>NC_017554.1:0-4586378 GCF_000233595.1 Pantoea ananatis PA13
GATAGCGGTCGCAGGCGCTTTCTTTCGTCTGTGTCAAAATGAACGTTTCTTAGATTAGCACCTACTTTTCTTATCGAATTTGTACGAGTGGAGTCCGCCGTGTCACTTACGCTTTGGCAACAGTGTCTTGCCCGTTTGCAGGATGAGCTTCCTGCCACCGAATTCAGCATGTGGATCCGTCCACTTCAGGCTGAATTAAACGACAATACGCTTGCCTTATATGCTCCTAACCGCTTCGTACTCGACTGGGTTCGGGATAAATACCTCAACAGCATCAATGCACTACTGAATGAGTTCTGCGGTGCGAATGTACCTCTGTTGCGTTTTGAGGTGGGCACGCGCCCGGTTCAACAAGCCGCAGCGGTCAGTCAGCCAGCGATGGCCAGCGTCAGCGCGCCGGCTGCACCGGTTCAAAACCGTCCGGCACCGGCACAAATTGTCCGCCCAAGCTGGGACAACGTCCCTGCGCCTGCGGATGTCACTTATCGCTCTAACGTTAATAATCGTCATAACTTCGATAACTTTGTTGAAGGTAAATCGAACCAGCTGGCACGCGCGGCGGCACGTCAGGTGGCTGATAACCCTGGCGGCGCCTACAACCCACTGTTTCTTTATGGCGGTACGGGCCTGGGGAAAACCCACCTGTTGCATGCAGTCGGCAACGGCATTATTGCGCGTAAACCCAATGCCAAAGTGGTTTATATGCACTCTGAGCGCTTTGTGCAGGACATGGTTAAAGCGCTGCAAAATAATGCTATCGAAGAGTTTAAGCGCTATTACCGTTCGGTTGACGCCCTGCTGATCGATGACATTCAGTTCTTTGCCAACAAAGAGCGTTCTCAGGAAGAGTTTTTCCACACCTTTAATGCGCTGTTAGAAGGCAATCAGCAGATCATCCTGACCTCGGATCGTTATCCAAAAGAGATCAACGGTGTTGAAGATCGTCTGAAGTCGCGATTTGGCTGGGGCTTAACGGTGGCGATCGAGCCGCCGGAACTGGAAACACGCGTTGCGATCCTGATGAAAAAGGCGGATGAAAACGATATCCGCCTGCCGGGCGAAGTGGCTTTCTTTATTGCCAAGCGTTTACGCTCTAACGTCCGTGAGCTGGAAGGGGCATTGAACAGGGTTATCGCCAACGCCAACTTTACCGGCCGGGCGATTACCATCGACTTCGTTCGTGAAGCACTGCGGGATCTGCTGGCCCTGCAGGAGAAGCTGGTCACTATTGATAATATTCAGAAGACCGTTGCTGAGTACTACAAAATTAAAGTCGCTGACCTGCTTTCTAAGCGCCGCTCGCGCTCGGTAGCGCGTCCGCGTCAAATGGCGATGGCGATGGCTAAAGAGCTGACTAACCACAGTTTGCCGGAGATCGGCGACGCTTTTGGTGGTCGCGACCATACCACGGTACTTCACGCTTGCCGTAAGATTGAGCAACTGCGTGAAGAAAGCCACGACATCAAAGAAGATTTCTCAAATCTCATCAGAACATTATCTTCGTGACGCTATGAAATTTATTGTTGAACGTGAACAGTTGCTAAAGCCGCTGCAGCAAGTCAGCGGTCCGCTAGGCGGTCGCCCGACGTTGCCTATCCTCGGCAATCTGCTGATGCAGGTTAATGAAGGATCGTTGTTACTGACCGGCACCGATTTGGAAATGGAAATGGTTGCACGGGTTGCCTTAACCCAGCCGCACGAGACGGGTGCGACGACCGTTCCGGCACGCAAATTCCTGGATATTTGCCGTGGCCTGCCGGAAGGGGCGGAGATAAACGTGACGCTGGAAGGCGAGCGCATGTTAGTGCGTTCCGGCCGTAGCCGTTTTTCGCTCTCTACCCTGCCCGCCAGCGACTTCCCAAATCTGGATGACTGGCAGAACGAGGTGGAATTCACGCTGCCTCAGGCCACGCTAAAACGCCTGATCGAAGCCACGCAGTTCTCTATGGCCCATCAGGACGTACGCTACTACCTGAACGGCATGATGTTTGAGACGGAAGGCGAAGAGCTGCGTACGGTCGCCACCGACGGTCACCGTCTGGCGGTCTGCTCCATGCCCATTGGCCAGGCGCTTCCCAGCCATTCAGTCATTGTGCCGCGTAAAGGGGTTATCGAGCTGTTACGCCTGCTGGACGGCGGTGATACACCGCTTCAGGTGCAGATTGGCAGCAGCAACATCCGCGCGCACGTTGGCGACTATATTTTTACCTCTAAGCTGGTGGATGGTCGCTTCCCGGATTATCGTCGGGTGCTGCCAAAAAATCCGGATAAAGCGCTGGAAGCAGGCTGCGATCTGCTCAAGCAGGCTTTTGCCCGTGCGGCGATCCTCTCTAATGAGAAATTCCGCGGCGTTCGTCTCCATATCACCGAAAATCAGCTAAAAATTACCGCTAATAATCCTGAGCAGGAAGAAGCGGAAGAGATGCTGGATGTCAGCTATACCGGCAGCGAGCTGGAAATCGGCTTCAACGTCAGTTACGTACTGGATGTGCTGAATGCACTTAAGTGCGAGAATGTCCGCCTGCTGCTGACGGATTCCGTTTCGAGCGTGCAGATTGAAGATGTGGTGAGTCCGGCAGCGGCCTATGTCGTCATGCCGATGCGTCTGTAGCACACGGGCTTTATTCGGGCAGTGCGCCTGGCACGTACGCTGTATGCGTCAGGCTCACTGCCCGTGCGAAAAGGTGCGGTGCCGTTGACGTCCTTACTCACTGAGATTCGATAAACCTCATTTGCCCTTCACGCTGGATTTATTCATGGCTTTAACCCGCCTGCTGATAAAAGATTTTCGTAATATTGAACAGGCCGACTTAGCGTTAGCGCCAGGATTTAACTTTCTGGTAGGGGCGAATGGTAGCGGTAAAACCAGCGTGCTGGAGGCGATTTACACGCTGGGTCACGGCCGTGCTTTCCGCAGTTTGCAGGCCGGCCGGGTAATTCGTCACGATCAGGCAGCATTTGTGCTGCACGGCAGGCTAGAAGGCCAGGAACGTGAGTTTTCGGTCGGGCTCAGTAAAAATCGCGCTGGCGAAAGCAAAGTGCGTATTGATGGCAGCGATGGCCACAAAGTCGCTGAGCTGGCACAGTTGCTGCCAATGCAGTTGATCACGCCGGAAGGTTTTACCTTACTCAACGGCGGTCCCAAATATCGTAGAGCCTATGTCGACTGGGGCTGCTTTCATAACACACCCGGTTTTTTTAATGCCTGGAGCAATCTGCGACGCCTGCTTAAGCAACGCAATGCGGCGCTGCGCCAGGTAACGCGCTACAGCCAGATTCGTCCCTGGGATCAGGAGCTGGTGCCGCTGGCGGAGCAAATCAGCCAGTGGCGCGCCGACTACAGCGCAGCCATCTCGGCCGAAATTGTCACTACCTGTGCACAGTTCCTGCCCGAATGTGATCTGCGTTTTTCGTTCCAGCGCGGCTGGGACAAAGAAAGCGATTATGCCGAGTTGCTTGAGCGCAACTTCGAACGCGATCGCGCCCTGACTTATACCGCCAGCGGCCCGCACAAAGCGGATTTTCGTATTCGTGCCGAGGGCACGCCGGTGGAAGATTTACTCTCACGCGGTCAGCTTAAACTGCTGATGTGCGCATTGCGTCTGGCACAGGGCGAGTTCCTGACCCGCCAGAGCGGACGCCGCTGTGTTTACCTCATTGATGACTTTGCTTCTGAACTGGATGACAGCCGTCGCCGCCTGCTGGCGGAACGACTTAAAGCAACCCAGGCACAGGTTTTTGTCAGCGCCATCTCGTCAGAGCATGTAATCGACATGACTGACGAAAAGGGCAAGATGTTCCGCGTGGAACAGGGTAAAATAGCGGTTCAACCTAAAGATTAAATGAGCGAGAAACGTTGATGTCGAATTCTTATGACTCTTCAAGTATCAAAGTCCTGAAAGGGCTTGATGCGGTACGCAAACGCCCGGGCATGTACATCGGCGATACCGATGACGGAACCGGTCTGCATCACATGGTATTCGAGGTCGTGGATAACGCAATCGACGAAGCGCTCGCCGGTCACTGTAAAGATATTGTCGTGACAATCCATGCCGATAATTCGGTTTCCGTTCAGGATGACGGACGCGGAATTCCTACCGGTATCCACGAAGAAGAAGGTGTGTCGGCGGCTGAAGTTATCATGACCGTGCTGCACGCTGGCGGTAAGTTTGACGACAACTCCTATAAAGTGTCTGGCGGCCTGCACGGCGTAGGTGTTTCCGTTGTGAACGCCCTGTCCCAGAAACTGGAACTGACCATTCGTCGTGAAGGCAAAGTGCACCAGCAGATTTATCTGCATGGCGTACCTGAAGCGCCGCTGGCGGTTACGGGAGATACCGATGCAACCGGTACCCGCATTCGTTTCTGGCCAAGCCATGACACCTTCACCAACGTTACCGATTTCGAATACGACATTCTGGCCAAACGCCTGCGCGAACTGTCCTTCCTGAACTCTGGCGTATCGATTCGTCTGGAAGACAAGCGTGATGCAAGAAACGACCACTTTCACTACGAAGGTGGTATCCGCGCCTTTGTTGAGTACCTGAATAAAAACAAAACGCCTATTCACCCAACCGTATTCTATTTCTCAACCGAGAAAGACGGCATTGGCGTGGAAGTCGCACTGCAGTGGAATGACGGCTTCCAGGAGAACATCTACTGCTTCACGAACAATATTCCACAGCGCGACGGCGGTACACACCTTGCGGGTTTCCGCGCCGCGATGACGCGTACGCTGAATGCCTACATGGATAAAGAAGGCTACAGCAAAAAAGCCAAAGTCAGCGCGACCGGTGACGATGCCCGTGAAGGTCTGATTGCGGTCGTGTCGGTCAAAGTGCCGGACCCGAAATTCTCTTCACAGACCAAAGACAAACTGGTTTCTTCAGAAGTGAAATCGGCCGTTGAGCAGCAAATGAATGAACTGCTGGCTGAATATCTGCTGGAAAATCCGGGCGATGCAAAAATCGTTGTGGGCAAAATTATTGACGCCGCACGCGCTCGTGAAGCCGCACGCCGTGCCCGTGAGATGACCCGCCGTAAAGGCGCGCTGGATCTTGCTGGCCTGCCAGGCAAACTGGCGGACTGCCAGGAACGCGACCCGGCGCTGTCAGAAATTTACCTGGTGGAGGGTGACTCTGCGGGCGGTTCTGCCAAGCAAGGCCGGAACCGTAAGAATCAGGCCATTCTGCCGCTGAAAGGTAAGATCCTGAACGTTGAGAAGGCGCGTTTCGATAAGATGCTGGCTTCTCAGGAAGTCGCCACGTTGATTACCGCGCTGGGCTGTGGCATCGGCCGCGATGAATACAATCCGGATAAACTGCGTTACCACAGCATCATCATCATGACCGATGCGGACGTCGACGGCTCCCACATTCGTACACTGCTGTTGACCTTCTTCTATCGTCAGATGCCAGAGATTATCGAGCGTGGTCACGTGTATATCGCGCAGCCGCCGCTGTATAAGGTGAAAAAAGGTAAGCAGGAGCAATACATCAAGGATGACGAGGCCATGCTGCAGTACCAGATTGCTATCGCCCTTGACGGTACCTCGCTGCATACCACCGCCAGCGCACCCGCGCTAGGCGGCGAACCGCTGGAAACACTGGTCGCTGAATTCAACAGCACTCAGAAGATGATCAAACGCATGGAGCGTCGTTATCCGATGGCCATGCTGCGTGCGCTGATTTATCACGACACACTGAGCGATATCAGCAACGAAGCGCAGGTGACCAGTTGGATCAACGGTCTGGTTAGCTACCTGACAGCACGCGAGGCGCACGGCAGTACCTATCTGGCCCAGGTGCGTGAGAACCGTGAGCAGAATGTCTTTGAGCCGGTTTTACGCGTTCGTACACATGGAGTGGACACGGATTATCCTCTGGATGCCGAGTTCCTGCAGGGTGGCGAATACCGCAAGATCTGTGCACTGGGCGGCAAGCTTCGCGGTCTGCTTGAAGAAGATGCCTATATCGAACGTGGCGAACGTCGTCAGCCTGTCAGCAGTTTTGAACAGGCGATTGACTGGCTGGAGAAAGAGTCGCGTCGCGGTCTGTCAGTGCAGCGATATAAAGGTCTGGGCGAAATGAACCCAGAGCAGCTGTGGGAAACCACCATGGATCCGGACAGCCGCCGTATGTTACGCGTGACCATCAAAGATGCGATTGCCGCCGATCAGCTGTTCACCACGTTGATGGGTGACGCGGTTGAACCGCGCCGCGCGTTCATTGAAGAGAATGCGCTGAAAGCCGCAAATATTGATATCTAATCGCCCTGCGACAGACAAAACCCTTCCCACCGGAAGGGTTTTTTTTTGCCCGATACGTCTGCCTGCCCTGCGCGGGCAGAACCCGCTGCAACACGATAATGGTTTACGCGTGCTGTAAAGCGTCGACAAACTGGTCAATGTGAGCTGAATCGCGCTAGCATTGCAGTAAACCCGACACAACGAGGATGCTATGGCTATAAAACTGATCGCAATTGATATGGACGGCACGCTGCTTAATCCGCAGCATGAGATCACACCTGCGGTAAAAACCGCCCTGAACCGCGCCCGGGAAAAAGGGGTGTCCATTGTGTTAGCGACCGGCAGGCCTTTCGTTGGCATTGAGCGTTATCTGAAGGAGCTTGATCTGCAGGCTCACGGACAGTACTGCATCAGCAATAATGGCGCACTGGTTCACCAGGCCGAAGATGGCGAGGTCGTGGCGGATGTGACGCTGGGCTTTGACGATTATTTGTATGTCGAGAAGCTGGCGCGAGAACTGGGCGTACATTTTCAGGCCTTTGATAAATCCCACCTCTATACGCCAAACAAAGACATCAGCGAATTCACTATTCACGAAGCCAGCCTGACCGGTATTCCGGTACGTTATCGCGCAGTAGAAGAGATGGATCCCGCCACGCGTTTCCCGAAACTGATGATGATTGATAAACCCGGCCTGCTTGATGCGGCGATTGCAAAACTGCCTGAGCAGGCGCATCAGACTTACACCATCCTGAAAAGTGCGCCTTACTACCTGGAGATTCTCGATCGCCGGGTGAACAAAGGCTATGGCGTAAAAATGCTGGCAGAAAAACTGGGCCTGAAAGCGGAAGACGTCATGGCGATAGGCGATCAGGAAAACGATCTGGCCATGATTGACTACGCGGGCACTGGCGTGGCGATGGGCAATGCAATTGAGTCGGTGAAGAAAATTGCCCAGTTTATTACCAAAACCAACAGGGAAGATGGCGTCGCGCACGCGATTGAAAAATGGGTACTTTAATTCTTTCCTGACGCAGGATGAAACGGCGAGTGAAAGCACCTGACGCGGCCGTTTCATCGGTAAATACGCGCGTAACTTGTCTGAATATTACCGCTCACTGGATTTTGTCATGTCTGAAAAACAGATCACATTTGCATCACGCCATCATCAGTTGACTAACATCAACGTCTGGACAGCCGACAGCCAGTGGCTGGCATTTGATGTGCGTCCCTCCGGTGCCTCTTTTACCAGCCAGACCATTGAGCGGGTCAATGTCAACACCGGCGACGTGGAGGTGTTATATCAGGCAAGGGATGGCGCGCACGTTGGGGTTGTCACCGTGAGTCCGACATTGCCCCCACGTTACGTTTGTATTCATGGGCCTGAACATCCCGATGACAACTGGCAGTACGATTTTCATCATCGCCGTGGCGTGATCGTTGAAAAGGGTCAGGCAGAAAATCTGGATGCATGTGACATTACTCCGCCCTTTACTGCCGGAGCCTTGCGGGGCGGCTCCCACGTACATGTTTTTAGCCCGGATGGGACACGTCTCAGTTTCACCTATAACGATCATGTGATGCACGAACGGGATCGGCGCCTCGACCTGCGTAACGTTGGCGTCGCCGTTCCCCTGCGGGCGGTTACGCCAGAAAAGCAGCACCCACGAGAATATGACGGTAGCCATTTTTGTGTGTTGGTCAGTGAAACCCACGTCAATCCGCAGCCGGGCAGCGATCAGATCAGTCGGGCATATGAAGAGGGATGGATTGGTAACCAAGGCTATCAAAAACCTGACGGTAGCTGGCAGCGCTGGGCCATCGCCTTTACAGGCGATACCCTTTCCGCTTCAGGCGAAAAGTGTCCTGAGGTGTTCGTGGTCGATCTGCCAGAAAAGCTGGAAGACTTCGCAAAACCCGGCTTTTTCCCACTGGAAGGTAGCAGCGATCGTTTACCGGCTCCACCCGCTGGCGTCCGGCAACGTCGAATAACGACTACCCGGGGCCTGGCATCACAGCCTCGTCACTGGTTGCGCAGCTCGCCAGACGGCAGCAAAATTGCGTTTTTGATGGCGGATAACCACCAGGTCATCCAGCTCTGGGTCGTGTCGCCCAATGGCGGCGAACCACATCAGGTGACCCGGCTTACCCACAGTATTCAGTCGGCGTTTAGCTGGCAGCCTCGCGGCGAAGCCATTGCCTTTATCAGCGACAACAGCGTTATGCGCTGCCATGTGGTAACGGGCGAGTGTGAGCGTTTAACGGTGCGAAGCAGTGAAGCACCGTCTGGTGATGCGGTCGTCTGGTCACCAGACGGGAAGCAGATTGCCTTCATGCGTGAGATTGAGGGCTGGCGACAGTTGTTTACCGTTGCGGTTGCATAGTGGGCATGGGCTGGGCATGCGCCAGATTTTCTTCAGTGTGCGCCAGCTTTTCGCTCTGCAGCACCCGAGCGCGCGGAGAATCCAGGCTTTGGTCGCTGTCACTGCGATAGTAGTCCCATGGCAATAACAGCGTATCCATGACCGCAGAAAACGGCAGGTCAACCAGGGCCAGCGGCTTAAGCGCCCAACTGGTGTTACTGTCGGTCAGAATATCCGCGCTGGCGCGCGTGCCCGGATAATAGCCCTGGCTTGCTCCGGTATGCGACATCACGCTCGAACAGCCGCTTGAAACGACTGCGCAGCACATAACGCCAGCCAGCGGTAACCTTTTCATCATTTTCATATCGTCATCCCTTCAGTCCTGGTCACACCTGGCTGAGTTGGCTCGCCAGCGTACCTTCCCACCTGATAGTGAAGTCCGTTCTGGTCCGGCAATCTACCCCTGAGTGTATGTCATTTCACCGATTTGGCGAAAAAATTACGCACAGGCCCTTGAAAGGATGTTGTCCGCACCCATTTTTATAGCAGGCCGTTAAGGTTGCCGCCGTAAGGGGCAATGCGGTACGACACAACCTGTCCAATGGTGGAAGGTTGCCAAAACTTGCTGACATTCAGGAGTATTTTTATGCGTAACTTTGATCTGTCTCCACTTTATCGCTCTGCTATCGGTTTTGATCGCCTGTTCAACCTGCTTGAGTCCAATCAAAATCAGAGCAATGGCGGTTATCCTCCTTATAATGTCGAACTGGTTGATGAAAACCATTATCGCATTACCATTGCGGTGGCTGGCTTTGCCCAGAGTGAACTTGATATTACTGCCCACGACAACGTGCTGATCGTGCGCGGTGCCCACCCAGAAGAGCAGACTGAACGTAAGTATCTCTACCAGGGCATCGCCGAGCGTAATTTCGAGCGCAAGTTCCAGCTGGCTGACCATATCGTCGTACGCGATGCGCGTCTGGAAAATGGTCTGTTAAGCATCGATCTCGAGCGCCTGGTGCCTGAAGAAGCGAAACCTCGCCGGATTGAAATTCTGAAATAAAGCGGCCGTAATGGCTACGTCATTTTGAAAACGGCCACAGCATACGTGCTGTGGCCGTTTTTTTTGGATACGATGGCGATAACGCGTCACTTAGAAGCGCTGCGGTCAGGGAAACTGACTGAAAAAAGGAGAACGCGCTAAATAAGGCAGGAATACAACCGCCCTGAACGACCAACTGCACAGAAATCAGTGTTGAATCTGCGCCAGTTCTTCCTCGCTCAGGCCTGTCATTTTCATTATGGTGTAAAGATCGAGACCATTCTGTAGCATGGTTCGCGCGACTTCACGTTTCCCTTCATCGCGGCCTCTCTGAATACCTTGCTCAAGGCCTTTCTGAATCCCTTTTTGTTCAAGCTGCTGTGCAATGGTCATTAGCGCGTCTCCATGTTGCGGCACCCGCAGGGCGAGTTCCTGAATGAAAGCCTCGACGGCCGGGGTTTCCCCCGCCTGCATGATATAATGTACCAATGATACGACCTGTGATGATGAAAGATAACCTGACAGCAGCACAGGAACAAGCCTGTCCATCAGATCGGCGAGATCGCGCTGATGGATATGCTTTTGTAACAGCGTCAGCGCAGCCATACTGCGATGGCCCGCTATTTCGTCATCCGATATTACCGTGACATCAACCAGCGGAAAGCGGGTGCTGTACAATTTACCGGCCAGCGCGGGATGGGTAAATTCATCCAGCCAACAGGTGGAATAAGGATATGGCCTGCGTCTCCCCATATAAAACAGTACGGGTATCACCAGCGGCAAGGCTTTATGGCCAGCTTCGAGATGGCGCTGCATTGCCGCTACCGCGTAGCGCAGGAGCCTGAACGCCATATGTTTATCGGGTGAAGACTGATGCTCGATCAACACATGAACATAACCCTCACCGCCTGCGGTTTTCAGGCTGTAAAGCACATCGCTAAAATATTGACGAAGATCCGCTTCGACAAAAGAACCTGACTCCAGCTTTAACGTATTGAGATCACAAACAGCGCGCAGCTCTTCAGGGAGATGAATATCCATAAAATCGCGGGCAATTTCGGGCTGGGTTAAAAATTGCCGGAAAGTCGCATCGTGCGGTGTTGGCGTAGTGTTTTTTTTCATCACATCCGGCCTGTGAATGATAATAAGCACAGCTCCCCGGCCCGGAAGTAACGTTTGAGGCTGAGGAAATCGTGCAATTTTTTTGGTCTTTCATTGCCTTGGTGGATTGATACTTTCATCTCCCCGGCGGGCTGTCCAGGCTAATTATTTTTTCTGAGGAGTGCGTTCCATATTTATGCCTGCTGACCCGTCGTTAATAAATATAATGCCGCGCCGACTTCTATATTTAAACGCCCTACCAATGAAAATAATGACCACTCATGTGTGATAACCAATCGTTTTATATGCATCACGTAAAAACATGCATGCAATAACATCCCCTTCAACCCTGGCCATTCTCATCACTTATTTTCCTTAAAAATTTTTCTATAACATTTCATCACCTATACACTCACACAGGATTAAATTTATTTTTATAAATCATGCTGACCAAAAACGCTTAGCGATAAACTTAACCGTAACGACAGATTAGAATATAACGTTACACGACGATACATTAAATACTCTTTCCAACATGTAAGGAGTCTCTTAATGGCTATAACCCGACGCTTTATATTACAGGCCGGCGGTGCGCTGAGTGCGCTAACGGTTTTTAACGCCCTCAGCAGCACACCTTTTAGCTCAGGAGAAAAACAACCTGTATTGGACGTTCCCGAAGGCAGCGTGGACTGCCATATGCACCTTTATAACGATAAATACCCTGCTGCGCCCGGTGCCAGCTTACGGCCCGCCAATGCCTCTCTTGCCGACTACCACCAGTTACAAACCCGGCTGGGACTTCGCCGCATGGTCATTGTCACACCTTCGACCTACGGCACAGATAACCGGCTTTTAATTGACGGTCTCAGGCAGAGTGGTGGACAGGCAAGGGGCGTGGCCGTTGTCGACGATTCGGTGAGTGATGCAGAGCTACAAGAAATGGACCGGCAGGGCGTGCGTGGTATCCGTTTTAATTTGAGCAGAGGGGGAACCTCTCTGGACAGTCTGGAGCCTCTTGCTTCTCGAATCGCACCACTGGGATGGCATATTCAGGTTGTTGCGCCCGGTGAAAAACTGGCTGAGCTGGCATCGCGCCTGAGAGCATTGCCGACAAAGCTGGTTATCGATCACATGGGACATGTTCCGCAACCCGAGGGAACAAAAGCGCCGTGTTTCCAGACATTAACCCGTCTTCTTGACGCGGGTAATACCTGGATAAAACTGTCTGGACCCTATATCAAGTCGCGCATCGGACCACCGGGTTATGAGGATGTCGGCCAGGTCGCTGCGGAACTGGTAAGGCGCCGGCCAGACCGCCTGTTATGGGGAAGTGACTGGCCCCATCCGACAAAAGCAGAAAATGATAAGCCCGATGATGCCGCTATGCTCGATTTACTGGCGCACTGGGCACCTTCG
The DNA here is from genome assembly GCF_000233595.1 of Pantoea ananatis PA13. Taxonomy (NCBI): domain Bacteria; kingdom Pseudomonadati; phylum Pseudomonadota; class Gammaproteobacteria; order Enterobacterales; family Erwiniaceae; genus Pantoea; species Pantoea ananatis. The sequence goes on from NC_017554.1 coordinate 12,170, forward strand.
TCTGCGGACAGGTTGTTGATTTTGCGCGATAATCCATCAGAGCTCTATGGCTTTGATCATCACGCCCACGGATAAACAATCAGAAAATGAGGTTGTATGCTCGTCAGAGGCCTGCAACCTCAGCCTGATACTTTAGATCTGCGGGCGCATAAACCACCGCTGCCTGATCATGCCACCAAACATATTCACCAGCAGGCCGACAATAATGATCGCAGCGCCGACAACCTGCTGGAGTGACAGCGTTTCGTTCAACAACAAGGCTGCACTGACGATTCCAACAACCGGAACCAGCAGAGAAAGCGGTGCCACGCGCCAGGTTTCATAACGGCTAAGCAGCGTACTCCAGATGCCATAGCCCAAAATAGTCGCGATAAAGGCCAGATAAACGAGCGCCAGTACCGTCTGCAGGTTAATCTGCGCCAGGCTACTGACTATCGCGGCTTTACCGTCGAACAGCAGCGAACAGCCAATAAAGGGGATAACCGGGACCAGTGCGCTCCAGACCACCAGCGACATCACCGGCACCGGATAGTGACGCGTAATGATCTTATTCGTGATGTTCCCCAGCCCCCAGGAGAATGCCGCTGCCAGCATAAGCATCATCGTGGTGAGCGTAATACCAGCCGCACTCTGGCCCACCATTCCTGAGGTCGCTAACAAAAAAATGCCCAGCGTGGCGATAATAATGCCCGCGATATGGTTCCAGCGGAGTTTCTCTGCCAGGAACAGCGCGCCGAGTAGCAACGTAAAGAACGCCTGGGCCTGTAGCACCAGCGAGGCCAGACCTGCGGGCATGCCCAGCTTGATCGCCAAAAACAGAAACGCAAACTGTCCAAAGCTGATGGTCATCCCGTAGAGTAAAATCCAGCGCAGTGGCACGGCAGGACGACGCACCAGCAAAATGGCAGGAAAGGCGACCAGGGCAAAACGCAGCCCGGCCAGCAGGAAGGGCGGCATATTCTGCAGGCCCAGTTTGATCACCACAAAGTTCACGCCCCAGGCAACCACCACGCAAAGGGCCAACAGCATATCTTTTCCCGACACAGCACACTCCTTTTGCCCGTCTCAGGCCACAATAGCGCTGAGCTCAATCGCATCTATCGATAATGCAAAAACAGGCCTCGGCAGCCCCTCAATATCAGGTTGAGGCAGCGTGGCGTATAACCAGGTAACCTCACATAGGGCTGTCCGTGTTCAGACCGGGAGCAGGTCTAACTGTCCCGCCAGGCGTGCTCCACTTCCTCTGCAAGAATCTGTACGGCTCGTTCAATATTTTCCGCATCCGGCACGTAGTTCATACGCATGCACTGATGCGTGTGCGGCCAGTCATGTTCCAGCCCCGGGAAGAAAAAGTGCCCGGGCACCATCAGTACGCCTCGCGCCTTAAGCCGTTGATACAGCAGCTCCGTGCTGATCGGCAAATCGCGGAACCATAACCACAGGAAAATCGCCCCTTCGGGTTTATGTATCAGACAACGTTCTGCGGGCAAATAACGACGAATAATGTTAATCGTCTCCATGACCTTGCGCTGGTAGAAGGGTTTGATCACCCCTTCAGACAGCCGCAACAGATCGCCACGCTGGATCATTTCACAGGCGATAGCGGGCCCAATACTGCCCGGTGCCAGGCTGATAATGCCGTTCATGTTACTAATCGCCGTGATGGTACTTTCATCAGCGATGATAATTCCGCAGCGCGCGCCAGGCAGGCCGAGTTTGGACAGGCTCATGCAGAGAATGATATTGGGGTTCCACAAAGGCCGGACATCGCTGAAAATAATGCCCGGAAAGGGGACGCCATAGGCATTGTCGATCAGCAGCGGAACCTCATGCTGCTGCGCCAGCACATCCAGCTTCAGCAGTTCGTCATCGGTAATCACGTTACCGGTTGGATTCGTCGGGCGTGATACACAAATCAGGCCGACGTCATCATTCATGGGCAAATGTTCAAAATCGACGTGGTACTTAAACTGCCCTTCCGGCAGTAACTCAATATTCGGCTTGGCCGAAATAAACAGATCGTCATCCAGACCCGCATCGGCATAGCCCAGATATTCGGGGGCCAGAGGGAACAGCACGCGTTTTTTGCTGCCGTCACTGCGGCGCCCTGCAAACAGGTTAAACAGATAGAAAAACGCGCTCTGGCTGCCGTTGGTCAGGGCAATATTCTGTGCAGTAATAGACCAGCCCAGTTGCTCTCGCAACATCGTCGCCAGCGCATCCAACAGCACCGCCTTGCCGCGAGGGCCATCGTAATTACACAAGGCCTCACTCAGTTTGCCTTCATCGTGCATATGCTGCAGCAACTGCTGAAAATAGTCGTTCATCTCCGGAATCTGCGCGGGATTGCCACCGCCAAGCATGATAGTGCCTGGCGTGCGTAAGCCTGCACCCATGTCTTCCATCAGACGTGAGATGCCGGAATGCTGAGTAAATTTGTCGCCGAACTGAGAAAAGGCCATAGCGGTTAAAAATTTGTAATGAATAATGGGAGAACCACCATAACGCCCGCTCCCGGCGGGCGCAATGGAAAGCCGTGGGGATTACGTCAGGACATGCGGATTAACGCAGTTTTTCTCTACATTGCCGTTAAGGGCTGCAATCAGGTTTTCAACCGCATCCTGCATCATTCCGTATCGGGTTTCGTGGGTCGCTGAACCAATGTGCGGCAGCGTCACGACATTCGGTAACGACAGCAGCGGCGAGTCAGTGGGTAAAGGCTCTTTTTCGAAGACATCCAGCCCGGCGGCGTGAATAGTGCCCTCCTGCAGGGCGGCAATCAGGGCGTTTTCATCCACCACTGGCCCACGGCCGGCATTGATCAGTACCGCACTGGACTTCATCAGTTTCAGCTGTTCCGCGCCGATCAAATGGTAAGTCTCTTCAGTCAGCGGCAGGCTGATGCATACAAAGTCGCTCTGTTTCAATAGCGTTTCCAGTTCACACCGTTCTGCGGCGAACTGTGACTCGGCCTGCGCGTGCTGGCGGCGAGCCTGATAAATAATTTTCATGCCAAAACCGAAATGCGCCCGCTGGGCCAGCGCCATGCCTATGCGGCCCATCCCCAGAATGCCCAACGTTTTGTGGTGTACATCAATACCAAAATGCGCCGGTCCGATGCTTTTTTGCCAGTTGCCAGCCTTGACCCAGGCATCCAGCTCCGGAATGCGGCGCGCGCTGCTGAGCACCAGCGCCATGATGGTGTCGGCGACCGTTTCAGTCAGCACCGTCGGCGTGTGCATCAGCACCACGCCTCGTTGATTTAACGCATCCACATCAAAGTTGTCATAGCCCACAGACACGCTTGAGCAGGCCCGCAGTCTGGGCATTTTTGCCAACAGATCGCGATTAACTTTGCCGCCCGAGCCCAGTAATCCTTCTGCCTCCTGCAGCGCTTTTTCATGCTGCTGCTGGCTTTCTGGCGACAGATCCTTGATTTCAGTCACCGTGGCATGTTCAGCAAGACGCGCACGCAGATCGTCAGGCAATTTTTTGTATAGAATGACGGCGGGTTTCATCAGATAGCTTCCTGTAAATAGATGACGGGCAACGCTAAGGTCGCCCGGAGAAGAGGCTAACGCTTACGCTTTCAGGCCGGTTTCGCCCCATGAAGCGACGGCGCCTTATTTTGTGCAGGTTTGACGATAAGCGTCAGTACCACTGACAGCAGTAACGCCCCTCCCATAAAGATATAGGAGGCAGAAGGACTCCCGGTCGCGCCATTCAGATAACCCACAATCCATGAGCCGATAAAGGAACCCAGCGCACCCATACTGTTGATCAGGGCCATTGCGCCACCTGAAACATTACGTGGCAACATTTCCGGGATAATGGCAAAGAAGGGGCCATATGGCGCGTACATCGCAGCCCCGGCGATCACTAACAACGTATAGGATAGCCAGAAATTGCCCGATCCTACCAGGTAGGAGCCGAGGAAGGCCAGCGCCCCAATCAGCAATAAAGGCCAGACGAATAACTTACGGTTTTGGGTTTTGTCTGACGCCCAGGACACCAGCACCATTGCAATGGTCGCCGCCAGATAAGGCACTGCCGATAACCAGCCCGCCTCCACCATGCCCATTTGCGTACCGTTACGCAAAATTGAAGGTAGCCACAGCACGAAACCGTAAACGCCAATGCTCCAGGCAAAATATTGCATACACAGAATGATCACATTGCGGTTACGGAAGGCTTCCCCATAGTTACGCACGGCCTTGATACTTTCCTGCTCTTTTTGCAACTCGGCCTGCAGCGCGGCTTTTTCGACCTCACTCATCCAGCGTGCCTGTGAGGGTTTGTCCTGCACCACAAACCACCAGGCTACGGCCCAGATAACCGCAGGAATGCCTTCAAAAATAAACATTTCCCGCCAGCCAAAGGCCTCAATCAGATAACCGGAGACCACTGACATCCACAATACCGTGACCGGATTGCCCAGGATCAGAAAGGTATTAGCCCGCGAGCGTTCAGATTTAGTAAACCAGTTACTGATATAAATCAGCATCGCAGGCATTACGGCCGCTTCAACCACGCCGAGGATAAAGCGAATGGCCGCCAGCATGGGAATATTACTGACTACGCCGGTCAGTGAGGCGCAGCCGCCCCACAGAATCAGGCACCAGAAGATCAGTTTTTTTACGCTGCGGCGTTCGGCATAAATCGCGCCGGGTATCTGAAAAAAGAAATATCCCAGAAAGAACAAGGCGCCCAGTAATGACGACATGCCTTTCGTGATGCCCAAATCGTCGTTAATGCCCGCTGCTGAGGCAAAACTAAAATTGGCACGGTCAAGGTAGGCAAGGCTGTAAGTAATAAACACGATGGGCATGATGAACCACCAGCGTTTTGGCGCGATCGTCTGCGTTTTCATCGGGAACTCCTCTGTCTGTGTTTGAGGGCTGGGCTATGCATCGCCTAACTGCTGACGCGTCGGCAACCCTTCGCTGTCGCCAATAACCTGAATCGCCAGTGAACCTATTTTGTTACCCCGGCGGATCGCCTGCACCAGTGGCTTCCCTTCCAGCAACGCACTAATCACACCCACGGCAAAGCCATCCCCTGCCCCTACAGTATCGACGACGTTATCCACTCTCATCGCCTCAACCTGGCCCTGTTCACCGCTGGCCGTCTTGTACCAGGCACCCTCACAGCCGGTTTTAATGATCACCGCCTTTACGCCCTTATCAAGATAAAAGTCAGCGATATCCTGCGGCTGGCGATAGCCAGTTAAGATATAGCCCTCTTTTTCGCCAGGCAGTACCCAGTCTGCGTATTCTGCTAACAGATTGAGCTGCTTGCGCATTTCGCCTTCGCTGCGCCACAGTACTGGACGCAGATTGGGGTCAAACGAAAGCGTTTTGCCTCGCGCCCGCATCTCTTTCGCAGCATGCTTTGTCAGCTCAAGTGAGCTGTCTGAAATCGCTGCTGCAACCCCGCTGAGGTGCAGATGACGTGCAGCGCCAAAATAGTCGTGATCAAAATCTGTTGGCGACAGATGACTGGCGGCGGAGCCCTTACGAAAGTACTCCACCAGCGGATCTGAACCGTCGTCGACTTTGGATTTCAGCTGGAAGCCGGTCGGATAGCGCGGGTCAACGGTCACCTGACGATGATCGATGTTTTCCTTATCCAGCACCTGACAGATGAAGCGACCAAAGGCGTCCTGCCCCACGCGGCTCACCCAGCCCACTTTCAGCCCCAGTCGCGCCAGACCAATAGCGACGTTCAGCTCTGCGCCAGCGGCGCGCTTCACAAAGGTGTCTACTGCGGCCAAATCGCCCGTTTCACGGGCGACAAACATGGCCATGGCCTCACCGATGGTGATTACATCAAGCGTGCCGTTTGGATGGGTAGTCATATGTACTCCTCAGACGTTACGCAGCAGCGTCACATAATGGCGCGTCACCGCAATCAAATCGTCGCCTTCCAGCGGAAACTCAATGCCGCGAGGCACTGCTGCTGGCAACCGGTGTAACAGGCTTTGCCAGCCAGGGCCGGCATCATCCAGCGCGATGGCGCGGTAGCTTGTCCCCTGCGGCACCGCCGCTTTGACATGCACGTAACCCACATGCTCAGCCAGCAGACCAGCCGCCTGGATCGGGTCTTCACCTGTCCAGCACCAGTTACCCATGTCAAATGTCATGGTAATCGGCAGCGCCGCCTCACCGGCGGCCTTAAAGAACCCTACCATCGGTTGCTGTTTGCCGAAGCGGGTTTGATCGTTTTCCACAGTCAGGGGCACGCCATATTCTGTCATCAAGCCACGTAGCTTTTCGCTGTACAGCGCGCCCGTAAAGTTACCCAGCGCCACTTTCAGCCGCTGTGCATTCAACTGACGTGCTTCGGAAAAGTAACCGTCCAGTAAGGGGTTAAGTTTGCCGTCCTCACAGAACAAGGTGTCGGGTACCGAATAACTGATGCGCAGCTGGTGCACCTGCGCTGCCTGCGCCAGCGCGGGTAAATGGGCTAACGTGGTCTCATCAAACAGTTCACGGCGGATTTCCACACCGTCGGCGCCCGCCTGCTGGATAAGGGGCAATAGCGCGGCCTGCCCGCCCAGCTCAGCAATCTGTTGATGACCATACGCGGCGGCCACGACGATGATTTCGGGCTTCATTACGACTCCTGATGTGAAAATCTGCATTAACGTTATAAAAACGTTAAATGGAACCGGTTCCAAAGCAAAGTAGCAAAATGCGGAAGTATGATCGTGCTCACGAAGCGAGCACGTAATCGAAGGGAAGAGTCTGAAAATCAGCCGAGGCGTTGGCTGGAACCGCGCACGATGAGTTCGCCTGAAAAAACCTGTTCACAAGGTGGATGGTCGTGCCCCTCAATACGGGATATAAGACGTTCGAGCGCGCGATAACCGATTTGCCAGGTGGGCTGCTTTAAGGTGGTAATACCGACGCCAGCCAACGCAGCCCATTCGAGCTCGTCAAACCCTAACAGGCCAATATCTCTACCCCAGCGTAGGGCAAGACGCTGCAGAGAATGAGCCACCTGCAAGGTCAGCGCGCCATTGGCTACCATTACCGCACAGCGTTTTCCCGCGTGCCGCTGATGAAAGTCGCGCAGAATCTTATCCATTATCCCGGGCTGGTGCAGCGCGACTTCCGCATTCTCATGGGCGATTGCGGGATGTGCAGCAAGACGTTGCCGAAACGCCTGCAGTCGCTCCCGGCGCGTATTCACGCTGCCTAAGGGTTCGCTGAGAAACAGCAGCGACTCATAACCGTTGTCAATAAGATGGGCGGTGGCCGTTTCTGCCGCTTCGGCATTATTCAACCCGACCACATCGCAGGGGAAATCAGGGATTTTTCGGTCGATCAGCACCATGGGCAGTAAAGACTGTTGTAGTCGGCTCAGTACCGCTTCATGCATGCCAACGGCGTTAACGACAATGCCCTCAACCTGATAGCTGCTCAGCAATTGCAGGTAATGTTGCTCCAGATCGACTTCGTTATTGGTATTACACATCAGTAACGTAAAGCCACATTCACGGCAGGCCGCTTCAATGCCACACATGACGTCTACAGAATAGGGATTGGTGATATCGGCGATGATCAGGCCAATGAGTCGGGTACGCCCCCGTTTCAGGCCACGTGCCATCTGGCTTGGCCGATAGTTAAGATCGCTAATCGCCTGCTCGATGCGCATTTTTAAATCGGCAGAAAGCAGATGTTGCTCGCCGTTTAAATAGCGCGAGACGCTGGTTTTACCGGTTTTTGCCGCATGAGCAACATCGCTGATAGTGGCGCGAGGCGGCCTGATTTTCATAAAGTATTCCGCAAATTAAGCATCCCGCGAGACTACCACAGCCATACAACATGGCAAAAACGTTCGCGTTACTGAGGAAATTGCAGCCAGGGTTGCCACAGTACTTGTAACTCCGCCAGCGGTGCTCCTTCCAGCAGCCGCATCACCATCATCGCAACCTGCTCGCCTCTCTGCTGCTCGCTGGCCTGCCGAATGGCGATAACCGGATGATCGATAATGGCGTCGACCGGTAGCCCATCCCATGCCACTAAGGCAACAGCAGTATCACCCTCCAGGCGGCCCGCCTGCTGTAAGGCCACGAGCGCGCCTTCCGCCAGGGCGCTGCAATCGGTGATAATGGCCTGAGGTTGCAGCCCCTGTGCCAGCCAGTCTGTGGTTTGCTGATAGCCCGCCCGGCGCGACGGCGCAACCACCGCCGTGGCATAGGGCGGTACGGAATCCATTGCGTTGAGGTAGCCCTGGCGACGATCGCGCACAAAGGTGCAGGTTGTATTGCCTCCGAGCCAGGCGATGCGTTGCATACCCAGCGCCAGGCAGTGTTTTACCGCCAGTGCCGAACCTGCGGCGTTATCAACGTCGAACCAGGCATGATTCTGCTCTGAATCACTGCGTCCCAGCGTAAGAAAACTCACGCCTTTCTGCTGCAGGCTGAGCAGGCGCGCGTCATGAGGTGACGTGTGCGTAACAACAATGGCATCCACTGCCCGGCTGCGCAGCATGCGAATCAGTGAACGCTGCCCGTCATGCGGTTTATCTGTTAACAACACGAGATCGATATCGTGTTTGGAAAGACGCTGATCGAGCGCCAGTAATATCTTGTTAAAGTGCGTATCGTTGAAAGCGGGTGTGGTCATTGGATAAACCAGGCCAACCGCATTGGCACGGCCGGTTTTCAACCGTCGCGCTGCAACGTTGGGACGGTAGCCGCGCCGCTGCGCTTCTTCTTTCACGCGCTGCCGCGTTTGCTTTGCCACATCATCATAGCCGTTGAGTGCCCGGCTCACTGTGGTAACGGAGAGACCCAGTACTGACGCAATGGCTTTAAGTGACATGATGCGTTATCCATTGTTCAATTTGAACCATTCTGGCATAAAGCGTTGACAGGCACCGTGCGCAGGTTCCCAACTGGAAACCTTACCCATTTTATTACCAAAAGCCGTCGAAAAAAGGACAGCGAGTCTGACTTTGCCCCCGACAACGGGGGCGAGATGATCAATTTAACGGACTGAGCGTGATTTCAACGCGGCGGTTCTGCGCCTTACCGGCTTCAGTGCTGTTGGTAGCAATTGGACTGTCTGGACCTGCCCCCTGGGTATGCAAGCGGCTGCCGGCTACACCCTGAACGATCAGCGCGCTGGCCACACTCTCTGCACGCTGCTGCGACAGACGCATATTTAAAGCACGCGAGCCGGTGCTGTCCGTGTGTCCCACGACATTCACGGCGGTTTTAGGATACTCTTTTAGCACCATAGCGACGCCGGTCAGCGTGTTAGCGCCCGCCGGTTTCAGGCTGCTGCTACTGGAATCAAAGGTTACATTGTTCGGCATATTCAGCACGATGTTATCGCCCTGACGCGTAACGCTAACGCCGGTTCCCTTCATTTTGTCACGCAGCTTCGCTTCCTGAACATCCATGTAATAGCCCACGCCGCCGCCTAACGCCGCGCCGCTTGCTGCACCGATTAACGCACCTTTGCCCCGATCTTTCTTCGAAGAGGAAAGCACGCCAACGCCAGCACCCACTAATGCACCCAAACCTGCGCCTACACCGGATTTTCCCGCCTGAGACTCACCGGTATAAGGATTAGTTGTACAACCTGATACCACCAAACTACCGCTCAACAGCAGGGTGAGAGCAATTAACTTTTTCTGCATTATTTGTCCCTTAGATTCATCACAACGAGGCACCTTGTCCCCGGTTGGCATTGATTATGCCGCGCAAAAGTGAGGAAAATCCTTAGACAATGTCTTATTTTGTAAAGGATCGACGTTAAATGTTGTCAGGATGACAAAAGCAGTTGGTTTGATGATCGTTTATCAGGCCGCAGGCCTGCATAAATGAATAACAAATTGTCGGGCCGATGAATTTAAAACCACGCGTCTTTAGCGCTTTTGAAAGCGCGATAGCCTGCGCAGAGGTGGTGGGACTTTGTTTGTAATCGGCAACATGATTGACGACAGGCTGATTATCAACGAACTGCCATACAAAGTGGGCAAAATCCTCCCCTTTTGCTTCCATTGCCAGCATCGCCCGGGCATTAGCAATAATGGCCGCAATTTTTCCGGGATGACGAATAATGCCGCTGTTTTGCATCAGTTGGGCGATATCCTGATCGTCCATCTGCGCAATGGCTTGCGGTTCAAACTGGTGAAACGCGGCGCGGTAATTTTGGCGTTTTTTCAGTACGGTAATCCAGGATAGCCCAGCCTGCTGGCCTTCCAGACAAAGCATTTCAAACAGCGCCTGCTTATCCCTCTGCGGTCTGCCCCACTCGTCGTCGTGATACGCCAGATAGACAGGATCTTGCGTTACCCAGCCACATCGTTGCATCGTGTTTTTCCTTTTATGCCAGGCCATGTTTATTGCCTCGATAGTAGAGGGAATCCTCCAACATTTGAACCCGAGTCACAGTAAATTGCGAGGCCGCTTCGGTTATCCGCTGCAGTCATGCATTTAGCTGAACCGATCACGCATAAAAAGCGAAGGCAGCGATAACGAATGTAAATACAATGATAACGATAGTCATTTTCAGGTAACTCCATGCGTAACAATGTCATCCTTATTGGGCGTGAGCTCACCGTATTTCTTTTTGCTTCTCTGTTTATCACCTTCATGATCGGCCCCATCTATATCGATGTGGTCTGGATGAATAATGCGCTGCACGAAGCGTCTTTTACTGAAACCGCGCAGGAACTGTTGTTATTCAGTCTTGCCGCACTGTTTTTTATTGCCGCCCGTCATCGGCCTGCACAACGCGGTGGATTAACCCTAATTGCCGGTTTTTACAGTTGCATGCTTATTCGTGAACTGGATTTTTTCTTCGATCTCATCCGTCATGGTAGCTGGGTGTGGTTTGCGCTGGCGATCGCGCTGGGCAGTTTAGCGGTGGCCATGCGTACCCCAAAGCAGACCCTGAGCGCGCTGGCCGATCTCCTCAGGCACAACCGCTGGCCCGTTATGGCTGCCGGATTGATGATCGTGCTGGTTTTTTCCCGACTGTTTGGGATGAACACGCTGTGGGCTCACCTGATGCCCGATCACTACAATCGTGGCGTAAAAAACATGGCCGAAGAAGGCGTGGAATTACTGGGCTACAGCCTGTGCTGGCTGGCCGGGCTCCGCTATCTGTGGCAAACCCGTCGCTAAAAGCGTAAGACAGCTTACGCCACGTCCGCCCAACCATTGTGCAAACGCATCCGGTTGGGTGGAAAACCTCAACGCTTTTTCAGCGATCCCGCGCGTTAAAAAAGGTACAATATCCGCTTCTGCACTGGAAATTTTATCCGGTGTTCGGTGTAAGTTAACCGCAGGTCTTTTCATGTCAGTCAAAATCTTAACGTCAACGCTTATTGGTCTTGAGGCTTTCCGTCAGGATCCGCTCAGCGCCTTGCAGCAGGCTGAAGACGGCACGCTGGCGGTGCTGGAAAATTATACGCCCGTAATGTATGCCATTACGCCAGCGCGCCTCGCGCGGCTACTGGCACTTGAGGCCGCCGCCCAGCAACCCAGTGATGTGGCGCTGGACGACAGCCTGTATGACGATGTTTCTGCTACGCTGCATACGCCGGTGGGTAAATTCGCCATGTATGATGGCTGGCAGCCGGACGCTGACTTTACGCGACAGGCGGCCATCTGGGGCGTTGCACTAAGCGAACCGGTGACGCCAGCTGAACTGGCTGCCTTTGTGGCCTACTGGCAGGCGGAAGGGCGTTTGTTTCATCATGTGCAGTGGCAGCAGAAGCTGGCACGCAGCCTGCAAATGAATCGGGCGGCCAATGGCGGACAACCCAGACGTGACATTACACAGTTGCCAAATCCTGACAGCACAATTCCTGATGGTTTCCGGGGTGAATAATGAAAACGCCGAACGATCTGTTTAACCGTCTGAAACGAATGATGCCCGCGGGTACCCGACCCAAGTTCACAAACGGTGAAGAATTACTGGCCTGGAATCAGGAACAGGGCCGTCTGCGATCAGAATCTATCGTGCGCGAAAATCGTGCGATGAAAATGCAGCGCATCATGGGCCGTTCCGGCATTCGCGAGCTACACATCAACTGCTCGTTCGATAACTATCGGGTTGAAAACGAAGGCCAACGCAAAGCGCTGGAACTGGCTCGCCAGTATGCGGCCGAATTTGATAGCAGTATTGCCAGCTTTGTTTTTTCTGGCCGTCCAGGCACTGGCAAAAACCACCTGGCAGCCGCCATTGGTAACGATCTGATTTTACGTGGCAAGAGCGTGCTAATCGTCACGGTGGCAGATCTGATGTCGAGCATGAAGGGCACCTTCAGCGGCAGCAGCAATATTACGGAAGAACGGCTGATTCAGGATCTCAGCAGCGTTGATTTGCTGGTGATCGATGAGATCGGTATGCAGAGTGAATCGCGCTACGAGAAAGTGATTATTAACCAGATTGTGGACCGCCGTTCCTCCTCGAAACGCCCGACGGGCATGCTGTCTAACCTCGATCACGCCGGGATGAATGCGCTGCTGGGTGAACGCGTTATGGATCGCATGCGGCTGGGCAATAGCCTGTGGGTTCGCTTTGACTGGGAAAGCTACCGTAGCCGCGTTCGCGGTGATGAATACTGATTTGGCTGCCCGCGAACGCGGGCCAGCTCTTTACCTTACCGTTATACAATCCTGTGGCCTGGCACCCATTTCTGACTTAATTCTCTCGCCCTGAGGCCGTCGCCGTTTGGCAGGCTTATCTGCACGATGCTAAGTTTTGATTAGACATCAAACTAATAAGACTTCATCGTTGGTGGCAAATCTGCTGCCGATTTCCACACCTGGGGTAATCCGCCATGAAAGTGACTGGCAAAGGGCCTGCATTAATGCGGCTGAATAATCAAAAGCGGGTCATGGCGCAACTGCGCCAGCGCCGTATCACGTCGCGGCAGGACCTCGCGCACATCCTGGCAATCAGTAAAAATACCGTGTCGCAGATTATTGATGATCTGCTGGAACAGGATCTCGTGCAGGAGCTGGGAAAAGCCAGTGTCTCTGCGGCAGGTCGCCCTAAAATCCAGATTACCCTGCGTCCGGAAAAGCTGGTCAGCGCCGGCATAATGGTGGAAAAGAACCTGATCCACTGGCAGGTTTGCGATTATTTCTCTCAACCCCTGGCGGAACAAACCCTGCGGACAGATACCAGCCGACCGGGGCCACTGTTAGCGGAGGTGACCGCCTTATGTGAAAAACTCACCGAATCCTGGCCGGGCCTGCTGGGCATCGGGCTGGGCTTTCCTGGCGTCGTCGATCCCAGACGGGGCTGGATGCATTTATCTACCCATCTGGGCTGGCAGGACGTTGATCTGGCGAGCAACCTGCGTAAGCAGATCAGATTACCGATTCGCATTATGAATAACGTTAAAGCCGCTGCGCTGCTGTCTGTGCAACAACTCAACTTGCCCGCCGAAAGCGGGCATTTTTATTTACGAATTGCCGAAGGAATTGGCGGCGCACTGGTACAGCACGGTGTCGTTTTTACCGGCAACAGCTGGACGGCGGGCGAAGCCGGCCACCTCACTGTCCAGCCGAACGGGCCTCGCTGTAGCTGCAACCGTCAGGGTTGTCTGGAAGCCATGATCAGTAAACCTGCCATTAATCAACAGCTGGCCCAGCGTCAGCCGGGGCTGACCTGGCACAACCGCGACAGCGCGCCTAACGTGGTAAACGAAGTGATGCAACTGGCGGGAAACTATCTGGGTATCGCGCTCAGCCAGATCATGCTGTTGCTCAATCCGGCCAACATCATCATTGATTGCCCCTGGAGCGTCAGCCCAACATTTTGTCAGGCCGTACTTAATCAAACCCAGGCCAACAAGCTGGCATTCATTGCCGCTCACACTCAGGTACATTTTCTGACGTCGCACCTTGCACCGGCAACGGGACTGGCGCTGGCGATTATTGAACAACAAGAGCAGCGAACGGACTAAGGGCGCTCAGCGCTGGCGAAAGTCAGGGATAATCAGGTCACCCCGCATGACATAGGAGTCCAGTACGCTACGCGTCTGTTCAGTCAGTGCCTTAACGATGCGCGCTGCCATCGCGTCCATCGAGTACTCAATCGCCGGAATAGTCGGAATGCCGGGCAAGTTCAACGAGCCCGCCAGACTGAAGACCATAATGTCGTCGGGAACCTTTTTGTTGAACGCCTGCAACTGGGGAATGACTTTCTGCGCCTGTTGTTCATCCGCCACCAGCAATGCGCTGAAATTCAGCGTGGACGCGTTATTCAGCAACTCCTGAAGTGCTACCGAGGAGGATGTGGCGTCCATAAACACAAGGTTGCGGTTAAACGGCAGAAAGTTTTTTTCCAGCGCGTGTTTATAACCCAACAGAACCCGATCGGAAAATCCCATTCTGTCAGGATGAATCAGAGCAATCTGTCGGCGATTTTGGCTTATCAGGTAGTTGCAGGCGGTTTCGGCGGCAAAGGCGTGATCGAACTGAATGCAGTTAACGTCGTCCCCGGCTTCCAGACAATCCACCAGGATAACGTTTTTTTGATTCAGGTTCAGCGGGAAGCGCGCGCCGATAATCAACACATCGTCACACAACCCACAGGTCAGCTCATCAAGACAGGTCATCACTTCCATCCTGCTGTTCGCGAAACGGAGCAAGAGGTGTTTTTGGTGCTGGCTGAGGTGTTTTTCAAGCGCATAGAGGTAACCGGTGGTCTGGTTAATGTTGTCCTGTGCGCAAATTACGCCAATACAGCCGGTGGTTTGACTGAGTAATGACTGAGCGATCACGTTTGGACGATAACTGAGTTCATCCACCGCTTTTAATACCGCAACGCGGCTGGCTTCTTTTACACCGCGTGACCCACTCAACACGCGCGACACCGTGGCTTTTGACACACCCGCGAGACGCGATACATCGTTGATAGTAGACATTATTTTCCCCTGAAAACCCCGCTGAATCCCTGAAAAACGCCCTAATCCTGCGGCTCAAATAATCATCACCGGCAGTATAGCTTTTTCGTTTTTTCATGGAAACCGATTTTCCATTTCTTCTCAATTATCGACAATAACTTGAAATTACGTGATCTGAATCGTAAGAAAAATGTTTATTTAACGGGGATCATGATGCCTGTCACACTTCCGTTTGCATCAAATGGAAACCGGTTTCCGTATCATATCAAATCACGTCTGTAACACGTTTTATACGCAAAGGAGGGTTACTCATGATCAGGATTATGTTGTGTTGTTCAGCAGGAATGTCCACGAGTCTTTTAGTCCGCAAGATGGTCGACGTTGCGAACCAGCGCGGGCTGAGTGTGCAGATCGATGCCTGGGGCGTTTCCGAATTTGATGCGCAGTTTCCAAACTATCAGGTCGTTCTGCTCGGTCCGCAAGTGAAGTACATGTTAACCACGCTCTCAGAAAAAGCTGCCACCCACGGCATTCCTGTCCAGGCCATCAATATGACGGACTACGGCATGCAACGCGGTGACAAGGTGCTGGATTACGCTCTGTCGCTTATTGAAGCGGCACACTAGAAAGGTGTCATTATGAGTTCGTTATATCAGTCGATGGTGACGGTAATTGAACAGTCCATTACGCCACTCGCCGGAAAGTTAGGTCAGCAAAAGTATGTGATAGCGATTCGTGACGGCTTTACGGCGGCGCTACCGTTTATGATTATTGGATCGTTTATGTTGGTATTTATCTTCCCGCCGTTTTCAGCGGACACCACCAACAGCGTTGCCCGTGCCTGGCTGGACTTTTCCATCACTTATCGCCAACAGCTGATGCTGCCGTTTAATCTCAGCATGGGCGTTATGACCTTTTTTATCTCGGTCGGGATTGGTGCCAGCCTGGGCCGCCAGTTTAATCTGGACCCCATCATGTCGGGTTTGCTGGCATTTATGGCGTTTTTACTGGTGGCCGCGCCTTATGCGGATGAAAAGATCTCTACCCAGTATCTTTCCGGTCAGGGAATTTTTACTGCCTTGATTACCGCCATTTACGCCACCCGGGTTTATGCCTGGCTAAAACAAAATAATGTCACGATCCGCCTGCCGAAAGAAGTGCCTACCGGCGTGGCACGCTCCTTCGAGATTCTGATCCCGGTACTGGTGATTATCGCAACGTTACATCCGCTCAACCTGTTTATCGAAGCGCAAACCGGCATGATTATGCCACAGGCGATCATGCATTTGCTGGAGCCGCTGGTTTCGGCTTCGGACTCTTTGCCCGCCATTTTGCTTTCCGTCCTGCTGTGTCAGATTTTCTGGTTTGCCGGTATTCATGGTGCACTGATCGTCACCGGCATTATGAATCCCTTCTGGATGGCTAACCTCTCTGCTAACCAGGCCGCCCTGGCGGCGGGAGCCGCGCTGCCGCATGTCTATCTACAGGGGTTCTGGGATCACTACCTGCTGATTGGCGGAGTGGGCTCCACCTTACCGCTGGCCTTCTTACTGCTGCGTAGCCGAGTGCTACATTTACGCACCATTGGCAAAATGGGCGTGGTGCCCAGCTTTTTTAATATCAATGAGCCCATCCTGTTTGGTGCGCCGGTCATCATGAACCCGCTGCTGTTTATCCCCTTCGTCTGCGTTCCAATGATTAATGCCGTGCTGGCTTATACCGCCACGAAACTCGGCTGGATCGCCCAGGTGGTTTCGCTTACGCCATGGACCACGCCCGCCCCGATCGGGGCCTCCTGGGCCGCTAACTGGGCGCTAAGCCCGCTGGTGATGTGCCTGATTTGTATGCTGATGTCGGCGCTGATGTACTTACCCTTCCTGCGTGCCTATGAACGCAGCCTGATTAAAGCAGAAGAGAAAAAAATCAAGGATGCGCCCCCTGCAGGCCAACCCGTGCCCGGTCATCCACAGGCTTAAGGAGCCCATAAAATGAACTACCGTTTTCCTGAAAATTTCTGGTGGGGCAGCGCCAGCTCGGCGTTACAAGCCGAAGGGGACAGCCTGAATGGCGGTAAAAGCCCTACCACCTGGGATCGCTGGTTTGCGCAACAGCCTCACCGTTTCCATCAAGGCATTGGCCCACAAGACACCTCGGGCTTTTATCAGCACTGGCAGCACGATATCGCATTACTAAAGCAGTTAGGGCACAACAGCTTTCGCACGTCGCTGAGCTGGGCGCGCCTGATGCCAGACGGCACTGACGCCGTGAATCCTGACGCCGTGGCTTTTTATAACAAGGTCATCGATGCATTACTGGCGCAGGGCATTACACCGTTTATCACCCTGTTTCATTTCGATATGCCTCTGGCTATGCAGGACAAAGGCGGCTGGGAGAACCGTGAGGTTGTGGAGGCATTTGGCCGCTATGCCCAGCGCTGTTTCGCGCTGTTTGGCCATAAGGTGAAACACTGGTTTACCTTCAATGAACCGATTGTGCCGGTCGAAGGTGGCTATCTGTACGATTTTCATTATCCCAACGTCGTGGACTTCAGACGAGCGGCTAACGTGGCCTTGCACACAGTCCTGGCACACGCGCTGGCAGTACGCGCCTGGCGTAACGGCAGCTACGACGGTGACATTGGTGTGGTGCTGAACCTCACGCCGTCCTATTCACGATCGGCGAATCCGGCCGATGTGCAAGCCGCACATCATGCTGACCTGTTGTTTAACCGTAGCTTTCTGGATCCGGTTCTGAAGGGAGAATATCCCGTGGATCTGCTGAGCTTACTGAGTCAGTACCACCAGCTTCCGCGCTGCCAGCCTGGCGACGCTGCGTTGATTGCCGACGGCATTATCGACCTTCTGGGCGTGAACTATTATCAGCCGCGCCGGGTGAAGTGTCGGGACAGCGCCGTCAATGCTGAAGCGCCCTTTATGCCGGAGTGGTTATTCGACCACTATGAAATGCCAGGCCGTCAGATGAATCCGTATCGTGGATGGGAAATTTACGCGCCCGGTATTTACGATATTCTGACTAACCTGCGGGTTAATTATGGAAACCCGCGCTGTTTTATTTCTGAAAATGGTATGGGCGTTGAGAATGAACAGCGATTTATTCAGAACGGTGAAATTCTGGATGATTATCGTATCGAATTTGTTTCCGAACATCTTAAATGGCTGCATAAAGGGATTCGCGAAGGCTGTCATTGTCTGGGTTATCATATGTGGACATTTATTGATAACTGGTCATGGCTAAACGGTTATAAAAATCGTTACGGTTTTGTGCAGTTAGATTTAGCCACGCAAAAACGTACGATTAAAAAGAGTGGCAAATGGTTTGCTGAGGTTGCCGAAAATAACGGTTTTAATTGAGAGCGACGATCATGATTGAACTTGAAGACGCGGTAATGACGATTATTGTCAATGCCGGGCATGCCCGCAGCCTTTGCTTTGAAGCCCTTCAGGCAGCACGAAAGGGTGACGTTGATGAGGCAAAAGCCCGGCTAAAGGAGGCCGACGACTATTCCCGCACCGCGCATCAAATGCAAACCCGATTAATAGAGCAGGACGCAGGTGAAGCCCGCCAGCCAATGACCTTAATTATGGTCCATGCTCAGGATCATTTAATGACCTCAATGCTGGCTCGTGAACTGGCAGAAGAAATTGTTTATCTCTACCAGCGTTAATAAAAAAACATGACAGGAGATCGGCTGAAAAACAAAAAACCTCTGGAAATAACATAATATAAAAATCAACTTGCCCTGGTCATCAATAAACCCGCGCAGGATGGTTATTGTCTGATCATTAACACACGTCGTTATTCGGGTTGAACATCATCAACCCGAAGGACGCTGTGCAAACGAGATAGCCATGAATATTATTCCAAAACTTCCATTACCTCTGGCGGTGATCGCCGCGCTGTGCCCTGCCGTCGCCGTTGCACAGGAGTTTACGCAGGAACAGATCGACGCCATCGTCGCCAAAGCCGTTGATAAAGCCCTGGCCGAACGTCAGGCGAAGATGGATGCAGCCGTAGCGAAAAAAACGGACGTGGTGACCGACCCGCAAAGCCCGGCCCAGTCACCGGATATGGCAATCCCCTTTGGCGTCACGTTCAGCGGCTATGCGCGCTACGGTGCGCACTATCAAAGCGGCGATCAGAAATATGTAGCCGTGGACGGTTCTTATAACGGTGCCTCCGGTATTGGCCGTCTGGGCAACGAAGGCAACGGTGGCGAATTCCAGCTCTCCAAGGCGTTTAAAAGCCAAAGTGGTGCTATCTGGGATGTCAATGTGATGATCGATCACTGGGGCGACGAGGTGAATCTGAAAAAGGCCTATGCCGGCGTGACGAATGTGCTGGCATCAAATCCTGATGCCTACCTCTGGGCCGGACGGGACTTTCATCAGCGCCCGCAGCAGAACATCAATGATTATTTCTGGATGAACCATGATGGCCAGGGCGCGGGCGTGAAGAACTTCGATGTGGGCGGGATAAAATTTGACGTGGCCGCCGTCGCTGCCGTGGAATCCTGTAGCCCTGAAGTGCTCAACGATGAGTCTAATCCCTCGCGCATCACCTGTACGGGAGGTTCAGGTACCGGGGATAAAGGCAACTACGCTGCCACCTCTAAAATTCACGGCATCAAGCTGGGCGCACTCGATCTGGAGCTGTACGCTAATTACGGTTTCGACTCTAAAGCCGTAGAGAGTGAAGACCGCCTGAAAGCCTGGCAGGGTGCGTTTGTACTGAGCCACACTAACGACCATGGCGTGAATAAAGTGATTGCCCGCTATTCTGACAATTCGGATAACAGCGTTTACAGCAAAACCGAGGGCCTCAGCACTGTGTATACCAGCTTTGAGGGTAAGCATCTGTTTAGCCCGCAGGCACAGGTCGAGTATTTGTTGGGTTATCACGACTACGATAACAGTCGGCTGAAAAGCGATAACCGGAAGAACTACGCCGCGATTGTCCGCCCAATGTATTTCTGGAATGACGTCCATTCCACCTGGCTGGAAGCCGGTTATCAGCGCGTTAACTACGATGAAGGCGGCAGTAACCATGGTTGGAAGCTGACTCTGTCGCAAAATATCGCCATTGCCATGGGGCCGGAGTTTCGTCCTATGCTGCGCTTCTATGTCACCGGGGGCAAAGTGGACAATGCGCGCACCGCTCGCGTGAACGGCAGGGAGAACGAAATACTGGACGACTTTAATCTGGGCGCGATGTGGGAAGCCTGGTTTTAGGCATAACCCGAACAGTGATCTCATCCTGCGGATGACAGACGCGCATTCTGTCTCCAACAACGATAACCCATTGCCGATCGGAGGTTCCCGTATAGGGCCGATCGGCAATGGCCCTTTGCAAACGGCATGTTGTCATCCCCTGTCGTCTGGCGGTCTCAGGTAAGGGCGGGAGATCAGGTCCACGGGCTGCGAGTTTAACCCCTGCCAGGCCAGCGCCCGGCACGCCCGATAAAACCTGACAATCGCGTTACGCTGCACGCTCGCCCTCAAAAACCCGTATGAACCTTGTCACAAAACACGCATTCCGTTTTTCCGTGTTTACCGGTGACCGTTTATCCCGCCATGTTGTTAAAGGCTTGTTACACATAGCCTCAGGTAATGGCTTAGGGTTATTGATGCACAGTACGCATTAGTCGATGAGTTTATTGCGCTTATTTACTTTATTTTCCTGATCCAGTCTTCAGCAACAGACGCGGCAAAAAGCGTCAATGATAAACTGGAGATACCGATGCATTCCTCGACTTCACCTATGACCACCCGCGCCCGAACCGGCGCCATATTACGTGTTACCTCAGGCAACTTTCTGGAGCAGTTCGACTTTTTCCTGTTCGGCTTTTATGCCACCTATATTGCTCACACCTTCTTTCCTGCGAGCAGTGAATTTGCCTCGCTGATGATGACCTTTGCCGTGTTCGGCGCGGGCTTCCTGATGCGCCCTATTGGTGCTGTGGTGCTGGGCGCATACATTGATAAGGTCGGCCGACGTAAAGGTCTGATTGTTACCCTGTCAATTATGGCGGCGGGCACCTTCCTGATCGTCCTGATTCCGTCTTACCAAAGCATTGGGCTTTGGGCACCGATGCTGGTGTTAACCGGCCGCCTGTTACAGGGTTTCTCTGCCGGAGCCGAACTGGGCGGCGTTTCCGTTTATCTGGCTGAGATCGCCACGCCGGGCCGTAAAGGCTTTTACACCAGCTGGCAGTCCGGTAGCCAGCAGGTTGCCATTATGGTTGCCGCCGCGATGGGTTTTGCCCTGAATGCCGTACTGGAAGAGAGCGCGATTCGCGAGTGGGGCTGGCGCATTCCGTTCCTGTTTGGCTGCATGATTGTGCCTTTCATTTTCTTTCTGCGCCGCAAGCTCGAAGAAACCCAGGAATTTAACGCCCGTCGTCATCACCTGGCGATGCGCGACGTGTTTAAAACCCTTCTGGCCAACTGGCAGGTTGTGATTGCCGGCATGCTGATGGTGGCGATGACCACCACCGCGTTCTATCTGATCACCGTTTATGCGCCTACTTTCGGCAAGAAAGTGCTGATGCTCAGCGCCTCGGACAGCCTGCTGGTTACGCTGCTGGTCGCCATTTCTAACTTTTTGTGGCTGCCGGTTGGCGGAGCGCTGTCTGACCGTTTTGGACGTAAACCCGTCCTGGTCAGCATGACGCTGATCGCGCTGGCGACCGCGTATCCTGCCCTGACGATGCTGGCTGCTGCCCCCAGCTTCTCCATGATGCTCACTGTCCTGCTGTGGCTGTCATTTATTTATGGCCTGTACAACGGCGCGATGATTCCGGCACTTACCGAGATCATGCCAGCTGAGGTGCGAGTAGCAGGCTTTTCACTGGCTTACAGCCTCGCGACCGCCATCTTTGGCGGATTCACGCCGGTGATTTCAACAGCGTTAATTGAGTACACCGGCGATAAAGCCTCTCCGGGTTACTGGATGAGCTTCGCTGCCGTCTGCGCCTTACTGGCAACGCTGTACCTGTACCGTCGCAGCACGGTCAATCTGCAAACCGCCGTTAAACATTAAGTCAGGGCTTACATAATGAAAATAATTTACCGTTCACTCCTTGCCACGTTGGTTCTTTCGTCGGTCAGCACCGCGGTGCTGGCAAAAGATGTGACCGTGATGATTTCTGGCGGCTTCAAAGCCGCGCTGGAAAAACTGACGCCTCAGTTTGAAGCGAAAAGTGGCGATAAAATTATTCTGGTGTCCGGGCCTTCCATGGGCAAAACCCCGCAGGCGATCCCCAACCGACTGGCGCGCGGGGAAAAAGCCGACGTGGTGATTATGGTGGGCGATGCGCTCAGTCAGCTGGAAAAAGACCAGTGGATCAAACCAGGTTCACGCGTTGAGCTGGCCGACTCGCCGATCGGCATTGTGGTGAAGAAGGGAGATGCCAAACCCGATATCAAAACGGATGACACACTGCGTAAAACCCTGCTGAATGCTAAATCCATTGCCTATTCCGACAGCGCCAGCGGTCAATACGTTAGCAATCAGTTGTTTAAAAAGTTAGGCATTGAAGACAAGGTCAAAGGCAAAGCCCACGAGGTGGAGCGCATTCCGGTGGCGTCTGAAGTGGCAAAAGGCCACTATGCGCTGGGCTTCCAGCAGGTGAGTGAGCTCCTGCCGGTGCCGGGCGTGACCTTTGTAGGCGAACTGCCTGACGACGTGCAGTACATCACCCGATTTGCCGGCGCCGTGCCAGCCAAAGCTGAGCATCCAGAGGAAGGCAAAGCGCTACTTGATTTCCTGGCGTCAGCTCCGGCTCAGGAAGTGGTCCATGCCACGGGCCTGCACTCGGTCAAAGCGCAGCAGCCTGCTAAGCAGAGTGATACCGTTCAGTAATTAGCTTTTCCAGTTCAGCGGCAATGTAGGACTGAATGCGTCCGCTGCGCCGGATCAGGCCAACGGTGCGTTTCACTACCGGATCGGTAAGCGGCAGATGAACCAGCACCGAATGGCCTGATGACGGCATCGACATCGCGGGAACGGCAGCAATGCCGATTCCCGCTTCGACCATCCCTAACATGGTTGTGACATGCCGGGTTTCGCAGATACTCGGACGCGCGGGAACGACATGGCCCAGCGCGGAATCAAGTAGGTTACGATTGCCTGAGGTTTTATCCAGCCCCACGTAATCCTGCTGATAAAACTCTTGCCACGTCAGACTTTTACGGCTGGCAAGAGGATGATCGTGCCGACAGGCAACCACGTAAACATCCTCAACCAGCGGTAAAAATTCGGTGTCAGGCGGCGGATTACCGGAGAAGCAAATGCCAAAATCTGCCTGACCGCTGGTGACGGCCTCTATGACGTTGCCTGCGCTACTGTCAATAATTTTGACACGCACTCTGGGATAGCGGGCCTGAAAGCGGCGGATCACATCCGGCATAAAGTAATAGGCAGCGGACGGCACTGTGGCCACCGTCACCAGGCCTGTTCTGTCCTGACTGACTTTACTGATATCCGCCATAACTTCTTCAAAGTTGATCAGAAGCTGCTCTGAACGTGCGGCAAACGTCTGACCATAAAGCGTCAGCGTGACCCGGCGAGTGGTTCTGTCAAACAGCCTGATTCCCAGTGCCGTTTCCAGCTTCTCGATCCTGCGGCTCAGCGCCGACTGAGACAGGCAGATGGATTCCGCTGCAATACGGAAATTGCCATATTCGACCAATGCGCGAAACGCATAGAGATCGTTAAGATCGAAATTAACGGGCATAGCGGCTGACGTTCCTTTCAACGATGGAGAAGCAAAGACAGAGGGAACTCATAGTGCCTTATAGAATGGCGGCAAACAAAGTGAAATGTTGACGGGACGGGTAACAGAAAACGGCAGGTCAAAAGGGGGATCGCCCGTGCAAACAGGCGATCCGGCATAACAAAAACTACGCGACACGCGGTGACGCTGAACGAGACACGTTTCTGACCGCTTCCTCGGCTCGCGCTGAATTACTCTGAATGCTGGCTATCACCTCTCCGGCCTGACGCATCAAATTAACGCCGCGAGCCGTGTTTTTCAGGTTATTTTCGATATCTTCCAGCACCTTTTTGGCCAGCTGATTATTGCTGGACACCACGCGCCCTATCTCTTCGGTCGCTTCATTAATTCGGGCCGCCAGGGTCCGGACTTCAGCTGCCACAATGGCGAAACTGCGTCCGGACGTGCCGGCCCTGGCCGCCTCAATTGCCGCATTCAGGGCGATGAAACGCGTCTGCTCGGCGATGTTTCGAATGGTATGTACCATATCAGCAATACGATCCGACTGTCCGTTTAAGCCAAAGACATCTGCGGATACGCTGTTCATCTCTTTCGCAATTTCGGCCATCGTTCTGACGCTGTCTTCAATCACATCCGCGCCCGTTACCGAGCTTTCGCGGGTTTGCTGCGCCATCTTCCACGCGTGTTGAGCCGCCTCATTTTCCTGCTGGTTCTGCAATACCTGCTCGGTGACGTCACTGGCGAATTTGACAATCTTGTACATCCGCCCCTCTGCATCAAAAACCGGATTATAGGTTGCGCGCAGCCAGATAGTTTCGCCATTACGATTGAGCCGCGGATACTGCCCAGAGAAAAATTCTCCCTGATTCAGACGCTGCCAAAACTGCTGATATTCCTGGCTGTTACGCAGATCCTCAGAGCAGAACATCCGGTGATGCCTGCCCAGTACCTCGTCTGCCTTGTAGCCCGTTGCTTTGAGGAAGTTTTCATTTACCTCCAGCACTTCACCGGCTTTATTAAACGCGATGACCGCCATTGAACGGCTGATGGCCTGCACCAGCGCATCCTGCTGCTGTGCCTCACTGATACGCTCGGAGATATCTGCTGCCAGCTTAATCACCTTGATGACGCGGCCATGTTTGTCTTTTACTGACACATAGCTGGCTTCCAGCCAGACCGGATGGCTGTCTTTGCCCAGGCGCAGGTATTTACCACTAAAGCTCTTGCCGCTGGCAAGGCGCAGCCAGAACTGGCGGTACTCGGCTGAGTTCACCATTGATGGCGGGCAAAACATACTGTGGTGACGACCCACAATCTCTTTCGCGTCGTAACCCATCTTGCTCAGAAACAGGGCATTTGCGCGAAGAATGATGCCATCTGGGGTAAATTCGATGATCGGAACCGCATCGTCCAGTGCTCTGAGCGAATCGGCGGCGTGTTTATGCTGGTGTTTAGGAAAAACAGAAAATAGTTTTTTTAATATTGTCATTTTTATACTGCCATATTGAGTGGTCTGGATGAGTTATCGGCAGGATAAAGAACGGGCTTGAGACAATGGCGAATAAACAAGCAACAGATTGTGACAAGGTTAATAACTTCGATACAGGGCTGAATACCGGACGCAGCGCTGCCTGATGACCGCGTTAAAAGGGGAAAACTGTCATTGTGCTGAGAAACATGTGCACTTCAGGTCAATCGCGCTATCGGCGAAAGAAGACGTTCTCATCGTCAGCGATAAAAGCCCAAAAAAAAAGCTGCCATCAGGCAGCTCTTTCGCTTTGCTCAACATAACGCTGTTATTTATACAGCTCAGCAGTCATGTGAACACGATCGTTGGTATTGGCTTCGATGATTTTATACTGTGCGCCCTGCTGCTCAGCCTGGGCAGCAATTTTCGCTTCTGTGCCATCGAGCGTTGAACCGGTGGCGGTAACGGTTTGTGCAAAAGCGGAAGCTGACATCAGTGAGAGCGCAGCAACGGCGGCAAGTGAAAGTGTTTTCATGGTTTTCATAATCCTGTTCCTTATCTTGTAAGCGGGAAAGCGGTTCGCTTTCGATGGGGATAATGATAACCACTGTTATTAATACATAGTTAACAATAAGTGCCGTTATTGTGATCATGCTATCTATTGCACTGATAGCGCTTTGCTGCTTTTAGTTCTGCCGGATTGACTGAAGAACATGGGTAATGGTTGCCGTAAAGCAGGTTTTAGAAAGCGGATGAGGGATGAGTTGCTTGTCATGGAGGCGTTTGAGAAGGCGGTTGGCCGGGCACAATCAACGCAAAACAATTGATTGCGTGGTGCATTTAAAACGGGCGACACAACAAAAGCCGCCCGGGGGATCCGTCAGGCGGTGGTGTTGATATTGCGCCCTACCGCCGGGTTAGCAGGAAGCGCGGTGACGCCTTCAACCAATGTCGTGATGGTATCTGCCTGTTGGTTCAGGGTTTTCTTTAACAGCGTCGCATTGGCTTCACCACGTGCCTGCCATTGCTCCAACCCTGCAGACAGCGTTGTGAGTTGCTGAATATCCATGCAGTTGCTCCTTATGTTGACTGAGCCCCGAATGGGGGTCACATAATACCGGCGACGGATTTCGCCAGTTGCGCATAAAGTATCGGCTTGAGGCGCTAATACTTTAAGGTGTCTGCCGGATCGGAGTGTAAAGGGGAAAGGCAGCACGAGGTATCTCCCGTACACTATTGAGTAAACTCACATGACTACTGAGTTCAATATTTCCATGCATACCGAAGCTGAGCATTTACTCACAGGTTAATCCTCTGAATTAAGATAAGAAATAATTTTTTATTTCAATCACCATAGCCATGCTAAAAATACACTTATTTTAAGACATTTGATAATGTGTAAATTCAACAAAAAAAACCTCTCTATAGATAAGTTCAAACGCCAGAAACCTATCATTAGAGGAGAATCAATAGATCTCTCCCCACATCTGTTTAACCCCCGTTTATCTTTTATTATGTCATGGTGCCAACGATGATAACCGCTATCGTCAACAATCGTAATGAGACCAATGACTCTCAAAGCAGATTTTAGTGAGTAATCACTTAATAAAGTCGCTTACATTCGCCGACTTAATCAAGTCAATAAGGATAACATGACCTGGTGTAATCTGGTGCTTATGGCGACAGTCGTTACTGCACATTTACGTGCGCTGCGCCTATGAGGAGGACCGATGAGGAATGCATATATTAAACAATTGGGTATAGATCTTTTCCAGGCAACGGAAGCTTGTGAAGTTTATTTTCAAATCAATGAAGTAAAACTGAGATTACCGCAAATTAATTTACCAAAGAAAACTGCATTTCATGAGTAAATCTACAACCGGGCGCCTAATAAGATTCGCGGTCTTAGGGAAAAACGCCGACAATTAATCAGCGTATTTCTCTTTAGCCAGACCAGGATAGAATTGTAACACTCACACCCTTAACTCTTCATTCTGGACGTGAAATAACGAGCTAGTACAGATATTTTATCATGACTTACCTCATTTAGGCGGTATTAAATTCTACGAAGCTTCATAATTTTTTCACTTGTTTAATCAGATAATTCTATTTTATTCTGGAACTGATTTTCAGGGTTTTTTAATAAAAAAACAGGGTGATAAAAATGATAAAGAGTGTTTTTGCAGTGATGATGGCAGGGGTTGCAGTAGGTGTTCAGGCCGAAGAAACGTCATTTACACCTAATCTCTCCGCTGAGAGTCTTAGTGTATCTGCCTCAACAGGTATGCTGGGTGGAAAAGCTGGGGAGCTTGTTTACGACCCCGATACGGGTCGTAAAATCAGTCAACTGGACTGGAAGATCAAAAATGTGGCTATTTTGAAGGGCGACATTTCCTGGGATGCATACTCGTTCCTGACGCTTAATGCACGGGGATGGACTTCGCTTGCCACTGGTTCGGGTCGTCTGGACGATTACGACTGGCAAGACAGTAATCAAGGGAACTGGACCGATCATTCTTCACATCCTTATACGCGCATGAATCATGCTAATGAGTATGACCTCAATCTGAAAGGGTGGTTCCTACAGGGAGATAACTATCGAGTAGGCGCCGTAGCTGGCTATCAGGAGACCCGTTTCAGTTGGACTGCTATTGGCGGCTCATTTGATTACAACAATGGTACTCTGGTCGGTGATTTTCCACGCGATCAAACTGGCATCGGTTACAGTCAGCGCTTTTCAATGCCGTATGTAGGACTGACTGGGCGCTACAGAATAAATAACTTTGAATTCGGTACTCTGCTTAAATTCAGCGACTGGGTTAACGCCCATGATAATGACGAACATTATGTTCGCCAGTTAACGTTCCGTGAAAAAACATCAAGTTCGCGTTACTACGGTGCCTCCATTGACGCAGGTTATTACGTTACGCCGAATGCCAAAGTGTTTGCTGAATTTACCTACAGTAAATACGAAGAAGGCAAAGGGAGCACACAAATTTTTGATAACGTCAGCGGCCAGTCAGGGACTATTGACGGCGATGCGGCAGGTATTGCTAACCATAACTACACTGTGACAGCAGGCTTGCAGTATCGGTTCTGATCATGTTCGGACATTCACAGGCGAAGCGCTGTTTCGCCTGATTTTACCCTGTTCAGCTCCGGCCTTTATCAATTGCGAACTTCTTGTCCCATCCACCATTAAACAAACATCGGTTCAAAACTCACCGGAAAATTCAGTGAATTTGCGATAAAACAGGCTTCGTGGGCGTGATGATGCAGTGCTTCGGCTCGGGCTACATCATCTTTATAACGCAGCGCCACTCTGGGTTTTAGCGTAATGCGGGTAAAATGGCCACGATCCCCTTCGACCATGGTGCCTTCAGCTGAATCCTCATAAGCGTCAATAATAATGCCGGCATCGGCGCAAAGATGCAGATACCACAGCTTATGGCAGGCCGATACTGACGCCAGCAAGAGCTCCTCTGGATTCCAGCGCGCGGCATCACCACGAAATGCCGGATCGGCACTAAGTGCGACCGTGGCTTTACCTTCACCGGACAGTTCGCCGTTTCGGTCATACGCCGTGTAAGACTGCGTCCCGGCGCCGCGATTACCCGTCCAGCGCACGTTGACCTGATAATGATGCTCCCGTGTTGCCATTCGAGGCTCCTGTGAAAAGTGGTTATCGCTATTTGCGTTTATGGGCAACGGCCAGCATCGTGCGGCCCAGTTGGCGTTCGGCCTGGGCATAGTCGCGCTGTGCGACGACAACGAACAGCGCGTCCAGGATATTTAACTGCGCGATGCGCGCAGCCGCGTTTTCACCGGTCAGAGGCGAGCCCTGGGCGGTCGAGCAGATAACGGTATCGGCAAGGTTAGCCAGTGGTGAACCAATGGAATTCGTAATGGCAATGACCGGGACGCCTTGCAGCTGCGCGGCCTTCACCGCTTCGATAATGTCTTTAGTGCGGCCGGAATGTGAAATGGCGACAACCACATCCTGTTCGTTCAGTAACGCAGCCGACATCAACATCATATGCGGATCGTCGTAGGCGGCCGACCGCGTGCCGATGCGCAAAAACTTATGCACCGCATCCCGCGCGATTTGCGCCGAGCCGCCGAAGCCGTAGAAGTCTCGCTGGCGGGCGTTTGCCAGCAGCTCTGCGGCTTTTTCAAAGGCCGCCATATCCAGGATAGCCAGTGTTTCTTCAATAGCCTGAACAGAGGTGCGAAAGACCTTACTGACGATCTCACGCGTGGTATCGCTGGGAGAAAGCTCCTGATGCATTTCGGTGATGGGCAGGCGGTTATACAGGGCTGCTTTTATGCGTAACTCTTTGAAACCCTTGAAACCCAGCTTCTTTGCTGTCTTCACCACCATCGCCTCTGACATTTCGCAACGGCTGGCAATGGCTTTGATAGAGACATTCTCATCAAAATCGCTTGATAACACGGCGTGAACCAACCGGGCCTCAAGAGAAGTTAATGAGGCGATCATTAGTCGTAACCGGGGACCTATAGCACTGACATCATCAGCTCGATTACTCATGACATACCTTGTTGGATGATTATTTTTTAAATCTATCATGTCATGAGGTCCGATCGCCACGTCGCCCCATGGTCGGCATGGCGATGCATCAACAGGGTTTACAAAACTTACGCCTTTCGTGTGACAGCAGGCGCTTTATTGCGGAGCTTCCGCCGCTCAGAGAGCCACTCTTTAAGCACAACACCGCCCGATGCCACTATCAAAATCGCGCCCCACAACGCGAGCGTGATGAACTGGCTAAGATCGAGCAGAATCGAGGCGGTAGACACCAACTGCAGAATCAGCAGCGACAGAATCACGCCGCTGACCCGGCCAAATCCACCCAGCGGATCGACCCCGCCCAGTACCGCAGCCAGAATAGCGACCAGCAGGTAGCTTTCACCGTAGGCCGCATTCGCCGAATCGAAACGCGCCATCATGATAATGCCCGCGATACCGGCAAATAAGCCCGAGATCAGATAAACCCATACCAGGCTTTTGCGCGTGTTAATGCCGGAATAATGGGCCGCTCTTTCATTGGAGCCGATCATGGCAATCGATTTGCCCAGTGGGGTTTTATTGACGAAAATGCTTAACGGAATAATCGCCAGTGCAAAAATGATGAGTGCAAAAGGGATGCCAAACACCGTACCGTTGCCGATAAACACAATCGGCGCCGGAAAGCCGGAAATCACATCGCCATGGCTGAATCCGATGGCAATGCCCTTCACCGCCGTCATCGTGCCCAGCGTCGCCAGCATCGGCGGCACGCGCAGGTAGGCCACCAGCACGCCATTCAGCAAACCCACCAGCGCTGACAACACAAGGCCCAGCAGCAGTGCGCCAATTTGTAGCAGATCCCCTGATGCTCCCTGCATTTCAGGCATGAAGGTGGTCAAGGTGTAGGCGACCGTTAACGCGCACAAGTTGGCGGTGGCGATGATCGAAAGATCGATACCGCCGGAAAGCATAGGAATCATCATGGCGAGTGCAAGAAATCCCAGTTCCGGCAGCTGGAAGCCCATCGATCGCAAACCTGCCGCCGCAAACAGTTTGTCGCCTTCAAGCAGCCCAAGACCGATCACCATAACTATCAGAATAAACAGCAGCCGGACGTTGGTGGTTCCCAGCCGTTTTTCCACCTGCTCCAACACGTTGCCAGTCTGCTTCATGATATTGCTCCTTCATCGACGAGCTTGTTCTGTTTGCGGGTTTCTCTGGCCATCATGATCATAGCGGCGATGATCACCAGGCCGGTGCTGAACAACGACCAGTAAGATGAAACACCCAGCAGGATCAGGCCATTCTGCATCACTGCAATCAGCACCACGCCCAGTACGGTGCCCAGAACGGTTCCCTTACCGCCGGTCAGGCTGGCACCGCCGATGACCACCGCCGCTACCACGTCCAGTTCCCTGCCAACCAGTGCCGTCGGGGAAACCGACTGGGCAAGTTGTGCCTGAACCAGCGACGCCAGACCGGCCAGCGCCCCCATGTAGCCATAAACCAGCATATTCAGTTTGAACACGTTGAAGCCTACGCGTTGCGCGGCATCCGGGTTGCCACCGGTGGCATAGATTTGTCGGCCGGTGTTACTTCGGTTGAGCAGCAGCCACGTCAACACAAACGCCAGAACCAGAGCGATAATCTGGAAATTCAGCGCATAGGTAGCCCCTTGCGCATCGGTATAGAACACCAGTTCAAACCCGGCGTTAAACCAGTCCGGCAGCATGAAAATGTCCTGGCCGCTGGTCACCGTCAGCAGAATGCCGAAGAAAACGTTTAGCGTTGCAATGGTGATAATCAGCGCGGAGGTCCGCAGCACGTTAACCAGCACGCCATTGATAAAACCCAGTACGATG
The DNA here is from genome assembly GCF_000233595.1 of Pantoea ananatis PA13. Lineage (NCBI taxonomy): Bacteria > Pseudomonadati > Pseudomonadota > Gammaproteobacteria > Enterobacterales > Erwiniaceae > Pantoea > Pantoea ananatis. Next base: position 43,669 of record NC_017554.1, read on the forward strand.
CCCAGGCCGATAGCTACGGCAAAAATGCCCACCCAGCCCAGCCCCATATTGTTCGCTAAGGTCAGGGCGACATACTGGGTAATGGAGGCAGTGGCCGCAAAAGAGAGATCGATGCCGCCGGTAATAATCACCACCAGCAGGCCCGCAGCCATGATGCCAATAAAGGCTGTTGCGCCTGAAACGTCCAGGAGGTTTTGTAAGGTTGCGAACTCCGTGGTGAATACGGTCAGGAACACAATCATCAGGGTCATTACCGCCAGCAGGCGGCATTCGTGGGTGTGAATAAAACGCGGGAGGAAATCACGCATTTACTGCCTCCTTTAATTCTTCTTCGCTGCAGCGGCCAGGGAAGTATTCCCCATTAAGCCTGCCGCCGCGCATCACTAACACCCGATCGCTGTGATAATAAATCTCGGGAATCTCATCGGAAATCATGATGATGGCGATACCGCTGGCGGCGAGTTTCCGCACGATGGCGTAAATACCGTCTTTGGCATGAATATCGACGCCCACGGTGGGGCTGTCCAGGATCAGCAGTTTGGGTTGCGTCGCCAGCCATTTTGCCAGCACCACCCGCTGCTGGTTGCCGCCTGACAGGGTTTTGACTTTGTTGTCGGGATTACCGGCTTTGATAGACAGGGAGGCAATCGCGTCGTTGACCGTTTGCTCATACAGGTCGTCACGAATGAGTCCGGCTTTGTTCACCAGCTTCTCCACTACAGAAAGCGTAATGTTAGCGCTAATGGACTGCTCCAGTACCAGGCCCAGTCCCAGACGATCTTCTGACAGATAGGCAATGCCGTGTTCAATAGCATCGCGGTTAGATCGCATTTGTACGGCATGACCGTGGAGTTTTATTTCGCCCTGATGTGGGCGCGTCAGACCAAACAGGCTCAGCGCTAATTCGGTGCGTCCCGACCCCAACAGGCCGGTGAGACCGAGAATTTCGCCACGCCGGATATCAAACGAAATATCCCGATACTCACCTTTACGGGACAAGTTGCTGACTTCGAGCACCGTTTCGGTTTGCGGTCTGTCTTTGGCAACGGATTCATAATGGAACTCTTTACCCGTCATCAGCGTGGCCAGTTTACGGTCTGACATCTCGCGGGCATCAAAGGTGCCCAGCTTCACGCCATCGCGCATCACGGTCACGCGATCGGCAATTTCCAGCACTTCATCCAGACGATGGCTGACAAAAACAATCGTGATGCCGCGCTGTTTAAGCTGCAGGGTGAGCTTCAGTAAGGCGTCCACTTCATGGCGCGTCAGGGAGGAGGTAGGTTCATCCATAATCACCAGCCGGGCATTCGCCGCCATCGCCCGGCAAATTGCCACCAGCTGACGCTGAGCAATAGAGATATCAGCCACTTTGTCATTCAGGTCGAGCGAAACGCCAATGCGCGCAACCGCTTCGGCCGCTATCTCATAAATCTTTTTCCAGTTAACCCGTTTAAAGCGGCCGGTATGCTGACCGATGGCAATGTTCTCCGCCACGGTTAAATTAGGGAACAGAGACAGGTCCTGATAGATCACCTGCACGCCCAGACGGGTGCTTTCTACTGGCGTTAGCGGCGAAACCTCATTTCCGCTAATCGTAATACGGCCACCCGGCTCGGGCTGATGTACGCCAGACATCACTTTGATCAACGTCGACTTACCGCAGCCATTCTGTCCGCACAGACAATGTACCTCGCCCTCTTCAAGCGTGAGGCTGACATCTGAAAGTGCATGCACGCCGCCGAATATTTTCGATATGCCATCGAGTTGTAAAAATGCAGGCATAGCACTATCCCTTACCTAATCAGAATACGGGGAACTGGCCGGGTTCTGTTGAACCTGGCCAGCATCAGCATTGATGGTGAGAATTACAGACCGAGTTTGACGAGATCGTTAACGTTGGCTTTGGTGATCTGAAGGATGCGGTCCACCATGATCACCTTGTTTTCGTTATCCACAGTGGCTTCCCCCAAACCCGGAATGGTCATGCCGGTTTTGAATTCCGCATTATCCAGCGCGAGGCGGGCCACATCCGTCATGGCCAGCCCGGCTTCTTTCGGACTCCAAAGGAAACCTTCACGAATCACACCAGACATAATGTATGCCCGCGCCTGGGAGGGAATAGTGGTCCCCACCAGGGCGATTTTTTTCTCCAGATGACGTTTTTTCAGCACGTTACCTGCACCGATCGGACCGTTCGAGCCCATCGACATAATGCCCGTCACGTTCGGATGTGCTTTCAGAATATCCTGCGTAACCCGTTCGGATTCATCGATAAAGTCCGCGCCAGGAAAGCGGTCGGCGGCCAGTTTCATATTCGGGTAGTGCTCTTTTTGGTAGGCGATAGCGGCATCGGCCCACTGATTGTGACCCGTGGTCGTCAATGTGCCGACCAGCACGACATATTCCCCTTTTTCACCCATCTCGCGCGCCAGGGCTTTCATCTGTGCTTCGCCGTAAGCTTTCGCGCTCATGAGCTCCACATCCCAGGTTTTGCCTTCCTGGTTTGGACCTTCCTGAGTGATCACCATGATGCCCGCATCACGCGCACGCTTCACGACCTGCGCGGTGACTTTGGTATCCAGCGGAACCAAACCAATCACATCAACTTTTTTGGCAATCAAATCTTCAATCAGCTTCACCTGCTGCGCAGGATCGGCTCGCGTAGGTCCCACCATTGAGGTTTTAAGATTGTTTTTTTCGCCGCCCTCTTTTAATCCCTGATTAAGGATATTGAACCAGGGCACACCGGCTTCTTTCACCACGGTCACCATGGTTTTGGTTTCGGAGGCCAGTGCGGACATGGGAAAGGCTAAACTTACTGAGACGGATAACAGCGTAGAGATGCTTAACAGTTTAATTATATTGCGGCGATTCATTTTGCTACCCCTGGTTATCATTAACATGATGAAATCTTCTCTTGTCAGAAATTGATATAAAGCGTCAGCTGCCATCAATGACGACAGCGAATAAATAATCAACCCTGAAAAGTGGGTATTCATAGTAATAAAAAGAGAAAATAAACCGTTCTACCGGTTAAGGGTTTTTCCCATTTTCCAAAACAAACCGCATAATTGTCCTGGCACACTCAAGAATTTACTTAAATGAAAAATAAAGTAAATTACCTACCACCAATAAAGATTCCTTCTTTGATAAAGCTCACACATTTCATTAACAAAATCGCGGCAGCGATCAAACTGAATCGTGGATCTGAGCTTCTTCATGCTGGCTTTCCTGCGCGTTAAGGTAACCGAGCGTGATGCTGAAGCAGGCCCGTTCCCCTCCGGCCAGTGACCGCACATTCCCGGCACGCTTTTCTGCCAGATAACCTTCAACGCCGCAGGTCGCCGGCATCGCGAAGGCGCACACCTTCTGCATGTTATTCGCCAGAATCCAGCGCGTCAGAAACGGAAAGTGTTCCGGGTTATAGTTCACCGTAAAGGCATCACCTTCCGGCCGCCTGAGCATGACATGGACCTGACCATCCTCGGCTTTACGCAGATTTTTGATGTAGAAAACCAGTTCAGGATCGGGCTGCAACTCAGCGTTAAGCACTTCTGTGCTGGCGGGATCGTGCCTGAGCTGCTCAAGCCTTGCCAGATAGGCATCATTCGCTTTCACGATGGCCGGTACTGACGAACGGATCACCGTGTCGGCCGCCGTAAAGGCCGCAGGCTGAATGATGCGAGCGCCTTCGACATAGGCAAAGTTAGCATGGCACATGTACATCAGATCCATGGGATTGCGCGACAGGTTCTCTACCTCCATGCACACTTCAAAGGTCGCGCTGTCCGGACGGATAACCACCCGCGGCTGGGCCAGATAATGGTCACCAAATCCCATCAGGTATTCACGCTCACTCACCAGCGCCAGCCACGGCCCCTGCGCATCCTCGCCCGTTTCAATACGTGCCCGCTGCATAGGTGCAACAGGCATTTCACCGTGCAGAGCGTGCGTGTCTTCCGCTGTGGGGTTACCGTTGCGCAGCAGCCCTGAGTGATACATAAAGCAGCCGTAGGTGCCGACAATATCGCTGGCAGGACGTGGCTCGGTAAAACGGCTTTGCATTGTCAGGTCAACGCCATCAAACATGGCCTGCCAGATCATCTGACCAAAATAAGGAAGCACCACCAGATGACCGCGGGCATTTTTCAGCCGCACGGCTTCGATTCCTGATTCATAGGTAAATAACGTCGCGCTGCACCCCGCTGCCTTGACGATCTCTACGGGTTGGGTACGGAAAAATGCTTTCTGGAGCTGGAAGGTGGTCGGTAACAGTGTGTGTTGCATAACTGGCCTCAAAATTTACTGATTATTGTTTTTTAGTAAACAAATTCATCTTGTGATCGCGCACAGTTTATTTCAATGGGAGATTTTCTATTTTCGGAATGTCAGCCGTTGGAGAAGCCTTCCTGCGCCGTTGAAAACAGAGGGAAAATGAATAAGGGTCGTAATGAATCTTAATACTATAATATTGAGATATTTATCACAGATTATTTTTATTATTGGCAGATGCCAATAATAAGGGGAGAGGGGTTATTAATCTCTGCCCTTATTATTTTAATAAGGGCAGTCTCCTGTGCGATTGGAAAGGTGCTGAGAGGTCGGTTTTCAGAATCTGATGTTGTAGCGAACAACATCATCAACCTGGGCTAGCTTGTCGTAGAGTTTACGTGCGGGGTTATTTTCATTTGTCACCCAGTACACCTTTGCCCAGCCCGCCTCACGGGCTTCATCGCAGACCCGCGTGATGAGCGCTTTTCCCGCTCCCACGCCACGCGCATTTTCTTCAACGAAGAGATCTTCCAGATAGCATACGGGCTGTGTAAACCATGTGCCTTCATGTATCACGCAGACCACGAAGCCCGTCACCTTGCCATCAAATTCGGCCAGCCAACACATTAACGCTGATTCGGGCGACTGTATTCTCTGCCAGGTAGATAACGTGACGGCATCGTCCAGGTTCTGTCCGTAAAAATGCAGATAACCTTTCCAGAGGGTTAGCCAGGCAGAGTAATCCTCTGGTATGGCTTTGCGGACCTTGAGCATTGGAAATTCCTTTTGGTTAAAACAACAACTAAGCGATGACAATGCGGGTGAGCTTTACCCGACTCTTGCAGGCACATTGGTGCACTATCAGTAATGATAACGACAGGTGCGATCAGCAGGGCATCTTCACTAAGAGCATCGTCAAGCCGATGCGCAGAAGTGAGACGGTGTGACCAAAAAACTAAGACGATATTTTCGCGCTGGCGGTTTTCCTGTCCTTTTGAAAGGGAGTCAGCTGGCACCCTTGGTGAGCGTTTTTTTACTGTGCCTTTGTCCGTTTCTTGCCATCCAGCTTCAGCAGAATACGCGAGTGTTGCTCGTGAAAAGGTCGAATGATGCGGTTAACCTTATTGCCTCATGCAGCGATCCAGGCAAGCGTTTAGCATCTACATCACCTCACCATTCTCCTGCCGGTACTCCTTCGGCGTGGTGGCATAGCTTTTTTTAAACACGGAGTAGAAATACTGGAGCGACGGGTAGCCGCACATCTGGGAGATCTCATTGATGCTCAGCGACGAGCCCGCCAGCAGCTCCCTAGCCTTCTCCAGCTTCTCACGGTGGATCATGGCATGAATCGTGTCGCCGGTTTCATCCCGGAAACGCTTCTCCAGGTTTGAGCGCGACATGCCAATCGCATCCAGCACCTGCTCTACCTTAATGCCCTTGCAGGCGTTGAAGCGGATAAAGTGCATCGCCTGGATCACGGCGGGATCGTGCAGTGAGCGAAAGTCCGTAGAGCGGCGGGCAATGACTTTTACCGGCGGTACTAAGATACGCTGCAGAGGCAGGGTTTGCTTATCCAGCAGGCGATGCAGCAGTTTGGCGGCCTGGTAACCCATCTGGCGCGAGCCCTGAACCACGGAGGACAGCGCTACCCGCGACAGGTAACGCGTCAGCTCTTCGTTATCAATACCAATCACGCACAGCTTCTCCGGCACCGGAATCTTCAGGTATTCGCAGGCCTGCAGCAGATGACGCGCGCGGGCGTCGGTGACGGCAATAATGCCGGTATGGGGAGGAAGCGTTTGCAGCCAGTCGGCCAGGCGGTTTTGTGCATGCTGCCAGTTCTCAGAGGCAGTCTCCATGCCCTGATAGACGACGCCCATGTAACGTTCGCGCATCACCATTTTACGAAACGCCAGTTCGCGCTCCTGCGCCCAGCGTTTGCCGCTGGAAGCCGGTAAACCGTAAAAGGCGAAACGGTTGATGCCGCGCGCTTTCAGGTGCAGAAAGGCACTTTCCACCAGCGCACTGTTGTCGGTGGCGATGTAGTGTACTGGCGGATAATCCTCTTCACGGTGATAAGAGCCGCCTACGCCGACAATCGGCACTGCCACGTCCGCCAGCGAACGCTCAATGGCACTGTCGTCATAATCTGCGATGACGCCGTCGCCCAGCCATTCATGGATATTCTCAATGCGGCAGCGGAAGTCCTCCTCAATGAAAATATCCCAGTTGGTCTGCGAAGCCTGTAAATACTCGCCAACGCCTTCTACCACCTGACGATCGTAAACCTTGTTGGCGTTAAACAGCAGGGTAATGCGGTATCGTTTTTCATGCATAGTGGCACATCCCTTTAACTCCCAGCGCATTGCATAGCACAGCCGGATGCACCACAGAAATGGTTTGCGCCACAGTGTGATCGTTCACACGATTACAGGCGGCGGCGCGTTGCAGTGTCCATCCACACGGCCAGCAGCAAAATCGCACCTTTAACGATGTACTGCCAGAAGGTCGGCACATCCATCATACTCATGCCGTTGTCCAGCGAGGCCATAATAAACGCGCCCATCACCGCGCCCGCGACGGAACCGACTCCGCCGGCCAGGCTGGTACCACCAATAACGCAGGCCGCGATCGCATCCAGCTCGGCGATATTCCCGGCGGAAGGCGAACCGGCCCCCAAGCGCGAACTGAGGATTAGCCCGGCAATCGCCACCATCAGGCCGTTGATGGCAAATACCGCCAGCTTGGTGCGCGCCACGTTAATGCCGGAGAGCCGCGCGGCATCAATGTTGCCGCCAATAGCATAGATACGCCGCCCGAAGGCGGTGCGGGTGGCCATAAACATCCCCACCAGCATGAGCAATGCCAGCAGCAGGACCGGTGTCGGTACGCCGCGATAATCATTCAGCAGCCAGATCGCACCCAGTACCAGAACGGCGGTAATGGCCTGCCGCGCTACGGTGCCGGTGGCGGCTGGCTGAGCCAGACCCAGTTGCTGACGGCGCAGCCGCAGCCGCCACTGCCACAGAATAAACAGCGCCAGGCCCGCAAAGCCAAAGCCAAAACCGATACCGCCGGGCAGATAGCTTTGACCGATCTGCGACATCGCCGGGCTTGTCGGTGCCACGGTAGTGCCATCGGTGATGCCCACCAGAATGCCGCGAAACGCCAGCATACCGGCCAGGGTAACGATAAATGAAGGGACCTTGCGATAAGCTATCCACCAACCGTTCCAGGTGCCGAGCAACAGCCCCAGCACCAGCGTGACCACGATAGTCAGCGGCAGCGGCCAGCCCAGCCAGACATCGAAGATTGCCGCCGCGCCGCCCAGCAGGCCCATCATGGATCCAACAGACAGATCGATCTCGGCGGAAATAATCACAAACACCATGCCCACGGCCAAAATGCCGGTGATCGCCGTCTGGCGCAGCAGGTTAGAGACGTTGCGCGGACTGAGCCAGGCGCCGTCGGTGGTCCAGGTAAAGAACAGGGCAATCAAGACAATCGCCCCCAGCATCACCAGCACCTGCAGGTTACGCAGGCCGAGCTTGCTGGATACGTGCTTGTTAGCCGGTGCCGCTACGGCAGGTTTACTCTCGCTGTTAAGCATAATGTTCACTCCGCAGGGCGGCTTCCATCACCTGCTCCTGAGTCAGATTGTCGTTAATCAGATCGGCTTTGATTTGCCCTTCATGCATAACCAGAATGCGATCGCTCAGGCCCAGCACTTCAGGCAGCTCAGACGAAATCACAATCACCGAGATGCCCTGCTTTACCAGGGCGTTGATCAGCACATAGATCTCCTGGCGCGCCCCAACATCAATGCCGCGCGTCGGCTCGTCCAGAATCAGGATTTTCGGGTTGAGCAGCAGGCACTTCGCCAGAATCGCTTTTTGCTGATTACCGCCGCTGAGGCGACCAATCGGCAGCTCAGGCGAAGAGGTTTTCACCCGCAGTCGTGCAATGGCGGCGTTGATGGCGCGCAGCTCTTCGGCCTCATCAAGGGTGGAAAGCCGATGACTGAACTGGTCCAGCGCGGCCAGCGTGATGTTTTTGCCTACGCCCATCAGCGGCACGATGCCGTCTTTTTTACGATCTTCCGGCACCATGGCAATGCCGTGCGCGATGGCGTGCTGGCAGTCGCGAATCGTAACTTTTTGGCCATTGATCGCGATGTCGCCCTGCCAGCGTCCCGGCCAGACGCCAAACAGGCACTGCACGGTTTCGGTTCTGCCTGCACCGACTAATCCGGCGATGCCGAGAATTTCGCCCTTTCGCAGGGTGAAGGAGACGTTATTCACCCGCTTCACGTGACGGTTAACCGGATGCCAGGCTGTCAGGTTATCGACCTGCAATACCGTGTCGCCAATGTCGTGAGGCGAATGAGGATAAAGCGCCGTGAGTTCGCGTCCGACCATCATGGTGATGATGTCATCTTCGCTCAGGCCTGCCGCTGGCCGGGTGGCGATGTGCTGACCATCGCGGATGACACAGATCGTGTCCGAGATAGCCTTCACTTCATTGAGCTTGTGCGAGATGTACACGCAGGCAATGCCGTGTTCGCGCAGGTTCTGGATGATGCTGAGCAGCACTGTCGTCTCCTGCTCGGTCAGCGATGAGGTGGGTTCATCCAGGATCAGTAAGCGCACCTGTTTGTTAAGGGCACGGGCAATCTCCACCAGCTGTTGTTGCCCCAGGCCAAGCTCACCCACGCGCGTATCCGGCGAGACGTTGAGTTTGACGCGCTCCAGCAGCTTCTGGCAGCGCAGCGTCATGGTTTCATCATCTACCATGCCGAAGCGCCCCAGCTCTGCGCCGAGAAAGATGTTCTCCATCACCGTGAGCTGCCGCACCAGCGCCAGCTCCTGATGGATGATGACAATGCCTTTGCGTTCGGTATCGCGGATGGTTTGCGCCTGAATATCCTCCCCGGCAAAGCGAATCTGCCCGTCGAAATCCCCGTGCGGATAGAGCCCGCACAGGATTTTCATCAGCGTCGATTTGCCAGAGCCGTTTTCACCGCACAGCGACAGCACTTCACCGGCATCCAGCTGCAGGCTGACGTTATCCAGCGCCTTCACCGCGCCAAAGCGCTTGGTGATGTTCTTCATTTCCAGCAACATCGTTTACTCTCCTTCGCGTAGCGCGATTAGAGTTCGCTTTTCTTGTGGAAACCGTCTTTCACCACGGTGCTGTCGATGTTGTCTTTGTTGACCTCAATCGGTGTCAACAGGCGCGCTGGCACGTCTTTCAGGCCGTTATTGAGCGTGGCGTTGCTGGCTGGCGTCTGACCGTTGCCCAGCTCGATGGCAATCTTCGCGGCTTCGGTAGCCAGCTCTTTGATGGGTTTGTACACGGTCATGGTCTGGGTGCCGTTCATAATGCGTTTGATGGCAGCCAAATCCGCATCCTGCCCGGAAATGGCCACTTTACCGGCCAGCCCCTGAGCGCTTAGCGCCTGAATGGCACCGCCCGCAGTGGCATCGTTAGAGGCGACAACTGCGTCAATATTGTTTTTATTGGCGGTCAGGGCATTTTCCATAATTTTCAGCGCGTTTTCCGGCAGCCAGGCATCCACCCACTGGTCGCCAACAATTTTAATGCTGCCCTTATCGATGTAAGGTTTTAACACCTTCATTTGTCCTGCGCGGAACAGGCGGGCGTTATTATCTACAGGTGAGCCGCCCATCAGGAAGTAATTTCCTTTTGGTACCTTTTTCACCAGGCTTTCCGCCTGCATTTCACCCACTTTTTCATTATCAAAGGAAATATAAAAATCGATGTCGGCGTTATTTATCATGCGGTCATAGGCAAGCACTTTAATCCCTTCACGTTTGGCTTCTGCCACTACGTTACTCAATACCTGACCGTTGTAGGGAATGATAACCAGCACATCAACGCCACGGTTGATCATATTTTCAATTTGCGACATCTGAGTTTCTTCGTTGCCATTGGCTGACTGCACGAAGACTTTTGCGCCCTGCGCCTCAGCCTGTTTGACAAAGATGTCACGGTCTTTTTGCCAGCGCTCCAGGCGCAAATCGTCGATTGCCATGCCAATTTTGACTTCTTTTGCCAGACTGGCCTGGCTGAACAGGGCCAGCGCTGCAAGGGCAGCGAGTAATGCAGGTTTCATTTTCATCATGGTCATCCTGTAGGGTACGGTTATTGTCGTTGTAAGGCTATGAACCAGGCGGATGAATTGTTCACCTTATTTTCTGCTGCCAGCAATTACTGATTTTTATCCCGCTATTACGTTTTTTGGTTTATTTCTGTATTTATGAGCGCGATCGAAAATTTTACATTTTCAGACTCACCGATTGCGAGATAAGACCTGTCGGGCGTCATAAAGCCTTCATATTTTTTTGCGAGCAAGTGCACAATAAATAATTATCTTACCGGCTGTGTGAAATATCGTAATTGAGCGCGCTGAGAGCGGGTACGCACAATAACGCTTCTGGGTAACCCATTCGGGGCCGATGCTAAGGAGCAAACCATGCACGCTTATTTTGACCAGCTTGATCGCGTTCGCTACGAAGGAACAAAAACCACCAATCCTCTGGCGTTCCGCCACTACAATCCGGATGAAGTGATCATGGGTAAAACCATGGCCGAACATCTGCGCTTCGCCGCCTGTTACTGGCATACGTTCTGCTGGAACGGTGCCGATATGTTTGGCGCGGGCGCGTTTGATCGTCCGTGGCAGAAAGCGGGCGAGGCGCTGGATCTGGCCAAACTCAAAGCGGACGTGGCGTTCGAGTTTTTTCACAAGCTGAACGTGCCCTATTACTGCTTCCACGATGTTGACGTGTCACCGGAAGGGGATTCGCTGAAAAGCTATCGCGAAAACCTGGCCGTCATGACCGATAAACTGCTGGAAAAGCAGCTGGAAACCGGGCTTAAGCTGCTGTGGGGCACAGCGAACTGCTTCACCCATCCGCGTTATGGTGCAGGCGCTGCAACCAGTCCCGATCCGGAGGTGTTTTCCTGGGCAGCCAGCCAGGTATGCAGTGCCATGAAAGCCACCCAGACGCTGGGCGGCGAAAACTATGTGCTGTGGGGCGGTCGCGAAGGTTATGAAACCCTGCTAAATACCGACCTGCGCCAGGAGCGCGAGCAGATCGGCCGCTTTATGCAAATGGTGGTGGAGCACAAGCACAAAATCGGCTTCCAGGGCACGCTGCTGATCGAACCTAAGCCGCAGGAACCCACCAAGCATCAGTATGATTATGATGTCGCCACGGTTTATGGCTTCCTGAAGCAGTTTGGTCTGGAAAAAGAGATTAAGGTGAACGTCGAAGCGAACCATGCAACGCTGGCTGGCCACGCTTTCCATCATGAAATTGCAACGGCCATTGCCCTTGGCGTGTTTGGTTCGGTGGATGCTAACCGTGGTGATCCGCAGTGCGGCTGGGATACGGACCAGTTCCCGGTCAGCGTGGAAGAAAACGCATTGGTGATGTACGAAATCATCAAAGCAGGCGGTTTCACGACCGGCGGCCTAAACTTTGATGCCAAAGTGCGCCGTCAGAGCACCGATAAGTATGACCTGTTCTATGGTCACATTGGCGCGATGGATACCATGGCACTGGCGTTGAAAGTCGCGGCGCGCATGCTGTCTGACGGTGAGCTGGATAAACGCGTTGCGCAGCGCTACAGCGGCTGGAACGGTGAGTTCGGTCAGCAGATTTTGAAAGGCGAGTTCTCTCTGGACGCGCTGGCGGCCCATGCGCATCAGCAGCAGTTTAACCCGCAGCACAACAGTGGACGTCAGGAGCAGCTGGAAAACCTGGTGAATCACTATCTCTATGACTTTTAATCCGTAAGGAGCGCGACATGGTAATCGGGATCGATATCGGCACATCCGGCGTTAAGGTTGTGCTGCTGGATGAGCAAGGCGTGGTTGTTGCGGTGGAAACCTCACCCTTGACGGTTTCCCGCCCGCAGCCGTTGTGGAGCGAACAAGATCCCGAAAGCTGGTGGCTGGCGACAGACCGCGCGATACAGGCACTGGCCCAGCAGCACGATCTGAGTGGGGTAAAAGCGATTGGCCTGACCGGGCAGATGCACGGCGCTACGCTGCTTGACGCACAGCATCAGGTGCTGCGCCCGGCCATTCTCTGGAATGACGGACGCAGCGGCGATCAGTGCCGTGAGCTGGAACAGCGGGTGCCTGAATCGCGTCAGATCACCGGAAACCTGATGATGCCGGGCTTCACCGCGCCAAAGCTGCTGTGGCTGAAAGAGCATGAGCCTGACGTTTTTGCTCAGGTCGCAAAAGTGCTGTTGCCCAAAGATTACCTGCGCTGGCGACTGAGCGGCGAATTTGCCAGCGATATGTCAGATGCGGCGGGCACAATGTGGCTGGATGTGGAAAAGCGTGACTGGAGTGATGTGATGCTGGCGACCTGCGGGCTGGCGCGTCACCACATGCCTGCGCTGTTTGAAGGTAATCAGATTACCGGTGCGCTGTCAGCGGATATCGCACAGCGCTGGAAACTGCCTCAGGTGCCGCTGGTGGCAGGTGGGGGCGATAACGCTGCCGGCGCAGTGGGTGTCGGTATGACAGCGCCGGGGCAAGGCATGTTGTCGCTGGGAACGTCCGGCGTCTATTTTGTGGTCAGCGACGGCTATCTCAGTAATCCGCAACGTGCCGTTCATAGCTTTTGTCATGCCCTGCCACAGCGCTGGCATCTGATGTCCGTGATGCTCAGTGCTGCGTCCTGCCTTGACTGGGCGGCTGCGCTGACCGGCTGCGACGATGTTCCTCATTTATTGTCAGAGGCGGAGCGGGCAAAACAGGATGCGCCGCCGCTGTGGTTTTTGCCTTATCTGTCGGGGGAACGCACCCCGCATAATAATCCGCACGCCTGTGGCAGCTTCTTTGGCTTTACCCACCAGCACGGACGACCAGAGCTGGCGCAAGCCGTGCTGGAAGGCGTTGGTTTTGCACTGGCCGAAGGCATGGATGTGGTACACGAATGTGGTGTGACGCCCAGCAGTATCATGCTGATTGGCGGCGGCGCCCGTAGCGGCTACTGGCGCCAGATGCTGGCGGATATCAGCGGACAGACGCTGGATTACTGCGAAGGTGGCGATGTCGGACCCGCGCTGGGCGCAGCCCGTCTGGCGCAAATGGCGCTGGATGAGAATCTGACCGTGCCTGCCTTGAAGCAGGTGCAGCGCCACCAGCCGGACCCGGCGCGTCATGCGCACTATCAGCCGAGACGTGAGACGTTCAGCCGGCTGTATCAGCAGCTGCTGCCGTTGATGCAGTAGTAATCCAACCCGAGGGCAACAATGTTGCCCTTTTATCTGAGCGATGTCTCTCATCATGCTCACAACAATCTGCCACCGTGGCACTGTCGGGCTATCTTGCCCTCATCATTTCCTCAGGGTTCATAAAGGTTGCAGCGGCAGAACCTGACCCTGCGCGACCAACGATGCAAATCGCGCGATTCATGCGAAAAATTAGCCTGAAATTTGAAATGGTAGAGGTGCATCTGATACTGCCCTGGCTCACCACGTAAACCGTCTTCTTTGTGAGGCCGGTTTACATTAGTCAGGTTACTTAGCCAATTGCCCCCAGCGCATCGTCCTGACTCTGCTTCTTCGGCAGCAGGAACAGCGTTGCCACAATATCCAGCAGGTAGATGAGCGCCAGTAAGGTAATGGCCGCCACGAAAGAAAACTTGCCTGCCAGCAGGCCGATCACCAGCGGGCCGAATCCACCGACGCCACGTCCCAGGTTAAACAACACATTTTGCGCGGTCGCGCGCACCTGCGGTGGGAAGGTATCCGAGATTAATGCACCGTATCCGCCGATCATGCCATTAACAAACAGCCCCATCAGGGCGCCCGTAAACAGCATAACGGTGGGATCGCGCAGTTGCGCATAAACCACAACCATCACGACTGCGCCGAACTGATAAAGCAGGAAAATTTTCCAACGTGCAAAGCGGTCCGCCAGCACGCCAAACAACCAGATGCCAAAAGTCATGCCGACCACGGTTACTGCCGTCCAGAGGCCGGATTTTGTCAGGCTGAAACCGAAGTTTGATGAGAGGTAGCTCGGCATCCAGATCATCAGGCCGTAATAACCAAAGTTCTGGACGGAGCAGAGAATAAAGATCCCCAGACTGGCCTTGCTGGTGGCGCGGTCTTTAACCAGCAATTTCAGTCGGGCGGGAAAAGACAGCGAGGGAACATGTTTGATCTGACGGGTAAAGCTCTCAGGTTCGCCCATGCTGCGGCGAATGATAAACGACACCAGCGCGGGCAGCAGCCCCACAAGGAACATCCCGCGCCAGCCAATAACACTCAGCAACGGCGGCGTGATAAACGCCGCCAGCAGAACCCCCAGTTGCCAGCCGATCCCGACCCACGCCGATGCGCGGTTGCGCTTCTCTGCCGGCCAGGCTTCCGCAATCAGCGCCATGCCGATACCAAACTCGCCGCCGAGCCCCATTCCAGCCAGCGTGCGGTACGCCAGCAGATCCCAGTAACCCTGAGCCACCGCGCACAGGCCGGTAAAAACGGAGAACATCAGTATCGTAATGGTTAAGACACGAATACGCCCGTAACGATCGCTGAGATGGCCAAACACGATGCCGCCAATCACGGCACCAATCAGCGTCCAGGTCACCAGCGAGCCCGCCTGTGAGGGATCAAGCGCCAGCGACAGGCTAATGGCGGGCAGCATAAATCCCAGAATCAGCAGGTCGAATCCATCCATGGCATAACCACTGACGGCAGCCAGCATCGCTTTGGCAGGCGTAACGCTCTGCTTAGAAGAGGAAGAAGAGGACATGAGTCAGCACCCGTTGGTTAAAAAACTGGCGCAAGTATAAAGAGCGATGCTGATGAGGTCTATGCAGAATAGCCGCAACCGTGCGCCTGAATAGCACACGGTTGTGCAGAATCAAGAAGGTTTATTACTGCCGTCGTCGCCGGATAAGAGCTCATCAAGCTTGTCTCCGCCGACGTGACGGAAATCCTGACCTTTGACGAAGTAGAAAATAATTTCGCAGATGTTCTGGCAGCGGTCACCAATACGCTCGATGGCGCGGGCGCAGAACAGTGCAGTTAACACGCTGGGAATCGTACGGGGATCTTCCATCATGTAAGTCATCAGCTGACGCACAATCCCTTCGTACTCTTTATCCACTTTTTTATCTTCGCGGTAGATCTGAACGGCTTCGTTAAGATCCATACGTGCAAACGCGTCCAGTACGTCATGCAGCATCTGTACGGTGTGGCGGCCCAGGGATTCCAGGCTGACCAGCAGAGGCAGATGTTGCTGACCAAACTTCTCCAGTGCGGTACGGCTGATTTTCTCGGCCACGTCGCCGATACGTTCCAGCTCGGAAATGGTCTTAATAATTGCCATAACCAGACGCAGGTCAATCGCAGTAGGCTGGCGTTTGGCAATGATGCGCACGCAAGCCTCATCAATCTCCACTTCCATCATGTTGACCTTCTGGTCGCCATCGATGACGCGCTGGGCCAGCTCACCGTCCAGGTTATGCATGGCGGTAATCGCATCGGTCAGCTGTTGCTCGACCAGCCCGCCCATAATCATCACCTGAGTGCGGATGTGCTCCAGTTCAGCGTTGAACTGACCGGAGATGTGTTTATTCAGATTTAAACTGTCCATGGCGATCTCCTGTCAAATCAGCCGTAGCGACCTGTGATGTAGTCTTCTGTTTGTTTCTGTGCCGGCTTGGTGAACAGCGTGTCGGTGTCGCTGAACTCAATCAGTTCGCCCAGATACATAAATGCCGTGTGGTCGGAACACCGTGCAGCCTGCTGCATGTTATGGGTCACGATCACAACCGTATAATCCTGCTTCAGTTCGGTAATTAATTCTTCGATACGGCCGGTGGAAATCGGATCCAGGGCTGAGCATGGCTCATCCAGCAGCAGCACTTCCGGACGGATAGCGATGCCGCGGGCAATGCATAAACGCTGCTGCTGTCCACCCGACAGGCTGTAGCCACTCTGGTGCAGCTTGTCTTTGGTTTCGTTCCACAGGGCCGCTTTGGTCAGGGCCCACTGCACGCGCTCATCCATGTCGGCACGAGACAGCTTCTCGAACAGGCGCACGCCGAAAGCGATGTTGTCATAAATCGACATTGGGAAAGGCGTTGGCTTCTGAAACACCATGCCAACGCGCGCCCGCAACAGCGCGATATCCTGATGCGACGCCAGAATATTGTCGCCATCCAGCAGAATATCACCTTCGGCACGCTGATCCGGATAGAGCGAATACATTTTGTTGAAAGTGCGCAGCAGGGTGGACTTACCACAGCCTGATGGCCCAATAAACGCCGTAACCTGGTTTTTAGCAATATCCAGATTAATGTTTTTCAGAGCGTGAAACTTGCCGTAATAGAAATTCAGGTTACGAACCTCGATTTTTCCGGCTGACGCAGTCGCAGTACTCATTGTTTTTCTCTCTTAATCGACACCGCACAGGGCAGTGTCGGTAGTTAACCGTGTTTACCCTTGGCGAAAACCACTCTTGCTACGATATTCAGCAGCAGCACGCACAGGGTAATAATCAATACGCCAGCCCAGGCCAGGCTCTGCCACTCGGCAAACGGGCTCATGGCGAATTTAAATATGGTGACCGGGAGGTTAGCCACGGGCTGCATCATGTCAGTGCTCCAGAACTGATTCGACAGCGCAGTAAACAGCAGCGGCGCGGTTTCACCGGCGATACGGGCAATCGCTAACAGGACACCGGTGATGATGCCGGAAACCGACGCCTTGAGCGTAATCGCCGAGATCATCTTCCATTTCGGCGTACCCAACGCATAGGCGGCTTCGCGCATGCTGTCGGGTACCAGTCGCAACATGTTTTCCGTGGTTCGAATCACTATCGGAACCTGCAGCAGCGCCAGCGCAATCACGCCGGCCCAGCCGGAGAAGTGGTGCATCTGCGCCACGACGATGGTGTAGACAAACAGGCCAACCACAATCGACGGAGCGGACAGCAGAATGTCATTAATAAAACGAATCACTTCTGCCAGTGCTGATTTGCGTCCGTACTCCGCCAGATAAACGCCGGCCATAATGCCCAACGGCGTACCGAAGAAGGTAGACCAGAAAATCAGTAAACCGCTTCCCGCCAGGGCATTGGCTAAGCCACCACCCGCGGTGTTTGGCGGCGGAGTGGACTCCGTAAACAGCGACCATGACAAACCATCAATGCCACGGCTTACCGTAGTAAACAGAATCCACACTAACCAGAACAGGCCAAAAGCCATGGTCAGTAACGACATCGTCAGCGCAATTTTGTTTTTGGTACTGCGCCACGACTGCATCTTACGACGTGACGCTTCCAGCTCAGCGCGAGCCTGCACTTCCATCGTTGTCATGATCGCGCTCCTTCACTTTTGGCCAGCCGCATAATCATTAACTTTGAAATCGCCAGCACGATAAAGGTAATCACAAACAGAATCAGGCCCAGTTCCATCAGGGCCGCAACGTGTACGCCTGATTCTGCTTCAGCGAATTCGTTCGCCAGCGCTGAGGTGATACTGTTGCCGGGCATAAACAGCGAGGCGCTGTCTAACTGGTAGGTATTACCGATAATAAAGGTCACGGCCATGGTTTCACCCAGTGCACGTCCCAGACCGAGCATGACACCGCCGATCACCCCATTTTTGGTGAAGGGCAGAACAATACGCCAAATCACTTCCCAGGTCGTACAGCCAATGCCGTAAGCCGACTCTTTCATCATCACCGGCGTCTGTTCGAACACGTCGCGCATTACCGAGGCAATGTAGGGGATGATCATGATGGCCAGGATAACGCCTGCGGCCAGGATACCGATACCAAATGCGGGGCCAGAAAACAGCTCGCCAATGATAGGAATGCCCGACATCACATCGCCAACCGGCGTCTGGAAGTACTGTGCGAACAGTGGCGCAAAAACAAATAAGCCCCACATGCCGTAAACAATGCTGGGGATCGCCGCTAACAGCTCAATGGCGGTCCCCAGTGGACGACGTAACCAGCCTGGTGCGAGTTCAGTAAGGAAAAGCGCAATACCGAAACTGACCGGTACCGCAATAATCAGGGCAATAATTGAGGTGACGAGCGTACCGTAAATCGGTACCAGCGCACCAAATTGTTCGTTAGGGGCGTCCCAGGTTTTGGTCCACAAAAAGGCGAAACCAAATTTCTGTATGCTCGGCCAGGAAGAGAAGATCAGGGAGACAATGATGCCGCCCATCAGTAACAAGACGATCAGCGCAGAGAGTTTTACCAGCGCACCGAAAACTCTGTCACCTTGCTTGCCTGGGGCTTTGAATGCCGACTTCGTTGCAGCCATAGAAGTCTCAGTCCTCAGAAGTTATCAGGGCGGCAGACGCCGCCCCTGAAGGCTGACCAGACTGATGTCCGGCCAGGGTCATTCACTTACTTGTAAAGCGCTTTACCTGAACTGTCTTTGATATTGGCTTTCCATGCGGCACGGATCTGCTGAACTACGCTCTCAGGCAGGGTGGCATAATCCAGGGCGTTAGCCGTTTTGCCGCCGTCTTTATAAGCCCAGTCGAAGAATTTCAGTACTTCGGCACCTTTCGCCGCATTAGCCTGGTCTTTGTAAATCAGGATAAAGGTGGTTGAGGTGATCGGCCATGCATCATTGCCTTTCTGGAAGGTCAGATCCTGGGCAAACGATTTGCTCCAGTCTGCGCCTTTTGCGGCATTAGAGAAGCTGATTTCGCTTGGCGCAACGGCCTTACCGTCTGCATCCATCAGCTTGGTGTAGGTCAGGTTATTCTGTTTGGCATACGCGTACTCAACGTAACCAATGGAGCCTGGCAGACGCTGAACGAACGCCGCAACGCCGTCGTTACCTTTACCGCCCAGACCGGTTGGCCAGTTAACGGTGTTTCCTTTACCAATTTTGCTGTTCCACTCTTCATTCACTTTCGCCAGGTAGCTGGTGAAAACGAAAGAGGTACCTGAACCATCCGCGCGGCGCACCACGTTGATGTTGGTGTCTGGCAGTTTCACGCCCGGGTTCAGTTTAACGATCGCTGGATCGTTCCACTTCTTGATATTGCCGAGATAGATATCACCTACGGTTTTTCCGTCCAGCGTCAGTTGGCCAGATTTTACGCCTGGCAGGTTAACCGCCAGCACCACACCACCGATCACGGTAGGGAACTGGAACAGCCCATTCTTCTGCAGATCTTCGTCTTTCATAGGCGCATCGGACGCACCGAAATCAACGGTTTTGGCGATAATTTGTTTTACACCGCCAGATGAACCAATGCCCTGATAGTTAATTTTGCTACCGGTGGCTTGCTGATACTCTGCTGCCCACTTGGCATAAACCGGCGCCGGGAATGTACCGCCAGCACCAGTCAGATCGGTGGCTGCAAAGGCAGAAACCGCACTAACGGCAAGAGAGGCGGCGAGGATTCGGGCTACGGTGCTACGCATCAGTGTCATGTTCCCTCCAGGGGAGAAAAGTCAGGCTAAGTGCCTTTTTAGTAAGAGTCAGTGATTGCTGCAGGAGGGAAAATAGGACAGTTTAGTGACAGAAAAATGTAGTTAATATTACAGTTATATGACAGACACAATTATTGCTAATTTTTACAAGCCCACTATTGAAAAGGACATGTTCGATGAAATTTATGAAGAAGCTTCTGGTAGGCAATATCGTCGTCCTCTGTACGCTGGCCAGCGCCCAGGCGTACGACGTACCGCAGATTCATTCGGATGAATCTTTTGCAATGACAGATAACAGAGGCACTCTGGCCACAATTGATAGTGGTGGCGCGGTCAGACAAGCTTCTGTCAATGCTGAGGATGTGAGTAAAACGAAGGAGAATGTAGAGAAATTATTAAAAACGCAAGAAAACCAGACTGATACCCTCAACCAGCTCACACAAAAGCTCAGTAAAAATGAAGATACGATCAATAACCTGCAACGCTCACTCGATGAGGCTAACCGTAAAATCAGCGATCAGCAGCGCGTAATTGAGCAAGTCAGCAGCAAAATCAAATAAATGGAACGCGTGAATCCCTGGTGGGATTCACGCGTGAGAGGCTTTACTCGACCGTGACCGATTTCGCCAGATTACGCGGCTGATCCACATCGGTGCCTTTAATCAGGGCGACATGATAGGAGAGTAGCTGGAGCGGCACGGTATAGAAGATAGGCGCAATGGCCTCTTCAACGTGCGGCAAGGGAATGATCTTCATTCCCTCGCTGTCACTGAA
Source organism: Pantoea ananatis PA13 (assembly GCF_000233595.1). NCBI lineage: Bacteria > Pseudomonadati > Pseudomonadota > Gammaproteobacteria > Enterobacterales > Erwiniaceae > Pantoea > Pantoea ananatis. The sequence continues at coordinate 64,189 of NC_017554.1, forward strand.
ACCGGCATCCTGATCGGCAAACACGTACAGCAGACCGCCGCGCGCGCGCACCTCTTCGATATTCGATTTCAGCTTCTCTAACAGCTCGTTGTTCGGTGCCACCACGATGACCGGCATGTCAGCATCGATCAGTGCCAGCGGACCGTGCTTGAGTTCGCCCGCGGCATAAGCTTCCGCATGAATATACGAAATTTCCTTCAGCTTCAGCGCCCCTTCCATGGCGATCGGATATTGATCGCCACGACCCAGGAACAGCGCATGGTGCTTATCAGAGAAATCTTCAGCCAGGTTTTCAATCAGCTTATCCTGCGCCAGCATTTGCTCAATGCGGCTTGGCAACGCCTGCAGACCATGAACAATCTCATGCTCTTTTTCTGCGGACATGCCATTGAGGCGGCCGAGTTTTGCCACCAGCATCAGCAGCACGGTGAGTTGGGTGGTAAAGGCCTTTGTGGAGGCCACACCAATCTCAGTGCCCGCTTTGGTCATCAGCGCCAGATCGGATTCGCGCACCAGCGACGAACCCGCGACGTTACAAATGGCCAGCGATCCCAGATAACCCAGCTCTTTGGACAGGCGCAGCGCAGCCAGCGTATCAGCGGTTTCACCCGACTGAGAGAGGGTAATCAGCAGGCTGTTTTTACGCACAGCAGATTTGCGATAGCGGAATTCAGACGCGATTTCGACGTCGCAAGGGACGTTTGCCAGCGCCTCGAACCAGTAACGCGAAACCATACCGGAGTTATATGAGGTGCCGCAGGCAATGATCTGAACATGCTCAACCTTGCTGAGCAGGGCTTCTGCATTTGGCCCCAGTTCACTGAGATCCACTTCACCGTGGTTAAAACGCCCTGTTAAGGTGTTTTTAATCGCATTCGGTTGCTCATAGATCTCTTTCTGCATGTAGTGACGATACTGGCCTTTGTCGCCCGCATCATACTGCACGCTGGACTCGATCTCTTCACGACGGACGTTATTGCCGTTGCCATCAATGATGGTGACATCACGACGGCTAATTTCAGCGATATCGCCCTCTTCCAGATAAATGAAGCGGCGAGTGACCGGTAGCAGCGCCAGTTGGTCAGAAGCGATAAAGTTTTCACCCACACCACGGCCAATGACCAGCGGACTTCCGGAACGAGCCGCCACCAGCAGCGACGGATCGCGGCTGTCCATAATCACCATGCCATAGGCGCCGCGCAGCTGAGGGATCACGCGCTGTACAACTTCACGCAGCGAGCCGCCCTGTTTCTGTTCCAGATGGACCAGATGCGCCACCACTTCGGTATCGGTTTCTGAGGCGAAGTGATAACCCTTCGCCATCAGCGCTTCACGCAGGGGCTCATGGTTTTCAATAATGCCGTTATGGACGATAACGATGTGCTCAGAAACGTGCGGATGCGCGTTGGCTTCTGAGGGCTCGCCATGGGTTGCCCAGCGGGTGTGAGCAATGCCTGTTCCGCCAACAAGGGGCTGTTCTTCAGCGGCAGCAGCCAGCATCTGAACCTTTCCCAGACGACGCAGGCGCGTTACGTGCCCCTGCTGATCGACGACGGCAAGACCGGCTGAGTCATAACCGCGGTACTCCAGGCGGCGTAACCCTTCTAACAAAATTTCTGCGATATCACGTTGTGCTACTGCACCAACAATTCCACACATAGTTATTTCCTGACTTCATGGCTGTTCGCCATTGCGTTGTCATATGACCTGATAGTCCGGCTTTGCCGGTTCCCCGAGCCTTGTAGAGAGTGGGGATTATAGTTTTGGTACTGCAAGCGGCCCGTGTATCACGGGCCGTAAAATTATTTTTTCTTCTGCGGACGTTGCCAACCGGCTTTATGGTTCTGTTCTTTACGGTTATAGACCAGATCGGCTGCAGAGACATCTTTCATTACCGTGGTGCCCGCTGCGATAGTCGCGCCTGCCGCCACATTGACCGGCGCGACCAGCTGCGTGTCCGATCCTACAAAGACGTTATCGCCAATGATCGTTTTGAATTTATTCGCGCCATCGTAATTACAGGTGATCGTTCCCGCCCCAATATTCACATTGGCACCAATCTCGGCATCGCCCAGGTAAGAGAGGTGACCCGCTTTGGACCCTTTACCCAGTCGGGCTTTCTTCATCTCGACAAAATTACCTACGTGCGCGGCCTGAGCCAGCTCACTTCCCGGACGCAGACGCGCAAATGGCCCTACGGTACAGTCTGCAGCCAGATTTGCATCCTCGATCACCGAATAGGGGCTGATATCACAGTCATCCCCGATAACGCTGTTTTTGATGACGCAGCCAGCACCAATTTTGACCCGGTTGCCCAGCGTCACCTGGCCTTCAATGATAACGTTGGTGTCAATTTCAACATCACGGCCATGCTGCAGGGTGCCACGCAGATCGAAACGCGCAGGATCGCGGAGCATGACGCCTGCCAACAGCAGTTTTTCAGCCTGCTCGCTTTGGTAAGTCCGCTCAAGCGTGGCCAGTTGCAGGCGATTATTGACACCGTCAGTTTCGCTATTGCGGGCCGGATGCACTGCATTAATCACCCGACCTTCTTCATGCGCAAGGGCAATAATATCGGTAATGTAGAATTCGCCCTGAGCATTATTGTTATTCAACTGGGACAGCCAGCGCTTAAGATCGCCGCCATTGGCGATCAGGATACCGGTATTGATTTCGTTAATGGTCAGTTGAGAAGGCGTGGCATCTTTTTGTTCAACAATGCCTACGATGGTGTCATTCTCGCGTACGATGCGACCGTAACCGGTGGGATTATCCAGGACGACCGTTAATAAACCGATACCGCCCGCGGGTTTTGCTTCGCGCAGACGCTGTAAGGTAGCTTCAGAAATCAGCGGGACATCACCATAGAGCATCATGATGTCTTCGTCATCGGAGAAGTGAGGGGCCGCCTGCTGCATAGCGTGGCCTGTACCCAGCTGCTCTGCCTGTAGCACCCAGTTTACTGTGCTGTCGTTTAACGTTGCTTTGAGTTGGTCACCACCGTGCCCGTATACCAGGTGCACATGCTTTGCACCCAGGCCCTTTGCGGCATCAATGACGTGCTGAACCATCGGTTTTCCTGCCAGCATATGCAACACTTTCGGCAGATCGGAATACATACGGGTGCCCTTGCCAGCAGCAAGAATCACCACACTCATCGCACTGTTAGACATATCTATCCTGACTGATTGTAGACTGAAGAAAGTTAAACGATTTAGCACTGAGATTACTACATTTTTCTCGGCCCGAAATTAGCCAGCATCCTTTTGCTTTACCGTCACGCAAAAAAAATGCCAACCCAATGGGCTGGCATTTCGTGACGCACAAAGCCGGATTACATCGCTTTTTTGGTCAGCTCGATCACGCGCAGTTTCGCAATGGCTTTCGCCAGTTCCGCAGAAGCCTGAGCGTAGTCCACGTCGCCGTGGCTGCTGTTCATATGCTCTTCTGCTTTACGTTTTGCTTCCAGCGCACGCGCTTCGTCCAGATCGGTACCGCGAATCGCGGTATCGGCCAGAACGGTGGTGCTGCCAGGCTGCACTTCCAGCACGCCGCCAGAGAGGTAAATAAACTCCTCTTCGCCGTGCTGTTTCACGATACGGATCATTCCAGGCTTAATGGCAGTCAGCAACGGGGCATGGCCAGGGAAAATCCCCAGTTCACCTTCGCTACCTGACACCTGAATTTTCTGTACCAGACCAGAGAACAGTTGGCTCTCTGCGCTGACAACATCCAGGTGATAAGTCATAGCCATAATTTTCCTCCTGGGAAACCGTTATTACAGTTTCTTCGCTTTTTCGACCGCTTCTTCGATGGCGCCAACCATGTAGAAGGCCTGCTCTGGCAGGTGGTCAAATTCACCTTCCATGATGCCTTTAAAGCCACGGATGGTGTCTTTCAGCGTTACGTATTTACCTGGAGAACCGGTGAACACTTCTGCTACGAAGAACGGCTGAGACAGGAAGCGCTGAATCTTACGCGCACGTGCCACCAGCAGTTTGTCTTCTTCAGACAGCTCGTCCATACCCAGGATGGCGATGATGTCTTTCAGTTCCTGATAACGCTGCAGCAGTGACTGTACGCCACGTGCAACGTCGTAGTGCTCCTGACCCACAACCAGTGGATCCAGCTGACGGCTGGTGGAGTCCAGCGGGTCAACGGCCGGGTAGATACCCAGCGAGGCGATCTGACGGCTCAGGGTAACTGTTGAGTCTAAGTGAGCAAAGGTGGTTGCTGGTGACGGGTCAGTCAAGTCATCCGCTGGCACGTATACGGCCTGTACGGAGGTGATTGAACCTGTCTTGGTGGAGGTAATACGCTCCTGCAACACACCCATCTCTTCTGCCAGCGTTGGCTGATAACCTACCGCAGATGGCATACGACCCAGCAGCGCGGATACTTCCGTACCGGCCAGGGTATAACGGTAGATGTTGTCGATGAACAGCAGAACGTCGCGGCCTTCATCACGGAATTTCTCCGCCATGGTCAGACCGGTCAGTGCCACGCGCAGACGGTTACCCGGCGGCTCGTTCATCTGGCCATACACCAGCGCAACTTTATCGATAACGTTGGAGTCAGTCATTTCGTGGTAGAAGTCGTTACCCTCACGAGTACGCTCACCCACGCCGGCAAATACCGAGTAACCTGAGTGCTCAGCCGCAATGTTACGGATCAGCTCCATCATGTTTACGGTTTTACCTACACCCGCACCACCGAACAGACCGACTTTACCGCCCTTAGCGAACGGACACATCAGGTCGATAACCTTGATGCCGGTTTCCAGCAGTTCCTGCGAGTTAGACTGATCTTCATAAGAAGGCGCAGGGCGGTGAATAGAGGAAACCTCTACTGCGCTGCCGTCTTCTTCTGTCAGGTCGCCTTTCATGTCGATAGGCTCGCCCAGCACGTTCATGATACGGCCGAGGGTTGCTTTACCAACCGGTACCTGGATCGGTTTTTTCAGGTCGGTGACTTCCAGACCGCGCTTCAGGCCGTCAGAAGTACCCATGGCGATAGTACGAACCACGCCACCACCCAGCTGCTGCTGAACTTCCAGCACCAGACGAGCATCACCATTCTTAACCTCAAGAGCGCTGTACACTTGCGGTACTGCATCCTGAGGGAATTCGACGTCAACTACGGCGCCGATAATCTGGACAATCTTTCCAGCTGCCATCTTGAATCCTCTACCTAATTCCAAACCTGGTTAAACCGCGGAGGCTCCCGAGACGATCTCGGTAAGTTCCTGGGTGATGCTGGCCTGACGAGCTTTGTTGTAAACCAACTGCAGCTCTTTGATCAGATTTCCGCCGTTATCGGTTGCAGCTTTCATTGCCACCATACGTGCGGCCTGCTCACTGGCCAGGTTTTCCACCACACCCTGATAAACCTGCGATTCGACATAGCGACGCAGCAGCGTATCCAGCAGCGCTTTCGGATCGGGCTCGTACAGGTAATCCCAGGTCTTCGCCTTCATCTCTTCTTCACCTTCCGCTGGCGGTAACGGCAGCAGTTGGGTAATGGTCGGAGTCTGAGACATGGTGTTGTTGAACTTGTTGTTAACAATGTACAGCTTGTCGATGCGGCCTTCATCGTAGGCCTGCAACATCACTTTTACCGGGCCGATAAGATCAGACAGCGCAGGCTTATCGCCCATGCCAGTGACCTGTGCCACTACATTGCCACCAACAGCGCCGAAGAATGACACGCCTTTCGATCCCACAATGGCCAGATCGCTCTGTACGCCTTTGTCGGACCAGGCCTTCATCTCTGCCAGCAATTTTTTGAACAGGTTAACGTTCAAACCACCACAAAGCCCGCGGTCAGTCGAAACGACCAGGTAGCCGACGCGCTTAACGTCGCGCTCATCCAGGTAAGGGTGCTTGTATTCCAGATTCCCCAGTGCAAGGTGACCAATCACTTTGCGCATGGTATCTGCATACGGACGGCTGGCCGCCATGCGTTCCTGCGTTTTACGCATTTTGGAGGCGGCGACCATTTCCATCGCTTTGGTGATCTTCTGCGTATTTTTTACGCTTCCGATCTTGGTACGTATTTCTTTTGCGCCGGCCATTAGCTTCTCCTCAAAGCCTTGCGGCTTGCCCTTTCAGACAAGCCGCCAGACATTACCAGGACTGGGTTGCTTTAAACGTTTCGAGGAGGCCTTTCAGCTTCTCTTCGATATCGTTATTGAAGTTACCAGACTGGTTGATTTCAGCCATCAGCTCGGCGTGATCGCGATCTGCGAACGCCAGCAGAGCAGCTTCAAAGCTACCAATTTTTGCCAGCTCAACGTCGTTCAGATAGCCGCGTTCCGCTGCGAAAAGCACCAGACCCTGCTGCGCAACCGACATCGGCGCATACTGTTTCTGCTTCAGCAGCTCGGTCACTTTCTGACCGTGGCTCAGCTGTTTACGGGTTGCATCGTCCAGATCAGATGCAAACTGGGAGAAGGCCGCCAGTTCACGATACTGCGCCAGCGCGGTACGAATACCACCGGACAGTTTCTTGATGATCTTAGTCTGAGCAGCACCACCCACACGGGATACAGAGATACCCGGGTTAACAGCAGGACGGATACCGGAGTTGAACAGGTTAGATTCCAGGAAGATCTGACCATCAGTAATCGAGATTACGTTGGTCGGAACGAACGCAGAAACGTCACCCGCCTGAGTTTCGATGATTGGCAGCGCGGTCAAAGAACCGGTCTGGCCTTTCACTTCACCATTGGTGAAGCGCTCAACGTAGTCAGCGCTCACGCGTGATGCACGCTCCAGCAGACGAGAGTGGAGATAGAACACGTCGCCTGGGAATGCTTCACGGCCTGGTGGACGGCGCAGCAGCAGAGAAATCTGACGGTAAGCAACAGCCTGCTTAGACAGGTCATCGTAAACGATCAGCGCATCTTCACCGCGGTCACGGAAGTATTCGCCCATGGCGCAACCTGCATACGGAGCCAGATACTGCAGTGCAGCAGACTCAGACGCAGAGGCAACAACAACGATGGTGTTAGCCAGCGCGCCGTGCTCTTCCAGTTTACGTACCACGTTAGAAATGGTTGACGCTTTCTGACCAATCGCAACGTAGACACACTTGATGCCTGAATCGCGCTGGTTGATGATGGCGTCGATAGCCATTGCGGTTTTACCGGTCTGACGGTCACCTATGATCAGCTCACGCTGGCCACGGCCGATTGGAATCATCGCATCGACAGATTTGTAACCGGTCTGAACAGGCTGGTCTACGGACTGACGGTCGATAACACCTGGTGCAATCACTTCGACTGGCGAGAAGCCGTCGTTGTCGATCGCGCCTTTACCGTCGATAGGTGCACCCAGGGTGTTCACCACGCGGCCCAGCAGGCCACGGCCAACCGGTACTTCAAGAATACGGCCAGTACACTTGACCTTCATGCCTTCGGCCAGGTCAGCATACGGACCCATCACCACCGCACCTACAGAGTCACGCTCGAGGTTCAGGGCGATAGCGTAACGGTTTCCCGGCAGGGAAATCATCTCACCCTGCATAACATCGGCCAGGCCGTGTACGCGGATGATACCGTCACTTACAGAAACAATAGTACCTTCGTTGTGAGCTTCACTCACGACATTGAACTGAGCAATGCGCTGCTTGATCAGTTCGCTGATTTCGGTGGAATTCAGTTGCATATGCTCCAGTCCCCTTAAGACTGCAAGACGTCAGCCAGACGGTCAAGACGGCCGCGTACGCTGCCATCAATAACCAGATCACCCGAACGGATGATCACGCCTGCCATCACAGACTTATCAATTTTGCAATTCAGCTTAACTTTGCGTGACAGACGTTTTTCCATCGCGGCGCTGATTTTAGTCAGCTGGTCGTCACTCAGCGTGCTGGCAGAAATAACATCCACTTCGGCAGTCGCTTCATAAGCGTCTCGCAGTTGAATGAATTGCGCCAGTACAGCCGGAAGCGCTGTCAAACGTCCGTTTTCCGCCATCACCTTAATCAGGTTCTGTGCGGGTTCATCCAGTTGATCACCACAGACTGCATTAAACGAGGCAGCCAGCGCTTCGGGTGCTAATGCACCTGAAAGCAGGTCGGCCATCTGTTCATTGGCAGCCACTTCTGCGGCAAACGCCAGCATCTTTTGCCAGCGTTCAATACTTTGATGCTCAACAGCAAAGTCAAAAGCTGCTTTGGCGTAGGGGCGAGCTACAGTAATCAGATCAGACATCAGCCCCTCCCTCCTTACAGTTCAGCGACCAGTTTATCAACGATGTCGCTGTTAGCAGCTTCATCCACGGAACGTTCGATGATCTTCTCGGCGCCAGCCATTGCCAGCAACGCGACTTGCTTACGCAGTTCTTCACGTGCACGCTTGCGTTCGGCGTCAATTTCAGCCTGCGCTTGTGCAACAATGCGAGTACGTTCGTTATCAGCTTCAGTCTTGGCTTCGTCCAGAATCTGCGTGCGACGCTTGTTCGCCTGCTCGATAATGACCTGAGCTTCCTCTTTCGCTTTTTTCAGCTGGTCGGTCGCATTAGCCTGCGCGAGATCCAAATCTTTCTTCGCGCGTTCAGCAGAAGCAAGGCCTTCAGCAATTTCTTTCTGGCGCTTTTCGATGGCAGCCATAATCGGTGGCCATACGTACTTCATGCAGAACGCGACAAACAGGATGAACGCGATGGCCTGGCCGAGGATTGTTGCATTAATGTTCACAGCACAATGCCTCTAATTAAGTATTTAACTTTTCTGCCGCTATCAACGATAAACGGCAGAATCCGTTCACTCTCGCACCAGGTACGGAGTGAACACAGGGGCTTTAGGCGACAGCAAACATCACGTAGAGGCCCAGACCAACAGCGATCATTGGGATTGCATCCACCAGACCCATTACAACAAAGAACTGCGTACGCAGCAGAGGAATCAGGTCAGGCTGACGAGCAGCGCCTTCCAGGAATTTTCCTCCGAGGATGCCGATACCGATCGCAGCACCGATTGCCGCCAGGCCCATCATCACAGCGGCAGCCATGTACAGCAGATCCATATTCAGGTTTTCCATGACAGTCTCCAGTTTGTTTCAGTTAAACGCGTATTGTTGAGAAAAAAATCAATGTTCTTCAGATGCCATCGACAGATAGACAATCGTGAGGACCATGAAGATGAAAGCCTGTAGCGAAATGATCAGGATGTGGAAAATGGCCCAAGGCACATTCAGAATCCACTGTGACCACCACGGCAACAGACCGGCAATAAGGATAAAGATCAGTTCACCCGCATACATGTTACCGAACAGTCGCAGACCGAGTGAAACCGGTTTGGACAGCAGGCTAACACCTTCCAGAATAAGGTTGATGGGGATAAAGATCGGGTGATTAAAAGGCTGCAGCGTCAGCTCTTTCGTGAAGCCGCCAATGCCTTTCATTTTGATGCTGTAGAACAGAATCAAAATAAATACGCCCAACGCCATGGATAGCGTGATGTTCACGTCTGCAGAAGGTACCACGCGCAGCGCCGGTAACCCCAACCAGTGCTCACCAATATAGGGCAGCAAATCGATTGGCAGCAGATCCATGAAGTTCATCAAGAAGACCCAGACAAAAATCGTCAGAGCCAGCGGGGCGATAAGTTTGCTCTTACCGTGATACATGTCGCGCACGTTGCTATCAACGAAACCGACAACCAGTTCGATAGCCGCCTGCATTTTCCCTGGCACACCGCTGGTGACGCTTTTCGCCACGCTACGGAACAACACCAGGAAGATAACTCCCAGCACCAGAGAGAAAAACATGGAATCGATATTTAATACCCAGAACGTCGCGGGAGCGTCGTGAGCATTCACTAACTCGAAGGTACGCAGGTCCAACTGAAGATGAGTCAGGTGGTGACCAATGTACTCTTGCGGAGTAGAGATTTCTCCTGCAGCCATGATGCCTCTTACCCTTTGTTGTTAATTACCGCCGGTGCCAACATCTGAACGACCAGCACCGATAACCAGGTGATCCCGACCGGCCAGAAGACCGCATCGAATACACCCAACGCCACAATGAGCAAAATAATGGTCGCGAACACTTTGGCTATTTCCCCCAAAGCGAAGCTCCACGCGACGCGCCCCGAAGCCGGAGTTTGCCCTTGCAGGCGCCAGGCTATAAACAAGAACAACACGTTTGGCAGCCAGGCTGCCATTCCGCCAGCAAGAGCAGAGCCGCCCCAGGTGACATCTTTCAGGGCAAAGAGTGCACCGACGATGACGATGGTCACTAGCTGAATCACCAGCACCGTTCGGGCGTATTTCACACTGTAAAGAGACACTGACATGACGCTGATACTCTCCTGCCCCTTTAGGGGTATGTCGCGTGTCGTATAAGACTGCCTTTGTGCATTTGAGTCAAGTAGCAAAAGCCGTGCAAATTATACGGGCCGTACCTGTGATTTCAATCGTTAAGTAACGAAAAGGTGAACAATTATCTAAATTTCTTTCCGAATGACTATTTTTCAAAAGATACTGAGCAGCCCGTTTCGGATAAAGCCGTAAAAAGTTCCGCAGCAACTCAGTTTTAAAGCGTGCTTTAGATCACATAATAAGCATTCGCACCGCGTTATGTTTTATTAAGACCCAATTATCCGAACGCAAAATAAGGGATAAAAAACCTTATTATCAATCAGTTAAAAAGCAATATACCGTAACGTTTTTTTGTTCTCGATGAAAATGGTCTATTGACATCGAAGTCTCCTTCAGAATCGTAAAAAGCCTATTACTCTTGCCGAAAGGCGGGTGGCCTTAAATATGATTAATCGCGGTGCGCACCGGTAAAACGCCAAAAACTCGTGATTATTTTGATAAAACTTTGTGAAATAAAAGTTAAATGTGAAAAAGTTTTTCAGATAATTTCCGCGTCAGGATTTAACAACGTGAGCCGGAAAAGCAGAGTAGATGACCCAAAGACCATCGCATCTTTGGTTACATGGCACCGCGCGTTGATACGCTTTACGGTGCCTGAATGCGCTATGGCGTACTGTTCCTGGCAACGATAACCAGATGACGTTCGCCTTCCAGTTGGGGAACATGAAGTGAAATCACCTTGTCCAGCGCATAGCCCGCAGGCAGGCTGGCGATTTCCTCATCCGGCCGCACGCCTTTAAGCGCATAAAAACGGCCATTTTCCGCGGGTAAGTGATGACACCAGCTCACCATATCCTCCAGCGACGCAAAGGCGCGGCTGATCACCCCATCAAATGGCGGTTCGGAAGGAAAGGCTTCGACCCTGCTCTGGACCGGCTCGATATTTGTAAGTCTCAGTTCATGCTGCACCTGCCGTAAAAAACGTACGCGTTTACCCAAGCTGTCCAGCAAAGTGAAATGTGCCTCCGGCATCACAATGGCCAGCGGAATGCCAGGTAAACCGGGCCCGGTGCCGACATCAATAAAACGTGAACCCTGAAGATGTGGCGCCACCACGATGCTGTCAAGGATATGGCGAACCAGCATCTGCTGAGGATCGCGCACCGAAGTCAGGTTATAAGCTTTATTCCATTTATCCAGTAGCCCTACATAGGCCACCAGTTGCTGTTTTTGTTGATCGGAAAGGGAAATTTTGGCCGCTTGCAGCAGCGAAGTGAGTTTGTTGATCACAGCATCAGTCCAGTCAGCGGGGGCGGAAAATCCCGCCCCGGTTCAGATCAGGCGCTTTTGCGCAGCAGACCTTGTTTTTTCAGGTAAATCAGTAAAATTGAGATGGCCGCAGGCGTGACGCCTGAGATGCGTGATGCCTGGCCGATTGAAACCGGTTTATGATCGTTAAGCTTGGCGATAACTTCATTAGAAAGGCCACTGACCTGACGATAATCAAGCGTGGCTGGCAGCAGCGTATTCTCATTACGCAACTGACGATCGATCTCTTCCTGCTGACGCGCAATATAGCCTTCGTATTTTACCTGGATCTCAACCTGTTCAGCAGCCTGTTCATCCGCCAAAGCCGGGCCAAAAGCATCAAGTGCCATCAGCTTCAGATAGGTCATTTCAGGGCGGCGTAACAGATCTTCAGCACTGGCTTCCTTCGTTAATGGAGAGCTGGTGATGGTATTCACCGCCTCAACATGTTCGGACTTAGGGTGCACCCAGATATCGCGCAGTCGCTGGCGTTCCTGCTCGATCGCTTCAAGCTTCTGGTTGAAGCGCGCCCAGCGCGCATCATCCACCAGGCCGAGTTCACGCCCGGTTTCCGTTAAACGTAAATCTGCATTGTCTTCACGCAGCATCAGGCGATATTCGGCACGTGAGGTAAACATGCGGTAAGGTTCTTTAGTGCCGAGAGTGCAAAGATCGTCGACCAGTACCCCGAGGTAAGCCTGATCGCGACGCGGTGCCCAGCCCTCTTTGTCAGCAGACTGACGCGCGGCGTTAAGCCCCGCCAGCAATCCCTGTGCTGCCGCTTCTTCGTAGCCTGTGGTGCCGTTAATCTGCCCGGCAAAAAACAGGCCGTCGATAAATTTGCTTTCCAGCGTGAGTTTTAAATCGCGTGGATCAAAGAAGTCATACTCAATGGCATAACCCGGGCGCACGATCTTCGCATTTTCCATGCCCTGCATTGAACGAACGATCTGCATCTGTACGTCGAATGGCAGGCTGGTTGAGATACCGTTGGGGTAGATCTCATTGCTGGTCAGTCCTTCAGGCTCAAGGAAGATCTGATGCGAGTTGCGATCGGCGAAGCGCATGACTTTGTCTTCGATCGACGGACAATAACGTGGCCCGATCCCTTCGATGATCCCGGCATACATGGGGCTACGATCGAGGTTATTACGGATCACATCATGTGTTTTTTCATTGGTATAGGTCATCCAGCACGGCACCTGCTGTGGGTGCTGTCCGGCATTGCCCATGAAAGAGAACACCGGCATCGGGTTATCGCCATGCTGCGGGGCAAGTACGCTAAAATCGATGCTGCGTGCATCAATGCGTGGCGGTGTACCGGTTTTCAGGCGGTCAACGCGCAGTGGCAAAGCACGCAGGCGTTTTGCCAGAGGGATCGACGGCGGATCGCCTGCACGACCTCCGCTGTAGTTATCCAGCCCGATATGAATTTTTCCGTCGAGGAAGGTACCCACGGTAAGCACGACCGTTTTGGCACGGAATTTCAGGCCCATTTGGGTTACCGCACCGACAACGCGATCGTTCTCGACGATAAGATCGTCAACGGCCTGCTGGAAGATCATCAGGTTTGGCTGGTTCTCCAGCGCAGTACGTACCGCCTGACGATAGAGTACGCGGTCCGCCTGAGCACGGGTCGCCCTTACGGCAGGGCCTTTACTTGCGTTTAGTATCCTAAACTGAATACCCGCCCGATCGATTGCACCGGCCATCAAACCGCCTAAGGCATCCACTTCCTTTACCAAATGTCCCTTACCGATGCCACCGATGGCCGGGTTGCAGGACATTTGTCCCAGCGTATCGATGTTATGGGTCAGTAACAGGGTTTGCTGACCCATTCGGGCTGCTGCCATAGCAGCTTCCGTGCCCGCATGACCACCACCAATAACGATGACGTCAAAAGGATCTTGATAAAACATGAAGTGGTACCTCGTTGATGAATAGTCAGAGATCGTTCTCTCTGGGCCGTGGATTCTACTGAAATTATGGCTGAGGTGAAAGCAGCGGGATCGACAGGTATTAAAAGAAAAGATCTTAATTCTTTGTATGATCTTTCTGTTAGATCTCTTATTAGGATCGCCATCTCTTGTGGATATCTGCGAAAAGCACAGGATAAACAAGTGAGTAGAGAGGATCGTTACCTGTTAATGATCGGTGATCCTGATCCGTATAAGCTGGGATCAAAAGAGGACTTTATCCACAGCTCATAAAGTAAACTCCAGTTGTTCTTTGGATAACTACCGGTTATACGCAACTAAACAGGGTAGTTATCCACAAAATAAAAGACCAGATCCGGGGAAAAACAGTATCTTCTGCTGGGGATCGTCGTGATTTCCCGATCCCTGACCGGCTCAGATCGCGTCTTTCCAGGTCATCACCCACTCTTCAGCCGGATCTTCGGGGATCTCATGTTGCAGAATATCAATTTCCAGTCTTTCGCTGATGCGCTGTGCGCCACAGGTAATTAACAGAGCGTCAAGATTGCGTATCGCACCACAAAACAGATCGTATTCATGGTTGCCGATGCCGACTGCGCCAAAACGCACGGCTGACAGATCGGGACGGCTTTCCTCAATGGCGTCATAAAAAGGTTGCAGATTATCAGGCAACTCTCCGGCTCCGTGGGTAGAACTCACGACCAGCCAGATCCCCTGCAGGGGCACATCATGAAGCTCAGGACCATGTAGCATCTGCGTTGAGAAGCCCGCTTCCTGCAGTTTTTCTTCGAGATGTTCAGCAACATATTCGGCGCTGCCTAAGGTGCTGCCACTGATTAACGTAATGTCGGCCATCGTGCTCTCCTGAGATCAAGGTGAGCATTGTACGCTGTGATCAAGCGGTGATCCACCTGTGGAAAACAAGGTTATTAGTTTTGACAAGGGCGATACAGCCGTTGTCAGGCGGCCGATCGTTAAAGGATAAAATTGTGCACAAGCGGGTGGAAAGATCAGGGCTTGATGGTTCGCATGATGGGGTTCTGCAGGGAGATCAGGGTTTCTGTTGACTGGATTTCATCAATTGTCTGGATCTTGTTAATTAATACCTGCTGGAGAGCATCGATAGATCGACACATGACTTTAATAAAAATACTGTAATGCCCGGTGGTATACCAGGCTTCAACGACTTCATCCAGCGCGTCCAGTTTACTCAGCGCCGCCGGGTAATCACGGGCGCTTTTGAGAATAATGCCGATAAAACAACAGACATCAAAGCCCAACTGGCGGGGATCGATCTCAACCCGCGTTCCCAGAATAATGCCTGCCTGCTTCATTTTTTCGACACGGACATGAATGGTTCCCGGGCTGACGTTGAACTGTTTTGCCAGTTCGGCATACGCGGTGCGTGCATTTTCCAGTAGTGCATTCAGGATCCCCCGGTCAAGGTTATCCAGTTGCAGATGTTCGGGCATGATCGTCCTCGTTATCGTTTTTCTTCAATGAACTGAGGAGAATGTGCAGCAAAATAACGTAACTGGCAACACACCGGCAGCGGCATAAGCCGCTGCCGGTTGCCTTAACGTTTACGCCACAGAGTGACCTGCGCGAGCGTATGCTGGAATTTACGCGCCGTTTCACGGATGACGAATGGCATATCCTGTGGTGAACCTATTTGCTCAAAGTCGGCGGCCAGCAACCGTTGCAGTGCCTGCAGGGTGGTCAGGGCTTCTCCATTTTCACGTACGCCGCCCAGCCAGTTTTCCTTCGGGGTAAAGGCTTCAAGCCACGTGTAAGGTGACGACAGCACTAAGATCCCACCAGAACGCAACATGGGCGTGACGTCCTGAAGAAAACGTGCCGGCTGACGCAGGCGATCGATCAGGTTCGAGGCCAGGACCAGATCGTAACGTGCTGGCTGAGGTTTCATGTTACAGGCATCGCCCTGAACAAACTGAATGCGCTTCGCCTGCTCACTGGTGATAGCAAAGTCCTTAAGTCGTACCTGACGGTATTCCACCAGAGCGCCTTCTTCAGGCACCACGTAGCGGAAATCTTCGCCAGTGGTGAGCTGGAGCGCCACATCAATAAAACGGGCCGAATAATCCATGCCGGTGACATGCTCAAAGTGGCGGGCCAGTTCGAAGCTTGCCCGGCCCGTGGCGCAGCCAATATCCAGCGCCTCTCCCCGATTCTGGCTGTGCGACAGCGCCAGTTTGACCAGGGCTTCTGCATAGTTATCGACGCCGAAATAGCGAGGCCCATACTGGAAATCGAGGTACTGAGAAACCATGCTGTCGGTTTCATAGGGGTTTAAGGCCATGGTTTCCTGGTGGGAAGAAATCACATAGCGAAAACCCGCATGCTGGAAAAAGTGACGGCGGAAGGCATAACGCGATGATTTGATCGCCTCATTGCCGGTGGAAATCCAGCTTCCACCTTTTATAAGTGAGTGCTTACCGTCAAAAGTGGGCGTTGAGAAATCGTCATAGAGCGGATGGACTTTAAAGCCTTCAAAGCCATTGGTTGGGGTGGTTGTCCATTGCCAGACGTTGCCCACGATGTCGTAGAACTCGCCCTGCGGGAACCGATCGACCGGGCAGGAAGAGGCCCAGTAAGCCAGATTAATATTGCCTGGCGCCTGCTGCCAGTCTGGCTGATCGCCTTCGACCTGTTCGCGCAGTTGATACCATTCCGCCTCACAGGGTAGCTGGACTGACTTACCGGTTTCTTCCGCTTTCCAGCGACAGAAGGCCGCGGCCTCCAACTGATTGACCTCAGCAGGCCAGTCCCACGGCATGGGTACCTCTTCACACATCAGTCGGAGTTTCAGCTGATCGGGCATCGCAGCGTTACCCACCCAGAAGGTGGGCATTTCTGCCTGTGCAAACTGGCGCCAGCCCAGGCCTTCTTCATCCCACCAGCGGGATTCCTGATAGCCACCAGCCTGCACAAATTCATAAAACTCTGCGTTACTGACCAGCATTTTGCTGGCCTTGAAAGGCTTTAGCTCAACCTGCTGAGTACCGTACTCGTTGTCCCAGCCATAGGTATCATCGGTTTTACCAAGCGTGATGTGGCCACCGGGCAGGGAGACCAGTGCGTTGGTGGGCACCAACTGACGATCGCGGCGCGCTTCCGCGCAGGCTGGCCACTGCGGTTGAGGTTTCACCCATTCGACCGGCAGCTGACGGATCAGCACGCTGGAGGTTTCCAGGTGAATTCGCTCATGCTCAATCCCCATCAGGATCACCCAGGCCGGGCTGTCCCATGTGATGGGCAGTTCAAGCGGCATCTCCTGAATAAATTGTGTCACTAAGGCTTTTACGCTACCGCGATAGTCGCGAACGGCTTCTACAGAAGGCCAGTCGTAGTGGTTGTCGTTGAGATCATCCCAGCTCATTTCGTCCACGCCAATAGCCAGCATGGCTTCGATGCGATCGTCAATGCGGTCATCGATGTAACGTCCAGCCATTAACTTGTTAATGTAGAACGTGGCGGTGTGGCCAAAGTAGAAGATCAGCGGATGGCGCAGGGGAATCGCTTTCGTAAACCATGCGCGCTGATCGTTGAGGCAGGTAAAGAGATCTTCGTACAGCGCCCATGTCTGACTAAAGTAAGCCAGCAGCTCGGCACGTTTTTGTTCGACATTTTGGCCAGAGAGCATCAGCGTCCGGGTTGGCGCAGGTAAATCGCGATGGGGTTGAACGGTGTTCACAGGACACTCCTGATTGCTGAATAAGTAATTGCAGATATTTACTATAAAGCAAAATGGAATTTCTGCTGTCTCGCTTAGCGCCGCCAGTGACGTAATATGCGGCTTTTTAAGCCGGTATCGAAACGCCAGATATGATCGAAGATGCGCATTATGCCGGGTTTACCGTGCGTGGACATGGCGACGGCGTGGAAGCGCTGCTGCTGTTGCTGCTGGCGATGTTTAACGCTGCGTACCACCTCTTCCGGCAGGCGCTGCGCAATAAAGTCTGACACGATGACGGCATCGGCATCCTGCCACAACGGGCCTTCCATCCGTTTGACCACCGCGGAAAGACAGGCTGCGAGGTCGGTTCCGCCACGAAAACGTTGGCTGAGAAAACGGATGGCCTGCTCCAGCCCGTCATCGCCCGTTAATTCGTAACCAATTACGTCATGAGCGAATAACATGATGTAACAGCGACGGCGATCGGCCAGTGCCACTTTGAGAAGGGCCAGACAAAAGGCTTTTGCACAACGTTCATTGAACCCTCCCATTGACCCTGAGGTATCGACACAAACGATAAACGGGCCACGAGGCTGTTCTTCATGCTGCTGGTGGCTGACGGGACGTTGAGTGATTTTTTCATGCCAGGCATCGCCCTGAAGTTTGTAAGTAAGCAGTCGCTTCTCTACCAGCCTGCGGTAAAACTCAAGTTCAAGCTCGCTGACGCTCAATGCTGCCAGTTCAGGTGGCAGCAAACGTAATACGTCATCACTTTGATGAATACCGCTGACTTCTTCCGGTACGGCATCCGGTTCGCGCACCAGATGATGAAAGGCTTCCATCGGCGTATCCTGGGAGGGAACCGATTTTGCCTCACGACTCCGCCCCAGTTGCTGGGCCAGCTTCATTAATTCGGGCTGCTGTGCAAGGAACTCGCCGTATTGCAGCATCAACTGGTAATCGCCATGCTGAAGCGGCGCTTTGCCCATATCCCATAACCGTCCGGCTGCCGCTTCGTCATCGTCTGCCAGCACAGGTGCCAGTTGCCCACTCAGGGCCATACGTTGCTGTAACTCCGCCATCAGACGTTCGCGCTGCTGCTCAAGAAGTTGCTCATTAAGCGTTAACGTTTGCAGCGTAAGGCTGAGCCGCCAGCGTTGCAGGAACAGCGTATGCTGGGCAGTGCTGAGATGGCCGGGATCGTTATGAAGAAGCAGTCGTTTTGCTTCTTCCTGGAAGGGGGATGTCAGGCGTTCAAGGTGAGAAAGGGTTTCATCAAGCTGCTGGCTGAATTCACGATCGCTGAGTAACTGAATACGCTGGAATAACTGAAACTCTTCCGCCAGTGCTTCCGGGACCGGCGTGGCTTTGAGTTCGGCATCAATTTCTGCCTTCCAGCGAGGAACATCCCGTAACAGCGCCTTTTTCATGCCGGGAAATTTTTCAAAGAACAGGGCCAGTTGTGGAGACGCGAGGAGTGCCAGAATTAACTCTTCAATCAGCTCGGTCTCGCCGATTGACAGCAGGGTACTCAGCGTCTCCAGTGAGATCATTTACGCGCCTGTTTAAGTTGTTCCGCAACGTCCTGCAGGCTGGTTTCGACGCGAGCCAGCCAGTCATCACTGATAAACAGGCAACGCTGTTGCTGACTGAACAGGTGGCGTTGTTGACGCAGCTGGTTGTCGAGTTCATCCAGCGCTTCACTGATTTCTTCCGGCAACGCCTCACTGCTGCTGCTGCCGGGCAGTGTCAGTCTTGCCGTTTGTAAGCTGACATCGCGAACCGCCAGGCAATGCTGCGCATCCACCAGCATATCCACCGTTTGAGCAAATCCAATACCGTTTAATTTGCCGCGAATATCGCCGCCTTTCTGTAACCAGTGGTTCAGTGCTTCACGCTCAATAACCAGATGCGTGACCTGCATATCATGCAGCGTGAGCGGCTTTTGCAGCATCAGCGTTAACTGCGCGTCGGTAAGGCTTTCGGGCATGTCGTAATGCGGTTTACGACTGAACATGCCGCTGTGCTTCTCAAGCGTAATGGCGGCAGCCACGCTTTGCTGCTGTTGCAGGGCCAGACGTCGGGCTTTCAGTTGCTGCAACCTGAGCAACATCGCCTGCTGTTGCCAGGCATGTTGAGTCATGAGCTGATCGATTTCACGATCCAGAAGCTGCATGGATGCAACGTCATGCCACAAACAGTCTTTCAATAAGATCAGATCCAGTGGCGCAATGGTGTTTCGCCCACTGTAAAAGGCGCTGGCCTGCAACAGATGTATGGCCTTTTTCCAGCGGCGATCGGAGATGTAAGGCGCCTCGGGTAGCTTTTCCAGCTGCTGGCGTAACTGATAGATCAGTTCAAACACGTTATCGGGCAGGGTGACCTGGCTGATGCCTTGCTGCCATCGCACATACTCTTCGTCGCTGATGCGCAGCGATTCGGCGACCGGGTTGTCATTTTCATCCTGATGATGGGTCAGCATGCTGCGGAAGTTCTGCTTTTCATGCACGTTATCCAGCCACAGGCGAATTAACATGCGGTCATACAGGGCTTCGAGCCCGCTATCGGCTTCCGGCAACTCATTGGAGGCCGTGACCAGCAGGCGCATCGGAATTTTTTCTTCGCTATCGCCATTTCGGAAACGGCGTTCGTTGATGGCGGTAAGCAGCGTGTTAAGGATTGCCGGGCCGGCTTTCCAGATCTCATCCAGAAAAACGATTTCGGCATCGGGGAGATAGCCTTTGGTCAGCCGCTGATAGCGTCCTTCATCTTTTAAAGCCTGAATAGACAGCGGACCAAAGACTTCTTCCGGAGTAGAAAAGCGGGTCATCAGATATTCGAAAGCGCGGGCATGCTGGAAGGCGCATTTCAGGCGACGGGCAATCAGGCTTTTTGCTATGCCTGGCGGACCCAGCAAAAATACGCTTTCGCCGCTGAGTGCGGCGAGCAGGCAAAGGCGAATGGCATGATGTCGCTCATACAAACCTTTTTCTAACGCATTGCTGAGACGAGAAATTCTTTCTGCCAAAAGATGGGGTTGAGCCATAATCACATCAATGTCCTTACGATCGTCGAGCCGCCGCGTTTTAGCGAACGCAATACTCTATAGGGTATGATGCGCGAAAGCGTTAATCGATGTCAGCTTTTTTGTTTCAGAAGGTTCGACAGCGCGACTTTAAATGTTAATGCAGCACCAAAAAACAGTGAATGACCATCGGTTACCCGGACGGCGGTGTAGGAATTTTTGTGAATACGTGCATACTGTGCGCTTTTTGATGGCTTGTGCGCCTCTCAGACTCCAACAAAAGATAATTTTATGAGCTCGGATAATAAGCACTCACTAGGCGGATTAACGCTGGCTGCCATTGGTGTCGTCTACGGGGATATCGGCACCAGCCCGCTTTATACCTTACGCGAATGTCTTTCGGGGCAGTTTGGCTTTGGCGTGGAGCGGGATGCGGTCTTTGGCTTTCTTTCGCTGATTTTCTGGCTGCTGGTGCTGGTGGTATCGCTGAAATATATCAGCTACGTCATGCGCGCAGACAATGCCGGAGAAGGCGGCATCTTGACGCTGATGTCCCTGGCGGGGCGACATACGGGCGGGCGAGCCACCGCAATTCTGGTGATTATGGGGCTGATTGGCGGCAGTTTTTTCTACGGCGAGGTGGTGATCACCCCGGCGGTTTCTGTCCTGTCGGCGATTGAAGGTCTGGAAATTGCGGCGCCAAGTCTCGATAGCTACATCGTGCCCATGGCCATCGCCGTCCTGACACTGTTGTTTGTCATTCAAAAACACGGGACCGGCATCGTGGGTAAACTCTTCGCGCCCGTCATGCTGTTGTGGTTTATTGTCCTGGCCGTGTTGGGTGCGCGCAGCATTCTCAATAATCCCGAAGTATTGCAGGCGCTCAATCCTTACTGGGCGCTGCACTTTTTTGTCGAATACAAGTCTGTCTCCTTCTTTGCGCTCGGCGCGGTGGTGCTCGCAATTACAGGCGTCGAAGCGCTGTATGCGGACATGGGGCACTTTGGTAAATTCCCTATCCGGCTGGCATGGTTTGTGGTGGTGCTGCCTTCGCTGGTGCTCAACTACTTTGGTCAGGGCGCGCTGTTACTGAAGCAGCCGGAAGCGATTAAAAACCCGTTCTTCCTGTTGGCCCCCGACTGGGCGCTGATCCCCATGCTGATTCTGGCGACCTTAGCCACCGTTATTGCTTCACAGGCGGTGATTTCCGGGGTCTTCTCATTAACCCGACAGGCGGTACGTCTGGGTTATTTGCCGCCAATGCGCATCGTCCATACATCGGAAAAAGAGTCGGGGCAGATCTACATCCCCGTGATTAACTGGCTGCTTTATTTCTCTGTCGTGATTGTCATCATCGGCTTTGAGCATTCGAGTAACCTGGCTGCGGCTTACGGGATTGCGGTCACGGGCACCATGGTGCTGACATCCATTCTGTGTGCGACCGTGGCGATACTGAACTGGCACTGGAATCGTTATCTGGTGGGGCTGATTTTAGTGGCGATGCTGTGCATTGATGTGTCGCTGTTCTCGGCCAACCTGATTAAAATTTTCTCCGGCGGCTGGCTGCCCCTGACGCTGGCGCTGATGATGTTTATTGTGATGACAACCTGGAAGAGTGAACGCTTTCGGTTGCTGCGCCGCATGCATGAGCACGGCAATTCCCTGGAAGCAATGATTGCTTCTCTGGAAAAGTCACCGCCTGTTCGCGTACCCGGCACTGCGGTTTACATGTCTCGCGCGCTGAACGTGATTCCTTTTGCCATGTTGCATAACCTTAAGCATAACAAGGTGCTGCATGAGCGCGTCGTGCTGTTAACGCTGCGTACCGAAGATGCGCCATACGTACACAACGTCAGGCGCGTCACCATTGAGCAGTTGTCGCCCACCTTCTGGCGCGTGGTAGCCAGTTACGGCTGGCGTGAAACGCCGAACGTTGAAGAGATTTTCCACCGCTGTGGCCTGGAAGGACTTAACTGCCGCATGATGGAGACCTCTTTCTTTATGTCCCATGAGTCGCTGATCATTGGAAAACGCCCCTGGTATTTGCGTCTGCGCGGCAAGCTGTTTATGACGTTACAACGCAATGCGCTGCGTGCGCCCGATCAGTTTGAGATCCCGCCGAATCGGGTTATCGAGCTGGGAACGCAGGTCGAGATTTAAACGGCTGTGCCTGCCTGTCAGGCACAGCGTTTCACCAGTGCAGCGTGACGCACAATCCGCCGCCGGGATGTTGACTGAAGTGCAGCGACATACCGTGCAACTGGGCAATATTGCGTACGATCGATAAACCCAGCCCACTGCCGCTTTTCTCCTGCCCCGGCGGACGCCAGAAACGTTCGCCTAAACGCTGCAACTCGGCTGCCGATAGACTGTTTCCGTTATCCTCCACCCGCAACGTATTCGGGCTGATCACGATGTCAACGCGGCTGCCCGGCGGTGTATAGCGGATAGCGTTATCCAACAGGTTTCTGATCAGCAGCGACAGCAGCAACGCGTGTCCCGAAATAACCGGATCGGCTTCAGCGTTAAGGCGCAACGTAATGTCAGCCTTATCTGCCAGTGGCAGCTGTGAAGCCAGCGTGTCCTGTGCCACCTTTTTTAACATGACGGGCTGGAACGTATTGCGAACATCCTCGGCTTCAATGCGGGAAAGGGTAAGCAGCTGATCAACCAGACGAGTGGCGCGGGTAATACCCGCATCCAGCTGTTGCAGCGCGTGAGTGCGCATCGCCTCGTCATCGGCGGCCAGTTGAATGACCTCGCTTTGCACTCGCAGTGCGGCGAGCGGGCTGCGTAATTCGTGTGCGGCATCCGACGTAAAACGGCGTTCCCGCTGCATCATGGTATGAATACGGCTGAACAGGCCGTTCAGGGCGTCAATTAACGGTCGTACCTCTTTGGGAACGCGATCGGCCTGCAAGGGCGCATCATCGTCAGGTGCCCGCCCGGCAAGCTGGTGGCTGAGTTTCTTCAGCGGACGAAGTTCATACCACACCAGGCCCGTTAACATCAGCAGCATAAAAGGTAATGAGATCAGCCAGGGCAACATGCTGGCATCGACCAGATCTTTTGCCATATCGTCACGGTATTCCCATTCCTGACCTACCACGACGCGGTAACGTTGATCGGGCGTAGTCAGCCAGACAAAGCGCCAGAGATCGTCATCCCCGTTAAGCTGGCCATCCTGGAAACCTTGATGATCCGCATTAAAGGGCAGATCTTTGCCATTATCGCCGTCGTTGAGGACCTGTTTTCCCTCCCGGTCAAATACCGCGAAAGCCAGCGCGTCATCGTCCTGTTCGCCACGGTTATGGTCCAGCAGCTTTTTCGTTTTGGGCAGCGACGTGCCGTTCAGCGTCGTGAAGTCCAGGGTCAGCAGGCGCTTAGCAAGCAGCATCTGTTGCGTATCAAACAGCTCGTTAACGGTGTCACGTGTTTTATACCAGGCGCTGAGCGTGGCCGTTCCCCAACAAATGCCCAGTATCAGCACCAGGCCAATGCCAAGGCGTAAAAACAAACTCATCGATCGCATTCGCTTTCCCCCAGCGTATAGCCCACGCCGTGGATGGTGCGGATAAAGCGGTTACCGAGTTTTTTACGCAGATGATGGATATGCACTTCTACCGCATTGCTCGACACTTCGGTATCCCAGGTATAGAGCTTTTCTTCGAGCTGGCTTCGCGTCAGTACCCGATCCGGATTTCGCATAAACAGCTCAAGCAGGGCCAGCTCACGGCTTTTTAACGCGATATTTTCGCCGTTTCTTTCCACGCTGAGATTACCGGGAATCAACACTACATCGCCATGACGCAGTTCGGGCTGGAGTTGCCCGTGACGGCGGCGAATCAGTGCCTGTAAGCGTGCGGCAACTTCTGTAAGGGCAAAGGGTTTGCACAGGTAATCGTCAGCCCCCATCTGTAATCCTTCAACGCGTTGATCAAGCGCATCGCGGGCGGTAAGGATAAGAACCGGGACGTCGTGCCCCTGCTGACGCCATTGACGCAATATGTCCAGCCCGTCACGCTCAGGCAGTGATAAATCGAGTACGACCGCATCCCACGGCGCCGCCGTTAATGCCTGAAAACCGGCCTCGCCAGAGACAAACCAGTCAACGCTGAATCCCAGCTTACTGAGTCCCGCTTTAATGCCGTCTCCAATCAGGCGGTCGTCTTCAATCAGTAAAATTCGCATCGCTTCTCCCTTTTAGTAAGCGATTTATACGAAGGCGAATGGGGGTTGTACAGTGAGTTTGGCTAAAAACTGCGTTTATTTTTGCCTTAAGATCCTGTTAAGAACTCTATGTTTTACTACAGTCACTACCCTAACTGCTTCATGGACAAGAGGTGACAAAATGAAAAAGTATGCTGCACTATTAGCCGTAACCATGCTGGCTTCCGCGCCGGTCTTTGCTGCACAACAAGGCGGATTTGTTGATCCAAATGCGCCAGCGCCGGCCGCACATCAGCAGCAGGGCGGTTTCAAAGCCGATCAAAGCAGTGTTGTAACGGTGAAACAGGCTGAAGAGATGAAAGATGACAGCTGGATTACCGTTCGTGGCCAGCTTGAAAAGCAGATTGGTGACGAAGACTACGTGTTCCGTGATCAGACCGGCACGATGAAAGTAGAAATCGATCATAAGCGCTGGAATGGGCTGACTGTTTCACCCAAAGACCGTGTTGAACTGACCGGGGAACTGGACAAAGATTTCAACAGCATCGAGCTGGACGTCAAACAGGTCAAAAAGTTGCCCTGATTCAGCCCCAATGGACCGCTCAGGCGGTCCATTTTTCCCTTCTGACTGCCCCCTAACTCAAATTCTGGTCTGCAACAGCGAAACGTTTCGATAGCGATCACAAATTTCTTATTCAGTGGTTGAATTGTAACCTTCATTTTATACACTCCTGAAAGCGAAACGTTTCGCTCTGGAGTGGAAAAATGAAAAAAGGTCGCCTGTTAAACGCTGAACTCTCTTACGTCATCGCCCGCCTGGGCCATACGGATACATTGACGATCGCCGATGCGGGGTTGCCGATTCCGGCAGAAACGCAGCGTATCGATCTGGCACTGATACCGGGTACGCCAGGATTTATGCAGGTGGTTGAAGCGGTAACGCATGAGATGCAGGTGGAAAGCGCCTTTATCGCGGAAGAAATTAAGCAGCATAATCCGCAGCTCCACAGCGAACTGATCGCCGTGCTCGACGCATTGCAACAGCACCAGGGAAATACCATTAGTATCCACTACATCAGTCACGAACAGTTCAAACAACAAACACAGCGTAGTCAGGCGGTCGTTCGCAGCGGAGAGTGTTCTCCGTTTGCGAATGTCATCCTGAGTGCAGGTGTGACCTTCTGAGGCCATTATGCAACCGTTACTGCAGCTTAAAGGCATCGAAAAATCATTTCCGGGCGTCAAAGCACTGAATGGCGCATCGTTGTCAGTCTGGCCGGGACGCGTTATGGCGCTGGTGGGGGAAAACGGCGCGGGCAAATCGACCATGATGAAAGTGCTTACCGGCATTTACAGTCGTGATGCCGGTTCACTGTTGTGGCTGGGTGAAGAAACGACGTTTAGCGGCCCCAAGGCTTCTCAGGAAGCGGGCATTGGTATTATCCATCAGGAACTTAACCTGATCCCCCAGTTAACCGTCGCGGAAAACATTTTTCTTGGCCGCGAATTCGTTAATGGCCTGGGCTGCATCAACTGGAAACGGATGTATGCCGAAGCTGACGCGCTGCTAAAGCGCCTGAATTTACGTTTTAACAGCCACAAACTGGTGGGCGATTTATCCATCGGCGATCAGCAAATGGTCGAGATCGCTAAAGTGCTGAGCTTTGAGTCGAAAGTCATCATTATGGATGAGCCGACCGACGCGCTGACCGATACCGAAACCCTGTCGTTATTCCGCGTTATCAACGAGCTGAAAGCACAGGGATGCGGCATCGTCTATATCTCCCATCGCATGAAAGAGATTTTTGAGATTTGCGATGATGTCACGGTGTTCCGTGATGGTCAGTTTATTGCTGAGCGTGCCGTCAGCGATCTGAGCGAAGAAAGCCTCATTGAGATGATGGTGGGCCGTAAGCTGGAAGATCAATATCCCCATCTGGACGAGGCGCCTGGCGACGTGCGCCTTAAAGTCGAAAACCTCAGCGGGCCTGGCGTCGATAACGTCTCGTTTACCCTGCGCAAAGGTGAAATTCTTGGCGTGTCTGGCCTGATGGGCGCTGGGCGCACCGAACTGATGAAAATCCTCTACGGTGCTGCGCCCCGCAGCGCCGGGCAGATCTGGCTGAGTGGACGTGAAGTGGTGACCCGCTCACCGCAGGATGGCCTTGCCAATGGCATCGTGTATATCTCGGAAGACCGTAAGCGCGATGGCCTGGTGCTGGGCATGTCAGTCAAAGAGAACATGTCTTTGACCGCACTGCGCTACTTCAGTCACCTGGGCGGCAGGCTCAGGCACGCTGAAGAGCAGCTCGCCGTCAGCGATTTTATCCGTCTGTTTAACGTTAAAACCCCGTCAATGGAGCAGCCGATTGGCCTGCTATCCGGCGGTAATCAACAGAAAGTCGCGATTGCCCGCGGATTAATGACGCGCCCCAACGTGTTGATTCTCGATGAACCGACGCGCGGTGTTGACGTGGGGGCAAAAAAAGAGATCTATCAGCTCATTAACCAGTTTAAGGCAGAAGGGCTGAGCATTATTTTGGTGTCGTCGGAAATGCCAGAAGTTCTGGGCATGAGTGACCGTATTGTCGTGATGCATGAAGGCCGTTTAAGCGGCGAATTTACCCGTGAAGACGCTACCCAGGAAAGCCTGATGGCCGCAGCCGTTGGTAAGCAACACAGTGAGGATTTAGTTGTATGACCACCCAAACCGTTCCGTCTAACCGTCGCTGGTTCAGCAAAGCCTGGCTGCTTGAGCAAAAGTCGCTGATTGCGCTGATTGTGTTGATTGCCGTGGTCGCCAGCCAGAGCCCTAATTTCTTTACCGTGGCAAACCTGTTCAACATTTTGCAGCAGACATCGGTCAACGCCATTATGGCGGTGGGCATGACGCTGGTTATTCTGACGTCAGGTATCGATCTCTCTGTGGGATCGCTACTGGCGCTCACCGGTGCGGTGGCGGCATCGCTGGTGGGAATGGAGGTGAATGCCTTTGTTGCGGTTGCGGCCTCGCTGGCGCTGGGCGCAGCCATTGGCGCGGTGACCGGTACCATTGTCGCGCGCGGTAAGGTGCAGGCTTTTATCGCCACGCTGGTGATGATGCTGTTACTGCGCGGTGTCACCATGGTTTATACCAACGGCAGCCCTGTGAATACCGGCTTTAATGACAATGCCGATCTGTTCGGCTGGTTTGGTATTGGTCGTCCGTTGGGGATTCCTACACCCGTATGGCTGATGGTGCTGGTGTTCGTGGCGGCCTGGTACATGCTGCACCACACGCGGTTGGGCCGCTACATCTATGCACTGGGGGGGAATGAAGCCGCAACACGTCTCTCCGGTATCAACGTCAATCGGGTCAAAGTCATTGTTTATTCACTGTCTGGCATGCTGGCGGCGCTGGCGGGTTCTATCGAAGTCGCCCGTCTTTCGTCCGCGCAGCCGACAGCCGGAACAGGCTATGAACTGGATGCGATTGCCGCCGTTGTATTAGGCGGTACCAGCCTGGCCGGAGGTAAGGGCCGGATTGTTGGCACCTTAATTGGCGCATTAATCCTTGGCTTTTTGAACAATGGTTTAAATCTGATGGGTGTATCGTCGTATTACCAGATGATCGTAAAAGCGGTAGTCATTCTGCTGGCGGTGCTGGTGGACAATAAAAGCAGCAAATAACTCAGACCTTAATACAGGATAAAATGATGAAAAAGTTAACTGCATTAGCTGTGATCCTTGGTGCAACGCTCAGCGCCAGCGCAATGGCTAAAGATACCATTGCCTTAGTTATCTCTACGCTGAACAACCCGTTCTTCGTTTCACTGAAAGACGGCGCACAGAAAGAAGCCGATAAACTGGGCTACAACCTGGTCGTGCTGGATTCACAGAACAACCCGGCAAAAGAACTGGCTAACGTTCAGGACTTAACCGTGCGCGGGACGAAAGTGCTGTTGATTAACCCGACCGATTCTGACGCTGTCGGCAACGCCATCAAAATGGCTAACCAGGCGAAGATCCCGGTGATCACCCTGGACCGCGTAGCTGCACAGGGTACGGTAGTCAGTCACGTTGCATCTGACAACCGCTTTGGCGGCAAGATGGCGGGTGACTACATCGCACGTAAACTGGGTGATAACGCGAAAGTGATCGAGTTAGAAGGCATCGCAGGGACCTCTGCTGCGCGTGAACGTGGCGAAGGTTTTAAACAGGCTGCTGACGCACATAAATTCCAGATCCTGGCCAGCCAGCCGGCAGACTTTGATCGTACCAAGGGTTTGAACGTTATGCAGAACCTGCTGCAGGCGCACCCGGATGTTCAGGCGGTGTTTGCACAGAATGACGAAATGGCACTGGGCGCGCTGCGTGCACTGCAAACTGCAGGCAAAACCGATGTGATGGTCGTCGGTTTCGATGGCACACCTGATGGCGTGAAAGCCGTTGAAGGTGGCAAGCTGGCCGCAACCGTGGCTCAGATGCCAGAGAAAATTGGCATGATCGGCGTTCAGACTGCTGATAAAGTGCTGAAAGGTGAAAAAGTGCAGGCGGTCAATCCGGTCGATCTGAAACTGGTTACCAAATAAATCAAAGAAAAGCAGGGCATTGCGCCACCCGTCGGTGGCGCACTTATTTCGGACTCCTCCAATGAGCAAAAACGCAAAACTGGCCGTTCTCGGTAGCATTAATGCTGACCACATCCTTAATCTGGCTCATTTTCCCCGCCCTGGCGAAACGGTGATCGGGCAGAAATACCAGATTGCGTTTGGCGGTAAAGGCGCGAATCAGGCGGTTGCCGCGGGTCGTGCGGGTGCGAATATCGCTTTTATAGCCTGTGTTGGCGCTGATGACATTGGCGAACGTATTTGCCAGCAGCTCGCGCAGGACAATATTGATACGCATCCAGTAGAAGCCGTCGAGGGTGAATCTACGGGTGTGGCGATGATTTTCGTGAATGGCGAAGGCGAAAATAACATTGGCATCTATTCCGGCGCCAACGCGGCATTGACGCCGCAATATGTTGAACGTCACCAGCAGGTCATTGCCCAGGCGGATGCCTTACTGATGCAGTTGGAATCGCCCCTGGACAGCGTTTTGGCTGCGGCGACGTTGGCCAGACAGCATCAGACCCGCGTGATTTTAAATCCTGCTCCGGCAACGAAACTGTCTGATGATTTGTTAGCGCTTATCGACATCATTACGCCGAATGAAACTGAAGCTGAAATTCTGACCGGTATTGCGGTAAATAATGATGATGATGCAGCACGTGCCGCCGCCGCATTGCATGAAAAAGGTATTGCTACCGTTTTGATTACCCTGGGACGCCGTGGCGTCTGGCTCAGTGAAAATGGGAAGGGACAACGTATTGCCGGCTTTGAGGTCAACGCGGTCGACACCATTGCTGCTGGCGATACCTTTAACGGTGCGTTTATCACTGCGCGACTTGAAGGTAAGGCCATGCATGATGCCGTTCGTTTTGCCCATGCCGCCGCGGCAATTGCGGTAACCCGTTCAGGTGCGCAGCCTTCTGTACCGTGGCGTGCGGAAATCGACGACTTTTTACAGCAGCAGGGTTAAGCGCTTGGCTACGATGAAAGATGTCGCCCGACTGGCGGGTGTCTCAACTTCAACGGTTTCACACGTCATCAACAAGAACCGTTTTGTCAGTGACGGCGTGCGTGAAAAAATTGAACAGGCGATCCGCGAACTCAACTACGCGCCGTCGGCATTAGCGCGTAGCCTCAAGCTTAACCAAACCAATACCATCGGCATGCTGCTGACTGCCAGTAGCAACCCTTTTTATGCAGAAGTCGTGCGTGGGGTGGAAGACAGTTGCTATGAGCGGGGATACAGTCTGATTCTTTGTAATACCGCTGGCGACGAAGCGCGCATGAATCGTAGCCTGGAAACGCTGCTGCAAAAGCGCGTTGATGGCTTGCTTATCATGTGTACCGAGAGTCATCTGCCTTCGGCCGAAATCCTTAATCGTTATCCTTCTATCCCAACGGTGATGATGGACTGGGCACCTTTTGAAGGCCATGGCGATATTATTCAGGATAACGCGTTGTTAGGGGGAGAGCTGGCCACGCAGCACCTAATTGACAGTGGCTACTCGCGTATTGCCTGTATTTCTGGGCCGCTTGATAAAACACCTGCACGCATGCGACTGGAAGGTTATTACCAGGCGATGCAGAAAAGCGGTCTGCATGTTCCGCCAGAATATGTTGTCAGTGGCGACTTTGAGTTTTCAGGCGGCTACAACGCAATGTTTGAATTGCTGGCGCTGGAAACGCCGCCGCATGCTGTTTTTACCAGCAACGACGCGATGGCGGTTGGCGTTTATCACGCATTGCATCAGGCCGGACTGCAGATTCCACAGGATATGGCGGTGATGGGATATGACGATATTGAACTGGCTCGCTATATGTCACCGCCGCTGAGTACTATTCATCAACCTAAAGATGAACTGGGCGAACTGGCGATAGATACGCTGATTCACCGCCTGAGCAATCCCGACGTCAGCCAGCAAACGCTGGTACTGACGCCGGAGCTGGTACCGCGAGGCTCGGTTTAAGCCTTTTTCTTTTTATCGCGATTGCTGATCAGGTTACGTCCATCACCATTGCGCAACATCATAAATGTTAGCGCCGACAGCACGGTTACGATGCCCATCGTCAGGAAGGTGGAATGGAACTGTTCTACCGTCGTGCTATCAAACTCCTGATAAAAACGCAGTACAGCAGCGCTGACCGCTACACCGAAACTGATCGCCAGTTGTTGTGTCACGGCTAGCACGCTATTGCCGCCACTGGCGTTGTCGTCATCTAAATCAGCCAGCGTAATAGTATTCATCGCCGTAAACTGGGTGGACATCGCCATACCCAGCAGAAAGAGCGGTATCAATAATAATGCGATGCTTTCAGAAGGTGACTGCAGTGAAAAGCTGGCAATCATGAACCCGATAATCACCGTAATGCTGACCAGCAAGCGGCGATAACCAAACCAGCGCAGCAGCTGCGTCACGCTTTGTTTTGCCAGAATAGATCCTACGGCCGTGGGCGCCATCATGCATCCCGCCAGAATAGCCGAGTAACCGAAACCCACCTGAAGCATCAGCGGCATCAAAAACGGCACACAGCCTGTACCAAGCCGCGAGGCGATGTTGCCAATGATACCTACCGAGAAGGTGCGGGTCTTAAACATTGGCAGATTAATAAGGGGAGAGGGGTGACGTCGGGCGTGCGCAATATAAAGAAGCAATAACACAACACCGCCACACAATACCCCGGCCGCAATCCAGGGCGAGACGATACGCTCACCAAACAGCTCTATCCCGGTGGAGATCATCACCAACCCGATGCCGAAGAGTAAAA
Source organism: Pantoea ananatis PA13 (assembly GCF_000233595.1). NCBI lineage: Bacteria > Pseudomonadati > Pseudomonadota > Gammaproteobacteria > Enterobacterales > Erwiniaceae > Pantoea > Pantoea ananatis. The sequence continues at coordinate 96,008 of NC_017554.1, forward strand.
AGCCCAGAAAGTCGAAGCGGCGTTTAGGCGTAGTAAAGTCAGGCATATATTTACGCGCATAGAATATGCCCAGTATGCCAATAGGGATGTTAATCAGGAATATCCAGTGCCAGGTGGCATACGTCACCATTACACCGCCCAACAGCGGCCCCAGGATCGGCCCCACTAACCCCGGCATCGTCACAAAGTTAAGGATGGGTAAGAGTTCACTGCGCGGATAGGCGCGCAAGAGTGCCAGGCGCGCTACCGGCATCATCATGGCACCACCAACGCCCTGAATGACACGGGAGGTAACCAGAACAGATAAAGAAGGCGACAAGGCGCAGGCTAACGAGCCAAGGGTAAAGAGCGAAACGGCAATCATGAAGATTTTGCGTGTGCCGTAACGATCTGCAAGCCAGCCGCTGACGGGGATAAGCATGGCAACGGTTAAGGTGTAGCTGATGACGGCGGACTGCATGGCAAGCGGGGAACGGTCAAGACTGGTGGCGATCGCGGGCAGGGCTGTGTTCAATATCGTGGCATCCAGTGACTGCATAAAGAATGCCATAGCGGCAATCCATGGCAGACCGGCCATACTGCGCGCGGATTTAATCATTGAGCGTCCTTCGTAATGTTTTCAGCAAAGATAATGAAGAAGAATAGCATTGGCAGAAATGCACAATACGCCTCTTTCAAAGACTACGTGGTGATTTCCGTGCGTTGTTTAGGCAGGAAGTGGTGCTTTTTACCTCGTTCGTTTAAAAATAAACCGCTCAGACATTTTTTTATAATTAATGCTTGTCACTCAGAAAGAACTCCCTATAATGCGCCTCCACTGACACGGCACAACGGCTTACGTAACGCGGTGTTCAGCAGGAGGCTCCCAGGAGTTTCCGCCGGAGAAAAACTTCTGAAAAAGAGGTTGACTCTGAAGGAGGAAAGCGTAATATACGCCACCTCGCGACAGACGGTTAACCCGCTGTTCGCACTGCTCTTTAACAATTTATCAGACAATCTGTGTGGGCACTCGCAGGATTGATATCAGCGTCTCCGGACGTAAAAAATATCAAAGCCTCACGAGTGAACACATAATGAAATTCATTATGACGTTTTACAGATGAGCACCGCTTAACTTGTTTAAGCAAATCAAACTTTAAATTGAAGAGTTTGATCATGGCTCAGATTGAACGCTGGCGGCAGGCCTAACACATGCAAGTCGGACGGTAGCACAGAGAGCTTGCTCTCGGGTGACGAGTGGCGGACGGGTGAGTAATGTCTGGGGATCTGCCCGATAGAGGGGGATAACCACTGGAAACGGTGGCTAATACCGCATAACGTCGCAAGACCAAAGAGGGGGACCTTCGGGCCTCTCACTATCGGATGAACCCAGATGGGATTAGCTAGTAGGCGGGGTAACGGCCCACCTAGGCGACGATCCCTAGCTGGTCTGAGAGGATGACCAGCCACACTGGAACTGAGACACGGTCCAGACTCCTACGGGAGGCAGCAGTGGGGAATATTGCACAATGGGCGCAAGCCTGATGCAGCCATGCCGCGTGTATGAAGAAGGCCTTCGGGTTGTAAAGTACTTTCAGCGGGGAGGAAGGCGATGTGGTTAATAACCGCGTCGATTGACGTTACCCGCAGAAGAAGCACCGGCTAACTCCGTGCCAGCAGCCGCGGTAATACGGAGGGTGCAAGCGTTAATCGGAATTACTGGGCGTAAAGCGCACGCAGGCGGTCTGTTAAGTCAGATGTGAAATCCCCGGGCTTAACCTGGGAACTGCATTTGAAACTGGCAGGCTTGAGTCTCGTAGAGGGGGGTAGAATTCCAGGTGTAGCGGTGAAATGCGTAGAGATCTGGAGGAATACCGGTGGCGAAGGCGGCCCCCTGGACGAAGACTGACGCTCAGGTGCGAAAGCGTGGGGAGCAAACAGGATTAGATACCCTGGTAGTCCACGCCGTAAACGATGTCGACTTGGAGGTTGTTCCCTTGAGGAGTGGCTTCCGGAGCTAACGCGTTAAGTCGACCGCCTGGGGAGTACGGCCGCAAGGTTAAAACTCAAATGAATTGACGGGGGCCCGCACAAGCGGTGGAGCATGTGGTTTAATTCGATGCAACGCGAAGAACCTTACCTACTCTTGACATCCACGGAATTTGGCAGAGATGCCTTAGTGCCTTCGGGAACCGTGAGACAGGTGCTGCATGGCTGTCGTCAGCTCGTGTTGTGAAATGTTGGGTTAAGTCCCGCAACGAGCGCAACCCTTATCCTTTGTTGCCAGCGATTCGGTCGGGAACTCAAAGGAGACTGCCGGTGATAAACCGGAGGAAGGTGGGGATGACGTCAAGTCATCATGGCCCTTACGAGTAGGGCTACACACGTGCTACAATGGCGCATACAAAGAGAAGCGACCTCGCGAGAGCAAGCGGACCTCATAAAGTGCGTCGTAGTCCGGATCGGAGTCTGCAACTCGACTCCGTGAAGTCGGAATCGCTAGTAATCGTGGATCAGAATGCCACGGTGAATACGTTCCCGGGCCTTGTACACACCGCCCGTCACACCATGGGAGTGGGTTGCAAAAGAAGTAGGTAGCTTAACCTTCGGGAGGGCGCTTACCACTTTGTGATTCATGACTGGGGTGAAGTCGTAACAAGGTAACCGTAGGGGAACCTGCGGTTGGATCACCTCCTTACCTGAAGATACTTTCCCGCGAAGTGCTCACACAGATTGTCTGATAGAAAGTCACGAGCAGAAAAAACCTCTACAGGCTTGTAGCTCAGGTGGTTAGAGCGCACCCCTGATAAGGGTGAGGTCGGTGGTTCAAGTCCACTCAGGCCTACCAAATTTCTTCTTATGCTGCGTTATGCGCGCGGTCGTTTACAGACGTAAACGTCCCTTCCGCATGCCTTGCCTGAGACGAAATGGCATCCTTCTTGATGAAGGATGTTTACTCGGTTGAGTGGTAGTAGTGGTCTCTGCAGTAACTGTATGGGGCTATAGCTCAGCTGGGAGAGCGCCTGCCTTGCACGCAGGAGGTCAGCGGTTCGATCCCGCTTAGCTCCACCATACTCACTACTGTATTTTTTCTGAAAATACTTCAGAGCGTACCGGCAACGGTGTGCTGCGAAGTATTCTGCTCTTTAACAATCCGGAACAAGCTGAAAATTTGAAACGACGCATTGTCGTGTTCCTCCGTAATAAGGAACACAGTACAACGCGTTCGAGTCTCTCAAAAGCTTACAGCTTACAAGCTAACTGTGAAGCCGTTACGGTAAAACAGATAAACGCCTGTGGGTTGTGAGGTTAAGCGACTAAGCGTACACGGTGGATGCCCTGGCAGTCAGAGGCGATGAAGGGCGTGCTAATCTGCGATAAGCGCCGGTAAGGTGATATGAACCGCTACAACCGGCGATACCCGAATGGGGAAACCCAGTGTGTTCCGACACACTATCATGCAGTGAATACATAGCTGTATGAGGCGAACCGGGGGAACTGAAACATCTAAGTACCCCGAGGAAAAGAAATCAACCGAGATTCCCCCAGTAGCGGCGAGCGAACGGGGAGGAGCCCAGAACCATCACCAGCTTGTGCATCAGTGGAAGCGTCTGGAAAGTCGCAGGGTACAGGGTGATACTCCCGTACACAAAGGTGCACAGGCTGTGAGTTCGATGAGTAAGGCGGGACACGTGGTATCCTGTCTGAATATGGGGGGACCATCCTCCAAGGCTAAATACTCCTGACTGACCGATAGTGAACCAGTACCGTGAGGGAAAGGCGAAAAGAACCCCGGCGAGGGGAGTGAAACAGAACCTGAAACCGTGTACGTACAAGCAGTGGGAGCCTTCTTTATGGGGGTGACTGCGTACCTTTTGTATAATGGGTCAGCGACTTATATTCTGTAGCAAGGTTAACCGTATAGGGGAGCCGCAGGGAAACCGAGTCTTAACTGGGCGTTAAGTTGCAGGGTATAGACCCGAAACCCGGTGATCTAGCCATGGGCAGGTTGAAGGTTGGGTAACACTAACTGGAGGACCGAACCGACTAATGTTGAAAAATTAGCGGATGACCTGTGGCTGGGGGTGAAAGGCCAATCAAACCGGGAGATAGCTGGTTCTCCCCGAAAGCTATTTAGGTAGCGCCTCGTGAACTCATCTCCGGGGGTAGAGCACTGTTTCGGCTAGGGGGCCATCCCGGCTTACCAACCCGATGCAAACTGCGAATACCGGAGAATGTTATCACGGGAGACACACGGCGGGTGCTAACGTCCGTCGTGAAGAGGGAAACAACCCAGACCGCCAGCTAAGGTCCCAAAGTCATGGTTAAGTGGGAAACGATGTGGGAAGGCCCAGACAGCCAGGATGTTGGCTTAGAAGCAGCCATCATTTAAAGAAAGCGTAATAGCTCACTGGTCGAGTCGGCCTGCGCGGAAGATGTAACGGGGCTAAACCATGCACCGAAGCTGCGGCAGCGACACTATGTGTTGTTGGGTAGGGGAGCGTTCTGTAAGCCGTCGAAGGTGTGCTGTGAGGCATGCTGGAGGTATCAGAAGTGCGAATGCTGACATAAGTAACGATAAACAAGGTGAAAAACCTTGTCGCCGGAAGACCAAGGGTTCCTGTTCAACGTTAATCGGAGCAGGGTGAGTCGACCCCTAAGGCGAGGCCGAAAGGCGTAGTCGATGGGAAACAGGTTAATATTCCTGTACTTGGTGTTACTGCGAAGGGGGGACGGAGAAGGCTATATCAGCCGGGCGACGGTTGTCCCGGTTTAAGCGTGTAGGTGTGTGTTCCAGGCAAATCCGGTTCACTTTACACTGAGGCGTGACGACGAGGCACTACGGTGCTGAAGTGATAAATGCCCTGCTTCCAGGAAAAGCCTCTAAGCATCAGGTAACACAAAATCGTACCCCAAACCGACACAGGTGGTCAGGTAGAGAATACCAAGGCGCTTGAGAGAACTCGGGTGAAGGAACTAGGCAAAATGGTGCTGTAACTTCGGGAGAAGGCACGCTGGCGCGTAGGTGAAGGGACTTGCTCCCGGAGCTGAAGCCAGTCGAAGATACCAGCTGGCTGCAACTGTTTATTAAAAACACAGCACTGTGCAAACACGAAAGTGGACGTATACGGTGTGACGCCTGCCCGGTGCCGGAAGGTTAATTGATGGGGTTATCCGCAAGGAGAAGCTCTTGATCGAAGCCCCGGTAAACGGCGGCCGTAACTATAACGGTCCTAAGGTAGCGAAATTCCTTGTCGGGTAAGTTCCGACCTGCACGAATGGCGTAATGATGGCCAGGCTGTCTCCACCCGAGACTCAGTGAAATTGAAATCGCTGTGAAGATGCAGTGTACCCGCGGCAAGACGGAAAGACCCCGTGAACCTTTACTACAGCTTGACACTGAACACTGAGCCTTGATGTGTAGGATAGGTGGGAGGCTTTGAAGCGTGGACGCCAGTCTGCGTGGAGCCGGCCTTGAAATACCACCCTTTAATGTTTGGTGTTCTAACGTAGGCCCGTAATCCGGGCTGCGGACAGTGTCTGGTGGGTAGTTTGACTGGGGCGGTCTCCTCCCAAAGCGTAACGGAGGAGCACGAAGGTTGGCTAATCCTGGTCGGACATCAGGAGGTTAGTGCAATGGCATAAGCCAGCTTGACTGCGAGAGTGACGGCTCGAGCAGGTGCGAAAGCAGGTCATAGTGATCCGGTGGTTCTGAATGGAAGGGCCATCGCTCAACGGATAAAAGGTACTCCGGGGATAACAGGCTGATACCGCCCAAGAGTTCATATCGACGGCGGTGTTTGGCACCTCGATGTCGGCTCATCACATCCTGGGGCTGAAGTAGGTCCCAAGGGTACGGCTGTTCGCCGTTTAAAGTGGTACGCGAGCTGGGTTTAGAACGTCGTGAGACAGTTCGGTCCCTATCTGCCGTGGGCGCTGGAGAATTGAGGGGGGTTGCTCCTAGTACGAGAGGACCGGAGTGAACGCACCGCTGGTGTCCGGGTTGTCACGCCAGTGGCACTGCCCGGTAGCTAAGTGCGGAAAAGATAAGTGCTGAAAGCATCTAAGCACGAAACTTGCCCCGAGATGAGTTCTCCCTGAGCCTTTAAGGCTCCTGAAGGGACGTTGAAGACGACGACGTTGATAGGCCGGGTGTGTAAGCGCAGCGATGCGTTGAGCTTACCGGTACTAATGACCCGTGAGGCTTAACCTTACAACGCCAGAGGCGTTTTGGTTGAGAGACGATTTAAATTTTCAGCATTGTTTACCGGATAAAACCGTGCGGCCTGCGAGGGCGGTGCGGGAAACAGAATTTGCCTGGCGGCTGTAGCGCGGTGGTCCCACCTGACCCCATGCCGAACTCAGAAGTGAAACGCCGTAGCGCCGATGGTAGTGTGGGGTCTCCCCATGCGAGAGTAGGGAACTGCCAGGCATCAAACAAGTGAAGAAGCCCTGAACTGACGTTCAGGGCTTTTTTACGTCTGCGATCTGGCAGATAACCCCTCATCTCTGCGCCGTTCCGGACCGGACGCATCCCTTTACCGGCGTTTAGCGGGCAAGGGTGAACCTGCAGCAAGGCACGGGTGCAGTGGCGGAGCGACGTAAAACACAGGCACGTCATCTGGTACGCGGCAGACAGGCTCTAACGATGATGGTAATTACACCTTCTTTGCCGTTCGAAGACGGGAAAACCCTCTACTGAACGCTGCTGATCTGCATCATCCACTCGCTACCCATTGTGTTGTCAGCTATGCGCCTTTTTACCCAGCCATGTCAGGATAAATGCGGCCACTTCTTGTGGCTGGTTGATGTTCAAAACGGGCACATTCAGGTTTAAAGTCGTGTCGTCACAGGCGACAGCCACCACCTTCTCATCCAGCAGTGCTGCTAGCTCACCTTTAATACCCGAGCGCCAAAGCACAATTTTGGCGACTGGCTCATCTTTAAATCCTTCGACTAACACTACATCCAGCTGTTCGCTGTCCATTCGTCCCACTAACGCCATTAAGCTGACAGGCTGCTCAGGCGTTTCACACATGAGTGCCCAACGCCTGTCGCTGGCGACAATAACCTGATCGGCTCCGGCCTGGCGCAGTCGATAACTGTCCTTGCCTGGCGTATCTACGTCCATGTCATGGTGGGTATGCTTAATTAATCCTGCACGTATCTCCTGCGCCCTTAACAAGGGTATAACTTGCTCGAGTAGTGTGGTTTTACCGGTCCCACTCCAGGCGACAATGGCCAACAACGGAACACACATTATGATTTCTCCTGCTCCACAAGGTCGTCAGGCGTATTGATGTTGCTGAACGCTGACTCTGGATCGCTAAATAAAACCGGGTGCCCACCATGCTCACGCATAAACTGCATAAGCCTGCGCTCCCCCCGTAACAACCATGTCTCCAGATCGTCGGCAATCGCCTTATTCATCAAGGCCAGGGTTGGATGATCCCGCTGGGAGGATTTCACCCATACAGCAGGTGCGTTGTTACGCTGCTGCCAGAGGCGCGCAACAAAATCACCGGGGATCTGAGGTGTATCACAGGCACAAAATGCCACCCAATCAGTGGGGCTGTGCCGTAAACCGCTCAACATACCTGCAAGCGGTCCTGGGTAGTCCTTGATTGAATCGGTTACGACCTGATAACCACTTAGCTGATAACGATCAATGTTGCGGTTAGCGCTTATTAACACAATGTCTACCTGCGGCCTCAACCGCTGTAGAACGTGTTGGTATAGGGGTTTACTCTGCATCATGAGTAATCCTTTATCCTGCCCGCCCATACGGCTACCTTGTCCACCAGCAAGGATTACACCGGTAAATGCTGCCATCTTGTCTCCTTGTGTCATTCTGGACGTGAATCACCTGCATTGAGGAATCATTATGAAAACCCATCGGCTGACTGAACTGCTTGAACTCCTGCAACCGGCATGGGAGAAAGAGCCCGATCTTAACCTGTTGGCATTTTTACAAAAACTGGCCCACGAGTCTGGTTTCATTGGCCCATTAAGTGAATTAAGCGATGACGTATTGATTTATCATCTAAAAATGCGTGATTCAGCCAGCGACGATCAGATTCCAGGCTTGAAAAAAGATTATGAAGTCGATTTTAAAACCGCCCTGCTACGTGCACGTGGTGTCATCAAAAATGACGAGTAGTGTTATCCTTGGCCATTAACCGTAAAGATAAGCACAGGGATAACCATGAGTGATGCCGCCTTTAACTTCCAGACACTCAATCCTGATGTCCTGTTGGATGCGCTTTGGGAAACGGGCATACGGGTAGATTCCGGTTTAACCGCCCTGAACAGCTATGAAAATCGGGTTTATCAGTTTAGCGACGATGAAAAACGTCGCTATGTGGCCAAGTTTTATCGCCCTCAGCGCTGGAGTGCAGAACAGATCACCGAAGAGCATCGGTTTTCCCAGGATTTACTGGATGATGAGGTGCCGATTGCCGCGCCGTTAGTTTTGCAGGGCGATACGCTGCAACGTCATGCTGGCTTTTACTATGCGGTCTTTCCCAGCCTGGGTGGACGGCAGTATGAAACCGACAACGAAGATCAGATGGAATGGGTAGGCCGTTTCCTGGGACGTATTCATCAAACTGGCCGCAAAAGCCTGTTTCAGCAACGCCCATCCATAGGGCTGGAAGAATATCTGGAGCAGCCGCGAGAAGTCCTGGCAAAGGCTGAGCTCGTGCCTGCGTCACTCCGCCCAGCATTGCTGGAAGCTGTCGATAAACTTGGCATCACGCTGCGGCAGTGCTGGCATAGCGACTGGCAGCCGCTACGCTTACATGGTGATTGCCACCCGGGCAATATTCTGTGGCGCGATGGCCCGCTGTTTGTCGATCTTGATGATGCCCGCAATGGTCCCGCTATTCAGGATCTGTGGATGTTAATAAGTGGCGATAGGCAGGAACAGCGTATTCAGTGGGATATTCTGTTGGACGCATACAGCGAATTCAGCGACTTCGATATTAACGAATTGTCACTGATTGAGCCTTTACGTGCTATGCGCATGATTTATTATCTGGCCTGGGTCGTGCGCCGCTGGCAGGATCCCGCTTTTCCGCGCGCTTTCCCCTGGATGACGGATGAGGATTTCTGGCGCCGGCAAATTTTGCAGTTTATCGAGCAGGAAAAGGTGTTACGGGAACCTCCGTTGCAGCTGGCCCCGCAATTTTAATGAAAAGTCAGGAGAGTTTTCCCCAATGAAGAAAATATTTTTTGCACTGATGGGTTTGGTGCTGGCGTTCAGCGCATCTGCTGCACAATTCACTGAAGGTAAACAATACGTTAGCCTGCCTAAACCTGTTGCAGGTGAACCCCAGGTCATGGAGTTTTTCTCTTTTTTCTGCCCGCACTGCTACCAGTTTGAGCAAATTTACCATGTCGGTGATGCAGTTAAAAAGAATCTGCCAGCCGATACGAAGATGGTGAAGTACCACGTTGACTTCCTTGGCGGCGACTTAGGTCCCGTTGTCACCCATGCGTGGGCCGTCGCGATGGCGCTGGGCGTAGAAGATAAAGTGACTTCACCTATTTTTGATGGCATTCAGAAAAGCCAGACGATTACGGATGCAGCCAGCCTGAAAGACGTATTCATCAAAGCAGCGGGCATTTCTTCTGAGCAGTACGATGCGGCCTGGAACAGCTTTGCAGTAAAAGCCCTTGTTGCCCAGCAGCAAAAAGCGGCGTCTGACGTTGATCTGCGCGGCGTGCCAGCGATGTTTATTAACGGCAAATATATGGTTAATAACGGCGGTCTGGATACCAGCTCAATGGCGAACTTCGTGGCGGATTATGCCAACGTAGTGAAGTTCCTGGTTGAGAAAAAATAAGCGTTTTACGCTGAGTTTTTTGCAAAACGCCAGCATACGCTGGCGTTTTCATTTGTAATTTGTGCGCCCATCGCTGACCTGTTGAAGAAGCACAGTTTTTCTATCCACACAAGCAAACATGCCATTAAAAATCACGATCGCATCACGGATTTATATTAACTATATGATTTTATTATTTTTAATTTTGGCTTAATCTTTTTTATGACATAAATAAACTATTGATATAATTTTTACGCACAAAGTTATCCACAGAAAGATCGTTGCGATCCTCATTACAGAAGCACGAAAAACGTCACTCCCTGTTTGTCTTGATTAACCCTTTTCGCCAAGGTGTGGCATCCTTATAGGCCAATCCATGGCAACGAAGAATACACAGACATATGGCGCAAATAGCAGAAAACCCCCTGATTTTGGTTGATGGCTCATCCTATCTTTATCGCGCGTACCACGCTTTCCCGCCGCTAACCAACAGCGCAGGTGAGCCTACTGGTGCAATGTATGGCGTGCTCAACATGCTGAAAAGCCTGTTGGTACAGTACAGCCCTACACATGTTGCTGTGGTGTTTGATGCTAAAGGCAAAACCTTCAGGGATGAACTGTTTGAACATTACAAATCCCACCGCCCACCGATGCCTGATGATTTGCGGTCACAAATAGAGCCGCTGCACGAAATGGTGCGTGCGATGGGCTTGCCGCTGTTGGCTGTCAGCGGCGTTGAAGCGGACGATGTGATTGGTACGCTGGCGTTAGAGGCAGAGAAAAAAGGCCACGCTGTTCTGATTAGCACCGGCGATAAAGATATGGCGCAGCTTGTCACACCGGGCATTACGCTAATCAATACCATGACGAATACCATTCTTGGCCCAGAAGAGGTTGAGCAGAAGTATGGTGTGCCACCGTCGTTGATCATCGATTTTCTGGCGATGATGGGAGACAGCTCAGATAATATTCCCGGCGTACCCGGCGTGGGTGAAAAAACAGCCCAGGCGCTGCTGCAGGGGCTGGGCGGGATGCAGTCCATTTACGACAACCTTGATAAAGTCGCCGATCTCTCTTTTCGCGGTGCAAAAACCATGGCCGCGAAACTGGAGCAGAATCGCGATGTTGCTTTTCTTTCTTATCAACTTGCCACCATTAAAACAGACGTCGAGCTCGATCAACCCTGTGAAGCGCTTACGGTCAGCGAACCTGATGTTAACGCGCTGCAAGCGCTATTTAGCCGTTTCGAATTCAAGCGCTGGTTGACCGACCTGCAAGAGGGAAAATGGCTGCAGGGTACTAAAAGCAACCGGCAAGCCCAGCAGGTTCTTACCGATGAGCCGGTGGCGAGCGTTGAGGCCACCAGCCTGTTATCGGCTGACGGCTATATCACCATTCTGGATCAGCAAACCTTAGATGCCTGGGTGGAGAAGCTGAAAAACAGCGAGGTCTTTGCGTTCGATCTCGAAACCGATGGGCTGGATACGTTAACGGCTAATATCGTCGGCCTCAGTTTTGCGGTAGCGCCAGGTGAGGCGGCTTACCTGCCCGTGGCACATGATTACCTTGATGCGCCGGAGCAGCTCGACCGCGATGCCGTTCTTGCCCAACTCAAGCCGCTGCTCGAAGATCCTGACGCCAGTAAAGTGGGGCAAAATCTCAAATACGATCGTGGCGTGCTGAAAAACTACGATATTGAACTCGCCGGTATCAAATATGACACCATGCTGGAGTCATATATTCTGAACAGCGTAGTAGGCAAGCATGATATGGACAGCCTGTCTGCGCGGTGGCTGAATCATAAAACCATTACCTTTGAAGAGATCGCCGGTAAAGGGAAAAATCAGCTCACATTTAATCAAATCGCTTTAGAGCAGGCTGCACATTACGCAGCAGAAGATGCCGATGTCACTCTGCAACTGCATTTGAAAATGTGGCCTGAGCTTGAAAAAGAAGCCGGCCCTAAAAAGGTTTTTGAACAAATTGAAATGCCCCTGCTTAAGGTGATTTCACGTGTTGAGCGTAACGGCGTATTGATCGATCAAGCCATTCTGGCGCAGCACTCTAAAGAGCTGACATCGCGCCTGGCTGAGCTTGAGCTTAAAGCGCATGAGCTGGCGGGCGAGCCCTTTAATCTCTCATCGACCAAGCAGCTGCAGGTCATCCTGTTTGAAAAGCAGGGCATTAAGCCGACGAAGAAAACACCCGGAGGCGCGCCTTCTACCAGTGAAGAAGTCCTGGCTGAGCTGGCACTGGACTATCCGCTGCCAAAGGTCATTCTGGAGCACCGTGGGTTGTCGAAACTGAAGTCAACTTACACTGATAAACTGCCGCTGATGATCAATCCTGTCAGCGGTCGCGTGCACACGTCCTATCATCAGGCGGTAACGGCTACCGGTCGCCTGTCTTCAACCGATCCTAACCTGCAAAACATCCCGGTCCGTAACGATGAAGGACGCCGCATTCGTCAGGCCTTTGTTGCGGGCAAGGGGAACCGTATCGTGGCGGCGGACTATTCACAGATTGAACTGCGTATCATGGCGCATCTGTCACAGGATAAAGGGCTGCTTGATGCCTTTTCTCAGGGAGAAGATATTCACCGTGCCACTGCGTCAGAGGTCTTTGGCGTGCCGCTGTCTAAGGTCACGGGCGAACAACGTCGTAGCGCCAAGGCCATCAACTTTGGTCTTATCTACGGCATGAGCGCGTTTGGATTATCTCGCCAGCTGAACATTGGCGCAGGCGAAGCGAAAAAGTATATGGATTTGTACTTCGAGCGCTATCCTGGCGTGCTGCGCTATATGGAAAACACGCGGCAGCTTGCAGCCAGTAACGGGTATGTTGAAACGCTGGATGGACGCCGTTTGTGGTTGCCCGACATCAAGTCCAGTAATGCCATTCGTCGTAAAGCTGCTGAACGTGCGGCGATTAATGCCCCCATGCAGGGAACGGCCGCGGATATCATCAAACGCGCTATGATTGCGGTCGATGACTGGTTACAAAAGCAAACCGATGATGCGGTCAGGATGATCATGCAAGTGCACGATGAACTGGTGTTTGAAATCAAAGCTGAAGCCGTCGATGAAGCCAGCAAGCAGATTCGCGCGCTGATGGAGGGCAGTATGGCGCTGGATGTCCCCTTACTGGTCGAAGTCGGCGTAGGCGACAACTGGGATCAGGCGCATTAAGACTCTGGCTGGTGGCGTTTATGCGCCACCGCTGGCGCATTATCACGTGATCAGGCATGAAGCCGGCACACCGTGGTACCGGCGCTGCAAAACGATGCAGTAACTTATTATGGCCTAAGCACTTTTTTTGTAATTTAACTACATGCCATCCTCATTTTTGTGACGAGCATGGTAAAAAAAGTGACTAAAAATGAAAGAGAGCAACAAAAAAACCTTTGTTGCTCACAAAAAATCAGGTAAAGTTCGAGGCGTAGGGTACAGAGGTAAGATGTTCTATCTTTCAGACCTTTTACTTCACGTAATCGGATTTGGCTGAATTTAGCCGCCCCAGTCATTCTGTGACTGGGGCGTTTTTTATTGGGCTGACGCTAAAAAACGGCAGCCTGTGAGGTTTGTCAGGCTTCAGTGCCCTGATCTTCAACAGCAGGTTCGAGTTCACTAAACCAGCTATTCAGCTTATGGCGCACTTTGTCGACGCCGATTTTTTTCAGCGATGAGAAAACCTCAACCTGCACATCACCCATAAACGCCATTGAGGCTTCTTTCACCATATTGAGCTGGGCTTTACGTGCGCCGGAAGCGAGCTTGTCAGCTTTAGTCAGCAGCAGGAGTACAGGGATCTCGCTCTCAACCGCCCACTGAATCATTTGCTGATCCAGATCTTTAAGCGGGTGGCGGATATCCATCAGTATCACCAGGCCTTTAAGCGCCTGCCTTTTTTGCAGATATTCGCCCAATGCCCGTTGCCATTTGAGTTTCATCTCTTCTGGCACTTCAGCATAGCCGTAACCCGGTAAGTCTACGAGGCGCTTGCCTTCTGCAACTTCAAACAGGTTAATCAGCTGCGTACGACCGGGTGTTTTACTGGTTCGCGCCAGGCCTTTTTGATTGGTGAGCGTATTTAAGGCGCTGGATTTACCCGCGTTTGAACGACCAGCAAACGCAACTTCAATGCCGGTATCAGAGGGCAAATGGCGGATGTCCGGTGCGCTAAGAATGAAGCGGGTGACATGGTAATTCAGTTCAGACAAGGGAATACTCCAGAAACGCATTAGGGCAATGGCGCTGATTATACGCGTTATGGCGCGAAAGTGCTCAATACCATTGGTGAGGCGCCTTTGTAAGATATTTGCCATAAATTTTGCCCGTTATGTCTCTTTTTAGTTAAATAATTAAAAAAATAAACCATTAAAATTCAGTGAATTATACTTAAGTACAGGTTTTTTCGCCTAAAGACTGACATGTGTTACTTGAGCCTTTTACCATATGGTCTACATTATTCAGCAGTGCAGGATGCACTCATCAGGATGATGCGCTCAGGAATGTTGGGATAACGAAGAGCGGCTGGAATGGAAATGGCTATGGATGGGAGCCGGAAAAGGAAAGGGATACGCTCAGGAGTTGAGCAGGCGCAGGATTAACCGGGACGTTGTGAGCCGAAACGGATTTGAAACATGATTCCTTCTGCTGAAGGTATGAAATAAGGCGACAGCTTGAGCTGTCGCCTTTTTTCTTTGTCTGGTTTCTGCTAGATTTCGCCGCAATTCTATACTGAATAAAAAACACCGGGACCGAACATCATGAAGCAACCTGCAAGCGCTGCGAAAGGTAAGCCTGTCGCCAAAGCTAAACGTAAATCGCGTGAAGATATCAATAATGAAGCGCGCGATCGTAAACGCGATAAAAAGCATCGTGGCCATGCGTCAGGCAGCCGTGCTAACCCGCAAACGCAGAGTAACAACGGCAAGCAAAGCGCCGCCGCGAAAGATCCGCGTATTGGCAGCAAGAAGCCAGTGGCATTGATTGCTGACGAAAAGGCCGCACCGGCAAAAGCGAAAAACGTCGCGGCCAAACCGGCGAGGGAGAAAAAAGTGTCTCTCACGCCTGAAGAGGAGCTGGCGCAGCTGGAGAACAGTGAGCGCCTGGATGCGCTGCTCGATCGTCTTGAAAAGGGTGAGACGTTGTCATCAGAAGATCAGGGCTGGCTTGACGTGACGCTGGATCGCATTGATGAACTGATGGAACAGCTTGGTATTGAAATGGACGAAGAGGAAGACCAGGAGGCGGAAGAGGATATGTATCGCCTGCTAAAAGGTAACTAAGCTGTATTGATCGGCATGCGCGCATGCGCATGCCATGCTTAACAGGTAAACGACAATGTTTTGGCCTGGATCAATTTTCGTGTTGTTGATGACATGTTATCTGCTGTGGTTATTGTTTAAACTACGGCGACTGTCGCGTCTGAAGCAGCGTTTACGTCGGGTTTCCGCCCGCTCACCTCTCTTTCCTTCTGGATCGCGACCTTTACGACGGCAACGTAAGCGGAAGGAGTGAGCATGTCAGCAATGCAGATCAAGTGGGACCAGGCGTTAATTGAAAAATATAACTCTGCCGGTCCGCGTTACACGTCTTATCCCACCGCCTTAGCGTTCAACGATAAGTTTACCGATAACGACTTCAGACACGCCATTGAACGTTATCCGCAACGTGCCTTATCGCTGTATATCCACATCCCGTTCTGTCATCGCCTGTGCTACTTCTGTGGCTGCAATAAGATTGTCACGCGTCAGCTGCATAAAGCCGACCGTTATCTGAATGCGCTTGAGCAGGAGATCACTGCCCGCGCACCGCTGTTTAAGGGTCGTCAGGTTAGCCAGCTGCACTGGGGCGGCGGAACGCCCACGTTCCTTAATAAACAGCAAATCAGCCGGCTGGTGGCGCTGTTGAAGCAGTACTTTACCTTTATCGACGACGCAGAGATGTCGATCGAGGTCGATCCACGTGAAATTGAACTGGATATGATCGATCACCTGCGCGCGTGTGGTTTCAATCGCCTGAGCATGGGCGTGCAGGATTTCAATAAAGCCGTGCAGGAGCGGGTGAATCGGGTACAGGATGAAGCGGTCATTTTTGCCTTGATGGCGCGGGCGCGCGAGCAGGGATTTCGTTCAACCAGCATCGATTTGATTTACGGGTTGCCGCTGCAAACGCCTGAAAGCTTCGCTTATACCTTGCAGCGCGTTATCGCATTGGATCCTGATCGCCTCAGCGTCTTTAACTATGCCCATCTCCCCGCGCTGTTCGCCGCACAGCGTAAAATTAAAGAAGATGAGCTGCCCTCAGCACAGCAGAAGCTGGATATCCTCCAGCAGACCATTACCACGCTGACCCAACAGGGCTATCAGTTTATTGGTATGGATCACTTTGCTAAACCGCAGGACGAGCTGGCAGTTGCGCAACGTGAAGGAAAACTGCACCGCAACTTTCAGGGTTATACGACACAGGGCGACAGTGACTTGCTGGGGCTTGGCGTATCTGCGATTAGCATGATCGGCGACAGCTATGCGCAAAACCAGAAAGGGCTTAACGACTGGTACAGTCAGGTTGAAAAACAGGGCCATGGCCTGTGGCGCGGATTACTGCTCAGTGAAGACGACTGCTTACGTCGCGACGTGATTAAAAGGCTGATCTGCAATTTCTCACTTGATTTCAGCACGGTCGAAGCGCAGTGGAATATTCAGTTTGAACGCTATTTTGCTGAAGACATGGCGCTGTTAAAACCGCTGATTAGTGATGGGCTGGTGGAGCAGCATGCAACGGACCTGAGAGTGACGGGAGCCGGACGCTTGCTGATTCGAAATATCTGTATGTGTTTTGATGCGTATCTACGTCACAAGGCGCGGCAGCAGCAGTTTTCACGCGTCATATAAAAAAGCCGGAGCAGCCTGCGCTGTTCCGGCAGTGGATTTCTTATTCCATCCCCAGTTCTTTGAGCTTACGCGTCAGGGTATTTCTCCCCCAACCCAGCAAACGTGCCGCTTCCTGTTTGTGGCCCTGAGTATGACGGAGCGCCGTGGTCAGCAACGTACGCTCCATCTCCGGCTGGGCTTCAGACAGTAGATTTTGATGACCGGAACGCAAGGCGCGGTCAGCCCACTGCGCCAGCAGGGTTGCCCAGTTATCCGGCAACGACTGAGTAGGGCTTTCCGGGGTACTGGATTCAAACAGCTCTGGCGGAAGATCCTGGATCAGCACTTCCTGTCCCGCAGCCATAACGGTTAACCACCGACAGGTATTCTCCAACTGGCGCACGTTACCCGACCAGTGCAGACGTGTCAGCGCGGTTTCGGTTTCCGCGTGCAGAATCTTGGCCTCAACCCCCAGTTCCCGTGCCGCAACCTGGAGGAAATAACGGGCCAGACGCGGGATATCCTCACGGCGCTCACGCAACGGCGGCAGATGCACGCGGATGACGTTCAGACGATGGAATAAATCCTCACGGAACTTGCCTTCCTGCACCCGCAGTTCAAGGTTCTGATGCGTTGCGGCAATAATACGGACGTCAACTTTTACCGGCGCATAGCCGCCGACGCGGTAAAATTGCCCGTCAGCCAGAACGCGCAGCAGTCGTGTCTGAACATCCAGCGGCATATCGCCGATTTCGTCTAAAAACAGCGTGCCGCCATCAGCCTGTTCAAAACGGCCCTGACGGATCTGATTGGCACCGGTAAACGCCCCTTTTTCATGACCAAACAGTTCTGACTCGATCAAATCCTTGGGAATCGCGGCCATATTCAGGGCAATAAACGGGGCTTTGCTGCGAGGGCTGTGGCGATGCAGCGCATGCGCAACCAGTTCTTTACCCGTACCGGATTCCCCGTTGATCAGGACGCTGATCGACGAGCGAGAGAGACGGCCAATAATACGAAACACATCCTGCATGGCGGGTGCTTCGCCGATAATATCGGTGGTCGGGCCGCTGACAGGCTGATTACGTGGCTGCTGCTGTTCCTGATAGTGGCTGATGGCGCGCTCGACCAGCGCAACAGCCTCATCAATATCAAACGGCTTGGGCAGATAATCAAAGGCCCCTTGCTGATAGGCACTGACCGCGGCATCCAGATCGGAGTGCGCCGTCATGATGATGACCGGGAGCATGGGATGGCGCTGTTTAATCTGTTTTAGCAGCGTCAGCCCGTCCATTCCGGGCATACGAATGTCTGACAATAAAACGTCCGGCGTTTTTGTCGCTAATGCGTTCAGCACGTCGTTCGCACTGTCAAAGGTCGCACAGCTCAAACCGGCTCCAGTGAGCGCGCGTTCAAGCACCCAGCGGATGGAGCTATCGTCATCGACGATCCAGACTATCCCTCGTTGCATAGAAACCTCACTGGCGAATAGGCAGGTAAACCGAAAATTCGGTATGACCTGGCCAACTGTTAAACTCAATTTTTCCTGAATGCTGATCAATCAGGCTACGGGCAATAGAAAGACCTAAACCGGTTCCGCCTTCACGTCCGCTTACCATCGGATAAAACAGCGTATCCTGAAGCTGAGCCGGAATGCCGGGACCGTCATCTTCGATATCAATACGGGCGACCAGGCGATACCGCGTACCGTGCAGCGTCAGCTGAAAGGCGGTACGGGTGCGAATGACTATCGTGCCACCGTCCTCGCCCAGCGCCTGCAGCGCATTACGCACCACATTCAGCAGTACCTGTTCAATCTGGTCGGGATCGTGGGGCAACTCCGGCAGGCTGGGATCGTAATCGCGGACCAGAGACACATTTTCTGGCAGCTCCATTGAGACCAGGTTGACCACCCGTTCGGCGACCTGATGAATACTCTGGGTGATGTGCATCCCGGGCTGTTGCGGCCCTAATAAGCGATCCACCAGATTCCGCAGGCGATCGGCCTGTTCAATAATGACTTTGGTATATTCATTCAGCGCGGGATCGGGCAGGGCGCGAGACAGCAGCTGGGCCGCACCGCGCAGTCCGCCTAACGGATTTTTAATCTCATGAGCCAGCCCACGCACCAGATCGCGTGCCGCAACCTGCTGAGCATGCTGGAGTTGTTCCTGGCTCAGGCGACGTTGATTATCCATGGGCGCCATTTCCAGCAAAATCAGGCCATCAGGCAAGCGCTGCGCTGTCAGCGACATAATATGTGCCCGACCATCGACCACCAGGGTAACTTCACTGTCCGTAAAGCCCTGGCCCGCCTCAAGACTCTCGCGCATTACCTCGACATTCAGCGAAAAGTAGCCGGTCAGTTCAGGTAACGGCGTGCCGAATAATTTACGCGAGCTTTGCGCCAGTAATTGCTGTGCCGCGGGGTTGGCGTAGTGAATAACCAAATCGTTATCCACCAACAAAATACTGTTGATTAAGGTATTGAGAATCTGCCCGGCATCGGGCAGTGAGGCAGTTGCCATACAGCGTTCCTCTGCACTGATTTAGTGCATTGTAATCTTTAAGCCGGAATTAAAGCGAATGAACGATGAATTCGCGGAGAAAAAAGCCCATCCGAAGATGGGCTAAAGTTTCCACGGCAACAAAAAAACGTTTCAGACTATCGGTGCCGCCTTTGCAAGATCTGTCTGCGGCACCCATTTGCTTATTCTGAAATTAAACGCTGTAGTACAGTTCGAACTCAACCGGGTGCGGCGTCATGCGCACACGATCGTTTTCGGATTTACGCAGTTCGATATAGGCATCGATCGCGTCATCAGTGAACACGCCGCCACGGGTCAGGAACTCGCGGTCTTCGTTCAGGGCAATCAGCGCTTCTTCCAGTGAACCTGCAACTTTTGGAATTTCAGCTTCTTCTTCCGGTGGCAGGTCATACAGGTTTTTGTCCATCGCATCGCCAGGATGGATCTTGTTGATGATGCCATCAAGACCTGCCATCAGCAGTGCGGTAAACGCCAGGTATGGGTTAGCCGCTGGATCCGGGAAGCGCGCTTCAATACGACGTGCTTTCGGGCTGGCAACAACCGGGATACGGATTGAGGCTGAACGGTTACGCGCTGAATAGGCCAGCATCACCGGCGCTTCATAACCCGGCACCAGACGCTTGTAGGAGTTGGTGGTTGGGTTCGCCAGGGCGTTAATAGCTTTAGCATGCTTGATGATGCCGCCAATGTAGAACAGCGCCATTTCAGACAGGCCGCCGTACTTATCGCCAGAGAACAGGTTCTGACCGCCTTTAGACAGCGACATATGGCAGTGCATACCGGAACCATTATCACCAAACATCGGTTTTGGCATAAAGGTCGCCGTTTTGCCGTAGGCATGAGCCACGTTGTGAACGACATATTTGTAGATCTGAATTTCGTCAGCTTTTTTGGTCATGGTATTGAAGCGTGTAGCCACTTCGTTCTGACCTGCTGTTGCAACTTCATGGTGATGGGCTTCAACAACCAGACCCATTTGCTCCATGGTCAGACACATGGCAGAACGGATGTCCTGTGATGAGTCAACCGGTGGAACCGGGAAGTAACCACCTTTCAGGCCTGGACGGTGGCCTTTGTTGCCGCCTTCGTATTCTTTGCCGGTGTTCCAGGCTGCTTCGATATCGTCGATAGCAACATGAGAACCCGAAGTTGAAGAACCAAAACGAATATCGTCAAACAGGAAGAACTCTGGCTCTGGGCCAAACAGAACGGTATCCGCAATGCCTGAAGAACGCAGGTAATCTTCCGCGCGCTTAGCGATAGAACGTGGATCGCGGTCATAGCCCTGCATGGTGCCTGGCTCAAGAATGTCGCAACGAATGATCAGGGTAGAATCTTCAAAGAAAGGATCCATTACCGCCGTGGTTGCATCCGGCATCAGCACCATGTCTGATTCGTTAATGCCTTTCCAGCCGCCGATGGAAGAGCCATCGAACATCTTGCCTTCTTCGAAGAAGTCAGCGTTAACCTGGTGAGCCGGAATAGTAACGTGCTGTTCTTTACCTTTGGTATCGGTAAAACGCAGGTCAACAAACTTAACTTCATGCTCGTTCATCATCGAGAGAACGTGTTCAGCGGACATACTCAACTCTCCTGGAAATGGTCATTGTCTACATGGCGAGAACCGGGTTACGGAATAGACGACTGTTAACTGTCTTTCCTGAATCTGATCCTGACCAGCTCTGTAACCGTTGTCTTACATCGTTTTCATCTGGATAATACAAAGCGAATTCTGTGCCAACTTTATTTCTTTGCACAAAATCGCGCTGTCATGCACCTTTTTGTCATAAAGGTCATGCACCATGATAGTTGCATTGCACTGTTTGTGTGCGGTTGGGTTGAAAGTGAGCACTTTTTTGGTGCAAAACATCGACGCAGTGCAAATTTTGCACGCCTATTAGTGCGATTTTGCGACAATGCAATAAACTTTCAGTGAAAAGTGTGATCGTGTTCAGTCTCCCGCTTAATCCGTGTACAATACCGCGTTATTTCTAATGCCTGAGGCAAAAAAGCTGTGATCGAAAATTTGCGTAACATCGCCATCATCGCGCACGTTGACCATGGAAAGACCACCCTGGTTGATAAACTGCTGCAACAGTCCGGTACTTTCGATGCCCGTACTGAAGCCACCGAGCGCGTGATGGACTCCAATGATTTGGAGAAAGAGCGTGGGATTACCATCCTCGCAAAAAATACCGCCATTAAATGGAACGACTACCGTATCAACATCGTTGATACCCCAGGACACGCCGACTTCGGTGGTGAAGTTGAACGCGTAATGTCTATGGTGGATTCGGTACTGTTGGTTGTAGATGCGATGGATGGCCCTATGCCGCAAACCCGCTTCGTAACCAAAAAAGCGTTCGCGCATGGTTTGAAGCCGATTGTGGTTATCAACAAAGTTGACCGTCCTGGCGCGCGTCCTGATTGGGTTGTTGATCAGGTATTTGACCTGTTCGTTAACCTGGATGCGACTGACGAGCAGCTCGACTTCCCTATCATTTTCGCCTCGGCGCTGAATGGTATTGCCGGTCTTGAGCACACAGACATGGCTGACGATATGACCCCGCTGTATCAGGCTATTGTCGACCATGTATCGCCTCCACAGGTTGAAGCGGATGCCCCGCTGCAGATGCAAATCTCTCAGCTGGACTACAACAACTACCTGGGCGTTATCGGTATCGGCCGCATCAAGCGCGGTAAAGTGAAGCCTAACCAGCAAGTCACTATCATTGATAGCGAAGGTAAAACCCGTAACGGTAAAGTCGGTAAAGTGCTGACTCACCTGGGCCTGGAGCGTATTGACAGCGACCTGGCAGAAGCAGGCGATATCATTGCGATTACCGGTCTGGGCGAGCTGAACATTTCTGACACCATTTGTGATCCACAGAACGTGCAGGCGCTGCCAGCACTGAGCGTGGATGAGCCAACGGTTACCATGTTCTTTAACGTCAACACCTCTCCGTTCTGCGGTAAAGAAGGTAAGTACGTGACGTCTCGTCAGATCCTTGAGCGTCTGAACAAAGAACTGGTTCACAACGTAGCACTGCGTGTTGAAGAAACCGAAGATGCTGACGCGTTCCGCGTATCGGGCCGTGGTGAGCTGCACCTGTCTGTTCTGATCGAGAACATGCGTCGTGAAGGTTTCGAACTGGCGGTATCCCGTCCGAAAGTTATCTTCCGCGAATTCGAAGGCCGTAAGCAAGAGCCCTTCGAGAACGTGACGCTGGATATCGAAGAAACGCATCAGGGTTCAGTCATGCAAGCCATGGGCGAGCGTAAAGGCGACCTGAAAAACATGGATCCAGATGGCAAGGGCCGCGTACGTCTTGACTACGTGATCCCAAGCCGTGGCCTGATCGGTTTCCGTAACGAATTTATGACCATGACCTCAGGTACCGGTCTGCTGTACTCCACCTTCAGTCACTACGATGATATTCGTGCGGGCGAAGTGGGCCAGCGTCAGAACGGCGTGCTGATCTCTAACGGTCAGGGTAAAGCGGTTGCGTTCGCCCTGTTCGGTCTGCAGGATCGCGGCAAGCTGTTCCTGGGTCACGGTGCTGAAGTTTATGAAGGCCAGATCATCGGTATTCACAGTCGTTCTAACGACCTGACTGTAAACTGCCTGACCGGTAAGAAGCTGACTAACATGCGTGCTTCCGGTACTGACGAAGCGACGACGCTGGTTCCACCTATCAAAATGACGCTTGAGCAGGCTATCGAGTTCATTGATGATGACGAACTGGTCGAAGTGACCCCTCAGTCAGTGCGTATCCGTAAACGTCACCTGACTGAAAACGACCGTAAGCGTGCTTCACGCGGCGGTAAAGACGCATAACTGCGCTGTAGGAAGCCCCGTTTAAACGGGGCTTTTTTTTTCCTGCGCGATTGCTACCCAGAGTTAAATCTACCCTAAACCAGCCCGTAACTTCTTCTCTCCGCCCTTTCAACGTTGTGTCGTCGTGCCTTAATTTACTGTTTCTGGTTTTCTCATCCAGGCTGCCTGTTCAGGCTGCGCTTTTACCGCTAGAGTGAATGATCCAGGGAACCCGAGGAGGCACCATGCTGTATATCTTTGATTTGGGCAATGTGATTATCGATATCGACTTTAACCGCGTACTGGGCGTCTGGAGTGACCTCAGCCGCGTGCCGCTGGCCTCGCTTCAAAGCCACTTCCATATGGATGACGCATTTGAACAGCATGAGCGTGGCGAAATCAGTGATGAGGCCTTTGCAGAAGCCCTGTGTGAGAAGCTGGATATCGCGCTGAGCTATGAACAGTTCGCGGCAGGCTGGCAGGCGGTTTTTGTGGGTGTCCGGCCGGAGACGCTGGCCGTAATGCACCAGCTAAGACAGGCGGGACATCGGGTGGTGATTCTCTCCAACACCAACGCCCTGCACTGTACCTTCTGGCCAACGCAATATCCTGACGTACAGCAGGCGGCTGACAAGATCTACCTGTCACAGGAGCTGGGCATGCGTAAACCTGAAGCGAGAATCTATCAGCATGTGTTAGATGCTGAAGGGGTGAGCGCCGATCAGGCCGTGTTCTTCGATGACAATGCCGCGAATATTGAGGGCGCGCGGGCGCTGGGAATTAACAGCGTGCTGGTAACCGACAGCACAACCGTGCCGGACTGGTTTGCAGGTCAGCATTAAGCCATGAAGTTACGTCATTTTCGCCCCGGGCTTCATGCGTTCTGGTTGTGGCTTAAGCTGCTGTGGAAGCGCATTGATAATGATGCCATGACGACGCAGGCAGGCAACCTGGCCTTTGTCTCGTTATTGGCGCTGGTGCCGTTGATTGCCGTGGTCTTTGCGCTGTTTGCTGCGTTTCCTGTGTTCTCTGATATTAGCGTACAGCTTAAGAATTTTATTTTTACCAACTTCATGCCCGCTGCGGGTAACACGCTGCAACGTTACCTTGAGCAGTTTGTGGCAAACGTGCACCGGATGACGGCCGTGGGCGCGGTGGGGTTGATCGTAACGGCGCTGTTGCTCATGCATTCCGTGGATTCGGCGCTGAATGCGATCTGGCGCAGCGACAAAAAGCGGCCGCTGGTCTATTCCTTTGCGGTTTACTGGATGATATTAACGCTCGGGCCCTTGCTGGCGGGTGCCAGTTTAGCCATCAGCTCTTATCTGCTGTCGCTGAAATGGATCAACGTGACGGGCGTAACCAGCCTGGTCGATCAGATGCTGCGTTTCTTTCCGCTGCTCTTATCGTGGCTGTCGTTTTGGCTGTTATACAGTATTGTCCCGACACAGCGGGTTCCTTCGCGCGATGCGTTGACGGGGGCGCTGGTCGCCGGACTGTTGTTTGAGCTGGGGAAAAAGGGCTTTGCGCTCTATGTTACGATGTTCCCGTCTTACCAGCTGATTTATGGTGTGCTGGCGGTGATCCCCATTTTATTCCTGTGGGTTTACTGGACCTGGTGTATCGTACTTCTCGGTGCGGAAATTACCGTGACCTTAGATGACTACCGCCAGTTCAAACGGCAGGAAAGAGAAAAAGAACGAGAGGACGGATGATTGCTTTAATTCAACGCGTTCAGCGTGCCAGCGTCAGTATTGATAACGCTGTTGTGGGTGAAATCGGACAGGGATTGTTAATACTGTTGGGCGTTGAAAAAGGTGATGATGACAAGCGCGCCGAGCGGCTGGCGGAGCGCGTGCTGGGCTATCGTATTTTTAGTGACGACCAGGGCAAGATGAACCTGAACGTCAAACAGGCGGGCGGCAGTGTGCTGGTGGTGTCTCAGTTTACGCTGGCTGCCGATACGCAAAAGGGCATGCGCCCCTCATTTTCCGGCGGAGCTGAGCCACAAGAAGCAGAACGGCTGTATGACTATTTTAGCGCGTGTTGCCGTCGCCATGACGTGATGACCGCGAATGGCCGTTTCGCCGCGGATATGCAGGTCGCGCTGGTCAACGACGGGCCAGTGACATTCTGGTTACAGGTATGACGCCGCATACCGCGCGGCTAAACCTCCGCCATCCCGCATCAGACCGAGAGAAACATTTTATGTATCATCTTCGTGTGCCACAAACGGCGGAAGAGCTGGATGTCTATTATCAGTTCCGCTGGGAAATGTTACGAAAGCCGCTGCATCAACCCCAGGGTTCCGAACGGGATGCCTGGGATGCGTTAGCGCATCATCAAATGGTAGTGGATGAGCAGGGTAAACCCGTTGCGGTGGGGCGACTTTACATCAATGCGGATAATGAGGCGGCGATCCGTTTTTTAGCCGTACACCCAACCGTTCAGGGGAAAGGCCTGGGCACGCTGGTGGCGATGACGCTGGAGTCGGTTGCGCGTCAGGAAGGCGTCAAACGTGTGACGTGCAGTGCGCGTGAGGATGCGGTGGCGTTCTTTGCCAAGCTCGGATATGTCAATCAGGGCGAAATTACCGCTCCACAGACCACGCCGGTGCGCCACTTTCTCATGATTAAGCCGGTTGTTACGCTGGATGATATCTTACACCGCGCGGACTGGTGCGGGCAGCTACAGCAGGCCTGGTACGAGCACATCCCCCTGAGTGAAAAAATGGGCGTGCGGATTCTGCAATATACCGGGCAAAAATTTATTACCACCATGCCGGAAACAGGTAATCAAAACCCGCATCATACCTTGTTTGCCGGAAGCCTGTTTTCGCTGGCCACGCTTACCGGCTGGGGGCTGATCTGGCTGCTGCTGCGTGAGCGCCATCTCGGTGGCACCATTATTCTGGCCGATGCGCATATTCGCTATAGCCGTCCGATCACCGGCAGGCCGGGTGCTATTGCCGACCTTGGCTCACTGAGTGGCGATCTCGATCGCCTGGCACGGGGTCGCAAAGCCCGTGTTCAACTGGACGTGCAGCTATTCGGTGATGATGAGTGTGGTGCGGTATTTGAAGCGGTGTACATCGTGTTGCCTGTGGATCCGGACGGGCCGCTCGAAGAGGGCGGCTCAGGGGCGCGCATCAATTAAACGACAGGGCCGCGATTGCGGCCCTGTGTGTTTTACTTCACCTGACCTGCCTGCATGGTCTGCTGCAGTTGCTGGCTGTCTGTATTCACCGACAGCGTAGCGTTAACCGACGGTGCCAGCGGCTGATCGGCCTTCAGGGAGGCATTCAGGCGCAGCTGGAAATTGCTGTCGCCTTCCAGAGGAAGGGCGGGCCAGCCCCAGTTTTGCAAGACATTGACGGGTACGCCGCGACCAGTCAGGTTAAGGCTAACCGGGCGGTCGGTTTGCTGACCTACGGTTGCCGTGCCTTCCAGTAAACCCTTAGCGCTAAACGCGCTGAGTTCCGTCACCCTGATCTGCCGATCGTCAGCCTCCAGCGCAATGGACGGATGGCGTAAATCCGTGCGGTTAAAAGTCGACTCCGCTGCATTCAGGCTCAGTTTCCCTGACCAGATCCCCCATTGATGCTGACGGGCCAACTGCAGATTCTCACCATTGCCATCCAGTGAGGTAAGCTGGAAAGGAAACGCAGGATTGATGTCGATAATCAAATTGCGGTTTGAGGTGAAACGGGTCACGGTAATCCCATCCAGCCAGTCTGGAAGGGGATCCTGCCATAACGCCCGCCAGTTCTGTGGCAGCGTATATTCCAGGCCCGCGACGGCCAGGTTATTCAGTGTTAAGCGTTTGTCGTTACGTGACCAGTTACCGTCAGCCCGGATCACGCCGTTGGCCCAGCGTGAGCTGAACTGGGTCAGGGCAATCCCCTGTGGCGAGAAGTCCATATTGATAATGGGATCGTTGAGCTCGAATTTGCCATTGATAAAGTTGCCTGCGTTCATCGCCAGTGAGCCATCCTGACTCTGCCAGTCCCGGCCTTTCCAACTGATATTTTTCAATGTCAGATCGAGATCGGTTACCGCCCAGTCAGGGCCCTGCAGCCGGGCATCGGTAATATCGACGCGGTTCAGCGTAACCGAGGGCACCTCTTCA
Source organism: Pantoea ananatis PA13 (assembly GCF_000233595.1). Lineage (NCBI taxonomy): Bacteria > Pseudomonadati > Pseudomonadota > Gammaproteobacteria > Enterobacterales > Erwiniaceae > Pantoea > Pantoea ananatis. The sequence continues at coordinate 123,185 of NC_017554.1, forward strand.
AACGGCTTCAGGAAATCGACAAGCGAGCTGGCGGTTTGCAAACGGATATCGTTCAGGCGGAGCTGATTGATCTTCCAGTTTCCCTGCGCATCGCGCTCTCCGTTACCGGTCATCGAGCCCCGGGCTAAATCCGCGCCGATGTTGCTAAACGTCATGCGGCCCTGGGACACGTTGCCCTGAATCAGCACGTTTTCACCTGCCACGCTGTTGAGCGTCATCTTGCCTGCACTCATCTGGAACTGTGCATCTTTACCCAGCACATCGTCGGGCAAGGGCTTCCACGGCAGAATGCCGCCATTCACCTGCAGTGCGGAAAGCGGTAAAACGGAAGCGGGACTGTCGATGCGCATGTTGTTCAGTTGCAGGCGATCGGCCTGCACGGGTAAGGCGCTATTCCTGGCCAGATTGGTCAGGTTAACCTCACCGTCACGGAGCTCTATGCTGGCAAAATGAAAGGGATCGCTGAACTGCATCAGGGCGATGCCAAGATCGACGCGTTTGGCGACCAGCACGGCCGGTTGTCCGTCATGGCCAAAACTGAAGTCATCCAGAATAATGTGTGTAGGTGATGAAAAGTTATGTTCGATTTTGCTCAGCGACAGATGCCATTCCGTTTTGTCGCTCACCCAACGGCTAAACCAGCCCGCGCCCCACTGTGTTTGCAGCAGTACATACAGCACCACTAACGCAAACAGTAGTAGTAACAATAAGGTAAGGAAAAACTTTCCTATAAATTTCATCGTATCCTTCCCGGGTTCAGTCCGCTGAAAGGTTGTTATGCCTGAATTATCGTTATAGCTCAACCGCCTGGATGTAAATCAGCATAAATAGCAGGCAGGCCGCAGCCTGCCTTAAAACGACTTTTCCGGTGGAAAGATGAGATTAAGCACAATCGCTGTGATGCCCCCTGCGGCAATACCGGAAGACAGTAAGGTTTTCAACCAGTCCGGTGCAAACTGCAAAATCAGCGGTTGCTGTGACACGCCAAGTCCTGCGGCCAGTGAGAGGGCGATAATCATGATTGCACGCCGGTTAAGCGGCTCTCTGGAGACAATACGCACGCCGGATGCGGCGATGGTACCAAACATCACGATAGTTGCGCCGCCCAGAACCGGCTCAGGAATATGCTGCACCAGTCCACTCACCGCCGGAAACAGACCCAGCAGGATAAGCATCAGCGCCACAACAAAACCAACATAGCGGCTGGCAACGCCGGTCAGCTGGATAACGCCGTTATTCTGCCCAAAACAGGAGTTAGGAAAGGTATTAAACAGGCCAGAGACAAAGGAGTTCAGGCCGTTAGCGAGCACGCCGCCTTTCAGGCGCTTCATATAGATGGGGCCGCTCACCGGTTGTTCCGATACATCAGAGGTTGCGGTGATATCACCAATCGTTTCCAGTGAGGTCACCATAAACACCAGCATGAGCGGGATGAGCAGATTCCAGTCAAAACCCAGACCGTAATAAAGCGGAGTCGGCAACGCCACGATCGGCTGATCGGCCGGTGTGCTGATGGATGGCAGCATATTCATCGCCCAGGCCAGCAGGTAGCCCACCGCCATTGCAATCACCAGGGAGGCAACGCGGAGATAAGGATTTTTTTGACGGTTCAGAAGGATAATCACAACCAGAACGACGCCGGCCAGCAGCAGGTTTTTCGGTGCGCCGAAACTGTGATCGTTCATGGCGGCAAAGCCGCCGCCGACGGAGGTGAGGCCAACCTGAATAAGCGATAACCCAATGATCATTACGACAATACCGGACACCAGGGGCGTGATGATACGGCGAGCCAGGTGCAGCACCCGTGACAGTACCATTTCCGTGCAGGATGCGACCATCAGCGTTCCAAACAGCGCCGCCATCATCGTGGGCACATCTGCGCCGCCGTTCTTCAGCGCCATCCCACCCATAATCAGCGGTGTGACAAAGTTAAAGCTGGTGCCCTGAATAGACAGCAAACCTGAGCCAACCGGCCCCCACGTTTTAATTTGCAGCACTGAGGCTACGCCAGAGGCAAACAGGGACATGCTGATGATGTGCTGTGTGTCCTGCGCCGGTAAACCCAATGCCTGGCAGATGAGCAGCGCGGGCGTAATCACCGCAACGAACATGGCCAGCAAATGCTGACCGGCTGCAAACAGGGTTTGCGCAAGCGGCGGGCGATCTTCCAGGCGGTAGATCAGTTCACTTTTACTGACGGATGAGGAGGCTGGCTGCTGATTGGTCGACATTGTAACGGTTCCCAAAAAAAGTGAGGCGATTGTAATCTGCAACGGCTCAAAAGCAAACGTTTGCTAACGGTGGCAAAAAAAGTGTCAGGCGTTGCTGTAGCGGCCGGTTTCCGGCAGCCAGCGCTCGATTAGGGCCTGTGCCTGTTCAGGATAGTGCTGGTGGATATGCCGTGCGACGCGTTGAACTTCAGGAATCATGGCCTGATCGCGCAGGAGATCGGCAACCTTAAACTCAGCATTACCGGTCTGGCGCGTTCCCAACAGTTCACCCGGCCCCCGAATCTCCAGATCGTGTTGGGCAATCACAAAGCCGTCGTTGCTGTCGCGTAGCACCTGCAAACGCTTCTGCGCCGTTTTGCTCAGCGGCGCTTTGTACAGCAGCACACAGTGAGAGGCAACCGCACCCCGTCCCACGCGTCCGCGTAGCTGGTGCAGCTGAGCCAGCCCAAGCCGTTCCGGGTTTTCAATAATCATCAGGCTGGCGTTTGGCACGTCCACGCCGACTTCAATTACGGTAGTAGCGATTAACAGCTGGATCTCGTTCGCTTTGAAAGCCTGCATGACTGCCAGCTTTTCCGCCGGTTTCATACGACCATGCACCAGTCCTACCCGCAAATCAGGCAGCGCCACGTTGAGTTCTTCCCATGTGGCTTCTGCCGCCTGGGCTTCCAGCAGGTCCGATTCTTCAATCAACGTACAGACCCAGTAAGCCTGACGGCCCTCGTGACAGGCCTTTTGTACGCGCTCAATAATCTCACTGCGACGGCTGTCCGGAATGGCAACGGTCGTGACCGGCGTCCTGCCTGGCGGCAATTCGTCAATGGTTGATGTATCCAGATCGGCATAGGCGGTCATGGCCAGCGTGCGCGGAATGGGAGTGGCGGTCATGATCAGCTGATGGGGATGAAAACCCTGCTCCTCCCCCTTTTCCCATAGCGCGAGCCGTTGATGAACACCAAACCGGTGTTGCTCATCAATAATCACCAGCGCCAGCCCGTTGAACTTCACCTGCTCCTGAAACAGTGCATGTGTGCCAACGACCATGGCGACACTACCGCTCGCGATGGCATCCTGCTGCGCCTGACGCGCTTTGCCTTTTTGTTTACCTGCCAGCCAGCCGACTTCCAGACCCAGTGGCGCGAGCCATTGACGAAAATTGATTGCATGCTGTTCGGCCAGCAACTCTGTCGGTGCCATCATCGCCACCTGTTTGCCGTGAGCAATAACGTTCAGGGCGGCGAGGGCGGCAACTAACGTTTTTCCTGAGCCGACGTCTCCCTGGACCAATCGCAACATGGGGAAGTCATTGGCCAGGTCTTTCTCAATCTCGGCGACCACGCGTTTTTGGGCAGAAGTGGGCGAAAAAGGCAGAGCGGCCAGTAACTTGTCACTCAATGTATGTCGGGCAGGCATGGGCAGAGCATAATGGCGCTGCGCGCCGGCCCGAACCGCCAACATACTCAGGTTATGCGCCAGCAGTTCTTCCAGAATCAGCCTGCGCTGCGCAGGATGGTGCCCGCTTTCAAGTTCGCTGAGTTTCACATCTGGCGGTGGCCGATGCAGCGTATGTAAGGCCTCGGGCAGGCTGATCAGTCCGCCGCTTAACGCCTGCGGCAACAGCTCCGTAATCGGGCAGTTTTCCAGCAAAGTTAACGCCTGGTCGGTAAGGTTGCGCAGCGTCGCCTGACGAATGCCATCAGTTGTGGGATAAACGGGCGTCAGGGTTTCTTCCAGCGTCACAGTGCTGTGCTCGCCCTGTACACGGTATTCCGGATGAATGATTTCTGCGCCGCGCTGGCCACGTTTTATTTCACCATAGGCAGTGACACGTCTGCCCGGCGCGAGGCTGTTTTTCATCCCGGCATTAAAGTTGAAGAAGCGCATGCTCAGCACGCCGCTGCCGTCACTGATTTGGCACACCATCATGCGCCGGCGGCCAAAAGTAATCTCGGTATGCAGGACATCGCCCTCAACAGTTGCCCAAATGCCCGGTAGCAGGTCATTAATGGCATAAAGTTGGGTACGATCTTCATAACGCAGGGGAAGGTGAAGCAGTAAATCCTGAATGGTATGCAGGCCAATTTTAGCCAGCTTTGCCGCCTGACTGGCGCCGACGCCGGTCAGGGTACTGAGCGGGATGGCATCCAGCAGACGGCCTTTCATTTCTTACTTCTGCCTGTAGATTGCATCGTTGCCCACCAGGTTTCATCGGCTTCTATCTCGCCCTGAGCATTGATATAGGGATACGGCATGCGCTTGTGCTTTGCCACGCGGGCCAGAACGGGATAGCCGCCCTCAAACAGCAGGCGCTGTTGCTCTTCCGGGGCTAAAAGGCTGGCCTGACGTTGATACATACCGGCATTTTGACGCTGGCGCTGCGCTTCATAAAGAATCAGGGCAGATGCAACGGAAACGTTGAGTGACTGAACCATACCGACCATCGGAATAATGATATGACGATCGGCCAACGCCAGAGCTTCATCAGTAATACCGGTTTTTTCCTGCCCCATCAAAATGCAGGTGGGTTTGGTGTAATCAATCTCACGAAAATCCACGGCGTCAGCAGAGAGGTTGGTCGCCAGTATCTGCATGTTTTGCGTTTTAAGATGGCTAATGGCGTCGTTGATTGAGCGATGCGTTACCACGTTCACCCAACTGTTACTGCCGGCCGATGCCGACGCCTGGGTGCGCATGCGCTGGCTGGGCCATACGGCATGGACCTCATGAATCCCCACCGCGTCGGCGGTACGAATGACAGCGGAAACGTTATGAGGCTTATGCACCTGCTCCATGCAGACGGTAAGGTCGTGCTGGCGCAGGGCCAGCATTTCCTGGATACGAGCAAAGCGTTGAGGGTTCATGCACTAGTTACGGTTGCGGTGAACTTTGATCACATCCGGCATCACACGAATCTTACGCATGATATTCGCCAGGTGGACGCGATCGCGTGCGGTCAGACGGATAAAGGCACTGTAAACGCGGCCATCGCGCTCTTCAGTATTCAGACTCTGGATATTGGAACCGGCAGTATTAATGGCTGCCGTGAGATTAGCCAGTGCACCCTGGTGGTTAAACATATCCACCTTGATCTCAGCCACAAACTCCTGTTCGGTGACTTTATCCCACTCTACCGGCATGAATTTTTCTGGCTCTTTTTGGTAGCCGCGAATATTTCGACAGGATTCATGGTGAACAACCAGGCCTTTACCGGGGCTGACGTGAGCGACAATGGGATCGCCAGGAATAGGGCGACAGCATTTCGCAAAGGTAATCAGCACGCCGTCTGCACCTTTGATGGGCAGCTTGCCTTGTTTTTTGTTATTGCTGAGCGTGCTGGTGTCGGTCTGGAGCAGGTTCTTGGCCACGACCACGCTCATTGCATTACCCAGACCGATTTCCGCTAACAGATCGTCCAGTGACGTCAGTTTCATGCGATCAAGCTCATGCTTGATGTTTTCAGCCGGTACTTCCGCCAGTTTACGACTGCCGCCCATTGCATGGCTGAGCAGGCGACGTCCCAGGTTTACCGAGTCTTCGCGCTTGAGGTTTTTCAGTAGCTGACGGATCTTAGCGCGAGCTTTGGAGCTCACCACGAAGTTGAGCCAGGCAGCGTTAGGACGCGCGCCGGGCGCGGTGATGATCTCGATAGTTTGGCCGCTGGTGAGCGTCTGAGACAGCGGATAAGGCTGACGATCAACGCGCGCGCCTACACAAGCATGACCAATATCGGTATGTACCGCGTAGGCGAAATCGACCGGCGTGGAGCCTGTCGGCAGTTCGACGATACGGCCTTCTGGCGTAAAGACGTAGATCTCATCCGGGAAGAGATCGGATTTCACGCTTTCGATGAATTCAAATGAACTGCCGGCGCTCTGTTGCAGTTCAAGCAGGCTTTGCAGCCAACGCTGAGCGCGGATTTGCGCCGTGGTACCGCTTTCGCCTGCCTGCTTATAGGCCCAGTGCGCGGCAACCCCCATTTCAGCCATCTGATCCATATCTTCGGTACGGATTTGCACCTCAACCGGTACGCCATGTGGCCCGATCATCGAGGTATGCAAAGATTGATAGCCGTTAGCTTTGGGGATTGCAATATAGTCTTTTACCCGGCCCGGACGCGGCTTGTACAAGCTGTGCATCTGACCCAGCACGCGATAACAGGTATCTAAATCTTTGACGATAACGCGAAAGGCATAGATATCCATGATCGAGTGAAAACGCTGCTCTTTGAGCGTCATTTTGCGGTAGATAGAGTAAAGGTGCTTTTCGCGCCCACTTACCCGGCAGGGGATACCGGCTTCCTGCAGGCGGCCATCGATTTCAGAGAGGATTTTTTGAATCATCTCTTTACGGTTGCCGCGGGCCGCTTTCACGACCTCTTTAATCACCCGAAAACGATTGGGATAGAGCGCTTCAAAACCGAGCTCTTCCAGTTCTGTTTTTAGGTGATGAATACCCAGGCGGTGCGCCAGTGGACTGTATATTTCCAGCGTTTCGAGCGCGATGCGACGACGTTTATCGGGACGTAACGACCCGAGCGTTCGCATGTTGTGGGTACGGTCAGCCAGCTTGATGAGAATGACACGGATATCCTGCACCATTGCCATAATCATCTTGCGGAAGTTCTCTGCCTGCGCCTCTTTCTTGTCACGGAATTTCAGCTTATCCAGCTTTGAAACGCCTTCAACCAGTTCGGCAACGCTCTTGCCAAACAGCTGTTCCATATCCTGATAGGTGGCTGGCGTGTCTTCAATAACATCGTGCAAAAGCGCGGCCATGAGCGTTTCATGGTCGAGCTTCATTTCTGCCAGAATACAGGCTACTGCAACAGGATGGGTGATGTAAGGCTCGCCGCTGGAGCGTGTCTGTCCCTCGTGGGCATCACGTGACACAAGATAAGCTTGCTTGAGGCGCTTAATCTGGTCCTCAGGCAAGTATTGTTCAATCAGTTGATTGAGACTTTCAAACAGATACAAGGTTGACCTGCAGCTAGCTGTTAACGACGACCTTCAGCGATAGCGGTAACGGCCTGTAACTCAGCGGCTTCCTGCTCTTGCTGCTCCTGACGATCACGCACATCTAAAATCTGATTGGTGACCAAACCTTCTTCGATTTCGCGCAGTGCGATAACGGTAGGTTTATCGTTCTCTTCCGGAACCAGCGGATCTTTTCCGCCTACCTGCATCTGACGTGCACGACGTGCAGCGACCAACACCAGGTCAAAACGATTACCAACTTTTTCTACTGCGTCCTGAACGGTTACGCGTGCCATAGGTGTGCTACTCCACAGATGAAGAAATGACTCGGCATCATACTGAAACTGGGTTCAGACTGCCAACAGTTTGCTGATTAAAGCATCATGGCGCGCTTTCTGACGGGCCATGCGCAGACGTTCTGCGCGAATAATGGTTTTCAGATCCGATAACGCCAGATCAAAATCATCATTCACAATTAAATAGTCGTATTCGGCGTAGTGGCTCATTTCTGCCACGGCCTGTGCCATCCGACGCGCAATGACCTCTTCGCTGTCCTGACCGCGACCACGCAGGCGACGATCCAGCTCTTCTTTCGAAGGCGGCAAGACAAATATGCTGCGCGCTTCTGGCATCTTAGCGCGAATTTGCTGCGCGCCCTGCCAGTCAATATCAAGAAAAACGTCCACGCCGGTCGCCAGGACCTGTTCAATTGCCTTACGCGAGGTGCCGTAATAGTTGTCGAAAACTTTCGCGTGCTCCAGAAAAGCATCTTCCGCGATCATTTTTTCGAACTCATGCTGTTGAACAAAGAAGTAATGTTCACCATGCGCTTCGCCCGGACGCATACCACGGGTGGTATGGGAAACAGACACTTGCGTATCATACAGCGGCTGCGTTTTTAACAGTGCCTGAATCAGACTGGATTTTCCTGCACCACTGGGCGCAGAAACAATATAGAGCGTACCTTGGGCCATGATTTTCTTGAATTGATTAAGTGCGGAGTCGGTTTCCTGCACAGTATACACAGCTTCCCCGCCCCACGCAGCGTTTGCGCCATCCTCAAAGCGAAAAGTTTATGCGACATGCTACGCAGCCCAGTCCGCAGCAGCTGAAAACACAACTCTTTGTTCGCCTAACCCGTTCCAGAACACCGGAACAGGGCTGGCTCAGCCTGATGTTCAGAGATTGAATGGTTCAAAATCAGGAGGTGACGAATGAGAGGGATGTTTATTGTTGGGCTGCTACTGATATTCAGCACGTTTTCTTCCCTTGCGGCTTTGTGCCCCGCCTGGACGTCAGCGCGTGCCGTCAGTGAGATCGCGCATTTGCAACAGCAACTTCGGCAGTGGGATAAGGCGTATTTCCAGCAAGGGCGCTCGCTGGTTAGTGACGCAGACTACGATAGCTTGCAGCAGCGGCTTAACCACTGGCAGCGCTGTTTTACTCAGGCTGCGGATGAATATTTGCCTGCCTTGCCTGAGGACGGTACGCAGTGGCATCCCGTTGCGCACACCGGCGTTAAAAAAGTACGGGATAAACGTGCGCTGGGTTACTGGATGCAGGCACGAAACGATCTTTGGGTACAACCAAAAATCGATGGCGTTGCCGTCTCTCTGATCTATCGACAGGGAAAACTGGTCTCGCTAATCAGCCGCGGCGATGGGTTACACGGCGAGCAGTGGCTGGCGAAAGCCCGTCATATTCCTGCCATTCCATCGGTTATCGACAGTCAGCAAGGCAGCATCGTCCTGCAGGGCGAGCTTTTTTTGAAGATGACCGGTCATCAGCAGGCTGTGGACGGCGGCAGGAATGCCAGAGCCCGTGTGGCAGGGGCAATGATGAGCCAGGCTGACTCGCCGCTGCTGGCACAACTGGGTATTTTTATCTGGAGTTGGCCTGACGGGCCGGCGAGTATGCCTGAACGTCTGGCCCGGTTGAGCTCATGGGGCTTTGACCTCGCCAGCCACTGGACTCAACCCGTTCAGGATGAAGAGGATGCGGCAAGCTGGCGCGAGCGCTGGTTTCACGCGCCCTTGCCTTTTGTTACCGACGGTATTGTTGTGCACCAGGCTGCCCGCCCGGCAGGAAAGTACTGGCAGCCCGGTGAGGGTGAGTGGGCCATCGCCTGGAAATACCAGCCACCGGAGGTGAGCAGTGAGGTACGATCCGTAGATTTCTCAATAGGACGAACGGGAAAGGTGGCGGTCGTACTGAATCTTCAGCCCGTTCAGCTTGATGACAAAACCGTCAGGCGTGTCAACATAGGGTCGTTAAAACGCTGGCGAGAGCAGGATGTCATCGCGGGAGATCAGGTGACGGTTAGCCTGGCAGGACAGGGAATTCCCCGGCTGGAGCGCGTTATCTGGCGCGTGGCGCAGCGTGATTACCCTGAGCCACCGGGTTCTGAGCACTTCACTCATCTGAGTTGTTATACGTTAACGCCGGATTGCCATCGCCAGTTACTGGCTCGCCTGAGCTGGCTGAGTCAAAAGTTCGTGCTGAATATTCCCGGCGTTCAGCGCAGCACCTGGCAGCGACTACTGGATACCGGTTGTATTACGCACCTGTTTTCCTGGCTGACGATTACGCCAGAACAGATTACCGCTGCAGCAGGCATCTCCTCTGAAAGAGCACAGCAAATCTGGCATAGGTTCGAATTGACCCGCCAGCAACCTTTGCGTCGCTGGGTTAACGCATTGGGCATCGCGTTGCCCCAAAAGGCACTTCGCGCCCTGGCCGATAAAGAGTGGGAACCCTTGCTTGCTCGTGATGTGCAAACCTGGCAAGCGCTGCCCGGCGTGGGCGCAAGGCGTGCTGAACGCATTGCCGCACAATTTCAGGATGCCGGGCTGCGGAAGTTGATTACCTTTTTGCAGCAGCAGGGCATCCCGGCATCATCAGTGTTCAGGGTGGGGATAATTGAAGATGGGCAAGCCGAGTCGAAACCGCAGTGCCAGCAGGCGGGCAAAGAAACCGAAAAGTAAGGTGATGATGATCACCAGCTCATGTGCCAGAGGCGTTTTCAGTAGCAGGATGTACATCCAGCCAGAAGCGAAAGCGATACCGGCGTAAAGCTCTTTTTGAAAAACCAGCGGGATACGATTACAAAACATATCACGCAAAACCCCACCAAATACGCCGGTGATGACGGCACTTATCGCGGCAATGATCATGGCATGACCTGAATCCAGCGCAACCTGAGCGCCAATGATGGAGAACACCACCAGACCCAGCGCATCCAGAACCAGAAATACCTTGCGCAGATGTGTCATCAACGGCGCGGCAAAGGTGGTCACCACGGCAGCCGCGGCGACGATCATGATGTACTCAGGATGCTTTACCCAACCCAGTGGATAATGGCCAAGCAGAATATCGCGTACTGAACCCCCGCCTATCGCGGTCACAGAAGCAATAATGATCACGCCAAACAGGTCCATTTTACGACGGCCGGCGGCAAGTGCACCCGTCATCGCTTCAGCGGTGATACCAATGATATAGAGAACAGTAAGTAACATAGCAGGCTCCAGGAAGACGGCGGCAAGGCTACGCCACTGAAGAGCACGGCGCGACTGAGATTTTCTGTTAGTGACGTTAAAAGTATTAGTAAAAATTATCCCGTTCGGGATAAGGCATTAATAATCAATAAGGTGCATGGGGGAAGACACCAGTAGAGATGAAATTTTTTATTGGTTTTAATTCAGACACGCCAGGGGGCGCTGACGCATTGCCCTGATCTTGCACTCTGCCATGACATTATGTTGGTCTAAACAGGGAAAGGAAACAACGCAAGAAAGCCATGCAGGGTGAATGGCAGCCCGCATGCAGAAGCCGGTGAAAAGCAGGACAGAATCCGCAGGAATAACCAATAACGGAAAGGGCTGTGTGTTCTCAAAAAAACGTGCTGACTGGCAGCACGTGAAGCCCTTTTTTCAGATGCCTGAAGTCCAAATACCTTCTTATCGCGGTACGTTCCTGATACAAACCTGGAAAAAGGTTTTCAGATTAAATTGATACTCGGGTTGAAACCAGACCCGGCCATAACAGCAGTAAGTCAGCATCCTTACTGAAATCATTGCCAGATAGCCCCATAACGCGCATAACACTGAAGGCGTGCTCCACACAGTCAGCAGAGTAATGATCAGTCCAACGAATACGGATGATATTTCACAAAAAGCGATATCGGAATACTGCTTTTCGCGCTGCAAGATCGCGCGGTAATGTTGACCCTGAGGGATGATAATAAAGATGACCGCTGCCATCTCCAGCATCATGGTAATCTCTGGCTGGTTAAAAAGATGATCGGCAACAATGCCGGAAATAAAAAGCGCAGAAAAAATGATGAGGCCCATTAACACATTCCCCCAATATATGACGGACAATGTATTGTCGGAGAGGGGTGAATAGCGAATCACTTTGTTTGAAAAGCCGCGATCCGCCAGTGTATCTATGACTAAAAGGCCGGCAATCACGACAGCCAGAAAATTGAATGCTTCTGCCTGCAGGATTTTACCCAGCAGGGAAAGTTGCAACACGCCAATGCTTAAGATTTTTATTGATGAAAGAAAGGGCCATTTAGCGTCAATAATATTTATTTTACGTATAGCCATGGTTTTTTCCATCGTGTAAATAATTATAGTGGTAAGCGGAGATGAAATCCTGGCTTAGCGTTTGGTCTGTTTATACAGGTTATATTAACGGTCAAGCTGATGCTGTCGCGAACGGATCTATAGTGCGCATATTTCCCCTGGTGATGCTGAATCCCTGTTGTTGTTTTAATTATCCAGACGTCATTCATAATTATAACATTCATGATGCCATAATGAACATTACTGAACGCCTTTATTATATCGTTATATAAGTATTGCTGTGTGTAGGTGATTTATAGCGCTTTTTATTAGAAATAACATCATAAGGAAAATCTGATATACGATTTGAGATAGGCGTTAATATTGAGTGGCTGCATGATTTTTTTTGACTGACAGATAAAATCTACATGTTTATTTGTGCCAGAATTCGGTGTGACTATCCAGCATAAAAGAGTGTGGAATAAAAAAGGCTTTTAAACACTGTACATAGGCACGCTGTGAAAGCGTGAGCCAGGATTTTTCCGCTATAAAATGCTTAAGCAGCGGCAAAGCATAAACACGTTTGTTACGCGCGTGAGGGGTAAATACTTAAACATTCTGAACATAAAAAACCGGAGCGTAAGAATGACTCAACCGCTGTACTGGCAAAATAGCCTTTGGCAGTTATCAAAGAAAGCAGGGAAAGGCGGGGCTGGATAGGGGTTTCTGCTTTCAGGCTGAACCTGCCTTGTTTGCCGTAACGGTAAAACGAATCCCGCCTGAAAAAGTAAAGCAGGCCAGAGCCTGCTTTGTCTTTATACGTAAAGAGACGCTTCACCCGGTGGGCGCGTTTTAAACCGGCGATGTAGCCAGAGGTACTGCTCCGGCGCGCGCATAATCTGGCTTTCGATCACTTTATTCATGTAAGCAGCAGCGGCTGATTCATCTTTGTGAGGATAGTTTTCCAGAATCGGTTCAATAATCAGTTTATAGCCATCGTTGCCGGGATTACGAATCAGCATGATTGGCACCATAGCCGGCTTGGCCAGGCGAGATAAAACATAGGTACCGTTCGTTGTCGCTGCTTTCTCAACGGCAAACAGAGGCGCAAATGTACTGCCTTTAGGGCCGTAATCCTGGTCCGGCGCAAACCAGACGGATTCACCCTGCTTAAGTGCCTGCACCATGCCGCGCAGATCGCGACGGTCAATCATCGCCTTGTTGGAACGCATCCGGCCTTTGGTTTGTACGTATTCCATCGCGCGGTTGTTATGCGGACGGTACATAGCCATCATCGGCTGACACAACCCGCTGATGCGGCCACCCAGCTCTAAGGACATAAAATGGATGCCGATTAACATCACGCCACGGCCTTCATTTTGAGCTGAATAGAGGTTTGCAAGGCCAGAGACGTTGAATAAACGTTTAACCGCATGATCAGGCCAGAACCAGGCAATACCCGTTTCAACCAGTGCCATACCGAGAGAGGCAAAATTACCCGCGATCATGCTTTCTTTTTCTTCGTCACTGATAAAAGGAAAGCAGAGTTCAATATTACGACGGGTTATGCGCTCTCGACGCTGAAGGAAATGACGGGAAAGTTTACCGGCACCTGCACCCAATCTCATCAGAACAGGATAAGGGAGTTGAACCAGAAGCCAGAGAATGCCTAGACCGAACCATGTAAACCAATAACGCGGGTGTAAAAGTGTGCTGCTGAACTGCCTGGTGTTTTTCATCATTGACCTTAAAGGATTGATGGATGTAACGCAAAAAGACCCATTCCTTAAGTTCCCAAGCGGTACGGCTGTACTAACTACGACCAGCACTTTATCAAAAAGTGCCCTCTGTCACAGTGAGCTTTCGTCATCCTGTGGAGTAAGACGATCGATGGAATGGCTTACTGAACGAACAAAACAGGGTGGAGTTATATTTTTTAAATATTTAAAAACAATGCGTTAAGTATACTCTTGTAAAGCCAGAACGTTAAGGAAAGCGTAGGGAAATTAAGACAGTTCTGTACTCACAAGCTAAAATCTTTTCGAAAAACTTACATTCAGAGTGGCAAAATTCTAAAAATTGGCTAAGGACTAGTATGCGCCGGGATGTGATGAAAAGCGACATGATCCGTGCGATAAGTGATTTCGGCAGATCATAAGAGGAGAGAGTGAGGACATGCGTCTTCACAGGCTATACACGTCTGTCCCTGTACGTCACATCATAGCCTGAAAGAACATGCTGTACAAAAAAGGAGCGCTAGTAGTAATTCACAGTCATCATGCGGTAATTACCGACTTTTTTTAACTGAATCGTGCCCAGCTTGAATGGCAAAGATTGCTGGCTGTCATTCAACCCTAGGATGGCAGCTTCGGTTTTACCCCCTCTTGTGCAGCTTTGCTTAATCTGAGAATGAACAATCAGGGTATCACATCCGGTCTCCACAATAGCACCACGAAAAGTGATTTGGCCGCCAGTTGCAAATGACGAGGATGATAATGCCATTAAGACAAATACATAAGTTAGTTTTTTCATGGCTTCACACTCTGTGTTGATTTTCATAAACAAAGAACGGCACCAAATAATAAAACTTTAGTCGATCGTGCTTTTTTATTTTTTAAAAATTATTTTATACGATAGTGTGAGTGATTAGCACTTACAGACTCTTATTAATGCCGATTTCTGGAAGAAGCTTAGTGGATTATAGTTCACTACCTTATGGGCATTTGTTTTCTTAGTAAGATTTTCTCTTTTTTAACAAATCCGCCTGAATACTGGGCGGTAAATCACAAAATAACCGTTTCAATAATGCGTATGAAAATTGGGGTGCAGGTGGGCTGAAATGCGGCATACAGGTCATGTATCACCCAGATGAAAACATGTTCATTATCCGTACTTGGATTGTTGTGCGTCTGGGCTTCTTCGCGTTTTAGTTTCCGGCCTGCTTATCACATCTCACTATTCGGTTAGCGAAGGTTCTTCGGTGAGGACGGTTTACTTAAGAAATAAGGAGGCCTTGCCGAGAGGGCTGCATAATACTGACGATAAAAATCAATTCCATGTTCCGTTAAAAAAGGGAGCACCGAAAATGATAAGTTAACACTAAAGGGTTACAGATTTTATCTGTCTGACCAGAAAGCATCAGTAAAACGGGCGCCCAGTGCGCTTACAGCAGGTTGTTGAGCCTTTTTTACGCGCCTAAATTTGCTGAGCAGCAATGTGAAAAGTCCGCTATTACAAGGACTTGATAATGATGAAGTGACGTAGTAAACGCTATAAAGCGAAATTATCTATTACTCGATATTTTGGATTTGAATGTTGATTAAAATAAAATAAATGCTATTTATCATCATCTTAATGAGTTGATCTGTGACGGGGTTACCATTTTACTCCCCAATCAACTCCCCATTTATAACAGTGGCAAGCTGTTCAGCTCGCCAGGTTACAGATTACATCTGTCATTGAATGGTTGTCTTTGATCTTTCACCTTTCATGAGTTCACCAGAAGGTTTCCGATAGTAAGATTCGGTTCCTATCCGGTAATAGGTATAGCCATCCTTTGTCTTAGTTATGTCCATGATCCAATTAGACTTATCAATACAATTTTCTTCTGTATTCATGTCATCGAAGCATAGTAAATAATCTGTATCATGATCTGGAAAAATACCTGAATTTTTAGGGGCAAGCTTTTGATATCTTCCGTCAAACTTCCAGATTGAAACAAAGTAAGTTTCAGCGGATGAGAGGGTTTTAGCTCCATTATTATCCCACCACTCAATTTTACTACTATCACTGAAAGGCATGTTTTTAACTAAAAATTCTTTATTAGAGCCAGTGCCGTGAACGGCAAGGACCTTAGTGGAATTAAAAAAATTCAAATAGAAGAATACAAGAATAATAGCTGCTAATATAAATATTATAATTTTTCTGGCTTTCATCCATTCCTCCGGCTACTAATTTCAAACTCGGCTTTCATATTTGTAAAAAAAGGTTTAAATGCAAATTTTTCCCATCGTTGGAGCACAAACCAGATGCGGAATGCCCTAATATAGTGAAACTTCATATTCATAATGTCAGTTTTGTCGAGACCAAAATGATCTTGTCCCGTAAAAGTTACTTTCGCTACATAACCACTCTCAGTGATATCAATTTTAGTGAGTTGTATCTTTGTGGCATATATGTCATGTATAGACATTCCTAATCCATTAAAGCTATCTGCCCATCTGTTAAACTTAGGAAGTATTGAATTTCCTATTGCTTTAGTTATTGAATCTTTGTCGGCATCAGATAAGCCATTTTTTACATCAATGGCAACCTTATCGAGCATAGACTGGATTATTTTTAGCGAAGATAACGGAGAGGATTGTTCGTTTAATATCAAACTTTTATATGCACTATCAAGAAAAGGGCTGGAATAGCTTTTTCCATTGCCATGATAAAAATGCTTTACAAGATTATTAAATAAATTATGTTGCCCTAAGTAATATGTAGGCAATGACACTCGAAGAAACTCATCGAAAAGGATTTGAGCAATTACCGTTTTTGATTTTGGTTGGGATTTACGGAAGGAACTAAATATTGAGACTTCCTCTCCAGTCCACGGATCAACGACATCAGAAACATCATCAAGACCTAAGTCGCTTCTAAGCTGTTTTTCAGTAAGATCGCCACATTGCATATCATCAGAGCTGTGGTCATTGAACTGATGCTTAGTCTGATAAAGTGTGGCTGGGAACACCATAGCTGACATAATAACTTCCTTATGATATTAATTTTCAGACCAAACTCTTACTTGTGAAGGTAGATCCAAATCTTTAAATATCGTCATGTCTGTAAACTCAGTTCCTTGTCATTACAAGATATTCATTTCTGACTCTTAACCTATAGCTGATTAGTGTAATAATAAACTTCATATACGGGAAAGGGAAGTGCTGAGAATCTCATCTTTTTCTCAAATTACTGTCATAGCCTGGTCTCAATACTTTGACGTGCTCACCGCTTGGATGAAACAAATTGAAACGTACAAAACAGGCTGGAAATAAAAAGCCCTGATAAATCAGGGCGTTGATAAATATTGAAAAGCTTTGGAAAACAAGAGAAAATTATTCAATATTCTGGATCTGCTCGCGCATCTGTTCAATCAGCACTTTCAGCTCAATGGCTGAATTGGTGATCTCTGCATTAATCGATTTCGAGGCCAGAGTGTTCGACTCGCGGTTGAACTCCTGCATCATGAAGTCGAGCCGACGTCCGACGGCTTCTTTTTTCTTCAAAATGTTGTACGTCTCTTTAACGTGCGCATCCAGGCGATCCAGCTCTTCTGCTACATCCACACGTTGCGCCATCATCACCAGTTCCTGCTCCAGGCGGTTGTTTTCCAACTGCACTTCGGCGTCCTCCAGTTTGGCGATCAGCCTTTCACGCTGCCACTTAATGACATCAGGCAGTTGAGCTCGCACTTTACTGACTTCATGCGTTACCGCTTCCAGACGCTGCTCGATCAGGGATTTCAATGCGCTACCTTCGCTCTCACGTGCAGCAATGAAATCATCCAGTGCGCCATCTAGTGCCTGAATCAGCTGTGTATTAATCGCGTCCAGATCCTGTTCTGGCGCAGACATCACGCCAGGCCAGCGCAAAATATCCAGTGGATTGATCTGGCCTTCGTCGCTCTGCATCTTCACCCAGTTAGCGGCCTGAACCAGCTGTTTAGCCAGCGACTCGTTCAGCATCAGCTCGCCTTGTGCGCCGGGATCGGCATCAAAGCGCAGATTACATTCGATTTTACCGCGCGTCAGACGCTGGCGAATGCGTTCCCGAATCATCGGCTCCAGTCCGCGGAACTGCTCTGGCAGACGAATATAGGTTTCAAGATAACGTTGGTTAACGGAACGCAGCTCCCAGGCGGCGCTGCCCCATTCGCCTTTAACTTCACGGCGGGCGTAGGCGGTCATACTGCGGATCATAAGCGTTACTCATTTTCAGAAAGATTAAAGTCAGTATAACGAGGCAAAGCTAACCATAACAGGTGTAAGCAGCAGCAGGATGAGAGAACAAATTATTTCCGCTTTCAGCAACAGGCACTTATGCTGTTTACTGGCTTACTCGTTGAGGACCCCGTTTATGTCTCACGTATTACGCTTTCCTGTAATGCTGACCTTACTGCTGGCTGGCTGTCATTTGCCATCACCGCCACCTGTGCCATCAACCCGACCTGTTCCCATATGTGCTGGCGGTGAGGTGATGATGCAAACCACATTGTGGTTTGGTCTCAGTAAGCCACAAGGCGGTAGCGTGAGTTCGCTGGACTGGATGAATTTTATCGATAAACAAGTGACGCCTCGCTTTAAAGCCGGGCTCTCGGTTTATGATGCGCAAGGGCAGTGGTTGGGTGAAAACGGTCAGCTGGCGCGTGAGAAAAGCAAAGCGCTGGTGCTCATCTATAACTTTGACAGCGATAACAACAGCCGTGTCGAAGCACTACGCGAGCAGTATAAAAAACAGTTTGGTCAGGAATCGGTCATGCGTGTCGATTCGCCTTCCTGCGTGAGTTTCTGATGCCATTAACGGCGGCCCAGGCCGCCGTAAGATGATCAGATAAACAGTCCGGCGAACGCAGCCGAAAGCAGGCTTACCAGGGTCGAACCATATACCAGTTTCCAGCCAAATCGGGAGACGACGTTCCCCTGTTGTTCGTTCAGCCCCTTAATCGCGCCTGCCACAATACCAATCGACGCAAAGTTAGCAAACGAGACCAGGAATACCGACAGGATGCCTAATCCACGCGGCGTCATGCCTGCCGCCACTTTCTTCAGTTCGATCATGGCGACGAATTCATTGGCCACCAGTTTAGTGGCCATAATGCTCCCAGCCTGAAGGGCGTCGACGGCGGGGATGCCGATTAACCAGGCAAAAGGGTAAAAAACATAGCCCAGGAGCTGCTGGAAACTGTAGCCAAATAGCGCTGCGAACAGCGCATTGACGGCCGCGATCAGCGCAATAAAACCGATCAGCATTGCCAGAATGATCATCGCCACTTTAAAGCCCGCCAGGATGTACTCTCCCAGCATTTCGAAGAAACTCTGCTCCTCATGCAACTTATCCAGGGCTACAGGCTGTTCCTCGCTTTCCTTACCGGGATTAATAATCGACAGAATGATAAAGGTGCTGAACATATTGAGCAGTAGCGCCGCCACGACATAGCGAGCCTCAATCATCGACATGTATGCACCGACAATGGAAAGCGAGACGGTAGACATAGCGGTTGCCGCCATGGTGTAAAGGCGCTTCGGCGGGATATCCGCCAGAATACCTTTATATGCGATGAAGTTTTCAGACTGACCCAGTACCAGCGTACTGACCGCATTAAAAGATTCCAGCTTTCCCATGCCGTTGATTTTAGACAGGACAGTTCCCACCAGGCGGATTAGCAACGGCAGAATGCGCCAGTGCTGCAAAATACCAATCAGAGCGGAAATAAAAACAATCGGGCAAAGTACGCCAAGAAAGATAAAGGCCAGGCCCTGCTGACTCATGCCGCCAAAAACAAACTCTGTGCCTTGTGCAGCAAAACCCAGTAATGTTTCAAAGAAGCTGCCCACCGCTCCCACGAGCGCCAGTCCACTGGCAGAATGAAGGAAAAACCAGCCCAGCGCGGCTTCAACGATAATGAGCTGAATGATATAGCGCGGACGAATGTGTTTACGGTCATGACTGACCAACAGCGCAAGGGCGAAAATCACCACCAGCGCCAGCAGGAAATGTAAAATAGCGGCCATAGTTTAATCTGTTCGTAAAATGCGGCAAAAGGTAGGGCATTTAGCCATACTCCCACATGAATTTCATCCTGAGCCTTACAGCCCACTGCAAGAGACAGCGGGCCAGGAAGTCCGTATAATACGCAGCCAATCATTTGCAAGCCGGAGATAACCATGCGTCCAGCAGGCCGTAGCGCACATCAGGTGCGTCCAGTCACATTGACCCGCAATTACACTAAACACGCAGAAGGTTCCGTTCTGGTGGAATTCGGTGAAACCAAAGTGCTCTGCACTGCCACGGTGGATGAAGGTGTTCCGCGCTTCCTCAAAGGACAGGGACAGGGCTGGGTCACTGCCGAATATGGCATGTTGCCGCGTTCAACGCATAGCCGCATGGCACGTGAAGCCGCGAAGGGCAAACAGGGCGGCCGCACGCTGGAAATTCAGCGTCTGATCGCCCGTTCACTCCGCGCAGCCGTCGATCTTAAAGTGCTGGGTGAATATACCATTACGCTTGATTGCGACGTCATCCAGGCTGATGGTGGCACCCGTACCGCATCTATCACCGGCGCCTGCGTGGCACTGGCGGATGCACTAAACAAACTGGTTGCCAGCGGTAAGCTCAAAGCGAACCCGATGAAAGGGATGGTCGCGGCGGTATCTGTGGGCATCGTTAACGGTGAAGCCCTGTGTGACCTTGAATATGTTGAAGACTCCGCTGCTGAAACCGATATGAACGTCGTGATGATGGAAGACGGCCGTATGATCGAGGTGCAGGGCACGGCGGAAGGCGAACCTTTCAGCCATGAAGAGTTGTTGGCACTGCTGGCGCTGGCCCGCGGCGGCATCGAAGAGTTAATTCAGGCGCAAAAAGCGGCGTTGGAAAAATAAAGTAACAGGCGACCGCAGAGTCGCCTTTTTTTTATCTGAGGAGTAAGACATGAAAGCCTGGCAGCGGCAGTTTATTGAATTCGCACTGAATAAGCAGGTGCTTAAATTTGGTGAGTTTACGTTAAAATCTGGTCGTAAAAGTCCCTATTTCTTTAATGCCGGTCTGTTTAACAGCGGGCGAGACTTAGCGCTGCTGGGGCGTTTCTATGCGCAGGCGTTAGTGGACAGCGGCGTGGATTTCGATTTGCTGTTCGGGCCCGCTTATAAAGGGATTCCTATTGCGACCACGACAGCGGTTGCCTTAGCCGATCATCATGACCGGGATGTGCCTTACTGCTTTAACCGTAAAGAGGCGAAAGATCACGGTGAGGGCGGTCTGCTGGTGGGAAGCCCGCTACAGGGTAAAGTTATGTTGGTCGATGACGTTATCACGGCAGGCACGGCAATCCGCGAGTCGATGGATATCATTAATGCCCATGATGCGAGTCTGGCTGGCGTCATGATTTCACTGGATCGTCAGGAGCGTGGCCGGGGAGAGCTTTCCGCTATTCAGGAAGTGGAACGTGACTATTCCTGCAAGGTTACCGCCATTATCACGCTCAACGACCTGATCGACTATCTGGCTGAAAAAACGCATATGGCCGATCATTTAGCGCAGGTGCGTGCGTATCAAAAAGCGTACGGCGTCTGATTACAGGCGGGCGCTGCCCGCCTGCCTGTTACACCAGCTGTGCCGCAATCAGCGGCCAGCGGGTGTCAAAGTCAGCGGTGGGACTAAAGCGGAACTCCGAGCGAACGTAACGCGACAGTAATCCTTCACACAGAGCCAGTAGCTGACTGGCTAATAATGCTTCATCGGTTTGAAAGCCTTCACCCTCTCGCATTTTCCGCTCACGCATCACCTGACGTAGCTGGACTTCAATGCGCTCAAACAGCTGGTTAATGCGCCCTTGTAAACGATCCTGTTCAAACATCAGCGCGTGACCCGTTAAAATACGTGTCAACCCCGGATTACGCTCACCAAACCCCAGAATCAGTTGCACAATAAGACGCAGGCGCGCCATTGTTTCTTTTTCATCTTTAAGAATGAGATTGATGCGGGTAATCAGACTGTCTTCAATAAATTCGATCAGGCTGTCAAACATCCGTGTTTTGCTGGGAAAATGACGATACAGCGCCGCTTCCGAAACACCGACGTTGGCCGCGAGCTTCGCGGTAGTGATTCGTTGGCTGCCATCGCTGGACTCAAGCATCTGCGCCAGCGCCTGCAAAATCTCTTCGCGACGATTCCGCTTTACGACTTTTTTTTCTGCCATGCCCTTAAAAACCCCTGAATTTCACCATAAACAGGCAACACCTACGCATCAGCCACAAGATAAACACCTATGGCGATGAGAAATAAAATGATGAGCGTAAGTGAAAATAGGTAGTGCTGGTTACTGACGACCTGAGTGACCGAAGCCGCCTTCACCGCGCAAGCTGGCATCAAACTCTTCTACCAGATTGAATTCGGCCTGAACGACAGGAACAAAAACCAGCTGGGCCATGCGGTCGCCCGGCTGTAGCGTAAAGCTTTCCTGACCCCGATTCCATACCGATACCATCAGTTGACCCTGATAATCGGCATCAATAAGCCCCACCAGGTTACCCAGTACGATGCCATGTTTATGGCCCAGTCCTGAGCGTGGGAGGATGACAGCAGCAAGGCTCGGATCGGCAATATGGATAGCCAGGCCGGTAGGGATTAATGTTGTAGTCCCGGGGGCGATTTCCATCACGTCATCAATACAGGCACGAAGATCTAACCCAGCGGAACCCGGTGTCGCATAGGTCGGCAATGGAAAATCTTTGCCGACGCGCGCATCCAGAATTTTAACGTCTATTTTTTTCATCATAACGGCTGACAATCTCGTCTATTAAAAGTTGACCAAGGAGTGACTTATCGCTGAGCGGTAAGGTCTTTTCTCCTTCCTGCCAAAAAAGGTGAAGAGCATTGGTGTCGCTATTGAACCCTTGTCCAGCTTTCGACACGTCGTTAGCACAGATCAGGTCCAGCTTTTTACGCGCGCGTTTTTTTCGGGCGTATTCTTCCACATTCTGGGTTTCAGCCGCAAATCCAACCACAAAAGGCCGGCCCTGCGTTAATGCGGCAACGCCCGCGACGATATCGGGATTTTTAATGAGCTGCAGGGTGACATTATCATCGTCATCCTGTTTCTTGATTTTCTCATCCGCAATGTCGGCTGCCCGGTAGTCTGCCACGGCTGCGCTTGCAATGAAAATATGTTGTTTATTTATCTCGTCCATCACCGCAGACTGCA
Organism: Pantoea ananatis PA13; assembly: GCF_000233595.1. Taxonomy (NCBI): domain Bacteria; kingdom Pseudomonadati; phylum Pseudomonadota; class Gammaproteobacteria; order Enterobacterales; family Erwiniaceae; genus Pantoea; species Pantoea ananatis. The sequence continues at coordinate 145,920 of NC_017554.1, forward strand.
TCTCCCGTGCCGACGTCACATCCACCCGCTTAACGCCCACGGGCGTTGCTAAGCTAACCGGGCCACTAATCAGTGTGACGCTGGCACCGCGTCTGGCGGCCGCAGCCGCAATGGCAAAACCCATTTTTCCTGAGCTGTGGTTGCTGATGTAGCGCACGGGATCGAGGGCTTCACGAGTCGGGCCGGCGGTAATCATAATGTTGAGATGTTGCAGATCGTTGACGGGGCTGGCCCACTGAACCGCATGGTCAACGATAGCCAGTGGGTCGAGCATGCGGCCCGGCCCGACATCGCCGCATGCCTGGCTGCCGCTGTCAGGCCCCCAGATGAATACGCCGCGCGCCTGGAGCGTCGTCAGGTTCGTTTGCGTGATGGCTGCGCGGTACATCTGTTGATTCATCGCCGGCACAATCGCGACAGGCGACGCGGTAGCCAACACGGCGGTTGTCACTAAATCGTTCGCCATACCGGCTGTCACGCGCGCGATTAAATCCGCGGATGCGGGCGCCAGCAGAATCAGATCGGCCCATTTGGCCAGCTCAATATGGCCCATGGCGGCCTCGGCTGCCGGGTCGAGCAGATCGTCCATTACCGGGTAGCCCGATACGGCCTGGAGGCTGAGGGGCGTAATAAACGCTTTTGCTGCATGGGTCATCATCACGCGCACATCGGCACCGCGATCGCGCAGACGGCGCACCAGCTCGGGGGTTTTATAGGCTGCGATGCCACCGCTTACGCCTAAAAGCACTTTTTTACCGGCTAATCCCATCATGCAGTTGACCTCGTTTTCAGTTGCCGTACAGGCACGGCGGAATGGGCGAATTTTATCACAAAACCTTGCCGTCACCTGTTCAAAGGCTGCGTTTGCGAGAAGTGCCGAAGAATCACATTTGCTCACTGGTCGCGTGTTAACTGCCAGAGGATGATACAGGGGGCGACAGGGAGAGCAGCAATGGATCATTTTCTACCACGGGAAAAACTCAAGCGACTGGGCGCAGATGCATTAAGCGATGCAGAACTGCTGGCCATCTTTTTACGTACGGGTTCAAGAGGCGTACCGGTGATGAAGCTGGCGCAGCAGATGTTGCAAGAGCTGGGATCGCTTTACAACATCGTGAACGCCAGTGCGGAGGATTTCAAAGGAATCAAAGGGGCAGGGGAAATTAAGCTAATTCAGCTACGTGCCGTTGCTGAGCTGGCTAAACGGTTTTTCGCCAGCCAGTTGGCCCGTGAAAATACCCTCGACAGCCCGCTTGCGACACGCCAGTATCTGCAAACGCTGTTAGCAGAGCAGGAACGTGAGATTTTCGTCGTGATGTTTCTGGATAATCAACACAGGGTGATAACCGCCCGGCAAATGTTCTCAGGCTCGATTAACAGTGTGGAAGTGCATCCGCGCGAAATTGTGCGCGAGGCGCTTAAAATTAACGCCGCAGCGTTAATCATCGCACACAATCATCCGTCAGGAAGAGCCGAGCCGAGTCAGGCTGACCGCGACATTACCGTTAAAATCTGCGAAGCTTGTCGGCTGGTCAATATTCGCGTGCTCGATCATTTAGTGATTGGACGGGGTGAATCGGTCTCATTTACCGAGCGGGGATGGCTCTGAGCCTGAAAATCTGGTCCAGGTGGCGGATTTTTACACGATCATTCGGGATCTTTATCTGTTCGGGACTTGAGCACTTGGGCCGAGCGGCGTATACTACGCCACCTTTGAGAATCTCGGGTTTGGCGGTTAGGCCAGCTTAGCGGGTTCCATGGAACTCGCCTGGCGGGCTGTAAGCCTGACGAGGCGGCCAAAACCTAATTTTTAAAGCTCGAGCTGATTTGATTTTTGGAGAATAGACATGTCACGAGTCTGCCAGGTAACTGGAAAGCGTCCGGTGACCGGTAACAACCGTTCCCACGCAATGAACGCGACGAAACGCCGTTTCCTTCCGAACCTGCACTCACACCGTTTTTGGGTTGAGAGCGAGAAGCGCTTCGTTACTCTGCGTGTATCTGTAAAAGGTATGCGTATTATTGATAAAAAGGGCATTGATACGGTGTTAGCCGACATGCGTGCCCGTGGTGAGAAGTACTAAGAGTACTAAGGAACTGAATCATGGCTAAAGGTATTCGTGAGAAGATCAAGCTGGTTTCCTCTGCTGGTACAGGTCACTTCTATACCACCACGAAGAACAAACGTACTAAACCAGAGAAACTTGAACTGAAAAAGTTCGATCCGGTTGTACGTCAGCATGTGATCTACAAAGAAGCCAAAATTAAGTAATTTTGGTTTTCTGCAAAAAACCCGGCTCAGGCCGGGTTTTTTGTTTGTGTAATGCGCAGGGGAGAGGTTATGCCAGAGTTGCCAGAGGTAGAAACCAGCCGACGCGGCATTGAGCCACATCTGGTTGGTGAGACAATTCTTCACGCAGTCGTGCGCAACGCGCGTTTGCGTTGGCCAGTGTCACAAGAAATCCTGGCGTTAAGCGATCAGCCTGTGCTGAGCGTTCAACGTCGTGCCAAATACCTTTTACTCGAATTGCCGCACGGCTGGATTATTATCCACCTGGGTATGTCAGGCAGTTTACGTGTCCTTTCAGAAGAGTTGCCCGCAGCCAAACACGATCATGTCGACCTGGTCATGAGCAACGGTAAAGTCCTGCGCTATACCGATCCCCGGCGTTTTGGCGCCTGGCTGTGGAGCAGCGACCTGGCCGGCAGTAGCGTACTGGCACACCTCGGCCCAGAGCCGCTGAGTGAAGCGTTCAGTGGTGACTATCTGTTTGAAAAATCCCGCGGAAAGCGAACGGTGATTAAGCAGTGGCTAATGGACAACAAAATTGTCGTTGGCGTGGGTAACATCTATGCAAGTGAGTCACTGTTTACGGCAGGGATCATTCCTGATCGACCCGCAATGAGCCTTTCCCATGAAGATGCGGCGATATTAGCGAATACCATCAAAGCGGTACTGTTGCGCTCAATCGAGCAGGGCGGAACAACATTACGCGACTTTTTACAAAGTGATGGCAAACCGGGCTATTTTGCACAAGAGCTACAGGTTTATGGTCGCGCGGGAGAGCCCTGCAGGGCATGTGGCACACCGATTGTCAGTGGCAAGCATGGGCAACGCAGTACTTACTGGTGCCCCAACTGTCAACACTAAGGCAGTTTTGCCAGCAGAGCCTGGTGGACAGGCGCGGGCAGGAAGGCCGAGACGTCGCCGCCGTGCCGCGCCACTTCTTTTACCAGGGTAGAAGAGATAAAAGAAAAGTTTTCCGATGGCATCAAAAACACGCTTTCCAGCGTCGGCAGCAAATGCCGGTTCATACGCGCCAGCTGTGTCTCATATTCAAAATCCGACACGGCACGTAATCCGCGCACCAGAATGTTTGCCTGCTGAGTGCGGGCAAAGTTCGCCATCAGATCGCTGAAACCTGTCACCTCAACGTTCGCCAGATGCGCGGTCGCCTGACGCGCCAGCGCAACTCTTTCATCAAGCGTGAATAAGGGCTTTTTGCTCGGGCTGGCGGCAATGGCTACGACCAGCCGGTCAAACATCTGCGCTGCACGCGTCACAATATCGATGTGGCCTAATGTGATGGGATCGAAGGTGCCTGGATAAATAGCTTTCGTGGTCATGTGCGCCCTTTCGCCGAAGCATGTGTCAGCGCCCATAGCGCTGCATATTTGTTGAAGGTGTACTGGGCATTGACGACCGCCAGCAGCCAACCCTGTTTACCATCAAGAAAGCCGGCACGCAGCAGCAGCGTTTTCGCGAAGGCGCCGAGCGCATGACTGAAGACCGAAAACAGGCTGCAGGTTTTTCCGCGCTGAAATCGTTCCTGTGCCCAGGCCTCCGCATAGGCCAGCTGCTTACGCTGGAAAGCCATCAGGTTACGACAGGTCAGGTGTTGTAAATCGCCTTTGAGGGCCTGCACGGAGGCGCCTTCGGTGTTGAGTGACTCATGCACGCTGTTATCGTTATAGCTTAACGTACGTGGGTAAAGACGCATCACTCGATCAGGGTACCAGCCGCTGTGGCGCATGAATCGCCCCAAAAAAAGATTACTGCGGCTGAAGCTGTAAACGGTGTCGCTTGGCGGGGCCTCGAGCACCCGTTCAATGGCCTGACGTAACTCTGGCGTGACTCGCTCATCGGCGTCGATCATTAAAATCATGTCGCAACTGGCAAAACTCTGCGCCCGCTGGCGCTGTTTGCCGTAGCCCTGCCATTCCGTCGCCTGAAAAACCTGCGCGCCTGCTGCCCGGGCCAGCGCCATCGTGTCGTCTGTGCTGCCAGAATCCAGCACGATAATCTCATCGGCCCAGCTCACTGATGCAAGACAGTCGGGCAGCAGCTCTGCTTCATTTTTGGCAATCATCACGACTGAAAGGCGTTGGCGAGTGGATGTCATTAATGGGCTCGTGGCGGCAGGTGTGGTTCAAGTAACTGCAGCAAACGCTGAAGGGCGCCCTGGTTTTGATGCAGCACTTCTACGGCATGGCGTCCGTAGTAGCGACGATAATCATCGTCCTGCAGCAGGTTCGTCACCTCTTTTACCAGCGATGCGACATCAGTAACGGTAATCAGCCCCTGTGCCTGTTGCAGCTTGCTACAAATATCTTTGAAGTTCCAGGTATGGGGGCCCATAAGCACAGGAATAGCATGAGCGGCGGGTTCGAGCGGGTTATGACCACCGCGCTCAACCAGGCTGCCGCCAACAAAGGCCAGATCGGCAATGCCATACAGCAACATCAGTTCACCCATCGAGTCGCCAATCACAACCTGCGTTGAGCCGGATGGGATTTCACCGCTGCTGCGCAGGGTAAAACTGAAGTTGCGCTTCTGCGTCAGCTCTCGGGCATCGTTAAAACGCTCCGGGTGACGCGGCACCAGAATCAGCAGCAAATCCGGAAAGGTTTGTAATAAGCGACGGTGCGTATCCAGCAGGATAGCTTCTTCACCCTCATGAGTGCTGGTGGCAATCCAGACAGGGCGACGGGGCGCCCATTGCCGGCGTAGCGTTACTGCTCTTGCGGCCAGCTCGGGCGTAACAGAAATATCAAACTTCAGGCTGCCGGTAACCGACAGATGCGAGCGCTTCAGACCGAGTTGCACAAACCGCTCACCGTCCTCGGCGTTTTGTGCGGCGATCAGCGTGATACTTTGTAAAAGATTACGCATGAACTTGCCAAGCTTGCGATAGCCTTTAGCCGATCGTTCGGAAAGTCGGGCATTAGCAATCACCAGGGGAATATGGCGCTGGTGCAGGATACGAATGATGTTAGGCCACAGTTCGGTTTCCATAATGATCACCAGGCGTGGATTGACCGTATCAAGAAAGCGATTGATGGCGTTGGGGAGATCGTAAGGCAAATAAACATGATGCACATCTTTGCCAAAAGCAGAGAGCGCACGTTCAGAACCGGTTGGCGTCATGGTTGTGACGGTGATAGGTAGCGTTGGATAGCGATGACGTAGCGCGCGCACCAACGGCACTGCCGCCAGGGTTTCGCCCACGGAAACCGAGTGTAAAACGATGCCTTCAGGCTTCACTTTTCCGGCGCAATAGCCATAACGCTCTGCCCAACGTTTACGGTAGGCAGGAGCTTTACGACCGCGCAGCCACAGGCGCAGCCAAATAAGTGGCTGAATGAGATAAAGCAATGCGGTGTAAATGGTCGTCATAGTTACCGTTATGACACGTTGGCGTCAAAAAAGCAGATTAAAGTCAGAATACAGCATCTTATCAGAAACAGCATAATCACTCATCCCACATCATGCGTGGCGACTCAGGACCTGCTGATAGAGCCTGTTCAGTGAATGTGCCAGGTTTTGCGGCGTGTAAGGTTCAATCCTGCGTCTTGCTGCTTCGCCCATTCTGCCGTCAACGGTTAAAGCAGAAAGGGCATTAATGGCCTGATTGAGTCCTTTTACATCCAGCGCATCACGAACAAACCCTTCCTGACCTTCGCGAATAAATTCAGCGCCGCCACACCCGGTGCTGGTGATCACCGGCAACCCGCAGGCCATGGCTTCCAGCACCACGTTGGGAAAAGGATCGTAAAGGGTGGGCAGAAGCAATCCATCAGCAGCATGGTAATAGGGCTGCACATCCTGCTGTACGCCGACAAAACGAAGCCGCTCACTGCAGTGAAGCTGACTGGCTAACTGCTGATAACGTTTTGCCTGTTTGTCCTGGCCGACCACGATCAGATAGCGGTTACTTTTGGCCAGCGCTTCAATGGCGGCTTTGAGGCCCTTACGTTCAAATCCCGAACCCACATAGATCAGAACAGTCGCGTTAGCGGGCAGGTTCAGCTGTGTCCGAACCGCATGGCGGGCGGCCTCTGTCGCAGGTTGAAAGCGCGTTGAATCAATGGCGTTGTGAATGACATGTATTTTGTCAGCCTGCAGTGCGAAGCAGCGCAGGATGTCTTTTTTTACCATCTCAGAATTACATATCACCGCTTTCAGTGCGGGGGAGTTAAACATATCGGCTTCTGCCTGCAGAACATAGCGATGATATGGGCTGAGGCTGGCGCTAAGACGCTGCAGGGGCGAAACAATACGTGCCCGTTGTTCAAGCCAGACACGATGAACGCCATCGCCTGCCCGAAAGATGTCACAACCAGCGATACGCTCATGGCTTTGAACAATATCGAACTTTTCACGTTCCCAGCAGGCCCGCGCCGCGTGGGCAAAACCGCGTTCACGTGAAACCCGTCCCAGTTTACCTGGATTGCAGATATGCAGGTGCCAGTCCGGGTTGGGCTTTCCTTCCCAGCTTCGGGTGATGATATTGAGATCCAGTTTTTCGCTACCCAGGGCTTCCAGCGCGCGTGAAATAAAGCGTTCGGCCCCGCCATCAGGGCGGTATTTCTGCCGGACAATCGCCAGGCGTAACTTACTCATTTAGATAGCTCCTTGCTGCGGTAACGACGTCCTCAACCGGGATAACGGACAAGTAACGTTGTTCGGTACGAGTATCAATGGAATCCGGAGAAGGAAGGGGGCCATAGTCACCAGCCCAGATGACCCGATTGTTGTCACCCCAGGGGCGCCAGTGCTGCAGTTTTGTCGGGCCGAAAAGCGCAATGCAGGGCGTGTCGAGCGCGGCGGCCATGTGCATCGGGGCTGAGTCAACGCCGATAAAGAGCTGAGCGCGAGCAATAAGTGCAGCCAGTTGTGGCAGAGAGAGTTTGCCTGCCAGCGAGATAACATGCGGAGACTGGCACTGCGCCAGAATCCGCTCAACCATCGCCAGCTCACTATCATCTGGTCCTGCTGTCAGGATGACTTTGCGGTCGGCTTGAGCCAACTGGTCGATAGTGGCTGCAACCTTATCTTCCTCCCAGCATTTGAACTGCCAGCGAGAGGTAGGCTGCAGCACGATATAAGGGGGCTTCACCTGCTGCTGAAGCAGCATATTCTGCACTTTTAACGCATCGTCCGGGCTGAAGTGCATCGAGGCTCTGGCACCGTTGGCTGAAATCTGCAGCGGTGACAGAGCGGAAAGATTCTGTTCAACCGTATGTAAGCGCTCATGATTTTCTGTGGTAACCAAATGATTGTGGCACCCGCGCCAGAAGGCGTTATCACGCTTTTTAAACGCGAATCCAATGCGTACCGGCGCGCCAGACAGTCCGGTGAGAATGGCACTGCGCCACTGATCGGCAAGATTAATCACCAAATCGTAATGACAGGCTCGCACTGCGGAGACCAGTGCGACTTCATGGCGAAACGTCTGCCAGCCACCTTCCTTTTTCCAGTTTCGATCGATGATGTGCAGATGACGGACAGAAGGATGTGCTTCCAGCATGGGCCGGGTTTCTTTGTAGAGCAGGACATCAATGCTGGCCTGCGGATAATGCTGATGCAAAGCATTGATGACAGGCGTAGTCAGCAGCATGTCGCCGTGATGGCGTAGTTTGATTAACAGAATTTTTTTGGGTGCAAACTGGACTGGAATCGGGCTTGTCATACTCAAATGCTCTCAGAATTCAGTGAGCCGATTGTAGGGCAAACCCTTTTGAGGTTAAAGCAAGTGACGCCGCTTATTTCCTGCGCCAGTAATAAATTCGACCCAGCCATAGCAGCAGGTGATACCACTGTTTTACACCGCGCGCATTACGCAGCATACGCGTGTGTGTCTGGGTCGCGAAGATATCGGCAATCATCGCCTGTCGCGCTGATTCGTCCGGTTCGCGTCGGATACTGTGACAGACGCTCAGGGCTTCGTAAGTAATCTGATAGTGAAAGGCCGGATAAATTTTTACCTTATGGCGATAGCTGCTGTTAATTGACTCCAGCATTTGCGCAATTTTCAGATAGTGACGCTGATATTCAACGTTACGCAGGCCGGTTCGCTTGCGGTTGCTGATTGAAGCATCGTGCAGATAGTAGCGATACAGCTGTTTATCGGTATAGCGCGCGCGTTTTACATTCAGCATGAACTCTGTGGTCCACGGAATATCCTGATGATGCAGGCCGGGTTCAAAATTTAGCTTCAGTTTTTCAATCAGTTCGCGTCGGTAAATACCGAGCCAGACAACATGTTTATAGCGATGAGTCTTCAGCGCCTTGTTAAGCCACTCAGGGCCGCTAAGGACGGATGTACTTGAGAGTCGTTCAGGCGGTATCAACGGCTGGGTTTCATTGCTAGCCTGGAAAAACCATTCGGCATTGCATTGCGCCACATCGAGATCGTCTGCCTCTGCCATATCGACCAGTGTCTGATACATCTCTGGCTTCATGGTGTCATCAGCGTCTGGAAAGGTTACGTACTTACCGGATGCGACAGCCAGCCCGGCATTGCGTGCACGTGATACACCACCATTAGGTTGGTGAATGACCCGGATATGAGGATGACGTTGTGCGTAGTCATCCGCTCTCTCACCCGAGCCGTCAGTCGATCCATCATCGACAAGGATGATTTCCAGAGATGTCAGCGTCTGAGCCAGTAAAGACTGAATAAATGTCTCAAACATCACACCAGCGTTAAACATTGGTGTGATTATTGATAATAAAGGCAAATTCTGTGACACAGCATTATGAGTTCAAATGAAAATGGAGCAAATTTTTAACAAAATTATTACTCAAGCGCTCAGAACTTTTTTTGCATTACGGGTCAAATAGTCTGTGTAGCAGAAATTTATTTTTTCGCCACTCTCAATGCCGGGTGCTTTACAGCCAGGACAGGTATCCCTAAACCGAGTATTGTATGAAAAATATCCTCGTCATCAGGCGCGACAACATTGGTGATATGGTTTGTACCACACCGTTACTGGAAGGCATAAAGACAGCCTTTCCTGAAGCTAAACTGACGCTGTTGGTAAATAAAGTGGCGCAGGATGTGATACTGCATAACCCCCATGTCGATGCGCTTCATGTCTATAAGAAAGCCAAGCACCGTGGCAAGAACGAGACCGCAATTGGCGTTTACTGGCACCGTTTAAAGATCTTTTGGGCTTTACGTAAAACGAAGTTTGATGCGGCGGTACTGGCTAATCCGGTTCCCTGTAAATACAGCCTTCGCCTCGCGCGTATGGCGGGCGCACAACATATCATTGGCGCAGGTGAAAAAGGCGATGGTCTGACAAAATGTTTCGACAAGGGCGATTTTTCAGGCCAGCATCAGGTTGAACAAACGTTTAGTTATCTCACCGCATTGACGTCGTTACGTCTTGTCGTTCCTGATGTGCGAATTTATTTAACGAATACAGAAAAAAAAGAAGCAGAACAACGTATCAAGGTTTTTTTTCCTCGGGGACAAAGTTTTTATGGCATTCACATTAGTAGTCGTTCGGCCAAGCGTCGCTGGTCGTTGGAAAGCTATGCGCAATTAATCGAAAAATTGTTAGATGAATCGGATGCACACATTTTAATTTTTTGGTCACCTCAGGGAACGCTGGATCCCAACGATCCTGGCGATCAGGCTCGCGTAGAGGCATTGTTAACTAAAGTAAATTCAGAACGCGTTGCTGCATATCCAACAGCAACGATTCGTGAACTTATGGCAGGCTTTAACTGTTGTAAACAAATACTGTGCAGTGATGGTGGACAAATGCACATCGCAGCAGCACTGCATAAAAAGCAGGTGGTGTTTTTCGGCGATACGGATGCTGCACTTTGGCACCCATGGTCAGGAAAACATGAAATTCTTCAGACTGACTCTGGGGAGAGCACGGATATCAGTGTCGACCAGGCCTGGCTGGCCTGGCAACGACTTGAGTCCATCTAACGAAAAACGGCTGGATAACATGTTTTGTCCAGCTCAGGATTTAAACCCCTCAGGGTGACTTAATTGCCAGCGCCAGGCATCTTTTACCATATCGTCCAGATTGCGCCTTGCCTGCCAGCCAAGCTGTTGTTTTGCCAGCGAAGGATCTGACCAACACTCACCAATATCGCCGTCTCGTCTGGAAACAATCTCATGTGGTACTGGTCGCCCGATAACCTTTTCAAACGCACGCAGGATATCCTGAACAGAATAGCCGATACCGGTGCCGAGATTGTATATGCTTACACCTTGTCGGCAGTTAACCGCATCGAGTGCTTTGAGGTGGCCTTCAGCAACATCCATTACGTGAATATAGTCCCGGACTCCGGTTCCGTCTTTGGTGGGGTAATCATTGCCGTAGATCAATAATTTTTCCAGCTTACCGACGGCGACCTGCGTAAGATAAGGTACGAGATTTGCCGGAACACCATTGGGATTTTCGCCGATCATACCGGATGGATGTGCCCCCACCGGATTAAAATAACGCAAAATAATCACAGAGAAATCGGGACAGGCTCGCGAGTAATCCTGCAATATCTGTTCAATCATTAATTTAGTTGTGCCATACGGATTAGTCGTGCCACCGATGCGTGCATCCTCTCGCAAAGGTATACATTCTGGTTGGCCGTAAACGGTGGCAGATGAGCTGAATATTAAATTATTGACGCCCGCCCGGCGCATTTCCGCCACAAGAACCATCGTGCTTTTTAAATTATTGTCGTAGTATTCCAGCGGTTTACACACCGACTCACCAACGGACTTTAGCGCGGCAAAGTGAATAACCGATGAGATAGCATGACGAGAAAAAATGGCTCTGACCTGATCTACATCGCGTACATCGGCTTGATAAAAAGCCAGCGATTTACCACTAAGGGCTTCCACACGATTAATTGACTCTGAAGATGCATTGCAAAGATTGTCTATGACGACAACTTCGTGACCTGCCTCCAGAAGGGTCAGCACAGTATGTGAACCGATATAACCGGCGCCGCCGGTAACCAGGATAGCCATATCGTTCCTTGTTATTTCGAGTCGCTATTTTTATCGGCCATCAGGCTGAGATAACGTTCGATGATAAGATTGATGTCAAATTTAGCATACATTGCAGGCGTAATGTCAGGCGGAGACTGCCAGCCATGGCGGATTTTAGTGGCTAATGAAGAGGCATCAAGTGCAGACTGATAGCTGGCCAGTTCACCCACCATGATTTCTTTCACCCCTCCAGGACAAGCGGTGCTGACAACAGGTGTCTCACAAACCAGTGATTCGATCAATACTGTAGGCAAGCCCTCACTGTCCGAACTCAACACAAATAAACGCGCATCTTTTAGTACGGGTATAGGATTGGACATAAACCCGCCCAACACCACCTTATCCTGCAGGTTAAGTCTGACAATAAGCGCGTTAAGTTGTTCCGTAACCGACTTCTCTCCCTGACCGAGGATAATGAGTTTGGTGGGAATGTCAGCCATAGCAAATGCTTCAAGAAGACGGTCCTGTCGCTTAACCTGATGAAGACGGCCAATATGCAGAATGTAGTTTTCACCTGCAAAGGGATTGTGTCCCATCGAACGTTGTTTGATTTTATCAAAATCAAAAGGGTTATAAATGGTCAACCTCTTGGCAGGCCTGACGCCCACATTATTGATCATGTCCTCCCCTACCGCTTCAGAAACCGTCACAATATTGCGTTGGTGATAGGTGCGTTGAATTTTGTATTTTTTTAAATAACGAGAAAACGCATTTTTATTACCAAGGTACGAACGGGAAAAAATACCATGGATACAGTGCCAGACATTACATTCCTGTAACAGGCGAGACCTGACAACAATACGATCGGTTTTATGCAAGCTTGAAATGACAAGCGCGGGTGGCCCTTTTTCAGCAAAAAGTAGTTCAAGCCTGTCATCAAGCTGGCGTGCCCGGCGTGAGAGTTCAGTTAACTTGCGAAGCGGACCTGTACCATTATCGTGACACACTCGGTAGTCAATATTGCCGGGAATGGTGTAGTCTAGTTTCTTACTAAGCGATATCAGTGTGACCGGATAACCGCGATGCGCGATGCCCTCAGCCAGGGTTAACGTCACGTTTTCAGCGCCACCACCCGGTAAGCCATCAATGATAAAAAGAATATGTCTTGTCATGATAATGCCTGCCCGAGTCCTAAAATTGTTATCAAAATCTTAATCTAGTATCTATGTCATTGCTATGATTAAAGTTTTTATAATTCATGGTAACTAAATGAATTTGCGCAGATGAGGTCTGGTGCGTAACATAGCTATTCATTTTTTTGGGATTAAAGCCATTATGTCAAGACTTGCATTTCTCATTACTATCGATACTGAAGGCGATAATCTTTGGGAGAATCATGACAGCATCACTACACGAAATGCGATTTTCCTGCCGCGATTTCAGTCTTTATGCGAGAAATATGGCTTTAAACCTACCTGGTTGACTAACTATGAAATGGCCGTCGATCCTGTCTACGTTGAATTTGCAAAGGATGTTATTGCGCGTGGCCAGGGTGAAGTTGGGATGCATCTCCATGCGTGGAATAGTCCACCTCTGCATGACCTCACCGGCGACGACTGGCGGCATAAGCCATACTTAATCGAATATCCTCATGCAGTTATCAGGGAGAAAGTTAAGTACATGACTCAGCTTCTTGAGGATACCTTTCAAACTAAAATGCTCAGCCATCGCGCCGGGCGCTGGGCATTTAACGAATATTATGCCAGTTTGTTGACGGAATTCGGTTATCAGGTTGATTGCTCAGTAACACCTCGTGTTAACTGGAGCAGCTCGATGGGCAACCCAGCCGGGAAGGGGGGCAGTGACTACGTTAACTTTCCACGTCGTGCTTATCTTATTGATCCTGATGACATTGCTAAAAGTGGCCAATCGACATTGCTCGAGGTTCCTATGAGCATTCAATATAAATATTCGCCTGTTATCAACAGCATCAAAATGGGCGTGAAAAAGCTGCGTGGCAAGCATCCTGTTTCATCCGTGAACTGGTTAAGGCCAGTAGGTGGCAATCTCGAACAGATGAAAAAAGTCGTCAATCAGTCTATCGCCGAAGGCGCAGACTATGTTGAGTTTATGCTCCATTCTTCAGAGTTCATGCCAGGGGGGAGCCCCACGTTCAAAAATGAAAAAGATATTGAACAACTTTATGCTGATTTAGAGCAATTATTTAGCTGGCTACAGCATCAAACGACAGGTATGACCTTGGCGGATTATTATGCAACGTTTAAGGGTGAATAATGCGTAAGCGCTGGAAATTTGAATTAATAAATCTTTATTTACGCACAGTTACCCGACGTAACGGCATGGTAGGCTCCAGAGCTGAATTTTTATCAGATAATCAACCAAACGACTTCAAAAATATTGTCATTTATTCTACGACAGCGCTGGGAGATTTCATGATGAATACACCAGCGATAGGAGCCCTGCGGCAACGTTTTCCCGATGCCTGGATCACACTTGTAGCACATCCTAAATTTCGTGATTTTTTAACGGGTGGAAACGACTGGGATGACGTCGTCTACTGGAATAGCAAAGTTAAACAGGTGCCTGCCCTTGTAAAAGCGCTTCAGAAAAAGGGCCGTCCAGAATTGGCCGTGATTCTTCATTCACATGCGCCCTATGACTATACGAGTGCTGTTTTAGCTGGTGCCAGTTATATCTTCCGCGATAACTATCATGATGATGAATCTCTAATTGATCGCTGGTTGACTAACTATACCGTGGGTTATAAAGGGCATCTTATACAGCGCAAACTGGAGCTTATTGCGCCACTGGGGTGTGATACTTCAGCCGTTGAAATGCGGTTGCCTCATTTGCCGCCAAAATGTTTCACGACACGAGAGAGAAAAAAATTAGGCTTTCAGTTAGGTGCATCTTCCCCTGAACGTTGCTGGCCCATCGACTCTTTCGCCGCTGTGGCTAAACGCGCACTCTCCCATAATGAAGATCTTGATATTGTTTTAATCGGTGGTCCGGGAGAAGTGGTTTTAGGACAGCAGTTTATGGCACAACTGAGCCCTCAATTGCATCATCGTGTGGTCAATACGATTGGTAAAACTTCACTGCCACAACTTGTTGAAACAATAAATCAGTTTGATGCTTTACTGACAGGCGATACTGGACCTTTTCACGTCGCGATCGCACTGAAAGTACCAACGCTCAGTCTGTTTGCGACGGCTCAGCCTGTGTTTAGTGGGCCTTATCAAGATCTGAATATCCACCATGCCATCCTGGGCGTCCAGTCTGCCCTGAAGGCCGAGACATTAGGTGATGGTGCGATGAAGTCCATTTCTGTAGATCAGGTTATAGATACATTTGAAGATTATTTCGATGTCTTAAAGCCTTTATGACAACATCGAACGCAATAAATAGTAGGGAATAATGTTATGAAGGTGATTCATATTATCAACCTGGATAAAATGGGTGGGGCTGAAAAAATCTTTTTGCAATTTATTAGCGAGAGCAATTTACAAAATAAAATATTTTGCATAAGTAACAATGTAGACCCGAGCATCAAGCAATCTTTGGTCGGTCATGACATTCAATTTGTAAATAAGATTTTCCCTTTTGCTAAAATAAAATTCCCTCCTTTTTTAAGACCAGTTGTCCTTAAAAAACGAATTGAAAGAGAAGGAGCGGATGTGTTGGTGGTATGGGATCTTATACCTCGCTTATCAGGTAAGCCGCGTGACGTTAAAACCGTTTATTATGACCATGGTTCGTCATGGGTATTCGATAATAATCAACGCACGCGTGAATTTATAAATTACATTGATGCCGCTATTGCTCCCAGCAAAGCATCGAAAGCGATGATGCAGATGCGATTATCGATAAGTGTGCCTGTAAAAATTATTCCCAATACATTACCTGTCCCTAAAGCCAATATGAGGCTCAAAACACCTCCGTCAAAGCATGAGTTAATTCTGGGGACTGCTTCGCGACTGGCTGGTGTAAAAGGGATTGCTGTCTCTGTACTTATGGTGGCTGAGCTACTCAAACGCGATATCAATGCCCGTCTTTTGATTGCCGGAAAAGGGCCAGAAGAAACGCACTTGAGAGCTTTGGTCAAAGAAAGAGGACTAGAAAAACATGTCAGCTTCCTTGGTTATCAGGAGGATTTAGGTGATTTTTATGATTCTATTCACCTCTATATGAGTCTGTCTGTTGCAGAAAGTTTTGGTTTGTCCTGTCTTGATGCACAGTTGCATAAAGTCCCCTGTATTTATTCTGTCGTTGACGGACAACCAGAAGTGAATATACATGAGGTAACCGGAATAGGTATCAAACCGACGCTGAGCATACAAGACTATATTAGCCAGACAGGCTACCCTGCTGATGTTGAAAGAAAGTTTGTATATGATCCTGTAAATAAAAAAATTACCAAACCCATGATCGTTTCTTATCTTGATGGTGCAGATGCAATTGAAGGAATATTACAAAAAGGAAACTATTTGCGTTTTCTGGAGGGGATTGAGCAAAGGAATATGATCCTGTCTGACAGAAACGATATGATTAAGAACATCGAAGATTTTCTTACCCAGGTAAAAATGAAATGACGATAAAATTTAAAGTGCCAGCAATAGTACTCGCACTAAGTTGTGTATCTTTTTCAACTGCATTGAATGCGTCAACAGTCTGTCGCAATGCACTTTTTATGGCATTCATAATATCATTTTTTGATATTTTTTTTAACAGACGGAATTTAAAGACAGATAGCGTCTTTTATTTTTCGCTGACGAGTGCCTTCCTCGCTTTAGGACTTATCTTGCATGCTAAGTTTTTCCATTCAATTGTAATGTTTTCAGTTGATGAAAACTATTATTACGTAGCGATTCGCATATTGATGGCGAGCGTTATCATTTACTACCTTGCGCAACAGAAAGAATATATCTCAAAGAATGGTTTTTTGTTTTCCAAGATTTTGATTCTTGTAGGTTTTTTATATGTTTCCGTGCAAGGGATTCTCATTCATTACCAAAACCCGGGTGTCCGACTGGAAATCAAAACTGTTGCGACTACTGTAGCCTATGTCTATGCTATTCAGGCTTTTGCGGCTATATATGTTACTTCGACTTTAAAAACAAAGTTTTCATTTTTATTGAATGTCTTAGTCATTCTTCTTGGGTTTTATGTGCTGTTACTTACTGAGACGCGGTCTGTTATACTAACCTACCCAATATTGGTTTTTGTTTTTTTGGCTCAGTCAAAACTTATTAACAGGAACATTATCTTACTGATGGTTGCAATCATTGCGATCACTTTTTTTATTAATCATAAGCCGTTTTACAATGCTTTCGAAAGAATTGTCTCTACATCAAGTGAGATTAAAGATTATAACGCCAATAATGGAAATACTTCTCTTGGTGCGAGATTTAGTTTATGGAAAGCAGGACTGTATGCTTTTGCAAAACACCCAATGGGTCAAAGTGCAGATCAGCGTTATATTGAGATTAAAAATTATATTGATCAATATGAACATAAAAATCCTGAAGCATTACGTGCAATAGATTTTCATATGCATAATGAATTCATTGATAGCCTTAGCTTAAGGGGTATTTGGGGCGCTTTGCTACTGGCATCATTCTTTTTTTCACTGGCCTATATTTTCATAAAAAATAATGAAAGTATTGCCGGCGTCATTTTGCTCTTAACGCCTAATTTTATTTATGGCCTGACTGACACTTTATTTATTGATTTACGCTGTGCAATAGTGCTTATGCTGGGGGTACCTGTCTATCTGTTAATTAAAAGACAGGCATAGAAGACAAAACGAGCAGATTGACTCTGCTCGTTTTTTATTTGTCGAGTAACGGACCGAGCGCGTTTGACACCTTCTCTGGAGTAATACTGTTAAGATTGTTATCAGTGGATTTGAGTACGAACTGATTTTGCCCATAACCCCCAATCAAACCCGGATCGGTGGGGCCATATAACGTGATATTGGGCCTGTCCAGCGCGGCGGTCAGATGGCTCAGCCCTGTATCTACCGACACTACGGCATCTGCGCCTGCCAACTGCTGTGCTACGGCTTCAAGAGAAAGCTTAGGCAAGACTTCTACGTGCTCAAAACCTTCAGCCAGACGCAGCGCACGCTGATGTTCATGTTCAGCGCCCCACGGCAGCTTTACACGCAAGCCCGCTGGCCGGACACGTTCAATCAACTCTCGCCAGTGAGATTCTGGCCAGTGCTTGTTATCACGGGTAGTGGCATGAAGAAATACCAGATAAGGGCTCTCATGCTGTGATAAGGGCTTCAGAAAATGGCCGGCAATTGCATAATCCCCCTGAGACGGGGGTTTATCGTAACCCAGACTTTTAGCAAACAGCTCACGCGTCCTCTCGACTGCATGTTGTTGCTTGCTGATCTCGTGTTTTTTGTCGTACCACCAGCTGGCGAAAGGTTCTCTCGCACTACGATTGTCCAGGCCGTGCTTAACGCCTTTAGCCAGACGAGTCACAAGCGCGGCGCTCTTAATCAGCCCCTGAGCGTCGATCACGATGTCGTAGTCACGAGACTGAAGCTCACGCTTGAAACGCACGCGCTCTTCACGCTGCAGGCTGCCAAACCAGTGTTTACGCCAGCGTCGAATGGCGACAGGCAGAACCTTATCCACTGCCGGATGCCAGGTCGGGATTTGTGCAAAATTTTCTTCCACCACCCAGTCAAAGCGTATTCCGGGCAGGGCATTCATGGCATCGGTGAGTGCTGGCAGCGTATGCAGGACGTCTCCCATGGAGGAGGTTTTGACGATCAGGACGTGCATGTCCCCTCCTGGACTTCGCGCAACAACGTGCTCAATGTTTCATGAACCTGTGCGGGCTGAATATCGATAAGACTTTGGTGATAGCCCTGCCCGGCATCGCCTTTGCGTACACGATGATAGCCGCTAATTAAACGGAGAATACGTGCCCGGTCAGACAGAGGTGGCGTAAAGTCAGGGCTGCTGGGACCATATAAGGCGACAAGCGGTCGGTTTAACGCTGCGGCAATATGCATCAGGCCCGAATCATTACTGACCACTGCGTGGCACTGAGCCAGCAGAATAACAGCCTGTTCCAGCTGCGTTTCGCCAGCCAGATTGCGGCAATGTGCACGGCTCGCTTCCGGTAGCGAAGACAGGATTTCTTCACCGGTGGAATGATCTTTAGCCGAGCCAAACAGCAGAATCTGATAACCCTCACTGATTAACTGCTGGGCAAGCGTCGCATAGTGAAAATGCGGCCAGCGTTTTGCCGGCCCAAACTCTGCACCGGGACAAAAACCAATCGTCGGCCGCTCGGGAGTCAGCTGAAACTGCGCGGACGTCTCACTTTTTTCCTGTTCACTGACCTGTAGCTGAGGCGTTAGCAGGGGTTGCGGCAGTTCCCGCGCTGAGCGGACTGGTGAGTCATAAGCCAGAGCCACATAGCGCTCAACCATCAGCGGAAACGCGGCTTTATCCAGTACCCGACAATCGTTTAACAGGCCGTAACGCATTTCTCCGCGCCAGCCAATACGGCGCTTGATCCCGGCAAAAAAGGGAACCAGCGCTGATTTAAAAGAGTTGGGTAAAACATAAGCGCGGTCATAATGGCTGGCCTGGAGCGATTTGCCCAGCCGACGGCGCTCGCCAAGCGCTAACGCGCCATGACCCAGCGGCATCGCCAGCGCCTGATTCACTTCAGGCATCCGTGAAAGTAAAGGACGGCACCACGCAGGTGCCATCACATCAATCACTGCGTCAGGATGTTCGGCCTTGAGGGTACGATAGAGACTTTGCGACATCATCATATCGCCGACCCACGACGGGCCGATCACCAGAATTTTCATTACCGGTATCTATTCCTTTAGACGTTGCGATTTAACCAAACCATATATTCAGAAACGCCCTGTGCCACGGTCTTAAACGGTTTGTCGTAACCCGCTGCGCGTAAATTAGACAGGTCGGCCTGCGTGTAAGCCTGGTAGCGGCCTTTCAGCTTGTCAGGGAAAGGAATGTACTCAATCTGGCCTTTCTGGTGAAAATTAAGCACCGCATCTGCCACTTCCTGGAAGGATTCGGCGCGGCCTGTTCCGCAGTTATAGATGCCGGAAATCCCATTCTCCCAGCACCACAGATTCACCGACACCACATCATCGACATGAATAAAATCACGTTTAAAGCCGTCGCTGCCTTCAAACAGCTTTGGATTTTCATCATTGCTAATCTGCGTGTTTAAATGAAACGCCACGCTTGCCATGCTGCCTTTATGGCTTTCACGCGGGCCGTAAACGTTAAAGTAGCGAAAGCCGCATACCGGCGAGGAGGCTTCAGGCAGGATCTGACGCACGTAGTGGTCGAACAGCATTTTTGAATAGCCGTAGACATTCAGTGGCTGTTCGTACTGGCGCTCTTCAATGAAATTCTCATTGCGTCCACCATAGGTGGCGGCAGAAGAAGCGTAAAGGAACGGAATTTCACGCTCAAGACAGAAGTGCAGCAGATCTTTAGAGTACTGATAGTTATTATCCATCATGTACTTACCGTCCCACTCGGTGGTGGCTGAGCAGGCACCTTCGTGAAAAACGGCTTCAATCGGACCAAGATCTTCACCTGACATGATATAGGTCAGGAATTCTTCTTTATCCATGTAATCAGCGATATCCAGATCGGCCAGATTCACGAACTTGGTGCCATCTTTAAGGTTATCCACGACCAGAATGTCGTTGTGACCGCGATCGTTCAGCGTTTTGACAATATTGCTGCCGATCATTCCTGCGCCACCGGTTACGATAATCATACTGTTACCTTTAAAGTTTTGAGTTGAAACGGGACATTTCACACGTAATGCCTACATCATAACATTTCATCCCGCTCCAGACAGCCAGATGACTCTGTAAGGTCCTGCACATCCGACAGAATGGCGTGAACTATGCTGCAAAATTAACATTCTTTTGGTCGATTAAGCGTAGAAAGGCGATATGTTCAGTAATATTTGCCAGATTTCCACCTTATCAGGAGCAGGATAATGCCAGCGCATTTTTACCAACATATCCGGCAGCAACTCGACGCCGCCCAGCGTGAAGGTTTATTCAAAAAAGAACGTATTATTACCTCCGCACAGCAGGCAGAAATTGAGGTCGGGCCTGAGCGTCCCGTAATTAACTTTTGCGCGAATAACTACCTGGGTTTGGCCAACCACCCAGCCTTAATTCAGGCAGCCAAAGAGGGCATGGATTCGCACGGTTTTGGCATGGCATCCGTGCGTTTTATCTGCGGTACCCAGGATATACACAAACAGCTGGAAAAAAAGCTCGCCGATTTTCTGGGAATGGAGGACGCCATTCTTTACTCCTCCTGTTTTGACGCCAACGGCGGGCTGTTTGAAACCTTACTGGGCGCGGAAGATGCCATCATCTCTGATGCACTCAATCATGCATCGATTATTGATGGTGTACGCCTGTGTAAAGCACAGCGCTATCGTTACGCTAACAATGATATGGCGCAACTGCGCGACCGCCTGAAGGAAGCCAGGGATAACGGGGCGAAGACCATTATGATTGCCACGGACGGCGTGTTCTCGATGGACGGCGTGATCGCCAATCTGAACGCCATTTGCGATCTTGCTGACGACTATTCCGCACTTGTCATGGTCGATGATTCCCATGCGGTTGGCTTTGTCGGAAGTACCGGTCGCGGAACGCATGAGTATTGCGACGTCATGGGCCGGGTCGACATTATCACCGGCACGCTGGGCAAGGCGCTGGGCGGCGCATCCGGCGGTTACACTGCTGCCAAAGCAGAGGTGGTGGAATGGCTGCGTCAGCGCTCACGGCCTTATCTGTTCTCTAACTCGCTGGCACCGGCAATTGTCGCGGCTTCTCTTCGCGTGCTGGATTTATTAAGCGAAGGCGACGGTTTGCGTCAGCGCTTGTGGGACAACGCACGTTTCTTCCGCGAAAAAATGACATCGGCAGGTTTTACGCTGGCCGGCGCCGATCATGCCATCATTCCGGTCATGTTGGGAGAAGCCAGCGTCGCGCAGGAATTTGCTCAGTTGTTACAACAGGAAGGCATCTATGTCACCGGGTTTTTCTATCCGGTTGTGCCAAAAGGTCAGGCACGCATCCGAACCCAAATTTCAGCAGCGCACAGCCAGCAGCAACTCGAAACGGCGGTGGCAGCTTTCACGCGCATTGGTAAACAACTTGGCGTCATTGCCTGAGGATTAACCATGAAAGCACTGGCTAAGTTGAAAAAAGAGCAGGGCATCTGGATGGTGACTGATGCGCCAGTTCCCGAGCCGGGTCACAACGATCTGCTGATAAAAATTCGTAAAACCGCCATCTGTGGGACAGACGTACATATTTACAACTGGGACGACTGGTCGCGTAAAACCATCCCGGTCCCCATGATTGTCGGCCACGAATATGTCGGTGAAGTGGTGGCTATTGGTCAGGAGGTTAAAGGGTTTAACATAGGCGATCGGGTTTCGGGCGAGGGGCATATCACCTGTGGGCACTGCCGAAACTGCCGCGCAGGCCGTACCCATCTCTGTCGAAATACCCAAGGCGTTGGCGTTAACCGCCAGGGATGCTTTGCAGAGTATCTGGTTATTCCCGCCTTTAATGCATTCAAAATTCCCGACAATATTTCCGACGAGCTGGCAGCGATTTTTGATCCCTTCGGCAACGCGGTACATACCGCCTTATCCTTCGACCTGGTCGGTGAAGACGTACTCATTTCCGGTGCCGGCCCTATTGGTATTATGGCGGCTGCGGTGTGCCGCCATGTCGGTGCGCGGAATGTCGTGATCACGGACATTAATGACTACCGGCTTGAACTGGCCCGCAAGATGGGCGTGACCTGCGCGGTCAATGTCGCCAGAGAAGATCTGCGTGAAGTCATGCATGCGCTGGACATGAAAGAAGGCTTTGACGTGGGATTAGAAATGTCAGGTGCACCGCCCGCTTTCCGAACCTTGCTTGAGGTGATGAATCACGGTGGGCGGTTGGCCTTACTGGGCATTCCTCCGGGAGAAATGGCTATTGACTGGAATCTGGTGATCTTTAAAGGACTGTTTATCAAGGGCATATATGGGCGTGAGATGTTCGAAACCTGGTATAAGATGGCCGCGCTGATTCAGTCAGGTTTGGATCTCACCCCGATTATCACTCACCGTTACCCGATTGATGACTTCCAGCAGGGTTTTGATGAAATGCGCTCGGGGCAGTCTGGAAAGGTGATTCTGGACTGGACATCGCCTTGATCGCCCGAGTAGCGAGTAAGAAAGATAACGTTTGTCTGCGTAATGTAATTGCTCAGCACCAGGTTTAATGCCTGGTGCTGAGTGTTTTAGAACAGTTCATCAATACGATGATAAAGCGGACTTTCTGTAATGCTTTCACCAATAACGCTCAGCGCACGGCTAGCCGGAACTGGTGCCAGCGGCTGCTTCACTTTACATTCACCAGGCGGCAGGAAGCCCTGAAGTGGCTTGCTGTGTGGTGTGATTTTGGCTGGCGATGCGTTGCCGTTGCGTAGCGGTTCATTCAATAACTGACCCGGCGTCACCAGGGTGATATCTGCGGGCAGCGAGGGCAACATTTGTTGCAGCACCCGCACGGTATTGGGATGCGGATGACCGATCGCAATCGCGTAGCCATCACGCTGGGCCAGACTGACTGCCCGGTTGAACTGCTGTCGAATCGCATTGATATCCTGACTGTCATCTAAAAATACGCGACGCTTAAGCACCCTGACGTGCGTTCCCTGTGCGGCCTGCAGTGACTGACTGTTACCAATCGTCATGCTGTCGAGAAAGTACAGATTGTACTGATTCAGCGCCTGCATGACTTTTTGCATACCCGGCAGGCTCGATGTCATTTTGCTGCCCATATGGTTATTCAGCCCCACTGCATAGGGGACATTGTTGACCGCACTACGGATGATGCGATCGATTTCCGCGCGGCTCATTTCAGGCGTTAAGGTGTTTTTCTCAAGCGGTTGCTTACTTAACGGCGCCATAGGCAGGTGAATCAGAACTTCACGGCCGCCCTGATGCGCTTTGATGGCCATCTGACGTGCATAGGGCGCATCAGGAAGCACCGCGACAGAGATCGCCTGCGGCATTTGCAGCACTTTATTTTCTTCCGTGGGTCGATAGCCGAAATCATCAATGACGATGGCGAGCTTAGCGGCCTGGGACGCGAAACTGAGCAACAGTCCGCACAGCAAGGCGGTAATCTGGTAACGATGAACTAACACTTATTTTCCCAACCACGGAACTGGATTGACCGCTTTACCCTGACGTCGGATTTCAAAATAGAGCGAAGGCGTGCCGCGACCACCGCTGGTGCCCACCAGCGCAATGGGCTGACCGGCCTTCACCTGGGCACCTACGCTGACGAGGGCGCTTTGGTTATAGCCATACAGACTCATATCTCCTTTACCATGCTCGATAACTACGACCAGACCATAGCCCTGCAACCAGTCGGCCATCAACACACGACCATCGGCAATGGCTTTGACCTCAGTGCCTTCCGGAGCCGCAATGACCAGGCCTTTCCAGCGTAATTCGCCTTGCAGTTCCTCACCGAACCGATGTTCGACGCGTCCGCGTACCGGCCAGATATCCTGACCGTTGGGCCGTCCCAGTCCGCCCGTTCGCGCCATCAGCTCGCGCTCGCTTTGTGTTGGCTGATAACTGGAGCCTTTCGCTTTCGCCTGCACCTGACGCTGACGCACTTTTTCTGCCTCACGTGCCTCACGGGCGGCGCGTTCACGGGCTTCTCGCTCGGCACGAGCGATTTTATCTTGCAGGCGGCTTTCGTTCTGGCGCATCTCAACCAGGTCAGCCTGATCCTTCTGCAGGGCGCTTTCCAGGGACGTGAGCGTTTTTTTACGCGCGGCGCTGGCTTGCTGGAGTTTGTCTTGTTGTTCTTGCTGCTGGGTTAACAGCGTTTTCTGCTGTTGTTGCTTTTGTTCCAGCGAGGCGCGCTGTTGGGCTAATTCCTGACGGGTGGTTTGCAGGGCGGTGATATTTTCCTGACGTGCGGTGTTCAGATAGCCAAAGTAGGCGAGGATACGTTCGCTACGCTGACTCTCTTCACCGCCTAACAGAAGTTGCAAACCTTTGTGCTGCCCCTGGCGAAAGGCGGCGTCCAGCTGTTCAGCAAGCAGCTTTTCCTGCTGGGCCTGCTGCTTTTCAAGACGGGAAACCGAGGCGGTGACCTGGGTAATCTCACCCTTCAGGGCCGACAGGCTGTTACGGGTTTCCCGTAGCTGTCGACTTGCCTGAGCAATGATCTTTTCCTGACTTTGTAGCTGATTAAGTAACTGGCTGCGCTGAACCTTTTGGGCTTTTACGCTTTTTTCTTTTTCGGCAATTTCTTGCTGGATAGATTTCAGCTGGGCTTTGTTGTCATCCGCCGATAAGCCGGGTAGAGGAAACAACAATATGCCCGCATAAAGCAGGCTAAAAGACAGGGCGGACAAGCGTGTAAACAACGGCAGGGGATGACCGTTGTAACGAGTCCATGTTGGTAGAACGGTTGTCTTTCCCTTCATAGGCCGATGATTATTCCACGATGAACAGTTGCTTACCAGCATTGCCGACCGGCTTTTGCTTTCTCAGTGCGATCCATTTTCATCAGGACAAGGGACAAGCGCCACGACATTTTTGCCATTCAGCCAATTTTTTTGGAAAATGACGCACAAATCGTCACTCTGTCCGCTTAGCGTCTGTACATGCGAAGTGGCGCAGGTATACTCAGAAGCCTTGTTTTAGCTTATTAGCCCGGTCTGGAGTCGTTACCCCTCATGCAAGAAATTATGCAGTTTGCAAGCAATCACCCCATCCTGAGTCTGGCATGGGTCGTCTTACTCGTACTGGTGATTGTGACTACCGTTAAAGGAATGTTCTCTAAAGTAAAAACTATCAGTCGAGGCGAAGCAACCCGACTCATTAACAAAGAGGACGCGGTAGTGGTAGACGTGCGTTCGCGTGATGATTACCGCAAGGGGCACATTTCGGGCGCGATAAATGTGGCTGCAGCAGATATCAAGAAAGGCAGTTTAGGCGAGTTGGAAAAGCATAAAGCACAGCCCATAATTGTTGTATGCGCAACCGGACAAAGCGCGGCAGATCCTGCTGCCCATCTGAGCGCGGCTGGATTTACCCAGGTTGCCGTTCTGAAAGACGGTATCAGTGGTTGGAGCGGCGAAAATCTGCCGTTGGTTCGCGGTAAATAATCATCCTGAGGTCCCTATGGCAAATGTTGAAATTTACATCAAAGCAACCTGTCCTTATTGCCACCGGGCAAAAGCGCTGCTGAGTCAAAAAGGCGTGGCGTTTCAGGAGATTCCCATTGATGGGGACATGGCAAAACGCGAAGAGATGATTAAGCGCAGTGGCCGGACTACCGTGCCGCAGATCTTTATCGACGGTCAGCATATTGGCGGCTGCGACGATCTGATGGCGCTCAACGATCGTGCAGGTTTAGATCCGTTACTTCAGGCGTAATTACGCCAGACATATTAACTTACAGGACTTAGTCACATGTCAGAACATAACACCAACGAAATGCAATTTCAGATTCAGCGCGTTTACACGAAAGACATTTCTTTTGAAGCGCCGAACGCGCCACAAGTGTTTCAGAAAGAGTGGGAACCAGACGTTAAGCTGGATCTGGACACGGCTTCTTCGCAGCTGGCTGATGAAGTGTATGAAGTGGTGCTGCGTGTGACTGTAACCGCGACCGTTGGCGAAGATACCGCTTTCCTGTGTGAAGTGCAGCAGGCGGGCATTTTCACCATCGGCGGTATCGACGGCACTCAGATGGCGCATTGCCTGGGCGCTTACTGCCCGAATATTCTGTTCCCTTATGCCCGTGAATGCATCACCAGTCTGGTTTCTCGTGGTACGTTCCCGCAGCTTAACCTCGCGCCGGTGAACTTTGATGCGCTGTTTATGAACTATCTGCAGCAGCAGCAAGGCGAAGAAGGTGCCGCGCAACATCAGGATGCCTGATGACTACTCACGCTTCGATTAGCGTCATCGGTGCCGGTTCGTACGGCACCGCTTTGGCGATTACGCTGGCCCGTAATGGCCATCCCGTGTTGTTGTGGGGCCATAATCCCGCCCACATGGCACAGCTGCAGTCAGACCGCTGCAATCTCGCTTTCCTGCCTGATGTTCCCTTTCCCGATAATCTGACGATTGAACCCGATCTCGCCAGGGCCATTGCGGCCAGCCGCGATCTACTGGTGGTCGTACCCAGCCACGTCTTTGGCGAAGTGCTGACGCAGATCAAACCTGGCTTACGTGAGGACTCGCGTATCGTCTGGGCGACGAAAGGGCTGGAAAAAGAAACCGGTCGTTTGCTGCAGGACGTCGCCCGGGAAATCCTGGGTGAGGCCATTCCGCTGGCGGTGATATCTGGCCCAACCTTCGCGAAAGAACTGGCCGCGGGTTTACCTACGGCGATTGCGCTGGCGGCAACCGATACGCAGTTTGCGGATGATTTGCAAACGCGGTTGCACTGCGGCAAAAGTTTCCGCGTGTATAACAATCCCGATTTTATCGGGGTTCAGCTGGGTGGCGCGGTTAAAAATGTGATCGCGATTGGTGCTGGGATATCGGACGGTATCGGATTTGGCGCGAATGCACGAACGGCATTAATCACCCGTGGACTGGCAGAGATGAGCCGTCTTGGCGCAGCGTTGGGTGCCGATCCCACGACGTTTATGGGGATGGCAGGCCTGGGCGATCTGGTGCTGACCTGTACCGATAATCAGTCGCGTAACCGCCGCTTTGGCATGATGTTGGGGCAGGGTGAAGAGGTCGATGGCGCACAACGCATTATCGGACAAGTTGTAGAAGGTTACAGAAATACGAAAGAAGTCAAAGCGCTGGCTGCACGTGTCGGGGTTGAAATGCCCATTACGGAGCAGATTTATCAGGTGCTCTATTGCGGAAAACCGGCACGAGATGCAGCATTAAGCCTGCTGGGGCGTTCGAGGAAGGACGAAAACAGTACAAACTAAAGCAGGAAGCCAGGCATCATCACCTGCAGCGCCGATCAAGGCGCTTTTTTATCGGGAGAAAACAGCATGTCGTCTGATGAGTTAGAACTGGTCTGGGACAATATCAAGGCGGAAGCACGCGCGCTGGCAGACTGCGAGCCGATGCTGGCCAGCTTTTACCATGCGACATTGCTTAAGCATGAGAATCTTGGCAGTGCTCTTAGCTATATGCTGGCCAATAAGCTGGCGAATCCGATCATGCCTGCTATCGCTATTCGTGAAGTGGTAGAAGAAGCATACCGTGAAGATCCCTCAATGATTGCGTCTGCAGCTTGTGATATTCAGGCGGTTCGCCTGCGCGATCCTGCGGTTGATAAATACTCCACGCCGCTGCTTTATCTGAAAGGCTTTCATGCGCTTCAGGCGCATCGTATCGGGCACTGGCTGTGGAATGAAGGCCGACGCGCTCTGGCCGTTTATCTGCAAAACGAAGTCTCAGTCTCCTTTGCGGTTGATATTCATCCGGCTGCCAAAATTGGTCATGGGATCATGCTGGATCATGCTACCGGGATTGTGATCGGTGAAACCGCCGTTGTGGAAAATGATGTATCAATCCTGCAGTCAGTAACGCTTGGCGGCACCGGAAAAACCAGCGGCGACCGCCATCCGAAAATTCGTGAAGGGGTGATGATTGGCGCGGGTGCGAAAATCCTCGGTAATATCGAGGTAGGCCGTGGTGCCAAGATTGGTGCCGGCTCCGTGGTGTTGCAATCTATCCCTCCACATACCACCGCCGCCGGGGTTCCTGCGCGCATCGTCGGCAAGCCCGGCAGTGAAAAGCCGTCAATGGATATGGATCAACACTTTAACGGTAACGGTGCAGGCTTCCAGTTTGGCGATGGTATTTAAGATTTAATCAGT
Source organism: Pantoea ananatis PA13 (assembly GCF_000233595.1). Lineage (NCBI taxonomy): Bacteria > Pseudomonadati > Pseudomonadota > Gammaproteobacteria > Enterobacterales > Erwiniaceae > Pantoea > Pantoea ananatis. The sequence continues at coordinate 174,127 of NC_017554.1, forward strand.
GCGCCAGCATAGTCGAGTTGGCGCCACGCTTCGTAAACCACTACCGATACCGCGTTGGACAGGTTCATGCTACGGCTTTCCGCCATCATCGGAATGCGGATTTTTTGCGCTGCGGGCAGAGCCTGTAATATCTCTGCGGGTAACCCGCGGCTTTCCGGTCCAAACAGCAAATAATCCCCAGACTGATAGTTGACCGCACTGTGTGCGGGCGTGCCTTTGGTGGTCAGCGCAAACAGGCGCTCAGGCTGCTCGGTAGCGATGAAAGCCTGATAGTCAGCATGAAATTTGATCGCGGTAAATTCGTGATAGTCCAACCCGGCGCGACGCAGGCGCTTATCGTCCCAGGCAAAGCCCAGTGGCTCAATCAGGTGGAGCTGAAAACCGGTATTGGCGCACAGGCGAATAATATTGCCGGTGTTAGGTGGGATTTCTGGTTCAAATAATACGATGTTAAGCATAAGGCCCCCGATAACGAGGGCCGAAGCATAGCAAATTATTGCCTTGCAGAGGAGTAAAGTGGCAGCCAGATAGTGAGGCGCAGTCCACCCAGCGGGCTGTCATCCGCTTTGACCCACCCGCGATGTTGCTGTATTGCCGTTTCCACAATCGCCAGCCCGAGGCCAGTACCGCCGGATTCCCTGTCTCGCGCTTCATCAGTGCGGTAGAAAGGACGAAATATCTGCTCGCGATCCTCCGGGCTGACGCCAGGACCGTCATCATCAACGTGCACGGTAATACCCGAGATATCCACGGAAAAACTGACGCTGATATGCGTGTGCGAGTAGCGCAACGCATTACGGACGATGTTCTCCAGCGCGCTTTCCAGCGCATGTGGGTTGCCGTATAGCGGCCAGGGGCCTGGAGGATAAGGAATCTCCAGCGTCTTGCCCATTTGTTCCGCTTCAAACCTGGCGTCTTCCAGCACGTCATTCCAGAGCTGGTTTGCCTTCATGGCTTCGCTAACCAGCGCGTTCTTATGCTGGGTTCTCGACAGCACCAACAGGTCATTAATCATGCCGTCAAGCCGCTGAGCTTCCATCTCAATGCGCTCCAGCTCTTTGCCTTCACCCTGACGGCGACGCAGCAGGGCGGTAGCCAGCTGAAGTCTCGTCAGCGGCGTACGCAATTCGTGGCTGATATCGGAAAGCAGACGTTGCTGACCGTTCATCATGCGCTCCAGCGCACTCACCATTTGATTGAAGCTGGAACCGGCGGCCAGAAACTCCTGCGGGCCCGATTCCAGTTCAGGATGTTGACGCAGGTTGCCGCTGGCCACTTCATCCGCAGCGTATTTGAGTTTACGTGCAGGACGCGCCAGGCTCCACGCCAGCCAGAGCAGAAGCGGTGAGCTAATCAGCATGGTAACGATAAGCAGTAGCAAAGGCCGGTCAAACAGCAGGTTGATAAAGTCCAGTTGAGAACTGCTGGCAGGCCGAATCAGGTAAAGCTGATAGTTATCCTCCCCATCCCGAACGGCGAAAGGGCCCACCATTTCGACGCGACCATACTTTTTCTTCTGTGGATGATCGGCATTGTCTGACTGACCGATGAAGTTACGGATAACCTGCATTTCATTATGTTGCGCGCCAATAACCCGGCCTTCGCTGGTGACTAACAGCAAGCGCTGACCGGGCGGTGCCCATTTCTCAATCGCGCGAAATAAGCGCCGCCACCACATCAAATCGTTAGGGGGATCGCGCATTAACTCCGCTTCAACATGCTGCTCTATCATCGTCCCCTGACGCTGCTCACTCTCCATCAGCGACGTCATCTGACGTGAATCAAGCTTGGGTACCATGAGCACCAGCATCAATACCAGTGCCAGCGTCAGCCAGAAAATAGCAAAGATGCGGGTAGTCAAACTTCCTATCATGATGCAGAAACCATCAGATAGCCGCGGCCACGTAATGTCTTAAACCACGGATGTCCGTCACGGCGGTCAGGGAGCTTACGGCGCAGGTTAGAGATGTGCATGTCAATGGCGCGGTCAAAAGGCGTAAGGCGTTTGCCCAGCACTTCCTGGCTAAGGTGCTCGCGAGAGACAACCTGCCCAAGATGCTGTGCCAGAAGATAAAGCAGGGTGAATTCCGTTCCGGTGAGATCCAGCGTCTCGCTGTCGAAACTGGCTTCCTGACGGCCCGGATTCAGGCGCAGGCAGTCAACTTCCAGCGTGGGTGAACTGTTATCGTGCTGTTGCTGCTGTTCACTCCAGTTTGAACGGCGCAGGATAGCGCGAATACGCGCGACCAGCTCACGATCGTTAAAGGGTTTAGGCAGATAGTCATCGGCACCCAGTTCAAGGCCCAGCACGCGATCCAGTTCGCTTCCGCGTGCGGTAAGCATAATGACGGGCGTCTGATATTGCTGGCGTAATTCTTTCAGGGTGTCGATACCGTTTTTCTTCGGCATCATGACATCCAGTAAAAGCAGATCAATTGAGTTATCAAGCAGGTTCAACGCTTGTTCACCATCGCTGGCGACCACGACTTCAAACCCTTCCATTTCCAACAGCTCTTTCAAAAGCGAAGTTAATTCGCGGTCATCATCTACCAACAGGATTTTATTCATTTTTGTAGCCCTCCGCAGGCAAAATAGCGTGTTCCCATGATACCAATCCATCGATTTACGTACTTTTACACCCCCTGACGGATGTTTGCAGCTATCGCCGTACACTGGCTATCGTTGAATCGCAAAACAGAACGAACTGGAGTAAACGATGCGCAAATTAACCGCCGTCGTTATTGCCTCAGCGATGGTTCTCTGTAACGCCAGCGCAAGAGCAGCAGAGCCGATGGCGCCTGATGATGTGCATCACGGCGAATTTACGACAGGCAGTATGACGCAAAATTCGCAAAGTCACATGTTCGACGGCATTGAGTTGACGGAACATCAACGGCAGCAGATGCGTGACCTTATGCAGCAAGCCCGACACGATCGTCCGGCAACGAATATTGATGATATCGCAGCCATGCATGATTTAGTGACTGCAGATAATTTTAACGAAGCGGCCATCCGCAGTAAGGCAGAAGCCATTGCCAGAGTTCAGGTAGAGCAGCAGGTTGAGATGGCGCGCGTTCGTAATCAGATGTACCACCTGTTAACGCCGGAGCAGCAGGCCGCGTTACAAAAGAATTATGAGCGGCGTATAAATTCATTACGCAAGCTTTCGAATCTGCAGCCAGCATCATCGCTGCAACCCGTGAGTCGTACCAGTAGTAACCAGTAGTAAATAGTATCCCTGTTTTCCTTGCCATAGACACATCCCTGTCTTCCCCCTCATGATGAGGGGGTTTTTTTTATCAGGTACTTATCCAAAAATCCTTTAAAATCAGTGCGTGCCTAAAAACACGCTAAGCATTTGCAGACAGGTATAAGCGCCGCTGGTGTAGACAATATGTAGACAATATGTAGACAACATTAGCTACACATTGAGGCCACCTTCAAGCGGATTACGCGTAATCGCATCCCTCAAATCGTTAGGTGCAAAATGGGCATAAGCTGCCGTTTGCTCAATCCTCGCATGGCCTAAAATCGCCTGTACCGATATGAGATTTCTGCCGTCTATCATGACCAACGACTGAACGTATGCCGCAAGATATGCATAGCTTGATGCCTGGGTATATCTGGCTTCGCCAGTTTCATTAATTTGCAGAATTGTTCCGGGCTCACTTTGAACCAAAGATCCCTTTTCATCTCATGATGTTTTTTTCTGCGATTTATCATTTACGATGAATTTACAATTTATCCGGTAGTTAAAAAAATAGAAAACACCGTTGGTTTTATTCCTGTTTTTCAGGGGGCTGTTTTTCTTGCGCGTTTTACCATCGAAGATATTTCACTTTTCTTTCATCTTTTAAATACATGATAAGTAAAACTTATTTAACTTCCTGCTTTGTTTTTATTTATATTTCAATCAGCTGCAAATATCCCGCTCCGCTTGCACGCTAATTGCGCAGTTCTACACTTAAGTTGTCTCAGCATGGAAGCCGATGTACTTACGAAATTAACGGAGAGCAGCAACCACATCATGTAGTCCGAATTAACCTATTAACGGAGTAAATTATGGCAGAGCATCGTGGTGGTTCAGGTAATTTCGCAGACAACCCGCAAAAAGCGTCTGAAGCCGGTAAAAAAGGCGGTAAGAGCAGCGGCACTGGCGGCGGTGGTAATTTTAAAAATAACCCCGAAAAAGCCTCCGAAGCGGGCAAGAAAGGCGGCAAAAAGTAACGGCTGCTAAGCACTGAACCAAATCTGCACGTTGATTTGGCGCTTACCCAAGGTAGGCAATTCGCCCCGTCTCTCTATGAGGACGGGGCGAAGTACTTTTTTATCCCTTCAGAAATGCCATTTCATCCTGCTTCTTCGCCGTTCAGACAGTCAGGCGCGACGCCTTCTGTAGTGTTAAACTTAGCCTTTCTCTCATACTGCGTTACGTTTCAGTAATATGTCTATGGAGTTTGGCATGCAGGCTTCGTACGGAAAGTTAATCCAGTCTGCGGCAGTCGCGGCGACGCTGCTGGCTTCCGTCTTGTTGGTTGTGAAGATTTTTGCCTGGTGGTACACCGGATCGGTTAGCCTGCTGGCCGCGCTGGTCGATTCCCTGGTGGATATTGCCGCCTCGCTGACCAACCTGCTGGTGGTGCGTTATTCCTTACAGCCCGCCGATGACGATCATACATTTGGGCATGGTAAAGCGGAGTCGCTGGCCGCGCTGGCCCAAAGCATGTTCATTTCGGGTTCAGCCCTTTTCCTCTTTCTTACGGGTATTCAACATCTCGCTTCCCCTAACGAACTGCGCTCGCCGGGCATCGGAATTGTTGTCACCGTCGTAGCGCTGGTTTCGACATTAGTACTGGTCACCTTCCAGCGCTGGGTCGTGCGTAAAACCCGGAGTCAGGCCATTCGTGCAGATATGCTGCACTATCAGTCAGATGTGTTTATGAACGGAGCTATCCTGGTGGCGCTGATATTAAGCAGCTACGGTTTCACGCGCGCTGATGCACTGTTTGCGTTAGGGATTGGCGTCTATATTCTTTTTAGTGCGCTGCGGATGGGCCATGAAGCCGTTCAGTCTTTACTGGACAGAGCATTACCCGATGAAGAGCGGCAACAAATAATTGCGATTTCCCTCAACTGGCCGGGTGTACAGGGCGTACACGATGTGCGTACGCGTCAGTCCGGCCCGACAAAGTTTATCCAGCTTCACGTTGAGCTCGAAGATCAGTTACCACTCGTCCAGGCTCATCGTATTGCCGATCAGGTAGAGAAAGCGCTGCGAAAAGCGTTTCCCGGTTCTGACGTCATTATTCATCAGGATCCCTGTTCTGTGGTACCGTTTGAAAAGCAGGATTCTTTTAACTTTTAACTTAGATGAATTAAGTTAATAAAATGGAAACGGCACGTTTTTAACATTGCTGCAAAAAATTAGTGAAAAGTTGTCTGACCTGAATCAATTCAGCCGCAGGCCTTTGATATACTATCTGCCATTATATGTTGCGCTCATCACAATCGTGTTTATCAGCGTTGAACAGGCCGGATTAACCCTTAGCTTCGAACAATCCAGAGGTTGTCATGATCAAAAAAATTGGTGTACTGACCAGCGGCGGTGACGCCCCAGGCATGAACGCAGCCATTCGCGGCGTGGTTCGCTCCGCGTTAAGTGAAGGGCTGGAAGTTTTTGGTATCTATGACGGCTATCAGGGTTTGTACGAAGACCGCATGATCAATCTCGATCGTTACAGCGTATCTGACATGATCAATCGCGGCGGCACTTTTTTGGGTTCAGCGCGTTTTCCTGAGTTTCGTAACGATGATGTCCGTCAGGTGGCCATTGAAAACCTGAAAAAGCGCGGTATTGATGCGTTAGTCGTGATTGGCGGGGACGGTTCCTATATGGGCGCCAAGCGACTGACCGAGATGGGGTTCCCCTGTATCGGCCTGCCAGGCACGATCGATAACGATGTTGCCGGCACCGATTACACCATTGGCTACTTTACTGCACTGGAAACGGTGGTGGAGGCGATTGACCGCCTGCGTGATACCTCTTCATCACACCAGCGCATCTCCATCGTTGAAGTGATGGGCCGTTACTGTGGCGATTTGACCCTGGCTGCCGCTATCGCTGGTGGATGCGAGTTTATCGTGTTGCCAGAAATTCCCTATACCCGTGAAGAGCTGGTGGCAGAAATTAAGGCCGGCATCGCGAAAGGTAAAAAGCATGCGATTGTTGCTATCACTGAACATATCTGTGATATCGACGATCTGGCGCGGTTTATCGAGACCGAAACGAAGCGCGAAACGCGCGCGACGGTACTTGGCCACATTCAGCGTGGCGGTGCGCCGTGCGCATATGATCGTATTCTTGCATCCCGCATGGGCGCGTATTCCATTGAACTGCTCATGCAGGGCTACGGTGGCCGCTGTGTGGGTATTCAGAACGACAAAATGGTGCACCATGACATCATTGATGCGATCGAGAACATGAAGCGTCCATTCAAGCGTGACTGGATGGATACCGCGAAGCAGCTTTACTGATTTCACCGCATTAACGGGCATGCTCTTCAGGCATGCCCTTATACCTTCCGTATATTCCCCAAAGTTATAACCGCTTATTTTTAATTCTTTTAGCTCTGAAAAAGTTTATGTCACGCTTGTCCCATAATGAACTGGGAGAGTGCGCAATGAATAAATGGGCCATCGGTATTAGCTTGTTACTGGCATCAGGCAGTGTTCTGGCGAAGGATATTCAGCTGTTAAACGTTTCTTACGATCCCACCCGTGAGCTGTATGAGCAGTACAACAAGGCCTTCAGTGCGCACTATAAACAGGAAACGGGCGATAATGTGGTGATCCGTCAGTCGCATGGCGGCTCAGGCAAGCAGGCCACATCAGTGATAAACGGCATTCGTGCTGACGTCGTGACGCTGGCGCTGCAGTCTGATATTGATGCGATTGCTGAACGTGGCCGCATCGATAAGAACTGGATTAAGCGTCTGCCGGATAACTCGGCACCTTACACTTCCACGATTGTGTTCCTGGTCCGCAAGGGTAATCCAAAAGGGATCCATGACTGGAACGATCTGATCAAACCTGGCGTTTCCGTCATCACGCCTAATCCAAAAACCTCAGGTGGTGCACGCTGGAATTACCTGGCAGCCTGGGGCTGGGCGTTGGATCACAACAACGGCGATAAGGCAAAAGCGCTAAGCTATGTCAAAGCCCTGTTTAAAAATGTTGAAGTGCAGGATTCCGGTGCGCGCGGTGCGACCAACACCTTCGTTGAGCGCGGCATTGGTGATGTTCTGATCGCCTGGGAAAATGAGGCGTACCTGGCCGTGAATAAGCTGGGCAAAGACAAGTTTGAGATCGTTACTCCAAGCGAGTCTATTCTGGCAGAGCCGACGGTTTCCGTGGTGGATAAAGTGGTTGATGAGAAGGGAACGCGCCCAGTGGCTGAGGCCTATCTGAAGTATCTCTATTCGACCGAGGGACAGACGATTGCAGCCGAGAATTACTATCGTCCGCGCAATGCTGAGGTTGCGAAGAAGTTTGCCAGCACCTTTGCCCCTGTAAAATTGTTTACTGTGGACGAGAAATTCGGCGGTTGGGCTAAGGCACAAAAAACCCACTTCGCGGATGGCGGCACCTATGACCAGGTCATGAAGCCGTAACGATCGCCTGACACAATCTAAACCAGCGGAAACGCTGGTTTTTTTATGCGTGACATTCCGGCGCTGTCAGGCGAGGATGCTGACTGGTTCAGTATGGAGAGGGTAACTATGCAGGCAAATCGTCGGGCCTTCATCATCATTGCGTTTCTGCTGGTGCTTGTCGTGGCAGGAATGGGGATAGCTTCCCTTCATGTTAAAGGCAATGCCGATGCGCTTTGGCAGATCGTCAGCGAAAAGTGCGTACCCAATCAGCAGAATAACGGGCAACCTGCGCCTTGCCTGCGAGTTGATCTGCAGCAGCGTTATACACTGCTCAAAGACCGTAACGGTCCCTTGCAATACCTGTTAATTCCCGTTGATAAGATAACCGGCATCGAAAGCCCGCGGTTGCTCAGCACAGCCACACCCAATTTTTTCAGCTTTGCCTGGCATGACAGAGGCGTAGTGGCGCAGAAATTCGGCTCGCCCATTAAAGACACCGTGCTGTCGCTGGCGATCAACTCCGAGTACGGCCGAACTCAGAATCAGCTCCATATTCATATTTCCTGCTTACGGCCTGATGTCCGTCAGCAACTGGATGGACTGGCACCGACTCTCAATGCGCAGTGGAAGGATGTTACCTTTCTGAACCATCACTATATTGTGCGGGTGCTCAGTCAGGCGGAACTGGATCAACAGAGTGTCTTTATCCGGTTAGCGTCTGAAGTCCCTGATGCTAAGAATGCGATGGGGAAATACGGTATGGCACTGGCAAGCTTACCCGATGGCCGTCTGGTGCTGATGGCGGTAGCGCGCAACTGGCTTTTGCTGAATAAGGGATCGGCAGAGGAGGTGCAGGATCACGACTGCGCCCTGCTGCAACCCATAAAAAAAGCGGCCTGATGAGGCCGCTTATGCTGTGCTCAATCGCCGGTTAGCGTTGTTTAGCCGCCGCAGCAGCTTTAACGATCACGGCAAACGCATCGGCTTTCAGCGACGCGCCGCCAACCAGGGCACCGTCGATGTCCGGCTGAGTAAACAGCTCGGCAGCGTTTTTATCGTTAACTGAGCCGCCGTACTGAATAATCACTTGCTCAGCGATAGCCGCATCTTTTTTGGCAATGTGGTCACGAATAAATTTGTGAACGGCCTGCGCCTGAGCAGGTGTGGCTGACTTCCCGGTACCGATCGCCCATACCGGCTCGTAAGCGATGACCGCGTCTTTAAACGCTTCTGCACCCTGCGTGGTCAGCACCGCATCAAGCTGGCGTGCACACACTTCTTCGGTTTTGCCCGCTTCGTTTTCCGCTTCAGTTTCACCGATGCACAGAACCGGCACCAGGCCAGCAGTTTTCAACACGGCATATTTTTTCGCAATGAACTCGTCACTCTCTTTGTGATAAGTGCGACGTTCTGAGTGACCAATGATGATGTATTTCGCGCCGATATCTTTCAGCATTTCAGCGGACACTTCGCCGGTAAATGCGCCAGAGAGGTTTACATCAACGTTTTGAGCACCCAGAGCGATGTGGCTACCGGAGATGGCGTGTTTAGCCTGATCAAGATAGAGCGCGGGCGGTGCAATAGCGATGCCACAACCCTCAACGCCCGACAGTTCTTTGCGCAGACCGTCGATCAGTTCGGCTGTCATATGCTTGCTGCCATTCAACTTCCAGTTACCCATAACCAGTGGATGTCGCATTCTATCCTCCGCATAACGCGATACATGAAATGGCGCTGCCCCGGGGCAACGTTGTCTGCCAGACAGTATAGAGATCAAATAACGTCGTGGCTTTGCTTTTCGTCATTTTTGCCCCGTCCATCAGGGCGCAGCCAGCGCAAGTTTTACCGGCTCAATGGCAAAGGTTAATCCTTTATCCCCGTTATCAGACACCACAAAACGCAGTGCGCCTTCAACGTGCTCGTAGTATCGTGAGCCTTTGCCCGCTTTAAGTAATGTTTCCAGCTTTTTACGCCCTTCTTCTGGCGTGAGTCCCGGCACAAAAAAACGTAATATTGCGGTCATATAATCCATGGCTCTGGCCTGGGACGCACTTTGATCCGGGCCCGGAACCGGAAGCCAGGTGACCTGCAGCGTTTTAATTTTACCTGTGCCAGGCTCAAGCGCGGTCGAGGAGTAAAGCGTTTCGTTGATCTTGGTGGCTGCCCGCGTCAGATCGGTTTTCTCATCGCGGGAGTCAATGGCGCGATACTCCAGCAGCGGCAGTTGAGGGTTCGCGAGATTATATTTTTCACGAAACTGGCCGATAGTCATATCCAGCGTGGGCGCGCCTGTTAACAGATAGGGCGCGGTAGGCATATGTTCGGCCTTGTCGAGTGGCGGCGGATCGGCAGCAAATACCGGAACCGTCAGCGCAAGACTCAGCAACAGTGCGCCTGGCAAATTCTTCATTTTGTCGGCCCTGACCAATAAACTCGGAATCAAATTAGAACGGTTTTTACCTCTAAGGTCAAAAGCGTGCAGGTAAAATTTTGTCTGGGGAGCATGCATGATATTACAGCAATGGTTTTTTTCGTTTCGTGGTCGCGTCGGGCGCCGTGATTTCTGGCTCTGGCAGGCAATCTGGTTGCTGTTAACCAGCGTCCTGTTCTTTTTAGCCGGTAACGATCTGGTGGATACGCAAATGGCTGCGTTTGGCATCGTGTGTTTATTGTGGCCGGCCAGCGCCATCGTGGTTAAGCGCCTGCACGATCGTGATCGCCGCGGTTACTGGGCGCTGTTACTCATCGCTGCCTGGTTGCTGATGGCAGGTAACTGGAGCATGACCGGCGCTGTCCTGCAGTGGGTTATTGGCCGCGCGCTGCCATTTATCATTCTGGCAGGACTGATCCTGGACTTAGGCCTGTTTCGTGGCACCGCTGGCGATAACCGCTTTGGTGCCGCACCGGTGCCTTTACGTCTGAAGCGGGCGACTTACCAGTAATTCTCGCTGGTGATATGACCGGGCTTGCGCTTCAGGTGCTTGCGCATGCCGCGTGTCTCTTTCAACAGCTGCTGCGTATCTCGTACCATCTGTGGATTGCCGCAGACCATCACATGGCTGGTTTCTGCATCAATAGTCAATCCGGCCGCCCGCTCCAGCTCACCACTTTCGATTAATGCCGGAACACGTCCGGTTAATGAGCCCATACTTTCTTCACGACTGACGACCGTGATCACCTGCAGCTTGCCGTTATAGATCTGCTGGAGCTGCTGCATTAGCGGTAAAAAGCTGAGGTCGGCTGCGTAACGTGCGGCATGCACCAGTACGATATGTTTAAAGCGATCCAGGCCTTCACCCTGCTGCAAAATGGACAAATAAGGCCCCACTGCCGTACCGGTTGCCAGCATCCATAAGGTCTGACATTCCGGGACTTCATCCAGAATAAAAAAGCCTGCAGCATCTTTGGTAATCATGACCTGCTCACCGGGGCGCAGCGCCTGTAAGTGTGGACTCAATTTGCCGTCGGGTACGGTGACTAAGTAAAACTCAAGCAGGTCGTCATTGGGCGCATTGACGTAAGAGTAAGCACGTTGCACTCGTTCACCTTCGATCTCCAGTGCCAGCTTGGCGTACTGCCCGGCACTAAACGGGGCGATAGGGGCCTTAACCCGCAAGCTAAACAGCGCGTCAGTCCAGTTTTTTACTTCCTTTACTTGAGCATTGATCCACTCGGCCATGGTTACTCCTTCAGCGTTGAATCGTCTGGCGAATAAACATCTTCTCTACTGCACTGGCAGATTACCAGTCCGTCAGGCTGCAAAGGCTCTAATCGACAAACTGTAATATTTAGTTTACATCATGGTTGCAATTATTGACGTGAATTGCCCCGCCACTTTTTATGAATCACTCGCTTTGTCATGAAATCCTGATATTTTCCTGCCACAACGGGTTTCAGCCGTTATTTGTGCTGTTTAATCGTCCCTGTTCATACAGACCTTTCGTTAAAAGATGATGAAGAAAATAGAAAATCGTCCGTTGCTGATCATGCTCATTGCACTGGTCGCAGTCGGGCAGATGGCTCAGACCATCTATGTGCCCGCCATGGCGGCAATGGCGGATGCACTTCAGGTGCGAAATGGCATGATGCAGCATGTCATGGCGGCCTATTTAATCACCTACGGCGGATCGCAGCTGATCTACGGTCCGCTCTCTGACAGCGTGGGGCGCCGTCCGGTGATCCTAGCGGGGATGGCGATCTTTATGATCGGCGCGATTGCCGCCATGATGGCCTCGTCGCTGGATATGCTGGTCACGGGCAGTGCGATTCAGGGCGCGGGCACCGGCGTGGCCGGTGTCATGGCGCGAACCATGCCGCGCGATCTTTATCACGGTCATGCCCTACGCCAGGCCAACAGCTGGCTTAATATGGGCGTGCTCGCCAGCCCTTTAGTGGCACCGGTGATTGGCGCACTGTTAACGCAGCTGTTTGGCTGGCATGCCTGCTTTGCTTTTCTGCTGTTGCTGTGTCTGATGGTGACGGTCGCCATGGCGCGCTGGCTACCGGAGACGCGCCCAAACGGTGCCGAAGTCACGCCCTTCTTAAAACGCTATATCCGGCTGTTACGTGATGCGAATTTCGTCCGTTATCTGGTGCTGCTGATTGGCGCACTGGCCGGCATTGCCGTCTTTGAGGCCAGCTGTGGCGTGCTGCTCGGTGGCGTTCTGGGCCTGAACAGTTTCACCGTCAGTATTTTGTTTATCTTACCTATTCCTGCGGCCTTCTTTGGTGCCTGGTTCGCCGGACGTGAACAGCGCTCCTGGCATAGCCTGATGTGGTTTGGCGTCAACAGTTGCCTGCTGGCGGCGGTGTTGATGTGGATACCTGCCTGGTTTGGCATCATGACAATCTGGACGTTATTGATACCGGCGTCGCTGTTTTTCTTTGGCGCGGGAATGCTGTTTCCCCTGGCCACATCCGGTGCGATGGAGCCCTATGCCTGGCTCGCAGGAAGTGCGGGCGCACTGATTGGGGGGTTACAGAATTTGGGTTCCGGGCTGGTGGCGTCCCTGTCGGCGTTAATGGCTCAGCGCGATCAGTTCAGCCTTGGCCTGCTGATGGTTATCACGGCTCTGGTGATGTTGCTGTGCTGGCTGCCGCTTTCACGACAGCCAGCAGGCGAGAATCAGGCTGTTACAGGATAAAGGGATGCAAAACCGGATCTTTGCGGTCCAGGTAATGCACAGACTGGATGCGGCGAATCGTGCGTGATTTGCCGCGAATTAACAGGGTTTCACTGGTGGCCATATTGCCCTGACGGGTGATGCCTTTCAGCAGATCACCACTGGTGATACCGGTGGCGGCAAAGATCACGTTATCGTTTCGCGCCATCGCCTGCAGGGGCAGAACTTTTCCTGCCTCAATCCCCATGCCAGCGCAGCGTTTCAGCTCATATTCCCCAATCCGGCGGTTCTCTTCGCTGTCACCTTTTACGTGATGTCGTGCCAGTAATCTGCCCTGCATATCACCGTCCAGCGCACGAATAACAGCGGCCGATACCACGCCCTCAGGCGCGCCGCCGATACCGTACATCACGTCAACTTCGCTGTCGGGCATACAGGTAAGAATGGAGGCCGCCACATCGCCATCAGGGAATGCGAATAGTCTTACGCCCAGCTGTTTAAGCTGCTCGATAACGGCGTCATGGCGCGGCTTTGACAGAATGGACACGGTGAGTTGTGACAACGGCTTATTCATGGCGATGGCGATATTACGCAGGTTAATCTCAAGCGGGAGATCCAGATTGATATGGCCCCGCGCCGCCGGACCGACGATAAGCTTCTCCATATACATGTCAGGCGCATGAAGAAAACTGCCTTTGTCACCGACGGCCATCACGGCAAGCGCATTGGCCTGTCCCATGGCCGTCATGCGGGTACCTTCAATAGGATCGACGGCAATATCCACCGCGTCGCCCTGACCCGTGCCCACTTTTTCGCCGATGTAGAGCATAGGGGCTTCGTCAATTTCCCCTTCGCCGATCACTATCTGTCCATCGATCTGAATGGTATTTAAGACATGACGCATGGCATGAACGGCGGCACCGTCCGCCGCGTTTTTATCGCCGCGCCCTAACCACTTATAACCAGCCAGTGCGGCAGCCTCAGTTACGCGGGAAAATTCAATGGCAAGTTCTCGTTTCATTGCATGTACCTGACAAAAAACAGGCTGGCAGTGTAGCGGAGGGAGAAGGCGGGGAAAAGGCCCGTGACGGAGGACGTCACGGGCGCAGTGCGGATTACTCTTGTTCTTCCCACGCTTGCGCGCGCGCGACAGCTTTCTTCCAGCCGGCATAACGGACGTTACGCTCGGTGGTTTCAAGTGTTGGACGGAATTCGCGCTCAATCACGGCTTTGGCACGGACTTCTTCCAGATCCTGCCAGAAACCTACCGCCAGACCTGCCAGGTACGCGGCACCCAGCGCAGTGACTTCACGTACTTCAGGTCGCTCAACGCGTGTACCAAGAATGTCTGACTGGAACTGCATCAGGAAGTTGTTAGCCACTGCTCCTCCGTCCACACGCAGAGCCTGCAGGCGCGTGTTGGCATCATTCTGCATGGCTTCCAGGACATCACGTGTTTGATAAGCGATGGACTCCAGCGTTGCACGGATGATGTGGTTCGCATTCGCACCACGTGTCAGGCCGAACAGCGCGCCACGTGCATAGGGATCCCAGTAAGGTGCACCCAGGCCAGTAAAGGCAGGAACCATATATACACCGTTTGAATCTTTCACTTTCATCGCGAAGTATTCTGAGTCAGCCGAATCGCTGATCAGCTTCATCTCATCGCGTAACCACTGAATGGCCGCGCCGCCGATAAAGACCGCCCCTTCCAGTGCATAGTTGACTTCACCACGTGGCCCGCAGGCGATAGTGGTCAGCAGGCCGTGCGTTGAGGTAACGGCTTCGGTACCGGTGTTCATCAGCATAAAGCAGCCGGTGCCGTAGGTGTTTTTCGCCATACCCGGCTGAACGCACAGCTGACCATACAGCGCAGCCTGCTGGTCGCCTGCGATACCCGCGATAGGAATACGCGTACCGCCTTTACCACCAATGTTTGTCTGACCATACACTTCAGACGAAGATTTCACTTCTGGCAGCATCGCACGCGGGATATCCAGGATTTCCAGCATGCGCTCATCCCACTCAAGCTTGTGGATGTTGAACAGCATGGTACGTGAGGCGTTGGTGTAATCGGTAATGTGCACGCGCCCCTGGGTCATTTTCCACACCAGCCAGGTGTCGACTGTACCAAACAGCAGTTCGCCACGTTTTGCACGCTCGCGCGCGCCTTCTACGTTATCCAGGATCCACTTAACTTTGGTGCCAGAAAAGTAAGGGTTAATCACCAGACCGGTGGTGTGCTGGATATACTCTTCCAGTCCCTCTTTCTTCAGCTTATTACAGTAGTCAGCAGTACGGGGATCCTGCCAGACGATGGCGTTATAGACTGGCTTACCGGTTTCTTTATCCCAGACGATCGCGGTTTCACGCTGGTTAGTAATCCCAATCGCCGCGATTTCATCGGAGCGAATATCGGCATGTGCCAGCACTTCAACCAGCGTAGAACTCTGTGATGCCCAGATATCCATTGGGTCATGCTCTACCCAGCCCGCTTTCGGATAGATTTGGGTAAATTCGCGTTGCGATACCGCCACAATGTTAGCGTCGTGATCCAGCACCACAGCACGTGAACTGGTTGTGCCCTGATCGAGAGCGACGATGTATTTTTTATCGGTGGTAGTCATAAATTCATTCCTGATGATAAAAAGTGGAACTTACGCTTTACGTTCATGCGCGGACGCAATCGGTTTGTCACTGGTCGGTGGGGAAATCACCGCACCGGGTAAATGGCGGCCAATCAGGGCGCGATAACCAAAGGCTCCCAGGCAAGCACCGACCAGTGGGCCAAAAATTGGCACAAGGAAATACGGAATCTGATGACCGCCAGTGAAGGCAACGGTGCCCCAGCCAGCCAGCCACTCGAAGACTTTCGGTCCGAAGTCACGTGCCGGGTTCAGGGCAAAGCCGGTCAATGGGCCCATAGAGCCACCAATAACGGCAACCAGCAGGCCAATCAGCAGCGGTGCCATCGGGCCACGCGGGACGCCATTGCCATCGTCGGTCAGTGCCATAATCACGGACATCAGGACTGCAGTGATCACCATTTCAACCAGGAAGGCCTGACCTACGCTAATTTGCGGATTCGGGTAGGTAGAAAAAATGCCCGCCAGGCTCAGGCTTTCAACTGAACCCCGTACCATGTTATGACTTTGTTCGAAATTGATAAACAAGCTGTAGTAAAGTCCGTAGACCAGCGCCGCGCCACAGAAAGCACCGGCCACCTGAGACAGAATATAAGGAAGGACTTTACGGCCTTCGAAATTGGCGAACAGGCAGAGTGCGACAGTCACTGCCGGGTTGAGATGGGCACCTGACACACCTGCGCTGAGGTAGACCGCCATAGAAACGGCCAGCCCCCAGACGATACAGATTTCCCATTGGCCAAAAGTGGCACCAGCCAGCTTAAGCGCGGCAACGCAACCCGCGCCAAAAAACAGGATCAAACCGGTACCCAGAAATTCGGCAATACACTGACCTTTGAGTGTGGTTGTAGTCTGACTCATGATAGTTGTTCCTGAAGCGAGGTTAAATTTTATCAGTTTTTGTTCTCATTCCGTGAGTCACCCATCTTTGATGTAGGGCTGTTGTTAATTTATCGTTAACGAGCATAAACGAGAAATAGCGAAATCGATTTTTGTGTAGTGTGTCAAAAAAATGCGCGTTTTCGCGTGTTTTGATTTTCCTTAAGCGCCATTCGGGCCGTTTTCCTCCGCGTGATACCGGCTTCGCCAGGCAAACAGGTGGGAAAGGAACATTTTAGGGATAGGCTGAAAAATGTTACTGACGGCGGTCTGCAGGCCCGCGTTGCTGGACTTGCGTGATGAGGCTACATACAATCGGGACAACGTTGCTGGTAAACGCCTTGTGTGCGAAAGCTGGCATCATCAACGCCTTGCAAGATTTTAGGAGAGGTCAGAAAGATGTCATTTGAAGTGTTTGAGAAACTGGAAGCAAAAGTACAGCAGGCGATTGATACTATCACCCTGCTGCAAATGGAAATTGAAGAGCTGAAAGAGCAGAACAACAACCTGCGTCACGACGCGCAGAATGCTGCTGGCAACCATGAAGCACTGATGCGCGAAAATCAGCATCTGAAAGAGGAGCAGCATGTCTGGCAAGAACGCCTGCGTGCGCTGTTGGGAAAAATGGAAGAGGTATAAGCCTCAACTAATGCGAAAAACGGGTGCCTGGCACCCGTTTTCGTTCGCTGACATTATTCAATGTCGAGCGGATCTTCCGATAAAATCATCCCGGTGTTATCCGCATAGAGATGGTCGCCAGAGAAGAAGGTGACGCCGCCGAAATTCACGCGCACATCGCTTTCGCCAATGCCTTCACCGGCCGCGCCTGCCGGAATAGCGGCGATAGCCTGAATGCCGATTTCCAGTTCTTCCAGTTCGTCTACCTGACGTACCGAACCGTAAACCACGATGCCTTCCCACTCATTCTGCGCTGCCAGTCGGGCAAGCTGCGCATCAACTAAAGCGCGGCGTACTGAGCCACCGCCATCAATCAGCAACACGCGGCCACGACCGTTCTCTTCCAGCAGATCGTAAAGCAGCCCGTTGTCTTCAAAACATTTCACTGTGGTTATCTGACCGCCGAATGAGGTCCGCCCACCGAAATTTGAGAAAAGCGGTTCAACAACGTTCACTTCTTCGTGGTAGATGTCGCAGAGTTCAGAAGTATCGTATTTCATAAGGGTTTCGTCTGTTTGCCACAGGAGCGCTAAGTATATCGCTTTATGCCAATTGTTGGCAAAATCATCAGCGGTAAAAAACCGGTACCGCATCAAGCGCATGCAGAAAAAAGCCCAGCCAAACTGGCCGGGCTTTGATACAGCACATAGACAGGTGAACGTTACAGGATGAAGCGGCTCAGGTCTTCGTCTGCAACCAGCTCATCCAGATGTTTACCCACATATTCGGCATCAATGGTGACGGATTCACCGCTCCGATCGCTGGCATCATAGGAAATATCTTCCATCAGACGTTCCAGCACGGTATGCAAGCGACGCGCACCGATGTTTTCTGTGGTTTCGTTGACCTGCCATGCGGCTTCCGCGATGCGACGAATACCATCGTCAGTAAAGTGAATGTTCACGCCTTCGGTATTCATCAGCGCTTTGTACTGCACTGTGACTGAAGCATTAGGTTCGGTCAGGATGCGCTCGAAATCATTCACCGTCAGGGCCTGGAGTTCAACACGGATCGGTAAACGACCCTGTAGCTCAGGAATCAAATCGGACGGGCTGGCAACCTGGAACGCACCTGAGGCGATAAACAGAATATGGTCAGTCTTGACCATGCCGTGCTTGGTCGACACGGTGCAGCCTTCTACCAGTGGCAGCAGGTCGCGCTGAACGCCTTCGCGTGAGACGTCCGGGCCGCCCGCGTTTTGTCCGCCGCGCTTACAGATTTTGTCTATCTCATCGATGAACACGATGCCGTGCTGTTCTACCGCATCAATGGCATCCTGCTTCAGCTCTTCCGGATTCACCAGCTTAGCGGCTTCTTCTTCAATCAACAGCTTAAAGGCTTCTTTGATTTTCAGCTTGCGCGGTTTCTGTTTCTGCCCGCCCAGGTTCTGGAACATGGACTGCAGCTGGCTGGTCATCTCTTCCATGCCCGGCGGTGCCATGATTTCAACGCCAGGGCCTGTTGCGGCTAAATCGATCTCAATTTCTTTATCGTCGAGCTGGCCTTCACGCAGCTTCTTGCGGAAAGACTGACGTGCAGATGAAGGCTCGCTGGTTTGTTCAGCCTGTCCCCAGTTATTTTTCGCCGGTGGGATAAGCACATCAAGAATGCGCTCTTCCGCCATTTCTTCTGCGCGATATTTGTTCTTCTCAATGGCCTGGCTGCGCACCATTTTGATCGCGGAGTCCGTCAGGTCACGAATAATGGAGTCGACTTCTTTGCCGACATAGCCCACTTCGGTAAACTTGGTGGCTTCAACTTTGATGAACGGCGCGTTGGCCAGTTTTGCCAGACGGCGAGCAATTTCTGTTTTACCCACACCGGTTGGGCCGATCATGAGAATATTTTTAGGGGTCACTTCGTGACGCAGCTCTTCGTCAAGCTGCATACGGCGCCAGCGGTTACGCAGGGCAATAGCCACGGCGCGCTTAGCGCTGTCCTGGCCAATAATAAAGCGGTTCAGCTCGCTGACGATTTCGCGTGGAGTCATCTCAGACATGTTTAGATCCTTACGACTTGGACGTTAATTCTTCGAAATTAACGTTGTGGTTGGTGTAGATGCAAATATCGCCAGCGATATTCAGCGATTTCTCAACGATGTCGCGCGCACCCAATTCAGAATTTTCTAACAGGGCACGGGCAGCGGCCTGGGCATAGGGACCGCCAGAACCGATAGCAATAAGGTCGTTTTCAGGCTGGATGACGTCACCATTACCGCTAATGATCAGCGATGCCGATTCGTCCGCCACCGCCAGCAGCGCTTCCAGGCGGCGTAACATTCTGTCGGTGCGCCAGTCTTTCGCCAGCTCAACGGCCGCTTTCACCAAATGGCCCTGATGCATTTCAAGTTTGCGTTCGAAGAGTTCAAACAGGGTAAAGGCATCTGCAGTGCCGCCAGCAAAGCCAGCAATCACTTTATCGTTGTAAAGACGACGCACTTTTTTGACGTTGCCTTTCATTACGGTATTACCGAGCGTAGCCTGGCCATCGCCGCCAATCACTACCTGGCCGTTGCGTCGAACACTTACTATTGTTGTCACGGGCAGACCCCTTTTACTGTCGGAAAAAAGCTCCGCGCCTAGGGCGCGGAGGATCATGCAGACAGATATGGGGCAGATTTGACGGGTTTCAACCCCCAACGGCGAGCGGAATGCAGCCGGAATGTCCTGAAGCGCGCAGACGTTTCAGCGTGCTGTCTGCGCTGGCGCGGTCTTTGAAGGGCCCTACCACGACACGATTCCATCCGCCGCCGGAGGTCAGACGGCTTTCAAACCCTTCAAACGCCAGCGCGGCGCGCACCGATTCAGCCTGCTCTGTTCCCTTAAACGAGCCACACTGAACCATCCAGCGTTGCGAGGCTGCTTTTTCAGCCGGTTTCGCTTTGGCGGTGTCCTGTGTTTTAGGCTGAGCAGTAGGTTCACGCGTAACAGGTGCGGGTTGTGTCTGCTGCACACTCTGCTGTTGCTGAGTATGCTGCTCCTGACGCTGCTGCTGTATTTGTTGCTGACGTTGCTGCTGCTGTTGTGCCTGCTGCTGACGTTGCTGCGACTGCAATTGCTGTTGCTGGAGCTGTTGCTGTCGCTGAAGTTGCTGTACCTGCTGCTGATGCTGCAGCGTTTGCTGGCGTTGAGCTGGCGTCTGCTCGTTCCACGGCACTTCATTTAATTGGGTGGGTTGCTGACGCATATCCGCCTGCATTTGCTCAAGCAGCTGGCGTTGCTCATCGGTCAGTTGCGTATGTGACTGCACTTCGCCACCGGAGGTAGGCTCGCTTGGGGTCGGCACAGTGACCTGACGGTTTTCCAGCTCTTTGATGTATTTCCAGCGTTCTTCAGGCTTTGGCGGTAAGCCATTCCCGTTGGCTTTATGATCCGTAATAACCGGCACGTCTTCTTTCTTGTGGTGCGCCAGGAACCATAAACCACCGGCAAAGGTCACCAATACAGCAACCGCCAGTACAATCATTAATTTAGAGGTGCCTGAACCGCTTTTTGTTTTTTTGCCACGGCTTGGGCTTTTCTTGCGACGCGTCCCTGTTGAACGCCCGCGGCCTACATAATCTTTTTGTGCCACTCTCGTCCTGATACCCTTGAAAATATGATGCCACGTAGGCGAATCCGTTGTTACCACACGCCCGGCAAGGAGCCCGCCATGTTACTTAAGGGCCGGAACTTTGACCAGCAATGATAGCCCTAAGAATCCCCTGAAAATAGCGGAACTTTTCGCTTATCTCTCATCCTTTTTTGCCAAAGTTGTGCTACCACGCACCACCAGTTCGGCATCCAGCAGCGTTGAACCGTTATGAATGCTATTACCCTGTAATTCATTCAGTAACAGCCGCACGGCTTCGCAGCCTATTTCAAAACAGGGCTGTTTCACCGTGGTGAGCGGCGGCTCGCAGTAACGCGAGAGTTCAATATCGTCGAACCCCACAACCGACAGGTCTTCCGGTATGCGCAGGCCCAATCGTTTTGCCTGGCTAATAGCGCCGATGGCCATGATATCGCTATGACAAAACAGGGCTCGTGGCGGCTGTGGTAAAGCCAATAGCTGATTTATGGCATCAACGCCGGATTCAAAGGTGAAGTCACCCCGAACGATATAAGTGGGATCCACGCTGATGCCGCTGCGACGTAAGGCCTGCACATAACCCTGAAGGCGGTACTGGCAGAGCGCAACGTCTTCCGGTCCGGTCAGGCAGGCAATGCGTTTATGACCCAACTGCAGCAGGTGATTGACCGCGACAAACGAGGCCGTCAGGTTATCGATATTGACGGTGGGTAACGACATTTCTGGCGAGAACTCAATCGCCATCACCATCGGCGGAAGATTGCGCTGCTCTTCAGGACTCACATCAAAGGGTAACTGGGCGCCCAGCAGCACGATGCCATCGATCTGCCGGGTCAGCATCAGGTTTAAAAACGTCCACTCCTGCGGTTTTTGGTGTGCGCAGTCGCCGATAAGCACCAGATAACCAGCCTTTGAGGCGGCGACTTCAACGCCACGGATAATTTCACTGAAGAAGGGATCGCAGATATTGGGGACGATCAGCAGCAGCGTCTGCGTGTCATTGCGCCTGGCATGGCGGGACATGCTCTGGGCGGCATAGCCGACGTCAGCCACGGCCTGTTCGACTTTCTGACGCGTGGCCGAAGAGACTTTTTCCGGGTTCATGAGTGCACGCGACACGGTAGCGGTCGAGACGCCGGCTTTTTCTGCGACGTCTTTCATCGTGGCGGCAGCCGACGGTTGATTCTGATCCAACACATGCTCCTGATGCGTAATCGCGCATTCAACGTTCGTTTTGTCTGAGGTAAAAACAGGCCAGGCACCATTGTTATCGATTGCGATGCCGGGCCGTTACTTAATTTGCATAAAAATTGTGACTTATGCGACGTTTTTCGATCCCTCTCACAACCTGCCCGGGCCTAGCTTTCGGTAGGATCCACGTCCAGCGTCCACTTTACCTTGCGCGAGGCCGGTAAAGTGCCAGTCAGCGGTAACGAACTACTCAGCAGCTGTTGCAGACGTTTGCGTGACGGATGCTGCACCAGCAACTGCCAGCGCCAGCGACCGCTCCGCTTTGGCTGCAGAGCAGGCAGTGGCCCCATGAACCACATTGCCGTGTCGTTAAGCGGGCTGGCTTCCAGCATATTACGCAGCTGTTGCAGAAATTCTGCAGCCTGATGGTTGTCCATGTCCTCCGCACGAAACAGCGCATGATGTGTCCACGGAGGGAGAAAAACCGACTGGCGCTCCAACAGCGTTTGCTGGGCAAAAGCGAAGTAGCCCTGGTGGAGCAGCGTTTGCAGAAGCGGATGCTCAGGATGGTGTGTTTGCAGCAAGACTTCGCCTTGCTTACCGGCCCGACCGGCGCGCCCGGCAACCTGAGTATAAAGCTGAGCGAAGCGTTCTGCGGCACGGAAGTCAGCGGAAAATAAGGCACCGTCGACGTCCAGCAGTGACACCAGCGTCACATCAGGAAAATGATGCCCTTTTGCCAGCATCTGGGTTCCCACAAGAATACGCGCGCCGCCGCGATGGACATCCGCCAGATGCTGCTCCAGCGCGCCTTTGCGGCTGGTGGTATCCCGGTCGATGCGCGAGACCGGCACACCGGGAAATAACGTGCCTAGCTGCTGCTCAAGCTGTTCCGTCCCTACGCCCACAGGTAACAGGTGAGTTGAACCACATTGTGGACACTGGTTGGGCAGCGGCCGCTGGCTGTCACAATGGTGGCAGCGCAACTGACGATGATGTTGATGCAGAGTGTAATAGCGATCGCAGCGCTGGCATTCGGCAATCCAGCCGCAGTCGTGGCAGAGCAGCGCAGGTGAAAAACCACGGCGGTTCAGGAACAGCAACACCTGGTTATCTGCTTTCAGATGCTGGCGCATTTTGAAGATCAGGGCAGGCGCCAGGCCGCCTGTCAGCTGTACGCCTTTCAAATCGATTAGCTGCTGCAGAGCGGGTTTAGCGTTACCGGCGCGTTTCATCAGGTCGAGCTGACGGTATTTGCCGTTACGCACGTTGTGCAGGCTTTCCAGCGCCGGTGTCGCGGAACCCATGATGACAGGAATATTCTCTTCATGGGCGCGAAACACGGCCAGATCGCGAGCCTGATAGCGCCAGCCTTCCTGCTGCTTATAAGAACTGTCGTGCTCTTCGTCGATAATAATGACGCCCGGACGCGCCATAGGGGTAAACAGGGCCGAGCGAGTGCCGATGATGATGGCATTCTCTCCTCTGCGCGCCCGTAGCCAGACAGAAAGGCGTTCGCTGTCATTCAGCGCTGAGTGCAGCACATCAACCGGCGCATCAAAACGTTCGCGGAAACGGGCAATGGTTTGTGGCGTCAGGCCTATTTCGGGCACCAGCACCAGGGCCTGTTTTCCTCTGGCCAGGACGTTTTCCAGCACGCTGAGATAAACTTCAGTCTTGCCTGAGCCGGTAATTCCCGCCAGTAGCCAGGCCGCATAATGCTCATCTTCACTGCGCATCGCCCCGACTGCCGTCGCCTGATCGGTATTGAGGCGCAGGCGTTCACCTTTGACCGCGAAGCTGCTGCGCCAGTCATGCCTATGTGGCTGATGCTCATGTAATTCGCATAACCCTTTGGCACGCAGCGCCTGCATGGCGGCATCGGTGAGATCGTGCTCAGTGACTTCATGACGATAAAGCGGCCGCTGTCGCAGCGTTGCAAGCCCTTGCTGCTGTTTGGGGGCCCGCTTCAGGCTCTCGGGGGCAGTAGCCCGGCCCTGCTCGGTAATTTCCCAACGCCATAAGGGATTATCCTGGGCAGGTTTACCTTGTCTGAGCAGCACCGGTAGCGCATGGCTCAGTACCTCGCCGAGAGGTGAATGATAGTAGTTCGCCGCCCAGTGGAGAATGCGCCACAGAGACGGGGGAAAGAGCGACTCGCTGTCCAGTACCGATATCACCTGTTTGAGCTGGGTCGCGGGCAGGTCGCTGGTGTCAGGTAATGCCACCACGATACCGGTCATTTTTCGGTTACCAAAAGGCACGATCACCCGACCGCCAATGACCGGCTTCACGCCGACAGGAGGCAGGTAGTCAAACAGGCGAGGAAGGGGAACGGGCAGGGCAACCTGAACAACGGGCATAACAGTCTCTTTCCGGTTCATCTAGCAGGGCGGTTAGTGTACACGCTGACGCACACGGCGTGTATCTCAGGCGACATTTGCAGCATTAAACATTAGCCTGTATAATATGCCGCCTTCGGTAAGAAAGACCTTGCCGGAGTTCACCATTAATGTTCAATCGCGTGTGGTGCTGCGCAGGTTCACGTCCTGGCGCGGAGAGCGACACGGCCTTATATGAGGTTTCCCATGAAACAAGGTATTCACCCAAAATACGAAGCAGTTACCATCAACTGTACTTGCGGTAACGTGATTCACACTCGCTCTACGCTGACTCACGAACTGAACCTGGACGTTTGTGGTAAGTGCCACCCGTTCTACACCGGTAAGCAGCGTGAAGTTGCAACTGGTGGCCGCGTTGACCGCTTCAACAAGCGTTTCAGCGTGCCAGGCACCAAAAAATAAGAAACGGCATTCGAACATCTGTTCGGCGGCAAGAAAAACCCAGCTCAGGCTGGGTTTTTTTATGTCTGAAAATCAGTATTCCCAGGTATCCGGGTCGATGCCCATGTCACGCATAATTTTTTTCGCGGCTTCCGGTATTTCGTCGTTACGTTCTTTACGCAGGTCGACATCATTAGGTAACGGTTGTCCGGTAAAAGCATGCAAGAAGGCTTCGCACAGGAGTTCACTGTTTGTCGCGTGGCGCAGGTTGTTAACCTGACGACGTGTCCGTTCGTCTGTCAGAATTTTCAGCACGCTTAACGGAATTGATACCGTGATTTTTTTAACCTGTTCGCTCTTTTTGCCGTGCTCAGCGTACGGGCTGATATATTCGCCGTTCCATTCAGCCATGGGATACCTTAATCAATAAAAGTTAAAAGTTACGAAATCAGCCGATTATGCCTGATTTTCTTCTACCTGACCCCTTCTCTGGCGGGTTTCTTCGTTCAACGCACAGTGCTAATGGAGTTGAACGCCAGGTATGGGCGCATAATTTTAGCGGTTATTGCGACGATGCTCAATCTATACGCAAAGACATTTGGATGTCCAGATGTATTGACGTCTAAAAGCAAGATGATATCCTGTTGGCAAATTATTTCATACTTCAGGAACAGTTAGCCCTATGACGCGTAAACAGGCAACCATCGCAGTGCGCAGCGGTTTGAATGACGACGAGCAATACGGCTGCGTTGTCCCGCCCATCCACCTTTCCAGCACCTATAACTTCCATGATTTCAATGAGCCCCGTGCGCATGACTATTCCCGTCGTGGTAACCCCACGCGTGATGTGGTGCAGCGTGCCCTGGCAGAGCTGGAAGGCGGAGCGGGAGCGGTGCTAACCAATACCGGCATGTCCGCGATTCATCTGGTGACAACCGTGTTCCTGAAGCCTGGCGATCTGCTGGTTGCGCCGCACGACTGTTATGGCGGCAGCTATCGGCTGTTCGACAGTCTGAGTAAGCGGGGCGCTTACCGGGTGAAGTTTGTCGATCAGGGTGATAAAGCTGCGCTGCAGGCGGCACTGGATGAGAAGCCTAAACTGGTGCTGGTTGAAAGCCCCAGTAACCCGCTATTGCGCGTGGTGGATATCGCCGCCATTTGCGCAGCGGCGCGTGCGGCGGGCGCCGTGAGCGTCGTGGACAACACCTTTATGAGTCCGGCACTGCAAAATCCTCTGGCACTGGGTGCGGATCTGGTCATTCACTCCTGTACCAAATACCTGAATGGCCACTCTGACGTGGTAGCCGGTGCCGTGATTGCTAAAGATCCGCAGGCGGCGACCGATTTAGCCTGGTGGGCCAATAATATTGGGGTCACCGGCTCCGCTTTTGACAGCTATCTGCTGCTGCGCGGAATGCGCACGCTGGGCCCACGTATGGCCGCTGCGCAACGTAATGCGTTAGCCATTGTTGATTATCTCAAGCAACAGCCGCTGGTGAAAACGTTGTATCATCCTTCACTGCCGGAAAACGCGGGACATGAATTCGCTGCACGCCAGCAGCGTGGATTCGGTGCCATGCTCAGTTTTGAGCTGGACGGCGATGAAGCCCGGTTGCGCCGTTTCCTCAAAGCGCTTGAGTTGTTCACGTTGGCGGAATCGTTGGGCGGCGTTGAAAGCTTGATTTCACACACGGCGACCATGACCCATGCAGGTATGTCTGCAGAGGCCCGGGCCGCAGCAGGCATCTCTGAAACATTGCTACGTATTTCAGTAGGTATTGAAGACCACGAAGATTTAATTGCCGATTTGGATAATGCATTCCGGATCGCAGCCGAGGATTGATGATGACGAGTTCAGCTGGCGCAGGAACGCCAAACAACAGACAGCTCCACAAGTTTGGTGGCAGCAGCCTTGCAGATGCACGCTGCTACCAGCGTGTCGCCAGCATTATGGCGGATTACAGCCAGCCAGGTGACATGATGGTCGTATCGGCCGCGGGCTCGACGACCAATCAGCTGATTAGCTGGCTGAAGCTGAGCCAGAGCGACCGACTGTCCGCACATCAGGTGCAGCAGACATTACGTCGCTATCAGAGTGAGCTCATCAGTGCACTGTTACCTGCCGAAATAGCCGAACCCTTAATTACTGCCTTTATTCGCGACCTCGAAAAACTGGCGGCGTTACTGGATGGTGACGTCACAGAAGCGGTCTATGCGGAAGTGGTGGGCCATGGTGAGATCTGGTCTGCACGTTTAATGTCAGCGGTGCTGAACCAGCAGGATCTTCATGCCTGCTGGCTGGATGCACGCGATTTTCTGCGCGCGGAACGGGCCGCCCAGCCGCAGGTAGATGAAGGCAAATCCTGGCCGTTGTTACAAACGCTGCTGGCCCAGCATCCGCATAAACGCATCGTGGTAACCGGCTTTATCTGCGGCAATGACGCGGGCGAAACGGTACTGCTGGGGCGTAACGGTTCTGACTACTCTGCCACGCAGATTGGTGCGCTGGCAGGTGTGGGACGTGTGACGATCTGGAGCGATGTGGCGGGCGTTTACAGTGCCGATCCCCGCAAAGTCTCTGATGCCTGTCTGCTGCCCTTGCTGCGCCTGGATGAGGCCAGTGAGCTGGCGCGTCTGGCAGCCCCGGTACTGCATACCCGCACCTTACAGCCGGTCTCGGGCAGCGATATTGATTTGCAGTTACGCTGCAGCTATCAGCCGGAACAGGGCTCTACCCGTATCGAGCGCGTCCTCGCGTCCGGTACGGGCGCCCGCATCGTCACCAGCCACGACGACGTGTGCCTGGTAGAGATCCAACTTCCTGAGCAGCACGATTTTACGCTGTTTCAAAAAGAGATCGACCAGCTGCTGACGCGCGCGCAGATGCGTCCGCTGGCGATGGGCATTCATCCCGATCGTCAGCTGCTGCAACTGTGCTACACCTCTGAAGTGGTGAACAGTGCCTTTACTTTATTGCAGGACGCCGGCTTACCTGGACATTTGCAGTTACGTGAAGGTTTAGCGCTGGTCGCGCTGGTTGGCGCTGGCGTCACGCGCAACCCGTTGCACACGCACCGTTTCTGGCAGCAGCTAAAAGATCAGCCGGTCGAATTTATCAGCCAGTCGCCAGAGCACATTAGCGTGGTTGCGGTGCTGCGCGTTGGCCCTACTCAGCATCTCATTCAGGGGTTGCACAGTTCCCTGTTTCGGGCAGAAAAGCGCATTGGCCTGATGTTGTTTGGCAAGGGCAACATCGGTTCTCGCTGGCTGGAGTTGTTTGCCCGCGAGCAGGAAACGTTGTCGGCGCGCACCGGTTTCGAGTTTGTGCTAGCGGGCGTGGTGGACAGCCAACGCAGCCTGCTGAGCTATGAAGGTCTGGACGCCAGTCGCGCACTGGCATTCTTTGACGATGAAGCGGAAGCGCGCGATGAAGAGTCGCTGTTTCTGTGGATGCGTGCGCACCCTTACGATGATCTGGTTGTGCTGGATGTGACGGCCAGTAAGCCGCTGGCACAGCAATATCTTGATTTTGCCAGCCATGGGTTTCATGTCATCAGCGCCAATAAAGTGGCGGGAGCATCGGATACGCAAACCTGGCGCGAGATTCGGGATGCCTTTGAAAAAACCGGCCGCCACTGGTTGTATAACGCCACCGTGGGCGCAGGTCTGCCGATAAACCATACGGTGCGCGATTTACGGGAAAGCGGCGACACGATTTTGTCGATCAGCGGTATTTTCTCCGGAACGCTGTCCTGGCTGTTTCTGCAATTTGATGGCACGGTGCCCTTTACCGAGCTGGTGGATCAGGCGTGGCAGCAGGGATTGACGGAACCGGATCCTCGCGTCGATCTGTCGGGTCAGGACGTGATGCGCAAACTGGTGATTCTGGCACGTGAAGCAGGCTATAACATCGAGCCGGATCAGGTGCGCGTCGAGTCGCTGGTGCCGCAGAGCTGCGAAGATGAATCAATAGATCACTTTTTCGAGAATGGCGACGAGCTTAATGAGCAGATGCTGCAACGGCTTGAAGCCGCGCAGGAGATGGGGCTGGTGCTGCGCTATGTTGCGCGCTTCGATGCTAACGGCAAAGCACGTGTTGGCGTCGAAGCGGTACGTCCGGAGCATCCTCTGGCCGCCTTACTGCCTTGTGACAACGTGTTTGCCATCGACAGCCGTTGGTATCGCGATAATCCGCTGGTGATCCGCGGACCTGGTGCAGGCCGGGACGTTACCGCCGGCGCTATCCAGTCTGATATTAATCGCCTTGCCCGACTCCTCTGACGTTGCTTTTCTCCAGGCGCTTCGGCGCCTGTCCTGCCCTAACATCCTCATATAAAAAGCCCTTTCACATCGACTGAATATTTGTCACTTCCTGGGATGATTTATCAGTTGACGCTTGCGGGAAAATGGTTCACTTTGAGTGTCTGGACGTCTAAACGTATAGATGTTTACAGGTTAACAGATAACCGATGTGGGCGGAGGTAGCAGGATGAGTTTCTTTCATGCCAATCAGCGCGAGGCGCTCAATCAGAGCCTGGCAGAGCTAAACGGGCGAATTAGTGTCTCTTTTGAGTTTTTCCCGCCGCGCACCAGTGAAATGGAAGAAACGCTGTGGAACTCCATCCATCGTCTGAGCAGCCTGAAGCCCAGTTTTGTCTCTGTAACCTACGGGGCGAACTCGGGTGAGCGTGACCGCACACACAGCATCATTAAAGGCATTAAAGAACGTACGGGGCTCGAAGCTGCGCCGCATCTGACCTGTATTGACGCTACCCGGGATGAGCTGCAAGCCATTGCACAGGATTACTGGAATAACGGTATTCGCCATATCGTGGCGCTGCGTGGCGATCTGCCACCCAATAGCGGTAAGCCGGAAATGTACGGCAGCGATCTCGTTTCGCTGCTTAAAGAGGTCGGTGACTTCGATATCTCCGTCGCGGCCTATCCGGAAGTCCACCCCGAAGCAAAAAGTGCCCAGGCTGACCTGATTAACCTGAAACGTAAAATTGATGCTGGCGCTAACCGTGCCATTACCCAGTTCTTCTTTGATGTTGAAAGCTATCTGCGTTTTCGTGATCGCTGCGTTTCCACCGGCATTGATGTTGAGATCGTGCCGGGCATTTTGCCGGTATCAAATTTCAAACAGCTGCAGCGTTTTGCCGCCCTGACCAATGTACGCGTTCCGGGCTGGATGAATGCCATGTTTGCAGGGCTGGATGAGGATCCTGAAACGCGCAAAATGGTGGGGGCGAACATCGCCATGGACATGGTGAAAATCCTGTCGCGTGAGGGCGTAAAAGATTTTCATTTCTATACTCTGAACCGGGCAGAAATGAGCTATGCCATTTGTCATACCTTAGGTGTGCGTCCGGGAATTGCCGCCTGAAGATGGCCATAAAAAAACCGACGTGTCCGCGTCGGTTCTGAATGTCTCATCCATTGCATATACAGGGCTGACAGCAGCCTGATGTGCCACGCATTAAAAATGTGTCCAGCCTTCATGGGTCAAGGGTTGAGCCGGTTTCACTCGCGAGGGGTTTTTGAGCGTCGGTACGCTATGCACCTGCTGTGTCGTGTTATTAAAGCGAAAGACTGAGACCGCCTGCAGCAGCTGTCGTGCCTGTTCCCGGAGGCTGTTCGCGGCCGAGGCGGATTCTTCCACTAATGCGGCGTTTTGCTGTGTGGCGCTGTCCATCTCGGTTACCGCGATGCCCACCTGTTCTACGCCTCTGGCCTGCTCGGCGCTGGCTGAGGTAATTTCCTCAACGGTATCACTCAGGTGACCTACAGCCGTGACGATGCTCTGCATCGTCGCGGTGGCATGTGCAACCAGTTCGTCACCTTGCCCCACGCTGCGGGCGTTGGCGTCAATTAACTGGCGAATTTCACCTGCGGCCGTGCTGCTACGTTGCGCCAGGGTTCTGACCTCGCTGGCAACCACCGCAAAACCTTTACCGTGTTCGCCCGCGCGCGCGGCTTCTACTGCTGCGTTCAGCGCGAGAATATTGGTCTGGAAGGCAATACTGTCAATAACGGCGGTGATGTCGGCGATTTTCCCTGAGCTGTCTTTAATGGTGCGCATCGTGCTGGTAATCGCTGCCGTGGCATCATTGCCTTCGTTGGCGACATTACGCACATTGACCGCAAGCTGACTGGCCTGCTGCGCATTGCTGGCGTTATTTTTCACCGTCATGCCAAGCTGCGTCATGGTGGCTGCCGTCTGCTCCAGCGCGCTGGCCTGCTCTTCGGTTCTCTGTGACAGGTCGGCATTTCCCTGCGCTATCTGACTACTGGCAGAGGCGACGCTTTCCGCATTGGATCTCACCAGGCTGACCGTTTGAACCAGTGCCTCCTGCATCTCCCGGATTGCCACCAGCAGTTTGCCGGTTTCATCGGTGTGAGTGACCTGCACAGGCTCGCTGAGGTCACCTTTTGCCACGCGCTGTGCGGCAATCAGGGCCTGATTAAGGGGCCGGGTGATGCTGCGCGTAATAAGCCAGGCAGACAATCCCGCCAGAAATAGCGCAACGGCACCGGCGCCCGCCAGTAAACGCAACGCATTGGTTCGATCGCTATGGGAAGTTTGCTCTGCAACCTGCATCCGCGCTTCCTGGTGATCTTTTAATGCCTGAAGGGAGGCTATATAGCCCGTTTGAATGTTGTCTCCCGAGGCCTGTAACAGCTGGTCGGCCTCCTCTTTTTTACCTTGCTGAGCAAGTGCAACGACCTTATCCATTAGCGGCAGAAAAAGCGCCGCGTGAGACTGGATGTTGGAAAAAAGTTGTCTGCCAGTGACGGAGGCAACCTCTTTATCCAGCACCTGCATCAGGCTGTCGGCCTGGCTTCTGACCTGCTGATAGCTGTTAAGCGCTTTTTCTGTTTTTGCCGGATCCGGCTGGAGTACGGCAATGCGCGCCAGACGACTCATATCTTGCGCATAAAATGACAGCATGGCCGATTCGGATGCCTTGGCGTAAAGGCCCCCGGCGATCTCACTGTTAGCGTCGGCCAGAGAACGTGTTTTGGTAATACCGATCAGGACCATGAAAATGACAAGCATACCCATGAAGCCAAAAGCCGCCACGAGCCGTATTCCTATTCTGATGTTATTCATACTGTTACCCTGATGTTAATGATAAGCACGAAGGCCTCACTGCCTTCTGTCAGTGTGGTTTGTGAATCAGTGTGTGGCTTTTTAACGATCAATCCGGGTGATTTTTGACCCGTATAAAGAGTAACGACCACAAAGGCATAAGGTTTATAGGCTAACTGTAATCAAACTGTAATAATTTCTGAGGTAATGCACTTGACCAGATGAAATGGTCTTAAGGACGCTGTGGGTGAAGGGGTAAAACATTAGATAAAACAGCAGGCAATCATCAGAGGGTGCGTATTTGAGACGGGCAAACTCACCCGAGCGCGGGTGGGTTAAGGACGGCCGCACAGGCTGAGCGGACCGTCCTGACGAGAATGGACTTAACCCGTGTTACGCATGCCAGCAGCGACACCGGCAATCGTCACCATCAGCGCCTGTTCGACGCGCGCATCCGGTTCGTCACCGCGGGCTTCTTGAGCACGTGAACGGTGAAGCAGTTCAGCCTGCAGTACGTTCAGGGGATCGGTATACACGTTGCGCAGGGCAATGGATTCGGCAATCCACGGCTGATCCGCCATCAGGTGTGAATCGTTGGCGATGGTCAGCACGGCTTTGATATCGGCATCCAGCTGGTCACGCAGCTGTTGACCTAATGGCCACAAGGATTTATCCACTAGCCGTTGGTCGTAATATTCCGCCAGCCACAGGTCTGCTTTAGAGAACACCATCTCCAGCATACCGAGGCGGGTTGAGAAAAACGGCCAGTCGCGACACATCGCTTCGAGCTGATCCTGATGGCCTGCCAGCATCGCCTGCTGCAGCGCCGCACCTGCACCCAGCCATGCCGGGAGCATCAGACGGTTTTGGGTCCAGGCGAAGATCCAGGGAATGGCGCGCAGGGATTCCACACCGCCGGTAGGACGGCGTTTGGCCGGGCGTGAACCCAGTGGCAGCTTGCCCAGTTCCTGCTCTGGGGTGGCTGAACGGAAGTAGGGCACAAAGTCGGCGTTTTCGCGCACGTAGCCCCGGTACATCGCACAGGAATCCGCAGAAAGCTGATTCATAATACTGCGCCATTCCGGTTTAGGTTCCGGCGGTGGCATCAGGTTAGCTTCCAGTATCGCACCGGTATAGAGCGACAGGCTGGCGATAGTCACTTCCGGTAAACCGTATTTAAAGCGGATCATTTCGCCCTGCTCGGTAACGCGCAGGCCGCCCTTCAGGCTGCCTGGCGGCTGAGACAGCAGCGCAGCATGTGCCGGCGCGCCGCCGCGACCGATAGTACCGCCACGTCCGTGGAACAAGGTCAGTGACACTCCGGCTTTTTCGCAGGTTTTAATCAGCGCATCCTGCGCCTGATACTGCGCCCAACTGGCCGCCATGACGCCGGCATCTTTCGCCGAGTCGGAATAGCCAATCATGACCATCTGTTTGCCCTGAATAAAGCCGCGATACCAGTCAATGTTGAGCAACTTGCTCATCACATCGTTGGCATTGTTGAGGTCATCAAGCGTTTCAAACAGCGGTGCAACCGGCATCGCAAAAGGTATACCGGCTTCTTTCAGTAACAGGTGGACGGCCAGCACATCCGACGGCGTTTTTGCCATCGAAATCACATAGGCGGCGATAGAGCCCTGAGGCGCTTCCGCTACCACTTTGCAGGTTTCCAGCACTTCGCGGGTTTCATCGCTCGGTTCCCAGCTGCGCGGCAGTAAAGGGCGCTTAGAGTTCAGCTCGCGGATGAGGAACGCTTGCTTGTCGGCTTCTGACCAGCTCTCATAATCGCCCAGCCCAAGGTAGCGGGTAATCTCTGCAATGGCTTCGGTGTGACGGGTGCTTTCCTGACGAACATCAATGCGGACCAGCGGCACGCCGAAGCATTTGACGCGGCGCAGCGTATCCAGCAGTTGGCCGTTGGCAATGATGCTCATGCCACACTGCTGCAGGGATTGATAGATCGCATACAGCGGGTCCCAAAGCTGAGCGTTAGAGACCAGTAGGTCAGCCGGACGTGGTAAACGTTCGCCTTTGAGGCGACGTTCCAGATAAGCCTGCGTGCTCATTAGCTGGCTGCGCAGACGCTTCAAAATCACGCGATAAGGTTCGAGCGCTTCAGGATCGCCACTGAGATCGGCCACTTCCTGACTGCATTCAGACATCGACAGTTCTGAAATCAGTACGCCAATGTCACGCAGGAACAGGTCGGTGGCTTTCCAGCGGCTGAGTTGCATGACGTGGCGGGTGATGGAGGCCGTGACATTGGGGTTGCCGTCACGGTCACCGCCCATCCAGGAGGTAAACTGCACCGGAACGAAATCGACCGGCAGCTTAATGCCAAACGTCTCTTCTACCTGTTCATTCAGCTCACGCAGAAACGCAGGTACGCCTTCCCACAGGCTGTTTTCAACGACGGCAAAGCCCCATTTGGCTTCATCCACGGGCGTAGGACGGTATTTACGGATCTCATCCGTATGCCAGGCCTGAGCGACCAGTTGGCGCAGGCGGCGCATAATCTGGTTACGCTCGTAGTCAGAAATATCGCTGTGATCGAGCTGTTCAAGACAGCTGTTAACTTCGCCCAGTTTATGAATCAGCGTACGACGCGTAATTTCTGTGGGATGGGCGGTCAACACCAGTTCCAGCGACAGGGATTCAATCGCCGCGTGAATAGCACTTTCACTAAGATTGTTTTGTTTGAGCGTTTCGAAGGTCTTTTTTAACAACTCGGGATGATTCGCGCCATCGCCGCTACGGGAAATGGTTTGATACTGTTCAGCCACGTTAGTGAGGTTCAGGAACTGACTGAAAGCACGTGCGACGGGCAACAACTCGTCATTTGACAGGTTCTGCAGCGTATTCAGCAACGCCTTACGATGCGTGTCATTGCCAGCACGGGATGATTTAGACAGCTTACGGATGGTTTCCACCTGGTCCAGGATGTTCTCTCCCAGCGCATCCTTAATCGTATCCCCGAGCAGTTTGCCGAGCATACTGACATTACTTCGCATTGCGGAATATTGTTCGTTCATGTGACCCTGACACCCTTATCGTCTTGATAAACCTCTATACCCGGTCTTTTCAGGCAGCACAAAAGCCAGCAACGTTGTCCTCTCGGTACTGCCCGAGGTTCTTCAGTTGCTGCCTGTCGCAAGCTGAATAAAGTGGGATGATTGCCCCGTAGGTATAACATCGTCTTTTATCTAGCCACGTAATCATCCGTTCGTCAATTGACTTAAAGTGAAGGAAACATGCAGCTAACTGCTGGAAATTCATGGAATTTGATAGGGGAGAAGCGGGATAAGTTATTCTTATTATCAAATCCCGCAGAATGGCGGGGCATTTTGCTGTTAATTCAGTGAAATGCCCCGATTAATGATAATTAGTGACAGAAATGCTGCACAACCTGGCTTATCAGCGCACGGGTAGGCTTAATAAATGCGGTATCGATAAACTCGTCTGGCTGGTGCGCCTGATTGATCGATCCTGGGCCCAGTACCAGGGTTGGGCAGAGTTGCTGAATAAAAGGCGCTTCAGTGCAGTAATTCACCACTTCCGTCTGAATCCCCAGCAGCGTTTCTACCACTTTAACCAGTTCATGATCAGCGGGGCACTCGTAGCCGGGAATCGGTGGATGCAGTTCTTCAATGGTGATCCGTCCCGGCCAGCGTTCGCTTACCGGTGCCAGTGCTTCATTTAGCAGCCCGTCGAGATCGCTCAGCGTAAGGCCCGGCAGGGGCCGGATATCCATATGCAATTCGCAGCAGGCACAGATACGGTTTGCCGCATCGCCGCCGTGAATATGACCAAAGTTCATGGTCGGATAGGGGATGGCAAAGCCATCGTGGTGGTAACGTGATTTGAGTGTGTTACGCAACTGCATGAGTTCGGTAATCGACTCATGCATTAGCTCAATGGCATTGACGCCGCGTCCGGGATCGCTGGAGTGGCCCGATTGTCCCTGAATGCGAATCGCATTAGATATATGGCCTTTGTGCGCCCGCACCGGCTTTAGCGAGGTCGGTTCGCCAATAATGGCGCAGTCGGGGCGAAGCTGGGTGGACTCTGCAAAATATTTCGCACCTGCCATCGTGGTTTCTTCATCGGCGGTCGCCAAAATGTACAGCGGCTTACTCAGGGTTGTCACATCCACATCACGTAGCGTGTCCAGAATAAACGCAAAGAAGCCTTTCATATCGGCGGTGCCCAGACCGTACAGCTTGTTGTCATGTTCGGTCAGGGTAAAGGGATCGCGAGTCCAGCGACCATCATCGAACGGAACGGTATCGGTATGCCCAGCAAGCAGCAGGCCGCCCGCGCCGTTTCCGGTGCGCGCCAGCATATTAAATTTATGACGTGTTCCGGGTACGGGCTGTACTTCCACAGCAAAACCCAGGTCGCGGAACCAGCCAGCCAGTAAATTGATTAAAGTTTC
This sequence comes from Pantoea ananatis PA13, assembly GCF_000233595.1. Taxonomy (NCBI): domain Bacteria; kingdom Pseudomonadati; phylum Pseudomonadota; class Gammaproteobacteria; order Enterobacterales; family Erwiniaceae; genus Pantoea; species Pantoea ananatis. Next base: position 210,176 of record NC_017554.1, read on the forward strand.
ATTGCTCTGATCGAGTGCGGCATCGGTTGCGCTGATTGACGGCGTAGCGATCAACTGGCGGTATAGTTCGATAAAAGGCGGTAATTTTGTCTTCACTGTTGACGGTCCTTGAGTTAGGATGTATCAATATTCATGCATTAATAGTGAATAAAAATACATTAACGTCGTGTGCATGTGAACCTTAAATCGCTGCAAACGACATCGTGGGCAACGGGGCAAGGCCGCGACCCGGAACGTGTGACTGTAATAAAGGTATACAGCCTGATGTTGAATACGCTGATCGTTGGTGCCAGTGGTTACGCTGGCGTAGAGCTTGCCACCTTCCTTAATCGCCATCCACATATCAACATAACCGCTTTGGCGGTATCTGCGCAAAGTCCCGATGCGGGCAAGCGCCTGTCCGATCTTCATCCACAGCTTAAAGGCGTGGTGGATTTGCCGCTGCAGCCGTTGAGTGATGCCGCCGAATGGGCAGACAAAGTGGATGTGGTGTTTCTGGCGACCGCCCACGAAGTCAGCCATGACCTGGCCCCTGAATTTCTTAAAGCCGGTTGTGTGGTGTTCGATCTGTCAGGCGCGTTTCGCGTCAACGATGGCGATTTTTACACCCAGTTTTATGGCTTTACGCATCAGCACGGTGACTGGCTGGATAAAGCCGTTTACGGTCTTGCTGAGTTCCAGCAGGAAAAAATTAAAGAAGCACAGCTGGTGGCTGTACCGGGCTGCTATCCCACTGCCTCCCAGCTGGCGTTGAAGCCCGTGTTAGATGCGGGTTTGCTGAATGACGCGCAGTGGCCGGTAATTAACGCCACCAGCGGCGTGAGTGGGGCGGGGCGCAAAGCGAATGTCGGCACCAGCTTCTGCGAAGTCAGCCTGCAACCTTACGGTATTTTTAATCATCGTCATCATCCTGAGATTGTGGCGCACCTGGGAACGCCGGTGATTTTCACCCCGCACCTGGGCAGTTTTCCGCGTGGGATTCTGGCGACCGTTACCTGCCGCCTGAAGGCCGGCGTAAGCCGTGATGATGTTGCTGAAGCTTTTCATAACGCCTACCACGATAAGCCGCTGGTACGCGTGTACGAACAGGGCGTGCCGGCTCTGAAAGCGGTTGTCGGGCTACCCTACTGCGATATCGGGTTCGCCGTTCAGGGCGAACACCTGATTGTGGTGGCTGCAGAAGATAACCTGCTCAAAGGCGCGGCCTCCCAGGCGGTGCAGTGCCTTAATATTCGTTTCGGTTTCCCTGAAACGCAGTCACTGATTTAACGGACGAGTAAACCATGACCAATCCATTGATTATCAAGCTGGGCGGTGTGCTGTTAGACAGCGAAGAAGCGCTGGCCCGTTTATTTGACGCGCTGCTGGCCTATCGCTCCGCGCATCAGCGCCCGTTGATCGTCGTTCACGGCGGCGGCTGTCTGGTCGATGAACTGATGAAAAAACTGGCGCTGCCGGTGCAGAAAAAGAACGGCTTACGCGTTACGCCTGCCGACCAGATCGACATTATTACCGGCGCACTGGCGGGTACCGCGAACAAAACCCTGCTGGCCTGGGCGAAAAAATATGGCATTCACGCGGTAGGCCTTTGCCTGGGCGATGCAGGCCTGGTTAATGTCACGCAGCTGGATGAAGCACTCGGTCATGTGGGCCACGCCACGCCGGGTAATCCCGCGTTGGTCAATACATTGCTTGCGGCGGGTTATATGCCTGTTGTCAGCTCAATTGGCATTACCGATGACGGCCAGTTAATGAACGTCAATGCGGATCAGGCCGCCACGGCGCTGGCATCAACGCTGGGTGCTGATTTAGTCTTGTTATCGGATGTCAGTGGCATTCTCGATGGCAAAGGCCAGCGCATTGCAGAGATGACGGCTGACAAAGCTGAACAGTTGATTGCGCAGGGCATCATCACCGATGGCATGATTGTTAAAGTGAACGCAGCGCTGGATGCTGCGCGCACGCTGGGCCGCCCGGTTGATATCGCCAGCTGGCGTCATGCCGAGCAACTGCCCGACCTTTTTAACGGTGTGTCCATTGGCACCCGGATTCTCGCTTAACGACTCAGATTCAAGGATTACGAAATGCAAACGCAAAACATCAAAAAAATCGTTCTGGCTTACTCTGGTGGTCTGGATACTTCTGCCATTATTCCCTGGCTGAAAGAAAACTATGGCGGCTGTGAAGTGGTCGCGTTTGTGGCTGATATCGGCCAGGAACGTAGCGATCTGGAAGGCGTTGAGAAGAAAGCGCTGCAGTCGGGTGCATCAGAATGCCACGTGGTTGATCTGCGTGAAGAGTTTATCAGCGACTACGTTTATCCGGTGCTGCAGACCGGTGCGCTGTATGAAGGAACTTACCTACTGGGCACCTCCATGGCGCGTCCTATCATCGCTAAAGCGCAGGTTGAGCTGGCGCTGAAAGTCGGTGCTGATGCCCTGTGCCACGGTGCGACCGGTAAAGGGAATGACCAGGTACGTTTTGAAACCACCTATACCGCGCTGGCACCCCAGCTGAAAGTGGTTGCGCCATGGCGCGAATGGAACCTGCGTTCACGTGAAGCGCTGCTGGATTATCTGAAAGAGCGCAATATCCCGACCACCGCTTCGCTGGAAAAAATCTACAGCCGTGATGAAAACGCCTGGCATATTTCTACCGAAGGCGGCGTGCTGGAAAGCCCGTCTAATGCGCCGAATAAAGATTGCTGGGTCTGGACCGTTGATCCGCTGGAAGCCCCGGATCAGCCTGAAGACGTGACGGTAACCGTTGAAAAAGGGCGCGTTGTCGCGGTGAACGGCGAGAAACTGAGCCCGTTCCAGTGTCTGGAAAAGTTGAACGTGCTGGGTGCTAAACACGGCGTAGGTCGTATCGATATCGTTGAAAACCGTCTGGTGGGCATTAAATCACGCGGCTGTTACGAAACTCCCGGCGGCACCATCATGGTTAACGCACTGCGTGCGGTTGAGCAACTGGTTCTGGATCGCGACAGCTTCAAATGGCGTGAGCAGCTGGGCCATGAAATGTCCTATGTGGTTTACGATGGTCGCTGGTTTGCACCGCTGCGTAAGTCTATCCAGGCGGCGGCAGAGTCGCTGGCAGAAGAAGTCAACGGTGAAGTGGTCCTGCAACTCTACAAAGGCCAGGCCACGGCGACGCAGAAGCGTTCAGCCAACAGCCTGTATTCCGAAGAGTTTGCAACCTTCGGCGAAGACGAAGTTTACGATCATCGTCATGCCGGCGGCTTTATCCGTCTGTTCTCACTCTCTTCACGTATTCGTGCATTGAACGAGCAGAAGAAGTAATCGCAGGCGAGGATCGCCTCGCCTCTCAGTATGACCTCAGGGGCGGCTTTCAGGCCGCCCCTGGTTTAACGACTTGAAGGAGATTCACATGGCACTTTGGGGTGGACGCTTTACCCAGGCAGCAGATCAACGTTTCAAACAGTTCAACGACTCGCTGCGTTTTGATTACCGCCTGGCTGAGCAGGACATCATTGGCTCAGTGGCCTGGTCCAAAGCGCTGGTGACGGTAAATGTTCTGACCGGTGATGAGCAGCAGCAGCTGGAAGCCGCATTGAATGCATTGCTGGAAGAGGTTCGTGCCAATCCTGAGCAAATTCTGCAAAGTGATGCCGAAGATATTCACAGCTGGGTTGAAGGCCAGTTGATCGAGAAAGTCGGCGCGCTGGGCAAAAAACTGCACACCGGTCGTAGCCGTAATGACCAGGTAGCCACCGACCTGAAGCTGTGGTGTAAGGAGCAGGTCGCCGCACTGCTGGGGGCCACACGTGAGCTGCAGCAGGCGCTGGTCGCCACCGCCGAAGTGAACCAGGACGCGGTGATGCCGGGCTATACGCATTTGCAGCGGGCGCAGCCGGTGACCTTTGCGCATTGGTGCCTCGCCTATGTTGAAATGCTGGCGCGCGATGAAAGCCGTTTGCAGGATACGTTGAAGCGTCTTGATATTAGCCCACTGGGTTGTGGCGCGCTGGCAGGAACGGCGTATGACATCGATCGTGAGCAGCTGGCTGGCTGGTTAGGTTTTGCTTCTGCCACGCGTAACAGCCTGGACACCGTGTCCGATCGTGACCATGTTCTGGAACTGCTCTCGGATGCGTCAATCGGTATGGTACATCTGTCGCGCTTTGCTGAAGACATGATTTTCTTTAACACAGGCGAAGCCGGCTTTATCGAACTCTCAGATAAAGTCACCTCGGGTTCATCCCTGATGCCACAGAAGAAAAACCCGGATGCGCTGGAGCTGATTCGCGGCAAGTGTGGCCGTGTACAGGGCGCGTTAACCGGAATGATGATGACGCTGAAAGGTCTGCCGCTCGCCTACAACAAAGACATGCAGGAAGACAAAGAAGGGCTGTTCGACGCGCTGGATACCTGGCTGGACTGCCTGCACATGTCGGTTCTTGTCCTGGATGGCCTGCAGGTGAAACGTCCTCGCTGCCAGGAAGCGGCAGAGCAGGGCTACGCTAACTCAACCGAGCTGGCTGACTACCTCGTTGCCAAAGGCGTGCCGTTCCGTGAGGCTCACCACATTGTCGGTGAAACGGTCGTTGAAGCGATAAAACAGGGCGTTGCGCTGGAAGCGCTGACGCTGGCGCAGTTAAAGCAGTTTAGTAGCGTGATAGAGGACGATGTCTATCCTGTTCTGGCCCTAAAATCCTGTCTGGATAAGCGTAATGCGCAGGGTGGGGTTTCGCCCGGTCAGGTTGCCCGTGCTATCGCGGATGCCAAAACACGCTTAGCGTAAACGGCAGGCAAAAAAAAGCGGGCATCAGATGCCCGCCAACCTCTAGCTTCAGAAACTACTTTTATTTTAGGCACATCATCAGAGCCGCGGCGCTCCCGGCCGATGCTCAGATTCGTAACGTTTACCCTCTACGCGTTTTAGGGAAGCGCTGACAGCGCTTCTCGTCTTTTTTTTGGCGAAGGGCTCACGACTGTTGAAAACAGGGAGAACACCGTTTTCAACGTTCAGAAAACATTTCCCTGGGTGGCAATGAATCTGAATTGATGTGGGCATTATTCCCATCCGCTCTTGATAGGGCCAATCGTTGGTTGCTATTCTATCTATCGCCACGAGCTATCGTGGAATGGAGGGTAATAATGAATATCCGTGATCTTGAATATCTGGTTTCGCTTGCTGAACATCGTCATTTCCGACGTGCAGCGGATGCCTGCCATGTCAGTCAGCCCACGTTGAGCGGACAGATCCGTAAATTAGAAGACGAATTAGGTGTCATGCTGCTGGAGCGTACCAGCCGCAAAGTGCTGTTTACTCAGGCCGGCCTGTTGCTGGTCGACCAGGCGCGTACCGTTCTGCGTGAAGTCAAAGTGCTGAAAGAGATGGCCAGTCAGCAAGGCGAAGCGATGTCAGGGCCACTGCATATTGGGCTTATCCCCACGACCGGCCCTTATTTGCTGCCGCAGATCATTCCAATGCTGCATCAGACCTTTCCAAAGCTGGAAATGTATCTGCATGAAGCGCAGACGCAGCAACTGCTGGCGCAGCTCGACAGCGGCAAACTGGACTGTGCGATTCTGGCGTTGGTGAAAGAAAGCGAAGCCTTTATCGAGGTCCCGCTGTTTGATGAGCCGATGAAGCTGGCCGTCTATGAAGATCACCCATGGCGCGATCGTGACCGCGTGCCGATGTCCGATCTGGCGGGCGAAAAGCTGCTAATGCTGGAAGACGGTCATTGCCTGCGCGATCAGGCGATGGGCTTTTGCTTTGAAGCAGGTGCAGACGAAGATACGCATTTCCGCGCGACCAGCCTGGAAACCTTGCGCAATATGGTTGCGGCGGGAAGCGGGATCACGTTACTGCCTGCACTGGCCGTACCGGATCAGCGTATTCGTGACGGCGTTTGTTATCTCCCGTGCTACAAACCGGTCCCCCAACGCACTATCGCACTGGTATACCGTCCCGGTTCACCCCTGCGCAGTCGTTATGAACAACTGGCAGAGGCAATCCGAACGCACATGCAAGGCTATTTCGATACGACGTTAAAACAGGCGGTTTAAGCCGTTTAACGCCGCAACACGATAGGCTTCGGCCATGGTGGGATAGTTAAAGGTGGTATTCACAAAGTACTCGATTGTGTTGCCACCATTTTTTTGCTCCATAATCGCCTGACCGATATGGATGATCTCCGCCGCGCGCTCGCCAAAACAATGAATGCCTAAAATTTCTTTGGTTTCGCGGTGGAACAAGATCTTCAGGCTACCCACATTCATTCCAACGATTTGCGCACGCGCCAGATGTTTGAACTGAGCACGACCCACTTCGTATGGCACTTTCATTGCCGTCAGCTGCTGCTCGGTTTTCCCCACAGAACTGATTTCCGGAATGGTATAGATCCCGGTCGGGATGTCTTCTATCAGATGCGCTGAGGCTTCACCTTTCATAATGGCCTGCGCGGCAATACGGCCCTGATCGTAAGCAGCGGATGCCAGACTTGGATAACCAATCACGTCGCCTACCGCATAAATGTGCGGCTGAGCTGTCTGATACATGCTGTTCACTTTCAGCAGGCCACGTCCGTCTGCTTCTAGACCGACATTTTCCAGCGACAGCGAATCAGTGTTACCGGTACGACCATTCGCATACAGCAGGCAATCCGCTTTTACTTTCTTGCCGGATTTAAGGTGCATGATCACGCCGTCATCTACGCCTTCAATTTTCTCGAACTCTTCATTGTGACGAATCACCACGCCGCTGTTCCAGAAGTGATAGGACAGCGAGTCGGACATCTCCTGGTCAAGAAATGCCAGCAGCCGGTCACGGGTGTTAATCAAATCAACTTTGACGTTAAGTCCACGGAAAATAGAAGCATATTCACAGCCAATGACACCGGCGCCATAAATGATCACGTGGCCAGGTTCATGGTGCAGGTTGAGAATAGAATCGGAGTCGTAAATGCGTGGATGGGTAAAGTCGACATCGTGGGGATGATAAGGGCGTGAACCGCAGGCGATGATAAACTTCTCGGCGGTCAGTTTTTCGCGCGTACCGTCATGATGTTCTACCTCGACCGTGTTGGCATCAACAAAATGGGCATCGCCCTGAAAGAGTTCGCAGCGGTTACGCTCGTAAAAACCCTGACGCATCGCCGTTTGCTGGTTGATCACGCTCTCCGTGTGATTAAGGATATCGGCAAAGGATGAACGAAGCAGTCGGGTGTGGTCGCTGTAAAGGGGATTTTGATTGAACTCGATGATGCGGCTAACAGCGTGACGGAGGGCTTTTGAAGGGATGGTTCCCCAGTGAGTACAGCCGCCGCCGATGTTGTGATAGCGTTCGATAACCGCGATGCGTGCGCCTTGCTTGACCAGTCCCATCGCCGCACCTTCGCCGCCGGGTCCTGAACCAATCACTATAACATCGTAATCGTAAGACTTTTGCATACCGATACGTCCTATTATTTATACATTTTTACAACGAGATTCTAACATCTCACCGCGCACTTCTGAATTCTAACAGCGATTTTCATCACGTTTTGCCTTTCAGTGGTGTTTAACAAGCCGTCACAAAGTTTGCCCGACTGTACGCTGAATATTTTGTTATAGTGCTGTTTCAGAACCTCACAAGGCAGAGAGAATGGGTGTCAGAGCGCAACAAAAAGAACGTACACGGCGTACACTCATCGAAGCTGCATTCAGTCAGCTCAGCGCCGAGCGCAGTTTTGCCAGCCTGAGCCTACGTGAAGTTGCCAGGGAAGCCGGCATTGCGCCCACGTCTTTTTATCGGCATTTCAAAGATGTTGATGAGTTAGGTCTGACGATGGTTGACGAAAGTGGACTGATGTTGCGCCAGCTGATGCGCCAGGCACGCCAGCGTATCGCAAAAGGTGGCAGCATTATTAAAACCTCTATCGCCACATTCATGGAGTTCATCGAGAATAACCCCAATGCGTTTCGCTTGTTATTGCGCGAACGTTCAGGGACTTCTGCGGCCTTTCGCGCTGCTGTTGCACGTGAAATTCAACATTTTATTGCTGAACTGGCTGACTATCTTGAGGTCGAAAATCGCATGCCGCGCAGCTTCACCGAAGCGCAGGCTGAAGCGATGGTGACGATTGTTTTTAGCGCGGGTGCTGAAGCGCTGGACATTGATATCGAGCAGCGACGTAAGCTGGAAGATCGTCTGGTATTACAGTTACGCATGATCGCCAAAGGCGCTTATTACTGGTATCGCCGGGAACAAGAACGTCTGGCGGTAACCCTGGATAAACCTGAAGAGATATGAATAAGGACCCTGCCATGACCCACCCAAGCTCCCGTGATAAAGGCACGATGTTGCTGGCTTTTATTACCGGCCTTGCTATGAACGGCTCGTTCTCCGTGCTGTTTAGTGCTTTTGTTCCTTTTTCTATTTTTCCACTGATTGCGTTGGGGCTGTCGGCCTGGTGCCTGCATCAGCGTTATCTGAACAAAAACATGCCGGATGGCGTTCCCGGCCTTGCTGCCGCCTTTTTCCTGCTGGGCATTTTGGTTTACAGCGCGCTGGTCAGGGCAGAGTACCCGGATATTGGCTCTAATTTCATCCCGACCATTTTGATGGTTGGGCTGGTGTTCTGGATTGCCCTGCGTTACAAGCGAAACCGCAATCGGTAATTAAAAACGGGAACCTTCAGGTTCCCGTTTTTTTACGCTTTACGCGTCAGCAGCACGCCGCATTCCATATGGTGGGTGTACGGGAACTGGTCAAACAGCGCCAGCCGCGTGACGTCGTGGGTTTGCGCCAGTATCCGCAGATTGTCGCACAGGGTTTGCGGATTGCAGGAAATATAGAGAATGGCAGGATAAGCCTGCACCATCTTAACGGTTTCCTCATCCAGCCCGCTGCGCGGCGGATCGACAAAGATCGTCTCGCAGTCATAACTCTTCAGATCGATCCCTTCCAGCCGGTTAAAGCTGCGCACGCCATTCATCGCCTGCGTAAACTCTTCGGCCGCCATGCGAATAATCTGCACGTTATCAACCTGGTTGGCGGCAATATTGTACTGCGCTGACGCTACGGAAGGTTTGGCGATTTCTGTTGCCAGTACCCGGCGGAAATTTCGGGCCAGCGCCAGCGAGAAGTTGCCATTACCACAGTAGAGCTCCAGCAGATCGCCGCGAGAACCCGTGGTGACGTCCAGTGCCCATTCCAGCATTTGAATGTTCATGGCGGCGTTAGGCTGCGTAAAGCTGTTTTCTACCTGACGGTAAATCATCTCTTTACCGGCCACCGGCAAACGCTCATCGACATAATCCCGATCAAGGCAGATTTTGGTCTTGGTCGCTCGGCCAATCAGCTGGACATCAATACCTTCGGCCCGCAATTGATCGCGTAACGTGCTGGCGGCCTGCTGCCATTCCTCATCCAGTTTGCGGTGGTAGAGCAGCGAAATCACGATCTGATGACTCATCGTGGACAGGTAGTCGATCTGAAACAGCTTGTGGCGCAGCAGACGATTGTCCCGAATGGCCGCCATCATTTTTGGCATGACCTGATTGATTAACTCACTGGCCGCAGGAAACTGATCGACGCGTATGCGCTGTTTCGTCTCCTGATCGAAGATAATATGGTAGAGGTCATCACCTTCGTGCCAGATGCGGAATTCTGCTCGCATGCGGTAGTGACTGACGGGTGAACGAAACACCTCCACGGCGGGCGCAGCGAATGGCGTCATCATCGTTTCTAACCGACTGACTTTTTCCGCCAGCTGCGCGTCATACTGTTCAACAGGGAGATGTTCGGGTGTCATGTTTAATCCTGGTTAAGAGCTTACTTGCCGGGCGATTGTAGGCATTCACCTGCCGATGTCCAGTCTTGTACGCTGGCGCAGAAAGACGACGTGCGGAAGTCTGGACTTGCTCATGCGCTCTTCGTAGACTGCTGGCACCGGCCTCAGCCTTGAGTTAATAGGGAATCCAGTGTGAATCTGGAGCTGACGCGCAGCGGTAAGGAATGTCAGGGTGATTGCAATTGCAGACACTGTCCTGCGGGATGGGAAGTCATCACCTGCTATGATTCCCAGCCCGAAGACCTGCCGGTGTGACGTCGCCACTCTTACAATCATCGCGTGCTATCGATTGTATGCCTGCGGCATCCTTTTTCTTTTGGATGCGATAAAAATGAGTAAAACAAAAGCCTCGCTGTTTGCCTTCAGCGCAACGGCGATTTCCCTCTGGGCGCAAAATGGCTTTGCGCAGGGTAATGATGATACGCAAATCGTGACCGCCAATCGTTTTCAACAGCCAGTGTCGTCGGTGCTGGCCCCGACGACCGTGGTTACGCGTGAAGAGATTGATCGCTGGCAGTCCAAAAGCCTCATTGATGTCATGCGGCGTTTGCCGGGGGTGGATATTGCTCAAAACGGTGGGCTGGGTCAATTAAGCTCCATGTTTATTCGTGGAACCAATTCCAGCCATGTTCTTGTGCTGATCGACGGTATTCGTCTTAACCAGGCTGGGATTTCGGGTTCTTCCGATCTCAGCCAGATCCCGCTGTCGCTGGTGCAACGAATCGAATACATCCGGGGTGCACGTTCGGCGGTTTATGGTTCAGATGCCATCGGCGGCGTCGTGAATATTATTACGGGCCGCGATAAGCCCGGCACCACGCTGACCGCAGGTGTGGGTTCTAACGGCTATCAGGCATACGATGGGTCCACCCAGCAGCGGCTGGGTGAGGCGACCACAGCCACTCTGGCGGGGAATTATACCTATACCAAAGGGTATGATGTGGTGGCTAACCTGCCTGATGCCTTTAGCGCGGCCCAGCCTGACCGTGATGGTTTTATGAGTAAAACCCTCTTTGGCACGGTGGAGCACCAATTTAACGATCAATTTAGTGGTTTTGTCCGTGGCTATGGTTTTGACAACCGCACTGCCTACGATGGACAGCAGGTATCTTTCGATCCCAATGCGTTTGTTGATACTCGCCAACTCTACAGTCAAAGCTGGGATAGCGGCTTGCGCTTCAATCAGGGCATCTATTCAACGCAGTTGGTGGCCAGTTACAGCCATACCAAAGACATTAACTACAGCCCTCAACTGGGGCGATATGACAGTACCGCGACCTTTGATGACATTGAGCAGTATAACGTGCAATGGGGCAACACATTGCAAGCAGAGCACGGCACCTTCAGCGGCGGCGTCGACTGGCAAAAAGAAGCGACTCAGCCCGGTACAAACTTCCTGAGTGAGGGCTACGAACAGCGCAACACTGGCCTTTACGCGACGACCCAACAAAAATTTGGCGATGTGACGCTGGAAGGCGCACTTCGTGGGGATGACAATAGCCAGTTTGGCTGGCATACCACATGGCAGACAGCCGCAGCCTGGGAATTTGTAGAAGGTTATCGTGTCTTTGCCAACTATGGCACGGCATTTAACGCCCCTAATTTTGGACAGCTATACAGTGGCTTTGGCGGTAACCCGGATCTCAACCCAGAGAAAAGCAAACAATGGGAAGGGGGTTTTGAAGGCCTGACAGGCCCGGTTAACTGGCGAGTGTCGGGATACCGCAATGATATTGATGATTTGATCTCCTATACCAATAATCGCTATTACAATGTCAACCAGGCCCGGATAAAAGGCGTTGAAACAACGGCATCTTTTGATACTGGCGTGCTCTCTCATTCATTATCTTTTGACTATCTTGATGCTCGCGATGCGACGACAAATCAATGGCTGGCTCGTCGGGCAAAAGAACAGTTTAAATATCAGCTGGATTTAACGCTGTATGATTTCGACTGGTCAGTGAGTTATCAGTATCTTGGCCAGCGTTACGACACCAATTTCAACACGCTTGAAACGGTAAAGCTGGGCGGTGTCAGCCTGTGGGATCTCGCCGTATCGTATCCGGTCACATCACATCTGACCGTTCGTGGTAGAATCGCCAACCTGTTCGATAAAGATTACGAGACAGCGTATGGCTATCAGACTCCAGGAAGAGAGTATTACCTCAGCGGAAGCTACAGCTTCTGACCTGCGCCCGACTGTGCTGGTGTTTGACTCCGGCGTCGGCGGGCTTTCTGTCTATGATGAGGTTCGGCAACTTCTGCCGGACCTGCACTATCTTTATGCGTTCGACAACGCCGGTTTTCCCTACGGAGAGAAAACCGAGACCTTTATTGTCGAGCGCGTCGTGGCGATTGTTGATGCCATTACCCGCCGTCATCCCATTTCCCTGGTCATCATCGCCTGCAATACCGCCAGCACCGTGACACTGCCCGCCTTACGTGAGCGATTTGCCTTTCCTGTCGTCGGCGTAGTGCCTGCGATTAAACCTGCTGCGCGTCTAACGCGTAATGGTGTCGTGGGGCTGCTTGCAACGCGCGCGACGGTTCGTCGCTCGTATACGCATGAGCTGGTGTCGCAGTTTGCCAAAACCTGCAAGATTGAAATGTTGGGTTCAGCCGAACTGGTTGAGCTGGCTGAGGCCAAACTGCATGGCGAAGAGGTGTCGATAGATGAAATCAGGCGCATTGTGCAACCCTGGTTACGTATGGCGGAGCCGCCGGACACAGTGGTGTTAGGCTGTACGCACTTTCCTTTACTGCGCGATGAGCTGCAGCAGATCCTGCCGGAAGGGACGCGTTTAATTGATTCTGGGGCAGCCATAGCCAGACGAACGGCCTGGCTACTGGAAAATGAAGCCCCTGAAGTCCGATCGTCACTGCAAAACGTGGCGTTTTGTACCGAGCTGGATGGCGAAGCGGTGCAATTGTCACCGGTTTTGCAGCGTTATGGCTTCCCATTGCTTGAAAAACTGGCGCTTTAGAAGGTTTTCGTTGAAAAAAACAGCACTCGGAAAATTTATTGAAATTAGCCCTTGTCAGCCGAAAAGAACTCCCTATAATGCGCCTCCACTGACACGGCACAACGGAATACGAAGCGCCGGGTTAAGTAAGGTTCAGAACGATTCGAACCGGTCAGTTAAGCAAAAATAAGTGCTTGACTGATAAAGCGGAAAGCGTAATATATGCAGCCCGCGCCACAGAGAAGTGTGGCACTGCTCTTTAACAATTTATCAGACAATCTGTGTGGGCACTCGCAGGATTGATATCAGCGTCTCCGGACGTAAAAAATATCAAAGCCTCACGAGTGAACACATAATGAAATTCATTATGACGTTTTACAGATGAGCACCGCTGAACTTGTTTCAGCAAATCAAACTTAAATTGAAGAGTTTGATCATGGCTCAGATTGAACGCTGGCGGCAGGCCTAACACATGCAAGTCGGACGGTAGCACAGAGAGCTTGCTCTCGGGTGACGAGTGGCGGACGGGTGAGTAATGTCTGGGGATCTGCCCGATAGAGGGGGATAACCACTGGAAACGGTGGCTAATACCGCATAACGTCGCAAGACCAAAGAGGGGGACCTTCGGGCCTCTCACTATCGGATGAACCCAGATGGGATTAGCTAGTAGGCGGGGTAACGGCCCACCTAGGCGACGATCCCTAGCTGGTCTGAGAGGATGACCAGCCACACTGGAACTGAGACACGGTCCAGACTCCTACGGGAGGCAGCAGTGGGGAATATTGCACAATGGGCGCAAGCCTGATGCAGCCATGCCGCGTGTATGAAGAAGGCCTTCGGGTTGTAAAGTACTTTCAGCGGGGAGGAAGGCGATGTGGTTAATAACCGCGTCGATTGACGTTACCCGCAGAAGAAGCACCGGCTAACTCCGTGCCAGCAGCCGCGGTAATACGGAGGGTGCAAGCGTTAATCGGAATTACTGGGCGTAAAGCGCACGCAGGCGGTCTGTTAAGTCAGATGTGAAATCCCCGGGCTTAACCTGGGAACTGCATTTGAAACTGGCAGGCTTGAGTCTCGTAGAGGGGGGTAGAATTCCAGGTGTAGCGGTGAAATGCGTAGAGATCTGGAGGAATACCGGTGGCGAAGGCGGCCCCCTGGACGAAGACTGACGCTCAGGTGCGAAAGCGTGGGGAGCAAACAGGATTAGATACCCTGGTAGTCCACGCCGTAAACGATGTCGACTTGGAGGTTGTTCCCTTGAGGAGTGGCTTCCGGAGCTAACGCGTTAAGTCGACCGCCTGGGGAGTACGGCCGCAAGGTTAAAACTCAAATGAATTGACGGGGGCCCGCACAAGCGGTGGAGCATGTGGTTTAATTCGATGCAACGCGAAGAACCTTACCTACTCTTGACATCCACGGAATTTGGCAGAGATGCCTTAGTGCCTTCGGGAACCGTGAGACAGGTGCTGCATGGCTGTCGTCAGCTCGTGTTGTGAAATGTTGGGTTAAGTCCCGCAACGAGCGCAACCCTTATCCTTTGTTGCCAGCGATTCGGTCGGGAACTCAAAGGAGACTGCCGGTGATAAACCGGAGGAAGGTGGGGATGACGTCAAGTCATCATGGCCCTTACGAGTAGGGCTACACACGTGCTACAATGGCGCATACAAAGAGAAGCGACCTCGCGAGAGCAAGCGGACCTCATAAAGTGCGTCGTAGTCCGGATCGGAGTCTGCAACTCGACTCCGTGAAGTCGGAATCGCTAGTAATCGTGGATCAGAATGCCACGGTGAATACGTTCCCGGGCCTTGTACACACCGCCCGTCACACCATGGGAGTGGGTTGCAAAAGAAGTAGGTAGCTTAACCTTCGGGAGGGCGCTTACCACTTTGTGATTCATGACTGGGGTGAAGTCGTAACAAGGTAACCGTAGGGGAACCTGCGGTTGGATCACCTCCTTACCTGAAGATACTTTCCCGCGAAGTGCTCACACAGATTGTCTGATAGAAAGTCACGAGCAGAAAAAACCTCTACAGGCTTGTAGCTCAGGTGGTTAGAGCGCACCCCTGATAAGGGTGAGGTCGGTGGTTCAAGTCCACTCAGGCCTACCAAATTTCTTCTTATGCTGCGTTATGCGCGCGGTCGTTTACAGACGTAAACGTCCCTTCCGCATGCCTTGCCTGAGACGAAATGGCATCCTTCTTGATGAAGGATGTTTACTCGGTTGAGTGGTAGTAGTGGTCTCTGCAGTAACTGTATGGGGCTATAGCTCAGCTGGGAGAGCGCCTGCCTTGCACGCAGGAGGTCAGCGGTTCGATCCCGCTTAGCTCCACCATACTCACTACTGTATTTTTTCTGAAAATACTTCAGAGCGTACCGGCAACGGTGTGCTGCGAAGTATTCTGCTCTTTAACAATCCGGAACAAGCTGAAAATTTGAAACGACGCATTGTCGTGTTCCTCCGTAATAAGGAACACAGTACAACGCGTTCGAGTCTCTCAAAAGCTTACAGCTTACAAGCTAACTGTGAAGCCGTTACGGTAAAACAGATAAACGCCTGTGGGTTGTGAGGTTAAGCGACTAAGCGTACACGGTGGATGCCCTGGCAGTCAGAGGCGATGAAGGGCGTGCTAATCTGCGATAAGCGCCGGTAAGGTGATATGAACCGCTACAACCGGCGATACCCGAATGGGGAAACCCAGTGTGTTCCGACACACTATCATGCAGTGAATACATAGCTGTATGAGGCGAACCGGGGGAACTGAAACATCTAAGTACCCCGAGGAAAAGAAATCAACCGAGATTCCCCCAGTAGCGGCGAGCGAACGGGGAGGAGCCCAGAACCATCACCAGCTTGTGCATCAGTGGAAGCGTCTGGAAAGTCGCAGGGTACAGGGTGATACTCCCGTACACAAAGGTGCACAGGCTGTGAGTTCGATGAGTAAGGCGGGACACGTGGTATCCTGTCTGAATATGGGGGGACCATCCTCCAAGGCTAAATACTCCTGACTGACCGATAGTGAACCAGTACCGTGAGGGAAAGGCGAAAAGAACCCCGGCGAGGGGAGTGAAACAGAACCTGAAACCGTGTACGTACAAGCAGTGGGAGCCTTCTTTATGGGGGTGACTGCGTACCTTTTGTATAATGGGTCAGCGACTTATATTCTGTAGCAAGGTTAACCGTATAGGGGAGCCGCAGGGAAACCGAGTCTTAACTGGGCGTTAAGTTGCAGGGTATAGACCCGAAACCCGGTGATCTAGCCATGGGCAGGTTGAAGGTTGGGTAACACTAACTGGAGGACCGAACCGACTAATGTTGAAAAATTAGCGGATGACCTGTGGCTGGGGGTGAAAGGCCAATCAAACCGGGAGATAGCTGGTTCTCCCCGAAAGCTATTTAGGTAGCGCCTCGTGAACTCATCTCCGGGGGTAGAGCACTGTTTCGGCTAGGGGGCCATCCCGGCTTACCAACCCGATGCAAACTGCGAATACCGGAGAATGTTATCACGGGAGACACACGGCGGGTGCTAACGTCCGTCGTGAAGAGGGAAACAACCCAGACCGCCAGCTAAGGTCCCAAAGTCATGGTTAAGTGGGAAACGATGTGGGAAGGCCCAGACAGCCAGGATGTTGGCTTAGAAGCAGCCATCATTTAAAGAAAGCGTAATAGCTCACTGGTCGAGTCGGCCTGCGCGGAAGATGTAACGGGGCTAAACCATGCACCGAAGCTGCGGCAGCGACACTATGTGTTGTTGGGTAGGGGAGCGTTCTGTAAGCCGTCGAAGGTGTGCTGTGAGGCATGCTGGAGGTATCAGAAGTGCGAATGCTGACATAAGTAACGATAAACAAGGTGAAAAACCTTGTCGCCGGAAGACCAAGGGTTCCTGTTCAACGTTAATCGGAGCAGGGTGAGTCGACCCCTAAGGCGAGGCCGAAAGGCGTAGTCGATGGGAAACAGGTTAATATTCCTGTACTTGGTGTTACTGCGAAGGGGGGACGGAGAAGGCTATATCAGCCGGGCGACGGTTGTCCCGGTTTAAGCGTGTAGGTGTGTGTTCCAGGCAAATCCGGTTCACTTTACACTGAGGCGTGACGACGAGGCACTACGGTGCTGAAGTGATAAATGCCCTGCTTCCAGGAAAAGCCTCTAAGCATCAGGTAACACAAAATCGTACCCCAAACCGACACAGGTGGTCAGGTAGAGAATACCAAGGCGCTTGAGAGAACTCGGGTGAAGGAACTAGGCAAAATGGTGCTGTAACTTCGGGAGAAGGCACGCTGGCGCGTAGGTGAAGGGACTTGCTCCCGGAGCTGAAGCCAGTCGAAGATACCAGCTGGCTGCAACTGTTTATTAAAAACACAGCACTGTGCAAACACGAAAGTGGACGTATACGGTGTGACGCCTGCCCGGTGCCGGAAGGTTAATTGATGGGGTTATCCGCAAGGAGAAGCTCTTGATCGAAGCCCCGGTAAACGGCGGCCGTAACTATAACGGTCCTAAGGTAGCGAAATTCCTTGTCGGGTAAGTTCCGACCTGCACGAATGGCGTAATGATGGCCAGGCTGTCTCCACCCGAGACTCAGTGAAATTGAAATCGCTGTGAAGATGCAGTGTACCCGCGGCAAGACGGAAAGACCCCGTGAACCTTTACTACAGCTTGACACTGAACACTGAGCCTTGATGTGTAGGATAGGTGGGAGGCTTTGAAGCGTGGACGCCAGTCTGCGTGGAGCCGGCCTTGAAATACCACCCTTTAATGTTTGGTGTTCTAACGTAGGCCCGTAATCCGGGCTGCGGACAGTGTCTGGTGGGTAGTTTGACTGGGGCGGTCTCCTCCCAAAGCGTAACGGAGGAGCACGAAGGTTGGCTAATCCTGGTCGGACATCAGGAGGTTAGTGCAATGGCATAAGCCAGCTTGACTGCGAGAGTGACGGCTCGAGCAGGTGCGAAAGCAGGTCATAGTGATCCGGTGGTTCTGAATGGAAGGGCCATCGCTCAACGGATAAAAGGTACTCCGGGGATAACAGGCTGATACCGCCCAAGAGTTCATATCGACGGCGGTGTTTGGCACCTCGATGTCGGCTCATCACATCCTGGGGCTGAAGTAGGTCCCAAGGGTACGGCTGTTCGCCGTTTAAAGTGGTACGCGAGCTGGGTTTAGAACGTCGTGAGACAGTTCGGTCCCTATCTGCCGTGGGCGCTGGAGAATTGAGGGGGGTTGCTCCTAGTACGAGAGGACCGGAGTGAACGCACCGCTGGTGTCCGGGTTGTCACGCCAGTGGCACTGCCCGGTAGCTAAGTGCGGAAAAGATAAGTGCTGAAAGCATCTAAGCACGAAACTTGCCCCGAGATGAGTTCTCCCTGAGCCTTTAAGGCTCCTGAAGGGACGTTGAAGACGACGACGTTGATAGGCCGGGTGTGTAAGCGCAGCGATGCGTTGAGCTTACCGGTACTAATGACCCGTGAGGCTTAACCTTACAACGCCAGAGGCGTTTTGGTTGAGAGACGATTTAAATTTTCAGCATTGTTTACCGGATAAAACCGTGCGGCCTGCGAGGGCGGTGCGGGAAACAGAATTTGCCTGGCGGCTGTAGCGCGGTGGTCCCACCTGACCCCATGCCGAACTCAGAAGTGAAACGCCGTAGCGCCGATGGTAGTGTGGGGTCTCCCCATGCGAGAGTAGGGAACTGCCAGGCATCAAATTGAAGGACCTGCACGTAACCTCGGGCAGTTCACTACTCAGTAGAGTAGGACAAAAGCGAATGCTTTTGAACGCTGCGAAGCAGCGGCCCGAAGGGTGAATCACAGCGTGATTCATAAACTGCCAGGCATCAAATTAAGACCAGTACGCTGGTCATGACCTTACCGGTGACGCGGAAGGGCGATATACCTGATATCAGAACGTTTTTCTGACGTCAGTACAGAATCGGTGGAGCGGTAGTTCAGTTGGTTAGAATACCTGCCTGTCACGCAGGGGGTCGCGGGTTCGAGCCCCGTCCGTTCCGCCACCCTTTTTAGGGGCGTAGTTCAATTGGTAGAGCACCGGTCTCCAAAACCGGGTGTTGGGGGTTCGAGTCCCTCCGCCCCTGCCAGAAAGAGAAAAATCCTTTGCTTCGGCGAAGGATTTTTTTTTGCCTGCAGAAAAGTGAAAAAGAAAACCAGCCAGCAGATACTGGCCCAATCCTCTTTGACTTCCCCCTGTTTTTAATTAGGTACCACAGGAAACTTTAACAGCTGACGGATGTACGTTTGCTGATCGCTGTTTTGTAACCACACAGCATAAAGAGGGCGAACGGCTACAGAAGTATCAGGCATTAACATCAGATCGCTGTAAAGGCTTTGCCAGAAATCAGGTAGAAACGCACATGCACCTGTCGTATGAAGCAACTCACGCGTCACCTGAGCGGATGTGGTTGTTAACACGGGCACATCGTCACCGCCAGAGAGATAGCTTTGATGCTGATGAAAGTCGGCTCCCCATTCCAGTTTTATATAATCATATTTTTCACGCTTGTCTGTCTGTCGTGAGCGAAACAGCGCCAGTGAAATATGACCGATCTGCTGACTGGTTAACTCATCCATCTTCGGCGCTTCAGTGGTGATTAATAAATCCAGCTGACGTTCGTGAAGCTGCTTAACCAGTAAATGGCGTTGTGCCACACGCGCTTCCAGATGGAGGCTCTCACGGTTCTCATAGAGCGTCTGAAGCCAGGGTGTTAAATACGCCTCCCATAACGAGGCACTGGCACCAATGGAGAGCTCGTGGTGCTGCTGCGTATGCGACACTTCTTTCTTGGCCATCAGCCACGTATTCATCAGGCTTTCCGCATAGGGCAGCAGCCGCTCACCTGCGGAGGTCAGACGGATATTGTTACGATGTCGGGTAAAAAGATTAACACCAAGCTGATTTTCTAACTGGCGGATGCGAAAACTGACAGCAGACTGCGTTAAGTAAAGTGCTTCTGCAGCGCGCCCGAAATGGCGAGTTCTGCTCACTTCCAGGAAAGTTTTCAGTAATTCCGTATCCACAGCGTTCTCCCAAAATTTGTTTGTCGTATAGATTTAAATGTTTTGTTTTACACTCTGTCAAGCCTATCTAATACTCCGCGCCATAAATAGCACGGCCATAAGAGAAACAGGAGCGTGTAACATGGCGGAAAGCTTCTCAACGGAAAATCGTTTCTTTGACAACAAACATTACCCACGCGGTTTTTCGCGACATGGTGACTTTACGATTAAAGAAGCACAGCTACTTGAACGTCACGGCGTAGCGTTTAATGAGCTGGACCTCGCCAAGCGTGAGCCAGCGACAGAAGAAGAGCGTCTGTTCATTGAGGTTTGTCGTGGCGTGCGTGAGCCACAAACGGAAGCAGAACGTGTATGGTCCAAATACATGACACGTATTAAGCGTCCTAAGCGTTTTCACACGCTGTCAGGCGGTAAACCACAGATGGATACCGTTGAAGACTACACCGAAAGCGACGATTAACGAGAAGGGGTGAAAGCCCCTTTTTACTGCAAGCTTTTGTGCAAATAGATCATCAGTCGGTCAATGCTTCGATAGCTTACGGCCTCCTGAAGATGATGACGTCCAATCACCTCTTCCCCCGCTAAATCGGCCACCGTGCGCGCCACTTTCAGGATACGTTGCCACGCCCTCACCGATAAGCCCAGCTGATTTAAAACAGACTCAAGCCACCGTGCATCCGACGGCGAAATCTGACACCACTGTAGTACATCTGAATTAGCCAACTGCGCATTAATCTTCCCTGAGCGCGCCATCTGTACCTGACGCGCGGCAAAAACGCGCTCACGCACTTCTGCAGAGCTTTCCCCTGCCTGCCGTTGCTGACTCAGCATTCCTGCAGGAAGCAGCGGAACTTCCAGTGACAGATCAAAGCGATCCAGGAAAGGACCAGAAAGTTTACTGAGATAGCGTAAAACCTGCTGTGGCGACGTACGGTTATGTTGTCCCTGATAGTGTCCGGTTGGGCTGGGATTCATTGCTGCGATTAACTGAAAGCGTGCGGGATAAACGACGTTGGCCCTGGCCCGCGAAATGGCCACTTCGCCGGACTCAATGGGTTCACGTAACGCGTCCAGCACGCTGCGCTGAAACTCAGGCAGTTCGTCCAGAAACAGCACGCCGTTATGTGCCAGCGAGATTTCTCCGGGTCGTGGTAACGCACCGCCCCCGATAAGGGCATACAGCGAAGCGCTGTGATGAGGGGCTCTAAAAGGCCGCTTACGCCATCGCAGATGTAATGGAGATGTCTGGCTCAGGCTGGCGATGGCGGCGCACTCCAGGGCTTCCTGATCGCTTAACGGCGGCATGATACCGGGTAAGCGTGTGGCGAGCATGGTCTTACCGGTTCCCGGCGGACCGATCAGCAACAGATTATGTCCACCTGCAGCGGTAATCTCCAGGGCACGCCGTCCCTGCTCCTGACCCACAATATCGCGAAGATCTTCGGTAATGCCGTCATCATCTTTAACATGAGCGGTTGCGGTCGCTAACTCACACTTACCGTGCAAAAAGGCACAAATCTCGATCAAATGTGCGGCGACTAAAGTCGCGCCCTGACGTATCAATCCCACATCAGGCTGGTTTTCAGCAGAGAGCACCAGCTGCCGGCCGGCTCCTGTCGCAGCCAGTGCCGCCGGAATGGCGCCTTTAACGCCACACAGGCCACCGTTAAGCGCCAGCTCACCCAGAAACTCGTAGTGGTTGAGCCTGTCCGCAGGAAGCTGCTCAGAGGCCACCAGAATGGCGATAGCCATAGGCAAATCATAGCGGCCGCCTTCTTTGGGTAAATCTGCCGGGCCTAAGTTGATGGTGATACGTCGGGCAGGGAAGTCAAAACCGCTGTTGATAATGGCACTGCGTACGCGTTCACGCGCCTCTTTCACGGTCGTTTCAGGCAACCCTACCAACGTGAGGGCGGGCAATCCGTTACTGATATGTACTTCAATCGTCACCAGCGGCGCTTCAACACCGATGGCTGCCCGTGTCAGCACCTTTGACAATGACATAGCGGCCCCCAAATGCGGCCATTCTGTACCCGGAATTCAGGTGTAGCGAAGCCCAGAACAAGGAAATGTATGTCGCCCAGCAAACTTTTTATCTGCCATACATCGGGTTTCACATTTTGCAGAAGCAGACTGTGAAATCGTCAAAATGCAATGAGCGGCCTTTTTTTGTCCGGAACCCCGGATGATAAAATAATCTTTTAATAACAATTCGATAATGAATACGGTAAACCTGCGTGATTAAAAAACCTGATAAAAAATATTGTAATTAGAGAGGTAACTATGATAACTCTGTAGGCATTACTTCGAACGAGTTAAAGAATCGAATACGTTATGAAAGCCCTTCTACTAGTGATTAGCCTTGTCGTGATTAGCGTGGTGGTGATTATTAACCCACTGTGCGGGGCAACGCTTGGAGCAAGAAAGGCTTAAAAATCAAGCCAGAACTCTAAAAAACCCCCCGCACCGAAAGGTCCGGGGGTTTTTTTTGACCTGGCAAAAACTCAGTAAATCTGCAAGGAACAAACAATGAACAGTAGCATAAAATTCTGTTGTTCCCCTCGGAATACAGGAGAATAGCGATGACAGGTGCACAATGGGTAGTTCAGGCTTTACGCGCACAGGGCGTTGATATCGTATTTGGCTATCCTGGTGGCGCGATCATGCCAGTATACGATGCGCTATACGACGGCGGCGTTGAACACCTGTTGTGCCGTCATGAGCAGGGCGCGGTAATGGCCGCAATCGGCTATGCCCGTTCAACCGGCAAAACCGGCGTTTGCATCGCAACCTCTGGCCCCGGCGCGACGAATCTGATCACCGGTCTTGCCGACGCCATGATGGACTCTGTTCCGGTCGTCGCCTTAACCGGGCAGGTCGCCTCTGCGTTCATCGGCACGGATGCATTCCAGGAAATCGATGTTCTTGGCCTGTCATTAGCCTGCACGAAACACAGCTTTATGGTTGAGTCTCTGGACGAGTTGCCTTCCGTCATGGCCGAAGCCTTCGCTATTGCCCAGTCAGGCCGCCCCGGTCCTGTATTAGTGGATATCCCGAAAGATATCCAGATGGCAAAAGGCGAGCCTTCGCCGCAGTTGATGCCGGTCGAAGAAGTGATGTCGATGCCGCACCAGGCCATTGTTGAAGCGCGCGCCATGATGGCTCAGGCTAAAAAGCCGATATTCTATGTGGGCGGCGGTGTAGGGATGGCGCAGGCCGTGCCGGCGCTGCGCGCGCTGATGCAGGAGACCGGCATCCCTGCTGTCGCCACGCTGAAAGGCCTGGGAAGTGTTGACGCCCACAGCGAAGGCTATCTGGGCATGCTGGGCATGCACGGTACTAAGGCCGCAAACCTTGCCGTGCAGTCCTGTGACCTGTTGATTGCCGTTGGCGCGCGTTTTGACGACCGCGTCACCGGTAAACTGGATACGTTTGCCCCGCTGGCCAGCGTGATTCATCTGGATGTTGATCCCGCAGAACTGAACAAGTTGCGCCGTGCGCATGTTTCACTGCAGGGCGATCTTAACCATGTCCTGCCAGCCTTGAGCCAGCCTTTACAGATTCAGACATGGCGTGACGAAGTCGCCGCCCTGAAAGCCCAGCATGCATGGCGCTACGATCATCCCGGCGAAGCGATCTATGCGCCGTTATTATTGAAACAACTGTCCGACCGCAAGCCTGCTAAAACCGTGATCACGACCGACGTCGGCCAGCACCAGATGTGGGCGGCCCAGCATATCTCCTGTGACGCGCCTGAAGATTTCATCACCTCCAGCGGATTAGGCACCATGGGCTTTGGGCTGCCCGCGGCGATCGGTGCGCAGGTTGCGCGTCCCAACGATACGGTTATCTGCGTCTCGGGCGATGGCTCGATCATGATGAACATTCAGGAGCTGGGCACCATCAAGCGTGGCAAGCTGCCTGTAAAAATTCTGCTGCTGGACAACCAGCGTTTAGGCATGGTGCGCCAGTGGCAGCAACTGTTTTTTGATGGTCGCTACAGTGAAACCATCCTGACTGATAATCCCGACTTCCTTACGCTGGCCAGCGCGTTTGATATCCCAGGCCAGCGAATCACCCGTAAAGATCAGGTCGACGCCGCACTCGATGCTCTGCTGAGCAGTGAAGGACCTTACTTCCTGCATGTTTCAATCGATGAGCATGAAAACGTCTGGCCATTGGTACCGCCTGGTGCCAGCAACGCCAACATGATGGAGAAAACCGTATGAACCAGCATCAATTGTCTATCGAAGCGCGCTTTCGACCTGAAATATTGGAACGTATTTTACGTGTGGTACGCCATCGTGGTTTTCAGGTGTGTTCCATGAACATGGCCACCGTGGCTAACACTGAAAACATTAATATCGAAATGACCGTTGCCAGCCAGCGCTCTGTCGATTTACTGTCTTCCCAGCTAAGAAAACTGATGGATGTCGCCTGCGTCCAGACTCAACAACAGACATCACAACAAATACGCGCGTAGTCGCTATAGGAAATAATAATGAGCACGAAGAAAGCAGACTTTATTTGGTTCAACGGCGAAATGGTTAAGTGGGAAGAGGCAAAAGTCAGCGTGATGTCTCACGCTTTGCACTACGGCACATCGGTATTTGAAGGCGTTCGCTGCTATGACTCCCATAAAGGGCCGGTTGTATTCCGTCACCGTGAGCACATGCAGCGCCTGCACGATTCCGCCAAAATCTACCGTTTCCCAATCAAACACAGCGTTGATGAACTGATGGAAGCCTGCCGTGAAGTCATTCGCGTCAACAACCTGAAAAGCGCCTATATCCGCCCGCTGGCTTTCGTCGGTGATGTGGGACTGGGCGTGAACCCGCCGGATGGCTTTACGACCGACGTGATCATTGCGGCCTTCCCGTGGGGCGCTTATCTGGGTGCTGAAGCGCTGGAAAACGGTATTGATGCGATGGTTTCTTCATGGAACCGTGTTGCGCCCAATACGCTGCCAACCGCGGCGAAAGCAGGCGGCAACTACCTTTCCTCACTGTTAGTGGGCAGCGAAGCGCGCCGCCATGGTTATCAGGAAGGCATTGCACTGGACACCAATGGCCTGATCTCAGAAGGCGCAGGCGAAAACCTGTTTGAAGTGAAAGACGGTGTGCTGTTTACCCCGCCGTTTACCTCATCTGCACTGCCGGGCATCACCCGCGATGCCATTATTACGCTGGCGCGTGATATGGGCATCGAAGTACGTGAACAGACGCTGTCCCGTGAGTCGCTCTATCTGGCTGATGAAGTCTTTATGTCTGGCACCGCAGCTGAAATTACCCCAGTGCGTAGCGTTGACCGCATTCAGGTTGGCGCAGGCAAATGCGGCCCCGTCACCAAACGCGTTCAGCAGGCCTTCTTCGGCCTGTTCACCGGCGAGACTGAAGACAAATGGGGCTGGCTGGACCCGGTTAACGCATAACCAGACCTGCGCGGATGTCGCTGGATGTCCGCGAACTTATTTTCACTGGAGTAAAGAGCATGCCTAAGTACCGTTCCGCTACCACCACCCACGGCCGCAACATGGCCGGTGCCCGTGCCCTCTGGCGCGCAACAGGAATGACCGACGATGATTTCGGCAAACCGATTATCGCCGTCGTGAACTCCTTCACCCAGTTTGTGCCGGGCCACGTTCACCTGCGTGATCTGGGTAAGCTGGTTGCCGAGCAAATCGAAGCGGCTGGTGGCGTGGCCAAAGAGTTCAACACGATAGCGGTGGATGACGGTATTGCCATGGGCCATGGCGGCATGCTGTATTCTCTGCCTTCCCGGGAACTGATTGCTGACTCCGTCGAGTACATGGTGAATGCGCACTGTGCCGATGCCATGGTCTGCATCTCTAACTGCGACAAAATCACCCCCGGCATGTTGATGGCGTCACTGCGCCTTAACATTCCGGTTATCTTTGTGTCCGGCGGCCCGATGGAAGCCGGTAAAACCAAGCTCTCCGATCAGATCATCAAGCTGGATCTGGTGGATGCCATGATCCAGGGCGCTAACCCGAACGTCAGCGATGCCGACAGCGAGCAGATTGAACGCTCCGCCTGTCCGACCTGCGGCTCCTGTTCAGGCATGTTCACTGCAAACTCCATGAACTGCCTGACCGAAGCGCTGGGCCTGTCGCAACCGGGTAACGGTTCCCTGCTGGCCACTCACGCCGACCGTAAAGAACTGTTTATCAACGCCGGTAAGCGCATCGTGAGCCTGACCAAACGCTATTACGAGCAGGACGATGCCAACATGCTGCCGCGTAACATTGCCACTAAGGCTGCGTTTGAAAATGCCATGACGCTGGATATCGCCATGGGCGGCTCCACCAACACCGTGCTGCACTTGCTGGCTGCCGCGCAGGAAGGCGAGATCGACTTCAATATTTCTGATATCGATCGCCTGTCGCGCAAAGTGCCTCAGCTGTGCAAAGTCGCACCCAGTACCCCGAAATATCACATGGAAGATGTGCACCGCGCCGGTGGCGTGATCGGTATTCTCGGCGAGTTGGATCGTGCCGGACTGATTGACACCAGCGCACGCAACATCCTGCAGCAAAGCATGCGTGAAACGATCGATCAGTACGACATCATGCTGACCCAGGACCAGGCCGTGAAGGACATGTTCCGCGCGGGCCCGGCCGGTATCCGCACCACCCAGGCGTTCTCACAGAATTGCCGTTGGGATACGCTGGATGATGACCGTACTGAAGGCTGTATCCGTACGCGCGAAAACGCCTATTCTCAGGATGGCGGTCTGGCCGTGCTGTACGGCAACATCGCCGAAGATGGCTGTATCGTGAAAACGGCGGGCGTCGATAAAGAGATTCTGACCTTCAGCGGCCCGGCCAAAGTGTATGAAAGCCAGGATGACGCAGTAGAAGCCATCCTCGGTGGCAAAGTGGTGGCAGGTGACGTGGTTGTGATTCGCTACGAAGGGCCAAAAGGCGGACCGGGCATGCAGGAAATGCTGTATCCCACCACCTACCTGAAATCGATGGGGCTGGGTAAGAGCTGTGCCCTGATCACCGACGGTCGCTTCTCTGGCGGTACCTCTGGCCTCTCCATTGGTCATGCCTCACCCGAGGCAGCTAATGGCGGCACCATCGCGCTGGTTAAAGATGGCGATACCATTGAAATTGATATTCCTAACCGCGGCATCAAGCTGGCCGTGCCGGATAATGAACTGCACGCGCGCCGTGAAGAGCAGGAAGCACGTGGCGATGCCGCTTACACGCCGATGAACCGTCAGCGCGAAGTGTCGTTTGCCCTGCGCGCCTATGCATCGCTTGCCACCAGTGCCGACAAAGGTGCCGTGCGCGATAAGAGTAAGCTGGGAGGCTAAAATGGCTGAGGCTCAACCGCTACCCGAGGCGCCCTGCGGCGCCGAGTATTTGCGCGCTGTATTGCGTTCACCGGTATACGAAGTGGCACAGGTTACCCCACTGCAGAAGATGGAAAAAATCTCTGCGCGACTGGGCAATACCATTCTGGTCAAGCGAGAAGATCGCCAGCCGGTGCACAGTTTTAAACTGCGCGGTGCTTACGCGATGATTGCCGGACTTAACGAAGAGCAGAAAGCACGCGGCGTCGTCACCGCGTCTGCGGGTAACCATGCTCAGGGCGTTGCCTTATCCGCCACGAAGCTGGGCATCAAGTCGCTGATCGTGATGCCGCTTGCCACTGCCGACATTAAGGTGGATGCCGTGCGTGCATTTGGCGGAGAAGCCTTTCTGTTTGGTGCCAACTTTGATGAGGCAAAAGCTAAAGCTATCGAGTTAGCGACGCAGCAGGGTTACACCTTTGTCCCACCGTTTGACCATCCGGCGGTTATTGCCGGACAGGGTACGCTGGCGATGGAACTGCTGCAGCAGGACGCCCATCTCGATCGGGTCTTTGTCCCGGTGGGCGGCGGCGGTCTGGCTGCCGGTGTGGCCGTCCTGATCAAACAGCTGATGCCGCAAATCAAAGTGATTGCCGTAGAGTCAGAGGATTCAGCCTGCCTGAAGGCAGCGCTGGACGCCGGTGAGCCGGTAGATTTACCGCGCGTGGGATTATTTGCCGAAGGTGTGGCGGTGAAACGCATCGGTAATGAAACCTTCCGCCTGTGTCAGGAATTTCTCGACGATATCGTCACCGTGGACAGCGATGCGATCTGCGCGGCCATGAAAGATCTGTTTGAAGATGTGCGCGCCGTGGCGGAGCCTTCAGGGGCGCTGGCGCTGGCAGGCATGAAGAAATACGTTCAGCAGCATGACATCAAAGGCGAGCGCCTGGCGCACGTGTTGTCGGGTGCTAACGTTAACTTCCATGGCTTGCGCTATGTTTCTGAACGCTGCGAGCTGGGTGAACAACGTGAAGCGCTTCTGGCCGTCACCATACCGGAACAGCAGGGCAGTTTCCTGAAGTTCTGCCAGACGCTGGGTGGTCGCTCGATTACCGAATTCAACTATCGCTATGCCGACACCGACAAAGCCTGCATCTTTGTGGGGGTGCGCCTGACGCGCGGGATGGAAGAGCGAGCAGAGATCATTAGTCAGTTAACGGAAAACGGCTATCAGGTGGTGGATCTGTCTGACGATGAGATGGCGAAGCTGCATGTGCGTTACATGGTGGGCGGACGGCCTTCCAAGCCGCTGCGTGAGCGTTTGTTTAGCTTTGAATTCCCGGAAGCGCCCGGTGCGTTGCTCAAATTTCTGCAAACGCTGGGCACGCACTGGAATATCTCGTTGTTCCATTACCGCAGCCACGGCACGGATTATGGTCGGGTGCTCACGGCGTTTGAGCTCGGCAGCGATGAGCCACGTTTTGAAGAGCACCTTACCGACCTGGGCTATGATTTCCACGACGAAACCCATAACCCGGCGTTCCGCTTTTTCCTGGCCGGTCAGTAACTACAACTGATGCCAGAACGCACTGATAAGCGGCTCCCCGAGCCGCTTTTTTTGTACGCAAACTCCCAGCTCCAGTGGTGCAACGGACTCCACGTTCTCCAGCGGTAACACCCGGTTACGTACCGGCTCAGGGCTGTTTTCCAGCACCACATCCGGCAACAGGGCAATGCCACAGCCAAGCGCCACCATGGAAACGATCGCTTCATGGCCCGCAACCGTGGCGTAAATCAACGGGTTAACAATGCGGTGACGACGAAACCACAGCTCAATGGCCCGACGAACCGGCCCCTGCTCGGGCAAAATAAACGGAATCTGCGTCCAGTCAGGTGCCTCTTCCGTTGCCTGACTGCGTACCGGGCAGGGCATCGCAGGCGCAATCAGCCCCAGCGGCAGCAGCCCCAGCGTGGTGAAGTCGATGCTGGCCGGTAGCGACTCAGGCCGGCCCGCGATAGCCAGGTCTGCATTGCCCGACTGCACCGTTTCAATCGCATCCGCCGCATCGCCGGTGGTGAGTTTGATTTCGACCTGAGGATGCTCGGCGCGAAAGCGATCCAGAATAGGGGGCAGATGGCTGTACGCGGCGGTCACCGAGCAAAACAGGCGCAGTTCACCACTAAGTGAAGGACCATTGAGATCCATAGCATGGCGCAATTGTTGATACTGCAGTAAGGTTTGTTGGGCAAACAGCTTAAGTCTTTCGCCCGCTTCGGTGAGCGCCACGGTGCGGTTATCGCGCAGAAATAAGGCGTGGCCCACATCCTCTTCCAGGCGTTGGATCTGGCGCGACAGCGTGGAAGGGCTGACGTGCATGGCGCGTGCGGTGCGGCCAAAATGGCAGCTTTCTGCCAGATGCAAAAACAATTTGAGATCGCGTAAATCCATAGGGGGTCCACCTCAGGACGGCATTGCAATTATTGCAATGTAACGTTGTTAATATATCAATTTAAGCAACAGAAATCCTGTCATATGATGGGGTCATTCGCGGCGCTGAACCTTATGCCGTCATCAGACAAAAGCAAACACAACATTTAACCGGAGTACCCATGGCTAATTACTTCAATACACTGAATCTGCGCAACCAGTTAGCGCAACTGGGCAAATGTCGTTTTATGGGGCGTGACGAATTCGCGGATGGCGCCAGCTTCCTGAAAGGCAAAAAGATTGTGATTGTGGGCTGTGGTGCTCAGGGTCTGAATCAGGGCCTGAACATGCGTGATTCGGGTCTGGATGTGTCCTATACGCTGCGTGCAGAAGCCATCGCTGAAAAACGTGCCTCATTCCGTAAAGCGACAGAAAATGGTTTTAAAGTTGGCACTTACGAAGAACTGATTCCACAGGCGGACCTGGTGGTCAACCTGACGCCGGACAAACAGCACTCCGCCGTTGTTCAGGCTGTACAGCCACTGATGAAAGACGGTGCCGCGCTGGGCTATTCACACGGTTTCAACATTGTTGAAGTGGGCGAAACCATCCGTAAAGACATCACCGTCGTGATGGTTGCGCCGAAGTGCCCCGGCACCGAAGTGCGTGAAGAATACAAGCGTGGTTTCGGTGTTCCGACGCTGATCGCGGTTCACCCGGAAAACGATCCAAAAGGTGAAGGCATGGCGATCGCCAAAGCCTGGGCTTCTGCCACCGGTGGCGACCGTGCTGGCGTGCTGGAATCCTCTTTCGTTGCGGAAGTGAAATCTGACCTGATGGGTGAGCAGACCATTCTATGCGGCATGCTGCAGGCCGGTTCTCTGCTGTGCTTCGACAAGCTGGTGGCAGAAGGTCACGATGCGGCATACACCGAAAAACTGATTCAGTTTGGCTGGGAAACCATCACCGAATCCCTGAAGTTTGGTGGCATTACGCTGATGATGGATCGCCTGTCGAATCCGGCCAAACTGCGTGCTTACGCGCTGTCTGAGCAGCTGAAAGGCATCATGGCCCCTCTGTTCCAGAAGCACATGGATGACATCATTTCCGGCGATTTCTCTGCGGGCATGATGGCCGACTGGGCTAACGACGATAAGAAACTGCTGACCTGGCGCGAAGAGACCGGTAAAACTGCGTTCGAAACCGCACCTCAGTTCGATGGCAAAATCGAAGAGCAGGAGTACTACGATAAAGGCGTTGTCATGGTTGCGATGGTCAAAGCGGGCGTTGAGCTGGCATTTGAAACAATGGTTGATGCAGGCATCATCGAAGAGTCGGCTTACTACGAATCGCTGCATGAGCTGCCGCTGATTGCCAACACCATTGCCCGTAAGCGCCTGTACGAAATGAACGTGGTGATTTCTGATACCGCTGAGTACGGTAACTACCTGTTCTCCTTCGCGGCCGTTCCACTGCTGAAAGAGTTCATGACCACGCTGCAGCCGGGCGATCTGGGCAAAGCCATTGAAGGCACTCAGGTGGATAACGCACAGCTGCGCGACGTTAACGAGGCCGTTCGTCAGCATCCTATCGAGCAGGTAGGTCGCAAACTGCGTGGCTACATGACGGATATGAAACGCATCGCGGTTGCGGGCTAAGCCGCACCGCCACTGTTTTCAGCAAAACAGCACATGCAAAAAGGGCGCAGCCATCTGGCTGCGCCCTTTTTATGTATTAAGCCTGCGGCTTGTTATGAAAATTCAGGTATGAAAAAAGTTAACAGGATGGCTCTGACACGATCACTGGGGGTAATAAACTTTTATAGCCAAAGACACGGCGCCCGAAGAAAATCAAAAGCAAGCCAAACACTAATGCGGCAACCAGAATAATGCTAATGATTTGCAGCGGCATAAAATGCCCGGACAGCAGCGATACCACAGCCCCACTCGCCGGTACTGAACACATGTTCATCAAGCCAATAATTCCCATGGTTTTCCCTAAATGTTCTTTAGGAATGACCTGGCTTCTCAACGTGCGCAAATAAACACTGAATGCACCGTCAAAAGCCATCAGCACAGCATAGCCTGCCAGATACATTGCGTAATCAACGGACAGCGACATTATGGCACCCGCAAGAATCATGGCGCAAAACGAAAATGTTCCCAACGTGGACAAACCAAAGCGGCTGGCAAACCTGGGAACAAAGAAGAATGCCACGATAGTGACGAGAGCTGCTGTTGTCTGCAAGGCGCCAAAGTAGCGATCGGACAGGTTGAACTCTTTTAAAATGACCGCTGCGCTCACGACCAGTGCCGCGCCGTAAACCAGATTCACGACCCAGGTCAGGGCGCAAAGATGCAGCAGTATTTTGTTTTTCTTGAGCACGTGCAATGCCGTTCGGTTAGATGCCAGTAAGGTATGAAACCCTAGCTTTTCCGTCACCTCTAGATCGTGTGTTTCCAAAAAAAGATAATTAATAGCCGAAATGGCAAACAGAACAGCTGCGACGATCAAAATGCTGTCGATGCCGCCCCACGAAGAAATCGCAACCGCGATAGCAGGCCCCAATACCATAGTGATTTGATCGACGCCCTGGAGCATGGAGTGGGCTTTCGGCAAGGCTTCACTGGACAAATGACGAGGCAAGAGGGCATCCGTGGCCACAAAGTTGAGTACATAGGCTACAGACAACAAAGCCATCATCGCGGCCAGGGCCGGAAAAGTTGACCCCGGATACCAGTAAAGAAGGGCGAAGACGGCCCCCATCAGTAAGGCACGAAGAGCATCGACATTGAAAAAGATGAAACGGGGCTTGATGCGGTCAGCCATAAATCCCGATAACGGGAAGAAAATAATGCGTGGCAGCCATTCAATGACAAAGGCCAGGGATGAAAGCGTAAGCGACCCTGTCGCCTTGAGAATAGCCAGAGGAACAGCAAACAGTAAGAACTGATCGCACAACGCGCCGACAAAACGGGAAAAAACGAAGCGCTTTAAACCGAAGTTTTCAGCAGACATAAGGGTACTCCTGCTTGAAAGCCGCTTTGCAGCGGCTCAAAAATAATTACGCCTGGCGTAAGGTAAAGAGCGTAGTCGCCAGGTCATCCGCTGTGCGTAGATGCTCATTAAAACCGGTTTCCGGTTTCCGGCTGGGCCAAAAAAACTCTACCGATCCCTCACGTGTTTTCCAGGACTCGAGCTTCTTCGATGTATCCAGCGGTTTTGCGGTGATCTGCATATTCACAATGTGATCAGGAAGGCTGGCAGGAAGTGTCACTTTCTCAATTGTACCGACAGGCGCTTTTATAAAGGCCACCGCACTCAGGCCTTTCGGCACTAAAGGTTCTGCAAGAGGTTTAAGGGCGTTTAAATGGCTTGCTACATGCAGCTCATAAGGATTAATGCCATAGCTCCGTTCAACCAGATCCATAATCGTGTCGCCGCCGGTGCGGGCACCCACTTCAATGATTTTGATCTCTCCGGCGGGGGTAATTCGCGCTTCAAAATGCGCCACGCCATAATGAATGCCCAGGGCATGACAGGCGCGCTCCGCGATATCCCGCAACTGTGGGTTACTGGCATGAACGGAAGGGACACTGTGCCCCACTTCAACAAAATGAGGTTCCTCGCCCAGGTATTTATCCGTTACCGCAATAGCTTTGTGGTAGTCACCTTGATTTATTACCTCGACGCTGACTTCCTGAAGGGAGGGAATGTACTCTTCCACCTGGAACAGGTCTTCGGGAGCATAGGATTCACCGTTAAGTGAGATGACGTCAGCCACACTTCTGGCAAAGCTCGGTTCAATCTCCTCTTCACGGGTAATCTTCAGAACACCAAGACTACCTGCCATTTCACGGGGCTTAATAACGACAGGCAGCCCAATATCACGAATATGGTGTCTGAGTTCTTCCAGCGTACTGAATGCGGCAAAACGTGGCACCGGTAATCCGGCCTTCTCCAGCAGTTGCTTCATGACAAACTTGTCACGGCAATTATGAATAGTCTGACGACTATTACCGTGAAGCTGATAATGTTCAGCCACCAGACTGGCGGCGCGGACAGTGAAATCATTCATGGGGATAGCCGCGGCGGGTTTGCATCCGGTTGAGGCCTCATGGGCTTTTACCGCATCCAATACGGCGTTTTCATCGGCGACATCACCTGACAAATAGCCGTCAAAAAATTTGATTGCGGCACTGGTACGATTTTTTGCCATGGTGAGCACCTGCATTCCGCCTGCTGCGCGCAGTGCACCGGCTAATACACGTTCACGAAGGGAAAACTCGCCGCCTAAGATTAATATATAACGCTTATCCATGTTGCTTCTCCTGCAAAGAGGTTGGGCCGTTTATCTGACCCAAGAAAGTTAAAGATCTTTTCCCAGCGTCCAGCCACCATCGATGACCAGTGTTGAACCTGTGACAAAACGATTCTCCGGGGCGGTCAGATAAAGTGCCGCTGCGGCAACGTCACCTGTCTCACCTAGTACCGGTAAAAACTGGCCACGCTTAATTTTTTCAAGCTGCGAGTCATCGTGGTAATAAGACTCCGTCAGTGGCGTACGAATAACGCCGGGCGCAATCGCATTGACACGAATACCGTGTTTGCCGTATTCGAGTGCCAGTTGTTTCGTCAGGCCGA
Source organism: Pantoea ananatis PA13 (assembly GCF_000233595.1). Taxonomy (NCBI): domain Bacteria; kingdom Pseudomonadati; phylum Pseudomonadota; class Gammaproteobacteria; order Enterobacterales; family Erwiniaceae; genus Pantoea; species Pantoea ananatis. The sequence goes on from NC_017554.1 coordinate 244,365, forward strand.
TGACGGCGTGTTTTGATGAGACATAAGCCGTTCGATCAGGCTCGCCCATCAATCCTGAAACGGAGGCCAAATTAACCATATTTCCGGGGCGGTTCTGGTTTACCAACTGTTGGCAAAAAGCACGACCTGCTATAAAACTGGCTGTCACGTTAAGGGCAAAAACGGATTCCCACTGCGCCAGCGTTAAATCCGCGATACTGCAAATTTCACGCGTACCGGCACAGTTAATCAGAACGTTATTAGCCTCGCCGTACTCCAGAGTTTCGAAAAGTGCAGCCAGGCTGACTGAGTCAGTCACGTCCAGCTGATGATGGCGATAGGCTGACGTATCGTTAAATTCCGATGATGAACGATCGATACCCTCAACCTGATAACCTTTGTCCAGGAAAGCCTTGACCAGCGCGCGGCCAATTCCGCTGGATGCCCCCGTGATAATGGCTTTAAGCTTCAGACCGGACATGCTGTCTTCTCCTCGTTTTTCTGAAACGTGATCAGAATGATGTCGCGTTGAGCAGGGCCACTGTTTTCACGTGCGCCAACGGGAGTGACGGCATGAAGTTTGTCGTGATTAACCACTAAGGTGTCAAAAAGCTGTTCCAGACGCAGCACGCGATCAATGCTGCGAGGATGGCTGGCAATCAGACTGTCTCCGCCCAGCATATTCGGTGAGGCATTAATCATATGCACAAACACCACGTCTTCATCGTCTTTATGCAGCCAGACGGGCGAGCTATAAGCAGGCTCATTTTCCGTGGCCTGATAACGAAAAAAATGAATGCCAATGGTCAGGCTGTCGACAGGGCCAATGCTTTCATAAGCGTCTACTAACGATAAATCATCGTGCAACAGCGTTTGAAACAGACGATTGCGGGTGATCGCTTCAGGCAATAGCGGATAATCGCGAACAATATCACCAGTATCAGGATTAAAAGCTTTTGTTTGTTTATAAGGGTTGAATTTTCCAAAGGTTAATTCGCCCTTTTCATTTTTTTTGCATTGAGCATAACCGCGCCAGCGGTTTCCTGGCGAATAAGGATCAAGAAGTAAATTCTCATAGCCTTTTTTTAATTCTTCCAGCTCATCTAAGAAATCTTCTTTATTCGAAAACTGCATGGCTTCAATTGAACGATAATAATCACCGGGAATAAAGGCATAGCCTTGCCTGGAGAGATGCGTTGCATATTCCATCGTTTATTTATCTCTGCATTAAAAGGATAGTTTTAAATACATTCCATAAGCTATGTCCAGTAAACCACCTTACGGTCATTCAGTTTTCCAATAAATCGTCCAGCAGTGAGTCGGCTTCCTTCACTTACACTGCTTACGCCGTGTAAGTGACAAGCATTCATAAAGTAAAGATCGCCAGCATTAAGCTGAACAGAAAGGGATTCGGTTTCATTTAACAGATGGGGTGGATAAGGATAACCTGTTCGTGTTACGCCAAGTGTTTCACGGCACACCTGGTCGGGAATGAGATTCCAGATTTTAAGTTGGCCACCACCCTGCGCAGCTTCCAGACAAACATTATAGGCTGTTACAGTTTGAGTATTCGCAATCTCAAAGCCGTCTTCTTTTGCAAAGTCAACCTGTGCCATATCTTCATGTGGCATAAGTGACATCACACCGTTATCAAGCCAGCGACGAAAGGTTGCAAAACAAGCATAGCCGTTTTTGAATCGTGCCGGACCAAAATGAATACCTCGTTCTAAAAATTCTTTTTCCAGCGTCAGGTTGAGGAAAAGTGATTCACTATCTTCTGCGCTGGTTGCTTTCATCAGGTCGGCGACGCTTTGGTTCACACGATTGACCTCATGAATATATTGTTCACCATTACGCGAAAACTGCGTTGCACCGATCTGATTGGTTAAAACAAAGCCATCGTCAGCGCGATTCCCTCCACTTTGGGTGACCCTGTGATCAAAGTTTTTTGCAAGTTTTTCGCACACGGCTTTTGATGCGTAATTACGAATAACATATAAAACATTGCCATGATGATGGCCGTTAAGAATAATGTTTTTAACAATGGAGAAGTTAATAACGCCATCTGTTGATTCCAGATAGCCAAAGTTTGTTTTTTTTGAACCCGTTAATATTGTTTGCGTAGGTTCTAAGGTCAGTAAATCAGTCATAATGTTTCCATGCCATTGAATTTAAGAAATCAAATAAAAAGAGGTGACCAGAGCATTCCGCCTTCCGCCCAAGGTTTATTGTCGCGGCGCTGTTGTTTTAATTCTGAGTTTTTACCCAGGTTACGCTCAAAAATCTCACCATAGTTGCCAATTTTACGTATTATCTCTCTAATAAAGTCAGGTTGTAGACCGAGTTGCGAACACAAATTCACATCGGGATAGAGAAACGTTTTTAAATAACCCTCAGGATTATCACTTTTTTCTAAAATGTTTTTTTGGGTAATACCCAGATTCTCAGCTTCAATCAGTGCGCGCATAACCCATTTTGTCGCAATATACCACTGTGAATCACTGGCGCTAACGGCGGGTGCCATTGCCTCAAGTGAAATGCGATCGTCCAGGATAAGATGTTGGCTGCTGTCTGTTAACTGGTGATGTTCACCCGCTAGCAGATAACCATCCAGACAGTAGATATCACATTCTCCTGATTCGTAGGCTTGCCTCGCTTGCTGCGGAGAGTCAAATAGCAGAATCTCACAGGGCAGGTTAAGTTCATCAAAATAGCGAGTGAGGTTCTCTTCAGTTGTTGAGCCACGCATCGCAGCAATACGACGCTGACGAGTGAACCTGGCTTGTGGCGTTTCTTCAGTGAGGTTACTGCGCGGAGTCATCAGCACTTCCCCATCAAACAACATCGGATGTAGGAAATTAATGCCGTACTCCGCTTCGCGCTGAAAGGTCACGCTAGCGTTAAAGGTGCCAAGATCGATGACGCCATCACGTAGGGCCTGGAAGCGATCAGCCGATTGCAAAGGTATAAAATGGATTTTGCCGCCGTCTCCCAGCACGCTGATAGCCACAGCGCGTGCCAAATCAATATCAAATCCATTCCAGCTGTTGTTGAGGGGATCGCGCTGCGAAAGGCCTTTAAAACCTAAACTCACACCAACATTTAATACGTCATGTTGTTCAATGCGTTTGATTACTGCATGTTCAAACATAGCTAGCCTGTAATTAAAGTATTAAGAATAATAAGGTTTCACGGATGTAAACCTCTGTTGAACATCATACTGTTCAGTGCTAGCTTGGCTAGATAGTTGAGATGCAAAAGAGCTGTGCGTGAAGAACATAAATGAATTAACGGAAGTCTTGCCTGGATTGGTTTTGTTTGTTCAGGTGGTTGAAAGTGGTAGCTTTTCCTCAGCTGCCAGAGCGCTATCCATGACGCCGTCTTCAGTGAGTCGTATGATAGACAGGTTGGAAAAAAGGCTAAATGTTTTACTCTTTACCCGCTCGACGCGCGCGCTCGCTGTGACCGAGGCCGGACAGGAAATATATCACCAGGCTTTATCAGTTATCGCCGCAACTAAATCCCTGTTTTCTCAGGCAGACAGTTACAGCGATGTCCCTAAGGGGTTACTGCGTATTACTGCGCCGACAACGCTTGGGAAGATTTTACTGACGCCGTTCCTGCCTGGTTTTCTGCGACGCTATGCTGAAATCAATATTGAGCTCAATCTCACTGACCATCTGATTAACCTCACGCATGAGTCGTACGACCTGGCATTGCGCGTCACGGATACGCCACCCATCAATATGGTAGCGCGGGCATTAATGCCTGTTGACTATGTTTTAGTATGTGCAGAGCACTACGATCAAAGGCTGCCTGATATGCCGGGCGACCTCAAACAGCATAATATTTTCTTCCCTGACGACGCACAGTTTCGCGGTGAATGGCGTTTCTGGTTAAACGACACGATGGAGAGCGTTACACTCACGCCCCGGCTGATGATAAATAACAGTGATGCCATGATCGATGCGATATTGCAGGGTGTGGGTATTGCGTTAATCCCCACCTTTATTGCAAATGGTTATTTGCTCAACGGGCAGTTACGCCGCGTGTTACCAGACTGGCGGATTGAAAATACGCTCTCAATGACCACTTACGCCATTACCTTACCCAACCGTCTGTTACCACTAAAAACCCGTGTCTTTATCGACGATTTTATGGCCTGGCTTAAAGCGAAATAGCGTGATCGGAAACGATAAAAAACCCGGCCTGAGCCGGGTTGAGTATCTTTAGCGTTATCGGGTATCACACTTCATACAGCGTTTGATGCCGGGTTTCTTTGCAGGCAATCAGTGCAATCAGCGTCAGGAAAGCCATGGAAGCCAGGTACAATCCGACAGCGTACAAGCCATAGTGCGCGTTCAGCCAGGTCGCAATATAGGGCGCAACCGACGCACCTAAAATCGACGACAGATTATAGGAGAAGGATGCGCCGGTATAACGCACTTCCGTCGGGAACAGCTCAGGCAGCAGCGCACCCATCGGGCCAAACGTCAGCCCCATAATGCTCAAGCCCAGCAGCAGGAACGCCATCACCAGCGCCTGAGAGCCGGATCCCAGCATGGCCGGAAACAGGAATGAAAAGCCAATAATCATCAGCGTAATGACGATCATGGTTTTACGGCGACCAAAGCGGTCAGCAAGCAGGCCCGCAATCGGCACCATCACGCCAAATCCAATCACCGCCATCATCAGCATCCACAGCATACTGTTACGGGATATCCCCAGTCCGGCTGGCGCGGCGGCGGTGCCGTAACTCATTGAGTAAACGGTCATGATGTAAAACAGCGTATAGGTGGCAAGCATGATAAAGGTGCCAAGTATCGTTGCCGTCAGATGTTTGCTCAGGAGCGAGGCAATCGGCACACGTACCTGTTTCTTCTCTTTCTGTACTTTGGCGAATACCGGGCTTTCATGCAGCGATACGCGTACGTACAGACCAATCAAGACCAGTACGGCAGACAGAACAAAAGGGACGCGCCAGCCCCATTGCATAAATTGCTCATCGGTCAGCAGCCAGGAGAGCAGTAGAAAGGTGCCGTTGGCAAAGAAAAAGCCAATCGGTGCGCCCAACTGCGGGAAGGAGCCGTACAGCGCCCGCTTTTTGGCAGGTGCATTTTCCGTCGCCAGCAGGGCTGCGCCGCCCCACTCACCGCCCAGGCCCAACCCCTGACCAAAACGCGCCAGCGCCAACAGCAGCGGAGCCAGAACGCCAATGCTCTGGTAGCTGGGTAATAAACCGATAACCACGGTCGAGATCCCCATCGTCAGCAGTGAGGCAACCAAGGTGGCTTTACGGCCTACGCGATCGCCAAAGTGACCAAACAGGGCAGAGCCGATGGGACGGGCGATGAACGCAATCGCAAAGGTGGCCAGCGACTGCAACGTCGCGACGGTCGCATCACCCTGAGGAAAGAAGATATGAGGGAAAACGATGACGGCTGCGGTGGCATAAATATAGAAATCGAAGAATTCGATAGCGGTGCCAACCAGCGAGGCGATAACCACTTTACTTCGTGAGTTTACTGGCGTGGGATCGTTTTGCTGATCGAGCGGTTCTGAGATGGAGGCTTGCATAAATGTTTCTTATTTTTAATGACAGATAGGGAATCTTACGCACCTGTATAACGGCATTCAATGGCGGAAAGCCGCGTGGTTAGCGACGTTGCGCCGGCAAAAGTGGAAAATTTTTGTGATGTGTTAAATGCCGGAGAATGGCAGCGTTAAGTGACGCAAATATGGCGAGATACTCTAAGAAAGCGCTGAAGAAAAGTGACCCCTCAGTTATTCATCCTGTAAGTTGATGAATAAATAACCGGAGGGGGATATTTTACGCTGGTTTAACGCAGTATTGTCATTTGTGAGTGGTTAGCGCGCCTTTTTCCGGCATACGCGGATCGTCTTTGTATTTCGCGGTGGCAATCCATGCGGCGCAAAACAGCGTCAGACGAGCAAAGAAATAAAAGAAGGCCATTAATCCCAATACCGACCCAAATGCGGCACCTGAGGGCGAGGTGGCCAGTTTTGGTAAGGTCAGCGTCATGACAAACTTGATGATTTCGAAACCCACTGCCGCCAGCAGCGTACCGCGCAGCAGCGCCTTCTTACGGGGCTTATGGCGAGGCAAAATCCAGAAAATCCACAGGAACAACAAATAGTTTGCCATTACGGAAATCGAGGTCGCGATAATTGTCAGCGCAGGACGTAACCATTCGATGCCATCCAGACCTAACGCGCTCACGATCATCGCCTGGGCAGAGCCTGCGACAGAGGTTAACGACAGGGTAATGACCAGAGCCAGCATCAATCCTGTCAGCGATAAGAAGTCGCGAATATAGCGTTTCCAGATTTTCTCTTTATCGTCGGGCTGGCGTTCCCAGACGTCACGCGACTGAGCGCGAATCGCTTCCCGCAGGTTGCCCATCCAGTTCAGGCCCGAATATAGCGCCAACAGCAGACCCGTAATCCCCACGGTCGCGCGCTGTTGAATGGCCGTGTTGACGGTATTTTTCAAGGTCGTTGCCAGTGAGGGATCGCTGATGCTGCTGACGATTTTGTTGATGATATCGGTCAGCAGATCCTGATTCGATGCCAGCACAAAACCCACGGCGGCAAAGGACACCATTAAAATCGGGATTAATGATAAAAATGAAAAATAGGTAATGGCTGCGCCAAACTGGCTACCGAGACGATCGTTAAACCGGTCAAGCGCACGAATAAAATGGGCAACGGCGGGTATGGCCTGAAACCAGGTGGCAAAACGTGAAACCCGCACGATCGAACGATCGACAGACTTGTTGCCTGTTTTGATATCAATCAGTGGTTTGGGTGACTGTGCGTCTTTTGCGTTGTCCTGTTCGTCTGTCATAGACATTCACTTCCTGTTAAACGTAAAAAACACATTATAGCCTCTCAGGTGACATACTCCTGAAGCACCTGACTTAACCACTCCATAAATACCCGAACGCGACGGGCGACGTTACGGCGATGGGGATAAAGTAAATGAATCGGCATCGGTTTTGCCGGGAAGGCATGCAGCACCTCCACCAACTCACCGCTTTCCAGATATTTGTGAATCCCCACGGTCGGCACCTGGATAATGCCCAGCCCCGCGAGGCAGGCCGCGCGATAGGTTTCGGTGCTGTTGACGGTGACAACCCCGCCGGTGTGCACATAGTGGCACTGCTTGCCATCGAAAAACTCAAAGCCTTGGGCAGGCTGGCCGAGCTGCTGACTGTAATGCACCATGGCATGCTGCGACAGCTCTTCAAGCCGAATCGGCCGGCCAAAACGTGAAAGATAGCCAGGGCTGGCGCAGTTAATTAAGGTGTGGGTGCCGATACGGCGGGCGATGAGGCCCGAATCCTTCAGCTCGCCAACGCGGATCACGCAGTCAAACCCTTCGCGGATAACGTCAACCTGGCGATCGTTGCTGCTGAGCTCGATTTCAACGCCGGGATAATGCTGCAAAAATTCTGGCAGGCGGGGCAGGATCAGATCGGTCGCCATCGCGGCGGACATATCCACCCGTAGCTTACCGCTTAAAGTGGCGGGATCGTGCTGGAACAGGCTATCCATATCACTAATCATCGACAGCAAATCCAGACAGCGGTCGTAATAAACTAAGCCATCCTGGGTAAGTTGCACCCGACGAGTGGTGCGGTGCAAAAGACGCGTTCCCATCTGATTTTCCAGCGCCTGAATTTGTCGCGAGACGCTTCCTTTTGGCAGCCCAAGACTTTCTGCTGCTGCCGTAAAACTGCCCATCTCTGCAACTCTGACGAAAACCTGCATTGCATGAATTTTATCCATATGGCCTGCCGATTGTTGTTGTAAGTGGAACAGTGCTGCTCGTTCTTAAGCGTTTATAGAACAATTATTAAAGAATATCCTCAACCTGTGTTCAATTTTGCAACAGGAAATCAACATGAATCGTAAAATCGTCTTGATCACGGGCGCTAATCGCGGTTTAGGCCGGAATGCAGCGGTAAAACTGGCGACTAAGGGCAGGGATATCATTCTGACCTACCGCAGTCATCAACATGAAGCGCAGGACGTGGTAAGGGAAATTGAAAGCGTAGGCGGCCGCGCAGTGGCGCTCCAGCTGGATGTCGGCGACCTGAGCCAGTTTGATCGTTTCATGTCTGAAGTGAAAAATGCACTGCAACAGCACTGGCAGCGTGAGACATTTGATTATTTAGTGAACAATGCCGGCCATGGGCACTATAAACCTTTTATTGAGACCACCGAGGCTGAATTTGATGCGCTGATGAATGTGCATTTCAAGGGGCCTTACTTCCTGACTCAGACGCTATTGCCTGCGATAGCAGACGGCGGGCGCATTCTGAATATCTCCAGCGGATTAACCCGCCTGACGTACCCCGGTTCCGGAACCTATGCCTCAATGAAGGGCGCGATGGAAGTGCTGACGCGCTATCAGGCTAAAGAACTGGGCGAGCGGCGCATTCGCGTTAACATCCTGGCGCCGGGTGCCATTGAGACCGACTTTGGCGGCGGGCGCGTGCGCGATGATAAAACGGTCAATGACACTATCGCCGCATTAACCGCCCTGGGCCGGGTGGGCCTGCCAGACGATATCGGCGATGCCGTTTGCGCCATCCTCAGTGAGGAAACCAGCTGGATCACTGCGCAGCGTATCGAAGCATCGGGTGGTCAGGCGCTGTAATTTTAGGGCGGCTTTGCCGCCCTTGTGCCAGTTTCCGGGTTAGCGCCTGATGGTGCCCTCTATCACCGTCACGGTTTTCCCCCCGATCCAGATCGTATCGCCCTGATATTCCACCGTCACGCGTCCCTGTCGGTTTACCTGAGTACCCTGACGGACGCGATAATCCTGCGTTTTGCCCTGAGCGGCGAAGTAACGTGCCAGACAGGCATTGGCGCTGCCGGTGATCGGATCTTCGGTCAGGCTTCCATGCTCAATTATCAGGCCGCGAACCTCGTACTGTTCCGCTTCTCCTGCGGGCAGTGGACCGAATGGCATAATGCCAGTGACGTTGGCGTGATGGACAAGCCGCTGTAAATCCGCAATATCAGGCTTAATTGCCAGGACCGCATCGGCACTGATCATCGGGATCAGCAGCCAGCGGATGCCCATATCGACCACCACGGCATCCTGCGCGGTATCGAGCGCATGGCTGTTGAGCGCCGCGCTGATAAGCGCATCATGAAACGGTGTTAAGGTGGCTTTTGGCGCGGCAAAGGCCAGCGTGCTGTCGTCGGCAATTTTTATCTTCACGTTGCCTACGCCGCATTCCTGAATTATTACCCCCGGCGTTTTTGTCTGGAAGCCCGCTTCCAGTAAAGCATGAGCGGTACCGAGCGTCGGATGGCCGGCAAAGGGCAGTTCGCCCTCTACGGTGAAGATACGCACGCGGTAGTCGGCCTGATTATCCTGCGGCGGCAGGACAAAGGTCGTTTCAGATAAGTTAGTCCAGCGTGCGATGGCCGCCATCTGGCTGTCGTCCAGACCTTGTGCATCCATGATGACGGCCAGGGGATTGCCGTTAAACGCGGCCGAAGTAAATACATCTACTTGTTTAAACGCAACGTGCATTTTGACTCCTTGTGAATGAGGTAAAGATGTTTTTTCTTGCTCCGGCAATTGCTTATGTCAGTTAACAGGGCTATGAATAAGTTAAGCAACTGGATGGAGCCTGCTATGTTAAAAATTCTTGGACGCGCTTCCTCAATCAACGTGCGCAAAGTACTTTGGCTGTGTGACGAACTGGACCTGCTCTACGAACGTGAAGAGTGGGGAGAAGGGTACAAATCCACGCACTCTCCTGAATTTATCGCGCTTAATCCTAACGCCATGATCCCGGTGTTGATTGATGAAGACCTGACGATGTGGGAGTCCAACGCCATTCTACGCTATCTGGCCACCGCCTACGGTGGCGACTGGCTCTATCCCGACAATCCGCGTGCGCGTGCGCCAGTGGATCAATGGATGGACTGGCAGTCGACGGAACTTAACACCTCATGGCGCTATGCGTTTATGTCACTGGTGCGTAATTCGCCCGCCCATCAGGACCCAAGACTGTTGGCCGCCGCCTGTAAAGGCTGGTCCCACACCATGGGCATCCTCAATCAGCAGCTGGAACATACCGGTCGCTACGTTGCCGGGCGTAACTTCAGTCTGGCGGACATCCCTATTGGGCTGGCCGTTAACCGCTGGTTTGAAACGCCGCTTGACCATCCTGATTTACCGGCCGTGCGGACCTACTACGAACGCCTCACTGAACGGCATGGCTATACCATTTGGGGACGTAATGGCACGCCCTGATCCCGGCCCGGCGGCAGGCCAGCGAGTTCGCAGGCAACCGCCCCCGCGCGGATGATGGCGCGAACATAGCGCTGATCAAACGGATAGCAGCATGAGAGGCGCAATGCATGGTTATAGCGCTCGCTCAGCGAATACAGTGCACCTGGCGTGACACAAATCTGCTCTTTCAACAGACGGGTAAACATCTCTGTGGTATTCACATTGCCGGGCAGTTCGACCCAAAAAACGAAGCCGCCGCGCGGTAACGTAGCCCGGGTACCCTGAGGAAAATGCTGCGCAATCAAACCGCGCGCTTCATCCAGATTGCTGGCATAGCTACGGCGCAGGCTGCGCAGATGGTGGTCGTAGCCTCCGTTGGCAAGAAATTCTGCCAGGGTTTCAGACAGCAGGGCCGATTCCGCCATGGATGACACGGCTTTAAGGCGTGCAATGGCATCATGAAAGCGGCCGGCTGCAATCCAGCCGATGCGAAAATCGGGCGCAACGGTTTTCGTGAAACTGGTGCAGTAGAGCACCCAGCCATGCTGATCGAATGACTTAACCGTAGGAGACAGCGGCCAGTCAAACTGCAACTCATCGTAAAGCCCGTCCTCGATCAAAGGAACGTTGTAAGTGTTCACTAACTTTGCGAGCCTTTTTTTGTCGGGCAACGACATTCCAAAGCCCAGCGGGTTCTGCGCAGAGGGCATGGCAACCAGCGCCTGAATACGCTTTTCCTGGAGCAGCATCTCAAGTGCATCCAGCGACAGGCCGCGCTGAGGATCGGTAGGAATCTCCAGTGCCTTCAGGCCCAGCGATGCCAGCAGGGGAAACAGGAAGAAATAGGTGGGGGATTCCAGACCGACACAATCACCCGGCCGGGTCACCGCCCTGAGTGCCAGCTGAAGTGCCTCCATGCAGCCATGGGTAAGGGTGATCTCATCGGCGGCGAGCGACTGGCCACTATGCAAGGCACGTCGCGCAATCTCCTCCCGTAAGCGCTCACTACCCGGCGGAAGCGCGTAGCGACCAATAAGTTGTGGATCGCGACGTAGCAGAGAGGCCGTAATGCGCGCCAGTCTGGCTGACGGAAACAGGTCACTGTCCTGCGGACAGGCCAGCGAAATATTGGTGTAATCCGGATGATTTTGTGCGGCGAAAACCTTATCAATCAAGTCCAGCTTCTCGTTGCCTGGATCGCGAACCACCCGGGCAGAGTGCTGGGCATCTCGCGTCACCACCGGCAGCACGCCGCGCACGTAGTAGCCCGATTGCGGGCGCGCCTCAATCAGACCGCGATTCTCCAGCAGCTGCCAGGCATTCAGCACGGTGTTCACGCTGACCTGATGTGACTGAGCAACGCGCCGGATGGCGGGTAAGCGCTTGCCCGGTTTTAGCGTGCCCTTGTGAATGGCCTCGGCAAAGCTGTCGGCCAGTTGCTGATAAAGCCTGTGCTCGGACTGAGTTTCAGGGGACACAATTGCCTCCGCAGGTAACAGGTACAGTTGGAATCAGTTCTGATTGTACCCATCAAAATAGCGATTTCTTGTCTCTGTTACCATAGCTTTTCTGATCGTAGCATGGTGTTCTCTCTTTCATCAGGAACGCCACTATGCTCGATCCTTCCTTCTTTAGTTATGTCACCGTGATGTCGATTACGCCGGGGCCAAATAATCTGTTGCTCGCCACTTCCGGTGTTAACTTTGGTATGCGCCGGACGTTACCGATGGTGTTTGGCATTTTGATTGGCTGTGCGCTACAAACCGCCATTGCGGGGCTGGCGCTGGAAGTCCTGCTGCACTGGATGGCATCTGTGCGTCTGCCGCTGACGCTGGTGGGATGTGGTTATTTGTTATGGCTGTCATGGAAAATATTTCGGGCGAATGCACCCGAAGCGCGTGCAAAGCCGCAGCCCATGACCCTGGTGGGTGGGGCCTGTTTTCAGGCTATCAATCCAAAAGCCTGGTTAATGGCCAGCAACGTGGCACTGCTCTACAGCGCCAGCAGTGGCGTGCTGACCGTGATGGGGGCTTTTATGTTGCTCAATCTGCCGTGCATTTTATTGTGGGCTGCGCTGGGTGACCGCCTGCGCGGTCACCTGCAAATCAACTGGAAACGCCAGCTGTTTAACAGCCTGATGGCGCTGTCGCTGGTGGCGACCACGATCTGGATGCTGGTCGATGCCTTCAGGCTTCTCTAGTTCGGTGGGCCTGACGCGGTCGTCAAGGGCGGCGTTTCGTTCTGGATTTCCGGCACATCATCGCCACGAATGCGCACGTAGCGATGATGTTTTGCGAGCTGCCGTGGGTTATTTGCCTATGACATAGGCGGTTTCACGGCCTTCATCGTTGGCAGCCACTGGCGTAACCGGCGTATATTTGAGCTGCAGGATACGGCTGGTTTCTGCCAGTACTTTTTCAGTCAGCGCCACATCGCCATTCAGCTTACGGCCCCAGGACGGCACCACGGCACGGATTTTATTTTGCCACTCCGGCGACGCCATCTGCTCCGGATAGACCTTATGCAGCAGCTCCAGCATAATCGGCGCGGCGGTCGAGGCACCTGGCGAGGCACCCAGCAACGCAGAGACAGAGCCGTCTTCGGACGACACCACTTCCGTGCCTAAACGCAGCACTGCGCCTTCTTTCTCATCTTTCTTGATGATTTGCACGCGCTGCCCGGCCGTCACCAGGCGCCAGTCTTCCTGTTTTGCCTGTGGCACATAAGCCCGCAGTGCATCCATACGATCGCGGTCACTTTGCAGCACCTGATCCATCAGGTATTTCACCAGATCAAAGCTTTTCAGTCCGACCTTGATCATGGGCATTACGTTGGTGCTGTTGAGTGAGGCAAACATATCCAGCAGCGAGCCCTGCTTCAGGAATTTGGTCGAGAAGGTCGCAAAGGGACCAAACAGCAGCACCTGCTTGCCGTTCAGCACACGCGTATCGACATGGGGCACGGACATCGGTGGCGCGCCCACGCTGGCTTTGCCATAGACTTTCGCCATGTGCTGTTTCACGACGTCTGGATTCTCGGTGACCAGGAAGGAACCGCCAACCGGGAAGCCCGCATAGCCGTTGGCTTCCGGAATGCCGGCCTTCTGCAGCAGCGGCAGCGCCGCACCGCCCGCGCCAATAAAGATCTTTCCAGCCGTCAACGTGCGGCGTGTACCCTCTTTCATGCAGACGAGCGTCACCTGCCAGCGGCCATCATTAAGGCGGGTAATCTCGCGCACTTCCTGATGCATCCGTAAACGGAAGCTGGCTTTTTGCTCCAGTGAAGCAATCAGCTGGCGCGTCACTTCACCGAAATCGACGTCGGTACCCATGTCTGTCCAGGTTGCTGCCACTTTCTGATTCGACGCACGGCCTTTCATGACCAGCGGAATCCACTGTGCGATTTGTTGCGGATCTTCAGAATAAGCCATGCCGCGGAACAGCGTGCTTTTCTGTAAGGCAGTAAAGCGCTTGCGCAGGAACGCGACATTATCATCGCCCCAGACAAAGCTCATGTGCGGAGTACTGTGAATAAAGCTTTTCGGCGTATGCAGGTTGCCTTTCTGAACGTGATAAGCCCAGAACTGGCGAGAAATTTGGAATGACTCGTTAATCGCAACGGCTTTGGCGATATCGATACTGCCATCGGCTCGCTGAGGCGTATAGTTCAACTCGGCCAGCGCCGCATGGCCTGTACCCGCGTTGTTCCAGCCATTTGAAGACTCTTCCGCTACGTGTCCCAGCCGCTCCACCATTTCGATGGACCAGTCAGGTTCCAGATCCTGAAGCCAGGTTCCTAACGTAGCACTCATGACGCCTGCGCCAATAAGCAGTACATCAACGTCTTTACGCTCCTGCGCCCTGGTGGTGTCCTTTCCGCTAACACTCATCATGAGCGCAAGATTTACAGCTGATTTGCACATGAGGCGACATCTCCTCTTCTGTTGACCTGAAGCTCAACAGCGTTGCAGGCGAAATAGTCACGCTTCTGATGAGCGCGTTGCGCTATTTCCGGGTTAAGACTCAGGTATGGGTTAAAGCGACGATAACGAGTTAACTCAACGTTATGCTTTGTTGCCCAAATATAACATTCTCGTATCGGATTTAAACATTTGTTTATTTTTTAAATGCAGAAATGATTCAGCATAAGAAATAATCATAATGCCAGGCTGGGTATAAGGGGGATTTTTCTTTTAACTCAGTGAGTTAAGTTAAAATGGATGTTGCGAGATTGCCTCTTTATGGTGCAGGCTGAAAATGTCACTCAAGGGAAGGAATAATTTAAACTTATGAAAAATGGCGTTTATTTAATTTTATTCTTTGAGGTGAATTTTTAATCGTTGGTGTATCTGGCCCATTTGTGTAAAACAAATGTTACATTTTTGTGACCTCAGGAGTGGGCCCATGCAGGATGCCAGCACGGTTGCGACGCCTCAGGAAATACGCGTGACAGCGCAATTTTAAGATTTTCTTCAGAACAGAAAACCGGCCAGGGCCAACCGCCCGGCAGCCCTGTATCCAGGCCGCTTTTGCAGGACAGCGTTGTCACACCTTGAACCAGCGACGCCAGACAAAGAGGATAACAAAAAACTCCAGCGCGCCCAGCACCAGGAACCACAGGCAGAACACCAGGGTGTACAGCTGGCTCAGATCCTGTAAATGAAACAGCTGCTGCAAATGCTGCGCCACCGTCAGGCTAAAAGCCGGTGCGGGTAGCAGCAGGGCAGACAGAAAGCCCAGCAGTAAAATGCCACCGGGAAGGATTAAGGACTCGAAAGGGTTATTCATGAGCAGTGTTCTCTGTTTATCAGCCGGACATTTTCCGGTATTCCGTGCAGAGGTTCAATCATGCTCTGCCGCTACCTGTCATTCCCGGAGGAAAGCTGCCGAGAAAAGGCTTAAATGACATTAACTTAGCGGCATTCATAGCGACTGTTATGAGTTATAGCCTTTGCTATACTTAAATCCCTGATTTTATTGTCTTTTTATATCGATTATCGCGTGATAGACTGCGCGCACTTTTTAAATAACCGAGCAAATTGTGTGATGGATTTAGCATGAAGCCGTGCTTTTTCATCCCAAGTGAACGAATCATGACCTTTATTGCCACGCTTATTCTTGCTTTTGGAATGTCAATGGACGCGTTTGCCGCCGCACTGGGCAAAGGTGCAACCTTGCATCGTCCTGGCCTGAAGGAAGCCGTGCGGACCGGTCTGATTTTCGGTTGTATCGAAGCCCTGACGCCGCTTATCGGTTGGGCGCTGGGCCTGGCGGCCAGCCAGTACGTAGCGGCATGGGATCACTGGATTGCCTTTTTCCTGCTGGCCTTTCTTGGCGCGCGTATGATGATGGAAGGCTTCCGCAAAACAGCCACAGAGCCTTGTGAAGCACCGCAGAGTCACGGCTTCATGGTACTGGCCACCACGGCGGTCGCAACCAGTCTTGATGCCCTGGCCGTCGGGGTTGGACTGGCGTTCCTGCAGGTAAATATCGTGACCACGGCCCTGACTATCGGTGCTGCAACCACCGTAATGGCCACCACTGGCGTGCTGATTGGGCGTTTTATCGGACCGGTGTTGGGCAAATGGGCTGAAGTGCTGGGCGGCCTGGTCCTGATTGCTATTGGGTCAACCATTCTTGCAGAGCACCTGGCCCTGTTTCACTAACGCAGTTAAAAGTGAATTTTGTGATCTGGTTCAAAATTTATTGATGCTTTAAACAGCAGGCGCTATACTTTTGCTGTAGATATTCAACAAATTTTTAACCGGATGATGTATGAAACGTTTTTTTAAGTACGTGTTCCACGCTTATGTCGAAACCTTTAAACACGTACCGCCAGGCGCGCTGAACTAAGCGCCCACCGAATACCCTCGATAGTCGCGGTCAGGGATTGACCGGTGATTATCACCTCGTTATCTCGCCCCCCTTTTGATTGTCCCCTGTCATAACGACAACCTTATCTGCGTGACCTTCCTGACATCCTCCTGTTGACACAACGTGATACATCTGGACATCCGATGTGCCAAACGAGGTACGATTTTCATCGCTATTTTTGCTACTCTGCGCGCCAATTTCTTGTAAAACATGCGGTTATAACCCGTAATCATCATGAGGCGGTCATGCAGCTATGCAGTTTTTACCTTCCTGAACAGGGGAAGAAAAGCTTTGGTATCGTTAAGGCTCAAGGCGTAGTGGATGTCGGTATGCGCCTGGGAAAAGCCTGCCCGGATTTAAAAACCTTCCTGACGCGCTCGTCACTGGCCGACCTGACTGCTTTTGAGGCGATGCCCGCCGATCATGTTTGGTCAACTGTGCAGTTTCTGCCCGTCATCGAGCAGCCTGGTAAAGTGTTTTGCGTGGGCATGAACTATGCCGATAAACGCCAGGAATTCGCCGCCACGCTGGATGCCCCCACGTTATTTGTACGCTTTGCTGACTCCTTGGTCGGCCATGAGCAACCGTTGCAAAAACCCACCACCACCCAGGAGTTTGATTACGAGGGGGAACTGGCGGTGATCATCGGCCAGCCTGCGCATCAGGTTAAGGCGGAAGAGGCGCTGAGCGCGGTGGCAGGATACAGCTGCTTTATGGATGCGACGGTGCGCGACATGCAGTTTACCTGGTTTACCGCAGGGAAAAACTGGCCGCAAACCGGAGGCTTCGGGCCCTGGATGACTACCGCCGACGAGATCCCTGATCCGCAGCAGTTGACCATTAAAACGGTGCTGAACGGTCAGGAAGTACAAAACGATACCACTGGCAGCATGGTGCATCCGGTAGCCAACATTATTGAATACGTTTCCGCCTTTAGCCCGCTGTCGCCAGGCGATGTGATTATCACGGGTTCACCGGGCGGCGTGGGTAAAAAACGCACGCCGCCGCTGTTCATGTTCAGTGGCGATGTGGTTGAGGTTGAGATCGAAAAAATCGGCCGCCTGCGCCATACCATTGCCTGACCCAATGCATTAACCGCCTGCCTCTGCCATTCCCGTCCTACACTCAATGGATACCCAGGAACAGGAGCAGCTGATGAGGCGTACCATCCAGTGTAGAAAGCGGCAGGGCATGGCGCTTGCCGCCGGGATCGGCTTAGGTGTCGCGGCGGTCATGTGGGGCACGAAACGCTGGCAGCAAATGAAGCAAACGCCGCCGGTTTCACCACGCAGTCATCACGCGGGATTGGCGGGTTATTATCAACAGATCGGTGACTGGCGCATGTTTACCCGCGTCACGCCTGAGGAACCTCAGGGGTTGCCCGTGGTGCTGATTCACGGCCTGGTAATGTCGGGGCGGTCGATGGAATCACTGGCATTGGCGCTGGGACGGGATTATCACGTTCTGGTGCCCGACCTGCCAGGCTTTGGCGGTAGTGCGTTGCCCGCATCCGCACCGGTTCTTTCGGTGAAAGCGCTGGCCGATATCCTGTGGCAATGGTTACAGCATAACGGATTTCAGCGGGCGATCTGGGTTGGGAGCGCTTTTGGCTGCCAGGTGCTGGCGGCTCTGGCGGATAAATACCCCGAAGCGGTGGCAGGCCTGGTATTACAGGGGCCCACCGCCGATCGCCACGCGCGCAGCGTGGTTCGTCAGATATGGCGAGGCTGGCGTAACAGCCGAATGGAAGCGCATCGATCGCCCGACTCGCTGGCCCGAATTGACTGGGCGAAAGCCGGTTTGCCGCGAGCCTTTGGCACCCTGCGCGCCATGCTGAACGATCCTATCGAACACCACCTGACCTATCTCACCGCGCCAACCCTCTTGCTGAGAGGCTCGCGCGATCCGGTTTGCCCGGCGCGCTGGCTGGATGAGCTGGCGGGGCTGCTGCCGCACAGTGAAAAAATCACCCTGCGCGGCGGCACGCACCGGCTGCACTATGTCTATCCGTGGAGTTTCTGCCACGCCATCCGACCTTTTTTGGCGCGTATTCAGCAGGAGAGCCAGCATGAGTAAACCTCCTAAGGGCATTGCCCGGTTTGATTCAGCCGCCACGATGCTGCTGGCCTTAGCGAATGCGCTGCACGATCGGCCTTTTGCCAGTCCAGGCCAGCCGCCCATGTTAGACCGCTTACTGCCTTCACTTGATCGGTTACCGACCCGGCTGCGTGAGTGGGGCTATGCGGTCAGTGGCCTGGCCGAGGGCATCAGTCACAAACAGGCCAGTGAACTGGACGTCGAAGGCATCGCCGAATGGATGGTCAGTACCTATCCGCAGCGCGATTATCCGGCTGCGTTTGTCGGTGCCACTAACGGTGCCATGGTGCATCTGGCCGCGGCGATGGGAACGCCGTGGCTACCGCAAACGTTTTTGTGCCCGGTGCGGGTACAGCAGAGCGATCCGGATGACGCCCAGTCCGAATTTGAAAACGGCAAGGCCGTGGCAGCAGCGTTGCTGGCGACCTGGCCTAAGCTTGCCGTGCACCACATGCAGGATCCGAGTCAGGATCGCCTCCTGCTGGAAAAAATGCACTATTTCCGCCTGAAGCTGCGCGACATGCCGCTGGCCTTCAATGAGTTTCTGCTGGGAGGATTACCGGCGGGATCAACACTGTTCATTAATCACTGTACGCGACAGTGGCCGGTAACGCGCACCAGTGACCGCTCTTTCTTTCAGTTTGGCGCCCCCGGCGGCGCAACCGAAAAGGAGTATTTGCAGGGCGGGCCGAGAGTGGCGGAATATCTGGCGCGGGCAGGCGTGGATCGGGCGCGTTGGGAACCGCCTGCTATCACCGACCACGTCCCTGAAGCCGAATGGGGGCTGGATGGCTACCTGATTTCGCCACTGAAAAAGCTGGCAGAAGCCCAGCGCTGGCGGCTGATGGAGATTCGCTACGACCATCCCGAAGCGCTGAGTTTCGTGGTCGCTGAAATTTATCGCGACTGGTATCTGGCGGCGGGCATATTGCCTGCCCGGCTGACGGTAGACAGCTTTTTACTCATGGATCCCTGGTGCAGCATGCAGCAGCACGCGATTCCGTTCTGGCTGATGTTTCCATCCGTGCCGTCGGCTGATGCGCTGCAGCGCTTTCTTGTAAAGCAGCCGCCTTTCAACCATATCGATATGATGCTGTATTCGCACGGCACCGACAGCATTGGCCTGGCGGACGTCGATCGCTGGAAACAGCTGTTAGCCTTCGCCAGGGAAGAGGGCGCATTAGTCGGGGTAGATGAAACGCGCTTCCCCCACGATTTTGCCACCTTTTCCCGGTTCGATTCGGCGCTCCGGGAGCGCGCCCCGCTACTGCCTGCGCCGCCGCCGCTCAGTATTGATAAAGCGATTGTGGGCATTCAGCGTTATGGTGCTCGCCATGGCGTGACCCTCCACCCGCTGACCTGAATCGGGGATATCAGGCGCCGTCCGTGATGGGTTTGCGCACCAGCAGCAGGTACGCCAGGGCGCCAACCAGGGTGACGCAGGCGCAAATCATCAGCGCCAGGCTGAATGATTTGGTGGTATCCAGCACCCATCCGGTCACGACCGGCGCAAACGAGGCAAAGATAAAGCTGGCGAAGTTTTGAATGCTGCCCACGGACGCCGTCATACGCGCGGTGACGTTGGCATGAATCAAACCCCAACAGGAAGTACCGGCAAAGTGGATGCAAAACAGCGCCATCCCAATCAGCGTCACGGCGCTGGTGGTGTCGGTCGCGCGCGTAACGATAGCGGTAAACCCGGCAGACAGAATCATACCGCTGACAATGCAGACTTTACGGGTTTTTACCGCATCCCAGCCGCGCCTGACCAGCGCATCAACCACATAGCCATTTAACAGCATGCCTGCGGCACCGAACAGGAAGGGAATGGCCGCCAGTAATCCCGTGCTTTTCAGGTCGAGATGATAGGTGGATTGCAGATAGCCCGGCAGCCAGGCGATATACAGCCAGGCGGTATAGTTGATGCCGCTGAAGCCAATCATCATGCCCCACATGGTGCGTTGTTTAAACAGCCCACGCCATTCTTGAAAGCTGATCGGCTCTTTACGCGATGCCACGCTGCCTGCCTGCAGGTAGTGGATCTCTTCAGCGCTTAGCTGTTTGTTATCGCGATCGCGGTAAACCAGGTACCAGCCGATGGCAAGAAACACACCCAGAATCCCGATGGTGACAAACATGCCGCGCCAGCCCAGAACCAGCATCATGGCCGCCAGGATCGGCGGCGCGATGGATAAGCCAATCATCGAGGCGGCGTTAAACATCCCCATCGGCATACCGCGATCTTTAATGTTAAACCAGTCATTGATGACCTTGACCCCGCACGGATTCATGGGGGCTTCACCAATGCCGAGCCCAATACGCACCAGGACAAACTGCGTAAAGTTATGCACCAGTCCGGACGCGGCCTGGAACAGGGACCAGATAAACATTCCCAGGCCCAGCATAATACGCGGTCCTTTACGGTCTAGCAGCGCACCGGCGGGCAACTGCGCCAGCCCATAGGCCAGCGAAAACGCAGACAACAGCACGCCGATCTCGGTGGCGCTCAGCCCCATTTCATCACGAATGGTCATGTTGGCCACAGACAGCGAACTGCGATCCAGGTAGTTAATGACGGCAGCAAACAGCAGCAGCAGCATGGCGGTAATCTGGACTTTACGAATGCGCGGCGAGCGCACGATATCACTGCGCCACGGCACAAACGCCTCATCGGGCGAAGTGTCGGACGGGTTCGCGTGATCAACAACCGATCTGTGTTCCATGGCAATCTCCCCGGGCAGGCGATTCATCATTATTGTGAGTATTACGGTCGCCCGGCGGTACAAGGCCGTCGGGGCGTTGCGCTGAGAGTAGGGGGAATGAACAGGATATGTTGTAAAGTTGTTTCAAAATCGTGCGGGAGCTAATGCTTTGTGGTTTTTAATCGGGTTTTAATTGTACTGATTAATGCTCCGTACCATAGAGCGCTTGGCGGTAGCCAGGTGGTTATGCAATGCGCACAGCGCATCCACATCCCGGCGGCCAATCAGGGCGGACAGAATCGCCATATGCTCTTCCAGCGCGACGATATTGCGCTGCTTAAGATCGCTTTCATCCCACTGATAATGCGAATGAAAAATCACTGAAATAATCTCCAGCGACTGATTAAAAAAGGGGTTGTTGGCGGCAGACAGGATCAGCCAGTGCAGCTCTTTATCGAGGGCAGCAAAATGGCGATAGTTGCTGGCGATCGTTTCGCGCATCGATCGGTGGCGATCCAGTAGATCTCTGGCCTGGATCCAGCGTTCATCCTCTCTGGGCAAATTTAGAAAGCGGGTAAGCGCATGAGTTTCCAGCATCTCGCGCAGCTCAAATAACTTTTCGGCGT
The DNA here is from genome assembly GCF_000233595.1 of Pantoea ananatis PA13. NCBI lineage: Bacteria > Pseudomonadati > Pseudomonadota > Gammaproteobacteria > Enterobacterales > Erwiniaceae > Pantoea > Pantoea ananatis. Next base: position 265,924 of record NC_017554.1, read on the forward strand.
ACTCCTGTGAAAACTTTTTCATCTGCCAGTGGCCGCGTTTAACCGGTTCCAGCAGGTTATAACGCATAAAATGCAGCAGGAATTCCCGTACCGCTACCGGGCTGACGTTGGCCTGTTTTGCCAGTTGCAGTTCGCTGAACGTGTCACCGGGCTGCAGCAGTCGCTGATTAATCATATCAAAAAAGCGTTTTTCCACCTGGCTGGCCTGCAGCTCAATGGCTGGCGTGACGGCGCTGAGGCTGTCTTGCTCTTCAGGCTCGCGCACGATGACCCAGCTCTCTTTTACTTTCTCCAGCACGCCGCGTTGGTGCAGATAGCGCAGAGCATGCCGCACCGTAGTGCGGCTGATATTAAACATTTCAGCCAGGGCGGCCTGTGGCGGCAGGGGCGACTGAATATGACCCTGGGCAATGCTTTCCAGCATATGGTTGATCACGTTATGACGTAAATTCTGACTACGGCTCATGAGCGGCTCCGGTTTTTTATGCATTAAAAACCATTGAAGGCCCAAAAAAACCGTCACGCTTCACAGAACGCGCAAAGGAAATGCCTTGTCACGGCAAGATTAGCCATAACTGCGCTAACGATAACGGGAGTCTTACCATGACAACAATGAAAGCATTAGTCATCGTCGAACCACGCAATATGGTCTGGACCACGCGCGCAACGCCTCAACCCGCGCCAGGGGAGGTGCTGATTAAAATTGTCAGCGTGGGCATCTGCGGCACGGATATCCATGCCTGGGCGGGAAACCAACCTTTTTTTAGCTATCCACGGGTACTCGGGCATGAACTCTGCGCAAACATTGTTGAAACAGGCAGCGCCGTGGAGGGGTTTGCCGTTGGCCAGCGCGTGGCGCTGATCCCCTATCTCTCCTGTTATCAGTGCGATGCCTGCCAAAGCGGTAAAACCAACTGTTGTGAACATATCTCAGTTATTGGCGTACATCAGGATGGCGGCTTTTGTGACTATCTGAGCGTGCCTGCGTCAAACCTGTTGGCCGTGGACGCGCTGGCACCTGAGGCGGCGGCGCTGATTGAACCCTTTGCGATTAGCGCCCATGCGGTAAGGCGTGCGGCAGTGGCACAGGGCGATGCCGTGCTGGTGGTGGGCGCTGGCCCTATTGGGCTGGGGGCGGCGGCCATCGCGGCGGCCAATGGCGCGCAGGTCATCGTGGCGGACACCAGTGAATACCGCCGCCAGCACGTCAGTCAACAGCTGGGTCTTCCCGCGCTTAACCCGGCTGACGCCGATTTCATCGCCAAGCTGCGCGCTGGATTTAACGGTCAGCTGGCGTTAACCCTGATCGATGCCACGGGCAACCCGGCGGCCATGAACGCGGCGGTTAACCTGATTCGGCATGGCGGTACGGTGGTTTATGTAGGCCTGCACAAAGGCGATCTGGTTATCCCTGACAGTGAATTTCACAAAAAAGAGAGTACGTTGATGGGCAGCCGGAACGCTACGCGCGAAGATTTTGACCGGGTGCATGAACTCATGGCCGCCGGGAAACTGCGAGCAGACATGATGCTGAACCGCCGTTTCGCCTTCTCTACGCTGGCAGAGCATTTTGAGGAAGCGGTTATCAACAATCGTGAGTTGATTAAAGGCGTTATCGATTTTGATCGCTAACGGTGGATGACAGGGGCCGTCTCGCCGCCAGGCTTATCGGCTAAGTAACTGAAAAAAGTGTTTCCGCACGGCCTCCGCATCAACGCCCAGAGCGATGCGCTGTCGAGGCAGATTGCGGAAGGGATCATGCCGGGACGCCAGGGCGCTCAACTGACGCACCGTCTGGCCGCAGGCAATGCCTTCCGTAATGACACGAAGCGGGCTTTCCACCAGCGTGAACGCGTCAGGCAAACACAGCCAGGATATCGTCAGCGTGTCATGCAGCGCCATACCAGAAAAGCCTTCTTTCTCAAGGCTGTATGCCAGATAGGGGCGGCAGATCGCATGCAGGACGGGTTGATGAAGTCGATCGACCTCATCGCTGTGGATCAAGACGTTATGCGTGACATCGAGCGGGATCACCACGATCGGCAAGGTGGAAGAGAGAACCTGATCGGCGGCGTGAGGATCTTTCCAGATATTAAATTCGCTGAAGGGCGTGACATTCCCGCTGTGCCCATCCGTGCCAAATGCGCCGCCCATCATGACCAGCTCTTTCACCAGCGGAATAATATCCGGCGCCTGATTGATTGCGCTGGCGATATTGGTCAGCGGACCTATCGCGACAAGCGTGATTTCACCCGGACTGGCCCGCACGCTGTCGATAATAAACTGAACGGCACCGGGTGCCTCATCGCTGAAGGGATTATCAAACGCGTCCCCTAAACCATCTTCGCCATGCAGTCGGGCAGGCGCGCTCGGCGCCTGGGCTAATGGACGTGAACAGCCCCGGTATACCGGCACCTCAATCGCCATTTTGTGGCAAAACAGTCGGGCATTTTTCACGGCCTGTCCCACGGCAACGTTGCCAAACACCGTAGTAATGCCCAGCAAATGTTGGGTGCGGGCGGCATAAGCCAGAGCAAAGGCATCGTCTACGCCGATATCAGTATCTAAAATGACAGTTCGCACAGGCCGCTCCAGAACAGGCTCATCCCTTCGCTATGCGTGAAGGGCATTAAACGGCCCTTTAAGGCCGCTGGCAGGTCACCATTTAAGCGGAAAACGGCTCAAGAGGAAACCTGAATTGTGTGGCCCAAAACCTTCTGCTTTGCGGCAGCCTGAGCGGGGTCATCTGTCCAGGCGGCGTCGGTTGGCATTGCTGATTTCCCCGCTCAACTGTGGTTGCCAGTCAGAAAAAGGCGTCGTATTATGGCGCGCATAAGGTGATGGCGTTCCACCTTTCCCAACCGCCTGCAGGCGTAACCTGCGGCTGATGACGCCTGACATTATCCTTAATCCTTTCGCGGGAGCTGGAGTGTCAGGTGCATGCATTTTTTCTGGCCCTCCACCCTCTTCTGCGCAAATCCTGAAATGGAGTCTGTGATGTTAAAACCGCTATTGGCTGTGATTTTGGGCGGCAGTGTGGGCTGTGTACTGCGTTGGTGGTTCGGTATGCGTTTTAATGCGTTTTTCCCCAATCTGCCACCGGGGACCTTGCTGGTGAATTTGATTGGCGGATTCGTGATTGGCGGTGCAATGGCCTGGTTTATCAAAAATCCCTCACTCGATCCCGCCTGGCGGTTACTCATCATTACGGGCTTATGCGGCGGGCTCACCACGTTTTCCACGTTTACAGCAGAGTTAATGACCTTATTGCAGACCGGCAAATACCTGTGGGCGATGAGCAGTGCGCTGGTGCATGTCATTGGATCGTTACTGATGAGTTTTGCCGGTTTCGCGCTCATTAACCTGTTGGGCTAGCCTGAGGGCCAAACCGGCATGTCTGCGGTTTAGTCCTGCAAGCACTGAGCAATAAACCCGGCGGCGTGCATCGCGCCCTGACCTGAAATCGTGTGACCGGTCTGCGGCTCAAATACCGCTTCGACCAGGACGCCAGCCGCCTTCAGGCGAGTGGCTGCTGACTCGCTTTCACTGGCCGGGATGACCGTATCAGCACGGCCATGAATTATCAGGGCTGGCGTGTGAGGTGCTGGCGTCAGCGGGCCGTCAAAGGCCAGGCGTCCGGAAAACGCCACCACGCCCGCGAGCGGATAACGCCCGGAAGCCAGCAGATCCAGCGCCATAATTGAGCCCTGCGAAAAGCCCACCAGAATGACGTTTTCCCAGCGATCTGCCATTCCGTGCTGCGCCATCAGATGACGGATAACGCGGTCAAAGGCCTCGCGGGCTTCACGCACCCGACCCGGGCGATTTTCCGGCGTAATCCCTGCCAGGCTAAACCACTGATAGCCCGCGCCATGCTCAAAGACGTAAGGCGCATCCGGTGAGGCAAAGGCCACATCCGGGAGCAGGGTTGCCCAGTCGTCGCCAATGGGGGCCAGATCGTCGCCGTTACTGCCCACGCCGTGCAGGAAGATCACCAATGCTTTTGCCATGTCCGTTCCTTCGCTGTTTTGTCAGAGTCTGCAGGCATTTGAACAGCTGGCGGGATTAACGTCAAAACCTAACGACGCTTCAGGTCGCGCGTTGGCATGGGGCATTCCGTGCCGTTCTGCTTTCCCTGAACCCTAAAACCTGCTTGACTGACGTGTCATCGGTTGCTGTCTGGAGTTATGCATGTCGTTGTTCCACCTGAGTTCGCTTTCAGATATCTCTGCCGCTGAATGGGATGCGCTGTTACCCGATCAACAGCCTTTTTTACGCCACGCGTTTTTGCTGAGCCTGGAAGAAAGTGGCAGCGTCCGGCCGGAAAGGGGCTGGCAGCCCGATCACCTTCTCTGGCGTGAGGCCGGTGTGCTTCGCGCCGCGCTTCCCGGTTATCAAAAGTTTCATTCTCAGGGTGAATACGTTTTCGATCACGCCTGGGCAGATGCCTGTCAGCGCGCCGGGATTCCGTACTATCCGAAATGGCTGGGCGCGATTCCTTTCAGCCCGGTCACAGGGGCACGCTTACTCGGCGCAGCGGATGCCGCCGCCCGACTGCTTGCGGCTCTCCCGGACGCGCTGGCTGAACAGGGGCTGAGTGGTGCGCATATCAACTTCACCGACCCGCAAGCGAACGCCTTGCTGGCGGCGCAACCTGACTGGCTGTCACGCCTGGGCTGCCAGTATCACTGGCACAATCGAGGCTATCGCGACTTTCAGGATTTCCTGGATACGCTGATGTCGCGTAAACGTAAACAGCTGCGAAAAGAGCGCGAGCAGGTGGTGCAGAGCGGTTTTGAATTTGACTGGTATCGCGGCGATCAACTGCGCGAGGATCAGTGGGACTTTGTCTATACCTGCTACGCCAATACTTATGCAGTGCGCGGCCAGCGGCCCTATCTGACCCGCGCCTTCTTCAGCCTGCTGGCTGAGAGGCTGCCGGACAATATTCGCGTGGTCATTGCCCGTCTGCAGCAACAACCGGCGGCGATGGCCTTTTACCTCAAGGACGGCCAAAGCCTGTATGGCCGCTACTGGGGCTGCCTGGCGGAATTTGACCGGCTTCACTTCGAAACCTGTTTTTATCAGGGGATGGATTTCGCCATTGCGGAAAGGCTGCAACGCTTTGATGCGGGCGCGCAGGGCGAGCACAAACTGGTACGTGGTTTTGAACCCCAGATGACCCACTCCTGGCACTATTTGTGCCATCCCGGCCTGCGCGCGGCCGTGGATGACTTTCTGCAGCAGGAGCGGCAAGGCGTCCATCTCTGGGCCGAAGAAGCCCGTGACGCCCTGCCATATCGACGCGGCGATTAATCTGCGCCAACAAATCCTCCCGTCTGATGCTGCCACAGACGGGCATACAGGCCATTTTGAGCCAGTAGCTCAGAGTGACTACCGATTTCCACAATCTGGCCTTTTTCCAGCACCACCAGACGATCCATTTTGGCAATGGTGGACAGGCGGTGGGCGATGGCAATCACCGTTTTGCCCTGCATCAGGGATTCCAGGCTTTCCTGAATCGCGGCTTCCACTTCGGAATCGAGCGCGGACGTCGCTTCATCCATAATCAGGATCGGCGCATCTTTCAACAGGACACGGGCGATAGCTACGCGCTGGCGCTGCCCGCCTGACAGTTTTACGCCGCGTTCGCCCACATGTGCATCCAGGCCAAACCGGCCCTGAGAATCCGACAGCAACGGGATAAACTCATCGGCGCGGGCACGATGAATGGCTAGTTGGAGTTCTTCTTCGCTGGCATCTGGCCGCCCGTACAGCAGGTTTTCGCGAATAGAGCGATGCAGCAGCGAGGTATCCTGGGTGATCATCCCGATCTGGCTGCGCAGGCTCTCCTGCGTCACTTCAGCAATATTCTGACCGTCAATCAGGATACGACCGCCGTTGAGGTCGTACAGGCGCAGCAGCAGGTTCACCAGGGTGGATTTACCCGCACCGGAAGGCCCAATCAGGCCAATTTTTTCACCGGGTTTGATGGTCAGGTTCAGGCCATCAATGACCTGACGGCCTCCGCCATAGTCAAAACGGATAGCGTCGAAACGAATCTCGCCCTGCGTCACCTTTAGCTGTGTTGCCTTTGAGGAATCCTGCACGCTAAGCGGTTGTGAAATGGTATTCAGCCCGTCCTGCACCATACCGATGTTTTCAAAAATCCCGTTTACCACCCACATCACCCAGCCGGACATGTTGACCAGGCGGATCACCAGGCCGGTTGCCAGGGCAATGGCGCCAACGCTGATCAGCGACTCGCTCCACAGCCACAGCGCCAGTCCTGACGTTGAGACAATCAGGATTCCGTTCAGCGTTGATAAGGTGAGGTCCATGCTGGTCACCATCCGGTTAGCCTGCTGCGTCTTATCCGTCTGCTCCTGAATCGCTTCGCGGGCATACTGACGTTCCAGATCGCTGTGCGCGAAAAGCTTGATGGTGGCGATGTTGGTATAGCCGTCAACAATGGTGCCCATCAGCTTCGAACGGGCCTCCGATGACACCACCGAACGGGCTTTTACCCGAGGGACGAAAAAGCGCAGCGCGGCAACGTAGGCCACAATCCAGATTATCAGCGGAATCATCAAACGCCAGTCGGCTTCTGCAAACAGGACCATCGCCGTTGCGGCATAGATCAGCACATGCCAGATCGCATCCACCAACTGTACTGCCGAGTCGCGCAGCGAATTACCGGTTTGCAAAATACGTTGCGCAATCCGCCCGGCGAAGTCGTTCTGAAAAAAGTTCATGCTCTGCCGCAGGACATAATTATGGTGCTGCCAGCGGATCATACTGGTCATGCCGGGGTTAATGCTCTGATGGACCAGCATATCGTGCAGTGCAATAAATACCGGGCGCAGTATTAGCGCAACACAGCCCATCCATAACAACGTTTGCCAGTTATCCCTGAACAACGTTGCTGGCGTAGCGTGATTCACCAAATCGATAATGCGGCTCAGATAACTGAACAGTGCAACCTCAATCAGTGCGCCAATTAATCCCACCACCAGTAGTGCGGCAAAGCTCGGCCACACCTGACGCAGATAGTAAAAGTAAAATGGCCAGACCCGTGAAGGCGGCATATCGGTTGGCGCATCCTGAAAAATATTGATAAAACGTTCGAAACGACGATACAACATAGAGTCACTCTTTCCGTTCGGGAAGAGTTACAGCTTAGTGCATGTGTACGCCCGATTAAAAAGGATTAAATATGGATATCACTCTGCGCGGCCGCGAGCCTGGCGATGCTGCGGCATACCAACGTCTTTACGGTCATCCGGCGGTTTATCCCGGACGCTTCAGTTGCCTTTCCCCAGCGTCGCGACCTGGGAAAAGAAGTTTGCAAAGATGGATGCGGAAGGCTTTATCAATTTTATCGCCGAAGTTGAGGGGGAAATGGTGGGCGAACTCACGCTGTTTACCAATCATAATCCGCGTACCCGCCACTGCATCAGTTTCGGTATTGGCGTCGATCCCGCCTTCTCTGGTCGGGGAATCGGAGAGCATTTGATTCGTAACGCCATGGATTATGCGCGCAACTGGCTGGGCATCACCCGTATGGAACTGGAGGTGTTTCACGATAATCACCGGGCGCTGGCGCTGTATGAGCGACTGGGTTTTGAACGCGAAGGCATCCGCCGCCAGGCGTCACTGCGTGAAGGCAAATTTCACGATGTGGTGATGATGGCAAAATTGCTCACTGAGACAGCCTGACCACGCTCTTTTTTTACCGGTTAACAGGAAAAATCTCCCTTCGGCGGCTAAAATTTGTGCTGTGCCACAGTTCGCACAAAATGACCTGCATAAAACCGAGTGCCTGCCGATATCACGATATCACCCGCTGATACTCTGGAGGGAGATTGTGATTAAACTCATCACCATTGACGAACTAAAACCGGGTATGTTCGTCCACAAGCTTGAAGTCTGGTGGTTTAAAGACAAACGCATTCGTAATCAGATGTTGATCACCGATCAACGTCAGGTTTCGATGTTTCGTCATGAGGGCATACAGCGTTTATGGATCGATATGGAGAAATCGATTTCAGTGACGCCATCTGTGACGAAAAAGGTCGATTCAGGCCTGCGTGCGCCTTTTTCTCAGGAAATGGAGCAGGCGCAGCATATCTTTGAACAGGGAAAGCCAAAAGTGCTGGCCATGTTCAGCGAGGCACGCCTGGGCCATGGTCTGAATCTCAATGACATGATTGCCATTGTCGATCAGATTGCGGGCTCTATTGAGCGTGAGCCCTCTGCGCTGTTACGCGTTGCGCAGCTAAAGGATCATGACAATTACACCTACCTGCACTCCATGGCGGTCTGTGGGCTCATGATCGCCTTTGGAAAAAAACTGGGGCTGGATGCTCAGCAGCTTCAGCGGGTGGGGATGGGCGGATTACTGCACGATCTGGGCAAGGCAGCCGTACCACTCGCTATCCTCAACAAACCGGACACGCTCAACGACGAAGAGTTTAAGATCATGTGTGAACATCCGATTGCCGGTGCGCAAATGCTGATGGATGCACAGGCAGGCGATGATCTTGTGGATATCGCGCTGCATCACCATGAAAAATATGACGGTAGCGGCTATCCCTATGGCCTGAAAGGCCATGAGATCAGCGTGTATTCCCGCATGGCGACGATTTGTGACGTTTACGATGCGCTGACCTCAACGCGGCCTTACCGTAAAGGCTGGACCCCAGCCAAAACCCTGCAAATGATGTTGAGCTGGCCGGGGCATTTCGACAGTACCTTACTGCACGCTTTCGTCAGTACGATAGGGATGTATCCCGTCGGTTCCCTGGTTCGCCTGGCGTCTGGACGCATTGCGCTGGTGGTGAAGGGCGGCGATAAGTCATTACAGCGACCTACGGTGCATGTCTTCTGGTCACTGCACGCGCAGCGGGAAATCAAACCCGAGGTGCTGGATCTGGGCGACAGTTTTTGTACTGACAGCATTGTGTGTGCCGAAGATAACGGCCGTTGGGACAACGTCGATCTGCGCCGAATCTGGTTGCTGGACGCCGCCTGATATTGCGGGTCGTTTTTATACATTTTTTACATCCCCGACCCGCATTTTAACCCTTTCTTTATGTGCGCCAGCGCAAGCTACTCAGCAAATCCAATCCTCTGGAGGTTGCTGTGAGTGCAGGCGTAATAACCGGCATTGTGCTGGTAGTGTTGTTGCTGGGCTATCTAATCTATGCCCTGTTAAATGCGGAGGCCTTCTGATGGCGGCCAATGCGTTTTTACTGATCGCGGTTTATCTGCTGTTGCTGATGGTGATGGCGCAACCGCTGGGGCGTGGGCTGGCCGCGCTGGTTGCCGATAAACCCCTCTTTGCACGTGCTGAAGCCCTGCTGTGGCGTTTTTCGGGTGTACAAGAAGGCGGTATGCGCTGGCAGCACTACCTGCTGGCAATTTTGGTGTTCAACCTGCTTGGCTTCGTGGTGCTGCTCGCCATCCTGATGTTTCAGGGAGCGTTGCCGCTCAATCCGCAACATCTTCCCGGACTGAGCTGGGATTTGGCGCTGAATACCGCTATCAGTTTTGTCACCAACACCAACTGGCAGTCTTATGCCGGTGAAAGCACCCTGAGTTACTTCAGCCAGATGGTCGGGCTGACGGTGCAGAACTTCGTTTCCGCCGCCACCGGCATCGCCGTGGCGTTTGCGCTGATTCGCGGTTTTGCTAATCGTTCGGTGGCAACCCTGGGGAACGCCTGGCGCGATTTAACGCGCATTACACTCTATGTCCTGTTGCCGATCAGCCTGCTGATGGCGCTGTTTTTTGTCAGCCAGGGCAGCATCCAGAACTTCCTGCCGTATCACAACGTCACCAGCCTCGAAGGTGCGCAGCAAACGCTGGCAATGGGGCCGGTTGCCTCTCAGGAAGCCATCAAAATGCTGGGCACCAACGGCGGCGGCTTTTTCAACGTCAACTCTGCGCATCCGTTTGAGAACCCTACCGCGCTGAGCAATTTCGTACAGATGCTTAGTATCTTCCTGATTCCGGCGGCTCTCTGCTTTGCCTTTGGCGAAAGCGTAAAAGATCGGCGCCAGGGCTCAATGTTGCTGTGGTCCATGACGCTGATGTTTGTCGTGGCTGCTGCGCTGGTGATGTGGGCTGAACTACGTGGCAACCCGCACTTTCTGACGCTAGGGGCTGACAGCGCCATCAATATGGAAGGCAAAGAAACGCGCTTCGGCATTCTCAACTCCAGCCTGTTTGCGGTGATTACGACGGCGGCGTCCTGCGGTGCGGTAAACGCGATGCATGACTCGTTTACGGCGCTGGGCGGTATGGTGCCGATGCTGCTGATGCAACTGGGCGAGGTGGTGTTTGGCGGCGTGGGTGCCGGTCTGTACGGGATGCTGCTGTTTGTCTTACTGGCGGTGTTTATTGCCGGGTTGATGATTGGCCGCACACCGGAATTCCTCGGCAAGAAAATCGACGTATGGGAAATGAAAATGACGGCCCTGGCGATTCTGGTCACGCCCGCGCTGGTGTTGATCGGTACGGCGATTGCGATGATGACCGACGCCGGACGCGCAGGTATGGCAAACCCCGGAACGCATGGCTTTAGTGAAGTCCTGTATGCCGTTTCGTCGGCCGCCAATAACAATGGCAGCGCCTTTGCGGGCCTGAGCGCCAATACGCCGTTCTGGAACCTGCTGCTGGCGGTGTGCATGTTCGTGGGTCGCTTCGGCATCATTATTCCGGTCATGGCGATCGCGGGGGCAATGGCGGTGAAAAAAGTGCAGCCGGTAGGTAACGGCACGCTCCCTACGCACGGTCCGCTGTTTATCGCACTGCTGGTCGGTACCGTCTTGTTGGTCGGCGCGCTGACCTTTATTCCTGCTCTGGCGCTGGGTCCGGTCGCCGAGCATCTGCAACTTATTCAGGGACAATAATCATGAGTCGTCAACAACAGGTGTTTGACGCAGCGCTGTTACGTACCTCAGCGATCGATGCGGTAAAAAAACTCGATCCTCGCGTGCAGTTTCGCAATCCGGTCATGTTTGTGGTTTACCTGGGCAGTATCCTGACCTCGATTCTGGCCATAATGATGTTTACCGGACACCAGAGCGGCAGCGCCAGCTTTACCGGCGCGATTGCCCTGTGGCTATGGTTCACCGTGCTGTTTGCCAACATGGCAGAAGCCCTGGCGGAAGGGCGCAGTAAAGCCCAGGCAAACAGCCTGAAAGGCGTTAAAAAGACCAGCTTCGCCAAAAAACTGTCGGCGGCGCACTACGGTGCAGCGTGGCAGCAGGTGGCGGCCGATGCGCTGCGTAAAGGGGATGCCGTGCTGGTAGAGGCCGGTGATGTGATCCCCTGCGACGGTGAAGTCGTGGAAGGGGGCGCATCGGTAGACGAGAGCGCGATCACCGGTGAATCGGCACCGGTGATCCGTGAATCGGGCGGGGATTTCGCCTCGGTGACCGGCGGGACACGCATTCTGTCTGACTGGCTGGTCATTACCTGCAGCGCCAACCCAGGCGAAACCTTCCTGGACCGGATGATCGCCATGGTCGAAGGCGCACAGCGTCGTAAAACCCCGAATGAGATTGCCCTGACCATTCTGCTGGTGTCGCTCACCATTGTGTTTCTGTTAGCCACCGTCACGCTGTGGCCTTTTTCAGCCTGGGGCGGCACGCCGGTCACCATCACCGTACTGGTGGCGCTTCTGGTATGCCTGATCCCGACCACCATTGGCGGTCTGCTGTCCGCTATCGGCGTGGCCGGGATGAGCCGGATGCTGGGCGCTAACGTCATTGCCACCAGTGGCCGCGCTGTTGAAGCCGCTGGCGACGTGGATGTGCTGATGCTGGATAAAACCGGCACCATCACGCTGGGTAACCGTCAGGCAACACAGTTTTTACCGGCTCCCGGCGTCACGGAAGAACAGCTTGCCGATGCGGCGCAGCTGGCGTCCCTGGCGGATGAAACGCCGGAAGGGCGCAGCATCGTGGTGCTGGCGAAGCAAAAGTTTAACCTGCGTGAACGTGACCTGAGCAGCATGGGCGCCAGCTTTATTCCCTTCTCGGCTCAAACCCGTATGAGCGGCGTCAACGTACAGGACCGCCTGATCCGTAAAGGTGCGGTCGATGCGGTGCGCCGTCATATTGAAGCCAGCCACGGTGCCTTTCCGGCTGAGGTGAACGCCCGGGTTGAAGAGGTGGCGCGGGCCGGTGGCACACCGCTGGTGGTGGCGGAAGGCGCAAAGGTGCTGGGCGTGGTGGCGCTAAAAGATATCGTTAAAGGTGGCATCAAAGAACGTTTTGCGGAACTGCGCAAGATGGGCATTAAAACCGTGATGATCACCGGTGATAACCCGCTCACCGCCGCCGCCATCGCGGCAGAGGCGGGAGTGGATGACTTTCTGTCAGAAGCGACGCCGGAAGCCAAGCTGGCACTGATTCGTCAGTATCAGGCGGAGGGGCGCTTAGTCGCGATGACCGGTGACGGCACCAATGACGCGCCAGCGTTGGCCCAGGCGGACGTGGCGGTTGCCATGAACTCGGGTACTCAGGCGGCGAAAGAAGCGGGCAACATGGTCGATCTGGACTCGAACCCCACCAAACTGCTGGAAGTGGTGCACATTGGTAAGCAGATGCTGATGACGCGCGGTTCCTTGACCACCTTCAGTATCGCCAATGACGTTGCCAAGTATTTCGCCATCATCCCGGCCGCCTTTGCTGCAACCTATCCACAGTTAAATATGCTCAACGTGATGCAGCTGCACTCGCCCGCATCGGCCATCCTGTCGGCCGTGATTTTTAACGCCCTGGTGATTGTATTCCTGATCCCTCTGGCGCTTAAAGGTGTCAGCTATCGTCCTTTGAGTGCCGCATCGCTGTTGCGCCGTAATTTACTGATTTATGGGTTAGGTGGGCTGCTGGTGCCCTTTGTCGGCATCAAAGCGATTGATATGTTGCTCGTGCTGTCTGGTATGGCCTGAGGAGATTAAAATGAGTCAGTTACGTCCGGCGATTTTCCTGCTTTTGCTGCTAACGGTTGTGTGCGGCGTCGTTTATCCTTTGCTTACCACGGGACTGTCGCAACTGCTGTTTCCCTGGCAGGCTAACGGGTCAGTATTGAATGTCGATGGCGAAGAACGGGGATCAGCGCTGATTGGTCAGAATTTTAGCCAGCCCGGTTATTTCTGGGGGCGTCCTTCTGCAACCGGTGATAAGCCTTATAATCCTCTGGCCTCCAGCGGCAGCAACCTGGCGGCCAGCAACCCGGCGCTGGATAAGGCTGTAGCCGAGCGCGTGGCGGCTTTGCGCACGGCGAATCCGCAGGCTAACGGGGCGGTACCGGTCGAGCTGGTTACCACCTCGGCCAGTGGACTGGACCCGGAGATTTCGCCTGAGGCTGCGCTGTGGCAGGCACCGCGTATCGCGGCGGCACGTCAGCTGCCGCTGGCGAAAGTGGATGCCCTGGTAGACAGCATGACGCAGCGCCCGCTGCTGCCCTTTATCGGCGAACCGACTGTCAATGTGCTGCAGCTTAATCTGGCGCTGAACGACCTCAAATAACTGTAAGGACGCTATGAACCACGAACCGCTGCGCCCCGATCCGGATGCGCTGCTGCAGACCAGCAGCGACAGCCATCGCGGCAAACTGAAAATCTATTTTGGCGCCTGTGCGGGCGTAGGAAAAACCTATGCCATGTTGCAGGAGGCGCAGCGGCTGCGTGCCCAGGGGCTGGATGTGCTGGTGGGCGTAGTGGAAACGCACGAACGTCCGGAAACAGCGCAGCTTCTTAACGGACTGGTGCTGTTGCCGCGCCGGGCGACGGGCCGTTCGCGGCATGCGGAGTTCGACCTTGATGCCGCGCTGGCGCGCCATCCGGCAGTAATTTTGATGGATGAGCTGGCGCACACGAACGTGAAGGGCTCACGTCATCCCAAACGCTGGCAGGATATTGAGGAACTGCTGGAGGCGGGCATTGATGTCCTGACGACAGTGAATGTTCAGCATCTGGAAAGTCTGAATGATGTGGTCGGTGGCGTCACCGGCATTCAGGTGCGTGAAACCGTTCCCGATCCCTTTTTTGACGCTGCCGACGAAGTGGTACTGGTTGATCTCCCGCCTGACGATCTCCGCCAGCGCCTGAAAGAGGGCAAGGTCTACATTGGCGATCGTGCCGAACGCGCCATCGAAAATTTCTTTCGTAAGGGCAACCTGTATGCCCTGCGTGAGCTGGCGCTGCGCCGCACTGCCGACCGGGTCGATGACCAGATGCGCGCCTGGCGCGACAGTCAGGGCCGCGATCGAGTCTGGCACACGCGTGATGCCATTTTATTGTGTATTGGGGACGATACCGGCAGCGAAAAACTGGTGCGGACGGCGGCGCGGCTGGCCGCCAGGCTGGGCAGCGAATGGCATGCCGTTTACGTGGAAACGCCCCGGCTTAACCGGCTACCGGAAGCGCGGCGTCGGGCCATTTTACGCACGCTGAAGCTGGCGCAGGATATGGGGGCGGAGACGGCGACGCTGTCCGACCCTGATGAGGCGCAGGCGGTCCTGCGTTACGCGCGGGAACACAATCTGGGTAAGATTGTGACAGGCCGACGCCCGGCGCGCCGCTGGCGGCGTGACAGCTTTGCCGAGCGGCTGGGGCAGTTGGGTCCCGATCTGGATCTGTTGGTCGTGGCGCTCAATGAGCCTATCCAGGATGCGCCCCATCCGTTAGCCGAGGATCGGGTTAACAGCGACAAATGGCGGCTGCAGCTGCGCGGCGTACTGATGGCGCTGGTGCTGTGTATTGTGGTCACCGCCGCAGGGCAGTCGGTTCTGATCAGCTTCGATCCGGCCAACTGTGTGATGATCTATTTGCTGGCGGTGGTGATCGTCGCGTTGCGCTATGGACGATGGCCCTCCGTTATCGCCACCGTCATGAACATCATTGCCTTTGACCTGTTTTTCGTCGCACCTACCGGCACGGTCGCGGTCTCGGATTTGCAATACCTGGTGACCTTTGGGGTGATGCTGGCGGTCGGGGTTATTGTTGGCAACCTGACGGCCGGCGTTCGCTACCAGGCGCGGGTTGCCCGTTACCGGGAGCAGCGCACGCGGCAGCTTTATGAAATGGCCAAGTCGCTGGGAAGCGGCCTGACGCCTGAAGATATCGCCGCAACCAGCCAGCGGGTGCTGGAGGCGACCTTACAGGCGCGATGCCTGCTGCTGCTACCCGATGAGCAGGGCGAACTGCACACGCTGGGCAACGCGCTGCCGGGCAACGAACCGGATTGGGCTATCGCGAAATGGAGCTTCAGCAAGGGCCAGCCAGCAGGCGCAGGCACGGACACCTTACCGGCGGTGCCCTACCAAATTCTGCCGCTGAAAGTGGGCGATCTGTGTCGCGGATTGCTGGTGGTTGAACCGCAGAATGTGCGTCAGCTGATGGTGCCGGAACAGCAACGGCTGCTGGAAACCTTCACCGTGCTGATTGCCAATGCCCTGGAGCGGATGGCGCTGTCCCAGAGTGAGGCGGCTTCCCGGCTGTCAGCTGAACGTGAGCAGCTGCGTAATGCTTTGCTGTCGGCGCTCTCCCATGATTTACGTACCCCGCTGACGGTGCTGTTTGGTCAGGCAGAAATGCTGATGCTGGACCTGGCCAGCGATAACTCAAAGTATGTGCCCCAGGCCAGCCAGATTCGTGAACAAACCCTGAGTACCATTCGTCTGGTCAGCAACATGCTGGATATGGCGCGTATTCAGTCAGGCGGCCTGAATTTACGCGAAGAGTGGCTGGCGCTGGAAGAGGTGATTGGCGGCGCGCTCAGTAGCATGGCGCCGTCGCTCAAGGGAAGAGAGGTCGAACTCGACCTGCCTGAAGATATTGTCCTGATCAAAGGCGACAGTACGTTGCTGGAGCGGGTATTTACCAACCTGATTGAAAACAGCCTGAAGTACGCTGGCAACTGTGCGCCCCGCGGCATACGTGCCTGGTGTGAAAATACCCGGCTGGAAATCGCCATCTGGGATGGCGGGCCGGGCATCGCCCAAAACGACCTGACGCGGATTTTCGATAAATTTTCACGCGGTGATAAAGAATCGGCCGTACCGGGCGTTGGGCTGGGACTGGCGATTTGTAAAACGATTATCGAAAGCCACGGCGGTCAGATCTGGGCGGAAAATCGTGCTGAAGGCGGTGCCTGCTTTCGTCTCTCTTTACCACTTCCACCCGTTCCTGAAATTTCTCCTGAAGGCTTGAAATAACTTCACAGATGATCGGTTATAATGCGCGACCTTACTGATTATGATTGGGAAATTATGGAACGTTTTACCGAAAACCTGATGTATGCATCGCGCTGGTTGTTGGCTCCGGTTTACATTGGACTTTCGCTGGGACTGCTGGCGCTCACCGTCAAATTTTTCCAGGAAATTTTTCACCTGTTGCCCAACATTTTTAGCATTGCAGAAAACGATCTGATTTTGCTGCTGCTGTCGCTGGTGGATATGACGCTGGTGGGTGGGCTGCTGGTCATGGTTATGCTGTCAGGCTACGAAAACTTTGTGTCCAAACTCGACATTGACGAGGGCAAAGAGAAGCTGAGTTGGCTGGGCAAGATGGATTCCGGCTCGTTGAAAAATAAAGTCGCGGCCTCGATTGTGGCGATTTCCTCCATTCACCTGCTGCGGGTGTTTATGGATGCGCGCAATGTCGAAAACGACAAGCTGATGTGGTACGTCATCATCCACCTGACCTTTGTCCTGTCTGCCTTCGTGATGGGCTGGCTGGACAACATGTCGCGAGCGGAAAAGAAAAACGTCTGATCGACGGCAACCCCCCGGACGCCGTCCGGTGACACGGCTTCCCCGGTGGGGGAGGCCTGTTTCAGGCTGAAGCGGGCCGCGCGCCCGTCAGATGCGGAAATACCGCTTTGATCATGGCAAAGAAGGCGGTCAGCCTGGCGGGATAATAGCTCGCCCACGGATAGGTCAGCCAGACTGGCAACGGGGGAGCCTGCCATTCCGGCATAAGCTGAATCAGATTGCCCTGTGCCAGATCCTCCTGAATGACCCATGTCGACAGAATAGCGGTTCCCAGCCCCGCCAGCGCAGCTTTGCGCACGGCGAAGAGGCTGTCGCTGCTGAGCAGGGGAACGATAGGCAGATTCATCGGTTCCCCCTTGTCTTTATGTTGTAATGCGATCTCGTTACGGTAGAAACTCGTCAGCGCCAGCCACGGCAAATCGCCCAGTTGCGCCGCCTGGTTAATCGGGGGATATTGCTGAAGCAGCGCGGGCGCAGCGACAACAATGCGCGGCACTTCGGCCAGCAGCACGGCTACAACAGAAGGGTCGGTCAGCGCCCCCACCTGAATCGCACAGTCCACGTTCTCGGCGACGAAGTCTGGCGTCCTGTCGTTCAGCATCCATTCAATGCGCAAACGCGGATAGCGGCGCATAAAGTTCACCAGCGGTGTGACCAGCTGATCCTGGCCAAAAGCGTGGGGCGCGCGCACCCGCAAGATGCCAACCGGATCGCTGCCGGCGCCGGTCAGTTCATCTTCCAGCGCGTGCCAGGTTGCCAGGAGCTGCCGGGCCTGTGCATAGCAACGCTCACCATCATCAGTCAGCTTCAGCGCATGGGTGGTGCGCAGAATCAGTTTCAGCCCCAGCCCCTGCTCAAGAGACTGCAACCGGCGACTGATTGTCGGTTGCGTAATACCCAGTTGCAACGCTGCGGCAGACAAACTGCCGCTTTCGACAATGCGAATAAAGGTGTGCATCAGTTCGATACGATCGCTGTTACTGAAATTGCTCATGCGTTCCACGTATAACAGTTTTGCTTTTTATTAGTCTACCGCGTATGTCAAAAACAGGCTTTACTTGCCACACTATTTTTTGAGGATGTAACCATGTCAGCGGTAAAAACTATGACTCCCCACTCAACTGAACGCCTGCCCGCCCCCCTGGTCTTTACGCTGGCTGCCGGCGCGGGCCTGAGCGTGGCCTCGATTTACTACAGTCAGCCGATGCTGGATATCATCGGTAAGCAGTTTCAGGTCAGTGTGAGCACCGTAGGCATGGTGCCGATGCTAACGCAGGCCGGGTATGCTTTAGGTATTCTGCTGCTGGCCCCGCTTGGCGATCGCCACGATCGCCGCACGATAATTTTGATCAAAGGGCTGCTGTTGGTGATGGCGCTGCTGCTGTGTGGGTTTTCCGGCGGTATCAGCGCGCTGCTCATCGCCAGCTTTGTCACCGGCCTGACGGCGACCGTGGCGCAGGATATTGTTCCGGCATCGGCGGCGCTGGCACCGGCGCACAGCCGGGGTAAAACCGTGGGTACGGTAATGACGGGATTACTGGTAGGCATTTTACTCTCCCGGGTCGTCAGCGGCATGGTGGCAGAGTATTTTGGCTGGCGCACCATGTATATTATCGCGGCCCTGGCTGTGTTTCTGATTAGCCTGACGTTGTGGCGTGTACTGCCGCGCTTTACGCCCGGCACGTCGGTAAGCTATCCCCGCCTGCTTTTATCGCTGGTTCACCTGTGGCGCGAACACCAGACCCTGCGGCGCGCGGCCCTGGCTCAGGGACTGCTTTCTGTCAGCTTCAGCGCCTTCTGGTCTACGCTGGCGATCATGCTCAGCGAACGTTTTCACTTTGACAGTGCCATCGCCGGTGCCTTTGGTCTGGCAGGGGCGGCGGGTGCACTGGCCGCGCCGCTGGCGGGTAACCTGGCCGATCGACTCGGCCCGGCACGCGTGACCCAGTTTGGTGCCGGCCTGGTCACGGCGGCCTTCGCCCTGATGTTTTTGCTGCCGCTGCTGTCGCTCCCCGGTCAGCTGGTCGTCATCGTTATCAGCACGCTTGGTTTCGACTTAGGCGTGCAGGCCACGCTGGTCGCCCATCAAACGCTGATTTATGGTCTGGTACCCGATGCACGTAGTCGTCTTAACGCCCTACTGTTTACCATCGTGTTTATCGGCATGGCCAGCGGTGCGGCGCTGGGCAGCCTGGCGCTTGCCCACTGGGGCTGGAATGGCGTTGTGGTGTTGTCCACGCTCGCCGCCGCTGCCAGCCTGATGGTGCGGCTCGCCAGTCGTCACCTCAAGGACTGATCCTTCCGCCCGTCAGCAAATGTGCCAGGCTTAGTCATAAACTCAATTAAAACGGTGCGTTATGAACTTTATTGCCTGGACCGCCGCGACGGGCTGTCTTCTGTTATTAATGTCACTGGCATCAGGGTGGATCCACCGTGGCCCAGTGACCTCTTTTGGTCTTTTCTTGTTAGCCGGGATCG
The DNA here is from genome assembly GCF_000233595.1 of Pantoea ananatis PA13. Classification (NCBI taxonomy): domain Bacteria; kingdom Pseudomonadati; phylum Pseudomonadota; class Gammaproteobacteria; order Enterobacterales; family Erwiniaceae; genus Pantoea; species Pantoea ananatis. Next base: position 285,193 of record NC_017554.1, read on the forward strand.
CCTGTGGGCCGTGGATGTTTGATGTTATCGAGATTGATATCATTCGCCATGCGGAACTGGTGACGCACATTACCGAAATCACGATGGCTGCGTCACTGTTTATTACGGGGCTCAAATTACGCTTGCCGCTTAAAGCGAAAAGCTGGCGAGCCGGAGGCTTACTGGCCTTTCCGGCGATGTTGATGACGGTGGCGGCCATGACGCTGCTGTCTCATTGGCTGGTCGGGTTGTCCTGGCCCGTTGCACTGGCGTTTGGCGCAATTGTTGCGCCCACCGACCCGGTACTGGCTAGCCTGATTTCGGTGAGCGACGCGCAGGACGATGACGCCTTGCGCGTCGCCATTTCTAGCGAGGCGGGCATGAATGATGGTTCAGCGCTGCCGTTGCTGGTGCTGGCTTTGCTGCTGTTCAACGGCGAAAACCTCAGTGCAGGCATGCTGGCGCACTGGGCTGCTGTCGACGTCGTGTGGGCCATCGGCGGCGGTATCCTGCTGGGATTTGGCCTGGGCCGACTCGTTGGCTTACTGGCCACCCGGCTTCGCAATGCGCATGGGGATTGCGCCCCCAACGACTTTCTGGCGCTGGCGTTGATCGCGCTTAGCTACGCCCTGGCGGAATGGCTGGGTGCTTCAGGCTTTCTGGCCACCTTTGCCGCCGGTCTTGGGCTGCGCCGTGCTGAGCTGGGCGTCTTTAAACGTTACCAGCCAGACGATATGTCGGACGACGATCGGTTACTGCCTGCAGAGGCATTGGTCAATCCCAACAAGCGCCTGCAGCAACGCAGCAGTGGCATGGTGAAATCCGTTGGTTTAGTAGTAGGCGACGCGCTTTCTTTTGGCGATACTATTGAACGTTTGCTGGCTGCCATCATGATGGTGGTACTGGGCGTAACCATGGCATACCACTGGAACATTCAGGGCATCTTCCTTGGACTGCTGCTGTTTATCGTGGTGCGCCCCCTGGCGGTGTGGTTGGTTACCCTCGGGACGGGCATGCCGCTTCCTCAGCGGTTGCTGATTGGCTGGCTGGGTATCCGCGGTATTGGGAGCCTTAACTATATTGCGTTCGCCTGGGTCCATGGCATGGGGGGCGCAGAAGCAACGATAATGGCTGATATGGCGCTGACGCTGGTGGTGTGCAGTATCGTGGTTCACGGCATTTCGGTGACGCCGCTGCTCAACTGGCGCCAGGCCCGACTGGAGGCGAAACAACGCCAGTCATGAGAGTGAATTAATTGATAACGGGAGTAGATGATGAAAATATCTCAGATACTGTTGCTGAGCATGCTGGCGTCGGGCAGTGCGCTGGCGGAAGACAATAGTGAAGAAAGCGTGTATGCAAGCCAGCTGTGTCACATTGTCAGCAGTGAAAAAAGCGTTTCGACAGCCGACCAGTATGTGGAAAAAATGAAGGCCAGCGTGGCAGGATCGCAGTCCTCCTCTGCCGTCAGCAAGCCTGAATTTGATGAAGAGCTGGCCAATGAAGTGGCCAGCGCCTGGCTGCAGCTGGGTGATGAAGAACGCGCCAAACTCCGCACCAATACTCAACAGTGTGAACAAACGGTGATGACGCAGTTTCAGCAGGAAGATTAACCGCAGTTAATTCGCCAATAAACGCGCTAAAATGGCGCGTTTTTTAATGGATTTTCCCTACCGATTGCGTACATAATCGCCAGCGTCTTAACCAAATGTGCGATACATAATAAAAACGCAGCGGGCCAAAAGGGTCGGCTGACCTTTATGGCATTGATTTAACAGGCATCATGATTACGCGTCGACGCTTTATTTTCGGCACAGGAGCGCTTGCGCTTTCACTGGCTACCAGCAAACTGTTTGCCCGCGATGATATTATTCCTCTCTGGCCGGACGAACCGCCCGGCGGCGGTGGGCCGTCTGGAACATTGCGCGTGGACGCCTGGGGTTCGTGGTCGAATATTGTCAGCCCGGCGATTCAACGCTTCAGGCCAGAAAATCCCAATGGCGAAGCGGTGCTGATTGCGGCCGGGGGAGGCTACCGGTGGATTGGTATGGGACGCGAAGCCTGGCCCGTCGCGCACTGGTTAAATGCTAACGGTTATACCGCCTATGTGCTCAGCTACCGCTTACCGCGCGAGAAATGGCAGGCTGGCAACCTCGCGCCCTTACAGGATGCACAGCGCGCGCTGCGCCTGATACGTTCGTTTGAACGAAAAGTGCATGTCCTGGGGTTTTCGGCTGGGGGGCATTTACTGGGCATGGCGGCGGCGCGCCCGGAATTTCAGTCATATCCGCCGGTGGACAGGCTGGATCAGGAAGTCCCTAAAGCCGACAGTGTTGGGCTGATTTACCCGGTGATTACGCTTGAAGCGCCCTATCAGCATACCAACACGCACCTGATGATGGTGGGCAATGACGCCAGTCCGCAAGAAGAAGCCAGCTGGTCAGTACAAAACTATGTGACGAATCTCTATCCGCCCACGTTCCTGGCTCAGGCCGGAGACGATCACACCTCAAAACCCTTTAACACCCAGCTCATGCGTGACACCTGTCGCCGCAACCGCGTACCGGTGCAGCTGATTCAGCTGTCCAGCGGGGGGCATGGTTTTGGACTCGGCAAAGCGGGTACACCTGCCGCGCTGTGGGATCAGGCCTATGTTAAATGGCTGGAAAACCTCAGTCAGGGCGCATTGGCGGTCAGGCACGCCTCCGTTCTGTCCTGACTGACGCTTCCTGCGGCAGGCGTAAAAAAAGCCGGCATTTGCCGGCCTCGCTAAATGAGCGATGATCAGGATTGAAGCAACACAGGACGAAGCAGCAACAGGCGGATCAGAATTGATAGGTCAGGCCCATACCGATACTGTTTTTCGTCGTAATGCCGGTGGCGCGCGTAAAATCGTTTTCCTTCAGTAAGTTAATGCGGTAGTCCACGTAGGTCAGCATGTTCTTGTTGAAATAGTAATAGGTGCCCACCGCAATATATTTCTGCATCGTCTGGCTGCCCCCGGCAAAATTCCCAGCGCCCTGCAGGTTTTCGCCACGCTGCGTGACAAAACCGACAGAAGGGCGCAAACCGTTCAGGAACTGGTACTGTGCAATCGCCTCAAAGTTATGGGTTTTGTCGGCGACCTGTGCCAGCTGTCCATAAGGCGTAACGTCATTGGCTTCGCCATACATGGCGGCCAGATAGATCTGGTTGGCGTCATATTTTGCAGAGGTTACCCAGGCGGTGGCATCGTCTCCCTGACCGTCAGCTTGCTGAGTCAGTGTCCGTTTTGCTTTCATCCCTGCCGCCGCAATGCTCAGCCCATCGGTAATGCTGTAAGTCAGGCCAGCACCGTAACCATCTCCGTTAGCCAGTTTGGCGGTTGAGCGGTCATTTTTCCCTTGATACTGCAGGGTTAACTTTAACCCGCCCCAGTCCGGAGAGTGCCAGGTCGCGAGGCCGGTTGAGCGTTTTGACAGGAAGTTATCGTTGGTGGTCATGGTGCCGGAACCATAGATCGGTGCCATATCCGTATAGGCAGAGGCAACATACAGTACCCCAAAGCTACGGCCATAATCGAACGAGCCGAAGTCGGCGAGTTTCAGACCGGCAAACCCTAAGCGTGTGGCATTACCCGTTTGCGCATCGCTACCGCCTTCACTGTGATTCAGCTGGAAATTATATTCCCATTGACCATAACCGGTAAGCTTATCATTAATTTGCGTCTCACCTTTAAAACCCAGGCGCGCATAAGAGTTGTCGCCATCTTCTGCAATATTATCTGAGAAAACATGGCGCGCATCGACTTTACCGTACAGGTCGAGCTTATTTCCACTTTTATTATAAATCTCGGCGGAGCATGCAGAAAATGAGACCAGAAAACACATTGCATACGGCGCGACTGTTTTTATTTTATTGTGCATATCATCTACCCTTATCAGTTAACTGAAGCATGAGGATGTTACCGCTCAGGGCGGTATTTATTTCAATATCACTTTCGTCTTATTTAATGAATAAATAATAAAATGGGTATAGCGGCCATAAAATTTATGGCCATTTTTTATAATGGCTTTCCCTGGTGTTATTGCATTCAGGCAGAGAAGATCCTGATGAACTTTTTATTCAAAATGCCAAGTCGGGTATATCGCTTAATACCGTTTGTGCGCCCGCATCAATATATTTTCGGGCAAGCACCGGGTCGTTGATCGTGGCAATCGCGAATTCAATACCTGAACGGGCCAGGCGCGTCAGGTCTTCGTCCGTTGCGAAGTCACCCAGGAAATGCAGGATCTGGCAACCTGTTCTGGCGAGGAGCGCCGCCGGGTCTTTTGGCGGGACGCAAACTGCCAGCCCACGCGGTACGTCAGGCATCAGCCTGGCGGCAACCTGCAGCGAAATCTCAGAGAAGCTGCTGATAAATAACTTCTTCTCGCTCGCTGGCCACAACGACTTCAACTGAGCGATCGCAATCTCCGCCGTTTCCACTTCCTGCCCGGAGGTGGGTTTGATTTCCAGTTGCAGCCCGACGCCTTTATCCAGTACAAAGCCCACAGTTTCAGCCAGCGTAGGCACTTTCACGCCTTTAAAGAGGTGGCCGTAACACACGCCAGCCTCCAGCGACCGGATCTCATCCAGGGTTAAATTTGCCACATAGCCTTTGCCATTCGTTGTCCGGTCTACGGAATCGTCATGAATAATGACCGGGTGCATATCTTTGGTGAGTTTGACATCCACCTCTATCCACGTCGCTCCGCGTTCAACCGCCGCCTGAAACGAAGGCAGCGTGTTTTCCGGTGCCAGCAGCGGTGCTCCCCGATGGGCAATCAGGCGGGCGTTCACTACGCGTGCAGGGTGTTTTTTGGTCGACATTCTTGGCTTTACCTTCTGTTAGGGTTTTATCGCAGGTCTACTTAAGCAAAACCTGGTTAGAGAATTCGGTCCTGACTTCATCACCCAGCGGTTTAGGCATGAACTGAGTGCCATGAACGCGCTCTTTGCTATTGATCAGCCCGGCATCACGATTCACTTCTTTGTTTTGAGGCGTAATGCCATAAACCTGCTGGAACAGCCGTTGGGTGGTAGGCAGGGTCAACCAGTGGATAAACAGCAACGCTGCCGCTTTGTGGGGCGCGTTTTTAGGTATCGCCACCATATTTCCGCCGCCGGGCATGCCGAAATCGGGGATATACAGCCGGATAGTTTTCGGGACTTCACCGTGGTTTTCTAATCCCACCAGGTAATCTTCCCAGGCGGGGACCAGCAGGAACTCACCGCTGACCAGTCGGGTGACGCTGTCGGCGTTGGAGGCCGTAATGATGTAGTTGGGGCGCTGCTGTTTGAACCAGTTCCAGGCGGGCTGCAGAGCCGTCAGGCTTTTTACATCTGCGTCGCCTTTGGTGAAATCAAAACCCGGTACCAGCGTGCGCGTCACCGATTCAATAAAGGCCGGGCCGGAACCGCCGTTTTCAACGTTGAAGCCAAATTCCTGAGGATGACTTTGCAGGAAGGACGTAATCTGCGGCAGGGTTCGTGGCAACTCACTTTCTTTCAGGCGGCGCGAATCGTAGGCCAGACCGGTCTGGTTGCCCCAAAATGCCACGCCATAGCCTTTACTGTCCGTTCCCTCAATGGTGTAGTTCAGGGTTTTGCCTTCCGGCAGCAGTGTATTAAGCGGGCCAAAAAACGTTTGCTGAGGCGATACGGTACCGAATGCGCCCCCGCCAATCGAAAACACATCAATATCGCCCGTTTCCCGTCCCCGGTCAGCCATGAGTTTATTAATGTTGCCCTGTAATGTGCCTTCAGACAGGGTAACGTTAATACCGTACTGTTTTTCAAACAGGCTAACCTGCTCTTTTAAACGGTCCTGGTAATACCATTGATACCAGGTTAATTTCCCTTCTTTTTTCGCCTGTTCGACAATCTGTTCCCAGTTCATCGAGGTTAAATCCTGAGCCTGGCTACAGAAAGCCCCGGCCAGCAATAATATTGCAGCAACGAGTCTGAACATATTTTTCCCCAATAACGCGTGTTAAAGACTGTCAGCCTTTTCCTGCAAAGGAGGCGACAGGATTTTTTGTCAGTAATTTTTCTGCAATCAACATCAACATGACATTTGGCACAACCAGCATTAAAGAAATAACCGCCGCGTTGGGTCGAATAAAGTTATAACCCAGATAAGAATACAGAATGGTAGGGACGGTAATAAAATCGGGTGAGCCAACAATGAAACTTATGGCGAACTCTTCTATTGATAACGTAAAGACAATAATTAATGCAGCAAATATTCCCGGTCTGATGGTGGGCAGGCAGGCCACTAAAAAACGGTTGATCACCGAAGCGCCCATATCTCGTGCTGCATCGAGCGTGTCCTGGCGTATCTGCGAAAATGACAGGGTCAGAATGCGCACGGCATAAGGCATCAAGATAATAATATGCCCCAGCAAAATGCCACCAAACCGGCTGTGAATGCCCGCCACGTTGAGCAACATGGAAAAAAACAGCGCGACGACAAAGCCCGGAACGATAAGCGGCAGTAAGATCGCATTCTGTAAAAGGTGTTTGCCCGTAAACGACATTCTGCCAAACGCCCACGCGGCAGGCAGAGCCAACATCAGCGTGCAGACGGAGACGGTTGCCGCCAGTAAATAGCTGTTCCTGAGCGCCTGGGGTAACGCGGTCGTGGTCCATACCTCCACCCAGCGTCCCAGTGAGAGAACCGGCGGCAGGGCATCTGGCCATGCCCACGGATGGGTTTTATCGACCAGTGACCACAGGACGGTCAACATAAAGGGAATAACCAGCCACAGCATAAACAGGGCGGTGATAAGGATCATCATGACGATTCGCAGCGGGGATAACGTCTCTCTGGCTTTCATTATCTCTGTTCTCCGGCTTGTTGTAGCCACTTCGCCAGGGTGGCAAGCACCACTGCACCGATAAAAGCCGCCAGCATCAAAATTACCGCGACAACGGCCGCAAGATTCCAGCCCTGCGCGCTGATTTCAGGGAAGCGCAGCATGTATTGCGAAAGAGAGAACACGCTGGTTGGCCCCGCAACGACCTGAAATGAAAAGTCACCCAAGGCGCCGATGAAGATCAGCACCAGCGATACCTGAACGGACTTGATAGATAAGGGCAGGATGATCTGTAACAACCGGGCAGTCTTGCCGGCGCCTAAATCCCGCGCGGCATTAAAAATTTCGTCACCAATCGCGCGCAGGCTGCCGGTAATGATAAGCAGCGCATAGGGAAGCTGTTTCCAGACCTGCAAAATAATCACGCCAATTCCCCAGCGGTCATTCTGCATTCTGATGGGGTGCGAGATGATCCCCAGCTTGAGCAAGCCCAGGTTAATAAAGCCCTGCCAGGAAATCAGGTTGATAAACAGCAGCGCAGCCACCAGTCCGTGTACCATCAGCGGGGCTTTGAGTAAGCCGCCCATCAGCATCGAGCCGGGAAACGGCTTTCTCAGCCACAGTGCCAGCGGAAGCGCCAGGGCAACGGACAGCACTGCACTGAGCACGCCGATTCTGAGCGAATAGCCTGTCGCGCGCCACAGCTGGCTGTCATTCAGAATGGTTTGCCAGTACTGAAGCGTGAAGTGCGCCGGTGCGCCAAAATTAAACAGGCCAACGGATTGCGCCAACGCCATGATCACAATCAGCACCAGAGTGATGATGACCGGCGCGACCGCAGGCAGGACCAGCAACCAACAGAGCCTGTTCCGGTTGCGCGTTTTCATGAATAGCTTTCCCGTAAAAAGCGGATCTTGTCTGGCGCAATAGAGAAATTAACGTTGTCACCTTCGCGAATGTGGTTTTTACCGACCAGCTGGATACACCACTGATATTCCGTTTCTTCATGGCCCAGCGGATGAACCTGGAGTTCAGAAAGGTTGCCCAGAAAACTCACCGCACCGATCTCGAAGGCCAGCGTGTTTTTCCCGGCACTGTGTTCGCTGAGTAAGGCATCCTCAGGGCGCCAGAAGGTATAGACCTTGTCCGAGACGGGCGGCACATGGCTATGGATCTCCATTTCGCCCAGTACGCACGCAATGCGATAAATACCGGTGCTGCTGTCGCTATCCACTACGCGGGCTTTCATGACGTTAGCCTGACCGACGAAACCGGCGACAAAGCGGTTTACCGGGGAATAATAGATCTCATCCGGCGTACCGGTTTGCTCAATTTTTCCGGCATTCATGACCACTACAATGTCAGACATCGACAAGGCTTCTGCACGGTCGTGGGTAACATAAATGGCGGTAAACCCATGGGAGCGCTGAAGCTGTCTGATCTCCAGTCGTACCTTGTCGCGTAATTTGGCATCCAGATTTGACAGCGGCTCATCAAACAACACGATTTCCGGACGCACGGCCAGCGCTCTGGCAAGCGCCACGCGCTGCTGCTGACCGCCGGATAACTGTGCTGGCAGTTTAGGCAAATGCGCATTCAGCGATACCTGAGCGGCGGTCTGCGCGACGCGATCGTGAATGTCCGTTTTCGCCATCTTCATTTGCTTGAGGCCAAACCCGATATTTTCAGCAACGGAAAGGTGAGGAAAAAGCGCATAGGACTGAAAGCACATCGCCGTGTCGCGATGTTCAGGTTTTACATGATGCATGTCCTGCTGGTGGATCAGTACTTCGCCACTATCAAGACTGTAAAAGCCGGCAATAACTTTAAGCAGCGTGGTTTTGCCACAGCCAGATGGGCCAAGCAGGGAAACAAATTGTCCTTTTTTGGCCTGCAGTGAAATGCCGTTCAGCGCGACAAAATCGTCGAACGTCAGCATGGCATTGTGTATTTCTAGCGTGTTCACGTTGGGCTGCTCCGTCATATAATGCCAGGGACTTCTTAATTAATGCGAGACGCATAATAATTTGCTGTAGTGAATTTAAGCAATTTCAGACAGGTTAAGAATTTATTAAGTTTTTAAAACCTATATATAACAGTTAAATGAAGGGTTACTTTGAAATCGTACGTTTAACGCGCTAACTATTTTAATGCGTTGTGATTAATATTTGAGGCGAAGAACAAGGTCGTTGTATCAGCAAGCGCACAGAGGGCAGGACAGCGTGGGAACGCTGTCCTGAAATGCAGTGATGAGGTAAGCCGGGGGCAATGCGTGGTCAGGCGGGAGTAAAACGAGGGTGAGGGATAAACTGGGCGGAAAGGCGGTTCATTTCAGCCGTACCGACACTAACATGTGTACTGCTTTTTTCCTGTGTGCCGGCAAGATGCGCATCCAGTCCGGCCGCTTTACAGAGTGCATAACCCGCAGAAACGTCCCACATGCTGCTAAAACATTCCTGATAACCGTCAACGTAACCCAGCACGCTAAAGGTTAAGCCTACGGTGGCACAGCGATAGCGCACCACATTCCAGCCGTCGTCCCGATAGGCCTTTTCAATACAGAGCTGATGGGTGAAATCCCATGATGGACTGTCGCCAATCGCCACGGTTTTCAGCGCCTCGGTGACCACTGGCCGTTCAAAGGGTTCACCATTCAGATAAACCCCTGTCTCTTTGCCGCCGCTCACCATGAGGTTTAATACCGGATGGACGATCACGCCCATAACCGGCTCGCCATTGTGCACATAGCCAACAGAAATCCCCCACAATGACGAGCCGCGCAGGAAGTTACTCGTACCATCGATAGGATCAACAGACCAGTAGCTGGCGCTGAGCTCACCGCCATGCTCTTCCCCAACAACAGAATCCTGTGGGAAATGGTGTTCCAGGCGCTGCCGAATCAGATTTTCCACTTCCCGATCGGCTTCACTGAAGACATCCTGCGGCCTTTTTTCGCAGATCGCTAATTCACTCAGCTGTCTGAAATAGTCAAGAGCCAAAAGTGAAGCCTCTTGTGCGATGCGTTCAGCAACCTTTAAGCGCGTTTCCATTGTTTACCTGATGTATAAGAAGAAGCATGTGAATGAAGACAGAACCCTACGCAAATGAAAGTGCCCATCCGGACATAAGGCTCGCTTTTAATATAATGCTCATTGCATGATATTAGAGTGTCTCTCCGTTATGTTTCACTATTATGATGCTTTTATGATCGGGAAAAACCGGGCCGGAGAAGCTGAAAAGCAGCACATTTTATTAAAACGTAAAGGCAGGGGCCTTTACTATTCGTCCTGCATAAAAGCATGCTAGGGTATTAACAGAACCCATTATTAAATACGGTGAGGACAACGCTGTGGTTCATGGATATTCCGCTGGTCATGAAGTCGAACTTAATCGCAGTGAAAAACTCATTCTTGAGCTTGTCCGCCGCAACGATGGCATTTCCCGCTCCTCGCTGGTTTCGCAAACCATTCTGAATCAGTCATCTGTTCACCGCATTGTTGATACGCTGACCGAAAACGGCTTTCTCAGCCTGGGGGAATCACCGTCCCAGGGAAGAGGCAAGCCCAGCCCATCGTTATCACTGAATGCGAATGCGCGTTATGGTTACGGCATCTCTATTAACTCAGACAGCGTTGCCGCCAGCCTGATTAATTTCCGGGGCGGTATTACAGAATACTGCGTACTGGATACGCATCCGCGCGATCCTGCCCGTACCTTACTCAATATCAAACATCACTATCTGGATACCTTGAAACAATACGGTATTTCGCCGGACAAAGTCTGTGGTGTGGGATACAGCATGGCGGGCTTTCTTTATGAATCACGAAAGTATTTCAATCCGCCTGAACCTTTAAAAAACTGGATGGGCATCGATCTGCGCCGTGAAATTACCATGTTATTTGATCGACCAGTATGGATTGAAAATAACGCCACAACGGCGGCGCACGCTGAAGCCTTTTTAGGCGCCGGGCTGAAATACGATACCTTTGGCTATCTCTCTTTTAATTATGGTTTTGGCGGTGGCATCGTGATTAACGGTAAACCGTTCCAGGGTGCGTTTGGAAATGCGGGGGAGATCAGCCGTATTTTTACGCCGGAAGAGGGCAAGCTGCGCCCGGCCCTGGGGATCTTGATCGATCGCTTACGTAACGGTGGTATTGAAATTAAAGATATTCGCGATCTCAATCATAAATTCGATCCGGCCTGGCCGATTGCGCAACAGTGGGTAGAAGACGTCACGCCAAACCTGCATCGGGCAATGGATGCCATGAATGCGGTGATCGATCCCGGAGCCATCATATTAGGGGGCGAGATTCCCCGTAAGCTGGGCGAAATGTTTTTAGCCATGCCGCGCATCAGTTCGGGTAAACGCTGGAATATTTCTGCGGAATATCCGGATATTCTGCTGAGCGAGATCGAAGGGGACAGTTCGGCGCTGGGGGCGGCGTTGACGCCGCTGCGGGAGACCTATTTTAATTGAGGCTGCTGCCCGCAGACCACAGGGTCAGCGGGCAGCGCTACGTTATGCGCGTAAGCGGATTAACGCATCGTCACAAACTCTTCTGCCGCGGTCGGGTGAATCGCCACGGTGTTATCAAAGTCTTTCTTGGTCGCGCCCATTTTCAACGCCACCGCAAAGCCCTGCAGCATCTCGTCCATTCCGCCGCCGATGCCGTGAATACCCACAATCTTCTCCTCCGGGCCGACGCAGACTAACTTCATGCGGCACGGCTGGCGATGTTGGGTCACCGCGGTATACATTGCGGTAAAGGACGATTTGTAGACTTTTACCTGGTCATCACCGTACTGCTCGCGCGCCTGCGGCTCCGTCAGGCCCACGGTGCCGATCGGCGGATGGCTGAACACCACGGTAGGAATATTGCTGTAATCCAGGTGCTCATCGGGTTTGTTATTAAACAGCCGCTCAGACAGGCGACGACCTGCCGCCACCGCTACCGGCGTCAGCTCAACGGCACCGGTGTTATCACCAACGGCATAAACGCCTGGCACGTTGGTATTCTGGAATTTATCGACCTTGATATAGCCTTTTTCATCCAGCGCAACGCCCGCCGCCTCGATATTCAGGCTGTCGGTTTCCGGCACCCGGCCAATCGCCCAGACCAGGCAATCCACGGTGTATTCACTGCCATTTTCCAACTGCAGCGTCAGGCTACCATCGGCATTTTTCACGACGGCTTTTGGTGTCGCCTCGGTATGCAGCGTTGGGCCTTCCGCGTTCATGACCTCAACCAACGTATCGGTAATCAGCGGATCAAAGCTGCGCAGCGGGGCATGTTTACGGACGAATAAATGGGTTTCCGAGCCCAGCGCATTGACCACGCCTGCCAGCTCAACCGCGATATAACCGGCACCGATCACCGCGGTCCGTTTTGGCAGCGCGTCCAGTTCAAAGAAGCCATCTGAATCAATTCCGTATTCCGCTCCGGGGATAGAGGGATGGCTTGGACGTCCGCCGGTGGCGATCAAAATATGGTCGGCCGTAATGGTTTCGCCATTGACTTCAACGGTATGCGCATCAATAAAACGGGCAAAGCCGGTGATGACATCGACCTTATTTTTCCCCAGAACATTGTCGTATGATTGGTGAATACGGTCGATGTAGGCGCTGCGGTTTTTGACCAGCGTGCCCCAGTCGAAGCGGTTTACCGTAGTATCAAAACCATAATCAGGCCCGTAAAGATGAATGGCCTCGGCGATTTGCGCGGCATGCCACATGACTTTTTTCGGCACACAGCCTACGTTGACGCAGGTTCCGCCCAGCGCTTTGGCTTCTATCAAGGCACACTTCTGGCCATAGCTTGCTGCACGGTTAATCGAAGCAATACCGCCGCTGCCGCCGCCGATGGCGAGATAGTCATAATGTCGGGTCATTGAAGTCTCATCCGGTTACATGGAAATTGATATAGAGTGTAACGCCGCAGGGCACGGTGTCGCAAAAATTGCGCCTATGATTGTAACAGGCCATATTTTTCCACTACTTACAGAGAAGCATAGCATGCACCTGACTTTTCTTGGCACGGGCGGTGGCGCGCCCAGTTTGCAGCGTAACGTCACCGCCATTGCCTTCACCCGGGCAAGCAGTGGCGACACCTGGCTGTTTGACTGTGGTGAAGGCACTCAGCTTCAGTTTATGCGATCCGATCTTAAACCCGGCAAGCTCGATAAAATCTTTATTACCCATTTGCACGGTGACCATATTTTTGGCCTGCCGGGCCTGCTTACCAGCCGTTCAATGGCCGGGCTGACCACGCCGATGACGGTTTACGGTCCAAAAGGACTGAAAGCCTTTGTCGATAGCGCACTTTCCCTGTCCAGCTCGTACACCGACTATCCGCTTGAGGTGATCGAGATTGCGGCGGGCGAGGTGCTGGATGATGGCGAGTTTCGTGTCACGGCCTGGCCGATGAATCATACTATTGACTGCTTTGGCTATCGTATTGAACAGCGAGACAAGCCCGGCTTTCTGGATGCCGCACGTCTCAAAGCGGAAGGTGTGCCACGTGGCCCGTGGTATCAACAGCTGAAGCAGGGAGAACGTATTACGCTGGAAGATGGACGCACCATTGATGGCGCGGCGTATTTGGGGCCGTCCACCAAAGGAAAAACCCTGGCGATTTTTGGCGATACGGCACCCACCGAGGTGGCGTTACAGCTGGCGGCCAATGTGGATGTGATGGTGCACGAAACCACGCTGGAGGATGCGCTGGCGGAAAAAGCCAACGGGCGCGGTCACTCAACTACCGTGCAGGCCGCTACAGTAGCAAAGCAGGCCGGTGCAAAACGGATGATCGCCACGCATTTTAGCTCACGCTATCTCGCCAGAGATATGACGCGTTTGCTGGCAGAGTGCCAGGCCATTTTCCCCGAAACCGAGATGGCGTATGACCTGGCCGTCTTTACGCTGTAACGACTAATGCATCAGTGCCGGGTAGGTAAACAACAACAGATGAACCATGTTGAGTGCAAAATGGCAGGCTGTTACCAGCCAAAGCCGGCCGCTCCAGTGCCAGACCAGGCCATAAATTAGCCCGGCCAGCCCGGCAAATATCATCAGCAGTACGCCGCCGGACGCATGCGCCAGGCCAAACAGCAAGGCGGTGGCCACCAGGGCGATTGTGCCGCCCCATTTCTGGCGCAGCCGCTGCTGTAGATAGCCACGAAAAAATGCTTCTTCTGCCAGCGAGACAAAAAACAGGTTGGCCAGTGCGAACGCGCCCAGCCAGTCAGGCAGGTGTGGCTCAAACGCCAGGCCACCCAGTCCTACCGCGCTGACTAACAGCAGCGGAATCGCCGCCACGGGTACCAGCCATAACAGAGGCGTGCGCGGTGGGTGCGCCTCAGCTTTGAACAGCGTCGGCATACAGGCCAGCAACAGGAAGGGGATCAGGGCTTTGTCAAAATTAAATGAAAAAGAGAAGGGCAGGCTGCGTGCGCCTACCTGAACGGCATCGATTTGACGCGGATTGTTAAAGCCGGGAATAAGATGCAGCAGCAGCGCAGCGGCCATCACGACCAGGAGCACCTCGCTTATGCCCTGCCACACGCGACTGCGGCGATCGTAAATACGAAACGCGACCAGCGCTGCCACCGCAGCAAAAACGAGGGTAACGGGCCAGTCCAGCACGTTCTGGTATACACCCAGAGCCGTTGCCAGTGCCAGCAGTAACAGAGAGAGGCGTTTCGCCGGTTGCAGAGCCGCCAGGGCGCCTGCCAGAATAATCCACATAAAAATGACCTGCGATATCACGCCGCCGTAACTGAACCGGCGACGCTAAACGGGAAAGGCGTTATTCAGGAACGATCTGGTTTACGCTGAAATGACCTGTACCTGCCGGTACCAGTTTCTGGTGTAACCACGGCAGCAGCGTATTCATCTGATCGGCCAGCTTCCAGGGGGGATTGATCACAATCATGCCGGAGGCGGTCATCCCGCGCTGATCGCTGTCAGGACGCACGGCCAGTTCAATTTGCAGGATATTTCGAATGCCGGTCGCCTGCAGATCGCGCAGCATATGCTTGATTTGCTGACGCATGACAACCGGATACCACAGGGCATAAACGCCGGTGCCAAAGCGCTTGTGGCCTTCCTGAATGCCTTTGACGACCGCCTGGTAATCACTCTTCATTTCATAAGGCGGATCGATCAGCACCAGCCCACGGCGTGAAAGCGGGGGCAGCTTTGATTTTAACTGCTGATAGCCATCGGCCTTTTCAACGCGCGCGCGGCTGTCTTTACTGAACTCAGTGCGCAGCATGGGAAAATCGCTGGAATGCAGCTCGGTCAGTTGAATCTTATCTTCCGGGCGAAGCAAGTGGCGGGCGATCAGTGGTGAGCCTGGGTAGTAACGCAGCGTTCCACTGCGGTTCAGGGCATGAATCGCATCAAAGTAGGGTTGCAGCAGTGCGGGCGCATCCGGCTGCTGCCAGATGCGTCCAATGCCTTCCAGATATTCGCCGGTACGCTCTGCATGCTCGCCGCTCAGTTGATAACGTCCTGCGCCTGCATGTGTATCAAGATAGAAAAACGGTTTTTCTTTCTCTTTCAGGGCGGTGATGATGAGGCTTTGTACGGTGTGCTTAAGCACATCGGCATGGTTGCCGGCGTGAAAACTGTGGCGATAACTCAGCATAAAAAAGGGGATTTCCGCGGTTGAAGCTAAAAATAGTGATATTGGCCCGATTATACCGACAGACGGGAATAATTGCTGGCATTTCGCGCATCCGTCGCCCGTGAAGCCGGTTTTCCCTGTTCAGACCGCTTTACACTTTGCATAGCAATCTGCCACAGGCTGTTAACCTCCGTTACGTATTCAGCGACAGGAAAGTGATAGCCTGTTTTGTCCTCAGCTATGATTGATCTCATTGTCAGAAGGATCACTATTCGCACCATTGTTGAAATCACCGTCGGTCGCGCCATTGATTTTCGTGATATCCGACCGCATGTTAATTAAATTGCGTCGCGCGAGCCGTCGCGCCCCACACATTGTTAAAGGACTGCGCTATGACCAATCCGTTACTCACCTCGTTCACACTTCCCCCGTTTTCAGCGATTAAGCCTGAACATGTGGTGCCCGCCGTAACCGACGTTTTGAATGAATGCCGCGCAATGGTGGAAAAAGTGGTGGCGCAAGGCGCACCTTACACCTGGGATAACCTGGTTCAGCCGCTGGCAGAAACCGATGACCGCCTGAGCCGTATCTTTTCACCGGTCAGCCATCTGAACTCGGTTAAAAATAGTCCGGAACTGCGCGAAGCCTACGAACAAACGCTGCCGCTGCTGTCTGAATACAGTACCTGGGTGGGCCAACACGAAGGGCTTTATCAGGCCTACCGCGATCTGAAAGAAGGCAGTCATTATGCTTCGCTGGATCAGGCAAAGCAGAAAGCGGTCGATAACGCACTGCGTGATTTTGAGCTTTCCGGTATCGGTCTGGAAAAAGACAAGCAGCAGCGTTACGGCGAAATTGCCGCGCGTCTTTCCGAGCTGGGCTCGGCCTACAGTAACAACGTGCTTGATGCCACAATGGGCTGGAGCAAGCTGATTACGGACGAAAGCGAGCTGGCGGGCATGCCGGAAAGCGCGCTGGCCGCAGCGAAAGCCCAGGCGGAAGCCAAAGGGCAGGAAGGCTGGTTACTGACGCTGGATATCCCCAGCTATCTGCCGGTCATGACCTATTGCGATAATGCCGCGCTGCGCGAAGAGATGTACCGCGCCTATTCGACCCGCGCCTCCGATCAAGGCCCTAACGCGGGTAAATGGGATAACGGTCCGATTATGGCGGAAGAGCTGACGCTGCGGCACGAGCTGGCGCAGCTGCTGGGCTTCGACTCCTTCGCGGATAAATCCCTGGCCACCAAGATGGCACAGAGCCCGGCACAGGTGATCGATTTCCTGAACGATCTGGCCGATCGCGCCCGTCCACAGGGTGAGAAAGAGCTGGCGCAGCTGCGCGCTTTTGCGCAGAAAGCGTTTGGCGTAGAAACCATGAACCCATGGGATCTCAGCTACTACGGCGAAAAGCAGAAGCAGCATCTTTATACCATCAGCGATGAACAGCTGCGCCCTTACTTCCCGGAGTCGCGTGCAGTGTCCGGCCTGTTTGAAGTGGTGAAGCGCATTTACGGTATTACCGCGAAAGAGCGCACTGACGTCGATGTTTACCATCCGGATGTCCGCTTCTTTGATCTGTTCGATGAAAGCGGCGAGCTGCGCGGCAGTTTCTATCTCGATCTCTATGCTCGCGAACACAAACGCGGCGGCGCATGGATGGACGACTGCGTGGGCCAAATGCGTAAAGCGGACGGGAGCCTGCAAAAACCGGTGGCTTACCTGACCTGTAACTTCAACCGTCCGGTAAGCGGCAAGCCTGCGCTGTTTACGCATGACGAAGTGATTACCCTGTTCCACGAGTTCGGTCACGGCCTGCACCATATGCTGACGCGCATCGAGGCAGCGGGCGTGTCCGGCATTAATGGCGTGCCATGGGACGCCGTGGAACTGCCTAGCCAGTTCATGGAGAACTGGTGCTGGGAGCCGGAAGCACTGGCGTTTATTTCGGGGCACTACGAAACCGGTGAGCCACTGCCTAAAGAACTGTTGGACAAAATGCTGGCGGCGAAAAACTACCAGGCGGCGCTGTTTATCCTGCGCCAGCTTGAGTTCGGCCTGTTCGACTTCCGCCTGCATACCGAATTCAATCCGGAAAAAGGTGCACAGATTCTCGAAACCCTGCGCGAAGTGAAAAGCAAAGTCGCCGTGGTCCCCAGCCCGGAGTGGGGACGTTTCCCTCATGCCTTCAGCCATATCTTTGCGGGTGGCTATGCAGCGGGCTATTACAGCTATCTGTGGGCCGATGTGCTGGCAGCAGATGCCTATTCGCGCTTTGAAGAAGAGGGGATTTTCAACCGGGAAACCGGGCAGTCCTTCCTCGACAATATTCTGACGCGCGGCGGGTCAGAAGAACCTATGGAGCTGTTTAAACGCTTCCGCGGTCGTGAACCACAGCTGGATGCCATGCTGGAACACTACGGTATTCAGGGATAAGCCGTACGTGAAAATCTGTTTGCTTGATGAGACAGGCGCCGGTGACGGCGCCTTACCTGTTTTAGCCGCACGCTGGCAACTGACGCACTGTGATGACGCCGCGCTGGCGCTGGTGAAGACCGCCACACATCTTGAACTGCGCAAACGGGATGAGCCCAAACTGGGGGGCATCTTTGTGGATTTCGCCTCCGGTGCCCTGGCACATCGACGTCGTTTTGGCGGTGGCCGCGGTGAAGCCGTCGCGAAAGCGGTGGGGATAAAAGGGACCTACCTGCCCGATGTGGTGGACGCCACCGCCGGATTAGGACGGGATGCTTTTGTGCTGGCCGCGCTGGGCTGTCGGGTTCGCATGCTGGAGCGCCATCCGGTGGTGGCCGCACTGCTGGAGGACGGGCTGACGCGTGGCTATGAAGATGCAGAAATTGGCGGCTGGCTGCGCGAACGCCTGACGCTGATTCATGCTTCCAGCATTCAGGCTCTGACCGATATTACCCCGCAGCCGGACGTGGTGTATCTCGATCCTATGTATCCCCATCGGCAAAAAAGCGCCATGGTAAAAAAAGAGATGCGGGTCTTTCAGTCGCTGGTGGGGGCGGATGAAGATGCCGACGCACTGCTGGCACCGGCTCGCCGTCTGGCAAAGAAACGTATTGTGGTGAAGCGTCCCGACTACGCGCCACCGCTGGCCGGTGTTGCCACGCAGTCTGCGGTGGTCACCAAAAGCCACCGCTTCGATATCTATCCGCCTCTGTCTTAATCGTGGTTTTAAGCCGGTCGGCACCTCAGTCGCACCGGCTTAACGCTCGCGAATTATTCATCCTCTTCGTCACGCAGCGGCACAATCAGCATGTCGATGTGCACGGTATTGATCAACTGGCGGGCAGACGACATCAGCTTGCTCCAGAAGTCCTGATGATGACCGCACACCACCATGTCCACATCGTATTTCTTAATCGCATCCACCAGCACCTGCCCCAGGTCGCCACTGCCGCTCAGGGTTTCGGTGATAGGGTAGCCCGCGGCATCGGACAGGCTTTTTAGCGCCAGATGCGTTTCCTCAGAAATACGCTTTTGCATATCTCCCAGGTTGACATCAATCAGGCCGGTGTAGAGATCCGAGTAATTAACATCGACATGAATCAGCGAGATTTTTGCGTCGTAAGGGCGCGCGAGTGAGACAGCTTTATCCACTAACAACTGGCTTTCTGGCGAAAGATCGACTGCAATCAGGATATGTTTATAAGCCATGATATTACTCCTTCCACGAGATTCAGAATGGCAGCGGTTTCCAGACGCGTCACAGTTGCGAAATCCATTGCGCGAACGGGCGATGAGCGCCACCGAGATGATTAATGTACAGCACAGGCGATGATGTTGTTATACCTCAAAGTATAGCCCTGTGTGTTAACAAATGCTTCTGAAGCCGCCTGGGTTGTGAATAAGATCAATGATGAACGATTTTTACTCGTATAAAACGAAAATCCTCGCTGGTAAAAAATTGAACATTTCTCCTAAACTGGAAAAAGCAGCCTGCGTCACACGGTTGCTACTTTTCTGATGATTCAAAATAAAACTACAAATCGCTTTACGGGGTTGTTGGCTAATTCTGCAGGGACTGTTCAACAGGGTGCGCGCTCAGCACCCTGCTGCGGTGCCGGTAAGGAGGATGACATGATCAGCACTATCGCGCTTTTTTGGGCTCTTTGTGTGGTATGTATTGTGAATATGGCGCGCTATTTCTCATCGCTGCGTGCGCTGTTGGTGGTTCTGCGTGGCTGTGATCCGCTGCTTTATCAGTATGTTGATGGCGCGGGGTTTTTCACATCCCATGGTCAGCCCGGCAAGCAGGTGCGGCTGGTGCGTTACATCTGGGCAAGGCGCTATCTTGATCATCATGACGACGAATTCATTCGCCGGTGTGAGCGGGTGAGAGGTCTGTTTATCTTAACCAGTTCACTGTGTGGATTGGTGATTATCAGCCTGATTGCGCTGGCAATCTGGCATTAAAAAGGGCGACCGAAGTCGCCCTGGTATGCCGCCGAATCAGATGAGTTTCAGCGCTATCCAGTAGAGCGAACCCGATAACAAAATACAGACCGGCAGGGTAAATACCCACGCCATGGCGATGTTTTTGATGGTTTTGCTCTGCAAGCCGCCGCCGTCAACCAGCATGGTGCCGGCAACGGAAGAAGAGAGGATGTGCGTGGTGGAGACCGGCATGCCGGTGTAGCTGGCAATGCCTATCGACACGGCCGCCGTCACCTGCGCAGACATGCCCTGCGCATAGGTCATGCCCTTCTTACCAATTTTCTCACCGATGGTGGTGGCCACGCGACGCCAGCCGATCATGGTGCCGACGCCTAATGCCAGCGCAACCGCCATGATGATCCATACCGGCGCGTACTCAATGGTGTTCAACAGATCGCCTTTGAGCTTGCCCAGGAAACGTTTATCGTCTGGAGAGGTTTCCGGCAGCTTCGCCGCTTTATCGGCGGTGTCGGAAATACACAGCAGCAGGCGACGCATCTGACTACGCTGCTCGACGGACAGATCGCTGTAGCTTTGCAGGTTGTTCAGCAGCAACTGAGCACGTTGCACGGCCTGCAGCGCACGTGCACTGTCGCAATGAAACTCTGTTGATGATACCGGCGCCACTTCTTCCGGCGTAGGCAGCTTAGGCGGCGCCATCTCGATGATGTGGTTCAGTGAGGCCTGGTGCTGTTGATAATACTGCTCAAGATGATTGACCGCGTCCCGTGTACGCGTAATGTCATAACCCGATGCGTTCATATTCACCACGAAGCCGGCTGGCGCAACGCCTATCAGAACCAGCATGATCAGGCCAATGCCTTTCTGCCCGTCGTTCGCACCGTGTGAATAACTGACACCAATGGCGGAGATAATCAGTGCCGTGCGCGTCCAGAAAGGCGGTTTTTTCTTGCCATCAATCTTCTCGCGATCGGCGGGCGTCATATGAATACGCGCACGCTTTTTGGTGTTACTCCAGTAACGGCGGAGAAGAAAGATTAGGCTGCCCGCTATCACCAGTCCGACAATAGGGGAAAGAATCAGAGACAGGAAAATATTCAGCACTTTCGGGATGTTAAGCGCATCAACGACCGATGTGCCGCTCATCAACGCGTTCGTCAGGCCAATGCCGATAATCGCGCCGATTAAGGTATGGGAACTGGAGGCGGGCAGGCCCAAATACCAGGTACCCAGGTTCCAGATAATCGCCGCCAGCAGCATGGAAAAGACCATGGCGAGACCGTGGGCCGATCCGACATTCAGCAGCAGATCGGTAGGCAGCATATGCACGATAGCGTAAGCCACGCTTAATCCGCCGAGCAATACACCAAAGAAGTTGAAGACGCCTGCCATTAAAACGGCAAGCTGCGCCCGCATGGCACGGGTGTAGATGACCGTCGCAACCGCGTTGGCCGTATCATGAAAGCCGTTAATTGCTTCGTAAAACAATACAAACAGCAGAGCAAGTATCAGTAACAGGCCGGTGCTAAGATCTAGACCAGCAAACAGATGTAGCATAGACGTTACGCCATTTTTGGAGGACATGAACGCGGCGCATTATCCGCGACAACATGCTGTCTGGGAAAGGAAAATATAGTCATGATTTGGACTAAAAGTGTCAATTAACCCGGTGAACAGATACAAAAGCTATAAAAATTAGCTGGTTACATTGTGACATATTTACGGCAAAATTTTGACACTGGCATCCACAGGAGCAGATCACTACAATCTGCCCCTCTCTTACCTGGTGGGCAAAAGCAGTGGAACAGTTTGACGTTATCGTAATTGGGGCAGGCGCTGCCGGGCTTTTTTGTGCTGCGCAGGCCGGACAGCGTGGTCGCCGCGTGTTACTGCTGGATAACGGCAAGAAGCCGGGACGCAAGATTTTGATGTCTGGCGGTGGGCGCTGCAATTTCACCAATCTCTACACTGAACCGGCCGCCTACCTGTCGAATAATCCCCACTTTTGTAAGTCGGCCCTCGCGCGCTATACCCAATGGGATTTTATCGATCTGGTGAATCGCCACGGTATCGCCTGGCATGAGAAAACCCTGGGGCAGCTGTTTTGCGATGATTCTGCCCAGCAGGTGGTCGATTTATTAATGGCCGAATGTGACAAAGGTGGTGTCACCGTTCGGCTGCGCAGCGAAATACTGAGCGTAACCCGGGATGATGCGGGCTACAGCCTGCAGCTCAACGGCAGCGCGGTTCAGGCTGAGAAGCTGGTCATTGCCAGTGGCGGCCTTTCCATGCCGGGCCTGGGTGCATCACCGTTTGGCTATAAAATTGCTGAGCAGTTTGGGCTGAAGGTGCTGCCCACGCGCGCGGCGCTGGTGCCCTTTACCTTACATAAACCACTCCTGGAACAGTTGCAGACGCTGTCAGGCGTTGCGCTGGATACGACCATTGCGGCAAAAGACGGCACCCTGTTCAAAGAGGCGATGTTGTTCACCCACCGCGGCCTGTCCGGCCCGGCAGTGTTGCAGATTTCCAGCTACTGGCAGCCGGGCGAATACCTCACTGTGGACCTCTCTCCGGCCACCCGTCTTGAGGATTTCCTGACGATTCAACGTGAGGCGCATCCGAATCTGAGCCTGAAAAACAGCCTGGCGAAAATTCTGCCTAAGCGCCTGGTGGAGGTCCTACAGGATATGAACGTCGTGCCGGATGTGACGCTGAAGCAACTTAACCGCAAGCAGCAAACAGAGCTGGTGCAGACGCTGCATGGCTGGCAGGTTCAGCCTAACGGCACCGAAGGTTATCGCACCGCCGAAGTGACCCTCGGTGGCGTTGATACTACTCAACTGTCATCGAAGACGATGGAAGCGCGGGACGTACCGGGGCTGTATTTTATCGGTGAGGTGGTGGACGTGACTGGCTGGCTCGGCGGCTATAATTTCCAGTGGGCCTGGAGTTCGGCCTGGGCCTGCGCCCAGGCGCTGTAAGGTCGCCATCTCGCCCTGCACTCAGGCATAACGCGAAACCGCATAGTCCGCATGGGCAATCTCGGGCGGTTTGCCTGAAATCACATCACTCAACAGCTGGCCGGAGCCGCAGGCCATCGTCCAGCCCAGCGTACCGTGGCCGGTATTCAGCCACAGGTTGCTGAAATGTGTATGGCCGACGATGGGCGTGCCGTCAGGCGTCATGGGACGTAACCCGGTCCAGAAGGTTGCCTGCTCAACGCGACCGCCACGGGGATAAAGGTCGTTCACTACCATTTCGAGTGTTTGCCGTCTGGCAGGCAGCAGGGTGTTGCTGTATCCCACA
Organism: Pantoea ananatis PA13; assembly: GCF_000233595.1. NCBI lineage: Bacteria > Pseudomonadati > Pseudomonadota > Gammaproteobacteria > Enterobacterales > Erwiniaceae > Pantoea > Pantoea ananatis. The sequence goes on from NC_017554.1 coordinate 308,374, forward strand.
ATTTCCGCCATACCGCCCACGCGAATGCGATCATCAAAGCGCGTAATGGCAATTTTGTAGGTTTCATCCAGCACCGTGGACACCGGCGCGGCTGACGCATCGGCAATGGGGATCGTCAGCGAGTAGCCTTTGAGTGGGTAAACCGGAACAGACATGAGTGGCCGGAGTAATGGCGTGGAGTACGAACCCAGCGCCATGACGTATCCGTCCGCCGTCAGCGTTTCGCTGCCACAGGTCATACTGCTGATCCTGTCTCCCTGTGTCAGCAGCGCATCCACGGTTGTGTTAAAGCGAAAGTCGACGCCCGCCTCGCGCGCCATTGCCGCAAGCCGCTGGGTAAATAACTGGCAATCGCCGGTTTCGTCATTAGGCAGTCGCAGCCCGCCGGTCAGCTTATGCTTAACCGCCGCCAGCGCCGGTTCAACCTCGGCCAGTTGTGAGGCTTCCAGCAGTTGATAAGGAACGCCGGCGTCCTGCAACACGGCGATATCGCGTGCCGCATTGTCAAACTGCTGAGCGGTGCGAAACAGCTGCAGCGTGCCGCCCTGACGCCCTTCATATTCAATGCCCGTGCTGGCCCGCAGTGCTCTGATGCAGTCCCGGCTGTACTCTGCCAGCCTGACCATTCTGGCCTTATTTTCGGCGTAACTCTGCGGATTGCAGTTTTTCAGCATTTGCATCATCCAGGCAAGCTGAAAACGTGAGCCATCCGGGCGCACGGAAAGGGGAGCATGACGCTGTACCATCCATTTCACCGCCTTTAAGGGAACGCCCGGCGCGGCCCAGGGCGCGGCATAGCCTGGGGAAATTTGCCCGGCATTGGCCGCGCTGGTGCCTAATGCCGGACCGGCTTCTTTATCAATCACGGTCACCTGATGTCCGGCCTGCTGCAGATACCAGGCGGTTGTTACGCCCACGACACCACTGCCGAGTACAATAATTTTCATTTTGATCGTTATCCTGCATGCGTTATCGCTCAATGGCGCAGGCGTTGCCTGGGCCATCTGTTCTCGTTGTGGCTTATGCCTGACCCCGGTTTTGTGCCTGCCAGCATCGCACCGCGCTGCCTTTTTCCTGCGACAGAAGTAACTGAGGCGCCTCGCAGCCGCTGGTGGCTTGCGGACAGCGGTCGCGGAAATAGCATCCCGTTGGCAGGTGGCGGTTACCCGGTAGCTCGGTGTTCAGCGGCGCGCCATCCAACACTGCGCCGATGCGCGGCACGGACGCCATCAGTAGCTGGGTATAAGGATGTTGCGGGGCGTCAAGGACGCGCTGTGTTTCACCCAGCTCCACAATTTGTCCCAGATACATGACTGCAACGCGATCGCTCATATGGCGCACGACCGACACGTTGTGCGATATCAGGATATAGGTCAGGTTTTGCTGTTTTTGCAGTTCTACCAGCAGATTCAGAATCTGCGCCTGAACAGAAATATCCAGTGCCGAGGTCGGTTCATCCAGCACGATAATATCGGGCTGCGATGACAGGGCCCGGGCAATCGCGATGCGCTGACGCTGGCCGCCGGAAAACGCATGCGGCGGACGGTCCAGATATTCGGGGCGAATACTGACCTGGTGAGCCAGTGATTCCGCCAACGCGCGCCGCGTTTTTTCTGAAGCACGCGACTGAATCCACACCGGCTCGGTGATAATGCGCCAGACGGGCAGGCGGGGGTCGAGTGAAGAGAGCGGATCCTGAAACACCATTTGCATGCGACGTCCCCGGTTATCGGCAGGCGCTGTTGCCAGTTCGAGCTGGCCTGAGGTTGGGCTGAGCATGCCCATCAACAGTTTCGCCAGGGTGCTTTTTCCACAGCCGGATTCGCCAACAATCCCCAGCGTTTCTCCCTGTCTGACCTCCATATCCAGGCCATTCAGCGCATGGACCTGTTCCATGACTTTGCCGCGCCAGTTCTTTTTGGCCGGGAAGGTGACATGTACGTTTTGCAGCGTAAGCAGAGCGTCAGACATGCTGCGCCTCCTGTTGTGGATACCAGCAGGCAACCTGCTGCGCGGCGTTGTCGGTAGTATGCAAGCGCGGCGTGGTGGTGCAGCGTTCTCCTGCCGCAAAACAGCGATCGCGAAAGGCACAGCCTGCGGGTAAACAGGCCAGATTAGGCACGGTGCCGGAAATGGATGCCAGCGGAGCACGCGGTTCAATCGCGTCAGGCGAGCAGGCCAGCAGACCAATGGAATAGGGATGGCGTGGTGAACGCAGCACGGTTTCAGTGACGCCGCTTTCAATGACGGACCCGGCATACATAACGTAGATCCGATCGCACAGCTGTGAAACCACAGCCATATCGTGACTGATAAACAGCACGGCGGTGCCGGTCGCTTCGGCTTTTTGTTTCAACAGGCGCAGTACCTGCCGCTGAACGGTAACATCCAGTGCGGTCGTGGGTTCATCCGCAATCAGCAGGTCTGGCTCACAGGAAAAGGCCAGGGCAATCATGACGCGCTGACGCATTCCGCCTGACAGTTCAAAGGGATAGCGCTCCATAACGTTCTTCGCATCCGCAATTTGCATATCGCCCAGCAGCGTAAGCGCCCGGGCTTTTGCCTCACGGACAGACAGAGGACGATGCTGTCTGATCACATCGACCATCTGTTTGCCAATGCGGCGGGTCGGATTCAGCGCGGTCATGGGCTCCTGAAAAATCATGGCAACACGATTGCCGCGCATTTTGCGCATGTCCACTTCACTGGCGGCGAGGACATCCTGACCCGCCAGCTCCAGCCTGCCGCCTTTGATGTGATAGCTGTGTTCCGGAATGAGCCGCATCGCCAGCATGGCGGTGACGGATTTCCCCGAACCTGATTCGCCGACAACGCCCACAATCTCGCCGCGATTGATGTGCATTGATACGCTATTCAGCACATTCACCTCTCCCTGATAAACCGGGAAGCTGAGACGTAAATCCTCGATCGTCAGAATTCTTTCTTGCATCAGTTACGTCCTCCCGCTTTGGGGTCCAGCAGGTCCTGGATGCCATCGCCAAACAGATTGAATCCCACCGCTGTGATCAAAATCGCGGCCCCGGGAAAGGTGCAGTACCACCACTGGTCAAGAACATAGTTACGTCCGTTAGCCACCATTGCCCCCCATTCCGCCGTCGGTTGCTGAGCGCCCAGCCCGATAAAACCCAACGTGGCCGCCATCAAAATGGCGCTGCCAATATCCAGGGAGGCCTGCACCACCAAGGGCGGCAGAGCATTGCGCAGGATATGCCAGCTAATCAGGTGCCAGCGCGAAGCACCGAACGTTTTTGCCGCTTCAACAAAGGTATGCTGTTTGACGATTAACGTCTGACCGCGCGCCAGCCGGACATAGAAAGGGATGCGCACAATGGCGATAGCCAGCATGGCGTTGAACAGGCTCGGCCCCAGCGCGGCAGCCAGCGCCATGGTCAGTACCAGAGAAGGAATAGACAGCATGATGTCCATCAGGCGCATAATTATCGCATCGCTGCGGCCACCTAATACGCCGGACAGACAGCCCAGTAACGAGCCGCTTATGCCTGCCAGCAGCACGACCGCCAGCCCTGCCGCGACCGACTGCTGGCTCCCCACCAGGACACGGCTGAACAGATCCCGCCCCACCTCATCAGTCCCGAACCAGTGCGCGGCACTGGGTGGCTGGAGGCGATCGGTCAGGCTAATGGCGTTGGGATCGTGCGGCACAATCCACGGTGAAAACACCATTAATCCCAGCATCAGCGTGATGATGGCGGCACCCAACAGGGTCAGAGGGCTTTTACTTAGCATCCACAGGCGGCGTTTCCAGGCGAACAGGCTGGGTTTTACCTGACGCACGGCGGGCTGCTCTTGCGTTATCATCATGTTCTACGCTCCCCGACCCATTCGCGGGTCAATCCACAGATAAAGAAGATCCACGAACAGGTTTACCAGCACGTAAGCAAAGGAAACCACGATGGCGAAGCCCATCACCGCCGGGAAATCAAGCGCCTGAATAGAAGACACCACATACGCGCCCATACCTGGCCAGGCAAACACGGTTTCGGTTAATACTGCACCATACAGCAGGTCGCCTAATGCCAGGCCCAGTACGGTTACGGAGGGAATCAGGGCATTGGGCAGGGCATAGCGCACGACGATAGTCCATTTCGGCAGCCCGCTGGCCAGCGCGGTACGAATATAGTCTTCGCTCAACTGCTCCAGCATGGCCGAGCGAATCTGGCGCGCCACAATGCCAAGGTGAACAAAGGCCAGGGTGGTGGCAGGCAGGATCAGATGCTGAAGCGCATTAAAGAAGACTTCGATGTTGCCTTCCAGCAGGGCATCGATCAGATAGAAGCCGGTAACGCGCGCAGGGGGATCGAGCCAGTCATCCAGCCGTCCGCCGCCGGGCAGCAGGTTTAACTTGCCATAGAACAGCACGATCGCCCCCAGGCCCAGCCAGAAGGCCGGTGTGGAAATCCCGGTCAGCGCCAGCAGACGAACCAGATGATCGAGCCAGCGGTTACGATACACCGCAGAGAGCACGCCCAGCGGCACGCCAACGAGCAGGGCGATGGTCAGGGCACAAAAGGCCAGTTCCAGAGTCGCGGGAAAAAACGCCCGCAGATCGTCCAGGACCGGGCGACCTGTCCGGATAGAGGTGCCCAGGTCGCCATGTAACAGCTGCTCCACATAACGGATAAATTGTTGCCATAACGGTAAATCCAGCCCCAACTGCTGACGGATGTGCTGGACGATTTCATCACTGGCGCGGTCGCCCGCCAGCAGCCTGGCAGGATCCCCGGGAATAAGATGCGAAATAATAAATGTAATGACGCAGACGCCGGCGACCACCAACAGTAGTCCCCAGCTACGCTGTCTTAATAAACTCCAGTAACTCATCATGTCTTCCTCAGCAGGGCCAGGCAGGCCCTGCATGAACGGGCGTGAGCGGTGTTATTCTTTATGCATGGTGGCGATGTTAAATATTTGCTCGAGCATCGGGTTAAACACGTAGCCTTTAACCGATTTGTTCATCGCAACCTGATAATTTTTCTGGAATAAGTAAACGTAAGCTGCATCGTTAATCACGATATTTTGCGCTTGCTGGTAATCGGCAGTCCGCTCAGCCTGATTCGTGGTCGATACCGCTTTTTTCAGCAGCGCATCGACTTCAGGGTTGGAATAAAAGGAGCGGTTACCCGGCAGGCCTTTTTTGTCTGACGCAAACCAGTAATTCATAAACATGTAGGGATCGGCGAAGTCCGGGCTCCAGTTACCAATCGCGATGTCATAGTCTGCTTTACCGATGCGCTCACGCATGGTGGCGTTGGCCAGTTTTTCCAGCTTCACATTGATGCCAATAGCCTGAAGGTTGGCCTGCATCGACAGGGCAATCGGCTCCCAGTTGGGATCGTTGTCAGAATAGAGGAACGACAGCGACTGCGGTTTAGTGGCCACTTTATCCATCTCCGCTTTGGCTTTCGCAAGATTAAAGCTGTACTGCATGGCCTTGGCATCGTAGCCCCACATGCCTTCCGGAATCGGTCCACGCATCTGTTTACCGTTGCCGCCCAGAATGCCCTGCACCATTCCCTGATAATCGGTGGCCCAGGAGATCGCTCTGCGCAAATCGGGCTGGTTCAGAGGCGGTTTACTGTTGTTGAGATAGAGATAGGTCACGCGCAGAGCGGGATAATCCCGCACTGCCACCTCATTTTGCTTTTTCAGGGCGGCAAACTGGTCCATCGGCAGGGCGTCCGCAATGTCCACATCACCTTTTGCCAGCTGCAGGCGTCGGGCCGAACTTTCACTGATAATCTTTACGGACACGCGCTTAAAGGCAGGCTTAGGTCCGGAGAAATGTGGATTCGGCACCAGCACGAGCTGCTGACCTTTCTGCCAGCGCTGCAGCATGTAGGCGCCAGAGCCCGCGGTATGGTCGGCCAAATAACTGCGCGCGTCGTCAGCGGCATTCGCTTTCAGCACGGCAGGGTTGATGATGGAAGCGCCGTCGTTAGCGAGAGTGTAAAGGAAAGGCGCAAACGGCGTCTTCAGTGTGAAGCGCACGGTAAGCGGGTCCACGATCTCAACGTTGAGATCGGACGGGAACGCTTCTGAAGGCCCCTGCTTAATGCGCAGCAGGCGCTCAAACGACAGCTTAACGGCCTCCGCGTTAACGGCTGACCCATCCGCAAACGCGGCGCCGGGACGTAATTTAAACGTCCACACCTTTCCGTCCTCGCTGCTCTGCCAGCTTTCTGCCAGATCGCCTTCAACGTCTGTCGAACCCTTCCCGTCCTCGGTTTTGTATTTGATCAATCGTTGGTAGGCAGGATAGGTAACGGTCCAGTCGTTATTATCGATAGTCACGGCAGGATCAAGCGTCTGGGGATCGGCAGCTTTACCTATCACCAACATGTCTTTGGGAACCGCCGCCAGGACGGATGTCGTGGTGGCAGCAAGGGTCATGGCCAGTAACAAAGGGCGAAAATAGCCGGGTGCTGTGTGCGTCATTTTCATGGTAATACTCCGTCAGTCTGGGCTGGGGATATGCAGGTAAAAACATCATTGAGCAGCGGATAACGGGCCGCTTCCGGTAATTCGAAATGCCACCATTCCGTGGCAATGCCAGTGAAGCCGCCGCCAAACATCACGGCATTAAGCAGCAGCCTGTTACGTTGAGCCGTTAGCGGTACGTCGGGATGATAGGGATGGGACAACGCCTGCATTTCATCGAATCCGGTACCCATATCCAGGATCTGACCTTCGGCATCGACCAGCGTGACGTCAATGGCGGTACCACGACTATGGTTGGATCCTTGCGATAAAGGCACCACGTAATTCTGATCGGGGCAGGCGTGCCACAGCAGCTCCTGGGCTTTTTGCGGGCGATAGGCGTCCAGCACCAGCAGACTCAATCCGGCCACTTTTGCGATAGCGATGCTTTTCGCCAGCGCGCTGACCGCATCGGGGTGCAGCAGACAGCGGGCGACGCTGTAGATGGGCTGTCCCGTGATGTTATCGGCGGTGGCATATTTCAGGTCGATAGTGAGCGCGGGAAAGGCCGCTGCAATATCGACCAACTCTGTTTCCTGCATCATGCTGTAATCCCTGTTTTGTTAATGTTCAAACTGGCCAAATTCCTGCTGCAACAGTCGGTTCTGTGCCAGACGCTCAGAAAGCGCCGGGCCAAGTCGTTCCACGATGGCAGACAGCAGCAGGTTGAAAAGGCAACTAATGGGCGCAAGAGAGTCCCAGAAATTGGCGGTATCCGTTTTTACCTGAAGCAGATCAACCGGGTAATCACGCGCCCATGGGCACCAGATATCGGTGACGAGCGCCATCGCGACCTGGCGCTCGGTGGCAATCCGGCAAAACTGCCTTGCTACGGTGGAATAGGCCCGGGTATCGGTAAGAATGACGTAAGGCCTTGAAGACTCGGAATTCAGCGACTCCAGCCAGCTGCCTGAGCTGCCATCGGCGTAGGTAACGCGCGGGCGCAAATATTCCAGATGACTGAAAAAGGTGTTGGCAATGCCGCGTGTAGACTGAATACCCAGCACGATGACCGTGTCGGCATCCGCGATTTGCTGGCTGATATGGCGGAAAGTATCCGTTTGGGCCAGCTGATAGACATAGCGAATGGCATCCAGCTCCATCTGCAGGGACTGGCTGGACAGGTCGGGCAGGGTGCGTTGCTGCTCCCAGGAATCAAGACGGTCAATAACGCCCCATTGCTTGTAGGGCGTATTGGGGACGTCGCGCAGCAGGTTTTTCACATCATCAAGGTTTTTAAACCCCAGCTTACGCAGGTAACGCCCTACGGTTATACCGCTGGTACCGGTCGCCTGGGCGATGCTGTCAGCCGTTTCAAACGGAATTTGCTCGGGATGACTTAACAGCCACGAACTAATCCGCTTTTCGCTTGGCGTTTGCAGGCTAAAAGCGGCTTCGATTTTTTTGAACAGGGCTTCGTTCGCGCTCATGTTGTCCTCAATGTTACCTGGCTGTCATTGTCCGCTGCGTTGTTAGTCAGGTAACAAGCACAATGCATGCCATATTTCTGAGGTGCATGAAAATAAGCCGCACGTCAGAGGATTCAGTAAAGGGAGTGAGAGGAGTGAATAGCCCGTCCATCAATCTGGCGCAATTAGGGTGCAACATATTTGAAACCTGCATCACATTGGGGCAACAAAATCGGCGGGAAATGTGATGCAGGTGAAGAAAACGGTTCAGCACGGCGCGGACCCGGTCAGCGCGGTTAAGGCCGTTGCGCTACGAGGTCTGAGGACAAGGCCTGAGTGGCCTGAACGGTGCGGAGACATTACTCGCCATGCTGAGGGCCAGTCAAAGACGATCGGTTTTTCAGGTCGCGTTTTGAACCTCAATGAGTGAGGTAAAGCAAAAATCAGCGGTGGCCGCGCAGGGGAAAATTCAGCGTTAAAATAACCTGTTTCTGGCGTGATTTTTTAAAAACGGCGGCCTTTTACATGCAGAAAAAATTATGGCTGACTACCGCTTCGCTAAAGTGACTTTTAAGAATGTTTACCGGCAATAAAATGGCAGTAAACACGATTCAGTCACATACTTGCTTTTTTGACTCGTTAAGTGACACATCATGATTAGCTTCGTTCGTTCTTTGTTCGCCAGCCCGGATAAATTCCTGCAGATAATGAGCCGCCAGGACATAAACGACTCCATTGCGGATGGTGAGCGCATAATTATTGATGAAAATGGCAATGCTGCCGTCAATATTCTCAGTGATGAAGTAAAGGAAGATTTCAATCGGCACGTCAATACCTTAAAGGGAGTTTGAGGTGGGAACCGCAATTTTTATGGTACTGATGGTGAGTGGTTATTGGTACACCAGCCGGGATCTGTCCAGCCGTTTCAAAATGCGTCGTTCTTCAGGATGGGATGTCTATTTTCTTGTCGCACTTTACGGCTGTATTTTTGTACTGCAGGGCGTTTTCGTCACCGCCCTTATCTGGTTTATCTTGTTTATTATTTCAAGCGTTTCCAATTTCCTGTATGCGTTTCCTGGCGATCATTTGCAACTGCAAATGAAGTTCATGAACTGGAGTTTTCTCGGTATTCAGGCCCCAGTGGTAATCATGCTGGGCTTTGCCATCCTGTTCTGTCTCTACCGGTCAAACTGGGCAGGCAGCGCACAACTGAACGTGTCAGGTCGCAAAGATCTTTATCAGAAGCTTTCACGATCCAATGGTGTTGAACAGATGCTGTTCCAGTGCATGGAAGAAGGAGAGCTGGCGTGGATCACCTTAAAATCCCGTCGTATTTATATCGGCATGGTACACGCTGCCACCTTTGAATATGAGCGCACGGCCAATATCGTGCTCATCCCGATGCTGAGCGGCTACCGCGACAGCCATACGCTGAAACTGTCGGTCGAGCACAACTACAGCAGTTGGTATGCCGAGCACGACATCACACTGGATTCTGAGCCGAAAAACGCGATGGCATTTCGAAAAGTCATCATGGTGGATCAGATTGAAAGCTTCTCACTGTTTGATCCTGCCAGCGCAACTGCACTGTCAATGGGCGAAGACCATCCGCAGAGCGTTGAGAAAAGTCGTGAAGGTGACCATTCATCCCCGCCAGACCAGCAAATTGAATAATACAGCAACACCTCTGTCCGTACGTATTCACTGCCCCATCAATGCTGTCTGAATGCAAAATAGCATTGATGATGCAGTGTGTTTGCCAATACGTATCTACGCTGTTTACTGCGTTTATCAACGAGGAAACTCTATGGCTTATCAAGGCAAAGCGTTAGTGATTGGTGCATCACGTGGCATAGGACTGGCGGTCGTCAAGGCGTTTGCGGCCAACAACTGGCAGGTCACGGCAACCCATCGCAGTGAAGTCCCCCCGCAGGGGGAAATCCCGCAGGTTGACTGGCGTCGGCTCGATATGACGCAGACCGAGGCGGTCAAGCAATTTGCGGTTGGGCTGAGCGGGCCGCCTTTTGACGCGATTCTGATCAACGCCGGCATTTACGGGCCTGCGCATCAGAAGCTGTCAGAGAGCAACGATGCTGAGCTAATCCAGCTGTTTATGACCAATGCCGTTGCGCCGATACGAACCGCAGAAATTTTGCTGCCGTTACTGAACCAGCAACACGGCGTACTGGCGTTAACCTCATCTCAACTTGCCAGCCTGAATGAGAATCGACATGCAGAAGCGCCACTTTACTCAGCCAGCAAAGCGGCTCTTAATATGCTCACGCGTTCGCTGGCCAGACCGGTGGCGGCGCAAAACGGCACGCTACTAACCCTGCATCCCGGCTGGGTCAAAACGGATATGGGAGGCGATGCGGCACCGCTCACGCCTGAAGAAAGCGCCAATGGGATTGTTACGCAGTTAACCGCCAGTCGGGGACGTGGCGGCCACCATTATCTGGACTACGCGGGCAAAACGCTTCAGTGGTGAGGTAAAGGTTGCAGTAACGCTGACGGGCTGACAGGGATAATGGCAGCCCGTCAGCGTGAAATTTTGCAACATCCACGCCCCGGCATTACACTGCGCTTTTGATTACATTGATTGAAGGTGCTTATGTCTCAGCCCTACGAGCGACAACCGCTACCCTTACCGGGTGGCCATAAAAAAGTGCTGTTGCACTCCTGCTGCGCGCCCTGTTCGGGAGAAGTCATGGAGGCGATGCTGGCATCCGGCATTGAATACACCATCTATTTCTATAATCCGAACATCCATCCGCTTAAAGAGTATGAGCTGCGCAAAGACGAAAATATCCGCTTTGCCGAAAAGTTTGGCGTGCCGTTTGTCGATGCGGACTACGATCGTGACGACTGGTTTAAGCGTGCCAAAGGGATGGAGTGGGAACCGGAGCGCGGTGAGCGCTGCACCATGTGCTTCGATATGCGTTTCGAGCGCACGGCGCTGTACGCCCATGAAAATGGTTTCCCGGTGATCACAAGTTCACTGGGGATTTCCCGCTGGAAGAACATGCAGCAAATTAACGACTGCGGCGTCCGTGCTGCCGCACATTATCCCGATCTGTCCTACTGGGAATTCAACTGGCGTAAAGGCGGCGGATCGGCACGCATGATTGAAATCAGTAAGCGTGAGAGTTTTTATCAGCAGGAATATTGCGGTTGTGTTTACTCCCTACGGGATACCAATCGTCATCGCGTTGCCAGTGGTCGCGAGCGGATCCAGATTGGCGTACAGTACTATAAGCCTGATGATAACTAGTTTTTTGCTGCCACGGTTAAAGCAAGCGGACTAAATGACCAACCCCGAAGGTTTCGTTTATTCCGCTAAATAACTTCTTTTTTGGGGGGTTTTCAGCCTTACTACATACGCTGCAAGGATGGGCGTTGCTGTCGGTAACGTTCAGTCGCTGGCTTTTACGGCATACGCTAGGCGTACAGCCCATCATCTGCTTGAAGGAGCGGGTAAAAGACTGCTGACTTTCAAAGTGGTATTTAACCGCCAGGCTGATAATGGGCGCATGGCTGTATTTTAAATCATTAATACAGGCAATTAATTTCTTTCTACGGATGTAATGGGCCAGCGTTTCATTATGATAACGGGAAAATAACTTTTGTAGATACCATTTTGAATAACCCGCCTTTTCAGCAATGTCGTCAATGCTTAAGCGCTGGTCCAGATTCTTATTAATCCAGTCAGTAACAGAAATAATCACGCTCTCATTGTATTTGTTCTCATTCATAACACCCCCTTAAATTTCGAAGGTGATTGTAAATTATCCTGTGTTTCTCAAAACATTACATGCGTAAAGATTCTTAAGGAAGTGAATGGTTATTTCCTGCGATGTGGAAGTAAAGGCTAAAAGATTATATTACGTTGCGATTTGTGTATTATTTGTTTACTGAATAGAGGGCATAATGAGTGATGTGATTAATTCACGCCAATAAGCATCGCGTTCATTTCCCCGTTTACCGGACAGGAATAACGCCTTCTGCGAGGGTGCAGGCACCGTCGCAGAAGGGCCATGGCTCAGAGCAGGTTGTTCTCGGCCAACTCAAGTGCAAAATAGCTGAAAATCAAATCTGCGCCAGCCCGCTTGATCGCGCCAAGGCTTTCGAGCACGACATTACGCTCATCGATGGCGCCCGCCTGGGCCGCGAATTTAATCATCGCGTACTCACCACTAACCTGATAGGCCGCCAGCGGAAGTTCGGTGCGCTCGCGGATATCGCGCAGAATGTCCAGATAGGCTCCGGCCGGTTTAACCATCAGTGCATCGGCACCTTCAGCCGCGTCAATTAGCGACTCGCGAATAGCCTCACGACGGTTCATCGGGTTCATCTGATAGGTTTTACGATCGCCTTTCAGGGCCGTACCTGCCGCTTCCCGGAAGGGGCCATAGAAGGATGATGCAAACTTGGTGGAATAAGACATGATCGCTGTCTGGGTAAAGCCTGCGGCGTCCAGCGCCTGGCGTATCGCCTGAACCTGGCCATCCATTGCGGCAGAAGGCGCGATAAAGTCGGCCCCCGCCGCCGCCGCCACAACGGCCTGCTTGCCCAGATTGATCAGGGTGGCATCGTTATCGACGCCGTGGTCACACAGCACGCCACAGTGGCCGTGGCTGGTGTATTCGCAGAAGCAGGTATCCGACATCACGATCATTTCAGGCACGGTGTCTTTGCAGATTTTCGACATACGCGCCACCAGGCCGTTTTCATTCCACGCATCGCTGCCGGTCGCGTCGGTATGATGGGAAATCCCGAAGGTCATGACCGAGCGAATGCCCGCCTTAGCGATACGTTCAATTTCATAGGCAAGACGTTTTTCAGGAATACGTCTTACGCCAGGCATGGCCTGAATATCTTTATAGTCATCAACACCTTCCTCAACAAAAATGGGCAGGGCCAAATCGTTCAGGCTAAGGCTGGACTCCTGAAACATTGCACGCATTGACGCGCTGGCGCGCAATCTTCTGGGACGTTGGGTAAGGGAAAAATCAGACATAGACACTCACGTAGCCAGTTTAAATAAGACGCACAGTCTACTCCGATTAGGTGCAGGCGATGAAGGTTTGTGTGCGGTGTGCAGAGGCAGCAAAAGATTCTCCCGCCTCAGGGGCGGGAGAGAGGGGCGTTACTCGTTGATATTTGGGTGCTGTTCAACCAGATTTTTACGTTTGGCTTCCAGGCGGGCCATCTCGGCGTCGATATCTTCGATTTTCTGCTCGATGTTATCGTGATGCTCCTGCAGAATTTCGCGCGCTTCTTCCATGTCAGAGGCGGCGGGAGTTGCACCTTTCAGGGGCTTATTCGCCGTCTCTTTCATGTAGAGGCCGGTAATCAGGCCAATGACTGCAACCACCATCAGATAGTAAGCGGGCATATAAAGGTTGTTGGTCGATTCTACCAGCCAGGCCGCTAACGTTGGCGTCAGGCCTGCAATCAGTACCGATATGTTGAAGGCGCTGGCTAATGCACTGTAGCGAATGTGCGTCGGAAACATAGCAGGCAGTGACGAAGCCATCACGCCGGTAAAGGCATTAAGGATAACGGCCAGCAGCAACAACCCTGCGAAAATCATTCCCAGCATGCCACTGTTGATCATCATGAAGGCCGGAATGGCGAAGATCATCAGGGCGATACTGCCGATAATCACAAACGGACGACGGCCAAAGCGGTCGCTCAGCAGCCCCATCACGGGCTGGACAAACAGCATGCCCATCATGATGGCGATGATAATCAGCACGCCATGATCTTCAGAGTAGTGCAGGTTGTGCGACAGGTAACTTGGCATGTAGGTCAGCAACATGTAATAGGTCACGTTGGTTGCAATAACCAGACCGATACAGGCTAGCAGGCTACGCCAGTGTTTCGTGGCGATTTCTTTGAAAGAGACTTTCGGACCGTCACGCAGGCCTTCGCGATCGCCTTGTTCCAGTTTGTCGACGTGCTGCTGGAACGCGGGGGTTTCTTCCAGGGCATGGCGCAAATACAGGCCAATAATACCCAGTGGCAGGGCCAGGAAGAACGGAAGACGCCATCCCCACGCAAGGAAGTTCTCTTCGCCGATGATGGTAGAGATTAAGACGACGACGCCCGCGCCCAGCACGAAGCCGGCGATAGAACCGAAGTCCAGCCAGCTTCCCATAAAGCCGCGCTTACGGTCAGGCGAATACTCGGCCACAAAGATAGAGGCACCGGTATATTCCCCACCGACTGAGAAGCCCTGGGCCATTTTGGCCAACAGCAGCAGAACCGGCGCCCAGATGCCAATGGAGGCATAGGAGGGAATCAGGCCGATACAGAAGGTACTGACCGACATAATGACGATGGTAATCGACAGGATTTTCTGACGACCATATTTATCCCCCAGCATGCCGAAAAACAGGCCGCCTAAAGGACGAATCAGGAAAGGAACGGAGAAGGTTGCCAGTGCGGCAATCATTTGAATCCCTGGAGAGGCATCCGGAAAAAACACCTTACCTAAGGCATAAGCCACAAAGCCATAAACACCAAAATCAAACCACTCCATGGCGTTACCCAAAGAGGCGGCGGTAATGGCTTTACGTAAACGGGAATCATCAATGATGGTGACATCATCTATCCCAATCGGTTTTACACGCTTCCTACGCAATTTCATAGAATTACCCTGTAATGGAACATGAAAGTCCTCAACGGCGCGAACCGAAAACAGCGTTCAGACCGCTGCGTTGAGGAAATTTAAGCATAGCCGTAAAACAGCATTATCTGTCGATCCATCAAAACAACAAATACTGTTGTTATCTGATTTATCGGCCGCAGAGTATAACGTTTTTGTGTGATATTTGTCATGTTTGACCTGAAAACGAACAATTTTACCGGTGGTTTATAGCAGCCCCTGAAGCGAAAAAAAGTCAGGTTCTGCACGCGTTTGCGTGTTAAGTGAGCGCTGCGGTTTGAGCTCACTCAGCCGTCTGGCTTAAAGCTATTAATAAAGATTAAGGATTGGGCGGGTTAAGGTTTGAGGCTTGCCTATCAGAACGCCTTCAGCAATACTCTTTCACCTTGATTTGGAGGAAGAATGCCAAGGAACTCCCCCCTTACTTGCCAGAGCCCTTGGGTGGCGCAGATAGATAGTGTAGAAAGAAAATTAATGAATTCCTCTGAGGTGCCCACGGCTTCCCGGTCTCCTGAGGCGCAGCTCAGTTCTGGATGGCTTAGCTGCCGCACGAAATACTGGATTGACCGCCTGGCTCAATTGAGCGAAGCATTACAAACATCGACCGTGACAGGTAAGCAACGCTCGGAATACGAGGAGTGCCAGCAACTGTTGCAGCAGTCGATGCCTACGCTGCAACGGCTGAATCAGCGCGCCAGTGCGCCTGTTGAGCACGTCATTCAGCAGGAAGAGGCCATTGCGGTGGCAATGCGGGCGGCGAGTAAGCAGCGTGCAGCACAGCGAAAAGCGCGTTGATTTAGCGCTTCTTCGCCGTCATTGTGCCGCGTGCGTCAGTAAGTTGCGGCTCAGGTGTTTTCAACCTCAACCGGCAAATGACCATATTGTTTCATCCACGCCACGATCGTGGGGTTATCCATGGGCCTGGCGTAAAAATAGCCCTGGATAAAGGTGACACCATGCTGCTGTAAATAGCGGAACTGCATTGCCGTTTCGACGCCTTCTCCCAATACCTGCAGCTTCAGTTTATGGCTCAGACTGATAATGGCGTCCAGCACCGGCGTTTCCCCCTCCAGGGATTCGATGGCATTGATAAAACCCTGATCGATTTTTAGGTAGTCCAGCGTAAAGGTTTGCAGGTAACTCAGAGAGCAGTGCCCCGTACCAAAGTCATCAATAGCGACTTTCATGCCTGCCTGACGTAGTTGCGCCAGCTTAGCCGCGACAAGGCTCCCTTCTTTGATCAGGCTCCGCTCCGTCAGTTCCAGAGTAATGTTGAATTCGGTTCTCGCCATCCTGTCAGCAAAATTAAGCATATCGTCAACAAAATCCGGGTGCTGAAGATGCTCGGCAGCCACGTTAATCGCCAGATGAAAGCCGGGGTTAGGCGCCCAGCTTTGCGTGTCTTCAACGATCAACGCCATCAAATGATGGGTAATCGGGATAATCATCCCTTCCGCTTCTGCGGCGGTAATAAAGGTGTCCGGGCGCACGCTGTTACCGTTGGGCAGGGTCCAGCGCAACAGGGCTTCTGCGCCCGTGCAACGTTGCAGCGTGCAGCTGTAGGTAGGTTGATAATGCACGCTGAACTGACGGGACTGAATGGCGCGACGAATTTCATCTCCCCAGGAAAAACGTCTGCGAAGCCAGGAGGCGGTAAGAATCATAAACAGCACGGAAAAAATCGCCGCCATCGGCATAAACACGAAAAGAAGCTGCGTCCATGTTTTAACCAGCTCAGCACCGGGCGCTATCAGGGTGACCTTGATGCTATAGCGGGAAGAGGTGGCATGATAGACCTGAGGCTTAAGCCACCTGTCGTCGGCCATTTCACGATCGCCTGACACGATTGGCGCACCGTTACTAAAACGCATGGTTATCTGATAATGATGCGTACTGCCCAGCGCGCTCATAAAATCAATAAGATACTGCCCTTCAACCATCACCCAGAGGGCTCTGCCAGCTGCCAGCTGGCGCACAAATATCACGGCAGGTCGGTCTGGCACGATGTAAGAACCCGCGATGGACAGGCTCCACCAGTCTTTGCCGGTCACGGGCGGGGCGACGCCAATCATGGCTTTAAGCGTAGCGGGCTTGTTACCGTAGGCAGAAGAGCAGCTTACCGTGTTACTTTCCAGTTTGCCGATACCGCGAAAATAGGGATGGAGAGTGCTATTAATCCGCAGCGTATTTTCTATCTTTTCACAGGGTTGGTACTCATACTGGCGCAGCCAGGCGATCATGCTCCAGGCGTTATCGCTGATTTTTTCTGCCTGAGACAGTAAGGTCGCGGCCGTATCAATTTGCTGTTCTTTTACTGTTTTTCTGGCATCAATTATCGTGAACAACAACCCCAGGAGCAGCGGCAATAGTCCTGCGAGGACAATGAGCGATTTGGCATGCTCATGTTTTCTTTTTATTAGCGGCACCGTAAAAACCTCTGAATCGTGATCGTGTTTTGAGAGGTGCTAAGGGTTAATGCAGCATAGCACGCCAGTTCACGCCGCTGGTGAACGGTCGGAAATCCCTTATTCTCCGATATGGTCAATTATCGACCTGGCAGGCAATTAATTGACAAAAAATTCATGCTATTAGTGAATGCTCACACATTAGTTTGATGGCGGCTGTAAACCGGTCGTGGAAAAGGTGAGCTTGGGGGTGTCCTGAAAAGGGTGCAGCGAAGCCGTGGGAGGAGTAATCCAAAACACGGCAGCCAGAAGGGAGAGGAATGAGAACCCTCTTGTTGCCTGGAAAGCGCGGCTGACTAACTGATGACGCGCCATAAATATGAGTACAGCAACCTGTCTAAATTACCCTGTGCCCCGACAGCATAACGACGTCGGGGCAACAACGTTTAGTCCTGGAAATAGATCTGCTTCAGGGCGACTTCGACGCCGCGCAGTTCTGCAAGTCCTTTAAGGCGGCCAATCGCGGAATAGCCTGGATTGGTGCGCTTACGCAAGTCATCCAGCATCTGGTGACCATGATCGGGGCGCATCGGGATGGCTCGCTGTTCGCCCGCCCTACGGCGACGCTGCTCCTCGGCCAGGATCACTTTGATGACGCCAACCATATCCACATCGCCTGTCAGATGGGCCGCCTCGTGGAAGCTGTTGGGGTTCGTTTCTCGCTTTGTTGCCCGCAGGTGCACAAAGTTAATGCGGTCGGCATAGGTTTCTGCCATCTCGATAAGGGCATTATCCTCACGTACGCCGTAGGAACCGGTACAGAAACAGAATCCGTTATGCAGGCTGTCTACCGTTTCTTTCAGCCACTGCATGTCCTCTTGCGTGGAGATAATGCGCGGCAAACCAAGAATTGGACGGGGAGGATCATCAGGATGGACGGCCAGCTTAATGCCGACTTCTTCCGCCACCGGCACGATGGCGCGCAGAAAGGTGGCCATATGCTCGCGCAGCCTGGCTTTATCAATACCGTCGTATTGCGCCAGCTGTGCCTGAAATTGTTCGAGCGTATAACCCTCTTCTGCGCCGGGTAAGCCTGCGATGATGTTGCGCACCAGCGTGGCTTTCTCTTCCTCGGTCATGGCGGCGAAACGCGTTGCGGCGGCCTGTTGTTCGGCGGCGCTGTAATCTTTTTCCGCGCCGGGGCGTTGTAACAGATGCAGTTCAAACGCGGCAAAGGCATCGGCATCAAAGCGCAGCGCCTTAGCGCCGTCCGGCAGTTCCCAGGCCAGATCGGTACGCGTCCAGTCAAGAACCGGCATAAAGTTATAGCATACGGTATCAATCCCGCAGGCTGCCAGGTTGCGAATTGACTGCTGATAATTGGCGATGTAGTGCTGATAATCGCCGCGTTGGGTCTTAATCGTTTCGTGCACAGGAATGCTTTCAACGACTGACCAGGTAAGACCTTTTTCCGCCAGCAGCGCCTGACGCGCTTTGATTTCGGCTACAGGCCACACTTCTCCGTTAGGGATGTGATGAAGTGCTGTGACAATTCCTGTTGCACCTGCCTGGCGGGCATCGTCAAGTGACACAGGATCGTTCGGGCCGTACCAGCGCCATGTATGTTCCATTATTGCTCCTTGGTGGACGTGTGGCCCAGTGGTCAGGCCGCTGGACCAAGAGTAAGATAGCGCGTAAATTAAGGCCGTGATCCGGATCGCAGCAATATAAATACGTATCATCTGATGCCCGAAAGGCGGCCTGCAACAGGAGAGAGTTATGGGGTTAGCGGTACTGAAAACTGAGCGGCTTTATCGGCAAATTGCTAATGCCATCATTGCGGGCATTCATGGCGGCGATTTCGTGCCGGGCGGGGCGCTGCCGCCCGAACGGGAACTGGCCCGACAACTGGGCGTCAGTCGTTCATCGGTGCGTGAAGCCCTGATAGCGCTGGAGATGACGGGTTACGTCAGCATCCACACCGGTACGGGGGTTTTTGTCGCTCAGACCTTACCGCAACCTTCAGCAGGCAAAGAAACCGAGAACTTCAGCCTGCAGGATCTGCTACAGGCGCGCGAAGCCTATGAGAGCATGCTGGCGGGCATGGCGGCGCGAAACGGCAGTGAGGCCCAGCGTCAGCAGCTGCTGTCCCTTAGCGCAGCGCTCCAGGCATTTAATGAAAACGACGCGGCTTTCATCGAGCAGGATAAAGGCTTTCATCTGCTGATTAGCGAGATGAGCGGCAATGATCTGTTGCGGGAAATGATGGAAAATCTGTGGAACAAACGCGACAGCGCCCATTTCCGCCGGCTGGAACGTCATTATGCCGACAATACCTTTGCAGATGAAATGAACGCGGACCATCAGCGCATCGCCGAGGCAATTGCGTCCGGTGATGAGCAGGCTGCACAGGCGGCGATGAGAGATCATCTGCAGCATGTGCAGCAGCGTTTACTTGGTTAACAGCCGCGAAGGCTTGGGGCGGCCGGTTCCCAGCATAATGGCCAGACGGCTCCCGCCCGGGGTAGTTTCCATTAAAATTTTAGTGATGCTGGTCAGAGGAACGGACAGCAGCATGCCGACCGGGCCCAGCAGCCAGCCCCAAAATATCAATGACAGAAACACCACCAATGTTGATAAGCCCAGACCGCGCCCCATGATGCGTGGCTCAAGCATATTGCCGAAAACCATGTGAATGGCAGTAAACAGCGCCGCCACCATTGCCGCGTCAAACACGCTGTTGAGCAGCAGCGCCTGCAGGAAAGGAGGAATACCGGCAATAATCGGCCCGATATTGGGAATAAAGTTAAGGATAAAGGCCACCACGCCCCACAGTAACGCAAATTTCACGTCCAGCAGGTAGAGCGTCAGCCAGACCGCGATGCCGGTGATCAGGCTGATTAGCGTCTTCAATGCCAGGTAATGCGTCACCCCTTTTAAGGCCTTGTGTAAACCGGCGATACGAATTTTGGGGTTCACAAACGAGTTACGCATTTTATAAGGCAGATGGTGCACCTCAAACAGCATAAAGACCACGGTGAGGATCAGTAACACGGTATTGGTCATCGCGCCTGAAAAGCCACTCAGCGCCACACTGGCCAGATTCATAACGGTATTAGGGTCGAAGCGCTGAACCAGGGCATCGGTTGAGATATTGAGATGGATGCTGGCTGCCAGATGCTGAACCACCGCCATTTTCTTTTCCATGATGGTGCGCAGTTGAGGATAGAGGTCGGAAAACTCACTCATCGAGCTTGCCAGTATGGCTCCCAGCAGCAGAATCACGATAAAAATCACCGTAATCACCAGGGTAATCGCCAACCCCCGCCGCAGCCCGCGCCGCATCAGTATCGTGACTAACGGATTCAGTACGATGGCAAAAAAGGCCGCCAGAAGTAACGGGACCAGAATGTCGGAGGCCGCTCTTATCCCGGCAAGGATAATCACCAGCATCGCGAGTTTGATTAAGATATTTTGTCCAATTTTTTCCTGCTGTAACGCGTTCATTCTGTATCTCTACGCATAAATAACTGATGAAAGTGTAGTTGAAGGAAAAGTAACGGTCTGATTTGTTAAGGGAAACGGTAAATCAGGCGAGTTTTTTACCTGATAAATGGCGGAATAAGCCGGATTTCCTGCTGTGTTGCCGTCTGGGTGTTAAAGGATTCTGGGGCGGATCCAGCGAGAAAGCTGTCGGAGACATCAAGGGCAGGGGGCCTGAGCGCACAGGCGGTCACCCGCAACGACTGCGTCGCGGGTGAATGAGGCAGGTTTACAATGACTGTGCGGATTCGCCCTCTTCTACTTCTTCACGTGCCGGCTTGTCTGCGCCAGGAATGAGAAGATTCAGGACAATGGCGACCAGGCCGCCGGTGGTGGCCGCGGAGCCAAACAGATTCTCAAACATGGGCGGCAGATGGGAAAGCGAAGCGGGAACGGATTCGATTCCCAGCCCGAAACTAAACGCCAGACCGACAATCAGTATTTCCCTGCGCGTTAGCGGAGCCTGACTTAGGATGCGAATCCCCGCCGTGACGACGCAGCCGAACATCACCATTGTGGCTCCCCCCAGCACCGGTGTGGGAATCTGACGCAGCGCTTCGCTGAAAGGCGGAAACAGCCCCAGCAGGATAAGAATGACGCCGACGTAACGGCCGACAAAACGACTCGCCACGCCCGTCATCTGGATCACGCCGTTATTTTGCGCAAAGGTGGTGTTGGGAAAGGCGCTCAGCATCGCCGCAATCATGCAGCTCAGTCCGTCTGCCAGAATGCCGCCCTTGAGACGGGCGCTAAAGGTCTTGTCGGTAATAGATTTACCGGAAATCAGGCTGTTAGCAGTAAGATCGCCCACCGCCTCGATGATGCAGACCAGAGAGACCAGCACCACCGGAATGAAAAGCGTACTGTTGAAGTGAAAGCCAAACGGAAACAGAGAGGGTAAACGAAAGACGCTCTCGCCCAGATCGTGAACCTGAAATTTGCCACTCAGGGCAGCGGCAATACAGCCTGCTGCGATGCCGGCCACGACCGATGAAAGGCGTAGCCAGCGGTTACCGGAGCAGCTCAGCACAACGATGACGCCAAGCGTTAACGCACCCAGCGCCAGGTTACTGAGGCTGGCAAAATCCTGGGCTTTCTCACCGCCGCACCAGTTAATCACACTGACTTTGATCAGGCTGATACCAATCAGCGCAATCACGCTCCCCGTCACCACCGGCGTAAAGACCCGCTTTAAGGTATCGATGAAGCGGCTGACGATGACCGGCACCAGCGCCGCGACAAAGTTGACGCCAAACAGCATCGCCATGATGTCTTCTGGACTGCCGCCCTGTGCTTTGACCCACAGGCCGCCGGAGATGGCCACACCAAGAAAGGCAAAACTGGTGCCCTGCATGCATATCATGCCGGCACCTATGCCCCATACCCGGTTTGACTGCAGAAACGTCCCGATGCCGGAGGCAAGGAGCGACATGCTGATCAAATAAGGCAGCCACGCATCCAGACCCAGCGCCGTGCCGATCAGCAACGGGGGCGTAATAATGCCAACCAAGCCCGCCAGCACATGCTGTGAAGCGCTGAAGAAAGCCTGAAGTGGTGGGATTCGCTGGTCCAGTCCGTACAGTAAGCCGCTGTTTTTTGGGTCAGACATGATTATCTCTTTCGGGTGCAGGGAGGTCCGACGATATTGCATAAAGCAGGCCAGGTTTTGCGTTGTGTCGAGGAATCTCATAAATAGTGCTAATAATCAAAAAGATAGACCGTTACCCTGCGATGCAGGAAAGGCGGTAAGCTGTGAAACACATGATTCCTGATTTGCAATCAGGAAATTATTGGTTCAGAAAATGGCCGTGGTTGAGGGATTTTGCACCACTGTCGTGCACCAGTTTGGCTTAAGGGCGTTGCGCCAGCAGAGTGAACCTTGTCAAAGGCAGGCTGAGGGCAAGAGGCGCGCAAAAAGAAATGTTCATTTCACTATGCGATTTAATGAAACTTAAAAGGAAGGCGGTGTTTTGTCTCTCCCTGCTTATTTTGACGCCTGACCGGGAAGGGACGACCGCATCAGTGCAGGCTTCACGCTGGCGCTTGTCGTCACAGCATACAGGCACTAACTTCCCCCCAGACAAGTCATGTAAAGCCATTGCTGGCGAGCCGTTCAGAGCGACATGCAAAAATGCGATCTGCCCCGCTAAAAAGTAATTTTTCAAAAATATTTATTTGAAAAATTTATTCCATTGTAATAGCTTCTCAGCATGCTTTTGGCTTTTCCTGCCCAGCCAGCATGCCACTTCTTGTGCTTTGCCTGCTGGAACCGTACATACCAAAGAGGCAACATCATGACTATCGTAGGAAATTTTATTGGCGGTAAAACCACGTTCAGTGCCAGCAACGAAACCATTCCTGTGTTCGATCCGGCAACCGGCAAGGTGATCCGTGAACTTACCCAATGCAGCGCAGACGAAGTGGCCCAGGCAATCGACGTGGCGCATGCAGCCTTTCCTGCGTGGTCCAAAACCGCCCCGCTTCGCCGCGCACGCGTGATGTTCAACTTTAAAGCCTTAATGGAACAACATCGTGATGAGCTGGCGGCGCTGATCGTGTCCGAGCACGGCAAAGTCTGGTCTGATGCGTTGGGTGAACTGACGCGCGGGATTGAGGTGATTGAGTTCGCCTGCGGCATTCCTCACCTGCTTAAGGGGGAGAACTCGCCTAACGTGGGCGGCGGCGTAGACAGCTACTCGCTCATGCAGCCGGTCGGCGTGGTTGCAGGGATTACCCCCTTCAATTTCCCCGCCATGGTGCCACTGTGGATGTTCCCTATTGCCCTGGCCTGCGGCAACACCTTTGTACTTAAACCCCCGGCGCTGGATCCGTCTGCCGCCGTGCGCATGGCGGAGTTACTGAAAGAAGCGGGCCTGCCGGATGGCGTTTTCAACGTGGTACACAGTTCGAATGAGAATGCAGAACAGCTTTACAAAGATCCCCGTATCGCGGCCGTTAGCTTTGTGGGTTCGTCGGGTGTGGCTGAGCACATTTACAAAACGGCCAGCGCGCACGGCAAACGCGTGCAGGCATTTGGCGCGGCCAAAAACCACGCTATCGTCATGCCTGATGCTGACCTGGACGCCACGGTCAATGCCATCATGGGGGGCGCATTTGGCTCGGCGGGTGAACGCTGCATGGCGTTGCCTGTCGTGGTCGCAGTAGGCGATGACACCGCCGATAAACTGATTTCGCGCCTGACGCCGCTGATTAAAGCATTACGCGTCGGGCCGGGCATGAGTAAGGGCAGTGACGAGAATGAAATGGGGCCTGTCGTTTCGGCCGCCCATCAGAAGAAAGTGCTGGGTTATATCGACATCGGCGAGCAGGAAGGGGCAACGCTGGTTGTGGATGGTCGTCACCAGAAGGTTGCAGGTTATGAGGACGGCTACTATGTCGGTGGAACGTTATTCGATCACGTAACCCCAGAGATGGTGATCTGGCGTGAAGAAATCTTTGGCCCGGTGCTGAGCATCATGCGCGCGCCGGATTACGACAGTGCGCTGAAACTGGTTAACAGTCACGAATTCGGCAACGGCAGCGCCATTTTTACCAGTAATGGTCACACGGCGCGTGAATTTGTCCAAAACGTCGAAGCCGGAATGGTCGGCGTCAACGTGCCCGTGCCGGTGCCAATGGCATTCCACAGTTTTGGTGGCTGGAAGCGCTCGGTGTTTGGCGCACTGAATGTCCACGGTCCGGACGGCGTACGTTTTTATACGCGCATGAAAACAGCGACCGTCCGTTGGCCGAGCGGCCAGCAAACGGTTTCTGAATTCAGTATGCCGACGTTGGGTTGAGTGGGCGCTGAGTGACAGCGTATTGACGATAAAGGGCGATGGATTAGGAGACGGCGGATGTCATTACTCTCAAAGGTAAAACAGCCCGATGAGCAGGGGCGCATACAGCAGGTAACGCCAGACAGTGCGGGCTGGCGCTATGTGGGTTTCGAGTCTTTCCTGTTAAAACAAGGACAGACGCTCGACATGGCCAGCGGTGACAGCGAGCTTTGCCTGGTGCTGGTGGCAGGCCTGGCCTCGATTAGCACGCGTCATGCAAACTTTCCGGGGTTAGGTAAGCGAATGTCGCCGTTTGAACGTACGCCGCCTTATTCCGTGTATGTCCCTCATGATGATGCAGTGACGGTAAGAGCGGACAGCGATCTTGAGCTGGCGGTCTGCAAGGCACCGGGGCAGGGCGACAACCTGCCCGCCCGACTGATTGCGCCAGAAGATGTCGGCGTTGAGCGGCGCGGCAAAGGCCACAACCAGCGACTTGTGCACAACATTCTGCCGGACAGTGAACCGGCAAATAGCTTGCTGGTGGTGGAAGTGTTTACCGATGAGGGCAATACCAGTTCGTATCCGAGTCACAAGCACGACCAGGAAAACAGCGAGAACGAAACCTATCTGGAAGAAACCTATTACCACCGTTTTGAACCCGAACAGGGCTTCGCGATGCAGCGCGTTTATACGGACGATCGTTCTCTGGATGAGTGCATGGCTGTTTATAACCGGGATGTCGTCACCGTACCGCGCGGTTACCATCCTGTAGCAACCCTGGCTGGCTATAACAATTACTACCTTAACGTTATGGCAGGGCCGGTTCGCCTGTGGAAATTCAGCTGGGAACAGGATCATGCCTGGATCAACAGCGATCGCTATCCGTCACGTTAATCACGGCTGAAAGCAAAACGGCAGCCTGAGGGCTAATGCGGGTCATTTAAGGCCCGGTTGACCGATCCAGTGGAAGGGATCAAAGGGGTTCATGTTCATCATGAACCCTTTTTTATGGAACTCTCACAGGCTCTGGGCATCATTCATTCCACTTCTCCCGAACGCGCCCGTTCGCTCTCTGATCTTATTCCCGCTGAGCCTCAGCAGAGCCACCAGTGAGATATCGCGGCTCCTGATGAGTTACCCCGGGCACGGTTCCGGGCGAACTGAGAACGCCGTATGAAAAGGCGAGATGGCGGATACTGCCGGGGCGAAGAGAACGAAACTTTCCGCGGGAGCTGCGAATAAGATCACGGAAATATGCCGATAAAAAAAAGCTGGTCACCTAAGTGACCAGCATTGAGCCTGAGGACTGCGTTTTTGTCGCTGCAGAGGGCGTTTCTCGCCGGGACGCGCGGGGGCGTCATGCTCCCGGCTTTACTGAGGGCGCGTGTATCATGTGTTCAGGTATGACGTGTAAGCAGTGCCGCCGCAGCTGGCGGCATGTCAGGAGAGCTGACCGGACTGCGCATTCGCCAGCGCCAGGGATACGGCCAGCGTTTGTGCCAGGCACAGCGAGGCAACCTGAGAGCGAAAACCGTCAACCTGGGCTTCGCGTACAACGAAACAGACGTCACTGAAGGCGGCAAGTGGGCTGACCTGGCTGTCAGTGATCGCGATTAAGCTGGCACCGCGTTTGGCCCCCAACTCGACCACTTCTACCGCCTCCCTTGCATAGGGTGAACAGCTGATGGCAATCACCACATCTTTGGGCGTAACCAGATTAAGCTGTTCTGTAAACATGCCGCCCAGCCCGTCAATCAGGAAGGCACGGCGTTCCAGATGGCGCAGGGCATACACTAGATAGGAGGCAACGCTAAACGACCGCCGCAGGCCGATTACGTAGACATTTTCGGCTTCGTTCAGAAGCTGCACGGTTTTGTCTAACTGGTCCGGGCTCACCTGCATGGCCAGCTGCTGCAGGGCCTGACTGTTGACCATGGTGAAAACATTGAGAATTTCAGCCGGACTTTCGGGCGAATTCGCAGCATCGTCCGCTGCTGTCTGACGAAACAGCCGCGCTCGTTCTGTATAGTTGACGGTCTCTTCCATCAGATGCTGACGAAAAACCTGTTTCATTTCATTGAAACCGCTGAAGCCAAATGCATTAGCAAAGCGAATCAGCGTAGATGGCGGAACGTCGGCCTGCTGCGCAATAGAGGCCACGGTGTCAAAAGCAATACTGTTACTGTTATCAAGGATATAACGAGCCACCTGCTTCAGACGCTTGCTCAGCGTTTCGTAGCGACGGCGAATCTCGTCCTGCAGCAGTGAAAGTTGGGAGGGATTATTACTCATGACATCTGCTCATTTGCGGAAAACGTGGCTGGATAATGAACGCTATGATATCAGATGGTTGGAAAATTTCATTTTTTTGTTATGTATGCAGCTTTTATTTCATTGGTTTATGAAATGACTCACAGATTCACCGCGACAGGGGCGACGCGCGGGCGAGCTGGCCACTAAAACAGGCTGCATCCGATGAGGGCACAGCCTTACACAGGGCCTGATCATTCTCTTCAGGGCGGATGATAGTCTTACAGTCCGGTATTCTCCCGAATATATTTTCTTGCCTTTACCGCGTACTCGAACGGATTGGCCAACGCAGGATCCTGCTCAGCCTCAACCACCATCCAGCCTTGATAGCCGTAGTCATCAAGAATTTTGAAAACCGGTTTAAAATCAATCACGCCGTCGCCTGGAACGGTGAATGTGCCCTTTTTCACACCGTCCAGAAACGACAGGTGCTGGTCACGCACTTCTGCGACAATCTCATCCCGCACGTCTTTCAGATGAACGTGGAAAATGCGCGGCAGATGGGTTTTCAGCACTGCCAGCATCACGTCCTGTGAGCCTTCAGAATAATAGATGTGGCCGGTATCATAGAGTAAACCGACATTGTCATGCGTGAGCGCCATGAAACGGTCGATTTCCGCGGGCGTCTGAATGCCGGTGCCCATATGGTGGTGCAGGCAAACGCGCATCCCTTTCGCGGCGGCAAGGTCGGCAAGCGTATTGTAGCCTTCCGCCGTTCTCTGCCACTCGTCATCGTTAAACACCGGTTTGTGATCGAACACTGCCCGTGCTGTGCCCTGAATACTTTTACTCTGCTCTGAACAGCCGATCACCCGGGCACCCATTTCATAGAGAAAATTCATGTGCGCCGTAAAACCCTCAAGGGTCTCATCTTTGTCACCCTGCGCAAAAAATGTGCTGAACCAGGCGTTGCAGATCTGAATGCCGCGAATATCGAGCATTGGCTTGAGAATGGCAGGATCGCGTGGGTATTTGCTACCCACTTCACTCCCTGAGAAGCCCGCCAGTGCCATCTCGCTGACGGTTTGCTGAAAAGTATTCTCGCTGCCCAGCTCGGGCATATCATCATTTGTCCAGCCAATGGGCGCTATCGCCAGCTTTACGTTATCGTTGTTCATTGTTTACCTGCCAAAGGCGAGAGATTTAGTTATAGAATGCCGGACGAGCGGGCATTTCAATCGGTTCAATGGCACCGCTTTTCTGCGCCTTGATACAGGCGTCAGCGGCGACGGAGGCGGCAAAACCATCCCAGGCAGACGGACCGGTTAACTGCCCGGCTTTCACGTCGTTGATAAACGCCTGCAGTTCGACGTCGTAAGCCTCGATAAAGCGGTCTTTCCAGTCGACTAAAATGGTGTTGGAAAGTTTGGCCTGTTTGCGCAGCTGCACTGACGAAGGCTCCGGCAGTCTGGCGATGCCTTCTTCACCCACTACCTCACACTGAATGTCGTAGCCGTAGGTACAGTTAACAAAAATTTCTACATCGATGCGCACGCCTTTTTGCGTTTCAAACAGGACGATTTGCGGATCTTTCAGATGCGGACGCGCTTTGGAACTGACGCGCGGGAAAACCACCTGCACGCTTTTGTAGTCGTCACTCGTCAGCCAGCGCAGTACGTCAAGTTCATGAATTAACGTATTGGTGATCGCCATTTCCGTATTGTAATTTTCGGGCACCGTCGGATTGCGATGCGCGCAATGCAGCATGAGCGGCTCGCCGATTTCACCGTCGGTAATCACTTTTTTCAGCGCCCGGTAGCCGGCATCGTAAGGCCGCATAAAACCCACCTGAACCAGCCGCTTACCGTGCTGAATTTCTGCTTCGACTACCCGACGGCAACCCTCTGCGCTCATGGCCAGCGGTTTTTCACAGAACACCGGCTTACCCGCCGCGATGGCCGCCAGGGTAAACTCTTCATGCGTCGGATCCCATGAGGTCACCAGCACCGCATCCACATCAGGTGACTGAATCACCTCATAGCCATCCTTGCAGACTTGCGCATCACTATTCAGCCGTTGCAGTGCAGCCTGCGCGCCTTCAACGTTGATATCGGATACCGCGACCACTCTTGCCCCTTGTAAGACATTGTTGCAGCGGCGAATGTGTTCCTGACCAATCGCGCCTGTTCCAATCACACCAAGTTTCAATGTCATAATTACACCTGTAGGGTTAAATCGAAGAGAAGAAACAAGGGCCGTCAGACGGCCCGGAAATCAGTATTTGCGGGCCTGTGCCAGATGCGCATTCAGTTTGTCCGCCACATCCTGCGTGCGCGCCGATTGGGCAGTTTGTGCAACGCCAACGTGCCACCAGCTGAAATATTTATGAATCATGGTCTTGGGCAGTACTTTAATATCTATCAGCGTAGAAACCTGCTGTGTTTTCGCATCGTCCAGCGCAGCCTTAAGCTGTTCCAGCGTGCTGACGCGATAGGTCTTGCACCCATAACCGGCAGCAATTGCGGCAAAGTCTACCGGCACCAGGCTGCCGTTTAGCTTACCGCTGTCCGTATTGCGGAAGCGAAACTCGGTAATGAAGCTGTCCATACCGTGCTCCATTTGCAGGTTGTTAATGCAGCCATTGCTCATGTTATCCAGCAGCACCACGTTGATTTTGGCACCCTCCTGAATGGAGGTCACCAGCTCGGAATGCAGCATCATAAAAGAGCCGTCGCCGACCAGGGCATAGACTTCCCGCTGGGACTCCGCAAGCTTAACGCCTAACGCCGCATTCACTTCATATCCCATACAGGAATAGCCGTATTCGAGGTGATAGCCGTTATAGCCGCGCGTGCGCCAGACGCGTTGCAGGTCGCCGGGCAGGCTGCCTGCAGCACCGACGATGACGGCATCGGCAGGCAAATGTTGGTTGAGGGTACCCAAGACACTGCTCTGGGTCAGCAGAGACTGCGTCAAGCGATTGAATTCGGCGTAGACGGCGTCCCGATCCAGATGGTCGGCAATCTCGGGCACAAATTCAGCATCGTTATGTGTAACGTGATACACGCGCTGTCTTTCTTCTTCTAACTGGTGCCGCGCCTCGGCAACCTGCGTGCCCCAGTCGTTGCCGTAGTGCTGCGAAACCAGCCCATGACTGAGCGCCAGCAGGGCTTCACGCGCATCGGCAAGCAGCTGCACGCCATCCAGTTTGTAGCTGTCAAAATTGCTGACGTTGATGTTAAGAAAGCTCACCTCGGGATGCCGGAAAATCCATTTCGATGAGGTGGTAAAATCGGTATAGCGTGTGCCAATCCCAATCACCAGATCGGCGTCTTTTGCCAGCAGGTTTGCCGCCAGACAGCCGGTTTCACCTACGCCGCCAACGTTGAGCGGATGATCGGACAGCAGCGTCCCTTTTCCGGCCTGCGTTTCAGCGAACGGAATCTGATACCGTTCAGCGAACGCCTGCAGCGCCTCGCCCGCCCCCGAATATTTGACGCCACCGCCGCAGATAATCAGCGGCTTACGTTTGCGGATAATAAGCTTCAGCGCATCTTCAAGTTGGGCCACGGTGGGCTGACGACGGTCCAGTCGGTGCACGCGTTTCTGGAAGAAATAGTCGGGGTAATCCCAGGCTTCGCCTTGCACATCTTGTGGTAAAGATAGCGTGACGGCCCCGGTTTCAGCGGGGTCGGTGAGCACGCGCATCGCATTAATACAGGCGCTCATTAACTGTTCAGGGCGGCTGATGCGATCCCAGTATTTACTGACCGCTCTGAAGGCATCATTGGTGCTGATGCTCAGATCCCAGGATTGCTCAATCTGTTGCAACACCGGGTCAGGTTGTCGGGTGGCAAAAACGTCACCGGGCAGCAGCAGCAGGGGAATTCGGTTCGCCGTCGCCGTGGCCGCCGCCGTCAACATGTTGGCCGCACCCGGGCCAACAGAAGAGGTGCAGGCGATGATCTGCCGCCGCAGGGATTGTTTGGCAAAGCCGGTTGCAGCGTGTGCCATTCCCTGCTCATTGCGTCCCTGGTATACCACCAGATCCCCACTGTCTTGTTCCAGTGCCTGGCCCAGACCCAGTACATTGCCATGGCCAAAAATGGCAAAAATGCCATGGACAAACTTCGTCTCATGCCCGTCTACGTCAATGTATTGATTATCAAGAAATTTAACTAATGCCTGTGCGGTAGTCAGTTTGATGGTGGCCATAAACTTTCCTCAACGTGCTGGCTGTAGCGGCGTCCGGCCCCGCGTATAAACGGCGTGACGTAACGGAGAGAGCTACCGGGATAACTGAAATGTCAGAGGATTATAAACAAATGCATTTTTCATAAAATACAATTACAGAAGAAATATTTCATTTTGCGAGGGGGATCAAATTTACATTCCTGCCGATCCCACGTAATACGCAGGAAACGGGGGAACTGGAATGATTGGTGAGAGTTGCCGTTTTTTAAGATATTTCATTTCATTGTCAGGTCAGCCCTAAAAGACGGGCGGTGAGTCTGCTGCCTTGTGGTACGCGGTGCGCAGGGCATGGCGATAAAGTACCGGGGAACGACAGATTTTTAACTGGTTCACATAATTGCATTGTAAGTTTCATTTTGAATTGAGTTTGGAATATTTGTTCCTCATACTGTGTTTATCGCTAATCAGACACCTTCAGACCCCGATATCCAACTTGTCCACAGTGTCTGCTCATCACAGAAGGAAACCAGAAGTATGAGTACACAACAGAAGCGTCTTGATGTGATTTGTATTGGACGCATCGCCGTAGACTTCTATGGTCAGCAAATTGGCGCGCGACTGGAGGACACCACGTCCTTTGCCAAATATCTTGGCGGCTCATCGGGTAACGTCGCTTATGGCACCGCTATTCAGGGGTTGCGTTCGGCCATGCTGGCGCGCGTAGGCGATGAGCATAACGGCCGTTTTTTACGTGAAAGCCTGCAAAGGGTTGGGTGTAATACCGATGCGCTGATAACGGATAAAAAACGCCTTACTGCCCTGGTGATTCTCGGTATCAAAGACGACGAAACGTTCCCACTCATTTTTTATCGTGATAACTGCGCCGATATGGGGCTGGTGCCAGAGGATATTGAGGAGTCCTTTATCGCCTCCTCCCGCTCGGTAGCGGTCACCGGCACGCACTTGTCACATCCCCAGACCCGGGCGGCTGTGCTAAAGGCGCTGGAGCTCGCCCGCAAAAACGGCCTGCGAACGGCGCTGGATATCGACTACCGGCCAGTATTGTGGGGATTAACCTCGCTGGGTGACGGTGAAACACGTTTCATTGCATCGTCAGAGGTAACGGCGCAACTGCAGCAGGTCGTCCACTATTTCGATCTTATCGTAGGCACCGAAGAAGAATTCCATATCGCGGGCGGCAGCACCGATACGCTGACGGCGCTGAGAAATGTCCGTGAGGTCAGTAAGGCTACGCTGGTCTGTAAGCGGGGTGCAATGGGATGCGTTGTCTTTGAACATGAAATTCCGGAAAGCTGGGAGCAGGTAACGCTGCACAGCGGCGTGCGCGTCGAGGTGTTAAACGTGCTGGGCGCAGGTGACGCGTTTATGTCGGGCCTGCTGCGTGGCTGGTTAAATGATGAAGGCTGGGAGCAGGCCTGCCGTTATGCCAATGCCTGCGGTGCGTTGGTGGTTTCACGCCATGGTTGCGCGCCGGCGATGCCGACCCGAGAAGAACTGGACGATTTTCTGAGCCGCGAAAACGCCGTCAAGCGTCCGGATCTGGACAGTCGATTAACGCACCTGCACCGCGTGACCACCCGGCAGCGTGCCTGGCCGGAACTCAATATCTTTGCCTTTGACCATCGTAAGCAACTGGTCGATATGGCCAAGGCTGCGGGGGCTGACGTCAGCCACATTCCTCAACTCAAGCTCCTGCTGCTCCAGGCCGCAGAGCAGGCGGTACAGCAGGCAGGCATTGAAAGCAAAAGCGGCATTCTGGCCGATACCACCTTCGGGCAACGGACGCTTAACGCCATTACCGGCAAGAACAGATGGATCGGGCGGCCGATAGAGTTACCGGGATCCCGACCGTTACGCCTTGAACACGGCAATATCGGCACACAGCTTGCCAGCTGGCCAATGGAGCACGTGGTAAAATGTCTGGTGTTTTATCACCCGCATGACAGCGCCGAACTGCGTGAAGAGCAGGATGCCGTGTTGCTGGATGTCTGGAAAGGCTGTAACAAAAGCGGGCATGAACTGCTGTTGGAAGTGATTCTGCCAGAGGGGCAGCCAGACCGTAACGAAGCCTGTTATCTGGCGGTTCTGAGCCACTTTTATGCGTTGGGAATCAAGCCGGACTGGTGGAAATTACCGCCCCTGTCAACAGCGAGCTGGCAGGCCATTGGCACCCTGATTGAGGCGCAGGATCCTCACTGTCGCGGTATCCTGTTGCTCGGGCTGGATGCGCCAGAGGAGACGCTGAAACTCGGTTTCGCTGCGGCTGCGGCTGCGCCATGGGTGAAAGGCTTCGCGGTGGGACGGACGATTTTTGCCCAGCCTTCAAGTCAGTGGTTGCAGGGTGAAATTGACGACGCGGCGCTGGTAACGGCTGTAAAAGATAACTATCTGCGTTTGATTGATTACTGGCGCACGGCACGCGAGCAGGCGTGAAAAGAACCAGAATCGAGCCGTGTGGAAACGTGCTTTTCCACGCGGCTCGCTGTTTTCAGGGCGGGAACCTGAAATAACACCCATATCAGGCAAGGGCCTGTTGCGGTTATTTCAGTTTAATGCTCTTCACTACCGTTTCAGCATCGCTTTGCGCCTGCTGCTGGTTCTGGCCCGGCAGCGTGATCTGCATGGTCATCAGCTTACCATCCACCTTTGCCAACACGACGGAAGACCAGGAGGTCTGGTTATTGGCTGAGATCACGGTGTCCAGCTGTTGTGCAGGTTCGCCGCCCAGGGTGACCGCTTTGTTAGAGACAACCTGTAGCTGCGGATCGCGGTTACGCTGCTGTTGTTCCATGCGCTGTGATAAAACATCCAGCCCTTCGTTAGTGGGATCACCTGCAATGACGATAATCGCCCGCGCGCCGCTTTCATCAGCATACACGTGCATATTGGTGCTTTGTGAGCCCAGCTTGCCGCTCTTATCGGACATGCCCGGCGGTAAGGCGAAGCTTAACTTGCCATCCATCAGCGTCACGGTTTGTGCCGACTGACTGGCAGATGCGCCGTTGTCGTTTGCCGCGTCATCTTTCTTTTGGTCACAGGCGGCAAGGCCGAGGACCAGCAAACCAATTCCCGCATATTTCACTAAATTACGCATCAGAATCCCTTTTTAAATTTCCACTCAGGCGTTTATACAACAGGAATCAGGCTGCAAACGCAACCTGAGTATTGTCAGAAGATTTTAGCGGATTGTCAGGAAAGGCTGTATTGCCGGTTAGCCGAAATGTATCTGTGGTTGAGCCTGGCGTTCGGCCAGACGTTTCAACGCCGCATTGAGCAACACACCATAGGCAGGCAGGAAGAACACCATGCAGATCAGCACCTTGAAACTGTAATCGACCAGGGCGATTTCCACCCAGTGCTGCGCCATAAACGCATCGGAGCTTTTATAGAAGGCGATAAAAAAGAACGCCAGCGTGTCGCTGATATTACCTAAAAACATGGCACAGCCGGGCGCTATCCACCACTGCGGCAGGCGACGCAGGCGGTTAAAGACATGCACATCCAGAATCTGGCCCAGCGCGTAAGCCATAAAGCTGGCGCAGGCGATACGGGCGACAAACAGGTTCACCTGCTGCAATGCCTGCCAGCCTTGCCACTCGCCCTGATAAAACAGGCTGGAAATGGTATAGGAGATAAACAACGCCGGCACCATGACCGCCAGAATAATCCGCCGTGCAAGCGGCGCGCCAAAAATGCGGACGGTGAGATCGGTCGCCAGGAAGATAAACGGGAAACTAAAGGCGCCCCAGGTGGTATGGAAACCAAAAAGGGAGACGGGCAACTGCACCAGATAATTACTGGAGGTAATCACCAGCAGGTGAAACAGGGACAGCCAGAAAAGCGCATAAGTGCGCTGACGCGGGGTAAATGCGAGCATAGTTAGCCTTTTTAATCGTGGGGTGAGGGAACCCATTGCAGGGCGCAGAACGGTCCGCGCACTACGGTTTCATGAACAAAAAACGGCCGCATCTTACCCTGGTGTGCTATTAATGCAATGGCTAATTTTAACGCAATCGTTATCGCCTTGCGTCAAAGGGCTGACGCGCTAGAATAAGCGCCCGCCAACCTGAATTGAGATCGTGATGAGTGATGCATTTTCTTCCGCCGACCATCAACTGGATGCGTTAGGCCTTCGCTGTCCCGAACCGGTCATGATGGTTCGCAAAACCGTGCGTGGGATGCAGGACGGTGAAACGCTACTGATCGTGGCTGACGATCCGGCGACCACGCGGGATATTCCCGGTTTTTGCCGCTTTATGGAGCATCGCCTGTTGGTCGCGCAAACCGACACGTTGCCTTATCAGTTTTTGATCAGGAAAGGGATGGGCGAATAACGGCGGCACCTGCCGCCGTCAGGTTGTTAATCCCGCGTGCGCAGCAGCCGCAACGCGTTCGCCGTGACCAGCGCGGTGGCGCCAGAATCAGCCAGCACCGCCAGCCACAATCCGGTCAGTCCGAGAAGCGTGGTAACCAGAAACAGCGCCTTAAGCCCTAACGCAATGCCGATATTCTGACGAATAATTGCCCGGGTGCGACGCGCCAGACCGATCATCGGAGCCAGATGGCTGAGCTGATTGCGCGTCAGGGCCGCATCGGCTGCTTCCAGCGCGACATCGGTGCCGCTGCCCATGGCGATGCCCAGCGTGGCCGCCTTCATGGCTGGCGCATCATTGATGCCGTCGCCCACCATTGCCACAACCTGATGCTGACTGAGCTGGCGAACCCGCTCAACCTTGTCGGCGGGTAATAAGCCTGCGTGCCACGCGATATCCAGTTGTTGCGCCACCACAGCCGCCGCTCGCGGGTTATCCCCTGTGAGCATAATGCTGTTGATGCCGAGCGCCTTTAACGCCTGCAACGCGGCAGGCGTTTCACTGCGCAGCCGATCGCGCAACGCGAGCGCACCCAGCGCATCACCATTACGCAGCACAATCACCAGGGTTTCGCCCTGGGCTTCCTGCTCGCTAATCATGTCCAGTTGCCGGGCGTTGAGCGCGTTGACGTAAGCCGGTGCCAGCAGTTCAATGCGCTGGCCTGCAACCTCGGCCCTGATGCCGCTGCCGGCGATGGCCTGTTGATGCGCGGCTGCCGGAATTGTCAGGGATTTCGCCTGGGCCGCAGCCACAATTGCCGTAGCCAGCGGATGCGTGGAGCCTTGTTCAACGGCGGCGCCCAGCAGCAGAATCTCGTCTTCACTGAGATCGCCGAATGACAAAATGCGGGTTAACTGCGGTTTGCCTTCCGTGAGCGTCCCGGTTTTATCGAACGCAATCGTCTGCACCGTACTCAGGCGTTCCAGGGCTGCACCGCCCTTGATTAAAGCGCCGCGCCGCGCCGCGGTCGCAAGGCCAGACGTAATGGCCGCTGGCGTCGAGATCACCAGTGCACAGGGGCAACCGATGAGAAGTAACGTCAGCCCTTTGTAGATCCACGGTAGCCATGGACCCGCGCCGAGCAGCGGCGGTATGACCATGACCAGCAGCGCCAGCAGCATGATTGCAGGCGTGTAAATGCGGCTGAAATTATCGATAAAGCGTTCCACCGGAGCACGATGGCTTTCGGCTTCCTCAATCAGCTGCAAAATGCGGTCAATCGCGCTCTCGCCGGGTTTTGACACCACGTCCAGCGTCACCAGCCTGTCCACGCTGGTGGCGCCAGCAAGCACCTTATCGCCCCGCATGCGAAGAACCGGCAAAGACTCGCCGGTTAAGGCGCTTTCATCGAAGCTGGCGCTTTCCGCGACCAGGCATCCGTCAACCGGCAGGCGACCACCGGCGGCAACCTCTATACGGTCGCCTGGCTGCAGCGCCGCCAGTGGAACCTCACTGCGAACGCCATTTTGCAGGCGCACGGCCGATTCGGGACGGATCGCCATCAGCTGACTCACGCCACTGCGCGCACGGATTGCCGCATAGGCCTCCAGGCGTTCACCCAGTTGGAACAGCAGCAACACCATGGCTGCTTCCGCATGGGCGCCAATCAACAGCGCGCCCGCCGACGCCAGCGTCATCAGGGTTTCAATCGTAAAAGCGGAGCCGGTTCGTAGACGTTGCCAGGCTTTACGCGCGACCGGTGCCAGACCAACCAGCGTGGTGAGAATAAATAATCGATCGCCCCACACAGCATTGACCTGGCTGAGCGCAACGCTGGCCAGCATTAACCCGGCGAGCAGAAAAAGGGGGATATGTGTTTGCCAGGGGGCGGGTGAAGAAGCGGAAGCAGCGGTGGAGGAGAGTTGAAATCCGGCTTTTCTGACGGCGTCTTCTATCGCGCCTTGAACCGGTGCGCGGGCGTCAACAATCAGCTTCTCACTGGAGAATACGACGCGGGCCTGGGTGACGTCAGGAAGCTGACGAACGGCCGTTTCGATAGCGCGGGCACAGCTGGGGCAGTCCATGCCGCTGACCAGCCAGCTGAACTGAAAAGCATCTGAGGACCGTCGTCGGTCACCTTCGTCATTGGCTTCACTGCTGGATGAACTGCCGCACGCGCAGTCACCACCGCAGCCATTGCCGTCAGAAATTTCAGGCGTTGCCGCAGTAACAGACAGCGTACCGGAACGAACAGGGCGGATTGCACAAAGCGGTTTTGCGGCACGGTGCGTACCGCAGGGCTTACCGCAGCCACAAGCATGATGTTGATGCATATAACCTCCGGAAGACGTGGGCACCATGCCCACGCCTTATCTTACACCCGACGGTTTATTCCATCTTCAGATTTATTGTGACGCTTTCTTAGTAAATCCACAGGGAGCGGACAATCATAAAGTGGCCCGCGAAATAGCAGGCTGCGACGATGGCGCTGTCCGCGCTAAAGCGGCGACGGTAATGGCTGATAAACCACACAATATTGGCCAAAAGAAGCAGGGCCGAACCGACGAGAATCGAAAAGCTGTAATCGCTGGGACGGAAAAAATATTGCTCTGCCGCCATCCAGTTCATCACCAGCGTCATGCCGATAAGCGTACAGACCGGCCAGCGTAGCGTTTCCAGCTTGCTCCACAGAATGCCAATCACGACAACCCCGATGATCAAAAAGGTCAGCGGAATGGGCCAGTAGAAACTCATCGTCATGTTGGCGGCGAAGCACAGCGTATAGAGCAGATGCGACAGGAAAAACGCGCCCAGCGCGTAGAGCGTCTGCTGACGTGGAAGCAGCGTCAGCGTATCGCCGACAAGCGTGGCGGCCAGCCCGGCCACAATCAGATAGTCTGACGTGTTGGGCGTAGGGGCTTGCCAGGCGAGGCCGACTAACAGCAGTAAGGTTACCGGCTTGAATAACCAGCGTTGCCATTGAGGTCCCCGGTAAGAGGCATCCACATACAGCCAGCCGGAGAAAAGTACCGCGAGAAAGGACCAGAGCATTGCTTCTCCCTATTGACCAAAAATGGTGACAGTTCCTGAAATACTCCTGTCAGTCTAGGTTACGCCAGCCTGATGTGACAATCGGTCAACTCTGGTTGTATGCTTTAGCGCGCCATGTACGCCATCTGTAACCTGAGAAACGTTGGGATATTATGAAACCACCGCTACTTTTTATCATTGTGCTGGCTGTTATCGCCGTTTTAGCGACTCGCCAGTTCATCAAACAGCGGCGTGAAGCCGCCGTCAACGATGCCTCGCCGGTTCGCACCCTGACAGTCGAAGTGAAAACCAAACGTGAGTTTTCTGTTTCCAGCCGGCGCTCGCGTGAACGGGAAGTGATCGCCGGTGATGAAATGCGCTATGAGGCCTGGTTTCATCCGCTGAACGGCGAAAGCGATATTAAGATGCGGGTAAGTGAAAGCGACTACCATCTGATGGACAAGGGCACGCAAGGGGAACTGACTCTGCAGGGCTCGCGCTTTATTCAGTTTACGCCCGCCCGGCACTGACGGCGGGCCAGGTGCCCGCCGTGACGACTTACTTACGTGGAAAGTTTTTTTTCTGCCACGCGACCAGTTCGAATACGCCAAACAAAAAGACTTTTATCTGGGTGACACGATCGATCGGCGGCGCATCTTTACCTTGAGTGGTGCGCAGCAGGACCAACTGCAGACCATGCATCAGAATC
Source organism: Pantoea ananatis PA13 (assembly GCF_000233595.1). Lineage (NCBI taxonomy): Bacteria > Pseudomonadati > Pseudomonadota > Gammaproteobacteria > Enterobacterales > Erwiniaceae > Pantoea > Pantoea ananatis. The sequence goes on from NC_017554.1 coordinate 347,219, forward strand.
ATAAATATCAGAGCCACATTGATAAACCAGGTCAGTGGCTTAGGATAAGGATGAATCAGGTTAAACAGTAAAAAACCCCATACGCACAGCATCAGCAGGCGTCCTAAATTAAGTAACATCGTGTGTCTCCTGTTGGCGCTGATATAAGCGATAGGCCACCTGGCCGGCAATTTTTTCGCGGTATAGATCCCAGTGTGCTGGAACCGGGGGAGCACCGCGTTCAACTTCACTTTCAACGTAGATGAGTGCGTCAGCAGTCAGCCAGCCGTTATTCTCCAGCAGTTGCAGCGTTTGTTCCAGCAGGCCCTGACGAAACGGCGGGTCGATAAACACGATATTGAACGGCTTACCGCTCTGCGCCAGCCATGTCAGCGTATTGGTCTGCACAACCTGGCCGTTGGCGGCCTGAAGCGTCTGTAAATTTTTGGCCAACTGCTGCGCTACCGGGCGTTCCAGCTCCAGTAACGTTGCCGACGCGGCGAAACGCGACAAGGCTTCCAGCCCCAGCGCACCACTGCCGGCAAAGCAGTCCAGACAGTTGGCCGCCTGAATAGAGGGCGCCAGCCAGTTAAACAGCGTTTCACGCACTCTGTCGGTAGTCGGACGCAGTCCGGCGCTGTCCGGCACCGGCAATTTGCGGCCGCGCCACTGTCCGCCAATAATGCGGATTTGGCCTGCACCACCAGTCTTACGGGGAGGTTTTATCATCTTGCTCACAAATCTTCATAATTTGTTGCGTAGTTTAACGGGCGAAACGATGAGAAGAAACGTTAAAAAAGGGTGCTGTGGTGAGCTGGCTGGAAAGTGTTAGACTACAGCGTTGCTGCTGTTATGCATAATTCTGCGGTTTGACGCTCATCTGGCGTTTATCACCAATACTGTTTTTAACCCTGGGAACATTGTGCTACCGGGATGAAGCCATCGAGGAGTGTGGTTACACAATGGCAAAAGAGAAAAAACGAGGCTTTTTTTCCTGGCTGGGATTTGGCAAAGAAGAAGAGAAACAACCCTCAACGGAAGCGCAGGCATCACAAACTGCACAACCGGAAGTCCAGCAGCCAGAACAGGAAGCCCCGGCAATAAGTCAGGCGGAGATCCACGCGGAAGAGACCGTTGAAACGACTGAAAAAGTCGTTGAACAGCAACACGCAGCGGATCCCGATAGCGAAGTAAAGCTGACAGCAATTACCCCATCGGCTGAAAACGTGCCTGATCCGCATGATGGCGTTATCACGCCCGCAGAACCTGTGGACGATGAGGCACCGCTCAGCGATGACGAACTCGCGGCACTGGCGCTGGCCGATGCGGAGATCGTGGAGGTTACGCCGCACGAGCCTGAAATCCTTCAGTCCGAACCTGTCCCGGTGGCAGACGAAGCACCGCTCAGCGATGACGAACTCGCCGCACTGGCGCTGGCCGATGCGGATATCGTGGAGGTTACGCCGCACGAGCCTGAAATCCTTCAGTCCGAATCTGTCCCGGTGGCTGACGAGGCACCGCTCAGCGATGACGAACTCGCCGCGCTGGCGCTGGCCGATGCGGATATCGTGGAGGTTACGCCTCACGAGCCTGAAATCCTTCAGTCCGAACCTGTCCCGGAGGCAGACGAGGCGCCGCTCAGCGATGACGAACTCGCCGCACTGGCGCTGGCCGACGCGGATGCCGTTCAGGATGTTCCAGAAAACGCCGATCGGGTGGAGCCAACAGATACCGTCAGCGATCTTCCTTTAGCCGCCGCGCCACTGGTGACGCAGGAGCAGGATCGTCCGACAAAAGAGGGCTTCTTTGCCCGCCTGAAACGCAGCCTGGTGAAAACCCGTCAGAACCTGGGATCGGGTTTTATCGGCCTGTTCCGTGGCAAAAAGATTGATGATGAGCTGTTTGAAGAGCTCGAAGAGCAACTGCTGATTGCGGATGTGGGGGTCGAAACGACGCGCCGTATCATCACCAGCCTGACGCAGCATGCCGACCGTAAACAGCTTCGCGATGCAGAGGCGCTTTATGGCCTGCTGAAAACTGAAATGGCCGACATTCTGGCGAAAGTGGAAGAACCGCTTAATGTTGAAGGCAAAACGCCTTTTGTCATTTTGATGGTCGGTGTTAACGGCGTAGGTAAAACGACCACCATCGGCAAGCTGGCTCGTCAGTATCAGGCAGAAGGCAAGTCGGTCATGCTGGCGGCGGGCGACACCTTCCGTGCAGCGGCTGTTGAACAGCTTCAGGTATGGGGCCAGCGTAACAACATTTCTGTGGTGGCGCAGCATACCGGTGCCGATTCCGCTTCGGTGATTTTCGATGCGATTCAGGCCGCGAAATCCCGTGGCGTTGACGTGTTAATCGCCGACACCGCAGGCCGTTTGCAAAACAAATCGCACCTGATGGAAGAACTGAAGAAAATTACGCGCGTCATGAAAAAGCTGGATGAGCAGGCGCCGCATGAAGTCATGCTGACAATTGATGCCAGCACCGGGCAAAATGCCATCAGCCAGGCCAAACTGTTCCATGAAGCGGTCGGTCTGACCGGTATTACCCTGACAAAACTGGATGGCACGGCCAAAGGCGGTGTGATTTTCTCGGTGGCAGATCAGTTTGGCATCCCTATCCGGTATATCGGTGTCGGAGAAGGCATCGAAGATTTACGGCCGTTCAAGGCCGAGGATTTTATTGAGGCATTGTTTGCCCGAGAGGACTAATTAGGATGATTCGCTTTGAAGAGGTCAGTAAGGCATATCTCGGCGGACGTCAGGCGCTGCAGGGCGTAGATTTTCATCTACGTCCCGGTGAAATGGCGTTTCTGACCGGCCATTCTGGCGCAGGGAAAAGTACCTTGCTGAAGCTGATTTGTGGCATTGAGCGTCCCAGCGCCGGACAAATCTGGTTTAGCGGGCATGACATTTCACGCCTGCGTAACAGCGAGGTGCCGTTTCTGCGCCGTCAGATTGGTATGATCTTTCAGGATCACCACCTGCTGATGGATCGTTCTGTCTATGACAACGTGGCCATTCCGCTGATCATCTCCGGTGCCAGCGGGGAAGATATCCGGCGGCGTGTTTCAGCCGCGCTAGATAAAGTGGGCCTGCTCGACAAAGCGAAAAGTTATCCTATTCAACTTTCCGGTGGTGAACAGCAGCGCGTGGGTATTGCACGCGCCGTGGTGAATAAACCGGCGGTGCTGTTGGCTGATGAACCAACCGGTAACCTGGATGAGGCGCTGTCTGAAGACATCCTGCGCCTGTTTGAAGAGTTTAACCGCGTTGGGGTGACGGTCCTGATGGCGACACACGATGTGGGGCTAATCGGTCGCCGAAATTATCGGGTGATGACGCTAAATAAAGGACGCCTGCACGGAGGCCACGATGGTCAATAAACGCAACAAACGCGCGGCCGCGCCGAAGGCGAAGCAACCGTCGAAAAGCAAAGCGTTACGCGGCGGCTGGCAGGAGCAGTGGCGCTATGCGCTGCGCGGTACGTTGTCTGACATGTGGCGTCAGCCGTTAGCGACGTTGCTGACGGTGATGGTTATTGCGATCTCTCTGACGTTGCCCAGCGTGTGTTACATGGTGTGGAAAAACGTTAGCCAGGCCGCCACTCAGTGGTATCCCGCGCCGCAGCTGACGGTCTATCTCTCCAAAACGCTGGATGATGCCGCCGCCGAAAACGTGACGACTCAGCTGAAGCAGGTCGATGGCGTGGACCACGTTAACTACCTGACGCGCGAAGAAGCCCTGAACGAATTCCGTAACTGGTCAGGCTTTGGCGGCGCGATGGATATGCTGGAGCAGAATCCTCTTCCGGCCGTGGTCATCATTACGCCTAAACTGACCTTCCAGAATTCCGACACGCTACAAACGCTGCGCGACAGGGTGGCGAAAGTGCAGGGCGTTGACGAAGTGCGCATGGATGACAGCTGGTTTGCTCGTCTTGCGGCGCTGACCGGGCTGGTGGGGCAGATTGCCTCCATGATCGGTATCTTAATGATCGTGGCGGTGTTCCTGGTGATTGGTAACAGCGTCAGGCTGAGCATTTTTGCCCGGCGCGATACCATCAACGTGCAGAAGTTGATCGGGGCGACCGACGGGTTTATTCTGCGTCCGTTCCTGTATGGCGGTGCGTTGTTAGGTTTCTCTGGTGCCGTGTTATCGCTGCTTCTTTCCGAAGTGCTGGTCCTGCGTTTGCAGTCCGTGGTGGCCCATGTTGCCTCGGTGTTTGGCACGACCTTCTCGCTGGAAGGGTTCTCCTGGGATGAGGCACTGTTGCTGCTGCTGATCGCGGCGATTATTGGATGGGTTGCGGCCTGGCTGGCTACGGTACAACATTTACGCCGATTTACGCCGCAGTAAACCTCTGCAACATTTTTTTGTTATAATCATCCTCTGCTGCCGACAATGGGTGCAGAGGATATTGCCCCGCTGTCATCTGTGTGTAAAATATTCACTGCTAAAATTGAACTTGTGGATAACTTTGTTTTCCAAGTAGCACAGATTGCTTTTGGTTTTCCTGCGACGTTGACATAATGTGACGTGCGCTTAAGGAAAGATGCGGCAATTCCACTGATTTTGTGAGGGTTTGAATGACCAAAGAAATGCAAACTTTAGCTATTGCTCCTCTGGGCAACCTGGAATCTTACGTTCGGGCTGCCAACACCTGGCCGATGCTGTCGGCAGAAGAGGAAAAGGCGTTGGCTGAACGGCTGCATTACCAGGGCGATCTGGATGCGGCTAAGACGCTGATCCTGTCTCACCTACGCTTTGTTGTTCATATCGCTCGTAACTACTCAGGTTACGGCCTGCCTCAGGCTGACCTGATTCAGGAAGGTAACATCGGCTTGATGAAAGCCGTTCGTCGCTTTAATCCTGAAGTTGGCGTCCGTCTGGTATCCTTTGCCGTACACTGGATTAAAGCGGAAATTCACGAATATGTGCTGCGTAACTGGCGTATCGTGAAAGTGGCGACCACGAAAGCACAGCGCAAGCTGTTCTTTAACCTGCGTAAAACCAAGCAGCGCCTGGGCTGGTTTAATCAGGACGAAGTAGAAATGGTCGCGCGCGAGCTGGGCGTGAGCAGCAAAGATGTGCGGGAAATGGAATCGCGCATGGCCGCTCAGGATATGACCTTCGATATGTCCGCTGATGACGAAAGCGGTGAAGGTAAATCCATGGCGCCGGTGCTGTATCTCCAGGATAAAACCTCTGATTTTGCCGACGGTATCGAAGAGGATAACTGGGAGTCACATGCAGCCGACAAGCTGACGTACGCAATGGAAGGCCTGGACGAGCGCAGCCAGCATATCATTCGCGCCCGCTGGCTGGATGAGGACAACAAAACTACCCTGCAGGAACTGGCCGATCGTTATGGCGTTTCCGCAGAGCGAGTCCGACAGCTTGAAAAGAACGCGATGAAGAAACTCCGAATGGCTATCGAAGCCTGACGAGACAGGGCGACTTCAGGTCGCCCTTTTTTATTGTCTGTTTTTTTATTTTACCCAGCCGTCAACCTGGGCGCGAAAACCACAGGCCTGCATAAACGCCGCCCGAATACGTTGATCGTCACTGCCGTCATCGGCAATCCACCAGTCGTTTAACGATGGATTCTGCTTCATCGTCTCTTCCAGCAAATACTGTCCTACGCCACGTCGCCGGGTAACATCTCTTACAGCCAAATGATGCACTTTGCCGTGAATACCTGAAATTTCAAGTTGTAATGCAGCCAGTAGACGATCGTTGAAGCGCGCCGCATAAAGACGATGGCTTTCATTCAACGCTGTCTCCAGCTTTTCTATATCGATCTCAGGCCAGATTTTCCCCAGATCTATCCGGTCCTGTAGCGTCAACGAGGTGAGACGCAAAATGGTGAGCTTCATAATAAACACCTGTGCGTGTAAAAGTCGTTAGTGTAGTCAATTCCCGTTACCGGAACCCTGGCACATTTTAGGCAATAAAACAGGTCAAAACAGCGACAGAGTGCCAGGATAATAGCTATAAACATGATATCCGCTTTTAAAGGCAGCATAACGCGCTGGCCTGGTGAGTAAAAGCCACGCATTGGCTCCAGAGGATTATGCTGCTTTTGGCTGCGAATCATGAATATGTCAGTTGCTTTACAGAATAAACTTCCTGTTTAATAGACTGAAATATAAAGCCTTATTATTAATAAAAGCCAGAAAAGCGTGCTAACTCATTATTGTTAAATCAGTTTTCCACTTTATCTGGCAGAAAATAAAACCACTCACAACAAACACGACACAACTGATGGGGTAGTTCGCATGAAAATGACAGGTCGCGCGTTACTGGCAGGATGCGTTGCATTGGCGATGAGCCATGCGGCAATGGCGAAAGAGATTAAAATAGCTATCGTAGGCGCCGCTACTGGTCCGGTCGCGCAATATGGTGATATGGAATTTACCGGCGCTGCGCAGGCGATTAAAGATATTAATGCCAAAGGCGGCGTGAACGGCGACAAACTGGTCGGTGTGGAATATGACGACGCCTGCGACCCAAAACAAGCGGTTGCGGTGGCGAACAAGGTGATCAACGACGGCATTAAGTATGTTATCGGCCACCTGTGCTCCTCCTCAACTCAGCCCGCTTCAGATATCTACAACGACGAAGGCGTGCTGATGATTACCCCCGCGGCCACGGCACCTGAACTCACGGCACGTGGCTATGCAGATGTGATGCGCACCACCGGTCTGGATTCTGACCAGGGCCCAACGGCGGCGAACTACATTCTGGATGTGATCAAACCTAAACGTATCGCTGTGGTGCATGACAAACAGCAGTACGGCCAGGGCCTCGCGGAATCCGTACAAAAAACCCTGAAGGCCAAAGGCGGCAACGTGGTGATGTTCGAAGGTATCACCGCGGGCGATAAAGATTTCTCTACGCTGGTTGCGCGTCTGAAGAAAGAGAACGTGGATTTCGTGTACTACGGTGGTTACTACCCGGAGCTGGGCCAGATTCTGCGCCAGGCGAAAGCGGCAGGCCTGAAAGCCGGCTTTATGGGACCAGAAGGTGTGGGTAACGCCTCGCTGTCTAACATCGCAGGCGACGCTTCTGAAGGGCTGTATGTAACCTTACCAAAACGTTACGACCAGCTGCCGCAGAACAAGGCGATTGTTGAAGCCATTAAAGCGAATACCGCGTCTAACCGCAAAGATCCAACTGGCCCCTTTGTCTGGACAACCTACGCGGCGATCCAGTCTCTGGTAACTGGTATTGAACGCAGTAAGAGCGATGAGCCAGATGCGATTGCGAAGAACCTGAAAACCGGTGCGCCTGTGCCGACAGTGATGGGTGACCTGAGCTGGGATCAGAAAGGCGATCTGAAAGGCTTCGAGTTTGGTGTCTTCAAATGGCACAAAGACGGTTCATCCACCGCGGTTAAATAAGGTCATGACGCTTCCCTGCAGCCTTTGCTCGGGGAAGCAGGCCAAAGCGATGCGCCCTGTGGGGCAATGCTTTCGCCTTGCTAACCCTCTCCTGCTGGCAGGAGAGGGGTTTTCTGGTTTCTGAGTAGGTCCTCATTATGTCCGAGCAGTTTCTCTATTTCATTCAGCAGATGTTCAACGGGGTCACCCTCGGGAGCACCTACGCGCTGATCGCCATTGGCTACACCATGGTTTACGGCATTATCGGCATGATCAACTTCGCCCACGGCGAGGTCTATATGATCGGCAGCTATGTCTCTTTTATGGTGATTGCTGCCCTGATGATGATGGGCATTGATACCTCATGGCTCATGATCGCCGCCGGCTTTGTGATGGCAGTGATTATTTCCAGCGCCTATGGCTGGAGCATTGAGCGCGTGGCTTACCGGCCGGTTCGCTCTTCCAAGCGCCTGATTGCGCTGATCTCCGCCATCGGAATGTCCATCTTCCTGCAAAACTACGTCAGCCTCACCCAGGGCTCGCGCGATCTTGCGTTGCCGAGCTTAATTACCGGCCAGTGGACGCTGGGAGAAAGCAATGGTTTCGCGGCCACGCTGTCGACGATGCAGCTGGTGATCTGGGTGGTGACGTTCCTGACCATGCTGGCGCTGACCCTGTTTATTCGCTATTCCCGCATGGGCCGCGCCTGCCGAGCCTGTGCTGAAGACCTGAAAATGGCCAGCCTGCTGGGCATTAATACGGATCGCGTCATTTCGCTGACCTTCGTGATTGGTGCCGCGATGGCGGCGGTGGCCGGCGTGCTGTTAGGCCAGTTTTATGGCTCCATCAACCCCTTTATCGGCTTCATGGCGGGCATGAAAGCCTTTACCGCAGCGGTGCTGGGCGGCATTGGCAGTATTCCCGGCGCGATGATTGGCGGTCTGGTGCTGGGCATTGCTGAAGCCCTGACCTCGGCTTATCTCTCCACGGAATATAAAGATGTGGTGTCGTTTGCCTTACTGATCGTGGTGCTGCTGGTGATGCCGACCGGCATTCTGGGCCGTCCGGAGGTAGAGAAAGTATGAAACGCCTTGGTCTGGTCAATGCGCTGATCTCTACGGTCATGTTGCTGGTTCTGGCTGCGTTCTTTATGGGAATGCGACTCGATCTGAATGGTACGAAGCTACAGGTGGTCAATGCCGGTAGCGTGCGCTGGAACTGGATATTTATCGGTTGTGCGGTGGTGTTTCTGTTCCAGCTGCTGCGTCCGCTGCTTCAGGGCAAGCTGAAGCGCAGCAGTGGCGGTCTGGTGCTGCCTGGGTTTGATGGTTCCACGCCGAAGCAAAAACTTGTCATGGCGTTAATGATCGCTGCTGCCGTTATCTGGCCTTTTCTGGTCTCGCGCGGCAGCGTTGATATTGCGACGCTGACGCTCATCTACATCATGCTGGGCCTGGGGCTGAACGTGGTGGTTGGGCTATCGGGGCTGCTGGTTCTGGGCTATGGCGGCTTCTATGCCATCGGTGCCTATACCTTTGCTTTGCTCAATCATTACTATGGTTTCGGTTTCTGGCAGAGCCTGCCGCTGGCCGGATTAGTGGCCGCGGCCTTTGGCCTGCTGCTGGGGTTCCCGGTATTGCGGCTGCGCGGCGATTATCTGGCTATCGTGACGCTGGGCTTCGGCGAAATCGTCCGTATTCTGCTGCTTAACAATACCGCGATTACAGGGGGACCGAACGGCATTGCCCAGATTCCTAAACCCACTTTCTTCGGCCTGGAGTTCGGCCGCCGCGTCAGTGAAGGGGGATGGGGCACGTTTCACGAGGTCTTTGGCATGAAGTACGATCCCAGCGACAGGGTGATTTTCCTGTATCTGGTGGCGTTACTGTTAGTGGTGTTGACGCTGTTTGTGATTAACCGTCTGCTGCGTATGCCGCTTGGACGGGCCTGGGAAGCACTGCGTGAAGATGAGATTGCCTGTCGCTCGCTGGGCTTAAGCCCGACCCGTATCAAGCTGACTGCCTTTACTATCAGTGCGGCTTTTGCGGGGTTTGCCGGTACGCTGTTTGCCGCCCGCCAGGGATTTGTCAGTCCCGAATCCTTTACCTTCGTTGAATCCGCGTTTGTGCTGGCCATCGTGGTTCTGGGCGGAATGGGATCGCAGTTTGCGGTGATTCTGGCCGCCATTCTGCTGGTGGTGTCGCGTGAACTGATGCGCGACCTCAATGAGTACAGCATGCTGGTCCTCGGTGGGTTGATGGTGCTGATGATGATCTGGCGGCCGCAGGGTTTATTGCCGATGAAGCGTCCACACCTGAAACTCAGGCAGGGTAAACAAGGAGAGCAGGCATGAGTCAGCCTTTATTAGCCGTTGAAGGCCTGATGATGCGCTTCGGCGGTTTGTTAGCCGTAAACAACGTCAAACTGGAACTGCGTCCACAGGAAATCGTGTCGCTTATCGGTCCGAACGGAGCAGGCAAAACCACCGTGTTCAACTGTCTGACAGGTTTCTACAAGCCAACAGGCGGCAGCATTACCTTGCGTGACAAGAATCTGGCCGGTTTATCCGGGCAGAAGATCGCGCGCATGGGGATTGTCCGTACCTTTCAGCATGTGCGCCTGTTCCGCGAAATGACGGTGATAGAAAACCTGCTGGTCGCGCAGCACCAACATCTGAAAAGCGGGGTCTTTTCCGGCCTGATTAAAACGCCCGCCTTTCGCCGCAGTGAAGGCGAGGCGCTGGATCGTGCCGCCACCTGGCTCGAACGCGTCGGGTTGCTGGACATGGCCAACCGCCAGGCCGGTAATCTGGCCTACGGTCAGCAGCGCCGCCTGGAGATCGCCCGCTGCATGGTGACGCGTCCGGAGATTTTAATGCTGGATGAACCGGCCGCCGGGCTTAACCCCAAAGAAACGCACGAGCTTGATGAATTGATTGCCGAGTTACGTGGCGAACATAAGGTTTCCGTTTTATTGATTGAGCACGACATGAAACTGGTCATGGGCATTTCCGATCGTATCTATGTGGTTAATCAGGGAACGCCGCTGGCTAACGGCACGCCGGAAGAGATTCGTAACAATCCGGACGTGATCCGTGCCTATTTAGGAGAGGCGTAATATGGCCATGTTAACCATTGATAACGTCAGTGCGCATTACGGCAAAATTCAGGCCCTGCATGGCGTAAGCCTGCATATCGATCAGGGTGAGATCGTCACGCTGATTGGTGCCAACGGTGCCGGTAAAACCACGCTGCTGGGTACGCTGTGCGGCGAACCGCGCGCCACCAGCGGCACCATTACTTTTGATGGCAAAGCCATTACCGACTGGCAAACGGCGCGCATTATGCGTGAAGCCATTGCCATCGTGCCTGAAGGCCGTCGCGTATTTTCACGTATGACCGTGGAAGAGAATCTGGCGATGGGCGGTTTTTTTGCCAGTCGTCAGCAGTATCTGCAGCGCATCGAACGTGTTTACCAGCTGTTCCCGCGTCTGGCTGAGCGTAAAATTCAGCGGGCAGGCACGATGTCCGGTGGCGAACAGCAGATGCTGGCTATCGGTCGGGCACTGATGAGCCAGCCGCGCCTGTTGTTACTCGATGAGCCTTCTCTGGGCCTGGCGCCGATTATTATTCAGCAAATATTCGATACGATTGAGCAGTTACGCAGCGAAGGCATGACGATTTTCCTGGTCGAGCAAAACGCGAACCAGGCACTGAAACTGGCCGACAGGGGCTACGTACTGGAAAACGGTCACGTGGTGCTGGAGGACAGCGGTGAGGCATTGCTTTCTAACGAGGCCGTGCGCAGCGCGTATCTGGGCGCCTAGCTTTCTGGCCTGACGTTCCTGCCAGGCCAGGATCCGGCAGCGCCCCTCCTCGTAAAGGTGTGGGCGCTGTTTCTCAGCGCTGCCTTAGCTGCATTCTTCTGCACTCGCTTGTCGTCATCATGCATTAATCCCGCTTATCCCTGTCATCTTCTGACATTCTGTCGTCATTTTTCCGTCATCTGACTGTTATTTTTCCGTCATTTCCGCGTGTCATGTTACTTCGCGAGCAAAAAATGCGTGATAACGCGCGTACCTACCTGAACAGGAAAATTCTATGTCCGTTGTTACTTTTCGTCGTAGCCTGATGAGCGCACTGCTCGGTCTGGCGATCAGTGGTAATGCACTGGCCGTAACTGAGATCCCTTTCTGGCACTCAATGGAAGGCGAGTTAGGCAAAGAAGTTGACTCACTGGCACAACGTTTTAACCAGGAGCACCCCGACTACAAGATCGTCCCGGTGTATAAAGGGAACTACGAACAGAGTCTGGCGGCAGGTATCGCTGCGGTCCGCACAGGAAAAGCCCCTGCGCTGTTACAGGTTTATGAAGTAGGTACGGCAACCATGATGGCCTCCAAAGCCATCGTGCCGGTGTACCAGGTGTTTAAAGATGCTGGCATCCCAATGGATGAGAAGCAGTTTGTGCCTGCGGTCGCCGGTTACTACAGCAACGCACAAGGCCAGCTGATCTCTCAACCCTTCAACAGCTCTACGCCCGTGCTGTACTACAACAAAGACGCGTTTAAAAAAGCGGGCCTGAATCCGGACCAGCCGCCAAAAACCTGGCAGGAACTGGCAAAGGATGCCGACGCGCTGCGTAAGTCAGGCATGAGCTGCGGCTATGCCAGCGGCTGGCAGGGATGGATCCAGATTGAAAACTTCAGTGCCTGGAACGGTCTGCCGGTGGCGACCAAGAACAATGGTTTCGACGGCACTGATGCCGTGCTGGAGTTCAACAAGCCGGCACAGGTTCGTCATATCCAGCTACTGGAAGATATGAACAAGAAAGGTGACTTCACCTATTTTGGTCGTAAAGATGAATCGACCGCCAAGTTCTACAACGGGGATTGTGGTATGACGACGGCCTCATCCGGCTCGCTGGCCGACATCCGTCATTATGCCAAATTCAACTACGGCGTAGGCATGATGCCTTACGATGCGGATATCCCGAATGCGCCACAGAACGCGATTATCGGCGGTGCCAGCCTGTGGGTGATGAAGGGCAAAGATGCTAACACCTACAAAGGTGCAGCGGAATTCATGAAATTCCTCACCGAGCCAAAAATTGCGGCGGAATGGCATCAGAAAACCGGCTACCTGCCGATTACCACTGCGGCATATGAGCTGACGAAGAAAGAAGGCTTCTACGATAAAAATCCAGGCGCGGATATCGCTATTCGCCAGATGATGAACAAGCCACCATTGCCTTACACCAAAGGCATGCGTCTGGGGAATATGCCTCAGATCCGTACCATTCTGGATGAAGAGCTGGAAGGCGTCTGGACCGGCAAGCAGTCACCGCAGGCGGCACTGGATAACGCAGTGAAACGCGGTAACGAACTGCTGCGCCGTTTCGAGCAACAGAACAAGTAATCCGGTGTGCAGGCCAGCTCCGGCTGGCCTTTTTTCCCCAAAGTCAGAGAACGTTATGTCTCCATCTCGCCCGGTGTTTCGCAATCGCCTGTTACCCTATTTGCTGGTGCTCCCGCAGCTCCTGATCACCGCTATTTTCTTTGTCTGGCCAGCGGGTGAAGCGCTGTGGTATTCCCTGCAAAACCTGGATCCCTTCGGTATCTCCAGCACCTTTGTCGGGTTGGATAACTTCAAACGGCTGTTTTCCGATAGCCTCTATCTGGATACCTTCTGGACCACGATCAAGTTCAGCGGGATGGTGGCGTTTTTTGGCATGGTATCGTCTTTGCTCCTGGCGGCACTGGTGGACTATGTCGTGCGGCTGCGCAAGCTGTATCAGATGCTGCTGCTGCTGCCCTACGCCGTGGCGCCGGTTATTGCCGCGGTATTATGGATGTTTCTGTTCAGCCCCGGCCTGGGTTTACTCAGCTATCTGCTTAACCACATGGGCTATAACTGGAACTTTGCCCAAAACAGCGGTCAGGCTATGTTTCTGGTGGTGCTGGCCTCGGTGTGGCAACAGATGAGCTACAACTTCCTGTTCTTTTTTGCGGCATTACAGTCGATACCGAAATCGCTGGTCGAAGCCGCCGCCATTGATGGCGCGGGGCCGGTGCGCCGTTTCTTCTCGATTTCGCTCCCGTTGATCACGCCGGTAAGCTTCTTTCTGCTGGTGGTCAATCTGATCTATGCCTTCTTCGATACCTTCCCGGTGATTGATGCCGCGACAGGCGGTGGTCCGGTTCAGGCAACGACCACGCTTATCTATAAAATTTACCGGGAAGGCTTCACTGGCCTCGATCTCTCCTCTTCAGCCGCGCAGTCCGTGGTGTTAATGCTGCTGGTGATTGGCCTGACGGTCATTCAGTTCCGTTTTGTTGAGCGTAAGGTGCAATACCAATGATTGAAAACCGTCGCGGGCTGGACATATTCAGCCATGTGGTGCTGGTGTTGGGCATCCTGACCATTCTGTTTCCGCTCTATGTCGCCTTTGTGGCGGCTACGCTGGATAACGACGCCGTGTATAACGTCCCGATGACGCTGATTCCCGGCACGCACCTGTGGGAAAACATTTCGAACATCTGGACGCGCGGGGTTAACGGCAACGGTCCGGCCTTTAGCGTGATGCTGATGAACAGCGTCATCATGGCGCTGGGTATTACGATTGGCAAAATCCTGGTGTCGATTCTGTCGGCCTTTGCGCTGGTGTGGTTTCGCTTTCCACTGCGTTCGCTGTTCTTTTGGATGATCTTTATTACCCTGATGCTGCCGGTTGAGGTGCGCATTTTCCCGACGGTGCAGGTTATCGCCGATCTTAATCTGCTGGACAGCTACAGCGGGCTGACCCTGCCCCTGATGGCCTCAGCTACCGCCACTTTTCTGTTTCGGCAGTTCTTTATGTCGCTACCGGATGAGTTAATCGAAGCGGCGCGCATTGACGGGGCCAGCGCGATGCGTTTTTTCTGGGACATCGTGCTGCCGCTGTCAAAAACTAACCTGGCGGCGCTGTTCGTGATCACCTTTATCTATGGCTGGAACCAGTATCTCTGGCCGCTGTTAATCATTGATAACGCCAACCTGGGCACTGCCGTGGCCGGCATTAAAAGCATGATCTCCACCAGCGGTTCGCCGACCCAGTGGAACGAAGTGATGGCGGCAATGTTGTTAACCCTGATTCCACCGGTGGTGGTGGTATTTGTTATGCAGCGCGCCTTTGTGCGTGGTCTGGTTGAGAGCGAGAAATAAAGATGGCAGGCGTAACCCTTCAGGCGGTGACCAAGTCTTACGACGGTAAAAATCAGATCATTCAACCACTCAACGTCACGATCAACGACGGCGAGTTTATGGTGATGGTGGGCCCTTCGGGCTGTGGCAAATCGACGCTGTTGCGTATGGTCGCCGGACTGGAGCGGGTGACCTCTGGCGATATCTATATTGCCGATAAACGTGTCACTCACGAAGAGCCAAAAGACCGCGGCATTGCCATGGTGTTCCAAAACTATGCGCTCTATCCTCATATGTCCGTCGAAGAGAACATGGCTTACGGCCTGAAAATCCGCGGCATGAGTAAAGAACATGTTCGTCAACGTGTGCTGGAAGCCGCACGGAGCCTGGAGCTGGATCACCTGCTGACGCGCCGTCCGCGTGAGTTATCGGGTGGGCAGCGCCAGCGCGTGGCCATGGGCCGCGCTATCGTGCGTGAGCCTGCCGTGTTTCTGTTTGATGAGCCCCTCTCTAATCTGGATGCCCGCCTGCGTGTCCAGATGCGCCTGGAGCTTCAGCAGCTGCACCGTCGTCTGCAAACCACCAGCCTGTACGTGACGCACGATCAGGTCGAGGCGATGACGCTGGCACAGCGCGTCATGGTCATGAACAAAGGCATACTGGAGCAGATCGGCACGCCGGTAGAGGTCTATGAACGGCCCGCTAGCCAGTTTGTCGCGTCTTTTATGGGCTCACCGGCCATGAATCTGATCCATGGCAATATCAGCCAGGAGGGGACGCGCTTTACGATTGATGCCTCCCACGGGATAGCCATTGGCGAGGGAAAAGCGAAGTGGGCCAACCGTCCCGTCGTCCTTGGCGTACGACCAGAACATATTCAGATCAGCAGCCAGGCGCAGGGCGGAATTCCGTTCCGGGTGGAAACCCTGGAAATGCTCGGGGCGGATAATCTGGCGCATGGCCGCATCGGTGAGGCACGTTTAGTGGTACGCTTGCCCCACAGCGAGCGCCCTGAAGCAGGCAGTACCTTATGGCTGCATCTGCCCGTGGGGTCGCTACATTTCTTCGATTCAACGCACGGGAAACGTCTGGAATGAGCAAAAAACAGTGGCCTTATCCGCCCATCGTCGCCCATCGGGGCGGAGGAAAGCTGGCACCGGAAAATACACTTGCGGCAATTGATACGGGCGCCAGATATGGTCACCTGATGATTGAATTCGACGCCAAACTGTCGGCCGATGCGCATATTTTCCTGCTGCATGACGATACGTTAGATCGTACCAGCAACGGCTGGGGCGTAGCGGGTGAACTGCCCTGGGACAAGCTGTCGCAGCTGGATGCGGGCGGCTGGTTTAGCGATGTGTTTCAGGGGGAAAAGCTGGCCCGGCTGGATGAGGTCGCCGAGCGCTGTCGCCAGCATGGCATGATGGCCAATATCGAAATTAAACCTACAACAGGAACGGATGCAGAAACCGGGCGCGCCATTGCCCAGGCAGCCGCCGCGCTGTGGCAGGGACAAACGCTGCCATTGCTGTCATCATTTTCCTTTAAGGCGCTGGAAGCCGCGATGCAGGCTGAACCTCAGCTACCGCGTGGGCTGTTATCCCATAGCTGGGACACCGCGTGGAAAGCGAAAACCCGCGCGCTCGACTGCACCTCCATTCATCTCAATCATAAGGTGTTAACCGAGGCGCGGGTGGCAGAACTGAAAGAGGCCGATCTGCATATTCTGGTTTATACCGTAAACAGCCCTGACCGGGCCAGAACGCTGTTGAAATGGGGCGTTGATGCCATCTGTACGGACAGCATCGACATCATCGGCCCCGATTTCCGCTAATACTGACTCTGTTGATTCTGCTGCTGGCCCGGCTGCGATTTAATCACTCGCTGCTGGGCACTGTCTCGTTGTTCCTGCAGTTTACGCTGTAAATCCTGATTCTGACGCTGCTGATCCTGTTGCAGTTTGTTCTGTTGTTGCTGCGACTGGTTGAGCATCTGCGTTTGCATGCGCTGCTGGCTAGGGTTATAGCCGGGTTGATTAGGATTGTTGGTGTTATTCAGCATGTTCGCCATGCCGCTTAACGGCAGCAGGGCGGCAAAAACCATAAGCCACTTTTTCATTTTTATCCTCCAGTAAACGACCGGGTGCTGTGTGTGCGTGCCCAAATCGGGTCACGAGGTCGTTATCGTCATTCTATGCACGGGTTCAGATTCCTGCTCCAGGAGTGCACTGAATTTGCGTTAATTCTTGATATTCGACTGTGTTTGTAGTCAGTTACATAAAGAATAAAGAAATGTAAATAAAAGTGGAGAGTGGAAACAACATGATGATGCAAGGCAAACTGCGCCAGCTGGGCTGGTCATTATTGATGAGTTTTACTGTTGTGACCGGGGCGGGTGCCGCGCCGGTTCAGGCACCGCCCGTCTCTTATGGTATCGACAGCGATACGTTTCATCCGGTTAAGGCGCATAACGGTATGGTGGCCTCAGTGGATGCGCTGGCAACCCAGGTCGGCGTTGATATCCTGCGCCAGGGCGGTAACGCCGTGGATGCCGCCGTTGCGGTGGGCTTTGCGCTGGCGGTCACGCATCCGCAGGCGGGCAACCTGGGCGGTGGGGGCTTTATGCTGCTGCGCACGGCATCAGGACAGACCACGGCCATCGATTTCCGTGAAATGGCCCCGGCGGCGGCTTCACGCGATATGTTCCTGGATAAGCAGGGAAATGCCGATAGCAAGCTTTCCCTCACTTCGCACCTGGCCTCAGGTACGCCCGGCACCGTGGCGGGTTTTGCTTTAGCCGTCAATAAATATGGCACGCTGCCGCTCAGCAAGCTGCTGGCGCCTGCTATTAAACTGGCGCGTGACGGTTTTGTCGTCAACGATGCGCTGGCGGATGACCTGAAAACCTACGGTAAGGAAGTGCTGATCACGCATCCCAATAGCAAAGCCATTTTCTATAAGCCCGATGGCACGCCGTGGCAGAAGGGCGACCGTCTGGTGCAAAAAAATCTGGCCCACAGCTTACAGCTGATTGCGCAGCAAGGCCCGGATGCCTTCTATAAAGGGAAAATTGCCGATCAAATCGCTGCCGAAATGGCCCAGCATGGCGGGTTAATTAATAAAGCCGATTTAGCAGCCTATCATGCGGTTGAACGTAAGCCCGTCAGCGGCACCTATCGTGGTTATGAGGTGTTTTCCATGCCACCGCCTTCATCGGGCGGCATTCATATCGTGCAGATCCTGAATATCCTGGAAAATTTTGATTTGGGCAAAATGGGCTTCGGCAGCGCGGACGCGATGCAGGTCATGGCGGAAGCGGAGAAGTATGCTTACGCGGACCGTTCCGAATATCTGGGCGATCCGGATTTCGTCAAGGTGCCCTGGCAGGCGCTGACCAGCAAAGCCTATGCGAAGTCACTGGCGCAGCAGATTGATATTGCCAAAGCCCGCCCGTCCAGCGAGATCAAGCCGGGTAAACTGGCCCCTTACGAAAGTAATCAAACTACTCACTTCTCCGTGGTGGACAAAAGTGGCAATGCGGTCGCTGTCACCTACACGCTTAACACCTACTTCGGCAGCGGTATCGTCGCCGGTAACAGCGGCATTCTGATGAATAACCAGATGGATGATTTCTCTGCCAAGCCGGGCACGCCGAATGTTTACGGGTTAGTCGGCGGCGAAGCCAATGCCGTGCAGGCCGGGAAGCGTCCGCTGTCTTCGATGTCACCGACTATCGTGGTGAAAGACGGGAAAACATGGCTGGTAACGGGTAGCCCGGGCGGCAGCCGCATTATCACCACGGTATTGCAGATGGTGGTGAACAGTATTGATTACGGGATGAACGTGGCAGAGGCGACCAACGCGCCGCGCTTCCATCATCAATGGCTGCCCGATCAGCTGCGTGTTGAAAAGGGATTCAGTCCGGATACCTTGCGGTTACTGGAGGCCAAAGGCCAGCATGTGAAAGTGTTGCCGTCGATGGGCAGTACCCAAAGTATTATGATTGGGCCTGACGGTACGCTGTATGGCGCGTCCGATCCGCGCACCGTAGATGACCTGAGCGCAGGTTACTGATGAAAACGGGCAGCCCTTTGGCTGCCCGTAATCTTATGTTTTCAGCCTCGCCATATAATGTGTATCGATCAAGGCACCCTCACGCATGGCGAAGCCTTGCGCGGTGCCTTCAATTCGGAAGCCGAACTTGTGATACAGCGCTATCGCGTTGTCATTGTCGGCAAACACCGTGAGTTCAATGCGCGTAACCTGTAGCCAGTTGTCGCAGAGATCGATCATCGCGGCCATCAGGGCGCTGCCAATCCCGCGACGATGAAACGCCGGATCGACGCCCATCCCCAGGCTGGCACAATGCCGTCGCCGTGCGGCCGTCATTCCCTCAAGCGTAAGTTGCCCAACGACCTGCTCACCGAGACAGGCAACGAGCATATAAACGCCCGCGCGCGGGTTGGCGAGTTTCTGCTCCCACAGCGAGGGGGAAGGATAAGGCAGGTGCAGGGTAGCCGCCTGCGTTTCGGGCTGGCTGTAAAGACGCGTTAATGCGGATGCGTCAGAAGGGATAGCATGACGAATGGTTACCGTGTTCATAGCGCTTATCCTTGTTGGCAGGGTGATAACCCTTTCAACTTCAAGGTATTTACGCATGACGTCAATAAAAGAATGTGCAAAAAGACTTTACAGATGAGAATGATAATGATTATTATTGTCATGCTTTCTCGCGTGTCATCGACACGGTAGAACGCACGACATTGCTCACATTGCTTCCAGTATTATTTAGCCAGCCGGGTGCTGGCTTTTTTTTGCTACCTCTTCCCGCCAGGCCTCCTTCAGCCCCTTTCAACAACCCGTGATTTAATGTTCATAATTTTTGAACAGAGAGGTGAAGTTTTTCAGCTATCAATCTTTTACGCCGGATACCACACTATAAAAAACAGTGAGGAGATTTGAACATGATCTATTTACGTAAAGCTGAAGAACGCGGTCACGCGAATCACGGTTGGCTGGACAGCTGGCATACCTTTTCCTTTGCCAACTATTACGATGCCAATTTTATGGGCTTTTCGGCGTTACGCGTCATTAACGAAGACGTGATCGATCCGGGTCAGGGCTTTGGTACGCATCCCCATAAAGACATGGAAATTCTGACCTATGTGCTGTCAGGTACCGTTGAACATCAGGACAGCATGGGGAATAAAGAACAGATACCGGCAGGCGAATTCCAGATTATGAGTGCCGGTACGGGCGTGCGTCATTCAGAATATAACGCCAGCCAAACCGAACCCCTGCACCTCTACCAAATCTGGATTATTCCAGAAAGCACAGGGATAGAGCCGCGCTACGCTCAGCGCCGTTTTCCCGACGTACAGGGACGCCAGTATATTCTGACGCCTGATGCCCGTGACGGATCGCTCAAAGTCTGGCAGGACATGACGTTGTCGCGCTGGGTATTTGCGGCGGGCGACAGCGACAGCGTGGTACCCGACGCGGGCCGCCGTATCTGGATCCAGGTGGTGAAGGGCCAGGTCAAGGTAAACGGTCAGCCAGCGACAAACAGCGATGCTTTTGCCATCTGGGACGAAAGCAGCCTGGTGCTCGAAGCAGACAGCGCCGCGGAAGTCCTGCTGTTTGATCTGCCGCCGGTATAAGCCTGTTGGGGCGGGCATATCTCGCCCCACTGGCAATCTGGCTGCAAAAAAGTGATAGACTCGTCGTAACTTGCTTTCAGGGCTATCCAGGCGCTTACGATGAAGAAGAAAAGACCGGTTTTACAGGACGTTGCCGATCGTATCGGTATCACCAAAATGACTGTCAGTCGTTATCTGCGTAATCCCGAGCAGGTGTCCGTTGCGCTGGGGAAAAAGATTGCCGTGGCGCTGGACGAACTGGGATACATACCGAATCGTGCCCCGGATATGCTGTCGAATGCGACCAGCCGCGCCATTGGCGTGTTGCTGCCTTCCCTGACCAATCAGGTTTTTGCCGACGTACTGCGTGGCATTGAAGCCGTCACCGATGAGGCCGGTTATCAGACGCTGGTGGCGCACTTTGGCTATAACCCGGAAAAAGAAGAGCGTCAGCTACGGTCGTTGCTGGGCTGGAACATCGACGGCGTTATCCTGACGGAACGCACCCACACGCCCGGCACGTTGCGCATGCTGGAAGTGGCGGGGATTCCGGTCATTGAAATGATGGACAGCGTTACCCCTTGTCTTGATATGGCGGTCGGCTTTGACAATGTCGAGGCGGCCCGGCAGATGACGCTGGCAATCATCAATAAAGGTCATCGTCATACCGTTTATCTGGGCGCGCGTCTGGATGAGCGAACGCTGCAAAAACAGCGCGGTTATGAAGCCGCCATGCGCGAGGCCGGATTAACGCCGCGCAGCGTGATGATGGAAGAAGCCTCCTCGTTTAGCGCAGGCGGCGATCTGCTGCGTGAAGCGCAGCGCCGTTATCCTCAGACAGACAGCCTGTTCTGTACCAATGACGATCTGGCGGTCGGCGCGATGTTTGAGTGTCAACGACAGGGACTCAAGGTGCCCTCCCAAATGGCGATTGCCGGTTTCCACGGCCATGATATTAGCCAGGTTGTCACGCCGCAGCTGGCAACGGTACTCACCCCGCGCGACCGAATGGGACGTGAGTCTGCTGCATTATTACTGGCGCGTATCGCCGGGGAACACAGCGTTACACCACCGCTGGATATCGGTTTTGAGATTCTGGAAGGTGGCAGTATCTGATTAACGCGATTTTATGAAGCAGCTCACACTTTAACGCTTTGGGATGTAAAAAGGTTGCCAGCATGTAATGCCACCAGGACAATGTGCTCCACCATTGTTATCGGTAACATGGCAGACTGACTGAACTTGCCGGAGTAAAAAATGACCACGCAATCTTCGCCACATCACGTTTTTATTCTGATGGGTGTTTCAGGCAGCGGTAAATCCGTTGTCGCTAACCAGGTTTCTCACCAGTTGAACACCGCGTTTCTCGACGGTGATTTTCTTCATCCGCGCGCCAATATCCTGAAAATGGCAGAAGGCCATCCACTGGATGATAACGATCGTCTGCCCTGGTTACAGGCTCTGAACGACGCGGCTTTCGCGATGCAACGCACTCAGGCCATTTCCATCATCGTCTGTTCAGCCCTGAAAAAGCATTACCGCGATATTCTTCGTCAGGGTAATGACAACCTGCGTTTTGTGTATCTGAAAGGGGATTTCGATACCATCGAAGCCCGTCTGAAGGCGCGTAAAGGCCACTTCTTCAAGCCGCAAATGCTGGTGACGCAGTTTGCCACCCTGGAAGAGCCGGGCAGTGATGAAAAAGATGTGCTGGTCGTGGATATCGCGAACCCGCTGGATGAGGTTGTGGCGGCGACGGTTGCGACCATCAAGGACGCCATTAATCAAGGCTAGGCCATGAATACCGCAACACTTATTTTAACCGCAGCAGGCTCTGTCCTGCTGCTGCTCTTTCTGGTGATGAAAGCCCGCATGCATGCCTTTCTTGCCTTGATGCTGGTCTCAGTCGGGGCCGGGCTGTTATCCGGTATGCCACTGGATAACATCGCCGAAACCATGCAGAAAGGCATGGGCGGCACGCTGGGCTTTCTGGCAATTGTGGTGGCGCTGGGCGCGATGTTCGGCAAGATCCTGCATGAAACCGGTGCCGTTGACCAAATTGCGATTCGCATGCTCAAGACCTTTGGCGAAAACCGCGCCCACTTTGCCATGGGAATCGCCGGGCTAATCTGTGCCTTACCGCTCTTCTTTGAAGTTGCCGTGGTACTGCTTATCAGCATTGCCTTCGCCGTCGCCCGACGCACGGGGGATAATCTGGTGAAGCTGGTGATACCGCTGTTTGCCGGTGTGGCTGCCGCCGCGGCCTTTCTGCTGCCGGGGCCTGCGCCCATGTTGCTGGCGTCTCAGATGCATGCGGATTTTGGCTGGATGATTTTAATCGGCCTGTGCGCTGCGCTGCCGGGCATGCTGATTGCCGGGCCGCTGTTTGGTAATTTTATCGCCAGACGCGTTTCGTTCAGCGCGCCTCCTGAAGATCATCAGCCGGATATTGATGAAAACAAGCTGCCCTCTTTTGGTTTTAGCCTGGCGTTAATCCTGTTTCCTCTCGTGCTGGTCGGGTTAAAAACCATTGGCGCACGCTTCACCACGGAAGGCACCGCGCTTTATCAATGGCTGGAATTTATCGGCCATCCTTTTATCGCCATTCTGCTGGCCTGCCTGGTGGCTATTTACGGCCTGGCTTATCGTCAGGGCATGGAAAAAGAGAAAGTGATGCAGATCTGCGGCAGCGCACTGCAGCCAGCGGGCATTATTTTGCTGGTGATTGGTGCGGGCGGCGTCTTTAAACAGGTACTGGTCGATTCCGGCGTAGGGCCTGTGCTGGGAAATGCCCTGACCGGTGCCGGGCTGCCCGTTGCGCTGGCCTGTTTTATTCTGTCTGGGGCGGTCCGGGTGATTCAGGGATCGGCCACGGTCGCCTGTTTGACGACAGTGGGATTGATCATGCCTGTGATTGAGCCACTGCATTATAACGGCGCGCAGCTGGCGGCCTTGTCCATCTGTATCGGTGGCGGTTCCATTATTATCAGCCATGTTAACGATGCAGGTTTCTGGTTGTTTGGGCGATTTACCGGCGCCACGGAAGGGGAAACCTTAAAGACGTGGACATTGATGGAGACCATTTTGGGCACCGTCGGTGCCGTAGTCGGCATGATCGCCTTTACGCTGCTTTCCTGATGCGTTGTAACCGGGCAGGGCTGCCCGGTTACAATTGACCATGGTTACAACTTCAGATACACGCGAATCCCGTCTAAGAACATCTGCGTTGCCAGCATAATCAGTATCAATCCCATCAGACGTTCCAGCGCATTAACGCCCTTATCGCCCAGCAGCCGAAGAAACAGGCCTGACAACAGCAGAATCATGACCGTTACGCCCCAGGCAATGAGCAGGGCACCCACCAGATGCGACATTTGATTGGGATACTGATGCGACAGCAGCATCAGGGTCGCCAGCAATGACGGCCCGGCCACCAGGGGAATCGCCAGCGGCACCAGAAAAGGCTCTTCTCCCGCCGGTAAGCCCGTGCTACTGCTTTCAGGTGACGGGAAAATCATTTTGATGGCGATTAAAAACAGGATGACCCCACCAGATATGGACACGGTTTCAGTACGCAGGTTGAGAAAGGCCAGAATTCGCTCGCCGGTAAACAAAAACAGCAACATGATGATGAGCGCAATCAGCATTTCACGAATAAGCACGACTCGCCGACGTTTCGGTTCCAGATGCTTTAAAACCGACATAAAAATCGGCAAATTGCCTAAGGGATCCATTATTAACAACAATAATATTGTTGCCGAGATCATTTCAGTCATTCGTTTTACGTCTTCTCGTTATAGATAAAGTCAGGTTATTAGCGGTGTTGCTGAAAAAGTTGGCCTGATTACATTAATTCACTTGCCAGAAAAGCTGCATTTTGTAGAGTAAATCATCACAGGCAGATCTGATTATTACGCAGAGTGGCGTGAGAGTACCACGACACTTTTCCCTTCGATAAGAAAGTCAGGTGTTTATCATCCTGAAACGGACATGACATGAAGAATGTAGGTTTAGTTGGTTGGCGCGGTATGGTTGGCTCAGTGCTGATGTCCCGCATGAGCGAAGAGCGGGATTTTGATGTGATCAATCCGGTCTTCTTCTCCACCTCGCAGCACGGTGAAGCGGCCCCGACGTTTGCAGGCAAGCAGCAGGGTACGTTGCAGGATGCCTTTGATATCGAGGCGTTGAACGCGCTGGATATCATTATCACCTGTCAGGGCGGTGACTACACCTCTGAGATCTATCCAAAACTGCGCGCCAGCGGCTGGAATGGCTACTGGATCGATGCGGCGTCAACGCTGCGTATGAAAGACGATGCCATTATTATTCTCGATCCGGTTAACCATCAGGTTATTCGTCAGGGCATCGACAGCGGCGTAAAAACCTTTGTTGGCGGTAACTGCACCGTCAGCCTGATGTTAATGTCGCTAGGCGGTCTGTTTGCACAGGATTTGGTGGAATGGGCCTCAGTGGCAACCTATCAGGCTGCATCCGGCGGCGGCGCGCGTCATATGCGCGAACTGCTGACGCAGATGGGCATGTTGCACGATCACGTGGCGACTTCTCTGCAAAACCCGGCTTCGGCGATTCTGGATATTGAGCGAAGCGTAACGGATTTCACCCGCTCTGGTACGCTGCCAACGGATAACTTTGGCGTGCCGTTGGCGGGCAGCCTGATTCCGTGGATCGACAAGCAACTCGAAAACGGTCAGAGCCGCGAAGAGTGGAAAGGTCAGGCCGAAACGAACAAAATTCTGGCGACCCCGCGCGTCATTCCGGTTGACGGGCTGTGCGTCCGCGTGGGCGCGCTGCGCTGCCACAGCCAGGCCTTTACGCTGAAGCTTAAAAAAGACCTGCCGCTGGCGGAAATTGAGCAACTGCTGGCTTCCCACAATGAATGGGTGAAAGTGGTGCCTAACGATCGTGAACTCACCCTGCGTGAACTCACCCCAGCCGCCGTGACCGGTACGCTGAATACACCGGT
This sequence comes from Pantoea ananatis PA13, assembly GCF_000233595.1. Taxonomy (NCBI): domain Bacteria; kingdom Pseudomonadati; phylum Pseudomonadota; class Gammaproteobacteria; order Enterobacterales; family Erwiniaceae; genus Pantoea; species Pantoea ananatis. The sequence continues at coordinate 372,391 of NC_017554.1, forward strand.
AGGACGTCTCCGCAAGTTGAATATGGGGCCAGAATATCTTTCTGCCTTTACTGTCGGCGATCAGCTCCTTTGGGGCGCTGCCGAGCCGCTGCGTCGCATGTTGCGTTTGCTCATCGACTAAATCTGAAAGCATCAAAAGACCGGACTTGTCCGGTCTTATTCCCACAATTCACTGCAAATTGTTCTACTGTTACGATCGCTAAGTGATCCGCTTCCCCTTTTTGCCTGTCCAGAAATAAATTTTTGCTTATCTGCTCTTATAACCGCTGTCATCAAGCTATGATTTAACAAGGGTGCGCCGCGAGTTAACTGTTTTACTTTATTAACTAAATGGTTGTTGTAGATGGGAAAGACATTTTTTCGAGGAACGTACTGGCACTGTTTTTCACCGATGTCCATCCAACCGATGAGGCGGATAAATCATATCTGACTGGCAGCGCTTAACCCGCGATGCTGGCGGCTTCGCTCTGCGCTAAAACCCGGCGGCGCCTGAGATACGCGGTGCAGCAGCGGGGCGGTAAAACGTCCTCCTCCCGGCCGGTCTTTCCGAAAAAAAGAACGGCTTAAGCGGAATGGCGGGCTCTTAGCGAAAAGTGGCCGGTTTTTATTAAATAAGATGAAACGCGAATCTGTTATACATTAATATAATTTAATTTTTTGCGGGGCGGTTCGCAAAAATAAAAGGCGGGTGTTCTCTCTTAAAAACGTTCTTACATCAGATGATGTAGGTGATGACTGCCTTTTTTAGCCAGGGCCGGCTTGCACGTGAAAGTAAAAGTTATTTAATGTCTGGAGGCTTGCCGGATGGGCATCTGGCGGTACTACGGGCTTTGCATTGAGCAGACAGGCTTGATGCTAACTGGTTGTGATTTAAGGAGGCGCGTGGTGAGGAGCGTTTCGTTTTGACACCCACGCCGCTGTACTCATGGCTCAATGAAGAGCAGCGCAACAGACCTGCGATAACACGACGTCGTGGTCTTTTCGCCTGCCAACTATCACAGGAAGAAAGTCATGTCAGAGCTACCCGATCGCCAGGCGATCAATGCCCTTTTTGCGGGTAATTATTCCGACCCCTTTTCACTGCTGGGGATGCATAAAACCGAAAATGGTCTTGAAGTGCGTGCGCTGCTTCCGGAAGCCCTGGAAGTCTGGGTCATTGAAACCTCAACAGGACGCAAACTGGTCCAACTGAAGTGTGATGATTCTCGTGGTTTTTTCAGTGGCGTCGTTCCTCGTCGTAAAAATCCGTTTCGCTATCAACTGGCGGTTAACTGGCACGGCCAGCAGAACCTCATTGATGATGCCTACCGCTTTGGCCCTTTGTTGCAAGAGATGGACTTGTGGCTGCTGGCAGAAGGCACGCACCTGCGGCCCTATGAAACGCTGGGCGCCCACGGCGACGTCATTGATGGTGTGATTGGTACGCGTTTTTGTGTCTGGGCACCTAACGCACGCCGCGTATCGGTTGTCGGTGATTTCAACTTTTGGGACGGCCGTCGTCATCCGATGCGTCTGCGTCAGGAAATGGGCGTCTGGGAGCTGTTTGTTCCTGGCGCTGTTAACGGGCAACTCTATAAATTTGAAATCATCGATGCCCATGGACAGCTCCGTATCAAGGCCGATCCTTTAGCGTTTGAAGCACAAATGCGTCCGCAAACCGCATCAATGATTTGCGGCCTGCCCGAAAAAGTGGAGATGTCGGCCTCACGCAAGGCGGCAAATGAGTTTGATAAACCCATCTCTATCTACGAAGTGCATCTGGGATCGTGGCGTCGCCATACTGATGACAACTTCTGGCTCAGTTACAAAGAGCTGGCTGAGCAGCTGGTGCCTTACGTTAAAGAGATGGGGTTTACCCATATCGAGCTGCTGCCCATTAACGAACATCCGTTTGACGGCAGTTGGGGTTATCAGCCGCTCGGTATGTATGCGCCCACCCGCCGTTTCGGTACCCGTGATGATTTCCGCTACTTTATCGACAGCGCCCATGCGGCAGGGCTGAATGTGTTACTGGACTGGGTGCCAGGCCATTTCCCGAGCGATGATTTTGGTCTGGCAAAGTTTGATGGCACCGAACTGTATGAGCACAGCGATCCGCGTGAAGGTTACCATCAGGACTGGAATACGCTGATTTACAACTTTGGCCGTCGGGAAGTCAGTAACTTCCTGGCAGGCAATGCACTGTACTGGATGGAGCGCTTCGGTATTGATGGCCTGCGTGTCGATGCGGTGGCTTCAATGATCTATCGTGATTACAGCCGCGCCGAAGGCGAGTGGATCCCCAATCAATACGGTGGTCGCGAAAATCTCGAAGCCATTAATTTCCTGCGCTATACCAACCGTACTTTGGGACATGTCGCCCCAGGTTCAGTGACGATGGCTGAAGAGTCCACAGACTATCCTGGTGTTTCACGACCGCCTGAAGGTGGCGGCCTGGGGTTCTGGTACAAATGGAACCTGGGCTGGATGCATGACACGCTGGACTATATGAAACTCGACCCGGTACATCGCCGCTACCATCATAATCTGATGAGCTTTGGCATCATGTACAACTACAGCGAAAACTTCGTCCTGCCGCTGTCGCACGATGAAGTGGTGCACGGAAAACGCTCTATTCTTGATCGCATGCCGGGAGATGCCTGGCAAAAATTCGCTAACCTGCGTGCCTACTACGGCTGGATGTGGGCGTTTCCGGGTAAGAAGCTGTTATTCATGGGCAACGAATTTGCGCAGGGCAAAGAGTGGAATCACGATGTCAGCCTTGACTGGCACCTGCTTGAAGGTGAGGACAACTGGCATCACGGCGTTCAGCGTCTGGTGCGCGATCTGAACCATACCTATCAGCATTACACCTCCCTGCATCAGCTTGATTTCGATCCAGCGGGGTTTGAGTGGCTGGTTGTTGATGATGCAGAGCATTCCGTCTTTGCGTTTGTACGTCGCGACCGTGATGGCAATGAAGTGATTGTTGTCAGCAACTTTACCCCTGTCCCGCGTCCGGGCTATCGCTTCGGCGTGAACCAGGCGGGCAGCTGGCGCGAAGTGCTTAATACCGACCAGCATGAATACCACGGCAGCGACGTGCGCAATCATCTGGTGCACACCGATCAGCAGGAAAGTCATGGCCGCCCGCAATCGCTGAGCCTGAATTTACCGCCACTGGCGACGGTATGGTTCGTGCGGGAGGGGGAATGATATTACGTGCCGGACATCCCCAACCGCTGGGTGCCAGCTACGATGGGAAAGGGGTCAATTTTACGCTGTTTTCCCATCACGCTGAGCGTGTTGAACTGTGCCTGTTCGATGAGAACGGCCTTGAGCAGCGCGTTGAACTCACTGAGCGAAGCGGCGATATCTGGCACGGCTATCTGCCCGGACTCAAGCCCGGACAGCGTTATGGCTATCGGGTACACGGGCCGTGGGCGCCCCAGCAGGGGCACTTTTTTAATCCTGCCAAACTGTTAATCGATCCCTGCGCCAGAGCAGTGCAGGGCGATGTCCCCGACGATCCGCGCTTTCACTGCGGGTATGGCGAGCCTGATGGTCGTGATAACGCCGCCCTCGCTCCCAAGAGCATTGTCGTGACGGACGATTTCGACTGGCAAGGGGATGTAGCGCCGCGCACGTCGTGGGGAGATAGCATCATTTACGAAGCGCATGTCCGCGGTCTGACGCAGCTGCATCCCGGCATTCCCGAACCCCTGCGTGGCACCTATGCTGCTCTGGGCCATCCGGTGATGGTGGATTACCTGCTGAAAATGGGCATCACCGCCATTGAGCTCCTGCCCATTGCGCAGTTCGCCAGCGAGCCTCGCCTGCTGCGCCTGGGACTGACTAACTACTGGGGTTATAACCCCTTTGCCCTCTGGGCTGTCGATCCCCGCTATGCATCGGGTCAGGATGGCCTGTCTCCTCTGCAAGAGTTTCAGCAGGCGGTAAAGCGTCTGCACGCTGCCGGGATTGAGGTGCTGCTGGATGTGGTGTTTAACCATACGGCGGAACTGGATGACACCGGACCGACGCTTTCCTTTCGCGGCATTGATAACGCCAGCTATTACTGGCTGGACGAACAGGGCGATTATCACAATTGGACCGGCTGCGGCAATACCCTGAACCTCAGCCATCCGCAGGTAATGAACTGGACGCTGGAGGCGCTGCGCTACTGGGTGCGCGTCTGTCACGTCGATGGTTTCCGCTTTGATCTTGCGCCGGTGCTGGGTCGCGAACCGGATTATCACCGCGATGCGGCTCTGTTTGAGGCCATTCGCGCCTGTCCGATACTGTCAAAAGTCAAACTGATCGCCGAGCCCTGGGATATCGGTCCATGCGGTTATCAGGTAGGCAATTTTCCTGCGCCCTTTGCAGAATGGAACGATCAATTTCGCGATACGACCCGGCGCGCATGGCTGCATGGTGACGTCAGCCTGGGGGAATTTGCCTGCCGGTTTGCCGCGTCAAGCGACCTTTTTCAGCATGACGATCGCAGGCCACACGCGACCATCAATCTGATTACCGCTCACGATGGTTTTACCCTGCGCGACCTCGTGAGTTTCAACAATAAACATAACGAAGTTAACGGTGAAGAAAACCGTGACGGGCACGGTAACAACTATAGCCACAATCATGGTACAGAAGGTCTGGAGAGCAGTGCGGAGGTGGCGCAGCGTCGACGCCGCAGCATGCAAGGGCTGCTGACCACGCTGCTGCTTTCTCAGGGAACGCCCATGCTGCTGGCGGGAGACGAACGGGGTCAAAGTCAGCAGGGCAATAACAATGCGTATTGCCAGGACAATCCTCTGAGCTGGCTCAACTGGCACGATGACGAAAAAGCGCTGGTCGATTTTACGGCGTCGCTAATTCAACTGCGCAAGCGAATTCCTGCACTCACAGCAGATCGCTGGTGGCAGAACGATGACGGCAATGTCCAGTGGCTGGACGCCCAGGGTAATCCCGTAGATGAAGCTGGCTGGAAGCAGGGCATGTGTAGCCTGCAGATTCTGCTTTCAGACCGCTGGTTAATAACAATAAATGCGACAGATTCGATATGTGATATCGCCTTACCAGACGGAGAATGGCACGTCCTTCCTCCTTTCACCGGGGAATGTCACCCCATCCGGTTAACTGTCTGGCATGGTCCCGCACACGCTGTGTGTGTGTTCCAAAAGCAATGATAAGGAGTCAGACATGGTCAAATTAGAAAGAGCAGAACATCTCATGCTGGCGCGCCAGCTCCCTACACAAACCGTTGCCCTTGTACTGGCTGGTGGACGCGGTACGCGTCTGGTCGATCTTACCGCTAAGCGTGCCAAGCCCGCCGTTCACTTTGGTGGCAAATTCCGCATTATCGACTTTGCACTTTCCAACTGTGTGAACTCAGGGATTCGCCGCATTGGGGTCATTACGCAATACCAGTCTCATACGTTAACTCAACATATTCAGCGTGGTTGGTCTATCTTCAACGAAGAGATGAATGAATTTGTTGACCTGCTACCTGCGCAGCAGCGCTTCTCGACGGAGCAATGGTATCGCGGAACAGCGGATGCAGTAACACAGAACCTTGACGTTATCCGACGCTATGGCGCGCAGTACGTCGTCATCCTGGCCGGTGATCATATCTATAAGATGGATTACTCAAGGATGTTGCTGGACCACGTGCTGAACGATGCGCGATGCACCATCGCCTGTCTGCCCGTGCCGGTGCATGAGGCGACCGCATTTGGTGTGATGGCCGTCGACGAAAACAATAAAGTAATCGATTTCGTAGAGAAGCCGCCGAAGCCACCGACAATGCCGGGCGATGACACCAAATCGCTGGCCAGTATGGGAATTTATGTCTTCGACGCCGAATACCTCTATGGCTTGCTGGAAGCCGACCTGCATGAAGCAGGTTCAAGCCACGATTTCGGCAAAGATATTCTGCCAAAAGTGGTCGCGAGTGGAGAGGGCTACGCCCATTCGTTTGCGATCTCTTGTGTGCAAAACGATCACGAGGCACCGCCCTACTGGCGGGATGTGGGTACGCTGGAAGCCTACTGGCGCGCCAACCTTGATTTAGCCTCTGTTACACCCGAGCTGGACATGTACGACAGCACCTGGCCGATTCGGACGCACATGGAACCTTTGCCACCGGCAAAGTTTGTTCAGGACCGTTCCGGCAGCCATGGTATGACGATGAACTCACTGGTCTCCGGTGGCTGCATTATCTCGGGATCGGTGGTGGTGAATTCGGTCATGTTTTCCCGCGTGCGGGTGAACTCATTTTGCAATATCGATTCAACGGTACTGCTACCTGATGTGGTAGTCGGCCGATCCTGTCGTCTGCGCCGCTGCGTCATTGACCGCGCCTGTGTGCTGCCAGAAGGGATGGTGATTGGTGAAAACCCTGATGAAGACAGCCGCCGGTTTTTCCGTTCAGAAGAAGGCATTGTACTGGTTACGCGCGCCATGCTGGCCAAACTAAATAGCGCGGGATCATAAACGACAAGCGGCACACAACCCATCGGCACGAGGATCGTGCCTGGTAACTTAATGAGGTCGAGGATGCAGGTTTTACATGTCTGTTCAGAACTTTTCCCGCTGCTGAAAACGGGCGGGCTGGCTGATGTAGTCGGAGCATTACCTCAGGCACAAATTGCGGGTGGAACAGATACGCGTGTGTTGTTACCCGCGTTTCCTGCATTACGTAAAGGAATACCCGATACGCAGGTGGTTGCGGAACTGCAAACCTTTGCCGGTCCGGTGCGCCTGCTTTTTGGGCGATTCGATGGGGTAGGTATCTATCTTATCGACGCTCCCGATCTCTACGATCGGCCGGGCAGTCCTTATCATGATGAATCGCAGTTTGCCTACGTCGACAACTATTTGCGCTTTGCTTTACTGGGGTGGATGGGCTGTGAGTTAGGCTGCGGGCTGGATAGCTACTGGCGACCGGATATTGTTCATGCACACGACTGGCATGCGGGTCTGACGTGTGCTTATCTGGAGGCGCGTGGCCGTCCGGCTAAGTCTGTCTTCACCGTGCATAACCTGGCTTATCAGGGGCTTTTTTCGGCGCACCATTTGGATCAGATTCAGCTGCCACAATCGTTTTTTAACATGTTTGGTCTGGAGTTCTTTGGCCAGATCTCTTACCTGAAGGCCGGCTTGTTCTACGCCGACCACGTGACGGCAGTCAGCCCAACTTACGCGCGTGAAATTACGACGCCAGAGTACGGCTATGGCATGGAAACGTTGCTGGCACAGCGTATGCGTGAAGGTCGCCTGAGCGGCGTTCTGAACGGCGTGGACCCGGCTATTTGGGATCCTTCTCACGATCTGTTGCTGAGCTCCCGCTACAACCGGGATACGCTGGAAGCTAAAGCGGAAAACAAGCGCCAGCTGCAGGTTGCGATGGGACTGAAGGTTGACGATAAAGCACCGGTGTTTGCCGTGATCAGCCGCCTGACCCGGCAAAAAGGGCTGGATCTGGTGCTGGAAGCGCTGCCGGGTTTACTGGCGCAGGGCGGACAGCTGGTGCTGTTAGGACAGGGTGATGCTGAGCTGCAGCAGGGCTTTCTGGCCGCCGCCGCCGAACATCCCGGCAGCGTGGGCGTGCAGATTGGCTACCACGAGGCATTCTCGCATCGCATCGTTGGTGGGGCCGATGTCATTATGGTACCGAGCCGTTTTGAGCCTTGCGGCCTGACACAGCTCTATGGACTGAAATACGGCACGCTGCCACTGGTCCGCCGCACGGGCGGGCTGGCGGATACGGTCAACGACAGTTCGCTAGAAAATTTAGCGGATGGCATTGCCAGTGGGTTCAGTTTCGAAGACAGTAATGCCTGGTCCTTATTAAGGGCCATTCGTCGTGCTTTTGTGTTGTGGTCTCGTCCTTCACTGTGGCGTTATGTGCAGCGTCAGGCGATGGGAATGGACTTTAGCTGGCAGGTTGCCGCTCAAGCCTACCGCGATCTTTACCAACGTTTGTTGTAACGGATTGGGAAACAGAAAATGAATACACCATTCACTTACGCTTCACCTACGTTGACGGTTGATGCCTTAAAGCACTCAATCGCTTACAAACTGATGTTCACCATTGGTAAAGACCCTTCGATTGCGAACAAACATGAATGGCTCAACGCCGCGTTGCTTGCCGTGCGCGATCGCATGGTAGAGCGCTGGCTGCGTTCTAATCGTGCTCAACTTTCCCAGGATGTGCGTCAGGTTTATTACCTGTCGATGGAATTCCTGATGGGCCGCACGTTGGGCAATGCGCTACTGGCCATGGGGATCTACGACGATCTCAATCTGGCACTGGACGAAATGGGCCTCGATCTGGCCGAACTCATGGAAGAAGAGAACGATCCCGGCCTGGGCAACGGGGGTTTAGGCCGTCTTGCCGCCTGCTTCCTGGATTCTCTGGCTACGCTGGGCATGCCCGGACGCGGCTACGGCATCCGCTATGATTACGGCATGTTCAAACAAAATATTGTGGACGGCGAGCAGAAAGAGTCTCCGGATTACTGGCTGGAATACGGTAACCCGTGGGAGTTTCAGCGCTTTAACACCCGTTATAAAGTTCGCTTCGGTGGCCGCGTTCAGCACGAAGGTGCCAAAGTGCGCTGGCTGGAAACCGAAGAAATTCTCGCTATGGCCTACGATCAAATTATCCCTGGCTACGACACTGACTCGACCAATACGTTACGTTTGTGGGGCGCGCAGGCCAGTAACGAAATCAACCTGGGTAAATTCAACCAAGGTGACTATTTTGCGGCTGTGGAAGATAAAAACCACTCAGAAAACGTGTCGCGCGTGCTTTATCCCGATGACTCGACCTATTCCGGGCGTGAGCTTCGTTTGCGTCAGGAGTACTTCCTGGTGTCAGCTACCGTGCAGGATATCCTGAATCGCCACTGGATGATGCACCGCACCTGGAACAATCTGGCTGATAAAATCGCCATTCACCTTAATGACACACATCCGGTGTTAGCGATTCCTGAGCTGATGCGGTTGTTGATTGATGAGCATAAATTCACCTGGGATGATGCGTTTGATGTGTGCTGCCAGGTGTTCTCTTACACCAACCACACGTTAATGACTGAAGCCCTGGAAACCTGGCCGGTAGACATGATCGGTAAGATCCTGCCGCGTCATCTGAGCATCATCTTTGAAATCAACGACTTTTTCCTTAAAACGATTCAGGAATACTATCCAGACGACTGGGATCTGCTGTCGCGTATTTCGATCATCGACGAGAACGACGGGCGTCGGGTACGTATGGCCTGGCTGGCTGTTGTTGTCAGTCATAAGGTTAACGGCGTTTCTGAACTGCACTCGAACCTGATGGTTCAGTCCCTGTTTGCCGATTTCTCGCGGCTGTTCCCAGGCCGATTCTGTAACAAAACCAACGGCGTAACGCCACGTCGCTGGCTGGCGCTGGCTAATCCGCCACTGTCAGAATTACTGGACGAACAAATTGGCCGTAACTGGCGCACCGATCTAAGCCAGCTCAGTGAACTCAAAAGCTGTGTTGATTATCCTGCGTTTATTGAGAAAGTGGCCGAAGCCAAGCTGGAAAACAAAAAACGTCTGGCGATCTGGGTGGCGAAGAATCTGGATGTCGTTATCGATCCTAACGCGCTGTTTGACGTACAGATTAAGCGCATCCATGAGTACAAGCGCCAGTTGCTTAACGTTTTGCACGTGATTACGCGCTACAACCGCATCAAAGCCGATCCGGACGCCGAGTGGGTGCCGCGTGTTAACATTTTTGCAGGTAAAGCCGCGTCCGCTTACTACGTTGCCAAGCACATTATTCATCTGATTAACGATGTGGCTAAGGTCATCAACAACGATCCTCAGGTTAAAAACAAACTTAAGGTCGTATTTATTCCTAACTACAGCGTGAGTCTGGCGCAGATTATTATTCCTGCTGCCGATCTCTCTGAGCAGATTTCAACGGCAGGTACCGAAGCATCGGGTACCAGTAATATGAAATTTGCGCTCAACGGCGCGTTGACTATCGGCACGCTGGACGGGGCCAACGTTGAAATGCTGGAGCACGTGGGTAAAGAGAACATCTTCATTTTTGGTAACACAACGCCGCAGGTCGAAGCCTTGCGTAAAGCAGGTTATAACCCGCGTAAATACTATGAAGAAGATGCAGAGTTGCATCAGGTGCTGACTCAGTTGGCCTCAGGCGTCTTTAGTCCGCAGGATCCCGGCCGTTACCGTAATCTGTTCGACCTGCTGGTCAACTTCGGCGATCACTATCAGCTGTTGGCAGATTACCGCAGCTATGTGGATACGCAGGATAAGGTTGATGAACTGTATCGCCAGCCGGATGTCTGGCAGCACCGGGCGGCTATGAACATTGCTGGCATGGGCTATTTCTCGTCTGACCGTACGATTCAGGAATATGCGGATGAGATTTGGAATATTTCGCCGGTAAGGTTGTAGTTTGGCGGTAACGTTTCTGCTCTGAGCAGGTTCCGCCCGCAACGGTTGTGCACCTGGCAGGTGTGGGGGCACGGTCTTGCATTGAGCAGGTTCCGCCCACCAGGCGCCGGGGAGTTTCAGCCTGTCCGTGCAGGCGGTCGGGTTAAGGGGCTCGCGCCAGCCCCTTAACAATCCCGGCGTCCGGCAGCCGCCGCTGTACCTTCGTCACTCACTGCGGCCTGACGGACCGTCCGGATGCGCCATCCCTGGCGCAGCCGTCCTCGTCGCGGCTTCCGTGCCGCGCCGTCCTGGCCTCCGTTCTTTCCTCAGCGCGGCGGATGCCTTCTGAAAACCCCTCGTCTGTGAGATTTTCTGTTTTTCCAAAAGGCTGGTTTTGTCTGTTATTAACAGCATGCAATGGAATTCTGATGAAACAAAAAATGAACACTAATGGGGCGGATGCTTTTATGACACCTGAAGCGATACGGAAGTTGGTCTTAACCCAGAGACTGAAGCGGGGGAGTGGGCCGGCCTTCCCGTCCCGCTGAGCGGACGCAGGATTTCCGGATGAGCCGACAGGACGTCGGCGAAAGTCAGGCCGCGCCAGGGACGGCGCGTCCTGGCGGTCCGGCAGAAATCCTGAAGCAGCGAAGGCACCGCGCAGCGGCGGGTGGGCAGGACGGGAGCCTGGGGTCAAGGGGCCGCGGCGACTGGCGGCCCCTTGTCGGTCGCCCGCACGGGGCGGACTGAAACTGCCCGCCGCCTGGCGAGCGAAACCTTCTCAGAGTTACATAACTGGACGCCGCTCAGGCAACCAACCAAAAGCCACGTTCATGCAATGAACCTCAACACGTTGCCGCGCAGGCAAAAAAAACGGCACAACAGGCCGCAACCTGTTGCACCGCGCTTTCAGCGCTGACGCGCGACTACGATGCCAGCGACAGCGTAGGCTTCGCCTTAGCCGCCAGCCATTCGGCAATGCGTGCCTGCTGGGCTTCGTTCAGCCACATACCTTGCTTGGTACGGCGCCAGATAGCATCATCCACTTCACGCACCCACTCATGCTGCACAAGATAACGTAACTCCGCCTCATAAAACTCATGACCGAAGTTTTCACCCAGGTCTTCCAGCGATGTCGCGTCTTTAAGCAGCACTTCGGTGCTGCTACCGTAAGTGCGGGCGTAGTGACGTGCCATGTTTTCAGTAATGAACGGGTAACGGCGGCGCAGGCTGGCAGCGTAATCGTCGCTGCTGCCGGAAATATTACCGCCGGGCAGCACGCAGTTTTTAGTCCATGCTGCGCCCGCATCAGGATAATACTTCGACAGCTTCTCCAGCGCATGCTCGGCCAGCTTACGGTAAGTCGTCAATTTGCCACCAAAAACGGACAGCAGCGGTGTCTGACCGTTGTCATCGCGGACATCCAGGGTGTAATCGCGAGTGATCGCCTGCGGCGAATCGGACTCGTCATCACAAAGCGGACGCACGCCGGAATAGGTCCACACAATGTCGTCAGGCGTCAGCTGCTTTTTGAAATGGCCGTTGTACACCTTCAGGATGTAGTCGATTTCATTATCATCAATAGCGACGCTTTTCGGATCGCCTTTGTATTCCACGTCGGTGGTGCCGATGATAGAAAACTCATCCATCCACGGAATGACAAACACAATACGGTTATCTTCGTTTTGCAGGATATAAGCCTGCTTCTCATTGTGAACGCGCGGCACCACAATATGGCTGCCTTTGATCAGGCGAATACCGTAAGGCGATTTCAGCTCCAGGCCATCGTCGAAGAACTGCTTAACCCATGGACCGGCGGCGTTGACCAGGCCTTTGGCCTGCCAGGTGAAGGTTTTGCCGCTGTCGATATCCTCAGCTTCTACCATCCACAGGCCGTTCTCACGCCATGCGCGAGTCACGCGAGTGCGGGTACGCACCTCACCACCATGTTTAACCACTTCCTGCGCATTGAGTACCACCATTCGGGCATCGTCCACCCAGCAGTCGGAATACTCAAAACCGCGCTTAATTTCAGGCTTAAGTGCAGACTCTGCACCAAAGCTCAGGCTTTTACTGCCCGGCAGACTCGTGCGCTTGCCCAAGTGATCGTACATAAACAGACCGGTACGGATCATCCACGCCGGACGCAGATGCGGGCGGTGTGGTAAGCGAAAGCGCATTGGGAACGCGATATGGGGTGCCATCTTTAACAGCACTTCGCGCTCGGCCAGCGCTTCGCTCACCAGACGGAATTCATAATGTTCAAGGTAGCGCAGGCCACCGTGAATCAGCTTTGAGCTGGCGGAAGAGGTCGCGCAAGCCAGGTCCCGCGCCTCTAGCATTAACACCGACAGTCCGCGTCCTGCAGCGTCTGCTGCGATGCCAGCACCGTTGATGCCGCCGCCGATAACGATCAGGTCTTTGGTTTCCACGTTGTCTCCTCCGATGTTCGGAATAGTTCACTTATGTTCGTTTTCGAGCATAATCATAATCGCAAACCAACATTGATGCCAGTATTTAACCACCTAAAAACAATTTTGCGTGATATGGATAACATTATCTGGGCGCAAAGGTGAATAGCCGTAGTGATTGTCAGGTTATTGGTGAGGATTATCAGGTTACACTAGACGTCATTTTGATGATGTTATGAGAGACACCATGGAAACTTACCAATGTATTGATGTTCATCAGGCTCAACAGCGGCTGGCACAAGGCGCAGTAATGGTGGATATCCGCGATGCGCAAAGTTTTGCTCTTGGTCATGCCAACGGCGCCTTGCATTTATCGAATAACAACCTTAATGATTTTATCAGTTCAACCGATACAAGTCTGCCGGTGCTGGTAATGTGCTATCACGGCAACAGCAGTAAAAGTGCAGCGGATTATCTGCACGCCCAGGGATTTACCACTGCTTACAGTATTGATGGCGGGTTTGATGCCTGGCGCGCCGCCTTCCCTCAACAGGTGACCAGTGGCGCTGAGTGACTGGTCAGGCGTAACACGGAGAGTGAGTAATGCGCATTACCCAATTTAACCAGCCGCGCATGGCGCAGGCTTTTGTTGACTATATGGCAACGCGCGGCGTGAAATTGCGTATTGAACGTGAAAGTCATTACGTCATTATGCTGGATGATGAAAGCCAGCTTTCGATGGTCGAAAACGAACTTCAGCAGTTTGTGCGCGATCCCAACCATCCGCGCTACCAGGCGGCAAGCTGGCACAGTGGTAAAACCGACAGCGGGTTGCGCTATGAGCGAAGCAATATCTGGGCAAACATCCGTGAGCGTGCCGGGCCGTTGACCATGGTGGTTATGTTTGCCTGTATTGCGGTATTTGTGCTGATGCAGGTACTGGGCGATCGTACCGTAATGTACTGGCTGGCGTGGCCAGATGCCGATCAACATTTTGAGATCTGGCGCTGGTTTAGCCATGTGCTACTTCACTTTTCACTGTTGCACATCCTGTTTAATCTGATGTGGTGGTGGTATCTCGGTGGAGCCGTAGAAAAACGTCTGGGCAGCGGTAAGCTTTTTGTTATTTTTATCATTTCTGCACTGCTCAGCGGCTGGCTTCAGTCGAAATTTAGCGGTATCTGGTTTGGCGGCCTGTCCGGTGTGGTCTATGCGCTGATGGGATACTGCTGGCTGCGCGGTGAACGCGATCCCGACAGCGGTGTTTATCTGGAGCGTGGGTTAATCGGCTTTGCACTTGTCTGGCTGGTGGTGGGCTGGTTTGGTGCATTTGGTCTGGCTATCGCTAACGCAGCACACGTTGGTGGCCTGCTTGTCGGACTGGCAATGGCGTTTGTCGACACACGCAAGCGTAAACGGTAGTCACAACGAATAAGAATAAGCCCGAAACAGGAGAGGAATGTGAAGCAGACGCAACGTCATGACGCCATTATTGATCTGGTTCGGCGTCAGGGATATGTCAGTACTGAGGAGCTGGTCGATCATTTTGAGGTCAGCCCACAAACGATTCGTCGTGATTTAAACGACCTTGCCGATCAAAATAAAATTCAGCGCCACCACGGCGGCGCGGCCTTGCCTTCCAGTTCAGAGAATACCGCCTGGCAGGATCGCAAGATGATGTGGTCAGCTGAAAAAGCGCGTATCGCACAGCGGGTGGCCAGCCAGATACCGGACGGGGCGACGCTGTTTATCGATATCGGTACCACACCAGAAGCCGTGGCACATGCGTTGTTAAACCATAGCGATTTACGCGTGGTGACCAACAACCTGAACGTGGCAATGCTGTTGATGGGCAAGCCAGACTTCAGGGTCATTATCGCCGGTGGAGAAGTGCGTACGCGTGACGGCGCAGTCATGGGGGAAGCGACGCTGGACTTTATTTCACAGTTTCGTCTTGATTACGGCATCCTCGGGATCAGCGGCATCGATATGGACGGATCGCTGCTGGAGTTTGACTACCACGAAGTCCGTACCAAACGCGCCATCATCGAAAACTCCCGCTGTGTCATGTTGGTGGTAGACCACTCGAAATTTGGCCGTAACGCGATGGTCAATCTGGGGAATATGAGCCAGCTCGACTATCTCTACACCGATAAGATGCCGCCTAACAGCATCATGAAAGTTATTGAACAGCATGAGGTTCACCTCGAACTCTGCTGAGACCTGCACGCCAGTCAGATCACTGGCGTTTTTCAAACCTGCCTGTCGCTTTTTTCTCCACTCGCGTATTTAATTAACATGGCCGCCAGCAATATGGCTGGCCCATGCGCATTCCATTTTTGCTTTACCCATATGGATACAAAAGGGAGTGATATGCCACAGCAGAAATTCAACAAATCCCGTTTTCAGGCTGCGTTAACCCGCCACTGGCAACATCTTGGTTTCTCCTCCGCAAAACAAATGACGCCGCACCAGTGGTGGCAGGCACTGAGTGCCACGGTCAACGAATTGCTCAACGCCCAACCGGCGGTCCGGGGCGCGCAACCCCAGCGTCACGTTAACTATCTCTCAATGGAGTTTCTGCTGGGGCGCCTTACAGGAAATAACCTGATGAATCTGGGGTGGTACGACGAGGTCAAATCCCTGCTGGCGGAATACCAGGTTGAGTTAAGCGAATTACTGGAAGAAGAAGTTGATCCGGCATTGGGGAACGGTGGCCTGGGCAGGCTGGCTGCCTGTTACATGGACTCAATGGCGACGGTTGGGCAGCCCGCTACCGGGCACGGGCTTAACTACCAGTACGGTTTGTTTCGCCAGCGTTTTGCAGAGGGGAAACAGGTCGAGGAACCCGACGACTGGGCGCGCGAGACGTACCCCTGGTTTCGGCATAACGCCGCGCTGGATGTCCGCGTCGCGATGGGCGGAAAAGTCATTAAGCAGGATGACGGGCGTAAAGTGTGGGAGCCCGCCATTTATCTTCGTGGAGAAGCCTGGGATTTACCGGTAACAGGTTATCGCAATGGCGTCACCCTGCCGTTGAGGCTGTGGAAAGCGACCAGTGAGCATCCCTTTGACCTGACCCTGTTCAACGACGGTCAGTTTTTGCAGGCTGAGAAGCAGGGGATTGATGCCGCCAGCCTGACCAAAGTGCTCTATCCCAATGATAACCATCCACAGGGCAAACGCCTGCGTCTGATGCAGCAGTATTTCCAGTGTGCCTGTGCGGTGGCCGATATTTTGCGTCGCCATCATCAGGCGGGGAGAAGCATTCATGCGCTGCCTGATTTTGAGGTCATTCAGCTTAACGATACGCATCCCACTATCGCCATTCCGGAGATGCTGCGCCTGCTGCTGGATGAGCACCAGCTAAGTTGGGACGAGGCCTGGCACATCACCAGCCGCGTGTTTGCCTATACCAATCACACCTTAATGCCCGAAGCCCTGGAGCGCTGGGATGAGAAGCTGATACGCAGCCTGCTGCCGCGCCACATGATGATCATCAAAGAGATCAACCGTCGCCTCAAACAGCAGGTTAAACAGCGCTGGCCTGATGACAAAGCGCTTTGGAACAAACTGGCTGTGGTCGCCGAGGGGCAGGTCAGAATGGCTAATCTTTGCGTTGTCAGTGGCTTTGCGGTGAATGGCGTGGCGGCCCTGCATTCCGGGCTGGTCGTGACGGATCTTTTTCCCGAGTACCATCAGCTCTGGCCGCAGAAGTTTCATAATGTCACCAACGGCATTACGCCGCGCCGCTGGATAAAGCAGTGCAATCCTGCGCTGGCTGGCCTGATTGATGACACCCTGAAGCGTGAATGGGTCAACAACCTGACCGCGCTGCAGGGCCTTGAGCCTTACGCCGACGATCCCGTTTTCCGTGAGCGTTTTCGCGCGGTTAAGCAACACAACAAAGCGCGGTTAGCCACCTATATTGCTCAGCACACCGGCATTGTGGTTAATCCAAACGCGATTTTTGACGTGCAGATTAAGCGGCTACATGAATATAAACGTCAGCATCTGGGTCTGCTCCATATTCTGCACTGCTATAAAAACGTCCGCGACAACCCCAATGACGCCAGTATCATCCCCAGAGTGTTTCTGTTTGGGGCAAAGGCGGCACCAGGCTACTACCTGGCAAAGAACATTATCTATGCCATTAACAAGGTGGCAGAGGTGGTGAACAACGATCCGCTTGTCGGCGACAAGCTGAAGGTGGTCTTTATTCCGGATTACCGCATCACGGCCGCCGAATACCTGATTCCCGCCGCCGATCTGTCAGAGCAGATTTCCACCGCAGGCTATGAAGCTTCCGGCACCGGCAACATGAAACTTGCACTGAATGGCGCGCTGACTATCGGCACGCTGGATGGCGCCAACGTGGAAATTGCGGAGCAGGTAGGGGCAGAAAATATCTTTATTTTTGGCAATACCGTGGATGACGTTAAAGCCCTCAAGGCCGGAGGCTACAAACCGCAAAAAGTCCGTAAGCACAACAAGGAACTGGATGAACTGTTGAGATCACTGAAAAAAGGAACGTTCAGTCATGGCGATAAGCATGCATTCAACCTAATGTTGGATAGCCTGACAAAAAATGGCGATCCCTGGCTGGTGCTGGCGGATTATCAGGCCTATATCGATGCGCAGAAACGGGTTGAGGCCTTGTGGCGCGATCGGGAAGCCTGGACGCGCGCCGCCATTCTCAACACGGCGCGAACCGGTATTTTTAGTTCGGATCGGTCGATTCGGGACTATCAACAGCGCATCTGGCAGGCGCAACGCTAAGGAATTGCGATGAAATCCACTTCACTTGATAAAGCCGCCCAGGCGGCGGGAATAGCGCTCACGTATTTCGATGCGAACGGTGAACCTGAAGCCATCAGCGATGATACCAAACGCGCCTTACTGGGCATAATGGAAAACCCACAGAAAGCCGGTAAATCTCCGCTGCCCCCCGTTGTGGTTTTTAGCGGTAACCGTAAACGCGAGCTGACGCCTCAGATGGACGGCAGCTTCCGCTGGCAGTTGCAGACAGAGAAAGGCAAAACCCTTAGCGGAACCCTCGAAGGCGGTGCGCCCTTTAAACTGCCTTCGCCTCTGGGGCAGGGTTATCACCAGCTGACCTTGAGCAAGGGCAAGCGTGAGTGGCAGACGCGTGTGATCGTGACACCGCGCCGTTGTTATCTGCCACCGGCCTTGCGCGCCGGAGAGAAACGCTGGGGGGCGCTGGTGCAGCTTTATACCGTGCGTTCAGAGAAAAACTGGGGCATCGGTGATTTTGGCGATCTGGAAATGTTGCTGGAGCAGCTTGCCGCACGCGGCGGCGACTTTGTTGGCCTGAACCCGTTGCATGCGCTCTATCCGTCCAGCCCCGCTTTTGCCAGCCCCTACAGCCCTTCATCGCGCCGCTGGCTGAATATTATTTACATCGATGTGGCACAGGTTGCCGATTTCCAACAAAGCAGCGCGGGTCAGAAGTGGTGGAAAAGTGCCAAAACCCAAAAGGCGTTAAAGCAAGCCCGTGAAAGCGAATGGGTGGATTATGACGCGGTTATGGCACTGAAAATTACGGCATTACGTCACGGCTGGGCCCGGTTCCAGTCGCGCGATGCGCAAGACGCACAGAAGCAGCAGTTTGCGGATTTCATCCAGCAGGGGGGCGACAGCCTGCGCTATCAGGCGGCCTATGAGGGTCTGCAGGCTGAAATGCAGGGGAAAGGTGCCACGCACGCGGGCTGGCCGGCCTGGCCTGAGCGCTGGCGTAACAGTCAGTCTTCTGACGTTCAGGATTGGTGCGCGCAGCACGCGGATGAGATTGCCTTCTGGCAGTGGTTACAGTGGCTGGCACAGCAGCAGTTCTCTCAGTGTTGGGCACGGAGCCAGGCGCTGGGCATGAGCGTGGGGCTGTATCGTGATTTAGCGGTCGGTGTGGCCGAAGGCAGTGCCGAAACCTGGCACGATCCGGAGCTGTACCGCCTTAAGGCATCAATTGGCGCGCCGCCTGACAGGCTGGGGCCGTTGGGGCAAAACTGGGGGCTGCCGCCAATGGATCCTCACGTATTGCAGGCCAGGGGCTATCAACCATTTATTGATATCCTGCGCGCCAATATGCGTGACTGCGGGGCGCTGCGTATTGACCACGTCATGGCTCTGCTGCGCCTCTGGTGGGTTCCGGCAGGTGAAACGGCGGATAAAGGCGCCTACGTCGCTTACCCTGTGCACGATCTGCTTGGCATTCTGGCGCTGGAAAGCCAGCGTTTGCGCTGTATGGTGATTGGTGAGGATCTCGGTACGGTACCTAAAGAGATCGTCAGCCTGCTGCGCGACAGCGGCGTGTTTTCCTGGAAAGTCTTGTGGTTTGAGCAGGAAAAACAGGGGACTTACCGTGCCCCCCAGGCCTATCCACGCCAGTCCATTGCCAGCGCCAGTACGCACGATCTTCCCACGTTGACCGGCTTCTGGAGTGCAGGTGATTTAGAGCTTGGCGAGAAAATCGGGCTTTATCCAGACGGGCAAACGGTACAGAACCTGCAGCAGCAGCGGATGAAGCAAAAACAGGCCTTACTGGATGCTCTGCATAAAGCGGGAGCCGTACCGTCGCGCAGCGCAAAGCGGGCGGATGCTCTGGCGATGACGGCCGAACTGAATCAGTCCGTTCACCGTTTTCTGGCGGACACGAACAGTGCGCTGCTGGGGCTACAGCCGGAAGACTGGCTGGGGATGACGACGCCGGTGAATGTGCCGGGTACGGTCGATCAATATCCCAACTGGCGGCGCAAGCTCGCGCAGCCGCTGGAACGCATTTTTGCCGACGATAACGTGAATAAACTGCTGGAAACCGTGACTAAACGACGCAAGGCAGGATAACGGATGCGCGCGACAGCCGGGCTGTCGCGCGTAAACATCAGTAGAAAGAGTGCTCGCCACGCTGATGTTCGGTGATATCGCGCACGCCTTTCAGCTGCGGGAACGCCGCCAGCAGTTCTTTCTCAATGCCGTCTTTAAGGGTGACGTCGATCATCGAACAGCCGTTACAGCCGCCGCCGAATTGCAGAATAGCAAAACCGTCGTCGGTGATTTCCATCAGCGAAACGCGACCGCCGTGGCCTGCCAGCTGCGGGTTAATCTGAGCCTGTAACAGGTACTCAACACGCTCAACCATCGGCGCATCATCGGAAACTTTACGCATTTTGGCATTAGGCGCCTTGAGCGTCAGCTGCGAACCCAGGTTATCCGTTACGAAGTCGATTTCAGCGTCTTCCAAATAGGGCGCGCTCAGCTCATCCACATAGGCTGACAGCTTTTCAAATTTCAGTTCAGTATCTGTCGCTTCTACCGCATCCGGTGGGCAGTAGGACACACCGCATTCGGCAGTTGGCGTACCCGGGTTAATCACGAATACGCGAATCTGGGTGCCATCTTCTTGTTTGGATAGCAGTTTTGAAAAATGCTCTTGGGCAGAATCAGTAATTCGGATCATGTCAGTTGCTCAATAGTTGACTAATTTAGTTGGTTATAATACGCCCATCATTCAGGCTCTACAAGGTACGGCACAGGCACCACACTTGCACGCTGGCTGCGCCTCGCCCCTGTAACAGGCGGCTGATTTCTCTGACCGTGCTGCCGGTCGTCACCACATCATCGATTAAGGCGATATGGCGTCCGTTAACATCCGTTTCAAGGCAAAACGCACCGCGTAGATTGCGGCGCCGCTGACGGGCACTCAACTGATGCTGAACGGCGCCGGCGCGCTGACGGGATAACGCCAGGCTGAATTCACACTCCAGCCAGCGTGCCAGCGGCGTTGCCAACAGGGCCGTCTGGTTGTAACCGCGCCGCCAGCAGCGTCGGGCATGCAGCGGAACACACATCAGTAAGTCGGGACGAACGGTCTGTCCTCTGCGATACGCATTGAGCCAGCTTAGCAAAAGCAGCCGGGCCAGCATCACCCTGAGTGCGGTAATACCCGAAAATTTTAATTGATTCACCCATGTGCTGAGCGGGGGCTGATAGTGGCTGACGCAGATTAGCGCCTGCCAGGGCGGCGGTCTAAGCAGGCAACGACCGCAGGGCAGAGCATCGGATGCGGCAGGCAGGCCGCAGCATGGACACAGTGATGGCAGCCGTGGTAGCTGGCGCAGGCAAATGCTGCAGAGTCCATGCAGGGCAATCCGCAAGGGTAACTGACATAGCCAACACAGGGCGGGCATTGGTAGCATAGTGACCTCCTTATCAATCATGGAATAGTAACGGATGAGCTCACTTTACTGGCATACCTGTGGCGAAGGAGATGACGATCTTGTGCTGCTGCACGGCTGGGGGCTGAATGCGGAAGTGTGGCAAAACATTGTGCCGCGACTCAGCGCACAGTTTCGCCTGCATCTGGTGGATCTGCCTGGCTATGGTCGCAGCCGCGGGTTTGCTGCCCTGTCGCTGGAACAGATGGCGCAGGCACTGGTGCCCTTTCTGCCGCCTCGCGCCATTGTGCTGGGGTGGTCGCTTGGCGGGTTGGTCGCCACACAGCTGGCGTTGAGCGAGCCAGAGCGGTTACGCGCCCTGATTACGGTGGCTTCTTCGCCCTGTTTTACGGCCCGCGATGACTGGCCGGGTATTGCCCCCTTAACCCTGCATAACTTCCAGCAGCAGCTCAGTCACGATTTTCAGCGTACCGTCGAGCGTTTTCTGGCGCTGCAGACCATGGGAACGGAAACCGCTCGGGCGGATGCACGTAAGCTCAAGGAGGTGGTATTGTCGCAGCCGATGCCAGACGTGGACGTGCTCAATGGCGGCCTGACGATTCTGAGCGACGATGACTTGCGTGACAGGCTTACGGCCATTACGCTGCCCTTTTTGCGGATGTATGGCGCGCTGGATGGTCTGGTGCCGCGCCGGATTGTGCAGCAACTCGATCCGCTGCTGCCCACGTCGCCGTCTGTCGTAACGGACAAAGCGGCACATGCCCCCTTTATTTCGCACCCGGATGCGTTCTGCCAGCACATTGTTTCATTTATCAGCAAATTAGACAGATAACCCTGGCCGTTACTGGCAAATTTCTGCGCAGCGGCAATACTTCATGAGTGAGCAAGGCCGCTGCACTTCTATGCGATTAGTCAGGGAGATGACTATGCCGTTCGATATAGCCTTAAGCGATTTGCGGCTGCTTACATCTCAACAATGGATCATGAATGAGGGTAGACAAATGAAGGTTATGAAATGGGTTGTTGCATCAATGATGATGGGCGCAGTGTCATTCTCTGCTCTGGCGGCGAAAGAAGTCACCAAAGAAGAAGTGCAGAAGATGCATCTGACCAAAATCGGCACCGTAAATACCACGGCCGAAACCACGTCGCCGATGGATGCCAAGAAGAAGCTGTCAGAGGCCGCTGATGAGAAGGGTGGCAAATACTTCCTGGTGATCGCGGGTCGTGAGCACGGTAAGTTCAGTGCGACAGCGGAAGTGTACAAGTAATTATCGTAGCCACATGAATTGCCAGGCATCCAGCGTTACTGGCTGGGTGCCATCAATTTTCTCACCGCTTACCACATCCTGAAAAAGATGCGCCTCCGGTAACGGGGCTTCAATCTGCCTGCCACTGAGATTAAACACACACAGTAATTCATCACAGCCGTTATGCGAATAACGCTTCATGATGAGCAGGGCATTATCGCTCTGAAACAACGTCAACGGGTTGTCGGGATGAAAGGCCGTCTGGCGTCGACGCTGCTGAATCAGTTTGCTCAGCCGGGTATAAACCTGATGGCGTAAGCCGTCGCTGTTCACCAGTGCGTCTTCGATAGCGGAGAGCGAATATTTTTGCCGGTTAATGGCCCGGTTATGGCCTGCCTCACGTACGCCGTCATAGTCATTACGCGATCCCAGGATGCTTTGAATATAGACGGCTGGAACACCCGGAAAGGCCAGTAAAATAGCATGCGCCAGCATAAAGCGTTTGAGGCGCGTTTCGTCGTCATCGCCTTCACGGTTAAGCGCGTCGAAATAGGTCACGTTGATTTCGTATGGGCTGGTGCTGCCGTCAGGATTGTTTTTATAGGAGATCAGCGCCCCCTCCAGTGCCAGATCGCGCACCAGCGCCGTGATCTCCACCTCCGATAAAATCCCGCGTGCCGGATTAAGACCTATACCATCGTGCGAGGCCAGGAAGTTAAAAAAGGTTGTATTGCCATTTCCCACCTGCAGGGTGCTGGCCCATTGACGCAGAGCGCGAGCCGATCCGGTGTGGATGGCGTGTAGCACCAGCGGCGGTAAGGAAAACTGATACACCATCTGGGCTTCGTCTTGCCCGTTCCCAAAGTAGCTGATGTTGTCTTTGTGCGGCACATTCGTTTCGGTGATGATGACGGTGCCGGGTGCGACCACGTCGGCAATGGCACGAAACAGTTTGACCAGCAGATGCGTTTTTTCGAGGTGAATACAGTTCGTGCCTGGCGTTTTCCACATGTATCCCACCGCATCCAGTCGCACATAGTCCGCGCCACGTTTCAGATAGTCGAGTAGTACCTCTACCATGCGCACCAGCACCCTGGGACGGGCAAAGTTAAGGTCAATCTGATCGGCACTGAACGTAGTCCAGACAAAGCGGATTTCACCGTTTTCCAGCGTAAATGGGGTGAGCAACGGTGACGTTCGTGGCCGCGTGACCGCGCTGAGGTCGGTGGTGGGCGGCAGGCTGATAAAAAAATCATCCCAGCCTTCATCCTGAGCAAGATAATGTTTAAACCACGCACTATGCGCTGACATATGGTTACAGACAAAGTCGAACATCAGGCGCGTTTCCTGATGCAGTAAGGCAATGTCCTGCCAGTCGCCACACAGCGGATCGACCTGATGGTAGTTAATGACCGAAAAGCCGTCGTCAGACGAATAGGGATAAAACGGCAGGAGGTGCACCAGCGGAAACGTGGCGTGCAAATGCTGCTGGTAGAAACGTGAAAAGGTGTTGAGTGTGGGTTTGCCCGGCTCGCGGAACTGATCGGCATACGTAATCAGCACCACGTCCTGCTCATCCCAGTGGGCCTTTCTCGGCAGCTTAGTGGTGTCACGGGCTTCAACGATCGTGGCGAGCAGGCGTTCGCGCATAGCCTGAGGAAAGGCATCGGCATAAATCTTATCGATTAAAGCAGTGATCTTTTCCATTATCAAAGGGTGCCACAGCAGGTGTCGTTATTATGACGGGCGTCTTTTTAGCGTAGCGTCAGGGCGGGGATTTTCAACTCAAACGTGCCAGGTCGGCCTGAAAAGCCAGTGCAAAGCAGCAGGCGTGAAGCCCCACATCGGCAACCTCGCCCGCGTCAGAAGGTAAACAGGGGCAGCCTGGAACGTTTTTTCTGTTCAGATAAAACGAGCGACCAGCGAGAGAAGGATGACAGTCACCTCCTTCTCCATGACGGGGATAAGAGGTGACTGCGTGGTGCGTAACTAGCGTTTTTTACCGAATGCCGCCGCCAGCGCGTCGCCCATGGCGCTGTTGCCCGCGGGCTGGCTGGCTGGACGTGCGCGGCCTTTGTTCGCGGCCGGACGTTTTTCTTCGCGTGGCGCACCGCTCTTAGCGCCACGCGCGTTGCCTTCTCCCGGCTGCTCGTCAAGGCGCATGGTTAAGGCAATGCGCTTACGTTGCAGATCCACTTCCATCACTTTAACTTTCACGATGTCGCCCGCTTTCACGACCTGATGAGGATCTTCCACAAACTTGTCTGACAGCGAAGAAATATGAACCAGGCCATCCTGATGCACGCCAATATCGACGAACGCACCAAAGTTGGTGACGTTGGTCACGGCGCCTTCAAGTACCATGCCTGGCATCAGGTCATTCAGGGTTTCCACGCCTTCGGCAAACTGTGCCGTTTTAAACTCAGGACGGGGATCGCGGCCCGGCTTTTCCAGCTCTTTCATGATGTCGGTCACAGTCGGTAAACCAAAGCGGTCGTCTGTGAAGTCCAACGCTTTCAGGTTACGCAGGCTGGTGGGATTGCCCATCAGCTCACTCAGCGCCTGCTCGGTCGCGGCCAGAATGCGTTCCACCACCGGATAAGCTTCCGGGTGCACCGTCGAGGCATCCAGTGGATTATCGCCGTGGTTGATGCGCAGGAAGCCAGCGCACTGCTCAAACGCTTTAGGCCCAAGACGGCTGACCTTGAGAAGCTGCTGACGGTTTTGGAAACGGCCGTTTTCATCGCGCCAGCCAACAATATTTTGTGCCATCATGCGGGTTAACCCGGCCACGCGCGTCAGCAGCGGTACCGAAGCCGTGTTGAGATCGACACCGACAGCGTTCACACAGTCTTCCACCACCGCATCCAGTTTTTTTGCTAGCTGGCTCTGGCTGACGTCATGCTGATACTGGCCGACACCGATCGATTTCGGATCGATTTTCACCAGTTCGGCCAGCGGATCCTGCAGGCGACGGGCGATCGACACTGCGCCACGCAGTGAGACATCCAGATCCGGAAATTCCAGCGCAGCTAATTCAGACGCGGAGTAGACTGAGGCGCCCGCTTCGCTGACGATCACTTTCTGGGCGGTGACCTGGGGAAACTGTTTTTGCAGATCCAGAAAGAAGCGCTCGGTTTCACGTGAGGCGGTGCCATTACCGATGGCGACCAGTTCCACCTGATGTTTCACGCACAGCGCCGCGACCGCTGCCGCCGCCTTGGCCGTTTGCCCGGTATGCGGATAAACTGTATCGGTGGCGACCAGCTTGCCGGTCGCGTCAACCACGGCAACTTTCACACCGGTACGCAGGCCGGGATCCAGGCCCATCGTGGCCCTCATGCCCGCAGGTGCCGCCATTAACAGGTCGTGCAGGTTACGGGCAAAGACGTTAATGGCCTCGTCTTCCGCACGCTCGCGAACGGTACCCATCAGCTCGGTTTCCAGATGCAGCATGACTTTGATGCGCCAGGTCCAACTGACCACGGCCTTGCGCCAGCTGTCAGCCGGTGCGTTATTCAGTCGCAGATTCAGGTGTTCCGCAATCAGGGTTTCACCGTGGCTTTCGCGCGGCGGCTCATCAAACTGCGGATCGGCATTCAGCGACAGCTGTAAAATACCTTCATTACGACCGCGCAGCATGGCCAGCGCGCGATGCGAAGGGACGCTGTGCAGCGGCTCATGGTGATCGAAGTAGTCGCGGAATTTCGCGCCTTCTTCCTCTTTGCCTTCCACCACGTTTGAGACCAGATGGGCATTTTTCCACAAATAGTGGCGGACTTTAGCCAGCAGGGCGGCATCTTCAGCAAAGCGCTCCATCAGGATATAGCGCGCGCCATCCAGCGCCGCACGAACGTCAGCGACACCGTTATCCACATTCACATAGCCTGTTGCCAACTGCTCAGGGTCCTGTGAAGGATCCTGCCATAAGGTATCGGCCAGGGGTTCCAGCCCGGCTTCAATCGCGATTTGGCCACGCGTACGGCGCTTAGGCTTATAGGGCAGGTAGAGGTCTTCAAGTTCGGTTTTGCTGAGGGTGGTATTGATGGCATTCGCCAGATCGTCGGTGAGTTTTCCCTGTTCCTCTATAGATTTCAGGATGGCCTGCCGACGCTCGGATAATTCACGCAGGTAGCTGAGGCGGGTTTCGAGCTGGCGGAGTTGTGTATCATCCAGGCCGCCCGTCACCTCTTTACGATAACGTGCGATAAACGGCACGGTATTCCCTTCATCCAACAGGCGGACGGCCGCATCAACTTGCTCAGGGCGCGCCTGTAGCTCACTTGCAATTAGCTGGCTAAGAACATTCATCATCGGACTATTATGCTTTCTGGGTTGAGAAATAGCCGATAGTTATACGGATTGATGGCTGAAATTGCCAGAGAAGCGGCCTGCTTTCAGCGATATTCTGAATCAGCCTTCAACATAGCTAATTTCATTGACATACCAGCATGCCGGGCCCGCTGGCGTTTCTACTACCGCCGCGTCGCCGACGGCCTTTTTTAACAGCGCCCGCGCCATGGGCGAGTCAATTGAGATGTAATCCTTGCGGCCAAAAATCTCATCGTAACCCACGATACGGAAGCGCTTCACATCGCCGTCATCGTTTTCGACTTCAACCCAGGCGCCAAAAAATACTTTGCCATCCTGCTGGGGTGAATAATCCACAATGCGCAGTTGCTCAATGCTCTTGCTCAAATAGCGCACGCGGCGGTCAATTTCACGCAGGCGTTTCTTATTGTATTGATAATCCGCATTTTCGCTGCGGTCGCCGAGGCTGGCGGCCCAGGTCACTTTTTTGGTGACTTCAGGTCGCTCTTCACGCCACAGGTGATCGAGTTCAGCTTTTAAGGTGTTGAAACCTTCTCGGGTAATCAGTCGGGTTCTCATGGTACAAGCCGGTCAAATCGAAAGAGGATCAGTGTAAAGCAAATCGTGCGTGGCGAAAAAGAGGTGGGAAAAGGGTTTTTTACCTGTTAAAAAACCCTTATACGGCGATGACAGAGGATGGGGCTGTCATATCCAGAGCGGTGCGGTTCCGTGGCGGCAGGAATTACTTACCGGCTTTAGTCGAGGTGGTCGTCGAGGTGCTGCTGTTGGTGCCGTCACCGCCGCCGCCGCCAGCCGTTGCCAGTCCAACGCCCAGCAGAGCGGCGACTGCGCCAATACCAATCGCGTTGGAGTTACCCTGAGCGGTGGTCGTTGCCTGTGCGCCCGCGGCTTCACCGGTTGCGGTTGCGGCATAAGTCTGACCGACGCTGGCCAAAGCCAGTGCGCTCAGCAGTAAAATCGTTTTTTTCATTATGGTTTCCCCGTAAAGCGGCAAGTTGGTGTCGCTATAGTGTGGGTGAAATCCATTGGGCCGCAAAGCGGGCTTTACTGTTTGATTTATCTCTCTTTACCTGCAGATGGCCTTGTTCGGGAGGCTTCTCAAACTAATCCGAGAGAGGTCGCGTATTAACCTGTTTTTTTTCCGAATATTATGCTGTTATCAGTCTAAAAAACCGGACTATCCGGGATTCGTCGTCAGATACGAACGTAATTTAAGTCAAATTTTCCGGCAAGCGCTTGAATTTGCAAGTGCTGTGCCACGGTGTGCCGCGTCTAAACCAGTGAATAGCGGAATTTTACCCAATATTTCAGATTTGCCGTATTCTGTTCAACGCCGTGGTCATTACGCAGCTTGCCCGGCCGTCAGACCAAAATTTAAATATAAGCTGCTGTTTAATATGCTTTGTAACAATTTTGACTAGAATATAAACCATTAAACACTGTCACTGTGCCGCATCTTTTTTTAACAATATCGGCTCAGGCAATAGCGCCTTTGGGAGTTAAAAATGCAAGAAAACTACAAGATTCTGGTCGTCGATGACGATATGCGTTTACGTGCACTATTAGAGCGCTATCTTACCGAGCAGGGCTTTCAGGTGCGCAGTGTCGCCAACGCCGAGCAGATGGACCGTCTGTTAACCCGCGAATCCTTCCATTTAATGGTGCTTGATCTGATGCTGCCTGGCGAAGATGGTCTTTCCATTTGCCGCCGCCTGCGCAGTCAGAGCAACCCGATGCCTATCATTATGGTGACCGCCAAGGGCGAAGAAGTGGATCGCATCGTTGGGCTGGAAATCGGTGCTGACGACTATATTCCAAAGCCGTTCAACCCACGTGAGCTGCTGGCGCGTATTCGTGCGGTATTGCGCCGTCAGGCCAATGAACTGCCCGGTGCGCCGTCTCAGGAAGAAGCGGTCATCGCTTTTGGCAAGTTCAAGCTTAACCTGGGCACGCGTGAGATGTTCCGTGAAGACGAACCTATGCCGTTGACCAGCGGTGAATTTGCCGTTCTCAAGGCGCTGGTAAGCCATCCACGTGAGCCGCTGTCGCGCGATAAGCTGATGAATCTGGCCCGTGGTCGGGAGTACAGCGCCATGGAACGTTCTATCGACGTACAGATTTCCCGCCTGCGACGCATGGTGGAAGAAGATCCGGCCCATCCACGCTACATCCAGACCGTTTGGGGCCTGGGCTATGTATTTGTTCCGGACGGCAGTAAAGCATGAGGCGGCTGCGCTTCTCGCCACGAAGTTCATTTGCACGCACCCTGTTGTTGATCGTTACCTTGCTGTTCGTCAGCCTGGTAACGACCTACCTGGTGGTGCTGAACTTTGCCATTCTTCCCAGCCTGCAACAGTTTAATAAAGTCCTCGCCTACGAAGTGCGTATGCTGATGACCGACCGTTTACAGCTGGAAGATGGTACGCAGCTGGAAGTGCCGCCCGCTTTTCGTCGCGAAATTTATCGTGAACTGGGTATTTCGCTCTATACCAATGCGGCGGCAGAGGAGAGCGGACTGCGCTGGGCGCAGCACTACAAATTCCTTAGCGATCAGATGGGCCAGCAGCTTGGCGGCCCGACAGACGTTCGCGTCGAGGTCAACAAAAACTCCCCTGTTGTCTGGCTCAAAACCTGGCTATCGCCCGACATTTGGGTACGGGTGCCGTTAACGGAAATTCATCAGGGTGATTTCTCGCCGCTGTTCCGCTATACCCTGGCGATAATGTTGCTGGCGATAGGCGGCGCATGGCTTTTTATCCGCATCCAGAACCGCCCGTTAGTCGATTTAGAACATGCCGCATTACAGGTGGGCAAGGGCATTATTCCCCCACCATTACGTGAATACGGTGCGTCAGAGGTGCGTTCGGTGACGCGCGCGTTTAACCAAATGGCGGCGGGCGTTAAGCAGCTTGCCGATGACCGCACTTTGTTGATGGCGGGCGTCAGCCACGATTTACGCACCCCTTTGACGCGCATCCGGCTCGCGACGGAAATGATGAATGAACAGGATGGCTACCTGGCAGAGTCGATTAACAAAGACATCGAAGAGTGCAATGCTATCATCGAGCAGTTCATCGATTACCTGCGCACCGGGCAGGAGATGCAGACTGAGCTGGCCGATCTTAACAGCGTGCTGGGCGAAGTAGTGGCCGCAGAAAGCGGTTATGAACGTGAAATTGAAAACGCCGTCATGGCAGAAGAGCTCATGCTGGAGATTAATCCCCTTTCGATTAAGCGCGCCCTGGCTAACCTGGTGGTGAACGCGGCGCGTTACGGCAACGGCTGGATCAAAGTCAGCAGCGGACGCGAGCTGCATAGGGCCTGGTTCCAGGTTGAAGATGACGGTCCCGGCATTAAGCCGGATCAGCTGGCGCATCTCTTTCAGCCATTTGTGCGCGGTGACAGCGCACGCAGCACCAGCGGCACGGGCCTTGGTCTGGCGATCGTCCAGCGCATTATTGATGCGCATCAGGGTTCGCTAGAGATCGGTGACAGTGAACGCGGCGGATTACGTATCCGTGCCTGGTTACCCTTAGCGGAAAGCCCGGAGTCGGGCGCCAACAACAGCAACCTTGCACTGAGTTAAACAGCAGCGGCGCGGCCTGTTAAGCCGCGCCGCTGTGATTAACGCTGAGGACCTGCTTTTACCAACGCGGCACCGGCCGCATTATCGGTATATTTTTCAAAGTTAGTGATAAAGCGCTGGGCTAAATCATCTGCCGCCGCGTGCCACTTCTCTTCGCTTTCCCAGGTACGACGTGGGTCGAGCGTTTCGGCATCCAGATCGCCCA
Source organism: Pantoea ananatis PA13 (assembly GCF_000233595.1). Lineage (NCBI taxonomy): Bacteria > Pseudomonadati > Pseudomonadota > Gammaproteobacteria > Enterobacterales > Erwiniaceae > Pantoea > Pantoea ananatis. Next base: position 402,786 of record NC_017554.1, read on the forward strand.
ACGTTTTTGGCACCTGCAGGTTAAATACCGGCAGCGTTTCCGTTGGCGCATCGTCCAGTTCACCGGCCAGAATGGCGTTGATGATGGCACGGGTATTTTTCAGTGAGATACGCTTGCCACTGCCGTTCCAGCCCGTATTAACCAGATAAGCCTGCGCGCCCGCCGCTTCCATGCGTTTCACCAACACTTCTGCATACTGTGTAGGATGCAGCGTCAGGAAGGCTGCGCCAAAACAGGCTGAGAAGGTTGGCGTTGGCGCCGTTACTCCGCGCTCCGTGCCTGCCAGCTTCGCTGTAAAGCCCGACAGGAAATGATACTGAGTCTGCTCTGGCGTCAGTCTGGAGACGGGCGGCAGCACGCCAAAGGCGTCGGCGGTCAGGAAAATGACTTTCGTCGCATGGCCTGCTTTGGAAACCGGCTGAACAATATTGTCGATATGGTTAATCGGATAGGACACACGGGTGTTTTCGGTTTTGCTGCCGTCAGCAAAATCGATGCTGCCGTCTTCACGTACAACGACGTTTTCCAGTAAGGCGTTACGACGAATGGCGCGATAGATTTCCGGCTCAGCCTGTTCAGAAAGGTTAATCGTTTTCGCGTAACAGCCGCCTTCAAAGTTGAACACGCCGTCATCGTCCCAGCCGTGTTCGTCGTCACCGATTAACTGGCGGTCCGGATCGGTAGAAAGCGTGGTTTTACCCGTGCCGGACAGTCCAAAGAATACCGCGACATCGCCTGCTTTACCCACGTTGGCGGAGCAGTGCATAGAGGCAATGCCCTTCAGCGGCAGCAGATAGTTCATCACCGCGAACAGCCCCTTCTTCATTTCTCCGCCGTACCATGTGCCGCCAATCAGCTGCATACGTTCGGTCAGGTTAAAGGCAACAAAGTTCTCGGAATGCAGCCCTTGTGCCTGCCAGTCAGGGTTGGTGCATTTAGCCCCATTCATCACTACAAAATCGGGCGTGAAGTTATCCAGCTCAGCCGCGCTCGGCTGAATGAACATGTTTTTGACGAAATGCGCCTGCCAGGCAACCTCGGTAACAAAACGCACGCTCAGGCGTGAATCCGGGTTAGCCCCGCAGAAGGCATCAATAACGAACAGACGCTTCCCTGAGAGCTGCCGGGTCACGCATTTTTTCAGCGCCTGCCAGGTTTCCTGGGACAGGGGCTGATTATCGTTCTTTCCGGTTCCTTGATCGTTCCACCACAGCGTATCGCGCGTGGTGTCATCACGCACAATGTACTTATCCTTGGGCGAGCGCCCGGTAAAAATCCCGGTATCAACGGCGATTGCGCCGCTCTGCGTCAGGGTGCCACGCTCAAAACCTTCGAGCTCCGGACGCATCTCTTCCTGAAATAGCGTAGCGTAATCAGGGTTATGAACCACCTCAGTGGTATCGGTGATGCCCAGATCGGCAAGGGCTTTCGAGGTCAGGCCGTTAACGCGCATTTTACTGCTCCTTAAATCGGTGTCTGTTCTGTAGGGCAAAGAGAGTTTGGGATCGCGTCCTTAAAATGCCACAGAGTGAGGGGCGGAGACGCGATCGCGCGCAGTTTACGCTACTGTGCCAGGCGAGAAAGGCTTGTTCGTTAAAAATGAGACTTAGGGCGCGTTAAGGATATGTTTCGAACGTTTTTAAGATGTTATGAAAGTAAAAAAAGATAATTTGCTAAGTAAATTAATGGCATAGCAGTGAGGCAGGCAGGGCGGCATAACCGCCCTGGTCCGATCAGTGAAGTCGATTGCTGTTCTCAACGGAGTTGCTGCGGATCCCGGCAATGTCTACCGCATCGAATACGTAATGCGATCCACAATAGTCGCAGTTCATATCGATTTTGCCATCTTCTGCAATGATCTCGTCAACTTCTTCCTGCGGCAGGGTTTTCAGCACCTCGCTACAGCGTTCGCGTGAACATGTGCATTTATAAACAACCGGCTGCGGATCGTAAACGGTCACCTCTTCCTGGTGATAAAGCCGCCACAGGACATCGGTTGCAGGCAAATCAATCAGCTCTTCGGTTTTAATGGTTTCTGTCAGCGTCGCCAGATGCTCAAAATCATCTTTACTCGTGTCCTGAGCCGGTAGGACCTGCAGCAGAATCCCGGCTGCGCCTGCGTCGCTGGTGCGGATAAACAGTCGGGTCGGCAATTGCTCTGAGCGCATAAAGTAGTCTTCCAGACAGTCGCTCAGCGTGTCACCTTCCAGTCCTACCACGCCCTGATAACGCTCGCCCTTTTCAGGCGTGATGGTGATAACCAGATAGCCGTTACCCACCATGCTTTTGAGCGTGCTGTCGTCAGGAATGTCACCTTTCATGCGGGCTATGCCACGTAACTCCTGCTGATTATTACCATTGATCACGGCTAAGGTCAGGGGGCCATCGCCTTGAAGCTGCACGGTAATTTCCCCGTCAAATTTAAGCGTGGCGGTCAGCAAGCTGGTTGCCACCAGTAACTCCCCCAGCAGCGTTTGTACGGCTGGCGGGTAGTCGTGATTTTTAAGGATAGCGTGCCAGGTGTTTGAAACATTAACCAGTTCGCCGCGGACGGCAGCATTTTCAAACAAATAGCGGCGCAGTTGATCTTGTACAGACATAGTTTTTCTCTCTTTTGGCGGACGATAACCGGCTCAGTAGCCGGTTTACTCATCGCCCGATAACTTAAACTTCATCAAATCGCGGCGTTCTTTCTTATCGGGCCGGCGATCGGGATGGGGCATGGTCAGCGCATTCATCTTGCGTGCCAGAGCCACTTTTTCACGTTTTTCAATACTGGCTTCGGTTTCGCGGTAAAGCAGCTGTGCTTCACTGGCGGGGCGCCGCTGCTCGCTGATTTCGGCAATGACGACTGTTCGCTCCTCATTGCCCTGACGCAGGGTTAACTCAGCATCCCGTTCGACCAGTTTACTGGGTTTACTCCGCTGACCATTGTAATGAACCTTGCCACCTTCAATCATTTCGCGCGCAATCGAGCGGGTTTTGTAGAACCGTGCCGCCCAAAGCCATTTATCAAGACGAACGCCTTCGTCGGGTTTCTCTTTCATTGCTGCTCCCAGAACGGAATCAGTGTGCGGTAGTCGCTGATCGCACAGTGACGCTGAAAGTGTTGTTCAGGACGGCCAGAGTCAGGATTACTGACGCCCAGGCACCAGCCGATTCCCCATGATTTGGCGGCATCGAGGATGATTTCGCTGTCATCGATGAACAATGTCCGCGATGCATCAAAGCCAGTGTGCTGCTCAACCGCCTGCCACAAACGCTGATCTTCTTTCGGATAGCCAAAGGTATGGGTGGAAAGCAATAAATCAAGGTGTGGTGCTAAAGCTGTCTGTTTGAGTTTCACATCCAGATTCCAGGGATGCGCATTGGTCAGCAGGATGGTGCGCTTACCCGCGCGACGCAGTGCCTGTAGAAAAGGCAGCGTATCCGCGCGGATACTGACCCGGTGACGTTGTTCCCAGGTCATGGCATGAATGTCCAACTGCAACGCCTGTGACCAGTAATCCAGACAATACCAGTTTAGCGTATGCGCTACGGCCTGATATTTTTCTTCAATAATCAGCCGGGCCTGAGCAGCAGGGATGCCGCGTTGGGTGCTCAGGATGTCAGGGACATGCTCCAGCCAGAAAAAGCGGTCAAACGCCAAATCAAGCAGCGTGCCGTCCATATCGAGCAGCACGGTGTCAATGTCGGACCCGTTGAACATCATGGCAATTCACCCGTTGCTTGTCAGCGCAACAGGGTAGCACAGTTGCAGGTGGCTCAGAATATGGAGCGCACGCCCTGTATAGTGTTAAGCGAGGGATTAAAGCACTTATCGTAATACTGCTGGATAGCAAGCATTCGCTGGCGGTTAAGATGGATGCGCCGCAGTGCCAGCAGACCGTTGGTAATGGCGCAGGTCAGCAACACGATAAGCAACAGTGCAGCGCCCAGATAGCGCCATTTTGCCATGGCGTCAGGCTCATTGTGCAGGGCGATATGACGCGTGCCGTTGGCATCGGTATAAATGCCGGTAATGATGCCTGTAGCGCTAAACGGTGTGTGCAGCAACAAGGAGGACAGACGCTGCAGCTCTTGCCACTGCGAACCCGCATCCAGATCAAACAGAGGAACGGCAGGCTGAGGCTGATTGACGAGCTGATGCCCTTCATCACTGGCGATAACAAACCCGCCTGGCGGTGGGCTGTTCAGGTTTTCTGCGGCGCGGCGCGTTTCGCGGAAGAAGAAGGTAGAGGTTGCCGTGTGCACCAGGTTTTCCAGCGCCTCCGCACTGACCGGACGCAACAGGACATTCATCCCGTTTAGCTGGCCAGAATCGGCACGGCTGACTAAGGTGTCCCAGTCTTTGGCATTCCCCAGATTGACCAGCGCATTTTTGAGTCGCATACAGTCCTGTGCCTGATTGCAAAGCGCCTGCGTTTTTAACACGAGGTCCGAAAAGTCATCCAGCAGAATCATGCCTGATTTCTGAATCGCCGACGCTAACTGTGGGTTCAGTTTGGGATCGGTGTTCGTTTCAGGATGGAGCTGCCTGGTGGTGGTGTCCAGCAACGCCGAGGCTTTCTCAATAATATCTGAGTGGGGCAGCGGCAGCGGTGTGGCGTTATTCCAGTAAATTTGCGAGCAATCGAACGGCATATAAGTATAGGTGCGGTTGCTTTGGTAGTTGTCCGGTACCGCACACATACCGGTTCCGGTGACCTTAAGGCTGTCGCCTACTTTAAGATCTTCACGACTCAGTTGGTTTACGCTATTCACATCCAGGCTCTCCGTCCCTTTAGCCCATGCCAGACTGAGTTTAATGGGCATACTGAGGGGGATCCAGGTGATCAACAAGGCCAGAACAATCAGCGAGCCAACGGCAAGAACAACATTTTTCCGCCAGCGCTGTAGCGGAAAATTCCTTACCTCGTCCTGAAGGGAAAGGAAGCGCCCCTGGCGTACTACCTGACGATTCAGATAAATATCGACATCCGTTACCTGACCAAGATCGTGCGCGACGTAAGGCTGCCAGTGTGCAGGATAAGCCAGATCGATGATCCCCAGCGTAATGTTGCTCTGCTCCTGATTTGACTCCCCAAACAGGCCCCAGCGCTTGGGGGCCCCGCGCAGGCAGTGAATTTCGCGCAGGCCATTTTCACCCGGTACGCGATACATCAGCCACAGGCTGGCGACAATCATCATGCCAGCAAGGACGGACAGCCAGATCATCAGGCTCGCGGGCAGCAGCAAACCAATAAAAAACAGCAGCAGGGCAAATGAGATAATTACGGCTTCGCGCGTGCCATCGGGACGAGACAGTCGGTATTCTTCCAGCGTTTCTTTGCGTACTCGTACCAGCTCGACGTTTTCACTTTCGGCTTTACGGATCGAGGCGTTGGTGGAGGACGGACGTATCAGATTGGGTAGCGACTGCTGATCGATAGCGTAATCCACCAGAGAATGCCCGTTCAAAGAGATGATCAAGGGGATCGACTGGGTGCGGATTAACTCAACGTAGTTTTCGTCCGTAATATACTGTTCCCACAGCGGCGGCAAATGCACTTCGACTTCATCGAGGTAGTAGCGCCACTTATGCGGATCGTCCGTGGAAAGGCCATAACGGGTTATCGCCCGCGTAACAGGGTAAACGTTGTTGCTTTGTGCCGTGAGCACCAGTTTTTCATGACGACGACGGGTTTCACCCGGGCTGAGGATACGGGGCTGTTTTTCCAGTGCGGCAAGGTATTGTTCAACCGCCTTGCGCTCCCGCTCAGAGAGTTTACGGCAGGGCGGACTAATAAATGGCAGCGGTTTCGCCAACGGCGGCCTGCGCCGCATAGCGTACCAAAATCCAATACCTGCCAGAATTGAACAGGTTAGCACTACGGCCAATATAATAATTATTGTGCTCATGCTTTGCTCAATTCAGCCAAAATACTGCCTTCACTTTAAACTTATTATCCCCAGATGCGCCGGATAGTTAAGACGACTTATGGGAGGTTAAACAACGCTGACAAGTTTAACAATAAACGAAATAGTAATGTAAATCATTTAATTAGGCGTTATTACATCACACATTGCCAGAATAGTAACCACAGTGCACAGGTTATTGTATCGGCATTGTCTGAATTTTGGCGTGAGATATTGACTAACACAAATTTTTTGTACCTGAGAAACCAGTGTTATCGTAGAAAAACAACATACGCTTCGCGTGCGCCTTGAGAGTCGCACAATGGCGGAGGGTTAGGTATGCTAATTCGTTCCTGAGTGCTGGCGCAGCAAGTTTGAGGCTGATATGAGAAAGTCGTTAAAAAAACCGGACATCCTCAATGTAGAAACCGTGGCGAAGTCACGATTGTTTACTGTTGAAGCGGTAGATCTGGCCTTTAGTAATGGCGCACGGCGTATCTACGAGCGCATGAAGCCCTCAGAACGTGAAGCGGTGATGATCGTGCCGATTATTGACGATCACCTGGTGCTGATTGAAGAGTACGCGGTGGGCCTGGAGAGCTACGAACTGGGCTTTCCAAAAGGCTTAATTGATCCGGGTGAAACCGTAAATCAGGCTGCCGATCGGGAACTTAAAGAAGAAGCGGGATTTGGTGCGGGTCAACTGACCACCCTGGGAAAACTGACCCTGGCGCCGTCCTACTTTTCCAGCAAGATGAATATTGTGGTGGCGGAAGGGCTTTATCAGGAGAAGCTGGAAGGTGATGAGCCTGAACCGCTGGTCGTCCATCACTGGCCGTTGAGCAATCTGCTGGCTTTGTTGCAGGAGCCTGATTTTCGCGAGGCACGCAACGTCAGCGCATTGTTTATGGTGCGTGAGTGGCTGGTGAAGCAGGGACGTATCAGTTATTGATGGGCCGTAAAAGCAGTTTTCGGTGAGCAGGGGCGACTTGCGCCGCCCCTGAAGATTAAAACAGTTCGTGGCTCTCGCCATTATCCATGATGGTTGTCCCTGCATCATGTACCGAATACTCGGTTGGCTGAGTACCATTGATAAAGTATTCCTGGCGCGTATTGCCCCCGCCGTTGGCCAGTTTGCCGGTGCTGCGATCGATAGTAACCGTCACAATCCCCTCTGGTGGCGTCAGCGGCTGCACAGGAACGCCCTCCAGGGCAACCTTCATGAAGTCATCCCAGGCAGGCTGTGCACTCTTCGCGCCGCCCTCGTAACCCGAAATCTGATCGGGAATGGCGCCGGAAAGCGTACTGCGGCCCAGATCGCGGCGCGCATCGTCAAAACCAATCCACACCGAGGTCACCACGCCAGGCCCGTACCCCGAGAACCAGGCATCTTTGGAACTGTTGGTTGTCCCCGTTTTACCACCGATGTCATTACGTTTCAGGTCGCGGCCGGCACGCCAGCCTGTTCCCATCCAGCCCGGTTCGCCAAAAATGTTACTGTTCAGCGCGCTCTTAATCAGGAATGACAGCGGTGTATTAATCACATGTGGCGCATACAGCTGTTCGCCACCTGACTGTGGCTGTGCAGGTACCTGCTCCAGCTCAGGCTGCGGCACCGTCTGGTTTTGCTGCTGAGCGGAAGGCGCAACGTTCTCAACGCTTTCGGCGTTCAGCGCCAACGCTTTTTTGGTTTCACCGTAAATCACGGGCAGGTTGCACTGTGGACAGGCAATTCTCGGTTTTTCTTCGAAAACGGTTTGTCCCTGCTCATTTTCAATCTTGCTGATGAAGTAAGGATCAATCAGGAAACCGCCATTCGCCATAACCGAGTAGCCGCGCACGACCTGCAGAGGCGTAAACGAGGCTGCACCAAGGGCCAGCGATTCGGTATGCACAATATTCTGAGCCGGGAAGCCAAAGCGCTGTAGGTACTCTGCAGCATAGTCCACGCCCATCGCACGCATCGCACGCACCATCACCACGTTTTTCGACTGGCCAAGGCCCTGACGCAGACGAATCGGACCATCGTAGGTCGGCGGGGAGTTCTTCGGACGCCAGTCAGCCCCGGCACCCGCATCCCAGCGGGAAATAGGAACGTCATTAAGTATGGATGCCAGAGTTAATCCCCGATCCATCGCGGCCGTGTAGAGGAACGGTTTGATGTTCGAACCGACCTGGCGCAGGGCCTGGGTGGCGCGGTTAAACATGCTTTGGTTAAAGTCAAAACCGCCCACCAGCGCACGCACGGCACCGTTGGCAGGATCCAGCGAAACCAGCGCCGAGTTAACATCCGGCACCTGGCCCAGCCACCATGTCTCACCGACCTGGCGCACCCAAACCTGCTGGCCCGGCTGCAGAACCTGAGTAATGCTCTTAGGGGTTGGCCCCTGCGCCGTGTCCGACTTAAAGGCACGCGCCCAGCGCACGCCTGCCATGGTCAGCGAGACGTTGCTGCCATCTTTCATCATAACGGTGGCTTCATCGCTCTGGACATGTGTGACCACAGCCGGGTGAAGCGGGCCGTATAACGGCAGGTCTTTTAACGCCTTAACAATCTGCGCCTGCCCCCACGCGGGCTCGCCAACTTTCCACAGCACGCTGGTAGGGCCGCGGTAGCCGTGGCGCATATCGTAGGCCATCACGTTATTCCGAACGGCCTCCTGCGCGGACTGCTGCAGACGACGTGTGACGGTGGTATAAACCTTGTAGCCATCGGTATAGGCGTTGTTGCCATAACGTTTTACCATCTCCTGACGCACCATCTCACTCAGATAAGGCGCAGCGAAGACGATTTTAGGCCCATGATAAGTGGACACTAAAGGCGTATTACGTGCTTCATCGTACTGTTGCTGGGTGATGTAGTGCTGATCCAGCATGCGGGCAAGGACGACGTTGCGGCGTGCTACCGCACGGCTGTGCGAATAAAGCGGGTTAAACGTCGAAGGCGCTTTAGGCAGGCCTGCGATGGTCGCCATTTCACTTAATGAAAGCTCATTGACAGGCTTACCAAAATAAACCTGTGAGGCTGCGCCCACGCCGTAAGCCCGATAGCCGAGATAGATTTTATTCAGATACAGCTCAAGAATTTCGTCTTTATTCAGCAGCTGCTCGATGCGAATCGCCAGGAAGGCTTCCTTTATCTTACGCATCAGGGAGCGTTCCGGACTCAGGAAAAAGTTACGCGCCAGCTGCTGGGTAATCGTACTGGCACCCTGAGAGGCATGACCTGACACCAGCGCAACGCTGGCAGCACGAAAAATCCCGATGGGATCCACACCGTGATGCTCATAGAAGCGGCTGTCTTCCGTGGCAATGAACGCTTTCACCATTTCAGGCGGAACCTGCTGCAGGCTAAGCGGTATACGGCGCATTTCACCGTACTGAGCGATAAGATCGCCCTCAGCGCTGTAAACCTGCATAGGGGTTTGCAAACGCACATCTTTCAGCGTGTTAACGTCGGGCAGCTGTGGCTCAATGTATTTGTACAAACCATAAATCGAGCCAGCTCCCAGCAAGATGCAACACACTGCAAGGATCAATAAATACTTTACGAACTTCACCTGAGATTTCCCATCTGTTGTCGTTTGGGCAGTTTATAAGCAACCGCGCAGTAGTATAAAGGCAAGCCAGACGCTTTGATATGTCCATTTTTCTGGACGATAAGGAGATCGCGCGCATGACTTTGCACACCTGGCAAATTGGGCTGGATATCCAGAACAGGCAGTGCTGCGCCATTGCCATCCTGCGTCGCCGCCAGGGCTGGCAGTTATGCCACTGGTGGCAGCAGCGGCTGGCGCAAGATACGTTAAGAAACGGCGTGCTGCAATCTTCCCCTGAATTGCTGACCGTGTTAACCCGCTGGCGCAAGCGCTTGCCTCTGCGCTACTCACTGCGTGTGGGCCTGCCTGCCCAGCTGGTATTGCAGCAGCCGCTTTCCCCTCCCGAACTGCCGTTAAAAGAACCCGCATTAAGCCGTTTCATCCTGGCGGCGGCCCAACGCCTTTTTCCCGTTGACGTGCGCGAACTGGCGCTGGATTACCGTCTCGATCCCACCCATAACCAGCTGTTTATTACGGCAGCCCGGCTTGATGTGGTGCAACAGTGGCTGGCCCCGCTGACGCAGGCAGGACTCAAGCCCCGCGTGTTTGAACTGGCTACGCATGCGCTAAAAATGGTGACTGAGCAGGCGCAATTAGCAGCGGGAAGTGTAGTGGTTTTACGACAGGATGCACGTTACCTGTGGAGTGACGGCATCAGTGCAGCATCTTTGGCTGAAGCGGACGGGTTATCGGCTCTGCGTGAGCAGGCCTTTCCGCAGGCAAGCCACCTGTTTTATTGCGATGCCGACAACCTCTCGTCTCCTGAGGGTACGCGTCCTTTTTCACCCTTCCAGCCACTTCGCTATCAGCCGCCTTTACCTGACAATCCCGGTGCGTTCGCGCTGGCAACCGGGCTGGCGCTGCGAAAGGAGGATCGCTGATGGTGGCGGTTAATCTTTTACCCTGGCGGGCGTGGCGCTGGCAGCGTCAAAGGCGCCAGAGCATTATCGCGCTGGGCCTGACATTACTGCTTTTAACGCTGGCGGTGCTCCTGTTGTACTGGCAGGAACATCAGGCTCTCATTCATGTCCGGCGGCAGCATGCTCAACTCAGTCCTGTTCTTGAGCGCCTTGTTGCGCGAGCAGAGCAGCAAAAACATCTGCTGCAACAGCTGGACGGGTTGCAGCAACAGCGCATCTGGCTTCGTCAGCAGTCCAGGCAATTCAGCGTCTGGCAGCAGCTTTGGCAGGACCTGCCGGTCATGCTGCCCGATGGGCTGTGGTTAACGCGGCTGGAAAAGCACGATGCGCAGTTGCTGCTGGAGGGCAGGGCACTGCAAATGCAGGCTATCCGCCATTTTCGTCAGCGCTTAACGGGTGTGGCTTTTTTTGCACAGATTCGGCAGGGCAATGTGCAGCGCCAGCCAGAAGGGGATTACCACTTCACGCTGCGCATTACACTCAAGGAGGAAGTCAGTGAGTAACGCTATGCAGCACTGGTTACAGTTAACCTGGCCGCTTCGCTATCTCAGCCTGCTGGCGGCAGCCTTTGGGCTGTTCTTTGTTGCCTGGTGGATGCTGTTGCAGCCGCAGCGGCGGGTAACGCACGAAGCCCGGCTTCAGTTGGCGCAGCAGCAGCAGCGGGTGCAACAGCGGCAGTTTCAGCTGGCTCAGCATCCTGACATTGCGACATTACAGGCTCAGTTGGTGCTGGAAACGGCAAGACAACCTGCAGCGCCACGCACGCTGGAGGCCATCATCGCGGAGCGGGGGACGCAGTTAATGCAGTGGCTTACTGATGAAGAGCCGAGGGTGCTGACGTTCCACCTGCAATGGGTGCAGTTTCAACCGCTGTTTTCAGCGTTGTCGCAATCAGCGACGGCATTTCCGGGGCGTTTTCAACTCACCGCACATCCGGCGCATCTGGTCGCGCAACTCTGGCTGCAATCCGATGAAGCCCGTTAGCGTCATCCTGGTATTGCTCTGCTGCGGCGCCGTTCATGCGCGCGATCCTTTTCGTCCTCTTCCCGGTACGGCTTGTCTGGCAGACGTTGAGCCGCTCAGCGAATGGCGCTTACAGGGCATTGTGGGTCGTGCGCCGAGGTTTCAGGGCTGGCTGGTGACGCCGCAGGGTCATGGCGTGAAAGTTCTCAGCGATCGCCCTTTCCCGATGGGGCCATGGCAAACCGTGCAGTTCACGTCGCGTACCCTTGAGCTGTCAGTACCGGGCAGTTGTTCATCTCAACGTTTCACCTTTCGTCTCAAAGGAAGCCTGCATGATAAGGACAGCGATTCTGACGTGGCTGGTGCTATGCCTGATGCCCGCTCACGCCAGCCACGATGACGGCTTAAGCCTGGCATTTGATGATGCACCTGTTGAACGTGTTTTGCAGGCGCTGGCTGATTATCAGCACATTAACCTGATGATTTCGCCTGAGGTTGAGGGAAGACTGTCATTGCGGCTGGAGAATGTACCCTGGCAACAGGCGCTGTCGCTGGTCGGCCGTATGGCTCGCCTGACCTTACTGGAAGAGGAGAACGTTCTGCTGGTTTATCCTGAGAGCTGGCAGCAGCAACGGCATGAGGCCGAAAAGGCACAACAGGCCGAAGCGTTACAGCAACAACCGCTGCAACAACGCAGGATCCCCCTGCACTATGCCAGTGCCAGCGACGTCCATCGCAGCCTGCAGAGCGAACGGCCATCGCTGATGACCGCGCGCGGCAGTGCAACGGTTGACAGCCGGACCAACAGCCTACTGCTGCGCGACAGCCCGTTGGCGCTTGAGGAGACTGCGCGCTGGATACGTGCGCTGGATGTCCCGCTGGAGCAGGTGGAACTGGCGGCGCATATCGTCACCATCAGCGAAGAGCACTTGCATGAACTGGGCGTCAACTGGCGGCTGTATAACGAAGGCGACGTCATAAATCGTGCATTACGTCATCCTTTACTTGATATTCCATTGGGGCTGAATTCCCACGACGTGTCTGTGGGCGTCACGCTGTCGCGGATTGGCGGTAAACTTCTGGATTTAGAACTCAGCGCTCTGGAGCAGGAAAATCAGGTGGAAATTATCGCCAGCCCGCGCTTGTTTACCTCCCACCAACAAACGGCATCCATTAAGCAAGGCACTGAAATCCCTTATGAAGTCTCTGCCGGCAACAGCGGAGCGACCAGCATTGAGTTCAAAGAGGCAGTGCTGGGCATGGAGGTCACGCCTGCCGTTTTAGGCAATGGCCGCATTCAGCTCAAAATACGCATCAGTCAGAACGTGCCGGGTCGGGCGGTTCAGACCGGCGATTCACAGGTTTTGTCCATTGATAAGCAGGAAATTGAAACTCAGGTCACGGTCAGTGACGGGCAAACGCTGGCGCTGGGGGGAATTTTTCATCAGCAGCGCACTCGCGGGCAGCGCCAGGTTCCGCTGCTCGGTAATCTTCCTGTTGTGGGCAGCCTGTTTCGGCAGCATGCAGAAGAGCAGAGAAAACGTGAGCTGGTCATTTTCATGACGCCGCGATTGGTCAGGGAAGCAGCGCTTTCGGCACGATAAAACGGAAAATGCGCCCATAAAGTCCAACTGCGTTGACGCAGGGCTGGAATTAGCTTACAAGGTTTAGCGATTTTTAACACGTTGTAAGCGTCTGTGTTGGAAAAACCAGGCAAGCAGATGAAAGAATTCCTCTGCTCGCCGTAATGTCACAACGCTGTACTGACGCATTACAGTTTCGCGAACGACGGGCCAATTCAGAAATGGATGTGCTGTAAGCAATATAATCGGTTGCCAAACAGCCTTGAGTGTTGAGATAATTTTTCGTCTGACTCTTGCTAACGCTCATGAGGTCTCAGTTCCTGTCCCGCCAGCAAAATGCTGAAAGCGGGGTATCATTAACGAATTCTTAGTAATACCGACAAAATGGCAGAGAAACGCAATATCTTTCTGGTTGGGCCGATGGGTGCCGGCAAAAGCACTATTGGCCGTCAGTTGGCTCAGCAACTCAATATGGAGTTCTTCGATTCCGATCAGGAAATTGAGCGACGCACCGGAGCGGATGTGGGCTGGGTTTTTGACGTTGAAGGCGAAGCTGGCTTCCGCGATCGTGAAGAAAAAATCATCAATGAACTGACCGAGAAGCAGGGCATCGTCCTGGCGACCGGCGGTGGCTCCGTAAAATCCCGGGAAACACGTAATCGTCTCTCCGCTCGCGGCGTCGTGGTGTATCTTGAAACCACTATTGAGAAACAACTGGCACGTACACAGCGTGATAAAAAACGCCCCTTACTGCAGGTAGAATCACCGCCGCGTGAAGTGCTTGAAGCGCTGGCAGGTGAACGTAACCCGCTTTATGAAGAGATCGCCGACGTCACTATCCGCACTGACGATCAAAGTGCAAAAGTGGTGGCGAATCAGATTATCCACATGTTGGAAAAAAGTTGATCCAACGTTTGAAGGCTCTTTGACAGGTATCGAGCATCATGGAGAAGATCACCGTTTCACTGGGGGAACGTAGTTACCCCATCACTATCGCCGCCGGACTGTTTAACGATCCGGCTTCTTTTTGGCCGTTAAAAGCGGGTGACAATGCCATGCTGGTGACCAACCAGACGCTGGCACCGCTCTACCTGGATAAGGTATCGGCTCTGCTGAAGGCGGCGGGGGTGAAAACGGATCAGGTGATTTTGCCCGACGGTGAGCAGTATAAAACGCTGACCGTGATGGATCAGGTCTTTACCGCACTACTGCAAAAACCCCACGGCCGTGATACTACGCTGGTGGCGCTTGGCGGTGGTGTCATTGGCGATCTAACGGGGTTTGCTGCGGCAAGCTATCAGCGCGGCGTGCGCTTTATTCAGGTACCGACAACGCTGCTGTCGCAGGTTGACTCATCGGTTGGCGGCAAAACGGCCGTTAACCATCCTCTTGGCAAAAACATGATCGGCGCGTTTTATCAGCCCGCCTCGGTGGTGATCGATACGGTATGTCTTCGTTCACTGCCGCCACGTGAACTGGCTTCCGGTCTGGCTGAAGTCATCAAGTATGGCATTATCCTGGACGGTGAATTCTTTCAGTGGCTTGAGCAGAATCTTGATGGGCTTCTGGCACTGGATGAATCTGCACTGGCCTGGTGTATTCGCCGCTGCTGCGAGTTGAAGGCGGAGGTCGTTGCCGCAGATGAGCACGAGCACGGTCAGCGCGCATTACTGAATCTGGGTCATACTTTTGGTCATGCCATTGAGGCCCATATGGGCTACGGCAACTGGTTACATGGTGAGGCGATTGCTGCCGGGATGGTCATGGCGGCGCGCACGGCGCAACGTCTGGGCCAGTTCAGCGCACAGGACACCGATCGCATCATTGCTTTACTGCAGCGGGCCGGTTTACCGGTGAACGGGCCAGTAGAGATGCAGGCAGAGGACTATTTGCCGCATATGATGCGTGACAAAAAAGTGCTGGCCGGTGAATTGCGTCTGATACTGCCGCTGTCCATTGGTCGCGCTGAAGTGCGCGGTGGCGTGGCTCATGATATGGTGATGGCTGCAATTAATGATTGCCAGAAATCTTGATATTAAGCAGGTAAGTGGTGACGCGGCGCGCAGGTGCGCAGTGCGGGATGCCGCTTTACGGAGGAGGCAAAATGGATGAGTTCAAACCGGATGATGAGTTAAAACCTGACGCCAGCGACCGTCGTCCCTCGCGCCCACGTAAATCGTCTTCTGCGACGAAAGCACCGGTATCGCGCCAGCATGTCATGATGGGCGTCGGGATTCTGGTGTTACTGCTGTTAGTGCTGGGAATCGGTTCTGCGCTCAACGGTTCTGACGACAGTAAGTCCTCTTCGGCCAGCGATAATAAGAACGCGCCTGCCAGCGGAGCCGCGGGAACGGGCAGCGAAAAAAATATTGATCTGAGTGGATCTACCGCCATGAGCGGTGGACAAAATGCCGCAGGGACTCAGCCGTCCTCTTCGACAGCGCAGAATGCACCGGGTACGGATTCTTCTGCCGGAGCGACAAATGCGCCACGCGATATTTCTATGCCGCCGGTGGCTTCAACGCCGACGCAGGCAGCGCCCGTTGAAACCCCAGCAAATCAGCAGCGCGTAACGTTACCCGGCGATCTCAACAGCGCCCTGACCAATCAACAGCAGCAGGTTGATGGCGCGGTGCAGGGAGCAGAAAACAGCAGCTCACTGCCTACGGCGCCCGCCACGGTTAGCGGCAAAGCCGGTTCAGCGCCAGCAACAACAGGCCGGGCGCCTTCAGGTCAGACCGCGGTCGCCCCACGTCACATGCGTGAGCAACCGGTCAAAACCGCGACTAAGCCCGCAGCCAGCGAGCACAAAACCCACACCACGCCAGCGCACACTGCCGCGAATACTGCGCCAGCTAAAGCCACTGGCAGCGGCGCAGCGGCGAGTAAATCGCTGCCTGGCGGCAATTACACTCTGCAGCTGAGCGGTGCCTCCAAAGCAGAAAGCCTGAATGCATGGGCCAGGAAACAGAATCTGAGCGCGTACCATGTGTATAAGACGACGCGCAATGGCCAACCCTGGTACGTGCTGGTGAGTGGTGCGTATGCAACGCCCGCGGACGCAAAACGCGCTGTAGCAACCTTGCCTGCCGCCGTCCGCGCACAGAACCCATGGGTAAAACCGGTCAGTCAGGTCAGGAAAGAAGCCAGCCAATAAATGATGTGGGACCGGCCGTTGCCGGTCCCGTTTTAAGCGCAGATCTGCTGTCGGTTTAACCACAGCCTCACAATAAGATGTAATTACCACGACAGCATGAAAAAAAATCGCGCTTTTTTGAAATGGGCGGGGGGAAAGTTTCCCTTAGTCGAAGAGATCCACCGTTACCTGCCGCAAGGTGATTGCCTGATCGAACCCTTTGTTGGCGCTGGCTCAGTGTTTCTCAACACCGATTTTGATCGCTATCATCTGGCCGATATCAACAACGATCTCATCAATCTCTACAACATCGTGAAAACGCGTACGGCAGATTTTATCCGCGATGCGCGTTTACTCTTTACGCCTGAAGGGAATAACGAAGCCTGCTATTACCAGCTCCGCACTGAATTCAATCTCAGCCAGGATGCTTATCAGCGTGCGCTGCTATTTCTCTATCTTAATCGTCATTGTTACAACGGCCTGTGTCGCTACAATTTACGCGGCGAGTTCAACGTCCCTTTTGGTCGCTACCGCAAACCATACTTTCCGGAAGCAGAGTTACTGTGGTTTGCCGAACGTGCGCAGAAAGCGACGTTTGTCTGTGAATCATACGATGTTACCCTGAACAATGCCCGGAAAGGCTCTGTGGTATATTGTGATCCGCCGTACGCGCCACTGTCCGCGACGGCTAACTTTACGGCTTACCACACCAATAGTTTCAGTCTGCATGAACAGCAGCATCTGGCACAGCTGGCGGCTAAGCTGGCGTCTGAGAGCCAGATTCCGGTACTGATTTCTAATCATGATACTGAGCTGACGCGTTGCTGGTATCAGGATGCCGTGTTACATGTGGTTAAAGTCCGGCGTTCTATTAGCCGAAGCATAACCGGCCGCACCAAGGTCGACGAACTGCTGGCACTCTATCGCTAGTCTGTTTCGTCCGCGGCCAGGGTATTTCGCCAGCAGCGATGCTGGCGCACAACAGTGGAGAATCGGATGAAACAATATTTGCTGGCCCCTTCCATCCTTTCGGCAGACTTTGCTCGCCTGGGTGAAGACACTGCGAAAGCACTGGCGGCCGGAGGCGACGTGGTTCACTTCGACGTTATGGACAACCACTATGTTCCCAATCTGACCATGGGACCGATGGTACTGAAAGCGTTGCGCGATTACGGTATTACGGCCCCAATCGATGTGCATTTAATGGTGAAGCCCGTGGATGCGTTAATTCCCGAGTTTGCCAAAGCCGGTGCCACCTACATTACTTTCCACCCGGAAGCCAGCGAGCATGTTGACCGTACGCTGCAGTTGATCAAAGAGCACGGTTGCAAAGCCGGCCTGGTCTTCAATCCCGCCACGCCGCTCAGCTACCTTGATTACGTGATGGATAAGCTGGATATCATTCTGCTGATGTCGGTGAACCCTGGCTTCGGCGGGCAGTCATTTATTCCCGGCACCCTGGATAAGCTACGTGAAGCGCGTAAGCGCATCGATCAGAGCGGCTACAGCATTCGTCTGGAAGTGGACGGCGGCGTGAAGATTGATAATATTGGCCAGATCGCCGCAGCAGGCGCGGATATGTTTGTGGCCGGTTCAGCCATCTTTGGCCATCCGGACTATAAAAAAGTAATCGATGACATGCGAAACGAGCTGGAGAAAGCCAATGGCTCATTTCACTGATATACGCGCACTGGCGTTCGATCTGGATGGTACGCTGGTCGACAGCGCGCCGGGCCTGGCTGACGCAATCGATCTGACGCTTGCGGATCTGCGTTTACCGGCTGCTGGCGTGGCGCGCGTGTCCACCTGGATTGGTAACGGTGCGGATATCATGATGGCCCGCGCGCTGACCTGGGCGCTGGGGCGTGAGCCACAGCAGGATGAGCAGCGTGATGCGCGAGTGCTCTTTGACAAGCACTATGCCAGTACCGTGGAAGCCGGCAGCACGCTGTTTCCTCAGGTTAAGGAAACGCTGGTAACCCTGCAGGCGCAGGGGATACCGATGGCGATTGTGACCAATAAGCCTACGCCGTTTGTCGCCCCGCTGCTGAAGTCTTTGGGGATTGATGACGCGTTTTCGCTGATTATTGGCGGTGATGACGTCGTAGCGAAAAAACCGCATCCTGCGGCCATTTTTTTGGTGCTGGGTAAATTTGGCCTGCTGCCCGCGCAGTTGCTGTTTGTCGGGGATTCGCGCAACGATATTTTGGCTGCGCAGTCGGCTGGTGTTCCCAATATTGGTATGACCTTTGGCTATAACTACGGCGAGCCTATTGCGACCAGCCAACCCGATCTCACCCTTGACTCTTTTGACGAACTTTTGCCCGCTATCGGGCGGTAATTTATCAGGACATAAGCATGAGCAAACCCATCGTTTTCAGCGGCGCACAGCCGTCCGGCGAACTGACCATTGGCAACTATATGGGTGCGCTGCGTCAGTGGGTGCAGATGCAGGATGATTTCCACTGCATTTACTGTATCGTCGACCTGCACGCGATCACCGTTCGCCAGGACCCGGCAGCACTGCGTAAAGCCACCTTAGATACGCTGGCGCTGTATCTGGCCTGTGGTATCGATCCCGAGAAAAGCACTATCTTCGTTCAGTCCCATGTGCCCGAGCACACGCAGCTCAGTTGGATCCTGAACTGCTACACCTATTTTGGTGAGCTGAACCGTATGACGCAGTTTAAAGACAAATCCTCGCGATATGAAGAAAACATCAACGCGGGATTGTTCAGCTATCCGGTGCTGATGGCTGCAGACATTTTGCTTTATCAGACGACGCAGGTGCCAGTGGGTGAAGACCAGAAACAGCACCTTGAACTGAGTCGCGACATTGCGAGCCGGTTTAACGCGTTGTATGGCGATATCTTTAAAGTGCCCGAGCCGTTCATTCCTAAATCTGGCGCACGCGTGATGTCCCTGCTGGAACCGACGAAAAAGATGTCTAAGTCGGACGATAACCGCAATAACGTTATCGGCCTGCTGGAAGATCCAAAATCCGTGGTCAAAAAAATCAAGCGCGCGATGACCGACTCGGAAGAGCCACCTGTCATTCGCTATGACATTAAAGAGAAGGCGGGCGTATCAAACCTGCTGGACATTCTGTCAGGCGTGACCGGCAAGCCCGTAACGGCGCTGGAGCAGGAGTTTGAAGGCAAAATGTACGGGCATCTGAAAGGCGCAGTAGCTGATGCGGTGTCCGGTATGCTGACTGATCTGCAGGAACGTTATCATCGCTTCCGTAACGATGAAGCGCTGCTGGAGCAGGTGATGCGTGACGGTGCGCAGAAAGCCCGTGCTCAGGCGCAGGAAACCCTGAAAAAGGTTTATGACGCTGTAGGTTTTGTCGCTCAGCCCTAATCGGCGGGTCAGGCATGTAAACGGCGAGCATAGGCTCGCCGTTTTGTTTTTACCACCAGCGTAATGTTTCGTGCAGGACAATCCGACAGCGGCGAATCACCTGTCTGGCGCTTATTGATGTACATCAATCGCAGTACGCTATACCTCTTAAGGGAGCGCTGCACGATTCAGCCCATTACCTTAAGTGAGGTCACTGACTTACAAAGTCATCTGGAGCAGGGCAACGCTATCGTGTTAGCTTTAATCAGCAGCGCTTAACGTATCAGGAGCCCGCAATGACAACCGCACCACTTCGATGGATAAACAATCTGCGTCTGCCCACACGTGACGGACTGTGGCAGATAGAAATTGCTGAAGGGAAAATCGTCCGAATGACGGCACAGCCTCAGCAGATATCTGCGGACGGCGCCTCGCTGGATGCGGAAGGTGGCCTGGCCCTTGCGCCTTTTATTGAACCTCATATTCACCTGGATACCACGCAAACCGCGGGAGAGCCAGCCTGGAACCAGTCCGGGACCTTGTTTGAGGGCATTGAGCGCTGGGCAGAGCGCAAAGCGTTGCTGAGTCATGAGGACGTCAAACGGCGGGCAATGCAGACGCTGAAGTGGCAAATAGCGAACGGCATACAGTATGTCCGTACCCATGTGGACGTATCCGATCCCACCTTAACGGCTCTCAAAGCGATGCTGGAACTTAAAGCGGAGATGGCACCCTGGATTGATATTCAGATCGTGGCGTTTCCGCAGGAAGGCATCCTGTCTTATCCCAATGGTGAAGCGCTTCTTGAAGAGGCGCTGCGGCTCGGCGCAGATGTCGTCGGGGCGATTCCTCATTTTGAATTCACCCGGGAATACGGCGTCGAGTCGTTGCATAAAACGTTCGCGCTGGCTAACCGTTATGACCGGCTGGTGGATGTGCACTGCGACGAAATTGACGATGAGCAGTCGCGCTTTGTTGAAACCGTGGCCGCGTTGGCCCACCGCGATGGCATGGGGGCACGCGTGACCGCAAGCCACACTACGGCGATGCACTCCTATAACGGTGCCTACACATCGCGTCTGTTTCGACTCCTGAAGCTCTCCGGGATTAACTTTGTAGCGAATCCGCTGGTCAATATTCATCTTCAGGGTCGTTTTGACAGTTACCCTAAGCGGCGCGGCATTACCCGTGTTAAAGAGCTTCTGGAGGCGGAGATTAACGTCTGCTTTGGTCACGATGATGTGTTTGATCCCTGGTATCCGCTGGGCACGGCCAATATGCTCCAGGTGCTGCATATGGGGCTACACGTGTGTCAGCTAATGGGCTATGAACAAATTAATGCCGGGCTCGATCTCATCACCCATCACAGTGCCAAAACGATGAATCTTGCAGAATACGGCATTCAACGCGGGCATGACGCCAGCTTGATTATCCTGCCAGCGGAAAACGGCTTTGACGCGGTGAGAAGACAGGTACCGGTGCGCTATTCGCTGCGTCGCGGAAAGGTGATCGCCGAGACTCAGCCTGCGAAAAGCGCAATCTGTTTAGAACAGTGGGAAGACGTGACGTTTAAACGCTGAAAGGCGAGGGCGGCACGGTGGCGCCGCCCAGAGAGATTAATGGGTGTTATGACCGTGGGAGCGGTGTTTGGTCACCAGACCTAACAGCACACACATAATAAACACCACCGCGTACAGGCCGTTTGCGGTTAACAGCGCGCTGTGAACGCCGCTGTTTTTCACAATCGGTGACGTCACAACAAAGGTCAGCATGGTGCCGACCGTGCCGCAGGTCAGAATAAAGTTAACCAGCTTGGGTGAGGCCACTTTGGTTTGCAGCGAGCCCAGGGTGATAATAGTGGTATAGATCGCGCTTGAGCTAAAGCCCAGCGTTAAGATAATCCATCTCAGCATGCTGGCGTCATGGCTGCTTACGAACCAGTACATCAACACCGTTGCCAGGCCTGCCAGCACCATCAAAATACGTTGCAGATCAAAGAAGCGCAGCAGGAAGCTGAACACCCACATACCGACCATGTAGGCGGTCCAGAAACTGCCCACCAGCTGACCGGCGTCGTCAATATTCATGCCCATGACTTTGGTCGCGTACTCTGGCACCCAGGAAATAAAGCCTAACTGGCCCAGGATGTAGCATAGCGCCGCAATGGCCAGAAACAGGACGCCAGCCCCCCATTTCTCTTTCTCAACGGTCGGGCTGTTCTCCGGCTTGCGCAGCACCGGGAATTCAACAAACAGCGTCATGATAAAAATGCCAACATAAATCACGCCAATACAGACGTAAACCCAGTACCACGGCAGATGACGCGCCAGCAGGATACCGGCAAGGATGGGGAAAATGGTGCCTGCCATGCTGAAGAACGAATCCGTAAACAGCAGACGTGAACCGCGCTGACGGCCTTCGTACATATGGGTTATCAGGAAGGTGCCAATCGACATGGTAATGCCGCTGACCACGCCAAGCACGAACATGCACAGTGAAAATACCGACAGATCGCGGCTGGTCATTAAGCCGATGACGGCTAACACCATCAGCACAAAGCCGAATATCAGCTGCCGTTTGAGCGGCACAATCACCATCAGCCAGGCATTAAGGAAAACCGCAGCCAGAATGCCACTGTTCAGGAAGGTGAAGGTGTTGCCCATACTGTCGATAGGAATCTGGAAATCTTTCGCGATATCGCCCATTACCATGCCGGTGACAATCACCAGTGCGCCGGTAAGCGCATACGAGAGAAAGCTAATCCAGGTAAGGCCGATACGATTACGATTTGTCATGTTCTGAACCTGTTAGGAAGCGGGAGAGCCTGAAGCGTCAGAAATTGTAAACGTAACCGTGATCTTAATAAACTAAGAGTGAAAACTGATGTCATTCATTTCATCAATACTGTGATTTTAGTCACGAAGCGCAAGCAACCTTATTCAGGCTCTGGTGGGTGCCTTTAGCGTAAATATAGGTAAAACGCTGGCTCTTGTATTACATGCTCTTTACAATCAATATCGTTTTTGAGCTGGCTCTCCAAAGTAAGGAATTACTCATGTTTAAACGTACTTTGACAGCGGCAGTTGCCCTGTTAGCGCTCTCTTCTGTTTCCGCCTCAGCTTTAGCGGCTAAAGGTGATACGCATGTTCTGCTTACCACCTCTGCTGGCAATATCGAACTCGAACTGAATAATCAAAAAGCACCGGTTTCAGTTAAAAACTTCGTGGATTACGTCAACAGCGGTTTCTATAACAACACGATTTTTCACCGCGTCATTCCTGGCTTTATGATCCAGGGCGGTGGCTTTACCAGTGAAATGCAGCAAAAACAGACCAACGCGCCGATTAAAAACGAAGCAGACAACGGCTTGCGCAACCTGCGTGGCACCATCTCAATGGCCCGTACCGCCGATAAAGACAGCGCCACCAGCCAGTTCTTCCTGAACGTTGCTGACAACGCTTTCCTGGATCACGGTCAACGTGATTTTGGTTACGCCGTATTTGGTAAGATTGTCAAAGGCCAGGACGTGGTGGATAAAATTTCTCAGGTGCCGACAAAAGACGTGGGCCCGTATCAGAATGTGCCAACCAAACCTGTGGTTATTTTGTCAGCGAAAGTCTTACCGTAATTTGATCCCATGCCATCTCGTCTCCGGCAAAGGGAAAATTTGCTCTTATACTTAGAGCAAACCTGAGCAGGAGGCGGTATGGCAAACAAACTCACAGATAAACAAAAAGCAGCGCTCTGGCAACAGCGGCGAAATGCCAGCTATCGGGCAAGCTGTCGGCTCGAAGGCTTTACCCTGACGGAACCGGAAATCAAGGGTGAAGATGCAGAAGCGCGTCTGGCCTCACTGAGGAGGCAATATGGCTGCTAACACTGCCGTCACTCAGGATCCCTACCTGTGGCAAAACGATACCGTACTGAAAAACCGTCTTGATATTCACGATGCCGCGCAGCTGCGTAAAGCCGAGTTAAGCTTTAGTGCCGCGCGCCTTGCCACGCTTGAACTGGGCCCGTGCAAGATCGGATTGCCCTACCTCTGCCATATTCACCGTACCCTGTTTCAGGACGTCTATAGCTGGGCCGGCGAACTGCGTACGCTGGACATCTGGCGCGACGAAACCCCTTTTTGTCATTTCGAGTACATCGAAAAAGAGGGAAATGCACTGATGGCGGCGCTGGAAGAGGAGAAAGCCTTGGCCTGTCTGCCTCAGGCTGAGTTTGTAAAACGGATTGCCTGGTACTATTGCGAAGTCAATATGCTGCATCCCTTCCGCGAAGGTAACGGCAGGGCGCAGCGTATTTTCTTTGAACAGCTGGCGCTGCATGCCGGCTACGTGCTGGAATGGGACAACCTGAGCGCCGAAGACTGGGTTGCGGCAAATCAGGCCAGTGCCGCCGGCGCGTTGCAGCCGCTGGAAAAGCTCTTTGCCCGTATCGTCAGTGAAGCCAAAGCCCCCTGATCCGCTTACGCCACAGGGCGGCGCCCCAGGTGCGTCGCCCTGCACGAAACCGGTTATCCTGCATCCCCACATCACACTCATCCTGAACAGCATGATAGGATAGCGCTCTGGTCATCACTCTGGATGCTGAACGCTCCGCGCATCCCTCCGGTCTGCCTGAAATCACAATCATGTTGCTGCTTATTGATAACTACGACTCGTTTACCTGGAACCTCTACCAGTATTTTTGCCAACTGGGTGCTCAGGTTCGGGTAGTAAGAAATGATGCTATTACCCTTGATGAGATGCGCACGCTGCCGCTGACTCATTTGGTGATTTCTCCCGGCCCCTGCACGCCCGATCAGAGCGGTATTTCATTGCAGGCCATCCGCCATTACGCTGGCCGTCTTCCTGTACTGGGCGTTTGCCTGGGCCATCAGGCGATAGCCCAGGTTTTTGGGGCGCAGATCGTCCGCGCTCGCGAGGTAATGCATGGTAAAACCTCGGCGGTGCAGCACAATGGTTGCGGCGTCTTCCGCGGTCTGAATCAGCCGTTGACCGTTACGCGCTACCATTCACTTATTGTCAAAACGGAAACCTTACCTGATGAGTTCGAGGTGACCGCATGGAGCCTGCGTAACGGCCAGCCGGATGAGATTATGGGGATTCGCCATAAAACGCTCGCACTGGAAGGCGTGCAGTTTCATCCAGAGAGCATCCTCAGTGAACAGGGACACCAGCTGTTGGCTAATTTCCTGCACCAGTAAAGTTGTGTTTGCCTTTAAGTGATTTTTTATGCATATTTCATGATTATTATTTCATCGTGACTCAACGAATCAGTTAATGAGGTTGTCAATGACAGCGGAAAATATGGCAGTAACGCGTGAGACGTTCGATCAGGTTATTTTGCCTGTTTATGCACCTGCTCAGTTTGTACCGGTAAAAGGCAAAGGAAGCCGCGTCTGGGATCAACAGGGTAAAGAATATATCGACTTCTCTGGCGGCATTGCCGTGACCGCTCTGGGCCATTGCCACCCGGCGCTGGTTGAGACCCTGAAGAAACAGGGCGAAACCTTATGGCATACCAGCAATGTGTTTACCAATGAACCTGCGCTGCGTCTGGCCAGTAAACTGATCAACGCCACGTTTGCGGAGCGGGTCTTTTTTGCTAATTCGGGGGCAGAAGCCAATGAGGCCGCGTTTAAGTTGGCTCGCTACTATGCCTGTAAACGCCACAGCCCGTTCAAAAGCAAAATCATTGCCTTTCACAACGCCTTTCACGGCCGGACGCTGTTCACCGTAACGGTGGGCGGTCAGCCCAAGTACTCCGACGGTTTTGGCCCGAAACCCGCCGATATCGTTCATGTGCCGTTCAACGATCTGGACGCGGTTAAGGCGGTGATTGACGATCACACTTGCGCCATTGTGGTGGAGCCGATTCAGGGTGAAGGCGGTGTGATGCCTGCAACACCAGCGTTTATGCAGGGGTTACGTGAACTGTGCGACAAACACCAGGCGCTGCTGGTACTGGATGAGGTGCAAAGCGGCATGGGGCGCAGCGGTAAGTTGTTTGCCTATGAGCACTACGGCGTGACGCCCGATATTCTGACCTCGGCGAAGGCGCTGGGCGGCGGTTTTCCGGTAAGCGCCATGCTGACCACCAATGAGGTAGCCTCAACCATGGCGCCTGGCGTGCATGGCACGACTTATGGCGGCAATCCGCTGGCATGCGCGATCGCAGAAACCGCGTTAGATATTATCAATACGCCAGCTGTACTGAATGGGGTAGAAATCCGCCGCCAGCAGTTTGTTGAGGCGCTCAAGGCTATTGATGCGCGTCACGACCTGTTCAGTGATATCCGTGGTAAAGGCCTGCTGATTGGTGCAGCCCTGAAGCCGCAGCATGCGGGCAAGGCGCGCGATATTCTGAATGCGTCAGCTGCGGAAGGCGTCATGGTGCTGGTGGCCGGAACAGATGTGATGCGCTTCGCACCGTCGCTGATTATCGAGCCTGCCGATATCGAAGAGGGCATGGCTCGCTTTGCCCGCGCGGTAGAGAAAGTGCTGTCTGCCTGAGTTATTTGCGGCGCAGACTGCGCAACAGCCAGCGGCCATGATGAGGCCGCTGGTTCCAGGCCAGAGAAGAGATCGTGTGCATGACTTTCAGATGCTCCAGGATGCGCCTGACGTGCTGCTCCAGTACCGTGACCGGCCCCTCATTTATATCTTCCACGCCCTGTAGCAGATCCGTCTGCGAACTTTCCCCATCATATTCCAGCCTTTGCTGACACCGTTGCAGGGCGATCTCGCACCATTGCAGGTAGTGCTCAGCCAGCGTGGGCGGCAGCATGGTATGTTCGCGTGCCAGAATGGTCATGGCGTTAATGTGCTCCACGATAAACTGGCAGTGCGTGACCCATAAGCGCATATCCTGCAGGTAGCGTGAATTAAATCCCGGCTCCTGCATGGCCTGATTCAGGGAGTTGAATACGGCGTTATGCGCCTGGTTGACCTTAACCCGCTGGTAAGCCAGCGCATCGGGTGACTGCTCCGGGCCCAGCAACATTCGCAGGGCATCCTGACAGGCCTCCAGCGCATCATGGGCATTCTGGCGCAGCAGGGCACTTTGCCACTGCGGCCACAGCCATAACATGCCCCCAAAGGCGATCAGGCAGCCCATCAGCGTATCCAGCAGGCGGGGCAGTAAAAACTGTGCCCCGTTAAGGGAGAGCAGTTGCAGCGTATAAACGGCCGTAACCGTAAATCCCACTATTGACCAGCCGTAAAACTGGCGGGTAAAACGGTAGCTGATAAAGGTAATCACCAGCATGATGCTCAGCACCAGCGGTTCAGGCACATCCAGGCGTAGCGACGCCGCCGCGATAGCCAGTCCGGCAAAGGTTCCCAGGGCCCGGTGCTGAATACGTACGCGGGTTGCGCTGTAGTTGCTCTGGCTGACAAACATGATGGTCATCAAAATCCAGTAGGGCTTAGGAATCGAAAAGAACACGGCCAGGGCGCTGCCCAGCATCAGCATGACGGAAAAACGCCCGGCCGTTCGCAGTGCGGAAGACCGCAGCGACAGATAGCTCCGCAACGCGGGCAGCAGCGGTAAACGACGCTGGCGATCGGCCATCAGGTCGCGTTGATAAAGCGGCTTTTGGGTTCGAAGCACCCGGGCGATACGGCTGAAATGATAGAGACAGAAGTTACCCACCGGATTGTCCGGATGCTGAAGGGCGATTTTCTCCAGCGCACCCAACTGCTTGTCCATATCGAAACGACCAGAGAGTTGGTGATACAGAATATCGTCGGCCAGCGCGCGCAGCCGGGCTGAAATCGTTCTGGCGTTCCAGCGGATGACGGCTTCAGCATGGCTTTGCTCGACCAGCTTCTGGACCTCTTCCGGCTGATGCAGGCTGACGGAGATATGCTCCTGCAGATCCAGTGCTACCTGAAACGCCCGGGTCAGGCGTTTGTGGCTGTGATCGCGACTCGCAGACAGCATATGCATTTGCTGATAGCAGGTGTTGATCAGATCGATCGCTTTTTGCTGACGCGCCAGCAGGGGCGGCAGGGCTTTTTCCGGATCAGTCAGCTGCGTCAATAAGCTGTACTTGGCGTCACAGTAATTTGCCAGCTCACGGTAGATCAGGCTCAGGCTTTCGCGCATCGGCTGCTCTTTCCACAGCCAGAACCAAAACCAGTTGAACAGGCCATACCAGAGCGTTCCACCGATATAGAGCAGGGGCGGAACGTAAATGGGCATACGGCCAATCAGGCTGAGGGTAAAAATTGCCGCGATTAACGTGCCGGGCAGCAGTCGGGCGTGCAGCGGACTGATCTCTCCGGTGACGCCAAGCAGCAAAGGCAGGGCAAACAGGATGAGCGGCAGCGGCACGTCTTTAAGCAGCAGCCACTGCATCAGTAAACTGCCAAGGGCAAACAGGCTGCCGCCGATGATCAGGCGTTTAAAGAAGCGTTTGTGGGGCGTGTCCAGACCGGCAATGTTGCAGCAGGCGGGAACCAATGAGAACAGTAATCCTTTTTGCAGATCGCCGAACAGCCAGCCGAGCGCTACGGGAAGGCACAACACCAGCGTCTGGCGCAGCGCATAGTTAACTTCGGGGTGATAGATTATTCTTCGCCACATCGGCTCAACACAAGACATTCACGGCATAATGTCGCCATCACGCCGTGAACAGTCAGGCTTAGCGTGTGCCGTAAACAACGATGGTTTTGCCGTGTGCGGAGATCAGGTTCTGATCTTCCAGCATCTTCAAGATACGGCCCACGGTTTCACGTGAACAACCAACGATTTGGCCAATTTCCTGACGAGTAATTTTAATTTGCATGCCGTCAGGATGCGTCATGGCATCTGGCTGTTTAGCCAGATTAAGCAACGTTTGTGCAATGCGTCCGGTCACATCCAGGAAAGCGAGATTTCCCACTTTTTCTGACGTCACCTGCAGACGGCGAGCCATCTGAGAAGAAAGGCGCATCAAAATATCCGGGTTAACCTGAATGAGCTGACGGAATTTCTTGTAGGAAATCTCTGCCACTTCGCACGCAGTTTTCGCACGTACCCAGGCGCTGCGCTCCTGACCTTCTTCAAACAGGCCAAGCTCACCAATAAAATCGCCTTGATTCAGATAAGAAAGAATCATCTCTTTGCCTTCTTCATCCTTAATCAGTACCGCGACGGAACCTTTCACGATGTAGTAAAGCGTTTCGGCTTTTTCACCTTGGTGAATCAGCGTACTTTTGGATGGATACTTGTGAATATGGCAATGGGACAGGAACCATTCAAGTGTAGGGTCTGTTTGCGGTTTGCCGAGAACCATTCGCTATTATCCTCTATTGTAATCGTGCCCAAAATACAGGGCTCAGTTTCCCTGCCAGGCGATGAAAGCGTTAAGCGTGTTTCCATTCAGGAAATTATTCGGGCTGCATTTGCGCAGAGCGCATCATTCTTCCCGGCTTCGTCTTCGGATGACGAAAAATATTTTCAGCACTGTTTGTAGCACAGCTTTCGCCGACTGTCTTGTGTTGTCTCGCTTCAGCAATAAGGCTGATTTCTCCGGATTGCTGTTTACCAGGCAAAAGCGTACTCTGACGCAAAAACAGGGCATTCTGGGGGCCAGATTATGCAGGCAAGAGTCAAATGGGTTGAAGGGTTAACATTCCTCGGCG
Organism: Pantoea ananatis PA13; assembly: GCF_000233595.1. NCBI lineage: Bacteria > Pseudomonadati > Pseudomonadota > Gammaproteobacteria > Enterobacterales > Erwiniaceae > Pantoea > Pantoea ananatis. Next base: position 431,865 of record NC_017554.1, read on the forward strand.
AGTCTTCGTCCGGACATCAGGTCTTAATGGACGGCAATTCCGGCGATAAAGCGCCCAGCCCTATGGAAATGGTGCTGATGGCGGCCGGCGGATGCAGCGCCATTGATGTGGTATCAATTTTGCAAAAAGGTCGCAACGATGTGGCTGATTGCGAAGTAAAACTCGAATCAGAACGCCGGGAAGAAGCGCCTCGCATCTTTACCCGCATCAACCTGCATTTTATCGTCAGTGGAAAAGCACTTTCAGATAAAGCCGTGGCGCGTGCGGTCGACCTTTCAGCTGAGAAGTATTGCTCGGTTGCCATTATGTTAGGCAAAGGGGTGGAAATTACCCACAGTTACGAAGTTATCGAGCTGTAATTATTCAGAGGCCAGCGCGGCCTCTGATTTTATTCAATGCGTTTGCCTTCCATGAGCCGTTTTACCAGCGGTGCCATAATTAATTCCATCGCCAGCCCCATTTTCCCGCCAGGTACAACCAGCGTGTTGATATTGGAAATAAACGATCCCTGCAGCATAGCCAGTAGGTAGGGAAAATCAATATCTTCCAGCCCCTGAAAGTGGATGACGACAAAACTTTCATCCAGTGAAGGAATGGTGCGTGCCGCAAAGGGGTTAGAGGTGTCGACGGTTGGAACCCGCTGAAAGTTAATATGGGTGCGTGAGAACTGCGGCGTAATGAAATTGATGTAATCTTCCATTGAGCGCACCACCGAATCCATTACGGCTTCACGCGAATGACCGCGTTCACCGGTATCGCGTACCAGCTTCTGAATCCACTCCAGGTTAACGATGGGGACGACGCCGACCAGTAAATCCACTTTTTCAGCGACGTTGTGCTGAGCCGTCACGACGCCGCCGTGCAGTCCTTCATAAAACAGCACGTCCGTATCCGGTGGCAGCGGCTGCCACGGGGTAAAGGTACCTGGCACCTGATTCCAGGGCACCGCTTCGTCGTAGGTATGCAGGTATTTACGTGACTGGCCCTTGCCCTGATCACCGTATTCAACAAAGGTCTGCTCCAGCAGACCGAAATCATTCGCCTCCGGGCCAAAGTAGCTGATATGGCGACCCAGATCGCGCGCCTTACGGATAGCCATATCCATTTCAGGCCGGGTAAATCGGTGGAAACTGTCCCCTTCCAGCTCGGCCGCGTGCAAATTGAGTTGCTGAAAAATTTTACGGAATGCGAGGCTGGTGGTAGTGGTTCCGGCACCGCTGGAACCTGTTACCGCGATAATCGGATGACGTGCCGACATAGTGAAACTCCCTGTGAAATCAGGCGATGAGCATTGTTAGCACGATTTTTCGTTCTGTGCATCAGCCACGGAACTCACTTTTGCGCATGATGTTGACCGATTCGTGAAGCTCAGACCAGACCAGCACGACTTCACCTTGCTGCAGCTGGCGTCGCACATTGGCGACTTTTTCGGTCAGGCTGAGTTCCTGTTCGCCGTAGTCGGTACCTTCGCGCAGAACAAAGGCTTCAATAACGTTTTCAAGGGTTTCGGGAGAAACCTGTTGCCAGGGAATAATCACAGGGTTAGCTATCCAGATAAGGGGAAATCCACTGCGGCACGCGCTGTTCCAGCCACAATTCAGGCTGACGCAGGGTACCACTCACAAATCCAACATGACCACCGTGTGTTGTCAGCTGATAGGTAATAGTGGCAGATAACTGGTCATTCTGCGGGATCACCTCATCGCTCATAAAGGGGTCATCTTTTGCATGGATAATCAGCAACGGTTTTGTCACCGATCTCAGCAACGGCAGGGCGCTGGCACGGCGATAATAGTCCGTGGCGTCGGCAAAGCCATGCGCCCGGGCCGTGATGGCGTCGTCAAAATCACGCAGGCGACGCAGGGCATTCAGCTGACTGAGATTGACCGGTAAGGTGTCGGGCCATGCGTGCAGCTTGCGCCTGGCATTCTTTTTAAGCTGGCTCAGCAGGTAACGCTGATAAATTTGGGAAAACCCGCGTTCCAGTCGGGCGCTACAGGGTTCAAGCATCAAGGGTGCCGAAACGATAACGCCGGCATCCAGCGCAACGTCACTGCCCTGTTGGCCCAGCAGGCAACCCAGCATATTCCCGCCCAGCGAAAACCCCACAGCTGCAGTAGGAACCTGTCCCCAGCGGGCCTTCAGCCAGGTCAGGAAAAAGCGTGCATCTTCCGTCTCGCCGGAGTGGTAAATCCGGTTTAGCCTGTTCGGCTCGCCGCTACAGCCGCGAAAATGCATCACTACGGCCAGCCAGCCACGTTGCCTGCAGACTTGCATCAGGCCATGGATGTAGGGACTGTGGAAGCTTCCTTCCAGACCATGAAACAGCACCACGCGTGGTTTATGCGCGGCAAACTGTGGATCTTCACTCCAGGCCAGATCGACAAAATCACCATCGGGTAAATCCAGCCGCTGCCAGTGAGGCGTTAACGCTAGAGTACGGCGGAACAGGCGCGGCAGTATGGTTTGCACATGCGGATTGGTCAGGCCGCGCATGGGGCTGAACGCCGCGCCGTCCGGGCCCGAAAATTTCATGTTGTAAAGGCTTGTCTGTTCCATATCACACTGTTAGCTTCGATAAGTTTTCACATAATGGAGGGAGAACCCGGATTAATGGAACTCAGTCTTTTTTTATCAATGTTAGGGTTTCTCTGGGTCGCGGCGATTACACCCGGACCTAATAATATGTTACTCACCGCCTCGGGCGCCAACTTTGGCTTTTTCCGAACCCTTCCGTTAATGGTCGGCATCATGATTGGTATGCAACTGATGCTACTGATGGTGGCGTTTGGCGTAGGGGGATTGATCCTGCTCTATCCCTCACTGCACCTTATCCTGAAAGTTGCCGGGAGCCTCTATCTTCTGTGGCTGGCATGGAAAATTGCGACCGCCGCATACGAAAAGCTGGAGACCGATGCGGCACCGGTCGCGCCCATGCCCTTCTGGCAGGGAGGATTGTTGCAGTTGATCAATCCCAAAGCCTGGTTAATGGCCCTGGGGGCGATAGCCAGCTTTAGCCTGGCCGGTGCCGGATATCGCCACTCTGTCCTGTTAATCAGCGTAGGGATGGTGATGGTCAATCTGGTCGCGGGCATCATCTGGATGGGGTTTGGCGCGATGATTGGCCGTGTTTTACGCAGTCCGCGCGCGTGGAAGATATTTAACCTCAGTATGGGGCTGTTAACCGCAGCCTGCGTACTGCTCATCTGGCGCTGACGTTAACTGGAGGCGCGTTCCAGGCGCTTCCAGGGCAGCACCTCCCTGACAACCGGCGCATGGGGCTGACGGATTTTTTTCAGCAGCAACTGTACGCTGCGGGCGCCCAGCTCATTCATCGGTTGCTCTATGGTGGTCAAAGGCGGATTCAGGCTGCCGGTAAAGGGAATACCGTCAAACCCGACCACAGCCAAATCCTCGGGCACGCGCAAGCCTGCTTCCAGCGCCGCATGCACGACGCCGACCGCCAGTACATCGGACACGGCAAAGACCGCGTCTGGTCGCTCGGGTGAGTGCAACATCTCCCGTAAAGCCCGACTGCCTTCTTCACAGGAAATATCCGCAGTATAGACGACCTTAGACCAGCCCAAATCCGTTTGCTCAATGGCCTGGCGATAACCCTGCTCACGATACTGGGAATACAGATAACGCATGTCACCGTTGACCAGTGCAATGCGTTGGCGGCCTCTGGCAGCAAGGTAATGTACGGTATCGCGCGCAGCCTCAAGATGATCGATGGAGACCGAGGATGCCGCAATCTGGGGATCAAACTCTGAGCACTGCACCCAGGGCGCATCTCCAATGATATCGATAAGGCTTTCCAGCCCGGCCGCCGCGTCCATGGTAATGACGCCATCAACGACTTTGCCTGTGAGCAGCGTCAGGTAAGCGGCTTCGCGTTTAAACTGCGAGGCGGAATTACACAACAGGATATGGTAGCCATGCATTTCGGCTTCCGCTTCAATGCCTTGCACCACCCTGGAACAAAAGGGATTGGTGATATCTGAAATCAGCACCAGCAGCATATGGCTTTGTGAGGTACGCAACTGACGCGCTAACAGGTTTGGCTGATAGCCGCTGGTTGAAATGGCATCCAGCACTTTCTGGCGCGTATCCGCTTTCACACCTGGATGAGCGTTAAGCACGCGGGATACCGTGGCTTTAGACACGCCAGCTAACAGGGCAACTTTGTCGATCGACATCGAACTCGCAGGCCTCACCGGGAGCAAATAATAGCGCATATCAATAGCACACCCAGCATGTGAGCGCCTGACAAATTTATGGCTTTTTGTCTGAATTTTAATTTGCATATAACAGCAATCTATTGCAGATGATGATCTAAGAATTTCTTTCTATTAGGGATAACTTTTAATTCCTTTGTGAAATTAATCCTGCCAGCAACACTGCCCACATCATAAAAGTGATGGGGAAAATCATGTTAAAAGGGCAGTCAACCATTTTGGCTACTGTGCTGGCACTGCTGGCGTTTCAGGCCGGCGCGGTCGACGTGACGGTGGCGTATCAAACCTCTGCCGAACCGGCCAAGGTGGCGCAGGCAGATAACACTTTTGCTAAAGAGAGCGGCGCAACGGTAGCCTGGCGCAAATTCGACAGTGGGGCGGGCGTATTGCGCGCCCTGGCATCCGGAGATGTGCAGATAGGCAATATTGGGTCCAGTCCGCTAGCGGTTGCGGCGACGCAGCAACTCCCGATAGAAGCGTTTTTGCTCGCCTCTCAGTTGGGGAATTCAGAAGCGCTTGTTGTCAGGAAAACCATCGCCAGCCCTCAGGATCTGATTGGCAAACGCATCGCCGTCCCCTTTATCTCCACCACGCACTACAGCCTGCTTGCTGCCTTGAAGCACTGGGGAATTAAACCCTCCCAGGTCCAACTGGTGAACCTGCAGCCGCCCGCTATTGTGGCCGCCTGGCAGCGGGGCGATATCGACGGCGCGTACGTTTGGGCACCGGCTGTCAATGCACTGGAAAAGGACGGCAAGGTCCTGACAGACTCTTCTCAGGTTGGCCGCTGGGGATCGCCTACGCTGGATGTCTGGGTCGTGCGTAAAGACTTCGCACAGCAGCATCCTGATATTGTTACCGCCTTTGCCCGCAGCGCCCTTGAGGCGCAGAAAGCCTATCTGGATGACCCGGAAAAGTGGCTGAAACAGGCTGACAACCTCAGCAAGCTTTCGCGTTTAAGCGGCGTGCCAGAGCAAGCGGTTCCGGAACTGGTAAAAGGCAATACCTACCTTACGGCCGCGCAGCAGGTTAAACAGCTGGATCAGCCGGTGAACAAGGCCATCGTGGATACGGCGCAGTTTCTGAAAGCGCAGGGAAAAGTGCCGCAGGCTGGCAGTGATTACAGCCGTTATGTCACCAGCCGCTTTGTTGCCCCCTTGGCTAAACCCTGAGGAGAGCGCCATGTTACGTATCGCTCACCTGAACGCGAGTTATGGCGGCCAGCCTGTGTTGCAGGACATCACGTTACAGCTTGATAAAAAAGCGTTGATGGTCGTGCTGGGGCCGTCAGGCTGTGGCAAAACAACCCTGCTTAACCTGATCGCCGGATTTTTACCGGTTGAGTCCGGCACGGTTTCCCTGGACGGGGAGCCTGTGCGCGGGCCGGGCGCAGAGCGTGGCGTGGTGTTTCAGAACGAAGGCCTGCTGCCGTGGCGTAACGTGCTGGATAACGTGGCTTTCGGCTTGCAGATAGCCGGCATGGCGCGCCAGCAGCGTGAGGAGATTGCACGGGGTTTCATCAAAAGCGTCGGACTCGAAGGTGCGGAAAAACGCCCTATCTGGCAGCTGTCAGGAGGCCAGCGCCAGCGCGTCGGGATCGCCCGGGCGCTGGCGGCCAATCCACAACTGTTGCTGTTGGATGAGCCTTTCGGCGCACTTGACGCGTTTACGCGTGAGCAAATGCAAACCCTGTTATTAACCCTGTGGCGCAACAGCGGTAAGCAGATTCTGCTTATCACTCACGACATTGAAGAAGCCATCTTTCTGGCCAGCGAGCTGGTGCTGCTCTCTCCCGGGCCAGGGCGCGTGCAGGAAAAAATGACGCTTAATTTTGGTCAGCGTTTCGTGGAGGGCGAACCCTGCCGGAGCATTAAATCCGATCCTGATTTTATTGCCCAGCGGGAATATGTGTTGAGTCGGGTATTTGAACAGCGGGAGGCCTTTGTATGAGTGCGCTGATCAACGATGAGCCGGCCACCGTGCGCCACCGTCGCCTGCGCTGGCCTTTTTCCACCTCGTTTACGCTGAGCGCCCTGAGCCTGCTTGTGCTGCTGTTCGTCTGGTGGAGCGTGACCGCGCTGGGCCTCATTGCACCGCTGTTTTTACCTTCGCCGCAGCAGGTAGTAAGTAAGCTACTGCTGGTGGCTGGCCCGCAAGGATTTATGGACGCCACGCTGTGGCAGCATCTGTCGGCCAGTCTGACGCGGATGCTGATTGCCTTAACCGCGGCGGCGGCGATCGGCATCCCGGTGGGGATCGCGATGGGCATCAGCCCGGTCGTGCGTGCGTTGATCGATCCGCTGATTGAGCTGTACCGGCCCGTACCGCCGCTGGCGTATTTGCCGCTGATGGTGATCTGGTTTGGTATTGGCGAGACCTCGAAAATCCTGTTGATTTATCTGGCTATATTCGCCCCGGTGGTGCTGTCGACGGTGGCGGGCGTGCGTCATGCTCAGCAGGTTCGTCTGCGTGCGGCGGCCTCGTTGGGAGCGACCCGCTGGCAACAGCTGCGTTGGGTCATTTTGCCTGGCGCCCTGCCGGAGATACTGACCGGGTTACGGATTGGTCTGGGCGTGGGATGGTCAACGCTGGTGGCTGCCGAGTTAATCGCGGCAACCCGAGGCTTGGGTTTTATGGTGCAGTCGGCGGGCGAGTTTCTTGCTACGGATGTGGTGCTGGCAGGGATCGCGGTCATTGCCGTGATTGCGTTTGGTTTAGAGCTGAGTCTGCGTGCGTTGCAACGCCGGTTAACGCCCTGGAATGGAGAGCAAAAATGAACGAAAAGTTAGCCATCAAGCCGCTGGGGCCTTTTATCGGTGCCCAGGTCGGCAACCTTGATGTATCACGTCCCCTCAGCGACGCGCAGTTTGAACAGCTTTATCATGCGCTGCTGCGTCACCAGGTGCTGTTCCTGCGCGAACAGGTCATTACGCCCGAGCAGCATCGCGCACTGGCGATTCGCTTTGGCGATCTCCATATTCATCCGGTTTACCCTCATGCCGAGGGCGTGGAAGAGATCATCGTTCTGGACACGCACCTGGATAATCCGCCGGATAATGACAACTGGCATACCGATGTGACCTTTATTCAAACGCCGCCCGCCGTGGCGTTACTTGCGTCTAAAGTGCTGCCTGAGTCTGGGGGCGATACGTTGTGGACCAGCGGCATTGCCGCTTACGAGGCGCTGTCTGCGCCTTTTAAGACATTACTGGCTGAGTTACGTGCAGAGCATGACTTTACCAAGGCGTTTCCTGAATATAAGCATCGCAAGACGGAAGAGGCGCATCGGCAGTGGCAGCAGGCTGTGGCGAAAAATCCCCCCGTTTATCATCCGGTGATCCGCACCCATCCCGTGAGTGGCAAGAAGGCCCTGTTTGTCAACGAGGGGTTTACTACGCGAATTATGGATATCAGTCAGAAAGAGAGCGACGCGCTACTGGGCTTTTTGTTTGCCCACGTGACCCGGCCCGAGTTTCAGGTGCGCTGGCGCTGGCAGCCAAACGACCTGGCTATCTGGGACAACCGGGTGACACAGCACTATGCGAATGCGGACTACTATCCGGCGAGGCGAGTGATGCAGCGGGCGACGGTGCTAGGTGACCGGCCTTATTGATCCGCACCCGGCGCTGGAGCCGGTGCGGAGGAGTAAGGCAAGAGCAAGAAACATCACCGCCTTTATCAGGCGGTGAGCATGGCTTCCAGTTTTTCCTGTGCATCCAGCCAGGCCATCTCCACCTCTTCCAGGGCCGATTTACTCTCGGCCTGTTTTTGTAGCGCGGCGCTGAGATCGGCCTTACGGCTTTGCTCATAGAGGGCGCTGTCTGAGAGCAGGGCTTCGGCGTCGGCGAGCTGGCTTTGCCATTTTGCCATCTGCTTTTCCAGCTTCTCAATTTCTTTACGCAGCGGCTGGGTCTGCGTGCGCAGCTCCGCTTCACGGCGCTTCTGGTCCTTGCGCGCCTGAGCGCTGTTGCCGGAATCCTGCCTGGGTGCCGCATCCTGCTGAGACTGCTGTTTTTGCAGGTCGCTCAGCCACTGCTGATAGTCTTCCAGATCGCCGGGAAACACATCTACGCTGCCATCGTGAACCAGATAGAGATCGTCCGTGGTGGCACGTAACAGATGACGATCGTGCGAAACCACCACTAACGCGCCTTCGAAATCGATAAGCGCTTCGGTGAGTGCCTGGCGCATATCCAGATCCAGATGGTTGGTTGGCTCATCCAGCAGCAGCAGGTTAGGGCGCTGCCAGACAATCAGCGCCAGCACCAGGCGCGCCTTTTCTCCACCGGAGAAACGCGCTGTTATCTCTGTGACTTTATCACCCTGAAAACCAAAACCGCCGAGATAGTCACGTAACTGCTGCTCCAGCACTTTTGGCGCGATACGGGACAGGTGCTGTAAAGGGGACTCGTCGGCGCGCAGGAACTCCAGCTGATGCTGGGCGAAGTAACCCAGCTTGATGCCTTTTGCCAGCCCAATCTCACCCTCTTTGGCACTGAGCTCACCGGCCAGCAGCTTAATCAGGGTCGATTTACCGGCGCCGTTGCGCCCCAGCAGGCCAATACGTGAGCCGGGCACCAGGTTAAGCTTAATGGCATCAAGAATGATGCGATCGCCATAGCCTGCGGTGACTTTTTCCATTTTCAGCAGCGGATTCGGCAGGCTCTCCGGTGCACGAAAGCTGAAGCTGAAGGGGTTATCCACGTGCGCTGGCGCAATCAGCTCCATGCGCTCCAGCATCTTGATGCGGCTTTGGGCCTGCTTCGCCTTGGTTGCCTGAGCACGGAAGCGATCAATATATTTCTGCAGATGCGCCACTTTTTCCTGCTGGCTCTGATATAACGCCTGCTGCTGGGCCAGTTTGGCGCCGCGCTGGCGTTCGAAGGAGCTGTAGTTCCCGGTGTACTCCATCATCGTCTGCTGCTCGATGTGGATAATTTTATCCACCACGGGATCGAGAAAATCGCGATCGTGCGAGATCAGGATCAGCGTACCTTCATAGCTTTTCAGCCAGCGCTCCAGCCAGATAACCGCATCCAGATCGAGGTGGTTGGTCGGTTCATCCAGCAGCAACAAATCTGAGCGGCACAGTAACGCCTGAGCCAGGTTTAGCCGCATGCGCCAGCCGCCCGAAAAGTCGCTTACCGGGCGCTGAAGCTGCTCCTGACTAAATCCCAGTCCATGCAGCAGGCTCGAGGCGCGTGACTGGATGGTCCAGGCCTGAATGGTATCGAGCTTTCCGTGTACCAAAGCAATGGCATTTCCGTCATTTCTGATGTTCGCCTCTGCCAGTTCTGCCTCAAGCTGGCGGTATTCACGATCGCCATCGATCACATAGTCAAGGGCGGCCTGGCTCAGGGCAGGGGTTTCCTGATTTACCCAGGCCAGTGACCAGTTGCCAGGAAAGGTGAATGAGCCAGCATCGCTGCTGATCTCGCCTTTCAGCAACGACAGCAGCGTGGATTTTCCACAGCCGTTTTTACCCACCAGTCCGACTTTTTGGCCGGGATTGATGGTGGCGGTCGCGTTATCGAGCAGAACGCGAATACCGCGGCGAATTTGTAGGGCAGAGAAGACAATCATAAGCGCCGTATCGTCAGAATATGTTAATTTACCTGCAACATAATTGGGTTTTTGTTGCGTTGTGCATGGTAGCGGAAATCTGCACCAATGACGACGCTTTGGAGGGAAAGGATGTCGCAGCCACCTAAGATTTTGCTGCTTTTTGCTCATCCTGAAGCACAGGATTCAAAGGCAAATCGCATTTTGCTGGAGGCGGCAGAGAAAACAGAACATGTCACCGTTCACGATCTCTATGCTGCCTACCCGGATTTTTTTATTGATGTCTACCACGAGCAACAGCTGCTGCGTGAGCATGATGTGATTATTTTTCAACATCCGCTTTACACCTACAGCTGCCCGGCGCTGTTAAAAGAGTGGCTGGATCGCGTGCTGTCGCGCGGCTTTGCCAACGGCGTGGATGGTAATGCGCTCGAAGGCAAATACTGGCGCAGTATTGTGACCACCGGTGAGCCAGAGTCCGCCTTTCAGCGCCAGGGGCTAAATCGCTACGCCATGAATGACATTTTACGTCCCTTCGAGCTGACGGCGCAGATGTGCCGCATGCACTGGATGCCGCCGATGATTATTTACTGGGCTCGCCGTCAGGATCCCGATTTACTGAAAAACTATGCCCGCGCTTACAGCGACTGGCTGGCAGCACCGCTGCCAAATGGAGGGTTATAAATGGAAGGACAAACGCTACTGACCGCGGGGGTAATCTATCTCGTTGCGGCGGTGCTGATCGTACCGGTAGCGGCGCGTCTCGGTATTGGCGCGGTTTTAGGGTACTTGCTGGCCGGTATTGCTATCGGGCCATGGGGACTAGGGTTTATTAGCGACGTCGATGAGATTCTGCACTTTTCTGAGCTGGGCGTCGTGTTTCTGATGTTTATCATCGGGCTGGAGCTTAATCCGGCAAAGCTTTGGGCGCTGCGCCGTTCTATTTTTGGTATCGGTGCGGCGCAGGTGATTTTTTCAGCGGCCATTCTCGGCGTATTGCTGTGGCTGACCAAATTTGACTGGCGAGCGGCGGTTATTGGCGGCATTGGTTTGGCAATGTCATCCACGGCGATGGCGCTCCAGCTGATGCGCGACAAGGGAATGAATCGCAGTGAAGCCGGGCAGTTAGGCTTTTCAGTACTGCTGTTCCAGGATCTGGCCGTCATTCCAGCTCTGGCATTGATTCCGCTGCTGGCAGGCAATGACAGCGGCAGTATCGACTGGATGAAAGTGGGCATGAAGGTGCTGGCCTTCGCTGGCATGTTAGTGGGTGGCCGTTATTTGCTGCGCCCCATTTTTCGTTATATCGCGGCATCGGGCGTACGCGAGGTGTTTACCGCTGCTTCACTGCTGCTGGTATTAGGATCGGCGCTGTTTATGGATGCGCTGGGATTGTCCATGGCGCTGGGGACATTTATCGCCGGCATTCTGCTGGCGGAAAGTGAATACCGGCATGAGCTGGAAGTGGCGATTGAGCCGTTTAAAGGTTTGCTGCTGGGGCTGTTTTTTATCTCAGTCGGCATGGCGCTGAATCTTGGCGTGCTCTATACCCATATTATCGCGATTTTGCTGGGCGTACTGGCGCTGGTAGCGGTAAAAATCCTGGTTTTATACGTACTGGCACGTATTTATGGTCTGCGCAGCTCGGAGCGCCAGCAGTTTGCCGGTGTACTGAGTCAGGGCGGTGAGTTTGCCTTCGTCCTGTTTTCAGCCGCGTCATCCGCCAAACTGTTTTCGGGCGATCAACTTCCGCTTCTGCTGGTAACCGTGACGCTGTCCATGATGACGACGCCACTGTTGATGCAAGGCATTGACCGTCTGTTAGCACGTCGTTTCAATGAAATCGACGAAGATGCTGAAAAGCCGTTCGTTGAAGACGATCAGCCGCAGGTTATTGTGGTGGGCTTTGGTCGTTTTGGTCAGGTCGTTGGCCGCTTGCTGATGGCGAACAATAAACGTATCACGGTACTGGAGCGCGATATCAGCGCGGTGAGCCTGATGCGTAAATATGGCTACAAGGTTTATTATGGCGATGCCACCGAGCTGGAGCTACTGCGTGCAGCCGGGGCGGCCAGTGCGCAATCCATTGTGATTACCTGCAGTAATCCGGAAGATGCCATGACGATTGTCCATCTCTGCCAGCAGCATTTTCCGCATCTGCACATCATGGCGCGTGCTCGCGGCCGCGTAGAAGCCCACGAGCTACTTCAGGCGGGCGTTACGCAGTTCTCGCGTGAAACCTTTTCCAGTGCGCTGGAACTGGGGCGTAAAACATTGATGTCGTTGGGTATGCATCCGCATCAGGCGCACCGCGCACAGCAGCATTTCCGTCGGCTGGATATGCGCATGTTACGGGAACTGATGCCCGCCCATTCCGACAATGCACAGATTTCTCGTGCGCGTGAAGCCCGTCGGGAACTTGAAGATATCTTCCAGCGTGAAATGCAGCATGAACGGCGTCAGATCCATGACTGGGACGACGATCAGTAATCAGAGAAGGCAGGTAGAGCATCATGCGTAAACGTTTTATTGCCGGTGCGGTTTGTCCGCACTGCCAGGAAAAAGACACGCTGGCCATGTGGCGTGAAAACAATGTCGATGTGGTTGAGTGTGTGAAGTGCGGCCATCAAATGCGCGAAGCGGATAAACAGGCACGCGATCAGGTTCGCAGCAATGAGCAGGTGATCGGAATTTTCCATCCCGAGTAGCGAAATGGCCCAGCTTTTTTTAAGCTTAACCACACAGCGGGATTGAATTCCGTTACAATTGACGCCATTAACGCTGTGGTCGCAAGAGAAAAAGATAACCTCTTGTACTCAGCCCCGAACCTTTCTGGTTGGTGTTATTGCACGCAAGAATAGACCAATGAGACGGGATCTTTGTTCTCAACGGTTAGGAGATATCATGAAAGTAGCAAAAGACCTGGTGGTAAGCCTGGCCTATCAGGTACGTACAGAAGACGGTGTGTTGGTTGACGAGTCACCGGTGAGTGCACCGTTAGACTATCTGCACGGTCATGGTTCCCTGATTTCTGGTCTGGAAAACGCGCTGGAAAACCACGTAGCGGGCGATAAGTTTGAGGTGCACATTCCTGCAAACGACGCTTACGGTCAGTACGATGACAACCTGGTACAGCGCGTACCAAAAGACGTTTTTATGGGCGTTGATGAATTACAGGTTGGTATGCGTTTCCTGGCAGAAACCGATCAGGGCCCAGTACCGGTTGAAATCACCGAAGTTGAAGACGAGCATGTTGTGGTTGACGGTAACCACATGCTGGCAGGTCAGAACCTGAACTTCAATGTTGAGGTGGTTGCGATTCGTGAAGCCACACCGGAAGAGCTGGCCCATGGCCACGTTCACGGTGCCGATGGTCATCATCACGATCATGACCACGACCACGATCACGGCCATGACCACGGTCAGGGTGGTTGCGGTACCGGTGGTTGCGGTTGCAGCCACTAAGTTCAAATCTGCATGTCAAGGCCACCTCCGGGTGGCCTTACTTTTTTCTGCCTGTCGCGGTGCGCGCGTCGATAACCGCCTGGATCAGTAATGAGGCGGTGGCGTTTCTTCAGAAGGATCGGCAATCATCGATGGCGCGCTGGCTTTGAACTTCTCAAGCAGCAGGCGCATATGTTCGCGCATCTTACTCATTTCAAGTTCATGCTGGACCACGGTATTGTTCAGTTGATCGATGGTCATCTCCTGAAAAGCCAGTTTACTTTCAAGCGTTTCAATACGTTGTTCCCACTCTGACTGTTGCATGACCTGTTCTCCTGTTAAGGTGCTACTCAGCGCGCAATTCTAATGGCTGACGTTGCAGAATTGCCCTATTTTTTATCTTTAATTTAGTGTTTAGCTTGAAAATGGCCCAGATGGCATCATCTCTGGTGAAACTTCCTGATGCAAAAAAGGTCGGAAGTAGACCAGGATAATTACGCTGTGGGAGTGTTCGCCACTGCCACGTAAAGTTATAGTGTGGGCCCGCAGTCCGCAATGATTCCCGAGGTGTCAGGCTTCGGTTTTGGAGAAAGGATGAAATCACTGTTCAAAGTCACATTGTTAGCTACCACCATGGCCGTTGCGCTAAATGCTCCGCTGGCAATGGCCGCAGAAACTGCAGCGGCACCGGCTGCTGCTGATGCACCTCAGACTGCTCCCCAGGCTCCAAAAAACGCTGCCTTCAAAAACGAAGATCAGCAATCTGCATATGCATTAGGTGCATCGCTGGGTCGTTACATGGACAACTCTCTGAAAGAACAAGAGAAGCTGGGCATCAAACTGGACAAACAGCAGCTGATTGCCGGTGTTCAGGATGCATTCGGTGGCAAGAGCAAACTGTCTGACGAAGAAATCGAGCAAACACTGCAGGCGTTTGAAGTGCGTGTGAAAGGCGCGGCTTCAGCCAAGATGGAAAAAGACGCGAAAGAAAACGCTGAGAAAGGGGAAGCTTACAGCGCTAAGTTTGCCAAAGAGAGCGGCGTGAAGAAAACTGACAGCGGTCTGCTTTACAAAGTAGAGAAAGAAGGCACCGGTGATGCGCCGAAAGACAGCGATACCGTGGTCGTCAACTATAAAGGTACGCTGATTGACGGTACTGAGTTCGACAACTCTTACACGCGCGGTGAGCCTCTGTCATTCCGTCTTGATGGCGTGATCCCGGGCTGGACCGAAGGCCTGAAGCACGTTAAGAAAGGCGGTAAGATTAAGCTGGTCATTCCACCGAACCTTGCTTACGGTAAAAACGGCGTTCCGGGTATTCCGGCTAACTCCACCCTGGTGTTTGATGTTGAACTGCTTGATATCAAACCTGCTCCGAAAGCGGATGAAAAAACGCAGGCCCCTGCTGCTGACGCGAAGAAATCTCAGTAATCTGTCTACCGCCACCTTCGGGTGGCGGTTTCTGTTTATGACAAACCTCTGGCATAAGCCCGCGACATTTGCCAGACTATCGCCTGCATAACTATCCCAATATTGAGTCTGCCCGTAAGCCGCTGAGACAGGCTCCAGCCATGTAGGGTGATGTCTTCAATGTCTAATCCATTCAATCCCGGTGAACTGAGCGACTTCGATCTTCTGGAGCAGCATCCGTTCGAGCAAACTGATTACGATATTCTAAAGTCGTATGAGGCCGTCGTAGATGGCCTTGCCATGTTGATTGGCTCGCATTGCGAAATCGTCCTTCACTCACTGGAGGATTTGAACTGTTCGGCCGTGCGCATTGCTAACGGCGAGCACACAGGGCGTAAAGTGGGATCGCCCATTACGGATTTAGCACTGCGCATGCTGCACGATATGCAGGGTGCAGACAGCAATGTTTCCCGTGCCTACTTTACCCGCGCGAAAAGCGGTGTGCTGATGAAGTCAGTGACCATCGCGATTCGTAACCGACAGCAGCGGGTGATTGGGCTGCTGTGTATCAATATGAACCTTGATGTTCCGTTTTCGCAGATTATGTCGACATTTCTTCCCCCTGAGATGCATCAGGTTGACTCTAACGTCAACTTCGCCAGTTCGGTAGACGACCTGGTGATGCAAACGCTGGAATTTACTATTGAAGAGGTGAGCGCCGATCGCAACGTCTCTAATAATGCCAAGAATCGTCAAATCGTATTGAACCTGTATGAGAAAGGTATTTTTGACATCAAGGACGCGATTAATCAGGTGGCGGACCGCTTAAATATTTCTAAACACACCGTGTATCTGTACATCCGTCAGTTTAAAAATGGCGACTTTCAGGGGCAGGATCGCTAATGCGCTATGCGCTGTTAGTGACGGGACCGGCTTATGGCACGCAGCAGGCGACCAGCGCCTTGCTGTTTGCCAACGCGTTGCTGGCAGCCGGCCATCAACTGGAAAGCGTGTTCTTTTACCGCGAAGGGGTGCTGAATGCGAATCAGCTGACGGCACCGGCCAGTGATGAGTTTGATCTGGTAAGGGCATGGCAGACACTCAGTCAGACTCAGGGCGTCGCGCTGAATATCTGCGTTGCGGCGGCGTTACGTCGCGGTGTGACCGACCAGCAGGAAGCGTCACGGCTGGCGCTGCCCGGCGCTAATCTTCAACCCGGCTTTACGCTGGCGGGGTTAGGCGCGCTGGCGGAAGCTCTGCTGCGTTGCGAACGTATGGTGCAGTTTTAATGAATCGTGTTGCATTTGTTTTTACCCGTGCGCCGCATGGTAGCAGCGCGGGGCGTGAAGGACTGGATGCTGCGCTGGCCACCGGCGCGTTAAGCGACGATATTGGCCTGTTTTTTATCGGCGATGGCGTGCTCCAGCTCTGCAGCGGGCAACATCCAGAAAGCATTCACGCCCGTCATTATGCCGCGACCTTTGGTGTGCTGGCGCTGTACGATATTGAGCAATGTTACCTGTGTCGGGACGCGTTACGGGATCGCGGTTTAGCGGAACGTGCGCCGCGCATGTTGGATGCTGAGATTTTAGATGCGCCGTTGCTGCGTCAAAAACTCGCGAGCTATGACCGTATTGTGACTTTTTAAGAGCGTGTAATGCTGCATACTTTATTTCATTCTCCGGCCTACAGTGATATCGATTCGCTGTCTTTGCTCCTCAGCCCGGACGACGACCTGTTATTGCTGCAGGACGGCGTGCTGGCTGCGATGCAGGGCAGTAAGGCGTTGGAAAAACTGAGCGCCAGTGGGGTAAACGTGTGGGCGTTGGAAGCGGACCTGAATGCACGCGGGCTGGGTGAGCAAATTTCCCCCATTGTGCAGCCAGTAGACTATACTTTCTTCGTTGCGTTAACGGTAAAACATCGACAACAAATGGCCTGGTAATTCGTTAACCCCCTGGTTATTTCTTGACACCCTTTTGACACAGCCCTAAAATTCTGCCTCCTCGTAATTCTACGAGGTGATTTATTACGTGTTTACGAAGCAAAAAGCTAAATCCCAGGAGCTATTTAATGGCAACAGTTAACCAGCTGGTTCGCAAACCACGCGTCCGCAAAGTTGCAAAGAGCAACGTGCCGGCGCTGGAAGCTTGCCCGCAGAAACGTGGTGTTTGTACTCGTGTGTACACCACCACTCCTAAAAAACCAAACTCAGCACTGCGTAAAGTTTGCCGTGTGCGTTTGACTAACGGTTTTGAAGTCACCTCCTACATCGGCGGTGAAGGTCATAACCTGCAGGAACACTCCGTGATCCTGATCCGTGGCGGTCGTGTTAAAGACCTGCCAGGTGTGCGTTACCACACCGTTCGTGGCGCGCTGGACTGCTCAGGTGTTAAAGACCGTAAGCAGTCACGCTCCAAGTACGGCGTGAAGAAGCCAAAGGCTTAATGGTTCTCCGTTAAGTAAGGCCAAACGTTTTAACTTAAATGTCAAACTAAACTCGTAGAGTTTTGGACAATCCTGAATTAACAACGGAGTATTTCCATGCCACGTCGTCGCGTCATTGGTCAGCGTAAAATTCTGCCGGATCCTAAGTTCGGATCAGAGCTGCTGGCTAAATTTGTAAACATCCTGATGGTAGATGGTAAAAAATCTACTGCCGAATCTATCGTCTATACCGCGCTTGAGACCCTGGCTCAACGTGCTGGTAAAGATGGCCTGGAAGCGTTCGAGGTTGCTCTCGAAAACGTACGTCCGACTGTCGAAGTTAAGTCACGTCGCGTTGGTGGTTCAACCTACCAGGTTCCAGTTGAAGTCCGTCCGGTTCGTCGTAATGCCCTGGCAATGCGTTGGATCGTAGAAGCTGCTCGTAAACGCGGTGATAAATCTATGGCTTTACGCCTGGCGAACGAACTTTCTGATGCTGCAGAAAACAAAGGTACTGCAGTGAAGAAACGTGAAGACGTTCACCGTATGGCTGAAGCCAACAAGGCGTTCGCTCACTACCGCTGGTAACAGCTGCGTAGGTGTTATTAACCCAGCGGGCGTCCCAGTGGCTTACCTGCTGGGCTTTATTAACTTAGAACGTCTAAGAATCAGAGGAATCAAATGGCTCGTAAAACACCCATTGAGCGCTACCGTAACATTGGTATCAGTGCGCACATCGACGCCGGTAAGACTACAACTACCGAACGTGTTCTGTTCTACACCGGTGTAAACCACAAAATCGGTGAAGTTCATGACGGCGCAGCAACCATGGACTGGATGGAGCAGGAGCAGGAACGTGGTATTACCATCACGTCAGCTGCGACCACCTGCTACTGGTCTGGTATGGCTAAGCAGTTTGAACCACACCACGTAAACATCATCGACACCCCGGGACACGTTGACTTCACCATCGAAGTTGAGCGTTCTATGCGTGTGCTTGATGGCGCAGTTATGGTTTACTGTGCAGTTGGTGGTGTTCAGCCACAGTCTGAAACCGTATGGCGCCAGGCTAACAAATATAAAGTTCCACGCATCGCGTTCGTTAACAAAATGGACCGCATGGGTGCTAACTTCCTGAAAGTTGTTGACCAGATGAAAGCGCGTCTGGGTGCAAACCCAGTCCCACTTCAGCTGGCTATCGGCGCAGAAGACAGCTTCACCGGTGTTGTTGACCTGGTGAAAATGAAAGCGATCAACTGGAACGATGAAGACCAGGGCGTGACCTTCGTTTACGAAGACATTCCAGCCAACATGCAGGAACTGGCTGAAGAATGGCGTGCGAAACTGGTTGAAGCCGCAGCTGAAGGTTCTGACGAGCTGATGGAGAAATTCTTCGGCGGTGAAGAGCTGACAGAAGAAGAGATCAAAACTTCTCTGCGTAAGCGCGTTCTGAAAAACGAAATCATCCTGGTGACCTGTGGTTCTGCATTTAAGAACAAAGGTGTTCAGGCGATGCTGGATGCGGTTGTTGAATACCTGCCAGCACCGACTGACGTTACCGCGATCAACGGTATCCTGGACGACGGTAAAGACACACCGGCTGAGCGTCATTCCGATGACAAAGAGCCGTTTGCTGCTCTGGCGTTTAAAATCGCTACCGACCCGTTTGTAGGTAACCTGACCTTCTTCCGCGTTTACTCTGGTGTGGTTAATACGGGTGATACCGTATTCAACCCGGTTAAGTCAAACCGTGAGCGTCTGGGCCGTATCGTTCAGATGCACGCCAACAAGCGTGAAGAAATCAAAGAAGTTCGTGCGGGCGATATCGCAGCAGCGATCGGCCTGAAGGACGTGACGACAGGTGACACCCTGTGTGACCCAGATAACGTCATCATCCTTGAGCGCATGGAATTCCCAGAGCCGGTAATTTCTATCGCCGTTGAGCCGAAAACCAAAGCTGACCAGGAAAAAATGGGTCTGGCTCTGGGTCGTCTGGCGAAAGAAGACCCGTCATTCCGCGTATGGACTGACGAAGAGTCTAACCAGACTATCATCGCTGGTATGGGTGAACTTCACCTCGATATCATCGTTGACCGTATGAAGCGTGAATTCAACGTTGAAGCGAACGTGGGTAAACCACAGGTTGCTTACCGTGAAGCCATTCGCTCTAAAGTCACCGGTATCGAAGGTAAACACGCCAAGCAGTCTGGTGGTCGTGGTCAGTACGGTCATGTTGTTATCGACATGTACCCACTGGAGCCGGGCGTTAACCCGAAAGGTTACGAATTTGTCAACGATATCAAAGGTGGTGTAATTCCTGGTGAATTCATCCCGGCCGTTGATAAAGGTATCCAGGAGCAGTTGAAATCAGGCCCACTGGCAGGTTATCCGGTTGTGGATCTGGGTGTTCGTCTGCACTTCGGTTCTTACCATGACGTTGACTCCTCTGAACTGGCGTTTAAACTGGCCGCGTCTATTGCCTTTAAAGATGGCTTTAAGAAAGCGCAGCCTGTTCTGCTTGAGCCTATCATGAAGGTTGAAGTTGAAACCCCAGAAGAGAACACCGGTGACGTAATCGGTGACCTTAGCCGTCGTCGTGGTATGCTCAAAGGGCAAGAATCTAACGCTACTGGCGTTCAGATCCACGCTGAAGTTCCGCTGTCTGAAATGTTCGGATATGCAACTCAGCTGCGCTCTCTGACCAAAGGTCGTGCTTCGTACTCCATGGAGTTCCTGAAGTATGACGACGCACCGAGCAACGTTGCGCAGGCCGTTATTGAAGCTCGTAGCAAATAAGCTACGGTTTAAATTTGAACTGATGCCTTCATCCAGAGTGATGAAGGCATAACGTAAGGAATATCGCCATGGCGAAAGAGCAATTTCAACGTAACAAACTGCACGTAAACGTGGGCACCATCGGTCACGTTGACCACGGTAAAACCACCCTGACTGCAGCGATCACCACCGTTCTGGCTAAAACCAACGGCGGCCAGGCACGTGCGTTCGATCAGATCGACAGCACCCCGGAAGAAAAAGCACGTGGTATCACCATCAACACGGCACACGTTGAGTATGAAACCCCGTCTCGCCACTATGCGCACGTTGACTGCCCAGGCCACGCCGACTATGTGAAAAACATGATCACCGGTGCTGCGCAGATGGACGGCGCGATCCTGGTTGTTGCTGCGACTGACGGCCCAATGCCGCAGACCCGTGAGCACATCCTGCTGGGTCGTCAGGTAGGCGTTCCTTACATCATCGTGTTCCTGAACAAGTGTGACATGGTTGATGACGAAGAGCTGCTGGAACTGGTTGAGATGGAAGTTCGTGACCTGCTGTCACAGTACGACTTCCCGGGCGACGATACACCAATCGTTCGCGGTTCAGCCCTGAAAGCGCTGGAAGGCAACCCAGAGTGGGAAGAGAAGATCGTTGAGCTGGCTGGTCACCTGGATAACTACATCCCGGATCCAGTACGTGCAATCGATATGCCATTCCTGCTGCCAATCGAAGACGTATTCTCAATCTCTGGCCGTGGTACTGTTGTAACCGGTCGTGTAGAGCGCGGTATCGTTAAAGTCGGCGACGAAGTTGAAATCGTTGGTATCAAAGATACCGCGAAATCAACCTGTACCGGTGTTGAAATGTTCCGCAAACTGCTGGACCAGGGTCAGGCAGGCGAAAACTGTGGTGTTCTGCTGCGCGGTATCAAGCGTGAAGACATCCAGCGTGGTCAGGTTCTGGCGAAGCCAGGCTCAATCAAGCCACACACCAAGTTCGAGTCAGAAGTTTACGTTCTGTCTAAAGACGAAGGTGGCCGCCATACTCCGTTCTTCAAGGGCTACCGTCCACAGTTCTACTTCCGTACCACAGACGTGACCGGTTCAGTAGAGCTGCCAGAAGGCGTTGAAATGGTTATGCCAGGCGACAACATCAAAATGGTTGTTACCCTGATTCACCCAATCGCAATGGACGAAGGTCTGCGCTTCGCAATCCGCGAAGGTGGCCGTACCGTTGGCGCGGGCGTTGTTGCTAAAGTTATCGCTTAATTGTGATATCTGATGTGGCCGCGTAAGCGGTCACAGCAAGACAGAAGAGGGCACTTAAGTGCTCTCTTTTTTTTGGGCTTAAACAGGCTACCTGAACGTTTTCCCTACAAAGGGTAGGTTTGAAATAAAAACGATTCGCATTTACACTGTGAGCACGAAATAGACTGAGTGATAAAGAAATGTACGTCTGTCTGTGTAATGCCATTAGTGATAAGACCCTCCGTGAAGTCGTGCGCCGCTACCAGCCGAAATCTATTCAGCAGCTTCGCCAAATCGTACCCGTAGGTAAGCAATGCGGTAAGTGCATTCGTGTCGCCCGTGAAATCATGGATGAAGAGATGCAGCAGGTTCCGCAGTATAAAGAGATCGCCTGAGCGCTTTCTTTCCTGGGACATGATAATACCCACAGTTTTCATCGCGTTTTTTTGACTTCTTTTTAACCGCATCTACGCTCAAATAAACATGAGCGGAGGACGTGAAATGAAGGGCGATGCGAAAATCATAAGTCATCTCAATAAACTGTTAGGGAATGAACTGGTTGCGATCAATCAGTATTTTCTCCACGCACGGATGTTCAAAAACTGGGGGCTGATGCGTCTTAATGACGTTGAGTACCACGAATCCATTGATGAAATGAAGCATGCGGACAAATATATTGAACGCATTCTGTTTCTTGAAGGTATTCCAAATCTGCAGGATCTGGGACGACTCAGGGTCGGAGAGGATGTGGAAGAGATGCTGCAGTCCGATCTTAACCTTGAACTTGAAGGCGCAAAAGATCTGCGCGAAGCGATCGCGTATGCCGACAAAATTCATGACTACGTCAGTCGGGATATGATGATCGAAATCCTTGCGGACGAAGAGCACCATATCGACTGGATCGAGACCGAACTCGATCTGATCAAAAAAATGGGCATTCAAAACTATCTTCAGGCGCAAATCAGAGACGAATGAGGCTTTGCAGGACGATCATTCCCCAGCCCGCGGCGGCCAGAAAAGGGCCAAAAGGAAGCGGGCTGTTCATATACAAGCGCTTGTGGATGATAGCTCTGACCACAAAGGCAAGCAGGGCTGACACACTGGCTATCAAGGCAATCCACGGCAGAGCCTGCCAACCACACCATATGCCCAGTGCGGCAAAGAGTTTGATATCGCCGTTACCCAATCCCTCTTGATGCTTTATCTGACGATACAGCCAGGCCAGTAGCCAGAGTGAACCGTAACCTGCGACGGCACCACCGACTGCCGAGGTGACGGAGAGCGGCGCAGCGAAAAAGAAGCGCGACAGTCCCAGCCAGAGTAAAGCGCCCGTCAGCACATCCGGCAGCAGGAAGTGGCGCTGGTCGATAACCGCAAGTAACAGAAGCAGGCAGGACGCCACCAGAATAAATGCTGCGGTGAGGGGGCACGCGTTAAACACGATCACCAGCATCAGGCAAAGCAGGGCGCCCGTCAGCTCAAACAGCAGGGGCAGCACGCCGATTGCCTGGCGACAGGCACGACAGCGCCCCTGAAGACACAGCCAGCTGATTAAGGGGATTTTATCGCGCCACAGGACGGGGGCCCGGCAAAGCATGCATCGCGAAGGTGGCGTCCACAGCGCGCGGAACCAGTCGGACGGTGACGCCGTGGGCGAGTAACGTTGGCAGGCCAGGGCAAGAGTGCTACCCAAGGCGGCGCCAAGCGCCGTAACAGTTAACAGGATGATAAGCACCGCATTGCCTCAAATGAACTGACATGTCGCCCCAGCCTGGCGGAAGGCCCATCTGACGTCGCGGGCAAGATAAGCAGAGTGGAGCGCCCCTCACAGAGAAATTGCGGCTTTACATCTCTTATTCATCATTTTGTGCGGGCTGTGCCAGCACATCAGTTTGCACTTTTCACCGGCAAATTCCTGACATGGGTTGCTTCCTGAGCAAATATACGTATAATGCGCGGGCCTACCGATATTGGTAGGCGCGATTCGAGCTGAATCGCAGACGGCAGAATGTTGGGCCGTCTGACAATACTCCCAACTGTGGAGTTATATGCTGAACGATTACACTCTCCCATCAATCGTAATGGGTTCGAGTAGTAATTTTTTTCGTCTATAAAATGTTTGGAGCCTTGGTCTCATGTCGAACCAAAGAATCCGTATCCGTCTTAAAGCGTTTGATCATCGTCTGATCGATCAATCAACCGCGGAAATCGTCGAGACTGCCAAGCGCACTGGTGCGCAGGTCCGTGGTCCGATCCCGCTGCCAACCCGCAAAGAGCGCTTTACCGTTCTGATCTCCCCGCACGTTAACAAAGACGCGCGTGATCAGTACGAAATTCGCACTCACAAGCGTCTGGTAGACATCGTTGAGCCAACTGAGAAAACCGTTGATGCTCTGATGCGTCTGGACCTGGCTGCCGGTGTTGACGTGCAGATCAGCCTGGGTTAATCAGGTCATCGAGCGATTGAGAGGTTGAAACAATGATTGGTTTAGTCGGTAAAAAAGTGGGTATGACCCGCATCTTCACTGAAGATGGCGTTTCTATCCCAGTAACCGTAATCGAAGTTGAAGCGAACCGCGTTACTCAGGTCAAAGGCCTGGAAAACGATGGTTACCAGGCAATTCAGGTTACCACCGGTGCTAAAAAAGCAAACCGTGTGACCAAACCTGAAGCTGGTCATTTTGCTAAAGCTGGCGTAGAAGCTGGCCGTGGCCTGTGGGAATTCCGCACCGTTGAAGGTGATGAGTATGCCGTAGGTCAGAGCATCAGCGTTGAAATTTTCGCTGACGTTAAAAAAGTAGACGTAACTGGCACCTCTAAAGGTAAAGGTTTCGCAGGTACCGTTAAGCGCTGGAACTTCCGTACCCAGGACGCTACCCACGGTAACTCCTTGTCTCACCGCGTTCCGGGTTCTATCGGTCAGAACCAGACTCCGGGCAAAGTGTTCAAAGGCAAGAAAATGGCAGGTCAGCTGGGTAATGAGCGCGTAACTGTTCAGAGCCTGGACGTAGTACGTGTTGACGCTGAGCGCAACCTGCTGCTGGTTAAAGGTGCAGTTCCCGGTGCTACCGGTAGCGACCTGATCGTTAAACCAGCTGTGAAGGCGTAAGGGGATAGCAATGGAATTAGTATTGAAAGACGCGCAGAGCGCGCTGACTGTTTCCGAAACTACCTTCGGTCGTGATTTCAACGAAGCGCTGGTTCACCAGGTTGTTGTTGCTTACGCATCAGGCGCCCGCCAGGGTACTCGCGCGCAGAAAACTCGCGCTGAAGTAACCGGTTCAGGCAAAAAGCCTTGGCGTCAGAAAGGCACCGGCCGTGCGCGTTCAGGTTCTGTAAAGAGCCCGATCTGGCGTTCAGGTGGCGTGACCTTTGCTGCGAAGCCACAAGACCACAGTCAAAAAGTTAATAAAAAGATGTACCGCGGCGCGCTGAAAAGCATCCTGTCCGAACTGGTACGTCAAGATCGTCTGATCGTCGTCGAGCAGTTCTCTGTTGAAGCACCGAAAACCAAGTTGCTGGCGCAGAAGCTGAAAGACATGGCGCTGGAAGACGTGCTGATCATCACCGGTGAACTGGATGAGAATCTGTTCCTGGCTGCGCGTAACCTGTACAAGGTTGACGTGCGTGATGCAGCGGGTATCGATCCAGTTAGCCTGATCGCCTTCGACAAAGTCGTTATGACTGCTGATGCAGTTAAGCAAGTTGAGGAGATGCTGGCATGATCCGTGAAGAACGTCTGCTGAAAGTACTGCGCGCGCCGCACGTATCTGAAAAGGCATCTAGCGCGATGGAAAAAACCAACACCATCGTACTCAAAGTAGCTAAAGACGCGACTAAAGCAGAGATCGTTGCTGCTGTTGAGAAGCTGTTCGAAGTAGAAGTTAAAGACGTAAACACCCTGGTTGTTAAAGGTAAGGTTAAGCGTCACGGACAGCGTATCGGTCGTCGTAGCGACTGGAAAAAAGCTTACGTCACCCTGAAGGAAGGCCAGAATCTGGACTTCGTCGGCGGCGCTGAGTAAGTCGGAGGAGAAAGACAATGGCAGTTGTTAAATGTAAACCGACATCTCCGGGTCGTCGCCACGTCGTTAAAGTGGTGAACCCAGAGTTGCACAAGGGCAAGCCGTTTGCTCCATTGCTGGAAAAAAACAGCAAATCCGGTGGCCGCAACAACAACGGTCGCATCACTACCCGTCACATCGGTGGTGGTCATAAGCAGGCTTACCGTCTGGTTGATTTCAAACGCAACAAAGATGGTATCCCGGCAACCGTTGAACGTCTTGAGTACGATCCGAACCGCTCTGCGAACATCGCACTGGTTCTGTACAAAGACGGCGAACGCCGTTACATCCTGGCCCCTAAAGGCCTGAAAGCCGGCGACCAGATTCAGTCTGGCGTTGATGCTGCGATCAAAGCAGGTAACACACTGCCGATGCGTAACATCCCGGTGGGTTCTACCGTTCACAACGTAGAAATGAAACCAGGCAAAGGCGGTCAGATTGCTCGCTCAGCCGGTGCTTACGTGCAGATCGTTGCGCGTGAAGGTTCCTACGTTACCCTGCGTCTGCGTTCAGGTGAAATGCGTAAAGTCGAAGCTGACTGCCGCGCAACACTGGGCGAAGTCGGTAACGCTGAGCATATGCTGCGCGTTCTGGGTAAAGCCGGTGCAACCCGTTGGCGTGGTGTTCGTCCGACCGTTCGTGGTACCGCGATGAACCCAGTAGATCACCCGCACGGTGGTGGTGAAGGTCGTAACTTTGGTAAGCACCCGGTAACCCCGTGGGGCGTTCAGACCAAAGGTAAGAAGACCCGTAGCAACAAGCGTACCGATAAGTTTATCGTACGTCGCCGTAGCAAATAATATTAGAGGATAAGCCATGCCACGTTCTCTCAAGAAAGGTCCTTTTATTGACCTGCACTTGCTGAAGAAGGTAGAGAAAGCGGTGGAAAGCGGTGACAAGAAGCCTTTGCGCACTTGGTCCCGTCGTTCAACGATCTTTCCTAACATGATCGGTTTGACCATCGCTGTCCATAATGGTCGTCAGCACGTTCCTGTCTTTGTTTCCGACGAAATGGTTGGTCACAAACTGGGTGAATTCGCGCCGACACGTACTTATCGCGGTCACGCGGCTGATAAAAAAGCCAAGAAGAAATAAGTAGGAGGAAGAGATGGAAACTTTAGCTCAACATCGCCACGCTCGTTCTTCTGCTCAGAAGGTTCGCCTTGTTGCTGACCTGATCCGCGGTAAGAAAGTGTCGCAGGCACTGGACATTTTGACCTACACCAACAAGAAAGCGGCTGTACTGGTCAAGAAAGTTCTGGAATCTGCCATTGCTAACGCTGAACACAACGATGGCGCTGATATCGACGATCTGAAAGTCGCGAAAATTTTCGTCGACGAAGGCCCAAGCATGAAGCGCATTATGCCGCGTGCAAAAGGTCGTGCAGATCGCATCCTGAAGCGCACCAGCCACATTACTGTGGTTGTGTCCGATCGCTGAGACTCTGGAGACTAGCAATGGGTCAGAAAGTACATCCTAATGGTATTCGCCTGGGTATTGTAAAACCATGGAACTCTACCTGGTTTGCGAACACCAAAGAATTCGCTGACAACCTGGACAGCGACTTTAAAGTACGTCAGTACCTGACTAAGGAACTGGCTAAGGCGTCTGTATCTCGTATCGTTATCGAGCGTCCGGCTAAGAGCATCCGTGTGACCATTCACACCGCTCGTCCTGGCATCGTGATCGGTAAGAAAGGTGAAGACGTAGAAAAACTGCGCACGGTCGTGGCGAAAATCGCTGGCGTACCTGCACAGATCAATATCGCCGAAGTCCGTAAACCGGAACTGGACGCTAAACTGGTTGCTGACAGCATCACTTCACAGCTGGAGCGTCGCGTGATGTTCCGTCGTGCTATGAAGCGTGCGGTTCAGAACGCCATGCGTCTGGGCGCGAAGGGTATTAAAGTTGAAGTTAGCGGCCGTCTGGGCGGCGCCGAGATCGCACGTACCGAATGGTATCGTGAAGGTCGCGTGCCGTTGCACACTCTGCGTGCTGACATTGACTACAACACCTCTGAAGCGCACACCACTTATGGTGTAATCGGCGTTAAGGTATGGATCTTCAAAGGCGAGATCCTGGGTGGTATGGCTGCTGTTGAACAACCGGAACCGGCTGCTCAACCTAAAAAGCAGCAGCGTAAAGGCCGTAAGTAAGGAGAGTCGCTATGTTACAACCAAAGCGTACAAAATTCCGTAAAGTGCACAAAGGCCGCAACCGTGGTCTGGCGCAGGGTACGGATGTTAGCTTCGGGACTTTCGGTCTGAAAGCTGTTGGCCGTGGTCGTCTGACTGCCCGTCAGATCGAAGCAGCACGTCGTGCTATGACCCGTGCAGTTAAGCGTCAAGGTAAGATCTGGATCCGTGTATTCCCGGACAAACCGATCACCGAGAAGCCGCTGGAAGTGCGTATGGGTAAAGGTAAGGGTAACGTCGAGTATTGGGTTGCCCTGATCCAGCCTGGTAAAGTCCTGTATGAAATGGACGGCGTACCAGAAGAGCTGGCCCGTGAAGCATTCAAGCTGGCAGCAGCAAAACTGCCTATCAAAACCACCTTTGTAACTAAGACGGTGATGTAATGAAAGCAACTGAGCTGCGTGAAAAAAGCGTTGAAGAGCTGAACACTGAGCTGCTTAATCTGCTGCGTGAGCAATTTAACCTGCGCATGCAGGCAGCATCTGGCCAACTGCAGCAGTCTCATCTGCTGAAGCAGGTTCGCCGTGATGTTGCGCGCGTTAAGACTTTACTGACTGAGAAGGCGGGTTCGTAATGACCGATAAAATCCGTACTCTGCAGGGTCGTGTCGTTAGTGACAAAATGCAGAAATCTGCGGTTGTTGCTATCGAGCGTTTCGTGAAGCATCCAATCTATGGAAAATTCATTAAGCGTACGACTAAGCTGCACATCCATGACGAGAACAACGAATGTGGAATCGGTGACGTGGTAGAAATCCGCGAATGCCGTCCACTGTCCAAGACTAAGTCCTGGACTCTGGTTCGCGTTGTAGAGAAAGCAATTCTGTAATAGAATCTGCCCTCTTTAAAAATCGAATGAACGGCTCGCAAGAGCCGTTCATTTTTTCTACCCATCTGCGAGAACCGGTGTTATAATGCCGCGCCCTCAATTATGGGGCTTTCAATCGACCTGAGGTCTAGGTCCCGAAGTAGTAGTTGACATTAGCGGAGCACTGAAATGATCCAAGAACAGACTATGCTGAACGTCGCCGACAACTCCGGTGCACGTCGCGTAATGTGTATCAAGGTTCTGGGTGGCTCGCACCGTCGCTACGCAGGCGTCGGCGACATCATTAAAGTTACCATCAAGGAAGCAATTCCACGTGGTAAAGTTAAAAAAGGTGATGTCCTGAAGGCGGTAGTGGTGCGCACCAGGAAGGGTGTTCGTCGCCCGGACGGTTCTGTCATTCGCTTCGATGGTAATGCATGCGTTATTTTAAACAATAACAGTGAGCAGCCTATCGGTACGCGTATTTTTGGGCCGGTAACTCGTGAACTTCGTACTGAAAAGTTCATGAAAATTATCTCTCTGGCACCAGAAGTACTCTAAGGAGCGAACAATGGCAGCTAAAATCCGTCGTAACGACGAAGTTATCGTGTTAACCGGTAAAGATAAAGGTAAGCGCGGTAAAGTTAAGAACGTCCTGTCTTCTGGCAAGGTCATCGTTGAAGGTATCAACCTGGTTAAGAAACATCAGAAGCCTGTTCCGGCTCTGAACCAACCAGGTGGCATCGTTGAAAAAGAAGCTGCTATTCAGGTTTCTAACGTTGCTCTCTTCAATGCGGCAACCGGTAAGGCTGACCGTGTAGGCTTTAGATTCGAAGACGGCAAAAAAGTCCGCTTCTTCAAGTCTAATAGCGAAACTATCAAGTAATTTGGAGTAGTACGATGGCGAAACTGCATGATTACTACAAAGACGAGGTAGTCCAGAAACTCATGAGTGAGTTCGGCTACAATTCTGTCATGCAAGTCCCTCGGGTCGAGAAGATCACCCTGAACATGGGTGTTGGTGAAGCGATCGCTGACAAGAAACTGCTGGATAACGCAGCAGCTGACCTGGCAGCAATCTCCGGTCAAAAACCGTTGATCACCAAAGCACGCAAATCAGTTGCAGGCTTCAAAATCCGTCAGGGCTATCCGATCGGCTGTAAAGTAACTCTGCGTGGCGAACGCATGTGGGAGTTCTTTGAGCGTCTGATCACCATTGCTGTACCGCGTATCCGTGACTTCCGTGGCTTGTCCGCTAAGTCATTCGATGGTCGTGGCAACTACAGCATGGGTGTACGTGAGCAGATCATCTTCCCAGAAATCGACTACGACAAAGTCGATCGCGTTCGTGGTTTGGATATTACCATTACCACTACTGCGAAATCTGATGATGAAGGCCGTGCTCTGCTGGCTGCCTTTGACTTCCCGTTCCGTAAGTAAGGTAGGGTTACTTAATGGCTAAGCAATCTATGAAAGCACGCGAAGTTAAGCGTGTGAAATTAGCAGACAAATTCTTCGCAAAACGCGCTGAACTGAAAGCGATCATTTCTGATGTGAACGCTTCCGACGAAGACCGTTGGGATGCCGTTCTCAAGCTGCAGAGTCTGCCGCGTGATTCCAGCCCTTCACGTCAGCGTAACCGCTGCCGTCAAACAGGTCGTCCGCACGGTTTCCTGCGGAAGTTTGGGTTGAGCCGTATCAAGGTCCGTGAAGCCGCAATGCGCGGTGAAATCCCGGGTCTGAAAAAGGCTAGCTGGTAATTGTCACCAATTGAATCACGGGAGTAACACAGATGAGCATGCAAGATCCGATCGCGGATATGCTGACCCGTATCCGTAACGGTCAGGCCGCGAACAAAGTTGCGGTCACCATGCCCTCCTCCAAGCTGAAATTGGCAATTGCCAACGTGCTGAAGGAAGAAGGCTTTATTGAAGATTTTAAAATCGAAGGCGACATCAAGCTGGAACTGGAACTGACTCTTAAGTATTTCCAGGGTAAAGCTGTTGTAGAAAGCATTCAGCGAGTAAGCCGTCCCGGCCTGCGCATCTATAAGAAAAAAGATGAGCTGCCAAAGGTAATGGCTGGTATGGGTATCGCTGTCATTTCTACATCGAAAGGTGTCATGACTGATCGTGCAGCGCGCCAGGCTGGTCTTGGTGGCGAAATTATCTGCTACGTAGCGTAATCGGAGGAATAAAATGTCTCGTGTTGCTAAAGCACCTGTCGTTATTCCTGCCGGCGTAGAGGTAAAACTCAACGGTCAGGTAATTTCGATTAAAGGTAAAAACGGCGAGCTGACTCGTACTATCAATGATGCTGTTGAAGTTAAGCATGCTGACAACGCTCTGACTTTCGCTCCGCGCGAAGGTTTCGTTGACGGCTGGGCGCAGGCGGGTACTTCTCGCGCGCTGCTGAACGCAATGGTTATCGGTGTTACCGAAGGCTTCACTAAGAAGCTGCAGCTGGTTGGTGTTGGTTATCGTGCTGCCGTAAAAGGCAACGTAGTTAACCTGTCTCTGGGCTTTTCTCATCCAGTTGATCACCAGCTGCCCGCGGGTATCACTGCAGAGTGTCCGACTCAGACTGAAATCGTGCTGAAAGGCGCTGATAAGCAGGTGATCGGCCAGGTTGCAGCTGACTTGCGCGCCTACCGTCGTCCTGAGCCTTATAAAGGCAAGGGTGTCCGTTACGCCGACGAAGTCGTGCGTACCAAAGAGGCTAAGAAGAAGTAAGGTAACACTATGGATAAGAAATCTGCTCGTATCCGTCGTGCGACCCGTGCACGTCGCAAGCTCAAAGAGCTGGGTGCTACTCGCCTGGTGGTACATCGTACCCCGCGTCACATTTACGCACAGGTAATCGCCCCGAACGGTTCCGAAGTTCTGGTTGCTGCTTCTACTGTAGAAAAAGCTATCACTGAACAACTGAAGTTTACCGGTAATAAAGAAGCCGCAGCTGCTGTAGGTAAAGCTATTGCAGAACGCGCAATCGAAAAAGGCATCACTGGTGTTTCTTTCGACCGTTCCGGTTTCCAATATCATGGTCGCGTCCAGGCACTGGCAGATGCTGCCCGTGAAGCTGGCCTTCAGTTCTAAGGTAGAGGTCTAAGATGGCACACATCGAGAAACAAGCTGGCGAACTGCAGGAAAAACTGATCGCGGTAAACCGTGTATCTAAAACTGTAAAAGGTGGTCGTATTTTCTCCTTCACCGCACTGACTGTAGTGGGTGATGGTAACGGCCGCGTTGGTTTTGGTTACGGTAAAGCGCGTGAAGTTCCAGCAGCGATCCAGAAAGCGATGGAGAAAGCCCGTCGCAATATGGTTAATGTCGCGCTGATCAACGGCACCCTGCAGCACCCTGTTAAAGGTGCGCACACTGGGTCCCGTGTGTTCATGCAGCCGGCTTCAGAAGGTACCGGTATCATCGCCGGTGGTGCAATGCGCGCCGTTCTGGAAGTCGCTGGAGTACATAACGTTCTGGCAAAAGCCTATGGTTCCACCAACCCGATTAACGTGGTTCGTGCAACTATTGACGGTCTGGGCAATATGAAGTCTCCGGAAATGGTCGCTGCTAAGCGTGGTAAATCCGTTGAAGAAATTCTGGGGTAATCACGATGGCTAACACTATTAAAATCACCCAAACCCGTAGTTCAATCGGCCGCTTGCCTAAGCATAAAGCCACTCTGGTTGGCCTGGGTCTGCGTCGTATTGGTCATACCGTAGAGCGTGAAGATACGCCAGCTGTACGCGGTATGGTCAACGCGGTTTCCTACATGGTTAAAGTGGAGGAGTAAGAGATGCGTTTAAATACTCTGTCTCCGGCCGAAGGGTCTAAGCACGCTACCAAGCGTCTGGGTCGTGGTATCGGTTCTGGCCTCGGAAAAACCGGTGGTCGTGGTCACAAAGGTCAGAACTCTCGTTCTGGCGGTGGCGTACGTCGCGGTTTCGAAGGTGGTCAGATGCCTCTGTACCGTCGTCTGCCGAAGTTCGGTTTCACCTCTCGCAAAGCAATGATCACCACAGAGATTCGTCTGTCTGATCTGGCGAAAGTTGAAGGCGGTATCGTCGACCTGAACGCGCTGAAAGCAGCCAACATTGTCGGTGTTCAGATTGAATTCGTTAAAGTAATTCTTTCTGGTGAAGTTTCTGCACCGGTAACGGTTCGCGGCTTGCGTGTCACCAAAGGTGCTCGTGCTGCAATCGAAGCTGCTGGCGGTAAAATCGAGGAATAAGTAGCAGATGGCTAAACAACCGGGATTAGATTTTCAAAGTGCCAAAGGTGGCTTTGGTGAACTGAAACGCAGACTGCTGTTTGTAATCGGTGCACTGATTGTCTTCCGTATTGGCTCTTTTATTCCGATCCCTGGTATTGATGCCACTGTACTTGCCAAACTGCTTGAGCAACAGCGTGGCACCATCATTGAAATGTTTAACATGTTCTCTGGTGGTGCTCTCAGCCGTGCTTCTATCTTTGCTCTGGGTATCATGCCGTATATTTCGGCATCGATTATTATCCAGCTGTTAACGGTGGTTCATCCCGCGTTAGCTGAAATCAAGAAAGAAGGGGAGGCTGGCCGTCGTAAGATTAGCCAGTACACCCGTTACGGTACGTTGGTATTGGCCATATTCCAGTCAATCGGTATTGCTACCGGTTTACCGAATATGCCTGGTATGCAAGGCCTGGTAATGAATCCAGGCTTTGCATTCTATTTTACCGCTGTTGTGAGTCTGGTTACCGGGACAATGTTCCTGATGTGGCTGGGCGAACAGATAACTGAGCGTGGTATCGGTAACGGTATTTCAATCATTATCTTCGCAGGTATTGTTGCGGGTCTTCCGCCGGCCATTGGCCATACCATCGAGCAAGCGCGGCAAGGTGACCTGCACTTCCTTCTGTTGCTGTTGGTTGCAGTTCTCGTATTTGCAGTGACCTTCTTTGTTATTTTCGTTGAGCGTGGTCAACGCCGCATTGTGGTGAACTATGCCAAACGTCAACAAGGTCGCCGTGTATACGCTGCACAGAGCACACATTTACCGTTGAAAGTGAATATGGCAGGGGTTATCCCGGCAATCTTCGCTTCCAGCATTATTCTGTTCCCGGCAACGATTGCATCGTGGTTCGGGGGCGGTACCGGTTGGAACTGGCTGACAACAATTTCGATGTATTTGCAGCCAGGACAGCCGCTTTATGTGCTACTCTATGCGACTGCTATCATCTTCTTCTGTTTCTTCTACACGGCGTTGGTTTTCAACCCGCGTGAAACAGCAGATAACCTGAAGAAGTCTGGTGCATTCGTACCGGGAATTCGTCCGGGAGAGCAAACGGCGAAGTATATTGATAAAGTAATGA
Source organism: Pantoea ananatis PA13 (assembly GCF_000233595.1). Lineage (NCBI taxonomy): Bacteria > Pseudomonadati > Pseudomonadota > Gammaproteobacteria > Enterobacterales > Erwiniaceae > Pantoea > Pantoea ananatis. The sequence continues at coordinate 465,391 of NC_017554.1, forward strand.
CGCGGTTAACCTTAATCGGTGCCCTCTACATTACCTTTATCTGCCTTATCCCGGAGTTCATGCGTGATGCGATGAAAGTTCCTTTCTACTTTGGCGGTACATCACTGCTCATCGTAGTGGTCGTCATCATGGACTTTATGGCTCAAGTGCAAACTCTGATGATGTCAAGTCAGTACGAGTCTGCATTGAAGAAAGCTAACCTGAAGGGCTACGGCCGTTAATTCAGGTGGTTGAGAAGTTACGGAGAGTAAAAATGAAAGTTCGTGCTTCCGTCAAGAAATTATGTCGTAACTGCAAAATCATTCGCCGCGACGGTGTCGTTCGTGTGATCTGCAGCGCCGAGCCAAAGCATAAACAGCGCCAAGGCTGATTTTCACATATTTTTCTTGCAAAGTCGGGTTGAGCTGGCTAGATTAGCCAGCCAATCTTTTGTATGTCTGTACGTTTCCATTTGAGTATCCTGAAAACGGGCTTTTCGGCATGGTGCGTACATATTAAATAGTAGGAGTGCATAGTGGCCCGTATAGCAGGCATTAACATTCCTGATCAGAAACATACCGTTATCGCTTTAACCTCGATTTTCGGTATTGGTAAGACTCGTTCGAAAGCCATCTGCGCTTCAACGGGTATTGCTGAAAATGTTAAGATCAGTGAGCTGTCTGAAGAACAAATTGATCAGCTGCGTGATGCAGTTGCTAAATTCGTTGTAGAAGGTGATCTGCGCCGTGAAATCACCCTGAGCATCAAGCGTCTTATGGACCTTGGTTGCTACCGTGGTTTGCGCCATCGTCGTGGTCTTCCGGTTCGCGGTCAGCGCACCAAGACCAACGCACGTACCCGTAAGGGTCCGCGTAAACCGATCAAGAAATAATCGGGGTGAGTAAATAATGGCAAAGGCACCAGTTCGTGCACGTAAGCGTGTAAGAAAACAAGTCTCAGATGGCGTGGCTCATGTCCATGCTTCTTTTAACAACACAATCGTTACCATTACTGATCGTCAGGGTAACGCACTGGGTTGGGCAACCGCCGGTGGTTCCGGTTTCCGCGGTTCACGTAAATCCACTCCGTTTGCTGCTCAGGTCGCTGCAGAGCGCTGTGCAGAAGCGGTAAAAGATTACGGTATTAAGAACCTGGAAGTTATGGTTAAGGGTCCGGGTCCGGGTCGCGAATCAACAATTCGTGCACTGAACGCCGCTGGTTTCCGCATCACGAATATTACTGATGTGACTCCGATCCCTCATAACGGTTGTCGTCCGCCGAAAAAACGTCGCGTATAACGCCCCGTTTTTTAGGATAGTTGGAGAAAGAAAATGGCAAGATATTTGGGTCCTAAGCTCAAGCTGAGCCGTCGTGAGGGCACTGACTTATTCCTTAAGTCTGGCGTTCGCGCGATTGATTCCAAGTGTAAAATTGAACAAGCTCCTGGTCAGCACGGTGCGCGTAAGCCACGTCTGTCTGACTACGGCGGCCAGTTACGTGAAAAGCAAAAAGTTCGTCGTATGTACGGTGTTCTTGAGCGTCAGTTCCGTAACTATTACAAAGAAGCAGCACGTCTGAAAGGCAACACCGGTGAAAACCTGTTGGCTCTGCTGGAAGGCCGTCTGGACAACGTCGTTTATCGTATGGGCTTTGGTGCCACGCGTGCGGAAGCACGTCAGCTGGTGAGCCATAAGTCTGTTCTGGTAAATGGTCGCGTTGTCAACATCGCTTCTTATCAGGTATCTCCGAATGATGTCGTTAGCATCCGTGAGAAAGCCAAAAAGCAATCTCGCGTGAAGGCCGCTCTGGAGCTGGCTGAGCAGCGTGAAAAGCCAACCTGGCTGGAAGTTGATGCAGCTAAGATGGAAGGTGTGTTCAAACGTATTCCTGAACGTACCGATCTGTCTGCGGACATTAACGAACACCTGATCGTCGAGCTTTACTCCAAGTAAAGCTTAGTACCAAAGAGAGGACACAATGCAGGGTTCTGTGACAGAGTTTCTAAAACCGCGCCTGGTAGATATCGAGCAAGTGAGTTCGACGCACGCCAAGGTGACCCTTGAGCCTTTAGAGCGTGGCTTTGGCCATACTCTTGGTAACGCGCTGCGCCGTATTCTGCTTTCATCAATGCCGGGTTGCGCGGTGACCGAGGTTGAAATTGATGGTGTACTGCATGAGTACAGCACCAAAGAGGGTGTACAGGAAGATATCCTGGAAATCCTGCTCAACCTTAAAGGTTTGGCGGTAAGAGTTCAGGGCAAAGATGAAGTTATTCTTACCTTGAATAAATCTGGCATTGGCCCTGTGACTGCAGCCGACATTACCCATGATGGTGATGTCGAAATCGTCAAGCCGCAGCATGTGATCTGCCATCTGACCGATGAAAATGCATCTATTAGCATGCGTATCAAAGTTCAGCGTGGTCGTGGTTATGTGCCGGCTTCTGCCCGAATTCATTCGGAAGAAGATGAGCGCCCAATCGGCCGTCTGTTAGTTGACGCTTGCTACAGCCCTGTAGACCGTATCGCCTACAATGTTGAAGCAGCGCGTGTAGAGCAGCGCACCGACCTGGACAAGCTGGTCATCGAAATGGAAACCAACGGCACAATCGATCCTGAAGAGGCGATTCGTCGTGCGGCAACCATCCTGGCAGAACAACTGGAAGCTTTCGTCGACTTACGTGATGTACGTCAGCCGGAAGTTAAAGAAGAGAAACCAGAATTCGATCCGATCCTGCTGCGCCCTGTTGACGATCTGGAATTGACTGTCCGCTCTGCTAACTGCCTTAAGGCAGAAGCTATCCACTACATCGGTGATCTGGTACAGCGTACTGAGGTTGAGCTGCTTAAAACGCCTAACCTTGGTAAAAAATCTCTTACCGAGATTAAAGATGTGCTGGCCTCACGTGGTCTGTCTCTGGGCATGCGCCTGGAAAACTGGCCACCGGCAAGCATTGCTGATGAATAACCCGATCACAGGTTAAGGTTTCACTGAGAAGGATAAGGTCATGCGCCATCGTAAGAGTGGTCGTCAACTGAACCGCAACAGCAGCCATCGTCAGGCTATGTTCCGCAACATGGCTGGCTCTCTGGTTCGTCATGAGATCATTAAGACGACTCTGCCGAAAGCCAAAGAGTTGCGCCGCGTAGTTGAGCCGCTGATTACTCTTGCCAAGACCGACAGCGTAGCTAATCGTCGTCTGGCATTCGCCCGCACTCGTGATAACGAGATCGTGGCAAAACTGTTTAATGAGTTAGGCCCGCGTTTCGCGAGCCGTGCAGGTGGTTACACTCGCATTCTGAAGTGTGGCTTCCGCGCTGGTGACAACGCTCCGATGGCATACATCGAGCTGGTTGATCGTCCAGAAGCTCAAGCAGAAGCTGCGGCAGAGTAATCTGTTGCAACGTGAAAAACCCGCTTCGGCGGGTTTTTTATTGTCTGCAGTTCCGCGTCTGCTACGCTTGTCATGTTATGAAGGAGGCGAACAATGTGGTTAATTGATCAGCTTGTTGAACAGCATATCAAAGCGGCGCAGGAGAAAGGCGAGCTGAGTAACCTGCCGGGCGAAGGTGCGCCGCTGCAACTTGAAGACGACAGTCAGGTTCCACCTGAGCTGCGTGCAGGATTTCGACTGTTAAAAAATGCAGGCTTCCTGCCCCCGGAACTCGAACTCCGGCGCGAAGCGCTGCAGGTCAGCGATTTGTTACACCATTTAGATCCTGACGATCCTGAGAGACTGATTCAGACACAACGGCTGCTGCTGCTGAAGGTTAAACTTCGTCAGGCCGGCATGAGCACAGATTTTTTGGATGGCGAATATGGCCGCGCAATTAAGCACAAAATTTCGCCAGATTAGCATGTTTTATGTCGCCAGCATCCGCGTATAATAGTGGCTGCTGCATCTTTAACAGCCTTATTTCTATCAACAACACGGAGAAATTATGTCCAGTTATCGCCATACGAAAGGGCAAATACAGGATAACGCCTTACAGGCATTGTTACACGATCCTCTCTTCAGACAGCGGGTCGAACAGAAACAAAAAGGGAAGGGCAGTTTCAAACGTAAAGCAAAACACGGAAAAGGAAAAGACTGGGAGGCCAGTGATAAGCAAGCCGTTTATCACTGGCCTTCTGCTTTTCGGGCACAAAAAAGCCGCGTTAAAGCGGCTTCGTCGTTTAAATTTTCGTGTTTTGTTGTTTAAGTAAGTCGCGAATTTCGGTCAGAAGCAGTTCTTCGTTTGAAGGTTTGGGGGCCGGTTTTTCCACTTCTTTCTTTTTATACAGTTTGTTCATCAACTTGATTGCCATGAAGATAGCAAAAGCAACAATGATGAAATCAAATACGGTTTGCAGGAAAACACCATATTCCATGACGACAGCGGGCGCATTACCTACGGCGGGTTTAAGCACCCAACTAAACGATTTGAAATCAACGCCGCCAATCAGCAAACCCAAAGGTGGCATAATGATGTTCGCCACCAATGATGAAACAATTTTACCAAATGCCGCACCAATGATGACACCGACGGCCAGATCAACCACATTGCCGCGCATCGCAAAATCACGAAACTCTTTGAATAAACTCATACTTCTCTCCTTGCCTTAGCCAATGCCATAAAGTTTAACAAAGCTTGCCATATTTGCCATTACTGCGAACAATTTGCTAAATGATGTCAGACACAGCCCTGAATTTTTTAGAGGAAGAACGGACTTGGCTGAAACAGACGTTCGACGTCCGGTACAAATTTCTTATCGGTTAAAAACATGACGACGTGGTCGCCCTGTTCAATACGCAGGTTGTCATTCGCTATCATCACATCATCGCCGCGAACCACCGCACCAATCAATGTGCCTGGTGGAAGCTTGATATCATCAATTGACCGTCCCACCACGCGTGAGGTGGTTTCATCACCGTGCGCAATGGCTTCAATGGCTTCGGCAATACCGCGGCGTAAAGACGAAACGCCTACAATGTCCGCTTTGCGCACGTGCCCTAACAGGGCTGAAATCGTGGCCTGCTGTGGCGAAATGGCAATATCAATTACGCTGCCCTGGACCAGATCGACGTAAGCCCGTCGTTGTATCAGCACCATGACTTTCTTGGCACCCATTTTTTTAGCCAGCATGGCCGACATAATATTCGCTTCGTCATCGTTGGTGACGGCAATGAATAAGTCGACCTGCTCAATGTGCTCTTCTGCCAGCAGCTCCTGATCGGACGCATCACCATAGAACACCACTGTATCATGTAACTGTTCTGCCAGCTCGGCAGCACGCTGAGGATTACGCTCAATGAGTTTGACGCTGTAATTTTTCTCAAGCCGCTGCGCCAGGCCAAAACCAATATTTCCGCCGCCCACCAACATGATGCGTTTATAGGGTTTTTCCAGCCGCTGCATTTCACTCATGACTGCACGAATATGCTGGCTTGCGGCAATGAAAAAGACCTCATCCCCTGCTTCAATAATGGTGGATCCCTGTGGACGGATAGGGCGATCCTGACGGAAGATTGCCGCCACGCGCGTATCGATATGTGGCATATGGTCCCGCAGGATCGACAGCGGATTGCCTACGAGCGGACCGCCATAATAGGCTTTGACAACGGCAAGACTGACCTTACCTTCGGCAAAGTTAACGACCTGCAGTGCACCAGGATACTGAATCAGACGATATATGTTGTCGATGACCAGTTGCTCAGGCGAAATCAAATGATCGATGGGCACGGCTTCAGGAATAAACAGTTTATCGGCGTCGCGCAGATAGTCCGCCGCACGGATACGGGCGATGCGATTTGGCGTGTTGAAAAGCGAATAAGCGATTTGGCAGGCAATCATATTGGTTTCATCCGAGCTGGTCACGGCAACCAGCATATCGGCATCCTCTGCACCGGCCTCACGGAGAATACGTGGGTGAGAACCATGGCCCTGCACGACACGTAAATCAAATTTGTCCTGCAGTTGGCGTAACCGCGTTGAGTCTGTATCCACAACGGTAATATCGTTATTTTCACCAACCAGGTTTTCTGCCAGTGTGCCGCCGACCTGACCAGCACCAAGAATTATGATTTTCATCGCTTATCAATGCCTTTTCAGAGTGGACCCGTGCGTTTCACCAGCTTAGCGTAGAAAAAACCATCTCCGCCTTCTGCCTCGGGAAAGACCTGCCAACCGTTCAGGGGCGCGCCGGACAATGAAACCGCTTCCGCATCAGCGTGACGCTCGATGAACTCGCTGATTTGCCGCTGGTTCTCGTCCGGTAAGACAGAGCAGGTTGCATAGATCATCGTACCGCCGGGTTTGAGCAGCGGCCAGGTCGCATCCAGAATTTCACGTTGTAATGCGGCCAGCTCTGCAATGTCGCGATCGCGACGTAACCACTTAATGTCGGGATGCCGGCGGATAACGCCGGTCGCTGAGCAGGGCGCATCCAGCAAAATGCGGTCAAACTGACGTTGGTCGCACCACTGCTGCGGCGTGCGCCCATCTCCCTGTTTTACCTCGGCGGTCATCCCCAGACGAGTCAGATTTTCATTCACGCGTTTCAGTCGTTGGGCATCAACATCGACAGCAAGCACCTGTGCCTCGGGAGCAATCTCCAGAATGTGGGTCGTTTTCCCTCCCGGCGCCGCGCAGAGATCCAGAATCTGCTCACCGTTTTTTGGCTCAAGCAGAAGCGCACAGCGTTGAGCGGAGAGATCCTGTACCGTAAACCAGCCTTGCTCAAAGCCAGGCAGCAGAGTAACCGGTGCAGGCGCCGCAAGACGCAGCGCTTCTGGCACATCTTGGGCGACAGCAGCACTCTTCTCCTCTGCGGTGAGGCGCGCCAGCCAGCTGTCACGTGAATGATGTTGGCGATTAACACGCAACCACATCGGTGGTCGCTGGTTGTTTGCCTCAACAATTTGCTGCCACTGCTCTGGCCATGCCTGCTGAAGCCGGTTCAGTAACCAGCCCGGATGAAGATGACGCTGAGGACCATCCTGAATACTGGCAAGAAGGGCTTCCTGCTGACGCTGGAACTGGCGCAAGACGCCATTGATTAATCCTTTCAGGTTTGCGCGTTTCAGCACCTCCGCCCCGGCCACTGTCTCCGCTAATGCTGCATGAGCGGGCACGCGTGTATAAAGTAGCTGATATAAGCCCACCATAATCAGGAAATGCAGCGTACGCTGCTTACCCGTTAAGGGACGTTCCATCAGTTTGCCGATCAGCGCTTCCAGCTGCGGTAACGTGCGCAGTACACCAAAGCAGATCTCTTGTACCAGGGCAGCATCTTTATCTGAGAGTTTTTTCTGTGCCGCGGGCAAGGCGGTATTGAGTGATTCGCCTTTATCGACAACGCGTTCGATCAGTTGAGCAGACAGGCTACGAAGATTGGTTGATTTAGTCATAAGATAGTGCCATCAAGCAAAAGGCCCGGTTTTGCCGGGCCTGAGGGTCAGTCCAGAAGCGTGCCGGTTTCAAACCATTCGCGACGCGAGTTAAGCAGGTCCTGTGCTGACATCGTTTTTTTACCGGCGGGTTGAAGCTGAAGTAAATTCAGCACGCCGTCGGCAGTGGCAATGTGAATGCCGTGTTTGTCAGCCTGGATAATCTCTCCCGGCTGCTTGTTGACATGAGGTAAGACGCTGGCTTGCCAGACTTTCACCGGCTGGTCATTCACCATAAAGAAGCTTATCGGCCAGGGATTAAAAGCACGAATGCAGCGTTCCAGCTGTTCAGCCGGCAACGTCCAGTTAAGGCGCGCCTCTTCTTTGCTCAGTTTTTCTGCGTAGTTAGCCAGACTTTCATCCTGCTGAACGGCCTGCGCGTTACCGTCACGTAACTGGGATAATGTGGTCATCAACCCTGCCGGACCCAGATCTGCCAGCTTATCGTAAAGCGTTGCGCTGGTGTCTTCAGCGCTAATCGGACAGGCGAGTTTTAACAACATGTCACCCGTATCCAGCCCGACATCCATCTGCATAATGGTCACGCCGGTTTCGCTGTCACCCGCCCAGAGTGCGCGCTGAATAGGCGCGGCGCCACGCCAGCGTGGTAACAGGGAACCGTGCACGTTGATACAACCCAAACGGGGCATCTCAAGCACGGTTTTTGGCAGGATGAGCCCATAAGCGACGACAACCATGACGTCAGCCTGTAAGTCTGCAACCAACTGTTGGTTTTCGGCCGGGCGCAGGGATTGGGGTTGAAATACCGGAATGTTGTGAGCCTGGGCCAATGACTTGACCGGGCTGGCGGTCAACTTATTGCCGCGACCTGCAGGACGATCCGGCTGGGTGAAGACGCCGACAATCTGATGCTCAGAAGCAAGCAGCGCGTCAAGATGACGCGCTGCAAAGTCTGGCGTGCCAGCAAAGATAATTTTAAGCGGAGCAGACACGTTTATCCCTTATTCCGATCTCAGGAAGCCTGAGCATTTTGACGCGCCAGCTTTTCTAACTTTGTTTTAATGCGCTGACGCTTTAAAGGCGAAAGATAATCGATGAACAGCTTACCATCGAGATGGTCGATTTCGTGCTGGATGCAGATAGCAAGAAGATCACCGGTTTCAAGTTCGAAGCTTTTACCCTCGCGGTCCAGTGCACGGACTTTTACCCGCTCGGCACGAGGCACAAAGGCACGTTGCTCAGGAATAGACAGGCAACCTTCTTCGATACCCGTTTCGCCGCTCTTTTCCAGCAGCTCAGGATTGATTAAGACCAGGCGTTCGTCGCGGTTTTCAGAGACATCAATCACAATGATGCGCTGATGAATATCCACCTGCGTCGCGGCAAGGCCGATACCTTCTTCGGAATACATGGTTTCGAACATATCATCGACGATACGCTGAACGTCCGCGTTAACTTCTTTAACAGGCGCGGCAATTTTGCGCAGGCGCTCGTCAGGGAAATGTAATACCTGTAAAACTGACATAAATATCCAGATATAAATTCTAAAAGGGAAAGATTACTTCCTCATATTGTAGACTTTTTACTACCCGATTGACAGCATTCTGCGGAGGGACGCGATGCTTGTCAGAGGGCTTTGAAGATGAGAAAACGGGAGCAATTACTGCGGCTGGGCACTATACCGGGCTTAACCGGCAGGCGTTGGTTAAAGGCGGCACAGCAACTGTCTGAAGGCAAAGATGTTGACGATGTGTTGACCCAGAATGGATTAGAGGTTTCACAGCGCCACCATTACCATCATCTCTCCCCGGGTTGGCTGAAAACGGTAAACAAGTGGCTGTCGCAAAGCCCGTTACATCATTTGATTACCGCCCTTGATCCGCTTTATCCCGCTCAGCTCACTGAAATCAGCTGTTTTCCTCCTTTGCTGTATGTAAAGGGCGATCCTTCCGTTCTGGGTACATCGCAGCTGGCGGTGGTGGGCAGCCGCCAGTGCTCTCACTCCGGTCGTTACTGGTGTGACGTGTTCACACAGGCGTTGTCGCTCAGTGGCTTCACCATCACCAGCGGCCTGGCTCTCGGTATTGATGGTGTTGCACATCGTGCTGCGCTGAACGTGAGGGGGAAAACCGTTGCGGTACTGGGCAGCGGACTGGCCCACCTCTATCCCAGGAGGCATGTTGCGCTGGCTCAGGAAATTGTCGAGCAGGGGGGCGCGGTGATATCCGAGTTTCCGCTTGATGCACTTCCTCTGGCACACCGGTTTCCACGCAGAAACCGGATTATCAGCGGATTAAGCCAGGGCGTGTTAGTCATTGAAGCGTCATTAAAGAGTGGTTCATTAGTCACAGCCCGTTACGCATTAGAGCAAAATCGCGCTGTTTATGCCTTGCCTGGAGCATTGGGCAACAGCGGCAGTGAGGGAACAAACTGGTTGATTCAGCAGGGAGCAATGCTGGTGGCACATCCTAATAACATCATTGAAGATTTACGCGCTATGCTTAACTGGTTACCTGTTACACAATCAGACGAAATTTATTCTGATGCCAGTGACGATGCTCCATTGCCATTTGCCGAGCTGTTGGCTAACGTAGGTGATGAGGTTACACCTGTTGACGTTGTCGCTGAACGTGCCGGCCAACCTGTGCCAGTTATTACAGCTCAGTTGCTGGAACTGGAGTTAGCAGGATGGATCGCAGCTGTACCCGGCGGCTATGTCCGATTGAGGAGGGCATGCCATGTTCGACGTACTCATGTACTTGTTTGAGACCTATATCCACAACGAAGCAGAAATGGGTGTTGATCAGGACAGATTGACAGATGACTTGACGGATGCCGGTTTTCATCGCGAAGACATTTATAACGCGTTGAACTGGTTAGAAAAATTGGCAGACTACCAGGAAGGTCTGGTCGCACCAATTTTACTGGCAAATGATCCGCTCTCCATGCGCATCTATACAGATGAAGAGAGCAAGCGTTTAGATGCCGAAAGCCGCGGTTTCCTGCTCTTCCTGGAACAAATTCAGGTATTGAGCCTTGAAACACGAGAAATGGTCATTGAACGTGTCATGGCGCTTGATACTCTTGATTTCGATCTTGAGGATCTTAAATGGGTGGTGTTGATGGTGCTTTTTAACATCCCTGGATGTGAAAATGCCTACCAACAAATGGAAGAACTGTTATTCGACGTCAACGAAGGTATGCTGCATTAAATTTCACTGATGCATTATCGTTATGAGTAAAACCGCACTCTTCACTGTGCGTAAACAGGATCCCTGCCCCGCTTGCGGGGCAGAACTTGTTATACGTTCAGGAAAACACGGTCCTTTTTTGGGCTGTGCAAACTACCCTGCCTGCGATTACATTCGGCCCCTGGGCAACCAGGCCGACGGGCATGTTGTGAAAGTTCTGGAAGGTCACGCCTGCCCGCAATGTGGCGCAGATAAAGTATTACGCCAGGGCCGTTTTGGTATGTTCATTGGCTGTAGCCATTATCCAGAATGTGATTACACAGAAACGATCGATAAACCTGATGAGACGACTCTCGATTGCCCGCAGTGTCAGCAGGGTAAACTGGTACAGCGGCGATCGCGTTTTGGTAAAACGTTTCATTCCTGTGATCGCTATCCAGCCTGCCAGTTTGCCGTCAACCTGACACCCGTGGCCGGGCGTTGTCCGCATTGTGAATTTCCACTTTTAGTTGAAAAAAAGACCACGCAAGGCACCCGGCTTTTTTGCGCCAGTAAACGTTGTGGCAAAGCTATCATTGAAGAGACGTAAGACATCATCATGCAAAATCAACCAGTTTCCGGCTCACTCCAGGATTGTGTGAACCATCTGAAGCAACATGCAGTCATTGCTTACCCTACAGAAGCGGTATTCGGCCTGGGCTGCGATCCTGATAATGAATCCGCCGTCATGGCGCTGTTGGCGTTGAAACGGCGGCCCGTGGAAAAAGGATTGATTCTGATAGCGGCTGATTATGGCCAGCTCATGCCCTACGTTTCCGATCACGTGTTAACGGCGATGCAGCGTGAACGTATGTTTGCCTGCTGGCCCGGCCCGGTCACCTTTGTCGTGCCTGCGGCACCGCATACGCCGCGTTGGTTAACCGGACAATTCGATTCTCTGGCTATTCGCGTCAGCGATCATCCTGACGTTCAGGCGTTGTGCCGGGCGTTTGGCAAGCCTCTGGTGTCAACCAGTGCGAATCTTTCAGGGCAGCCGCCCTGTCGCACAGTAGATGAAGTCAAACGGCAGTTTGGTCCGGCGTTCCCCGTGCTCAACGGGAACACGGGAGGCAGGTTAAATCCTTCCGAGATCCGCGACGTCATCAGCGGCAACCAGATACGGCAGGGTTAGCAGATGATACATTTTGCCGTTTTTGGTCACCCAATAAGCCACAGTAAGTCGCCGCAAATCCATCAGGCTTTTGCCAGACAAACGGGGATCACCCTTCAATATGATCGTATTGAAGCGCCTGTGGATAGTTTCCCCGAGGCGGTTACGACGTTTTTTGCCCAAGGCGGAGCGGGCGCAAATATCACGTTACCTTTCAAGCAGCAGGCCTGGGAATATGCCGATCAACTGACCGAGCGGGCTTCTACCTCGGGGGCGGTTAACACGTTGAAAAAGTGCCCGGACGGACAGATTCTTGGCGACAATACGGACGGCATTGGTTTAGTCAGCGATCTTCAGCGTCTGTCGATGATCAAACCAGGCGATCGTGTCTTACTGATGGGGGCTGGTGGGGCAGCGCGTGGCGTGATCCTGCCTCTGCTTTCTCTGGGAACGACGATTACGCTAGTCAACCGCACGGCTGCGAGTGCCCAAAGCATGGCAAAGGCGTTCGGACAGTATGGGGCGGTGAGTGCATGTTCATTTAATGCGCTGAGTGGTAAACAATTTGATTTACTGATTAACGCGACATCGAGTGGCATTAATGGCGATGTGCCGCCATTACCCTCATCATTAATCCATGCTGATTTACACTGCTATGACATGTTTTATCAGAACGGATTAACCGCTTTTCTGCGCTGGTGCCAACAACAGGGTTCATCGCATCTTGCGGATGGATTAGGCATGCTGGTGGGGCAAGCCGCGCATGCATTTCATTTATGGCATGGCATCATGCCGGAAATTGCGCCGGTGATCGCGTCATTGAAAGCGGAGCTGTCGTCGTGAATCAGGCTATCCAGTTTCCAGATCGTGAAACGCTGGATACGACATTAATGGCTGTCTGTTTCCCTGTTTTGGTCAATGGCATGGGGCTAACCTGTGCCATCAGTGTGACGGCTTTACACCAACAATTCGGGGAAGGGGATGCGATGGCACTGTTTCGTGACCATCGCTGGGATTTGGAAGATCAGGCGGAAGACTGTATCCGTAACGATCAGGTCGATAATGAAGGATGGATCTGGCTGTCGCCGGCCAGGTAGTCGTTCTTCCAACTGACATAGTTGCTGGCAGAGTAGAGCAATCCTGCTATTTCTTTTTCATTCAGCGGTCGGATCTGTTTGACCGGACTGCCTACATAAAGATAACCACTTTCCAGCCGCTTACCGGGAGGAACCAGGCTCCCGGCACCAATCAGAACGTCATCCTCAACAATCACGCCATCCAGCACAATTGACCCCATTCCAACCAGTACGCGATTGCCAATAGTACAACCGTGCAGCATGGCTTTATGTCCGACAGTAACATCCTCACCGATCACCAGTGGGAAACCTGCAGGATTAGCATCAGACTTATGGGTAACATGCAGCACGCTACCATCCTGAATATTGGTGCGGGCGCCGATGCGAACCTGGTTCACATCACCACGAATAGCCACCAGAGGCCAGATACCGACATCGTCTTCCATGATTACGTCACCCGCCACAACGCTGGTGGGATCAACCATGACGCGCAGACCCAACTGCGGGAAGAGATGTTTATAAGGACGTAACGCTACAGTCATTGTGCTCTCCTTTACTGTGTTTACCGGCAGCCTGATGCGATTGTGACCAACTGGCAAGGGGATTTTGCGCCGGATCGTTGGTGATCTAATCAATATGAATGTTTTCTCGGCAGTCAGTAAAAAGATCCAAAAAAAGGGTTGTGCAATTAAATCGGATCCCTATAATGCGCCTCCATCGACACGGCACAACGGCTTACGGAATGCGGTGTTGAGAGGTTCAGGCAACTGAGCCGCCAGAGAAAAACTTCTGAAAAAGAGGTTGACTCTGAAGGAGGAAAGCGTAATATACGCCACCTCGCGACAGACGGTTAACCCGCTGTTCGCACTGCTCTTTAACAATTTATCAGACAATCTGTGTGGGCACTCGCAGGATTGATATCAGCGTCTCCGGACGTAAAAAATATCAAAGCCTCACGAGTGAACACATAATGAAATTCATTATGACGTTTTACAGATGAGCACCGCTGAACTGGTTTCAGCAAATCAAACTTTAAATTGAAGAGTTTGATCATGGCTCAGATTGAACGCTGGCGGCAGGCCTAACACATGCAAGTCGGACGGTAGCACAGAGGAGCTTGCTCCTCGGGTGACGAGTGGCGGACGGGTGAGTAATGTCTGGGGATCTGCCCGATAGAGGGGGATAACCACTGGAAACGGTGGCTAATACCGCATAACGTCGCAAGACCAAAGAGGGGGACCTTCGGGCCTCTCACTATCGGATGAACCCAGATGGGATTAGCTAGTAGGCGGGGTAACGGCCCACCTAGGCGACGATCCCTAGCTGGTCTGAGAGGATGACCAGCCACACTGGAACTGAGACACGGTCCAGACTCCTACGGGAGGCAGCAGTGGGGAATATTGCACAATGGGCGCAAGCCTGATGCAGCCATGCCGCGTGTATGAAGAAGGCCTTCGGGTTGTAAAGTACTTTCAGCGGGGAGGAAGGCGATGTGGTTAATAACCGCGTCGATTGACGTTACCCGCAGAAGAAGCACCGGCTAACTCCGTGCCAGCAGCCGCGGTAATACGGAGGGTGCAAGCGTTAATCGGAATTACTGGGCGTAAAGCGCACGCAGGCGGTCTGTTAAGTCAGATGTGAAATCCCCGGGCTTAACCTGGGAACTGCATTTGAAACTGGCAGGCTTGAGTCTCGTAGAGGGGGGTAGAATTCCAGGTGTAGCGGTGAAATGCGTAGAGATCTGGAGGAATACCGGTGGCGAAGGCGGCCCCCTGGACGAAGACTGACGCTCAGGTGCGAAAGCGTGGGGAGCAAACAGGATTAGATACCCTGGTAGTCCACGCCGTAAACGATGTCGACTTGGAGGTTGTTCCCTTGAGGAGTGGCTTCCGGAGCTAACGCGTTAAGTCGACCGCCTGGGGAGTACGGCCGCAAGGTTAAAACTCAAATGAATTGACGGGGGCCCGCACAAGCGGTGGAGCATGTGGTTTAATTCGATGCAACGCGAAGAACCTTACCTACTCTTGACATCCACGGAATTTGGCAGAGATGCCTTAGTGCCTTCGGGAACCGTGAGACAGGTGCTGCATGGCTGTCGTCAGCTCGTGTTGTGAAATGTTGGGTTAAGTCCCGCAACGAGCGCAACCCTTATCCTTTGTTGCCAGCGATTCGGTCGGGAACTCAAAGGAGACTGCCGGTGATAAACCGGAGGAAGGTGGGGATGACGTCAAGTCATCATGGCCCTTACGAGTAGGGCTACACACGTGCTACAATGGCGCATACAAAGAGAAGCGACCTCGCGAGAGCAAGCGGACCTCATAAAGTGCGTCGTAGTCCGGATCGGAGTCTGCAACTCGACTCCGTGAAGTCGGAATCGCTAGTAATCGTGGATCAGAATGCCACGGTGAATACGTTCCCGGGCCTTGTACACACCGCCCGTCACACCATGGGAGTGGGTTGCAAAAGAAGTAGGTAGCTTAACCTTCGGGAGGGCGCTTACCACTTTGTGATTCATGACTGGGGTGAAGTCGTAACAAGGTAACCGTAGGGGAACCTGCGGTTGGATCACCTCCTTACCTGAAGATACTTTCCCGCGAAGTGCTCACACAGATTGTCTGATAGAAAGTCACGAGCAGAAAAAACCTCTACAGGCTTGTAGCTCAGGTGGTTAGAGCGCACCCCTGATAAGGGTGAGGTCGGTGGTTCAAGTCCACTCAGGCCTACCAAATTTCTTCTTATGCTGCGTTATGCGCGCGGTCGTTTACAGACGTAAACGTCCCTTCCGCATGCCTTGCCTGAGACGAAATGGCATCCTTCTTGATGAAGGATGTTTACTCGGTTGAGTGGTAGTAGTGGTCTCTGCAGTAACTGTATGGGGCTATAGCTCAGCTGGGAGAGCGCCTGCCTTGCACGCAGGAGGTCAGCGGTTCGATCCCGCTTAGCTCCACCATACTCACTACTGTATTTTTTCTGAAAATACTTCAGAGCGTACCGGCAACGGTGTGCTGCGAAGTATTCTGCTCTTTAACAATCCGGAACAAGCTGAAAATTTGAAACGACGCATTGTCGTGTTCCTCCGTAATAAGGAACACAGTACAACGCGTTCGAGTCTCTCAAAAGCTTACAGCTTACAAGCTAACTGTGAAGCCGTTACGGTAAAACAGATAAACGCCTGTGGGTTGTGAGGTTAAGCGACTAAGCGTACACGGTGGATGCCCTGGCAGTCAGAGGCGATGAAGGGCGTGCTAATCTGCGATAAGCGCCGGTAAGGTGATATGAACCGCTACAACCGGCGATACCCGAATGGGGAAACCCAGTGTGTTCCGACACACTATCATGCAGTGAATACATAGCTGTATGAGGCGAACCGGGGGAACTGAAACATCTAAGTACCCCGAGGAAAAGAAATCAACCGAGATTCCCCCAGTAGCGGCGAGCGAACGGGGAGGAGCCCAGAACCATCACCAGCTTGTGCATCAGTGGAAGCGTCTGGAAAGTCGCAGGGTACAGGGTGATACTCCCGTACACAAAGGTGCACAGGCTGTGAGTTCGATGAGTAAGGCGGGACACGTGGTATCCTGTCTGAATATGGGGGGACCATCCTCCAAGGCTAAATACTCCTGACTGACCGATAGTGAACCAGTACCGTGAGGGAAAGGCGAAAAGAACCCCGGCGAGGGGAGTGAAACAGAACCTGAAACCGTGTACGTACAAGCAGTGGGAGCCTTCTTTATGGGGGTGACTGCGTACCTTTTGTATAATGGGTCAGCGACTTATATTCTGTAGCAAGGTTAACCGTATAGGGGAGCCGCAGGGAAACCGAGTCTTAACTGGGCGTTAAGTTGCAGGGTATAGACCCGAAACCCGGTGATCTAGCCATGGGCAGGTTGAAGGTTGGGTAACACTAACTGGAGGACCGAACCGACTAATGTTGAAAAATTAGCGGATGACCTGTGGCTGGGGGTGAAAGGCCAATCAAACCGGGAGATAGCTGGTTCTCCCCGAAAGCTATTTAGGTAGCGCCTCGTGAACTCATCTCCGGGGGTAGAGCACTGTTTCGGCTAGGGGGCCATCCCGGCTTACCAACCCGATGCAAACTGCGAATACCGGAGAATGTTATCACGGGAGACACACGGCGGGTGCTAACGTCCGTCGTGAAGAGGGAAACAACCCAGACCGCCAGCTAAGGTCCCAAAGTCATGGTTAAGTGGGAAACGATGTGGGAAGGCCCAGACAGCCAGGATGTTGGCTTAGAAGCAGCCATCATTTAAAGAAAGCGTAATAGCTCACTGGTCGAGTCGGCCTGCGCGGAAGATGTAACGGGGCTAAACCATGCACCGAAGCTGCGGCAGCGACACTATGTGTTGTTGGGTAGGGGAGCGTTCTGTAAGCCGTCGAAGGTGTGCTGTGAGGCATGCTGGAGGTATCAGAAGTGCGAATGCTGACATAAGTAACGATAAACAAGGTGAAAAACCTTGTCGCCGGAAGACCAAGGGTTCCTGTTCAACGTTAATCGGAGCAGGGTGAGTCGACCCCTAAGGCGAGGCCGAAAGGCGTAGTCGATGGGAAACAGGTTAATATTCCTGTACTTGGTGTTACTGCGAAGGGGGGACGGAGAAGGCTATATCAGCCGGGCGACGGTTGTCCCGGTTTAAGCGTGTAGGTGTGTGTTCCAGGCAAATCCGGTTCACTTTACACTGAGGCGTGACGACGAGGCACTACGGTGCTGAAGTGATAAATGCCCTGCTTCCAGGAAAAGCCTCTAAGCATCAGGTAACACAAAATCGTACCCCAAACCGACACAGGTGGTCAGGTAGAGAATACCAAGGCGCTTGAGAGAACTCGGGTGAAGGAACTAGGCAAAATGGTGCTGTAACTTCGGGAGAAGGCACGCTGGCGCGTAGGTGAAGGGACTTGCTCCCGGAGCTGAAGCCAGTCGAAGATACCAGCTGGCTGCAACTGTTTATTAAAAACACAGCACTGTGCAAACACGAAAGTGGACGTATACGGTGTGACGCCTGCCCGGTGCCGGAAGGTTAATTGATGGGGTTATCCGCAAGGAGAAGCTCTTGATCGAAGCCCCGGTAAACGGCGGCCGTAACTATAACGGTCCTAAGGTAGCGAAATTCCTTGTCGGGTAAGTTCCGACCTGCACGAATGGCGTAATGATGGCCAGGCTGTCTCCACCCGAGACTCAGTGAAATTGAAATCGCTGTGAAGATGCAGTGTACCCGCGGCAAGACGGAAAGACCCCGTGAACCTTTACTACAGCTTGACACTGAACACTGAGCCTTGATGTGTAGGATAGGTGGGAGGCTTTGAAGCGTGGACGCCAGTCTGCGTGGAGCCGGCCTTGAAATACCACCCTTTAATGTTTGGTGTTCTAACGTAGGCCCGTAATCCGGGCTGCGGACAGTGTCTGGTGGGTAGTTTGACTGGGGCGGTCTCCTCCCAAAGCGTAACGGAGGAGCACGAAGGTTGGCTAATCCTGGTCGGACATCAGGAGGTTAGTGCAATGGCATAAGCCAGCTTGACTGCGAGAGTGACGGCTCGAGCAGGTGCGAAAGCAGGTCATAGTGATCCGGTGGTTCTGAATGGAAGGGCCATCGCTCAACGGATAAAAGGTACTCCGGGGATAACAGGCTGATACCGCCCAAGAGTTCATATCGACGGCGGTGTTTGGCACCTCGATGTCGGCTCATCACATCCTGGGGCTGAAGTAGGTCCCAAGGGTACGGCTGTTCGCCGTTTAAAGTGGTACGCGAGCTGGGTTTAGAACGTCGTGAGACAGTTCGGTCCCTATCTGCCGTGGGCGCTGGAGAATTGAGGGGGGTTGCTCCTAGTACGAGAGGACCGGAGTGAACGCACCGCTGGTGTCCGGGTTGTCACGCCAGTGGCACTGCCCGGTAGCTAAGTGCGGAAAAGATAAGTGCTGAAAGCATCTAAGCACGAAACTTGCCCCGAGATGAGTTCTCCCTGAGCCTTTAAGGCTCCTGAAGGGACGTTGAAGACGACGACGTTGATAGGCCGGGTGTGTAAGCGCAGCGATGCGTTGAGCTTACCGGTACTAATGACCCGTGAGGCTTAACCTTACAACGCCAGAGGCGTTTTGGTTGAGAGACGATTTAAATTTTCAGCATTGTTTACCGGATAAAACCGTGCGGCCTGCGAGGGCGGTGCGGGAAACAGAATTTGCCTGGCGGCTGTAGCGCGGTGGTCCCACCTGACCCCATGCCGAACTCAGAAGTGAAACGCCGTAGCGCCGATGGTAGTGTGGGGTCTCCCCATGCGAGAGTAGGGAACTGCCAGGCATCAAATTGAAAGACCCGAGCATCAGCATAACAGTGCCGGGAGTACCTGTTGCGTGCTGATATGGCTCAGTTGGTAGAGCGCACCCTTGGTAAGGGTGAGGTCCCCAGTTCGACTCTGGGTATCAGCACCAGTTATATATGGCTAGAGTTCGGCAAATAAAGAATTTGCCTGGCGGCTGTAGCGCGGTGGTCCCACCTGACCCCATGCCGAACTCAGAAGTGAAACGCCGTAGCGCCGATGGTAGTGTGGGGTCTCCCCATGCGAGAGTAGGGAACTGCCAGGCATCAAACAGAAAAGCCCCGTACGAAAGTGCGGGGCTTTTTTACGTCTGCAACGCGGTAAAAAGCCAATACTGAGCCGATTATGGCGCGCGGAAGGCCCCCTTTGGGCACTGAAAACTTTCGAATGCTCCTTTCCATATCAATAAAACGCCGGCTAAAAACCGGGCAACTGAGCTCAAACAGGGTTGTTAGCGTAATGAAACGCGATTATAAGCAATGCTGGCAGCTGAGGCATTGTGCAACCACAGTTAACGCAGTGCGATTATTCGCGTAGCAGAAGAATATTATGCTGAGCGTCATGGGGGGAAACCGCACCTCCGTCGTAGACGAAGATGCGGGGAGAGATAAGAGGGGTTAGTGGATAACCTGGGACAGGAAAGCGCGGGTACGCTCTGACCGAGGATTAGCAAAAAACTCCTGCGGAGGAGCGACTTCCACGATCTCACCGCGATCCATAAAGATCACTCTGTCGGCTACCGTACGGGCAAAGCCCATTTCGTGCGTCACACAAAGCATTGTCATACCATCTTCGGCCAGTCCAATCATCGTATCGAGCACTTCCTTCACCATCTCTGGATCCAGAGCAGAGGTCGGCTCATCAAACAGCATGATTTTAGGCTTCATGCATAGCGAACGTGCGATAGCTACGCGCTGCTGCTGTCCCCCAGAAAGCTGGCCGGGAAACTTATGCGCATGTTCCTCAATACGAACACGCTTGAGGTAGTGCATAGCAAGCTCTTCGGCTTCCTTTTTGGCAATTTTACGCACCCACATGGGCGCCAGCGTGCAGTTCTGCAAAACGGTAAGATGAGGGAAAAGGTTAAAATGTTGAAACACCATACCGACCTCGGTACGGACCCGCTCAATGTTGCGCACATCATCATTCAAATGAATACCATCAACCACAATACGGCCCTTCTGGTGTTCTTCAAGATGGTTGATGCAGCGAATTGTGGTGGATTTGCCTGAACCTGATGGTCCACACAAGACGATACGTTCCTGGGGTTTAACCTGAAGATTAATATCTTTCAGCACATGGAATTGCCCGTACCACTTGTTCACATTTTCCAGCGAAATCATCGCATTGGTTGAATCAGTTATTATTTGTGTCATAGAAACCTCAGTGCGATTTGCGCCCGGTGTGAAAACGTTTTTCCAGATACTGGCTGTAACGTGACATGCTAAAACAGAAAATCCAGTAGACCAGCGCGGCAAAGACATAGCCTTCAGTAGACATGCCTAGCCAGGCGGGATCGACGGTAGCCTGCTGCACGCTACTAAACAGATCGAATAAACCAATAATGATGACCAGGCTGGTATCTTTGAATAACGCGATAATGGTATTCACCAGTCCTGGAATAGTCAGCTTTAAGGCCTGCGGAAGGATGACCAGCATTTGCGTCTTCCAGTATCCCAGAGCCAGCGATTCAGCAGCTTCATACTGCCCCTTAGGCAAGGCTTGCAGTCCACCACGTACCACCTCTGCCACATAAGCCGACTGGAACAAGATCACGCCAACCAGTGCACGCACCAGTTTGTCGATGGTCGTTCCTTCTGCCATAAACAACGGCAACATGACCGAAGACATAAACAGCACGGTTATCAGCGGCACGCCGCGCCAGAACTCAATAAAAATCACTGACAGCGTTCGCACCACTGGCATCCGGGAGCGTCGTCCCAGCGCCAGTAAAATCCCCAGCGGTAAGGCGCCAGCGATACCAACGGATGCAATGATCAGCGTCAGTGTAAGCCCACCCCATTGACGGGTTTCCACCCGGTCCAGCCCTAAGAAACCGCCATATAACAGAAACCAGACAACAAGGGGATAGCATACTGCCCATGCGGCAATGTAGCGTCCACGATAAGGCAGCCGTTTAATAAACATCGGCACAATGGATGCCAGCCCAATGACCAGCGCCAGGTTGATGCGCCAGCGCAGTTCATGTGGATAAAGCCCATACATAAACTGGCCAAAGCGGGCATGAATAAAGACCCAACATGCCCCCTCTTTCGTACAGTCTGCGCGTGTTGTGCCGAACCAGTTTGCATCGAAGATCAGCCAGTTCAGAGCAGGTGGAATCACATGCCAGATAAGCCAGATGCAAAGCAGCGTCAGACAGGTATTAAACCACCCTGAAAACAGATTTTTGCGCGCCCACAGCCAGGCCCGGCTCAGCGGTGATGAGGCTATCTGCGGTGTTTCGTGTGTAGTGACAGACATAGTTATCCCGTTCTCTTAACGCTCAACCAGCGCGATTTTGCGGTTGTAGAAGTTCATCAACATTGAAATCAGCAGGCTGATAATCAGATAGACGCTCATGGTGATAGCAATGGTTTCGATGGCCTGGCCGGTCTGATTCAGGACCGTTCCGGCAAACAACGACACCATATCGGGATAGCCAATTGCCGCAGCCAGAGAAGAGTTCTTCACAATATTCAGATACTGGCTGGTAAGGGGAGGAATGATCACGCGCATCGCCTGAGGGATAATAACCTGACGCAAGGTGACCGGATTGGGTAATCCCAGCGAGCGGGCCGCCTCATGCTGCCCATAGGGCACAGCCTGAATACCTGATCGAATGACTTCCGCAATAAACGAGGAGGTATAAATCGACAGCGCCAGCGTCAGTGCCGCCAGCTCAGGAATCATGACGAAACCGCCCCTAAAGTTAAAGCCGCGTAACTCAGGAATGTCCCAATGCATGGCTGCGCCAAAGCCCAGATGTGCAATGAAGGGAAAGAGTAACAACATCAAAATGGCGACAGGCCAGGTGCGACGAAATTGACCGGTTTTAAGCTGATGCTGACGGTTGAAGCGGAACAGGGCATAACTCGCGACAACAGCCAAAACGAGGGCAATAACAAATGGCCAGCTTCCCGGTGCATAGGTCGGCCAGGGCACATACAGGCCACGGTTGCTGACGAAGGCCAGATCGAAAGCATTGAGCGCCTGACGGGGGCCGGGCAGGTTACGTAATACCGCAAAATACCAAAAGAAGATCTGGAGTAAGGGAGGAATATTGCGGAAAGTTTCAATATAGATATTGGCGATTTTACGCAGTAACCAGTTATCTGACAGGCGTGCCAGCCCGATAAAAAAACCCAGAACAGATGCAAAAACAATACAGAGTGCCGAAACCAGTAACGTATTGGTCAGCCCGACCAGAAAGACGCGTGCGTAGGTGTCACCCTCAGTGTAGTCAATAAGATGCTGAACAATGCCGAAACCAGCATTGCGCTCCAGAAAACCAAACCCGGAAGTAATACCGCGATTAGCGAGATTGATAACGGTGTTGTGGATAAGGTAGCCCACCACAGCAACTACAATAATGATCGCAACTATCTGGTAAAGCCAGGCTCGAACCGTGGGATTACCGAACGAAAAATCCCTTTTCACGGTTGGGCGTTGTGACATGTTTAAACCTCAATAACAAAAGCTTTGCTGGGGCACCGTAGAAAACGGTGCCCGACGGGTTGAGGCGCGATTAACGTACCGGTGGCGCGTACTGAATACCGCCCTGATTCCAGAGTGCATTCTGGCCACGAGCGATTTTTAACGGACTGTCTTTACCGACGTTGCGATCAAAACTTTCCTGATAGTTACCTACCTGTTTAATGATGTTGTAAGCCCATTTGTTATCCAGCTTCAAATCTTTGCCGAAATCACCTTCAGCGCCCAGCAGGTGAGCCATATCAGGTGTTGCCGGTTTAGCCGTCATTTCATCAACGTTTTTGGAGTTGATACCCATCTCTTCAGCGTTCAGCATGGCGAAAAGCGACCACTTAACAATGGTGAACCAGTCATCATCACCGCGACGTACAAGCGGCCCCAGTGGTTCTTTAGAAATCACTTCAGGCAGGACGATAAAGTCGTCTGGTTTACCTAATTTAATGCGCAGGGCGTACAGCTGAGACTGGTCAGAGGCCAGCGTGTCGCAACGGCCGCTGTCCAGTGCCTTAGCGGATTCATCAGAGCGATCGAAGGTGACCGGCGTGTACTGCATTTTGTTGGCTTTAAAGAAGTCAGCGACGTTCAGCTCGGTATCGGTGCCCGCCTGAATACAGACGGTCGCACCGTCGAGTTCTTTCGCGCTCTTGAGACCCGCTTTCTTGTGGGTCAGGAAGCCAATGCCGTCGTAGTAGTTGACGCCGGTAAACATGAAGCCCATGCCGCCGTCACGTGATGAGGTCCAGGTGGTATTGCGAGAAAGCACGTCGACTTCGCCGGACTGCAGCGCGGTAAAACGCTCTTTTGCCGTCAGCGGGGTGTACTTCACTTTTGTGGCGTCGCCAAATACGGCAGCCGCGGCAGCACGACAGATATCCACATCAAGGCCGGTAAATTTGCCACTGGCATCCGCATAAGAGAACCCTGGCAGGCCATCGCTGATCCCACACTGAATGAAGCCTTTCTTTTTAATCGCATCGAGTGTAGGGCCTGCGTGGGCCTGCTGAGCAACGGCAAGCAGAGAAGCCGCAGCAACCAGAGTAGAGAGCATCATCTTTTTCATAAAGCATCCTGTGTGGCATGTCATGTTGTGTTGTTATGTATTGCGCACTTTATTGTGCGTCCTGTCTGTGGCGAACGGCCCCCCACGACTTTGCAAAGCCAGTGCCAGGTTTGCAGAATCCTGAAGTCACCTGAAAGATCGGGTAATAATCTGAATTATCTGGAAGGCTGCGTTAATATGACGCACCAAAAGGAAGCATTTCGAGTCGTAGGGATCACATTTAGTGCAAAATGTTTCACTATTTAGCAACATTGTGAGCAGCGTTGCATGTGCTGACTGCAAGCAGGGTGCTCGTTGCGAAAAAAGTAAAGCAGGCTCACACAAGGCCGCTATAGCGGGGCTGAGAGGCTGGAAACGGGAAAAAACAGGGATGGAAATGAGGACGATGTGAAAAAGGCAGCCCGTTAAAAATCACGCTGGCGACTGCAACTACAGTTACCATATTTGACGCAACTGTTTCACAAATTTTAAAACAATTTGTGTGTCAGGGCACAAATAAAAACGCCAGCCCTGAGGCTGGCGAGATTAACGGCCTGAACCTGAATCAGTTCATGCCGTATTTTTTCAGTTTCTTACGCAGCGTACCGCGGTTGATACCCATCATCAGGGCAGCACGGGTCTGGTTGCCACGGGTATACTGCATCACCATGTCCAACAGAGGCTGCTCGACTTCAGCCAAAACCAGCTCATACAGGTCACTAACATCCTGACCATTCAGTTGAGCAAAATAGTTCTTCAGTGCCTGTTTAACCGAATCACGCAAAGGTTTTTGAGTTACCTGATCCTGTGAGTTAACGGTAGAAACGGTCAGTACGTCAGAATTTACGCGTTGTTCGAACATAGTTCTTTCAGCTCTTTATTTCGTTACGCAAGATTTTCGAAGTATGCCTCCAACGCCTCCAGCTGTTCGCTGGCATCCTCAATGGCGTTGAATGTGCGCCGAAACTGGTCATTTGGGGCATGTTCCTGGAGATACCAGGAGACGTGCTTTCGCGCTATACGGTATCCCTTGCCTGAACCGTAAAAGTCGTGCAGCTCACGTATATGCGAAACAAGCAAACGCTTGACCTCTGCCAGTGGCAGCGGGGCAAGCAGCTCCCCAGTGTCCAGATAATGCTGGATTTCCCGGAAGATCCACGGTCTTCCCTGAGCAGCACGTCCTATCATCAGAGCATCGGCTCCGGTGTAGTCGAGCACTGCTCTGGCTTTATGCGGGTCAGTTATGTCTCCATTCGCGATAATCGGAATAGAAACACTCTGCTTAACTGTCCGAATACTGTCGTATTCAGCGTCTCCGTTGAACAGGCAGGCACGAGTGCGGCCATGTATCGTCAAAGCCTGAATGCCACAGCGTTCAGCCAATTGGGCAATCGCGACACAGTTTCTGTTTTCTGGATCCCATCCGGTACGGATTTTCAGCGTTACCGGGACATCAACAGCATTTACCACGGCAGAGAGAATTGACTCTACTACTGAGGGATACTGCAGTAAGGCGGAGCCCGCCATTTTGCGGTTCACCTTTTTCGCCGGGCAACCCATATTAATATCAATAACCTGTGCACCAGCATCAACATTAATACGTGCAGCCTGGGCCATCTCACTGGGATCACAGCCTGCAATCTGGACGGCACGAATGCCGGGTTCATCACTGTGCACCATGCGTAAACGAGATTTGTCACTGGCCCAGACTTCGGGGTTCGATGACAACATCTCAGAAACCGCCATTCCTGCACCCATCTCGTGACAAAGCGTTCTGAAAGGCCTGTCGGTAATACCGGCCATCGGCGCTGCAATCAGTCGATTTCTCAGCTGGAGGTTTCCAATGCGCATGAAGTCGTAATGCCATACTGTGTCTGCAAGGCGGCGTATATTACGCATTTTTTTATGAAGATGAAAGGCCAAACTTTGAACAATTCACAAGAAAACCGCTTTTATCCTGCCCGGACCCTGTTGATAAGGATAAATAACAAGATAAATCAGTAGATTAAGTGTTTGTGTTTATTTTGTGAACAAAGGTTTTTCCGACGAAGATTCGGTATTCACCAGATAAAAAACGTCACATACCGTGATTAACGATACAAGCAGCGGTTTTATCAACCACAAAGACTGCGCCACAGGAGGGTTTAGCCTCAGCCGATTGCAATCGCGGCTCTGGGTGAAACACTGAACGGACAGTAACGAATGTTTAACAGCCCTACCGATCCGCCAGGGCTGCTGTTGGTAGCTGCAATGCCTGAAAGGCTAAGCGGTTTTAACGCCTGTAATACGACACCACTCTTCCTTGACTGCAACGGGATCGAGCGCAAAATGCGTCCTGTAAGCTTCACAGACGCTTTCAGCCTGGCTCTCCAGTACGCCTGACAAACCAAGATGCCCGCCAGATTTAGGCAGG
This sequence comes from Pantoea ananatis PA13, assembly GCF_000233595.1. NCBI lineage: Bacteria > Pseudomonadati > Pseudomonadota > Gammaproteobacteria > Enterobacterales > Erwiniaceae > Pantoea > Pantoea ananatis. The sequence continues at coordinate 491,673 of NC_017554.1, forward strand.
ACACCAATAAGCGGTGCCAGCTCGCGGAGCGGCCCGGCCAGGATATTCGCGACCACGACATCAGCCTGCAGGTTTTCCGGCTGCTGATGCGGCAGATACAGGGATAAACGATCGGCCACCCCATTGCGCTCGGCGTTGTCGCGGCTGGCCTGGATCGCCTGGGGATCAATATCAATACCAATAGCCTGCGCCGCCCCAAGTTTAAGCGCCGCAATTGCCAGGATCCCTGAACCGCAGCCAAAATCGATCACGGTTTTACCCGCGAGATCCAGGCCGTCGAGCCACGTCAGGCACAGTGAAGTGGTGGGGTGCGTGCCGGTTCCGAACGCCAGGCCGGGATCGAGCATCACATTGACGGCATCGGGGTCGGGTACATCGCGCCAGCTTGGACAGATCCACAAACGCTCACCGAACCGCATAGGATGGAAGTTTTCCATCCATTCACGTTCCCAGTCTTTGTCTTCGATCTGCTCGATCTTGTGACGGAAATTCTCGCCGAGCAGCGGATGTTGAGACAGTTCCGCAATCACGCCATCCATGTCGCTTTCAGCGTCGAACAATCCGATAACGTCGGTATCACCCCATAAACGCGTTTCACCCGGCATAGGTTCATATACCGGCGTATCGTTTGTGTCCTGAAAGGTCACAGACACGGCACCGACTTCCATTAGCGCGTCGCTCAGTCCTTCCGCGTTTGCGCCAGAACTGTTAATTTTGATTTGAATCCAAGGCATAACGTCTCTCTTAATTCAGTGTTGTGGTGCATCAACCGCATGCGGTAAGCGCCCAAACAGGTTGCCGACCAGGAACGCCAGCAGACTTAACATTAATGACGGCACAATGGGATGAAAACCCCATAGTTGCAGACCAAAGGTTGCCAGAACGGCATAACATCCTCCGCCCACCACCATGCCGCTGACAGCGCCGGCGGCATTAGCGCGCTCCCAATATAAACCCAGCACCAGCGGCCATAAGAACACGGCTTCCAGACCACCAAAAGCCAGTAGGTTGAGCCAGATAATCATGTCTGGCGGATGCCAGGCGACAAACAGCAGTATGACACCCAGCAAAAAGGTCACCGTCCCCGATAATATTCGCAACCGCGGCTCATTATCGATTTGCTGCGGTGCAAGGCGCAGGTAGAGGTCTTTCACCAGCGTAGCGGAGGCCTGCAGCAACTGGGCATTGATAGTGGACATGATCGCCGCCATCGGCGCGGCTAAAAACAGCCCGGCAGCCAGTGGTGGTAGCACGGTGATCATCAGCGTAGGGATAACGCTGTCCGGCACGGTCAGGTCAGGTAATACCGCGCGTCCGAGCGCCCCGGCCAGATGCATTCCCAGCATCAGGAGCACAACAACAATGGTGCCAAGCACAATAGCCCGGTGTACCGCTTTACTGTCCTTGTAAGAGATACAGCGAACGGCGGTGTGCGGCAGGCCGATGACGCCAAAGCAGACCAGCACGATAAACGAGCTCAGGAACGTGGGCGTAATAATATCGCCCGGCCCCTCCGGCGACAGCAGCTTGGGATTGATGGCGTGCAGTTTATCGACGGCCGAGTGAATACCGCCAGCGTGGTGAATAACGGCAAACAGCAGTAAAAACGTGCCTATCAGCATCACCACGCCCTGCATCGCATCATTCAGCACACTGGCGCGGAAGCCGCCGAAGGCCGTATAAAGCGCTATTGTGCCGCCAAAGATCAGCAGGCCGGTGTCGTAAGGGATCCCGGCAGCGGTTTCCAGCAGACGCGCGCCACCAATAAACTGCACGGCCATCGCGCCCACGAAGGCAACCAGCAGGCTCAGGCTGGCTAACCAGACCAGCAGCGTACTGCCATAGCGTGCATAGAGCATATCGTTAAGGGTCACGGCGTTGTGCTTGCGCGCCAGAATGGCAAACTTTTTACCCAGCACGCCTAACGACAGCCAGACAGCAGGCACCTGTACCATAGCCAGCAGCACCCAGCCCAGGCCGTACTTATAAGCTGCACCCGGCCCGCCGATAAACGAGCTCGCACTGATATAGGTGGTCGTGATGGTCATTGCCAGGACAAATCCGCCCATTGAGCGGCTGCCCAGGAAATACTCAGTCAGGAAATTTCCCTGGCGTTGTTTTCGCATCGCAAAGACGGAAAGGCCCGCGATAACAGCCAGATAAGCCAGCAGTGGAAGAATGATTTCAGTATTCATTTTCATCCTCCAGCGACATATTCCGGAAGATTTTACGCACCATCATCCAGCATAAAAAAATGAACAGTAGGGGGGCAAAAAGACAGGAGAGCTCAAACCAGCGAGGTAAGCCGGTCAGGCCAGTGGCATTTCCCCCTAACCAGGCAGAACCGCCCCAGACGGCTAACCAGGCCAGCGTCAGATAGAGTGACCAGCGAGCTTCTTTATGAGCCTGTAAATAACGCGCGTCCATAGTGTGACCTCAACGCCAGCGGGAAAAGAAAAAGGCCGGAATATCCGGCCTCAGACTGACTCAGCGTGGCGATTACTTCTCGTGCAGGCCAAGCTTTTTCTCCAGATAGTGGATATTGGTTCCACCCTGCTGGAAGTTCTCATCGGACATGATTTTCATCTGCAGTTCGATGTTGGTTTTGATACCGTCGATAATCAGCTCCGCCAGGGCATTTTTCATACGTGCAATGGCGATATCGCGGGTTTCACCGTAGGTGATTAACTTGCCAATCATGGAGTCATAATAAGGCGGTACGCTGTAACCGGCATAAATATGAGATTCCCAACGCACGCCAAAACCACCCGGCGCATGGAAGCGGGTGATTTTGCCGGGGCTTGGCAGGAAGCTAACCGGATCTTCCGCGTTGATACGGCACTCGACCGCATGACCGCGAATAATCACGTCTTCCTGCTTGATTGACAGCGGCTGACCCGCAGCAATACGCAGCTGCTCTTTAATCAGGTCAACGCCGGTGATCATCTCGGTAACCGGATGCTCAACCTGGATACGGGTGTTCATTTCAATGAAATAGAACTCGCCGTTTTCATACAGGAATTCAAACGTACCTGCCCCGCGATAGCCAATATCAATACAGGCTCGGGTGCAACGCTCACCGATGAAGGAACGCAATTCTGGCGTGATCCCCGGTGCTGGCGCTTCTTCCACGACCTTCTGGTGACGACGCTGCATTGAACAGTCGCGTTCGCCCAGATAAATGGCATTGCCCTGGCCGTCGGCCAGTACCTGAATCTCGATATGGCGTGGATTCTCCAGATACTTTTCCATGTAAACCATGTCGTTGTTGAAAGCCGCTTTGGCTTCCGCTTTCGTCATGTTGATGGATTGTTCCAGATCTTTATCGCTACGCACAACGCGCATGCCGCGACCGCCGCCGCCGCCAGAGGCTTTGATAATAACCGGATAGCCGATGCGCTTGGCGAAGGCACGGTTTTTTTCCATGTCATCGGTGAGCGAGCCATCGGAGCCGGGGACGGTAGGAACGCCCGCTTTCTTCATCGCGGTAATCGCGGACACTTTATCGCCCATCAGGCGAATGGTATCGGCTTTCGGACCGACGAAGATAAAGCCAGAACGCTCAACCTGCTCAGCAAAATCGGCGTTCTCAGAAAGGAAGCCGTAGCCGGGGTGAATCGCCACCGCGCCGGTGATCTCAGCGGCAGAAATCAGCGCCGGGATGTTGAGGTAACTTTTGACCGACTGCGCCGGGCCGATGCAAACCGTTTCGTCTGCCAGCAGCACGTGCTTCAGGTCACGATCCGCGCTTGAATGGACCGCGACAGTCTTGATGCCCAGTTCTTTACAGGCACGCAGAATGCGCAGCGCAATCTCACCGCGGTTAGCAATAACAATTTTATCCAGCATGGTTCGCCCCGTTATTCGATGACAACAAGTGGCTCGTCAAATTCTACCGGCTGACCACTTTCCACCAGAATGGCTTTAACAACGCCAGACTTATCCGCTTCAATCTGGTTCATCATTTTCATGGCTTCAACGATGCACAGCGTGTCACCTGCATTGACTTTCTGACCCACTTCCACGAACGCTTTTGCATCCGGGCTTGGTGTGCGATAGAAGGTCCCTACCATTGGTGAACGTACGATGTGGCCGCTGATCTCAGCAGGCGCGGCTTCTGCAACGGCGGCAACAGGTGCAACGGCTGTCGCCAGAGCAGGCTGTTGAGCAACCGGCGCGGCATAAGCCTGTTGCATCATTGGGTAACCGGTATTTGCAGGTGCGCGACTGATGCGAACAGACTCTTCGCCTTCGGAGATTTCCAGCTCAGAAATGCCAGATTCTTCAACCAGTTCGATCAGTTTTTTAATTTTACGAATATCCATGAATGGGGTTCCGTACTCAGTTTGATTAATTAGTATGAGACAGGCGCTTTACTGCCGTTTGCAATGCCCACGAGTAACCGTCAGCGCCAAGCCCACAAATGACGCCAGCAGAGACATCAGAAAAATAGGAGTGATGGCGAAAAGGCTCGCGACCGTGCACATTTGACAGGTGAACTTCGATAAAGGGAATATTCACCGCTAGCAGCGCATCACGTAATGCTACGCTGGTATGCGTAAACGCAGCAGGATTGATAAGGATATAATCCACATTGCCTTTTGCCTCATGAATGCGATCAATAAGCTGAAATTCAGCATTGGATTGCATATGGCTTAATCTTACATTCAGCTGGTCTGCCTGATGGCTCAAATCGGAAACGATCTGATCCAGGGTGACATCCCCGTATTTTTCAGGCTCGCGCGTCCCTAACAGATTAAGGTTGGGACCGTTCAAAAGCAGAATATGTAATTTGTCGGCCATCTTGCTGCCATCTCCCGCAATCATTGAGGCATCGCGTAAAATACCTTGCCGCTTTCCATTTGTCACCCGTCACAGTAAAAAAGAAGCGTCATATCGCAATAAAGCCGGGCATTATATCCGTTTCGTGGCATTTCGCAGCAAAATACTGGTCTTATCTGCGAAGTTGATCGGGTGCGGCCTGTGGACCCCATTTTTCGCAGACGTTCGGAGAAGCGCAGGGGCTAACGCGGCCACCATTTAATGAACTTTTTATAGCGCCAGGCTAACAGGAACAGGGCGAAAAGCGCGTAGATGACAGGCTGGGGAGAAAGGATTTTTACCGACCATATGTAGTGAATTGGGGCCAAAATCGCGACCAGATAAATCGCGTTGTGCAAGGTTTGCCAGCGTCTGCCCAGTTTTCGCTGCATGCGTTGAAAAGAGGTCACCGCCAGCGCCAGCAGAATAAACCAGCAAATAATTCCCAGCGTGAGATAGGGGCGTGAAATCAGTTCGCTACCGAGCAGACCAAGGTTGTTAATGCCCAGTTCCAGCAGGTAGTAGCTGGTTAAATGCAGGCTGGCCCAGAAAAAAGTCCAGATCCCCAGCAGCCGTCGGGTGCGAATGAGCAAAGGCTGTTTGGCGATGCGCGTTAACGGCGAGACAAGCAGCGTCGCCAGTAGCAGTTTCAGCGCCATACGGCCGGTAAAATGCTGGATATCTTTGGCGGGATCGGCGCTAAGACCGCCCTGCATAGCGGCCATAATCAAGTAAACCAGCGGTAAGAAAGCCGCCAGATGTAGCAGGACTTTAAGCCAGCCGATCTGCTTTATTGTCAGGCGCACTCAATAATTCTCCCGTAAATCCATACCGCGATACAGCGACGCGACCTGATCGGCATAACCGTTGAAGAGTAATGTCGGCTGACGATCCACATTAAAGCTGCTGCCCGGACCAATAAAACGCTCGGTCGCCTGCGACCAGCGTGGATGATTAACATGCGGATTAACGTTGGCATAGAAGCCGTACTCGTTATCGGCAATCTGGTTCCAGGTCGTCGGTGGCTGATCATGCGTCAGCGTGATTTTCACAATGGACTTGATGCCCTTAAAGCCATATTTCCATGGGACCGTCAGGCGAATCGGGGCGCCATTCTGCGGGGGCAGCGCTTTACCGTAAACGCCTGTCGTCAGAATCGTGAGGGGATGCATGGCTTCATCCAGACGCAAACCTTCTACATAAGGGTAATTTAGCCCGCCGCCGATAAAGCGATCTTTTTGACCTGGCATCTGATCGGGAGCATAAAGCGTCTGGAAAGCGACAAAACGCGCTTTGCTGGTGGGTTCAGCCAGCTTCAGGAGTTTATTGAGTTCGAAACCTATCCAGGGCACCACCATCGACCAGGCTTCAACGCATCGCATCCGATAGATACGCTGCTCCATGGCAAAGCGTTTGAAGATATCATCCATATCTAATGTGATGGGCTTTGCCACTTCGCCTTCAATCGTCAGCTTCCAGGGATCGGTCTTTAGCGTCCCCGCATTGGCGGCCGGATCGGCTTTATCAAGGCCAAACTCATAGAAATTGTTATAGCCCGAAACCTTGTCTGCAGGCGTCAACGGCAGGTTAGCCTGGTATTGTGCAGGTTTGGTAAAGTCCAGAGGGCGGCCTGCGGGCGCGGGTGGGCGGTCATTGCCTTTAAACCAACTCAGAATATCGGCGTTGGCCATGCCGGGAATGCTGATAGCGGCAGCGCCCAGACCCAGGGTCTGAAGCACGCGACGACGATTCATATTAAAGATGTTTTCTGGCGTTACATCAGCTTCAGTCAGGCGTTTTTTCAGCGTCATCGTCTCTTCTCCGGCTCGATTTTCATCATCAGCATGATGACTATTACTTAAGCTGGCGAATTTTGCCGCAAAAATGTGAAATTTCCTGGTAAACCCTTCCAATGAGAATGCGCTGAAAAAAGGATAATTAAGCGCTCTGGGCCTTTCTCAACGGTATACTTCGGCTTCATGCACGACCTCGCTGCCGCCGGGAACAATTTGTGTTATTTTTCTCAAAATTTCTCCCGGCGGACGGTCAGAGGGGCGGCGTGATTCGGCTACAACCGTAGTGAAACAGGCACAGGGATGCGATTAACTACCAAACTTTCTGCATTTATTACATTTATTAGCGTACTGGCAATGGTTTTAATGCTGGTTGGCTGTGCTTTTAGCGTTTTCTGGCTCACGCATCAACGCGTTGAAAATCGCGTACAGGTTTTGGCAACGGAAGTGGATAAAGTCTTGCTAAAACAGCCGCCCGATGCGTTAGAAGCCTGGCTTGCGCCGGTCTTACCCGTCATCAATGCTGAGCAGTTATCTTTATACAATGGCCGGCAGAATGTTTTTACGCTTTCCCGCCACGAAAACCAGATGCTGCAACATCAAAAAAACCGCTACATCCACTTTGACATTGCGCTGATGCATCAGCCGGGTATGCGTTTGCAATTGACGATACTTGATCCGGCACAAACCTGGCTACGATCTATTCCCACCACCTATACGCTTGCCGCCCTGATGCTGGTGGTGCTGATTATGGCGGTGACGCTGTTCATCACCCATCGCTGGCTGGTAAGACAATGGCGCGGAATGGAACAGCTGGAGAGCCGGTCGGCATCAATACTCAGCGGCGCGCGCCAGCTTTATCGCAGGAAGCATGCTGATGAGTGGCCGCCCAAAGCCAGCCGGGCAATTGACGTGTTGCTCTCCGATTTACAGGAAGCCGGTGAGCAGCGTGTGCGCATTGATACCTTAATTCGTACCTTCGCTGCACAGGACGGGCGGACGGGGCTGAATAATCGCCTTTTCTTCGACAGTCAGCTGGCAACGCTGCTTGAAGATCAGGAAGATGTTGGCACGCATGGCGTGGTCATGATGATCCGTTTTCCTGAACTTGATACACATGATGATTCACTGGGGCCCGTGCTGGTCGAAGAGTATCTCTTCAATGTCGTGAATATGTTGTCGACCTTTGTCATGCGTTACCCCGGCGCACTTCTGGCCCGCTATTTTCGCAGCGATTTTGCGGTCTTACTGCCGCACCGCAGCCTGAAAGAGGCCAACAGCATCGCCGATCACCTCATCAATGCGGTCGATGCCCTGCCGCCTATGCGCATGGTCAACCGGGACGATTTTATCCACATTGGTATCAGCGCTTGGCACAGCGGACAGACGGTGCCCCAGGTCATGGAAAACGTTGAAATGGCCACGCGTCGGGCAACCCTGTCGGGCGGAAACAACTGGTCCAATGGCGCAGGAAATCCCCTGGATGCCGGGCGCGGCAGCGTTCGCTGGCGTACTCTGCTGGAAAATACCTTAAGTCGCGGCGGCCCCCGGTTATATCAAAAGCCCGCCGTGGACAGAGAGGGTAAGGTGCGGCATCGCGTCCTGCTCACGCGCATTTTTGACGGGGATAAAGAGGTCCTGTCGGCAGAATATATGCCCCTGGTTCAGCAGCTCGGTATGGCTGAGAACTGGGACCGGCAGATGGTATTACGCGTTGCCGCACTCTCTGAACTTTGGCCGGAAGAGACGCTGGCGATCCCCGTTAACATTGAGTCGTTGCTGAAACGTCCCTTTATTGCCTGGTTGTACACGATGTTGCTGCAGTGCCCAAAAAGTCAAAGAAAGCGATTTTTATTTGAACTTGCAGAAGGGGACGTCTGTCAACACATCAGCGATTTGATTCCCGTATTTCACGCATTGCAGGCGTTCGGTTGTCGCATCGCCGTTAATCAGGCGGGTTTGACGGTGGTCAGCAGTGCCTATATCCGGCAGTTACCGGTTGAGTTGATCAAGCTGGATGCGGGTTTAGTGCGTAATATTGAGCGCCGTACAGAAAACCAGCTGTTCGTGCGAAGCTTACTGGATGTTTGCAAACCCACCGGGACGCAGCTGTATGCGACTGGCGTGCGAACGCACGCAGAGTGGCAGACTTTGGTCGGGTTAGGTGTAGAAGGTGGTCAGGGTGACTTTTTTTCACCTTCACAACCGGTTAACAGTAACGTAAAAAAGTACTCCCAACGTTACCGTTTTTAATCGTTTGACCGGTTTCAGGGTTATCGCCTGCGCTTTTGGTGAATATGTGACAATAAACAGGCAGAATAATGCGCCTGAAATGTTAGATTTTATGTCGGAGTAAAGTTAAGAAAATTCTTTAACATGCCGCTCTGATGCCGTGGTATCGCTGTTCCGCTCGTGTGCGTAACAGGCATAAATGATGTAAAGCGAATGCAGTCTAATTTTTCACCGAAGCAGAACGTTTTTGCGCCTTGTGGCAGCTTCGTGTGGTTGGTAAAGTAAGCGGATTTTATTTTCCGCCTCCAGCTTGCAGGATTATCCTTTAGTATGTTTAAAAAATTTCGTGGCATGTTTTCAAATGACTTGTCCATTGACCTGGGTACCGCGAACACCCTGATTTATGTAAAAGGACAAGGCATCGTGCTGAACGAGCCTTCCGTGGTTGCTATTCGCCAGGATCGTGCCGGTTCACCAAAAAGCGTGGCGGCAGTAGGTCATGACGCCAAACAGATGCTTGGCCGTACGCCAGGCAATATCGCAGCTATTCGTCCAATGAAAGATGGCGTTATCGCCGATTTCTTTGTGACGGAAAAAATGCTGCAGCACTTCATTAAGCAGGTTCACAGCAACAGCTTCATGCGTCCAAGCCCGCGCGTGCTGGTCTGTGTGCCAGTTGGCGCTACCCAGGTTGAACGTCGTGCGATTCGTGAATCGGCCCAGGGCGCTGGCGCCCGCGAAGTTTTCCTGATTGAAGAGCCGATGGCGGCCGCGATTGGTGCTGGCCTACCGGTTTCCGAAGCAACGGGTTCTATGGTCGTCGATATCGGTGGTGGTACCACTGAAGTCGCCGTTATTTCCCTGAACGGCGTCGTGTACTCGTCATCCGTCCGTATCGGCGGTGATCGTTTCGACGAAGCCATTATTAATTATGTGCGCCGTAACTATGGTTCACTGATTGGTGAAGCCACGGCAGAACGCATCAAGCATGAGATCGGCTCGGCTTATCCGGGCGATGAAGTGCGCGAAATTGAAGTGCGTGGACGTAACCTGGCGGAAGGTGTGCCACGCGGCTTTACACTTAATTCCAACGAGATTCTTGAAGCCCTGCAAGAGCCTCTGACCGGTATCGTCAGTGCAGTCATGGTTGCGCTGGAACAGTGCCCGCCGGAGCTGGCATCTGATATCTCCGAGCGCGGTATGGTACTGACCGGTGGTGGTGCGCTGCTGCGTAACCTGGATCGCCTGCTGATGGAAGAAACCGGTATTCCTGTGGTCGTCGCGGAAGATCCCCTGACCTGCGTGGCTCGCGGTGGCGGTAAAGCGTTGGAAATGATCGACATGCATGGCGGCGATTTATTCAGCGAAGAATAATTGCCTCAACCGGCTGGAATCGTTGTAACAGTGCGCAGGGAGTAGCGTGTAAACCGGCGCTGCGTGCATCGGTATGATGTGACCAGCCCAGGAAAGTGCGGCCCGCCCGTACTTTCTTACCTTGTAGTCGAGGAACACGCAGATTATATGAAGCCGATTTTTAGCAGAGGGCCTTCTCTGCAATTGCGTCTATTTCTGGCGGTGATTGTGGCGATTGCCATTATCATCGCTGATAGTCGCGTGAGTTCATTTACTCAAATACGCAACTATCTGGACACGTCGGTCAGTCCGTTTTACTTCCTGGCCAACGGGCCGCGCCAGCTACTTGATGGCGTGTCAGACACGCTGGCTTCTCGCCAGCAGCTCGAACTGGAAAATAAAGCGTTACGTCGAGAGCTTTTTCTGAAGAACAGCGACCTGCTCATGCTGGGGCAATATAAGCAGGAGAACGCGCGCCTGCGCGAGCTGCTGGGTTCCCCACTGCGTCAGGACGAGCACAAGATGGTGACCCAGGTGATCTCTACCGGCACCGATCCTTACACCGATCAGGTCGTGATCGATAAGGGCAGTGCGAATGGCGTATACGAAGGCCAGCCGGTTATCAGTGATAAAGGTGTGGTCGGTCAGGTGATTGCCGTAGGCCAGTTCACCAGCCGTGTTCTGTTGATTTGTGATGCATCACATGCGCTGCCTATTCAGGTGCTGCGCAATGACATTCGTGTCATCGCAGCGGGCAATGGCTGTACGGAAGATCTGCAGCTGGAGCATCTGCCGGGCAATACTGACATTCGCGTTGGTGACGTGCTGGTCACCTCTGGTTTAGGTGGCCGTTTCCCTGAAGGCTATCCGGTGGGTGTTGTGTCATCGGTCAAGGTTGACACACAGCGCGCCTACACGGTCATTCAGGCGCATCCCACCGCGGGTCTGCAACGCCTGCGTTACCTGCTGCTGCTGTGGGGCGCGGATCGCAAAGGCGAGATGCCGATGGCACCTGACGATGTTCATCGGGTAGCTAATGAACGGCTGATGCAAATGATGCCGCAGGTTCTGCCTCCCGCCGGTGAAATGGGCCCTCCTGCGCCTTCAGCGCAGAACACCACTCCGGCGGGCAGTGGCGAAAGCGCCGCACAGGGTTCCGCTTCGCGCTCACGCGGAGGCCAGAATTGAGTCGATATCGCAGCCAGGGTCGATGGGTTATCTGGCTGTCCTTCCTTATGGCCTTTATTCTGCAAATCATGCCGTGGCCGGAACAGATCTATATGTTCCGGCCATCATGGCTATTGCTGATTCTCGTGTATTGGGTTCTGGCGCTACCGCACCGTGTCAACGTCGGAAGTGGTTTTCTGCTGGGAGCGATTATGGATTTAATCGCGGGTTCGACGCTCGGCGTTCGGGCGTTGGCGCTGAGCATCATCGCCTATCTGGTCGCATTTAAATTCCAGCTATTCCGTAACTTAGCGTTGTGGCAGCAGGCGTTAATGGTTATGGTGCTGTCATTAGCAATGGATGTGATCGTCTTCTGGGCGGAGTTTCTGGTGATCAACGTCTCATTCCGCCCTGAAATTTTCTGGAGCAGTGTTGTCGACGGGATTCTCTGGCCGTGGCTATTCTTATTAATGAGAAAGATCCGCCGTCAGTTCGCTGTTCAATAAGGAAATTTATGGTAACCCTTTATCTGGCCTCCGCGTCTCCCCGTCGACGTGAGCTGCTGACCCAACTGGGTCTGACCTTTGAGCGCATCATCACTGACGTTGAAGAACAGCGTCAGCCCCATGAAGCGGCAGACGTTTATGTCCGCCGCCTGGCGCATGACAAAGCGAAAGCCGGCACGCTGATTGCCCAACACGATCTGCCGGTGCTGGGCGCGGATACCATTGTCGTGCTCAATGGAGAAGTGCTGGAAAAACCGCACGATGCCGACCATGCCAGCGCCATGCTCAGTAAACTCTCCGGGAAAACCCATCAGGTCATGACCGCAATTGCCCTCGCCGATCGTCAGCAGGTGCTGGACTGCCTGGTGGTAACCGAGGTGACATTTCGTAACTTAACCGCGCGCGACATTACCGATTACATCGCAACAGGTGAACCCATGGATAAAGCCGGCGCGTACGGCATTCAGGGGAAGGGCGGAAACTTTGTTCGTAAAATCAATGGAAGTTATCACGCGGTGGTCGGATTGCCCTTGGTTGAGACAGCGGAGCTGATCGACCATTTTCAGTCACTGCGTGCCGTAAGGGGTTAACATGACGGCTGAACTACTGGTTAACGTTACGCCTGCTGAAACGCGTGTCGCCTATATCGACGGCGGCATCCTGCAGGAAATCCATATTGAGCGTGAAGCCCGACGCGGCATCGTTGGCAATATCTACAAGGGACGCGTCAGTCGCGTGCTGCCTGGCATGCAGGCGGCCTTTGTGGATATCGGACTGGACAAGGCCGCTTTCCTGCATGCTTCTGACATCATGCCGCATACGGAATGTGTCGCAGGCGATGAAAAGAAAAATTTTGTCGTACGCGATATCGCAGAACTGGTTCGTCAGGGGCAGGATTTGGTCGTGCAGGTAGTGAAAGACCCGCTTGGCACAAAAGGCGCGCGCCTGACTACGGATATCACGTTGCCTTCCCGTTATTTGGTGTTCATGCCTGGTGCTGCGCACGTCGGGGTTTCTCAACGTATTGCCAGTGAAAAAGAACGCGAGCGTCTCAAAGCGGTGGTGGCTGACTACTGCGACGATCTGGGCGGCTTTATTATTCGCACGGCAGCCGAAGGCATTGGCGAAGAAGAGCTGGCACAGGATGCCGCCTTTCTGAAACGTCTGTGGACCAAAGTCAGCGAGCGGAAAAAACGTAACCAGACACGTTGCCTGCTTTATGGCGAACTGGCGCTGGCGCAGCGTATTCTGCGAGACTTTGCCGGCGCAGCCCTTGACCGCATTCGCGTAGACTCGCGGCTGACCTGTGATTTACTTAACGAGTTTACCAGCGAATACATCCCCGAGATGGCCAGCAAGCTCGAACTTTACAACGGCAAGCAGCCCATCTTCGATCTGTTCGACGTTGAAAATGAGATTCAACGCTCGCTGGAGCGTAAAGTTGAACTCAAATCTGGCGGATACCTCATCATCGATCAAACTGAAGCGATGACGACGATAGACATCAACACGGGTGCCTTTGTCGGACACCGAAACCTTGATGAGACGATCTTTAATACCAACGTGGAAGCCACTCAGGCCATTGCACGTCAGCTAAGGCTTCGCAACCTTGGCGGCATTATTATCATCGACTTCATTGATATGAGTAATGAAGATCATCGTCGTCGCGTACTGCATTCACTGGAAACGGCGCTGAATAAAGATCGGGTCAAGACAGGTATCAGCGGTTTTTCCGCATTGGGGCTGGTGGAAATGACCCGCAAGCGCACGCGCGAAAGCATTGAGCACGTGCTGTGCGAAGACTGTCCTGTGTGCAAAGGGCGCGGCACGCTGAAAACGGTTGAAACCGTGTGCTATGAAATCATGCGCGAAATCGTCCGCGTGCACCATGCTTATGATTCGGATCGTTTCCTGGTGTATGTTTCGCCAACCGTAGGTGAAGCGTTGAAAACGGATGAGTCCCATGCGCTGGCCGAAGTGGAGCTTTTCGTGGGCAAGCAGGTAAAGGTGCATGTCGAAGCGCTTTACACCCAGGAACAATTTGACGTGGTGATGATGTAATACTGGCTGGTCGGGCTGACGATGCCTGACTGCACATTTTAGGGTAAAATGTGAACCCATACCGCTATGTCATAGGACGCCGGGTATGAGCAGCAACCATCCGTCGTTAACGGTAGACAAGGAGAGGTGTGAGTGAGGCAGTTGCCAAGAATTCTGTTACTGCTGCTCGCGACAGTCGTTGTGATTGTGGCGCTGCTCGTCAGCGCGCTACGTCTGGCGATGCCGCATCTCGATGCCTATCGCAGTCAGGTCCTTCAGTGGGTTTCTGACGCCAGCGGCGTCAACGTGAAAGCCAGTGAGCTACGTGGCAAGTGGGAGAATTTTGGGCCCACGCTACAAATCCGCAATTTAGACGTCGATATGAAAGAGACGGGGTCGCTCTCTATCGCGCGTATCACCGTGGCACTGGACGTCTGGCAGTCACTGCTTCACTGGCGCTGGCAGTTCCGCGATCTTACCTTCTGGCAGTTACATCTCGACAGCACACAGCCTCTGTTAACCAGTGACAATGACAAGCACAGTTTCAAACTCACTCAGGTTAACGATCTGTTTTTGCGCCAGTTCGATCACTTTGACCTGCGTGACAGCACCATTCGTTTTATCACGCCATCCGGCCAACATGCTGAACTGGCGATACCGAAACTGACATGGCTGAATGAAAACACCCGGCATCGGGCTGAAGGTGAAGTCAGCTTGTCGAGCTTTACCGGCCAGCACGGCGTGGTGCAGGTCCGTCTCGACCTGAAAGACAGCGGTGACTTACTCAACGATGGTCGTATCTGGATGCAGGCTGATGACGTTGATATGCGCCCCTGGCTGGGCCGCTGGGTGCGGGATAATACGCGTCTTGACAGTGCCCGATTCAGTCTGGCGGCCTGGGTTAATTTGCGCGATGGCGACGTCTATGCCGGCGATCTGCTGTTAAGTCGGGGCGGCGCAAGCTGGCAGGGCGAAAGCGGCCCACATACGCTGAGCGTTGATAATCTTACAGCCCACTTGTCGCGTTACAAAAATGGCTGGGTGGTTAATGTGCCGCAAACCAAACTCAGCACAGACGGTAACGCCTGGCCCGCTGGTCATTTTTCTCTGCTCTGGCAACCTCAGGACGCGCAGATGCCGGGCAGCAACAGCGAGGCTGAGGTACGGGTTCGCGCGACGCAACTGGCGCTGGACCATATTGCCCCCCTGGTGCCGCTGTTTGCGCCCTTGTCACCGGCGCTGTTTGATAACTGGCGAGCACTGCGACCTCGCGGCACCATTGACGGGCTGGCCTTGGATATTCCTGTTGAGCAGCCTGAGCAGACACGCTTTCAGGTTAAATGGCGAGATTTCAGCTGGCAGTACTGGAAACTGGTTCCGGGAATCAGTCATTTAAGTGGCGAGGCAGCAGGCAGCCTGAATAACGGACAGGCCAGGATTGCGATGGGTCAGGCTACGGTGCCCTATGGTGATATGTTCCAGGCCCCGTTAGAGATCAAGAAGGTGACCGGCAGCATGAACTGGCTGCGTGACCAACACGGACTGACTCTGGCAGGTCAGGATCTTGATGTACAGGCGCGTTCACTCTGGGCGCATGGCGATTTCCGTTATCAGCAAAATACCGATACGCATCCTCAGCTGGATATCCTGGCCGGGATCAACGTTACTGACGCGGGCGATGCCTGGCGCTATTTCCCAACGCCGTTAATGGGGCATTCACTTACGCGCTATCTGAGCGGTGCCGTAAAAGGGGGCAGGGTCGACAATGCCACGCTGCTGTTCAATGGCAATCCGGCGCTTTTCCCCTTCCAGCACAACGACGGCATGTTTCAGGTCTGGGTACCGTTACGCAAGGCTACCTATGGCTTCCAGCCGGGCTGGCCGGATATCAGCAATCTCGATATCGATCTTAACTTTCTCAATGACGGTTTGTGGATGCAGGCTCCTCTGGCAAAACTGGGGGAGGTTAATGCCCGCAACGTCAGCGCCGTCATTCCTGATTACATGAAGGAAAAGCTGATTATCAATGGCGATATCAGCGGTGATGGGCAGGAAATTGGCGAATACTTTCAGCACACGCCACTTAAGTCCTCGCTGGGCGCGGCGCTGGAGCAGCTACAGATTAAAGGTCTGACCAAGGGCCACCTCAAACTTGATATTCCGCTGGATGGTAAGGATGTTCGCGCCAGCGGTGATGTGGTGATGAACAATAACAGCCTGCATATCAAGCCGCTGAACACCACCATGACGCATCTGACAGGACAGTTTCGTTATGACAACGGCAATCTCGAAAGCGATCAGATGCAGGCTAACTGGTTTGGTCAGCCACTCAATGTCAGCTTTAGTACGAAAGAAAACCCCGATGATTTTGGCGTTAACGTAAAGTTGCTTGCTGACTGGCAGCTGGCAAAAATTACCGGAATGCCGCCTCAGATTGGCACCCAACTGGCCGGGCATCTTCCCTGGCAGGGTGAGGTGAACGTTTCCTTACCGCACAAGGGCGGCGCGCGTTATGACGTAGCCTTGAAAGGTGACGGAAAAGAAGTAAGTAGTCGCTTACCTTCGCCGCTTGATAAAAAAGCGGGCGAAAGCCTGCCGATCGCCGTCAATGCTAAAGGCGATTTAACGCATTTTGATCTCAGCGGTAGCGTGGATGAACGACATAAGTTCAACAGCCGCTGGCTGCTGGAACCCACACTGCGCGTCGATCGGGGCATCTGGCTTAACGATACAAAAACCCTACCGACGTTGCCAGACCGATCGGGAATGGTGCTGAACCTGCCGGCGCTGGATGGCGAAGCCTGGGCGGCATTGATGGCGACCGGCGGCGGCGGATCAACCCGTTCGACGACGGGTGAGCATCAGGTGGGCGGCGCAACGCTGCCAGGCAATATTATCCTGCGCAGTCCTTCTGTGACTCTGGCCGGGCAACAGTGGCATAACGTTGATACCTCTCTCACTCAGGAAATGAGTGGTAAGACCCGGGTGAAGGTCAACGCCGATGAGCTGAGAGGCCAGTTAACGACCTCACCTTCGGCCCCGTGGCAGATTGCACTGGATTACCTGTATTACAATCCAGAATGGAAGGCGACGGCCGATCAAAAAGGCGCGTCGACTTCACCGCTGGGACAAAAGAGCGAGCGGATCGATTTTAGTCAGTGGCCTGCCTTACAGCTGCAGTGTGCGGAATGCTGGCTGATGGGGCAGAAGTATGGCCGGGTGAACGCCAGACTGCAGCCCAATGGAAGTACGTTAGCACTCACTAACGGACTGGTTGACACCGGCACCTCGCGCCTGAATATTCAGGGCGAATGGGTTAATCGTCCAGACGACCAGCGAACCTCATTGAAAGGCACATTACAGGGCAGCAACATCAATAACGCCACCAACTGGTTTGGCGTAAATACACCGCTGCGGGATGCGCCTTTCAAGATTGATTATGATCTGCACTGGCGCTCTGCACCGTGGCAGCCTGCAGCGGAAACGCTGAGCGGCACATTAAAA
The DNA here is from genome assembly GCF_000233595.1 of Pantoea ananatis PA13. NCBI lineage: Bacteria > Pseudomonadati > Pseudomonadota > Gammaproteobacteria > Enterobacterales > Erwiniaceae > Pantoea > Pantoea ananatis. Next base: position 509,089 of record NC_017554.1, read on the forward strand.
ACGCATTTTGGCAAAGGGCAAATCAGTGATGTGGATACCGGCGCTGCGGGACAGATCCTGCGTCTGCTGAGCTTTGATGCGTTGTTGCGCAAACTGCGTTTTGACTTCAGCGATACCTTTAACAAAGGATTCTACTTCGACGCCATCAACGGCACCGCCTGGATTGAAAATGGCGTCGTACGCACGGATAACCTGCTTGTCGATGGGCTGGAAGCGGATATCGCCATGCAGGGGAATATGGACCTGGTGAAGCGCCGCATTGATATGGAAGCGATAGTCACGCCAGAAATCTCAGCCTCAGTCGGCGTAGCGGCTGCGTTTGCCATCAATCCGGTGGTGGGCGCTGCGGTATTTGCTGCCAGCAAGGTGCTGGGGCCGCTCTGGAGTAAGATTTCCGTGCTGCGTTATCACATCAGCGGGCCGCTGGATAAGCCTGAAATTGATGAAGTAATGCGTAAACCACGCGAAACCTATAACAAGTGATATTTGACGGCGTAACATAATTGCCGCAGGCTATGATTATCCGAGCACATATTAAGTGAGAAACGATGACTCTGAATCTGGTAAGTGAGCAGTTGCTAACTGCTAACAACATTAATCAGCAGGACCTTTTTTCCCTGTTAGGGCAGCTTTCAGAACGTCGTCTGGACTATGCCGATCTCTATTTCCAGTCCAGCTTCCATGAATCCTGGGTTCTGGAAGATAAAATCATTAAAGACGGGTCCTACCATATCGATCAGGGCGTGGGCGTACGCGCCGTAAGCGGTGAAAAAACCGGCTTTGCCTATGCTGACCAAATTACCCTGAATGCGTTGCGTTTATCTTCTGAAGCGGCACGCAGCATTGTGCGTGAACAAGGCAACGGCAAGGCACAGACGCTGTCGGCCGTAGTTAACCGCTCGCTGTACGCGCCGGTCGATCCGCTCGGTAGCCTGAGCCGTGAAGATAAAATAGCCCTTCTGCATCGTGTAGACCAGGTCGCACGTGCTGCCGATCCCCGCGTTCAGGAAGTCAATGCCAGCCTGACTGGCGTCTATGAGCAGGTCCTGGTTGCCGCCACTGACGGCACCTTAGCCGCCGATGTCCGCCCACTGGTTCGTCTGTCCATCAGCGTCCAGGTTGAAGATCAGGGCAAGCGTGAGCGCGGTTCAAGCGGCGGCGGTGCGCGTACCGGCTATGCCTTTTTCCTGGCCGATGAGAACGGCGAGGTGCGGGCCGATGCCTGGGCTCGTGAGGCCGTGCGCATGGCGCTGGTAAATCTGTCAGCGGTGGCTGCGCCTGCAGGAACCTTACCCGTGGTGTTGGGCGCTGGCTGGCCGGGCGTACTGCTGCACGAAGCCGTAGGTCACGGCCTGGAAGGTGATTTCAATCGCCGTGGTACATCGGTCTTTAGCGGCAAGATGGGCCAACTGGTCGCTTCTGATCTGTGCACCGTTGTCGATGACGGCACGATTGATGGATTGCGGGGTTCGTTAGCTATCGACGATGAAGGCGTGCCGGGGCAATACAATGTGCTGATCGAAAATGGCGTATTGAAAGGCTATATGCAGGATAAGCTGAATGCCCGTCTGATGGGGGTGAATCCCACCGGTAATGGTCGTCGCGAATCCTATGCGCACCTGCCGATGCCGCGTATGACAAATACTTATATGCTTGCCGGTAAATCCACGCCGCAGGACATCATTGAAAGCGTGGAGTACGGATTATATGCCCCTAACTTTGGCGGCGGTCAGGTCGATATCACTTCCGGAAAATTTGTGTTCTCCACCTCGGAAGCCTATCTGATTGAGAAGGGCAAAGTGACCAAACCCGTAAAAGGGGCGACATTGATCGGCTCCGGTATCGAGGCAATGCAGCAAATTTCGATGGTCGGCAACGACCTGGCGCTGGATAAAGGCGTTGGCGTCTGTGGTAAAGAAGGACAGAGCCTGCCGGTAGGCGTGGGGCAACCCACACTCAAGCTGGATAAGCTGACAATCGGCGGCACCGCCTGACCGAGACGCAAAACCCGCCAACTGGCGGGTTTTTAGCTTTTGCGGTGCTGTTTGTACTGCTCGGCAACCTGCTCGAAATACTGCGTCAGATAGTCGATGCAAACCTGCACTTTCAGCGGCAGCTTGTCTCTTTCAGTATAAAGCGCATAAACCGGTCGTGGGTCAGATTGGTACTGCGGGAACAAAATATCAATCTCACCTTTCTTGATTTCATCCGCCACCCACATCATCGGGACATAGGCGATGCCATTACCGGCCTTAAGCCAGCGGATGAGCGTCTGAGAGTCATTGGTGACAAAACGCCCCTGCGGTGATAAACGCGTAACGATGCCTTCGGGGGCAATCAGCTCAAAATTGTTATCTGGCCTTACGCTGTATTCCAGCCAGGCAAATTTAGTGATATCGCCAGGTTTTTCCGGCGTCCCATGCTGCGTCAGATAGTGTTTAGCGGCACAGACCACCATTGGCATCGCCCCGAGTCGGCGCGAGAACAGGCTCGAATCCTTTAAAGCGCCCACCCGGATCACCACGTCCAGCCCATCCGCGATTAAATCTGGCGCAGGAATACCGGTGACCAGGTTGACGCTCAGCCCCGGGTAATCACGCAGCATATCGCTCGTCATACCGGCCAGCACGTTCTGTGCCATCGTGGAAGAGCTGCCAATGCGTAGTACGCCGATCGGCGTGTTGTTAAAGGCATAAAGCTGTTCGTGAACCTGGTTAGCCTCTGCCAGCATACGGCGACAGCCCTGATAGTAGATTTTACCGGCTTCAGTGAGCCCAATGCTGCGCGTACTGCGGTTGAGTAGCTTTACCTGCAGCGCATCTTCCAGTTTGGCGACAATCTGGCTAATTGATGACACGCTAAGGTGAAGCTGTCGTGCGGCCGCAGTAAAAGAACCCAGTTCAACTACTTTGGCAAAAATCGACATACCTTTGAGTCGTTCCATTGTTTACTCTGGCTAAAAAGTGATTTAGATCACATTCAGTAGAAAACGTATAGTTAAGCGCGTTACTATATGTCGACCGGGGTATGACCTGGCGACGCTTCATTACCTGAAAACACCCGATGATACGCTATTATTAAGTCAGCCGTAGTTCAGATGTGGCTTATGGCGCGCAGGCGTTTGCGTCCTTCAGGCGGTGAATTATCCCGGCCGTATCGAACTAAGGATTTTTAATGAGTGTACTTCCGGTATTTGTCATGTTTGGGCTCTCTTTTCCGCCCATTTTCATCGAACTCATCGTTTCGCTCATGCTGTTCTGGATGGTGAAACGCGTGCTGACGCCCAGCGGTATCTACGATCTTGTCTGGCATCCGGCACTCTTCAATACAGCCCTTTACTGCTGTGTATTTTATCTGGTATCCCGTTTATTTGTTTGAGGTTTACGTGAACACGCTTATAAGAAAAATCGCGCGTTACGCGATCACCATCCTGCTGGTCATCATCGCCGTCATTATCATATTCCGTGCCTGGGTGTTCTATACCGAATCCCCCTGGACACGCGATGCAAGGTTTGCGGCCGATGTGGTCGCGATTTCACCTGATGTCACCGGGTTAATTACCGAGGTTCCCGTTCACGACAACCAACGGGTTAAAAAAGGTGACACGCTGTTTGTGGTCGATCGTCCACGGTACCAAAAAGCGTTAGATGAAGCGCAGGCTGATGTGGAATATTACCAGGCACTGGTTAATGAAAAACGCCGTGAGGCCGGACGTCGAAACCGACTCGGGACCTCTGCGATGTCACGCGAAGCCATTGAGCAGTCCAACAACGATCTGCAAACCAGTGAACATCAACTGGCAAAATCTGTCGCTACCCGCGATCTGGCTAAGATCGACCTGGAACGAACCACGATCACCGCGCCGTCAGATGGATGGGTGACGAACCTGAACGTCTACCAGGGCGAATTCATTACGCGGGGAGCGGTTGCCGTGGCGCTGGTACAGCAGCGCTCATTTTACGTGCTGGCTTACCTCGAAGAGACCAAGCTGCATGGTGTGCGCCCCGGCTTTCGGGCCGAGATCACGCCATTGGGCAGCAATGTGACGCTGCGCGGTACGGTTGACAGCATCGCGGCAGGCGTGACCAACAGCAGCAGCAGCGTTGACAGTAAAGGAATGGCAACGGTCCAGTCTAACCTGGAGTGGGTACGCCTGGCGCAGCGCGTACCGGTTCGCATCCGTCTTGACCAGGACCCCGGCAATCACTATCCGGCCGGAACGACAGCGACCGTGGTCATCACTGGCACAGAGGATCGTCAGCATACTGATACATCGCCCATCATGTCCTTCTTTAACCGTCTGCGTGAGTTTGGTTAAGAGGACGCTATGACTGAGTTCCTGCGGTTCCCGATAAAGCTGACTTTTGCGCTGGTTGCGGCGCTGATGATCGGCTTTCATCTTAACCTTGAAACCCCCCGCTGGGCCGTCATGACAGCGGGCATTGTGGCAGGCGGGACGGCGTTTGCGGCAGGCGGCGATCCCTATTCGGGCGCATTACGCTATCGCGGTATTCTTCGTATCATCGGAACCTTTATTGGCTGTGTCGCCGCGCTGGTCATCATGATTGCGACCGTACGCGCACCGGTAGTCATGCTGCTGTTGTGTTGTATTTGGGCGGGTTTCTGCGTATGGCTGTCTTCGCTGATCAAGGTTGAAAACTCCTATGCGCTCGGACTGGCTGGTTACACCGCGTTAATTATTGTCGTGACGGCGAATGCCAGTGGTGGGCTGACGCTGGTCCCGCAATATGCCGTGGAACGCTGTAGCGAGATCATTTTAGGGATACTGTGCGCCATTCTGGCCGATATGATTTTCTCGCCACGTTCGATTAAAAAAGTGATTGATGCTGAAGTTGACTCGCTGCTGGTGGCGCATTACAGGTTGCTGCAGCTGTGCGTGGTGCATGAGGACAAAGAAGAAGTCGATAAAGCCTGGGGGGCTTTGGTACGGCGTACCACGGCGCTCAGCAGTATGCGTAGCCAGTTGATGATGGAGTCTTCGCGCTGGCAGAATACCAGTCGACGGCTGCAAATGCTGAACACTCTGTCACTGACGATGATTACCCAGGCGGCTGAAACCTTTTTAATTCAAAACTCACGGCCTGACTACATTGCAACGCAGTATCGTGTGTTAATGGAGAAAGAGGCAGCGACGGCAGAAGACGTACACAAGCGTATGAAAGCGCTGCGACGGTTAATTGCCGTCAGCAGTAAAACGGTCCCCGAGACGCTGGAAAGCTGGGTTGAGGCAGCAACGGAATATCAGCTGCTGACGCATGGCATCAAAAGTAACGGCCGTATCACAGCGCTGGAGGAGGGGATTCTTCAGCGCGAGGTCGTGATTCAGGCGCGTTCTGCTGAAAACCACCATGCGATGATTAACGGTGTTCGCACCTTTGTAGCGACTGCGCTCGGTTCGCTGTTCTGGCTCTATACCGGCTGGACATCAGGTAGCGGCTGTATGGTCATGTTGGGCGTGATTACGGCACTGGCGATGCGCATGCCCAATCCGCTCATGATGGCTAAAGACTTTGTTTACGGTATGACGGTGGCGGTCCCGCTGGGCGCACTCTATTTCATGTATATTTTGCCCAACACCCAACAAAGTGCCGTGCTGCTGTGCATTGCCATTGGCCTGTTAGGGTTTATTTCCGGCATTTTAATTCAGCGCAGGCAGATTGGTACGCTGGGAGCCATGGTCGGCACAATCAACGTGCTGGTGCTGGATAATCCGATGCAGTTCAACTTTACGCAGTTTATCGACAATGCGCTGGGACAGTGGATCGGCAGCTTCGTTGCGTTGATGGTCATCCTGTTGATTCGGGATAAGTCCAAAGCGCGCACGGGCCGTAAATTGCTCAACCGCTTCATGTATGCGGCGGTCTCGGCGATGACCACTAACCAGGCTCGCCGTCGTGAAAACCATCTTCCGGCACTCTATCAGCAGCTCTTTTTACTGCTTAACCTGTTCCCGGGTGACATCGACAAATATCGCATTGCCCTGACCTTAATTATTGGTCATCAGCGATTACGTGCTGCCGATGTGCCGGTTAATGCCGATCTGTCTGCGTATCATCGCCAACTGCGCCACACGGCGGATCGGATCATCTCGGTACGCAGTGACGAAAAGCGCCGTTACTATTTCGAACGGTTACTCAAAGAGCTGGATGTCTATCAGCACAAGCTGGCGCACTATGACGCCCCAACCAGCGTGACCGAGCCGGTAACGCGACTGGCTGAGATGCTGAAAAAATATCAAAATACGCTCGTCCAAATCTGAATTATGGCCGCGGCAAGCGCTGGCGGCCATGATGATCCCCCGTGTTACCTGACCTGTCATTTTTGCCATCTATACTTTCCTGACAGATGACAAACCGACAGGAGCACCTAATGCATTCTTCACTGCACGACAGCGAACTGTTCCAGACAGGCTATCTGGTAAACGGGCAATGGCTGCGTACCACGTCTACCTTTGACGTGACGAACCCTGCCACGGGCGAGGTCGTCGCTCAGGTGGCAAAAGCAGGAAAAACGGAAACGGAAGCTGCAATAAAGGCTGCCCAGGATGCTTTCCCAGCGTGGCGAGCACAGACCGCCAAGGGGCGTTCAGAACTGCTGTACCGCTGGTATAGGTTAATCATTGAACATAAACGCTGGCTGGCTGAGTTAATGACAACGGAGCAAGGCAAGCCGCTCAAGGAAGCAGAAGGCGAAGTGGAATATGCCGCCAGCTTTATTCAATGGTTCGCCGAGCAGGCTAAACGGGCTAACGGTGAAATCATCCCTCCTGCTAAAGCGGGCTCGCGCATTCTGGCAACCCGTGAGCCGGTCGGCGTCGTCGCCGCTATCACGCCCTGGAATTTCCCTATGGCGATGCTGACACGTAAGTTAGGCCCGGCGCTGGCAGCGGGATGTACAGGCATTATTAAACCCGCGAATAACACACCGCTTTCCGCATTTGCCTTACTGGCGCTGGCAAAAAAAGCCGGCATCCCCGATGGCGTGCTTAACGGTGTAGCAGGCGACACGCATGCCATTAGCGATGCCATTATGGCCAGCAAAGCCGTACGTAAAATTTCCTTTACCGGTTCGACGGCAGTGGGGAAAACGCTAATGCGTAACGCTGCTGAAACCATGAAAAAGGTTTCGATGGAACTGGGCGGTAATGCGCCCTATATCGTCTTTGAAGATGCAGATATCGATGCAGCCGTGCAGGGAGCCATCGCCAATAAATTCCGCAATGCCGGTCAGGTTTGTGTCAGCGTTAACCGCTTTTTCATTCACAGTGCAGTTTACGAACGTTTTACGACCCAACTGGCCGCTGAAGTGGATAAGCTTAGCGTCGGAAACGGCATGGATAATGGCGTGGTCGTCGGCCCGTTAATCGAATCATCCGCATTAGAAAAAGTCGAAGAGCATGTCAAAGATGCCATTGCTCAGGGCGGAAAAGTGCTGACGGGTGGTCAGCGGCACGCGCTGGGCGGTAATTTTTGGCAGCCAACGGTCATTGTTGAGGCACATGAAGGCATGAAACTGGCTCAGGAAGAAACGTTTGGCCCGGTGGCAGCCTGTTTCCGCTTTGATGACGAAGAAGAGGTTATCCGTCGTGCCAACCAGACGGAATACGGGCTGGCGGCGTATTTTTATACGCAAAACCTGCAGCGGGTATTCCGGGTCTCTGCCGCGCTCGAAAGTGGAATGATTGGCATCAATGAGTGTGCGGTCTCGACAGAGTTGGCCCCCTTTGGCGGCGTGAAAGAGTCTGGTCTGGGACGTGAAGGATCGGTACTGGGGATGGATGAGTACCTGGAGGTCAAAGCGCTGCACCTCGGCGGGTTAAGTTAGATGAACATCCGGGCGGCGCAGGGCCGCCCAGAACCGGATAACGGGAGTCGCTAGTATGAGAGTCGAGCGTTTTGATTTTAATGAGATTGTCGATCAGGCCCATTTTTTACGGCAATTTTGCGAACGCTTTGCTTTAAAGGCGTACGCCATCTGTGATTTGGATGGATTGTGGGACATCATTGTCTGCAAAGGTTTACCTCTCCCCCTGAAAATAGAGTTTGTGAATTTAGGACAAGGGCAGAAGCGGCGATATGGAGCCTTAATTCTGCTGTTCGACGAGGCGGAAGAGGAGCTGGAAGGACAACTGCAATTTAACGTAATAGAGCGTTAACAGCGTTGAAGACCGACTAACGTGTGTTATCGGGTCGCCCACGTGCGAGAAATTCCTCGAGAGCTCTCGCAACGTCACCGTTTGCTGACGCTGAGCATTTTCAGGTCGTGCTAACCTGCCACCTCATCATCAGGACAGGTTACATGAAAAGTAAAAATGGCACGCCCACGCCCCATGATGCGACATTCCGTCAATTCTTGTCCCAGCCCACCATTGCCCGTGATTTTATGGCATTGCATCTTCCGGCAGAGTTTCTCGCGCTGTGCGATCTGGATACGTTAAAACTGGAGTCTGGCGCTTTTGTGGAAGAGGACTTACGGCAATATTTTAGCGATATACTGTACAGTCTAAAAACCACAAGCCGCGATGATGGCTATATCCATGTGTTGATTGAACATCAGTCATCACCTGACAGGCATATGGCATTCAGACTGATGCGTTATGCCATTGCGGCAATGCAGCGGCACCTGGATGCCGGGCACAAAAAACTCCCGTTAGTCATTCCGATTTTATTCTACAGTGGCAAACGCAGTCCCTATCCCTATAGTACCCGCTGGCTGGACGAATTTTCGATTCCCGCCTTCGCCAGTCGGCTCTACAGCAACGCTTTTCCGCTAGTGGACGTGACGGTGATTCCTGATGAGGAGATTGTCGGCCACCGCAGCATGGCTGCATTAACACTGCTGCAAAAGCATATTCATCAAAGAGATTTGGCAGAACTCATCGATAAGCTGGCCTCTGTCACACTGGCGGATTATCTCTCTTCATCACAGGTTATATCGTTGGTAAGCTATCTTTTACAGGCGGGAGAAACCGCGGACGCTGACCTTTTCGTCAGAACGCTGGCGCAGCGGGTGCCGCAACATGAGGATGCATTGATGACCATCGCACAACAGCTTGAGCAGAAAGGCATTGAAAAGGGCCTGGAAGAGGGCCTTCAGCTTGGTGAACAACGTGGCCTGGTGAAAGGCCGCAGTGAGGGAGAACGGTCGGCTGCACTAAAAATCGCGCGAACAATGCTGCAAAACGGTTTGCCTCCCAGCCTTGTCGCAGAGATGACCGGACTGTCAGACGATGATTTGGCGCAGATTGCCCATTGATATGTTGCGCCTTAGGTCTGTGATTAACGGTACTGTTGACAGCGTATTAATCCCCCGCGTAAGCCAGACTTCTTCTGCTCATGTCGTTTTATGTCGCTGAATCCCGTCGATTAACATTGGCGGATGAAGGCTGCCTTTGCTTACCCCCTGTCACAGTTCACTCACCGCGCGTTTCAGGCAAAAAAAAGCCCCGGCGAGCGGGGCTAAAGGGTTCGTCATACGTCAGACGAGGAACTATTTATACAGCTGCGCGGTGATGTGGTAGCTGTCACCGGTATTAGCCTCAATAATTTTGTAGGCACTTGCGCCTTGTTCATCCGCTTTCTGGGACAGCTGGGCGCGATAGTCGATAGGTGAACCCGCAACGCCACTGATGCTTACGGTTCCTGCAGGTTGCAGATTCTGCGTTTGATCGGCCGTGACGAGCTGCGCTGCTGAAGCGCCAAAAGCGATCACGGAGAGCAGACTCATCGTTGCGATGGTTGATTTGATGTTCATGATTTATTCCTCATAGCAATCAACAACCTGCGGAATGGCATACATAGAGCGGGTCATCGATTTTGTCAGGGCGGCAACATTGCCGCAGATGAATTATTTATACAGTTCGGCGGTGACGTGGAAGGTATCGTCACGGTTGTTCTCAATCACGCGGTAATGGCCTGCACCTTGTGCATCCGCTTTCTCAGACAGTACCTGGCGGATGTTGGTCTGGTCGCCATTGATACCGCTTACGCTAATTGTTTGGTTTAGCGGCTGCAGATTCATGTCTTGCGCCTGCTGATTTGTGACCATGCTAGCGGCATTGGCACCAAAAGAGAGCAGTGAGGCCACGCCCAGCGCGGCAATCGTTAATTGGATTTTCATCATTCATTCTCCGGTAAGGATGTTTAACCAGCGGTCGCATTGGGACCGCTGGTTACCTGTCAGGTCCTGCGAGTTTATTTGTACAGCTCAGCCGTCGCGTGGTAGTTGCCGTCGTTATAGGCCTCAATAACACGGAAAGCTTTCGCGCCTTGTTGATCGGCTTTATCGCTCAGTTGCTGTCTGATATCGGATGGCGCGCCGGCCACACCGCTCACGCTTACCGTGCCAACAGGCTGCAGATTTTGTGCTTGTGAAGCAGAAATATAATCTGCTGCAGAAGCGCCGAATGACAGGGCAGATAAAATGCTCAAGGCAGCGATGGTAGATTTAGTTTTCATAAAAGATGTCCTCGTCCTGGTTGTTCTTCTTTTTTATTAGTGTGATTCACATCACGAAACTAAGTATAGGACTAATAACGGCAGAAATTAATACCTGCCTAATAATGTTTTGTTGATGCAATTTAACCATTTGGGATTTTTTAATAACTAAAAGTTATTAAAAATGGCTAAAATGCCACTACAGATGGGTAATTACGCATAAAAACAGTAAGATACGTTACTTTAACTTTTAGTGCGAAAAATCATGGTTGATCTGGCTGCTTATCTGTTTTGGTCTGGGTGATGACGCCAGTATTTGAATGTAAAGCAGTGTAAAATAGCGCGCAATGTTAAAGGTGGCAAAGGGTATGACCAATATTTTATGCGCTGAAAACGACGCGGCTAAAGAGTAATGCCTTGAAAAGTAACGTATCGGCTGAAAGAGAGCTGACAGAAGGAAGAGGGGGATAACGGGCAGAATAAACCGGCGATGTGCTGCCGGTTAGCGGGAACGACTATAGCTCTTGTTCAAACAGGACGAGGATAGCATCGTGAAGTTGTTTGACGGTAAAGGCGCGTGCCGGCGTGATAAAAATGGTGTCATCACCCGCAATCGTCCCCAGAATCCCCTCAGATTTACCCAGAGAATCCAGCAGGCGAGCGATCAGCTGCGCTGCGCCAGGGCTGGTATGGATCACGACCAGCGCATCATTGTAGTCAATATCCAGAACCAGATTCTTCAATGGACTGGTTGTTGTCGGCACGCCCAGCTCGGCAGGCAAACAGTACACCATCTCCATTTTGGCATTGCGGGTCCGCACCGCGCCAAACTTTGTCAGCATCCGGGAAACTTTGGACTGGTTGATGTTCTCAAAGCCGTCTTCCTGAAGCGCCTGAACAATTTCGCCCTGAGAACTGAATTTTTCTTCTTTTAATAAAGCCTTGAAGGCTTTGATCAGATCGTCTTGTTTCGATGGGTTTCGCATAATTTACCAGTAAATGTAAGAAAAACCGCGGAACAGACCGCAGCAAAGTCATTATTATGCATATAAATGAATTTTTATGCAATTGGTTGTTAATTGAACGGGGCGGTATCCATGGCGGGCGGCGATAATAGCAAAGAATTTACTCAGACCAAAACCCAGCTCACAGCCTGGAAAGGCAAAGGTTGCAAAGCTGTTATATTATTGATGAGGTAAGAAAATAAAAATTTACACTGCCGTTCTCTGTCTGCCGACGTCAAGGTTGTCGATTTCAGGTGATACCGGCCAACTCCCGCGCAACAGTTGGAGAGAAATCCCGTCACCGTCGTCGGCGCTTACCTGAGGTAGCCCTGACACGGCAAACAGGTTAGCTCGTTGTCTGCAACGCAGGATGAGGACGATATAGCGATGATAAGTAAGTTTTAAAATCCCGAGACTGCGGGCATTAGCGCGTAAAATAGTCTCGGATACCCGTCATCACCTGAGCAGTTGATTAAGGTCTGACACAGATGGAATTTCGGCTCTTCTCTGCCCCACCTTAATAAGGAGTTATGAATGAAAGTTGCCGTACTCGGTGCCGCTGGTGGCATAGGCCAGGCGCTAGCACTTCTACTCAAAACCCAGCTTCCCGCAGGTTCAGAACTTTCTCTCTACGACATCGCGCCCGTCACGCCTGGCGTCGCGGTCGATCTCAGCCACATTCCTACCGCAGTTAACGTTAAGGGTTTTAGTGGGGAAGATGCCACCCCGGCTTTAAAAGGTGCGGATGTCGTGCTCATCTCTGCTGGGGTAGCGCGTAAGCCTGGTATGGATCGGGCCGATTTGTTTAACGTCAATGCCGGCATCGTGCGTAATTTGATTGAGCAGGTTGCTACGACAGCGCCGAAAGCGTTAATTGGGGTGATCACCAATCCGGTTAACACGACGGTGGCGATTGCGGCCGAGGTCCTGAAGAAACACGGTGTTTATGACAAGAATCGACTGTTTGGCGTGACAACGCTGGACATTATTCGCGCCAATACCTTTGTCGCTGAGCTGAAAGGCAAACAGCCTGGCGAGGTGAACGTGCCCGTGGTGGGGGGACACTCAGGCGTCACTATTCTGCCATTACTGTCCCAGGTTGCGGGCGTCAGCTTTAGCGATCAGGAAGTGGCTGACCTCACCAAACGTATTCAAAACGCCGGTACAGAAGTGGTGGAAGCCAAGGCTGGTGGGGGTTCAGCAACGTTATCCATGGGGCAGGCCGCCGCCCGTTTCGGTTTATCGCTGGTACGTGCCTTAAACGGCGAAGCGAACGTTGTGGAGTGTGCCTACGTGGAAGGCGATGGCGAGCATGCCCGCTTCTTCTCTCAGCCCCTGCTGTTAGGTAAAAACGGCGTGGCGGAGCGTAAGCCTGTTGGTGCCCTTAGCCCGTTCGAACAGCAGGCGCTGGATGGCATGCTGGAAACACTGAAAAAAGATATCGCGCAGGGCGAAGCTTTTGTGAAGCAATAATCCCCGCAGCCCGAACAGGAAAACGCCCGGTCAGACCGGGCGTTTTTTTTATAATCCGCCTGATTTAAAAGTCCGCGTCGTCGACGCACCATTTCCGGCAGGCGTTTTTCTGCTTAAGGTTTCTACCCGCATCTGGAAGGGTGGGAAAGGCATTTCGATACCATGTTCTGCAAAGCCGTGCAGGATAAGCTGATGCAGTTCATGGCGAAGCGGCATGCGATGGCCCATTTCAGCGGCGTGTACGCGTAGCTCAAACAACTGTATTCCCTGCTGCAGGTCAACCAGAAACACTTCCGGCGGCGGTGTATCCAGAACGTAGCTACAACGTTCTGCAGCCAGCTTCAGCAACGTGGTGACCTCCTCGCTGCTTACCTGTGCGGGAGCGGGTATGGTCAGCACGACGCGCGTGACGGAGTCCGACAGCGACCAGTTAACAAACTGTTCTGTAATAAAGGCCTTATTAGGCACGATGATCTCTTTGCGATCCCAGTCTGTAATTGTCGTGGCGCGAGTATTGATGCGCGTAATGCTGCCGGTCAGATCGCGAATAGTAACGGTATCGCCAATACGAATGGGTTTTTCAAACAAAATGATCAGGCCGGAGATAAAGTTCGCAAAAATCTCCTGCAGACCAAATCCCAACCCAACACCCAGGCCGGTCACCAGCCATTGCAGCTTGGACCATTCAATTCCAATCAATGAGAAGCCGAGCAAGCCACCAATTAGCAGCAGCAAATACTTGGTCAGCGTGGTAATGGCATAGCCGGTGCCTGGCGACAAATCAAGATGCTGCAGCAGTGCCAGCTCAAGCAGGGCCGGCATATTGCGCACCAGCTGCGTCGTAATCACGAACACCAGAATGGCGATCAGAACGGCGCCCAGCGTAATGGGTTGAATACTCTCCACGCCCTGAACGGAGGTGTTGACATCCCATAAACGAATATTCTCAAGGAAACCAAACGCAGAGTGGATTTCCGACCACAGGACAATGACTGACACCAGCGCAATCAGCGTCAGGATTGACCTGACCAGGCGCAGTGACTGAGCACTGATGGCGTCCAAATCGATCACGGGCTCTTCTATTTCAATAACGTCAGTATTCTGCGCCTGATCTTTTTCTTCTTCGTTGCGCGCGCGATTGGCCAGCATATCGGCCCGGCGCTGGCGTGCGCGATCGAACCCCAGCCTGCGTCGTTGAATCAGCATCCAACGGCGAATGATATGGTAAATAACCAGCAGGAAAAACCAGATTGCCACCGAGGTTTCCAGACGTGCCAGCAGCGCCTGCGCTGTTTCAAGGTAACCAATCATGGAGGCCAGCGCGGCCAGCAATGGAATGGCGATCATAATATTCCACAGCAGGCGGTTAATCATGTTTTCGCCGTTGCCCTCTTTATCAAGATAAAGAGGGATCCCTGCGCGTTTTAGACTCACCGTAACAAGACTCAGGGCGCCACAGATCAAAATAAAACACAGTCGGCCCAGGGTGGCAGAGAAAAGACGATCGTCAAGGTTATCAAAGGTGATAAGCAGCATAATCAGCGGCACGATCAGGCCAATACTCAACGAGTAGTAACGCATGGCACGCGCAACGCGTACCTGCGGCCAGCGGAAATGCACAATGAACAAACCGTTGGCGCGGGCAAACTGGGCGCTGACCATGAATATCCACAGCAGAGGCAGCGTCGCCGTAATGCCATCGCCGATAGCAACGGCTACCGGATACGGCCAGGCGTTTTGCAGCCCGTATCCCAGGGTTGCCCAAAGCACAGGAAGCGGAAGCGCGACCAGAATTGACCAGAAAACAGTGCGGATGGTCAGGCGGAAGCGATCCTGGGTGACCTTACCAACCTTACTGGCTGAGCGTTCCAAAAAAGCGTTAAAGTGACGGCGTGTACTCAGGCTAAAACCGACCAGCAACACGGCACCCAAAATGGGCAGGACGGTGCCGCGGCTGGTAAACATCATTGCCAGAGCTTTGCCAAGCTGCCCAAGCGTATCCAGCGTAAGCAGGTGCGACAGGCCTTTAGCCACGTCCAGAGGATAGCTCAATGAAATGGGGCTGACATCTGCTGTCCAGAACAGATAGCGGTGCGTGGCGTCTTTGACTTCGGTTAACGCATCCTGAAGCTGCGTATTGGCGACCTTGAGTTTAGTGATTTCCAGAATCAGCGTATCGCAGCCGGATATCAGGGAGTTCAGCAATTCTCGCTGCGTTTTTAACTGTGCATCCAGAATGCGCTTTTGGTCGCTGGTAAAAGGCTGCCCGTCCGCCTGATGTGCTTTGCGAAGCGCATTCTGTCGTTCCAGAAGATCTTCATAATGCAGGCGCTGAACGCGCAGCTGTGCCATTTCATTATCGATTTGCTGAGATTTCGGCATATCGGGTAAACGCGCCACCTGTGCCCGAAGCGCATCGCCGAGCAGGTTAGAGGCACCCAGCCACTGGGATTGTTCCCGCAACGTTGCCAGCGCCTGACGAACCTGAATAATTTGATTGGTGGCGAGGCGCTGTTGCGATGCCACCAGATCCATGCGCTGTGCCTGCTGATTCAGCGCACCGGACAAATCGCGGTTAACCCGAAACTGCTCACTGATCTCGGGCGGTAAATCACCACTGTTTTCCGCCAGCTGTTCCGTACGCGCCAGCGCCGTTTCGGCCTCGCGCTGACGTTGTTCATTCAGTTGATTACGTAAAGCCTGCAGATAATTATCAAGCTGGGTCACTTTGCGCTGATGCACCTCGGCGCGCATGCGAGCCAGCTCCTGGCGATTGTTGGCCGATAACTGTGCCAGCTCATACTCATCGACTTTGGCTTTATTGGCGGCATTTTCTGCCTGGCGAGCCACCAGTTGGGCCTGACCGACTGGAGTGGCAGCGCTGCCGGCACTCTGTAAGCGCCGTTCGCTCTCGGTCAGTGCCCGGCGCGCTTCCGTTTGCTGCTGTGGCAACTGCGACAGGGAATCACTGATCTCTCTGGCACGGTCCTGCTCCTGCTGGGCCTGGCGTCCTTCTTCAATCAGCTGACTGCTGATTTGCAGAATCTCTTGTTCCAACTCTGCGCTGGTCATCGTGCTGCGCACGGTTTTAGCGTTGTCGTTAAGCGTGGCGATTTGCTGCCTTAACTCGCGGGCAAGGCGCGGAAAATCGTCAATAACCTGTTGATACTGTTGTGCGCGTTCGAGGGCATCATCGCGTTCAGAGAGCGAGGCCAGTGCGGCTTCCAGTGACTGAATTTGTTCAGTTTGCGAGGGGGCATTTTTAGTGGCTTTGACCTCTTCCAGCTGCTGTTTGAGCTGGCTGGCATCAGGCAGGCTGGCGGCTAGCGTAGAAGAGCTGAGCCAGAGGCTCAGCAGCAGACAAAAGATCGAACGCACGAACATAGGTTCTACTCGACAGCGTCAGGCGCGGTAGTCGTCAGTGGAAGGGCGAGCGCTAAAGGTTGGCCCAGTCGAACCTTACTTTCCGCCTCAAGGCTTTCCGCCAGCTTGATTCGGCCAGGCGCGAACAGGTTGATTACCGTAGAACCCAGTTTAAAGCGGCCCATTTCCTGACCTTTGAGTAATACCACGGCACCGTCATGATCGGCGGCCGGGTAATGCCAGCGTTTAATAATGCCTTCGCGCGGCGGTGTGACGGTGCCTGCCCAAACGGTTTCAATGCTGCCGACAATCGTTGCGCCCACCAGGATCTGCACCATCGGGCCCATATCGGTTTCAAAGTAACAAATTACGCGCTCGTTACGGGCAAAGAGGTTAGGGATGTTACGTGCGGTCAGCGGATTAACGGAGTAAAGATCGCCCGGTACATAGATCATCTCACGCAGGATGCCGTTACAAGGCATGTGGACGCGGTGATAATCACGCGGTGCCAGGTAAGTGGTCGCAAATTCCCCCTCACGAAACTGTGCCGCCATATGCTCATTACCGGCGAGCAGGGCGTCGATCGTGTAGTAATGGCCTTTCGCCTGGAAAATCTGATCGCCTTCAATATGGCCAAGCTGGCTGATCGCGCCGTCAGCAGGCAGAACGATCAGGCTGGCATCGGGATCGATTGGGCGTGCATCGTCCTTTAACGGACGAACAAAGAAATCGTTAAAGGTGCGGTAGCTGGCGGTATCCGGTTTCCGTGCTTCAGCCATATCGACTTTGTAAAACCAGACAAAAATATCAATGACCAGCTTCGTCAGCCAGCCGCCGCGACGGCTGGCTCCCCAACCCGCAAGTTCAGTCAGCCATTTTTTTGGAAGAATGTGATTCAAGCCGAGTTTAAAACGATCAAACACCCTAGCCTCCTGGCTATCTTTCATAACATTGACAAAAAGGGAGCGGATTGTAACAGCGCCCCAGTCAGATGGCGAATACGCCGTTACGGGCCTTAATCTTCACTCTCGGCGAAGTTTTTCCGGGTTTTCATTTGCGCCATGCTTTCAAGAATACGGTGGTAGTTATAGAAGCGTGATTGATCGATTTTGCCGTTTTCAACGGCTTCACGAATCGCACAGCCCGGATCGGTGTCATGCTTACAGTCACGAAACTTACAATCGCCTAAGAACGCACGGAATTCGACAAATCCACGCGTGATTTGTTCCGGCTCAAGATGCCACAAACCAAACTCACGGACACCCGGAGAATCAATCACATCCCCGCCCTCGGGGAAATGATAAAGCCGGGATGCGGTCGTGGTATGTTGGCCCAGTCCGGAAACATCGGAAACATCATTGGTCAGAATGGCGGTGTCCTGCTGTTGATCGAAGCCAAGCAGGGCGTTCAGCAGGCTGGACTTACCTACGCCGGACTGCCCGGCAAAGATACTTATCCGGTCAGTTAAGGCTGCCTGCAGTGCATTCAAACCCTCTTTCACATGGCTGGAAACCATCAATACCCGATAACCGATCTTGCGGTAAATCTCCATCTGCTCGTCAACAAACGCACGTGCGTTGTCATCCAGCAGATCGATTTTGTTCAGCACCAGCAGGGGCTCAATATCCAGTGTTTCGCTGGCGACCAGATAACGGTCGATAATATTCAGTGACAGCTCTGGCAGAATCGCGGACACGATAATAATTTGATCGATGTTTGCGGCGATGGGTTTGACGCCATCGTAGAAATCGGGGCGCGTCAGCACGCTGGTGCGTTCGTGCACTGCTTCAACAATACCTTTACCGCCGTTTAGCGCGGGACGCCATACCACCCGATCGCCGGTGACCAGCGAACGAATCGTGCGACGTATATTGCAACGGTGGGTAAGGCCAGCACTGTCCTCGACATCGGCATGCATGCCAAATCGGCTGACCACCACGCCCTCTGCGTCCTGACCAAACAAATTATCGTCCGCTTCCGGGCGCGTTTTGCGCTGATTCAAACGACGATCGTGGTTAGCGCTTACGCGACGTTGTTGACCTTTAGACAGTTTATTTTTACTCACTCACCCTCACCGTTTAGCTGGATTTCGCCCTGAGGGGCAAAACGTCTATGATACACCTTATTCATGATGAATGACGACTCAGCAACCACAGGTAACAGCATGGCCACTGGAAACGAAAATAATCTAATTTGGATCGACCTTGAAATGACCGGACTCGATCCGGAACGCGATCGCATTATTGAGATCGCCACTATCGTGACCGATGCCGACCTCAATATCCTGGCTGAAGGGCCGGTGATGGCGGTTCATCAGTCAGATGCACAGCTCGCCTTAATGGACGAATGGAACGTTCGTACACATACGAATAGCGGTTTGGTGGAACGGGTAAAGGCCAGTAAGATTGACGATCGCGCTGCGGAAAAAGCGACTATCGAGTTCCTACAGCAGTGGGTGCCCGCAAACACCTCGCCCATCTGCGGCAACAGCATTGGGCAGGATCGCCGTTTCCTGTTCAAGTACATGCCAGAGCTGGAAGCCTATTTCCACTACCGCTATTTAGATGTCAGCACGCTCAAGGAACTGGCTCGTCGTTGGAAGCCAGACATTCTTCCAGGCTTCAAAAAGAGCGGCTCGCATCAGGCGTTAGACGATATTCGTGAGTCCGTAGCCGAACTGGCGTACTACCGCCAACACTTTTTGCAGCTTTAAACCGCAAAGGGTGCGCAGGAAATCGCCAGGTTGATGCAATAAGCAGCAAACGCATCAAAAGCGCAAATTTTTGCTGTAAGCATCTTGCAGCAGCAGCGATTTCTCGTATAATGCGCACCCCGTACCGGTGAAGAATTTATGACGGTACAAGGCGCGGGAATAGCTCAGTTGGTAGAGCACGACCTTGCCAAGGTCGGGGTCGCGAGTTCGAGTCTCGTTTCCCGCTCCAGATTATGTTTAGCAGTACCCTCTATGCGGGAATAGCTCAGTTGGTAGAGCACGACCTTGCCAAGGTCGGGGTCGCGAGTTCGAGTCTCGTTTCCCGCTCCAAAATATGTTTAGCAGTGCCCTTCTATGCGGGAATAGCTCAGTTGGTAGAGCACGACCTTGCCAAGGTCGGGGTCGCGAGTTCGAGTCTCGTTTCCCGCTCCAGTTTTGTCACTTTCTTTGTCGCAGCCTGCCAGGCTGGATGATGATCTTTAGTACTACAGTCAGAGTTATCCACAGCAGGACAGATGACTGTTCATGCTTTTTTGCCGTTCTGTAAAACTCTTTTAAACAGAGTTATCCACAGATATAGGGATTAAGCCAAACGCTAGACGCATTTGCAAAATAACACAAATTTTATTTAACCTATTGATAGTTAAAGAAATAATAATATTTCATTATGTTATTTGATTCTGTCACTTGTGTTATTACGATTGAATGACAAGGTGTTTTTATTTTTATTCACAGGATGTGGAAATCTGTTTCCTGTGCATCGTTGCGCAATCAGGCATCACGCGGCAATCCCTTCTCTATTACCCTGACGAGCCTTTTTTGCTGTGCTGGCTGTACGTCAATCTCTACGTACTTTCGCTTATCCTGTTGCTGCGCAATGGCCCACTGAATATGTTCGTCCAGTAAATCACTTTCACCCAGCCGCTGTTCGAGTATGGGGAGGATCTCTGCGCTCCACGGGGCATTCCCCAGCGCCACCGCAATATTGCGTGACCAGCGCTGATAACCAATTCGGCGGATGGGAGAGCCTTCGGTAATACGCAGGAATTTCGCTTCATCCCACTGAAACAGGGCGGTTAACGCTGGCGCATGCAGCGCTGCGCGGGGTGAAAAATCCGCTTCGTCAGTCAGTTGCCCATAGCGGTTCCAGGGGCAGATGAGCTGGCAGTCGTCACAGCCATAAATGCGGTTCCCCATCAGGGGCCGCAGCGCTTCGGGGATGGCGCCTTCGAGCTCAATCGTCAGGTAGGAAATGCAGCGGCGGGCATCCACCGTGTAGGGCGCCACGATAGCGCCTGTCGGGCAAATCGTCATGCAGGCCACGCAGCGTCCACACTGCTCTTCCTGTGGAGAATCTATAGGCAGAGGCAGGTCGATCAGCAATTCCCCCAGGAAAAACCATGAGCCCGCCTCCCGGTTCAGGATCAACGAGTGTTTGCCGGTCCAGCCCAATCCGGCTTTCTCTGCCAGAGGGCGTTCAAGCAGTGGGGCAGAATCGACAAACGGACGAAACTGGCTTTCGCCACAGTGGGCCTGAATCATTTCTCCGAGCTTTTTCAGGCGATTGCGCAATACTTTGTGATAATCACGGCCCAGCGCATAGCGGCTGACATAACCTAACTGTGGGTTTTTCAGCGTACTGGCGAAAGCGGCTTTGGCAGGAAGATAATTCATGCGCACGCTGATCACCCGCAGCGTACCGGGTAACAGCTCATGGGGACGCGCACGCATCATTCCATGGCGGGCCATCCATTCCATCTCGCCATGGTACTGTTTGTCCAGCCATGCCTGCAGACGCGGTTCTTCAGCGCTGAGATCGGTGTCGGTAATACCGACCTGCTGAAAGCCGAGATCGCGTCCCCACTGTTTAATGTGTTGAGCGAGTTGATCAAGATCGAGAGGGTATGACATGACTAACCAGAATTCGAAGAGAAACGGCAGCAGTTTACCACACTCTGTCTGGCCTGCGCAGGCACTGGCACAACTTGAGCGTGAGGGCGCCGATGCACTGGGTATCTCGCTCTACGAGCTGATGTTAAGGGCAGGACAGGCCGCCTATGAGCATATAACTGTCCACTGGCCGGATGCAGAGCACTGGCTGGTGCTGTGCGGTCATGGCAATAACGGAGGCGATGGTTATGTGGTTGCCCGTCTGGCGCAGGCTGCAGGCAAAGAGGTGACGCTTCTGGCCTGTGATAGCGATAAGCCGCTGCCCGACGAAGCAGAGGCCGCCAGAAACAGCTGGCTTGAAGCGGGTGGGGTGATCCATGCGCCCGACGTGGCCTGGCCTGAAAAGGTCGATATTATCGTCGATGCGTTACTGGGAACAGGCATCAGCCGGGCGCCCGCCGAACCTGTTTCCACCCTGATAACTCAGGTAAACGCACATGACGCGCCGGTCATGGCGATTGACCTCCCCTCTGGTCTGTCTGCAGCGACAGGCAACACACCGGGAGAGGTTATCAATGCCACGCATACGTTGAGCGTTATTGCGCTGAAGCCCGGACAGCTTACCGGCAAGGCGCGGGACTGTATTGGGTCGCTTTACTTTGCCGACCTGGGACTGCAAAGCTTTCTGTCAGCGCAGTCGCCGCCTATGGCTCGCTATGATGCCCGTTTCTTATCCCACTGGCTGAAACCGCGTAAAGCAACGTCCCACAAAGGCGATCAGGGGCGTTTGTTGGTGATAGGCGGTGACAGCGGCACCGCCGGTGCCGTGCGGATGTCGGCAGAAGCCGCGCTACGAACGGGAAGTGGTTTGGTGCGAGTGCTTACTCACAAAGACAATATTATCCCTATCCTCACCGCGCGCCCGGAAATTATGGTGGATGTGCTCACGGACGCGGGACTGGCTGATGCGCTGGAATGGGCGGACGTCATCGCCATCGGTCCGGGGCTGGGACAGCGGGAATGGGGCAAAAAGGCGCTCGAAAAGGTTAAAAGTACTGAAAAGCCCATGCTTTGGGATGCAGATGCGCTTAACTTGCTGGCAATAAGCGCTGAGAAACGTCAGAATCGCATTATAACGCCGCATCCGGGTGAAGCTGCTCGTTTACTGGGTGTTAAGACCAGCGAAATTGAGAGTGACCGCTTACAAGCCGCACGAGAGCTGGCGAAACGTTATGGTGGCGTTGCCGTATTAAAAGGTGCGGGCACGATTATCGCCAGTGAAAACGGGCAAATGGCGTTTGCCTATGTGGGTAATGCCGGGATGGCATCGGGCGGTATGGGTGATGTGCTCACCGGTATTATTGCCTCGTTAATGGGACAAAAATTGGCGCTGTTTGATGCTGCCTGTGCAGGTTGTGTTGCTCACGGTGCTGCCGCTGATACGTTGGCTGAGCAGCGGGGCACGCGCGGCATGCTGGCATCAGACTTATTTGATCTGCTGTGGCAGTTTGTTAATCCAGAGATGAATCAAGAAGCATGAAGAGCTGTGTTATATCTTTGCCCAATGAGGCGGCAACACTCGAACTGGGTGCTCAACTGGCGCAGGCCTGTGGCAATGCGGCGGTGATCTATCTTTATGGCGACCTCGGCGCAGGAAAGACCACCTTCAGCCGCGGTTTCTTGCAGGCATCCGGTCATCCGGGCAATGTGAAAAGCCCTACCTACACCCTCGTCGAGCCTTATGTTCTTGAAGGGCGTTCCGTTTATCATTTCGATCTCTACCGCCTTGCCGATCCGGAAGAGCTGGAGTTTATGGGCATTCGTGACTACTTCACGAACGACGCGGTTTGTCTGGTTGAGTGGCCCCAGCAGGGCGCCGGTATTTTGCCCCCGCCGGACGTGGCGTTGACGCTCCGTTATGTCGATGAAGCGCGGCAAGCCGAGCTGGTTGCGCACTCCGCTCAGGGGCAGCGCTGGGTTGATCAGATCGAACAAGGCAGGGCCCGGGCATGATGACATGGATGAAAATGCTCGTTGTGGCAGGATTGCTACTCATTACCGGCCCCCTGTTTGCCGCTAACCTGTCTGATATTCAGGTATCGAATGGCGGAAATCAGGCCACGGTTACGCTGAGTTTTTCCGGCCAACCGGTTTATGCCTACTTTCCGCTACACAATCCCGACCGTGTGGTGCTGGATATTCGTCAAAGCGGCGTCATCAAAGGCTTACCCCTGACGTTTAGCGGCGATAACATCGTTAAACGCATTCGTACCAGTACCCCAAAAGATAAACAAAGCATACGTCTGGTCTTTGAGCTGACGCAGTCTGGAAAAACCCGCGCCGTTACGCAACGCAACGGCAGTCAGTACAGCGTGGTCTTTACCATACAGGGTAAACATCCGGCCGTTACGCGCAGCGCGCCCGTGGTTGCAGCCGAGCCTGCGCCGACACGAGCACGGGAAACCGCAGCCAGTAATCCGTTCAATGCTAACCCGGTGACCACGGTCACCAACACCAACAGCACGGTCCGTCCCGGTGGGGTTGCCAGCCGAAACGACACGGTTATTGTAGCCATTGATGCCGGACACGGAGGCCAGGATCCCGGGGCGATAGGCCAGCACGGACTTAAAGAGAAAAACGTCACCATCGCCATTGCGCGTAAACTGAAAGTGTTGTTAAACGACGATCCCATGTTCAAAGGGGTTCTGACGCGTGACGGCGACTATTTTATCTCTGTAATGGGCCGTTCAGACGTTGCGCGCAAAGCGAATGCTAACGTGCTGGTGTCAATTCACGCCGATGCGGCACCCAGCCATGCGGCAACCGGAGCCTCTGTTTGGGTATTGTCTAACCGCCGCGCGAACAGTGAGATGGCAAACTGGCTGGAGCAGAAAGAGAAACAGTCAGAACTGTTAGGCGGAGCAGGCGATCTGCTGGCGAACAGTCAGGCCGATCCCTATCTGAGTCAGGCCGTGCTGGATTTGCAGTTTGGTCACTCGCAGCGCGTCGGGTATGACATCGCGACGAAGGTGATTCAGCAGCTGCGTGGCGTCACGTCTTTACACAAGCGTTTACCTGAGCATGCCAGTCTTGGCGTGTTACGTTCGCCGGATATTCCTTCCCTGTTGGTGGAAACCGGTTTTATTAGTAATGCCTCGGAGGAGCGACTGCTCGGCAGTAGCGCACACCAGGATAAGATTGCTCAGTCGATATATAAAGGACTGCGCGCTTATTTCCTGGCGCACCCGCTACAATCGGTCCCAAAGGAGGAAAACCGGCCGCTGGCTACGTCGCCAGCGGTCAGCGTAGTCAGTAATCCGGCGACCGGAGAGACGCAGTATACGGGCGCCATTCAGCGGCATACTGTAACGCGCGGCGAAACGCTCTCAGGAATCGCGGCAAAATATGGCGTGAGCATGGCAACACTGCGGCAGATGAACACCCTGAAGCGCGATGTTGTCTGGGTGGGGCAGCGGCTGAAAGTTCCGGCCAGTGCGGTGGCCAGCCGTACCGCACCGGCTTCCTCAGGGGCGCATCGCCCGGTGCGGCATAAAGTGGTGCGGGGAGACTCGCTGAGCAGTATCGCCGCGCATTATGGCGTCAGCCCTAAATCGATTCTCCAGGCGAATAACCTGAAATCCACCAACGTGATGTTGGGTCAGAACCTGAAAATCCCTGCATCCTGATTGTTAGCCCGGCCGCCGTGCCGGGTTGTCAGCCACAAGGATATCCAGCATGCCAATACAAATTTTGCCGCCGCAACTCGCAAACCAAATTGCGGCGGGAGAAGTGGTTGAGCGTCCTGCATCGGTCGTCAAAGAGCTGGTGGAAAACAGCCTTGATGCCGGGGCGACGCGCATTGATGTGGAAATTGAAAAGGGTGGCGCAAAACTGATTCGCATCCGCGATAACGGCTGCGGTATAGCGAAAAATGAGCTGGCAATGGCGCTGGCTCGGCATGCCACGAGTAAAATTGCTTCGCTGGACGATCTTGAGGCCATTATGAGCCTGGGCTTTCGCGGTGAAGCCCTGGCCAGTATCAGCTCAGTGTCTCGTCTGACCCTGACATCGCGCACGGCCGAGCAAAACGAAGCCTGGCAGGCGTATGCTGAAGGGCGCGATATGGACGTTACTGTTAAGCCCGCCGCCCATCCTTGTGGATCGACGCTGGAAGTGCTTGACCTGTTTTACAACACGCCAGCCCGGCGCAAATTCATGCGCACTGAAAAAACTGAATTCGGGCATATTGATGAAGTGATCCGGCGCATCGCGCTGGCGCGCTTTGACGTGGCTATCTCATTAAGCCATAACGGCAAACTGATGCGTCAGTACCGGGCCGTCAATGATGACGGGCAACGTGAGCGTCGGCTGGGTGCCATATGCGGGACGACCTTCATGCAGCATGCGCTACGCATAGACTGGCAACATGATGACCTTGTATTGCGCGGCTGGGTTGCCGATCCGTCCGGCTCCCGTCAGGTGAGTGATATTCAGTATTGCTATGTTAATGGCCGCATGATGCGTGACAAGCTGATCAATCATGCTATACGTCAGGCGTTTCAGAGCCAGCTACAGGATGATCAGCACCCCGCTTACGTCTTGTATTTAGAGATAGATCCGCATCAGGTCGATGTAAATGTGCATCCGGCAAAACACGAAGTGCGTTTTCATCAGTCACGTCTGGTGCATGACTTCATCTATCAGGGCGTCATGAGCGTGCTGCAGGAAAGCGCCTCCCCGGTTCTGCCAACGTTACAGGCTGAAGAACCCACTCCGCGTTGGCAGCAGGAGAACCGCCAGGCGGCAGGCGGCAATCATTTCAGCCAGCCGGCTGTCACAGGTGACGCGGCCAGGCCATCGGTTGCACCCGCCTGGCAAAATAAAGACGCCGGATACAGCCAACGCGAAGGCCGGGTTTACCAGCAGCTTCTTAAAACGCCGGCGAGTTCGCCGGCAACCAAAAGTGCCGAGCCTGCGGCACGAGAGCCGGTCAGTGCCGTGCCACCTCTGGCGGCTCACGCCCACAGTTTTGGCCGCGTGTTAACCGTGCTTGAAGGCCAGTATGCTCTGCTTGAGCAGGGCCAGCGGTTACTGCTAATGGCTCTGCCTGTGGCAACCCGCTGGTTAAAGCAGGCACAGTTAGAACCTACCGAAGGTGGGCTGAAATCACAGCCGCTTTTGATCCCGGTGCGGTTAAAAATCGCCTCGGCGGAGCGCAAGGCGGCCCAGGAAAATCTCAGCCTGCTCAACCTGATGGGCATTGATTTACACCCTGAGGGTGACCACATTATCCTGCGTGCGGTGCCTTTACCGTTACGAACACAAAATTTACAAATCTTGATTCCTGAACTGTTAGGCTATCTCGCCCGGCAGCAAGAGAACTCTGCTACGCAACTGGCCCAGTGGCTGGCGCGACGTGAAGATGCAGAGCCTCAACACTGGAATCACTCCCAGGCGATTACCTTGCTGGCTGAGCTCGAAAGGCTTTGTCCGCAGTTACTGAAATCGCCACCTTCTGGCTTAGTACAAGCCATTGAGATTGAGAGCGCGGTCAACGCGTTGAAGCATGAGTGAACTGAACCAGGCTGGCCGGCCAAAGGCAATATTTTTGATGGGGCCTACAGCGTCAGGCAAAACCGCATTAGCGATCGAATTGCGCAAGCACTTACCTGTAGAGCTTATCAGCGTAGATTCGGCTCTGATTTATCGTCAGATGGATGTCGGTACGGCAAAACCCTCTGCAGAAGAGCGGGCGCAGGCGCCCCATCGTTTGCTGGACATTCGCGATCCTGCCGAAGCCTATTCGGCGGCAGAGTTCCGGCGGGATGCGTTAGCAGAAATGGCGGATATCGTTCAGCATGGACGAATTCCGTTGCTTGTTGGTGGAACTATGCTCTACTTCAAGGCGTTACTTGAAGGATTGTCGCCGCTGCCCTCGGCCGATCCGGAGGTTCGTCAAAAAATAGAGCAAATGGCGAATGAAAGAGGCTGGGAAGCTTTACATCGTCAACTTTGCGAAATTGATCCGGTCGCAGGCAGTCGTATTCATCCGAATGATCCGCAGAGACTTTCGCGAGCACTGGAAGTTTTTTTTATTTCGGGTAAAACTTTAACGGAACTGACAAAAATTTCTGGTGAAGCGTTACCCTACGATGTGCATCAGTTTGCTATCGCCCCCGCGAACCGCGAACTGTTGCATCAACGCATCGCACTGCGTTTTGATCAGATGTTGGCGTCAGGATTTGAAGCGGAGTCTCGGGCCCTGTTTGCACGAGGTGATTTGCATACGGATATGCCTTCCATTCGTTGTGTTGGCTATCGCCAGATGTGGTCGTATTTGGCTGGCGAGATCGATTACGACGAAATGGTTTATCGGGGAGTTTGCGCAACCCGGCAACTCGCTAAACGCCAGATGACCTGGTTACGTGGTTGGGAAAATATTCACTGGCTAGACAGTGATGAACCTCACTCAGCGCGTGATACAGTACTGAAGGTTGTTAGTGCGAAGCATGGGTGATTGTGTACAATTGGCAAGTTACGTGCGCAAATTTTTACGCAGTTTTTTTCAGAACCACTGTGTTCTACAAGCAACAAACAACAAGCATATAAGGAAAAGATAGAATGGCTAAGGGGCAATCATTACAAGACCCGTTTCTGAACGCACTGCGTCGTGAACGTGTTCCGGTTTCGATTTATTTGGTTAACGGTATTAAGCTGCAAGGTCAGATCGAATCCTTTGATCAGTTCGTGATCTTGTTGAAAAACACGGTAAGTCAGATGGTTTATAAGCACGCCATTTCTACCGTCGTGCCTTCACGCCCGGTTTCTCACCATAGCAACAATACCGGCGGTGGCAGCAGCAACAATTACCATCATGGCGGCAGCAGCACTTCTGCGCAGTCGCAGCCACAACAAGACGGTGATAACGCAGAGTAAGGCGGCACCGTTTAACCAGGATCGGAAAGCGTCAGGTTTTCCATCCTGGTCTTTTTATATAAGCGAGGTTATAGCTTGTTTGACCGTTATGATGCCGGTGAGCAGGCCGTACTGGTACACATCTGGTTCTCCCAAGACAAAGAGCTGGAAGATTTACAGGAATTCGAAACCCTGGTGTCTTCTGCTGGCGTTGAAGCACTGCAGGTTGTCACCGGCAGTCGTAAAGCGCCACACCCAAAGTATTTTGTCGGTGAAGGAAAGGCCGTTGAAATTGCCGATGCGGTAAAAACAAGTGGAGCATCGGTCGTTCTTTTCGATCATGCTTTAACGCCCGCTCAGGAACGTAATCTTGAGCGCCTGTGCGAGTGCCGTGTTATCGACCGCACTGGCTTGATTCTTGATATTTTTGCCCAACGCGCACGTACCCACGAAGGTAAATTGCAGGTTGAGCTGGCGCAGTTGCGTCACCTTGCAACACGTCTGGTACGTGGCTGGACGCACCTTGAACGCCAGAAGGGCGGGATTGGCCTGCGTGGTCCGGGTGAAACCCAGTTAGAAACTGACCGCCGTTTACTTCGCGGGCGCATTAGCCAGATTTTGTCGCGTCTTGAACGTGTTGAAAAACAGCGCGAGCAGGGCCGCCAGGCGCGTGCCAAAGCGGACGTCCCGACTGTTTCACTGGTGGGCTACACCAACGCCGGTAAATCTACTCTCTTTAACGCCATTACGTCTGCCAATGTCTATGCCGCGGACCAGCTGTTTGCGACGCTGGACCCCACGCTGCGTCGGCTAAACGTCGCTGATGTGGGCGAAGTGGTGTTGGCCGATACCGTTGGCTTCATTCGCCACCTGCCGCACGATCTGGTTGCCGCCTTCAAAGCTACCCTGCAAGAGACGCGTCAGGCCACGCTGCTGATGCACGTGATCGATGCCGCCGATGTCCGGGTTAATGAAAATATCGGCGCGGTTAATGAGGTGTTGGAGGAAATCGACGCTGATGAAATCCCCACGTTACTGATCATGAATAAGATCGACATGCTGGACGGTTTTGAGCCGCGCATCGACCGTGATGAAGAAAATATGCCGGTCCGCGTGTGGCTCTCTGCACAGTCCGGCGTCGGCATTCCTTTATTGTGGCAGGCGCTTTCCGAGCGGTTGTCCGGTGAAATTGCGCAGTATGATTTACGTCTGCCGCCGGAGGCGGGTCGCTTACGCAGCCGCTTCTATCAGTTGCAGGCGATTGAAAAAGAGTGGAACGAAGAAGACGGCTGTGTAGGGTTGCATGTGCGTATGCCCGTGATTGACTGGCGCCGCTTGTGCAAGCAGGAGCCGTCGCTGACCAGTTATATTGTTTGATATTGCCAAATCGAACTTACTCTGAGGATTTTATGTTGTCGTGCGGCGTTGGGGGTTTGCTCTCTGACAGTGACTTTGCAAAGGGTCAGGGCAACGAGCGTAGCCAGCGTTGCGACAATACGGAATACAACGGGTAAGCCGCTAAAACTATAAATGGAGTAATGACATGGCGTGGAATCAGCCCGGAAATAACGGACAGGACCGCGACCCGTGGGGAAGCAGCAATAATCAAGGCGGCAACTCTGGGGGAAATAAGGGAGGTAAGGAATCTGGGCCTCCTGATCTGGATGATATCTTCCGTAAACTGAGCAAAAAGCTCGGCGGATTCGGTGGTGGCAAAAAAGGTGATAACGGTCAGCGCAGTTCCGGTGGTAGTGGCAAAATCTTTGGTATCGTCGCCGTAGCCGCCGTCGTCATCTGGGCCGCGAGCGGATTTTACACGATAAAAGAAGCCGAGCGGGGCGTAGTCACTCGCTTTGGTAAGTTCAGCCACCTGGTGGAGCCGGGCCTGAACTGGAAACCGACCTTTATCGATCAGGTGCGCGCGGTCAACGTTGAAGCCGTTCGCGAACTGGCGGCATCAGGTGTGATGCTGACCTCTGATGAAAACGTCGTGCGCGTTGAAATGAACGTGCAGTATCGCGTTACCGATCCTGAGCGCTATTTATTCGCGGTGACCAGCGCCGACGACAGCCTGCGTCAGGCAACCGACAGCGCCCTGCGTGGCGTCATTGGTCGCTCTACCATGGATCGTATTCTGACCGAAGGTCGTACGGTCGTGCGTAGCGAAACCCAGCGTGAAATCGACGAAACCATTCGTCCTTACAATATGGGCATTACGGTTCTCGACGTGAACTTCCAGGCGGCACGTCCACCAGAAGAAGTGAAGTCGGCGTTTGACGATGCGATTGCCGCACGTGAAAACCGTGAGCAGTACGTACGTGAAGCCGAAGCCTATGCCAACGAAGTGCAGCCGCGTGCTAACGGTCGTGCACAGCGTGTGCTGGAAGAAGCGCGTGCCTATAAAGAGCGTACGGTTCTGGAAGCACAGGGTGAAGTCGCGCGTTTTGCCAAGCTATTGCCTGAGTACAAAGCCGCGCCGGAAATCACCAAAGAGCGTCTGTATATCGAGACCATGGAACGCGTGCTGAGCCATACACGTAAAGTGCTGGTGAACGATCGCGGTAACAATCTGATGGTCCTGCCTCTCGATCAACTGATGCGTGGCGGCGAGTCTTCATCCGCGAAGAGTGGACAAAAAAGCAGCTCAACATTGCCCTCGCTTTCCGATCGCAGTGCCAGCCGCAATGACACGTCGTCATACAGTCCAGACAGCATCATGGATCAGCGTCGAGCCAATGCTCTGCGCAACGATACCCAGCGCGAAGGGAGAGAGTAATCAATGCGTAAGCCAGTAATTGTACTAATCATTATCGCGTTGGTGGCCTTTTATGCGTCGCTGTTCGTGGTTCAGGAAGGCGAGCGCGGTATCGTTCTGCGCTTTGGTAAAGTGTTACGCGATAGCGAAAACAAACCGCAGGTGTTTGCGCCGGGTCTTCATTTTAAAATTCCGTTTATCGAAACGGTTAAGATGCTGGATGCACGTATCCAGACCATGGACAACCAGGCCGATCGCTTTGTAACCAAAGAGAAGAAAGACCTGATCGTGGACTCTTACATCAAGTGGCGCATCAGCGATTTCAGTCGTTACTACCTGGCGACCGGTGGCGGGGATGTTTCTCAGGCCGAAGTCCTGCTGAAACGTAAATTCAGTGACCGTTTACGTTCAGAGATGGGACGTCTTGACGTTAAAGACATCGTGACCGATTCACGAGGCCGTTTAACCACCGACGTGCGCGATGCATTGAACACCGGTACGGCGGGCGGTGACGACGAAGTTGCCACGCCTGCTGCGGATGATGCTATCGCCAGTGCAGCCGCGCGAGTTGAGCGTGAAACCAACAGCAGCGAACCTGCGCCTAATCCAAACAGTATGGCGGCGTTAGGGATTCAGGTTGTAGATGTGCGCATCAAACAGATCAACCTGCCGACGGAAGTGTCGGATGCGATCTTCAACCGTATGCGCGCAGAACGTGAAGCCGTTGCACGTAGTCAGCGTTCGCAGGGTCAGGAAGAGGCCGAAAAACTGCGCGCCCAGGCCGATTACCAGGTCACCCGTACGCTGGCAGAAGCACAGCGTGAGGCATTGATTACCCGCGGTGATGGTGATGCAGAAGCGGCGAAACTGTTTGCCAACGCATTCAGCCAGGATCCGGATTTCTATGCCTTTATCCGCAGCCTGCGCGCGTATGAAAACAGCTTCAATGAAAATCAGGACGTCATGGTGCTGAGCCCGGATAGCGACTTCTTCCGCTATATGAAGGCGCCTTCTAACGCCACGCGTTAAGAACTGATATAACTAACAGGCCGACAATGTTGTCGGCCTTTTTTTTGGATGCAGTATGAACGTGAATATCTGGATGGCACTGGCGTTGGTTCTGGTGCTGGAAGGCCTGGGGCCAATGTTTATGCCACGTCTGTGGCGACGTGTGATTTTGAGCATGACACAATTGCCCGATCGCCTGTTACATCGATTTGGCGGGGGATTGGTGGTGGCAGGAATGGTGATTTACTGTATGTTGCGGCTGCATGGCGAACTCTGATGCGTTCAGCCTCGCCGTCTGAATGGTATCTCAGCCTCGATTTTACCCCTGGATGTTGTAGTGATCAAAACTCAGGCAAAAAAGCGCGCAATCGTATGCTAAAAGTGCTGAAAACCGAAAAATCAGATGGTAGAATCCTTTTTTAAGCAATCGGTGATTTTGAGAAATGGGTAAGAACGTCGTCGTACTGGGCACCCAATGGGGTGACGAAGGTAAAGGTAAGATTGTAGACCTTCTGACTGAGCGCGCTAATTACGTTGTGCGTTATCAAGGCGGCCACAATGCGGGCCATACACTTGTCATCAACGGTGAAAAAACCGTCCTCCACTTAATCCCTTCTGGCATTCTGCGTGACAACGTTACCAGCATCATTGGTAATGGCGTGGTGCTTTCTCCTGAAGCTCTGATGAAAGAGATGAAAGGCCTGGAAGAGCGTGGAATTCCGGTACGCGAACGTCTGCTGATTTCTGAAGCCTGCCCGTTGATCCTGCAATACCATGTGGCAATGGATATGGCGCGCGAGAAAGCGCGTGGTGCAAAAGCCATTGGTACCACAGGTCGCGGTATCGGTCCTGCTTATGAAGACAAAGTAGCCCGCCGTGCACTGCGCGTCAGCGACCTGTTTAACAAAGAAACCTTTGCAGCCAAGCTGAAAGAAGTGATCGACCTGTATAACTTCCAGCTGGTGCACTACTACAAAGAAGAAGCCGTTGACTACGACAAAGTGCTGAGCGATGTGATGGCGGTTGCCGACATCCTCACCAGCATGGTTGTTGACGTTTCTGAACTGTTAGACGTGGCGCGTAAGCGTGGCGATCTGATCATGTTCGAAGGTGCCCAGGGCACGCTGCTGGATATTGACCACGGTACTTACCCCTATGTGACCTCCTCAAATACCACTGCCGGTGGCGTGGCGACGGGGTCAGGTATTGGTCCACGCTTCGTGGATTACGTCCTGGGTATCGTTAAAGCTTACTCAACGCGTGTCGGTGCAGGCCCGTTCCCGACCGAGTTATTCGACGAAACCGGTGAGTTCCTGTGCAAGCAGGGCAATGAGTTTGGCGCCACAACAGGCCGTCGCCGCCGTACTGGCTGGCTGGATGCGGTTGCTGTACGTCGTGCCGTGCAGATTAACTCGCTCTCCGGTTTCTGCATGACCAAGCTGGACGTGCTGGATGGTCTGAAAGAAGTGAAAATTTGTGTGGCTTACCGCATGCCTGATGGCAGCGAAGTCACCACCACGCCGCTGGCAGCGGAAAACTGGGAAGGCATTGAGCCGATCTACGAAACCCTGCCGGGCTGGAGCGAGACAACCTTTGGCGTGAAAACGCTGGAAGGCCTGCCCCAGGCCGCGCGTAACTACATTAAACGTGTAGAAGAAGTGACCGGTGTGCCAATTGATATTATTTCAACGGGTCCAGACCGTAGCGAGACGATGATTCTGCGTGATCCCTTCAACGCATAATCATCCTGTGGCCGGACATTGTCCGGCCTTTGTTTTTATGTAATTTGATGCCACTAAACGCCCCTTCGCTTGTCAAACCCTTCACTGGCTGAAAAAAATACACGGTCGTCAACAGTCTGGTTTATCATCGTAACTCAATACGAAAGAGCCAGTTCAACATTGAAATAAAGAGCAGGACGGGCGAGCATAGACGTGCCACCGGATGATTGACTGAGGTCACTGTGCAGCTAACAAGTTTTACCGATTACGGCCTGCGGGCGCTGATTTACATGGCCACCTTGCCGGAAGGCAGGCTGACCAATATCACTGAAGTCACCGATACCTATGGCGTATCGCGTAATCATATGGTCAAAATTATCAATCAGCTTAGTCGTGCAGGATTCGTCTCCGCCATTCGTGGTAAAAATGGTGGTATCCGCCTGGGCATGAGCGCCAGGGACATCGTGATAGGTGAAGTGGTACGCAAAATGGAGCCACTACAGTTAGTGGATTGCTCGAACTGCTCTATCGCGCCCGCCTGCCGCCTTAAAAAGGCCTTACATGACGCCGTGCAGCTGTTTTTACAGGAGCTGGATGGCTACACGCTGGCAGACTTAGTAGAAGGTAATACACCTTTATATGAAATTATATTGTCCGAACCGCCGGTGGCAATGAATATTAAATGACATCGGAGGAACCGTAATGTCAAAAGATCCTTTTCTGGACAGAGAAGCTGAAAAGTACGAAAACCCTATTCCAAGCCGTGAATTTATTCTGGCGTTATTAGAAAAACGAGAAAAACCGGCCAGCCGTGAAGAGCTGGCACAAGAGATGAACCTGCAGGAAGAAGAACACCTCGAAGCCTTGCGCCGTCGTTTACGTGCGATGGAGCGTGACGGTCAGTTAGTTTTTACCCGCCGCCAGTGTTATGCCTTGCCAGAACGTCTCGATCTGCTCCGTGGAAAAGTCATTGGCCACCGTGATGGCTATGGCTTTCTGCGCGCAGAAGGACAAAAAGACGATCTCTACCTGTCTGCGGAACAGATGAAATTCTGCATGCACGGCGACGTGATTCTGGCCCAGCCACTGGGTGCGGATCGCAAAGGCCGCCGTGAAGCCCGTGTGGTGCGGGTACAGGAACCGCGTAACAATCAAATCGTCGGCCGCTACTTTACGGACGCGGGCGTGGGATTTGTGGTGCCTGATGACAGCCGTCTGAGCTTCGACATCCTGATTGGCCCTGACGAAACCATGAATGCCCGAATGGGCTCCGTGGTGGTGGTTGAACTGTTGCAGCGCCCGACGCGTCGTTCGAAGGCGATCGGCAAAATCGCAGAGATTCTGGGCGATGACATGGGCACCAGCCTGGCGGTCGATATGGCGCTGCGCACGCATGAAATTCCGCACAGCTGGCCGCCAGAGGTTGAGGCTCAGGTGGGCAAACTGAATGAAGAGGTCCCGGAGTCGGCAAAAAAAGGCCGTGTTGACCTTCGCGATCTGCCATTGGTCACTATTGATGGTGAAGATGCGCGCGACTTCGATGATGCTGTTTACTGCGAGAAAAAACGCGGCGGCGGCTGGCGGCTGTGGGTCGCGATTGCGGACGTCAGTTATTATGTTCGTCCCGGCACACCGCTGGACAACGAAGCGCAGCAGCGCGGTACCTCGGTCTATTTCCCTTCGCAGGTGGTGCCGATGCTGCCGGAAGTGCTGTCGAACGGCTTGTGTTCGCTGAATCCACAGGTCGATCGCCTGTGTATGGTGTGCGAAATGACCGTGTCGTCAAAAGGTAAGCTCACCGGCTTTAAGCATTATGAAGCCGTGATGAACTCCCATGCACGTCTGACCTATAACAAAGTCTGGAATATTCTGCAGGGCAATCCGGAACTGCGTGAGCAATATGCGCCGCTGGTGAAAGACCTGCAGGAACTGCACAACATGTATCAGGTGCTGGAAACGGCCCGTGAAGAGCGCGGCGGCATCTCATTTGAAACCGAAGAAGCGAAATTTATCTTCAACGCGGAACGTCGAATTGAACGTGTCGAGCGCACCTCACGTAATGATGCCCACAAGCTGATTGAAGAGTGCATGATTCTGGCAAACATTGCCTCCGCGCGTTTCGTCGAGAAGCATCAGGAACCGGCACTGTTCCGCGATCACGATCGTCCCAGCGATGACAGTATCAAAAGCTTCCGCACGGTATTGAATGAGTTGGGTCTGAGCTTACCGGGCGGTAACAAACCGCAGCCGATCGATTACGCCGCGCTACTGGATCAGGTTGCCGATCGCCCCGACGCGGAAATGCTGCAAACCATGCTGCTGCGTTCCATGAAACAGGCGGTGTACGATCCGGAAAACCGGGGCCACTTTGGCCTGGCGCTGGCCTCTTATGCGCACTTCACTTCGCCAATCCGCCGCTATCCGGATTTGTTACTGCATCGCGCCATCAAGTATCTGCTGGCAAAAGAGCAGGGCGAAGTAAAAGGCCTGACCACGGCTACCGGCGGCTACCATTACGATATGCAACAGATGCTGCAGCTGGGCCAGCACTGCTCCATGACAGAGCGCCGTGCCGATGAGGCCACTCGCGATGTGGCAGACTGGCTGAAGTGTGACTTTATGCAGGATCAGGTAGGCAACGTCTTTAACGGCGTGATCTCCAGCGTGACCGGATTCGGCTTCTTTGTGCGCCTGAGCGATCTCTTTATCGACGGGCTGGTTCATGTCTCTACGCTGGACAACGACTACTATCGTTTCGATCCGGTAGGGCAGCGACTGATTGGCGAATCTGGCGGTCGTACCTATCGCCTGGGCGATACCGTTGAAGTCCGGGTCGAAGCGGTCCATATGGACGAGCGTAAAATCGACTTTGCGCTGGTTTCCAGCAAGCGCCAGGTACGTGGCGAAGGCAAAACGGAACGGGATAAGGCGAAGCGGAACGCTAAGGCACCGACGAAGCATCGCCGCCAGGCCGGTCGCAAAACGAATTTCGAGCCGGATTCAGCCTTCCGCAACAGCAGCAGTCAGCCTGCTGCGGCAAAGACTGAGAAAAAAAGTAAAAAAGTTTCCGAGAAAACCCGTAAAATCGCCGCCGCCACCAAGGCTAAGCGTGCCGCGAAGAAGGCGAAGCCGGCCTGATGCGCACATCAGCCCCTGCGTGCATGCAGGGGCTGTTATCCATTCATTTCCAACCACTGAGCAGATTGATGAGCGAAATTATTTTTGGTATCCATGCCGTGCAGGCGCTGCTGGAACGCGATCCTCAGCGTTTCCAGGAAGTCTTTATTCTCAAAGGCCGCGACGATCGTCGCCTGCAACCGCTGGTGACCGCGTTAGAAGCTCAAGGGATCGTGATTCAACTGGCCGATCGTAAATGGCTGGACAGCCAGGTGGAAGGCGGCGTACATCAGGGGATCGTGGCGCGTGTGAAGCCGGGCCGCCAGTATCAGGAAGGCGATCTGCCGGATCTGCTGCAGAGCCTGGAAAAGCCGTTCCTGCTGGTGCTCGACGGCGTTACCGATCCCCACAACCTCGGTGCCTGCTTACGTAGCGCCGATGCCGCAGGCGCCCATGCCGTGATCGTTCCCAAAGATCGCTCCGCACCGCTGAACGCGACGGCGAAAAAGGTTGCCAGTGGTGCGGCAGAAAACGTTCCCCTCATCAGGGTAACCAATCTGGCACGCACCTTGCGCCTGCTGCAGGAATATAACATCTGGGTCGTCGGCACCGCTGGCGAAGCCGACCATACTGTATACCAAAGCAAGATGACCGGGCCGATGGCGCTTGTCATGGGGGCTGAAGGTGAAGGGATGCGTCGCCTGACGCGTGAGCACTGCGATGAGCTAATCAGTATCCCTATGGCAGGCAGCGTTTCGTCCCTCAATGTGTCAGTGGCCACTGGCGTCTGCCTGTTTGAAGCGGTTCGTCAGCGTAACGCGTGATCGCTGCCGCAATTTAGTCTTTCTGTCCGGTCATAATGGTGGCTCACCTTACATACTGAGTGAGTGATATCCGCGAGGAGCCGTTATGACCTGGACAACTCACACCGTTTTCAATCAACCTTTTCCCCTCAGTCACAGCAATCTGTTTCTGTCTGATGTTCCGCTGTGTGACGCACTGCAGCGTGAAGGCGGGGGCTGGGACAGCGAGTGGCTGGCGTCAGTCGGCAGGCAGTTGGGCAGTGCAGAATCGCTGGAGCTGGGCAGGCTCGCCAATGCCAGTCCGCCTGAACTCCACCGTTATGACGCACGCGGCGTCAGGCTGGATGACGTCCGCTTTCATCCAGCCTGGCATCTACTGATGCAGGGCCTTTGCGCCAGCCGTCTGCATAACCTCAGCTGGCAGCCTGACGTACAGCCAAATGCCAGCGTGGCCCGTGCGGCACGCTTTATCTTGCATGCTCAGGTTGAGGCCGGAACGCTCTGTCCGGTGACCATGACCCACGCGGCAATCCCTTTACTACAGCGTTATTTGCCTGCCCGGTTTGAGTCCTGGCTTGAACCCTTACTCAGCGATCGTTACGACACGCATGCGGTTCCGGGCGATCAGAAGCGCGGTCTGCTGATTGGCATGGGCATGACTGAAAAGCAGGGCGGCAGCGATGTGCTGACCAATACGACGCGCGCAGAGCCCCTGGACAGGCGCGGAAGCGGTGAAGCCTATCGTATCGTCGGGCATAAATGGTTTTTCTCTGTGCCGCAAAGCGATGCGCATGTGATTCTTGCGCAAACGCAGCAGGGGCTCAGCTGCTTCTTTCTGCCACGGCTGCTGCCGGACGGTTCACGAAATGCCATCGTCATTGAGCGGTTAAAAGACAAGCTCGGTAACCGATCCAACGCCAGCAGTGAGGTGGAGTTCAGGGAGGCGACCGGCTGGCTGCTGGGCGAAGAGGGCGAAGGCGTTCGTCTGATCCTGAAAATGGCGGGCATGACGCGTCTTGACTGCGCGCTGGGCAGCCACGGCCAAATGCGCCGGGCGTTTTCCGTTGCGCTGTACCACGCACATCAGCGTCAGGTCATGGGCAAAACTCTGGTGGATCAACCGATCATGCGTCAGGTGCTGGCGCGTCAGGCCTTGCAGTTAGAAGGGCAAACGGCACTGCTGCTACGCCTGGCTCGTGCCTGGTCTTCTCCCGCCAACGTCCATGAAGCCGCCTTCGCCCGGTTATTCACCCCGGCGGCGAAATATGTGATCTGTAAAGCAGGCGCCCCCTTTATCGCTGAGGCCATGGAGATACTGGGCGGCGTGGGCTATTGCGAAGACAGCGAACTGCCTCGCCTCTATCGTGATATTCCGGTTAACAGTATCTGGGAAGGATCGGGCAACGTGATGTGCCTTGACGTATTAAGAGTGGTGGGCCGCCAGAGCGGCACGCTGGACATGCTCAGGCAGGAGTTTGACGCCGTTAAAGGCTGTAACCGCCATTTCGATCGCAGCTGGCGACAGCTGGCTCTGCACCTGAGCAAAATGGATGAGTCGCAGGCCCGTGAACTTACCGACAGGCTGCTGCAACTGGCGACGGCGGCACAGTTGTTGAAGCACGCCGAGCCGTTAGTGGCGGATGCATGGTGCAGTCAGTGGCTTGACCCGCGCGGCACGCGCAAAATCGAGGGGCCACTGACCGACCGCTTACTGGCGCGCGCCAGCGGCAGGTGAGGCGCCATACAGGATGGCAGTCGTGTACCAGATCCCGGGGGTAACCGTTTCGTCGACCATCAAAATCTGATAATAAACGGCACCGGCCTGATTCGCGCGTGCAGCAATGGCACGCTGCGCGTCGTCAGGCGAGCCTCTTACGCTGGCGCTAATGGTGCCCAGCTTCGGTAAACCGCCACTCTGGGCACGGGTAATAGACTGCGCGTGACCTGTTGGCGCGGGCGGGGCCTTTGGCGTCACCTGGAACAGCGAGCAGCCACTTAACAACAAACTTAACGTCAGTAACAGAGCGTAACGCATAGCAGATTTCTCGCCGTCAGGTTAAGTGGATAAGTGTAAGCTACCCGCCCGTTATCTTCACGATTTGATCGAGAAAACACTGACCAGCTGCGTCAAATGATGCCCCTTGTCGCTAAGGCTCTGGGCTGTGTTTTCTGCCTGTGCAACCAGTTCACTGTTTTGATGGGTAGCCTGGCTTATCTGGTTCATCGCCAGATTGACCTGACCAATGCCCGCCGTCTGCTGTTGTGCAGCAACGTTAATCTCACCCATTAATGCCTGAACCTGCTCAATATGCGTCACGATATCGCTCATCGCGTCACGGGTTTGCTCCGACAGTGTATGTCCCTCCGCAACGTGACGTATCGAGGTCGCGATCAGCGTATCGATCTCTTTTGCCGCCTGTGCCGAACGCTGTGCCAGCGCACGCACTTCGGCTGCCACTACGGCAAATCCACGACCGTGCTCACCTGCACGCGCGGCTTCGACAGCGGCATTCAGGGCCAAAATATTGGTCTGGAACGCGATGGACTCGATAACGTGGGTAATTTCGGCAATGCTCTGCGAAGACACGTTAATGGCCGACATCGTGCTGACCGAGCGCGTCACCGTCTGGTTGCCATTACTCACGATACCGCTAGCCTCCGCGACCAGCGACATGGCCTGACGCAGGCTATCGGCGGTGTGCTCAACGGTCGCACCAAACTGCTCCATGCTGGCAGAGGTTTCTTCAACGCTGCTGGCCTGGCGGCCAATCTGCTCACTGATGTTGTGGCTGCTGGCTGCAATGGTATCTGTGCCGTCACTGATCTCCTGCGCGGCGCGGCGAACCTGGGCAACAATCTTCTCCAGCCCCTCGCCGATGCCGTTAATGGCGTTAATCAACTGACCCACTTCGTCATGACGCGTGGTGTCCAGATGCTCCAGCAAATTGCCGGCGGCATACTGCTCAGCTAAGTGAATAACCTGTTGTAACGGTCGCGTGATGGCGCGGCGGCTGTACCAGACAAAGCAGGGGGCAAACAGCAACACCAGAATCAGGCCGGTGATAAGAAACAGATTTCGGCTATGAATAACCGGAGCCAGCAGGCTGTCACGGTTAACTTCACCGACCACAATCCAGTTCCAGCCGGGCAGCTGTTGCCAGGCCAGCATCTTCGTTTCACCGTCGATTTCGGCTTGCTGAACACCCTCGGGCTGCGCCAGCATCTGCTTCATGACGCTATCCTGCCAGTCTGGACGCTTGCCTTCATTTTGTTTATCAAACAGATATTGTCCCTGCGCCGCGCCCGGCGAGCCGTTGAGCACATAGAAATGCCCGCTGTCGCCCAGGCGGCGAGCCAGCACTTTTTCGCGCATCAGGCCGTACTGCTTATCGATCTGGACGCCGACAAACAGAATCGCGATGACGGCACCGCTGTCGTCTTTAATCGGTTGATACTGCGTGATGTAACGGTGATCGAATAAGGTGGCCAGTCCCCGGAAGGTTTCCCCCTTCATGACGCTTTTCCAGGCGGCGCTGGCAGGATCAAGTTGGGTACCGATCGCCCGGCTGCCATCCTGTTTCTTCAGGGACGTGGAAATACGGATAAAATTATCACCATCACGGACAAAAATCGTCGCGACAGCCGAGGTGCGATCCGTAAAATCATCGACGGCGATCTGATCGAGGTTAAGGGTTTTAAGGCCGGCACGCAGGGTCGGTGTGGAAAATTCTCCGACCTGAACACGTGTGGTTTCATCGCGGCTGAAGCGTTTAGGTAAAAAGCTGACGAAGAGCTGAGTATAGTTGCCGACTTCCTGCGTCAGCGTCGCATTAAACATGGATGCCATCTCGGTGATGCCCTGCACCTGATTAACCATGTCATCGACGGCAAGACTTTCCAACTGGCGTGAAGCATTCTGGCTTTGGATAAGGGTTAACGCCAATAACAAAACGCCTACGCTGAAGGAAGTGATGACGCATAGCTTCACTCCAAGGCTCGTTCTGCTAAGAGAGAAACGTTTCATAGATTACCTTTGTTTTCTTGTCAAATATGCATTAACAACGGCAGCGCAGCGGAAATATTTAGTTTAGAAATTATTACTATTGTAATGTTGTAAACCATTACCCAGGTTATCGTCGTTGGCGAGGCGCTAAAGGCCGCCCCTGCTTCAGGAGAAAATATGATTGAACTCACCACGGAAAGGCTGGCAGGTATTGAATGTTTGCATGCAGCACCCGCAGGCCAGCGCCAGCAGCGGCTGCCAACGGTCGTGTTTTATCATGGCTTTACCTCGTCGAAAGAGGTTTATGCCTACTTTGCGGTGGCCCTGGCCCAGGCGGGGTTTCGTACCCTGATGCCCGATGCCGATATGCATGGCGCACGCTATAACGGCGATGCCGACGCGCGGTTTAGCCATTTTTGGGACATCCTCAAACAAAACATTGATGAATTCCCGTTGATAGAGGCCGCGTTACGCGCTGATGACCTGATTGCCGGCGACCGTCTTGCCGTCGCCGGGGCCTCAATGGGCGGAATGACGGCGTTAGGGGTGATGGCGCGCTATGCGCATATTCACAGCGTCGCCTGCATGATGGGGTCCGGCTATTTTATGCAACTCAGCCACACGCTGTTCCCGCCTGTCACGGTAATGGGCCCGGAACAGCAGGCACAGTTCACAAAACGGATGGCGCCGCTGGCGGATTACGATCCCGCTGCCCGGCTACATAATCTCGCGGACCGCCCCCTCCTGCTATGGCACGGTGAGGCCGATGAGGTCATCCCTTTCGCAG
Organism: Pantoea ananatis PA13; assembly: GCF_000233595.1. NCBI lineage: Bacteria > Pseudomonadati > Pseudomonadota > Gammaproteobacteria > Enterobacterales > Erwiniaceae > Pantoea > Pantoea ananatis. The sequence goes on from NC_017554.1 coordinate 551,098, forward strand.
AAACCCAGCGGCTGGAACGGGCTCTGCATGAGCAGAGGCTGGATACCCATCTTGTTTCGTTGTCCGAAAAGCATATCGGACACAAAATTACGCCGTCGGGCCTGACGGCGCTGGTCAGCTTTTTTAAGCGCCAACTCTAGCCCGTAAACGACAGCGCCTTCCGTTTCAGCCTCTGTTTGCCTCTGCATTCCCGCTTTCCGCACACAAGGGCGGAAAGCGGGCGTCTCCCGACAATTTAAATGAAATCCCCGCTTGAGTTTGTGCGTTGCCGCCAGTATGATTACGCGTCAATTTTTCAGCTGCATTCAGAGGTGTGTGTCATTACGGTGACCCACGACCTATAACGTTCCTTGCTTCCGTGGGCCGCAGCTGACCCTGACAGGAGGCTGAATAATCCGTAAGGAGCAATTTCGATGCGTCATTACGAAATCGTATTTATGGTTCATCCTGACCAGAGCGAACAGGTTCCGGGCATGATCGAGCGTTACACTGGTGCTATCACTGGTGCAGAAGGCACGATCCACCGTCTGGAAGACTGGGGCCGTCGTCAGCTGGCTTACCCGATCAACAAACTGCACAAAGCACACTATGTTCTGCTGAACGTAGAAGCGCCGCAGGAAGTGATCGACGAGCTGGAAACGAACTTCCGCTTCAACGACGCCGTTATCCGTAGCATGGTTATGCGCGTTAAAAACGCGGTAACTGAAGCATCACCGATGGTTAAAGCGAAAGACGAGCGTCGTGAGCGCCGCGAAGATTTTGCTAACGAATCCGCTGATGACTCAGATGCTGGGGATTCTGAAGAGTAATCCATCGTGACGGTTAATCGGCTGCGCTTGTCTGGCACGGTGTGCAAGACGCCAGTCCGTAAAATTAGCCCGTCAGGAATTCCGCACTGTCAGTTCGTGCTTGAGCACAACTCGGTGCAGGAGGAGGCCGGATTTCACCGGCAAGCCTGGTGTCGAATGCCTGTTATTATTAGCGGCAGCGCCCATCAGGTGATTACTCAACATATAACGGTCGGCACGCAACTCATTCTCGAAGGCTTTATCAGCTGCCATCAGGCGCGAAATGGTCAGAGTAAAATGGTGTTACATGCCGAGCAGATTGAATTGATAGATTCTGGAGACTAGCCAAATGGCACGTTATTTCCGTCGTCGCAAGTTCTGCCGTTTCACCGCGGAAGGCGTTCAAGAGATCGATTATAAAGATATCGCAACGCTGAAAAACTACATCACTGAAAGCGGCAAGATTGTACCAAGCCGTATCACTGGTACTCGCGCAAAATACCAGCGTCAGCTGGCTCGTGCTATCAAGCGCGCGCGTTACCTGTCTCTGCTGCCGTACACTGATCGTCATCAGTAACGGCTGTTGTCCATTAACGACTTTAAGAGGATAAGGTAATGCAAGTTATTCTGCTTGATAAAGTAGCAAACCTGGGCAGCCTGGGTGATCAGGTTAACGTTAAAGCGGGCTACGCTCGTAACTTCCTGGTTCCACAGGGTAAAGCTGTTCCTGCTACCAAGAAAAACGTTGAATTCTTCGAAGCACGTCGTGCAGAACTGGAAGCCAAACTGGCTGACGTTCTGGCAGCATCTAATGCTCGCGCAGAGAAAATCAACGCACTGGGCACCGTTACCATCACGTCTAAAGCAGGCGATGAAGGTAAACTGTTCGGTTCCATCGGTACCCGCGACATCGCTGATGCAGTCACTGCAGCTGGCGTTGAAGTCGCTAAGAGCGAAGTTCGTTTACCGAACGGCGTTCTGCGCACCACCGGTGAGCACGAAGTGGACTTCCAGGTTCACAGCGAAGTCTTCGCGAAACTGATCGTGAACGTAGTAGCAGGCTAATTTTTAGTTACCTGCCACACCTGAACGCCGACACTTGTGTCGGCGTTTTTGTTTTAACGACGTAACAGAATTCCCTTCTCTGTCTTGCAGATTCAGGCTCCTCCGGGCATGTTCAATATAAAATGAAACGCGATTTTATTATTGGCCACGCCCATGCATATCCTTCTGCCGAATCCGTGTTCACCCGTCGAAATGGGGGTTTTTGCCTGCGCAACGCGGTGCTGTTTGCTCTGGGGACGTTCTTACCCCGCGATCAAAAGTGGCGACGTGCTGTATCGAATCGCCCAGACGATATTGCCTCGAAAGTAGTTTTTGCCGGTTATCGTTTTTTGTTAGCGGGGCTGATATTGTTTCTTTTTGCCCTGGTGCAGCGCAAACCGGTTTACCGTTTATCCCCCAGCAGTTTAGTCAGCTTGCCCTGTTGGGTAGCATGCAAACCGCCCTTCAATACACGTTTTTCTAAATCGGGCTCGCGTTTACCATAGGGGTAAAAGGTTCGATCATGAACGCCACGGACACATTTTTTAGCATCATGCTGGCGCGTTTTATCTATCAAAATGACAGGCTCAGTGACAACAAATCGCCTGGCTGCCTTCTGAGTTTTAGCGGCGTGATGCTGGTCAACCTCGAAAGTAGACTGAGTGATTTTCAGTTTGTCTGGCAGGGTAACGGCTTCGCGGTGCTGGCCGCGTTTCTCCTCTCTGCCGCCACGCGATAGGGAAAACGCATTTCTCACACTATCGATCCGAGGGTGATGACCGGCTGGCAGTTGGCTCTGGGCGGAGGCGCCATGGTAATGGGCGGCGACCTGGCGAGTGGGACGCTGCAGATTAACATTATCGGTGCTGGGGCGGTGTTGGGTTATCTGACGCTGATCTCGTCAGTGACCTTTGCCTTGTGGAGCGTGCTGCTAAAATATAACCGCGTCAGCATGATTGCGCCGTTTAACGTCGTGATGCCTGTAGCGGGAACGGTGCTCTCCGCCGTTTTCCAGGGTGAAGATATGTTGGGCATCAAGTATCTGCTTGCCCTGCTGCTGGTCTGTTCGGGGATCGTGCTGGTCAATAAAATCAAAAAAGCGGGATAACGGACAGCCGGTGACGTGAGCCACCGGTTATCGCTTATTCTACCCGTAAAAAGCTGCCGTCCGGCTGGCGGGTAAACAGCACCGGGCCGTTCGCGCCATCCAGCGTTAAACCTGTCACGACGCCTTTTGCATCCCGACGGATTTTCACCTGTTGGCCCTCTTTTAATGTGCTGAGCGGCTGATCGTTACCTTCGACGCGCGCCATCGCAAAGACGTCATTCACCGGAAGATTATTGTCGCGGAACAGCTGCGCCAGCGTCTGCCCGGACGCAATCTGGTAGCTATGCCAGTCACCCTGAGAATCGGCCTTTGCCTCTGGCTGAGACGCGGATTGAGCCGGTTTGTTATTGTAGATGTCCGCCTGCATCGGCACCTCTTTTTCTGCCGAAGGCGTCACAGGCCGTTCTACCGGATACTGTGGCGTGCTGGACGGCCAGAGAAAGGCCAGCAGCAGGATGAGTAAAGCGAGCACGATCCCACGACGGTGGAAAGCCGGCAGCGGGTCCATCCAGCGGATATCGTCTGTGAAATGCCAGATTCGATAAAGCCAGTGAGGCAGGCGAGACGAGACGTTTGAAGGCATATCAGGTTCCTCCGCTCCGGCACCTTGCGGCCGCGTTCGTTGCGGCAGCCAGACCTGTAACCGGGTTAAAATACGCAGTGCGTGCGTCCTGCGGCGACGAGGGGCAATCTGGCCCATATTTTCTCTCTTTCTTATAGTGCCACTGACAAGGAAAAACTTGTCACTTATACAGTATGGGCAATGTGGACGCGAAGTGCCTGCCAGCATTGATAAATTTGACCTGCGTATTGTTTCTCTTTCGCCAGCAAAAGTCATCTGCGGCGCTGTGGATTTTACGCCAGCGGCCTGCGCTGCTATGCTGCCCGTCTTACTATATCCGAGAGTGAAAGGAACGAAGATGACTACCCCTTCTTTCGACAGCGTCGAAGCACAAGCAAGTTACGGTATTGGTTTACAGGTTGGCCAGCAGCTGCTGGAGTCTGGTCTGCAGGGGCTGCAGCCAGAAGCACTGCTCGCGGGCCTGCGCGACGCGCTGGAAGGGAACTCACCCGCGGTGCCTGTTGATGTGGTCCATCGCGCGCTGCGTGAAGTCCATGAGCGTGCGGAAAGCGTGCGTCGTGAGCGCGTGGAAGCGATGGCCGCAGAAGGCCAGGCTTTCCTGCAGGACCATGCCCAGCGCGAAGGCGTCAGCAGCACCGAGTCAGGTTTACAGTTCAGCGTGATGACGCAGGGGGAAGGTCCGATTCCATCGCGCCAGGACCGCGTACGCGTGCATTACACCGGTAAACTGATCGACGGCACCGTCTTTGACAGCTCAGTCGCTCGCGGCGAACCGGCTGAATTCCCGGTTACCGGCGTGATTGCGGGCTGGATCGAAGCGCTGACGCTGATGCCGGTGGGTTCCAAATGGGAACTGGTTATTCCACACAACCTCGCTTACGGCGAGCGCGGTGCGGGTGCGTCCATCCCGCCATTCAGCACCCTGATTTTTGAAGTTGAGCTGCTGGAAATCCTGTAAGGATAAAAGGGCGGCGCGATGCCGCCCTTAGCCCTCTTACTGCTGTAAATTTACCTGCCAGAGAGCAAATCCCGTCTCGTCATTCCCTGTTGCCTTCATTGGATACTGCGCATGCTGTTGAATAAAGTGCGTGGCTTTATCACCGGGCGCGGTTTCAAAGCGAATATCAAGAGGCTGTGCAGCCTTGATCGTCGCCAGCCGCCAGTTATTGTCAGCCTGAGGGCGCACTTCACCCTGCTTTTTGGTTTCTGCGCTGATATAGGCCGCCAGGATTGAGCGGTTTTCATCCGGTGAGGCAAAAGCAATGTACTTGTCGCCCGTGCCCGCGAATTTACCGCTGTAGGCCCGGTAGTTATTGGTCGCCACCAGGAAGGTTGCTTTAGGATCGATGGGTTGCCCCTGCCAGCGAAGATCCTTAACACGTGAGGCATCAGGATGAATCAGTTGGCACTCTTCGTCATAACGGGCCGGCTGTGTCACATCAATCTGGTAACTCACACCGTCGATCACGTCGAAGTTATAGGTGCGGAAATTCCAGTTAATTAACGATTGCGTACGGGTGCTGGTCGGATCGATCTGATTAAACTGGCCTGCGGAGCATTCCAGCCACTCTTTTACCTGCTCGCCGCTCACTTTCATCACCACCAGCGTATTGGGATAGAGATAAAGATCCGCCGCATTGCGGAACGTCAGGTCACCTTTCTCCACTTCCACGTAGCTGGCAGGATCGTTCTTACGTCCACCGGCTTTAAACGGCGCAGCGGCCGACAGCACCGGCAGCGTCGCCAGATCGGGATCGCCCTGAATAAAATGCTCCACGTAGGCGCGCTGAGCGTTATTCACAATCTGAACGGTGGGATCGTCCTGAACCAGCGACAGGTAGCTGTACATCACGTCGGCGGATTTTCCGATGGGCTGAGCGACAAACTCGCGGGTGGCATGGTGATCGTCTTTCAGGACGTTAACCAGTGCCGGATCTTCTGCGGCCAGCGATGTCTTGTTTGCGGTGTCATAGACAGGGCGCGCCTGTGCGGTGCCGTGAGTAACGTGCCAGCGGCCACCTGCGTTGCTCAGCGCCAGATCCACCACGCCCAGATGATCGCCCCACATGCCCGGCATCACCGCAGGAATACCGTTAAGGGTTCCTTTCTCAATATCCGCACCTTTAATCCGTGCAAACTCCTTGCCCGGGAAAACGGCGTGCGCATGGCCAAACATAATGGCATCAATGCCTGCGACCTCGCTGAGGTAATAAACAGAATTTTCAGCCATGGCCTGATAAGGTTCGCTACTCAGACCGGAGTGGGCAAGGGCAATAACGACATCCGCGCCTTTAGCGCGCATCTCTGGGACATAGCGACGTGCGGTTTCTGTGATGTCATCCACCCGCACCTTGTCGTGCAGGTTGGCTTTATCCCACACCATAATTTGCGGCGGGACAAAGCCGATATAGCCCACCTGCAGGGTATGTGTTTTACCCTCACGATCGGTCACGCGGGTCGGTTTAATCAGGTAGGGCGTAAACAGAGGCTTACCGCTTTTCAGATCGATAACGTTCGCATTCACATAGGGGAAGCGCGCGCCAGCCAGCGCTTTTTGCAGGTACGGCAGGCCGTAGTTAAACTCATGGTTGCCCAACGTACCGACGCTGTAATCAAGCGTATTCATGGCTTTATAGACAGGATGGATATCGCCCTGTTTGAGCCCTTTTGCGGCCATATAGTCGCCCAGCGGGCTGCCCTGAATAAGATCGCCATTGTCTACCAAAACGCTGTTGGTGGCTTCCTGACGCGCCGCATGGATTAACGAGGCGGTGCGCACCAGACCATATTTTTCCGTGGGCGTATCTTTGTAGTAGTCGAAGTCCATTATATTGCTGTGCAGATCGGTCGTTTCCAGCACGCGTAAATCCACGGTGGCTCCCTGTGCTGCAACTGAAACGCTCAACGCCAGTAACATCATTCCCGCCTTAAACATGCTCGCTCCCAAAGCTAATAGATCAAGGCTACAAAAATAATGTAAAACTCTGATGAAAGGGCAGATTAAATCGTGATGAAGATAACGTTTTGAGCCAGCCGCACGCTGGGGTCGGGCGAAACGCGTTGCAGGATTTGTAAAAGGATATCGTTGCCATTTTTTTCTATTATGTTGATATACCTGAAAAATGATTCAGAATGTTTGCCTGAAATCAGAGATGAACGTGAAGCTGCTAGACTGTATTCCAACGGGTATGACAGTTAACGCGTAGCATTCTCATACATGAGGTGGAAAATGTTAGAGCAAATAAGCCAACTGGCGCGTGAAGCAGGCGACGCGATTATGCAGGTCTACAACGGTTCCGTTCCGACAGACGTTTCTCACAAAGCGGATGATTCTCCTGTCACGGCGGCAGACCTGGCCGCTCATGATGTGATTGTGTCGGGCTTAAAACAGCTGACACCGGATATTCCGGTACTATCAGAGGAAGATCCGCCCGGCTGGGAGGTTCGCCAGCACTGGCAACGTTACTGGCTGGTTGACCCGCTGGATGGCACCAAAGAATTTATCAAACGTAACGGCGAATTTACCGTGAATATTGCGCTGATTGAGCAGGGCAAACCGGTAATGGGCGTGGTTTATGCTCCCGCGCTGGGCGTGATGTATTCCGCCGCAGAGGGCAAAGCCTGGAAAGAAGAGAACGGCGAGCGACAACAGATTCATGTGCTTGATGCGCGTCCACCGTTAGTGGTGGTGAGCCGTTCGCACAACGACGACGACGAGATGAAAGAGTACCTCAAGCAACTGGGGGAACATCAGACGGTGGCAACCGGGTCATCACTGAAGTTTTGCCTGGTGGCAGAAGGGAAAGCACAGCTCTATCCGCGCTTTGGGCCAACCAATATTTGGGATACCGGAGCGGGTCATGCCGTTGCCGCGGCCGCGGGTGCTCACGTTCACGACTGGCAGGGAAGAACACTGGACTATGCACCGCGTGAATCTTTTCTTAATCCCGGCTTTCGCGTCTCGCTGTTTTAACCCAGTGCGGGAGGCGCAGCCCTCCCGCTTTCCGCCTTCAGTCCTGCAACAGCGATTTTAATAAGCTCATCACCTGCTGCACCTCCTGCTGAGAGAGCGCCCCGTCTTTAACGTATTTAACCTGACCCGTTTTATCCAGTACCACAATAGCCGAGCCGCCCTGCTGTAATTGCCAGGCGTGCTGCACATTGCCATTGCTGTCGACGATAAACTGCGACCAGGGATACTGCTGCTTATTACTGTGAATACTGCTGCGTACGAACATGCTGGTGCCAGGAATGGCATCATCGGTATTAACAATGGTGGTGGTCTGATAGCGGTCGTGAGGCAATTTCGCTGCCTTGATAGCTTCAACCAGCGCCGCGTTCATCTCTTTCGCGGATGAGCGCCCGGCAATATGCTGTACTACGCGGACTTTTCCGCTCAACTGAGCGCTGTTCCAGTTTTTATAACTGAATTTTTCCTGCTGTAAAATCAGCTCGCCTTTGTCGTTGACGCCCACTGCTGGCACACGTTTGCCCAGCTCAATGTTATGCGCCAGCGCGCTAACGGGAATCAACAACGATAAAGCCAGTGCTGCCAGTGTTGCACGCATCATCATTCTCTCCAGTGATCAGACCAGTTAGTCATTCCACTGTCATATTAAGTAGGGATGATGCGGCTGTCTCAAAAAGCTGTCAGCTTTGCTATCGACAACACAATTCTTTAACCAATGAAGGTTTATACTGAATAGTGAAAAGTAAATAACAGAGTATTCTGTAATGTTGTGTCAGAACGGTAAAAAAATTTATTTCTTATCGTGCGAAGCAAACAGAGTGTTCTATAGTTTATCTCGAATTCGCGCTTCATGGATCCGTACCGAATTTGGCAACGGTGAAGCGTGCTTAAAAATTAAGGAGTTAATCACTATGAAAATCTTCCAGCGCTATAATCCACTACAGATAGCAAAATATGTTAAGACGCTGTTTAAAGGAAGGTTGTACATCAAGGATGTTGGCGCATTCGAGTTTGATAAAGGTAAAGTCCTGATCCCACGGGTCAAAGACAAACAGCACCTGAGCGTGATGTCAGAAATTAACCGCCAGGTCGTTCGTCTCAAGCTAGAGTTCAACTAAATAACAGGGCGCCGTTGGCGCCCTTAGTGTTTCTACTCTTCGGTTTTTGCCACATTCAGCATCGGCGGGCGTTCATCAATCCGCGTCACCAGTAGCTGGTCAATTCGGTAGCTGTCGATATCCACAACTTCGAACTTGTAACCGGCAAACTTCACAAAGTCTGTGCGCTTCGGGATTTTGCGCAGCATATACATCATAAAGCCGCCAATGGTTTCGTAGTTACCTGACTGCGGAAAATCATCAATATCCAGCACGCGCATGACATCATCTATCGGCGTACCGCCTTCCACCAGCCAGGAGTTTTCGTCACGTGCGACGATTTGCTCTTCCATGCCCTGGCCCACCAGGTCGCCCATCAGCGTGGTCATGACGTCGTTAAGCGTAATGATGCCCACCACCAGCGCGTACTCGTTCATGATGACCGCAAAATCGTCACCCGCCGTCTTAAAGCTTTCCAGCGCCTCAGATAACGTCAGCGTATCGGGCACAATAAGCGCCGATCGGATCTGAACCCCGCTGTTCAGCGCCATGCTCTGATTTCCCAGCACGCGCAGCAGGAGCTCTTTAGAGTCGACATAGCCCACAATGTGGTCAATATCGCCATTACAGACCAGGAATTTAGAGTGAGGATGTTGAGCGATTTTGGTTTTCAGGCTGACTTCATCTTCGTGCAGATCGAACCAGACAATGTTTTCGCGTGAGGTCATGGAGGAAGGGACGGTACGCGACTCCAGTTCAAACACGTTCTCAATGAGTTCGTGCTCCTGCTTACGCAGCACACCGGCCAGCGCACCGGCTTCGACAACCGCATAAATATCGTCAGAGGTAATATCGTCTTTACGCACCATCGGCAGTTTAAAAATGCGAAAGAAGACGTTGGCCAGACCGTTGAACAGCCACACCAGCGGCCGCATCACCAGCAAGCAGAAGCGCATGGGATTGATAATGCGCAGGGCGATGGTTTCGGGCGCGATCATACCGACGCGTTTCGGGGTCAGGTCGGCAAACAGAATAAACAGGCTGGTCACGATGGTAAACGAGCAGATAAAGCTAAGCTGTTCGGCAAGTTCATGCGACATAAAGCGGTTAAACAGGCTGGAAAACGCGGGCGAAAACGCCGCATCACCGACGATACCACCGAGGATCGCCACGGCATTCAGGCCGATTTGCACCACGGTAAAGAACATGCCGGGGGTTTCCTGCATTTTCAAAACGCGCTGAGCGTTGATGTTGCCTTCGTCGGCCAGAAGTTTCAGCTTAATCTTGCGGGCGGCGGCCAGCGAGATTTCCGAAAGAGAGAAAAAAGCACTGATTACGATCAGTAGCAGAATGACAAGTAAGCTATCAAGCATATGAGATCCAAAGAGTTATTCACTTGTCATTTTTGGCCTGGGCAGCGTGCGGTTTAGGCGGTCATTCCCTGTGCTGGTGACGCAAGGGGAGCTATCCGTGCCAAAAATGTCTGCGCCCATTTAACACAATGCGTGAGCGTCGGGGCAGAAATGAAGACAGGCGGGATGCCTGTGGTGGGTGATTATAGCAGCAGCGACGATGCCGCCGCCAGAGGGCAATCGGTGGCGTCCTGTGAGGCCATCGGGCAGTCTGTCATCAACCGCCCGGTCAGGCGGACAAACGGCAATCGCGCCTGCGACGTAACAACATCGTTGTAACGTAAGTGGGTTTTGCCGACAATAATGCTCAATTTGACTTATAACTCGTTGTACACTGCCAGTTAGCAAAAAGTGCGGCTATGATGAGTGAGTTGCCGTCGCGATCGTATCGGTAACGAGGATTAACACGCGCCCTGTGGAATGGGGCAGGCATGACAGACAGGAGTAAAGGTGCCACGATTTTATGTTTATTGCATGGCGGGTTTACTACTCGTCGCGCCCGCCTTCGGGGCAGCGCCGGTTCGACTACAGCTGGAAGGGCTAACCGGAGAACTGCAAAAAAACGTCAGGGCACGCCTGTCGACTATTGGCAGCGATGAAGTCACCAACGATGGCCGCTTTCGCTCCCGCGTATCCGCGGCAATAAAAGAGGGGCTGCGTGCGCTTGGCTATTATGAGCCGGATATCGACTTCGTATCCCGGCCTGCGCCACCTCAGGGCGGCCGTCCGGTGTTAATCGCCCGCGTCACGCCCGGTCAGCCGGTAAAAATTGCGGGCAGTACGATTATCGTCACCGGCCAGGCTAAAAACGATGCGGACTATAAAAACTGGATCGCGCAGGGGCGCCCCAAAGTCGGAACGGTGCTGAATCACGGGCAGTACGACAAATTCAAAAGCGGCTTCACTAACCTTGCCCTCCGTAACGGCTATTTCGACGGTGAGTTTGAGAAAAGCGAGCTGGGCGTTTCCGTTGCGCGCCACGAAGCCTTTTGGGATCTCGATTACAACAGCGGCCCGCGCTATCGTTTTGGCAATGTCAGCTTTGAAGGTTCGCAGATTCGCGAAGCCTATTTGCAAAATTTAGTCCCTTTTAAAGAGGGCGATTACTACAGCTCGCGCGATCTGGCTGAGCTTAACCGCCGTCTTTCTGCGACCGGCTGGTTCCAGTCAGTTGTGGTTGCGCCTGAGTTTAAGCAGGGACGTAAAACCAAAGTCCTGCCTTTGAATGCGGTGGTATCGCCCCGCGCTAAAAACACCATCGAAGCCGGTGTCGGTTATTCAACCGATGTCGGACCGCGCCTGAAAGGAACGTGGAGAAAGCCCTGGGTTAACGATCGCGGTCACAGCATGGTCGCCAGTGCCTATGTCTCTGCCCCCGAGCAGCAGGTCGATCTCAGTTATAAAGTCCCCTTGCTGAAAAGCCCCCTGGAGCAGTACTACACGTTCTCGGGCGGCCTGAAGCGCACCGACCTCAACGATACCAAGGCGGACACCAGTACGCTGGCGGTATCACGTAACTGGGACAGCAGCAGCGGCTGGCAAAGAGCCCTTAATCTGCGCTGGAGCCTGGACCACTTTACACAGGGTAACGTCACTAACACCACGATGCTGCTCTATCCCGGCGTCAGTCTCAACCGCACCCGTTCGCGCGGGGGCTTAATGCCCACCTGGGGCGACTCGCAGCGTTATTCCGCCGATGTGTCCGATACCACCTGGGGATCGGATGTCGATTTCTTGATCCTGCAGGCGCAAAACGTCTGGATCCGCACACTGGGCGAAAAGAACCGCTTTATCGCGCGCGGCACGGTGGGATGGATTGAAACCAACGACTTCGACAGGGTGCCGCCGGACCTGCGTTTCTTCGCCGGCGGGGATCGCAGCATTCGCGGTTATAAATACAAAAACGTTTCGCCCCGTGACAGTGACGGCAAACTGACCGGGGCCTCGAAAATGGCCACCGGTTCGCTGGAATATCAATACAACGTCAGCGGCAAATGGTGGGGTGCGGTGTTTATTGACTCCGGTGAGGCCGTTAATGACATCAGTCAAAGCAATATCAAAACCGGTGCCGGTATCGGCGTACGCTGGGCATCACCCGTGGGGCCCATTAAGTTTGATATTGCCCGCCCTATTGGCGACAGCGAGGAGCATGGTGTGCAATTTTACGTAGGATTGGGGCCTGAATTATGACGCGCTGGAAAAAGGTCCTGATTGGCTTTTTGATTTTTTTAGTGCTGCTGTTTGCCGGCCTGGCATTTTTGATTGGTACAACGCCGGGATTACATCTGGTGCTGAAGGGCGCTACGCGCTGGGTGCCGGGGCTATCCATCAACAAAGTGGACGGTGGCTGGCGTAATCTTACCCTCAGTGGATTGCGCTATGAGATGCCTGGCATCAGCGTTAACGCGGGCAATATCCATCTGGCCGTGGATCTTAACTGCCTGCTGCACTCGTCTGTTTGTGTGAACGATCTTACGCTGAAGGATATCAGCGTGGTGGTCGACAGCAAAAAGATGACGCCCTCCACCGCGCCGCCGGAAGAAGAAAGCGGCAAGACAAACCTCAGCACGCCCTATCCGATCGCCCTGCGCCACGTGGGCCTGCACAATATAAACGTGAAAGTGGATGATACCGCTATTTCGCTGGTGGATTTTACCACCGGCCTGCAGTGGCAGGATCGTGCGCTGACGCTCAATCCCACCCATATTCAAAGCCTGCTGATTGCGCTGCCGAAAGCGGCGCAGGTGGCAAAAGAGCAGGTGGTGCAGCCCAAAATACAGCAGCCGAAGCCCGACGAGAAGCCGCTGGGCGAAACCTTACAGGCGATGTTTGCCAAACCGCTGTTGCCTGAACTGCCCGACTTTCAGCTTCCGCTGGACATTGATGTACAGGACATTGTGGGCGAGCAGTTGCGGATTACTGGGGATACCGATATTACGGTGAGCCGATTGCAGGTGAAGGCAAAAACCCTCGACCGGCATATGCAGTTGCAAACGCTGGCGGTGGATTCAAACCTGGGCAAGCTGAACGGCAGCGGTCAGGCGACGCTGGCCGACAACTGGCCCGTTGATTTGGCGCTAAACGGTGACGTGAACGTTGATCCGGTGAAAGGCGAAAAGCTAAATCTGACAGTAAAAGGCGCGATGCGCGACGAGTTGAAACTGGCGCTAACGCTTTCAGGCCCGGTGCGCGCGCAGCTCGATGCCAGCGCCCAGCCCGCCGTTATTGGGCTTCCGCTGGCGCTCAACCTGACCAGTCCGCAGTTACGCTGGCCCCTGACCGGGCCGGTTCAGTATCAGGCCGACGATCTTCACTACCAGTTCAACGGCAAGGCGACTGACTATGTCATGTCGCTCCGTACGTCGGTCAAAGGGGAGTCGGTGCCGCCTGCGACGGTCGCCCTGGAGGGGAAAGGCAACGTTCAGCAGTTCAGTCTGGATAAGCTGCGTGTGGCGGTGTTACAGGGCAACGTTGATCTGACAGCGCTGGTGGACTGGAGCAAAGCGATCAGCTGGCGCAGTGAGTTGACGCTGGACGGCATCAATACCGCACGCCAGTATCCTGACTGGCCGGCAAAGCTGAACGGCAACATTACCACGCGCGGCAGCCTGTATGGCGGCAGCTGGCAGGTCAGCGTACCGCAACTGATGCTAAAAGGTAACGTTAAGCAGAATGCGGTCAGCGCAGAGGGGACCTTAAGGGGCAACAGCTACAACCAATGGGATATCCCCGGCATCAAAATAGCGCTGGGACGCAATCACCTGGAGATAAAAGGCAGTCTGGCAGATAGCCTGAACCTGGATGCCAACGTTGATGCGCCCCGTCTTGATAATGCACTTCCAGGCCTGGGCGGCGTGGTGAAAGGGGATATCAAAGCACGCGGTACGCTGAAAGCGCCACAGTTGCTGGCCGATCTTACCGCCACGGGTTTACGCTGGCAGCAACTGCTTGTCCGCCGCATCACCCTGAAAAGCGACGTGCGCTCCAGCGATCAGATCGCCGGTAAACTTCAATTGCGGGTTGAACAGCTAAAACAGGATGCACTCAACATCAGCCTGCTGACGCTCAATGCCGAGGGTGATGAAAAGCAGCACCAGCTCAAACTCAACGTACAGGGTGAGCCGGTATCAGGACAGCTTGCGCTCAACGGCAGCTTTGACCGTCAGACAGAGACGTGGAAAGGCAGCCTTAATAATACGCGTTTTGACACGCCGGTGGGTGAATGGCGACTGACGCGTGCGATGACCATTGACTATTTTAATCAGAAACAGAGCGCGACGATCGGCCCCCACTGCTGGCAAAACCCCAATGCACAGCTTTGTGTGCCAGAGCCCATTGAAGCCGGCCCCAGTGGTCATGCTCACGTGGTGTTAAACCGCTTCGATCTGGCAATGTTGAAACCCTTCCTGACCGATCAAACGCAGCTGAGCGGCGTGTTCAGCGGTGATGCCCGCGTCAACTGGACGGCGGAGGGTAAACTGCCCGTCGGCACGCTGGCGCTGAAGAGTAACAACGTGAAAGTCGCGCAGGATGTGCAGGGCAATACGCTGCCCATCGCCTTTAACACGATTAACGTTAATGCGGCACTGCGGGACGGACGGGCTCAGCTCGACTGGCTGATTCGCATCGTGAATAACGGTCAACTGGACGGCAATGTGCAGATTACCGATCCGCAGCAGCGCCGTACGCTGGGCGGCAACGTGAATATCCGCAACATCTCCCTGGCAATGATCAACCCGGCGTTGATGCAGGGCGAAAGCATCAAAGGCAATCTGAACAGTAATCTGCGTCTGGGAGGAACAGCACAGCAGCCGCAGATTTTTGGTCAACTCGGCCTCAAAGATGTGAATGTAAAAGGCAACTTCATGCCGGTGGATCTTACCAGTGCCAGCCTGAATATGGTGTTTAACGGCATGAGTTCGACGCTGAATGGCCTGCTCCAGACCGCACAGGGCAACATTAACCTGAGTGGTGATGCGGACTGGAGTCAGTTGGATAACTGGCGTGCGCGCGTTGCCGCTAAAGGCAGTCGGGTTCGCGTCACCGTGCCGCCCATGGTGCGCATGGACGTTTCCCCGGATGTGGTCTTTGAGGCTACGCCAGCCGCCTTTAACCTTGACGGCCGGGTGGATATCCCATGGGCGCGCATCACGGTACAAGAGGTGCCAGAGAGCGCCGTGGGCGTCTCCTCTGACGAGGTGATGCTGGATAAGAACCTCAAACCGATTGAGCCTAAAACCGCCTCAATACCGATTAACAGTAACCTGACCATTCACGTCGGAAACGACGTACGTCTGTCGGCCTTTGGACTAAAAGCCCGGCTCAATGGCGATCTGAAAATGGTGCAGGATAAATCCGGACTGGGGCTTAATGGACAGATCAACATTCCATCCGGCCGTTTCCATGCCTATGGTCAGGACTTGATCGTACGCAAAGGTGAACTGCAGTTTGCAGGCCCGCCAGACCAGCCTTATCTCAACCTGGAGGCGATTCGTAATCCGGATGCAACAGAGGATGGCGTCACCGCAGGGTTGCGCGTCACGGGGCTGGCAGACGAGCCAAAAGTAGAAGTGTTCTCCGATCCGGCGATGTCACAGCAGGAAGCCCTTTCATACCTGTTACGGGGTCAGGGACTGAAAAGCGACGGTGACGGTAACGCACTAACTTCGGCGTTAGTCGGCTTAGGGGTTGCACAAAGTGGGCAGGTTGTGGGTAAAATCGGCGAGACGTTCGGTGTAAGTAACCTTGCTCTCGACACCACCGGCGTTGGCGACAGTCAACAGGTGCAGGTCAGCGGCTATGTACTGCCGGGTCTACAAGTAAAATACGGAGTGGGCATTTTTGATTCACTGGCAACGTTAACCTTGCGTTACCGCCTGATGCCCAAACTCTATTTGGAAGCCGTGTCCGGTGTGGATCAGGCTCTTGATTTGCTTTATCAGTTTGAGTTTTAGCAATGCGAATAATTGTCTATGGCAGTTTACGGCGCAAACAGGGAAACAGTCACTGGATGACACACGCGCAATGGTTGGGTGACCATCAGATTGAGGGCTATGAGCTTTACAGTCTGGGTCACTATCCCGGCGTGATTACTGGCGAAGGAACGGTATATTGCGAAGTATACCGAATTGATGCCTCCATCCTCGCCGAGTTAGATGCGCTTCGCACCAAAGGCGGAGAATACAAACGTTTTCTGATTCAGACGCCGTTTGGGAGCGCGTGGCTTTATGTTTATCAACGTTCAGTTTCAGGACGTCAGCGCATTATGAGCGGCGACTGGCTGAAACGTGAAGAGGAGCAGGAAAGCGATTAATTCGTTGGACTCACCAGCCAGTTAAGCTGAATGCCATTCAGATAAAAGGGTTCATGATCTTGATGAACCCTTTTATTCCTGTTTTCAGGCGACTCTCCAGCCTGCCTCATTATCGTGTCTTCTCAGGGTTCCCATACAGGACGATATTACGGTAAGCCATGAGGATGTGGTCATGTCGATGTGCCATGGAGAACGCATTGCTCATAATCAGGACTATGACCTGTATAAGTATCGCGATCGTTTAACCGTCGATTTCACATTAAAGGGATGCCAGCACTAACAGGCGGCCAGCCCGCAACGAAGCAACATAATAACGACAAAAAAATGCAGGCCCGTAGCAGGGCCTGTATGTATGACAAAGGAAAACGTCGTTTGCCTTTTGTCCTGTGCTGAAAACGGTAGGGCGTTTCAGCGCAAGGGGATTTATTTCTTCGCCGCACGCTCGAAAGAAGAGATGATCTCAGCTTTCGCTGCTTCAGCGTTATCCCAGCCGTCAACCTTAACCCATTTGCCTTTTTCCAGATCTTTGTAGTGCTCAAAGAAATGGGTGATCTGCGCACGCAGCAGCTCTGGCAGGTCGTTCACATCTTTAATGTGATCGTATTCTTTGGTGAGCTTGGTATGCGGAACGGCAACCAGCTTGGCATCTTCACCTGACTCGTCGGTCATTTTTAATACGCCAACCGGGCGGCAACGGATCACTGAGCCTGGCTCCAGTGGGTACTGGGTAGGGACCAGCACGTCTACCGGATCGCCATCCAGTGACAGGGTATGGTTGATGTAACCATAGTTGCACGGATAGAACATCGCAGTGGACATGAAGCGATCTACAAACAGGGCTCCAGAATCTTTATCAACTTCATATTTGATCGGATCGGCATTGGCCGGGATCTCAATAATTACGTAGATATCTTCTGGCAGGTCTTTACCTGCTGGCACCTGGTTCAAACTCATCGGGAATTCCTTCAGTCGTCGTGTGTTGAGTGTTGGCTATTATAGCCAACTGACTGTGAAAGTACGCCCCCTTTTTGGCGTTTCGGAATGCTCCTCGACGCTATTTGGCCGTGATGAACAGGGAAACAATGCCCGCAGCAATCAATGGCCCTACCGGGACGCCGCGGAAAAACGCCACACCAATCACCGTGCCCATCAACAACCCGCCAATGACCGAAGGTTGCACGCTCATATAGCTGACGCCACGGCCGCCCAGCCAGGCGACAAAAATACCCACCAGCACCGCCACAATGGATTGCCAACTGGCAAAGGACTTGATCAGGGAGGAGGCGGGCAACGAACCGCTGGCGAGCGGGGCCATGACCGCCACCGTAAGGATGATAATGCCTATCGTAATGCCCTGTTTTTCCACGTAAGGGAAGAACTGCGCCAACGGGGTCAGTTTGATGGCCAGCAGAATCAATATAGAAAGGATGACGGCGGTGTTGTGGACAAAATAGCTCAGTATGGCAAGGCCGATTAATATCAGCGTAGAGGCATAAGCAGCCATGATTTTTCCCTGCAGGTAAAAGACAACATTGGCAAAAAGCCAACAACGGACTGACATTAATCAACAATCGTCGGGGTTAGCGCAACTGCCATTGGCCAAAGATTGCAGTTGTAACGTTTGATTGCGTACCAGGGCTGTACTCTGCGCCGCCAGCGCAACGGGACCAAGGGTGCCCTGCGTATTCAGTTGGCTGCGGCTCGCCGCTAACCATGCCTCACGGTATTTCATCCATGCGCGCTGTGCGGCACGCAGTTTTTCTCTGGGCTGTCCGCTTAATTTTTTCATCAATGCATTGTACTGCGTGTTCATTTCCTTATCCCATTCCTGGGTCGCCGCATCCTGGCATTGCATCAAGGCCAACGTGGTATCAGCTTGATTAAGGCATTGATTTAATGTGACATCAATAGTGGACTGCTCCGCAACTGCTGCGTTGCAGCTTAAGAGTAACAGCAACACCCATCCTCTTTTCATGGATTTCCTCTTTTGTTTTTTTAACACAATACCTTCAGATTCATTAACAGATTAGCGGTAATGAATGGGTTAATCATTCACTGGCGTTAAAGTTTACGAATCGCAGTGCCGATACTTTCTCCGTTTAAGGGTTGTCGAAATTTTTTTCGCCTTTTACTACTCATACGGAAACGATCAAGATGAAACAGTTATCACTACGCACGGGGTTGCTGGCGTTGCTGGCATTCATGACACTGCTGCTGTTGGCGGTGAGTGTGATGGGCATTGTGGCCATTAATAAAGGTAACCGTTCTTTGGATGTGATCAACCGCATTCAGGGAATCGAGTTAAACAGCTTGTATCAAAGTAATGCCGATTTAATGCGCGCACGGGCCAGTGCTGCGCTGGCGGTGCGTAAAATTGAGATTGGTTTACTGGATGAGGGCGCGCAGGTCACCAAAACGGCGCAGGCTGATGTCGCGGCATCGCAGCAGAATCTTAAGCGATTTGTCGATGCCGGTACCGTGACCGCTGAAGGGAAAATTATGGCCGATGCCATCGCATCCAGCTATAAGGACTACCTCGATCAGGGCATCCTGCCAATGATGAAGGCGCTGGATAAACAGTACAACGATGAATACTACCAACTGCTGGAAGGCAAGCTGGAGCCGCTTTCGGCGAAATACAGCAAAGCGGTAGAAACCTTCGGTAAAAAAGCCGATGAGATTACCCAGGCGCAATTAGTTGAAGCCCAGCGCAATGAAATCATGATGAAAGTGCTGATAGCCGTGGCCGTCGGACTCTCGTTGTTGCTGCTGGTGCTGGCCTGGGTGCTGTTGCGCCGCATGCTGCTGATTCCGCTAAACAACGCGATCATCCATCTTGAGCAGATTGCGGCGGGCGATTTGTCCCAGACGTTGCCGCTGGCGGGCAATAATGAGTTGGGGCGCCTGAACAATGCGCTGGCGGGCATGCAGCATGCGTTGCGCGAATCGGTTAATCAGGTGCGCGAAGCCGGCCTGAAAATTGATATCGGTAGCCGTGAACTGGCCGCCGGCAATGTCCATCTTTCCCAACGTACCGAAGAGTCAGCGGCATCGCTGGAGCAAACGGCGGCCAGCATGGAGCAGCTAACTGCAACGGTCCGTCTTAACGCCAGCAATGCCCAGCAGGCCCATCAGCTGGCTAACGCCGTGTCTGACAGTGCCGATCGCGGCGCAGAGGTGGTGAATTATGTTATGGAAAAAATGCATGAAATCACCGACAGCGCTAACCGTATCGGCGATATCCTGAGCGTCATTGACGGCATTGCTTTCCAGACCAATATCCTGGCACTGAACGCGGCGGTGGAAGCGGCACGTGCCGGAGAGCAGGGGCGCGGATTTGCCGTGGTCGCCAACGAGGTTCGTACGCTGGCACAGCGCAGTGCCAGTGCGGCGAAAGAGATCCGTACGCTGATCGGTGATTCACAAACGCGCGTCAAAGAGGGCAGTGAAATGGCGACGCGTGCGGGTGAAACAATGGATGAGATTGCCGCTGAAGTTATGCGGGTTACGGCCCTGATGAAAGAGATTTCCATGGCGTCAGAAGAGCAGAGCCGGGGAATCGATCAGGTGAATCACGCGGTCACGCAGATGGATGAAGCGGCGCAGCAGAACGCGGCGCTGGTAGAACAGGCAACGGCGGCGACCCATTCACTGGAGTCGCAATCCGAGCAGCTCCAGGCGGCGATGGCGCAGTTCAGGCTGCAGCAGTCGTAACGCAAAAAGGGCGCGTCACGCGCGCCCTTGATGTTTAGCCCTGACGGCACTCGGGGAATTCAGCCAGGAAACGCTCTACATCGTCAACCATGGCGGTGTTACCGCAGTAGAACGGACAGCGTTGGTGCAGCGTGACCGGGGGAATATCCAGGATACGGTTCTGACCGTCGCTGGCTTTACCGCCGGCCTGCTCCGCCAGGAAAGCCATTGGGTTGCACTCATACAGCAGGCGCAGCTTGCCTTTTGGATGGCTGGCGGTGCTGGGATAAAGATAAATACCGCCCTTCAGCAGGTTACGGTGAAAATCCGCGACCAGAGAGCCGATATAGCGTGATGTGTAAGGACGGTGAGTCGCCACATCCTCTTCCTGACAGAATTTCAGGTACTTTTTCACGCCCTGTGGGAAACGAATGTAGTTACCTTCGTTAATGGAATAGGTGTAACCCACTTCCGGATAGGTCATGCGTTCATGGCTGAGGCAGAACACGCCCAGAGAGGGATCATAGGTAAACGCATGGACGCCACAGCCGGTGGTGTACACCATCATGGTGGATGAGCCATAAACGACGTAACCGGCGGCAACCTGTTTGTTGCCTGGCTGCATGAAGTCGGCTTCGACAACTGGCGTACCCGGCTCGCTGACGCGGCGATAGATGGAGAAAATGGTGCCGACGGAGACGTTAACATCGATGTTCGACGAACCGTCGAGCGGGTCCATCAATACGACGTATTTTCCGTTTTCCTCGCCTTCAAAGATAACAAACTCATCTTCTTCTTCAGAAGCGATACCGGCAACAATGCCGCGTGCTTTCAGTGCGGCTTTGAGTTTTTCGTTGGCGAACAGATCCAGTTTCATCTGCTGTTCACCCTGAACATTCTCAACGCCGCTGGCACCAAGAATATCGACTAAGCCGGCTTTGTTGATATCACGGTGAATAATTTTAGCACCCAGCTTAATGGCTGAGATAAGTGCCGTAAGTTCACCTGTGGCGTGCGGAAAGTCGTGTTGCTTCTCGACGATAAATTCGCCCAACGTTTTCATAACACATTCCCTGAATCATCGATGGAGTGGCAGCGGCATACTTAACTGCCCGTGGATGCGTACGCAGTTTAGCCGATTGAACTTTAAAAACCATAGTCCTAATCCGTTTCTTCCGTGTGCAAGCGAGGTTACACTGTGCGCCGAACTTTTGAGTTATGGACCTCGTTATGCGCATTCACATCCTCGGGATATGTGGCACTTTTATGGGCGGACTGGCTATGCTGGCCCGCTCCCTTGGTCATCAGGTGACAGGCTCTGACGCCAATGTCTATCCACCGATGAGCACGTTGCTTGAGCAGCAAGGCATTGAATTAACAGAAGGTTACGATGCGAGCCAGCTTGAGCCCGTACCGGACCTGGTCATTATTGGCAACGCCATGACGCGCGGGAACCCCTGCGTGGAAGCGGTACTGGAACGCAACATTCCTTACCTCTCTGGCCCCCAATGGCTGCACGATTTTGTGCTGCGCGATCGCTGGGTGCTGGCCGTGGCGGGCACGCACGGTAAAACCACCACAGCAGGCATGGCAGCGTGGATTCTGGAAGCCTGCGGCCTGGAACCTGGCTTTATTATTGGTGGCGTACCCGGTAACTTCGATGTTTCTGCAAAATTAGGAAAAAGCCCATTCTTCGTCATTGAGGCTGATGAATACGACTGCGCGTTTTTCGACAAGCGCTCGAAATTCGTCCATTACTGCCCACGTACGCTGATTCTGAATAATCTTGAATTCGATCATGCCGATATTTTTGACGATCTGCGGGCCATCCAGAAACAGTTTCATCATCTGGTACGCATTGTGCCGGGTCAGGGCAAGATCCTGCTGCCAGAGCACGATCATAACCTGAAGCAGGTGATGGCAATGGGCTGCTGGAGCGAACAGGAGCATGTGGGCGACGGCGGTCACTGGCAGGCGAAGAAGCTGACGCCGGATGCCTCCCGCTGGGAAGTGCTGCTGGCGGGTGAAAAAGTGGGCGAGGTGAACTGGGGACTGGTCGGCGAGCACAACATGCACAATGGCCTGATGGCGATTGCGGCAGCGCGCCATGTCGGCGTAAAACCTGAGGACGCAAGCCAGGCGCTGGACAGCTTTATTAATGCCCGTCGCCGTCTTGAGCTGCGCGGTGAGGTCAACGGCATCAAGATCTATGATGATTTTGCCCACCACCCGACGGCGATTCTGGCCACGCTGAGCGCACTGCGCAGTAAAGTGGGCGGCACCGCGCGCATTCTGGCGGTGCTGGAGCCGCGTTCAAACACCATGAAAATGGGCGTGAATAAAAATGAGCTGGCACCGTCGCTGGCGCGCGCAGACGAAGTGTTCCTGTTCCAGCCGAGCCATATTCCGTGGCAGGTCGCGGACGTCGCAGAAGCCTGCATGCAGCCCGCTCACTGCAGCGCGGATATCGATACGCTGGTAGAGACGATCGCGAAAACGGCCCAGCCGGGCGATTCCATCCTGGTCATGAGTAACGGGGGCTTTGGTGGGATTCATCAGAAGCTGCTGGATCGTCTGGCGCGCTGATCACTAGCGGACCCGTTCCTCTCCCTCAGACGGGAGAAGAAAACCCTGCGGCTGGGCGCTGCTCAGCCGCAAATCAGCGGAAAGGTCAGACGGTTTCGGCTAACTCACGCAGATACTGAAAAATCTGACGGGCAGATTTTGGCGGTTTGTTACCGGCTTTTTCCTTCTGCGCATTACGGATCATGCTACGCAGCTGCTGGCGATCGGCCTGCGGATAAAGGGCGATCACGTCCGCCATCGCCTCATCACCCTCATCAATCAGACGATCGCGCAGCATTTCCAGTTTATGGAACAGGGCGACCTGCTGGTTGTGACGGTTCTTGAGTTTGTCGAGTGCGATGCGGATCGGCTCAACATCCATACTGCGCAACAGTTTACCGATAAGCTGTAACTGACGGCGGCGACCTTCTTTCTTGATGCGCTGTGCCAGTTCAATCTCGTTACGTAAACGCTCGTCCAGCGGAATTTTATCCAGAGAGTTTTTACCCAGATCGACCAGCTCGGCACCCAGGCGTTTCAGCTCTTCAGCATCACGTTTTATTTCGCTCTTACTAACCCAAATAATCTCTTCATCTTCTTCTTCGTGATTATCGGGTACATCATCGAGCCACTCATCAGGCTGCTTAGTCATATCTGGCTCCAAAAAAAAGAGGCTAATCCTACCAGTTTATCGGGTGACTGCGAAATTGTTCTCTGACTCTGATAGACTCAAATTATTCAACCATAAGATTAGACGGCAGGTCGATGAACGTATCAACTCAAGTTGCAGAACAGCGAACAGCACTGGAACAGGCAATTGCACAGGCGCTTGAACTGGCAAAAGCAAGTACGGATGGCGCGGAAGTCGCGGTGAGCAAGACGACCGGTATTGGTGTGAGTACCCGCTACGGCGAGGTAGAAAACGTTGAGTTCAACAGCGACGGCGCACTGGGTATTACCGTTTATCATCAAAACCGTAAAGGCAGTGCTTCATCGACCGATCTCAGCCCAGACGCGATCAAACGGACTGTGCAGGCGGCGATCGATATTGCACGCTATACGTCACCCGATCCTTTTGCCGGACCGGCGGATGCAGAATTACTGGCTTATGAGGCTCCGGATCTCGATCTTTACCATCCGTGGGAGATCGATGCCGATCACGCCATCAAACTGGCGGCCCAGGCAGAACAGGCGGCGCTGCAGGCGGACAAACGCATCACCAACACCGAAGGCGGCAGCTTTAACAGCCACATCGGGATTAAAGTCTTCGGCAACAGCCACGGCATGTTACAGAGCTACTGCTCCAGCCGCCATTCGCTTTCCAGCTGCGTGATTGCTGAGCAGGACGGCAATATGGAGCGTGACTATGCTTACACCATCGGCCGGGCAATCGACGATTTAAAAAGCCCGGACTGGGTCGGCGCAGAATGCGCGCGCCGAACGCTGTCGCGTCTTGCGCCACGCAAGCTCGACACCATGAAAGCGCCGGTGATCTTTGCCCCCGAAGTGGCAACGGGTCTGTTCGGTCACCTGGTGGGCGCCATCAGCGGTAGCAGCGTGTATCGGAAATCCACCTTCTTGCTGGATGCCATGGGCAAACAGATTCTGCCTGAGTGGCTGACCATTCAGGAGCAGCCGCACCTGTTGAAAGGTTTAGCGTCAACGCCGTTTGACAGCGAAGGCGTTCGCACCCAGGCTCGCGACATTATCAAAGATGGCGTGCTGCAAACCTGGCTGATGACCAGCTATTCGGCGCGCAAGCTGGGCCTGACCAGCACCGGCCACGCGGGCGGTATCCACAACTGGCGCATCGCCGGTCAGGGGCACAGCTTCGACGCTATGCTGAAGCAGATGGGCACCGGCCTGGTGGTGACAGAACTGATGGGGCAGGGCGTCAGTGCGATCACGGGCGACTACTCACGTGGCGCAGCCGGTTTCTGGGTAGAAAACGGGGAAATCCAGTATCCGGTAAGCGAAATTACTATCGCCGGTAACTTAGGCGACATGTGGCGGAACATTGTCACCGTGGGCGATGACATTGAAACCCGTAGTAATATTCAGTGCGGTTCGGTCTTACTCCCCGAAATGTATATTGCCGGACAGTAAAATCTCTTTTAAGTTGTTTATGCGATAGCAAGCGGAGGGCATCGACCCTCCGTTTTTTTTTATAAAAAGCATTCCCACAATAAAAAGGAAGCTGAGCATGCGTAAAGAGCTTATGTCGTTGTTAGCTGTAGCCGTGTTATCCGTGAGCGTGACCGCCGGTGCTGCCTCTCTTGAGCACGATATGAAAGATATGTCGGGTATCTATAAGTCACTGGACGGGGCGAAAAGCGCCGACCAGTTGCACAAGATGTTAGGTGATTTGCGTGCTAAAGCTGAGGATGCCAAAAAAGGCACGCCGGACAAGCTGGAAGGCAAAGCCTCGGACAGCCCGGAAATGAAAGACTTTCACAAAGGTATGGATGACCTGATCGCCCAGATTGATAAAGCGGATGCGCTGGCTAAGCAGGGTAAACTGGATGAAGCCAAAGCAGAAGCGCAGAAGCTGGCGGCTATCCGTAACGAAAACCACAAGAAGTTCCGCTAATTTTACCGATAACCCCGGCTTGCCGGGGTTAATTGCTCAGGGCTCTTCATCGCCGCCTGGCGTCGCCTGAATGATTTCCACCTGATGTGCTTTAAGTACGTTCTGCAACGCCGTTGCCGGCAACCGATCTGTAAACAGGGCGGTCGCCTGGGTAACGCTGCCCATTTCTACCGCTGCCGATGCCTGAAACTTGGTGTGGTCTGCCGCTAACAAAATATGACGCGCATGCGCCATCATGGTTTGCGCCACGGCGGCCTCGTTAACATCAAATTCCAGTAGCGCCCCATCGCTCTCAATGGCGCCCATGCTGGTAACCAGATAATCTGCCCGAAAACCGGCCACAAACGCGGACGTGACCGGGCCAATAATGCCACCGTTGTGGGGACGCAGCGTGCCGCCGGGCACCATCACTTCAAACTGTGGGCATTTGTACAGAATATGGGCGACACGAAGGCTGTTGGTGATAACGCGCAGATGTTTATGATTTGCCAGCGCCCGGGCGACGTGTTCAACCGTAGTGCCAATAGTGATAAATACCGTTGATCCATCGGGAATATAGTCCGCAATGGCTTCCGCAATCGCACGTTTTTCTTCAGTCTGTGAGACTTCGCGCTGTTCAAAAGCGGTATTCACTACGCTGGATGCACGGCCCGCACCACCATGATGACGCGTGATTAATCCCTGATCGCTGAGTTTACGAATATCGCGCCTGACCGTTTGTGTGGAAACGTCGAGCAGCAAGGCGAGTTCATCAATATTCATGTAGCCACGTTCAGCGATCAGCCTGAGCAAACGATCGTGGCGAGGATTACCGGTTACGTCCGAGAGGATCATGGATTGTTCTCTGAATACCACCATGGCACACAGTTTATACATTTACCGACATAAAAGAACAGGTTTGATCATAATCAGGGATCCCGTCTCGCCCGCCCGGTCGCGTACATTTTAGCGCCGCGACCGCACTGGCAAAGCGCACGGCCTCTGTGACAGAGCCCTTCTGCGCCAGTTTCACGGCCAGCCCCCCGTGGAAGACGTCGCCCGCGCCGGTGGTATCGACGACCTGTACCTCAAAGGCGGGCTGATGCTGGAGCGTGCCGGCGTCCAGCCAGACGCAGCCCTGAGCGCCCTGGGTAACATAGACATGACCATTTGTGAGCATTTGTGCTTTTTTTAACGCCGCCGTTTCCCCCTCCAGCCCGGTTAAGCGCTGTAAACCCGGCGCTGAAAATGCCGCATGATCGCTTAACGCCACCAGCTCCCCAATGTCCTGCGGGGTCACATCCCCATCCAGAATGGTGGGAACGCCCTGTTGGCGGGCCAGGGTAAACGCGCACTTGGCACCCTGGTGCCAGCGAACATCTGCCAGCACCGCATCCCATTGTGAGAAGTCGATCTCTGTTAGCCAGTCTGCGCATTCTGCTAAGTCCGGGCTAGGGTAGTTGGCAATCATCCGTTCCCCCTCGGCATCCACCAGAATCGCGGATTGTGAAGAGCGGGCGGCCTCAAAAACCTTAGTATATCGGGTCTTTACGCCGTACTCATTTAACTCAGACAGCAGTCTCTTCCCTGTGTCATCGTCACCAACCCGACCAATAAAATCCACCTCTGCACCCAGTTTAGCTGCGGCAACGGCCGCTGTAGCAGCCGGACCACCGCCGACTTCCCGATAGTTGTTTGCCACATATTTTCCGCTCTGAGACGGCAAGGTATCCAGATACCAAATGCGATCTAATACGGTGATCCCTACACAAGCAATACGCGTCATAACGCTTCCTCACATTTTGTTGGTGTTGTCATTTTAATTTCATCAAATGTTTTAAAAGTGACACCTGTCAATTTTTTGACCATAAATTACAAATATGATCTAAAACAGACAGTAAAAGTCGTCTTTAATGACAAAATATGACAATAACGGGGTTGGGAGAGCGGTATGTCGGTAATTGCGTTTATTGGATTGGGACAAATGGGCGCGCCGATGGCGAGCAATCTGCTGAAGCAGGGCCATCAGCTCAACGTCTTTGATGTGGATCCTCAGGCCGTCGCGCGTCTGGTTGATAAGGGCGCCCGGGCGAGCGTTTCTGCTGCGGAGGCGGCAACCGGGGCCGAGTTTGTTATCACCATGCTGCCCAACGGCGAGTTAGTGCGTTCCGTACTGCTTGGCGACAAAGGTGTGTGTAGCACGCTGGCATCCACTGCGCTGGTGATTGATATGTCCACGATCCATCCGCTGCAAACCGATCGGCTGATCTGTGAGATGGCCGCTCGCGGTTTCAGCATGATGGACGTGCCCGTCGGCCGCACGTCAGACCATGCGATAGCCGGTTCACTGCTGCTACTGGCAGGCGGCACGCCGCAACAGGTTGCACGAGCAAAACCCGTGCTTATGGCGATGGGCAATGAGCTGGTCGTGGCAGGCGGCCCCGGTATGGGGATTCGCGTCAAGCTGATCAACAACTACATGAGCATCGCCCTGAATGCCCTCTCGGCGGAAGCGGCGGTGCTGTGTGAAGGTCTGGGGCTGTCGTTTGACGTGGCGTTGCAGGTGATGAACGGCACGCCTGCGGGCAAAGGGCATTTCACCACGACCTGGCCTGACAAGGTACTGAAAGGGGATCGCTCACCGGCCTTCATGATCGATCTGGCGCATAAGGACCTGGGGATTGCGCTGGATGTTGCCAACCAGCTGCATGTACCGATGCCGCTCGGGGCTGCCTCACGTGAAGTTTACAACCAGGCCCGCGCTGCCGGACGCGGACGCGAGGACTGGACCGCCATCCTTGAACATGTTCGCGCCAGCGCGGGCCTCATTTCTCCCCACACAGTGTGACGCTTAATTCAGAGGAAAGAAGCATGACTCATTACACCCTTAAAGACATCACCCGACCTTCAGGTGGTTTCGCCATGCTCGCAGTCGATCAGCGTGAGGCCATGCGTTTGATGTTCGCGGCCGCTGGCGCGTCACTACCCGTCAGCGATCGCGTGCTGACCGAGTTTAAAGTCAATGCCGCCAGCGTGTTATCGCCCTATGCCTCGGCGATCCTGATTGATCAACAGTTTTGTTTCCCGCACATCGTCGAACGGCAAGCGGTTGCCCCCGGCTGCGGCCTTATCGTCGCGGCGGATGAATTCATTCCGGGCAATGGCATTCCGGTGGACAGCGTGGCGATCGATAACAACGTCGATCCGGTGGCGATGAAGCGTGACGGCGCGAAGGCGCTGAAGCTGCTGGTGCTGTGGCGCAGCGATGAAGATCCGCAGCAACGTCTCGACATAGTTAAGGCCTTCAACACCCGCTGCCACCGCCATGGCCTGCTCAGCATTATCGAACCGGTAGTCAGGCCACCGCGCCGTGGCGATCGCTTTGATCGCGAGCAGGCGATCCTGGACGCGGCCACAGAATTGGGCAACAGCGGCGCGGATCTCTACAAGGTGGAAATGCCCCTGTACGGCAAAGGTACACAGTCGGATCTGCTGGCGGCCGCGCAAAAGCTCAACGATCGGATCGCGATGCCGTGGGTCATTCTCTCGTCCGGCATTGATGAAAAATTATTCCCGCGCGCCGTGCGGGTGGCGATGCAGGCGGGCGCATCGGGCTTCCTGGCCGGGCGAGCCGTCTGGTCTTCCGTCATTGGCTTACCGGATACCGACCTGATGTTGCGGGATGTCTCCGTCCCCAGGCTGCAACGGCTGGGTGAGATCGTAGATGAAATGATGGCTAAACGCTAAGAGGGCAACGCAAATGAAATGGTTTAACACGCTGAGTCATAACCGCTGGCTCGAACAGGAAACGGACAGGATTCTCGACTTTGGTAAAAACGCAGCGGTCGCCACCGGATTTGGCTGGCTGGGGAATACCGGGCAGGTAAAACCCGAGATGGGCACGCACCTGTGGATTACCGCACGCATGCTGCATGTCTATGCCGTTGCGGCCTCGATGGGACGGCCGGGAGCTTATCAACTGGTCGATCACGGCATTAACGCCCTGAATGGTGCGCTGCGCGATAAACAGTACGGCGGCTGGTATGCCTGCGTAAACGATGAAGGCGTCGTTGATGCGTCCAAACAGGGTTATCAGCACTTTTTCGTGTTGCTGGGCGCGGCCAGTGCGGTCACTACGGGGCATCCTGCCGCCCGCCAACTGCTGGATGACGCGATCGACGTGATCGATCGCTACTTCTGGAGTGAAGACGAACAGATGTGCCTGGAGTCCTGGGATGAAGCCTTTAGCAAGACAGAAGACTACCGCGGCGGCAATGCCAATATGCACGCCGTTGAAGCCTTCCTGATTGTCTATGACGTCACGCACGACAAGAAATGGCTGGATCGCGCGCTGCGTGTCACCTCGGTGATTATTCACGACGTCGCGCGCAGCGGTGAGTACCGCGTCAATGAACACTTCGACACTGACTGGAACCCATTACGCGATTATAACAAAGAGAATCCCGCTCACCGCTTCCGGGCTTATGGCGGCACGCCCGGACACTGGATTGAATGGGGACGTCTGATGCTGCATCTGCATGCTGCGCTGGAAGCGCGCTTCGAAACGCCGCCGGCCTGGCTTATTGAAGATGCGAAAGGCTTATTCGACGCCACTATCCGCGATGCCTGGGCGCCCGATGGCGCAGACGGGTTTGTTTACACCGTGGACTGGGATGGCAAGCCCGTAGTGAGTGAAAGAGTGCGCTGGCCCGTGGTTGAGGCAATGGGCACGGCTTACGCCCTGTATGCGGTCACTGGCGAGGCGCAATACGAAGCCTGGTACCAGAAATGGTGGGATTACTGCATCACTTACATGATGGATTTCGAGAATGGCTCATGGTGGCAAGAGCTGGATTGCGAAAACAAGGTGACCACCAAAGTGTGGGACGGCAAACAGGATATCTATCATCTGCTGCATTGCCTGGTGATCCCGCGCCTTCCTCTGGCACCGGGGCTGGCACCCGCCGTAGCGGCAGGATTACTGGACTGTAATGCGAAATAACCCCTGAAAAACAGACTAACGGGAGTACCAGCTATGCACAGCAGCGGACAAACCCTTGTTCTTCACGCTGGAGAATATCAGGCAAAAATCGTCACCGTAGGCGCTGGCCTGGCTGAGCTGACGCACGCGGGCCGCCATCTGGTGCTCCCACATCCTCCGGAGGCAATGCCGCTGGCGCATATGGGCAAAGTCCTGATTCCCTGGCCGAATCGCGTCGCGAAAGGAACCTGGAAACATAACGGCAAGCTGCTTCAGCTACCCATCAATGACCACGAAGGCGTTACCGCCATTCACGGCTTATTGGCCTGGCGTGACTGGCAGATCGCCAAACACACCGACAGCGAGGCGACCTTAACGGTTTTCCTGCCGCCCAGTTACGGCTATCCGTTTGCGTTGCTATCGGCAGTGACTTACCGGCTTGATGCCGCACAGGGCCTGCAGGTCAGTATCAGCAGCCAGAACGTAGGCGATCAACCCGCGCCCTACGGTGTCGGTTCGCATCCTTATCTGACCTGCAACATGACCCTGGTGGATCACTGCCTGCTTAAGCTGCCGGCCGCGATTGCAGAAGGGGATTTTCTTACCCCGCGTCGGTTGGCGTCGACGCAGATCGACTGCAGTGTTAACACCCGCGCAGCCGGACGCGAATGGGAGGTGAGATTAACCTGTCCACAGCAGGCACTTTCGGTTTTTTTACGCAGCGATCAACCCTGGTTGCAAATTTACAGCGGCGAAAAACTTGGCCGCACGGGATTGGCAGCCGAGCCAATGAGTTGTCCACCTGACGCGTTCAATTCTGGCATTGATGTGATTTTTCTTGCGCCACAGGCGCGCCATCTCATGACGTTCACGATTGGCTGTGACCAGCACGAATCACGCTAAACCTTATTTTTTATCCTACAACGCAGAGGTCAGAATGCATTTACAACATCCTGAGACGGCAGGCGTAAAGCTGACTGCCGCCGGTAACGGCTTTTCACTGACTTATCAAAACAGACAAATTCTTAGCCACAGCGAGGAAAAACCCTGTCTGTGGATAGGCAATGGCAACGCCGATATCGACATGTTTCGCGGCAATTTCAGTATTAAAGACCGGTTGAATGAAAAACTGGCGTTAACCTCGGCCGTTGTGACTGCGCAGGACACCGGCTGGACGGTGCGCTTCTCACGCGGAGAGGTGTTTAGCGCCACGCTGATCATCGGCACAGACGAAAACGGCCGCCTGTTGCTTACGCTGACAAACGACAGCGACAGGCTTAACCGTATCTGGCTGAGGCTGTCAGCCTTGGACGACGATCATATCTACGGCTGTGGCGAGCAGTTTTCCTGTTTTGATTTGCGCGGGAAACCTTTTCCACTCTGGACCAGCGAACAGGGCGTCGGGCGCAATAAGAAAAGCGTGGTCACCTGGCAGGCTGACTGTGCAGAGAATGCCGGCGGAGATTACTACTGGACCTTTTTCCCCCAGCCGACCTTTGTCAGCAGCCAGAAGTATTACTGCCATGTGGATAACAGCGGCTACATGAATTTTGACTTCAGCGCAGCGGATTATCATGAACTGGCTTTCTGGGAAAATAACGCCACGTTACGTTTTGAATGTGCCGATACCTACATCGCCCTGCTGGAAAAAATGAGTGCCCTGTTGGGGCGTCAGCCGGTATTACCGGACTGGGTTTACGATGGCGTCACGCTGGGGATCCAGGGCGGCACCGACATCTGCCAGCAGAAGCTGGACAAAATGCGTCAGGCGGGCGTGAAAGTGAATGGCATCTGGGCGCAGGACTGGTCCGGCATCCGGATGACCTCCTTCGGCAAACGCGTGATGTGGAACTGGCAGTGGGACAGCGAGCTTTATCCCCAACTGGACGCGCGCATTCAGCAGTGGAAAGCGGAAGGCGTACAGTTCCTGTCTTATATCAACCCTTACGTCGCCAGCGACCGTAACCTGTGCGAAGAGGCCGCCCGGAAAGGATATCTGACCAAAAATGCGGCTGGGGACGATTACCACGTCGAATTTGGTGAGTTTTATGCGGGCGTCGTCGATCTCACGAATCCGGAGGCTTACCACTGGTTCAAAGGCGTCATCAAAGACAATCTGATTGCCCTGGGCTGTCGCGGCTGGATGGCGGATTTTGGGGAGTACCTGCCAACGGACACGTATCTGCACAACGGCGTCAGCGCCGAAATCATGCACAATGCCTGGCCCGCGCTGTGGGCGAAGTGTAACTACGAGGCGCTGGAAGAAACCGGCAAACTCGGTGACGTGCTGTTCTTTATGCGTGCGGGTTACACCGGCAGTCAGAAATACTCCGTGATGATGTGGGCCGGGGATCAAAATGTTGACTGGAGCCTGGACGATGGCCTGGCCTCGGTGGTGCCCGCCGCGCTGTCACTGGCGATGAGCGGCCACGGTTTGCATCACAGCGACATCGGTGGCTACACCACGCTGTACGGCATGAAACGCAGTAAAGAACTGCTGCTTCGCTGGTGTGACTTCAATGCTTTTACCCCGATGATGCGCACCCATGAAGGGAACCGTCCTGGCGATAACTGGCAGTTTGACAGCGATGAAGAAACCATTGCCCACTTTGCCCGCATGTCCACGATCTTCACCACCTTAAAACCTTATATCAAGCAGGCTGTCGCGCAGAATGCCCACTCGGGCTTACCCGTTATGCGCCCTTTGTTTTTGCACTATGAAGCGGATGCCCGCACCTACACGCTCAAATACCAATATCTGCTGGGGCGTGACCTGCTGGTGGCACCGGTTTATGAAGAGGGCCGCCGCGACTGGTCGCTCTATCTGCCTGAAGACCGCTGGGTCAACATGTGGACCGGAGAAACGTTAAACGGCGGGGATATCACTGTCGCCGCGCCGATGGGGCAGCCGCCGGTATTTTATCGGGCAGACAGCGAATGGCAGTCATTGTTTGCTTCATTACGGCTTGCTGGCAGTCAGATATTGCCACAGTAGCGGGAGAAAGGATTATGGATTTCTTTACGCTACTTACACCTGAAGGTCTGGAAATCACCACTGAGGTCGTCTGCATCATTATTGCCATTATGTTTCTGTACACCTTTATTGGCATCTGTGCGGGATTTGGTGGCGCGCTGGTTACGATGCCGCTGGTGACGTTGCTGCTGCCGGTCAAAATGGCTGCACCGATGTCGGTGATTGTGGGGACGGCAACGGCGCTGTATGCCACCTGGCTGTCTCGCAAGGAAACCAACTGGAAGTCAGCCCTGGTGCTGATCCTGTTCTCCTTTGCCGGTATCCCTTTGGGCATTTACGCGCTGTCCAATTTTCCGGACGACGTGATGAAAACCGGGCTGGGCGTTTTCCTGATCCTTTATTCGTTCTACAGCCTGTTTATTCCTCGTCTGCCTGTCTATGACAAAAACTGGATAGTGATGCCCACCGGTATTATCGCCGGTGCGCTCGGCTCGGCGTTTGCCACCAACGGTCCGCCCGTCGTGATCTACGGCATGTTAAGGAATCTGGCACCCGCTGCTTTTCGCGGCACGCTCAATGCATTTTTTACCGCGAATAACATCGCCATTATTGGCGGCCTGACCACCAGCGGCATTTTAACGGTCTCAACGGTCAAGCTGGTGATGTTCTGCATTCCTACCATGATCCTGGGATCGTTAGTGGGCCAGTATGTGCACAAGCGTATCTCCGTGCGGGCTTTCCGACTGATGGTGTTTCTCCTGCTGATTGCTTCGGGCTCCATGCTGATCAAAGGCGCTCTGGATATCCCGGCCTGGCAGGTACTGGTGCCCTCATTTGGCCTGCTGGCCGTCATGCAGCTGCTGTTTGGTAAAAAAGTGGCCGCTATTCGCGCTGAAATCGAGCAACAAAACGCTTCAAAACCATCCTGAAAAAGCGGCCCTGCTGACAGGTTCAGTGGGGCAGCGGAGAGAAATCATGAGCCAACACCATCTTGCTTCCGGCAGTGAACCGGCGACGTTACGGTTGCCCTTCAAAGAGAAAGTCGCCTATGGCATCGGCGATCTGGGTTCAAATATTTTATTAGATATCGGTACGCTCTACCTCCTGAAGTTCTATACCGACGTGCTGGAGCTGCCGGGAACCTACGGCGGCATCATTTTCCTGGTGGCCAAGTTTTTTACCGCCTTTACCGATATGGGTACCGGCATCATGCTGGATTCGCGGCGTCGGATTGGCCCGAAAGGCAAGTTCCGCCCCTTCGTGCTGTACGCGGCCTTTCCGGTAACTCTGTTAGCTATCGCCAATTTTGTGGGTACGCCGTTTGACGTCACCGGAAAAACGATCGTCGCCACAGTGCTGTTTATGATGTATGGCCTGTTCTTCAGCATGATGAACTGTTCCTACGGTGCGATGGTGCCCGCGATGACGAAAAACCCCGACGAGCGTGCCGCACTGGCCGCCTGGCGGCAGGGCGGCGCAACGCTGGGCTTGCTGATCTGTACCGTGGGTTTTGTACCGGTCATGAACCTGATTGAAGGCAATCCGCAGCTGAGTTATGTCGTTGCGGCCACGCTGTTCTCGGCGTTTGGCTTATTTTTTATGTGGTGGTGTTATGCCGGCGTAAAAGAGCGTTATGTCGAGCAACCCGCCAGCAGCCCCACGCAGAAACCGGGACTGTTAGCGTCGTTCCGTGCCATCGCGGGCAACCGTCCACTGTTTATCCTGTGCATTGCCAACTTATGCACACTAGGCGCCTTTAACGTCAAACTGGCGATCCAGGTTTATTACACCCAGTACGTGCTGAACGATCCCATTCTGCTGTCATGGATGGGATTCTTCAGCATGGGGTGCATTTTTATTGGCGTATTTATGATGCCCGGCGCGGTCAGGCGCTTTGGTAAGAAAAAAGTGTATATCGGCGGTTTGCTGATTTGGGTCGCGGGCGATCTGCTCAACTATTTCTTCGGCGGCGGTTCGGTCAGTTTTGTCGCGTATTCCTGTCTGGCTTTTTTTGGCTCAGCCTTTGTCAACAGCCTTAACTGGGCGCTGGTTTCCGATACGGTGGAGTACGGGGAATGGCGGACGGGCGTTCGTTCTGAAGGTACGGTTTATACCGGTTTTACCTTTTTCCGTAAGGTCTCACAGGCGCTGGCCGGCTTTTTCCCCGGCTGGATGCTGACACAAATTGGCTACGTGCCCAACGTGATTCAGTCGTCCGGAACGGTAGAAGGGTTGAAGCAGCTGATGTTCATCTATCCCGGTGCGCTGGCCGTGATCACCATCGTGGCCATGGGGTGCTTCTACAATCTCAATGAGAAGATGTATGTCCGCATCATTGAGGAGATCGATGCACGTAAGCGTCAGCGCTAATTTGGCTTTGTGACTGCGCCGGTCGCGGCGCTAAAAGGATCACTTATGAAGACAGGCTCCGATCCATTAACGCTGAAACTCCCGCTGCGTGAGAAGGTGGCTTACGGCGTCGGTGATTTTGGCTCCAACCTGATGCTGACTATCGGGACGCTTTATTTACTCAAGTTCTACACCGATGAGCTGGGCATGCCAGCCTGGTACGGCGGGGTGATTTTCCTGGTGGCGAAATTCTTTACCGCCCTAACCGATATGTTCACCGGCATTGTGCTGGATTCACGCCGCCATATTGGCACGAGAGGAAAATTCAGACCTTTTATTCTCTATTTCTCGCTGCCGGTAGCGCTGGTGGCTGCGGCACAGTTTGTTGCTAACGACTTTAGCCTGACGATAAAGACAACGATCGCGACCGCCCTGTTTATGACGTTTGGTCTGTTTTACAGCTTGATGAACTGTTCCTATGGCGCAATGGTGCCAGCCATAACCAAAAATCCCCACGAACGCGCCCACCTCGCCGCCTGGCGGCAGGGCGGGGCAACGGTGGGATTACTGGTTTGCACCGTGTGCTTTATGCCCATTCAGTCGCTGTTTGTTGGCAAAAGTGCGCTGGGCTATCAGGTTGCCGCCGCCGTCTTTGTGGTCGCCGGGCTGCTGTGCATGTGGTTCTGTTACAGCGGGGTTAAAGAGCGCTATGTTGAGCTCACCCCGACGCATCATAAACCCGGTGTGGCAACGGCCTTCCGCGCCATCTTTCACAATCCGCCGTTGCTGGTTCTGTGCCTCGCGAACCTCTGTACCCTGGCGGCGTTTAATATCAAGCTGGCCATTCAGGTCTACTACACGCAGTACGTGCTGAACGATGTTCATTTGCTCTCCTGGATGGGCTTCTTCAGCATGGGCTGTATTCTGGTGGGCGTACTGCTGGTGCCCACAGCGGTAAAACAGTTTGGTAAGAAACAGGTTTATCTGGGGGGACTCATCCTCTGGGCCTTGGGCGATCTGGGTAACTTTCTCTGGGGAAGCAGCTCTCTGCTGTTCGTCATGTTCTCCTGCGTGGCGTTTTTCGGTACGGCATTCGTTAACAGCCTTAACTGGGCCCTGGTGCCGGATACCGTCGAGTACGGGGAGTGGAAAACCGGCATTCGGGCAGAAGGTGCCTGTTACACGGGCTACACCTTCTTTCGCAAGATATCCGCCGCGCTGGCGGGATTTCTGCCCGGTCTGATGCTGACGCAAATAGGCTACGTGCCCAATGCCGTACAAAGCGATGGCACGCTGGCAGGTTTAAGGCAGCTGATCTTTATCTGGCCCTGTTCGCTGGCGATTGCGGCGGCGTTGATCATGGGCTTCTGCTACAAGCTGAATGAAGCGCGTTTTGCCCTGATCGTGGCCGCCATTAGCCGACGTAAAACGCATCGCCTCCAGCCCGTTGACGACAAAAACCGCGTTACGCCATTACGTCAGCCCACTGACGCTGAGTCATAAGTTTCTCTGTTACCTTGCCCTCAGGGTTGCTGTTTGCCAGTTTTGTGACGGCTGACCAGCAACCCGGTTTTCTGTTTATTCCTCACCTGCCGCCTTTCCTGTGTGATATCCCTTTTTTAACTCACTGTTTAATCTGGTAAAAATAATCCGTCCGCTAAGCGAACGCGCAAGTTTGCGTTCCGGATCACTCACAAGGGCCGGATTTCCACTTCGAAACGGAAAAAGTCGTTCTCCACAGCGCTGCCGCCTCTGGTTAGTTTGAGATCACGCTAAGCGCGAAATGGGAAGCAGACGATGAGTACGGGTAAGGGAGCGGTAGCGATGAATGCGTCACAAGACGAACAGCAAAGGATTCAGGCCCTGACGGATCGCGTGATGGCGCAGATTGAGGTGCTTTTTGCCGAGCGGGCCATCCAGCCGAATGCCGTGCAGATACAAATGCTGGCTTCGCACGTGCGGGCAATGGCATTGCGATCCGTCACCGGCGAGAGTCTGCCAGAGGTTGAGGCTGAGCTGTTTGACGAAATTTCCAAAGAGTCGATGGCGCTGGCACAGCAGGTGGTGGACCTGTTTGGCAATTTGCCACCAGAAGAAGCCTGGCTGCTTTCTGTCCACTTTGAAGTGGCGAAGAACGACTAATTTTCCAACCCTGAGAGGAACAGACATATGGTAACCGTAGTGATCGGCGATCGTTTAGGTAAAGGACAAAAAGTGGCGGCTGGCGTAGAAAAAGCGGGTGGCCGTGCCGTTGTGGTGCCGGGCGTCGCGGCAGACATGAAGCTGGGCGACGTCATGAAAGCAGAGAATGCCGATTTCGGTATCTCCTTTTGCGGCAGCGGAGGGGCAGGCGCGATTACGGCGCAAAACAAATACGGCTATAAGGCCAAACATGGTATGCGCTCTGTGGATGAAGGCGTGACCGCCATTAATGAAGGCGCCAACGTGCTGGGCTTCGGCTTTATGGACAAAGAAGAGCTGGGTGAACGTCTGGTTCAGGCCTGGAACAAAAAACACGGTGGATAAGGAATGAAAGAGACCTTTACAACCTCGGTAGCCGTAAGCGGTAAGGGCGACACCAAGGCGAAAGCCTTCGCAGATGCGCTGAGTCGTGTACAGCACGAAGTCCTGCGCAACGCCAATAAGATTCTGCTGCGCATTGAACCGCAGGACGTAAAGGTGGTGCGCGCGCGGGAACGCGTCTCAACCGAAAAATTCCTTTTCTTTTTCCTGGCACGCGAGCGCAGGCTCTTCAGCGTCGACCTGGAGGTCACCATTAACGTGACCTGCCTGGACGGCGATAAGGTCGAGTTCACCCGCGTGTAAGTCAGCCTCAAACAACACATATAAGGAAAGAGGATGTTTCTCATCATTTTGCTCAAGTCGTTAATTATCGGCGGCCTCGTGGGCGTCGGTGTGGGCGCCGGTGCCGCCCGCATGTTCCATGCCCCGACGACACAAGGTATGGGCGCCTTTCGCACACTGGGTGAACTTAACTCCTGTGAAGGCGATCCTGCCTCTCACTTCTCTTTTGGGTTGGGATTCTTCTTTAACGCCTGGGCCTCCTCCGTGGCGGCGGGTGCGTTCACGCAGGACGTGGATCATCGCATCATCCCCAACTGGGGCGCGGCGGCGATCATGATCAAAAACCGCAATGTGGCAGAGACGCTACACGACCCGAAAAAGATGGCTATCGCCTGCGGCATCATCGGCATGGTGGTGGTGGCTTTTCTCAACTCGACCGCCTCTGCTGTTCCGGCGGCTCTGCAGGTCACGGCGGTAAAGGTGCTGGTACCGGCCGCTAATTTGCTGGTGAACACGGTCATGCCGGTGATCTTCTGGCTGGCGGCAATTGACGCCGGTAAGAAATCGGGCTTTTGGGCCACCATCTTCGGCGGTCTGGCACAGCTGATTATGGGCAATGCCGTACCGGGCCTGGTGCTGGGCATTTTGATTGGTAAAGGGGTTGAAGAGAGCGGCTGGAACAAAGTGACCAAAATCATGATGACCGCCATCGTCGCCCTGTTTGTTCTCAGCGCCTTCTTCCGCGGTTTCGATATGAAGATGCTGCAATCCTTCCAGCTCGGCATTCCTGGCTGGCTCGACAGTATTCATAACAGCCTGAGCGGCAAATAACGGAGCGTCTGCAATGGAAGAATCAAACAAAGGTTTCTGGTATGCCGACTGGTCATTCCCGATTTTTGTCGGTCTGCTCTCCTCCGGCGTGTTTGCCGGGACCCATATGTACTACCTGTACGGTATCGGCGCTTTTAACGAAGTGGCCTTCGTCTCGATGTTACGGGCGGGCATCGATACCGGCGTTTACGGCGCGGTGGCCGCTTTCGGTGCCAGCTTTCTGTTCGCCCGCATCATTGAAGGATCGCTGGTCGGGATTCTGGATATCGGTGGTGCCATCCAGACCGGCGTCGGGTTGGGCGTGCCCGCGCTGCTGCTGGGCGCCGGTTTTGTCTTCCCGGTGGCGAATTTTGCGGCTTCGCTGGTCACCGGTCTGGTTATCGGTGTGGCGATAGGCTACGTCATCATTCTGGCGCGTAAGTTCACCATTAATCAAAGCAACAGCACCTATGGTGCGGACGTGATGATGGGCGCGGGCAATGCATCAGGACGCTTCCTGGGGCCATTGATCATCCTGGCCGCTATGGGCGCCTCCATTCCTATCGGTCTCGGTTCGCTGTTGGGTGCGCTGGTGTTCTATCTGTGGAACAAACCGATCACCGGCGGGGCGATCCTCGGTGCCATGATCCTCGGCGCGATTTTTCCGGTCGCGATCTGATCGCGTTAATGCCCGATCGGTGAAGGCCGATCGGGGCAGTCAAAGGAGATTCCTATGTACGATCTGATTCTGCGTCGGGCGCGACTGCCGGATGAACGTCTGATCGATATCGCCATACTCGACGGAAAAATAGCCGCCGTGGGTGAGGTAACCGGCAGGGCCAGAGTGGAACAAACCCTGGCGGCGAACTGCTATCTCAGTGCGGGCTGGATCGACTCCCACGTACACTGCTATGAAAAGTCGCCCATCTACCACGATCATCCCGACCGGATTGGCGTGGAAAGCGGCGTCACCTGTGTTGTCGATGCAGGCAGTACAGGTGCAGACGACATTGATGATTTCAGACAGCGCACGCAAGCGGTCACTACCCAGGTTTTTGCGCTGCTGAATATCGCCCGCACCGGCATCGTTACCCAAAATGAACTGGCGGACATGACGCAGATTGATCGCCCGGCGATTGCCGACGCGGTAAGACGTCATCCCGATTTTATCGTCGGGCTTAAAGCCCGGATGAGCAGCAGCGTAGTGGGCGAAAACGGCATTCAGCCGCTGGTGCTGGCGAAGACGATTCAGCAGGAAAATGGCAACCTGCCCCTGATGGTGCACATTGGTAACAATCCCCCCAACCTCTATGAAATCGCCGCGTTGCTGACCTCCGGCGACATCATCACGCACTGCTACAACGGCAAGCCAAACCGCATCCTGACGCCCGAAGGGCAACTGCGTGCAGCGGTAAAACAGGCCCTGGCAAGGGACGTGCGGCTTGATGTTGGCCACGGCAGTGCCAGCTTCAGCTTTGAGGTGGCGCGCGCGGCGATTGCCCAAGGCATTCTGCCTGACACCATCAGTTCAGACATCTACTGCCGCAATCGTCTGAACGGACCGGTTTATACCCTGGCGCACGTGATGTCGAAATTTTTCAATGTAGGCATGACGCTGCCGCAGATTATTGCCTGCGTAACGCATCAGGCGGCCAGCGGGCTGAGATTACGCAGTAAAGGTGCTATTGAGCCCGGACTTGATGCCGACTTTACCCTGTTTACCGTGGCGCACGAATCCGTGTCGTTTGTGGATGCGGAAGGGCTGGCGGAGCAGGGCGATCGCCAATTGATTCCTCTGGCGGCTATCGTCGCCGGTGAGTGCTGGATGACTGAAGAAGGGAAAAAACACAATGTCTTCACTGTATGAGAAATATGGCCTGAAGCAGGTCATTAATGCCTCTGGCCGCATGACCATTCTTGGCGTGTCTACACCGGCCAGCGACGTGGTTGATACGGTTAAATACGGCCTGGAGCACTATTTTGAAGTGAAGGACCTGGTCGATAAGACCGGGGCTTACATCGCTAATTTGCTGCAGGTGGAAAATGCGCTGGTGGTGTCCTGTGCTTCTGCGGGCATCGCCCAAAGCGTAGCTGCCGTCATTGTGAAAGATGACGACTGGCTGCTGGATAATTTACATAGCGCACCGCTGACCGTGCCGCACGACATCGTGGTGCCAAAAGGGCATAACGTGAATTACGGCGCGCCCGTTGGCAGCATGATTGCGCTGGGCGGCGGTCGGACGGTTGAGGCGGGTTACAGTAACGAGTGCTCGCCCCAGCAGCTTTCCGCCGCAGTCACCGCCCAGACGGCGGCCATTCTCTATGTGAAGTCCCATCACTGTGTACAAAAGAGCCACCTGAGCGTTGCGCAGGCCGCCGAGGTGGCACGTAAGCATGGCGTGCCGCTTATCGTGGATGCCGCCGCTGAGGAAGATCTGCAGTGCTATTACCAGGCGGGTGCCGATCTGGTTATTTACAGCGGGGCTAAAGCCATTGAAGGCCCCACCAGCGGCCTGGTTATCGGGAAACATCAGCTTGTCGAGTGGGTGAAGCGCCAGAGCAACGGCATTGGCCGCACCATGAAAGTGGGCAAAGAGGGGATTCTGGGACTGACCCAGGCCATTGAATCCTACCTGACCCTGCCGAAAACCACCGGCGCCCAGATGGTGGAAAAAATGACGCCTTTCATCAACAACCTTAACGGTCTGGATGGCGTCAGTGCGCGCGTTGTATGGGATGCCGCCGGACGCGACATTGCCCGTGCCGAAATTAAGTTTGATGAGGCTAACATCGCGCGTCGAACCGGCGATCTGGTGCAGGCGCTAAAAAACGGTGATATCGCCATTTACTTCCGTGGCTACAAGGCTAATGAGGGCATTATTGAAGCCGACGTGCGCAGCGTCAGCGCTGAGCAGCTGCAGATTATTTTCACCCGCATTCGGCCGCTGTTAACAGGAGAAAAATAGCATGACGCTAACCCCCAATTTTTATCAGGATCGCCTGTGTCTTAACGTACTGGCGGGTTCAAAAGAGAACGCGCGAGCCATCTGGCAGGCCGCAGAAGGCCACGTACTGGTCGGCGTGTTATCAAAAAACTACCCCAGCAACGAGGCCGCTATTGCGGATATGCGCGAGTATGCCGCGCTGATTGATAACGCACTGTCCATCGGCCTGGGCGCGGGCGATCCCCGGCAGTCGCGAATGGTCAGCGAACTGGCCGCTGTACTACAGCCGCAACATGTTAATCAGGTGTTTACCGGCGTCGGCACCAGCCGTGCGCTGCTCGGTCAGTCACAAACGGTAGTCAACGGGCTGATTTCACCAACCGGCACGCCGGGCAAGGTGAAAATTTCCACCGGTCCCCTCAGTTCACAGGGCAGCGACGGAATTGTGCCCATTGATACCGCGATTGCGTTACTGAAGGACATGGGCGGCAGTTCCGTGAAGTATTTTCCAATGGGCGGTCTGGACACGGTGGACGAGTACCGCGCGGTGGCCGAAGCCTGTGCGAAACAGGATTTCTGGCTGGAGCCGACCGGCGGGATCGATCTGCAAAACGTTGGGCCGATCCTGCGTATTGCCCTGGACGCTGGCGTGAGCAAGATCATTCCCCACATTTACAGTTCGATCATCGACAAAGCCAGTGGCGAAACCCGCGTGGAAGACGTGCGCCAACTGCTGGCCATCTGTAAAAGTCTGCTGGACTGAGCCCAGGCCTGTGCGCCACTTCAAGGACAGATTACGGGCGCGCAGGGCATAATAGACCTGCCGCCTGTTTTCCGGCAGTCTGACGTTTACTTTGTTCTTGTTAAC
Organism: Pantoea ananatis PA13; assembly: GCF_000233595.1. Lineage (NCBI taxonomy): Bacteria > Pseudomonadati > Pseudomonadota > Gammaproteobacteria > Enterobacterales > Erwiniaceae > Pantoea > Pantoea ananatis. Next base: position 593,972 of record NC_017554.1, read on the forward strand.
CGCTGAAGCAGGTAACCCGACGTGAGATTCCCGAATCAGCGCCTTGCGCAACTGTTCGACGCATTGAAAAACGAAACGCTCCCCCAGGACGAACTGGCACGGCGGTTTGCGGTGTCCACGCGCACCGTACGCACGGATATTACCGCGCTCAACGCCATGCTGCAGCAGCACGGCGCGCAGTTTGTCCTGAATCGCGGTGCGGGCTACCAGCTTAAAATTATTGATGCACTGCGCTTTAACGTGCTGCAGCAGCAGACGCGTGCGCCTCTGCGGGTGCCGCGCACCTCACACGACCGAATCCGCTACCTGCTGGTGCGCTTTCTCACCGCCGCCTATTCCCTGAAGCTGGAAACCCTGGCTGAGGAGTGGTTTGTCAGCCGTGCCACGCTGCAGAATGACATGGCCGACGTGCGCGAATGGCTCGGCCGTTATCAGTTGAGTATCGAAAGCAAACCCCATCACGGCATGAAGCTGTTTGGCAGTGAAGTGGCGATCCGCACCTGCTTAACCGATCTGCTGTTTGAGATCGATCAGGAGCAGCCTGACAGCCCGCTGATCGTGCCCGAATCGCTGGAAAGCGGCCTGCTGGAAACCCTTCAGCCGCTGCTGCAAAACGGCCTTGCCCAGCACAATATCCGCCTCAGTGATGAAGGCGAGCGCTATTTGCGTTTTTACTGCGCGGTGGCGCTACGTCGCATCAATGAAGGCTATCCGCTGAGCGATCCACAGGTGGAAGAGATCGGGGATGACGTGCGCGAGTCTGCGCAGACGCTGATCCATGCGCTGCGGCCGCTCACCGTTAAACCGGTTTCTCCGGCGGAAGAGAGCTGGCTGCGGGTGAATATCGCCGCCCGACGCATTCAGGACGTTGCCCCCAGCGCCATTAATGCTGACGATGCGGAGGCGCTGGTTAACTACCTGCTCAGCTTTATTAACACTCACTACTATTACGATCTGCAGAACGATCCTCAACTCCGTGCCGATCTGCTTACCCATATTAAAACGATGATCACGCGCGTGCGTTATCAGATCCATATTCCTAACCCGTTATTAAGCAATATCAAGCAGCACTATCCAATGGCCTACGATGTGACGCTGGCGGCGGTGTCCAGTTGGGGAAAATATTCGCCCTATACGATTAGCGAAAATGAAATTGGTTTTCTGGTGCTTCATATCGGCGTCGGGCTGGAGCGCCATTATAACGTGGGTTACCAGCGTCGCCCTCAGGTACTGCTGGTGTGCGACAGCGGTACGTCGACGCTCCGCATGATCGAAGCCATGTTAATGCGCAACTATCCCCAGTTGCAGGTGACGCAGTGCCTGTCGCAGCGTGAATATGAGGCCCGCCAGCGCATCGAAGAAGATTTTGTGATTTCCACCACGCGGCTGAGTGAAAAAGAGAAACCGGTTGTCGTGGTCGCGCCTTTCCCGACGGAATTTCAACGGGAGCAGATAGGCAAGCTGGTGCTGGTGGACCGCACCCGGCCCTATATGTTGGAGAAATTTTTTGATGCCCGCCATTTCTGCATCATCGATCGGCCGATGAGTCAGTCTGCGCTGTTTCGGCTGTTATGCGATCGGCTGGAAGCAGAAGGCGTGGTGGATAATGCGTTTTATGCTTCCGTTGAGGAGCGTGAAGCCATTGTCAGCACCATGCTGGGCGAAGGGATTGCGCTTCCGCATTCGCTGGGGCTGATGGCGAAAAAAACGGTGGTGTACACCGTGCTGGCCCCGCAGGGGATCCCCTGGGGCGAGGACACGGCTTACGTGATTTTCCTGCTGGCAATCAGCAAAAACGAGTATGAGGAAGCGATGGCTATCTATGACCTGTTCGTGACCTTTATGCGCGAGCGGGCGATGACGCGATTGCGCGACAGCAGTGACTTTGCCTGCTTTAAAAGCGTCGCGCTGGACTGTCTGAGCCGGCTGTAATCTTCAGGGATGGGCGCCCGGCGTCGGTGAGTTTTTCCGGGCCAGCAGGCGAGGAATTTCGCGCAGGCACCAGGCTTTTGCCTCACCCATGCTGTCACGCCGCCAGGCCATGATGATATCGACCTCACGCGAATACTCCGGGCTGACCACCCGCAAGCGGCCCTCTGCAATGTCCTGCTCCACCATGTTATAGGGCATGGTGGCGACCCCTAAACCGGCCAGGAGCGCGCGACGTTTGTCATCCATCGTACTGACGGTCAGGCGCTGTTGCTTGTCCAGCAGTTGCACGGTCAGAACCGGACGTTCGCGGGCTGTATCTGCCACGGCAATGCCGCGATATTTTACCCGGGTGACTTCTGAAAGCGGCTCGGGTTCGTTGTGTATTGGATGGTCAGGGCTGGCAACGTAAACGCTGATGATGCTGTAAAGTTTGCGGGTGTTTATTTCGGTCGAGGCGCGAAAATGCATATCCGGTGCAATGACAATATCAGCCCGCCCCTGTTCCAGTCTCTCCCAGGCGCCAGCCAGTACTTCTGTGATGATGGCGATCTGGGTATTGGCTTTGTCAGCCAGCTTCGTGACCAACGGAAACAGCGCATCGGTGGGCACTAACGCTTCCGTCACGATAGTCAGCTGGGTTTCCCAGCCGCGTGCCAGCGCCTCGGCATCGGTCGTAAGCTTGTCGGCGGCCTCCAGCAACACCCGACCGCGCTCCAGTAACATTCTTCCGACATTGGTGAACTTCGTTCGATGGCCCGAACGGTCAAACAGCACCACATCCAGCTCTTCTTCCAGTTTCTGCATGGTGTAGCTAAGCGCTGAGGGCACGCGGCCCAGTTCATCGGCGGCGGCGGCAAAGCTGCCGCGGCGATCGATAGCATCCATCACACGTAAAGCTTCAAGGGTTAACGCACGGTCTTTGGCCATCCCGGTTCTCTGTCAGGAAATTTGAATATGCACGGCAGATTAACTGGCTAACAATCCGGCGTCCAGACTTTTACCATAAAGGCATATTTCCCGTCGTCGATTCTTGCCGACGGATGCTGGAGGTACATAATGATTACGACACGCAGTGCATCCGCTTGTGGTCAGGCCGATTACGGTTGGTTACAGGCGCGCTACAGCTTCTCTTTTGGCCACTATTTCGATCCCAAATTAATGGGTTATGCCTCCTTACGCGTTTTGAATCAGGAAGTCCTGGCACCCGGCGCGGCGTTTCAGCCGCGCACCTATCCTCAGGTGGATGTGCTGAATATCGTTTTACAGGGTGAGGCGGAATACCGGGACAGCGAAGGCAATCACATCAGCGTGCGTGAAGGTGAGGCGTTGCTGCTCTCCGCTCAGCCTGGCGTGAGCTACAGCGAACTTAATCCGAGTAAAGATCGCCCGTTAACCCGTATGCAGCTCTGGCTGGCGGCCTGCCCGGAACGTGAAAATCCCCGTATGCAGAAAATGACGTTGTCGGGCGGCATGCGTTCGCAACTGCTGGCCTCACCAGATGGCGGCGACAGCAGCCTGCAGTTGCGTCAGCAGGTCTGGATTCATCAGGTTGAGCTGGCGGCAGGCGAGCAGCATCTGGTGCCGCTTCAGGGCGCGCGCGCCTATCTGCAATCTATCCATGGCGCGTTTGAGGCCTCGGCCGGGGGCGCTCATCAGGAACAGCTGGGCTGTGGCGATGGCGCATTTTTGCAGGAAGAGCAACAGCTGTGGCTGTCAGCGAAAACCCCGACCCGCGCACTGGTGATCGATATTCCGGTCTGAGGCCTTCTCTCGTTACGCCGCCGCCAGCGGAGACAACCTCGGGCGGCGCGATAATGCTGGGCGGCAAGCCGGAAAACGTTTGTTGGCTCTGGCCCGGTCACGGCTAAACCCGCAATAAAAAAAGCCGCAACCCAACAGGGTGCGGCTTTTCTGTCTGCGCCAGTAACAACCCGGACAGCTGTCCTGGGGTTAACTCAGCATTACTTCACCATGGTAAACGCGGTGGTAACGTGTTTCACGCCGCTGACCCGGCTGGCAATGTCCGCGGCGGCTTTGGCTTCTTCTGGCGTCACCAGGCCCAGCAGGAACACTTCACCGTTTTCCGTGGTGACTTTGACGCTTGATGATTTCACCTGATCGCTGCCCAACAGCTGCGAGCGAATCTTGGTGGTGATCCAGGTATCAGACGACGAGGTGCCAAGGCTGACTTTCGGCCCAATCCTAATCTCGTTATAGACTTCGGTTGCGCCATCAACGCCCATGGTGATCTGTTTCGCGCGGTTGGCAATCTCCTGACTCGGGGCCTGACCGGTTAGCAGGACTTTACCCTGATAGGCGGTAGCAATGACGCGAGCATCGGTTTTGATTTGCTGATCTTTTGCCAGCGCGTTGCTGACGCGTAATTCCAGCGTGCCGTCATCGACCTGCGTTCCGACAGAGCGCGGATCGGTGGCGGTTTTGGTCGCCACAGCGGCGCTACCGGCAACCACCGCGACGCAGCCCTGCAGCAGCATGGCGGTTAAAACAATGGCTATAGCGTTCAATGCTTTCATTGGTGCTCCTTCCGTCATTCCTGGTGGGGAAACAAGGTGTTATCAATCAGATCGCACAAACAGTTGAGTGTTAACATATGCATCTCCTGAATGCGAGCACTACGATGTGAAGGAATACGAATTTCCACATCCTGCGGTCCCAGCAATCCGGCTAATTCGCCCCCATCATAACCGGTAAGCGCAACGATAGTCATATCGCGCGTGACGGCGGCTTCGACGGCCTTTACGATGTCCCGTGTATTCCCGCGTGTAGAGATTGCCAGCAGAACGTCACCGGTTTGTCCCAGTGCACGCACCTGCTTAGCGTAAATCTCGTCATGCAGACGATCGTTACTGATCGCCGTCAGCATGACGTTGTCCGCACTTAAGGCCAGCGCGGGCAGGCTGGGGCGTTCGGTTTCAAAGCGGTTGATCATGCTGGCGGCAAAGTGCTGAGCATTGGCGGATGACGCACCATTACCACAGCTCAGTATTTTGTTACCGTTGAGAAGCGACTGCACCATTGTCATTGCTGCACGCGAAATGGCATCGGGTAACGCCTCTGCAGCAGCGATTTGAGTTTGAATACTTTCGGTAAAACACGCTTTAATTCTTTCCTGCACACGACCACCTGGTTCTAAACGTCTGCATTAAAGGCATTCGGCAACCATTCAAGCGCCGTGCCGGTAATGGCAATGATGTCGAAACGGCAATTCACTGTTTCAAAACTGCCGCCGCGTTGCGCCAGCCACAGAGAGGCGGCACGCAGCAGCTTGTGTTGTTTCTGTCGGGTAATACTGGCCAGACTGCCGCCGAAGCGTGCGTTACGCCGGTAACGCACTTCGACGAACACCCAACACTGGTTGTCTCGCATTATCAGGTCTAGTTCCCCTGCGCGATAGTAAACATTGCTGGCGACCCATGTTAACCCCGCCCGCTCAAGATAGCGGCGGGCGAGTTGTTCGTGCTCGGCACCCGTACGGCGGCGGTTTAGCTGGCCGGTACGATGTTGCCCTGGCGATACTGGTTCCATGTCAACTTCCTGTTGATCACACAATCAGCGGTGGCGCTCAGCTTGCCGGTATTGCCGTCGAGCGAGAAGCCCGGCACCTGACGCATCTGGTTAAAGTGGTTAGCCAGCGTCCACGCATCAATCCCCATTGCGTACAGACGCACCAGCGAGTAATCGTTATTGAACGACTTCGCGGCCTGCTGCATCAACGCCGGATTTGCGCCGGAAAGCAGGGGGATATCGCTGAACTGCAGCCCTTCCATTTCCAGACGGAAATCCGGCCCTGCGCCCGCCTGCGCGCTGCGCGAACTGGCGTAGAGCGCAACGTTGCTGCGGCTACCGGTGCGCATGCTGATCATCGGTTTGATCAGTTGCAGTTCATCCTGAGTCGAGACGATATAAGCGGCATCAATGGCTCCGCCACTGCTGGCGGCCGGGGTGCTGGTTTGCGGTGCCGGAATGTTCAGGCCCGCAACGGAAACGCTTTGCGGCTGAGAAGACGAGGGCATAACCACGGGCGTACCGCTCATGCTGATGCCTGCACCGCTATTGATGCCCTGCTTGAGTTCTGAAACAGAACCAAAGCGCTGCTGGAGCACGGTGCCGCCGCCCAGTGACTGCCACTCTTTCGTAAAGGCCGCCGTTACGCGATCGCCCAGGCCGTTGCGAGGCACTAACAGCAGCGGCTGGCGTTTGCCCTGGTCCCAGATATGATGCGCCGCATCGCGCGCTTCATCTTCAGGCGACAGCGCAAAATAGCACATATTCGGATGGTTCTGGATTTGCTCTGGCTCGTTCAGCGCCAGGACATTCAGCGGTGTCTGGCTGTTCGCGACCGTTTCAACGTTGTTTTTCAACAGCGGTCCAACAACGAGCGTGGCACCATCCTGTTGGGCCTGCTGCATCACCTGCGCGATGGGCTGACTGCTGGTGTCGTAAACCTTCACCTGCGCATTGCTGGCGGGTTCGGCGGCCGGCTGTTGCTGAGGCTGCTGTTGCGTCGTTGCCGGTTGCTGCGCCGTGCCGCTCTGCTGCGCAGCCGCCGGGTTAGCTGACGGGCTGACGACCGCATTCGCATCTGCAGGCTGCTGCTGATTTATCGCGATAGGATCCTGGGCGCTGCCCGGCGTCGCCTGAGGCGCAGTAGCGAGGGTGCCGTTCTTCGCGTCGTTAAAGCCTTTCTGGATAGCGCTGGCGAACATCTGAGCCTGACCGTTCAGCGGCAGCAGCAGCGCGATAGTGCTGGTGGACGCTTTGGTAAAGTTCTGCACCTGGCTCAGCTGGGTCGGTAAGGTTTTTGCAGCAGGGTTATCGGGATAGCGCGTCTGCCAGTCTTTAATGGCTGACTTCAGCATGTTGGCATCCTGCGCGTTGGCATGCCACGCCGTGAGCAGATCCAGCCAGCCCTGCAGAATGTTTTCGTCGGCATTGATCACCAGCGAATTCATATCCTGCTGCGACAGCTGGGTCAGCGCCTGCCAGGTGGCATCGATATTCTGCTGGCGTTCATCGCCTTTAAGCAATGGCTCCTGAGCAATATAGGCGCGGAGCAGGGCCAGCGAGGTTTTACCCTGTGCGCTGGCAATCTGTAAACCGTAGTAGCGCGCCAGCTGATCCTGAGACAGCTCGCTGGTTTTCACCTGACTCAATATCGGTTGGGCATCGGCAATCTTTTGCTGAGCAACCAGAGACTGGGCTTTCAGCAGCAGTAATTCTTGCTGCTGTTTATCAGAAAGCTGATTAGGCAGTTCGCCGATCGCCTGAGCAGCCTGCGGATATTTTCCTTCTTTCAACAGGGCGCGGATTGCGAGTAATTGCCAGTCGGTCTTGCTATCATCGCTGCTTTGCTGCACCTGCTGCAGATAGTAGGCGGAATTATTAGTAACGGGTGCCTGGATGTCTACGGACTGGCTTTTCGGGCCCTGGCCACTACACGCGGCTAAAATCAGACCAGCAAGAAGGACAGGCACAAAGCGTCCTGCTTTATGACGAACGATTTTTGAAGGAAGCATACTGTATCCAGTGATGTTTTTTTCAAGATGCTCAATATTAAATCGGCAATTCGGATGAAACAATGAAACAACTCGATCGGGCAGACATTTCCGCCAGCACGCTCTACATCGTGCCAACCCCAATAGGTAATTTGGCTGACATTACCCAGCGGGCGCTAGCGGTACTTTCCAGCGTCGATCTGGTCGCAGCGGAAGATACACGTCATACCGGACTGTTGCTACAACATTTCGCCATCAATGCGCGACTCTTCGCACTTCATGACCACAACGAACAGCAGAAAGCAGAAATCCTGCTAACCAGGCTGCAACAGGGAGAAAGCATAGCTCTGGTTTCTGATGCTGGCACGCCATTGATCAACGATCCGGGTTATCACCTGGTTCGCCGCTGCCGTGAGGCCGGTATTCGCATCGTTCCTTTACCGGGTGCCTGCGCAGCGATAACAGCATTAAGCGCAGCGGGATTGCCGTCTGATCGTTTCTGTTACGAAGGATTTCTACCCGCCAAAACAAAGGCGCGGTGTGATGCGCTTCGGGCGCTGGCCGAGGAGCCGCGTACCTTAATCTTTTACGAATCCACGCACCGTTTACTGGACAGCCTGCAGGATATGGTAACGGAGCTGGGGGCTGGCCGTTACGTCGTGCTGGCGCGCGAATTAACCAAAACCTGGGAAAACCTGAATGGCGCACCGGTGGGGGAACTCCTGGCTTGGGTGAAAGAGGATGAAAATCGCCGTAAAGGTGAGATGGTGCTCATCGTTGAAGGCCATCATCCTGACGAAGAGGCATTACCCGCAGATGCACTGCGCACGCTGGCGTTGTTGCAGCAGGAACTGCCGTTGAAAAAGGCGGCGGCGCTCACGGCTGAGATACACGGTGTGAAAAAGAATGCGCTCTATAAACATGCGCTTGAGCAGCAGGCCTGAGCCTGTTGAGTTGCCTGCGCGCCGGGCGTGACAGCGCGGGCTAAACCCTCTATAATGCGCGCCGAAGCTGACCAGACAGTCGCCGCTTCGTCGTCGTCCTTCTCTGAAGGAGACGGGCGGAGGGGAGGAAAGTCCGGGCTCCATAGGGCAGGGTGCCAGGTAACGCCTGGGGGGGAAACCCACGACCAGTGCAACAGAGAGCAAACCGCCGATGGCCCAGTAATGGGATCAGGTAAGGGTGAAAGGGTGCGGTAAGAGCGCACCGCGCGGCTGGTAACAGTCCGTGGCACGGTAAACTCCACCCGGAGCAAGGCCAAATAGGGGTTCACATGGTACGGCCCGTACTGAACCCGGGTAGGCTGCTTGAGCCAGTGAGCGATTGCTGGCCTAGATGAATGACTGTCCACGACAGAACCCGGCTTATCGGTCAGTTTCGACTTCTTAATGCAAACCCCGCGCAAGCGGGGTTTTTGCTTTTTGGCGCGGCAAAGCCGGCGCCGCTGCCGCCACCAGACGCGGGGGATATCGGCAGCAGGCCATGGCTCCTTGCTGACGCGGGCTGGCCAGCGCGATGAAGGGCGTTGTCCGATACCGTCGTAAAACAATGTGGCGTTAGCCGGTCAGGGCGCTTCCGCGCTGGCGACCCTGAGAGGAAACGCGATTCACTCTCCTGATCTGGCAAGAAAAATGGGCCGCGTTGCCAGAGGCTTTGTTTCTCAGGCAAATCCCATCCATTTTCTTTCCAATGCACTATAGGCTCATCCGATGTGTCAGATGATGGCTTGCCATCTGTTTGGGAGGCAACGGTTTCTCTCGTCTATAGTTGAAGGCAGCTTGCCACACGTCATTATTTTACGTTTTGCCCCATTGGGCGCGAATTCATTGAATGAAGATTAAAAAAACAGGTGGATCATGGTTACAAGAAGGACTTTACTGACTTATTCCGGGGCGTTTGCTGCCTTATCTGCATTAGGCATTTCTCCCGGCGCTATCGCAGCAGGCGTTCTCAAGTTAGGTAACAGCGAAGCATTTAACTTTGAAACCTTGATTGCCCAGGCCAAGGCCCTGGCAGCCAAACCCTATGAAAAACCCACCTCATTCGACCCGTCATTGTTATCCAACATAACCTATGACGCCTACATGAAAACCGTCTACAAGCCGGACTATGCGCTGTTTAAAAATGCCGGACGGTTTCCTGTTACCTTTTTCATGGTAAACGGTTTACACCGTATGCCGGTGAAAATGCACGTCGTGGAAAATAACGCCGCGCGTGAAATTATTCAAAATATTGACTACTTCACCACGACGGATAAAAACGTTACGTTGCCGGCGCTGAAAGGTAACGTATTCTCAGGTTTCAGAGTGCTGGCCAGCCAGGACACGCTAAAAACCAATCCACAAAATGACTGGATATCTTTTATGGGCGCGTCTTATTTCCGCGCCATCGGCGAGCTGGGTCAGTTTGGTTTATCCGCGCGCGGTATTGCGCTGAATACCGTTCAGCCGGGTGTCGATGAAGAGTTCCCTGACTTTACGGATTTCTGGTTTGAAGCGCCGAAAGACGACAGCAAACATCTCACGGTCTATGCGCTACTCAACGGGCCGAGTATCACGGGCGCCTACAAATTTATCCTGCAGCGCGGCAAAGGGGTTATACAGGATGTCGAATGTACGCTTTTCCTGCGTAAGGACATTCAGCGTTTCGGTATCGCGCCTCTGACCTCCATGTACTGGTTCTCAAAAACGGTTAAAGGAGCGGCGACAGACTGGCGCCCGGAAGTGCATGACTCCGATGGTCTGGCGATGTGGACCGGCAGCGGCGAACATATCTGGCGGCCGTTAAATAACCCATTACGCGTGGTCACGTCCAGTTTTCATGATGAGAACCCGCGCGGCTTTGGTTTACTGCAGAAAGATCGGGATTTCGACAGCTATCTGGACGCTGCGCACTACGAGAAACGTCCCGATCTGTGGGTGGAACCGCGAGGGGAATGGGGCAAAGGCTCAGTTCAACTGATGGAAATCCCGACTGACGATGAAATCTACGACAATATCGTCGCCATGTGGGTACCGGATGCGCCAGCAAAAGCGGGCGATCAGCATCATTTCCATTATCGTTTGCACTGGCTGGCCGATGAGCCTTATCCTTCTCCTCTGGCGCGTTGTGGGGCTACCCGACTGGGCCGGGGCGGTGTACCGGGTTCCGATCGTCCGCATGACAGCCGTAAGTTTGCCGTCGAGTTCCGTGGCGATGTGCTTAATCATCTGCCGTCAGGCGTTTCCCCCGAAGCCGTGCTTTCTGCATCGCGTGGTACTTTTGAGAACGTGCTCGTGTCTAAATTGCCGGACGATTCAGGCAACTGGCTGGCGCAGTTTGATTTGGTCGCCGGCGAAGGCGATCCGGTAGAGCTTAAGCTCTATTTGAAAGCACAAGACAAGGTGGTGTCGGAAACCTGGTGCTACCAGTACCATCCGTTCAACTCCCCTGCGAAGCCCTGGCCCGTCGCGTGCGAAACGAAATAACTTTTAAATAACGCCCATTGAACAGATGGGCGTTAATCTTTTAACGCGACTCATCGGCAAACGTCGCGCATTAAAATGCTATTGGATGCGTTATCTTCAGCGTTTCAGGGATAATAATGACCTTCCCCCTTTCCCGGCTAAGCCCGTCTTAAATAGCGTGATTGTCTTCCCTTATCCTTGTTCTGTTAACGGCTGTTTCATCGCTCTGCTTTTTTCGGCGAAATATTCTTAAGTGAAAAAAAGATATTTTATTGATCTTCACAAAGTCAGTATAAATAAAAGCATTGGTTCTCATAAGAAAAGAGTGAAGTGTGAGAAACAGCACAATCCCATTTTTTTATGATGATTAAGATTCGTAGCGGATAAAGGCGACGTAAAGGAATGACATCATGCACAGGTATACGCAACGACGAACGCCCCGGCTAACACTGTATCAGAGCACTGTTTGCCCCCTATTAACGAATCGCTTTAACCCCGTCTCTTCTGCAAGAATACGTTTTATCCCTTCCGTCAGTAATACAGTTTCTTCCACACAATACGCTGTTTTATCGCCATCCTTTTCCTATCCTCTCGCTGCCCGTTTCTTTTTAAATCAACTGCGTAAGCTCATGCTGTTACAGCATGCTGCGAAGCGAAAACGGTAAGTTTATTACTTTTTTTCAGCTTTTATACGATCGCATTTCTCTTCGGGGAATTTTGCTGAATAAACCCTACCTGAAAAAGGAGTCGATATGAATATCAATAAAAACCTTCCCGTTAGCCTTGATGAAATTTATGCTGCCAGAGAGAGACTCACAGGGAAAGTTTATAAAACCGGCATGCCACGTTCAAACTATCTCAGCGAGCGCTGCGACGGAGAAATATTCCTTAAATTTGAAAATATGCAGCGAACGGGTTCTTTTAAGATTCGTGGTGCATTCAATAAAATGAGCTCACTGACGGAGAAAGAAAAACGTCAGGGCGTTGTCGCCTGCTCAGCGGGTAACCATGCGCAGGGCGTTTCACTGTCGTGCGCCATGCTGCATATTGACGGCAAAGTGGTCATGCCTGCGGGTGCGCCAAAATCCAAAGAAGCGGCGACGCGCGATTACTCCGCGGAGGTGGTCATTTATGGTGAAAACTTTAATGACACGCTAACCAAAGTGGAAGACATTGTGGCCAGCGAAGGCCGCATATTTATCCCGCCTTATGATGATGTGAAAATCATTGCCGGACAGGGCACCATCGGTCTGGAAATTCTTGAGGATCTCTTTGATGTCGATAACGTCATCGTTCCCGTAGGCGGCGGCGGGCTCATTGCCGGGATTGCCACGGCGATCAAGTCCATTAATCCCACGATTACCGTCATCGGCGTGCAGTCTGAAAACGTTCACGGTATGGCAGCCTCCTTTTTTGCTGATACCATTACGCGCCATCGTCTTACCGGCACCCTTGCGGACGGCTGCGATGTCGCCTGTCCGGGCGATCTCACCTTCGCGATTGTGAGAGAATTGGTCGATGAGATGGTGTTAGTGAGTGAAGACGACATTCGTAAAAGTATGATTGCATTGATTCAGCGAAACAAAGTGGTCACAGAAGGTGCCGGCGCGCTGGCATGCGCCGCGTTACTGAGCGGCAAAGTCGACCACTACATTCAGGGGCGGAAAACGGTGTGCATTATCTCAGGCGGCAATATTGATTTGTCCCGGGTTTCCCAGATTACGGGTTTTGCTGACGCATAAAGGATAAGTTATGAGTAATTCTGAAAATATTCTCGACCAGGAAAAAACCTCAACCTGGCGTAAGTCCGATACCACATGGACACTCGGACTGTTTGGCACGGCCATTGGCGCCGGCGTGCTTTTCTTTCCCATTCGGGCCGGTTACGGTGGGCTGATCCCTATCTTGATCATGCTGGTGCTGGCCTGGCCCATCGCGTTTTACTGCCATCGGGCGCTGGCCCGACTGTGTCTGTCAGGCAGTAACGTATCGGGCAATATTACCGAAACGGTAGAAGAGCATTTCGGAAAAACGGGCGGGGTGGTCATTACTTTTCTCTACTTTTTCGCGATTTGCCCGCTGCTCTGGATTTATGGCGTCACCATCACCAATACCTTCATGGCGTTCTGGCAATATCAGCTACTGCTGCCGGCCCTCAATCGCGGTGTGGTGGCGCTGTTGCTGCTGCTGTTGATGGCTTTTGTGATCTGGTTTGGTAAAGACCTGATGGTAAAGGTGATGAGCTGGCTGGTGTTTCCGTTTATCGCCAGCCTGGTGCTGATTTCGCTGTCGTTAATCCCCTACTGGAATACCGCCGTGATCGATCAGGTTAACCTGAGCGACATCGCCCTGACCGGGCACGATGGCATTCTGGTTACCGTGTGGTTAGGCATTTCTATTATGGTGTTCTCGTTCAATTTTTCGCCGATTGTTTCTTCTTTTGTGGTGTCAAAGCGGGAAGAATACGAGCCGGAAATGGGCCGGACCTATACCGAAAACAAGTGCAGCCAGATCATCTCCCGCGCCAGCATACTGATGGTGGCGGTAGTGATGTTCTTTGCCTTTAGCTGTCTGTTTACCTTATCCCCGCAGGATATGGCGGACGCGAAGGCTCAAAATATCCCTGTGCTCTCCTACCTGGCGAATCACTTTTCCGCCCTGTCGGGTGAGAAGTCCACCTTCTCTACGGTACTGGAATACAGCGCCTCGGTGATTGCTCTGGTCGCTATTTTCAAATCCTTCTTTGGGCACTATCTGGGCACGCTGGAAGGGTTAAACGGATTGATTATCAAATTTCGCTATAAGGGCGATAAAGACGCTGTGTCCAGCCGTAAGCTGAATACGCTGAGCATGGTCTTTATTATGGGCTCGACCTGGCTGGTAGCTTACCTTAACCCCAATATTCTCGACCTGATTGAGGCGATGGGCGCGCCGATTATCGCCTCGCTGCTCTGCCTGTTACCCATGTATGCCATCAGCAAAGTCCCTGCACTGGCAAAATACAAAGGCCGGGCTGACAACGTTTTTGTCAGCGCGATTGGCTTACTCACCATTTTAAATATCGCTTATAAGTTTTTCTGACCGTCATTCAGCCCTGTTTGACCTGACATGTGCTGTTAGTCAGCGCACGTCAGGTCTTTTCACATCCAATTCAACGCGGTGTTCTGTTGTTAACCGCGACCGTGCGGCGCATCCCAGTCAAAGGCCGGGCCGACAGAGATCACCCCGTGCGGGTTGATGGTTTTATGACTGCAGTAGTAGTGGTGACGAATGTGAGGCAGGTTTACTGTGTCGGCGATACCCGGCATCTGGTAAATGTCGCGCAGGAAACCGCTCAGGTTCAGATAGTCGCTGATACGGTGGCGATCGCATTTAAAATGGGTGACGTAAACCGGATCAAAGCGCACCAGCGTGGTCCATAAGCGTAAATCGGCCTCGGTTAACCTGTCGCCAGCCAGATAGCGATGCTGACCCAAGATCTGCTCTACCCGCGACAGTGAGTGGAACAGGGCGGTTACGGCTTCATCGTAAGCGGACTGAGAGGTGGCAAAACCGGCTTTGTACACGCCGTTGTTAATGGTGTCGTAAATCCAGCCATTGAGCGCATCAATCTTCTCTCGCAGGTCAGCCGGATAGTAATCCCCCGCCCGCGCCCCGACTGCATCGAACGCGCTGTTAAACATGCGAATAATATCGGCAGACTCATTGCTAACGATGGTGTTCTGCTGTTTGTCCCATAACACGGGCACGGTGACACGCCCGCTGTAGTCGGCATCCGCATGGAGATAGAGCTGATAAAGAAATTCATTTTGGTGCAGTTTATCGCCAGTTGCATCCGGAAAACTGTCATCAAACGTCCAGCCGTTTTCCAGCATCAGCGGATGCACCACCGAGACATCAATCATGCTGTCCAGACCTTTAAGCTGACGCATCAGCAGGGTGCGGTGCGCCCACGGGCAGGCAAGCGACACGTAGAGGTGATAGCGATCGCGTTCCGCCGTAAATCCGGCTTTGCCGCTCAGTCCTGCGCTGCCGTCGGGCGTAACCCAGTTACGCCATGCGGATTCCGAGCGCTTAAAGCGCCCACCGGTTGATTTCGTGTCATACCATGTGTCATGCCAGACACCATCAATTAGCTGACCCATCTTGTCTCCCGTACAAACGATAAAAAGAATATTTCCGACTTTAACCATAGGCGGTTATGGATAACTTCGACAGCGCACCACGTGCGTTGCCAAACATTTTGCCTACCCGCATAAATGCGCGCTATACGGCGAACGGGCCAGAGGCGTAATCGGGCTAAGAATGCCTTATCATGGGGCTGTCTACGGCCTGTAACGGACAAGCCGTCCATCACGCCCGTCCCGCAGGATCAGGCGAAAAAAAGATGAAGGAAAGCGGAATGAAAGCGGTACTCTTTGGTTATCACGAAATGGCCTGTACCGGCCTGAAGGCGTTAATGGATGCCGGATTCACGGTTAGTGCCCTGTTTACCCATGCAGATCCCGCGTCCGGCGCGCAGTTTTACGGCTCCGTCGCCCGCCTGGCTGAGCGCCACAACATCCCGGTTTTTATCACCGAGGATGTCAATACCGCCGAATGGCAAGCCCGCATAGCCAGCCTTGAGGCAGATTATCTGTTCTGCTTCTCTTACCGTCAGGTTCTCAGCGAAGCCATCCTGTCCTCTGTTAAAAAAGGGGCCTATAACGTGCATGCCGCCTTGCTGCCGGCTTATCGGGGCCGTGCCCATCTCAATTGGGTAATTATTAAAGGCGAGATGCAAACCGGTGTGACCCTGCACCGCATGATTAAACGTCCTGATGCCGGCCCGATTCTGGCGCAGAAGGCCGTTGAAATTCATCCACAGGACAATGCCCTGGCACTGCATACCCGACTGGTTGCGACCACGGCGCAAATGCTACCGACCTGGCTTGATGCGCTGGTGGCGGGCGAGCTTACCGAAACCCCTCAGGACGAGCGTGCAGCAAGCTGTTTTGGCAGCCGTAAGCCGGAAGATGGCCAAATTCACTGGCAGGCGCCCGCCCGCGATATCCATAACCTTGTCCGGGCGCTGGCGTTTCCCTGGCCCGGCGCTTTTACATTGGCAGACTCACAGCGATTCACCGTCTGGCAAACCCGCGTTATTGATGCGCGTAAAGCCAGCCAGCCGGGTGAAGTTGTTTCAGTTACACCGCTGGTTATTGGCTGTGGGCAGGGACAACTTGAAATTCTGCAGGGGCAGTCTGCGGGCGGCGAATCTGTCACGGGCACGACGCTGGCAGGCCAGCTCGGGCTGATTGTCGGGCAGCATCTGGCGCGCTGAGGGCGGCAGATGCATCCTTACCCAGTAAGTGCGTCAGCCAAGCGCCATACCTGAAAGATAGCCGACTGATGCAGACAGCGTCATCGCCAGCAGGCTCCAGAAGCAAATGCGCGTGACGCTTTTCCTGACCGGCGCATCACCGGCTTTGGCCGCCGTCGCGCCCAGAAGCGTCAATGCCAGGAGCGCCGAGACCGCAATGGCGGGCAAGGCGAAGGGGCCGGTGATCAGCATGGCAACGGCGAAGGGTAAAATACTGCCTGAGGCAAAACTGACCGCAGAAAACAGAGCGGCCTGAAGGGGTTTGGCACTGCTGAAATCGGTGATGCCCAGCTCATCTCTGGCATGAGCGGCTAAGGCATCATGGGCCATCAACTGTTCTGCGACCTGACGAGCCAGCTCGGGCGACAGGCCACGCGCCCTGTATATGGCTGACAGCTCCACCGTTTCAGCCGCAAAATCGGCCTCGAGTTCGGCTTTCTCCTGCCGCAGAGAAGCTTTTTCAGTATCTGACTGCGAGGACACCGAGACGTATTCTCCCGTCGCCATCGACATTGCGCCTCCAACAATACCTGCCAGCCCGGCGAGCAAAACATTGTGATGACTGCTGCTGGCAGAAACGACGCCGGCCAGCAGGCTGGCGGTCGAAACGATGCCATCATTCGCGCCCAATACGGCAGCCCGTAGCCATCCGGCGTGTTCAATTTTATGCGATTCACTATGTAGCATCGGGTCTTCCAGTGATAAGCGATTCGTTTAATCAGGAGGGCGACAGCCTGCATGCGTGCCCTGTGCTATTTTTCATAGCGGGATAGCAGGATATGAAGCACGCCCATCGCGCCATGGCTGTAAAAATAAATCTCTACAAAGGTGGTCAGGAATTTATGCCAGTGCAATACCCTACGCGTCAAATCAGGCGTGGCGAGCGACGTACTGTTAAATAAAAACCATAGCCCACCAGAACAGGCGACGGCGATCAACGCGATAACCCCCAGGCCCTGCACCGTCGCGGCTATGCCACCGCCATGTGCCTGTGGGAGTTTCAGGCCGGTCAGCTGTACGACATCGTTTCGAATACCCCGAAAATCCAGCGTGAGCCAGGCGAAGTACCAGCGAAAACCTCGCTGAACCAGCATCCAGATGAGCATGATAACGCCCGCAGCGATCAGCAACAGTCCTGAGAGAATATGTAGCCAGGTTATCAGCGTCTCCAGGCTGTGCTCGCCGAGCGCTTCACGTGCGGTGAAATTGGAATTGATGATCTGCGAAAGGATCAGCACGGCGACCAAAAGATGAAGCCGTCGAAAAAAGGGTGCATCGTGATGGGGAAGCCACTGACCATAAGATACTTTCATAGCGTTGCCAAAAAGAAGAGGGACGGAACGCTATATTTCCATGACTAGATTAGGCTTACCTTAAGCACCGGGTGGGCCGGGACTCTGCGGGATGGTAGGGCATGATCGCTTCAAACCGCCCGGCAAAGGATTTTGATCATAAAAGCAAAACGCACCGGGAGAAAGCAACCGGTGCGTCAGAAAAGCGGTGTAGTCAGGCGTCAGTTAGCGCGCCAGAGCACCCTGAGGTTTTTTGCTGATCAGGCGATCGATACTGTACGCACCCGGACCTACCAGACCTAACACCAGGAAACCGCCAGCGATAGACAGGTTCTTCATGAACATCAGCTGGTTCACGCCCTCGGCGAAGTTACTGTGAAACAGAAACGCGGTCAGAATCGTAAAGCCAGCGGTAAACAGCGCGGTAAAACGGGTCAGGAAGCCAAACATGATGGCCAGGCCGCCGCCAAACTCCAGCAGAATAACCAGCGGCAGCATGAAGCCGGGCACGCCCATGGCTTCCATATAGTGCTGAGTGCCGGCGTAGCCGGTGATTTTGCCCCAGCCTGCAGTAATAAACAGGATAGTCATCAGGATACGGGCGGCTAACAAACCACTGTCTTCGAATTTTTTCATCATCTACTCCAACGCTAAAAGTTTGCAAGGCAGCGATGCCCGCGGTGAATATTCCCGTTAACTGCATGGTTGCAATTGGCCGGGCTGATAGCTGGAGATGATAGTCGCGAGAAGTGACAGTTGTAAGCGATATAAACTGTCGATGTTATTCAGTAAAACTGAAAAAAGAAAAAGCCAGTCGCACTGGACTGGCTTTGGGGATTCAACGCGGGGGAAGGGCTGATTTAACCATGCGCCAGGTACTCCACAGGCCAAAGCCCCGTTTCGCCCAACGTAGCAGGCGATTAGGACTGCGAATGGAATAGATAGCTAATGCACTACTGCCAATGGCCAGATAGCGTTTCAGACTCAAAAACGTAAACCAGCCACGATCGTAGGGCGCGGTGATCTCCAGCCAGCTACGCCGCGCGGCACTCATGTCCAGACGCTGCTGCTGAACCTGTTTCAGCAGTTCATCGATACGCGCTTCACGCTCGCGGCGGCTCATTACCGGTTATCCTCAAGCAGATCACGATCGTTCGCCAGTTCCTTGCGCGTGTGGCGCAGCAGGGTTGACTGACGTGATTTACGCAGTGTCCATAGCCCAAAGATCAACGCCAGCAAGAACAGCACGCCAGTGGTGATGGCAATAGCCATTAAACGATACTGAGCATCAACTGCCCAGATAATCAGCACCATCAGGCTCATCAGGCCAAAAGCCGTGAAGAGCATGGTCAGGCCAAGCATCAACAGCATCTGGATGATATTGGCCTTCTCTTCTTCCAGCTCTACCACTGCAAGACGAACGCGTGTTTCGACCATACCAACCAGCGTGGTGACGATACGCTGACCAATATTGATGACCCCTTTGGCCGGTCCGTGGTTCTGCTGTGAATCCGTCATGATTAACGACGCGAGATCAGCATACCGATGGCAACGCCGATGGCGGCACCGATACCCACGCCATGCCATGGATTATCACGCACATAACCATCTGCTTTCTGCGCCGCTTCGCGCGTGGTCGCCGCCAGGCGCTCACCCGATTCACCTAAACGCTCACGAGAGCTGTCCAGCGCAACGCGCGCTTTGTGACGGAGCTTGTCCAGTTCACCTTTGGACTTTTCAGTCCCGCTGCTCAGGACTTCTTCCAGCGTATCCGCCAGGTTTTTCAATTCAGCACGCAAATATTCCGATGATGTGTCTTTAGACATAAAATACTCCTTTAACATCAGTAGATTGAATCCGATTAATAGGGCTCCGCCTGTAACTTCTTAAGCTCCTGGCGTGCTTCTTCCAGCTTGCGTTCGCGTTTTGCAATCTTGTCCTTGTCATGACCTTCGTCGCGCTCTTCCTTGAGTTCGCGCTCACGCTCAGCCACTTTCTCTTTCTGAGCGTTGATTTTTTCCAGATGCGAGGCTTTAAGCTTTTTATCAGTACATCCCGCGCGCACCTCGGTAAGGGCGCGCTCCAGACCGTTCACACGGCGCTGATTGTTGTGCTTCTGAGCCATCTCGATTTCACGCTGAATGTCCTGCTCTTTTTGCTGACACAGCGACTGTGCCGCCATCAGGGAGCCTGAAAGAGAAAACAGCGTGATTCCCAGTAGTAACGTATGTTTCATTCGGCTTTGTACCTTCCATTGTTGCCTGACTTAATTCAGCGCACTGCAAGAACCCTCCGCAGTGCGCTGATAACCCGCCTTAGTTTAAGCATAGACATCAGGTGGAAAAAGTCCAAAGATCACCGATATACAGAGAAACGCTTAGCACAGTCTGAAAGTGCGCTAAGCGTTTAAGAAGGGCGACGAATTAAGCAAGTGAAAGGTGAGCCGCCTGGTCGTGTTGCGCGACGATAAACCCGTCCGGCAGCAATCGACGCAGAACTTTCTGCGCGGCGAGGCTTTGCTCTTCGTTGTCAAAATGAATAATCAACGCATCCCCTGAGGGCGTGATGCTTTTGATTCGAATACCCTGGGCGCTCAGCTGCTGATAGAGATAGAAGCCATCGGGCATCGGGGCACCCGCGTGCGAAACGCGAATCTGCACCACGTTTTCATGGCGCATCAGGCTGGGCATCATGCTCACCGCTACCAGCGCAAATGCCCCGCCAATTAACCAGGGAAGCCAGCGTTTAGGAAAAGCGTGTAAAGGTTTCATGAGCCCTCACCACGCTGGTTTGCGCGGCGTTTACGCCACAGCACAATCAGCGAGCCCACCAGCCCAATCACCAGCAACACCAGCGGAAGCATCATCAGGAAAAACATCAGTTCATCTTCGTAGCGGCGGAAGATCGGCGTTTTGCCTAAGGCAAAGCCCAGAACAGTGAGAATGACGACCCACAGAAAGCCACTCATCCAGTTAAAAAACTGGAAACGGGCGTTGCTTAAACCGGAAAGGCCCGCAATTGTGGGCAGCAGCGTACGCACGAAAGCAATGAAACGGCCAATGAGCAGTGCCGATAAGCCGTGACGGTGAAACAGATTATGTGCACGCTGATGATAGCGGGCAGGAAGGTGTGATAGCCAGTTTTGCACCGTCGGCGTGTTCCCCAGCCAGCGGCCCTGAATATAGCTCACCCAGCAACCCAGGCTGGCGCCGGTGGTGAGGACCAGAATGGTCAGCGGAAAACTCATGGTTCCTTTGGCAATCAGCACGCCCACCAGAATCAGCAGGCTGTCACCGGGCAGGAAAGCGGCAGGCAATAAGCCGTTTTCCAGAAAAAGGATCATAAATAAGACGCCGTAAATTGCCCACACCAGTGTTGGATCGGAAAGCGTTTCATAATCCTGTTGCCACAAGGCATGCAGCAGCGCTTGCAAAATTTCCATCAATCATTCCCGAACATCATCGTTGAACATGTCCCACAGGGACCTCAGCGCAGACTGACATTTTTTATCGATTCTGAGAGCGTAGTCTGAGCAAGCGTTTCTGGATCCTTCCAGAACTGATTGTTAAATCAGCGATTTGATAAGCCCTTATCGCAAAAGGTAAGAAAAGGATGATAACTGTAACAAAAATCAAGCTTCGGAGACAGAACTACTCCTAAACGAACAGGAGTTTTACCCTCTGTATCTCGATGTAAAAAGGAGTTTTACATGTCCTGACACTATTGCAGATTAACTGACTGTTTTTCAGTCAAATTAACGCTGAATCGTATCTGCATCCGGAAGGACAACCGGATTTTCACTGAACATGTAGCGGTCAACATTGAACTCAAAATCGTCGGCGGTGGCGTTAAATAACATCTGCTTAGTATTTTCGAGATGTTGCCACATTGCCAGCTTACTGGCGGCGGGATCTTTGCGGATTAATGCTTTAAGAATCTGATCGTGATCGTCGCACCAGCTTACGATACTGCGCTGATCGATATGCTCATGCAGCTTAAGCCAGTAAGGGTTGTGTAAACGGTGCAGCCACATCTTCTCGACAATCGCGGCCAGGGCGCTGTTTTGCGTCGACTGAGCAATACGAACGTGAAACCTCATATCCCATTCAGAGTCCCTGAAATGGTCCTCCTGTCGCGCTTTCTCCTGAATCGCCATTAAATCGACAATATCCTGACGTGTCACCTGGGTTGCCGCGAACTCGGCAACGTTACTTTCAATAAGCTGGCGCGCCTGCAACAGTTCAAACGGGCCAAAGGCGGCAAACTCTAGCTGGCTGCTGCTTTCGGTGACCCGGTTTTGCTGCTGGCTGGAAATCACGTGAATGCCCGAGCCTTTACGCACCTCAACGTAGCCTTCAACCTCCAGCATGATGATGGCTTCGCGCACCACCGTGCGGCTGACTTCCATTTCTTCAGCGATCAGGCGCTCTGCGGGCAGTTTCTCTCCCACCTGGTAAACCCCGTTTTCAATGCGGCGTTTTAACTCGCTGGCCAGCTGTTGATAAAGTCGACGAGATTCAGTGAGGTCCATGAGGCAATCCAAAGTAACGAGCAGATAAGTTGTTATACCACTTTGCGGCAAGAGAAGAAAAGGGCTGGCACTGGCCAGCCCTCAGGATTAGCTACGTATTGGCGCAGCCTGAGAAGGGGAAGGGGCGGTCTGCAGTTCAGAAATGGGTTTATTTTTTAACACTGTCCAGATCACCACGGCACCGAGCAAGTCGAACACGGCCAGGGCGGCAAACAGTGGGCTAAAGCCTAATGTATCGGCCAACGCACCGACGACCAGCGCAAACAGGGTGCTGGCTGTCCAGGCCGCCATCCCGGTCAGGCCGTTCGCCGTGGCAACTTCGTTACGACCAAACACATCGGAAGACAGGGTAATCAACGCACCAGACAGCGCCTGGTGGGCAAAGCCGCCTACGCACAGCAGCGCGATAGCAATATAAGGGCTGGTAAATAAACCAATGGTGCCCGGGCCGATCATTAAGATCGCGCCCATCGTCACCACCATCTTACGTGACACAATCAGGTTGACCCCAAACCAGCGCTGAAACAGCGGGGGCAAGTAACCGCCCAGGATACAACCAAAGTCGGCAAACAGCATGGGCATCCAGGCGAACAGCGCGATCTCTTTAAGATTAAAGCCGTAAACTTTAAACATAAACAGCGGAATCCAGGCGTTGAACGTTCCCCATGCCGGTTCAGCCAGAAAGCGTGGCAGGGCGATGCCCCAGAACTGGCGATTGCGCAGGATCTGCAGGGCCGACATTTTGGTGGTGTTGCCGGTTTGATGCTGCAGCTCCTGACCCGAAATAATGTAGTGGCGCTCTTCGTCACTCAGCTTTTTCTGCTGCTTGGGATGCTTATAAAACACCAGCCAGCATAGCGCCCAAATCATGCTCAGTACGCCCGCGATAATAAAGGCCATCTGCCAGCTGTGCGCAACAATCGCCCAGACCACCAGGGGAGGTGCCAGCATCGCGCCGATTGAGGAGCCGACGTTGAAATAGCCCACCGCTACCGAGCGTTCTTTCGCCGGAAACCATTCGCTACTGGCTTTTAGCCCGGCAGGGATCATCGCGGCTTCTGCGGCACCCACTGCGCCGCGCGCCAGGGCCAGACCGCCCCAGCTTCCCGCCAGCGCCGTCGCGGCGCAAAAGATCGCCCACAGCACAGCAAACACCGCGTAGCCCACTTTGGTGCCCAGTAAGTCAAGAACGTAACCTGCGACAGGCTGCATGACGGTGTAGCAGGCAGAGTATGCCGCCACAATATAGGAGTATTGCTGGGTGGTGATATGCAGTTCGGTTTGTAGCGTCGGGGCTGCCACGGCAATCGTGTTACGCGTCAGATAGCCGAGTACCGTACCCAGGGTAACCAGGCCAATCATATACCAGCGTAATCCTTTGATCTTACGCATTCTGTACCTCTTCCAGTTGTTTGCGCGGTCTTACCGCTGTTGTTATCTGGAGCGGGACATCTCGTGATACAGCTCTGCTCACGCCCGCCGGCCCTGCACCAGCGACCGTTATCTGCCTTGCCTTGTGTAAGAAAGTTGTTACCTTGCGGTAAAGCGAGAGCCTAACTTGTTATACAACTTTAAAAGTTGAAAGCCATCACAAAAACCCGCAATAGCTTGTGGGATACTGCAAACAGACGAGAACACAGCCAGTTAGCGCGCTGCGGGCGACAATAAGGTCCATATGGGATGTGATCATCTTGCTTAAATGTGACCTGAGTCGTAAAAAAACCTGCAGTCAGCCAAAATTGGTATGATAACTTTGAGCCATTCAGGGGTCATCCCATAAGGAAGCTTTTTATGTCGCGTTTCATGACCGAGGATTTTTTGCTGGACACTGAGTTCGCCCGTCGTCTCTATCACGACTACGCCAAAGACCAGCCTGTCTACGATTATCACTGCCATTTACCGCCGCAGCAGATTGCTGAAAACTATCGCTTTGCCAACCTTTACGATATCTGGCTGAAAGGCGATCACTATAAGTGGCGGGCGATGCGGGCTAACGGTGTGGCAGAGGCGCTGTGTACCGGTGATGCCAGCGATCGGGATAAATTCAATGCCTGGGCGCGCACCGTGCCGCAAACCATTGGCAATCCGCTTTATCACTGGACGCATCTGGAGCTGCGCCGTCCCTTCGGCATTACCGGCGTGCTGCTGTCCGAAAAAACGGCTGATGAGATCTGGCAGCGTTGCAACGATTTACTGGCGCAGGACGATTTCACCGCGCGCGGCATCATGCAGCAGATGAACGTTAAGATGGTCGGGACCACCGACGATCCGCTGGACGATCTGACACATCACCGCGCACTGGCTGAAGACAACAGCTTCAAGGTGAAGGTGTTGCCAAGCTGGCGTCCGGATAAAGCCTTTAATATCGAAGCCGACACCTTCCTGCCGTGGATTGAAAAACTGGAAAGCCTGACCGATATCAGCGTGCAGCGCTTTGATGATTTACGTCAGGCGCTGAGCAAACGTCTGGATCACTTTGCGGCACACGGCTGCAAGATTTCCGACCATGCGCTGGACGTCGTATGTTATGCCGATGCCGATGAAACCACGCTGGACAGCATTCTGGCGCATCGTCGCGGAGGCGCAAAGCCGGATGCCCAGGCTATCGCCCAGTTTAAAACCGCAGTGCTGGTATGGCTCGGGGGGGAATATGCTCGTCGCGGATGGGTGCAGCAGTACCATATCGGCGCGCTGCGCAATACTAACCAACGCCAGTTCCAACTTCTGGGCGCAGATGTAGGCTTTGACTCCATCAACGATCAGCCCGTCGCCGAGCCGCTGGCCCGCTTACTCGGTGCGCAAAACCTCAATAACGCCTTGCCTAAAACCGTCCTCTATTGTCTGAATCCGCGGGATAATGAAGTGCTGGCGACCATGGCCGGAAATTTCCAGGGCGAAGGCCAGGCCGGGAAAATGCAGTTTGGTTCCGCCTGGTGGTTTAACGATCAGCTGGACGGCATGCAGCGCCAGATGACGCAGCTGGCGCAAATTGGCCTGCTGAGCCGCTTCGTCGGGATGTTAACCGACAGCCGCAGCTTCCTTTCTTATACCCGTCATGAATATTTCCGTCGGCTGCTGTGCCAGATGATTGGCCGCTGGGTCGAACAGGGCGAAGCACCCGCAGACGAAGCGCTGTTGGGCCAGATGGTACAAAACATTTGCTTCAACAATGCCCGTGACTATTTTGGCATTGAGCTGGGAGCCTGACCATGAAGCGGCTAAACCGCCACGACTTTCCCGGCGCGGTCTACCACGATCGCGTGATTCAGTTCGGTGAAGGTAACTTTCTGCGTGCCTTTATCGACTGGCAGCTTGACTGGCTCAATGAAGATCAGGGCACAGACGCCGGTGTGGTGGTGGTCAGGCCGCGTAATCGCGACGTCAGCGACAATCTGAATCAGCAGGACGGTCTGTATACCACGCTGATCCGCGGGCTGAACGCGCAAGGCGAACAGGTGAGCGAAAGCCGCCTGATCCGCAGCCTTAACCGTGAGATTCAGCCTTACCAGCAGTTTGACGATTTTATGGCGCTGGCACGTCAGCCTGCTATGCGGTTCGTTTTCTCCAATACCACCGAAGCCGGCATCGCGTTTACCGAAACGGATCGCTTGGACGATCGGCCTGCATCCAGCTTTCCGGGCAAGCTGACGCAACTGCTGTGGGCGCGTTACCAGCATTTCGACGGTGATAAAGAGAAAGGCTGGCTCATCGTGCCCTGTGAGCTGGTCGATCACAATGGCGATATGCTGCGTGAACATGTGCTGCGCTATGCCGATCTCTGGCAACTGCCCAGGGAATTTCAACGCTGGGTTGATACGCGCTGCGCATTCTATAACACGCTGGTGGATCGCATTGTAACCGGCTTCCCGTCCGAGAGCGCCACGCTTGAAACCCAACTGGGCTATCAGGACCGTTTTCTGGTGGCCGGTGAAGTTTATTATCAATTTGTTCTTCAGGGGCCAGCTGCGCTGTTTGACGAACTGAAGCTGGCCGCACTGGCGCCGCATGTCCGTCACGTTGACGATATTGCCCCGTACAAAGCGCAAAAAGTCGCGATTCTGAACGGCGCTCACACGGCCATGGTGCCGGTTGCGTATCTGGCGGGGCTGGAGAGCGTAGGAGAGGCGATGGACGATGAGCAAATCTCGGCGTACGTGGATGCGCTGCTGCGCAAAGAGATTATCCCCACGCTGGATTTGCCCGCTGATGAGCTTAACGCTTTTGCCGATGCGGTACTGCGTCGCTTCCGCAATCCGTTTATTCGCCATGCACTGCTTTCCATCGCCCTGAACGGCATGACCAAGTTCCGTACGCGCTTGCTACAACCTTTGCTGATGTCGCATGCGAAAACAGGGCAGTGGCCACAGCACCTGACGTTTGCGCTGGCAGCCCTGATTGCGTTTTATCGCGGGGAATCGGCGGATAAAAGCTGGCCTCTGCAGGATGAGCCGCACTGGCTGGAACGCTACTCAGAGGGCTGGGCCGCCGTGGCAGCAGAGCAGATCTCTCCTTTAGCGTTGGTCAATCGCGTATTAAGTGATGCCGAGCACTGGGGACAAGATTTAACACAGCAACCCGGCCTGGCCGAAACGGTCAGCCAGCACCTGCAACGCATCCTCGCGCACGGTATACGTGACGCGCTGAGCCAACGGAGATAACCATGCAAGACGCCATAAAAATTCATCCGCAGGACAATGTTGCCGTGGCGTTGCATGATATGGAAGCCGACACCACGATTGAACTCGCCGCCCAGCCCGTCACGCTGCTTCAGGACGTGGGACGGGGGCACAAGTTTGCCTTGCGCGCCATCGGCAAGGACGAGTTGATCATAAAATATGGTTTGCCGATTGCGCATGCGACTCAGGCCGTTGGGGCAGGGGAGCTGATTCATTCCCACAATGCGCGCACCAATCTTAGCGACCTGGATCACTATGAATATCAGCCCGACCAGATTGCGTCAGCCACCCAGCCAGGCGACCGTGAGGTACAACTTTACCGTCGCGCCAATGGCGATGTCGGTATTCGGAACGAGCTGTGGATCTTACCGACCGTCGGCTGCGTAAATGGCATTGCGCGACAGATTTTACAGCGCTTTCTGAAGGAGACGCAGGAGGCCGCCGGTACAGACGGCGCTTTTCTGTTTAGTCACACCTTTGGCTGTTCGCAGCTGGGCCAGGATCACGACAACACCCGCACCATGCTACAAAACATGGTGCGCCATCCCAATGCCGGCGCGGTGTTGGTCATCGGCCTGGGCTGCGAGAATAACCAGGTGGATGTGTTTCGTGAAACCCTGGGCGCGTTTGAAAGCGATCGCGTTGAGTTTATGGTGTGCCAGCAGCACGACGATGAAGTGGAAGCCGGACTGGAACGGCTGCACGCACTCTATGAAAAAATGCGTCACGATCGCCGCTCGCCCGGCACACTCAGCGAGCTCAAGTTCGGTCTGGAATGTGGCGGTTCCGATGGCTTCTCAGGCATTACGGCGAATCCGCTGCTGGGGCGCTTCTCCGATCAGATGATCGCCAACGGCGGTACCACGGTGCTGACGGAAGTGCCGGAGATGTTTGGGGCCGAACGGATTCTGATGGGCCGTTGCCGGGATCGGGCTACCTTCGACAAAACCGTGTCGATGATTAACGACTTCAAACAGTACTTTATCGATCATCATCAGCCCATCTATGAAAACCCGTCACCGGGTAATAAAGCAGGCGGTATTACCACGCTGGAAGAGAAGTCACTCGGCTGTACACAAAAGGCGGGGCAAAGTCAGGTGGTGGACGTGCTCAAGTATGGTGAACGTCTGACAACGCCGGGCCTTAACTTGCTCAGCGCGCCGGGGAACGATGCGGTGGCGACCAGTGCGCTGGCCGGTGCGGGCTGCCATATGGTGCTGTTCAGCACCGGGCGCGGCACGCCGTACGGCGGATTTGTCCCTACGGTCAAGCTGGCCACCAACACGCCGCTGGCCGAAAAGAAACCGCACTGGATTGATTTCAACGCCGGAAGGCTGGTCGAAGGCATGAGCATGGACGCGCTGTTAGCCGACTTTGTTGACACCATCGTGGCGATTGCCAACGGGCAATTAACCAACAATGAAAAGAATGATTTCCGTGAGCTGGCTATTTTTAAAAGCGGCGTGACGCTGTAAACGCAAGGGCGGCATGTCTGCCGCCCTTTTTCACTGTGTTTCCTTACCCTGCCGTTAAGGCTTAGTCAGCTTCTTCTTATCGTTCTTGTGATTCACCCAGGCGTTGATCATCAGGGTTGAGGCAAGAATCGCGCCCACGACGCCCAGCGATATCGCCACCGGGATATGGTAAATATCGACAATCAGCATCTTGATACCGATAAACACCAACACGACAGCCAGGCCGTATTTCAGCATTGAGAAGCGTTCCGCGACGTTAGACAGCAGGAAGTACATGGCGCGCAGGCCCAGAATCGCAAACAGGTTTGAGGTCAGAACGATAAAGGGATCGGTGGTGACGGCAAAGATGGCCGGGATACTGTCGACGGCAAAGATCACATCACTTAATTCGACCATGATCAGCACCAGCAGCAGCGGTGTCGCAAACAGCACGCCGTTCTTGCGGGTAAAGAATTTCTCCCCTTCCAGCGTGTCGGTCATGCGCAGGTGTTTACGCAACCAGCGCACCACCGGTTTGTCGCCCACCGCCGCATCATCCTCTTTTGCCATCGCCATTTTGATACCGGTAAACAGCAGGAAGGCACCGAAGATATACAGGATCCAGCTAAACTGCGTGACCAGCCAGCTGCCCGCGAAGATCATGATGGTACGCAGCACGATAGCGCCCAGTACACCGTAGATCAGCACACGACGTTGCAGGTTGGCAGGAACAGAGAAGTAGCTGAAAAGCATCAGCCAGACGAAAACGTTATCGACCGCTAGGGATTTTTCCAGCACGTAGCCGGTCAGGAAAGCCAGCGTCTGACTGGTTGCGACTTCGCGTCCGGCGGTGCCGTCCAGATACCACCAAAATGCAGCACTGAACAGGAGCGAGACGGAAACCCAAATCAGCGACCAGACCGCAGCCTGTTTAAAGGACATGGTTTGCGAACCGCGACGACCCTGTAAGAACAGGTCAATCGCCAGCATGATAACTACTACAACCGCAAAACTGCCCCAGAGGAGTGGCGTACCTACAGTTTGCATAATCGTATCCTGTCTGAAAAATAAAAAAACGGCTGAAGTCAGAAGACGTCAGCCGCTTATTCAGTGTAAGCAAACCTCGCCTTCCGGCAAGGTCTCACTTACAACTCAGGAATTGATTCTGGGTTGCCTGATGACCGGATGCGTGCGCAACGTAGTGACGATCAATCAGCTTACAAGTTACTCCCCTTTGCAAGCGGGTAAGTTACGTGGCTGGCGCTCAGGAATCAATCATTGCCAGTCATATTTTGAAATATTTACATTCAGGATGCATCGGCCGGAAAAACGACGCCCGTCTGACGTCGGATCTCGGTGAGTAATCCGGCCACGCAACGGGAAACCACCAGCGCCGGATGGCTGACGTGGCGCTGTTCAACCAGCCGCACAAAGGTCTCTGCTTCATACAACATGCTGTTGATATGCTGCGGCTGGGTTAACGCCTGTTTATCCCCTTCACGCGGGATAAAGGTCACTGACTGGCACTCAGCGATGCGGTTTATCACCAGCGATCCCGCCTCACCCTGAATTTCACTGGCCAGCACGGAGTCACTGACCTTGGAGTGCACAATCGTGACATCAAACTCACCATAATTGAGGATCACCGTGCCGTGCGCATCGACGCCGCTTTCCAGCAGGGTGGCGGAGGCGTTAACCTGCTGCGGCTCGCCCCATAGCGTGACGGCCAGCGCCAGGCAATAGTAACCGATATCCATGATGGAGCCGTTGGACCAGCGGGGATCGAAAGTATTAGGCCGCTCGCCATTCAGGTAACGCGGATAACGAGAGGAATACTGGCAATAGTTCAGCAGCGCCTTGCGCAGTGTGCCAGTCTTTGCCAGCCCCTGTTGCAGTTGAATAAAGTTCGGTAAGCTGGCGGTTTTAAAGGCTTCAAACAGCACGACCTGATGCCGGAAGGCGCAGGCGATCATCGCCTCAGCTTCCTGCAGATTCGAGGCCAGCGGCTTTTCGCAAATCACGTGTTTACCCTGCGACATAAACAGCATGGCCTGCTGACAGTGCAGGGCGTTGGGGCTGGCGATATACACGGCATCGATTTCAGGATGGGCGGCCATGGCCTCCAGCGACGTAAAAAGCTGGTCGCAGGGATAATCATGACGGAATGCCTCTGCCTGCTGCAGAGTGCGCGAATAGACGGCACAGAGCGTCATCTTGCCGGTTTCATGTGCCGCTTCAATAAACTGACGCGTAATCCAGTTGGTTCCCACAATGGCAAAGCGAATCACAGTTAGCCTCCTGCACAGATAAAAACGCAGAGTAGCATCTGAAACCGGGCAGGCAACGCCAGACGTTGATCCTGAGATCTCCATTCCAATAATATGTCTCGATAACGCACGTTAAGCACAAGACGGGGAGCGCAGGTGAAAGGAAGTAAACATGCACTAAACTGGACCACATTGCTTATCGCCATCCCGGTTGGCTGTGCGGCGTCGTTAGTTACCTTGTTATTTCGTGAAACGATCGAGTTTATCAATCAGTTGCTGTTTGGCCGCAGCAACGACATTACCGAATCTCTGCATCTCTGGCCCTGGATATTCTGGCCGGTTCTGGTCGGTGTCGGCGGGCTGCTGGCGGGATTCTTCCTGCGCTATGCGGTGGCAATCGAGCAGCAGCAAACCGTAAAAACAGATTATCTGGAAGTCATCAACGCGCGCCTTGATGTCGTGCCCACCAAAACCTCGCTATTCCGGGCACTGTCGTCGATAGCCAGTATTGGCAGCGGCGCGTCAATCGGTAAAGAAGGCCCAATGGTTCAGCTTGCCGCCCTGTGCGGCAGCATCATTGGGCGCGTGTTGCCCGGCGCGTTGCAGTTAAAAAACAGTGACGTCGTCGCCATGGCCGCCGCCGCGGGTCTTTCGTCGGTTTATCATGCGCCGCTGGCGTCGGCTATCTTCGTGGCGGAAATTGCTTTTGGCATGTCGGCTTTACAACGGCTGATTCCGCTGGTGGTGTCGTCCGCTATGGCGGTTATGACCATGTGGACGTTAGGCTTTCGTAATGCGCTGTATCCGCTGGCCGATGTCAGCTTCACGATGGATAGTTACAGCCTGCTGATTACCATCCTGATCGGTTTACTGTCTGGTCTGGCTGGCTTACTCCTTATTCGGCTGATTGCGCGCGCTAAAACGCTGTTCAGTCGGGTCAAGTCCTTGCCGTTGCGCCTTGGGGCAGGGGGATTTGCCGTGGGCCTGCTGGCGCTGATCTCAACCGATATCCTCGGGAATGGT
Organism: Pantoea ananatis PA13; assembly: GCF_000233595.1. Taxonomy (NCBI): domain Bacteria; kingdom Pseudomonadati; phylum Pseudomonadota; class Gammaproteobacteria; order Enterobacterales; family Erwiniaceae; genus Pantoea; species Pantoea ananatis. Next base: position 625,471 of record NC_017554.1, read on the forward strand.
TACGAGGTGATTGTGAAGGTGATGGCGGGTCATTATCTGCTGTCCGGGTTACTGCTGCTACTGGTGTTAAAAACCCTGGCGACCACTCTTTCCGTGGGGTCCAATGCGGTGGGCGGGCTGTTTACGCCGTCCCTGCTCATTGGCGCGCTGCTGGGCATGGTCATTGCACTCGGCGGCGTGGCGCTGCATCTTCCGCTAGATAACGTTTTGCTGTTCGCCGCCGTAGGCATGGCGGCGGTGCTGGCTGCCGTGAGTCAGGCTCCCCTGATGGCGATGCTGATGGTGCTGGAAATGACGCTCAACAGTAGCTTGCTGTTCCCGGTCATGATCGCTTCCGTGCTGGCGACAATGGTGGTTTATCGCCTGCAAATGGCAAGTACCTATCCGGTCGTGACTCACCACTTCAACCGCTCTGAAGCCAAATATGACTTCGATAATATGCGCATCAGCGAGCTGATTATTCCGGGCGCGGCGCTCCAGCCTGAAGCGTCGGTGGGCGAAGCGCTGGCGGTGAGTTCGCTTAAGCGCGAACGCTATGTTTACGTGATCAACGCGGAAGGTGCATTCCTGGGCGTTGTCTCAATTCATGAGATATCGCGCAGGGTGCTGGCACAGGAGATTAATCTGGATTCGCCGGTGCAGTGCGTGATGGATCAGGATTTCCCGGTCGCCTATCAGAATCAAAGCCTACGGGAAGGGTGGGAAGCCTTTGCGGCCGTGACGCTGGAGCGCCTGCCGGTGCTGAATAACCCGCAGGAGCGCCGTTTCCTGGGGGCGCTCACCAAAACCAGCCTGATTCAGCAAGCGCAGCAGTTTCTCTAAGCTGCGTTGCCCCGCATCGCCTGTTCCGTCATCCACAGGCGCGCATCGAATTCGAGCTGGTGGTAGTCCGGCTCCATATGGCAGCACAGCTGATAGAACGCCTTGTCGTGGTTTTTCTCTTTCAGGTGTGCCAGCTCATGCACCACGATCATGCGTAAAAAGGGTTCGGGCGCCTGGCGGAAAAACGTCGAAATACGGATCTCGGCTTTGGCCTTCAGGTTGCCCCCCTGCACGCGGGAGATGGCGGTGTGCAGGCCCAGCGCGTGCTTCATCACCTTAATCTTGTTGTCCCATACCACCTTATTGATCGGCGGAGCATTTCGCATGTAGCGGTTTTTCAGCGCCAGTGTGAAGTCGTACAGCGCCTTATCACTCACTCTGTCATGCATATCAGGATAGCGCTGTTGCAGCACCGGGCCTAAACGCTGGCGATCGATAAGGGTCTGCACCTGCTCAAGGATGGACTCAGGATAACCCTGAAGATAGATAAGTGAGGACATTAGAGATTCCCGGCGAAAGACAGTATACTGCGCCCCCTTTTTGGGGCGAAAATCAACCAAAGTGTACCACGCCGGAGAATTCATGAGCCAACTTGAACTGAACGATCGCGCACTAACCCTGCATCGTTTCCCGCAGATGCGTGACGAGAGTCCGTTACAAGCCTGGGATGCCGCTGATGAATATCTGTTGCAGCAAAGCCTGCCATCGGGTCCGGCGTTGATTTTTAACGACAGTTTCGGGGCGTTAACCTGCGCGCTGCATTCGCGTCCGGTGTGGCATATTAGTGATTCCTGGCTGAGCCAGCAGGCAACGCGCCAGAACCTGCGCCTGAATGCGCTGGATGACAGCGACGTCCATTTCCTCGACAGCCTCTCTGACTTACCGGCGGCGCCCGCACTGGTGTTGATTAAAGTTCCTAAAACGCTGGCCCTGCTGGAGCAGCAACTGCGTGCGGTGCGTCAGGTGATTACCCCGGAAACCGTGGTGCTGGCGGCGGGGCGTGCGAAAGAGATTCATACCTCCACGCTGCAACTGTTTGAACAGATTATTGGTGAAACCAAAACCTCGCTGGCCGTAAAAAAAGCGCGGGTAATATACAGCCAGTTCACCCAACCCGCGCTGCGTGAAAAAGCGCCAACGCAGGTCTGGCCGCTGGACGGAACGCCTTACCAGATTCACAACCATGCCAACGTGTTTTCCCGATCTTCTCTGGATATCGGTGCGCGCTTGTTCATGCAGCATCTGCCGGAAAATATTGAGGGCGAAATCGTCGATCTGGGCTGTGGCAATGGCGTTATCGGGCTGATGGCGCTGGCGCAGAATCCTGAGGCAGAGGTGCATTTCCTTGATGAGTCTTATATGGCAGTGGCCTCCAGCCGGTTAAACGTTGAGGTCAACCGCCCAGACGATCTGTCGCGCTGCCAGTTCCGGGTCAACAACGTGCTTAGTGGCTATCCATCCGATACCTTGCATGCCGTGCTCTGTAATCCACCCTTCCACCAGCAGCACGCGGTCACCGACCACCTGGCCTGGCAGATGTTCCGCGATGCGAAACGCTGCCTGCAATATGGTGGAGAACTGCGCATCGTTGGCAACCGCCACCTTGATTATCACCACAAGCTGAAAAAGCTGTTCGGTAACTGTACGCTGGTGGCCTCCAACAAAAAATTTGTGGTGCTGCGCGCCGTAAAAATGCGTTAACTAAAGCGTTAACGCCAGTGCGGTGGCCTGGGCGATTGCCCGACGGGCATCCAGCTCTTGCGCCACATCGGCCCCGCCAATTACCTGCACCGGTTTGCCGTTTGCCCGCAATGCCGCTTCCAGTTCGCGTTGCGGCTCCTGACCGGCGCAGATAATCACATTATCAACCGGCAGGACAAGCGGTTCGCCGTCGCGTTTGATATGTAGTCCTTCATCATCAATCGCCAGATACGTAATCCCGCCCCACATTTCAACGCCGCGTGACTGCAGGCTGCTGCGGTGGATCCAGCCGGTGGTTTTCGCCAGCGTTGCGCCGGGCTTGCCCGCCTTACGCTGAAGCAGCCAGATTTGGCGAGGGGATCGCAGCGGCGCGGGGGCGATCAGACCTCCGCGCTGCGTCAGGCTGTGATCGATGCCCCATTCACGATAAAAGTCGTCCACCGTTTCGGTCTGATGCGGTTGAGAAAGGTATTCTGCCGTATCAAACCCGATCCCGCCTGCGCCAATGATCGCCACGCGCGGCCCAACCGGACGTTTATCCGCCAGCACATCCAGATAGCTCAGCACGCTGGGATGATCGATACCGGGAATCTCTGGCGTGCGGGGTTTAATGCCGGTTGCCAGGATAACCTCATCGACGTCAGCCAGCATAGCGGCGCTGACCCGGCAACCTGTTTTAATGACCACGCCTGCCGCAGGTAAACGATGACGAAAATAGCGCAGGGTTTCGCTGAACTCTTCTTTGCCAGGGATCTGACGGGCGATATTGAACTGCCCGCCGATGTCTGGCGCGGCATCATAAAGTGTTACCTGATGCCCCCGTTCTGCCGCCTGCAACGCAAACGCCATGCCCGCCGGTCCGGCACCGACCACGGCCAGCCGTTTAGCTGCGCGCGTCGGCGTAACGGGCATCAGGGATTCATGGCAGGCGCGGGGGTTAACCAGGCAGGAGGTCACATGACCGGCAAAAATCTGGTCCAGACAGGCCTGATTACAGGCGATACAGGTGTTGATGCTGTTGTCATCCCCCCGCTGCGCCTTGCTGACAAAGGCAGCATCGGCCAGAAAAGGTCGCGCCATCGACACCATGTCTGCACAGCCATCCTGTAATAGCTGTTCGGCCACCTGCGGGTGGTTGATACGGTTAGTCGCCACCACCGGCACCGCGACGTGCTGACGCAAACGGCGCGTGACCCAGACAAAGGCGGCGCGGGGGACGCAGGTGGCAATGGTTGGAATTCGCGCCTCATGCCAGCCAATGCCGGTATTAAACAGCGTCACACCGCAGCGTTCCAGCTCGCTGGCCAGCTGCAGCGTCTCTTCTAACGTGCTGCCGTGGTGAATTAAATCCAGCATCGACAGCCGGAAGATAATAATAAAGCGGTCGCCAGTGGCCGCGCGTACCGCACGAGTAATTGCCAGGGCAAATTGCATGCGCCCGGTAAAATCACCGCCCCAACGATCCTGGCGCTGGTTGGTGTGCTGCACCAGAAACTGGTTAATCAGATAACCTTCGGAACCCATGATTTCCACACCATCGTAGCCCGCCTTCTGGGCGAGCCGGGCACAGTGGGCGAAATCGGCAATGGTCTGTTCAACCTCGGCATCGCTCAGTTCACGCGGAGTAAAGCGATTGATGGGGGCCTGTATCGCAGAGGGGGCAACCAGATCGCGCTGAAAGCTGTAGCGGCCCGTATGCAATATCTGCAGGGCGATTTTCCCCTCATGCTGATGCACCGCGGCGGTAATCTGTCGGTGCCAGTCACACTGTGCGTCGTCATTCAGTACGGCACCGTGTTCGGCGGTCACGCCCTGGGGATTTGGTGAGACGCCGCCTGTGACGATCAGCGCCACGCCTTCCCGTGCCCGCTCGCCGTAGAATGCCGCCAGCCTGGCCGCGCCATCTTCACGCTCTTCAAGGCCCGTATGCATTGACCCCATCAGAAAACGGTTTCTGAGCTGAGTAAAGCCCAGATCGAGCGGGGTGAATAAAGCAGGATAGTGGGAGGACAGCGCTGTCATAATCACTCACAGATAAAGTGGTCGGATGAGTTAGCTTCAACCATTTCTATGTTAAAAAAAAGTGAAATGGCATCAGGGTGTGAGAAACATCATAAAAGCGTCACTACCCGGCGCGGCAGTCCGCCCCTTAAACACGCCGCAAAAGAGCAGACTCAGTGGAATTCAGCGGCGGCGAATCCAGGAATAGCGCGAACGATAGCCGCTGCCGTGATGGGTATTGAAACGGTAGCTGGAGCCAGATTCGGTGGCGCAGTAAGTACACAGAGGAATCAGGTCGATTTGTGCTGCCGGTATGCCTGTATTGACCAGCATCTGCTTAGCCAGCTGCGGTAAATCGAACCAGATGCCTGCCTGGGTGGCAACGGCCTGGGGGCGCAGTGCGTACGGATTACGAGGCTGCTGCTCGTGATAGCGCAGCGGCAGGGGGATACCTGGCAACCGCTCAATATCTGCCAGGCGTTGCCGATCCAGCTCAAAACAGCAGGGCGCCAGCGCCGGGCCAATCGCCACGGTCAGGCTCTGGGGCGTTGCGCCGCGTTCACAGAGTTGCTCCACGGCGCGGTACAGCACCCCGGCCAGCGTGCCCTGCAGGCCGGCATGCACGGCGGCCACCTGTCTCTCTTGCCGGTCGGCAAACAATACGGGTAAACAGTCGGCCGTGTACACGGCGACGGGTCGGTGTCCGGTGGCAATCACGCCATCTGCATCACAGCTTTTAGGGGGGAAATTATGGATATCGGTGACGACCACGGCGCTATGGCGCTGATGACCATAGGCCGCATCCTCGGGCGGCGGTTCACCTGCGGGCTGAAAAGCGTAATCGACCCAGTCGAGTGCATCAAGTAATGGCGAACGCGGCATGGCGGACATCCTCTTCTCCTGTCAGGTCAGCGTGCAATCTGCTGCCCTCAGCTTACGTTAACTGCTACATTTTTGAAGCGTTACCCACTCAAATCTTTCAAACCTTAGGATGAAACGATGAAAAATTCAGTGAATGTCGCGCTGTCAGCCATGGTTGTGCTGGCGCTGGCGGGCTGTGCGCAACCTGCCCGGCAGCAGGCACAGCAGCAACTGGGGCAGCAATCGGTGCTGGCGTTAGACTGGTTCCAGCAGTCCGGCGAATATCAGGCGCTCAGCTGGCAGGCATTTAACAGCGCCCGTCTGGCCTTTGATCAATCGGCTTCGCTGACCGGCAAGCCTAAAGCGGTCATCGTCGATTTAGATGAAACCATGCTCGATAACAGCGCCTACAGTGCCTGGCAGGCAAAAAATGGACAGCCTTTCAGCGATAAAACCTGGTCAGCCTGGACCCAGGCGCGTCAGGCCAGAGCCGTTCCCGGCGCGGTGGAGTTTGCCCGTTATGTCAACAGCCATGGCGGCACCGTATTCTATGTCTCCAACCGCGATCAGAAAGATTACGCTGCGACGGTGGCTAACCTTGAACAGCTTGGTTTTAGCGGCGTGAGCGAAAAAACGGTGAGCCTGAAAACGGACTCATCAAACAAACAGGCACGTTTCGATGCAATCAAAAACGCGGGCTACAACGTGGTGTTGTATATCGGTGACAACCTGAACGATTTTGGTGGGGCAACCTGGCATCAGGGGAATGCACAGCGCCAGGCGTTTGTTGAGCGTAACCATGCACAGTTTGGTACACAGTTCATTGTGTTGCCGAACCCGCTCTACGGTGACTGGGAGAGCGGGATGGCCGAGAATTACAATAAACTGACGCCTGAACAGCAGCTCTCCGTCCGTGAAGCGCGCCTGAGGGCCTGGAACGGTAAATAATGTGTCAATACAGAGAGCCTGCAATGAGTAGGCTCTTTTTACATCGCTGTGGGCATTTACTTACTGTCGTCACTATTCTCATGCAAATTAAATTAACCATCTCTTGCTTTAATATTCCCTTTAACAAAGTTCATTTAACTGCCTAATTCGAATAAAGGCGGTGGATTGTGCTATTCATAAATTCTGCATTTAAGAGTAATCCTGGTCTGATGCGCGACCTCTGTTTTTTTTCATTCTCGCCCGGAAAGTGTTTTGTATTTATTTGTCAGTTTTGCTTTTCCTGATAAATATTTAACTAAATGATTTTAATGATAAATAATTAAAATAACCAGATGCCTCAGTGGTATGATCTCTTAATTTTATTTACGTAACCATGACGTTTGTTGAATAAGTGCTTACATAAAACGCCCTGTTTTTCTGGGCTGAAATATTCCGTGTGCATTGATAATGATAAGCAGCTATAACCTTTTAATGTGATGAGCTTCAGGTTTCGTAACCCATTCGCGGATATTAAGTGAGCGGGTTCACTCCGTGGTCAGCCAGAACGTCCTGTTCCCGGTCGTAGAGAGAAGATGATTGTGACGACACTTAAACCCTTATTAGCGAAAAATCGCAGTTGGGCACTTCAGCGCCGCCAGCGTAACCCCGCCTATTTTGAAAAATCCTTATATCAGCAAAAACCGCACTCATTATGGATAGGCTGTTCAGACAGTCGGGTACCGGCGGAGGTATTAACGGGATCGCATCCTGGTGAACTGTTTGTTCACCGTAATATCGCCAATATGGTCGTGGCAGAGGACGATAACCTGCTAAGCGTGCTGCAATATGCCGTTTTTTACCTTGGGGTAAAGCGAATCGTGCTGAGCGGTCACTACGGCTGCGGAGGCGTTCAGGCGGCCTTATCGCTGCCCGACAGCCCGCTGGCCACTGAGGATTCGGCACTGGCACGGCGTATTACTTTTCTGCGGCGTGGGTTAGCGAGTCATCTTCACAGCGAAGCCAGGCAGGAGACGGAAAGCGAGAAACTGAATCGTCTGGTTGAGGCCAATGTTTTGGTGCAGTTTGCCAATCTGGTGGCGGCCGAACCGGTACGGCAGGCCTGGCAGTCTGGTCAGGAACTGGACGTGTTTGGCTGTGTTTACGACCTGCAATCGGGTCATCTTAAAGAGTTGATTCAGCAATCTGCAGAGGAGTCTTCACCATGAATCTGGATACATTACGCCGCGATGTGCCGGCAGGGCTGGTTGTGTTTCTGGTCGCACTGCCGCTCTGCCTGGGCATCGCACAGGCCAGCGGACTGCCGCCGTTTGCCGGTTTATTGACGGGGGTGATTGGCGGGATACTCGTGACCTCCCTGAGCCCTTCACGTTTTGCGGTCAGCGGACCGGCCGCGGGCCTGGTGACCATCGTCGTGGCCTCTATGGCGACGCTGGGCAGCTTCTCCGCGTTTCTGACCGCCCTGATTATCGCCGGGGTGCTGCAATGTCTGTTTGGCCTCTTACGCGCCGGGCGTTTCATCGCCCTGGTGCCCGGCAGCGTCATCAAGGGCATGCTGGCGGCGATTGGGTTGCTGCTGATTATGCAGCAGATACCGGTCGCGCTGGGCGCGGGCGGCAGCGTGAAGTTAGTGTCGCTGGTCAACGGGGAAATGACATTCTCGCTGTCCGCCCTGCTGGTTTCTTTAGTGGGCTTGTTCATTCTGTTTGTATGGACAACCGGACCCATTAAACGAATCAAGGCACTGGCATGGATACCTGGCCCCTTGTTCGCCGTGCTGTTTGGCTGTGTGGTGACCGTTGCAGGCGCGCGACTGTTCCCTGAACTCACCGGTGCCCTACCGCGCATTTCACTGCCCGCTTTTGACAGCGTTTCCGCGATGATGGCGGAGCTGGAAACCCCGGACTGGATGGCATGGAAAAATCCACAGGTCTGGGTCGTGGCCCTGACCCTGGCGCTGGTGGCGAGTCTGGAAACGTTGTTAAGCCAGGAAGCCCTGAAAAAGCTGCGGCCGCAAACCCCAGCGCCGTCACCCAACAGAGAAATGTTTGCCCAGGGCATAGGTAACCTGACGGCCGGCTTCCTTGGTGCCATGCCCATTACGGCGGTGATCGTCCGGAGTTCGGCTAACGTCAACGCTGGCGCACAAACTAAACTGTCCATTTTGCTGCATGGCGTCATGCTGCTGATTTGCGGAATGTGGTTCAGTGAAATGCTGAATGCTATCCCGCTCGCCAGCCTCGCGGCGGTGCTGCTGTACACCGGCTACAAGCTGGCCGCACCTCGTCTGTTTATTGAGCAGTTCCGCATGGGCGCGCAACAGTACGTACCGTTCCTGGCCACGATTATCGGGATTATTACGCTGGGGATGCTTGTCGGTATCGGTATCGGTATTGCCACCCAGATCCTTTACAGCATCTACAAGAGCCACCGTAACGCATTGCAGCTTACACGTTATGACGACCACTACGTTTTACGTTTCCAGCAAAATCTGACGTTTATGCACAATCCTAAACTGCAGGGGCTGCTTGATAAAATACCCGAAAATAGCGTGGTAATCGTCGATAACGATAATGCAGAATACATCGATCCGGACGTTAAAGCCGTCCTGAAGGATTTTGGTGAGAATGCGGATAAGCGGGGAATCCGTCTGAGTCAATGGCCGGTGGCGGTGAAATAACCGTTCAGACCAAAACAGTCAGACAAAACGTGAAAAATCGGATATCTCGGATATCCGATTTTTTTATTTGTAAGACATAATGAATGGGCATCTCTGCGTGCATGCTTATACCCAGTAACGGGCTTCAAATCGCTAACGTTCGTTCATTTAAGGGTGCTTTTCTTTGAATGGCGCAGACAAGATTCAGGGTTAAATAATCATAACGCCATATACCCCGTAAGCGGCGTGATGGTAAGCCTCTTTGTGACAAGGTCCAGACGTATGCGCGTTAAGCTGTTTGAAGAGCACAATGCTAAAAAAAGTGCCCTCTGGCTGTTTATGATTACTCTGATGTTCTGTTTTGTCGGCGGACATCTGCGTATTCCCCATGACTTATCCCTGTTCTGGCCGGTTAACGCCTTTATTGCCGGTATGATGCTGCGCTATCCCTTTCTTCATCGCACCCGTTTTTATCTTGTTTGTTTCAGCGCCATGGTATTTAACGACGCGGTGTTTTCAGGCTGGACCTTACCGGCGTTCACACTGAACGTTGCCAATATTCTGTTTATCCTGATTTGCGTCGTGGTGATGGGGCGGCAGTATCAGCACGACTCCAGCAGCGAGCGTATCGCTAACGCCATGCGCATTTTTCCGGCTTGCCTGCTGGCGGCGTTCGGTTGCGCCACCTGGGGCGGCCTGGCGCAGGTCGGCAGCATAAATGCCGAATTTGCCGATGCGTGGATGAACTGGTTCAGCGAGCAGTTTTCGACCGGACTCATGCTGCTGCCGTTTCTGTTAACCTCAAGCTGGCGCGTGAGGATTTCAGCCCGGCGGCTGCAGATGGGCAAAATTGTCCCGTTAATTGCCGTCGTGCTGTCACTGGTCGCCGGGGCGTTAATGGGCGGGGCAGGCAGCCTTACCTTACCGGTGCCAGCCCTAATCTGGTGTGCCATCGTGTTGCCTGTGCCGCTGACCAGCCTGATCACCCTGATAACCGGGATTAGCCAAATTATTTTGGTTTCTCACGGTGTGATGAATATTCAGGGCGATAACAGTCTGCTGCCCATCAGCCATCTGACCTCAGCGCGCCTCGGCGTAGCCACGATTGCCCTGAGTCCGTTAATTGTGGCAGTAAGCATGGATGCGATTCGCCAGCTCAATGAACGTCTGGCGCTACGTGCGGACTACGATTTTCTGACCCAGCTCCTGTCGCGTTCGGGGCTGTATGAACATCTCCGCAATGAAGCCTGTTCTGAGCAACGCCAGGTTGGGGTGATCCTGCTGGATGTGGACTACTTTAAATCGGTCAATGACAATTTTGGCCATGATGCGGGCGACAGGGTACTGGAAGAGATCGCGCGGCGCATTTCGCCGCTGGTGGGCAACCACGGTCATATCTGCCGGTTTGGCGGAGAGGAGTTTGTGATTGTGCAGTTCGACCTCTCGCCGGAAATGATTTATTCACTGGCTGAAGGCATTCGTCAGAGCATCGTTAAAGAGAAATTCTTACTGCATGGCAACGCGGTCACCGTCACCGTCAGCCTGGGGCTGGCATACGGCCAGGCGCAACCCGGTGTTGAGTGGGCCGAAACGGTTAATCGTTTGATCTCTGCCGCGGATAAAAACCTTTATATCTCTAAGCGAAACGGCCGCAATCAGACCTCACCCGGCAATGCGCGCAGTGAGATGACCAGCGACGTTGCCTGAGCAGGCCGCTGGCGGCGATTAATTAACGCTGGTTTTGAGCGACGCGTTCTGTTGATGACGTTCCAGTGCCAGCTCAATCAGGCGGGTAATCAGATCCTGATAGCTCAGACCTGCCGCCTGCCACAGCTTAGGATACATGCTGATGTTGGTGAAGCCAGGTAACGTATTCACCTCATTCACGATAATCTCACCGTCTTCGGTATAGAACACGTCAACACGGGCCAGACCAAAACAGGACAGCGCGGTGAAGGCGGTGAGCGCCACCTCACGAATCGCCTCATCGACAGCCGCAGGAATGTCCGCCGGAATCACCGTGTGTGCGCCGGTTTCGCTAATGTATTTGGTGTCATAGGAATAAAAGGCATCGCTCACCACGACTTCGCCGCAGGGGCTGGCCTCTGGGTAATCGTTGCCCAGCACGGCGCACTCGATCTCGCGACCTTTAATCCCTTTTTCAATCAGAACCTTATTGTCAAACCTAAACGCCAGCTCCAGCGCCGCACGAAACGCTGCAGCGGTGGTGACCTTACTGACGCCAACGGACGATCCCTGATTCGCTGGCTTGATAAAAAGCGGGAGTCCAAAGCGTGCGATAACGGCTTCGATGTCCAGATTGTTCATCTGCGCCTGCGTCACGCTCAGCCAGGGGGCAACCTTTAAACCGGCATCCCGCAGCAGGCGTTTTGTGACGTCTTTATCCATGCTGACGGCAGAGCCCAGCACGTCCGAGCCAACGAAGGGGAGCGAAGCCATACGCAGCAAACCCTGCAGGGAACCGTCTTCGCCTTGCGTGCCGTGAACCACGGGAAAAATCACGTCGAGCTGCGACAGCGGATGGGCGTCCATTCGGTCAATGATCTGGTTTTGGGGTTCGCCGGGGATGAGTGCGACCTGTTTTGCCGTGCGGTTCAAGGCAATCAGCGACGGATTTTCCGCATTCAGCAGAAAGTTTGAGGCATCATTAAGATGCCACTGGCCTTGCTTATCAATCCCCAGCAGCACAACCTCAAACCGGGTTTTATCAATCGCATCAACAATATTCTTAGCCGACTGCAATGACACTTCATGCTCAGAAGATTTGCCACCGAACACGATGCCAACTCGCTGTTTTTTCATCGAACCTTATCCACGTACAGGCAAATAAATACCCTACCACAGGCGTGACGATAAAAGACAGACAGACGCGCTTAACGCATCGCCCTCAGAGGCGATGGCTAGCAGTCGGTAATTTTTTCATTACCGGAGACGGAGGGAAGCGATTTTTGAGGAACGCTTTTCAGAAACTCTTTTGACTCCTCATCCACCAGCCGGGTCAGCGTTAACTGCTCCTGAAATTTGGTCAGCAGAAGCTCCGCATCGGATTTAATCAGGCCGTCAGAGGACTCCAGAACCGTATTGATGGCCTGACTGATCGCTGAAATCAGCTCTTCGACACCGCCGCTTTTGCCCACGGTCAGCGTCAACGCGCTGAGCAACAGCGACTGCGCTTCTGTCTGAGCAACCAGTTCTTTCGTTTCAGCATCCATTTTTGAAATTTTGGCCAGCATGCTAAGAACAGCGCTTTTCATCATGGTCTTCCTCAGAGTCTGTGTAGGTGTTGAACATTATTAGCGCAGAGAAAAGCACAGGCAACCGTGCCGTGATCGGATGATTCCGCTTATCACGAAAGGCTTTGCGCCGCCGCCAGAGGCGTTATCCGGCTGGAATGCCTGGCAAGGGTAAACCCAAAAACGCCCGGGTAACCGCTGGCCCAGATTACACCTTCACGGCGCCTAAATGCTGCACAACGCAAAAAAAAGAGTATCAGGCTGCTTTTACAGCAATGCGTAACGTCATTCAGTATGAAAGACAAGTAAACAGGCGTTTATTCTCGCGTTTGTCTGGCGCTGCGGCGGTTAAAATTTGACTAACTCATCCTCAGCGCAACCCAATATGTATCGCAGAAAAATACATCTACGAACGCTCCTTACCGCGTTATCCATTGGAAGCGTCATACTGACTTCAGGTCTGCTGTTGGGCGCGCTGTTTATTTTTCAAAAGAGCAATATTGAAGAGTCGTTGTTAGACAGTAACATCGCCTACGCGCGCAAGCTGGCGGATACGACCGATCATTACCTGACCATTGCTCAGCGCGAACTGGCCTGGAGTGCTAATCAGATCACCGATCTCAACGATCTGAACAGGCTGCATCGCGAAACCACGCGTTTACTGCAGCAGTCCGGCTTTTTTAATTCGGTCGCTGTTGTTGACCGTCATGCCGTTATCGCTTCCGTTTCGCCTGAAAGCCTCAGCCTCGTGGGCGTGAAAGTAGACACTCCGCAGACAGAGCAGGCTATTACGTTCCGTAAGCCCTTTATTTCCTCGCCTTTCAACTCCCCTTCAGGCAATTACGTCGTGCTGCTGTCACAGCCCCTGTTTGCAGCGGATGGACGTTATCTTGGTTTTATCTGTGGAACCATCTACCTGAAGAAACAGAGCATGTTGAGTGACGTGCTGAGCCAGCATTATTACGGGGATGGCACCTCGGTGAGTATTGTCAGCGATGACGGCTCCGTTATTTTCAGTCACGATCCAGCCCAGGTTGGCAAACGCATGGCGCTAAGCCCACAGTTGCAAAAGCGGCTGGCCTCAACCACGAGTGGTCAGTTAATGATTCAGGAGGAGGGCAAAAAATACCTCATCGGCTATGCCAGCCTGCAAAAAACCGACTGGAATATTTTTATGTCAGGCACCTCAGAAACCGTGGGTAGCCTGATGGCGCACACGGCCAGGAGCGCGTTCTGGTTTATCCTCGGTGTTATCGTGCTCACCGCAACCTGTATGGCCTTTCTGGCGACGCGCATCTCTTATCCGCTGGAAAAACTGGCCGGAATGGTGCGCGATGGTGGTAGCGATGCCAGCCCGGAGCTGCTCTCATCGGTTAACACCTGGTATAACGAAGCGGACAGGTTGAGAGAGGCGGTTCAGCAGCATCGTCGGGCGGTCGCCGGGCACGTTGCCGACCTGAATGATAAAGCCATGACCGATCCGCTGACCGGACTGAATAACCGGCGCGGCTTTTATATTCAGGCGGCGCAGCACAGCGAAGAGCCTGTGCAAAGCGCCATCGCTATTGATATCGATCACTTCAAAAAGATCAACGATCGCTACGGGCATGATGCGGGAGACGAGGTTCTGGTAAGCCTGGCAGGGTTGTTGCGTAAGCGATGCCGCACGCTGGATGTGATAAGCCGTTTTGGGGGGGAGGAGTTTATTTTGCTGCTTCCCGGTACGGCACTGAACGACGCGGCCGCGATGGCGGAACGCATCCGTGAAGCCGTCAGCAAAACGTCATTTCCGTTTATCAGTGCGATGACTGTCTCTCTCGGCGTCGCGACGCTAAGTGAAACGGAGGACAAAGACGCCCTGTTAAGACGGGCAGACGAAGCGTTGTATGCGGCCAAAGGGGATGGCCGTAATCGGGTGATGATAAGCCACGAGGGCGCGATCTCTCGCTATCCGGCCGGATAAGCCTGCGCGCCGTGTATCAGCACATCTCACGCAGTTTCCAGTGCAGCCAGTGATCCAGTTCACTGTCTGCCAGCGGCCGGGAGTAGAAAAAGCCCTGCGCCTGGTCACAACCATATTCTGTTAATGCCTCGACGGTATCGACGCATTCTACGCCTTCAGCCAGCACGACATAATCCAGCTCTTTCAGCATGGCGATGATGTTGCGGGCGATGATGCGTGACGCCGTATCTGACGACAGCTCACTGATCAACGACCTGTCCAGTTTAATCACGTCCAGCGGCATACGGCGAAGATAGCTGATATTGCTGTAGCCGGTGCCAAAATCATCAAGAGAAATACCGAAGCCGCGCAGTTTAAGCATTTCAAGTCCGCGCATGGCGGAAGGGCTTTCCACAATGCGCTCTGTTTCCAGGCACTCAATTCCCAACAGCGACGTGGGAAGTTTCGCCTTTAACATTCTCTCTTCCAGCACGTCCGCAAAGCCATCAATCGAGAAATCACGCTCACTAACGTTAATCGTGATCGGCAACTGGATACAGCTATTGCGCAGACGTTTCAGGCGTGTAATCACGTTGTCTATGACCCAGGTGGTCAGGCTCGTGAGTATCTCTGTCTGCTCGGCCAGCGGAATAAATGAGGCAGGGGAGAGTTCACCGTGTACGGGATGGCGCCAGCGAATCAGCGCCTCCAGCCCAATAGGCTTGCCGCTTTGTAAGCAAATTTTGGGTTGGTAAACCAAATACAGGCCGCTATTTTCCCGCAACGCCCTTGCCAGATCGTTTACCAGGGTGAAGTCCTGGGTACGTTTGTTGTCGGTGGCCTCGCTAAAGCGTAAAGAGGGCAATCCCCGATCGATGGCTTCATGCAAGGCACTGACTGCCTGACGCAGCGTTTCGTGAGGGGGGAAAATGCCGGAGACAAAATCGACTTCACCGGTGTGTGTACTCAGCCCCACCGAGAGGCCTTCACCCAAATCCGCACTGATGCCCGCCATCTGGCAGGCCACCCAGTTAGCACTGATGCGGCTGTCCGCCCGGGTCAGCACGGCAAAACGTCCAGTCGCCACGGTGTAAAGAATATCGCTGGGTGCAGGACGCAGGCGTAAAGGCAGCAGTGTCGCAACATCTTTAAGCAGGCTTTCGACCGGGGCCATGCCCATTGAACGGGCCAGTTCATAGGCACGGGGCATATCTATACAGTCAATCAGGACCAGGCGACGCAGCGTGGTGTCACCGGCAGCCGCCAGATAATGCATGTCGCGGATCAGGCGCTGACGATTTGGCAGATTCGTCACCGGATCGATAAATCCTGCAGAATGCCACGCTTCCAGAAATGACATCACCAGTGATGACAGCAGTGTCAGCGTCGTGATTTGTGCCGGGGTGAAAGGATGCGGCTGAATATCGGTCACACACAGCGTGCCCAGATTAATGCCATCGCGGTTTTTAAGCGGTACGCCCGCATAAAAACGAATAAAGGGGGCACCAATGATCAGCGGATGTGCCGCGAACCGGTTGTCCAGAAACGTGTCTGGCACCACCACCGCAGCATCGCTGTCTACCGCGTAGCGGCAAAGGGAGTCCTCGCGGGAGGAGCGCTCCAGCTTGAAGTTGTGTGAGGCACGAATGTACTGGAATTCGTCATCAATGACCGAAATAAAGCTTCCGGGAATATTCAGCGCCTGACTGGCAAGCCTGACGAATTTTCTCAGCACATCATCCCGACTTTCATCGGGGTAGCGAAGGGCCTCAAGGGCACGCGTGCGGCGTTCATGATCGCCGTCGAGATTCATAAGCATGTGTGTCCTCCGCTCCGGATTGCTCACGGCGCGAAATTAAAAAGAAAAAATGTCGAATAAAAACACCGGAATGAGGCCGGACTCGGCGAAAGGAAAATAAAAAATAGTTTTTTTCTCGGTAAATAATAGGCGCGTTCTGGTTTTATGTCTCTTTTTATTTTCTTTAATGAATTTATTAGTTATCGACGATGCATACATTTAATCAATTTTTGATTTTTATTTTTTCAATAACGCTGCCACAATACTCAGATAAGAGTAGCGCGCTATTGTTTTGCTCGCAACTATTAGCCGTGAATATTTTATTTTAGCTTTTTTTACGTCGCCACACCGGGGAAATACCATGAATATTCTAAAAAATTTTACAATCAGACGCGTTGTCCTCTGGATCCTTATCGCTGCTGTCATGATTATCGCGTTAGCCGGCGCATATGGATCGTTCATCATCAATGAAATCGACCATCAGGCCAGCCGCAGTAACAGCCTGACTCAGCAGCTGGTTTTTCTTAATCGCGCCAGCTTGCAGGTGCAGGCTAACGCAACGGCTACGCATGCAGACATTGCCGCCCAGGCACCGGCAGAGGCTGACTGGCAGCGGTATCGTACCGCTCTCACCAGCGCGCCTCAGGATTATCCCGCAGCAACTCAGGAACGGCTCACGGCACTTGAACAGCAGCTTTCCGCTGATCAGGCACCGCTGCGCAATGAGCATCAGAAGCTGGTCGATCTCTTTCTGGTGACGCTGGCCGCCGTCACCGCGCTGCTGCTCTTTTGCGACCGTTATCTGGTGGTGCACCTGGTGCGACCGGTCGCGAAACTGCGCGCTCACTTCCGCGTGATTGCCGAAGGTGATTTGACCCGTGAACCCGAAGATCTTGGCAGGAATTGTGTCGGGCAAATGGTTCCTTTATTGAAAGAAATGCAACAAAGTTTGTTAAATACCGTTCTGGCTATTCGCGATAACGCCTCTGTTTTGAACTTTGAAGCGGGGGATATTGCGAAAGGGAATGCTGACCTGTCGAACCGAACGGCCACCCAGGCTGCGGCGCTGGAGGAGACGGCTGCCAGCATGGAGCAACTGACGGCCACCGTTCGGCACAATGCTGAAAACAGTCGTGAAGCGCGTGAGCTGGCAGGTATAACAGCCCAGACAACGCAGAAAGGCGAGCAGCTGGTTAAAACGGTAGTGACCGCGATGACGGGACTTGCCGTGGGGGCTGAAAAAATCCGCCAGTTTACTGCCACTATTAATGGCATCGCGTTCCAGACCAACATTTTGGCCCTCAACGCCGCGGTTGAGGCCGCACGTGCCGGGGAACAGGGGCGTGGCTTTGCGGTTGTTGCCAGCGAAGTTCGGTCGCTGGCCCAGCGCAGTGCTGAAGCGGCGAAAGAGATAGAAGGACTGATTGCGGACACGGTCGCGCGCATTGGTGAAGGGCGCGGAGCAGCCGACAGCGCCGGCAGCACGATGGAAGAGGTCCTGCAGAACGTGAGCAGCGTTAACGAGCTGATTAGCCAGATAGCGCTGGCATCCGAAGAGCAAAGCAAGGGCCTTTCTCAGGTGACGATCGCCGTTGCCGAGATTGACCGTGTGACGCAGCAAAACAGCACGCTGGTTCATAAGATATCGGCTTCAGCAGAGAGCATGAATAATCAGACGGAAACGCTGACCAGCGTGATCACGCGGTTTACGCTACCCGCGACGTCCCCCGCTCAGTTTTCCCCAGTCACGCCAGCACCGGCGAAGCGTCACATCGTCTCTGCACCGACCAAAGATGATGATGCGTGGGTCGCGTTTGGCCGTTAATTCGTGCCTGTCTCATAAGATATTAAGGGACTGGGAACAACCTGATACCTTATAAACGCGCTAACCTGCCGCGATGCCTTTTAAAACCCCGTATCGGATGCGGGGTTTTTTGTTTGCATTAAATAGAGCATTCCGTGATAAATATTTACTTACATAATAACAACACAGAATAAAAACCAAAATTTTGAGCCAGTTAAATATAAAGGCGTTTCGCTTAATCAAAATAAGCCGGGCTGGACTGACCCTCCTTTTAGAGATAAATAATCCCAGCAGACGAACTGTCCCCTGTTTGACATTTCAACAGATAAGATTAAAAATCCTTATGAAATGTGTGCTGCAACGGTTGCAGACAGATGTGTCAGCGGACACCGAAGGGATCGGCTGACGACCTGTTACCCTACTTTATCCACAGGGAGCCTGGTTTGGGAAATTCAATCGTCCGACGGCCCGTTACCGTCCAGAATAACGTGCGTGAACTGCGGATTGCCGCTGGCCTGTCGCAGGAAGGGGCTGCCGAACGCTTCGATCTGAGTTTGCGGGCATGGCAAACCAAAGAGGCCACCGCCAAGGTCGCCTTGCTGAGTCAGGGGGAGTATGAGCTTCTGCTGCTGCTTGCGGGGCGCCATCCCCATTACGAACTGGTGCCGCAACAGAAAAAATGACGATTTTTACCCTTTAAAAGCGTAAACACGGTTTTAGCTATGAAGTTCGCTCCTGAACGGACGATAATTACAACATCGGGCACTATGTAAGAGTAGATGTCGTTATCAGTACAGGTTTCTGATCTCTGACATTATGCTGTACAGGCGGACCTATGTTGCGGCTTCAGGTTGATGTGTAGTGCGTTACCTGGTTCTGTCTGATTGCAGGCGTCCTCTTTTTACTGTGAGATGCCCGGCCACAGTATATGACCTCAGGAGGACAAACTCTGAAGCACTCAACTGAAAGCGGCTGTGAAGTCGCACGCTTGCGTGCGCTTGCCCAGTACCATCTGATGGATACGCCGCCCAATGAAGCCTTTGATCGACTGACTATCCTGGCGGCCAGACTGTTCAGCGTGCCGGTCGCATTTGTGTCGCTGATTGATGAAAAACGGCAGTTTTTTAAGTCGCGTTATGGTTTGCAAATCACAGAAACCTCGCGAAGCGTCGCGTTCTGCCACCACACGCTCGAAAGTGACGATATCCTTTGCGTTCCCAATGCGCTCGACGATCCCCGTTTCGCAAACAGCCCGCTGGTGCAGGGTTATCCTTTTATCCGGTTCTATGCGGGTGTGCCGCTGATTACGCCGGACGGGCATCGCATTGGTACGCTCTGTCTGACCGATAATCATCCACGCCCCGCGATGAGTACGACCGACCGTCAGAATCTGACCGATCTTGCCGCACTGGTCATGGATCGCATGGAAGTTCATCGTATGGAGGTGCTGCGTCATGCCAGTCAGCAGCGCCTCGAAGCCATCTCGATAACCTCGCCCGATGCCATTATCTGTACGGATTTGAACCGGGGAATTACCTTCTGGAACCCTGCAGCGACCAAGATGTTTGGCTATGATGCTGAAGAGATGGCGGGTAAATACGTTGCCGGACTCATTCCGGAGCGCTGCCAGACGGATTACCGCAATGAGCTTGAGCGCCTTGAACATGAAGAGGCGGCTATCTCAGCGCCGCGTACCTTGCAGATCTGGGGCAAGCGGTGCAATGGGGAAGAGTTTCCGGCGGAAGTTTCTTTTTCCGGCTGGCGGGAGGGCATTGAGCGTTACATCGGTATGATCATTCGGGATGTGACGCTTCGTTACGAGAGCGAAGCCCGTCTGTGTGAGTTGGCCTCACTGGACATGCTGACACGGCTTGCCAGCCGAAGCGCCTTCATGACGCAGCTCAGCAAGCTAACTGAATCAGGCGTACCTTATACGCTGCTGATGACAGATTTAGACAGTTTCAAAGACGTTAACGATACCCGCGGTCATGCGGCTGGTGATGCATTGCTTTGCCATGTGGCTGAGCAAATCCGCGCTGTCTGCACTCAGGCTATCGCCGCCGCTCGCCTGGGGGGCGATGAGTTTATCGTTTTACTGCCCTGCGGTAGCGATGAGGCGATGAAGATTGCCCAGCAACTCACCGCCGCGATTCAGACGCCTTTTCATTACATGGATTCGACTATAGCGGTCGGTGCCAGTACCGGGGTGGCCAGTTTTCCCCATCACGCGGCGGATACCTCATCGGTGATGTCAGCAGCCGATCTGGCGTTGTACCGGGCTAAGGCAAGCGGCAAAGGCCAGTCAGTGCTGTTTAAGTCTGAGTTTCGTGAGGCGGAACTGGGGCGGCGTCGGTTTGAACGTGAGCTGGAAGCCGCCGTTCGCCAGCAGCAGTTTGTTCTGCATTATCAACCGCGGTTTGATGCCCAGAATGGCGAGTTAATCGGCTGTGAAGCCCTGGTACGCTGGATGCATCCGGCGCGGGGCCTGCTGTTTCCCGCTGATTTCATCGATATGCTGATTAAAAGCCCTTTGTCCATTACTCTGGGGACGTGGATTGTTCAGTCTGCCGTCAGTCAGGTTAAGCAGTGGCGTGCGCAAAATCTGTCCCTGCGAGTCAGTATTAACCTGTTTCCGCGCCAGCTAATGGAGGCTGGCCTTGAAGAGGTGATCCGTCAGTGTGCCGGCGATGACGCAGGTTTTATCGACCTGGAAGTGGACGAACCCTTGCTGACCAATACTGTGGACATCAAATCGCAGGTTTTAGAAGCCATTCAGGCGACGGGAGCATTATTGATCGTTGATCACTTTGGCCGAAGCCTTGCCTCAATGAGCCTGTTACAACATCGCTGCGTCGCGGGGCTTAAGATTGATAAATCACTGACTCTGCAACTGGAGAAGAGCAACAAAACCCGGCTGTTAATCAACGCTATCGCGTCACTGGCTAAAAATATGGGGATTACGGTGGCCGCCGAGGGCATTGAGAACGACGCACAGCACGCGTTGATTTGCGCGGCTGAATGCGACGTTTTGCAGGGGAACCAGACGGGCTCTCCGGTCAGCGCACCCCGGTTTGAACAACTCTATCTCACCCCGTTGAATTAAGCCTTCGCCGTGTTCCCGCCAGGGATAGCGTTTCACTGTGCCTGGCAAACTCCGCCAGGCACGTATTGACCCCACGCATGACAAAAAAACGGCACCGCAAGGGTGCCGAAGTAAGCAACATGTGGTCAGGACAATCATTGTGATAATCAACTCACATTACCCTTATCGGCTTGCCAGGCAGAACATGGAACCGGCCCGATAAGACTTTGCAAAAATGTGATATGAAGCTTGATTCTTACTGTCAGACGGCACTTATCAGCAAAAAATTAGAGACGTATTTCAGGTACAGAAAAAATTTGTCCGATTTCGACTGGCGACAATTCAGATGGTGAACTAATTTAAAAACGCTGTTTGGAAGTCATTTAGGATTTCCCTGAGAACTCCGGCCCGACCCTTTAACGAGGTGCGGGCATTTTTTTTGTCGGCGTCAGGGGGTTTGCATGTTGTCGTAAAGCGTAAGGGGGGAGCTCGCCCTCCGTAGCGCATCTGAAAACCGCTACTCGCACTGTGCTATACAGCAGAGCGCAGCGAGGGAGAGACGGATTCCGACGTGATGTACGTAGAGGGCGGTGTTGGGTTTGACCTGCTCATTGATGGAAGCACGGTTTAGCAGGTGTTATTGACTGAATAGCATGGCCAGTAGTTCACGATAATGCAAAGCGTCTTCCTCACGGGTGGCTTTTTCAAGACAGCCGATGAGCTTAAGACAGATGATCCGTCGACTGACGGGCTTATTCTCGTGAAGTATTTCAACCGCTATCCTGCCCAGCGTTTCGAGCTGGTGGGGATGATCAATCTGGCTGAAATAGTGGGCCAGACTGCTGGTTTTCCCCGAAGGTGGTAAACCGTTCTGGCGCATAGTGTTCCCTTGAGCGAAGTAGGAAGAGTTGTGCGCAAGTTAACCGATCCTGGGGGCTGCTGTACAGCAGTATTACCGATCGTGCCCTAACAAAAATCTGTGCCGTTTGGCTTACTTTTTCTGGGCCCGGTGTGACAATGCCTGCACGCCGCTGAGAAACACGAATACCGGCATACCCGCGCATATTTGTTTTTCAAATTCACCGCGAAACCTGCCTGATTTTTTGAACGTTGCAGGAGGGGGAAATTGGGCTGGTCACCTCGTCGGGAAATGTTATCCGCAATAAATCCTGTCTTCTGCATCAGTAAAAAAACAACACTGCATTGAGTGTGGTTTTATAGGCTGTGATAAGCGGGCGCTTAAAAAGTGACAAGTGAAATTATCAGATGAAAATCATAAAATAAGGCAGGTTATAGGGTTAAATGCTGCGCAGATTGCCTCTTTAAAGATGTCGAGACGTTAATGACCACCGACCCGCAAGCCTTGCAGCGTCAGGCCTGGTTCGACCATTTTCAGCCAGGCTGCGCTTTAAGAATAGTCTTTTACAGGATTTTAGTATGTAAATTAACCCACAAAATGATTGTTTTTCATCAGGTTAAAAAAAGCATTTAAAATATAAGATATTCGCACTTGTAAAATATTGTTCTGATGGCCAGGAAATATTTTTGTCATCTGGCCTCGGGTCACTAAAATAGCTTATGTAGTAACGATGTAATTTATAAAGCAGGAGGATACAGTGTTATTTCATGACGATGAGAAAGAGCACGTCATTCTTGGTGAAGCCGTGGTCAGCCTGGCTCTTGGTGAGAAAGAAATAAGTTTTGATACGCTCATCACAGAGCTCAACCAGATGGCCGAAGAGGAAACCTGTGACAACAGACTGGCAGAGATTTTTGCTGCCCGTAGCTGGCTGAAACAGTTCAGGCAGTCGCATGCCCGCCCCAATGCGAGTCTGAGGTGGCTTATGTTGGCGAACCAGAATGAAAACGCGAAGCGCAATGATGATGTCATCCGATTCCGTTCGGATGAGGACGATGACAGATAGCTTCGCTGCCAGAGACTTGTACAAGGTTCACCTTGCGACATGAAACAGAAATGTCTAAGACAGTCTTTGCCTGTTAAAGAGTGGGTAACGTTCTAAAGGTTAAGAATCTGATACTCACGCAAGTAATTGTTATACAGGGCATAGCACTTTATGCACAATTCTCAGCGCAGGGAATAAACGGAATTCCTGTACAATTTTCCAGATGTTGTATAAGTTTAGTGGACAAGGCTTGGTTATAGTTCACTCAATTTCACATCTGGGGGTTTAGCATGCATCAGAACGAAACCACTACAAATACCGTCCGTGACATTGCGCGCTACTTCGGCAATGACACGCAGCCTTCTGAAAAAGAGACGCTGGGTCAGGTCATTCTTGAGATCCTGCATGCAGGTAAAAGCCTTAACCGTAAGGCCATTTGCAGCGCGCTGATCCGTCGCCTTAGCCAGTCGACCGGGCCTCAAGAAGAGCAGCATTACCAGAAACTTATCGGCATGCTTTTTGACCGCTGAGATTCGTGCCGCGTTGCGTTAAAGGGTAATAACGTCTCGCAGCATCAATCTGATCGGCCAAATTAGCAGGTCATTAGAAGCCTGAGCGTTTGAGGCTGGTTTGCCCGGTTGTATGGGCACAATGTCATCAGAGGTGCGGGTATGCTGAAAGACAAACTTGAGAAATTGACTGAGCACATCATGGGCGAGGCGGTGATTGCGCTACTGGACAGCAATGACAGAATCAGCGGTGCAACCCTGGCTAACAGGCTAAAGTCTATGCTCAGAGATGAAACGGATGCCGGGCGGCAAGAGGCCATTGAAAAGGTGCTTGCTGAAGTGCAGAGCGAGTTTGCCTCCGCGCGTGATCCCGTTGATTCTGCGGCACTTGCATTCGGTCAAAGCGTCCCGGACAACAGTCGCAAGCATTAAGGCTCGTCTCACGCCTTTTCAAAATACTTTTTTACAGTGCGTAGTGTAATCATCACTACTCAGGACAGACACGTCTGTATTTCTGCCCGCTTCGCGGCATTACCACGTGTCCACTAAATTGACATTGATTAAGAAGAGCATCATGCAGAACACCATCGACACTCAGCAAAGCACGACCGAAGCGGAAATTATGCGCCTCTTTCGCGGTGCGGGCGATAAACTTGAGGCTGAAAGTGCAGTGCTGGATGCAGTGATCCGTAATATTGTCATTCAGGGACAAAAAGTGACCAGCAAGGCCATTATTATCAATCTGATTGCCGAGCTGGAGAGTACAGAAGATGTTGTACAGCTGGATGTATTGCGGAGTTGCCTTGAGATTGTGGTCGGCCGCACGTGCTCTCAGGAAGAACAGGCATAAGGGCAAAAAACCGGGTTCTGTTCTGAGGCGTTAGCAGGCCTGGCGATATAAGGTAACACCCGGCAGCGAGCTGAGTGACTGTCTCTCAGTGGAGCTGTCTGGAGAGCAAACGGATGGCTTCCTCGCAGGCTCGCTTTTCACCTTTATCGGAACTTTGCTGGCTGAAGTGGTGCAACGAACTGAGTATGTCCCGCAGGTGTATTTCCCCATCTGGCCTGAGCAGATGGGTAACTATCCTGCCAATCAGGGTATAGATATCTTCAGTGGCGGTCTCGTCGCTCATGGGGCGGTTATCCGCCAGAGCAGTGGCTTCTGGATTATTACTGTCATTGTTTCGATATTATAAATTGTCGTTCAGACGGTAGACCACTCACAACGCGTAAACGGAATGTCCAGCCGTGTTGCTCAATACTTAGTGAAGCTGATGAAGATTTGCCGGATGAGGTTCAACCCCGTTGTTCTCGGCCGGATGTAACAGCATTTCGGCGCGTATCTCATCCATCGCCCGCAAAGCCGCTCTGAGCCGGGTTTCATCCCGCTCGATGTCCAGAAACTGTTGCAGCCTCTCAAGGAGAATGCTCCACGAGATAGCCGCATCCTCATTCAGTAGCTGCGTCACCACCTCACCGATGATGATGTCCGTCATTTTTTCGTCAAAAACGTTGTTCATATTCTCCCCGAATGGCGATTCTGAGACCGGAAGGTTAGCACAGCTTAGCCCAACGGGTAGGTGCTCTATATCAAAATGAGAATGCACCGATGGACCGTAACAACCCCAGCCTTCGGACATTAGTAGAGTGCCGTTGACCGCTTACTGTTTTTTTACGGCGAACAGAATAAGTTTCTTTCGGTAATCATTCAATTAATCATCCGTGTGATTTCGCTGTTTTTCTGGTCGAAAGTTGCCTGGCTAACGCCGGGCATGAGGGATTATAACGGCCACTGCGCCAGCCAAAGGCTGACGGCAGTGGCAAAAGGAGAAGATTAAGCGGTGCGGAACACAGAGACCATGTCGCGCAGATCGCTTGCACGTTTTGCCAGCTCGTCAGCAGAAGACGCCGACTGTTCAACCAGCACGGCGTTTTGCTGCGTGACCTGGTCCATCTGATTAACCGCAATATTTATTTGGCTTACGCCGCTGCTTTGCTCTTCAGAGGATGAGGAGATATCGCGAATCAACTGAGATGTCTGTTCAATTGCTTCGACGCTCTGTTTTACTTTGCTGCCGGCATCCTGCGCCAGCATTAAGCCCTCATTCGAATGCCCAACGGACTGCTCAATCAGGCCCTTAATTTCTTTCGCTGCGCTGGCCGAACGCTGGGCCAGCGCCCGGACTTCAGCGGCAACCACGGCAAAACCTTTGCCCGTCTCGCCCGCACGCGCTGCTTCCACGGCCGCATTCAGCGCCAGAATATTCGTCTGGAAGGCGATGCTGTCAATAACGGAGGTGATTTCTTCGATTTGCCCCGAACTGCTGCGAATTTTTTGCATAGTAGTCATTACAGAAGTCATCGCTTCGCCGCTCTTCAGCGCTGCGTTAGTGGCTGAAACCGCCATATCTGATGCGTAGCGCGTGTTGTCAGCATTCTGCTTGATGATTGAAGAGAGCTGCTCCATGCTGGCCGCGGTTTCCGCCAGTGAGGCCGCTTGTTCTTCAGTTCGGGAAGAGAGGTCGTTATTCCCCATCGCAATCTCTTCAGAGGAGTTTGCGATGGTTGACGCATTGTTTTTAATATTCGATACCAGAAGCGCAAGACGTTGCTGCATTTGCGAGAGCGCATTGAGCAACTCAGCAATTTCATTTTTACCTGACACGGTAATCGTCGTCATTAAATCACCGGCGGCCACTTTACTGGCAAGTAAAACCGCTTCTTTTACCGGACGGGTAACGGACCGGCTGATCATCACCGCCACACATACGGCCAGCAAGGCCACGGCGATCAGTGAAGCCAGCAATATATATTGTGAACGACGACGTTGGTCGATTTGGTCGTTCAGTGTTTTTCCCAGCTGCAGGCTGAGTTTCATGCCAAGATCGTTATAAGTGTTAATAGCCTGGGTGAAGTCTTTTACATATTCAACAGGGGTAATTTGAACACGTTTTGTAATAAAGACATCTTCAGCCAGTTTAAGGACGCTGGCGGAACGTTGGAAGGCATCATTCGCCAGCGCGGTAAATTCAGATTTGAGATCCGGCTCTACGGCAAACGCTTTATTTAACACATTACTGAATTTTTCCAGCGCCGCATTACCCCCTTCAATCTGGTACTCCATCGTGCCGCGTGAAGAATCGGATGCGTTGTCACCCGCAGCAATCACAGAGGTACCGCTGGCTCTGATGCGTCCAAGCGTCTCGGTCAGTTCAGGTAACCGACCATAGATACTCATGATAAGTTGATACGTATTGAGGTCCGCGTCCAAAGAAAGACCATATAAATCAAGAATGTCCTGGTTGGTGTCCAGTAAGTTCTGAATCAGCAGCGCGTGATGCGAAAGGCTGGTAGCCAGCGTCAGTTTACCCGATGCAACATCTTGCTGAAGCTGAGACCAGGCGGCTTTGACGCCGTTGAAGCGCTGGGTCGGCTGCGCACTGGCATCATACTGGCGTAATTCTGCGGCAATAGTATCTGTCAGGGTATCTATCTGAGAGGCAAGTGCCAGGCGCGGCGCATTATCAGGTTTATTCAATGAAATGGCGATTGCACTTTCAGCCCGGTGACGCTGAATCAGGTTAAGCAACGTCAGGATATCTTTTTCGACCGGTACGCCCTGCAGCTCTTGTTTCTTCGCATCAATAGCCTGATTACCCGTCTGGATAAATAAATAGGTGGGAAAGACAAATAATACCAACGCGAAAATCCCCAGGATCAGGAATTTAGTCGGCAGACTAATGTTATTGAGAATGTTTTTCATTTATTGAATTCCAGGTGAAATGGTGTTTTTTGATGAATGCCATCAAATATTATTCGTGTAATTTATTTATAATAATCTTTGTTAAATTTCTATTTATCAAGGCCTTGCGCGTGACTCTTGGTCACTATGTGTCTGTTGAAATGCGCAGGGGAAAATCTACTTTCCATAGTAGAGTAGATTATAGAATGTGGTGTGTTATTTTCCACGTTAGAAATGCACAATATTTTCTTTTGGATCCGGTTAAGCCAAATTAATATTTTTTCGATAACCTCAGGCTAATCATAAATAGGTATGTCCGGGGTTGTGATAAATGAAAACCTTTTCATTTATTAAAAAATACAAAAACAGTAAAGTTTTTAAAAAATGTGCCGATAATGTCCCCGTTTAATTATTCTGTGTGTTTTAAAAAAGCGCCCTTGTCGGGATGCTGGCATGCGCATGCATAAAAATTAAAGTGATAACGCTCAACGCTACTCAGTTTCTCTCGCGCAGCGCTAATTATGAATGGCGGCAGGCTGGCTCCTGTTATCTCACCCGCAAACCCAAACCCAAACCCAAACCCAAACCCAAACCCAAACCCAAATCCAAACCGTCATCGCTACCGGTTTCGTTGCCATGATAGCAGCGGTGATCGTCAGGCACAGCCAGTGACTTATCCTTTCGTTATCCTGTCCGTTGCACAAACCCACTCCCTGGACAGTCTGCGGGTCTTCCTGACCGGACAATCGCGGCTGACAGCAAAAATCCATAGCGTTAAGCCCATCAATCAGCAGAGTATGCCGCAGCAACGACGTTTTATATTATTTTTCTTAATCGAAAAGGAAGCATGGAATATTTTTTAATAAATGGTTGGTTGGTGATATTTATTTTTTCATGGCGAGATAGAATATAAAGTCGCATTCGTCAAATTATTACAGGGAATTATTATAATAACATAATTATCAATGTCTTACATTATTATAACTATTATTTATGATTTTTTTACTGTGGTTTTTATTATTTCAACCGATACCTGTTTCCTAACATAAACAGGAGTCCCCATGAAAATCTCTACGCGTCTCACTATCAGCTTTGGCCTGTTGATTACGTTATTCATTATCTGCACCTCGGTGGCCTATAACGGCCTGAATAATGCCCGTAATGGCATGGACAACGCCGTCAATGTCAAAATGAAGAAATACCGTCTGGGGATGGAAATGTACGGCGGGTTACGTGATATGGCCGTCATCGTTCGTAACCTTGCCCTGCTGACCGAAGCCGACCAGATGCAGAAGGAATGGCAGCGTATTGTCACGCAAAAAGCCCGTTATATTGAAAACCGCGAACGGCTTGCTGCCATGGTCGCCGAAGATTCAACCCCGCAGGCCCGGGAAGCCTTCGACAAGATCGTCAGCAGCGAAGGCCCCGTTCTGGCCGTGCTGGATCACGCAGGGCAGTTAGGCCTGCAAAATAAACAGCAAGAAGCGATAAGCTACCTGATAAAAACGGTCAGGCCGCTGCAGGGCCAGTTGCTGGAGGCCCTCAAGGAAATGACGAACATTCAAATGGAAGACAGTGAGCGGTCGGTTGAAAACACCAGTCAAAACGTTCACAGAGCAACCACAATCTTAATGATTCTGGCCTCGCTTTCCGTGGCGATTTCAATTGCGGCGGGCTTCATCATTACCCGAGTATTGATGCGCCAACTGGGCGGGGAACCGGCCCAGGCCCAGGCACTGTCTGCGGCCATCGCCAGCGGCGACCTCACAGCGCCAGTCATACTCCGCCACAACGATTCCAGCAGCCTGCTTGCCTCGCTGGCTAACATGCAGTCCAGCCTGCGAAGTCTGGTTACGCAAATCAAAGAATCGGCAGGTTCGGTCGCCTCCGCCTCGGACGAGATCGCCCAGGGCAATACTGAGCTGTCATCACGCACTGAACAGCAGGCCGCAGCCCTGCAGGAAACGGCGGCCAGTATGGAACAGTTGACCGCGACGGTGAAAAGTAATACTGCCAGTGCTCAGCATACCGCCACCGTTGCCAGAGAGGCTGCAACCCTGGCACGCACTGGTGAGTCAGAGGTGCAGTTGATGTCTCACACCATGAATGAAATCGCATCCAGTGCTACCAAGGTTCGTGACATCACCGGCGTGATTGAAAGTATCGCGTTCCAGACAAACATCCTGGCGTTGAACGCCGCTGTCGAAGCGGCGCGGGCGGGTGAAGACGGACGCGGATTTGCCGTTGTTGCCGGCGAGGTCAGAACGCTGGCGCAGCGAAGCGCCACCGCAGCTAAAGAGATTAAAGAACTTATCGAACGTGCCGTAGAGCAGGTGGACAGCGGCGTGCACGTCGCGGCCGGTACGGGTGAAAGCATCTTAAAAGTCGTGGGCATGGTGAACGAACTGGCGGGCGCAATGGATGAGATTTCGATGGCGTCCTCGGAGCAGATGCAGGGCATTTCTCAGGTCAGCATTGCGGTCAGCCAGATGGACGGGGTCACCCAGAATAACGCGGCACTCGTCGAAGAGTCTTCGTCTGCTTCGCAGTCCCTGTCTGAACAGGCACATTCATTACGCGGTATGGTTGAGGCATTCAGAGTGTAACGACGCGCCGAAGCGATGCGTCACGCCTGGCTGACCGTTCATTTATGCGGTCAGTCAGGCTATATGCGCCTGCGGCACGCAATGTTATAAAATCAATAAACAGCAGTTTTACAAGCGCTTATTGAGGATTTCTCCCGCCGCTGGCCGGGAGTGCCTGGGCTGTAAGGCAAATTCAGGCTTCCAGTGCGGGTGATTTTTTGTGTAAAGTAGTCAGCTGAACAGGGCGTTGCCTGAGATGACCCGGCAATGTTACTGCAGTGCCTTGCTGCAGCCAGCCCATGCTGATAAGGAGTTTTTAACCGTCATGCGTATCACGCCACCCTGAGTTTTATCCCTTCCCTGTCGTCCCGATCCCATTCGGACGCACCTCATTGACATCCCGTCTGTGGATGTGACGCTTTCTGTCTGAAATCTGCCCTTTTGGGCGAACTGCATTCAAAATTTGAGAAAATACTATGTTGCTGTCCTCGACGAGTAAGGACTGGCTGGGTAACGTCCGTGGTGACGTGCTGGCTGGTATTGTTGTCGCGCTCGCGCTGATTCCTGAAGCGATCGCTTTTTCTGCCATCGCGGGTGTCGATCCTCAAGTGGGTCTTTACTCCGCCTTCTGTATTCCGGTTGTCATGGCTTTTTTTGGTGGGCGTCCGGCGATGATTTCCTCATCCACCGGCGCGATGGCGTTGCTGATGGTGACGCTGGTCAAAACGCACGGGCTGCAGTATCTGCTTGCCGCATCGTTGCTCACCGGCGTACTTCAGGTCATTGCGGGTTACTGTAAACTCGGCAACCTGATGCGCTATGTGTCGCGTTCGGTGGTCACGGGATTCGTTAATGCGCTGGCCATTCTGATTTTCCTGGCGCAGTTGCCTGAACTCACTCATGTCACCTGGCATGTTTATGCGCTCACCGCCGCCGGCCTGGCGATTATTTATCTTTATCCACTGTTCGACAAAACACTGCCGTCACCGCTGATCTGCATTGTGATTCTGACGGCAGTTTCATTGTTTCTGCACCTGGATGTGCGAACCGTGGGCGATATGGGCAAACTGCCTGACAGCCTGCCCATTTTTCTGCTTCCCGACGTGCCTTTGAACATCGACACCTTGTTGATCATTTTGCCTTACTCCGCAGGTCTGGCCGTGGTTGGCTTGCTGGAGTCGATGATGACGGCGACCATTATTGATGACATGACGGACACCGCGAGCGACAAAAACCGCGAATGTAAGGGGCAGGGCATCGCCAACATCTGTACCTCCTTCATCGGCGGAATGGCAGGCTGCGCGATGATTGGTCAGTCGGTGATCAATGTAAAATCAGGCGGTCGTGGACGGCTTTCCACACTCACGGCGGGTATCACGTTGCTGGTGATGGTGGTGTTTCTGCGCCAGTGGGTATCTCAGATTCCCATGGCGGCACTGGTCGCGGTCATGATAATGGTTTCGATAGGTACCTTCTCCTGGCGTTCGGTGGCGACGTTACGCACCCATCCTCTCTCAAGCAGCGTCGTCATGATAGCTACCGTCCTGGTCGTGGTTTTTACCCATAATCTTGCCTTTGGCGTCATCGTGGGCGTGCTGATTGCTGCATTAAATTTTGCCACCAAAGTGGCACGCTTTATGGCGGTCAGTTCCACGCGATCAGGCGATTGTCGCCATTACGCC
Source organism: Pantoea ananatis PA13 (assembly GCF_000233595.1). Taxonomy (NCBI): domain Bacteria; kingdom Pseudomonadati; phylum Pseudomonadota; class Gammaproteobacteria; order Enterobacterales; family Erwiniaceae; genus Pantoea; species Pantoea ananatis. The sequence continues at coordinate 656,762 of NC_017554.1, forward strand.
ATTACCGGGCAGGTATTTTTCGCCTCCGCCGATCGCTTTGTCCGCAGCTTTGACGTTCAGGAGGATCTGGAAAAGGTGGTGATTGACGTAACCCATGCCCATTTCTGGGACATCACGTCTGTTAACGCGCTTGATCGGGTGGTGGTTAAATTCCGTCGGACAGGGGCGGATGTCGAGATTCGTGGCATGAACGAGGCGACAAAAACCGTTGTCGATCGTTTTGGCGTACATGACAAACCCGAAGAAGTTGAAAAAGTCTTTGGCGGACATTAACCGCATCGGGCCTGATGTTCAGGCCCGCTCTTTCTGTCACGCCGCGACACACTGGAGTTTGCACGAATGGAACCGGGTTAGCAGCATTGCAGGTGCACTGTTCACTATTATGGTCATATCGACGCCATGGTTTGGTATTTCTCTACCGGAACAAGGCAGATATAACGGTAATGACCGAGCATCTGGATCACCTAGCGAAGCCGGGAGTCAACGTGCTGACCCAAAGACAAAAGGCATTAATTCATCTTTTAGCTTCTCAGGGCGAATGGCGCTCGGCAACAGATATTGCCCGGACGCTGAAGGTTTCAGCCAGTACGCTGCGCCGCGATGTAGATTCCGTTAATCACTATTTCGCCGACAAGGAGAGCCGAATCCTCAGCAAACCCGGGTTGGGATTGTTGCTGGAAAATGGCGTCGCCTTACCCGTGGATCTGCATGGGGAAGAGGTAAAAGGTTTGTTGAAAAATAAAAGGCTGGTCGCCATCACAACAGACTTGCTTACCTGTTCTCCATCACCGCTCACGCTGAGCGCATTGGCGGAAAAATATTTTATCAGCCGCTCTTCCATCGTGGCAGATTTACGAAAAATAGAGGTCTGGTTAACGCCTTTTTCACTGCGCATTGCGCGTAGCCATAGCGGAACCTGTATTACCGGCAGCGACCGGGATATTCGTCTGGCGCTGAAAGAGATTATTACCTTCAGCGTGATGAGTGGTTACCCTGTCGCCGACAGCCGCATCGATCGTTTTTCGCGCGTTCAGCTGGTGGCGGAGTTTGGCAGCGACAATGTGGCCTGCTGCATTAATCTGATCACCTACATTGAAGAGGCGCTGCACTGCGCCATTAGCGAGCCCTATTATACCAACCTGTTTTCCCATCTGCTGGTGACGATTAAAAGAGCGCTTAACGGCACGCCACCCGCGCCAGCGGAGTCGGACATGGCAGGTTACAACAATCACGAATGGTCAGTCGCCCGGCAAGCGGTCAGATGGCTGGAGGAAAATTACGCGGTCTCCTTCGCGCCCGTTGAGGTTCACTATATTTATCAATACCTCATCTCGTCGGGTCGGCATCCGTTTAGCGCCGGTTTTCCGTCTCCATCGCACTACGACGAAGACGCCGTGAACTACGCCACGACCTTAATCACCCGGATTTCTTCGTTATTAAGACAAAATATTGGCAGCGACAGCGTGCTGCTTAACGCGTTGGTGTCACATGTGAAGCCCATGCTTAATCGGCTGGCCTACCGCATTGTTATTCACAACCCGTTGCTGGACGAGATACGTAAAGAATTTGCCGCGGTATTTAACGTCGTCAAACAGGCCGTGTTGCACCTTAATCAGCAGTGGGGGCTTCCGATAGCGTCGGATGATGAGATTGCCTATCTGACTATTTACATTCAGAACGCGTTAGAAAAGTGTCATGCAACTAAACGCGTCATGCTGGTGTGCTCCAGCGGCATTGGTACATCTCAGCTGCTTTCCAGCCGAATCAGCCGGGCCTTTCCCGAATGGGAGATCGTGGATATTGTGCCGGGTGCCCGCCTGAACGAAGCCATTAAGAAAGTCAGGTGCGATTTAATTATCTCCACGATCAGACTGGAGGAGACTGAACATCCTGTGGCCTATGTTTCTGCCCTGTTTTCAAACAGAGATGTTTTGCGGGTGATGGAGTGCCTTAATAAAGAAGATAATGCTAACGGAGTAACGGATGCATAATAAAATTGTTGTGGCCGATCTGTTAAGTCAGACCTGTGTTTTTATGAATCTAAATGCAAAAAATAAAGATGAGGTTATTGAGAAATTAACGCAAAGCTTGTGTGAATTAAATATTATCAGCAACAAAGAAGGTTTTATTCATGACGTCATGCTGCGCGAAGCATTAGGTTCTACCGGCTTCGAAAATCAGATAGCAATCCCGCATGGAAAATCGCAGTGGGTGAACGAAACCCGGATCGCGGTAGCCAAACTGGCGTCCCCCGTGGAATGGGAAACCATGGACGATTCGCCGGTCAGCCTCGTGATTCTGTTTGCGGTTAAAGAAGCTGACAGCGGCGCGGGACATATAAAACTACTGGCAAAAATTTCAATTGCCCTTGGCGATGATGAAGTCGTTGAGGCATTACTAAACGCAGAGACAAAAGAGGCCTTATTTAATTTATTAGTCAATAACACCCAGGAGTAAGCCTTTCACCGGGAGGAAAAATGAATATTATTGCGATTACCGCCTGTCCCACAGGCGTAGCACACACTTATCTGGCGGAAGCCAATTTAAAAAAGAGCGCAGAGAAAAAAGGCATAACGATCCTTGTTGAAACACAGGGTGCCGTTGAAAGTGACTATATTTTCACTGAAGAGGATATTAAACGTGCTGATATCGTGCTTATTGCCGCGGATAAAAAGATTGATTGCTCCCGCTTTATCGGCAAAAGCATGATTACCGTGTCCGTTACCCGAGCCGCGAGAGATGCCGCTGGATTACTGGACGACATTTTGTCCGGGGCCTTAACCGGCGAAATCTGTTCCGCCTCACCAGAAGACGTAACCTTGCAGGGCAGAGACAAAGACAAAAAAGCGGCGCTGTCGAGCATCTATGTGCATCTGATTACCGGCGTCAACCTTATGATTCCCTTTGTCGTGGCGGGCGGGATATTAATTGCCCTCAGTTTTTCTTTTGGGATCACTGCCGCCACGCCAGGCGATCCCCTCTATAACCCCATTGCAAAGATGCTGTCCGATATAGGTGGCGGTGCCGCTTTTGCGTTAATGCTGCCGATTCTTTCACTGGGCATCAGCAAGTCGATTAGTGGCAATATGGGGATTGTGTCGGGCGCGGTGGGCGGCATGTTAGCCATTCATACCGGATCGGGTTTTCTTGGCGCCTTACTGGCGGGCTTTATGGCGGGCTACATCACGCTGCTCGTGGTGAAGTACATCAACTTACCCAAGGCCATTGCCGGACTTAAACCCATTCTGATTGTGCCACTGTTAAGCGTGTTCCTGACCGGTGCGCTGATGATTCTGGTCGTCGGCCAGCCCATTAAGCTTCTGTTACAGAGCCTGACTACCTTCCTGACGGATATGGGAAATGCCAACGCGGCTATCTTCGGATTGCTTATCGGAATGATGGTGGCTTTCGATATGGGCGGGCCGCTTAACAAAACCGTCTGTATGTTCGCGATTGGATTGATGTCGACCGGAATCTACGAACCCATCGCAGCATGCATGGCTGCGGGAATGGTTCCTCCCTTGGGCATTGCCCTTGCCACCACCCTTTTTAAAAAGAAATTCAGCGTTCAGGAGCGCGAAACCGGCAAGGTCACCTACGTGCTCGGCCTCTCTTTTATCACTGAGGGGGCCATTCCGTATGCCGTGGCGGACCCGCTTCGCGTCATTCCCGCCATTGTGGCGGGCTCGGGACTGGCTGGCGTACTGTCAATGATGCTCGGCTGTGCTTCCCGCGCACCGCATGGCGGGATCTTCGTTATGTTCATACCGAACGTCATTACCCATGTCTCAGCCTACCTGTTTGCCATTCTCGCCGGTGCGCTGTTTACCGCACTGATCCTCAGAGTGATTAAAAAAGATCATCCGCAACATTTACCGCAGGAGTGAATTATGTTGATAAATATGAAGGCGTTACTGAAGGTGGCGCAGGAGAATCAGTTCGGCGTCGGTGCCTTCAACATCGCCTCCGCTGAGTTTGCCCGGCTGGTCATTGAGGTGGCGGAATCCCTGCAATCTCCCGTCATCCTGGAAGTGCATCCCGATGAGCACGCTTTCGTCGGCGACAGTTTCATCGCCTATCTCAGGGAGCTGGCGGTTAACGCTTCCGTGCCGGTGGTGATTCATCAGGATCACGGCCAGACGCTGGCGCATATTTTAACCGCCATCCGCACCGGCTATACCTCGGTCATGATCGATGCCTCAGGCTTGCCATTTGAAGAGAATATCGCGCTGACGCGTGAAATCACCGCCATTGCCCACAAGGTTAACGTCTCGGTAGAAGCCGAACTGGGAACGATTGGCGTGGCAGAGGGGAGCGCGGAAGGGGGGCACAGTGAAATTCTCTATACCGATCCCGACCAGGCGGAGCGGTTTGCCAGAGAAACCGGGGTGGATACGCTTGCCGTGGCCATCGGCACGTCGCATGGTTTGTATCCTGCGGGTAAACAGCCTGTACTGGATATTGACCGTCTCAAAGCCATCAGACAGCGGCTGACGATTCCGTTGGTTCTGCACGGCGGCTCGGGCAACAAAGACAGCGAGGTCGCGGAGTCGATTAAGTATGGCGTAGGGAAAATCAATATCTCCAGCGATATGAAGAAGGCGTTTTATTTCGCGCTGCAGGAAGAATTGCAGTCAAACGGACATGAACCCAGCGCACTCTACGTGCGCCCGATGGCGGCGGCGAAAGCCGTTGTCGAGCACAAGATGCGGCTTTTCTCTTCAGCGGGGAAGGCCGGACTGTATTAAGCGTTAACGCTGGCGGTAACGGGCGAGCCGTGGTTAAACCTGTATTGACCGGGGAGCCAACCTCAGCGATCAGCAAGCAGCTTTGGTGGGAACCCCTTGCCGCTAAGAGCGGAGCGGGCGGCCTGAGGCAGGCGGCCCGCGTTGTACCGCATTCTGTTAGTGACGCTGAGGCCGTGATAAGGCGTTGCCGTGCGCACGACGCCGGTTTATTGAATCGTCAGAACCACGCGGCCAATCAGCCTGATATCATCAATCCCGCAATCAAACGCTACGCCGATGCCGCTGACGTGCACTTTCCTGACCGGAATGCGCGTTAGCGTCCTGACGCTGGCGGTTCCTTCAATTTCGACCAACCAGACGCCGTCATGCATATCTTCAAAATCGGTATCGATGATGTACTGGGTGGTTTCCGCCAACAGTAAGAAAGCACTGCGCGGTTCCTGTTTCAATGGCGCGTATAACGCTTTATCCAGCATCACATAACCCGCTTCCTCGATTTTGCCGCTGATTAGCTTTTTTCTAATCAGTGTGGGCGTGTCGGGTTTGCTTTCAGAGAATTTTGAGCCTTTGCCTGTGATCAACCATTGCAGGTCTGCGCCCGTTTCCATCACGCACTGTAAAACGATATCTGAAGGAAAAACATCACGTTTATAGCGTGCAGACAGGCTACTTGCTGCAATTCCAAGGTGATCTGCAAGCTGCATTTTCATGGTAAAGCCGTAGGCATCGACAACGCGATCCAGAGCTTCTGCGCTCGAGTTCGGAAATTTGAAATTAGTATAAACGCTCATTTTTATTGACACTTAGATTTAGTCTAAGTATCCTCCAGTTTAAGTTAGCCTTTGAATGATGCAACAGGGTGCGGCTTTATCTGATAACTCAGGATTTTGCCTGATGAGGCTCATTTTTACAATCATCAAGCCAGAACCTTATTGTCGCAATGAGATGCAGGGCTAATGCAGTCAGCGCACGTGGAGAGGCGCGTAAAAGCGCGCTTTCAGGGTCGAAAGCGCTCTCAGGCCGCGGCTGGCGCAGCAACACGCCCTGTCCGGGGCAATCTGGGGGGAAACCGTCTGCGCACCTGCCGTTTCGCTTAATGCTTAACGAGCGTCATGGATGAGACAGGCGCGAATCCGCCGCCAGTAAAACGTCACTGTAACAACGATGAGGGTATTGATTCGTCAAAACTCGCTGCAACGTTTTCGGAGGAGCCTATGAACCGCACCGTCCAGGTCATCAGTCAGTCATCTGCCGGGCCACGTTTCACCGCAGAGCAAGACTGCCACAGCGAAAAAATGACGTTTGATGCGTTTCGACAGCACTGGCGCTTGCTGCGCGATCACAACCGAAACCCATCGCTTCGCTATTTTAATCGTCAAAATGATGACTTTAAATTTTGCGTATTAACCCTGGCTAACCGCGACTGCCCGGGCATGTTCAGGCTGGAAGACATTGGCAGGCCTTTCCAGTTTTTTGACCAGGCGCGCCGTGAGCACATCATTTTAGCAATGAATAAGCTGGCCCGCTGGGGAAACATGTTGCCGCGTCAGTTCTCAACGGCTGACTGCTTTCTGCCTGAATAAGTAAATCACCCCTGACGTGATGACGTAAACCCGTCGGGCATGCCTTTGCCCAAAATCTGGAGAGAAATGATGAATACCGAGACACATCCAATGAACGACGCCATGGCCTTTACCCTCAATAAACTGCTCGATAATGAGCGTAAAGCCTGCGCGCTGGCCGTGGCGAAGCGGCTGAGTGCGATGGCAGCGCACATTACGCGGCAGACGCTAAACGGCATCGAAGCAGCAGAGCTGTTGCGATCTGAAGCTGAGCGTTATGAAAACGAATCAGGTGAGATGCGCTAATGGCAGATGCAATCGATATTGCGCAGCAGCGCAGCGAGGAAATCCTGGCGCAAAATATCGCGCAGGTTACGCAACGTCCTGTGGCGATCGGCGCCTCGCTCTGTGAAGAGTGCGACGCACCGATTCCTGAAGCGCGCCGTCGTGCGCTGCAGGGCGTGACCCGCTGCCTCTCCTGTCAGGAGTTGAGCGAGCTGAGAGCACGTCTTCACTACGGGAATACGCGATGATGTCGTTCGCTTACCCGTGGAATGCCCCGCGGCTGGCGATAGCCAGCCCGTATCTGACCCATGACCAGCAGCAGCACCGTCATCAACAGATTGCGGCGTGGTTGCACGGACAGAAAATTCTTCGTGCCCAGCCCAGCATTGTCCAGATGGACGTGAAGCGTCGTCTTGCCAGTCTGGAACAGCAGCAGGGAACAGCCCGGGCCAATGCCTACTTAGCAAAAACCTTTGTTGAGCGCACATTGCCGCGTGTTGACTCTGTTAACCGACGTTATCAACTGCATGATATGCGCACGGGCGTTGTCGCACAGCTGACCCGCAGCATGTCCTGCCCGCAGGGGGCAGCCAGAGCCGCTGGCACGCTGTGGGAACTGATGAAACGCTTTAACCGCCTTGCGGATATGTCCCGTGCCGACACTGATGTGCTGGCAGGGGATATCGCGCATTTCATTCACGCGGAGCTGGTGCAACTGCACACTCACGCCCAAACCGATACGGACTACCGTTATACCCACAGACTGTATATGACCGCGGCGGTGATCACCCGTGAGCTGGGTCAGACGCCGCCTTTATGGGAAACCGTCAGCGCCCGCGTATTCTGCCCTGAAGCGGTGACCTCGGCCATTCTGCGTATGCAGGCGGAAAAATGGTGGAAAGGCCAGCTGCGTCGTATCAGTGCCTTCTGGCGTGAACATCTGCATATCGCCCTGGCGAACGTCAATAAAACACATTCCCCTTATGCCAGCCTTATGGCCGTAGCGGAATGGCGTGAGCAACGCCGCCGTACCCGTGATTTCCTCCAGGGAATGGATCTGGAGGATGAAGAGGGCAACCGCATCAGCCTGATTGAAAAATACGACGGCAGCGTAGCCAATCCGGCTATTCGTCGTGCTGAACTGATGACGCGTATTCGTGGCTTCGAAACCATCTGTCAGGATATGGGCTTCCGCGCCTGCTTCTACACGTTAACCGCGCCGTCACGCTATCACGCGACCTTGCAGAGTGGTCACCGTAACGCTAAATGGACGGGGGCCAGCCCGGCCGAAACACAGCGCTATCTCTGCTCACTCTGGCAAAAAGTGCGGGCCAAACTGCATCGTGAAAAGATCAGCATTTTTGGTTTACGGGTTGCGGAGCCGCATCATGATGGCACGCCCCACTGGCATCTGCTGATGTTTATGCGCCCTGAAGACGTTAATCGCGTAGACGAGATCCTGCGCCATTACGCCTGCCAGCAGGACAGTGAGGAACTGAACAGCGCAAAGGCGCGCAAAGCCCGTTTTCACGTCGAAGCGATCGATCCGGCGAAAGGCAGCGCGACCGGCTATGTTGCCAAATATGTTTCTAAAAACATTGACGGCTATGCGCTAGAGGGCGAGCGGGATAACGAGAGCGGTAAACCGCTAAGGGAGACGGCGATGGCGGTGTCGGCATGGGCAGCACGCTGGCACATCCGCCAGTTTCAGTTTATTGGAGGTGCGCCCGTAACAGTTTATCGCGAACTTCGCCGCATGGCGGACACCGAAACCGCGCATGGCCTGAGCGTGGAATTCGCCGCGGTGCATGATGCGGCCGATGCCGGTCAATGGGCCGACTACATCAATGCCCAGGGCGGCCCGTTCGTTAAACGCGACGCGCTTGCGGTGCGCACCTGGTACCAGCCCGCCGAAAGCTGTAATGCGTTTGGTGAGGAAATCCAGTCAATTAAGGGCGTTTACGCCACTGCTGTTGGTGCTGATACGCCAGTCCTGACGCGGTTAAAGCTATGGAAGCTGGTGCCCAAACGTGCTGAAGATGCGGGCGACGAAAAAAGCCAGTCCGCTTCGTTGTCTTGGAGTTCTGTTAATAACTGTACGGACCCCGTAAGCCGTTTTTATGCCAGAAGTGAGGTCTCTGACGATCTGCGCACAGATCCGTGGCGCAGAGGTCACGAAGGCGAAAGGGCTTCCAGGTTTATCTGCCGGGCTTCGCCTTTACGCATTCCTGGCCCTGTTTCAGGCTACGACAGAGGCGATGCTTCTCCTGCAGCCCAGCCAACGGTGAGGATTTCTTTTTCGCCCTGACGTGACGAAAAGACGGAGTGAAAACCTGCTGTTTTGGATGGGTAAATGAAGAAAATCTATTGATTTTTCTTACGCTTCTGACGTAAGTGTGCCTTCACCTGTCTGGCAGGCAGTACAACAAAAGTTGATGCCTATCAACATGATATAATTTTTTACGAACTATCTTAAAACGCTTCCACAGTTAATGAATGCTATGCTACTGTATGTATGTACAGTATTTATTTGGGGGAGGGAATTGTGGGAAATGAATTACATGAGCGAGTCATGCTTGAACGCGTCGAACTTATCGCCAGGCTTACCAGTGAAGGAGCCTGCCGGGAGCGTGACAGGGAAATCGCGTTAAATTTGATCGCTGAAATCGCTGCGAACTACACCCTTTCCGATAACCACTTTTCTGTTGTCTTTGCGGCGACGCCTTTAAAAAAATCATGATGGCGACGCATTCACTGTGACATCAGGACGGTTGTCCGTTGCCTGAGCCATCTTAACGGATGAGAGGGTTCAGGCGCGGGCAACAGCAAAACCGCGCCAGTGCGTTTTATCGCTGACATTGCGTCATGACCGACCGAAAACGCCGGGCATCTGCTGCCTGCAGGCGTTTGCAGCAACCCCTGTTCGCCAGGCGTAGGTCTTCCCCCACCTTTACTGAATAACGTTATCCCGGCCGCTTTCCTGTCAGCATTCGCGGCAATCTTTTGGTTACTGCCCCTTTCCTGTTGCTGGCTTACGACCTCTCCCGGTCGTCGCTGTGAAAGCAAATACGCTCACGTCATCCCAGCGCTTTCGCAACCCTTCCATCGGCGCCCGCATCCAGGGTGTAACCCTCTGCCCGCCCAGCCTTGAGCGGACGGCCTTGCGTTGAGCAAGCGCCTGCTGAGGCACACACTACTTCTGACAAGCGGCAGGCACAGCAATCTCTGGATCGCTCTGCGCGAAGGCCAATGCACATCGCGTATCCGGGTTATCCGGATTCGGCTTCAGGGCGGTTTGGTGGCCCGACGGTGCAATTCTCTGAACAGGTTTCTGTTGGCCAACGGGGCCTTTATTGCCTGTCACCACGACAGCGGATGTTCTCAACTTATCGCCTACTCGACCATGGCTTTTACGCTCATAAGGGGCCAATCAATGCTGATTTACGCACAACAGGAAGAAACCGTTGATGAGATCTGCTGGCGTTACTACGGACGCACGCAGCAGGCGGTTGAACAGGTTTATGCCGCCAATCCTGGCCTGGCAGAACAAGGCCCAACATTACCGCACGGATGCAGAGTGGTGTTACCGGAGCTGCCTCAGGCGGCCACGGGTGAAACCCTCAATCTGTGGGATTAGCGCCAATGGAAAAAATCAGTTCTCTGATTAATTACCTCATCGGGATCGTCCTGATGTGGTTTGGACGTCACACACCGCAGGATATCGCCTTTATGGTTGGCTCTGGCGTCGCCGTTTTGACCATGTGCACCAACGTTGCGACGTTTTTTATCAACTGGCACTACCGTCGCAAAACTTACGAGCTACAGCAGCGCAACTTACAGGGGCTTAACTTTGAGCCAGACCGCTAAACGTTGCGCCGTGGCGGCCGTACTGGCCCTGGCCGCGTTGCTACCGCAAATCAACATGCTGAAAACCTCTGAAGCCGGCCTGAAGCTGATTGCCGATGCAGAAGGCTGCCGCACCTCGCCCTATCAGTGCAGCGCCGGCGTCTGGACCAACGGCATTGGTCACACGCAAGGTGTTACCCCGACCAGCGTGGTGAACGAGCGCCAGGCCGCAGTTAACCTGGTTTACGACGTGATGCGCGTTGAACGCGGGATCGACCAGTGCATGCCACGTGAAATGCCGTTCCAGGTTTATGACGCGGTGGTGTCATTCGGTTTTAACGTTGGCGTGCACGCCGCCTGTCACTCAACGCTGGCGGGATTGATCAACAGCGGCCGCTGGCACGATGCCTGCCTGCAGCTTAAGCGCTGGGTATATGTCAAAGGCACCTACAACCCGGGCCTGGATAACCGTCGCCAGCGCGAAATGGCGTGGTGTTTAAAAGGAGCGGCATGATGCGACTGGTTGCACTGGCGATCGCCATTTTGCTTATTGCCCTGGGCTTAACCGGCTGGCGCCTTAGCGTGATGACTCATCAACGGGATGAGGCACTGCGCAGGGTGAGTACGCTGACGGCTGACGTCAGCAGCCGGGACAAGGCGCTGGCCCAACTCGATGCGGATATCCAGGCTAGCCGAAAACGTGAGGCGGCGCTGCGGCTGCTTCAGAACCAGGCCAGCGCGCAGGCGCTCCATCGTGAAACCATTATCAGAAGAGAAACCGATGCCAATCCCGCTTTACGTGCCTGGAGCGCTGCTGCTTTGCCTGCTGACGTTATCCGGCTGCACAGCCGTCCGGCCTTCAGCAATGCCCGAGATTATCTGGACTGGTTGTCCACGCGTGACAAGTTGCCCCATTCCGGAAAACAACCTGCAGACGCAGGGTGATTTGGCGGCGGATAACCGCCAGTTAGAGGCTGCGCTCGCATCGTGCGGGTTGCAGATTGAGATGATTAAAGCGTGCCAGGAGCAGCATGATGTTGAAAGCGACCCAACTACGCCAGGTGCTGATAAACAGCGTTCCGCTGCTTCAGCAAAATCCTGACAACCTGACGATAGCGATTCAGTCCGGAAACCTGGTTTCCACGCTGGCCAGCTCGCTGTCGTTTGAATACCACTTCCAGCTGGCCGTCACGATTACTGACTACGCAGAGGATATCGATCTGATCATGGTTCCCCTGCTGACATGGCTTCGGGAAAACCAGCCCGACATCATGGTTTCGGATGAGAAACGTCGCACCGGCTTTACCTTCACCCTTGAGGCAACCGGCGATGGGCGCAGTAAGGTGAATATCACTCTGCAACTGACCGAACGCGTCTGGGTTGAGCAGCAGAACGGCGCATTACACATCACGCATCTGCCAGAACCGGCTATGCCGGAAAATGTTGAGCGCCCCTGGCAGTTGTACATCAAAGGCAAGCTGGTCAGCGAATGGAAAACATAGCGATAACCCTTATCCGCTGACGCGCTGTTTAGCCATCCCTGGGTAAACGGCATTCGATTGCCGCTTTTCTCCTGCAACGAGAAACTAATGCCATGAACGAGCAAATATTAGAAATCAAGCGCTTGCTGCGCAACATGGTCCGCATTGGCACCGTTGCCGCCATCAATCTGGAGGCGGGAACCTGCCGGGTAAAAACCGGCGATAACACCACTGACTGGCTGCACTGGCTAAGTGCCCGGGCGGGAAGAACCCGTTCATGGAATGCGCCGTCGCCAGGCGAGCAGGTGCTGATCATAAGCCTGGGCGGTGAGCTGAACAGCGGCTTCGTGTTACCCGGCGTGTTCTCTGACGCCAGCCCGGCGCCCTCGGCCTCTGCCGATGCGCTGCACTACTCTTTTCCCGATGGTGCGGTCATTGAATACGAGCCTGCAACCGGCGCGCTGAAAGCCGAAGGGATTCAGACGGCGACGATCAAGGCGGCTGTCAAAATCCTGCTGGATACGCCAGAGGTGGAGTGCACCACGTTACTGAAAACCGCCACGCTGGAAGTGACCCAGGGCGGCACCATGAAGGGCGATGTGTCGCACAGCGGTGGCAGCTTCGCCTCCAACGGCAAAGTGCTGCATACGCACCAGCATCCGGGCGACAGCGGTGGCACCACAGGAGCACCATTATGACAACAGCACGCTACACCGGCATGAGCCGCGAAACAGGCGTAACCCTCGTTGAGCTGGAGCATATCCGCCAGTCCGTCCGTGACATTCTGACGACGCCGCTGGGATCGCGGGTGATGCGCCGTAACTACGGTTCACTGTTGTCGGCGCTAATTGACCAGCCGCAGAACGACAGGTTGCGCCTGCAAATCATGTCGGCCTGTTATATGGCGATCCTGCAGTGGGAGCCGCGCATCAGCCTGACTGCCATTAATTTTGAATCTGCGTTTGACGGCGGGATGGTGGTGGAAATCACCGGCAACCGTGCGGACACCGCGCAGGATTTTTCGTTAACCGTCCCTGTGAGTTGAATCATGCCTACTATCGACCTGAGCCAGCTGCCTGCGCCAAACGTGGTGGAAACGCTGGACTATGAAACGCTGCTTGCCGAACGCAAAGCCACCTTGATTTCGCTCTATCCTGCAGATGAGCAGGCATCGGTTGCCCGGGTTCTGGCGCTGGAGTCCGACCCGCTGGTGAAACTCCTGCAGGAGAACGCCTACCGGGAAGTCATTCTGCGTCAACGCATCAACGAGGCGGCCAAGGCGGTGATGGTGGCCTGGGCCAATGGCAGCGATCTGGATCAACTGGGCGCCAACAACGGCGTGACGCGGCTGGTGCTGACGCCGGCAGATACCAGCGCTACGCCGCCCGTTGAGGCGGTAATGGAGCGGGATGAAGACTTCCGCGCCCGCATTGCCGCCGCGTTTGAAGGGCTGAGTGTTGCGGGGCCGTCCGGTGCTTACGAATTTCATGCACGCAGCGCCGATGGCCGCGTAGCCGATGCCTCGGCTATCAGTCCCTCTCCCGCCAGCGTCACGATTACCGTGCTGTCCCGCGAAGGCAACGGTGCGGCGGGCAGCGACCTGCTGGCGATCGTGAATGCCGCGCTAAATGACGAAGATGTCCGTCCGGTTGCTGACCGGGTTACCGTCCAGTCGGCTCAGATTGTGGATTATCGCGTTGACGCCACGCTGTATTTGTATCCCGGTCCCGAGGCGGAGCCCATCCGTGCCGCATCCGAGGCGAAGCTCAAGGCATTTGTAAACACCCAGGCACGTTTAGGCCGCGATATTCGCAAGTCTGCGCTGTATGCCGCGCTACATGTAGAAGGTGTACAGCGCGTCGAACTGGCCCAGCCGGTGGCCGATGTGGTGCTGGATAAAACTCAGGCCGCGTTCTGCACCGGCTACCAGATCACGGTAGGAGGTTCCGATGAGTAAACGCCTGCTGCCAACGGGTTCATCAGCCCTGGAAGTTGCCGCGGCTGAAGCCTGCGCAGCGCTGGAGTCCATTCCTGTTCCTTTGCGCCAGTTATGGAATTCGCAGACCTGTCCGGTAGAGCTACTGCCCTATCTGGCCTGGGCCTGGTCGGTGGATCGTTGGGATTCGGGCTGGAGCGAAAGCACGAAACGCAGCGTGGTTGCTGCATCGGAATATATCCATAAACACAAAGGGACGATTGGCTCTCTGCGTCGTGTGGTGGAGCCGATTGGCTACCTGATCCGTTTCACCGAATGGTGGCAAAACGATGGGGTTCCGGGCACCTTTCGCATCGATGTTGGCGTGCAGGAAGCCGGGATTGATGAGGCAATGTACAACGAGCTGGAGCGGTTAATTGCTGATGCAAAACCGGTTAGCCGACATTTGATTGGATTGTCTATCAATCTTGATTCAACGGGTTCTTTACCTGTGACTGTCGCCAGCTATAGCGGTGACGAATTAACCGTTTATCCCTTTATACCTTAATCAACACCGCAGGCGGTTCAGGTTACACCGTGCAGCGGTCCATCTTAATGATCTGACGGAAGTGAGAGCATGACAACGAAATATTTTGCCCTACTGACCAATCAGGGCGCGGCAAAGCTGGCCAATGCCGCAGCCCAGGGTACTCAATTGAAGATTACCGAAATGGCTTTGGGCGATGGTGGAGGCAGCCTGCCAACACCGGACCCCGCGCAGACCAAACTGATTAGCGAAAAGCGCCGTGCCGCACTGAATACGCTGAAAACTGATACCGCTAACAGCAACCATATTATTGCTGAACAGATTATTCCAGAGGACGAGGGTGGCTTCTGGATCCGCGAGATTGCCCTGTATGACGACGACGGCACGATGGTTGCCGTCGCGAACTGCGCGGAAACTTACAAGCCAAAGCTGCAGGAAGGCAGCGGTCGTACTCAGACCGTGCGCATGATTCTGATCGTAAATAGTCCCAGTTCCGTTACGCTAAAGATCGACCCTTCGGTTGTGCTGGCCACGCGGCAGTATGTGGATGATAAAACGATTGAGGTAAAAGGCTATACCGACGACGTGATGAAAAAACACGTCGAGGCAGCCAATCCTCACCCTCAGTATCTACAAACGGCTAATGCATTAGCGGAGATTAAAAATGCTGGATTGATGGCTGAAGCCCGAAAAAATCTTGAATTAGGCAGTGCGGCCTTGAGTGAGATCCAGACTTCAAAAGATGATGTTACTGCTGGACGTGCACTGGTTAACGGTGGGGCGATTGCGGTACGGACTGTTTACGCTCGTGGAGAAGGCGACAGCGCTTACAAAGACACTAACGATCTATCAGCTAATGCTGTCAGTTTTGTCTATTCCTCAGCTAAAAACTCGCCGGGTTTCGAGGCATCTTTGTTGGACTTCTCAGGACATACAGGGAATTATCGCGTCCAGCTTGCTGCCAGTTACGCAAATGGTAATCACTTTAAAGTCCGTACAATGAACGGCGACAATCAGACCTGGAATGACTGGTATGAGTTATATCATACAAATAATAAACCTACTGCCAGAGATATTGACGCAGTTCCTGTCGCCGGGGGAACTATGACAGGTGAGCTTAGTACGACAAGTCTAAATAGCTATCGTATTCGCACCGATAATAAGGCGTTTTTTCTCCGCTTTGATGGCAACGATTTTTATATTTTGAAAACGGTAAATGGCGATCCTGATGGCTTATGGGATAACTCCCGACCGTTGCGCATCAATGCAAATGATGGGCGGCTGTATTTGGGTGCAAATACACGTATAGAAGGTAATTTCTACGCCCAGGATGCGTGCTTTCAAACGGACGGTAATTTATATGGAAGCGCTTGGGGCGGTTGGCTAAGCGACTGGCTCAATTCACAACTCGCTGCGATACGGAATGCGGCAAGTGATGCTCAGGCTAACAGAGTGACGGATATACGCTTAACAGCAGAGCACCAGGTCGGTGCTAACGGCATCACGGATTATCGCAATGCGAATACCGTATTAACCGGTTTTACCAATGGTGATGCTGATTATTCCGCAGAAGGGCTTTTCTGGAGCTATATCCAGTATTACAGAAGTGGTCAATGGATAACGGTGGGACGCTCATAATGATGAATCTTAAAAACTTTAAACGTGGTGAACCCAGAACCGAGCAGCAGAAAGCGCTGGCACAGGGCGGTGCATGGTTTTTGTTCGATGAAGACGGTAATGAATGGTATGAAAGTCAGAAATTGTTTTCGCCAGACACTATCAAAATTGCGTATCGTGAAAAAGGGATTGTCGCGGCTATTGCGAACAATTTTACCGATGTATCCTCTTTATTTCCTGATGGGCTTAGCGTAACGGAGATTGAAAATACGGAGCAAAACCGTCTTGCCGATAATACCGGTGGTTGGGTGTTTGACGGTAAGGGCATTGTAGAGCGGATTTATACGGAGCAAGAGCTGACGGCTTTTGCAGAAGCTGAAAAAGCTAAGCGACTTGTCGCAGCATCTAAAGTCGTTGCGCCGCTTCAGGATGCCGCAGACTTAGAGATGGCCACTGATGAAGAAAAAGCCCGTTTACTTTCCTGGAAAAAATATCGGGTAATGCTTAACCGTGTGGATACAGCCAAACCCGACTGGCCTCAAGCACCAGAGTAGCATGCTGGAAATTTGAGAGCTGGTTGAGCAGGATGACATTCTTCGCTCTGCATCTACTACGCTGCGGCGATATCCTTCATCAGTCATTAACGGATGAATTTATCGCGCGGCGTATCACTTCATTACAATTAACGGTTTCACTCATCACTTCCCAGACCTTAAGTTTTAGCCCCAGCTGAGCCATTTGCAGTAACGTCAAATCCTGTTCTTTATTTCCCCTGTGCCCCTGTTCATACGCTTGGATATATCATGAAAAGCGAACCTCATAAAAACTTCTGTTAAAAAGAATCGTTGAGTCATTAAGTTTAATATTTACAATGGGTTATTTTTTTTCGTGCGCTGTCTGGCGCTGAGAATCCTTCACTATAATTGCGATTAGTTCAAGTGCTGTTTAGTCATATGCCAGCAAACCGCAATCGAATGCATCCTTTTCACTGACCTGACACTCTGAGCACACCCACAACACGGAGTGCTACAGATGTCTGATTTTCATCACGGTGTCCGCGTCGTCGAAGTCAATGACGGTACACGCACCATTTCAACAGTTTCAACCGCCATTGTTGGCATGATCTGCACCGCAGAAGATGCTGATGCAACGGCATTTCCTCTTAACACACCTGTTCTGCTGACCAACGTGCAGGCAGCTATCGGTAAAGCCGGTACCAAAGGCACCTTAGCGGCCGCGCTGCAGGCGATTGCTGACCAGGCGAAGCCGGTAACCGTCGTGGTTCGCGTTGCAGAAGGCGCGAGCCAGGCTGAAACCACCTCTAACCTGATTGGCTCGACGGATGCGAACGGTAAATACACCGGCATGAAGGCGCTGCTCAGCGCGCAAACGCAGCTGGGTGTTAAACCGCGCATTCTTGGCGTGCCGGGTCTGGATTCGCTGGAAGTGGCGACAGCGCTGGCCAGCATTGCCCAGCAGCTGCGTGGCTTTGCCTACGTGTCCGCCTGGAACAGTAAAACCATCTCTGACGCCATGAAGTACCGCGAAAACTTCAGCCAGCGCGAGCTGATGGTGATCTGGCCAGATTTTATTGCCTGGAACACGGCAACCAATAAATCTGAAATGGCTTATGCCACCGCACGTGCGCTGGGCCTGCGCGCCAAAATTGACAACGACACCGGCTGGCATAAAACCCTGTCTAACGTGGGCGTCAATGGCGTGACGGGTATCTCTGCAGATGTTTTCTGGGATCTGCAACAGACCGGCACCGATGCCGATCTGCTGAACGAAAAATGTGTGACCACGCTGATTCGCAAGGACGGTTTCCGTTTCTGGGGCAACCGCACCTGCAGTGACGATCCACTTTTTGCCTTTGAAAACTACACCCGTTCAGCGCAGGTGCTGGCCGATACCATGGCGGAAGCGCACATGTGGGCCAACGACAAACCGCTGACGCCAGTACTGGTACGCGAAATCATCGCCGGTATCAATGCCAAGTTCCGTGAGCTGGTCAGCGCCGGTTATCTGCTGGGCGCCAACTGCTGGTACGACGAAAGCGCCAACGATAAAGAGAGCCTGAAGGCGGGCAAACTGTTTATCGATTACGACTACACGCCGGTGCCGCCGCTGGAAGATCTGACCCTGCGTCAGCGCATCACCGATACCTATCTGGCGAACTTCGCCGCATCCGTAAACAGCTAAGGAGCCGGATAAATGGCACTGCCACGTAAACTCAAGGGGTTGAACCTCTTCAACGATTCAAACAGCTATCAGGGCATCGTCACCGCAGTTACGCTGCCGAAGCTGTCACGCAAGCTGGATACCTACCGTGCTGGCGGTATGAACGGTGCGGCATTCATTGATAACGGCCTGGACGATGCGGCACTCGATATGGAGTGGACGCTGGGCGGGATGGATGAGCTGGTATTAAGCCAGTGGGGCGCGATGGCGAACGTACCGTTGCGTTTCACCGGTTCTTATCAGCGTGATGACACCGGCGAAGAAATCGCCGTGGAAATCGAAGTACGCGGTAAGCACCAGTCCTTTGACTTCGGTGAAGCCAAACAGGGCGAAAACACCGAAACCAAAATCACCAGTAAAAACACCTATTTCAAACTGACCTGGAATGGCAAAGAGCTGATCGAAATCGACACCGTCAACATGGTGGAGAAGGTCAACGGCGTCGATCGTCTGGAACAGCGCCGTAAAAACCTCGGCCTGGTGTAATAACAACGGCCGGCGCGTCCTGCGCTGGCCCCTCTTGATTGGGATGGAGAAAAAATGGAACAGCTTGATAAGCCAGAACTGAAAGAAAACCTGGTGGTGCTGGAAAGCCCGATTTCACGTGGCGATGTGGTGATCGCTCAGGTTGAGCTGGTGAAACCGACCGCCGGCGCGCTGCGCGGTGTGCGGCTGGCTGATCTGGCCTCGTCCGATGTGGATGCCCTGTTGATGGTGCTGCCCCGCATCACCATGCCATCGCTGACCAAAGCAGAGTGCAACGCACTGGACCCAGTTGACCTGATTGCCCTGGGCGGCAAGGTGATTGGTTTTTTGTCAGCGAAATCGGCCGCGTAAGCTGGCCCCGCGATCTGACGGTCAATGACCTGATGGCCGATATTGCCAGCGTTTTTCACTGGCCACCCTCAGAAATGTATCCCATGTCGCTGGAAGAGTTACTCGACTGGCGGCATAGAGTGATGATCCGCAGTGGAGTAACCTCAGATGAGTAACACGCTCAAGCTGCAAGTGCTGCTGGAAGCGGTTGATCGGGCTACGCGCCCGTTCAATGCCGTACGTAAAGAAACCGAAAAGCTGTCTGCGGATATCCAGGAAACGCAGGATCGCCTGGACGAGCTCAACGCCAAATCCGCGCAGATTGAAGGGTTCCGTGAAACCCGCAAAGAACTGACGCTGACCCAACAAAATCTTAAAAATACCCGGGCAGAAGCAGCGGCACTTGCCATTCAACTTAAAAACACCCAAAACCCTACCGCGGAACAAACCCAGGCGCTGGATAAGCTGCGTCAGTCGGCTAACGCGCTGCAGCAAAAAAACCTTCAACTGCGTCAGTCAGTGCAGGATCAGCGCCAGTCCCTGAACGAGGCGGGAATTTCCACGCGCCGGTTGAGCAGCGAGCGCCAGAAGCTGAATCAACAAACAGAGCGCACGACATCCACCCTCAATGCGCAGGGTGAGTCCATGAATCTGCTAAATCAGCGCCAGGACAAGCTCAACCGCACCCGTGAACGTTACCGTGCGGGCATGGCGCTGGCAGATAACGTACAAAGCGCCAGTTCGAAGGCCAAAGACTTTGTCGAGAAGGGCCGCAAAGTTATCGATTACCTGTCACCCAGTGACGCGAAAGACGGCAAGGGACGCGTTGACGGGCAGGGCGCGGGCAATATCACAGAACTCAATAAGGCGATGGCCAGTGTCGGCCCGGTGGCAAAACAGGCGGGACTGAGTGTTGGCCAGACTGCGGCCATGATGGGCGTGCTGGCGGAAAACGGTATAACGGGCAGCCAGGCAGGCGCCGGCGCCAGTGCGATGTTAACGCACGTTCAGGCGCCTGATGCCAGCGCAGATAGCGCGCTTAAAGCGTTGAATGTGCAAACCGCTGACGACCAGGGCAACAGTCAGCCCATTTTCGCGGTGCTCAGCCAGGTGCAGGCGGCGTTTGAGAAAAACAAGCTCGACGCTGCCCAGCAGGCCACTTATCTGCAGGCCATCTTTGGTGAACAGGGCGCCGCACCTGCCGCAGCATTGATGAAGGGCGCGGCCAGTGGCCGGCTGGATCAGCTGTCTCAGTCGCCCGCAGCCCAGCCGCCTGCAGCAGATGCCTCTGTGGATACTAACCTGCAAGCTATCAGTCAGGACGGCTTATCCGTTCAGTCCGTTCTGACCGGCGTCATGAATATCAATCCTCAACTTTCTGACAGCCTGCTGACGCTGGCGGCCGGTGGGCTGACCTTGGTGGATTCCCTGGCCAGCGTCGGGAACATTGCCTGGCCGGTCATTAGCGGGCTGAGCACCATTATGGCGGGCGTGGAGCTGCTGGGCGGTGCATTTGCCATCATCGGCGGCGCCATTACGGCCACGCTGGGAGCGATCACGCTGCCGGTGGTGGTGCTTGGTGCCGCTATCGCGGCGGGGGCCATGCTGGTTTATCAGTACTGGGAACCGATTAGCGCCTTTATCAGCGGCATCGCTCAGGGCTTCAGTGCGGCGATGGGGCCGATAAGCGACGCGTTCGCGCCGCTGAAGCCGGTATTTGAGTGGTTCAGCAATAAAGTGTCCGAGCTGGGGGCCTGGTTCTCAAAGCTGCTGGAACCCGTGAAGTTTTCTCAGCAGGAACTGGCCTCGGCAGGTGAGATGGGACAGCGCTTCGGCAATATGCTGGCGACAGCACTCAAATTACCCGGTGAAGCCCTGAATCAGCTGCGAGGCGGCATTGACTGGGTGCTGGGCAAGCTTGGCATCATCGATGAGAAATCTGACAAGGTGAAAGACAAGCTGCCTCCGCCCAAAATGCGTGAGCAGGATGAAGAGGATGAGGATAACGCGGATGCCCGTCCGGCCGCATCGCGCGCCAGCCTGAACAGCACGCTCAATCAGCCTTTGCCCTCGGTTAACAATTCAAACGTGGATAACCGTCAGCACACGGTCACCAACAATATCTATGCGACAGGTGAGCCTCAGGCGATTGGACAGGCCGTTGCGCAGTATTCCACTGCATCGCCATGGCCCACGTCTGACCATAGCTATAACTCCATGTTTAGTCTGGATTAATTAACCATGATGATGATATTAGGCATGATGCCGTTTGTACGGCAAACCCTTCCCTTCGACAATTTACAGCATGACATTACCTATCGCTGGGCAAAAAACAGCCGCGTGGGGCGTCGTGAGTCGACCCAGTTTTTGGGCGGCGGCGACGATAAAATCAAGCTGTCTGGCGAGCTCCGGCCTGAAATCACCGGCGGCAATGTCACGCTGCTGGCGCTGAAGGCCATGGCCGATGAAGGGCTGGCGTGGCCGCTGATTGGCGGCAATGGCATTATTTACGGCATGTTTGTTGTGACGGATTTCTCGGCCACGCATACGGAGTTCTACAGCGACGGCAGCGCGCGCAAGATAGGCTTTACCCTCAACCTGATGCGGGTAGACGATTCACTAACCAGTATGTTCGGGGACTTAAAAAGGCAGGCGGAAGAACTGCAAAACCGGGCCAGCGACGCAGCGCAACGGGTCGGCTCTGTCATCAACAGCGCCACTTCTGCGCTGAATGGAGGGCGCTGAGATGAGCGATATCGTCCCGATTCCGGTGCCCCTGCGCGTTGCGCCTACGCCGGACTTTACTATCAAAATTGAGACGAAGGATAAAACGGAAGATATTCGCCCACGGCTGATTTCTCTGAAGTTGACGGACAACCGCGGCCTGGAGGTCGATCAGCTGGACCTGGTGCTCGACGACAGTGACGGCCAGTTGGTCATGCCGCCCTTTGGCGCAAAAGTGGTCTTAGAGATAGGCTGGAAGGGGCAGCCGCTTGCAGATAAAGGCTCCTACATCATTGATCAGGTCACCTACCAGGGCGCGCCGGACACGATAACGGTTGTCGCCCGAAGCGCCGATTTTAGCGGTTCGCTCGATGTTAAAATCACTGATTCATATCCAGACATGACGGTTGGCGAGGTTGTGGACAAAATCGCGAAACGTAACGGACTTACCTCCGACGTGCGGCCGGAGATAGCCAAAAAAAAAATTAAGCATATCGATCAGACGCAGGAAACGGACGGCACGTTCATTACCCGGCTGGCTATGCTGGTTGGCGCGGTGGCGGCAATAAAAGATAAGACGCTACTGTTCTTTCCCCCCGGGCAGGGCGTGACCGTGAGCGGAAAGCCGATTCCACTCCTGAATCTGAACCGACAGGATGGCGATAAGTATGAGTACAAATTGTTTAAGCGCGACGATTACAGTGGCGTTGAAGCAAAATGGTACGATCAGAAAAAGGCGCAGCAGAAAGGGATAACCGTCAACACGATACCGCCAGCAACACCGACACTGAACCCTGTCCATCCGGCGGCCAAAAATATCCCCACAATCGGGCAACAAGACCCGGGAAAAACCTATGTTTTTGGCAGCAATAAGAAGCTGTTCGTACTGAATACGCATTTCAGTAGCCAGGAGGAAGCAGAGGAGGCGGCTAAAGCGAAGTGGCAGGATCTGCAACGTAACCGGGCTACGTTGAAGATCCTACTGGCACTGGGCGCTGCAAAGCTGATTCCTGAAACGCCGGTCAAAGCCCAAGGCTTTAAATCGGTCATCGATAATCAAAAATGGCTGATTACCAATATTGTGCATAGCCTCGATAAAAGTGGATTTACCACCTTGTTGAACCTGGAGCTGATGGTTGAAAACGTGGATTACGTCTTAGTGGAAAAACAGGCGGGTTAGATTAAGTCTAATTTTAGTTGCTTTTTGTTTAGTCTTTGGCTAATGTTATCGTATGCCAGAGAGGAGAACCACCATGATGCATTGCCCAAAATGTCAGACCGCCGCCCATACGAAAAGCAGTCGCTACGTTTCGAAAGAGACGAAAGAACGCTATCACCAGTGCCAGAACATTAACTGCAGTTGTACCTTTAAAACCCTGGAGAGCGTGTCCGGGATTATCGTCGAACCGGCGCAGATCAATACGGTTCCGATGATGGCAAAAGGCAGCAATAACCCCTCACCGCAGCTGCTGTAAGCCCAACCCGCGAAAGCGGGTTTTTTTATGAATGTGGATTGGATGGGATGGCTGGGAGATGAGGCTGAAGGCCAGCGCGCCGTTGATGTTTAAGGGCGCGACAGCGCTCTCTGGGCGTGCTGTTAATAACTGTACGGCGGGTAGGGCGCGGGCCCTTGGGGACAATGGCAATAACTGTACGGGAATGAAAAGATTCCAGGAGTGTCAGCACGACAAAATATATGTCCAGTGAATGGAGATGAATCGTCGCGGTATTTTCGGCAGAAGAAAACTCAGGGCTATAAAGCATTTTGGCACTGAGAGTGAGTCAACAGTGAGATTTTAAATTTTGCATGCGAATTCCCTTCTTCCCTGCGGAAGAAGGGAAGGGTCCAAAATCAGTGAACGATATGTGTAAATTTGCTCTCAATCATCACTAGCCCCGACTCTGTTCGCACAAAGCGCGGCGCGGTTAAGTCATCAGCCATGATGTTAACCATCTGGAATAACAAGCCGGTGATGTGTTTTTGCAAGTCTGCCGGGGCCTGCTGATTCAGCAATACTAACGTTAAAGCGCTGCAATATTGCCGCATCTCTTCCGAGTCTATCAAATCCTTGGTGCGACAGGCTTTGTCATCACCTTTCTCCACTGTGAGGCGCTCAATCAGGTGTTCTGGCAGTGGCTGGTCCAACAGAACCCTCAGGACTTCCAGTGCAGCAAGCAGGCGACCGCATAGCGCCATGCGAGCTGCGAGCTCGTTACATTCCACCAGGGCATCGACATAGCGCACGCACGTATCCAGCACCTGAAAGAGATCGTGCGTGGTGCCGAGCGGCGTTTTCAAGAGGTTTGAGATCGCAGATTCGATAACTGGCTGAATGTCCACGATTTGATGATGGGCGGTTGTGTTACTATCGGTATTAGCCATAGCGTTGTTCCTTAACACTGAACGTTGTGGTTAAACGCTCCGGTATGTGTTGCATCACTGCCGGAGCGTTGCTCTCTTAAAAGACCTCGTGTTAGTGTGGTCTTTTATAAGGCTAAACTGAGGGAGTAGGTAGCCACATGTCAATAATAATGCGTGAAAAAAAACCAAAAGGTGGAGGCAAGTCCCCACAATTTAAAATGCGCATTGATCCTGCCTTGAAAAAACAGCTCAATGAGGTTGCAACTGAAGAAGGAATTAGTCTGGCAAACTGGTTGAAGAATCTGGCGAGGGAGGCATTAAAGGCAAGGGGAATTGAGCCGAAGGGATAAATTTGTGGGTGAAATGTTGAGTTAATTATATGTGTGGTAAATGGAAAAAGCTAAATTTCGCTATTGTGAAGTTTTTAATGTGGCCATTACAACTTTGATAAAATAGCTGAGGCTTTGATGGAGTTTGAGTAAATGAAGCTTTTATTGTATGTTTGCTGCAATCTTTTTTCTATCTTGTGCCGATTATAGTCAGTGTTGTTGGCGCTTATTTTATTGTGCGATTTGTTCCATTTTACCAAATGGGGTTTGTCTTTTCCTGGGGCGGTATCGTTGCTTATCTTTATGCAAGATATAGTAAGTGGGTTTAATTTTAAATGCAGGATTTATATCTACAATTTTAAATGCCTCACAGTAATATCGTGTTTTGCTGCAGCCTGTTTATCGATGTAAGCGAAAAAAATTGAATGTTACCTCAACAAGTCATTTTGAAATTTTGGCTAACCTTACAAGCTTCATTTTCGTTAGACTTAAGTCAGTGAGCAAGTGATTATGAGTCCCCAAACGAAATCAATCAAAACAGTAACTTACTGATTTTAAAGTTTTCATTAAACCAAATAGACGCAGAAATCGCTGAATACCGTTACGGTCTGCTGCCATTTTGCTGCCACTATGCTGTTGTTGCGTGAAATGCATGTAAGATCATATGCCTTGATTTATTTTAAAATGAAGTTTGGATGAACTTAAGTTAAATTTAACTAATCATTTAATCTTGATTGGTAAGGGGAGGGGCGAACTTATTAATTAAAATGCTTTAAAATCAATTGGTTAATTAATGGTGATTGGTTTTTTTTTCTTTGTAGTGAAATTTACATAAAAATATCTTGATATTTTATGTGTTTTAAATTAAAAAATTATCAATGTCTGATGGAACTGGTGCAATATATGAGCTTCAGGAGCGACATTGATGGGTGAATAATGGACAGTAATTTAAAGCTTAACGATCATAAAATTGATGCTTGGTGCCATGCAGCCCTTATCTTGGCAAAAAAAATAGGCGTAGGTTCAAAGAAAGCAAATAGTGATCTTTCAGAATTAATTAATAATTTTGGTTCAATTCGCGGGGTGTATAGAAATTATTTTTCTATGATTCCATTAGAAAAAGACATCGTCACTCACCTCGATAGAGTTTTTTCAAAAATCCCTTATAATTTTGGCGTTTTAAACATTGCCGATGAAGATTATCCAGCAGCATTGAAGGGCGTCTATGGTGCTCCGCCCATAATTTATTACCGAGGTGACAAAAAAATCTTTTCATTGAAGAGAAGTATTGCATTTGTAGGTACTAGAAATTTAGATGCCTCTCAATACATTGAGCAAGGAATCAATGCTATCAAAAGATTGAAAAATGCTGGTTTTGAGGTGTTAGTGAGCGGATTGGCCAAAGGCTCGGATACTCTAGGACATAAAGTTGCGATTGAAATTGGAATGAAAACGATTGCAGTGTTAGGTACGCCTTTAACAGTGTCATATCCAGCAGAAAATAAAAATCTACAAGAAGAGATTGCATCTCAACATCTTTTAATTTCTGAATATCCTATGGGGATAAAAACACAGGGCTCCTATTTTGCTAATAGGAATCTCACCACTGTGAGCCTATCTAGGGAAGGGATCATTGTTGCTAGAGCAGGAGATAAAAGTGGCACTCAGCATGCCATTCGGACCTGCGTTGAGCAAAGTAAAAATGTTTATGTTCTTGAAAATAACATTTACGAAAATGAGTATTTATGGTTGGCGAAGTATAAAAAGAATATTAAGTTAATTAGATGATTAAAAAGTAAAAGGATTTATAGCATGAAAGCAATTATATTTGATTTGGATGAAACTATTTTAAGCACTAAGCAATGCAAACCTTACCTCAGAACTCCCGCAGGTAGAAGTGTAATTTGCGAGAGAATAATTAGTGGAGGCGTTAATGTTTTTGAAAAATTTGACGGTATCATAGATTATATAAATCTCTTGACGAATGAAGATGGCCTACATGTCTATATTTTCTCAGATTCGCCTAAAAACTATTGTTTAACTCTCTTAGATTTTTTCAAAATAAATATACATGAAAACAAAGTTTATGGTTCCCAACATAAACCTTGCGTTGATGATTATGATTTATATGATGATTATGAGGAAGTTTTAGTCATCGGTGACAGTGCTAAAGATGTTTACTTTGCACATATGAAGAGTTTTTCATCAATACTCTTGGCGCGCTTAGATAAAAAAGTTGTAAGTTTTTATAACGACTGGACCAAGCCTAATAAGATTTGCACTTCATTAGATGAGCTTAAAAATGCCGTAAATGATTTTATGGCCGGTCGTTTAAGTTTTATTGAGCATGATTTTTCCGTTAATCATAAGAATTTAAATAGGGCTGATCTTGAAGTTACGCTAATACCTGCTGAGAGTATCGGGTATTCTAATGAGTACTGGTCGAATCCGAATGAATGGGGTGGTGTTGAACAAAGAATAAATATCTGGTTCGAAGTTCAAAGATCTATCAAAGTTGCAAAAGAGCTTAGTGATGATGAAATCGAAGCTAAGGTTGCGATTAAGTTTTATAATAAAAATGGGTCGATTGGGGAAGGTAAACCGTTTAAAAATTTAATGTGGGCGCACTATTTAATATTTAAAGATTGGGTGAAGGAGAAAAATATCCATGGGAATGTCTATTTAGTTCCCGTCCCACCTTCAGCTCCAATTGAGTGCAATGAAAGTTTTCCTATTAATGTGTTAATTAATCAGTGGGTGAAATATGGTTATTATTCAAAGAGAGAAGGAGACATCGATTTCACTTTAATTAATGCATATATTGTAGACAGGTTTTGGCCTACACCCTCATCTCATGTAGTTGGTGGAAGACGTGAAATTGAAACACATCTAAACACTATGGCTGTATTCAAGGATGCAAAGGTAGTTCCTGATAAGTCTACAATTATCATAATTGATGACATAATTACATCTGGCACTCAAATGAATGCTGTAGCAACAATTTTAGCTAGCTCGAAATTATTTCCTAAGGATACGCAAATTTTAGGTTATGCATTAGCTAAAACAACGCATCACAATGAAGCAGATGAAGATGACTGGTTTTGAATTTTAAAAGTCAATGTGCTTAATTAATAAATATTTCGAAAACTATAATTCCTATATTTTAGTTAATGGGTTCAAATATGCTGCATCTATAAGGTGTTCAGGAGAGAAATGAGAATAACGCATTGTCACTTTAATGTCTGTATGTCCTAAGATCCGTTGAAGTACAAGGATGTTACCGCCATTCATCATGAAATGAGAGGCGAATGTGTGACGCAAAACATGCGTTAATTGTCCAGATGGTGTTTCAATGCCTGCTCGCTGCATCGCCTTACGGAAAGCAGTGTAACATGGTTTAAAAAGTGATTGTGCTTTTCTGCATAATGGCAGCTCAGCCTTTAGTTTATCTGTGATCGGAACCGCTCGATTCTTTTTGCCTTTAGTTTTCACGAAGATAATCTGACCGGCACGGATTTGATTTCCCTTTAAGCCTTCGGCCTCACTCCATCGTGCTCCGGTTGCTAAGCAGATTTTTACAATAGTAGCTAAATCCTTAGAGCGGCTGTTCTCACATTCGGAGAGAAGGGTTTTGATTTCCTCAATAGTCAGATACGCCATTTCCGACTCACTGATTTTAAACTCGCGCACATTCTCAAGCGGATTAGGCGCGGTCCATTCATCCAAACGGCGCAGCTCATTAAACATCGCTCGGAAATAAGCCAATTCTAAATTCACCGTGCGAGGCGTTACCGTCTTCACTCGATTCGAGCGGGTGATCTTTCCGCTTAACCGCTGCTCGCGGTAGGACGCAAAAATTTTTGCGTTAAACTCGGTTGCGAGTGGGTTTCCCATAGCCTCGCAGGCGAACGCCATTGTGGTTCGTCGCTTCTCGCCATCCGCCAAGGTGATACCATGCGTGTTGAACCACAGTTCAACCAGCTCAATTACCCGCCGCTTATCTGCTTTCTCTCCCAGCCAGGGCTTATCTTGAGCCTGCTCTTTAACGAACTTCTCATAGGATTGTGCTTCGCCCTTCGTCGCAAACTGGCGGCGAATCCTTTTGCCGTCACGGCCGTTTGGGAAAACCTGTGCCTGCCATTTCCCGTTGGGTAATTTGTTTATCGCCATGCTTTGCCTTTAATAGTACTCAGTGCGGGCAACGACTTTACCCAAGACCTTGATGTCGTCTGCCTTGCATTCAAATGAAGCTTTGCCATTTTCAACGCGGATGCGCCCGCCAGGAAAACGGTACAGCTCTTTAACGCTAATGAGCTTATCAATCTCGATGAGCCACAGCCCGTCGGTGATTTCTGCGGCGGTCATATCAACTAAATAATTCTGTTTCTCGAAATTTACTAACAGTGGGGCTTTAACATCACTTGGTAAGAGCTGAGCGTCATATTCAACCCAATTAGATGATGAAAATATCCCATTTGAGATTTTTTTTAGTTCGATTTTTGTAGATGCAATATCTTGGTCTGTGATATTTGGATTGCCTGTGCCATAAGTAAGCCATTCCAAAGAGGCACCCGTTTCCATGGAGCAAATTAGCACCCAATCGGCAGGAAAGTTCCCGCGCATTATACGGTTAGCCATAGTGCTTTGAGATACGTTGAGGTGACGGCACAACGCTTGTCTTGATGAAAGCCCATATGCCTTGACTATGCGTTCAACGGGTTCTTTCCCCCCCTCTGGCAGAATTGGTACTTTACGACTCGTAAAATTTTTCGTTGACCTTTCCAATTTGAGATCCTAATATTCACTCGTCGTAACGAGGTGTGTTTAATAGAGATAAATAGAGTTGGCTAGAACTCAACAGAGGATAGTGCATCATGACCCGTAAACTTTCAATGCGCCCTTCAATCAATCTCGTGATTTCAGAACCGTACATTACTGTTGAAGAGTTCTGCCGTCGCACTGGATACAAGGAGGGTACCGTTCGCCAGATGTACCGCGAGAACCGTTTGCCCATCAGGAAGAAGGAGGGCTTAAACGGGCTTATCGAAATCAACATGGTTGCTCTCACTATCGAAGCCGCTTCTGGCTGCGAAATCACAATGCAGGGCTGATGTATCCATATTGGGATATTGAAAGGGATTAATCATGTTTGATTTTCGTGTGTCCACACATCTCCACTTTGACGAGGCCTGCCGTAGATTCGCCCTGTCTCACAATATGAAAGAGCTGGCACAGGCTGCAGATATGAACGTGCAGACCCTGCGCAATAAGCTGAACCCTGAGCAGCCGCACCAGTTGACCGTTGCGGAAATGCTTTTGCTCACTGACCTGACCGAAGATGCAACCTTAATGGATGGTGCGCTGGCACAGCTACATTGTTTGCCTTGCGTACCAATGAACGAACACGCCGAGGAAAAGTTGTCTGCCTACGTTTTGAAGGCCACGGCAGAAGTGGGGCAGCTGGCAGCCGGTGCAGTGAATCAGGATGCGTTGAGCACTTCCTGTCGCCGCAGCCTGATGCAAAGCGTTAATACCGGCATTCGTTGCCTGAGTCTGGCCGCTATAGCAGTACAGGCCCGCATTCATTCCAATCCCACTATGGCATCAACCGTAGACGCGATCAGCGGCCTCGGCGCATCCATTGGCCTGAGCTGAGGGACTGACGACAATTTCACTGGCATCACGCCTTAAGCGTCAAAGCCCGTCCGTAGCCTACGGCAACGGCTGGATCATGGGTGAGAACGGCAAGCCCTGGCATCCGTGCAACAGCCAAAAGCAACTGCTACAGGGGCTGACCAGCAAGCGCAAACCTGCCGGTTTCATGGCGCGTTTATTCAGGGGGTAACATGCAGCGAGTAACAGGCAACACAACCGCACAGCAAGGCCCGGCATCTTTTGCCAAAACTCATTCAACGGGCAATCGTGCTGATGCTGTTAACAAAATGTCGTTTGATGAGTTTCGGAAAAGCTGGCGGCAGCAGCGTGACAATAACGCTAACCCGTCGCTGCGTTATTTCAACCGTCAGAATGACGATTTTAAATTTTGCGTGTTAACCCTGGCTAACCGCGAAAATCCTAAAACATTTTCACAGGAGGAAATCGGAAAGCCGTTTGAATACTTCGACGAATACCGCCGCGAATTAATCATCATGGCGATGAATAAAATGGCGCGCTGGGGAAAGATTCTGCCCCGACAGCTTTCTACCGCAGACTGTTTTTTACCTGAGTAAATAAGACTCAAAAAATTAATGGCGTAAACCCGCCGGGCATTCCTTTGCCTGAATCTGGAGAATTGGACGATGAGAAATACCCAAACCCGTAATTTTGAAGCCGACGCAGACACATTAAATGCTCTGCTGAGCAAGGCCAAAACAGAACAGCGCAGCGATGATGCGCTGGCCGTGTCAGTCCGCATTGCGGCGCTGGTCATCCATGCCCGTAAGCAAGAAATGAGCGCATCGGAAATTATTGAGCTGCTGGATAAAGAGGCAGAACGTTTTGAGCATCAGGCGTGGGAGCTGCACTAATGGCCGATTCAATGGATTTAGTCCAGGCGCGCGTTGAGGAAGAACTGCAGCGCAATCTCGCTAATGCACGTCGCCAGCCCGCCGGGGCTGGTGAGTTCTTTTGCCTGGCCTGCGATGAGGCGATACCGGCTGCCCGTCGCCGCGCCGTGCAGGGCGTTACTCACTGCGTAACCTGTCAGGAGATCATCGAGCTGAAAAGCGCCCATTACAAAGGCGGTGCTGTATGAGTACGATCCTCAAATGGGCGGGCAACAAAACCCGCCTGATGCCTGAGCTGATTAATCATCTGCCGCAGGGGCAGCGCCTCGTTGAGCCGTTCGCCGGTTCCTGCGCCGTTATGATGGCTACGGATTACCCGGCTTATTTAGTGGCTGACGTTAATCCTGACCTGATAAATCTTTACCGCCACATTAAAGAACACACGCGCCCGTTTATCGTGGTGGCGATGAGCCTGTTTACCCAAAATAAAACGGCAGAGGATTATTACCGCATCCGCGAAGCGTTTAATCATAACCCGGCTTTAACTCTACTTGAGCGCGCCGCACACTTCCTTTACCTGAACCGCCACGGCTACCGTGGCCTTTGCCGTTACAACCGCAAGAGTAAATTTAATATCCCCTACGGAAACTATTCTGAACCTTATTTCCCCCTGGAAGAAATCGAAACTTTCGCAGCCAAAGCACACCGTGCAACGTTTGTCTGTGCTGATTTCCGCGAGACGCTGAGCATGATACAGACCGGCGACGTCGTTTATTGCGATCCGCCCTATGACGGCACGTTTAGCGACTACCACGCAGGCGGATTTGATAAGGCCGCGCAGCAGGACTTAGCCAGCATGTTAACCAGCGTGTCAGAGCGCTGCCCGGTCATCGCTTCAAACAGCGATACCGACTTTACACGCACGCTTTTCAATGCCTACGAACTGACCAGCGTCAGGGCTGCCCGAGCGGTTGGTGTGGCTGCAGGTGACGGCAAAAGCGCGGCAGAAATTATCGCAGTGCGCCGTCCTGTTGTCTGGATTGGTTTTGACCCTGCAGCATCTTCGGAGGTGGTCGCATGATCGACAAACGCTGCTTTGGTGAGAACGTCATGAATGTGGTCAGCATATCTGGCGGAAAAGACAGCCTTGCTGACTGGTTGCTGGCTGTTGATTCCGGTGTTGAGTTTCAGACGGCATTTGCAGACACCGGTCATGAGCACCCGCAGACCATGGAATATCTGGATTATCTGGAATCGAAGCTGGGGCCGGTTAAGCGTGTTAAGGCTGATTTCACTTCCCGCATTGAAAACAAGCGCAAGTTTATCGCGGAAAAATGGCCTGTTTCCCTGGTTGAGGAGTGTGGATTTACTTCTGAACGTGCGCTATCCGCTGTTGCTTTAGCGCTTGAAACACTCAAACCCACGGGCATTCCTTTCCTTGATTTGTGCTTATGGAAAGGGCGTTTTCCTTCAACTAAAGCCCGTTTCTGCACCTTCGAACTGAAGCATGAGCCAATAAAAGTGCAGATAGTTGATCCCTTAATAGCTGCCGGGAAAAAAGTTATCTCATGGCAGGGTGTCCGTGCGCAGGAATCACCACAGCGCGCGATGCTGGAGCCATGGGAAGAGGGGTTTGACATTGGCCCGGGCCTGGCAATTTATCGGCCTATCCTGAAATGGAAACATGAAGATGTTTTTGCTTTGGCGCGTCGCCACGGAATCAAGCCTAACCCTCTCTACGAGCAAGGCTGCAGCCGCGTAGGATGTATGCCGTGCATCCATGCCCGCAAGTCAGAGCTGGCAGAAATTTTCAGCCGTTGGCCAGAAGAGATAGCACGTGTAGCAGCATGGGAGAAACTTGTTGCGCGTTGTTCACGCCGTGGCAATTCCACGTTTTTCCCGTCAACACAGGATCCGCGCAAGGCAGAGCGCAGAATAGATTTTATATCAGTTGAATCTCACGGTATTGAAACTTACCGGGACTGGGCGCTGACAACCCGTGGAGGCAGTCAGTTCGATTTGCTGGCAACCGCCACTGATCAAGGTGTCTGCAACAGTGTTTATGCAGGGGTGTGCGAGTGATCGAGCACTACGCTTACCCGTGGAATGCCCCACGGGAAGCCATCGCCAGCCCTTATCCCACTTATGAGGAAATGCACAGCCGCAGTCAGATGATTGCGGCTTTAGTGCGTGCGCAGGAGCTGCTTGAACAGCAGCCGACGCTGATTCAAATCGACGTCAAACGTCGCATGAACGAGCTGGAAAAATCACAGGGCATTGCCCGCGCCAATGCGTACTTAACGAAAACTTTCGTTGAGCGCACATTGCCGCGTGTTGAATGCGTTAACGAGCAATACCGGGTTAAGACTATGGATGCCAGCACTTTTAACCTGCTGACACATAACGCCCCGAAAGAGACTGGCGCAGCGCGTGCCGGGGGCCAGCTGTGGGAGCTGATGAAGCGTTTTAACCGCCTGGCTGATATGTCGCGCGCCGATGTGGATTTGCTGGCCGGTGATATTGCCAGTTTCATTCTGGCCGAGCTGGTACAGGCACACGCGCAGGCAGCTGATGAGTCAGATTATAAATACACGCACCGCGTCTACATGACGGCGGCGGCCATCACCCGTGAATTTAATCAGACGCCGCCACTGTGGGATAAGGTGACGTCCCGTTTCTTTGATCCGGAGGAAGTCACGCCCGCCGTGCTGCGTATGCAGACTGAAAAATGGTGGACGGGGCGACTGCGCCGCGTGGCTGCGTCATGGCGGGAACACCTGCAGATTGCCCTGGCTAACGTCAGCAAAAAGCACACCCCCTATGCCAGCAGAATGACGGTTTCAGAATGGCGGGAACAGAAACGCCGCACCCGTGAGTTTTTAAAGGGCATGGAACTGGAAGACGAGGAAGGCAACCGCATCAGCCTGATTGAAAAATACGACGGCAGCGTGGCGAATCCGGCAATCCGTCGCTGTGAGCTGATGACCCGCATTCGCGGCTTTGAAAATATCTGTAATGAGCTGGGCTATGTCGGCGAGTTTTACACGCTGACCGCGCCGTCACGCTATCACGCCACAATCAAAACCGGCCATCGTAACCGCAAATGGAATGGTGCCAGCCCCGCAGATACGCAGCGTTACCTCTGCAGCGTCTGGCAGCGCATCCGCGCAAAGCTGCACCGTGATGACATTCGAATTTTTGGCATTCGCGTTGCTGAACCCCATCACGACGCAACGCCACACTGGCACATGCTGATGTTTATGCGTCCCGAAGATGCGGATCAGGTGCGCCAGACAATCCGTGATTATGCCTTCCAGCAGGACAGCAACGAGCTGACCACGGATAAAGCCCGTAAAGCGCGCTTTCATGCCGAGGCCATCGATCCTGATAAGGGCAGCGCTACGGGCTACGTTGCTAAGTACATTTCAAAGAATATCGACGGCTACGCGCTGGATGGTGATCTGGACGACGAAAGCGGCAAAGAGCTGAAAGAAACCGCGCCCGCCGTTTCTGCCTGGGCGGCCCGCTGGCACATCCGACAGTTTCAGTTTATAGGTGGCGCGCCGGTCACGGTTTACCGCGAGCTGCGCCGCATGGATGACACCGTAACCGCCCACGGCCTCAGCGTGGAGTTTGCCGCTGCGCACGACGCGGCAGACGTGGGCGACTGGGCGGCATACGTTAACGCGCAGGGCGGCCCGTTCGTGCGTCGTGATGAGCTGGCCGTGCGCACATGGTATCAGCCGGGCGATGAGCTGAATGAATACGGTGAGGAGACAGTGCGCATCAAGGGCGTCTACGCAACTGAGGTTGGCGCAGACACGCCGATTTTAACCCGTCTGGCACAGTGGAAGATTGTTCCGAAACGTGCCGTTGATTTTGGTTTTGACCTTCAGGGCGCGCCCGCGCCCTCTCGGAGTTCTGTCAATAACTGTACGGGGCGTTTGAGATCTGGGGATTCAAACCCGCCGGAAAGGGTGGAAGAAATAGACTTCATTGGGATGAGTCGTAAAGAACGGCGGCGGCTGCTGGCCCGACTGAGGGCAGAAAAGCCGGATAAAAAACACTTAGTGCTGCGGCGTACAGACAAAATAGAGACCGCGTGTGACAACGTCATCGGCCAGGTCAGAGATTTAAGCGGAGAAAACATCAGCCGCGGTCTGGCCGTGCGCCTGATAGGTGGCACGCAGACAGAAATTGCAGGAAAAATGTTCCGCAGCACCTGTTACGGCGACTTGGTGCGGCCATTCAGTAACAAAGATGACAATTCACGTAAAGACGAAATACTTAGCCGTTTCAATAGCCTTGCTGAAAGGGCTAAGGCGGACAACTCGCAGAAGGCGGAAAGCGAAGCGCACAAAAAGTAAGGCGGAAAGTAAAAAAACATTTCACTTTCAGAACATCCTAATATACTGTGTTTATGTACAGTTGTTTGAAGAGAGTAAATGTTATGCAGGATTATTTTTTTGAATCTTTGAAATTGCAACGTATTGATTTGTTTCTTAAATTGGTTGCATCGAGTGAATGCAGTGAAGATGAAAAGAGCCTGGCGATACAGTGGGTTTCTGAGTTGACCGACGAGCTAATGAAAAAGGTCAGGAGTCACGAATACGCCCGTTCGATTGAAGTATCAGAGTAAGAAAGGGGGGAGGGGATGCGTATTGAAATAATGATCGACAAGCAACAAAAGGTTAGCCAGGAGACTATTGAGGCGCTTGAGTCAGAAATCATAAAAAATTTGCAGCCTCAATATCCAAAAATGGCTATCCGAATCCGCAAAGGCAGTGCGAACGGCGTCGAGCTGTCAGGCTTAAAGCTGGATGAAGAAAAAAAAGGCGTGATGGAAATTTTACAAGCCGTCCGGGAAGACGACAGCTGGCAGCACTGATAACCGCGCCAGCGTCAAAAACTGGTTTTTGGCGCTGGCGCGGTTGAACAACGAGCAGTGCGAGGCGTTAGAGAAAATCCATGATTAGTTACATACATATGGCAGGTGTTGTTAACATAGACCAGAATATTTCTTTAATCATGCCTATGGGGAATTATGGACAAAGTATTAATTATTTTTTCTTTTGCTTTTTTTGTACTCTTTTTAGTTGGTTTGATCAAACCGTCTGTTGTAAAAATGAAAGACAGGAAAAAGGCGTCATTAGTTTATTTTGGATTGGGTTTTGTGTCTCTGATTGCAGGCGCTTCTATGCTGCCGGATCCTGATAAAAGAAATGCACTTGAGAAATCTGAGGGTGTGCAGCAAAGACAATTTCAATATAATGATTTGAAGTTGTCAGAGTATCGTATAAAAGACAAGGATGAGAGACACGCTGTTGTTACAAATTTCATTAATTCAAAATCAATGAATAATAATGGTCTAAATAACATGTACGCCTGTCTTAGCGAATACAGCATGACCAAATCAGGTGATTTGCCGCTCGGAACCGTTTTAGACTGGTGCTATAAAGAATTTGAGCGCGCGCCTTCTGAATTAAGTAAGAAAGTTAATTTTGATCATTTTCAGTCAAATATAAGTGCGTGGGATGCTTCATACAGGCCGCTCGAAAAACTTATTAAAGACAGCATGAATGATGAATCGTCATATGAGCATGTTTCAACGACTTACAGTTTTATTCTGAATGATAATCCCCATGCTGTTGTTAAAACCTCTTTTCGTGGGAAGAACGGTTACGGCGCAGTCGTGAAAAATACAGTTACGGCTCGCGTAAACATACAAACTGGAGAAGTTGAAAAAATCACTGACCAAAATTAGGTAAAGGATTTTTAAGCACCCTCTTTTCGAGGAAAGGTGGTTCGGTATGGGGCGAAAAGACAGCGATTATCGAATTGTCTATCACGGTCAGGTACTGGAGAATTACAAAGAAGGTGAGTTTATTTTCTTTCAGCGCGCCAAAGAAAGCGGCGGCGGTTACTGGTTGGGGCGGACATTCGACGGCGTTTTTGTATTCACGCTGCCACATCCAACTAAGTTTTGGGATGGGTGGGAATACCTGATCAGGTACGCACTCAGGCCGCCGCCAAAGCCCAAAGCGGTCGAATCCGGAGACACCTTTCCTCTGTTCTGACCGTTTGCGCGTGGGTGCATGTCTATGCTGCATGAAATCGCATGATCCCGAAAGGATCGTTTACCCTCCGGCCCGCCAGTACTGGCGGGCTTTCTCGTATGTCATGCAGGTGCATGAAAATCACTACATAAAGCGCGCAGGCGTGGCGGGGCTACGAGCGCGCGCTAAGGCTTTGTGCTATAGAACTATAGAAATAGAGGGGTTTTTGTAATGTGTTTATAGGTTTACCTATAGAGATCTCATACTATCTTTAGTCTATCTTTGAATGATAAAATCACTGCATTATTTGCTCAATTCAAGAGAATTTTATGGATATTGAGGTTAAAAATTTCGGGACTATACAGGATGCTCATGTCCACATAGGTGGCTTGACAGTCATTACTGGTGAGAACGACACTGGAAAAAGTACAGTTGGAAAGATACTTTTTTCAATTGTTAAAGCCATTGCCCGATATGAATTCGATTTAGAAGAAGACAAGGATGACAGACTCCTCTCGATTGCTGAGGTTCTATACTTTTCTATAATTAGGAGGAGTATAAATGTTTCTACTCATACTAAAATAAGGGATTTGTTTCACCCAAAAAAATTAGTTTCTCAAATTAAAATGGACACTAATACGACACTTGCTGAATGCTATAATACGCTTAGTCAGATGCTTGATAATAACGAACTGACAAATCTTTCATTTTCTGGTGCGAGTACAGAACTCGAGAAAATGAGGTCTATCATTGAAGAGCCTGATGACAAGGTTTACGCAATGAACAGGGCTATCAGCAAAGCGTTTTTTTCTGAATTTCGTGGTGAGATAGTTCCAAAGGGGCAATTTGAGGCTTTGAAGCCTAGTGTAATAGTGAATGACGGCGCATCACCTTTGATGAAAATTAATTGGGTGAGTGATACAAAATTTAAGTTCGAGTTTGATGACGAACTTGGATATAGTGATGCTACATATGTTGAATCACCGGCAATTATGCAGTTTCATAATTTGGTGCAGATGTCAAAAACTTTATTTGAATTCAAAGGTGATGCTGCTGGAAGAGCTACTGTTCCTTTGCATATTAAGGACTTAAGTAATAAGCTGAGTGATTCGATTTATAATTTATATGCTTATAATGATTTATTTCATGAACCAGAAGAAGACATTCATTCTCAGGTCTCGGCGAGAATAAGTAGGGCTTTTAATGGTGAGATATCATATGATAGCGAAAAGTTTGACTTCCTACTCAATAGAGAAGGTTATGTGATCTCGTCTTCAAATATCGCTTCCGGCGTTAAGTCATTGGGCATACTTGACATGATAATCAAAGGTGGTCATGCAGAGGATAATAATTTATTAATTTTAGATGAGCCTGAAGTTAATCTTCATCCTAAGTGGCAGGTTTTATATTGTGAGCTAATATGCGAATTGGTCCGCTCTGGTGTTGATATAATAATAACCACGCATAGCCCATATATTATTGATTCCTTAAAGCATTTTGCTGACAAGTTGAGTATAGAAAATAGTTTTTATTTGGCAATGAGACTTCCAAATGAAGCTCTTACAACATTTTTAGATATCACTGATAATGTTTCATATGCTATCGACCTTCTTGCTGAGCCATTACACGATTTAAATAAGGATGACTTTGATGATTTCTAAAAGTCAGAAAATATTTGATAAGCTTTGTGAGGTTTATCCTGATGCTATGGAAACCATTACTAATCTTAGTTTTAATTCGGATGGCGGTAAGAATTTCATAATTTCCGATGAGGTTGGTTTTAATTACGATGCCGTTGTCAATCACGCTCCTTGTTATAAGCATGGACGTAAAGAAAAATCTCCTGATGCTTTATTTATCGCAGGTGATGTTCTTTATTTTGTTGAGTTCAAAGAGGGCGCTGCAAAAAAAGAAGATATCAGAATGAAGATACACGAGGGAATTACAACATTATTTTGTTTTGTCATAAAGTTTCTCCCCGAAATAACTAGGGATGAGTTTTTTCAACTTGATATACGTTATGCTGTTGTAATGAGGGGGTTTCGCGCTTCAGGACGGCAAGGCCTAATTGACGGCCTTGAGGCCAGTTCTAATAAATTTAATCTTAGAAACATAGAGGGTTTTTTAGTCAGCAAAACTACTATAAGAGATGAACCTAGCAGGATTTTGGCATTACTAAACACGGTAACTTCTGGAAGAATTTCAACAATTAAAATAAATTTACCCGATTCATCATTAGTTAACCTTTCTATTTAGCTTATGTAGTTTTATGGCTATGGCGCTATTTCCTCAGAAAAAGGGAGGTT
Source organism: Pantoea ananatis PA13 (assembly GCF_000233595.1). Lineage (NCBI taxonomy): Bacteria > Pseudomonadati > Pseudomonadota > Gammaproteobacteria > Enterobacterales > Erwiniaceae > Pantoea > Pantoea ananatis. Next base: position 696,103 of record NC_017554.1, read on the forward strand.
GGTCTCCCTTTTTTAAGTATCAAGTCAGATCATAGTCTCTAAATTTTATAACATCTTCTTTAACCCACTCGTTTAGTTCTTTCATTCGCTGTTGCAGTGGAATAAGCTCATTACGGACAAATACTTTGCTGGCCTTCTCAATATCCCCAAACCCGCCGGTGTTGTTGGGAATTATTCCCATCAGCTGCGGTGGTACGCGATGCACGGCCAGCATGTCATCACGGCTCACGTTTTTGATATTCAGAAACTCATCTTTCGCCGCCACCTCTGACAGTGGGATAATCTGAATGCCGTCTTTCTTACCGTTAGGGCTGTACATAAACAGATTACGGAAGTTACCGGGCCCTTTCGCGCTTTTCATGGCGCTGCGGATGTTGTCAACGTCCTGCTGGCTTTGTGCCGGGTCGGTCATGTACATGATAAAACCCGCATGGCTGCCGTTAATGTAATACTTGCGGCGAAACAGCGTGGCCGACTCATTCAGCAGCGCGGAAGGTATGGCTGACAGGTAGCCCGGCACGCCGTAGATTTCCTGATTGATGTCCGGTTCCATCAGGTGGAACACGCTGCCTTTTGTGAATTCATACGGCTCCGCGTTCAGGCCGTAATGCGCATACCAGTAGGTGTCAAGGTCAAGCCCGCGTCGCGTGTATTTGGCAAGGGATGGCTCCAGTTTCAGCGTGGTGCCGAGACGGCTGGTTCGCTTCTCCAGGTACGCGTTGGCAAAGACCAGATAATCCATCGCAAAGCGGGTAAAAGCCTGCTGGCTCAAAAGCGGATGCGGGATAAAGGTACTCGCCAGAATGTTGCATTTCACGCTGATGGGTGAGCTGTGATGCACGGCGGCGCGGAACGTGCGCGCCAGCCCGTCAACGCTCACGGGCGGCTCATACCAGCGGTCATTGATGACGCACTCCACGTAGTCCAGCAGTTCGCGCCGGTCGAGTACCGGGATCGGGTCGCCAAATGTAAACGCCTCCGAGGCGGCTGTGCTGGTCATCTGTTCCGGCTGCTGCACGGGCTGTGTGCGCGTGCGGTTCCTGCGTTTGCTCATTAATACATCTCCACAATGTTCTGCGTGTGTGCCGCCTGTCCCTGCAGCGGCTCATTTGCCAGCGCGTGCATGGTCGCCCAGGCTAAATCGCCGTGGCTGACTTCCTCGCTGCGGCTGGTTTCATAGGTCGGACGGTTGCCGCTGGCCGTGGTGGCCTTGCGGATGGACATAAATGACTGCGCGATATCTAAATGGCTGGCGTCAAACTCCATTCGCCCGCTGCTGATGGTGTCGTAGGCTTTCAGCACCAGGGCATTTTTGACCGTCGGGTTGTAAACAAACTCTTTCACCTGCGGGAAAAAGGCTTTCACGTTCTCATAAACGCCAAGGCCGACGCCGGTCGAGTCGATGCCGATGTAGGTCACGTTGTACTGCTGCGTAAGGGTTTTAATGGCGTCGGCCTGCGCGCGGAAATCCATCCCGCGCCACTGGTGGCGCTCAAGGATGCGGAACTTGCCGCCCGGCACGGCAGGCGGGGCAATCACCACGCAGCCCGCGCTGTCGCCGTTCTGCGTACCCTTCGCCGGGTCGTAACCAATCCAGACCTCTTTCCAGCCGAACGGGCGCAGCGCCAGCGCTTCGAAGTCGTCCCACACTTCCCAGCTGTCCACCATGCATTTCTGCAGCATGGCAAGCTGGAACACCGAGGCGAGGTCGTCCATAAACACGCACATCAGCAGGTTTTGATAGTCCTCGGGGCTGTAGCGCGTGCGCAGTTGCTCCAGGTCGAACAGGTCACAGCCGCCCCGTACCGCATCCTCAACGGTTACAATCTGGCGAAACTGGCCGTCGGCACACAGGCGGCCAGCGGCAAGCGACGCGTGGCTTAAATCAATATCAACCCGGTCGGCTTTGACGCGGCCCTTGTTAAACTGTGCGCCTGACCAGAACGGATAGGCACTGTGCGTGAGGCTGGACGGCGTGGAAAAGTAGGTTTCCCGCCATTTCTTGTGCAGCGCCATGCCGGAGGCGACTTTCTGCAGCTCCTGAAATTTCGGGATCCAGAAATATTCGTCAAGGTAAAGGTTGCCGTGATAACTCTGCGCCGTGCGGGCGTTGGTGCCGAGGAAGTACAGGCACGCACCGTTAGCCAGCGTCATCGGGTCGCCTTTCAGTTCTACATCTGCCTCACGGGCAAATTCCACAATGTACTGCTTGAACACGTGCGCCTGCGCCTTACTGGCCGACAGAAAAATCTGGTTGCGCCCGGTGGTGAGCGCATCGATCAGCGCCTCGCGGGCAAAAAAGAACGTCGCCCCAATCTGGCGCGATTTCAGCAGGTTGCGGACGGCGTATTTATTGCCCGCTTCCCACCACTGGCGCTGGTAGCCAAACATCGTGCTGTGGAAGATGTCCTGCAGCTTTTCGATCTGCGCGTCGCTGAATACGTTTTTTTCAGGCGGTTTGCGCGGGCCTCTGTTGCGGTTTTCGACATTGGGGTTTAAATCCGCCTCATTGCCGCCGTTGTTAAATTTCCCGATGCGCGCATGGCGCTCTGACTGACGGGCCAGCAGGTCAATTTCTTTGTAGTCCTTTCCTTCCTTCACCTCTTTCATGACCAGCTGACAGTAGCGCGCGGCGGTGGTGAGCTGCATCTGATCAAGCGGGCCATACTCGCCCCACTTATCGCGCTTCTTCCAGCTGTGAACGGTTGCGGGTTTCTCTCCCAGCATTTCAGCAATGCGGGCGATGCGGTATCCCTGAAAGTGCAGCAGCAAAGCCTGCCTGCGGGGATCGAGGTCTGCGGGGGCGATTGTCGTTGTCATGGCCCCAAAATACGGCCCGCCCGTTTCCTTTTCTGCCGTCCGTGATTGTGTGAATTACGGTACAACGTCGCCGCGTTGTTTCAGTGCCCCTGTCGCCGCAAACATAGGGACTCACAGAGTTTTTATCTAACCGGAGCCTGGACAATGGCAAAGAAAGCAAAGCGTTTCCGCATCGGGGTGGAAGGTGCCACCACGGACGGGCGCACCATCGAGCGCAGCTGGCTGGAACAGATGGCGGCCAATTACGATCCGGCTGTTTATACCGCCGTGATCAACATGGAGCACATCAAGGGTTATACGCCTGACAGCGCGTTTCGCCGTTTCGGTGTGGTCGATGCGCTGGACACCGAGGAAATCAGTGACGGCCTGCTGAAAGGCAAGCTGGGCCTGTACGCGGTGATTAACCCGACGGATGAGCTGGTCACGATGACCGGCAACATGCAGAAGCTTTTCACCTCAATGGAGATTCGCCCGGAGTTTGCCGACACCGGCGAGGCGTATCTGATCGGCCTCGCCGTTACCGACGATCCGGCCAGCCTCGGCACCGAAATGCTGCAGTTCAGCGCCAGTGCGGGCGCTAATCCGCTGGCAAACCGCAAGCAGCATCCTGACAACCTGTTTACCGCAGCCACCGAAACCGTGATTGAGTTTGAGGACGTGGCCGACGAAAAACCGTCTCTTTTCAGCCGCGTGTCCGCGCTTTTCAGCAACAAACAGAAGTCTGATGACGCCCGTTTCAGCGACGTTCACAGGGCCGTCGAGCTGGTCGCTACCGAGCAGCAGGAATTCAGCCAGCGCATCGAAACCGCCCTGAGCGAGCAGGCCAGCAGCCTGCAGGCGCATTTGACCGAAGCGCTGAGCGCAGAAACTGCAGCCCGTGAGCAGCTGCAGACCGATTTCAGCCAGCTGCAGGCGCAGCTGAGCCGTGAAGACGGGCGCCAGGACTTCCGCCCGCGCACGCCCGGTAACGGCAGCGGAAACAACCAGGATGTGCGAACCGACTGCTGATACAGGCGCGGCAAATCCCATTAACGAACAGAGAACACGAAGCGATGAAAAACAGCACCCGTTTTAAGTTAAACGCCTACATGTCGGTACTGGCGGAAATCAACAACATCAACCTGTCGGCGCTCAACAGCAAATTTACTGTTGAGCCATCCGTGGCGCAGACGCTGGAAACCAAAATTCAGGAGTCATCTGACTTTCTGACGCGCATCAACATCGTGCCGGTCGCTGAGCAGAGCGGCGAACGTCTGGGGCTGGGGATCGGCAGCACGATTGCCGGTACAACCGACACGACGCAGAAAGAGCGCGAGCCAACCGATCCGACCTACATTGACGGTGAAGGTTATAAGTGCACGCAGACCAACTTTGACACGGCGCTGCCCTACGTGAAGCTGGACATGTGGGCGAAGTTTGCCGACTTTCAGGTACGCATCCGCGACATGATTGTGAAACGCCAGGCGCTTGACCGCATCATGATCGGTTTTAACGGCCTCAAGCGTGAGAAAACCTCTAACCGCGTCCAGAACCCGCTGCTGCAGGACGTGAACATCGGCTGGCTGGAAAAAATCCGCCAGGAGAAACCGTCGCAGGTGGTCGGCCAGCATATCGACAGCAACGGAAAAGTTATCGCCGACAAAATCACCATTGGTAAAACGGGGCTTTTCCGCAATCTGGATGCCGTGGTGATGGGTGCCGTAACGGAAAAAATCGCCGTGCAGTATCAGGATGACACCGAGCTGGTTGTGATCTGCGGTCGCCAGCTGCTGGCCGACAAGTATTTCCCGATCGTCAATAAAGACCAGCCCAACACCGAAGCGCTGGCCGCTGATTTGATTATCAGCCAGAAACGCATCGGCGGCCTGCCTGCGGTGCGTGCGCCGTTCTTCCCGGCTGATGCCATGCTGATTACGCGCCTTGATAACCTGTCGATTTATGTCCAGGACGACACGCGCCGCCGCTCCATCATCGACAACCCGAAACGGGATCGCGTTGAAAACCTTGAATCGGTCAACGAGGCGTATGTGGTCGAGGACTACGACAGCACCTGCCTGATTGAAAACATCGAAATGCTGGAGCAGGAGCCAGAGCCGGAAGCGGGCCATATGAGCGACGCCGAAATCGCACGCATTGCCTCCGTTGCGGCAAGCGTGGTCAAGGTCATGAGCGAATCGGATACGGCGCAGGCCGAATCTGACGCCAGCACTGCCGCTGACAACGGCACCGGCACCGGCACCGGCAACGCAGGAGCGTAAACCGTGACCAATCCTTTCCGCGCGCACACGCGCTTCATTCAGGGACAGGAGGCCGCCCGCACGGGCGGCAATGGCCGCCATGCGAAAGGCTATGACCTGATGCTGCTGCAGCTTAACGAAGACCGCCGCCGCCTCAAGGGCATTCAGTCCACCGTCACCAAGGCGCAGATTAAGGTTGAGGTGCTGCCGAAATATGCCGCCTGGGCAGAGGGCGTGCTGAGCGCCGACGGGGCGCAGCAGGACGACGTGATCATGTACGTCATGCTGTGGCGTATCGATGCCGGTGATTATGCCGGTGCGCTGACCATTGGCCGCCATGCGCTTAAACATGGCTGGGTGATGCCGGTCGGCAAGCGCAATACGGCGACGGTGCTTACCGAGGAAATGGCCGACGCCGCAAAGGCCGCCATGCTGGCCGGAACGCCGTTTGACGCTGAGCTGCTGCTGCAGACGCTGAAAGCGGTGGACGGGGAAGACATGCCGGATCAGTCGCGTGCACGCCTGCACAAGTCCATTGGCTGGGTGCAGACCGAAAGCAACCCGGTATCCGCACTGAATCACCTTAAGCACGCCCTGCAGCTGGACGAAAGATGCGGGGTGAAAAAAGACATTGAGCAGCTTGAGCGGAAACTCCGCAAAGACAGCTGATAACCGAACGTGCCCACGCGCGGGGCGGCACGGGGTGGCGACAGGCTGCGCCGCATCAAAACCCCGTCCACCGCCCACCTATTCAGGAGTAGTAAGGATGCAGTTTACAGCGCCAGAGCAGTCGCCGGTTGCGCCGGTCATTATCCCGAACAATTCATTCTGGCCGGATCTGGATTTGGCTAAGTTTCGCAGCGCGATGCGCGTTGACGGCACCGTGACGCCGGAGCGGCTCAAGCAGGTGGTGCTGACCGCCATGTCAGAGGTGAACGCCGAGCTTTACCCGTGGCGGGAACGGCAGGAAATGGCAGGTTATAACGGGCTGGCCGACGTACCGGCTGAGCAGCTGGCCGGAAAAAGCGTGCGCCTGCACCACTATGAAAACGCCGTGTGGTGCTGGACGCGTGCGGTACTCAACGAGCGATACAGTGACTTTGACGCCACCGCATCCGGCGCGAAGCGCGGCGAAACGCTGGACGATGCCAGCGGCGATTTATGGCGCGATGCGCGCTGGGCCATCAGCCGCGTGCAGGATCTGCCTCACGTAACCGTCGAGCTTATCTGATGAAAGTGCGTGCGCAGCAGTATGACACGGTGGACGCACTGTGCTGGCGTCACTACGGGCGCACGCAGGGGTTGTCAGAGCGTGTGTTACAGGCCAATCCGGGGCTGGCGGAATACGGCCCCACCTTACCCCACGGTTTAGTGGTCGAGCTGCCGGACGTTGCGCCCGCAGCCACGGCGCAGACCGTGCAGCTATGGGATTGAATCATGTGGGAAAGAATCAGCACGTTTATCACCTGGTCGATGGCCGTGTTTATGGCCTGGCTGGGCGACTTATCGGTTAAGGACGTTTCAACGTGGGCCGGGCTGATTATCGGCATCGGCATGGCGCTAATCAGCTGGTACTACAAGCACAAAACCTACCAGCTGCTGGCTAGCGGGCGCATCACACGGGAGGAGTATGAATCTGCAAACCGTTAAACGCTGCGCTGTGGGTGCGGTACTGGCCATCGCCGCCACACTGCCGGGCTTTCAGCAGCTGCATACCTCGGTTGAGGGGCTGAAACTGATTGCCGATTACGAGGGCTGTCGCCTTAAGCCATACCTGTGCGATGCGGGCGTGTGGACTGACGGGATCGGCAACACGCGGGGCGTTGTGCCCGGCAAAACCATTACCGAGCGGCAGGCTGCCGGGACGTTCATCACCAATGTGTTACGCGTTGAGGCGGCACTGGCGCGCTGCGTGGCGGTTTCCATGCCGCAGCAGGTCTATGACGCGCTGGTGTCGCTGGCGTTTAACGTCGGCACCGGCAACGTGTGCGCATCAACGATGGTGAAACTCATCAGGGCCAGCCGGTGGCGCGATGCCTGTTATCAGTTGCCGCGATGGGTGTACGTGAAAGGCGTATTTAATCAGGGGCTGGATAACCGGCGCGGGCGCGAGCTGAGCTGGTGCCTGAAAGGGGCGGCATCATGATGCGCGCCGTTGTGGTGACCTGCTTTGTCATGCTGCTGGTGACCGCCGGGCTGCTGTCGTGGCAGCTGCACAGCGCAAACAGGACTATCGGCACGCAGGTGGCAGAGCTGGCCGCAAAGGATAAAAAGCTGAGCCAGAAAAACAGCCAGCTGATGGCGGTCAATATCCTGGCACAGAGCAGTAACCTTGCACAGACGCAGCTGTATGCGGCGGCTGAGAAAAACAACGCACTGCTGCGCCAGCGGCAGCGCCAGATTGAGGATCTGAAACGTGAAAATGACGCCCTTCGCCGCTGGAGTGATGCCCCTCTGCCTGATGCTGTTATCCGGCTGCGCCAGCGACCGGCCATCACCGGAGGTGAATCTTACCGTCAGTGGCTGTCCCAGAGTAACCCGCTGCCAGCTGGGGCCGTCGGCGGCGCGCACTAACGGCGATTTGCTGGCCCTGCTGGACGAAACCGAAACCGCCTGGGCGGCCTGCGCCGACAAGGTGGACACCATAGTGACCTGCCAGGATAAAGACGATGAACAAGCCGCAGTCCTTACGCGAAGCCCTTAACAGCGCTGTCCCCTATGTACAGCAGAATCCCGACAGGCTGCACCTGTTTGTTGATAAGGGCGCATCGGTTGGCACTTCTGCCGCGTCACTGTCGTGGGAATACCGTTATACGCTTAACGTCATCGTTACGGACTTCACCGGCGATCAAAATCTGCTGATGGCGGCGGTGATGCACTGGCTGCGCACCAACCAGCCCGACGCGCTGCAGAACGCCAGTGAGCGAGAACAGCTTTGCACGTTTGAGGTGGACATTCTCGGTAACGGTGCGTGTGATATCAGCATTAATTTAAAGCTGACAGAGCGGGTTATCGCCGAGGAAGTCAACGGCGTGACAGAGGTCAGAGCCGTGCCGGAGCCGGACGAGCCAGAGGAAGCCTGGACGGTGAAACGTGGATAATCTGCATGAGGTTGACGCCTGGCTGGATGCGCTGCTGGCAAAGCTGGAACCTGCAGAACGTAAAAAGATGCTGCGCGAGGTGGCGCGGGACGTGCGGCGGATTCAGCAGGCCAACATGACGGCACAGCGCGCGCCCGACGGCAACGCATGGGAACCGCGCCGCGTATCCGCCAGAACAAAGCCGGGGCGAATAAAGCGCAAGATGTTTGTGAAGCTGAAAACCGCAAAGTATCTGAAAACAAAGGCAACAGGCGACAGTGCCGAGGTGGCTTTCATTCCTGCCGTGCAGCGGCTTGCCCGCGTTCACCATTACGGGCTGCGTGATCGAGTGAGCAAGAGAAGTTTTAAAGTGAAATATACCGAGCGTCAATTAATTGGAATCGATGAGCTAACAGAAGTTATGATACTAAAAAAATTAAAAGAATGGTTAGTTAGCTGAGGGAATTAAAAAGCATAGGTTTTTTCCATAACACTATGCTTTTATTGTTAATTCTGCCCTTGGCTTTCAGATTTGCTTTCAAGGTTCCTTAGCGTATTTGGAATTAATGTTTCACTAAAGCCTGACAGAGCGCAAATTACGTAAAGTGAAAAAGAAATGTCACTTTCGGTATTTAAGAATCCAAAGATTATATTGCCTTTCAACATAAAAAAAACAAGTATGCCACCAATTACAGAAAAAAGTATCCGCTCTGCTCCATAAAAGAAGTAGACCTTTTTTTTAAGCTCCCTGTCAGTGTGAAGAGTTTTTATCTTTAAGGATACCGAAATAAATCCTCCCATCGAGGCAAATGCGGAAACATAAAGTAAAATTGGCAGGAAGTGATTCTGTAAAAGAAAATTAGTTTCGCGAAGCAAATAAGCTGCGATACTTATCAATATAATCGTAAGCGATAATGCAATTGCACCTAACTGGTATAAATTTCTACCACTCATGGTGCTGTCATAATCGGTCTTAATTTCACTTATGATTGTTTGGAAAGGATTTGAGTCGAGTTTTACTCGACCAAGTATTATAGAGGATAAAATAGTTGCGGCTCTTTTCTTGTAAATGGATGCGCAATTATATTTGTAGCAGGTGGCTACAAACTCATCAAAGTGAACTTTACAATCTTGAAATAAGTATATTTTTGTCATGTCATCTTCTATCTCGGAGTCGATATTGACACGCATTGATTCATGTGATGGGTGGTCGCCAATTTCGTATATAATATACTCGTCACCGCGAGAGTATATCTTGGTTATTTTATTTCCGGCCAGATCGTTATTGCCTACTTTATAACTTGAAATCCTCTCTCGTTGTTTCTGTTTATATGATTCACTAAAGCTTGGCTCTGTTGTTGTTTTGTCTGAATCGTTCGAAGCATCCATTGCCTTGAAGTTTTCATCAGTAGTTTCAGTTTCATTCAAATTTAACATAGGTCCATACCCAGAAAATTATGATAAAAATTTGTGCCGTAAACGACACAATCTTAAAGGGTTTAATATACGAATAAAATATTTAAATTAAAAGCATGAACGAAAAATTTACTGAAATCATGCGCCTCATCACCAACCTGATCCGCACCGGCACCGTGTCCGATGTCGATCCGGTTAACTGGCTGTGCCGGGTGAAAACGGGCGACCTCGAAACCAACTGGATTAACTGGCTCACCCTTCGCGCCGGTAACACGCGCACATGCTGGCAGCCCACCGTTGGCGAACAGGTCATTTTGCTGAGCATGGGCGGCAACCTTGAAACCGCCTTTGCACTGCCCGCCATTTATTCCGATGCATTCCCGCCGCCTGCAAATTCAGAGAACGGCAGCGCCACGCAGTACAGCGACGGTGGTTTTTTTCAGTACGAACCGGCAACCGGCCAGCTGCTGATAAAGAACATCAAAAGCGTGCGCATCGAAGCGGCGGACGGCATTCAGCTGTTAACTGAGGCATTCGGCGTTGAGGCCAGTAAAACAACCCTCAACAGTGAAACGGCTATTAACGGCACAGTCACACAGCGCGGCGGTGATATGAGTTCTAACGGCGTCGTGGTGCATACCCATAAACACGGCGGCGTTAAGTCCGGCAATGACACATCAGGAGGCCCGGCGTGATGTATCTCGGCATGAACCGCGACACCGGCAAAGCCCTGACCGATGTTGACCACATTCGCCAGAGCGTCAGCGATATTCTGATGACCCCGGAGGGCAGCCGCCTGGCGCGTCGTGAATACGGCTCAATGCTTTCCGCGCTCATCGACCAGCCGCAGAACGGCGTCACCCGTATGCAGGTTATGGCGGCAACCTACACCGCACTTAGCCGCTGGGAGCCGCGCACCCGGCTGATTTCAGTGAATTACACAACGGCCTATGACGGTTCGATGGTCGTTGAGATAAATGCACAGCGTGCCGACGGCTCGCCGCTGGCAATGACCATACCAACGGGGGTGAACCGTGGCAGTGATTGATTTATCGCAGCTTCCCGCGCCGGAAGTCATTGAGGTGCCGGACTTTGAAACGCTGCTGGCCGAACGTAAAGAAAACCTGATTGCGCTGTATCCGTCAGATCAGCAGGGTGCCATGCGCAGCGTGCTGGCGCTGGAATCCGATCCGCTGGTCAAGTGCCTGCAGGAAAACGTCTACCGCGAAATCCTGCTTCGCCAGCGCATCAATGAGGCGGCGCAGGCGGTCATGGTGGCCTATGCGCTCGGCACCGATCTGGACCAGCTGGCGGCAAACAACAACGTTAAGCGCCTGACCATAACCCCGGCCAACCCCGACGCCGTACCGCCCGTGGTGGCGGTGATGGAGTCCGACGACGATTTACGCCTGCGCGTGCCGGGTGCCTTTGAGGGGCTGAGCGTGGCCGGGCCGACGGCGGCGTATGAGTTTTACGCCAAAAGTGCCGACGGGCGCGTATCTGACGTGTCGGCAACGAGTCCGGCACCGGCGGAGGTGCTGATCACGGTACTGAGCCGGGACAACAGCGGGGCGGCAACGGCGGATTTACTGAACGCAGTGAATGTCGCGTTAAACGCCGAGGAAGTGCGTCCGGTGGCAGACCGCGTAACGGTGCAGGCGGCAGCGATATTTGACTATCAGGTGAAAGCCACGCTGCACCTGTTTGACGGTGTGGCCGCAGGCCCGTGCCTGGAGGCGGCGCAGGCGGCAATGGATGCCTACCTGACTGACCAGAAAAAGCTGGGCCGCAGCGTGCGCCGCGAGTCTTACGGGGCGGTGCTGCGCGTGGCGGGCGTGGACTGGGTGGAAATCACCGAACCGGCGCAGGACATTATTCTGAACCGCACGCAGGCGGGCAACTGCACGGCGGTGGCCGTTACCGTTGCCAGCGATAACGGGGGTAAAGGATGAGCCAGAGCCTTTTACCGCCCGCGTCCTCGGCGCTTGAGCGAAGGCTTGCAGAGGCGTGTAGCGGCATCAGCGGGCTGAACGTCCCGCTGCGCGACCTGTGGAACCCTGCCGCCTGCCCCGCGTGGTTTTTGCCTTACCTTGCCTGGTCATTTTCGGTTGACCGCTGGGACGAGGCCTGGGCAGAAACCGTTAAACGCCGCGTGGTGATGGATGCGTTTTACATCCATCAGCACAAAGGCACCATCAGCGCCGTGCGCCGCGTGGTGGAGCCGTTCGGCTTTCTGATCCGCGTGCTGGAGTGGTGGAAAACCGGTGAAGCGCCCGGCACGTTTCGCCTGGATATTGGCGTACAGGAACAGGGGATTACCGAGGAAACCTATCAGGAGCTTGAGCGGCTTATCAGCGATGCCAAGCCCTGCAGCCGTCACATGCTGGGAATGAGTATCAACCTGCAGAGCAACGGCACGGTGATGACGGGTGCTGGGGCTTACGTGGGCGAAATCATGACGGTTTACCCCTACACGCCGGAAGTTATTGAAACCCGCGGCAGTGCGGTGACGGGTGCGGCACTTCATTTAACAGACATACTGAGGGTTTAACATGGCAGCAAAATTTTACGCCCTGCTGACCCTGCGCGGGCAGGCCAAACTGGCGCAGGCCGCCGCGCTGGGAACGCAGCTGAAAATCACGCATATGGGCGTTGGCGACGGTGGCGGCGTGCTTCCCACCCCTGACGCCACGCAGACACGTCTGGTGCGCGAGGTTCGCCGGGCAGCGGTCAACTCGCTGATCATCGACCCTGTAAACGCCAGCCAGATTATTGCCGAGCAGGTCATCCCCGAAGATGAGGGCGGGTGGTGGATTCGGGAAATCGGCCTCTATGACGATGCCGGAGAGCTTATTGCGGTGGCGAACTGCGCCGAAACCTATAAGCCTAAACTGGCAGAAGGTTCCGGCCGCACGCAGGTTATCCGCATGATCCTGATTGTGAGCAGTACGGACGCGGTGACTATCAAAATTGACCCCTCGGTGATTCTGGCTACGCGTCAGTACGTGGATAACGCGGCCATTGAGGTGCGCGCTTACGCCGACGGCCTTATGGCAAAGCACCTCGCCGCCGCCGATCCGCATTCACAGTATGCCCCTAAAAAAGACCCGGTTCTGAGCGGCACGCCTAAAGCCCCGACCCCGGCTGCCGGTGACAGCACCACGCAGATTGCGACCACGGCGTTTGTTATGGCCGCGCTGGCAAAGCTGGTTGACTCATCACCGGCGGCACTGGACACGCTTAACGAGCTGGCCGCTGCGCTCGGCGACGATCCGAATTTTGCCGCCACGATGACCAATGCGCTGGCAGGTAAGCAGCCGCTGGACAACACCCTCAGCAGCCTGAGCGGAAAAAGCGTGACCGCGCTGCGTGACTTCCTGCAGCTGGGAACCGCTGCGCTGAAAAACACCGGCACCGGATCCGGGCAAATACCGGACATGGGCGCCTTTGAAGGCGGGCCGAATTACTTCCGTCTGCCGGGCGGGCGTATTGTCCAGTTCGGCATCATCGGATTCAACGTCGGAAACTACCGGACAAAGGTCAGTTTTCCCATTGCGTTTCCAGCTTCCTGCGACAACATCCAGCTGTCGTGGATGGATGCCTCGGTAGATCTCGGCGGCGAAAAAACCAACGTTGATTTTGGGGTTGTCGCGGATGATTTATCGCGGAAAACCGGTTTCAGCGTCTGGATGAGCGGATCGGGCGGCTTTAACCTTTACTGGATGGCAATCGGGAGATGACACCATGAGCGAAACGTATTTCTACAGCGCGTCAACGAACTGCTTTTACCCGCAGTCGATGAGAGCAGTGTATGAAAGCCAGGGCGGCTTGCCTGCTGACTGTGCAGAGGTATCCGGCGCGGTGGCGGCTGAGTTTATGGGCGCTGCACCGGAGGGCAAGTATCGCGCACCCGGCACCGGCGGTGCCCCTGCCTGGGTGGATTTGCCGGAGCCGACGCGGGACCAGCTGGCCGCCGCTGCCGCCAGCCGCAGGCAGGCTTTGCTTACCGCCGCCACGGCGGCCATTGCTCCGTTGCAGGATGCCGTTGATCTGGATATGGCACAGGAGGCGGAAAAGGTGCAGCTGACCGCCTGGAAAAAATACCGCGTACTGGTAAACCGTATCAGCCCGGCTGATGCGCCGGACATCAGCTGGCCCGACACCCCCGCATGATAAAAGGCCCGCTGCGGGCCTTTTTCCTTTGTGTCATTTGCCAGACAATGGCCGCAGGGTGCGCCAGCGCGCCATCCCTTTCACCATAGCGGAACCCCTTAACAGAGGATCTGCTTTATGGCACAGGATTATCATCACGGCGTGCGCGTTGTAGAAGTCAACGAAGGCACCCGAACCATTACCACCGTCAGCACGGCCATCATCGGCATGGTCTGCACTGCTGACGATGCCGACGCGGCAGCGTTTCCGCTCAACCGCCCGGTTTTACTCACCGACGTCACTACCGCCATCGGCAAGGCCGGTAAAACCGGTACGCTGGCCGCCTCACTGGACGCCATCGCCGACCAGGCAAAACCGCTCGTCGTTGTCGTGCGCGTGGCGCAGGGCGAAACCGAGGCGGAAACCACATCCAACATCATCGGCGGCGTGACCGCAGACGGGATGCGCACCGGCATGAAAGCGCTGCTGGCCGCGCAGAACGTCTGCGGTGTCAAACCGCGCATTCTCGGCGTGCCGGGGCATGACACAAAGGCGGTGGCAACCGAGCTGCTGAGCGTCGCGGAGACCCTGCGGGCGTTTGCGTATATCTCAGCCTGGGGCTGCAAAACCGTGTCAGAGGTCATTGCCTACCGCGCTAATTTCAGCCAGCGCGAAGGAATGCTTATCTGGCCTGACTTCATCAGCTTTGACACCGTGCTGAACGCTGACGCGACGGCGTATGCCACCGCCCGCGCGCTCGGACTGCGCGCCAAAATTGACGAGGCGACCGGCTGGCACAAGTCCCTGTCTAACGTCGGCGTGAACGGAGTCACCGGCATTTCAAAAGACGTGTTCTGGGATTTACAGGATCCGGCAACCGATGCGGGCCTGCTGAACCAGAACGACGTCACTACGCTTATCCGCAAGGACGGTTTCCGCTTCTGGGGTTCGCGCTGCCTGAGCGATGATCCGCTGTTTGCCTTTGAGTGCTACACCCGCACGGCGCAGGTGCTGGCCGACACGATGGCCGAGGCGCAGCTGTGGTCCGTTGACGGCGCGCTGAATCCGTCGCTTGCCCGCGACATCATCGAAAGTATCCGCGCCAAGCTGCGCAGCATGGTGAATCAGGGCTATCTCATCGGCGCAGACTGCTGGCTGGATGACACCGTGAACACCAAAGACACGCTAAAGGCCGGGCAACTCATTATCGATTACGACTACACGCCGGTGCCGCCGCTGGAAAACCTGATGCTGCGCCAGCGCATTACTGACCAGTACCTGGTCAACTTCGCCGCCAGCGTTAAAGCATAAGGAGCTGAACACATGGCCTTACCCCGTAAGCTAAAACACCTGAACCTGTTTAACGCAGGCAACAACTGGCAGGGGCTGGTTGAGTCCCTGACGCTGCCAAAGCTGACTCGCAAGTTTGAGAAGTATCGCGGCGGCGGCATGGCCGGTGCGGTTGATATTGATATGGGCCTGGATGATGGCGCGCTGGACACGGAATTTACCGTCGGCGGCACCGAGGCGCTGCTGTTTAAGCAGCTGGGCGCGGAAACCGTGGACGCGGTGCAGCTGCGCTTTACCGGCTCCATTCAGCGCGACGACACCGGCGAGGTGCAGGCGGTGGAGCTGGTCACCCGTGGCCGCTATAAGGA
Source organism: Pantoea ananatis PA13 (assembly GCF_000233595.1). Lineage (NCBI taxonomy): Bacteria > Pseudomonadati > Pseudomonadota > Gammaproteobacteria > Enterobacterales > Erwiniaceae > Pantoea > Pantoea ananatis. The sequence goes on from NC_017554.1 coordinate 711,466, forward strand.
GCTGGATTCAGGCGAGTGGAAAACCGGTGATGCCAACACGACAAAAGTTTCCGCGACCAACAGCTACGCCAAGCTGACCATTAACGGCGAAGTGCTCTATGAGGTGGATCTGGTCAATATGGTTCACATCGTTGACGGCAAAGACATGATGGAAGCGCACCGCAGCGCGCTGGGCCTGTAATCACGGCGGCAGGCGCTGGCCTGCTGCTTTTATCAATTTTATTCAGTGGATTAAGAACATGAGCGACATCAAAAACGAAAAAACCGTCACCCTGGACACCCCAATCAAACGCGGCAAAACCGAGATTAAAGAGATTGTCCTGCGCAAGCCGCAGTCCGGTGCGCTTCGCGGCGTGCGGCTGCAGGCGTTAATGGAAATGGACGTCAACGCGGTTATGGCCGTATTACTGCGCGTGTCTGCCCCGGCGCTCACTGCGCAGGAGGTCAATGAAATGGACCCCGCCGATTTACTGGCGCTGTCGGTGGAGGTGGTCACTTTTTTGTTGCCGAAGTCGGCACTGTCGGCTTTCCCGCAGAGCTGACCGTAGACGATCTGGTGGCAGACATCGCCACCGTGTTTCACTGGCCGCCGCCGGTCATGTTCGCGGAATCGCTGGCGGACGTGCTGATGTGGCGGCACAAAGCGATCCTGCGTAACGGAGCCGGTGACGATGAGTGACAGAGACCTGCGCCTGCAGGTGGTATTAAGCGCGGTGGATAAAATCACCCGCCCTTTCCGTAACGCGCGCGACGGCTCTAAGGAGCTGTCCGCCGCCCTCAAAGCCAGCAAAGACAGCTTGAAAAGCCTGAACGATCAGGCCGGGCGCATTGACGGCTTTCGCAAAACGCGCCAGCAGCTTGCCATCACGGAGCGCAATCTTGCCTCCGCCAGGCAGGAGGCCGCCGCGCTGGCGACGCAGTTTGCCGCCACCAACCGCCCCACGGCGCAGCAGTCGCGCTTACTTGAGCAGGCAAAAAACCGCGTTAATGACCTGCAGCAGAGCTACAACGGCCTGCTGCGCTCGGTACAGCAGCAGCGCGGCGCGCTGACCGCCGCCGGTATTGATACAAAGCAGCTGAGCGCGGCACAGCGCCGCCTGAAAACCGACGCCAGCGCCGCAACGGAGGCGATTGAGCAGCAGCAGCGTGAGCTGAAAAAGCTTGGAGAGCGCCAGGCTAAATTGCGCGCCGTGCGTGAGCGCTACGGCAAAACGCTGGAGGCCCGCGATAAGGTGGCCGGGGCAGGGGCGACAGCCACGGCGGCGGGCATGGCAATGGGCGTGCCGTTTGCGGCAGCAATTAAAGCCTCGGCGGATATGGAAGATGCCATGAAGGGCGTGGCTAAGCAGGTCAACGGCCTGCGCGATGACAAGGGCAACCGCACCGCGCAGTTTTACGACATGCAGGCCGCCATCAAGGCCGCCAGTGAGCAACTGCCGATGGAGCACGGCGCGGTTGACTATGCCGCGCTGGTTGAGGGCGGCGCGCGCATGGGTGTGACGAACCAGAATGATTCTTATGCCGACCAGAAGCGCGATTTACTGGCCTTTGCCACCACGGCGGCCAAGGCATCCACGGCGTTTGAGCTGCCCGCCGACCAGCTGGCCGAGGGGCTGGGTAAAATCAGCCAGCTGTACAAGATACCGACCCGCAACATTGAGCAGCTGGGCGATGCGCTCAACTATTTAGACGATAACGCGATGTCGAAAGGCGCAGACATTATCGACGTGCTGCAGCGCATGGGCGGCAACGCCGACCGGCTGGACTTTCGCAAGGCGGCGGCGCTGGGTTCAACGTTCCTTTCACTCGGTGCCACCTCTGAGATTGCGGCGAGTTCGGCCAACGCCATGGTGCGCGAGCTGTCGATTGCCACCATGCAGGGCAAGCGCTTTCAGGAAGGGATGACGCTGCTTAAGCTTGACCCGAAAAAGATTGAAAAGCAGATGACCACGGACGCGATGGGAACCATCATCAGCGTGCTGGAGAAGGTCAAAAAACTGCCTGAAAACAGACGCCTGTCTGCCCTGACGATGATATTCGGCAAGGAGTTCGGCAAGGATGCGGCGAAACTCGCCAACAACCTGCCGGAACTGCGCCGACAGCTGGCCCTGACGCAGGGCGATGCCGCCAAAGGCTCGATGCAGAAAGAGTCTGACATCAACAAAGATTCCCTTTCCGCACAGTGGATGCTGACCAGAACCGGCGTAGCCAACACCATGAGCGGCCTGGGCGACACGCTGCGCCAGCCGCTGATGGACATCATGAGCGCGATTAAAAAAGTCACCGGCATGGCGGCGCAGTGGATAGAGAAAAACAAGGCTCTGGCTGGCGCACTGGTGAAAGTCGGCGCAGCGGTGTCTGCCATCGTTATCGGGCTGGGAACGTTAGCCATCGGCTTTGCGGCCATTGTCGGGCCGATGGCGGTCATCAGGCTGAGCATGGCAACGCTGGGCTTTAAGGGCGCGGGCGCATTCGGAATGATAGGTAAGGCGTTGCGTGTCGTCGGCAGCGGTGTCATCTGGCTGGGCCGCCTGATGTTTGCCAACCCTATTCTGGCCGTATTGGGCTTTATCGCAATGGCAGCAATTTATATCTGGCGCAACTGGGACACCCTCGGGCCGAAGTTTGCGGCATTGTGGCAGCAGGTGACAGATAACACGTCGGCAGCATGGGAGGCTATCAGAGGCAAAATAGCCGGTGCGTTGACGTGGGTTAAATCCCTGTTCGCGGATGGCGCGCTGCAGGGAGTCATCAGCAGAGGCTGGGATGCGATACGTGACGGCATCGCCGGGGCATGGCAAAGCATCAAGGTAGCCGTGTCGCAAAAGTGGGATGAACTGGTTAACTCGGCCAGCACACTGCCGGAGCGGTTCAAAGAAGCGGGCAGCAACATGATCAGCGCCATGCTCGACGGCATCACGGCCAAATGGGAGGCGCTTAAGGCCAGACTGTCATCCATGACAGACCTGCTGCCGGACTTCCTGAAACCGTCCGGCGACAAGCCTGCGGCGCCTGCCGCGACCAGTGGCGGTAAAAATCCCGACGGCCCGGCGGTCCCGCCGCGTCCGTCACGGGTTTACAGCCTTCTGCCTGATTTCATGAGGCCAGACGCCGGAGCGTCAGACCGGCCCGCTGCTGTCGCCGGGAGTGCCAAAACGGCGACTGTTTTTGCCGGGCTGTTTGATAACGGCGGCTATATTCCTGCTGGTCAGTATGGCATCGCGGGCGAGAACGGGCCGGAGCTGGTCAACGGCCCGGCGCGCATTACCAGCCGCCACCGTACTGCCGCACTGGCCGCCTCGGCGGCGCTGGCGATGGGTATGGCCGCTGCACCTGCCGCTGCGCGCCCGCTTCATCCCATGAGCCTGCCCGCTGGCAGCTATGTGCAGGAAAAGGTCACAAAGCAAAGCGCCATAACTGCCGCGCCTGTCACCATTCACGCGCCCATTACCATTCATCAGCAGCCGGGACAGAGCGCGCAGGACGTGGTGGCAGAGGTGATGCGGCAGCTGGATGCAAGAGAGCGCTGGGCGAAAGCCCGCGCGCGGAGTTCTTACCTTGATCAGGGGGGATTAGACGAATGATGATGACGCTGGGGCTGTTCGTTTTCATGCTGGAAACGGTGCCTTATCAGGAGCTGCAACTGCAGCGCAGCTGGCGGTTTCCGTCCAACAGCCGCGTGGGCTTTCGCCCGTCGCTGCAGTTTGCCGGGCCGGACACCGACACGCTGACGCTTTCCGGCGTGCTGCTGCCGGAGCTGACCGGCGGCAGATTATCGCTGTATGCGCTGGAGCAAATCGCGGAGCTGGGGCGCGCGTGGCCGCTCATTGAGGGCAGCGGCACCATTTACGGCATGTTCGTGATTGAGAGCCTGGGCCAGACAAAGGCCGAGTTTTTCAGTAACGGCGCGTGCAGGCGGATTGAGTTCACACTCACACTTAAGCGCGCCGATGAATCGCTGGGCGAGATGTTCGGCAGCCTGAGCGGCCAGCTTGACGCCATGAAAAGCGCGGCGGCAGGCGTGGCTGGCAAAGTCACTGCAGTAGCGGGAGGGCTTTTCTGATGATGCAGGCAGAAAGCTGGGTAAAAGGGGCGGCCAGCGCCCCGGCGTTTCGGCTGACGATGGCTGGCGAGGACGTCACGCAGACCATACAAAAGCGGCTCATCAGCCTGACGGTGACCGATAACCGGGGCTTTGAGGCCGACCAGCTTGATATTGAGCTGGACGACGCGGACGGCCTGCTGCAGCTGCCGCGCCGGGGCGTTGTTTTAAAGCTGGCGCTGGGCTGGGAGGGTGAACCGCTTATCGTCAAGGGCAGTTACACGGTTGATGAGATTGAGCACAGCGGCACGCCCGACAGGCTGACGCTTCGCGCCCGCAGCGCCGACTTTCGTCAGACCCTGAACACCAGACGCGAAAAATCGTGGCACAAAACCACGGCAGGCGAAATTGCGAAAGCCATTGCGGAAAGGCACAAGCTGGATTTAGCGCTGGGCGCAGACGTTGAGAAAATGGCAATCGACCACATCGACCAGACCAACGAATCCGACGCCAGTTTTCTGATGCGCGTGGCCCGCCAGTGCGGTGCGCTGGCCTGCGTCAAGGACGGCAAGCTACTGTTTATCCGGCAGGGGCAGGGCAAAAACGCCAGCGGCAAGGCGCTGCCGGTCATCACCATTCAGCGCCGTGACGGCGACAGTCATCGTTTTACCCTGGCTGACCGCGACGCCTATACCGGCGTGATTGCCAGCTGGCTGCACACGCGTGAGCCAGCGAAAAAGCCGGAAACAAAGGTAAAGCGGCGCCGCAAAACCACGGCGAAGAAAAAAGAGCCGGAAGCGAAACAGGGTGATTATCTCGTCGGCACCGATGAAAACGTACTGGTTTTAAGCCGCACCTATGCCAACCGTTCGAACGCAGAGCGGGCAGCAAAAATGCAGTGGGAAAGGCTGCAGCGCGGCGTTGCGACCTTCTCGATCCAGCTGGCGCGCGGGCGCGCAGAGCTTTACACCGAAATGCCGGTAAAGGTGACGGGGTTTAAAAAGCAGATTGATGACGGCGAATGGATCATTACCACGCTGACGCACAGCCTGAGCGCCGACAGCGGCTACACGACCAGCATAGAGCTGGAAGTGAAAATTGATTCATTGCAAATGGAATGAGATGTATCTCAAAACAAATGTTTGTGTATAATTAATTAAAAATGCGATGGGGCTTAAGCGATGATGAATTGTCCTATGTGTGGTAATGCCGCACACACGAGAAGTAGCTTTCAGGTATCTAAGAATACTAAAGAGCGTTATAACCAGTGCCAGAACATTAACTGCAGTTGTACCTTTAAATCACATGAAACTGTGACTGACATAATCATGACACCAGGAAAAGTGGCTAGCGTCCCGCCCCACCCTGATCGAGGTTCTCAGCAAGTCTTATGGATGTAAAAAATGCCCGCTTAGCGGGTTTTTTTTTGCCCCTCGCAAGAGAAAAGTTGATGGACATTGAAATATGCAAAAAAAGTCTGCTGCCATTTTGCTGCCATCGAGACTACAGCCTACAAAAAAGCCACCCTTGATAGGTGGCTTAACTGCATGATTTTCATGACTAAATCTGGTGGCCCCTGCTGGGTTTGAACCAGCGACCAAGCGATTATGAGTCGCCTGCTCTAACCACTGAGCTAAGGGGCCAATGGAGCGGGGATTATAAAGTATCTGTCCGGGGCAATCCAGCGTTGTTCGGCTGGTTGCTGAAATAAGCAGCAATGTTTTACTTGCTGATAACTATGATAAAACAGACGAAAATCTCTGGCTGATGGGCGGCGGTGCAACTGACGCTGTTATCCTTAAATGTCTTTCCCCGCTTAACAATAAAAAAAGCCCACTCAGGCCAGGACGTTAACCGACAAATGCGCTTTAATCAGTGGCAAGATTATGACGAATAAGGATGCGTGAGCGGCTGTAAGGCGCAGCGCAAAGCCAGGAGCCCCATGAGCGAACACAACATCACCGATATCATCGCACCGGACCTGAACGTGCTGTTTTGCGGCATCAATCCCGGTCAGTCGACGGCGCACACCGGCTATCACTTTGCGCATCCGGGTAACCGCTTCTGGAAGGTGATTTATCTGGCAGGGTTTACCGAGCAGCAGCTGAAGCCGGAAGAGGAGCAGCGCTTACTGGAGACCGGATGCGGTATCACGATGCTGGTCGAGCGTCCGACCATTCAGGCGAATGAACTGGGTGGTGATGAGCTTCGCGATGGCGGTCAGCGGCTGATGGATAAGGTGATACGTTATCAACCTGCTGCGCTGGCTATCCTGGGTAAGGATGCCTTTAAACGCGCGTTTCGGCAGAGCAAGGTGGAGTGGGGCGAGCAGCCGATTTACATGGGGAAAACCCAGGTCTGGGTGCTGCCGAATCCCAGCGGACTGAATCGGGCATCACTGGAAGAGATGGTGGCGATGTATCGTCAGATGTACGATGCGCTACAGGCACAAGGTTAAAGGTCAGGCGTGAAAAGTGGGGCAGGGCGGCAGATATAAAAAACCCCGGCGAACCGGGGTTTTAACTGACTTAGTCGTCGAGGAAGCTACGCAGCACTTCCGAGCGGCTCGGATGGCGCAGTTTACGTAGGGCTTTCGCTTCAATCTGACGGATACGCTCACGAGTAACGTCAAACTGTTTGCCTACTTCTTCTAACGTGTGGTCGGTGTTCATATCGATGCCGAAACGCATGCGCAGCACTTTGGCTTCACGGGCGGTCAGGCCAGCCAGCACGTCATGGGTGGCAGAACGCAGGCTCTCAGAGGTGGCAGAGTCCAGCGGCAGCTCCAGCGTGGTGTCTTCGATAAAATCACCCAGATGTGAATCTTCATCATCACCAATCGGCGTCTCCATAGAGATAGGCTCTTTGGCAATCTTCAGCACCTTGCGGATCTTATCTTCAGGCATCAACATGCGCTCAGCCAGTTCTTCTGGCGTCGGCTCGCGTCCCATCTCCTGCAGCATCTGGCGCGAGATACGGTTGAGTTTGTTGATCGTCTCAATCATATGCACCGGAATACGGATGGTACGCGCCTGGTCAGCGATAGAACGGGTAATCGCCTGACGAATCCACCATGTGGCATAAGTTGAGAACTTATAGCCGCGACGGTATTCGAACTTATCAACCGCTTTCATCAGACCGATGTTACCTTCCTGAATCAGATCCAGGAACTGCAGACCACGGTTGGTGTATTTCTTCGCGATGGAAATGACCAGACGCAGGTTAGCTTCAACCATCTCTTTCTTCGCGCGGCGGGCTTTCGCTTCACCGATCGACATACGACGGTTGATGTCTTTCACCTGCTCGATGGTCAGGCCGGTTTCTTCTTCAATCTGGGCCAGTTTCTGCAGAGAACGCATCACGTCATCCTGCACGTCCAGCAGTTTTTCAGACCACGGCTTGTTCATGGCCAGTGCGGCTTTGAACCAGCTCTCGTTAGTCTCGTTACCGGTGAACAGCGTAATGAAGTTTTTCTTCGGCATTTTGCACACTTCAATACACAGCTTCATGATCAAACGTTCCTGAGTACGGACACGCTCCATCATTTCACGCATGTTGTTCACGAGGTAGTCGAACTGCTTCGGTACCAGGCGGAACTGCTTAAAGACGTCAGACAGGTTCTGGATCTCGGCAACCGAGGCAGCATGGCTGCGACCTTTGCTTTTGATCACGTCACGCGTGGTTTCGTACTGCGTGCGCAGGTCAGAGAACTTCTCGCGCGCCAGTTCTGGATCGATAGAGTTATCGTCGTCAGAGCTGTCGTCATCGCTCTCTTCGTCGTCATCTTCGTCGTCGTTACGATCGGCTTCAGACAGCTCAGAACCCACGTGAGTGGCGGTCGGTGCCAGGTCTTCTTCAGCGTTAGGATCAACAAAGCCAGTGATTAAATCTGACAGGCGCGACTCGCCTGCTTCAACGCGATCGTACTGATCCAGCAGGTAGGTAATGGCTTCCGGGTATTCAGCAACGGAACACTGAACCTGGTTAATACCGTCTTCGATACGCTTCGCGATGTCGATTTCGCCTTCGCGGGTCAGCAGTTCAACGGTACCCATTTCACGCATGTACATGCGAACCGGGTCAGTGGTGCGGCCAATTTCAGATTCAACGCTGGATAATACCTGAGCGGCAGCTTCCGCGGCATCTTCGTCAGTATCGGAGCTGTTTTCATTCAGCATCAGATCGTCGGCGTCCGGGGCTTCTTCAACCACCTGGATGCCCATGTCGTTAATCATCTGGATGATGTCTTCGATCTGATCGGAGTCGACGATATCTTCCGGCAGATGGTCATTGACCTCAGCATAGGTCAGATAGCCTTGCTCCTTACCACGGGTGACAAGAAGCTTGAGCTGTGACTGCGGGTTTTGCTCCATAAGACGGTATCCACACTTCTGTTAATTAGATTGGTGTTGGTCGGCAGCGTGCCAACAATAACAGTGAAGGCATTTATTCTCGCCGCTGCCTTCGTCGCGGCCTGGGCTTTGCCCATCAGTAATCGGCACTTAAGCCGCAAATTTTATGTCGGGCCTGGCTTACTCGCCATTTTTGCCGCTGCTAAGTGCTCGTCATCCTCACGTACATCAGTACGCTCCGGTGACTGCGCGCTTTCAGCGACAAAACTTGCTTCGACGCCGACGGCCCGAAAGCGGAAGCTGGCTTACTCGCCATTTTTGCCGCTGCCAAGTGCTCGTCATCCTCACGTACATCAGTACGCGCCGGTGACTGCGCGCCAACAGAAACAAAACGTGCTTCGCCCCTCAATTTTTCAGCATGCCGCTTCGCTTAGGGAAAGCCGCAGGCCGGATAATGCGTTACTTTTTCGCGAAGGCCTGGCTCAGCGCCCAAAGCTCGCGTCGCTCGTCGGTACTGAGCCCGTGCGTACGTTCACGCGCAATCAGGAACTCCAGTCGCTCTTCCAACGCCGAGTCATAAACGCTGGCAAGGGAGTCCTGAAATACCTCCTCGCTTTCCTCATCCACTATCATGTGGTTCCAGACGGCCAGTGTTTCAAGCGTCTGGCTAAAATTTGTTCCGCGATATAACTCTAGTAGCTGACCGGTGGTCAATCCAGGATTCTCATTACAGCGCGTCACTAATTCAATAAATAACGGTAAACCGGCAATTTTCGACTCGGCAAGCCCGTCCAGTGACGGCACCAGGGTTGCCAGCTGCGGATTCTGAATCAGCAGCGCCACTAAAACGCGCATCGTGGTGCGTTTAAGCGGTGGGGCGACCGGTGCGCTTCCGCCCGGGGCCTGCTTTGGCATCAGCTTTTCAAGCTGAGAGTCATCCAGAATACCTAACTTGTTACCCAGCGCCTGGCGCATATAGATACGCAGTGTTTCACCGGGAATCTGTGTGATCAGCGGCAACGCCAACGTACTTAAACGTGCTTTACCGTCGCGAGAGCTCAAATCTACCTGAGGTAGCAGGCTGTCGAACAGAAACGAAGAGAGCGGCATCGCCTGCTCCATCCTCGCCTCAAATGCGGCTTTACCCTCCTGGCGAACCAGCGTATCCGGGTCTTCGCCGTCGGGTAGAAACATAAAGCGTAGTTGACGACCGTCATTCATGTAAGGCAATGCGGTTTCCAGTGCACGCCATGCTGCCTCACGCCCGGCCCGATCGCCGTCATAACAGCAGATCACGTTGTCCGTGCTGCGAAACAGCAGCTGAATATGTTCAGCCGTGGTTGATGTCCCCAGTGACGCAACCGCGTAATCCACGCCGAATTGCGCCAGGGCAACCACATCCATATAGCCTTCTACTACTAACAGGCGCTTAGGTTCAGGATGATTTTTTAACGCTTCATACAGGCCATAGAGCTGACGGCCTTTATGAAAAACCGGCGTTTCCGGTGAGTTCAAATACTTAGGCGTATCATTACCCAGAACGCGGCCACCAAAACCGATGACGCGGCCTCGCTTATCGCGAATCGGGAACATCACGCGCTCGCGAAAGCGGTCATAAACCCGGCCTTTGTCGTTACTGACCAGCATCCCCGCTTCCATCAACGATTCACGATCTTCAGGCTGCTTGCCGAAGCGTTTCAGGACGTTGTCCCAACCGGCGGGCGCATAGCCAATCGAAAAATGGTTGATGATGTCGGCGCTCAGACCACGATGTTCAAGATAATCGCGTGCTGACTGGGCGCTGGACTGCTGCAAACTCTGCTGATAAAAACCGTTCAGGTTCTCCATCAGCTGGTACAGGCTCTGGCGCTGATGGCGTTCCATCTGGCTTGGCCCATTGCCCGCTTCGTAAGGTACGTCTAAACCATGGGAAGTGGCTAACTCTTCAATACTTTCAACAAACTCAAGACGATCATAGTTCATCAGAAAGTCGATTGCGTTACCGTGAGCGCCGCAACCAAAGCAGTGATAAAACTGCTTTTCGCCATTTACGGTAAAAGAGGGCGTTTTCTCATTATGGAAAGGACAACACGCATGATAATTTTTTCCCTGCTTTTTCAGCTTAACGCGGGCATCGATTAACTCCACGATGTCCGTGCGGGCAAGTAAGTCATTGATAAATACGCGTGGAATACGTCCTGCCATAAGCCCCGTTTTTTCAGCTCATAAACGACAACAAGCCGCGCTTCCTTTCGGAAAGCACGGCCTTTTACTTGACTCGGTCTGCGTTTATCACGCTGTGGAGGCGAACCTCCGGGAAATTAGTACAGACGAGTGCGGCGTGCGTTTTCGCGAGCCAGTTTTTTGGCATGACGCTTAACTGCAGATGCTTTAGCGCGCTTACGTTCGGTCGTTGGTTTTTCATAGAACTCACGACGACGAACTTCAGCCAGAACGCCTGCTTTCTCGCAGGAACGCTTAAAGCGACGCAGTGCTACGTCGAACGGCTCGTTTTCACGTACTTTAATTACCGGCATGTAACTCTCACCTCAATAAAATTCGGTTTTGCTGCTGACTGCGGCGCCAGCACATTTCAAAATGGTGCAGCATTTTACTCCAACTCGCGTCGGCTTGTAAAGCACCATGGATAATTTAGAACCAACAGGAGCGTTTGCCTGTGCGGCTGCCGGTTTTTTCCAGGGGCGGGAGTATAGCGCACTCTTTAGGCAGCAGAAAATGACTTTTTGCGTGGATTGCATCCTCTTTTCGTGCAAGGGCTATGCTAAACTGCGCGCCGCAAGAATGAGGTGAAGCAATGCGAATTCTGGGTATTGAAACATCGTGCGATGAAACCGGCATCGCAATCTATGATGACGAGGCTGGCCTGGTGGCTAACCAACTGTACAGCCAGGTAAAACTGCATGCCGATTACGGCGGCGTGGTGCCGGAACTGGCATCACGCGATCACGTGCGCAAAACGGTGCCGCTGATCCAGGCGGCCCTGAAGCAGGCCAACCTGGCGCCGCAGCAAATTGATGCGGTCGCCTATACCGCCGGACCGGGCCTGGTGGGCGCGTTGCTGGTGGGCGCAACGGTTGGACGCGCGCTGGCCTTTGCGTGGAAGGTACCTGCGGTGCCGGTGCACCATATGGAAGGTCATCTGCTGGCACCGATGCTGGAAGAGAATCCGCCCGCGTTCCCGTTTGTCGCATTGCTGGTTTCAGGCGGTCATACGCAGTTAATCAGCGTCACCGGTATTGGCGAATACACACTGCTGGGCGAGTCGATTGACGATGCCGCAGGTGAAGCCTTCGATAAAACCGCCAAACTGCTGGGGCTGGATTATCCTGGCGGCCCGATGCTGTCGAAAATGGCGCAGCAGGGCACCGCCGGGCGGTTCACCTTCCCGCGCCCGATGACGGATCGTCCGGGGCTGGATTTTAGTTTCTCAGGCTTGAAAACCTTTGCCGCGAATACCATTCGTGGCAATGAAGATGACGCGCAAACCCGCGCCGATATCGCCCGGGCGTTTGAAGATGCGGTTGTCGATACGCTGGCGATTAAATGCAAACGCGCGCTGGATCATACGGGTTTTAAACGTCTGGTCATTGCGGGCGGCGTCAGTGCTAACCGCACCCTGCGTGAACAGATGGCCGTGATGATGCAAAAGCGGGGCGGTGAGGTGTTCTATGCCCGTCCTGAATTTTGTACCGATAACGGGGCCATGATTGCCTACGCGGGCATGGTGCGCCTTAAAGGCGGCACGCGGGGAGAACTGGGCGTGAGCGTCAGGCCGCGCTGGCCCTTGTCGGAACTGCCCGCCATCTGAGATCAAAAAAGCCGGTTAACCGGCTTTTTTTACGCTTACTTTTTCTTTTTTCGCTTCCAGATTTTGCTTTCCTGGCCGCGCCACAGGCGCTGAATGTTGTCATGATGACGCAGTAAAATCAGGCAGGAGAGCATGGAAACCGGAAACGTAAACTGTGGCTTAAACCACCAGACATAAAACGGCGCGATAAGCGCACTGACAATCGCGCCAAGCGATGAGTAGCCGCTCAGCAGCACGGTCAGCAGCCACGTTCCCGTCATGAGTCCGGTCAGATCCCAGCCAATGGGGGCGATTGCACCAAACGCCGTCGCCACGCCTTTCCCGCCACGAAAGCGAAAAAACACCGGATAAATATGGCCCAGACAGGCAGCAATGGCGGTTAAGCCCAGATAAAGTGGGGGCACATGAAACAGATAGGCCAGCCACACGGGCAGCATACCTTTCACAATATCGAACACCAGCACAGACGCAGCCGCCAGTTTGCCGCCGATACGCAGTACGTTGGTTGCGCCCGGGTTGCCTGAACCGTGGGTGCGGGGATCGGGTAAACCGGCGAGTTTGCAAACCAGAATCGCACTGGAAATTGAACCGCACAGATACGCGAAAATAATCATACCAAGCGCGAAAGCACTCATAACACCGTCCCGTTTCCTTTGGGGTCGTTTTGATCACGTCTACCATGGATAATACGCACAATCTGCCGGAAGTGGTATCCGGCGCGACCAAAAACAGAGAGCATCATCATGGATATCGTCTTTATAGAACAACTCACCGTCTTCACCACGATAGGGGTTTACGACTGGGAGCAGGGAATTCAGCAGAAGCTGGTGATCGATGTAGAAATGGCGTGGGATAACCGTCAGGCCGCCGCCAGCGACGATGTGAAAGACTGCCTGAGCTATGCCGATGTCTCAGAAGCGATTCTGTCGCATCTGACGGGACAGCGTTTTGCGTTGGTGGAGCGCGTAGCGGAAGAAATTGCGGATCTGTTGATGAACCGTTTCAATTCACCTGGCGTGCGCATCAGGGTAGCAAAACCGGGCGCGGTGGCTCAGGCAGCGCAGGTTGGCGTGCGAATTGAGCGCGGGACTATTCCTAAATAATTACGATGTGATTGCCATCACAATGAAACCAAACCAAATTACTGTTTGTCTCAGCACGTGCCGTTTCGTTACGACAGACTAAACGGCAGTTGAGCTTAAGGTTTTACTCAGACTTAAGCAGATAAGATTTAAGGCGATAGCGCAACAGCTAGCGCCTTTTTCATGATTTTAAAACGGACAGAGGGAATACATTGATGGCAGATCTTCATCAGCTGTGGGTAGCTGCAATCCTGGGCGTGGTAGAAGGGTTAACCGAGTTCTTACCGGTCTCTTCTACCGGGCACATGATTATAGTGGGGCACCTGCTGGGCTTTGAGGGCGACAAAGCAGAAACCTTTGAAGTGGTCATTCAGTTAGGTTCCATTCTTGCCGTCGTCGTGATGTTCTGGCGGCGTTTGTTTGGATTGATCGGCATTCACTTTGGTGAAGTTAAACATGAAGGTGTCGGGACAGGTCGGTTAACCCTGATCCATATCCTGTTGGGCATGATCCCTGCGGTGGTGGTTGGTCTGGCGCTGCACGATCAGATTAAAACGTTGTTTAATCCGATTAACGTCATGTATGCGCTGGTGGTCGGGGGCTTACTGCTGCTGGCAGCGGAATTCCTGAAACCGAAACAGCCAAAATCGCCAGGTATTGATGATATCACCTATCGTCAGGCGTTTATGATTGGCTGCTTCCAGTGTCTGGCGCTGTGGCCGGGCTTCTCGCGTTCGGGCGCCACCATTTCAGGCGGGATGCTGATGGGCGTGAGCCGCTATGCCGCATCCGAGTTCTCGTTTATCCTGGCCGTACCGATGATGATCGGGGCGACAGGGCTGGATATCTATAAAAGCCTCGGCTTCCTGACGATGGCCGACTTCCCGATGTTTGCGGTGGGCTTTATCACCGCATTCGTTGTCGCGTTGCTGGCCATCAAAGTGTTCCTGGAGCTGATCAAACGCATCTCTTTCGTGTCATTTGCCATCTACCGCTTTATCGTGGCGGGCGCGGTGTACATGATTTTCATGTAAGCCACAGGGTAACGCGGTCGGGCAACTGGCCGCGTTACGCTAAGCCCTGTTCGACAGCCTCAATACGACGTCGCGTGAGCTCTTCCCGCACCTCTATCCCTTTAAATCCCGCCTCCACGACCGCCTTAGATGGCACGGCCTGAGCCAGGGCAAACGCACGTCGCAGGTAGTTGCCCTGAGGATAAGGCATGTTGGCAAGGCCACCGCGTCCGCGGGCATCCGCTTCGCTGCACAGCGCCAGTTGGTTAACCCGCTCGGGTTTGCGCCAGGCGTCAAGGCGGTCAAATAAGCCAATCAACGCGTCGGCAGGGCGCTGCTCAATGGTATGCATCATGTCGTGAAACTCCGTGACCAGCAGCGCCAGATCACGGATCGCATTCGGCACGCGTAGCCGTTGACACAGCGCGGCGACCAGCGGAACGCCTGCCGGGCCATGTCCGTGATGGCTGGGCCATTTTTCCACCGGCGTTAAGGCTTTACCGACATCGTGAAACAGCGTCGCAAAGCGCACGTCAATCGCTTCCGACAGGCCAGCAGACAGGGTTAACGCCATCAGCGTGTGAACCCCGGTATCAATTTCCGGGTGCCATCGGGCGGGCGCCGGCACGCCGAACAGGTTATCGATTTCCGGAAACAGTCCCTGCAATGCGCCGCAGTCGCGCAGTACCTGGAAGTAAACCTGGGGATTATGGGAGGACAGGGCTTTTTCCGTCTCTTTCCAGACGCGTTCGGCCGTGAGATCGGCCAGCTCGCCGCTCTCTGCCATTTGTCGCATCAGCGCCTGCGTTTCGTCGGCAATACGAAAATTAAGGTGGGCGAAGCGCGCGGCAAAACGCGCGACGCGCAGGACGCGCAGGGGATCTTCACTAAAGGCATCGGAAACGTGGCGCAGCTGCCGGTCGGCAATATCCTGCTGTCCGTGGTAGGGATCGTAAAGCTCGCCTTGATCGTCGCGGGCAATGGCGTTAATCGTCAAATCGCGGCGCTGTAAATCCTGCTCCAGCGTGACGTCTGGCGCCGACCAGGTCGTGAACCCGGTGTAGCCTTTGCCGTTCTTCCGTTCGGTACGCGCCAGCGCATACTCTTCCCGGCTGTCGGGATGCAGAAACACGGGGAAGTCGCGGCCGACCTGCTGGTAGCCTTGTTCCAGCATGGCTTCCGGGGTCGCGCCTACCACAACCCAGTCTTTGTCTTTAACCGGCAACTTCAACAGCGCATCGCGCACTGCACCGCCAACAAGAAACGTCTTCACGCACAACTCCAGAGATAAATAAGTGATCTGCGCGTCTGTGGGCTTCCGGCACCTGAATCCAGACGGGCACAAACTCTATTGTTGCACAAATTCGACATATTGCAGACAGGCCAAGAGGGGCATCTTACGATCCCCTGATAGCGAGCGGTGGTAAAACTAGTTCATCCAGCGATCGTTTTTCTTACGGCGCGGCACCATGTGCGGTAACAGTAGCCCCAGCAGCAGGCCGACGCCTAGCACGCCGCCACCATACATAAACCACTGCATGATGATCGTACGCTGTTTGTCATCCAACTGAACGTTAGCGGCGCTGACTTTCTTCTGCGCCACGATCAGTTCGTTTTTCAGCTTCTGATTTTGCTCTTTTAAGCCGTTGATCACGCTGTCGCTGCTGGCCACTTTGTTCTGCATTTCGGCGGTGCGCTGATTCCAGCTGTTATCAATATTGGCTAACTTGGCGGTCAGGTCTTTAACCTGTTGTTCCAGCTGCGGTACCCGGGTGCGCAGGCTGGGATTTTCACTCAGCTGCGACAGGGGGATCCAGACGGTGCGGCCTTCGGCATCGCGTACCTGGCCATATTTGGTGGCATCATTGGTCTGCAGCAGCTGTACCTGTTCACCCGCATTCAGCTTGCCCAGCAGGCGAAACTGGTCGCCGGGACCGCTACGAACCCAGGTGGATAATTCGTCAGAAACGTAACGTTTTTCATCGGCGTGAGCAGGTGCAAGGGTGCTGAGGGCCAGCAAAGTGATTCCAGCGATTGTGATTTTTTTCATTAGATTTCGTTTTGCTTAAAAATTAAAGATAATTTACCGGCACAGTCTGTAGAGGCTTCGCGTAAATCTGAATGAGAACTATCCTGGTCTCATGACAGTGCGAAAAGGGTAGCGAAAGCACAAAGAAAGCAGAGACAGTCCGGCTTCTGTGCATTACTCTTCGCCTGAAAACCCTAACCTTCAGCTCAGTGGATGCAGCAGAAGATAACCTTAAACAGGCAGGGAATATATCCTTAAGTGCCAGCGGCGTTAGTGAATAAAAAAATATGACCATCGAAATCGAACTTAAGTTCATTGCTAAACCCAATGCTGCCGGGAAACTGGCAGAACGGCTGGCGGCGTTTCCGCATCAGCACCAGGCTGCCCGTCAGCTGACCAATATCTATTTTGAAACCGACGATAATCAGTTACGTCGTTGGAATATGGGATTGCGCATTCGGGGCGTTGATCAACGCTACGAAATGACGCTGAAAACCGCCGGCAAAACGCTGGGTGGGCTACATCAGCGCGGTGAATACAACGTTGACCTCACTGAGCCAACGCTGGACATCAGCCGTCTGCCCGCAGACATCTGGCCGGAAGGAACGGATGTGGCAGCGCTACAGCAGCGTCTGCAGCCGCTGTTCAGTACCCATTTTGAACGAGAGATCTGGGTAGTCACGGCGGGCAGTAGTGAAATAGAAATTGCCTGCGATCGGGGCGACGTGACGGCGGGGGAGTTGAGCGAACCTCTGTCAGAGGTTGAGCTTGAGCTAAAAGGTGGCCAGCGCAGCGAGTTGCTGACCTTTGCTCAGCAGTTAGTGGCCGTGGGCGACCTGCGGATGGGCAGCCTGAGCAAGGCGGCGCGCGGCTATCAGTTAGCCAAAGGTAATCCCTCGCGTGAGGTAACCGCCTTTCCGCTGTTAAAAGCCGGGGCGAAAGCCACGGTGGAAGAGGGCATGGCGGCGGCCATGGCGGCAGGCCTTCACCACTGGCAATATCATGAAGAAGTGTGGCTGCGTGGCAATAAGCGCGCCAGAGAAGCGGTTCGTGAGGCGCTGGATGTTCTGCGTCAGGCGTTTGCGCTGTTTGGGGCGGTAGTCCCGCGCAAGGCCAGTAGCGAGCTGCGTCAGAAGCTGACCACGCTGGAAGAAACGCTGCTGAATGAAGATGTCGATGCCGACAGCTTCTGTTTTTCGGCTCTCTCGGTAGAGACCCAGTTAGCACTTACTCACTGGTTGGCCGAGGCGCACTGGCGGCAGTGGATTGATGAAAAGGGGCAAACCAAGCTCAACGGTTCCTTTAAACGCTTTGGCGATATCATGCTGGGCCGCATCAATGCCGATCTGAAAGAAACCTTCAGCACCGTCCATCAGGTGAATGAGTATCAGGACAAGGCCACGCGTCTGGATCGACAGCTGCTGGCGGTGCATTTGCTGGCGGGCGCTTACTCGCCGGATGCCGTTCACGACTGGCTGGCGCCGTGGCAGCAGCTGCAGCGCGCAATCAGGGAACAGCAGCACGCCAGCCTGGACTGGTTAACGGCGCAGGCGATGAAACAGTCACCCTTTTGGTTAACCAGCGGTTCGCCACGCTAAGTCATACAGCACGCTATCAGGGAGAGAAAATGTTGCCATCCTTACCCACCGTATTGCGCACCCAGGCCGCGCGGGCAGTTGAACAGCTCGGTCTTGCGGATACCGCTCTCAGCGAGGCGCAGCTTGCCGGTCTGGCCTTCAGCGACTTTGTGCTGGATAACCTGCAGCAGAATCCGCACTGGTGGCAGGAGATTGCCGCACAGTCGCCCGAGGCCGACGAGTGGCAGCAGTATACGCAGTGGCTGGGCAGAGACATGGCGGCGG
This sequence comes from Pantoea ananatis PA13, assembly GCF_000233595.1. Lineage (NCBI taxonomy): Bacteria > Pseudomonadati > Pseudomonadota > Gammaproteobacteria > Enterobacterales > Erwiniaceae > Pantoea > Pantoea ananatis. Next base: position 729,675 of record NC_017554.1, read on the forward strand.
TGGACAGTGAAGCCAGCCTGATGCGCGTGCTGCGCCTGTTTCGCCGCCGCATGCTGGTTCGCATTGCCTGGATGCAGTGCTTGCAGCTTGCCACGACAGAGCAGACGCTGCAGCAGCTGAGCGTATTAGCCGAGGTGCTGATCGACGCCGCGCGCCACTGGGTTTATCAGGACTGCTGTCGCGAATTCGGCACGCCCTGCAATGCCGCGGGTGAACCACAGCCGCTGCTGATCCTCGGAATGGGCAAGCTGGGCGGCGGCGAGCTGAATTTCTCCTCCGATATCGATCTGATTTTTGCCTGGCCGGAAAACGGCACCACGCGCGGCGGTCGCCGCGAACTCGACAATGCGCAGTTTTTTACCCGCATGGGCCAGCGTCTGATCAAAGTACTCCATCAGCCCACGGCCGACGGCTTTGTTTACCGGGTCGATATGCGCCTGCGCCCGTTTGGCGACAGCGGGCCGCTGGTCATGAGCTTTGCCGCCCTGGAAGATTATTACCAGGAGCAGGGCCGCGACTGGGAGCGCTACGCCATGGTGAAGGCGCGGCTGATGGGCGATGAGCAGGATCGCTGGAGCCAGGAACTGCAGCAGATGCTGCGGCCCTTTGTTTATCGCCGCTACATCGATTTCAGCGTCATCCAGTCGTTACGCAATATGAAAGCGATGATCGCGCGTGAAGTGCGTCGCCGCGGGCTGAAAAACAACATCAAGCTGGGCGCGGGCGGGATTCGCGAAACAGAATTTATCGTGCAGGTTTTTCAGTTGATTCGTGGTGGACGTGAGCGCTCGCTTCAGCTCCGGGCCTTGATACCTACGCTGTCTGCTATTGAATCTCTGGCGTTACTGCCACCCGAGCAGGTTGCGGCATTGCGCGCGGCTTATCTGTTTCTGCGTCGGCTGGAAAACCTGTTGCAAAGTCTGGCGGACGAACAAACGCAAACGCTGCCGGAAGAGGCGTTACCCCGCGCCCGGCTGGCGTGGGCGATGGGCTGTGATGACTGGGCTGCGCTGAGCGCCCGGCTGGAAACGCATATGGCCGCCGTGCGTGCCATCTTCGATGAGTTAATCGGTGAGGATACGCCGGATGTGGGCGATCGCCCCGAACTGGCCGACTTTAACATGCTGTGGCACGACAGCCTGGAAGACACTGAGCTGGCCCCGCTGGTGCCACAACTGGATACCACGCAGTGTCATGCTCTCAATCAGGCGCTGGAAGCGTTTCGCCAGGATATCGGTCACCGCACTATCGGCCCGCGCGGCCGTCAGGCGCTGGATCAGCTGATGCCTCAACTGCTGAGTGAAGTCTGTTCACGCAGCGATGCCGCGGTGACCTTCAGCCGCCTGGCGCCGTTGCTGCTGAGCGTTCTGACCCGCAGTACCTACCTTGAGCTGCTCACCGAGTATCACGGCGCGTTGCGTCACCTGATTCGTCTTTGCGCAGCCTCACCGATGGTGGCCAGCCAGCTGGCACGTTATCCGCTGTTACTGGATGAGCTGCTTGATCCCGCCACGCTCTATCAGCCAACCGCTACGGATGCCTACCGGGATGAGCTGCGTCAGTACCTGATGCGCATTCCTGCGGATGATGAAGAGCAGCAGCTTGAAGCATTACGCCAGTTTAAACAGGCACAGTTATTACGCATCGCGGCGGCGGATATTGCGGGCACGTTGCCGGTGATGAAAGTGAGCGATCACTTAACCTGGCTGGCCGAGGCCATTATCGAATCGGTGGTGCAGCAGGCGTGGAATATGATGGTGCAGCGCTATGGCCCACCGTCACACCTTGTGCATGAACACGAGCGGGGCTTCACGGTATTGGGCTATGGCAAGCTGGGCGGATGGGAACTGGGCTACAGCTCCGATCTCGATCTGGTTTTCCTGCACGACTGCCCGATGGAAGCCGTCACGCAGGGCGAGCGCAGCATAGACGGACGGCAGTTTTACCTGCGGCTGGCGCAGCGCATCATGCATCTGTTCAGCACCCGTACGTCGTCCGGCATTTTGTACGAAGTGGATGCGCGACTGCGGCCTTCGGGCGCGGCTGGCATGCTGGTCAGTACTTTTGAAGCCTTCGACGACTATCAGCGCAACGAAGCCTGGACGTGGGAGCATCAGGCGCTGGTCCGCGCCCGCGTGGTGTTCGGTGAGCCCGATCTGAGCGCGCGTTTTAGCGCCATTCGCCGTGCGATCCTCTGTCTGCCGCGCGATGCGGCAGCGTTGCAAACGGAAGTCAGAGAGATGCGTGACAAAATGCGCGCGCACCTGAGCAACAAGCACAAGGGCCGCTGGGAGATCAAAACAGACGAAGGCGGCATTACGGATATTGAATTCATCGCCCAGTACCTGGTGCTGCGCTATGCGGCGGAGCAGCCCGACCTGACGCGCTGGTCAGACAATGTGCGGATTTTTGAACGGATGGCAATCCACCACAAAATGTCTGACGAGGAAGCGGCAGCGCTCACGCATGCTTATGTCACGCTGCGCGATGCGCTGCATCATCTGGCGCTTCAGGAGCAGCCCGGGCATGTTGAACCTGACGCCTTTGCGCAGGAAAAAGAGTCGGTGAACACCAGCTGGCAGCGATGGCTACAGTCACCACACTCTCTCACGGCGTGATGCTGATAGCACCTGTCGCAACTGTGTTATCATCCGCGCACTATTTTGAATGCAGTCTGGAGTGTCTGGAATGAAAGTTACTCTGCCCGCGTTCGGCCAGGCCTCGGTGCTGGTCGTTGGCGATGTCATGTTGGATCGTTACTGGTACGGCCCCACCAGCCGTATTTCGCCTGAAGCGCCGGTGCCGGTGGTCAAGGTGGAAACCGTTGAAGAACGCCCAGGCGGCGCCGCTAACGTGGCAATGAACATTGCTGCGCTGGGGGCGGGTTCCCGTCTGATCGGACTGACCGGAGAAGACGATGCGGCTCAGGTACTGAGTAAAACGCTGAAGGATGTTCGTGTTGACTGCGATTTTGTCACCTTAAAAAGCCATCCCACCATTACCAAACTGCGCGTCCTCTCTCGCAACCAACAGCTCATCCGTCTGGACTTCGAAGAGGGATTTGAGCAGGTGGACGCCGCCCCGATGCACGAAAAAATGCGCCAGTCACTGTCCCGTAGCGGTGCGGTGGTGCTGTCGGATTACGGCAAAGGCGCACTGGACAGCGTTCAGCAGATGATCGCGCTGGCACGCGAGGCGAATGTACCGGTGTTGATCGATCCGAAAGGCACGGATTTTGCGCGCTACCGCGGGGCGACGCTGCTGACGCCTAATCTGTCTGAGTTCGAAGCCGTGGTGGGCAAATGCAAGACAGAGAATGAGATTGTGGAACGTGGCATGAAGCTGATCGCCGACTGCGACCTTTCCGCCCTGCTGGTCACGCGGTCTGAAAACGGCATGTCGCTGCTGCAGCCGGGTAAAGCGCCCCTGCATTTGCCGACCCAGGCGCAGGAAGTGTTTGACGTGACCGGCGCCGGGGATACCGTCATTGGCGTGCTGGCCGCTGCTTTAGCCGCAGGGGATTCGCTGGAAGAAGCCTGTTTTCTGGCTAACGCCGCTGCAGGCGTGGTGGTTGGGAAGTTGGGGACATCAACCGTCAGCATCGTGGAGCTGGAAAACGCCATTCGTGCGCGTCCAGAGCGCGGTTTTGGCATCATGACTGAATCCGAGCTGAAAGAGGCCGTCGCCATGGCGCGTCAGCGCGGCGAAAAAGTGGTGATGACCAACGGCGTCTTCGACATTCTGCATGCCGGCCATGTTTCCTACCTTGCCAACGCGCGCAAGCTGGGCGATCGCCTGATTGTCGCGGTAAACAGCGATGCGTCCACCAAACGCCTCAAAGGCGACAGCCGTCCGGTGAACCCGCAGGAAAACCGTATGATCGTGCTGGGTGCGCTGGAAGCGGTAGACTGGGTCGTGCTGTTTGAAGAAGACACGCCACAGCGCTTAATCGCCAGCGTATTGCCCGATCTGTTGGTAAAAGGCGGGGATTACAAACCGGAAGATATCGCGGGCAGCCAGGAAGTCTGGGCCAATGGCGGTGACGTGCGGGTGCTGAACTTTGAAGATGGCATCTCGACCACCAATATCATCAAAACCATTCGCGGCGACTGAGTCATGGCGGCGGGAGCCCGGGCTCCCGCCCGCCCTTTATTTAGCCGGTTTGTCAGCAGGATGTGCGGCTGGCACGATGGCCGGTGCCGGGCCAGGTGTGCTGGTGGCAGCGGGCGCGGCAGACGCTGAACTCTTGCTTTCCAGCTGAGCGAGACGCTGTTCCAGCGCCGCCAGTTTTTCACGCGTACGCAGTAAAACCTGAGTCTGGACATCAAACTCTTCACGGTTGACCAGATCCATGCGGGTCATTTGTGCCTGCAGCGTCTGCCGGATTTTCTTCTCGACATCATCGCCAAATTCACGAACTCCCTTCGGCAGCGCGTCATGAACCTGACGGGCCATTTGTTCAATTTTTTTCGTGTCGATCATGATGGTTTCCTGGTTACGGGTTGCTATGGCAGCATTGTACCAACGCTAGAGTCACTTAAGTGTAATGCCTGAATTGAAAAGGTTAAACCTGAAATCCTTAGCGCAAAAAATGCTAAAGCAATAATGGCTTTGTGGATTGCCGCCCCGAATAGGAAGCGTTATAGTTAAAACGCTTATTCTCAGGGCGGGGCGAAATTCCCCACCGGCGGTAAATCAGCCCAGGCTGACAGCCCGCGAGCGCTTCACTGTGATGGTGAAGGTCAGCAGATCCGGTGAAATTCCGGGGCCGACGGTTAAAGTCCGGATGGGAGAGGGTAACGACATCTGTCAGGCATTATGTCTGTTTTGCGTCATTGCTACGTCTATACGGCGTCACTCCTAAGCTTGCCCTGATTCTGGTAACCCAATACATTTAAAAGGTTTTATTACCATGAATCAGACTCTACTTTCTGAATTTGGCACGCCGAAACAGCGTGTAGAACGTGCTATCGCCGCACTCCGTGAAGGACGCGGTGTGATGGTGCTCGACGATGAAGATCGTGAAAACGAAGGCGATATGATTTTCGCTGCCGAAACCATGACCGTCGAGCAGATGGCTCTCACTATTCGCCACGGCAGCGGTATCGTGTGTCTCTGCCTGACCGAAGAACGCCGCCAGCAGCTGGCATTACCGATGATGGTGGAAAACAACACCAGCGCCTATGGCACAGGGTTTACCGTGACCATCGAAGCGGCGAAGGGCGTCACCACCGGCGTATCCGCGCAGGATCGCATCACTACCATTCGCACGGCGATTGCCGATAACGCCAAACCCGAAGATCTGAACCGTCCGGGCCACGTTTTTCCCCTGCGTGCCCATGATGGTGGTGTTCTGACCCGCGGCGGTCATACTGAAGCGACCATCGATCTGGTCACGCTGGCGGGCTTTAAACCTGCAGGCGTCCTGTGTGAACTGACCAACGACGACGGCTCTATGGCGCATGCGCCTGAAGTGATCCTGTTCGCGAAACAGCATGCGATGCCGGTCGTGACGATCGAAGATCTGGTTGCCTATCGTCGCGAGAACGAAACGCGTCAGGCCAGCTAAACGGCTTACTGTCAGGCCAGAAATACTGGCCTGATTGCTTCACCTCTTCCCCCATCCTTCCTGCTTATCTGACTCATCTCTTTCGTTCAAATTTCCTGACAGAGAACATCATGCTTATCCGCGTGATAACCCCTGCAAACAGCGTATCGTAGTGCTCATAGAGTGAACACATTAAGGATCGCTATGAGCCAGTTACGTATGCCAGCACTGTTTTTGGGACACGGCAGCCCGATGAATGCGTTAGAAGAAAACCGTTACACCGAAGCCTGGCGTAAAGCCGGTGCCACGCTGCCACGACCGCGGGCCATCCTGGCCATTTCGGCTCACTGGTACACCCAGGGAACGGCGGTCACAGCGATGGAAAACCCGCGCACCATTCATGACTTTGGCGGTTTTCCGCAGGCGCTTTTTGATACCCGCTATCCCGCGCCGGGTTCGCCTGAACTGGCAAATGAAATTGCTGAGATTTTATCGCCCGTGCCGGTTCATCAGGATCATGCATGGGGATTCGATCACGGCTCGTGGGGCGTGCTGATTAAAATGTATCCTGAGGCTGATATTCCGGTCGTCCAGCTTAGTATCGACAGCGGCAAGCCTGCGGCCTGGCATTTTGAAATGGGGCAAAAACTGTCTGAACTGCGCGATCGCGGCGTGATGATCGTTGCCAGCGGCAATGTGGTACACAACCTGCGTAAGGTGCTGTGGGGCGGCGGAAACGCTTATGACTGGGCGACCGGATTCAACAACTATGTGCGCGATAATCTGGCGGTTGACGCCGGAGCAGATTCCCATCCGTTGGTGAATTTTATGCAGCATCCGGATGCTGCGTTATCCAATCCCACGCCGGAGCACTTCCTGCCGTTGCTGTACGTGCTGGGGTCCCGTCAGCCAGGCGAGGCCGTAACCGTACCTGTTGAAGGTATGGAAATGGGCGCAATCAGTATGCTGTCGGTACAGGTCGGCTAGAGGAAAACCAGGCCAGCGAGCTGGCCTGGAGGAAAGCGCTACTCGATAAACGCGTGCGGATAGAAACGCGAAAGATCCTGGGTGATCAGGTCGCGATCTTCGCGCAGGCCGATGCCCGCAGGCTGATCGTCAATCAACCAGCTACCAATCAGGGTATAGCTGTCGCCAAATTTCGGTAGCGGATGGAACTGCTGGACGATCATGCCTTCTTCGCCGTAAGGACCGTCCACACGGGCGATCTCTTTGCCGTTTTCCACAATACGAATGTTGGCCCCTTCGCGCGAGAACAGTGGCTTAACTACGTATTTCTCCATCGGTGGCACATCGTCTTCGGCAAACCAGGCGGGCAACAGGTTAGGGTGATTAGGGAACATCTCCCACAGCAGAGGCAGCAACGCTTTGTTTGACAGGATGCTCTTCCATGCCGGCTCCAGCCAGCGTACGCCCGCATCGGCCAGCTTGGTAGAAAACATCTCGCGCAGCATGAATTCCCACGGATAAAGCTTAAACAGATTACTGATGACCTGATCCTGGGCGTCAGTAAACTGGCCCTTTTCCCCCAGCCCTATCTCATCAATGTAGAGAAATTCGCTCGGCAGTCCGGCTTCCGTGGCGCAGTCCTGCAAGTATTGCACCGTCCCACGATCTTCATCGGTATCACGACAGCAGGCGAAATGCAGCCAGTTAAACCCCTGTTGCTGATGAAGCACCGTAAAGCGTTCAATGAGTTTCTCTTGCAGGCTGTTGAATTGATCGCTGCCCTGCGGCAGCTGACCGGCATTGAGCTGGTCTTCGAGCCACAGCCACTGGAAAAACGCCGCCTCATACAGCGACGTCGGCGTGTCGGCGTTGTTCTCCAGCAGTTTGGCATCGCTTTTGCCGTCCCATGCGAGGTCGAGGCGCGAATAAAGCGAGGGCTGACGCTGTTGCCATGAATCACGCACGAAGTCCCAGGTATGCTTAGGAATGCGAAATTTGGTGAGCAGCGCTTCACTGTTCACCACTTTTTCCACGACCTGCAGGCACATCTGATGAAGCTCGGCGGTGACGTCCTCAAGATAATCAATCTGCGCCAGCGTGAACTGATAGTAAGCCTCTTCACACCAGTAGGGCTCACCGTGCATGGTGTGAAAACGAAAACCAAACTCCGTGGCTTTTTCCCGCCAGCCCGGGCGCTCTGAAATCGCGATGCGTTGCATAAGCGGGGTTAGCCTCCCAGCGAACGGCTGGAGGTGCCGGACGCGCTGCTGCTACGCTGCATGCTGTTTTGCTTCGCGACCGTTTCACCAAAGCCACCCCGCGTAATCGTTGAGGTGGTGGTCGGTTTAGGCGCCATGGCGGTTTTAGGAACCGTCATGGTTTTACCGGAGGTGGCGTTACCATAGTTACGGCCGGACGCATCAACGAACTGACCGTTAGCCGGGCTGTTTGGCGTTTTGGGTGAGAACAGCGGCTGCTGCGCAAAACCCGCGCCGCCGCCCATCATGCGGCCCATCATATAGCCCGCCATCAGCGGCATCCAGAAGCTGCCGCTTTGCTGCGACTCGGCATTAGTGCTGCCCACGCCAGCCTGTGCAGGCGCCTGCTGACACTGGTTTTCACCAAATTCTGCCACGCAGTCTTCACGTGTGGCGTATTTCGGTGCGGTGCGTTCCGCTTCCTTTTTGGCGTTGTTAAACGCGGTGGTGCATTGCGCACTCTGGCCGGGATTGGCTTTCGTACAATCATCGGCGTTCTGATAGAGCGAGACGGTTTCGTCGTTTTGTTCACAGCCTGCCAGCATAAATACCGCTGATACAGCGATAGCAACAGGCGTTAAGTGTCTTGCTTGCCAGCTCTTACGAAAGGCGGCATAGCGGATCGTTTTAGTCCGTTTCATTATAAATATCCTGTGCCCAAAGGTAGCGCATAGAATAGGGGATGAGTGGCGAGAAATGAAGCTAACGGCCAGGCAGGACGGGGATCTTTACTTAGTTATACGTTTTTAAGAGAAGCGGGCCGCAAAGCGGCCCGCAGGGCGATCAGTTAGCGAAAGGGTTACGGCTGCTTTTGTGGGCGGCCGGGCGCACTGGCGCCGTCGCGGTTTCAGAAGAACTCGCGATGTGATCTTCACCCAGTACCTGCTGAACGTTCTGGGGCTGAACGGTTTCCGGTGAGGTGGAGATCTCTTTGCCTAACTGGCTGTTGAGAATGCCCAGACTCTGCTCGTTCAGCGTGCCCAGCGCATAGCTGATATTTAGCTGATTAATCAGATAGCTGTAACGTGCATCGGACAACTGCTGTTTCGCGTTATACAGGGTTGAGGTGGCGTTCAACACGTCAACGATGGTACGCGTACCGACCTGATAACCGGCTTCCATGGCGTCTAATGAACTCTGCGCAGAGACCACGGCTTGCTTGTACGCCGCAATGCTGCTCGCGGACGCATTCACGTTGTTGTAAGAAGAACGTACCGTCTGAACCGCAGAGCGGTGAGCCGCTTCCAGCTGTTCGCTGGCGCTGACAAAGTTATATTGCGCCTGCTTCACCTGTGAGGTCACGCTGCCACCGCTGTAAAGCGGAAGCGTGAAGCTCAGGCCGACTTTACTGTTTCCTGTAATCGAGTCTGTTGAGTTTGCACTCTGTTCCGCGCGGCTTCCGCCGTATTTGCTGTTAGACAGACCGGTAGACGCGGTCAGATCGAGCGTTGGCAGGTGGCCTGATTCCGCAGAACGAATCTGTTCACGAGCTAAATCCTGATTCAGACGGGCAGAAAGCAGATTAAGGTTACGGCTTTCTGCCTGCTTGAGCAGCGCGTTAACGTCATCAGGTTTGGTGGTTTTAAAGCGATCGATGTTCAGTGAGGCCAGTGCCAGATAGTCCATGCCGGTGATCTGACGCAAAGACTCCACCGAGTTATCCAGATTGTTACGCGCCGTGACTTCATTGGCCAGCACGCTGTCATACTGGGCGCGGGCGTTCTGCACGTCGGTAATGGCCACCAGGCCCACGTTAAAGCGCTGAGTGGTTTGATCCAGCTCGCGGTAGATGGACATCTTCTGTGCTTCGACGTAAGAAAGCGTATCAATGGCTTTCAGCACGTTGAAATAGGCCGTCGCGGTATTCAGAATTAAATCCTGCTGGGCAACCTGATAGGTGACGTCCTGAATACCTGCGGTTTTTTCCTGCAGGGTCAGCGCGCGCCATTTTGACATGTCGAAAATGGTTTGCGTCAATTGCAGTGTGCCACTGGTCGTGTTGGAATGAATACCGCTACTATCACGATAGCCATTTGCATAGCTGTAATCTGCACCCAAACCCAGTTGTGGTAATAAAGGGCTGCGCGCTTCGTTGATTTTCTCAAACGCAGCATCGCGAGTGGCAGCGGAGCTCCGCAGGTCCGGGTTGCTTAAACGCGCTTGTTGGTAAACCTGAAGCAGGTTTTCTGCCTGACTGGCGACGCTGAAACCGCCCAGGCTCAGCCCAATAAATAATGGGAGCAGTTTTTTCATTTGCATTCCTTTTGTTGCAGCAAATCGCAATGATAGTGCCGCCGGTAAGCCAAAAATTATCGCAGATTCTAGCAGAGGGCAACTGTGAGATAAGGTGGCTGAACGTGCCATATTTGCGTGTTTCAGGTAAATAACTCTGTAATGACTGTTTAGATAGTGCCCGGGCTTGTGTTTTATCTGTGTCATCCCAATCTGCAAAAGGAACCAAACGATGAAGGACAATAAAACATCACCTGTGACTTTCACAAAAAATGATGTAGAAATTATTGCACGTGAAACGGCCTATGACGGTTTTTTTTCCATCGTTCGCTACCGTTTTCGCCATCGTCTGTTTAAAGGCGGCATGAGCGGAGAAGTGACGCGTGAAGTTTTTGAGCGCGGCCATGCTGCCGTCCTGCTACCTTATGATCCCATCCGTGATGAAGTGGTGCTGATTGAGCAGATCCGCATTCCGGCCTTCGACTGCAGCCCAACGCCCTGGCTGCTGGAAATGATTGCGGGCATTATTGAACCCGGTGAAACTCCGGAACAGGTGGGGCGCCGTGAAGCATCAGAAGAAGCCGGTCTGACCGTTGGCCGGGTGAAGCCCGTGTTGAACTATCTTGCCAGCCCGGGCGGCACCAGCGAACGTTTATCGGTTATGGTGGGAGAAGTGGATGCCGGCCTGGCAACAGGATGCCATGGCCTGGAGGAAGAGAATGAGGATATTCTTGTGCATGTCGTAAGCCGTGAACAGGCTTACCACTGGGTGGAACAGGGGATTATTGATAACGCGGCATCTGTCATCGCCTTGCAATGGCTGGCACTGCACCATAAAGAACTTCGAGAAGAGTGGACGCAAAAATGAAACAGCGCTATATCCCTGATTTCCCCGAGATGATGCGGCTGTGCGAAACCAATTTCGCCCAGTTACGCCGTCTGCTCCCGCGCGATGACGAGGCAGGCGCATCGGTTAGCTATCAGGTGAGCGGCGCCCGCTATCAGTTAACAATAGAAGAATCAACACGTTACACTACTCTGGTTGAAATTCGCCAGACGGCACCGGCGGTGAGTTACTGGAGCCTGCCTTCCATGTCTGTCAGGCTGTATCATGACGCCATGGTCGCTGAAGTGTGTTCAACACAGCAGATCTATCGGTTTAAAGCGCGTTATGATTACCCGAATAAAAAGATGAATCAGCGTGATGAAAAGCATCAAATCAATCAGTTCCTCGCTGACTGGTTACGCTACTGTCTGACGCATGGCGCCATGGCAGTACCGGCTTGCTGATACGTATAATGCATTGAACGGCGTAGAGACGAAGGAAACGCTTTGGATAGCCTGCTAACTCTTCCTGCGGCAACAGAATCTGGGGTGCGGATTCTGCAAGTGACGGACACGCATTTGTTCGCAGGAAAACACGAATCGCTGCTGGGAGTGAATACCTGGTCGAGTTATGACGCCGTGCTGGACGCGATCATCGCACAACAGCGCGACTATGATCTCATTGTGGCCACCGGCGATCTCTCTCAGGATCACTCGGTCGAAGCCTATCAGCATTTTGTTGAGGGCATTTCGCGCCTGCCAAAACCCTGTGTCTGGCTGCCGGGTAATCATGATTTCCAGCCCGCAATGGTGGATACGCTGGCCAGGGCCGGCATCAACGCGCATAAGCATGTGCTGGTGGGCGAACACTGGCAGGTCGTGCTGCTGGACAGTCAGGTCTTCGGCGTGCCTCATGGCATGTTAAGCGACTATCAGCTCGACTGGCTTGATAACGCCCTCGCGCGCTTTCCCCTGCGTCATACGCTGGTGCTGCTGCACCACCATCCGCTTGCTTCAGGCTGCACCTGGCTTGATCAACACAGTTTGCGCAATCCCCATCAGCTTGATGCCGTGTTACAGCACTATCCGCTGGCAAAGACACTGGTGTGCGGCCATATCCATCAGGAAATGGATGTGGCGTGGCACGGTCGCCGCGTGCTGGCCACGCCTTCCACCTGCGTGCAGTTCAAACCGCACTGCACCAGCTTTACCATTGATACCCTTGCGCCAGGCTGGCGCTGGTTTACGCTGCACAATGACGGTCAGCTTGATACAGAAGTGAACCGGCTCAGCACTCAGGCGTTTTGCCCCGATCTTGATGCCGAAGGATACTGACGGATGAAGGCGCTGCTTTACCTGCACGGCTTTAACAGCTCCCCGCGCTCAGCGAAAGCGACGCTGTTCAAACAGTGGCTGAGTCACAATCATCCCGACATAGAGATGATTGTGCCGCAGCTTCCCACTTTTCCGGCCGAGGCCGCGGCGATGCTGGAAGACATCGTGTTAAGTCACAGCGGGCGTGAAATGGGCCTGGTGGGCTCCTCGCTGGGCGGTTACTACGCGACGTGGCTGTCCCAGTGCTTTATGTTGCCTGCAGTGGTCGTCAACCCTGCCGTGCGGCCGTTCGAGTTGCTGGTGGATTTTTTAGGGGAGAATCAGAATCCCTACACCGGTCAGCAATATGTGTTAGAGTCTCGCCACATTTACGATCTGAAAGTGATGCAGATTGAACCGCTGGAAGCACCTGATTTGTTGTGGTTGCTGCAACAAACCGGCGATGAAGTGCTCGATTACCGCCAGGCGCTCGATTACTACAGCGCGTGCCGTCATACGGTGGAAGAGGGCGGAAATCATGCATTTACTGGATTCGAACGCCATTTCCCGCAAATTCTGGACTTTCTGGGCCTGAATCACGCTTGAGTAACGCGGAAATCGCAACCATTTTCTTCTTCTAATCAGACAGTTACCATGAGTCAATCAAGCTATAATGCGGGTGACATTGAGGTCCTGACTGGCCTTGAGCCGGTTCGCCGTCGCCCGGGAATGTATACCGATACGACGCGCCCTAACCACTTGGGTCAGGAAGTGATTGATAACAGTGTCGATGAGGCACTGGCGGGCCATGCCAGGCGCGTAGAAGTGATTTTACATGCCGATCAGTCGTTAGAAGTGACTGACGACGGACGCGGCATGCCGGTGGATATCCATCCGGAAGAAGGCGTCCCGGCCGTTGAGCTCATCCTGTGCCGGCTGCACGCGGGGGGGAAATTCTCTAATAAAAACTACCAGTTTTCCGGTGGCCTGCACGGCGTCGGCATTTCGGTGGTCAATGCCCTCTCTAAACGTGTTGAAGTCAACGTGCGGCGTAATGGTGAGATCTACAGTATCGCCTTCGAAAACGGTGAAAAAGTGCAGGATCTGACCGTCACGGGCACGGTTGCGAAGCGCAACACCGGCACCAGCGTCCATTTCTGGCCGGATGAGCACTTCTTTGACAGCCCGCGCTTCTCGGTGTCCCGCTTATCACACCTGCTTAAGGCGAAAGCCGTGCTGTGTCCAGGGGTGGAAATTGTCTTCAAAGACAAGCTGAACAATACCGAACAGCGCTGGTGCTACGAAGATGGTCTGACAGATTACCTGTGCGAAGCCGTCAACGGCCTGCCAACCCTGCCAGAGAAGCCCTTCGTCGGAACCTTTGCCGGTGATATCGAAGCGGTGGACTGGGCATTACTGTGGCTGCCGGAAGGCGGTGAGCTGCTGACCGAAAGCTATGTGAACCTGATTCCCACCATGCAGGGCGGTACCCATGTCAACGGTCTGCGTCAGGGATTGCTGGATGCCATGCGTGAGTTTTGTGAATACCGCAATATTCTGCCGCGCGGCGTCAAACTGTCCGCAGAGGATATCTGGGATCGCTGCGCCTATGTGCTGTCAGTAAAAATGCAGGATCCGCAGTTTGCAGGCCAGACAAAAGAGCGTTTATCCTCGCGCCAGTGCGCCGCCTTTGTGTCTGCCGTAGTAAAAGATGCCTTTAGCCTGTGGCTGAATCAGAACGTGCAGGCGGCAGAACAGCTGGCGGAGCTGGCGATCTCCAGCGCCCAGCGCCGTATGCGCGCAGCCAAAAAAGTGGTGCGTAAAAAACTGACCAGCGGCCCGGCACTACCGGGTAAGCTGGCAGATTGCACCGCGCAGGATCTGAATAAAACCGAACTCTTCCTGGTGGAAGGGGATTCGGCGGGCGGATCGGCGAAGCAGGCGCGCGATCGCGAATATCAGGCGATCATGCCGCTTAAAGGTAAGATCCTCAATACGTGGGAAGTCTCGTCCGATGAAGTGCTGGCCTCGCAGGAGGTGCACGATATTTCGGTGGCGATCGGTATCGATCCCGATAGCGAAGATCTCTCACAGCTGCGCTACGGCAAAATCTGTATCCTTGCTGATGCGGACTCGGATGGGCTGCACATCGCCACATTGCTGTGTGCGCTGTTTGTGAAGCACTTCCGCACCCTGGTAAAAAATGGCCACGTCTATGTCGCCATGCCGCCGCTGTATCGCATCGATCTGGGCAAAGAAGTGTATTACGCGCTGGATGAAGACGAGAAAGAGGGCGTACTGGAGCAGCTGAAGCGCAAGAAGGGCAAGCCAAACGTGCAGCGCTTTAAAGGGCTGGGTGAAATGAACCCGCTGCAGCTGCGCGAAACCACGCTCGATCCCAACACGCGCCGTCTGGTGCAGCTCACCGTCAGTGACGATGACATTGAACAGACTTTGCGGGTAATGGATATGCTGCTGGCGAAAAAGCGATCCGAAGATCGTCGTAACTGGCTGCAGGAAAAAGGCGATAAAGCGGATATTGAAGTGTAATCCGCAGCCTGATGGAAAAAGCCCCTGAACGGGGCTTTTTTTGTGCGTGTTCCGCCAGGATTATTTACCCGGCTCCAGCACCAGAATTTTCACGTCAGTCACATAGTCTTTAATCGCCGTACGATGGGCTTCCATATGCGGCATCTGCTGATGCTGATCAAGATGGCGCAGGGTTTCCCACTGCTCCAGCATAAAAATCGAATCAGGTGAATTGTGTTTCCAGGGCACCTGCGCCTGGTGATCGACCAGAGGGCTGTACTGATGGCAGCCTTCTTCTTCCAGCACGGTAGGGATCACCTGGTGAAACGCATCCAGCACTTTCTGACGACAGCCCGGCTTAACACAAATTTCAGCAACGACGGTTAACATTTACGTTTCCTCTTTCTGGGTGAAACGCTATTTAAGCAAAAATTTTGCTGAGATGCGTGCGATAACGTGCAATATCACGTGGAACATCCGGCTGTTTCATCACGTCGTTGCAGATAAAGGTCGGCAATGCTTCCATGCCCAGGAACTGATTCGCCTTATGGAAATGCAGATAAAGTCCGTCAACGCCCACGCCTTCAAAGAACTGTTCAGGGGCGGTAAAGGCCTCCAGTGGTGCGTTCCAGGTCAGGGACAGCATATATTTTTTGCCCTGAATCAGTCCGCCTGAACCATATTTTTTTGCGCCGTCGGCACGGGTGCGGCCATCGCTGGCATACAGCTTACCGTGGCCGTCGGTGAAAACCTCGTCGATGTAACGTTTCACGGTCCAGGGTTCACCCATCCACCAGCCCGGCATTTGATAAATCACCACGTCACTGTCGAGATATTTTTGCACCTCATCGGCCACAACATACGCGTGGTCGGCAACGGTGATCGTGACCTCATGGCCCAGATCACGCAGCTGGCTGGCGGCCACCTCGGTCAGCGTATGATTCAGCTCGCCTTTCGAATGGGCGAAGGTTTTACCGCCATCGATAATTAAAATGTTACTCATTAAGCTTGTCTCCCGTATGCGTCAATGGGGGGTAGCTTAGGCCGTGGCGGGCGGGAGAAAAATGCGAGAATGATCACAACACTTTTGCGAATAGCGCAATAACCCCCGAGGTTATGTCACCATACCAGCGCAAACTCACTGCCGAAAAAAATACAATGATGAAAAAAACACTCGTAATCACGTTACTGCTGGTGGCTGGCGGCGCGCAGGCCCAGTCGCGTCTGGACAGCGTTCTTAACACCAAAACCCTGAAAGTCTGTACTACCGGGGACTACAAACCTTACAGCTTCCTGAAACCGGATGGCAGCTATGAAGGGCTGGATATCAGCATGGCTGAATCCCTGGCCGCGTCACTGGGGGCGAAGGTGCAATGGGTACCCACCACCTGGAAAACCCTGATGCAGGACTTTATCGCGAAGCAGTGCGATATCGCCTTGGGTGGCGTATCGGTCACGCTGAAGCGCCAGCAAACGGCCTGGTTTGCGCAGCCGCTGGGCGTGGACGGTAAAATTCCGCTGGTGCGCTGCGCCGATAAGGCGAAGTACCAGACGGTCGAACAGATGAACCAGCCCAGCGTGCGTCTGGTTGAGCCAGCAGGGGGCACGAACGAGGCGTTTGTTCACAGCCACTTACCTCAGGCTGCGTTAACGCTGTTTCACGATAATGTGACCATCTTCCAGCAGCTGGTGGACAATAAAGCCGATGTGATGATCACCGATGCCTCAGAGGCGCTGTATCAGCAAAAACGCTTTCCTTCCCTGTGTGCGCTCAACCCGGATAAACCGCTGCAGTACGGTGAAAAAGCTTACATGATTCCGCGTGATGATATGAGCTGGAAGCAGTATGTCGATCAGTGGCTGCATCTGAGCACCGCGACCGGGGAATATGCGCAGATCGCCCAGCAGTGGATGGGTGTGATGAAGTAAGGCGAAAGCAGGGGGTTTACCTGATGTGTTAACGCCGGGCTTCAAAACTGCAGATAGCCGTCCGAAACGGCGCACATGCGTCACTGTGCCCACCGCCACGGGAGCGGAACAGACAATTCGCAGCGTTGAGCAGAGCGAGGAAGCCAGAATTTGCCCGCAGGACGCGGGCAAAAAGCGGAGCCGGTACAGGAAGTACCGTCTCCGCTGGTTCGTCAGGCTGACGAACGCCGCGAAGGCACCGCGTTAGCGGCGCGAGGACGTCAGATCCGATACCGTGGCGGTGGGAACCGCACGGAACACCAACCACACATTTTTACCCTTAAGTACTCAATACAGAGAGGCTTTCCCCAGTCCGCCAAACAAGTTCATTTTGTAGCGAATGACCGCCTTGGCCGCCTCAATCGCTTCAGGATAAATCACGTTTGGATCCCACCAGGTTTCGCGGGTCAAGACTTCGCGCACCTTCTGGAAATAGGCATATTTCATATCGCTGGAAATATTGATTTTACCCACGCCCAGCGTAACCGCCTCCGCCACTTCGGCATCGGGATTCGCCGAACCGCCGTGCAAGACCAGCGGAATGGACACGCGTTGCGAGATATCCCGCAGAATATGCATTTGCAGTTCGGGCTTCATATCTTTGGGATAGATACCGTGCGCCGTGCCTATTGCCACCGCTAAAGTATCCACGCCGGTGCGCTGCACAAAGTCTTCCGCCTGCGCGGGATCGGTGTAAATCACTTTACTGACGCCGCCCTCTACCGAGGTGCCGGTATCGCCAATGGTCCCCAGTTCGCCCTCGACAGATACGCCCACCGCGTGCGCCAGCTTCACTACCTCTTTGGTCAGCGCCACGTTTTCTTCATAGGGCAGCAGCGAGCCGTCAATCATGACCGATGTAAAGCCACACTGAATAGCGCGCAGCACGTGGGCAACCGAAGCACCATGATCCAGATGCAGGGTAAAGGGCACGGTACTTTTCAGAGTGCGCTCCCGAACATAGCCAAAAAACGCATCCGTCACGAACGCCAGTTCGCTGGGGTGAATAGAGATAATGGCCGGAGTTTGTGTGGCTTCGGCTTCTTCCACCACCGCGCGGATAAAACAGCTGTCGGCCACGTTAAATGCGCCTATAGCAAAGCGGTGTTGGCGGGTGGGGCTTAACATCTCTTTCATTGAAATCAACATGTTAAATCTTCCTCAGCTTGTTTTACGACAAAGGGATGCCCTGCGCTGACGTTCAGAGACGCGCACCGGGTTACAGCAGAAAAAAATCAGATCTGATTAGCGGAGCCGGAACAGCTCAGATAGTCATGTACGACTTCGCAGCAGGCGGCCTCCATCAGCGCCAGCAGATCAGGCAGCTCAGCAGCGGGATGCTGCTTAAGCGCCTGATGGAGCGCCTGCTTGCCTGCATCAAAGACCGCCGCGCCAACGTTAATCTTGGCGACGCCGTGCTGACTGACGCGTCGAATATCGTCGGCTGGCGTGCCGCTGCCGCCGTGCAGCGCCAGAGGAACCGGCGAAACCCCATGCAGCGCAGCCAGACGCTGAAAGTCGATTTGCGGTTTGACGCCAGCGGGATAGAGCCCGTGCGCGGTCCCAACCGACACCGCTAACAGATCGATGCCCGTCTGTTGCAGAAAGGGCACCACGTCCGCCACCTGGGTCATTTTCACCGCAGCGTCTGCCAGCGCATAGGTTGGGGCATCGGCGATATGCCCCAGTTCGCCCTCCACACAAACCCCGGCGGTATGCGCCATCTCGACCACTTTTGCCGTCTGGCGAATATTTTCTGCCAGCGGCTCGGAGGAGGCATCGATCATCAGTCCGGTAAACCCGGCGCGAAAGGCCTGTCCAATCAGCGGAAAGGCTTTTCCGTGGTCAAGCGCCAGCGCGATCGGCACGCGGGCATTCGCTGCCAGCGCCTGAACCAAGGGCACGGCGACAGCGGGCGGGAAATGGCGGCTGTGCCCCTGATAAACATTCAGGATCAGGGGCGCGCGTTGCTCCTCCGCCGCCTTCACTGCTGCACGTGCGCTCTCCAGATTGAAACAGTTGATGGCCAGTACCGCATACTGATTACGGGCAGCCCGTGCGATCAGGTCGTTCATTGCCGCGTACATACGCACTCCTTATTCCAGTGTGAATTTAATGTCGTCGTCGCGAACGCTGTGGTCTTCCACGTCGTCAAACTCTTCGTCGGCTTCGGTCACCGGCTTTTTCAGCAGCGATAGCATCACGCCACAGATCGTGCTGCCGATACCGAGCGCCAGGCAGAACAGCCAGGGTTTGGTGAAGAGGGGCACTACGAACATGCCGCCGTGAGGCACGGGCGCTTCGACGCCCCAGACCATAATCAGCCCGCCGGCGACGGCGGAAGCCACCACACAGCTGCCGACGACACGAAGCAGATCGCGGGCGGCAATCGGGATCACACCTTCAGTGATCATGCAGATCCCCATGGGAAAGGCCGCCTTCAGCGCCTCTTTTTCCGCGCGGGTGTACTTATGGCGGGTTAACAGCCAGGAAAGGGTGATACCAAAGGGCGGGATCATCGAACCGACAAATTTGACCGCTTCCGGTCCGTAAATACCGTCGACCAGCATGCCATCCGCGAACAGCGACATGGTTTTATTGACCGGCCCGCCAAAGTCGAAGGTGGCCATCGCCCCCAGAATGGCGCCCATAACGAACTTCGAACCGCCCTGCATGGATTCCAACAGCGCAATCAGCGCCTTCTGCAACCAGACGATGGGCTGGCCGATGAAGGTCATCATCAAAAGCCCGGCGATAATGGTGCTCAGCACCGGTAACACCATGATCGGCATCAGGCCCTGCATCGACTGCGGCAGCCGAATGCTGCGGCGCAACAGAATCACCGTATAACCCACCAGGAAGCCGCCAAGGATGCCGCCGATAAAACCCGTGCCGATCTGGCCGCAGATAAAGCCTACGATTAAGCCAGGCGCAAAGCCCGGCCTGTCGGCAATCGAGTAGGCGATGGCGGCGCTAATCAACGGCACGATCAATCCCATGCCCCAGCCGCCCATCTGGTTCAGCATCCAGGCAATCGTGCCGGGATGTTTGCCTACGTCCGGACCACCGATGACCTGGCCCAGCGCGATACAGATCCCGGCGGCGACAATCAGCGGGATCATCCAGGAGATCCCCGTCAACAGATGACCTTTGATCTCCTGTCCGTACTGTCTTTTGTTATCGTTCATTGTGGATCTCCTCAGGCACGCGCCAGTGAATCCGCCACTTTTTCCAGAAACTTAATCGGCGACTTGATCACCACTTCAGTTTTCACCCTGACGATCGGTTTGCCGCGAAAGCGTTCCTCACCGTTGATCTTGACATCCACCGCCAGAATGACGACATCGGCGGCGGCGATGGTTTCCGTATCGAGGGCGTTTTCAGTACCAATGGTGCCCTGCGTTTCTACGTGGATGGTGTGACCAAGGGCATGGGCTCCCTTGATCAGTTTTTCGCGCGCAATGTAGGTATGCGCGATACCCGCCGTGCAGGCGGCGACACAGACAATGTTCATGGTCTACCTCGGACGTGTAGGATTAACAGAGGTCGGTCTCGGCGTACTGACTGAACAGCCGAATGATTTCGCTGGGGTCGTTTTCCACCAGCAACTGCGCAATCACCTCATCATCGGCCAGCGCACTGGCCACCTGGGACAGCAGGCGAATATGGGGGGTATTTTGATCTTCAAGGCGAACGGCAAACAGGATGATGCAGCGCACCTGGCTGCCATCCAGCGTTTCCCAGGGAATATCCTGCTGGCTGCGCCCAATGGCTAACGTGGTCTGTTTCACGGCTGACGATTTCCCGTGGGGAATGGCAATGTGATTTTCAAACCCTGTCGAACCCTCTGCCTCGCGTAGCCAGACATCCTTGATAAAGGCCTGTTTATCGCTAATCGCACCGTCACTGAACAGCAAATCGGTCAGTTCAATGATGGCCTCCTCTTTACTGCTGGCTTGCAGGTTGAGATTGACGCGGCGTGGCGTAAGAATGCGAGAAATATCCATCAGTCAGACCTCATTCAGTTAATGTTCTGCCAGGGCGCTGTTAACGGCCTTCGGCAGTTGGCTGCCAATCATGGCGTCAGTCACACGGCGAATATCGTCGTCATTGAAAAACGCGGTCACATACACGGTAGGAAACAGCGAGGTATCGAGGTGAATAGTCGAGATCACCAGATCCACCGGCTCCTGTTGGCAAAAATCGCCGAGGTTACTGGCCGAAATGACGCCCGCAATAATCCAGTCCGGGAACGCGCGCAGAATACGGCTCTTCAGGAGATGCGAGGTGCCGACGCCGCTGGAACAGACCAGCAAAATGCGTTTATGGGCGATTTGCCGTTCCAGCGCGGCCTGAAAATGGACACATAAATAGCCCACTTCGTCGTCAGCAATCGACCCGTAATGAAAACGCGCGGCGGTAAGCTGCATGGCCCGCTGAGTCAGCGTAAAAATTTCACTCAGCTCCGTTTTAATATCATCGAGCAATGGATTACGAATGCTAATATGATATTTCAGCCGGTTAAGTAATGGCTTAATATGGAAAAGTAAACCTTCAAATAATAAAGGATCGGCAGTGAGGTCCTGTTGAATCAGTTCTGAGAAGCAGCGAATTAATTCAACCGTAATATTACGCGACGCTTCATTCGATAATTGATATTGCGGCAACATATCGCTGCCGCGTTCTTCAACTACAATGCCCGACGAAATAATGTACTGATAAATAAATCCGACTTCATCCGCTGGCACTGACTGGCCTAAACGTTGTTCAACCTGTCGCACCATTTGGCGGGCAATCTTCAGAATGCGATTATCCATTTCCTGAGCGCTCAGCGCTAAGGGCAGAGATAAAGCCTTACCCTGCGACATGCGGTGGATCATAATCAGGATGTGGGTGGACAGATTGATGTAGTACGCATCGCTCAGTGGATAGCCAAGCTGCTGCTCCATCTGCTGCAGTAAGGTCTGCACAAACGCCACATCCTCCTCGCCAAAATAGTGGACCAGCGCCTGGTAACTGCCCGGGTCCAGCCGCGGTAGCGCTGTGTTACTGCCACCGTAATGCTGCATAACATCGTTAATCAGCGATACCATCGCCTGACGTAATGCCTGCTCACTGCCTTCGACATGCGTACCGCTCTGACTTCTGACCAGCGCCAGCGCCAGCGGTTGTAGCCACTCTTCAATGACCTTTAAATCGTTGACGATAGAAGCGTGACTAATGAAATAGCGTTCAGATAACTTACTGATGGAGGTTTCACGCGGCGCATCCCTCAGCAGCTGTGACAGAATTTTCACCCGGCGTGCATTGTTGCTTAAACCTTCAGACCAGTTCTCTTCACTGGCCAGATGCTGCTGTAATCGCAGGCGTTGCGCGATATCCTCGGTTTGCAGTATCACGCTGCGACCGGGCAGCTTGATCAGCTGTGCCTGCCAGGCGCCCAGCCAGATTTCCAGGCTTTGCAAATCGCGATAAATACTTTTTTCAGAAACGGTTAACTGCTGGGCTAATTGCGTTAAAGCCAGCGGCGTACCCGCCTGCAGCAGTAATTTCAGTAACCGGTGTTGTCGTGAAGTCAGATTCTGCATTCAGTCACCTGTCTATTATTTCGTTAGCGGTGCTTAAGTGGCAATTCGTTAAATCCAACCTGGAAAAAAATAAAAGTGTGTAACAGCGTTAAAATTGAATGTAGGGCGTGGAAGGCGAATCAACAATACTAAATGTTGTCCCCGAAACGGGACAGGATTAATACGCTATAACGTCGCCGGTAATTAATTGCGAGCGCGGTCACAAACTATTAGAAATAAGACATTCGGCATTTTGTCCTGAGGCGGATTTTCGGCGATCGGTCAACCGGGAAAAAACCCCAGGCCTGACTGCGTCTGGCCTGTGACTAACACCCACGAATAAGGTACTATCCTCGCCAAACAACCGCCGGGTGATCCGCCGTTGCGGGTCACGATGTGAGGATGAGGACTTAATGAGCGAATTGACGCAGGATGGTGCAGAGCGTCTTGCCCTGCATACGTTTACTGAGAATGCGTACTTAAATTACTCCATGTACGTCATCATGGACCGCGCGCTGCCTTATATTGGCGACGGTTTAAAGCCCGTGCAGCGCCGCATTGTCTATGCCATGTCAGAGCTGGGGCTGAACGCCACCGCCAAATTTAAAAAATCCGCCCGTACCGTCGGTGACGTGCTGGGTAAATACCATCCTCATGGCGACAGCGCCTGCTATGAAGCCATGGTGCTGATGGCACAGCCGTTCTCCTACCGCTATCCGCTGGTCGATGGCCAGGGAAACTGGGGCGCGCCGGACGATCCTAAATCTTTCGCCGCCATGCGTTACACCGAGTCGCGCCTGTCGAAGTATGCCGAAGTGCTGCTGGGCGAGCTGGGGCAGGGCACGGCTGACTGGGTGCCGAACTTTGACGGCACGATGCAGGAGCCCAAGATGCTGCCGGCGCGGCTGCCGAACATCCTGCTGAACGGCACCACCGGCATTGCGGTGGGCATGGCAACGGATATTCCGCCGCACAACCTGCGTGAAGTGGCGCAGGCCGCTATCGCCCTGATTGACGATCCGAAAACCAGCCTGGATGCGTTGCTGGAAATCGTGCAGGGCCCGGATTTCCCGACTGAAGCCGAGATCATCACGCCTCGTGACGAGATTCGCAAAATCTATCAGAACGGACGCGGTTCGGTGCGCCAGCGCGCGGTGTGGAAAAAAGAAGACGGCGAAGTGGTGATCACCGCGCTGCCGCATCAGGTATCCGGCGCGCGCGTGCTGGAGCAGATCGCCAACCAGATGCGCAACAAAAAGCTGCCGATGGTAGAGGATCTTCGTGACGAATCCGATCACGAAAACCCCACCCGGCTGGTGATCGTGCCGCGATCCAATCGCGTCGATCTTGAGCAGGTCATGAACCACCTGTTCGCCACCACCGATCTGGAAAAAAGCTACCGCATCAACCTCAATATGATCGGCCTGGATAACCGTCCGGCGGTAAAAAACCTGCTGGAGATCCTGTCTGAATGGTTAGTGTTCCGTCGTGACACCGTGCGCCGCCGTCTGAACTACCGTTTAGATCGCGTGCTGCGCCGTTTGCATATCCTTGACGGTTTGCTGGTGGCGTTCCTCAATATTGATGAAGTGATTCATATCATCCGTACCGAGGACGAGCCGAAACCGGTACTGATGTCGCGCTTTGACATTAGCGAAACCCAGGCTGAAGCGATCCTTGAACTCAAGCTGCGTCATTTGGCCAAGCTGGAAGAGATGAAGATTCGCGGCGAGCAGAGCGAGCTGGAAAAAGAGCGCGATCAGCTGCAGGCGATTCTGGCGTCCGAACGCAAAATGAATACGCTGCTGAAAAAAGAGCTGCAGGCAGACAGCAACAATTTTGGCGACGACCGCCGTTCACCGCTGCGTGAGCGTGAAGAAGCGAAAGCGCTGAGTGAAACCGAGCTGGTGCCGTCCGAGCCTGTCACCATTGTGCTGTCGCAGATGGGCTGGGTGCGCAGTGCTAAAGGACATGACATCGACCCGGCAGGGCTGAGCTACAAAGCGGGCGACAGCTATCTGGCGGCGGCGCGCGGCAAGAGTAACCAACCTGTGGCCTTTATCGATTCCACCGGACGCAGCTATACGCTGGATCCCACCTCGCTGCCGTCGGCACGCGGGCAGGGCGAGCCGCTGACCGGTAAGCTGACGCCACCGCCGGGTGCCGTTATGGAGCAGGTGCTGATGGAGCCGGAAGAGCAGCGTTTGCTGATGGCGTCTGATGCCGGATACGGTTTCATCTGTACCTTCAACGATCTGATTTCGCGCAACCGTGCGGGTAAAGCGCTGCTGACGCTGCCTGAAAATGCCCGCGTGATGACGCCCATGGCTGTACATCACGAAGATGACATGCTGCTGGCCATTACGCAGGCGGGCAGGATGTTGATGTTCCCGGTCGGCGAGCTGCCGCAGATGTCAAAGGGCAAGGGCAACAAGATTATCTCGATTCCGTCTGCGGATGCCGCGTCGGGAGCGGATAAACTGGCCTGGCTGATGATCCTGCCACCGGGCAGTGCGATTACGCTACACGTTGGCAAACGCAAGCTGCTGTTACGCAGTGAAGAGTTGCAGAAGTTCCGTGCCGATCGCGGCCGTCGTGGCACACTGCTGCCGCGCGGCCTGCAAAAAATTGATCGGGTCGAACTGGATGCGCCGGCACGTCCCGGCAGCGCGGACAGCGACGCGTAATTCACCCGGCTGGCCCCGGCCAGCCGTGTCACATTGAGGAAAATATGTTACTGATATTACGCACTATTATCGTAGTGATTTATTCAATATTGCTGAGTTTTTTTGGCTGTATCTGGTGCCTGTTCTCGCCACGTAATCCGCGCCACGTTGCGACCTTTGGTCACCTGTTTGGCAAATTATCGACGCTGTTTGGGCTTAAAGTTGAGCTTCGTCGGCCCGAAGGCGCGGATAACTACGGCAACGCGATTTACATCGCTAACCACCAGAACAACTACGATATGGTCACTGCAGCCAAGATTGTGCAGCCAACAACGGTCACCGTCGGTAAAAAAAGCCTGTTGTGGATACCTTTTTTTGGTCAGCTTTACTGGCTGACCGGCAACCTGCTGATCGATCGTGACAACCGCGCCAAAGCACACGGGACGATCGGTGAGCTGGTGGATCAGTTTAATAAAAAACGCATCTCCTTCTGGATGTTCCCGGAGGGCACGCGCAGCCGTGGTCGTGGGTTGTTACCCTTTAAAACCGGGGCATTTCATGCCGCCGTTGCCGCAGGCGTGCCGATCATTCCAATTGTAGTATCGAATACTCACGGCAAGATTAACCTCAACCGCCTGAAAAACGGACTGGTGATTGTGGAAATGCTGCCGCCGGTGGACGTGAAACAATTCGAATCCTCTTCGGTGCGCAAGCTGGCGACTCACTGCCGGGAATTGATGGCGGCCAAGCTGGAAGAGCTGAACGCCGAAGTCGAAGAACGCGAAAAAAACGGTAAAATCTAACCGATAAGCCCTTTATCGGACTATTCTGCATGGATGCCCCACGGCGAGTCAGCATGACGTTGCTCGCCGTGCACGCAGCACAGCAATGGCAGCAATAAAAACAGAGTTGGCGGTTCAGCGCCACGCGTAAAAGGTCTGAAATTCAATGTCTTTCAGCAGACGTCAGTTTATCCAGCTTTCTGCCGGTGCGGCGCTCAGTGCCGCGCTTGTGCCTCATGCGGCGCGTGCCGCTTCTGCGGGCGGTGATACGCCCCTGCCTGTCCCGCCGCTACTGGAATCTCGCCGCGGTCAGCCGCTGTTTCTCACCCTGCAGCGCAGCCACTGGTCGTTTAACGGCGATAACAATAAAGTCCCGGTCTGGGGCATCAACGGCATGTACCTCGGCCCCACGGTGCGCGTGTACAGCGGTGATGATGTCAAACTGATTTACAGCAACCGCCTCAATGAACCCGTTTCAATGACGGTCAGTGGCCTACAGGTGCCGGGCGCACTGATGGGCGGCGCGCCGCGCATGATGTCAGCCGGGGTCGACTGGGCGCCGGTTTTACCCATTCGCCAGAGTGCCGCGACCTGTTGGTATCACGCCAACACGCCAAATCGCATGGCCCCGCACGTGTACAACGGCCTGGCGGGCATGTGGTTGATTGAGGATGACATCAGCAAGCAGCTACCTTTGCCGAAACACTATGGCGTGGATGATTTCCCCCTGATTATTCAGGATAAACGGCTGGATAACTTTGCCACGCCGGTTTATGACCCACCGGGCGACGGCGGTTTTCTCGGCGATACGCTGCTGGTTAACGGTGTGCGTAACCCTTTTGTCGAGGTATCACGTGGCTGGGTCCGTCTGCGGTTACTCAACGCCTCCAATGCGCGGCGTTATGAACTGAGCCTCAGTGACAACCGGCCCTTCACGGTGATTGCCAGCGATCAGGGCTTTCTGCCGTCACCCGTCGCCGTACAGCGCTTAACTCTGGCGCCGGGCGAACGGCGTGAAGTCTTAGTGGATATGTCGCAAGGGGATGAAGTCTCCATCACGGCAGGCACGGCGGCGGGCATTATGGATCGTTTGCGCGGTTTCTTTGAGCCCTCCACAATCCTGACCTCAACGCTGGTGCTTACGCTGCGGCCTACCGGCCTGCTGCCGCTGGTGACGGATAACCTGCCGATGCGTTTGCTAGCCGATCAGATTCTGGATGGCGCCTCGGTGCGCACGCGTGAGTTCCGCATTGGCGACAGCCTGCCGGGCATCAATGGTGCCGTCTGGGATATGAACCGCATTGATTCTACCGCACAGCAGGGCAC
This sequence comes from Pantoea ananatis PA13, assembly GCF_000233595.1. NCBI lineage: Bacteria > Pseudomonadati > Pseudomonadota > Gammaproteobacteria > Enterobacterales > Erwiniaceae > Pantoea > Pantoea ananatis. The sequence continues at coordinate 756,657 of NC_017554.1, forward strand.
GTTCGAACGCTGGATTATTCGCGCCGATCGTCCGCAATCTTTCCACATCCAGGGCGTCATGTTCCTGATTAAGAGCGTAAACGGCGCTCAGCCCATGGGCGAAGATCGCGGCTGGAAGGACACGGTCTGGGTGGACGGAGACGTAGAGCTTCTGGTGAGCTTTACGCAAAGTTCTTCTGAGCATTTTCCGTTTGTCTATCACAGCCAGACGCTGGAACTGGCGGATCGCGGCACGGCAGGTCAGCTGCTGACGCAACCTACGCTGTCTTAGCGGCACACGTGCTTCAACAGGGCAGGAGAGCCTCTCCTGCCCGTGCCCTTCGGAGATTAAAACCGAAGAAGCTGCAGCATCAACTGGGGCATCTGGTTGGCCTGAGCCAGCATCGCTACGCCGGCCTGCTGTAAAATCTGCGCCTGTGACAGCGCCGATACTTCTGTCGCGTAATCAACATCCTCTATCCGGCTCCGTGCGGCAGTGAGGTTGGTCACCATGCTCCCCAGGTTGGCGATAGCGGACTGAAAGCGGTTCTGGTCTGCCCCCATCATGCTGCGTTGCGTGTCAACGAACTGAATCGCCCGGTCAATATCAGTCAGAGGCGAGTTCCCCGTCGCTGTCCCGTTCGCTCCGCCAGTCACTGCGCCTTTCAGAACGTCAAAACCCTCTGCGGCAACCGTACGTGCGGCCCCGTTAACGGTATCACCTGATGTCATCTGACGGACGTTGAGCGTGGTGCCGGTTGTTCCCGCTTTTAGCAGGTTGTACCGGTCACTCGAATCAATATCGATGCTGATGGTTTCACCGTCTTCCGCACCGACCTGAAAGCGATACTCGGACGCACCCGATCCGGTATTCAGCACCTTAATGCCATTGAAATCCGTTTGCGCCGTAATGCGGTTAATTTCCTCCATGCGCTGGTTCACTTCGGTCTGAATCGAGTCGATATCCGCAGCGGAGTTGCTTCCATTTTGTGCCTGTACCGTGAGGTCGCGTATACGTTGCAGGTTGTTGTTTATTTCATCGAGCGCGCCCTCAGCGGTTTGTGACAGCGAAATACCCTCACCGGCGTTTCGGGTGGCAACCGTCATTCCGTTGATCCTTGAGGTCAGACGGTTAGCTATCGCCATCCCGGCAGCATCATCTTTAGCGCTGTTAATGCGGAGTCCGGAAGAGAGGCGTTCAATGGCCGTCGACATCGCGTTTTGCGAAAGGAAAAGGTCATTCTGAACGATCAATGACAGGATATTGGTATTGATAACCGACATGACAGGCTCCTGGGTTGATAACGTTACGCTTTACTTCACTGCGCCTTAATGCCGCGAACCCTTGAACGGGGGTGGGCGGGCAGCAGAGCCAGGCTAAAAGATCATAACGTTAATCATTATCACCCCGGTTATCAGACCGGCACAGTCAGTCAGCCCGGCGGTGTGTTGCAAAGCGTGACGCGCTAACAGGAAACGGAGCCACCAGCAGGCTGAGCCCGTTTTTAAACGGCACAGATAACCGTATTGCTGGCGGATAAGGCAAGGTTTTAGAGGGGGGATTTGACTTAACGAGGCGCAGGATGTGGCGATGTGCTGGCGAGCCGCTCATCTTGTGCCGGAGAAGACGAATGCGTCTGACGCAGGCTGATCATCAATGATGTCCTTTGACACAGATTTTAAAAAATCTTAAAACTCCCCGTTCCCGCGCAGCCATAAAAAAAAGCCTCCCCCAGCCGGGAGAGGCGATGCGTACCCACTCTCTTGTTAAGTCGAGGCAGGCGATGGTCAGCCGTTGAACGTATCCGGGTCAGGCCCCAGGCGATTACCGCTGTCCAGCTTCGCAATCTCGCTCATTTCTGTCTTATCCAGACGGAAATCAAACACCTTGAAATTTTCTTCAATGCGCGCAGGCGTGACGGACTTAGGGATCACCACCAGGCCGCTGTCCAGGTGCCAGCGGATGACGATTTGCGCCGGGGTTTTACCGTATTTTTTCGCCAGCGATTTGATGATGTCCTGATCGAATACGCCTTCACCGCCCTGGGCCAGCGGACTCCAGGATTCAGTCTGAATCTGGTGCATGGCGTTCCAGGCATGGAGCGTGCGCTGTTGCAGCATGGGATGCAGCTCAATCTGGTTGATGACCGGAGTCACGCCCGTCTCTTCCAGCAGTCGCTTCAGGTGTGGCTGATTAAAGTTGCACACGCCGATGCTCTTCACCAGGCCCTGCTGCTGCAGTGCGATCATGTGTTTCCAGGCTTCAACGTAGTGATCATTCTCTGGACACGGCCAGTGCATCAGATAGAGGTCAACCTGATCCAGCTTGAGTTTTTCCAGGCTGGTTTCCAGCGCCTGCTGAACGTTTTGCTGGTCGCTGTTCCACAGCTTGGTCGTGACAAAGATATCGTCACGCGCGACCTCCGTTTCCTGTAGCGCCTGACCTATGGCTTCTTCATTTTTATACGCGGCGGCGGTATCAATTGAGCGATAGCCGACCTCCAGCGCTTTCAGCACGGCATGACGGGCATCTTCGACGCTGGCTTGCCACACGCCAAGTCCCAGTTGCGGCATCATGTTACCATCGTGCAGTTTGATAATGGGTTGGTCTGCCATAACATGCTCCTTACATTTGCAGTAAACCAGTGAATCCTCGCTGTGCTTAAGTCTAGCTAACAATTTTCAGGCTGCCTGTGAACCGCACAGGATAACCCTGCCTGATCCTGTAAACTTCTTGCCTGATTCTCCATTTTGCTGGCGAATTAACCAGGCGCGCGGCAAACTGCTGTTTTATTTTCTGGAGTGATTATGCCTCACGACGCATTGTGCCAACGTCTGGCTCAGCAGGTGGTCACGCTGATGACACATGGCCGTCACCAGCGCTGTCCGGTAGAAAACGTTTCTCTGATCTACGCCGATCAGTATCGTCCGCGCACGCCCATCATGTATCAGCCGGGCATCGTCATTCTGTTTCAGGGCGGTAAAACCGGCTATCTCGGCAGTACGGTTTTTCAGTACGACGCCACAAAATATTTAATGCTGACCGTGCCCTTGCCGGTCGAATGCGAAACCTGGGCCTCACCGGAGCAGCCGTTGGCCGGAATGTGTTTACGCGTGGACACGGCCAGTCTGCAGGATCTGCTGATGGATATAGGTGACGACGAAGGGTTTCAGCCACAGCCGCTCACCTCCGGTATTCACTCCGGCTGGTTAACCGAGCCCATGTTGTGTGCCGCAGAACGCCTGCTGGATGTGATGACGCAGCCGCGCGATGCGCGCGTGCTGGGGCCGCATATTGTGCGGGAGATTATTTATTACGTGCTGACCGGGCCGATAGGCGGCGCGCTGCTCTCGCTGGTGAGTCGGCAGACGCAGTTCAGCCAGATCGCCCGCGCGCTGCGCCGCATTGAGAATCACTATGCCGATAACCTCAGCGTGGATGCGCTGGCGGCGGAAGTGAACATGAGCGTGTCGGCGTTTCACCATAACTTTAAGGCCGTCACGCAGACGTCGCCGTTACAGTACCTTAAACGTTATCGTCTGCATCAGGCGCGGTTGCTGATGTTGCACGATGGCCTGAAAGCCAGCGTGGCGGCCGTGCGGGTTGGCTATGAAAGTCCGTCGCAATTTTCGCGTGAGTTTAAACGCTATTTTGGCGTGACGCCGGGAGAGGAAGTGAATCGGGTGCGCCAGACGGTGGCCGAACCGCCCGCCTGACGCTACCCGCTGTCAGGCGTGTTTCTGGCGACGTTTTTTCCAGATCACGATGACGCTGCCGACCAGGCCGACCACCAGTAGCACCATCGGCAGTATCATCAGGATCGCCATGACCTGATCTTCATGACGTTTGATAAAGGGCACCTGGCTGATACCGTAACCCAGCGTGACCACGATGCCGACCCAGAGCAGGCCGCTGAGCCAGTTAAACAGCTGGAAACGGGCATTAGACAGTCCGGAAATGCCCGCCATGGTAGGCAACAGGGTACGAATAAACGCCAGAAAGCGGCCAACCAGAAGCGCCATCAGACCATGGCGGTTGAACATATTCCAGGCGCGTTGATGATATTGCGCCGGCAGCTGCATCAGCCAGCTCTTCACCAGCTTCGTGTTGCCCAGCCAGCGCCCCTGCAGATAACTCAGCCAGCAGCCCAGACTGGCGGCGACCGTGAGTATCACCAGCGTCGGGAAAAAGTCCATCACGCCTTTAGCCACCATGGCACCGGCCAGTAGCAAGAGGCTGTCGCCAGGCAAAAAAGAGGCAGGTAACAAACCATTTTCCAGGAATAGCGTCATAAACATTACGCTGTAAACGATCCAGACCACTTCTGGATTGGCCAGCGCGGCAAAGTCCTGATGCCAAAGCGCGTGCACAATCTCGTGTAAAACACCCATTAGCTATCCCATTACGTCAAAATGAAACTCAATTGTTCTGTTCAGACCTGGCTGACCTCTTACTTCCCGCCACAGCATTGCGCGGTGAAGGGGTAAAATGTTGCGGTTCTTCTGCTGACTGAACACTTTTTTATAGATCGAATGTTAACAGCTAACCAGCCATGACCGGGTGTAATATCACGACGGTCGGCGCCTGGTTTATATCATGTTTACTATTTTAGCGCGTCAGGCGATCAAAGCCTGCCTCAAGATCGACCAGCAGGTCATCGACATGCTCAAGACCAATGTGGAGCCGTATCAGCGTCCCCTCAAAGTCAACGCCACCGGCCGGGCGAATGGCCGCTAACTCTTCGGGCTGGTTGGCTAAAATCAGTGACTCATATCCACCCCAGGAATAAGCCATGCTGAAGTGATGAAAATGGTCGAGATAATTCGCCAGCTGTTCACGGCTCAGTTTTTGCCGCAGCACGAATGAAAATAAACCGCTGCTGCCGGTGAAGTCACGCTGCCAGAATGCATGCCCGCGGCACGAGGGCAGCGCCGGATGGTTAACCCGCGCCACTTCAGGGCGCGCAGAAAGCCACTCTGCTACCTGCAGCGCACTCTCTTCATGCTGGCGCAGGCGCACGCCCAGCGTACGTAAGCCACGGCTTGCCATGTAAGCCGTATCGGCATCCACCATCTGGCCCATCAGGTAGCTGTTTTCGCGCAGTTGATCCCAGCAGCGGGCGTTGGCGACAGCGGTGCCAATCATGGCGTCACTGTGGCCGATCAGGTATTTCGTTCCAGCCTGAATAGAAATATCCACGCCCAGGGCCAGCGGGCTGAACAGCACGCCTGCCGCCCAGGTGTTGTCGATCATAATGATGGCGTCTGGCGCTTTAGCGCGTATCGCCGCAACGATAGCCGGCACGTCCTGCACTTCCATGGTGATGGAGGCGGGAGATTCCAGGAAAACCACGCGGGTGTTAGGCTGAACCAGCGCGGCGATGTCGTGACCAATACAGTGATCAAACCAGGTGGTCGAGACCTGGAGCTTGCTGAGTATTTTTGTGCAGAAGTCCTGAGTCGGTTCGTAAACGGCGCCGCTCATTAAAATGTGGTCGCCCGCTTCGACAAACGCGAGGATGGCATTGGAGACGGCTGCTGCGCCGCAAGGATAGAGAACACAGCCCGCGCCGCCCTCCAGCTCCGTCATGGCATCCTGCAAGGCGAAATGCGTCAGGGTGCCGCGACGGCCGTAAAACAGTTCGCCTTTCGCGCGCCCTGCGGTGGCCCGTTTTTTCTCTGCAACGCTATCGAAAACCAGTGAAGAGGCTCGCTGAATGACCGCATTCACCGAGCCTTGGGTATAACGCTTGTTGCGTCCAGCGCTGACGAGGGTGGTATCAATTTTTTTCGTGGTCATAACTCTCTACTTTGCCGCTTGCAACTCAGCCTTCACGTTACCACGAATTTTGTAGCGACGTTGAGGGGCAAAACAGATTATTGACGCAGCAGCAGGGAGATTTCCCGGGCCGCCTCCTGCAGCAGCGGCAAATGGTGCTGGCGCAGCGTATCGGCAGAAACCTGCCCGGCATGCACGCCCACGTTGAGCGCGGCCACTATTCGGCCTCCCGGCGCGCTGAGCGGCACGGCGAGAGATCGCAGCCCGATTTCCAGTTCCTGATCGTTAATGGCGTAGCCCTGCTGCCTGACGCGCGCCAGTTCTTCACGCAGTGCGCTGCTGCTTACCAGCGTATGACTGGTATAACGCAGCTGGGTCAAGCGCGCCAGGTAATCGTTAAGCGGTTCACTGGCCAGGCCGCTTAACAGCACTCTTCCCATGGAGGTGGTGCTGGCAGGCAGGCGGCTGCCGATGTGCAGGTCAATCGTCATAATGCGCGATGCCGACGCACGGGCGATGTAGAGAATGTCGTCCCCGTCCAGTACCGCCATCGAACAGGACTCGTTCAGCGTCTGGCTGAGCTGACGCAAAACCGGCTGCGAGGCGCTGGCAAGCGGCGTTGCGCCTAACCAGTTGTGGCCGAGAGAGAGCACGCGCGGACGCAGTTCAAAGTTTTTGCCATCCTCCGCATACACAAACCCCAGCTTGCTCAGCGTATACAGACAGCGCCGCACGGCCGCACGGGGAATGCCCGTACGCTGACTGATTTGCGACACGGACATCAGGCGGCGCTGTGGCGTAAACGCCTGTAGCACTTCCAGTCCCCGCGCCAGGGAGGCCATAAAATTGGGATCGCCTTTCCAGGGATCGCTGTTACCGCGCAGTCGTTGTTGTTCATCCGTCATGGTTTTCTCCTGTCAGTGGCTTGATGCGCGCACGCCTGTGTGCGCGATCGCAATGTCCTGTTTTATCCCGTCAGTGACCGATAATCGCACACTATTTCGATTATCGGTATTGTTTGCTGTCACATAGCGATCTACTTTTTGGCTATTCACGACAAGCCGGCCTGTGCCGGGCGAAAGGAAGAGCAGATGATCGATAAAAGTGTGGCAACGCTGGCAGAGGCCGTTGCGGTGATACCGGACGGGGCCAGCATCATGATTGGCGGATTTGGACCCGCAGGCCAGCCCCTGGAGCTGATTGATGCGCTGATTGACCATGGCGTGCGCGGGCTGACGGTGATCAGCAACAACGCGGGCAACGGCGAAAGTGGCCTGGCCGCGCTGCTGAAGGCCGGCTGTGTTGAGAAGATGATTTGCTCTTTTCCCCGCCAGGTCGATTCCTGGGTGTTCGACGAACGCTATCGCCGGGGAGAAATTGCACTGGAGCTGGTGCCGCAGGGCAACCTTGCCGCCAGAATGCAGGCGGCAGGGAGCGGGCTGGGGGGGATTTTCACGCCAACCGCCTTTGGTACACCGCTTGCGGAGGGCAAAGAAACCCGTGAAATCGACGGTCGTCATTACGTATTTGAAAAGCCGCTCAAGGCTGATTTTGCCCTGATCAAAGCGCATCAGGGCGACCGCTGGGGCAACCTTGTTTACCGCAAAGCGGCACGAAATTTTGGTCCGGTGATGGCGATGGCCGCTACGACCACGATTGCGCAGGTGGCAGAACTGGTGCCGCTCGGCCAGCTCGATCCTGAAAACGTCGTCACGCCGGGCATTTTTGTGCAGCGGCTGGTGGCCGTGGCTAATCCCGTGACCCTGACCCTTTCCGCCTGAGGAGTAGGCTATGCAAAAACTCACCCGAGACCAACTGGCACAGCGCGTGGCGCGCGATATTCCTGAGGGCGCCTACGTCAATTTGGGCATCGGCCTGCCCACCCGCATTGCCAACTATCTGCCTGCAGATAAAGAGATCTTCCTGCACAGCGAGAATGGGCTCCTCGGCATGGGGCCCGCTCCCGTCGCCGGAGAGGAGGATCCAGAGCTGATCAACGCCGGGAAAGAGCAGGTAACGCTGCTGCCTGGCGGCTGTTTTTTCCACCACGGCGACTCGTTTGCCATGATGCGCGGCGGGCATCTGGATATCTGCGTGATGGGGGCCTATCAGGTGTCTGTCGGCGGCGATCTGGCTAACTGGAGCACCGGCGCGCAGGACGCGATTCCTGCCGTAGGCGGGGCAATGGATCTCGCCATCGGCGCGCGCAAAGTCTATGTGATGATGGATTACCTGACCAAAAAAGGGGAGTGCAAGCTGGTCAAACAGTGTAGCTATCCGCTTACCGGTCTGGGCTGCGTCAGTCGCCTCTATACCGATATGGCCGTGATCGATATTACCCCACAGGGCCCGCTGGTGGTGGAGTGCTGCCCCGGGCTGAGTTTTGATGCGCTGCAGGCGTTAACGCCGGTGCGTTTATTGCAACCTGAACTGGCTACCGCCTGAGGAGAAGCTGATGCAACAGGCGTTTATCTGCGATGCACTCCGTACGCCCTTTGGCCGTTACGCGGGCGCGCTTGCCAGCCTGCGTGCTGACGATCTGGCTGCTTTACCCTTAGCGGCGCTGTTAGCCCGCCAGCCGGCTTCGGTGGCGCAGGCTATTGACGATGTGATTTACGGCTGCGCAAATCAGGCGGGAGAAGACAACCGTAACGTGGCGCGCATGGCGCTGTTACTGGCCGGGCTGCCGTCCAGCGTGCCGGGCACCACGCTCAACCGTTTGTGCGGCTCGGGGCTGGATGCCATCGGCACGGCCGCCCGGGCGATCAAATGCGGTGAGGCCGAAATAATGATAGCGGGCGGCGTGGAGAGCATGTCGCGCGCGCCCTTTGTGACCGGCAAAGCAGACAGCGCGTTTAGCCGTTCCCTGAAAATGGAAGACACGACGATGGGATGGCGCTTCATCAACCCGCAGATGCGCGCTCGCTTTGGTGTCGAAACCATGCCGGAAACGGCAGAAAACGTAGCGCGTGATTTCGCTATCAGCCGCGCCGATCAGGATGCTTTTGCCCTACGTAGTCAGTTGCGTACCGCCCGGGCGCAGGAAATGGGGCTGTTTAGTGACGAACTGATGGCGGTGAGCATCCCGCAGCGCAAAGGCGAAGCCCTGAACGTCACCTGTGACGAGCATCCGCGCAGCACCTCGCTGGCGGCGCTGGCGGGCTTAAAAGGCGTGGTCAGCCCGGACGGCAGCGTGACGGCGGGTAACGCATCGGGCATTAACGATGGGGCCTGCGCCTTGCTGCTGGCGAGCGAGAACGCGGCGGCAGAACATGGACTCACGCCACTGGTGCGGATTGTGGCGATGGCGGCCTGTGGCGTGGAGCCGCGCATTATGGGCTATGGTCCGGTGCCTGCCGTGCGTAAAGTGCTGGCTCAAAGTGGCCTGACGCTGGCGCAAATGGACGTGATCGAATTAAATGAGGCTTTCGCTGCCCAGGCGCTGGCGGTGACGCGCGCACTGGGACTGGCCGATGATGCTGCCCATGTGAATCCCAACGGCGGCGCGATTGCGCTGGGACATCCGCTGGGCGCGTCAGGCGGCAGGCTGGCCATGACCGCAGCGTATCAGCTGCGGCGCACGGGCGGCCGTTACGCGCTGTGCACCATGTGCGTGGGCGTGGGGCAAGGCATCGCACTCATTCTGGAACGGGTATAACCAATGTCTCTTTACCGCGCCATGTTTATGGCCTCTCCCCTTGACGACTGCTTTAGCGATACGGCGTTGTTACAGGGAATGCTGGATTTCGAAGCCGGGCTGGCACAGGCGCTGGCCACGGCAGGCGTGATCGATCACGCCGCCGCTCACTGTATTCAGGCCTGTTGCCAGGCGCAGGCGATCGATACGGCGGCGCTGACGCAGGCGGCGGGCCTGGCGGGCAACCTGGCGATTCCGCTGGTTAAACAGCTCACTGCCGTGGTTGCGGCGACGTCGCCCGAGGCCGCGCGCTATGTGCACTGGGGCGCAACCAGTCAGGATGCGATCGACAGCGGACTGATGCTGCAACTGCGCACCGCGCTTAACGACACGGCTTCGCTGCTGGATCGGCTGATTGCCGCCCTGACGATTCAGTGCGAGCGGCACAGCACGACGCTGATGGTCGGCCGGACCTGGCTGCAGCACGCGCTGCCGGTGACGTTAGGCCTGAAGCTGGCGGGCACGCTGGATGCGCTGGTGCGTTTTCGTGCGCGACTGGCGGCCATGCGGCCGCGGGTGCTGGCGCTGCAGTTTGGCGGGGCGGCGGGCACGCTGGCATCCCTGGGGGAAAAGGGCGAACGCGTCGAGCAGGCGTTGTCTGATGTGCTGGCGCTGCCGCGAAGCGCTACGCCCTGGCATGCGCAGCGCGACAGAATCACCGAGCTGGCGGGCTGGTATGCCGGTCTTACCGGTACGCTGGGCAAGCTGGCCCGGGACATGTCGCTTCTGATGCAGAGCGAAGTCGGCGAAGTCAGTGAACCCCTGGCGCCGGGGCGCGGGGGATCTTCTACCATGCCGCACAAACGGAATCCGGTGCTCAGCGCGGCGATTCTCAGCGCGGCCAACCGGGTGCCGGCCCTGATGTCAGGTCTGTATGCCGGTCAGGTTCAGGAGCACGAGCGTGCGCTGGGCGGCTGGCAGGCCGAGTGGCAGAGCCTGCCGCAGCTGATTATGCTCAGCGGCGCGGCGCTGGTACACAGCACAGAGCTGATCGACGGACTGGAAGTCCATGAAGAAGCCATGCAACGCAATCTCGGCCTGACACAGGGGCTCATCATGGCGGAAGCGGTCACGCTGGCGCTGGCAGACGCGCTGGGACGGCAGCAGGCCCATCATCATATTGAACAGTGCTGCCGTCGGGCGCTGGCGACGCAGCAGCGTTTGCTGACCGTCCTGTGCGCGGATGAAACCGTTGCCGCGCACCTGAGTCGGCCCGAACTGGAGAGGCTGCTCGATCCGGCGAACGCCACGGGCAGCGCGTCACGCTTTATTCACCAGGTTTTAGCGGCTGCGAGGGCCACATGATGCTGCATTACGTACTTGAGGGGCCAGACGATGCCCCGGTGATTTTATTCAGTAACTCCTTAGGCACAACGTCCGAGATGTGGCAGCCGCAGCGTGATGCGCTGATAGGGACGTATCGCCTTTTGCGTTACGACGTTCCCGGCCACGGTGCTTCGGCACCGAACGGACAAACCCGCTCGCTGGAACAGCTGGGGATGGCGGTCCTGTCGCTGCTGGACCAACTGGGCATCGACAGGGTGCACTTCTGCGGCATTTCAATGGGCGGGCTGACCGGACTCTGGCTGGCGCGTTTTCATCCGCAACGCCTGATCACGCTCACGATCGCCAACAGCGCGGCAAAGATCGGCGAGTCGGCCGCCTGGCGAGAGCGGGCCGCGCAGGCTCGTCAGTACGGCATGGCCGCCATTGCAGAGGGCGCGGCGGCACGCTGGTTTACCCCGGCCTTCTGTGAACGTGCGCCTGCGACGGTAAACCATCTGGTATCCCAGCTCAGCGCCTGTGACGCCGACAGCTACGCTGACTGTTGTGAAGCCCTGGCGACAGCCGATTTGCGCCACGAACTGGCGGCGATTTCATTACCCGTGCTGGTGATTGCCGGGCGTGACGACAGGGTAACGACCCTGGCCGATGCTGACAGCATGGCTGAACAGATCCCGGGCGCGCAGCGTGTCGTGCTGCCCGCCTCGCACTTGTCCAGCGTCGAGGTCTGGCTGGCGTTTAACCGCGCGCTGCAGCCTTTTATTGACGCACAGCTGACCCAGCAGCAGCGCTACCAGCAGGGCATGACCGTACGCCGGGCGGTGCTCGGCGACGCCCATGTTGAGCGTACGCTCGAAAACCTGTCGCCGCTGAATGACGAATTCCAGAACTTTATCAGCCGCTACGCCTGGGGCGAGATTTGGACCCGGCCCGGCCTGACTCGCCACACGCGCAGCCTGATCACCATCGGCATGCTGATTGCGCTTAACCGCGAAGCGGAGCTGAAGATGCACCTGCGGGCCGCGTTCAATAACGGCGTCAGCCGGGATGAAATCAAAGAGTTGCTGATGCATGCTGCGCTCTACTGCGGCCTGCCAGCATCCAACGCCGCGTTCCATCTGGCGCAGAGCGTTTTCGATGAGCAGGACAGCGCCCAGTAAACTGCGCTGTCAGACAGGCACGTCCAGCACCCGTTGCCGCAAGGCCGCCACCAGCTGCAGCTGCTCGGGTGGTGGCGCGTGCTGCTGGCGGGTCAGGATGCCGACCGCCTCAGCCATCCCCTGGCTGGGAAGCGGCAACGTGCGTAGCTGGTTGCTGGTCAGGTCGTCGCGCACCGCGCCGTAGGGCACCAGCCAGACGTAGCCGTGACTCAGCGTCAGACGGCGGGCCAGCGTGGTTGACAGGGTTTCCACTGCGCCATCCGGTAATCTCAGGCCATGGCTGGTCATCAGCGATTCGGCATTCTGGCGCGGCACCGTGCCGCGTGGAGACAGGATCAGCGGCCAGCTCAGGGCTTCAGCCAGCGTTACGCCAGCATGCAGCAGAGGATGATGTGGGGCCACAACCAGACGCAGGGTTTCCAGATACAGCAGCTCGAAGTTCAGGCCATCCATCAATACGGGTTCAGCCATGCGCCCAATCCCCAGCGCCATCTGCCCTGATTTTATCCCCATCAGCAACGCATCATTCGCCAGCGTGCTGACCTGAATGCGCCAGCCCGGATAGTGCTGCTGCAGGCTGGCTAATACCGGCGCCACCACGCTGACAATGGCGGTAGGCAGTGCGCCAATATGCATCGGTCCGGGCTGCGGCGCACTGCCGGGACGCATCACCTGGTGCACAATATTCAGCGCATCGAGAATACGGATGGCATCGTGCAGGAATCGCGTGCCGCTGGCGGTGAGTTCCGTCCCGTGGCGGCTGCGCAGCAACAGCGGCTCACCGGCAAGGTATTCGAGTTCGTTGAGGGTCTTGGACAGGGCGGGCTGGGTAATCCCCAGATGGAGCGCGGCGCGCCCCAGCGTCCCCTGCTGTGCAGTGGCCACAAAAGCGTGAAGATGGCGCACGCGCACGCGCTGACTAAACCGGGAAACCCTATCCATGACTCATGTTATGAATTTGCCGCCGAAGCGGCAAGGACATTGTCGTGGGCAGATTAAGGTTCAGACATCAAAGAACACGGTTTCGTTTTCACCCTGCAGCCAGATATCGAACCGGTAGACCGTCTCGTCGCCGCGCTGTTCACGCCGCGCCAGCAAGGTGCGACGTCGCTTCTCCCATTCGATCACATTCAGTACCGGATCGGCGTCATTTGCCGCCTGTTCATCGGCGAAGTAGAGCCGGGTGTTCAGTCCGATGTTAATGCCGCGCGCCACAATCCACAGGTTAAGATGCGGCGCCATGGGGCGACCGTCGCGCCCGGTCACGCTACCGGGTTTGATCGTTTTGATACGCCAGATCCCGCTGTCGAAGTCGGAGCAGGTCCGTCCCCAGCCACGAAACGCCGGGTCCAGCGGCTTATCGTGCTGCCGATCGGCGGGATGGTTGTAACGCCCTTCGGCATTCGCCTGCCACACTTCAATCAGCACGTCGCGCACCGGCGTGCCGGAACCGTCGTAAACGCAGCCTTCTACCACAATGCGCTCGCCGCGCGTTTCCGGCTGGGTCAGCACCTCACTGAAGTTGTTTTCAAAAATGTCGAAGCCCGCCGCATGGGGCGCCAGACCAATGTGCACATAAGGTCCGGCGGTTTGTGACGCCGTTTCGGCAAGATAGCGTTTCATGATGCTGCCCCCTGAGTGCGGTTTTCGAACCAGGTTGCGCGGTGCCCGCGCAGGACCAGGTCAAAGCGGTAGGCCAGGCAGTCCAGTGGCACGGCAGAGTGGGTATCCAGCTCGGCAATCAGCGTGCGCACGGCCGCTTCGCTGCCGACTGACTGAACAATGGGACAGCGGCCGATCAGCGGATCGCCCTCGAAATACATCTGGGTAATCAGGCGCTGGGCAAAGGCTTCGCCAGAGAGTGAGAAATGAATATGCGCCGGACGCCAGTCACTCACCTGATTCCGCCACGGGTAGGGACCGGGCTTAATGGTGCGGAAGCAGTAGTAGCCGTTATCGTCGGTCAGCATGCGACCGCACCCGCCAAAATTTGGATCAATGGGCGCAAGATACTGATCTTTTTTGTGACGATAGCGCCCCCCGGCATTGGCCTGCCATACCTCAACCAGCGCGTTGCGCACCGGCTGACCAAATGCATCCCGCACGTAGCCATGCACAATAATCCGTTCGCCGATGGGTAAACCCTCTTTGGCGTAATTGAGGATAAGGTCACTGTCTCGTGGTCCGAGCTCCTGCTGGGTGAACACCGGTGCCGTGATTTCGGATAGCGAATTCTGCAAAGAAATCAGCGCATTGCGTGGCGAGCGTAGCAGACTTGTTTTATACAAAGGCGCAAGCGCCGGTGGGTGATCACGATAGTCACGATGAACCAGTTCGCGGGCGGGCCAGTCATTTTTCATCCAGGCATCCTTATTATTTTCGGTACAGAGCGGGAAGTGTAGGAAGCGCAACTTGTAAAAGAAAAGTGAAAAATCGTCGGCTTTGTCATAACCAAAAATCATGACCAGTTACACATTGACGAAATGTTCCAACTGGTTCATAACAATTGCCAATCTCCGTTAGCAGAATGCCTCGCTGCTGACCGGCTGCTTTAAGGTCACCCCGTGACCGCTTATCAGGAGGCAACAATGAAACGTTCTGTCGCAACGGTCTCGGTATCGGGCACGCTGCCGGAAAAACTGCGAGCAATTGCCGCCGCAGGCTTCGATGGCGTTGAAATTTTCGATAACGATCTGGTCTATTATCCCGGCTCACCCGTGGAAATCCGCCAGCTGTGTGAAGCGCTCGGGCTGGAAATCTTGCTGTTTCAACCTTTTCGCGACTTCGAAGGCGGCCCCCGTGACAGGCTGGCGCAAAACCTGGCGCGCGCGGCGCGCAAGTTTGAGGTCATGCAACAGCTGGGCTGTCAGCGGATGCTGGTCTGCAGCAATGTCTCACCCGACTGCAGTGACGACTTCGCCACACAGGTCAGCGATCTCACCGCTCTGGCAGAGCTGGCGGCTGAGCACGGTATTACTCTCGGTTATGAGGCGCTGGCCTGGGGACGACACGTCAGCCTGTGGCGCGACGCCTGGGCCCGCGTCAAGGCCGTCAACCATCCCGCGCTGGGGATCGTGCTCGACAGTTTTCATATTCTGTCGCGCGGCGACAGCCTGGACGGGCTGGAAGCGGTCCCGACGGAGAAAATTGTGTTCGTACAGCTGGCGGATGCACCGCTGCTAAAAATGGATGTGCTGTCGTGGAGTCGCCACTTCCGCTGTTTTCCCGGCCAGGGCGAATTCAATCTGACTCAGTTTATGACGCAACTGTCGGCGCATGGCTACCGGGATGCCTGGTCGCTGGAAATTTTCAACGATGGATTCCGCGCCTCGCCGGTGGTGCCTACCGCGCAGGATGGTTACCGATCGCTGCTGTGGCTGGAGGAGCAAACCCGTGACTGGCTGGTCGGACAGCCGCTGCTGCCGAGCGCGCTGGCCTCCCTGGCCGGGGAAGGGCTGTTCCACTCTGCGCCCCAGCCGCCGCTGTTGTCGCTGGAGTTCATCGAGTTTGCCGTCAGCCACAATGACGCTTTGGCACTCGGACAGTGGCTGACGCAGCTTGGCCTGGTTCATGCGGGCGATCATCGCTCCAAGCAGGTGTCGCTGTATCGTAACGGCAAGGTGCATGTGATTCTGAATGCGCAGCCGGAGAGCCAGGCCAGCGGGTATTATCATCAGCACGGTATTTCGCTGTGTGCGGTGGCCTGGCGGGTTCGCGGGGTCGATAAGCTGATCACGCGCGCGCAGGATTACGGTTACGCCATCTGGCAGGGGGAAACCGGCCCCAACGAACGCCAGATCCCGGCGTTATGTGCGCCTGACGGCAGCCTGATTTATCTGGTGGAAGATGAGCCTGCCGGTCAAGACGGCTACCACAGCGACTTCCACTTAACGCACCGCGCCGCGCCCCAGCCTGCGATGCAGACCATCGACCATCTGGCGATTGCCCTGCCGGATGATACGCGCGATAACTGGATTATGTTCCTGCGTAGCGTGCCGGGTTTTGTGCAGGATACCGAGTGGGAACTGCCCGATCCGCTGGGGCTGGTGCGTAGCCGCGTGCTGCGAAGCCCCAACGATGCGATTCGCCTGCCGCTAAACATGTCGGTCAGTCGGGAAACCCAGATAGCCCGCGCTTTAACGACCTATCAGGGCGCAGGGTTGCAGCACGTCGCCTTTGGCTGTGACGATCTGTTCAGTGCGGTAAAGGCCGCGCGCGAACGTGGGCTGAAAACCTTGCACATTCCCGATAACTATTATCAGGACCTGATGGCGCGTTTCGATCTCGACGCCGATTTTCTGGCGCAGCTGCAGCGTTACGATGTGCTGTACGATCGGGACGAACAGGGCGGGGAGCTGCTGCACGTCTATACGCTTCCCTATGAAAAGGGCCGCTTCTTCTTTGAGCTGCTGGAACGACGTGGCGGCTATCGTGGCTTTGGCGCGGCCAATGCTCCCGTGCGGCTGACCGCCATGCGGTAAGACGTTGATGGGCCAGTTTCGCTGGCCCGCTATCCTGCTCAGACCGCTTCTCTGCCTGTTCTCGCCCTCTCAAATCCGCCCGATCCCGCTCACAATCCTTTGTCGATAACGGAACCCATGCTGCCAAAAAAATTGTCTTTTTTAACAATCTATTAACGCAGATTTGGCGTTTAATTCGCGCATAATCGTGCGATAAACGCACAAAATTTCGATTATCGCCGTTTAACGCATTACAGCGCCTGCATATAGTAACCCCACATTACGTATTTCACCGGAGAGTCACCGTGGCGGAAAGCAAAGCAATTGATGTTCGGGCGTTAATCGACAGCCGCCCGCTGGGGATGTGGCAAAAAATGGTGGTGCTTTTTGGATTCTGCATCATCGCCCTCGATGGGTTTGATATTGCCATCATGGGGTTCATTGCACCTGAACTGAAAGCGGACTGGGGCATCACCAATCGCGAACTGGGGCTGATCATCAGCGCTGCACTGGTGGGGCTGGCGCTGGGCGCAATGCTCTCCGGCCCGCTGTCAGACAGGCTGGGTCGCAAAGTCGTGATTATTAACAGCGTGTTCTTTTTTGGCGCCTGGACGCTGATAACCGCCTTTTCGCAAAATATGGAACAGATGATCCTGTTCCGTTTTCTGACCGGTCTGGGATTAGGCGCGGCGATGCCCAACGTGGGCACGCTGGTGGCCGAGTTTGCTCCTGCCAGACGACGGGCATTCCTTATCACCGTGGTGTTTTGTGGCTTCACGTTTGGCGCAGCGCTGGGTGGCTTTGCCGCCTCCTGGCTGATGCCGCACTTCGGCTGGCATTCTGTCCTGATGCTGGGCGGGATCCTGCCAATGCTGTTCGTGCCGTTACTGCTCTGGGCGCTGCCGGAATCGGTGTGCTTTTTAGTGGTAAGGCGTGCCGCCAGCAAAAAAATTCACCGTATTCTGGCTAAGCTGGCACCAGATCTGGATCTGCAGCAGTGCAGCGTCGAACTGCCGCCGGTCAGCAAGGCCAGGGCGCAGCCGGTAAAAGTCGTACTCAATGACCAGTACCGGTTTGGCAGCCTGATGCTGTGGGGCGCCTATTTTACCGCACTGTTTTTATTCTATACCCTGGGCAGCTGGCTCCCCATGCTGATCAAGGATAACGGTTTTGACGTGGTGCAGGCCGCCATTATCACGGCTCTGTTCCAGGCGGGCGGAACCTGCGGTTCGCTGTTTTCGGGCTGGCTGATGGACAGGATTGAATCGCACCGGGCGCTGTCGATGATTTACGGCGCGGGCGCGCTGTTCACGGTGGGGATGGGATTTTCGCTGGCGCACCCGGTGCTGCTGGGCGGTTGCGCCATGATGATCGGCTTCTGCATCGGTGGCGCTAACACGGGAATGAATGCGCTTTCGGCCAGCTTTTATCCCACCGAGGCGCGTGCAACGGGCTCCAGCTGGATGCACGGCGTAGGGCGCATCGGGGCCATTCTCAGCGCGCTGGTGGGGGCAGAGATGCTGGCGCTGGGCTGGGGGTTCGCCACTATTTTCGCCGTGCTGGCCATCCCGGCCCTGTTAACGGTGGCGATGATAACGGCCAAGGGGCGCAGTCAGCAGCGCCGGGCGGGCGAAAGAAGCACGCCTTCCCGCTGGGGGATAAGCCCTGGCGATATCCGCTAATCACCCGCCACCGGGCCAGGCTTTGTGGACGTGTCGCCTGCTCAGGGCTGACAGCCCGGGGATGCCGCCAGCGGGTTCTGCGGCGGCGTGATCAACGCAGGAGCGGCGTTGTAGCGCGGAGTGGTACAGGGCGGTAACGATTGCGCCTGCGGCGACCTGAGCAAGGCATCCGGTGAAAACAGAGAGGGCTCTGCCGGGCTGACATGGATGGCTGAGTCCGATTCGGGAGCCGCACGGAACGGCGGGCGCACGTTGCGCCTTCGCGTTTTATCCGACTGATGACCGTAGTGAAAACGCTTTAGTCTGCCCGGCGGTGCCGCATTGCGTGAGGCGTGGATAAAACGAATCAGGGCCACGCTGCGCAACTGGCGACTGAAACACTTCACGATGCCGGATGAGGGTTTATCTGACTCATAACAGCGCCTGAAAAAGTGCAGGGTGATCAGCGTGTTGGTCGCCGCATAACAGGCACCAGAGCAGGATGAAATCATGTTTGAACCCGGCAGCAGTAGCGACACAAATAACAGGCAGCGGGATAGCCACAGCAGCATCGTCCGGTCTGGCGTCGTGATGGGAAGCGGTGACGAGCCGTCTGCAGAACGGGCGGGCGCAGTAAGCGGCCCTGTGGCGTCAGCGCGATGGCCGTCAGGACCAGGCAATATCGAAGCGTGCGCTGCGCGTGATGCGTGATCTTGCGCGCGTGCACGGTTAAAGCCTATACGGCGATCCCGTAATAAGCGCTGCTGTCGTTTCCGACGTAAAAGTGACGTTAGGCTGGTTATGATTGTGTTGCTCATAGGCTGTTTATCGTTATGTTTGCGCACCCACCGTTCGCAGAGGCTAACCGCTGCGCCCGAAAGCGATTTTTCACATACTCGCTTCTCTGACAATCAAAATGCCGATTTATGCCGACTCTCGTGTAATTAATTGGCCCGATAATAAAATACGCTGCCTTGGGCGCTCAGGGTCTTGTAGCTGGCGCAGGATAAGCTCAGCCGCCTGGCGGCCGGTTTCTTCACTGGCGGAGGAAACATAGGTAAAAGAGGGCGAGGTGAGGTTCACGTGCAGCATGTCCTCAAAGCCCATCAGAGCGACCTGTTGGGTCAGAAACACGTCTTTACCCACGGTGCGACCGGTGTGATGAATACCGGACATCGCCCCGATTATCGCATCCGGAGAGTGACAGAGCAGCGCGGTAATGGTGTTGTTTTGCTCCAGTAACTGACGCGTGGCAAAGGCGGCTGAGTGGGTATCGTCACGGCAGGATGGCGTAAATCCTTCCCTTACGGCCAGCCCGTGTTGAGTCAGGGCGCTGCGAAACCCCAGTAAGCGCTGCTGACGGATCAGGTCCCCTTCAATTCCCCCAATATAGGCAATATTGCGGTGACCGCGTTCAATCAGATAGCGGGTCGCCAGGTGGGCGGCCTGGTGGTTGTCACGCATGACCAGATTACACTTCTCCGCCAGCAGCGACTGGGACACCACCACCAGGGGTAAAGGGCAGTGGAGAAGCTGCGACGGCAGGCTGGCATTTCGTCTGTCTGACGCCAGACAGACAACGCCAGCGACGCCCTGCTGTTTAAAGGAGAGCAGGCAGCGCGTCAGCGATTCGCCGTCGTCAGTGGGCTGCCCCAAAAACACCATATAGCCCTGCTTTTCCAGCTGCTGCACAAGGCTTGCCATGACCTTCACGGAGAAACTGTCGCTGAAATCACGCAGAATCAGACCGATAAGGTTAGAGGTGCTGGCGCGCAGGTTGGCGGCTGCCACATTCTGAACGTAGTCGAGCGCATCAATGGCGGCGTGAACTTTCCTGATGGTGGCATCGGATATTTTTCCTTTTTGACGCAGCACCAGCGAGACGGTCGAAACCGACACGCCGGCGTGTTTAGCCACATCAGTAATGCTGACTCTCTTCAAACCTGCTCCCTGAAATTCACCTGCTCAGCCTGCTATCGCCTTGCCCGCCATCGTCAGAAAGCCAGGCCTGCATCAGCCTGTCATCCCGGACAGCGTCTGGGCAATAAATTGCGCTCTGGCGCCAAAAATAATTTGTATACCGTTATCGCCGACAAAAACCACGCCGCGTGCGCCAAGATTATTCAGCCCTTCACGGTCAACGTCATGGCTGTTGACGACTTCAAGCCGTAAGCGCGTGATACAGGCGCCCACCGAGCGGATGTTTTTCTCACCTCCCAGCAGGACGATGATTTCGCTAGCCAGCTCTGCATCGGTTTTGTCATCGGTCGTCGCTGTGACGTCCGTTCGTCCCGGTGTTTTTACATTAAACCGACGAATAACGAAGCGGAAGGTGAAATAGTAAATCAATGCCATCGGTACGCCCACGATAACCGCGCTGAGATAATGAGTCTGGTAACCGTTGAGCGACGGCACAATGCCAAAGCTAATGTAGTCAATCAATCCGGCGGAAAAAGATTTAGCGATATGGGCATGCAGTAAATACATGGTCATATAGGCCAGGCCCGCCATGATGGCATTAAAGACATAAAGCAGGGGCGCGACAAAGATAAAGGTAAACTCCACTGGCTCGGTGATGCCGGTCAAAAAGCAGGTCAACGCCGCTGAAAACAGGATACCGAACGCGATCTTTTTATTCCTGGTATGGGCTTCGTGGTACATCGCCAGACAGGCGGCAGGCAGGGCGAAAAGCATAAGCGGATACTCACCTTGCATAAACTTGCCCGCATTTTGGTAGCCGTTGCTGCTAAAGGATTTCACGCCTTCCTCCAGCATTTTGAACCAGATGGTTTGATCACCATGAATCACCTGGCCGGTTTTGGTGACGTAATCACCGAAGGAGTACCAGAACGAGGGATACCAGATGTGGTGCAGGCCAAGCGGGATCAGGGCGCGCTCCACCAGCCCAAAAATAAAGGTGGAGGCCGCCTGATTATCGCCGTTGACGATCACCGAAAGTGCATCGATGCCCGCCTGAATATGTTGCCAGACATAGGGCATCAGCAGGCCGAGCAGAAAGGATAAAAATGCCGTCGCAATGGCAACAAAACGCTTACCCGAGAAGAAACCCAGGAACTCAGGGAGCTGCAGGGTATGGAAGCGGTTGTAGCACCAGGCGGCGAGGATGCCGCAGATAAGGCCGCCGAATACGCCCATCTGTAGCGTCGGAATGCCGACGACCATGGCATATTTTCCTCCCTGGGCCGCCATTTCCGGAGTGATATGCAGCATGGTGCCAATGGTGATGTTGGTGACAAAGACGGAAACCGCGGCGGAAAGTGCGGCTATCCCGGATTCGGCGGCCAGTCCCACAGCCGAGCCAATCGCAAACAGCATCGGCAGGTTATCAAAAATCACCCCTCCGGCGTTCATCATCAGCGGTAACTCGAACTTATTACCAAATGCCAGGAGTAAGCCAGCGGCAGGCAGCAACGAAATAGGCAGCATGAGCGCCCGACCAATCATTGATAACTTCGATAACGATTTAACCAACCCTAATAGCAGTGTCATACCGAGTTTTCCCGATGTTGCGCCCCTATTGGCGTTTTTATTGTAAGTAGAACGTTTTAGTAGAACGTTCTACTTATCCTGCTGTAGGCAGTTTTTAGCTGCAACATAATTTTCACATTCATCGAAACGAAAAAGTTATTTTATGAGAGCGATCGCTAATTAACCGTTTTGGGGCGGGATGCCGCCAACAGGGGCGAAACGATCAACGCCAGTCATCCCGTCAGGATTGGACCAGAGAAACGGCAGGGCAGGCGCGGCTTATTCAGGTGCTGGCTCACCGTCATTAGTGGCTGCAAGATTGTAAATACTAATGAGAACCACTATCAATTCGATTGTTTTTTGCTATCATCGGCACTTCATTCCGCACCCATGTAGTAGATGAAGTTGGAGAAGCAGCGTGGTAGCCAGTGACTTAATGCAAGCAGACCTTTCCGTATGGGGCATGTACCAGCATGCCGATATCGTGGTAAAGGTGGTCATGATTGGTCTGTTATTGGCCTCGGTCGTGACCTGGGCAATTTTCTTCGGTAAATATGCTGAGCTGAGCGCGGCCAAACGTCGCCTCAAGCGCGAGCAGCTGGCGTTAGGTGAAGCCCGCAACCTGAATGATGCCGCGCGCGCTGCCCAGCAGTTCAAAACCGCCAGCCACAGCGCGGTACTCCTTAACGATGCGCAAAATGAGCTGGAACTTTCTGCTGGCGTTGAAGATACCGCCGGGATCAAAGAGCGTACCGCTTTCCGTCTTGAACGTCGGGTGGCTGCCTTCTGCCGTCACGCGGGCCGCGGTAACGGTTTCCTGGCCACGATTGGTTCGGTCGCGCCGTTTGTCGGCCTGTTCGGCACCGTCTGGGGCATCATGAACAGCTTCATTGGTATCGCCAAAACGCAAACCACGAATCTTGCCGTGGTTGCCCCCGGCATTGCCGAAGCCTTGCTGGCTACCGCTATTGGCCTGGTTGCCGCCATTCCTGCCGTGGTGATCTACAACGTGTTTGCCCGCATGATCGCCAACTACAAAGCCTCGCTGGGCGATGTGGCCGCGCAAATCATGCTGCTGCAAAGCCGCGATATCGACCTGGGAAACCTGGCCCAGCCTGACGTTAACCGCCCGGCAGCCGCACAAAAACTGCGTCTGGGGTAAGCGTTATGGCGATGCGATTAAACGACCAGGCCGAAACAGATGGCGAAATGCACGAAATCAACGTCACGCCGTTTATCGACGTGATGCTGGTGTTGCTGATCATCTTTATGGTTGCAGCGCCGCTGGCGACCGTTGATGTCCGTGTTAACCTTCCGGCTTCCACCAGTGCGCCCCAACCGCGTCCGGAAAAACCGGTTTACCTTTCGATCAAAGCCGACAAGCAGTTGTACGTGGGTAACGAGGTGGTGAATAAAGCGTCGTTGATCAACGTGCTGACCCAGCAGACGGAAGGCAACAAGGACACCACGATCTTCTTCCAGGCGGACAAGTCTGTCGATTATGAAACCCTGATGAGCGTGATGGACGAACTGCGCACGGCCGGGTATTTAAAAATTGGCTTGATGGGAATGGAAACGGTCAAGAAATAGCGATTGGAGCCGGTCGGGCTTTCCCGCTCAACGCTTAACGCTCAACGCATTCAGCCAACATTCGGGGCCTTCAGGCGTGGTAAACGCGCCTCGTCAATACGCTATCACGGCTAAAAAGCGCGCATTCCGCCGCGCTTTTTTTATGTCTGTTTTCACAGAATCTTCTTCTGCTCATTCCGCCTGATAACAGGCAAAGATGCTGCTGTAACTCTCCTGTTAATTTCTTGTTACGGAAACTTATAGACTTGTAAACTGCAATGGTGATCGGTGTCACATTAATCTGGCTTGTCGCAGGCTAAAACGGATAAAAAACCAAGGAAGCCGTGATGAACCCGAGTGAAACTTTACAAAAGCCGCCTGCCAGCGCGGCCAGAACCATTTTCAACGTTACCAGTGGTAACTTCCTTGAGATGTACGATTTCATGGTGTTTGGCTACTACGCCACGGCCATCGCCAAAACCTTCTTTCCCGGTGACGATCCGTTCTCTTCCCTGATGCTGACGTTGATGACCTTCGGTGCGGGCTTCCTGATGCGTCCGCTGGGGGCCATTATTCTGGGGGCTTACATCGACCACCATGGTCGTCGCAAAGGGCTGCTGTTAACGCTTGGCCTGATGGCGCTGGGCACGCTCACGATTGCACTGGTACCGGGTTATGCCACGCTGGGCGCGGCGGCACCGGTTCTGATTCTGCTGGGGCGTTTGCTGCAGGGCTTTTCAGCCGGTGTGGAACTGGGTGGCGTGTCGGTCTATCTGGCCGAAGTCGCACCGAAAGGCCGCAAAGGCTTCTTTGTCAGTTGGCAATCCGGAAGTCAGCAGATTGCGGTGATATTCGCTGCGCTGCTGGGACTGGGCCTGAACCATCTGCTTTCTCATGATGACGTCACCGAGTGGGGCTGGCGCATTCCCTTCGTGGTGGGCTGCCTGATCGTGCCCTTCCTGTTTTATATCCGCCGTATGCTGGAAGAAACCGAAGCCTTCAGTCAGCGTAAACACCACCCGGCCATGACCGAAATTATGCGTTCGGTGGCCAGCAACTGGGCGCTGGTGCTGGCAGGTATGCTGATGGTCGTCACTACCACCGTGATGTTCTATATGATTACCGCCTTTACGCCCACCTTCGGCAAAACGGTGTTGATGATGAGCGACACCCAGGCGTTTATGGTGACGCTGTTTGTCGGGATTTCGAACCTGTTCTGGCTACCGGTGATGGGCGCGCTCTCCGATCGCATAGGTCGTCGCCCGCTGCTGCTGACGTTTACCTTGCTGATGATTGCCACCGCCTGGCCGGTGCTGCACTGGATGGTGGGCTCGCCCAGCTTCGCGCATCTGGTCGAGGCGGAATTATGGCTCTCCTTTCTCTACGCAAGCTATAACGGCGCCATGGTGGTTTATCTGGCGGAAATTATGCCAGCGGAAGTGCGCGCCGCGGGCTTCTCTATGGCCTACAGCCTGGCAACGGCGCTGTTTGGAGGCTTTACGCCAGCAGTATCCAGCTATCTGATTCACGCCACAGGTGGCAAGGCGATGCCGGGCGTGTGGCTGACCTTTGCGGCCGTCTGTGGCCTGTTTGGTACGCTGCTCATTGGTCGCATGGTTAAGCAGTATCGCGCTCGTCACGGCAGCACGCCGGTCAGCACATCCCTTTAAAACGCAATATCCACCACCACGCTGTCGCTGTAGTTTCCCGCAGGCGGCGTGTTTTGCGTGGTGAGGACGCGCGCAGTGTAGTTATAGCTGCGCGTCAGCCCATCGGTGCTGACGGTATTGGCCGCCGCACTGCCCACCCGTTCTGTGCCACTCGGCCCCCAGCGATCGCTACTGGTTCCTTTATAGATTTCGTAACTCAAACGATTGGTTCCGCTCGCCATGTTGCGCACGCTGCCTGATGCGTTGTTGCCATTGCTTAAGCCCACGGTATAGGTACTGCCTTTACTGCATAACACACTGATGGTTTGCGAAATTGCCCCAAAGCTGGCGACCAGCGGCGCGCTGCCAAAGCTAATGTTGGGGGCGGTAATCGCTGTACAGTCATTGCTCAGAACGACGGTCACGGTAATGGGGATCACGCCGCTGCCGGTCTGCGGGGTCAGACAAGCGCCCAGGGCGGAAACAGAGGTGCAGATGTTATAGGTGACGGTCATGTTCAGGGTGAGCGTATAGCTGCCCGCCGCCACGGTTTGCCCGGCGACGGTGCGTAAATACACCGGAATCGCGAAGTTCAGGCTGCCGAGTAATCCCGCCAGGTTGATCAATGTGGCCGAGTTATACACAAAAGCCGATCCGCCAATGGTCAGCTCATTGGCGCAGGCGCTGTCGGTACACAGCCGCACCGGAATATTGTCGCTACCGGTATCGCCGCTTCGCTTGAGCGTGCCGCGCGTGCCGTTGGTGTTGCTGGCGCTGGTCAGCTGAAACGTAATCTGATTATTACTCAGCAGAGTCAGGGCCGTGCCTGATCCGCAGTTAACGTTAGCGTTGGTGGAGGTCGTGCTGACGCTGGTATTGGCAACAAACGTGGTTTGTGTGCCAAAGCTGGCGCTGGACGCGGGAAGGGTACAGGCGGCATAGCCCAGCGAGGGTAGCAGCAGCAGGCAAAGCAGCATCAGGTTTTTCATGGTGTTATTCCGGCTGTCGCGTTTTCGGGGTTGGGTACCGGTGCGCCGTCGGGCAGCGGCGGCAGGGGACAGGTCAGCGGACCGTAGGTTTTCAATGCCTGCGGCTGGCCACCCGCCAGAGTCAGTTCGGTTTTACAGGTTCGGCCGTCAGGCGCGATGACCTTAATTGGGTTGTGTTCGCTGAGATCGTCCAGCCAGGCGATACCGTCCCAGCCAACGTAGCCCGTTGCCTGGCCGGGACGGATCACCTGGCTGGATACCGGCAACGGCTGGTTATGGCTGTCATACAGAATCACGCTGGCGGCGCGTAAACGCTCAACCGGAAAATTCAGCAAAAATCCACTCTGGCGCTTCACGGCAAAACGCTGCTCGACTTTGGGGGTGGTCATGTCGGCGGGCAGGTCGAGCGTATCGATATCGTATTTGGCCGCGTAATAGCTGCTGATGGAGGGCACCAGCAGATAGCCCTTGCTGTCGGTACGTCCCATCGACTGGTTTTCATAGCGGACATTGACGTCCGGGTAGTTGGTTTTCACCACCACAAAGGCATCATTGATCGTGTTTGCGGCAAAGACCTGGTTATCCATTAACACCAGCGCGCCGGATAAATCTGCCCACTGCGTAGTGTTGCCATCATCCCCGTAGAATCCGCCAGACGTATCGATTTTATTGTTACGGTAGCGCAGGCTGCCCTGCCGGTAATCACCGCTATTCCCGCCCTGGTTGGCCCAGGAGGCGTCCCAGGCAAAACCGCCGTCGCTGGGCATGGCGCGGGACAGATAAGCCCGTTGATTGTGTCGACCTTGCTGATCGCGCTCAACGCTCAGTGAGGCATTGCTGTTTTCACCAAACGGAATGACCAGCGAGACGGCGCCGCTCCATTCGCCCTGTTGCCTGTCACGGCTGGCGGAAACGTACAGGCTGGCATTGCCCCACAGGTTTTTACTCCAGGAGAGGTTCCACAGGGTGGTGCGCTGGTTATCGCCGCCGGAAATATCAATATAGGCTGCACCCAGGCTGCCATAACGGTTGAGCGATATGCTGGCGCTGTACTGCGCCGTTCGCCGCGCCAGGCTGTAACGGTAATCCGAACCGCCGTTGCGCTGGTTGCTCAGCAGGGCCAGATTACCAAAGCCGGCATTGCGCATCTGGTGCTGCGTACCCAGGCTAAAGCGACTGTTGTTGTACTGATAGCCCCAGCTGTACTGCGCGCCAGACTGCCCGTCCATTTGACTCTGCGCGGCTGCGCCGTTGATCACGCCCCAACTGCCCACTTTAAACTGCGCGCCTGCTCCGCCCATGCCCAGGTGGTTACTGCCCTCCCCATGGGTTTCCAGGGTGAGCCAGTCTGTCATGCCATAGCGCCATGAGCCGCTCATCGCCGCCGCACCGTAATCCGCGTTTTTAATGCCGTAGTTTTGTCGCATCGCACCGGCGGAAAAGGCGTAATCGGACAGGCCAGGCTTAAGCAGATTACTGGAAACATAAAACGGCAGCGTGGTGACCACCTGACGCCCGACGGCATCCGTGGTGGTAATCACCGCGTTGCCCGCGCCGTTTACAAAGGGCACGTTCGTGAGCGACCAGGGACCGGGCTGAACGTTGGCCTGAGTGGAGCGGTAGCCGTTAACAAACAGATCGACCGTTGAGGGCACCGCCGCCTGACCGGAAAACGCGGGCAGGGGATAGGTCACCAGATCCGGACGTACGCTGAAGTCCCGCGCAACCTGAATGCCGCCAAGCCGGACGCTGCTGGTCCATGCCAGCGCATCGGTCGTGAGGTCGCCGACCCGCCAGCTCAGGATGGCGTTTTCGTTTTCATTGCTCCACCAGGTGTCGTAGCGGATATAGCCATCATCCTGGTAGCGATTTTGTCCTTCCAGCTGCTGTTGCCAGACGCCGTTGCTGGAGATGTGTCCGGCATCACCAAACAGGCGCAGTTCGTTCCAGGCCGCCAGACGTGTACCCGCAACGTCGGTGCGCGTGGCGTAGAGATCGTAATTTATCAGCGCCCCAGGGCTGACGCGTCCGGGAAAGCGCGGTCCGGTGTTGCTCTCACCAATCGTCTGTTCGGGCAGCCAGCCGGGCGGTACCGTCAGCAGCAGGCGCTGGCGACGATCGTCATAGTCCACTTTCACCTCTGCGAGCTGATTAACATCAACCTGTTGTTGTCCCTGATACTTTTCCGGCGGGATCCCCGCACGCTGCAGATCGCCTGCCCGCACCAGAAAGTGACCGTTTTGTTGCTCTACCGGCACGATATCGCCCCGTGCCTGCTGATTCACCACCAGCTCTAACATGTAGCGCTGACCGGCGGCGCTGTTGTCCACGGCGGGCGGCGGCGGGAGCGACGTAAAGGTTTCAGCCCAGACAGAACCGGGTGTCAGGCAGCACAGCCCCGCGATAGCCAGCGCAACGGGATGCGGCGAAAACGACATCATTACACTTTACTGAGCCGCAGCGCTGCGCCACTGCCCGTGGTTGGTTTCTGCGCGCAGTTCACCGCTGACCGCGGCTCTCAGAGGAAAACGCTGGGTGCTGTTAGCCAGCACATAACCGTAAAGTCCGTTTCCGAGTCGCTGACCGCCCACGGTGACATTACTGAGACGTGCGTGGCCGTTACCGCGATTAGTCAGCTCCAGATAACGCTGACCGCCAGTGTTGACCTGGCGCCAGCTCAGTACAGACCTGGCGTCATCGCGAACCAGTCCGTTGCCGTAGACAAACAGGGGAACCGAATAGCGCATCTGAAAATTCAGTCCGGCCTGATTATCGCCGACCGACCGTGGGGTGGGGATCTCATCCAGCACGACGCGGTAGGCCATCTCTTTACCTGCCACGGGCGGGACTTGTTTAATCAGGCGAACGAGCTGCTTTTGCCCGGGTTCGATGCGTATCAGCGGCGGGCTGGCGACAACCTGCTGCTGGGTCTGATACTGCTCCTGATTGTGCGTCTGCTGCCAGGCGAAGATGCGCACCTGCATCAGGGTGGTGCTGCTGCCACGGTTTTCCAGCCACAGCTCGCTGGCTTTTTCCTCCGGGTTAATCGCCGGATCGATAGGCCAAATCATGACGGAGTTAGCGCCCTGAGCCTGAGGCAACAGCAGGAATGTGAACAGAAAAAACAGGGCGCGCAGGGATGGCATGGTAAAGCTCCTTTGTCCTTTTATCACCAGGTCAGCGTGACGCTGAGGGTGTCCGAATAAACCCCGGCGCGCGTCGGGCCGGGTAACTGCAGCGAGCCATATATTGGTAACGTGATGTTATTCGCATTGCTGTAGCTCAACGGCACTGCCGTGTTCACCGGAATCGGCGTGGTACGTGCAGCATTGCTGTAGAGGTAATAGGGAACCGTGTTGGTGTTGTTAGCCAGCTTCAGATTACGGGTCGAGGTATAGTTACTGCCGCCATTGATGGTCATGCTCAGCGTGGTGCCCGGTGTGCAGGCAAGGTTAATCGTGGAACTTTGTACATAGCTGGCGCTAACGCTGTTCGTGGCCAGCCCCGACTGGGTACCAAAATTAAGCGTGCCAAAGATCCCCGTATTCGTGCCTGAGACCACGCAACCCGCAACGATTGACGCTGACACCTGGAATGTGGTGGAGCTGGTCGTGATGCCCCACCCATTACCACTCACCCACAGCAGCAGCCCGCCAACGGTGACTGAAACAGGTGACCACTTTGCCGTCATCTGTAGCTACTCAAACACGAGCACTCAATAGTTCACGGCGACGTTAATCGTATCGGTGTAAGTCCCGGCCGGTATCACAGGGTTAAAGCCGCCGCCTACCACGCGTCCGTAGATGGCGTAATTGGTACCAAGCGTCGGATCGGTGGTGCCGCTGGGCGCAATATTGGTGTTATTTGCGATGGCGGTGCTAAAGGAGGCGTCGCTATAGAGGGTATAAGCGATGCCCTGGGTATTATCCGCCCCCAGCACCAGGTAGCGTGGAGCGGATGACACGGTGCCGTAGACGGTTCCCGGTGCCGCATTGCTGCTGGTCACCTGGACGTTAAAAGTTTGACCGGTTGTGCAGCGCACGTAGATACCGTTACCCGCCGCGCCCACTAAGGTGGCATTCAGGGTATCGAAGGTCGCGGCACTGCTGCCAAAGTTTAACGAACCGAAATTTACGCCAGTGGTGGCGGACTGCCCGTTCACCAGACAACCCGTGGTTAATGTTAGCGTCGCGTTAATCGCACCCGTGGTGGTGGCAGCAAACGTCGCGGAAGGCAGCGCCGTAGTCAACCCGACAACGAACAGAAAAAGCTTGAATTTCATAACCATTCCTTACCGATTATTGAGGATCAGTGCTTTTTCACCTGATGGCGTAATACAGAAAAACCAAAAAAATTAGAATCTTGCTGTAAGTTATTAGCATCCTGCCAGCGTTTTGACGATAACCGCGTCATCGGGTTGATCGTTTTATATTAGTTTTTTTTACTATACATCAGCTTATGCGCTGTGGCGAAACTCCGCGTAAAAATTTTTATTATTTTGTTACATCAGCCCCCTTCATCTGCCTCGCCCGTTAATGCATGAAAATAAAAAAGGCGAAACTGCCGGCCCTCTATCCCACTTTCGGTTTCGATGATATGTTTTCGCACCGGTCTGAAACGCTCACCGAAACGCTTCGGTTACGGGCGAACGTCAAGGATAATATTGGGGTGTTTTCGCCTGTTAAGTTGTTGAAAAAGTCTCGTTTTTAGGTGGCTCTATGTCACTGAGACGCATGGGCGGATAGCGGAGAAGGGAAAGCGGCACCCCAGCCGTCCGGGCAAAATCGCGCTGCATGACTATCATGTATTTTGCCTGTAAAGAGGATTGATTGATCCTGACGCTTGGAAGCATAGATATCTTCTATTAAAAAAGCCTAAGTTAGTATTTTTCTGCGCCGATAAACGGTAAACAAGGCAAAAGATCTTTTTCAACTCCATTATTACAGCTGCGTATTCGGCGCTGTTCGGAAAACCCTATGTTAGTGGCCTCTTATAACGCATTTATTGTCGTCATTTCGGTATTGGTGGCGATGCTGGCTTCATTTACTGCGCTGGATATGGCGGGACGCGTGGCGACCTCAACCGGTAAAGTGGCGCTCGTATGGCTGCTTGGCGGCGGCTTTGCCATGGGCATCGGCATTTGGGCAATGCACTTCATCGGCATGCTGTCTATGGATCTGGACATGATGATGAGTTACGACGCCCGGCTGACGGCGCTGTCTGCCGGTATTGCGGTGTGCGCCTCAATATTCGCGCTGTGGCTGGTCTGTCATGGGGAATTGCCCCTGCCGCGCTTAGCCGGCGGAGCCATCGTGCTGGGCTCGGGCATTGTAGCCATGCACTATACCGGCATGGCCGCGCTGATGCTGTCGCAGGGGATCGTCTGGAACTGGGGCTGGGTGCTGATATCGGTGATCATTGCGCTGGCTGCCTCCGTTGCCGCACTGTGGCTGGCATTTAAACTACGGGAAGGGCATGAGGGACGCGTCGCGACTCTGCGAGTGTGCGCCTCGGTGGTGATGGGCGCCGCGATTGCCGGCATGCACTACACCGGCATGATGGCGGCTGAATTCCCTGCGGGCAGCCATAGCATGGACGCTGGCGTTAACAGCAACTGGTTAGCCATGGTTGTGACCGTGGTGACCCTTGCCATTCTCGGCATTACGCTACTGGTTTCCATGCTGGATGCGCGTATGCAGGCCCGAACGTCGATCCTGGCCAGTTCGCTGGCGGAAGCCAATCGTGAGCTGGCACAGCTGGCGCTGCACGATAACCTGACCCGACTGCCCAACCGTATCCTGTTGGAAGATCGTCTTGAACAGGCCATTAACAAAGCCAACCGGGAGTGCAGTCAGTTTGCCCTGATGTTCATGGATCTTGATGGGTTTAAAGCGGTAAACGATGCTTTTGGTCACCATATTGGCGACAGTCTGCTGATCAGCGTGACGGAAAGGATGAGTGAGCAGATGAAAGGCTACTACACCCTGGCGCGGCTGGGTGGCGATGAGTTTGTTCTGCTGATTGAAATTACCGAACCGAACGATGCGGCAGCGGTGGCCGATCAACTGGTGAAAGCCGTCGATCGCCCGTTCTCCATTTCCCGTTACGATCTGGTGGTGTCGTTGAGCATTGGTATCGTGGTGTATCCCGGCGATGGCGAGGATGAACGCGAGCTAATGTTTAATGCCGATGCTGCGATGTATCACACTAAAAACAACGGTCGAAACGGTTACACCTTCTTCCAGCCGTCCATGAATATCCTGGCGCAGAGCCAGCTACAGCTTAATAACGACCTGTGGCATGCGCTGGATAACGATGAGCTGCGCCTGTATTACCAGCCAAAATTCTGTGCCCCGCATGGCCCGATTCTGGGCTTCGAGGCGCTGCTGCGCTGGCAGCATCCAAGGCACGGCTTACTGTCGCCGGACTGCTTTCTGCCGATGGCGGAAAAAACCGGCATGATAGTCAATATTGGTAACTGGGTAATTAATGAGGCCTGCCGCCAACTGCACCAGTGGCACCTGCAGGGCCATCCTGAGTGGTCGGTGGCGGTAAACCTGTCGGCGATGCAGTTTGAGCAGAGTAACCTGGTCGATACCGTCAAGCAGGCGCTGGCGCTGCACCATATTCCGGCCGCGCAGTTAACGCTGGAGGTGACCGAAACCACGGCCATGCGCAATCCTGACGATAGTGTGCGCATTCTGACCGAACTCACCGAACTGGGCGTCAAAGCGTCTATCGATGACTTTGGTACTGGCTATTCCAGCCTGCTGTATCTCAAACGTCTGCCGGCCAGCGAGCTGAAAATCGATCGGGCCTTCGTGAACGAACTTCAGCATCAGTCAGAAGATGCCACCATTGTGTCGGCGATCGTTGCGCTGGCGCAGTCACTGCATTTAAAAGTGGTAGCCGAAGGCGTCGAAACGCCTGAACAGCAGGCGTTTCTTACCGATCTTGGCTGCAACACTCTGCAGGGATATCTGCTCGGTCGCCCCCTTCCACCGGAGCGGATTGAAGAGATGGACGTGTTTGCCCGCGCAGAAACAGACAAACCCGCTGAACTGGAGTGTTAGCGCCACGGCTTTTTTTGTTACAGATGTTCAACATGCTAAAGTGACGCCTCAGCATCAGGAGCAACATGCCGTGGCGAAATATCAGCGATTAATGGACGACATTCAGCAGCAAATAGAAGCCGGTATCTGGCCCCCAGGCACCCGACTGCCTTCGCTGCGCCAGCAGGTCGCCCGGCAGGGGGTGAGCCTGATGACCGTGCTGCATGCCTATGAATTGCTGGAAAGTCAGGGATGGATCGTCTCGCGTCCGCAGTCCGGCTATTACGTGGCGCCGCGGGCGCTGGCGGCCGCGCCGCTCAGCGTGGCCATTAGCGAGCGGGTAGATATCAACGACTTTGTCTTCGACATCCTGCAGGCCACGCGCGATCCGGCCATCGTGCCCTTTGGTTCAGCGTTTCCCGATCCGGCTTTGTTTCCCCAGCGCCAGCTTATGCGCTCGCTGGCGAACGTTTCCCACCAGCTGACGCCTACCGATGCGTTACATAACCTGCCGCCTGGCAATGCGACGCTGCGCCAGCTGCTGGCCCAGCGCTACGCCCGCCAGGGCATGACCTTATCGCCCGATGAAATCGTCATCACCAGCGGTGCGCTGGAGGCGCTGAACCTCAGTCTGCAGTCCCTGACCGAACCCGGCGACTATGTCGTGATTGAGCAGCCCAGCTTTTATGGCGCACTCCAGGCGATTGAACGGCTTAAGCTCAAGGCGCTGGCTATTCCGAGCGATGCCCAGAACGGCATTGATTTACAGCAGCTTGAGGATGCGCTTCAGCGCTGGCCGGTGAAGGCCTGCTGGCTGATGACGACCCTGCAAAATCCGTTAGGCGTTACCTTGACGCCCGCGCGTAAACAGCAGCTGGTGGCGTTACTGGCCCGTCATCAGGTGCCGCTTATTGAAGACGATGTGTACGCAGAGCTGTGGGACGAACGCGCACCGCCCCTGCCGGCCAAAGCCTGGGACCGCGAGGGCAACGTGCTGCACTGTGGATCATTTTCAAAATCACTGGTGGCGGGATTTCGGGTGGGTTGGGTGGCGGCAGGTCAGCATGCACAGCGCATCCAACGTCTTCAGCTGATGAGCACGCTTTCTACCAGCGCACCGATGCAGCTGGCGCTGGCCGATTTTCTGGCAACCCGCCGCTACGATAACCATCTGAAACGGCTGCGGCAAAGCCTGGTCAAACGCCAGCAGCTGGCCCGCCAGGCACTGATAAAGGTTCTGCCTGCGCAGTCAACGGTAAGTGAGGCGGCGGGGGGATATTTTTTGTGGGTCACGCTGCCGGACAGCATCAACACCACGCAGCTTTACCAGCGGGCGCTGGCGAAAGGCATCAGTATTGCGCCGGGGCAGATGTTTGCTGCAGGTGAACAGTTCAGCCACTGTTTCCGGCTCAACACCGCCTGGCCCTGGGATTCACGGGCCGAGGCGGCAGTCGTTACGCTGGGTGAAATCATGGCGGAAATGGCCGGCGATTAAACCTGCGCGGCCTGGCGATGTCCCCATGTCAGGTAGTAAACGTCGTAAAAGTCCACTTCGCCTTTCTGTTTCATCAAACGATCAATCCCTGTTTTCACGCGCTCTGGCGCATCTGGTAAAGACATAATGCGCGAGATCGCCTGTTCAGGCACCGGCTGCACGTAATACCATTCGCCGTTGTAGCAAACCCGCAGGTCCAGCGCATCGATATCTTCGAAGCGGTATTTGGGATTGATGTCCAGCAACATCAGAAAGCTCATCACCAGCACAAAAGCGGTGGCAAACCAAAACGCCGGCCAGCCCAGCATCTCAGTGGAAAAAATCAAAGCCACGCACAGGCCGTAGCACAGGTACATCACCGCCCACAGCCCGGGATGCTTTTTCAAAAAAGAGAAGCTGAAACGCGGCAGGTTATCGCGGCGTTCTTCACGGTTGAGCGTATTAATTTCATCGATCAAGATCTGTTTAATGGCGTCCATCGTTCCCCTCACTTTCAACTGATAGCAATTAGAACAGATAACAGTCAAGCCGTTCAGACACAGATGACGCCATTTTTTATATAACAGTTTCGCTTTCACGCACGGACTGTGCCGCCACGATGTTCAGGGCGCGCGGTGCCAACTGGGTGAAATAGTCGACAGCAGG
The DNA here is from genome assembly GCF_000233595.1 of Pantoea ananatis PA13. Classification (NCBI taxonomy): domain Bacteria; kingdom Pseudomonadati; phylum Pseudomonadota; class Gammaproteobacteria; order Enterobacterales; family Erwiniaceae; genus Pantoea; species Pantoea ananatis. The sequence continues at coordinate 791,565 of NC_017554.1, forward strand.
CCGCAACAGTGCCTCATCGGGATTAAAGGCTGGATGATGCAGGCCAAACGCGCTGGCACTGCCGATATTCACAAAGGCGCCCGGCACCTGCTGCAGATAAAAGGCAAAATCTTCTCCGCCCATCAGCGGCGTTGCAGCCTCTTCCGCGCAATAGCCGCTTTGGGCGGCCTGGTCCAGCGCAACCTCTGCCCATTCTGGCGTATTGATCAGGGCGGGCGGCCCTGCTATCCACTCCAGTTCCGCCCGCGCGCCGAAGCCTGCTGCGAGGCCCTGAATCAGCGTGGTCATACGCTCAGGTATCTGCTGACGTAGCGCCGCATTATGGGTGCGGACCGTGCCTTCCAGCTCCACCTGCTGCGGGAGGACATTCCAGGTGTTCCCCGCCGTAAAACGCGTGACGCTCAAAACGACTGTGTCCAGAGCGCTAAACACCCGCGCAGGCAGCGTCTGTAGGGCGGTGACGATGTGGCTTGCAATGACGATAGCGTCAATCCCCTCCTGAGGCCGTGCGGCATGGGCGCCCTTGCCGTGCACCCGAATCGTAAAGCGGTCAACGTTGGCGTAAAACGCGCCTGGCCGGGTTCGCAGCGTGCCCAGCGGCAAATCGGGCGCGTTATGCATGCCGAAGATGGCCTTTACGCCGTTCAGCGCGCCTGCGGCAAGCAGCTGGCTGGCCCCTTCAAACGTCTCTTCTGCGGGCTGAAAAAGAAGCCGCACGCGGCCCGGCAGCGTGGCTTCGCGTTGCTTAAGCTGATGTGCCACGCCGAGCATCACCGAGGTATGAATATCGTGCCCGCAGGCGTGCATTACGCCTGACCGCTGGGATTGCCAGGGTACGTTCACCCCTTCATCGATGGGAAGGGCATCAATGTCGGCGCGAAAGGCGATCAACGGTTCTCCCTGGCCGATTTCCGCCACCACGCCGGTCTTCAACGGCAGGGGCAGCAAACGAATGTCACCCTGCTTTAACCAGCGTGTAATACGTTCCGTGGTGGCAAACTCCTGATGAGAGAGTTCGGGATGCTGGTGCAATTCCCGACGCCACTGCACCAGCTGTTCCGTTAATAATGACGTCATGAGTCTCCTTATTTAAACAGGCCAACGCCTTATCTGAGGCTGCTGACGGGTGATTAAAGATGATTCGGTTGCCAGGGGTAATCGCGTAATAACGTCGGGGCGTTTTCATGGGTAAATAAAACCGGCACACCGGCAGGTTGATTATTATCTCGCGACACATTATGGCGGGGGGATAACGCGCTGTCAGAGGCTGAGCCCGCCCGCGCCGTCTGCGCTTTTACTGCGCTGTGCTGGCAGTCTGAACCCTGTTTACCTGAAAAGAGACGGTGTAATAACATGCTGAATTTTGCCATGCTTTTTTTGCCCTGAGATCGTGAGTTTGATGAATCATCATCAGGCGAGATCTTTCGCGGATAAAATAAGGAATTAATCAAAGCTTAGTTAAAATACGCAAATGGTGATTGAGCGATTTTTTACTCTTCTCCGCGATCATGTTTTACGCGCGGAAATAATAATCTCCTCGGTTAATTACTTTATTATTTAAATTCTATTGCCGTTTTTTAACTTCATATTCTCATATTTATTGTTTTACGAAATATATCCTCATCGCCACACTGGCCCATAACGGAAATGAGTGAGGACAGGTGAATGGCATATCAGTTAAGTCTGTTAGACAAAGCCCCCGTAGCGGAAGGTGAAACACCGGCGGCGTCGCTCCAGCGCACGTTGCAGCTGGCGAAACAGGCTGAAAAATGGGGCTATCACCGCTTTTGGCTGGCTGAACACCACAATATTGAGCAGCTGGCGAGCCCGTCACCTGAGGTGTTGATCGCCTGGCTGGTGGCGCAAACTCAACATATTCGTATCGGCTCTGGCGGGGTGATGCTGCAGCACTACAGCCCCTACAAAGTGGCAGAAAACTTTAATTTACTGGCGTCGCTGGCGCCGGGAAGGATCGATCTGGGCATCGGTAAAGCACCGGGCGGCCTGCCGCTTTCAACTCGGGCACTGCAGCTTGGGGTCCATCAGGACGAAAAGGGCAGTTTTGACGAACAGCTTACGCAACTGGACAGCTGGCTGAAGCCTGAGACAGGACCGCGGGACGAGGACGAAGCCGTGCGCGCGACGCCGTTACCGGCCCGTCCGGCACAGCGGTTTCTGTTAGGCGGGAGCGAAGAGAGTGCACGGCTGGCGGCCCGGCTGGGCTGGCAGTTCGTGTTTGCCGCGCATATCAACGGCGATCGTCAGCTTCTGGCGCGATCTCTGCGGGCCTATTCACAACAGGCACAGGGCAAACGGGCGCTGGTGGCGGTGCAGGTGGTCGTAGCTGACTCGCCCGCCGAGGCCGAGCTGCTGGTGGCCGATCTCAGGCATTTCCACGTGCAGGTCAAAAACGGGCCAGGCGTGAACGTCGCCAGCCTGGAACAGGCGGAGCGTTATGTCCGTCAGGGCGGTTTTACGGACTACCTGATTGAGCCACGTACGCCGTCCCTGTTGAAAGGCACCGCTTCACAGGTCCACGCCCAACTGGAGGCCCTGCAGCGCAACTTCAGCATTGACGAGTTTGTTATCGACACGCCGATTGCCGATCCCCGCGCGCGTTACCGATCGCTGGAGCTACTGGCCACCCATCAGTGGGTCGCCGCCTGAGCACGATGTGTTAGCCGAGGTAAACCATGAGTCTGAACGAAGCACAGTTAATTGAATGGCGACGTGAATTACATACCTGGCCTGAACTCTCCGGCCAGGAGTTTGCGACGACCGCGCGGTTACGCCAGTGGCTTCAGAATGCCGGCATTCGCTTGCTGGATTATCCACTGGAAACCGGCGTGGTCGCGGAAATCGGCAGCGGTGAAAACCTGATTGCACTGCGTGCCGATATTGATGCGCTGCCTATCCACGAGGCCAGCGGCGTCAGTTTTCACTCTCGCCAGCCGGGAGTCATGCACGCCTGCGGCCACGATTTACACAGTGCCGTGATGCTTGGGGCGGCGCTCGAACTGCAGGCTCAGCAACATCAGCTTCGTGGACGGGTGCGTATTTTATTTCAGCCAGCCGAAGAGATTGCGTGCGGTGCCAGGCAGTTTATTCAGGCTGGCGTGCTGGATCAGGTACAGGCCATTTTTGGCATGCATAACGAGCCAGGCTTGCCGAGCGGGACCTTCGCCACGCGTGGTGGGGCGTTTTATGCCAATGCCGACAAGTTTGTTATCCACGTGACAGGTAAGGGCGCGCACGCTGCGCATCCCGAGCAGGGCGTTGATGCCATCGTGGTCGCCAGCCAGATCATTCAGGCACTGCAGGCGCTGACCAGTCGCAGCTTTAATGCGCTCGATAGCCTGGTACTCAGTATCACCCGCGTTGACGGCGGCAAGACCTGGAACGTGCTGCCAGAAACGGTGGAGTTTGGCGGTACGGCCCGCACCCACGATCTGCAACTACGGGCGGAACTGGAAAAACGTGTTCGCACGCTGGTGGAGAACATCGCCCTGGCGAATGGCGCTCAGGCCAGTCTGCACTGGCATGCCGGACCGCCCGTACTGGTTAACGACGCGAACTGGGCGCAGTTCAGCAGTGAGGTGGCTCGCCAGGTAGGCTATCAGGTTCAGACTGCCGATCTACACCTGGGTGGGGAAGATTTCGCCTTCTACCTCCAGCAGGTGCCGGGCGCGTTTGTCAGCATTGGCAGCGCCAGCGACTTTGGCCTGCATCATGCCGGTTTCACCCCCGACGAATCTTCGATAGCGCCTGCCGCCCACTATTTTGCGCAACTCGCCCGGCAGGCATTGCACCATCTTCACGACCGATGTCGTGAACCCGCCCTGAATTGATTTCAACCGCCTGAAGTGCCTGTGTGGCTGTCCCGGACAGCTGCCTGGCATCCTGATGCACAAAAGAGAGCACATCATGACCACAAGACAGCTTCGACTGGGTACCATTCTGCATGGCGCCTCTGGAAACATGTCGGCCTGGCGCCACCCGGCAGCCCAGGCAGATGCCAGCATTAACCTTGACTACGCGAAAAAAATCGCGCGTAAAGCGGAGCAGGGCAAACTGGATTTTCTGTTTGTCGCCGACGGCTTATTTATCAACGAAAAATCGATTCCCCACTTTCTGAACCGGTTCGAACCCTTAACGCTGCTGTCGGCTCTGGCTGGCGTCACCGAACATCTGGGGCTGGTAGGCACCGTCTCCACCTCATATAGCGAGCCCTTTACCGTGGCGCGCCAGTTCGCCAGCCTGGATCACCTGAGCGGCGGACGTGCGGGCTGGAACGTGGTCACTTCTCCGCTGGAAGGGTCGGCGAAGAACTTTTCTCGCCAGCAGCACCCTGAACATGCCTTGCGTTACCGTATTGCCGACGAATATCTGCAGGTGGTGAAAGGGCTGTGGGATTCATGGGAACAGGATGCCTTTGTTCGCAATAAAGAGAGTGGTCAGTTTTTCGATCCCGCGAAGCTGCACACGCTTAACCATCACGGCGACTTCTTTCAGGTGCAGGGACCGCTCAATGTTTCCCGCACGCCGCAGGGCCGACCGGTCATTTTTCAGGCAGGTGCCTCGGAGGACGGCAAAAAGCTGGCGGCGCGTCATGCCGATGCCATTTTTACGCATCAGCCAACGCGAGAAGAAGCCCAGGCTTTTTACCGGGATGTTAAAGCGCAATTGGTGAAAAACGGCCGTCAGCCACAGGATCTGCATATTTTTCAGGGCGTAAGCGTGATTGTCGGCAGAGATGCAGAGGAGGTGGAGCAGCAATATCAAACCACCGCCGCGCTGGTTTCCATCCAGGATGCGCTCAACTATCTCGGTCGCTTCTTCGACCATCACGATTTTTCACAGTATCCACTCGATGCGCCTTTTCCCGATCTCGGTGATATCGGCCAGAACAGTTTCCGCAGTACCACCGACGAGATTAAACGCAAAGCCCGCGAGCAGGGGCACACGCTGCGTCAGGCGGCGCTGGAAGCGGCCACGCCACGTCCGCTGTTTCATGGCACGCCGGAGCAGGTCGCCGACGGCCTGCAATTGTGGTTTGAAAGCCAGGCGGCAGACGGTTTCATCATCAACGGCGGTACGCCTGATACCTTTGAGCGTTTTGTTGACCAGGTGGTGCCCGTCTTGCAGGCGCGCGGGTTAGCGCGACGTGACTACCCGGGCCGAACGCTGCGTGACAGCTTTGCCTTGCCACAGCCGGTTAATCAATTCACCTCACAATAAGAGCCTTTGCTATGCATAAAACGAGTTTTATCGCCTTGCTGATGCTTAGCGTCAGCGGTGGCAGCCTGGCGGAAAGCACCAGCGTCGCCGTAAATGGCCAGCGCGTCAGTCTTGAGGCCAACAAAGCCCCGATCCACACGCCGGAAAATGCCAGCGCGGTGGCGCAGCTGCCCGCCAACTATCATTTTGCCGTACCGGGCGCGTTGACCGTGGCGGTAGCGGCGCTGAATTCCCCGCCGCTCACTGTTTTTTCGGATGACAATAAAACGCTGCTGGGTAGCGAAGTCGATATTGCCAGGCTGGTGGCCGACAGCCTGGGGCTGAGGCTCAACGTGGTGCCGGCCTCCTGGGAAGACTGGCCGCTCGGCGTGGCCTCGGGAAAATATGATGCCGCCATTACCAACATCACCGTGACGAAGGCGCGCAAAGAGAAGTTTGATTTTGCGACCTACCGTAAAGACTCGCTGGGGTTTTACGTCAAAACCAGCAGCCCAATCCAGTCGCTGACTAAAGCCGATGATATTGCCGGACTGCGCATCATTGTGGGGTCCGGAACCAATCAGGAGGCGATTTTACTCGCCTGGGATAAAGAAAATCAGGCCAGGGGCCTTAAGCCTTTCACGCCGATTTACACCAAAGATGACGCCGCCCAGACGCTGGCGCTGCAGGCCGGACGAGCGGATGCGTACTTTGGCCCTAACGTGATCGGTGCCTGGAAAGCGGCGCTCAACGGCAAAACCCGCCTGGTCGGCAGCGTTGATGGGGGCTGGCCGAAAGCCGCGCACATTGCCGTCACGGTAAAAAAAGGCAGTGGGTTAGCTGAACCCATCAGCACCGCCCTGAACGGCGTCATTCAAAATGGTGACTATCAGAAGGTGCTGGATCGCTGGGGCGAGGGCGTTGAACGCATCGACCATTCCGAGATTAATCCACCGGGTTTGGGTGACTAAGGAGCGCATGATGAGTGAACTGCAATTCCGCGAGCTGTCACCGGATGCGCCGGAGCTGGTGCCCATCCTGACCGGTTTATTCGGTGAATATGCGGCCCGCTATGGCGATTATTTCAGCCGCCATCAGGAACAGGAGCAGGCCGAATGGTATCTGCCGCCGCACGGCTTATTTATTGTGCTGGAGCGCGACGGCGAGATTATCGCCATGGGCGCGTACAAACCTTACGACGCGCACACGGCAGAGCTGAAGCGCATCTGGACGCGTGGCGACCTGCGTCGTCAGGGGCTGGCGCTGGTGGTGCTAAAAGAGCTGGAGCGACGGGCGCTGCGCGCCGGTTATCAGCGCCTGTTTCTGACCACCGGTTTCCGCCAGCCCGAGGCGGTGCGCTTATATACCGGCCACGGCTATGAGCCGCAGTTCGATCTGAGTGGCGATCTGGAGCGTTTCGGACAGCCACCGCACGATGGACGCTTACGCTTCATCAAAGTCATCGACGTGCACAGCGTTGCGCAGGCAAGTTAAGGAGCGAGCATGCGTCATCAACAACAACTTCATGTGGTGCCTGCCCGCTATCCCGCCCGCACCCTGGGCGCCGTGGTAGCGCTGTTTATCCTGGCGGGCGTGGTGCAGTCGGTAGCGTTTAATCCACGCTGGGAATGGGGCGTGTTTGCCCGCTGGTTCTTTGATCCGGTAATTTTACATGGCCTGGGGCAAACGCTGCTGTTGACCCTGCTGGGCACGGTGTTCAGCCTGCTGTTCGGTGGCGTACTGGCGCTGGCGCGGCTCTCATCGTCCTGGCTGTTAAGCAGCCTGGCATGGGGATACATCTGGCTGTTTCGATCGCTGCCGCTGATCGTGGTGCTGATCATTCTCTACAACTTCTCCTATCTCTACGACACGCTCTCTCTTGGCGTGCCTTTTACCTCGCTGTCATGGGGCCATTTTCAGACCATCAATGTGCTGGGCCAGTTTCCCGCGGCGGTGATTGGTCTGACGCTGGTACAGGCAGCCTACAGTGCAGAGATCATTCGCGGCGGCTTTCTGGGTGTCGATCACGGTCAGGTGGAAGCGGCTTCCGCCCTCGGGCTGTCCGCGTCGCGTCGCACCTTTCGCATCATTCTGCCTCAGGCGTTACGCGCCATTATTCCGACGGCATTTAACGAGATTATCAGCCTCGCGAAGGGCACGGCGATGGTCTATGTGCTGGCGATGCCGGAACTGTTTTACACCATCCAGATGATCTACAACCGCAACCAGGAAGTGATCCCGTTACTGATGGTCGGCGCGGCCTGGTATCTGATTATCACCACCGTCCTGTCAGTGATTCAGCACAGCGTTGAGCGCTGGCTGGCTCGCAGCGTCAGCCGTGAACCCCAACCGTCGCGCTGGCGACAATGGCGCACTCGCGTCGCACCGCTTAATCCTGTTGAGGAGATCGGCCATGTCCGAAGCCATTGATTACCATTTATCCCCTACCACCGGAGCCATCAGCATTACCGGCGTCAGCAAACGTTTCGGCAGGCTCAAGGCGCTGGACAACGTCTCGCTGGATCTGGCACCCGGTTCCGTTACGGTGATTCTGGGGCCATCAGGATCGGGAAAATCGACGCTGCTGCGCACCATTAACCACCTGGAACGCGTGGATGAAGGGTTTATCCAGATTGACGGTGATTACATTGGTTATCAGCGTCGGGGTGACAGGCTATATGAGCTGAAGGAGCGGGCGATTCTGCGTCAGCGCATTAACGTGGGCTATGTCTTTCAGAACTTCAATCTGTTTCCCCATCTTACGGTACTGCAAAATTTAATCGAAGCGCCCATCGCGCACCGTCAGCTCTCGAAGCGTGAAGCGATAATCCGTGCCGGTGAGCTACTGGATATCGTCGGCCTGCGTCATAAGGCCGATGCGTGGCCCCGGCATCTCTCTGGCGGGCAGCAGCAGCGCATTGCCATTGCCCGGGCTTTGATGCTGCAACCCCGGGTGATGCTGTTTGATGAGCCAACCTCGGCGCTGGATCCGGAACTGGTCGGCGAAGTGCTGGACGTGATTAAAAAGCTGGCCCGATCGGGCACCACGCTGGTCATCGTGACACACGAAGTGGGATTTGCCCGCGAGGTAGCTGACAACGTGGTGTTTATGGTGGACGGAAAAATTGTCGAGCAGGGCAGCAGTAGCCAGGTGTTAAACCACCCACGACATGAGAGAACGCGCCGCTTTCTGGCGCGCGTACTCTAAGGGGCCAGAATGAGATATGCCTGTGTGACGCTGTGCGCGCTGCTGGTGAGCGGCGCGGTTTTTGCCGAGGAAAAACCGGATGTCGCCCGAAATGAACAGCCGATTCACGCGCCCGTGAACCCTGAGGCGGTTAAAAAAATTCCGGCGGATTTTCATTTTGTTGAGCCCGGCACGTTAACGGTAGCGACTTCAGCCACTCACTCACCGCCGCTGGCGCTGCTGGCGGCGGATAACGTGACCCGCATTGGCAGCGATCCGGATATTGCCCGCCTGCTGGCGGACAGCCTCGGGCTCAAACTTAAACTGGTACCGGCTTCCTGGGAGGACTGGCCGCTGGGGATCAGTGCCGGGCGCTATGACGTGGCCATGTTTAATATCGCGGTGACCGAAGAGCGGAAAAAGAAGTTTGATTTTGCGACCTATCGGGCCGATAACCACGCCTTTGCCGTCAAGGCGGACAGTCCGATCAGCGCGATAACTTCTCCGCCAGACGTGGCGGGCAAACGCATCATCGTGGCCTCCGGCACCAATCAGGAACGTATTTTACTCAGTTGGGACGCACAGAACCGGGCGAAAGGATTGCCACCGGTCACGCCGATTTACCTGACCGACGATGCCTCGGCCACGCTGTATCTGCTTTCAGGGCGGGCAGATGCGATGTTTGGTCCGCACGCCGTGGCGGCCTGGAAGGTGGCGTCACGCGGCCAGACGAAATTAGTCGGCGAGGGGCCCTACCGCGCCTGGGTAGCGGTGACCACGAAAAAAGGCAATGGCCTGGCCGCGGCGCTGCAAACCGCGCTGGATGGCACTATTGCCGGCGGGCAGTATCGCCAGGTGTTACAACGCTGGGGCGAGCAGGATGAGGCGATTACCCATTCGATGGTTAATCCACCCGGGATTATTTACTGAGTAAAACGAGCCAGCCAGGCGCTTCCGTTAAGGCCCATGAACGTGCACCGACCCGTCAGCTCTGGCGGGTTTTTTTATTTCCTTGCAACAGCCCGCGCAGCAGATCGGGGCGGTGTCATCGGCCCGTCATTTTCTGGCGGTATTGGTCTTCATCTTCGCGCTGACGGCGGCAAAAAAGCGGGCGGTTCAGCGGGCAACGATGGCCGCCGCACCGTTTACAGATTAATCCTACCAGATAAAAAAGACTTAGCGGGTTAAGGAGATATTGTTAACAACTAATTTGGCTTTGGTTAGCGAGTTAGAGTGATTATGTAAATTGTGATGTATAGCGCACATTCCAACCCTGCGACCTTTGTCACACTAAAGAAAAAAAGGAGACATTGTATGACTGCCCAAACTTCCAGTCTGATGTTGCTGATGTCTTTCGCAGCAGGCACATTTTCAGCTGGGGCATCAAATAACCCACAACATTTGATGTTCGCCAGCCCGTCTGCCGGCGTACCAAACAATCCGCTGCCGCTGATTATCTGGCCACGCGTGGTGCCGGAGGACGAAGAGAATATCGCCACCTGGTTCGAGGAAACCTTTGAAAAAAATGGCTGGCCGCCTGACTGGCGCGATCAGTTGTTTCCCTATATGCACTACCATCCTAATACGCATGAGCTTCTTGGCGTCGCTGAAGGCTGGGCGGAAGTGCTGTTTGGGGGCGACAGTGGCCGCATGATTACCCTGCGGGCAGGGGATGCCGTGCTGATCCCTGCGGGTGTCGGGCATCGACAGGTTTCCGCCAGCGAAGATTTCCTGGCGGTAGGTGCCTATCCTGAAGGGCTGAAGCCTGAAATTCTGCGCGATGAAATCGGCCAGCTCAAACTGTCCCAGGAAAAAGTGAAAAAAGTCCCGTTGCCAAAACGGGATCCCTTTACGGGTAAAGCGGGCGCGATGACCGAGATCTGGACCCCGGTTGCCGCCATGATGCACAACCCGTAGCGCGCACAGGGACCGGCTGCCCAAAAGGGATGAAGACGTGGCTGCAGAGGTTTGGCAGCGGCAACCGGCCCCGCTGCCTCCTGCTGAGAGGCGGCCAGGAGACGTTAGCGCCTTTATAGCAACCAGTATTAAGATTTTTCATATCCCGGCGCCGCGCCGAGCCGGCGAAATATCCTGTCTTATCCTGCTGTTTTTCCTGATGAAAACCTGTTTAGGCGCTCATGTGCCGCTGACAGCGCCAACAAATTTGCCTGCCGACCTGCCGTAATTCATAAAAGTGCAAACAATGCGACTTACTTTCGCTGTATCTCCGGGACAGGCACGAAAGGTTAACTATGTTTTCAGTCGATCAGGTCATTGAACGTTTCTGGCCGAACCAGCGTCCTGCCAACTGGCAGAAACGGATATTGAAGTGGATTCTACGTGAAGATGAATTCCAGCGCTTTGCCGCGCGCTATCCCCACCTGAAAGGGCTGGATATGGTCGAGCAGGTACTGGAACATCTTGACGTCCGTTGCGAACTTAGCGAGCGCGATCTGGAGCAGATCCCATCGCACGGACCGGTGGTGATCGTGGCGAACCATCCACTGGGTACCATCGACGGCATGGCGTTACTGCATGCGATATCTCAGGTTCGCCGCGACGTGAAAATCGTGGCGAACCGGCTAATTATGCTGCTGGAACCGCTCAACAGCCTGATGTTACCCGTCGACAATATCGGTAACCGCACCAACCGCCAGCAGCTGCAGCACATGCAACAGCACCTGAGCAATCAGGGCGTCCTGATTATCTTCCCGGCGGGCGAAGTGTCCCGCCTGACCAGCGCCGGCGTGCGCGATCGCGAATGGCATCACAGCTTTCTGCGCCTGGCCGCGAAAGCGCGCGCGCCGCTGGTACCGGTGCATGTCGAAGGTCGAAACAGCTCACTGTTCTATGCCACCGCGAAAGTCGCACCGTCCGTGGCGATGCTGATGCTGGTGCGTGAAATGTTTAAACAACGCGGGATGCGCATCAAACTGCGTATCGGCGCGCAGATCCCCTTCGCGCACTGGCACGATGGCCATACGCCCGGCAAAGAGCTGGCAAAGCGCGTGCGAAAACATGTTTACCGCCTGGGGCAGGGCAAAAAAGGGCTCTTCCAGACAGAATCCGCCATCGCGCTGGCGGAAGATCGTGCCGAACTGAAAAAGGCTCTGCTGCAAAGCGAGTTGCTGGGCAATACGCCTGACGGCAAGAAGATCTATCTGTGGCGGCGTAACGGGGCGACCTGGGTGCCGATACTGCGTGAACTGGGACGGCTGCGTGAGATTGCCTTTCGTGCCGTCGGTGAGGGCAGCGGTCGCCGACGGGATCTCGACAGCTACGATGATGACTACTATCACCTGATTCTGTGGGACGACGCAGAGCTGGAAATCGTCGGGGCTTACCGGTTTATCCCCGGTGGCGAACAGCTGGAACGACGCGGCATGGAAGGCCTCTACAGTCACAGCCTGTTCCATTACGACGAACGCATGATCCCTATTCTTCGTCAGAGCATTGAACTGGGCCGCAGCTTTATTCAGCCCGCCTACTGGGGTAAACGCGGGCTGGACTATCTCTGGCTTGGCATCGGGGCTTACGTGGCCAGATATCCCGAGGTGCGCTATCTGTTCGGACCGGTTTCCATCTCTGGCACTATGCCGCTGGCGGCGCGCGATTTGCTGGTCGCGTTCTATCGGATCTATTTCCCAACGGACTTTCCGCTGGCGACCTCGCGCTGTCCTTATCCGGCCTCTCTGCCTGCCGTACTGGCCCAGTTTAGCGGCAATGATTACAAAGAGGATCTTCAGCGGCTGAAGCAGCTGCTCAGTAACCTCGGCGTCGCCATCCCCACGCTCTACAAACAGTATTGCGAAGTCTATGAGCCAGGCGGGGTGCAGTTTATTGATTTCGGCAGCGACCCGGACTTTAACAACTGTATTGATGGGCTGGTATTGGCAGATTTAACCAAAATCAAGCCATCGCGCTACGAGCGCTACGTGGCGGTCCATCTGCCGAAGTAGCCCGGTGTCACGGTCCTGTCATCAAACTGTCGTAACGTCTTGCACAAAACGTACACGGCAAAGGCGACATCAACATGGCCGCAATTTCACTCTCCGGGCTGAATAAAGCCTTCGCGGCGCAGCCGGTCCTTGAGGCGGTCTCGCTGGAGATCCAGCAGGGTGAGTTTATCGCCGTGCTGGGCCCCTCCGGCTGCGGCAAAACGACCTTACTCAGGTTAATCGCCGGATTTGAAACGCTGGATCGCGGCGAGATCTGGGTGGACGACACGTTGTTTGCCTCCCCGGATTTTCATCTGCCTCCCGAAAACCGCGATCTTGGCGTGGTGTTTCAAAACTACGCGCTGTGGCCGCATATGACGGTGGCTGAAAACGTAGGCTACAGCCTGAAAGTCAGCGGCGTAAACCGTGCCGATCGGGAAGAACGTATCCGGCAGGCCCTGGCGCTGGTCGACCTGCTGGCCTTTGCCGATCGCCGCCCGGCCGATCTGTCCGGCGGTCAGCGTCAACGCGTAGCCCTGGCCCGCTGCCTGGTGGCAAAGCCCCGGCTGGTCCTGCTTGACGAACCTCTGGCTAACCTTGACGTGCATTTGCGTGCCGCCATGGAAGAGGAGTTTCGCCGTTTTCACCGTCACAGCGGGGCCACCTTAATTTATATCACCCACGATCAGCGCGAAGCGATGGCGCTCGCCGATCGCGTTGTGGTGCTGAATGCGGGGCAGGTCATGCAGTTTGCTTCACCACAAACCCTGTGGCGTGAGCCCGCTAATGAGATGGTCGCCACCTTTATTGATGAGGGGCGCGTGCTGCCGGTAAAAGAGATTGAACCGACAGGCCAGGGCCAGGCATCGGTGATGCTGTTTGGTACACGGATGCGGTTGCGCTGTGCCGCGCATCAGACAGCCTTGCCGCAGGGTAAAGCCAGCTTTCATCGGGCCAGTTTCCGCCTGGCGGCTGACGAAACCGGCCATTTCACCGCCAGGGTTGAACGCCTGATTTACCGCGGCGGCCATTACGACATCCATCTGTCTCCACAGGCAGAGCCTGAGGTTTCCATCACGCTGGCCCTTGACGATGTCTCTGCTCTCAGGGTTAACGACACCGTAAATATTGCCGTGACTGACGGCTGGATTCTTCCCGCATAAAGGACTTCAGACAGTATGAAAAAACTCATGCTTACCTCGGTTACATCTCTGCTCTTCACGGCTGCGCTGGCAGGCCCCACGCTGGCGCTGGCGGCAGACAAGCCTGCCGGCACGCTGGTGGTCTACACCTCGCAGGCACCGGAAATTGCGCAGCAAACCATGGACGCGTTCAAAGCGGCCTATCCCGGTATTCAGGTGGAATGGACGCGCAACGGCACCACGCAGTTAATGAACGTGCTGCACACGGAAATGATGAGCGGCAAGGTGAAGCCCGACGTGCTGTTGGTTGCCGACGCCATCAACCTTGGCGCACTGAAGAAAGAGAAGCAGCTCTATGCGTATCAGGATGCGCCCGTCGATCACCTGAAACCCGCCTTTTATGACCGGGATAAAACCTTTTTTGGCACCAAAATTATCGCCACCGTGATTGCCTACAACACGCAGCGCGCTAAACCCGTTAACAGCTGGAAAGCCCTGCTAAACGCGGACAACAAAGGGCAAATTGCCATGCCCAGTCCGCTTTACTCCGGGGCTGCCTTGTATAAGCTGCACACGGATATCACGACGCCTGACATCGGCTGGAACTTCTATAAACAGCTGGCGGCGCTGGGCATCGCGCCGCAGGGCGGTAACGGACCTGCGTTAAAAGCCGTAGCGAGTGGACTGGATAAATATGGTGTGATTACCGATGCCGACATTATCCGGGCCAAAAAACAGGGATCGCCCATCGACCTGGTCTATCCCGAAGAGGGCGTGTCTTACGTCACGGAACCCGTCGCCATTATGAAATCGGTGCATAACCTGCCTGCCGCGAAAGCCTTTGTGGATTTTCTGCTGTCAGAGCCGGGACAGAAACTGGTGGTTCAGCAGGGTAACCGGCCGGTCGATGACCGCATTGCCGCGCCTGAAGGCTTTGTTCCGGTAGACCAGATCAAACTGCTGACCCCGGACGTGGAGAAGGCGGTGGCCGATGATGCGCAGGTGCGTGAACAGTTTACCGCGCTATTCGGTGGCTGAGAATGAGCGTGCTGAGTAACGACTGTCAGCCTCGCCGGGTGCATCGCACGCGCTGGCGTTTTCGCGCTGAACCCTGGGTGCTAGGGCTGCTGGTGCTGACGATCGGGCTGCTGTCCGTGGCGCCTTTTACCCGGCTGATCTGGACAGCGATGGCCCCGCAGGGCGTACCGGATTTGACACGGCTGACGCAGCTGTTGATCAGCCGCCGGGTACTCAGCGCCACGTTAACGACCTTAAGCATCGGGCTGAGCGCCACCCTGTTGTCGCTGTTGCTTGGCACGCTCGCCGCCTGGCTGGTTGCGCTGAGCGATATGCGCGCTAAAGCAGCCTGGGTCTTCGCCTTTATCTTACCCCTGATGATTCCGCCACAGGTGACGGCACTTGCCTGGCTGCAGGCGCTGGCGCCAGGCAGCCTGCTGGCATCGCTGTTTCAGCTGCTGGATTTACCTTGGTTCGCGCCGGGTGAACAACCGCTCTATTCATGGGGCGGAATCGTACTGCTGCTGGGCCTGCACAATGCGCCGCTGGTGTTCCTGACGGTGCGTGCCGGGCTGCGTCGTTTACCGGCAGAACTGGTGGAAGCCGCGCAGATTAGCGGCGCTTCGCACGGGCAAATCCTGCGCACCATTATTTTACCGCTGGCGCGTCCCGCCATCTTCGCGGGCGCGGCGCTGGCTTTTGTGGCGGCGGTCGGGAATTTTGGTATTCAGGCGATGCTGGGCATTCCGGCACGCCTGCCGACCTTAATTACGCTCGTCTATCAGCAACTTAACGCCATTGGCCCCAGTGCGCTGCCGGATACGGCCGTCTATTCTTTGCTGATTGCGCTGATCACCTTAACCGGCATGATGCTGAGCGGCTGGCTGGGCGGACGGCGTGATGTTCGCGTGAGTGGCTCGCCGCGCCCGTTTCAGCAACCGCTTAACGGCGCGCGGCTGCCCACGGAGGTGATGGCCTGGCTGTGGATGGCGGCTACGCTCATCATGCCGGTCAGCGCGCTGCTGACCAGTGCGCTGACGCGCGGCTTTGGTCAGGCCTTGACGTGGCAGACCCTGACGCTGGAAAACTTTTATCAGGCGCTGTGGGGCTATCCCGCAATACGCCATGCTTTCGCGACCAGCCTGTGGCTCACCTCGCTGGCGACGCTGATGCTCACGGTCATGGCGCTGTTTCTGGCTTTCTTCCTGAGCTGGCGACGCACGCGACTGGTGCGCGGCCTGTGGTTTGCCAGCGAGCTGACTTATGCGCTGCCCGGTATCGTGACAGGCGTGGCGGCAATCCTGTTTTTTCTACCGCCGCTTCCTCTGCTGGCGGTCTCGATTTACGGCACGGTCTGGATCATTCTCGCCGCCTATCTGTCCAACTTCCTGGCCTTGGTCTTGCGCCCCACGCTGGCGGGCTTCGCACAAATTGACCCCTCGCTGGATGAGGCCGCGCGTCTGTGTGGGGCGGGGTTTCTGCGCCGCATGGGCGATATTTTACTGCCGCTGGCGGCGCCGTCTGCGCTGGCGGGAAGCCTGTTGGTCTTTCTGACCGCACTGAACGAAATTCAGGTCTCGGTGCTGCTGGTGACCTCCGATACGCAAACCCTTGGGCCAACCATTATCTTTCTTGATGAGGGCGGCTCTGCACCGCTGGCTGCCGCCGTAGGATGCCTGATGATTCTGGTTGTTCTGACCTTGATGTTGCTGGCGACGCGCCTGACGCGCGCGCTGCCGCAGGGAGTATTGCCATGGCAAGCCTGACCGTGGTGAGCGGCGTGGGGGGAAAGTTGCCCGCCGCTTTCCTGCTTGAGATTCAGGGATACCGCCTGTTGTGGGATCTGGGCGCGGGGCCGGAGCCCGGCGTAAGGCCGGATTTAACGGTCACGGGGCACGTCGATGCCATCTGTCTGACCCATTCTCATGGCGACCATACAGGTGCACTCGACAGCTGGCAGGCGTTGGGATCGCCGCCGGTTTACGCCACGGAGCTGACCTGGCAGCAGTTGGGAGAGTGCCCAGTACCTGCGCGATCGCGGCACGCATTGCCCTTACGCGGGCAGTGCGCGGTTGGCCCGCTTAATCTGTTTACCGGCCGGAGCGGCCACTCACCGGGATCCGTCTGGTTTCACCTGCCGGTCGCGGGCGGCATCACCTACATGGGCGACTGGAGTCGCGAATCACTGCTGCTGCCTTTTGACCGACCACCACGGGCGCGCTGGTTGATTACCGATGCCTCTTACGGCGACCGTCATCAGCGACTTAATCAGCAGGTTGACGCGCTGGTACAGGCTGCCCGCCACGGGGCGGTGGTCACGGCGCCGTTGCACGGCAGAGGCCCGGAGATGGCACTGCGGCTACGAGCAAAAGGATTACCGGTGGTGCTGTGCCCGCAGGTGCGGGAAGACGTGTCACAGCTGCTGGCGCAAAATGCGCTGCCGGCCGCCACGGCGCTGGCGTTGCTGCCGTTGCTGCGTGAGCCGACGCCTGCGCAATGGCGACCTGACAGCGTTATCGTCGCGGCCGATGCGGTGGCGGACAGCGGCCTGGCCGCCTTGCTGAGCCAGCGACCCGAGTTCAACCTGATTTTTAGCAGTCATGTCGCTCGCGGCACGCGGGCCTTCGCGATGCTACAAAACGGCTCAGCGCAGTGGTTGCCCTGGAATGTCCATCCCCCGCTGGACGATCAACTGGCGTTGATCAAACACAGCGGAGCGGAACAGGTCATTCCCGCTTTTGTCGAGCCGGCATTGTGCCAGCAGTTAATCGCCCGAGCGTCTGCCACGCTCAGCTGGCAGCGTCACTTTACGCTGTCATCCCGCTGGGAAAGCTTTGCCTGATCGCATTAGCTGTAAAGCCCGTGCTGCTGCACCGGCGCATGACCCGGATTATCCCGGATGCGTCGTACCGAGTCGCGTACCACCAGCTTGCCGTTCAGCAGCAGATTACCGGGCGGCAGGTTTGGATCTAAACGCAGCGCCTGAAGCATTTTGACGGCGGCCTCGCCCAGCTCGTCTCGCGGAACCTGAACCGAGGTTAACGGGATCTCCTGCACGGTGGCCAGGTTGAAACCATCCATGCTCATCACGGACACATCTTCCGGCACCCGCAGGCCCGCTTGCTGTAACGCCTGCACCGTTCCGGCGGCAATATAATCGCCACTCGCCAGAATCGCCGTAGGGCGCTGCGCCTGCGGGCAGCGACGCAAATAGTCGCCCAGACAGGCGCTGGCTTCGCTGCTGCTAAAACTGTTGAGCGTAATCAGGTGCTGGCGGCTGTCGAAGCGCAGATTCATGGCATGCCAGGCATCGCGTACACCCTGAAGCCGCTGCTCCATGGTGTAACGCCGAAGGCAGTGCAGCGACAGAATTTGCCGATGGCCCTGTTCAAACAGATAGCGCGCGGAAAACTCGCCAATAAGCTGATGATCCGGCGACACCGAGGGCAGGCGCATTCGGCGGTCGCGGGCGTTGATCAGCACGCAGGGTTTGTTCATTTCGGCCGCCAGCTGATGAATGTGTTCATCGTCGATACCGATCAACAGCGCGGCTTCCGTCTGCTGCATCTTGTCGATAAACAGCGCGGCATCACTTTCCACTTCTTCCAGCGGGCAGTAGCGCAACCGCACATCGTGCGGTTTAACGGCTTCGCTGATCCCCTGGATCACCTTGTAATAAAAGATATCCGTGCGGATATCGAATGCCCGCGGTGGCGCAAATACCATCAGGTCATTAAGCAACAGCCGACCATGCTGAAGATTATCCAGTACGCCTTGCTGTTGGGCGATGCGTAACACTTTGTCGCGCGTGGCGGCGCGAATATTGGCTTTCCCGGCAAGGACGCGCGAAACCGTGCTGATCGACACGCCGCTCAGGGCAGCAATTTCGCTCACTTTTAAGCTTTGCTTCATTCTGTGATCGCCCTCAAATCTGCAAATGAAAAAATTTTCATAAGGTGCTGAATCGTGTCCCTGCTGGTCTGCAAGGGCATTTTTGTTATTTCCCGATAGTGCCATGAAAAGGTTTGCAAAAAATGGGCTGTACCCACGTTTTCGGCTTTTTTAAGGTCGGATCAGATAAACAGGCTCGCTGCGCGGCAACGCGTCAATCACTGGCTACAGGAGTTTCATCATGAGTCTCGACTCGACCACCCGCACTCACGCGTCGTCGCGCCCGCTGCGGATGATTAAAAATTTGCGCTGGTGGATGCTGGGCATGTTCCTGCTGGGCGTCACGGTGAATTACATCACCCGTAACTCCCTGGGGATTCTGGCACCGGAACTGAAAAGCACCCTGAATATGACCACGGAGCAGTATTCCTGGGTCGTGGCGGCTTTCCAACTGGCCTATACGCTGTTTCAGCCTGTGTGCGGCTGGTTAATTGATGTTATCGGTCTGAAAGTGGGCTTTTTGATCTGCGCCGTTATTTGGTCTGTCACCTGTCTGCTGCACGCCGGGGCAGGAAGCTGGTTGCATCTGGCGCTGTTACGTTTTGTGATGGGCGCATCAGAGGCGGCAGCCACGCCCGCGAATGCCAAGGCCATCGGGGAGTGGTTTCCGAAAAAGGAGCGGCCGGTAGCGGCAGGCTGGGCGGGCGTTGGCTTTTCCGTCGGCGCGATGCTGGCTCCGCCCATTATTTATATCGCGCATATCTCGTTTGGCTGGCAGGGCGCATTCCTGCTCACCGGCGGGCTGGGTTTGATCTGGGTGGCGCTCTGGTGGTGGGGCTATCACTCGCCTGAACGCCATCCGCGCCTCTCGGATGAGGAGCGGGCGTTTATTACCCAGGACAACGAAGTCATCGGCGAAAAGCTGCCGTTTTTCACTGCGATGAAAGTGATTGGGAAAGAGAAGAAGTTTTACGGAATCGCTATTCCGGCTTTTTTAGCCGAGCCCGCCTGGGCGGTCCTGAGCTTCTGGGTGCCGCTCTACCTGGCCAATGAACGCGGCATGGATCTGAAGCAGATCGTGATGTTCGCCTGGCTGCCGTTCCTGGCCGCTGACTTCGGCAGCGTCGCCAGCGGTTACCTGACAAAACTCTACGTGCGCTGGTTTGGCTGCTCCCGCGTGAACTCCATCGTCGCCAGTTCCGTCACCGGGGCCGCGCTGATGATCTCGCTGGCACTGATGACGCTGGTTAAAGATCCCTATCTTGCCATTGCCCTGATCTCCATCGGCGGTTTCGGCCACCAGGTGATTTCCTGCATGTTGAGCGCGCTGGTGGTTGAGCGTTTTGATCGCCGCCAGATGGCGACGGTCAACGGCATGCGCGGGTCCTGCGCCTGGATAGCCAGCTTTATTTTTTCACTGATTATCGGCGTTACCGCCGACACCATTGGCTTCAATCCCTTGTTTATTGCTATGGGCTTTTTTGATCTGATTGGCGCGGTTTTTCTGGTGATGTTTATTGCCGAACGCCGCCAACGTACTGCTAAACAGTGAGGGTAATCTCATGAAAACACTTAAGACATGGACGCTACATCAACAAACGCCGCATTTTGTCGAACTGAAAGTCGAGCAGCGTCACTTTTTACGGATTTACGTATTAGAAAACGGCCTGATGCGCGTGCTGCTGAAACGCGACGGGGAACTGGCGCTGAACCGCACCTGGAGCATTGCCCCGCAGGAGGATGTGCCCTGGGAGGGGCGCGACCGCGAATCGCTGGAAGGTTTTACGCTGCCCGCCTTTACCCTGCAACAGGAGGCGCAACAAATCCGTCTGGCCACGGATCGACTGCGGGTTACCGTGCATTATCCCCTTTGCCTCAGTTGGGAACATTTTGACGGCACCGACTGGCAGCCGCTGGCGGTCGATCGCCATACCGGGGCTTACCTGCTGAACATGCATGGCGATGGCGTGGAACATTATCAGCGTCGTCAGCCGCAGGACCGGGTTTACGGCCTGGGTGAAAAGAGCGGCGATCTCAACCGGGTCAATCGCCGTTTCGAAATGCGCAATCTGGATGCGATGGGCTATAACGCTGCCAGTACCGATCCGCTCTACAAACATATTCCTTTCACGCTGACCCAGCGTGACGGCGTCAGCTTCGGGCTGTTTTACGATAACCTCACCAGCAGCTGGCTGGACCTGGGGAATGAGTTAGATAATTATCATCTGCCTTATCGCCGTTACCGCGCAGAGGCGGGCGATCTGGATTACTACATGATGCTGGGCCCGACGCTGCTGGAGGTGACCAAGGCATTTGTTCGCCTCACCGGCCGGACGCTCTTTCAACCGAAGTGGAGCCTGGGCTACAGCGGCTCCACCATGCACTACACGGATGCGCCTGATGCGCAGCAACAGCTCCTGTCCTTTATTCAACTGTGCCGCGAGCATGAGATTCCCTGCGATTCGTTTCAACTGTCGTCGGGCTACACCTCCATCAATAACAAGCGCTACGTGTTCAACTGGAACTATGACAAGGTGCCGAATCCCAATGCCATGTGCGCTGCTTTCCATCAGGCCGGGATGAAGCTGGCGGCCAACATCAAGCCCTGCCTGTTACAGGATCATCCACGTTATAAAGAAGTGGCGGATCAGGGGCTGTTTATCCGCGATTCGGAACAGGATCGGCCTGAGCGTTCCGTATTCTGGGATGATGAAGGCTCGCATCTGGATTTCACCCATCCCAAAACGGTGGCGTGGTGGCAGCAAAACGTCACTGAGCAGTTGCTGAAAAAAGGGATCGATTCGACCTGGAACGATAATAACGAATATGAAGTCTGGGACGGCGAAGCACGCTGCTATGGCTTTGGCCAACCCATTGCGATTAAGCACATCCGACCGGTGATGCCGCTGCTGATGATGCGCGCCTCGATGGAGGCTCAGCAGCGCTTTGCCCCGGAAAAAAGGCCGTACCTGATTTCCCGTTCAGGCTGCGCAGGCATGCAGCGCTATGTGCAGACGTGGAGCGGGGATAACCGGACAAACTGGCAAACCCTGCGCTATAACATCCGTATGGGGTTGGGAATGAGTCTGTCGGGCCTGTTTAACGTCGGGCACGATGTGGGCGGGTTTGCCGGCGATAAACCGGATGCGGAGCTGTTTGTGCGCTGGGTACAGAATGGCGTGATGCATCCCCGTTTTACCATTCACTCATGGAATGACGATCACACCGTCAACGAGCCCTGGATGTATCCGGAAGCCACATCAATGATTCGTGAGGCTATTCGCCTGCGTTATCGCCTGATGCCGTATCTGTATACGCTGGCCTGGCAGGCCAGCGAGCAGGATGAGCCAATGCTGCGGCCAACCTTCCTCGATCACGAGCACGATCCGCGCACCTATGACGAGTGCGATGATTTCATGCTGGGGCGCGATTTGCTGGTGGCAAGCGTGGTTGAGCAGGGCGCCCGTCAGCGCCAGGTCTATCTGCCAGATAACGCCCACGGCTGGTATGACTGGCACAGCGGTAGCTGGCTGGCGGGGGGACAGTCGGTAATGCTGGATGCGCCGCTGGATCGTCTGCCGTTACTGGTCCGTGCCGGTGCTGCCATTCCACTGGGACAGTGTGAAAGTACCACCGATGCGCAGCGTGATAACGTACGGGAACTGCAGCTGTGGCCTGCGCCGGGCAATGCGACCACCTCCGGCGAACTGTTTGACGACGATGGAGAAACGCACGGCTGGCAGAAGGGCAATGCGCTTTGGCTGAGCTGGACGTTAACCAGCAGCGCGTCAAGGTTGGAGCTGAGCATTGAAAAGCGGGGAGATTATCAGCCAGCGTGGCGTGATATGGCGATTAGCTTACCGCCGGGCGAGAAGCGTCCGTTGTGGGTCAACGGGGAAATGACAACCTGTTACCGACTGGCGTAACTCAGAGCGCAAATCACACTACCGGCCCACCTGCGTGGGCCGGTTTATTTTAGGCGGAGTGGGTTTCGGTGCTCATGCGTCCAAGGTCTTTATCGACCAGGAACAGACCGTTACCGCTATCGCCAACCATCGCCAGTTTATCCAGCACGGTTTTAAACAGCTTCTCTTCTTCATGCTGTTCTGCAACATACCACTGCAGGAAGTTGAAGGTTGAATAGTCCTGCGTTGTCATCGCTGAGTGCGCCAGTTCATTGATTTTACTGGTAATCAGCTTCTCGTGATCCAGCGCCTGAATCAGCACTTCGTTCAGTGAATTGTAGGCAACGGGCGGTGCAGCAATGCTGCCCAGCACCGGCATAGCACCGGTATCGCTCAGATAGTCGAACAGGCGCTGCATGTGTTCCATCTCTTCACGCGAATGCATTTTCAGGAAGGACGCTGCGCCCTCATAGCCTTTATCGCTGCACCACGCACTCATTTGTAAATAGAGATTGGCGGAGAAAAATTCGAGGTTCAGCTGGTCGTTTAAACGTCCAGTCATTTCAGCAGTCAGCATGGCCGCGTCCTTTGAGTGTTAATAAATTAGTGGTGAATTATGCAACAGGCTGGTAACGAATGGGAAGCCTTTTATTGAAAAATTTGCAATTTATCTGGTTGATTTAAAAAGAATTATTTCAACTGTTGAATGCGAGCGATTATCATTGTGGTCAGCTTTTCGGGTCGCCAGTTGTCACTCCCTAAGCCGGTGCGCCTGGCTTCCGTGCGGCTTCCTTTACCGGCAGGTCAGGCTGGATGCGGCCTGGCAGGAAGGCAAGGGTGACCCGGCGATGAACTGGCTGCAGCGCATGCGCAAGAAATGCCTGACCAGAGATTTGTGAGGCAAGGCGTGAAGGTGAATCTTATGCGGGTTCATCGCGAAGAAATCGCATAAACTTTTCGTGAAATGCCACCGTTAACCCTCAGGGTGAATATGCAATCTGTCAAAAGCCATGCTGAATTTTACGACGTCCAGTTTTCAAAAGAAGATTTCACCGGTCTGACGATCGCTGAAACGCATTTTGAAGACTGCGAATTCAATAACGCCAACTTTACCTCTGCGGTGTTTTCGGCCTGCAAGTTCATCAACTGTGTGTTTAATCACTGCAATATGAGCCTGCTGAACCCATCCAATAGCCGCTTCTTTGGCGTTCACTTCAATGAGTGCAAGCTGACCGGCATTGACTGGACGACAGCCTACTGGCCCGATTTTTATCTGGATCACGAACTGCATTTTCAGAAATGTATTCTGGCCAGCGGCTCTTTTTTTGGGCTGCGGTTGCAGGGCTTAAAAATGGAGGCATGCAAACTGACAGAGGTGGATTTCAGGGAGTGCGATTTAACCGGCGCAACGCTCACCGAATCGGACCTGACGGGCAGTTTATTCAATCACACCGTGCTACGTGGCGCAGATCTCACAGAATCCTGGAATTACGCCATCAATATCTTCCATAACACGGTCGATAAAGCCAAATTTTCTCGCCTGGAAGCGGTTTGTTTGCTGGAAAGTCTGGGCATCGAACTCGTCGATTAGTCGAGGCCTGAGGAGTAGCAGCCCCCGCGAATACGCTTTATGGGGCAGGTTTCGTTCGGGGTAACGCCTGGCCACCCTGACGCGCTACCGGTGCGGCGGCCTGCCGTTTCTGACTGACGCCACTTTCTCTTCCGTACGCTGTAGGCCAATAGCACAAAATATTGTATGCTATGCCGCCTTAAAGTTGACCAGGTAACCGGAAGCACGCCAATGTAACTTTGCGCTCACCCCGCGACGACATAAAGTCGCATTTGGCACCGTTTATCCGCCGGTAAGGTTCTGCCGGCCACCGTGATTTATCTGCCGCGCCTGTTAGCGCGTGGCTACGTTGAGAAGAATTCACTCATGTCTAATCCCTTTTTAGAAGAGGTGGCACGCCGCCGCACCTTCGCGATTATCTCGCACCCGGATGCCGGTAAAACCACAATTACCGAAAAAGTCCTGCTGTTCGGACAGGCGATCCAGACCGCCGGTACGGTAAAAGGCCGCGGCTCCAACCAGCATGCGAAGTCTGACTGGATGGAGATGGAAAAGCAGCGTGGTATTTCAATCACGACGTCAGTTATGCAGTTTCCCTATCGTGACAGCCTGGTAAACCTGCTGGATACGCCGGGGCACGAAGACTTCTCTGAAGATACCTATCGTACGCTGACCGCCGTTGACTGCTGCCTGATGGTGATCGACGCAGCGAAAGGCGTTGAAGATCGTACCCGTAAGCTGATGGAAGTGACGCGCCTGCGCGATACGCCGATCCTGACCTTTATGAACAAACTCGACCGTGACATCCGCGATCCGATGGAACTGCTGGATGAAGTGGAAAGCGAGTTAAAAATCGCCTGTGCGCCCATCACCTGGCCAATAGGCTGCGGTAAGTTGTTTAAAGGGGTTTATCACCTTTATAACGATGAAACTTATCTCTATCAGACCGGTAAAGGGCACACCATCCAGGAAGTGCGCATCGTTAAAGGCCTGAACAACCCAGACCTCGACGCGGCCGTCGGCGAAGAGCTGGCCGCACAGCTTCGTGAAGAGCTGGAGCTGGTGCAGGGCGCCTCGCACGAATTCGAAAAAGAGGCTTTCCTTAGCGGTCAGCTCTCTCCGGTGTTCTTTGGTACTGCGCTGGGTAACTTTGGCGTTGATCATATGCTGGATGGCCTGGTGGAGTGGGCGCCGCGCCCCATGCCGCGCCAGACCGATACCCGCCAGGTTGAGGCAAAAGAAGAGAAATTTACCGGTTTCGTGTTCAAGATTCAGGCTAACATGGATCCCAAGCACCGTGACCGCGTGGCGTTTATGCGCGTGGTATCAGGCCGTTATGAAAAAGGCATGAAGCTGCGCCAGGTGCGCACTGGCAAAGACGTCGTGATTTCTGATGCGTTAACCTTTATGGCGGGCGACCGTTCGCACGTAGAAGAAGCCTATCCGGGCGATATCATCGGCTTGCACAACCACGGCACGATTCAGATCGGCGACACCTTTACCCAGGGTGAGAACATGAAGTTCACCGGTATTCCGAACTTTGCGCCAGAACTGTTCCGCCGTATTCGCCTGCGCGATCCGCTGAAGCAAAAGCAACTGCTGAAAGGGCTGGTCCAGCTGTCGGAAGAGGGCGCGGTTCAGGTGTTCCGTCCGGTTCACAATAACGACCTGATTGTGGGAGCTGTTGGTGTCCTGCAGTTTGACGTGGTCGTCGCGCGTCTGAAAAGCGAATACAACGTTGAAGCCATCTATGAGGCGATTAACGTTTCTACGGCACGTTGGGTCGAGTGCAGCGATGCCAAAAAGTTCGAAGATTTCCAGCGTAAAAATGAGGTGAACCTCGCGCTGGATGGCGGTGATAACCTGACCTATATCGCTCCCACCATGGTGAATCTGAATATTACTCAGGAACGCTATCCTGATGTGACATTCCGTAAAACCCGCGAGCACTAATTCGTGCTTTCAGGGTCATTCCAGCACGGAATGGCCCTGTTTCAACGGATACAGAACCCTCCTAAAACGCGCCTTTTCCTCTCTTTTGACGCACGATCAACCAGTTACCCGAGCAAAACTCTAAATCCCGACTATGATTACTTCATCGGACGGTTTAAGAGACTTATTCTCCCCGCGTCCAGTGCCGCAGCAGCACTGTTTGCTGCTCTTGCGCCCACAGTTTTGGGCGAGTTAACAGATAGAAGGATGATATCGATGCACACAACTAAGATTACTAAAACATTGATGGCTGCGATGATCGGTACTGCTCTGCTGAGCGGAAGCGCATTTGCAGAGGAATCCGCGTCTCAGAAAGCCTCACAAACGGCTGACAGCGCTGGTGCAAAAATTGACAGCTCAATGAAGAAAGTGGGCGGCTTTATGGATGACAGCGCCGTGACGGCTAAAGCAAAAGCGGCCCTGGTTGATGACGACTCCATCAAAAGCACCGACATTTCTGTCAAAACCCATCAGGGCGTTGTTACCCTGAGCGGCTTTGTGACCTCACAAGACCAGGCTGAGAAAGCCGTGGCCGTGGTGAAAAAAGTTGAAGGCGTTAAATCAGTCAGCGACAAGCTGCACGTGAAAGACGCGAAAAAACAGTCAATGAAAGGTTATGCCGGTGACGCTGCCACAACCAGCGAAATTAAAGCTAAGCTATTAGCAGATGACATGGTTCCTTCACGTAACGTGAAAGTGGAAACCACCGACGGTGTGGTTCAGCTTTCAGGTGAAGTGGCGAATCAGGCACAGTCTGACCGTGCCGAAAGCATCGCTAAAGCTATCGAAGGCGTAAAAAGTGTTAAAAATGACCTGAAGGTCAAGTCTTAACACGACCCGGTGCGGCTTCTTTTGGAAGCCGCACTGATAAAAATACCCATCGTGGGATGAAACAAGCAGTTCAATATTAAAATGGTTAAGGAGAGGCTTATGTTTCGTTGGGGCATTATTTTTCTGGTGATCGCACTGATCGCTGCTGCATTAGGTTTTGGTGGCCTTGCCGGTACCGCAGCCTGGGCAGCTAAAGTCGTATTCGTGGTGGGTATTATTCTGTTCCTCATCAGCTTGTTCACTGGCCGTAAAAAGCTATAGCGATGACCCAGACTGTTTGATGCTGGCGTAGTCAGCATCAAACGGAGACCAGTTATTTGTGCGAATGTTATTGTGAGGCAAAGGATGCTTCATATTCGCAACGATGTGTTAAACGGCGCAACGCCAATAGCACAATTTATGGACAACGTAGCTGGTTCTCCGTGCTAGTATCCTTTCACAATTCTAATCCCTGCATTCCCTACATTTGCCTATCGGGAACCCAATCTGAGGTCGGTACATTGGGTATACGTATTCCCGTGACGCTTGGGGCGATTGAACCCCTTGCTCTCACACCTTTTAAAGCCAGGAAAATCGCCTTAGTGTGCGAGGGTGGCGGTCAACGCGGCATCTTCACCGCCGGCGTATTAGATGAGTTTCAGCGGGCTAAATTCAACCCTTTCCAGCTTTTGCTTGGCACGTCTGCCGGGGCACAGAATCTGTCTGCCTTTGTCTGCGCGCAGCCGGGCTACGCGCGCCGGGTGATCACCCGCTATACGACCAGCAAGCAGTTTTTCGATCCGCTGCGTTTCTTACGCGGCGGCAATCTTATCGATCTCGACTGGTTAATCGACATCACCCGAAGCGAATTCCCCCTGGCGATGAGCAGTGCCGAAACCCTGTTTTCCAGCGGGCGCGAATTCTATATGTGTGCCTGCCGCAGTGATGACTATGCGCCCAGTTATTTTGCGCCCACCAGTGATAACTGGCTGGAAATCATTAAGGCATCCAGCGCCATTCCGGGCTTTTATCGCCTGGGGGTGGATCTGGAAGGCATCAGCTATCTGGACGGTGGCGTCAGTGATGCCATTCCCGTGCGTGAGGCGGCCAAACGTGGCGCAGATACGATCGTGGTGATCCGTACCGTGCCCTCTCAGATGTTCGATACTCCACGCTGGATAACGCGTATGGAACGCTGGTTCAGCGGCGGTGCGCTGCAGCCGATGCTCACTATCCTGCATCATCATGAGCAGACCTATCGGGAAACGCAGCAGTTTATCGAGTCACCGCCAGGGGATTTACGCATCATTGAAATTTTCCCACCGCGCGTGCTGGCCAGTAACGCGTTAGGCAGCCGGATCGCCTCGCTTAACCAGGATTACCACCTGGGACGCCGCTGTGGCCGCTATTTTATGGCCACGCTGGGCCAGTGGCTGAGCGATGCCGAGCCGCAAACGGGGCTGGATATCGTTACGCCTGCCGCGCCGGTGGCGAATGAACCCAACAGTGGGGCGATCGTTACGCCGCTGGCGGGCAATGACGACGCCTGGAATGAAGGCTCGCTGGCATGAGGTTTGTGGATACCCATTGCCACTTTGATTTTCCGCCCTTCGTCGGACAGGCGGAGGAAAGTCTTGCCCGGGCCGCCCAGTCCGGCGTTGAAAAAATTATCGTGCCATCGGTAGACGCGGGACGCTTTGCAACGGTCTGCCAGTTGGCTCACGCCCATCCCGCCCTTTATGCTGCGCTGGGGCTGCACCCGATTGTTATTGAACATCATCAGGAATCGCATCTTCGCGAGCTGGAAGCCCTGTTGATAAAGTCGCCCGCTAAGCTGGTAGCGTTAGGTGAGATCGGCCTGGATCTTTATCGGGACGAGCCGCAGTTCGACAAGCAGAAACATTTTCTGGATGCGCAGCTGAAGCTGGCTAAACGTTACGATCTGCCGGTGATCCTGCACTCGCGTCGAACGCACGATCAGCTGGCGCTGCATCTGCGCCGTCACGATCTCTCGCGCCGTGGCGTGGTTCATGGTTTTGCCGGTAGCCTGCAGCAGGCCCAGGCTTTTATCAAACTTGGCTATGCGATTGGCGTGGGCGGCACCATTACCTATCCGCGCGCCAGTAAAACCCGACAGACCATCGCACAGTTACCGCTTTCATCCTTGTTGCTGGAAACGGATGCCCCCGATATGCCGCTGAACGGTTTTCAGGGCCAGCCCAACCGACCAGAGCGCGCTTTTCAGGTGTGGCAGGTGCTGTGTGAGCTGCGTGAAGAAGCGCCAGAGGTCATTGCCGATGCGCTATGGCACAACAGCCACAGACTTTTTCGCCTTTCCTGATGTCGCCCGTTTACCCTTCTTCTCACAAAATGTTATAATAATAACATTCCCGTCGCGGGCTTATACGGGCTCCACTTTGCCTGATTTCGTGACTGAATCAACTTTTATCTGAAATATTGCAGTTGTTTCATATTTCGATGTGACGAATGGCACATATTCACCGGCTCCGAATTGTTATTATTATCACATACGGGTGGATAAAAACTCACCCCTTGTCCTGGAGATTGTTATGACTGATATCAAACAGCAGGCTCTGCGCGCGCTGAAACTGATGGATTTAACCACCCTGAATGAAGATGACACCGATGAGAAAGTGATCGCACTGTGTCACCAGGCGAAATCCCCGGTGGGCAATACCGCCGCCATCTGCATTTATCCGCGTTTTATTCCCATTGCTCGCAAAACGCTGCGTGAGCAGGGCACGCCGGACGTGCGTATTGCCACCGTCACCAACTTCCCCCACGGCAATGACGACATCGAGATCGCACTGGCTGAAACCCGTGCCGCTATCGCCTACGGTGCTGACGAAGTGGACGTAGTTTTCCCTTATCGCGCGCTGATGGCTGGCAATACTCAGGTGGGCTTTGATCTGGTTAAAGCCTGCAAAACAGCCTGTGCGGAAGCGGATGTACTGCTGAAAGTGATTATTGAAACCGGTGAGCTGAAGCAGGAAGCGCTGATCCGTCAGGCCTCTGAAATTGCCATTGATGCCGGAGCGGACTTTATCAAAACCTCAACCGGTAAAGTGCCCGTGAATGCAACGCCCGAAGTGGCGCAGATCATGATGAGCGTGATCCGCGATAAAGGTGTGAAAGCGCAGGTTGGCTTTAAACCGGCTGGCGGCGTGCGTACCGCTGAAGATGCCGCCATCTATCTGCAACTGGCTGAAGATACGCTGGGTGCCGACTGGGCTGACGCTCGCCACTTCCGTTTTGGCGCTTCCAGCCTGCTGGCAAACCTGCTGAACACCCTTGGACACAGCAGCGATACCCGTCAGTCAGGCTACTGATATCTCCGGGCGGCATCTTGCCGCCTTTTCTCCTCTTTCCCTGACGTAAGGGGGCGACTTTGTACCTTGCACAAGAAATCATTCGAAAAAAACGTGACGGCCACGCGCTGAGTGAAGACGAGATTCGTTTCTTCATTAACGGCGTGCGTGATAACAGCGTTTCGGAAGGACAAATTGCCGCGCTGGCAATGACCATTTATTTTCACGATATGTCGCTGCCGGAGCGGGTTGCCCTGACGATGGCGATGCGTGACTCAGGCACCGTGCTGAACTGGAAATCCCTGAATCTGAACGGGCCGGTGGTCGATAAGCACTCCACCGGCGGCGTCGGCGATGTCACCTCGTTGATGCTGGGGCCGATGGTGGCCGCCTGTGGCGGCTATATCCCGATGATCTCAGGTCGCGGGCTGGGGCACACCGGCGGCACCCTGGACAAGCTGGAAGCGATTCCCGGGTTTGACATTTTCCCCAGTGATGACCACTTTCGCCAGACCATAAAGCAGGTTGGCGTGGCAATTATTGGCCAAACCAACTCCCTGGCTCCGGCGGACAAACGCTTTTACGCCACGCGCGACATCACGGCCACCGTGGATTCGATTCCGCTGATCACCGCCTCGATTCTGGCGAAAAAGCTGGCCGAAGGGCTGGATGCGCTGGTGATGGATGTCAAAGTCGGCTCCGGGGCATTTATGCCCACGTATGAAGCCTCTGAAAATCTGGCGCAGGCCATTGTTGGCGTCGCCAACGGCGCGGGCTGTCGCACCACGGCGCTGTTAACGGATATGAACCAGGTGCTGGCCTCCACGGCCGGTAACGCGCTGGAAGTGCGCGAAGCAGTGCGCTTCCTGACCGGTGCGCAGCGTAACCCGCGCCTGCTGGAAGTCACTTTGGCGCTGTGCAGCGAAATGCTGATCTCCGGCAAACTGGCGGAAAATGAGGCTGAGGCACGCGAAAAACTCATGACTGTGCTGGATAACGGCAAGGCCGCAGAGGTGTTTGCCCGCATGGTGGCGGCGCAGAAGGGCCCGACCGATTTTGTTGAGCGCTACGACAGCTATTTACCTGCGCCAACGATGAGCAAAGCGGTTTTTGCCGACCGGGCAGGCTGTGTTACCCATATGGATACCCGCGCGCTGGGCATGGCGGTGGTGGCGATGGGCGGTGGACGCCAGCGCGCCAGTGATGCCATCGATTACAGCGTGGGCCTGAGCGACATGATCACCCTGGGCGAGCAGGTGGATGCTTCACGTCCGCTGGCGGTCATCCATGCCAGCAGTGAAGCGCACTGGCAACAGGCCGCTGCCGCCGTAAAAGCCGCGATTACCTTGGGTGAACGCGCCCCGGCAGCCACGCCTGTCGTGTATCGCCGCGTCACTGAGGCAGGCTGACGCAGGGAACCCCTTTATACCGTCCCGGATTCAGGTATACTGATCTGATCGCTTTTTTTTGACTTGTCGCGCGCTTTTGGCGCAGGAGACTGGCATGAAACGTGCTTTTATTATGGTGCTGGATTCGTTTGGAATCGGCGCTAGCAAAGATGCCGATAAATTCGGTGATGCAGGTTCAGATACGTTAGGTCATATCGCAGAAGCCTGCTTTAACGGTCAGGCGGATAAGGGCCGTAAAGGGCCGCTGCACTTACCTAATCTGACCGCGCTGGGCCTGGGCAAAGCGGCTGAGCTGTCTACTGGTCGTTTTCCTGCGGGGCTGGATCCTGAGGCGAAGATCACGGGCGCCTATGCTTACGCCAGTGAGCTTTCATCGGGCAAAGATACGCCGTCAGGCCACTGGGAAATCGCCGGCGTGCCTGTTCTGTTTGACTGGGGATACTTCAGCGATAAGCAGAACAGCTTCCCGCAGGCGCTGCTGGACAAGCTGGTGGAACGCGCCGGTTTACCCGGCTATCTCGGCAACTGCCACTCATCCGGTACGGTAATCCTCGACCAGTTGGGCGAAGAGCACATGCACTCTGGCAAGCCGATTTTCTACACCTCGGCGGACTCCGTATTCCAGATCGCCTGCCACGAAGAAACCTTCGGGCTGGAGCGGTTGTATGAACTTTGTGAAATTGCGCGCGAAGAGCTGACCGAAGGCGGCTACAACATTGGTCGCGTGATTGCCCGGCCGTTTGTGGGCGACAAAGCAGGCAGCT
Organism: Pantoea ananatis PA13; assembly: GCF_000233595.1. Lineage (NCBI taxonomy): Bacteria > Pseudomonadati > Pseudomonadota > Gammaproteobacteria > Enterobacterales > Erwiniaceae > Pantoea > Pantoea ananatis. Next base: position 823,736 of record NC_017554.1, read on the forward strand.
TCGAGCGCACCGGCAACCGTCACGATCTGGCCGTTGAGCCGCCATCGCCGACCATGCTGAAGAAGCTGGTGGACGAGAAGGGCGGTCATGTGATTTCGGTTGGTAAAATTGCCGATATCTATGCTGAGCAGGGCATCACTAAAAAAGTGAAAGCCACCGGTCTGGACGCGCTGTTTGATGCGACCATTCAGGAAATGAAAACTGCGCCGGATCAGGCGATTGTGTTCACCAACTTTGTCGACTTCGATTCCACCTGGGGCCATCGCCGCGACGTTGCGGGTTATGCGGGAGGCCTGGAGCTGTTTGACCGCCGTTTGCCGGAGCTCATGGAACTGGTCAAAGAGGATGATATTTTGATCCTCACCGCCGACCACGGCTGTGACCCGACCTGGGAAGGCACGGAACACACACGCGAGCATATTCCGATCCTGATTTACGGACCGAAGGTTGAGCCGGGGTCGCTGGGCTATCGCGACACCTTTGCCGATATCGGCCAGACGATCGCGCACTATTTTGACCTGTCCCCCATGGACTACGGCAAGAACATGCTGTAAAAACAGCGAAATTTTTAAAAAGGATAGAGAATTATGGCAACTCCTCACATTAATGCAGAAATGGGTGATTTCGCAGACGTCGTACTGATGCCGGGCGATCCGCTGCGTGCGAAGCACATTGCAGAAACCTTTCTGGAAGATGCCGTTGAGGTGAACAACGTGCGCGGCATGCTGGGCTATACCGGCACTTATAAAGGCCGCAAAATCTCCGTCATGGGCCACGGCATGGGCATTCCCTCCTGCTCCATTTACGCCAAAGAGCTGATCACCGAGTTCGGCGTGAAGAAAATCATCCGCGTGGGTTCCTGTGGTGCCGTGCGTCCCGACGTGAAACTGCGTGATATCGTGATCGGCATGGGCGCATCGACCGATTCCAAAGTGAATCGTATGCGTTTCAAGGATCACGATTTTGCCGCGATTGCGGATTTCGATATGGTGCGCAACGCTGTCGATGCGGCCAAAAATCTGGGTGTTGACGCGCGCGTAGGGAATATCTTCTCTGCCGACCTGTTCTACACGCCCGATCCGCAGATGTTTGACGTAATGGAGAAGTACGGCATTCTCGGTGTGGAAATGGAAGCCGCCGGCATTTACGGCGTGGCTGCTGAATTTGGGGCGAAAGCGCTGACGATCTGCACCGTGTCCGATCATATCCGTACCCATGAGCAGACGACTGCCGCAGAGCGCCAGACAACCTTTAATGACATGATTAAGATTGCGCTGGAATCTGTGCTGCTGGGCGATTAATCTCCACGCTCATCGATGCTCTTGCTCACCCGGCAGCGCGACGTTGCCGGGTGAGCGCGTCAGAAGATTTACGCTTCCCGCTCATTTCGCAACATTCTCATCAAATGACACACTTTTCATCAGGCTTGTGCATCTTGCTACTGGCAAGGACCGCTTATGCCACTATCATGAAGCCGAACAATAAATAACAACATGCCAGACTGAAAATACCTGCCTGATGAATTTTCGAAATTTCGACGCTGAAGAGAAGTTGTTTGTACGCCGTGCCGCCATGGCATTTGTGCTGGTCTGCATCTGCTTCACCATCCTGGGTTTAAACCTGTATCGCCTGCAGGTACGCGATCACAGCTATTACCAGACGCGCTCAAACCAAAACGATATCAAAATGATCCCTATCGCGCCCACGCGCGGGCTGATTTTCGACCGTAACGGGATTCCGCTGGTGCGCAATGTGACCTGGTACGACATCACTATCACCCCGTATAAAGTGGACGATATGAAGGACGTGCTGCGCCAGCTCACGCCGCTTATCGATTTGACACCGGACGACATTGCGCGTTTTCAGCACGATCTCCGGCAGAACAGCCGCTACAAACCGGTTATCCTCAAAGAGGAACTTACCGACGAAGAGGTGGCGCGCTTTTCAGTCAACCAGTTCCGGTTTACCGGCGTCAGCATTGATACCTATCAGGACAGGGAATATCCCTATGGGGCCGATCTGGCGCATGTTGTCGGCTACGTCTCTAAAATCAATGATAACGACTATAAGCGGCTGAATGCCGAAGGCATTGCTGAAAACTACGCGGCTGACCACAACATCGGTAAGCAGGGGATTGAAGGCTATTACGAATCCCTGCTGCACGGTAAGCCTGGCTATCAGGAAGTGGAAGTGGATAACCATGGCCGCATTGTCCGGGTGCTGAAAGAAGTGCCGCCGGTAGCAGGCAAGAACATCACCCTGACGCTGGACCTGCATCTGCAACAGTATGCGGAAAGCCTGCTGGCCGGACAGCGTGCCGCATTGCTGGTGGAAGATCCCCATGACGGATCCGTGCTGGCGATGGTTTCCAGCCCCAGCTACGATCCCAACCCTTTTGTGAAGGGCATCAGCTATAAAGCCTACAAGACGCTGCTGCAGGATAAAAACCTGCCGCTGATTAACCGTGTCACCCAGGGCCTGTATCCCCCGGCCTCCACCGTCAAACCCTATATGGCGATGTCTGCCCTGTTAACCCATGTGATTACGCCGCAAACCACCTTTTTTGGCGGCCCAACATGGACGCTGCCGGGCACCGACCGTCGCTACCGTGACTGGAAAAAAAGCGGCCACGGCACGCTCGATGTCACCAAAGCGATCGAAGAGTCTGCAGATACCTTCTTCTATCAGGTGGCCTTTATGATGGGCATCGATCGCATTCACACCATGCTCAGCAAATTTGGTTACGGCCGCTCCACAGGCATCGACCTGAACGAAGAGTACAGCGGCCTGCTACCCAGCCGCGACTGGAAAATGAAAGTCCATAAAAAACCCTGGTATCAGGGGGACACGGTGTCGGTGGGGATCGGTCAGGGCTACTGGATTGCGACCCCGATTCAGATGGTGAAGGCGCTGGTAACCTTGATTAATAATGGACGGGTGATTACGCCGCACTTACTGGAAAAATCCCAGCTCGGCACCCGGGTTCAGCTCTATCAGCCTAAGCTGCCACAGGCGCAGATTGGCGATCCGAATTCTCCCTACTGGTCATTAGTGCGCCACGCTATGTTTGGCATGGCCAACGCACCGAACGGGACGGGCTATAAATATTTCCATACCGCGCCTTACGGCATTGCAGCGAAAAGTGGGACATCTCAGGTGTTCAGCCTGAAAGAAAACCAGACCTACAACGCCAAAATGATTCCGGTACGGCTGCGCGATCATACGTTTTATACCGCCTTCGCGCCCTTCAGCGCCCCCAAAGTTGCGGTGGCGTTGATTCTGGAAAACGGCGGAAGTGAAGGCGTGGTTGCCGCGCCGGTGATGCGCAAGCTGCTTGACCATATCTTCCTGCCGCCGACCACCCCGCCGCCCGTTGAGGTGGCACAGCATCAGGCAGGCTAGCGGAAGAATACCCGGTTACGCCCGTGCTTTTTGGCATCGTACAGCGCGGCATCTGCCTGGGTGTAAAGCGTTTCGAACCGGGTGCCTGCTGCGCCCCAGCTGACGCCGAGGCTGGCCGTGACCAGCCGCTCTGGCAGCGCATTTAACGGCGAAGCGTTCAGCGAGGCGAGAATGGCTCCGGCGACGATAACCGCATCGCCCAGCCAGGTATTGGGCAGCATGATGGTGAACTCTTCACCGCCGATTCGACCGATGCTGGCGATGGCAGGCGTATTACGCTGAATACGTTGTACCAGTTCGCAAATCACCTTATCCCCGACGGGATGACCGTATTCATCATTGATGCGTTTAAAGAAGTCGATATCAAGAATGATTAGGGCCGCCGGCGCCTGGTCCAGCGTATCGCTGATGCGTTGAATAATGGCGCTGCGGTTCCAGACATCCGTCAGGGGATCGTGCGTGGCTTTGTACTCCAGTTCCGTTGCCAGCTCGTTCAGTTGCTCATTTACCCGGTTCAGCTCACGCTCTGCCCGATCGCTGCGTGAGATTAACCGATAGGTTTCACGCATCAGCCGCTGGTAGTGCCCGTTGAGCTGTAGCAGCGCCTGCCGATACTCTTCAGCCTGCAGGCTATGCTGCGCCGCGACATGGCTGGCCTGATTGAGTGCCTGGGTTTCTTCCAGAAACAGCTCATTGAGGTGCGTCATTGGCGCTGTTCCGCATGCAGCTTCACGGTTAACGCGGTGAAATCCAGAGACAGCTCTTCGCCAAACTCTTCTGACACGTCATCTTCGGCATCGTAAAACCAGTTCAGTACGATCGTGCAGCCGCTCTGCGCGAGCCTGTTGAACTGATCAAACAGCCCAAACAGCATCTTGGTGCTTGAGCTGTTGAAATAGCTCAGGTCGATATTCACCTCTGCCGCTTGGCTGGCATGAGGCTGCCAGCTTTCCAGCGCGCTTTGCAGCGGACGGTAAAAGGCGGCGGCATTCTCTGGCCAGGATTCTCCCCGCAGGGAGAATCGGTGGGCCACAAAGTCAAACTCTACGGCGGGCGTACATTCAGTGGCGGTAAGTTGAATGATTTGCATAGGGGCTTCTTCAGTCATGGCAGATAGTGGCCTTAAGCCAAAAGGCAGAGAGCTCGCTGGCCTCCAGTGGCTGGAAACAATACTCCAGCGGTTCACTGACGTCGCGCGCCAGGGTAAGCAAGCCGATATTGGCGCCTTTGCTCCAGACCGGACTCTCAGCGCGTAACCGGTTTCGGTAAGCTTGTTTAATTTCATCCGCATTCATCACCCGCAGCGAATCCAGATCCCCGCGCAGTTGATGAGTGGCGTCGCTGCCGACCAGGTTTGCGCTTTCCAGATAGTAGCGGCCATCATCGTAACGCAGGCTCAATGAACCAAAGCGATACAGCTGATCGTTGTGGCTCAGCGCCCGGCTGTCCTGCGAGTAACGCAGAATGTTTTGCGCAATCTCGACAAAGCTGGAGAACAGCCGCCGCCTGACTTTTTGTGACCGCTCGTGATTCTCCAGAAACAGCTTGACCACTTCGCCCATCGCCGTGATGTTCTGCGGTGAAAAAAAGCCGGTATACTGCAATGCAATAAGGCCGGACTGCGATTCGGTATTAAAGGGCAGACCCCGTAGTGACTCGTTTTTCATTTTCTTCCCGGTGCAGTCAATAGCGAAAGCCAAACCAGGTGACGTCATCGCGTCGCGCCTGATTACCTTGCCAGCTTAAATAGTCTTGCTGAAACGCCAGCGATAACTCCGCCATAGGCAAATGCTGATAGCGCAACAGCAGAGACTGAATACGCTTATTGCCAAACATGATATTCCGTTCGCCACCTGGTTGATCGGTGACGCCATCCGTGAGGACAAACAGCATGTCGCCCGAATTAAACGCCAGGCTCTGTTCAGGCCAGTGATAGTCTTCCGGCGTATCGGTATAGCCGACGCCGACGCGATCCTGACTGAGCGAGATAATTTCATTGCTGATGTTGCTGAGCATAAATGCCTGGGTTCGGGCGCTGGCCCAGCGCAGCTGATGCAGCCCGGTATCAACTGACATCACGATGGCATCGCAGCCATCGTTAGAGAGTGAGGTTTGCTGGGAGGCGTTCAACTGGCCCAGGGTTTGTTTAATATGGTGATTAAGGGCATGCAGGATGCTGGCAGGTGCCTGCAGATCGACCTCGCGCAGCGCGTTTTCCAGCGCAGACTGCAAAATCACCGTCATAAAAGCGCCTGGAATTCCGTGGCCCGTGCAGTCGGCGATGACCGCCAGCCAGCCATTGTCATGGCGGTGAAAAGCGTAGTAATCGCCGCCCACGCCGTCTCGGGGCTGCCAGTACAAACACCAGTCGTCGAGCAGGGAGGCAATCAGCTGGTTGGAACGATCCAGCATCGCGTCCTGAATGACCCGCGCGTAATCAATGCTTTGTAAAATTTGCTGATGCTGGCGCGCCTGTAAATCGGAGACGCGGCGAATCAGATCGATCCCCAAGCCAATGCCGATATAGTGCCCGTTCTCCGTCAGGATAAACCCATCGGCGACGGACTTATCCCCGTTGGCCACGACCTGCTGCGCAACGCTTTCCAGCGTATTTTCCACGTCAATCACCAGCGGGAACTTATCCATAAAGGCAATGCAGCTCTTGCGGTCATAGAGTTCGGGAAAGAAAGGGCGCGCCATCTGCGACAAAAAGATGTGGCGGTTGATCATGCCGAACGGCTTGCCGTTTTCCACTACGGGCAACCCGATCAGATCTTTGTGTTCGGCAAAGAGTGCCATGACGGCACGGTTATCTGTTTCCGGACTGACAAAAGGGACCTCAATGCATAACACCCGCGCGTCATAACGGCTTGAGGCGGAAACCACAGTATTCACAGAGGCGGGTAACTGCATGATGCGGCTCTTGATTGTCCAGGAATAATCTTAGAGTAATGAGCGCAGATGACGGATTTATGGCAAAAAAACGGTTGGTAAAAAGAGGGCCGATAAATCGCAGTTAAAGCAAAATTGCAGCGAAAAATAGCCTGCCAGAGGGCGTTCTGCAGCGCGAAAATCCGGCGGTTGATTGGGCGGATTGTTAAATTTTCGCCCGTTCCCCTTCCTGTTGATGGAAAACCCGTCAGTTGATTTCATTTTTGTGAAAAGCGTTTGACGCTGGGGCCTGCTTAAGGTTTAATGCGCCCCGTTGCCCGAATAGCTCAGTCGGTAGAGCAGGGGATTGAAAATCCCCGTGTCCCTGGTTCGATTCCGGGTTCGGGCACCACAAATTTGAAACCCTCGCTTCGGCGGGGGTTTTTGCGTTTGGGGGCTTTAACGCTGTGATGTTGTTGGGGTAAGGTTGATTTACGCGATCGTAATGTTCTGGTTTACGGTTTCGATGGTCGGCATTTTCACTATGTGATGCTGAAAGCCTATGGGCGGGGATGGCACAGAGGCGCATTTTCGTCATTGCCTTGCACAACATGCAGCTTCGCCGTGTGCGAGCTGATGAGATACCGCAGAAGCGAATTATTCCCTAGATAACCAAACAGGTCAAACAGCAACAGGAAGCTGTATGATGAAACGTACATTATTTTTAGGCATCTTATATCCTGCGTTGGCATTCTCATACACTCCCGGTTTTATGACACCCGAAGTGGAATGCCTCAATGACAATACGATTCCTTTCATAAGCACAAAAATTCCACCAAAAAAAAACGTCGACGACGCATACATAAAATGCAAGCCAGAACTGGATGCCTGGTCAAAATCTCGTGAAATGCTTCCTAAAGAAATCAGAGAAAGGCAATATAAAGAGTTTCATGATTTCTATATAAGAATGATCGAGAAAAGACGGGCATACGACGCTAAGAAATAGTGTAAATTGCTCAAAAAGCATAAGGAAGTTTTACAGTTAATGAGCAGGCTATTGCTAAGCTGACTAATTTATTGAAATATATTTCAATTTTTAATTGTTAGTCCATGTAAAATACATATTTATTTAAGCTATCTGAGTATCACTACACTGTTTTTTATAGCTTATATGTTAATTTTGAGGAGTGGTTTGATTTGGTAAGGGGGTTATCTATTTGTGCAAAGGACGGGCTAATCATATAGCTAAAATAATGAACCCGATGAAAAATTAAAAGCAATAAAAAACTGATAATAATATTAATCCAGAAAGATTTGGTTAGCTTATTGAGGTGCGTGCGTTCTATACCTGTTTTTCCTGTTTCTTATATTGATGAAAAAACCGATTAGTGAAGCTAAGCCTCTTGTTACGTAGGAAACAAGATAAAGCACAAAAATAATTTTAATTGTGCCAGGGCTGAAACTGACTCGTCAAAGTCTTACGAAATGTCCATCATATTACCTTCATTCACGCTTAATTGGCGGTTTACCGCCTCCACGCTGTTTCTGCTCAGATCATTTGACTGACGGACTCCTCCGCTGCTCAAGAAGCTCTGTATGCTGAGCCGCAGAAAATGCATCACCTTTCATCTGTCCCCTCTGGCAGCCTACCGTCGAGCTCATACATCAGCGCGTGAGAGAGTACTGGTCGAAGGTGTTCGAGTTTCGTTAGCGGAGGGAAATCGAGTTGTGGTTGCATCTTACCTGGGGTCAGACTCAGGGGCTACCTGAAGGTGTGGGGCTGACTTAATCGCAACCTGCTAAAAGGCGTCCCTTTGAGAGATTCTGCCCGCGCCCTGCCCTGATGCAATTGGAAATTTTCTCCCGGCAGTGGCATTGCATGTTACGCACCAGATGGCCGGAAATGCTGTTGAAAATAACTTCTTAACCGAAAAAATAATTTCGAATGTTAATTCATAAAAGGGATGTCCACACTGATTACAGACATGTATTCGATTTGAACGATCGAAATATCGCGTTATGGACTGAAGCATTTAACGATGCCATGGGGGAACCCGCGTGGCATCTTCAGGTCGACGATGCTTACGGCCCACTTTTCGTACCGATCAATACGGTGGTGCATCTGAAGGAAAAGTTTGGCTTCGTCTATGACGCGGGTGTAGCGGCCGCGCATAACAGCGGCCAAAAGAATACAGACTGCTCAGCCTCGGCCGTTTTAGAGGGCACCATCTGGTCAGCAGAGCCCGGCAACTATTACTGCATGTCCAGAAACTGGGCGGGAAATAACAGGCTGACGATTGAGGTTAGCCGCACGTCTGATATAGCTGGTAGCTCCGCCACAAGGAAAGGAGCTTTATTAAATCGATGTATATCACATCCGATCTTAAGCTAGTCACTGATGCCTGGACGAAGCGTCTTTTCAGTCAGATTCATACGGGGACACGCATTGAAGAGGAGTAGAGCTGTCAGCTGGCACCGGATTGTACGGTGCTTCAGAACCATGAAGGAGAATGCTGACTATGAATGTGTGCTGCGAAGAGCATGCACACATTCATTACGTTGAGCCCTTTATTAACGCGACCTAATTTACTATGCCCGGTAAGCCTCTGGAGTGTTTATGAAGAATTTGCATAGTAAAATCAACTTACTGGATTCAGAGAGAGATACGGACATACAAACCGTAGAACGTCGAGAGCGTTCTGTAAAGCGTGCGGAGCGCAATCTGGTCCAGGCTGAGTGACCGCTGTATGAACTTTATATTCAGAGAGACATACTGGTGATTAAGTCTTGGGGAGATAAACCTAACTGGCAGGCCATTTATTATATATCGGCCCCAACACCTATAAAGAAGAACGTCAGAAAGGGAATTTATGCTGAGCGAAGAAAAAACCCGGAAACATATCACGGTACTGAATGGAAGGATCGTACTCACTCGGCTGCTTTCAACGGTTATGCCATGAACGAATAATGCCACCAACGTTATCTGTCCCAAAATGCGGATCTTATCACCCAAGATGAAAACAGGGGATTCAGTAACAGTCAAAGTGAGGCGTGTAAGATCAATTTATCCCCCGCCTTAAGCAATTTTCCAAAAGTCATTATCGTGGAGCTTGAGATAAGATAATTAACCTCGGATATAAGATAAATCTCATTTACTTGGAAGTGGCGGCACACGGAGAACGCTTGAGTATAAACAAATTAAAACAAAGTTTATTAACAAAAGAAACAAATTGTTTCGTACTAAAAGTTACATCAGAAAATACATAGAGTTAAAAACATGAATAAGTTTCATCTGTTACATGTTTTTTGTGGTGACTATCCTAAGTGTAAAAGATTGCTCTTTTCTAATGTTTAATATCGAATTGCCGCCATTAAATTTAATTTTAATTAAAGTTTAACAATGTAAAGTGTTGGTTTTAAGGGTTTTTTTGCAAAATTGACAAAAGATTACACTTTGATTAACAAATTGAAATATAAATTAAGTTGATAAGATTGTCGGGCGATAGCTATAAGATAGTTCACAGACATAAGCGTGACGGCAGTGATAAATCACGGTTAGTGTTTAACATTACTAATGTTGAAGCATTTTCAGTGTCGAAATACTCCAAACCAGATAGCCAGAATTTAAAGGCGTATTGAATAAACGAACGACTTTTTTCAAAAATTTTTTATTGATCATTTTATCACCACGGAAATGTAAAGCGTTTAGGCAGGCACTCTATAAGAGCGTCTTAATTTCTCATCTTTACGCATCAAAGGTGTTTATATGATCAAAAAACTTATTGCAGAAAAGGGTACTCTGATTTTTATTGAGGCCCATAATCCGCTCTCCGCATTAATTGCGTCTAAAGCAGAACAAACTAATTCAGAAGGCCGTATTGTCAAATTTGACGGTATATGGTCAAGCTCGTTAACGGACTCAGCATCTCGCGGTATTCCCGATAACGAAACACTGGCATTAAGCAGCAGGTTAGAAAATATTGCTGATATCCGAAATGTGACAGACATGCCCATCATCATGGATGCTGATACGGGGGGAAAACCAGAACATTTTAGTTATTACGTAAAAAGAATGATTAACAACGGTGTAAATGGCGTCATCATCGAAGATAAAACAGGATTAAAGAAAAATTCTTTGTTCGGCACTGAAGTAGAACAGACTCTCGCAGATATTAATGATTTTTCAGAGAAGATTAAAAGAGGAAAATCTGCAGTTTATATTGATGATTTTATGATCATAGCCAGACTTGAAAGTCTTATTGCAGGGTTCGACGTAGAACATGCACTCGAACGTGCCGACGCATACGTCGAAGCCGGGGCAGACGGAATTATGATTCATAGTTGTAAGAAGACTCCGGATGAGGTTTTCTTATTCAGTACGAAATTTCGGAAAAAATATCCATCAGTACCATTAATTTGTGTTCCTACTACTTATTCTGCAACCAGCAACAGAGAACTCAGTGAAGCGGGTTTTAACGTGATCATTTATGCAAACCATATGCTCAGGGCTGCTTATAAAGCAATGGAAAATGTTTCAAAAGAAATATTGAGATATGGCAGGACGGCAGAGATAGAAAAATCTTGCATGAGTGTAAAGGAAATTATTTCACTGATTCCTTAAAGAGAATGACCATGAAAAAAAAAGAGATGATAATAGGTGCCTATATATCGTATGGAACAGGACATCATCCTGCTTCATGGCGCGAAAGTGGCGTAAATGCAGCGGCAGCGCTTGATATTGATACGTATGCCAATCTTGCAAGAGTATGTGAGAAAGGATTAGCTGATTTACTTTTTCTTGCAGATACGCCTTCTGTATTTCAGGACAATATGGACGGTTATGGCAGCAGGGTATCTGTACTGGAGCCATTATCATTATTATCGTATTTAGCATCTCAAACACAAAATATTGGGCTGGTTGCGACGGCTTCAACGACGTACAAACACCCTTACAACATTGCGAGGGAATTTGCTTCGCTGGATTACATTAGCAAAGGAAGGGCAGGGTGGAATCTGGTGACATCCTCAAAGTCGGATGCGGCTAAAAACTTTGGCCTTGCCGCTCATCCAGAACATTCAAAGCGTTATGATATGGCCTGGGAAGCATGGCAGGTTATCAGTGGTTTGTGGGACAGCTGGGAAGACAATGCTTTAGTAAGGAATAAAACCAGTGGACAATTCTTCGTTAAGGATAAATACCGGGAAATAAATTTTGAGGGTGAATATTTTAATGTAAAAGGCCCATTAAACATAGCTCGCCCTCCTCAGGGCTATCCCGTCATCGTCCAGGCGGGTTCCTCTGAGGAAGGAAAAGAGTTAGCTGCAAAAACAGCAGATATTGTTTTTACTGCACAAAACAATATTGAAGATGCAAAAAAATTCTATGATGATCTTAAAGGGCGAATGGAAAAATACGGAAGGTCAAAGAGTGAACTTCTTATTCTTCCCGGATTAAGCTTTTATATTGCAAGTGACGAATCTAAAGCCCGTAAAAAGCTTAATGATCTCAACGCACTGATCCCTCAATCATTTGGCTTAAGTATGTTATCAGATTTACTGGGTGGGGTTGATTTAAAAAACAATGATCCTGAAGGACCATTACCAGATTTACCGAAATCTAATGGTAATCAGAGTAGACAAAAAATTATTATCGATTTAGCTCGAAAAGAAAAACTATCTATCAAGCAACTTTATGAAAAAATAATCATTTCAAGAGGACATTATACATTTACAGGTTCCTATCAAGATTTAGCAGATGAGATGATTAAGTGGGTTGAAAATGAAGCATGTGATGGTTTCAACATTATGCCTCCTCTCATGCCTGAATCTCTTATTAATCTTTTCGATCATGTCATTCCACTTATTCAGGCAAGAGGATGGTATAAAAAATCATATTCTACTGGAACATTAAGAGAAAAACTGGGGCTTAAAAGACCTACTAATAAATTGTTTAATCAATAATGTATTGCGAGGAAATATAAAATGCTTAATAAAAATCTGATTCTTGAAGATACCACTTTACGTGATGGTGAGCAGGCGCCAGGTGTTGCATTTACACCAGAGCAAAAAGTAGAAATTTTTTATCTACTTGCAAATATGGGCGTTAAATGGATCGAAGCCGGAATACCTGCGATGAAGGGTGATGAAGTAAAGGCTCTGTCGGAAATGTTAGAGAGAAAAAATGAAATTAACATCATCGCGTGGAACCGAGGCGTGCTTGAAGACATTGAGTACAGTATCTCACTTGGATTCAAAGCGGTGCATATCGGGCTACCGACTTCAGCTATCCATTTAGAGAAAAGCGTTAAGAAAGATAAGTCCTGGCTTGTAAAGACGGCTTCAGATTTAGTTAAGTTTGCCAAAGACAAAGGGATGTTTGTTTCTATCAGCGCAGAAGATATAGGCCGAACAGATATTGGATTCTTACAGGAGTATGCACAGGTAGTTGCTGAGGCTGGAGCCGATCGTCTTCGCCTCTCTGACACGATTGGTATTCTTTCTCCTGCACAATACAAAGAAAAAGTCTCTTTGTTAAATAAGAACGTCAACATCGATTTGCAGTGCCATTGCCACAATGATTTTGGTTTTGCAGTTGCTAACACGCTGGCAGGCATTGAAGCAGGAGCACGCTACTTTCATGTCTGCGTCAATGGCATTGGTGAAAGGGCTGGAATGCCAGACCTGGCACAAGTTGCTATGGCATTGCACTTTTTCCACGGGGTTGATTTAGGGCTCGATTTAACAAAATTAATCGCGTTGAGTGAAACGGTCGCCAGGTACAGCCATCAAAAAATCAGTCCATGGCAGCCGATCGTAGGCGATAACGTTTTTGCACATGAATCGGGCATTCACGCAAATGGTATGCTCAAAGACAGCAGTACTTTTGAACCCTTCGACCCAGCTACGGTGGGAGGAGAACGACGTCTGGTCGTGGGTAAACATTCCGGTCGCGCCATTATCAAACATTTTCTCGAAGAATCAGGCGTGAAAGCTGCCGACGATAAGGCTCTTGATCGCTGTTTAGAACGCGTGAGAAGTCATGCCGTGCGCCACCCCGGTGGGATCCCTCCACATGTATTAGTTGATCTGTATACCGCGGGGTAAACAGGTATGAAAAGTAATCAGCCGATTGTTAACCAGATCATTGCGTCACACAGTGGCAGAGGTCAGGTTTCAGCAGGTGAACTGATCACGGTAGATGTTGACTACGTCTATGTTCAGGATGGAAATTCACCGACCGTGGCAAAACTGTTTCAGGATTATCATCTGTCTGAGGTGCTAAAACCCGATAAAATCGGGTTCTTCTTCGACCATTCAGTTCTGGTACCTGATAAAACCATGGCTAAACGTGTCAACGAGGCCATGGAATTTGCAAAAAAACTTGGAATAAACATCTATTCACGAGGGGAGGGAATTAGTCACGTCATTGCCCTGGAGAGTAAAATATTTAAACCCGGCAATATAGTGCTGGGCGCAGATTCCCATACTTGTACAGGGGGGGCCGTACAGTCTTTAGCGCTGGGAATGGGGGCTTCGGATATTCTGGTTGCTATGTTAACAGGACAAACGTGGTTGAAAGTCCCTCAAACAGTCCATTTGTGTATTAAGGGTAAAACGGGAAAAGATGTGCGGGCAAAAGATGTCATGTTGGCACTTTTAAATAAGTACGGACAAACACCATTTCTTTATAAATCGATCGAAGTTTCAGGGGAATGGGCAGAAGAGCTAACGCTTGACGAAGCTGCAAGTTTTGCAAGTATGGCTGTTGAGTTAGGAGCCAAATGCATATTTATGCCAGATGGGCAAGGCAGGCCTGAGGGGCTATTGAAGGCGGATGCCTCAGTGGCAGACAGTGTCATCAATTTTTCTGTATCAGAATTAATGCCCCATATCGCACCACCTCACAGTCCTTTGTATGCTAAACCTGCAAATGACTTTGAGGGTCTGAAATTTGATTATATTTTCATTGGAAGCTGTACTAACAGCAGACTTGAAGATATCAAAGAGGTGGCCGAAATTGTTGCTGGTAAAACAATACATCCCGATATTCACTGCCTTCTGACGCCAGGATCGAAAAGTGTTTATCTAAAAGCTCTCCAGGCGGGATATATCGATACGCTTATCCGCTCGGGCATTATTGTCACCCCACCGGGTTGTGGAGCTTGTGTGGGTACCCAAGGAACCATTCCTGCGGATGGGGAGAAAGTATTAAGTACGATGAACCGCAATTTTAAGGGAAGAATGGGGAATGCTGAGGCAGACATCTTTTTATGTTCTCCACGAACTGCAGCGATGGTTGCATTGAACGGCACTGTTCCACATTTTGAGGGAGAGTCCGCATATGAGTAAAACTGCTGAAAATTATCGCGTCAGACGCGTGGAAGGGAACATCTCGACCGACGATATTATACCTGCGCGCTATAAACATATGTATACCGAGCCGGCCCAGCTGGCACCGCATCTTTTTGAGAGCCGTTTTCCCGGATTTAGGGAAACGCTCAGTATCAATGATGTGCTTGTATGTGATCAAATATTCGGTATAGGGAGTTCGCGGGAGCAGGCAGTAACAACTCTGTTGGCATGTGGTGTTAAATATGTATTTTCCCCTTCTTTCGGGAGGATTTTTTTTAGGAACTCTTGGAATTTGGGTTTACATGCGATTGAGGTCGATACGAGTGAACTTGCAGATTTAAGTGAAATTAAAATAGAACTGACTGGAGGGGTAATTTATACAGAAAATAATCAAATAAATTTTTTCCCTCCCAGCTCGCAGATGACGGCAATTGTCAGTGCAGGTGGCATAATACCCTACACCATAAATAAAATTATGGAAAAAAAAGGTGATATTTTAAGAGGTTATAGCAATGAAAAGTGAAAAGTTTGATGGTTTGGCTGATAACTATGATAAATATCGTCCCCGTTATCCTGCAATCCTTTTCAAGGAAATCCATGACTGGATGCAGCCGTCTGCCAAAAATATATACGATATTGGCGCAGGCACAGGTATTGCTATTGAAGGTATGACACGTGTCACTGGAAAACACTATGATTTCACGGCGATAGATATTTCTGAAGATATGATAAAAAAAGGAAGGGAAAAACTGCCTGGTACGACTTGGGTTAAAGGAAAAGCGGAAGATATTCTTTCTGATAAAAGCCGTATTGACGTCATTATGGCGGCACAGTCCTTCCAATGGATGGATAGAGCTAAAACATTAGAAGTTTCGATAAAATCTTTAAATAAGGGCGGGGTTTTTGCAGTTTTGCAAAACAATCGAGATTACAGAAATAATGAAATGCTTAACAAATATGAAGGTTTGCTAGAGAAATTTAGTCCAGGTTACAGCAGACATTATCGCGACTATGACTATGAAAATGAAATCACCAATGTTTTTAAATTGCCTATTGCTAACTTTAAGAAAGTCGTCACAGGGTGGACTATGGAAATGATTTCAGAAGATTTTTTTGGATTCATTTCTTCCTCAACCCAGGTACAAAGAGCTATTGAGAACGATCGTAATGGATTCTGGAAGGAGATTGAAATCTTGATTGACGAACACTCAGTTGGTGGAAAAATTAGCATAGATTATATAAGTGAGTTATTTATAGCTAAGAAGCGTGATGATTCATAGCATGACGATTCAGGACATCAGCATTGAACAAGCTTCGTATGAAGATGCGAAGCTGTTAAGAAAGGCTTTAGAAAAAGTTTACGAACCTTATACACTGAATTTCTCACCTACCGCTTTGCAGTTTACTGAAAATATCATTGCTCAGGAATCCTCGAAGTGGCTAGTCGCGAAATACAAGTCAGACATTGTGGGGGCAGTGAGATATGAACTTTATGATATTTATCTGGACTTCCATTTTCTCTGCGTCACACCACCATTCAGAAAAATGGGAGTAGGGAATGAATTATTTCATAAACTGAAGAAAATAGCGTATGAAAAAAGAAAGGATTTTATGAAGATCGTTTTGCGAGATTCGCTAAGCTATAACCGACGCTATTTTGAAAGTAAAGGATTTTACTTTTATCATAAATACCAGACAAATATGCATAGTGTATTTATTTTAAAATTAAACGGTGAAAAGCCATGAATAAAAAAGCATTGGTTATTGGGTTGAAAAGTAATATGGAAAGAGTCATCAAAGGGCTCAATGAGATAGAATTTATTATTATTGACAGAGGAACACTGGATAACGAAAGTATAGATTATATCATTAATCTTTCAGATGATTTAATGCATAAAAAATCATTCAGTTATGTTATAGCCAGTTCTGAGGATTTTATCGCTTTGGCTGGGTTATTGCGTAATCGTTATTCACTTTATGGTGAAAAATATTATAAAAGTACAATTGCAACCAATAAATTCCTGATGCGTAATTTTTGCTCAGGTTTTTTATCCTGTCCAAAGTTCTGGCTATCAGGTGAGATCATCAATTCAGAGAATCTTTTACTGTCATCCCAGAAAGATTACATCGTAAAACCTCTTACAGGTAGTTCTGCAAAACATGTCGAAACAGTCACACAGGAAGACTTAAACCAATATCTTAATGAAAATAACAAATTGATGTTAATTGAAGAAAAGGTTTTAATGAGAGATGAATATCATCTTGATTGTATAATCAAAGACGGTAATATCCTCTTTTCAACACTGTCAATTTACGACAGGCCTATACTCGAGGCAAAAAGTAAAAACAGAGCCAGTATCAACTTACCCGATGGCACACGGCTTCATGAAGATGCCTTAATACTTGCCACGAATTTGCAAAGTCATTTTGAAATGACTAATGGCGTTTTTCATATTGAAATGTATCATACTCAGGATGGATTTATACTCGGTGAGTTTGGTATCCGCCCTCCCGGAGCGGGTGTGACCGATATGTATTATATGTATAGAGGCGTCGATTTCTGGGAGGCATTTATTTATTCTCAGATTGATAAAGAATTTATTTTACCCCTAAATCATAAGTCCGATAAATATTGTGCTGCTATTGGGATATGTTCTTCTTTCCCGGTCGATGATATCAGAAGTACGTCAAAAGTATCCGTGGATAAATATGTAAATTTGCGTGAGAATGCTGCTAAACCCGCAGTTCCCAGTTCAACGTCTTTTAATCATATGATTTATGTTTCTTCATCATCCTTAGAAGAAATAAGGAATTTTTTGCATGATATTTCTGACAGACAAGAGTAAGATTCGATATGTTAAAATATGAAACCAAAAAAAACGCTTTCTTCCAGATATACAATTTTCTTTCATGCTCGGCTGAAGGGATTCAGACGGTTATATTTTTGTGGCTTATATATCATGAAACTCATAGTCCGATGCTTGTCAGTCTGACTATAGTTTCTTCATATCTTCCATCAGCCGTATTAGGATTCTTTTTCCTCAAAAAAGCTGATGCGAGCAGTCCTGGAAAACAGTTATTTATCAGTAATGTTTCTCTTAGTGCCATATCGCTAATTGTCTATTTTATTTTAATGAGAAATGAGGGTTTTGAACTAATCACGCTCAGTATCTTTTATTTGGCACAGGCCGTATTATCTGTTGTCAAAATGTTTAATAAGACATCCCAAAATCGCATTATCAGAACAGCATTCAGTAATAGTGATGCAATAAAAGCACTTCAGCTTGCCTCCTCTGGCATGCAGGCCGCTCAGGTTTTTGGCGCGGCCATAGGAGGATGGGCTATCAGTACGGGTTACTACATGCAAGCGCTCATGCTGACCTGCTGCATCTACCTTTTGAATATTTATATTTCGACACTTTTTGAGAAAGGGAATCCTGATAATAAAGACGCTGAGGTTATTGTGCAGATTCACTCTGTCACTAAGAAAAATGAATCCTTTACATATCTTTTTCGCAGTAAGGACTTTTTGTTACCCTTGATTTTTACTGTTCCATCAAGTGGAGCTTTACAATTTTTAAACACATCCCTTCCTTCATTATCTTCTCTATATGGTAATAGCGAGAAAATTTATCCAGTGCTGAATATGACTCTACAATGTGCTGTCATTATCTCGGGGATAGCAGCAGCACTCAATATGCTTTCTCTAAAGTCTTCATTACGGTTTTCTCTGTGTATTTCTGGCATCTGTCTGATTTTGATGTGTTTATCAACGAGAAATTATTATGCCGTATACTTTTTTTTATTTCTCACTTCTTTTTTTGTTTCATGGCATATGATTTCTATTAAGGTACTCACGAATCAAATGCCTGATATAGAAAATATTGGTAAATTCACAATGATGAGAAACTCAGTCGCTTCTGGTGTGAAAATTGTCTTTTCTATTTCGTCTGGTGCTTTTTTGACTTTTTACAGCATAACTACAACTTATCTAATACTTGCGATACTGCTTATTTTTTTCAATGTATTATGGGTTTGTCAGAGTCGCAGTTTTAACTATGAGGATTTAGGTGATGTTAAATTTCAAAAGTGATTTTTCTGAATTTATTACTGGTTTTTATCTTAAACAGTTTACTCATTTAAATACGCAGGAAAGAGAACATGTGCTTGAAACGCTTGGCGTCACACCCAGCGCAATCAATGAGTTTATAACATCAGAAGATATTTATATTACCTTACCTCATGCAAGTATGAATGTTTTTTTTCCAAGAGCGGGGGTCTCACGTTATGTCTACGATCTACAAAATAGTAACAAAAACGCGTTCCATTTAAGGTTTTTCTTGACCCATACCAACTTTAGCGATCTGAACTGGCGCCCTTATGCATGGTGGTTTAATAACGGCGGGAAAATAGATAAACTTACCTTTTTCACACGAAATAAAAAAAAGAAACATAATATCGTTTACTCGCTAAAACCAAATGAAATGCACTCTGCCTCTGTAGATCGACGTCTGCGTCATGACTTTGATACAAGTATGAAGTTTAAACGTATTTCTCTTAGCTTCATCTATATGACAGCCGTTCAAGAGGTCAATAGCGGTTTTGCACATAAAGGCCGTACCCTTTATCTCCCACTTGACGCATTTGTAGCTTTTATTATTCATCAGGCAAAAAACGATGTTATATCTTTTAATTTTTTAGAAGCTTTTTTAAGCCAGGCACAATGCAGAAGACTGAATGGCGAAGAATTGAGTTTTACCAGTGAATGGCGCGATGCATTTATCTTTGATAATTTTACAAACATTGCGCTGTTAAATTTTTTTCAGCCTGCAGCATTTGTGGGAGGCGAAAAAATGGATAACTACTGGCATCAGGTGATTGAAAAATGGAAAATGGCATTACCAAATCAATCTGAAGTTGAGTTTGCGTTACCCACTAATCTGGTCATGCCTGCCGTTCAAGAGTATATTTACCCTTATAAACCATCAAGCGATATAGCAGAACAGCTTATTAAAAATAACATCCCATACAGTCTTACCATGGCTATTCAGGAACATGATCTTTTTTCAAAGAAAGAATAATAAAACATAAACTAGAAATAACCTCTCATTTTGAAAAGGCGACATGGTTACCGGGTTGAAGGTTGTATATAAGAACCAGTTTAAAATATTTTAAAGTTACATGTCATTGCTCATTTAACATCATGCGATAACACCTCAACACTCATTGGAGCTCTATTATGCTAGATAAAAGTGCTTTTCGCCACGCAATGTCGCATCTTCCTACTGCAGTCACTATTGTAACATCAAGCGGCTCCTGCGGGGCTGCAGCATGTACAGTTTCATCCGTGTGTTCTGTCACCGACGACCCACCCACTTTACTCGTATGTATAAATCGTGCCTCCAATAACAATAGTGTTATAAGAAATAATGGCTCTTTGTGTGTCAGCATTCTTTCAGGAGAGCAAAGCAACATTGCAATGCAATGTGCTAATCATCAGGTTTCAGTTGAGGAGCGCTTAGCATTATTCGACGCAGACGTTCTGGTCACGGGGTCTCCTGCTGTAGTTGATTCCGTTTGCTGTTTAGATTGTCGTGTAGATAATATTGTGGAATCAGGAACCCACTCTGTCTTCTTTTGTCAGGTTCTTTCTTCTAAAGCTTTTGTGGGGAAAGATGCGCTGGTTTATTATTGCCGGAATTATCATCGTGTATCATAAGGCACTATGCCTAAAATGCTGTAATACTGTCTTTATTTCGTGGCATAAATATTCTGAGAAAAAACAGGCCGCATCATATTCATCAGATATAATCACCAGGTGTTAATATTCTTGTTTCTACATTAAAATAGAGTTGTAAGGTGTGTTTTTTTTAGGTGTTTAAATTATACCTTCCGTGTAAATATTAATTTTTTATTTGATTTTCACTTTCATTTAAATTCTGAATTTTTGCTTCCTTTTTCCTGAACCCATTATACCTGAATCCCAATTTAAATCAGATTCGGGAACCAGGTCAGGAAGTCAGGAAGGCCGTCAGCAGGAATCAGGGGATCTTCATCAACTATGTGTCCGTAATTAAGACGAAGGTTAAGCTGAGTTTTTACGTAATGCACTATAATTTTTGCAGAAGCCGTCTAATCATAATTCAGTAACATAAGAGGATTAGTCATCCTGATGTAATGCATAGGTACGATTCCTTAATAAAAAGGGAACCTTCCCAGAGTAAAATTATTTTTTTGAAGTGAGAATCAGGCACAAAATGCCAGATGAGTAAAACAGGTGTATGGGAGTGTGATGTGAAGTAGAAAAGGACCGGTGCTCTATTTTAAAGGTTAAACGGATTTGTTACCGCCCGATAGCGTCATCTCTCAGGTAATGATGACATTTGGATGTGGTTACCCCAAGGCGTTTCTCTCAATTCACTGGAACATAGGCAGTTGTTATGATGACAACAGCTAGCATTGATATCGTATTTTTTGATAAAACTAATGCCGATTTGTGGTCATTCTGGTCGTCTTGATGTAGTATTAATTCAGGTTTGGCTTACATATTAGACACTTGTTAGTAAAGGCGATTCCAGCCAAAGGACATGTATTGACGGCTTGCCGTCAGGCTCACAGTGCATGTATTATTATATTTAAGATATCGAAACTACATACTTATTTAGTGCGAGTTAGAAATTTAAATCTGGCATTTAGTTACTCTTTATAACCATTTTAGCTATTGAGTTAGTATTTTATAAACGTTCATTTTTCTATGGATGAAATTAAAGTAGCATAACTAAAGGTGTAAAATGATGAAAAGTTTAATTATTACGTCGCATTTTAATAGTGATTTATCCTCTATGGCATGCGATGAGTTTGGATTAAAAAGATCACTAATTTTCTATACTCCAAAAATAAATGAACTTAGCTTAGGTTTAAAATATGAGTACTACGATAAGATAGATTCTTACTCTGTAAGATTAATGGAGCTTGGGAATGAAATTGATTTTATATGGAGCACTTCCGGTTCTGAAATCAACTCGTTCGCTGAATTAAAAGCTGTTGAGTTGGCAGGATTAAGAAACATCTATCTAGGCATGAATGAAAATGCTTTTTCTACAGCTGCTTATAAAAGCATCACGCAAGAGTTAATGGCATTTTTGGGTGTTAGTATTCCCAAAGGGCTTCAATGTAACACAAAAAAAGAAATACATGATTTCCTTGAATATAATGGTGGAACTATAGTCTGTAAAGCTAACAATGGAGCAGGTGGTGTAAATCAATTTTATTGCCAAAGATTTGATGACATATATAAACTCCCTCATGAGGTAACTGATTGGTATGTAGAACAGTTTCTGAAAGGACTTGAGTTTTCTGTAAACGCTTATATGCTAAATGGGTTTTATATAGCCTCCCCGATAATGTTTAAAGGCGAAACTGATATTCATAGCGGGCACGCAATGGACAAATTCAGGTATATTAGCAAGCTAAAAAATAAAAGCTTAAATGAAAAAATAAATGCCATATTAAGTAAAATTAGTAATACCAATATCTTTAATGGATGGATAGAGGTTGAGTTTATAAAAACACATCAGGATTTGGTAGTTATAGAAATTAATGCGAGGTATAATGGAACAATCAGAGCTACTGGATATGCTTGTAATGAAAATTTATATCAATTGGATTTGGAAAGTAAAATTTATAATAAATTTTCTTCACAATTAAATCATGAAAACGAAGTCATTGAGATGCCAATTCATTTGAAACTTGAAACAGGTTTAAAAGAATTTGGTTTCGTCCAAAAAATGAAATCTCGAAAAACCAACACAGGAAGGGCCACAATATGGGGTGAAGATCAATGTGAACTATTAGAGAGGATCAAAAATACTGAATTAGAAATATACTCAGAAAGAATTATTCATGGCATAAATGAGAGTAAGGAGTTATTCGAAAAATATATTTAAATTTACATGTATTTGTAATATGCAGTTTTAAAATAGAAAACTATAAGTTTATTGGGGAAATAAAATAATTAACTGTATTATTTTGAGGTTGTCAAAAAAATTAGAATTAATTGATAAGTATGATGATTAATTATTATAGTAAACAGAGTGGGGTAGTAATTGATTAATTTAAAGATGGTTGCCCTCCCTGGTGTGGAATTAATTTTTTCAAAAAATGATCTATATTATTGGTTAGCTATGGTGAGACTATACGTGGTATTATATTTATTTAACTCGTAGGCAATGTTTTTGAAGGTCTGTAGATATTTAGATGTTCTGAGTTAATGGGAGTTTCGATGTTCAGAGGGGAGTTGTAATCTGCCTCAATGTTACTTCGCATTGATAAATATCATGTGTCTACGAATTGATGCCAATAATTGTTCATTTTGCCTCCCACAAATGCAGTTGGTATAAAAAGAGTTTAAAAGAACAATGTTTGTGATGTTATCAAAATTAAATGCTTCTTGCCATTAATAAGTTAGACTTAGCTCTTAACCATCAATTCTTCTGCAGCAAGCACTTTTTAAAAATTCATTTAAGATTTAATAATAGATAGTATCATATTTAGCTGTCAGCATCACGTCAAAGCGGACCATTCAACTTTAGAGATCTTTCGGCATAATAATTATTTTACCGGAGGAGATTGTCATGCGCAAAGCCCGATTCATCGAACACCAGATCTTTGCCGTTCTGAAGTCCGTGAAACATGTCTGCCGCGAAGTCGGAATTTCAGAGGCCTGTGATATCAAAAACATGAAAGACCTCGAAAATGTAAACCGCCGGCTAAAACCGATGTTTGTGGACCTGAGTCTCGAGTGTCGGCATTGAAAGACGTTATTTAAAATAAATGTTAAAACCAGCGATAAAGCGTCAGGTAGTCAGCTGTCTGACCGCGCAGTTTGCTATGAGATGACGTCATGCCTGCAGGATATTTTCGCTGAGCAGGACGGTATTTCGATATCAGCCGGATACGCGACGTGATGAGCCGGCCATTATGGCACTGACCGTGACGGCTGAACGCTATCCGCGATAAGGCTTTAAAAGCTTTTTCAGGTGCTGCGCATGCAGGGCAATAGCTGGAACCATAAGCGCGTTTACCGGATTTATTGCCTGCTGAACCTGAATTTTCGCCATAAGGGAAAACAGCGCTTTGCCGGTGAGTAATCCAGGCTCGCTGCCTACGCCAGAGGCAATGAACCAGAGCGGGTCCATCTATTTTATGCACGATGCGCTGGTATGCGGAAGACGCTTCCGGACCTAAAATGGGTTGGGTGATTTTAACAGCGAAGTACTGGCGTTCGAATTGACCTGAATATCACAGCCCAACGTGTCATCAGGGGACTGGACAGGATAGTGGCGAACCGCGGATATCCGCTGAGGGTGCGGATATGGTTAATTGCCTGGAGCGGGTCTCGCTGAGCTGGCACAATGGGCAGAAGAGCATGGTGTGATGCCAGAGTTTATCAGGCCTGGCAAGCTAACGCATAATGCCTTTGTCGAGCGATTCTGCGGGACGTACTGGACAGAAATACTGGGTTTTTATCTGTTCAGAACCCTGAATGAAGCACAGGAAATTCTAGAGCGCTGGCTGATGGAATATAAAAGCGAGCGCCCTCATGAATCCCTGAATAACCTGACGCCGGAAGAATACCGGCTGATAACTGAAAACCCGGAAATCTCAAAAAGTGCGTGGAACTAAAAAGGTGTACTTACAAGGGAGGAAGCCCGTAGCGATTTTTTTGATTACATCGAAATGTTCTATAACAGTAAGCGTCGGCATGGTTCGAGCGATCAGATGTCACCGACAGAATATGAAAACCAGTATTATCAACGGCTCAGAAGTGTCTGGATTATCCGTGGCGATTCATAGTGGTAAACTTGTTAAAAAAACTTTAAAAGAATATTAAAGTGAATCTTATTAATTTCTCTATGCTTGTGCTTATTATAGTCACTTCTTATCTCTTGAGAGATTTTTTTTAATTTTTAGATGTTATATTCAAACCCAGAAAAATAATCAGTTAAAATAAAAAACCTCTCCACATCAACTTTATACTCGCCTTCACTAAATATGACTTTCATTATATAAGTAGAGTCATCAAATTTATAAAGAGTGAAGTCCTATGGATTAATTGCAACTTTTACTGCACTCATTATAAATCCTCACCTGTCTAAAGCCATTTAGCTATGTAATCTTTACTTTTAACCATACCCTCTTTATTAACTACTGCTTCGAGATCACTTTGGGGTAATTTTACTCTACGTATCCATTATTCGTCAGCACTGTAGTAGTCAACTAAAACTGGCAACCGCATAAGCATTTATCTCTGGCAGCTGAAACATTGGCTGGTTGTTGAGACAACAATAATAATGCCGTTAAAGCGAAATAACTCCAACCTAAATTCCCCTTCGGCTCAATGCCCCTTACCTTAAGCTCTTTCCGCAGTACCCGCTTTATCCACGTCGCCAGGTTGACGTCACCATCCTCACACGCCTGTTCTTCGAGCTGCGTCCGAAACTCGTGAGAAAGTCGGATTTGGTACTGATTTGTTTTGGTCTTTTCCTTAGAGATTGTCATCCCATCATCCTTGTTATGAGAGAGGTACACACTTCAATGACTGGGCATGATGCAACAAAAAGAGTGAAGCCCGGTCATGCTGAAATCGAACCGAGTTGCTGACCACACCGTAAAGATGAACCATGCGCCATAACGTGTAAATGATTAAGGTTGCCATGACGAACAGCGGAAATCTGACATGGATGACAAAAATGGGAATCTCTTTCCAAAAACATGCTGTCTGTTCATCACGATGATAAAATCCGTCAGGTGCACAACCCTGTGCACCTGTCCTCTCACGTCACCCGCTTCTGGCTTCGCAGCAGCGCCAGGCCGCTCAGCACCGACATCGCCATCAGGTAATAGCCGGGAGCCAGGCTGGTGCCGGTGGCGGTGATCAACAGCGTGCAGATCAGCGGCGCAAATCCGCCAAATACCGTCACCGCCACGTTATAGCTGATCGCCATGCCGCTGGCGCGCGTGCCCATAGGAAACAGATCGGCCATGACCGAGGGTACCGTGGAGAAGTAAATCGACTTGAGCAACGCCATCCAGCAGACCAGCACGATCAGCGTGGTGGGCGTGGTGTGATTCACCACCAGCTTAAAGGCAGGGTAGATGGTGACAATCAGTAAAATCAGCGATCCCCACATCAGCGGAACCCGGCCCACGCGCTCTGCCCACAGGCCCATAATCGGCGTCACCACGGTCAGGATCACCCCCGCCAGCAAGGTGGCGGTAAAGGCCACAGAGCCGGGCAGGTGGAGATTGCGGGTGGCGTAGGTCGGCACATAGTTGAGCATGTAGTTAACCGCCGTAGAGATAACCATCAGGCCAATCGCCAGCAGCATCAGCTCTTTCTGGCGACCAAACAGGCGCTTAAGCGGGGCGACCTCGGGCTGCCGGGTGGCGAAGCTGGCAGGTTCATGTACGTGGCGGCGAATATAGATCCCCAGCGGGCCGATCAGCAGACCAAAGGCAAAAGGAATGCGCCAGCCCCAGTCCTGGATCTCGCTTTCCGTCAGGATTTTCGTTAATCCCAGACCAAAGGCCGATGCCATCAGGGTACTTGCCCCTTGCGTGGCGAACTGCCAGCTGGCGATAAAGGCTTTGCGCTCGGGAAAATGCTCGACCAGAAACGCCGTCGAGCTACCAAATTCGCCACCGGCAGAGAAGCCTTGTATCAGACGCGCCAGCAGAATCAACAAGGGCGCAGCCAGACCAATGTGTTCGTAGCCCGGCATAAACGTAATGATGGCACCGCCCAGCATCATCAGATTGATGGAGAGCAGTAGCGCTTTTTTACGCCCGTGGCGATCGGCATAGTTACCCAACACAATCGCGCCCAATGGCCGGATCAGGAAGGAGACACCGAAACTGCCGAAGGTCAGCAGCATAGAAACGGACGGATCGCTGGTCGGGAAAAACGCATGGGCAATATAGCTGGCAAAAAAGCCGTAAACCGCAATATCAAACCACTCCAGCGCGTTACCGATGCAGGTGGCGAAAAGGGTTTTATGCAGGCTGGGTTTATTCGCGTGCAGCGGTGCAGCGGTGTTGAACGTGCTCATGCGGCACCTACGGCATGTTGACGATGCTTCGCCACCAGTTCGCGGCCTTGCTCGCCTAAGTCCCATAACAGTCGGGTCATGATTTGCAGACCTTCACGCGCAATCGACTTCAGCATATGTTCGTTCACGCCGTGTTGGCCGCAGGCGGGATAGGAGTGCGGCACCCACAATGTGGGCAGGCCGAGGATGTCAGAAAACACCTCGTTGGGCAGCGAACCACCCAGGTTGGGCAGCAGAGCCGGTTTCTTACCGCTGGTTTCGGCGATGCTGGCCAGCACCCAGTCGACCAGCGGATCGGTGGGATCAAGGCGGGTTGCCGGCGATCCGCGCAGGAACTCGACCTTCACATAGCCAAAGCCGTGCTGCGTCAGATGTTCGCTGACGTGCTGCGCCAGCTTTTCCCAGTCGGTGCCTACCACAAAGCGCAGCTGACAGACGGCCGTTGCCTCACCCGGAATGGCGTTCATCGGGCGCGCAGGATTGCCGGTCAGGAAGGCCAGCACTTCCAGAGTGTTCCAGCCGTACAGGCGTTCCGTTGGCGTTAATGCGGGTTCGCCCCAGTTCGGATCGATCTCGGGATCGCCCGGCATCCCGCCCACGTTGATCTGGCTGAGAATGTCACGTACCTGCGGCGACAGTGAGTCAGGCTTCAGTGCTTCCACCTGAAGTACGCCCTGTGCGTTAACCAGCGCGGCAATGGCGTTGGCCAGCTGCGTGCCGGGATTGCTCAGCAAACCGCCCCAGTTGCCAGAGTGATAGGCGTTATCACGGGCCGTCACCGTCAGGCGGAAATTCACGGCACCGCGCGATCCCAGAAACAGGGTAGGTTGCACCGCATTCAGGCGCGGGCCATCCGAGGCGATAAACAGATCGGCTTTCAGCAGATCGCCGTGCTGCCGGCACAGCTGCGCCAGGCCGGGTGAGCTGATCTCTTCGCCCATCTCAAACAGCAGCTTGCAGTTGAAGCCCAGACGTCCGCCGCGTGCGAGAAACACCTGTTCCAGCGCGGCCAGATTCACGCAGTGCTGACCTTTATTATCTGCGCTGCCGCGGGCATACCAGCGATCGCCCTCTTCAACGAGCTGCCAGGGCATTAATCCTTCACGCCAGTTTTCATCATCGCCGAACACCACATCGCCATGGCCGTAACTCAGCAGCGTAGGGAGCGCAGGATCTTCGATGCGCACCGCCACCAGAAAAGGACGATGGGCCGCTTCGGCGTTCTCGATGAAGTGGAGGGTGAAACCCAACGCACTTAGCTGTGGGCCGATTTCGTCGTGTAAATAGTGGTGTAATTCACTGTCGCGATCCTGGCGCTGGCTCTCAGTTCGCTGCGAAACGCGGCGCGCCAGAACCTGCTGAAATTCCCCACTGTCGAACCAGGCGGTGGCCTGGTCTACCGCTTGTTGGGCTGTCATGTTTGCTCGTCTTTTATTCGTATTATGGTTTTCCCATCATTTCCGAAACGCTGCTTTGCCACAATTATCAATTTATCGAGTAAGATTTGCTTTTAAAGCAAAGCTGCCTGCCCGTTTTCGAGGCATGCACCAGCAAAAGGCGTTCGCATGATCAGTAATGAAATCCGCTATTTTCTTGCCGTCGCCAATGCCGGATCGCTCAGTGCGGCAAGCGAGCAGCTGTTTATTGCGGTATCGGCGATCAGTCGTCAAATTCAGCGGCTGGAGGCGCAGGTGGGCGTGCCGCTGTTTGATCGCCACGCGCGCGGCATGGTGCTGAATGAAGCCGGGGAAATTTTTGCCCATCACGTGCGCAAAAATATGCTGGATATGGAATACGCGCTGGCGGAAATCAAAGGATTAAAAGCAGTACGCCGCACCCTGATTCGACTGGTCTGTACCGATGGCCTGGCCTTCACGTTGCTGCCCCGCATGATCGCCGCATTTCGGGAGAATAATCCCGGCATCCTTTTTGAGATCAAGGTCGCCAGCCCACAGGGCGTATCAGAACTGATACGTAATGGCGACTGCGACCTGGCGCTGCAGTTCAGCCTGCACGCTGAGCACGGGGTTGAGATCCTCGGTTCCTGGCCTGCACCGGTGCTGTTAGTCATGCATCAGGGTCATCCACTGGCCAGCGCGCCGCAGGTAACGCTCAGCGATATCAGCCACTATCCACTGGCACTGCCGCAGCAAAACACCACGGTACGACAGCTGTTCGAGCTGGCAAGCCATATGAGCGGCAATCTGATTGAACCGGTCGTGACCTGCGACAATTTCTCAACCCTGTTCCAGTTCCTGCTGCATACGCCATTAGCCGTCACCATTTGCAGTGCGTTCAGCGTGATACAGGAAGCCGAAGCGCACGGACTGGTTTTGCGCTCCGTCGGCATCGATCAATTAAGCCAGCGCAATCTGCAGTTGCAGGTGCCTTCCGGCCGGCCCCGTAGCGCCGCGCTGGAGGTATTTCTAGCGTTTGCGCGGCAGCAACTGAACGCGCTGGACGAGTCGCTGACCATACAACCCGACCGTTAGCCCGATAATAATCAACAGCAGAGCAAGCATTTTTTGCGGTGAGATATGCTCGCCGAATATCATCATGGAACCTAAAATCCCGAAGACCGGCACCAGTAGTGAAAGCGGTGCGACTGTGGAAACCGGATACTGCTTGAGTAACGAATTCCATATCCAGTAGCCGAAAAGTGTATTGGGATAGACCTGGAACAAAACAGACAACAACGCGCGGTTGTCCATGTGGCTAAACATCTCTGTAAAGCCGCTGCTACCGTTAACCAGCCAGTCCAGGCCAAAAAGCGGTAGCGGCGAAAATGCGCTCGACCATACCAGAAAGGCGAATACCTGTTTTGTGCCTGCCTTTTTAATAATGATGTTGGCGACGCTCCAGGCAAGCGCACCGGCCATGACCAGCAGCATACCGCTCAGTGTAACCGAGCCATCCGTTACAAAAACAATGCTCAGTAAACCCGCACAGGCGATAACAAAACCGGTGATTTGATAGCGACTGAGGCGCTCCCGGAATATCAGGCTGCCCAGCAATAAGGTAAAAAAAGCGCTGAACTGCAGCGCAAGCGATGCTATCCCGGCAGACAAGCCTGTTTTGATTCCCAGATTGACCAGCCCCCACAAGCCGATGCCAAAAATCAGGCCGTAACCGATGAGGTAACGCCACGGCACATCGGGCTTTTTGATAAAAAAAAGGGCAGGCAGGGCACTCAGCGTGAAGCGAATGGCTGCCAGTATGAAGGGATCGATAGTGTGCAGGCCAAGTTTAATGACGGAAAAGTTTACGCCCCAGATTGCGGTAACCAGGATGGCGAGCAGAAGATGTGGGTATTTCATGATTAACGGGATCCTGACCAGATAAGAAAGGCACACGCGCTGACCGAGGCACCGGCAAGGCAGACGGCCTGCCATCCCCAGTAGGCATACAGTTGCGTTGCAATGAGGGCGCCTGCTGCGCTGCCCAGCGAATAAAAACACATATAAGCACCGACCAGACGGCTTGCTGCTGCGGGTCTGGCTGCAATGATGAGGCTCTGACTGGAGACATGAACGGCCTGCACCGCAAAGTCCAGCGCGATGATGCCTGCCACCAGCCAGCACAAAGAGTTTTCGACATATGCGACAGGCAGCCATGAGAACACCAATAGTGCCAATGCTAACCCTGTTGTGCGTTGGGCAAATCCTCTGTCAGCCCACTTGCCCGCGCGTGATGCCGCGAGCACGCCAGCCATTCCGGCTAAGCCAAACATACCTGTCTGGGTATGTGTCAGGGAAAGTGCCGTAAGTGGCATTACCATGGTTGTCCACAGCATGCTGAAAGCCGCGAAGATCAGGAGCGCAATCATCCCACGTTTTCGCAGTTGAGGTTCCGTGATAAACAACCGAAAAACCGACTTCAGCAGGGAGAGGTAACTGGGCCTGCAGGGCCGTGGCGGGGGCGATGGCATCACTTTCCAGACGAAACAGGTAATCAGCAACATCAGGCAGGCAGAGGTGAGATAAACAGCCCGCCAGCCGGCGATATCGGCAATGGCGCCTGAGATAAAACGGGATAACAGGATGCCTGTAACAATTCCGCTGGTCAGGGTGCCAATCACCTGGCCTCGTTTTTGTGGTGTCGCCAGTCTCGCTGCCCACGCTACGATAAGCTGCACCACCACGGCCATCAGGCCAATAACCAGCACGGCGCAGAGCAGGACCGTGACACTGCGTGATAACCCCGCCATAACTAACGCCACAACGGAGAATAACAACTGCGTCATCACTACGCGTTTAGGGTTCATCCAGTCCCCGAGCGGCACCAGAAAAAGCAAGCCGATGGCATAGCCCGCCTGTGTGGCAGTAACAATGCTGCCGATCATAGCGGGCGAGACTTTCAGGCTTGTCGCCATCGACTGGAGTAACGGTTGCGCAGAATACACATTGGCTACCGCCAGTGCACAGGTCAATGAAAATAGCATCGTCATCCCTGAACTCAGCGCAGTGACACTGGTCGATGCGGTTTTCGTCCCGTCATTGCGACACGTACTTGCCTTAC
Organism: Pantoea ananatis PA13; assembly: GCF_000233595.1. Lineage (NCBI taxonomy): Bacteria > Pseudomonadati > Pseudomonadota > Gammaproteobacteria > Enterobacterales > Erwiniaceae > Pantoea > Pantoea ananatis. Next base: position 854,989 of record NC_017554.1, read on the forward strand.
CTGCCATAAGGTGCCTTTATTCTGGTTTCTTTTTAAAACTAGGTTGCTTATAGAAGTAACAAGAGTGGTTTTTTTTTGCAACTGTTAAATGCGGGAATTAAGCTTACATCAGTAGACAGACTGACAGGGAGAACACCCATGGCAAAACAGGAATCGCTAAGAACCAGCGAATGTCCCGTTGCGCGGACGCTGGAATCGATTGGTGAGCGCTGGTGCATGATGATTATCCGCGAGGCATTTGATGATGTGCGGAGATTCAGTGAGTTTCAAAAAAACCTGGGGCTTGCCAAAAACATCCTGGCTTCGCGCCTGAAACATCTGGTCGATATCGGCGTGTTCGACATTTTGCCAGCATCGGATGGCAGCGCCTACAGGGAATACGTCCTGACGGAAAAGGGGCGTTCCGTTTTCCCCATTGTTGTGGCGATGCGGCAATGGGGAGAGCGTTATATGTTTGAACAAGGGGAAACCTATTCTGTTCTGCTTGATAACGAACAGGGTAAGCCGGTTCAGTTTTTGGATGTGCGCTCCTCTCAGGGAAACAAACTGCAACCGGGCGACTGCCACCGCAGGCGCGTCGTTTCTGATAAAACCGCCGGGTGAATTGCTGAAATACCCGCAGTAAAAGGATGCAAAGCGCCTGAAGGTTATGGCGCAGCCTTTGATGGCTAACAGCTCGCTTACAAGGGGGCTATACCGCGCCGTGGTCACACCATGATATCTCTCGTTAGATAGTGTAAAGGACGTAAAAGGCTGTAAACAGGCGCGTTTTTTACCTGTGACACGCTTATCATTCCTGCTATGCGTTACTGTCACTCTGACGGTCATATGCCGATATAACAGAGAGCGGTGCACATACTGACCTGAACATTCATCTGCAAAGGAGAACCACCATGGATTCTTTCTTTCCTGAGGATGTCATTGATACCCTCAGTAAAACGTTCTGGCAGCGCGTCAGTGCGATGAAAGGGCTTATCGAACGTCACCAGAGTTTTCGCCTGCTGTGGTTTGGCGAGGCGCTGAAGCGTAACCGTAACTGGAAGGACATCACTGCCGAACAGGCCGTTAATCGGGCGATTAGCGAAAGTCATGGGCTGCCGCTGTCCGACGTTAAAAAAATGACGATTGCCCAGAAGTGGGTGGCGCTGGTGCCGGTGAGAAAAGCGCTTTATTCCCGCCCGGATGGCAAAGCGTTTCAGTGGCTGGTGGAAAAGAAACTGGACGAGCTTGATCGTCCTTGTCGCTTTTCGGCCTAACGGCTTTCCCCTAAATGAGTCCGTAGGGAGAACACCGATGCTTAGCACAGCGCCTGACGGTAATTAATAACGCCCCGGATATCAGCCTGTCTCTGTATCCGGGGCGGTTATACTGCATGACGCCTCAGATGGTGGCGCAAAAGGTGATCAATATTCGTCATGCCCCGCGCAGCGTTGAGATGACGGTTTACTGACTGGAACGCGATCATCCACGGGGCATCGTCAGATAACATTGAGCACTATCATCCCTTAAACGTCCTCATTACGGCACAGGCGATTACCAACTCTTAAGCGCCTGTGCCGTTAGCGGCTTTTTGAAACGAAAACGGCATGGTCGGCCGTATGGCGATTTTCATCATCAAGCCAGCCCTTAAGATCATGCTCGATCTGCTCCAGGCTTCTGTTACGGGTTTCCGGCACGCATTTGATGCCAAAAATGGCACCAAAGAGTCCAATGGCGGCGAAAATAAAGAACGTACTCGCCAGACCGACCCAGACAAGAAGAAGAGGGAAGAAAAGAGAGATCAGGAAGTTCGCTATCCACATGGCGAATACGGCACCGCCCATAAAGATGCCACGCAGTCGCGTCGGAAATATCTCTGACAATAACAACCATGTCACGGTTGATAAGGCACCCTGCTGGAAACTGAGAAACATCAGCATGCCCGCCAGTACCCTATAAGGCCGTAGCGCATCTGGCTGACCATTAACCGTTTCAGGCAGCAGATAGCTCACCATACCGATAAAGATTAGGCAGGCGGTGCAACCAAACTGTCCCGTCATCACCATGGTTCGGCAACCCACTTTACCCAGCATCCAGATCCTAACGAACGTCATCAGGACGGACACCACGCCATTGGCGATGGTGGCAAAAAGCGCGGCGTTATACTACATACCGACTGACTCCAGCACGGTGGGGGCATAATACATAATGGTGTTAACGCCGGTTAGCTGCTGGATGGCTGATCTCCACTAATAACCTAACCCGCGATAATCAGGTACTGGCCTGACACCGGCAAAAGATTCACACCTGACTGTCGCTGTCCTCGCAGGGTGCTTAAGGGCATTTAAATGAAATGAAATTTCCATTTCATCAGGGATGCATTTTTTCACGTGAACCTGCCCATTCTTGTCAGGAAAAGAATAATGAACAGTTAGTTGTTAATTAAGAGAAATGGTGGGGTTTATTCTTTATTTTCTGGGTTATTTAACCGGGCGTTAACGTATTTGCGAGTGTCATCAAAGAACTTTATTTTCCTTTTAATCTAAAATGAAATAAATATTTTTATTATCCCATTGGGTTCGCTTGATGTTACCGGGTTCAGGAGAGTCGCATGACCATCGCCGCAGAACGTTTTTGTATTAACAGAAAGATCGCCCCCTCGCTGAGCATTGAAGCCTTCTTCAGGCTGGTGAACGGTTTAGGGTTGAATAAGGTGGAACTTCGTAACGACTTGCCCAGCGGTAACGTGATGGACAACCTGAGTGCTGCCCAGGTTTGCGCACTGGCTGAACGTTATGGCATTGACATTATTACCATAAATGCCGTTTATCCCTTCAATCAGCGTACGGAACAGGTTCGCCAACTGACCGAATCCTTGCTGGCCGATGCGAAAGCGGTGGGGGCGCGTTCGCTGGTGCTTTGTCCCCTGAACGACGGCTCGTCGGTTGCGCCAGAGGTAACATTAAACGCACTGCGCGATTTGGCACCGCTGTTCGCGACCTATGGAATAACCGGACTGGTTGAGCCACTCGGCTTCCCACAAAGCTCGCTGCGTTCGGCAGCGCAGGCGCAGAAGCTTATTCGCGATGCCCATGTTCCCTTTAAATTATTAATCGACACCTTCCATCATTATCTCTATCCCGATGCTGACGCCGAATTCAGTCAGGTGGATATCGCCCAAATTGGTCTGGTTCACCTGTCGGGCGTGGAGGACAAACGTCCGCGTGAAAGCCTGACAGATGCCGAGCGCATAATGTTGACGCCGGAAGATCGCCTGTTCACCTGTCGCCAGGTTAAACAGCTTGAAGAACGAGGCTATAAAGGCATTTATGCCTTTGAACCTTTTGCGCCAGAACTGGCGGACTGGGATGAGAACAAGATTCAGCATGAAATTAAAAACAGCATCCAACTGATTCAACATTCCTTGAAGTAAAGCGCCTCGCCTGTGAGGTTTAACCCGCTGATTTATCGATGATATCTCATGCATCTTCGGTTCGCAGAAACAGCATTATGAGGAACAGCCAACAGGGCGTAGAAGTAAACGCGCCCAGGCTTCGTTGATGCACTTACGGGCAATTATGCCCGTAAGTGTGATTCATCATCTGTCCGCTCTGAGAGACGACAAATTTCCCGGCAGAAAGGCAGGATGTTTTACTCTGTCGCTATCGGCGTAGCATTTTCGTCAATCTTCGTATCGCCCTGAATCGCCTGGATGCGTTTTTCCACCGCATTCACCTGCTCGCTGTTATGCAGCAAGGTATAGGTCAGATCGAAGGTTGCACTCGCGCCCGGTGCCAGCTGTTTCACGCGCTTCTGTTCTCGTTCAATGGTCACCGGATAGGCATAGTTGGTGCCGGGCTCAATCCCGGTGACATAGCCTTGTTTCAGCGTATCGGTATTTTTCCACAGGGTCAGCAGCGGCAGCTGTTGAGTATCAAACTGGATAGAGGCACCTTTGTTTCCGGCTTTATTCACTACGGCGGCGAGGGTCTGATGATCCTTGTCAGACAGCGGCTTGATGTTAAACACCATTTCATCGAAGTCTTTTGTAGGGCCTTGATAAGTTTGCCAGTTTTTCAAACCGGCTTTGGCATAGTCATTAAACGGACTGATTTGCGACATCGGGGCGAGAAACCGTGCGCCTTCTTCCAGAATTGGCGTGCTGAAGTTGCTGTGATAGATAATCTCGTAATCGTGTGGGTAATCGGAATGGTTGGTCAGCACGTCATGCAGGCTGAACTGATTGCTGCCCGGTACATAGCGCAATTCCGTCCACGTCTGGAGATCGGCTTTCTTGAAGGTGCTCTCTTTGATCAAACCGCGGATGCGGATTTCGTGCGGGGCCGCATCCGCCACCTCGACTTCAAGCTGTGAGACCGGCGTGTTTCCAGCTTTGCCGTGCAGCGTATAGATGCGGCCTTTGTCGTTAACAGGATGGCCGGTCCATTCATAGCCGCAGCGCACCATCATCTCGTTGAACCCTTCCAGCCAGCCCAGGCCATTGCGACTTTCAAGGTTGATAAAAGCGGGATTCACCACCTCTTTAACCGGTGAATCCCAGCCCAGTCGGGTGCCAAAGCCTTCCACGCGGAGCAGGTTCATTCCCCGGGTGGGAACGAGCGTGATGGTCAGGCCATCCTGACTTCGAATCTCCAGGATCTTACTGCCTTCCTGCTTACCGCCGTGCAACACTTTCTGCTCAATGCTGAACGGCTTGCCCTGGAATTTCAGCTCGCTGCTGTTAACCTGCCAGTTTCCTTTGTCTGTGCCTTGTTCAGCACTCGTCAGCACCCAGGTTTTGGCAGACGCAGAACCAGAAATCATCACGGCTAATACCGTCAGTGCGAGTTTTGTCTTCATCATTTACCCCTTTAGCTGAATCGTTTTTTCAATCATCAGAGGAATTTACTGATTCGGACGTAACGGAAACGTGATTTTCCTCACCTGCTGGAAAATGAGGAAGGATTAAGCGTGTTAGTGGGATGTTGCTCACATTTAAAATGCTTTTTAATGGTGTTAAGTCATCTTTTTATCGGCAGTAGTCAAAAATCTGTAAACGATTCAGCCACGATGTATAGGTAAGGCTTTTTTCGTAAAACCAGGATGTATAAGGGAAGCGCGAAGAAAGGGCCTCGCGCATTTCCCGCAGGGCAGATTCACGACAGATAAAACTGGCGCTTAAAAGCAAACATATCATTCAGCAGGCAGTACTCGGGATTGCCGAGCGTGATAACCGGCGCGCGTTGGGCAATCATGGTTTTCCAGTTTGCCAGTGAATGTCGCCAGGCGGCATCTTCGTCGTCGGTTAACGGCGCAACCTGATATCCCAGCGTAATATGAAACTGGTAACGATCGTGGCCCGGCTCGTGAATGCCGGTGACTTCAGACAGGCGATCGCGCAACTGGCGCAAGCGCTTCTCCGTATCTGCATCGGCCGTTAACAGGCGCAGCGTTAACGGGGTTTCATGCGCAGAGGGCGCCTCCGGATTAACGCGCATGCGGTATGGCGCGGCATCTTCACCCAGCTTAAACGACCGCAGGCGCTCAGCCAGGATCCGATCGCACTCTTCCATAGGCATATCAAGAGCCAACCCAGCAGGCCACAGGGGATAGCGTCTTTCCTTGTCGTTGGCACCGCCGAAAACGGTCATATGATAACTGGAGGGAGGCAGCGCGGTGACCTTTCGTGACCAGCTTTCACCGGGTAACTCACGATAGACATCAAGCAGGGCATCGAAGGGTTCCGAGCCTTCACCTTGCTGCGGCAGATGGCAAATAATCGTGTTTCCCCTAAACGGCAGAACCCGGCCGTCCGCGGCAAACTTACGGCCCACGTCGTTAGGGCGGTGTTCCGCACCAATAGCGCGGGCGGCGGCCATACCGCCTAGAGTGGCAATCGTACCTTTCAACAGCATTCTCCGTGTTGTCATCGTCCTACCTCAGTATTGAGCAGATTCCGGCAAAATCATTAATGGGTTCCTCGCCTGTGCGATCTTGCACGGGCATGTAGAGAGGACGTCTTCTCTGTCTGGCCGGGATGTCACAGGACAGCAGAAGCCTGATGCAATGATGAGGGGGCGATAACACACCTGCGCGGGAGCACAGATCCCGGCATCATCGTGCTGGTTAATCAAGGGGACGCGCATCTCAATCGGCCATCCTGGCGAATGTCTGTGACTAAAAGATGAAGGGAGAGTATGATGTCCAGAAGAGGAACCGCGCGCCGGCGTTCTTGGCCGGGTTGGGTGCATTCAGCCTGCGGGACGCAACCTAATCGGCGGGGCGCAGCGGATCGTATTTGTCCTGTTAGCCAGGGCAAGAAGAAGCCAGCGTATTCAGCGCTGGCATGACTTTCCCACGTCTATACATTGAGCCGATGAATAACCGTCACGAATTCATTCACCCCGCGATTAATCTCCTGAAAACTGCGCGAGAGGTTGCTGATTTTGTCATTCTCGGCAGTAAGAAAGCGTTTAATTTCTTCAAGTTGCTGGGTCATGTTTTCAATAAGGGTGGTATTTTCTTCCACCACTCTGGTGATTTTAAGCGTCGCCTGCGATGTCGAGGCCGCCAGTCGCCGGACCTCCTCGGCCACCACGGCAAATCCACGCCCCGCTTCGCCTGCACGTGCCGCCTCAATCGCGGCGTTTAACGCCAGAATATTGGTTTGCCCGGCGATGGCGTTGATCGTCGAGACGATTTCTTTAATATCCATCGAAGAATGATTGAGCTTATCGCCAATTTCTGCTGCCGCACTGACCTGTGACGACATCGATTCCGCATTGCGGATGGTTTCACCCAGTACATCATTCGCATTAAAGGTGATCTGAGACGTCTCTTCCGACGTTGTGACGGCAATGTCAGCAACCCGTTTAGCATTCTCAACACGTTCGGTAATATCAGATGCCAGTTTGATGACCTTATAAACGTGCTCTGCATCATCTTTTATAGGGTTGTAGCTGGCTTCCAGCCAGACGCGTTTGCCTGAGGCGGTGACCCGCTCAAAACGTCCAGTAAAAGCCCGGCCTTGCTGGATCTTTTGCCAAAAATCAGGGTGCTCTTTATAAAATTCATCATAGCAAAACATACGATGATGTTTGCCCTTGAGGCCATCAAGCGGGTAGCCCATTAATTTCAGAAAATTGTTATTGGCATCAACAACCTCGCCCTGCGGGGTGAACTCGATCATGGCCATAGAGTTATTTAGGGCGGTGATAATGGCTTCTTTATGCTTCAACGCTTCATGTTTATTAGTAATGTCGTTGGCGATTTTGATGACTTTTTTTACCGCGCCGTGACGATCCTTCACAGGAAAATACGTCGCGCTTAAATACAGCCGGCTGTGATTTTTGCGAAAGCGCTCAAAAATGCCGCTAAAGGAGTGACCGGCGCCCAGGGTTTGCCAGAAATGCGCGTAGTCGCTGGAGCGCACGACGTTATCATCGCAGAACAGGCGATGGTGCTGACCCGCAATCTCGTTGAGCGTGTAACCCGTCAGTTCAAGAAAAGGCTCGTTTGCCGTAATGATGCTGCCGTCAGGCGTAAATTCAATCCAGCCAATGTTGGCTTTGATCGCCTGCGTGTTGGTCTGATCATCTGCGGACCCCCATGAAGCGCTACCGGGCATAAAACGTGTCAGGGCAAACATAACGCTCTCCATCTTTTTCAGATAAAAGGGACAAACGATTTTGGCCTGTGTCGGGGAATTTGCTGCCTGTGAAAAGTAAAGCGTCCGGCGCGGGTCGTCTTAGATTATCGGCACTGATGGATTCATATTTAGAAATAGATTAAAAAAAGTGATGTTTATCACAGTGGCAGGCAAAGCGATCCAGTGCGGTATAAGCACGCGGACTTTCTTGCCTGGCGTGCAGCCCGAAGATGAGAGGGTGGCGTAAAATACGCGAGCAGCAGTAATTTAGCGGGTTCCCTCGCCATGTTTGCTGTTCCGACTGAAAAAACGGCAGGGGCAGCGGACGGCCTGTTTCAAGAAGGAAGCCATTAAAAATTGCCAGCACACCGGCGGAATTGTTAATCATAACTTGTTGAATGATGACAAAAAACATTGGGGACGTTTTTGTTATCCAAATGAATCGGGGGATGATTCGATTGACAGGCGTTCGTTCAGCTGGACTGATTTCACTTCGGGCAACCCAGCTGCGTTTTTATCATCGGCTTAAGCGAAGGCGCTCTGCGTAAGACAACGAAATACCTGAGGAGCGCAGCGCAAGGTAATGGCGTCCGCACCCCTTTCTCAGACGGACAGCAAAAGATACCGGCGATAGCGCAATCCCCAGTACCGGCCTCTGCCGTGCTGACGCGCAGGCGGCGAAATTAAAATACAGGCGCGTAGAGGGCGGATAGTGGCAGGGACTGACGAGCCAAACAATCACGCGCCAGCGGGTGGGCCTCTGCCGGGTTGACGCGCAGGCGACGAGAATAAAATACAGGCGCGTAGAGGGCGGATAGTGGCAGGGACTGACGAGCCAAACAATCACGCGCCAGCGGGGGGGGCGCTGCCGTGGCGATGACATCTCAGGCGGTGTCGCCAATGTCCGCCTGCAACATCGCCTGTGCCGTCACACATTCAGTCGATGAATCACCGTAACGCATTCGTTCACACCGCTGAAAATTTCCTGAATACTGTCTGAGAGATGAATCATCTTGTCGTTTTCCGTCGTGAGAAAACTGTTGATGCCATCAAGCTGCTGATGCATATCGCCGATAAGACTGGCATTTTCTTCAACCACCTTGCTGATTTTCTGCGTTGCCTGAGAGGTGGAGGCGGCAAGACGTCTGACTTCTTCCGCGACTACCGCAAACCCACGTCCCGCTTCGCCCGCGCGTGCGGCCTCAATGGCGGCGTTCAGCGCCAGAATATTGGTTTGTCCGGCAATGTTGTGAATCGTGGAGACAATCTCTTTGATGTCTTTGGCCGAATAATTCAGTTTGTCACTGATCTCCGCAGCGGCTGTTACCTGAGAGGCCATGGATTCTGCATTTCGCACCGTTTGGCTCAGAACCTCATTGGTATTCGCGGTGAGATGCGACGTTTTTTCAGAGGTATTCATGGCAATATCCGCAACCTCCTGCGCCGTGACGACACGTTGGGTGATATCCGAAGCCAGCTTAATCACTTTATAAATGTGCCCCGCAGCATCTTTAACCGGGTTGTAGTTGGCCTCAAGCCAGACACGTTTTCCTGATGCCGTTACCCTTTCAAAACGCCCGGTGAACGCGCGTCCATGTTGAATTTTCTGCCAAAAATCAGGGTTTTCTTTGTAAAAGGTATCAAAACAGAATATACGGTGGTGTTTACCCTGAATCGCCGCAAGATCGTATTCCATCAGCGTCAGAAAGTTTTTATTGGCGTTGAGGATCTCGCCCTGCGGGGTAAATTCGATCATCGCCATGGAGTTGTTCAACGCAGTAATAATCGCTTCTTTATGCGTCAGCTCTTCGTGCCGGTCAGTGATGTCATTGGCGATTTTGATGATTTTCTTCACGGTGCCGTGTTTGTCTTTCACGGGGAAATAGTTGGCGCTTAAGTAGAGCAGACTTTTATTTTTTCTGTAGCGTTCAAAGATGCCGCTGAAAGACTGGCCTGATGCCAGGGTTGCCCAGAATTCGGCATATTCACGAGAGCGCACAAAGTCTGGCTTACAGAACATACGATGATGCTGGCCGGTAATTTCACTGAGCTGGTAGCCCGTGACCGCCAGGAAGACCGGGTTGGCCGTAAGAATGATGCCCTCGGGCGTAAATTCAATCCAGCCGCTACAGGCTTTGATCGCCTGTACGTTCCTCCGATCGTCGGAGACATTCAGCGGGGTTTTGCCCGGTTTAAAACGCGTAAAGGAAAACATAGCACTCTCCATTTATAGCCGTAAAAAGGTCAAAGAGTTGACCACGTAGTGGAGAGACAGCGACCTGTTTACAGGGAGGTCGATCGGCTCGGGTCCACTAACGTTATCGGCATCGCGCGTGTCATATTTAGGTCACATTACGGACACAATTAAAGTCTGGTGAGGTGCATCACGCTATTCACAAAGGGCATGCGGTGACGTCAACAATGCGCATGCCCCTCAGCGTAGGTTTCGCTCTCAACACTGTCAGTGTCGGGGAGCGGATGGTGCTGCAATGAAGCGGCCTGAAGCCGCGTTATGACGGGTTATCCGGTATTGCACTGCGCAAAAATTCAGGGATGGCAGGGCGACCGTTTTCCAGACAGGTGCCGGTGAAAACCGCCTCGGCATAAACGACATTATTCACCAGAATTTGTTGGATGAAGTTAACGCGGTTGCGTTTTTCATTGGCCGCCAGTGTACAGGTCACCTGCATCTCATCACCTTTCTTCAGGCTCTTTTTGAAGCGCAGGGTGTACTCCAGCAGCATATGAATACGACCCGCGGTAAACTCTTCTTCGAGATCGACACCAATGTGCTCTTTCATAAAAGCGTGACGTGTCCATTCCATATAAAACGGATAGTAGAGTCCGTCCACCACGCCCTGAAAATCGATGTGCTTTTCGTCAACCTGATACGTTTTCGTAAACATAATAGCGCCAGTAGTGAGTGAGGTTATGCTCACTTTAGTGATCATTGGCGCTTTGTGAAATGCTTTTTATTGGGGATGCGCGGGGACCGCGTACGGTGATATATCATGCTGTAACATGGCCGGGCCAGCGAGGCGCTGGCCCGGGTGAGGCGATAAAACGCGGTTATCGGAAGAAAAGCGCGTCAGTTATCGGAAAGCCGGCGCCGCAAGAGTGCCGCTTCTTTCGGTGCGGAAAATAGACACTGCGTTGCGCAGCATCACGGTTTGTTCCAGCATGCCCTGCGCGGCGGAGGAAACCTGCTGAACGAGCGCGGCGTTCTGCTGGGTAACCTGATCCATCTGGCTAACGGCAATGCTGACCTGACCGATACCATTGCTCTGCTCGTCCGATGCGATGGTTATTTCGCCCATAATGGTTGTTACGCCCTGCACCGATTTCACGATCTCCTCCATCGTATTACCGGCTTCTCTTGCCAGGCCTGAGCCTTTCGCCACATGCTCGACCGACTGTGTGATCAAATCTTTGATCTCTTTGGCCGCGGTTGAACTGCGTAAGGCCAGCGAACGCACCTCACCGGCGACGACCGCAAATCCGCGTCCACCTTCGCCCGCTCTTGCGGCTTCAACGGCGGCGTTAAGTGCCAGGATATTGGTCTGGAATGCAATGCCTTCAATGACTGAAATGATTTCGGCAACTTTGCCCGAGCTTTCTGAAATAGAGCGCATGGTTTCCACCACCTGCTTCACGACATCCCCGCCCTGGATCGCCACATGTGATGTAGTGTCGGCCTGAGTATTGGCGTGACGTGCGTTGTCAGTATTCTGACGAACGGTGGCGGTAAGTTCTTCCATGCTGGCAGCCGTTTGTTCAAGCGCGGCAGCCTGCTCTTCTGTGCGCTGAGCCAGATCGATATTGCCCTGCGCGATTTCGTTGGCTGAATTGTTGATCAGCTCCGCAGACGACTGAATGCCGCTGACGATGGTGACCAACTGCTGACGCATGGCTTCAAGCGACGCCATCAGGCTGCCCTGGCCTTTAAGCGGAACAGCAATGTCCACGGTCAGGTTACCCTGCGCAATCATTCCGGCAATATCGGCCGCCGTTTTTGGCTCGCCGCCCAGTGCGCGGATAATGCTGCGCGTAATAATCGTACCCAGAATAATCGAAAGCAGAATCGTAATAATACCGGCCAGGCTCAGCGTCATTTTGGTGGCAAAGGCCAGGCTGTTCACCTCTTCAGAGCGTTTAGCTAACAGCGTAGCTTCCGCGTTGTTGAATTCAGCGGCAAGGGTGCGATAGCGATCCATAAATGCCTTATCGCGGCCCTCCTGAAAGAAATGCGTCAGCGTTTCCAGCGGTTGTTTGCCGCTGTTTACATCCCGGCGCAAGGCGATCAGTTGATCGTCCACAGCCTGAACACTGTTATGCAGTTCAAGCAGCGAGGTCAGCCTTTGCTGCTGCTCGGCATTATCCGCCGTCATGCTGCGAAGCTGATTGTATTTCTGATCGAAAGCGGTTTTACCAGCGTTAAACGGTGCCAGGAAATTGTCATTGCCTGAAACAACAAACCCACGCACGCCCGTCTCCATATTCACCATATCGGTCAGCATACTGTCGCTGACGCTCATGACCTGATAACTGTGGATGTTCCAGGTGTTGGCCTGACGCAGTTTAAGAAAATTGGCGATCGACAAGCTGCTGCCAATCAGCGAAACAATAACGATGATGCCGAACGCGAAGGCGATTTTACGGCCGGTTGTGATTTTCATGTTTTTCCCCGATAAGTGATCTTATTATTTTTGTGATAAAAGCCATTACATTTCGTTTATCGGCAAAGAAGAGTGGCAGTTTATAACCGCACCTCCTTTTTTTATAAAACCTGTCCTTAAGGTTAGCCGCAGATAATTACCTGGGTTATCTATAGAAAGGATACGATGCCGTGGGGATAACATAACCGTATGTTACGAGCAGTAACGTGACTTTTAGCCGTTCCATAAGCACGTGAAAAAACAGCTTAATAAAGAGAAAGCAATTTCGCTTTGCGGAGGTGAAGGGATTCAAAACGCTAATGCAGAAAAAACATGAAGAAAGTTGCTAATGGATATGTATAAAAAATGTCGCTTTCATTCGAAATAATGAAAGCGACAGAGCAGTTAAATAACGTCGTTTTTATTAACTGCGATGATTAGCCTTTACTCCCTGTCTGCGCATGAGCGCCCGTTTGGGTGTGGTGCATCGTTGGGCTCACAGGAAGCTCAGAATAGGTTTGAGTATCATAAATTACCCCTTCTTCAGCGGATTTCAGCAACATACCTGCCTGATAGTATTTGTCCTGTTTCATCATGGCGAGTGCGCTGGAAACATCGTTTTCAGTCTGCTGCAACGGCATCAGTTCCTGCGTTTCGGTAACGGCAACGCCTGCCAGTTTCAGCGCATCAAGCGCGCCCTGTTTATCACCCGCTTTGATATGCTGGTTGGCCTGATCGATAGCATCATTTTTCTGTTTCGAAAACTGATAATCTTCTGAAACGGAGACGTCAGAACCGATACGAATATAGTTATCGCCATTCATAGGAGCTTTCTTGTCGTAGCGAATATATTTGGTCCAGTCCACGCTATTATCTTTCAGGTAGGTTTCTGCCTGGGTGGCCAGCGCTTTTGCCTGTTGCGTCTGACCGTTAAATAACGCGTTGCGAGAAAGCTGAATATCATTCATCGCCTGGGCCGCCTGCGCGGATACGACTTCGTTATTTAACGTGTGGCTGTCTTTAAAAGATTCAGCGGCAGCGGCTCCGCCAGTAAACACTAATACGGCTACAATCATTGAGCTAACAATCATCTTTTTCATGATATTAATCCTCTGTATGTATGCATCCGAAAGGTGCTAACGTCATTAATTACATAAAGCGTGCCTTATTACGGGTAATAAATCTTTCCGGAAAAATCATAGACAGTGATTGTCAGATGAATATCGCCGTCTGGGTTTTGCTACTGTGGAAATGATTATCCAGAACAGCATTACTGACACAGAAACGATCGGGAGCTGTGCTGTCTGAGGCGTAATCTTTTACAGGGCAGTTGCTGCCGCGCAGTTGGGTAAAAAACATATCGCCTGAAAAGCATGCTTCGGTAAGGTGTACATCCTGCTGTGACGGGTTTTCACACTGGCTGCCGTGAAAAGAAAGGGTCATTAACCGGGCCATAATTTATCTCCTTGATGTCGTGCTGACGTCTTTAATTAACACCCGAAAGATATTTAAGTGTGATTATGAGTTTGCAGAAAAATGTCATCGTTACATTTTTCATCTTTATTTTTCATTAAAAGTCATTGAGTTAGATGAATGAGTTTGTAACAGGTCCTCCGTTCTTTAAGAAACCTGAGTTTTCTATAGAAGAAAACGTACAGGCTGACATCAGGTTGAATTTTCATCATCCTGTTAACGGGAAAATAAGGCGGGTAACGACAGAGGAAACACACTGTCTTTTTCCCCTTAAGATTTTGTCGTGTGCTGGCCCGGTGGCCGTTAAGCGTGGGAAATCCTGTGTGTGTGGATTTTATCCGCGTCTCGTCTTCTTTTGAGTAGGCTGCTTTACACAACGTCTGGCACTGGCAAAATAGTCATTTCCCTTTCCAGTAATCGCTATGTCTGAAGAAGCTCTGCGGCAGCAAATCGCGAATTTAAAAAAGCACAATGCGCGATTAAAGCGTATTGCGCACGATGCCCGTAATAAATTAAGCGCCGCACTGGACGGAACAGGACTGTGCTTGTGGCAGCTGGATATTCCCAGCGGCAAACTGGTCATTTTTAACCGACGCTGGGGATCGATGCTGGGTTTTCAGCCCAAAGAAGTCGGTGCGCATTTCGACGTATGGAAATCCTGCCTGCATCCGGACGATGCCAGCGACGTATTGAAGGCTTTCTACGATCATATTAACGGAAAGGCGCCTTTCTATGAGGCGTTGCACCGCATGGTGGGCAAAACGGGCAAGATCACCTGGGTACTGGATCGCGGTCGGGTCAGCGAATGGGACGAGCAGGGAAGGCCCTCCAAAGTAACAGGCACCCATATCGATATGACCAAAGAGAAACAGTACGAAGAGCAGCTGGCGACACTGGCGATGCATGATCCTCTTACGCAGTTAACTAACCGCCATGCATTACTCACCCATTTTCGCGATATGAAAACGGAAGCCGTGTTTTGCATTGCCTTTATTGATTTAGATAATTTCAAACACGTCAACGATACGCTGGGGCATCGCAGCGGCGACGACGTTCTGATTCAGCTCAGCCAGCGCTTTATCGCCGCCTGTCCGTCTAATGTCATTATTGGCCGACTGGGCGGAGATGAATTTGTTTTGTTGATCCCTTTCGCCTTGTCCCATCCGCTCACAGATAAACTCACACAAGCCTGTCTTGAAGCTGCCCTGCAGCCCTTCGAACTGGCTAACGGTACAGCGTCCATTGGCGCTTCGATTGGTGTGGTTCAGGTTAACAGCCCCGAGAACTTTGACAGCGCGCTCGCCCGGGCCGATGAGGCCATGTACAGCATCAAAAAAAATGGCAAATGTGGCGTCGCCCTGTCACACGGGGAAGGCTTATAAGGACGCTTCCCGCGACTGGAACATTTTTCGCCCTCTGCCAGGCTTATGTGGTATCACCATTCTGCCAGCGCTGTCGCGGCAACATGAGCGGCGGAGGCCTGAGGCGTAATGACTTCCACCTGGAGCGAGGCACGCATGAGTCTGTTTAAAAGCAAAGATGGATATAATCTCTATTACAAAGACTGGGGTAAAGGTCAGCCAGTATTGTTTAGTCATGGCTGGCCGTTGGATGCGGACATGTGGGACAGTCAGCTCAATTTTCTTGCAGAACGCGGCTACCGCGCCATCGCCTTTGACCGACGTGGCTTTGGGCGTTCCGATCAGCCCTGGGACGGTTACGATTACGACACCTTTGCTGACGACATTCATTGCCTGATTGAACATCTGCAACTCAGAGACGTGACCCTGATTGGCTTCTCAATGGGCGGCGGGGATGTGTCACGCTACATCGGAAAATACGGGACAGATAAGGTTAAAAAGCTGGTGCTGCTGGGGGCGGTAACGCCGATTTTCGGCCAGACTGACGATCATCCCGAAGGTGTCGAGAAATCGGTCTTTGACGGCATTAAACAGGGATTGTTGAAAGATCGCGCGCAGTTTATCAACGAGTTTGCTGCGCCGTTTTATGGCACCAATGCCGGTCAGCAGGTTTCAGAAGGCGTGCTCACGCAGACCTTAAACATCGCTTTACTGGCATCGCTTAAAGCAACGCTGGACTGTGTTACCGCGTTTGCCGAAACAGATTTCCGCGCAGATCTGGGGAAAGTGGATGTGCCAGCCTTAATTATTCACGGCAGTCATGACCAGATAGTGCCTTTTGAAGCCACGGGCAAGCTGGCACATGCGCTGATACC
This sequence comes from Pantoea ananatis PA13, assembly GCF_000233595.1. Taxonomy (NCBI): domain Bacteria; kingdom Pseudomonadati; phylum Pseudomonadota; class Gammaproteobacteria; order Enterobacterales; family Erwiniaceae; genus Pantoea; species Pantoea ananatis. The sequence goes on from NC_017554.1 coordinate 870,980, forward strand.
GGGTTCGGAACTTAAGATCTATGACAATGGCCCACATGGTTTTGCCGTCACGCATCAGGACCAACTCAATCAGGATTTACTGACGTTTTTACAACAGTAACGGAACAGAATAATCTGAAAGCAACGCCCGTCAGGGCGTTTTTTTTTATTCCTCAACGCTTCGCTTATTTAAAAAACCTTTTTTACCTTCTTCTCTTTTATTTTTCATGACCGTTTTACTAATTGATGCTTTTTTGATTATTTAATGATCTGCTTTTAACAGAAACATCGATAATTAACGAATTTACCGCTTCGCTTATTTTTAGATGATGGAAGTGTGATGTTGTTGAATTTGCTTTATCAGGCGTGGTTAAAAAGAACATTTATTGATCATATTGACGACGTTCCGTGATGCTGATCCGATTTACCGCTTCGCTTATAAAGAAAAACGGGGTGGACTTTTTAATGAATCGATCGATTAATAGGGGCCGGGAAGAGTGGCTGTCACAGGGCTGACATGATCGCCATTCTCGTTAAGTTTCTTGTTTAGATAGTTTCGTTACTAAAGAATTAAAGGGATGAGCCGCAAAATGGTTTTGTCTGGCAACCCACGCCAGCGCTCAGCGTTTATGCTTGATAAGGTGATTTTTATGGCTACATTTAATTCTGTAGCCTTTAAGGTAATGCAGCTTTAACTGTGCCAGTTGAATAATGAAATTTGAGGAGAATACAGAATGACGCAATATCGTGGTGGCGCGGGTAATTTCGCCGCAGATAAAGAGCGCGCGGCAGAGGCCGGGCGTAAAGGCGGGCAGAACAGCGGTGGGAACTTTAAGAATGACCCGCAGCGAGCGATCGAAGCAGGCCGCAAAGGAGGTAAAGTAAGCCGTCGTAGTTAATCATTTACTTACAATGACTTGCTATTATCTTTGGCGGTTTAAAAAAGGGAAATACGTTCAGTACGCTTCTGTCTTCCCGTCTGACCTGTTGTGAAAACACGCTCTGGTGTGAGGTCGCAAGAATCTTACCGGAAAGAACGCCCCCTTTCCGGTGTCTTTTTCAGCGCTCCGCTGACATCAAAAAATAAATATAAAAAATGGAACCTCAATCCAATGGGCGGAATGGGCATTATTTTCCTTGGGTGCTAAGTTGTACGCGAATGGGAATATTCGTACAGATTTGGCTGAATTTAAACAGATCCTCATTTTTAATAAATTTAAATTAAAAAAGATAAATCACTGGTAATGAAAGAAAAAAATGCATTTTTAATGCCACTTATGTTGTCAGGTTTTGCAAAGTTAAACACTATTCCCGCCAACTCCACTAAGGTTATATAAAGTGCGATTGACTGAAGCGGCGCTGAAACCTCGGTGCTGCTGTTTAATTAATGAGGCTCTTTTCATGACTGTTAAAACGTTAAATGATCTTTTCATCCACGACCTGTCAGATGTTTACAGTGCAGAAAAACAGATTGCCCGGGCTCTGCCAAAAATGGCGCGCGCTGCCAGTGATGAAAACCTGGTTGCTGCGTTTAATCAGCACCTTGAAGAGACACGCGGGCAAATTGAGCGTCTGGATGAATTAGTTGAGGCCACGCCCGAGGTAAAAATTAAACGTATGAAATGTCATGCGCTGGAAGGGCTGGCGGAAGAAGCACAGGAAATTATCGAGTCGGTAGAAAAGGGAGAGGTACGCGATCAGGGATTGATCGGAGCGGCGCAAAAAGTTGAGCATTATGAAATCGCGACCTACGGTACCCTGCAGGCGCTGGCACTCAAGCTAGGCTACACCAAAGCGGCGAAGCTGCTGGCACTGACGCTTGAGGAAGAAAAACAAACCGATGTAAAACTCACCACTCTTGCTCAGGCGATCAGCACGGTTGAAGGAGCAGCAAAATGACCACGGCGATTGAAAACTATCATGACTGGCTACGCGATGCGCATGCCATGGAGAAGCAGGCCGAGAGCATGCTGAGCAAAATGTCGGGCCGCCTTGAGCACTACCCGGCACTGGAACAACGCCTGGCACAGCATCTGGAAGAAACCAAACATCAGCTTCAGCTGCTTGAGCAACTGCTGGATCGTCACGGCATTGACCACTCCATCATGAAAGACGTGATGGGAAAAATGGCGGCAATGGGGCAGGCGATCGGCGGTATGTTCACCTCTGATGAAGTCGTGAAAGGGGCGATGAGCGGCTATGTGTTCGAGAACGCAGAGATCGCCAGCTATACCAGCCTGATTGCGGCAGCAGAACAGGTCGGTGACAGTGAAGGTGTCAGAGTGCTGAGCGAAATTCGCAATCAGGAGATTGCGATGGCTGAATGGCTGTTCCAGCATCTGCCTGAGGTGACGCAACAGTTCCTGCAGCGCTCCGCGCAGCCGGGCGTTGAAGCGAAGAAATAATGCGTTTGCGGTGCCGCAGGCGGTAAAAAGCCGGGAAATGTTCCCGGCTTTTTTACGTGCTTCTGCGGCGGTTAGTCAGCCATTAAATGACCGTACATCGCCATCAGGCGACGCGTTACGCCGTTTGTCCAGCCGAAGCCGTCCTGTAACGGATATTCGCCACCGCCGCCCGGGCGGGCACGATCGCCGCTGATATCGTACTTTTCTACCAGCTTATGGTGCAGCTGGTAGAAATTGTTCACCGTGGTCAGCCAGTTAACGGCAATCTCGTTCGCCAGCGACTCTTCCCCGTAGTTGTTTAAGCCCACAACGGCCATCCACTGCATGGGCGCCCAACCGTTCGGTTTATCCCACTGTTCACCGCTTTCCACCATTGAGGTCAGCAGGCCGCCGTTGCTGAGCAGCAGGTGGCGCAGAGCGATAGCTTGCAGGTGGGCCTGATAGGGCGTTGCCAGCCCGACAAACAGCGGCACGACGGCGGCGGCGGTAAAGGCACCGAAGCGCGCACGGCGCCAGTCATAATCGCGAAAGACTCCTGCCGTGCTGTCCCACAGGTAACGGGTAATCGCCCGCTTACGCGCCTCGGCCTTTTTCTGCCAGGCCAGCGCAGTCAGCTCTTCACCTTTAGCATGCGAGAGCGTGGCTATCATCAACTCAAGCTTGTACAACAGCGCATTGAGATCGATAGGGATAAATTGTGTCGTGCGAATACTGGCCAGGCGTTTTGGGTTACGCAGCCAGCGTGACGAGTAATCCCATCCCGATGCCGCCCCTGCGCGCAGATCGCGGTAAACTTCGCTTGCCGGACGTTTTGAATGACGCGCCGTTTCCACATCTTCAATCCAGGATTCGTCGCGCGGCGTATCGCGGTCGTCCCAGTAGCGGTTCAGCAGCGAGCCGTCAGGCATTCTGACCACATGGCGGTAAGCCTGGTTTGGCATCAGCGAGCCCGCGCCATCCATCCAGAACTGATACTCTTTCATCAGTTGCTCCAGATAGCGCTGAGAGCCCTGCACACCATCTTCTTCGAACAGCTCAACCATCAGGGCGAACACCGGCGGCTGTGAGCGGCTGAGGTAATAGGTACGGTTGCCGTTTGGGACATGGCCGTAGTTATCGATCAGCCACGCGAAGTTGTCCGCCATGTGGCGCAGCAGGTCGTCGCGGCCCGACTCCGCCAAACCAAGCATGGTGAAGTAAGAGTCCCAGTAGTAGGTTTCACCGAAGCGACCGCCCGGTACGACATAGGGTTTGGGCAACGGCAGCAGCGATGAGTGCGGCATATGCTGCTGCGGCATTTTGGTCAGCACCGGCCACAGATCGTCAATATGCTCGTTGAGCGTCTTGTCGGGATTCGAGACGTAAAAGCTTTCATTAATGCCCGGCATATAAAAATGCTCAGCAACAAAACGCGACAGGTCGAACTCCTTGCTGCGCTTTTGACGACGATAGCGCATCAGCACATCCAGAGGATCGTACTTAGGCGAGCAGTCGGGGAAAGTTTTACTGTCCTCGAAAATGCCTGACATCTGGACGGCTTCGAACAGCTCAAGGTAGCGATCGGCAGGCGTCAGCGCATCCGGAGCCGGTAAGCCTTCAATCAGCTCCGGCTCGGGTTCAGAATCTTGCATGCGGTCCAGCTTTAGTTCATGGGGATCGTATTGATACTCAACTTCCGCCCCGGCACGATTCTCTTCGAATGCATTGAGTTGCTGGCGATAAGTATTAATAACGGCCTCCTGAGCGAACGGGGTTGCACAAAGAAGGAATTATAGACCTCTCGCAGGCAGGAACAACAATGCAGATTGTCTATGAACGTAATAAAAATTGTCTATTAATCGTATGCATTGAATAAAACACAGTCAATTCAACTAAATATGGCGGGTTTAGCCGTAAATGCATTTCAGATGAATCTCTTAGGTAACAACGAAATAAATTTTAATCTACCCGGAGAGTAATGTTTATGACGCAGGTGAAGGTGATAATACACAAAAATGTCACGATGGAGCACAATGGCGTGAACAAGACCGCGAAGGACAATTTAGCGTGAAACCTTATACCTTACAGCGTCTCACTGACCGGGATATGGCGGCATTTCGGACTATCAGGCTTGACGGGCTCAAGCGTCATCCCGCTGCCTTTGGCGCAGATTATGACACTGAGCGTCATCAGCCTGACGCGTTTTTTGCGGCAAGGCTACGTGAAAACTGCGTGCTGGCAGGAGCAGACGATCGGGGCCGGTTGGGCGGCATCGTCGGTGTGCGCTTTAATGCCGCGCAGAAACAGCGCCATTACGCCACGATCTGGGGAATGTATCTGTGCCCGGAATGGCGTGGAAGCGGGCTGGCAAAGGCGTTACTTACGGCCGCGATAGCCGAAGCCGGTGAATGCTGCTGCCTGAAGCTCGCCGTGAGCACCACCAATACGGCGGCCGTCCGGCTTTACCGCTCGGCAGGGTTTCAGACCTATGGCACGGATGTGGCCGCGCTTTATGTCAACGGCGTTTATCACGATACCTTGCTGATGCGGCTGGACAAAGAACCTGAACGCTGAGCAATAAGCCTTACGTGCTTCGTCACCCGTAGAACTAACGGGCGACGTAAAGTGTGCGTCAGCTCAGGCTGATCTTGAACAGGCGCTGAAGGGCCAGTTTGCCGCTGTCTGTCACAACCAGTTCGCGGTATCCCGGCGCCTGAACCAGCCAGTGCTTTTGCAACAGAAAGCGTAACAAGGCGGCACCCACTTCGCCTCCCGCATGGAAGCGTCTTTCACTCCAGTCCAGGCAGGGACAGCAGGCTTTTCGCCGGGAGCGGGGCGCAAGCGCAATCCCTGCATTTGCGAAATTAGCTGTGCCACGTGGCGTCAGCCCAGTGCCGTCCTCACATATCCAGCCTTCCAGTTGCAGAAAATCATAGATGGCTACGGCAATTTCGCCGGCCAGATGATCGTAGCAGGTTCGGGCTCGCCTCAGACGGTTTGGCGTCGTGGTTTTAAGCGGGGCGCCGGACGCTACTGAAACGCCCATCAGATTTTCCAGCAGGCTGGCAACCTCGCGACCGGCCAGGCTGTAATAACGATGCCTTCCCTGCACCACACAGACGAGCAGGCCCGTCTCAAGCAGCTTATTCAAATGGCCACTGGCGGTTGACGGGGCGATATCGGCCACCACGCTCAACTCGGTGGCGGTCCATGCCCGGCCATCCATCAATGCACAAAGCATGTGCATTCTGGAGGCATCTGCCATCGCCGAGGCGACCACAGACATGCTGATCTCCAGCGAGGGCTGATTATCCTGATGATGGCGGGAAGGGATCAGTTTCATTCTGTCGCGCATGTCCATTGACGGGTCAGGTTGCCAGCTCGCAAATCGTCATCTGTGAGCAGGATGAGGCGGTTACTGTGATCGCTGTACTGAACACATATATTAATGTCGTTTTGCGCAATAATCCGCGCAATTTCGCCCAGCTCCCCCGGCCGCGCCTGTGCCAGCTTTCTGATGAGTGGCTTTTTAACGTCCCTGACGTCAAAACCGGCCTGCGACAATACCTGTTGGGCTTTGGGGCCATCTTCAACAAGGAAGTGGGCATGGCTCTCCTGGGGCGTAGAAAACACACCGCCCCCTTCCAGACCAATGCCATGCTGGCCGAGAAGCGTGCCAAAGGCGGCAAGCGCGCCTGGCGTGTTGCTGAATACGACATGAATATCAAACATGATGACGTCCCTCCGGCCCTGAATAGTCGCGCATCACCTGAGCAACGCGTATCCGGTAATGTGAAAAAATATGGCTTTTACCTTCTTCCTGCGCTGACTGATGTTCTCTGTTTTCTCGCCAGTTTTTTACCGCACTCTCATCTTCCCACCAGGAGAGCGATAAGATCTTTCCGGGCGTGCTCAGGCTCTGGAACCTTTCAATCTGGATAAACCCCGGTAATTCAGCCAGCCCGAGCGACAACTCAGCCGCCAGCGCAAGATAGCGTTGTTGCGCTGCGGGTACGGCTTCTGCTTCAAAAAGAACAGCAATCATTTTAGATCTCCATGAGTAAGCATGCGGGCAGTTTACGCGCGGCAGAATGCGATGCTTCGGCGTGTACCGAACAATGGCGTGCTCCATGTGGAGAAGGGCAGGGCGAGAAGAGAGAAGGGACGTGCGCCTGGCAGAGTAAAAACCGACAGGGGAGAAATCCGCCGTTGCCTGCCGGCGACTCTGCTCCGGTAAACAACGGCGCGATCGCAGGGCAAAACGCCTGCGATTCGGCTGATCTTATCCTTGTACCAGCGTGGTGCGAATCACGTCCTGGTAAGGCGTGGTTGGACGACCAATAAGCTGGCTCAGCGCGCGGGAATCATCGAACAGACCGCCCTGAGACGCGCCGACATCAGAGTCCGCCAGTAAGTCCGCTAACGGCGCCGGTAAGCCTGCGCCTTTCAGCGCCGCCGCAAAGTCTGCCTGCGGCAGGTTAACGTAATCAACCTGCTCACCGCTTTGCGCGGCAATCTCAGCGGCAAATTCAGCCAGGGTGTAGCTGTGATCGCCTGCCAGTTCGTAGACCTTCCCTGCCTGATCGTCACGAACCATCACTTCAGCCGCCGCATCGGCATAGTCCTGACGCGCAGCAGACGAAATCCGTCCTTCGCCCGCCGCACCAATGAACGCATGATGTGCCAGAGCAGGTGCGATGCTCGCTGCATAGTTTTCCGTGTACCAGCCGTTGCGCAGCAAGGCATAAGGCACACCTGACGCCGCCAGCATGGCTTCGGTTGCGCGGTGCTCGATCCCGAGCGAAAGCGGAGAGGTATCCGCATGCAGCAGGCTGGTATAGGCAATAAATTTCACACCTGCGGACCTGGCGGCCTCAATAACGGCTCTGTGTTGAGGTTCACGCTGGCCGACTTCGCTTCCCGAAATGAGCAGCAATTTTTCGACCCCTGCAAAGGCGTCCGCTAACGTCTCAGGTTTATTGTAATCCGCCTCACGCACGTTAACGCCCAATGCGGCAATATCCGCCGCTTTAGCAGGCGTGCGTACGGTGGCAACAATCTTGTCTGCCGCAACTTTTTTGCTCAATGCATCAATGACTAAACGGCCCAGTTGGCCAGTGGCACCCGTAACAGCGATCATGAGGTTACTCCTTAAGATGACAGTTGGTAAAAGGCAGCCTAAGCGATAAACTAACTTTTAGTAAGTACTTACAGAATTGTTAGCATGGGGTGAAAGCGTTAAATGTCTGAAAAACTGAGCGAAAAATTTAGCCGGGGCGAGTTGCTCAATGTTAACTGTCCGTCACGCGACCTGTTAAAGCGTATCACCAGTCGCTGGAGCGTGCTGATCCTGCTTGCGCTTAAAGATAAAACGCTGCGATTTAGCGAACTCCGTCGTGCGGTGGGGGGCGTCAGTGAACGTATGCTGGCCCAGAGCCTGCGCTATCTGGAAGAGGACGGCTTTGTGCAACGTATAGCCTATGATGTCGTGCCGCCGCATGTGGAATACCGCCTGACGCCGCTGGGGCGTGAAGTCGGGGAGCAGGTCGTAGGGCTGGCAGACTGGTTAGAAGAGAATCTTGAGCGCATCCTGTCTCACCGCGAAAAGGACACTGCCGCTGAATAGCCTGTTGATCCTGACGGGCGAGCGCCTGCCGGGACGAAGCGACGTTCCCTGACCAGACGATGCCCGCTAACGAATGCGCAACGCTTAGCGGAGATAAACCGTCGGCCTTATCTGCAACCTGGCGATGATATCCCGTAGCTTTTAACATCATTTTTACTACTGCGATTATTTTGACAAGGCTGCCCCCGTAAATAATGGCACTGCCAGTTAATGAACACCGGGTCATTTACATGTTCGATATTTTTTTAACATAAATAGCAAACTAATCCAGGCCGCCTGCGGCGGATAAACGCTTTTTTACAGTTCATTAAATATGTCCCAATCTGAAAAATAACCTCAGAAGGGGTAGATAAGATAAATACCCTGCTAAGGATATAAAAAAACACATAATTTCAGTGTGGGATGTGCATTTTAGCCCGAGGCAGGTGCGCGGAGTTGTGCTGAATAACAGCTAAAAACAGCGGGTTGCGCGTTTTTTCGTGCTAAGCCTGTCTGGACAGGAACTCACTTTTTTATCCCCTAATTTAATAACAATAATGTCACAAAGCTACGCTGTAATTAACCTTTCCTCGTTGTTTTTTAAATAAAAGATCTTTCAACAAAAAAATGATCTAAATCAAAAAATACTGTTATAGTTTTTACTTATCCAATTGTCTCTGTTTCACCAAGGCGAAGCGTTTTACATTCGCCATGGAATTTTTCTGTGCAATGGAATGACGTTCTTTGTACATAAGTTGTTAATTATAAGTAACTATACGGTGTTCTATGTGGCAAAGAGGTAAGCAATGTTTGGATTAGATGCCTTTCATCTCGCCAGGATCCAGTTCGCATTTACTGTTTCCTTCCATATTATCTTTCCAGCCATTACGATCGGCCTGGCCAGTTTTCTGGCTGTGCTGGAGGGAATGTGGCTCAAAACGCGTAATCAAACCTATCGCGATCTCTATCATTTCTGGTCAAAAATATTTGCTGTCAACTTCGGCATGGGCGTGGTGTCCGGGCTGGTGATGGCGTATCAGTTTGGCACCAACTGGAGTGGCTTTTCCCAGTTCGCGGGCAGTATTACCGGCCCCTTGCTGACCTATGAAGTCTTAACGGCGTTCTTCCTGGAAGCCGGTTTTCTGGGCGTCATGTTATTTGGCTGGAACCGCGTCGGTCCGGGCCTGCACTACTTTGCGACCTGCATGGTGGCGCTCGGCACGTTGATTTCGACGTTCTGGATCCTCTCGTCAAACAGCTGGATGCAAACCCCGCAGGGCTACCTTATTCAGAATGGCGTTGTCGTGCCGGAAGACTGGTTTAAAATTGTCTTTAACCCCTCTTTCCCTTATCGCCTGCTGCATATGTCTGTAGCGGCCTTCCTGGCCAGCGCCTTCTTTGTCGGCTCCTCCGCCGCCTGGCATTTACTTAAAGGCAACGACAATCCCGCCATTCGTAAGATGTTTTCGATGGCGCTGTGGATGGCCCTGATTGTCGCACCCGTTCAGGCAATGATTGGGGATGCGCACGGGCTTAATACCCTTGAGCACCAGCCGGCAAAAATTGCGGCGATTGAAGGCCACTGGGAAAATCCGCCGGGTGAGGCAACACCGCTCATTCTGTTTGGGCTGCCGGATATGGAGGAGGAGCGCACCAAGTACGCGCTGGAGATTCCTTACCTGGGCAGCCTCATCCTGACGCACAGCCTGGATAAGCAGGTGCCGGCGCTGAAATCCTTCCCGAAGGAAGATCGTCCAAACTCAACCATCATCTTCTGGTCATTCCGTGTGATGGTGGCGCTGGGGCTGCTGATGATTACGCTGGGCGTGGTCAGCTTGTGGTTGCGCTATAAAGGTCGCCTGTATCAGTCACGTCCCTTCCTGTGGTTTGCCTTGCTGATGGGCCCTTCCGGCCTGATTGCCATTTTAGCGGGGTGGTTCACCACCGAGATTGGCCGTCAGCCTTGGGTGGTTTATGGCGTGCAGCGCACTATTGATGCGGTGTCACCGCATGGTGAAATGCACATGAGTATCAGCCTGCTCGCCTTTATCCTGGTTTACTCCTCCGTATTCGGTGTGGGTTATCACTATATGATGCGGTTGATTAAGCAAGGTCCGGTCACGGGCGAAGGCGATATTGTTGAAACGGGTGGTCCCGGCCAGATTAAAACGCCAGCACGTCCGCTCTCTGCTGCCACTCACAAGAATGAGGAGCGTTGAGATGGTTGATTACTCTGTTATCTGGTTCGCGATTATTGTCTTTGCTGTTCTGATGTATATCGTGATGGACGGTTTCGACCTGGGCATCGGCCTGCTGTTTCCCTTTAATAAGGATGCAGGTGAGCGCGACATGATGGTGAATACCGTTGCGCCGGTCTGGGATGGTAATGAAACCTGGCTGGTGCTCGGCGGTGCGGGCCTGTATGGCGCTTTCCCACTGGCCTATGCGGTGATTGCGGATGCGCTTTCCATTCCGCTTACCGCGATGCTGATTGGGCTGATATTTCGCGGCGTGGCATTTGAGTTCCGCTTCAAGGCCGTGGAGCATCACCGGGCGTTCTGGGACAAATCGTTTATCGCCGGTTCGCTGCTGGCAACCTTCAGCCAGGGGGTTGCGGTGGGTGCCATGCTGGATGGCATTCCGGTATCAGGTCGTAGCTTCGCCGGTTCCACACTGGACTGGCTGGCGCCGTTCCCGCTGTTCTGCGGCGTAGGACTGGTGGTGGCCTATGCACTTCTGGGCTGTACCTGGCTCATTATGAAAACCGAGCATGAGCTGCATCGCAAGATGTCCGCTCTGGCAACGCCGTTGCTTATCGCGCTGCTGGTGATTATCGGCGTGATCAGCATCTGGACGCCGTTTACGCATGAGAATATTTCGCACCGCTGGTTCAGCATGCCGAATCTGTTCTGGTTCCTGCCGGTGCCAGTCCTGGTCGTGCTGAGTGCCTGGGGGCTGAGAAGGGCGATCAAGCGTGAGGCGCACTATTCGCCTTTCCTTCTCACCTTAGCGCTGATTTTCCTGGGCTTCTCAGGTCTGGGTATCAGTATCTGGCCGAATATTATTCCGCCATCGGTATCGATCTGGCAGGCGGCGTCACCGCCTCAGAGCCAGGCCTTTATGCTGGTGGGTAGCCTGCTGATTATCCCGATGATCCTGGGCTACACCTTCTGGAGCTACTACGTGTTCCGCGGAAAAATCAAAGCAGACGAAGGATACCATTGATATGCAAACCCAGGTCGACAGCAAAGAACGTCAGAATGAAACCCGGTCGCCGTGGTGGAAACGTGTGCTGTGGCTGGTGGTCATCTATGGGGCAAGTGTGCTGGCGCTCGGTGTGGTGGCCACGCTGTTCAGAATGATGATGACCGCCGCCGGTATGCGAAGCCACTGAGGATTTCTTCTCCGTACGTTTCTTAACCGCAGTACGCGCGCTTTACGCCAGGCTGCACTCTGCCTGTCTACTCAGCCAGCCTTCGGGCTGGCTTTTTAAATAGTAACCCAGGCAATTAATGCGCTTTTTGCCTTTCCACCCTCTCGTTTACCCGGTGCTTCATTACAATCCCTAAGGCTTTTTGTTACTCTTTTATGACGAATTTCCCTTCTGTTTTCTGTTCATACATCAATGCTAAGTCAAACCATAAAAAAACAGCATATTAATGATTTAGTCGACTGGATTGAGGCCAATCTCACCAACGATATCAATATCGACCAGATTACCCTCAAGTCTGGCTACTCCAAATGGCATATGCAGCGTCTGTTTAAAGAGATGACCGGGCAAACCCTGGCGGCCTATACCCGAAAACGACGCCTGACTCTCGCCGCCATGGCGCTGCGGCTGACCCGGATGCCGTTGATTGATATTGCGGTGCGCTTCGGCTTCGAAAATCAGCAGAATTTTAACCGGGTCTTTAAAAACCACTTTATGATGACGCCAGGCGCCTTCCGTCGCCACAGAGTCTTACCTGTGCGCCATTTTCACGGCCGCATTGCGCAGCGCGCACCAGTCAAGCAGGCGGTGCTGGTTATACGTGAAGAAGCCCTTCAGCTACAGGGTGAGACACTGGAATGGGAGTGTCGCTATGGCGACTATATAAGCGACCGCCATCATCGCGTTGCTGAGCAGGTGCGCCAGGTTGTTCGCGCCCGTCACGGGGCTGCGCAGGGCTGGCTGGGGTTCCAGTACGGGCCGGGGAACGGCTCTGTCGAGCAGCAGCATATTAGCCTGTTTCGTGGCCTGGAAGCACAGCAAACGGCTGATGCACATTCCGCCCTGCCGGTTCGCACCATTGCGCCAGGCCTCTACGCCAGCCTCGCGTGGAGCGGGTCGCCGGACCAGCTCACGCGCTTCATCGCAGACATTTATTATCTGCATTTGCCCAAGCTGGGCGTAGCCTGTCGGCCGGGGATGGATTTACTGTGTCTGGACTTGGCCCGAAGCACGCAGGACAGAATCGAAGGCGTATTTTTCATCCCGGTGACCCAGGGCTGAATGCACATAACGTGCGCCATAATGTGATAAAGCGCACGATTTTATAAGCGGATTAGCTGTGCAGGCGTAAAATTCTTCCTGAAGCTCACAGAGGCGCCATTACCACGGCTTTTATTTCTCAGGGCTGGAATATTCACCTGCTTTCTACGCCTTATCAGGCTAAAACACATGATTAAAATCTCTCAGATATCAGCGATGCTGCTGGCTATCGCGCTGTGTGCGGCCCCAACGTTGGCTGCCGCACAACTGACCGATCCTGCCAATGTGCCCACAGGGTTACATCCTGGATCGCAGGGGACGCATAGCGAGATACTCGGTGACAGCTCCCTGCCGCAAGGCAGTGGACAAAACCCGGCGCGGTAACCACGTTATTACCGCTATCCCCTTAAAAGGCGCCTGAGCGCCTTTTTCGTTTTCTGTGCATCCTTCCTTTTTGTCCGCGTTTTTTCACAACGTATCGCATTTTTAGTCATTGTTCTTAAGATATATCATGGCTATTCTTAGCGAGTTTATATGAGAATGATTTCTATTTACTTAAGCGGCGCGAAAACAGCTTCTTTGCATGCAGCCGCGTTTACGGAGAGTCCTCGTGCCTACATCTTATTCCCGCCGCTTACCTGAACGCGTGCGTAACGAACTGCGCTTCCGCGCTATCCACGTCGCCGAGAAAACCCGAATTGCCGGGACGTTCTGGCGCATTGTCTTCACGGGCGACGATCTGAAGGGGTTTCATTCTCCCGGTTTTGACGATCACATTAAGGTCTTCTTTCCCCCTGCTGACGGCGCGCCGCTGGCACTGCCGACGATCAACGATGACGGTATTCAGTGGCAAGGCGGATTGCGTCCTGTCGCGCGCGACTATACGCCGCTGGCGTTTGATGGTGCGTCATCGCTGACGCTGGATTTTTATATCCACGACAGCGGTGTTGCCAGCGACTGGGCATCCCAGGCACAGCCGGGTGACAGATTGATCATTGGTGGGCCGCGTGGCTCTCTGCTGGTGCCAACGGATTATGCTTTTCAGCTTTACGTCTGTGACGAAACCGGGTTGCCTGCTTTCAGGCGGCGTAGCAGTAGTGTGGAGGCTCAGGCGCTGCATCTGTTTGCCTGTGCTGATGAGGTGACCGGACAAGCCTACCTGGGAGATACCGGTAATGCCTCTGTTAACTGGCTTGGCAGCGGCAAGATGACGCTGGCGGATTTACCACATTTGACGGCCGCGCTGGACAGGATCGCGATTCCGCAGCACGACGCTTTTATCTGGCTGACCGGAGAAGGGCAGTTCGTAAAACAGCTGTGTGACTATTTCACCACACAGCGCGGGGTTGACGCTGACCTGGTGCGCGCCGTAGCCTACTGGCATCAAAAACCCGCTGTCGTTCGTTAACTGAATTTAAGTGACCTGCCGTTGATTGAATTTCGCCTGATGGCCCACTACCATCAGGCTCTTTCCACTGACTCAGGCAGATAATGAAAATGGATTCGGCACGTTCAGGGCAAGATAACCGCGATGCGCCCTGCAGTGGACGGCGCAAGCGCCGTGAGAAAATGCTGGATGCCAGCGAGATCCGTCTGCTGATGCTGCATTTTATCTCGCAGCGCGCCACACATGGCTATGAGCTGATTAAATGCATTGAAGACCTGTCAAAGGGCGAGTATTCGCCCAGTCCAGGCATCATTTACCCGAATCTGACATGGCTGGAGGAGATGGGGGCTATTCACATCAGTGACCCTCAGGCTGCACGTAAGGCTTACGTGCTCACCGAAACGGGGCAGGCCATGCTAAAGCACGATGCACAGCCGCTGTCAGGTCTCATCGACCGGTTATCGTCTTTGGCAGTGCTGGTCAACAACCGCAGCATTCCTGAAATTGAGCAGGCGATCGATCATTTTAAAACTGCCCTGAACACGCGTCTGGCGCAGCAGGACATTACCGATGAAACCCGGCAAACAATCGTCGCTGCTCTGATGACTGCGGCAGAGGATATCAGCCGCAGTTAATCTGACGTGGACGATCAGCTGTCGTCCGATCGGTTTTTATCGATATGCCCTAGCGAACGCTCCGGAAAACAAATATCCCTTACCCGCTGCTTGAGTGCCTGAGCATCCGGGAATCCGCCATCGCGCTTGCGCTCCCACAGCAGATGTTCATCCAGGGTGATTTCAAATACGCCGCCGGTGCCGGGACGCAACGTCACGCTGGCGAGATCCTGTGCGAAGGTCTGTAACAGTTCCTGTGCCATCCACGCGGAGCGCAGCAGCCAGTTACATTGGGTACAATAGTGAATGACGACCACGGGTTTTTGCATCTTTCCCTCTCTTTATCATTAATTAACGCTCAGGCCAGCAGGGGCCGCAAGCATGCCGGCCGGGCTTTTCGCATGGGTTTTCTGTTTTCTTTATACGTTGCTAACCCTGACGCGAATCCTCACCCGTGGCAGACAGCAGCGCAAACCTTACCGCATCGCTGGCCGAAACGGTACCGGTGTGCCCCTGCGTTTATTCTGATAAAACATCAAATTAGCGGCTCCGGAACCGACAGCGAAGGGGCCGGGGTAAGGCTGTCTGACGTGAGTGGGAAGCCCTAAAAAAACAGATGGCGGTAAGTCAGGAGGCCCTCTGTAAGATGCCTCGGGACGCTCGGGACGCTCGGGATGCTCGGGATGCTCGGGATGCTCGGGATGCTCGGGATGCTCAGGATGCTCAGGTAAGCCCATGAGCCAGGCTTGTCAGCAGTAATGCGAGCCTGCGGGCGGGGAAGATAGCCCGCCCCCAGGCTCAGTCTGGATGAGCCGGGCATTGCCAGCAGGTGAAGTTATCGCCCGCTGGCAGCACTTTCCCGGCAGCCAGAAGTGGTAAGGGAAGGGGCGAGCGGGGCAATTCAGGAACTAAGCGAATGACTGATGCGCCCGCCTTCGTCGCCCCTGGCGGAAGGCGAACGTTAAGCGCAGTCAACCACCAGACGGCCCCGAACTTTGCCATCCAGCAGATCCTGTGCGCCCTGGTGCACGTCACGCAATGGAATGACCGTTGTTATCTGGTTCAGTAACGCGTCATCCAGAAGCTGCCCCAGCCGCTGCCAGGCCTGCTGGCGCAGCGGTTTAGGGCACATCACGCTGTCTACGCCAGCCAGTGTCACACCGCGCAGAATGAAGGGCGCGACACTACCGGGCAGATCCAGGCCTTGTGCCATACCACAGGCCGCGACCACGCCGTCACGCTGGGTGCCGGCCAGCACGTTGCTCAGCGTATGGCTACCGACGCTGTCGATGGCGGCGGCCCAGCGCTCTTTCCCGAGGGGTTTACCCGGTTGAGCCAGCTCGTCGCGATCTATCACTTCGGCTGCGCCCAGGGTGGTTTTTAAATAGTCTTCATCGCTGGCTCGCCCGCTGGAGGCGATGACGTTATAGCCCAGTTTTGCCAGCAGAGAGACGCTGAAGCTGCCAACGCCTCCGCTGGCCCCGGTCACCAAAACCGGGCCGCTGGCAGGCGTAATGCCTTGTTTTTCGAGTGCCAGCACGCACAGCATGGCGGTAAAGCCCGCCGTTCCGATGGCCATGGTATTCAACGGAGTTAGCGTTTCAGGCACGGCTACCAGCCAGTCGCCAGGCACGCTGGCTTTCTGAGCCAGCCCGCCCCAGTGTTTTTCCCCGACGCCCCAGCCGGTGAGCAGCGCCGCATCGCCTTGTTTCCAGTCGGGATGGCGACTTGCTGTGACCCGTCCCACGAAGTCAATGCCCGGCACCATTGGAAACTGGCGCACAATCGGCCCTTTATTGCAGATGGCCAGCGCGTCTTTATAGTTGAGGGTGGAATAGCTGACGTCGAGGGTGACGTCTTCATCGGGTAATTGTGTTTCGGAGAGTTCTTTTAGCTGAGAGCGGTAACCTTGTTCGTCCTTATCAATCACCATTGCCTTAAACATGTATCCTCCGTTAGGCGTAAGAATAATCAGGCAAGTTTACGCCCGATGCGCCGATTAGGGTAGGGCACTGGCCCGACAAGTGCGAGGCTTGGCGCAAACCTGAGGCATTTCAGTGGCGATTTCAGTAGCAATGAGGGAGCGACTGCCAGCGTGCTGAAAAATGCATAATTGCGCATAAATAACAGAAACTTAAGCGGTTATTCACTGGTATTTATTTATAAGATATTGATATTTAATGGTTTTATATTTTGCATTTATTGACCTGATATTTAAAGTTGTCGGGTTGTTCCTGCGGATAAAAAATGACATTATGACGGCCACTTTTTTCTCGCCACCGCCCGATAACAG
Source organism: Pantoea ananatis PA13 (assembly GCF_000233595.1). Classification (NCBI taxonomy): domain Bacteria; kingdom Pseudomonadati; phylum Pseudomonadota; class Gammaproteobacteria; order Enterobacterales; family Erwiniaceae; genus Pantoea; species Pantoea ananatis. Next base: position 887,713 of record NC_017554.1, read on the forward strand.
AGGACGCTGCCATGTTCGGTTCAATGTGCAACTGCACGTGTCCCCACTCGCCTGAATTCGCGCGCGATCTGTTCTTCGTCATGTCAGTTACACACACATCGTTCACTATGCGGTGAGGCCAACCGGGCCGCTGCTGTTGGACATGAGTAAGGACTACTCTTTACTGATGTCTATCGGTTTATCGCGTCAGACATTATTCGCCGGGGAAATTTCCCCATTGCCGTGCCTCAGGCACCCACTCCCTGACTGTTAGGGATTTGTGTTATGACACCACTGAAAATTGCTGCCAGCGCTGCTGTTGCGCCTAACCTGACCCTGAATACTGCGCGCGACGTGGTCACGCTGGATAATACTGATTTTACCGATGTGGCGGCTGTTGTCGTCTCGCTGGCTGATACGCGCAGTGGCGTGCTGGCGTTGTTACGCCACACGGGTTTTAATTTACCGGTGTTCGTTGCTAATGCCTTTGAAGAAGAGGTGATGCACCTGCCCGGCGTGACCGGCGAACTGAATGGCGAGCCGCAGGACTGGGTAGCGCTGGAAGCGGCGGCTCAGGCTTATGAAGCCGCGCTGCTGCCCCCGTTTTTTGAAACGCTGACCCGCTATGTTGATATGCAGAACAGTACCTTTGCCTGTCCGGGCCATCAGGGCGGCGCATTTTTCAAAAAGCACCCAGCGGGTAAGCAATTTTTTGATTTCTATGGCGAGAACGTTTTTCGTTCGGACATGTGTAACGCTGACGTCAAGCTGGGCGACCTGCTGATTCACGAGGGGTCGGCTAAGCATGCGCAAAAGTTTGCCGCCAAAGTGTTTAACGCGGATAAAACCTACTTTGTGTTAAATGGCACGTCAAGCGCGAACAAAGTGGTCACCAATGCGTTGCTGACGCGCGGTGATTTAGTGCTGTTTGACCGCAATAATCACAAGTCCAACCATCATGGTGCGCTGATTCAGGCGGGCGCGACGCCGGTTTACCTTGAAGCGGCCCGTAATCCGTTTGGCTTCATCGGCGGCATTGATGCGCACTGTTTCGATGATGGCTACCTGCGCGAACAGATCAAGAAAGTGGCGCCTGAAAGGGCTAACGAGGCGCGTCCCTTCCGGCTGGCGATTATCCAGTTGGGCACCTACGACGGCACGGTATACAACGCGCGGCAGGTGGTGGATCGCATTGGGCATCTGTGTGACTACATTCTGTTTGACTCGGCCTGGCTGGGCTATGAGCAGTTTATTCCGCTGATGGAAGGCTGTTCTCCACTGACGCTGGAGTTGAACGAAAACGATCCCGGCATTTTTGTTACCCAGTCAGTGCACAAGCAGCTGGCGGGCTTTTCGCAGACCTCGCAGATCCACAAGAAAGATAACCATATTCGTGGGCAAAAGCGTTTCTGCCCGCATAAGCGCCTGAATAACGCGTTCATGCTGCACGCTTCAACCAGTCCGTTCTATCCGCTGTTTGCCGCGCTGGATATTAACGCCAAAATGCATCAGGGCGAGGCGGGGCGCCGCATGTGGGATGAGTGCGTGATGCTGGGGATCGAGGCACGTAAAGCGATCTTTGATCGTTGTGACATGATCCTGCCTTTCGTGCCGGAAAGGGTAAACGGCCAGCGCTGGCAGGATGCACCAACGGAAGCGATCGCTCGCGATCTGCAGTATTTTAGCTTTGAACCCAACGCTAAATGGCACGGTTTCGCCGGATACGATCGCGATCAGTACCGTGTCGATCCCTGCAAGCTGTTGCTGACCACGCCAGGCATTGACGCAGCCAGCGGTGAATATGCTGAGTTTGGCATCCCGGCGACCATTCTGGCGAATTACCTGCGTGAAAACGGCATCGTGCCGGAAAAATGCGATCTCAATTCTATTCTGTTCCTGCTGACTCCAGCCGAAAGTCCGGAAAAAATGGCGATGTTGGTGGCGATGCTGGCGCAGTTCGAGCAGCATGTAAAAGACGATACGCTGCTAGCCGAAGTGTTGCCGACGCTGTACCGCAAAAACGCTAAACGCTATGCGGGTTATACCTTGCGCCGTCTGTGTCAGGAGATGCACGACCTGTACGTAAGCTATAACGTAAAAGACCTGCAGCGCATGATGTTCCGCGAGCAGGGGCTGCCGCAGGTTAAGGTGAACCCACAGGATGCGCATCAGGCTTACATTCGTGGCGAAGTCGAACTGGTACCTATTGCAACGGCAGAAGGTCGCATCGCGGCGGAAGGCGCTCTGCCTTATCCACCGGGCGTCCTTTGTGTGGTTCCGGGCGAAACATGGGGTGGGGCGGTACAGCGCTATTTTCTGGCACTGGAAGCGGGCATCAATCAACTGCCCGGTTTTTCGCCGGAGCTGCAAGGGGTTTACACCGAGGAAGGCGCTGACGGACGTAAGTATCTGGTGGCGAATATGATGGTGGGGTGAGGGGGCTGTCGCCTGGATAGCTCATAGAGCTTAACTGTTAGCGCTGAGAAGGTATCGGTTTGTGCCTGCGGTTGGGCTTTTAGCGAAGCTTTCAGTTAATGACTCCGAGAAAGTTTCGCTCGCCAGGCGGCAGGGAGTTTCAGTTTGCCCCTGCGGGCGACCGACAAGGGGCCGCCAGCCGCCGCGGCCCCTTGACCCCGGGCTCCCGTCCTGCCCACCCGCCGCTGCGCGGTCCCTTCGCTGCTTCAGGATTTCTGCCGGACCGCCAGGACGCGCCATCCCTGGCGCGGCCCGGCTCTCGCCGACGTCCTGTCGGCTCATCCGGAAATCCCTCATCCGCTCAGCGGTCGGGAAGGCCGCCCAAAACCCCCGCTTCGATAGCTGTGTTAAAGCCACTTCCTGCATCGCTTTATAAAATAGGGAATGATTTATATAATTGATATTTAATGATTTTTAATTTTAAGCCTTTAAACATAAATTACAGGCGATACAGTCTTTACAAGAAAATTAAAGATCATACAGACGAGGGTTTGCAGGAGGCATCCGGAGCGCTGAGGAAAGAATGGAGGCCAGGGCGGAGCGGCAGGGATGCCGCGCAGAGGACGGCTGCGCCAGGGAAGGCGCATCCGGCCGGCCCGTCAGGCCGCAGTGAGTGACGAAGGAACAGCGACGGCTGCCGGGCGCCGGGATTGTTAAGGGGCTGGCGTAAGCCCCTTAACACGTCCGCCTGCACGGGCAGGCTGAAACTGCCCATCGCCTGGCGGGCGGAACCCTCTCAGAGCCAGAGGACAGAACCCCATCTCCTGGCGGGCGGAACCTTATCAGAGGCAGAGGACAGAACCCCATCGCCTGGCGGGCGGAACCCTCTCAGAGCCAGAGGGCAGAACCCCAGCGCCTTGCGCGCAAAAACCTCTCTGCGCCAGCAATCCCCCGCCAGGGGAAACCCTTCGCCATCAATACCGATGGTAGCTCCGCTGCGCCGAGCTCACCTTATACAAATAACGCCGCGATTCCGCAGACGGATGCTGTTTAGACAGCGTCTGATAAACCTGACTGGGTGACATGCCGTTAATGATAGTGACCGCACGATCCTTATCGCTGGAGAACACGCGCAGCACGCTGCCTGCACCGCCGTTATAGGCGGTAATGACCGCGTAGCGACGCGACAGCGGATCCTGAATGCCTGCCAGATAGCTGCGCTGCAGCAATGACAGGTAAGCCGTACCGGCATCAATGTTGTTCTCGGGGTCCAGCAGGTAGCTGCGGCTTGGTTTGCCCCATTTACCCTTCATACGGAATACATCGACGCCCGCGGTATGCTGTACCACCTGCATTAAACCCAGTGCGTCAGAATGGCTGACGGCGTAGGGGTTAAAACTGGATTCGGTCTGCATAATCGCGAGGATCAGAGACGCATCAACACCATATTGCTCTGCAGCCTTGCGCACCATCGGCAGATATTTATGCGCACGCTTATCAAGATGGTTCGGCACCATCGGGATGGTGACCGAGTAGATTACATGCAGACCAGAATTGCGACGCTGCAATTTATTCGCAATCAAATAGTCCGCAAACGCCTGAGCGCGGCCCTGCCAGCGGATAGCTTGTCCGGTGTTGTCCAGCACCTGTCCGTAAAGCAGCGGTTCTTTACTGATTTGGATATCGTTGACATCAGAATAAAGATCGACATTGCCCGGATCGTCGCCGATCAGCAAGGTGGTCACGATCGCCTGACGCAGGCTGGCAGCGGGATCGGTACCGGAAATGGTCTCAATCGTGATGTTACCGCTTTCAAAGTTGATATGACTGCGGGTGTAATAGTTGTCGGTGTATTTGACGTAGTCTTTCGGTCCGGCAATCAGAACCTCATTGATCCCCCAGATGTTCTCAATGTTATGGGCGAACTGCCCCATCAGGATGTCAAATCCGTTGGTGTCCTTCACCCACTCTTCTGAATAGGTCGGGTTCTTTTTGCCGGAACAGGAAACTAAAAGGGGTGCAATCACCAGCAGGGCTATCAGCTTTTTATTCATCTAAAATACATGCCTGACCTGGAAAACGGCCCCAGTACTGAGGCCAAAAAAAGTTATGCTTCGGGTGGCGTATAGCCTTCAATGTGAACGTCTTTGCCTTCGAACAGGAAGTTAATCATTTCCTTTTCCAGCACTTTGCGATCTTCGGGGTTCATCATGTTGAGTTTTTTCTCGTTGATCAGCATCGTCTGCTTAGCCATCCATTGCTGCCAGGCTTCTTTCGAGATTTCATTGTAAATGCGTTTTCCCAGATCGCCAGGGTAGAGTTGGAAATCTTGCCCTTCAGCATCACGTTGTAAAAAAGTACAAAAAATAGTGCGGCTCATTATTCTTCCTCGTTAATCTCACAGCTGCCTAAAGGCAACTGCTGGGGATGGCGCAGTTCGTGCAAAAGACGCTCTACAGGTGCGGCTAATCCCACAGGCGGCGGCAGCGTTAAGTTATACCAGAGACCGCCAGCTTCATCCATTAATGCCCCGGCAGAAGGCCATGACAGCCACATTGGGACAATATCCAGATGGAAATGGCTAAAGGTATGACGAAATGCCGTAAGCTGCTGGGGTTTGGCGTGAATGCCGCGCGCATGCAGCCAGTCGGTCATCGCCTCTTCACTGGTGAATTGCGGGAAGCAAAATAAACCGCCCCACAGGCCCACCGGCGGGCGCTGCTCCAGCCAGACCTTGTCGCCATGTTGCATCATCAAAAACCAACCGCTGCGTTCCGGCAACGTCTGCTTCGGCTTTTTACCCGGATAGCTGGCCCAGCTGTTGTTAGCCCTTGCTTCGCATCCGCTGTTGAGCGGGCAGATGTCGCATTTTGGTCTGGATCGCGTGCACACCATGGCACCCAGATCCATCATCGCCTGGTTAAACTGGCTGACGCCTTGAGCAGGCGTGACCTCTTCGCTGATTTGCCAGAGCCGCTTTTCCACATCCTTCTTACCCGGCCAGCCGCCTACCGCGTAGCAACGCGCTAAAACCCGTTTAACGTTGCCATCGAGAATAGGGAAATGCAGACCCAGCGACAGAGATAAAATCGCGCCAGCGGTGGATCGGCCAACGCCGGGTAAAGCGGCGACCTCATCATAGTGGCGGGGAAACTCACCGCCATGAAGGTCCACCACCTGTTTTGCCGCTTTATGCAGGTTGCGCGCACGGGCGTAATAGCCCAGACCGGTCCAGAGATGCAGCACCTCATCCAGGGGCGCGGCGGCCAGATCGCTGACGTCAGGAAACCGCGCCATGAAGCGCTCAAAATAGGGGATAACCGTGGCAACCTGAGTTTGCTGCAACATGACTTCGGACAGCCACACCTTGTAGGGTGTTTTTTCCAGCTGCCACGGCAGGGTTTTGCGGCCAAAGCGCTGATACCAGTCCAGCACCTGTTGCGCGAACTGCGGGGCTTGCATCATAAAAAGGATATTTCCGTGATTACGCGATATTCGGGCAGGAATTCCAGCATAAGCGCCAGTGAGAGTAAACCGGAAGATTGAAAAGGCCTGTTTCATACCGGCCTGTCTGTCCCGTGCGGCAGCGTCGTGCCGGGCCTGACAATATCAGGAGCCGCCGGGAGACAGTAGCAGGCCAGACGATGTGAATCCGGCCCGCGACATCTTTCACAGAAGCCCGCAAAGGGCTTTTACTGGTCAGACGTTGATCTTGTCTTGCATCCTGAGCGGGAGGGTTTCTGGCTCTTGCGGTTTACGGTATTTATCGAGCAGATGGATCTGGATTTTCCGCAGCATATCGCCGTTCAGCTTATAGAAGCGGAAATAGAGCAGTAGCGTCAGCATAAAAAACACAGCCGGCAGCGCAATCATAATAAATTGCATGCCTACAAGGGTTTCCTGCGACTGTACGATATTGGGCATATAGCCAATCATGCCCAGCACCACGGCGATAAAGAAAGCGGCAAAGGCGGAGCCGCCTTTCACCACCATCGTCTGCACTGAATAGGCGATGCTCTCGCAGCGCACGTACAGCTTGTATTCGCCGTAATCAACGGTGTCCGCCACCATAATGACCTGGAGCACCCAGAAAAGCGCGGTACCGGTGTTTAACAGGATGCCGGCCACCACAATCAGCAGCGTTGAGTGATAGCCTGCCAGTGCCATAGCGAACAGCACGCCACAGCTCAGTATCGGCAGCGCGGACGCGCCCGCCCACAGAATGCGGCGCGACAGGATGTTTACCAGTTTCGGGAACAGGATTAACGTGACGAGGTTTGCCGCGCCTGCATAAGAGAGGTAGTAGGGAAACAGCCCGGCATCGCCGATGACGTAGGTGAAATAGTAAATGGCAAAGCCGGTAATGATGTTAGCCGCGATGTTGTAAGCCAGCGCCATTCCCAGCAGGCAGGAAAGCTGATCGTTACGGTAAATGAGGGCAACAATGGCTTTTAGCCCCAGGCGGTCACTGCCTGAGGTTTCGTCGCGGGTGGACGAATAGACTTCATGCACGTTTCGCAGCGTGACTAACATGGAGACGATAAAAAAGGCGATTAACACCAGGGTAAACATCTGGAAGCCTAAGCCACGATTGTCGCCGCCAACATAACTGACAAAGGGCAGGGCCAGGCCTGCGGTAACAAACCCGGCAAGGCTGGCGAAAAAGCGTGGCCAGGGAACCAGCTGTTCACGTTCGCGCTTGTCCAGCGTGATGGTAGGCACCAGCGACCAGAACGGAATATCCATAATGGTGTAGGTCATGCCCCACAAGATATACGTCACACAGACATAAATAACCTGCGTGGTGCCTTCAAACAGATGGGCGCTAAACAACAGGAACAGCACCAGCGAGTTTGCCAGCGTGCCTGCAAAAATCCAGGGTTTGAATTTCCCCCAGCGCGATCGCGTGGCATTTACGATCCAGCCCATGATCGGATCGTTTATTGCGTCCCAGATCCTGGCCACTAAAAACAGCGTACCGACGAGGCCAACCGACAAACCTACCACGTCGGTGTAGTAATACATCAGGTACATATAAACAATGCCAATAGCAAAATCTTTCCCAAATGCGCCGAATCCATAGCTGAGTTTTGTCGTTATTGAAATGCTCATCGGGTATCGGGACGCTGTTGCCAGCGCCCGCCTTCTGTTAAGGAATAGAGCCGCAGCCGGACAGCACGCCCGGAGACACAGGCATTATTTGTGCAGCCAGGCGGGCAGCCAGTCCCCGTGTTCGGCGATCAGCTCATCCACCAGCGCATAAATCTCCTCGATGCCCAGCACCGCCGCCGTATGGGGATCCAGCATGGCCGCGTGGTAAACCCGGTCAGGGTTTTCGGTCAGGATGGCTTCGGTCAGCAGCGTCTGCACGTTGATATTGGTTTGCATCATGGCTGCCAGATGTGAGGGCAGGGTTCCCACCTTCGTAGGCTGAATCCCGTTGGCGTCCACCAGGCAGGCGACCTCAACACAGCATCCCTGCGGCAGGTTGTCGATTAATGCATCGTTACGCACGTTGCCGTAAATCACGGCCGGTTCACCTGTCCAGATGGCATTCATAATGGCGCTGGCATATTCGCGCGAGGGTTTGCTTTCAATACGCTCAGCGCGCTTGTAATGTTCAAGCTCGGTACGCCAGTTATCCAGCTGCTCGACGCAGCGTTTGGGATACTCATCCAGCGGGATCTGGTAGCGCGCAATCAGATCCTCTCGTCCCGGCTTGATAAACCAGGGCGTATATTCTGCAAAATGTTCTGAAGACTCGGTAACGAAATAGCCCAGTTTTTTGAACATCTCATAGCGCACAATGTTGGGACAGCGCGTGTTGCCATGCATGTTGGGTTTCGGTACCTGACCGGCTTCAAAAGCGGCAAGCAGTTCCGGGTAGAGATTCACGTAAGCCCCGTCTGCAGTTTTTCGCTCCAGCTCCAGGTAAAAGGCCATGTGGTTGATGCCGGCAGAGCGGTAACGTAAATCGGCCGGGTTAAGATTGAGATCGTAAGCCAGCTCTTCCGCCGTTCCCTGAACGGAATGGCACAGGCCAACCTGTTTGATATGCGGATAACGCGCGTACATCGCCCAGGTGTTCATCGCCATGGGGTTAACGTAATTAAGCATGGTGGCATCAGGACATACTGCCGTCATGTCTTCACAAATCTGCCAGAGATGCGGGATGGTGCGCAGCGCGCGCATGATGCCGCCCGGGCCAAGCGTGTCGGCGATTGTCTGCTCAAGACCGTAACGCTTACACACCGCAAAATCAGTGAGGGTACAGGGTTCATAGCCGCCTATCTGAAACGCGACCACGACAAAATCGGCATCCGCTAATGCCGCTTTCTGGTCGGTGTGGCAGGTGATTCTTCCGGCCGCACCAGCCGAACTCATCAGCTTACTGACCACGGTAAAGGACTCTTCAAGCCGGGTCGCATCAATATCCATCAACGCGATATGGGCGGATTTCAGCGCATCGCGGTGAAAGACATCGCCAAGGATATTTTTGACGAAAATAGTGGAACCCGCGCCAATAAAGGTAATTTTGGGTGCAGACATCAGGACGCTCCATTGCAAGGTTGGATAACGCCAGAATGTCACGCCATTCATTGAGAAACTTCCGCCTTACGGAACGAGCATTCCCGAAAACTCAGATCTGATGCTGGCGGCGAGCAGATCTGAGTTTTTGGGACAAATTTGCACGGAAAGAAGAGTATCTGGTGTGATGACAGGCGAAAACGTCATGCTGACCGCGCATTTCTCGCCTCTGAGACTGGCCTGAGCCGTTCAGATATGGCAGGGTTCTGATAATTCAGGAGAGGGAATGATGATTATGCAGCCTGTCGTACCACTTCCGCCCGACCCGCATATGTGCAGCAGCGATGAAAAGCAGACCCGCAGCCCGCTGTCGCTCTATTCTGAATATCAGCGCATGGATATCGAACTGCGTCCGCCGCTGGCCATGACCACCAGCCACTGGCACGGTCAGGTTGAGGTGAATGTGCCCTTTGACGGTGACGTGGAGTACCTCATTAATAACGAGGTCGTTCAGATCAAGCAGGGTTACATCACCCTGTTTTGGGCCTGTACGCCACATCAACTCACCCGTCCCGGACGCTGCCAGAACATGGCTATTCTGAACCTGCCGATGCATCTGTTTTTGTCCTGGCCGCTCGACAGGGAGTTAATCAATCATGTCACCCACGGCATGGTGATTAAATCTGTGGCGAAGCAGCAGCTCAGCGGCTTTGAAGTGCAGCGCTGGCAGCAGGAGCTGAACAGTCCCGACGAACAGATTCGCCAGCTTGCCGTTGATGAAATTGGTCTGATGCTTAAGCGCTTTAGTTTGTCGGGATGGCAGCCGGTGCTGGTGAACAAAACGTCGCGCACGCACAAGAACAGCGTTTCGCGCCACGCTCAGTTTTATGTCAGCCAGATGCTGGAGTTTATCGCAGATAACTACGATCAGGCTTTAACCATCAATGACGTGGCCGAACACGTTAAACTCAATGCGAATTATGCGATGGGCATTTTTCAGCGCGTGATGCAGCTGACGCTAAAACAGTACATCACGGCCATGCGGATCAATCATGTCAGGGCGCTCCTGAGCGATACCGATATCACCGTTCTGGATGTGGCGCTGACGGCCGGTTTCCGCTCCAGCAGCCGTTTTTACAGCACGTTTGCCAGGTATGTTGGCATGTCTCCTCAGCAGTACCGCAAGCTGAGCCAGCAGCGGCGGCAGACAATGTCTTTATAAGTTTCCGATAGCGTTGGCCGTCTTTGCCTGCAGGCTGGCATCATAACAAGGAAATTTTTGCGGTTTACTCTACACTCAGGCAGGAAATTGCGCTTCAGGGCACGCAGGAATAAAGCAGAACGTGGCAAAGGCTTGCTTCTGCTTTTGAACTTTGCATAATGCCCGTTTCCCAGAACAGGCAAACCAGCAGGCTTCAACATGATTAATGATGTCATCACCCCGGAATTTGATGAGAATGGACGCCCGTTGCGTCGGATTCGCAGTTTTGTGCGCCGCCAGGGCCGCTTAACCAAAGGCCAGCAGTTGGCGCTGGATAACTACTGGCCAGAGATGGGTGTTGAATATCAGCCTGATCCCGTAGATTTGCCCGCGCTGTTTGGCCGCGAAGCCCCGGTAACGCTGGAGATCGGCTTTGGCATGGGGGCCTCGCTGGTGACCATGGCGCAAAACACTCCCCACCAAAACTTCCTGGGAATTGAAGTGCACGCGCCAGGCGTAGGTGCCTGCCTGGCCTCGGCGAAAGAAGCCGACGTCAGCAATCTGCGCGTGATGTGCCATGATGCGGTTGAAGTGCTGGAAAAGATGATCCCTGATAACTCACTGCGCATGGTTCAGCTGTTCTTTCCCGATCCGTGGCACAAAGCCCGTCACAATAAACGCCGTATCGTGCAGGTGCCTTTCGCCGAGTTGGTGATGCGTAAGCTCAAGCTGGGTGGCGTATTCCATATGGCAACCGACTGGGAAGCTTATGCAGAACATATGCTTGAGGTCATGAGCAGCATCGCAGGTTATCGTAACCTGTCTGAAGATAGCACCTATGTGCCGCGTCCTGAAACGCGTCCATTGACAAAATTTGAGCAGCGCGGGCAGCGTTTAGGCCATGGCGTATGGGATTTAATGTTTGAGAGGGTGAAATAATGGCCACACAACGCAGCCGCCGTTTACGTAAAAAATTACATATCGATGAATTCCAGGAACTGGGCTTTTCCGTGGCCTGGCGTTTTCCTGAAGGCACGTCTGAAAGTGACATCGATGAAACCCTGAACCAGTTCATCAACGAAGCGATCGATCCTAATGGTCTGGCTTACGATGGCAGCGGTTATCTGGCGTGGGAAGGGCTGATTTGCCTGCAGCAAACCGGTAAATGCACCGATGAGCATCGTGAACTCGTGCGCAAGTGGCTGGAAGACCGCAAGCTGCAGGATGTGAAAGTTACCGAACTCTTTGACGTCTGGTGGGACTAAGTTACCAGCAGTGTCGCTTTCACACCCAGACAGGGAGATTGTATGATTCGTAACGCGCTGGTCGCCGGCCTTTTACTGGCGGCAACGCAGGCCCAGGCTGCCTGGGAGTGCAGTGTCAAACCGCAGGATGATGTTGTGATTACGCCACAAAGCGTGCAGGTGGTGGGCGCAAATGGCAATCTGCAGATATCGACGCTAGGGGATGTGCAGTTCAACGGTCAGAAGATGGCCCTGAACGCCGCTAACCGTCAGAAGGCGATTGATTATCAAAATGCCTTACGCCGCGATCTTCCCTGGATCGATAACGGAGCAACATCCCGTCTGGAGAAAGGGCGTGCCGCGCTGGATAACATCATTACTCAGCAGGTTGGCGAATCCAGCCGGTTACATAGCCGACTGGCTACGCTGAATACGCAGTTAAAAACCCAGATGAACCGTATTATTGAGCATCGCAGCGATGGTTTAACCTTCCATCATCAGGCGATCGATCAGGTGCGTGCCGATGGTCAACAACTGGTTAATCAGGCGATGGGCGGTATTCTGCAGGACAGCATCAATGAGATGGGCAGCAAGGCGATGTCCAACGGTGGCGGTAGCGGTTTGCAGGGCTTGATGGGCAATCTTGGCGGCCTGCAAAACGCCATTCAGAGCGAGTGGAACAATCAGGAAGCCGATTTCCAGCAGTTTGGCAAAGCGGTTTGTAACCGGGTGATTACGCTTGAGAATGACCGTAAAGCCCTGGTCGGTTCGCTGAAATAGTACTTTTCAGACGGCCTGCGCCGCCTGGTCGTCTGCCTTTCATCCTGAACGTCACGCCGCCACGGGCTGGCGTTTTTCTGCTTTAGCACGTTGTTGAAAAAAGGGGCTGGAGTCAGCCCCTGATGCCTGTCAATCGTTGTTGGCCTCTTTGACGACCGTTTTGCTACGGGCGACATAGTTATAGATAACCAGCAGGGCAAAAATTCCAGTGATCACCATGGTAATGGTCCCTTTATCAAGGAATCTGGCCATATTCCCCAACAGAATCCCCGTGACGCCGAAATCGGTGTCTGAGAAGGTGGTATTCGTCAGGCCGATGGCGCCCAGAACAGGCAATAAGGCGACCGGGAGGAAGGTAATCAGAATACCGTGGGCAAAGGCACCTAACATGGCCCCGCGTTTCCCGCCGGTAGCATTACCAAAAACGCCTGCGGTTGCGCCGCAGAAAAAGTGCGGTACCACGCCAGGCAGAATTAATATCCAGTGCAGCTGTCCCAGAATAAAAAGCCCGACCAGGCCGCCGATAAAGCTGGAAATAAAACCGACCAGAACGGCGTTAGGCGCATAGGGGAACACAATAGGGCAGTCGAGTGCCGGACGCGCGCTTGGCACCAACTTCTCTGAAAACCCGGTAAACGCCGGCACAATTTCGGCCAGAATCAAACGCACGCCCTGGAGGATAATAAAAACACCGGCAGCGAAGGTAATGGCCTGCACAAAGGAGTACACCAGATAGTTTTGCCCGTGGCTGAACTGACTCTCCACGTATTCTCTGCCTGCCGAAATGGACAAAATAAAATAGATGACCATCATCGTCAGGGAAATAGAGATGGTGCTGTCACGCAAAAAACTCAGGTTTTTTGGCATGTTCATCTCTTCGGTGGATTTAGAACCTTTGCCCACCAGAGAACCTATCCAGCCCGACAGGACATAGCCAACCGTACCGGTGTGCGCCAGCGCGACCTGATCGTGCCCAATGATTTTACGCATGTAGGGCTGCGCCAGTGCCGGGAAAAAGGCCATTAACATGCCCAGCGTCAGCGAGCCGGTATAGATAAGCTGCACGCCCTCGAAACCCGCCACCGAGAGAATAATCGCGATCATGCAGGCCATATAAAAAGTGACATGACCAGAGAGGTAGATATATTTCAGACGCGTAAAGCGGGCGACGGTAATATTGGCCACCATGCCGAAGGCCATAATCAGCGTCGTGGGCGCACCATACTTCGCCAGGGCGATAGAAACCATCGCCTCGTTATTGGGAATAATGCCCTGGACGTTGAACGCGTGTTTGAAAATATCCCCCAGCGGCGTCAGCGATCCCACTAACACCGTGGCACCGCCTGCCAGTACTAAAAAACCCAGGATGGTTTTTACCGTACCCTTTATCACATCCGGCAGCGGTTTACGTTGCGCTATCAGACCGAACATGGCGACCAGCCCGACCAGAATAGAGGGGACCTTCAGCACGTCGACAACTACCAGTAAAAGGTTTTGTATAAACATAATAACCTCAGCGGTAAGTGTTCTTTTTTAAGTGGGTGACAGGGTTATTTATTGAAGTAGTCGCGAATTTTCTGCTCAACTTCCTTCAGGTCGATAATGTTATTGATAATGATGACTTTTTCCGGTGGCAGGTTAGCGCTGTAGGCGATGTCTTTTGCCATCACGAACACATCCGCTACGTCTGGCGTGACCGAACCGAGATCGGCGTGTTCAACGTCTGCCGTCATATCCATCGCTTTAAGCACTTTTTTGATGTTCATTTCCATCATGAAGCTGCTTCCCAGGCCTGAACCACAAACTGCCATAATTTTCATAAAAACCTCTTTTAATTTTAACGAGTTAACGGGATATGCTGTCTGCTAACAACAGGGCACAGAGTGCGTGTTGGCTTTGTGCCTGATAAACGCGTTCCATCACGTCGTCATCGGTAAGCACCTCAGCCAGCTGGGAGATCATCTCAATGTGGCTGTTGCTGTCAGGGGCGGAGAACATAAAAAGGATATCGACAGGATCATTCTCTCCTGCATCAAAGGTGACCGGGTTAGCCAGCTTGACTACGGATAATCCCAACTTTTTGGCACCCTGCTCAGGGCGGGCATGCGGCATGGCAATGCGCGGCGCAATAACGAAGTAGGGACCGGTTTCCTGTTTGAGGCGGATGATGGTGTCAATGTAATCCTGTGAAATCGCCCCCTCATTAAGAAGAGGATCGCCCGCGACCTGAATCGCGGCTTTCCAGTCGGATACGCGCTCAATATATTGAATTTTTTCAGCATTCAGCCATTGGGTCAGATTCGGCATACAATGTCCTGGATAAAAGGTTAGGCAAAAAAGTCAGCCAGCTGGCTTCCAGAATTCATCAAGCTGTACAGTCATCTTTCTCTGTTTATCCCTGCGTTCTTGCCTTTTTTATTTCATCTGACAAAACCACTCACGGCAGAGGGATAAACGAATATGACGTTAACTTACTCTAAAACAAGGTATTAATTTAAGTTGCACTCGTCAGTTCTGACAATTTGCTGTTGCAAAAACCGGCTTGTACGTATAGACATGTTTAAGCTGTCTAGTCATCTTGATGATGCACCTCGACCTGTACAGATACAATATGCAAGAATCATTTCTGGCGGGGCGCGTGGGGTTTGAGTGCAAAATCGTTAGCTGGATCACATCTGGATCTTTGCTCACGGGCACGTCGTGACGAAAACCGGGCCTGCAGGGTTTGCTGCAGGGCACCGCAGGCACGGGCACACTATTCGGGAATATGCTGATGTTCGATGGCATTACAGAGAAGCAAAAAGAGGTAGTCGACTATATCCTGACAAAGATCATGCAGGATGGACTGCTGCCGGGCGATAAGCTGGACACGGAAATCGCGATTGCTAAGAACATTGGTATTACCCGGGCGACGGTGCGGGAAGCCACCCGCATTCTTATTGAGCAACAGCGTATTTATCGGGTGAAAGGCTCCGGACTGTTCGTGGGGTCCATCGGCAAGAGTAATCACTCAGGCCGGTTTCATGCGCTTTCCCCGTTTGATTATCAGGCACACAAAAAAGGGCATAAAGCGGTCAGGAAGGTGCTGACTGCCAGCATCATTAAAGTGCCCGGGCCGGATATGGCGCAGGCTTTACGCATCAAGAACAGTGACCAGATTTACAAAATTGTTCGTCTGATGTGTTTTGATGACATCCCCGTTGCGCTGGAATATATCCACCTGCCTGTCAGCCTGTTTAGCAGCATGGAGTTTGGACGACTGGAGATCTCAAAATATTCGTACATTGAACAGATCACCGGCAAGAAAATTCAGCGTCGCGATCAGCAACTGAATGCCATCAATGTTACCGATGGTGAGCAGCTCAGACTATTGAATTTTAATGCGAATGAGGCGGCGCTGGAGATCAACGAAACCGTCTATCTGGATGATGGTATGCCCTGTGAGGTCAACATCGCCATTATAAATACGAAGCTGTTACAACTGAGACAGAATACCGAACGCGGTTGATGTTCGCGCAAACGGCCCGGTCGCTTTAGTGATGCTTCCGGGCCAGAATGCACTAGGCTTCCGCTAAAAACAGCTCCAGCAACGAGTTCAGAAACAGTTTCCCTTTCTCTGTAATCTGCCAGTGTTCCGGCGATTCAGTGATGTAACCTGCGGCAATGGCCTCGTCGAGCTGTGGGCGAATCAGCGTTTCATGCAGCCCGGTATAGCGGCTAAAGTCTGCACGCGGCGCCGCCTCCAGCAGACGAAAACGGTTCATGAAGAACTCAAAAGGCTTATCCTCGTCTGCAACGTCGTACTGCTTATCGAGATAATTGCCCTTCATAAAGCCACGCGGATGGCGCACTTTTACGGTACGGACAATACGGCCATCTGGCTGAGTCAGTTTGCCATGCGCACCACAACCAATGCCCAGATAATCGCCAAAGCGCCAGTAGTTCAGGTTGTGCTCACAGCGGTAGCCCGGTTTAGCATAGGCCGAGGTTTCGTATTGCTCATAACCTGCCGCAGTCAGCAACTGGTGGCCCTGCTCAAAAATATCCCATAGCGCATCATCATCCGGTAGGGTTGGCGGGCGAGAGCCAAACAGCGTATTGGGCTCAATCGTCAGCTGATACCAGGAGAGATGCGGCGGGTTGAGCGCAATCGCCTGGCGCAAATCATCCAGCGCCTCGGCCAGCGACTGATCGGGCAGGCCGTGCATCAGGTCAAGGTTGAAGCTGCGCAGCCCTAAACCCTGTGCCAGTGCTGCGGCACGCTTCGCTTCTTCCGGTCCGTGAATACGGCCCAGACGTTCCAGTTTCTGCGGGCTGAAGCTCTGGACACCAATCGAGATTCGGTTAATACCGGCGCGTTGATAGGCGCTGAAGCGATCCGCTTCCACCGTGCCCGGATTGGCTTCCATCGTGACTTCAGCATCGGCTGTCAGCGTCAGCCGCTCGCGTACGCCATCCATCAACATCTGCATGGCGCTGCTGCTTAACAGGCTTGGCGTCCCGCCGCCAATAAAGATCGTGCGAACCTCACGACCCTGAATCAGCGGCAGGTCGTGTTCAAGATCGCGCAGCAGGTGCTGCACATACTCAACGTGCGGCACCTCATCCTTTAATGCGTGAGAATTAAAATCGCAGTAGGGGCATTTCTGTACACACCAGGGAATGTGGATGTACAAACTCAGAGGCGGTAAATCAGGCATTACGCATCGCTTCCAGTAACAGCGTCAATGCTTTACCACGATGAGAGACTTTTCCTTTCTCTGCCTTAGTCAGTTCGGCTGCAGTTTTACCCAGTGCCGGAACCCAGAACACCGGATCGTAACCAAAGCCACCTTCACCGGATGCCGTTCGGGTAATTTCCCCTTCCCAGGCACCGTGGAAGACCAGCGGCGTTGGGTCGGCAGCATGACGTAGATAAACCAGCACGCAGTGAAACTGCGCCTGACGTTGTCCGTCAGGCGTGTTTTCCAGAGCCTGAAGCAGCTTTTCCAGGTTCTGCTGGTCGCTGGCGTCTTCACCAGCATAGCGGGCTGAGTAGATCCCGGGCGCGCCACCCAGCGCATTCACGGCTAGGCCAGAGTCATCTGCGATAGCCGGCAGGCCGGTCACCTGCGCGGCATGGCGCGCTTTCAGGATGGCATTTTCAATAAAGGTCAGGCCGGTTTCCTCGGCGGATTCCACGCCAAGTTCGGTTTGCGCCACGACATCCAGACCAAAGTCAGCGAGCAGATCCGCCAGCTCACGTACTTTGCCGGGATTGCCGGTGGCAAGAACAACTTTTTGCATAACAGTTCCAGTTTGATTCATTTACAGCAAATACCAGAGACCCGGGAACAGATCCATGCCAAGGAAATTCAGGGCATACAGCACCAGAATCACGATCATGGCTGAGAAGTCAATGCCGCCCATGGCAGGAAGAATACGACGAATCGGCGCCATTAACGGCTCGGTCAACTGAATCAGCACATAGTCCATCGGGCCGCGGCCCTGACTGATCCAGCTCATCAGGGAGCGAATGATAATGACCCAGAACACCAGATAACCCGCAGATTTAAACAGCGACAGCAGGCCAACCAGCAAATTCGTGGGATCGACAGAGAATACGCCGACCTGAATCAGCAGCAGAAGAGGATATTTAAGCGTTGTCAGCACAAAGGCCAACAGCAGGGAGGCCGTATCAATCGGACCCAGAGCCGGAAGGATACGACGCAGGGGTTTTACAATCGGCTGAGTAATCTTCACGACAAACTGCGCAAGCGGGTTATAAAAATCACAACGTGACCACTGCATCCAGATGCGCAGCAGCAGCACCATGACGTAGAGATCGATTAGCGTTTTTACTAAAAACGTCATTGTTAACATGAAGTTCCTCAATTATTGTTGTGAAGGTTGTGTGTAATCTCGCGCGCCAAAAATGGCGGTGCCAATGCGCACCATCGTACTGCCAGCGGCAATTGCCGCCTCCATGTCATCGCTCATCCCAAGGGAAAGCGTATCAACGTCGCTATACTGCTGTTTAAGCTGGTCAAAAGCATCAGCCATTTGCTGGCATACCGCCAGCTGTCGCTGATAATCTTCTTCGGGTGCCGGAATCGCCATCAGCCCGCGCAAACGCAAACGCGGCATTGTCAGGATGTCCTGAGCCAGTCCGGCAACCGCCTCCAGCATGATGCCAGATTTGCTGTTTTCATCACTGATATTTACCTGGATTAAGACATTGAGCGGCGGCAGATGTTCAGGCCGCTGATCGTTAAGACGCTGTGCGATCTTCTGACGATCGACCGTATGACACCAGGCAAAGTGTTCAGCGACCAGGCGGCTTTTATTGGACTGCAGCGGGCCAATGAAGTGCCAGGTCAAGGCAGGATGTGAGGTCAGTGACTGAATCTTTTCAACCCCTTCCTGAACGTAATTCTCACCAAAATCGATCTGTCCCGCCGCTGCGGCTTCTTCGACCGCGCTCGAAGGCTTTGTTTTGCTCACTGCAAGTAGCGTAATTTCTTCTGGCGACCGGCCGCAACGGGTTGCAGCAGCAGCGATTCGCTGACGGACTTGCTGTAAGTTGTGCTGGATTGAAGTCATAGTCTGGAGATCAAAATGGATTTGGATGAATTAGTGGAGCTTAGTGTAAAGCATAACGCCGCCGATCTGCACCTTTGTAACGGACATTCGCCGTACTGGCGCCGTCAGGGCGGGCTTGAAACGCTGCCCGGCCAGCCCATCCTGCCATCCGACTGGATGGCGCGATTTACCTCGTCATGGCTGGACAGCGAACAGCAGCAGGTGCTGAAGCGAGAAGGGCAGTTGGATTTCGCCTTAACACTGGTTAACGGGCAGCGCCTGCGCGCGAACCTGTTTATGCAGCGCAACGGGCTGTCTCTGGCGCTGCGTATTATTGCCAGCCGCTGTCCTTCGCTTGCGGATTTACGCCTTCCGCAGGTTGTGCCCACCTTGCTGAACAAACAGGACGGGCTGATTTTGATTACCGGCGCGACCGGTAGCGGTAAATCCACCACGCTCGCCGCCATGGTCGATGCCATCAACCGGCAGCAGGCCCGTCATATTCTCACGCTGGAAGATCCGATTGAGTTTATTCATCACAGCCAGCAGTCCCTGATTCAACAGCGCGAAGTGGGGCTGCATTGCCGCTCGTTTAGTCTGGGCCTGAAAGCGGCCTTACGTGAAGATCCCGATGTGATTATGCTGGGAGAGTTACGCGACAGCGATACCATTCGCCAGGCATTAACCGCGGCAGAAACCGGACATCTGGTGCTGGCGACGTTGCATACGCGCGGCGCAGTCCAGGCGGTGGATCGGCTGGTGGATGTGTTCCCTGCAGATGAAAAGGCGCTGATACGCACCCAACTGGCGGGCAGTCTGAAAGCCGTTATTGCGCAGCAGCTGGTTTCAGCCACAGATGAGACACGCGTGGGGCTGTTTGAGGTGCTGATTGCCACCAGCGCGGTGGTCAATCTGATTCGGGAAGGCAAAATGCATCAGATTCCCGCTATTTTGCAAACCGGCGCGCAGGCCGGAATGCAAACCTTTGAGCAGAGTCGCTTAGCCCGTCAGGCCGAAGGGGTGATTCATTAATGGGTTTCAAACCAGTCCTGCAGGATAATCGCCGCTGACTGGGAATCGACTGAACCTTTATTCAGGGCACGATAGCCACCCCGTTCAAACAAACCGGCGCGCGCTTCAACGGTGCTGAGGCGCTCATCCTGTAGCTCAACGCGAATACCAAAACGGCCATGCAGGCGATTCGCAAACTTACGGGCGCGGGCTGTTAAAGGTTGCTCGGTGCCGTCCATGTTCAGTGGCAAACCCACCACAACAAAGTCGGGCTGCCACTCTTTAAGCAGCTTTTCAATTTGCAGCCAGTCTGGCGTCCCGTCCTGCGCCTTAATCGCGCTTAACGGACGGGCGCTGCCCGTCAGCTGCTGACCAACCGCAACGCCGATGCTTTTGGTGCCGAAGTCAAAACCTAACAACGTTTGTGTATTCATCAGGCGTGACCTGCATCGCTGGCCATGTTGTGAATATCAATGCCCATACTGCGCGCGGCTTCACGCCAGCGCTCGGCGATGGGCGTCTGGAACAAAATATTACTGTTAGCCGGTGTGGTCAGCCAGGCGTTCTCCATCAGCTCATTTTCAAGCTGGTCTTTTTCCCAGGCACAATAACCCAGCGCGACCAGCACATGATCGGGCTGTGAGGCTGTACCGATCGCTTCCAGCACGTCACGTGAGGTGGTAATCACGGTGTTGTCTGAAACCCGAATGCTGGAAGTAAAGGTGCGCTGTGCCGAGTGCAGGATAAAGCCCCGATCTTCCGCCAGCGGACCACCGCTGAACACCGGCTTATCAAGATTGATAGCCGGATCGCGGTTATCTTCGGCGATCTTGAGCTTTTTCAGAATGCCTTCAACCGTCAGGTTTTCCATCGGCTTATTGATAATCAGCCCCATTGCCCCTTCTTCGTTATGCTCACAAACGTAGACGACAGAACGTTTAAAAAAGGGATCTTGCAACGATGGCATGGCAATTAAAAAGTGATGCTGTAAATTCATTCTCACATGCTTTACCAAAGATAACCGGTGCGTGATTGCTGCACCGGTGTTGGGTTGATCACGGAGCATGGCCCCAGCGTTATGCTCAGCTCAGGCGCTTCTCAATGGCGTCCATCAGCATACTGGTGATGGAGACAGGGAAGGCGGCCTCAATTTCACGAATGCATGTTGGGCTGGTCACGTTAACTTCAGTCAGTCTATCACCAATAATGTCGAGGCCCACAAAAATCAGGCCTTTGGCCTTCAGTGTTGGACCGACGCGGCGGGCGATTTCCCAGTCACTTTCGCTCAGCGGGCGCGCTTCACCGCGTCCGCCAGCCGCCAGGTTTCCACGGGTTTCTCCCCCTTGGGGAATACGCGCCAGACAATAAGGAACCGGTTCGCCATCCACCACCAGCACGCGCTTATCACCGTCTTTGATAGCCGGCAGGTAGTTTTGCGCCATGCAGTAACGGCTTTCATGTTCAGTCAGGGTTTCAGCGATAACGCCGAAATTCGGATCGTCCTGCTTCACACGGAAAATAGAGGCGCCGCCCATGCCGTCCAGCGGTTTCATGATGACGTCGCCATGCTCTTGCCAGAACGCCCGCAGCTGTTGCTTAGAACGCGTGACCAGGGTGTCCGGCGTGAATTCAGCAAACCAGGCGGTATACAGTTTTTCGTTACAGTCGCGCAGGCTTTGCGGCTTGTTGACGATCAGCGTGCCCTGCTCTTCAGCCCGTTCCAGGATGTAGGTACAGTAGATAAACTCGGTGTCAAACGGCGGGTCTTTACGCATCAATACGACGTTGAGATCGGCCAGTTTAATCTGCTGCTCACTGCCAAACTGATACCAACTTTCGGCATTCTGTTCCACGCTAAGCAGGCGAGTGCGGGCGTAAGCCACACCACCGCGCAGGGAGAGATCGTTCATCTCCATGTAGTGGATTTCGTAACCCCGGCGCTGTGCTTCCAGCAGCATTGCAAAGCTGGAGTCTTTTTTAATGTTGATGGATGAGATTGGGTCCATCACGATGCCAAGCTTGATCATTATTATCTCCTGAAGGAGGCGGCGGTTACCGTCTCGTTTCGTTCGGGCAAAAAGGGGCTGAGCAGTCAGAACGCGATGTTGATTACAGGCGTCCCAGTGGAGCTAAAAGTATCGCTTAACCCAGGTCACCAAACCTCACCTGAAGTGCCGTAATGGCAGTCAGGGCCGTTGTTTCGGTACGTAAAACCCGTGGGCCAAGCAGAATATCGGTAAAACCGTGCTGCGCCGTCATGGCAATTTCGTCAGCTGAAAGCCCGCCTTCCGGACCAATCAGCAGGCGAACGCGCTCAACCGGCTGAGGCAATGTGTTGATGCTATGGCTGGCGCGCGGGTGCAGGTTCAGTTTTAACCCACTTTCCGCTTCACTGCACCAGGCTTCCAGTGCCATGGCCGGACGGATTTCGGGTACCCGGTTACGACCACACTGCTCGCAGGCGGCAACAGCAATCTTTTGCCACTGCTGAATTTTTTTTGCCAGGCGTTCGGCATCCAGTTTGACACCACAGCGTTCAGAAAACAGCGGCGTAATAACATTAACGCCCAGTTCGATTGATTTCTGGATGGTAAATTCCATTTTTTCGCCGCGAGACATGACCTGACCGAGATGCAGATGGAGGGGCGACTCGCGATCGTCTTCCTGACTTGCCGTGATGGATACTTTTACACGTTTTTTATCAACATGCGTGATTTCTGCAGCGAAAGTCAGATTACTGCCATCAAAGAGTTCTAAATGCTGTCCGCTGGTCATACGCAGCACGCGACCAACATGACCGGACGCGTCTTCATCAAGCGTGATTTCACTGCCAACATGAACAGGCTGTGAGTGATAAATGCGAGGTATGCGCATAATGTCCCTGAGAGCTAAACGCCGCGAGGTTGACGCGGCGGGGCTGTGAAACAGTTAGTTTAGGGCAGGGATTTTAACGCGTGCAAGCCTCAAGCACATAAGGATTATGATTCCCCTGTACGCGAGCGATGCGCTGGTCGCGCTCGCATTCCCATTTGCTGACCGGATAGAGCTTGTTCCAGGCTGTAAATAACTGCGTTTGCTGACGTGACAGACGCAGATGATACTGGTCGCGCATATAGAAGTAAGTCCGGGCGATCGCGCCACGGGCCCGTTCGGGCGGCTGCGCCTGCTTGTTTTTAAAATCAATCTGCATGCTGCACTGACCGTACTGTTTATCCGTACCGTTCCACTGACTGTAGGCATAGTTACCGCGATCGCCATTCACTTCACCGATTGCCGGCTGCAGATTATGCAGGTCGGTTTCGATACGGCGATAGTCGGCATCTTTGCTGCAATTTTTGCGGCCGCCGTTCTGCCAGCACTGACGTTGATGGCCGAACTCCCAGGCGGGCATCACGTGTTCCCACTCGATACGTGCGGCGCGGTGGGCATTTTTGCGCGGCTGGTAGCCACAGCTGTTCAGATCAGGCTCCCCCTTTTTGCCGTGCCAGGTAATTTTACAGCCACAGTAAAAGCTGCCGGGCGCATCGTCATTAATCTCTGCGGCGTAGGCTTTTGCCTGTTGAAAATTATTTTGATGATAGTTGTTGAGGTTTAGGGCCTGGCTGTTAAAAGACGCGAGTAACAGTGCAGTCGTGATGAGAAATTTGCGAGACATGTTCCAGTTTTACCCCTGGTCCTTAAAAGGGCGGCAGGGTAACAGAATGCCTGCTCAGGCGGAATGAGAATCCGCTCAGGAAAGGGGAAAAACCTCGGCTTTCAATAGGCTACCGCAGTGAACGCAGCGGTACTCGCTTTCGCCGCGAACGACACGATTATGGCGCCTCACGGTAAGCTGGTGCTGTTGACACTGGCAGCGATAAGCAAAGGTGCGGCTGCGCACCGACTCGACCTCAAACTGATGGGTGCGCCGCGCCGGCACGCCCAGCACAGTCTCCATCATCCATTTCCACTCTTTGCCATGCGGTGCAACGCGGCCGAAGGTTTTCCACACCAGCAAATGGGCCAGCTCATGGGGAACGACCTCATCAATAAAGGCCTGCTGATTTTCCATCAGCAGGACAGGATTCAGGCGGATTTCCCATTTTTCCAGCCAGGCCGTTCCGGCAGCCGTGCCGCGCTGCTGATAAACCAGCCTGGGTTCGGGATAATGTTGTTCGAGCTTTTCATTTGCCCGTTCGAGCCCACTACGCAGGGCGCGCATAACGGCTTGTTGTAGGGCAATGGGAAGACGGGATGTTTTCATGGCGCTCAGCATAAGCGGCAGCGGCGTGGAACTCAACTCAACAGCAATATCGGTCCTGCAAAAAAGTCGTACCCGCCGAACCCGACGGGCAGACATGACATTATTTTAATGGAACTGCCTTATTGTCTGAGCCAGTTGCTGCGCCTGATCCTCAAGTGAGCTGGACGCCGCTGACATCTGCTGAACCAGCGCAGCGTTTTGCTGGGTCGTGCCATCCATTTCATTGACCGCGATGGTCACCTGCGCAATACCGCGGGCTTGCTCATCGGATGCAGCAACGATTTCACCAATGATGCGCTGCACTGATGAAACGGCATTTGTCATCTCATGCATGGTTTTGCCTGCATCGTTGACCAGCACAACGCCATTTTCAACCCGAACAACTGATTCCTCAATCAGGGCGGAAATATCTTTCACGGCGCTGGTTGTCCGCTGCGCGAGATTCCGGACTTCGGCGGCTACGACCGCAAAGCCGCGCCCCTGTTCGCCTGCGCGTGCAGCTTCAACAGCAGCATTAAGTGCCAGAATGTTGGTCTGAAACGCGATGCTGTTAATCAGCGTGGTGATATCACCGATTTTCTTTGAACTTTCATCAATCTGCGCCATGGTAGTGACCACCTGATCGACCAGGGTTTCCCCCCGGCTGGCGATGCGCGTGGCATTTTCAGTCAGGCTCGTTGCCTGCTGTGCATTATCCGCGTTCATGCGGATAGCTGCACTAATCTGCTCCATGCTCGCGGCAGTTTCTTCCAGTGCAGCAGCCTGTTCCTCGGTGCGTGAGGCGAGGTTGAGGTTTGCACCGGCAATTTCGCCCGCTCCCTGCTGGACCGAGGTGCTGGCGTCTTTGATTTGTCCCACAATGCTCTGCAACTGTGTCTGCATGGTGTTGAGGGCATAAAACAGGCTGCTGCTGTCGCCTGGCGCAACCTGAATGCCATTGTTTAACTGACCTTCAGCAACGGCCAGCGCAATGCGCGCCGCCTCTTCGGGTTCACCGCCAAGATGACGCATCACTTTACGGTTGAATAACAGACCCAGCACGGCCCCCACGGAAAGGATACTGACAATCATCAGCGCAATAGCCCAGTAAAGCTGCTTGTCAGCCGCCGCCATTACCTGGCTGACGGGTGCCACAATCCCTACATACCAGGGTTTCGTGTTGTTGCCCACGCTTATCGGGTACCAGGTGTACATGGCATTTTCTTTCAGTACGGGATCGTACTGTTCTGTCACTGCCGTACGGTAGCTGTTGCTGTTTCCATGCCATTTTTTGCCGGCTTCACCTGCATTGGGGGAGGAAATCACGTTGCCGCTGTTCGAAAGCAGCAGCGCGTAGCCGGTTTCGTGCCAGGGTTTGATCTGGTTTACTTTTTTCTGGATGGCGGAAAGCAGGATATCGGAACTGACAACCAGCTTCAGTTTGTCATTGACCATAACAGGGGTAGCCACCGAGGTTAACCACTCTGGTTTTGCGCCATCATAAGCGAAGCTGTAAGGCTCAATCAGGGTGTCCTTTTGCGTTTCTTTCGGCAGTAAATAGTAATTACCGGCCCCCGGCTGCAGAAAGTCCAGTGCCGGATTCATTTTGTAGCGCCCGTCTTTGTCCCGGTCAACATACCAGGCATAGCGACCACCCGGTGGCGTTCCCTGCGGCCCGACAAAGGCACTGTCACGGCCATCAAAGGCATCGGGTTCAAACACTACGGTCATCGACACAAAGTCAGGGTTTTTATTCAATGCATATTCCATCAGCTTGTCGGCAACTTTGCGATCATTTATCCCTGCTGCAGGCAGGGCAGCAAGGCTTTGCCCCAGGTTTTGAGCGGCATCCAATGCATGCGTCAGTTCCTGCTGAATTTGCCCGGCGTGACTAGCAGCAATTTGCTGCAGGTAGTTAGCGGCAAGAGATTTTTGTTCTTTCGAGGACTGCCAACTGAGTAATCCGATGGTCGCAGTAAACCCCACGACGATCGTCATTCCGCCTGCCAGCAGCATCTGAGCACGGGTGCTCATCGTCTTTTTAGGGCTGGTATTGTTCATGCTATTTCCTGGTCAACGCGAAGTCTGAAAAAAGCTTTTTATAATGAAAACGTCAGGTAATTTATCGGCGTATATTTTTTCGACTTTAATGAAAGAAAAGCGAAGCGGGGAGGTGCAAGCCAGTAACGGCAAGGTCTGGGCGTTGAAACGGTAGGATATTTTTCGTTGTCAGTTGTGGGTAAAGCGGCAAGAAAAAAGCCAGTCAGCTTACCTTGACTGGCTCTAGGGGACATATTGAGGAGGGCTTACTGACCGATATCGCGCAGCTTTTTACCTGCCATCAGATTACGTTCAATGTGCTCCAGCGAAACGTTTTTGGTTTCGGGAATCAACATCACCGTCAGGACGATGAAGAAGACGTTGAGCAGGCCGTAGACCCAGAAGGTCGGCGCATTGCCCAGCGTATTCAGCATGGTCAGGAAGGTTGCGCCGACAATCATGTTGGCGATCCAGTTAGTCGTGGTTGAAACAGTGATACCGAAATCGCGTCCTTTCAGAGGCTGAATTTCAGAACACAGAACCCAGATCAGCGGACCGGCTGACATGGCAAAGCCCACGATAAACATCAGCAGCATGCCAATGGCAAAGTACTGCGCACCTTGTGAATGAATGCCCATATGCAGCATGGTGCCAAGAACGCCCATACCGGCTGCCATCACCAGGAAGCCCAGAATCAAGGTAGGCTTACGGCCCCAGCGATCCACCAGACCGATAGCAATAAAGGTTGCCAGTACGTTAACCAGGCCGACAATCACCGTTCCCCACATCTGCTGGGTGGTATTCGCAAAACCCGCAATCTCAAAAATTTTCGGTGCGTAATACATGATGACGTTCATGCCGGTAAACTGTTGCATCACCTGCAGCAGAATGCCTAGGTACACCGCACGACGGAAGTGGCTGCTACTGGTAAATAATCCCCAGCCTGACTGTTTGATCTTCAGGCTTTCACGGATCTCATCCAGCTCGCGCTTCGCCTGCTCACTGGTATCACGCAGGCGATCCAGTACGCGTTGCGCATCACGGAAGTTTCCTTTCGCCGCCAGCCAGCGTGGGCTGTTTGGCAGAAAGAACACGCCGATCAGCAGCAGCAGGGCAGGAATGGTGATCACGCCCAGCATCCAGCGCCAGTTACCTGTGAAGCTGAACGCGGTATCGGAAAGGTACGCACCCAGAATACCGATGGTAATCATCAACTGATAAAGCGAGATCATACTGCCGCGGATTTTTTCAGGCGCAATCTCAGAAAGATAGAGCGGCGCAGTGTAAGAGGCTATACCGACCGCCAGGCCTAACAGCACGCGTGCGCTGATCAGCATTTCTGGGTTAGGTGCCATGGCTGACCACAGTGAGCCAATAACAAACAGGATCGCACCAGCCATCAGGCTTTTTTTACGCCCCAGACGCGATGACATCCAGCCGCTGCCGATAGCACCGATGGCCGCCCCGAACATCATTGAGCTGACAATCCACTCCTGTTGGTGTGCCGTAACGTTAAAGTCCTTCGCGATAAAGGGCAGTGCACCGGCGATAACGCCGATATCCAACCCAAACAGCAGGCCTGCAAGGGCTGCCAGAAAGCAGACAAATAAGGTCATTGCCTTATTTGAGGTTCTGCTTTTATGTGAATTGCCAGGCATGGTTGCCTCCAAAATTATCCATCATTGTTGTTATCGATGTTAAAAAACCTTATCTGGGCAAAAAGTGAGCCCGATCACATTGATGTAATCGCTTACACTTGCTGAAACCCTGAAATCCAGCATTTATAACCCAGAAAGGTCAAGTAACCAGTGAGGTATAGCACCCTCGAAGTTTCTGACAATGCCCTGTTTAACGCCTATCAGATGACGCTGAAAATAACGCATTTTAGGAAGAATAACTACGGCGATAAATTCCTAAATAGCCGATATCTAAAGCGTTTCAAATTGTAAGCGTTAACACATTAGCTGAGCACAGGCTGAGAGAAAGTGTAGCTGAGTTAAAAAAATGTGCAGGTGGGGGAAACTGAAGGCCCGAAAGGAATAAAAAGAAAAAAAAAGCCCCGCCGCGAGGCAGGGCTTTTTGAGACGTTTTCAGGCTTACAGGCCCGCAGCCTCACGCAACTGTTCTGCTTTGTCAGTTTTTTCCCAAGGGAAATGTTCGCGACCAAAGTGGCCATAGGCAGCGGTTTCTTTATAGATCGGATGCAGCAGATCCAGCATCTGAATCAGGCCGTAAGGACGCAGATCGAAGAACTCGCGCACCAGTAAGGTCAGCTGTTCAGTAGACACTTTCTCAGTGCCAAAGGTCTCGACCATGATGGAGGTCGGCTCGGCAACACCGATGGCGTAGGAAACCTGGATCTCACAACGATCGGCCAGACCCGCTGCCACGATGTTTTTTGCAACATAGCGGGCGGCATAGGCGGCTGAACGGTCAACTTTTGACGGGTCTTTGCCTGAGAAGGCGCCACCGCCGTGACGTGCCATACCGCCGTAGGTATCAACAATGATTTTGCGACCGGTCAGGCCACAGTCACCCATTGGGCCACCAATAACAAAACGGCCCGTTGGGTTGATGTGATATTTGGTGGATGCGCTCAGCCACTCGGCAGGCAGGACGGGCTTGATGATTTCTTCCATCACCGCTTCCTGCAGATCTTTTTGTGAGATCGCTTCACTGTGCTGAGTTGACAGAACGACCGCATCAATACCGACGATTTTGCCGTCGTCGTACTGGAAGGTCACCTGGCTTTTGGCATCCGGACGCAGCCATGGCAGCGTGCCGTTCTTACGCACTTCGGCCTGGCGCTGAACCAGACGGTGCGCATAGGTCACCGGGGCTGGCATCAGAACATCGGTTTCGTTTGTCGCATAGCCAAACATCAAACCCTGATCGCCCGCACCCTGTTCCAGTGGATCGCTACGGTCAACGCCCTGGTTGATATCCTGAGACTGTTTGCCAATAGCGCTTAATACTGCGCAGGAGTTGGCATCAAAGCCCATATCGGAATGAACATAGCCGATTTCACGTACGGTATTACGAGTGATTTCTTCAATATCAACCCAGGCGCTGGTGGTGATCTCACCGCCAACCAGAACCATACCGGTTTTAACGTACGTTTCGCAGGCCACGCGCGCTTTGGGATCCTGTTCCAGGATCGCATCAAGCACAGCATCAGAAATCTGGTCGGCGATTTTATCAGGATGTCCTTCGGATACGGACTCGGATGTAAAAAGATGTTTAGCCATTATGTTCTTTACCTTACCAATGGTTTGAATTCGACTGCATAGCGCAAGTGAGTATTAGCTGACTTAACGCCCCTTAAGGCAAAGCCGTGAGCAGTCAGGTAGTGTCAGCACGCAGGCCAACTCCGCCTGGATATTAACCTGTTTAGATGGAAAACCATCTGGACGTCTATTTTAGGTTACGCGGTGAGCGAATTACCAGCCCTTTTTGATGTTGCACTGTTAACTTTACGCGCAGCAGTGGAAAATCCTGCTGACAGCGCGTGCATTAAGCAAATAATCTCTTTGCTTTTTTTAGGCGCAAAATGTATAAAACGCCGCTGCGTTCTCAGCAGAAAAAAAGGATGACGCGCTTACCGCGTCGCGCCCGTCAGACAGCTGTCTGGCTTTCACCCTGGTGGTTTTCCACATGTCCAGGACATGTGCGGAGGTGATACGAGTAATGAGCCTTATCTTCTCTCTCCCGGCCTTTTCGCGTGCTGGCACGGCGCTGGCGTTATCCTGTTTCCCGTCCTTATTTCTCTTCTGCCGACATTTTATTAGTTTCGGTAATTATCCCGACACAAGCGCTGGTTAACCTCTGACGCGATAGCGGTTTATATCGTCCAGGCGGTGAGCGTCGTGAATTATTCGCGGCCCTTTTGTACCTGACGTGGCTGAGTGTTTTACACTTAACACTACAGTGATGCATCGTGCAGGTTCGCAACGCAGACAGAGCATGACGTAATATGTGGCAACGAATTTCCAGACTCCCGACCTTCAAGTCGGTTTACATTATTATCTTTCAACGGAAAATTGAGGTTCGCGATGTCTGACGGCATGAAGAATATCAAGGGTTCGTCAGCTGGCGAACAAGGTGCACTCCGCTCAATGCAGGAGGTGGCGATGAACGATCAGGACGCCAGCCTGATGCTGCGGACCTACAACATTGCCTGGTGGGGCAATAACTACTATGACGTCAATGAACTGGGTCATATTAGCGTCTGCCCCGATCCGGATCGTCCGGATGTGCGTGTCGATCTGGCTAAGCTGGTTAAGGAACGCGAGGCCCAGGGCCAACGTCTGCCCGCGCTGTTCTGTTTCCCTCAGATTCTTCAGCATCGCCTGCGCTCAATAAACGCTGCTTTTAAACGCGCACGTGAGTCTTACGGTTATACCGGTGATTACTTCCTGGTGTATCCCATCAAGGTGAACCAGCATAAGCGCGTCATCGAATCCCTGGTCAATTCTGGCGAACCGCTGGGTCTGGAAGCCGGTTCAAAAGCCGAACTGATGGCGGTACTGGCCCATGCCGGTCAGACCCGTTCGGTTATTGTATGTAATGGTTACAAAGATCGTGAATATATTCGTCTGGCGCTGATTGGCGAGAAGATAGGGCACAAGGTTTATCTGGTTCTGGAGAAGATGACCGAAGTGCGCATGGTGCTGGAAGAAGCCGAGCGCCTGAATGTGGTGCCGCGTCTGGGCATTCGTGCACGTCTCGCTTCACAGGGTTCTGGTAAGTGGCAGTCGAGCGGCGGCGAAAAATCTAAATTTGGCCTGTCAGCAACGCAGGTGCTCAAGCTGGTTGAAATCATGCGTGAAGCGGGCCGGATCGACAGCCTGCAGCTGCTGCATTTCCATTTGGGATCGCAGATGTCTAACATTCGCGATATCGCGACCGGGGTGCGTGAGTCTGCGCGCTTCTATGTGGAACTGGCAAAACTCGGTGTCAACATTAAGTGCTTTGACGTTGGCGGCGGCCTGGGCGTTGACTATGAAGGTACCCGTTCACAGTCCGACTGTTCGGTCAATTACGGACTGAATGAATATGCCAATAACGTGATCTGGGGAATTGGCGCAGCCTGTGACGAGCATGGACTTGAGCACCCAACGGTGATTACCGAATCCGGCCGCGCAGTCACGGCTCACCACACGGTGCTGGTATCTAACATCATCGGCGTTGAGCGTAACGAATTCAGTAAGCCAGAAGCGCCAGAGATTGAGGATGCCCCGCGTCCTATCCTGAGCATGTGGGAAACCTGGCAGGAGATGCACGAGCCGGACACGCGTCGTTCGCTGCGTGAATGGCTGCACGACAGCCAGATGGACCTGTTTGATATCCATACAGGCTACTCATCCGGTACCTACAGCCTGAAACAGCGCGCCTGGGCAGAACAGCTTTATCTGAGCATCTGTCACTACATTCAGCAGCATCTTGATCCCAGCAACCGCGCGCACCGTCCGATCATCGACGAGTTGCAGGAGCGCATGGCGGACAAGATCTACGTTAACTTCTCGCTGTTCCAGTCCATGCCGGATGCATGGGGCATCGATCAGCTGTTCCCTGTGCTGCCGCTGGAAGGCCTGAATAAAAAACCGGAACGTCGTGCCGTGCTGCTGGACATCACCTGTGACTCTGACGGTACCATCGATCACTATGTTGATGGTGACGGTATTGCCACAACCATGCCGATGCCGGAGTACGACGTGGACAACCCACCGATGCTTGGCTTCTTTATGGTCGGCGCCTATCAGGAAATCCTGGGTAACATGCATAACCTGTTTGGTGACACCGAAGCGGTTGACGTGTTTGCCTTCCAGAATGGCGAGGTGGAGGTTCAACTGTCGGATGAGGGCGATACCGTGGCCGACATGCTGCAGTATGTTCAGCTCGATCCGAACGAACTGATGACGCTGTTCCGTAAGCAGATTCAGACTTCTGAACTGGATGACGAACTGCGTGAGCAGTTCCTGCAGGAGTTCGAAAGCGGTCTGTATGGCTACACCTATTTAGAAGACGAATAAAGCCCCGCGAAGCGCTTGCAGCGGGTCGGGACATTGTTGATAATCGGCAGCAACCCATCCCTTCCTCGTCGGGCCTAACGACGCGGAGGGGATTTTTTTTATCTCAACCTTCATGGTGCGCGCTCCAGGCCCGCCTCATGCACAGACAGAGGACGACTTATGTACAATACCCTCGGCAATCAGTACGACAATTCACTGGTTTCTAATGCCTTTGGTTTTATGCGTTTTCCGGTTAATTTCCAGCCTTACGACAGCGACGCAGAGTGGGTGATCACCGGGGTGCCCTTTGACGCCGCGACCTCAGGCCGTCCAGGCAGCCGTCTTGGCCCAGGCGCTATCCGCCAGATTTCGACCAATCTCGCCTGGGAAGGCTGCCGCTGGCCGTGGGAGTTTGACCTGCGTCAGCGCCTGAACGTGGTGGACTGCGGCGATCTGGTTTACGCCTTTGGTGATTCACAGGATCTGTCTGACAAGCTGCAGGCCCACGCAGAGAAACTGCTGGCGAACGGCAAACGCATGATGACCTTTGGTGGCGATCACTACGTCACGCTTCCCCTGCTGCGCGCGCATGCGAAGCACTTTGGTAAAATGGCGCTGGTACACTTTGACGCCCATACCGATACCTACTCCAATGGTCCAACGTTTGACCATGGCACCATGTTCTTTACCGCACCGAAAGAGGGGCTCATCGATCCTCAGCACTCGGTGCAAATCGGTATTCGTACCGAATTCGACAAAAGCCTGGGCTTTAACGTGCTGGATGCTGCTCAGGTTAACGACCGCAGCGTGGACGATCTTCTGGCGGAAATTAAGCGCACCGTCGGCGACCTGCCAGTTTATCTGACATTTGATATCGACTGTCTGGATCCTGCGCATGCGCCGGGCACCGGTACGCCGGTCATTGGCGGTTTAACCACAGATAAAGCCACTAAACTGATTCGTGGTTTACAGGGCATGAATATCGTGGGGATGGATCTGGTGGAAGTCGCGCCGGGTTACGATCACGCCGATCTAACGGCACTTGCCGCCGCTACGCTGGCGCTGGACATGTTGCACGTTCAGGCAGCGAATAAAGGCTGATGCGACAGAGGGATAACCTCAGGGTTATCCCTCTGATTCTGACTTACTTGCCGTCTGCGGCGATGCGATCGCGAATATGCTGCGCACGCGCTTCGGAGTCAGGATGCGAGTCAAACATTGAGCTTTGACGGCCCTGTTCCAGTTTTGCCAGTTTTTCAAAGCTGGTTGCCAGCCCGACCGGATCAATACCGCGCTTTTTCAGCAGGTTGTATGAGTAGTCATCAGCCTGAGTCTCCTGCGTCTGCGAGAACTGGGCATTCACTAATTTTTCACCCATATCACCCAACTGCGACTGTGACAGCGAACCAATAATACCGCCAGCCGATGCCGCCGCGGTGCGTGCTGCCGTTGTGGTGAAGGCGACCTGCATCGCTTTGCGCGTATGACCCAGCGCAACGTGGCCCATTTCATGGCCCAGTACCGCCTCGACTTCATTGTCGGTCATCATATCCATCAGTCCGCTGTAAACGCGGATGCAGCCATTGGCCATTGCCCAGGCGTTAACGTCTTTGGTCTGGTAAACCTTGTAGTTAGCCGGGATACCATTGATGTTGTCGCCCAGTGCCGAAGCGATTTTATTCAGCCGTTGCTGGTACTCGCTGTCAGCTGGCGCGACCTGATTTTCTTTGTCCATTTGGGCGCAGGACTGATCGCTAAGCTGCTTAACCTGAGCATCACTCAACGTGTAAGCCTGAAATGCCTGTGCGCCGGATTGCAGCAGACCATTACTATTTACACCCTCACAGCCGCTAAGCAGCGCAACCAGGCCCAGAGCCAGTGCCGTTTTATGAATTTTCATTCTGTCGTCCCATAAGTAACAAGATAAAAAACAAACACCTGAATCCCTACAAGGTGGTTTAACCAACAGGTTATAGTTCGTGATAAACCTTTTTGCTAGCAGACATGACTGGAAAAGCCAGACGAAGCGGGAACATTTAGCGTTTTACGACATTACTTTTGCCCCGTTTTTCATGTACATTGTGGTGAAACTTTTCCCGTGCTTTGCCCGATAGCTGATTAATTACAACAGGTTAAGGCGCAAATCATTAATCCGAACTGGAGTAGAAGATGCCCTCTCGTAAAGATCTTGCCAACGCCATTCGCGCGTTAAGTATGGACGCAGTGCAAAAAGCTAAATCGGGACATCCGGGTGCCCCGATGGGCATGGCGGATATCGCCGAAGTCTTGTGGCGCGGCTATCTCAATCATAACCCAACCAACCCACACTGGGCCGATCGCGACCGTTTTGTTCTGTCCAATGGTCACGGTTCGATGCTGATTTACAGCCTGCTGCACCTTACCGGCTACGATTTACCGATTAGCGAGCTGGAAAACTTCCGTCAGTTGCATTCTAAAACGCCGGGGCACCCTGAATATGGCTATACCGTGGGCGTGGAAACCACGACCGGTCCGCTGGGGCAGGGCATCGCTAACGCCGTAGGTTTTGCCATTGCGGAGCGCACGCTGGCAGCACAGTTCAACCGTCCGGGCCATGAGATCGTAGATCATAATACCTGGGTCTTTATGGGCGACGGCTGCATGATGGAAGGCATCTCACACGAAGTGTGCTCGCTGGCGGGTACGCTGAAGCTGGGCAAGCTGGTGGCATTCTATGATGACAATGGTATCTCCATCGATGGTCATGTTGACGGCTGGTTCACCGATGACACCGCGAAGCGCTTCGAAGCTTACGGCTGGCATGTGGTGCGCGGCGTTGACGGTCACGATGCCGACGCCATCGCGAAAGCCATTGAAGAAGCGAAAGCGGTGAGCGACAAGCCGTCACTGCTGATGTGCAAAACTGTGATCGGTTTTGGTTCACCGAATAAAGCGGGGACCCACGACTCACACGGCGCACCGCTGGGCGATGACGAGATAGCGCTCACCCGCAAACAGTTAGGCTGGGACTATCCGCCTTTCGTTATTCCTTCAGACATTTATGCTGAGTGGGATGCTAAGGAAGTAGGCAAGGCGAAAGAGGATGCGTGGAACACGAAATTCGCGGCCTATGCCAGTGCCTTCCCAGAGCTGGCTGCAGAATTTACGCGCCGCATGAGCAACGAACTGCCGGCTAACTGGCAGCAGGAATCGCAGAAGTTTATCGAGCAGTTACAGGCTAACCCGGCGAAAATCGCCAGCCGTAAAGCCTCACAAAATGCGATCGAAGCCTTTGGTAAAATCCTGCCAGAATATCTGGGCGGTTCGGCTGATCTGGCACCCAGTAACCTCACCATCTGGTCTGGCTCTAAGCCCATCAATGAAGACGCTGCCGGCAACTATATTCACTACGGCGTGCGTGAATTCGGTATGACCGCGATTGCCAACGGTCTGGCGCTGCATGGCGGCTTCCTGCCTTATACCGCGACCTTCCTGATGTTTGTTGAGTATGCACGTAACGCCGCCCGTATGGCCGCGCTGATGAAAATCCGTCAGATTATGGTTTATACCCACGACTCAATTGGCCTGGGCGAAGATGGCCCGACGCACCAGCCGGTAGAGCAGATGGCGAGCCTGCGTACCACACCAAACATGAGCCTGTGGCGTCCGTGTGATCAGGTGGAATCAGCAGTGGCGTGGAAATATGCGATTGAGCGTAAAGATGGTCCAAGCGCACTGATCTTCTCTCGTCAGAATCTGGCGCAGCAGGATCGTACCGCAGAGCAGCTGGCAAACGTGTCCCGCGGCGGTTATGTGCTGAAAGACAGCGCGGGCACGCCAGAGCTGATTCTGATCGCCACCGGTTCAGAAGTTGAACTGGCTGTGGCTGCGTATCAGAAACTGACCGATGAAGGCCGTAAGGTTCGCGTGGTTTCCATGCCATCAACGGATGCGTTCGACAAGCAGTCTGCAGAGTATCGTGAATCTGTCCTGCCGAAGGCCGTTGCCGCTCGCGTTGCTATTGAAGCGGGTATTGCAGACTATTGGTTCAAATATACCGGCCTGAACGGCGCTATCGTCGGCATGACCACCTTTGGTGAGTCAGCGCCTGCTGAGAAGCTGTTTGAAGTCTTCGGCTTCACGGTAGACAACGTAGTAGCGAAAGCAAAAGCGTTGCTGGCCTGACAAAAGGGCGCAGGCGAGTGAAGGCTCGCCTGAACCAGATGAAAGGGGGCCCAGTTTGCCCCCTTATCGACAAAATTATTCCTGTAGTAATAGCGATTTTTTGCGTAATTTTGTGATGTAGATCCAAAAATACGCAGCCCGCTTGATCGCAATCATTCCCGTTATTCCGTCCTTCTATTATCCTAGCTGAACCGTTTCAGTTTAGGCTGCTTTGCCAGCGGTCGGGCTAAGAATCTCCTGTACAAAATGCAGTGAAACGCTCAGGCTATCTGCACCTTTTTTTCAGTCTGGTTTGGCAGGAGAAAGATGACCATTCGGGTAGCGATAAACGGCTTTGGTCGCATTGGGCGCAACGTGTTGCGTGCACTGTATGAAACGGGGCGCCGCGCGGAGATCACAGTGGTGGCAGTTAACGAACTGGCTGAGGCTGCGGGCATGGCGCACCTGCTAAAGTACGATACCAGTCATGGGCGTTTCGCGCTGGATGTGCGTCAGGAGCGTGATCAGCTGTGGGTCGGAGACGATATTATCCGTATCCTGCATCGTGCCGGACTGGACGAACTGCCCTGGGGCGAGCTTAACGTTGACGTGGTGCTGGACTGCACAGGCGTTTACGGTTCCCGTGATGACGGCGAAGCCTATCTGCGTGCAGGAGCGAAGAAAGTGCTGTTTTCCCATCCAGGGGGGAACGATCTTGATGCAACCGTGGTGTACGGCGTTAACGAGCAGGAACTGAAACAAACGGACTGTATTGTCTCTAATGCATCCTGTACCACTAACTGCATTATTCCGGTGATTAAGCTACTGGACGACGCTTTTGGTATCGAGTCGGGGACGGTAACGACTATCCATTCGGCGATGCACGATCAGCAGGTGATTGACGCCTACCACAGCGATCTGCGCCGTACGCGTGCGGCCAGTCAGTCTATCATCCCGGTGGATACCCGGTTGGCGGCAGGCATTGCGCGTATTTTTCCGAAATTTAACGATCGCTTCGAAGCCATCGCGGTTCGCGTACCGACGATCAACGTGACGGCCATTGATCTCAGCGTTTCCGTGCGCCAGCCCGTTCGGGCCTGTGAGGTTAACGCCTTGTTGCAAAGCGCGGCAGAAGGGGCATTTCGTGGTATAGTTGACTATACAGAATTGCCGTTAGTCTCAGTAGATTTCAACCATGATCCGCACAGTGCCATTGTGGACGGTACACAAACGCGGGTCAGCGGTCAGCATCTGATCAAAACCCTGGTCTGGTGTGACAACGAATGGGGCTTTGCTAACCGAATGCTCGACACAACGTTAGCGATGGCCGCAAGCGGTTTCAGGTAAGACGCGGTTTGCGTCTGGCAAAACTTATGAGAATCAACGAGAGGGTTCACCATGTCCGTAATTAAGATGACCGATCTGGATCTTGCTGGCAAAC
This sequence comes from Pantoea ananatis PA13, assembly GCF_000233595.1. Classification (NCBI taxonomy): domain Bacteria; kingdom Pseudomonadati; phylum Pseudomonadota; class Gammaproteobacteria; order Enterobacterales; family Erwiniaceae; genus Pantoea; species Pantoea ananatis. The sequence continues at coordinate 925,289 of NC_017554.1, forward strand.
GCGTTTTAATTCGCGCCGATCTCAACGTACCAGTGAAAGAAGGGAAAGTGACGTCAGATGCACGTATTCGTGCTTCACTGCCAACTATCGAAGCGGCGTTGAAACAGGGCGCCAAAGTGATGGTTACCTCTCACCTGGGTCGTCCGACCGAAGGTGAATACAACGAAGAATTCTCACTGCTGCCAGTAGTGAACTACCTGAAAGAGAAACTTAACGGTACTCAGGTTACCCTGGCGAAAGACTACCTCGACGGCGTCGATATCGGCGCGGGCGAACTGGTCGTACTGGAAAACGTTCGCTTCAATAAAGGCGAAAAGAAAGACGACGAAGCGCTGTCTAAGAAATACGCTGCGCTGTGCGACGTCTTTGTTATGGATGCTTTTGGTACCGCGCACCGCGCCCAGGCATCCACGCATGGCGTTGGCAAATTTGCCCCTGTCGCCTGTGCTGGCCCGCTGCTGTCAGCTGAGCTGGAAGCGCTGGGTAAAGTGATGAAGAACCCTGAGCGCCCGCTGGTGGCTGTGGTCGGTGGTTCTAAGGTTTCAACCAAATTTGACGTGCTGCAGTCGCTGGTGAAGATTGCCGATACCGTGATTGTCGGCGGCGGCATCGCCAACACCTTTGTCGCTATCGACAACAACGTGGGCAAATCGCTGTATGAGCCAGACTTCGTTGACGCGGCCAAAGGCCTGCGCGATCAGTACGGCATTCCTGTTCCAACCGATTCACGTGTTGGCACGGAATTCTCTGAAACTGCCCCGGCAACCGTGAAAAAGGTTTCGGAAGTCGCAGATAACGAAGAGATTATGGACTTCGGTGATGAAACCGCTCAGGCCATGGCGACCATCCTGAAGAATGCCAAAACCATTCTGTGGAACGGCCCGGTGGGCGTGTTTGAATTCCCGAACTTCCGCAAAGGCACCGAGATTGTGGCTAACGCCATTGCAGACAGCGAAGCATTCTCAGTGGCGGGCGGCGGTGATACGCTGGCGGCTATCGACCTGTTCGGTATCGAAGACAAAATCTCCTACATCTCTACCGGCGGCGGTGCCTTCCTGGAGTTCGTGGAAGGCAAAAAACTGCCTGCCGTAGCCATGCTGGAAGAGCGTGCGAAGCAGTAATCCTTTGGGGGCGGTGCCCTACGGCATCGCCTGAAAACTCGCCCGAAACCGGGCGTTTAAATCGCTGTCCCCGTATCGGGGATAACCGGTCACGAAACAGGACACAATCATGTCTAAAATTTTTGATTTCGTAAAACCCGGCGTTGTCACTGGTGATGACGTTCAGAAGATCTTCAAAGTAGCGAAAGAGAACAAATTCGCTCTGCCTGCGGTCAACTGTGTCGGCACCGACTCCATTAACGCTGTACTGGAAGCCGCGGCGAAAGTAAAAGCGCCGGTTATCGTACAGTTCTCCAACGGTGGTGCTGCATTCATCGCCGGTAAAGGTTTTAAAACAGACAAGCCACAGGGCGCAGCGATTTTCGGTGCCATCTCTGGCGCACACCACGTGCATCTGATGGCTGAGCAGTACGGCGTGCCGGTTATCCTGCATACCGACCACTGCGCCAAGAAACTGCTGCCGTGGATCGACGGTCTGCTGGACGCGGGCGAAGAGCACTTCAAGAAAACCGGTAAGCCGCTGTTCTCTTCTCACATGATCGACCTGTCCGAAGAGTCACTGGAAGAAAACATCGAAATCAGCAGCAAATACCTGGCGCGCATGGCGAAAATCGACATGACCCTGGAAATTGAGCTGGGCTGCACCGGTGGTGAAGAAGATGGCGTAGATAACAGCCATATGGATGCTTCAGCGCTTTACACTCAGCCAGAAGACGTAAACTACGCGTACGAAAAACTGAATGCGATCAGCCCGCGCTTCACCATTGCGGCCTCTTTCGGTAACGTGCACGGCGTTTACAAGCCAGGCAACGTTAAACTGACCCCAACCATTCTGCGTGATTCACAGAAATATGTCTGTGAAAAACACGGTCTGCCGCACAACGCGCTGGATTTCGTATTCCACGGTGGTTCAGGTTCATCTGCTGCAGAAATCGAAGAGTCTATCAGCTACGGCGTGATCAAGATGAATATCGATACCGATACTCAATGGGCAACCTGGGACGGCATCCTGCAGTACTACAAAAAGAACGAAGGCTATCTTCAGGCGCAGCTGGGTAACCCAGAAGGCGCAGACAAGCCTAACAAGAAATACTATGACCCACGTGTATGGCTGCGCTCTGCCCAGGCATCCATGGTGGTGCGTCTGGAGCAGGCGTTCAAAGAACTCAACGCCGTTGACGTTCTGTAAGCATCACGCTGCTGGCGTCTGAGTTCGAGAGAACGGCAGACGAACGACTCAGTCCCGATCGTCCGATCGGGACTTTTTTTTATCCTTTCTGCTCACGCTCAGTTTCATTTCTTTTTGTCGGGCGACACATTCTGACGTGCTGTCACAACCTCACTGCAGCGCGCGCTGTATCCTGTGTGTGGCTTAACAGGTGAGGGCAATCGTATGGCCGTCAAACGCATTGTGGCGAATATTCGGGCCGGAAATATGGAAGAAGCAGAACGCTTTTACAGTGACATTCTCGATCTGAAACTGGCGATGGATCATGACCTGGGCCGCGGATAACACGATGGTGCCGCAGGTCAGTATTGCGCGGGAAGGCGGCGCCGGCACAGCTGTTCCGGATTTATCCATTGAGGTTGATAATCTTGATGAGGTGTATCAACGCGTTGTCGCTGCGAGGCTGCCGGTCGACTATGCGCTTACAGAAGAAGCGTGGGGCGTGCGTCGTTTTTATGTCCGTGATCCGTTTGGCAGGCTGATTAATATACTCAGCCATGTGCCCTGAACAAACATCGTGCGCGGAGGCCGGCGTGCTGATGCGTAAGTGTGCAAAACCGCCTTCCCGTATCACTCAGTTTGGCGTCTGGCTAAATAATTGATTACCCTTAACCATTGGGTGTCGGATTACATCTGGCAGTTTTTTGTCTTTCCCCACAGGGGAACTATCGACAGGGCTTACAAATGGAAGACTTGAATGTTGTTAATGGCATTAACAGTGCCGGGGGCTGGCTGGTACACAACCAGGCGCTGATTCTGAGTTATGCCGTCAATATCGTCGCGGCAATTGCCATTATCATTGTCGGCATGATCATCGCCAGGGTGATTTCTAACACGGTTAATCGCCTGCTGCTCGCGCGCCATATTGACGCCACCGTAGCCGATTTCCTTTCCGCCCTGGTGCGCTATGGCGTTATCGCCTTCACGGTCATTGCTGCGCTGGGTCGTGTCGGCGTGCAGACGGCATCGGTTATCGCCGTGCTGGGTGCCGCCGGTCTGGCAGTAGGTTTAGCCCTGCAAGGCTCGCTCTCCAATCTGGCGGCTGGCGTCCTCCTGGTCACCTTCCGTCCTTTCCGCACCGGTGAGTTTGTCGATTTGGGCGGCGTAATGGGCACCGTGCTCAATGTGCAAATTTTCTCGACCACCCTGAAATCTGCCGATGGCAAAATCGTTGTGGTGCCAAATGGTAAAATCATCAGTGGCAATATCATCAACTTCTCGCGCGAGCCAGTGCGCCGGAATGAATTCATTATCGGCGTTGCCTACGAAGCCGATGTGGATGAGGTGATTGCCCTGTTGCGCGGCGTCGTTGAGGCCGATCAGCGCGTACTTAAAGAACGTGGCATCCAGATTGGCCTGAATGAATTAGGGGCGTCATCGCTTAACTTCGTGGTGCGTTGCTGGAGTAACAGCAGCGATCTGCAGGACGTTTACTGGGACTTACTGAAAAACTTTAAACGTGCGCTGGACAGCAAAGGTATTGGCATCCCTTATCCACAAATGGATGTGCACCTGCACCAGGTTCAACAACCTGAAAGCGAGACGACCGCAACGCAGTAATGTTAATGGGCGGCAGCGGTCGCCCATTAATTTTGTTAATAGCAGATTAATTTTTTCAATTTCCGCTAATCAGACTCGCTCTTTATAATCCCTGCATCTCGCCGATGTAAGGAATGTCATCCAGTGTTAACCATTTACTTTCAAGGGCTTGCTCTTGGGGCTGCGCTTATCCTGCCGTTAGGCCCACAAAACGCCTTCGTGCTGAACCAGGGGGTAAAGCGCCAGTATCATTTGATGACTGCGGCGCTTTGTGCGTTAAGCGATATCGCATTGATCTGTGCAGGCATTTTTGGCGGCAGTGCGCTCCTGAATCAGTCTCCCTTACTGCTGATGCTGATTACTTGTGCCGGGGTTGCCTTTCTGCTCTGGTTCGGTTGGGGAGCCTTACGCACGGCATTTAGCCGTAACATTGAACTGGCATCGGGTAGCCACGCAACGCAGAGCAGAAAACGAATTATCGCGACGATGTTGGCGGTGACCTGGCTGAATCCGCATGTTTATCTTGATACCTTTGTTGTGCTGGGAAGCCTGGGCGGGCAGTTACCCGGAACGGTTGCGCGACAGTGGTTTGCGCTGGGGGCCATCAGCGCCTCGGTGCTGTGGTTTTTCGGTCTGGCGCTGCTGGCGGCCTGGCTTGCGCCTCTACTGCAAACGGCGCGCGCTCAACGCATCATCAATCTGCTGGTCGGTGCGGTCATGTGGTTTATTGCGTTTCAGCTTGCCCGGCAGGTCATCACGGGATTTTGAGTAAAAGCTATACGAAAACGGGTTATTGAGGCCAGTCTGCCGAACTTTTGCCATAATCTTCACTCCAAACAACGCGTAATATGATGCGCTTGTGGGCTTCATGTACTGGGAGCCATCGAACTGACCTTTTCAAGGAGGACTTTCATGAAACTGAAAGCATTGGCGCTTGCCGCGATGATGAGTGCAGGGGCATTGCCTTTGAGCGTACAGGCTGACGAACTGCCGAACGGACCCCATGTTGTTACGTCAGGTAAGGCAACTGTAGATGCCCGCCCGGATATCGCGACGCTGTCAATTGTGGTGAATGTCTCATCGAAAGATGCCGCAGAGGCAAAAAAGCAGGTCGATAGCCGCGTAGCGCAATATTTTGATTTCCTGCAAAAAAACGGTATTGAGAAAAAGGATATCGAAGCCGCGAACCTGACGACGCAGCCAGAATATGATTACACCAAAGACGGTAAGTCACAGCTCAAAGGCTACCGTGCGGTGCGTCAGGTTCAGGTCACCGTACGTCAGCTGGACAAACTTAACGATCTGCTTGATGGTGCGCTGAAGTCAGGTCTGAATGAAGTGCGTAGCGTTGAACTGGGCGTCGCTAATCCTGAGAGCTACAAGCAGCAGGCACGTCAGGCCGCAATCAAAAATGCGACCCAACAGGCGGCTGAACTGGCTGAAGGTTTTAATGCCAAACTGGGCCCGATCTACAGCATTCGTTATCAGGTGGCAAACTATCAGCCAATGCCAATGAACCGCATGTTTAAAGCCGCGGCTGTGGCAGATACTTCTGCACAGGAAACCTACGATCAGCAAAGCATCAACTTTGATGACCAGGTGGATGTGGTTTTTGAGATGAAACCAAATACGGCACAGTAAGCCTTTATTGGTATTGTGGTTAAGCCATCAGGGGCAATTTTTGCCAGGCGGTCCTCGCGCCGCTGACGCGGTTCCTTCACATCGCTCATCAACCTGACGGACCGGCGCAGACGGCACATCCCTGTGCCGTCTGCGCCTTTTACCCGCATCCTTGCGGGTAAATCCTGGTTGATTCCCTCTGCTCAGCGCTGCGTATTGCCTTCTAAAAAATGCCCCTGACGGCCATTAACGCCGTGCCGCTTTCACAAGTGCACCTTCTCACCGCAACGCCCAAATTTTGCTGCGGCAAAGGGCGATTATTCCGCCGTATCCTGACGTAGCACCCGATGGCCATGCGCAATCAGCGCATCCGTTACCCGACGCATCAGGCGGCTTTCAGGTGCAAAGCGGTGCCAGTACAGCATCCGACGTTGATACAGCCCCGGCGTGAGGTCGATTAGCTCGCCACTCGCCAGTTCGCGTTCAATCTGCAGATGAGGGATCATACAGCAGGTCGAGCCCTGCCGGGCCATTTGCACAAACGCTTCGGACGAGTTGACGATGTGGCAGGGAACGCTACCCGGTGATAAATCAAAATTCTGCTGCAAAAAGGCCTGATGCATATCATCCAGGTGATCAAATGCCACGGCTGGCGCTTTAAGCAGGGCGGAACGCGTTACACCGTTGGGGAAAAAGCGCTCTGCAAAATCCTTTGACGCCACAAACAAATAATCCAGCGCACCCAGTTGATCCACCAGACAGCTGGGTAGCGGCTGCGGTTGAATACTGACTGCGCCAACCACTTCGCCTCGTCTCAGACGCTCTTGAGTGCGGGTTTCATCCTCAACCTGAAGGTTCAGGCGTACAGGTGAATCGGCCAGTACGTCTTTTAATGCCGGTAACAGCCACGTTGCCAGACTGTCGGCGTTGACCGCCAGCGACAGCAGTAGCGGCGTCGTGCCGCTGTTCTCATCGCCCAGCCACTCTTCCTCCAGTAACTCAACCTGGTGCAGAAGGGCGAGCAGCTTTTGCCCTTGTTCAGTGGGACGAGGCGGTACCGTACGAACTAATAACGGCTGACCAAACAGATTTTCCAACTGTTTAATGCGTTGCGAGACGGCAGACTGCGTAATGCAAAGTTTTTGTGCGGCACGTTCAAATCCGCGTTCACGTATCACTGCGTCCAGCGCCTGAAGCGTTCTGTAGTCCGGGCGTTTCATTATTTTTCTCTCTCCTTCAGGATGGACGTTACTATGCCACAAATACTCCAACGGAAATGTCAGCGATATTTTTGTGGGCTGGCTTCCAAAGCATTAAATCCGCCCAATGCATCCGAGCATTTTCAGCAAGCCTTGCTTTATACTACGCGCATTTCCTTATCGCACAGGTTCTAAACATATCATGACCCAGGATGAACTGAAAAAAGCTGTTGGTTGGGCCGCACTGGATTATGTGCAGCCCGGTACTGTCGTCGGCGTCGGTACGGGTTCTACGGCCGCTCACTTTATTGATGCGCTCGGCAGCATTAAACATCAGATTGAGGGGGCCGTATCCAGTTCCGAAGCGTCGACGCAAAAGCTAAAAAGCCTGGGCATTCAGGTGTTTGATTTGAACGAGATTGATGATCTGGCCATCTATGTCGACGGTGCCGATGAAATTAACCCACAAATGCAGATGATCAAAGGGGGCGGTGCTGCCTTAACTCGCGAGAAAATCGTCGCGGCGGTTGCCAAAAAGTTTATCTGCATCGCCGACGCATCCAAAGAAGTGGACGTGCTTGGACGCTTCCCGTTGCCGGTTGAAGTTATCCCGATGGCGCGAAGCTATGTCGCGCGTGAACTGGTGAAGCTGGGCGGTTTGCCGGAATATCGTCAGAATGTGGTGACTGACAACGGTAATATCATTCTTGATGTGCACAATCTGCGTATTCTCGATCCCATCGAGCTGGAAAAAACGATTAATGCCCTGCCTGGCGTCGTCACTGTGGGGCTGTTCGCCACGCGTGGCGCAGATGTCGCATTGATTGGCGGACCTGACGGTGTCAAAACCCTCAAAAAATAAAGTACGGGCGCGCAACAGGGCGCCCGCTTTTTTTGATTTAAAAAAACTTTTCTCACCAGGCTGAAATTTGGTGACTTATGTCACATAACCGTCATCGGCAGCGGGTTCGTTCTTCTCGATGCGGCCAACCCACGATTTTGTCTGGCAAAGTACGCCCTCTGAGCCCTGCCATGCTGGCGGTCAGGCAATCGTTTGTATTGCCGCAGGCGATTTTTTTGATATTTTGACAGACGGCTGACTGCGTTCAGTCCTCGTTGAATTCTGAATAGGGTTGGGAAATGGCAAAGGTATCACTGGAAAAAGACAAAATTAAGTTCCTGCTGGTGGAAGGTGTCCATCAGAGCGCGCTGGAAAATCTTCGTGCTGCAGGTTACACCAATATTGAATTCCACAAAGGCGCACTGGATGCCGAGGCGTTAAAAGCTTCCGCTCGCGATGCGCATTTTATCGGTATCCGTTCCCGTTCCCAACTGACCGAAGAGATTTTTGCTGCTGCAGAAAAACTGGTAGCGGTGGGCTGTTTCTGTATCGGAACGAATCAGGTTGATTTAAATGCCGCAGCGAAACGCGGTATCCCGGTTTTTAACGCACCTTTCTCAAATACGCGCTCTGTGGCCGAGCTGGTTATTGGCGAGATGCTGCTGATGCTGCGCGGTGTTCCGGAAGCGAATGCCAAAGCGCACCGTGGTATCTGGAATAAAATCGCCAAGGGCTCTTTTGAAGCGCGCGGTAAAAAGCTGGGTATCATTGGCTATGGCCATATCGGTATGCAACTGGGCGTGCTGGCAGAAAGTCTGGGCATGCACGTTTACTTCTATGATATCGAAAACAAGCTGCCGTTGGGCAACGCATCACAGGTTCGTAGCCTGACGCAGCTGCTAAATATGAGTGACGTTGTCAGCCTGCATGTCCCGGAAACCGCCTCTACGCAAAATATGATTTCTGCCAATGAGCTGGCGCAGATGAAGCCTGGCGGCCTGCTGATAAACGCCTCACGCGGCACCGTGGTAGATATTCCTGCACTGTGCGAAGCGCTGGCCAGCAAGCAGGTTGGTGGCGCTGCGATTGATGTGTTCCCTGTAGAGCCGGCGACCAACAGCGATCCGTTTGTTTCCCCACTGAGCGAATTCGACAACGTTATCCTGACGCCGCACATCGGGGGATCGACGGAAGAAGCGCAGGAGAATATCGGGATTGAAGTCGCGGGCAAGCTGGCGAAATATTCGGATAACGGTTCAACGCTGTCCGCCGTCAATTTCCCGGAAGTGTCATTGCCGATGCACGGCATTAGCGCCAGTCGTCTGCTGCATATTCACGAAAACCGTCCGGGCGTACTCACCGCGATCAACCAGATTTTCGCTGAACAAGGCATCAACATTGCCGCTCAGTACCTGCAAACCTCTCCGATGATGGGTTATGTGGTCATCGACATTGATGCTGAGCACGAACTGGCAGAGAAAGCTCTGCAGCTGATGAAGGCGATTCCGGGAACGATTCGCGCCCGCCTGCTTTACTGATCCCACGCTGTCACCTACCCGGGCACACAAGCATGCCCGGGTTTATTCATCCCATAGCCACAGTTTTGATGGCGTCAGCACGGCCGGCAAAGGAATGTCCCACGCCGCTGTAGGCAGCGCGTCAACCCGCTGACAGTCATGAGCGATACCCACCGGTAAAAACCCATGCTGTTTCCAGTTCTGTAAGGTGCGATCGTAGAAGCCGCCCCCCATTCCTAAACGCTGTCCGGCGCGATCAAACGCCACCAGCGGTACCATCATTACATCCAGTTCATCCAGCGTGATCAGATGGCGGATATCCAGTGGGGGTTCGGGAATGCGCAGTTTATTTTGGATTAACTGTGTTTCTGGCGTATAGCGCAGAAAAAGCAGATGGCCCGCTGCGAAGGGGTGCAGAACCGGCAGGTAAACCCGTTTGTTTTGCTGCCACAGCCTGGCGATAAGCGGTCGTGTATTGATTTCGCCATCAACAGACAAAAACAGTGCCACGTTGTTGGCATCGGCCAGTGGTGCAAAGTTGATCGCATGTTGGGCGAGTTGTTCGGCTGCCGCATGTTGCTGCTCAGCGCTCAGAGCGCGACGTAGGTGGCGAACGTGCTGACGGATGTCCTGACGCAGTACTAAAGAGGGTGCTGACATGGTGTCCCCCAGACAAAGTCGCTTAAGCGACGCATTATATCATGCCTGGTGGGAGGTAATGCAGTACGACCAGAAAGGAGATCTCCGAGATGCCGCCGTAGGCTGTAACCCTTGAACCCTTGGTTCAAGGTGAACATGCCGTCGCAACCATCAGGCTTCTCGGACGGACCGAGCATGCTCACAGGTTGCGGAGCGTCACATTCTGTTGGTATGAAATATCGGCTCAGGGGACTGGCCCACTTGCAAACATCTCAGAGAAAATTGACTTCACCGTTAGTGTAGCACACTGACCATGAAGTGTTATTCGAACTTCGCATCCTGGCGGTCGGTTATGCGACCTTGCTCAACTAAAGCCTGTTCAATGGTCTGCTGTAACATACGGATTCGTTGTTCCATGTTAGCAGCATAGTCACGCGTCTTACCTTTCTCTTGTGCCAGTTCATGGCAAATGTTTAACGCGGCAATGAACACCAGTTGCTCTGTATTTGTGACTCTAGTGCGAACTTTTAAATCTTGCAACCGTTGATTGAGATCTTCTGCCGCCGCGTTCAGCGCATCTTGCTGTTCAGGCGGACAATTCACTCTCAAAGAACGACCAAAAATTTGTAAATCTACCGGTTGTGCAGACATGCCACCTTCCTGACTGATTACCTGGCTCGCCATTCCCCTTAGCCTTCAATGGCCTGGGAGGCGGGCAACTATATAGACCTGAGAAATAAGATACAACCCCTTTTCTGGAAACCTTGAGGCAGCTAGTGGTAGCATACCACGAACTCTTACAGCCAACGACGATGAAAAATGATGTCTTCACAGAACGCAACCCCCGATTACAACGCGCTGGCGGCGGCGCTCTCACAGCATGGCGTGGGCATGACGCCTGCGGAAATGCACGGCTTACTCAGCGGCATCTTATGTGGCGGTAACGCGGATAACAGCTGGAAAACGCTGGTCCACGATCTTGCGAACGAAGGCATGGCTTTTTCGCAGACGCTGTCCCTGCCACTGCAGTCTTTGCATGAAAGCATTGCGACTGCGCTAGAGGACGATGGCTTCCTTTTTCAACTGATGCTGCCCGCCGATGATGACATTACGGTGTTTGATCGCGCTGATGCACTGGCGGGCTGGGTAAACCATTTTTTACTCGGTCTGGGCGTAACCCAGCCTAAACTGGATAAGGTCACCGGTGAAACGGGCGAGGCCATTGACGATCTGCGCACGATTGCTCAGTTGGGCTACGACGAAGACGAAGATCAGGAAGAATTAGAGCAGTCGCTGGAAGAGGTGATTGAGTACGTTCGTGTTGCAGCACTACTTTGCCACGACACTTTCACTCGTCCGCAACCGACTGCGCCAGAAGTACAAAAGCCAACGCTACACTAAGCCAGCTATCTGAGTTTAACAGGGAGTGCAGACATGATTTCACTGGAAAATTTTCAGCAGCGCCGTCAGGCGCTGCTGGCGAAAATGGTTCCGGGCAGCGCAGCGTTAATTTTTGCCGCGCCTGAAGTAACGCGCAGTAATGATAGCGAATATCCGTTTCGTCAGAACAGCGACTTCTGGTACTTCACGGGGTTCAATGAGCCTCAGGCGTTACTGGTGCTGATCAAAAGTGATGAGAACCACAATCACAGTGTGCTGTTTAATCGTGTTCGCGACCTGACTGCAGAAATCTGGTTTGGCCGCCGTCTGGGACAGGATGCGGCGCCCGCTAAGCTCGGCGTGGATCGGGCCCTGCCCTGGAACGATATTGGTGAACAACTCCACCTGCTGCTGAACGGCCTGGATGAGGTTTACCATGCGCAGGGCCAATATGCTGAAGCCGATAAACTGGTGTTCGGTGCGCTGGATAAACTGCGGCAGGGTTTTCGCCAGAATCTCAGCGCGCCTGCCAGCCTGACAGACTGGCGTCCCTGGGTGCATGAGATGCGCCTGTTCAAAAGTCCGGAAGAGATTGCCATTCTGCGCCGTGCGGGTGAGATCAGTGCGCTGGCGCATACGCGCGCAATGCAGGCCTGCCGTCCGGGACTGTACGAATATCATCTGGAAGGGGAAATTCATCATGAATTTAACCGCCACGGTGCGCGATTCCCGTCTTACAACACGATTGTGGGTTCCGGCGAAAACGGCTGCATTCTGCACTACACCGAAAACGAGTGTGAGATGCAGGACGGTGATCTGGTGCTTATCGATGCCGGATGTGAATGGCAGGGCTATGCGGGTGACATTACCCGGACGTTCCCGGTTAACGGTAAATTCACTCAGCCGCAGCGGGCGGTGTACAACATCGTACTCAAATCACTGGAAACGGCACTGTCCCGATTCCGCCCTGGCGTTAGCATCCGCGAGGTTAATGATGACGTCGTGCGCATTATGGTCACTGGACTGGTTGAGTTGGGGATAATGCAGGGCGAGGTCGATACGCTGATCGCTGAAGATGCCCATCGTAAATTCTTTATGCATGGTCTGGGCCACTGGTTGGGTCTGGATGTCCACGATGTGGGGCACTACGGCACACCAAGCCGCGATCGTATCCTGGAGCCGGGCATGGTTATCACCGTCGAACCGGGGTTGTATATCGCGCCCGATGCTGACGTCCCTGTGGAATACCGCGGTATCGGCATCCGCATCGAGGATGACATTGTGATTACCGAAACCGGTATTGAGAACCTCACCGACAGCGTCGTGAAAGATCCTGATGCAATTGAAGCGCTGATGGCGGCGGCACGCGCGTTATGACCATTCTTATCGCCGGTGGAGGAATGACTGGCGCCACACTGGCGCTGGCCATCGCGCATCTGACACAGGGTAAACTGCCCGTGACGCTGATTGAAAGCAGCGAGCCTGGCAGCCGTGCGCATCCGGGCTATGACGGCCGGGCGATTGCGCTGTCTGCCGGAACCTGCCAGCAGCTTGCTGATATCAATCTCTGGCAGCGGATTTCCCCCTGTGCCACACCGATTACCACTATTCACGTATCCGATCGCGGCCATGCCGGTTTCGTGTCACTCGCCGCCAGCGATTATGCGATTCCCGCGCTGGGGCAGGTGGTTGAATTATTCGACGTAGGGCAAAGCCTGTTCACACAGTTAAAACAGGCACCCGGCGTCACACTGCGCTGTCCCGCGCGCGTCACTCAGGTGGCCCGAACCCAGGAAAGCGTTCGGGTCACGCTTGATAATGATGAACAGCTGGAAGGCGACGTGCTGGTAGCCGCTGATGGCACCCGTTCAGCCGTTGCGGCCGCCTGCGGCATGCAGTGGCACACCGAGCCCTATCAGCAGTTAGCGCTTATTGCCAACGTCACCAGTGAGCTTCCCCATCAGGGCCGGGCTTTTGAACGCTTTACCGAGTTTGGCCCGTTGGCGCTGTTGCCAATGTCAGATAATCGCCTCTCGCTGGTGTGGTGCCATCCGCTGGATCAGCGCCCGCAGGTCGAAAGCTGGAGTGACGAGGCGTTTCTCAGCCAGCTTCAGCGCGCGTTTGGCTGGCGACTGGGCAAATTTATCCATACCGGTAAGCGTGACGTTTATCCGTTAGCGCTGCAGCAGGCCGATTCGGTGGTTTCCCATCGCGTCGTTACGGTTGGTAACGCGGCACAGACGCTGCATCCTATTGCCGGTCAGGGGTTCAATCTTGGCCTGCGTGACGTGATGTCGCTTGCAGAAACCCTGGCAACCGCGCACCGACAGCAGCAGGACCCTGGCAGCTATGCGGTCCTGCAACATTACCGCCAACGTCGCCAGCAGGATCGGGCCATTACCGTGGGCATCACTGACGGCCTGGTGCGTATGTTTGCCAACCGCCATGCGCCGCTGGTCGTCGGGCGCAACCTTGGCCTGCTGGCAATGGATCACCTGCCATGGCTGAGAAATCTTCTGGCCGAGCGTACGCTCGGCTGGGTTAAGCGTTAACTGAGAGGCACTGATGCAAACTTACGATGTAGTGGTCGCCGGTGGCGGTATGGTGGGTCTGGCAGTAGCCTGCGGTCTGCAAGGGAGCGGATTACGCATTGCCGTGCTGGAGCAGTCTGCCGGGCCGCAATTTGATGCAGGCGCATCGCCGTCCGTACGCGTATCCGCAATTAACGCGGCCAGTGAACGTCTTTTGCAGAAGCTGGACGTCTGGTCAACGATTCTGTCGCTCCGTGCCAGCCCTTATCAGGCAATGGAGGTCTGGGATCGCGACAGCTTCGGTGCGATCGCATTTGACGGTGAGCAGCAGGGCCTGACGCATCTTGGGCACATCATCGAAAACCCTGTGATCCACAGCGCCTTATGGCAGCGCGCCAGCCAGTGCAGTGATGTTACGCTGCTGCCTGCTTCCCAACTGCAGCAGGTGGCCTTTGGCGATAATGAAGCCTTTATTACGCTGCAGGATGGCAGCATGATGAGTGCGCGGCTAATGGTGGCGGCGGACGGGGCCAACTCCTGGTTGCGTAACAAAGCCGATATTCCCCTGACGTTCTGGGATTACGATCATCATGCGCTGGTCGGGAATATTCGCACGGCGCTGCCACACGACGGCGTAGCGCGCCAGGTTTTTCACGGCGATGGCATTCTGGCTTTCCTGCCGATGCAGGATCCCCATCTCTGTTCTATCGTCTGGTCTCTTTCTCCTCAGGAAGCCAGCCGTCTCGAAACCATGCCGGAGGCGCTGTTTAATCAACAACTGTCGGTCGCGTTCGATATGCGCCTGGGGCTGTGCCAGCTGGAAGGCGAGCGCAAGTGTTTCCCGCTCACGGCACGCTATGCACGTAACTTTGCCGCTCACCGGCTGGCGCTGGTGGGCGATGCGGCACATACCATTCATCCGCTGGCAGGACAGGGCGTCAACCTGGGTTTCATGGATGCTGCTGAGCTGATTGGCGAAATCCGCCGCCTGCACCAGCAGGGCAAAGATATCGGCGAGCACCTTTATCTGCGCCGCTACGAGCGCAGTCGCAAACACAGCGCTGCCATGATGCTTGCCGGAATGCAGGGTTTTCGTGAACTGTTTGCAGGCAATCATCCAGCCAAAAAGCTGTTTCGCGATCTGGGCCTGAAACTGGCTGATAACCTGCCGGGCGTGAAGCCGGTAATGCTGCGTCAGGCCATGGGCCTGAACGATATGCCAGCATGGCTGCGGTAACGCCGCTCACCCGCAAAAAGCCAGCATAATTGCTGGCTTTTTTTATGCTCACCCTCCGCTGCACCGTAAAAATGCAGGGCTGCACTCTGACTGCGCATCGTTTGATTTATTCTAATTTTGCGTGAAGTTTCGCATTACTTTTTTTTATCCATGGCTGTTTTCGACCCGCTATTTTTTTAACATCCTGCTGGACTGTGCGCATAAATTTGCTGTTAATAAATCACTATGGCGTATTTATTGCGTGGTTAATCACAAAATTATAGTTTTTTATCCTGATTAACCCGGGGCCTGGTTAGGCTGTGCCACGTCTTTCGACCTCGCTTTGCTTATGGTTAATCGCCTGATTCGGTGGTAACGTCAAGGCAAAGAGAACGTTTGCGTCGGCTACATGGCGCGTGGTTTCAAACTCACTCGTTTCTGCACAGGATAGTTATGACTCAGCACACACCTTTGTTTGAACAGCACCAGGCAAATGGCGCGCGGATGGTGGATTTCCACGGTTGGATGATGCCGTTGCACTATGGCTCTCAGATGGATGAGCATCATGCCGTGCGCAGCGACGCGGGCATGTTCGATGTTTCGCACATGACCATTGTGGATTTAAAAGGTGAGCGCACGCGCGAGTTTTTGCGCTTCCTGCTGGCAAACGACGTCGCCAAACTGACTCAGCCGGGCAAAGCCCTGTATACCGGCATGCTGAATGCTTCCGCTGGCGTAATTGACGATTTAATTGTTTATTTTATGGACGAGACGTTTTTTCGTCTGGTGGTCAACTCCGCGACGCGTGAAAAGGATCTGGCCTGGATCGGCGAGCATGCACAGGGTTACGGCGTCGCGTTAACAGAACGCGACGATCTCGCACTCATTGCTGTACAGGGCCCGCAGGCGCAGCAAAAAGCCCAAACCTTATTCAGTGACGCACAGCGTCAGGCTGTAGAGGGCATGAAGCCGTTCTTCGGCGTGCAGGCCGGTGAACTGTTCATTGCCACAACCGGTTATACCGGCGAAGCGGGCTATGAAATTGCGCTGCCTGCCGCCGATGCCGTCGGATTCTGGCAGCGTTTGTTGAGTGCGGGCGTCAAACCCGCCGGGCTGGGCGCACGCGACACCTTGCGTCTGGAAGCGGGTATGAATCTTTACGGTCAGGAAATGGACGAGAGCGTATCGCCGCTGGTGGCCAATATGGGCTGGACCATTAGCTGGGAACCTGGCGACCGCCACTTTATCGGACGTGAAGCGCTGGAAAGCCAGCGAGAAAAGGGCACTGAAAAACTGGTTGGGCTGATCCTCACGGAAAAAGGCGTTCTGCGTAACGGGTTGCCGGTGCGTTTTACCGATCAGCAGGGTCAGTTGCAGCAGGGGGTGATCACCAGCGGTTCCTTCTCACCGACGTTGGGTTACAGCATTGCACTGGCCCGCGTGCCGGCAGGGATTGGGGAAAACGCGATTGTTGAGATCCGTAACCGTGAAATGCCTGTGAAAGTCACTAAACCAATTTTCGTTCGCGCCGGAAAACCGGTTGCGCAGTAAAACATAATTACAGGAGAAAGGGCGATGAGCAATGTGCCAGTGGAGTTGAAGTACCGCGACAGTCACGAATGGCTGCGCAAAAACGCGGACGGTACCTATACCGTTGGTATCACCGAACATGCGCAGGAGTTGCTGGGCGATATGGTGTTTGTTGACCTGCCTGAGGTCGGTGCCACTTTCTCTGCCGGAGAAGAGTGCGCAGTTGCGGAATCGGTCAAAGCCGCTTCAGACATTTACGCGCCCATCAGCGGTGAAATCGTTGCCGTCAACGACGCCCTTAACGATTCCCCTGAACAGGTTAACAGCGAGCCTTATGACGGCGGCTGGTTATTCCAGATTAAGGCCAGCGATGAGTCAGAAATCGACTCGCTGCTGGATGCGGATGCTTATAAAGCCTCCATTGACGAGTAATCGTCGTGCGGCCTCAAACTGAGGCCGCAGATATCTGACTTGCATTCTCTGTTCCCCAGCCCGATTCAGGATTTACAGCTCATGACTCAGACTCTCAGCCAGCTTGAACACAACGGTGCCTTCATTGAGCGCCATATTGGTCCGTCGCCAGAACAACAGGCCGTCATGCTGGAGGCGATCGGTGCCAGCTCTCTGGCGTCGTTGATTGGTTCTATCGTTCCCGCCGACATTCAGTTGCCAGGCCCGCCAGCGGTGGGCGATGCCGCAACTGAACAACAGGCGCTGGCTGAGTTGAAGGCCATTGCCGGGCAAAACCTGCTTTATAAATCCTGGATCGGCATGGGATACAGCGCGGTGATTACGCCGCCGGTGATTTTGCGAAATATGCTGGAGAACCCCGGCTGGTACACGGCGTATACGCCGTATCAGCCAGAAGTGTCGCAGGGACGGCTTGAAGCCCTGCTTAACTTCCAGCAGGTTACGATCGATTTGACCGGCATGGACATTGCCTCCGCTTCTCTGCTGGATGAAGCGACCGCCGCCGCCGAAGCGATGGCGATGTCAAAACGCATCAGCAAACTGAAAAACGCGACCCGGTTCTTTATCGCTAACGATATTCATCCGCAAACGCTGGACGTCGTGCGTACCCGTGCCGAAACCTTTGGCTTTGAGCTGATTATTGACAGCCCGGCCAAAGCACTGGATCACGACAACCTGTTTGGTGTGCTGCTACAGCAGGTGGGCACTACGGGAGAAGTACACGACTACACCCACCTGATTAGCGAGCTGAAAGCACGCAAGGTGGTTGTCAGCGTCGCTGCCGACTTTATGGCGCTGGTGCTGCTGACATCTCCGGGCAAACAAGGCGCGGATATCGTGTTCGGTTCGGCCCAACGCTTTGGTGTGCCAATGGGTTATGGTGGCCCGCATGCTGCCTTCTTCGCCAGCCGCGACGAACATAAGCGTTCAATGCCTGGCCGCATTATCGGCGTTTCCCGCGATGCCGCAGGCAACACCGCCTTGCGCATGGCGATGCAAACCCGTGAGCAGCATATCCGTCGCGAAAAAGCGAACTCCAATATCTGTACTTCTCAGGTGCTGCTGGCCAATATCGCCGGGCTGTATGCCGTGTTCCACGGGCCGGTCGGGCTGAAACGTATTGCGTCGCGTATCCACCGCTTTACCGATATTCTGGCTGCCGGACTGCAGCGTGGCGGGCTTAAACTGCGTCATAGCCATTGGTTTGACACACTAACGGTAGAGGTTGCGGATAAAGCGGGCGTACTCAACCGTGCGCTGAGCTTCGGTGTGAACCTGCGTAGCGACATTCTCAATGCCGTCGGTATCACGCTGGATGAAACCACGCGCCGTGAAGACATCGCTACGCTGTTCGCTATTTTGCTGGGGGATGAGCACGGTCAGGATATCGATCGGCTCGACAGCCTGGTTACGGCCGACAACCCGTCCATTCCGGCCGCGCAGCAGCGTGAAAGCGAGATTCTGACGCATCCGGTGTTTAACCGTCATCACAGCGAAACTGAGATGATGCGCTATATGCACAGCCTGGAGAAAAAAGATCTGGCGCTGAATCAGGCCATGATTCCGTTGGGTTCCTGCACCATGAAACTCAATGCCGCCGCCGAGATGATCCCCATCACCTGGCCTGAATTTGCCGAACTGCACCCGTTCTGCCCGGCTGAACAGGCTGGCGGCTACCTGCAAATGATTGGGCAGCTTTCACAGTGGCTGGTTCAACTGACTGGTTACGATGTACTCTGCATGCAGCCTAACTCGGGTGCGCAGGGTGAATATGCCGGTCTGTTAGCGATTCGTCGTTATCACGAAAGCCGCGGTGAGGGGGAACGGCATCTCTGCCTGATCCCCAGCTCGGCGCACGGTACTAATCCGGCTTCGGCTCAGATGGCGGGCATGGATGTCGTGGTGGTCGCCTGTGACAAGCAGGGCAACATCGATCTGGGCGACCTGCGTGAAAAAGCGGCTCAGGCTGGCGATAAGCTGTCATGCATTATGGTGACCTATCCGTCTACTCACGGCGTTTACGAGGAAACTATTCGCGAGGTGTGCCAGATTGTGCATCAGTTCGGCGGCCAGGTTTATCTTGATGGCGCCAACATGAACGCGCAGGTAGGCATTACCACGCCGGGCTACATCGGCGCAGACGTTTCGCACCTTAACCTGCATAAAACCTTCTGCATCCCGCACGGCGGAGGTGGGCCGGGAATGGGACCGATCGGCGTGAAAGCCCATCTGGCCCCGTTTGTGCCGGGCCACAGCGTTGTACAAATTGACGGCATGCTGACGCAACAGGGCGCAGTTTCCGCTGCGCCATTTGGCAGCGCATCTATTTTGCCTATCAGCTGGATGTATATCCGTATGATGGGGGCAGAAGGGCTGAAGCAGGCCAGTTCGGTCGCGATCCTTAACGCTAACTATATTGCCAGCCGGCTAAAATCGGCCTATCCCATCCTGTATGCAGGGCGCGACGGCCGCGTAGCGCACGAATGTATTCTTGATATTCGTCCGTTAAAAGAGCAAACCGGTATCAGTGAACTGGATATCGCGAAACGCCTCATCGACTACGGTTTCCATGCGCCCACCATGTCGTTCCCGGTCGCCGGAACACTCATGGTCGAACCGACAGAATCAGAAGGCAAAATTGAACTGGACCGCTTTATTGATGCCATGCTGGCGATTCGCATGGAAATCGGCCGGGTGGAAACGGGTGAGTGGTCACTTGAGGATAACCCGCTGGTTAACGCGCCTCATACACAAATGGAAGTCATCGGAGAATGGTCTCATTCCTACAGCCGTGAACTGGCCGTGTTCCCTGCTGGCAGCCACAATAAATACTGGCCAACGGTGAAGCGCCTGGACGATGTCTTTGGCGATCGTAACCTGTTCTGTTCGTGTGTCCCGATGAGCGATTATGCGTAAGTCAGCTTAACGCGTTTAGTTATGAGGGCCGATTTTCGGCCCTTTTTTTATGGAGGTTTGTATGCAGCTCGCACTCGTTACCGGCGGCAGTCGCGGCATTGGTCGCGCGACGTCCCTCTTACTGGCATCCCGAGGCTACCGGGTGGCGGTCAATTTCCGTTCACGTGCCAGTGAAGCCCATCAGGTTGTAGATGAGATTGTACGTAACGGCGGTGAGGCCTTTAGCGTTCAGGCCGATATCAGCGATGAAACACAGGTGATGTCGCTGTTTCAACGGCTGGATCAGGAAGATCTGCCGTTCACGCTGCTGGTGAATAACGCCGGCATTCTGTTCCAACAATGTCGCCTTGAGCAACTGGATGCCTCGCGTATTCAGCAGGTTTTTGCCACGAATGTGCTTGGCGCATTTCTTTGCTGTCGTGAAGCCGTCCTGCGCATGGGCACCCATCATGGCGGTCAGGGCGGCAGCATCGTCAATGTCTCCTCTGCAGCTGCCCGCACGGGGTCGCCAAACGAATATGTCGACTATGCGGCATCGAAAGGCGCAATGGACACCATGACCAAAGGCCTGTCGCTGGAAGTGGCCCAGCAGGGAATTCGGGTCAATGGCGTACGTCCGGGGATGATTTACACCGAGATGCATGCTGACGGCGGAGAACCCGGCAGGGTAGACAGGCTGGCCAGCGGCATACCAATGGGGCGTGGCGGCTATGCCGAAGAAATCGCAGAAGCCGTTGTCTGGTTAGCCAGCGATGCCGCTTCTTACATTACGGGCAGCATTATCGATGCTGCCGGCGGGCGCTAGAATGATGCCGCAGCAGGGCGCTGCGGCAAACGACTTACAGCTTTTCACCATTGCTGGCGATGACCTGTTGATACCAGGCAAAACTCTTTTTCCTGGAGCGCGAGAAGTCTCCGCTGCCGTCATCGTTTTTATTCACGTGAATAAAACCGTAACGCTTGTTGTACTGACCGGTAGTGAAAGACACGCAGTCGATACAGCCCCAGGGCGTGTACCCCATGAGATCCACCCCGTCATGAATGACGGCTTTTTTCATCTCTTCAATATGCGCGGCCAGATAATCAATGCGGTAATCATCCTCTATCACGCCCTGCGCATTCGGTTTGTCGATGGCGCCAAAACCGTTTTCAACAATAAACAGGGGTTTCTGATAGCGTTCATACACATCATTAAGAACATACCGCAGACCAACAGGATCGATCTGCCAGCCCCAGTCTGAGGCTTTAACGTGCGGATTTTTAACCGTGCCTTCGAAGCCGGTAATAGGATCATCAACGCCACTGGCGCGGGTCTGAACGGCTGTACTCATGTAATAACTGAAGCCCACATAATCGGCACAGCCATTGCGCAGGGTTTCAGCGTCTTCAGGCTCCATGTCGATATGATAGCCTTTGCGCGCCCACTCTTTCAGGGCGTAAGCCGGGTAGTAACCGCGCATCTGCACGTCGCTAAAGACATAGCGTTGATGCATCGCTTCCTGAGCGAGCATGACGTCATCCGGATGGCAGGAGAAGGGGTAAACCGGCACCATGGCGATCATGCAGCCAATCTTAAACTCCGGGTTGATCTCGTGGCCCAGCTTCACGACTTTGGCGCTGGCAACAAACTGGTGATGCATGACCTGATACATCGCCTGTTCAGGTTTTTCATGTTCCGTGAAAATAACGCCTGAGCAGCAGTAACCAAACAGCGGATATTGCCAGTTACGCTGGTTGTTAATTTCGTTAAAGGTCATCCAGTATTTCACTTTATTCTTATAACGCTTCAGCACAACTTCACTAAAGCGCACAAAGAAATCGACAACCTTACGATTGTGCCAGCCACCGTATTCTTTTACCAGGTGATAGGGCATTTCAAAATGGGAGAGAGTAATAACCGGCTCAATACCGTATTTAAGCAATTCATCAAACAGATCGTCATAGAATTGCAGGCCGGCTTCATTGGGTTGCGGTTCATCGCCGTTAGGGAAAATACGGGTCCAGGCAATTGAGGTACGGAAGCATTTAAATCCCATCTCAGCAAACAGCGCGATATCCTGTTTGTAATGAGAATAAAATTCAACAGCCTGATGATTTGGATAGAATTTTCCTGGCTGGACGCCGTCGGTGATGACGCGGTCCACGCCATGAGCGCCGCCGGTCAGTACATCAGCAATACTGATGCCCTTACCGCCCTGATCCCAGCCGCCCTCTACCTGATGAGCCGCGACCGCGCCGCCCCACAGAAACGTTTTTGGTAAGCTCATTATGCACTCTCCCCTGAGGATTAAATTGGGGTGAGTGTAGCAAAGCACTTAATAATGTCACGCTATAACACCGCCGCGAAAAAGGGATTTGTTACAGCTAAAAAACGCTTTGTTTTATTTACCCAGTTGCCGACCCAGTGACTCGATAATATACATGACAGGCACCTGGGTCGTAATATCGCTCTGGTCGGGCATACGTATCACCGGTACATGATAGGACACCGTAAAGTCGCTCATTTTTGCCAGCGAGCAGGTTTCACTATTCGTAATGGCGATGATTTTACACTGATTCAGGTTGAACTGACTGGCAATGCGCAGCACCTCTTCCGTTTCGCCGGAGACAGAAAGAATAATGGCCAGGGCATTTTCATATAAACTCGGACTGATCGGATAATAGGGATCGTCGATCGCGTGGCTGAATTTGCCCACGTTTGAAAAAAAACGTGCCCCGTATTTCCCCAGGCTGCCCGATGTGCCGACACCAATAAAAAACACCCGCTCAGCCTGATTAATCATCCCCACAGCCCGATGGATGACCTGCTCAAACTCATCATTATTGATGCTTTTAAAAAAACTCAGCATATCTGCGATGCCGGAGACAGGCAGCGCAGGCGCGGTTTGTTCCCTGGCCAGACGCAGTCGGATACGGAATTCTGACCATCCTTCACACTGCATCTTGCGACAGAAGCGTAATACCGTTGTGGTCGATACCGCAGCCTGTTCAGCCAGCTCGCGAATGGTCATGTAACTGACGCTGTCACGATGTTTGATAATGTACTGATAAACCTGCATTTCAAGATCGTTCAGGGTAGCAAGATCGTGATGCGAGAACATGGAAAAGCTCACCCGGCAATTAACTGGCCCGCATTTTAACAGAATTCGAAGGGGAGGTGACCGCAATAATTATTTTAAGCTTACACTTGTACACTGAAAGTTTTTCTGGGTAATCTGTTGGACGATAAATCTGCAGTTGTTATCACTTTCAGGCAGGAATGTTATGAGTCACAAAAGTTTGCCGACGCAGGGTTATCCATTGGCAGAGGAAATTGCCAACAGTATTAGTCATGGACTGGGTTGTCTGTTCGGCATTGTAGGGTTAATGCTGCTGCTCGATAAGGCATCGGTCATGAATGCCGGGCTGACCGCCATTGTCAGCTCCAGCCTCTATGGCGGCAGTATGATTCTGCTGTTTCTGGCCTCAACGCTTTACCACGCCGTCAGCCACCCACGTGCGAAGCGCGTACTGAAAAAAGTGGATCACTGCGCAATCTACCTGTTAATTGCTGGCACCTACACGCCGTTTCTGATGGTTGGTCTGCAGTCGCCTCTCGCCTATGGGCTGATGGCGGTAATATGGGGCCTGGCACTGTTGGGCATTATTTTTAAGCTGACGATTGCCGAACGCTTTAAGGTACTGTCGCTGGTGACTTATCTCTGCATGGGATGGCTGTCGCTGATTGTGGTCTATCAGCTGGCGATGAAACTGTCGGCGGGGGGCATCTGGCTGCTGGCGTCGGGGGGCATTATCTATTCCCTGGGCGTGATTTTTTACGTCGCGCGTCGGGTGCCGTTTAACCATGCTATCTGGCACGCGTTTGTTTTAGGCGGTTGTGTTTGCCATTTCTGCGCCATCTACTTCTACGTTATGTAACGTCACAGGGCGGGACGTGGTCCCGCCCCTGAACTCAGCTTTCTTCCAGCGAGTAAGGCAAGGGCTGAATCATCAGCTTACCGCCTTCATCGCCTTCAACCCGTAATACGCTATCCGGCTCCAGATCGTTGTTCATGACCACCTGCACCCAGATGACGCCGTCGTCCAGTTGCACCGCAGCAAGAACGGTGCCCGTGCGACGCCAGCGCTCGCCCATCTGCAGCTCCAGGGAATCGTTGGCGGCGGGCAGGTGGCTGGCTTGTCCTGACAGCCAGTAGAGCGCCCGTTTATTCGCGCCCCGGTATTTGGCTCTGGCCACCATCTCCTGGCCGGTATAGCAGCCCTTTTTAAAGCTAATCGCGTCCAGCGCCTGCATGTTTGCGGCCTGGGGAATAAACTGCGCGCTGGTGGCTGCGTCAATAACCGGAATTCCGGCTTCGATGTCCAGGGCCAGCCACTGGGTGCTGTCATTGAACTGCGCATCGTCTGCCAGCGTCTGCTTCAGGGCATCGGCCTGGGCGGGCGACGTGACCAGCAGAAAGCGTTCTGCTGGATGGGCAAACCACAGCAGCGTGGTGTCGCCCTGCTGTACCACCGGGGTGGTGCTGTCAGGCAGCGTGTCAAAAACATTGGCCAGCGCCGCGCGGGCCTGGAAACCCGCCACGCCCAGCAGTGCGACATCGTCATCCGCGGTCAGGGTAACTTTAGAAAATACGGCGTATTTTTTTAACTCCAGCAGCTGAGTGTCTCGCAACTCACGACGCACCAAATAGGCATAACCCTCAGCGCGATGAAACAGGCGCAGGTTGCTCCACATCTTGCCCTTGGCGTCACAGTGGGCGGCAGGCAGGTGATGAGAGGCATCCAGTGCCGCCACATCCAGGGTCAACTGGCCTTGTAAATAGGACGTGCTGTCAGGGCCGACCACGGCAACCAGTGCCCAGGCATCCAGAGACATTAACGTGAGCGGCAGACGTGATGAGGCCGCAGGTTGGCGTGGGGGAAGCGTAAATGTTGGCATCGATAAATCCTGAGTCTGAAGGTTCATCCGAAACAATGTCTTCAATGGTAAAAGAGCACACTGGCAATGCAACCTGTTTACTAAAGAGGGCGCACAAAACGCGTGCCGATGTGTAAAAAAAGCCTGAGTCTGCGGCGCGTTGCACAGGGTCGGTTTGTGAACCTGCAGCCAGCAGTAATCCAGGGTACACTAGCTGCCACGATGTGAAATGTGGAAACGAATGCATGGATATTCATAATAAATCGCGCGTTCAATGGGCCTGCCGTCGTGGCATGCTGGAACTGGATGTCGCTATTATGCCGTTCTTTAAGTACGAATATGACACGTTAAATGATACCGATAAGCAGGTGTTTATCGCACTGCTGAAAAGTGACGATCCCGATCTTTTCAACTGGATGATGAACCACGGTGAGCCTGCCGATCCCGAGCTGAAACGCATGGTGAAGCTGATTCAGCAGCGTAATCGTGAACGCGGTCCGGTGGCAATGTAAACTTCATCCCTCTTTGCGCGCACGCCTGATCCTCGCACTGATGCTGTCAGTAACGATAGCAGGCGTTGGCATTATGGAACTGCCTGCGGCAGAGTGGATGATAAAGCCCGGGCTGGTCGTGGTGGTGCTGTGGGAAGGATGGAAACAGGATCGCCGCTTGCGTCAACGGCATGGACAGTTACGGCGCGACAGCAATCGTGAGTGGCACTGGCAGGGAGAAGACTGGCAAACGCAGCAGCCGTTGTACTGGTTGCCTGGCGCGGTGTTGCTGGTCGCACGAAACCGCAAGGGCAAGATCTTACGGCTCTGGCTGATGCAGGACAACATGCAGCCAGAGGCGTGGCGCGCCTTGCGGTCATGCTGTTTCAGCGAAACCGCAAGGCGCTAAATAGCGTGCCCGGAACAGCGCATCACGAGAAAGCGTGCCGATTTCAGAACACGCTTTTCCAGGTCAGGCTTTCCAAATACAGTCGTATCGACGGCGCGTCCTTTGCCAGGATTTCAGGATTGCGTTTTAGCGCGCGGCTTAAAGCCGCTCGGCGGTTTCTGTCAGAATCTGCTCGCACCACTGCTCAACGCGCTCATCCGTGGCTTCAAACTGATTGACGTCATCCAGCGCCAGTCCGACAAATTGCTTGCCGTCGGCACTCAGCGGTTTGGGGCTGGTAAAGTCATAGCCGTCCAGCGGCCAGTAGCCCACAAACTGCACCCCCATCGGCTGGAGCAGTTCATGTAGCATGCCTAAAGCATCCAGAAACCACTCACCGTAGCCAATCTGGTCGCCCATGCCGTACAGCGCCACGATCTTGTTGCGCAAATTGAGCGTCGGCAACTGGGGCCAGATAGCTTCCCAGTCCTCCTGCAGCTCGCCAAAGTCCCAAGTGGGAATCCCCAAAATCAACAGATCATAGTCTTCCATCAGACGCGGATCGTCATCTTTCACGTTGTGCAACGTCACCAGCTCGTCGCCAATAAAATCCCGAATTTTCTCCGCTACGATTTCGGTGTAACAGGTACTGGAACCGTAAAAAAGACCTATTTTCATGCAGATAGTGCTCTGTTAATCCTGACTTTGGCGTAATTGTATCAGAAGCAGGGTTGAATCAGGCATAATGAGCACGATTTCATACTGAACGGTGGGGAAAACGTGCAAGATAGTGAACTGACAGAACAGTTTCTTGATGCGCTGTGGATCGAGCGCAATCTGGCGCAAAATACCCTGTCCTCCTATCGGCAGGATCTGCAAACTCTCACCGGCTGGCTGGCGCATCACGGCTTAACGCTGACAACCCTGAGCGCGCCCGATCTGCAACAGTTTCTCGCGGAGAGACTGGAAGGCGGCTATAAAGCCTCCAGCTCTGCACGCCTGCTCAGCGCCATGCGCCGTCTGTTTCAGTATTTGTACCGCGAAAATATGCGCACTGACGATCCCAGCGCAATGCTGGCCGCGCCCAAACTGCCCCAGCGGTTGCCAAAAGATCTGAGCGAGGCGCAGGTGGATCGCCTGCTGCAGGCACCCGATGTTAACGTGCCGCTTGAACTGCGCGATAAAGCCATGCTGGAATTGTTATATGCCACCGGCTTACGGGTTTCGGAACTGGTGGGACTGACCCTGAATGACGTCAGCCTGCGCCAGGGCGTGGTGCGCGTGATCGGTAAAGGCAATAAAGAGCGGCTGGTGCCATTAGGTGAAGAGGCGGTTCACTGGCTGGAATACTATATGGAGCACGGGCGGCCGTGGTTGCTCAATGGGCAGACGCTGGACGTGTTTTTCCCCAGTAACCGTGCCCAGCAGATGACGCGGCAAACCTTCTGGCATCGTATCAAGCATTACGCCATGCTGGCGGGCATTGATAGCGAAAAGCTTTCTCCCCACGTGTTGCGCCATGCTTTCGCCACGCATTTGCTGAACCATGGGGCTGACCTACGTGTCGTACAGATGTTACTGGGGCACAGCGACCTCTCAACGACGCAGATTTATACGCATGTCGCCACGGAACGTCTGCGACTGTTACATCAACAGCATCATCCGCGCGCATAGCTGGCGGAGAGTAAGGAAAACAATGAACAAACATGTTGCCATGCTGGCGCTGCTGGCCAGCGCTTTTTCCGGTTTGACCCACGCTGATGACAGCGCCATTCAGCTTTCCCTGAAGAAACTGGGTTTGCACCAGGCTGAGATCCAACCTGCACCGCTGCCGGGTTTTAAAACCGTGCTCACCGAAAGCGGCGTGCTGTACGTTACCGATGATGGTAAACACATGATCCAGGGACCGCTTTACGATGTCAGCGGTGCTCAGCCGGTCAACGTGACGAACGCGCTACTGGATAAAAAAGTTGAGGCGCTGGTTCCGGAAATGATCGTGTATAAAGCGCCCAAAGAGCAGCATGTGGTGACAGTGTTTACGGATATCACCTGTGGCTACTGCCACAAACTGCACGAACAAATGGCTGACTACAACGCGCTGGGCATCACCGTTCGCTATCTGGCTTTCCCACGTGAAGGCATGAACGGCAAAGTTGCCAGCGCCATGAAGGCCGTGTGGTGCAGCGCCGATCGCAATAAAGCCTTTGATGAGGCGATGAAAGGCGATGTGCCGAAGATGGATGCGCCAGCCTCCTGCACGATTGATATCGGCAAGCAGTACCAGCTTGGCGTACTGTTTGGTATCCAGGGCACGCCGGCGATTCTGACTGAAAGTGGCATGATGATCCCCGGCTATCAAAGTCCACAGGAGCTCAAGCAGGTACTGGATAATCAAAAGCGTGGTGGTTAAGGCGTGGTAAAGCACGAAGTTGAGTTACGTCGCCGTGAAGCGGTAGCCGATTTGCCGGGGCTACCGGCAGATTTACCGCCGCTCCTGCGTCGGCTTTATCTGCAACGTGGCGTCACCAACGCCGCCGAGCTCGAAAGGGGCGCGAAAAACCTGCTCCCTTTCAGTGCACTGAGCGGCATAGACAAGGCCGTTAACCTGCTTCATCAGGCGCTGCTGGATGGCCGCTGCATTATGGTCGTCGGGGATTTCGACGCTGACGGTGCCACCAGTACCGCCCTGACGGTGCTGGCGCTGCGCAGCATGGGATGCAGCAACGTGCAGTACCTGGTGCCCAATCGTTTCGAAGATGGCTACGGCCTGAGTCCGGAAGTGGTTGAGCAGGCCCGCGCGCGCGGTGCAGAGATGATTCTGACCGTCGATAACGGCATTTCGTCCCATGCGGGTGTGGCGCTTGCGCATCAGCACGGCATTGCGGTGTTGGTGACCGACCACCACTTACCGGGCGAAACGCTGCCTGACGCCGATGCTATCGTTAATCCCAACCTGCCTGACTGTCATTTCCCCTCTCGTTCGCTGGCGGGCGTGGGCGTCGCTTTCTATCTGATGATGGCCCTGCGCGCCCACTTGCGCACTCAGGGCTGGTTTGGCGTCACGCGGTCGGAACCCAATCTGGCCGACCTGCTCGATCTGGTGGCGTTGGGCACGGTGGCAGATGTGGTGCCGCTGGATGCCAACAACCGCATTTTAGTGTGGCAGGGCCTGAGTCGTATTCGGGCCGGAAAGTGCCGTCCGGGCATCAAGGCCCTGCTGGAAATCGCCAACCGCGATGCCCGACAGCTGGCCGCCAGCGACCTGGGTTTTGCCCTGGGGCCCCGGCTTAACGCTGCCGGTCGGCTGGACGATATGTCTGTCGGGGTGGCGCTGTTACTGACCGACGATCTCAGCCAGTCGCGCATGTTAGCCAGTGAACTGGATGCGCTGAACCAGATGCGCAAAGAGATTGAGCAGGGGATGCAGAGCGAGGCACTGGCGTTATGCCAAAAGCTGGAGAACGAGCAAACCGATTTGCCGCTGGGGCTGGCCTTTTATCATCCTGAGTGGCATCAGGGCGTGGTCGGGATTCTGGCTTCCCGCCTGAAAGAGCGTTTTCATCGCCCGGTTATTGCCTTCGCACCGGCCGGTGATGGCATGCTGAAGGGATCGGGACGATCGATTGCCGGTCTGCATCTGCGCGATGCGCTGGAGCGTCTTGATACGTTGCATCCTGGCCTGATGCAGAAGTTTGGTGGTCACGCGATGGCCGCCGGACTGTCGCTGGAAGAGGCCCGCTACGACGAGTTTCGTCAGCGTTTTGCGGACCTGGTGGGCGAATGGCTGGCCGGCGAAGCGTTGCAGGGCGTCATCTGGTCGGACGGTGCCCTGCAGCCCGCTGAATTTTCTCTTCAGACGGCGGAAGTGCTGCGTGATGCCGGCCCATGGGGCCAGTCTTTCCCTGAGCCCGCTTTCGACGGCCGGTTCAGGCTACTGCAGCAGCGCCTCGTTGGTGAACGTCACCTGAAGGTCATGGTTGAACCTCTGGAAGGCGGACCGCTGATCGACGGTATCGCGTTCAACGTGGATACCACGTTGTGGCCTGACAGCAGCGTGCGCCAGGTCGAACTGGCCTATCGGCTTGATATCAATGAGTATCGCGGCAATCGCTCCGTCCAACTGATCATTGAACATCTCTGGCCGCTCAGTTAGCCAGCGGTGACGGCGGGGCCTCACATTCCCGCCGTTGCCAGTTTAACCTTGCCACGCCCGCGTCGGCAGAGCCAGTCCAGCTGGCTCAACGAAAGATTAACCTCTGCGCATTTTCTCAACGCTACAAACCGCCGTCGGTTTCGGGTAAACTCGCAGGTTAAATTTCTTATTCCATCGAACGTAAAAAAGACGCTAAACACATGTTTGAAATCAACCCGGTCAAATACCGTATTCAGGACCTCAGCGAACGCAGCGACGTTCTTCGGGGGTATCTTTGACTACGATGCTAAGAAAGAACGCCTTGAGGAAGTAAACGCCGAGCTGGAACAGCCCGACGTCTGGAACGAGCCTGAACGCGCTCAGGCACTGGGCAAAGAACGCTCCTCCCTGGAAGCCATCGTGGATACGTTCGATCAGATGAGCCAGGGGCTGGAAGATGTGCAGGGGCTGCTTGATCTGGCGGTAGAAGCCGATGACGAAGAAACCTTCAACGAAGCGGTCGCCGAGCTGGACGCGCTGGAAGGCAAGCTCGGCGAGCTAGAGTTCCGCCGTATGTTCTCTGGCGAGTACGACAGCGCCGACTGTTACATCGATCTGCAGGCCGGTTCTGGTGGAACAGAAGCGCAGGACTGGGCCAGCATGCTGATGCGCATGTATCTGCGTTGGGCAGAAGCCAAAGGGTTCAAAACAGAAATTATTGAAGAGTCAGAAGGTGAAGTCGCGGGCATTAAGTCGGTGACGATTCGCGTGTCTGGCGATTACGCGTTTGGCTGGCTCCGCACCGAAACCGGCGTACATCGTCTGGTACGTAAGAGTCCATTTGACTCCGGTGGTCGCCGCCATACCTCCTTCAGTTCAGCCTTTATCTATCCGGAAGTGGATGACGATATTGATATCGACATCAACCCGGCTGACCTGCGTATTGACGTGTACCGCGCCTCTGGTGCAGGTGGTCAGCACGTTAACCGTACGGAATCGGCGGTGCGTATTACCCACGTTCCAACCGGTACGGTCACCCAGTGTCAAAACGATCGCTCTCAGCACAAAAACAAAGATCAGGCGATGAAGCAGATGAAGGCGAAGCTGTACGAGCTTGAAATGCAGAAAAAAAATGCCGAGAAGCAGATGCTGGAAGACAACAAGTCTGACATTGGCTGGGGCAGCCAGATCCGTTCTTATGTTCTGGACGACTCACGTATTAAAGATCTGCGTACCGGCGTGGAAACGCGCAACACGCAGGCGGTGCTGGATGGCGATCTGGACCGTTTCATTGAAGCAAGTTTAAAAGCAGGGCTATAAGGAACCGACATGTCTGAACAACAACCGCAGAGCGCTGACGTCGCACTTGAGTTAAATAACGAACTGAAAACGCGTCGCGAGAAGCTGAGCGTGCTGCGTGAAAACGGCGTGGCGTTTCCTAACGATTTTCGTCGTGATACCACCTCCGATCGGCTGCATGCCAGCTATGACGAGAAGAGTAACGAAGAGCTGGAAGACTTAGGCATTGAGGTCAGCGTGGCTGGCCGTATGATGACGCGCCGTATCATGGGCAAGGCGTCTTTCATTACCCTGCAGGACGTGGGCGGCCGCATTCAGCTGTACGTGGCACGTGACGATCTGGCCGAAGGTATCTACAACGAGCAATTCAAAAAGTGGGACCTGGGCGATATCCTCGGCGCACGCGGTAAGCTGTTCAAAACCAAAACCGGCGAATTGTCGATTCACTGCTCAGAGCTGCGCTTGTTAACGAAAGCCCTGCGCCCGCTGCCAGACAAATTTCACGGTCTGGCCGATCAGGAAACGCGCTATCGTCAGCGCTATCTTGATCTGATCGCCAACGATGAATCACGCAACACCTTCAAAATCCGTTCGCAGATCATGGCCGGCATTCGTCAGTTCATGGTTGGACGCGATTTTATGGAAGTGGAAACGCCAATGATGCAGGTGATCCCGGGCGGCGCTTCAGCGCGTCCGTTTATCACGCATCACAACGCGCTGGATATCGATATGTATCTGCGTATTGCGCCAGAGCTGTATCTGAAACGCCTGGTGGTGGGCGGTTTCGATCGCGTGTTCGAGATCAACCGTAACTTCCGCAACGAGGGGATTTCGCCTCGTCACAACCCAGAGTTCACCATGATGGAACTCTATATGGCTTATGCGGATTACAAAGACCTGATTGAACTGACCGAAAGCCTGTTCCGTACGCTGGCGCAGGATATCCTGGGCTGCACGGTTGTGCCTTACGGTGAGCAGGAATTCGATTTTGGTAAGCCGTTTGAAAAACTCACCATGCGTGAAGCGATCAAGAAGTACCGTCCGGAAACCGATCTGGCCGATCTTGACGATTTCGACAAAGCGGTGGCGATTGCTCAGACCATTGGCATCAAAGTCGAGAAAAGCTGGGGCTTAGGGCGCGTAGTGACCGAAATTTTTGAAGAAACCGCTGAAGCACATCTGATTCAGCCAACCTTCATTACCGAGTATCCGGCTGAAGTGTCGCCGCTGGCCCGTCGCAACGACGAAAATCCTGAGATCACCGATCGCTTTGAGTTCTTTATTGGCGGACGTGAAATCGGCAACGGTTTCTCTGAGCTTAACGATGCGCAGGATCAGGCTGAGCGTTTCCTGCAGCAGGTGAATGCGAAAGATGCGGGCGATGATGAAGCGATGTTCTATGACGAGGATTATGTCACCGCCCTGGAACATGGTTTACCGCCAACGGCAGGCTTAGGCATTGGTATTGACCGCATGGTCATGCTGTTTACCAACAGCCACACCATCCGCGACGTAATTCTGTTCCCGGCGTTGCGCCCAGGCTCAAAGTAATTATCAGATGCTGGTTAAAGGCCGGGTGATTCCGGCCTTTTTTATTTCTGCTCTGCAACCCGCCACGGCATGTGCGCTTGAGTATTCCCGTCCCCTCTGCCAGGCTGAACATCTCAACCTGGAGCCACCATTATGAAGCCACGTCCTGACTGCATTCTTCACTGGCAAGCGCTGGAAGGCGAAGACAACGAACATTATTCCGATAGCGATGAGCTGATGTCCATTGGTACACCACTGGCGAAACTGTCTGGATTAACCCGGCTGGGCATTCATCATGAAAGGTTGCCGCCCGGACGCCGCATGTCTTATCCCCATGCGGAAAGTGCGGAAGAGGAGTTTATCTTCGTGCTGGAAGGTTATCCACACGCGTGGATCAATGGCGAATTGTATCCGCTGTCACCGGGAGAGGCCGTGGCGTTTCCGGCCGGTACCGGCATTTGTCACACCTTTATCAATAACAGCGACGCCGACGCGCGCTTTCTGGTGATCGGCGAGGTCAGCAAAGCGGAGAACCGCATTACCTATCCGCTAAACCGCGACTACGAAGCCACGCGCGAAGACAAGTGGCTTAACCCACCGCAACAGCAGATGGGCACACATCCCGGACTGCCGGACGAAAAGCCTTAAGATTTCACAGCATTATCCAGCCAGGTCTGGAAGCGTGAGTAGGGCACATAGAGCGCCACATCTTTATACAGCGTTTTTCCGCTCTGGTTGTCGTTGATGCGCTGGCTGTAACCCACAATCACGCCTGCCAGCGTGTCGTCAGATGCATTATAAACCGCGCCCCCTGACATGCCCTTAACCACGCCCGCATTGGCGGCCACGACAACGCAGTTCGCTTTGTTCCAGTCATTTGCCAGCGTGGTGTTCACCAGGTTTTTCCCGGTAGAGCTCACGGGCATTGCAGAGATGAAGCTGTAGCCGTAAAGATTCACTTTGTCGCCAATATGGCTGTTACGGAAGGACGGTGGCAGGTTGGCTTCGCTGTTCTTGTGGTAGACGATCGCAAGATCGCACTCAGGATGCCAGGCTTTCACGCGGTACAGCGAATATTTTGCGACGTGGGCGGCCGTGAGGCTGTAGTCAGGGGTAAGGGGAATAGTCGTGCCCAGCGTGCCCAGCCCCAGCACGGTGGGAATGCCTGTTACGGTCATATCCACGCGCTTCTCTGCTTCTCTACTGTATTCATAATGGCCGACTGAGCAGCCTGTAAGACTGATTACCATCAAAACGATAAGCCGTTGCATTTTCTCTCTCCGCGTCAGTTGGACTGCATTTCATCTGGCGATTCATAAGAGCTATATCGGCAACGCTAATACTTTATTGATAACTAAAATCGGTATTAGCAAAAAAACGGCTACTTCGCTGGCAACCTTTATCATCGTCCGGTGCGTTACGCGGCGGCATGCTCGCTAACTGTATGTTTAATAAGCCTGGTTGATGTGTGTGTCAATTATTGCCATACACGCAATAGATTGTTGTTGTTATGTGAGTATCAGATGACAGGTAGCTATGCTGTAATACGTAGTGTGATATAGATCATAAATTATAGCTCGTTTATCAGGATGCATGCGTCATCCGTCTCGTTGTAATTATCATTTTTGGGAGAGTGTTATGCCTGTTGCATTGCTTGCACTGGCGCTGAGTGCGTTCGCTATCGGAACCACTGAGTTTGTGATCATGGGCCTGTTGCCGGAGGTCGCAAACGATTTGCGCGTGTCCATTCCGTCCGCAGGTTGGTTAATTAGCGGCTATGCATTAGGCGTAGCAATCGGTGCACCGATCATGGCGCTGTTAACGGCGAAGTTGCCCCGTAAAAAAACGCTGATTCTGTTGATGGTAATTTTTATCATCGGCAATCTGCTGTGTGCTCTGGCCTACAGCTATAACCTGCTGATGCTGGCACGGGTGATTACCGCCCTCTGTCACGGGGCTTTCTTTGGGATTGGATCGGTGGTCGCGGCCAGTCTGGTTTCCGCCGATCGTCAGGCTTCTGCCGTGGCGTTGATGTTTACCGGTCTGACGCTGGCCAATGTATTAGGCGTGCCGTTGGGAACCTGGTTTGGTCAGCTGTTTGGCTGGCGTGCGACATTCTGGGGCGTTTCGGCTATCGGCGTACTGGCCTTCATTGCCTTAATCACCAGCCTGCCGGGAAATAAGAATGAGAAGCCGGTCGATCTGGCGAGCGAAATCAGCGCGCTGGCCAACGTCAAACTGTGGCTGTCATTACTGATGACGGTCTGTTTTGCTGCCGCCATGTTTGCCCTGTTTAGCTACATAGCACCGCTGCTGCTGCAGGTTACCGGCATCAGCGATCGTGGCGTGAGCTGGACGTTGTTTCTGATTGGCGCGGGCCTGACCGTGGGCAATATTCTGGGGGGCAAAATGGCCGACCGCAAAGTCTCCCTGAGCCTGATAGGCAGTTTTTCGCTGATTACGCTGTTCTCACTGCTGTTTAGCTGGACCAGCCACGCGCTCTGGCTGGCGGAGATCACCTTGTTCCTGTGGGCAATGGCAACCTTTGCCACGGTTCCCGGCCTGCAGATCAATGTGGTGCGTCACGGTAAAGAGGCACCTAATCTGGTTTCCACCCTGAATATTTCTGCCTTTAACGTTGGCAATGCGCTTGGCGCGTGGGTAGGCGGCGCGGTGATTGCGCGCGGCTATGGACTGACCGCGGTTCCTGTTGCCGCCGCCGCGCTGGCGGCGGTTGGACTGATGGTTTGCTTGATCACCTTCCGCAAATCCGGCGGTGCTGCGGCCCGGGTGCATGCCTAAGCGAGTCTGTCCGCAATTTGCTCAGGAAAACGGGCCACCTGTTGCTGCAGGTGGTTCACAAACGCCTCTACCAGCGCGGATGCCGGCCGATGCTGCGGCCTGACGAGGCTAACGGTAAAAGGCACAGCGACGCTAAAAGGGCGCATCACCACACCGCTGTCGGCGTAATCCAGCGCCGTCAGCGGATTCACCACTGAGATCCCCACTCCGGCCTGCACCATCGCGCACACGGACGCCGCGCTGTGGGTTTCCATCACCATCCTGCGTGTCACACCTTGCTCATGAAACAGTGCGTCGAGCAGCTGGCGGTAGCTGTCCGTGCGCGACAGGCTGACATAGTTCTCACCGGCGAAGTCCTGCGGCGTCAGCAAGGCGCGCTGCGCCAGGCGATGGTGCTGCGGTAACACGCACACTTCATCGCAGGTCAGCAGCGCCTGGCGATCGGTCCCGGCGGGGGCGTGCTGCGTTTCCGTAATGCCCAGATCGTAACGCTGAGCCGACAACCACTCTTCCAGTAACGGGGATTCCTGCGGAATAATGTTCAGACTGACATCAGGGTAGCGCTGCAAAAAGGTCTGGCAGACGGGCGGCAGCAGTGACTGGGAAAAAACCGGCAGGCAGGCGATAGAGAGCTCACCCTGGCGAAACTGGCGTAATCCCTCTGCGGCATCAATGATGCGATCCAGCCCATACCATGAGCGCTGCACTTCTTCGAACAGCCGTAAGCCCTGTACGGTAGGCTGTAAGCGGCCGCGCACGCGCTCAAACAGCGTCAGACTCAGCTGCCGTTCCAGTCGCGCCAGCTCGCGGCTGACGGTAGGCTGGGACGTCTGCAGCAGAGTCCCAGCCTGCGTGAGGTTTCCGCTGGTCATAACAGCATGAAAAATCTCGATATGCCGCCAGTTGATTTTTGCCATGCATCATTCCATATCATTTTTGCATAGATGCTATTAAAACAGATATTTTTCGGCATGGCACGATTCTGGCTTAATGGTTTTATTGCCACAGGAGAACCCCATGCCTCGTCCACTTAATACCACCGAAACCGCCCTGAACGTCGATAATTTACTGCCGCTGGCACGTCAGTACAGCGGCCCGTTCTGGGCTTATGATGCGCAGGTTATCCAACAGCGTATTG
Organism: Pantoea ananatis PA13; assembly: GCF_000233595.1. Taxonomy (NCBI): domain Bacteria; kingdom Pseudomonadati; phylum Pseudomonadota; class Gammaproteobacteria; order Enterobacterales; family Erwiniaceae; genus Pantoea; species Pantoea ananatis. The sequence continues at coordinate 961,735 of NC_017554.1, forward strand.
CTCAACTCCACGCATTTGATGTGGTGCGCTTTGCGCAAAAAGCCTGTTCTAACACCCACATTCTGCGCCTGATGCATTCTGCGGGCGTTAAGGTTGATTCGGTTTCCCTGGGCGAAATTGAGCGTGCGCTGGTGGCCGGTTTTCAGCCCGACAGTGACGAAATCGTATTCACTGCCGATGTCCTGGATAACCCTACGCTTGCCAGGATTGCAGAGCTTAAGGTGCCGGTTAACGCCGGATCCGTCGATATGCTGCATCAACTGGGTGCCGTTTCGCCAGGACATGCCGTCTGGCTGCGCATTAACCCCGGCTTTGGTCACGGGCACAGCCAAAAAACCAATACCGGTGGCGAAAACAGTAAGCACGGCATCTGGCCCAGCGATTTGCCCGCTGCTCAGGCGGCCATCGAACAATATGGACTGCGCCTGATCGGCATTCATATGCATATCGGTTCAGGCGTGGACTATGCGCACCTGCAGCAGGTCTGCGATGCCATGGTGGATTTGGTCGTGGAATTTGGCCAGGATCTTGAGGCTATCTCTGCCGGAGGCGGTTTATCCATTCCCTATCACTACGGGGAAGAGGCGATCGATACCGATCACTATTTTGGCCTGTGGGACACGGCACGCCAGCGCGTGGCGGACCATCTGGGCCATGCCGTGAAGCTGGAAATCGAACCCGGCCGTTTCCTGGTCGCGGAGTCAGGCGTGCTGGTCTCTCAGGTTCGGGCAGTAAAAGAGATGGGCAGCCGCCACTTTGTGCTGGTGGATGCAGGCTTCAGTGATCTGATGCGCCCCTCCATGTACGGCAGCTACCATCATATCTCTGTGATGGCGGGCGATAACCGGGCGATCGATGAACAGGCAACGATCGACAGCGTGGTTGCAGGCCCTCTGTGCGAGTCGGGCGATGTTTTCACACAGCTTGAAGGTGGCAAGGTGGAAACCCGCGCTATTCCGGCCGCGAAAGTCGGGGATTATCTGGTGTTTCACGACACCGGCGCTTACGGCGCATCGATGTCCTCAAACTACAACAGCCGCCCACTGATTCCTGAGATCCTGTTTGAAAACGGCGAGCCGAGAGAAATCCGCCGCGCGCAGCGCATTGAAGATCTGCTGGCGCTGGAATGAGGCTACTGCGCCTGTTGAAAGACGATGACTGACAGGCCAGCCGTGCCACCGCACGGCTGGTCGTCCCCGTCAGGGGGCTGGATAGGTGTAACGGCGATGGATCGCTTCGAGTTCTTCCAGAACCTCATTGCTGAGCGTTACGTTGGCGCTGTCGATATTGATCTTTAACTGATCCAGCGTGGTTGCGCCCAGCAGGGTGCTGGACACAAAAGGTTGTTGACGAACAAACGCCAGTGCCATTTGTGAAGGATCAAGCTGATGTTTTTGGGCCAGCGCCACATATTCCGCCACCGCCAGTTGAGACTGCTCACCGCTGTAGCGGGTAAAGCGGCTAAACAGGGTATTACGTGAACCCGCGGGCTGCGCGCCATTCAGGTATTTACCGCTCAACGTACCAAACGCCAGGCAGGAATAGGCCAGCAGCTCCACGCCTTCATGCTGGCTGATTTCCGCCAGGCCCACTTCAAAACTGCGATTTAGCAGGCTGTAGGGGTTTTGAATAGAGACGATACGCGGCAGTTCATGCTTTTCTGCCAGCTGCAGATAACGCATGACGCCCCACGGCGTTTCATTCGACACGCCGATATAGCGGATCTTACCTGCCCGCACCTGCTCAGCCAGAGCCTCCAGCGTTTCTAACAGCGTGACAGGGACGCTGTTCTCACTGTACTGATAGCCCAGCTTGCCAAAAAAGTTGGTTTGACGCTGCGGCCAGTGAAGCTGATACAGATCGATGTAGTCGGTGTTTAAACGTTTCAGGCTGGCATCCAGCGCCTCGCGAATATTTTTGCGATCCAGCGCCATATTAGGACGAATCGACGCATCGTTGCCGCGCGTTGGGCCGGCAACTTTACTGGCAAGAACGATTTTGTCTCGGCTACCGGTCTTTTTTAACCAGCTGCCAATATATTTTTCGGTCAGCCCCTGAGTTTCGGGCCGCGGGGGAACAGGATACATCTCGGCAGTATCAATCAGGTTGATGCCCGAACTGAGGGCTAAATCCAGTTGAGCGTGGGCGTCGGCTTCGCTGTTTTGCTCACCAAACGTCATGGTGCCCAATCCAAGCTGGCTCACTTCCAGCGAGCTATGGGGGATACGGTGATAGTGCATTGCCGGCTTCCTTTTCTGTAGGGATAAGTAATATGACTTCAGGGACTATAGCGCGAGGCGTAGCGGCTAAGAAAGGGGGATAACAGAGAGAAATAGCCTGCCGACGCGGGGGAGGGGCGACAGGCCGATACTTTTCGCATCTAACGTTCAATAATGGTAGAAACGTCGTCACTGTTGATCTGCACCGTATGGCCTGACTGATCGGTGTATTGCACCAGCCCCGTTTCTTTATCAATGCTCGGTTTGCCTTCGGTCATAATCATCCGGCCATCTTTTGTTGCCATAACATAATTGGAACTGCATCCACCCAATGTCACCGCAGCAACGGCCAATAATACAATTTTACTCAGCCCTTTCATTATGCTCATCCTCACGAATCGTCCACTGCAAAAAGTGTAGTAATAAATCCTTTTACCGATTGGGTTAATCGTATCAATCTGAAAATAACCGGGCGGCGCGGAGCCGCCCTTGACAACATTAGTGCGTTTTTTTCTTACTGCGCATCAGGTTAAGGCACTCAACGGCCATCGAGAAGAACATGGCAAAATAAATGTAACCTTTTGGTACATGCACCGCGAAACTTTCCAGGATCAGGGTAAAACCCACCAAAATCAGGAACGAGAGAGCCAGCATTTTGACCGATGGATGACGATCAACGAACTCGCCAATACTGCGGGCAGCGACCATCATCATTAATACCGCAATCACCACTGCCGCCATCATAATAAACAAATGGTCGGAGAGGCCCACGGCCGTAATAACGGAGTCGAGACTAAAAATGATGTCGAGCAACATGATTTGAACAATGGCACCCATGAAAGAGTGAACGTTGGTTTTGTGCTCGGCTTCTTCGCCTTCTATCGTTTCATGAATCTCCATGCTGGACTTCCACAGCAAGAATAATCCACCAAACAACAGGATGAGATCGCGTGCTGAAAAAGCATGATCCATGAGGGTAAACAATGGGTTGGTCAGTCTTGCGACCCAGGCAATAGAGGCCAGTAACCCCAGACGCATCAGCATTGCGCCCATCAAACCGATGCGGCGTGCGCGGGCTTGCTGATGTTTGGGGAGTTTTGCCACCACTAACGACAGAAAGATAATGTTATCAATGCCCAGAACCACTTCCAGAATGGTCAGGGTGCCCAGCGCCAGCCAGGCGTTGGGATCGGTAATCCACTCGAACATACCTGCACTCATATCCTAAACGAAAATTAAACAAAGATTATACGCACCAAATTTGTCTAACTCACATTTAAATACCGCCAGGGACGCGAGAATAAGGCTGTCAGACCAGAAAATGGCGTGCCAGAAGCGGGCCTGTAAAACTTTTCTTGAGATAAAACCCGCGTGGCAGCGTCATGATGGGCTGTCCGCGATCGCCGATCCCTTCCGTTAAGGCTTTGCTGTTTGCTGCTTTGGGGCGAATCTGCAGCCAGGCACCGTGACGGGCGGTGATGCGTTCTACCTGACCCAGTACGATCATATCCATCAACTCCTCCCAGTCCTGGCGCAGCATCTCATCTTCCTGCGCGTCGGGGCTCCACAGCAGCGGCGCGCCAACCCGACGTTCGCCTAATGGGATGTCACGCTCGCCCTCTACCGGCATCCACAGGACGCGCGCCAGCTTATGGCGGACATGGCTGTTTTGCCAGGTGACGCCGCTGTTTCCGGTGAGGGGCGCAACGCAAACAAATGTTGTTTCCAGCGGCTTGCCATAGCGATCGACAGGGATCGTTTTCAGTTCAATTCCCAGGTGTGCGAAATCCTGTTCTGCTTTACTGCCCGCACTGGCGCCCAGATGCCATTCCAGCAGCATCCCGACCCAGCCTTTATCCCGTTTCAGGTTGGCCGGTATCGGAATGCCTGCCTGGTCGGCCAGGGTTTGCAGCGTTAAACCTGCCAGTGACTGGGCGCGCGATAACAGTGTTGACTCATCTTCAGGTGGCCCGGGAAGGAATGTCATGTGAATAACTCATAATGATTAATAATTAAGCAGCCTGCAGCAGCCTCAGGTTTTCCACAGGAAAGAACGCGGTATAACTCACATAATAACATGAAACATAGTACTTTTTTTTACAGCGAAATTGGCAGGCTCCAACTCATGTCGCAGGTTATCCCAACTTGCTATCAACAATGAACAGGATCTCAAGCCCAGTTATCCACAGAAAAATGGGATAACCCCGTCTCAGGTTGCCTACTGGTTCCATTTACAGCCTTGACTTTGCTGTTTTTCAACAAAAATTAAGCCGTTTGATGCAAGCTTGAGCCGATCGCTGTGGATAAAAAGCATTGTGGTGGATCTTTAGCCAATTGTCAGCACGAAGGAATTATCCGCCCCCTTTCCGGCAGGGTAAAAGGCAGCAGAGTAAAAAAATAGGCTTATATTTCAAGAATAAATCGTGGTCTGGTTTTTGGTGCCTTCAGATTCATCCTGGTACGTTATTCAGTTAACTCCCGTGTTCTGCACAAAGCTATCCACAGAAAACGTGAATAAGATCTCTCTTTTTACGGACTTTTGTTTATAACTTCGCATGAGTCTGTGAGTTATCCCGACATTACGCCCCTAAGCGCCCGCAAATCCAGTGGTTTACCGCCTGTAAGGAGTGTGAAACAATCAGACCATTCAATTTTAGCTTTTGAGGTAGTCCGGTGATCGATGATGATGGCTACCGCCCGAATGTTGGTATCGTAATTTGTAACAGGCAGGGGCAAGTGTTATGGGCCAGGCGCTTTGGACAGCACTCCTGGCAATTTCCTCAGGGAGGCATCAATCCCGGTGAAACCGCGGAACAGGCGATGTATCGCGAACTGTTCGAAGAAGTCGGGTTACACCGCAAAGATGTTCGAATACTTGCATCTACCCGTAACTGGTTGCGCTACAAGTTGCCAAAACGTTTGGTGCGTTGGGACACAAAACCGGTTTGTATTGGTCAGAAACAAAAGTGGTTTCTTCTGCAGTTGATGTGTAATGACGCAGACATTAATGTGCAGCACAGCAGCACGCCGGAATTCGACGGCTGGCGGTGGGTAAGCTTTTGGTATCCGGTCCGTCAGGTTGTCTCTTTTAAGCGCGATGTTTATCGTCGGGTGATGAAAGAATTCGCTGGCGTAGTGATGTCCATGCAGGAGAGTGCGGTGCAGCGAAATCATCCTGCCCATCGACGTAAAAGAGGATAGGCCACGCCCTTTATGCTCACTCAGTTGCGAGAAATTGTTGAAAAGGTGGCGAGTGCGCCACGTCTGAATGAAGCACTCGACATTCTGGTTAATGAGATCTGCCTGGCGATGGAAACGGAAGTCTGTTCCGTCTACCTCGCCGATCACGAACGTCGCTGTTATTACCTGATGGCGACACGCGGTTTGAAAAAACCGCGTGGGCTAACGGTCAAGCTGGCGTTTGATGAAGGTATTGTCGGTCTGGTGGGGCGACTCGCTGAGCCGATTAACCTTGCCGATGCGCAGAGCCATCCCAGCTTTAAGTACATTCCTTCAGTAAAGGAAGAGCGCTATCGCTCTTTCCTTGGCGTGCCTATTATCAGCCGCCGCCAGCTTATGGGCGTGCTGGTGGTTCAGCAGCGTGAACATCGGCAGTTCGACGAAAGTGAAGAGTCGTTTCTCGTTACCCTGGCCACGCAGCTGGCTGCCTTACTGTCACAATCGCAACTGAGTCAGTTGTTTGGTCAGTATCGTCTGGCACGTATTCGGGCCATTGCTGCCGCCCCAGGCGTTGCCGTCGCGCCGGGCTGGGTAGACGAAACCCAGCCCTTACTCGATCAGGTTTCTGCCGCCTCAACGCTGGATCCGCAGCGTGAACGCGAGCGTTTGTCACTGGCCATGACCGAAGCCGCCAGTGAATTCCGTCGCTTCAGTAAACGCTTTACCGCCAGCGCGCAAAAAGAGAGCGCGGCGATCTTCGATCTCTACTCGCACCTGTTAACGGACGCACGCCTGAAAAAGGATCTTTTCGCGGAGATCGAGCGGGGATCCGTTGCCGAGTGGGCGGTCAAAACCGTCATTGAAAAGTTTGCCGCCCAGTTTGCCAGCCTGACGGACAGCTATCTGAAAGAGCGCGCCGGCGATCTACGGGTGTTGGGTCAACGTTTGCTGTTCCATCTCGATGATTCTCTGGTGGGCGTGAACGCCTGGCCTGAGCGTTTCGTGCTGGTGGCAGACGAACTCACCGCCACAACGCTGGCGGAAATTCCGCACGAGCGTCTGGCAGGGATTGTGGTACGCGACGGCGCGGCGAACTCCCATGCGGCCATTTTGACCCGGGCGATGGGCATTCCGACCGTCATGGGTGCGGACATTCAACCCAGTCAGTTAAATAAACGTTTGCTGATTGTCGATGGCTATCGCGGTGAACTGCTGATCGATCCTGAACCGGTTCTGGTGCAGGAGTACCAGCGGCTAATCAGTGAAGAAAATGCCCTCAGCAAAATGGCTGAAGGCGGCGTGGACAGGCCGGGCGAGCTGCGTAGCGGTCAACGTATACAGGTTATGCTGAACGCGGGGCTGAGCCCGGAGCATGAGCAAACGCTGGGCAGCTGGGTTGACGGTATTGGCCTTTACCGCACTGAAATTCCCTTTATGCTGCAAAGCGGTTTTCCATCGGAAGAAGAGCAGGTTGCTCAGTATCAGGGCATGCTGCAGCTGTTCCACGAAAAGCCGGTTACGCTGCGCACGCTGGATATCGGGGCAGATAAGCAGTTGCCTTACATGCCGATCAGTGAAGAGAATCCTTGCCTGGGCTGGCGGGGCATTCGTCTCACGCTCGACCAACCAGAGATTTTTATGGTGCAGGTGCGCGCGATGCTGCGTGCTAACGCCGCGTCAGGCAATTTGAGTATTTTGTTGCCGATGATCAGCCATATCGATGAGATAGACGAAGCCAGGCGGCTCATTCAGCGTGCCGGGACAGAAGTGGAAGAGATGCTCGGCTATACCATTCCGGCGCCGCGCATCGGGATTATGATTGAAGTGCCTTCTATGCTGTTTATGATCCCGCACCTCGCGTCGCGCGTCGATTTTGTGTCTGTCGGGACCAATGACCTGACGCAGTATTTACTGGCGGTGGATCGTAATAATACTCGCGTGGCGAACCTGTATGATTCGCTGCATCCGGCTATGCTGCGTGCGCTACAGGCAATTTCCATTGAAGCCCATTTGGCGAATCTGGAATTATGCTTATGTGGTGAAATGGCGGGCGATCCGATGTGTGTGGCGCTATTGATAGGGATGGGATATCACCATCTCAGCATGAACGGGAAGAATGTCTCACGCGTGAAATATCTGCTGCGTCATCTGGATTACGAAGAAGTCCAGAAACTCAGCACCCAGGCGCTCAAAGCCTATTCAGCGTCAGATGTGCGTCAGCTGGTCTCGGCGTTTATGGAAGAGCGCGGCCTGGGCGGCCTGATTCGCGGCGGTCGTTAACCCAGGTTACATTTCTGCGGCTACTCAGAAAACTGGCTGTGCTATGATGCCCAGCCCTAATTTATGTGCATCACGTCCCCTTTTCAGGGCTGAAAATAAACGGTGAATGATGAATAACGGCTATATCGCATTTCCGCAGTTCGATCCGGTAATCTTCTCGATCGGACCGCTTTCGCTTCACTGGTACGGATTGATGTATCTGGTGGGTTTTGTTTTCGCCATGTGGCTGGCGGTGCGTCGGGCCAACAAGCCAGGCAGCGGCTGGAAAAAAGAGGAAGTAGAGAACCTGCTTTACGCGGGCTTCCTGGGCGTTTTCCTGGGTGGTCGTATTGGTTATGTGCTGTTTTATAACCTGCCGCTGTTTCTCGATAATCCGCTTTACCTGTTCAAAGTCTGGGATGGCGGTATGTCATTCCACGGCGGGCTGATTGGCGTGATCCTGGTGATGCTGATATTTGCGCGTCGCACCAAACGTAATTTCTTTCAGGTCTCTGATTTTATTGCGCCGCTTATTCCGTTTGGCTTGGGCGCTGGTCGCCTGGGTAATTTTATCAATGGTGAACTCTGGGGCCGTGTCGATCCCAATTTCCGTTTCGCCATGCTGTTCCCCGGCTCGCGCAGCGAAGATATCGCGCTGGCGGCCAACAACCCACAATATCAGGCCTTACTGAACACCTATGGCGTGCTGCCGCGTCATCCTTCACAGCTGTACGAGCTGTTTCTTGAAGGCATCGTGCTGTTCATTATCCTGAACCTGTTTATTCGTAAACCTCGCCCGATGGGCAGCGTCTCTGGCCTGTTCCTGATTGGCTACGGCACATTCCGCATTATTGTTGAATTCTTCCGTCAGCCAGACGCACAGCTTGGTTTGCTCACCGGTGGACTGAGCATGGGGCAACTCCTGTCGATCCCAATGATTATTGCCGGTGTGATTATGATGATTTGGGCGTACCGCCGTCGCCCGCAGCAACAACTTCACGAGGAAAAATGAAACAGTATCTGGACTTAATGCGCTACGTGCTGAACGAAGGCACACCAAAATCTGACCGTACCGGTACAGGCACGCTTTCAATTTTTGGTCACCAGATGCGTTTTAATCTGCAGGATGGTTTTCCGCTGGTCACCACAAAAAAGTGCCACCTGCGCTCCATCATTCATGAACTGCTGTGGTTTCTGCAAGGCGATACCAATATCGGTTACCTGAAAGAAAACAACGTCTCAATCTGGGATGAGTGGGCGGACGAGCAGGGTAATCTTGGGCCAGTCTACGGCAAGCAGTGGCGCAGTTGGGGCACGGCAAGCGGTCAGGAAATTGATCAAATCACCAAGGTGATTGAACAACTGAAACGCGATCCGGATTCCCGCCGCATTATTGTGTCAGCCTGGAACGTCGGCGAGCTGGATGAAATGGCGCTGGCACCCTGCCATGCGTTTTTCCAGTTCTATGTTGCGGACGGTAAACTCTCCTGTCAGCTTTATCAGCGCTCTTGCGATATCTTCCTGGGGCTGCCGTTTAATATCGCCAGCTATGCATTGCTGGTACATATGGTGGCACAGCAGTGCGATCTGGACGTGGGTGATTTTGTCTGGACCGGGGGCGATACGCACCTTTACAGCAACCATCTGGAGCAGGCACGTCTGCAGCTGACACGTGAGCCGCGACCGCTGCCGACGCTTGTCATCAAGCGAAAACCTGCTTCGTTGTTCGATTATCGCTTCGACGATTTCGAGATTGAAGGTTACGATCCGCATCCGGCGATTAAAGCCCCGGTTGCCGTCTGACGTTTTCCTGATAATAAGCCCCGGTATGACGTTGCATGCTGGGGCTTTTTTTATCTTTCCGCCCAGCGCTTTGCGGCGATGATCTCAAACGATGCTTCAAACACGGCATGCAGTTGAAATAGTCTGCAGCGCCGCTTCCCGTTCCCGCTTTTACTCATTGCCATCCCGCCCGCCAGATCGCACGCTGTTGCCATGAAAAGACCAACATCAAAAGGGTTTACGCTGGCAGAGCTACTGTTTGTCATGGTGATTGTCGGCATTCTCAGCGCGTTTGCCACTCAGGGCTGGCAGCGCTGGCAGCAGCGTCAACAATTACGGGATAGCGCTCGCCAGCTGCAGTTTTTTTTGCTCAGCGTACGGGCTCAGGCCAACTGGCAAAACCGCGACTTTGTGCTGTGGGCGCGAACCATGCAGCCCTGGTGCTTAGGCGTTGGCGATGCGCCGGTGAACGGCTGTGATCCCGCCCGACGCCTGCATTTTATTGCGCCGCACACGGGCGTGACCTTGCAGCCGCTACGCGGTGAGCCAGGCTTTTACGGACGGCGCAACGTGGCCAGAGCGGGCAGCATTGAGCTGGTCAATCCAGCGGGACGAATCCGGCTGATCATCTCGTCACGGGCGCGGATTCGCCTGTGCTCCTCAGAGGAAGCAGGCTGCGAATGAAAGTGGCCGGATTTAGCCTGCTGGAAATGCTGATTGCGATGGCCATCAGTGCGGTACTGATGGTGGGCGCAGGGCGCTTTATGCCGCTGCTGTTGGGGGAAAATCTCCGTCTGCAACAGCGGGTGCAATTGCAAACGGAGCTGCAGCAGATGTTGTCTACACTGGAAAAAGCCGTGCGACGGGCAGGCTATTGCCCGGGAGAATGTGGCCGTGAAGGATTAACAATAACCGGGAGCTGTCTGCTTATCCGCTTTGATGAGAACAGCAACGGTCGCTGGGAAGATATCAGTCATGGTGAAAGCGACTATTACGGCTACCGGCTGCGGCAAAAGCAGCTGGAGATGCAGCGCGGTGTGGATAACTGCAATGGCAGTGGCTGGGAGCGCTTGTCCGACCCCGCGTTTCTCTCTGTGGAAGCCCTTGAACTGCAGCGGGAAGGCCAGCGGGTCAGGATAATGCTGCAGGGGCGAACGGGTCAGCAGGAGGAAACAGTGGTGCGCTGGGTGGAGGGCATGAATTTGTGAAGGCGCAGGGCAACAGCGCGCTGGGGATGGTGTTAATCATCATGCTGACAGGCGGCATAACGCTGCACGCCAGCCGCGACATGCTGACGCAGGGGATGCGCGGGGTTGCCGATGAGCAGCGTTTCATTCAGGGATTCTGGCAGGCGCAGTCGGCGCTGCAGTGGGGGCTGACCTTACAGTGGCCCGAGCAACCGTCGTTGATCTGCCAACAGGAGAACCAGTATGGCTGGCAGAGCTGCCTGCACAGAACCGCAGATGACAAAGGATTACTTAAAGGTGAAGACCGCACAGGCGAGATGGCCCTGTGGCGCTGGGTACGGGTGCAGGGCAGCACCATTCATCCTTTGCCGCAGGGCTGGATTGACTACTGCCCGCTGGCCGCGTCAGAGCAATGTTTCTGACGCGCGTGGGTTCAGCCTGCCGGAAGCCCTGTTTGCCCTGCTACTGATGGCTGTGAGCACCAGCGCTCTGCTTCAGTATCACCGCGTGTTGACGCTGGGTTTCAGTCAGCAGTGGCAGCAACGAGAAGCCTGGCGCGTTGCAGAGCAGCGACTGCTTGGCCACGAGGTGCCAGGCTGGCAATCCCGTTTCGAGAAAACACAAGGTCCGGGAGGCTGTGCGCTGGAAAAAGCCGAGGTGAGCGGGCCGCATCAACGTCACGCCAGCCTGATGCGTTTAACCTGTTAAGCGGTTAGGGCATTATGCTTACCCGCCTTTTGGTAGGCTTGAAATGCGATACGCGGTAGAGTGAGTATCCTCTGAGGTCGCTATGCCGTTTTGATTTTCCACAGGAGTTTTCATGTTTCACGTTTATCACTCTAATCAGCTTGATCTGCTCAAAAGCCTGGCAGCCAGAGTGATTAAACTGGATCCGCTTGACGATCCTTTTGCCTCAGAAATGGTGCTGGTACAAAGTCCGGGCATGGCGCAATGGTTACAGATGGAGCTGGCGCACACCTTTGGCATTGCGGCGAATATTGAATTTCCGCTACCGGCCAGTTTTATCTGGGAAATGTTTGTTCGCGTACTGCCGGACATTCCGGTCGAAAGCGCTTTTAGCAAAGCCAGCATGAGCTGGAAGCTGATGCACCGTTTACCCTCGCTGCTGCTACAGGATGAGTTTGCCTCACTGCGCCATTACCTGAGCGATGATGGTGACAAGCGCAAACTGTTTCAGCTCAGTGCCCGCGTCGCTGACCTGTTTGACCAGTATCTGGTTTATCGCGCCGACTGGCTGAACAGTTGGGAGCGGGGTCAGCACATCGACGGCCTGGGCGATGCCCAGATTTGGCAGGCGGCGCTATGGCGTGACTTAGTGAATTACACCGAGGAACTGGGCCAGCCTAAATGGCACCGTGCCAACCTCTATGCGCGCTTTATCCATACGCTGGAGCAGACGCAGACCCCACCAGCCAACCTGCCCGAACGGGTTTTTATTTGCGGCATATCAGCGCTTCCGCCGGTCTATCTTCAGGCGTTACAGGCGCTGGGGCGACATATCGATATCTATCTGCTGTTCACGAATCCCTGCCGCGACTACTGGGGCGACATTCAGGATTATGCTTTTCTGGCGAAGTTACAAAGCCGTCAGCGTCGCCGCCACGATCGGGAGGAGTATCGTGGATTGTTTAGCGATGTGGCGCGTGCGCCTGCGCTGTTCAGTGACGAAGGCGAGCAGCAGCTCACGAACCCGCTCCTGGCCTCCTGGGGCAAGCTGGGGCGCGATAACCTTTACCTGCTCAGCCAGATGGATCTTAACAGCGAAATTGACGCCTTTGTCGATGTAGAGGAAGACAACCTGCTGCACAGCATGCAGCACGATCTTCTCAATCTGCAGGACAAGGCCGTGATCGGTCTGACGGCCGACGAACTGGCCTACAGTGGGCAAAAGCGTTGTCTGGATCCAGCGGATCGATCCATCGCCATACAGGTTTGTCACAGTGCCCAACGCGAAGTGGAAGTGTTGCAGGATCATTTACTGGCGCGGATGGAGGCGGATCCCGGGCTAAAAGCACGCGATATCATTGTCATGGTCGCCGACATTGACGCCTATGCGCCTTTTATTCAGGCCGTGTTTGCTAATGCTCCGGCCGAACGTTATCTGCCGTTTGCCATCTCTGACCGCCGTGCCAGTCAGGCGCATCCAGCGATTGTGGCTTTTCTGCATTTACTGGCGCTGCCCGACAGCCGTTTCGTCTCCGAAGATGTGCTGGCGCTGCTGGACGTGCCCGCCTTAGCGAACCACTTCTCGATTGACGAAAGCGGGCTGCGTTTACTGCGGCGCTGGGTGAGCGAATCGGGCGTACGCTGGGGGCTGGATGATGCCAGCGTTGAGGCACTGGCCCTGCCGGTTACCGGTCAGCATACCTGGCGCTTTGGGCTGCAACGCATGCTGCTTGGCTATGCGATGGAAAGCCAGCATGGCGACTGGCAGGGCATCCTGCCCTACGATGAGTCAAGTGGACTGGTGGCCGAACTGGCAGGTCATCTGGCTGAGCTGCTGTCGCGGCTCAACCACTGGCGTCAGGTGCTGTCCGAACCGCGCCCGCTGGAAGCGTGGCTGCCTTTGTGCCGCGAGCTGCTCAATGCATTCTTTACGGCCGATCCCGAAACTGAAGCTGCACTGCTGCTGGTGGAAGAGCAGTGGAAGGCGTTGATTGAATACGGCATGGACGCACGCTTCGATGAGCCCATTCCGGTGGTGTTGCTGCGCGACGATCTGCGCGGCCGACTGGACCAGCAGCGTATCAGTCAGCGTTTTCTCGCCGGACAAATCAACTTTTGTACCCTGATGCCAATGCGTTCCATCCCGTTTAGCGTCGTGTGTTTACTGGGGATGAACGATGGCGTTTATCCGCGTACCCTGGCGCCGCTGGGATTTGACCTGATGCAACAGCAGTCGCGTAAAGGGGACCGTAGCCGCCGTGATGACGACCGTTACCTGTTTCTGGAGGCCCTGATCTCCGCGCAGCAACAGCTCTATATCAGCTATATCGGACGCGCGATACAGGACAATACCGAACGTTATCCGTCCGTGCTGGTCACAGAATTACTGGAATATATTGGGCAAAGTTTTTATCTGCCAGGCGATGAAGACCAGGATCTGGACGAGAGCGCGCGCCGGGTCAGGTCGCATCTGGAACACTTACACAGCCGGATGCCGTTCGCGCCCGAGAACTTTCAGCCCGCGTCGGCAGCCCACAGTTTTGCCCGCGAATGGCTTCCCGCCGCGCGGGGTACGGGTCAGCCCCAGCCCGATTTCGTTCAGCCCCTGCTCACGCCGCCCGTAGAGACATTAGCCCTTGAACAGTTCCTGCGATTCTGGCGTCATCCCGTGCGGGCCTGGTTTCAGCAACGCTTGGGCGTGAGTTTCTGGCTTGAAGAAAATGAACTCCCCGACAGCGAACCCTTTGCGCTGGATAGCCTGGAGCGTTACCAGATTAATGCCCAACTGCTGAATGCACTGGTAACAGGCGAGGACACCGATCGTCTTTATGCCCATCACCGCGCTGCCGGAAACTTACCTTATGGCGCGTTTGGTGAACTGTTCTGGCAGGCTCAGCGTGAAGAGATGCAGGAGGTGGCGGCAGACGTCACCTCTCAACGTAGCGAAGGGGAAAGCTGGGAAATCAATCTGGATCTGGACGGCGTCAGCCTGTCCGGCTGGCTGACTCAGGTGCAGAGTGACGGGCTACTGCGCTGGCGGCCAGGCGTGCTGAATATCAATGATGGTTTATTACTGTGGCTCGAACATTTAGTTTATTGTGCACTGGGCGGTAACGGCAGAAGCCGCATGTTTGGCCGCCAGCAGAGCTACTGGTGCTTCCACGCCGTTGCGCCGGATGACGCCACGGCCCAGTTAGCGCGCTACATGCAAGGTTATCTGCAAGGAATGCGCGAACCCTTGATGCTCCTGACTAAAAGCGGGGGCGCCTGGATCAGCACCTGTTTTGATAAGAAAAGCCATCAGTTCCTCAGTGATGAGGCCACGCAGCTCAAAGCCCGCAACAATTTGCTGGCGGCCTGGGTGGGGGGGTATCAGCAGGAGGGCGAGGGAAGCGATCCCTATTTGCAGCGGCTGTGCAGAGTACTGGACGAATCCCAGCTACAGCGCATAACCGAGGCGGCGGCGTGCTGGTACTCACCGGTGCTGCAGGCCCATCAGGACGATCGGTAAGTCACACCTTTGCAGGTGATGAGAACACCAACGAACGTTTGTTGTATTTTCAGCCGCCAATGCGCTGGCAAGGCGGCTTTTGGGTAACGTAAGAGGTTTACATGCGCACACATGCACGCTTGATCCTGGCCATTCTGTTCAGCCTGGTGGCGTTTACGGTTCAGGCCGAAACGGGCCAGGGCTGGCAGCCCGTTAACAGTACCATCGGTAAAAGCGAACAGGATCCGCGTCAGTATCAGGCTATTACGCTGGATAATGGCATGACCGTGCTGCTGGTGTCAGACAAGGATGCTCCTAAATCGCTGGCGGCTTTAACCCTGCCGATTGGTTCACTGGACGATCCTGCGCAACAGGCTGGCCTGGCACATTATCTTGAGCACATGGTGCTGATGGGCTCAACGCGTTATCCGGAACCTGACAGCCTGGCGGACTTCCTCAAAAAGCATGGTGGCAGCCACAATGCCAGCACGGCGTCCTACCGCACCGCTTTTTACCTTGAAGTGGAAAACGATGCCCTTGCGCCTGCCGTCGATCGCCTGGCCGACGCCATTGCGGCACCGTTACTGGATCCGGTCAATGCCGATCGGGAACGTCATGCGGTCAATGCTGAGCTGACAATGGCGCGCGCCCGCGACGCTTTGCGCATGGGCCAAGTGGGGGCCGAGACGATCAATCCGGCCCATCCGGCTGCGCACTTCTATGGGGGCAATCTTGAAACCCTGCGAGATAAACCCGGCAGTAACCTGCATCAGGCGCTGCTGGACTTTTACCACAGCCACTATTCTGCCAACCTGATGAAGGCCGTTATCTACAGCAACCAGTCCCTGGCGCAGATGGCCGCCATTGCGGCAGACACCTTTGGTCGGGTGGCTAACCACAATGCCAGCGTTCCGATGATTAATGAGCCTGTTGTCACCGAGGCGCAGCAGGGTATTCTTATTCATTATGTGCCTGCACAACCCCGTAAACAGCTCAAAATTGAGTTCCGCATTCCGAATAACAGCGATCGCTTCCGTAGTAAAACGGACACGCTCATCGGCTATTTAATTGGCAACCGTAGCCCCAATACGCTGGCTGACTGGCTGCAAAAACAGGGGCTGGCCGATGGCGTCAGCGCCGGAGCCGATCCGGTTACCGAGCGCAACAGCGGCATCTTTACGATCAGCGTCTCACTCACCGATAAAGGCCTCGCCCAACGCGACGACGTCGTGGCGGCCGTCTTTAGCTACATTGCCATGCTGCGCGAAAAAGGCATCGATCGTCGCTACTTCGACGAAGTTTCACATGTTCTGGCGCTGGATTTCCGTTATCCCTCCATTACCCGCAACATGGACTACATCGAGTGGCTGGCCGATACGATGCTGCGGGTACCGGTAGAGCATACGCTGGATGCCCCTTATCTTGCCGACCGCTACGATGCCGGGGCGATTCAGGCCCGTCTGGAAGAGATGACGCCGCAGAAGGCGCGCATCTGGTATATCAGCCCGCAGGAGCCGCACAACAGGCTGGCCTATTTCGTCAATGCGCCCTATCAGGTAGATAAAATTAGCGCTCAGACTTTTGCGCAGTGGCAGCAGCGCGGGCGCGGGATTCAGCTCGCGATGCCGGTGCTGAATCCCTATATTCCCGATGATTTTACGCTGGTTTCTGCCGCAGAGAAGGCCTATCGCCATCCGGTAAAGCTAGATAACGATTTCGGGATGCGTATTTACTGGATGCCAAGCCAGTTCTATGCGAATGAGCCCAAAGCCAGCATTACCGTGGCGTTGCGAAACCAGCAGGCCATCAGCGATGCGCGCCAGCAGGTGCTGTTTGGTCTGAATGACTATCTGGCCAGCCTGGCGCTGGATGAGTTGAGCTCACAGGCCTCCATTGGCGGTATCAGCTTTTCGACCAGTGAGAACGATGGTCTGGTCTTTAACGCCAGTGGCTTTACGCAGCGTCTGCCCGCCTTGCTTAAACAGCTGGTGGATCGTTACCGCACCTTCCAGCCCAGTGAGTCGCAGCTGGAGCAGGCTAAATCCTGGTACCTGGAGCGACTGGACGCGGCCGAAAAAGGCAAAGCCTTTGAGCAGGCTATTCAGCCAATGCAGCTCCTGTCGCAACTGCCTTATACTCAGCGAGAAACCCGCCGCAAACTGGTGAGCGGCATTACGCTGGATGAGGTGGTGGCTTACCGCGATGCGTTAATAAAAAATGCCACGCCGGAGATGATGGCGGTTGGCAACCTGAGCGCCGACAGCGTCACGCAGTTGGGGCGCGATCTGAAACAGCAGATGCAGTGCAAAGGGACTCACTACTGGCACAGCAACTACCTCAGCGTTGAAAAGCCGTTAAAGGCGAATCTGGAGCAGCACGGCAGCAGTACCGACTCTGCGCTGGCCGCGCTCTATATTCCTTTAGGCTATGACGAATACCAGAGCATGGCCAACAGCGCGATGCTCAGCCAGATCGTGCAGCCATGGTTTTACAATCAGCTACGGACGGAAGAGCAACTGGGCTATGCCGTCTTTGCCTTCCGGATGCCGGTGGGACGTCAGTGGGGAATTGGTTTTCTGTTGCAGAGTAACAGCAAGCAGCCCGCCTATCTGATGCAGCGCTATCAGGCATTTTATCCCCAGGCTGAGCAGCGTCTGCGTACGATGAGCCAGGCCGATTTTACGCAGTATCAGCAGGCGATGCTCAACGATCTCAGACAGCGTCCACAAACGCTGAACGAAGAAGCCGATCGTTTCAGCCGCGATTTCGATCGCCAGAACAACGATTTCGATACCCGGCAAAAGCTGATGGAGCAGGTCCAGCTGCTTACGCCTGCCGGCCTGGCCGATTTCTTTCATCAGGCCGTGATGCAGAAAAAAGGCATGGCCATGACGTCGCAGATCGCCGGAAGCGGCGAGCGTAAAATCGAATTTGCCCCGCTGCCTGGCTGGAGAACCTGGCAGGAAATCGCCAAACTGCAGCAGTCGCTGCCGGTAAAGAGTGAAACCCAATGATGCAGTCAAGACCCGAGTCGCTTAACCCGTTAACGCTGCCGCTGAACGGTGAACGGTTAATTGAGGCGTCAGCGGGGACCGGTAAAACCTTTACGATCGGCCTGCTCTATTTACGTCTGCTATTAGGGCTGGGCGGTGAGAACGCCTGGCGCAGGCCGCTGTCCGTCGAAGAGATTCTGGTGGTGACCTTTACCGAAGCCGCTACGGCTGAACTGCGCGGTCGTATCCGTGACAATATCCATCAGCTACGTCTGGCCTGCGTGCGTGGTAAAAGCCATAACCCCATGCACCAACAGCTGATGGAGCAGATCCCAGACCTGCCCCAGGCCGCGTCACAACTGCTGGCGGCCGAGCGACAAATGGATGAGGCGGCAATTTTTACCATCCACGGCTTTTGTCAGCGCATGCTTAACCTGAACGCTTTTGAATCGGGCATGCTGTTCGAGCAGGAACTGATTGAAAACGAACAAACGCTGCTCCGACAGGCCACGGCCGATTTCTGGCGTCGCCAGTGTTATCCCCTGTCGCTGGATGTGGCCAGAGTCATTGCGGCGGAGTGGAGCGGGCCGGACAGTTTACTGACCACGCTGCGGCCCTGGCTGCAGGGGGAGTCACCGACGCTCAGGCGCCCACCTCGCCCAGAGGAAACGCTGGCCTCCCGCCATGCGGCCAATCTTGAGCGAATTAACGCCCTTAAGCAGCAGTGGCAGGCTGCCAGCGCCGATGTGGAAGGGCTCATTAGCGCGTCTGGTGTTGATAAGCGCAGTTATAGCAGTAAGCACTTACCTAACTGGGTGGCTAAAGTCACCCAGTGGGCACTCGATGACACGCTTGATTACCTGCTGCCCAAAGAGCTGGAGCGCTTTGGGCAGCAGGTGCTGCACGAGAAGACCAAAAAGGGCGAGGCACCGCAACATGCATTGTTTGATGCGGTAGATCGCTTTCTGGCCGAACCGCTGACGTTGCGAGACGTCATTATCTGGCAGGCCCTGACCGAGGTCCGCGAGGCGGTCCAGCGCGAAAAGCGTCAGCGCGCACTACTGGGCTTTGATGACCTGTTGAGCCGTCTGGATGAGGCGCTTCAACAGCCGGGCGGGGCACTGCTGGCGGAAACGATTCGCGGGCGCTTCCCGGTCGCGCTGATTGATGAATTCCAGGATACCGATCCGCAGCAGTATCGTATCTTTCGTACGCTGTATCTCCATCAGCCAGAGTTAGCCCTGCTGCTTATTGGCGATCCCAAACAGGCGATTTATGCCTTCCGTGGTGCGGATATCTTTACCTATCTGCGCGCCCGTAGTGAAGTTAGTGCTCACTACACATTAGATACTAACTGGCGCTCCTCGCCTGACATGGTGGACAGCGTTAACCGGCTGTTTTCACAGGTTGATTCGCCGTTTCTGTTCTCTTCCATTCCTTTTCTCCCGGTCAGTCCGGCTGCGCCTAATCAGGCCCTGAAGCTGATTTATCAGCAGCAACCGCAGCCCGCGCTGCGCTTCTGGCTTCAGCCGGGTGAAGGTGTGGGAGTAAGTGATTACCAACAATTTATGGCGCAGCAGTGTGCCGCGGATATCAGCCGCTGGCTGGTAGCCGGACAGCAGGGGCAGGCGCTGATTGGTAAAGGCGATGCCCTGCAGCCGGTTAAGGCATCGGACATTACCGTGCTGGTGCGCAGCCGTAACGAGGCCAGCCTGATCCGCGATGCGCTAAACAGCCTGTCGATTCCCTCCGTTTATCTTTCCAGCCGCGACAGCGTTTACACCACGCCGGAAGCGCGTGAACTGTTATGGCTCCTGCAGGCGGTTCAGTCACCTGAACAGGAGCGATTGCTGCGCAGCGCGCTGGCGACGTCCATCTTTGCTATTGATGCCGCCGAACTGGACGCGCTGGCGCAGAACGAACGCCACTGGGATGCACTGGTGGAGCAGTTTGTCAGCTGGCAGCAAATCTGGCATCAGCGCGGCGTTTTACCCATGCTGCGCGACGTGATGATCACGCGGCAACTGGCCGAAAATATGCTGGCATCAGACAATGGCGAACGGCGCTTAACCGATCTGATGCACCTGGGTGAACTCCTGCAGGAAGCGGCGGTTCAGCTCGACAGCACCCATGCGCTGGTGCGTTTTCTGGCACAGCAAATTGCCCGCCCCGATAGCCAGGCGGCCAGTCAGCAACTGCGTCTTGAAAGCGATCGTCATCTGGTGCAAATCGTCACCATTCATAAATCGAAAGGATTGCAGTATCCCCTGGTCTGGCTGCCCTTTGCCGCCGGATTCCGCGAGGCCGCCAGTGCGCTGTATCACGATCGTGAAAGCTTTGCTGCGATGCTGGACGTGCAGGGGGATGAGTACAGCCTGACGCTGGCAGAAGAGGAGCGCCTGGCAGAGGATTTACGCCTGCTCTACGTGGCACTGACCCGTTCGGTTCACCACTGCAGCGTAGGTATTGCACCGCTGATTAAGGGCGCGCGTAAAAAAGCGGGTGAAAGCGACTTGCACAAAAGCGCGCTCGGTTTCCTGGTGCAGCGCGGCGAAATCGCCGATGCCGCGCAGCTCAGTCAGCATCTGCAGGCGCTTGAGGGCGCGGGAATTGAGGTTATCAGCAGCGCGCTCCAGCCCGGGGCGATCTGGCATGAAGGCCTGGGCAGCAACGATGCGCTGAGCAGTCGGGAAATGACGCGAGCGCTGGCCGACAGCTGGCGCGTCACCAGTTATTCGGGTTTGCAGCAGCACGGTAGCTCACCGCTGCTGGACGCCTTGCCTAAATTTGATATCGACGCCGCAGGCGAAACGGCAGACGAAGAGGATACCCTGTTGACGCCGCACCATTTTCCGCGCGGTGCGGCACCCGGGACGTTTCTCCACGGATTGTTTGAATCAATCGATTTCACCGAACCGCCAGAGGCGCTGTGGCTGGAAGATCAGCTCCAGCAAAACGGGTATTCACTCAGTTGGCTTCCGGTCATTCAGCAGTGGATTGCGCGCGTCCTGACAACGCCGCTTAACAAGGAAGGCGTAACGCTGTCCAGTATTAACAGCCGCGACCGGCTGATTGAAATGGAATTTTATCTCCCGATCAATAACCTGCTGACCGCGACCGATCTGGATGCGCTGGTACGCCGGTACGATCCGCTGTCGCAGCGCGGTCCGGCACTGGATTTCCGCCAGGTGAAAGGCATGTTGAAAGGGTTCATTGATTTGGTGTTCCGCTGGCAGGGAAAATACTATCTGCTGGATTATAAATCGAACTGGCTGGGGGAAAGTCGTGCCGCATACACGCCCGAGGCGATGGAGCAGGCGATGATCGACCACCGCTACGATCTGCAATACCAGCTGTATACCCTGGCGCTGCACCGTTATCTCCAGCACCGTCTGGCAGGCTATGACTACCAACAGCATTTCGGCGGCGTCTTTTACCTGTTTCTGCGTGGCGTCGATGGCAGCCCGGACGACAACGGCATTTTCGCCACCCGACCCGACCCGGCGTTTATTGATGAAATGGACAGGCTGTTTGGCAATACAGAGGAAATGTTATGAGTGATATAAACGCCTTACTGCTCCAGGCAGTCGAAAAGCGTTTACTGCGACCTCTGGATATACAGTTTGCCCGCTTGATTGCGGACGACGCCCAGCCTTTTCTGCTGCTGGCAGCGGCCTGCGTCAGTGCCGATGCCGGAGAAGGTCACGTCTGTCTGCCGCTGGCTAATCTGAGCGAGGCCGGACTCTTTGCGGGGCGTCAGCCGGCCCTGGCCCAGGCACTGTGGCAGGCCGCAGGCGCGCCGGACGATGTGCATGCTGCACTGGCGGGCTGGTCAGCAATCAGTGATGGCAGTGCCGTCACCCCGCTGGTGCTGAGCCATGAGCGTTTGTATCTGCATCGCTTGTGGCAGAGCGAAGGGCAGGTTGCGCGCTTTTTTTCGTTGCAGCCCGACGAAGGAACATTTGATGCGCACCGGGCCAGCGAGGTACTGACCAGCCTGTTTGGCAGCCGTCCTGACGACTGGCAAAAGATTGCCGCAGCCGTGGCGCTGACGCGAAAAACCGCCGTGATTTCAGGTGGTCCGGGAACCGGTAAAACCACCACGGTGGCAAAGCTGCTGGCTGCGCTAATCCGATTGAATACGGTGCCGCTGCGCATACAGCTGGCGGCGCCCACGGGCAAAGCCGCGGCCCGTTTAACGGAGTCGCTGGGTAAAGCTCTACAGGGACTGGCCGTGAGCGAGGAAGAGCGCACCCGGTTCCCTGCGGAAGCGACGACGCTGCACCGCCTGCTGGGTGCACAACCGGACACGCAGCGTCTGCGCTATCACGCGGGCAACCTGTTGCATCTGGATGTACTGGTGGTCGATGAGGCCTCAATGGTCGACCTGAGCATGATGGCAAAACTGATCTCTGCCTTGCCACAGCATGCGCGCGTGGTCTTTCTGGGCGATCGCGATCAGCTGGCTTCGGTGGAGGCGGGCGCCGTGCTGGGGGATATTTGCCGCTGCAGCGAAACAGGATTTAGCCCGTCACGGGCTGCACAGCTGACGGCCCTGACCGGCTGCACGCTCACAGGCGACGATGTTGAGGCCGCGCCAGCCGTTCGCGACAGCATTTGCCTGCTGCGACAGAGCTATCGTTTTGATGAAAAGTCCGGAATAGGTCAGCTGGCACGGGCGGTGAACCAGGGCGATGCGCGCCAGATGAGCGCGATTTTTGCCGCCGGACACCAGGATGTTTCTTTTCAGCCGCTGAACGACGGCGACGCTTATCAGGCTATGCTGGACGAGGTAGCGCGGGGTTATAGCGATTATCTGCATGCCGTTCAGCATCAGGCTACGCCAGAGCAGGTTATTAACGCATTCAGCCGTTATCAGCTGTTGTGTGCCCTGCGTGAAGGGCCCTTTGGCGTGCACGGGCTGAATCAGCGCATTGAGCAACGCCTGATGCAGCTGCAGCGCATCAGACGTCCTGCGTTGGGCAGCCGCTGGTATGCGGGAAGGCCGGTAATGATCACCCGTAATGACAGCGCACTGGGGCTGTTTAACGGCGATATCGGTATTACTCTACGCGATGAGGAAGGCCAGCTCAGAGTCTTTTTTCCGTTGCCAGACGGCAGCGTGAAAGCGATTCAGCCCAGCCGTTTGCCGTCTCATGAAACCGCCTGGGTTATGACGGTACACAAGTCGCAGGGATCGGAGTTTGACCATACCGCGCTGGTCATGCCGACCCAGTTTCTGCCGGTGCTGACCCGCGAGCTGGTTTATACCGCAATTACGCGTGCGCGCAGTCAACTGACGCTTTACAGCGATCGTGCAATATTTGACCGCGCCGTACAGCTGCAAACGCAGCGGCGAAGCGGGCTGGTGGAAAGGTTAGGGGCGGCCGGGCAGGCGTAACAGCAAGGGCGGCATGGCTGCCGCCCGGTAACTGTCAGGTTAAATCCGCCATCAGCACCTTTGAGCGGCGCTGATAGTTGTACATCTCTTTCTTACTTTCTGGCAGCGACTCAATATCCACCGGCGTAAAACCGCGCTCCTGAAACCAGTGAATACTGCGCGTAGTCAGCACGAACAGTTTTTCCAGCCCCATTTGCCGAGCCTGAAGCGCGACGCGCTGCAGCAGCAACTCGCCACGCGATGAACTGCGATAGTCCGGATGCACTGCGACGCAGGCCATTTCCCCAATCTTTTCATCCATAAACGGATAAAGCGCGGCACAGGCGATGGTCAGGTTATCGCGCTGGATGATGGTGAATTTATCGATCTCCATTTCCAGTTGCTCACGTGAGCGACGTACCAGAATGCCTTGCTGCTCCAGCGGGCGAATCAGCTCCAGAATACCGCCGATGTCGTTGATGGTGGCACGGCGGATCTGCTCGGCCGACTCCATCACAATCTGCGTCCCGATGCCGTCGCGCGAGAACAACTCCTGCAGCAGCGCACCGTCTTCCTGATAGCTGATGAGATGGCTGCGGCGCACGCCACTGCGACAGGCTTTTACCGCGCCCCGTAAAAAACGCACGGTACCTGAAAGAAAATCACCGTCGCTTTCCATTTCATCGATACGTGCCTGCGCATCGTTAGGAAAGAGCTCCGAGACAATATTGCCTTCACGATCGATCACGCCTTGTTCAGAACAGAAGCCAATCATCTTTTCGGCCTTGAGCTTAATGGCGAGCTGGGTGGCAACCTCTTCAGACGTCAGGTTAAAGCTTTCACCCGTCACCGACACCGCCACCGGGCCAAGCAGCACAATGGCATCGTTATCCAACTGACGATGAATGGCCTCTTCATCAATACGACGAATGCGTCCACTGTGGCAGTAATCCACCCCGTCATCCACGCCGAGCGGTTGAGCAATAATGAAGTTACCGCTCACCACGTTAATGTGCGCGCCCTGCAAAGGTGTGTTGTTCAGGCTCATTGAGAGCCGGGCCGTGATATCCAGCTGCAGCCGGCCTGCGGCCTGTTTGACGAGTTCCAGCGACTGAGCATCGGTCACACGGGTATATTTGTGGTAAGCCGGTTCCAGCTGATGTGCCGCCAGGCTGGCATCAATCTGTGGGCGCGCGCCATACACCACGACCAGACGGATACCGAGGCTATGCAGCAAGCCGATATCATTGACAATACTGGAGAAATTCTCATGCTCAATGGCTTCACCGCCGAGCATGATGACGAATGTCTTATCCCGATGCGCATTGATATAGGGAACGGTGTGGCGAAAACCCTGAACCAGTTCGGTACTACGTTCCTTCACGGCTAACCCTCAGTGAATGTTTATTCGTATTTTGTGTATTTTTATGCCTTTAGCCATCGTTTTGCAAGCGCTAATCCTGACGATAATTTACGTTTTTTTTGGTGCCAAAGCCGCTAACAGCCTGCATTATTTGGGGTTTCCGGGGTGACATTGCCTGCAGGATTGGATAAAGTTTTCGCCGCCATTTTATTTGGCTGCCGTTTTTTTAAACACTATATAACAGCTGGAGTGGCATGTCGGAAGGTAATCCCCTGGTTTCACGTAGACGATTATTAAAAGGTACAGGGGCGCTGTTACTGCTCAGCGTCAGCGGTGTGAGTATGGCCGCGACCAGCCATATTTTAGCGGTCCGCATCTGGCCCTCTTCCACTTACTCGCGTATGACGCTGGAGTCTAACGTCGCGCTTAAGTACAAGCAGTTTGCCCTGACGAACCCTGACCGCCTGGTCATTGATATCGATGGCTTGCATCTTAACTCAGTCCTTAAGGGCGTGAATCAGCACGTGCGTGTTGACGATCCTTTTATTAAAAGCGCCAGAGTGGGGCAGTTTGATGCCAATACCGTGCGCGTCGTACTGGAACTGAAACGCAACGTGTCCCCTAAAATCTTCAGCCTTGACCCGGTGTCCACGATCAAACACCGACTGGTGGTCGATCTCTATCCCAGCCAGGATAGCGTTGAAGATGATCCGCTTCTGGCATTACTTAAAGATTACAATCAGGGCGATCTGGAAAAAAATGAGGCCGTTCAGGCGCCTCTGCCCGGTAAAGCGGGACGCGATCGCCCGATCATCATCATGATCGATCCCGGGCATGGCGGTGAAGATCCCGGTGCCCACGGTAAACATAAAACACGTGAAAAGGATATCGTGCTGAAGATTGGCCGTCGGCTGAAAACCTTGATCGAAAAAGAGCACAACATGAAGGCTTACATGACCCGCAACGAGGATGTGTTTATTCCCCTGCGGGTGCGGGTTGCTAAAGCACGCAAGCAACGTGCCGACCTGTTTGTCTCAATTCATGCCGATGCGTTCACCAGCCGGGCCGCGCGCGGTTCTTCCGTGTTTGCGCTGTCGACCAGCGGCGCGACCTCTGCGGCGGCGCGTTTCCTGGCGCAAACCCAGAACGAAGCCGATCAGATTGGCGGCGTCAGCATGAGTGGAGATCGCTATCTGGATCACACCATGTTTGATATGGTGCAGCGCCAGACGATCCATGACAGCCTGAAGTTTGGTAAAGAAGTGCTGCACCGCATGGGGCGCATCAATCACCTGCACAAACGCACCGTGGATCAGGCCGGTTTTGCCGTGCTTAAGGCACCAGATATTCCCTCTATTCTGGTGGAGACGGCCTTTATCAGTAATGTTGAAGAAGAGCGTAAGTTGCGCACCACGCGCTATCAGCATCAGGTGGCAGAGGCGATCCTGGAAGGAATCAAAGCCTATTTTAAAAGCGGTGTCGCACTGGCTCATCGCTGAGTAACCCTCAGGAAAACGGCCGCTGGCGCATTTTCCTGGCCTGCTGAGACACCAGGACCGGAAAGCGATCCCACGCGGCTTCAGGATCAGGCCGCGCAGGTTGGCCTGCTGTTCAGAGGCCGCCGGGTGCTCAGCGCCCCTTTGCCAGATAACGGGCCATTTCGTCTTCCGGCACCATTCCGCCGCCCGTTGCCCAGACCAGATGTGTCGCCTGACCTAACTGCGCCGCGGTAAAACCGTGCATTTGCAGGTAAGCTGTGGCACTGCAGACGCGCTGGGGGCCAGCCATACCGGCGAGGGCCGAGGGCTCCAGCCGCAGGTCTTCTTCCTGCGCCAGCCAACTCAGCATGTCGTACAGGCTTTGATCGTCAAGCGTATAGAGCCCGTCCAGCAGGCGCTGCATGGCCCGGCCAACGAAGCCGGAAGCGCGTCCGACCGCCAGTCCATCGGCTGCCGTGATATTGTCGATGCCGATGTCCTGTACCGAAATACCCTCGTGCAAACCCGTGCAGATGCCCAGCAACATGCAGGGAGAGTGGGTGGGTTCGGCGAACAGGCAGTGAACGTGTTCACCAAAAGCCAGCTTCAGACCAAAGGCGACGCCGCCGGGGCCACCGCCCACGCCGCAGGGTAAATACACAAATAACGGATAATGGCGGTCAACCACGCGGCCCTGCTGTTCAAACTGAGCCTTCAGGCGCTGCCCGGCAACGGCATAACCTAAAAACAGGGTGCGGGAGTTTTCATCGTCGATAAAGAAACAGTCCGGGTCGGACTCTGCCGCTTTACGTCCTTGCTCTACCGCTACGCCATAATCCTGTTGATACTCAATTACCGTGACGCCGTGACTGCGTAGTTTGGCTTTCTTCCATTCGCGGGCGTCCGCCGACATATGCACGGTAACTTTAAAGCCAAGACGGGCGCTGATGATGCCAATCGACAGGCCAAGATTACCGGTTGAGCCCACGGCAATACTGTACCGGTTAAAAAATTGCCTGAACGAAGGCGAGAGTAGCCTGCTGTAATCCTCTTCCCGGGTCAGTAAACCTGCATCCAGTGCCAGTTTCTCGGCATGGGTCAGCACTTCATAAATCCCACCACGCGCTTTGATTGAGCCAGAAATTGGCAGGTGGCTGTCTTTCTTCAACAGCAGCGTACCCGCAATGTGTTGTCCGTATTCCCTTTGTAGCCGCGCCTGCATCGCCGGTATGGCTACGAGCTCCGACTCAATAATTCCTCCCGTGGCGGCCGTTTCAGGAAAGGCCTGTGCCAGAAAAGGTGCAAACCGGTTCAGGCGTGCATGCGCCTCTTCAACATCCTGGGCCGTCAGGCCAACATGGGGTAAGGCTTCTGCGACGGTGGTCGTGGCGGGATTAAACCAGGTGGTTTCATTGAGCGCAATTAAATCCGCGACCTGCGGAAACTGAGTGGTCAGTGCAGCAATATTGTGGTTATTCATAGCAGACCTTGTGATGTCCGAATGAATCATCAAAACAGAAATATAGCGGCAAGAGCAATAGCTGCGGCCTGAACAGGGTTCTGTCTGAGTGGCAAACGCGAGAACAGCTTAAAAAGAGGAAGAGAAGGAGAGGTGACTACACTGGCGGTTGAGCGAATTTCAGAAACAAAAAAACACCCTTTCAGGTGTTTAAAGTGGTTGCGGGGGCCGGATTTGAACCGACGACCTTCGGGTTATGAGCCCGACGAGCTACCAGGCTGCTCCACCCCGCGTCCGATTGCGCATAGCGACTTTCACATTGTCTCTTCTGTGTGAGCAAAATCACAGAAAATTGGTTGCGGAGGCCGGATTTGAACCGACGACCTTCGGGTTATGAGCCCGACGAGCTACCAGGCTGCTCCACCCCGCGTCCGATTGCGCATAGCGACTTTCACATTGTCTCTTCTGTATGAGCAAAATCACAGAAGAATTGGTTGCGGGGGCCGGATTTGAACCGACGACCTTCGGGTTATGAGCCCGACGAGCTACCAGGCTGCTCCACCCCGCGTCCGTGGATGCGCACTATACTCCGCACGATGATTGTTGCAACCCCTTTTTGCCCTAAAAGGCTAAATTTGCTGTTAATTGATGAAGGATTCCTCCATTTGGTGATTTATTGCGCCGATATCCGTTATGACGAAACAGGATGGATTTCATTCTGATGACGGCTTTGCTATCGTCGCGTGGCGAACAGTTATAAAAAGAGATGAAGATGAAAGGACGTTGGGCGAAGTACGCACTTACTGGCGCATTTTTAGCGCTGCTGGCTGGCTGTAGCGGTAAGCCAACCGATCGGGGTCAGCAATATAAAGACGGCAAACTGGATCAGCCCCTTGCGCTGGTCAATCAACCTAATGCTAAAGGCCGCCCGGTTAACGGCCGGGACTTTGGTGAACAGGTCCGGCAGATTCAGTCTGCCTCCTCTGGCCTGTTTCTCCGCAACAACAGTACTTACAGTGCGGTAGAAAACTGGCTGATAGCCGGCGGCGACACGCGCCAGCTGCGCCAGTTTGGTCTGGACGCGTTTCAGATGGAAGGCACAGACAACTACGGCAACGTGCAGTTCACCGGGTACTACACGCCAGTCGTTGAGGCACGTTACACCCGTCAGGGTGAGTTCCAGTATCCCATTTACCGGATGCCGCCACGTAAGCGCGGACAAAAGCTGCCAAGCCGTGCTTCTATATATAGTGGTGGGTTGGACGATCGCTATGTGATTGCCTGGAGTAATTCACTCATCGATAACTTTATTATGGACGTACAGGGGAGCGGCTACGTTGATTTTGGCGACGGGCGTCCAATGCGCTTTTTTGGTTATGGCGGAAAAAACGGCTGGGGCTATCATAGCATCGGTAAAGAGCTGATCGATCGTGGCGAAGTGAAGCGAGAAGACATGTCCATGCAGGCGATTCGCCAGTGGGCTGACGAGCATTCTCCGCAGGAAGTGCGTGCGCTGTTAGAAACCAACCCTTCATTTGTGTTTTTCAAACCTGAAGACTATGTGCCGGTGCGCGGTGCCAGCGCTGTACCGCTGGTGGCGAAAGCTTCTGTGGCATCAGACCGCTCACTGATTCCTGCCGGAACGGTGTTGCTGGCAGAAGTGCCGCAGTTAAATGAAAAAGGGAAATTTAACGGTAAATATGAGATGCGAATGATGGTGGCGCTGGATGTTGGCGGTGCCATCAAAGGCCAGCACTTCGACATTTATCAGGGCGTGGGCCCGGATGCCGCTCATCTTGCCGGTTTCTATAACCATTATGGACGCGTATGGGTGCTTAAATCTGCCCCTGGCGCCGGTCAGCCGCTGTTCAGCAATGCGCAGGGCGGCAACAACGGCACCCTGTTGTTGGGTGCTAACTAATTTTTGATGTGGCGGGCGTTCTGGCCCGCACTCTGTAACAGGTTTGACTATGAAAGTGTTAAACGATGCCTGGCACCAGCGCTTTGGTGGCACGGCACGTCTTTATGGCCAGCAGGCTCTGCAGCGGTTTGCGGATGCGCATTTCTGCGTCATTGGGATTGGTGGCGTAGGTTCCTGGGCTGCAGAGGCATTGGTACGCACCGGTATCGGCAGGATTACCCTGATCGATATGGACGATGTCTGCATCACCAATACCAATCGTCAGATACATGCGATCCATGGCAACGTGGGTAAAGCCAAGACGGAAGTCATGGCGGATCGCCTGCGCGCCATTAATCCTGATTGTGAAGTGGTGTGCATTGATGATTTTATTACGCCGGAAAACACGGCGACCCTGCTGACGGGCGATATCGATTACGTGATTGATGCCATTGATAGCGTGCGGCCCAAAGCCGCGCTGATTGCCTGGTGTCGGCGCAACAAGATCCCGCTGGTCACTACCGGTGGCGCAGGCGGCCAGATCGATCCGACACAAATTCAGGTCACCGATTTAGCCAAAACGATCCAGGATCCGCTTGCGGCCAAACTGCGCGAGCGCCTTAAACAGTTTGGTGTCGTGAAGAACAGCAAAGGCAAGCTGGGCATTGACTGCGTATTTTCTACTGAGGCGCTGGTTTATCCGCAGGCGGATGGCACGGTTTGCGCCTCACGCAGTACGGCAGAAGGGCCGAAAAGAATGGACTGCGAATCCGGGTTTGGCGCGGCAACGATGGTGACGGCCACCTTCGGCTTTGTTGCGGTATCCCATGCCCTGAAGAAGTTTCTGGCGCGCGCGGCGCGCCAGGCTTAACCCTGATACCGTTGGGCACTCTGCCGCACGGCGTCAGCCAGCGCTTTCAGGCCACTGCTGCGTGATGCGCTAAGCTGAGCGCGCAGGCCCAGCGCCTCAAACAGATCGAGCGGATCGGACGCCAGCAACTGAGCTGGCGTCTTGCCTTCAACGGCGGTTAGCAACACGGCCAGCAGACCGCGCACGATACGACCTTCGCTGTCTCCATAGAAGTGCAGGGTACCCTTCTCTCCCAGTTGACTGCCGAACCAGACGCGGTTTTCGCAGCCGCTCAGTTCGATATCCGCTGTTTTTAACGCGTCAGGCAACCCGGGTAACTGCCGTCCCAGTAAAATCAGCTGCCGGTAGCGATCTTCCCACTGATGAAAGCGGGAGAAGGTAGCCTGTAAATCAGCCGTGGTGATTTCAGCGCCGAATGGGTGAGGCGCTAACAGCGGTGTGTTCATTATTAAAACTCCGATAACAGATCGATGGCGCTGCGCATGGCGCGCAGCAGGGCATCGACATCCTGAAGATTATTATAAGGTGCAAACGAAACGCGCAGCGTGCCGTCAACGCCCAATGCCGCCATCAATGGCTGAGCGCAATGCTGACCCGCCCGCAGGGCGATACCGTGCTCGGCCAGAAGCGTCACGATGTCGCTGTGATGAATGCCTTGAATGTCGAAGGCCAGCAGGCTGGCACTGCCACAGCGGAAGCTACGAAAGCCGGGCAGTTCAGCCAGTTGCTCCTCGGCCAGGCTGGCAAGCTGCTGGCTCCACATCTCGGCTTTGCGCATATCCAACTGCTTCAGCCAGCCGAGCGCGGCGCTTAACCCGGTAACGCCAGCAACGTTGGGTGTGCCCGCCTCGAAACGCCAGGGAACGGGCTGCGGCGTAAAGCCGGTAAAATCGACCTGTGTCAGCATCTTTCCGCCGCCCTGTAAGGGAAGCATCTCTTCCAGCTGTTCCGCTTTTCCGTACAGCACGCCAATGCCCATTGGCCCGTAGAGCTTGTGGCCGGAAAAAGCATAAAAATCAATATCCAGCGCCTGCACATCCGGTGGGCAATGCACCACGCCCTGAGCGCCATCCACCATGACTTTTGCGCCTGCTGCGTGGGCCAGCGCAATGGCCTGCGCTAGATCGGGACAGCCGCCGGTCACGTTAGACATCTGCCCGACCGCCAGCAGCCGGGTCCGGTTGTTAATCAGCGCAGGCAGCAGTGAGATATCCGGCAGGCGATCGGCACCAATCGGCCATTTCACCACCCGCGCGCCACTGGCCTGCGCAACCATCAGCCAGGGCACCAGATTCGCATGATGTTCTGCCTCACTGACAATTATCTCATCGCCAGGCTGTAAACGCGGCGCTAACCAGCCATGCGCCACCAGGTTTATCGCATCAGTGGTGCCGCGCGTCCATACGATCTGGCGATCGCTGGCGGCATTCAGCCAGTGTGCCACCATGCTACGCGCCTGTTCGTACTGCTCCGTTAACTGGCGGGCAGCAGCAAACTGGCTCCGGTGAACGGTGCCAGCGCTCAGGCTGTAGAATTGCTGCGTCGCGTCTATCACCGTCTGCGGTTTCAGCATGGTGGCGGCACTGTCAAGATAGACACCGGCATCGTTTAGCGCAGGAAACTGCTGACGAAATGAAGAAGGGTTGAAGGCGCTCATACGTGGCTCACAGGTTGTTAATTTTCAGGTCCAGGCTGAAAGATGGCTGTCTGTCTGGCAAAGCTGGAAAAGCGGGTTATGCTGAGTATTGCAAGGTATAAACTTAACCCGCATGGCGAGACGACCTACTTACAGTCGATCGCACTTGACCGTTTCTTTGGTCAGCGTAACGCGGGGGGTTTGGTGCAATCAATCTGCAAGGAGATAGAAGATGAAAAAACTCGCCGCAAT
The DNA here is from genome assembly GCF_000233595.1 of Pantoea ananatis PA13. Lineage (NCBI taxonomy): Bacteria > Pseudomonadati > Pseudomonadota > Gammaproteobacteria > Enterobacterales > Erwiniaceae > Pantoea > Pantoea ananatis. The sequence continues at coordinate 993,871 of NC_017554.1, forward strand.
GCTGGCCATTTGTACAATGGCCTTTACCCTGGCTGCCTGTTCAAGCAACTACGTGATGCATACCAATGATGGACGCACTATCGTCGCTGAAGGCAAACCAAAGGTCGATACTGACACAGGTATGATCAGCTATAAAGATGCGAATGGCAATGAGCAGCAGATTAACCGTTCAGATGTGAAAGAAATGGTTGAAATGAAGTAATCAGCCCATAAAAAAAGCACCGCAATTTGCGGTGCTACTCAATATCACAATGGACAGACAGGGTAAATCTACAGGAATTAAAAAAGCTTGATCTGTAAAGGTCAGACCAAAATTGCAAACACAACATCACGACCACAAGCCAAAAGCTTTCAGAAAATCTGCGAACTCACTCACAAATCCAAAAACTTTTCGTTCCGGCTCAGGAAGTAGCGCAACTATAGGTATTTGCTGGAGCTTCATCAACGGACAATTTATAATGTCTCGGATTATAAATTCTAATACGTAAAGCCTTTGTATTAGTTCGCGTATTTTTTGCCAGGCTGGCTATGGATAACCATGTCAAAACGTCTTCCTCCCCTTAATGCACTGCGGGTTTTCGATGCCGCAGCACGCCATTTAAGCTTTACCAAAGCGGCTGAAGAGCTGTTTGTCACCCAGGCTGCCGTCAGCCATCAGATCAAATCACTGGAAGATTTTCTGGGATTAAAGCTCTTCAGGCGGAGGAATCGTTCGCTTTTGCTCACGGAAGAGGGGCAAAGCTACTATCTGGACATTAAAGAAATCTTCTCTGCCCTGAATGAAGCCACGCGCAAGCTGCAGGCACGCAGTGCCAAAGGCGCGCTCACGGTCAGTTTACTGCCGAGTTTTGCCATTCAATGGCTCGTGCCGCGCCTCTCCAGCTTTAATCTGGCTTATCCGGGAATCGATGTCCGTATCCAGGCCGTTGACCGCGATGAGGAGAAACTGGCCGACGATGTGGACGTGGCGATTTTCTATGGTCGGGGCAACTGGCCTGGCTTACGGGTGGAAAAACTCTACGCAGAATACCTGCTGCCGGTCTGTTCTCCGGCGTTGATGACCGGGGAAAATCCGCTTAAAACCCCTATGGATCTTGCTCGCTTTACTCTACTGCATGATGCGTCGCGTCGTGACTGGCAATCCTATATTCGCCAGCTCGGCGTTCAGCATATCAACGTTCAACAGGGCCCCATCTTCAGTCACAGCGCCATGGTGTTGCAGGCGGCGATTCATGGTCAGGGCGTGGCATTGGCCAATAACGTTATGGCGCAGAGCGAAATCGAAGCGGGGCGGTTGATTTGTCCGTTTAATGACGTTTTAGTGAGCAAAAATGCTTTTTATCTGGTTTGTCATGACAGCCAGGCAGAACTGGGTAAAATAGCCGCCTTTCGACAGTGGATCCTCGCTAAAGCGGCAACCGAACAAGAAAAATTCCGCTTTCGTTATGATCAGTAACTTTTTGATTTTTTTGCAGGGACCTGCAAACGCACCTTGAGGATAGATTGATGTCCAGACGTGCCATGTTTATTTTTGCGGCCATCAGCGGCTTTTTCCTGGTGGCATTTGGTGCTTTTGGTGCTCACGTGTTGAACAAAACGCTGGGAGCCACTGAAATGGCCTGGATTCACACCGGGCTGGAATATCAGGCTTACCATACGCTGGCTGTACTGGGGCTGGGTGCGGCAATGCTGTATCGCTGTAACATCTGGTTTTACTGGAGCAGTGCGTCTATGGCGCTGGGAACCGTATTATTTAGCGGCAGCCTCTATTCACTGGCGCTGTCGCATTTAACGTTTTTTGTATTTATCACGCCAGTCGGAGGCCTATTCTTCCTCGTCGGCTGGCTATTGATGTTGATTGGCGCACTGCGTCTTAAAACCAAGGCAGAACGCCATGAATAAAGTTTTACTGTATTGCCGCTCCGGCTTTGAAAAAGAGTGTGCGGCAGAGATTAGTGCGAAAGCAGCAGAGCGTAACGTCTACGGCTTTCCACGGGTAAAAGAAGATGCCGGTTATGTGCTGTTTGAATGCTATCAGCAGCCCGATGCGGAAAGGCTGATTCGGGAACTGCCATTTGAAACCCTGATTTTCGCCCGCCAGATGCTGGTTGTCGGCGAGCTGCTGCGTGACTTGCCCCAGGACGATCGTATTTCGCCGATCGTTGGCATGTTAAGCGGTGTGGTCGAGAAAGGCGGCGAGCTGCGTGTTGAGGTGCCTGACACCAATGAAGCAAAAGAGCTCACCAAATTCTGCCGCAAGTTTACCGTTCCCCTGCGTGCCAGCCTGCGTGAGAGCAAAATTCTGCTTAATTACGAGAGCCCAAAACGCCCGGTCGTGCACGTGTTCTTTATTGCTCCCGGTACCTGTTACGTGGGCTATTCGCTGCCAGAAAACAATTCCCCCTTTTATATGGGCATTCCGCGTCTTAAGTTTCCCTCTGATGCGCCAAGCCGTTCAACGCTTAAGCTGGAAGAGGCTTTCCACGTTTTTGTGCCCGCCGACGAGTGGGATGAGCGGTTAGCCAGCGGCATGTATGCGGTGGATCTGGGCGCCTGCCCTGGCGGCTGGACGTATCAGCTGGTACAGCGCAGCATGATGGTCTACGCCGTGGATAACGGCCCCATGGCACCGAGTCTGATGGATACCGGACAGGTCTTTCACGAACGCGAAGACGGTTTCCGCTTCCGCCCACCGCGCACCAATATCAGCTGGCTGGTCTGCGACATGGTGGAAAAACCGGCTCGCGTGGCCAATCTGATGGCGGACTGGCTGGTGAATGGCTGGTGTCGTGAGGCCATTTTCAACCTGAAGCTGCCCATGAAGAAGCGGTATGAAGAAGTCACGCAGAATCTGGCCATGATCGAGCAGCGCCTCACGGAAAATGGCATTAATGCGCAAATTCGCGCACGCCAGCTCTACCACGATCGTGAAGAAGTAACGGTGCATATTCGTCGTATCTGGGCCGCGGTCGGTGGCCGTCGCGACGAGCGCTAATCGAACCGATCGGGCGCGATGGTGCCCGATCGGTTGACCATGCTAGTCACCGCTGTAACGCAGTAAATTCAGATTTCCTTCCAGCACCAAATCCTGTTTCAGCCGGGCGACGTCGCGGCTGATGAACGCCATCTCTTGCCCTGTCTGCAGTTTATTGCGCCATTTGGTGGGGACCTGATCCAACTGTTGGTAAAGCGATTCCAGTGAGCCAAACTGCTGCAGCAGTTCCCGGGCGCTTTTGGGGCCGATGCCCGCGATACCCGGGATTTTACTGCTGCTGATGCCGCATAATCCCCAGTAGTCGGGCAGCACAGTGGGCGCAACGCCAAACTCCGTTTCAATAAACGGCAAATCCAGCCAGCGCTTCTGAAAATAATCGCGGATGCGAATGTCCGGCGCCAGTAGCTGGCAGTAGCCTTTGTCGGTGGAAACGATAGTGGCCTGATGGCCCGCCCGCGCCATTTTTACCGCCAGCGTGGCCGCCAGATCGTCGGCTTCATCCTGTTCGGCAATCCAGCAGCTCACGCCCACGGCCCGAAACGCCGCCTGCAAAGCGGGCATTTCAGCCTGCAAATCTTCCGGCATGGGCGGGCGACCGCTTTTATAGTCGGGCAGCAGCTGATGCCGCCATCCCTGATGGCGCGCTTCACCGTCAAACACGGCCACAACGTGAGAAGGACGCGTGTGGCCGAGAAGCTGGCGCAATGCCGCCACGCAGCCGTCCACACAGGGAGAGCCTTGAACGGCGTGAAGGCGGCGAATGAGATTGAGTGCATCAACAATAAGTAAGTGATGTGACATAAGGTACGGGCAGCCCGGCGGCTGCCTCCTGATTTACTTAATGATTTCGTAGCACGGGATATAGGCAGTACCTGGCAGTTTCATACGCTGCTGCGCCACAAAGCCCTGTAGCAGTTCATCCATGCGGTGCATGATGTCGGCATCACCGTGCAGTTTATAAGGGCCTTTTTCCCGGATCTCACGGATGCCCATCTCTTTAACGTTACCTGCCACAATGCCCGAGAACGCCCGGCGCAGGTCGGCTGCCAGTTTTTCCGGCGGCTGGTTAGTGTAGAGATTGAGATTGGCCATATTTTCATGCGTTGGCATAAAGGGCACCTGCAAATCCTGCGCGATGCGGATAGACCAGTTAAAGCTGTAGGCATCACCCGTTTCGCGGCGGTGTTCTTTCACCTGCGGCATCGCTTTTCTCATCAGGCGGGCCACCTCGGCGGCATCATCAATAATGATCTGATAATGCTTACGTGCCTGCTCCCCGAGCGTGCTGACAATAAAGTCATCCAGCACACGGAAATAGTCGGCGCTTTCTTTCGGCCCGGTCAGAATGAGCGGCAGAACCTGATGCTCATTTTGCGGATTCATCAGAATGCCCAGCAGGTAAAGAAACTCCTCTGCCGTCCCCACGCCCCCAGGGAAAATAATGATGCCATGTGCAATGCGTACAAAGGCTTCCAGACGTTTTTCGATGTCCGGCATGATGATCAGTTCGTTCACCAGCGGGTTAGGCGGTTCAGCCGCGATAATCGACGGCTCGGTTAAACCGATAAAGCGGCTGTCGCGGTAGCGTTGCTGCGCATGGCCTACCGCCGCCCCCTTCATGGGCGCTTCCATCACGCCCGGGCCACAGCCGGTACAAATATTCAGTTCACGCAGGCCCAACTGCGTACCGACGTTACGACAGTACTGGTATTCCACCGCGTTAATCGAGTGGCCGCCCCAACAGACAACGGTATTGGGATATTCGCCCACGTGTAATGCCCGGGCATTACGCAGAATAGAAAACACGGTGTTGGTAATCATGACCGAATCGTTGTCTTCTGCGCAGGGTAACCGGCCGGAACTGGCTAACTGGCCGTTAACAAACAGGATATCGCGCAGCACGGCAAACAGGTTAGCCTGCAGTGAACGAATAATATGGCCGTCAACAAAGGCCTCTTCGGGGGGATTGATCAGTTCAAGCTTGATACCGCGCTCGCGGCGCAGCACGTTAATATCGAAGTTCTCAAAGCGGGACAGAAGCTCGTGGCTGCTGTCAGTCTGGCTGCCAGAATTGAGCACGGCGAGCGAGCAGTTACGGAAAAGTTGATATAAATCGCTGCTGGCTGTGCGCTTCAGCATATCTACTTCCAGTTGGGAGAGCAGATCCATAGAGCCAAGAGGGCTGACATGTGTAATCAAATGAACTCCTTTGCACCCGCTGGGGTGATGGCTGACACTGCAAATGCAGTGACGAAAATCCCTGGTTGGCAATCCACTGTATGCCGCCTTGCCCAGAGTAGCCTTGTCGGCAGGGCTGACTCAAGTGGAACGCTATAGTTGACCGGCAGCCTGAGAAATACCTCGCAAACTACTGACGAACCAGACGAGAATGACCCGGCGTAAAGGGCACATTACTACGCCATGGATTAATATCCAGTCCGCCCCGACGCGTATAACGCGCGTAAACGGTGAGCTGTTCGGGCTGACAAAAACGCATCAGGTCATTGAAGATACGCTCAACGCACTGTTCATGAAACTCATTATGTTGACGAAATGAAATGATGTAGCGCAGCAGCGCTTCGCGATCGAGCCGTGGGCCCTTATAGCGAATCATCACCGAGCCCCAGTCAGGCTGATTGGTGATCAGACAGTTGGACTTAAGCAGGTGACTGACCAGCGTTTCTTCCACCTGTTCCTCACCGGCTGCGTTAATCAGATAATCGGCATTGAAGGCATAATCTTCAATTTCGATATCCTGCTCATCTATGCAGTAGCCTGCAAAGTGTCCCACAGGTTGACCTTCAATTTCATTTAACCGAAACAGCGCGACGCGCACCTCGCCTTCGGCACAGACACGCAGATCCTGCTCCAGCGTCTGGCGCACCTCGCCCCAGTCTGCGAACCGCGTCTGGTTAAAGCTGTTAAGATAGAGTTTGAAACTCTTGGACTCGATAAGATTACGACTATGGGCGTCCAGCACCACTTCGCCAACCGCCACCTGCGGAACGCCTTTGCTGTTGAGCCAGGAGAGTTCATATAGCGTCCAGATATCGCCTCCGGTAAAAGGCAGGTTATCAGGATAAAGGCCAAGTGGTTCGCGGTTCATGCTGCGCGGAACGGCCTGTAATAAGCTGTTGTCGTAGCGATCGTGATAAGCTGTGGGCTTGCCAAGCGTCAGGTTGCTGAGCGCCGGATCCGGCTGATAAGAAGACATAACGGTTACCACTGAGGTCATCAAAGTGAGTAAGTGTAACCTATCAGAAGTGAGAATTTGAATGATGCAGCAAACGGCTGAAGCGTTAACTGATTTTACCACCCGATACTGTCTGCACTGGCAGCAGAATAATGGCCATGCACCGGCCAGTCGCGATCTTTATGGCGTTCCTTCACCCTGCCTGATTGAAAATCGTGGCGAGCGGGCGCTGTGGCAGCCGCAGCCCTTTAGCCTGCCGCCGTCTCTGGATGCCGTTGAGCGCGCGCTGGATATCCAGCTCCAGCCGCAGATTACTGCATTTTATACCCACCAGTTCGCGGGAGACATGCGCGCCACTCACGACCAAAACAGGCTAACGCTTCTGCAGGTCTGGAGCGAAGAGGACTTTGTCCGACTGCAGGAAAATCTGATTGGTCATTTAGTGATGCAGCGCCGGCTGAAGCAGGCGCCGACGCTGTTTATCGCGACAACGGATTCCGAAGAAAACATTATCTCGCTGTGTAACCTGAGCGGACATGTCATTCTGGAAACCCCAGGGCGCAAACATCGCCAGACGCTGGCACCTGATATCCCATCATTTCTTAATGATTTACAACCGCTTAGTGACTAGTTGCAGATATCCGCTATCGACGGTGTGAGAGATCTCTTACAAGCTCTGTGAGAGATCGCTCTATCCTTCACGCAGTGATCATTTCGGAAAGATGTAAAAATATTGTAAATCATTAACTTATTAGCTGCGCTGATGAGCGCTTTTCATAAGATATCGTTATAAGGCGTTTTACCACCTTGTGCTCTGAGTAATTTCTGACGAGAATATCACTCGCGGACAGGATGTCCTGGACAACAGGAGCCGTCAGGATGACGGTAGCCAGGAGGCCGGAGCGTAACGGAGTTTACGTCACAAGGAAGGCTTCAGGATGAAGCAGGACACTCTGGATTGAGTTAAAGGACACCTCCAGGACGGAGAATGAGAGCTCCTCAGAAGAGGTGGCGGGCCTGGATGCTAAGGATTTGTCAGGATGATGCGCGAATGGAATTCGCACGGGAAAAGTTGTCACGGATGAGCAGGGAGCACTAACGTAGCGGGAAAGCTGCAAACGAACCGGGAGCACTGTTTAATACAGTGCTCCCTTTTTTTATGCCTGCGGGTTATGCTTGCCGCCCATTTTTATCCGGTCAGAGGTGAAGCATGACGCTGGAACACTTAATTTTGCAACGACTCGAACAGGTCGAAGTGATAATGCGCGAGCACGATCTCTGGCAGTCTGTTGCGCCAGACGATCACGCGTTCACCAGCCAGCAACCTTTCTTCCTTGATACGCTTCAGCCGCTGGAATGGTTACAGTGGGTGCTGATACCGCGCGTTCAGGCCATCATTGGTGCCGGGCAGCCGTTGCCGAAGAACGTCGCGATCGCCCCCTATTTTGAAGTGGCGTTAACGCCCGGGCAGCCCGGTCGTGCCCTGCTGGTGTTGACGTTAAAGCAGCTGGATGCCCTTCTGGAGGATGAGTCTGCCTGATGTTAGAGATCATTTATCAGGATGCGTGGCTGGTGGCGGTGAACAAACCCGCCGGTTGGCTGGTCCACCGTAGCTGGCTTGATCGCCATGAAACGCAGTTTGTCATGCAGACGGTACGCGACCAGATAGGCCAGCATGTTTTCACGGCGCACCGGCTTGATCGCCCCACATCGGGCGTTCTGCTAATGGGCCTGTCCAGTGAGGTGGGCCGCCTGCTTTCCCAGCAGTTTGAGCATCATCAGATGGAGAAGACCTATCATGCCGTGGTGCGCGGCTGGCTGGAAGGCCGCGATCGGCTGGATTATCCGCTTGTCGAAGAACTGGATAAAATTGCCGACAAATTTGTCAGCGACCCCCGCGCGCCTCAGCCTGCGGTGACCGATTACGCCTCACTGGCCACCGTAGAAATGCCGGTCGCAGTGAGTCGTTATCCCACTGCGCGTTACAGCCTGATTGAGCTCAAACCCAAAACCGGACGCAAGCATCAGCTGCGTCGGCATATGTCTCATCTTCGCCATCCCATTATCGGCGATTCGGCCCATGGCGATTTGCGTCAGAATCGGGGGGCGGCTGCACACTTTGGCGCAAATCGTTTAATGTTGCATGCCAGCAGCTTGTCGCTCAGCCACCCGGTGACGGGAGAACCCCTGGTTATTCGCGCCGGACTTGATCTTGTCTGGCAACGGGTGATGGATCAGTTTGGCTGGCAGGCCTGTATGCCGGATGTGCCACGGGTTGAGTTTATGGCTGGCTCAGGTCAGGATAGCGGGACGGAATAAAGGGGAAAAGAAATGGCGAAAATTGGTATTTTTGTAGGCACCGTTTATGGCAATGCATTACTGGTTGCAGAAGAAGCAGAACCGGCATTGCAGCAGCAGGGCCATGACGTGAAGATTTTTGAAGATCCTACGTTAGCCGAATGGCAAAACTATGCGGATGATGTCGCCTTAGTGATTACATCAACCACCGGTCAGGGCGATTTCCCGGATACTATTTCTGGCCTGTTCCATGACGTGCAGGACAAACTGGGCCACCAGCCAGGGCTGCGCTACGGCGTTATTGCTTTGGGCGACAGCAGCTACGAGAATTTCTGCGGTGCGGGTAAGCGCTTTGATGCCCTGTTACAGGAGCATCAGGCTAAACGGGTAGGTGAGGTTCTGCTGGTTGATGCCACGGAACATCCAGAACCTGAATCCGTCACCACGCCGTGGGTTGAGCAGTGGGGCAAGCAGCTCTGATAAGATCAAGTCTGCTACGCTGTTCCGCTGCCGTCCGGATTACACCGGCGGCAGCGGTGTTGCGACAACAGGATTCTGCGTACAGCGCGTTCCGTCATTGCCCTGCGCGCCCCCGTTTCTCAGGTTATCGGCGCGGGATTAAATACGGCCAGCTGATTACGAATTCCCCAGCGATCTGACCAGGTTTGCTTTCTGCCACTGGCAATGTCCAGTATCAATTCAAACAACCGCCAGCCAACCTGCTCAATGGTTTCCTCGCCTGTTGCAATCGTGCCAGCATTGATGTCCATCAGGTCATGCCAGCGCTCGGCCAGCGCGTTACGGGTAGCCATTTTTATTACCGGGATTGCCGCCAGGCCATACGGGGTTCCTCTGCCGGTGGTAAAGACCTGCAGGGTGATGCCAGAGGCGAGCTGCTGCGTGCCGCACACAAAATCGCTGGCGGGCGTCGCGGCAAAAATCAGTCCACGTCGTGTCGGACGTTGTCCGGGCGACAGAACCTCCACAATCGGGCTTCGGCCTGATTTGGCAATGGAACCCAGGGCTTTTTCCACCACGTTTGCCAGCCCACCTTTCTTGTTGCCCGGTGAGGGATTGGCGCTGCGATCGGTTTTGCCTTGATCAAGGTAGCGGTCATACCATGCCATCTCTTCAATCAGCCGCTGACCCACTTCCTGATTGATCACGCGCGGTGTCAGTAAGTGAATGGCATCGCGCACCTCGGTGACCTCAGAGAACATAACGGTCGCGCCGCTGCGCACCAGCAGGTCGGAAGCAAAGCCCACCGCGGGATTCGCCGTCACGCCAGAAAAAGCATCACTGCCGCCGCACTGCATGCCCACGACCAGTTCCGAGGCAGGGCAGGTTTCACGCTGGCGCTGGTTAAGCCGTTTCAGATGCCGCTCTGCGACCTGGAGGATCTCATCCACCATGGCGCCAAAGCCCACCAGCTTCTCATCCTGCAAACGCACAATATCCTCCTCATCCAGCGAGATGGGCTGCACGTCGGGCGTACCGGTCAACAAGCGCTCAGGTTGTAGTTTTTCACAACCCAGACTGACTACCATGATCTCCCCGCCAAAATTCGCGTTAAGGGCCAGGTTGTGGACGGAACGCATAGGAATAACCGCCGCAGGCGCGTTGATTGCCACGCCGCAGCCGTAGAGATGATTTAGCGCAACCACGCCGTCCACATTGGGATAACGGGGCAGCAAATCACGCTCTATCATTTGCACCACATAATCCACCACGCCCGCCACGCAGTGAACGCTGGTGGTAATGCCCAACAGGTTACGGGTGCCCACGCTGCCGTCAGCGTTGCGATAGCCCTCGAAGGTATAACCTTCAAGCGGCGGTAAGTCAGGCGGCACGTTATTCGCCAGGGGCAAACTCTGCAAATCCGGTGCGTCCGGAAGCGCAATGAGTGATTCATCGATCCAACTGCCTTGGGCAATATCACGAACGGCAAGGCCAATAATTTCACCATAGCGCAATACAGGCTGACCCTGAGGAATGGCGGCCAACGCCACCTTATGCCCCTGCGGTACATGTTCGGTTAGTGTTAATCCATCTTTAAACGTGGTGCCCGCAGTCAGCCCCTGGCTGTTTACCACAATCGCAACGTTATCGTTTTCGTGAACTTTAATGTAAAGCGGTTGCTCTTTTGAAATGGGGTTCATCGCTCACCTTCCAGTGCGTAGCGCCTTGCTGGTACGGCGCATTCATTATGAGACGTCAGGTGTCACAGGTTCGGTATTTGCCACCGTCAGTATAAGAAGGTGTTACTGCCTGCACATTGTGCAATTGACCTATATTCGGCTGAGAGATGACGCGGTTTTATTATCTTTTTACTAAATCAAGTGAAGATTCTCACAAAGCCGCTTATCAACGCCTGTTTGGGCGTGCTTATTGTGACTTTTTACAAATAACGTGAAACGTCCCGCAGCAGTTTATGCATTAGCCCAAAAAATCATCGTTCATTCACCTTATTCCAGGGTGATGTTCCAATGCCTCACCCAAACCCGCTTCCTATACTGATTTCCGTTTTCCCGATCAGGTTATTCGTCACGACGCATTATCGGTTTGCCATTAAAAAAAATCGCCGTGTTTAACCTACATCTCTCTGATACCCAACGCGATGTGTATGCAGTCAGAGCGAATGTAGCTTTCGCTATATTTCAGGAGTGCATCATGAGTAGTTATCACCAGACAACGGAGGCGGTACAAAAACGGACGAACGCGCGTTACTGGATAGTGGTCATGCTATTTATTGTGACCTCATTCAACTACGGTGACCGCGCCACGTTGTCTATCGCGGGTTCGGCCATGGCAAAAGAAATTGGCCTCGATCCCGTGGGGATGGGGTTTATCTTCTCTGCTTTTTCATGGGCCTATGTCATTGGGCAAATCCCCGGTGGCTGGCTGTTGGATCGCTTTGGTTCTAAGCGCGTCTATTTCTGGAGTATCTTTCTTTGGTCGTTGTTTACCCTGCTGCAGGGGTTCGTGGACGTGTTCAGCGGCTACACCATCGTCATGGCGCTGTTTATGCTGCGCTTTATGGTCGGGCTGGCGGAAGCCCCTTCATTCCCGGGTAACAGCCGTATTGTGGCAGCCTGGTTTCCGGCTCAGGAGCGCGGCACTGCCGTGGCGATTTTCAACTCCGCACAATACTTCGCGACGGTAATTTTCGCGCCCATCATGGGCTGGTTGACCTCCGCGGTGGGCTGGGCGCACGTGTTCTGGTTTATGGGAGGGCTGGGCATTATTTTGAGCTTTATCTGGCTCAAAGTGATTTACGATCCCTGCGATCATCCCGGCGTGAACAAAGCGGAGCTGGACTACATGGCGGAGGGCGGCGCGCTGATCAATATGGATCAGAAAAGCGAGAAGCAAAAAGTCAGCTTCAGTGATAAGTGGTTCCAGATCAAGCAACTGCTGCAGTCGCGCATGATGATCGGTGTCTACATTGGCCAGTACTGCATCAACGCTTTGACCTACTTCTTTATCACCTGGTTTCCGGTTTATCTGGTGCAGGCAAGGGGCATGTCGATCCTTAAAGCGGGCTTTGTCGCCTCGGTGCCTGCGCTGTGCGGCTTTATCGGTGGCGTGCTCGGCGGGGTGATCTCTGACTGGCTGATGCGCAAAACCGGCTCACTCAATATCGCCCGTAAAACCCCGATTGTGCTCGGCATGTTGCTCTCGACGTCCATGGTGGTCTGTAACTATGTCGAGACGGACTGGGTCGTGGTGCTGTTCATGGCAACCGCCTTCTTTGGTAAAGGGATTGGCGCGCTGGGATGGGCAGTGATGGCGGACACCGCACCGAAAGAGATTAGCGGCCTGAGCGGCGGTCTGTTCAATATGTTCGGTAATGCATCCGGCATTATTACCCCTATCGCGATCGGCTACATCATTGCCTCTACCGGTTCTTATAACGGCGCGCTGGTTTATGTCGGTATCCACGCGTTCGTTGCCGTACTCAGCTACCTGGTGCTGGTGGATAACATCAAACGCATTGAGCTGAAAACACGCTAAGGAGCCTGCATGAATACGCAATCGACGCCCGTTATTACGACTATGCAGGTGGTCCCTGTGGCTGGCTACGACAGTATGCTGCTCAACATTGGCGGGGCACACAATGCCCGCTTCACGCGCAATATCGTGATCCTGACCGACAGTGCAGGACACACCGGGCTGGGTGAAGCACCGGGGGGAGAAACCCTCTATCAGACCTTAATCGAGGCCGCGCCGCAGGTGATCGGTCAGCAGGTCGCCCGTATGAACCGGCTGGTGCAGAAGATTCATCAGGGGAATCAGTCCGCCGATTTCGAGACTTTTGGCAAAGGGGCCTGGACCTTTGAGCTGCGCGTCAACGCGGTCGCGGCACTGGAAGCCGCACTGCTGGACCTTCTGGGACAATGCCTGGGCGTGCCGGTCGCCGAACTGCTTGGACCGGGTAAGCAGCGCGATGAGGTGACGGTTTTAGGCTACCTGTTCTACTTAGGCGATCGCCGTAAAACCGATTTGCCTTATCTGACGGGTGAGAAGGCGCAGCATGACTGGTATCACCTGCGCCATCAGGAAGCGCTGAATAGCGAGTCGGTTGTCCGGCTGGCCGAGGCGGCGCAGGATAAATACGGTTTCAAAGATTTCAAACTCAAGGGCGGAGTGCTGCCGGGCGAACAGGAGATCGCCACCGCGCAGGCGCTGAAAAAGCGCTTCCCCGAGGCGCGCATCACCGTCGATCCTAACGGCGCGTGGTGGCTGGACGAGGCGATCGGATTCTGTAAGGGCATGCAGGATGTCCTGACCTATGCAGAAGATCCCTGTGGCGCCGAGCAGGGTTATTCAGGGCGCGAGGTGATGGCCGAGTTTCGTCGTGCGACCGGATTACCGGTCGCCACCAACATGATCGCCACCAACTGGCGTGAAATGAACCATGCGCTGATGCTCAATGCTGTCGATATCCCACTGGCCGATCCACACTTCTGGACGATGAGCGGCGCCGTTCGGGTCGCGCAACTGTGCGATGAATGGGGCTTAACCTGGGGCTGCCACTCGAATAACCACTTTGATATTTCTCTCGCGATGTTCACCCATGTCGGTGCCGCCGCGCCCGGTAATCCCACCGCCATAGATACGCACTGGATCTGGCAGGAGGGCGATCAACGCCTGACAAAAGAGCCGCTGCAGATCCGTCAGGGCAAAATCACGGTGCCAGATGCGCCTGGCCTGGGCATTGAACTGGATTGGGAACGACTCCGCCTGGCAAACGAACACTACAAATCACTGCCGGCGGGCGGACGTAATGACGCCACAGCCATGCAGTACTTGCTACCAGGCTGGACATTTGACCGTAAACGGCCGGCCTTTGGCCGGGCCTCTGCTTAAGGGATAACAGATGAATACCACACCAAAAATTACCGCCATGCAGGTCATCCCGGTTGCCGGCTATGACAGCATGTTACTGAACCTGAGCGGCGCACATTCGCCTTTTTTCACCCGCAATATCGTGATCATTGAAGACAACGCAGGCCATACCGGCGTAGGTGAAATCCCCGGTGGCGAAAAGATTCGTCAAACCCTGGAAGAGGCTGCCGCGCTGGTGGTGGGCAAAACGATTGGCGAATATAAAAACATCCTGAGCCAGGTTCGCGCCACCTTTGCCAATCGCGATGCCGCTGGGCGAGGTAATCAGACCTTTGATCTTCGCACCACCATTCACGTGGTCACCGGCATCGAAGCCTCACTGCTGGATCTGCTGGGGCAGCATCTGGGCGTCAATGTCGCCTCGCTATTGGGCGACGGACAGCAGCGCGACAAAGTCGAAATGCTGGGTTATCTGTTCTACGTTGGCGATCGCAACAAGACCTCGCTGGCCTACCAGCATCAGGACAACGATACCTGCGACTGGTATCGCCTGCGCCATCAGGAAGCGCTCACGCCGGATGCCGTGGTACGGCTGGCCGAAGCGGCCTATGAAAAATACGGGTTCAACGATTTTAAACTTAAAGGCGGCGTGCTGAGCGGCAGTGATGAGGCAGAAGCGATTACTGCACTCGCGAAGCGCTTCCCCCAGGCGCGCGTCACTATCGATCCCAACGGTGCCTGGTCGCTTGACGAAGCCATTACGCTGGGTAAGCAGCTTAAAAACGTCCTCGCCTATGCAGAAGATCCCTGTGGCGCAGAGCAGGGCTATTCGGGGCGTGAAGTGATGGCCGAGTTCCGGCGCGCTACCGGTCTGCCGACGGCGACGAATATGATCGCCACTGACTGGCGTCAAATGGGCCACACGTTGTCATTACAGTCGGTGGATATCCCACTGGCCGATCCGCACTTCTGGACGATGCAGGGTTCCGTGCGCGTGGCGCAAATGTGCCACGCGTTTGGCCTGACGTGGGGTTCGCACTCCAACAACCATTTCGATATTTCACTGGCGATGTTCACCCATGTTGCCGCTGCCGCACCGGGCAAGATCACCGCTATTGATACCCACTGGATCTGGCAGGAAGGCAATCAACGACTGACGAAAACGCCTTTCCAGATTGAAGGCGGCATGGTCGCAGTGCCGCAGGCACCGGGCCTGGGCATTGAACTGGATATGGACCAGGTCATGCAGGCTAACGCGCTGTATCAAAAGCATGGCCTTGGCGCACGTGATGATGCTCAGGCCATGCAGTTCCTGATCCCACAGTGGACGTTTGATAACAAGCGTCCGTGCCTGGTGCGTTAACTTTTTTGGGCTTCCTTCAGGAAGCCCGTTCCACAGGAGTCAAATCATGAGTAATACAGCCTGGCCAAATGAATTCCGTCGCCGCCTGCTGGCAGGTGAAACCCTGATCGGCAGTTGGTGCGCCATGGCAAGTCCCATCTCTACCGAGGTGTTAGGGCTGGCCGGATTTGACTGGTTAGTTCTGGATGGCGAGCACGCACCGAACGATATCACCACGTTTGTTCCCCAGCTAATGGCGCTGAAGGGCAGCCGCAGCGCGCCGGTGGTACGTCCACCCTGTAATGAACCGGTCATCATCAAGCGCCTGCTGGATATTGGTTTTAATAACATCCTTGTTCCCTTTGTTGAGAACGAAGACGAAGCCAGACGTGCAGTTGCCTCCACGCGCTATCCGCCTGCCGGAATTCGCGGCGTGTCTGTTTCCCATCGCAGCAACATGTACGGCACGGTGCCGGATTATAACACCACCATCAACGACAACATTTCGGTGCTGGTCCAAATAGAAACCCAGCAGGCTGTCGACAACATTGACGCCATCGCCGCCGTTGACGGCGTGGACGGCATTTTTGTCGGGCCAGGCGATCTCTCTGCCGCTCTCGGCTATCTCGGGCAGCCGGCCCATCCGGAGGTGTTAACGGTCATCAAACACATCTTTGAGCGGGCAAAAGCCGCCAACAAGCCCAGCGGCATTCTGGCACCGGTGGAAGCCGATGCCCGTCGCTATCTCGAATGGGGCGCAACCTTTGTTGCCGTTGGCAGCGATCTCGGTGTTTTCCGCAGTGCCACGCAGGCGTTGTGCGACAAATTTAAAAAGTAATCATCCAGGAGAAACGACATGAAAATTGGCTTTATTGGCCTGGGCATCATGGGCAAACCAATGAGTAAAAACCTGCTGAAAGCCGGTTATTCACTGGTGGTACGCGATCACAATGCAGAAAGCGAAGCTGAGCTGGTGAAGCTGGGGGCGACCACAGCGGCGAATGCCAAAGAACTGGCGCAACAGTGCGATGTGGTGATCACCATGGTGCCAAATTCCCCACAGGTGAAAGAGGTTTGCCTGGGCGAAAACGGCATTATCGATGGCGCGAAACCGGGCCTGATTGTGATCGACATGAGCTCCATTGCGCCGCTGGCGAGCCGTGAAGTCCACGATGCGCTGGCAGCAAAGCAGATTCACATGCTGGATGCGCCGGTGAGCGGCGGTGAGCCCAAAGCGATTGAGGGGACGTTATCCGTGATGGTGGGCGGCGATAAAGCCGTGTTTGACCAGTGCTACGACATCATGAAAGCCATGGCGGGATCGGTGGTTCATACCGGCGATATCGGCGCAGGCAACGTGACGAAGCTGGCAAATCAGGTCATTGTAGCGCTGAATATTGCCGCCATGTCAGAAGCCTTGTCGCTGGCGACCAAAGCGGGCGTCAGTCCGGAACTGGTGTATCAGGCGATTCGTGGCGGTCTGGCGGGCAGCACCGTGCTGGATGCCAAAGCGCCCATGGTGATGGACCGCAACTTTAAGCCGGGTTTCCGCATTGATTTACATATCAAGGATCTGGCTAACGCGCTGGATACCTCGCACAGCCTTGGTGCGCACCTGCCGCTGACGGCGGCCGTGATGGAAATGATGCAGGCGTTGCGTAATGACGGACAGGGTAGTGCCGACCACAGCGCGCTGGCCTGCTATTATGAGAAATTAGCAAAGGTTGAGATCTCTCGCTAATGCCTTGCCCGGCTTCTGTGGAGGCCGGGCCGATTTCACGCTCTGATCGTTAATTAATACCGCCTGGATTGCCTATGAAAATCGTAATCGCACCGGATTCATATAAAGAAAGTCTTTCGGCCCTGGAAGTGGCATCGGCAATCGAAGCGGGGTTCCGTGAGGTTTTTCCCGATGCCCATTATGTGAAAATACCGGTTGCTGATGGTGGTGAAGGCACGGTGGAAGCCATGGTGGCTGCGACCCAGGGAAAGCGGGTCAGGTTAAAGGTCACCGGTCCGCTGGGTGAACCCGTCGAGGCGTTTTACGGCCTGTCGGGTAATGAAGATACCGCCTATATCGAGATGGCGGCGGCCAGCGGCCTGGAGCTGGTACCGGCAGCGCAGCGGGATCCCCTGATCACCACCTCGTTTGGGACTGGGGAGCTAATTAAAAACGCGCTGGATAAAGGCGTCCGACACATCATTATCGGTATCGGTGGCAGCGCCACCAATGACGGTGGTGCTGGCATGATGCAGGCGCTGGGCGCTCGCTTGCTGGATAAACAGGGCGAGCAAATTGGTCGGGGAGGTGGCGCATTGCCTGACCTGGCAAGCATTGACGTTACCGGACTGGACCCGCGCATTCGGCAGTGCCGCGTTGAAGTGGCCTGCGATGTAACCAATACGCTGACGGGCGATCACGGTGCCTCTGCGGTGTTTGGCCCCCAGAAAGGCGCGACGCCAGAACGGGTTGAGCAACTGGATCGAGCCCTGACACATTACGCTGCGCTTATTCAGCGCGATTTGGGTATTGATGTGCTGCAGATCAGCGGTGGCGGCGCTGCCGGTGGCATGGGGGCTGCGCTGCACGCGTTTTGTCAGGCGGAATTACGCCGTGGGATTGAGATTGTGACGGAAGCGCTGGGCCTGGAGGAGCAGGTAAAAGATGCCGATCTGGTCATTACCGGCGAGGGGCGAATCGACAGCCAGAGCATCAAGGGCAAGGTGCCGATTGGTGTGGCAAAGGTCGCTAAGCGTTTTAATATTCCCGTGATAGGCATTGCCGGTAGCCTGACTGACGATGTCGGTGTGGTGCATCAGCATGGCCTGGATGCCGTATTTAGCGTGCTTTACCGTATTTGCTCGCTGGATGAGGCGCTAAAAGGGGCAGAAAACAATGTCCGTCTCACCGCGCGCAATGTGGCTGCCACAATGAAAATCGCCGGGTTTCACTAAGCGTATTCACGGCCCTTCACCTGACAGGGCCGTTTGTTCTTTCGCAGTATGCCCGGCTAAGGCATGGAGAGGATGCGCCGTGCCTGTCTGGCGACGTTCTCCATTTCATCCTGAAGCTCCAGCAGTTCCGGCTCCAGCGCTTCGATATCGCTTGCCTGATGAAGCTCTTTCTCAAGCTTACGGCACAGTTGTTTCATCCGCGGAACGCCGCTGTAGCTGGCGCTGCCGTGAAGTTTATGAATGATCTCACGCAGGGAGGTCGCGTCGTTGTCGGCGATAAACTGCGCCATTTTACCGTGCACTTCCGGCAGGAATGCCAACAGCATTCGGAGTAAATCCCGCGCCAGATCCGGCTTATTCGCTGCCTGGCGTAATGCCAGCTTCCAGTCCAGCGTGGGTAAGATTGGGGGGATCTCGGGCGCCGTGGTGCTCGGGCTGGGCATATAGCGGGCCAGGACCTGAGCGAGCTTGTTTTCATCAATAGGCTTGGCCAGGTAGTCGTTCATGCCGGCCCGGATAAGATGTTCGCGTTCACCGTCAATAGCGTGGGCGGTAACGGCGACTATCGGGGTGGTTGCGTGGTTGGGCAGCGTGCGGATGATCTCGCTGGCCCGAATGCCATCAATATCGGGCATTTGTATATCCATTAAGATCACGTCCAGCACTTGCCTGTGGGCCACACGGATGGCCTGCTCCGCATTATTGCACAGTACGATGTGTTGAACCTGCTCTTCCAGCAGCGCCCCAATCAGCTTGAGGTTAGCGGGATTGTCGTCCACGGCCATCACGGTCAGCGGCAGACGCGGTGAGGCCGATAGTTCACTGCTGTGACGGGCATGCAGCTCCAGCAGCATCGGCAACAGGCGCGTCTGCGAGACGGGTTTTGCGATGCAGCCATCAATGCCACGCACTTTCAGCTCATCGGCCAGTAACATCATCGGACTCGGCAGCGCCATAATGACCTGGTCGGCGCGCTCCAGAAGCGTATGGATCAGCCTGTCCTCAAGCACCTGCGCCTGGCTGGCGTTGACCGGCATGGCCATTAACACAATGGGATAGCGCGACTGGCTCAGACCCTCCAGGGTTAAACTGTGCTCAACCTGCAACGGCGTGGCACCTAAAATCTCTACCACCGCGCTGGCGACGTCGGGGTTCGCCTCCACATAGGCCATGCGCGTGTTCGACAGTGCATCCAGCACTCGAGGCATACTCGGTGCATTGGGATTGAGGTCCAGTTTAACGCGCACCCAAAAAGTGGAGCCGTGGTTCTGACGGCTGACGAAGGTGATCTCCCCGTTCATTTCCCTTACCAGTTTTTGGGTAATGACCAGGCCCAGCCCCGATCCTCCGTGGCGGCGGGAAATGCTGGCATCCGCCTGGCGAAAGGCCTGAAACAGCTGGGCCTGCTGCTCTTCAGAAATGCCAATGCCTGTGTCGCGAACCTGAATCTCCAGTTCAACATGCGTCGCCGTAATCGTGTGCTGTTCTACCCGTAAATTGATGGTCCCTTTTTCGGTAAATTTAATCGCGTTGCCCATCAGGTTGATCAGGATCTGCTGCAGGCGGAGCGCATCGCCAATCACGTTGTCCGGCACGCTGTTATCGCAGACCACGGTCAACTCCAGCCCCTTCTCATGGGCAGATGGGGCCAGCAAAACCAGGGTTTCATCCAGGGTGGCGCGCAACGGAAAGGGAATGGACTCCAGCATCAGCTTGCCGGCTTCCAGTCTGGAAAAATCAAGCACGTCATTAATGATGGACAGGAGATTGTTGGCCGAGCGCTCAATGGTCAGCATGTAGTCGCGCTGCGTGGTGCGCAGCGGCGTTTTCAACATCTGACGGGTAAAGCCCAGCACGCCATTAAGCGGCGTACGCAACTCATGCGACATATTTGCCAGAAATTCGGATTTGATACGGGCGGCTTCCTGCGCGCGCTTTTTGGCCAGATCCAGCTCGACGTTCTGAATCTCCAGCTGCTCCAGCGTTTCCCGCAGGTCCCATGTGGCCTGATCGATATTATGCTGCATCTCTTCATGATAGGCGGTGAGCGACATCGCCATCGCGTTGATACCGTTTTTCAGGATACTCAATTCACCCAGCATATGGCCTTCAACCCGGCTGTCCAGTTGTCCACGGCGAATTCGGTCAACGGTGCTGACCATATTACGAATAGGGCCGGTGACGTCCCGCATCAGGCGATAGGCAAACAGCATGGCAATACACAGGCAGAACAGCAGCATCAGGGTAGCAATAAAAACTTCCCGATATTGCTGTAAGCGCACGGATTGCAGATCCAGCTCTATCGCCACATAGCCCAACGGGTTACCTGCGGGTTTGGCATCCTGACCCGGCAGCTCATCCACGGCGTAACGTTCAGAGATAATCGGCTTGCGTAAGATCAGCAGGTTGCCACTGCCTTCAACGGACACATCCTCAGGCAGCGCGCGAATAGCCTGCTTGCTTTCCAGACTCAGGTTTTGGTGATTATTAGAGGTGACATAAAGCTGATTATTATCGTCGAAAACGGAGATGGCGCGCACGATCCCGGAATGGCGGCGATGCAGTAAACTGACCAGTTCACGCAGCGCGTCACGATTGTGCCATGTCATGCTGTATTCGGTAGAAACCGCCAGCGGTTCGATGATATTGGCCCCGGCATCGATGACCTGGCGCTGCAGCTCATTATAACGATGCACGACAAAAAATGAGCTGAGCAGTAACCCAACCATCAACGTTGGGGCCAAAATTAAAATCATCATTCGCGCCCGCAGGCTGTATTTGGTCATAATAGTCGCCTGCTGTCCGGCATGAACGTCCCTGTGCATCTGCTGAACCTTGTGCACATCGAATCTTAAAGAGAAAGAACCACACTATGGCGCAATTTTACTCCGCAAAACAGCGCGTGACGACCCAACAACGGATCACCGTCACCATTGAAGACCTCGACCCGTTTGGTCAGGGCGTTGCCCGCTACAAGGGCAAAACCCTGTTTGTCTCGGGCGCGCTGCCCGGAGAGCAGGCCGAGGTCACCCTGCTGGAGGATAAACGCCAGTATGCCAGAGCGAAAGCCGTGCGCCTGCTTAACCACAGTCCTTCACGGGTTGCGCCGCGCTGTCCCCATTTTAGCCGCTGTGGCGGTTGTCAGCAGCAGCATGTCGACGAGGCGTTACAACAGCAAAGTAAATCACGTGCGCTGGCACGGATGTTGACCCAGGCAGCGAACCAGCCGGTGGCGGTTGATGAGATCATTGCCGGACCGGCCTGGGGCTACCGTCGCCGCGTCAGGCTTGGCCTGCAGTGGCAGAACAAAACACAGCAGTTGCTGATGGGGTTTCGCCAGGCGGCCACCAACGATCTCGTCGATATCCAGCAGTGCCCCATCATGGTGCCCCAGCTTGAAGCGCTGATTATTCCGCTGCGCAATTGTCTCACTATGCTTAATGCTGTCAAACGCTTAGGTCATGTTGAGCTGGTGCTGGCTGACAACGGCCCGGTGCTGTTATTGCGCCATCTCGATGCATTAAGTACCGATGATATTGCAAAACTGGAACGTTTTTCGCATCAGCACCAACTGATGCTGTTTCTGGATGATGGAAGCGAGACGCTGCGCGCATCTGGCGATCGGCAGCCGTTTTATCATTCTCACCAGCTTGAGCTAATCTTCAGTCCAAAGGATTTTATTCAGGTCAACGATACGGTGAATCAGCAGATGGTGGCGAAGGCCATTGCGTGGCTGGATTTGCAACCTGAAGATCGGGTGCTGGATCTGTTTTGCGGCATGGGAAACTTTACGCTTCCTGTAGGAAAATCGGTACAAAGTGCCGTGGGTGTGGAGGGCGTTGCAGCATTAGTGCAGCAGGCAGAGTATAATGCTGACGTGAATGCGCTAAAAAACGTCAAATTCTTCCAGCATAATCTGGAAGAAGATGTTTCGCGCCAGCCCTGGGCTATGCAGGGATTTAACAAGGTATTACTCGATCCGGCTCGCGCTGGGGCGGCAGGTGTCATGGCACATGTCGTCAAATTATCGCCAGAATGCGTGGTCTATGTTTCGTGTAATCCTGTGACACTCGCACGTGACAGTGAAACATTGCTGTCAGCGGGTTACCAATTGGAAAGGGTCGCGATGCTGGATATGTTTCCTCATACCCGTCATCTCGAATCCATGGTGCTGTTCAGAAAAAAAATATAAGTGTCCGGCAGGGGCGCTGTGCAGGAGAGGATATGGTTGCGGTCAGAAGTGCGCATTTAAATACGGAAGGGGAGTTTGCCCTTGACCAGTGGATCGCCAGTCTTGGCGTTGCTAACCCGCATTCCTGTGATCGCCTTGCTGAAACCTGGCGCTATTGTGAAGCGCAGACTCAGGGGCATCCTCACCAGTCGCTGCTGCTGTGGCGCGGCATCGAGATGGTGGAAATTCTCTCGATGCTCAGCATGGATATCGAAAGCCTGTGCGCCGCATTGATTTTCCCGCTCGCGAATGACGAAGTGGTCAGCGAAGAAGAGCTGGAAAAAACCGTCGGTCCGGGCATCGTTTCGCTGGTGCACGGGGTCCGCGATATGGACGCCATTCGTCAGCTGAAAGCCATTCATAACGATTCAATGGCTTCTGAGCAGGTGGATAATGTCCGCCGTATGCTGCTCGCCATGGTGGAAGATTTCCGCTGCGTGGTGCTGAAGTTGGCTGAGCGCATCATGAACCTGCGCGAAGTTAAAGACGCGCCGGAAGATGAACGCGTACTGGCGGCGAAAGAGAGCACCAATATTTATGCCCCGCTGGCGAACCGCCTGGGCATCGGTCAGCTTAAGTGGGAGCTGGAAGATTACTGCTTCCGCTACCTGCATCCCGACGAGTACAAGCGCATTGCTAAGCTGCTGCACGAGCGCCGCATCGACCGTGAGCAGTACATCGATAACTTTGTCGATAATCTGCGCAAAGAGATGGCAAAAGAGGGCGTGCGGGCCGAAGTGTACGGCCGTCCTAAACATATCTACAGCATCTGGCGCAAGATGCAGAAGAAGTCGCTGGCGTTTGATGAGCTATTTGATGTTCGCGCGGTGCGTATTGTTGCCGAGCGACTGCAGGACTGCTACGGCGCGCTGGGCACGGTGCACACGCTGTATCGCCACCTGCCCAACGAGTTCGACGACTATGTCGCCAACCCCAAACCTAACGGCTATCAGTCCATTCATACCGTGGTTCTGGGGCCCGAGGGCAAAACCGTCGAGATCCAGATCCGTACCCGCCAGATGCATGAGGACGCTGAGCTGGGCGTCGCCGCGCACTGGAAATACAAAGAAGGGCCGTCGTCCAGCCATGCGCGCGGCGCGGCAGGTCACGAAGAGCGCATTGCCTGGCTACGTAAGCTGATCTCATGGCAGGAAGAGATGGCGGATTCCGGCGAGCTGCTGGAAGAGGTGCGCAGCCAGGTATTTGACGACCGCGTCTATGTCTTTACGCCAAAAGGGGACGTGGTCGATTTGCCGGCAGGTTCTACCCCGCTGGATTTCGCTTATCACATTCACAGCGATATCGGTCACCGCTGCATCGGTGCCAAGATTGGTGGCCGCATCGTGCCCTTCACCTATCAGCTGCAGATGGGCGATCAGGTGGAAGTCATCACCCAAAAACAGCCGAACCCGAGTCGTGACTGGCTGAACCCTAACCTGGGGTTCATCACCACCAGCCGAGGCCGCGCCAAGATTCATAACTGGTTCCGCAAGCAGGATCGCGATAAAAACATTCTTGCCGGCCGTCAGATTCTGGATAACGAGCTGAATCAGATGGATATCAGCCTGCGTGAAGCCGAGAAACTGCTGCTGCCGCGCTATAACGTTACCTCGCTGGACGAGTTGCTGGCTGCCATCGGCGGGGGGGACATTCGCCTTCATCAGATGGTGAATTTCCTGCAGGCGAAGCTCAATAAGCCGACGGCGGAAGAGCAGGATCGTGAAGCCCTGCGCCAGCTCACACAAAAATCGCATGCGCCAACGTCACGCAAAGAGAGCGGCCGTGTGGTCGTGGAAGGCGTGGGCAACCTGATGCACCATATTGCACGCTGCTGTCAGCCGATTCCGGGTGACGACATCGTGGGTTTTATCACGCACGGACGGGGCATTTCGATTCACCGCGCCGATTGCGACCAGCTGTCTGAGCTGATTTCCACCGCGCCCGAGCGCATTGTGGATGCCGTATGGGGCGAAAGCTACTCCAGCGGCTACTCGCTGGTCGTAAGGGTGACGGCCAACGATCGTAGCGGGCTGTTACGCGATATCACCACCATCCTCGCGAATGAGAAGGTTAACGTCCTGGGCGTTTCAAGCCGCAGCGATACCAAAAAACAGCTCGCCACCATTGATATGGACATCGAGATTTATAACCACCAGGTCCTGGGGCGCGTGCTGTCTCGCCTGAATCAGGTGCCTGACATTATCGATGCCCGCCGCCTGCACTAATCGTCCGTTATCAGGCGCATGTCTTGACCGACGTGCGCCTGGCTGCTTTTATCACCGCTGTTATGTCAACTGAACACCTGAAGGATTTCCCTATGACGTCAATTGATCGCCTGCTGGGCATTATGAAAACCCTGCGCGATCCGCAGCAGGGTTGCCCGTGGGATCGCGAGCAGACCTTTGCCACTATCGCGCCTTACACGCTGGAAGAAACCTATGAAGTGCTGGACGCCATCCAGCGCGAGGACTTCGACGATCTGCGGGGGGAGCTGGGCGATTTGCTGTTTCAGGTGGTGTTTTATGCCCAGATGGCCCAGGAGCAGGGGCGTTTTAATTTTGATGATATCTGCCATGCCATCAGTGACAAGCTGGAACGCCGCCATCCACACATTTTTGCGGACGGCACGGCAGAAAACAGCGCAGACGTGTTGAAAAACTGGGAAGCCATTAAACGCGCGGAACGGGCAGAAAAAACCCAGCACTCAGCGCTGGACGATATTCCCAAAGCCCTGCCAGCCCTGATGCGCGCCCATAAAATTCAGAAACGATGCCACAACGTGGGCTTCGACTGGAGCACACTGGGGCCGATGGTCGATAAGGTGCATGAAGAGATTGACGAAGTCATGCATGAAGCGCAGCAAAGCGTTATCGATCCCCAAAAGCTGGAAGAAGAGATTGGCGATCTCCTGTTTGCGACCGTTAACCTCTCTCGTCATTTGGGCAGCAAGGCCGAAACGGCGCTGCAGAAAGCCAACGACAAGTTTGAGCGACGTTTCCGCGCGGTAGAAGCTATTATCAGCGCGCAGGGCCTGACAATGCCGGGGGCGACGCTGGAACAGATGGAGGCCGCCTGGCAGCAGGTGAAGGCAACGGAAAAAAGCTGATTATTCCTGTACCGCGCATAAAGTGTGCGCTCGAGCTTACTCGATTCAGCCTGACGTCAGATTTGTGACGCAGGTCAAAATTTTGTTTACCGCTATCCGCTATGTTACCCGCAGCAATGCTTTGGGAGAGGGATGTGATTCATCAATTGTGGCTGATAGCGGTTTCCAGTATACTGTTTTCCCGTCCTGGTTATTCCACCGTCTTTAAACCTAAACTCTCAGGTTCAGCATGACAACGAATTATATTTTTGTGACCGGCGGGGTCGTATCCTCTCTGGGTAAAGGCATTGCCGCAGCCTCCCTCGCAGCCATTCTCGAAGCGCGTGGTCTGAATGTGACCATCATGAAACTGGATCCGTACATCAACGTCGATCCGGGTACCATGAGCCCTACTCAGCATGGTGAAGTGTTTGTCACCGATGATGGTGCCGAAACCGATCTGGATTTGGGTCACTACGAGCGCTTCATCCGCACTAAAATGTCGCGCCGCAACAACTTCACCACGGGCCGTATCTACTCAGAAGTCCTGCGCAAAGAGCGTCGCGGTGACTACCTTGGCGCCACTATTCAGGTCATCCCTCATATCACGAATGCGATCAAAGAGCGCATTCTTGAAGGCGGTGAAGGTCACGATGTGGTGCTGGTCGAAATCGGCGGTACGGTTGGTGATATCGAATCCCTGCCGTTCCTGGAAGCGATTCGTCAGATGGCGGTGGATGTGGGCCGCGAGCATACGATGTATATGCACCTGACGCTGGTGCCTTACATGGCCGCCGCAGGCGAGGTGAAAACCAAGCCGACGCAGCACTCGGTCAAAGAGCTGCTCTCCATCGGTATTCAGCCTGACGTGCTCATTTGCCGGTCCGATCGTGCGGTGCCAGCCAATGAGCGTGGCAAAATTGCCCTGTTCTGTAACGTGCCGGAAAAAGCCGTTATCTCGCTGAAAGACGTCGATTCAATTTATAAAATTCCTGGCATGTTGAAATCACAGGGCCTGGACGACTACATCTGTAAGCGTTTCAACCTGAACGCCCCGGAAGCCAATCTGGCCGAGTGGGAGCAGGTGATTTATGAAGAAGCCAATCCGGGCGGCGAAGTCACCATTGGCATGGTGGGCAAATATGTCGAGCTGCCGGATGCCTATAAATCCGTTATTGAAGCGCTGAAGCACGGCGGTCTGAAAAATCGTGTGACCGTAAACATCAAGCTGATCGACTCACAGGACGTTGAAACCCGTGGTGTCGAATTGCTGAAAGATTTGGATGCCATTCTGATCCCTGGCGGCTTTGGCTACCGTGGTGTAGAAGGCAAGCTGATGACGGCGAAATACGCGCGTGAAAACAACGTGCCTTATCTCGGCATCTGCCTCGGCATGCAGGTCGCACTGATGGAGTTCGCCCGTAACGTCGCCGGAATGGAAGGCGCTAACTCCACTGAATTTGTGCCAGACTGTAAGTATCCGGTGGTGGCACTGATCACCGAATGGCGTGACGAAGAAGGCAACGTGGAAGTGCGTACTGAACAGAGCGATCTGGGTGGCACCATGCGCCTGGGCAGCCAGCAGTGCCAGCTGAATCCGGAAAGTAAGGTTCGCCAGCTGTACGGTTCTGACACCATTGTTGAGCGCCATCGTCACCGCTATGAAGTGAACAACATGCTGCTGAAGCAAATTGAGGCAGCGGGTTTACGCGTGGCAGGTCGTTCAGGTGACGATCAGTTGGTTGAGATCATTGAGATCCCGAATCATCCATGGTTTATTGCTTGCCAGTTCCACCCTGAGTTCACATCGACGCCTCGCGATGGTCATCCGTTGTTTGCGGGTTTTGTGAAAGCAGCACATGAGCATCAGAAGCGTTTAGCGAAATAAGTTTAACGAACAACGCGCGAACTTTTCGCGCGTTGTTTGTCTTAGGATTGACTAACTTGTACTGAGGAAAATCGTAATGGCCAAAATCGTAAAAGTCATCGGTCGCGAAATTATCGACTCACGTGGCAACCCAACTGTTGAAGCAGAAGTTCACCTGGAAGGTGGTTTCGTTGGTCTGGCTGCGGCACCTTCAGGTGCATCTACCGGTTCTCGTGAAGCACTGGAACTGCGTGACGGTGACAAATCCCGTTTCCTGGGCAAAGGCGTAACCAAAGCCGTTGCTGCGGTTAACGGCCCGATTGCTGAAGCGGTAAAAGGCAAAGACGCGAAAGATCAGGCGAACATCGATAAAATCATGATCGACCTGGACGGTACTGAGAACAAATCTAACTTCGGTGCTAACGCCATTCTGGCTGTTTCCCTGGCAGCAGCGAAAGCCGCAGCGGCCTCTAAAGGTCAGGCGCTGTATGAGCACATCGCTGAACTGAACGGCACCCCGGGCAAATACTCTATGCCACTGCCAATGATGAACATCATCAACGGCGGCGAACATGCAGACAACAACGTCGACATTCAGGAATTCATGATTCAGCCGGTTGGCGCTTCAAACGTTAAAGAAGCGATCCGTATGGGTTCTGAAGTGTTCCACAACCTGGCAAAAGTGCTGAAAAGCAAAGGCATGAGCACGGCGGTGGGTGACGAAGGTGGCTATGCGCCAAACCTGGGTTCTAACGCCGAAGCGCTGGCCGTTATCGCTGAAGCGGTAAAAGCAGCCGGTTACGAGCTGGGTAAAGACATCACCCTGGCTATGGACTGTGCGGCTTCTGAATTCTACAAAGATGGCAAATACGTTCTGGCCGGTGAAGGCGGTAAAGCGTTTACCTCAGAAGAGTTCACCCACTTCCTGGAAGATCTGACTAAACAGTATCCGATCGTTTCTATCGAAGATGGCCTGGACGAGTCTGACTGGGATGGCTTCGCCTACCAGACCAAAGTGCTGGGCGACAAAATCCAGCTGGTGGGCGACGACCTGTTCGTAACCAACACCAAAATCCTGAAAGAAGGTATCGAGAAAGGCATCGCTAACTCTATACTGATCAAATTCAACCAGATCGGTTCACTGACCGAAACCCTGGCTGCAATTAAAATGGCGAAAGATGCAGGCTATACCGCTGTGATCTCTCACCGCTCAGGCGAAACTGAAGATGCGACCATCGCTGACCTGGCGGTCGGTACAGCTGCGGGCCAGATCAAAACCGGTTCAATGAGCCGTTCTGACCGTGTTGCTAAGTACAACCAGCTGATCCGTATCGAAGAAGCGCTGGGTTCAAAAGCCCCCTTCAACGGTCTGAAAGAAGTTAAAGGTCAGTAAGTTTACTGCCGTCTGACTTCTGATCATAACCCGCCCACGTGGCGGGTTTTTTTATGCCCGGATCTTATGCGGCTTCCTCCATCTTTTTGCGCGACGTCTATGCTGTTTACATCCGTTCTTAATAAAACCCACCGACACTGAATAACGAGCAAGGTGCGCCGGGCTGACCCCGCACCTTACCGCTGGCCTGAAGCACGCGCTTCAGGTTCACATTTCTGACAGGCAGAAGGGGGAAACGCATGAGACTGGCTTCTTATAACGTGGAAAACCTGTTCGATCGCGCCAGAGCAATGAACCAAAACGAATGGCGTGAGGGCAAACCGACGCTGGAAAAATTCGCCCAACTGAATGCACTGCTGGGGCAGGTGGAATACAGCGATGCGACTAAGAAGCAAATGGTGGAATTGATGGAGGCGCTGGGGCTGCAAAAGTCAGATACCGGCCCCTTTGTTATCCTGCGGCGTAACCGGGGAAAGCTTTTAACCCGCCCCACAGACAACAGCGGAATAAAGATTATTGCCGCAGGACGCGCCGACTGGGTCGGTTCGCTGGAACTGCGGCGTGCGCCGGTAGATGAAATAGCTATGGGATTAACAGCGCAGGTCATGATTGACCTTAAGGCAGATATTTTGACCGTTGTTGAGGCAGAAAGCCGGCCCGCTTTACTGGAATTTAATAACGCCATGCTGCCTGCGCGCCAGGGAACGCCTTTTGGCCACGTCATGGTGATTGACGGCAACGATGAGCGGGGCATAGATGTTGGCCTGATGACAGGAGCAGGCTTCGCAATCGACACCATTCGCAGCCACGTTGATGATAAGGATAAGCAGGGCGACCTGATTTTCTCGCGCGACTGTCCCGAATTTGCGATTCCGCTACCCGATGGACAAACCCTGCACGTGCTGGTTAACCATTTTAAAAGCAAAGGCTACGGTGCCAAAACGCTTTCCGACGCCCGCCGTAAACTGCAGGCCGAACGGGTGAAGGCAATTTATCAGCAGCGAATTAAAGAGGGACAAACGCTGATTGCTATCACCGGAGACTTTAACGATACGCCGGACAGCGAGGCGCTGGCACCTCTGCTGAAAGAAACCGATCTGAAAGATATCTTCACCCATGAAAAATTTGATAACGGCGGCTATCCAGGAACCTGGGGCGGCTGCAGCGCCAGTAATAAAATTGACTACATTTTACTGTCCCCCGCGCTGTGGAAAAAAGTGGAAAAGGGCGGCGTGTGGCGCAAAGGGATGTGGCCAGGCGTGCGCCCGGTAAAATGGGAAACCTATCCCGAACTGAAAAAAGAGGTGAATGCCGCCTCGGATCATGCGGCAGTCTGGGTGGACCTGAAGATCTAGTCCGAGGTATAGACGGCACAGGTCGCGGCGCTGACCGCAGCCTGTGCAGCCACAGCATTACAGCGACTGAATGATGCGTTTCAGTAAACGAATGCGCGGTTCAATGCTGTTCAGTTCCATATATTCAGACGGGCTATGAAAATTTGCGCCGATGGGGCCAAACCCATCCAGTGAGGGCGTGCCCACTGCGGCGGTATGGTTGGCATCTGAGCCCCCGCCTACAGCCTGCCAGCTAATCTCAATGTCTTCTGTTTGCCCGGCTTGCTCGACGATCTGCATTAGCGCTTCTGTTTTAGCATCTGGCGTCATGGCAGGCGTGTAAGCCTGCTGGGTAACCTGCGTCGTTACGCCGGGCTCCGTCTCAGAATGCGCAAGGGCTTTCATCGCCATGTTGACCCGCTCAAACTCAGCGTTAAGCTGAAAGCGCACGTCTACGATCATCTCTGCGTGGTCTGGCACAATATTTGTCGCGTCCCCGCCTGAGATCACGCCGGTGTTTACCGTTGTGCCCTGTGCGGGATCGGCCAGGTTCGCAACGGCAATGACGCTGTGCGCCAGTGCGTTGATGGCTGAACGGCCTTTATCGGGATCGTTGCCCGAATGCGCAGCAACGCCGCTAAAATTCAGCCGATACCGCGCCATGCCTTTCCGTGCTTTGACCAGTGAGCCATCGCTTCTCGCCGCTTCGCCAACCAGCACGCAACGGCTGCGTTTTGCCAGCCCGGTCAACCAGTGA
Source organism: Pantoea ananatis PA13 (assembly GCF_000233595.1). Lineage (NCBI taxonomy): Bacteria > Pseudomonadati > Pseudomonadota > Gammaproteobacteria > Enterobacterales > Erwiniaceae > Pantoea > Pantoea ananatis. Next base: position 1,024,670 of record NC_017554.1, read on the forward strand.
TGAGAATACACCGATCCGGTTTCTTCATCGGGATTCATGGCGACGGCAATAGATAAACGATCGCGCTCAGCGTGATTCAGCCCACGTAAAGCCCAGAGAATGGTCAGCAATCCCCCTTTCATGTCCGCCACGCCGGGGCCTCTGGCGCGATCGCCCTCAAGAGAGAAAGGACGTGCAGCCACCGTTCCCACAGGAAAAACGGTATCCATATGCCCCACCAGTAAAACATCATAATGCTCTGCATCAGGTTTGTTGGTGACCAGCAGGCCCGGGCCCACCTTGTCGTCCAGCTCAACACGCTGACAGTGCCAGCCATCCTGTTGATACCATTGCTGAAAGTGCTGGTATACCTGTTCCACGCCTTCCACCGAGCCCGTTCCGCAGTCAATATTGACAACCTGTTCCAGTTCCTGAAGATACTGTGTTAATTCCATAGGTTACTCCGCAATCATCAGTCGCATAACTATCATGGCGCCGAAGGCATTCAGCACCGACAGGGCAATCATCAAAGGGATACGTTTTGCTGGAATGCCGATCACGCCAAGAATGCGTCCAGCGTACTGGACCTGTGAACCCATCAGGTAGATGGCTGGCGCCAGGATAGCCAGATGGGCACCGGTCAGAATCCCTCGCTCAAATAAACTGATGGCAACGCCCACGCCACCGCCCATGGACATCCAGCCGCCAATGAGCACCGCGGCGGCCTCGCCCGGCAGGCCGAAAAGCCGCATCAGGGGGCCGAACAGCCATGCCATGCCAGCCAGCGTGCCGGTGAGTTCCAGGGCATAAATAATAATGAAGGCCATCAGAACGTTAGGCAGTGTGCTGGTCGTCGCGATGGTCCAGCCTTTTCGCGCTCCGGCCACAAAGACATCGGTGATCATCGGTTTAGCTGAGTCAGTCATTTTTTACCTCTGTACCTTGTCTGCGTTCGCCGATCGTCAGGATCAGGCGAACCAGATTAGCGCCCACGATTTTCATGACGAACATTACCGCCACGCACAGACCAATTGAGGCTGGAACGGCATGCGAGCCATCAAGCGCTACCAGGGTAAACAGCACCGCACCGGAGGAGAAAAAGTTGGTAATCATCGCGCCAGCGGAAAACTGAAACATAGTAAAAATTATTTTTTCTTTTTCCGTGATCTGCCCTTCATCAGCCAGTACGCGGGTTAATGATGCGTCAACATCCGTGCTTTGCAGACTCCCAATCATGGCCAGCCCGGTTGAGCCTGGGATCCCCATCAGAGGCCGCAGTAGCGGGGTAAGTAGCTTACGGGCTGCACGAAGTGCGCCGTAGTGCTCAAGCACGTTGATCATGCCTAACGCAAACATAACAGCAGGGATCAACCCAAATGCGAACAGGAACCCATCCATTGCCCCATAACCGCCTTTTCCCCGAAAGGCGCTTTGCGCGACATCCAGGGTGTCGGTTTGAAGACTGACACCGGATACCACTTTTCCGAATGCCCCGTTTAATGTGGTGAAGTCAAACACGGCATACCACTCTTTTCCGCCAGGCAGACCGGAGAAAAACACCATGGCAAACAGCAAGGCCAGGTAAGCGCCCGGTCCGACCTTGAGCGGTTCGGATTGAGAAGAGTCAGTCATCGTTTATTTCCTTACATCTTTGGCGACAAAAGGCGATGCTAAAAGTGGGATGTAAGCGGAGGAATGATGACGATCAATTTGCAGTACAAAGAGCCAGCAACGGGCCAAATAGTGCTAAACAGCTCACAATAATCAGTGAAATTCGCCTCTGGATAAACGCAAAAATCCGGCTTGCCTTAGACAGAGTCAGCCACGCCGCATCACCTGACATGATCTTAACCCGGAGTTCTGCGATAATCGCGTTTTGCTAAAACCACAGAGACCATTATGCAGTACCCGATTAACGAAATGTTCCAGACGCTGCAAGGCGAAGGTTATTACACCGGCGTGCCGGCTATTTTCATCCGCTTACAGGGATGTCCGGTAGGATGCAGCTGGTGTGACACCAAACACACCTGGGAAAAACAGGCGGATCGGGAAACATCATTAGGCGATATTCTGGTCAAAACGGTGGAAAGCGATGCCTGGGGCAACGCCGATACGGCGACGCTGCTCAGCAGCATTGCGCAACAGGGCTGGACGGCCCGGCATGTGGTGATCACTGGCGGCGAACCGGCCATTTACGATTTACGCCCGCTGACCGCATCGCTGGAGGCGGCAGGATTTCAATGCCAGATTGAAACCAGCGGAACCCATGAAATCCACTGTTCCGAACAAACCTGGGTTACCGTTTCACCGAAGGTAAATATGCGCGGCGGATACGACGTGCTGGCTCAGGCCCTGAGCCGTGCGGATGAAATCAAACATCCGGTTGCCCGGCAACGTGATGTGGAGGCGTTAGACGACCTGCTGGCTGGCATTCAGGACAGCAAAGCTCGAATCATTGCGCTGCAGCCAATTAGCCGCAAAAATGAGGCGACAAAACTTTGTATTGAGACCTGTATTGCGCGCAACTGGCGCCTGTCGATGCAGACACATAAATATCTGAACATCGCCTGATAAGACTCAGGCGGCCTCTCGCCGCCTGACCGTTATTGCTTCGCTTTCCAGGCCTCAAAAGCCTGTTTGATCTCCGCTTTGGCCGCGCTGGCGTCTTCGAATCCCTTCAGCTCCACGTTTTTACGCCCTTCCGGCAGCGCTTTATAGACGCGAAAGAACGCTTCCAGCCGCTGCTGTTCCAGCTTTGGCAGATCGGCAACCGTCTGAATCGCATCATAGGTCGGATCGACTTTGCTGGCCGGAACCGCCACGATTTTGTCATCCACTTCGCCACCGTCGATCATTTTCAGTACGCCAATCGGGCGCAGTTTAATTAATGTCCCGGGCGCAAGTGGGGCGCGGGTGTAGAAGATCACATCCAGCGGATCGTTATCGCCGCCCAGCGATTGCGTCAGCGAACCGTAGTTTGCCGGATAAGCGACCGGCATCGACTGAAAACGATCGGCAACGATAAAACCGGTTTTCGCATCGGTTTCATATTTGATGATTCCGCCTGCGGGAATTTCCGTCACGGCATAGAATTCGTCGGGCAGTGAATCGGGTTGTGGAAAGCTGAGGATGTTTTCCGCCTGAACGGCGGCAGAGGCGGTGATAAAAAAGAGACAAGCAAAAAGCGGTTTTACCAGGTTCATTGTTGATTCTCTTGATCTTTAATGAAGGAGAGAACAGCCTGGTGGGGAAAGATGACAGAAGGATGACGTCAGACAGAGGAGGAGAGTTCAGCTGATGTCGTGCAGGAGAGGCGGCAGCAGGCCGATCAACAGGTCAGTCAGCGGGTGACCGGCCCTGCGCTGCCGTACAGAGCAGATTAACCGCGATAGGTGCAGCCTGCAGTACAGGTTTCTTTGATCATCACCGCACTCAGTAGCGGCAGGCGAGGCTTCATGTGATCCCAAATCCATTTTGCCAGGACTTCGCTGGTGGGATTCTCCAGTCCGGGGATCTCATTAAGATAATAGTGATCGAGCCTGTCATAGAGGGGTTTAAACGCCGCTTTCAGCTCAGCAAAATCCATGACCCAGCCGGTATGCGCATCCACTTCACCGGTAATTTCCAGACGAACAAGGAATGAGTGACCGTGCAGACGGCCGCATTTGTGTCCTGCCGGCACATTGGGTAAATAGTGTGCGGCTTCGAACTGGAACTCTTTAAATAACGTGGTAGACATAATCGCTCTCAGGCATTAAAAACGGCTGAATTCTACCTGAAAGGGCAGTTTTTCGCATCTGCTAAGCGCCGTTAAACGACGATTAAGCCAGAATAGTAAAAGGATTCGCGCGCCTTTCCCACAATGCGCTCAGCCATGACTCGGATCGTCAGCCGGAAGCCGCGCCACGATAGCTTCCGCTATGCCGTAATCCTCAATCAGCAGCCGTTGCTGCTCTGAACGTGACAGCGGCGTAAAGGTTTCCTTTCCCTCAGGGTCCCTGATAACCCGTTCTCCCTTCACGATTCCGGTGATGCTCCCGGCGCTGGCGCGGCGAATCAGCAAGGCACCGTCAAAGCGGCTGCTATGTCGGCTCTGTTGATGACGTGACTGAAACGCGTCAACGGGGAGGCAGGTAGTCAGAATTTTGCAGTCGATTCCTGCCCGACCCAGCGGTTTCCAGTGTATGTACCAACTGCCGTCTCGCTCATAAACGCGTGTGCCCCAGACGGGATGGGGATTCAGCCTGGCTTCCAGCGGGAGCGGATGGCCATGGAGCAGCGTGCTGTCAACCACCCGCGTGCCTGCATCCGTGTTAACAAACAGCATGCCATGACCGGGGGAACCTGCGGGCGCCGGACGTGAGGACAGCATGGTGGAAAGGCCAAACTGCACGTTGAATCCCACGTGTATCAGCAGGGCATGCAACGCGCCATGGCCCGCCCAGCAGGTGCCGCCTGTGCCATAGGTTAACCAGTGAGTGAAAAAGTCGGTTGCCGTGCTGCCGGGCAAGGGGAGGGCGCTGTCGTGGTCAGTCATTAGACGGCGGCGAAGATTATCAAAGGGTACCGACTGGCACCAGGCGCGATATATCTCACTCAGTCCGACCTCATCAGGGGCGGGAGGCGCGCTAAACCCCAGTTTTTGCAGAATCTGCTCCGCCATTGCTTGCGGTAACGCGGTGATAATGCCTGGCACCTGTCGTTGCTCCTGGCCGTTTTCCTGTTGTTAACCCAGCAATTTGCCGCGATCACCCGTCGTAAAGTCCAGTGCGCGCCGTGATTACCTGAGTGTGTTAACTCTCAATATTCTTACCACTTTTAACGATTAATTTTATCTGAAAAACCATTTAGTCATTTTGGTTATTTGATATGTCGAAGGCGTATTTAATCGTTAATATAGCAGCCTGTACCCTTTCTTCTCTTCCGCTACTATTCGGTCCGGACTTCTGCTACTGGAATTTTTATCGCGATGACGACTCAGGCACCAGGCTCAATGCTTCCGCTCTCTCAGGAGCAACTTGCTCGTTTACAGGCAGCAACGACAGATTTTTCCACCACTCAGATGGCCTGGCTCTCTGGCTATTTCTGGGGCATGGTCAATCAAACGCCAGGCCAGGCGGTTGCCAGCGCGCCTGCGCAGGCTGAAACCCCGGCGATTACGCTGCTCTCTGCCTCACAAACCGGCAATGCCCGCCGGGTAGCCGAGCAGTTACGCGATGACCTGCAGGCGGCAAAACTGACCGTGAATCTGGTCAACGCGGGCGACTTTAAATTTAAGCAGATTGGCCAGGAAAAAATTCTGATTGTCGTGACCTCGACGCAGGGCGAAGGCGAACCACCGGAAGAGGCCGTTGCGCTGCATAAATTCCTGATGTCTAAGAAAGCGCCCAAAATGGACGGCGCGGCCTTTGCCGTGTTTGGTCTGGGCGATACCTCCTATGAATTCTTCAGCAAAGCGGGCAAAGATTTTGACAGCCGCCTGGCCGAGCTGGGTGCAGAACGACTGTTGGATCGGGTCGATGCGGATGTTGAATATGCCGAGCAGGCCAGCGCCTGGCGCGCGGCAATTACTGCCGCACTGAAAGAACGCGTACCGGCAGCGTCACCGGCCCAGAGTGCGGCAACCGTCGCCGGCAGCGTGAACGAAGTCTTCACCAGCCCTTACACTAAAGAGCAGCCGCTTAGTGCCAGCCTGGCGGTTAACCAGAAAATTACCGGGCGCGATTCGGACAAAGATGTGCGTCATATCGAAATCGACCTGGGCGATTCAGGGTTACGCTACCAGCCTGGTGATGCGCTGGGCGTCTGGTATGAGAATGACGCCGCGCTGGTTAACGAGCTGCTTGAACTGGTGTGGCTAAAAGGCGATGAGCCGGTTGAGGTGCAGGGCCAGACGTTACCGCTGGCAGAGGCGTTGCAGAAGCATTTTGAGTTAACGGTCAATACGGCGCAAATCGTCGCGCAGTACGCAGCCTTAGCGCGTAACGACGAACTGCTGTCGCTGGTGGATGATAAAGCCAAACTGCAGCAGTATGCGCAACGCTATCCGATTGTTGATATGGTTCGTCTGGCACCAGCTCAACTGAGCGCAGAACAGTTATCCGGCTTGCTGCGTCCGTTAACGCCGCGTCTTTACTCTATCGCTTCGTCTCAGGCCGAAACCGATACCGAAGTACATATCACCGTGGGGGCCGTGCGCTTTGATATTGAAGGGCGCCCGCGCGGCGGCGGCGCTTCCACCTGGCTGGCGGATCGCATTGAAGAAGACGGTGAGGTGCGCGTGTTTATCGAACACAACGATAATTTTCGCCTGCCCGCCAACCCGGATGCACCGGTCATTATGATTGGGCCTGGCACCGGTATTGCGCCGTTCCGCGCCTTTATGCAGCAGCGCGAGAACGACGGCGCCAGCGGTAAAAACTGGCTATTCTTTGGCAATCCCCACTTTACTGACGATTTCCTGTATCAAGTGGAATGGCAGAAATACGTGAAAGATGGCCTGTTAACGAATATCGATCTGGCCTGGTCGCGCGATCAGGCCGAGAAAATTTACGTACAAGATAAAATCCGCGCCAAGGGTGCGGAGGTGTGGAGCTGGTTACAGGAAGGCGCGCACCTTTACGTCTGCGGCGACGCCAATCGGATGGCAAAAGACGTTGAGCAGGCATTACTGGATGTGGTGGTCGAACACGGCGCTATGGATCGTGAAACGGCTGACGAATTTTTAAGTGAGCTGCGCATTGAGCGCCGTTATCAGCGAGACGTTTACTAATGACTGAAAAATACCCTGGACCGCTGGTGGTTGAAGGCAAACTCACCGACGCTGAGCGTTTAAAAAAAGAGAGCAACTACCTGCGCGGTACCATCCTTGAGGACCTCGACGAGGGCCTGACCGGTGGTTTCAGCGGCGATAACTTCCTGCTGATCCGTTTTCACGGCATGTACCAGCAGGATGACCGCGATATTCGTGCTGAACGTGCGGAGCAAAAACTTGAGCCTCGCCATGCGATGATGCTGCGCTGTCGTCTGCCGGGCGGGATCATTACGCCCACACAGTGGCTGGCGATTGATAAATTTGCTACCGATAAAACCCTTTACGGCAGCATCCGTTTGACCAACCGTCAGACTTTCCAGTTTCACGGCATTCTGAAGAAGAACGTGAAGCCGACGCACCAGATGCTGCACGAAGTGGGGCTGGATGCGCTGGCGACAGCGAATGACGTTAACCGTAACGTCCTCTGCACCTCAAACCCAGTGGAGTCTGAGTTGCATCAGGAAGCCTATGAGTGGGCCAAAAAGCTGTCGGAGCATCTGCTACCGCAAACCCGCGCTTATGCCGAGATCTGGTGGGATCAGGAAAAAGTGGCGACCACCGACGAAGAGCCGATCCTGGGCCAGACCTACCTGCCGCGTAAGTTTAAAACCACGGTGGTGATTCCGCCGCATAACGATGTTGATCTGCACGCTAACGATCTGAACTTTATCGCGATTGCGGAAAACGGCAAGCTGGTGGGCTTTAACCTGCTGGTGGGCGGCGGCTTGTCTATCGAGCACGGTAATAAAGCCACCTACGCGCGTACCGCCAGCGAATTTGGCTACTTCCCGGTCGATAAGATCCTGGATGTGGCAGCGGCGGTAGTGACGACCCAGCGCGACTGGGGCAACCGTACCGATCGTAAAAACGCCAAAACCAAATACACGCTGGAACGCGTAGGCGTAGAGACGTTCAAGGCGGAAGTCGAGAAGCGCGCCGGTGTCACGTTTGCGCCGACACGTCCTTACGAATTCACCACCCGTGGCGATCGCATTGGCTGGATCAAGGGCATTGATAACAAGTGGCATCTGACGCTGTTCATCGAAAACGGTCGTCTGCTGGATTATCCGGGACGTCCGCTGAAAAGCGGCGTGGCGGAAATCGCCAAAATCCATCAGGGCGATTTCCGTCTGACCGCCAATCAGAACCTGATTGTGGCAGGCGTGCCGGAAAGCCAAAAAGCGCAGATTGAAGCGATTGCCCGCGAACACGGCCTGATGGAAAACGTGACGGCCCAGCGGGAAAACTCGATGGCCTGCGTGGCGTTTCCAACCTGTCCGCTGGCGATGGCGGAGGCTGAACGTTTTCTGCCGTCTTTCGTGACGAAAGTCGAAGAGATCATGCACAGCCATGGCGTAGGCGAAGAGCACATAGTGTTACGCGTTACCGGTTGTCCGAACGGCTGTGGCCGTGCCATGCTGGCAGAAGTGGGCCTGGTGGGGAAAGCGCCGGGCCGTTACAACCTGCATATCGGGGGTAACCGCATCGGAACGCGCATTCCACGTATGTATCGCGAAAATATTACTGAAAGTGAAATTCTCGCCACACTTGATGAGCTGGTAGGTCGCTGGGCGAAAGAGCGCGAGGCCGCAGAAGGCTTTGGTGACTTCGTGATTCGGGCTGGCATTGTTACGCCGGTGTTGGATCCTGCGCGCGACTTCTGGCAGGAGGCAAAATGAGTATCGATCTTGCAGCACTGAATGAGATGTCGAAGGTCCAGCGCGCGATGGCGTTGGCGGCAACCAACGCCCAACTGGAAAAAGCCACGGCTGAAGAGCGTGTAAGCTGGGCACTGGAAAATCTGCCGGGGGCTTACGTGCTCTCGTCCAGCTTTGGCATTCAGGCTGCGGTATCGCTGCATCTGGTGACGCGCGTACAACCGGATATTCCGGTCATCCTCACCGATACCGGTTATCTGTTTCCGGAAACCTACCGCTTTATTGATGAACTGGCTGACCAGCTTAACCTTAACCTGCAGGTGTTCCGGGCGGAAACCTCGCCAGCGTGGCAGGAAGCCCGCTACGGCAAGCTGTGGGAGCAAGGGGTAGAGGGCATTGAACAGTACAACCAGATCAACAAAGTTGAGCCGATGAATCGGGCGCTGGAAACCCTGGGCGCCCAAACCTGGTTTGCGGGCCTGCGACGCGATCAGTCAGGCAGCCGCGCCACATTGCCGGTACTGGGCGTGCAGCGCGGCGTGTTTAAAGTGCTGCCAATTATTGACTGGGATAACCGCCAGATTCATCAGTATCTGCAAACCCACAACCTGAAATACCATCCGCTGTGGGAGGAAGGCTATCTGTCTGTCGGAGATACGCACACCACGCGCAAGTGGGAGCCGGGGATGGCAGAAGAAGAAACGCGTTTCTTTGGCCTGAAACGTGAGTGCGGCCTGCACGAAGGCTAACTGACGCGCTGAGTTCTGGTAACGGGCGATCCTCTGGGGTCGCCCGTTTTGCTATGGCCTCCGTCATCGCCTCAGGGGAAGGATGTCGGCTGCGATCAAAACGCCGTCTCGACGCTGTCCACCACCCGGTATTCATCATCCACTAAGGGTAGATAACGCCATTTATCAAATGCCGTGCACGGATGAGAAATACCGCATCCGACCCAGTCTCCCGGCATCAGCGATTCATCGTCAGGCACGCGTAAATAGGCGTGCTGATCGTTAACCTCACTGATGTGCAGATGCGTGCCGATTCGTGGCGCGGTGCCATCCGGCTGGCGAATCCATAAAGGCACGGGCAAATCCTGATCGAAAGGCACGTCCCGTCTGCCGAAATCCAGCAGGGCCAGACCAGATTCAGGGCGGGAAAGCACGCGCCCCCAGATTTCCAGGGCCGCTTCAAAATGGTGGTCAGCGCCGGGCTGGGAAAAAGGCGCAATACGCGAATAGAGCCCGCTGTCGTGTGCCATATAGGCACCCGAGCGAATCAAAGGCTGAACCGGCAGCGGCAAAACGGCCTGGGTAAAACAGTCTGTCACCACATCAAACCACGCCCCCCCGCCTGCGCTGAGCAGAATCGTCTTGCTGTGGAACAGCTGGCGTTCAGCCAGCATTCTGGCGCAGTCCAGCATAACGTTGCAGTAGTGCTGAATTAACGCCATGCCAGCCGCATCCCGCCCGGCACCCAGCGCGCCTTCATAGCCTGCGACACCCACAAGATGAAGATGGCGACTTTGGGCGATGCGCTCAGCAATCGCCAGTACCTCCTCTTCGGTTCTGCATCCTGTCCTGCCGCCGGGAATCGACACTTCAATCAAGACCGCAATGGCCGTGTCGCCCAGGTTTTGCTCCAGCAGCGTGACGCCCGCCAGGGAGTCAACGTAACAGAGAAAGCCGTGGTCAGGATGCCGACGCTGCCATTCACCAATCCAGCGAATTCCGCCAGGATCGACACATTCGTTTGCCAGAAACACGTTTCGGATACCGAAATGGCGCAGGGCGCGCACCTGAGCAGGTGTTGCTGCGCTGATCCCCCACGCGCCGCCCTGGGTCACGGCCCGGCGTAAGACTGCCGGTGCCATTGAGGTTTTGCCATGTGCTGCCAGCATGACGCCTTTCTCCTGGCAAAACGCTGCTAACTGCCGCAGGTTGTTTTCCAGAGCGGACTGTTTCATTACCATGACGGGCGAAAAGACATCTTTACTACTCAGCACGGCGGTGCCGATCTTAAGGGGAGCATCGCCCTCACCGGCAACCGATTTAAAGCGGGGCGACGGCTGCGCAGTGTCCAGCTTCGCGTCTGCGATCAGCGGAAAATGTAAAGACATGGCGGCTCCTTAGTGCTCAAGCACGCGTGACAGAAACTGTTGCGTGCGCGGATTCTGCGGATGAACAAAAATGTCGTCCGGCTTACCCTGCTCAGCAATCACGCCCTGATCCATAAAAACAACGCGATCGGCTGTTTTCCGGGCAAACCCCATTTCGTGGGTCACCACCACCATTGTCATGCCCTCGCGCGCCAGCCCGCGCATCACTTCCATCACTTCACCCACTAATTCAGGATCGAGAGCGGACGTGGCTTCATCAAAGAACATGATTTTTGGCTGCACCGCCAGGGCGCGCGCAATGGCCACACGTTGTTGCTGTCCCCCGGAGAGCTGAGAAGGGTAGTGATCGGCGCGGTCAGCCAGTCCAACGCGCTCCAGCGCTGCCATCCCGCGCGAATTCGCCTCGGCCACTGACAGCTTCTGCGCTTTTATCAGTGCCAGGGTGACATTGCCGAGGGCGGTTTTATGAGGAAACAGGTTGAACTGCTGAAACACCATGCCCACCTGACCACAAATATCACGATTGCGTTTTGGGTCGTGCAGCGGAACGTCGTTAACCCAAATTTCGCCGCCGTCGGCCTTTTCCAGACCACTCATGATCCGTAGTACGGTACTTTTACCGGAACCGGATGCGCCGATCAGCACCAGCACCTCTCCGGGCGAGACATCAAGGCTGATCTCTTTCAGAACTTGCGTAGCGCCAAATGACTTCGTAATCCGGCTCAGAGTAATGGCTGCATTTTTCATGATAACGAGTTCCTGGTTTGCTGATGCTGGACCCAGCGGGAAAGCGGAAAACAGATAACGAAATAGAGCAGGGCAACCAGACCATAAACCACTACGGGCTGTCCGATGCGATCGACGATGGCCTGGCCCTGATGCATCAGTTCCGACATGCCTATCATGCTGACGATAGAGGTATCTTTAATCAGCGACAGATACTGACCCACCAGCGGCGGCAATACGATGCCGCGAGTTTGCGGCAGAATCACGCTGGTGAAAGTTTGCCGCCTGGAGAGCCCAAGGATCCACGAAACTTCCCACTGTCCTTTCGGCACGGCTTCAATCCCGCCACGAAAAATCTCGGCAATGTAAGCGCCCTGATAAATGCTCAGGCCCAAAATGCCTGCGGCAAACAGGTTGATGTCATACCCGAAATAAGCCACGCCAAAGTAAATAAACATCAGCGTGATAAGCACGGGCGTGCCGCGAAACAGCTCGGTATAGATCACGGCAATTTGCCGGGCGACAGGGATGCGGCTGGTACGCAAAATCGCGGCCAGTAAACCCAGCAACGTGCTGCCCGCAATGGCAGCGACCGACAGCAATAACGTAATCACCAGACCGCGCCACAGGAGCGGCAGACTGCTGAGGATCAATTCGCTCATTGGGCTGGCTCCCGTTTAATCGTATGGGAAAACATTCTTTTCGCCTGCGTCCAGATGGGCCGTTTGACCGAGACAACCAGCGGCGGCATAAACAGTCGGCGTCCCGCGACATTGCCCAGCCAGGAAAACAGGTTACTGAGAAACAGATAGACCAGCGCGACGACGCTGAATGTCTGAATGTAGAGCAGCGTACGCGCATTGATGACCGTTGCGGTTCCCGTCAACTCCGGTAGCGCAATGGCTGACAGCAGTGAGGTGCCCAACAGTAGCTGAATCAGGTTGTTAATAATCGCGGGCCAGACGGCGCGCGCGGCCTGTGGCATGACCACGTTTAAAAATCGCTGGCGACGACTAATGCCAAGAATCCAGGCGGCTTCCAACTGACCTTTGGGGACGGACTGAATACCGGCGCGAAAAACCTCAGCCAGATAGGCACCGACGTTAATCCCCAGCGCCAGTACGCCCGCGGTAAAGGCGCTCATGGTAATGCCCAGCGAGGGAAGCCCGAAAAAGACGATAAAAATCTGCAGCAACACGGGCGTGTTACGAATAAATTCAACGTAGCCGTGGCTCAACCAGCGCAAAGGCGCAAAAGTCGCAGATTTCGCCAGCGCGGCCAGCAGTCCCAGCGCCAGCGCCAGCATAAAAGCCAGCAACGTCACCTGAAGCGTTAACCAGGTCGCGGCGAGAAAGGTATCGGCATATTGCCAGAGTGTCAGCCATTGGTAGCGCATAGAAAGCCTCCTCAGGAGGACACAGGCGTGACCTGTGTCCTCTTCTGTCAGAACTGCGGATTCAGCGGATAGCGAGGCTTACTGCCAAACCATTTTTGGTAGAGCTGAGCGTTCTCACCTGATGCGTTAATTTCAAACAGGAATTCGTTGAGATAGTTCGTCCACACCTGATCGCCTTGCTTGACGCCGAACGCGTTGTATTCCAGCGGAACCAGGGCTTCATTAGTGACTTCCAGTGTTGGGTCGAGTTTGGCCTGATAGGCGAGGAAGTTATTATCTTCAATCATGGCATCTGCCTGACCCTGCTTCACGGCCAGAATTGCTGCCTGAGAGGAATCATATTCCTGGATTTTTACATCGATCCCCATGCTGCGAACTTCGTCGCCGTTGGTCGAGCCTTTGACCGTCGCGATGGTTTTTCCTGCCATGTCGTGGGCCGATTTGATTCCGCTTACTTTGCGAACCAGCATCGCTTCACTGGCCACCACGTAAGGCTGAGTAAAACCAATCTCTTTGGCGCGCTCCAGGTTGCGGGTGAAATTACAGAACACGACATCCACTTTATTGGTTTGCAGATTAGGAATGCGGTTAGCGCTGGTGGTATTCACCATTTCGAGCTTTACCCCCATCGCTTTTGCCAGGGCTTTGGCCAGATCCACATCGTAACCGTCGGGATTACCGGCTTTATCGTAAAAACCGAAGGGCGCAAAGCTCAGGCAGTCACCCACCCGCAACGTGCCACGCTGAAGCACGGTTTGCAGCGTGGATGCCGGTGCGGCACCTGCGGTTTCATTTTTATTGTCCGTTGGCGTACAACCGGCCAGTGCCACCACGGTGAACAGGGCAGGCAGGAACCGGGTGAATACATTTTGCTGGAAAGTGGTATTCATATTTCTGCTCTCAAATAAAAGAGGGATATCACCAACATTATTAAATAATGTGGAGAGACGTTTTTTAATTATCACTTTTATACCGAATGCGTTTATTTCTGGCCGGGGAGATAAGAATCAGCTTTTATTTCCGTTCGGCATTAAAACACGTCATATCGACTTCGACTTTGCAATCCACAACCAGGTCCTGCACGCTGCAAATACGGGCGGGCGGGTTATCATGAAAAAGCTCACTAAACACTTTATTAAATGAGCTGAAGTAACGTGCATCCGTCAGGACAGCCGTCACATGCACCACATCCTGAATCCGATAGCCTGCTTCCTGCATAATGGTCAGACAGTTGTCGAAGGCCAGGCGCGTCTGCTCAATGATGCCGCCTTCAACGACCTCGCCGCCTTTCATTGGCGTCTGCCCTGAGATATACAGCCAGCCGTCGGCTTCTACCGCACGGGCAAAAGGCAGCTTTTGTCCTCCGGTACCGACACCGCCCTCTGTGCCATAGCGCTTGATTGTCATGCTTGTGCCCTTAGAATCATTCCTGTAGCTTGTCTGATATACCGGAATCAAATCTGCAATACCGGATAGGTCGAGATTTGCACAATGTTATTTCTTTTGCAATAGCCTGATCAGGGATTATTTTGATGCTTTACAACTGGCTTCACGAATATTTGCCATTAATGATAAGTTTTTTAAATAAATGGTGATGAAGATCTCTTTTTATCATTATTGAGTGCGCTCTTTTGGTGCCCTGATAAATAGCATGTCGCGAAAAAAAGAAAAGGCGGGATAGCGTGCGCGACCGTAGGTAAAACAAAGTGGGCTGTGTATGATGTATTACATCAACCTTAACGTGACGATCCCGGCAGGAGAATAAGGGTATGCAGGAAGATAAACCCGCCAGAGCACGTGGCGTGGACCGTGTGATCGCGATTTTTCGTCAGTTACACGTTGCCCGCCAGCCCATGGCGATGCGTGAACTGATCGAGGCGACGGGCGCGCCCCGCTCAAGCGTGTATGAACTGGTTAATCTGTTGAGTGAGGCGGGGCTGGTCGAAATTGATTCGGAAGGCAGTATCTATTTTGGCCGTGAAATGCACTATTACGGTGCAGATTATATGGCGCACAATCCCCTGATCCGTCGTGCCCATCAGTTAATGATCGAGATGGTTGCTGAGCATGGTGAAACCGTGCAGCTGTGTATGCTGGAAGGCAATAAATACACGGTGGTGCTGTCAGAGAGCAATGCCCATCCGTTCAAGATAACCTCCGATATCGGCGTTAAAATCCCGATTCCCTGGACAGCCACCGGCCGCTTGCTGCTGAGTAACTGGAGCGATGAGGCGATTTTGGCCCTGATCCCAGAAGAGGATTACCAGCTGGCGAACGGGAAGGTGCTGGATAAGCAGGACTTTCTGGCTGACATTCACCGGGCCGGGCATCTTGGCTACTCGATGACGGAAGGGCTGTCAGAGAGCTTTACCTGCTGTATGGCTGCGCCTATTCGCGCCCGCAACGATCTGGCGGTGGCGGCCATCTGTTTTATGGTAAGCCGGGATACACCAGAAGCGCGGCGTCAGATGCTGCTGAAAACCTTAATTAACGCGGGTCAGAAGCTGTCTGACTTTACCTGAGCCGACGGGCAAGTTGAAAGCAGCGCCGCGTGGGGAAACGAGGCGCCCGGCGCTGTTGGCTCAGGGGCTACAGGTCTTTCAGCCCCGCAAACGCATCGGCTGTGCGCGTCACGTTGACCTTTGTGACCTCATAATGGGCCACGGCGACAAAGGGATCTTCCGCCAGAATCGTATCCAGCCGGGCGCGATCCATGTCTCTTACCATGATCATGCCGCCCGTGCGGGGATCTTTGCGGCCGGCAGCAATAAACTCACCGTTGTCAAAATAGCGATCCAGCCACGTTATATGGGGTGCCAGCAGGGCTTCCACTTCCTCGATGGGTCGAAAATAACTCAGGTAAATGACATACATCGTCTGTCCTCACACTTTGGGGTTGGTTAACTCGCTCAGCAATGGCAGCAGCACTTTAACGCTGTCATGGGTACGAAGACCAATCCGGCCGGGTAGCCAGTGATCTAAAAAATCCAGATTATCGCGATCGGTCTGATGCCAGGTCGTGCCATCCGGGAAATGCCGGGAACGGGTGCGTTGCTGTTCACCATCCTTGCTGCCCAGGTTCCAGTTTCGCGCAGTGACATCAAGCAAAGGGAATCCTGCCGCGTCGAAAGGATTGATGCCCTGAAAATCAGTGCTCTTCATCTGACGACTGACGGCAGAAATGCCATAGCGGCGAGCCAGCAGTAAGGCGCGTTCGCTGGTCTGTTTACGCACGGCGCGCGGCGTGTTGATGCCGCTGTTGAAATAAAGGTGGTCGCCCGTAATCAGGCTGTTGAGATCGATCACCAGCAGCGTATTTTTTTTCTCTTTCTCACTCATGCGTGCCACATAGTCTTCCATGCCGTGCAACTGTGATTCGCTGGCGCTGAGCGCGACAAAGCGCACGCCATAATGGAGCGGTTTATGACTCATCTGCCGGGCCAGTTCCAGCATCACGCCAAGCCCGGATGCATTGTCATCAACGCCTTGCAAACGCAATCCGCCTACGCTGCGCGCGGTTTCACTGCGGGTAAGCGGAATCCAGGTATCCAGGCTGGCGACAACCAGGATTTCCTGGGGCGCACTGCCTTCACGCGCGGCAATAACCGATGTAGCAGTAAGCTTATGCCAGCGCGAGGTGCCGTCATTTTCATGCCAGCTGTAGCCGGTATTAAACTGCCGGGTATTAGTTTCAAAACCGAGTTGGGTAAACTGCTGCTGCAGATAGTCGGCCGCCATCAGTTCAGCCGGGCTTCCGCTCATGCGGCCGGGAAAATAGGTGGCAATATGACGAACCTGTTGCTCAGCAAAGTGCCCGGTCAGGTCGGTCACGGCCTGAGCGCTGAAAATAATGCAGCCGCCAAGCAGTACGGCCAGGCGGAGAAAGGCAGACATGTCGGGTTCCTTGTGGATCATTCCGTAAAAAAGGGCCATATTTTTTTGTGCCTAGTATGAAACTGTGACGGTGATTACACAATTTGAATCGTCCGGAAAGCCTCATAAGATCATTCGCTAAGCACATTTTGTTCTGAGCTTTTGCCGGGCGTTATTCCATTCGGTAACATCTCATTCCAATTCGTAATTTCATCTCAATAAACCTGTGAACGTATAGTCGCGATAACGCTTCGTAACAACACTAGGGTTAACGTGGATTATTTGCCTCTTTTTGCCGATCTCGCAGGTCGACCCGTACTGGTCGTCGGCGGCGGAGATATCGCGGCGCGCAAGATTGAGCTGCTGCGTCGGGCCGGGGCGCGCATTCAAATCGCCTCACGCGAACTCTGCCCCGAGTTACAGGCTTTGCTGGATGAACAGCAGCTTGAATGGCTGGCCACGTCCTTTGAACCCGCTCAGCTCGACAAGGTCTTTCTGGTCATTGCCGCTACCGATGACAATGCGCTGAATGCGCAGGTCTATGACGAAGCGAATGCCCGCCACAAGCTGGTAAACGTGGTAGACGATCAGCCTAAATGCAGCTTTATTTTCCCCTCTATTGTTGATCGCTCGCCACTGGTCGTGGCGATCTCCTCCAGTGGCACCGCGCCGGTGCTGGCCCGCATGCTGCGCGAGAAACTCGAAACGCTGCTGCCATCCCATCTGGGCCAAATGGCCGAGCTGGCGGGTCAGTGGCGTGACAAAGTCAAAGCTCGCTTCAGCCGTATGTCCGATCGCCGTCGTTACTGGGAAAGAATATTTAATGGCCGTTTTGCCAGTCAGATGGCGACGGGCGACGTTACGGCCGCTAAACAGACGCTGGATAGCGAACTGGGCGATCAGCCGCCCCGACAGGGCGAAATTATTCTGGTTGGCGCGGGGCCCGGCGACAGCGGCCTGTTAACCCTGCGCGGACTGCAGGTGATGCAGTTGGCGGACGTGGTGCTCTACGATCATCTCGTCAGCGATGAGGTGCTCGATCTGGTCCGGCGCGATGCCGATCGTATCTGCGTAGGCAAGCGTGCCAGCGCCCATCTCCTGCCGCAGGACGAAATTAACCAGTTGATGGTGCAGCTGGCGCAGAAAGGCAAACGTGTGGTGCGCCTTAAAGGCGGCGATCCCTTTATTTTTGGCCGCGGCGGCGAAGAGTTGCAGGCGGCGCAGCAAGCGGGCATTCCATTCCAGGTCGTGCCTGGCGTAACGGCCGCCGCAGGGGCTACCGCCTATGCCGGCATTCCGCTGACGCACCGTGATTACGCACAAAGCGTGCTGTTTATCACCGGACACTGCCGTCCGGATGGCGATGATATTGACTGGCCATCCCTCGCGCGTGCCCGTCAGACGCTGGCGATCTACATGGGCGCTGTCAAGGCGGCTCACATCAGCCAGCAGCTTATTCTTCATGGGCGCGCCGCCTCAACACCGGTTGCGGTGATTGGGCGCGGTACCCGACCGGATCAACAGGTATTGACCGGCACACTCGAACATCTGGAGACGCTGGCAGCGTCAGCGCCTTCCCCGGCCCTGCTGGTGATTGGGGAAGTGGTTAATTTACACGGGCAACTGGCCTGGTTTCAGCATTCGGCACAGCAGGGGGCTCGCGAGTCCGCCGTTGTCAATCTGGCTTGAGAGGAAAAACGATGGACCAAAAACGACTCACTCATCTGCGCCAACTGGAGGCGGAGAGCATCCATATTATCCGCGAAGTGGCAGCCGAATTCGGCAATCCGGTCATGATGTATTCCATCGGCAAGGATTCCTCAGTCATGCTGCATCTGGCGCGTAAGGCCTTCTACCCAGGCACGTTGCCGTTCCCGTTGCTGCACGTGGACACCGGCTGGAAATTTCGCGAGATGTATGAATTCCGCGACCGCACCGTCAAAGCGATGGGCGCGGAGCTGTTGGTACATCGCAATCCCGAAGGGGTGGCGATGGGGATCAACCCCTTTGTGCACGGCAGCGCCAAGCACACCGACATTATGAAAACCGAAGGCCTGAAGCAGGCGCTGAACAAGTACGGCTTTGATGCGGCCTTCGGCGGCGCCCGTCGGGATGAAGAGAAGTCACGTGCCAAAGAGCGTATTTACTCGTTCCGTGACCGTTTTCACCGCTGGGACCCAAAAAATCAGCGCCCGGAACTGTGGCACAACTACAACGGCCAGATTAACAAAGGTGAGAGCATCCGTGTTTTCCCGCTGTCTAACTGGACCGAGCTGGATATCTGGCAATACATCTTCCTGGAAAACATTGAGATCGTGCCGCTTTATCTGGCCGCGCCGCGTCCCGTACTGGAACGTGATGGCATGTTGATGATGATCGATGACGATCGAATTAACCTCCAGCCAGGTGAAGTGATCAAACAGCGCATGGTTCGTTTCCGTACCCTTGGGTGCTGGCCGTTGACCGGTGCGGTGGAATCTGAAGCGCAAACCTTGCCTGAGATTATTGAAGAGATGCTGGTTTCCACCACCAGCGAGCGTCAGGGCCGTGTGATTGACCGCGATCAGTCCGGTTCGATGGAACTGAAAAAACGTCAGGGTTATTTCTAAGGAGACGCCAGATGAATACCGTAATTGCACAACAGATTGCCGAACAGGGCGGCGTTGAAGCCTGGCTGACCGCACAACAACATAAAAGCCTGCTGCGTTTTCTGACCTGCGGCAGCGTCGATGACGGCAAAAGTACGCTGATTGGCCGCTTGCTGCATGACACGCGTCAGATCTATGAAGATCAGCTGTCTTCATTACAAAGCGACAGCAAACGTCACGGCACCCAGGGCGAGAAACTGGATCTGGCGCTGCTGGTCGATGGTTTACAGGCCGAGCGCGAGCA
The DNA here is from genome assembly GCF_000233595.1 of Pantoea ananatis PA13. Taxonomy (NCBI): domain Bacteria; kingdom Pseudomonadati; phylum Pseudomonadota; class Gammaproteobacteria; order Enterobacterales; family Erwiniaceae; genus Pantoea; species Pantoea ananatis. The sequence goes on from NC_017554.1 coordinate 1,044,124, forward strand.
GGGGATCACCATTGATGTCGCCTATCGCTATTTCTCCACCGAAAAGCGTAAGTTCATCATCGCTGACACGCCAGGCCATGAGCAGTACACCCGCAATATGGCAACGGGCGCATCAACCTGTGACCTGGCGATCCTGCTGATCGACGCCCGCAAAGGCGTACTGGATCAGACGCGTCGCCACAGCTTTATTTCGACGCTGCTGGGCATCAAGCATCTGGTTGTGGCGATAAACAAAATGGATCTGGTGGATTACCAGCAGTCTGTGTTTGAGCAGATCAAGCAGGATTACCTCGATTTTGCCGGCCAGTTGCCTGAAGATCTGGATATTCGCTTTGTGCCGATGTCGGCGCTGGAAGGCGAAAACGTCGCCTCACAGAGCCAGAGCATGCCGTGGTACAGCGGCCCGACGTTACTCGACGTTCTGGAAACCGTGGAGTTAAACGCGGTGGTGGATCACCAGCCGATGCGTTTCCCGGTGCAGTATGTTAATCGTCCCAATCTCGACTTCCGCGGTTATGCCGGTACGCTGGCCTCTGGCGTGGTGAAAGTGGGACAGCGCGTTAAAGTCCTGCCTTCAGGCGTGGAGTCCACCATTGCCCGCATTGTGACCTTTGACGGCGATCTGCAGGAAGCGGGAGCGGGCGAGGCCATTACGCTGGTCCTGAACGACGAAATCGATATCAGCCGTGGCGATCTGTTAGTGGACGCCAGCGCCGAGCTGCGCGCCGTTCAGTCCGCCACCGTCGATGTGGTGTGGATGGCAGAGCAGCCGCTTCAGGCCGGGCAGAGCTACGATGTAAAAATCGCCGGTAAGAAAGCCCGTGGACGAGTGGAAAAGGTCATTCACCAGGTTGAGATTAATTCACTGGAGAAACGGCAGGTGGACAATCTGCCGCTGAACGGGATTGGCCTTGCTGAGTTTACGTTTGATGAGCCGCTGGTGCTTGACAGCTATCAGCAAAATCCCGTAACCGGCGGCATGATCATTATTGACCGTCTGAGTAACGTCACCGTAGGCGCGGGGCTGATTCATGAGCCACTGAACGATCGGCCGCAGCACAACGGCGAGTTCAGCGCGTTCGAACTCGAGCTTAATGCACTGGTCCGTCGCCACTTCCCGCACTGGAATGCGCGCGATCTGCTGGGCGGTCAGTAATGGCCCAACACGATGAAAACGTAGTATGGCATGACCATCCGGTTACGCAGCAGGCACGCGAACAGCAACATGGCCATCAGGGCGTGGTACTGTGGTTTACCGGCCTTTCGGGGTCCGGTAAATCCACCGTTGCGGGGGCGCTGGAGCAGGCGCTACACCGCATCGGTGTCAGCACCTATCTGCTGGACGGCGATAATGTCCGTCACGGGTTGTGTCGCGATCTGGGCTTTAGCGATGAACATCGTAAAGAGAATATCCGCCGTGTAGGCGAGGTAGCCAAACTGATGGTGGATGCCGGTTTGGTCGTCCTTACCGCCTTTATCTCACCGCACCGTGCCGAGCGCCAGATGGTGCGCGATCTGCTGGACAGCGACCGGTTTATCGAGGTTTTTGTCGACACGCCGCTGGCAGTGTGTGAAGCGCGCGATCCTAAAGGGTTGTACAAAAAAGCCCGTGCAGGCGAGTTACAGAATTTCACCGGAATAGACAGCGTTTATGAAGCGCCGGACCAGCCAGAAATCTGGCTTAACGGGGAACAATTGGTTACAAAACTGACGGCCCAATTGTTAGATCTGCTGCGTCAGCGCGATATTATCAGTTCCTGAACAGACAGCGGCAAAGCGCCTTTCGTTTTGCCGCCTTCGCGTTGACAGGATATTTATGCAGAACATTACTCCCATGCTGGCACGCAAAGACCACCGTACACCGGATGAGCCTCGTTCCGTCCTTCCTGGAGGCGTCATTGGCTTTATCTGTTACTGGTGCGCGCTTGCCATACCTTTCCTGTTGTACGGCTCCAGCACGCTGTTTTTCTTCCTCTACACGTGGCCCTTTTTCCTGGCCCTGTTTCCCGTTTCCGTTCTCACAGGGATGGTATTGAATACCTGGCTCCGTGGGCAACTGCTCTGGACCGTTCTGATCTGCGTTGCTGCGGTGGCCTGTCAGTTCTGGTTACTGTTCCTGTTTCTGTCCCGCTGGTAAGGACACTGATGTCCAAACGCAGCAGCAGGTTACAAAAGTTTTCCTGCTTTGCGTCCGATCTTTTCCTCCCTTTTTTGTCTGCATAAACGGCATTGCACGCCATTTTTACTGCCAGTGTGGAGTCCTGGGTAAAGTTATGGGATGATTGGGCCGTTTTTAGGGGGCGGGATGGGAAAACTGACGTTACTGCTGTTGGTGCTGTTGGGTTGGCTGCAATATTCATTGTGGCTGGGTAAGAACGGCATCCATGACTTTACGCGCGTCAACGATGACGTTGCGGTACAAAAGGCGAATAACGCCAAATTGAAAATGCGCAACGATCAACTCTTTGCTGAAATTGACGATCTCAATGGCGGCTCTGAAGCGATTGAGGAACGCGCACGCAGCGAATTAGGCATGATTAAGCCTGGTGAAACCTTCTATCGTCTGGTCCCTGACCAGAACAAACGCAACGCGCAACAAGCCGCGCAAAACCAACAACGATAAAACATGAACAATCGGTCCCACTCTGCGGATGTGATTGCCGTTGTGCCCGCTGCCGGTATCGGCAGCCGCATGCAGGCAACCTGCCCTAAACAGTATCTGACGATTGGTCAGCACACCCTTCTGGAACACAGCATTGCCCGTCTGTTTTCCCATCCAGCCGTCTCGCAGGTTATCGTCGCGTTAAGCCCAGACGATCGGCACTTTGCTGCTTTGCCCCTGGCAGACGATCCGCGCGTGATTTGCGTCATCGGGGGCGATACGCGCGCGGAGTCGGTTCTGGCCGGCCTGCAGGCAGCTCAGGGTGCCAGCTGGGTGCTGGTTCACGATGCGGCACGGCCTTGCCTGCATCCTGACGACCTGGATCGTCTGCTGCAGTTGCGGGAAACCAGCAAAACGGGCGGCATTCTGGCGGCACCCGTGTGTGACACCATGAAACGCGGCGAGCCTGGTCAGGCGGCGATTGCGCACACTGTCGATCGCGACAACCTGTGGCACGCTTTAACCCCGCAATTTTTCCCCCGTGCCTTACTGACGGCCAGCCTGATGCGAGCCTTGAAAGAAGGGGCGACCATTACCGACGAAGCCTCGGCGCTGGAGTACTGCGGTTATCATCCTGAGCTGGTAACAGGCCGTAGCGACAACATCAAAGTTACCCGCCCGGAAGACTTAGCCCTGGCGGCTTTTTATCTCAGTCAGATTCAGTCAAAGGAGAGCACATAATGCGTATCGGTCACGGTTTTGACGTTCACGCCTTCGGTGGAGAAGGTCCGCTGGTGATTGGCGGTGTGCGAATCCCATTTGAGTATGGCTTTATTGCCCATTCCGATGGTGATGTGGCGCTGCATGCGCTCACCGATGCGCTGTTGGGCGCGGTGGCCATGGGCGATATTGGCAAGCTGTTCCCGGACACCGATCCGGCGTTCAAAGGCGCGGACAGCCGCGGGCTGTTGCGTGAAGCATGGCGTCGCATTGAGGCTAAAGGCTACTGCATTGGCAACGTCGATGTCACGCTGATTGCCCAGGCACCTAAAATGCTGCCGCACGTGCCGCAAATGCGCATTAACATTGCCGAAGATCTGGGCTGCCACATGGACCAGGTTAACGTTAAAGCCACCACCACCGAGAAACTCGGTTTTACCGGTCGGGGTGAAGGTATTGCCTGTGAAGCGGTGGCCTTACTGTTGAAAGTAGAACCGGCATGACGCTGCACTACCTGCAGGGTACGCCAAAGGCGACAGGCGTGATTAAAGCGACACCGGAAGATTTCGTGGTCGTGGAAGATTTGGGTTATCAGCCGGATGGCGAGGGTGAGCACGTGCTGGTGCGCATTCGCAAAAGCGGCGCCAATACCCGTTTTGTTGCCGAAGCACTGGCGAAGTTTATGAAGGTCAGCGTACGCGACCTGAGCTATGCGGGCATGAAAGATCGCCACGCGGTCACTGAACAGACGCTTTGCTTTCGCGTCCCCGGCAATTCCATGCCCGTTCTGGCGGGGTTTGCGCTGGACGGCGTTGACATACTTGAGGTGGTGCGCCATAAGCGCAAGCTGCGCATCGGTGCCCTGGCGGGAAATGCATTCCGGCTGGTGATCCGGCAGGTCAGCCATCGTGAGGAAACAGAGGCGCGGCTGGTTAGCATCCGTGATAACGGCGTGCCCAACTATTTTGGCGAACAACGCTTTGGCCGCAACGGCAATAACCTGGTGACGGCAGCAAAGTTAGCGCGGAACGAGATTCAGATACGCGATCGCAGCAAGCGCGGACTGATGCTCTCGGCGGCGCGCAGTGCGCTGTTTAATCAGGTGACCAGCATGCGTTTAGCGCAGCAGGGCGGATTAACCCAGGTTATGAACGGGGATGCACTGCAGCTTACCGGTCGCGGCAGCTGGTTCGTTGCCCAGCCGGAAGAGCTGGCCGAGCTGCAGACGCGTGTTAATCAGCATGCGCTTCGCATTACGGCACCGTTACCGGGGCAGGGCGAGCCCGGCCCTCAGGCGGATGCGCTGGCTTTTGAACAGCAGTGCCTGGCCGATGCCGGTGAGCTGCGCGGTCTGCTTGAGCGTGAGCGCGTGGATGCCGGGCGCCGGGCGATGCTGGTGGTTCCGCGCGACCTGCGCTGGCGCTGGCAGGATGAGGCCACGCTGGAGATGCAATTCTGGCTGCCCGCAGGCAGCTTTGCCACCAGCGTTGTCCGGGAGTTGCTCAACAGCACCGAGTTACTTGATATGCCTGACGAATAAGCCGCGACGTCGCCTGTGTATCAGAACCGGCCTCGTCGCCAAGCTGCCAACGAGCCGCCTAGGCGGCCCGTTGGCATGGCAGTGTGCGTATTTCATTGTTCCAGATGCTTCCACATCGTGGCAACCTTGCTCTTTTCCTGCCCGCTCGTTTGATTTTCGCCTACCACTTCCTCTCGCTCACCGCTAGAATGCAAAAGTCGCTGTCCACTCTTAACTTGTTGCCATGCCTCAAAACAGGTCCATATAACGGCGGCCCGGTTGAACAGAAAAGGTCAGAATTAAATGCGGATATTGCTCAGCAACGATGATGGCATCCACGCGCCTGGTATTCAGACGCTGGCAAAGGCTTTGCGTCAATTTGCCGAGGTGCAGGTTGTGGCACCGGATCGTAATCGCAGTGGTGCCTCTAACTCATTGACGCTGGAAACCCCGTTGCGCACCTTTACCCATGACAATGGGGATATTGCCGTGCAAATGGGGACGCCCACCGATTGCGTTTATTTGGGCGTGAATGCGCTTATGCAGCCCCGGCCAGACATCGTGGTGTCAGGCATTAATGCCGGCCCCAATTTGGGGGATGATGTGATCTATTCCGGTACGGTAGCGGCCGCAATGGAGGGCCGCCATCTGGGATTGCCCGCCGTGGCGGTATCGTTAAATGGCCAGCTGCACTATGACACTGCCGCGGCAGTGACCTGTGCCATTCTTAAAGCGCTGACGCAACAACCGCTGCGCACCGGACGCATCTTAAATATCAACGTGCCCGATTTGCCTCTGGCTGAAATAAAGGGCATTCGCGTCACGCGCTGCGGCAGCCGTCATCCGGCCGATCGGGTGATTGCGCAAACCGACCCTCGTGGTAATCCGCTGTACTGGATTGGCCCGCCCGGTGAAAAACTGGATGCGGGCCCTGAGACTGACTTTGCCGCCGTGGATGAGGGCTATGTGTCAGTGACTGCATTGCACGTCGATCTGACTGCGCATAATGCGCAGGCTGTTCTCAGCACCTGGCTGGCCAACGCTGAGGTACACCTGGCATGGTAAGTCGGCGTATTGAGACATTGCTGTCACAGCTGCGTCAACAGGGCATTAAAGATGAGCACCTGTTAAAAGCCATTGCCGATGTCCCGCGCGAACGCTTTATTGATGAAGCCTTCGAGCACAAAGCCTGGGACAACATGGCGCTGCCCATCGGGTCCGGTCAAACCATCTCGCAGCCCTATATGGTGGCACGCATGACCGCGTTGCTGGCGCTGACAGAGCACGCGCGCGTGCTGGAGATTGGCACCGGTTCCGGCTACCAGACCGCCATCCTCGCCCACCTGGTTGAACACGTTTACTCGGTCGAGCGCATTAAAGGCCTGCAGTGGCAGGCCAAACGGCGCCTGAAACAGCTTGATTTACACAATGTTTCAACCCGACACGGCGATGGCTGGCAGGGTTGGCCGTCTCGTGGCCCTTTTGATGCCATTATCGTTACCGCGGCACCGCCTGAAATTCCGATTGCGCTGATAGCGCAACTGGCGGAAGGCGGCATTATGGTGCTGCCCGTAGGTGAGGAGCAGCAGGTGTTAAAGCGTCTGCGCCGCCGCGGCAATGAGATTACAGAAGAAACCATTGAGCCGGTCCGTTTCGTTCCCTTAGTTCAGGGCGATCTGGCCTGACTGCCTTGTTAGCATTTCTTCATAACTGTTTCATGGAATCAGGTAGTTGATATTGCTACTATCCAGTTCATTCAACGAAAATCCAGCGTTTAACGTGCCGCACAGTGTATTGTGCTGGTGAGACGAGTAAGTCAGTTTTTTAAAGGTTGCCACCACGGGGGATTAATGAGCACGGGAAGCACAATTTTTCAGTTACGCCGTCTGGCGGCGCTTTCACTGGTGAGTTTTTGGCTGGCAGGCTGTAGTTCAGGCGATAATACTCAGGCGCCTATAAGCAATATCGGCGACAGCAACAGCGTTAATGACAACAGTAATATGGCTGGCTCTGGTACTGCGCCAGCCACCGGCGGCGTGCCCTCTGTGCCACCGCAGGGCGGAATGTTAAGCCGTAGTACACCTTTACCGCAGAACAATTCGGGAATCATTAGTGCCAATAATAATAATGTGCAAACTGAAAATGGCCGGATTGTGTACAACAGAAGTTATCAGAATATTCCTAAAGGTAGCTATTCTGGCCAGACCTACACCGTAAAACGTGGGGATACCTTGTTCTATATCGCCTGGATTACGGGCAATGACTTCCGCGATTTAGCGCAGCGCAACAATGTTCAGGCCCCTTACAGCCTGAATGTGGGACAGACGCTACAGGTTGACAACGGCTCGGGTCAGCCCATTACCGGTGGCAACGCCATCACCGCTGCAGATGCAACGCAAAGCGGCGTTGTGAGTGCACCACAAATAAAACAGGCCCCTGTTGCACAGCAGCCTGTTATTACGTATTCTGATGATTCGGGTGAATCGAGTGGCAGCAAATTGTTGCCTTCGAAGGGAGCAAATGTTGCAACGACAACAGCTCCAGCCGTTACCGCACCGCCTACGGTTAGCAGTACAACTAACAGTTCAACCCCTGTGGGAAGCTGGCGTTGGCCAACTGAAGGTAAGATCATCGATAACTTCTCTGCCGCCGAGGGTGGCAACAAAGGCATCGATATCGCAGGTTCGCGCGGACAGCCAATTGTAGCCACTGCTTCAGGAAGGGTGGTTTACGCAGGCAATGCGCTTCGTGGTTACGGTAATTTAATCATCATCAAACACAATGATGATTACCTGAGTGCCTACGCCCATAACGATACAATGCTGGTCCGGGAACAACAGGAAGTTAAGGCTGGGCAAAAGATCGCTACCATGGGTAGCACCGGAACCAGTTCAGTTAGATTACACTTTGAAATTCGTTACAAGGGGAAATCCGTAAACCCGTTGCGTTATTTGCCGCAGCGATAATCCGGCAGAGTCCTCAGGAATCTGCCCTGGAATCACGGGTAGGAGCCACTTATGAGCCAGAATACGCTGAAAGTAAACGAGTTACATGAGAACGCGGAATTCGAAGAGAATGGAGCAGAGATTTTTGATGAGAAGGCACTCGTTGAAAATGAATCTGGCGACAATGATGTAGCAGAAGAGGAGTTGCTGGCGCAGGGTGCGACGCAACGTGTACTTGATGCTACTCAACTCTATCTTGGGGAGATTGGCTATTCTCCATTGCTGACGGCAGAGGAAGAAGTTCTCTTTGCTCGCCGCGCATTACGAGGTGATATTCCTTCTCGTCGCCGCATGATCGAAAGTAACTTACGCCTGGTGGTTAAGATTGCCCGACGTTACAGCAATCGCGGTCTGGCTCTGCTGGACCTGATTGAAGAAGGTAACCTCGGCCTGATCCGCGCCGTTGAAAAGTTTGATCCAGAACGTGGATTCCGCTTCTCAACGTATGCCACCTGGTGGATTCGTCAGACCATTGAACGGGCAATCATGAACCAGACCCGTACAATTCGTTTGCCAATCCATATTGTTAAAGAACTGAACGTTTATCTGCGTACTGCGCGTGAACTTTCTCACAAGCTTGACCATGAGCCGAGTGCGGAAGAAATTGCAGAACAACTGGATAAACCGGTTGATGACGTTAGTCGTATGTTGCGTCTCAACGAACGCATTACCTCAGTTGATACTCCACTGGGAGGGGATTCTGAGAAAGCGCTGCTGGATATTCTGGCCGATGAAAAAGACAACGGCCCAGAAGACACTACGCAAGATGACGATATGAAACAAAGTATCGTTAAATGGTTGTTCGAACTGAACGCTAAGCAGCGCGAAGTGTTGGCTCGTCGTTTCGGCCTGTTGGGCTATGAAGCGGCAACGCTCGAAGATGTTGGCCGTGAAATCGGTTTAACCCGCGAGCGTGTGCGCCAGATTCAGGTTGAAGGTTTGCGCCGTCTGCGTGAAATCCTGCAGGGGCAGGGCCTCAGCATTGAAGCACTGTTCCGCGAATAAGCCGTCACAGAGCACATCAACAGAAAGCGATGGTTAACCCCATCGCTTTTTTTTATCTGCGTTTTATGCCTCTGCCCGCAGGGCAAAATACTCGCCTGACAAAAAACAGGGCCGACGGGCCGCATCTTTTGTCAGGCACAGTGTTACATCCTCCGGAAAACCGCGCTGTATCAGTTCTGTTGCTGACGAACAGTGAAACAGCGCCGTGAAATCCTGCAACTGATGAGCGTGCCAGGCTGCGACAGCGGTCTGTGCTTCCGGTGACAGCGAGTTTCGCTCAAGTGCGGCAATGATCCCCCCGGCAACCACATAGTCCTCAATACAGGGGCGAAGGCTCCCGTCCGGCCAACGCTCGCCGCAAGGGACAATCAAAAGACGTTTAAAGGGGCGGCAGGCCTCGGCGGTGGCAGTGAGGTTTCTCAGACAGCCTGTCAGCACGGGCACGCCCCACTCTCGTGCCCGGAAGCAGGTTGCGGAGCCATTAGGGGAAGGCAGTACCAACCTTTCACCAGGGCGAACGCTGAGCAACGTTCGGGGCGACAGGCTGTAGCCTTCGCCACCGAATCGCCTGTCGCTGTTCGCCGCGACAGCACCGACGGACTGCGCATAATGGACGACAGTCTGATCTTTCCAGGGATAGGGATACACGCGTGCCCCGTTCTCCACGGCAAGACTGACGCAGGTGGAAAAGGACATCACATCCACTATCACAATGGCATCCACATTGCCGGCAAGATGATCCAGTGCGGCGATGCCCCATTCGAGACGAATTGCAAACGCGTCCTGACTGTACCAGTGCATAAGCTGTTCCTGAAGTGTGAGGATAACAGGAAGGCGCAACCCGCTAAGTTACCCCTGCCTGCGCAATAACTTTTGCAGCCGTCTTTGCTGCCAACGGCGGATCGCTTCCTTGAAAATAAACAGGCGTAATGCTCTGACCACGAGTAAGGCTCCCCAAATAGCAGCGACCCAAAGTGACCAGCGCTCATTCGGCGAGGTAAAGTGGTTGAGGACGAACAGCAGTGTGCACACTACCACGGCGCTAAACAGAGAACGGTAAAACCGACTCTCGGCAGCAAGCTGCAGTCGGGCATCTGAAATGTAGCTGTCCAACGCTTCGCCGTTCTCCGCTGATGCCTCGCTGGTCAGGTCGGTGATTTTACACGCAAAGACGGCCGCCAGCGCACTCAACGTTTCCAGACTGGGTGGATCACCGTTTTCAATGCGTTGTACGGTTCGGGTGCTGAGTCCGGCCATTTCGGCCAGTTGCTCCTGTGACCAGGCGCGGGCAAGACGATATTCTCTGAATTTATTCAGGTTACGCATAGTGCAGTCTCCGAAAGAGTAAACAATCGGTAAGCAGCATCCCCGGTTAGCGTCGTCAGGAACACGATCGCAGCACGACAGGCACACGACAGCAGTATGACACCGCTTTAACGGCTGGTCATAGCATAAAGCAGTAACAGAAAAATGCGCCAGCAGAATGGGAAACGCGGGCGCAAGAGAAGGTTGACGCGCAGTCAGTTGCCGCCCAGTCAAGGGCGGCAGTGATCAGACCAGCGATTTAAGGCGATAGATCCAGTCCAGCGCCTGTCGCGGTGTCAGCGTATCGGGATCCAGTGCCTCAAGTGCTTCCACGGCAGGGGAGGTTTCTTCCACCAACAGCGGCAACTGCGAGCCGTCAATGTTTGACGTCGCGGACTGGCTGGAAACCGTTTCGAGCTCTTTCAGCTTATTGCGCGCCCGTTTAATGACCTCTTTGGGCACGCCCGCGAGCGCAGCTACGGCCAGTCCGTAGCTTTTACTGGCAGCCCCGTCTTGCACGCTATGCATGAACGCAATCGTATCGCCGTGTTCAACTGCATCCAGGTGAACGTTAACCACGCCTTCCAGTTTTTCAGGCAGGGTCGTCAGTTCAAAGTAGTGCGTTGCAAACAGGGTCATCGCTTTAATACGGTTAGCCAGATTTTCCGCACAGGCCCAGGCCAGCGATAAACCGTCATACGTCGAGGTGCCGCGGCCGATTTCATCCATCAGGACCAGGCTGTTTTCTGTCGCGTTGTGCAGAATATTGGCCGTCTCGGTCATTTCAACCATAAAGGTCGAACGCCCGGAGGCCAGATCATCTGCCGCGCCCACACGGGTGAAGATACGATCCAGTGGACCAATGACCACCTCTTCGGCAGGAACGAAGCTGCCAATCCAGGCCATCAGGGCGATTAATGCCGCCTGGCGCATGTAGGTACTTTTACCGCCCATATTCGGACCGGTGATGATCAACATGCGGCGTTGTGGGGCCAGAGAGAGCGGGTTCGCGATAAAAGGTTCTTTCAGGACCTGCTCCACTACCGGATGGCGGCCGGCGGTAATTTTAATCCCGGGCTTGTCGTGCAGCGTGGGACGGCAGTAGTTAAGTGTCCAGGCACGTTCTGCGAGGTTACTCAGGACATCCAGTTCGGCCAGCGCCGCCGCACTGAGCTGCAGCGCTTCAAGATGCGGCAACAGCTGGTCAAACAGGCCTTCATACAGGCTTTTCTCCAGCGCCAGCGCTTTGCCCTTAGAGGTAAGGACTTTATCTTCGTACTCTTTCAGCTCTGGAATGATGTAGCGCTCTGCGTTCTTCAACGTCTGACGGCGAACATAGTGGATAGGCACCTGATGGCTCTGGCCACGGCTGACCTGAATGTAGTAGCCGTGAACGCCGTTAAAGCCCACTTTCAGGCTGTCCAGACCGAGCTTTTCGCGTTCGCGAACTTCCAGTCGATCCAGATAATCTGTTGCGCCATCGGCGAGTGCTCGCCACTCATCAAGCTCGGCGTTATAACCGGGCGCAATAACGCCACCATCCCTGATTAATACCGGGGGGGATTCGACAACGGCCTGCTCAAGCAGAGTGCGCAGTTCGCTAAACTCGCCCATCTGTGCACGCAGCGTTTTCAATTGGGCGGATTCGGCGTTTGCCAGCAGATCGTTGAGTTCCGGCAACTGCTGAAAGGCATGGCGCATGCGCGCCAGATCACGCGGGCGCGCCGTTCGCAGCGCCAGTCGGGCCAGAATACGCTCTAAATCACCGACCTGGCGCAGAAAGGGTTGCAGCACATCGCTGAGCGGTTGCAGCTCTGCAATTGATGCCTGTCGTTTCGCGATGATACTACTGTCACGCAGCGGCATATGCAGCCAGCGCTTTAGCATCCGGCTTCCCATTGGCGTGACGGTTTTATCCAGCACGGCGGCCAGCGTGTTCTCTGTTCCGCCCGCAAGATTTTGCGTAATTTCAAGGTTACGGCGCGTGGCCGCATCCATAATGATGCTGTCCTGCTGACGCTCCATGCTAAGAGAGCGGATATGGGGAAGGCTGGTTCGTTGGGTATCTTTCACATACTGCAGCAGACAGCCGGCGGCGCGCAGACCCAGGTGCGCCTGCTCAACACCAAAACCGTTTAAGTCTCGTGTGCCAAACTGCATGTTGAGCTGCTGACGCGCCGTGTCGATTTCAAACTCCCAAAGCGGACGGCGACGTAAACCGCGACGCTGATCGATAAGCGCCATCGCAGCAAAATCTTCCGGATAAAGTAGCTCGGCAGGATTCGTTCGCTGCAGTTCTGCCGCCATCGTTTCCTGATCGGCAGGTTCACTCAGGCGAAAACGGCCTGAGCTGATATCCAGCGTGGCATAACCATAGCCGCGCGCCCCCTGAACAATTGCCGCCAGCAGGTTATCCTGGCGTTCCTGTAACAGGGCTTCATCGCTGATGGTGCCCGGGGTAACAATACGCACGACTTTGCGTTCCACCGGGCCTTTACTCAGCGCAGGGTCGCCAATTTGCTCACAGATGGCGACTGATTCACCGAGTTGTACCAGCCGGGCTAAATAGTTTTCGACGGCGTGATGGGGCACACCGGCCATGGGGATCGGCTCGCCTGCCGAGGCGCCGCGTTTGGTTAAGGAAATGTCTAACAGCTGAGAGGCACGTTTGGCATCGTCATAAAACAGCTCGTAGAAATCGCCCATGCGATAAAACAGCAGGATATCCGGATGCTCAGCCTTGAGGCGTAAATATTGCTGCATCATTGGCGTGTGCGTACTCAAGTCCATGTGCGCTGTTTTGTTCATCTCATTCTTACTCAAGGTTGACTCTTCCTTTTCCCGTCACGGTTTTCGCTGGGTTAAACAAGGGTGATAAGCAGCGACCATCATGCTGCATATGCCGCGCGGAAATAGTACCATTTTACGGCTCCTGCATCATCCGGCTTACCGCAGCGGGTAACGAAGTTAGCAAAGCCGGGTCGCCAACTGAATGATTTTTTTGATGAGAAAGAAAGCAGTAGAGGCATTTCACAAAACAGCCGGTTTGATTGTTAAAAAAAGTGTTTTTTTTACGATCTCGTTTGTATGTATCCGCGTTGAACGATTAACATTAAAATCCCTGGTCTGGCCTGTTATATGGATATCTGATGCGTTTTAAGCTTGCTTACCTTCCGCTTTTTGCCCTGCTTGCCGCCTGTAGCAGTAAGCCACACTCTTCGCAGCCGCCCGCCGAACTGGTTGCGCCTAAAGGCGGCTTTTTGCTGGAGCCGTCTCATGCTGTTCAGCCGATGTTTGGTGACTTCGCCAGCAATCCTGTTGCGGAACAGTTCATCGACAAAATGGTGGCGAAACACGGCTTCGACCGTGAGCAACTGCACGCCATTATTGGCCAGGCTAAGCGGCTGGACTACGTCCTGCGTTTAATGGATCGTCAGGCACCGTCCTATACACCGCCGAGTGGGCCTAACGGTGCCTGGATTCGCTATCGCAATAAATTTATCACACCGGATAACGTGCAAAATGGCGTCGCGTTCTGGAATCAATATCAGGATGCACTGCAGCGTGCGCAGCAGGTCTACGGCGTTCCGCCTGAGATTATTGTTGGCATTATCGGCGTGGAAACGCGCTGGGGCCGCATCATGGGGAAAACCCGCATTCTGGACGCGCTGGCAACGCTCTCATTTGATTACCCGCGCCGTGCTGCTTACTTTAGCGGTGAGCTGGAGACCTTCCTGCTCATGGCGCGTGATGAGAAGGACGATCCACTCGATCTTAAAGGCTCCTTTGCGGGCGCGATGGGCTACGGTCAGTTCATGCCATCGTCCTACAAAGCTTATGCGGTAGATTTTAACGGTGACGGCCATATCAATTTGTGGGATCCCGTCGATGCGATAGGCAGTGTCGCGCACTATTTCCAGCAGAACGGCTGGCGTCCGGGTGAAAATGTTGCCGTGCCAGCCAGTGGTCAGGCACCCATGCTCGAAAACGGTTTCAAAACCCGTTACAACGTCAGCACGCTGGCAGCATCGGGGCTTTCTCCACAAGGTTCGCTGGATGGCCATGACGAGGTCAGCCTGCTCCGTCTGGATCTCGGCACCAGCTACCAGTACTGGTACGGCTTGCCTAACTTCTATGCCATTACCCGCTACAACAACAGCACGCATTACGCGATGACCGTGTGGCAACTGGGAGAGGCGGTCAGCAAGGCGCGTCAGGGATCGCTGTTTTAAAACTACCCTTAGCAACTGTAAGGATATATGATGACGGCCCTTTATTCTGTGCCGTCCTCATTTTCTGGAGCCGTTATGTCTTTACCTGCTTGCCCTGTTTGCCATGCCGATTACACCTGGCAAGATGCTGAAAATCTTAACTGTCCGTCCTGTGGTCATATCTGGACTCAGGCTGAAGGGGATGACAGCGGTCAGGATTTGATCGTTCGTGATGCAAACGGCAATTTACTCGCCGATGGCGACAGCGTCACGGTCGTTAAAGATCTGAAGGTCAAAGGCAGTTCGTCTGTGCTGAAAATAGGCACCCGGGTTAAGAGCATCCGGCTGGTTGAAGGCGATCACAATATTGATTGCAAGATCGACGGATTTGGTCCGATGAAGCTCAAATCTGAGTTTGTGAAAAAGAACTGATTCTGCCGGGCGCCTGCTCGCTGCGCCCGATCTTATTCCTGTCAGCCCGACCGGGCTTTTCCCTTATAAAGACCTCCTGCCCGTTTGCGTGCCGCTGACATATTTTGCTGTTGGTCGGGCACTTTATGTTTATTTATACGTCTCATCTTCTGTGAATCTTTAACCCCTGAAAGGAGACGCAATATGCAAGACTGGGATCCCGCGCTGTATCGTAAATTTGAGGCAGAAAGAACGCGGCCTGCGCATGAATTACTGGCACGAATTGAGGTTGAAGATGTTCGGTTCGTTACCGATCTGGGCTGTGGCCCCGGGAACAGCACCGAACTGCTTTACGATGCCTGGCCGCAGGCGCAGGTGATCGGGCTTGACAGTTCTGCCGCCATGCTCGCGCAGGCGCGGGAACGTTTGCCTCAGTGCCAGTTTATTCAGGCGGATATCGGCAACTGGACAACCGATATCCCGCAGCAGGTCATTTATGCCAACGCGTCGCTGCAATGGCTTGGCGATCATCCCACCCTGTTACCACGGTTAGTCAGTCAACTGGCACCTGCCGGTGCGCTGGCGGTTCAAATGCCCGATAACCTGGAAGAACCTTCGCATCAGTTAATGCGTGAGGTCGCGGCATCCGGCCCCTGGCGCGACAAGATCAGCGCGCAGGCGGCGGAACGCAAAAAATTACCCTCAACTGAACACTATTATGACGTGCTGACAAAGGCAGGCTGCGCGGTTGATATCTGGCGAACCACGTACTATCACGTTATGGACGATGCGCAGGCTATCATCCACTGGTTAAAGGCCACCGGGCTGCGTCCTTTCCTTGCGCCGCTGGACGTCTCTGAGCAGGAACAGTTTCTGGCTGCTTATCATCAGTGTCTTATTACCGGCTATCCCGCCCGTCAGGATGGCAAGGTACTCTTAGCTTTCCCCCGGCTTTTCATGGTGGCGACACGCAACGGCTAAACTGGAGCGTAACGCGCAATTTGTTGACTAAGCGCCCCTGAGTGCTTGAAAAAGCGCAGAGCATGCACCATGTTCACTCAACGGCGACAGGGAGCGAAAAATGAATGACCAGCAGTTGCACGCACTGAGTGCGCAGACAGGTGAGGCGCTTAAACAGCGTAACGCTACCGTAACTTGTGCAGAATCCTGCACGGGCGGCTGGATAGCAAAAGTGTTTACTGACGTGAGCGGAAGCTCTGCCTGGTTCGAACGGGGCTTTGTCACCTACAGTAACGATGCCAAACAAGAACTGGTCGGTGTCAGCGCGGCGTCACTGGCGCAATACGGCGCCGTCAGCGAGGCGGTAGTGCGTGAAATGGCCCTTGGGGCACAGCAGCGGGCGCGCGCCGATTACGCTATTTCCGTTAGCGGTATTGCCGGCCCGGATGGTGGCAGTGAAGACAAACCGGTAGGCACCGTCTGGTTTGGCTTTGCGGCGCCGGGTGGCGTGGTCATGGCTTTTCGTCAGCAGTTTGATGGCGATCGCGATGCCGTGCGCCGTCAGTCAGTTGGCTGGGCACTCCAGACGTTATCCCGTCAATTTCTGCAAAATTAAACTTGATACTGTATGACTATACAGTATAATTACCCGCAACAGAAAGTGCACAGGCACCATGCGTGCGTGTTTACCCGGCATGATTAGGAGTAGAAATGGCAATTGATGAAAACAAACAGAAGGCTTTAGCTGCCGCGCTCGGCCAGATTGAGAAGCAATTTGGTAAAGGCTCCATCATGCGCTTGGGTGAAGACCGCTCAATGGATGTGGAAACCATTTCAACGGGTTCTCTGTCACTGGATATCGCATTAGGTGCGGGTGGTTTACCGATGGGGCGTATCGTTGAGATCTACGGCCCAGAGGCCTCAGGTAAAACGACACTGACACTTCAGGTTATTGCCGCCGCGCAGCGTAAGGGCAAAACCTGTGCCTTTATCGATGCCGAGCACGCACTGGATCCCATCTATGCTAAGAAACTGGGCGTAGATATCGACAATCTGCTGTGTTCACAGCCGGATACCGGTGAGCAGGCCCTGGAAATTTGTGATGCGCTGGCCCGCTCTGGTGCCGTTGACGTCATTATCGTTGACTCCGTAGCTGCACTGACGCCAAAAGCCGAAATCGAAGGTGAAATCGGTGACTCACACATGGGCCTGGCGGCACGTATGATGAGCCAGGCAATGCGTAAGCTGGCGGGTAACCTGAAGCAGTCAAATACGCTGCTGATCTTCATCAACCAGATTCGTATGAAGATTGGTGTGATGTTCGGTAACCCGGAAACCACTACCGGTGGTAACGCGCTGAAGTTCTACGCTTCTGTTCGCCTTGATATTCGCCGTATCGGTGCGATTAAAGAGGGTGACAACGTGGTGGGTAGTGAAACGCGCGTTAAAGTCGTTAAGAACAAAATTGCAGCACCATTTAAACAGGCTGAGTTCCAGATCATGTACGGCGAAGGCATTAACACCTTCGGTGAGCTGGTGGATCTTGGCGTGAAGCACAAGCTGATTGAAAAAGCCGGTGCATGGTACAGCTATAAAGGCGATAAGATCGGTCAGGGCAAGGCAAACGCGGGCAACTTCCTCAAAGAAAATGCCGCGGTGGCCGACGAGCTTGATATCAAACTGCGTGAAATGCTGCTTAACGGTGGCGATCAAAACATCGCGGCGGACGTTGCAGGCAACGACGTTGAGAAGGCGGCGAGCGAAGCCAACGAAGATTATTAAAGCCTGAAGCAGGAGCGGATTTTCCGCTCCTGTTTTACATTAACGCCTCACGTGCCTTTCCTCTGTTCCTGTCTCCCGCCATACTCTCCCTCCGTTCGTAAAAGGTACGCAGTATGTCTGAACAATCTCAGCCACAAGTCATCTCATTTTCACGCCTGCTGGATCGTGCGATGCGCCTGCTGGGCCAGCGTGACCACAGCCGCGAAGAGCTTAAACAAAAGCTCCAGCTGTCCGCTCAGCGTAGCGCGTGGATGAAACAAAAAGATCCTGAAATCATTACGCCCGAGCTAATGGAAAAGGTGCTGAACTGGTGTGGTGAAAACGGCTGGTTAAATGACGAGCGCTTTACCGCACGATTTATTCAGAGCCGAAGCCGCAAGGGATTTGGTTCACAGCGTATCAGGCTGGAGCTGGCACAAAAGGGCATCAGCCGTGATGCGATCGATCTCGCCATGGAAGAAACCGATATTGACTGGTCGGCCTGTGCGGCTGAACTCGCCGAGAAAAAATTTGGTCACCCATTGCCGACAGAATGGAAAGAAAAAGCCAAAGTGCAGCGCTTTTTGCATGCCAAAGGCTTTCTGAGCGAGGATATTCAGCAGGTTTTCAGAAATTTTGATGACTAAAAGTCGATGTGATTTTACTTCCCTCCGAAGAATATTTATCTTACCCCTTTTGGTTCCTTATGCTTGCTGCCGTAACGATGCGGTACGCCTGATAAAGAAGGACCTTTCGTTAGCGTGATTCCAGGATATATATGAGCAAGAGCACTGCTGAGATCCGTCAAGCGTTTCTCGACTTTTTCAATAGTAAGGGACATCAGGTTGTAGCAAGCAGCTCCCTGGTACCAAACAACGATCCGACGTTGCTGTTTACCAACGCCGGAATGAACCAGTTCAAAGATGTGTTTCTGGGTCAGGAAAAGCGTGACTACACGCGAGCAACGACGTCACAACGCTGCGTACGTGCCGGCGGGAAACACAACGATCTTGAAAACGTCGGTTATACCGCACGTCACCACACCTTTTTTGAAATGCTGGGCAATTTCAGCTTTGGCGACTACTTCAAAAAAGAAGCTATTGCGTTTGCCTGGGAACTGCTGACCGGCGAGCAGTGGTTTAAGCTGCCCAAAGAGCGCCTGTGGGTCACCGTCTATGAAACCGATGACGAAGCTTACGATATCTGGGCCAACGATATTGGCGTTCCCCGTGAGCGTATTATCCGTATCGGTGATAACAAGGGCAGCGCCTACGCGTCAGATAACTTCTGGCAGATGGGTGATACCGGGCCTTGCGGTCCCTGCAGCGAAATTTTCTACGATCACGGCGACCATATCTGGGGTGGACCACCGGGCAGCCCTGAAGAGGATGGCGATCGCTATATTGAGATCTGGAACATCGTCTTTATGCAGTTTAACCGTCAGGCGGATGGCACGATGTTGCCATTACCTAAGCCCTCTGTGGATACCGGGATGGGGCTGGAACGTATTACTGCGGTTCTGCAGCATGTTAATTCAAACTATGAAATCGACCTGTTCCAGACGTTGATTGAAGCGGTTGCGAAGGTCACCGGCGCGACCGATCTGAATAATAAATCCCTGCGCGTTATTGCCGATCACATTCGTTCCTGCGCCTTCCTGATTGCCGATGGCGTCATTCCGTCGAATGAAAACCGTGGCTATGTCCTGCGTCGTATCATTCGCCGCGCCGTACGTCACGGCAATATGCTGGGTGCTAAAGACGCATTCTTCTACAAGCTGGTTGCACCACTGATTCAGGTCATGGGCGCGGCAGGCGAAGAGTTACAGCGTCAGCAGGCACAGGTTGAGAACGTTCTGAAAAGTGAAGAAGAGCAGTTTGCTAAAACGCTTGAACGTGGCCTGGCACTTCTGGACGAGGAACTGGCAAAACTGCAAGGTGATACATTGGATGGCGAAACCGTCTTCCGCTTATACGATACCTTCGGATTCCCTGCCGATTTAACGGCTGACGTTTGCCGTGAACGTAACCTCAAAATCGATGAAGCCGGTTTTGAAAAGGCGATGGAACAGCAGCGTCAGCGCGCACGTGAAGCCAGCGGCTTCGGCGCAGACTACAGCAATGTGATTCGTATCGACGCGGCTTCCTCGTTTAAAGGCTATGAGCAGTTGGATCTGACGGCGACCGTCAAGGCGCTGTTCGTGAACGGTGAAGCCGTTGACGCCCTGTCTGCCGGTCAGGACGCGGTGATTGTGCTGGATGAAACGCCATTTTATGGCGAGTCTGGCGGTCAGGTAGGTGACACTGGCGAGCTGAAAGGCAATAACGCGCTGTTTAGCGTACAGGATACGCAAAAATATGGTCAGGCGATTGGTCATATTGGCAAACTCAGCAGCGGACAATTACGCGTTGGCGATCGTCTTGAGGCGGTGGTTGATGAGGCGCGCAGGGCTCGTATTCGTCTGAATCACTCCGCAACGCATCTGTTGCATGCTGCATTGCGTCAGGTTTTAGGTGAACATGTTGCTCAGAAGGGCTCGTTGGTTAACGACAAATATTTGCGTTTTGACTTCTCACATTTTGAGGCCATGAAACCTCAGGAGATTCGTCAGGTCGAAGATATTGTTAACGCACAGATCCGTCGCAATTTGCCTGTTGAAACCCGTGTCATGGATCTTGAGGCGGCGAAAGCCAAAGGCGCGATGGCCCTGTTCGGTGAAAAATACGATCAGCAGGTTCGCGTTCTGACCATGGGGGATTTCTCGGTTGAGCTGTGTGGCGGAACGCACGCTGCGCGAACCGGTGATATCGGCCTGTTCCGCATTCAGGCCGAGTCCGGTACTGCCGCAGGGATTCGCCGTATTGAGGCGATCACAGGCGAGGCGGCTCTGGCACAGGTTTATGCGCAGAGTAGCCAGCTACAGGATATTGCCCAACTGGTGAAAGCCAACAGCAGTAACCTGAATGAAAAAGTGCGCGGGCTGGTTGATCATCTGCGTTCGCTGGAGAAAGAGTTACAGCAGTTACGCGATCAGCAGGCGGCGCAGGAAAGTGCGCAGCTGGGTAATCATGCGGTCGACGTCAAAGGCGTTAAGCTGCTGGTGACTGAGCTCAGCAACACCGATCCGAAAATGCTGAGGACCATGGTGGATGATCTGAAAAACCAGCTGGGCTCGGCGATTATCGTGCTGGCTACGGTAGCAGATGGCAAAGTGTCACTGATTGCTGGCGTAACGAAAGATTTAACCGACCGTGTTAAGGCTGGGGAACTCATCGCCGAACTTGCGCCTAAAGTGGGTGGTAAGGGCGGTGGCAGACCGGACATGGCGCAGGCAGGTGGCAGTGATGCTACTGCACTGAAAGGTGCGCTGGCAGGTGTTGAAGGATGGGTTTCGAGCCGTCTGTAATGAAATAAAATAATTCATCGTAGCAAGCGCCAGAACTGATGTTCCGGCGCTTTTTAATACGATGTTAAATTTGCTAGTGACAAAGTCGGGTTGATGTAGCGTATTTCGGCTAAACTATTTATCAGCAGAATGTATTGGCGCGTTGATGTGCAATGGTGTATTTCTCATAGCCTGTGTACAGCGTTAAGTGATGGATAACGCCGGGAAGCTTTATCAAGCCCGACTCTTTTAATCTTTCAAGGAGCAAAGAATGCTTATTCTAACTCGTCGAGTTGGTGAAACCCTCATGATCGGTGATGAGGTGACTGTAACGGTACTGGGCGTCAAAGGTAACCAGGTCCGCATTGGTGTTAACGCACCAAAAGAAGTGTCTGTGCATCGCGAAGAGATTTATCAGCGCATCCAGGCCGAAAAAACGCAACAAACCAACGTTTGACAGATTCAGCGTCTCGCACCTGTGCGAGACGCTACCCTTTGTTCCCACCGTCTCGCTTTTTCTTTTTCCTCGTTATCTACCCTTTTTGTTAACTTCATCATCTTTGATTGTTGATTATTCACTCTTTTTGCGGTCATTTTGTCCCAATTGCCTGTCATTTGTGCAAACGGAAAAAACCTTCCGAAAAATTGTTTGACTTATAAGTGCGGGAAAGTAATATGTGCGCCACGCAGTGCCGATGAGCAGAAACAAGTTCAGAAGCGCAGTTCGGAAGAACGCGTAAGGTGAGGTGGCCGAGAGGCTGAAGGCGCTCCCCTGCTAAGGGAGTATACGGTCAAAAGCTGTATCGAGGGTTCGAATCCCTCCCTCACCGCCATTTCCGATGCATCCGTAGCTCAGCTGGATAGAGTACTCGGCTACGAACCGAGCGGTCGGAGGTTCGAATCCTCCCGGATGCACCATATCGTTGAATATGGATATGTTGATGTCAGGCGAAGCGCCGCAGAAAACATTGTCGGGACAGAGTTGTAAAGTGAACTAGCAATTCCTTCATGGTGAGTCGTTAGCACCCTGCGTTGTACAAGAATTTCATAATGCATCCGTAGCTCAGCTGGATAGAGTACTCGGCTACGAACCGAGCGGTCGGAGGTTCGAATCCTCCCGGATGCACCATACTTTTCGGTATGGACGTGTATTCCTGGTCTGTAAGGCATAGTCGATTTGTCAGGCAGAGCCAGAGAGGATAACGTTGCTTCAGCAACGGCCCGAAGGGCGAGGCGTCAGCCGAATAATCCTCCCGGATGCACCATTCTTCGTATTATCCCCAGGTTGATTTCTGCCAGTCCATAAAAGATTACCTATGCATCCGTAGCTCAGCTGGATAGAGTACTCGGCTACGAACCGAGCGGTCGGAGGTTCGAATCCTCCCGGATGCACCATATTCTGTAGTGCTCAAGCGAAACCTCTCTGTCATGGTCCGGTGTCATCACAGCGAACACCAGGGAGGATAACGTTGCTTCAGCAACGGCCCGAAGGGCGAGGCGTCAGCCGAGTCATCCTCCCGGATGCACCATTCTTCGTATTACCCTCAGGTTGATTTTTGCCAGTCCATAAAAGCTTTCCTGTGCATCCGTAGCTCAGCTGGATAGAGTACTCGGCTACGAACCGAGCGGTCGGAGGTTCGAATCCTCCCGGATGCACCATATTTTTCGGTATGGACGTGTATTCCTGGTCTGTAAGACATAGTCGATTTTTCAGGCAGAGCCAGGAAGGATAGCGTTGCTTAAGCAACGACCCGAAGGGCGAGGCGTCAGCCGAGCCATCCTTACGCAGGGACTGTCTTGCGAATCTTCTGGCCGAAATCCCCAGCATATGACCTGTGAAGCCATCGTGTTATCAGGCGCAGGACAACACTGTTCGTTCTCTCTGTTTACTCAGACGACCTGAGAACGCCTCACCTGAATGCCCTCAAACCACACCTGTGTCGCGCAAGCTTCGGTTTATGCGGCCTGAACGCGTCCGGGCTTTAAGGCGTGAGCGTAGTCGCGATCTTGTGCCAGAATCACATTGATTGTGGTGATACATTTTCTGCTGAACATTGTTAATCCTTGATAACATTCCTGGCATAGCGCTTACCTTCTGCATCGCTGCTAAAATCACAGGGAATTCGCGACCTTACAGGCTTTCCAACCCGATCACCTTTATCTGAAAACTAAAATAGCTAATGCTTTCAAAGCATTTGCTGTTCATCCCGCCTGGCGACAACCTACGCACATTCAGCTAAAGTAATGGCTCATTTGTTGGAGGTCCTCAGTGACAATCTACGATCAATACGACGCCCTGATTTTCGATATGGACGGTACTATTCTTGATACTGAACCGACACATCGAAAAGCGTGGCGTCAGGTGCTGTCACGCTATGGCCTGGCGTTCGATGAAGCGCGCGTAACGGCGTTCAACGGTGCGCCCTCATGGCAACTGGCGAAGTTCATTATTGAAACCAATAATTCAGATCGCGATCCTTATTTGCTCGCCGCTGAAAAAACAGCAGCGGTAAAAGCGATGCTGCTGGATAACGTGCAGCCGCTTCCGCTCATGGAGGTCGTCAAGGCGTACTATGGTCGCCGCCCTTTGGCTGTGGGTACAGGCAGTGAGCACGCTATGGCTGATGCGCTGCTCAGCCAGTTGGGTGTCAGAGATCTCTTTTCTGCTGTGGTGGGGGCCGACGACGTGCAGCGTCACAAGCCTGAGCCCGATACCTTTCTACGCTGTGCTGCGCTGATGGGCATCGCACCAGAGCGCTGTGTGGTGTTCGAAGACGCTGATTTTGGCGTGCAGGCAGCGAAGGCCGCAGGAATGGCCGTGGTTGATGTTCGCCTGCTGTGAGCGAAACACTGGCTTATGTGTCTTTATTGAGTAGCAGCTTTCTCAGTGCGACGTTACTTCCGGGTAGCTCAGAGGCGCTGTTAGTTGCACTACTGATCGCGAAAAGCGCATCAGTCTATGGGTTGATTTTAGTCGCATCGTTAGGGAATACCTTGGGTGGCTTGACCAACATAATTTTGGGTCGCTTATTGCCGTTAAAACGTCAGGGGCGATGGCATGAGACAGCGATGACGTGGTTGCAACGGCTGGGGCCGGCAGCACTGTTGTTTAGTTGGCTACCGGTTGTAGGCGATCTGCTCTGCGTTCTTGCAGGTTGGTTACGCTTTGGCTGGTTGCCCTCGATACTGTTTCTGGCTATCGGTAAAACGCTGCGTTATATCGTTATTGCGACCGCCACATTACAGGGCATGGAATGGTGGCATTGATTCGTACTGATTCGGGGCTAGGGTTAACACTATGCTGAACAAAAATAAATTATTCACACAGCGGGAGGTTAATGTGATCCCCGACGTATCAAAAGCGTTATCCTGGCTGGAAGCGCATCCTGATGCACTTAAAGGCATTGGCCGTGGCATTGAACGTGAAACGCTGCGTGTGCAGCCAGATGGTCATCTTGCGACGACCGCGCATCCAGATTCACTGGGGTCGGCGCTTAAGCATGACTGGATCACCACCGACTTTGCTGAAACGCTGCTGGAGTTTATTACCCCGGTTGATCACAGCATCGATCACATGCTGGCGTTTTTGCGTGACGTTCATCGTCATGTTGCCCGCGAACTCGGTGAAGAGCGCATGTGGCCTTTCAGCATGCCTTGCCTGATTGAAGATGCGGATAAAATTACGCTGGCACAATACGGCAAATCCAATATCGGTCGTATGAAAACCCTTTACCGTCAGGGATTAAAGAACCGCTATGGTGCGTTGATGCAAACCATCTCCGGTATCCATTACAACTTCTCGCTGCCGTTGTCCTTCTGGCAGGCCTGGGCGGACGTAAAAGATTATGAAAGCGGTAAAGAAACCATATCTGCCGGTTATCTGCGGCTGATCCGCAACTACTATCGTTTTGGCTGGATCATCCCTTATCTGTTTGGCGCATCGCCTGCAATTTGTTCCAGTTTCCTGCAGGGCGGCGAGAGCGCACTGCCGTTTGACACCGATAATAAAGGTACGCTCTGGCTCCCCTATGCCACTTCGCTGCGTCTGAGTGACCTGGGCTATACCAATAAGTCGCAGAGCTCGCTGGGTATTACCTTTAACTCTCTTGAGGGTTATGTCAGCGCCCTGAAAAAAGCGATTAAAACGCCTTCTGAAGACTTCGTGAAGATGGGCACGCGGGATGCAGACGGAAACTGGTTGCAGCTGAACACCAACGTCCTGCAGATTGAGAATGAGCTCTATGCGCCGATTCGTCCCAAGCGCGTTACCCGATCCGGTGAAGCGCCTTCCGATGCCCTGCAACGTGGCGGCATCGAGTACATCGAAGTGCGCTCAATGGACATTAACCCTTTCTCGCCCATCGGGGTGGATGAAAACCAGGTGCGGTTCCTGGATCTGTTCCTGATTTGGTGCACGCTGGCAGATGCGCCAGAGATGAGTTCTGATGAATTGCAGTGCAGTCGGCAGAACTGGAATCGCGTGGTGCTGGAAGGGCGCAAACCCGATCTGAAAATTGCAGTCGGCTGCGGTGAAGCAGAGTATTCACTGGTCGAGGTCGGCAAGACACTGTTTGCTGATTTGCGCCGCGTTGCGGAAGCGCTGGACAGCAATCAAGGCACAACAGAATATCAGCAAGTCTGTGACGAACTGGTAGCATCCTTCGACGATCCTGAGCTAACCTATTCGGCGCGTATTCTTAAAGCCATGAAAGAAAGCGGCGTGACGGGAACGGGCATCGCTCTGGCAGAGCAGTATCAGCAGTTGCTGGTTAACGAGCCACTGGAAGTGCTCAAGCCGGAAGACTTTGCGCGTCAGGCACAGGCGTCCGTTGCCGCGCAGCAGCAGCTTGAAGCGAATGATACGTTAGATTTTGAAACCTATCTGGCTGGCCGGGAAGGGTAGAAAAGAAAAAGGCCACATCAATGTGGCCAAATTAACATCTCTGTTGTCAGGGATGGATGATAACAAATGCGCGTCTTTCATATATTCAGACGCTGGGCGATCGGAAAAGTTTCATCGTTCTCAAAAAATTTTTCAGACCAAGAGGTGACGTATGCCATTACTGGATAGTTTTACTGTAGATCACACCATCATGGCCGCGCCCGCAGTGCGTGTAGCAAAAACCATGAAGACTCCCCATGGCGATACGATTACTGTTTTTGACCTGCGTTTTTGTCGCCCCAATATCGACATTCTGACTGAACGTGGGATCCACACGCTTGAGCATTTGTTTGCGGGCTTTATGCGTAACCATCTCAACGGTAACGGCGTAGAGATTGTTGATATTTCACCTATGGGTTGCCGCACAGGCTTCTACATGAGCCTGATTGGTACACCAGACGAGCAACGTGTGGCACAAGCCTGGAAAGGTGCGATGGAAGACGTGCTGAAGGTGAAAGATCAGAACCAGATTCCAGAGCTGAACGAATATCAGTGTGGCAGCTATAAACTGCATTCTCTGGATGAAGCTCAGCAAATTGCCCGCAACGTGCTGGCGCAGGAGATCGGTGTTAACCACAATGACGATCTGAAACTGCCTGCCGAAAAACTGAAAGAGCTGCACATCTAGTCAGTTAGGTTAGTCCGGACAGTAAAACGCCGCACATGAGCGGCGTTTTTTATAACAGCGCCTGCATGACGACGGCGGGCTTTTCAAAAACCTGCGGGTCAGGCGAAAAAAACCGCCTTGCAATGAACTGCACCCAAAAAGTTGGACACCCAACTGAGTAAGGTGCAGTTTTTTATGAGCATCAGGATCCTACGGATTGCTTGAGCGGTGTCTGTGGTGTGATGCGAACCTGCTTAATCATATTGTCCTGCACATCCAGAATATCAACATCATAGTGATTCACCTGAACGCGCGTGTTCACTGTCGGAATCTCTTCCAGTGCTTCCAGTAACATACCGTTGATGGTACGCGCTTCCTGCTCAGGCAGTTGCCAGTTGAAGGCTTTATTGATCTCACGAATATTCGCGCTACCTTCAATCAGCACGGAGCCATCATTTTGCGGCATCACTTCTTCAGCCAGCGACGGAGACATTGAGGTCGTGAAATCACCCACAATCTCCTCCAGAATGTCCTCTATCGAAATCAGGCCTTTGATATCGCCGTACTCATCCACGACCAGACCGGTCTTTTTCTTGTTGCGCTGAAATTTCACCAACTGAACGTTGAGCGGCGTGCCTTCGGGAATGTAATAGATCTCATCGGCGGCACGCAGCAGCATTTCTTTCGTAAACTCTTTTTTCTCGGTCATCATGCGCCAGGCTTCGCGCACCCGCAGCATCCCTACACAATCATCCAGCGAATCACGGAACAGGACAATGCGGCCGTGCGGTGAATGGCTTAACTGACGGATGACTGATTTCCAGTCATCGTTGATGTTAATACCAACAATCTCGTTACGCGGCACCATAATGTCGTCCACACTGACCTTTTCGAGGTCCAGTACAGATAACAACATATCCTGATTGCGGCGCGACATGTGCGTACGCGATTCGTAAACGATGGTACGCAACTCTTCTTTGCTGAGCGCTGAACTAATCGCACCATCCGCCCGGATGCCCACCAGTCGCATCAGCAGTCGGGTAATGGTGTTAAGCAACCACACCAGGGGCAGCATGATGTATTGCAGCGGACCGAGCAGAAAGCTACTGGGGTAAGCGACTTTTTCTGGATAAAGTGCAGCAACCGTTTTGGGCAGCACTTCTGCAAACACCAGTACAACAAATGTCAGGATACCGGTCGCGATCGCGACACCGGCATCGCCATACAAACGCATCCCTACGATAGTACCAATGGCGGACGCCAGAATATTGACCAGGTTATTACCGATAAGGACCAGGCTGATGAGGCGATCCGGGCGCTTTAACAATTTTTCGACGCGGCGGGCTGCGCGATGGCCATGTTTAGCCTGATGGCGCAGTTTATAACGATTGAGCGTCATCATGCCGGTTTCAGAGCCTGAAAAATAGGCTGAAACCAACACCATAATGATGAGTGTGACAATCAACGTCGTGGTCGAAACATGTTCCACCGCAAAACTTCCTTTTATTAAGAACTGTGAATGAGCAGGTGTTGCAGTACGCGACTGCCAAAGTACGCCATCGTGAGCAGCGCTGCGCCGCCGCAGTTAAACCACACTACGCGGCGACCACGCCAGCCTTCATGATAGTGGCCCCAGAGCAGAACGATGTAGACAAACCAGGCAATAATCGACAGCACGGCCTTATCTACGTTTTCGGCGCTGAACAGGTCATGCATATAAAACAGGCCGGTACACAGCACCAACGTCAGTAACACAACGCCAACCTGGGTGATGTGAAACATTTTACGTTCAATGGTCAGCAGCGGTGGCATGTCCTGAGTGAAAGCCAGTTTTTTGTTCTTAAGCTGGTAATCAATCCACGCAAGCTGCAACGCGTACAACGCCGCGATGATGAGCGTTGCATAGGCAAACAGCGACAGCCCGATATGAATCATAATGCCGGGCGTGGTTTCAAGGTGCGTAATAAACGCATTCGGGACAAAAGTGGCAAAGGCCAGGTTAATTAATGCAAAGCTGTAAACAATCGGCAGCAGTAGCCAGCCACGATTTCGGGAGGCAACAATGGTCATGATTGCACAAATCAGCAGGCTGACCAGAGAGCCGATATTCAACAGGCTGAGATTTTGCCCGCCATCAACGGCAAAGATACGCTGCTGCAGGGCGACAGCGTGCGTGACTAACGCCACACAGGCCGACAGCACAGCTAACCTGCGCCAGCCGCTTTGACGCTTCAACAGGCTGGGGATGATGAGTGCAAGGCTCAGGGAGTAGGCGAACAGCGCCACAATCGCGAAAACGGACATAGTTCCTTTCAGGCATCAGTCAGATAAAGGAAAAGGGCAGTATAGCGCCAGCCGCAGCAGGCTCCAAACGATCTAAGGTGGAATTGAAGAGGAACTGAGGTGGAAGTGAAGAGATCGCCTCGGCTTCGTGTTATAATCCGCCGCATTCTGCCGGTATGGTGCCTCGCGATTTTTTTTAAGTGAGAGACAATGTTTGACAATTTAACCGATCGTTTGTCGCAAACTCTGCGCAATATCAGCGGCCGCGGAAGGCTGACTGAAGACAACATTAAAGATACGCTGCGCGAAGTGCGCATGGCGCTGCTGGAAGCTGACGTTGCGCTGCCGGTGGTGCGTGACTTCATTAATCGCGTCAAAGAGAGCGCGGTAGGCCACGACGTCAACAAAAGCCTGACGCCGGGCCAGGAATTTATCAAAATTGTCCGTAACGAACTGGTTACGGCGATGGGCGCAGAAAACAACGCGCTGGATCTTGCCGCACAGCCGCCGGCCGTTGTGCTGATGGCCGGTCTGCAGGGTGCGGGTAAAACCACCAGTGTCGGTAAGCTGGGTAAATTTCTGCGTGAAAAGCACAAGAAAAAAGTGCTGGTGGTATCTGCTGACGTTTATCGCCCGGCGGCGATCAAACAGCTTGAGACACTGGCACAGCAGGTCGGTGTGGATTTTTGCCCCTCGGATCTGAGCCAGAAGCCCGTTGATATCGTCAACAACGCGCTGCGTGAAGCCAAACTCAAGTTTTATGACGTATTGCTGGTCGATACCGCGGGTCGTCTGCACGTAGACGAAGCGATGATGGACGAGATTAAACAGGTTCACGCCGCAATTAATCCGGTAGAAACCCTGTTTGTCGTGGATGCCATGACCGGTCAGGATGCGGCAAATACCGCCAAAGCCTTTAATGAAGCGCTGCCGCTGACAGGGGTTATTCTGACGAAGGTGGATGGCGATGCACGCGGTGGTGCTGCCCTGTCGATTCGCCATATCACCGGCAAGCCGATCAAATTTATGGGGATGGGCGAGAAGACCGATGCGCTGGAAGCCTTTTATCCTGACCGCATTGCCTCGCGTATTCTTGGCATGGGCGACGTGCTGTCGCTTATTGAAGATATCGAAAGTAAAGTTGACCGCGCGCAAGCGGAAAAACTGGCGAAGAAACTGAAAACCGGCGACGGTTTTGATCTCAATGACTTCCTTGAGCAGTTAAAGCAGATGCGCAACATGGGCGGCATGGCGAGCCTGATGGGCAAGCTGCCGGGCATGGGGCAACTGCCAGACAACGTGAAATCGCAGATGGATGACAAAGTGCTGGTGCGCATGGAAGCCATCATCAATTCGATGACACGCAAAGAGCGTGAAAAACCAGAAATTATCAAAGGTTCGCGCAAGCGCCGCATCGCTACCGGCTCGGGCATGCAGGTGCAGGACGTTAACCGCTTATTAAAGCAGTTCGACGACATGCAGCGGATGATGAAGAAAATGAAGAAGGGCGGAATGGCGAAAATGATGCGCGGCATGAAAGGTATGATGCCGCCAGGTTTCCCAGGACGCTAATGGGTTCCACAAAAAAGCCTGGGATTACTCGGTTTAGGTTGCTTTTTGCGCCAAAATGAGTAAAATTTTCGGGCTTTTTATACAGCACCCGGACCCCGTTCCTCGATGGGGGCCGGGTGTTTTATTAACTGAAGAGGATGTTATGGTAACAATTCGTTTGGCACGTCACGGCGCTAAAAAGCGTCCGTTCTATCAGGTCGTCGTCACTGACAGCCGCAATGCACGCAACGGTCGCTTCATCGAGCGCGTAGGTTTCTTCAACCCGATCGCATCTGGTCAGGCAGAAGGTCTGCGTCTGGATCTGGATCGTATCGAGCACTGGGTTGGCCAGGGCGCAACGCTTTCTGATCGCGTTAACGCGCTGATCAAAGAAGCAAAGAAAGCAGCTTAATCTGTCACGGTGGTGAGCATGAGCAGACAACTTGCCGCACAGGCACCTGTTAACCCGATTGTATTGGGTAAAATGGGTGCGGCATACGGCATTCGCGGCTGGCTCAAAGTGTTTTCCTCCACTGAAGACGCTGAAAGCATCTTTGACTACCAACCCTGGTTTATCCAGCGCGCCGGTAAATGGCAGCAGGTGGAACTGGATGGTTGGAAGCACCACAATCAGGACCTGATCATCAAAGTCAAAGGCATTGACGATCGGGATGCGGCGGCACAGTTGACCAATTGCGAAATTCAGGTCGACTCGACGCAGCTGCCTGCGCTGGATAACGGTGAGTACTACTGGAAAGACCTGATGGGTTGCAAGGTAGTCAACGTTGAAGGCTACGAACTGGGTAAAGTCGTCGATATGATGGAAACCGGTTCGAACGACGTTCTCGTCGTGAAGGCAAACCTGAAAGATGCGTTTGGTGTACAGGAGCGGTTAATTCCGTTTCTTGATGAACAGGTTATCAAGAAAGTCGATCTCTCTACTGGCCTTATTGAAGTAGATTGGGATCCTGGTTTTTGATCTCCGAATCAAACGGTAACGTAACGGCGAAGACAATGTGGATTGGTGTAATTAGCCTGTTTCCAGAAATGTTTCGCGCTATTACCGATTACGGGGTAACTGGCCGGGCAGTAAAAAATGGCCTGCTCAGCGTTCAAAGCTGGAGTCCACGTGACTTCACGCACGACCGGCACCGTACTGTGGACGATCGTCCTTATGGTGGCGGACCGGGAATGCTGATGATGGTACAACCTTTACGGGATGCCATCTCCGCAGCGAAAGCAGCGGCGGGAGAGGGTGCCAGGGTGATATATCTTTCACCTCAGGGCCGCAAACTTGACCAACAGGGCGTTTGCGAACTGGCATCACGAGACAAGCTCATCCTTGTCTGTGGTCGCTATGAAGGGATTGATGAGCGCGTAATCCAGACCGAAATTGATGAAGAATGGTCAATCGGTGATTACGTTCTCAGCGGCGGGGAACTGCCAGCAATGACGATGATTGACGCGGTTGCCCGGTTCATTCCGGGAGTACTCGGCAAACAGGCGTCAGCCGATGAGGATTCGTTCTCTGACGGGTTGCTGGATTGTCCGCACTATACCCGACCTGAAGTGTTAGAAGGGATGGACGTTCCGCCAGTTTTGCTGTCGGGCAACCATGCCGATATTCGCCAGTGGCGCCTGAAACAGTCGCTAGGCCGTACCTGGCTAAGAAGACCTGAACTTCTGGAAAACCTGGCTCTGACTGAAGAGCAAGCAAGGTTGCTTAAGGCGTTCCAACAGGAACACCAGCAACAAAACGATGATGCGGGAGAGTGATCTTCCCTGACTATCAGTTTACCCAGGATAAGAGATTTAATTATGAGCAACATTATTAAGCAAATTGAACAAGAGCAGATGAAACAGGACGTACCTTCCTTCCGTCCGGGTGATACCGTGGAAGTGAAAGTATGGGTCGTTGAAGGTTCTAAAAAACGTCTGCAGGCATTCGAGGGCGTGGTTATCGCTATTCGTAACCGCGGTCTGCACTCTGCATTCACTGTTCGCAAAATTTCTAACGGCGAAGGCGTTGAGCGTGTCTTCCAGACTCACTCTCCGGTAATTGACAGCATCGCTGTTAAACGTCGTGGCGCTGTGCGTAAAGCCAA
Source organism: Pantoea ananatis PA13 (assembly GCF_000233595.1). NCBI lineage: Bacteria > Pseudomonadati > Pseudomonadota > Gammaproteobacteria > Enterobacterales > Erwiniaceae > Pantoea > Pantoea ananatis. Next base: position 1,076,496 of record NC_017554.1, read on the forward strand.
ACTGTACTACCTGCGTGAGCGTACTGGTAAGTCTGCTCGTATCAAAGAGCGTCTTAACTAAGGTATCGCTAACGCGACATCTAAAAGTTAATAGCAAACAAGGGGTTGGCAATGTGCCAGCCCCTTTTTTATGCCAGTGCCTACAAAATGCCTACGCCGAATGTTTGCCGTCATCTGCAGGCAAAGTGTGCCAGACCAAAGCGCTGTCTCACATAAAGGAAAACCTGTCGGAACAGAACAGGTATCTTTGCGATGCTGTGCATGCCAACCACCGGGATGCTGCGTAACGCAATCTGCTCGTCATCGGACACAACCGATTATTCTCTTATTCAATCTCATTGCCCTAAGGACAGGTTTTGAAAGACGTCGTTTTTTTAGTTTCCGGCTTTATATTTTCGCTCGCCTCATTCTATTCAGCCCGATATGCACTGGAAGGCAACAAGCATAAGTGGCTTTGCCGCTGCCTGACCGCAGTCTGGGTAAGCATGGGATTCGTGTTGTTTCCCCTTTTTCTTGCGCTGGGGTTGTATGGTCCGGCCCTTATCTTTGTGGCGGCTAACGTGATCCTTGTTTGGGCAGGCCGCGAACACAAAAAAGAACTGGCATGTAAGAACAAAACGTCCACGGCGGTGACGGCGCATGTGCCCCTGGTCGAGGTTGATATGCCCTGGCTGAGTCTAAAAGAGATCGGCTTCAGCTATTTTGACTACGAGGGTAAGGTGGCTTACCGGCGCGTGGATGTGGAGTCCTGCGATGGGATGTTTATCAAAGGCTATTGTCATTTCCACAGAGAGATGCGCGCATTCGAACTGGTACGGATCGAATCCGGCATTATCATTCTGCGTAATACCGGGAAAACCATGGACGTTAACAGCTGGCTTGTCGCTTATGTTGAGGCCTACGACCGCTGAGTACGATCTCATGCCTTTTCATGAGGGGCGCTGGAAATGATAGATCGCCGCGTTGACCGGCCCGCTGTCTAAAACAATTAAACCATAACGGTAATCGATAAAGCGCCCGCCACTCTTTTCCGCTACACGTCTGCTGGCGAAGTTATTCTCCACCGCCAGCAGTTCTATTGTCTGTACATCCGGGCGCGCAAAGCCAAATTCCAGTAACAGCTTTACCGCTTGCGTGGCAACGCCCTGACATTGCGCGTCACTGCGAACCCAGTACCCCAAAGCGCAAAACTCTCCCGGTTTTTTAGCAAAGCGAAAGCCTGCACTACCTAACAGGCGGTTCTGGGCATCCACGATGGCAAATTCTTCCGCTTCTTTAAGTGCGCGTTGTAAGTGTGTAAAGCGAATCCAGCTTTCGGCTTCATCCGGCTGATAATCCGGATGCGCCCAACTCATCCAGGGCAATAACGTATCCAAAGAGTCATTAACGGCTACGGTGAAGGCCTCAATATCGCTTAGATCAAAAGGACGCAGGCGAATGGCTGCAGTGGTCTGGGGCATGTTTTCGTCCTTGTCAGTTAACGTATCAATATTAACAGGGGGATTTCGGTGGTGGAACAGATGCTATGTATATTTATGTTTACACAATGACAGCCTGACTGATTGTGTTTTTATTTTTTTAATTCATTGATATTAAATATATTTTATTGATATTTTCAGGTGTTTTATTTTTGATGGTAAATAAAGTGTACATAAGGGATTGTCGAGTGTACTCATTATGATACAGTTTCATCTCTCCTCCATGAGGATCCCGTGACCGCATAAATGAGTGTAAAGGACAGGACGATGCAAAAAGACGCGTTAAACAATGTTCATATCGCCAATGAGCAGGTGTTGATTACTCCCGAAGAGCTTAAAACGAAATTCCCGTTGAGCAATGCGCAGCAGGCGCAAATCGCCGCCTCGCGCCAGACGATTGCGGATATCATTGCAGGCCGTGATTCCCGCCTGTTAGTGGTTTGTGGCCCATGCTCAATTCACGATACAGAAGCGGCTCTGGATTATGCGCGTCGTCTGCAAAGCCTCTCTGAGCAGGTGAAAGATCGACTGTACCTTGTTATGCGCGTCTACTTTGAGAAACCCCGCACGACCGTTGGCTGGAAGGGGTTAATTAACGATCCTTACATGGATAACTCATTTGATATGGAAGCGGGTTTGCACATTGCCCGTGAGTTGCTGGTGAATCTTGTCGATATGGGCTTGCCGTTAGCGACGGAAGCGCTGGATCCAAACAGCCCGCAATATTTGGGCGATCTTTTTAGCTGGTCGGCGATTGGCGCACGCACGACGGAATCACAAACCCACCGTGAAATGGCTTCAGGCCTGTCAATGCCGGTGGGCTTTAAAAACGGTACCGACGGCAGCCTGGGTACGGCGATAAATGCCATGCGCGCGGCGGCAATGCCTCATCGGTTTGTGGGTATCAATCAGTCAGGCCAGGTTTGCCTGTTGCAAACACAGGGAAATCCTGACGGGCACGTTATTTTACGCGGCGGCAAAGCACCAAACTACAGTCCGGAAGACGTGGCACAATGTGAAACGGCCATGCTTAAAGCGGGACTCCGCCCGGCCTTAATGATAGATTGCAGCCACGGTAACTCTGATAAAGACTACCGCCGTCAGCCTGGCGTCGCGCAATCGGCCATCGATCAGATCAAGAAAGGCAACCGTTCGATTATTGGCCTGATGCTGGAAAGCCACATTAGCGAAGGCAATCAGTCTTCCGAGCAGCCGCGCAGTGAGATGAAGTACGGCGTCTCTGTTACCGATGCCTGCATCAACTGGAACGTCACCGAGGCGTTACTGCGCGAAATGCATGATGAGCTAAACGAGGTTCTGTCGGCGCGTCTTTCACACGAGGTGTAGTGGGCAATGGTGGCTGAATTAACTGCATTACGCGAACAAATTGATACGGTAGATAAAGCACTGCTGGATCTACTGGCAAAACGTTTGGAACTGGTAGCGGAAGTCGGCGAAGTTAAAAGCCGCCATGGTTTGCCAATCTATGTTCCGGAGCGGGAAGCTTCTATGCTGGCGTCCCGTCGCAAAGAGGCAGAAGCGCTGGGCGTGTCTGGCGATCTGATTGAAGACGTATTGCGCCGCGTCATGCGAGAATCCTATACCAGCGAAAATGATAAAGGGTTTAAAACCCTGCGTCCCGAGTTACGTCCGGTGGTGATCGTCGGCGGTAATGGCCAGATGGGACGCCTGTTTAATAAAATGCTGACGCTGTCGGGCTACCAGGTAAAAACGCTGGATAAAGATGACTGGGATCGGGCGGAAACGCTGTTCAGCGATGCCGGTATGGTGATCATCAGCGTGCCTATCCATCTGACCGAGCAGGTGATTCAACAACTCCCTGCGCTGCCGGATGACTGTATCCTGGTGGATCTGGCGTCCGTCAAGAATCGCCCCCTACAGGCGATGCTGGCGGCGCATCAGGGACCGGTACTCGGTCTGCATCCTATGTTCGGGCCGGACAGCGGCAGTCTTGCCAAGCAGGTTGTGGTCTGGTGCGATGGGCGGCAGCCGGAAGCTTATCAATGGTTTCTGGAGCAGATACAGGTCTGGGGAGCGCGCCTGCATCGCATTGGGGCAGAAGAACACGACCAGAACATGGCATTTATCCAGGCGCTGCGCCATTTCGCGACTTTTGCTTATGGCCTTCACCTCGCTGAAGAGAATGTCAATCTTGATCAGCTCCTGGCTTTGTCCTCGCCCATTTACCGGCTTGAGCTGGCAATGGTGGGGCGCCTGTTTGCACAGGATCCGCAGCTGTATGCGGATATCATTATGTCATCTGAAAATAACCTGAACCTTATCAAACGTTATTATCAGCGCTTTGGTGAAGCCATTGCCCTGCTGGAACAAGGTGATAAAAACGCCTTTATTGCCAGCTTCAACCGGGTAGAAGAGTGGTTTGGCGATCACGCCAAACGCTTTTTGGTTGAGAGCCGAAGCCTGCTGCGCTCGGCGAACGACAGCCGGCCATAAGCTAAAAAGGCATCCAGTTGGATGCCTTTTTACTGATTACTTGTCGGGTTCAACAGGAATGATATTTTCGCTGGGGTAGCAGCCAAGTACTTTTAACGAACGCGTCATTGCCCTCAGCTCTTCTAATGCCTGCTGCATCTTTTCAGACTGCAGATTGCCCTGCACATCCAGATAAAACATCTCTTCCCACGGGTTACCGTTGATAGGCCGTGATTCCAGTTTGCTCATAATCAGGTTGTGCTGGCGCAAGACCAACAGTGCGTCAACCAGTGCACCCGCCTGCTGGCCGGTTGCCATGATCAGCGTTGTTTTCGCCGAAATCTGATCGGATACTTCGATGGGCTTACGGGCCAGGACAATAAAGCGTGTGTGATTCTGCTGTTGGTTGGCCAGATTACGCTCCAGCACCTGTAACTGATACAGCTCGCCACCGGCTTCGCTACCGATCGCCGCGACATTAGGTGAGTTGAGCGCGGCCACTTTCTCCATGGCAGCGGCGGTGCTTTCGGTGTAGACAATCTTCCAGTGCGGGAAGCGGTTAATGAAGTGGCTGGTCTGCTGAAAAGGCTGCGGATGGCTGTAGACCGTTTCAATCTGTTCCAGGTCGCTCTGGCTACTGACCAACATGCAGTGCTCAATCGGAAGCGTCAGTTCCCCTACGATAGAGAGGTTGGTCTGTTGCAGCAGGTCGTACACATCGTTGATTGAACCGGAGCTGGTATTCTCGATCGGTAAGACGGCGTAATCCGCCGCGTTATTCTCCACCTGTTTGATAATGTCATGAAATTTCAGGCAACCGCATTCAACCATGTTACTGAAATGACGCGCGGCATACTGACGGGCAGCCAGATGAGAGTAAGAGCCTTTCGGGCCTAAGAAGGCGATGCGGGCCGCATGAGCATGCGTATGGTTGAGGTTTTTTTGCAGCAAGGCCTGCTGAGTCAGAACCGAATCTTCAATCACTAACTGAAACAGGCGGGTAATGTAGTGCGCATCCAACTGATGTTTTTTACCCAGTACGATGAGGTGCTCAATCAGTGCGCGTTCACGTTCGACGTCGCGGACAGGGCGGTGCGTTGCCAGCTTCGCCTTTGCAACCTCCACGGCCAGCAAACGCCGTTCAGCGAGTAACGTCAGTAGTTTTTCATCAACGGCGCTGATTTTATCACGCAGTGCCAGAAGCGGATTGTCCGGGGTCATAAGGCTCACCTGTAAGCTATCCAATAAAAAAGCCTCCCGGTTGGGAGGCTTTGTTGTTCGTCTTCGCTTTCTTTTTACACGACGAATGGCCTCCCAGTCAGGGGAAGGTAAAAAAGAAAGCGAAGAAAAACGACAGTGTTTTCATGACAGGTTCCAAAAATAAGCTGTTCTGAGAGTAACCGCACAGATGAAAAGCTGTCAACAAAAAACGCGCCCGTAGGCGCGTCAGGAAGGTGAGGACAAAACTTACTCTTCGGCGGCGGGGGTAAAGTCTTTAACGCTGGTGGCCGCGCGGCGCGCTTCAGATTTGTGCTGCACTTTATTAAGTTGGCGCTCGAGTTTTCCTATCAGGTCGTTGATAGCAGTGTACATATCGTCATGTTTGGCACTGGCGACCAGTGTACCGTTTGGCGTATTAATCGTGGCGTCTGCCACAAACTCTTTGGATTCTTTCGACAGAACGATATGCGGGTTAATCAGGTCGGTTTGCCACTTTTCTAGCTTGGCGAGACGGTCTTCGACGTGTTCACGGATGGCTGGAGTAATTTCCATTTGCTTACTGGTAATATTCACGATCATTATGCTTACCTCTCTGTGATTGCCGTCTGAATGGATCCAGCATAGCGCGATATCTCTGTAGATGTGTGATTTTGATCACAAAAAAATGTCACTTTTTGTCAACTACAGCAAATTGTGAGAAAGGGCGAGAATGTGGCCGAAAAGCCTTGAAGCTAACGCCTTATCAAGGCATTCTTGATAAGTTAGCTCAACAGGTAAATCAACATTTTGCCTGTTTTATGCACATAAAAAAGCAGCCTCCAGGGCTGCTTTTTTTGTGGCTCAACGCGCGAACGTCTCAGTCGTTGTTTGCTGCGATAATTTTTGCGACTTTATCCGCCTCGGCGTTCAGTTGCAACTGGCGATAGGCGTTTTCCATCAGCGGTAACGCATCGTGCGTCGCCTGCGTGTCCGGATAATCGCGCATCATCCCTTCAACACGGTTAACAACCGCGACATAGGCCCCACGCTTGGTATAGAATTGCGCCACTGAAAGCTCATATTTTGACAAACGGTCTTTCAGATAGACCTGACGTTTATAGGCATCGGCTGCATATTGGCTGTTTGGATAGCTGCGCAGCAGCTGTGCAAAGTCGCGGAATGCATCACGAGCATGGGTAGGATCGCGATCGGAACGGTCGATGCCGAAAAAGCCCTGCAATGCCGAATCATCCAGCGCCATATCCGTCAGCCCTTTCATATAGATGACGTAATCGATATTAGGATGCGTAGGATTTAAACGCATAAAGCGGCTGATGGCAGCCTGCGCCATCGGCAGATCGGCATTTTTATAGTACGCGTAGATCAAATCCAACTGAACCTGCTGCGAATAGGGACCGAATGGGTAACGATTATCCAGCGCTTCCAGTTGCTTAATCGCCGCTTTAAAGTTACCGTCCTGCAGCTTTTGTTGCGCTGTAGCATAGATTTCAGAAGGCGGGTTGTCCGGTACCGCGTCATTTGAGCCGGAACAACCAACAAGTGCCAGGCTCAGTGTGGCTGCAGCCACCAGATATTTCATACGCGTCATGACGAAGTGATTATCCTCAAAATGTTATGGCGGAAGCTGTCCGTATAGCTCCCGGTAATGACCAGGTACGATAGCACATTATATTAAACGGCATCGCCGTAAAACCCAACGTTAACGAAGAAGCTGTATATGGCACAACAAGTTCAACTCACCGCAACGGTATCCGAGTCACAACTCGGACAACGTTTAGATCAAACTTTGGCGGAATTGTTCCCTGATTATTCACGTTCCCGCATAAAAGAGTGGATCCTTAACCAGCGCGTCAGTGTCAACGGCACTGTGACTGATAAGCCGAAAGAAAAAGTGCTCGGCGGCGAGCGCGTGACCATCGATGCTGAGATCGAAGAAGAGCAGCGCTGGGAACCCCAAAATATCCCGCTGGATATCGTCTACGAAGATGAAGATATCATTGTCATCAATAAACCACGTGACTTTGTGGTGCATCCGGGCGCGGGCAATCCTGATGGCACCGTACTCAATGCGCTGCTGCATCACTATCCCGCCATTGCCGATGTGCCGCGCGCGGGCATCGTTCATCGCCTGGACAAAGATACAACCGGGCTGATGGTCGTGGCGAAAACCGTCCCGGCGCAAACGCACCTTGTCGACGCCCTTCAGCGCCGTGAAATTACACGTGAATATGAAGCGGTCGCCATCGGTACGATGACTGCTGGCGGCACGGTCGATGAACCGATTAGCCGTCACTCAACTAAACGTACGCATATGTCCGTGCATCCCATGGGGAAACCGGCTGTCACTCACTATCGCATCATGGAGCATTTCCGTGCTCATACGCGGTTGCGTCTGCGCCTGGAAACCGGCCGTACGCACCAGATCCGTGTGCATATGTCGCACATTAATCATCCTCTGGTGGGCGACCCGCTTTACGGTGGCCGTCCGCGTCCGCCAAAAGGCGCATCGGAAGACTTTATTACCACGCTGCGCGGGTTTGATCGCCAGGCGCTGCATGCGACGATGCTCCGGCTTTACCATCCTATCTCTGGGATTGAGATGGAATTCCATGCCGCGATACCTCAGGACATGATTGATCTGATTGATGCGCTGAAAGCGGATACAGAGATGTTCAAGGATCAGCTGGACTGGCTATGAGCCTGATTATTCCACAATGGCCGGCACCCGATCGGGTGCGTGCCGTCTCAACGTTACGGCAGGGCGGCGTGAGCGAGGGGAACTGGCGTTCGCTTAATCTCGGCAGCCATGTCGGTGACAAGCTGCATCATGTGGCAGCCAACCGTGAGCGGCTGATAGCGCTTGCGGCGTTGCCCGCGATGCCGCAGTGGCTGGAGCAGGTTCATTCAACCGACGTTGCCTGCCTGCGCGCAGGGGGAACCGCGCCGCTACAGGCAGATGCTTGTATCACACGGGAAACGGGCGTGGTATGTGCAATCATGACGGCTGACTGCCTGCCTGTGCTGTTTTGTTCGGATGACGGCCGTGAAGTTGCTGCGGCTCATGCAGGATGGCGCGGGCTGTGTGGCGGCGTACTGGAAAATACCCTGGCACAGTTTCAGGCTGCGCCCGGCAATATTCACGCCTGGCTCGGGCCGGCCATTGGTCCTGATGCGTTCGAAGTCGGTGCAGAAGTGCGTCGCGCGTTTATGGATCACGATCCTGAGGCAGCTGCCGCTTTTCGTCCGGCGGGGGAAAAATTCTACGCGGATATCTGGCTACTGGCCCGTCAGCGGCTCCATGCTGCAGGCGTGAAATCAGTGAGTGCGGATTCACGTTGTACCTTTAGCGAGCAGGACGATTTCTTCTCCTATCGTCGGGATGGCATCACCGGCCGTATGGCAACTTTAATTTGGCTGTTATAGTCTTAGCCCGTAAGACGATCCAGACAGCGCGTTTTTTAGTCCTGTTTCAGGTCATTAACCTTGAATATTTGAGGAATGACCTCATTTTAATCTCCAGTAGCATTTGACCTGTAATGGGAGGAATTATGCGTCTGGATCGTCTTACTAATAAATTTCAACTCGCTCTGTCCGACGCGCAGTCTTTGGCTTTAGGACAGGATAACCAGTTTATTGAACCCTTGCACCTGATGAGCGCGTTGCTCAAGCAGGAAGGGAGTTCCGTTGCGCCCCTGTTGTCCTCAGCCGGTACTGACGTAGCATCGTTACGTACGCAAATTGATCAGGCTATTGACCGTTTGCCGCAGGTAGAAGGCAGCGGCGGAGATGTGCAGCCATCATCCGACCTGATCCGAGTGCTTAACCTGTGCGATAAGCTGGCACAGAAGCGTAACGACAACTTTATCTCATCAGAATTATTTGTTTTGGCAGCCTTGGATTCACGTGGCTCGCTGGCGGACATATTGAAATCTGCAGGCGTCACCAACGAAAAGCTCACCAAAGCGATTGAACAACTTCGTGGAGGCGACAACGTGAACGATCAGGGTGCTGAAGATCAGCGTCAGGCTTTAAAGAAATATACGATCGATCTCACCGAGCGCGCCGAGAAAGGCAAGCTCGATCCGGTGATTGGGCGTGATGAAGAGATTCGCCGTACCATTCAGGTACTGCAACGTCGTACTAAAAACAACCCCGTGTTGATTGGTGAGCCCGGCGTAGGTAAAACCGCCATCGTCGAAGGGCTGGCGCAGCGCATTATCAATGGTGAAGTGCCGGAAGGGCTGAAAGGCCGCCGTGTGCTGGCACTGGATATGGGCGCGCTGGTGGCAGGGGCTAAATACCGTGGTGAATTCGAAGAGCGTCTAAAAGGCGTGCTCAGCGACCTGTCCAAGCAGGAAGGCAACGTCATTCTGTTTATTGATGAGCTGCATACTATGGTGGGCGCGGGTAAAGCAGATGGGGCAATGGACGCCGGCAATATGCTGAAGCCTGCGCTGGCGCGCGGCGAGTTACACTGTGTCGGCGCTACCACGCTGGACGAATATCGCCAGTATATCGAGAAAGACGCAGCGCTGGAGCGCCGTTTCCAGAAAGTGTTTGTGGCAGAGCCCAGCGTTGAAGATACCATCGCGATTTTGCGGGGTTTGAAAGAGCGTTATGAGTTGCACCATCATGTGCAGATCACTGACCCGGCTATCGTCGCGGCAGCAACGCTTTCTCATCGCTACATAGCCGATCGCCAGTTGCCAGATAAGGCGATTGACCTGATTGATGAGGCGGCATCCAGTATCCGTATGCAGATTGACTCCAAGCCGGAAGCGCTGGATCGTCTGGAGCGCCGTATTATTCAGCTGAAGCTGGAACAGCAGGCGTTAAAGAAAGAATCTGATGATGCCAGCGTCAAACGTCTGGATATGCTGGAAGCCGAGCTAAACCAGAAAGAGCGTGAATATGCCGAGCTGGAAGAAGAGTGGAAAGCGGAAAAGGCCTCGTTGACCGGCACGCAGAATATCAAAGCGGAGCTGGAGCAGGCGCGCCTTACCCTTGAGCAGGCACGTCGCTCAGGCGATCTGGCACAGATGTCTGAACTGCAGTACGGCAAGATCCCGGCGCTGGAGAAACAGCTGGCTTCCGCTACACAGTCTGAAGGCAAGACGATGAAGCTGCTGCGTAACCGCGTAACGGACGTTGAGATTGCCGATGTTCTGGCGCGCTGGACCGGTATTCCGGTCGCCCGGATGATGGAAGGGGAGCGCGACAAACTTCTGCGCATGGAGCAGGAACTGCATTCACGAGTCATCGGACAGGATGAAGCGGTTGAAGCGGTTTCCAATGCCATTCGCCGTAGCCGCGCAGGTCTGGCCGATCCTAATCGTCCTGTCGGGTCGTTCCTGTTCCTGGGCCCAACAGGTGTGGGTAAAACGGAACTGTGTAAATCACTGGCTAACTTCCTGTTCGACAGTGACGATGCGATGGTTCGTATCGACATGTCAGAATTTATGGAAAAACATTCTGTGTCGCGGCTGGTGGGCGCACCTCCGGGTTATGTCGGCTATGAAGAGGGCGGCTATCTGACTGAAGCGGTTCGCCGTCGTCCTTATTCTGTGATCCTGTTGGATGAAATCGAGAAGGCGCATCCCGATGTCTTCAATATTTTGCTGCAGGTTCTGGATGATGGCCGGTTGACGGACGGACAAGGGCGCACCGTTGATTTCCGCAATACGGTCGTGATCATGACCTCTAACCTGGGCTCAGATTTAATTCAGGAACGTTTCGGCAATCTGAATTATCCCGAGATGAAAAATCTGGTGATGGGCGTAGTGGGTCAACATTTCCGTCCAGAGTTCGTGAACCGTATTGACGAGGTAGTGGTGTTCCATCCGCTGGGTGAAAAACACATTGCGTCTATTGCACAGATTCAACTGCAGCGGCTGTACAAACGTCTGGAAGACCGAGGCTATCAGCTGCATATCTCTGATGCGGCGATCAAACTGTTGGGCGAAAACGGTTATGACCCGGTTTACGGTGCGCGTCCACTGAAACGCGCAATCCAGCAGCAGATAGAAAACCCACTGGCACAGCAGATTCTTTCTGGTGAGCTGGTCCCGGGCAAAGTGATTGAGATGGACGTAAAAGACGACGTCATTACTGCCCACCAGTAAAGGCATATTTATTAAAAACGGGCGTTACGCCCGTTTTTTGTACGCGGAATCTGTGGTTTTTGCTTTTTTTAAAGCGTATTGCCTGGAAAGTAATCACTCGAAAGATTTATTTGAATTAGCGCTTGTCAGCCTAAAATATTTGCCTATAATGCGCCTCCACTGACACGGCACAACGGCTTACGTAACGCGGTGTTCAGCAGGAGGCTCCCAGGAGTTTCCGCCGGAGAAAAACTTCTGAAAAAGAGGTTGACTCTGAAGGAGGAAAGCGTAATATACGCCACCTCGCGACAGACGGTTAACCCGCTGTTCGCACTGCTCTTTAACAATTTATCAGACAATCTGTGTGGGCACTCGCAGGATTGATATCAGCGTCTCCGGACGTAAAAAATATCAAAGCCTCACGAGTGAACACATAATGAAATTCATTATGACGTTTTACAGATGAGCACCGCTGAACTTGTTTCAGCAAATCAAACTTTAAATTGAAGAGTTTGATCATGGCTCAGATTGAACGCTGGCGGCAGGCCTAACACATGCAAGTCGGACGGTAGCACAGAGGAGCTTGCTCCTCGGGTGACGAGTGGCGGACGGGTGAGTAATGTCTGGGGATCTGCCCGATAGAGGGGGATAACCACTGGAAACGGTGGCTAATACCGCATAACGTCGCAAGACCAAAGAGGGGGACCTTCGGGCCTCTCACTATCGGATGAACCCAGATGGGATTAGCTAGTAGGCGGGGTAACGGCCCACCTAGGCGACGATCCCTAGCTGGTCTGAGAGGATGACCAGCCACACTGGAACTGAGACACGGTCCAGACTCCTACGGGAGGCAGCAGTGGGGAATATTGCACAATGGGCGCAAGCCTGATGCAGCCATGCCGCGTGTATGAAGAAGGCCTTCGGGTTGTAAAGTACTTTCAGCGGGGAGGAAGGCGATGTGGTTAATAACCGCGTCGATTGACGTTACCCGCAGAAGAAGCACCGGCTAACTCCGTGCCAGCAGCCGCGGTAATACGGAGGGTGCAAGCGTTAATCGGAATTACTGGGCGTAAAGCGCACGCAGGCGGTCTGTTAAGTCAGATGTGAAATCCCCGGGCTTAACCTGGGAACTGCATTTGAAACTGGCAGGCTTGAGTCTCGTAGAGGGGGGTAGAATTCCAGGTGTAGCGGTGAAATGCGTAGAGATCTGGAGGAATACCGGTGGCGAAGGCGGCCCCCTGGACGAAGACTGACGCTCAGGTGCGAAAGCGTGGGGAGCAAACAGGATTAGATACCCTGGTAGTCCACGCCGTAAACGATGTCGACTTGGAGGTTGTTCCCTTGAGGAGTGGCTTCCGGAGCTAACGCGTTAAGTCGACCGCCTGGGGAGTACGGCCGCAAGGTTAAAACTCAAATGAATTGACGGGGGCCCGCACAAGCGGTGGAGCATGTGGTTTAATTCGATGCAACGCGAAGAACCTTACCTACTCTTGACATCCACGGAATTTGGCAGAGATGCCTTAGTGCCTTCGGGAACCGTGAGACAGGTGCTGCATGGCTGTCGTCAGCTCGTGTTGTGAAATGTTGGGTTAAGTCCCGCAACGAGCGCAACCCTTATCCTTTGTTGCCAGCGATTCGGTCGGGAACTCAAAGGAGACTGCCGGTGATAAACCGGAGGAAGGTGGGGATGACGTCAAGTCATCATGGCCCTTACGAGTAGGGCTACACACGTGCTACAATGGCGCATACAAAGAGAAGCGACCTCGCGAGAGCAAGCGGACCTCATAAAGTGCGTCGTAGTCCGGATCGGAGTCTGCAACTCGACTCCGTGAAGTCGGAATCGCTAGTAATCGTGGATCAGAATGCCACGGTGAATACGTTCCCGGGCCTTGTACACACCGCCCGTCACACCATGGGAGTGGGTTGCAAAAGAAGTAGGTAGCTTAACCTTCGGGAGGGCGCTTACCACTTTGTGATTCATGACTGGGGTGAAGTCGTAACAAGGTAACCGTAGGGGAACCTGCGGTTGGATCACCTCCTTACCTGAAGATACTTTCCCGCGAAGTGCTCACACAGATTGTCTGATAGAAAGTCACGAGCAGAAAAAACCTCTACAGGCTTGTAGCTCAGGTGGTTAGAGCGCACCCCTGATAAGGGTGAGGTCGGTGGTTCAAGTCCACTCAGGCCTACCAAATTTCTTCTTATGCTGCGTTATGCGCGCGGTCGTTTACAGACGTAAACGTCCCTTCCGCATGCCTTGCCTGAGACGAAATGGCATCCTTCTTGATGAAGGATGTTTACTCGGTTGAGTGGTAGTAGTGGTCTCTGCAGTAACTGTATGGGGCTATAGCTCAGCTGGGAGAGCGCCTGCCTTGCACGCAGGAGGTCAGCGGTTCGATCCCGCTTAGCTCCACCATACTCACTACTGTATTTTTTCTGAAAATACTTCAGAGCGTACCGGCAACGGTGTGCTGCGAAGTATTCTGCTCTTTAACAATCCGGAACAAGCTGAAAATTTGAAACGACGCATTGTCGTGTTCCTCCGTAATAAGGAACACAGTACAACGCGTTCGAGTCTCTCAAAAGCTTACAGCTTACAAGCTAACTGTGAAGCCGTTACGGTAAAACAGATAAACGCCTGTGGGTTGTGAGGTTAAGCGACTAAGCGTACACGGTGGATGCCCTGGCAGTCAGAGGCGATGAAGGGCGTGCTAATCTGCGATAAGCGCCGGTAAGGTGATATGAACCGCTACAACCGGCGATACCCGAATGGGGAAACCCAGTGTGTTCCGACACACTATCATGCAGTGAATACATAGCTGTATGAGGCGAACCGGGGGAACTGAAACATCTAAGTACCCCGAGGAAAAGAAATCAACCGAGATTCCCCCAGTAGCGGCGAGCGAACGGGGAGGAGCCCAGAACCATCACCAGCTTGTGCATCAGTGGAAGCGTCTGGAAAGTCGCAGGGTACAGGGTGATACTCCCGTACACAAAGGTGCACAGGCTGTGAGTTCGATGAGTAAGGCGGGACACGTGGTATCCTGTCTGAATATGGGGGGACCATCCTCCAAGGCTAAATACTCCTGACTGACCGATAGTGAACCAGTACCGTGAGGGAAAGGCGAAAAGAACCCCGGCGAGGGGAGTGAAACAGAACCTGAAACCGTGTACGTACAAGCAGTGGGAGCCTTCTTTATGGGGGTGACTGCGTACCTTTTGTATAATGGGTCAGCGACTTATATTCTGTAGCAAGGTTAACCGTATAGGGGAGCCGCAGGGAAACCGAGTCTTAACTGGGCGTTAAGTTGCAGGGTATAGACCCGAAACCCGGTGATCTAGCCATGGGCAGGTTGAAGGTTGGGTAACACTAACTGGAGGACCGAACCGACTAATGTTGAAAAATTAGCGGATGACCTGTGGCTGGGGGTGAAAGGCCAATCAAACCGGGAGATAGCTGGTTCTCCCCGAAAGCTATTTAGGTAGCGCCTCGTGAACTCATCTCCGGGGGTAGAGCACTGTTTCGGCTAGGGGGCCATCCCGGCTTACCAACCCGATGCAAACTGCGAATACCGGAGAATGTTATCACGGGAGACACACGGCGGGTGCTAACGTCCGTCGTGAAGAGGGAAACAACCCAGACCGCCAGCTAAGGTCCCAAAGTCATGGTTAAGTGGGAAACGATGTGGGAAGGCCCAGACAGCCAGGATGTTGGCTTAGAAGCAGCCATCATTTAAAGAAAGCGTAATAGCTCACTGGTCGAGTCGGCCTGCGCGGAAGATGTAACGGGGCTAAACCATGCACCGAAGCTGCGGCAGCGACACTATGTGTTGTTGGGTAGGGGAGCGTTCTGTAAGCCGTCGAAGGTGTGCTGTGAGGCATGCTGGAGGTATCAGAAGTGCGAATGCTGACATAAGTAACGATAAACAAGGTGAAAAACCTTGTCGCCGGAAGACCAAGGGTTCCTGTTCAACGTTAATCGGAGCAGGGTGAGTCGACCCCTAAGGCGAGGCCGAAAGGCGTAGTCGATGGGAAACAGGTTAATATTCCTGTACTTGGTGTTACTGCGAAGGGGGGACGGAGAAGGCTATATCAGCCGGGCGACGGTTGTCCCGGTTTAAGCGTGTAGGTGTGTGTTCCAGGCAAATCCGGTTCACTTTACACTGAGGCGTGACGACGAGGCACTACGGTGCTGAAGTGATAAATGCCCTGCTTCCAGGAAAAGCCTCTAAGCATCAGGTAACACAAAATCGTACCCCAAACCGACACAGGTGGTCAGGTAGAGAATACCAAGGCGCTTGAGAGAACTCGGGTGAAGGAACTAGGCAAAATGGTGCTGTAACTTCGGGAGAAGGCACGCTGGCGCGTAGGTGAAGGGACTTGCTCCCGGAGCTGAAGCCAGTCGAAGATACCAGCTGGCTGCAACTGTTTATTAAAAACACAGCACTGTGCAAACACGAAAGTGGACGTATACGGTGTGACGCCTGCCCGGTGCCGGAAGGTTAATTGATGGGGTTATCCGCAAGGAGAAGCTCTTGATCGAAGCCCCGGTAAACGGCGGCCGTAACTATAACGGTCCTAAGGTAGCGAAATTCCTTGTCGGGTAAGTTCCGACCTGCACGAATGGCGTAATGATGGCCAGGCTGTCTCCACCCGAGACTCAGTGAAATTGAAATCGCTGTGAAGATGCAGTGTACCCGCGGCAAGACGGAAAGACCCCGTGAACCTTTACTACAGCTTGACACTGAACACTGAGCCTTGATGTGTAGGATAGGTGGGAGGCTTTGAAGCGTGGACGCCAGTCTGCGTGGAGCCGGCCTTGAAATACCACCCTTTAATGTTTGGTGTTCTAACGTAGGCCCGTAATCCGGGCTGCGGACAGTGTCTGGTGGGTAGTTTGACTGGGGCGGTCTCCTCCCAAAGCGTAACGGAGGAGCACGAAGGTTGGCTAATCCTGGTCGGACATCAGGAGGTTAGTGCAATGGCATAAGCCAGCTTGACTGCGAGAGTGACGGCTCGAGCAGGTGCGAAAGCAGGTCATAGTGATCCGGTGGTTCTGAATGGAAGGGCCATCGCTCAACGGATAAAAGGTACTCCGGGGATAACAGGCTGATACCGCCCAAGAGTTCATATCGACGGCGGTGTTTGGCACCTCGATGTCGGCTCATCACATCCTGGGGCTGAAGTAGGTCCCAAGGGTACGGCTGTTCGCCGTTTAAAGTGGTACGCGAGCTGGGTTTAGAACGTCGTGAGACAGTTCGGTCCCTATCTGCCGTGGGCGCTGGAGAATTGAGGGGGGTTGCTCCTAGTACGAGAGGACCGGAGTGAACGCACCGCTGGTGTCCGGGTTGTCACGCCAGTGGCACTGCCCGGTAGCTAAGTGCGGAAAAGATAAGTGCTGAAAGCATCTAAGCACGAAACTTGCCCCGAGATGAGTTCTCCCTGAGCCTTTAAGGCTCCTGAAGGGACGTTGAAGACGACGACGTTGATAGGCCGGGTGTGTAAGCGCAGCGATGCGTTGAGCTTACCGGTACTAATGACCCGTGAGGCTTAACCTTACAACGCCAGAGGCGTTTTGGTTGAGAGACGATTGAATTTTCAGCATTGTTTACCGGATAAAGAATTTAGTTCTGTTCTGCGGACGTGAGTCCGAAGGATTTTGCGCTGAGTGCAAGGCGGCAACCGAGACGGGGTGAAGGAGCATACTGAGGTATGTGACTGAGCGGCGCGAGGGAAGCCAACGCGGCAGCAGCGTGAAAGACGCAGGACGGAGCACAAAGAATTTGCCTGGCGGCTTTAGCGCGGTGGTCCCACCTGACCCCATGCCGAACTCAGAAGTGAAACGCCGTAGCGCCGATGGTAGTGTGGGGTCTCCCCATGCGAGAGTAGGGAACTGCCAGGCATCAAATTGAACGACCTGCACGTAACTTCGGGCAGTTCACTACTCAGTAGAGTAGGACAAAAGCGAACGCTTTTGAACGCTGCGAGGCAGCGGCCCGAAGGGTGAATCACAGCGTGATTCATAAACTGCCAGGCATCAAACAAGTAAAGAAGCCCTGAACTGACGTTCAGGGCTTTTTTACGTGCGTAACCGGTGAAAAGCGGGTCGTCAGGCCGGCTGTCCTACACGGCCGGGACCGCGCGAGCGCCTTCCGCGTCATTAAAACCGCCGGATCGGGATAAAATGGCGCGTGAGAAAGCCGAATGGCATGCCGCGCCCGGCGTCATATACCTGCACCCCCTGCCCAAAGACGACGAACCGCCTGATCATCGTGATACAACAAACGCCATCGCTACAAAAGCCGCGAGTACCTGACCGCAATCCACCGCATTCCTTCTCTGTTTGAGATCCAGCACAATGCAATAGCTGTTTTTTTAACCGACATCATTAATCAGGCAACAAGGAATTTACCGACTACCCAGCTATGAAGGGTAGAACGAGTGAAAAGCAACTTTGCATTGCATCCTGCAAAATCGTGACACCGTTAAACCGGTAGCGGATGCGTTTTCTTTACTTCTCTGAGTGAAATCGAAGAATTAATACTCAGTATCCCCGGTAATTTACGCAGTTCCTTTTCGATAAAAAGACTGTAATGGTCTAAGTCGCGCGCCACGACCTGTAAAAGGAAATCAGCTTCACCGGTAATGTTGTGGCAGGAAAGCACATAGGGATTGGCATTGATCCTGTCTTCAAAATCCCGCGTTGCCGCTTCACTGTGCTGGCTACAGACCAGACGGACAAATGCCATCACGCCAAAGCCCACTTTTCTGCGGTTAACCACCGCCTGATAACCCTCAATAAACGCCTCATCCTCAAGCCGTTTCAGACGTCGCCATGCAGAAGCCGGGCTAACATCCAAATCCTGTGAAAGTTTAAGACTCGATACCCTGCCATCCTGCTGCAGGTAACGTAGCAGCGCCAGATCTTTCTTATCAAGAAGACTCACTGAAATATCCACTCAACCATCGCATATTTGATGAAGGATAATTTCATAAATAATTATCCACCTGCAACAGATGAAAAGTAATTTCCGGATCGAAAGGTATAATTTTATGAACGCCTACGATGAGGGTTTACTGATGAAAGCAGTGATATACGAGTCATTTCTGTCGCCGCCGATGCTGCAAACGGTCCCGGACCCTACTCCCGAGCCGCACGGCGTTGTGATTCGGGTCAAAGCCACCGGTGTTTGCCGAAGTGACTGGCACGGCTGGGTCGGGCACGATCCCGATATTCCTCTGCCTCATGTGCCGGGACACGAATTCGCAGGCACAATTGAAGCCGTTGGCAACGCGGTGACTAAATGGCGGCCGGGCGATAATGTCACGGTACCCTTCGTATCGGGGTGCGGCTTTTGTCACGAATGTCATACCGGTAATCAGCAGGTCTGTGACCATCAGTTCCAGCCTGGCTTCACGCACTGGGGATCGTTCGCCGAATACGTAGCGATACAGCAGGCCGACTTAAACCTTATCGCACTGCCGGACACGCTGAACTTCACTACCGCAGCCAGTCTCGGGTGCCGTTTTATTACCTCGTTCAGGGCAGTGGTCGATCAGGGAAGAACGTCGGCAGGACAGTGGCTTGCCGTGCACGGCTGTGGCGGTGTGGGACTTTCCGCCATCATGATCGCGAATGCGCTCGGGGCAAACGTGGTGGCGGTGGATATTTCGGATGAAAAGCTGCAGCTGGCCCGTGATTTGGGTGCAGTTGCCGTAGTAAATGGCGCTCGCGTGCACAATGTGGCGGAAGCGATCAGAGAAATCACCCAAGGCGGAGCACATGTGTCACTGGATGCGCTGGGTCATACTGTGACCTGCGTGAACTCCATTCATTCCTTAAGAAAAAGAGGCAGGCACATCCAGATAGGCCTGATGGCGGGCGAACACAGTGCCCCCCCCATTCCAATGGCCAGCGTTATTGCTAACGAACTGGAGATTATTGGCAGTCACGGCATGCAGGCTCATCGTTACGGCGACATGATGAACATGATCGCCACCGGTAAACTCTGTCCTCAAAAGCTCATTGGCCGTACCATCAGCCTCGAGCAATCCATAGAAGCGTTAATCAATATGGATAAGTTTGAATCACGGGGCGTCACGGTAGTCACGACGTTCTGATGCACTAAAACACCGGCCTGTCTGCACTGCTCGTACACATGTTGTAGAGAAAGGTCGGTCGTTTTTGATATCCGTAGCGGGCTGGCGCGGTGGTCTGACACTTTCAGTTGTTACAGCAAATTAACAACATAAGTCACATTTTGTCATCCAGAACCAACACCTCTTTCCGTTTTATTCCCGTCCATGCTTTACTCAACGCTTTAACGCTGCTTATCAGCATGGAGCCGAGGCATAGCATGTCAGATGTGATCAAAAATCCACAATCGCAGTTGCTCGACAGAAAAAAACGTATCTGGGCCATAGTAGGTGCATCCTCAGGTAATCTCGTCGAATGGTTCGACTTTTATGTGTACTCGTTTTTCTCACTCTACTTTGCCCATATCTTCTTTCCGCAAGGGGATACGACAACCCAGTTACTCCAGACGGCAGGCGTGTTTGCCGCAGGCTTTTTAATGAGGCCGATTGGCGGATGGTTATTTGGCTATATTGGTGACCGCCACGGGCGAAAAAAATCCATGCTGATTTCTGTCTGTATGATGTGTTTCGGATCGCTGGTCATCGCCTGTCTGCCGGGTTACAACAGCATTGGGATAGCCGCGCCAGCCCTGCTGTTACTGGCTCGTATGTTCCAGGGGCTGTCGGTGGGCGGGGAGTACGGCACAAGTGCAACCTATATGAGTGAAGTGGCCCTGGAAGGGCGCAAAGGCTTTTATGCCTCCTTTCAATACGTCACCTTAATTGGTGGGCAGTTAGCCGCTGTGCTGACGGTGGTGGTGCTGCAGTTCATCTTAACCGATCAGGAGCTACGCACATGGGGCTGGCGCATCCCGTTCTTTTTAGGCGCTGCGCTGGCCGTGGTGGCGTTATGGCTGCGCCGCTCTCTGGACGAAACCTCCGATAAACAGAGCCGTGAGCATCGGGATGCCGGTAGCGTCATTGGCCTGTTACGTAATCACACCAAACCCTTCCTGATGGTGCTGGGCTTTACGGCGGGCGGTTCGTTGAGCTTTTACACCTTTACAACCTACATGCAAAAGTATCTGGTAAATACCTCTGGTATGGATGCGAAAACCGCCAGTGCATTGATGACTGGTGTGCTCTTCGTCTATATGCTGCTGCAGCCCGTTATTGGCGGTTTGTCGGATAAAATAGGCCGACGCACGTCCATGATGATTTTCGGTGCCGGTGCAGCAATCTGTACCGTACCCATCCTTACCCTGCTGCAAAACGTACAGGGTCCGGGCATGGCATTTGTTCTGATTATGCTGGCACTGCTTATTACCAGCTTTTACACCTCGATCAGTGGGATTCTGAAAGCTGAGATGTTTCCGCCGCAGGTGCGAGCCCTGGGCGTCGGGCTGTCTTATGCGGTGGCGAATGCGATCTTCGGTGGGTCTGCAGAGTACGTGGCGTTACTGATGAAGCACAAAGGGATGGAAACCACCTTCTTCTGGTACGTGTCTGCGATGGGCGCGCTGGCGTTTCTGGTTTCGCTGCTGCTCCACCGGCATGGGAAAGGAATTAAGCTGTAGCAGAGGAAAGGAGTGCCGCAGGCAGGCTGCGGCATTCTGAGGATTTACAGTATGCGGCTGATGAGGCGGTCAATACGAATACGGCGTAGACGGCGAATCAGCTTACGCACTTTCGCCGGGTAGTCAGCGATGCTCTCCAGCTCGCGAAAGTGTCCAACGACCGTGGTATGTTGACGGATAAGCATCAGCTCATGCTGTCGTTGTTCGGCCAACTGCTGATGCGGATCGTGGATCAGTACCGCATTCTCGAGATCCAGCCGCCAGGCGCGGGGATTAAGATTGTTGCCTGTAATGAGCTGCCACTCATCGTCGACCCACATTCCTTTCAGGTGATAGCTGTTTTCACCGTCTTTCCATAAACGTACGGTCAGCTGCCCGTTGCTAACGTAGTACTGCAGCCGGCTTAAAAAGCGACGCAGGTTAATTTCGTAGAGGTAGGGCAGTGCACCGATGATCTTAAATGGCTGATCGGGTGCGATATAGAAGTCATTCGCTGTTTTATCACCCACGATGATCTCAACGTCACGACCCTGACGTAGCAGGCCAATGATATTGCGCACCAGCAGCGCAGGCAGGTTGAAATAGGGCGTGCAGATGGTGAGCTTCTTTTCAGCGCAGGGCATCAAATGGAAAATGGTCTTGTTCAGCAGGCTACGCTTGCCCAGGCCGACCAGTGGCGTCACAGTGAGTTCATCGTTGCCGGCGTTGCCTTCAAACTGATAGTTGAACCCGCGCAGGTCCTGACGAAACTGACGCGTTTCATTTTTAATTTCCGGACTGGAAGGACGCTCAGCATAGTCCAGGCGATTGACGGCCTCGGCGTCTTTTAAATGGTGGTTGATCCATTCGAACATGGTATCGGCCAGCGCGGGATTACGAATGAGCTGGTAGCGATCGTAGCGGTATTTATCGTGCTGATGCAGGTAAACGTCATTCAGGCTGGCCCCGCTGTAGAGCAGCGTATCATCAATGATGAAGCCTTTCAGATGCAGTACCCCGAGTGCCTCGCGAGTATTAACCGGAATGCCGTAGACAGGAATGACGTGATCGGGATGCTGTTGGGCCATCTCACAATACCAGTCGGCATTAGTCACGCCTCGTGCAGCACCAATGCGACCACGTTGGGCACGGTGCCAGTCGACTAAAATACTGATGTCGAGCTGTGGGCGAGCGAGTTTCGCAGCATACAGTGCATTCATGACGGCGCGGCCCGCATCGTCATTTTCCAGATAGAGTGCGACGATACAAATGCGCGATTGCGCTGACGCAATCTTTTCCAAAAGCGTCTCACGAAATTCGGCGGGCGAATAAAGCGTCGACACATCCGCAACAGATTGTGACAGTTTAGGCAGCTGTGCGAGGTGTTGTTGGTGTTTATTGCGTTTAAATTTAGACAACATCACAGTGCACTTCTTCTCGGTTCATTGTATGGCCTTTTGCCACCAAATCAGGGTCATAACGCTAAATAATAACATCAACCACGACGAACTGGGCGATTTTTACTTTTCTCTACACGGCAAACTGACATTATCCTGTAACAAAAGCTTAAGACTGACGATGCCATCGTCCATTTGGACATCCACGTCAAAGTTGAGTTTTTTCGCCAGCGTCACCATGCCGCGGTTGCCGGGCATGGTAATGCCGTTCAGTTGTTGCAGGCCATGCGCGCGGGTGTAACGGATCATTTTTTCCAGTAAACGTCTTCCCATCCCCAGCCCTTTAAGATCGGAGCGCACCAGTACCGAAAACTCGGCATCAACGTTGTCTGCATCCGAAATCGCGCGGGTTACACCAATGATCTCCGGCTGCCCCTGATGCTGCCGAACGGCGACAATCGCCATCTCCCGGTCGTAGTCAATCTGCGTCATATTGGCCAAATCGTCATGGGTGAATTCATTAATTTCGCTAAAGTAGCGGTAGTAGAGATCTTCTTTCGTCACCTGGCTGATAAAGTCACGCAGCAGCGGTTCATCTTCCGGCAGGATAGGGCGGAATAAGCAGTGCTGGCCGTCCTTCAACTCGACCTGTTCTTCCAGGTGCTGAGGATAGGGTCGGATGGCCAGACGCGTTTCGTTATCACCGTCAAAAGGCGCAAGCGTCAGCGTAACGTCCAGTAAGGTGAAATCGCTACCTGCCGCCAGCAGTGGATGAATATCCAGCCGTTGTATTTCCGGGCAATCTACCACCAGGTTAGAGACCTGCACCAGCAGTTGGCTCAGGCCAGCTACATCAAGCGGAATCAAGGCACTTCGGCTGCGGACCTTGCCGCTTTTTATTGCCTGGATCACCAGATAGCGCGCCAGGGTCATATTCAGCGGCGGCAAAGCAACCGCAGCCTGTTTCTCTGCCTGCCACTCTACACCGCCTTCACCCAGCATGATGATAGGGCCAAACAGCGCATCCTGCTCCACCACAATCCGCAGCTCCTGGGCACCAGCCCGGTTCGCCATGCTCTGCACCACCAGTCCTTCAATACGCGCGTGCGGCAGCGTCTGCCTGACCCGGTCAATAATCGCGTCCGCCGCGCGTTTAACTTCGGCGGCGTTACGCAGGTAGAGCATTACGCCCTGCACTTCGGACTTATGCGCCACATCGGGCGAACGGAGCTTCAGCGCGACCGGATAGCCGGTTTGTTCAGCAATCGTGACGGCGTCCTCACTGTCTTTTGCTATCCAGGTGGGTAACGTCGCGAGGCCGTAAGCTTTAAGAACGGGCTGCACTTCGTGCGTATCCAGCGACAGGATGCCCTTATCCAGCGCCTGAGACAGCAACTGGTGGGCCTGAGCGCTGTCCTGGGTCAGGTTTACCGGCAGGGCGGGGGTTTCCCGCAACAATTTCTGGTTACGCCGGTATTCAACCTGATGCATAAAGGCGGTGACGGTGCCCTCCGGCGTTCGCCAGGTGGGAATGCCGGCCTGAGTAAAAGCACGGCGCGCTGCCTGAGAGGAGAATTCGCCGCACCAGTTGGTCAACAGCGTGAGCTGTTTTCCGCGCGGATGCTGATGAATAAGCTGAATGATTTTCTCTGCGGTTTCGGTCGCCGGGGCAACAGCGCTGGGGGCATGAATAATCATCAGGGCATCTAAATCATGGCTGTCGAGCAGGACGGCCAGGCAGGCCAGATAGCGTTCCGGCGTTGCATCGTCCTTTAAATCGACCGGATTGCCGTGCCCGACGCCCTCCGGCAGAACGGCACTAAGCTGCTCTATCGTTTGCTCGCCCAGCGTGGCGAGCTTACCGTTGCGGGCATAGAGTTCATCTAACGCCAGCGCGGCGGGAGCCGCGCCATTGCTGATAATCATCAGCCGGTGCCCGCGTGGTGGACGCATATGGCTCAGGGACTCAACTGCGGTGAACAGCTCGTGCGTATCCTGCACCCGTAACAAGCCCGCACGCTGGATCGCCGCATCCCAGGCGGCATCGAGACCGCTGTGCGTACCAAGCAGCGCCTGTGCCTGGCGACTGCGGCCGCTTTTGATAATCAAAATAGGTTTGTTACGGGATGCGCTACGGGAGGCCGAGACAAACCGTCGGGCATCGCTAAGGTGTTCAAGATAAAGCAGAATCGCGCTGGTTTTGCCGTCACGGGCCAGAAAATCCAGCAGATCGTCCACGTCGGTATCCAGGCTGTCGCCTAAGGCGATAAACCATGAAAACCCCAGGTTACGTTGCTGCGCCCAGTCAAGAATGGTGTTGGAGACGGCTGATGACTGCGATATGAACGCAATACGGCCTTTGGCGATGGGAACAGGAGAAAAGCTGGCGTTAAGCCCCTGCCACGGGGCCAGCAATCCCAGACTGTTTGGGCCTAACAATCGGATCTGCCAGCGGCTGGCGCAGGCTTTTAACTCGGCGAGCTGACTGGCGGGGGCGGAGAGGATGATGCAGGCTTTACAGCCTTTCTCGCCGAGCTCTTGTAACAGCCCCAGATTTCTTTTGTGATGGGTACAGATCACCGCCAGGTCGGGGGCGAAGGGCAAACTGTGAATATCAGGCCAGGCCAGCACGCCGCTAACGGCTTTATATTTTGGCGTCACCGGCAACACCGGGCCGCTAAAGCCGCCCGCCAGCAGATTACGCATCATAAAATAGCCTGCCCGTCCCGGCTTGACCGAGGCGCCGATTACCGCAATTGATTTTGGTCTTAACAGCGCTTCCAGTCCACGTTGACTCATCACCTTCTCCATTCGTCGGCATTTAGGGGAGTGTAAACGCTTTTGGGCTTTTTTACCGTCGGGCAGATCCCAGCCTGAATAATGACAAGCGGCCTGCCAGGGCGAGTGTTACTTCTCCTGGTCGGGATGATGCGGCTTACCGGCAAGATAGGCCTGACGGAACTGCTCAAAGTGCAGGGTCAATGCCTCGCCAGCCGCACGGTCGCCGGCCTGGTGCAGCAGCGCCGCGGCAATCTCTGCGGTGCAGTGCTGACCTTCGCCATGCGCTTCGCGCAGCCTGTAGCGGGACGGCGCGGTGACGTTGAGCGAGATCACCGGAAAGCGGTCAAGCCAGGGGCTTTTACGAAACATCTTGCGGGCTTCATTCCAGGTACCATCCAGCATGATAAACAGCGGCGGTTTACCTGACAGCGGCGGCGAATGCACAATCTGGCGACCTTCATCGGCGTAAGATGCAGGGAAAACCACCAGGGGCTGATAAGCCTCACTGGCCACGGCCTGCAGCAGTAAAGGATCGGGCTCGGTGCGTGACCAGCCAAAGGCCTGGGTATCTGGCAAGACGTCGGCGATCAACCGGCCCGTATTACTTGGCTTCATCGGTTCGGTATCAAACATCACCAGACAAAAGCGACTGCGGGCAGACTGCACACGAATGCTGGCGCACAGACAGTGTTTTTCCGGCAACAGACATCCCTGGCAACGAAGCACACGGTTCCCACGCGCCAGAAAGGGACGTGTGGCGCGGGCCAGACGTTGGGCACGTAAACGCAAAACGGCATTTTCAGACATGATTATTCAGGACAGGAAAAAGCGTAGTGTAATCGAAGCGTCGGACAAAGGGAAAAGGCCAGCACGGGCTGGCCTTTTGCGCTTACAGGGATTCGTCGAGCCACTCGTTGAAGGGCGCTTTCGGCATGGCCCCGTTTAGCATGTCCACCATCTCACCTTTCTTAAAGACCATAATGGTGGGAATGCTGCGAATGCGGAAGCGACTGCTCAGCGCCGGTTCGGCCTCCGTATTCACTTTAATGAAGCGCACCTTGCCGCTGCGCTCCTGTGCGACGTCTTTAAACACCGGGGCAAAATTAACGCAGGGGCCGCACCATGGCGCCCAAAAGTCCACCACGACCGGCAGATCGTCCTGCAGATAGCTGTCCAGCGTGGCGGCGGTGGCGTTGATGACCTCGCCAGAGAACAGGCTTTCGCCGCAACGACCACATTTGGCACCATCGGCAAGCCGTTCTTCGGGAACGCGATTGGTTGCCTGACAAGACGTGCATACCGTATTCATATAAACCTCTGATAATGAACTAGAGCACTTTGCTCAATATTGTCCATTATGAAAGGGTGGTAAGATCGTCTCAATGTGGATTGCTCTATAGGTACAATAGTTGATAGCTAAGCGCAGTCACATCAGGTAATCTTCGCGCTCTCAATGCAGGAGGAAGAAATGAACGACGAATTTAAAGGCAAAAGTGGTAAGGTCAAAGTCATGTATGTGCGTGGCGAAGATGAGCAAAGCGCGCGCGCGCCGAATCCTCGTACAGGCAAAGGTGGCCGTCCTGCTGCTCGCCGTGAAGACAATCGTCGTTCATCCGGCCCGCGCACTGAGCGTAGTGAAGAAGGCGGTCGCGGTACAGGCCGTCGCAGCGATAGCGTGCCACGCCGCAGTGACAGCGCACCGCGCCGCAACGATCGCGGCAGCGACAATCGTGATGCTTACGGTAGCAGTGATTCCCCATGGCGTACCGTCTCCCGCGCGCCGGTCGTGGAAGACAACAAACCGGAAAACCCAGGGATCAGCGGTAAAGGCGTGGTTGACGTTGAGCAGATTCGTCGCCAGCGTCTGGAAGAAACCCGCGTTTACGGTGAAAACGCCTGTCAGGCGCTGTTCCAGAGCCGTCCTGAATGCATCGTTCGCGCCTGGTTTGTGCAAAGCGTGACGCCACGTTTCCGCGATGCGCTGCGCTGGCTGGCGGCTAACCGCAAAGCCTACCACGTGGTCGATGACGCAGAGATCACCAAAGCTTCCGGTACTGAACACCACGGCGGCGTCTGCTTCCTGATCAAGAAACGCATGGGCATGGACGTAGCAGAATGGCTTAACAAGGCCGAAAGCAAAGACTGTGTACTGGCGCTTGAAGATGTCAGCAATCCCCATAACCTTGGCGCGATCATGCGCAGCTGCGCGCACTTTGGTGTGAAAGGTCTGCTGGTTAACGATGCCTCGCTGCTGGAATCCGGTGCAGCGGTTCGCACGGCGGAAGGCGGCGCTGAACACGTTCAGGCTATCAGCGGCGCAACCTTTAATGAAGGCCTCGAAGCCTTCCGCAAAGCGGGTTACACCATCGTGACGACCTCGAGCCATCAGGGCACATCCCTGTCTGACGCGGTGCTACCGGCCAAAATGGTACTGGTGCTGGGTCAGGAGCGTGAAGGCTTGTCTGACAGCACGTTCCAGCAGGGCGATATGAGCGTGTCGATTGGCGGCACCGGCAACGTGGAAAGTCTGAACGTCTCCGTCGCTACCGGCGTTCTGCTGGCCGAATGGTGGCGTCAGAACGCCTGATGTTAGCTGATGTATGGTGCCGTGAAACGTGCCATACAGGTTCAGTGTTCCCGGCGGGGCGTGAAAGATGCTCCGCCAGCCCGTTACCCCGCCTTACCATCCCCGGAGTCGGACGTAGCCTGATCAACATGTTCGTCCATCTCATCAAGCGCCCGTTGATTATCCAGCCCCCATTGATACAGCTGCTCTACCGGTTCCGCGAAGGTCTGGCCCAGCGCCGTTAACGCATAGTCGACTTTGGGTGGGATCACGTCGTAAACATGGCGGGTGATCAATCCGCGCTGCTCCAGCTCCTTCAGCGTCTGAAACAACATCTTTTTTGATATCCCCTGCAAACTTCGCTGCAACTCGCCCGTGCGTGCGCGGCCTCCCGGCCAGTGATACAGCGCATGCAGCACCATCGGATTCCACTTGGCAGAAAAAAGATCCATGAGTCGGCGCGGCGGTGAATCCACATAAAAAACCAGTTTACCCTCTACCCAGGCAGGCATCGTCTTCTCCCTCCTTTATGGTCACCAAATGGTAACTACTATCAATAATGGCACTATTTAAGTAGAGTTTGCCGCCCTCCGTTATCAAAAGCCAGTCACTATGAGAGGCACCATGAAAATTAATGCACTGATCGCGCACGATGCGACCCAGCCCCTTACCGCCGGCCAGATCGCGCTGCGTCCGCTTCAACCGCAGGATGTCCGGATAGAAATCCTTTACTGTGGCGTTTGCCACTCAGATTTGCATATGGCACGCAACGAATGGGCGGTAAGCCATTATCCCCTGGTGCCAGGACACGAAATCGTTGGACGGGTGAGCGAAACCGGTAGCGCTGCCACCCGATTTACGCCGGGTGATATTGTTGGCGTGGGCGTGATGGTGGATTCCTGCCGCACCTGTCATTTCTGTCAGCAGCAGGAAGAACAATATTGTGAAGCCGGTTTCACTGCGACCTATAACGGTACGGATAAATACACCGGTGAATCTACCCGAGGCGGCTATGCTGAGCACGTGGTGGTCGATCAGGACTTCGTGGTTTCGGTGCCACAGCACCTGCCGTTGGCCGGTGTTGCGCCGTTGCTGTGCGCGGGCGTCACTGTCTGGTCACCGCTGCGCCATTTTAACGTGAAAACGGGCGATAAGGTTGGCGTGATTGGCCTGGGTGGGTTAGGCCACATGGCGGTGAAGCTGGCGAGTGCGCTGGGAGCTGAGGTGACGCTTTTCACCACGTCGGCTGACAAAGCCGCGGATGCCCGCCGTCTCGGTGCCCGTCATGTGGTGGTATCACGCGATGCTCAGGCTATGCAGGCCAGCCAGAACGCGCTGGATCTTATCGTTGACTGCGCGGCGGCCCCGCACGATCTTGACCCTTATCTGGCGACGCTCAAAACCAATGGCCGCCTGGTGCTGGTGGGCATTCCCGACAGTCCGCACGCTTCACCGAACGTGACGCCAATGGTGTTCCGTCGTTTAAGCATCAGCGGCTCGTCCATCGGCAGCATTAAAGAAACCCAGGAGATGCTGGATTTCTGCGGCGACAACAACATCACCGCAGACATTGAGATGATTCGTGGAGAGCAGGTCGAAGAAGCCTTTACGCGAATGCTAAAAGGTGACGTGAAATACCGGTTCGTGATGGATATGAAAGCGACGCGCTGGGCGTAAAAACGGGTTCTGGCGGGCGTGACTTCCACGCCAGAACCCCATCGCGTTCGTCTAGTGCGCGCCACCACCACCGCCACCGGCGGTAAAGGGCGGACGGGCAAACCAGATCAGCACCAACAGCACCAGAAAGACGCCCGCCGACGCCCAAAAAATCTCGTTGGCGGAAATGATCAATCCCTGATTGGTGATCTGCTGAGCGATGTACGCTGAGGCCTGCTGATGCGTCATGCCCATCCCCTCAAGCTGACTGTACATCTGCTGCGCATTAACGTTATAAGGCGTCACCGATTCGCTGAGATTACTGTGGTGCATTGCCTCACGATCCGTCCACATCGTGGTGGTGATCGACGTCCCTATCGAACCCGCCAGCGTACGCACGAAGTTCGACAAACTGGATGCCGCCGCCATCCGGTCGGGTGTCAAACCCGACAGCGTAATTGTGGTAAGTGGCATAAAGAAGCAGGCGACCGCGAAGCCCTGAATAAACTGTGGCCAGGCCGACGCGCCAAAGTCCATGCCCGGTTCAAACGTGTAAGCGCGCCAGTAGAAACAAATGGCATACATGATGAAACTGAAGGTGACCAGTTTCCGCATATCAAGCTTATGGGAGAACCGACCAATGATGGGCGACAGGATAACCGGGATAATCCCGACCGGCGCTGAGGCCAGCCCTGCCCAGGTCGCGGTATAACCGTAGACCTCCTGCAGCAACTGCGGCAAGAGAACGATCGACCCAAAATAGAGCATGTAGGCAAGGCTAATGGATAAGCAGCCTATGGTGAAGTTGCGCGATTTAAACAGCGACAGATCGACTATCGGGTGATCGTCTGTCAGCTCCCAAATCAACAGCATCACCAGCGCCAGCACCGCGACAATCGTCAGCACAATAATTTCTGTTGAGCTAAACCAGTCCAGCTCTTTACCGCGATCCAGCATCACCTGCAACGAGCCAACCCCGACCACCAGCAGCACCAGGCCAACGGTATCAATGGGGCGGATCTGGGTAGCGGTTTCACGACCACGCAGGGTTTGCAGCGTGAGCATGATGACCACAACACCAATCGGCACGTTGATAAAGAAGATCCAGCCCCAGTGATAGTTATCACTGATCCAGCCGCCGAGAATGGGGCCACATATGGGGGCCACAATCACCGTCATCGCCCAGAGTGACAGGGCGATACTGCGTTTTGCAGGCGGATAATTATTCAGCAGCAGGCTTTGCGACAGCGGGATCAACGGACCTGCAACGATCCCCTGAATTATCCTGAAGAAAATCAGCATTTCCAGGCTTTCGGACATGCCGCAGGCCCAGGAAGCCAGCGCAAACAGGATGGTCGACCAGGTAAAGAGTTTGACTTCACCGATGCGTTTGGCCAGCCAACCCGTTATCGGAATCGAGATGGCGTTTGCCACCCCGAAAGACGTGATGACCCAGGTCCCCTGGGAGTTTGAGGCCCCCAGGTTACCCGCAATGGTCGGTATAGCAACGTTCGCAATGGTGGAATCCAGAACCTGCATGAACGTCGCCAGGGAGAGCGCAATGGTCATTAAGACCAGCGGCATCCCTTTAAGCGGTGCTTGTGCCATTACAGCCTCCGGGTGATCATCCGGCGTTCGCGTGGACGATATCGGTAATCAGCTTATCAACCGGTGCAAGGTCAATGGCCAGGGCGTTGCTGCTGTAGGCAGCCTGCTGACGAACGCTGGTAGCCAGTGCGCTGCCGTCTTTATTATCGGTATCAATTTCTACCAATGTTGACAGCCCGATACGCAGAGGATGTTTAGCCACTTCGTCCTGATTCAACTCAATACGGACCGGCAGACGTTGAACCACTTTGATCCAGTTACCGGTGGCGTTTTGCGCCGGCAGCAGGGAGAACGCGCTTCCGGTTCCCATGTCCAGACCGACAACTTTACCGTGGTAAACCACATCGTCACCGTAGATGTCCGCCACAACGGTTGCCGGTTGGCCGATACGCACGCCAGCCAGTTGGGTCTCTTTGAAGTTAGCGTCTACCCACAAGTCGGTTGCAGGCACCACCGCCATCAGCGGCGTACTGGTATTGATTTGCGAGCCAACCTGCACGCTGCGGCGCGAGACATAGCCATCCATTGGGCTGCGAATGTCAGTACGTTGAAGTGCCAGCCAGGCATCACGCAGCTGTGCCGCACTCTGCTTCACGGCAGGCTGGTTTTCCAGAGAGGTATTCAGGATCATCGCCTGGTTCGCGTTATACTGCTGAACCGCCACATCCAGCTCCGCTTTCGCTGAAGCCACGGCATCGCGTGCATGTTGCAGCTCTTCACGCCCAATCAGGTTAGAGGCGCCCAGCGGCTCGCGGCGTTTCAGGTCGGCCTGCGCCTGATCTAACGCGGTCTGACGGAGCGCAATGGTGGCCTGATACTGTTTCGCGTTGATCATCTCCTGATGTACCTGGCGCACGCTGGTCGCCAGCCCGGTCTGGGCTTTTTCAAACGCCTGCTGTGCGTCGGTTTTATCCAGCGATACCAGCACATCCCCTTTTTTGACAAAATCGGTATCATCAAACCAGACTTTATTGACGCTGCCTGAGACCTGGGCCATCACCTGCACCTGGTTACCGGCAACGTAAGCATCGTCCGTTTCCTGATAGTGGCGTAGCACCAGGTACCAGTAAACGCCCCACGCAATGCCAAGCAGTACGACGACCAGCGCCAGTAATAGCAGCGCGCCTTTGCGCTTTTTCTTCTTGTTATTTACTGGCTGATGCGGGCTTTGCGCCTCTGATGCACTCATTTATTTCTCCACGTTTTCCACTTAATCGGCGGGTTAAACTCCGTTTTCACCATCGCCCGAGCCAAAAAAGCCAGCGACTAAGCGCTGGCCGGATAAAAGAGGGTTAAAATAACGATTTCGTCAGGTGATTGTGTCGCAGATCTTGCTATTACCGCGACAGGGAAGCAGTTAGTTTATCTTCTTCCATCTTATCCAGACGGGTAAGCAGCTTGCGGGTGATGTTTTCCAACTGTGACTTCTCATCACCGGTCAGTGAAGACCACAGGTATTGCAGGCTCTGATGTTGAGGCGGCAGCACCTGCTGCAGAAATGCATTACCTTTGTCGGTCAGATGCAGATGCAGGCAGCGGCGATCCTGCGCGCTTTCACGACGTTCAATCCAGCCCCGTTTTTCCAGCTCATCGGCAATGCGCGTGGCATTAGTCCGTGAGGAACCCAGGGCGGTGCTCAGCTCAGAAGGCTGAATGCTCTGGTCTTCCTGCGCATCCAGCGTCAGTAACGCCATAAACAGGGTTTCATTAATGCCCTGTTCTTTAAGCATTTTGTTGCGATTGTCCAGCAATTTACCCTGCATATGCATGCAAAGGCGCGTCAGGAGAATTTCCTGGAAGGGGAAATCCGTGTGACGATTGGCACGGATATTTAACATTTGCTCAATGGGCGTAAACGAACTTTCCATCAGAAAAAACCTCACTAATTTCAACTTTTATAATCACCACGGTGGCAGCGTCATTGCTGAGTCTTCTGGCCTTAACAGGTCATCCTCAGGCTGTCGCACTGTGGTAGTTCAAGATCTGTCCTTGACCCCAGGGTAAAGGTTTTGCGCATCGATTTCATACGCGTTGGTCGTACAGTGAAACGGTACGACATCAAATGATTGCAAAAGAAAAAATAACTGGCGTGAATAACTTTGGGCCAACGATAGCAAACTCACACTCCGCTGAACAGGCTAAATCACACTATTCTGGCTATTCGTTTGTTCCTGGCGATGATTCCGCCACCAGATCAGTAAATTCAGGCAAGTCAGTGTCGCACCGGCCGCGCAGACGCCATACCAGCCCGCGAAATGGTAGGCATTGGCCGACAGCAATGAGCCTAGCGCACCGCCAATAAAGTAGCTGGTCATATAACCGGCATTCAGTCGGTTTCGTGCCTCAGGCTGGCGTGCGTATATCACGCTTTGATTGGTGATGTGCACGGCCTGAACCGCCAGATCCAGCACTAAGATGCCGACAATCAGCGCCACAAGCTGCTGCGCGCCCCAGGCAATGGCCGCCCAGGACAGCAACATCAGCAGCAAGCCTGCGCTGGTGGTGAGTTTGGCATGACCTCTGTCCGCCAGCGAGCCAGCTTTCCTGGCTGCCAGTGCCCCGGCGGCGCCGACCAGTCCCAGTAACCCGATTTCTCCTTCCGAGAAACCGTAAGGCGTGGCAGAGAGCAGAAATGCCATTGATGTCCACAGGATGCTGAAATTCGCAAAGGTAAGACAGCCGGTAACGGAACGGGTGCGCAGCACAGGATCGGCGGCATACAGCCGAAATAGGGAAATCAGCAATTGCGGATAATTCAATGAAACAGAAGGTGTGATGCGCGGCAGCGTGCGCCACAGCGCAATCGCCATCAGCAGCATAAATACGCTGGCGACCCAGTATACGGTTTGCCAGCCACCTAACTGCGCCAGGCCGCCCGCAACGGTTCGCGCCAGCAGGATGCCCAGCAGCAAGCCGCTCATGACCGTGCCGGTAACGTTGCCCCGCTTTTCCGGCTCTGCCAGCGTCGCGGCCAGCGGCACCAGAATCTGGGCCGCCACCGAAAAGAGTCCGGTGATCACCGTGCCTAACAGCAGAAAGGGAAATGAGGAGGAGAGAGCAATGATCACCATGCCCGCCGCCGCCAGCACCATCATGCCCACTATCAGGTCGCGCCGTTCCAGCATATCGCCAAGCGGGACCAGCAACAGCAGCCCACAGGCATAGCCAAGCTGTGCGCTGGTCACAATGAACCCCGCGAGCGCCACCGACAGGTCAAAGTGTTGGGCAATGGTATGAAGCAGTGGCTGAATATAATAATTGCTGGCAACACAGAGGCCAGTGGCAACGGACATCAGTCCCACCAGTGCAGACGTTAAACCAGGGCGAGATGTTGTCATAGGGAGGCAGAGGTAAATATTAATAAAGTGGCGTTAATAATAACCTAAAAAATTATTTGAGAGCTATGTTTATGTCATGCGCCTGTTAATCAGTCATAACGGAAAAAGGGCAGACAGGTGTCCGCCCTTCGTCTGCCTGCCGAGCCTTATTGAGTCGCGGCGCGCGCGTCGTTAATCCACTTATCAAACTGGGCCTGATGGCCCTTGATCCAACCGTCTACGTGGCGATTGATATCCTCTTCAGAATTTTGCCCTGCGTGCATGGCGGCATTTTCCGCATTGATATCACCAATCGGCAGTGTCATCTCAGCAAACAGTTTCGCGGCGGCGGGATTTTTTTCCGCCCAGGCTTTGTTGGCCACTATGTGCATCGTGTTGACCGGGAAGCCATAGTTCGCGCCGTTAGCCAGTTTGGTATCCACGCCTTTCTGTTCGCCCGGCAATGAAGAGAATGGCACCTGCAGCCAGACCACGTCGCGGCCCGGTTTAAGCACATCACTCAGCCAGTAAGGCGTCCAGGTGTAGTAAAGGACAGGTTTTCCCTGTTTAAAGCGCGCCAGAGTATCCGCGATCATCGCCGAATAGTTGCCCATGTTGGCGGTGACGGTGTTGCTCAGGCCATAAGCTGTGTTTTGGTGGTTAATGACCGCCTCGCAGCCCCAGCCAGGCGTACAGCCGGTCATATCCGCTTTGCCATCGCCATTGCTGTCGAAAAGCCTGGCAATCTTGGGATCTTTCAACTGGGCGATATTGGTGATGTGATACTTTTCAGCCGTTTTTTTATCGATGAGATAGCCCTGAGCCGCGCCGGAAACATAGGTTCCCTCGCGATAAAACACCTGGCTCCCGCCTGCGGCTTTATACATATCGTCATGCAGTGGCCGCCAGTTGGTTGCCAGGAAGGTCGCATCACCCGAGGCGATGGTGGTATAGGCGACGTTGTAATCCACTTCGCTCGGTTTCTCAACGGTATAGCCCAGCTTCTCCAGGCCCCGGCTCACGAGCAGCGTCTGAAAAGTCTCTTCGGCAATCGTACTTTGTACCGGTTTCACCGTGATGCCTTTACCCGGCAGATCGGCCGCGAAAGCGTGAGAAGCAGAGAAAGTGGCCAGAATGGCAACGGCAGCAGGGAGCGTCTTGCGCATGATTATTCCTCGTTTTTATTGTCGCGATAACGGCGGCAGTTGACTGCCGCACTCAAGATTCAGGATTGACGGAAAGGACGTGTCAGCAGGCCAATAGGGCCGGTGTGATACCAGTGGCGACGGCCACGGCTGCGTTTGTCACGCGCCACCGACTGCGTCAGGCGGTCAAGGATAATGGCCAGAATCACGATGCCGACGCCGCCCACGGAGGCCAGGCCCATGTCCAGACGACCAATGCCGCGCAGCACCATCTGGCCCAGTCCACCCACGGCAATCATGGAGGCAATCACCACCATCGACAGGGCGAGCATCAGCGTCTGATTCACACCCGCCATGATGGTGGGCATGGCCAGCGGCAGCTGAACCTTAAACAGCAGCTGGCGCGGACTGGCGCCAAAGGACTCACTGGCTTCGATCAGGTCGGCAGGAACCTGTTTAATTCCCAGGATGGTCAGCCTGACAATGGGCGGCAGGGCAAAAATGATGGTGACGACGACGCCCGGGACATTCCCGATACCAAACAGCATAACAATCGGCACCAGGTAAACGAAGGCCGGTGTGGTCTGCATGGCGTCCAGCAGCGGACGCACAATACGTGCCGCACGTTCACTGCGCGCCAGCCAGATGCCCATAGGCAGGCCAATGATGATGCAAAACAGCAGGGCGGTGAGCACCAGCGCCAGCGTAATCATCGCCTGCGACCAGGCACCAATGGCGCCAATGGCGATCAGCGAAATCAGCGTGGCAATGCCCATCGCCGGGCTGGCGATTTGCCAGGCGATTAACGCAAACAGCGCGATAGCCACCGGCGCGGGCATGCCCAGCAGCAGCTGTTGAAACGCGCTGAGGATATAATCCACCGGTACGCGAATGCTTTGAAAGACCGGACGGAAATGATTCACGACCCAGTCGATCCCTTCGGTGACCCAGTGATCCAGCGGAATCCAGGTTTTATGGAACGGATCCATAATAGTGAAATGGTCCGCCTGGGGTGCAGGCGCGTTGTTCAACCAGTCTGTGCTGCCGCTGGAGCCTGCCGCGGCACCGCCGTCCGGCGTGCCCCACGCATCTGCACCGCCGGTGGCGGCATGATGGCCGCTGTCGGCGGCACCGCTCTGATCTGCGGCACCCGACCAGGGATCGCTCGCCGGGGCGCTCTGCGTATCGGTGGTCGTGGGGTTATCCCATGGGGTTGCTGTGTCTTTACTCATTGCTGGCTCCTTCACGATCTAAAGCACGTAGCAGCGTGCTTTTCGATATCACACCGACGTATTGATTTTCTTCTCCCACCACCGGAACGGCACAGGGAGCCTGCGCCACGTGTGAGAGCAGTTCGTTTAACGAGGTCGTGGCAGGAACCGCCGCTGGCGCGTCGAGCAGGGCGCTTTCCAGCCCTTGCCCTGCCGCCAGGGCCGCCTTGAGAGAATCGGTTGACACTACGCCGATGAATTTCTGTTTCTCCAGCACGTAGCCGTAATCACGATCTTCTTCCTGCAGCAGTTTTATGGCCGAGCGCGGGCCTAATCCGGTCGCTTTGCGAATGAGCGCGCCAGCATTTCGGCGCGCAATATCGTTAGCGCTAAAGACGTGACTGATATCGACGCCGCGGAAGAACGTGCGGACATAATCATTGGCGGGATTATTCAGGATTTCATCGGGTGAGCCGACCTGAATGACTTCGCCATTTTGCATAATGGCAATACGATCGCCAATGCGCATGGCTTCGTCCAGGTCGTGTGAAATAAATACGATAGTGCGCTGATGTCTGGCCTGTAATTTCACCAGCTCATCCTGCATTTCGGTACGAATTAAGGGATCGAGTGCAGAAAAGGCTTCATCCATTAATAAAATATCGGGATTAATGGCTAAAGCGCGTGCCAGACCTACACGCTGACGCATGCCGCCTGATAGCTCATCAGGATAGGCGTGGGCGTAATTCTCCAGCCCAACCTGACGTAATGCCTCAAGGGCTTTTTCCTGACGTTCTGCTAAGGGGATGCCGGCTAATTCCATGCCAAAAGCGGCATTATTTACAACGTCAAGATGCGGCATTAAGGCGAATGACTGAAATACCATGCTGATCTTATTTCGGCGAACCTCACGCAGTTCGCTGTCCGATATTTTTGCAATATCGACACCGTCAATAATCACCTGGCCGCGCGTCGGCTCTATCAGACGATTGAGAAGGCGAACCATGGTGGATTTCCCTGAACCGGATAACCCCATGATGACGAAGATCTCGCCTTCTTCAATGGCCAGACTGGCATTTTTGACACCGAGCGATAAGCCTGTTTTTTCGAGGATTTCCTCTTTACCACAGCCCTTATCAATATATTTAAATGCCCTCTGTGGATTATCACCAAATACCTTATAAAGATTTTTTACTTCTAATTTTATTGTCATCCGTAATTAATGCCCTGATTAAATTATTTTAATGTAAAATGACGTACCCTGGTTCAATTTAAGCAGGCTATAACCTGACATACTCAGATTATCTGTCAACCCTGGTGTGAAATATTCATGGCTTGAAATCACGCCTTATCGCGATAATTTCCAGTCATCACAAGGGATGCGGGGAGATGAATTTTTTATGATTTATTTTGAAAAACGACAGTAATTAGACCGTGCAGCGCTGAGATATTGGCAGAATGACGAGCGGAAGGGAGGGAATGAATAAGAAATAATGACGCTGATTTAAGGGAAATAACAGCTTATTAATCAGCGCCAGTAATCATGACCGCCTGTGACCTGTTATGACGGCACAGACAACCTTAGAAACTCCAGTCTTCGTCTTCCGTTTCGACCGCTTTGCCCATCACGTATGAGGAGCCCGAACCCGAAAAGAAGTCGTGATTTTCATCCGCGTTTGGAGATAACGCCGACAGAATTGCCGGGTTAACCTGAGTTAATTCTGCCGGGAACAGCGCTTCATAGCCAAGATTCATCAAGGCCTTGTTGGCGTTGTAGTGCAGGAAGGTTTTCACTTCTTCCGCCCAGCCGACATCGCCATAGAGCGCTTCTGTATAAACAACCTCGTTTTCATACAGCGCCAGCAGCAGATCGATGGCGAACTGCTGCAATGCTTCGCGGCGGCCTTCATCAACCTGCTCAAGGGCTTTTTGGTACTTGTAGCCAATATAGTAGCCGTGAACGGCCTCATCGCGGATGATGAGCCGAATCAGATCGGCGGTATTGGTCAGTTTGCCACGGCTTGACCAGTACATCGGCAGCCAGAATCCTGAATAGAACAGGAACGACTCCAGAAAGACGCTGGCGATTTTTTTCTTTAACGGATCGTCAGCGCGGTAATGAGTAAGAATGATCTCGGCTTTATTTTGCAGCGCCTGATTCTCTTCGCTCCACTGATAAGCGGCATCCACATCGCTGGTATGACACAACGTCGAAAAAATCGAGCTGTATGAGCGGGCATGTACCGCCTCCATAAAGCTGATATTCGACAAGACGGCCTCCTCATGCGGCGTCAGCGCATCGGGCATTAAGCCCGGTGCACCCAGCACGTTCTGGATAGTGTCCAGCAGCGTCAGGCCGGTGAATACGCGGATGGTCAACTGCTGATGCTGTTTATCCAGCGTCTGCCAGGCCGGCAGATCGTTGGACAAGGGGACTTTTTCCGGCAACCAGAAGTTGCTGGTCAGACGGTTCCAGACTTCAAGATCTTTCTCATCCTGAATACGGTTCCAGTTAATGGCTTGAATTTGTCTGAGTTGCATAATGGGTTCTCACAGTGCGCAGGAGACGCAGCCCTGAATTTCAGTGCCTTGCAGGGCCATCTGGCGCAGTCGAATGTAGTAAAGCGTTTTAATCCCTTTCTTCCAGGCGTAAATCTGCGCTTTATTAATGTCGCGCGTGGTCACGTCATCCCGGAAAAACAGGGTTAATGACAGGCCCTGATCCACATGTCGGGTCGCCTCTGCGTAGGTATCAATAATGGCTTCCGGCCCAATCTGGTAAGCGTCCTGATAGAGTTCCAGATTGTCGTTGGTCATGAAGGGGGCCGGATAGTAAACGCGACCGGTTTTGCCCTCTTTGCGGATCTCTATTCGCGACACAATCGGATGAATACTGGACGTGGCGTGGTTGATATAGGAGATCGATCCGGTAGGCGGTATCGCCTGCAGGTTTTGATTATACAGCCCCGAGGCCATCACCGATTCACGCAGTGCCAGCCAGTCGTTGTGACAGGGCAAGCTGATGCCCGCATCGGCAAACAGGGCGGCGATGCGGGCGGTTCGCGGCTGCCAGTCGCTTTGCAGATATTTGTCAAAATACGCGCCGGTGGCATAGGTTGAGGCGCTAAAACCGTCGAAAGTCTGCTGGCGCTCTTTTGCCAGCTGATTCGAGGCACGCAGTGCATAATAAGTCACGCAGTAGAAATAGAGATTGGTGAAATCCAGCGCCTCGGGTGATCCGTAAGCAATGCCTTCACGGGCCAGGTAACCATGCAGGTTCATCTGACCCAGACCGATAGCATGCGAGCGGCGATTGCCTTCCGCAACGGAGGGAACCGAGCCAATGTCACTCATATCTGACACCGCAGTCAGCGCCCGAATTGCCGTTTCTACCGTGTGGGCCAGATCGCCAGAATCCATCGCATGGGCAATATTCAGCGATCCAAGGTTACAGGAGATATCTTTGCCCATGCGGCGGTAGCTGAGATCCTCGTTGAATTCGCTGGCGCTGTTCACCTGCAAAATCTCTGAGCAGAGGTTGCTCATATTGATGCGACCGGCAATCGGGTTACCCCGGTTTACGCTGTCCTCATACATGATGTAGGGATAGCCTGATTCAAACTGGATTTCCGCCAGCGTCTGAAAGAAATCGCGCGGCTGAATATAGGTTTTACGGATTCTGTCGTCCGCCAGCATCTCCGCGTATTTCTCGCTGATGCTAATATCGCCAAACGCCTGACCGTAGATTCTTTCAACATCGTAGGGCGAGAACAGCGCCATCGGCTGATTCTCTTTGGCAAGCTGGAAGGTGATATCCGGAATGACCACGCCCAGCGACAGCGTTTTAATGCGGATTTTTTCATCGGCGTTTTCGCGCTTGGTATCCAGGAAGCGCAAAATATCCGGATGGTGAGCATTCAGCCAGACTGCGCCGGCTCCCTGACGCGCGCCGAGCTGGTTAGCATAAGAAAACGCATCCTCCAGCATTTTCATCACCGGAATAACGCCGGAAGACTGGTTTTCAATGCGCTTGATCGGCGCGCCGGACTCACGCAGGTTCGACAGCAGAAACGCCAC
The DNA here is from genome assembly GCF_000233595.1 of Pantoea ananatis PA13. NCBI lineage: Bacteria > Pseudomonadati > Pseudomonadota > Gammaproteobacteria > Enterobacterales > Erwiniaceae > Pantoea > Pantoea ananatis. The sequence continues at coordinate 1,117,140 of NC_017554.1, forward strand.
GCCGCCGCCGCGTTTAGACAGCTGGAGCGCAGAGTTCACGGCCCGGCCAATCGACTCCATGTTGTCTTCAATGCGCAGCAGGAAGCAGGAAACCAGTTCGCCGCGCTGTTGCTTGCCGCTGTTCAGAAACGTCGGCGTGGCGGGCTGAAAACGCCCACTCAGGATGGCTTCCAGCACCGAGCGCGCCAGGGTTTCATCGCCCTGTGCCAGCGTCAGCGCCACCATACAGGCACGCTGCTCGAAGGTTTCCAGGTAACGCTTGCCATCAAAACTTTTCAGGGTGTAGCTGGTGTAGTACTTCCACGCACCCAAAAAGGTCTTGAACGCAAAGCCCCATGCATCGGCTTCGTCGTGCAGCCCGCAGACAAAGTTAAAATCATACTGATTAAGTACGGAAGCTTCGTAGTAGCCTTCGGCGACCAGATAGCGCAGGCGCTCTGCGATGCTGGCAAAGTGCTGGGTGTTGGGCTGCACGTGCTGAATAACAAACTGACGTGCGGCCTGCTGATCCTTGTCAAACTGGATACGGCCGTCAGCGTCATACAGGTTCAGCATGGCGTTCAGCGCATGGTAATCCAGCGCTACGTCGTTGAGGGTATCTGTCGTTGCCAAAATTGGGTTACTCCCGCTTTCACATTGGCGATATCGTCGGGGGTTCCCATCAGTTCAAACCGATACAGGTAGGGAACCTGACATTTCTTAGCAATGATGTCGCCAGCCAGGCAGTAACCTTCGCCAAAATTACGGTTACCGGCGGCGATAACGCCGCGTAAGCCGTTGCGGTTGGCGTCATCATTGAGAAACTGAATAACCTGTCTGGGCACCGCACCGCGGTGGCTGCCGCCGCCATAGCTGGGCACGACCAGAATATAGGGCTGGTCAATGTGCAGCTGTTGCTTCGCGTCAATCGGTATGCGGCACGCGGGCAGGCCCAGACGGAGAATAAACCGATGGGTGTTTTCCGACTGGCTGGAAAAATAGACCAGTGGAAACATGCGGCTATCCGCCCATCGCCACGGACTGAGACAGGCCAGCTATCTTGTCAGGGCGGAACCCACTCCAGTGATCGTCACGCGTCATGACGACCGGTACCTGGCGGTAACCCAAGGCCTTGAGGTTATCGATGGCCTCCGGTTGCGTATCCAGGTTGATGAGGTGGTAGTCGATGCCCTGACGATCCAGTGCATTTTTCGTGGCATTACACTGGACACAGTTGTTTTTAGTGTAAATAATAATGCGCATGATTCGTATTCCTCTTTCATTGCGGTGCCGCTGCGGATAACGAAGTTTTTTTCCATGAATCAGGCTTCGTCCTTGCAAACATCTTGTGGTGTGACAATGAAATGAATACTAGATGTAGCGTTAATTGCGGTCAAGCGTACTATATATGGGGTTAATGGCCCCGGATGCGGCAAGCCAGTGGCGACGCGCCCTGCCACGCGAAAAAATATTTTGTAAAGCCAGTTGCGCAAAAAACAGGCATAAAAAAAGCCCCGCTCATTGAGCGAGGCTGATGATAACGGCAGGGCAGGGACTAGCGGCGGGACACTAACAGCGCGCCCAGCACAATCCCGACCGCAGCGCCGATGCCGACACCGTACCAGGGTTTATCATGCACATAGGCATCAACCTGATAGCCGGCATCGCGGGCGGCCTGCGAAACACGATTGCCGCCACCGTTTAATTTCGCACGGGTTTGCTTCAGCAGCGCTTCCGCCTGGCTGCGGGCTGAATTAACCTCATCCTTCGCTTCGCTGCCGTAAGATTTCAGCAACGCTTCAAGTGAATCAGCCAGCTCGTTCACATCCTGATTGATATCAATGTCATCGTTTTTTTGCGTTCGATTAAACATTTTTGGCTCCCTTGTCATTAACACGTAATACTCAGTGTAGACCACGTTTGACTTAACGAGGCGCGGGATGGCCCTTTAGGGAAAATTCCGAATGCCCGTGCAGCCACGCTGATGTAAGGTTGCGTGGCTTTTGAAGAGGAGAGGATCAAGCATGTATTTACGACCAGATGAGGTAGCGCGCGTACTGGAAAAAGTAGGCTTTGAAGTCGATGAGATTACACCACGCGCTTATGGCTACCGTCGTGGCGACAACTATGTTTATGTTAACCGCGAAGCGCGTATGGGGCGCACGGCGCTGATCATTCACCCAACGTTGAAAGAAAAAAGTCAGCCTTTTGCCGAACCGGCGTCAGAAATGAAAACCTGTGATCACTACACGCAGTTCCCTCTCTACCTGGCGGGTGATTCGCAGGAACATTATGGTATTCCACACGGTTTCAGTTCCCGCATGGCGCTTGAACGCTATATACAGAGCGTGTTCGGCTAGCGCATCCCGCCCCGTTAACGCGGGGCAACGATCCCTTCCCGTCGATGCCTGACCGTTTCGCCCGTTGCATTTCGGCGCCGTAATGCGTATAAATCTGCTGCATATAGATGTTTAGACGTCCATACGGATGGGATATATGAGCGAGCAGACGACTTCTTCGCAGGATCAATTTAAGCGAACCATGAAAGTTCGCCACCTGGTGATGCTATCGCTGGGCGGCGTCATCGGTACCGGCCTGTTTTTTAATACCGGCTACATTATTTCCACCACCGGGGCCGCAGGCACGCTGCTGGCTTATCTGATTGGTGCGCTGGTGGTATGGCTTGTGATGGCCTGCCTGGGTGAGCTGTCGGTCGCCATGCCTGAAACGGGGGCATTTCACGTCTATGCCGCTCGCTATCTGAGCCCGGCCACGGGCTATACCGTCGCCTGGCTGTACTGGCTGACCTGGACCGTCGCGTTGGGCTCCAGCCTGACGGCGGCAGGGTTCTGCATGCAGTACTGGTTTCCACACGTGCCGGTCTGGCTATGGTGCCTGGTCTTCTGCATCGCCATCTATCTGCTCAACGTGATTTCCACCCGTTTCTTTGCCGAAGGGGAATTCTGGTTTTCCATCATCAAAGTCATCACGATTGTCGCCTTTATCGTCCTGGGCGGCGCGGCCATGTTTGGCTTTATCCCGATGAAAGACGGCACACCCGCGCCGGGTTTGAGCAATATCACCGCACACGGCTGGCTACCTAATGGTGTATTACCGATTCTGATGACGATGGTCGCGGTGAACTTTGCCTTTTCCGGCACCGAGCTAATTGGCATTGCCGCAGGCGAAACCGAAAACCCGCAAAAAGTCGTGCCGCTGGCCATTCGCACTACCGTCGCGCGCCTGATCCTGTTCTTTGTCGGCACCGTTTTCGTGCTGGCCGCCTTAATTCCAATGGACCAGGCCGGCATCGTTAAAAGTCCCTTTGTGCTGGTATTTGAGAAGATCGGCATTCCCTGGGCGGCAGATATCATTAACTTTGTGATACTCACGGCCATCCTGTCTGCGGCGAACTCGGGTCTGTATGCCTCAGGCCGCATGCTGTGGTCGCTGGCCAATGAGAACACGCTGCCGCGCGCCTTCGCCCGGGTCAACAAACGCGGGGTACCTCTGCTGGCGATAACGGTCAGTATGATCGGCGGCCTGTTGGCGCTGTTCTCCAGCGTGGTCGCGCCGGATACCGTATTTGTGGCGCTGTCTGCTATCTCTGGCTTTGCCGTGGTGGCCGTGTGGTTGAGCATCTGCGCGTCGCACTACGTTTTTCGTCGTCGTCATGTGCAACAGGGTAAATCGCTGCAGGAACTGGTTTATCGCGCGCCGCTGTATCCGCTCACTCCCATCCTGGGCTTCCTGCTTTGCCTGCTGGCCTGTGTGGGGCTGGCTTTCGATCCCTCGCAGCGTATTGCCCTGTGGTGCGGAATTCCGTTTGTGCTGTTTTGCTATGGCGCTTACCATGTCACGCACAAAAAAACACAGGCTAAGGAGGCCAGGGATGTCGCATAATCCTGTTTCGCGCGCATTACAACAGTCTGCACCGCTAATTCTTGACGGCGCGCTGGCGACCGAGCTTGAGGCACGTGGTTGCGATCTGGCGGATGCGTTATGGTCCGCTAAAGTGCTGGTGGAGAACCCTGAGCTGATTTACCAGGTGCACTACGACTATTTTGCTGCCGGCGCGCGCTGCGCCATTACTGCCAGCTATCAGGCAACGCCGCAGGGCTTTGCGGCGCGGGGCCTCAACGAAACGCAGTCTCTGGCGCTGATCGCGCAAAGCGTCGAACTGGCTAAACGTGCCCGCGCAGATTATCTGGCGACGCAGGCCGAAGCAAAGATCCTGCTGGTGGCGGGATCGGTCGGACCTTACGGCGCGTTTCTGGCCGATGGATCGGAATACCGGGGGGATTACGCGCTGCCAGAGGCTGAAATGATGGCGTTCCATCGCCCACGGATCAACGCATTACTGACGGCGGGCGTGGATGTACTGGCCTGCGAAACGCTGCCCTCCTTTGCAGAAGCCCAGGCGCTGGTTGCCCTGTTAGGCGAATTCCCTGACAGCCGCGCCTGGTTCTCGTTCACGCTGCGTGATGCCGAACACATCAGCGACGGTACGCCGCTGCGTGAGGTGGCGGCTTACCTCAATGCGCAACCGCAGGTGGTGGCATTAGGAATCAACTGTATTGCGCTGGAAAGCGTTACGCCGGCCCTGCAGCAGCTCCAGCGCCTGACGGACAAACCGCTGGTGGTCTATCCCAACTCGGGCGAGCAGTACGACGCCAGCAGCAAAACCTGGCACTCTGCGCCCTCTGGCTGCACCTTGCATGACAAGTTTAGCGAGTGGCAGCAGGCCGGTGCCCGGCTCATTGGCGGCTGCTGCCGCACCTCCCCCAAAGACATCGCGGCTATTGCCCGGCATTGTCAACCGCAATAAAGCGGCAGAATCGGGCGATGATAGCCCGATTGAGACAGATGAAAAGGTGGGAAGGGCGGTTTACACTGTGCTTCCTGACTTTTATCGGATCCTTCCATGAAACAGCACATTCTGGCGCTTGCCGCCGCGATGCTTCTGAGCGGCTGCGCCACCATTGTTGGCACTGAAACTCAATCGGTTCTGATCGATTCACAGCCGCCGGGCGCGCGTTTTACCGTGCAGGATGAAAACGGCCGCCCGGTTGCGGAAGGATACACGCCGAAAACCGTCATCCTGGAGAAATCCAACCACCGCTACTTTGGCAAAAAACACTATCTGCTGATGCTGGAAAGTCCGGGCTATGTGCCAGTAACGGTGCCAATTGAGGCCCGCGCCAACCTCTGGTATCTGCTGGGAAATATTCCCCTGCTGGGTTTACCCGGTTGGTTACTGGTGGATCCGTTCTATGGCGGCATGTACAACCTCGAGCCAGAGCATCCCAACCCTTACATGAATCCGGTCGGCGCGCGCGGCTGATTACTGGGCAGTGGGTTTGACCATGCTGCCCTGGGTTTTATGCCGTTCCAGATACTGATGCTGGAAAATGCACATACGGATCGTATTGCGGTACTCGCCATTGATAAAGAATTCGTGTTTTAGCACGCCTTCGATCTCAAAACCGAGTTTGCTGTAGATATGGATCGCTTTCTCATTTTCCTGATCGACAATCAGGTACAGCTTGTACAGGTTGAGGACTGAGAAACCGTAATCCATCGCCAGGCGGGCGGCCTGGGTTGCCAGGCCTTTGCCCTGATGGGTCGGATCGATGATGATCTGAAACTCAGCACGCCGATGGACATGGTTAATTTCGACCAGTTCCACCATTCCCGCTTTTTGCCCCTCATGTTCCACCACGAAACGTCGCTCGGTCTGATCGTGAATGTGTTTGTCGTAGAGATCGGACAGCTCAACAAAAGCCTCATACGGCTCTTCGAACCAGTAGCGCATGACGCTGGCATTGTTATCAAGCTGGTGCACAAAGTGCAGATCTTCTCTTTCCAGCGGGCGGAGTCTGATGGTCATTATCTTTCCTTACTTAGGCTGGAGCGGCAATGTGCTCAACGATCCGCCCCTGCGCCATGCGTACGGCACGGTCACACATATGGTCAATCACGTCAGGATCATGACTCACCAGAACCATGGTCAGGCCATCCTGACGCTTGAGATCGTTAAGCAGATTGAGGATTTCAGCCTGTATTGACATATCCAGTGCTGATGTCGGCTCATCCAGCAGCAGTATTTTGGGCTGCAGCAACAGAGCGCGAACAATCGCCACGCGCTGACGCTGGCCGCCGGACAGCTGATGAGGATAACGATCGGCTAACGACGGGTCCAGCCCGACATGGCGAAATCTGTCATCAATACGATCGTCAATGTTATCCTGCTTAAGCAGCCTGAGCGGCTCAGCCAGCGTGCGGCGCAAACGGTGGCGCGGATGCAGGGAAGCATATGGGTCTTGAAACACCATTTGCACGTCCTGGCGCAGCGCACCGGTAAAGGTTTTGCCTGGCTGCACCGGATGCCCGGCCAGCTGCATCTCGCCCTGCCAGTGGGGATTCAGTCCAGCCATAACCCACAGCAGCGACGATTTACCACAGCCGGACGGGCCGACCAGGCCAAAGCACTCACTGGCGTTCACCTGAAGATTCACGTCGTGCACCACCGTGCGGAGATCGTAACCCTGCTTGTGTGACACACTGAGGTTATTCAAATTAATCATTGTGGTTGGCCTCCAGCGCCGCGCGGTCCAGAACCGGCAGCGGTTGTCCATGTGTTGCTTTACTGGGACGGCATGACCACAGCGTACGGGTGTAGGGATGCGTGGCCTGAGGCAGATCGGCGGCCGGCAGCGTATCCAGCACCCGGCCTTTGTACATCACCATAACCCGCTCGCAGTGTTCCGAAACCTGTTGCAGGTCGTGGCTAATCAGCAACAGGCCCATGTTGCGTGACTCAACCAGTTGGCGGATCAGCGACAGCACCTGATCGCGCATGGCGTGATCCAGCGCGGAGGTCGGCTCATCCGCAATCAAAAAAGCCGGATCGGTAATCAGGGCGATCGCCAGCATCACGCGCTGGCCCATGCCGCCCGAAAGCTGATGCGGATAGAACTGCATCAGGGCTTGCGGATCGGGCAGGCCCACCGCGTCCAGCATATCGCAGACTTTTTCTTTACGTTCCGCCCGACTCAGGCGGCGATGCAGAATCAGCGGTTCTTCAACCTGCCAGCCGATTGTCCGCGCCGGGTTCAGCGCATACTTGGGATCCTGCATCACCATGGCCACGCGATCGCCACGAAGCTTACTCCAGCTGCGTTCGTTCAGGGTCAGGGCATTTTCACCGGCGACCTGGAGCTGGGTAGCCTGCAGATGCAGTGACGGCGACAGCAGTCCCATCAGGGTTCGTGCAGTAAGGGATTTGCCGGAGCCGGATTCGCCGACCAGCGCCACGCGCTCACGCCCGATAGAAAAGCTAATGTTATCGACCAGCGTCGCGTCGTCGCTGCGGATGCTGAGCGACTCTACCAGAATGTTATTTTGCATGTCGGGTATCCAGTCGGTCACGCAGGCCATCGCCTGTCAGGTTAAAGGCCAGGCTGGCAAACAGAATGGCCGCGCCGGGTGCAGCAGCGACCCACCACTGGTCAAATATGACCTTACTGCCTTCTGCCACCATTGAACCCCACTCGGCGGTCGGCGGTTGCACGCCCATGCCAAGGAAGCCCAGTCCGGCGGCCGCCAGAATAATCCCACCCAGGCTGAGTGCGGCGCGCACCACCGCGGTGGGCAGGCACAGCGGCAGAATATGGCCGAACATCAGGCGAAAACCGGTAATCCCCTGCATTCGGGCCGCCGCCAGATAGTCGCTGCGGCGCAGCGCCAGGGTTTCGGCTCGTGCCTGGCGGGCAAACGGAGGCCAACTGGTCAGCGCCAGAGCCAGCGCGCCGTTCATCAGTCCCGGTCCCATCATTGCGACCAGCGCCAGCGCAATCACCAGGTTAGGCAGCGACAGAAAAATATCCGTAATGCGCATTAATACGCGCTCGGTCCAGCCGCCCGCGTAACCCGCGGTGATCCCCACCAACAGGCCAACCGGAATGGTCAGAACCAGGATCAGCGAGACCAGCAGCAGCGTAGGGCGCGCGCCATAAATCACCCGGGAGAGTAAATCGCGACCAAATCCATCGGTGCCGAACCAGTGTGCAGCCGAAGGCGGCAGCAACCGGCTGGCGATGGTTTGCAGATTCGGATCGTAAGGGGCAATAAGCGGGGCCAGCACTGCCATCAGAATCACAATCGTCACCAGCGTCAATCCAATGGTTAACGAGGTGATGCGGCGACGGCGGCGACGGGGTCGCACCGTTTCAAGTTCAGTGAGTTGTTGCGTCATCGTGTTCTCGGGTCGGTTAACCAGGTGAGGGCATCCGCCAGCGCGTTAATCAGGATAAAGCAGCCGCCGATCAGTAAGGTGGCACCTAAAATCGCCGGCACATCGCCAGAGAAAAGCGCATTGGTCATGTAGCGCCCCACGCCGGGCCAGGCAAATACGGTTTCCGTCAGGACCGAGCCTTCCAGCAAGGTCGCGTAAGAGAGCGCAATCACGGTAATCAGGGTGCCGAGCACGTTAGGGAAAATATGGCGCAACAGAATGCGCCCCCGTCCCGCGCCTTTGGCTCGTGCCAGCACCACATACTCTTTGCTGCTCTCTTCCAGCAGCGCCGCGCGCAGCAGGCGGGTGATGCCTGCCATCGCCAGCAGGCCCAGGATCACCACCGGTAACCATAAGTGCGCCACCGCATTCCAGAATATTTCCCGGTCACCCGACAGCCAGCTGTCAATCAGCACGAAGCCGGTTTTCGGCTCCAGCGTATAGGCCCAGATATCATCCAGCCGCCCCGGTCCGGCAGACCAGTGCAGAACCGCATAAAACAGCAACAGGCCCAGCAGGCCCAGCCAGAAAACCGGCACAGAGTAGCCCAGCAGGGAGATAAAGCGGGCGACGTTATCAATCCAGCTGCCGGGTTTCCACGCGGCAATCAGTGCCAGTGAAACGCCAAAGATGACGGCAAAAATCATCGCGCAGGTCGCCAGCTCGATAGTGGCCGGAAACGTCTGAAGCAGGTCGCTGCTCACCGGCTGGTTGGTCAGGCGGGATACGCCGAGATCGCCGCGCAGCAGGTGTTCAATGTAGTGCCAGAACTGCATCAGTACCGGCTGATCTAATCCCAGATCGTGACGCACCTGCGCATAGGTCGCTTCGCTGGCATGATCGCCAGCGATTTGCTGTACCGGATCGATAGGGGACAGATGCGACAGCATAAAGGTGAACGCCAGCAAACCCAGCAGGGTGATCGCCAGCGACAGCAAGCCTGATGAAAGGCGGCCAACGCGCCGCCAGACATGCCGGGCGGGCCCGGCAGAAGAGGCAGACTGTGCCATTACTTCGTTACCTGCGAGTAGTAAACCATGTCCGGGTTGATGCCCTGAACATAGCCCTTGAGGTTATCGCGCAGGGCGATGAGGTTTTTCGCCTGCAGGCCAATCACATAAGGCGAGCTTTTCAGCACTTCACGCTGCATGGCCTGATACAGCTCAACGCGTTTTTTCGGATCGCTTTCAGCCGTTGCCGCCAGCACCTGTTTGTTCAGCTCCGGAATGTGCCAGTCGGAACGGTAAGCAATCGTCTTGCTGCCATCTTCCGGGTTATAGGCAAATGACGCGGCGTTGGTGTTCGGATCAAAGTAGTCTGCGCCCCAGGCGTTGATCGTGCCTTCGTAATTATGCGCTTTGACGCGGGTCGAGACTTCAGAACTCAGTCCCGGTAACACTTCCACTTTCACGCCGCCCTTGGCAAAGCTGCCCTGCAGGGCCTGAGCGATATCCAGGTAGGGAGGCTGATTGCTGGTAGACAGGGTGAAGCTGACGTTAGTCAGGCCGGCCTTTTTCAGAATCGTTTTGGCTTTTTCAGGATCGTAACTGTAGGGGTTGTCGTTTAATGCACCCAGAAAACCTTTCGGCAGAAACGTCTGGTGCACATCGAACTGGCCTTTCAGCAGCTGTCCGGCAATGCCCTTGTAGTCAAACAGGTAGCGCGCGGCTTCCCAGAAGGCCGGATTTTTTAAGGCGGCGTTGTTTTTGTTGCCGATGTTGAACTGAATGTAATACAGCGAGGCCATCGGAATGGCTTCGGTTTTCACACCGCTTTTGCCCTGCAGCGAGGCGATCTGATCGGCCCCCAGGTTACGGGCGATGTCTGCATCACCTTGCTCAAGCAGCAGACGGCGGGCCGCGGGTTCCGGCACGTTCTTGATCAGAATATTTTTGATCTTTGGCGCCCCGGCTGGAGAGGTCGGATTGGCGGTCAGGATCACGGCCTGGTGAATCACGACCTTGCGAATCTGATACGGGCCGCTACCGGCGGAGTGCGTAGCCAGCCAGCCGTTCCCCAAATCGCCTTTTTCGGCGTGCGCGCTAACGGTTTTTTCATCGACGATGGAGGACACTGGTGCTGACAGCAGGCTCAGCACATAGGCCGGGCTGACGTCGGCCGTCCAACTGATTTGCACATGGTCGTCATCGACCTTTTTCAGGAAGCTATCCACATTATCTTTATTCCAGCCGAGCTGGGTAAGAATAAAGGAGGGATCCAGATTCAGTTTCACGACGCGACCCAGCGAGAAGATCACATCTTCCGGACGCAGTGGATTGCCGCTGGAGAATTTAGCGTCTTTACGCAGCGCAAATGTCAGGCTGCGATTGTCACTGCCTGGCTGCCAGGACGTTGCCAGCGTGGGTTTTAAATCAATTGGGTTCTGCGGGTCGGACTGGACCAGCCGCTGATAAATATTGGTGAACGCCTGTACGCTGGTGAGTTCAAATCCCTTCGCCGGATCGAAGCTGTCGGCATCATCGGTCGACTGCACCACGACTAACGTATCTTTTGGTGTGGCAGCATTGACGCTAAAGGCGGTGGCCAGTGACAAGGCCAGTAGTGATGGAATTATTTTTTTCATGGAAAATCCTTGCCTGAGAAAGTAACGCGAGTGTACGAAAGGGCTCATGCAAAGAATAGTCCATTATCGGCTAATGATATGCAAAAAAGTTATAACAAATGCAGCCCGGTTATAAGACGCAAACAAAATGGCTGTGCGAAACAGAAACGGTTAATAAACGAGATGGCGATTGAACGGTTATTTTCCTTTACCCGAAGGACCCGGCGTTTATACTACGTGAAAATATTTGCAGGAGTCATACATTGGACAGTCACCCTAAACGCGATTTAACTCCGGCAAGCTAACTGCATTTCGCTGCTTGCCACACGGCGGGCAGCAATCCCTTCTTTAGATCACGATTGCTCTCCTTGAAATTAACGCTGTAGTTACCGCGAGAGCACGCTATGTTGATGTATATTCTGGCACTTTTTCCTCCGCCTCGACAGGCGTAGCTGCGGGCTGCGCACCCTTTCACTTTCAGCTTTCTTTTGCTTTGCGTTTATTTCGCAAGGCCCGATATCTGTCGGCCTGATATTACGGCCGCAGGGTGGGGAAAATAACTTTTTCCAAGAGACGGGCTGATTCAATAAACCGGTAATCACCGGAAAACCAGGCATGCATTATTTGGCATGCAGGATATCTGTTGCTTTAAATCAGGGAGATGTCGACATGAGCGACATGAAACTCGAACAAGCCGCGATGGCTTACCATGCGCATCGTGCAGCAAAAAAATCAAACACCCCTTATGCCATTGAACGTGAAGCACGTTATCGCACCGATGTGACGCTGACGAATCTGCACAGCAGCTTTGAGGGGCTGACCCATGCGGAAGCCAGCGCACGGCTCAATGACTATGGTCGTAATGAAGTCATGCATGAGAAGGCGCCCTCTGCGTTTATCCAGCTGATTACGGCATTCAATAATCCGTTTATTTATGTGCTGATGGTTCTGGCACTGGTGAGCTTTATAACGGATTACTGGCTGCCGTTGCGGGCTGGTCAGGAAACCGATCTCTCGGGCGTGACGATTATTCTTACCATGGTGACGCTGAGCGGGCTGCTGCGTTTCTGGCAGGAGTTTCGCACCAATCGTGCCGCTCAGGCGCTGAAATCTCTGGTGCGCACTCAGGTGACCGTGCTGCGTCGGGAAGAGGGCTGTGCAATCTCCCGGCGCTACGATATCGATATGCGCGAACTGGTGCCGGGGGATGTCATTTTACTGAGCGCGGGCGATCTGGTGCCTGCCGATGTGCGCCTGCTGACCTCACGCGATCTGTTCATCAGTCAGGCGATCCTGACCGGGGAATCCCTGCCGGTAGAAAAAAACGATCTCAGCGCAGGCGTGGAGATTGAAGAGCAACCCGGTCGCAGCGTGCTTGAGCTGAAAAACAGCTGCCTGATGGGGACCAATGTTGCCAGCGGCACGGCCAGAGCATTAGTGGTCGCCACCGGCAGCGAGACCTGGTTTGGTTCGCTAGCGGCCTCTCTGTCCGGCCGCCGTCCACAGACATCGTTTGACCGCGGCGTGAACAGCGTTTCCAGACTCCTCATCCGTTTTATGTTGGTGATGGTGCCGATTGTCTTACTGCTAAATGGCTTTACCAAGGGCGACTGGATGGATGCCATGCTGTTCGCGCTGGCCGTTGCGGTGGGCCTGACACCGGAAATGCTGCCCATGATTGTCAGCGCCAATCTGGCAAAAGGCGCCATTGCGATGTCGCGCCGCAAAGTGATTGTTAAACGCCTGAACGCCATTCAGAACCTCGGAGCAATGGATGTGCTCTGTACTGATAAAACCGGCACGCTGACACAGGACAATATTTTGCTGTCGGCGCATCTCAACGCTAACGATGAAGAGGATGCCCGCGTCCTGCTGCTGGCATGGCTTAACAGCAGCAGCCAGAGCGGTGCGAAAAATTTAATGGATCGCGCCGTGCTGAAGTTTGGTGAGCAAACGCTGTCTAAAGCGCAGTGCAGCCAGTTTCAGAAAGTGGATGAGCTTCCTTTCGACTTCGTTCGTCGTCGTGTCTCGGTCATCGTGGAGGATTTGCAAAGCCACCGCCCGTTGCTCATCTGCAAAGGCGCTGTAGAAGAAATGCTGGCGGCGGCGACCACGCTACGTCAGGGCGATACCACTCTTCCACTGTGCGAGCAAAAGCGCGCAGAGCTGCTCGCGCTGACACGGCATTATAACCAGCAGGGTTTTCGTGTGTTGCTGGTGGCCACGCGTGAGCACGGGATATCGGTGCCGCTCAGCCGTGAAGATGAGTGCGAATTAACGATTGAAGGCCTGCTGACATTCCTTGATCCGCCTAAAGAGAGCGCGGGTAAGGCGATACAGGCACTGAAAGACAGCGGAATTCGCGTAAAAGTGCTGACCGGCGATAATCCCCTTGTGACGATGCGCGTCTGTCAGGAAATCGGGCTGGCTTCAGAAGCCATGCTGACCGGTAATGAAATCGAGGCCATGAGTGACGACGAGCTGCGCCGGGACGTCGAGCGCTGCATGATCTTCACCAAACTTACGCCTCAACAGAAGTCACGCGTGCTTAAACTGCTGCAACAGAATGGACATACCGTTGGCTTTCTTGGCGATGGCATTAATGATGCACCCGCGCTGCGCGAGGCGGATGTCGGCATTTCGGTCGACAGCGCGACGGATATCGCCAAAGAGTCGTCCGACATTATTTTGCTGGAAAAAGACTTAGCGGTACTGGGCGAAGGCGTACTGAAAGGGCGTGAGACCTTTGGCAATATCATCAAGTACCTGAACATGACGGCCAGTTCGAATTTCGGCAACGTGTTTTCCGTGCTGATAGCGAGTGCGTTTATTCCTTTTCTGCCCATGCTCTCTGTACAGCTACTGATTCAGAACCTGATGTATGACGTCTCTCAGTTGGCGTTGCCCTGGGATAAAATGGATCGCGAGTTTCTGCGCAAACCGCGTAAATGGGATGCGGGTAACATCAAACGTTTTATGCTGTGGATGGGGCCAACCTCTTCCATTTTCGATGTCACAACCTTTGCGCTGATGTGGTATGTGTTTGGCGCCAATCACGCCGGTGCGCAGTCGCTGTTCCAGTCCGGCTGGTTTGTTGAAGGTTTGCTGTCCCAGACGCTGGTGGTGCACATGTTACGGACGCAGAAAATCCCCTTTGTTCAGAGCTGTGCCCGGTTACCAGTGCTGCTGACCACGCTGGGTATTTCCGCCGCCGGTATTCTGCTGCCGTTCTCGTCGCTTGGCGCAATGGTCGGGTTAGTGCCCCTGCCATGGCACTATTTCCCCTGGCTGGTGCTGACGCTATTCAGCTACTGCCTGGTCGCGCAGGGAATGAAAATGTTTTATATCAAACGTTTCGGCCGCTGGTATTAATCCGCCTGCAGGAATAAACCGATAACGTCATAAACGACAGGTGGATGCCGAAACCGCGTTGGCAACGCATCCACCTGCCCGCCTTACTCTCCCCGCATTGCTGCCGATCGCACACTTTGTTTTGGATCAATCCGTCGAAAGTGATGCCATAAATGTAAGCAAGCTATTGGTCATTCCCTCTCTCCCGCCAGATTTCTCTGATACAATTTGCACATTATTCACCGCGTCAGCGTCGGGGGATCTTGAGGTGAGCCGGTATGGGGCAGGCCGCGTTCACTGCCGCGGGTGCAGGTTGTTAACCACCTGAACCTGCGATCGCCTCGACGAGGGCCAGGTCCTGCCGAAGCGGATTCCGCATTCACCGTTTGTGTGCCTTCGCGAGCCATTGCGCTTTTGTCCCATGCCGATAAGGGTTTATTGCCACGCATGTGTTGCTTATTGATTAAACACGCAGTTTGTTGCCGGAGAACGGGATGCAACAAACGGAGTACGTGATTGACGATTTGGTGCGGTTTATACCGGCTCAGGGCCTGCTATGCCTGGTGGATTCCAGCGAGACCAGCGTGCCGCTATCGCCTGCCTGCAACCATTTACTGGAAATGTTCCTGAAAAGCGCCGGCGTCGTGCTGGCCCGCGAGCAGATCCTGGATAACTTCTGGCAAGAGACGGGCGCAACGCCTTCTTCCAACAGCCTCAATGCCTACGTTTCCGCCATTCGACGCGGGCTGTCTTCACTGGGCATAGAGCAGGAGGCGATTACCACGGTGTACAAGGTGGGCTTCGTTTTCAATCCCGCCATTCGCATCCAAAAATTGGCCCTCCAGCCCCCAAATCCCGGGGGCGAACCGGCGTCCACTTCCACTTCCACATCCGTTACGCGACGCAGCCCGCGCGCCTACTGGCTGTCTGGCGGTTTTATCTTGCTGTTACTCGGCGTGCTTCTTCTTCCGCTGCTTCTGAAAGAGAAAAGCATCACGCCCGTCAGCGTCGCCCGGCTTGACGGCTGTGACGTCTTTTATCTTCCCGTTCACCCCGGTGAATCGACCTTTCCTGCTGAACGCGTGTGGCACAAGCTGATTGCAGACAGCGGAATGGCGTGTCAGAAGGGCGGTCGGTATATGTTTTATGTGGACAGAAATGTCACGGCAGGCCACAGCGGCAACGTCTATGTCTCCTACTGCGTGAGAACGAAAGACGAAAAAATAGCGTGCTCAAATTATACCGAGCTGGGATGGAGGCCAGATAATGATAAACCCTAAACGACGCCTCGCCTTATTGCTGTGCCTCATCATTGCCCTGGCGGGCGTGGTCATTTATGCCAGCTATTATTACGTGCGATCGCACAGTGACATGTTTGAATTTACCTGCGCGGCTAATTTAAAGCAGCGCGATGCCGCCACTGACTTTCATCTGGACGCCAGTTTTGTGCTGACGCTGCGTTATTCTGGCGACGCAATGGTCTCCGTTGATGGCATCGTACATAAAAATGGCAAGGATTACGTATTAAGGCGTAATGCCGAATTCCACTATTCACCTTATATTCAGTCTCTGTATAAACTCAATCATTTCACCCTTCATCCGGGTCTGCGGGATAATGTTCCTGACAGCGTATTGAATACCAACTTCTCCTATCTTTATATCAGCAAAATAACCGGTATGAACGATGCCGTACTTATCGGTAGCCGTGTATTGCCACTGATTGTCTGTCACACCCGCTAACGGATTGACCGGACGGGCACGAGCTTGCCTGCTGCTCGCCTGTCCTCATTCTTCTTGCCTCACCGCTGCCTTTGTCTGGTTTATTATTTTGTGTTTATTTATAAATTCAGAATATTAAATCTAAAAATAAGCGTGGATAAGTGTTTGTGGTTGCCTGAGGGCGGTAATTGTTAAATTGCATCGTCGGTTAAGATTGCGGTCGGTTGTGGCAGAGAGCCGTCGCCGATACGCGCTTATACAAGCGTTTGATTTCGAAAATGAAGTCGGATTTTTACCTTACGGGGAGCCAGCGATGAAAAATTTAGCTTATAAAATTCAGTGTGAGGCGAAATGGAATCAGCTTCAGGAAACGGAAAAAAAACCAAAAATGAAAGATGTGATGATGTGCCTGATAAAGCGCCAGGCGGAAGGAATCATGACTCGTGATGTCGCGGATGAATGCGATATGTCTATTTATGCTGCGCGAAACTGGTTATTGAAACTGGAAAACAGTGGTTTATTAAAAAAAGAACCCGGGCGTAAATCCTGCAAGTGGTTCATCCTCTGAGTTTTAATTATCTTATTTCTGTCGTGATAACAGGCCCAGCCCTGAACGCTACGCTTTTTTTAAGGGACAACACATTATCAGCATGGCAACGGCGTGCATGAAAGGAAAAAGCGCCAGCTTAGTATGGCCTGGGGAAAGGGGAGCAGCGCAGCAGCAAGCTGGCTGCCCATGATGAGATTTCGGCCAGCACGGCAAAAACGCCCTCGTCTCAAGCGCGCCGTAGCACGCGACAAGTCTGGCAGCCCGACAAGCAGCCCGTCCTTGCACAGAAAGCGGCCTGAAGGGGCACGACCGAATAAAAGCTGAGAGTAAACACAAACCGGCAGGCAGAACAGGCGATCACAAACGGCTGGCCGGGCGCAGCGGAAACGGTGACATCGCGTTAAACATTTAACGCAGCACTGAATCAGGCATAGTAATGAATATGCTTCTTGCCATGGACGGGCGACGTCTCGATTTTCGTCCTGACCTTGAACACGTCCCACAGAAGCGACTCTGTGAGTATCTCATCAGGCGTTCCCTGCGCAATCAGTTCGCCCTCCAGCATCACAATCAGCCGGTCACAAAACAGCGCCGCATGATTCAGATCGTGAATGGCGACAATGCTGGTGACCGGAAGCTCGCTAATGAGTTTCATCAGCTGGATCTGATGGTGAATATCCAGGTGGTTAGTGGGCTCATCAAGCAGAATTTCATTGGGCGCCTGGGCTAATGCTCTGGCGATGTGTACGCGCTGGCGTTCACCGCCGGACAGGCTCTGCCAGCCCTGATCGCAGCGTGAGCACATATCCACTCGCGTCAGCGCGGCTTCCACTATCTCATCATCGTGATGTGTCCAGCTGGAAAAAGGGGAGTGATGCGGAATCCTTCCAAGCTTTACGACATCACGTACGGTCATATTGGCGCTGGTTAACGCATGTTGCTCAACAAAAGCCACACGGCGGGCAAGCTGCTTTCTGGCAATCAGGGACAGATCCTTGCCATCCAGCATCACTTTGCCCGTGTGTTGCTTACGCAGACCGGCCAGCAGGCGCAGCAGCGACGATTTACCGGATCCGTTGGGCCCCAGTAAGCCTACGGTTTCGCCCGACGAGACCGCCAGGGACACATCGTTAACGATGACTTTTTTTCCTACCCGCCAGGTAAGGTTTTCCGCGCTGATGCTCATTATTGCGTCCTGGAGCGATAAATAATAATTGCAAAGAAAGGCACGCCAACCAGCGCGGTCACGACGCCAACCGGCAGGCTCTGCGGCGCAATCAACATACGTGAAGCAATATCCGCCAGGACCATCAGAATCGCGCCGGCGATGGCACAGGCAATCAGTAAGCGGCTGTGTAGCGGGCCGAAAAAGAAGCGCATCACGTGGGGAACGACCAGGCCGACAAAACCGATCGAGCCAGCCATACTGACAATCGTGGCGGTCATCAGGGCGGTTGCCGTGAACAGCACCAGACGCACCACGCCGACCGGAATCCCCAGCGAGGCGGCGGCGTCGTCACCAAAGGTAAATGCGTCCAGCGCGCGGGAATAGTACAGGCAGACCGCTAAACCGATGACCACTATCACCAAAACCAGCTGAAACTCAGGCCAGCGCACGCCGCTAAAGCTACCCAACAACCAGAACATCACGTCACGCGCCTGTTGGGCATTGGCTGAAGTACTGATGGTATAGGCGGTAATCGCATTGAAAAGCTGCGACGCTGCCACGCCCGCCAGAATGGTACGCTCTGTGCCACCGCGTGCGCCATTGGTGAGTAGTGCAACAAAGGCAAAGGCGGCAAAGGCGCCGGTAAAGGCGCCCAGCGACAGGGAAATCGCACCGGCCCCGACGCCCGAGACCACGATCAATACCGCACCCGTCGATGCGCCGGCAGAAACGCCCAGTACGTAAGGTTCGGCAAGGGCATTTTTCAACAGGCTTTGCAGTACAGCACCGCAAATGGCCAGACCGGCACCGCTCAGCGCCGCAACCAGCGCACGGCTTAAACGAAAGTCCCAGATAACGCTTTCGTGAATACGGTTCACGGGCACATCCGTCATACCCAGTTTATTGGTCACGGTGTACACCACGGATTTCAACGGTATCGATAATTCGCCTACGCTGACGCCGAGCGCGATAACCATAAACAGCACGACGATGGCGATGATTGCGACAGCAATAAAACCCATGCCACGTCGTGCCTGAACAACCCCTTCACGCATTAATTCAGGCCCATCTTACGTAACTGTTCGCCAACCTGTTCTGCCCCGTAAAGGGTACGAATCGTCGGGTTCATTGCCTGACCGTCCATCACCACGATATGGCCTTTCTTCACCGCATCCAGCTGGCTGACCGCCGGATCGCTTTTCAGAAACTTAATCTTTTCTTCGGCGTTATCCAGTTTCCAGCGATTACGGTCAAGGCTGGTCACAACGATCACATCCGGATTGGTGGCAATAATGCTTTCCCAGCTCACGGTGGGCCATTCAGTTTCAGTGGTGATCGCATTATGGCCGCCTAACACATTGGCAATAAAACCGGATGCGCCGTTCTTACCGCCGACGTAAGCGTCGGCAGAGGGCGAGGAGCTGGAGAACCAAAACAGGAATGAGAGATCTTTCTTACCTTTCGGGAAGGCTTTTCTCAGGGCGCTTTCGCGTGCTTTAAAGTCGTTGATCACCTGCTGGCCGCGATCTTCTACGTTAAAGATTTTGGCAAAATCGGCGATCTCTTGATAAACGTAGGACATATTCCACAGCGTGGCACGGCTACCGTAGATATCGCCGGTGTTCTGTTTTGTGGCACACATGCCCGGAGACAGATAGGTGTTGATGCCCACTGACTCAAAGTCTTCACGTTTGGCGACCTTGCTGTTCGGCCCCATCAGCAGCTGGATCTGTGCCGCAACAAAATCGGGGTTCTTCGCCAGAATGGATTCCAGCGTTGGGATCTCGACGGTCAGTACCGGCACTTTGGCATTTTGTTCCGCTAACTGCGGTAAGACTTTGGTCGGCCAGAATGCGCTGGCCACCATTTTGTCCTGCAGTCCCAGCAGCAGCAGAATTTCAGCGGTATTCTGCCCAAGCGCCACCACGCGTTCAGGTGCCTTGGTGAATGTTTCTTTCTGACCACAGTTTTCAATCGTCAGAGGATAGGTGGTTGCCCAGGCGGAACTCGTTGTCAGGAAAATAAAACTTAACAGGCTAAGCATTTTTTTCATTAGTATCTGTCCATTAATAAATGAGACTGCGTGCTTTTAACATTCTGGCGCGGCGGATTTTATCAGACCTAAAATGTAAATAGAAATCATTATTATATGAGTTGGCTTTTAGCTGAAATATATAAAAATTACTTGAGTGAAAGAAATCAACGTGCCAGCCTGGTCATTATTAAAATAAATAACACTGAGCTAAAACAGATGAGTAAACCCTTCATTACAATTAGAGGAGTAATAGTTAATGTAATGATAGATGAAATAATATTAACCATGAGAAGAGGGTGAAGTACGGCAATGCGCGGTTTAGCGTTCCTGACTGACTGACTGACTGACTGACTGACTGACTGACTGACTGACTGACTGACTGACTGACTGACTGACTGACTGACTGACTAGGTTGCGAGCGCGTTACGCGGGAAGACGTCTGCGTTGCCCCGGCGCGGCGCGTCTGCAGCGCCAGCGACGTTTTCGGCAAGGGCTGGCGGCTCCATCTCTGCTCCATCATTCACACAAACTCCAGCAATCTATTCTGCTTATCATCCTGCCACTTTCGGGGAGGATAAGATGAAGACGCTGAACTATATCGCTAAATATGTTGAATATAACCTCAAAATCGTCAGGTGTTTTTTAATTAGCGACGTACTTTTCCATACGCAACGACTGCGCCCGTTGTTAAACAGAGAGCCGGATCTGATTCATCCTGTCACGTTGAATGAAAAAATGTGCTACAGGCTGCTCTATGACAGGAAGCCGCTTTATACGCTGCTGGCAGATAAGCTCGCTGTCCGTCACTACGTTTCCAGCCGCACGGATGAAGTCACGGTCGCGCCCTTAATTAAGACCTATAAAAGCACCAAAGAGATTGATTTTGCCGCGTTGCCCGATACCTTCGTTTTAAAGTGCAATCACGACAGTGGCAGCACGATAATCTGCAAAGACAAAACGGCGTTCGATAGTCAGTCTGCTTTATTAACGCTGGATTTAGCCCTGAAAAAGAACATGTATTACTGCACGCGAGAGTGGCAATACAAAGACATTACGCCCACCATTCTGTGTGAAGAATATATTGAACTGTTTGAGGGAAGGGACAGAAGCACTACGCCCGAAATGTTGCGTATTCACTGCTTCGATGGCAATGCGAGCATTATCGAAGCCGACTTTACTGATGAACAGGGCAGGGAGTACGTGAATGTGTACAACAGAAAATGGGAACTGCAGCCCTTCCAGATAGCCTATCCCCATCATCCTTTTTTTATACCGGAACCGGCGCTGTTTTATCGCGCCCTCTCTGCTGCGCAGGCGTTGGCAAAAGATATCGACTATTGCCGGGTCGATTTAATGCTAAAGGACGACAGCCTGTACTTCAGCGAGATCACGCTTACGCCACAGCGCGGTAAGCTCAAAATCATTCCCCAGGAATGGGACGCGATACTTGGCGCGATGTGGCAACAGCAGGCGTACCATAAAACCTTCCGCCTGCCTTCAAGCCCAGAGGTGGACTTGCGCTAGTCAGCGTCAGGCCAGCGCAGTAAAAAAAGGGAGCCGCCCTGGGATGATGTGCGGTAACGAATATCGCCCCCATGAGCCTGCATAATCGCCTTCGCGACGGATAAACCCAGCCCACATCCCGCCGGGTTTATCGCACGACCTGCGGCGCCGCGTTGAAACGGCTCAAACATATGACGCTGGAAATCGTCGGGCACGCCCGGCCCCGTATCTTCCACCTCAATAAAAAACAGGTTGTCCCGATGTCCGCTTCGGACCCTGACGATGCCCGGCGTGGCGTAATTAAGCGCGTTATCAAATAAAATGGTCAGGCACTGAATAATGCGCAGCGGATCACACCGCGTAACGGCATTATTTTGCTCAATGATGAGGTTAAATCCCTGCTCCTGAAACGGGTGACCAAACGATGCGCCAACGTTTTCCAGCACGTCGCTCATTGCCACGGCTTTCACATCCAGCGTAAAGGATCCGCCCTCTGCCGCTCCCACGACGCGCAAATCGTCGATAAGCCGTGATAATCCTTCTGTCTGCCGCAGCAGGCTTTTGAACAACGGCGGATCGGGTTCAAACACCTCTTCAACCAGCCCCTGCAGCCTGCCGCGTAAAATCGTGACCGGCGTTCTGAGTTCATGGGCGATCGCTGCATTCCAGGACTTTCTTTGGTTGTCCAGCGTCTGCAGCTTTTCCGCCATTTCGTTAAAGTCCCTGACTAACGTATTCACCTCCCCCAAGCTGCTCTGACTGTTTGCGGCGCGGGCGCTCAAATCGCCCTGAGAAATCCGGCGCAAACTGGTGGCAACGGAACTCAGGGGATTCAGTATCTTGGCGGAGAGTTTGAAAGCAAACAGTAAGGCAATCAGGAAGCTGATTATCGAGCTGATAGCGATCCAGACCCAGTCAAAGACCGTCATGCTTTCACTGTTGCTG
Source organism: Pantoea ananatis PA13 (assembly GCF_000233595.1). Lineage (NCBI taxonomy): Bacteria > Pseudomonadati > Pseudomonadota > Gammaproteobacteria > Enterobacterales > Erwiniaceae > Pantoea > Pantoea ananatis. The sequence continues at coordinate 1,139,249 of NC_017554.1, forward strand.
GCGGACAAACCGCCGGGGAAGTTTTCAATAATGAAGCTGTAAAACAGATAGGAACCGACCACGGCCACAATAATGATGGTGAACGTCAGGGACAGCATAAACAGAAGAATTTGCCGACTGAGCGCTTTATCTTTATTCACTTCTGTTCACCCAGCCGATAGCCTATCCCACGAATGCTTTCCGGTACGCCGTTTAAGCCACAGCCTTCAAATTTTTTACGCAACTTACTCATGTGGCTGTCTACGGTTCTGTCGAGCGTGTCGCTTTCGGGCAGGCAGGCATTGAGCAGCTCTTCACGGCTGAAGACCTTACGGGGATATTTTGCCATGTGCGTCAGAAGCTTGAATTCTGTGGTGGTCAGCACCGGCGTAAACGTCTGTCCACCGCTATGGATCTCCACACAGAACTCATCGGTGTAGATGGTCATAAAGCGGGTTCTGATCAGGGATTGAGGGACAGCCTGATTTTTTGCTCTGCGCAGCACGGCCTCAATACGGGCGACCACTTCCGAAGGATTAAAGGGTTTAACGATATAGTCATCGGCACCCAGGCGAAGCCCCATCAGCTTATCAATATCCTGATCCAGCGCGGTCACCATGATCACCGGCGTGTTGCTTTCTTTACGCAACGTTGAAAGCACATTCCAGCCATCGATTAGCGGCAACTGGATATCCAGCAGCACCAGGTCAGGCTGTAAGGTTTTAATTAAGGCCAGAGCGCTTTCCCCCTCTGCCGCATGTACCGCTTTCATTCCGGCGCGTTTGATATAACTCATTAATATATCAGAGATTTCAAAGTCATCCTCTGCCACAAGGATTAGATTGTCGTTGCTCATAACGCCCTCAAAATTAAAAACACCTGTTGCGGATGATGGGGCAGCACAGCCGGAGGAGAAGCGCGTCCTTTCATCAGGAACATTACGCCTGTCATGACAGGCAGACCAGCAAAAGCACTGCGCACAGCATGAAACCCGCAATCAAACCTTAGCCAAAAGCAACGTCACGCGGCGACAGAAAGCATGGAACGCCGATTAGCTGATGCACCACTCTCTTTGCAGGATGGCGTAAACCTGCGTATTTTCATAAATCGCGATGCCATTGTGATCCGTGAATGACACATGCTCTTTAAAGCATCCTTCCAGCCGCATCCCCAAACGCTGACATAATCGCTGCGAACCCGCGTTGTCATCGGCGACATAGGCATAAATCCGCCTGACATTTTTTATCCGAAATAAATAATTAAACAGGCAGATTGCGGCTTCCTGAGCATAGCCATGGCCTTGATAGGCAGGATTCAGATACCATCCCACGTTCCGGGTACGGGCATCCGGTTCTTCGTCATCACAGGCAAAAAGATGACCGATTAAGTTGCCTGTCTGTTGCAGACACAGGGCAAACTGCGTGGCGTCAATGCTCCTTTTCCGCGCCTCCTTGACGGCGGCCTCAAGATCGGCCAGTTTCTCATCGAAAAAGCAGGCCGGATAAGGCGCGGATAAATAATTTAACAGGCCCTGAGCATCCTGTTGCAAAAAACGCCTGATGAAGAGGCGTTCACTTTCAGCTATTTTCATCTCAAACCCTTTCCCGGGATAAAATAAAGGAGAATACCTTGTAATTTTGTGTCCAGATAATCTCTGTCCCTGTCAAAGTTCAGCATATATTATGTCCTGCGCTTTTAAATTGTCTATCGAATATATTGCGCTGTGTGCGACGTTTTTTTATTTTTACCGATCCATACTCTCTCCATAAACTTTACATAATAGGTCATTGTCAGGCGGGTACACTCCGGAATAATGCGCATTATTGGAGAGTATTCGTGATGACGCCGCGTAATTTAGTGAGGTCCGGTTTTTGCTTTTTATTTTTGCTGCTGTTCACCACCGGTTTGCATCCTTCCGGCGTCACACCGCTACAGCAAGCGTTAAGCGTTAAGGGGAGAAGCGTGATCGCGACGATGTATCGGCCTGTGAAAAAGATTAATCGCCATGAGCGAAACGCCCAGACGCCGTTCTGGGAGGCGGTCACCACCAATGCGCTGGCCTGCCGGGGCGGGCGCGTGACCCGGCTCCTGTATAAGGCCGCGCTGCGCCGACTAAAGGAGGCGTAATGCACACAGCAAACAAGCCAGTTACCACCACGATGAATTGACAGACTGGCGTCTCACTCTAAAAAGCACGCACACGTGTGTGGCTTACAGCGTAACAGGTGACGGTTTTCTGCCCTCATCTTTTTTATATTCAGTCAGGGTAAATCATGCCTCAGTTTTTTATTAATCGACCGGTATTTGCCTGGGTTATTGCCGTTTTTATTATTTTGTTTGGCCTGCTCTCCATTCCAAAATTACCCGTAGCGCTTTATCCCTCGGTGGCACCGCCGACGATCAGCATCACCGCCTCATATCCGGGATCAACGCCGGAAACCATGAACAACAGCGTGGTGGCGCTGATTGAGCGTGAGCTTTCATCGGCAAAGCACGTGCTGTATTACGAATCGTCCAGCGATACCAGCGGTATGGCATCCATTACGGTGACTTTTGCGCCCGGCACCGATCCTGAGCTGGCTCAGGTTGATGTGCAAAACCGTATCAAAGTGATTGAGCCGCGCCTGCCCCAGGCCGTGCGGCAGAATGGCCTGAGCGTTGAGGCCTCGGGCGCTAACTTTTTGATGATCGTCGGGCTGACGTCTAAAGATGGCAAACTCACTGAAGCCGATCTGAGCGACTACTTTTCACGCAATATCACGGAAGAGCTTCGTCGTATTGAAGGCGTGGGCCGCGTGCAGCTGTTTGGCGCAGAGAAAGCGATGCGGGTCTGGGTCGATCCGGTCAAGCTTAGCCAGTATCGCCTGACCGTCAGCGATATCAGTCGGGCAATCAACACGGAAAATACCCAGATCGCGCCCGGACGGACCGGTGACGCACCGGCGGTTGCTGGCCAGCAGGTCAGCTATCCGCTACTGGTCAAAGGCCAGCTTGGTTCACCCCAGGAATTCGCTAGTATTACCCTGCGCGCCAATCCGGATGGATCTCGCGTGGTGCTGAGCGACGTGGCGCGGGTTGAGCTCGGATCGCAAACCTACAGTTTTGCCACCCGTGAAAACGGACGCGTCTCTACCGCGGCAGCGATTCAGCTTTCGCCAGGCGCCAATGCGGTTAAAACCGCAGAGCGGATCAAACTCCGTCTGAACGAGCTGCGTCAGGCTATGCCAGAGGGAATGGCTTACAGCATTCCGTTTGATACGACGCCCTTCGTGAAGATCTCGATTGAGAAGGTCATTCATACCTTTATCGAAGCCATGATACTGGTCTTCCTTGTGATGTATCTGTTCTTACAGAATGTTCGCTATACCTTTATCCCGGCGATTGTTGCGCCGATTGCGCTGCTGGGCACCTTTACCGTGATGCTGCTGGCGGGATTCTCGGTCAACGTATTAACCATGTTCGGTATGGTGCTGGCGATTGGAATCATCGTTGACGATGCGATAGTGGTGGTGGAAAACGTCGAACGAATCATGACGGAAGAGGGGCTGGGCCCGAAAGCGGCAACGCAAAAGGCGATGAAGGAGATTACCGGTGCGGTCATCGGGATTACGCTGGTCCTCAGCGCGGTCTTTATCCCGATGGCGATGGCCAGTGGTTCCGTTGGGGCGATATACCGGCAGTTTACGCTCTCAATGGCGGTTTCTATCCTGATCTCCGCCTTCCTGGCGCTCAGCCTGACGCCGGCGCTGTGTGCCACGCTGTTAAAACCTGTTGATCGGCATGCTCATCATAAAAAGGGCTTCTTTGGCTGGTTCAACCATAAGTTTGCAGCAATGACTTACCTTTACGGCCAGGGCGTAAGCCGTTTATTAAAACGGGTAGGCGGTGCGTTAGCGGTTTATGCGGCGCTGTGCCTGCTGTTCTTTCTGGCGATAAAAAACCTGCCGTCTTCGTTTCTGCCGGAGGAGGATCAGGGCTACTTTATGACCTCCATTCAGCTCCCCTCGGACGCGACCAGCGAACGCACGCTGAACGTGGTAAAAGCTTTTGAACAGCAGGTGCTTTCAAGCCCGGCGATGCAGTCAACTATCGCGATAATGGGGTTCAGCTTTGCGGGTTCCGGGCCTAACTCCGCCATGGCTTTCACCACCTTAAAAGGATGGGAAGATCGTCAGGGGGCCACCGCCTTTTCTGAAGCCGCGCGCGCGCAGAAAGTGATGTCAGCGAATCCTGAAGCGGAAACCTTTAATCTGATCCCCCCGGCTATTGACGAGCTGGGGAACTCATCGGGCTTTACGTTGCGCCTGCAGGATCGCGGCGGCAAAGGCTATGCGGCGCTGAAGAAGGCGGAGGAGCAGTTACTGGCGCTTGCGGCGAAAAGTTCTGTCGTCCGGGATGTGTACGTTGACGGCTTACCCGATGGGCAGATGATCCGGCTTAATATCGATCGACAAAAAGCCTTTGCGATGGGCGTGGCTTTTGATGAGATCAGCCAGACGCTTTCCGGCGCGATAGGTTCGCTTTACGTCAATGATTTTCCCAACAGCGATCGTATGCAGCAGGTCATCATTCAGGCCGATGCGAAATATCGTATGCAACCCGAGGATATTCTCAGGTTATACGTGCGCAATGCGTCCGGCGGAATGGCACCGCTCGCTGAGTTTGTTGATGCGGAGTGGGAAACCTCCCCGTTGCAGCTGGTTCGTTATCAGGGTTATCAGTCAATCAAGATAACCGGCAATCCCGCACACGGCTATTCAAGTGGCGATGCGCTGAACGAGATGAGCCGGCTGGCGAAACAACTGCCAGAAGGCTTTGCAATAGCGTGGACCGGTGGCTCGTTACAGGAGCAGCAATCGGCCTCTGAAGCGCCTATGCTGATGGTGCTGTCCATGCTGGTGGTGTTCCTGGTGCTGGCGGCGCTTTATGAAAGCTGGTCAGTGCCGGTCTCCGTTATGCTGGTCGTGCCGCTTGGCCTGTTGGGCGCGGTCATTGCCGTCAGCCTGATGGATATGCAGAACGACGTATTCTTCAAAGTTGGCATGATTACGATTATTGGACTGTCGGCAAAAAATGCCATTCTGATTGTCGAATTTGCTAAACAGATGCACGAAGGCGGCAAAGGGCTGGTTGAGGCAACGCTGGAAGCCTCGCGGATGCGTTTACGCCCGATCCTGATGACGTCGCTGGCCTTTACCCTGGGCGTGGTACCTTTGATACTGGCTAGCGGAGCAAGTGCCAGAACGCAGCAGGCGATCGGCAGTGGCGTATTTGGTGGGATGATCAGCGGCACGCTGCTGGCCATATTCTTTGTACCCCTGTTCTATTTTTCAGTGATGAAGGCGGTCGAAAAACTAAAACCGAAGCAGCGCTAAGCGCCTCTGAATCAGGCCGGGCGAGGGCAACATAGCCATTCGTCCGCTTGTCGGGTCAGATAGCGTATTAGGTCGTTAAGATGGCGTGATGATCTTTACTGCTGTGACGTGACGTGACGTGACTGCGCCGCTGGCGTCAGTGCATGAGGGATGGCTGAGGAAACCGATTAGCGGTGCGGCATTCTGGCTTCGAACGCTTTGCCACTAAAGCGGGCATATTGCCCTGTAAGGCGCCAGAAGGCAGGCTGAGTCTCGGTGTAGATTTCAGCGGCCAGCACCAGACGGCGCTGCACATCTTCAGTCAGGTCAAGCTGTGTCCAGGGAATAAAGTAGCGTTGGCTGTCAGTCAACAACAACCACATTGGAGAACCACAGCCGGGGCAAAAATAGCGTTTACCCTGTAAAGACGAGGTGAAACATGAGGGCGAGGCTGACTGCCTGAGTAATGCTGGCGCACTGGCCGCTTCCATGTACATGGCAATCCCGCCTGACCATTTTTGACACAACGTGCAATGACAGGCATGCACGTTCAGTTCATCGATCTCGACGGCGAACTGACACTCACCACAAAGGCAACGCCCGGTAAATGTTGTCAAAACCATCCTTGTACCCCAGAGCGGTAAATATGCGGGTGATAAAAAAGCCAGCTCTGAGAGCTGGCTTAACACGAGTGCGTCGGAATTAGAATTGATAAACCAGGCCGACGGCCAGAATATTGTCAGTTGAAATGCCCGCTGCCTGAGTGAAGTCGGTTTCATCCAGCAGGTTGATTTTATAATCGATGATGGCTGACATATTTTTGTTGAAGTAATAGGCCGCACCTAAATCAACATATTTCACTAAATCCCGGTCGCCAAAGCCTTCAAGATCTTTCCCTTTTGATTGCAGATACGCGATGCTGGGGCGCAGACCAAAGTCGAACTGATACTGCGCAACGACTTCGAAATTCTGTGCTTTGTTGGCGAAACCTGGGTTGCCATTACCAACGCGTGTGGCATTGTAGGTTTGGGTATATTGTGCCGCCAGATAAACGGCATTGGCATCGTATTTCAGCGCGGCTGAATACGTTTCGGCATTATCACCCTCACCCAATGCCAGACCGTTCTGGTCCAGTGTGCGTTTGGAATGAGAATAGGCCACACCGGCATTTATGCCCAGAGGAGAGGCATAGGTCACTGCTGCACCGTAGCCGTCGCCGTTTTGCTTCGCAGCATTACGGTTATTATTCGTCACACTGTTGCCTTCACCATCAGCACCGCCGTTTCTGCCTTGATACTGTAAGGCAAAGTTAAGTCCGGATACCAGGCCAAAGAAGTCGGTATTACGGTAGGTCGCCAGGCCATTGGCACGCTGTTGCATAAAATTATCGGAGCCATAGGTGTCGCCGCCAAACTCCGGCAACACGTCGGTCCAGGAGGTAACATCGTAAACCACGCCGTAGTTACGGCCGTAGTTGAACGAACCATAGTCACCGTATTTGAGCCCCGCGAAGCCTAAGCGCGTCCATGACTGGCTCTCAGATTTTTCATCGCGGTTCGCCTGCATGTTGTATTCCCACTGACCAAATCCGGTCAGTTGGTCGGTGATCTGCGTTTCCCCTTTTACACCGAGGCGAGCATATGAATTGTCACCACGCTCACCTTTATCACTGGTGAAATAGTGCAATCCCTGCATTTTACCGTAGAGATCTAATTTATTACCGTCTTTGTTATAGATTTCTGCAGCATTTGTTACACCTGCTGCTAACAATGTAGTTACTGCCACTGCAACTAATTTAAGTTTCATGAGAGAAATCCTGTAGTTTTATTTTATATTAACCAGAGCCACTGATGGATGAGGCGCGCTTAAATGGCTCACTATTTTTAAATGACAATGCGGTATGAATTCAATGATAAGTTTCCTGCCATTTCGATTTATTTGTGTTTGTATGATCTGCGTCTAAATAGAAGGTCTGATGTGTTTTTTGTTTGTCTTGATATTATTGTTTTTATATTGTCGTTGTTGCTATTTTTTTAATATTCCGTTGTTTTTTATGGGTTATTTGTTTTGTTCTTATTATGACTTTTTTGTTAATTGTTTTTCTGGCATTCTCTGTTTTTTATAACTTCATTAATAAAAGAATAAAGATGAGGGAAGTGTTTTTACGTAATTAAAGTTTTTTCATTTATTGACACTGAAGGTGAGATCTTACCCTGAGAGACGGATTAATAATGTACAGCGTTTATTTGCGCTTTGTTAAAATAGTGTTTAATAAGAACGAGGTGTTTGAAAAAGTGGATATGTTTATCACAAGTATTTGTTAACCGTGTTTATCTTCCCGGATCTACGTCCTCAGCAAAACTGTTGAGTTTCTCAACATCCATTCACCGTTAACTGCCTCACATCTTCACTTTCAGAATGAAATGGTTAATCAATCTCTCTTTTCTTTTTGAAAAGCTCCCATTTTTTATTCGTGATAATTATCACTCTTATGCGACCACATGTCTGGGGCATTGAGGCTATGAAATATCATAAAATCAAATGATTATATTTTTTGATTGTTATTCTTTCGGTGTTGGCACGCACGCTGCAATACATTCTGCGTATTCAACACAGGAGAAGTTTACATGGCATATAAAATTTTGCTCCCTCAGGAAATAATGGCAGAAGGGCGCGCTTATTTAGAAAGTCGCGGTTATGAGCTGATTACCGGTTCAGGTATGGAAGAAGACGACATTATTCGTGATATTCCTGACTGCGACGGCATTATTGTGCGGCTATCAAAAATGTCTGACCGCGTTTTTGAGGCAGCAAAGAAACTGAAAGTCGTCGCCCGGCACGGCGCGGGCTACGACACTGTTGACCTTGAGTCGGCCAAACGTCATGGCGTTGTTGTTCTGAACGCGCCCGTTGCTAACAGCATGTCCGTAGCAGAACTGGCTATTTTCTACATGTTGCACTGCTCGCGTAACTTCAGGCTGGTTGAAGAGAAGATGCTGGAGGATTACTACTGGGCTAAATTGCGCACGCCAAAGGTCGAACTGGACGGTAAAACGCTTGGTTTAGTGGGCGTCGGTAATATTGGCTCGCGCGTCGCGCTCAAAGCGCTGCACGGTTTCAACATGAAAGTCATTGCTTACGATCCCTATAAAACCCAGGCGGAAATGCCAGAAGGCGTGGAGCGTACCGAGGACTTTGACCGCATTTTTCAGGAAAGTGACTTTGTCTCTCTGCATTGTCCAACCACCTCGGAAACCCAGGATTTCGTCGGCGAAAAGCAATTTGCCATGATGAAGCCCACTGCATATTTCATTAATACCGCTCGCGGCAAGCTTGTGGATGAAAAAGCGCTGTATCACGCGCTCGCTAACCATCTTATCGCCGGTGCCGGCCTGGACGTCTTAAAGAAAGAACCCTTCGACCCGAACGATCCTGTTTTCTCACTCAGTAATGTCGTGATTGGTCCGCATATTGGTGCCGCCACAAAAGAAGCCACTGACAGAGCTTCACTGCATACCGCAATCGGTATTGATGAGGTTTTGTCTGGTAAAAAACCCACCTGGCCCGTTCCTGGCTTTGGAGAATAAGATGACTATTGGCAATCGTATTTATTTAAAACGTCCTGAAGGCAACCCTGAATTACTCAAAGCGTACGCGCAACTGCCCGCTGCGAATATTGCGGACACCATGAATCGTATTGCCGTACTGGGCAACGGTATTCAGCGTATTTCTTCACCACAAAAACCGGTCATGGCGGGTTATGCCATTACCGTTAAAGCCCGGGCTGGCGACAACCTGATGCTTCACGCAGCACTGGATATGGCCACGGAAAACGACGTCATCGTGGTATCCAACGAAGGCGACCGTTCTCGGGCGTTGATGGGCGAAATCATGGTGGCTTACGCCCATCACTGCAAGAAAATCGCCGGTATCGTTCTGGATGGGCCCATCCGCGATATTGATGCCTTATCGGTACTGGACTTTCCTCTGTTTGCCACGGGGTCAAACCCGGCTGGCCCGTTTAAAGAAGGCCCCGGCGAGGTCAATACGCCGATTGCCGTTGGCGGGGTTGCGGTATCGCCCGGCGATCTCATTGTCGGTGATGCGGATGGCGTGATTGTTGTTCCCTTGGGTGATGCGGAAGCCTTGCTTGAAAAAGCAAAAGCCTATTCAAAATTTGACGCGAGCAAAGTCGAGGCGGCCAAAAACGGAACCGCAAACCGCGCCTGGGTCAGAAAAACACTGGATGAGAAGCGCGTTGAGTTCATTGACGACGTATTTCGTTAGTCTGCCTGGCTAACATCGACTAGCTCAAGCCACGGAAGCCATGCTTCCGTGGTGATAAAGCAAAGGTAATAAAATATGTTCTATTTAAAACTTTTCCCGATCGTATTCTTTCCGGTTTTATTTTGGATAATACCGAATCCTGAAGAGATTTCCGCCACGACCTGGCATATGGTCGGCATTTATCTGGCGATGCTGTGCGGACTGGTATTTCGGCCTTTCACTGATGCGATTATTATGCTGATCATTTTGGGCATCGCATCGATCTTCATCGATCCGCATATTCTTTTCGCGGGTTACGGCACCTCAATGGTCTGGTTTATTATCAGTGCCTTTATTATTTGTAAGGCATTTGTCATTACCGGGCTCGGTAAGCGTATCGCTTACGTTCTGTTAAAACGCTACGGTAAAAATACGCTGACGCTGGGTTATCTGATGATGGTAACGGATACGGTGCTGGCCCCGGCAACCGGATCGAATATGTCGCGTTCTGGCGGTATCGTTTATCCCATTTTCAGAAATATAGCTGAGGCACTGGGATCGAAACCAGACGAGGGTAGCCGCCGGATCGGCGCCTATCTCACTATCCTGATGTATGTGGTGTCGATGGGGACGTCGAGCCTGTTTTTAACCGGTATGGCAACCAACGCCATTACTGTTTCACTGGCTAACGAAATTATGAAGGTTAATCTGGACTGGATGACCTGGTTTAAGGCTGCCATCATTCCTGCCGGATTTATCCTGCTGCTGTGTCCTTGGCTCCTTTACAAAGTCTATGCGCCAGAACTGAAAAAGATCGATAACGTTAATGAGATTGCTGAGCAGGGGCTGCGTGAACTGGGGCCGGTCAAACGTGAAGAGAAGCTGCTGATCGTCTTCTTCATCATGGGCGTTTTGGGATGGATGACGGGATCAATTACCGGTATTCCTTTTATCCCGGTCGGATTTGCCTTTCTCGCCTGTCTGTTGTTATTTAAAGTCCTTAGTTGGGAACATGTCGTCAGCGAGAAAGCGGCCTGGCAGACATTTGTCTGGTACGGTGCGTTTTACGGATGCGCCGTTGCGCTGTCAAAAGGGGGATTCTATGTCTTCCTGGTCGGCGTCATTAAAAACTACCTTGACCTGTCTCATCTCAGCGAATTTAGCGCAATCGGCGTGCTGATCTTTATCAGTCTTGCTGTGCGTTACTTCTTTGTGTCCAACAGCGCATTTGTTGTCTCCTTCTATCCCGTGCTGTTCACCCTCGGTATGACCACCCAGGCAGAACCGATGTATGTTGCCTTGTCTCTGGCATTCTCGGCGGGTTACGGCGCACTTCTGACGCACTACGGTAACGGCGCTGGCGTATTTACCTTCTCCAGTGGCTACGTGCCGCAAAAAACCTTCTGGCTGTTGGGCACCATGATGGTGCTGATTAACGTCATCGTTTATTTCCTGATTGGTCTCCCTTACTGGAAATTGATAGGTATTTAACCGGAGGATAAAGATGAAACTGGATTTGCTTATCAGAAATGGCCTGACGGTGGACAGTGACAAACAAGATTACCTCAGGCGGGATATTGGCATCATCGGCAACCGTATTGTTGACCTTGAAAACGTTGACAGCACCGAGGCGGAAACGGTGATTGATGCAGCGGGTTGCCTTGTTCTCCCCGGATTGATCGACTTTCATGCGCATGTTTTCCACGGCGGGACGGCGATAGGCGTTAACCCGGATGTGGTTTGTTTACCCAACGGCGTAACCAGCGTTGTCGATGCCGGCAGTAGTGGCTGGGTAAACTATACGTTGTTCCGTAACAGCGTGATTAATACGGCTACCGTGAAGATAAAAAGTTATCTTAATGTGGTCAATGTTGGCTTGTCTACGCTGGGTGGCGGGCCAACGGGATACCTGGAAAACACCAATCCGGCCAACTATAACCTGCCACGAATCAGGCAGGTATTAAGCGAAAATAAAGAGAATATTCTTGGGCTGAAACTGCGTTACAGCCAGGATATTGCCAAAGGCAAGTCGTACAGCAGCGATCCGTTTTTAACCACGGTTGCGCTGGCGCGTGAGCTGGAGACGTCACTCTGTGTGCATGTCACCGATTCCTTTCTGCCGGCGAATGAGCTCATTCAGCATTTCAACGCGGATGATATCTATGCGCACTGTTTCCACGGCACAGGCCATACCATTCTCAACGGTCGGGGCGAGGTGTACCCGTCTGTTCTGGCGGCACAGCAAAGAGGCGTAGTCTTTGACTGTTCAAATGGTGTGGCGCATTTCGATTTTAACGTTGCCCGCAACGCGATGGATCAGGGGTTCTACCCGGATATCATTAGCACCGACTTAACGCAGCGCAACAGTCTGCGTACCGATAAGGTCTACAGTCTGCTACATGTCATGTCTAAATATCTCAATATGGGCATGTCTTTGTTTGAGGTTATCAGGGCGGTCACGAGCACGCCGGCACGACTCATGAAAATGCAAGGGCAGATAGGTACGCTGGAGCCGAAGGCATTTGCCGATATTTCGGTGGTAAAACTGCGCAATGAAAAAATTGTTTTCGAAGATACTCAGGGAGCCAGACTGCAAGGCGAACGCTATATTGATAACTGCGTCACGATCAGTAATGGTCAGATCTGCTACCGGCGCCTGCATGGCTAATTTTTAACTACCTCGCCTCTCAAGCCTTGTGACCTGAATATAACAAGGCTTTTTTTACTCAAGCTGGAATGACGCCTGTCAATATCTCATTCATCGTTATCCTTATACTCGATGAAATAGCGAGCGACAAAAGCGAACCTTCAATGAAGTCTAATGAAATCGTCATTTTCTCCGTTTCAAAAACCATTACCCAACGCATTTTAAATGTTCTTATTGAAAAGCAGCTTGAACTGCCAGTGTACGAAACGGGCTATTCAGAAGTATTAGATAAAGCGAATGAAATGATTCGGTCTGGAACGAAAATCATTATTAGTCGTGGCGGGACTGCCGCGCTTCTTCGCAGCAATGTGACCATTCCAGTGATCGAGATAGCGCATGATTTTCATGGCATTTATCGTATTCTTAAGCAGGCGAAAAATAAATCGCAAAAAATTGCTGCGGTAGGTTTTCCCCAATTTTGTAACGCGCTCAAGCATTACCAAAACATGACCAATGAAAATCTAAAAATCTGTCAGGTCTATAATCACTATGACATCGAAAGTGTTGTAAAAAATCTTGCAGAAAATAACTACAAAGTCGTTATAGGCGGTCTGACAGTTGCAGAGATGGCGAAGAAATATGACCTCAATGTTGTGATGGGGGACACGGATAATAATTCAATTGAGCAAGCCATCAACGAGGCCTTCAGTTTGCTGAAATATATCCATCAGGAAAGTCTGAAGTTGGATATGAGCTATTCCGCGATGAATCAGTCTCGTGAAGGCATTATGTGCATTGACCAAATGGGGGAGGTGGTGAGCATTAACAACAGAGGGAAAACCCTTTTTCAGTGTCATGCTGGCGATAAAATTTACCGCAAAGACGCTTTCAAAGAGGTTTATCGCTCAATTATCGATGAGTCAGACGTAAAGGAAATGATCGTAGAACTCGACGGTGATTTTATCTGTACCTCAATAAAGCATTACACCAAGCGCCAGGATGGCTATTCCATCGTTACCGGGTTTATTCAGGGGAAGAGCCAGTGGCGAAACAGTGCAGACAAAAAGATAAAACAGCAAGGCTTTTATACTCGCTACGCTTTTGATGACATTATTGGTCATTCAGCCAGCATTAACATCGCGATTGATAAAGCCAAGCTGTGCGCGCGTCATGATGCCCCCATTCATATTTTGGGTGATACCGGCACCGGCAAAGAACTCTTTGCGCAGAGTATTCATCATCACAGCATCCGAAAACATGGCCCCTTTATCGCAATCAACTGTGCTGCCATTCCTGAAAACCTCCTGGAAAGCGAGCTGTTTGGCTATGCTGAGGGGGCATTTACTCATGCGCGGAAAGGTGGCAAGCCCGGCGTGTTCGAAATGGCGATGAAGGGAACGGTTTTTATTGATGAGATCAGCGAAGCGCCGCTCAATGTGCAGGTTAAATTACTGCGTGTCCTGCAGGAAAAGCAGTTTGTCCGTCTGGGGGGAGAGGCGCTCATTGCGGCAGACTTTCGGCTGATTACCGCCAGCAATAAAGATCTGCATGTTTTGGTTCAGTCGGGCGTTTTTCGCCAGGATCTTTACTACCGAATCAATATCCTGGAACTCAGGCTGCCTGCACTGGCTGAGCGCGAAGGGGATATTGAATTACTGGCGCGGCATTTACTGCATCAGCAGGGAAAAGAGATCGCGTTTACTCCGGATGCGCTGGATGTCTTAAGGCGGCACCGCTGGCCGGGTAACATCCGCGAATTACAGTCGGTTATCTACAGGCTGGCCGTGTTTCACGATCGCGATGTTGTGGACAAAGACGAACTGCTCAGGGCCGTGCAGGTTGCCGATGATTTTGGCTCTGCCAGCCAGCAATCCCTGCTTTGCGAGCCTGCGGAGAGCGAAACCCATTTGCTTAAAAAGCAGGAAAAACACCTCATCACGCGTATCATCACCCAAACTCAAGGGGATAAGGTCAGGGCGGCAGCCATCCTTGGCATCAGCCCGACCACCCTGTGGCGTAAGTTGAAAGAGTACGATCTTAACGGCTAACCGCGGCTGGCGAAGCGGCTTTGATGTGGTCAATAAATGCCCTTAACGCCGATGACATATAGTGGCGATTAGGATAGTAAAACTGCAGGCTGGGCTGCTCTGGTAACCACGCTTCCAGTACCGGAACCAGACGGCCAGCTGCCAGTTCATCTTTTACCTGTTCGTGATAGAGGTAGCCCAGTCCGGCACCGCACAGCACAGCATCACGTTGAGCGTCCATATCGTCCAGCAGGATATTACCGGCCGGAAGTATCTCAAGCCTGCCTTCCGGGCCGCTGAATTCCCATTGATAAATGCGACCGCTGCCGTGACGGAACATCACGCACTGATGATTCATGATGTCACGCGGGTGTTCAGGCGGTGCATGGCGGGCGAAATAGTCCGGGGTTGCCACCACAACCAACCTGATTTTGGGCCCAACGGGAAGCGCGATCATATCTTTTTCAAGCCTGCTGCTGAGGCGAATACCCGCGTCAAATCCCTCTTTCACGATATCGACCAGCCGGTCTTCCGTTGTGATTTCCACACGGATATCCGGATAAAGCCGACTGAATGTTGCCACCAGTGGGATTAACACCATGCGCGAGGCAAGACGCGATGAGTTAATTTTTAGCGAGCCCATGGGCGTCTGACGAAAACAGTTAGCCTCATCGAGTATCACATTGATTTCATCAAAGGCCGGGCGCAAACGCTCATACAGATTTGCTCCGGCTTCTGTCAGGGCAACGCTACGCGTTGTGCGATTGAACAGCCGGATTTTCAGCCGCTGCTCAAGTTGCTTTATTGCGTGGCTGACCGCCGAGGGCGACAGGCCAAGCTCGTCACCGGCCGCGCGAAAACTTTTGTGGCGTGAAACCGCGATAAAGGTCGCAAAGTCATAGACGTTCAGTTTCATTGGTGAAAATCTCTCATTAACCCATCTCAAATCATACGTTTCACACACTAATGTGGCGAGCGTAATGTGAATGCCTCAACACAAGATGAGGTGAAAGATGAAATCAACAAACCTGTATATCGTCTGGTCACATCCCCGTGCCGATTCACTCACCGCACAGATGGTGGAAAGCCTGCGCCACCGGGCGGAGCAGCGGGGCGCACATGTTAAGACGCTGGATCTCTACCGCAGTGGCTTTGATCCGGCGATGCGGGAAGAGGACGAACCCGAGTGGGAAAATCCGGCTAAGCGCTACTCACCGGAGGTGCATCGTCTGTTCAGTGAGCTTGACGATCGTGATGCGATCATTTTTGTCTTTCCGCTGTGGTGGTACAGCTATCCCGCCATGCTCAAAGGCTATCTGGAACGCGTATGGAACTACGGTCTGGCCTACGGTGAAAACAGCGCGTTAAAAGATAAAAAAGTACGCTGGCTGGTGCTGGTCGGCGGTTCTAAGCAAACCTTTATTAAATATGGCTGGGAGAAAAACATCACGGATTACATGATGGGCGTTACGGGCTATCTGGCGATCGGTGACGTGGAGGTTCATTTCCTCTATAACACCTTGGGTGTTGAGGAGACGATTGATGACAGCCACTCGCATTATGAGCAACTGTTTGCACAAGCGCAGGCGGTCGTAGACAGCACCATTGAATAAAGCATGGCAGGGCGATCGCTGCCCTGCAAAACGGCGTACATGACAGCCTGGCCTGTATCGGGCGTCGACAGGAGATGACCAAAATGAAAATAGCCATAGCGTGCCTGTTACTGATATCCGGCTCTGCCATTAGCGCGGTGGGCAGTTGCGATGTCATTGGAGGTGGGGCGCAGTATCAGGATCGTCTTACGCCGGATAACGTCGCCCACTATGTTACTGTCCGCACTTTCGATGCGTTGAAACAGGCTGTCGACAGCAATCATCCCTTCATCTATGTTCCGGGTGATGTCACCATCACGGTGCCGAATCAGCCACAGGCATTGCGCATTAAAGCCGGGCAGACGCTTTTTAGCAATCGTGGTGAAAAAGGCAGTCGGGGCGCTTTATTACAAACGCCATGGCTCAATGACGGACTTAATCAATATCCTGTGTATGTTGTTGAGGCTAAAGCAAGGATAACCGGGCTGCGTATTGAAGGCCCCTCTGGACAACCGGACACGCCGAATAAAACGATTGGCATCCAGTTTTTACCCGGCACCGATCATATTGATATCGACAACAATGAGATTTATCACTGGCCGTGGGCCGGGATTAGCGTAAAAACGTCCGTCGACAATAAAATTCATCACAACGTTATCCACGATAATATCCGTACCCAACTGGGCTACGGTGTGGTGGTACAAAATGGCCATGCCCAGGCCGATATCTACTGCAATACCTTCAACGCTAATCGTCATGCTATTGCAGGAAAAGGCGATGACGGTGAGGGCTATCACGCTTATAACAACCTTGTGCTCAATGGCGGAGCACGGGGCGCTTACCATCAGTTTGATATGCACAAGGGCGCGCAGGGCCACGGCGGGAAAAACATCATCATAAACAATAATCTGTTTGATTATGGCCGCTACGGGACGTCAAACCGAGGCAGTGTTTATATTCGAGGTGTACCGACCGACGGGCCGGTTAGCGTTAACGACAATCTGTTTACCCAGCCCTGGACGGTAGGCTTGCAAACCGCTGTGGGTGGTGTGCCTGGCTCAATCCCGCCGGTTGAGGAGATTAAACGCTACAATCGTTTCAGTGTGGCGGCACATTACAGCAAAGATGCGGCCGGATTTTGTGTTGTCTCCGTGGCAGAGCACAGGATGCCGGTGAACTGTGAGTCGGTTGCTTCTGTGCTTGAGAAATAAGCAATGGCGAGACAGCACAGAAAACCGGTCATCGGTTGCTGCGGGCCACCTTGTGATGTGGCAGATGGAAACGTACTGAACGACTGAACCTCACCACCTGCGTTTCAGGTTCCTCCCCATGATATCCTGCGGAGGAACCTGTCCAGGATCAGTCATAACAGGTTTTGGGGGCACCGCGCACGGCCATTCATTGTGCTTCAGCCTCGGACGTTTCCGGCACAACGGCGGGGTTTTTTTTGCCTAATAAGGCCAGCGCGTGTTGCTCTCCCCACTGCTTTAACAGCCCAAGCAAGGGCGCAAGCGAAGCGCCTTCTTCGGTCATGCTGTACTCCACCTTCGGCGGAACTTCAGCATACACTTCGCGATGAATTAACCCGACGTTTTCCAGTTCCCGAAGTTGTCGCGTGAGTACCCGCGGCGTGATATCACCCAGCCGTCTTCTTAGCGCATTAAACCGCAGCGTTTCGTTTTGCAGGTGGTAAAGAATCATCCCTTTACCCTTGCCGCCAATCAGTTCCAGCGTGGCTTCAACCGGGCAGGCCACCGCATCGTAATTTTCATATCTTGGGGTTTTTACAGTATCCAAAATGTACCTATATCACCTAAATGACCGTATTTAATAAAATGCACATATGGTCTATGTTTAGCAACTGCTGATTAAGACATCCCTCTTTTAACGGAGAAAAGCATGAAAGCACTTACCCTTAAAGCACCAGGCGGACTCAACAATATCCATGTGTCGGACATCGCCGATCCGGGCCAGCCGGGCAAAGGTGAGATTCGGGTCGCTATCAAAGCCGGCTCCCTGAATTTTCACGATCTGATTGTCGCTACCGGGCAGTTTCCAACCGAAGACGGCCGCATCCTGCTGTCTGATGGCGCAGGCGTGGTAGAAGCCGTCGGCGAAGGCGTTAAGGATTTCCGCGTGGGCGACAGCGTTGTGTCAACCTTCTTCCCCGTCTGGCTGTCCGGCAAACCTTCCGCAGAAGTGGGAGGCTTTGCCCATACGCCGGGCGACGGCATTGATGGCATGGCCAGCGCATACGTGGTGCGTTCTGAGAATGCCTTTACCCATGCCCCGAAAGGCTGGACGCACTGCGAGTCGGCCACGATCACCACATCTGGCCTGACAGCCTGGCGCGCCCTGATCACTGAAGGCAAACTGCAGGCCAACGACACGGTGCTGGTGCAGGGCACGGGCGGCGTGTCCATGGCTGCCCTGCAGATTGCTAAAGCGATGGGCGCGAAAGTGATCGCCACATCCTCATCAGATGAAAAGCTTAAGCACGTTAAAGCGTTGGGTGCCGATGAAACCATCAACTACCGCACCACTCCGAACTGGGGCGATAGCGTCCTCGCACTGACCAACGGCGTGGGCGTGGATCATGTTGTTGAGGTGGGCGGCCCGGCGACGCTGGGCGAGTCACTGAAAGCGGTCAAAATCGGTGGTCACATCACCCAAATCGGTATCATTTCCGGCGATGAAGCAACGCTCTCCATTCTGTCTGTTCTGGCGAAGCAGGTCACCATTAAAGGCGTGATCGTTGCCAGTCGTCAGGACCAGATTGACTACGTGAAGGCGCTGGAAAGCATGAACCAGAAGCCGGTTATTGACCGGACGTTTAAATATGACGATATTGCCGAGGCCTTCGCCTGGCAGCAGAGCGGCTCGCATCTGGGCAAAATCTGTGTTGAGTGGTGACAGATAGATAAAGTGGGCATGTAAGCCTTGTCATAAGAGGCGAAAACCTGCTTGTCGTCGGTCAAAAAAGGGTGCATACGCTGTGCACCCTTTTCAACAAAACCCCCTGCACAGCACGGGTAAGTGAGCGGTGTTATCATCCAACGGCTCGAACCTCGTCTGACTTGCAGGCTCTGCCCCTCTTCATCATCCTTTAGTCATTATCATGAATATAATACGCGGCATCAGCAGTCTGAAAATCGGTCATTTCGCCTGTGGCGATGCCCGTGGCTAATGCCTGCTTGTTGTCCAGCAGCTTATGGTTATCTTCACTGTAGGTGATCTTTTCAATCTGCTCGTCAGTGAGGTGGGTGCAGGACTGATAAATCGTTTTTATCACGTTCCGGTATCTGCTGGTAAATTCGGTTTTCTCGTCCAGCATATTTTCACTGACATTGCTACGCGGCGCGTTTCCAACGGTTGGCGCATGCAGTAAGAAAATGCTGTCACCCATAACCTGCCTCTTTTGTGCGCCGCAGTAGATCATCGTCGCCGAGGACTCGACGGAGGAGGCGTTCACGGTCGTAACGGGAATGGGGGAGTTTTTAACGACCTGATAACCAATTTTCCCGGCATCAATGTCACCACCGGGGCTGCTGATATAGAGCAGCACCTGCGTGGCTGATTTATAATTCTGACCGATCTCATCGAGCACGGATGAAAGCGACATCACCTTATTAAGCGTGACCACGCCGGTAAAAAACACCTTTACGGATTTAACCGTATTTGGCGGGCGTTTGCCGTCAACGACTCTGTTGATAGCAGCCAAAGAGGGTGCACTGATCGTAATAAGCAGGGCCGCTATCAAAGCGTTATATTTCATTGTTGAATCATCCCTCCGTTTTTTTTCATTTCTTATCAGCCACAGGGGTTTTATGCAATGCCGATTGGTTATTTGCAGGGCTTTGTTACCCTTTAATATATTTCACATTATTATTTATCAGGCATTTTTAATCGTTAGGGTGCGAATTTTTTTCCTCGCGATAGTAATAGCGTGAATCTCGGAATACCTGATGTTTAACACTGTTTTGAATATCGCGAAACCTGTTATCAGTGAACACCTGCGCCTCTGAACGGAGTGCTGTCACCTGAAAGCAAATGGCGGCGCATGGAGGATAATCCAGCTGTCGGGTGATTGCCGGATGACCGTGAATGCGTTGACCAGGCACGTTCGACGCGTGCACTGAAGGCGCTCTCAACACAAAACGCTGTCAGTGTCGGTCAGGTCATCGATTCGCGCCTTATCCTGGGTGTATTTTCGCCTGTCTGCGCTCGCGTGCAGTGAAAACATGAAGAGACCTTCGCGCGACATCACGTTTTTAGTGGCGGTGTATTAAGGCGCAAAATGAAACTGATAAGATGCCTTTTTTAAATTGTTACTGCTGCGGCAGGCAAAACCTGATTTCCTGGCCTCTTTCTCGTCGGCAGCCGACGCTGCCACATTATCCATCAGGCGACTCTGCCGAACGCCAGCCTTGCCGGTCTCTGCTGATATTTTGACTGTCGCATTTCTCCAACATCGCTCCCGTTTCAACGCGTAAAAACTCCTCCAGCGTCACATATCGCCGCTTATGCTGATACCTTTTTGTGACAAATAACACAACCTCATAACATTTACCTGCGGCGGAAAAAGTTTGACTAGATAATGAGTGTACTTTGTACACCACGGTTTTACAGAGTAAAACAAGAGATATATCCAGGCGTAAAACCATGACAATTCTGCGAGGAACACCATGTCTGACAAGATGCCGAATGGCGCATTAACCTCCGATATCGAACAGCAGACCGTAAAACGCGTGATAAGACGGATTCTCCCCTTCCTGATCGTCTGCTATCTGATCGCTATCATTGACCGCGGCAACATCGGGATGGCGGCGTTGCAAATGAACGAGGATCTCGGCCTGTCCAAAGCGGTATTTGGTCTGGCAAGCAGTCTGTTTTTTGTCGGCTATTTTCTGTTCGAAGTGCCCAGCAACTTAGCGATGCAAAAGATTGGCGCAAAGATTTGGATATCTCGCATTATGGTGACGTGGGGCATCGTGTCCGTCTGCACCGCCTTTGTTTCAAGCGCTGAAATGCTCTATTTCCTGCGCTTCTTGCTGGGTGCTGCCGAGGCGGGGTTTTTTCCCGGCGTTATCCTGTATTTGACCTACTGGATCCCCGGTAAGTACCGCGCCCGCGTCATCGCGACGTTTATGGTGGCCATTCCGGCGGCAAACTTCATTGGTTCACCGATCTCGGGCGCAATACTCTCACTGGATGGCTGGTTCGGGTTACGCGGCTGGCACTGGCTGTTTATTTTAGAAGGCATTCCAGCCGTGCTTTTAGGCGTCGCCGCCTTTTTCCTGTTAAGCAATCGCCCTGAAAATGCGACCTGGTTAACCGAAGATCAGCGCAACTGGCTCAGCACCACTCTGGCTGAAGAGAACGCAAAACGTAAAGTGATTGGTCATATTTCGTTGTGGCAGCTTCTGCGTCACAAACATATCTGGGTGATGGCGCTGATTTACGCAGGGGCTTCGGCTGCCGGGTCCACGCTCAGCGTCTGGTCGCCGCAGTTGCTTAAGTCGTTTGGACTCGACAACTTCACCACCGGGCTGGTCAACGCGATTCCTTATGGCCTGGCGTCGGTGTTGATGATTGTCTGGGGACGTAGCTCTGACCGGACGGGCGAACGCCGCTGGCATACCGCGTTAACGCTTTTCCTGATCGCGGGTGGGCTGCTCTCTGCCTTCCTTACGCAGTCGCTGGCGGGAAGCGTGGTGATTCTGTCGCTGGTTCTGATTGGTGCTTATTCCATGAAAGGCCCGTTCTGGGCGCTGGCGTCCGGCTGGATGTCTTCTACCACCGCAGCGGCGGGCTTAGCGGCTATCGGCGCAATGGCGAATCTGATTGGTGGTGGCCTGATGGTCAACGTCTACGGCATTATCAATGAGCAAACCGGCAGCCATGCGCTGGCGATGGTGCCACTGGCGGTACTCTGCGCGGCGGGCGGTATCGCGGTGCTGATCATGGGCCGCAAAAGCGCCGCAAAAATCGAGGTTGATCAGAGCCTGTCACCGGCAAGCAAATAGTGGGTTCAACCTGAAAAACCAGTAAAGCGCCTGCGGGCGCTTTTTTTGTAGCCGATGACATGGCGGAATAAGGCTTAACAGGAAAAGGTAAAGGCGCCGGAGCGCCTCAGGGGAGGGGATGACTATGCTTTGCGGTAAGGATCTTTGATTAACGCTACGGTAAACGCGCCAATCAGCAACACGGCGGAAACTGCCAGCAGCGCCCACATAAAACCCCCGCTTGTCTGACGCACATAGCCAATAAGCGAAGGCCCGACAAATCCCCCCAGATTGCCGACAGAAACAATCATGGCTAATCCGCCTGCGGCCGCGCTTCCTGTGAGAAAACCCGAAGGCAGTGCCCAGAATGACGCCTGAAAAGCCAGAATGCCGCTGACGGTAAAACACAGCGCAAGCATCTTCACCACCGGCTCATTCACGACGGCGCTGCAGGCCAGCGCGATGGCGGCGATAACCAACGCAGCGCTGATCCAGCGAATGCGGTGGCCGGAGGCATTGGCTCGCTGCGCCCAGAACAGCATGCTGAAGGCACCACAAATATAAGGTAGCGCGGTCAGAAAACCCGTGGCGGTATGGCTCACGCCAATCTGCTTGATGATCTGCGGCATCCACAGGCCCACGCCAATAGAACCGACAATGCCGCAAAAATTAATGAAAGCCAGCAGGTAAAGCAGGGGATTGCGCAGCGCGTCACGCAGGCTGGCACCGTGCGCCCTTTCAATTTGCTGCTGCTCGTTTGCCAGTCGTCGGCTCAGCAACGTTTTTTCCGCCTCGCTCAGCCAGTTGGCCTTTGCCGGGCGATCGTTGAGGAAGAACAGGCACAGGACGCCGAGGATAACGGCCGGAAACCCTTCCAGCAGCAGCAACCATTGCCAGTTACGAATGTGCTCATGCTCGGTGATTTGCATCAACATGCCGGATAAGGGCGCCCCGATGATATTCGCCACGGGGATCCCGACTAAAAATGCCGCCGTGATTTTTGCGCGCCAGCTTCCGGGAAACCAGTAGGTGAAGAACAGATAAATACCCGGTGTAAAGCCTGCTTCAGCCACGCCCAGGCAAAAACGGGCAAAGGCAAAGCTGACCGGCCCGGTAACGAAGGCGGTCGCCATGGAGATGATGCCCCATGAGATCATGATGCGGGCGATCCAGATACGAGCCCCCACTTTTTGCATGATCAGGTTACTGGGCACCTCAAACAGAAAATAGCCGATGAAAAACATCCCGGCACCAAACCCGAACTGCTCAGCCGTGATGCCCAGATCGGTGTTCATGCCCAGTGCGGCGAAGCTGACATTGGTGCGATCCAGATAACTGACCACGTAGCAGATGAAAATAAAAGGCAGGATACGGCGGAACGCTTTAGCCGCCGCCCGTTCGCTTTGTTCAAAATCCGTTTGATTCATGTCTTCATGGGATGCAGACACGGCTGCTGGCTCAACAGGTGAGCCAGTGCTTACAGAATGCAGATTCATGGTTGCCTCCGCTGCGTTCAGAAAACGCAGTGTTGTTCTCAGAGAAAATCGGTGGACAGGAAGGGCAGTGGATGGCCTGGTGTTTTCATTGAACAGGTAAGAATGCTGCCGCTGACCGATTCGGTAATAAACAGCTGCTGTAAATTTTCGCCACCAAAACAGAGATTGGTGGTGGAGCGTCCGGCGGGACTGGTGAGAATTTCTGCGGGCTCAGCCAGATCGTTCAGCAGCCAGACGCGGCCCAGGCCAGGGTTGGCAATCAGCAGCTCGCCGTGCGCGTTCATGGCTAATCCATCGGGACCGCTGGGGCCGTGCGAGGTAAAATACTGACCGACCTTGCTGACTGAACCATCGCGCTGAAGCGGCACGCGCCAGATCGCATTGCCACGCGTCATTGCGACATACAGCACTTTTTCGTCTGGCGACAGCACCAGTCCGTTTGGGCTTGGGCAGTTATCCAGCAGAATATCCAGCCTTCCCTCCTGGCTGAGCCGATAAACCCGTCCTGTGGGATCGTGCAGCCCGGTTTGCCCCTGATCGGTGAAATAGAGGTTCCCCCGGCTGTCGGGCGTTAAATCGTTCACGCCGCGAAAACTCTCGCTGTTACGGCGCGACAGCCATGGCGTGATTTTTTGCGTTTTGAGACAGAGCTTCATTAACCCGTGACGATAATCCGTAATCAGAAGCGTCTCCGGACCGACAAGTTTCATGCCGTTGGGTTCGCCATCGTATTGCACGACGATGTCCCAGTTGCCTGCCATATCAACGCGGAATATCCGGCCATAGGGAATGTCGGTCAGGTAAAGACAGCCCGAAGGATGCCAGACCGGCCCTTCAAGAAAAGAGTCGGTAAGCTGGCCGCCGCGATTCGCGGTGGCCCAGGCATTGTGACGGTCAGGTGCGCGGAAGCGGTCGGGCAACCGGGTAAAAACCGATGTCTGCCTGACCTCCGGTGTGGTCAGGCACATCATACGGTGGCTTCCTTTTGCGCTAATACTTTAAGCAGATTGGTTACGGAGGCCGTGCCCATTTTCACGTAAGAATTATCACTCACGCCGCCGATATGCGGCGTAATGATGACGTTTTCCACCTTCTGCCAGATGTGCGGCGCAGTCAGCGGCTCAACGGTAAAGCTGTCCAGCGCCGCGCCGCTGAGTCTGCCGCTGTTAAGAGCACGAATCAGGGCATCATCATCAATCAGTCCACCGCGCGCGGTATTCACCAGCACGGCGCCGGGTTTGAACTGTGCCAGGGCCTGGTCATTGATCATCTTGCTGTTTTGCGCAGTAAGAGGACAGTGCAGTGACACAATATCTGCGCGCGCATACAGCGTGGCTAAATCGTCCACCTGCTCACAGCCTGCGGGCAGCGTTTTCGCCCAGGGATCGTAAGCTATCACCTGCATGCCAAATACCCGACCAATGTCCGCCACCCGGCCGCCAATCGCGCCCAGGCCAACCAGTCCAAGCGTCCGGCCTTCAAGTTCAAGCGACTTGTGGGTGGATTTATCCCAGTGGCCGTCACGCATCCGGCGATCCAGCGGGATCAGGGATTTGGTGCAGGCCAGAATCATCGCCCAGGTATGTTCTGCCACCGCTGCTGCATTGGCACCGGGCGCAGACTGGACGCTGATGTTTCGTTCGGCCGCCGCCGTTTGATCGATAACGTCAATGCCGCTGCCATGCTTGGAGATCACCCGCAGGGCAGGCGCTGCATCCATGATGCGGGCGTTAATTTTTCCATAGCGCACCACAATCCCGACCGGATTGTGCTGCTCACAAAGCGCAACCAGATCGTCTTCTGACGGCTTAGTGCCCGCAAAGACCACCTCATAATCCTCCAGCATCGCGAGCGCGGCGGGAGCGATGTCTGCGCCGGTAATGATGACTGTGTCCTTTTTACGCATCACAGTTCCTCCCCTTCCGCTAACATGCCCGCTGCACGCAGGGCACCGTTCAACCAGCCCGGCCTTTTGTCTCCCGCTTTGATCGCCGCAATACGGCGGGTTTCCATATCCAGTTTTTTCGCCGCGAGCTCCAATACCACTTCTACTTCATCGCGTGGCACCACCACCACGCCATCGATATCACCCACCACCAGATCGCCCGCGTTAATCGTGGCGCCGGCAACAGAAACCGGGTAATTCACGCGACCAGGAATGAACTTCGTCGGGCCACAGGGATTGAGCCCGGCCGAGAAAACGGGATAGGTATGCGTGCTCAGTGCGTCCGCATCCCTGACCGCACCATCGATGATAATCCCGGCAATGCCGGATGCTTCGGCCTGGGTTGCCATGATTTCGCCTAACAGCGCGCAGCTGATATCGCCCTTGCCATCCACGACGATGACATCGCCGGGTTTGGCCACCGCCAGCGCAGCATGGATCGCCAGGTTATCACCCGGGCGCACTTCCACTGTTACCGCCGGCCCGGCCACTTTCATATGTGTGCCCAGCGGTTTGATACGGCCATGCAGCGTGCCGCGTCTGCCCGCGACATCCGCAATAATCGCGGCCTGAAATTCAGCGGCACGTCTGACATAATCACTGCTGACTCGCGTAACGTCTCGGTTGATCATCGGTTTTTCGTTCGCGGACATGGGTCACCTCACAGGTTGTTTGTTTTACAGAGTAAAACTGTGTTGTACATAATGAAATAACTATATCGGTGACACTGACCACGGCGCCAGTGTTGCGAGCTTGTTTGTGATGTAAACAAGATGTGACTCACAGTTTCGGGTACACTCGGTGCCAGCAAAAATCAGGAGAAGCGAAATGGGAAACGAAGGCGTTAATGCGGTAGAGAAGGCGCTGGCCTTGCTGGATTGTTTTAAGCCAGGCGAAGAAAGCCTGTCCCTGACGACGCTGTCGCAGCTTTCGGGCTACCACAAAACCACCGTTTATCGACTGATGAATTCGCTGGAACGTATGAGTTACGTGGTCAGAAGGGATAACGGCATTTACACCCTGGGGCCAAGGCTGCTTTATCTGGGCAAGCTCTATGAACAGTCGTTTCATCTGGCCAGCGTGGTTCAGCCCGAACTGCAAACGCTGGCCTCAGCCACAAAGGAAAGTGCCAGCTGGTATGTGATTGATAGCGGCCAGCGTCTTTGTGTCTTTCGTGCCGAATCCTCAGATGGCTTACGGCATACGCGACTGCCGGGCTCGCTGTATCCGCTGGACAACTCCGCAATTGGTCAGGTGCTGCGTCACTGGGGGATGGGCGAAACCTTGTTTGATGACGCAGCGGATTTACCGCTCTATACCTCGGGCGCGCGCGATCCCCATACTGCCGCCTTTGCCATCCCGGTGTTTGGCGAAGGGGATAAGTTAGCCGCAGCCCTGGCGTTAACCGGCCCATCGTCACGGTTAACGCTGGATCGCAAAGAGGCGGGATTGGGAGAACTGATGCGAGAGTCCGCAGCCAGACTTTCCGCTCAACTCGGCGCGAGAAAAGCGTTCTGTGATGTTGTTTACGCACACAACGCGTAAAAAACCTGTTGCTGAACGCGTGCATGAATACAGCCACAGGCTCTATATGCGCGCGTTGGCCCGCAGGTTGACTGAAAGCGCCGATGGCATAACCATCGGCGTTTTGCCCGGGGCGCAAGGTTAACGGTAGTAGACCGCAATGTGCTGTCCCGCCACGGTTTCAACCACGACAGGTATTTCAAAAAGGCGCTCAATAAGATCGGGTTTCATCATATCAGCCGGCGAGCCGCAGAAAAAAACCGCACCGTTCTTCATGGCGATAATATGGTCTGAATACGTCGAGGCGAAGTTAATATCATGGATAACCAGGATGATGGATTTTCCCAGCTCGTCAGCGGCGCGCCGTAGCTGCTTCATCATGGTCACGCTGTGTTTCATATCCAGATTATTCAGCGGCTCATCCAGCAGCACGTATTTTGTATTTTGACACAGCACCATCGCGACAAAAGCGCGCTGTCGCTGGCCTCCCGAGAGTTCATCAAGATAACGTTCAGCAAGCGGGAGCAAATCCAGAAAATACAGTGCCTGATGGATATGATGCTTATCGTTTTCCGTGATGCGCCCTTTGGAATAGGGATAGCGACCGAAACTCACCAGATCGTACACCGAGAGCCGGCTGGTGACCTGATTTTCCTGCCGCAGTACCGACATAATTCGCGCCAGCTTCTCGCTGTGCGCTTCATTGACGATGAGCGAATCGATTCTGACCTCACCGCTGTCGGGCTTCAACAGTCGGCTAATCACCGACAGCAAGGTTGATTTGCCTGCCCCATTGGGCCCGATGATTGAGGTAATGCCCGATGAGGGCAGGGTTTCGTTGATGTTTTTAAGGACAGATAACGGGCCGTATGCCTTATTCACATTCACAACTTCAATCACGTCGCCACCTTTTTCAGAATCAGGTAAATAAACAGTCCACCGCCTAAAAATTCAATAATGACGGACAGCGTGCCCGCCATGTTAAACACCTGCTCCAGGATTAACTGTCCGACCGTCAGCATGATGATGCCAATCAGCACCGTACCCGGAAGCAGGTAGCGATGACGCCACGATCCCACCACGGGCCAGGCAAGGTTGACCACCAATAGCCCCAGAAATGTCATCGGCCCGACCAGCGCAGTTGAAATTGCCACCAGGAGCGAAACCAACAGCAACAGACCGGTGACATAACGCTGAAAAGGGACACCAAGTGCCGTCGCGCTATTGCGCCCTAACGCAATAACGTCCAGGCGGTGCCGTATGCGCCAGACGATAATCGTGATTGCAGCAATCAGCACGGCCGAAAGGGCCAGCACCGCCGGGTCAGTATGGGTAAAAGTGGCAAACATCCGGCTTTGCAGCACGGCGAATTCGCCAGGGGAGAGTAAACGTTGCATCAGACCCGAAAGGCTGCGAAAGAGGGTGCCAAACACCAGGCCCGTTAACAGTACCCGGTGAAGATCCAGCCCACTGCGGTTAAATAGCCAGCGATAGAGCAGCGTGGCAAAGATCATCA
This sequence comes from Pantoea ananatis PA13, assembly GCF_000233595.1. Lineage (NCBI taxonomy): Bacteria > Pseudomonadati > Pseudomonadota > Gammaproteobacteria > Enterobacterales > Erwiniaceae > Pantoea > Pantoea ananatis. The sequence goes on from NC_017554.1 coordinate 1,167,600, forward strand.
ACAGTGCCGTTTCGCCAAGAAACGGCACCATACTTCCTACCTGGCTCAGTTGCGAAAGCTGAACAAAAAATACCAGCAGGGTTTGGATAAACACAAAAAGCGACTCAAGGCCCATGACCGAGGGCGACAAAATGCGATTTTGCGTGATGGTTTGAAAAAGCAACGTACTGATGCCGGATGCAAAGGCGACCAGCACGATGGTGAATAAAATCTGCCCCCGATGTTTTAATACGTAGCTGATGTTTCCCTGCAGATGCAAGGTCATAAAGACAAAGGAAACAATGACCGCAAGCAGGGCTAACAGGCTGATTCGCCAGACGGGCGAGGAGACGTTTTTCAGGGCGCGGGACAGCGGTGACAGATCAGTTGCCATAGCGCCTTCCTCTGATAATCAGCACCAGAAAAACCGCCGCGCCCAGTACGCCGAGTAAGGCACTGACCGGGACTTCAAAGGGATAAATAATCAGCCGCCCCAGGATATCGCAGCTTAAAACCAGTATGGCACCTGTCATCGCGACCCAGGGCACGGTGCGGCGCAGGTTATCGCCGAAAATCATGCTGACAATATTCGGCACAACCAACCCGAGGAAAGGCAGAACACCGACGACAACGATCACCACGCCGCTGACAATGGCGATCATCGCCATCCCCGTTAACTGGATCTGGCGATAGTTCAGCCCGACGTTAACCGAGAAGTCCTGGCCCAGACCGGCCACCGTGAAGCGATCGGCAATCAAGGCCGCCAGCAGGGTAATCAGTCCGACAATCCAGATCAGCTCATAGCGGCCCTGCATTACACTGGAAAAGTCACCGGATTCCCAACTGCCCAGCGACTGCAGGATATCAAACTGCATCCCCAAAAATGTCGTTACCGAGCTGAAAACGGCGCCCAGCATGATGCCAGCCAGCGGCACAATAAACGCGCTTTTCTGCCGGATACGCTGAATGAGCAGCATAAACAGTACCGTACCGGCCAGCGCAAACAGGGAAGCGATGCACATTTTGACGATAACGGGCGCCGCCGGATACCAGACCATCACCAGCAGAAGCCCCAGGCTTGCGGATTGCGTGGTGCCCACGACTGAAGGCTCAACAAAGCGGTTCTGCGTCAGCATCTGCATGATCTGGCCCGCCACGCTCATCGCGCTACCGGCAAGCACCAGCGCGACGGTACGTGGAAAGCGGCTGACAAACAGAATTTCCCGCATCTCGGTATCGTGCCACAGGTCGATTAATGACATGCGGGTTACGCCCGTGACTAAGCTCAGCATAACCAGCGCAGACAGCAGCCCCAGGCCCATGAGATAAGCCCCGTATTTCATTCAGGCTGCTCTCTGGCAGCGAGCAGTTGCTGTTTGATCTGGCTCATCATGAGGCTGTAGCTCTGGATCCCGCCGGCAATATACAGCGAGGCGGAATCCAGCCAGATAATCTGCTGCTTTTTCCATGCGGTGGTGCGGCGCACCAGCGGATTATCCAGAACCTGACGGGCCGAGAGGCCTTCTTTACTGCCGATGGCGCTGTCACGGTCCAGAACGAACAGCCAGTCGGGATTCGCCTGCATGATCAACTCGGGTGAAATGGCATTGCCATGTTTGCTGGCGTTGGGCAGAGAGAGTGCAGGCTTGAACTGCAGCACATCAAAAACAAAACCAAAGCGGGAGTGCGGCGTATAGGCGCTGAGTTTGCCGCCGTTAACCATTAACATCATGGCGCTTCCCGACCGGGCGGCGAGGGGGCGAAGGTCTGCAATCTGCGCGTTAAATGCGGTTAAAACGGCTGTTGCCTGCGCCTGTTTGCCAAAGATCTCCCCCAGTTGCGTCGTGCGTTGCGTCAGGCTTTGCATGAAATCATGCGGGTCAATATCCAGAGAAACGGTGGGCGCGATACCGCTGAGTTTATTGTAGGCCGCCAGGGCTCTGCCACCGGCAAAGATCGCCTCCGGTGCGGCGGCGCTTAAGGCTTCATAGGCGGGCTCAAACAGCGTTCCGGCATTGAAATAGCCCTGACCATTATATTTAGCCAGATGCGCCGGATAGGTGAAGCCGGCTTGCGGGACGCCCGCCGGTGTAATGCCTAATGCATCGGCAATATCCAGCGTGGACGGATTGAGGATCACCACGCGTTGAGGGTGCTGCGGCAGCGTCGTGGTTCCCTGCAGATGCGCTACCCTGACCGTTGGTGCTTCACCAGCAGATGCCGGAGGCAAAACCGTCAGTACCCAGGCCAGGGGCAATAAAATCGACAGAAACGGGAAACGCATGTGTTCTCCTTGCGCGTGGTTAGGGTCCGTATAAGGTCATGGGTTTTGGTTTATACGCAGTTCTGATTACCTGCTTTACGCGCCTGTATCACGCAGCGGTCGCAATGCATAAAACGTGATGCCGGGCCAGTTACTGTTCAGGCTGCTCTCTGTCCATCCCACGCTCGCTCAGATAAATCATCCTGTGACGGCACCATTGACGGGGCGGCGTGAAAGCATCAGTGGGGCGATCAGAATGACGCCGTTATTGAGGCATACATCGTGCGGCCGGGAACCGCGTAGTTGTTGCCTGAAACCCCGCTTGAGGATGGATGGTCAGAGACAGGGTTTTTATCAAAAAGATTGTCCAGCCCGGCATTAAACTTAAGGTTTTTCGTTGCCCGGTACTGGCCAGACAGGCCATAAATCATGTAGGCATTGCGGATGCGTGCCGTCGCGGTATTGCCTCTCGCCGCCTGGTCTGCGCTGCTGTTCAGCCCCAGCATCTTTCCGTAGTATTTTGCGGTAAATGAAAGGCTGATGTCGTCATTGACCTGCCAGTCAAGGGAGGACCACGTGGCGAGCGTTGGCGTTGTCACGAGCATCACGCCCAGAGAATCTTCGGCTTTGAGCATTCGCGTGAACGTATTACTCAGCGACAGGCGCTTCATCCAGGGGCCCATTTCTTCTGAAATCAGGGGAAGGGTCACATTGCCTTCCAGGCCCTGAGTTCGCGCCGTATCAAGATTGACGCGTTCAAGCCAGTAGCGGCCTGAGGTATCACCGGGTAAATAGCCAACAGGCGCAGAGGCGATTTTGTCTTTGAAGCGGCTGTCGAAGAACGTCAGCCCCGCGCTCCATCCTTCATAATCGAAGATCGCGCCCACTTCCCAGTTTTGTGACGTTTCAGGCTTGAGTTTATCGCTGCCCATCGTGTAACAGCCGCCGCCGTGGTAATCGGCATAGCCGTTACATCCAGCGCCTTTTGAGGATTCAATAAAGCCTTTACTGGCCTGGCGCACGCTGGGTGCTTTAAAACCTTCTGAATATCCCCCTTTTAACGTCAGCGTATCCGTGGCCTGCCAAACCAGATAGGCGCGTGGCGTTGTCCTGTTACCGTAATCGGTATTATCTTTGCGCAGGCCCAGCGTCAGTGAAACAGTATCCAGCAGGTCGATTTGATCTTCGACAAACAGGCCGGTACTTTTGGCCTGAGCGTGATGTTTGCCATAGCTGCTGGAGGCGTCCGCCACCACGCCAACAGAGCGAGGGTTGTTCAGCTCTTCTTTTTTCCACTGTGCGCCGACAGTCAGGTTATGTGGTAAACCGAATTCAAATGGCAGGTTAATATCGCCTTCAACAATGCGTTCTTGATTCCACAGCGCCACATCCTGACTGCCCGTCACCGTACCGCCAGAAATCACCGGAATATCGGTTACCCAGTTTTTAAATTTATTTTGATAAACGTTCAGCTTTGCCGTGCCGAAATCAAAAATACCGCGATAATCGAGCGCATAATTTTCACGTTCAAGTTTATCCACACCGCGCAGCGCAATTTCACTGCCATCCATGGATTCACCGGGAATACCTCGCTCGGTTCCCTGCTGAGTGGAAACGGCGATGCGCTGATGAGGGGTGATATCCCAGCCGAGTTCTGCGCCGTAATTTTCATTTTTGCGGCCTTCCTGGCCGCTTCCCCAACGCAACGTGTCGGTTTCGCTTTTATCCGCTTCGCGCTTGTTCCACGAACCGTTAACACGCAAATCAAATCCCTGGCCCAGCGGACCACCAATGCTGCCTGTCCAGGTCTGGGTATTGCCCCGGTTGCCATCCTGCGGCCGTCGGGTGCCTGCCGTTAATGCGCCGTGCCAGGTATCGCTATTTTTCTTTGTGATAATATTCACGACTCCGCCCATTGCATCCGAACCATAGAGCGCGGACATGGGCCCTCTGACCACTTCAATGCGTTCAATCGCATCAACGGGGATCCAGTTAATATCGTCGAAATAGTTTTGCTGGGTGCTTTTAATACCGTTACTTGAGCCGATGCGTTTGCCGTCAACCAATAACAGCGTATAAGCCGCGGGCATACCGCGCAGTTGAATACCGGAACTGACGTCTGTGCCAATGGCTTTGGTCACGCCTGCGACACGTTCAAGAATATCGGCCAGGTCCGTGGCGGATTTACCAATGTCTCTTTCCAGCTGTTCTGCCGTGATAACAGAGATTGATGCAGGGGCATCTTTCAGTCGCTGTTCAATCGCCGATGCCGTTACCACCATGACATCTTCACTGTCTTCATTCCTGTCAGACTCAGCCAGAGCGGGGGAGATCATGCCAACAGCGGGAACCAATAAACTCGTGGTAATATGGCGAGTGATTTTTTTCAACGGCATCATAACGATTAATCCTTTAACGATTGTCATCCAGTTGATATATCCCTGAGCGAAAGAAATCATAATTCCATATGCAAATGGGAATCAACTCAATAATCATTATCAATTGCCGGAAAAATAAATCCGTCATGAAACTGAGTGGTTTTTTTAACGAATTAAATTGCCAGCAAGCGTCGTAAGAATACCAGGGTGCCACAAATGCGCCTGAACTAACTGATTAAGATTGCAAGGTTTTGGGATTGTATTTGGCTAAATTTAAATTTTCATTAACGCTGGTTTGAATAATGAGTTGTCTATAAATAACGCTTAAATATTAGATATTCTCTTCTTTGTCTCAGAAGACATATACAGGCAATTAACAATTTCGGGCTTGGTTATTAACTTTCAATAAGCGTTTTATTTATATTTTAACGATGATCAGGCCGGAGTTGCGGTGCAGGTAACGCGTAATCTGAGGGAAACTGGAAAATCAGGCGAATCTTTTATTCAGAATAATGATGAATATCGTATTCAGAGGCGGTGGGAATATTGCAGTGGATTGCGGGCGCATCCGCTAAACGTGTTCCGGGGATGCTCAATCCTCAGACACGTTTTTGACGTCAACGCGCCTTTGACACTCCGCGGCTCTCAGAGGAAAGGGACGCGGCGTTCGGATAGCGCATTCACCTTTATTGTCCACACCGAACGGCCAGCAAAGCTGTGCCGATGGTTTTGTTATCCATGGACAGAGACTGGTCTAATGCCTGTACTGGCCAAAAAACGCGGCCAGGGCGTTGGCAGTGGCTTCGGGCTGTTCCTCCGGCTGAAAGTGCCCGCAATTGGCGATGTGCTGGCCGTGTATATCATCGCCATAGGCTTTCAGCGTCGCCGCCATATCTGCAATCGAGCCTTGATCGGCGGACAGCCCCAGTACCGGCATGACCAGTCGCCCCTGCCTGACCAGCTCCGCATTTTGCGCGGCCGACTGAGACAGCGCTCTGTAAAACGCCAGCCCCGCGCGTAAGCCCCCCGGCGTTTTAAGCAAGCGCTCATATTCGCTCAGTTCAGTCTCGCCATAACAGCTGTGGTTAGCGGCTTTCTCGCGAAAAAACCATTCCAGATAAATGCGCTCACGGCCTGCCAGCAAGGCTTCAGGAAGATCCGCTACGGCATGAAAGGCAAAGTGCCATGTTTTCCAGGATTTGTCAGAAGCCGACGGCAGTTTATCCGGTAACGATATGCCCGGAATACCGGCATCCATCAACGTCAGCGCCCGTATTTCCTCGCCATATAACATCGCATAGGTAAAGGCTACCCAGGCACCGACGTCGTGTGCGGCAAGAAAGTACGATCCTAAACCGAGTGAATCGATAAAGGCATGCAGCCGCGTGGCAACCGTTTGAGTGTCGTAGCCGGAAAGCGGCTTATCGGTGTCGCCTTGGCCCGGCAAATCAACGGCGATAATTCGGTATTGATCAGCCAGAGGCAGCATGACATGTCGCCATGCAAACCAGCTTTCGGGAAAGCCGGCCAGCAACACCAGCGGAAAGCCATCCTCACGACCGCCCGTGACATAGTGAAAGCGCAGACCTTGTATCCGGGAAAAATGGTGACTAAAACCATCGGGTGCAGCAGGGAGCATGAGAGCAGACATAGGGTTTTCCTAAAGTAAAAGTACACTACCGGCTTACAGCCGCCATGGCGCGGTGTAATCATCCGCCGCTTAAAATGGTGAACCAGGTGCATGGATCAAATGAGTCATGAAGACCGCTGCAACGGCAATATTGCCCCGGCGAGTGCGGCTTCAACAATCATGCGTTACGCCAGAACCTTCAACGCCTGAGCCACAAAACGCTCAGCATCGTCGGTGAGGGTTGAGGCTTTACCGATGACGCGCATTCCCTGAAGCAACGCCAGAATCACCTCGGCAGCGGCGGTTTCGTTGGTTGTCGCGGCAATGGAACCATCCTGTTTTCCGCTTTTGATCAATTCCGCAATGTTGCTGCGTCGCTTTGCCAGCTGTTTTTCGAGGCTGGTGGCTGCAGCGCCGAGCTGGTCGACGTTAGTGACACCTGCCACCACCATGCAGCCCAGCTTGCCTTCTTTCCCCTGACTGAGCTCAACGTAATCCCGCAGCAGTTCGGCAAGCTTGTCTTTGCTGGTCGTGGCCTTTTCCAGCCGGGTTTTTATCTGTTCCTCCCGGAGAAACACATACCGCTCAAGCGCCCTAGCAAAAACGCCCTGTTTGTCTTTATAAGCCTTGTAAACGCTACCGGTACTGAGGTTTGTCGCTGCGGTGATGTCGCTGATGCTGACGTCACTAAAACCACGATCGCGAAATAGCCTGATGGCCCCATCCAGAAATTGCGCTTCGTTAAAAGCACGCGGTCGGCCCGCAGAGGATTGCGCACTGCCGGTATGGGAAGGGGATTTCATAGCTAATCTCCAATTAGGAAATGATCGTTTCCTTTTTAGAGCATGGAGGGGGAGGCTGTCAAGGGGAGGAAGAGGGAGGGGGTGACACTGTAGATTCTGATCTCGGGTTCAGGCACAAAGCAGAAGAGACTTGATGAGTGTTAAGACTTAATCAGGCATGCAGCAGATCTATAGTGTCAATCTAGAGCCATCACCAAATTTCACGTATCAAATGTTATTCACGCCAACTTTATTAAAGTTACTTTATTTACAATTATATTGATGAATGCTTTTTTTGTGATGTGACGCTCATATGCGAAGTGTTTTAATTGACTATTTATGTATATCCACTTCATGCCTCAAGATATTATAAGGAAATGCGTTGATATTTTAGTGGCGCACCAACAACATTTTGTTGTCAATAATAAATAAATTGTTGTTTCCATTTTTTGGTTTCAAACAATATAGTACATATGAACACGATATGGCTTATTAAATAACGTTGACTCGTGAGGGGTAAAATGAGCGAGATATACATTGAAAAAATTAAAGAATACTTCCCGCAACTCTCAGAAGTGAAAGATAAAACACTTGTAGATGCTACATGCAAAATATGGATCGAGGCATTAAATAATAGTACCTGGAAAAATATAGAGGAAGCGCAATTTGCGACCAGAGCACCAAAAGTTGGTTTGATTAAGCATACAGAGAGTGTTACGGAAAATGTTCTGGTCATAGCCAGGAACATGATAAGAAAATTTGGTTATGACATAAATACAGATACTTTAATTATTTCAGCAGTTTTACATGATGTATGTAAATTGGAAGAAATGGAAATGGATGTTGGTGGACCTGGAACTAGTAAAAAAAGTCTAACAGGTAAACTCTATCAACATGGGTTTTTGAGTGGATATTATTGCCATAAATACGGACTACCTGAAGAGATTACTGCATTAGTTGTTGCACATTCAGGGCAGTCGAGAGTTATCCCACAAGGTAAAGAGGGGATGATTTTATTCTATGCAGACATGATGGATGCAGATGTCCACTTTGTTCATGTTGGAACAGAACTTTGTCTCCATGGGAAATAATACCTAAATTAATAGAATTAATAAGGAACATACTATGTCAGTAGGTAATAGAGTTTTTACAAAAAGAACACTGCCAGATCCAGAAGTGGTTAAAGCATTCAGTAAAATAGCAGCGGCAAATGTGGCGGATTGCATGGGGCGATTGTGTGGAATGAACCCACAAATAAAACTTATGTCGAATCCGTCCGGTAGAATTATGTGTGGTGTTGCATTAACAGTTAAAGCCAGATCCGGCGATAATATGATGCTTCATAAAGCCATGAATATTTCACAACCAGGCGATGTAATTGTTATCTCTAACGAGGAGGAACGAAGTAGGGCTGTTATGGGTGAAATAATGTTTAATTATTTGCAAGGCTTCAAAAAAATAGAAGGGATTGTAATTGATGGCCCGGTCAGAGATATCGATGTCCTTTCAAAAGGAACATTACCTCTTTATGCAACTGGAACAACTCCATCTGGCCCATATAAAGAAGGACCTGGGGAAGTTAATGTTCCTGTTTCATGTGGTGGTATTATTGTAAATCCAGGAGATATCATTCTTGGAGACAGAGATGGCGTAATTGTAATACCCAAAGGTGACGCTCATTCTATTCTGGAAAAAGCGATAGTATTATCTGAAAAAGATAAAAATAAAGCAGCAAACTCTGCAGCGGGTACTGTCAATCGACAATGGGTAGACGATTTATTGGAAAAAAAAGATGTAGAGATAATTGAAAAGCCATATGAATAATAATATTAAAGCAGGAAAGGCGAAATATGAAGTACAAAATAGCAAAGCTTATTCCAGTTGTAATTTTCCCTGTACTAATCTGGATACTTCCGTCCCCTAATGGACTGGATATTGAGACATGGCATATGGTTGGTTTGTGCCTTTCTCTAATGTGTGGATTAATCATAAAACCTTTTTCCGAACCAATTATTAGCCTGATTATCGTAGGTATTGGATCATTTTTTTTAAAAGATCCCAATTTGCTTTTTCAAGGTTGGGGGAATCAGAGCGTTTGGTTTTTGCTGGCCGTGCTACTAGCTTGTAGTTCATTCAGAAAAAATGGTCTGGGTAAACGTATGGCATACATTTTACTATCCAAGTTTGGGAATACCTCCTTTGGACGTTCCTCACTTGGTTTGGGATATGTTATGCTGCTCTGTGATTTGATATTAAGTCCAGCAACGGGATCTAATACATCCCGATCCGCAATTGTTTTCCCGATATTTCGAGGGATTGCGGAATCTCTCGGTTCTCATCCAGACAAGGACCCCAAAAAGTTAGGGGCTTACCTTGAGTTATTAGAGCATGTAATTGCAATGTCAACAGCGGCACTTTTTTTAACCGGGATGGCATCCAATGCAGTGATCGCATCGACTGTAAATCAACTGGTAGGTATAGAGTTATCATGGGGTTTATGGTTTAAAGCAGCGCTAGTCCCGGGGTTACTTATTCTTTTTTTAAGCCCTCTTGTTGTCTATAAGTTATTTCCACCAGAAATACGTGATTTAGGCAATATAAAACCAATCGTTACGCAAAAGCTTGCTGAAATGGGTCCCATGAAACGAGACGAAAAGATCATGTTAGTTCTTTTTATCTTAGCTATTTTGGGATGGAGCATAGGCTATAAAATCGGAATGGGTTTATATATCGTTGCCTTTATCTGGTTAGCCCTGCAGTTGATTTTTGGGTTATTAGATTGGAATGACCTAATGGCTGAAAAAGGGGCCTGGAACATGTTCCTCTGGTATGGTGCATTTTTCAGTATAACCGTTGCTCTGAATCAAGGTGGATTCTATACATGGCTTGCGTCACAATTTCAGTACTACATTGATCTATCTGTGATAAGCGGCTCCCTTGTTTTAGTCATACTGGTATTACTTAGTTTAGTAGTTAAGTATTTTTTCGTTTCGAACGCTGCTTATATTGTATCAATTTACCCGGTCATTCTTACCTTAGCAAAAGCAACTCAGGTAGATATGATGGCTTTGTCATTGATGCTAGCTCTCTTGGGTGCATACGGCGCTTTGCTTTGTAACTACGGAAACGGTGCAAGTATTTATTTATTTGGAAACGGCTATGTTAGCCAAAAAGATTGGTATACAAAAGGCACGATAGTACTTGCCCTTATTGTTGCAGTGCTCTTTGCTGTCGGTCTACCATATTGGAATTTGATTGGTATATTGTAATATATTAATAATGAGGTTTTAACATGGGTTGGAAAATTCTGTTACCACAAGAGTTGAAACAAGATGGCCGTCATCTGCTTGAAAGTCAAGGGCATACGTTAATTGATGGTCGAGGCTTTGAAACAGAGGATGTAATTGCAGATATGAAGTTACATCGGCCTGATGCGATTATTGTTCGTGTGACAAAAATGTCTCGTGAAGTATTTGAGGCGGCAGCGCCAAATTTAAAGGTTCTTGTCCGACATGGCGCTGGATTTGATGCTGTGGATCTAGATGCTGCTAGCGACTTTGGGGTCAAATGTTTGTATGCGCCAGTAGCTAATAGTACATCAGTTGCTGAAACAGCGTTGATGCTAATGCTATACATGAGCCGTAATGTGACCACTCTTCGTACAATGTTGCCAGTAGATTACTATGCGGCAAAATTAAAAACTCATATGACAACATTAAACGGAAAAACAGTAGGGATCATTGGATGTGGGAATATTGGAAGCCGCACAGCCAAACGGTGCCTTGCTATGGAAATGAACGTTCTGTGCTATGATCCATATAAGCCTGCTAAAGATTTCCCTGATGGTGTCGAGGTTGTAAGAGATCTCGACAGAATTTTTATAGAAAGTGACTATATATCACTTCATGCACCGAATACATCTGTGACTCATAAGATGATCAACAAAGAAAAGTTAGCCATGATGAAATCGAGCGCTTTTCTGATCAATACAGCTCGAGGTGGATTGGTAAATGAAAATGATCTCTTAGAAGCATGTAAAAATGGCGTGATCGCTGGAGCTGGACTGGATGTAATTGCTAATGAGCCAATGCTGCCGAATAACCCATTGTATAAACTGAATAATATTTTAATCACTCCTCATATTGGTGGAAATACTGTTGAAGCTGCAATTCGTGCTTCTTACATGGCTGCTATGGGCGTTGCCGAGATGTATGAGGGTAAGGTTCCAACATGGCCAATACCATTAATTGATTATAATAACGCTGTGACTTACATAGATACAAAAGAAAGTAATAAAACTCCTGTTGGAATGTTTGATTATTAATTGTATTCATATCTGATGTGATCGACCACAGTGCATTATCAGTGGTCGATTTTTATACTTCAGAGATTATGCCTTAATTAAAGTAACCAGCGCTATTTTAGAAATGGAAAATAGTTGTAACACCTATTTCTATAAGTTATTATTGAATCATATGTTCATGAGCTGGTTAATTCAACGAATCTAATTTTCTTATTATTATACAATCGCTGTCTATTTTTATCAAAAAAAATAACAATTCATTGCATATCTTAACGATTTAACATGCAGTGATTACGATAAACAAGCGAGTAATTATTGGTGGTTATTATATAGTTATATTGAGGTTGTTATGAATTTCATTAGTTTGAGCTATTTTGTCGAGTTGGCAAAAAATTTAAACTTTACCAAAACTGCCCAAAAACTCTCCACCTCACAGCAAAATCTCAGCATACATATTAAAAAATTAGAAGATTATTACGGCACAGATCTATTTCATCGAAAACCGCAGCTTAAATTAACTCAGGCGGGAATAGTGCTTTATGACTCTTCAATAAAAATACTCATGGAAAGTAATAATGTATCATCTCGAATAAATGATATAAAACAGAATAATATAGGTACATTAAATATTGGCGTGACTCCATATAGAGGTAGTTATTGGCTCCCCATGCTTTTACCGGAATTTTTTATAAAATGGCCTAATGTTACAATAAATATTACAACTGAAACATCAGCCAGAATGGAGCAAATGGTTATCTCCGGAGAGCTTGACTTTTTTGTAGGCATAAAAAAAGGAAGTGATTCATTATTAGAGGCAATTCCATTGATGAACGACAGACTATATCTGGCAGTCACCAGAAAACTGCTTGTTGAATATTTTGGAAGGGATGCAGATAATGTTATTTTAGAATGTAAAAATGGTACTACGCTTGATAAATTCAAAAATTTTCCATTTATTTTACTTAAATCAAATTATCGTCTTCATGAAATTGTAAATGTATGCTTTCAAGAGGCTGGGTTTAAACCAAGAAAAATATTAGAGGTTGATTCAATAGAACTTATGCTTTCTTTATTTGATTATGATCTTGGCGTTTTTTTTCTGACTGAAATAAGAGTGCCAACCTTACAAGAGAGATATCCAGATAATGTTTTTTTACCTGTCCTTTTACGAGATGGTTATGTTTTTAGCCCATTGAATATCATCTATCATAAAAAAAGTTTTTTATCAAAGTATGCGCATGACTTTATCTCCCGGACAACAGCATTGTTTGGGGCTTCCCAATCTATTTCACAATAAATCGTTGGCCTGCTTTCTGATTGAGCAATACTCATAATTTCAGGAATACCTTTGCCATAGTTATCGGTCCCCCCTCAGTATCCCCAAGTATAACTTGATGCAGATTGAAGTTGATTGACTTCAGGACACAAAAAAGCTTGCTTAATCTTGACCCGCTATCTCTGGACAGTTTTGTATATTTAGTTATCCATGTCCGCTGCCGCTGGTATTCCCTCGGGGTGTTTTATCCCAGCGCGCTGTGCGGGTGGTTTTCATTGTGATGTGAGAACGCTACTGCAAGATTTCGCAGTGCTGTTCTCACATCCAGTTTGGGCATGAACGCGTTATAATCTTCCTTCATCGTCTTCACGAACCGCTTGGCCATGCCATTGCTCTGTGGGCTGCTCACTGCTGTTGTGCAGGGATCCAGATTCAATCCTCTGGCGAACCTCCGCGTTTCATGCGTGGTATACGCTGAACCGTTATAGGTCAGCCACTGCACTGCTGTTTCCGGTAACCTTTCGCAGAAGCGCTTTTCTAGCGACCTCAGCATCACATTCTGAACGGTAGAACTGTCGTAGCCTTCGGTGCTTGCTGCCCAGTCTATGGCCTTTCTGTCGCAGCAGTACAGCGCGAACGTGATCCGTAGTTTTTCACCATCGTAGCAACCTAACTCGAAGGAGTCTGAACACCAACGCATATCGCTTTCTACTACCGCGATTTTTCCCTTTGGATTCACGCTTCGGACGTTCTCCTACGGATCGATTTGTTTCGCCAGGAGAGCGCGAGACTGTGTCCGGTAGTTTCTGGCATCGGCAAGGGTGACTGACGGGTAGTGGCCTATGCTCTTCTTCGCACGTTTCTGGGTGACAGGGCGGATGTAACGAAACTGCCAGATTTTACTGCCGCTGGATTTGATGAGTAGCTCAAGGCCATCGCCATCATTGAGCACTTAGTCCGCTTCCCTGGGTTTGGCAGATTCGATTTCCTTAACGGAGAGAGGTTTGGCTTGTCTTGCAATTGCCGGGTTTACATAGTTTTAGGCACCTCACAAACAATAAAGCGTTATGAGGTGCCTAAAAGTTCAGATTTAATTGGTTTGCTTAAGACTGTCCCAGGACAAATTGCAGGTACAAAAAAGCCTACAGGGCTTGCGCCGTGCGGGCTCTTAGGACTTCATCGGATGACGCTTGTAATCTTCGATGGGCTGGCGGAGTCTGAATAGACTACGCAAGCTCATGTAAAAAAAGATTTTTATCCAGTTCAACTTTGCTTCATGTACCTAAACGTGTACCAATTATAGGATCTCATACCCCGGAGCAACTGCGCGAGGGTACCGAATGCTCGGCGCTAAATACAAAATAAGATGATTTTAGGGAAAAGTGTTCACACTGTTCACTTTTGATTTTTGTTCATTAGATTCATGGTTTTAGGTAATGAATGGTTTGATGTAAATTGTACACAAGTGTTCATTTAGCGCGATCACCTTAAATTGAAGTTCTTAAGACGCCACAGGGGAATATCATTAGGCGCTGAACAGTAAATGTTGGCTTTATGCCAAACCCAAAGAGTCCTGTCTTTAGATTGTGTTAATCGATGTGATGTAAGTCAATTGAGCTGATTGAAGCTCTGCAAGCTGAAGCTGCAGCCAGTCCGCTGATGCCAATTGTTATGTTTTCACCTCCACCAATAAGGCTGGTTATGTGTGATTAGCCAGGGAATGTCTTTTACGCCCATGGGGCAGTCTATAAGTTGTTGATAGGTGGAAACAGCAGAAGATAAGACCAATCGAAGTGAGGCTGCTAGCTTAATATTAAAGTGATCTTTATCAATGGCTTATGTATGTGGTTAAATAACCACCTTAGGATGAATCCGATGCGAGCTTATCGATGATTGATGGTGATCACCCCGGCAAATTAATTTGGCATGTTGCATGTGACGAATCAGGCATTGACGGCCAAAGGTTCTACGGCTTTGGCAGCCTATGGATGAAGTATCAGCGACGTGGGGACTTTGCTCGCATAGTTAGGAATTTGCGCGATAAGCATGGATTCTATGAAGAAATTAAGTGGCAAAAAGCCCATTCCAAGCGATATGCCGAATTTTACATTGAACTTATTGATTTATTTTTCAAGGTTCCATGGTTAGCGTTTCACTGTATCGTAATTGAAAAATCTATGGTGAATAAGAAATATCATAATGGCGATTATGATATTGCTAGAAGGAAACACTTCACGAAGCTGCTAACTACAAAAATAAGCAGCGTAATATCTGCTCACCCCGAGAGAGAAAGTTATTTCAGGATCGAGGTTGACCCCATAGCCTCTCGTTACAAGAAGGCTGATGAAGAATTTAACATAATTGCTAACAACATACTCAAAAATAAATTTGGCAGACCTGAAATTATTGCTAGCGTCGTGACTAAGGACTCTAAGTCATCTGAGAACATTCAAATAGCAGATTTCTTTCTTGGATCAGTTATGTGTGCTTATCAGGGGAAAGCCTCCTCTGAGGCAAAAATTGCAATTTCAAATAAAGTTGCTTCATACCTTGGCTGGGAAAATTTGCAAAACGATACATGGCATACTGAGAGAAAGTTTAACATCTGGTATTTTTATGACCCAACGAAAGGTCCAAGAGATATAGACACAAAATCAGTTCGATTGAGATATCCACTACCAAAAAAATAGAGGAGCCGACCTCACAGCCGGCGTGGTTGGAGTACCAGACCAATTATCGAGTCGAAGTTACCAACTTGGCGGTTTACTTTTGGGAGCCGCCTCTTTATTCCCAAAACTTGGTATAAAGATCATACATCCTTTTCACAGATCGTCAATCAACCTGATAGTAAAACTGTAAAATGACGAGCATCATACTTATTTTTTTCTGCTTTATATGATGTAGTACCAAGATACTTAGCCGCTGTACAATGGATGAGGTTATAGGAAGGGTGAGATCAGCTCTTTGGCTTGAGATTTTCCTTGCTGACTCACAAAAAACGCTATTGGTAAAGTCCGTAGGTCGTGCATAGTGGCATCTGCTACGCACACAAGTCGAATGCGTGTCTGAAACGGACGTAGCGGAAGTCACGGTTGGCTTATTAACCAGAAGTAGGACGGTTAGTTGGTGATAGGAGTGAGTTATCGAAAGCTATTTTTCGCCTTCACTGATAACGTTAATTATTCAGTGTGTACTCTGTAATTTACTGTTGCATCACTCTATCAGCTTCTATACTTAAATTTTGGATAATCAAATTGAGAGAGTTGTGAAATAAAATGCATTGTGAGTTATTATGCTTGAAATAACCAATTTTTCTGAAAGCTTAATGAGTTTTAATCAAGGTTGGAAGTTATTATTTTAAGTGTAAATGATTATTTCATATTGGTTAATGTTTTCATAAGTTGATTTTTAAATGGGTGTTACTTAATAATTTGGTGGTAATGATGAATGCAGTGAAACTTGAACACTTTATAAGAGCTATCGAAGATGTTGGCGCTCATGGCGACAACGATATGTTGCCTTTTGATATCGATACAGTTTTTATTTCAGATTCTAAGGATCAGGTGGCAAATATGGCCTTTGACTTCTTTCAAAGGCTTGAAAAAGATGGAAAAACAAACACAAAAAATATTTTGAATGGAATCCAAGTTTATTCGGAAAGATTACTTTCACCAACTGGTGCAAGCGGCTTTAGGATTTCAACTAAGATACATCCATTTTGGAATATATATCTTAATGGGCTGGCAATATCTATTGCAGAAATAAATGAATCAAAAAGAAGTCCAAGTGCTCACTCATATCGTTATTTGGAAATAGGTGAAAATATATTTGATAGAGATAAATCATGGAGAGCATATAAAGAAGCGACAATTAATGATGCGTCATTGGACAATGACGGGGCTATCGTTATCCAAACAGACATATCAAGCTTTTACGAGCACATATATCATCATCGTATCGAGAATTGTATTAATGATTTATTTGGTGAGGGTTCAACAGTTGCAACTCAAATTGATAGGTTGCTAAGTCAGTTATCAGCTGGTCGATCATTTGGCTTGCCGGTCGGTGGGCAGTGCTCAAGAATTTTAGCTGAGTTACTAATGACCTCGGTTGACCAACTTTTGACGTCATCAAAACTCAAGTGGCATAGGTATGTAGATGATTTTACTATAATTGCCAGCAATCAGGCTGAAGCGTATCGTGCTATTTCAATTTTGTCCAATGCTTTGGCAGATTATGGATTGTCATTAAACAGAACTAAAACAACAATTCTAAAAGCTCAACATTATAAAAACTTTGTTCATACACAATTGTTTGTTGATGATGATAAATCTAGTAAGCTTAAAAAAATTGACTTGCATTTTGATCGTTACTCAGATAATCCCGTTTCAGATTATAATGAACTGGTTGAAACTGTCGAAAAACTAAATGTACAAGCCTTACTTGATTTAGAAATTCATAAAAGCCAACCAGACACTTTCTTGGTGAATCAAATAAGTAGAACGTTGAAGCTCCATGAGCCTGCTCTAGCATTACAATTATGTGTAACATTACTCTCTTCAGAAAACCTACATTCCTTTAGAAGTTCTTTTTCTACAATTATTAAAGGTGTGATCTCTGTTAGAAATGATAAGCGATATTGTTCTATCTATCAGAAGCTTGATAAGATGATAGATGATGTTATTCTCCACTCTGAACATTTACTGCTACCTGAAGCTAACTGTTTGCATTTTTTACGTTCACTAAGAATGGTTAGAACAAATGATCGAGCAGCTTATGTTCATGGTTTGTTAAATAATAGCTCATCTGAAACAATTAAAAGAGCTTGTCTTGACTGTGTCAGGAATTGGAAAGATAGACCATCATTCATTTCAGAGAGAAATAAATGGGCAAGGTTGTCACCGGAAGTGCAAAGAATGCTTTGGCTCACATCCTATAAATTTGGCGATGATGGCAAACATTTTAGGGAACAAGTTAAAAAAGCGACACCTAATTTATGGTCATTAGGAGTTGAACAAAAAGGAAAAGCATCATTCTGTGACATGTTTATTAACTGGTGCCTAAGTGGAGATAATAAATGAGATTTCTAAGATTACCCGTCAAGGATCCTCGAACTGTAGCGCGAGATATTCCCGGTATCTGTGATTTGCTATTTCCACAATTATTACCGGCAATAGTTGCACATCTTAATCGCGAAGCACAACCTGTGCCGGGTTGTACGATTATTGATGAAAGTATGTTGGTAGGAATAGATATAAATGCAGCTATGTTATTTGAAGTTGCCTATGTAAGAGCAGAGCAAATTCTTTTAGAAAAAAATGAAGATTGGAAAGAGTGTTTGTCTATCGCCTTAGCTCGGCAATCAAGGTACTTTGATGCGATTTTACCCGTTAATTTATCAAGTATTGAGATTAAAATAGCTAACCAAACTGCTAATAATTTAATAAGGTCATTAAAAGGTTTGAGCGAAAAATGGGGGGGTGGCAATGTAGTTAGATCTCCTATTATTCCTGGGTTTCAATGGATAGCAGAAGGTCAAGGAGACTTCTCAATTGGCCAACGGCTGATAGAAGTAAAATGCACAAATAAAAACTTTTCATCTTCTGATTACCGGCAGATTTTAATTTATTGGTTGTTGAGTTTCTCATCCTCAATAGAAGGGGGCACAGATGAATGGAAGACAGGTATACTTTTGAATCCTAGGGCAAACAAATATATTGAAATCGACTTCAATGAACTAGTTAGAATAGT
Source organism: Pantoea ananatis PA13 (assembly GCF_000233595.1). NCBI lineage: Bacteria > Pseudomonadati > Pseudomonadota > Gammaproteobacteria > Enterobacterales > Erwiniaceae > Pantoea > Pantoea ananatis. The sequence continues at coordinate 1,185,962 of NC_017554.1, forward strand.
AGCTGCTGGTAGAACTAAATTAGAGTTATTGGAACTATTTTCATCAATTGTGGGTGATTATGCATACAAATTAGGAGAGTAAATTCTTCTAAGTGAATTGTCACAGTTTTGCCTGTCATCTTTAAGGCCGTATGAGATGACCAATATTAGCTCTTGAGCTTAGCTGACATTAGTGAATGTATTAAATATTAAAACCGGCTCAAAGCCGGTTTATGTGTAATGATGTTATCAGACGCTACATGCGGGCAACCAATCTGCTTCGCTGTCTTCATGTAGCGTGAGATTAGTTTGTATGCCGTTATTAGTTCTGCGCTTGAGCAGTACCCGCTCATATTCTTTCAGCGTCTGCGGCACAGCCTGGCCAAAAGCCGTCAGGCTGAGCGGGTGCTGATGTCCTCGCGATTCCATAAACGACAGATATGCATGATAGAGATAGCGCTTCGGGTTTATCGGGCGAATATTGGTATTGCCGATGAACAGCCCGTTCGGCGTGCTCAGTGGCATCAGATAGCCGCAGAAATCGACCAGCGGATCGGCCTGTCGCTTTATCTCAAGCGCTTCACCGGACGTCTGTTGTGCCTGTAGCAGCGCGCGGGCTTCGTTAGGTGATGAGAAGCGCTGCATCAGATGACGAACGATGACGGCCAACTCGGTGCTGATTTTATCCAGTAGCTGTGGATCGCGCTCTTTCGCCGGTATCACTTCCGGGAAGGTGAGTATTACCCGACGACGCGACACGCCACCGCTGCGATCGCTGAAACGCATCGGGTTATTGTTCACCGCCAGAATTACCGCCGGGATGTGGGTTGAGTAGGGATCGCGATATTTGGGATCGATGGCTACTGCATCACCGCCGGTAATCGCCTTGATGCCTGCGCCATCGCCGCTCCATTTCTCCTGATCGGGCAGAATAATCAGCGAGAATCCCACCACGCTGGCGCGTTCCCGCGATGATTCCAGCGTATCAATGGTGGCTGACGTAGTGTTATCGCGGCCAGCGAGCAGCGTAGCAATCGAAGCTAAAACACTTTTCCCACTTCCACCTAGACCAGTTATTTCCAGGAACATCTGCCAGTCATAGCGATTTGCCAGTACCATAAATAACGCCGCGAGGATGCGCTCCTGCTTATCGTGATTGTGTGCGGCCGCCCGCGTTAACCAGCGGTAAAAGTTAGGCGCGTGATCTGCGAGGTTTTCGCCGGGACGTGGCGCGGAGTAATCCACGCTCTTGACCGTGCGCAGCCAGTTCTCGCGGCGGTGCGGGCTGAACATACCGTTGGTCGTATCAAATACCCCGTTACGAAAACCAATCAGGCGGCGCGCCGGTTCGCCCATCTGCGGCACCATTAGTTTGAGCGTATCGAGCACGCTGCCGATTCCGGCCGCTGAAAATGGTGCGCGAACCTTCTGAAACAGCGCAGCGATTTCGCGGCGCAACGTCTGTACCGGCATCACCTGCCACGCGCCGTTCTCGTAGCGGCAGATTTCCTCTCCAACGGGCGGCACGGCCAGCGCCTCTCAGTAATGGGCGACCAGCAACTCGGCTTTCTGGCTGGCGCTCATGGCCTTCAGGTCAGCCTCGCTGACGGATTCAAACGGGCTGAGTGGCTGCGGCTGGGTGAAAGTGGTGAGCTGTGCCTGCGTGGCGATATCACCGACGAGCTGCGCGCCGAACATTCTCAGCACATCGCCAGCCGGGAACTGGCTGATGAATTCTGCGGGCTGCTCAAAGAGCTGGCACTGGATAGGCAGGAGGCGATGCTGAAATGCTGCGGCAGTGGTAAAGAGTATGTCGAATCGCACCGGGAGGCATTTACCGGGTTCGCGGATGCGCACTGGCAGTCAGCCCTGCGAACGTAAGTCCGTCGCTGCTGTGGGCCATTAAGCTGCGTCTCCGTCGTGAAGAGCTTTCCCCGACGTTTGCCGGAGACAACCGAGATAGTATTAAGGACGTGGCTTATCTAGTCGGTGAAGCGCTTACTCAAGCGGCTGCGGCCTTGCCGGACAACGTGCTGAAAGAGGCACCGCTACTGGAGAATATCGGCCTGCACCGCCCGGCCATGACGGGTATTGATATGGAGCTTTATGCGAGCCCTATGCGCCGTCAGAAGCTGGCTGAGTCAATTCAGGCACAGCGTGCAATACTTGAGGAGGGCAGCCAGAAATGATGCATTGTCCTTACTGCAAAAGTGCGGCGCACACCAAATCAGGCCGCTATATGTCCGAACAGGTGAAAGAGCGTTATCACCAGTGCACTAACCTGGACTGCTCTTGTACTTTCAAGACGAATGAAAGCATCACAAAGGTGATCACCGCACCGCCACAGCCGGAAAAAGTACCGGAAGCGCCACCTGAACCGGCTAGGGAGCGGCAGACATTGGGCCGATACGGTTCTGCATTCCGCCAGATTCATTTATCCCCGCAAAGCCGCTGCCCGAACAGCGGCTTTTTTGTGCCTGTCCTTTGACCCTTTTTCTGGCCAGCCGCTTTGTAAAAAGTAATGCATTCATAGCGTGCATGGATTTGCATGAAAAAACATGCACCGCTTTTCCTCGTTCAGCTCATACCGGGCGCGGCCCGGCCCGCATCATGTACCTGCATGAAAAGCGATGCATAAAGCGGGCAGGCGTAGCGGGGATAGCATTGCGCGTTGGAAGTAAATGTCACGTTGACAAATGTTCGCACACGATTCCGATAATTAATTTTCCTTCTGTAATTTCTGAGACTGACGCGGGCAAGTTATTTCCAATGTGAAAATGAATTCTACCCTTATTCCATGTTATTTTAGTATGCATTTCAAACCCAAGATTCATATCTTCTATTGTTCGAATTCTTTCTCTGATTGCACTAGGGTTACTTCTTGTGTTACTACTTTCGCCAGAAAGATCAACGCCGTGGGAACTTGCTGTGCGATTAAAAGAGTCTCTATCTTCTAGATAATGATTGCGAGCGTGGTCATTTAAATAAGACAAATGTTCAATGATTGTTTTAAGATGTTCTCTGTGTGAAACGCCTAGCTTGGAGAAATCTTTTGCGTCAGGAAGGAAATATAACAATGGGAATAAATCATCGAGATGGATAGAAAGCTCGGGATAAGGAATCATTTCATGGAGCGATTGAAGTCTATAGTATTTTTCTATATTGTTTTTTTCATTAACTACCATCATTGACTCTGGCTTCCACCAGTCGGTAACGATATCTTCATTAAAAATTAACCCACCGAAATCATATTCTTTTAATATCTTTAATGCATCTGATTCGATGTTTTTATTATCACTTGTAATATCTATCATTTCCATCGAGTTTAACATAACAGATAAGCGTAATAATGCATCTCTAGATATAGGATTCCTAGCTAAATCGCCAAAAATCACATCACAAAGCTGTTGGTCGGAGCATTGTTTTTCATAAATTTCAGAGCAGCAAAGAATAAAGGAATTTGATTTTTCATTTATATTTTCTACCAAATCAGCAATATTTTCTAAATGTCCAATGGAGTTTGGGATTACACTGAGTGCATTAATCAACCAACGTTCATCAAGTATAAATATGGCATTCATTTTTTATCTCGTTTGGCTAATTTTGATAAATTTATCGATGTTTGGTCAAAAAATCCTATTGGCCAAGAACTTAGCTTTCCATCCTCACTAATTTTAATTACCTCACTAACAGATTGCATTCCTTTTTCTCTTGTAAGGTAATGAATAGAACAGTCTTGCGCGGAAAGTGCGTTATACTGTTTGACTGCTAATCGAACACCATCAACAAAATGATCGCTATGAGTTTCGACGATAACTTGAACACCACATGCTGAGGCTAAGGCAATCAATTTCCCAAGAGCTGTTTGCCCTTTAGGATGTAAATGTGCTTCTGGATTTTCAATGATAAGTAGTTTATTAGGGCAGCTGTGCCATTTTTTTAATTTGGAATTTTTAAATTCATCAAGCGGTGGCATAGAAGTCATTGTTAAAGCTGACAAAACAATTGGTAATGAATAACTAATGCCAAAACCTGTATTGGTTGCACGGAAAGTATTTACTTCAAGATGAGAGATGTCATGGTTTTTGTTAACTTCAAAGTTTAAGTCAACTCCTGGTGAAATTTCACTCATCCAATATGATACTTGGTGTTTTAGCGTATTACCAATTGAACTCTCATGTCTGATTAATTCAGGGATGATTACATTTTCAAATTTTAAGAAATAATCAACGAAATACTCACCCTTTGAACCGATAGTAATGTTACTAATGTCATTATTCATTGTTGGTAAAATTACACTAGGGCCATGCCTATCGGCGCTTATATAATCATAAGAAATAGGTTCTATATTACAGTCGCAAAAGGTAGTGTCTTCTTCTAATTTGACATTCAAAACCCCACCTGAATCATTATTCGATTCCTTCAAGGTAATATCAATTTTGGAATGCAGTGAAGATAGCTTTGATTTTAACTCTGAAAAATCACCATGCCCTAGAATATATGGAGATAAATTGTCTTTGCATAACAAGCACATTCTAATGGCTTGGATGATAGAGCTTTTTCCAGAGTTATTAAGTCCAGTTAAAATTGTTAATTTATTCAACGAAATAGTCGAGTCTATAAAAGACTTGAATGATTTAATATTGATGAAATCAAGCATTTTTAATCTCCCTGATCAATTTTAATATCTGCTCTCTGCGGTGTTTTGCACCTTGCATACTTGAGCCATGTCTACTAATTGAATTGATGAAATCATCGTCCTGCATTATTTCAGAGTATCTTTTAATAAGTGAATCTTTTTTTGTATTCAACGTATTATATGTATTTTCTTTCATTTTTGATAATACGCAAAGCCATAATTCAAATAGTGATTTATTTATTGGTGTTTTTCTTGCGTCATTAGGTAATGATTTCCTAAAGGCATGCTCACCAAACAAACTATAAGCTCGTGATAAACCAGTTCTAAATAACTTAACAATCTCAGCATCATCTGGGATTGCTACATCCTTGAATGGTATATCAATTTCACCATTTATAGCTCTCATAGTGTTTGAAAGAAAATCATCCATATCGCCTTTGTAAGTGGCGTAGTTTAGTAAATAAAATGATAAAAATCTTAGGATTAACTCTCTGCCAGCCATTCTATTATCTTTAACGGTGTTATTAATTACATTGCTATATACATTATCTTCAACTAATATTTTTAATAAATCACTAGCTCTCCCTTGATAAAGAGCATGCCTTATTTCTTGGTTTGATAGTCTCATTCCACCAGTATTTATCCTCTTGAAAATATTCCTTTTTACTTTTTCTGGTGTCTCGGGATTTATTACTATAAATGAAAGCTCAGTTTCTAAAATATTATTGACGACCTTAACATTAGATGCTTGCTTTTCTAGATTAAAAAAATCAAAACCATCATAAATCTCTGACCAAAACTCAAGCCCTTTGAGCTTAAAGCCTTTACCATCATTATCGTCACCTAGAACATAATTTTTAATAGTAGTTAGCCTCTGGAGACCATCTACAACCTCCCATATTCCATTTTTATCTTCAGAAACATAGAACATTGGTAAAGGTATTTTAAGCATCATGGACTCAATGAGCTGACTTTTCCTTTTTATATCCCATACATACTCTCGTTGAAAGTCGGGGGCTAATTTAATAGTCTTATTTTTTATTCTTCTAAGAACAGTATCTAAAGCGACAATTTTAGATGTTATTGAAATGGAGTCAGTATCAAAAGGTTCTTTTTCATAAGATTCATTCGAGATATCTTCATCTTCTATTTCAACTCCAGATAAAATCCCTTCTTCCGCTAATTCTTCATTCTGATCTAATATTAGGGTTGCCATCATTTACCTCTAACGGGTTGATAATAAATTGATTATAAACTAAATTTGACCACCAAGTCACTAACTCCTGACGGAGTACAAGATAAGTGGAACGGTTATAGGCGCTACGCACTTCATTTTTATCTGAATGCGCCAGAGCTGCTTCAATTACATCGGCCTTAAATCCAGCTTCATTCATTGCTGTACTCGCAATTGAACGCAAGCCATGTGCAACTAACTTACCACCATATCCAATGCGTTTTAAAGCAGCATTAGCCGTCTGGCTATTCATTGGTTGCTGTGGATCATTTCTGCTTGGAAAAACATACTCTCGGTGAGCGCTAATAGCCTTCATTACTTCCAAAATATCTAAAGCCTGAGGTGATAAAGGAACAATGTGCTCCCGCTTAGCCTTCATACGCACTGCTGGAATAGTCCAGAGCTTAGTATCTAGATCGATTTCTTGCCACCGAGTACCGGAAGCCTCAGAAGGGCGAACAAGTGTCAAGAGTTGCCATTCAATCAAGCAGCGAGTCGAAACAGAAAGATTCGACATAATTAGAGAACGCATTAGCTTTGGCAATTCTTCAGGTCGAAATGTTGGCATATTTTGCTTTTTGGGTTTCTCAAAAGCCATCCCAACGCCAGAAGCAGGATTTGCATCAATCAAACCGGTGTTAACCGCATAAATCATGATCTCGTTAATGCGCTGAACCAAACGGGGGATTGTCTCAAGCGCGCCGCGAGGTTTAATCGGCTCCAATGCTTTAACAATCGTTCTAGCCTTAAGCGTTTGAACAGGAATCTCACCAATAGAAAGGAAGATGTCTTTCTCCAACGATCGCCAAATATCCTTCGCATAATTCACGGTAACGCTTTTTCTCTTAAGTTGAAACCACCTTCCGGCAACAACCAAAAAAATACTATCCAGCTCGATTTGGCGTTGTTCCGATACTTCCTCTTGCTGCTTCTGCGGGTCGATCCCTTGCGCAAGCAGCGACAGATATTTGTCACGCATTTGGCGTGCCACAGCGAGCGTTAGGGCAGCGTAAGAGCCTAAGCTGAGATTTGTACGGCTACTACTTGTAGGACGTTGATAGCGAAAACGCCACAGCTTCTTATCGGATGTTTTGACGAGCAGGTAAAGGTCCATCCCCATCATGCAGCGTGAAGTCTTTCTCTTGAGTTTTGGCTTTGAGGATTTCGTTATTGGTAAGGTGGCGTGTGATCCGCGCCCTGAATGGTTTCCGTCCATAATTGGTACACGTTTTTGGCCCACCTTCTAGCGTGAACCAATTCGTATACCAATTATCTCTGGATTCAGGCGGATCGTCTCGGAAGGTTACAGGCACAAAAAAGCCCGCAAGGCTTTCACCGTGCGGGCTTTCAGGACTTCAGCGGACAATTCTGGTATCGCCGCGAAAGAATTTTGGTGGAGCTGGCGGGAGTTGAACCCGCGTCCGAAATTACTACACCGTCGGCACTACATGCTTAGTACAGTCTTTACATTCGCCGGTCAGCTGCGGACAGACACGCCACTAACAGACTAGCCTGATTCAGTTTAACGCTTCAACCCCAGGCAAGGCATCCACGCGATCTCTTTTGGGTTTGACCTCTCTTGATCCCCGTCCTAAGAGCGGAGGCTAGGGAGAGAGGGCTCTAAGCAGGTTATTAAGCTGCTAGTGCGTAGTTTTCGTCGTTTGCGACTATTTTTTTGCGGCTTTTTACGAGGCCAACCGCCCCTCGGCATGCTCCTAAGGCTTCACAATCCCGTCGAATCCAGAATCAGCCCCAGAACTTCAAATACTAGCAAAAAAGCGTATCGAAATCCAGTGTTTAACGATTGGCGTTCTTCATGATACGCGCTTTATCCATTTGCCATTCGCGATCTTTGATGTCATTGCGCTTGTCGTGCTCTTTCTTACCGCGAGCAACGCCAATCTTTAGCTTACACCAGGCGTTTTTCCAGTAGAGCGACAGCGCCACAACGGTATAGCCTTCGCGGTTCACACGGCCGTAAAGTGAGTCCAGCTCACGCTGCTTCAACAGCAGTTTACGGCTGCGGGTAGGATCGCAGACCACATGCGATGAAGCCACCGCAAGTGGTTGAAAAGTGGAACCGAACAGATAAGCTTCACCATCACGCAGCAGAATGTAGCTGTCACTGATGTTGGCTTTACCTGCACGGAGTGATTTAACTTCCCATCCCTGTAGCGACAGGCCGGCTTCGAACTCTTCTTCAATGAAGTATTCGTGGCGGGCGCGCTTGTTCATGGCAATGGTGGCAGAACCGGGTTTGTGTGCTTTTTTCTTTGTCATAATGCCGCGTATTTTACATCACTTGGTCGGTTATCGCATCCCCAGTCCAGCGGGGCAGCAGGAAACAGGGTATTCTAGCACACCATGGCAATGAGGAATTTTTGTTTAATCGCTGAAAATGCTATTATTTAGCGGTTTTGTGACGAACAGGAACCATTATGGCTCAGATTAGTCGTTCGGCGCTTGTCCCCTTTAGCGCCGGACAAATGTACCAACTTGTAAATGATGTGGATGCGTACCCGCAATTCCTGCCGGGCTGCACCGGAAGCCGCGTACTGGATGCCTCAGAGAATCAAATGACGGCTTCAGTCGATGTGTCGAAAGCGGGCATCAGCAAAACATTTACCACCCGAAATACGCTGACCGACAACCAGAGCATTCATATGCAACTGGTCGATGGGCCGTTCCGTAAGCTCACCGGCGGCTGGCGCTTTGTCGATCTCGGGGATGATGCTTGTAAGGTCGAGCTGAGCCTGGAGTTTGAGTTCACCAACATGCTGGTCGAAATGGCATTTGGTCGAATCTTCAAAGAGCTGGCCAACAGCATGGTGCAGGCCTTTACCCAGCGCGCCAAAGAGGTTTACAGTGCCTGATATCTCTGTCGAGGTGGTGTACGCCCTGCCTGAAAAACAGTATCAGCATTACGTAAAACTGGAAGAGGGCAGCACGGTTGAACAGGCTATCCGCAAATCAGGCTTGCTGGAACTGCGGCCTGAAATCGATCTCGCCAGCAACAAGGTGGGGATTTACAGCCATCCGGTAAAACTGAGCGATACCGTGCAGGAAGGCGACCGGGTTGAAATTTATCGTCCGCTGATTGCCGACCCGAAAGAGCTTCGTCGTCAACGAGCAGAGCGCGCGGCAAGCAGTAAAAAATAATCTCTCGGTTCAATTTCTGAGCATGAAAAAGGCGCTGATTAGCGCCTTTTTACGTTCTGTCTTTTACGTTCGCTCTTACTGCGTTCGATGGTGCTAGGTCGCTTGTCGGTAACGACCCTGGCGTCCTGGATTAATTATCCTGTGAAGAAGACAGCGCGGGCTTGTTATCGATGTTGGTCAGTACGCCGCTACGGTCAAAGGTCAGGGTCAGCGTTTGCTGTTTCACCTTCTCGTGGCCTGGCTCCTCACGGAAGACGTAGTACCAGACATTGCTGCCAAAGGGATCTTTCATCATTGGGGTGCCCAGCGTATAGGCAACCTGCTGCTGAGTCATACCGGTGTGAATCTTGGCAACATCGTTAGCAACCAGATAGTTGCCCTGATTGATATCGGGGCGATAAACAACGCGCTCTAAAGTGGAACATCCGGCGGTCATCATTAACATTACCACTGCCGCGGCAGTCAGCGTTTTACAGCGCATCTATACATTCCTTTTCCGGGGCGAAACACCTTTTACAGGCTGTTCTTCTGCCATCAAATTCTGAACTCTGCCTGCGGCAGGCTTTATCATTCAGGCGACATTAGCTGTCGATGATAATAAACCTTTTCGCTATTGGAAACCTCTACAGAGCATGCATATGACCACGCTGTGGTAAAAAAGTGCATATCAGGCCGCTAAAAGTTCTTTCGCGTTAGCCAGTGTGTTGCGGGTGACCTCGCTGCCGCCCAGTAACCGCGCCAGTTCCTGCAGGCGTGCGCGCTTATCCAGAGGCTGCATATGCGTTTCTGTCATTTCGCCATCGGTTTCCTTGCTGACAAAGAAATGCTGATGGCCACAACCCGCAACCTGCGGCAGGTGGGTTACGCACATCACCTGGGTAGATTCGCCCAGCTGACGCAACATTTTACCCACTACTGCAGCCGTCGGACCGCTAATCCCCACGTCAACTTCGTCGAAAATCATCGCCGGCGTTTCCATTTTCTTCGCGGTGATAACCTGAATCGCTAGCGCGATACGCGACAGCTCACCACCCGAGGCGACTTTCCCCAGCGGCTGCAACGGCTGTCCGGGGTTGGTCGTTACCTGAAAATCAATGCGGCTGGCGCCGTCGGCGGTCAGTTGCTCCGGGTTGAAGATCAACTCAATGGCAAAGCGACCGTGCGGCATCGAAAGCAGATGCATGCTCTGAGTAATCAACTGCTGTAGCTCGTTGGCATAACGGGTGCGTTGCGCATGCAGTTGCTCCGCGCACGCCAGGGCAGCCTTGTAGTGTTCGGTTACCAACGTCTGCAGGCTTTCCTGATCGCTTTCCTGCTGTGACAGCAGTTCCGCTTCATCGAGTAGTTGCTGGTGCACGGCGGGCAGGCCCTCTGGTGCCACATGGTGCTTGCGGGCCAGGGCGATTTGCCGGGAGATACGCTGTTCCAGCTCATAGAGGCGGTTCGGATCCAGATCCAGACTGTCGCAGTAGTGACGCAGTTCGTCACTGGCTTCGCTCAGCTGAATGGCGGCTTCTTCCAGCAGGTTATAAACGCCGCTGACCTTGTCATCCATCGCAGTGAGTTCAGACAGCATCTGACGCGCGCTGTACAGCATGCTGTTCAGATTGGTGTCGTCACTGTCGGCTAACAGCTGCAGCGCCTGCTGGCTGGTTGACAGCAGTTGACCGCTGTTCGCCAGGCGTTTGTACTCTTCGTCAATCTGCTCAAATTCCCCTGCTACCGGCGCAAACTCGTTCAGCTCTTTGAGCTGATACTGCAACAGCTCACGGCGGGATTCCCGCTCCTGCGCCTGTTGCTGATGCTGCGCCAGCGTGCGGCAGCTCTGGTGCCATGTCTGATAGGATGCCCGCATCTGAACGAGCAGGTCGTCATGACCGGCGTAGGCATCCAGCAGGTGCTTTTGATGATCGGGTTTGAGCAGCAGCTGATGGGCATGCTGGCCGTGGATTTGGATCAGCAACTGGCCCAGATCGCGTAACTGCGAGAGAGGAACAGCCGTACCGTTGATAAAGCCGCGTGAGCGACCATCGGCGCTGATGACGCGACGCAGCAGGCACTCATTGCCGTCATCGAGATGATTATCGCTCAGCCAGCGCTGGGCAGAAGGCGACGCTTTAATTTGAAAGCGCGCACACAGGTCAGCACGGCTGGCCCCCTGACGCACCATGTCCGCATCGGCGCGACCGCCGAGGCACAACCCAAGCGCATCGATAGCAATAGACTTACCTGCACCGGTCTCACCAGTGATGGCGGTCATACCGCGTTGGAAATCAATGTCGAGCTCACGAACGATAGCGAAATTGCTGATGGTCAGTTGTGCCAGCATAGCGTCACCTGTATGAATAAACACATATGGTTTTTCATACAGTATAAACTGGTTTTTTATCCAGTAAAGAGGGCGCGCTCATTTTCAGAACAATTTTTTTGACCAGCCCAGTTTTGAACTCAGTGTATTGAAATAACTGTAATTTTTAGGATGGATAAGGTTGAGATGATTTTCGCTACGGCGAATCAACACATCTTCTCCTTCCTGGATAGGCAGCGCAATCTGGCTGTCACAGCTGATCTCAAGGTCGTTACGCCGTGCCGAGAAACGCAGCCGAATCGTACTGCTGCTGTTGATCACCAGCGGGCGCGCAGACAAGGTGTGCGGGAACATGGGCACAATGGTAATGGCGTCCAGAGAGGGCGTTAAAATCGGGCCGCCCGCTGAAAGCGAATAGGCGGTGGAACCGGTAGGCGTGGAAATAATCAGGCCATCGGAACGCTGCGAGAAGGCAAAGACTTCGTCGATGTACACTTCAAACTCGATCATGTGCGCGACTTTGCCCGGATGCAGCACCACTTCATTGATGGCGCTGCCAATACGCGGGGAGCAATCCGTCTTGCAGACCTGCGCTTCCAGCAGAAAGCGGCTTTCGACAAAATAGTTGCCGTTCAGCACTTCATCGAGCTGGTGATGGGCGTTATCGGGGTCAAGATCGGTTAAAAACCCTAAATTACCGCGGTTAATGCCAATCACTTTTATGTCATAACGCGCCAGTACTCTGGCTGCACCTAACATATTGCCGTCGCCGCCCACCACGACGGCCAGATCGGCCTGTTGGCCAATCTCAGCCAGTGTACCGGTCTGAACATTCCCCAGCGACAGTTCCTGTGCAATCTGCTGTTCAACGATAACGGGATAGCCTTTGGCAGTCAGCCAGCGACACAGCATCTCATGTGTGGTGAGCGCGGTAGGATGGCGTGGATGGCCCACAATACCAATGCAGTTAAAGTGTTTGTTCATCGAGTGGGTGTTCCTCATAAGCCAAATCGGCACGATGATGTGACGTGTTCCCTTGAATCCGTCAAACCAATCCCCATAATAAGCCAACCAGCGACGTGAATGTGCAAAACGCGGAGAAATTCATGAGTAGTAAAGAACAGAACACCCCAAACGAGCAAGTCTCAGACGAAATTCAACAGGATCAACACCAACCTCAGGACGCGGAGACAGCAGTAGAGGTGGATCCGCGTGATGAGCGCATCGCTCAGCTTGAAGCTGAGTTAGCCCAGTTGCAGACGGGCGTGCGTGATGCGCAGCTGCGTGCGCAGGCAGAAATTGAAAACGTTCGCCGCCGCACCGAGATGGATATTGAAAAAGCGCACAAGTTTGCGCTGGAGAAGTTTGCCAATGAGCTGCTTCCGGTGATCGATAGCCTGGAACGTGCACTGGAACTGGCCAACAAAGAAGACGAGAAGTCTGCCTCTATGGTTGAAGGCATTGAGCTTACGCTGAAATCCCTGCTGGGCGCGGTGCGTAAATTCGGTGTTGAAGTGGTCGGCGAAACCGGTGTGCCCTTTAATCCTGAAGTGCACCAGGCGATGTCGATGATGGAGTCTGAGGATTTCGAGCCTAACCACGTCATGATGGTCATGCAACGCGGTTATACGCTTAACGGCCGCCTGCTGCGTCCGGCCATGGTTGCCGTGGCGAAAGCGAAAGCCTGATTACTGTCTTACCCTGCAAACGGCCGCGCACTGACGCGGCCGTTTGTGTTTATGGCGTTTACTCAGGTAATACCGGCGTCCAGTTAATCGGCGTTTTACCGGCATCGCGTAGCAGCGCATTGGTTTGGGAAAAATGCTGGCAGCCAAAGAAGCCACGATGCGCGGAAAGCGGGGAAGGGTGCGGCGCCTGCAGCACGTGATGGCGCTGGCGATCGATAATGCTGCCTTTCTTCTGGGCGTGCGAGCCCCACAGCAGAAAGATCACGCCTTCACGCTGTTCGTTGATAGCTTTAATCACCGTATCGGTAAAGGTTTCCCATCCCAGTCGGGCGTGAGAGTGCGCTTTACCGGCTTCAACGGTCAGTACGGTGTTCAGTAACATCACGCCCTGTTCCGCCCAGCTTGCCAGATAACCATGGCTGGGCCGCTCAAACCCCGGAATGTCCTGCTGCAGCTCTTTGTACATGTTCTGCAGTGACGGCGGCGTCTGCACGCCCGGTAGCACAGAGAAAGCCAGCCCGTGTGCCTGGTTCGGGCCGTGATAAGGGTCCTGCCCCAGAATCACGACGTTAACGTCACCTAATTCGGTTAAGCGAAACGCGTTAAACACATCTTTCTGAGGCGGATAAACCGTTACGCCTGCGGCCCGCTGATTCGCGACATGCTTCAGGGTTTCGATGAAGTAGGGTTTTTCTTTCTCTTCGGCCAGCACGTCGTGCCAGGTCAGCTTTTCAGCCATGATCAACTCCCTTGTATTTCGAACCCTAAGCTTAGCGGTTCAGTCTTCAGACATGAAGCCCAAAAATTTTTGAAGAATTAAACAAAATTTTCCTAAGGCGGGTTTTTAAAATCAAAAGCTTATCAGGGTGGCGATAAAACGCCCGGCGGTAATTGATGCAGGTCAAAACTATGGCAGACATCGGGTGGTATACCAACAGCTCAAATTGACTGAGTCACGGTGTAGACGAAGGTCGCACCTTGCAGGAGAGATTGAAATGATCACAGGTATTCAGATTACCCAATCGAGTAATCCGGCGTTAATTAACTCTTTCTGGCTGCTGGACGAAGAAAAAGCCGAAGCGCGCTGCCTCTGTGCCGTTGCAGGCTATCAGGAGGATCAGATTGTGAAGATTGGGGAGTTAGGCGACGTGGCTTACCGCGACGTGCCGGTTGAGGTGAAACCTCAGGTTCGCGTAGAGGGCGGTCAGCATCTCAACGTCAATGTATTGCGCCGCGAAACGCTGGAAGATGCCGTGAAACATCCCGAAAAGTATCCCCAGCTGACGATCCGTGTTTCAGGCTATGCCGTGCGCTTTAACTCACTGACCGCGGAACAGCAGCGCGATGTGATTGCCCGTACCTTTACTGAAAGTTTGTAACGGATCGGGCGCTGAAATAAAACGCAGCGCCTGTCTGCAAAATTTATCAATGTTAACAATATGATAAATTTGATTGGGTAAGCGCGCGTTTGGGCTGGCAGGCCAGCGTGGGCTGTTCGATGCTAAAATCACGCTAAACGCGTATTTACAGGCCTTTAAAAAACAAAAATCGCCTCAATAGAGGCGATTTTTTTAAGTCCGTGCTGATTTATTCCGCACTCTCGCTGCCCGGCGTACTGCCGCTCGGCTTACGACGCTTACCCACGTTTTTGAGGTCACGGTGACGCTTTTTAACCCGCGGTTTCTCTTCTTCTTTCGCTTTTTTCTCTGCACGCTTGGCAAGCGCCTTTTTCGACGGTTTTCCCGTCGTTTTCGCCGATGGCGCGCGCGTAACAGGACGCAGCTCGTCAATCACCCGGGCTTTAATCGGTTCATCAACGTAGCGGCTGACTTTACCCAGCAGCAGATGGTCGTGTGCTTCAACCAGCGAAATCGCGATACCTTTACGACCGGCCCGGCCAGTACGGCCAATGCGGTGCAGATAGGTGTCAGCGGTGCGCGGCATATCGAAGTTGATGACGTGGCTGACATCGTCGACGTCAATGCCGCGTGCGGCAATATCGGTCGCCACCAGCACATTGACGCGGCCCTCGACCAGGCGTTTAATCGCCTCATTGCGTTTAGCCTGCACCATTTCACCTTCGAGGTAGCTGGTGCGGATACCGGCATCATGCAGCCAGCTGACCAGCTCATGCAGACGTTCGCGCTTGCGCACAAACACAATTGAACGGGTCACTTCCGGCTGCTTTAACAGATGAACCAGCAGCTTTGTCTTGTGCTCAAGATCGTCGGCGCGGTGATACCACTGCTGAATCTTCTTACGCTCGCGACGGCTGGGATCGGCTTCCAGTTCAACCGGTTCATTCAGCAGGCGCTCGGCGAAATCCTTGATATGCTCGCCTTCCAGCGTGGCAGAAAACAGCATCGTCTGTTTGCGCCAGCGCGTTTCGCCCGCGATGGTTTCAATATCCTGAGCAAAGCCCATGTCCAGCATGCGGTCGGCTTCATCCAGGATCAGCGTTTCTACAGCGCGGCAGTCAAAGTTTTCTTCTTTAATGTATTGCAGCAGA
Source organism: Pantoea ananatis PA13 (assembly GCF_000233595.1). Taxonomy (NCBI): domain Bacteria; kingdom Pseudomonadati; phylum Pseudomonadota; class Gammaproteobacteria; order Enterobacterales; family Erwiniaceae; genus Pantoea; species Pantoea ananatis. The sequence goes on from NC_017554.1 coordinate 1,201,478, forward strand.
CGACCAGTGGTGGCAACCACGACATCCTGATTTTCGCTAAACACTTCAGCGTGGTTCATGAAGGCCACGCCGCCAGTGATGGTGGCGATATCCAGATGCGTGTGTTTCGCCAGTTCCCGTGCCTGGTCGGCAACCTGCATGGCCAGCTCACGGGTTGGCGTTAAAATTAAAATACGCGGCGGGCCAGACTTCTTGCGCGGAAAATCGAGCAGGTGCTGCAACACCGGTAATAAATATGCGGCGGTTTTCCCGGTCCCGGTAGGTGCCGAACCCAGAACGTCGCGGCCCTCCAGCGCGGGGGGAATGGCAGCAGCCTGAATTGCTGTCGGGCGCGTATAGCCTTTCTCCTGCAGCGCTTCAAGCAGGCTTTCGTCGAGTTCAAGTTCGGAAAATGTGGTTACGGTCATGTTCTACCTCAGTTTGGGGCGCTGATTATAGACAGATCGAACATAATCTTCATCTGTTTATCGGTATTGACTGCGCCAGATTACGTCAACGGCGTGAATTCCCCAACCCACCACGTTACACTTACGCCTTGCCGTACGGCAGGATAAAAGGTGAATGGTCGCTGAGTATGATGCAGGACAAGCCGCAGGCGCGGCCACAATTAAAAAAGAATGGTTTTACCTTCAAGCAGTTTTTTGTTGCACATGACCGCTGTGCGATGAAGGTCGGCACAGATGGTATTTTGCTGGGCGCATGGGCACCGGTCGCCGGGGTGAAGCGGATCCTCGATATCGGCACCGGTTCGGGCCTGATAGCCCTGATGCTGGCCCAGCGTACTCCGTCGAATGTCGACGTGGATGCCGTAGAGTTAGATCCGGACGCCGCACAGCAGGCGCATGAAAACATCCAGCAGTCGCCGTGGGCAGCGCGAATGCAGGTTCATCAGCAGGATATCGCCCAGTGGGCTGAAAACTGCGAAGCGCGTTACTCGCTTATCGTCAGTAATCCTCCTTACTTTGATCCCGGTGTAGCCTGCGCAACCCCGGCAAGAGACAGCGCACGTGCCACTGGTTCATTAGATCATCAGACGTTATTGCGCTGTGCGGCCGCGCTGATCGAAGAAGAGGGGTTTTTCTGTGTGGTCTTACCCGAAGCGACAGGGCAGCAGGTTATCGCGCTGGCACAGGCTGACGGCTGGCACTTACGCTTTCGTTTTGATGTAGCAGAGTACGCACATCGTCCCCCGCATCGGGTTCTGCTGGGATTTTCTCCCAGCCCCGGCGAAACCCTGTTTGAGCGGTTGGCTATTCGCGATGCAGACAGGCAGTACTCAGACGCCTGGCAAAGCCTGACGCGTGACTTCTATTTGTTTATGTCCTGACCCGGTTGCAGCACGGTAGGCTGGGCCTCAGGGAGCAAATCCGGATAGTCGCGGATAAAATGCAGCCCGCGGCTCTCTTTTCTCTGTAGTGCACAGCGCACCATCAGCTCAGCCACCTGCACCAGGTTACGCAGCTCCAGCAGGTTATTGGACAGGCGGAAATGATGGTAATACTCGTCTATCTCCTGTTGCAGCAGGGTAATGCGGCGCAGTGCCCGCTCCAGCCGTTTGGTGGTGCGGACAATGCCCACGTAATCCCACATAAACAGCCGCAGCTCATGCCAGTTATGCTGAATTACCACCCGTTCATCGGCGTCATCCACCTGGCTGTCGTCCCAGGCCGGCAGGTTATCAACGGCTTCGACCTCCGGTAAAACACGCAGCAGATCCTCTGCTGCCGACCAGCCATATACAAGGCATTCGAGCAGCGAGTTGGAGGCCATGCGATTGGCACCGTGCAGGCCGGTGTAGCTGACTTCACCGATGGCATACAGGCCGTTGATATCGGTGCGGCCCTGCGCGTTGACCATGACGCCACCGCAGGTGTAGTGCGCGGCAGGCACCACCGGGATCCTGTCTTTGGTCAGATCGAAACCAAAGGTCAGCAGTTTTTCGTAGATCATCGGGAAGTGTGAACGCACAAAGGCTTCAGGCTGATGGCTGATATCCAGATACATACAGTCAACGCCAAGGCGTTTCATCTCGTGATCGATGGCGCGGGCGACAATATCGCGCGGCGCCAGTTCAGCACGCGCATCGAAGTCGGGCATAAAACGCGAGCCATCGGGCCGCACCAGCCAGGCTCCTTCGCCGCGCAGCGCTTCAGTGAGCAGAAAGTTTTGTGCCTGGGGATGAAACAGGCAGGTCGGATGAAACTGGTTAAACTCCAGATTAGCCACGCGACATCCCGCCCGCCAGGCCATCGCAATGCCATCACCAGAGGCGATATCGGGGTTGGTCGTGTACTGATACACTTTGGCCGCGCCGCCCGTCGCCAGCACCACGGCACGTGCGCGGCAGGTCTCAACCCGTTCACGATTACGGTTCCAAATCCAGGCGCCGGTCACCCGGCGCGGGCCCGGCAGGCCGAGCTTATCCGAAAGAATCAGATCCACCGCGTTGGTGCGCTCGAGAATGCGGATATTGGGATGATGCAACGCTTTGCCTACCAGCGTGGTTTCCACTTCGCGACCCGTCGCATCCGCGCTGTGCAGGATACGGCGGTGGCTGTGGCCGCCTTCACGCGTCAGGTGATAGCGCATCTCGCCTGCAGCCTGCGGATCGGTATCAAATGCCACGCCGTTATCAATCAGCCATTGCACGCAGTGCCGCGCATTGCTGGCCACAAAGGAGACGGCGGCCCGATCGCATAAACCTGCCCCCGCGATCAGCGTGTCTTCCACATGTGAATCAATGCTGTCGGTTTCGTCAAAAACCGCCGCAATCCCGCCTTGCGCATACAGCGTCGAGCCTTCATTGACCTGCGCTTTGCTTAATACGGTGACCTGATAATGCTCTGCCAGACGCAATGCCAGCGACAATCCTGCTGCACCGCTGCCGACGATAAGGACATCACACTGATAATCAGAGGAAGAGAAAGTTGTCATAGTGTTTAATTTACTAAACAAGAATGGACCGAGCATAAGCGTTTGGACGTTTTTTGTGAAGTATTTTGAACACAAACGCGGCGATATGCGTGTCTGAAAATTAATTCATTAGTGATATCAAGAGGTTAATGTTTTGCAGGTTTAAATCGGGTTTTTATACCAAACTTAATCGATTACAAGGATTTAAAGATGAAAAAGCTGTTGTCATAGGTTACTCTGCCTGCGATTTGCGCGCGTTACACTGAACGAAAATGAACAAACTGTGTGATTTTGCCGCAAAGTGGCTTAAAAGAGGCCGAGAGTGAACTTTTTGCCACGCAATGACTCAAAGCGCATGCTTGCTCAATAGCGGTGTGCTGGCAGTTCCTTAACGCATAAGAAAGTATTTGGGGAGACATTACCTCGGATGAGCGAGCAGTTAGCGGACCAGGTTCTTGTTGAACGGGTTCAGAAGGGGGATCAAAAGGCGTTTAACTTACTGGTAATCCGTTACCAGCATAAAGTGGCGAGCCTGGTCTCACGATATGTCCCTTCAGGCGATGTGCCTGATGTCGTTCAGGAATCATTTATCAAGGCTTATCGTGCGCTGGACTCGTTCCGGGGCGATAGCGCGTTTTACACCTGGCTGTATCGTATAGCAGTGAATACAGCAAAAAATTATTTGGTCGCTCAGGGGCGTCGTCCGCCTTCCAGTGATGTTGATGCAATTGATGCTGAAAACTTCGAAAGTGCGGGCGCATTGAAAGAAATTTCGAACCCTGAGAACTTAATGTTGTCAGATGAACTGAAACAAATCGTCTTTCGTACCATCGAGGCGCTTCCTGAGGACTTGCGAATGGCAATTACCCTCAGGGAACTTGACGGTCTGAGCTATGAAGAGATCGCCGTCATTATGGATTGCCCGGTGGGCACGGTCAGGTCCCGTATCTTCCGTGCACGTGAGGCCATTGATAATAAAGTTCAACCGCTTATCCAACGTCAGTGATAACGGCTACTGGAAGGGTATTAGGCATGCAGAAAGAAAAACTTTCCGCTTTAATGGATGGTGAGGCTTTAGACAGTGAGCTGTTTTCAGCGCTGTCCAAAGACGCAGAATTACAAAAAAGCTGGGAACGCTACCATCTTATCCGCGATACCATGCGCGGTGACGTGGGCGAGCACCTGCATTTTGACATTGCTGCACGCGTCGCTGCTGCGATTGAAAAAGAGCCTCAGCGCAACGTCACAACCTTGATCCCCGAAGCACAGCCCGAACCTTCTCGCTGGGAAAAAATGCCGTTCTGGCATAAAGCTCGCCCGTGGGCGGCACAGATTACCCAGGTTGGTGTCGCCGCCTGTGTTTCCCTGGCTGTTATCGTTGGCGTTCAGCACTATAACCAACCGGGTAGCGGCAGCGTCGAAAGTTCTGATTCGCCGGTCTTCAACACCTTACCTGTCATGGGTAAAGCCTCTCCCGTGAGCCTTGGCGTGCCATCGGATGCCTTTGGCAACGGTAATGCGACTCAGCAGGTGCAGGATCAACGTCGTCGCGTGAATGCCATGCTGCAGGACTATGAACTCCAGCGTCGCCTGCATGCGGATCAACTGCAGTTCGAAACCAATGCGCCTAAACAAGCGCAGGCCAATGTCCCTGGTAATCAGTCATTAGGAATGCAGCAGCAGTAATGAAGCCGCTATGGTATGCCGTCAGCCTTCTGGCAGGCAGCCTGTTGTGGTCATCTGCCGCCCCAGCGCAGGTTTCTGCGTCTGGGGCGTTATTGCAGCAGATGGAGCAGGCAAGCCAGACCCTCAACTACGAATTCGCCTACATTAACGTTTCCCGCCTTGGCATGGAATCTCTGCGCTATCGTCATGCGGTTATCGACGATCGCGTTTATGCGCAGGTGCTGCAGATGGACGGTCCGCGTCGTGAAGTGATTCAACGTGGCAACGACATCAGCTATTTTGAACCTGGCATTGAGCCTTTCTCGCTACCGGGCAACCACATTGTGGATGCGCTACCGTCCATTATTTACGCCGATTTTAGCAAGCTGGATACCGCCTACGATTTTATCACCGTGGGCCGTTCACGCATTGCCGACCAGATGTGCGACGTAGTGCGCATCGTTTCACGCGATGGCACGCGCTACAGCTACGTTGTCTGGCTGGACGTGGATACCAAGCTGCCGCTCCGGGTCGATTTGCTTGACCGGGATGGTGAAACGATGGAGCAGTTTCGCGTTATCAGCTTCGCGGTGGACGATGGCGTTCGCAATCTGATGCAGGGGCTGGAGAAAGCGAATTTGCCGCCGTCGCTGTCGTTAACTAAAACCGATAACGTTTCGTTAGACTGGCAGCCCGCCTGGCTCCCCGCCGGCATGACGCTGGTCTCGCAAAGCCGTCGCACCATTCCCGCGTTAAATAAATCGGTTGAATCACGGCTCTACAGCGATGGCCTGTTTAGCTTTGCGGTCAATGTCACTCCGGCAGATAAAAACAGCACCGCACAGACATTGCGCACGGGACGTCGTACGGTGCAAACCGTAATACGCGATAATAACGAAATTACGGTCGTCGGCGAACTACCGCCCGTGACGGCCAAACGTATCGCAGACAGCGTCGAATTCGAGGCAAAAAAATGATGAGAGAATGGGCCACTGTGGTGGCATGGCAGGATGGCATCGCCACGCTGCACACTGAAGCTAAAACGTCCTGCAACAGCTGTCAGGCACGTAAAGGCTGCGGTAGCCATATGCTGAATAAGCTGGGGCCAAAGAACGCGCACGTGATGCAGATCGCCAGCAGCAAGCCGTTGACGCCGGGTCAGCGTGTTGAACTCGGTATCAAAGAGAGCAGCCTGCTGGGTTCCGCGCTGCTGGTTTATATGACGCCTCTGTTTGGCCTGTTCCTGTTTGCCGGCCTGTTTCAGGCGCTGTTTGGTAGCGATCTCGCTGCGGCTTGCGGCGCGCTGTTAGGCGGCGTGGGAGGCTTCATCGTGGCCAAAGGTATTTCGATGAAATTTGGCGATCGCGAGGCATTCCAGCCCGTTATTTTGAACATCGCTTTGCCGCCGGATGCACTGCGCGTTGAAAGCGAAGCCTGATCCTCACTCAAGCCGCACTTGCTGCGGCTTCTGTCATTATGGCGCCTCGCCAAAAACTGTTTCGCTTCCACAACGTTCCATTCTTTTATGCGCGGCCTTAACAGTGTAATATGCGTCGTCATTAATGAGGCTGACAGGATTGTGGGTTAAGAGCGATCTTCCTGAATGTGTCTGTGCTCAGGTTTCTAACTGATTCTCTACGTGAAGATATTCCTATAAATGAAGCACATAAGAAATTTCTCCATCATCGCCCATATTGACCACGGTAAATCCACGCTCTCTGACCGCTTAATTCAGATTTGCGGGGGATTAACCGATCGCGAGATGGCCGCGCAGGTTCTTGACTCAATGGACCTGGAGCGTGAACGTGGCATTACTATTAAGGCGCAGAGCGTAACGCTCGATTACAAAGCAAAAGACGGCGAAACTTACCAGCTCAATTTCATCGACACGCCGGGACACGTTGACTTCTCGTATGAGGTTTCCCGCTCACTGGCCGCCTGTGAAGGCGCACTGCTGGTGGTTGATGCCGGACAGGGCGTTGAAGCACAAACCCTGGCCAACTGCTACACCGCGATTGAGATGGATCTGGAAGTAGTGCCGGTGCTGAATAAGATCGATTTGCCAGCCGCCGATCCCGATCGTGCCGCGCAGGAAATCGAAGACATCGTAGGCATTGACGCGACCGACGCCGTGCGTTGTTCAGCCAAAACTGGCGTGGGCGTACCTGAAGTGCTGGAGCGTTTAGTTCGCGACATCCCGGCACCAGAGGGCGACCCGGACGCCCCTTTGCAGGCGCTGATTATTGACTCCTGGTTTGATAACTACCTCGGCGTTGTATCGCTGGTGCGCGTAAAAAACGGCACTATGCGTAAAGGCGACAAAATCAAGGTGCTGAGCACCGGGCAGGTCTACAATGCTGACCGTCTGGGTATCTTCACGCCGAAGCAGGTTGACCGTACCGAGCTGAACTGCGGTGAAGTCGGCTGGCTGGTGTGCGCCATCAAAGACATTCTTGGCGCACCCGTGGGCGATACGCTGACCACGGCACGCAACCCTGCGGATAAAGCCTTACCCGGCTTTAAAAAAGTGAAGCCGCAGGTTTATGCCGGTCTGTTCCCCATCAGTTCTGATGATTACGAAGCGTTCCGTGATGCGCTGGGCAAGCTGAGCCTGAACGATGCCTCGCTGTTCTACGAGCCAGAAAGCTCAACGGCGCTGGGCTTTGGTTTCCGCTGTGGCTTCCTTGGGCTGCTGCACATGGAGATCATTCAGGAACGTCTGGAACGCGAATACGATCTGGATCTGATTACGACCGCGCCGACGGTGGTGTACGAAGTGGAAACCACAAGCGGTGAAGTCGTCTACGTGGACAGCCCTTCGAAGCTGCCACCGCTTAATAATATTGAAGAGCTGCGCGAACCGATTGCCGAGTGTCATATGCTGCTGCCGCAGGAATACCTGGGCAACGTCATCACGCTGTGCATCGAGAAACGTGGCGTTCAGACCAACATGGTTTACCACGGCAACCAGGTGGCGCTGACCTATGAGATTCCGATGGCGGAAGTGGTTCTCGACTTCTTTGACCGTCTGAAATCAACGTCTCGGGGTTATGCCTCACTGGACTACAATTTTAAACGTTTTCAGGCCTCTGACATGGTGCGCGTTGACGTTCTGATTAACTCAGAACGTGTTGATGCGCTGGCGCTGATTACCCACCGTGAAAACGCACCTTACCGTGGACGTGATCTGGTTGAGAAAATGAAAGAACTCATCCCACGTCAGCAGTTTGATATTGCGATTCAGGCGGCAATTGGCAACCACATTATCGCTCGCTCAACCGTTAAACAGCTACGTAAGAACGTACTCGCCAAGTGTTACGGCGGTGACGTCAGTCGTAAGAAAAAGCTGTTGCAGAAGCAGAAAGATGGTAAGAAGCGAATGAAGCAGGTCGGTAACGTTGAGCTGCCGCAGGAAGCATTCCTCGCCATTCTGCATGTCGGAAAAGACAGCAAATAAGGATCTCAAATGGCTAATATGTTCGCCCTGATACTGGCGATAGCGACGTTGATTACCGGCATTCTTTGGGTGATCGATCGTATTAAGTGGGCACCAAAGCGCCGTGCGTTGCAGGCAGCGGCGCAGGCGCAGGCGGGCGGAACACTCGACAGCAAAGCGCTGGCGAAGATGGCCCCTAAGCCGGGCTGGATTGAAACCGCCGCATCGGTGTTTCCGGTGCTGGCCGTGGTGTTCTTTGTGCGCTCGTTTGTGTATGAGCCATTCCAGATCCCGTCCGGTTCCATGATGCCAACCCTGCTGATTGGTGACTTTATTCTGGTTGAAAAGTTTGCGTATGGCATTAAAGATCCCATTACGCAAACGACGCTGATCCCTACCGGGCATCCAAAACGGGGCGATATCGCGGTGTTTAAATACCCGAAAGATCCCAGCCTGGATTACATCAAGCGCGTGATCGGCCTGCCTGGCGATCGGGTGACCTACGATCCGTACAGTAAAACGCTGACCATCAATCCGGCCTGCGATAACGGCAAGCCTTGTAGCAAAGCGCTGCCCGTCACCTATAGCAATATTGAACCCAGCAAATTTGTTCAAACGTTTAGCGGGTTTGATGGTAACGAAGCGGGTAACGGTTTCTATCAGCTGCCGCTGAATGACACCATGCGGGGGGGATTACGTCTGGCCACGCGCAAAGAAACCCTGGGCGACGTGACGCATGACATCCTGTTGGTGACAGAAGCACAAAGCCAGGCGAGCATGTACTATCAGCAGCCCGGCCAGCCGCAGGCCAGTTGGGTCGTGCCGCAGGGGCAATATTTCATGATGGGTGATAACCGCGATAACAGCGCCGACAGCCGCTACTGGGGCTTTGTTCCCGAGCGTAACCTGGTGGGTAAAGCGGTCGCCATCTGGATGAGTTTCGAAAAACAAGAAGGTCAGTGGCCAACCGGCGTACGACTCAGTCGTATCGGTGGTATCCACTAACCATAGCCTGACAGTCAGGTGAAAAGGGTGGCCCTCCAGGTGGGGGGCCACTGCACACCAAACAGAATGAGTTGGTTCTCCAGCCCTGTTTGGTATGCAGAGTGACAGACGCAAAACAGAACTGGAATCGCATGAACCCCATCTTGATTAACAAGCTTCAGCGCAAACTGGGCTACACTTTTACACATTCTGAACTTTTACAGCAGGCCCTGACCCATCGAAGCGCCAGCAGTAAACATAACGAACGTCTTGAGTTTTTAGGCGATTCCATTCTCAGCTATGTGATTGCTAACGCGCTCTATCACCGTTTTCCACGCGTGGATGAAGGGGATATGAGCCGTATGCGTGCTACCCTGGTCAGGGGAAATACGCTGGCAGAGATGGCGCGCGAGTTTGATTTGGGAGAATGCCTGCGTTTAGGCCCCGGTGAATTAAAAAGCGGGGGCTTTCGCCGTGAGTCCATTCTGGCGGACACCGTCGAAGCGCTGATTGGCGGCGTTTTCCTCGACAGTGATATTCAGACGGTGGAAAAACTGATCCTCGACTGGTATCAGACGCGCCTGGACGAAATCAGTCCGGGTGACAAACAAAAAGATCCCAAAACGCGCCTGCAGGAGTATCTGCAAGGCCGGCATCTGCCACTACCCAGTTACTTAGTCGTGCAGGTACGTGGCGAAGCCCACGATCAGGAATTCACCATTCACTGTCAGGTGAGTGGCATGGCAGAACCGGTGGTGGGCGTAGGCTCCAGCCGCCGTAAAGCCGAACAAGCAGCCGCCGAACAGGCGCTGATTAAACTTGGTCTGGAATAGTATTATCCCGGCGCTTTAACCGGCGCTAAAACCTCAGGATTCGAATGAGCGAAAACGTTACATACAGCGGCTTTGTCGCGATAGTTGGCCGACCCAACGTCGGTAAATCCACCTTACTGAACCAGCTACTGGGGCAGAAGGTTTCGATTACGTCGCGTAAGCCGCAAACCACTCGTCACCGCATTATGGGTATCCATACTGAAGGCGCCTACCAGGCGATCTATGTGGATACGCCAGGCCTGCACATGGAAGAGAAACGGGCGATTAACCGCCTGATGAACCGTGCTGCCAGCAGTTCTATCGGTGACGTTGAACTCATCATCTTTGTGGTGGACGGCACGCGCTGGACGCCGGATGACGAAATGGTATTAAACAAGCTGCGCGATGGCAAAGTGCCCGTGCTGCTGGCGATCAATAAAGTCGACAATATTCAGGACAAAAGTATTCTGCTGCCGCACCTGCAGTTCCTGAGCCAGCAGATGAACTTTATTGATATCGTGCCGATTTCAGCAGAAACCGGCAAAAATGTGGATACCATCGCCGCCATTGCCCGTAAGCATCTGCCGGAATCTGACCATCACTTCCCGGAAGATTACATTACCGATCGTTCGCAGCGCTTTATGGCCTCAGAAATCATCCGTGAAAAGCTGATGCGTTTTCTGGGGGCTGAACTGCCTTACTCGGTCACGGTTGAAATCGAACAGTTCGTGTCGAATGCGCGCGGCGGTTATGACATCAACGGTCTGATTTTGGTCGAGCGTGAAGGGCAGAAGAAAATGGTGATTGGCAACAAAGGCGCCAAAATCAAAACCATCGGTATCGAAGCCCGTAAAGACATGGAAGAGATGTTCGATGCGAAAGTGCATCTCGAACTGTGGGTCAAAGTTAAATCCGGCTGGGCGGACGACGAACGTGCGCTGCGCAGCCTGGGTTACACAGACGATCTCTGATTAAATGGAAGGCTGGCAACGCGCCTTTGTGCTGCATAGTCGTCCTTTCAGCGAGACCAGCCTGCTGCTTGATCTGTTTAGTGAAAGTGAAGGCCGCGTACGTGTTCTGGCAAAAGGGGCACGTTCACGGCGTTCCCAACTGAAAGGCACCTTACAGCCTTTCACGCCTTTACTGGTGCGCTGGAGCGGGCGTGGGGAAGTCAAAACCCTGCGCAACGCTGAAGCGGTCTCCCTGGCATTACCTCTCAGTGGCATCACGCTATACTGCGGCCTGTACGTTAACGAGCTTTTATCTCGGGTACTGGAACAGCACATTCCTTTCTCTGAACTGTTTTTCGACTACCTGCAATGCATTCAGATGCTGGCGGCAGGCGAAGGATCACCAGAGCCTGCGCTGCGCCGTTTTGAGCTGGCGCTGCTGGGGCATTTGGGTTACGGCGTAGACTTCCTGCACTGTGCGGGCAGCGGTGAACCGGTCAGCGAAGCCATGACCTACAGCTACCGTGAAGAGAAAGGCTTTATTGCCAGCCTGGTGCTGAACCAGCGTAGCTTCACCGGGCGTGAACTGCAGGCGCTGTTTACCCGTGAATTCCCGGATGCAGAAACCCTGCGCGCAGCCAAACGTTTCACGCGTATGGCCCTCAAACCCTACCTGGGCGGTAAGCCGCTAAAAAGCCAGGAGCTTTTTCGCCAGTTTACCCCGAAAAAAAAGCCCACTATTTCTGACGAGACAGAGCACTGACCGTAGCCTGGCCTTATCTCTGCGCGGTACACTCAACGCAATGACCATAATGAACCGAGGATTGTCATGGCTGAGTTACTGTTAGGCGTGAATATCGACCATATCGCTACCGTTCGCAATGCGCGTGGAACCCATTATCCCGATCCGGTACAGGCGGCGTTTATCGCCGAACAGGCGGGTGCAGACGGCATTACCGTGCACCTGCGCGAAGATCGTCGCCACATTACCGACAGGGATGTGCGCATCCTGCGCGATACCATTGAAACGCGCATGAATCTCGAAATGGCCGTGACCGAGGAGATGCTGGCTATCGCCTGTGAAATCAAACCGCATTTCTGCTGCCTGGTGCCGGAAAAGCGCGAGGAAGTCACCACCGAAGGCGGACTGGACGTCGCGGGCCAGCAGGAGAAGCTGAACGCCGCGGTGAAACAGCTCAGCGAAGCGGGCATTCTGGTGTCCCTGTTTATCGATCCCGATCACCGCCAAATCGAGGCGGCGGTGACCAGCGGCGCGCCCTATATTGAAATTCATACCGGTGCCTATGCTGAAGCGCCTGAAGGCCCAGCGCGCGACGCTGAGCTGGCACGTATCCGTCAGGCCGCCACCTTTGCTGCCAGCCGTGGGCTAAAAGTTAACGCCGGTCATGGGCTGACTTACCACAACGTACTGCCAATCGCCGCCCTGCCGGAAATGCATGAGCTGAATATCGGTCATGCGATTATTGGACGTGCCGTGATGAGTGGTCTGCCTGAGGCGGTGAAAGCCATGAAAGCACTGCTGCGAGAAGCGCGTCGCTAATGGCTATCCTGGGACTGGGCAGCGATATCGTCGAAATAGAACGCATTGCCGATGTGATTTCACGTTCAGGCGATCGTCTTGCGCGGCGTGTCCTGAGCGAGGCCGAGTGGCAGCAATATCAACAGCACCGTCAGCCGGTTCGTTTCCTGGCCAAACGTTTTGCGGTTAAAGAGGCGGCGGCAAAAGCCTTTGGTACCGGCATTCGGGGCGGGCTGGCTTTTAACCAGTTCGAAGTTTATAACGACGCGCTGGGTAAACCGCTGCTGCGTTTCTTCGATCATGCCGCCGAGGTGGCGCAACGTCTTGGCGTGCAGCATGTGCATGTCACGCTGGCAGATGAGCGTCACTATGCCTGCGCAACGGTGATCATCGAAAGTTAACCGTGCAGCTGCATAAACTTATCCCACAGCGCATCGCGTGATTCGATGTGCTGTGGATCAATGACGATCGTGTTATCAATCGGGCAAACGCGCTGACAGGTTGGAAGATCGTAATGACCCACGCACTCCGTGCAGCGGCTCACATCAATTTCATAGATTGCCTCACCCATCGCAATCGCCTGGTTCGGGCATTCAGGTTCGCACATATCGCAGTTAATGCATCGTTCGGTAATCAGTAGAGACATCGCGGTATCTTAATCGATAAATAATTTTTGTCGTTTATGCGTTGCCTGGCAAAGACGGCGATCGAGACAGCCTGCCATGACACTTTCATTTCCCGACATACCTTACAATATTGCCTTTTTAAGCTAGCAGACTGTGTCAATGACCTGCAAACTGGATTCGGCTGTGATAAACGTGGCGAACAGTATCATATTCTGCCTTAAGCAAAAATGACGGCGAGGGGCTAAAGTGACAAATGCTGCTACAGCATTGCATAACTCAATGTTTATAAATTTCTTTTTTTGTGGATGAAGTTCAGAGCTGAATTTTATGATGAATGATGGCTTTCTTTGAGCAGCAACCTGAGTGGTTAAAGAGAGAGAAGGCGTTAAAAGTGCCTCACGTCATCCCGTCCACCATTTGTAAGGATTTAGCAGGGAAAATGTTCAATAGAAATATTTTGTCATAGAAAATGCGAAGAACAGATGCGGGCTTAGGATTTTTCCGATAATATCTATTCATCAACAATATCGATGGATTGTGTCAGGTGAAAAAAAGAATTCTTTTGATTGTGGGCGTAGCTGTTCTTGCCGCAACAACCGCTTACGGAAGCCTGTCAGCGGGCGGATCTCGACCAGATTTCGTTGCGTCGGCAGAAAATAAAACGAATAATTTCCTGCAATACACCTATGGAAAGGGAAAATGTAAAGCGACACCTGGCTCGACTATTAGCTGGGACATGGAATGTAAGTATGAGGGTGGAAAGAAAGTCGTAAAATTCGCGCTTTATTCCGCAGATCACGCTCCGCATTCTTATGCTGACACCTTCTATCTGGTTGCTAAAAACAAGGCTGCTGTGGATTCTGCCAGCACCGGTATGAGCCAGTACCTGCCTATTTCGACGCAAGATACCAGCGGTAGCTAATCCGTTCATACCGGTTAACAGTTAAAGTTCTCTGAGAAGCCAGCGCGAATGCTGGCTTCTTTCGTTATGTTCTCGGCAAAATATCTGCGTTGAGCTTTCTGGCTAGATCAGTTTCTTAACCAGAGCTTCGCTGTGACGAATATGGCTGGATGCTCGCTCAGGATCGTTCTGCACCAGGGCCATAAACAGCAGGTCCGTCAACGCCAGCTGCGCGGTGGTAGATGAGATGGCGGCGCTGCGCGTGCTCTGCTCTTCTGCCACGGTGTACAGGCAATGGGTGGCGCACTGCTGCAGTGTGTTAGGCGTAAAGCCGGTAAAGGCCAGCACATCCGCCCCTACGCGAACGGCTTCCTGAGCGGCAAGGTTGATTTCACGTCTTTCGCCGGTGTAGGAGATCGCCAGCAGCACATCGCCAGATGACATAGCCTGAACACTGGCCAGCAGCGCGTGCATATCCTGTTCCGCCACCGCATTGATACCAATTTTCATCAGCTTCCATGAAAAATCCTTTGCCACCAGGCCGGACGCGCCAATGCCGACCAGCAAAATGCGGCGTGCGCGCTTGAGCAACTGCAGGACGGCGTTTAATTTCTCTTCACTGTTGATATCCAGCGTGGCGCGAATCGCAGAGAGCTTCTCCGTGAGTAATTTTTCACCCACGGCTTTGAGCGGATCGTCGCTCAGGATCTGGTTGTGCACGGTGATGGCATCTTTATCCGCCAGCGACTCACTCAGCGCCAGCTTAAGAGCCGGAAAGCCTTTGTATCCCAGTTTTTGTGCGAATTTAACCACGCTCGACTGGCTGACCCCGGATTCTTCCGCCAGCTTTTGTGAACTCAGATGCCGTGCCCGATCCGGTTGTGACAGTAAAAAATCCGCCAGCCGACGCTCGTTCAGCGCCAGAGAGGGATAAAGCTGGCGAATGCGCAGCAATGAACTCATGCTCAATCCTTATGATTTAGCGGATGTTCCGCATGGAATAAATGATTCTATGCGCATTGTAGTCACTGGAATAAAAAATTACAGCCATCGCCTCGTTGGACGAAGATGACTACAATAGAGGCTGTTGATGCCAATTAGGTAAAAAGGAGTGTTGTTTGACCAACGATATACAACGTCGCGTGGTGTTTTTCGACCTTGATGGCACATTGCACCAACAGGACATGTTTGGCACCTTCATGCGCTATCTGCTGCGCCGCAAGCCGCTTAATCTGCTGCTGGTGGTGCCGTTGCTGCCGGTTGTGGGCGCGGGTTTATTGTTTAAGGGACGCGCCGCGCGCTGGCCGATGAGTTTGCTGCTGTGGTCGATCACCTTTGGCCGCTCTGAAGCCACACTGCTGCGGCTGGAAGCCGAATTCGCGCAATGGTTTCGACAACGCGTTAAAGCATTTCCCGTGGTGCAGAAACGACTCAGTGAATACCTTAGTAGCGATGATGCCGATGTCTGGCTGATTACGGGCTCACCGCAGTCGCTGGTGGAGCAGGTCTATTACGACTCCGCATTTCTACCGCGGGTGAAGCTCATCGCCAGCCAGATGCAGCCCGGTTTAGGCGGACGCATATTGAAAATGCGCTGTCTCGGCCATGAAAAAGTGGTGCAGCTTGAAGAGCAAATCGGCACGCCCTTACAGCTGTATAGCGGTTACAGCGACAGCAAACAGGATAACCCGCTGCTGTTCTTCTGCCAGCATCGCTGGCGCGTCACCCCGGGTGGCGAATTACAACAGCTGGAATAACCGCTGTCACGCTTCGGTTTTACGGATTCGATGGTTATAATGCGCCGCTTTTTTGCTGCCGGGAGTGGTCTGCGTGACTCAAGAACAAGATGAATACTGGATGCGCCGGGCGCTTACGCTGGCGCAGCGCGCATGGGAGCAGGGCGAAGTGCCGGTGGGTGCGGTGCTGGTTCAGGGCGATCGGGTGATAGGCGAGGGCTGGAACCGGCCTATCGGGCAGCACGATCCCACCGCCCATGCGGAGATCATGGCCTTACGTCAGGGCGGGAAAGTGCTGGAGAATTATCGCCTGCTCAATACCACGCTTTACGTCACGCTGGAGCCCTGCATTATGTGTGCGGGCGCGATGGTGCACAGTCGCATTGGCCGTCTGGTTTATGGCGCGCACGATGTAAAAACCGGCGCAGCCGGCTCACTGATTGATATTCTGGGACATCCGGGAATGAATCATCAGGTGGCGCTGCATCAGGGAGTGCTGGAAGAGGAGTGCGCGGCAATGCTGAGCGACTTTTTCCGCATGCGCCGCCAGCAACAAAAAGCGCTGCGTCAGGCGCAGCGCGAAAGTTAATTCATTGCCACCTCAGGCGTGACGGCAGGATAACCTTTGCCCAGCTCTGCCTCCAGGGCCGCCTGTTGGGCAATGCGTTTTTCCTGCTCCTGCAAATAACCCACCAGGCTAATTTCATATTTGCGGATATTCTCCACGTAATTATAGGCTTCCTGCCCGCGTGCATAGCCATAGGTGGTTTGTGAGTAGTAGCGCTTCTGGCTCAACATGGGTAGCCGCAGTTTAACATCTGCCCAGCTGTCGGGATTTCCACCCTGTTTAGCCGTGAGCTTACGCACATCCAGCATATGCGCATAGCCCATGTTATAGGCCGCCAGGGCAAACCAGATACGCTCATCTTCCGGAATCGTTTGTGGCACCTTTTCCATCATGTTTTGCAGATACTCGCTGCCGCCACGGATGCTCTGCTCAGGATCGGTACGGTCACCTACGTCAACGCTGTCAGCGGTATTCCGCGTTAACATCATCATGCCGCGGACGCCGGTAGGCGACGTCGCCTGCGGATTCCAGTGCGACTCCTGATAGGAGATCGCCGCCAGCAGCCGCCAGTCGATATTTTTGGCGTACTTTTCAAACAGGGGTTTTATATCGGGCAGCACGTTGTCAATGGAGCGCAGGAAGGTGCGGGTATCCACGTAGTCGAAGGTGCCGACGTGACCGAGATATTTCTCTTCAAGTCTTGCCATCGCCCCTTCTTCTCCCATGCTGTTAAAGAAATCCAGCATGGCGGCGTTCAGGCTGTCATCGCTTTCGTGCGGTAAATACCACGTTACCGGTTCTTCATCGGTGACGTCGAAAGCCACAGCCAGTTGGGGATGAATGCGCTGAAGCAGGGCAATCGTCACGGAATCGCCAATCGTATAATCCAGCTTGCCTTCCGCCACGGCTTCCAGCAGGGCTTTCGGACTTTGATCGGTCGAAATGGCCCAGTCGAGATCGGGATAGTGATTCGCCCGGGCGTTTTTAAGCGTCGACAGATAAGCCGATCCAGAGGCAACAACCAGCCGCCCCTTTAAGTCACCCAGGTTTTTTGGCCGCGGTTTGTCCACGCGATAGACCAGCTGCTGCGAAACGCTGTAGTAGCCCGGACCGATCTGATAACGCGACAAACGCTCATCGTTATAAATCAGACCTGCCGCCAGCAGATCCGCTTTGCCGTCGTCGAGCGCATCGAACAGATCGCTGAGGTTGGCGCGCACCGTTATATCAAGCTTAACGCCCAGATAATCGGCAAAACGCTTCGCCAGCTCGTAGTCCATCCCGGCCGGTGCTTTATTCACGGTGTAGTAAGTCAACGGCGAGTTTACGGTACTGACGCGTAGCACTCCCCGTGATTTAATCTGTGAAATCGTATCTTGTCCTCCCCCGTACCAGGGAATAGACGGCCACAGTGCCAGAGCCAGCAGCACGGTAAGCAGACCGATAACCAGATAATTAAATTTTAGGCGTTTCAAATAGTTATCTCTCGATGGCTCCAAGGCCTCTGTCTTTTAAGGCAGTATTGATCTTGTTTTAACTCCCAGAGCGAGGGGCATTTTGCGCAACAAACACCGGCAGAGCAACTTATAAAGCAATTTTTGCGCAAATTTCAGGCAAATCTTGATGGCCATAAATTTTGCGCAAACGGTTTCGTCGCGGAGTGGGTTTCTTTATAATACGCCCCGTTTTCCCCTGTTGCGCCCAATGAAGCGTCGCCCGGCGCTTCGAAGACGAGAGATCTTATGATGGAAATTCTGCGTGGTTCGCCCGCCCTGTCGGCATTTCGTGTAAACAAATTGCTGGCCCGCTTTCAGGACGCTCATCTGCCGGTGAGTGATATTTACGCTGAGTACGTCCATTTTGCCGATGTCAGCGCGCCGCTGAGTGAGGATGAAAAATCCCGTCTGCAGCGCCTGCTCAAGTACGGTCCTTCTCTCGCTGAACATGCGCCACAAGGGCGTTTAATTCTGGTCACGCCACGTCCTGGTACGATATCGCCGTGGTCATCAAAAGCCACAGACATTGCTCATAACTGCGATCTGTCGCAGGTGCGTCGTCTGGAACGAGGCATGGCCTTTTATGTCCAGGCACCTCAGCTTTCTGAAAGCCAATGGCAAACGCTCTCCGCACTGTTGCACGACCGCATGATGGAGACGGTTTACAGCGATTTCAGCGAGGCTGAGCAGCTGTTTGCTCACCACGAACCTCAGCCGGTCAAAAGCGTTGATGTGCTGGGTGAGGGCCGTCAGGCGCTGGTTCAGGCCAATATGACGCTCGGCCTGGCGCTGGCCGACGACGAAATTGACTACCTGCTGGCGGCCTTTACCCGGCTGGGACGCAATCCGAACGACATTGAACTTTATATGTTTGCCCAGGCGAACTCTGAGCACTGTCGCCACAAAATCTTTAACGCTGACTGGATCATCGACGGCGAAAAACAGCCTAAATCACTGTTTAAAATGATTAAGAACACCTTCGAGCAAACGCCGGATTATGTTCTGTCAGCCTATAAAGATAACGCGGCGGTAATGGAAGGCTCGGAGGTCGGTCGCTTCTTCGCGGACGCAGAAAAGGGTGAGTACGCCTATCACCAGGAAGCCGCACACATTCTGATGAAGGTTGAAACGCACAACCACCCAACCGCGATTTCGCCCTGGCCTGGCGCGGCAACCGGCTCCGGCGGTGAAATTCGTGATGAAGGCGCGACGGGGCGCGGTGCCAAGCCGAAAGCTGGCCTGGTCGGGTTCTCGGTGTCGAACCTGCGCATCCCCGGCTTCGAACAGCCCTGGGAGGAGGATTTTGGCAAGCCCGCACGCATCGTCAGCGCGCTGGATATTATGACCGAAGGCCCACTGGGCGGCGCAGCCTTTAACAACGAATTTGGTCGTCCGGCCTTAAACGGCTACTTCCGGACCTATGAAGAGCAGGTTAACAGCCACAACGGGACTGAACTGCGCGGCTACCACAAGCCCATTATGCTGGCTGGCGGCATCGGAAACATTCGTGCGGACCACGTTCAGAAAGGTGAAATCACCGTCGGGGCCAAACTGGTCGTGCTGGGCGGGCCGGCGATGAATATCGGCCTGGGCGGTGGTGCGGCATCATCCATGGCATCAGGCCAGTCCGATGCGGATCTCGACTTTGCATCGGTGCAGCGTGACAACCCTGAAATGGAGCGTCGCTGCCAGGAAGTGATTGACCGTTGCTGGCAACGGGGCGATGACAACCCGATTCTGTTTATCCACGATGTGGGCGCGGGCGGCCTGTCCAACGCCATGCCGGAACTGGTCAGCGACGGTGGACGCGGCGGTCGCTTCAACCTGCGCGACATCCTGAGTGATGAACCGGGAATGAGCCCGCTTGAAGTCTGGTGTAACGAATCACAAGAGCGCTATGTGATGGCCGTGGCCCCTGAAAAGCTGGCCGAGTTTGCTGCCATTTGTCAGCGCGAACGTGCGCCGTATGCGGTGATTGGTGAAGCCACCGAAGAGCAGCACCTGACCCTGAACGACAGCCACTTTGATAACAGCCCGATTGATATGCCGCTGGACGTCCTGCTGGGCAAAACCCCGAAAATGACGCGCGATGTGGTGAAACTGCAGGCGAAGGGCGATGCCCTGCAGCGCGAGGGCATTACGCTGACGGACGCGGTAAATCGCGTGCTGCACTTGCCAACCGTAGCGGAAAAAACCTTCCTGATCACAATCGGCGATCGCAGCGTAACCGGTATGGTGGCGCGCGATCAGATGGTTGGCCCCTGGCAGATCCCGGTTGCCAACTGCGCCGTTACGACGGCCAGCCTCGACAGCTACCATGGCGAAGCCTTCGCGCTGGGCGAGCGTGCGCCTGTCGCACTGCTGGACTTCGCCGCCTCGGCCCGTCTGGCGGTTGGTGAAGCACTGACTAACCTGGCGGCGACGCCGGTCGGTTCGTTGAAGCGGGTGAAACTCTCGGCTAACTGGATGTCTGCAGCAGGCCATCCGGGGGAAGATGCGGGCCTGTATGAAGCCGTAAAAGCCGTTGGCGAGACGCTGTGCCCGGCGCTTGGGATCACTATCCCGGTGGGTAAAGACTCTATGTCGATGAAAACCCGCTGGCAGGAAGGCACCGAACAGCGCGAAATGACCTCGCCGCTGTCGCTGGTGATCACGGCTTTTGCAAGGGTAGAAGACGTACGTCGCAATGTGACGCCACAGCTGGTCGCCGATCGGGACAACCTGCTGCTGTTAATCGACCTTGGCAACGGCGCTAACACCTTAGGCGCGACGGCGTTGGCTCAGGTTTATCGTCAACTGGGCGACAAGCCTGCTGATGTCCGTGATGCAACGCAGCTGGCTGGCTTCTTTAATGCCATCCAGGCCCTGGTCAGCCAGCAAAAACTGCTGGCTTACCATGACCGCTCAGACGGCGGCCTGCTGGTTACCCTGGCGGAAATGGCTTTCACCGGTCACTGTGGCATCGAAGTCGATATCGCGGCGCTGGGCAGCGATGCACTGGCTGCGCTGTTCACCGAAGAGCTGGGGGCGGTGATTCAAATCAACGCGGCGGATCGCGAAGCCGTGGAGCAGATTCTTGCTGAACATGGCCTGGCGCACTGCAGCCATGTGCTGGGCAGCGCACAGTCGGGCGATCGATTTGTGATTCGCTCAGGCGACAGCGCGGTTTACAGCGAAAGCCGCACCACCTTGCGGACCTGGTGGGCAGAAACCACCTGGCAGATGCAGCGTCTGCGTGATAATCCGGCCTGCGCCGATCAGGAACATCAGGCAAAGCAGGATGACGCCGATCCCGGACTGAACGTTAGCCTGACCTTTAAGCCAGACGAAGACGTTGCGGCACCGATGATTGCAACGGGTGCGCGTCCACGCGTTGCCGTGCTGCGCGAGCAGGGCGTTAACTCGCATGTGGAAATGGCGGCCGCCTTTGATCGGGCAGGTTTTACGGCGGTTGACGTGCATATGAGTGACCTGCTGGTGGGCCGGATCGATCTGGAACCTTTCCAGGCGCTGGTGGCCTGTGGCGGTTTCTCCTACGGTGACGTATTGGGCGCGGGTGAAGGTTGGGCGAAATCCATTCTGTTTAACCCGCGCGTACGCGATCAGTTCGAGTCGTTCTTCCATCGCCCACAAACGCTGGCGCTGGGCGTGTGTAACGGCTGCCAGATGATGTCTAACCTGCGTGAATTGATTCCGGGTAGTGAGCTGTGGCCGCGCTTTGTCCGTAACCAGTCGGAACGTTTTGAAGCACGCTTCAGCCTGGTTGAAGTGGCTGCCAGCCCGTCGTTACTGTTGGATGGCATGGCCGGTTCCCGTATGCCGATCGCCGTATCGCACGGCGAGGGCTTCGTGGAGGTGCGCGATGGCGCGCACCTTGCCGCACTGGAATCGAAAGGGCTGGTGGCGCTGCGTTATGTCGATAACACAGGCAAGGTGACGGAAGCCTATCCGGCAAACCCGAATGGCTCGCCAAACGGTATTACTGCGGTGACCAATGAAAGTGGACGCGTCACAATTATGATGCCGCATCCAGAGCGTGTGTTCCGCACGGTCAGCAACTCATGGCACCCGGCTGAATGGGGCGAAGACAGCCCCTGGATGCGCATTTTCCGCAATGCACGGAAACAATTGGGTTAAGAACGGCGAAAAAAGACCGGGAGGCCTGAGTGCCTCCCTTTTTTATTCCCCACTTGTTGGCAAAAGGAGACATACGTCACCTTTTGTTGTCGCCGATTGGTGACATCTATCTTTATGATTTCTATAGATTGAAAGGGAAAAGCAAAATTGTGTTGGTATCTGGCGACACTTTTAGCGGACCAGACAGTCTGAAATGAGCGAAGTCAGCTGAATGGTTTTTTCAAAATATTGATTACAAAGGTATTTTAAAAACTGGCATGAACCTTGCTATACTATGCCTGTTGCTCATTCATCTGTTTATGATTGCCACCCCACAGCGGGCAGAGCTCATAAAATCCGAATGACGCACCAAACGGAGCCTGTCGTCCACCCAACCGATAATCGTATGTTCTGCATCGTTATCAAGCATCGGACGCAACGTTGAGTTAGGCTCCACCCATTCTCGCGTACTGCTATGGCGGTGCGTCAACGGCAGGCCATCGCGCCTGCCGTTTTCTTTTCTGCCTCTTCCTTCTCTGGGCTGACTCCGCTAGCATCCGGTAAGCGTATCTTTAAGGAAGCCGTCGCGTGAAAAAATGGCGTTTATTTCCCGGGTCCCTGCGCCAGTTGGTGCTGATGGCCTTTTTGCTGGTGCTCCTGCCGCTGTTGGTGCTGGCCTGGCAGGCCTGGGAAAGTCTCTCAGCGTTAAGTAATCAGGCTGCCGACACTAACCGAAATACCTTTACTGACGTCAGGCGCAGCGAGGCGATGGCCCGCACCGCTATCGAGCTGGAACGGAGTTATCGCCAGTACTGTGTGCTGGGTGATACGTCTCTGGCAAAGCTCTATCAGACGCAGCGTATCCGCTATGGTCAGATGCTCAGTTCCCATGCCGACAGCCTGCCCGATTTACCGGCGTTTAAAACGTTGCAGGCCATTTTGCCGCAGCTGGAAACCATGCAGTGCGATAATGGTAATCCTGTGACCGGTGCGTCACAGGCGCTGGAAAAATTTTCAGCGACAAACGTGCAACTGGTGCAGGATACGCGAGAAGTGGTGTTTGCACGTGGTCTGCAACTGCAACGTGAAATAGCCGACCGTGGTCAGTTTTTTGGCTGGCAGGCGCTTATCCTGTTTATTATCAGCCTGACGTTAACCCTGCTGTTTACCCGCATGATCATCGGCCCGGTAAAAAGCGTAGAGCGGATGATTAACCGACTTGGCGAAGGACGCGAACTGGGCAGCAGCATGGTGTTTCGCGGTCCGCGCGAGTTACGCTCTTTGGGGCAACGTATTATCTGGTTAAGTGAACGCCTGGCCTGGCTGGAAACCCAGCGACATGAATTTTTACGTCATCTTTCACACGAACTTAAAACGCCGCTTGCCAGCCTGCGTGAAGGTACAGAGCTGCTGGCTGATGAGGTTGCGGGCATACTGAATCCTGAACAGAAAGAAATCGTTTCAATACTGGATAACAGCAGTCGCCACCTGCAACGCCTTATCGAACAGCTACTTGATTACAACCGCAAACTGGCTGATGGCCCGATTACCCTGGAAACGGTAGATCTGAATGACATCGTGTATGACGTTGTTAATGCGCATGCACTCTCAGCCCGAACCAAGCTTATGCATGTCAATATCGATCTGAAAGCCACAGATTGCCTGGCAGAACCTATGCTATTGATGAGCGTGATTGACAACCTCTACTCTAACGCCGTGAACTATGGCAATGAATCCGGTAACATTTGGCTGCACAGCCAGCGGCAGGGCGATCGAATAATCATCGATGTCGCTAACAGCGGTACGCCCATTCCCGAAAATGAGCAGGAGATGATTTTTGAACCTTTTTTCCAGGGCAGTCATCAGCGTAAAGGGCCGGTCAAAGGCAGCGGACTGGGGTTAAGCATCGCAAAGGATTGTCTGCGCCGCATGCACGGTAGCCTGCAACTGGTTACCCGTGACGACGCTGATGTTTGTTTTCGCATCGAACTGAACACCACAGCCGGGAAAGTCTGAAGCATGAAATTTTTCGCCGCCCTCATGATAAGCGCACTGAGCAGCATGATGCTCAGTGGGTGTGCCTCATCCCCGGTCACCACAACAGCCCAGCCCGCTTCGGGCAGCGTTGTGGTGCCCGAAGCACGGCTGGTCGACTATCTCACTATGCGCTGCGTCGATATCTGGCGTATTGAGAATAGCGCCGCCATGATGAATCCCCTTTACTGGATGCGCAGTATAGACTGTGCCGAACGACTTTCTCCCGCTGAAGCACGAGCGGAGGCCCACCGCTGGCCGGTGGACAGCTGGTCGCGCGCCTTTAAGCAGGGGGTATTAATGGCAAACGGCAATGTGACGCCACTGGAACGCCGCGACTATATCAACGTGCTTGATGGCTACAGCGAGCAGTTCCCCCCCAATATGCGTGCGTTAATTCAGCTCTGGCGCAGTAATCAGGTCGCCCAGCTTGAACTCAGCGCCATGCGGTCACGCTACGCCCATTTGCAACAGAGCAGCGATGCCCAGTCAGATTCGCTGCGTCAACAACAGATAAAACTGCGTCAGCAGCTCAGTGATACCCAGCGCAAACTCGAGCGGCTAACCGATATTGAGCGCCAGCTTTCGTCGCGCAAAACCTCTGATATGCCTGACGGCAGTCACGGAACGGCACTGCCACAAGAGGAAGATCAGTAATGGTGAAACAAGCGGCCCACCTGCTTTTAGTGGATGATGATCCCAGCCTGCTCAAACTGTTAGGTATGCGCCTGACCAGTGAGGGATATCAGGTGACGACCGCGGCCAGTGGGCCCGATGCGCTTCGGCTGTTGCAGAAAGAGAAGATCGAGCTGGTCATCAGCGATCTGCGCATGGATGAAATGGACGGCCTGGCATTATTTGCTGAAATTCAAAAGCGTCACGCGGGTTTACCGGTCATCATTTTAACGGCGCATGGTTCAATTCCGGAAGCCGTAGCGGCAACGCAGCAGGGCGTGTTCAGCTTCCTGACTAAGCCCGTGGATCGCGATGCACTGTATAAGGCGATAGACGAAGCCCTGGCGCAGCGAGCGCCAGTCAGCGACGACCGCTGGCGTGAAGCCATAGTGACCCGTAGTCCGCAGATGCTGCGCTTACTTGAACAGGCACACATGGTTGCCCAGTCAGACGTCAGCGTGCTGATTAACGGGCAAAGCGGCACGGGTAAAGAAGTCCTGGCACAGGCTATCCATGCCGCCAGCCCGCGCGCGCAAAAGCCGTTTGTGGCCATTAACTGCGGTGCCTTACCTGAGCAGCTTCTGGAATCAGAGTTGTTTGGTCACGCCAAAGGCGCCTTTACCGGCGCGGTCAGCGCGCGTGACGGCCTGTTTAAAGCCGCAGAAGGCGGCACGCTGTTTCTGGACGAAATTGGCGATATGCCGCCTGCACTGCAGGTGAAGTTACTGCGCGTGCTGCAGGAGCGTAAAGTCCGGCCGCTGGGCAGCAATAATGATATCGATATTGATGTCCGGATTATCTCGGCCACGCACCGGGATCTGCCGAAAGCGATGGAAAAGAATGCGTTTCGCGAAGATCTCTTTTACCGCCTGAACGTGGTGAACCTGAAAATCCCCGCGCTGCATCAACGTACCGAAGATATCCCACTGCTGGCTAACCATTTGCTGCGTCAAACGGCAGAACGGCATAAGCCGCAGATCCGCAGCTTCTCCGTCGATGCGATGAAGCGGCTGATGTCTGCCAGCTGGCCAGGTAACGTGCGTCAGTTGGTTAACGTTATTGAGCAGTGTGTCGCGCTCAGCTCCTCGCCCGTTATCAGCGATGCGCTGGTAGAGCAGGCGCTGAGTGGCGAAAACAGCGCGCTACCGACCTTTGTTGAAGCACGGAATCAGTTCGAACTTAACTATCTGCGCAAGCTGTTACAGATGACCAAAGGGAATGTCACCAACGCCGCGCGTCTGGCTGGACGTAACCGTACCGAATTCTATAAGCTGCTGTCACGGCATGAACTGGACGCCAGCGACTTTAAAGAGTAATTTTTTGCCCCCATAGTCTGCGGCGCTGCCAGCGACATTTATACTTTAATAACCCTCTAACCATGGAGGGCTCGAGGAAAGGATCTGACATGAAAAAGATCGATGCAATTATTAAACCCTTCAAGCTCGATGACGTGCGTGAGGCACTTGCTGAAGTCGGCATTACCGGCATGACCGTGAGCGAAGTAAAAGGATTTGGTCGCCAGAAAGGCCATACGGAACTCTACCGTGGCGCAGAGTACATGGTGGACTTCCTGCCCAAAGTGAAAATCGAAATGGTTGTCGGAGATGATATCGTTGATACCTGCGTCGAAACCATCATGCGCACCGCACAAACCGGAAAAATCGGCGACGGTAAAATCTTTGTTTTCGATGTTGCCCGCGTAGTGCGCATCCGTACTGGCGAAGAAGACGAAGAAGCGATTTAATTCACTTTAGATGCAAAATCTTTAGCTGAAATCCCGGCGATGTTGGAAAAGTTTCATTCGTCGAGATCTCGCCCCGTCCTGATATAAGGGAGGGGCGAAAAGCTGTCTGTTTCACCACAAAGTGTTACCCCGCCCGCGTTAACGCAGCACTGCACACCGAACGGCTGGCGCCACTGCTTCAAGGGCGCCGTTCGCAGTCGCCGATTCATATCTCTTTATGTGGACCGAACCGCTCATAGTGAATTCTGTCCGCCGTAATGCCGACCGCATGCAACTGCTTAACGATAAATTGCATAAAGCCAAGTGGCCCGCAGAGATAAAAGTGGGTATTCACATCCCGCAGCCGCGCTGACAGGGTCGCCAAATCCATCATACCTTGCGCATCGTAGCGGCCTGCATCGGGTTCGTCCGGCTCGCGATACCAGATGTGCTGTGCAAAATCAGGAAGCAGGGCACCGGTGGTGGTCACTTCGTCTGCGAAGGCATGCTGTTTGCCATTTTCGGCGGCGTGAAGCCAGTTGACGGGCGCCAGATGCCGCTGTGCAGCCAGCGCGTGGAGCATTGCCAGCATTGGGGTTTGTCCAACGCCGGCGGAAATGAGCGTGACCGGCGTTGTCGGGCTAACCTGCAGGAAAAAATCGCCGTGCGGGGCGGCCAACTGCACTTCACTGCCGACTTCTGCATGCTGATGTAGCCAGCCGGACAGGATTCCCTGCGGCGCCTGTTTCACCGCAATACGGTACATTTTCTCGTTGCTCCCTGTGGTTAGTGAGTACTGACGAATTTGATGATATTCACAACCTGCGGGCTGCAAGTGAAGCGTCAGATACTGACCGGGTTTAAAGGGGGCAACCGGACCCCCGTCCACAGGCGTAAAAGTAAAGCTTTTAATCACGGCACTCTGCTGCTCAATCGCGCTGATGCGAAACGGCCGCGTCCCGCGCCATCCGCCTTTTTGCTGCTCCGATGCCTGATAAATCGCTTCTTCGCGCTGGATAAACACATCCGCCAGTACACCGTAAGCACGTCCCCATGCTGCCAGCACGTCATCACCGGGATTCAACAGGGTTTTGATGGTAGCAAGTAAATGCTCACCCACAATTGCATACTGCGCGGGCTG
The DNA here is from genome assembly GCF_000233595.1 of Pantoea ananatis PA13. Taxonomy (NCBI): domain Bacteria; kingdom Pseudomonadati; phylum Pseudomonadota; class Gammaproteobacteria; order Enterobacterales; family Erwiniaceae; genus Pantoea; species Pantoea ananatis. Next base: position 1,228,794 of record NC_017554.1, read on the forward strand.
AATATTCAGGCTGGTATGTTTTTGCGCAATTTTTTCAACGGCCGGCAGTATCGCTGTCAGGTTTTCGAGGTTTGCGCCGTAGGCACATATCGCATTGAACAGGGCTTCACGCTGCCCGCCGTTACGTTGATTATTCATGTTAAAGACATTTTTTAGTTCAGGATGCTGAGCAAGCATGCGGTCATAGAAATGAGCAGTCAGATCGGGGCCGCAGGCGGCAAGGGCGGGAAGGGATGATTTCACGGTAGCAATAGTCTGAGCATCAAGCATGGCAACACCTCATTTAAAGTTGCATTTTAAATGCATCTTATGATCATTTCTTTCATGCTGTAAATCTCATGCTGGGTTTTACTGGCAGCAACTGGCCGGTTTTCGCGACAAAAGCGCAAAAAATCTTTTACAGAGTGAAAAAATGATATTGGCGGGCAATCGTTGCAAAAAAGGGATAAAAAGGCATGGCGTCTCGGTAGCCAAACGTTTGCGTAAAAAGAGGGAATTCACCCTACCTTACCCCGATAAAACGGTTTACACTGTCTGCCTTCGCCCTCAGGGGGCGTAAATTGCCGATTTAAAGATAGCCAGTCAGGAGATGCGGATGTTAAAGCGTGAAATGAACATTGCCGATTATGATGCCGAGTTGTGGCAGGCGATGGAGCAAGAGAAAGTGCGTCAGGAAGAGCACATTGAACTGATTGCTTCTGAAAACTACACCAGCCCGCGTGTTATGCAGGCGCAAGGTTCTCAGCTCACTAACAAATATGCCGAAGGCTATCCGGGCAAGCGCTACTACGGTGGCTGCGAATACGTAGACATTGTTGAACAACTGGCTATCGACCGTGCTAAAGCCCTGTTTGGCGCTGACTATGCGAACGTGCAGCCTCATTCTGGTTCTCAGGCTAACTTTGCCGTTTTCACCGCGCTGCTGCAGCCAGGCGATACCATTCTGGGCATGAACCTGGCACACGGCGGTCACCTGACACACGGTTCACCGGTTAACCTGTCGGGCAAACTGTACAACGTTGTGCCTTACGGCATCGACGAAACCGGTAAAATTGACTATACCGAGCTGGCCGAGCTGGCACAGACTCATAAGCCTAAAATGATCATCGGCGGTTTCTCGGCGTATTCCGGGATTTGCGACTGGGCTAAAATGCGTGAAATCGCTGACAGCGTTGGCGCATGGCTGTTTGTGGATATGGCGCACGTTGCCGGTCTGATTGCTGCGGATGTTTACCCTAACCCGGTTCCACATGCACATATCGTGACCTCCACGACGCACAAAACCCTGGCTGGTCCGCGCGGCGGTATCATCCTGGCGCAGGGCGGCGATGAAGATCTGTACAAAAAGCTTAACTCAGCCGTCTTCCCTGGTGGACAGGGCGGCCCGCTGATGCACGTGATCGCCGGTAAAGCCGTGGCCTTCAAAGAAGCCATGGAGCCTGAGTTTAAAGCCTACCAGCAGCAGGTCGCCAAAAACGCTAAGGCAATGGTAGAAGTGCTGATCGCGCGTGGCTATAACATCGTATCAGGCGGCACCTATAACCACCTGTTCCTGATCGATCTCGTCAGCAAAAACATGACCGGTAAAGAAGCCGATGCCGCACTGGGCCGCGCGAATATCACCGTAAACAAAAACAGCGTGCCAAACGATCCGAAAAGCCCGTTTGTCACCTCTGGTGTTCGAATTGGTACGCCTGCCGTTACGCGCCGTGGCTTTAAAGAAGCAGACGTACGCGAACTGGCCGGTTGGATCGCGGATGTGTTAGACAACATCAACGATGAAGCCACCATTGAGCGTACCAAGCAGAAAGTACTGGATATCTGTGCGCGCCTGCCGGTTTACGCATAATCCTTTCTGTTGAAAACACAGTCTGACAAGAGGATGGCCATGGCCATCCTTTTTTATTGCCTGCATAACCCGGCTCTGACAAAGTAACGACCACATATCATTGCCTGGACGCATCATTGCTGGAGGGAACATGGCAATCGGCTCCGCCAAGTGGCTTGGACTAAGCTACTTCACCTACTTTTTCTGCTACGGCATTTATCTTCCTTTCTGGGGCGTCTGGCTCAAAGGTGTGGGCCTGAATGCTGAACAAATTGGCCTGCTATTGGGGTGCGGCATGGTGGCGCGCTTTGTGGGCAGTTTATTCATCGCCTCTCAGGTTAAAAATCCCGGACAATTGATTACGGCATTACGCCTGCTGGCCCTGCTGACCTGCTTTATTGCGGCGGGCTATTGGGTTGGGCAGCAGTGGATGTGGCTGCTGTTAGTCATGACCGGTTTTAACCTGTTTTTCTCGCCGCTGGTTCCTTTAAGCGATGCACTGGCCGCCACCTGGACGCAGCAGATTGGCCTTGCCTACGGGCCCGTTCGCTTGTGGGGTTCGCTGGCGTTTGTGATTAGCTCAGCCCTGACCGGTATGCTGGTGAGCGCCTTCTCTTCGCAGGCGATCTTAATGCTGCTGTCGGTTGGGTTGGTCAGTATGCTGGCAGGAATGCTGCTTACCCCGCGTACCCATCCCCAGGGCAGCGAAAGGCAGGGCAGAGTCGGTGGAGGCTGGCAGGCCTGGCGCGATCTGATAAAGGAAAACGCGGTCTGGCGCTTTATGGTGTGCGTGACGTTATTACAGGGCGCGCATGCGGCTTATTATGGTTTCAGCGCCATCTGGTGGCAGGAGAGCGGTTATTCTGCATCGGTAGTGGGTTATCTGTGGTCGCTGGGCGTGGTAGCGGAAATCGTGGTGTTTGCCTTAAGCCATCGACTGTTTCACCGCTGGCGCGCACGGGATCTGCTGTTGCTGTCAGGCATCTGTGCGCTGGTTCGCTGGGGACTGCTCGGCGCCAGCACCGCGTTGCCGCTGCTGATTGTGGGGCAACTACTCCACTGCGGTAGCTTTACGGTATGTCATCTGGCCGCAATGCGCTTTATCGCTTCACGGCAGGGGGCGGATGTGATCCGTTTGCAGTCGCTCTATTCGGCGCTGGCAATGGGCGGCGGAATTGCCGTCATGACCATGATTTGCGGCGTACTCTTTACTCACCTGCACGGTCATCTCTTCTGGGTGATGGCGCTGGTGGCACTGCCCGCACTGTTCCTGCGGCCGCGTCAGGATTCCAGCAAATAGCGAATGCGCTGCTGATGGTATTCAGTCAGCGGCAGTTCGGCGTGGATAAGTGGGGGAGAGAAAAGGGGCAGCGAGGTGACATAAGGCGAAATAATGACATCGACTTCGCGCGGTGCGCCGTCGCGCTGGAAATCTTCAACGCGCTGATAGGTGATGTTAACAGGCAGCAAGGTGATCTCGCGGATTTGCTGCTCGACATCCTGTTCCAGTTCGGGATCGTCACCGGTGAGCAGCAGCACCTGTTTTTCCTGCAATGCGCTGCTTTGCATCAGCCACGCACCCAAAATCACCGTCACCAGGCTGACCTCTTCCGGCGCGAACTGAACCTGAAATGTCTGCTCGAAAGCGTCCAGTGCCTGCTGTGTGGTGCGCAGCAGGCGCGGATAAAGCCTGGTTACGTCTTGTGCCACACTGTCATCAATAGCCATTGTAAAGTAGGTGCGATCCAGCGCCTGTGCCAGGTGGGTATATAACTGCTGCTGGAGTTCGGTGCGGTCATGAAAAGTGGTGCCGGCGACGTGCTCAAAATCATCAATGAGCCGCTGTGTGGCGCGCATCAGTCGCTGCTCGCTGGGATGGTCGACACGGTTGGCGTCCGGAAAATGGATCAGGCTAAATAACAGCGTCCAGAAATCCGTTTCGCTGGCGTCCGGCGTCAGATGACAGCGCTTTTGCCAGTGATGAATAACATCTTTTGCGGCCTGACGTTCTGCTTTCGCTGACAGCCATGCCTGCTGCTGCGCCGTAAAGATCGCAGGCTGGCGCTGGCACAGGCCGTATTTCATAAATATTTGTAAAAAGAGTTGATCGCGCGTGCTGAACGGGCGATTAAGGCACAGGCTGCAGTGCTGGATCAGCGCCTGTAAATTGGTTTCATCGTACAGCGCTTTTTCAATTTTCATCTGCTTCAGACGCAGGCGTAAGGGCGCGGCAAAATGCTCGCAGACAAAGGCCTGCGACAGTCGCAGGCTGCGTCGCAAATTATGGATTAAGCAAATGCGTCGATCCAGCTCTGTACCATGAATGCGCAGGCTGCCATCCACCATCTGATGGAGTTCCAGTCGATGATAGCGCTGTATCTCATCACCCACTTCCGCGATGTCCTGTCTCGCGGTGGCGATGTCCACTCCGTTTAGCAGGCTTAATCTTTTAAGCGTCAGTGCGGGAGCGGGCAGAAACAGCAGTAACAACAGATGACAGCGACGCTGTGAACCGGTGAAGAGTGGTGCTGAAGATGTAGCAGAACTCATCAATCATTATTCCAGCAGGCTATTTTTAGCTAAGAATAGTCAACCTCATGAACCCTTGAACGGTTTACCCGTTTTTTTGTTCAGAGGTTTAAGGCGGGTCACAAAATTTTGTTACTTAAGAAACCTTTTCATCAGGAACGTTACTTTATAACATTATGAGACGCATGTTTTTTGCACTATTTACCCTGGTCAGTTCGTCAGCGCTGGCACATCCACACAGCTTTATTGATATGAAAACCGAGCTGGTCACGAAGGACGATCGTTTTACCGGCCTGAAAATGACGTGGACCATGGATGAGATTACCTCCGCCGACCTGCTGTATGACGCGAGCGATGCCAAACCGGGAACGGTGGTATGGAAGAAACTGGCGGCGGGTGTGATGGCGAACGTGCTCGGGCAACATTACTTTTCCGAAATCTGGCATAACAAGCAGCGGGTGAAGTTCTTGAATTTACCAACGGAATACAATCTGTCGCGCAGCGGCAATAAGGCGGTACTGGAATTTGTTCTGCCACTGGCCGAGCCGCCTTTACTCAAAAATGAACGCTTTGAGATTTTAACCTTCGATCCGACCTACTTCGTGGATATGTTCTACGACAAACCTGAGGCGTTAACTGTACCGCAAGCTTTACAGTCACGCTGTGCATTCACCTTACATACGCCCAAACCGGATGACTCTTTGAAACAGTATGCGCTCTCGCTCGACAAGGCAGATGCGCCGCCTGAGGATATGGATCTGGGAAGGCAGTTTGCACAAACGGTAATACTGACATGTCACTGACGCTCACGACCCAAGCCAAAAAACGGCTGTGGCCGCTGGCACTGTTTACGGCAGGGTTGGTTACTCTGGGCGCGGCCATCTGGCTGCACTGGCCCCAGATACTTCTGCAAAGCGTGCTCTGGCAAAAAGTGCTGCATCGCCAGATGACTCAGCTCCTGCAGCAGGTTGCCGAGCAGCCTCATCATGCCGGACTGTCGTTACTGGCATTCAGCCTGATCTATGGTGTCCTGCATGCCTTAGGGCCAGGTCACGGTAAAGTCGTGATCACGACCTTTCTGGCAACGCATCCGGCAAAACTAAAAACCAGCATGAAACTCACGCTACTGGCCTCGTTGCTACAGGGCTCAGTGGCTATCATCCTGGTCACGCTGATGCTGGTGGTGCTGAAAACCTCATCGCGGCAGCTGCACCTCAGCAGTTTCTGGCTGGAGAAGAGCAGTTATGTGTTGGTTATTGCCCTGGGTATCTGGATAGGCTACCGGGCGATAAAGGCGCTTTGGCTGCTGTTGCGTCCTCAGCCGACAATGAGGATTCATGCGCTGCGCCCTCATCATCAGCATGATGAACACTGTGGCTGTGGCCATGCGCATTTGCCCAGCGCACAGCAAATGGCGGGCGCCGTTAATGGCAAAACGCAGCTGTTGGTGGTGATCTCCATGGGGCTGCGTCCCTGCTCAGGCGCGATCATGATGCTGCTGTTTTCTAAAGTGATTGGCGTGTATCTGTGGGGCGTCCTTTCTGCCGCCGTTATGGCGGTGGGGACCGCCCTGACCATTTCTGCCATTGGCTTACTGGTGCAGCGTTCCCGCGCGCTGGCGCAGCGTCTTGGCGCGGACAGCCAGGTGGGTAAAGGTGCGCGCAGCCTGTTGCCTGTGCTGGCGTTAGTGGGCAGCCTGACGTTGATTGTTGTGGGCTGTGCGCTCTGGCAGTCTGCTCAGCCTGGTTTTACCGGCGGTATCCGACCCTTTTAATTTCTGCGGCGGCGGAAGATATTCCCCGCTGCCGGGATCCTCGCATTTTCGCTTCGCAACTATTTTTATTTTCTCTTGCACGTTGAGTGGTGAAAATAGTTTTCACTGACTACGCTGTTTATAGTTATTGCGAACCCCTGTCTGGGAATGAAAAAAACGACACTCACCTGCTATGTGTTGCGAGGGAAATATCTCATGGCTGATACCCGTATTAATAATGGCTACAACGATCCGCTCGTCACCGGAGCGGCAGGCTTACCCCTTAAACGCATTTCCTGGAGTGCCGTTTTTGCCGGTGTAATTTGTGCTTTGATTATTCACATATTATTAACCTTGCTGGGTACGGCAATTGGTGCTACCACCATTGACCCTTTGCAGGAAGATAATCCATTTAAACATCTGGGAACGGGTGCCCTGGTCTGGACGGCCATTGAAATGCTGATCGCTATTGCCGCCGGTAGCTACGTCGCCGGTCGCCTGGCGCAGCGTGAAGGCGCACTGCACGGCTTGCTGATGTTTGGTATTAGTACCGTCTTAACTATTTATCTGGCCGTGAGCCTCGCCAGTAGCGTATTAGGCGGCGCCATGAATATTCTTGGTACGGGTTTCCAGGCAGTAGGAAGTGGTATTTCAGCCGCTGCGCCATCGGTTACGCAAATGGCTAAAGAGAAACTGCAGCAAAACAATATTAATTTAGACAATATGCAGCAAGAACTGGAAACGACGCTGCGTCAAACGGGTAAGCCTGAATTACAACCGGAAAATCTGAAGCAGGATGCGAATAATGAAGCGCAGAATGCCGAAAATCAGGCAAATAACACGGCTAATCATCCACAAACGGCAGACACAGATTTAGCAAACTGGTTTAAAGGCGTTATTGCTCGTCATTCAGATACTTTACAGGCCGCCGATCGTGATGCTTTAAAAAATATTATTAAAGCGCGGACCGGAAAAAGCGATCAGGAAGCTGAACAGATCGTCAATCAGGCAGAACAAAGCTATCAACAGGCTATGCAGAAATATCAGGAACTGAAAAAACAGGCAGAGCAGAAAGCGCGTGAAGCCGGCGAGCAGGCGGCGAAAGCAACCGCGAAAGCCAGCTGGTATGCTTTCTTTATCCTGATTATTGAAGCGGTACTGGCAGGCGTGATGGGAATGGTAGGACGTCGTACTCAGCCACGTCAGGTGTTAACGCACGAACGTCGTTAATCCCAAGGCAATAAGAAAGGCGGCACGTTATCGTGCCGCCTTTTCTGTTAGCGCTTCAGCGCTTCGCTCAGCTCTTCGCGCATCGCCGATAACAGCGATTTCACCACGCGAGGGTTACCGGCAACGATGTTGCCTGAATGCAGGTAGCCGTGGTTGCCGGTGAAGTCAGTGACCAGTCCGCCCGCTTCGCGCACCAGCAGTTCACCCGCCGCGAAATCCCACGGTTTCAAACCAATTTCAAAGTAGCCATCAACGCGGCCTGCGGCGACGTACGCCAGATCCAGCGCAGCGGAGCCGGTGCGACGGAAATCGGCACACTGCGTAAACAGCTTGGTCATGATGTTCATATAAGCTGGGGCGTGCTGTTTGAGCTTGAAGGGGAAACCGGTGGCAAGAATGGTGCCATCCAGATCGCGAGCGATACTGCCGCGCAGGCGGTAACCATTCAGCTGCGTGCCCTGTCCGCGTACGGCGCTGAACAGTTCATTACGCATAGGATCGTAAACGACAGCCACTTCTGTACGGCCTTTAATACGAACGGCAATAGAAACAGAGAAGTGGGGCAGGCGTTTAATAAAGTTGGTGGTACCATCCAGCGGATCGATTACCCATTGAATATCCTGATCTTCGCCCTCAAGCTCACCGCTTTCTTCAGTGATGATGGTATGTTTTGGGTAAGATTTACGAATGACTTCGATAATCAGGCGTTCTGCGTCGCGGTCAACATTCGTTACGAAGTCGTTGCTGCCTTTCTGGCTGGCCTCGACAGCGTCCGGGGTTTCATAATTCTTGGCAATTAAATTTCCGGCCTTGCGCGCTGCGCGCACGGCAATGTTGAGCATTGGATGCATCGGTATCTCTCGCTGGATGTTAAAGAACGGGGAAAACGGCGCGGAGTATAGCAGGGTGTTCGGTAAATGTCCTGCTTTATGTTAGAGTACGCGTCATCATTTTCTGACCGATCCCAACTCTTATGCTGCAAAATATTCGTATCGTGCTGGTGGAAACTTCTCATACCGGCAACATGGGCTCCGTAGCGCGCGCCATGAAAACCATGGGGTTAACTAACCTCTATCTGGTGAATCCGCTGGTGAAGCCAGACTCTCAGGCTATCTCTCTGGCAGCGGGTGCCAGTGATGTTATCGGTGAGGCAAAGATTGTAGACTCCCTGGATGAAGCCATTGCCGGGTGCAGCCTGGTGGTCGGCACCAGCGCCCGCTCGCGATCTCTGCCGTGGCCGATGCTGGACGCCCGGGAATGCGGCGTGAAAAGTATTGAAGAAGGGCAGCAGGCGCCTGTCGCGCTGGTGTTTGGCCGTGAACGCGTCGGACTGACAAACGACGAATTGCAAAAGTGTCACTACCACGTGGCCATTCAGGCGAATCCGGAATACAGCTCGCTGAATCTCGCGATGGCCGTGCAGATCATTGCTTATGAAGTGCGTATGGCCTGGCTTCAGGCGCAAGAGAACCAAACCCCAAAACCGCAGTACGACGCTTCCCCTTATCCGCTGGTGGATGATCTGGAACGCTTCTATCAGCACATGGAAAACATGATGCTGGAAAGCGGGTTTATCCGTGAAGCCAACCCGGGCCAGGTCATGAGCAAACTGCGTCGTCTGTATACGCGCGCCCGTCCTGAACGCGATGAGCTCAATATTTTGCGCGGTATGCTCTCGTCTTTCGAGAAGCGAAAAGGAACCAGAACGGACGGCGAATAATAGTTGAGTAAATTACCAGGTTAAATACTTGAGTAATTTACTTGGTTAAATAGTTGACCAAATTACTCAGGAATGTCAGACTTGCTGCCATCTTCGCTAATCCTCCGATAACCGGACGCTATTGAGGTTGTATGCTATGAGACTGACATCCAAAGGACGTTATGCTGTTACCGCCATGCTGGACGTTGCCCTTCACTCTCACCAGGGCCCGGTTCCACTGGCAGATATCTCTGAACGCCAGGGCATTTCGCTCTCCTATCTGGAGCAGTTATTCTCGCGTTTACGCAAGCATGGCCTGGTAGCAAGCGTCCGCGGGCCGGGCGGCGGTTATCTGCTAGGTAAAGAAGCCAATGCGATTGCGGTGGGAGAAGTGATCACGGCGGTAGATGAGTCCGTGGACGCCACCAAGTGTCAGGGCAAAGAGGGCTGCCAGGGCGGCGAACGCTGCCTGACTCACGTCCTGTGGCGCGATCTGAGTGTGCGCATTAGTGAGTTCCTGAACAACATTACGCTGGCTGAGCTGGTGAATAATCAGGAAATCCTGGACGTGGCCGACCGTCAGAACGCCAATGACAACCGCCGTTTCCAGAACTCCCGTTCTCAGGAAATCAACGTGAACCTTCGCGCCTCGTAATCCTCCTCTTCTCCGGCCCTTACTGCTAACGCGGTAGGGGCTGAATCTGCTATAAATACGTATGATTTTCTATACGGAGCTGTAGCGCAATGAAATTACCGATTTACCTGGATTACGCCGCTACCACGCCGGCCGATCCGCGTGTGGCCAGCAAAATGATGCAATTCCTGACGCTGGATGGCACGTTTGGTAACCCGGCCTCCCGTTCACACCGTTTTGGCTGGCAGGCCGAAGAAGCGGTAGACGTTGCGCGTAATCAGGTGGCAGAGCTGGTGAATGCTGACCCGCGTGAAATCGTGTTTACCTCCGGTGCCACCGAATCCGACAACCTCGCCATTAAAGGCGTAGCCCACTTTAATCAGGCGCGCGGCAAGCACATCGTTACCAGCGTAACCGAACATAAAGCGGTGATTGATACCTGCCTGCAACTTGAACGTGAAGGCTTCGAGATCACCTGGCTGACGCCCGCCGCGAATGGTCTGATCGCGATTGAGGATTTGCGTGCTGCACTGCGCGATGACACCGTTCTGGTGTCGATCATGCACGTGAACAATGAAATTGGCGTGATTCAGGATATCGCCGCGATGGGCGCGCTCTGTCGCGAACGTGGCATCCTGTTCCATGTTGATGCCACACAGAGCGTAGGTAAGCTCTCTGTCGATCTGAGTGAACTCCCTGTCGATCTGATGTCCTTTTCCGCCCATAAAGTGTATGGCCCCAAAGGGATCGGCGCGCTGTATGTGCGCCGTAAGCCGCGCGTTCAGATCGATGCACAAATCCATGGTGGCGGCCATGAACGCAATATGCGCTCGGGCACCTTACCTGTGCACCAGATCGTGGGGATGGGTGAAGCCTATCGCATTGCCCGTGAAGTCCGCGAAGAAGAGATGGCCCGCTTGTCTGCCCTTCGGGATCGGCTGTGGCAGGGGCTGCGCCAGACCGGCGGCGTCAGCGTAAATGGCGATTTGCAGCACAGCTGTCCCAACATTCTCAACGTAAGTTTCACTGACGTTGAAGGTGAGTCATTGATCATGGCGTTAAAAGATCTTGCGCTGTCGTCTGGATCGGCCTGTACTTCTGCCAGTCTTGAACCCTCCTATGTCCTGCGTGCGCTTGGCCTGAACGAAGAGCTGGCACACAGCTCGCTTCGCTTCTCGCTGGGCCGTTTTACCACGGAAGACGAGATCGATTATGCCATCGCGCTGGTGCAGAAGTCCGTTACGCGCCTGCGTGAACTCATGAAGTCATGATGCATTTGCCAGCCGAGGCTGACAAACTGTGCGCCGACAACATCTGCGGCGTGCAGCGTAACATCTGAATGAAAAAGCCGTCTTAAAACAGGCTGGATGAAACGAATAACGAATACGGAGCCCTACAATGAATACACAACCGATGAATATTACGCTCAGCAGCCAGCCCGCCGATGCGCGCTGGGGCGAAAAAGCGCTGTTAAGCAGCAATGATAACGGCATGACCCTGCACCTGCGTGAAGCGGATGCCTTGATGACCATTCAACGAGCCGCCCGTAAACTGGATGGCCAGGGCATTCGTCATGTGTCACTGGCTGGCGAAGGCTGGCACCTTGAGCAGTGCTGGGCATTCTGGCAGGGTTATCGCGGGCCTAAGGGCAAAAACCAGGTGGACTGGCCGCAACTGGGTGAACACGAGCAGGCGGAGTTCGATCGCCGCCGCAAAATTGTTGGCTGGGTGCGCGACACCATTAATTTACCAGCCGACGATCTGGGCCCGGAAACGCTGGCGCACAGCGCCATTGACTTACTCAGTGAGCTGGGTGGTGAGGCCGTCAGCTATCGCATCACCAAAGGCGACGACCTACGCGAACAAGGCTACATGGGGCTGCACACCGTGGGGCGCGGCTCTAACCGCCCGCCGGTCTTTCTGGCGCTGGATTTCAACCCAACCGGAGACAGCGAGGCGCCTGTTTACGCCTGTCTGGTGGGCAAAGGCATTACCTTTGATACCGGCGGCTACAGCCTGAAACCGAGCGCTGGCATGGACTCAATGAAGTCGGACATGGGCGGTGCGGCCACCGTCACCGGTGCGCTGGCGCTGGCGATCGCGCGCGGGCTGAATAAGCGGGTCAAACTTTACCTCTGCTGCGCGGATAACATGGTCAGCAGCAATGCCTTCAAACTGGGCGACATCATTCGCTACCGCAACGGCAAGTCGGTAGAGGTGATGAACACCGACGCTGAAGGCCGCCTGGTACTGGCTGATGGCCTGATTGATGCCAGCGAGCAGAACCCGACGCTTCTGATCGATGCGGCAACCCTGACCGGTGCCGCGAAGACGGCGGTCGGCAATGATTATCACGCGCTGTTTACCTTTGACGATGGCCTGGCGCAGTCGGTGATGGGCAGCGCAGTCAGCGAAAACGAACCTTTCTGGCGTTTGCCGCTGGCGGAATTCCATCGCAACCATCTGCCATCGAACTTTGCCGATCTTAATAACATTGCCAGTCCGGCGCATTCGGCAGGTGCCAGCAGCGCTGCCGCGTTCCTGTCGTACTTCGTCAGCCACTATCAGCAGGGCTGGTTACATATTGACTGCTCAGCGACCTATCGCAAAAGCGCGGTCGATCAGTGGGCTGCCGGGGCAACCGGTCTGGGTGTCCGTACCCTCGCCAACCTGTTACTGAAATAAGCGCAATCCAGCGGTGACCTGGTCACCGCTTTCTCAAGGTAGAAGTAAACTATGAACCGTCTTGAAGAGGTACTGAAGCTGGCCGCGACCGAGCCTGCGCACCGGCCTGAATTTTTCCAGCTGTTGCTGGAAGCTGACGTCTGGGTGCCCGGCGAAAGCACCAGCCAGCAACTGGATGCCAGTACGCCGGTGGATCTCCAGCACTGGGAAAAAGAGGATGGCAGCAGCGTCATTCCGTTTTTTACCTCCGAACAGGCGATGAGCGAAGCCGTTGAGAGCGAACAGGCGTATTTACGTTTACCCGTGCGCACCCTGTTTGACATGACGCGTGGCGAAACCCTGTTTTTGAACCCAAAACTGCCGACGGGAAAAGAGTTCTCCGCGGCGGAAATCAGCCATCTGCTGGGCGAAGAGGGCAGTGCACTCACTCAGCAAAGCGTGCTGGAAGGCGGGCAGTCACTGCTGCTGTCGGAAGTGGCAGAACCGCCTGCCCAGATGATTGACTCTCTGACCCAACTGCTCAGCAAATATAAGCAGGTGAAACGCGCCTTTGTTGCCAGCATTCGTGAACGCGCGGATGAGGAACCTAACCTGCTGATTGGGATTGAAGCGGACAGCGATATTGAGGCCATTATTCAGGCCGCTGGCAGCGTCGCCAGCGACACGTTACTGGATGACGCACCCATTGATATCTGCGAGGTCACGGCAGACGATCGCGGCATCAGCCACTTCTTTACCGCCCACATCACGCCCTTTTATGAACGTCGCTGGGGGAGTTTCCTGCGCGAGTTCAAAGGCGGTCAGCGTATTATCTGACAACGCGCGCGGCCTCACCGGCCGCGCGTCTTCTTATTTCGCAATCGGCAAATCGTCCCGGCTTCCCCATTCGCCCCAGGAACCGTCATAGAGCGTAGCCTCCCGAACGCCCAGCGACGTCAGCGCCAGAATCAACACGACCGCCGTAACGCCTGAGCCACAGGTGGCGACAACGGGTTGCGTCAGGTCCACGCCCGCCTGGGCAAACAGGGCGCGCAGTTCGGACTCTGGCTTCAGTTGTCCCTGTTCAACCAACAGGTTCCACGGCAGATTCAGACTGTTGGGGATGTGCCCACGATGTAAGCCGGGGCGCGGCTCATCTACCTCGGCATTGAAGCGGTTAGCCGCTCGGGCATCCACAATCTGTGCGCCGCCTTCATGGCTAATCAACAGCACGTCAGTCAGGCGTTTCACCAGCCCGTCATCGAACTCAGCCTCGAATTCGCCCTCAGGCAGGCTCACTTCCCCCTCCGCCAGCGCAAAGCCTGCGGCTTTCCAGCCCTGCAAACCGCCAGCCAGAATGGAAACCTGGGCGACGCCGAAAGCGCGCAGCATCCACCAGGCGCGCGGGGCAGAAAACAGGTTGCCCTCATCATAAACAATCAGATGTTTATCACTGTTGACGCCAAGCTCGCGCATGGTCACGGCAAAGCTTTCAGCGCGCGGGAGCATATGCGGATAGGGGCTGGTGTGATCGGAAAGTGCTTCAATATTAAAGAAAGGTGCCTGGGGCAAATGACCCGCCAGGTATTCAGCCTGGATATTGCGAACCGCATCCATGCCTGGCGGCAGCATACGTGCGTCCAGTACCTGCAGCGTTTCATCGTTGTAGTGTTCTTGTAACCAGTCGGCGGACACAAACAGTGGCGTCGTCATAACAACCTCATCTCAGCAATCTGTCATGCCAGTGTCGGGTAATGTGCACACCATCTCAAGAGAAGCGTTGATTAAATGCGAGCGTTAATGTGAAATTGCCCAGCGTTATATAACAATTCCCCTGGGGCCCGGTGAAGGATTTACCATGAAAAAACGCATTAACCGGCTGCTGTTCAGCATGCTGATCGGTGGTTCGCTGCTGTCTGTCGCCACCTTACCTGTTTTTCCTGTCAGTGCAGAAACCCCTGCAGCCAGCGCGCAGGCCAGCAAACCACTCACCATTATCGATCTCTCTGAATTACAGCTTGATGGCGCGGCGGCGCTGGTTTTAACCTTTAATCAGCCGCTGGATGACAAGCAGGATCTGGCGCAAAAGGTCAGGTTGATCGACGATAAACACGGCAAAGTCGATGGTGGTTGGGAGCTTTCCAGCAATCGTAAAGCCCTGCGTTTTCGCCATCCTGAACCCTCTCGTCACTTCACCGTGACCGTCGATTCGGGCTTGCGCGCCGCCAGCGGTGAGACGCTGACAACGGCCTACAGCAAAAAAATCACTACCCGCGACATTGAGCCGATGGTGGGCTTTGCCAGCCGAGGCTCCCTGTTGCCGTTGCGTATCGCGCAGGGGCTGCCGGTACTGGCGTTGAACGTAGACCAGGTGGATGTGGATTTTTTCCGAATCAAAAATGCGGGCCTGGCGGAATTCCTTTCCCAGTGGAATTACGGTAACAACCTCTCTACCTGGCAATCTCAGGAGCTGCTGAAAACCAGCCAACTGGTGTATACCGGCCGCTTTGAACTCAACCCGGCCCGTAACACGCGGGAAAAACTGCAGTTGCCGCTGAAAGACATTAAGCCGCTTCAGCAGCCAGGGGTTTATCTGGCGGTTATGAAGCAGGCGGGCAATTATCACTACAGCATGCCTGCGACGCTGTTTACCCTGAGCGATATCGGCCTGTCGCTGCACCGCTTTCCCACCCAGTTTGAACTCTTCGCACAGAGTCTGGAAAACGGCGCACCGCTTTCCGGCGTCAGTATCAGGCTGTTGAATGATAAAGGCCAGGTGCTGCAAAACGGCACCAGCGACAGCAGCGGTCATTTGCGCCTTAATGCAGACGAAAAAGGCAAGTTCCTGCTGGCCATGAAGGGCGAACAAACTTCGCTGATCGACCTGGCGCGTCCTGCTCTGGATTTAGCAGAATTCCCCGTAGCGGGGCCCGAAGGCTATGACAAACAGCTCTTCGTCTTCGGCCCACGAGATATTTATCGGCCTGGCGAAACGGTGATCGTCAATGCGCTGCTGCGCGATGCGGACGGCAAGCCTTTACCTGCCCAACCGGTTAAGGCTGAGCTGGTACAGCCCGACGGCGAGGTCGTGCGCACGGTGGTCTGGCAGCCGCAGGACGGTTTCTATCAGCAGCGGTTTGCTTTACCGGCTTCGGCGATGACCGGCGGCTGGATGCTGCGGCTGAATACCGGTGATAACCAGCTGCGGCAGTGGCATTTCCGCGTTGAGGATTTTCTGCCTGAGCGCATGGCATTAACGCTGAAAAACGATGAACAACCCCAGCCTGCGGATGCCGATATTACGTTCGACATTGAGGGGCGCTATCTGTATGGCGCGCCTGCAGCAGGGAATCAGCTGCAGGGACAGCTCTATCTGCGTCCGGCCCGTGAGGCGGTTGCTGCGCTGCCGGGCTACCAGTTTGGTGACATCACCGAACAGGGCCTGAAGCGCAGTCTGGACGATGTCGATCTTAAGCTTGACGCCAACGGCAAGGCGCAACTGACCGTGGATAATCAGTGGGATCAACTTCACTCACCGCTGAACCTGATACTGCAGGCCAGCCTGCTGGAAACCGGCGGTCGTCCGGTCACCCGACGTGCTACTCAGGCCATCTGGCCGGCGGACGCGTTGCCCGGTATCCGTCCGCTGTTTGGCAATAAGGCGATCTACGATTACCGCAGTGACAGCTATCACGATGAGCCGACCGTGCCGGAAAACAGCCTGGCAGAATTCGATATTGTTTATGCCAACAGTCAGGGCGCTAAGCTGGCGGCAGATAAGCTTGACGTACGCTTAATTCGTGAACGGCGTGACTACTACTGGAGCTTCTCTGACAGTGAAGGCTGGCAGTCACGTTACGATGCCAAAGACCTGCAGGAAGATGAGCAATCTGTCAGCATTCCCGCTGACGGCAGCACCAAGGTCAGCTTCCCGGTTGAGTGGGGCAGCTACCGGCTTGAGGTCCAGTCGGGTGAAAAAATCATCAGCAGCGTGCGTTTTCAGGCGGGCTATGACTGGCAGGATAATACCAATGGTACAGGCGCGCTGCGTCCGGACCAGGTCAAACTGAAGCTGGATAAAGCGGCATACCAACCGGGTGAAACCGTCCATTTGCAGGTCGAATCGCCCACGGCCGGAAAAGGCTATCTGATGGTGGAATCCAGCAGCGGGACGCTCTGGTGGCAACCCTTAACGGTGCCGCAGGGTGGAACCCAGGTGGACGTGCCGATCGCGGCCAACTGGCAGCGCCACGATCTCTATTTCAGTGCCATCGTGGTGCGGGAAGGGGACAAAACCAGTGGTGCCACGCCGAAACGGGCGGTCGGACTGTTACATCTGCCGATGGCGACCGAGGCGCGACGTTTAACGCTGACGCTGGACGCACCCGATAAGGTTCGTCCTGAGCAGAACCTGACGGTGAACGTTCAGGCCAGCCGTGAAGGCGGCCCGCTGCCTGACAAGGTGCACGTCCTGCTGTCAGCGGTAGACAGCGGTGTGTTAAGCGTGACGGATTATAAAACGCCCGATCCCTGGACGGCTTTTTTCGGTCGCAAGCGTTATAACGTCGATCAGTACGATGTGTTTGGTCAACTGATTGAAAGCGGTGGACGGCTGGCTGCTCTGCGCTTTGGCGGAGACGGTGAAGACGAATCCATGACGCGCGGCGGTAAAAAACCGGTCACCCACGTCAATATCGTGGCGCAGCAGTTGCAGGCCGTTACGCTGGATAAAAACGGCAAGGGTGCCATTACGCTGCCCATTCCGGCCTTTAACGGCGAGTTGCGCTTAATGACGCAGGTCTGGAGCGATGACAGCTTTGGCGCTGCCGAACGTAAGCTGGTGGTGGCTGCCCCGCTGGTCAGCGAACTGGCCACGCCGCGTTTTCTGGCCAGCGGCGACAGCGCTTCACTGGCGCTGGATATCACCAATCTGACGGACCTGCCGCAAACGCTGAAGGTCGATTTGACTGCCCAAGGTCTGATAGCGCTGTCGGGCGCGGCCACACAAAATGTGACGCTGGCAAAAGGCGAAAGGACCACCCTGCAGGTGCCCGTGACGGCGAAAACCGGGTTTGGTGACGGCGAAGTGCAGGTGCAGATTTCAGGGCTGAACCTGCCCGTTGAGACGGTGCGGCCCAGCCAGCAGACGTGGAAGATTGGCGTCAGGCCGCCTTATCCTGCGCAAACCCTCAATTTTGCCGCTGTGATTGACCACGATCGCCCCTGGCAGGTCACGGCGGCGGCATTTGCGGGTCTGGATGCAGAAACCCTGAGTGGACAACTGACCCTGAGTAATCGTCCGCCTTTAAATATCGCCAGCTACATCAGTGCGCTTTATGCCTATCCCTATGGCTGTCTGGAGCAGACCACCAGCGGTCTCTGGCCGTCGCTCTATACCAGTCAGGCGCAGCTCAGCGCTATGGGGATAAAAACCAGCAGTGATGACGTTCGTCGGGCCGCCGTTGACACCGGCATCGCCCGTCTGGCCGGGATGCAGCGTGCTGACGGCAGCTTTGGGTTGTGGAGTAAGCAGAGTGAAGAGGAGTTCTGGCTCACACCTTACGTTACTGACTTTTTACTGCGCGCCAGCGAAGCGGGCTATGCCTTGCCCCCTGACGTGATTGATCGGGCTAACGCTCGGCTGCTGCGTTATTTACAGGATCCTTCACAAATCACCGCCGGTGGCAGTGCCGACACCGATGCATTGCGTTTCAGCGTTCAGGCTTATGCCGGCCTGGTGCTGGCGCGTCAGCAGCGTGCGCCACTGGGCGCGTTGCGTGCGCTTTACGAAAAGCGTGACAAGGCCAAATCGGGGCTGGCGCTGATGCAGTTGGGTGTCGCGCTGAAGCTGATGGGGGATGGACAGCGTTCGCCGCTGGCTGTGATGCAGGGCGCCACGCTGTCACGACCTGAAAGCAGCTGGTTTGGCGACTACGGCAGTACGGTGCGCGATGAGGGGATGATGATCGCCCTGTTAGCGGAATATCAGCTGCAGCCGGAACTGCAAAACAGCCTGCTGCTCTCTTTGTCGAAAGAGCTGAACGGCAAGCGCTGGCTCTCTACCCAGGAGAACAATGCGCTTTACCTGGCGGCGCGCACGCTGCAAACCGCACAGGGTAAGGATTGGCAGGCGATATTACAGGGTGATCAACCGCCCGTAAGCAGCAGTGGGCCTGTGAATAAAGGGCTGGATAGTCAACAGCTGGCGCAAGGCGTTGACGTGAGCAATCCCGGCACGGCACCGCTGTATGGCAGCCTGAACGTGGTGGGTTATCCGCTGACGCCGCCGAATCCGGTCAGCCATATGCTGTCTGTTAAGCGAGAGTACTTCACCCTGGACGGTAAACCGGCGGATCTCAATAATCTTCGCAGCGGTGAATTGCTGGTGGTCCGTCTTACCGTGGCCGCGAAACGCCGCATCAGCGATGCGCTGGTCGTGGATCTGTTACCGGCCGGACTGGAGCTGGAAAACCAGAATCTGGCAGACAGCAGTGCCAGCCTGGGTGACAGTGCGGATGCGTTAAAAGAGAGCATGATGGATATGCAGCAGGCCAACATCCGGCATATTGAGTTCCGTGACGATCGCTTCGTTGCCGCGCTGGCAGTGGATACGTATCGTCCTGCAACCCTGATGTATCTGGCGCGCGCAGTGACGCCGGGCAGCTACCATATGCCGCCACCGCAGGTGGAATCGATGTACGTACCTGAGTGGCGGGCGATTGGTGCGACGCCGCAACAGCTGCATGTACAACAGTAGCCGGGCCGGGTTGTGATCAAAAACAGGCACATCAAAAAGCGGTGGGTAGCCCTGCCGCTTTTTATTCTGGCCTTGCTGCTTATCCCGCTGATTCTGGATCGGTTATTCCCCTTGCCCCTTAAAGAGGTTCAGCCCGCACGTGTGGTGGTCGCCGAGGACGGCACACCCCTGTGGCGCTTCGCTGACGACCAGGGCATCTGGCGCTATCCGGTCACTCCCGCTGACGTGTCGCCGACGTACATACAGGCGTTGCTGACCTATGAAGATCGCTGGTTCTGGTACCATCCCGGGATTAATCCGCTCGCCCTGCTTCGCGCGGCCTGGCAGGACCTGCGTCATGGCAGCGTCATTTCGGGTGGCAGCACTTTAACCATGCAGGTGGCCAGAATC
This sequence comes from Pantoea ananatis PA13, assembly GCF_000233595.1. NCBI lineage: Bacteria > Pseudomonadati > Pseudomonadota > Gammaproteobacteria > Enterobacterales > Erwiniaceae > Pantoea > Pantoea ananatis. The sequence continues at coordinate 1,248,278 of NC_017554.1, forward strand.
ATCGACCCACAGCCGCGAACGCTGCGGGGCAAGCTGATTCAGGCTTGGCGTGCTCTGCAACTGGAGTGGCATCTCTCTAAATACGATATCTTAACGCTTTATCTTAATCGTGCGCCCTTTGGCGGGACGCTGGAAGGGATTGGAGCGGCAAGCTGGAGCTGGCTGGGTAAAGCGCCGTCACAGATGACAAGGGGCGAGGCGGCGCTAATGGCCGTATTGCCACAGGCACCCAGTCGTCTGCGGCCCGATCGCTGGCCAGAGCGGGCTGAAGCGGCACGTAATAAGGTGCTGGATCGGCTGGCGCAGTATCATGTCTGGTCGCCCCGACGGGTCGCTGAAATCCGCCAGGAACCGGTCTGGCTCCCGCCGCGCCAGATGCCGCAGATGGCGCCGTTACTGGCGCGGCGACTGTTATCGATGACTACGCACGATAAAATCGTCTCTACGCTGGATCCGTCGCTGCAGCGCGAGCTGGAAAGCATGGCGCTGAATGTGAAAAACCAGCTTCCTCCGCGCACCTCACTGGCGATACTGGTGGTGGATCACACCACTATGGCGGTGCGGGGCTACGTCGGTTCCGCCGATTTCGGCGACGACAGCCGTTTTGGTCATGTGGATATGATTGCCAGCGTTCGCTCGCCGGGATCGGTCCTGAAACCCTTTGTCTATGGCATGGCGCTGGACGAGGGGCTCATCCATGCCGAGTCTTTACTGCAGGATGTTCCACGTCGTTTTGGCGATTACCGTCCGGGTAACTTCGATACCGGTTTTCATGGCCCGGTCAGCGCCAGCGAGGCGCTGGTGCGATCACTCAATCTGCCCGCCGTGCAGCTGCTGGAGGCGCTGGGCCCAAAAAATGTGGCCGCACGCCTGCGCAATGTGGGGCTAAATCTACGTTTCCCACCGGGTGCAGAGCCTAACCTGTCGTTGATTCTCGGCGGCACCGGAGCGCGCATGGATGATATCGTGGCGGCCTATAGCGCCTTTGCCCGACATGGCAACGCCGGTCAGCTGCGCTGGATGGCAGACCAGCCCTTACAGGAACGCCCACTGCTTTCGCCCGGTGCGGCCTGGATTATCCGCCGTATTCTGGGCGGTGAGGCTCAGCCTGCGGGTAATGGCAGCGCGCCTGCGGTGGTACCGCTGGCATGGAAGACCGGCACCAGCTACGGCTACCGTGACGCCTGGGCCGTGGGAATCAATCCGCGTTATCTGATTGGCGTTTGGGTCGGACGACCCGATGCAACGCCGGTTGCGGGGCAGTTTGGTTTCGCGTCTGCGGTTCCCGTCATGAATCAGGTTAACAACGTACTGATGAACCGCCTGGCCGGGCGGGCAATCCCCACCGATCCGCGACCGGCGTCGGTCAGCGTGGCAGGCATCTGCTGGCCCGGCGGGCAGCCGCTGCCCGAGGGAGACGAAAACTGCCGACAACGGCGGCAGAGTTGGGTGCTGAACGACACGCTGCCGCCGACCTTGCTGGCGCCGGGGCAGGAAAGCCTGAGCGGATTGCACCTGCGTTACTGGCAGAACGAACAGGGCTTACGGGTTGCGGCGGATTGCCCGCGAGCCATCAGCCATGAACGTCTGGTGTGGCCTTTGCCGCTGGAAGCCTGGCTGCCGCCGCAGGAGCGTCGGGCGCAGCGCTTACCGGCGGTTGATCCCCGGTGTCCGCCCTTGCAGCAGGGCAGTAGCGCGCCGCTGATTGTGACTGGCGTTATTGACGGGCAGCGCGTTCAGCCGCTGCCGGGCAATACTACGCTGGTGATACCGGTCGCGGTGCAGGGCGGTCAGGGCGTTCAGCGCTGGTGGTTTTTAAACGGCGAGCCGCTCGAAACGCAAAGTCAGAACGGCACCCTGTCGCTACCTCTTGATCGGGCTGGGGACTATCAGCTGGTGGTCATGGATGAGGCCGGTCAGCTGGCCTCTGTCGTTTTTACCCGTGGCTGAGTGTTTTTTGCGCTAAATCAGAGTTGAAAAGTATTAGCCCCGACTCAGATCAAGATTTTTCAATAAATTATGGGTTCGGTGATAGGCAACGTCACACTCAACCCCTATAATCGGCGCCGTTTCTTAGCCGGGGCGCGCGCCCTCGGTTTCTTCAGAACGTCAAGACAGAGGTCATCATGGCAATCGAACGTACTTTTTCTATCATCAAGCCAAACGCCGTCGCTAAAAACGTGATCGGTGCCATCTACAACCGTTTTGAAAGCGCAGGCTTCAAAATCGTTGGCGCAAAAATGCTGCAGCTGAGCAAAGAGCAGGCTGAAGGTTTTTACGCAGAGCACCAGGGCAAGCCGTTCTTCGACGGTCTGGTTGAATTCATGACGTCTGGTCCGGTTGTGGTTTCTGTACTGGAAGGTGAAAATGCCGTTCAGCGTCACCGTGACCTGATGGGTGCAACTAACCCTGCTAACGCGCTGGCTGGCACACTGCGTGCAGACTACGCTGACAGCTTCACCGAGAACGCAACCCACGGTTCAGATTCTGCCGAATCAGCCGCTCGTGAAATTGCCTATTTCTTCGGCGAAAACGAAATCTGCCCGCGCACCCGTTAATTGCTTAACGACTGACGCGTACAGGGCTTTACAAAAATCTGCTGAACACGGGCAACTCTAGCCTGTTATCAGGCAGCAGATGTTGTACAATATTGCGCCTTCATTGAGCCAGCTTAGTGAAGGCGCAATTTTTTTCTTTTCCCAACAGCGCCATAACGTGTAACAACGAGGCCAGAGAACATTATGTCCGAACAGATTGTGACGTCCGCGTCCACCTCGCCTATTTCCGTCTCACCCAAAAGCCAAAAAATCAACCTGCTGGATCTGAACCGTCAGCAAATGCGTGAGTTTTTTGTCTCGCTCGGTGAAAAACCCTTCCGTGCCGATCAGGTGATGAAGTGGATTTACCACTACTGCTGCGATGATTTCGAGCAGATGACCGACATTAACAAGAAGCTGCGTAACCGGTTAATGGAACTCACCGAAATTCGCGCCCCGGAAGTGGCTGAAGAGATGCGCTCAACGGATGGCACCATTAAATGGGCTATTCGCGTCGGCGATCAGCTGGTTGAAACGGTGTATATCCCGGAAGGGGATCGCGCCACCTTATGTGTCTCCTCTCAGGTGGGTTGCGCGCTGGAATGTAAATTCTGCTCGACGGCGCAGCAGGGCTTTAACCGCAATCTGCGCGTGTCAGAAATTATTGGTCAGGTCTGGCGTGCCGCAAAAATCGTCGGTGCGGCCAAAGTGACCGGTCAGCGTCCTATCACCAACGTGGTGATGATGGGCATGGGTGAACCGTTGCTCAACCTGAATAATGTGGTTCCGGCCATGGAAATTATGCTGGATGACTTCGGTTTTGGTTTGTCGAAACGCCGTGTCACCCTGTCGACCTCGGGCGTTGTGCCTGCCCTGGACAAGCTGGGCGACATGATCGACGTTGCGTTGGCGATTTCGCTGCATGCGCCAAACGACAAACTGCGTGACGACATCGTACCCATTAACAAGAAATACAATATTGAAACCTTCCTGGCGGCGGTTAAACGCTATATTGGTAAGTCCAATGCGAACCAGGGACGCGTCACGATCGAATACGTGTTGCTGGATCATGTCAACGACAGCACCGATGACGCGCATGAACTGGCGGCATTGCTGAAAGAAACGCCGTGTAAGATCAACCTGATTCCATGGAACCCCTTCCCCGGGGCACCTTATGGTCGCAGCTCGAACAGCCGCATTGACCGCTTCTCCAAGGTGTTAATGGATTACGGCTTTACCACTATCGTGCGTAAAACCCGTGGTGATGATATTGATGCCGCCTGCGGCCAGTTGGCCGGGGAAGTGATTGACCGTACGAAACGCACCCTGCGTAAGAAAATGGCGGGCGAAGCCATATCTGTGAAGGCGCTCTGAAAGGCTGACTAACAGGGTTTTCCATTCCGTCTCTGCGTGGCAGGCTGCTGCCAGCCACAGCGATAACAGGATGGAAAGGCGATGGGCAAAGGGATATGCACGGCATTACTGGCCGTTTTTGTTGTAAGCGGTTGTGTCCGTTCGCCGACCCAACCGGGGGCAGCGGAGCTTCGTTTGCAACTGGGTATGCACTACCTCGCGGTAGAGGATTATCCTGCTGCGCGCCGTAATCTCTTACGGGCGCAGGCGGCCGCTCCCCAGGATTACCGCGTACCCCTGGCATTGGCCCGGCTGGCTCAGCGGCAGGGGCACACTGCCGCAGCGCATTATCATTTTCAGCACGCGCAGCGAATTGCGCCACATAATGGTTACATCCCTAACAATTACGGTGCGTTTCTTTGCGCTTTAGGGCAGTATGATGAAGCGCATCAACAGTTTATCCGGGCGAAGGGTGCGCAGGAAGGAGACGCCCGTATCGATGCGTATGAACTGTCGGGGTATTGTTATCTGCGGGCAGGAAACAGAGAAGCAGCGCGTGCTGCTTTGTCGTATGCGCTCGATGCGGACCAGAGTAAAGGAGCGTCGCTACTAGCCGAAGCTGAAAGCGCGGTCGAAAATGACCAGTGGGCTAACGTAGCGCTATTATTAGAGCTTTACCAGCCGCTGCCGGAGACGGCACGCAGCCTGGCGTTACACATACGTTTCGCCGCGCAACAGGGAAATGCCGCAGACGTTTCACGTTATGGCGACCAGTTAGCGCGACGTTTTCCGCAATCGATACAGTACCAGCGTTATTTAGCTAATGAATACTGAAGCCACTCAAGAAAATTCTGCAGTTCATTCCACAGGTACACGCCTGCGTCTGGCCCGTGAACAAATGGGACTTACGCAGCAACATGTTGCTGAACGCCTGTGCCTGAAACTTACTACCGTACGTGATATTGAAGAAGACAAATCACCTGCGGATTTAGCCTCTACCTTCCTGCGCGGTTACATCCGTTCTTATGCGCGTCTGGTGCACATTCCTGAAGAGGAACTGCTGCCGATGATGGAAAAGCAGACGCCGGTTCGTGCCGCAAAAATTGAGCCGATGCAAAGCTTTTCCCTGGGCAAACGGCGTAAGAAACGCGACGGCTGGCTGATGATTTTTACCTGGCTGGTGGTCTTTGTCGTCATCGGCCTGACAGGCGCCTGGTGGTGGCAGAACCATAAAGCCTCACAGGATGAGCTGGTGTCGATGGCCGATCAAAACGGCAGTAACAGCGACAGCAGCCAGTCTATCCCCCTGGGACAGACGAACGGCGCATCAACCGATAACAGCACCAGCGTGCCGTTGAGCAATAATGCCGCCAGCACACCGGCGAACGCCGATGAATCCACCGGCACGGCCCCTGCTGAAAACAGTAACAGCAGTAACAGCACTGCCGCGGCTGCCCAGCAGGAAGAGAATAACGCCGTTGTTTCGCCTTCTCAGGCACCGACTTCGACCAGCCCCGCACCGGCCAGCACCAATACGGCGCAGCAGATGCCAGTGGGCGCGGCGGCGGTTAGCGAACCGGCGGCGGATCCGAATGCCGTGGTGATGACCTTTACCGGCGACTGCTGGCTGGAAGTCAGCGATGCAACGGGTAAGAAACTGTTTAGCGGTATCCAGCGCAGCGGTGGCAAGCTGAGCCTGTCAGGCACGGCTCCCTATCGTCTGAAAATTGGCGCGCCATCCGTGGTTCAGGTGCAATATCAGAATAAACCCGTTGATTTAAGTCGCTTTATCCGTAATAACCAGGTTGCTCGCCTGACGTTGGGTGCGCAATAACAGCGTATCGCGTGTACCGGGCAATTGTGGAGAAGAAATATGCATAACCAAGCACCCATTATCCGTCGTAAGTCTAAACGTATTTACGTCGGCCAGGTGCCCATTGGCGACGGTGCGCCAATCGCCGTTCAGTCGATGACCAACACCCGCACGACTGACGTAGCCGCGACGGTCAATCAGATCAAAGCCCTTGAGCGCGTAGGCGTCGATATCGTCCGCGTCTCGGTGCCCACCATGGATGCCGCCGAAGCGTTTAAGCTGATTAAGCAGCAGGTGAACGTCCCCCTGGTGGCTGATATCCACTTTGACTACCGTATTGCGCTTAAAGTCGCGGAGTATGGAGTGGACTGCCTGCGTATCAATCCGGGTAATATCGGTAATAACGAGCGTATTCGTGCGGTGGTTGACTGCGCCCGCGATAACAATATCCCCATTCGTATCGGTGTTAACGCCGGATCGCTGGAAAAAGATCTGCAGGAAAAATACGGTGAGCCTACACCGCAGGCCCTGCTGGAATCGGCGATGCGCCATGTCGATCATCTGGATCGTCTTAACTTCGATCAGTTTAAAGTCAGCGTGAAAGCCTCTGATGTTTTTCTGGCGGTTGAATCCTATCGTCTGCTGGCAAAGCAGATCGAGCAGCCGCTGCATCTTGGTATTACCGAAGCGGGCGGTGCACGTGCCGGTGCGGTGAAGTCGGCGATTGGTCTGGGGCTGTTACTGGCCGAAGGCATTGGCGACACGCTGCGTATTTCTCTGGCAGCCGATCCGGTTGAAGAGGTAAAGGTTGGCTTTGATATCCTGAAGTCGCTGCGCATCCGCTCTCGCGGGATCAACTTCATCGCCTGTCCGACCTGTTCACGTCAGGAGTTTGACGTCATTGGCACGGTAAACGCGCTGGAGCAGCGACTGGAAGACATTATTACGCCGATGGACGTCTCCATCATCGGTTGCGTGGTGAATGGGCCTGGCGAAGCCACCGTTTCTACGCTTGGCGTGACCGGCAGTAATAAGAAAAGCGGCTTCTATGAAGATGGCGTGCGCCAGCGCGAACGTCTGGACAATGACGATATGATCGATCAACTGGAAGCGCGCATTCGTGCCAAAGCGGCCATGCTGGATGAAACCCGTCGTATTGACGTGCAGCAACTGGAAAAATAATCCGTTGCGTGTACGGCGTGCATGACTTTTTTAGCTGAACCTGTGCGGTTTCATCCTCATGAGGTATGATGCCGGACAGGTTTTTTTGCATTAAGAGATTTTAACGTGGCGAAGAATATTCAAGCGATTCGCGGGATGAACGATTTCCTGCCTGCGGATACGGCCATCTGGCAACGGGTTGAAGATGTACTGAAGTCAGTGCTGGCGAGTTATGGTTACAGCGAAATTCGCTTACCCATCGTAGAGCAGACTCCTCTTTTCAAACGCGCAATTGGTGAAGTCACCGATGTGGTTGAAAAAGAGATGTATACCTTTGACGATCGCAATGGCGAAAGCCTGACGCTTCGTCCGGAAGGCACGGCGGGCTGCGTGCGCGCAGGTATCGAACACGGTCTGCTTTATAACCAGGAACAGCGCCTGTGGTACATGGGGCCGATGTTCCGCTACGAGCGTCCTCAGAAAGGACGTTATCGCCAGTTTCATCAGATAGGCGTTGAAGTCTTTGGTCTGCAGGGGCCGGACATTGATGCCGAACTGATCATGCTGAACGCACGCTGGTGGAAAGCGTTAGGCATCGCCGACCATGTTCGTCTGGAACTGAACTCCATTGGTTCGCCTGAAGCCCGTGCCAACTATCGCGATGCGCTGGTGGCGTTTCTGGAACAGCATAAAGAGGCGCTAGATGAAGACTGTAAGCGCCGTATGTACAGTAACCCGATGCGCGTACTCGACAGTAAAAATCCTGATATTCAGACGCTGCTGAACGATGCGCCTCAGTTGGGCGATTATCTGGATGTGGAGTCACGCGAGCATTTTGACGGGCTGCGCGCGCTGTTAGACGACGCGGGTATTGCTTACACGGTGAATCAGCGGCTGGTGCGTGGGCTGGATTATTACAACCGCACGGTGATTGAATGGGTTACCGACAGCCTGGGCTCCCAGGGGACCGTTTGCGGTGGCGGTCGTTATGATGGGCTGGTAGAACAGTTGGGTGGCCGTGCCACACCGGGTGTCGGCTTCGCAATGGGAATGGAACGCCTGGTGTTGTTAGTGCAGGCGGTGAATCCGGAATTTGAACCCGCGCGCAATGTCGATGTCTATGTTATCGCTTCAGGTCAGGGCGTTCAGTCAGCGGCGATGCAGCTGGCAGAAAAACTGCGCGATCACCTGCCTGAAATGAAACTGATGACCAACTTTGGCGGCGGTAACTTCAAGAAGCAGTTCGCCCGTGCGGATAAATGGGGAGCCCGCGTTGCCCTGGTGCTGGGCGAAGATGAACAGAAGGCCGGTCAGGTCGTGATTAAAGACCTGCGCAATGGCGAACAGCAAACGCTGGCGCAGGCGGACGCGGCTGCTGCACTGCGCACGCTGTTGCAGTAAGCGTGTCAAAGCACAACCATTGAAAGGAGAAGGATTGCGTGGAAGTTTATAGCAATGAGAACGAACAGGTTGATGCGCTGCGTCGCTTTTTCGCCAACAACGGTAAAGCCTTAGCCGTAGGCGTGGTTATCGGGATTGCTGCACTGGGCGGCTGGCGCTACTGGTCCAGCCATCAGCAGGATTCCGCGAAAACCGTATCGGCAGAATACCAAAAAGTCACCCGTGCGATGCAGGCCGGTAAGCCAGAAACCCTGGAAGCCGTCAACACGTTCGCCAGCGAAAACAGCAATACTTACGGTGCCCTGGCGGCCCTGGATCTGGCTAAGCAGTATGTCGACAGCAATCAGCTGGACAAAGCCGCTACCTTGCTGCAAAACGGATTGAAAGATACTAAAGATGCCAACCTGCAGGCGGTTATCAACCTGCGCCTGGCACGCATTCAACTGCAACAGAATCAGGCTGATGCGGCACTTAAAACCCTTGACAGTGTGAAGGGTGATGGCTGGACAGCCATTGTCGCTGATATCCGCGGCGAAGCGCTGCTCAGCAAGGGCGATAAGCAGGGCGCGCGCGATGCATGGAGCAAAGGCGTAGAATCTGACGCGTCTCCTGCACTGAAGCAAATGATGCAGATGAAGATGAATAACTTAAGCTAAGCCAGTCAAGAGAGAGCGCATGGAATTACGTAAATACCTGCTGCCGGGGCTGATCTCAGTCACCTTGCTCAGCGGTTGCTCGCTGTTCAGCGGCGAAGAAGATGTAGTGAAAATGGCCCCATTGCCGAAGGTGGAAAACCAGTTTACGCCTCAGACGGTATGGAGTACCGGCGTGGGTGATGGTATCGGTGATTTTTACTCCAACCTGCACCCCACCTGGCAAGACGGCACCGTTTATGCTGCTGACCGCTTTGGTATCGTAAAAGCGCTCGACGCGGCCGATGGTAAAGAAAAATGGAAAGTCGATCTCTCTGAGAAAACCGGCTTCTTCTCGAAAAACCGTTCTGCCATGCTGTCCGGCGGCATCACCGTGAGCGGCGATCGCCTCTATATTGGCAGCGAACGCGGGCAGGTCTATGCACTGAACACCAGCGATGGTGCCATTGCCTGGCAGGCGAAAGCAGCGGGTGAAGCCCTGTCGCGTCCTGTGGTCAGCGATGGTCTGGTATTGATTCATACCAGTAACGGCATGTTGCAGGGCCTGGATCAGGCCACGGGAGCGGTGAAGTGGACCGTCAACCTGGATATGCCTGCGCTGTCACTGCGCGGAGAATCTGCGCCGTCTGTGGCCTTTGGTGGCGCCATTGTGGGCGGCGATAACGGCCGTGTCAGTGCCGTTATCCTGAACCAGGGCCAGTTGATTTGGCAGCAGCGTATTTCACAGCCCAGCGGCGCAACGGAAATTGATCGCCTGAGCGATGTGGATACCACGCCGGTCATTGTCAACGGCGTGGTCTATGCGCTGGCTTACAATGGCAACCTGACCGCACTGGATTTACGCTCAGGTCAGATTTTATGGAAACGTGAAATCGGCGGCGTTAAAGATCTGATTGTCGATGCGGGTCGCATCTACCTGGTCGATCAGGACGATCGTGTGATTGCGCTGAATGCGGATGGCGGTGTCGCTATCTGGCGTCAAAGCGAGCTGCTGCATCGTAATCTGACTTCACCGGTTCTCTATAACGGCTACCTTGTGGTCGGCGACAGCGAAGGTTACCTGCACTGGATGAACACCACCGATGGTCGTTTTGTTGCCCAGCAAAAGCTGGACAGCTCAGGCTTCCAGACTGAGCCAGTCGTCGCCAGCGACAAGCTGCTGATTCAGTCAAAAGACGGTGAAGTTTACGCCATTACTCGCTAACGGGTAAGTTGTCAGGCAGGGTGGTTCCCTTGCACAACGGCTCCTGATTTCATCAGGGGCCGTTTCGTTTTTAGTCAGGCATGGTATCCTTAGCGCCTTAAGCCTGAACTGAGCGGCTAAAGCCGTTATAATCACGCCATTCGGGCGATTTAATACATTATTGAGGCATTGTTATGGTACCTGTGGTCGCGCTGGTTGGGCGTCCCAATGTGGGAAAATCTACGCTATTTAACCGTTTAACCCGCACACGAGATGCGCTGGTAGCGGATTTTCCTGGACTGACTCGCGATCGCAAATATGGTCGCGCCGAAGTGGAAGGGCGCGAATTTATTGTTATCGATACCGGCGGTATTGATGGCACCGAAGACGGTGTTGAAACGCGCATGGCGGAGCAGTCGCTGCTGGCGATCGAAGAAGCCGATGTTGTGCTGTTTATGGTCGACGCTCGCGCAGGCATGATGGCCGCCGATCAGCAAATTGCAAAGCATCTCCGCTCTCGTCAAAAAGCAACGTTTCTGGTGGCGAATAAAACCGACGGACTGGATCCGGATCAGGCGGTGGTGGATTTCTATTCTCTGGGCCTGGGTGAAATTCACGCTATCGCGGCCTCGCACGGTCGTGGCGTAACCAGCCTGCTGGAAACGGCGCTGCTGCCGTGGATGGAAAAGGTCGATCCGGTTGAGGTCACCGAAGAAGATGAAAACGAAGCTTACTGGGCAGCCTTAGCTGCAGAAGAAAACGGTGAGGAAGAGGAAGAAGAAGACGATTTCGATCCCACAACCTTACCGATTAAGCTGGCGATTGTTGGCCGTCCTAACGTAGGTAAGTCTACGTTGACTAACCGTATCCTCGGTGAAGATCGCGTGGTCGTTTACGACATGCCGGGCACCACCCGTGACAGTATCTACATTCCGATGGAACGTGACGGTCGCGAGTATGTGCTGATCGATACGGCGGGCGTACGTAAGCGCGGTAAAATTACGGATACGGTAGAGAAATTCTCAGTCATTAAAACGTTGCAGGCGATCGAAGATGCCAACGTCGTCATGCTGGTGATTGACGCCCGCGCCGGCATTTCCGATCAGGATCTGTCGCTGCTGGGCTTTATTCTCAACAGTGGACGCTCCCTGGTTATCGTCGTGAATAAATGGGATGGCCTGTCGCAGGAAGTGCGTGACGAAGTCAAAGAGACGCTGGATTTCCGCCTGGGCTTTATCGATTTCGCACGCGTGCACTTTATTTCTGCGTTGCACGGCAGCGGCGTAGGCAACCTGTTTGAGTCCGTTACGGAAGCCTACGACTGCTCTACAAAACGTGTCAATACCTCCCTCCTGACGCGCATCATGAATATGGCGGCGGAAGACCATCAGCCACCGCTGGTTCGCGGTCGTCGCGTTAAACTGAAATATGCCCATGCGGGCGGTTACAACCCTCCGATTGTGGTGATCCACGGTAATCAGGTTAAAGACCTGCCGGATTCCTACAAACGTTATTTGATGAACTATTTCCGCCGTTCACTTAACGTGATGGGAACGCCCATCCGCATTCAGTTTAAAGAGGGTGAAAACCCTTACGAAGGCAAACGCAATCTGCTGACGCCGACGCAACAGCGCAAGCGTAAGCGTCTGATGGCGCATATGAAGAAGAATAAGCGTTAATTGATCGAGGGCCAGGTGGCCCTCTTTTTTTTGCCCTAAGATTGCGTTTATTTGCATAGTCGGATGAAAATATGCGCGCAACGTGTGAAAAATGTTATCAACCCCTGGCCCCTGACGAGATCGATCTTATTTGCACCGGGTGCGGTGTTCGTTATCGCTACCAGCCTGTCTGCCCCGACTGCCATCAGCCCCTTGAGCAACTCAAAAGTTGCGGCGCGACCGACTATTTTTGTCATCATAGTCACGGCTTAATTTCCAGACGTCGTCTCACTTACAGGATTTTTCCTGTCTGACGCCTGGCCACTTCAACCTGCAACACATGAAGATCCCAACGCTGCGAACCGTAACGGCGTAAAAATTTGTAGCGAAAATGCTATTGCTTCGTAACAAACCCGTTTAAACCTTCACGGGATAACGTACCAGGTGGTACAATTTTGCCGCGTCATGACGGGGGCGCCCCGTGCGGGCTGTCTCCGGAACACATCATTCATTTCATGAACGCGGGTCCGCTTTAATTGGAATAAAACAACGCTGCTTCTTTTACCTGCAACGTGACCGGCGATGAGCCGGGTCGCGCACAGGGCTGGAGCGGTTTTGTTTATCAGGAGAGTAAGTGTTATGGCTGAAACATCATCTCGATCCGGTAAAGGGTTGAGAATATGGTCCGTGCTGCTCGGGCTGGTGCTACTGGCAACCGGCCTGTTCTTTGCGGTTGGCGGGGGACAACTCGCGACGCTTGGCGGCAGTTGGTATTTTCTGGTTGCAGGCATCGTTACGGTGCTGTCAGCCATTCAGTTTTTCCGTGCGAAATCCTCCGCGGTTGTCCTGTTCCTGCTGGTGTTTGTAGGAACGTTAATCTGGGCCGTCATTGACGCCGGACTGCAATTCTGGCCTCTGGTTTCCCGCCTGATGGTGCCTGCAGGTCTGATGATTCTGGCGTTCATCACCTGGCCTGCGCTGCGCAAGCGCGAAAACAAGCCTTCGCTGGCAAAAGTGTCGTATGCCTTTTCTGCCGTGATTGCCGTAGGCATGGTCGCTACCTTAGTTCAGATGTTTCAGCCCCATCCTACCGTTGCCTCAACCGGTCAGGAACTGCCGCTGATTCCGGTAGATAAGTCAAAGCAACAGCAAAACTGGGATCACTACGGGAATACCGCAGGGGGAAGCCGCTTTGTTGCGCTGGACCAGATTACTCGCGATAACGTGAAAGATCTGCAGGTCGCCTGGACTTATCACACCGGTGATATCCCTGAAAGCCCAACCGGCAATGGCGCTGAAGATCAGCAAACGCCGCTGCAGGTGGGAAATACCGTTTATCTTTGCACCCCGCACAACAACGTGATCGCGGTGGAAGCCGACAGCGGTAAGCAGATTTGGAAGCGTGAGATCAATGCTCAGGCAGAAGTCTGGCCGCGCTGCCGTGGTCTGGCCTATTTTGATGCGACCAAACCGCTTACCCAGCCGACCCAACCGGGTTCTACGCCGGTTCCTGGCGTTACGCTGGCGGCCGGAGACAGCTGCCAGCGCCGTATTCTGATGAATACCATCGATGCGCGCCTGATTGCCATTAATGCTGATAACGGCGAGTTCTGTGAGGACTTTGGTGACCACGGCATCGTGGATCTCAAAAAGGGCCTGGGCGATGCGCCCGATCCGCTTTATCAGCTCACCTCTGCACCCACGATTGCCGGTACCACCGTTGTCGTAGGCGGGCGCGTGGCTGACAACGTTAAAACAGATATGCCTGGCGGCGTGTTACGCGGTTTTGACGTGATCACCGGCCAGATGCGTTGGGCCTTTGACCCGGGCAATACCGATCCGAATGCTATTCTGATGCCGGGCAAGGACTATACGCGGAGTACGCCAAACTCATGGGCGCCGATGTCCTACGATCCGGCCATGAACACCGTGTTTATTCCGATGGGAAGCTCATCGGTTGACCTGTGGGGCGCAAACCGCAACGCACTCGATCATAAATACGGTGCCTCCGTACTGGCACTCGATGCAACAACCGGTAAAGAGAAGTGGGTTTATCAGACCGTGCATAACGATCTGTGGGACTTCGATCTGCCGATGCAGCCGAGCCTGATCGACTTCCCGATGAAAGACGGCAGCACCAAGCCTGCGGTCGTGATCGGCGGCAAAACCGGCATGATCTTTGTGCTGGACCGGATGACCGGCAAGCCACTGACCAAAGTGGAAGAGCTGCCAATGCCGCAGGGACATATCCCTAACGAGCAGTACACTAAAACCCAGCCGCATTCGACCGGTATGCCGATGATTGGTAATCAGACGCTGAAAGAGTCCGATATGTGGGGGGCCACGCCGTTCGATCAGCTTGCCTGCCGTATCGCCTTTAAATCTATGCGCTATGACGGCCTGTTTACCGTGCCGGGCACGGATAAGTCGCTGAGTTTCCCGGGTTCGCTGGGCGGAATGAACTGGGGCAGTATGTCCACCGATCCGAATAACAACCTGTTGTTTGTTAACGACATGCGTTTAGGATTGTGGGTACAGATGATTCCGGTTGATACCAGTAAAGTTTCCCGTGGCAGCAACGGCGGTGAGGCGATCAATACCGGCATGGGCGCCGTTCCACTGAAAGGTACGCCTTATGCGGTGAATAAGAACCGCTTTATGTCACCGCTGGGCATTCCTTGCCAGGCACCCCCGTTCGGTACCTTGTCTGCTATCGATATGAAAACGCAGAAAATCGTCTGGCAGGTTCCGGTGGGTACCGTGCAGGATACCGGTCCGTTCGGGATCAAAATGCGCGCGAAAATGCCAATCGGCATGCCAACGCTGGGCGGCACGCTGGCAACCCAGGGCGGCCTGGTGTTTATCGCCGGTACGCAGGATTACTATCTGCGTGCGTTTGATAGCGCAACGGGTAAAGAAGTGTGGAAAGCGCGTCTGCCCGTTGGCAGTCAGGGCGGCCCGATGAGCTACGTCTCGCCGAAAACCGGCAAGCAGTACATTCTGATCTCTGCAGGCGGCGCGCGTCAGTCACCGGATCGCGGTGACTACGTGATTGCTTATGCGCTGCCAGACAGCAAGTAACAGCAAGCGATAACGGGTAAAATAAAAGGGCCGCTCGCGGCCCTTTTTTTGTGCTTATTTTCCGTCGCAGAAGAGCGACACCAGCTCCGGCGGGGCCGACTGTTCCGGTATCAGGATCACCACCGTACCGGCCTCACGGCGCGTGGCGTACTGGATCTGGATACGAAAATAGCGCTGATCCCCGCATCCTACCTTAGTGGCTTTATCCTCTGACTCGCCCAGCGGCATCGCCTGCTCCAGCACTTTGCAGACGCGCTGTTTCTCTGGCGCAGGAAGTTCACCTAAGGGAAAACGACGCTCGCTGCGTAAGCCGGGGATAAAAGCAAAGCCACCTTCGCGCGTCACCACAATGGTGGCGTCGTCGGTAAGTTCGGGGAGTTGACTCATAATACGCCTACCTCTTTCCACGCCTGTTCAATTTTGCTGCCGACGGAACGATCAAAGCGCTTTTCACCGTGCTGCACGGTCAACTGTGCAAAGGTTTTGAAGTCAGCATCCTGATGCAAATTATCATCACACAAGGTGTCATACCACGCTTGCCCTGCCTGTTCCCAGGCAAAACCACCTAGTGCTTGTGCTGCCAGATAAAAGGCACGGTTAGGAATGCCAGAGTTCAGGTGCACGCCGCCGTTGTCTTCTCGCGTTTTAATATAGTCGTCCATATGGCCCGGTTGCGGATCTTTACCCAACATTGGGTCGTCATAAGCGGTGCCGGGGTGCGACATCGATCGCAAGCCTTTGCCATTGATGCCTTTCGCCAGCAGGCCTTCACCAATAATCCAGTCGGCCTTATCGGCAGTCTGTTTTTTACTGAACTGCTTCACCAGGGAGCCAAAGACATCGGACATGGATTCATTTAGCGCGCCAGCCTGTTCAAAATAGATCAAACCGGCTTCGGTTTCTGTGACACCGTGCGATAACTCATGCGCAACAACATCAATAGCGATAGTAAAACGGTTAAAGATCTCACCATCGCCGTCGCCGAACACCATCTGCTGTCCGTTCCAGAAAGCGTTCTGATATTTTTCACCATAGTGAACGGTTCCCGCTAATTTCAAACCGTTATTGTCCAGAGAATTGCGTTTATATATCTGCCAGAAGAAATCGTGTGTGACGCCAAGATAGTTCCAGGCCTCGTCGGCGGCAACGTCACCATTTGAAGACTGGCCTTCTTTACGCACCAGGGTTCCCGGCAACGTTTCTTTGTTTTTGGCATCATAGATTTCACGCTCAATCTTCCCGGCCTGCGTGGTTTTCGGCGCAGCCGTCTTTTGCCAGTGCTCCGCCATCAGGTGCTGAACGTGGGTGAGGGTACGGCGCGCCTGCTCCTGCTGATGACCGGAACCGTGGGCGATAATCTTACGGAGAATATAGGGAGGGATAACGCTGAAAGCCATTGTAGACTCCTTGGCACGAGGGATGTACCAGGAAGTATAGTTAAGAAATGCTTTTCTTTCGTTTCGGTTTTTCGGGAATAAGCTGCGTGACCTGACTTTCTACCCAACCATCATCGAGACGGGTACGCAGTAAATCGCCTGTGCTCACCTGACGCGTTTTCTTCACCACCTGGCCAGCGTTGTCGGTCGTGACGCTAAATCCACGCGCCAGCGTGGCTAACGGACTGACGCCTTCCAGCTGGGCCGCAAGCTGACCGAAGCGGTTTTTGTCACGGTTAAGCAATTTTTCCATGCTTTGTTGCAGGCGATAGTGCCAGCTTTGTAGGCTTTTTTGCGCCAGATACAGGCGCTGCTGTGGCTGCTGCTGCGCCAGGCGCTGTGACAGGCGGTCCTGCTGGCGAGTGGCATTGCGAAGCCGCTGTTCCATCGCCTCGCCCAACCGCTGCTGCAGGCGAAACAGTGCGGTTTGCTGGCGGGCCAGACGCAGTTGAGGATGCTGCTGCTGCAGGCGATGATCCAGGCGACTGAATACCCGCTGCTGGCGCGCCAGATAATAATCCATTGCCATCTCCAGCCGCTGCTGCTGTGACTGCAGCTGGCGCAGGAGTTCAAGTTGATTACGGCTGACAATCTCTGCCGCAGCGGAAGGCGTTGGCGCGCGCAGGTCAGCAACAAAATCGGCAATGGTGACGTCGGTTTCATGGCCAACCGCGCTGACCACGGGAAGGCGACTGGCAAAAATCGCACGCGCAACGCGCTCGTCATTAAAACTCCACAGATCTTCCAGCGAACCGCCGCCGCGACCCACGATCAGCACGTCGCATTCGGCACGTTGGTTCGCAAGCTCAATGGCGCGCACGATAGCGGCAGGCGCATCTACACCCTGAACGGCAGTGGGATAAATCACAACGGGCAGTGAGGGATCGCGACGATGCAGCACGCGCAGAACATCGTGCAGGGCTGCGCCCGTCGCAGAGGTGACCACGCCAACCTGCTTAGCCGGCTGTGGTAAGGGCTTCTTGTGTTCGGGTTCGAACAAGCCTTCCTGCGCCAGCCTGGCTTTCAGTTGCTCAAACTGCTGCTGTAGCAGGCCTTCACCGGCGGGATGCATACTTTCAATAATCAGCTGATAATCGCCGCGCGGTTCATAGAGTGTGATATTTGCGCGAACCAGGACCTGCTGGCCGTGCTGGGGACGGAACGTCACACGACGATTACCGTTACGGAACATGGCGCAGCGGACCTGGGCGCCATCATCTTTCAGGGTAAAGTACCAGTGGCCAGAAGCGGGCTGGGTGAAATTGGAGATCTCGGCGCTGAGCCAAACCAAGCCCATCTCATTCTCCAGCAGCTGACGCACTGTCGTATTGAGACGGCTGACGGTAAAAATATTGGCGTTTGGCGGCAGCGACATGTGACGAAGATCAAATTCCAAATCAGTAGGTTAATCAGTCGATACTACATTGCTGATTGCGCGGATCAAGACTTTTTCTCAAATAATAGTGGAGGCAATCGATTACGGCCTGTATAATGCCGCGGCAATATTTTATCTATTCTCACGCACCCGAGGTGGAGTATTGCCATGTTAAGAATCGCTAAAGAAGCACTCACTTTTGACGACGTCCTGCTCGTTCCTGCACACTCCACCGTCCTGCCGAATACGGCCGATCTCAGCACTCAGCTGACCAAAAACATTCGTCTGAATATTCCCATGCTTTCTGCTGCAATGGATACCGTGACCGAAGCGGGTCTGGCTATTGCGCTGGCGCAAGAGGGCGGTCTGGGCTTCATTCACAAAAATATGTCGATTGATCGCCAGGCAGATGAAGTGCGTAAGGTTAAAAAGCATGAAAGCGGCGTCGTCACCGAACCGCAGACCGTGTTGCCCACCACTACGCTGGCGGAAGTGAAAGAACTGACCGAACGCAACGGCTTTGCCGGTTACCCGGTCGTGAACGCGGATAACGAGCTGGTGGGCATTATCACCGGTCGCGATGTGCGCTTCGTCACCGATCTTACCCAGCCCGTGACGGCCGTGATGACGCCAAAAGAGCGCCTGGTGACAGTGAAAGAGGGTGAAGCCCGTGATGTCGTCCTGCACAGAATGCATGAAAAGCGCGTAGAAAAAGCGCTGGTCGTGGATGACAGCTTCCACCTGCTGGGGATGATCACCGTTAAAGACTTCCAGAAAGCCGAACGTAAACCTAACGCCTGTAAAGATGCGCAGGGTCGTCTGCGCGTCGGTGCGGCTGTAGGCGCCGGTGCAGGCAACGAAGAGCGCGTAGATGCGTTGGTTGCTGCCGGTGTGGACGTACTGCTGATTGACTCGTCGCATGGCCATTCAGAAGGCGTACTGCAGCGTATCCGTGAAACCCGCGCTAAGTATCCTGACCTTGAAATCGTCGGCGGCAACGTTGCAACAGGTGCGGGCGCGCTGGCCCTGGTTGAAGCTGGCGTGAGCGCGGTTAAAGTCGGTATCGGCCCGGGCTCCATCTGTACTACGCGTATCGTTACCGGTGTGGGTGTCCCTCAGATCACCGCCGTTTCAGATGCCGTGGCCGCGCTGGAAGGCACCGGCATTCCGGTTATCGCGGACGGCGGTATTCGTTTCTCTGGTGATATCGCGAAGGCGATTGCCGCAGGCGCATCCTGCGTCATGGTGGGATCGATGCTGGCAGGGACCGAAGAATCACCGGGTGAAATCGAACTTTATCAGGGCCGCTCTTTTAAATCCTACCGTGGAATGGGCTCGCTGGGCGCCATGTCTAAAGGTTCGTCGGATCGTTACTTCCAGACCGACAACGCTGCTGACAAGCTGGTGCCAGAAGGTATTGAAGGCCGCGTGGCTTATAAAGGCCGCCTGAAAGAAATCGTGCATCAGCAAATGGGTGGCCTGCGTTCCTGCATGGGCCTGACCGGCTGCCAGACCATTGATGATCTGCGTACCAAAGCCGAATTCGTGCGCATCAGCGGCGCGGGCATCAATGAAAGCCACGTGCACGACGTGACCATCACCAAAGAGTCACCGAACTACCGTATGGGTTCATAACCCCGTAAGATTTCCCGCCCGGCAACAGCCGGGCGCTTTACTTTAAGTCACCGTTCTGGAAACCCCTCAATGACGACGGAAAATATCCATAAGCACCGCATTCTGATTCTCGATTTTGGTTCTCAATATACGCAGCTGGTTGCGCGCCGCGTACGTGAGCTTGGCGTGTACTGTGAACTCTGGGCCTGGGATGTCACCGAAGAGCAGATTCGCAAGTTCAATCCAAGCGGCATCATTCTGTCTGGCGGCCCGGAAAGCACAACCGAGCATGGCAGCCCGCGCGCGCCTGACTATGTGTTCACGGCTGGCGTGCCGGTTCTGGGTGTTTGTTATGGCATGCAGACCATGGCGATGCAGTTGGGCGGCAAGGTGGAAGGATCCAACGAGCGTGAGTTTGGCTATGCGCAGGTTGAAGTCAACACGGCAAGCGCCCTGATTCGCGATATCGAAGACGCCATCAGCGCAGCCGGTAAACCGTTGCTGGATGTCTGGATGAGTCACGGTGATAAAGTGACCGCTATCCCTGCTGACTTTGTTACCGTTGCCAGTACAGAAACCTGTCCATTTGCCATCATGGCGAACGAAGAGAAACGGTTCTACGGCGTGCAGTTCCATCCGGAAGTGACGCATACGCGTCAGGGGCTGCGCATGCTGGAACGTTTTGTTATCGATATTTGTGAATGTGAAGCGCTCTGGACACCGGCAAAAATCATCGAAGATGCCGTCGAGCGTCTGCGCGTGCAGGTCGGCAACGACAAAGTGATTCTGGGCTTATCTGGCGGTGTGGATTCGTCAGTGACCGCCATGCTACTGCATCGCGCCATCGGTAAAAACCTGACCTGCGTATTCGTCGATAACGGCCTGCTGCGTCTGAACGAGGCCGAGCAGGTGCTGGACATGTTTGGCGACCATTTTGGTCTGAACATTGTTCACGTTGATGGCGAAGCGCGTTTCCTGGACGCCCTGGCCGGGGAAAACGATCCGGAAGCGAAGCGTAAAATCATCGGCCGCGTCTTTGTTGAAGTCTTTGACGAGCAGGCACTGCGCCTGGAAGACGTGAAGTGGCTGGCGCAGGGTACCATCTACCCTGATGTGATCGAATCGGCTGCCTCTGCTACCGGTAAAGCGCACGTGATTAAGTCGCACCACAACGTCGGCGGCCTGCCGAAAGAGATGAAGATGGGCCTGGTCGAGCCGCTGCGCGAGCTGTTTAAAGATGAAGTGCGCAAGATCGGTCTGGAGCTGGGCCTGCCTTACGATATGCTCTATCGTCATCCATTCCCGGGGCCAGGCCTTGGCGTGCGCGTACTGGGTGAAGTGAAGAAAGAGTACTGTGACCTGTTGCGTCGTGCGGATGCCATCTTTATTGAAGAGCTGCATAAAGCCGATCTCTACAACAAAGTCAGCCAGGCCTTTACCGTGTTCCTGCCTGTACGTTCTGTTGGCGTTATGGGCGATGGCCGCAAGTATGACTGGGTCGTTTCACTGCGCGCGGTAGAAACCATCGACTTCATGACCGCCCACTGGGCGCACCTGCCGTACGACTTCCTGGGCCGCGTGTCCAACCGCATCATCAACGAAGTTAACGGTATTTCCCGGGTGGTTTATGATATTTCCGGCAAGCCACCGGCGACGATTGAGTGGGAATGATTTAGCGTCCGGCTCAGACCGACAGTAAGCACTATAAAAACGAAGCCCGCGTTATGCGGGCTTTTTGCATTTTAGCTCCCGCATTGTCTGGCCGATAGTCGCTTCGCCGGAACGGCGAGGGATATCACTGAATTTCGCCTGCAAAATGAGTTCGCGTTGAACAGCGCACGGCGCTGAAGCGAACTTAGGATCTACGCCAGGCGGCAGGCAGGAGACGTACGACGCGAAGCTCGGTGACGACAATCCCCACCAGGATTAACGCCGCTCCTGCAAGTCTTTCTGGCGGCAGACGATCGCCCGCGAGAAAATAACCAAAAATCCCACTAAACACAGGTTCACAAATCAGTATCAGGGCGACCTTTTCCGGGGCCAGCACAGCCTGAGCACGATTCTGAATGGCGTACGCCAGGGCTGTTGCGAACAGGGCCAGTGACAGGATTGTTAATGCTGTCGGCAGCGAGTGAGGTAAAGAAAACTGGTCACGGGCGACGCTCCATAGCAAAGAAAGCACGCCAACGATGCCGAGTTGTATCGATGTTGATGCCAGGGAAATATCAGGCGTTGTGAAAGTCGACACGATGACGATGTGTACGGCGAAGCACACCGCACAACCCAGAATAAGTAAGTCACCATAGTGCACCCTGAACCCGTCAAGGCTGAGTAAGCCAAGCCCAAACACGGCAATGGCGGTTCCTGCTGCCTGTTTAGCACTGGGGCGTCCTCTGCCGATGAGATAGATACACAACGGCGTGAAAACGGTGCACAAGCCTGTGATGAAGCCGGCATTGGAGGGCGTTGTGTAAGCTGTGCCGGATGTCTGTAGGGAAAATGCAGCGAAGAGCACGATGCCCGCCAATACCGCACTCACCCAGTCACGTGGCTTCAGGTGGCGAAAAGAACGGATCGAAAAGGGGAGAAGCGCGAAAGCCGCCAGGGTAAACATCCACGCGTTCAGGGTGGATGCGGCCATGAAGCCCAGCGTGTCGTGCTTCGCAACGAAGCTCCAGCCCCACACCGCCGTGACGGCTAAAAGCGCGATTGACCAAAGGATGCGATATGACATAGTTGTCCCTTAGGCAGGCATTTATACCGAATGCCTGGCTCAGAATTGTATGTCAGCGGTACCCAAAGCGGCTTACGATAATTCAGTAAAAAGCTCCTGGCAATCCTTAACGCTGTTCCTGCGGCGGCTATCCGAAATTTCAACTGTTGATGACGCGAAGTAGCGAGATAGAAGGGGGCAGTACAAGGTGCCAGCAACCGGGAATTTGATAAGGTCAGGGTTCTGTGGCTGGCGGTGGTCGGGATGAGCAATGAGCAGACGTTGATAACATTACTGCCTCGCTACAAGCCTGCTTAACGGCGGGTTTTTCCTTTCACTGGTCGAAGGCCGTTTTTGGGTGAAGGCATAAATACTTGCGCGGAGTGGAGAAGGGTGATCACGCCCTGATGCCTGTCAGCATTTAAGCCAGAAAAAATCAGCCGGTGCTATCCGGCTGATTTTATTTACCGCATGTCTGCACGAACAAAAAAATATGAATCCGCTGTCGGGCGATGTTTACTTAAGGTGTTCCTTCAATTCCGCTGACGCCTGGCCAATCGCCGTACGCACCGTAGGCTCTTTACTCAAGGCATTCAGCAAACCAAAGTCGTGGATCATGCCGTTATAGCGGGTCACCGTCACCGGTACACCGGCGGCATCCAGCTTACGTCCAAAGGCTTCACCTTCATCGCGCAGCACGTCGAGTTCGGCAGTCTGAATCAGCGTTGGCGGTAAACCGGCCAGTTGCGCCTCAGTGGCACGCAGCGGAGAAGCCAGAATGTTATTCCGATCTTTATCTGACGTGGTGTAGTTATCCCAGAACCACTTCATCATGTTTCGGGTCAGGAAATAGCCGTTGGCGAATTGCTGATAAGACGCATCATCAAAGCGGGCATCGGTAACGGGCCACAGCATCACATCGTAACGAATCGCCGGGGTTTTGTGTTGTTTGGCCTGCAGCGCGACGGCGGCCACCATGTTGCCTCCCACGCTGTTACCGACCAGCGCCAGGCGCTTACCGTCAACGCCAATTTCCGCACCGTGTTCGGCTACCCATTTTGTCGCTTCATAAGCCTGGGTAATCGCGACCGGATAATGGGCTTCTGGTGAGGGCTCGTAATTCACAAATACCGCCGCAGCGCCGGATTCGTTCACAAGGTCTCGCACCAGACGTTCGTGCGTCGGGAAGTCACCCAGCACCCAGCCGCCACCGTGGAAGAACATGAATACCGGGAGCACACCGCTGGCGTGTTCGGGTTTAACAATCGTCAGTTTGAGCGGCTTGCCCAATGCTGTGATGGTTTTTTCAGAAACCTGTGCGGGTGGCAGTGTGGCACCTTGCTGCGCGCCGGTGAGTACCGCGCGTGCTTCTTTAGGCGTTAAGGTCTCAATGGGCTTACCGCCGCCACTGTTCAGTGCTTTAAGAAAGGCGGCGACGCCAACGGTAGGTTCAGGCGCATTCTCCACAGGGCTGGCCCATGCTGATGTGATCTGGCTGGCTAACAATAAAGCACCTGCGGTGAGTTTCACGTTCATTTTAATTTCCTTGTGTTTGCGATTAAGTAGTGCGCTATTTAGTTTGGCTAAGATGGCAGGTATTTCTTAAGTTGTAAACTACTAAATAGTTCGCTATTTAAATTTCAAGGCTGACGCGAGAACAATGCTGATGGCGAAAAGGCGCGGGAAGAGGCGTGGCGTCTGTATTGGATGGCATTTTTTACGATTTACCCGTGGGTTAATCAATTTCGTGCCAGTTGTTTTTTTGAGCGCTACACTCATCTCTGAACCGCAACGCTGTCAGCGTGTAAAACAGCCTGCGTGTGTCCATTTCACGGCATGATAGCGACGGGCAATCAGGCTTTTTGATGACTCAAACTCAAGGACTGAATTAACCATGTTTAAGCGTCTTCTCTCTTCTCTGCGCAATAAAAACCAACCCGCCGATACCGCACCAGACGAGCCCGCTCAAGAACGGGAGATGATTGTTGCTTACGATGCTCATGGACAGGAAATGCACATTGCACGCAATGAATGGCGTGAGAAGGTCTTTCTGCCGGATCTGGAAAAGAAGTGGGATGATGCGGACGCCTTGTACACCGCGATTCTGATGGGGTTGAAAGACGCCTTTGCTTCCGATCTGGTTGCGGCAGCGGAGCGCCTGGTGGACATTGACCGTAATCCTGAACGAAGTCATACCCTCCACGGAATTGTACTGATGGAAACCGGCCACCTGGATGCGGCAGAACAAACCCTGCGAGAGGGAATGGATAAATCAGGCGCGACAGGAACCTTACTCACCAATCTGGCGAAAGTCTTTGCCGAGCGCGGTGAGGACAAACGGGCAGATGACACGCTCTGGCAGGCTATTCAAACCGATCCGAACCTGGATAACGGTTTACTCTGGTGGGTGAGCATTCAGCGCGAGCGCGGAGGCGAGGATGCTTACATTGAGGGATTGCGCAGTGTTGCCGCGATGCCGGGAAGCTGGCGAGCACAGCTCTGGATGGCCCGTTTTTATCTGGAGCATAACGAAACCGACAAGGCTCGTGGACTTTATGAAGAGGTGCTGTCGGGTGGACGGTACGATGCTGAGGCGCTGTATATGATCTCTGGCGACCTGGGGAAAAATGGCGAGATTCCGCTTCTGATTTCGCTGGTTGCGCCCCATTACGATGTTCAAAAGCACGATCCTATGGCCGGTATAAATTTATTGCAGGCTTATCTTGAGTTGGGGCAGACGGATCAGGGGCTCACGCTTCTTAACCAGCTGTATGCACTCAATTTTGCCCCGATCAAGCAGCATCTTGATTATTACAGACAAGCGTTTGAAGAGAAACGCCGCCAAACGGAACCCGTTCAGCAGGTGGCGCCTGATGATGTGAAAATCACAACGTTATCCGTTACGCAGCCCATTTGGCATTACGGCTTATGTAAAGCCGACTGGCTGTTTAACCAAAAACCTGAAGAGACAGCGAAGATCGGTTTCTTTGCGTTATCAAAAATACCGGATGGCACCGCAGCCCAGGGCATACAGCGCGAAGATGAGCTTGGCCGACTGTCGCGCGCGATTCCGCTCTATCTCGCTGAAGCCGTACATTACTGGAGTGATTATGCGGCGTGCACCTATTTTCTGATGGCGGAGGGCCACGGTCCTGTTCTCACTGGCCAACCGATGGTGGGTGAGGATATTTATGAGATCCTGCCGCCTGACATGAAGTATGTGGTGACGGGGGAAATTGGCTGCACTGGCGAGGGCGAACAGCGTCGTTGGCAGATTGCGTTGTCGCTGTGGAACTGTAACACGCGCAGTAAACAGTCGACTGAAACTGAAGAGGTAACGGATGCCGGGTTAGGCAACGTGATGCAGGCGTTGGAGCAAAAATTACTGATGCAGGCCGGCCTGAAGCGTGAACAACCACTGGATGCCTTTTATCAACGTCCTCCGGCTGACGCGTTGCCTGTCTATCTGACCGGGCTGGGGCAATCGTTAATGCTGACGTTGCTGGCTAACCAACAGGTTCCGTATTCGGAGGTCTGGAATGAGCGCGCCATGTTGGACTGGCCGCTGACTATTGTCCGTCACTGGCCATCCCTGACTGCCGCTAAAATCATGTATCTTTCCGGGTTGGGCAAAGCTTTCGATTATCACTCCGAGGCACTGCCGGGCTACCAAACATCCAGTCTGGAATTGCTGAGAATGGAGAGCAGTCAAAGCAGCGTGATTGCAGGACTCGCGCCGCTGATGTGGAAAATATTTGGTATCGAAGGTGAGATAAACTCACGCAGCCAACCTGTCGCGCTGGAGGCGCAGCAGCGCTATGAAGCGTGGTTGCAACGTGTAGCGGAAAAGGCGATAACAGGCTAGTTTTCAGACGGCGGGTTCAAGATAACCTATGCTGTTGTTGAAATCGCCAGGCATGAAATGCATCTGGGATCTGTTATCTGCTTCGAGCATGGGTGAAGTGCAGGCTTCGCGTGCCTTCGGGATTGGCTCTATCGCCTTCTGTACTGACCGCAAAGCAGAGGGCAGCCCAGACCGGTCGCGCGCTGAATGCGCGCGGCGAGTATCTCTGCTTGCTTCCTGAGCCTGAGTCGCGGCGGGTTTCAGGCTGGCTGATTCTGCGTATAGCCAGCCTCTGAGCATACTGGTGGTGACAGCCATCACGGCCCCTTAACGTTGTGTGATGGCGGGCCGTGCGTCAGCAGCCACTCACCAGCGTGAGCAAATATTGCGATGACATCGCAGCATAGTTAGTGAATACAAACCCTATATTTCATTGCAAAATCATCCCTTATCTTTTACCTGCAGGAACCGCGATGCTGACCCTGAAAATCTTCAGTCTCTGTTTTCTCACCGTAATTTTACTGTCGCTAGCGGCGAGCCTGGCGCAAGCCACTCATGGCAACAACGCTACCGGCCAGGGTGGCTGGGCAACGGCCCGAAGGGATTCGGCCGGTGTCGCGCCCGATCCACAGGCCAACGCCAGTCAGGCCATCGTTCAGGTCTATGCCGCACCGACATACGGCTGGAAAGGCGCTATCGCGGTGCACCCGTGGATTATCTTTAAACGTGCAGGTGAAAGCCGCTATACACGTTACGAAGTCATTAGCTGGGGGAGCGGCGATAAGGTAAGACGTAATTCATCGTTGCCTGACGGCTACTGGTACGGGGCAAAACCGCGGCTGTTGGTTGAGCATCGTGGCCCGGATGCGCAAAAACTGATCCCGCAGATTGAAGCCGCCATAAAATCCTACCCCTGGCCCACCACCTATCGCGCCTGGCCCGGGCCGAACAGTAATACCTTTATGGCGCACATTGGTCGCAATGTGCCGGATCTCAAGCTTGATCTGCCTGCCAACGCCCTGGGAAAAGACTACCGGCCATTATGGCGCCCCGTGGGCTTGCCGCCCTCAGGCCGTGGGGTTCAGGTATCAATACTTGGCGTCGCGGGCATTACGCTGGGGGCGGAAGAAGGGGTTGAAGTGAATCTTTTGGGACTGAGCGCGGGGATAGGCTTTGCGCCGTTTCGGCTGAGACTGCCTTTTATTGGCGGTTTAGGAAAAAATAATCTGCAGGAAAATAAAATCTGACAGCCGTTTGGTGGATGACGCGGCAGTCGAAACAGGTTACCCGACGGTTGGGTTGCCGCGTAACCCCACTTCGGGTTGTCTTAACCGTTACGGTCTGCCTGAGTCACATCACCCGTTTTAACAGACGCCAAAATCGCCATCTTCATGGTAGAGATTTACGCTGTCTGCGTTAACTTCGATTTCTTTTTGAGTGGCATCGTCCACGCGAGCGCACCACAGCGTTCCCCCTTCGGCACGTAGCACCACCATTTTGGGTCCGCCCGTTTTCGATTGTACCAGGTCATCAGTTTTAAACATACTTCCTCCGTTGTGAGCATTGATTTTAGTCCATCACGCCAGACTGACACTTTTTTGCGTAACCTTTTCCATTTTAGCCGCAACCTGTTTTACCTGCTGCCCGACAACCCCCATGCTGCTCATCTACCGCATTAAGTATAAATAAGTTGTCAGTTGACAACCCATCAAAAACAAGGAATGATATGCACCATGGTGGACAGAAAGCGACATCCCAGCAAAGAGATTGAAGCCGCATTATGTTACGCAGAGTTCCATGGGTGGCTGGTGGTTGCTAAGGGCCATCACGCATGGGGCAAAATGTACTGCCCGGCAAATCTGTCGGCGTGCCGCTGTGGTGAATACTGTCTGACCTGTATCTGGCGCACCCCGAAAAGCGCGCAAAACCATGCCAAAGCGCTGCGGCGCGTGGTAGACAACTGTATCGCCACCCGTGAGTAGAAAAAGAGGGAAGGATTATGACGGACTATCATTTCACCCTGCGGTTTGAACTGCCTGAATCAGCCAAATCCATCGACGCATTACTGGAAAAGCTGGCGGAGGCAGGATGCGACGATGCGCTGGTCGGTGCCGGTGTGGCAGGCAAGCTGGCACTGGAATTTACGCGCCACGCCGACTCGGCGAGCCACGCACTCAGCAGTGCGATAGAGGATGTGCAGTCTGCTATTCCTGGCGCAGTCATGGTTGAAGCCGCGCCTGACTTTGTCGGTTTAACCGATGTTGCAGACCTGATTGGTGTATCACGCCAGAACATGCGCAAACTAATGCTGACGCACAGCAAACAGTTTCCGCTACCGGTTCACGATGGCAAAACGGCCATCTGGCATTTAGCCGATGTGCTGGAGTGGCTGGCGCAGCGTAATCACTACCAACTGCCTGCGGTCACCTGCGAGCTGGCACAGGTGACGCGTCGGCTTAACGTGATGGGATCCCTGCAGCGCTACGGTTATCAACATTCGTGATCAGTGCGGTATCAGAAAGATTGTCGCCAGGCCCAGAAAAATAAAGAAACCACCAGTATCGGTGATGGCGGTAATCAAGACGCTTGAACCCACGGCGGGATCGCGTTTCATTTTCGTCATGACCAGCGGCACCATGACACCCATAACCGCAGCCAGCAGGAGATTCAGCACCATCGCCAGCATCATGACGCCGCCCAGCGCCATGTTATCGTACATGAGCCAGGTCACTCCGCCCATAATGGCGCCCCAGAACAGGCCGTTAATCAAAGCGACGCCGAGTTCACGCATAAACAGGAACGAAAAGTTGCCCGGCTCAACCTGATGCAGGGCCAGGGCGCGAACAATCATGGTGATGGTCTGATTACCGGTGTTCCCACCTATCCCGGCAATAATCGGCATGAGCGTAGCTAGGGCGACAATCTGCGAGATAGTGCCTTCAAACAGACCAATGACGCGTGAGGCAATAAATGCCGTACACAAATTGATTGCCAGCCATGCCCAGCGGTTGCGCACGGATTTGCGCACCGGCGCGAAAACATCTTCTTCCTGACTGATCCCGCCCATTTTTCGGATATTGCTTTCGTTCTCTTTGTTAACCAGATCAACAACATCTTCAATGGTGATGCGGCCGATGAGTTTACCCTGCGCGTCAGTTACCGCCGCTGAGATCAGGTTGTAACGTTCAAAGGCACTGGCTGCATCTTCGGCTTTATCATCAAGCTGAAACGTGGTGGGATGCGAATTCATCACGTCGCTCACCATGGTCTTGGGTTTGTTCAGCAGAATAGCGGTTAACAGCAGTTCGCCCAGCAGTTGGTTGTTTTCATTGGTGATAAAGATTTTGTCTGTACCGTCCGGCATGCTTTTGCCTTTCCGCAAAAAGCGCTGCACTGTGGCTAAGGTCACATCCTCGCGCACCGTGAGGATATTGAAGTCCATAATCCGGCCCACGCGATCCCGGTCGAACTGCATCACGCTCAGGATGCGGGCGCGCAGGTTAGGCTCAAGCGAGGTCAGCAGGCGTCCGGTGAGGTCGCGTGGCAGGTAACGTACCAGCCAGGCCTGATCGTCAATGTCCAGGGGTTCCATAGCCTGCAGGATGGCGCGATCGCTCATCTCTTCGGTCAGGCTGTCCCAGACGGTTTCAGAGGCTTCAACCAGCACATGACCGCGTTTCTCACCCGGTACCAGGCTCCAGAGTGCCAGACGCGCTTCTTCAGGCAAGGCTTCAAGAATATCGGCAAGGTCAGCGGCATGAAGCTGGCTGATGTCTTGCTGCAGAATTTCACGATTTATCGCATTTTCACGTTGCTGCTCAGCGGTGAGATGGCTG
Source organism: Pantoea ananatis PA13 (assembly GCF_000233595.1). NCBI lineage: Bacteria > Pseudomonadati > Pseudomonadota > Gammaproteobacteria > Enterobacterales > Erwiniaceae > Pantoea > Pantoea ananatis. Next base: position 1,277,936 of record NC_017554.1, read on the forward strand.
GCTTTATCCAGCAATTCATCCACCAGATCGTGCTCATTGAGCAGCAGCGTCAGAATACGATGACGAATTTCACTTAAACGTTGAGTGTGTGAGGCAGACACATTGCATCCCTATAGTCTGAAAGCACTTGCACGAAGTGTAGCGTTTTGACCGAAAAAGGGATGTAAAAAATGGCGCTGATGCAGGGGATCGCGCGTCGATTAATCAGGTTATGACATCTTATGATTAACGGCTGTCAGAAAGCGTGGTGATCGCCGGAGGCGAGTCGGTTTGTTTTTGCTGATGATGCTCGAAAGCCGCGGGCAGGATAAAGACGAGGCGACTAAACAGAATGATAAAACTGATGAGTAAAACAATCCGCGTCATGCTGACGCTTTTTTTACGTCTTCGTGGAGAAAGGGCGCTGTTCACGCAGTGTAATTCCTGTAAAAACCCAAGACGGGCGACAGCAATATTTAGTCACAGTCGCCCGCTGAAATCAACCGCTGTTTAAAAAAAATACAACAATGTTAATAACTGGCTTTCTGCGCCAGGAGCGTCGCAAACCGGCAGTTTATCCGGTTGCCATTTTCATCTTTGCGGTGTAACTGACCCCAGTTTTCGTTGTACTTCACAATGTGCCAGTTGCGATAGTAATGACTTAACTCGCCGGATTTAAAGGCAAAAGGGAAGTCAGACGGACAGGGGGCATCCTCGGTATTCATGGCGGCAACAATCAGGTTGAAGCCATTTTTCACGGTGCAGGCCTGCATATCGGCAATCAGCTGGGGGATAGTTTCCGGCTGTAAAAACATCATTACCACCGTAGAGATCGCCAGCTGGTACGCGCCGTTGAAACGCACCTGGTTTAAATCCTGCTGCGCCGTATGAATGCCGGTCAGCCCTTCGGCGGTAATAATCTGATTCAAGCGTGCCAGGCTTGCCGGATTATGGTCCCAGGCAGTCACTTCGAATCCATGTTGATTCAGAAACAGCGTGTTGCGCCCGCTTCCGCATCCCAGGTCAAGCGCTTTGCCGGGCGTCAGCTTAGGCAAGGCGTCAACCACTTCAGAATGGGTGGGCGTTAAGCCGTAGGTATCGGCAAAATAATGTTCAGTTCGTAATGTCATCGTCATCGGTTCGGTGATGCGGGCAGTCAGTGCCCGCACGATCAGGCTTCTGCGAGAATCAGTTTCCAGCCGGTTACTTCATCCCAGTAGGTTTGCTCACGCTCAAGGTCGAGTTGCACCAGGTTATTCTGACTGAAATAGCCTGCCGGAAAAGTGAGCGTCCAGTGGCCGTCATCGCAGGTGAGTTTTAACGCGTCCGGACGAGTCGTGGCCTGGCGCTGGTTATTCAGCAAGGTCCCCAGACGAAGCAGAAAGATAAGGGGCAAAAACTGCTTCTTCTTAAACAGCGTCACGCGCGGCAGTTCATCTACCTTCACCGCTTTACGGTGAAATCTGACCAGCGCCGCCAGCAGCATTTGCTGATCCTGATTAAAGCCTGGCAGATTGGTGTTCTGCAGGATATAGGCTGAATGGCGCTGTAAACCACTGTGATTGATGGTCAGCCCCACCTCATGCAACATGGCAGCCCATTTCAGTAACGCAGCCAGCTGCGGATTCGCCAGTTTGGGATTTTGATCGCGCCACTGCAGATAGAGCTGTTCCGTCGTCTCCAGTACGCGTCGAGCCTGATCGCTGTCGATGGCGTAGTGATTCGCCAGGCTCTGAGCCGTACGGCTGCGAATATCCCGATGGCGGAAACGGCCTTCCATTTCGTACAGCACACCTTCACGAAGTGCGCCATCACTCAGCGTCAGTTCACGGATAGCCAGCGCGTCAAAGACGCCGCAGAGAATGGCCAGGCCCGGAACGAACACGCTTTTACGCTCCTCAGACAGGCCCGGCAGGCTCAGCGCAGCAAAGGACTTGTGCTTAATGACTTCGTCATACAGTTTCGTCAGGCGCTCAGGGGTAATCAGCTTCTCTTTCTCACCCATCGCCAGCAGCACCTCACAGGCGGCTTTGATGGTGCCAGACGCGCCCAGCGCATATTGCCAGCCGTGCAGACGGTACTGCCAGGCCAGCGTTTCCAGCTTCTGCGTGGCGGCCAGGCGGGCGCGACGAAAGTTCTCAACGCTGATTTCACCGCCGGGAAAATAAAGCTGGGCAAAACTCACGCAGCCCATGCGACGGCTTTCTACCAGCTGCGGCTCAAAATCTTCACCGATCACTAATTCCGTTGAACCGCCACCGATGTCGATGACCAGCTTGCGGCCTTTTTCCGGCTGCGTATGTTCAACGCCCATAAAAATCAGGCGCGCTTCTTCGTGACCGGAAATCACCTCAATCGGGTAAGGAATAACGTCAGCCGCGCGCTGCAAAAAGGTTTCGGCATTCACCGCCTGCCGTAACGTATGTGTGCCCACGATCGTCACGTTGCTGGCGTTAAAGCCCTGCAGACGTTCAGCAAACAGCGCCAGGCAGTTCAGCCCGCGTTCCATCGCCTCTTCGCTCAGGTAATTTTTGGCATCCAGCCCATCGGCCAGATGTACCCGTTGCTTCAGACGCCCCAGAACCTGCAAAGCGCCATCCACCACGCGGGCAATTACCATGTGGAAACTGTTGGAGCCAAGGTCAATTGCCGCAAACTCTTGAGGTTTCGGCGTACTTTTTTGGGAGATAGGCATAGGCGTTATTCAGGTTGTTCCAGCTTCTTAATGTAATCGTAAATGGCCATCTGCGACCGTACTTTACGACGATTACCGCGCTGAACGTACTGGTTAGTCAGCTCTTTATCCACAACACGTGCTTTAACGGTGTCGCTAAGCTGAATAGCAATAATGTCCAGGATGCGCTGCTTTATCTGTGGATCAAGGATCGCCACGGCCACTTCGATGCGATAATCAATGTTACGCGTCATCCAGTCCGCGGACGAGAGAAACACTTTCTTATCACCACCGTTTTCAAAAATGTATACGCGGTCGTGTTCCAGGAAGCGGTCAACAATACTGATCACACGAATGTTTTCACTGATCCCGGGCAAGTCTGGAATCAATGAGCACATTCCGCGCACCAGTAAATTAACATTTACGCCAACGCTGGATGCGGTATAAAGCCTGTCTACCAGCCCTTTGTCCACCAGGTTGTTAATTTTCAGCGTAATCCCACTAGGGCGTTTTTGCTGCGCGTTGGCGATTTCGTTATCGATCAAATCATACAACATGCGACGCGAGTTTTGCGGAGAAACCATTAAATGGTCAAAGGTCACCGGGCGATAGGGATTTTCAATAAAGTTGAAGACCCGACGCACTTCATTGGTGATACGCGCATCGGCAGTTAACAGGGAATAGTCCGTGTAAAGGCGTGCCGTTTTTTCATTGAAGTTACCCGTACCAATGTGGGCGTAGCGCACGATCTCCTCGCCTTCCCGGCGGGAAATCAAAAACAGCTTGGCGTGAATCTTCAGCCCGGGCGCGGAGAAAATAACGTGTACACCGGCTTCCGTCAGGCGTTTTGCCCAGTAAATATTGGCTTCTTCGTCGAAACGGGCCTGCAGCTCTACTACAACGGTCACCTTTTTCCCGTTATAGGCGGCATGAATCATCGCATCCATAATGCGCGAATGCTTGGCAACGCGGTAAATATTGATTTTGATCGCCAGCACGCTCGGGTCGAATGACGCCTGACGTAACAGTTCAAGAACATGCTCGAAGGTGTGGTACGGATAGTAAAGCAGCACGTCGCGATTACGAATGGCATCGAAACCGTTGCGGAAACCGTCAAAGCCAATATGGCGGATTTGCGGCATCGGCCGGTTAATCAGGTTGTTCTTCCCGACGTTAGGGAAGCCGATAAAATCTTTAAAGTTGTGGTAGCGCCCCCCCGCCAACACGGAGTCGTAATTTGAAATCGACAGCTTGTCGCACAGCAGCGCCACCATCGAATCCGGCATGTCGCGCTGATAAACAAAACGCACCGGTTCGGCGGTCAGACGCTGTTTCAGGCTGGATGACATCAGTTCCAGCAGGCTGGATTCCATTTCTGTCACCAGGTCGTACTCCGCATCACGCGTCATTTTCATCGAATAGGCGTTGAGCGTGTCGTAGTCATAGAAACCTTTAAAAATATCATCCAGACAATACCGCAGGATGTTATCAAGCAGGATCATAGGCTTACGGCGACGGGGAGGTTCGGCAGGCAGATTGATGAAGCGTGGCACTTTATCCGATGGAATTTCCAGCAGGGCGTACTGAATATCCTGACCGCGAATAATTTCAACCGCCAGGTAGGTGTAATCGTCTTTCAGAAACTCGGTTAAATCGGTTTCATGAGTAATCAAAATCGGCGTGATGTGCTGACGCAGCTCATGCTTAAAGTAGTGGCGCAGCCAGCTTTGCTGGTTAGGTGACAGCTGACGTTCGTTTATCAGGAATATTTGATTACGCGCCATCTCCAGCAGCAGGTCGTTATACAGGGCGTCAAATTCCTGATCTGACTTCAGGACGCGCTGTTGAATCTTTTTTAACAAATGGCGTGGCGTGCTGGCGGAGCCTTGCTCTTCGCCAATCAGGATACGGCGTTTCAGATCGGCAAAACGTACCTTGTAAAATTCGTCGAGGTTGTTCGAGTAAATACCTAAAAAACGCATACGTTCAATCAGCGGATTACCTTTATCTGCCGCTTCCTGCAAAACACGTTCGTTGAAGCACAACCAGCTCATTTCTTTTTCGATATAAAGCTTTACCTGACCCATTCTCACTCCGTATGACGGTTGCAGGACTGACGACGATACAGTATCCAACAGCATTATGGCGAGAGTATGGCAGGGTTGTCCAACAGCAAAAGTTGTCTTATCAACCAGCTACGGGCAACATAGCGACTCATTTCCGCCGCATAACCAGGGCCGCATGAGCGTAAACCATATTCCTGTGCAGTTTAGCGATCGCCGACGTCGTGCTATTGACCGTTTCACGCGGCGCCTCGTCACGTGTTGCGGAGCGGCCATTCTGCTACTGATGATGCTGTTGTTCTTTTGGTTGCTTTGGGTGGTCCTGCCGTTATTCAGCGCGCCGGGCGTGCAAAGCGTCAGCAGCCAACGTCTGTGGGATTCGGCACCGGCTCTGGCGATCGGCAATCTGGGCGACGTAGGCTGGCGCATCAGCCGCGATGGAAAGGCGCGCTTTATTCCGCTAAACGGACAACCGGCAGCCCCGGCATTAGGACTTTCGCCCGTGCCGGAGCAAATCGTGACCAGCGCAGACGACAAGACGTTGCTGCTTAATGCCCAAGGCAGTTTAACCCTGCTGCAACCGGTGATAATCCAGGGCGAAGGCGAATGGCATTTCCCATTGGGCGATAAGGTGTTTCGCCTGCCACAGGGCGAAATAAAAAAGATGGCGCTGGCCACGATTAGCCCTGACCAGTGGCGCATCGCCGCCTCTGGTGAGTCCGGAGTAAACCTACTGACGCTTGGCACCAACCAGCAGGCGTCGCTGATTACGCTGCCGGCCCAGCAACCTCAGCATCTGTTACTGTCGCCCAAAGGCGACCTGCTGTATACCACCGAAGGTAACCTGCTGCAGGTCTGGCAAATTGATGACGGGCGAGCCTGGCTGCGCGAAACGCAGACGCTGGCTCAGCCGCCCCGGCAGTTGCTGTTACTGGCTGGCGGGCAAAGCCTGCTGATCCAGGATGACAGCGGCATTTCTCAGTGGTTCTCCATAGCGGGTCAACACGGCCTGCGCTTACACCGCATCCGGACCTTTGAGCACAGCGCCGGACAGGCCACGATGATCGGTGAGCCACAGCGACGGGTGTTTGCCACGGTTGATCAGACCGGCATGCTGAAGGTGTTTGCCAGCAAACAGAACGGGCCTATCCTGCAACGGCAGCTGGCCGCTGGTATTCTTCAGGCCCAATTCTCCCCCCGTGGTGACAGCCTGCTGCTGGAGCGGCAGTCAGGCTGGGAAACGCTGAAGCTGACGAATCCCTGGCCGGATGTGACCTGGCGTAATTTCTGGCAAAAAATCTGGTATGAAAACTATCCCAAGGCCGACTGGGTCTGGCAATCCACCAATGCCGGAGACAGCTACCAGGCGAAATTCAGCCTGATCCCAATGGTCGTGGGCACGCTTAAAGCGGCCAGTATGGCTCTGCTGTTTGCCACGCCGCTGGCGCTGGCCGCCGCGATGTATACCGCGTGGTTTATGGCACCGGGCCTGCGTCGTTGGGTTAAGCCCGCCATTGAGATGATGGGGGCGCTGCCCAGCGTGGTGATCGGACTGATCGCCGGATTATGGTTAGCGCCGCACGTAGGTCAGGCGTTAGTGGGCTTGCTGCTGCTGCCCATGACGCTTGCCGGCAGCCTGCTCGGCTGTGGCGTAGTGAGCCGTCGCCTGCCTGAGCGCTGGCGCCAGCCAGGACGTGAGGTGTTGTTGCTTCTGCCTGTGCTGCTGAGTGTCACTCTGCTGACGTTAGGGTTGCCGACCCTGATCGTACCCGATGCCGGGGACTGGCTACCGCATTACGCGCAACGTAACCTGTTGGTGGCGGCGCTGGCGATGGGGTTTGCGCTGGTACCGTTAATTTTTACCCTGGCTGAGGATGCCCTGTTTAGCGTGCCCGCTTCGCTGGGACAAGGATCGCTGGCGCTGGGTGCCACGCCCTGGCAAACCCTGACGCGAGTTGTGCTGCCGGGCGCGTCGGCGGGGATTTTTGCCGCCTTGATGATTGGCTTTGGCAGGGCTGTCGGCGAAACCATGATTTTATTAATGGCGACGGGTAATACGCCGCAAAGTGAAGGCGGCTTGTTCAGCGGCCTGCGTACGCTTTCCGCCAACATCGCGATCGAGATGCCTGAAGCGGCCGTGGGCAGCGCCCATTACCGAATTTTGTTCCTGAGTGCGTTTTTATTGCTGATATTTACGTTAATGATTAATACCCTGGCAGAACTTATCCGGCAGCGCCTGCGTCATCGCTTTAGTCAGTACAAGGAGCAGGCATGACGGTGATGCGACAAAACGACCGCTGGCGCTGGTTAACGGCCGGGGCCGTGACGGTGTGCCTGTTGGCGTTTACCTTATTGATAGGATTGCTGGGATGGCAGGGGCTGCGTACCTTTTGGCCTCATAAGGTTGAGCTCTATACCTTTACGCAGCCTGACGGCAGTCACACCCGGCTGCTGGGTGAAACCCTTGAGCGGCAGTCACAGTATCCAGCCCCGGCTGGCAATGCAGATGATCCGCACGCGACGCTGCATCGCTATTTGATTAAAACCGGCAACCGTGACTGGGCCGCACCGGATTTTCGTATTGCGCTCAGCAAGAATACACCGGCAGTCAGCCAGCCGGAGGCCATCATGGTGTTACAGCGCCGCAGTCACGGCAATGCTTACGGCTGGCTTGTGGGGCTGCGCGAAGACAATGAAGCGCTGACGGCCAAAAACATCAATGCACTTTTAGAGCAGCGCCTTGAACAGGTGCAGATCCTGGTACGCCAGGCCAACGAAATCCGTCGTGTTGATATGGCCCGGCTGAATCAGCAACTGGATCAGCTAGACGATCAGGCTGAACAGCAGCGTGAGGCAAAGCAGTTTGATTTGCAGGCGCAGTCAGAATATGACGCCAATCAGGCTGCACTTGAGCGTCGGCTTATTCAGCTCAATGACAGGCTGAACAATCTGCAAGAGGAAAGTCAGCGTGACGCCTTAATTCTGCGTGACGTTAACGGTATCGAGCACAGTATCCCGCTGTCGCAGATCGTGGCGGCCTGGCAACCCAATGCCATGACGTTGACAGAAAAAACAGGGCACTTTTTCCAACAACTGTGGCGCTTCGTCAGTGATTCGCCTGCCGAGGGTGAAAGCGATTTTGGCGTTTTCCCCGCCATCTTCGGCACGGTTCTGATGGTGCTGCTGATGTCCGTGGTTGTTATGCCGTTGGGGGTGATTGCAGCCGTCTGGCTGCATGAGTATGCCGGACGCAATGCCTTGACCCGACTGGTACGCATCGCGGTGGTGAACCTGGCGGGCGTGCCATCCATTGTCTATGGTGTGTTCGGACTGGGCTTCTTTGTCTGGCTGGTGGGCGGTTCGGTCGATCGGCTGTTCTACAGCAGCGCGCTGCCGAATCCCACCTTCGGCACGCCGGGCTTGCTCTGGGCATCGCTCACGTTGGCCCTGCTGACCCTGCCGGTGGTGATCGTGGCAACGGAAGAGGGCTTATCCCGCATACCGAACAGCCTGAGACAGGGATCGCTGGCGCTCGGGGCGACGCAGGCCGAAACCTTATGGAACGTGGTGCTGCCGATGGCGGTTCCGGCGATGTTAACCGGGCTGATTCTGGCGGTAGCGCGCGCCGCGGGCGAAACCGCGCCATTGATGCTGGTCGGCGTGGTAAAAATGGTACCGGAATTGCCGGTTGATGCGGTGTTTCCCTATCTGCACCTCGACAGAAAATTTATGCATCTGGGCTTTCAGATTTATGATTTAGCCTTTCAAAGCCCCAATACCGAAGCCGACCGGCCGCTGGTGTTTGCCACGGCGCTGCTGCTGGTGCTCATTATTCTGTTGCTGAACCTGCTAGCCATGGGCCTGCGTCACCGTCTGCGTGAACGCTATCGCCTGATGACTCAATAACTGACGATGACTACAATGCCCGAAACTGATATTGCGCTAACCGTTGATCACCTTTCGCTCTGGTATGGTGAGCGCCAGGTGCTTCAGGATGTCTCGCTGCAGCTACCCAAAAACCGTATTACCGCCCTGATTGGGCCGTCCGGCTGCGGCAAATCAACGTTGCTGCGCTGCTTTAATCGTATGAATGACGTGATCGATAACTGCCGCATCGACGGCGAGATTCTTCTGGAGCAGCAGTCGATCATGCGGCCTGCCCAGGATGTCTCTGCGCTGCGTCGCCGGGTCGGTATGGTTTTCCAGCGGCCCAATCCTTTTCCGAAGTCGGTCTACGAAAACGTGGTGTACGGATTGCGCTTGCAGGGCGTGCGCGACAAGCGGGTACTGAATGAGGCCTGTGAACGCGCACTCCGTGCGGCGGCGTTATGGGGAGAAGTGAAAGATCAGCTGGCACAGAATGCCCTGACGCTCTCCACGGGGCAGCAGCAGAGGCTGGTTATCGCCCGCGCCATTGCGATTGAGCCGGACGTGCTGTTACTGGATGAGCCGACGTCGGCGCTGGACCCGATTTCAACGCTGGTGATCGAAGAACTGATGAGCACCCTGAAACAGCACTTCACGCTGGTGCTGGTCACCCATAATATGCAGCAGGCCTCACGTGTGTCGGATTACACGGCCTTTATGCATCAGGGATCGCTGGTGGAGTTCGACACAACAGACAAGATTTTCACGACGCCGAAGGTGCGCCGGACGGAAGATTACATCACCGGACGCTATGGCTGAAAAGGGCAGGGAGCCTGGCTCCCTGCCTGTTACTCGTGGGCGTAGCCCTGAAGCGGTAACGGCTTACCATCCAGCCAGGCCTTTCCCTCACGCATGGCCAGGCGGCCTTCAACAAACCAGTTAATCACCAGCGGATAGATGGCATGTTCCTGATGTTGCACGCGCTCGGTAATGTCCGCTTCGCTGTCTTCGGCAAAAACGGGCACCTTGGCCTGCAGAATCACCGGACCACCGTCCAGTTCATCCGTTACGAAATGCACTGACGTGCCATGCTCCGCATCGCCATTTTCCAGGGCCTGGCGGTGAGTATGCAGTCCGGGATATTTGGGCAGGAGCGACGGGTGAATATTCAGCAGTCGGTCGCGATAATGCGCCACAAAACCCGGGCTTAAAATGCGCATATATCCTGCCAGCACCACAACATCCGGCGCACAGGCGTCGATCTCACGCATAAGCTGGCGATCAAAACTTTCACGGTCGCTAAAGTCACGGGCGTCCAGGGCAATAGCCGGAATGCCTGCCCGCTCTGCGCGGACTAAGCCATAGGCGGAGGCTTTATTACTGAACACGGCAGCGACGCTGCCGTGAATACGCCCGTTTGCACAGGCGTCAAGGATGGACTGAAGATTACTTCCGTTGCCGGAGATCAGCACAACCAGCTTTTTCATGACGTGATGACCACACGCTCTTCCGCTTCTGATGCCTTAATCACGCCGATTTTCCAGGCATTTTCACCGGCGGCGCGCATTAGTTCAACGGCTTTATCAGCGTCGGCAGGGCTCAGGGCAATCAGCATACCCACGCCACAGTTGAACGTACGGTACATTTCGTGACGGCTGACGTTACCAGCCTGCTGCATCCAGCTAAACACAGCCGGCCATTCCCAGCTTTTTTCGTCAATCACGGCCTGGGTGTTATCGGGCAGCACGCGTGGAATGTTTTCCCAGAAGCCGCCGCCGGTGAGATGCGCGATAGCATGCACATCGACCTGTTCGATCAGGCTCAGAATGTTTTTGACATAAATGCGGGTAGGTTCCAGCAAATGATCGGCCAGCGGTTTGCCTTCGAGCTGCTCAACCTGCGGATCGGTCCCGCTGACTTCCAGAATTTTGCGCACCAGAGAATAACCATTGGAGTGCGGGCCGCTGGAGCCTAATGCGATCAGGACATCGCCGTCCTGCACTTTGCTGCCGTCAATGATTTCTGATTTCTCAACGACGCCAACGCAGAAGCCGGCCACGTCGTAGTCTTCGCCATGATACATGCCCGGCATTTCGGCCGTTTCGCCGCCCACCAGTGCACAACCTGACTGCAGGCAACCCTCGGCGATACCGGTGATGACCGCCGACGCGGTATCCACATCCAGTTTGCCGGTGGCGTAGTAATCCAGGAAGAAGAGCGGTTCAGCGCCTTGTACCACCAGATCGTTGACACACATCGCGACCAGATCAATGCCGATGGCATCGTGGCGCTTAAGATCCATCGCCAGACGCAGTTTGGTGCCTACGCCGTCGGTGCCGGAGACCAGCACGGGTTCACGGTATTTTTGCGGCAGCGCACAAAGCGCACCGAAGCCGCCTAGTCCACCCATGACTTCCGGGCGACGCGTCTTTTTCACTACGCCTTTAATACGGTCAACCAGAGCGTTACCAGCATCAATATCAACACCGGCGTCTTTGTAACTGAGAGAGGTCTTGTCGGTCACTGCGAGGTCCCCACGCGAGTTGCGGTTGGTGGTTTAATATAAAGCGCGGCAATTCTACCAGCGCAGGCAAACGTTTGCGAGTCTCAGATTGCGTCCCCGGCGATTTTCATCAATCCTTACTTTGCCATGACAAAATGCCTCTGATTGCGCAAGCACATGTGGCACTGCGGCGAAAAGGCGGTATAATCCCGCGATTTTTTTTTAGCTCAACTCACTCCGGGAGAACAACAATGAAGATCGTGGAAGTCAAACACCCGCTGGTCAAACATAAACTGGGACTGATGCGTGAGCATGATATCAGTACAAAGCGTTTCCGCGAGCTGGCCTCTGAAGTCGGCAGTCTGCTGACGTATGAAGCGACCGCCGATCTGGAAACCGAAAAGGTCACCATTGAGGGCTGGAATGGCCCGGTTCAGGTTGATCAAATCAAAGGTAAGAAAATCACCGTCGTGCCTATTCTGCGTGCCGGTCTGGGCATGATGGAAGGCGTACTGGAGCACGTACCCAGCGCGCGCATCAGCGTTGTTGGCGTCTACCGTGATGAAGAAACGCTGGAGCCCGTGCCTTACTTCCAGAAACTGGTTTCGAATATCGAAGAGCGCCTGGCACTGGTGGTTGACCCCATGCTGGCCACGGGCGGCTCAATGATTGCCACGATAGACCTGTTAAAGAAAGCGGGCTGCAGCAGTATCAAAGTGCTGGTGCTGGTTGCGGCACCTGAAGGGATTGCCGCGCTGGAAAAAGCGCATCCGGATGTGGAGCTTTACACCGCTTCTGTGGATCAGGGGCTTAACGACAAGGGTTATATCATCCCAGGCCTGGGTGATGCCGGTGATAAAATCTTCGGCACCAAGTAATGACGAAAATCCGCGGCGCCATGCATCACGCTGTTTTCAGCCTGCAGCAGCAGGCCGAGCCGCTTTTTTCTGTTGTAACACATAAAGAAATGAACCAGCCGACCAGAGAGTCGGCTTTTTTTTGCCTGAAAACAGACCACTCACTCAAGGGGACTTTTAATGACTCGTCGCGCTATCGGCGTTAGCGAACGGCCGCCATTACTGCAAACGATTCCGCTCAGCCTGCAGCATCTGTTCGCCATGTTTGGCGCCACCGTGTTAGTGCCAATTCTGTTCCACATCAATCCGGCGACGGTATTGCTGTTTAACGGTATCGGCACGCTGCTGTACCTGTTTATTTGTAAGGGAAAAATCCCCGCCTATCTGGGTTCCAGCTTTGCCTTTATTTCACCCGTGTTGCTCCTGCTGCCGCTGGGTTATGAAGTGGCGCTGGGCGGTTTTATTCTGTGTGGCGTGTTGTTCTGCCTTGTCGCGCTGATCGTTAAAAAAGCCGGAACAGGCTGGCTGGACGTGATGTTTCCGCCAGCAGCAATGGGGGCCATCGTCGCCGTCATTGGTCTGGAACTGGCTGGCGTGGCCGCGAATATGGCGGGGCTGCTTCCAGCCGAAGGCCAGTCGCCAAACGGCACAACCGTGTTGATTTCGCTGGTGACCCTGGCGGTTACCGTTTTTGGATCGGTTTTGTTCCGTGGATTTATGGCGATCATTCCTATCCTGATCGGTGTGCTGGCCGGTTACGCGCTTTCCGCCTTCATGGGCATCGTGGACTGGAGCGGTGTTGAACAGGCGCACTGGTTTGCCTTGCCGACGTTTTATACGCCGCGCTTTGAATGGATTGCCATGTTGACCATTCTGCCCGCCGCTCTGGTGGTGATTGCCGAGCATGTGGGCCATCTGGTCGTGACGGCGAATATCGTTAAAAGAGATCTGGTGCGCGATCCCGGACTGCATCGTTCCATGTTCGCCAATGGCTTATCGACGGTCATTTCCGGGTTCTTTGGATCAACCCCGAACACGACATACGGCGAAAACATTGGCGTCATGGCGATTACCCGCGTTTACAGTACCTGGGTGATTGGCGGCGCGGCCATTTTCGCGATTTTACTCTCCTGCGTCGGCAAACTGGCGGCCGCTATTCAGGCGATTCCGGTGCCGGTGATGGGCGGCGTATCCCTGCTGCTGTATGGCGTTATCGGCGCGTCAGGTATCCGTGTCCTGATTGAGTCCAAAGTGGATTACAACAAAGCGCAAAACCTGATTCTGACCTCCGTTATCCTGATTATTGGCGTCAGCGGGGCGAAAGTACATATCGGGGCTGCCGAGCTGAAAGGCATGGCGCTGGCCACGCTGGTCGGCGTTGCGCTGGCCTTAATTTTTCGCGTCATTTCCCTCCTGCGTCCTGAAGAAGTGATTCTGGATGCGGAAGACAACCGCGAGTCGTAATCCCACCGTCAGCTGTCAAAAGTCGGGCAGGGATGCCCGATTCATCTCTGGCCGAAAACTATGATAGACTTGCCCCGATTTTTGCTTGTTCTCTTGCTGAGGTGCTTCTGAACACGCCGGCACAATTGTCATTGCCACTCTATTTACCTGACGACGAAACCTTCGCCAGCTTCTGGCCGGGTGAAAACCCCTCGCTTATTGCCGCGATTAAGGGTGCGCTTAGCCAGCAACATGGCAGCTATCTTTATTTCTGGTCTCGTGAAGGGGGCGGTCGCAGCCATCTGCTGCATGCCGCCTGCGCTGAAATGTCTGCACGCGGCGAAGCCGTGGGCTATGTGCCGCTCGATAAACGCACCTGGTTTGTCCCGGACGTGCTGGAAGGCATGGAGCAACTGCCGCTGGTTTGCATCGATAATATTCAGTGCATTGCGGGAGAAGAGGCCTGGGAAATGGCGATTTTCGATCTTTATAACCGCATTCTGGAAACCGGCAATACCCGGTTGTTTATTACCGGCGATCGTCCTCCTCGTCAGCTCAATCTGCATCTGCCCGATCTGGCATCGCGCCTCGACTGGGGGCAGATTTATCGTCTACAGCCGCTCTCCGATGAGGATAAACTGCAGGCTTTACAGCTGCGCGCCGGACTGCGGGGATTTGAACTGCCTGAAGACGTCGGGCGCTTTTTGCTAAAGCGCCTTGACCGAGAAATGCGCACGCTGTTTGATACGTTGGATCGTCTCGACAGCGCATCCATTAGCGCCCAGCGTAAGCTGACGATTCCCTTCGTAAAAGAAACCCTTGGCCTCTAAAGGATTTCCAGTACCGCTTCTGGCGGACGTCCCAGGCGGGCGCGATCGCCGTTGATCACAATCGGTCGCTCAATCAGTTTGGGATTTTCCAGCAGCGCGTCCAGCAACGCGCTTTCCCCGATGTCAGGCCGATCCAGCCCCAGCGCCGCATAAAGCGGATCCTTACGACGCATTAACTCACGGGCACTTTGCATATCCAGCTTTTGCAGCAGGATCTGTAACGTCTGGCGATCCGGCGGCGTGTCCAGATAGTGCACGATCTCCGGGGCGATGCCGCGCTCTGCTAGCAGCGCCAGGGTTTCCCGGCTCTTGCTGCAGCGTGGATTATGATAAAAGGTCACCATACTGTTTATCCTCGTTGATACTGCTTAAAGCGTTGCTGGAGCTGGCGTAGCTGGTCGATGCGGGCATCGTAACGGGCCTGTTTCAGGCTGCCGAGCGGCACCAGTGAACTGGCCCGGCTTAGGGCGCTAATGGCCTGATCCAGCTGGCCGCTCAGCGCCAGACTTTCGGCGCGGGCAAAGAGCTCCTCATCTGTCAGCCCCTGCTGCGCGGAAGCCTGGGCCAGCAGATCCCATCCGTTGGTATCGTCTTTATGAGTCCAGGTATAGCGGTTGAGAATGCGGCTGGCGTTCGCCGGCTGTTTCGCTTCCACATAGGCATTAGCGAGGTTCAACTGGACGACCGGGCTGGTTTTTGAGGCCTGGGTCGCGGTCAGCATCGCTATCGCCTGCTGCGGTTGATTCAGGCCGATGTCAATGTCAGTCATCAGGTCCAGCAGCCAGACATTTTCAGGTTGTTTCGCCAGTAACGGTGCCACGATCCTTTTCGCCTCACCAAAGCTTTTAGCCTGCAGGAACTGCACGGCTTTACCGTACTGCGAGGCCAGCTGTTCGCGGGAATTACCGTTAGCATATTGCGTAAGCAGTTCGTCCGTTAACTGGTTACGGCCAGTCGAATACATGCCTAATGACCGCACTTTGGCCAGATAAAAGTCTTGAGACGACTGCACCACCACCGGACGCATCTGGTTTGCACGGTTGCGCGCATCGGCAAGACGGCTGTCAGGCAGGGGATGGGTTAACAGGATTTCCGGAGGCTTCGAAGAAAAGCGGCTCTGATCGGCCAGTTTTTGCAGGAAGTTAGGCATGGCTTGCGGGTCAAAACCGGCGCGCTGTAACACCTGAATACCGATGCGATCGGCTTCCTGTTCATTATTTTGGGTAAAGCTGATAATCCCCTGTTGGGTGCCGGCCAGCGTACCGGTCAATGCGGCCATGCCCATTTGTGGGCTGGCCATCGCCAGTAAAATTGAACCCAGCGCGCCCACCCAGGTGAGCGGGGCATTACGTTTTTGATCTTCCATTGCCCGCGCCAGATGGCGCTGCGTGACGTGGGAGATTTCATGGGCCATGACTGAGGCCAGCTGGCTTTCGTTATCCGTAAAACGGAACAGGGCCGCATGCAACACCACGTTGCCACCAAAGAAGGCGAAGGCGTTGAGCTCATCGTTCTGAATCAGGAAAAAGTGGAAGGGCGTTTTAACGGCGTCCGCATGCGAAACCAGCCGCTGCCCAAGTTGGTTGATGTACTGATTCAGCAAAGGATCGTTAATCAGCGGAGCACTGGCGCGGAGCTGGCGGACGTAGAAGTCGCCCATCTGGAGCTCCTGATTAATCGACAGGGTCGATCCTGCCGTGGTCCCCATATCCGGCAGCGAATCACTGATATCCGCACGGGCGGTCAACGGGCCGGATAACGTCAGTGCAGGGAGTAGCGCAGCAAGCAGCGTCTTTTTAAACCGGTTCAACATGCCTTAATCCTGTAATGAATCCCTGATTTGGACAGGTAAGCAGCGGAAATGTTCTGTTTTTTCATCAACAGCGCTACGGTCTTCGTATCTTAACCACAGCCAGGGAAGAATGAAATGGCGTTATGGCAGCCGGGATCGACGCATTGCCCCTTCCGGGCTTGTCGGGTGCTTGCTAAACCCAACCGCCCTGTATCAGCAGTCAGAAAAAGGCATTCGTCGTGCTGCCAGCGCATTGACGACGTGGTGAACCGCTGTCACCGCAATGTCATCTTCCCGTGATGTTGATGTCACACAACCCCGTTAGGTTAAGCGCCAATGAGATCGATCTCATTATCGATTAACCGGGGGGGAAATGAGTGATTTAATCAGCGTGGCGGTTCTGGCCGGCGTTTCGCGAGCAACCGCGGCGCGTGCCTTTTCCGATCCCCATCTGCTTAAGCCCGGCACGCTGAAAAAAGTGCTGGAGGCCTCGGAGCAACTGGGGTTCAGACCTAACCACATTGCGCGCCAGCTCCGTACGCAAAGCTCCACGACGCTGGGCGTTTTGCTGCCTTCGCTCAGTAACCCGGTGTTTGCCTTGCAGCTTCAGGCCATGGAGCAACAGGCGCGTCTGGCGGGCTATGGCCTGCTGGTGGCCACGACCGATTACCAGCCAGAGCGTGAAGCCGCCATGATTGAACATATGCTGCGCCAGCGCGTCGCGGGCATGGTGCTGACCGTCTCCGACGCGGACAGCAGCACCGTATTAGCCCCGCTGGCAGAGGCGCGAATGCCCTTTGTTCTGGCGCATAACGTGCCGCAACAGCAAAACTGGCGCTGCGTCTATGTCGATAACCGTCGCGCAATGGCCGAAGCCACGGCGCACCTTATTGCGCTGGGTCATCAGCATATCGTGATGGCGGCGGGACCGATGCTGCAGTCGGATCGTGCCCGTCAGCGTTATCTTGGCTATTGCGATGCGATGCAGCAGGCAGGATTTGTCCCGAGGGCACTAATTGATATGCCCAGCCATACCCAATCCAGATTCGAGCCCCTTTTACCGCTGATCAACAGCCCGGACCCACTGACCGCCGTCATCTGCAGTAACGATCTCCTGGCGATCAGCCTGCTGGGCGCGGCCGCCCGTGCCGGCATTCAGGTCCCGCATCAGCTGTCGGTCATGGGGTTTGACGGCATTGCTATAGGCGAACAGCTTTCACCCTCGCTGGCCAGCGTGGTACAGCCCAGCGATCGGTTAGGTGCCTGTGCCATCGATATGCTTCTTCAACCCTCTCATGATGACTCGTGCCTGCTGGACCACTGGTTGCGTTCAGGCGAGAGCATCGCTGCAGTCTTTCATTCGTCAACATCAGGGAACCATCATGTCTACACACAATAAAATCACCGTGCTTGCCAGGGCGGCGCTCTTCACCGCCTGTGCATTTTCCAGCCAGCTGGTGCAGGCTGCTGAGAATGCTATTTGCTACAACTGTCCACCTGAATGGGCAGACTGGGCGACCGAGCTTCAGGCCATCAAAAAAGATACCGGCATTGTGGTGCCGCAGGACAACAAGAACTCCGGGCAGGCGCTGGCTCAACTGGTCGCCGAGAAAGATAATCCCGTTGCCGACGTGGTGTATTACGGCGTCAGCTTTGGTATCCAGGCGGCTCAGGCAGGCGTGATTGCTGACTATAAGCCGGCCAACTGGGATCAGGTGCCGGCAGGCATGAAAGATCCGGAAGGGAAATGGGTTGCGCTGCATTCCGGCACGATGGGCTTTATGGTCAACGTAGATGCGCTGGGCGGTGCACCCATTCCAACATCCTGGGACGATCTGCTGAAGCCAGAATACAAAGGGATGGTGGGCTATCTCGATCCGGCCAGTGCGTTTGTGGGTTACGTGGCCGCCGTGGCGGTGAATCAGGCCAAAGGCGGCAGTATGCAGGACTTCACTCCCGCGCTGACCTGGTTTAAAAAGTTGCAGGCGAACAAGCCTGTCGTGCCGAAACAGACGGCCTATGCTCGGGTGATCTCCGGCGAGATCCCCATTCTGCTGGATTACGACTTCAACGCTTATCGCGCCAAATATAAAGATCATGCCAATGTGGTGTTCGTGATCCCGCAGGAAGGGACGGTCACGGTGCCTTATGTCATCAGCCTGGTGAAAAACGCCCCGCACGCCGCTAACGGCAAAAAAGTCATGGACTACGTGCTGTCGGATAAAGGCCAGGCCATCTGGGCCAATGCCTATCTGCGCCCGGTACGGCCTTCAGCCATGTCTGCCGAGGCCAAAAAGCGCTTCCTGCCAGACAGTGATTACGCGCGCGCGCATACCGTGGACTATCAGCAGATGGCCGACGCACAGAAAGCCTTCTCTGCCCGCTACTTGAGTGAGATTCGGTAATGGCAGCGTCTGACGCCCGCAGCGATTTACCGGTGGCAACGCGCCACCGGTCACGCCAACGCGAGCAGGGGGCAAACTGGCCATGGATGCTGCTGCCAGCCTTACTGTTTTTTGCCGCGTTCTGGCTGTTACCTTTTGCCCGATTATTACAGATGGGCATGACGCCGGATCGCAGCACACATCAAAGTGGCTACTGGACGGTAATTACCCAGCCGCAGTATCTGCAAAGCCTGGTGAATACCGTGCTGCTGTCGCTGACGGTAACGCTACTGACGTTGGTCATCGCCACCGTCGTAGGGTGCTTCCTCGCTCGCCAACGTTTCACCGGACGCGGCACTCTGCTGGCACTGCTGACCTTTCCTCTGGCGTTTCCCGGCGTGGTGGTGGGGTTTTTAGTGGTGATGCTGGCAGGACGACAGGGCGTGCTGGCGCAGATCAGCCTGCGCCTGTTTGATGAGCGCTGGACGCTGGCCTACTCACTCACCGGGCTGTTCATTGGTTATCTCTACTTTTCGCTGCCGCGCGCCATTGTGACGTTGGTGGCCGCGAGTGAAAAACTGGATCGCTCGCTGGAAGAGGCCGCCCGTTCGTTAGGCGCCAGCCAGTGGCGCATTATCTGGGATGTGATCGTGCCGGGACTTAAACCGGCACTGCTCTCCAGCGGTGCGCTGTGCTTTGCCACCAGTATGGGCGCATTTGGCACCGCGTTTACCCTGGGAACTGACCTGAGTGTGCTGCCGCTGACCATTTATGGCGAATTCACCAACTACGCTAACTTCGCCACGGCGGCGGCGTTATCGGTGGTCATGGGCGCTGTCGCCTGGGCTGGCTTAATGCTGGCGCGCGTACTCACCCAGTCAAAACAGGAGCCGTCATCATGAAGCGCCGTGGGCTGTTTTACCTGCAGGTCGCGATCACCACACTGACTGCACTGTTCATGATTGTGCCGGTGATCTTGTCGATGCTGGCGGGCGTGACGCAGAACTATTTTGTTGGCCTGCGCAGCGGACTGACGCTGAAATGGGTGGCGCAGGTTTGGGAGATGTACAGCGACACCTTTTGGCTGTCGTTGCTCATTGCTGTCAGCTGCTTGATCGTCACCGTGGCGATCGGCGTACCGGCCGCCTGGGGCTTACTGAAATCGCCCTCTCGCTGGGCATCGCGCATTGAAGAGTGCCTGATGTTGCCGGTGGCGCTTCCGGGCCTGGCCACCGCACTGGGCATTATCCTGCTGTATGGCCAGTTCAGCAGCCTGCGTGACAGCTGGGTGTTTATCCTGATTGGTCACGTCCTTTTTACGCTGCCGTTTATGATCCGCCCGGTACTGGCGGTGATGCAGGCGATACAGCTGCCCCGACTGGAGGAGGCTGCCGCCAGTCTCGGGGCCGGCTTCTGGCGTCGCTTTTTCACCGTGGTGGTTCCCAACTGCCGCAACGGCATTCTCGCCGGGGCCTTTATGGTGATTACGTTATCGGTAGGCGAATTTAATATCACCTGGATGTTGCATACGCCACTGACCAAAACCCTGCCAGTGGGCCTGGCGGACAGCTACGCCTCGATGCGGCTGGAAGTCGGTTCTGCTTATACCCTGATCTTTATTTTAATGATTCTACCGCTGTTGTTGATGCTCAACGCCTGTAATCACTGGCTTGAACGCCAGTCTCGCCAACAACCAAGGGAGGAAAAAGCATGATTGTTGATGCGGTTAACGTCACGCTACGCGGCTGTGCGCGTCGCTTTCATCACCATCAGGCGCTGCACCCGCTGGATCTTAGCGTACGCGCAGGGGAAACCCTGGTTCTGCTGGGCCCGTCCGGCTGTGGCAAAACGACAACGTTGCGCATTATCAGCGGGCTGGAGAGCACTGACGCGCCGGGTGAAGTCTGGTTTGACGATCGCAACGTGACCGACCTGCCTATTGAGAAGCGTAACGTAGGAATGGTGTTTCAAAACTACGCCCTGTTTCCCACGCTTAACGTGGCGCAGAACGTAGCCTATGGGCTAAAAGTGCAGGGCATTCCGCGCCACGAGCGTGAGGCCCGGGTCAATGAGATGCTGGAACTGGTCGATCTCATGTCACTGGCACATCGTCATATCGACAAGCTCTCCGGCGGGCAGAAACAGCGCGTGGCGCTGGCAAGAGCGCTGGCGGCACGGCCTAAAGTGCTGCTGTTTGACGAACCGCTGGCGGCGCTGGATGCCAAACTGCGTGAGCGTCTGCGTCTGGAAATCGGGGGCCTGTTAAAAAAGCTGGCTATCACCGCCGTGTATGTCACTCACGATCAGCAGGAAGCTATGGCGCTTGGCGATCGTATCGCCGTCATGGAGCAGGGGCGCCTGGTGCAGATCGATACGCCGCAGGCCATCTATCAGCGTCCGGCCTCGCGTTTTGTGGCGGATTTCGTTGGCGCGATTAACTGCATCGCACGTGACGATCAAGGCCATCCAGTGCGTTTTTGTCGACCAGAGGATGTGCTGCTGGCAGACGAAGGCCGCTATGCGCAGCACGGCTGCATTGTTGCCAGCACCTTTCTCGGCGCGTCTCAACGCCTGATGATTGATATCGGGCTGGACAAGCCGATTCAGGTTGAACGTCACGCAAGGGAAACCTGGCACGCCGGGCAGCGAGTGAGCTGGTCGCTGGCTGAGCAGGCCGCACTCGAATTTACCCTTTAAGGAGTCAACGTTTGTCCGTTAAACCTGTGCTGATTGCTCAAATCAGCGACTTGCATATTAAAGCGCACGGTCGTCTGTCGTATAAAAAAGTCGATACGTATAATGCCCTGTTACGGGCGATAGCAACCCTGAATGGCCTGACGCCCCGGCCCGATGCGGTGGTCATAACCGGCGACCTGGTGGATTTTGGTACGGCAGAAGAGTATCAGACGCTGCGGCAGGCGCTGGCCACCCTGGCGTTGCCGTTTTACCTGATGGCGGGAAATCATGACGATCGCCAGGCGCTACGGGCGGCGTTTCCCGATCATCCCTATCTGCAACAGGGCCCGACGCTCAACTGGCAACGGGAGGTTAAGGGGGTTCAGCTACTGGCGCTCGATTCCAGCGTGCCGCAGCAGCCGTGGGGCGAGCTTGATGAACAGCAGCTTGACTGGCTGGATGCCGCACTGACCGCGTCACCGGACAGCCCCGCGCTGGTGATGCTGCATCATCCGCCCTTTGTCTGCGGTATCGATCATATGGATCGCCAGCGTTTACGCGCCCCTGCTGCGCTGGCGGCGATCGTCAGTCGTCATCCGCAGGTCGAACGTGTGCTGTGTGGCCATGTACACCGCGCGATTCAGACCCGCTTTGCCGGTACGCTGGCCTGCATTGCCCCCGGCGTGTCTCATCAGGTTGCGCTGGATCTGCAACCGGATGGCCCGGCAAACTTCATGCTGGAACCGGCAGGATTTTTACTGCATCGCTGGCATCCGCAGCAGGGAATGACCACGCATCAGTGTGCGATTGGAGACTATGATGGCCCCTGGCCCTTTTATGATCAAAACGGGTTAATCGATTAAAAGCCATACGGGCTGACTTTTTGGTTAATGCCGCGCTTAAACCTGCTCAAATTGTCCTACAGCGTGTAAACTTACACGCTGTAGGACCGCAATCACGATAAAAACAACAGAGTCAGGCACAGCAAAATGAATCTTTGCACTGTGGCGTTCCCGCCATGCTCATAAATTTCCGTCCCCGGGCGGACTTACGCACGCTTATTGCGCTGCTGGTTATTGCCAGCATAGTCATCACGCTTGCCAATAATTTATATGCAACCTGGCGTGTGCAACGCATGGTGCTGATCGACAGCACCCTGGAAGCCAACCGCGCTTACGCTGCCAAACTGGCCTCCACCAGCGAAGTCTTTTTCCGGCTGGCGCAGTCCCAGTTGCACTTCAGTGCTAATTTACTGGGAAAAGATTTCAATAATGAGGCACTGCTCAAAGCGGAAGTGAACCGTCTACGTGAGCAGACCGACAGTTTTAACTCGGTCGCCGTGGTGGATGAAACGGGTACGGTGCGCGCAATATCTCCCGAATCGCTGACCTTAACCGGGATGCATCTGACCAGCGATGCGGCCCGCGAAGCGCTGCAGACCCGGCAACCGCTGATTAGCAGACCGACACTCTCTGCCGCCAATAACCTGCTGATTTTTGTCTCATGGCCCATCTGGAATAACCAGGGACGCTATCTGGGCTATATTGGCGGGACGATTTACCTGAAAAAGAAAAGTATTCTGAATGCGCTGCTGGGTGAACAGTTTTATCGCGACGGCACCAGCGTATTTGTTCTCGACGGCGATAATCAGGTGCTGTATCACCAGAACCGCCAGATGGTGGGCAAAACCATGTCGCCACTGATGAGCGATCGGGAACGTCAGGAAAAAGATAACGGCTCGCTGGTCTTAACTGAGCCCGACAAACCGACCCGGCTGGCCGGCTACGCCATTGTTCCCACGACGGGCTGGATGGTGGTGGCGTTGAAACCTGTCGACGTCACGCTGCAACCGCTGTCGGGGTTGCTCCTGAAAGTCCTGAAGCATTCAGTGCCCTTTGCCTTACTGACCTTGCTGGTGGCGGTCATTCTGGCACGGATGATTGCCATGCCGCTCTGGCAACTGGCCCGCAAGGCCAGCAAGATTGATGCCTCAAGCGCCACCTACGAAATTGGCGGCATTCGGGCATGGTACTTTGAGGCCGCCCAGGTTAAACGGGCGCTGTTAACCGGTATTGGGCTGGTACAGGACAAAATTGGTCGGCTGAGTTCGGAAGCGCAGACCGATTCGCTAACGCTGTTACTCAACCGCCGCGGGCTTAACGCGGTACTCGATTACTACCAGACGATGCGCCAGCCTTTTGCCGTGCTCGCCCTGGATATCGATCATTTCAAAAGCGTCAATGACAACTGGGGACACGACGTCGGCGATCGGGTGATTCGGCAGGTGGCGCAGACGCTACGACAGAGCGCCCGGCAGTCGGATGTGGTCTGCCGTAACGGTGGTGAAGAGTTTTTAATGCTGTTGCCTAACACGCCTCTGAAAGAGGCTGAGGCGACGGCCGAGCGCATTCGCATCAGCATCGCGGATAACGCTATCGAGGCGGTCGGCCATATCACGATTTCCATCGGCGTAGCGGAGTGGGATGCCCGGCGGCCGCCGCTGGAAAGCAGCCTGAAGCGGGCTGACGATGCCCTGTATCAGGCTAAGAACAGCGGTCGCAACTGCACCGTGGTTGCCAAACGCGTAAAAGCCTCTTGATCAAGACTGTGCGCTAACGGTTTCTGGCCCGCCCGGCAATCCGGGCGAGCCATCAGGAATTGATATGCTCGCGGCAGTAGCGTCGCTTCCAGCTGGCAGGTGTTAAGCCTGTATGCTTACGGAATATCTGACGGAAATAGCCCACATCATTGAACCCACACTGACGCGCTACCTCGGTTAAGGGCAGCTTATCGCCGATCAGCAGCTTTTCTGCCATTAATACGCGCTGCCGGTGAAGGGCTTCCGTCAGCGTCAGGCGAAACACGCGCCGGTAAACACGTCCCAGATAATCGGCATTGCAATGCAGCGTTTTCGCCAGCGTGGAGGTTGAAAGCGCCAGGTGATACTGCGTGCGAATAAGCTGATTGGCTTTCCAGGCCAGGTCAACGCCGGGGCTGTCGACAACATCCTCGTGCAGCGCCGGAGCCGCGAGCTGCTGCAGTATAAGCAGTAAAATACACTCCAGCGCGACGCTGCGGTGAATGTTTTCCTGCTCGCTGAGGAACTGCCGGAACAGGGCGATGATATAGGCCGGATCGCCAACGCGCGTATGCTGGGGAAGGTGGAGCAGTGCCTGGTGTAAGCCATGCTGCTCAGGCTGTTTCTGCCAGTCAAAATGCAGCCAGTAAAATTTCAGATCGGCCGGAAAAATCCCTTCTCCCACATGCAAATGCCCTGGCCTCAGCAGCAGGCTTTCGCCCGCCTGCACGCTGAACAGCTCGCCATCCTCCCGAATCGTTAACTGCCCGCGTTCAACGAAAATGATCTCCCAGGAGGTCAGCCTGCGTGCAGGATGGGTTCCCACGCCGCGCGAAATAAACAGCCCGCCATTTTGCACCTGTATCGGAAACGTTATGGATAATTCGAACATCGTTATTCATTTTCCCGCTGCTACGGAGGTAATTGATGTCTTTCTCTCTGATTATTAACTAAAAAAAAGACATGTACCTGATCCAGTTCACACTTTGCTTCACAGGTCGGAATTACCCCGTTTTTATACTTTTTTGTGCTCTTGTTGGTGAACGGATTCCTGACAAAATAAATCGGGTTAAGCGCTAAAACACCAATAAGCCCGGCATAAAGCGGGCAATCCTCTCTGTCCTGCATGAGGCATTTTAAATGACTTCTACGACTATCGCTCAGGCCGATCTTAGCCCGTCGGCTACGCAGAGTGCGCTGTCCCTGCGAGAGAAAATAGGTTACGGCTTGGGTGACGCCGGTGGCACGGTGGTCACCTGCCTGATCACCAACTTCCTGACGTTTTTCTACACCGATGTGTTTGGCTTAACGCCCGCGCTGGTCGGCACCCTGTTTATGGTGCTGCGCGTGTTTGACGCGGTCTCCGATCCGGTGATGGGCGTCATTGCCGACAGAACCCATAGCCGTTGGGGGCGCTTCCGCCCGTGGCAGCTCTGGGTGGCCGTTCCCCTTGGCCTCATTGGTGCGCTGACGTTCACCGTGCCCGCCGTCAGCATGGACATGAAAATTGTTTGGGCGTTTGCCACCTATCTGCTGCTCTCTGTCAGCTATACCGCCATCAACGTGCCCTATTGCGCGCTGATCAACACCATGACCACCCGCCACACAGAAGTGCTGGCCTGCCAGTCATGGCGCTTTGTATTGTGCGGGGTGGCCGGGTTTCTGGTTTCGGTAGGGCTGCCGTGGCTGGTCGCGGTGTTGGGTAAGGGGAATGCGGCCCTGGGCTATCAGTCTGGCGTCGGTATCCTGTGCGCTCTGGCGGTCGTGATGTTCCTGTGTTGCTTCTTTTGGGTCCGCGAGCGCGTACCGCTGGACAGCCTGGGCAAATTTACCCTGCGTGAGCATCTGGCCGGGCTACGCAAAAACGATCAGCTGTTGCTGATGCTGGTGATGTCTTTTTTGCTGATTAACGTGTTTAACATTCGCGGCGGCGGCTACATGTACTTCATTACCTATGTGTTACAGGGCAGCACGGCTTTCACGTCGCTGTTTTTTACCATGGTGACGTTAGCCTCCATTGTGGGATCGGTGATCGTGAACCCGCTTTCCAGGCGCATTGACACCGTCCGGCTGTATTACTGGACCAACCTTGTGCTGGCCGCACTCGCAGTCATGATGTGGTTCCTGCCGGTCGGGCCGTCATGGCAGATATTGTGGCTGGTGGTGATCCTCAGTAATGGCATCATCCTCGGGTTCACTCTGCCGCTGCATTTTGCCCTGATGGCCTTTGCTGATGACTACGGCGAATGGAAAAACGGTGTCCGCTCGTCGGGCATGAATTTCGCGTTTAACCTGTTCTTTATCAAGCTTGCCTGGGCCTCCAGCGCCGTCATTATCAGCCTGCTGTTTGTCATCGTGGCTTATAAGCCGGGGATCGGCAATCAGACGGCTGCCTCCCTGCACGGTATTACCGCCACGGAAACCCTGTTACCGGCGCTGTTCCATCTGTTGCTGGCATTCACCATCCGCGCCTGCAAGCTCACTAACCCGATGATGGCGCAGATCGCCCACGACCTGCGTATTCGCCATGTTCCGTCTTGAGGAGAGTAAGATGTCTGTCAATGAAGTCGATCTGCATAAGCTGACTATCCACGATCCGTTTCTCGGTAAGTATCAACAACTAGTGCGGGAGGTGGTCATTCCTTATCAGTGGGAGGCGCTTAACGATCGGATCGAGGAAGCCGATCCCAGCCATGCCATCGAAAACTTTCGCATCGCGGCTGGCCAGCAGGACGGGGAATTCTATGGCATGGTGTTTCAGGACAGCGATGTAGCGAAATGGCTGGAGGCGGTGGCCTGGTCGCTTTGCCAGAAGCCTGACGCGGAACTGGAGAAAACGGCCGATGAGGTGATTGAGCTGATCGCGGCGGCGCAGTGCGAGGATGGCTATCTCAACACTTACTTCACCGTGAAAGCGCCGCAAGATCGTTGGACCAACCTTGCCGAGTGCCACGAGCTTTACTGCGCCGGGCACATGATTGAGGCGGGCGTGGCATTTTACCAGGCGACCGGCAAACGCCGTTTACTGGAGGTGGTGTGCAGGCTCGCCGACCATATCGACAGCGTCTTCGGCCCTGAGGAGCATCAGCTGCATGGTTATCCTGGCCATCCCGAGATCGAGCTGGCGCTGATGCGGTTGTATGAAGTGACTCAGCAACCACGCTATCTGGCGCTGGTGAATACGTTTGTCACGCAGCGCGGCACCCAGCCTCACTTCTATGATATTGAGTACGAGAAACGCGGTCAGACTTCCTACTGGCATACCTATGGCCCGGCATGGATGGTGAAGGACAAGGCTTACAGCCAGGCGCATCAGCCTCTTGCCGAACAGCAGCACGCAGTGGGCCACGCGGTGCGGTTTGTTTATCTGATGACCGGCGTAGCGCACCTCGCGCGTCTGAGTCAGGACGAAGGAAAGCGTCAGGACTGCCTGCGGCTGTGGCACAACATGGCTCAGCGGCAGCTTTATATTACGGGCGGAATCGGCTCCCAAAGCAGCGGTGAGGCGTTCAGCAGCGATTATGATTTACCCAATGACACGGTATATGCCGAAAGCTGCGCGTCCATTGGCCTGATGATGTTTGCCAGACGTATGCTGGAAATGGAAGCCGACAGCCAGTACGCCGATGTGATGGAGCGCGCGCTGTATAATACGGTACTGGGCGGTATGGCGCTGGACGGGAAACATTTCTTCTACGTCAATCCGCTGGAGGTGCAGCCGAAAACCCTGCATTTCAACCATCTTTACGATCATGTGAAACCGGTGCGCCAGCGCTGGTTTGGCTGTGCCTGTTGCCCACCGAACATCGCGCGTTTACTGACCTCGCTCGGTCACTATATCTATACGCCGCACGAGAATGCGCTCTTTATCAATCTCTACGTCGGCAACCGGGTTGATGTGCCCGTCGGCGATCGCACGTTGGGTATCCGTATCAGCGGTAACTTTCCCTGGGAGGAAACGGTCACGATTTCTGTGGATGTCACCCAGCCCGTAAAACATACGCTGGCGTTACGACTGCCTGACTGGTGCGAGGCGCCGCAGGTGAGCTGTAACGGTGAGGTGGTGACGGATCGCGCCCGCAAAGGCTACCTGTACATTGAACGGATTTGGCAGGAGGGCGACACGCTCACGCTAACGCTTCCGATGCCGGTGCGCCGGGTGTACGGTAATCCGCTCGTGCGTCATGTGGCGGGTAAGGTAGCTGTCCAGCGCGGGCCGATAGTCTACTGCCTGGAGCAGGCCGATAACGGCGAGCAGTTACACAATGTATGGCTGCCCGCGTCTGCGGCGTTCAACACCTTTGAAGGGAAGGGCGTCTTTGCGCACAAGGTAGTAATCCAGGCTGAAGGGGTGAAAAAGACCGCCCACGAGCCAGCGCAACAGCCGCTGTGGAACTACGACCGCGCACCGGCTGCACCGCAGAGCCAGACGTTAACGTTTATCCCTTGGTTCTGCTGGGCGAACCGGGGAGAAGGGGAGATGCGTATTTGGGTAAACGAAGCCTGACCCCAGAACATTGACCGACAGCGGGCCGGAAAGGCGTTCGGCCCGCTGTGAATAGAATCGGTGGCGATTCGCCTGCCAGTGGACAGCCTTAGCCAGGTTCAAACTCCCGTTAACAGGGCCGTGCAGGCCCGCCATCGCCCGGTCAACGAAAGCTGTCAGGCCACAGACTGCTTTTCACATCTTTCCCACACCAGAATATCCGGTACAATCATGGCCCTTTTTGACGTTATGGACCCAACGGCATGCTGGCTTTATTGATTCAATGGTACAAACGCCGTTTTAGCGATCCGCAGGCGATTGGCCTGCTGGTGATTCTGCTGGCGGGATTCTGCATTCTTTTCTTTCTGAGTGGGTTGCTGGCGCCCTTGCTGGTGGCGCTGGTTCTCGCTTACCTGCTTGAATGGCCGACGGTACGGCTGCAACGCATTGGCTGTACGCGGAGCTGGGCGACCAGCATCGTGTTGGTGCTGTTTGCCGGGATTCTGCTGGTTCTGGTCTTGATTGTCGCCCCCGTCGCCTGGCAGCAGGGCATCAACCTGACGCGGGATCTGCCCAACATGCTGAACAAGCTCTATCTGTATGCGGCGGGTTTACCCCGACGTTTCCCCGCCCTGGTCGATGCGGGCATCATTGACGTCATCGTTGAAAACCTGCGCGGTCGTCTTAGCGGGGTAGGCGATTCGCTGGTGAAATATTCCCTGGCCTCGCTGGTAGGCTTGATGACCCTGATGATTTATCTCGTGCTGGTGCCGCTCATGGTGTTCTTCCTGCTGAAGGACAAAGAGCAGATGCTGAACGCCGTTCGGCGCGTGCTGCCGCGCAATCGCGGGCTGGCGGGGGAAGTGTGGCAGGAGATGAATCAGCAAATTACTAACTACATTCGCGGCAAGGTGCTGGAAATGGTGGTGGTCGGGATCGCCAGCTGGCTGGCTTTCATGTTCCTCGGCCTTAACTACTCGCTTTTGCTGGCCGTATTAGTGGGGGTTTCGGTTCTGATCCCCTATATCGGCGCGATGCTGGTCACCATTCCGGTTATTGGCGTAGGGTTGTTTCAGTGGGGGCTTGATAGCGAGTTCTGGACGCTGTTAACCGTCTATCTGGTGATTCAGGCACTGGACGGCAATGTGCTGGTGCCGATTTTGTTCTCAGAAGCGGTCAATCTGCATCCGCTGGTGATCATCTTGTCAGTGGTGATCTTTGGCGGAATGTGGGGATTCTGGGGCGTGTTTTTTGCGATTCCGCTCGCCACCCTGGTCAAGGCGGTGGTGCACGCGTGGCCTGAAGCCCCGCTGGATGAAACGCTGAGTCGCTAAACGTTCAGGGCGCGGACGATGCCGCGCCCTGAAGACATCAGGCTGACTTGAGGTAGTCCATCACGATGTCGTGGTGGTTTGACGTTTTGAAATCGTCGAACACCTTTTCGATTTTGCCATTCGCATCCACCAGGAAACTGATGCGATGAATGCCGTCGTAGGT
Source organism: Pantoea ananatis PA13 (assembly GCF_000233595.1). NCBI lineage: Bacteria > Pseudomonadati > Pseudomonadota > Gammaproteobacteria > Enterobacterales > Erwiniaceae > Pantoea > Pantoea ananatis. Next base: position 1,307,565 of record NC_017554.1, read on the forward strand.
TTTCCCCATAAAGGTTTTTTCACCCCAGACGCCAAACTGCTCGCAAACCTGATGCTCCTGGTCCGACAGCAGCGTGAAGTTAAGCAGCTCTTTTTCTGCAAAACGTGACAGCTTTTCGGGTTTATCCGTGCTGATCCCCAGCACCTCGACGCCAGCTTTTTTAAGTTCATCCATGTTGTCACGCAGACCGCATGCCTGCACGGTACAACCCGGCGTCATGGCTTTTGGATAGAAATAGACCAGAACACGCTGCCCCTGGAAGTCGGCTAAATTTACTTGTTCGCCATCCTGATCGGGCAAGCTAAATTTCGGTGCGGTATCACCGGCTTTCAGTGGATTCATCACATCTCTCCATTTTGAGTTCATGCTGTGGTTAATACACCAAGAGGCGAGAAACTGCCAAATGGAAAATTATCTGTTTCAGACGTATTCCTCACCTGACTGCACTTTTAACGTAGCAGAACAGTCACGGGGGCGCTCGTCTTTACCTGCCAGGTGCGGCCAGTTCACGATTATCGGCATCGCTCAGGCTGTAGAGACGCAACGAACCCTGCGCGTTAAGCTCCTGGCATAATTCATTAAAGGCCTGTTCAAAGGCCGGACCATCGCTCCGCGTCGGGCTGTGCGCCGTCATCTGAATATAGAGCGTAGCGGGCCTGTCGTGCTGGGCTGGCTGAATGCGTGACACCAGTTCAGCGATGTTCATCAGGTGCTTGTCCGTTAAATCCGTAAAGCGCTCAATAATATGCGGTGAGTCAGCGACTTCGACCTGAATAAACGCCGTATCCGGCATCGGAGGGCGGGCGGTCGCATGGGTGCGTTTCATCACGATGAGCAGCTCCAGCTCTGCGCCTTTAAGCGGCAGCGTTGACTCAATCAGCGTAATGGCGTTCCAGCTACCGGACAGCAGCATAATGAACGTGAATTCATCCCCAAGCATGGCAAGGCGACTGTCTTCGATGTTGCAACCGCAACTGCTGACGTGACGGGTAATCGTATTGACGATACCCGGGCGGTCAACACCCAGTGCGGTGATCACCAAGTGGTGGGGTTGAGATTGCTGCAAAATAGGATTCCCTGTGCATTTGCTAATAACCATAAGGTAAACATAAAAAAAACTGCTGACAAGCGCGGGAATAGCGGAGCTTGCTTGCTTTTCCCTAAGTGTAAAACGTACCATGAAGCACTTGTTTGTCGAGGGGATCGCCAATGTTTACGGGAAGTATTGTTGCACTCGTTACGCCGATGGATGACAAAGGTAATGTCTGCCGTGCGAGTTTGAGAAAACTGATTGATTACCATGTCGCCAGCGGTACGGCGGCGATCGTTTCCGTCGGCACCACCGGCGAGTCTGCCACGCTGAGCCATGACGAACATGGTGATGTCGTGCTGCAAACCCTGGAACTGGCGGATGGGCGTATTCCCGTGATTGCCGGAACCGGTGCGAATGCCACCGCTGAAGGCATCTCTCTAACCAAACGCTTTGAAAATTCTGGCGTTATTGGCTGCCTCACCGTCACGCCTTACTATAACCGCCCCACGCAGGAAGGCCTGTTTCAGCACTTTAAAGCGATTGCCGACAGTACCAGCCTGCCACAAATGCTGTATAACGTACCTTCGCGCACCGGCTGTGATATGTTGCCGGAAACCGTTGCCCGCCTCGCCGAAATCAAAAATATTATCGGAATCAAAGAGGCAACGGGGAACTTATCCCGTGTCAGCCAGATCCAAGAGCTGGTTAATGATGAGTTCATCCTGGTGAGCGGCGACGATGCCAGCGCACTGGACTTTATGCAACTGGGCGGCAAAGGCGTCATTTCGGTGACGGCTAACATAGCAGCACGCGAAATGGCCGAGCTGTGCAGGCTCGCACAGCAGGGTAATTTCGTTGAAGCTCGCCGTCTCAATCAGCGTCTGATGCACCTGCACCAGACGCTTTTCTGTGAACCTAATCCAATCCCGGTTAAATGGGCGGCAAAACAGCTAGGATTAATCGCTAATGACACGCTGCGTCTGCCAATGACACCACTGACTGCGGTTGCACAGCCGAAAGTGGAGCAGGCGCTGGTGAAAGCGGGTTTGCGATAATTTAGGGAGTTTGAATGAATTACTCAGTAAAGCGGTCAATGATTGCAACAGTGGTGGGGCTTTCCACCCTGATGCTATTGTCGGCCTGTTCGAACGATCAGCGTTACAAACGCCAGGTCAGCGGTGATGAGTCCTACCTGCAGGCCAGTGGTCTGCGGGAGCTGAAGGCACCGTCGGGCATGATTCTGCCTGTCCAGAACGGGGAATACGATATTCCGCCTTCAACCAGCAAAGCACCGGTTGGCAAGCAGCTGGATATTCGTCCACCAGCCCAGCCTCTGGCTCTGATGAACGGCTCACGCGCCCAGTTCAGTAATAACACTGGTGTGCTGATGTTTGATAACAGCCGCGGATCGATTTGGTCGCAGGTTGTGGGTGTCGTCCAGTCTAATAACTTCCCGATCGCTTCCCGTAATGACGCCGGACAACAGCTGACCACCGACTGGGTACAGTGGAACCGTGCAGACGAAGATAAGCAGTACCGTGGTCGTTACCAAATCAGCGTTCAGTCGCAGAGTTATCAGCAGGTCCTGACCGTCCGTCTGCTGGAGCTGCAGCAGGAAGGCAACAGCGTGACCTCGCCAGTGCAGATTCAGCGTTATACCGCGCAGATGCTGAACGACATCGCCGCAGGGATGGACAAGATCGCCACCGCGAATGAAAACGCTGCCGCCGGCCGCGTCAGTGGTGCGATTGATGTGCAAAGCGGTGCCGACGACACCGGCCTGCCTATGCTGGTGTTACGCACGCCGTTCAATGTTGCCTGGCAGCGTCTGCCTGCGGCCATGAGCCGTGTAGGAATGGACGTCACCGACAGCACGCGCTCAACCGGCAGCATGAAAGTGACCTACAAAGCGCCGGGCAGCAGCACCTGGGACAGCGTGGGCGCCAAAGATCCTGAGTTGCCAAACGGCGATTACAAGGTTCAGGTTGGCGACCTCGACAACCGTACCAGTCTGCAATTTATTGATCCTAAAGGCCATGTGCTGACGCAGGCGCAAAACGACGCGCTCGTGGCAGTGTTCCAGGCCGCAATGAACAAATAAAAAATTACCCCAGGCCGGAGATTCTCCGGCCTTTTTATTTCGTTTTTTGGCATAATAGCGCGAGACGAGGTAATCGATTGCGTCACGGCAATCAACGCAAAATGCCTGCCTCAGAACCGGATCTTTCATGTTTGGAGTTAAATAAGATGCAAAAGCGAGCTGAGTTGTATCGCGGTAAAGCGAAAACCGTATACAGCACCGATAACCCGGATCTGCTGATACTTGAATTCCGCAACGATACATCAGCAGGCGACGGCGCCCGCATTGAGCAGTTTGATCGCAAGGGCATGGTGAATAACAAGTTCAACCATTTCATCATGACGAAGCTGCAGGAAGCGGGCATCCCGACACAGATGGAAGCCCTGCTGTCAGATAACGAAGCGCTGGTGAAAAAGCTGGACATGGTCCCGGTCGAGTGCGTAATCCGTAACCGTGCGGCCGGTTCGCTGGTGAAGCGTCTTGGCGTCGAAGAAGGGATTGTGCTGAACCCGCCGCTGTTCGACCTGTTCCTGAAGGACGATGCTAAACACGATCCGATGGTTAACGAATCTTACTGCGAAACCTTTGGTTGGGTCAGCAAAGAGAATCTGGCCCGTATGCGTGAGCTGACCTATAAAGCCAACGACGTACTGAGCAACCTGTTTGATAAGGCTGGTTTGATTCTGGTGGACTTCAAGCTGGAGTTTGGCCTGTTCAACGGCGAAGTGGTACTGGGGGACGAATTCTCACCCGATGGTGCGCGCCTGTGGGACAAAGAAACCCTGGATAAAATGGACAAAGACCGTTTCCGTCAGAGCCTGGGTGGCCTGATTGAAGCCTATGAAGCGGTAGCCCGTCGCCTGGGCGTCAAACTTGACTGAGTAACGCTCAGCAGGTCACGAAAAGGAGAGCGCAGGCTCTCCTTTTTCATTTTGGTGTAAAGCTGGTGATTGCGCCGTCACGCATCTAAAATCATGCCATCTGAGTTAATACGCCACAGGGAGCAAAAACCATGCGCTGGCAAGGACGTCGCGAAAGCGACAATGTCGAAGATCGCCGTAATCAGTCATCCGGTAACCGGGGAGGACGCATTCCTCTGCCACGCGGCAAGGCGGGCATTATCATGCTGATTCTGGTCGCGGTGGCGGGTTATTACGGTTATGACCTGACCCCGTTGCTGACCGGGGGCGAGGTGACATCGGGCAACCAACAGCAGCAGCGCACCGCCAACCCGAATCAGGATGAGGCGGCAAAGTTTACGTCGGTCATGCTGGCGACAACCGAAGACACCTGGGACAAGTTGTTCAAACAGATGAACAAACAGTATACGCCGCCGAAGCTGGTGATGTATCGCGGCGCTACGCGCACCGGCTGCGGCACCGGACAGTCTGTTATGGGGCCCTTTTACTGCCCGGCAGACCAGACTGTTTATATCGATCTGTCATTCTATGACGAAATGAAAAACAAGCTTGGGGCAGGCGGCGATTTTGCCCAGGGCTATGTCATTGCGCATGAAGTCGGCCACCATGTGCAGAAGTTGCTGGGCATTGAACCCCGGGTACGTCAGATGCAGCAGGGGGCCAGCCAGACTCAGATTAATCAACTGTCCGTGAAAATGGAGCTTCAGGCCGACTGCTTTGCGGGCGTCTGGGGCCACTATATGGAACAGGAAAAAATCCTCGAAGTGGGGGATTTACAGGAAGCGTTAAACGCAGCCGAAGCCATTGGTGACGATCGTCTGCAGCAGAAAACCCAGGGCCGGGTTGTGCCGGACAGCTTTACGCATGGTACGTCCGCGCAGCGGTATACCTGGTTCAAACGCGGATTCGACAGCGGTAACCCTGGCCAGTGCGACACCTTTGCTCTTAAAGGATGAACCTGAAAGCAGCGACCTGTGCCATGCAGGCCGCCGGTATACGGCGGCTGGCCGTGATCGGCGGCGAAGCCGACTGGTGCCGGGACACCGCGCTCTCATGGAGCCAGACGCTGGAAGGCGACTGGCTGTGGCTGAGCGATAACCCACCGGAAACCGGCACGCACTGCGCCCCGACCGCATTTCGTACGCTGCTGGGGCGTGAATTCCATCATGCCGTGTTTGATGCCCGCCAGGGGTTCCATGCCGAGGCGCTGGCGGCGCTGGCCGGAACGCTGACGGCCGGTAGCTGGCTGCTTCTGTTAGTGCCCCCCTGGGCGCGCTGGGCGCAGCAGCCCGATGCGGACAGCCTGCGCTGGGCTGATGTCAGCGAGCCGATTGCCACGCCCCATTTTGTCCATCACCTGCAACGCCTGACGGAAGACGATCAGCAGGCGCTGTTGCATCAGCAGCCGCAGCCGCTCGCGCTGCCCAACTGGTCGTCTCGGCCGGCCTGGCACTGTCAGGCCGCGAGTCAGCAGCAAAGCATTCTGCAAGAGCTGACTCATTTTTCTGCTGGCGTGGCGGTCATCACCGCCGCGCGCGGCAGAGGCAAATCGGCGCTCGCAGGCATGCTGGCGCGACAGAATACGCGCTGCCTGGTAACCGCACCGGCAAAAATTACCACCACAGTGTTAGCCTCTTTCGCCGGAGAACATTATCGGTTTATGGCACCGGATGCGATTCTGGCGCTGCCCGACCAGCCCGAGTTTGACTGGCTCATCGTGGATGAAGCCGCGGCCATTCCCGCTCCGCTGCTCCATGCGCTGGTAGCACGTTTCCCGCGCGTGTTGCTGGTAACGACCATTCAGGGTTACGAAGGCAGCGGCCGTGGCTTTATGCTCAAGTTCTGCGCTGAGCTGCAGCAGGTGCGCTACTTTACGCTGGACGAACCGTTACGCTGGGCTCGCCACGATCCCCTGGAACACTGGCTCAACCGGGCTCTGCTGTTTGAGGATGCCGCTGAAACCCCGTCCCTGGAGGAGCGTGCGCCCCGGCGAGCAGATGCGTCTGATTTCGCCGCCCAGCAGGCGGCTTACCAACTGCTGACCAGTGCGCATTACCGCACCTCACCGCTGGATCTGCGTCGCCTGTTGGATGCGCCAGGCATGCATCTGTGGCTGGCGGGCGAGGTTCCGGCGCTACAGGGCGCGCTATGGTTGGTAGAAGAGGGCGGGCTGACGGATGAACTGGCGCAAGCGGTATGGGCGGGCCACAGGCGGCCTCGCGGTAATCTGGTGGCGCAGTCGCTGGCCGCGCACGCCGGGCTGACGGAAGCCGCCACGCTGCGCGCCTTGCGAATTAGCCGGATTGCCATTGCCGCACCTGCGCGCCGCCGGGGAATCGGCCAGCAACTGGTGGCCGCCGCCTGCGCGGATGCCGCCGGATATGATTACCTCTCGGTCAGCTTTGGCTACACTGAACCTCTCTGGGCTTTCTGGCAAGCCTGTGGCTTTACGCTGGCGCGAATTGGCAGTCAGCGAGAAGCCAGCAGCGGTTGTTATGCGGCGATGGCCGTGCTGGGGCTGACGACGGCCGGCAAAGCGCTGCAGCAGAAGGCGGAGGGAAGCCTGGCCCGTGACTGGCCGCTGCTCAGACCGCACATTCCGCTGGACCTGCCGCTACCGGCAGCCTGTGACCACGCGTTTACCCGGCGCGATGCCTGGCTGGCCGCCGGTTTTGCCTGGGCGCAACGCCCGCTGGAAGCAAGCCTGGCGGTACTTCAGCGGCTGGTTGGCATCAGCCAGCAGCCTTTGCCGCTCCTGCGACAGGCGGTGAACGCTGACACCAGCCTGGCTGAACTGGCTCAGTCTGCCCGGCTCAACGGACGCAAGATGCTGATTACGGCCTTACGCGCTGAAGCCGCCGCTGCGCTACTGGCGTTACCCGGCAGAGAAGGCGAAGCGTTGCGTGAGCAATTGCAATAAATCCACCAAGACATTCAAATATTCCCACTATCATCCTGCGCCCGGGGGCGTAGAGTAGTCGCAGGAGGTCGATATGACACTGAAATATGTAATTGTTCAGCAGCCCACTCAGGCTGCCCAGCTGTTTCTGCTTTATCATGCCGTGGGGGACAATCCCGACGCGATGGGCCAAATTGGCAGCTGGTTTGCTAAAACGTTTCCGGCGGCGCTGGTGGTGTCGGTGGGATCGCCGGGGCCGGGCGGTCAATGGTTTAACGAAGCCGGCCTGCATGATAAAAGCGAGCAGGCCTGTGTAGACAGCAGCATGCCGCAGTTTGTCGAGTCGGTGCGTCACTGGCAGCAGAAAAGCGGGGTGCGTCCCGAAGCCACGGCACTGGTGGGGTTTTCGCAGGGGGCCAGCATGGTGCTGGAAGGCATCAAAGCCCACGACGATCTGGCTGGCCGGGCGGTTGCCTTTAGCGGTCGCTTTGTGACGCTACCGGAAAAGGCCAGCACGCGGACTACCGTGCATCTGATCCATGGTGATTATGATGACCATATCCCGCTGATGCAGGCGCAACAGGCGGAACAGCGTTTAACCGCGCTGGGCGGTGATGTCACGCTGAATATCGTAGAGGATTTGGCGCATGCCATCGATCAGCGCAGCATGGATTTTGCGCTGCATCATTTGCAGTATACCGTGCCGAAACGTTACTTCGATGAAGCCTCAGGCGGGGCAAAACCTGGCGATGACGATGTCATTATGATGATGTAACCGCGCGCCCTCGCGATGGCGGGGGCGCATGACCGTTATTTTTTCTTCGGCCAGTGGTCGTCCTCGTCCCACTTGTCGTTGAAATCACGATGAGGCGGGAGATCGGGTTTGTTATCCATAAATTTTTTATGATCGATGCGTTTCAGATCTTTATAGACGTTCATTAACACGCCCACCATCAGCAGGATCACCAGGATCCACCAGTAATCTTTAATAAACTCCATAGGCCCGCTCCTTCCCTCGCTGTCAGGCGATCAATTGTTCCATGATGCGTTGATACATCCGACTCAGCATTTGTAAGTCTGATGCTTTCACGCATTCGTTAATTTTGTGAATCGTGGCATTCACCGGACCCAGTTCCACCACCTGCGAGCCCATACGAGCGATAAAACGTCCGTCAGAGGTTCCACCAGAAGTCTGCAACTGCGGCTTAATTTCATTATAGTGCGTAACGGCGTTGACCACGGCATCAACCAGCTTGCCGCGTGAGGTCAGGAATGGCTGGCCGGAAAGCTTCCACTCAATGGTGTAACGCAACTGATGGCGGTCCAGCAGTTCTGCGACACGCTGCTGAATCAGGGTATCGGTGAGTTCCGTACTGAAACGGAAGTTGAACTGCACAAACAGCTCGCCGGGGATGACGTTGTTACTGCCGGTTCCCGCCTGAATGTTGGCGATCTGCATGCTGGTGGCCGGGAAAAAGGCGTTACCCTGATCCCATTCCGTGGCGACCAGCTCGTTAAGCGCCGGCAGAGCACGGTGCACGGGATTATCCGCCAGTTGCGGATAGGCTACATGGCCCTGTACGCCATGCACGGTCAGGTTCGCGGTGATGGAGCCACGACGACCATTTTTCACGACGTCACCCACGACTTCGTTGCTGGAAGGTTCTCCGACCAGGCAATAATCCAGACGCTCGTTACGCGCCATGAGGCGCTCAACCACTTTTACCGTTCCGTTCGCGCCGCTGGCTTCTTCGTCAGACGTAATTAAAAAGGCCAGACGCCCCTTGTGATGAGGATGAACGGCGACAAACCGCTCGGCGGCAACAACCATGGCGGCCAGCGATCCTTTCATATCTGCTGCACCGCGCCCAAACAGCATGCCGTCGCGGATGGTGGGTTCAAACGGGGGATTAATCCAGCGGCTGGCATCGCCCGGGGGAACAATATCGGTGTGGCCGGCAAACGCCAGGGTTTCGCCTTCGCCGCGCGTGGCCCAGAAATTCAGCGTGTCGTTGATGTTCATGGTTTCGATGTGGAAACCTATCGCTTCCAGGCGTGCGATCAGCAGCGCCTGACATCCGGCGTCATCGGGGCTGAGAGAAGGGCGACGAATAAGCTGCTGCGTCAGCTCAATGACCGGACAAAACATATTATGACTTCTCCTGAAGACGATTCTGGTAAAGAGATTCGCTGAAGCCCAGCAGCAGCGAGCCGTCGGGTGCGCGCAGGACAGGGCGCTTGATGATAGCAGGCTGGGCCAGCATCAGCGCTTTTGCACTGGCGGCATCGGTGACGGCCTCGCGCTCTGCCTCGGGTAGCTTACGCCAGGTCGTGCCGCGCGTGTTGAGCAGATCCTGATAGCCCAGTACGTCGATAAACTGCTGCAGCTGGTCACCGGTCAGGCCGTCAGCACGATAATCATGGAAGCGATAGTCCACGCCCGCCGCCTCTAAACAGCGACGTGCTTTTTTAATCGTGTCGCAATTTTTAATCCCAAACATGACCCACTGCGCGCTCATCGCCTGCTCCTGTCATTAAAATTAGCTCTGGAGTTTACCATAGTGTGATCTGATGCAGCATCCGCCCGATCGCGCCTGTATCGAAAAATACCCTGCACAGAGGCGTTTCCCGTCGGGGGTAAACGGTTTCAGTTTTGCCTCTAATGATTTCGCGGTTTATCATTTCGGAATTAAGAATTTCCTTAATTGTGATTTTTAGGCTACGTCCTGGTCAAAACCGCATTAAAACCTGTCAGCTTAGGCCCTTGCTGAAGTGTGCGTCAGCCAGCAAATCAGAAAATACTCAGCTTTTTGTCGCCTTTGCCGATAGTAATGACAGGTGTAAACGTATTCACCAGGCGAAAAAAAAGGCGTAATATTGCCACTACAATAAGAGAGGGTTCTATGATTGACACCGAAATGGGGAACTGGAAAGAATTCATCGAAGCGATGTTACGCAACAAGTAACACGTGAGGAGAAAAGCAGGGCACTTTCCCCTCTGCTGTAATTCTGACCACACACACGAATAAAACGGCCGCTGCGAACAGAGGCCGTTTTTTTTGCCTGATTGAGGCGCCGTCAGGAAAGCGGGTTAATCAGTCCCGATGCTTCTCTTTCAGGGGAAAGCGGCGACGCACCAGCACAAAGAACAGCGGCACAAACAGAATGGCCAGAATCGTGGCAGAAATCATCCCGCCCATCACGCCCGTTCCCACAGAATGCTGACTGCCGGAGCCTGCGCCGCTGCTGATCGCCATCGGCAGCACACCGAAGATAAAGGCCAGCGACGTCATCAGGATCGGCCGCAGGCGCTGGCGTGACGCCGCCAGCGTCGACTCAATCAGTTCACCTCCCTTACTGTTAAGCTCGTTAGCAAACTCGACAATCAGGATGGCGTTCTTGGCCGAAAGCCCGACCACGGTCAGCAAGCCCACCTGGAAATAGACGTCGTTCTCCAGCCCGCGCGTCCAGGTGGCAATCAGCGCACCGATCACGCCAAGCGGGACGACCAGCATGACAGAGAACGGGATCGACCAGCTTTCATACAGAGCTGCCAGGCAGAGGAAGACAACCAGCAGTGAAACCACGTACAGCGCGGGTGCCTGAGAGCCCGATAACCGCTCCTGATAGGATGCTCCCGTCCACTGGAAACCCACGCCAAGCGGCAGGGATTCGACCAGTTTCTCCATTTCATTCATCGCTGTACCGCTACTCACGCCCTCTGCGGCTTCCCCCACGATTTCCAGGGAGGAGTAGCCGTTATAGCGTTCCAGACGCGGTGAACCGGTTTGCCAGCGGCTGGTGGCAAATGCCGAGAAGGGCACCATGGTGCCACTGCTGTTACGCACGTACCATTTATCGATATCGCCGGGCAGCATGCGATAGGGCGCATCAGCCTGTACATACACTTTTTTTACCCGTCCACGATCCAAAAAGTCGTTCACGTAGCTTGAGCCCCAGGCAGTGGCTAGCGTGTCGTTAATGGTATCCAGTGATACGCCCAGCGCCTGGGCTTTGCGCTCATCAATATCAATTTGCAACTGCGGGCTGTCATCAAGGCCGTTATGACGGACACGGGACAGGAGCTTATCTTTGCTGGCCTTGTCGAGCAGCATGTCGCGCATCGCCATGAGCTTGTCATGCCCGATGCCGCCATGATCCTGTATTTCCAGGTCAAAGCCCGATGAGCTGCCCAGACCGGTAATCGCCGGCGGACTGCTCGCAATGACCGTGGCCTCATTGATGTGTTTGAACGCTTTTCCGGCGCGCTTAATGATGGCGAACGACGTGCGATCGGCCCCGGGTCTGTCACCCCAGTCTTTCAAACGAATAAACAGACGCGCGACGTTCTGCCCGTTCCCGCCAGGGCCGGAACCGATCGTTGAGAAGACCGACAGCACGTTATCTTTCTCTTTCGTCAGGTAGTACTTTTCCACTTTTGCCACTACCGCCGAGGTCTGATTCATGCTGGAACCGGCGGGAAGCTGGACCTGGGTCAAAATCATGCCCCGATCTTCCTGGGGCAGAAAAGACGAAGGCAGATGAAGAAACAGGAACGCCATGATGCCAATAATCCCCACATACAACAGCAGCCAGCGGCCGCCCGTGCGCAGAATGTGGGCGACACCACGCTGATAGCGGTCGGCGTTGCGGTTGAAATGGTGGTTAAACCAGCGAAAGAAGCCGCGCTCGCCGTGATGTTCCCCTTTGGCGATGGGCTTAAGCAGCGTGGCACACAGGGCGGGTGTCAGGATCATCGCGACCAACACCGACAGGATCATGGCGGAGACAATAGTCACCGAAAACTGGCGGTAGATTGCCCCGACGGTGCCACCAAAAAAGGCCATAGGAATAAATACGGCGGAGAGTACCAGCGCAATTCCGACCAGTGCCCCCTGGATTTGCCCCATCGATTTGCGGGTGGCAGCGCGCGGCGAGATCCCTTCCTCGCTCATAATACGTTCAACGTTCTCCACGACCACAATCGCATCGTCCACGAGCAGGCCTATCGCCAGCACCATAGCGAACATGGTCAGGGTGTTGATGCTGTAGCCGAAGGCAAAGATCACACAAAAGGTGCCAAGCAGCACGACGGGCACCGCGATGGTAGGGATTAACGTGGCCCGGAAGTTCTGCATAAACAGATACATCACGCCAAATACCAGCAGAATAGCTTCCAGCAGGGTTTTGACCACGTCGGTGATAGAGGCTTTAACAAAGGGCGTGGTTTCATACGCGATTTTCGCTTCCAGCCCGTGCGGAAAATAGTGTGATAATTCATCCAGCCGCGCCCGCACCAGTTTATCGGTGTTCATCTCGTTGGCACCGGAGGCCAGTTTTATGCCCAGGCCGGAGGCGGACTGGCCATTATAGCGGCTGAGGGAATCGTATTTTTCAGCGCCGAGCGCCACCGTTGCGACATCACCTAGCGTCACCACGGAGCCATCGGGATTATTCTTCAGGGTAATCGCTTTAAACTGGTCGGGGGTTTGCAGCATCGCCTGCGCGTTCACCGTGGCGTTCAGCGCCTGATTATTGACGGCCGGTAGCCCGCCCACCTGGCCCACTGCAACCTGGGTATTCTGGGATTTGATCGCATTGACCACATCATCGGTGGTCAGGGCATAGGCGGTTAGCTTGTAGGGATCGAGCCAGATGCGCATAGCATATTGCGTACCGTAGGCATCCACTTCACCCACCCCATCAATACGGCTTAAGGGCTCCTGAATATTACTGGCGACATAATCAGCAATATCTTGTTTGTTCATGCTGCCGTCAGTTGAGACAAACGCCACCATCAAAATGTTACTGTCGCCGGTTTTATTGACGGTCACCCCTTGTGACTGCACCGGTTGAGGTAACTGGCGCAGGGCCGACTGCAACTGATTCTGAACCTGCTGACGGGCTTCATCAGGATTGGTACCCGCGGTAAAGGTGAGGGTGATTTGCGCCTGGCCGGTATTACTGCTGTTGGAGGACATATACATCAGGTTATCGATACCGGTCATGTTCTGTTCGATAACCTGGGTGACGGTATTTTCCAGCGTTTGCGCTGAGGCGCCGGGATAAGTGGCGGTAATACGCACGTTGGGCGGGGCGAGATCGGGATATTGCTCAACAGGAAGTGAAATAATGGCGAGCGTGCCGCAAAGACACAATAAAATAGCCAAAACCCAGGCGAAAATTGGGCGGTCGATAAAGAAATTCGACATTGAACCGACACTCCTCACTGCTTTTATTATTAATATGAGCGATGCGGCGCGTGACGCACAGAAAAATCCACGCAAACCACGCACGGGTAGGACTGTACTTTACGTGCGAGGCGGGTTTGAAAAGTGGAGAAATTGTAGAGAATGTGTAAGTTTGCGCGTTTTTTATCAACTGTTTCGGCGCTCAATCCACATAATTGTTGCAGCAACGCGTGAACGTACATCAAGTTTGCGCAGGACATTACGAATGTGGACCTTCACCGTTTCTTCCGAGATATGAAGTGCATGAGCCACGTCTTTATTAGACAAGCCCCGCGCCACTTCCTGCATCACGCCGCGTTCGCGTTCGGTCAGCAAGCGGAAGGGATCGTCACTGTTATGTCGCATGGACAGAGCGTGCCTTACCGCATCGCTAAACACCGTCTCACCCTGTAGGGCCTGCATGATCTGGCGCAACAAGATTTCGGGTTCGCTGTCTTTGAGTAAATAGCCGTCCGCTCCTGCATCCACCAGGGCGTAAATGTCGCTGCGCGCGTCAGAGACCGTCAGCACCAGAATACGTGAGCTGATGCCTTCATGACGAAGCGCTTTTAACGTATCCAGCCCTGACATCCCTTTCATGTTGAGATCGAGCAGGATGATATCCGGTGTCAGACGGCGGGCTTCCGCCAGCGCTTCAGTCCCGTTACTGGCTTCAGCGATGACCTGCAACTGCGGCTCCAGCGCCAGTAGCTGGCGGATGCCCCGGCGCATAAGGGGATGATCGTCCACGATCATAATGGTTAAAGCAGGTTGTGCCATGTTAGCTCCCTGTGCACTGGATGTCAGACGGCGGTACGGGCAGTACGAACGATCGGCTTTCCAGACCGTTCCAGAATGGTGATGCGCAGAATGTTGATTGTAATGGTTAATTCTGCCTTCAGGTGTTGATCTGCCACATCTTGTATGATCTCAGGATGTTATTAAAATACACAATGGCGGGCAACAGCACTACTCACGCGGCAGCGCCGGACGCGATGGAAAACGCAGTGTGACACGTGTTCCGCGTGGTTGTGCCGTAATCTGTAAGGATCCGGCTAGCCGTTCAGCCCGCTCCGTCATGGTCGTCAGCCCGTAATGCCCCTGCGGTTCCTCTGTCGTGCCGATCCCAATACCATCATCCGTCACGCTCAGTATATGTTCGCCTTCATCTGTGTGCTGATAGTCGAGGGTAATCATCTGTGCATTTGCATGGCGAATGGCGTTAAGCAGCGCCTCGCGGGCAATCTGGAGTACGTGTACCTGCTGTTGAGCATCCAGCGCCTCAAGCCCTGGCTGGCAGGTGAAATGGATGTCGGCCTCAGACTGCTTCTGCAAGGGGGCGATCATTGCGTGCAGTGCGGCCATCAGATCGGATTTTTCAATCGTTAAACGGAAGGTGGCAAGCAACTCACGGAGCTGACGGTAAGCTTCGGCCAGCGCAAGATCGAATTCGGCAATAATGTCATGTGCTGCCCTATCGCGCGCATCGACAGTGCGCCGCAGCAGCGTCAGTTGAATACGCAGGTAGGTCAGTGCCTGAGCCAGCGAATCATGCAGCTCGCGTGCAATGGTGGCGCGCTCTTCAATTAATAGCATCTGCTGCTGCTGTTTTTGGGTCTGCCAGATCCAGACTGACCGGGCCAGCATTGCCGCCAGGCTCTGCATTAATGCTGCAGGCGGCGTCGTAACGGTCGTTTGCCAGTGCAGGGTGCCAATAGGGTGATCGCCCTGCTGCAAGGGTAACTGATGCCAGGCCTGAGAAGGGGCGATTTGCCCGGACTCAAAGGTAAACTGCTCGCCTTCCAGGCGGATAAACGCAAGCTTTTCTCTGGCAAGCACGCTGGCTAACACGCTGTCGAACAGAGCCGGATGCAGGGGGCCGCGCGCTAAAATCTGAGAGCTCTGATAGAGCAGCGAAAGCGTGCGGTTTGCCTGGGTCAGATCCCGGGTTTTATCGCGGACCCGCTGCTCCAGGAGCTGATAGTGCGCGTGCAACTGGGCGGCCATGCTGCTGAAGGTGTGTGACAGCACCTTAAGTTCATTCTGCTGCTGGACGTGCAGAGGCGGGAACGCAAAATTGCCCTTTTCCACATAACGACTGGCGGTGACCAGCGCGTTCAGCGGCTTAACGACCTGCTGACGGGTAAAGCGTATCGTCATCAACGCCAGCGCCACGATCGCCACCAGGCCCGTCAGGCTACTGATCGCCACCACCCGCATTTTCAGTTCAGCATAACGCTGCAGTTCCAGGACAAAGCGATCGATTTCCCCCACGTAGACGGGCATTTGAAGCTGCCAGGCTTCTGCTGCATCGGCATCAAGATGCTGAGCTAACTCCGGCCAGCCCGCGCGCAAACGTTGATAGTGGTTAATAACTTTATGTGGCACCCAGGGGCGGTCGAGGCCTTGTAAAACGGGGGCATCAAGCGTGTGCTGGAACTGCGCAAGATGCGCTACCAGCAGGCGAGGCTCCAGCCTGGCATCCCAGGCCAGCCGGTAACTCTGCATCCGTAGCGAACCGGCCAGATTAATGGCTTCCGCGTCACGCAGGCTGCTGGAAAGGGTGAGCAGAGCCAGACCGGTTGTCAGCAAAGCCAGCAACACAATCAGCGTTAAAGACTGCGCAATACTTCGGGTAACAGAGCGTTTAACAATCACAACAAATAACCCCTTCAGTAACAGGGAAGGATAAAAGAGGTGGCAGAGGACGCCAGGTGACCTGTCATGAAATAGCCCGAAATGAGACCGTTCAGCAGCTTTACTCACCCGGATTGACGTTTCCCAGGAATCCCGACGTCAGACCGACCATTACTCGCACAGCTTTACAACTCACAAAGGTTGGCTTGCATTGTCTCGCCAATAATCAATAACGTGTTTAACCACAGCGACCAACGCGAGTACAGGAGTATTTATGAAACGATTACCTGCTTACCTCACCGCCGCCCTGTTGGCCACTGCGTCATTTTCTACCTTGGCCGCCACGGCGGTGGACCAACGCGAGGCACAGGATCTGCAAAAAATCGGCAGCGTCTCTGTTTCCAGCGTAAATGGTTCACTTGACGATGTGACTCGCCAGCTTTCACAACAGGCGAAAGCCGAAGGCGCCAGCCACTTCCGGGTCATCGGTGTGAACACGCCGGGTGATTCCAGCCTCTGGACCGGCACCGCAGAGATTTACCGCTAAACCCTCTCTATTCCATCCCTGTAGTGTTTACCGGCCAGCCAATGGCCGGTTTTTTTGTGATCTCAGAAAAATTTTTTACAAATCGTCCCGCATATCCCCTCGGTATATTTTGCTTCGATGTTACATAACGGTTAGGATTCATCGCCGTAAATTCCCGCGCCGCTTTCCGTAAACTCACAGGCGGACGCACAGAGGAAGACAACCCATTTCGCAGTGCTGAACGCAATCGTTTGGATGCGCTATGACTTATGGTCAGGACAAACAGGAAGGCTATGAAATCTACAAAGAAATCCGCAGCGGACATGCGCGCTGCGAAACGACGCTGGCTCAATTCCCACGACTCCGGCTATAAGAAGGCCATGGGCAATCGTCACGTGCAGATGATTGCCATCGGGGGAGCCATCGGTACGGGGCTGTTTCTGGGCGCAGGCGCCCGTTTACAGGCGGCAGGTCCGGCCCTCGCCATCATCTATCTGGTCTGCGGTATCTTCTCATTCTTCATCCTGCGCGCACTGGGCGAACTGGTTTTACACCGTCCCAGCAGCGGAAGCTTTGTCTCCTATGCTCGTGAGTTCATGGGCGAGAAAGCCTCTTATGTGGCAGGCTGGATGTACTTTGTTAACTGGGCTATGACCGGGATTGTGGATATCACTGCCGTTGCGCTTTATATGCATTACTGGGGCGCGTTTGGTGATGTGCCGCAGTGGGTATTTGCGTTAGGGGCGCTGGCGATTGTCGGTACCATGAACATGATCGGCGTAAAGTGGTTCGCCGAAATGGAGTTTTGGTTCGCGCTGGTCAAAGTGCTGGCGATTGTCATTTTCCTGGTTGTCGGTGTCGTGTTCCTCGGCACGGGCAAACCGCTCGATGGAAATGCAACCGGCTTCCACCTGATCACGGATAACGGCGGCTTGTTCCCGCACGGCCTGTTGCCGGCGCTGGTGCTGGTGCAGGGCGTCGTATTTGCCTTCGCCTCGATTGAACTGGTCGGTACGGCAGCAGGCGAGTGTAAAGATCCGGAAACCATGTTGCCGAAGGCGATCAACAGCGTTATCTGGCGTATTGGTTTGTTCTATGTCGGTTCCGTGGTGCTGTTAGTGATGTTGTTGCCGTGGAATGCCTACCAGGCTGGGCAAAGTCCGTTTGTGACCTTCTTCTCTAAGCTGGGCGTGCCTTACATTGGCAGCATTATGAATATTGTGGTGCTGAGTGCGGCGTTATCCAGCCTGAACTCCGGTCTCTACTCGACCGGCCGTATTCTGCGCTCAATGTCGATGGGCGGTTCCGCACCGAAGTTCATGTCTAAAATGAGCAGCCAGCAGGTGCCCTATGCCGGGATTCTGGTGACCGTCGGCGTCTATATCATCGGCGTGGTGCTTAACTACTATGTGCCGTCTCAGGTATTTGAGATCGTATTAAACGTGGCGTCACTCGGCATTATCTCTTCCTGGGGCTTTATCGTGCTTTGCCAGCTACGCCTGCGTAAAGCGATCAAAGAAGGCAAGGCAGACGACGTCAGCTTCAAGCTGCCAGGCGCGCCTTTTACCTCATGGCTGACGCTGCTGTTCCTGTTCAGCGTGCTGGTATTGATGGCGTTCGACTATCCAAACGGCACCTATACTATCGCCTCCATTCCGTTGATTGCGGTGATTCTGGTACTGGGCTGGTTTGGCGTGCGTAAGCGTGTGAACGCCATTGCAGCGACCGAACACGATCATCACGAGCACGACGGTAAATCGTCGTAACCGAGACGTTTCGCATAGAATGCCAGCCAGCGTGCTGGCATTTTTTTTGCCTGTGAGGATGGACGATGACGTGCGCAAGGCCCGTAATTCAGATAGTTTTCTTTTAACGTACGTCCTATTATCTCAGGCTCCCTTTCTGTCGCTGCGGAGCGTCCATGTCCTTCAAGATCAACATCATCAAAGATAAGCTGCTGTCAGAGAACTGGTTTGTCCTGCGTAATATCACTTATGAGATTACCGACAACCGGGGCGAACTCGTGCGTCACAAGCGTGAAGTTTACGACCGCGGCAACGGTGCCACCATTCTGCTGTATAACCGTGACAAGAACAGCGTGGTACTGACGCGCCAGTTCCGCATTGCCACCTACGTTAACGGTAATGAAGACGGTATGTTGATTGAAGCCTGTGCAGGCTTGCTGGATGATGACTCGCCTGAAGACTGCATTCGCAAAGAGGCCATTGAAGAAACCGGCTATGCGGTGGGCGAGGTGGAAACCCTCTATTCGGTTTACATGTCGCCGGGCGGCGTGACCGAGCTGGTGCATTTCTTTGCGGCTGAATATCACGACGCGCTGCGGGAAAATGCGGGCGGCGGTGTAGAGGATGAAGCCATCGACGTGCTGGAAATCACGTTTCCTGAGGCCATGCAGTGGGTGAAAGCGGGGCGCATCCGCGATGGCAAAACCATTATGTTATTGCAGCATGCGCTTATTGCAGGCTGGCTCACGCTCTGATGGAGTACAGAGCAGACGCGCCACCAGGCGCCTCTGCCTGAATGTTACGCGCAGGCCAGCACGCTCTCGGCCACGCATTCCGGGTGCGACTGCAGGCGCGCCAGTGCATCGGCATAAGCGGGCATAGCATGAGCGGCTCCCTGTCGTTCAACGCACAGGGAGGCAAACGCTGCGGCGAACAGTGCAGCCTGTTCCAGAGAAACGCCGGCGGCCAGCCGGGCAGCCAGCGCACCGTTAAAGGCATCGCCCGCGCCGGTTGTATCAAGCGGCGTGGCGGGAAACACCGGAATATGCAGCAGCTGTTGCCCGTCAGACAGTAAGGCGCCCGCCGTACCCAGGGTAATAATTACCTGACGTGCGCCCTTGCGGTGCAGCACAAGGGCGGCCTGCCGGGCGCTGGCGAGGTCCGTGACCTTCACGCCGGTCAGCAGCATGGCTTCGGTGCTGTTGGGCGTCAGCAGATCGACCTTTGCCAGCAGAGCGTCACTGATTTTTTGAAACGGTGCCGGATTAAGGATGACAAAGGTATTTGCCGCCCGGGCATGATCGATCATGCGCTGAATCGCGCTCAGATTATTTTCCAGCTGTACCAGCAAAATATCCGCCGCGGCAACGGTCGGCCTGCAGCGCGTCACTTCCGCTGCGCTGACGGTGAGATTCGCCCCAGGATAAACAGAAATCATATTCTCAGCGTCATTACCGGCCACGTAAATCAACGCATTGCCGGTGGGTTTCTCTTTGCAGGTGAACAGCGTAATGGCATCAAAGCCGGTTTTTTCCAGATGCCGGCGGGCAAATATGCCGAAGTCGTCGTTGCCCACTTTGCCGATGTAGTGCACCCGGGCGCCCGCACGAAGCGCGGCGGTGGCCTGATTCGCGCCTTTGCCGCCGGGCCCCATCATGCTGTGCTGGGCAATTAACGATTCACCCGGTAGCGGAAAGCGGGCCATGCCTGCCACGATATCCAGGTTGAAGGAACCGAACACGCACACTTTGCCTTTCATTTTTCCCCTCCAAAACAGCGCTCGGCGGCCAGACAGGCACCGCGACAGCCCGTGTGATCGGTCGCATGGCTGAAAACGATTTTTAAACCCTGGCGCGTAACGGGCGGTCGCAGATATTGCTGAATGGCGCTGCGCAACTGCACCAAGGGAAAATCCGCCATCGACAGTACGCCCCCGCCCAGAATCAGGTACTCGGGATCCAGAATGTTCATTTCGCTGGCGATCAGCTGTGCCAGCCGCTGCACAAACGCCCGCAGATCAGGGTGATCGCCATGCCGGGTAAAGAGTTGCGAAATCCCCGTATCCGGCTGTTGTGCTGCCGCCCAGGTGCTGAGCCAGTGACCGGATATCAAGGTTTCGGCACAGCCCCGGTTGCCGCACGGGCAGGGCAGGTCGTTGTTCGCCAGCGGAATATGGCCCAGCTCGCCTGAGCCGCCATGATGACCATGATAAAAGCGGCCTTCCAGCCACAGGCTGTTACCCAGACCGGTGCCGGGATATAACCCCACGGCATTATTGGGTAACGTCTCCAGCTGCAGCAGATCCCACAGCATCAGGTGGTTCACATCTTTATCCATGGCAACCGGAACGCCAAGGCGCGCGCTGAGCCGTGCCACGACGGGTTGTTGATCCAGCGCCTGAATAAAGGGCAGCGAGATCACCTGCTGGCGGTCACGGCTGAGAATGCCGGGCAGGCCAAGCATCACCCCGCTTACCGGCTGCGCCTCCAGCGTTTCGCAAATCAGATCGCCAAGCGCGACCAGCGCATCCGCCTGTTGCGACCAACAGGCGGTCGGCACTTTACGGAAGCCGCACCAGTTCCGGCCTTCTTCCATCAGCTGCAAACGGGTACTGGTGCCGCCAATATCAATGCCAAGCCAGCGTGATTTCATGCAGACTCCTGCGCCAGTCCCTGCGCGGCATCAATACTGTCGCGCATCATTGTCCAGGCGGTGGAGAGATCGTCATGCAGGTTGAACAGGCCCGAGGTGCCGACAATCAGCACTTCCGCTCCGGCTTCCAGCAGGGTGCGATAAGTGCGTTGATTACAGGAGCCATCGATCTCAATCAAATAGTGGTAGCCGTGGGCGCGTTTTAACGCACTGAGTGCCCGAATCTTCTCCACCATTTCCGGTATGAAGGGTTGCCCGGCATAACCCGGATCCACCGTCATCACCGTGATCTTATCCAGCAGATGCAGGTAATGATGAATAAAGGACACCGGCGTGGCGGGGTTCAATACCACGCCCGGTTTTTTCCCCAAACTGCGAATCAGGTTGATCACCCGGAAGGCATCCCGATTGATCGTCTCTGCGTGCGGGCAAATATAGTCCGCTCCGGCGTTGGCGACTGCCTCAATAAAATCGGTGGGCTGCTCAACCATCAAATGCACATCGATAGCCACTGGCGTGTGCGGGCGAATTTGCTCAATAAAGAACGGTGAGAGCGTGATATTTTTGACGTAGTGACCATCCATGATATCAACATGCAGGAAGTCAGCGCGGGTGTTCAGCACAGCCAACTGCTGCTTGATCTCCATCAGGTTCATACACATCAACGACGGGGAGATTTGAATTCGCATCATACTTCCTTTTTCTCAGTCAGAGGATTCAGTACCGCACTCAGGCGCTTGCTGCGCTTCATGGCACGGCGTTCATTGAGTCGGGCTTTACCCTGTTTCACGGCCAGCACCACAATCAGCACTGCGCCCCACATCGCCAGGCTGACGTGCTGGCTGATATTCATCAGGTTGAAGCCAGTTGAGAGGATCTGCAGGGCAATCAGCGCCAGCACGACGCCGGTCACACGGCCAAAACCGCCGTTGGGATCGGTGCCGCCAAGAATAATGGCCAGCACGGTCAGCAGCAGGTACGCATCGCCATAGCCCATACGCGCAGAGTTAAATCGCGCCATCATCACGAGCCCCGCCAGCACGCATAGCAGGCTGGAAATCACATACACCAGCACGATCATGCGATGCGTATTAATTCCGCTAAACCAGGTGGCATTAATGTTGCTACCGCCCATATAGATGCACTTACCTGCACGGGTTTTCCCCAGGAACACCGCCAGCAGCGCTGCGGCCACGAAAAAGACCCACAGCGGCAGAGGAATGCCCAGCAGCGTGTCGGCGCCCAGTGCGCGCACCACCGGCGGCATGCCGCTCACCGCGGCGCCTTTTGTCAGCCAGATGCCGATGCCGTTGAGGGTAATCATGGTGGCCAGGGTCACCAGAATGGGATGGGCACCGATGCGGGTTACCATCACGCCGGTGATCAGGCCAATCAGTGCAGCAATCAACATGGCACCGAGCACCGCCAGCAGCAGCCAGGCCAGCTGCTGACCGGTTCCCGCCCCGTCTGGCAACATGCCGAGTAGCACCCAGGCGATGAACAGGCTGGTCAGGTTGGCGGTGGTAATAATCGCCAGGTTTAATCCGCCACTCAGAATGGCAATAAACATCGCCAGGGTGAGCAAGCCCAGTTCAGGCAGTTGAAAGGCCATGCTGAGAAAGGTGGAATCGGTAAAAAAACGGCCGGGCAGCAGGATGCTGAACAGCGCCATCGCAAACGCGATGAGCAGCAGCAGGCCGGTATTGGTACCGTCAGGTTTCAACGCAGATAAAAGTTTCATGTGTGCTTCTCCCATCAGACAAAGCTGACGTCAGTCTCTTTGCGCTTTTTATAGTGCGTGACGGCGATGGCGACCATAATCACGCCACCGACCACGATGTTCATGAAATAGTTGGATACGCCAATCAGGTTGAGGCCGTTCTTTAAAATGGCGATCAGGAAAACCCCCATTAAGGTGCCGCTGACCGTGCCTTTTCCGCCCATCAGGCTGGCACCACCCAGCACGGTGGCAGCCAGCACATCCAGTTCACCGCCGACCAACGCGTTTGGCACCACTTCACCCATGCGATAAACCTGCACCAGTCCGCCAATGGCCGCCATCGCCCCCAGCCAGCCGTAGGCAAAGAGGTGAATCAAACCAACGCGAATCCCGATGCGCCGCGCGGACTCCGCATCACCGCCCACGGCATAAAGCTGGCGGCCCAGATGCGTTTTGTTGAGTAACACGGCCGTCAGGGTGGCGATGACCAGCAGGACGAGCAGGGGCAGGCCAAGCTGAAACGTCTGGCCCTGCCACTCAAACGGCAGCACGCTGCGAAGGGTGATCCACCATTCAGGCAACTGATAGAGGCTGCGTCCGCCGGTTGACCACATCAGCAGCCCAAACAGCAGCGACTGCATGCTGATCGTGATGATGATGGAGACCACCCGCAGCCAGGTAATGAGCCAGGCGTTGATCATGCCGAACAGCGTGCCGCAGGCCACCGCCAGGCCAATACTCAGCAGGGCATGATCAAACTGATAGCGTACAAACAGGGTGGCGATGAAGTACTGCACCACCGAGGCCACGGCAGCAAAGGAGATATCGATGCCGCCGGTGACCAGCACCACAAAGAGCCCAAGTGCGAAGATGCCGGTGACCGCATAGCTTTCGGCTAAATCCAGCAGGTTTTGTACGCTGAGGAACTGGTCGCTGGACAGCGAAAACACCCCAATAAACAGCAGTAAAACCCAGGTCAGCCAGCCCTGGCTGGAATGAGGACGTAAACGGGATAAGTCAGGCATTGATGACCTCCGCCAGTTGCTGTTCTTGCACTCGGTCTGGCTGGTATTCGGCATGGATCGTCCCCTCACGGAAATGCAAAATGCGGTCGCAGTTGTGCCAGACCTCCGGGACTTCATCGGAAATCAACATAATCGATAAGCCTTCTCGCGCCAGTTCGTGGATCAGCTGGTAGATACTGGCCTTCGCGCCGACATCGACGCCGACGGTGGGCGAGTCAAGAATTAACAGGCGAGGTTGAGTGAGTACCCACTTGGCTAAAACAATCTTTTGCTGGTTGCCGCCGGAAAGCGTGGAAATTGCCTGCTCGGGATCGGCTACCCGGACGCCAAGCTGCTGAATCCACTGCAGGATCAGCCTGTTCTTACGGTATTCATCAATCAGGTGAAAGCGGTTTTGCAGCTTATCGAGAATCGGCAACACCATGTTATCGGCCACCGACTGTTGCTGAACCAGCCCCAGCGTCAGACGGTCTTCTGAGACATAGCCAATACCGGCTTTGATGGCGTCTTCATGGCTACGGAAGCGTACCGGTTTCGTGTCCAGCCAAATCTTGCCGCTGTCGGGCTGGGTCATACCAAATAGCGACAGAGCCAGCTCGGTACGACCCGAACCCAGCAGGCCACAGAGCCCCAGCACCTCGCCTTCGTACAAACGAAAATTCACGTCGTGGTACTGCCCGCTCCGGCTGAGGTGTTCGACTTCCAGCAACACGCGATCGCGCCTGCGCGTGACGTTTTTCAACGGATATTCCAGCTTCTGTCCGGTCATCAGTTCTGTCAGACGGTGCGGCGTCATGTCCTGTGCTGGCCAGCTGCCAACCCTGCGGCCATCGCGAATAACCGTCACCCGATCGGAGATTTCCAGTACTTCATCCAGTCGATGGCTGACAAACACCACACAGATGTTTTTCTGTTTGAGATAGCGCACCGTGCGCAGCAGCTGATTCACTTCTGTTCGGGTTAGCGAGGCTGTGGGTTCGTCCATGATCACCAGCCTGGCATCGGCAACGAGTGCCCGGCAAATCGCGACCTGTTGCCGCTGGGCAATGGAGAGGTGCGCCACTTTCTCGTTGAGATCGAGTTCAAACTGAAGCTCGTCAACGATACGTCGGGCGCTGGCATGCAGCCTTTTACGCTGATGCCAGCCGAACAGGCCACGCAGGTTGTGTTCAAACGCAATGTTTTCGGCCACGCTCAGGTTAGGGAACAGAGACAGATCCTGATAGATCACCTGTATACCAAAGTCTCTGGCCTGCTGGGTTGAGAGGCGGGGCAAAATTTCCCCTTCGCCCAGACGGATCTCGCTGCCCTCATCCGGCGCATGAACGCCTGAAATCACCTTAATGAGCGTGCTTTTGCCACAACCATTCGTCCCGGCAAGGCAGTGCACTTCTCCGGCCAGCAGCGTCAGCGAAATATCGCTCAGCGCACGATGACCACCAAACGTTTTCGACAACGCATCTAACGTCACGAGCGTCTGCGGTGCGACAGGTCTCATCTCTACAGCCCCAGCTTAATCAGTTTCGGCAGGTTGGCTTTATCCAGGCTTTCGGTGTTATTGCCCAGAAGGGTATGCGTCGTGTCATCGACCCGGACCTTGCCTAATCCCTCAATGGTCATGCCATCTTTAATGGGCGTGTTTTTCTCCATCATCTCGGCAAGACGGACAAACACTTCACCGGCCGTATGGGGATTCCAGATATAGCCGCCTTTGATCGCGCCCCGGTTGACGAGCTGCGCGCCCTGGCCCGGACTGAAGGCTCCGATGACGCACACCTGGTTAATCTTATTGCGGTTCATTACGGCCCGTCCTGCGCCGATAGGGCCCTGTGAGCCAAAGGCTAAAATCCCTTTCAGATTGGGATATTTAGACATCAGCTCGTTGGTGGTACGGATTGAATCATCCAGCGATTCGCCTACGCCAAATTTGTCGGTGACCAACTGCATTTTGGGATAATGCTGTTTTTGATACGCCAGCGCGGCGTCGGTCCACTGCTGGTGGAGCGGCACCGTCAGGCTGCCAACGTACATGGCGTATTGCCCTTCATCGTGCATACAGGCTGCCAGCGCTTTCATATGGTTGATGCCGTGGGTGGCTGCATCCACTAACTCAAAGTCCCAGTTGGCGAATTTCTGACTCGGTGATTCATGGGTAATCACTTTGATGCCCGCATCGCGCGCCCGCTGTAAGACGGGCTCCAGGACTTTAGGATCGTTGGGGACCACGCCAATGATATCGACTTTCTGCGCAATCAAATCCTCAATAGCGCGTACCTGCAAGGCGGGATCGGCTGCGGTGGGTCCGACCATCCATGCATCTATGCCGCTTTTCGCCGCTTCACTTTTAATCCCGGCTTCCATCGCGTTGAACCATGGAATACCGCCAATTTTCACCACGATGCCCATACGTATTTTTTCTGCTGCCTGAGCCTGGAATGCGAATAATGCGATCAGGGAGCAGGCGATAAGCTGTTTTTTCATAGTGACTCCATTTATTGATTAATAAGCTGCACGGACTGAGGCCGTTGTGAACAGTCGATAATATTTACCCCGTTCCACGCCAGTTCCTGTTCCAGCTCTTTATCTTTTAACTGGTCGGTAATAAGAAAATCCACATCGCGATAATGACAAACACGCGCGAATGAGGGCCGAAGAAACTTAGAGCTATCCATTAATAAATGTTTGCGTTCAGCTGCCAGAATGAGTTGTTGTTTTAAATGTGCATTATGTTCATTCCCCTCGCGTAAATAACCGTCGTTGCCCAAACTGCTACAGGAAAAAAAGATTTTATTTATTTGAAACTCTTTTAACGGTTGTTCAGTCACGATGCCGTGAAAATCTTCATAGCGATCGGAATATTCGCCACCCAGGCAGATCGTGCGAATACTGCTGCGCGCCGCCAGGGTCTGCACAATGCGTAAAGAATTAGTTAATACAGTTAATTCAATATCCGGTAACTGTCGGGCCAGATAAAAAC
Source organism: Pantoea ananatis PA13 (assembly GCF_000233595.1). Taxonomy (NCBI): domain Bacteria; kingdom Pseudomonadati; phylum Pseudomonadota; class Gammaproteobacteria; order Enterobacterales; family Erwiniaceae; genus Pantoea; species Pantoea ananatis. Next base: position 1,334,009 of record NC_017554.1, read on the forward strand.
ACGTGGTACTACTATCGAGTAATAAACAATCGCCTGGGCTAATAAACCCCAGCGCCCGCTTAGCAATGGTCATTTTGGCATCGACATGTTCATTAATTCGCTGCCGGAAAGATAATTCATACTCATTAATGGCCCGGTTATTTATCTGAATGGCTGCATTATATTGTTTAACCGGAACAGCGCCGCCATGGCTTCGCTGGAGTATGCCTTTCTTTTCCAGTTGGGCTAAATCCCGACGAATCGTTTCCTGCGAAACCTGACATAAGGCGGTCAGTTCAGCGACAATCACGCGTCCATTACGCATTAATTCATCAATAATTCTCTGCTGGCGTTCAATCGGCAACATGCTGGCCTCCGAGGGTTATAAAGTACTGGAAGGCACGCGGCAAAAATGTGGCCTGAGCGTGGCTACGCAGGTCACTCTTCTCACAGCGTGCGTAAAGAGATATTTGTTGGGTTTTTTATGAAAAACTATGTAATAGGTATATTAAAGACGTGACTGATATCACTAAATTAGGGTTAATTAACCGTAAGAAACAGGGCTGACAGGCTTTTATGCCTGCACCTGTGGCGACTATAACATGCCTGTTTTTGACCGTTTATGTGTATTTGACCGATTCGACTGGCGGGAATGTCCGACGAATCCGATTGAGCGCAACAGAGTGAAACAGCATGATGACTATTCTGCAGAGATCACCGCCTTTCTTTTGTTGTAAAGCGGATGTTTTTTAGTCGGTTAGCTGCGCTTGCTGAGCACTTCACAGAATGCGGCCCTCGTGACGTGCGCTATTGCGCTATCATCTTCCACTCAAAGAAGTTGGGGTTCGATTTTCTTAATGTGGTATGGGATGAAATCGCTGTTTGCGTTGTCTGTTTTTATGGTTGCCGCTGCTCAGGCTGATCCGGTACAGAAGCTGTTTTCTGACTGGCAACTCACCTGCAATAATGCGGCGCATTGCGTTGCGCGCAGCATACCTGGCGACCAGGGCCTGGTTATGACGCTTTCCCGCAGTGCGGGATCCGATGACAAACCGTTACTGCGCATCGATTACGGCAGTGCATACAGCGGCGCGCTGCCCGGCCCGGCGCTGCAAGATAATCTTTTAGTCGATCAACGTCGGCTGCGGCCTGACTTCAAGCACTGGACGGTTGAGCCACACCATCTTGCTACCAGCAATCCTATCGCCATTAACGAATTTCTTGAACTGACCATGGATGCGAAAAGCCTGCAGCTGACGTTCAATGCCGGTCCGCAGATTTCGTTGCGCGGTATGAAAGCCGCGTTGTTATTTATGGACGATGTGCAGGGCCGGGTGAATAGCATGAGTGCCTGGGTCAGGCGCGGAGGAAGAACCGGCGTCCCGGCCGCACCGGCCGTACCGCAACTGCCGCCGGCGATGGCTGCGCCTGCGCCACTGACGCGTGACGAGACCAGCGGGCTGATCGACTACGGAACGTGGCGGGTAAATTCGGATACCTGTTCCCTTGATCCCCTGCGCCGCGAAGTCAGCGTCTCGCCGCTGACAGACAAAAAAGCGCTGCTGCTGGTCAGCTGTGAAATGGGCGCATATAACGTGATCGATCTGGCTTTTGAAGTAACGCGTGCGCCGCCCTATGTGGCGCGTGGGATTACGCTGACCTTGCCTTTTACCCCGCCGGGCGCATCAGAGCGCCAGCTGGAGCTGATTAACGCAGATTATGATGCGGCAAGCGGGCAGCTCTATACCTTTGGCAAAGGACGCGGACTTGGCGACTGTGGTACCGCGACCCGCTGGCAGTTTGACGGCGAGCATTTTGTTTTAGCCGAGTATGCCGAGGAGTCAACCTGCGATGCCTGGCACAGCAGTGACGACTGGCCCACGCTTTGGGTGAGCCAGTCAGCCTCATCAGCGGTGAGCGGTTAAGGAATCGCCTGGACCATCATCGGCGAGCCGTTCTGATTGCCCACCAGCTCAGCGAGCAGGTTGTTTACGCCGTCACTCATCGGCGTAAAGCGCGTCAGAGGCGAGCGGGTAACGACCACAAAAACCCCGACGTTTTGCTGGGGAACCATCGCCATATAGGTGATGAAGCCGCCGCCGCCGCCGGTTTTCTGGATAATGCCAGGGCGACCGTTGGCCGGCCCCATATAAACCCACCCCATTCCCAGCGCGTCGGCTTTGCCCGGCACGTCCATGCCGTCAACTTTATGCAACTGGTCGCGACGGTAGATCAGCGTCTGCAGGCGGTCGATCTGTGGCGTACGGTGATTTACCGAGGAGTTGAGGAACTGCTGCATCCAGCGGCCCATATCATCAGGCGTCGAATATACGCCACCGCTGCCGATGGCCGCCAGCGTGTTATTACAGGGGCTGGCGCCTTTTTCCGCCACCATCAGGCGTGCGCACTGCTCAGGTGACGGCGTAAAGGTGGTGTCTTTCATCCCCAGCGGACGGGTAATTAACTGCTGCAGCAGGGCAGGATAAGGCTTACCGGCCGCGCGCGACAGCGCATCGCCCAGCAGGTCATAACCGAGATTGGAATAGGCCGCATTGGTGCCGGGGGCGGCTTTAAGGCTGGCCGTGTTTAACCAACGCCAGCGTTCACTCTGTGTCGGCCAGACAAACACCGGACGATGGGGTTTGCCGCCGGGCTGCTCTCGCGGCAGACCGCTGGTATGGGTAGACAGGTTAATCAGCCGAATGGGCTGACCATCAAAACTGGGCACCCGCTTTCCGGGCGGTGCATATTTACTGAGCGGATCGTCAAGGCGAATCTCCCCGCGCTCGGCCATCTTCACCATGACTTCACTGGTCATCAGCTTGCTCAGTGAGGCAATACGAATTAACGAATCCTTTTGGGGGCGAATATTGTTTCCTGGCCGCGTGTCACCAAAGCTGGCGAAAACCCGCTGATTACCATCTATTGCGACCAGCGCCATGCCTGTCGCACCGCTGGCATAGAAGATATGCTCCGCATAGCGGTCAACAATTTGGGATGCCAGCAACGGATCGGGCGCAACCTGCGCCATGCTTTTAAGGGGAAGCAAAGAAACCAGTAGAGCCAGTACGTAAGGAGTGCGCATTTTCAACGGAGAGGGCTTCGCTATAGGAATCGGGTGAAAACCTATAGTAATCAGTTTGCGGATGACGGGAAGAGCAAAGGACAGTTTTTTTTGTTTCGGATTACAGCATGCGGGCCAGACGGGCCGGTGACGTCACGGGATTGGCGCCGCATTTTGCCCCTGAAAGCCACCTGACTGAACCGGCGCAGGGCGAGCACGGGACACCCGTTCGGTCAGGTGCGTTTGTACATGCGCCGGGGATGGCCCACCTTGCCATACAGCATTTCGACCGTCAGAAAGCCGGTTTCCACGCAGTGCTCCAGGTAGCGGCGGGCGGTCGTTTTACTGAGCCCGGTTTCTGTCATCACCTCATCGACCGAAAAAAGGCGCGTTGTGGCGGGCGTAAACAGTGTCTGAACCCGGGCCAGGGTATTTTCCTCAATGCCTTTGCTGCCGTTATCGTGCGGGTAGTTCTTCGCCTGCAACTGATACAGTACATCGACATTTTTCTGATCGACAATTTTCCATGTGCGCTGCTGGTCTGCGAAGGCGATGAAGTTGGCAAGCGAGCGGTTAAGGCGTTTCCAGGATACCGGTTTAAGCACGTAATCAAAGGCACCGTTGCGAATGGCCTGGCTGCAGGTATCCATATCACTGGCCGCCGTAATAAAAATAATGGAGCAGTTCGCGTTGGCCAGCAACGGATCGCCAATCAGGGTGATGCCTTTGCCATCAGGCAGGTAGTTATCCAGCAGCACCAACTGTGGCGCGGTCAGTTCAAGCTGCTGTCTGGCTTCTGCCAGGGAGCTGGCTATGCCGACCAGCCTGAGCTCAGGGTGCTTACCAATCAGTTCTGCATGAAGCTGAGCCAGTTCAGGCTCATCTTCAACAATCAGGACAGTAACAGGATCATGTTGCATCGCGGACGTTCTCCGTTTCCGTTACGGGACAGCTGTTGGTTTGCGCACAGGGGATAAACAGCGAAAACACCGCGCCACGGGGCACGTTGTCGCTGACCTCAATGGTTCCCCCTGCACGGGTAATATAGCTTTCGGTTAAATACAACCCGATGCCGTGATCGCCTCGGGTTTTGGTCGTCATGCCACGTTCAAACATGCGCTCGCGGATCGCCGGCGTAATGCCCACGCCGCGATCCGCCACTTCAATGAGCAGCTCACGGGTACTGAGTTTAATCAGTACTTCAACAGGTTCATGAGGCAACGGGGCGCGCTGCGTGGCTTCAATGGCGTTGTCCAGCAGGTTGCCAATGACCGAAATCAGTTCGGCATCGGAAAGCGCGGGAAACGGCTTATCCATCAGGCACGCGGGATCAAAATGGAGAATGACGCCTTTTTCTCTGGCGCGCGCGGCTTTGCCCAGTAATAAGCCGCACAGCAGAGGCGAAGTGAATCGAGCCGAGACAAAGTCCAGCAACTCCTGCTCGTGCTCGGACTGCGCTTCAATGTAACCAATCGCTTCGTCAAAACGCCCCATGTGCAACAGCCCGGAAAGCGTGTTCATGCGGTTAAGCTGTTCATGACGCATGATGCGCAGGTTATCGACATAACGTTTCACCTGGCTGAGTTGGGCGCTGAGGGAATCGATGTCGTTAAAATCGCGAAAGGTGATCACCCATCCCATTAGCGCGTCCTCCAGCATGATGCGCACCCGGCTGGCGATGACGGTCAGCGAGTTAAATTGGCAAATTTCATCGTGGGTATCTTTTTCCAGCATTACGGGCTGCGATAAAAAGGGCACGGGGGAGACGATCTGGCTGACAGACTCGCCGCGCAGCGCCTCGGCGGACTGTGACAGTCCCAGCAGCTTGCGGGCAGCCTGATTAATCACTTCGATCCGCAGTTGTTCATTGATAACAATGACGCCTTCATAGATCGATTCCATCATGGCTTTTTGCTGGCGGACCATCAGGCCGATCTCGCGCGGTTCCAGCGAGAAAATCTGTTTTTTAATATTACAGGTAAAAAACCAGGAGAAAATAAACAGGGCAATCAGCACCAGCGCCGCCACGATCAACAGGTTGATCATGTTGCTGAAGGTGATGGCATCCAGATAGCGGGCGAGGTAGCCAACAGAAACAATACCGACGACCTGGCCGCGATCGTTGAGAATAGGCGCCTTACTTCGCAGTGACATTCCCAGGCCGCCTGTCCGAATGGTGGTGATACTTTTCCCTGCCAGCACCGCTGCGTTATCGCCGCCCACCAGCGGTTTGCCAATCCTGTCCGCCGTCACCGAGTGAAAAAGATGCAGGGCCTGGTTATCGCCAATCACAATAAAACTGGCATCGCTTTTCCGGGCGATAGCCTTCATCAGCACATTGATGGTCGTGATGTCACGATCCGCCACCGCTTTTTTCAGTTCCGGAATCAGCGCGATCTCGTCTGCCTGAACCTTCGCGCGCATGCTCATCGCCTGATAAAGCTGCCGGGTGATGCTGACGTAATAATAGCTTCCCAGTAACACGAACAGGACAGACGAAAAAACCACGAGCGAAAGAAACAGCTTCGTTTGAAATGACAACTTCATGACTGTCACACGTATTTTGGAATAATAACTTCAATGTATCATCTTTTTAACAATAGGAACTACATCGGTTTAATTGTTTGATAAATAGTGATTTTTATCGATTACCTACGCTAAAAAAGCCCCTTAAAAGGCTGAGTAACGGCAGCGGGGAATAAAAACCATAAACACCACGGCGATTATCACGATGCGGATCACGCTCTGGAAATAACACCATTAAAACTTTATGCCAGATACCTTCTTCTTCACGTAATTCCGCCTTTTTTCCCGGCATCCTGAAAAAAAAACGATGACGCAAAGAGGATAATAATGAGCTCACCTGATAATTCTTTTCTGTCTGACACGCTGACCCGTTCACCGCGCAGGAAAACCCTGAAAGAGCAGTGGTGGCATATTATGGATAACTGGAAAGTCGGGATTATTCCTCTGCCGCTGTTTGTGCTGGCCGGTGCGCTCATTGCGGTAGACTGCCTGAGTGGAACGCTAAAAAGCGATATCGTGGTCATGGTCGCCACGCTGGCCTTTTTTGGCTTTGCCTGCGGAGAGTTTGGCAAACGCCTGCCCGTGGTGGGGCGTTTAGGGGCAGCGGCTATCTGCGCCACCTTCATTCCTTCTGCGCTGGTGTACTACGGTTTGCTTCCCGACATCGTGGTAACGTCCACGACGCAATTCTACAAATCGACCAATATTCTCTATCTTTACATTTGCTGCATCATTGTCGGCAGCATCATGAGCATGAACCGCACGGTGCTGATCCAGGGCTTTCTGCGCATCTTTTTCCCCATGCTCTGTGGTGAAATCGTGGGGATGATTGTCGGCATGGGCGTGGGTTTAGCGCTGGGGCTGGAACCCTTCCAGATTTTCTTTTTCATCATTCTGCCCATTATGGCGGGAGGCGTCGGTGAAGGTGCCATTCCGCTCTCCATCGGCTATGCGGCATTGCTCCATATGGATCAGGGCGTGGCGCTGGGCCGCATCCTGCCCATGGTTATGCTGGGTGGCGTGACCGCCATTATTATCTCCGGCTGTCTGAACCAACTGGGTAAACGTTATCCGCACCTCACCGGGGAAGGCCAGCTGATGCCAAACGTGACCAATGTTGAACCCGAGCCGCTGCAGTCCGTTTTCTCCGGTAAAGTTGACGTGACGGCGATTGCGTCCGGGGCGCTGCTGGCGGTGCTGCTCTATATGGTAGGGATGTTAGGGCAGAAGCTGACAGGACTGCCTGCGCCGGTAGGGATGCTGTTCCTGGCCGTGCTGGTAAAACTGGTGAATGGGGTTTCTCCGCGTATTCTGGCCGGTTCTCAGGTGGTCTATCGCTTCTTCCGCACGGCGGTAACCTATCCGGTTCTGTTTGCCGTCGGCGTCGCCATCACGCCCTGGCATATTCTGGTTACCGCGTTTACGCTCACCAACCTGCTGGTGATTATCAGCACGGTCAGTGCGCTGGTCGCAACGGGCTTCTTTGTCGGGAAAAAGATTGGCATGCATCCCATCGATGTTGCCATTGTTTCCTGCTGCCAGAGTGGGCAGGGCGGTACGGGCGATGTGGCGATTCTTACCGCCGGTAACCGCATGGGCCTGATGCCGTTTGCGCAGATCGCCACGCGCATCGGCGGGGCCATTAACGTTTCGCTTTCGTTGTTATTACTGAGCCATTTTCTCAAGTAAACCTGTTACGCCGACTGAAGCGCTCGCAAAGCAGCATGGCTCCCGAACGGTGCAGGCGTGAGATAGCCTGCATCCCTTGCCTGGAGTAGGGCTGAGAAAGTGGGAGAGGCTGAGAGAGACGAAAACAGGCGTTCAGAAAAGCGACGTGCCAGCGCAGGGCTGGCACGTCGTGTTAGCCAGGCGACCTGACGCAAAGCAGCAGGTCGCTCAGCAGCAAGTGGATTATGCGGGTTTCAGCAGTGCTTCTGCATGGCTGACGATGTTTTCCACCGTAAAGCCAAATTCAGCAAACAGCTTCTCGGCCGGCGCCGACTCGCCGAAGGTCGTCATGCCCACAATGGCACCGTCCAGGCCAACATATTTATACCAGTAGTCGGCGATGCCTGCTTCTACCGCCACGCGCGCTTTAACCGCAGAAGGCAGCACCGACTCACGGTAAGCGGCATCCTGTGCGTCAAACAGGTCAGTGGAGGGCAGTGAAACCACGCGCACCTTGTGACCGCCAGTTGTCAGCTTCGTCGCGGCACCCAAGGTTATTTCTACCTCGGAGCCGGTCGCAATCAGGATGATGTCTGGCGTGCCGTCGCACTCCTTCAGCACATAACCGCCGCGCTTGATGTTAGCCACCTGCTCTGCGGTACGCTCAGGCTGAGCCAGGTTCTGACGCGACAGGATCAGCGCTGTCGGGCCATGGTGGCGCTCAATAGCTGCCTGCCAGGCGATTGCCGTCTCCACCTGGTCACAGGGGCGCCATACGCTCATGTTTGGCGTCACGCGCAGGCTGGCAATTTGCTCAACCGGCTGGTGGGTTGGGCCGTCCTCGCCCAGGCCAATGGAGTCATGGGTATACACCATGATCTGCCGGGCCTTCATGAGTGCCGCCATGCGCGCCGCGTTACGGGCGTACTCAACGAACATCAGGAAGGTGGCGGTATAGGGCACAAAGCCGCCGTGGTGGGCAATGCCGTTACCGATCGCCGTCATGCCAAATTCACGCACGCCGTAATGGATGTAGTTTCCGGCCGGATCGTCTTTGATGGATTTTGAGCCAGACCAGATGGTGAGGTTGCTCGGTGCCAGGTCGGCAGAACCGCCCAGAAACTCTGGCAGCAGTTTGCCATAGGCTTCCAGGGCATTCTGCGAGGCCTTGCGGCTGGCAATTTTTTGCGGATTGGCCTGCAGCTCGGCAATAAACTTCGCGGTTTCCGTTTCCCAGTTTGCCGGCATGCCGCCGTTCATGCGGCGCTCGTACTCGGCCGCCAGCTCTGGATAAGCCTGCTTATAGGCCGCCAGTTTGTTGTTCCAGGCTTTTTCGCGCTCAGCGCCGGCCTGTTTGGCATCCCACTGCTGGTAAATCTCTTTGGGGATCTCAAACGCCGGATAGTTCCAGCCCAGTTGCTTACGGGTCAGCGCCACTTCTTCTTCGCCTAACGCCGCGCCGTGGGCTTCTTCTTTACCGGCTTTATTCGGTGAGCCGAAGCCAATGACCGTACGGCAGATGATCAGTGACGGCTTGTCGGTGACGCTCTGCGCTTCCTGAATCGCGGCTTTAACCGCATCGGCGTCATGACCGTCGATTTCACCCACCACATGCCAGTTATAGGCTTCAAAGCGTTTGTGCGTATCGTCGGTAAACCAGCCTTCGGTTTCACCATCAATAGAAATACCGTTGTGATCGTAGAAGCCAATCAGTTTGCCCAGTCCGAGCGTACCGGCCAGCGAGCAGACTTCATGAGAAATGCCTTCCATCAGACAACCGTCGCCCATGAAAACATAGGTGAAGTGATCGACGATATCGTGATCGGGACGGTTAAACTGGGCCGCCAGCGTGCGCTCAGCAATCGCCAGACCAACGGCGTTCGCCAGGCCCTGGCCCAACGGACCTGTGGTCGTTTCCACGCCTGGCGTATAGCCAATTTCCGGGTGGCCCGGCGTTTTAGAGTGGAGCTGGCGGAAGTTTTTCAGTTCTTCAATCGGCAGATCGTATCCGGTCAGGTGCAACAGGCTGTACAGCAGCATGGAGCCGTGGCCATTTGAAAGGATAAAGCGGTCACGATCCAGCCAGGCGGGGTTGGTTGGATTGTGCTGGAGGAAATCGCGCCACAGGACTTCGGCGATATCAGCCATGCCCATTGGCGCACCAGGATGACCTGATTTTGCTTTTTGTACCGCATCCATACTTAATGCGCGAATCGCATTAGCCAACTCTCTGCGTGAGGACATAAAGGGTCTCCCTTGTTAAGCATCAGGGCGGGAGTGCTCCCGCCCGGTAAAAGAGGGGGAAAACTACAGGCGCGCTGCCAGCACATCTTCCAGTTTTTGCTGGTCAACGGCGAACTGACGAATACCGTCAGCCAGTTTCTCTACCGCCATCGGGTCCTGATTATGTTCCCAACGGAATTCGGCTTCGGACAGCGGGGAAGGCTGGTGGAAACATTCGGTTGAGGGTTCGAGCTTGCGCTCTACGGGCTCCTCACTGTTTTGCAACTCTTCCAGCAGGTTAGGCGAAAGCGTCAGGCGGTCACAACCGGCCAGGGCAAGCACCTGCTCAACTTTACGGAAGCTGGCGCCCATGATGATGGTGTCATAGCGGTGCTTCTTGTAGTAATCGTAAATGCGGCGTACGGATTTCACGCCGGGATCTTCATCCACGTGATACGGGTCCATCGGTTTGCGGGTGTTGTACCAGTCGTAAATACGGCCCACAAAAGGTGAAATCAGGTAAACACCGGCTTCGGCACAGGCACGGGCCTGCGCGAAGGAGAACAGCAAGGTCAGGTTGCACTGGATACCATTTTTTTCCAGTTCTTCAGCCGCCTTAATGCCTTCCCAGGTGGAAGCCAGTTTGATCAGGATGCGTGAGCGGTCAATGCCGTGTTCTTCATACATGCGAACCAGCTTTTCCGCTTTCGTGACGCACATGCCACGATCGAAGGAGAGGCGCGCATCCACTTCGGTCGAAACACGGCCCGGTATGCTTTTCAGGATTTCCATACCGAGATTGATTGCCACTTTGTCGCTGGCGTTGATGATCTGCGTCTCTTTGCTGCCGCCCTGCTTTTTCGCATAGTCGATGGCGTCATCAATCAGGTGTTTGTAAGGCTGGAGAGCAGATGCTTTCAGAATAAGCGAGGGGTTGGTGGTCGCATCTTGTGGGTGATAATTTCGAATCGATTCGATATCGCCACTGTCAGCCACCACGGTAGTGAACTGTTTAAGGGCTTCAAGCTGGTTCATTTCTACACTCCTTGAAAAAAACGTTGTAACGAAAGGGAACACCTCTGGCCTCGTGCCCTAATCAGTGCAGACATTACCGGTCGCAGTAACGCCGACTCACCACCTTGCAACAGACAGGGTGCAGTGAAAATGCGTTTTCTCTGAATGTTGTGCGATGGGGGTAGCGCGCAATCATCCGAGATGACATTTCTGCGGATAACGACTGCCCGGTTATTAAGAATAGCAGCCATGACAAATGACGCAGACCAGACTGTAACAATCTGTGCCTTAAGAAATGAGGTTCTTTGAAGCGCCTCACCGCTTTGTGGTTGTCTGCTTTCTATACTGGGCGTTCACTTACCTGGCGAAGAAGGATGTCAAATGGATGACCAACTGAAGCAAAGTGCGCTCGATTTTCACCAGTATCCCACTCCCGGCAAGATTCAGGTCTCGCCCACTAAACCGCTGGCCACTCAGCGCGATCTGGCCCTGGCCTATTCACCCGGCGTCGCCGCACCCTGCTTAGAAATTGCCGCCGATCCCCTGGCCGCCCATAAATACACCGCACGCGGTAATCTGGTGGCGGTCATTTCTAACGGCACGGCGGTGCTGGGCCTGGGCAACATTGGTGCGCTGGCCGGTAAGCCGGTGATGGAAGGCAAGGGCGTTTTATTCAAGAAGTTTGCCGGTATTGACGTCTTTGATATTGAGGTCGATGAGCACGATCCCGATAAGCTGATTGAGATCGTCGCGGCGCTGGAACCCACCTTCGGCGGCATCAACCTGGAAGATATCAAAGCGCCAGAGTGTTTCTATATTGAGCAGCAGCTACGGCAACGCATGAAAATCCCGGTGTTCCACGACGATCAGCACGGCACGGCGATTATCTGCACGGCGGCGGTGTTAAACGGATTGCGTATTATCAAGAAGGCGATTTCCGACGTGCGGCTGGTGGTCTCCGGCGCGGGCGCCTCGGCGATTGCCTGCATGAATCTGCTGGTCGCGTTGGGTTTGCAGAAGCACAATATTCAGGTGTGCGATTCAAAAGGGCTGATCTACCGAGGGCGCGAGCCCAATATGGCGGAGACCAAGGCCGACTATGCGGTTGAGGATCAGGGAAAACGTACGCTGGCCGAGGTTATTGAGGGCGCCGACATTTTTCTGGGCTGCTCTGGCCCGGATGTCCTGACGCCTGACATGGTCAAAACCATGGCCAGCGATCCGCTGATTCTGGCGCTGGCGAATCCGCAGCCAGAAATTCTGCCGCCGCTCGCTAAGGCCGTGCGGCCTGACGCCATTATCTGCACCGGCCGTTCTGACTATCCTAATCAGGTGAATAACGTCCTGTGCTTTCCGTTTATCTTTCGGGGAGCGCTGGATGTTGGCGCAACGGCCATCAATGAAGAGATGAAGCTGGCGGCGGTGCACGCGATAGCCGAGCTGGCGCAGGCGGAGCAGAGCGATGTGGTGGCTTCGGCCTATAGCGATCAGGACCTGAGCTTTGGCCCGGAATATCTGATCCCCAAACCCTTCGATCCCCGGTTAATTGTGCAGATCGCCCCGGCGGTGGCGAAGGCGGCGATGGATTCCGGTGTGGCGACCCGGCCCATTAGCGACTTCGACGCCTATCGCGAACAGCTCACGGAATTCGTCTATAAAACCAATCTGTTTATGAAACCGATTTTCTCTCAGGCGCGCAAAGCGCCGAAGCGCGTGGTGCTGGCAGAGGGGGAAGAGGTTCGGGTGCTGCATGCGACGCAGGAATTAGTGTCGTTGGGGCTGGCAAAACCTGTTTTGATAGGCCGCCCGAACGTTATCGCGATGCGCCTTGAAAAGCAGGGGCTGAAGATCGAAGCCGGAAAGGATTTCGAAATCGTCAACAACGAATCCGATCCCCGTTTTAAAGCATACTGGAACGAGTATTACCAGATGATGAAGCGGCGCGGCGTAACGCCCGAGCAGGCACAGCGCGCGGTGATCGGTAATCCGACGCTCATTGGGGCCATCATGGTCTATCGCGGTGAAGCGGATGCGCTCATCTGCGGCACCATCGGGGATTACAACGAGCACTACGAGATTGTGGAGAAAGTGCTGGGCCTGCGTTCCGATGTGAAAGTGGCAGGGGCCATGAATGCCTTGCTGCTGCCGCACGGCAACACCTTTATTGCGGATACCTACGTAAATGAAGATCCCACACCCGAACAGTTAGCGGACATCACGTTAATGGCGGCCGAAACCGTGCGGCGATTTGGTATTGAACCGCGGGTTGCCCTGCTGTCGCACTCCAGCTTTGGCACCTCAAATTCTCCTGGCGCTCGAAAAATGCGTGACGTACTGGCGCTGGTGCAGCAGCGCGCACCTGAGCTGGAAATTGACGGCGAGATGCACGGCGATGCGGCACTGGTAGAGAGCATTCGTCGGGAGATCATGCCCGACAGCCCGCTGAAAGGCAGCGCCAACCTGTTGATTATGCCCAACGTGGAGGCGGCACGAATCAGCTACAACCTGCTGCGCGTCTCGCACGCTGACGGCGTGACGGTGGGGCCGGTGCTGATGGGGATGACCAAACCCGTGCACGTACTCACCCGCATCGCCTCCGTGCGGCGCATCGTTAATATGGTGGCGCTGGCGGTGGTAGAAGCACAAACCCAGCCGCTGTAACACAACGGGGCCGCATGCAGCCCCGATTTTCACCTTCGCGCATGAAAGCGCTGTTAACTTTGTCTTCCTGCCCGTTACGCGGGGCAGGAAGACGAACGTCACTCGGGCAGGTTAAGCCAGTTCTTCACCGGCAGAAAATCGCGGTAGAGCGCGGCCTCTGGCGAATCCGGCTCAGGATGATAATCATATTCCCAGCGTACCAGAGGCGGCAGAGACATCAGAATCGATTCCGTTCTGCCTCCGGTTTGCAGGCCAAACAGCGTGCCGCGATCCCACACCAGATTAAATTCCACGTAGCGACCACGACGATAGAGCTGAAACTGACGTTCACGCTCGCCAAACGGCAACGACTTGCGGCGCGCCACGATGGGCTGATAGGCGTCCAGGAATCCCCGGCCCACCGCCTGAATCAGCGCGAAGCTTTTTTCAAAGCCAGGCAGATGAACATCATCGAAGAACAGGCCACCAATGCCGCGCTGCTCGTCACGATGTTTCAGGTAGAAATAGTCGTCGCACCATTTTTTAAAGCGCGGGTACACGTCCTCGCCAAAAGGCTGGCAGAGATCAAATGCCGTCTGATGCCAGTGCAGCGCATCCTCTTCGAAACCGTAAAACGGTGTCATATCGAAGCCGCCGCCAAACCACCAGATAGGCTCGGCACCTGGTTTTTCGGCAATAAAGAAACGCACGTTGGCATGGCTGGTCGGCACATAGGGATTGTGCGGATGAATCACCAGCGACACGCCCATGGCTTCAAAACTGCACCCGGCCAGTTCAGGCCGATGCGCGGTAGCGGACGCGGGCATCTGATCGCCATGAACGTGCGAAAAGTTGACGCCGGCCTGTTCAAAGACGGCGCCATCACGCAGCACGCGGCTTCGTCCGCCGCCGCCGCCGGGGCGCTGCCAGCTGTCTTCAATAAAATGGGCACCGCCGTCTTCGGCGGTCAGCTTGCGACAAATCTCATCCTGCAAATCCAACAGGAACGTTTTTACACGGGAGATATCTGGCATGTGATGAGCTTCTCTTGGTAAAAATTGGACGTGATTATAGCTGATTCATTATGACATTCGGCGATCGTACTCATCAAAGTAGTTGATTATTCCCGTGGCGATAGCCGACGCGATTTTTTGACGAAACGCGCTGGTGCCCAATAGCTGCTCTTCCCGTGGGTTGGTGATAAACGAGGTTTCCACCAGTACCGAGGGAATCGACGGGGATTTTAATACGGCAAAAGCGGCCTGTTCCGTGTGCTGACTGTGAAGGTGGTGCACCGGACGGATCTGATCCAGCACATGTTTACCCAGCGTCAGGCTGTTCTTAATGGTATCCGTTTGCACCAGGTCAAAGAGGATCTGCTGCAGATAGTGATCCTGCGCTTCCACCTTTGCGCCACCGACCTTGTCGGCATCGTTCTCTCTGTTTGACAGATAGCGCGCCATGCTACTGCTGGCACCGCGGTTGGACAGGGCGAAGACTGAGGCGCCGTTGGCATCGGGGCTGGTGTAGCCATCGGCATGGATGGACATAAACAGATTCGCGCCATGCTGATGGGCAATTTCCACGCGCTGATAAAGCGGAATAAAGTGATCGCTGTCGCGCGTCAGCCGCACCTCAATGCGCGGATGGGACTGCAGTTCACGGCGCACGTTATTGGCAATTTCCAGGACGATATGTTTCTCTTCCGCGCCTTCTTCGCCTACCGCACCCGAATCAATCCCGCCGTGCCCCGGATCGATCATCACAATGCGTTTACCGTTACTGGTGGGTGGCTTGGGTGAGGAGTGACGAGAAGAGAGCGAAGCCTGCTGTTCTTTCGCCTGAACGGCGCGCGGGGACAAAACAGCCAGCGCCAGTCCTGACAGCAGAAGCTGGCGGCGGTGAATCAAACGTTTAAGCAAATGCATGTGCAGGTCCATAAGCAACAATCATGCAAAGTGTTATAGCGTAACGTTAGCGCCAGGGCGATCTTTCAAGCATTTCAGGTTATTACTTTGTATTTCAGCCCACTAACAGCCAAATCCCTTTTTTTTAACGTTGCCGCCAGTGGGGAGGGTTGCGCCCGACGAAGAAAGCGTGATAATCAGCAAATTGTGGTAAATAGCAGGAAAAGAAGATGGAAATCCGCACCTTCCGCCAGGAAGACTTTGAAGAAGTAATCACGCTCTGGGAACGCTGTGATTTGTTACGCCCGTGGAACGATCCGGAACTGGATATCGAACGTAAAATGCATCACGACGCCGATCTTTTTCTGGTGGCTGAAGTGGGCGGTGAAGTTGTCGGAACGGTCATGGGCGGCTACGACGGGCATCGCGGGGCGGCCTACTATCTGGCCGTGCATCCTGATTATCAGGGGCGTGGTTTTGCCAATGCCTTGATGAACCGGCTTGAAAAAAAACTCATTGCGCGCGGCTGCCCAAAAATCCATTTGATGGTACGTGAAGAAAACGATCAGGTCGTCGCCTTCTATGAAAAACTCGACTATGAAACGGTCGATGTGGTGTTGCTGGGTAAACGTTTAATCGAAGATCGTGAATATTAATTCCGTCTGGCCGCCTGAAGAGTACGACGATAAAGGTCAGCTGCGTCTGCCGTTTCTTTTTTGGCTGATTCTGCTGCTGCAGTCGCGTACCTGGCTGTTGCTGATCATGGCTGGCGCCTCACGCCAGCAGGGAAACGATCTTCTGGCGCTCTTTTATCCCGATCGCCAGGCCTTCTGGGTAGGGCTGGCGCTTGGCTTACCGGCGCTGGCGGGCCTGCTGCTGACCGGCTATCGTTCGCGTTTGCCCCGAGTGTGGCGCAGCTGGCGTCAGGTGTTGATGCTTTCCGTAGCAATTAACCTGATTTGGCAAGGCGCACAGCTGTATCTGGCGGACTTCCTCAGTTCACCGCTTCCCCTGTTACTGACGCTATTCGATCTGCTCGCGCTGCTCTGGTTATTCAGCAGCGTTCGGCTTCGCGCCTGCTTTTTACCCCAACCGCATGCTGAATAAACTTTTTGCCGCTTTGCGACTCCAATCAGTTCTGCCTTAATGTTCTTTTATTAACAGGAGTTTTCATGAAAGCTGTTCGTTACACGTTACTGACTGTGGCCATGCTGGTCAGTGGGTGTGCCAGTTCCTCCGGTACTGATGCTAACAGCAGCCAGCAGGTAAGCTGGTGGAATCCACTGAGCTATCACTGGTCTGCCGCGCTGCCGTGGAACTGGTTTGGTTCCTCGCTTACGGCCACAGAGCAGGGCGTGGGCGGCATCAATGGCTCAACGACCATGACCGAAGCCGCCATAAAAGAGGGGTTGAAAGGCAAGTACGATCTGCGTCAGGGCATGCGCGGCCATAACGGCCAGGTGGTGTCGTTCTGGCAGGCTATGGATGACGGCAAAGTGATGCTGGTGATTTATGGTCAGACGCAGGTCGATCGCATTGAGGTGCTGGACAGCCGTATCGCCAGCGCCGATGGCAGCAAAATCGGTGACGCGTTCAGCGCCAAATTCGACAAAGCCTTCAACAACTGCGTGCTGGCGAGCGGACTGGACAACCGTGACGTGGAGTGCCGCGCGCCCAACAGTCAGCATCTTCGCTATGTCTACAGCGGAACCTGGCACGGGCCAGAAGGGTTGATGCCGTCGGATGACACACTCAAGAGCTGGACGCTCAGCAAAATTGTCTGGCAGCGCTAAGTCTTTTTTCACACCGCTCAACCGCAGGGCATAACCGGCCCTGCGCGTCCAATTCTGTTTTTCGTCTGTCTTTTCCCGCCGCCTTATGCCTTTTTCGACTTTGAAATCAGCAAACGATATATAAAACCGTTACGGGTTTACGCTGAGTTATAAATAAACTGCTGTATCTGCAGATGAGATCTGCATCAAATTTCCTCAGGGTGAACCATGACCTTACCAGCGATGAAAAAAATCGTGAGCGGACTCGCACTGTCGCTGAGTCTGGCCGGTGCCGCAAACGCGACCGAGCTGTTGAACAGCTCTTACGATGTCGCACGTGAATTATTTGTCGCCCTGAATGCGCCTTTTGTCAGCCAGTGGGATGCCAGCCATCCTGACGACAAGCTGACCATTAAGATGTCCCATGCCGGGTCATCCAAACAGGCGCTGGCTATCCTGCAAGGCCTGCGTGCCGATGTGGTGACCTATAACCAGGTCACCGATGTGCAGGTGCTGCACGATAAAGGCAAACTGATCCCTGCCGACTGGCAAACCCGCCTGCCGAATAACAGTTCGCCGTTTTACTCCACCATGGCGTTCCTGGTGCGCAAGGGAAACCCAAAGCAGATTCACGACTGGTCCGATTTAACCCGTGACGATGTGAAGCTGATTTTTCCTAATCCCAAAACCTCCGGCAACGGACGTTATACCTATCTTGCTGCCTGGGGCGCCGCCAGCAACGCTGACGGGGGCGATCAGGCTAAAACCCGCGCTTTTATGACAAAATTTCTGAAAAATGTTGAGGTCTTCGATACCGGTGGCCGAGGTGCTACGACCACCTTTGCTGAACGCGGTCTGGGTGATGTGTTGATCAGTTTTGAGTCTGAAGTGAATAACATCCGCAACCAGTACGGAAAAGACGACTACGAAGTCGTGGTGCCTAAAACCGATATTCTCGCGGAGTTTCCCGTTGCCTGGGTGGATAAAAACGTTGAGCAGAATAAAACAGCCGATGCAGCGAAAGCCTATCTGGCCTGGCTGTATTCTCCTGCGGCGCAGAAAATTATTACGGATTTCTATTACCGCGTGAACAATCCGCAGTTAATGGCGCAGCAAAAAGCCCGTTTTCCTGCCACGAACCTGTTTCGTGTTGAAGACATTTTTGGCGGCTGGGATAACGTGATGAAAACCCATTTCGCCAGCGGTGGCGAGCTAGACCAGTTATTAGCGGCGGGGCGGTGATCATGTTTGCAGCCAGTCAAAAACGCGTCCTGCCCGGTTTCGGTCTCAGCCTGGGCACCAGCCTGCTCTTTACCTGTCTGGTGCTGCTGCTGCCAATCAGCGCACTGATTATGCAGCTGTCGCAGATGACGTTGCAGCAATACTGGGACGTGGTCACCAATCCGCAGCTCATCGCGGCCTATAAGGTCACGCTGCTGTCGGCCGGTGTGGCCTCACTGTTTAATGCCGTATTCGGCATGTTAATGGCGTGGATCTTAACGCGTTACCGTTTTCCGGGCCGCACGCTGCTCGATGGTCTGATGGATCTGCCGTTTGCGCTGCCGACCGCGGTTGCAGGCCTGACGCTGGCCGGTCTGTTTTCCGTGAACGGCTGGTACGGACAGTGGTTCGCGCATTTTGATATCAAGATCTCCTATACCTGGATCGGTATCGCGCTCGCGATGGCCTTCACCAGTATTCCGTTTGTGGTGCGTACCGTGCAGCCGGTGCTGGAAGAGCTGGGGCCTGAATATGAGGAAGCGGCTCAAACGCTGGGCGCCACGCCCTGGCAGAGCTTCCGCCGGGTCGTTCTGCCTGAAGTGGCACCGGCCTTACTCGCGGGCACCGCGCTGTCGTTTACCCGCAGCCTGGGCGAGTTTGGTGCGGTAATCTTTATTGCCGGCAACATCGCCTGGAAAACCGAAGTGACCTCGCTGATGATCTTCGTGCGCCTGCAGGAGTTTGACTATCCGGCAGCCAGCGCCATTGCCTCGGTCATTCTGGCGGCATCGCTGCTGTTACTTTTCGCTATCAACACTTTACAAAGCCGCTTTGGTCGTCGTCTGGGAGGCCATTAATGGCAGAGATTTCGCAACTCAATCATGCCGACCGCCAGCCTGTTAACTGGGCCAAGTGGCTGCTTATTGGTATTGGTGCGCTGATATCCTTGCTGCTGCTGGTCGTGCCGATGGTGTCCATCTTCTGGGAGGCCCTGCATAAAGGACTGGGCGTCACCTTAAGCAATCTGACCGACAGCGACATGCTCCATGCCATATGGCTCACGGTGCTGGTCGCATTGATTACCGTGCCGGTGAATTTAGTGTTCGGCACGCTGCTGGCCTGGCTGGTGACACGCTTTACCTTTCCGGGACGTCAGCTGCTTTTGACGCTGTTCGATATTCCCTTTGCGGTATCGCCTGTCGTGGCGGGCCTGATGTATCTCCTGTTCTGGGGCATTAACGGCCCGGCGGGCGGCTGGCTGGATGCCCATAATATTCAGGTGATGTTCTCCTGGCCTGGCATGGTGCTGGTCACCGTCTTCGTTACCTGTCCGTTTGTGGTGCGCGAACTGGTGCCGGTGATGCTGAGCCAGGGCAGTCATGAAGATGAAGCCGCGGTGCTGTTAGGTGCCTCGGGCTGGCAGATGTTCCGTCGCGTGACGCTGCCGAATATTCGCTGGGCCATGCTGTATGGCGTCGTGCTGACCAACGCCCGCGCGATTGGTGAGTTTGGCGCGGTTTCCGTGGTTTCGGGTTCTATTCGCGGTGAAACCTACACCTTACCGCTTCAGGTTGAATTACTGCATCAGGATTACAACACGGTGGGCGCCTTTACTGCCGCAGCCTTACTGACCGTGATGGCAATCGTGACGCTGTTTCTGAAAAGCATTGTGCAATGGCGTTTAGAGCAACAGCACAAACGCCTGCAACTGGAGGACAATCATGAGCATTGAGATTAACCAGATCAACAAATCCTTTGGTCGCACAGCGGTGCTGAACGATATCTCACTGGATATTCCTTCTGGCCAGATGGTGGCCTTACTGGGGCCGTCCGGTTCCGGTAAAACCACGCTGCTGCGCATCATTGCTGGACTGGAACATCAGAACAGCGGTCAGATTCGTTTTCACGACCACGATGTCAGCCGCCTGCACGCCCGCGATCGCCAGGTCGGATTTGTCTTCCAGCACTATGCGCTGTTCCGTCATATGACGGTCTTCGACAATATTGCCTTTGGCCTGACCGTGCTGCCGCGCCGTGAGCGTCCGTCCAGTGCGGAAATTAAAAAACGCGTCACGCGCCTGCTGGAGATGGTGCAGCTTTCCCATCTGGCGAACCGTTTCCCGGCCCAGCTTTCGGGAGGGCAGAAGCAGCGCGTCGCGCTGGCAAGAGCCCTGGCCGTGGAACCGCAAATCCTGTTGCTGGATGAGCCCTTTGGTGCGCTGGACGCTCAGGTGCGTAAAGAGCTGCGCCGTTGGTTACGTCAGCTGCACGAAGAATTGAAGTTCACCAGCGTGTTCGTCACCCACGATCAGGAAGAGGCGATGGAAGTGGCCGATCGCGTGGTGGTGATGAGCCAGGGCAGCATCGAACAGGTGGGGACGCCGGATGAAGTCTGGCGCGATCCCGCCACGCGCTTCGTGCTGGAATTCCTGGGTGAGGTTAACCGCTTCGACGGTGAAGTGCATGGTTCTCAGTTCCATGTCGGGGCGCACCACTGGCCGTTAGGCTATACCTCTGCACATCAGGGCGCGGTCGATCTGTTCCTGCGCCCGTGGGAAATCGACGTTTCGCGCAGAAGTAGCCTGGAAACGCCGCTGCCCGTTCAGGTCTTAGAAGTCAGTCCTCGTGGTCACTTCTGGCAGCTGGTGGTGCAGCCAACGGGATGGCAGAGCGAGCCCTTCTCGCTGGTCTTTGACGGTGAACAGACCGCGCCGTTGCGCGGCGAGCGCCTGTTTGTGGGGCTGCAGCAGGCCAGACTGTACCAGGGCGCGACACCGTTACGGGCGGTTGCCTTTGCACACAGCGCCTGATATTTTCTTTTTCACGCAGGGCGGGACAGTGTCCCGCCTTTTTAATGACCTGAATACCGCGATAACCCGGGCTGTGGCCTGGATCAGGGCGGAGAGGGTTTTGCCAGGAAATGCATCGTGACCACTCTGGAAGACACCATCGGCAATACGCCGCTCATCAGATTACAGCGCCTGGCGCCTGACAACGGCAGTGAAGTCTGGCTTAAGCTGGAAGGGAATAACCCTGCCGGTTCAGTGAAAGATCGGGCCGCCTGGTCGATGATCCACCAGGCCGAGTTGCGCGGCGACATTACGCCGGGCGACCAGTTGATCGAAGCCACCAGTGGCAATACCGGCATTGCGCTGGCGATGATTGCCGCGTTGAAGGGGTATCGGCTGCGGCTGCTGATGCCCGACAACATGAGTCAGGAGCGGCAGGATGCGATGCGCGCCTACGGCGCAGAACTGGTGCTGATTAGCCGCGAGCAGGGGATGGAAGGCGCACGCGATCGGGCTCAGGAGATGGCGGCACGGGGCGAAGGAAGGGTACTGGACCAGTTCAATAACCCGGATAACCCGCTCGGCCATTACCAAACCACCGGGCCTGAGCTGTGGCAGCAGTCGAAACAGCGAATGACCCACTTTGTTTCCAGCATGGGTACCACGGGAACCATTACTGGCGTAGGCCGGTTTTTAAAGGATCACCAGACCGGCGTTAAAGTGATTGGCCTGCAGCCTACCGAAGGCAGCAGCATTCCCGGCATCCGCCGCTGGCCGCAGGCTTACATGCCGGGTATTTATCGCCCTGAGTTGGTGGATGACATCATTGATATGGGGCAGCAGGAAGCCGAAGAAACCATGCGCGCGTTAGCGCGACGTGAAGGCATCTTCTGCGGCGTCAGTTCCGGCGGTTCGGTTGCTGGCGCACTGCGCATCGCCCGGGCGAATCCGGGGAGCGTGGTGGTGGCTATCGTCTGCGACCGGGGCGATCGCTATCTCTCAACCGGAATTTATCAGTAGCGTCCTCCTCAATACCGATGCGTTAAAAAAGGCGTGTGTTGCCCACCAGGGCGCATAAGCCTTTTTTATTTACCGGAGTTGGCACTATGCTTAGTCGCATCTGTAAGGATCGCGTAAAACCGGCTGCGCATTACGCTGGCTCGGTTCAAAATAGCGCCAGTTACGCATGAGAGATAACAATGAAAATCTTGCTGGTAGATGACGACGTAGAGTTAGGCACCATGTTAAGCCAATACCTGATAACAGAAGGTTTTGACGCTCAGCTGGTGTTAACCGGCAGTGCCGGGGTTCAGGGAGCGCTGTCGGGGGAGTTTAGCGCCATGATACTGGACATTATGTTGCCCGATATGAGTGGCACCGACGTGCTGCGCCAGGTACGTCAGCAAAGCCGCCTGCCGGTAATTATGCTGACCGCCAAAGGCGATAATATTGATCGGGTCATCGGGCTGGAAATGGGCGCGGATGACTATATGCCCAAACCCTGTTATCCCCGTGAACTGGTTGCGCGTTTGCGCGCGGTCCTGCGCCGGGTTGAGGAGCTTGCACCGCAGCAGGACAAAAAAGAGATACTGCAGTGGGGCGAGCTCACCCTTAACTCTGCCAGGCGGATTACGGAGTGGAAGGGCAAAACGTTTGACCTGACCGCCTCAGAATTTAACCTGCTCGATTTGCTGCTGCGTTCACCCGACCGGGTAGTGACGAAAGACGAACTGTCAGAAAAAGGTCTGGGCCGACCGCGCGAAGCTTACGATCGCAGCGTGGATGTTCACATCAGTAATATTCGTCAGAAGCTCAGTGCGCTCACGGCGGAGAGCATTACGATTGAAACCGTTCGCAGCATTGGCTATCGCATTCGATGAGTCACAGCTATCGCGGACGCATGTTCTGGAAAATCCTGCTGGGCTTTTGGCTGGTATTTTTCATCATCAGCCAGCTTATCTGGCTGGGGTTTTCACTATCCGGAACCCGCCACCATCCGCCTGAACTCCAGGTAACACAGCGTCTGGCGGATGTGTTAATGGCATCAGCCACGTCCGTGCTGGAACGTGAAGGGCCAGCCGCACTCAAGGTGATGACAGCAGAGTGGACGCCTGAGGAACGCCAGTTCCTGAGCATAAGTCCTGTTGATGACCTTCAGCCCGCCGTCAGCGCGCCGCCGCCTGTTTCCGATACCACTGATAAATCGTTTTTCCCCAATCGGCTGGTGCGTCAGGTAAAGGGTGCAGACGGCAACGATTATGAACTGATGTACGACCTCAGAGGAATGCGTGAACTGAGTCGGGAAGGGCGACCACACAACTTTCTGAACATACCTGAACCCATGTTTATTTTTGCTGGCTCGGTAGGGCTGCTGTTCAGTTTGCTATTGGCCTGGAACCTGACCCGGCCAATGCGACAGCTACGCGAAGGGTTTTCGCGCGTGGCTAATGGGGATTTACGCGTCCGGCTTTATCCGGCACTGCGTAAACGCCACGATGAGCTGTCGAGCGTGGCTCAGGCATTCGATGCCATGGTAGAACGGCTGGATACGCTGGTGAAGGCGCGTGAGGCGCTGCTTCATGATATCTCTCACGAACTGCGCTCACCGCTTGCTCGCCTGCAGTTGGCCACCGGGCTGGCACGTCAAAGGCCAGAGAATGTCAGTACCTCACTGGATCGCATTGACGAAGAAGCGCAACGACTTGATAAGATGATCGGCGAGCTGTTGACTCTGGCGCGTGCAGAACACGAAAGCATGCCGGGAGAACACTATTTTGACCTTGCGGGATTGCTGGAGGCGGTGGTGACAGACTTACGTTATGAAGCGCAGATCCCCGGTGTGGATGTCGTGTATGACGTTGATGAGCGCGCCGATCATACGGTGCGTGGTAATGCGGAACTGTGCCGCCGTGGCATTGAAAACGTATTACGTAATGCCCTGCGCTTCTCGCTGCCGGGACAACGTATTCATGTGAGCCTGAAGGTGGAATCGCAGTGGCTGGCTATTCACGTACGTGACCAGGGGCCGGGTGTGGAAGAAACCAAACTTTCCAGTATCTTTGACCCGTTTGTACGCGTGAATTCTCCGCTGATGGGCAAAGGTTACGGGCTGGGGTTGGCTATCGTACGTAAAGTGGTGTTGGCGCATCATGGGGAAGTGCACGCCGTTAACCGACCGGAAGGCGGGCTGGAGCTCACGCTGCGTTTGCCGCGCTGGCAGCCGGATTAACGCGGAAAACGAACATAAAAAAACGGCACCCTCAGGTGCCGTTTTTCGTTTACTTCCTGATGCGAATCACAGGGGTTTCACCCACAATGACCTGACCAGAAAGCTTCGTCAGATCTTTGATTTCATCCATGTTGGAGATGACAACAGGCGTCAAGGTTGATTTCGCTTTCTCTTCCAGCAGCGCCAGATCGAACTCAATAACCACGTCGCCTTTTTTAACCTTCTGGCCTTCTTCAGCGATACGTTTGAAGCCTTCGCCTTTCAGTTCAACGGTATCAATACCGAAGTGAACAAAAAGCTCAATGCCGTTATCTGATTCGATTGAAAATGCGTGGTTGGTTTCGAAAATCTTGCCGATAGTCCCGTCAACCGGAGCAACCATTTTGTTGCCGCTTGGTTTGATCGCAATACCGTCACCCACGATTTTTTCTGCAAACACCACATCTGGTACGTCTTCAATGTTCACGATTTCGCCTGACAGAGGCGCTACGATATCAATTGTCCCAGCGCTATCTGTTTTTTCGCCAAAAAGTTTAGAAAACAAACCCATGATCTTCTCCTAAGCAGTAATTTGGGGCCAGCATCTCGTGGATCAGCAGAGCGTTTTTTCTTTAATGAACTTGTTAACCAGGTTCATTAAGTCTTCCGCCGTAGGTTGAGCCAGTGCCTGCTCTGCCAACGCCTTCGCATCTTCGAAATGTGTATTACGAATAATTTTCTTGATGCCAGGGATAGAAATGGCACTCATGCTGAATTCGTCCAGCCCCATTCCCAGTAACAGTAGTGTAGCACGTTCGTCACCTGCCAGCTCACCACACATGCCAGTCCATTTACCTTCAGCATGAGACGCATCAATAACTTGCTTGATGAGGTTCAGCACTGACGGTGTCATTGGGTTATACAGGTGCGAAATCAAATCATTACCACGATCTACTGCGAGAGTATACTGCGTCAAATCGTTTGTCCCAATGCTAAAGAAGTCGACTTCTTTAGCCAGGTGACGGGCAATCACGGCTGAGGCAGGCGTTTCGACCATAATGCCGACTTCGATTGACTCATCAAACGCTTTGCCTTCTTCGCGTAACTGCGCTTTAAGCATGTCCAGCTCGGCTTTCAGACTGCGGACTTCTTCGACCGAAATAATCATCGGGAACATGATACGCAGCTTGCCGAACGAGGAGGCACGCAGAATGGCGCGCAGCTGAGCATGCAGGATCTCTTTACGATCCATCGCGATACGAATAGCACGCCAGCCGAGGAAGGGGTTCTCTTCTTTTGGCAGATTCATGTAAGGCAGGTCTTTATCACCGCCAATATCCATGGTACGCACGATAACGGCCTGCGAGCCCATCGCTTCAGCAACGGCTTTGTACGCCTGGAACTGCTCTTCTTCGGTCGGCAGCGAATCGCGATCCATAAACAGGAACTCGGTGCGATACAAACCGACACCTTCAGCGCCGTTACGCTCTGCGCCGGCGATATCACGCACGGTGCCGATGTTGGCGCAGACTTCAACCTGATGACCATCCAGAGTTACCGCGGGCAGATCTTTCAGCTTAGCCAGTTCATGTTTTTCGGACAGGTACTGGTTCTGAACCGCTTTCAGCTCTTCCTGAACGGCGTCAGACGGATTGACGTGAATCGCATTGTTCACGCCATCCAGAATGATGAAGTCACCGTTCTTAATGGAGGTGGTCACGTTACCGGTGCCGACGATCGCAGGGATTTCTAACGAACGCGCCATGATGGACGTGTGCGACGTCCGACCGCCCAGGTCGGTAATAAAGCCCAGCACCTTTTTCAGGTTTAGCTGTGCGGTCTCTGACGGCGTTAAATCTTTCGCCACCAGAATAGATTCGTCCTGGATTGCGCTCAGATCGACAATGTGCAGACCTAAAATATTTTGCAGCAGGCGTTTACCGATGTCGCGCACGTCCGCCGCACGCTCTTTCAGGTATTCATCATCCAGCTCTTCCAGCGCTTTAGCCTGAGCGTCAATCACGGAATTCACCGCGGCATCGGCAGTTGCGTGATCTTTTTTGATCAGGTCGGTGATTTCCTGCTCCAGCTCTTCATCTTCCAGCAACATGATGTGGCCTTCGAAGATCGCTGCTTTTTCTTCACCCAGGGATTCGCTGGCTTTGATGCGAATGGCTTCCAGCTGTTCAGCCGCTTTGCCGCGGCCCTGAAGAAAGCGCTGGATCTCCTGCTCAACCTGATCATCTGAAATCTTTTTACGGTTGATGACGATCTCGTCTTCTTTCAGCAGCAGAGCTTTGCCGAAAGCGATACCTGGTGATGCTAAAATGCCTGAAATCATAACCCTACCTTTTAATCACGATGGCTGACTGGACTCGTTGCATTGCCATAGTCGTGGGACACGTACTCTACGAAAGCAATAACGCGGACAGTTTGTCCGCGATCAAGATGTTGCACGCAATGGCGCAGAAGAGTCGTTTTAAAGCGGTGCAGAAAGGAGATTACTCCAGTTCCGCCATCAGCTTAACTAAATGCTCTACGGCTTTTTGCTCATCTTCACCTTCCGCAGAAAGGGTCACAACGGTGCCCTGGGTCAGACCCAGCGTCTGTAGCTTGAACAGGCTTTTAGCGCTGGCAGATTTACCATTGGAGGTGACAGTGATTTCTGACTGGAAGGCTTTAGCTTCTTTGACAAATTGCGCAGCAGGGCGAGTATGCAGTCCGTTTGGTGCGGTAATGGTAACTTCTTGCTGGAACATTCTATTTCCCCAACTTTTTCAGGATTAGTGTTATGGATCTAAAGTCTAGCCTGGAGCCCTAACTTTAGCCTGTGAAGGTGCGCGGGTATACATCTTACTGTCTAACAATGCGCTTGAATGAGTCTTTCATTCCCGCTGAGTGTCAAAAAGCGATTTGAGCACGTCACCGGTTAATTATGCCGTGATTTGCCCTTTCACTAAATCTGAATCTTGACTCAGCTTGATCCACTTCAAAGGAGGATTAATTTCAGGCTTCGAAATAATTGGCAGTCTAAATACCAGAGCCACGTGAGTGAAATCAATCTGCGACATGGTGAAAGTGAGATCTGCGCCACAAAAAAGCACCCATCCGGGTGCTTTTTAGGCATTCATCCGCACCCGTTTCGGGCTATTGCAGCTCTTTTTCGGTAAAGAGATCGGCAAACAGGGCGGTACTGAGATAGCGTTCGCCGGAAGAGGGGAGAATCACGACGATATTTTTATTGGCGTAAGCTTCATCTTCCTGCAGCTTCAGCGCGGCGGCAACGGCGGCGCCAGATGAAATACCGGCCAGGATGCCTTCTTCTTCCATCAGACGACGTGCAGTGGAGATGGCTTCTTCGTTGGTGATAGCCACTGCCAGGTCAATCAGCGACAGCTCCAGGTTGCCTGGAATAAAGCCAGCACCGATCCCCTGAATCTTGTGGGGGCCGGGTTTCAATTCTTCGCCCGCCATTGCCTGGGCAATGACCGGTGAGTCGGTTGGCTCAACCGCGACCGTGATCAATTCTTTTTTGCCTTTGGTGTTTTTTATGTAACGACTTACCCCGGTCAGGGTACCGCCGGTACCCACACCGGCGATGAACACGTCCACTTCGCCATCCGTATCTTCCCAGATTTCCGGGCCGGTGGTCTTTTCATGAATTTCCGGGTTAGCCGGGTTGCTGAACTGCTGCAGCAGCAGGAATTTGTCTGGATCGCTGGCTACAATCTCTTCAGCTCTTGAGATGGCACCTTTCATGCCTTTTGCGCCTTCGGTCAGCACCAGATTTGCGCCTAACGCTTTCAGCAGCTTGCGCCGCTCAACAGACATGGTATCCGGCATGGTGAGTGTCAGTTTATAGCCGCGTGCCGCCGCCACGTAGGCCAGCGCGATGCCGGTGTTGCCGCTCGTCGGCTCAACCAGTTCAATGCCAGGCTTAAGAATACCGCGTTTTTCCGCGTCCCAAATCATATTGGCACCGATACGGCATTTCACACTGAAGCTCGGGTTACGGGACTCCACCTTCGCCAGGATGCGGCCGTTACCGATGCGGTTCAGTCGAACCAGCGGCGTATGACCAATTGTTAAAGAGTTGTCTTCATAAATCTTGCTCATAGCCTGTCCTTAACTGTATGAATTATTGGGAACCCTCAGAGCATACCTGTTCTTCTTTCTGGCGGAAGGAAAGAAATCATATATCTATATGTCTCATGGCAATAAGACCTGCCAAAAATTGCATAAGGATAGTTGATGTTTTAGCTCAGGTGCCACGAGCAAGCTTCGCACGATAACGATCGACCCACATTGCCGTTGCACCACAAACAGCTACCGGCATAATGGCCAGATTAACGACCGGAATCATCGTAAACAGGCTGACCAGTGCACCAAACTGCATGTTTGCCGTCTTGTGTTGACGCAGCGCCTGGCGCATCTGCTGAAAACCCACCTTGTGGTTATCGAAAGGATAGTCACAGTACTGAATTGATAACATCCACGCGCTGAACATAAACCATAAAACGGGCGCGACGGTCTGCCCAAAGCCCGGAATAAAGTAGAGCAGCAGTAAGCCCAGCGCGCGTGGCAGGTAGTAGCCCAGCTTCTGCAATTCGCGTTTCATAATGCGGGGAACATCTTTGAGCAGGCCTACCCAGCCGCTGTCAGGTAGCGGTTTCCCGGTCAGGCGCGCTTCCAGTTGTTCGGCCAGTAGCCCACAAAAGGGGGCGGCAATCAGGTTGGCAAGGGTGGAAAAGAAGTAACTGAACACCAGTACCACGGAAATCACCGACAGCGGCCACAGCAAATAGCTCAGCCACTGTAGCCAGTCGGGAACGTGGGACATTAACTGCGGGATCCAGCTATCAAGCTGGTAAAAAAGCCACACGAAAGCCCCGCCCAGCAGAAGGATGTTGACCAGTAAAGGGATAATCACAAAGCGTCGAATACCGGGCAATCTGACCAGCTTCCAGCCCTCGCTGAAGTAATGCAAACCGTTAAAAGCGGAAACCGAATTGTTGACAACCATAAAGCCCGTTCTCCTGAAGATGGTAAGGCGCGTCTACTATAACCTGGCTTTTTCACCTCTCCAGGTGCCGTTTGGGTAAAAAAACAGCGAAAAAGCGTGGGTGGTCTATCTTATTTGTGAGAAAATACTGCACAGACTTGCACTTATCTGGCAGGGCAAATACAGTTAGAGAATAAAGTTTGCCGCGGTGGCAAGGTATTGGAACAACAGAGAATACAATGATGCAGGATTTGCGTCTGATATTAATCGTTGTTGGCGCGATCGCCATTATAGCGCTTCTTATTCACGGACTGTGGACCAGCCGTAAAGAGCGCTCTTCAGTGTTCCGCGATCGCCCGCACAAACGTTTGAAACAACGTGATGAACATGATGATGAGACGCTTACCGACGACGTTGATGACGGCGTGGGTGAAGTGCGTGTGCGCCATGCCCGCGACCATCAGGAACCTCACTTCGATGATATTCGCGATACGCAGCCAGACGAGCAGCACGCGCCTGTAACGACACAGCGTGCACGTCAGCCTGCCACATCAGCGCCGGAAAGCGATCCCCTGTTTGCGCCAGCACCTAAGCCTGAATCCGCACAGCCGCGGCCAGCGCCTGCACGCCAACAGCCCGCGCCTCAGCCAACCTTTGTTGCGCCACCGGTACAGGCAGATCCTCTGCTGGATTCTGACCCGCTGGATAGCGTTCAGCCCAATCCCGTTTATCAGGCTGAGCCTGAACCCGCGCCTGAGGTCGTCAGCCCGCCGCCGCCTAAGCAACCTGAAGCGCGCCCTGCAACCAGCAGCAAGCCGAAAGAAGCGGTGCTGGTTCTGCATGTCGCCGCTCATTCCGGTGGTCAGCTAAATGGTGAAGCCCTGTTACAGGGGATTTTGCAGGCCGGTTTTCAGTTTGGTGAAATGAATATTTTCCATCGTCACCTCAGCCCGGCGGGCAGCGGCCCTGTGCTGTTTAGCCTGGCCAATATGGTGAAACCTGGCTCGTTCAATCCGGATGAAATGACTGATTTCACCACGCCCGGCGTGTCTATTTTTATGATGGTGCCGTCGTATGGCGATGCGAATCAAAACTTTAAGCTGATGCTACAGTCCGCACAGCGTATTGCGGACGATGTGGGCGGTGTGGTTCTCGATGACGAGCGCCGTATGATGACGCCACAAAAACTGGAAACCTACAAAGCGCGTATCCGCGATGTGGTTGAATCCCGGGACTAATCCACACTTCTTCAATTTGTTATGATAAACCCCCGCCTGTCGGGGGTTTTTTATCTGATGGGGTTATATGAAATCCGTCCAGGAACACATCACCGAACTGCGCACGACGCTGCGCCATCATGAATACCTTTATCACGTTATGGACGCACCGGAAGTACCGGATGCGGAATATGACCGCCTGATGCGCGAGCTGCGCGAGCTTGAAGAACAGCATCCTGACCTGATTACGCCTGACTCACCTACGCAGCGCGTCGGGGCGGCTCCCTTAATGGTGTTTGAGCAGGTCCGCCATGAAGTGCCCATGCTGTCACTGGATAATGCCTTTGACGAAGCCAGCTTCAGAGCATTTAACAAGCGCGTGCAGGATCGGCTAAAAAGCAGTGACGATCTGGTCTACTGCTGTGAACTCAAACTGGATGGCCTGGCCGTGAGCCTGTTGTATGAAGACGGACTGTTAACCCGTGCGGCAACCCGCGGTGACGGCACAACCGGCGAGAATATTACAAGCAACGTGCGGACAATCCGCGCCATCCCACTGCGGCTCAAAGGCGAGAACATTCCTGCCCGCGTCGAAGTACGGGGCGAGGTGTTTATGACGCAAAACGGCTTTGAAAAGCTGAATGCGGAAGCGCGCCGCACCGAAGGCAAAGTCTTTGCCAATCCGCGCAACGCCGCGGCAGGTTCACTGCGCCAGCTCGATCCCCGTATTACGGCAAAACGACCACTCACGTTTTTCTGTTATGGCATTGGCCTGCTGGAAGGCGGCGAGATGCCGCGCAGCCATATGGCGCGTCTGCAACAGTTTAAAGCGTGGGGCTTGCCGGTCAGCGATCGTATTCGTCTGGTTCATAACGTGGATGAAGCGCTGGCCTTTTACCACGAGGTTGACGCGCAGCGTGCAGAACTGGGGTTTGACATCGACGGCGTCGTGATCAAAGTCGATTCTCAGGATCTGCAGGAGAAGCTGGGCTTTGTCGCCCGTGCGCCGCGTTGGGCGGTAGCCTTTAAGTTTGCCGCTCAGGAGCAGATGACCGTCGTGCGCGACGTTGAATTCCAGGTGGGCCGCACTGGCGCGATTACGCCTGTGGCGCGCCTGGAGCCGGTGCAGGTCGCTGGCGTAATGGTCAGCAATGCGACCTTGCATAATGCCGATGAGATAGAACGTCTTGGTTTGCGTATTGGCGATAAAGTTGTGATTCGCCGTGCCGGTGACGTGATTCCTCAGGTGGTGAATGTCGTTGTCAGCGAACGCCCTGAAGACGCACGTGAAATCCTGTTCCCTTCCCACTGTCCGGTATGCGGATCCGATGTTGAACGCGTCGAAGGCGAAGCTGTCACACGCTGTACCGGCGGGTTGATCTGTGGTGCCCAACGTAAAGAAGCGCTGAAACATTTTGTCTCGCGCCGCGCCATGGACGTCGAGGGGATGGGCGATAAGATTATCGATCAACTGGTAGAGAAAGAGTACGTCAAGACGCCGGCAGACCTGTTTCGATTAACCCGTGAAACCTTAACCGGCCTGGATCGGATGGGGGCGAAATCGGCGCAGAATGTGGTCGACGCCCTGGAAAAAGCCAAATCCACTACGCTGGCGCGTTTCCTGTATGCGCTCGGTATTCGCGAGGTTGGCGAAGCGACCGCGGCTAACCTGGCTAACCACTTTGGCGAGCTGCAAAAGGTAATGGATGCCGATCTGGACGCGCTGATCGCAGTGCAGGATGTGGGCACCGTGGTGGCGAAGCACGTACGTCACTTTATGGAAGAAGAGAGCAATCGCGACGTGATTCGCCAGTTGGTCGAAGACATTGGTATCAACTGGCCCCAGGTGATGGTGGTTAAAGCGGAAGAGATTGACAGTCCGTTTGCAGGCAAAACCGTGGTGCTCACCGGCTCGCTGTCACAGATGAACCGTGACGACGCGAAAGCGCGCCTTACCGAACTCGGCGCGAAAGTCAGTGGAAGCGTATCGAAGAAAACCGATCTGCTTATCGCGGGCGAAGCGGCCGGTTCAAAATTGGCGAAGGCGCAGGAACTGGGCATCGAAGTGATCGATGAAGCTGAAATGATTCGTCTGCTGGGAGCCTGACATGGACAAACAGTATCTGGTTGAAATAGCTAACACGGTCATGCCGTTTGGCAAATACAAAGGCCGGGTGCTGATTGATTTGCCTGAACCTTACCTGCTGTGGTTCGCCCGCAGTGGCGACTTTCCTTCAGGACGTTTAGGTGAGCTGATGCAACTGACGTTGACGATTAAAATTGAGGGGCTGGAAGGCCTCGTGAAGCCCCTGAAGCGCGGTGAGTAATTACGCTGCCTCGTTATATTGAGCAAACGAGGCAGCGATTTTCTACGCGTTTCGGTTATTTCTGCGATTCCACCACGGCGGCTTTATCTTTTTTAGCCTGCAACGCATTGGTTTTCTTATAACGCCCGGCAATAAACGAACACACCATCAGCTGCACCTGATGAAAGATCATCAGTGGCAAGACGATAATGCCCACGGCGCTGGCGGGGAACAGAATGTTCGCCATCGGCACACCGTTTGCCAGACTCTTTTTGGAACCACAGAACAGGACAACGATCTCATCCTGACGGCTGAAGCCAAACAGGCGAGAGGCAAAGTAGTTAATCAACAGAACGATAGTCAGCAGCAGTAGACATCCCGCCAGAATCCACAGCAGCGTATCAACGCCAACCCG
This sequence comes from Pantoea ananatis PA13, assembly GCF_000233595.1. Lineage (NCBI taxonomy): Bacteria > Pseudomonadati > Pseudomonadota > Gammaproteobacteria > Enterobacterales > Erwiniaceae > Pantoea > Pantoea ananatis. Next base: position 1,366,960 of record NC_017554.1, read on the forward strand.
TTTCCAGATGCCGTTTACCACCGCTTCACTGAAGGCGGAATAGACCACCAACAGAATAGAGGTTTGATCCGTAATACCAATCAGACTCCGGTTTCTTTCCACCCAGCCGCTGATCCAGCGACGTGACAGATGGCCTAAAACAAAAGGCACCAACAGCTGCAGCATGATTTTACCCACCTGCTCAAGGCCATCACCCGGTCCGCTGTTGTTAACGTCCATAACCAGATTCACCAGCAGGGGGGAGATAAATACGCCCAGCAGGGAAGATGCCGAGGCGCTACAGACCGCGGCAGCAACGTTTCCGCCCGCCATTGAGGTAAAGGCGATAGCTGACTGTACCGTGGCCGGTAAAATACACAGATAGAGGAAGCCGGTATAAATCTCGGCACCAACTTTCACCGGATGCCACCAGACAATTAACATACCGATAGCCGGGAACAGCACAAAGGTACTGCACATAATCCAGAGATGGAGCCGCCAGTGGCTGCTACCGGCAATGATTTTTTCCCGCGACAATTTGGCGCCATGCATAAAGAAAAGCAGCGCAATCGCGGCGGTGGTCAGGTACTGAAAAAAGTCAACAAAATGACCTCTGGCAGGAATAAAAGAGGCCAATAATACGGTGATGATAAGCTTTATCATCATTGGGTCTATACGTAAAAATCCCATCGTTAAAATCCGGTTAAATTTAGGCTGAGGTGATTGTGCGCGATGTGGGTTTAGAAATAAAATTGATTTATTAGATTAATCTATGTGAGAAATCGATGAATTACTCTTTGCGTCAGCTACGCACCTTTGTTGCTGTAGCGCATTACGGCGGTTTTAGTCAGGCAGGGCAGGCTATTGGTCTGAGCCAGTCGGCCGTAAGCCACAGCATAAAAGAGCTGGAAAATGAAATTGGCGTTCGCCTGCTGGACAGGACGACGCGCGAAGTCGTGCTGACCGAGGCCGGCCAACAGCTGGCCTCCCGCATGGAAAGGCTGCTCGAAGAGATAAACACAACGCTGCTTGATATTCGCAGCTACGGTGAACAGCGCAGTGGCACGGTGCGAATCGCGGCCAGTCAGACCATCTCTGCGCACCTGATGCCGCAGTGCCTTGCTGCCAGCCAGCATAGCTATCCGGACATAAAAATCATTTTGCACGACCGCGTACAGCAGTGGGTGTTAGAAAGCGTCCGCAATGCTGAAGTGGATTTTGGCATCGTGATCGGACCGCTTAACGACACCGATTTTGACGGCTGCGCTATTCTGGATGAACCTTTTTTGCTGTTGTGTCGTGAGGACGATCCGCTTGCCGAGGTAGCACAGGCGCAGTGGTCTATGTTGGACGGCAGGACGATGGTGCTGCAGGATTATGCGTCAGGCAGCCGGGTATTAATTGATGCGGCTTTACGCCAGCAAAATATCAACGTTAATGTCGTTCAGGAGATCGGCCATCCCGCAACGCTGTTTCCTATGGTCGATGCCGGCATTGGGATTAGCATTTTACCGGCGCTAGCGTTACCGCTTCCGGCAGGACGGGCGCTGACGGTGCGCCGTCTTTATCCGGAGATCAATCGCACCCTGACTTTAATTAAGCGTAAAAATCGCTCATTAACGCCAGCGGCCGAAGCGATCTGGCAGGAGGTGCGTCAGCAGGCAAGATTGCTGACGCAACAACGCGAGTCAAGACCGGCGTTTTAGATATACACATCGAGTTGATTGGTCTGCGTCGGGCGGTTAACGCCATCTGCAGATGCAGTATTACCTTCTTTTTGCGCCTGCTTTGCTTCAGCTTTCTGTTGCTCTTTGCGTTGTAACTGCTGGATTTGCGCTTCTAATACCTGGATTTGTGCCTTAATCGTATCTTGCTGCTTCTTTTTCTGCTCTGTGGTCATCGTCTTATCGTCACCCAAACTTTTCAGTTGGTCGTTGAGACGAGAAATCTGCTTATTCAGGCTGGCGATTTGTGATGCGGTATCACTGGAGTTGGTTGTGTCTGATGAACTGCTGCTTCCGATACTCGGCGTGCTGGTTAATATCGTTGTCATTATGATCTCCTTGCAAATAGACGTTTTAGGTTATCGGACGCTTGCCGCAAAAGCTTAATGCCCCAAAATGTTAATTTTACGAAAAGATTCTTACAGTCTGGCGTCAGGACGGATAAATTTGGTGGCTCGTGCAGGATTGCCTCGGCCTGGTGGGCCTCGCCCTGCGGGTGATGCTGGCGCATCCACCTGAACCGCTTTGCGATTCAGTCGAACCTGCACAGGTTCTCATCCTGCACTATAGACACTGGCGCACAGAAACGAAAAAAGCGCCTGAAGGCGCTTTTTTCTGAATTTGGTGGGTCGTGCAGGATTGCCTCGGCCCGGTGGGCCTCGCCCTGCGGGTGATGCTGACGCATCAGCCTGAACCGCTTTGCGATTCAGTCGAACCTGCGGCAGGTTCTCATCCCGCACGTTTTACGCACAGCAAAAAGGCGCCTTTAGGGCGCCTTTCAACATTGGTGGGTCGTGCAGGATTGCCTCGGCCCGGTGGGCCTCGCCCTTCGGGTGATGCTGACGCATCAGCCTGAACCGCTTTGCGATTCAGTCGAACCTGCGGCAGGTTCTCATCCCGCACGTTTTACGCACAGCAAAAAGGCGCCTTTAGGGCGCCTTTCAACATTGGTGGGTCGTGCAGGATTCGAACCTGCGACCAATTGATTAAAAGTCAACTGCTCTACCAACTGAGCTAACGACCCGAAGTGGTGGGTGATGACGGGTTCGAACCGCCGACCCCCTCCTTGTAAGGGAGATGCTCTACCAACTGAGCTAATCACCCACTTCGGTACTGCTTCACAAGAGTGTCATCTGACTAAGATATGGTGGGTGATGACGGGTTCGAACCGCCGACCCCCTCCTTGTAAGGGAGATGCTCTACCAACTGAGCTAATCACCCATATCTTATCTCTTGTCACTGCGGGCCACCTTAAACCTTCTTAAGAGTGGTGGGTGATGACGGGTTCGAACCGCCGACCCCCTCCTTGTAAGGGAGATGCTCTACCAACTGAGCTAATCACCCCCGCTGTGTGGAGTCGCATTATAGGGATAGTTGATTTTGAGTCAACGCTTTTTAAAACATAATTGTGCGTTCGGTTTAATTTTAAACATCCCGTAGGGATTTTATCCAATGTGCTGGTTTTCTTAGCAGAAATACAGGCTTTGCTGCCGCTCTGCTGTCTTGCATGCATTGAGGATTCATCATCAGATGCTAGAATATGCGCACTGTTTTCGCGTCTAACCCGTTTTTTGTCATCCAGACAACGAACCTGCGCATTTAAGGCAATACTGAATGAAAATCAAAACTCGCTTCGCGCCAAGCCCTACCGGCTTCTTACACGTAGGTGGCGCTCGTACCGCACTCTACTCATGGCTCTTTGCCCGTCATCATCAGGGCGAGTTTGTACTGCGCATTGAAGATACCGATCTTGAGCGTTCTACACCGGAAGCCATCGAAGCTATTATGGATGGGATGAACTGGCTGAGCCTGGACTGGGATGAAGGCCCTTATTACCAGACCAAACGCTTCGACCGCTACAACGCCGTCATTGATGAAATGCAGGAAGCGGGTACTGCCTATAAATGTTACTGCTCGAAAGAACGTCTTGAAGCGCTGCGTGAAACGCAGATGGCCAACGGCGAAAAACCCCGCTATGACGGCCGCTGCCGTGACAGCCATGAGCATCATGCCGCTGATGAGCCGCATGTAGTGCGCTTCCGTAATCCACAGGAAGGCTCTGTTATTTTTGACGATCAGATTCGCGGTCCGATTGAGTTCAGTAACCAGGAGCTGGACGATCTGATCATCCGCCGTACCGATGGCTCACCGACTTACAACTTCTGCGTCGTGGTCGATGACTGGGACATGGGCATCACCCACGTTGTGCGCGGTGAAGACCACATCAACAACACACCGCGTCAGATCAATATCCTGAAGGCGATAGGCGCACAGGTACCGGTTTATGCCCACGTTTCGATGATTCTGGGTGACGACGGTAAGAAACTGTCTAAACGTCATGGTGCAGTAGGCGTGATGCAATACCGTGATGACGGCTATCTGCCAGAGGCGTTGCTTAACTATCTGGTACGTCTGGGCTGGTCACATGGCGATCAGGAAATTTTCTCTGTCAAAGAGATGACGGCGCTGTTTAGCCTGGACGCGGTCAGTAAATCGGCCAGCGCCTTTAATACCGAAAAACTGCAGTGGCTAAATCACCACTATATTAATGCGCTGCCGCCCGAGTACGTGGCAACCCATCTGCAGTGGCATATTGAACAGCAGAACATTGATACCCGCACTGGCCCGGAACTGGCAAAGTTGGTGACCTTGCTGGGCGAGCGCTGCAAGACGCTGAAAGAGATGGCCGCATCGTGTCACTATTTCTATCAGGATTTTTCAGAATTCGATGCCGATGCCGCGAAAAAGCATTTACGTCCAGTCGCGCGTCAGCCGCTGGAAGTGGTTCGCGACAAGCTGGCCGCATTGACTGACTGGAATGCAGAAACGGTGCATCAGGCTATTCAGCAGAGCGCGGATGAGCTGGGTGTGGGCATGGGCAAAGTCGGCATGCCGCTGCGCGTCGCCGTCACCGGCGCCGGTCAGTCTCCCGGACTGGATGTGACGGTGGAAGCCATTGGCCGTAGCCGCAGCGTTGAGCGTATTGAAAAAGCACTGGCCTTTATTGCTGAGCGTGAAGCACAGAGCCAGTAACCGTTCTCTTACACGGCGGCTTGCGGCCGAGCGCTTTCTGGCATTAACCGATGAAGGCCAGGCCGCGGGACGTGATTGTCTGAGACGAAAAAAAACCGGAAGCATCGCGCTTCCGGTTTTTTTATTGTTCGTGAATGCCCAGTCGGTCAAGCACACCTTTTATCCCTTCCCGCAAAATCAACGCCGTGAGCTGATCTTGCTCGTTCTGACTCATTTGCTGGACAGAACTTATCAATAACGCAGGTAATGAATTCGGTGGGGGAGTATAATTTGCCGTGGGTTCATTAAGGTTGCGCGTCGACTGAATGAAACTTTTCACGCGTTCATCAATATGAATCAATCTGGCTTTTCCGCCCTGAACGCCGGGTTTTGGCGTGGTCGTCCAGTTCTCGCGTTTGATCCATTTGTTCACCGTCTGCCGACTGTAGCCCGTTTCGATTGCCAGTTCTTCCGGAGTTAGCCATTCCTTTTTCACGATGCTGTCCCTGTTCAATACATTAGCCATACATATTACAGCAAATCGTAACGCGTGAAAGTAACAGGAAACGAAATTGCCTTTTGTCTCTCAACAAAAGGCAGGGGATTGTTTATTGCGCAGTGCTTGGCTGCTCGGCTGCGGGGCGGAAAGCGAGGAAGTAAGCCAGACCAACGAAAACGGCGCCGCCGACGGCGTTACCTAAGAATACCGCCACGAAGTTAGGCAAATATTCAGCCCAGCTCATCTGTCCGGCAAAGATCGCAGCAGGAATAATGAACATATTCGCCACAACGTGCTGGAAACCAATGGCCACAAACGCCATGACCGGGAACCACATCGCGAAAATTTTGCCGACCACATCTTTACTGGCGAAGGCCAGCCACACGGCAAGACATACCAGCCAGTTACAACCGATGCCAGAAATGAACGCATGCAGGAAATCGGCATGGACTTTGGCATTCGCAATCGCCAGCGTCTTTTTAAGGTAATCACCCTCGGTCATGGCCAGCATGTGGCCAAAGAACCAGGCGATAGCGATGCTGCCAAGGAAGTTGGCAATCGTTACCCAGAACCAGTTGCGTAATACGCTGTAGCCACTAATACGGCGTGCAAACCAGGCAACAGGCAACGTCATCATATTACCGGTTAACAGTTCACCACCGGCCAGAATGGTCAGGATCAATCCCACCGGGAACACCGCAGCCCCTAAGAAGCCGCCAAATGAGCCCCAGTCAGCAGGGAGAGAGTTAATGACATGAACATCCAGCAAGAAACCTGTAGCAATAAAGGCACCTGCCATGAAGCCAAGAATGATTAAGGAGCTAATGGAAGCATGGCTTTTTGCCACGCCAGCCTGAATCGCCAGCTGGGCGATCTCTTTGGGTGTATGCAGCGACATATATTCTCTATTGATTTTAGTATTGGAGCGAAAACGCCTGGTTGAAGAACGGTGCGCTGGAGAAAACCATGCAGCCGTATTAGATAGCGGGCTAAGTTTTACACGACATTACCGGGAAGACAAGATAATTCCCATAACATATTTAACCGTGAATTAACTTAACTACCGATAAAAACTTACTCTTCAACCAGGCTCCTTTCACGATGTTAACAAGGGCAGGAGAGAAACAAACGCACGTCATCACGCTGAGTTTGCCGTCTTTTTCAGCGATCAAACACAGAATGTGATTTTGCCGTTGACACTCCATGGGGGGTTGCATATTATGCCGTCCGTCGCTTAACACGACGGTTTTTTCGGTTCGGGGCTATAGCTCAGCTGGGAGAGCGCTTGCATGGCATGCAAGAGGTCAGCGGTTCGATCCCGCTTAGCTCCACCAAACTTCTTCCCAAAAGTTTGGCACTGAAAAAATGATTTCCAGATGTGGGGGTATAGCTCAGCTGGGAGAGCGCTTGCATGGCATGCAAGAGGTCAGCGGTTCGATCCCGCTTATCTCCACCAAATCTCTGGCTTCTCAGCCTTTCTGATATTTCTCTTCGTCAATCCACACACAAGCGTATATAGCGTGCCTGTGCGATTTATCCTCTTTGACGTTATCTTTCTGCAACACAGCAGGCGTTTATCACCTGGCGTTGTGCCTGAATTCAGCCTAATTGTTGCGCCAGCCATCGACGGAAGTCATTAAGCTGTAGAATAAACGCCTCAGCCGTCGCCCGTGGTGCCTGACTTTCTGCGAAAAAGAAGGCCATTGCCGCTTCACGCGCCGGATAACGCGCAACGAACCGCTCAACGTGCTCCTCAAGGCTGCGCGGCCAGTCCGTGTCGCTATCTTTACGTAACATATTGGTGGCGCGAATCAGTTTTCTGGCAGCCGCGCGCTGAAGTGGTCGCTGCTGCCAGGGCTGGCTGGCGCGGGACAGGCGCGTTGCATACTCGCTCAGCACCTCTGTGACATCGCGGTTTATCGCCCAGGCCAGCGCGCGGGATGGCCTGTAAAGCGCAAAAAGCACAGAGAGATCCTGGCCATAGAGACAGCGGCAATGGTGCTTCAGCCAGAATCCCCAGGAAAGGCTGTTCTCCGGCGCGCGGGCCTCATTGAGCGTGCCGATATCAAAATCGACTTTACTCACTACGGGATGCTTCACGGCCAGCGCCTTTTTCAAATCGGCCAGGCTGTTTTGCTGCGCCTGATCAGGTGAATAGCTGAATATCAGGCACAGGTCCAAATCAGATTCTCCCTCAACGGCGTTTCCCGACGCTACGCTGCCGTAAAGATAAACGCTGTGCAGGCTATACCGATAGTCAGCGCTCAGGTGGGCCAGGGCATCGTCAATGACAGCCTGAAACGCGGGCTGAACGTCTGCAAAGGGCAGGGTAAGGATAAAACCCTGTGGATCCAGACTCATAATGGCTCCTGTATGGCAAACACAGTGGATAACTGAACGATGCGGAGGTGCGTGGTAAACCGCGAGATCTTCCGCTCAGCAGACAAGGGCAGTATTTATCAGGGCGAGAGATGGGGTCAACTTTCTTGCCCGGCACTCAGGTTCCGGCGGGCAAGGAGTTATGGATGGGAGGGAGACAAAAAAGGCGAGTCGTTTGACTCGCCTTGATGTGGGCAGAACGCGAACTCAGAATGCCAGTACCAGGCCTGCAATCGCCGCAGACAGCACGCTGACCAGCGTTGAGCCGTACAGCAGTTTCAGACCGAAGCGTGAAACCACGTTACCTTGCTCTTCGTTCAGTCCCTTGATGGCGCCAGCGACGATGCCGATAGACGAGAAGTTGGCGAATGAGACTAAGAATACTGACAGGATGCCTTCCGCGTTCGGTGACAGCTGACCGGCAATTTTCTGCAGATCCATCATGGCCACAAACTCGTTGGAAACCAGTTTGGTTGCCATGATGCTGCCGACCTGCAGGGCTTCGCCTGATGGCACGCCCATCACCCACGCAAAGGGGTAGAAGACATAACCCAGCACGCCCTGGAAGGTCACGCCGAAGATGAAGTCAAACAGCGCGTTCAGGCCCGAAATCAGCGCGATAAAACCGATCAGCATGGCTGCAACGATGATGGCGACGCGGAAACCGGCAAGAATGTACTCGCCCAGCATTTCAAAGAAGCTCTGACCCTGATGCAGATCCTGCAGTTGCAGATCTTCTTCGCTGTCAACGCGGTAAGGGTTGATGAGCGACAGCACGATAAAGGTACTGAACATATTCAGCACCAGCGCAGCGACAACATACTTAGGTTGCAGCATGGTCATGTAAGCGCCCACGATAGACATGGAAACCGTCGACATCGCAGTGGCCGCCATGGTGTACATACGGCGTTGAGACATTTTGCCCAGAATATCTTTGTACGCGATAAAGTTCTCAGACTGTCCCAAAATCAGAGAGCTTACGGCGTTGAAAGATTCCAGTTTGCCCATGCCGTTGATCTTAGACAGCACGGTACCAATTCCACGTATGACCCATGGCAGGATGCGGAAGTGCTGAAGAATACCAATCAGGGCTGAGATGAACACGATGGGGCACAATACGTTCAGGAAGAAGAACGCCAGGCCTTTATCATTCATGTTACCGAACACGAAGTTGGTACCCTGAGCGGCATATTTCAGAAGATGATCGAAGAAACCGGCAAATCCTTTGACGAATCCCAGACCGGCTTCCGAGTTCAGGAAGAACCATGCCAGAACGATCTCAATAACCAGAAGCTGTACGATGTAGCGAACCCGAATACTTTTTCTGTCGTGGCTGACCAGCAGGGCCAGCACGCCAACGACCACTAGTGCTAAAAGAAACTGCAAAATATGGGACATGATTGCTCCAAATTTGAGGAGGATTGTATTTTGCTGCGTATTCTATGTAACGGCTTACCGAAAAACGAGATCTCCACCACAATATAAGTATTCAATATCGCCAATTTTCTCAGAATACTCTCACCGATCACGCCCTGTAACCAAATTGTTCACATCATATTCACTTAAACCTATTGTCTGTAATTTAAACAACACGTAGAGTAGGGGAATTTCGCCTGACCTTGAGGCATTCTGCACCTCCAATTTATAGCAATGGCTATACTTTATAGCACTATCTATTACACTGATTACTAAAACCGCATTTCACTTGCACCTGTGTCGCTTTAAGCTGCACAGGTAAACCAACGACAGGGTAGCCAATATGTTTGAAAGCCGTGCCGCCGAGCGCGCCGCTCGCGGAGCAAGAAAAGTGAAACTCGCCCTGTTGGGGCCCGCGTTTATCGCCGCTATCGGCTATATCGATCCGGGCAACTTTGCGACCAATATCCAGGCGGGTGCTGCTTACGGTTACCAGCTCCTTTGGGTCGTGGTATGGGCCAATATCATGGCGATGCTTATCCAGTTGATGTCAGCCAAATTGGGCATTGCGACGGGCAAAAACCTCGCGGAACACATCCGCGATCGTTTTCCCCGTCCGGCGGTGTGGTTCTATTGGGTACAGGCGGAGATCATCGCGATGGCGACCGATCTCGCAGAATTTATCGGTGCCGCTCTGGGCTTTAAACTGCTGCTGGGTGTGTCCCTGATGCAGGGCGCTGTGCTTACCGGCGTGGCCACCGTGCTTATTTTGATGCTGCAAAACCGTGGGCAAAAGCCGCTGGAGCTGGTGATTGGTGGCCTGCTGCTGTTTGTGGCGGCAGCGTACATTGTGGAGCTGTTTTTCTCCCAGCCCAAGGTCAGTGAACTGGTGACAGGCATGGCGCTGCCGTCTCTGCCCAACGCGGATGCGGTCTTTCTTGCTGCGGGTGTGCTGGGCGCCACCATTATGCCGCACGTGATTTATCTGCATTCTGCATTGACCCAGGGAAAAAGCAGTGACAGTCAGGCCCGGCGCTATTCATCCACCAAGCTTGATGTCGCCATTGCCATGACCATTGCGGGATTTGTCAATCTGGCGATGATGGCCACGGCCGCTGCCGCCTTCCATTTTAGCGGCCACAGCGGGATTGCCGAGCTCGATCAGGCTTACACCACGTTGCAGCCGTTACTGGGCCACGCTGCCGCCACGGTGTTTGGCTTAAGCCTGGTCGCGGCGGGGCTGTCTTCTACCGTGGTGGGCACCCTGGCCGGACAGGTGGTCATGCAGGGATTTATAAAATTCTATATTCCGCTGTGGGTGCGACGCGCAGTAACCATGGTGCCTTCGTTTATTGTGATCTGGGCCGGCTGGGATCCTACGCGCGTGTTAGTCATGAGTCAGGTGTTGCTGAGCTTTGGTATCGCGCTGGCTCTCATTCCGCTGCTGGCCTTCACCGGCAACCGTGAGCTGATGGGCGAGGCATTGGTCAATTCACGACTGATGCAAAACACCGGCCGCGTCATCGTGGTGCTGGTGGTGAGTCTTAACGCCTATCTGCTGATCGGCCAGATGATGGGAATGTAATGCCGCTGCCTGGCAACCCGTCAGGCAGCCCATCTTTAGCTTTTAAAGCCTGTTGCCTTGAGCTTTATCCGCATCCGTTTATATTTTCTTCTGTCTTGTTGATTCAGGAGCGGAACGATGCGGACACCGGATTATCCTTCAGAAGACCAGCCAAAATGGGCTGCGGTCGACGACTACTTTTCTCAGCAACTTATTCCTGCCGATAGCCATTTTCAAGCCGCGCTTGTCGCCAACCGTCAGGCGGGGCTGCCTGCTCACGATGTTTCTGCCCTGCAAGGCAAGATGCTCGGGCTGTTTATCAAAATGATTAATGCCTCACGCGTGCTGGAAATTGGCACGCTGGGAGGTTACAGCACCCTCTGGATGGCTCAGGCGCTGGGTGCGGAAGGGAAAATTACCACTCTCGAAGCTGACAGCCATCATGCGCAGGTTGCCAGGCAGAACATCCACCGTGCAGGGCTGGCCGAACGTGTCGATCTGCGTCTCGGTGCAGCGCTGGACGTGCTGCCTCAACTGCAGGGGCCGTTCGACCTGATCTTTATCGATGCGGATAAGCGAAACAATCCGCACTACCTGCGTTGGGCAGTCACTCTGGCGCGCCCCGGCACGGTCATTATTGCCGACAACGTTGTACGAGGCGGGGCGGTAACAGAGGCGGCTTCCACAGACTGCAACGTGCAGGGCGTGCGTGAATTTTTCCAACTGCTTACCAGCGATCCCCGGCTGGACGCGACGGCGATTCAAACCGTAGGCGAAAAGGGCTGGGATGGCTTTGTCATGGCCAGAGTGAAGTAGAGCTGGCACTACACCTCAGGTGGCCTGCCAACCCGTTCGGGCCAACAGGCGCGCTTTAGCGATAGCGTTCAGGATAGCGATGGTGTTCGCGGCGTTCAGCGTGCCAGTGGCGATGCTCATGCTCCCAGCGACGTTGTCTGTCGCGTGCGTGCCAGCGGCGTTCGCGTTCCCACTGCTGATGACGTCGCCACGCTTCGTGTCGCCACCAGCGACGCTCTTTATAAGCATAGCGATCGTTAAACCAGCGCGGCTCACGCCAGTGGTGACCGTCCCAGTAATAACCTCGGCGGTCACGATCGCCCAGATGAAGCGTTACGCCGGGCGCGAGACGCACGGATGTATCTGAGGCCTGAGCGGTGTGCATTGCCAGCGGCATTAACATGGCTACAACGGCAGCCAGTAAGATTCCACGTATCATGATTTTCTCCTGACGGCAGCGTGTCTCCGCTGCTGATACGCTATTTTGTCGGTATCAGGCCGGAGAAACCTGTGGAAGCCGTCTGAAAAACCGTTAAAGCTCAAGGTTTGAGAGTTTTCTGGCGCAGCCGCCTGGCGAACCAGGCGGTGCGGTTACAGCAGCGCGGACTCAATTGCGGCCAGTTCGTCGTCCCTGAGGGGCGCCTGACTCAGCATCTGTAGGGCATCATCGATTTGCGCCGTTTTACTCGCGCCTATCAGTACCGAGGTAATGCGGGGATCGCGCAGTACCCACGTCAGCGCCATCTGTGCCAGCTTCTGGCCGCGCTGTTGCGCAATAGCATTAAGCCTGCGAACTTTTTCCATCTTTTCGTCGGTAAGCTGGCTTTCGTTCAGGAATTTGCTGCCGCTGGCAACGCGAGAATCCTGCGGGATGCCCTGCAAATAGCGATCGGTCAGCACGCCACCCGCCAGCGGCGAGAACGCAATACAGCCTGCTCCATGCGCATCCAGCGTCTGAAGTAATCCCTGTTCCGGTGTACGTTCAAAGAGCGAATAACGAGGCTGGTGGATCAGGCACGGCGTGCCCAGATCGCGCAGAATCGCCATCGCGTCGGCCGCCCGTTCCGCGGGATAGTTTGAAATCGCCGCATACAGCGCTTTACCCTGCCTGACCACATGATCCAGCGCCCGCATGGTTTCTTCTAGCGGCGTGTCCGGATCCGGACGGTGGTGATAGAAGATATCGACATATTCCAGCCCCATCCGACGCAGGCTCTGGTCCAGGCTCGCGACCAGATATTTTCGGGAGCCCCAGTCGCCATAAGGACCTTCCCACATGGTGTAACCGGCTTTGGTCGAAATAATCAGTTCATCGCGATGAGCCTGAAAATCTTCACGCATGATGCGGCCAAAATTGACTTCGGCGGAGCCGGGAGGCGGGCCGTAGTTATTCGCCAGGTCGAAATGCGCAATGCCGTGGTCAAACGCGTGGCGCAGCAGTTGGCGGCTCACGTCCAGTTGCGTGTTGTCGCCAAAGTTATGCCACAGGCCCAGTGAAATCGCGGGAAGTTTCAGGCCGCTGCGCCCACTGCGACGCCACTGCATATGCTGATATCGGTCCGGATGAGGGAAAGCTGTCATAGTAAGGTCCTGAGTAAAAAACAAATAAATGTGCCAAAACCGCCTCAGTGTATACGCTTACACTCAGTATTAATTCGTGTGAAGTCGCATATTCACGGAATAATGCACGGTCGTAACGCGGGCTTGCCATGCAATGCATCGGCTAAATTTGCTGCCATTCTCGCCAAATTTTCGCCATGTCAGATACTTATCAGAACAATCCCCTCAAAGGAATTCGCTATGTCCGATTTTACGGTTGGTGATTATCTGTTGGCTCGCTTACAGGAGTGCGGCGTCAGGCATTTGTTCGGCGTACCGGGTGACTACAATCTGCAGTTTCTGGACCGCGTTATTGCGCACCCGGATATTGGCTGGGTGGGATGCGCCAATGAGCTGAACGCCGCTTACGCCGCAGACGGCTACGCGCGTTGCACGGGCGCAGCCGCCTTGCTGACCACCTTTGGCGTGGGAGAACTCAGCGCCATTAATGGTCTGGCGGGCAGCTTTGCCGAATACCTGCCGGTCATCCACATCGTGGGCGCGCCATCAAGCCAGGCGATGCAGCAGGGGGATTGTGTGCATCATACGCTGGGAGACGGGGACTTCGGCCACTTCATCCGAATGGCGAAGGAGGTCAGCGCCGCAACGGCAGCGTTGACGGCTGACAATGCCACGGCTGAAATCGACAGGGTTATACTGACTGCGCTTCAGCAGCATCGTCCGGGCTATTTAATGCTGCCGGTTGACGTTGCACAGCGGCAAACCTCTGCGCCTGATCAGCCGCTAATGCCCATTACCGCGTCGTCTGATGAGGTGCGCATCTCATTTCAGCAGGCGGCAGAGCGGTTGCTGGCACCTGCGAAGCGGGTTTCGCTGCTCGCCGATTTTCTTGCCCAGCGCTGGCAACAGCAGCCGGCGCTGGCGGCCTTACGGGCAGGACGTGCGTTTCCCTGTGCCACGTTGTTAATGGGTAAAGGTGTACTGGATGAACAGCAGCCGGGCTTTGTCGGTACCTATGCCGGCGAAGGCAGTGAAGGTGACGTGCGGCAGCAAATTGAAGAGGTGGACGTGACGATTTGTGCTGGCGTGCGGTTTACCGACACCATTACGGCGGGTTTTACGCAGCAGTTCAGTCAGGCACGACTTATCGATATTCAGCCGCACAGCGCGAGCGTAGCGGGACAGACGTTTGCCCCGTTGTCGATGGCAGAGGCATTGCAGGCGCTGCTGCCCGTCTTCGAACGCCTGGGGGAAGGCTGGCAGGCCGCCTGTGCGCCACGGGCGGCAGAGCCGGTTCCCGACGCCGCTCTTATCAGCCAGTCTGCTTTTTGGCAGGCGATGCAGGGGTTTCTGCAGCCTGGCGATATTATTCTGGCGGACCAGGGAACGGCGGCATTTGGTGCCGCATCTCTGCGGTTGCCCGTTGGGGCACAGCTTTTAGTGCAGCCGCTCTGGGGCTCTATCGGTTATACGTTACCCGCCGCGTTTGGTGCGCAAACGGCCTGGCCCGGGCAGCGCGTTATCCTGATTATTGGCGACGGTTCGGCCCAGTTGACCATCCAGGAGTTAGGATCCATGCTGCGAGATCAACAGCATCCCCTCATTTTTCTGCTAAACAATGAAGGCTATACTGTGGAGCGGGCGATTCACGGCGCCGCGCAACGTTATAATGATATTGCCCAATGGAACTGGACAGCGCTGCCGCAGGCGATGAGCCTGGAATGCCAGGCGCAGAGTTGGCGCATCAGTGAAACCGTGCAGCTCCAGGCGCTGATGGCGCAGCTCACACAGCAGCGCAGGCTGTCGTTTATTGAAGTGGTGATGCAAAAAGATGACCTGCCGCCGTTATTGCGCAAAGTCTCAGCCTGCCTGAGCCAGCGCAACGGCGGTTGAGATTCGGAAAGTTGCCTCTGTGCAGGCCAGCCTAACGCGGTTAGGCTGTTGCACACACGAGTCAGACGCTCACCAATAACTTCGGTGAGCGTTGTTGTTTTATCGGCAGGATTTTATAGTGTCCTCCAACTCTTTAAGACCCCCAAGCGGAGCACCAGAAGAATGACAACTTATGCCTTGGTCGGCGATGTCGGCGGCACCAATGCCCGTCTCGCTTTGTGTGAGGTGGAAAACGGCAGCATCTCCCAGGCCAAAACATTCGCAACATCAGACTACGACAGCCTCGAAGCCGTCATCCGCCACTATCTTGATGAACAAAAGCAGGATATCAAAGACGGTTGTATCGCCATTGCCTGCCCGATTACCGATGACTGGGTTGAGATGACCAACCACGACTGGGCATTTTCGACCAAAAAGCTCAAAGAAAACATCGGTTTTGAACACCTGGAAATTATTAACGACTTCACAGCGGTTTCCATGGCCATCCCTATGCTGGGTGCGGAACATGTCATTCAGTTTGGTGGCAAGGAGCCTATCAAGGATAAGCCTGTGGCCATTTACGGCGCGGGTACCGGGCTGGGCGTGAGTCATCTGGTCCATGTTGATAAGCGTTGGGTCAGTCTGCCCGGCGAAGGCGGCCACGTTGACTTTGCGGCCAACAGCGAAGAAGAAGATCAAATCCTCGAAGTGTTGCGGGAAGAGCTAGGCCATGTGTCGGCCGAGCGCGTTCTGTCCGGCGCGGGGCTGGTCAATCTCTATCGGGCGATTGTGAAAGTCGATCATCGCGTACCCGAAAATCTCAAGCCCAAAGAAGTGAGTGAGCGTGCGCTTGCTGACAGCTGCACCGACTGCCGTCGTGCACTGTCGCTGTTCTGCGTGATTATGGGACGTTTCGGCGGTAATCTGGCCCTGAACCTTGGCACCTTCGGTGGAGTGTACATCGCGGGCGGTATCGTGCCGCGCTTCCTGGAGTTCTTCAAATCGTCGGGCTTCCGGGCGGCCTTCGAAGACAAAGGGCGCTTTCGCGATTATGTCGCCACGATTCCGGTCTATATGATCACCCACGATCAACCCGGATTATTAGGCGCTGGCGCGCACCTGCGCCAAACGCTGGGCCGCATTATCTAATGCCTGCCGTTGCCCTTCCCGGTGGGAAGGGCTGTGTCCATTCCGCCATTCCCCTACAAACGCATGAGCAGCCGGAAGGTTTTGACCTTGCTACGACTGACCGGCACCTGAAAATCCTTGTCCCTTAGCTTCAGCAGATAAGTATTATTGAACCAGGGTTCAATCTCTCTGATCTTATTCAGGTTGACGCAGTACGAGCGGTGACAGCGAAAGAATTGCTGTTCAGGCAGGCGTGCGCAAAATTCGCTGATGTTCATCGACATCACGTAATCTTCGCGGCGCGTGTACACGAAGGTTAATTTTTCGTGGGCTTCAACGTAGTAAATATCGTTTACGTCGGTCACGATGATGCGCTCATCTTTGATCAGGTTAACCGTGAGGGCATGTTGCGCACTCGGTGCCTGGGTAATCGTATGCTGCTGTTGCCAGCTGGCTTCCAGCTTGTTGAGCATCGTGATAATACGTGACTCATGATAGGGCTTGAGAATATAGTCAAATGCTTCCAGCTCAAAGGCCTCGACCGCATGCTCTTTCCAGGCGGTAATAAAGACAATGAGCGGCTTGTGAACGAACTGATGGATATTCTGCGCCAGTAACATGCCATCCAGAGACGGGATATTAATGTCGAGAAAGATCACATCAACCCGGTGCTGTTGCAGATATTTCAGCACGTCGAGTCCGTCATCAAAGCAGGCTTCAATGTCAATTTTACTGTGCTGCTGAATCATCCAGCTCAGCTCTTGCTGGGCAAGGAATTCATCCTCTACGATGATGGCTTTCATGCAAGATTCCCCACCAGTGGCTGTCCGTTTTTGCCCAGCGTAAAGGCAATCTCTGTGCCGGGTTGATGACGCACGATATGCAGTCCCTGGCCCGAAAGCAATTTGACCCGGTGATGCACGTTTAACAGACCGATTTTATTGCCCGGCATGTCGTTGCGCGCGACCTTGTCGATCACCTCATCGCTAATGCCTTGTCCTGTATCCCGCACGGCAATGCGGACCTTGTCGCCCAAATCGCGCACGCTCAGCGTGACCACGCCTTTGCCTTTACAGGGTTGAATGCCATGCACGATGGCGTTTTCGACCAACGGCTGAATCAGCAGGCTGGGCAGCGAGAAATGCAAATCCTCATCCACGTCATAAATCATCGTCAGCTTGTCGCCGAAGCGAGCCTGTTCAATGGCGATGTAATCCTTTACCTGCCACAGCTCTTTTTTAATATCGATCAGCTCATCGTCATTCAGTTCGAGGTTGTAACGCAGATAACGCGATAAGTTAATGACCAGCTGACGCGCCGTATCCGGATTAAGGCGGATAGAAGATGAAATCGCATTGAGCGCATTAAACAGGAAATGCGGATTTATTTTACTCTGGAGCGCCCGCAGTTCCGCTTTATTGGCCATCTCTCGCAGCTGCTCGGTGCGGGAAACTTCAAGCTGGGTGGAGATAATCTGCGACAGGCCCACGGCCATCTCTTTTAGTGAACCCGTGATACGGTACGCACGGCGATAGTAGATTTTTAAGGTGCCGGTAACCTGTCCTTTTTCCCGCAGTGGAATGACGATCATTGAATGAATGTCTTTTGTCCGATGGGCTTCATCATTGTTTTTAATGATGATTTTTCCGCTGTGAATCGCCTGAGCCGTGGTGGGGCTGATACCGTCATCGCCGTGCTGATAGTTGTGCTCGCCATAGCCAACATAGGCCAAAATCTTCTGTTTATTGGTCATGGCGACGGCATCCGCTTTGATTTCCCGCCGGATAATATCGCAAATGTTGCGAAGTGAATCGCTGTTCACCTGCCTGAACAGCGGCAGCGTCTGGTTAGCAATATCCAGCGCCAGCTTGGCCTGACGCGCTGCAATGGCCTCTTTCTCGCCCTCTACGCTCTGCACCAGCAACACGATTAAGCCAATGCTGGAGGCACCGAGAATCATCGGCAGGGCGATTTCAGACACAATCGCCAGCCCCAGCGCGACAGGTTTGGCCCATAGCACAATCAGCAGCATCGTCAGACTTTCACAAAACATACCGCCCAGAATCCCTACCAACCAGCGCCGTTCGCGCTGCACCCGACGGTTGATTCCCCCCGCGACGATCCCGGCTATGATGCTGGTGATCAGGCAAGGCACAGAGGTAACGCCATGAACATCAATCAGAAAGCGGTGCAGGCCGGCAATCACGCCTGTGGCAATTCCCACCCAGGGGCCAAAGAGAATGCCGCCCGCCATCACCGCAATCACCCGCACGTTAAGCAGTGATCCCTCCACGTTAACGCCTGACCAGGTACTGAATAGGGCGAACAGGGAAAAAATCGCAATGACGGCGGCTTTTTCCAGCGAGGTATGCTCATCCTTTTGTAACAGCTGACGAAAAGGCCGGGTTCGCGTCAAAAAAAACAGGCAGATCAGCATCAGCGCGGCGCGATCAAAGACGGCGAGGAGCATGTTAAAGTGTGAAGTCACAGGCGACTCTTCAGCTATGTTAAAGAACGCTATGATAAAAAATGTGATGATGATGCGCCAGCATGCCTGACGGTCAGCGCGGCTGTTCATGTTTTAGATCAATTTATCTAAAACAGGGAAAAGCGGAAATGTTGAGTGCATTAAAGGGGAACAGATTATTCCTCGCTGAATTTGGGGCAGGGCGCGGACGCCTGACAAGGTGATTCGCGCCGTTATCCTCGTTTAAGCCATCGCTCGGGAGTAGAGTATGCAGGTAATGACTTCACGTTTGACGCTAACGACATTACGCCCTGAAGACTGGCAACTGTTCAGGGCTGTGCATGAAGATCGCGATACGATGAAGTGGGTGAGTGACATTCCCGACGAAGATGATATCCGCGAACGTTTCACCCAACGTCTGGCACCCTGGCAGGTGGGCAGCTTTCACATGTTGTGTCTGGTCGTCAGGCGGCGCGATAGCGGAGAGGCCATTGGCCTACTGGGCTGCACGCCTGAGTGGCAGCCTGCCCGCCAGGCCGAGATCGGCTACATGCTGCTGCATCGCCACTGTGGCCAGGGCTTTGGCAGTGAAGCCCTGGAGGCACTGTGTGAGTGTTTGTTTGATGCTGATTTCCTCAAACTCAAGGCGATGGTGGTAGAGGGGAACTGGGCATCACGTCGGATTCTGGAAAAAAATGGC
Source organism: Pantoea ananatis PA13 (assembly GCF_000233595.1). Taxonomy (NCBI): domain Bacteria; kingdom Pseudomonadati; phylum Pseudomonadota; class Gammaproteobacteria; order Enterobacterales; family Erwiniaceae; genus Pantoea; species Pantoea ananatis. The sequence continues at coordinate 1,386,055 of NC_017554.1, forward strand.
TTCACGCTACAGCGCACACTACAACATAATTATCTGTTAAATGACCGCTGGGTGAATGACTGGCTGCTTGAGCGACTCCATCCGCAAATATAAAAAATTTTCTGCTCCTATCGACAAAGTTGTTATTGGCACGTTATGTTCTTGTTGTGGTCACCGCAGTGACCAGCGTCGCTCGGACGGTCCGGGCGCTAACGTTTTCCAGAGGATATCATGGCTGATAACAGCACAACCCGTCGTTTCTCACGCATTGAACGCCTGCCGCCTTACGTATTTAACATCACCGCTGAACTGAAGATGGCTGCGCGTCGGCGCGGTGAAGACATCATTGATCTTTCAATGGGCAATCCTGATGGGGCGACGCCGCCTCATATCGTAGAAAAACTGTGCCAGGTGGCACAACGCGAAGATACGCACGGTTACTCGACGTCGCGGGGAATTCCTCGTCTGCGCCGCGCGATTTCACGCTGGTATGAAGAGCGTTATCAGGTTGATATCGATCCGGAATCTGAAGCTATCGTCACGATTGGCTCCAAAGAAGGCCTGGCCCACCTGATGCTGGCAACGCTCGATCATGGCGACACGGTGCTGGTGCCTAATCCCAGTTATCCTATTCATATCTACGGCGCAGTGATCGCCGGTGCCCAGGTGCGTTCTGTACCGCTGGTGGAAGGCATTGATTTTTTCAATGAGCTGGAGCGTGCCATCCGGGAAAGCTATCCCAAACCCAAGATGATGGTACTGGGTTTTCCCTCCAATCCGACGTCTCAATGCGTTGAACTGGACTTTTTCGAACGCGTGATTGCGCTGGCGAAGCAGTATAACGTCCTGGTGATCCACGATCTGGCTTATGCCGATATCGTTTATGACGGCTGGAAAGCGCCTTCTATCATGCAGGTGCCGGGTGCACGCGATGTGGCAGTCGAATTCTTTACCCTGTCTAAAAGCTACAACATGGCAGGCTGGCGCATTGGCTTTATGGTCGGCAACAAAGAACTGGTCGCTGCGCTGGCACGTATCAAGAGCTATCACGATTACGGGACTTTTACGCCCTTGCAGGTGGCGGCGATTGCCGCGCTGGAAGGCGATCAGCAATGCGTGCGTGATATTGCCGAGCAATATAAACGCCGTCGCGATGTGCTGGTAAAAGGGCTCCATGAAGCGGGCTGGATGGTTGATATTCCTAAAGCCTCTATGTACGTGTGGGCAAAAATACCTGACCACTACGCTCATCTCGGTTCACTGGAATTTGCCAAGCATATGCTGCAGGATGCGAAAGTCTGCGTCTCGCCAGGCGTGGGATTTGGTGATTACGGTGACACGCATGTCCGCTTTGCGCTGATTGAAAACAGCGATCGTATTCGTCAGGCAGTAAGAGGGATTAAAGCGATGTTTCGTGCTGACGGTATTCTGCCAGGCAGCGTGAAAAGCATGGAAGAACAAATATAGTACGCCACTGGGGCGACCGTCTGTCGCCCCCTACGGACTGCTTGCAGAAACTACAGCATCAGCACAAAGGTGCCGACCCAAAGCAGTACGAAGAAAGAAATTCCCATCAATGCATATTTCACACACGAACTCCTCTGAGCGGTTACGATATTGGCGATCCCGATCCAGCGCAACGCGGACAGAAGGGATAAGGCCGCCGTTCAGGTCAACGGTCAACGGTTTCCCGGACGAACTGAATAACTCAGTACAGGATCGGGGCTAATCTACGCGTATTCAGACCGAAAAGAAATAGTTTGGTTCTGAGAGTTTGTTCACATTTTTTACTGAGTGTTAATTTCCGGAACGGCGGACATCCCGACACGTAACTGGGCCAGATTCGGCTGCCCTTTATCCAGCACAATTTTCACCGGCAAGCGCTGAACGATCTTAGTGTAGTTGCCGGTCGCATTGTCGGGAGAAATCGCCGAGAATGTCGCGCCCGTCGCGGGTGCAATGCTGTCAACATGGCCGGTAAAGACCTGATCGGGTAACGCATCCACTTTGATGCGCACGGGTTGCCCGGGGCGAACATCTTTCAACTGCGTTTCCAGATAGTTGGCTGTGATATAGGTTTGCTGCAGCGGTACAACCGCCAGCAGACGCGTGCCAGCGGAAACCCAGGCCCCCAGCCGCACCGTACGCTGTCCCACCATGCCTGCCACCGGCGCCACAATACGGGTGTAGGAAAGATTCAGACGTGCCTGATCGACGTTGGCTTTCGCCGCGGCGACATCGGCCTGTGACGACCTGACGGCCGCCTGCAATACGCCAACCTGCTTAATGGCGGCAGCCAGCGCCGCTTCGCTCTGGCGCACCGTGGCCGTGGCCGAACGCTGTGCAGAACTGGCTTTTTGCTGCTCGTCTGCGGCCACCGTACCGCTTTTATAAAGGCGGTTATAACGTTCAGCACTCTGACCGGCATACTGAGCCGTGGCCTGGCTGGCCGCGACGCTGGCCTTTTGCTGCGCAATAACTGACTGCTGTTGCTCCAGCTGTGCCTGGCTGCTCAACAGTTTGGCTTCACTGACCTGCAAATCAGCTTCGGCGCTTTCAAGCGCCACGCGATAATCGCGATCGTCCAGCGTGGCTAAGCGTTCGCCCGCCGCCACCTGCTGGTTATCCTTCACGTCGATATGGGCGACATAGCCGGACACTTTTGGCGCGACGATGGTGTAATCAGCATTCACCCAGGCATCATTAGTACGATGATCGTTACGGGTCATGACCGCCCAGACAGCCAGCGCCATCGCCAGTAAAACCAGCAGCAGCAGTGAAAGCAGCAGGGTTTTTCTCATTACTAAAGCACGCATATTCAGTTATCCCGACGTGGAGGTGGCAGAGTGGATCAAGGTTTGTGGCGGCCAGACCCGTTTGGGTAGCAGAGCAGTGATCAGCAGCAGCAGCAGCGCAAAACCGATCAGCAGCAGCCAGGTATCACTCAGGCCGAGCACCAGCGCCTGGTGCTTGACCTGGGTGGCGAAAGCGCGCAGGTTTTCAACAGAGCTTGCGCTGCCGTCTGGCAGAAGCGGATAGCGGCCACTGGCCTGGCCGCTGTCGGGGGCCGTCATCAGCCAGGGTCTGCTGGCCGCCTGATTAATCAGGATGCTGGAGTGAAACTGCTCACGATGGCTGACGAACCATGACACCAGGGTTGAGGCGGCGATGCTGGAGAATCCCCGCACGGTATTAAACATCGCTGAGGCGAACGGGCCTTCCGGCGGGGCAACGACGCTGGTGGCGCTCATCAGGACCGGCAAAATGACCATCGGTTGGCCCGCGGCCTGTAAGGCCTGAATCAGCCAAAAGTTGTCCCTCGCCCAGCCGGAGGTGATCTGCATGCCGAGCAGACAAGCGGCGATAAGCAACCCCAGGCCGAGCGACAGCACCCAGCGACAGTCGATCCAGCGAATATTCAGCAGGGCGGCGATAAAGGGCGCGATAATCAGCTGCGGTAAGCCGATGGTTAAGGCCAGCGGCGCAAACTGGGCAATACGGAACCCCTCAACCTGAGCAAAATAGGTTGAGGGCAGCGCCGAGCCGGACAGTGACACAATGAGTACGCCCGCCAGTACCAGTAAGCCGTGCATCAAATTACGCCGCCTCAGCATCTGCAACTTAAACAGCGGCAGCGGATGAAACCACTCGTTAATCAAAAACACAATCAGTAGCGGCAACGCAGCAAGAAGCATGGCCGCAATGAGCTGCGAATCAAGCCAGTCGAGCCGTTCGCCTTGCGTGAGCACCAGAACGACCAGCGCCATGCCGCTACAGCCGGTGAGCATGCCAAACAGGTCGATCTGCTGAAACCGTTCGGTGCGCAGGGGATCCTGAGGTAATCCCCAGGCCATCAATACGAGGGCAATCAGCATGCCGGGCACGACCTGCCAGAACACAAACATCCAGCTGACTTCATCTGTCCAAAAGGCCGCCAGCGAGGCGGCCATGTTCGGGCCAAACGTGGCGGTAAGCGCATAGGCGCCCAGGCCATAAAGCTTAATCGGAGGGGGCAAAAATCGCAGCGCGACGGTCATCAGCATCGGGGGAAGCGCGCCGCCAAACAGGCCCTGCACGACGCGCAAGGCAATAAACAGAGCAGGGTTCGTCATCAGCGGCAGCAGCACGCCGGATAATAAAAAACCGGCGGACATAATCAGCGAAAAACGGCGCAGGGAAAACGTCACGGCAAACCACGGCGCAATCATCATGGCGGCGACTTCGGCGGCCTGATAAACAGAAATAATCCAGCTACCCTGGTCGTAGCCGATGCCCAGCGCGGCACGAATATCGGCCAGGGCGATATCACTGACCCGATCGTTAAGGCCTGACGTCAGTGCGGCGATCCAGACGCCAAGCAGGCCTAATGCCAGTCGCAGGGTAAAGGGATGCAGCGTCGGCGCATTGCCGGGCCGGGTTGTCATAGCAGGCGCTCTCATTATTATGGTTCGATGTATTGCAATGCGATACATCGCGGCGATATTACATGGCAATATGCTGTATTGCAATGCGGTACATGCTGTAAAACGTGCGCTTTTCGGGTTACAGTAAGTCAGCTCAAAAAGGACGACGCTATGACTCATCAATCATCCAGCCGCGAGGATGAAAAAACGGGCGGCATTCAGGTGATTGCCCGGGCGGCAAAAATTCTTAATGCCTTAGGCGAACATCCCGGTGGCATGAGCCTGGGCGAGATTGCGCAGGTGGTCGATCTGCCGCGTTCCACCGTACAACGTATCGTGGCAGCGCTGGATAGCGCAGAGCTGGTGCGAAGCAGTGGGGCGGGCGGGCTGCGCCTGGGGCCGGCTTTGCTGAAACTTCTGTCCAGCGTCAACACGGATGTGGTGGATTTAGTGAAACCCCTGCTGGAGAAACTCTCTGCCGATACCAATGAAACCGTATCGCTGGCCCGCGCAAGCGGCTCACAGCTGGCGGTTGTGCATTATGTTGTGGCGTCACGCGAGCTGCGCGTGGTACCGCGCATCGGACTGGATCTGCCGCTTTACAGCACCTCAGGCGGCAGAGCGTTGCTGGCGCTGGAAAGCGATGCCGACGTGCAGGCGAGGGTAGGCGATGACTGGCGCGAACTGACCGATAAAACGGTTAAAACGCTGGCGGCGCTTTTGCAGATGATTCACGAGGTGCGTAAAACCAGTATTTCCTACGATCGCGGTGAAACGCTTGAAGGCGTTTCAACCATGGCTTTCGCGCTGGATACGATCTTTGGCCGCTTTGCGGTGTCCTTACTGGTGCCTACGGCACGTTTTAAGAAACACGAGGCACGTTATCGTGAGGAAATGCTGCAATGTAAACAGGCGCTGATTCGCGAAATTGGCAAAATCGCCGCTGTTGAAGGATAACGTCCCGATGAAAACAGTCTTAATGGCTATTGATAACACCCCCGTTGCGAAGAAAGTGATTTCCCTGACGATTGAAGAAGCGCTGGCACATCGTGCAGAAGTGATGGTGTTATGCTGCATCGATCCCGCTTATTCATCCTGCAGCCAGCCTATCGATATTGATGCAGGTGAAGATCCGGCGGATTTTGTCGCGGCTCAGGATGAACAGAATACCGCTGAAATGGTGGTGCGCCATGCGCTGGCTCCCTTATTGCAGGCTGGAATCAAGGCGCGGGGCATGATACTGGCCGGCGAAGCGGCGGACACGATTGTGGCGCAGTCGCAACAGTTAAACGCCAGCATGATTATTATGGGGCGACGCCATTTGTCTCCCTTTAACCGTTTATTGAAAGGATCTGTGAGTGCGGCCGTTGTTGAACGCGCGCATTGCCCGGTACTGATTGATGTGCGTAAGGATTAACAACGTAGTATGACTTCCCTGCTTTTAATTACGCTGGTGGCCTTTGTGCTGCTGGCGATTATCATTTTTATGTTGGTCAGAACGACCCGGTTGCGCGTCTGGCAGGGCATCGTCCTGTTTATCCTGCCGCTTATCCTGTCGAATATTTTATTGTTCAAGTGGATTTTGCCTCAGCAACAGCAGGAAAAACGCTACGAACGGGCTGCGGACTATATGGCGCAGGCAACGGTCTATCGGGTATTGCGTACTCAGGAACCGGCCCTGTGGCAATTACTGACACGCGAACTCGCCCACAAACTGCGTGAAGGGGAACCCATGATTCAGGCCGTTGGCGAGCTGAGAGGCTGGCTGACGGATGTGATTAATCAGCGTCTGATGCGCGCGTCAAACCATGCCATCGTTAATTACATTGGCGTTTCTGTCGAAGAAATGCAGGCGCTAAATAAACGCGATCCCGGCCTCTGTTTTCAGTTTCTCTACCCGCAGGTGAAGGGCGGCGTGAATCTGGCAAAAACGCTGCCGGCCGCGCTGAACCAAAAAGAGGCGGAAGCCACTGAATATTTGCTGCTTAACAGCCTGGCGGAAGAACAGCCGATGGATCGCGATCAGGCTCAGGATGATTTGAAGAATATTGTTGATCGCCTATACCAGAAATGGGGCGATAAGCTGCAGCAGCTCAATATGCCAGCAGACACGGCAGTGGACCGCTCTTCAATGTGTGCCATGTCCATCGATCTCTACAGTGCAATTCTCGCACTCCCGGACAAGCAGGCCGCGAATCTGCTTCGTAGAATGATTGCGCTTTCCGGTGAGGGATAAGCAAAAAAAGCCCGCTTAACGCGGGCTAAATTGAGAGGCTTTTTTTAGTGAGGCTTTTTATTAGTAGAGTCATACCTGGTGTTGTGCTTTGACTGTTTCTCGTTAGATGCAGTTTCGCAGTTTAATGGCACATTATGCCAACTGTTTACCCGTATTGAATCAATTGGTAAAACTTCGTAAATACGCGATAGTCGCGTACTATTCCTATAGATACGCATTTTGCAGCACCTTACACTGCGTCAAAATGTGAGGGAAAAATGAAAAAAACACTTATTGGTGCACTGGCACTTATTTTGCTGAGCGGCTGTACCGCCAGCAAACCCGGGGCGTTTGAGCGGGTCGATGAAGACACCTCCTCAAATACGGTACAGTACCGTTTCGATCCGTCAAAAGTTAATCGCGATGCCATGGAAATTGATGTGGCGAAATACTGCATGGATAAGGGTTTTGATAAGGTAGAAAATCTGCCTGCTCAGGACAGCACAATACCAGGCCTGAAGAAAACCTGGTATCAGTGTAATTACGCGGTGAAGAGTTAACGAATAAAACGAGGTGGGATTGAATCCCACCTTCTTTTTTATATTATGCTGTGTGAAATCTTTGCCCTTCAGTTTTTCTCATATCTGGCGGACATCCTTTCCTGTCTCCGCCTGTCGCTATCATGCCCTGATATCATTTTTGACCCGCTGATAAAATAACCCGCTGATACTGTGGACAGGACCGTGGTACTTAATGCTTTCATACGACATCTCCACTTTTTCGATGCTTAAAATATTACGCTGAAATAGTGGAGTAAACATGTAGCCAGTGTAGAGTTATTTCGATAATTATTTCTTTATATTTCAAAATGGGCGGTGGCGGATAAAGAATCTGACTATTCCAATCAGAACAGGATGAATAAGCGCTAATATGCGTAAGACCTGTCTTAAAAACAAGTAAGAAAAGCGTTGTCCCGGTTGGGGAAATCGGAGCTACATTATTAGCAGGTCTATAAAGGGAGGCAAACATGGCTCACAAGGTAAAAAATATTCTGCCACTTCAGGCGGAGTTAGGGGAATGCCCGCTTTGGTCGGTAAAGGAGCAGGTATTGTGGTGCGTTGATATCCTGGCACCGGCGATTCATCGTTTTGATCCCCTTAGTGGCGAACTGACGACCTTTCCTCAGCAGGAGGAGGTAGGGTGCATAGGCTTGCGTGAACAGGGCGGTATCATCGCCGCGCTGCGCGGTGGCGTGTGGCTGCTGGACGAGCAGGGCAAACCACAGAAAAAAGTGGCTGATAATCCCGGTATCGCGGAGAAAAGCCGGTTCAATGACGGACGTGTCGATCCCTGGGGCAATTTCTGGTGCGGCAGCTTGTGGGAGCCGCAGGATAAAAACGGCGGTTTGCTGTGCCGTGTGACGCCAGACCTGAAACTTGAGGTGAAAGCGCGTGATATCAAGATCTCAAACGGCGTGGCATTCTCCCCCGACCGCCAATGGATGTATCACACGGATACGCCCAATGCAGTGCTTTACCGCTATCCGTTGGATGCGCAGGGCGAACCGGGCGAGCGGGAGGTTTTTCGACGTTTTGACGCCAGCGGCGGTTTACCCGATGGTGCAGCGGTAGACAGCGAAGGTTTTTACTGGTCGGCACTCTTCGATGGCGGCCGGGTTGTGCGCATCCATCCTCAGAGTGGTGAAATCGTCGATGAGATCAGGCTGCCGGTTAAATGGCCAACGATGGTGGCCTTTGGCGGCAGCGAGTTAAAGACGTTGTATATCACCAGTTCACGAGAAAATCTCAGTAAAGAAGATCGGGAACGTTATCCGGAATCGGGAGATATTTTCGCGGTTGAGCTGGACGTGGCCGGCATGGCGGAACCGCTGTTTCGCGGCTAAAAAGGGAGGCCAGGCTGTCCTGGCCTCTGAAATTACTGGCGTTGCAGCTGCGGCGCGCTCCCGGACTGACTCTGCGGCATCCGGATAGTGAGCGACAGCAGTAAGGACATGACCAATAGCGTCATGATAAGGCTGAACGTCACGGTAAAACCGCCAAACAGTGAGGCAACCAGCGATCCCAACACGCTGCCAATGCCAAACCCCAAATAAATCAGACCATAGTTTTTCGTCAGGTTATTCAGGCCGAAAAAGTCACTGACCAGGGAAGGGAACACGGTAATCGTGCCGCCGAAGCTGAAGGCGACACAGGCCAGCGACAGGAAAAAGGTGGTCTGGTTCATGTGCGTAAACAGTAATACGCTCATGCCTGTCAGAGCGATCAACTGGGCCAGGGAAATAACCCGGATACGAACCATTTTGTCCGACAGGACGCCCAGCACCAACCGACCACTCAGGTTAGCGACGGCAATGACGGTGACCGCGTTAGCCGCTGTCTGAGTGCTGAGGTGCACCAGGCCTTCCCCGATATCTTTGGCGACGCCAATGACGTAAAGCCCGCTCATGCACGCCGTCAGGAACATCAGCGCCAGCATCCAGTACTGCGGAAGGCGCACTGACTCAGCGAGCGTATAATTGCGGGTTGCCTGATGTTGCGCCGTTGACGAACGTTGCAATGGCGCATCGCGCATCATCAGCGCACCGATAACTATCATCGTCATGGCTAATAACCCCCAGAGAATAAAGGTTTTTTCAAGCCCAAACTCAGCCAGTAGCGCCCCACAGATAAATTTGAAACCCAGGCTGCCCAGGCCGTAGGCACCAATCGCGCAGGCGGATATCATCCCTTTACGTTCAGGAAACCATTTCACGCAGTTAGACAATGTCATCAGGTAACCTGCGCCGTCAGCCAGCCCCAGCAGAATGCCTGCGCTCAGGTACAGCATGACCAGGTTATCGGCATGTGAAGTCAGCCATAAGCCCAGCGCCATCATTACTCCCGCGCCAATCGTCACCTTACGGACACCAAAACGTTCCTGCAGCTTACCGGCAAGCGAAGAGGCTACCGCCAGACCCAGACTCAGTAATCCAAATGAAAAGGCCACCTGGCTCACCGATGCCGCCAGCTTTTGCGACAGCTGACCGTTAAACAAACTCCAGGTATAAACCGATCCCAACGCAAACTGGGTAATCACTGTGCCGAAAAGGGTTAACCAGCGTGTACGCTGACCAACAGCCTGTTGTCGCTCATTCATTATTTTTACTCCCACAGGAAAACTGGAAACTGCGGCCAGATTAAACAAATGCCTGACGCGCGGGAGGGAAAAGAGCATGAACGGAATGCAGAATGGAATGAAATGCCGTGAGAGCGGCATGAATGGCAGGCCCGATAAACGTAACCAGACTAACCATGTGATGAGTTCAGGTAAACAGACGTAAGGGAATGTTACAGGTAGCGGTTTTTACCGGCAGGTTGCGTGTTTTTTTGCCAGGCTTAAAGTCCATTCAACAGGAGGAAATATGAAAGACCGGACATATGAATCCATCACCAGTGAGGATGAAGTTTGCTGCATTATCGGTCAGGCAGTGATCGAATTGAGCACAGAGCAGCAGCCTGTCACGAAATCTACGCTGGCGCTAAAATTATTGTCAATGGCGGATCGTGACAGCGACGATGAGCGAGTTCTGCTCTACTGGATTGCGCGCAAGGCGATCAATCAACCACAATATCTTGTCAATCAGCAGCAACAATGGGCATGAGGTCCTGACAGGAAAGGGTTCCACGCCCGGTACGGTTCAGCGTAACGCACAGCGCGTAATCGTAATGCGTACAGCACACCTGAAAGCTGACCGTAAAATCGTGGTAAAGCCAGGGATGGCATCGACCTCCTCATCTCCCCCAGTGATCTCTCTTCCCTGACCCGGCTGCCGTTTCACTTTACATTCTGATCTGTCTCGCGCTGTGGCGCTTCCCGATGCTGCGGCCCGCGCTCTGGTGAGTCTGACGCTGGACGGGGCGGTTCAAAGAATCGGATGAAAGACGCCCGCGGACCAGTGATCACACTCAGACATATTCCCCCTGCTGACAGGCAACATCCGTTGTGGGAATAATGAATGCCTGTTTTCCCTGCCGGAGAGGTTTATGAATTCAGTCCCCCTCAAGTGCCTTGGCGTAATGATATTCGCTATCCTCACTTCGGCATGCAGCCCTTCATCCAATGGTCACATTCTTCTGGGTAAATGTGACGTTAAAGGGACTTACAGTATAAATTTCCCACGCTTTGACGAAACGGCACAGCAGTTAGCCCATGCATCTGGCTGTTTTATTGAGACGGACTTGTCACGAACCGGCGCTGTCCACGTCAATCCTGTGCAGGGAACCATGACGATTCGGGAAGCGGTCAGTCAGGCGATTAAAGGCACCTCACTTACCATCGTGGCGCAAAAACCGGACACCATCACCGTTGAATAATCAGGGCGAAGAATATGCGTAACTTAGCGGCGCTAACAGGAATGGTGTGGCTCTTATCCGTGTCAGCCTGCTACGCCGGTCATGGCGGAGCGGACAGCAATGGCGGAAGTGGCCTTCCAGGAAAGAACGGGCAACGCGGGATGGCGGGCTGTCCCGGTGGCACGCCACGCTCAACAGACGGTCACTTTTATTTGCCGGGTACACAGGAGCGGTGCAATCCGCCCTCTGCCAAAAAACACCACTGGGGCCCGCAGCGGAGCGTTGAGAGCATTTAGGCTAACCCGCCTGAATGCCTCACGGGCACGTTAAAAGGTGAGAACGATGAACCCTGACGCTTTTTTGCCCCTTGCGGGCCAGTTTTATCGCGCGGTGTTATCTGAGAATGCCCGGGCTGTCCTCGCTGCGCCCGGGCTGCAAAGTGCTGGTCGTTATCATCGGCAGGGGCAATCAGCGTTATATATGAGCCCCAGGCCTGAATGGTCTGTAATCGCGGTTTCAGGTTACATGCGGGAAGATGGCTTACCGCGCGTGCTCATTCCGCTACGCGTGATGGGGGCCAGGGTTGTCGATCAGCGGGATAAAGCGCGTTGTCTGCAAATGGGAATTATCCCCGAGCTATCGAATCGCCCCTGGCGTCCCGCGCTGCAGCAGGGACAAACGCCGGACGCCTGGGAAAATGCGGACAGAGCAAGAGCATTAGGCGCCGATGGGATAATTGACTGTTCCCGTATGATTCCCGGCGGTTGGCACCTCTGTCTGTTCCGCTGGAATACAGAGAATGCGCCATGCGTTGCGGTATGCGGCAAACCCATTACGATCACGCTTTCACAGAATGGCCCCAAATGGGGATTATAACGGGTGCAGTGCAGCCGAAAACCTCCCCTCTGAAACCCTTCAGACAGGTGAATAACATGAGAACCGCTTCTCTGCTGCTGTGCTCGCTCCTCCCATTAATGGCCCTGGCGACAGCGCCAGATTATCCGGGATGCGACCTCAATGTGCAGCATCAGCTGATGGCGGCGCCAGTTGGCAGCATGACGGACGTGCGTGAGGCGCACATTGTTATGCGTGCCGATGTCCTACAGGCCGATATCGGCAAAGCCCGGAAAGCGCGCCAGCTCACGCAGCCAGAAGCCCGCGCGCTGTGGCAGGACATTGCACAGGTGCGCAAAGACAGTGCCCGGTGGGTGAAAGTCCAGGGGTTTTTAAGTGCGGCGGAGCGGGCCAGTTATGACCGCGCGCTGGATCGCGTGGCGGTGCAACTCTGTAAACGCGGATGAACCCTGACAAATTAATGTTTTGATCAAAATGGATAATCTGATTTCACTGTCAGTTGCCTTAAAAACAACTAAAAAAGCAATGCTTTTCTATTTTCATAATTCATATTTATAACGCCGTTCACAATTATACGCTTTTCCACTCTTTAACCGAAAATACCCTACTTTAGCTTTACTAAAGCCTGTGTCCGGAAATCACAGAAAGGATGGACGTTATGCTCGCTATCCCTGCCGATATTTGCGCCCGGCACGTCACGCGCTTTAACCGGCATTTTCCTGCCAGACTGTAAACATGCCCCTCAGAAACTATTTTTTTATTTATGAATGTTTTTAACGAATCAATGTGGTTTGGGGGCTTTACTATGTCGTCATAAAACCGGTCTTTCGCCAACCGCGGCATCATGCAATGTGCCCGGCGCAGGGTACGCCTTAAAATCACATCCGCAGGTAAAATGCCGCTGGCGGAGCTGGAAACGATCGGATTTTTCACAAGCGGAGGTCAGGTGCAATGAAATAATTTCGAAAAAGGATAATATTATCCGGAATAATTATTAACCGTGTGGTTTGTATCAAGTCATAATTTTTTGACATGGGCGTCATCATAACGAACGCGTGCTGTGCGCGCACGAATCTATATTGGGAATGTTATCACTTTGAGAAGAAAGCAGATGCCCTTAAGAATATTCGTCTCACTTAATATGTAACTCTGATGTATTTTACTTTTCGATCTTTAATTCTACATTTTTACACTTTAATGAGATAATAAACTATAGTTTAAATTTATCTGGTTTTATCTACTTTGCGGCAAGATTAAATTAGTATTAAAGATCGTATATACATTTAATTTCTTTATTTTGTTTGTAAATCAAAAACTCCAATGCATAATTGGCTTTGCCAGTTTTAAGGTGTGTTTTTAATTAATTTCTATGCTTTTGTTAAATGTATAAATATTTGTTAAATAGATATTGATCTGTTTGATGATATTTATTTGTTATTGCATTAATCAATTAACGGGATTAAATAGGTATGAAAATTAATAAAGTTGCAGTGGTTTTGATGCTTGCTCTGGGAATGGGCGCAACAGGTGCGCATGCGGCCAATCAGGGACAGGGAAAAATCACTTTCCATGGTCATATCATTGATGCTGCATGTTCCATCGGGAGTGACAGCGAAAAACAAACTGTTGAACTGGGCCAGATTTCAGCTCGACAGCTAGAAGATCAAGGAACATCCAGCCCAAAAGTTTTCACTATTGATCTGGAAAACTGCCGCATGAACAGCACCGACGATGGCAATGGTAACACTGTTATCACCTCGCCAACGGTGAAAGTGACCTTCGGTGGAACGGCTGCAGTAAAATCCGATGGCTCCACAGATAATAATAAGTTCGGCATTATGGGCACCGCATCCGGTGCGGGCGTGGTGATCACCGACGCGTCCAGCGCAATTATTCCCGTTGGCGGTTCCAGTGAAGCCCGTACCTTAATTGAAGGCAATAATACGTTGGCATTCTCTGCCTATCTGCAGGGACTGGACGACAATAATGCGATTAAATCCGGTGAGTTTACCTCGATTGCTGACTTTACGTTGGCGTATGACTAAGAGCTGATCACAAACGTTTCCCCTACCCGGTCAGCTCATGACCGGGTAGGGGAGTTATCTACAGGCATAAACAGGATGCATATTGTTTATTTGCGTTTGACGCTATTCATCTTTTTTATTTGCCATTTCACTGTCCAGGCGTCCCCGATTAAAGATGAGGGGCAGGGCCGTGTTTACGTTAATGGTCAGATTCTGACATCGGCGTGCAATATTCATACTGAAGATGTCTGGCAAGAATTTGTGTTCGATTCACTTACGCCGCATATCGTAGAGAATAATAATGGGCTCAATGAAAAACGATTTTCCATTCGCTTAGTGAATTGTGATCTTAGAGATGAAGATAAATGGCGAAGCATAGCGTTCACCTTTTCAGGTGAGGCGGTTTCTCACGCGCCCTCTTTATTTTCGCTGAGGGGCGAGGCCAAAGGGATTGCACTCAAAGTGACTGACAGTGACGGCGAGCAGGCATTGCCGGGCATACCTATGCACAGCGTTGTCCTGAGTCAGAATGAACATCAGTTTGATTATGTTATGCAGGTGGTTCCGGATGGAAAATTCTATATAGAAGGCGACTGGGCGGGTGCAATACGTTTTATGCTGAGTTATCAGTAAATCCCTTTCTTGCACGATTCGCTATAACAAAAGATAACGTAAATGGGTAAACCACAACTATTACATCGATATTGTCTTTTTTTTAGCGTTTTAATAACGATGTCGGGTTATTGCGGCGATACACGCGCTGTTGAATTTAATACTGACATTCTTGATGCCGAAGATCGAAATAATATTGATTTATCCCGTTTCGCCCGTGCGGGTTACATCATGCCGGGTACCTATAGTCTCACACTTCGGTTGAATGAGCGGAATATCATTGAACAGGAGGTGGTGTTTAAAGAGAAGAAAGGTGCCGAAGAAGTGCAGGCCTGTCTGACGCCTCAGCAGGTTGAGTTACTCGGTCTTAAGCACGATGCGCTGGCAAAGATAAGCTTTGACCATAATGACGACTGCGCTGATTTTTCCGCGCTGGACGGTGTCAGGCTGCGCGGCGATCTTTCAACCTCGTCGCTCTATATTTCGGTACCCCAGGCCTGGCTCGAATATCAGGATGCCACCTGGCTGCCGCCTTCACGCTGGGAGAATGGCGTACCGGGGGTAATGCTGGATTATAACATCAATACCAGCTTCACCCGTCCGGTACACGGCAGTCAGTCACAGCGAGCCAGTGCCACCGGTACGCTCGGTGCAAACAGCGGCCCCTGGCGTTTGCGAGGCGACTGGCAGGCTAACTACAACAAGACCGGCGGCTCCAGCGGTGGCACGACCCAACGTATCGACTGGAGTCGCTTTTACCTTTATCGCGCGCTGCCGTCGCTTATGGCAAAACTCACCCTGGGTGAGGATTATCTTCGATCGGATATTTTTGATACATGGCGCTTCACCGGCGCGTCATTGGTCAGCGATGAAAGCCAGCTGCCCCCCAGGCTGCGCGGCTACGCGCCGGAGGTGAGCGGCATTGCACGCACCAATGCCAAAGTCATCATCAGCCAGCAGGGACGGATCATTTACGAAACCATGGTGGCGGCAGGACCGTTCCGCGTGCAGGAACTCAGCAGTGCGGTGAGTGGGCAACTGGACGTAAAGGTGGAAGAGCAGGACGGTAGCGTACAACACTTTCAGGTCACCACCGCCACCGTGCCCTATCTGACCCGGCCGGGCCAGGTGCGTTACAAGCTGGCCACCGGGCGACCCTCCGATTTCCACCACCATGTGCAAGGGCCGACATTTGGCACCGCCGAAATATCATGGGGCGTGGCTAACAGTTGGTCACTGTATGGCGGGAGTATTTTCTCTGCGGACTATCACAGTCTGGCCATTGGTGTGGCTCGTGATCTTTACCGGTTTGGTGCGCTCTCAGCTGATATCACCCAGTCTGCAACATCGTTACCGGACAGGGGACATTTACAGGGCCGTTCCTACCGTTTGAGTTATTCAAAGCGCTTTGACGACTTCAACAGCGATTTGACCTTTGCGGGCTACCGTTTTTCCGAACGCAATTACATGACCATGACGGAGTACCTTGACGCGCGCTATCGCAATGGCGTAACGGGCAGCAGTAAAGAACTTTATACCGTTACGGCGAGCAAAAGTTTTACGGATCTCAACCTTTCTGCCTACCTGAGCTGGTCTCACCAGACGTACTGGGATCGCCCGCGTGCCGACCGTTACAGCCTTTCTGCCAGTCGTTATTTCGATCTGAACCGTTGGCGCAATCTGTCCGCCACCGTTTCCGCCGTGCGAACGCGCGATTACGGCCGTAAGGATGATGCGCTCTGGCTAACGATAAGTGTTCCTTTTGGTCAGGGGACGGCCAGCTACAACGGCAACTGGAGTCAACAGACTTACAGCCAAACCGCAGGATGGTATGAACGCCTGGAAAACGGTGACAGTTATCGCCTGTCGGCCGGAACGCGAAGCGGAAAAAGCGAGAGCATCACGACCCAGGCGAGCGGGCTGTACAGCCACACAGGAACGGCTGCAGACATCACCGCCAATCTGGGCTGGCAGCAGAACGGCTATACCTCAGCGGGCTTGTCGATTAGCGGCGGCCTGACAGCGACCAGCGAAGGGGGCGCGCTCCATGGCAGCAGCGTCAGAGGAGGCACCCGAGTGTTGGTCAGCACCGATGGCGTGGCGAATGTGCCGGTGGGCCGTAATGGCATGACCAACCGATTTGGCCTGGCCGTAGAACCCTCCGTACCCGGCTACTATCGCGCCACGGTCAAGGTAGATGTGAATCGGTTGCCGGATGACATCGAAATCAGTAGCGCGCCCGTTGCGGAAGTTTCACTGACCGAAGGGGCGATTGGTTTCCGCCGTTTTGACGTGCTCAAGGGTGCGAAAGTCGTGGCGACTGTCGCGATGGCTGACGGCACTTTTCCTCCTTTCGGGGCCAGCGTGCGCAATGCAAAAGATCAGGAGTTAGGCATGGTGAGTGAAGGGGGCTTAGCCTGGATTTCAGGGGTTAAACCCGACGAGGTGCTGACGCTGTTCTGGGGCGACAAGGCACAGTGCCGGGCAACGCTTCCGTCACTCATCCCCGACAGTCAACTGCTGCTGCCCTGCGAGTAACCTTCCCATGCAGCCTGTCTGGGATCTGAAAGCAAACGTATACAAGGTGCAAACGAGATGATGAAAAGACGCAAGGATAGGTGGGCATTACTGTTGATAACGAGTGTGCTGGCGACGTTGGCAGGGCAAACAGCGCAGGCCGCCATTGCCCTTGATCGCACGCGCGCCATTTTTAACGGAGGCGAAAAAAATCTCATCCTGAATATCAGCAACGACAATCAGAAAGAGCCCTATCTGGCTCAGGCCTGGCTGGAAGATGCACAGGGCAATAAGCTCACCAACTATCTCAGGGTCACGCCGCCCGTGCAGCGCGTGGAGCCGGGCGCAAAGAGCGTCATTCGCATTACCGCGTTGCCCTCTTCCGCCTCGCTGCCGCAGGACAGGGAAAGTGTGTTTTATTTCAGCGTCCGGGAAATTCCGCCGCGCAGCGACCGCGCCAACGTGTTGCAACTGGCCCTGCAGACCCGAATCAAACTGTTCTATCGACCAGCCAGCATCACCCCTGAGCGCTTCAGCCGCCATGATGATCAGTTAGTCCTGCACAAAGTGAAAGGCGGTTTCCGCGTGGAGAACCCAACACCTTATTACATGACGTTGCTGGGGATCATCAGTAAAGGCAACCGTGCTGTTGAGAAAAGCTTTGTGCCCGTCATGATCGCCCCGATGTCGAGCGAGACGGTGAAGTCCTCGGTTTCCCGCGATCCGCAAATTATCACCATTAATGATTTTGGTGGAAAACCTGTTCTGCCCTTTCTCTGCCAGGGCTCGGTATGTCGGGCCGATCCCGTGGCCGTCACTCAGCACTGAAGAAGGAGACAGAATAGTGATAGTGCGAGCGTCTGAACTCTATGTCGGATGGAAACACATGATGGCAATAACCCTGATCGCAGTGCCGCTGATATCCACGTTCCCGCGAGCTCACGGACGGGAAGCCCGGTGGGAAAATACGCTAAGAGGAATGTTGCAGGCCTCAGGCTCATTGATCACCTCGCCCTGTGTATTAATGCCGGAATCTCAGGTTCAACATATTACGCTCAGCCCTGTTGCGTTGGCGGCGTTAAACAAGACAGGCGATGTCACTGTGCCCGTGGATATTCATCTCGTACTGGATCACTGTCCCAGCGGCGCCCGGCATTCTGGCACCCCACAGGACCTGCGCCACAGGTTATGGCTCGCCGATCAGCGCTCGGTCAGACTGCGTCTCCTCGGCGACAGGGCCAATGATGATGCGCGATTTTTCAGCATAAAAGGCGCATCCGGTCTTTCTCTGCGCATGGAGGATCCTTTGGGTAACCTCCTGATTCCCGGCCTGTTAAGCCAACCCGTTCCGCTTGCCGAGGGGCGTAATGACCTGGTTCTCAAAGCACAGCTCTGGCGTAACCGCGATCCGCTGGAAGCGGGCGAGTGGCAGGCCGTTATCAACATTGGCATGGAGTACGAGTGATGGAGAACCTAATCCGTTTTCGTCGCGCGGGCGGTGGTTTGCTGATAGTGATTGGCCTCACGATGTTCACCGCGCTGCTGCTGGTCAGGGCGAAAGCGGATGCGGGATCAACGGACGTTGTGTTCCGCGGAACGCTGCTTGCCGTGCCCTGTCTGGTCGACATGGATTCGGTGGATCAGACGGTAGCCTTCTCGCCCATCGTCGCCCGGCACTTTACCACCAATCATCAGTCCTATCCGGTCGACTTTTCCATTGCGCTAAAAGAGTGTGACCTGTCTGTCGGCTCGCAGGTAAGCGTCACGTTTTTTGGCGATAAAAACGCCGTAAATCCTGCACTTTTTGCGCTGAATGGCACGGTGGAAGGGTTGGGGCTGGCGGTCAACGATGCTCAGGGTAACGCGGTACTTCCCGGTGTGCTTCAGCCGCCTGTTGAACTCACCGACACGGAAAATCGGCTGGAGTGGCTGGCCCGATTGCAGCGTACGGCCGCAAATGGCGAGGTCACGTTAGGGGAATACAGTGCAATGATCACCTTTCAGTTGCAATACGAATAAAACAGCACCGTTACTGCCGCCTTGTAGTCAAGGCCGCAAAGCGCACAGCATCAGGAGGTACAGCCGTTGAATATCTTCAGCTTGTTAGATCAAGGCCATCAAGCCGGTACTCAAACTCATCCGGCCAGCGTGCGCGGCCGGGTACTGATCAGGGAGGTGATATGCGTAACGAACGCCTGAAACAACAGTGCCTTGCCGTGCTGGGCACCGCCAGGGACGTGGACAAGGGACTGTCCACCCGAGACATCGCTGACGCGCTGGATATTAGCGTGTACAAAACCCGATTGCTGTTGCTGGATCTTGAGAAAGAAGGGCGGGTCAAGGCGCTGCCGCGTGAAAAGCCCTGGCGGGGGGCGGCCCGGCGCTGGGCGGGTCGTTGATGACTGGCACAAGTGTGTGTTCAAACGCCTTCTTCCAGCTTGGGCTTGAGGCGATACAGCAGGCGCTGTCAGACCATTTGGGCAAGCAGATTCGCCTTCAGGGATTCTACTTTCCGACGATGCAAGCGCTGCTCGCCTGGAGCATGAATCCACGGCTCGCAAAGGGATGCATGATTGTGATTGCCGGCAGTAACCCGGTGCTGTCGGTGTTAAGCGGCCTGGTGGATCCGAAGCGCATCCTGCTGTCAGACGCGGGCGAATCCCGGCAGGCACTGATGGAGAAACTTTACATCAAGGCGCGATGCGCGCACCTGAAGGTGCCGGTTAAAAAAGAGGCCATTTACCTGACCCGGCGTGAAGTGATCTATATGCGCGCCTTTATACAGGGCAAACCACACCAGTCACACAGTAAACGTGACAGCGGTATTCGACTGGCTGTGATGAAGAAAATTGGGGCAACAGGGCCGGTTTCTCTGCTGATTCGTTTTCGCCTGTTGCGCGGCCTTAAAAGCGATTACCTGCTGAAACCTGCCCGGTTAGCGCACGGGCAGGCGGTGGAACAGCGCGGCGGCATCCCGCAGAACATCACGCCGACTGCGCAAAGAGACAGGCGTTGCCTCGGGCAGCCGGAAACACAACAGGACATTTTGCTATGTGGACAAAAGCGATATTGATAAAGCTCTGGGCCATTCTGGCGCTGGCAGGCAGTGTGAATGCCCATGGCGCGCTGACGGTTGATCGATCGCGCCTGATCCTTAATCAGGGGGAAAAGTCGATCAGCCTGAACGTAACCAACCGCAATGAAAAAGATCCCTACCTGGCGCAGGGCTGGATGGAAGATGTAGACGGAAAAAAAATCAGCGGTCCGCTGATGGTATTGCCGCCGGTGCAGCGTGTTGAAGCGGGCGGCAAGACGCTGGTGCGTATTCAGGTTCTCCCGGCCATCTCGTCGCTGCCGACAGACAGGGAAAGCGTTTTCTACCTTAATCTGCGGGAAATACCGCCAAAATCGGCTAAAGCCAACGTCCTGACGCTGGCGATGCAGATCCGGCTCAAAGTCTTCTATCGCCCTAAAGGACTGAACGTGGATCCGATGTCAGATACGGTTCCCGGCACGGAAACCCTGACGCTGATTAAGCAGGGAAACCAGTATGAAGTGCACAACCCAACGCCCTACCATTTTTCCTTCGTCGAAGTCAGACGAAGCCTGACCGGAAGCGGACTGGCACGTTTTGAACCCGTCATGGTGGCACCGAAAAGCCGCCAACTGCTCAGTCCGACCGTCAGTGAGTTAGGCAGCACGCCGGTTCTGATGTTCGTCAGCGATTACGGCAGCCAACGGTTGTTGCCGTTTATTTGCAACGGCAACACCTGCCAGGCAGAGAAATCGCGCATACCGAATGAGATTTCCTTTAGGCAACAGCAGGCGGAGCGCAATGAAAGCTAAATTCAGGCTGTGCAGCCTTCTGCTGCTGACTGCATTCATGGCGAGCAGCGTACAGGCAGAGGTTAACAATGGGGATATGACCACGCTGACCATCCGCGGCATTCTGGTGGAGACGCCGGAATGCGTGGTCAACAACCAGGAACCCATCGAGGTGGACTTTGGTGAGGATGTGGTGATTAGCCGAATAAACGGCGTTGATTATAAAAAGACACGAATCATGTACAGCCTGCTGTGTACATCCCTGGCTAAACAGGGGCTAAAAGTCACGATTATCGGCGAACCGGCTGCGTTTAATACTTCGCTGCTTGCAACCAGCAAATCGGCACTGGGTATTCAGTTAATGCATGAGAATGCCGCGCTGTCGCCGGGCAGCAGCGTTGCATTCAATTATAACGACGGCACGTTGCCCGAATTATGGGCCGTGCTGGCAGTACAGAACAACGCTCTGCCCACGGCCGGTACCTTTACAGGTAATGGAACGATGGTGTTTGAGTATCAGTAAGGAGCCAGCATGCACCCTGTTTATATTCCGCTCGTGTTTAGCGCCGTATTCTGCTTGCCGGTTAACGCAGCCAGTGAGAACCCGAAGGCGGATGTGACGTTTCGCGGCACGCTAATCGAACGTATTCCCTGCACCGTTAATAACGGTGACACCATCACGGTGAATTTTGGTGATGATGTGATGACAACCCGGCTGGACGATGACAACAGCAATGTTTACAGCCGGGAGGTTGTGGTTCCGCTGGACTGCAGCTCACGAGATGTGCGGTTGCGCATTGATGGCATCACCTCGGCGTTCAACCCTGAACTGCTTGCCGGTCATCAGGCGGGATTCGGTTTTCGCCTGATCTATGGTGACAGAACGATGCCGCTCAACGACTGGATCCAAACGAACGTCAGCGCGCAGGGCATGCCCGATCTCACCTTTACCGTTCGGCCCGTCAGGCAGGAGGGCGTAACGCTCAACGGCGGAGAGTTCAGCGTCGTCGCGTCTTTGATAGCGAATTACCTGTAAACATGGAACATCATGACAAATCAAGGAGTCAGGATGCCTGGTTATGAAGGATATGCGAAAGGTCGACATCGGTGGCCCGGAATACGGGTGGGCAGTCTGCTGTTGGGTGGATTAGCCCTGATTGCACCCGATGTCTACGCGAACAATCTTGCGCTCAAAGGAACGCTTATCACCCCGCCGTCCTGCATCCTTAACGGAGACAGCACGCTGGAAATCAGCTTTGGGGAAAGCATCAGAATTAAAAGCGTTCCCGATGGTCTGTATCGCCAGGCCGTTAACCCGGGGCTGGAGTGCGATAGCAGTAATCTGGCATGGAACCTGGTGTTAACCGTCGCCGGTACAGCGGCAGGATTTGATAACGAGAGCGCAACGGTCGTGACCGCAGAGCAGGCGGATCTGGGCGTGAAACTGTATATCGACGATGCGGCGTTTGAACTCAACAAAGCGTACAAGGTGAATGGCCAGACGCTACCGAAGATAGAAGCCGTATTGGTTCAGCGTGAAGGCGCGGAGCTGAATGAAGGCGATTTCACGGCCAGGGTAACGTTACGCGCTGAGTTTCAGTGAAAACGGCGGGTGCCTTACCTTGAAAGGTGACGCCCACGCGGCGCGGTTTTCACTCAAGGCGCCTCTCTGTCGGGAATCCTGTGGCGAAAGGCGGAGCTTAAGGCCTTTTGTAATGAATAGTCTGTGAGGAAACCTCATGCGTTTTTTTTATTTCCTAACCAGCGTGTTTTTTCTGCTGTTTTCGTCATGCCCGGTGAAAGCCTTATTGCATGAGAATGCACCTTTCCCAATTTTTGTGGGTAACAC
This sequence comes from Pantoea ananatis PA13, assembly GCF_000233595.1. Classification (NCBI taxonomy): domain Bacteria; kingdom Pseudomonadati; phylum Pseudomonadota; class Gammaproteobacteria; order Enterobacterales; family Erwiniaceae; genus Pantoea; species Pantoea ananatis. The sequence continues at coordinate 1,408,686 of NC_017554.1, forward strand.
GCAAAAAGTGCCCGGCACACAGGTCGAATTTCATGTCGGACGCGCCACGAGTTACATCGATCCGCATCAACCTCACTACGTTACGGCAAACTCAGGGATTGCGATTTATTTTTACTGGTGCACACAAAGTGGTGGCAGTTGTGCAGGCCCCGCGAATACCTTTGTGCCACCCGAAAATATCATTGCTCGCGGGGAAGGCTGCCCCACCGATGACATACATCAATTTATCGATTGTCTGCATGAGAAAATAGATCCAGGCGGGCAATATATGGCGACCGTCCCTGACAATGTGGGGTCAGATTCGCGGCTGACGCGCGGCCGGGTTTGTTTACGCTATCTCAATGATGTTAATTCGGCGCTCGGCACAACGTTTACCTCCAGTTATAACTCTTGCAAGTTATCGCCGCCGACCCAAACCTGGTGCGCGATGGAAACTCCTAATGTGGATATCGATTTTGGCATAGTCCATGTGGGAGAGGCTGAAGGACAGACGCGGGAAAAGGATATCAGCGTGTATTGCTCGGGACCGGCCAACTATATTATCGATCTGACAAGTGAAGATTCCTCTGTCCCTTTAAGTAACGGCATGAAAGCCGAATTAACTATCGATGGGCAGTTGATACAATCCCAAAGTCTGGTTTCAACGGAGCAAGGCTCAACGACTTATAAGCTGCAAGCGGAATTGAAGGGGCAACCTGTGGCAGGGGCTTTTAACAGTACAGCAATACTGTTTATTTCCTACCCGTAATCGTGCTGGCAGGATTGATATTTACCGGGCCTGACAGGGCACAATGTTGAACGGGCCATTCTGGTCGGATCTAAAAGCCTGTGGGAAGCCAGGCCTGTTAATCATCGCCCTGTGAGTCAGGGTAACAGGGAGCAACTGTTTTCACGCTGAATGCGCCCACTCATGGGCGCTGCATTTTAACCACTCAATGAGGCTGAGATGTCAGCTAAATCCCTGGCGATCCCCGCCATCCTGCTGGGCAACGTTATGCAGAACCATGGCGGCGGCCCCAAATGCGACGGTATCCGTGGCGGAGATCTCCGGCAGGCAGATCTCGGGTTGCACGACACGGCTGCCCTTTAAGCTATCCAGCCTGGAGAAGTCGAGCCAGACCGCGAGCCGTTCACGAACGCTTTGAGGCAGTGTTCCCCCCACATAGATCGCCGCAGGGGCAAGAACAGCGTTCAGCATAAAGCCCAGACGGGCGATTTCCGGGCCTGTTCGTTCGATCCATTCGTCGAGAACGCTGACGTTTTCGGTAAGGAATCGCTGCCAGATGTCTTGTGAGCGCCCATCCGGTATCTGGCCGAGGCGATGCTGACACCATGCCGCAAGGTCAGTAAAGGAGGGGCGGGGCCTGTCGAGTGGCAGTAACAGACCAATTTCGCCCGCGTTGCCAAGATGACCGCGATAACGCTGTCTACCCAGAATAATGCCGCTGCCGACGCCTTCTGACAGATAGAGATAGAGAAAGTCTTCATGATTAGCCGCATTACCCAGTGCCATTTCACCCATCGCTGCAGCATTGGCATCATTCTCAATTAACACCGGACAGCCCAGCGCCTGCTGAATGGACTCGAACAGTCCGGGTTCATCCCAGGAAAGCACCTCGGGTGCCAGATGAAGGGGAGCAACACCCCGTTGGAATCGCGTGGGCATGGCAATGCCTGCACCAATCACTAAAGTATCCGGAATGTGGTTTCTCTCAAGCAGGGCTCTGTGCCCCTTCTGAATCGCTGATCGGGCCGTGGCGAAGGTATCGTAAAGGCCGCGCAGCTCAATTTCGTCAACCCGCTTCCCCGTGAAATCAAGCAGCATCAGCGTAATGGAGAAGCGGCTGGCATGAACTCCAACGGCATAACCAATGGCGGAATTCAGCGTGAGATCAATGTGCGGAGCGCCCCGGCCAGACGGGCGACGCGCCCCTTCGACGATGATCCCTCGCCTGATGAGATCGCGGGTCATCATGCTGACGGCAGCCGCTGTTACGCCACAGCCCTCGGCGAGCTCGGCACGCGATGCGGCGTGGTTGCGACGCAGATAACGCAGCACCGCAGACTGCGTTGTACCGATTCCTTCCCAATGCTTCGATGAAGTCAATGCCGCTTCTCCCTGTCGTTGTCGCGTGGTCATGAACCTGTCATTTAAATAAATTAACTTACTTAAATAATAGGTACAACGGGAATAAAAACCATGTCGAAAAAACGCACTCTCCTGGCAAGCGTAATGATTTCCGCGCTCTGTGTCGGCATTGCCCATGCCGAAGAGATCACCATCAAACTCTCCACGCTTGCTGAGCGCAGCGCACCCAACCGCATCACCAATATTGAAGATGCCGCCGACATCATGAACAAGCAATTCAAGGCTGCGGGTGTCGATAAACATATCGTGATTCAGGCCAACAGCAGTGCGGTCAAAGGCTGGGACGACTTCGCGATGGACATGCTGAAGGCGATGTCCGTCGGGCAGGGGCCGGATATCTATGTGCTGCCTCATGAGTGGATTGGCCAGTTTGCTAAGGACGGTTATGCCTTGCAAATGAACGATAAGATCGCTGCTGCGCCGTGGGTTTACAGCGATATCCTGCCTGTGCTGTGGGATTCAGCAAAAGCAAACGATGGCAAGATTTATGGCATACCGCAGGATGCCGAAATACGCATGTTTTTCTACAACAAAGATATGTTGAGAAAAATCGGCAAGGATGAAGCTTTTATTAACGCTATCCCTGCCAGGGTGGAATCCGGTGACTTCACCCTTGACGATCTGACTGCGCTGGCCAAAGAGGTTGTGGACGGTAAAGCGGCCCAGTATGGCATGCTGCACCGCCCGAACGTGGGTATTGATTATCTTATGGTTTTTCAGTCGTACGGCGTGAAATTTATGGATGAGAAGACCGGCAAACTCATTTTCCCCAAAGCGGAAATGGCCGACGCCCTTGGCTGGTATGCGCGTAATGCTAAGCAGGGCGTCACGCCAGTCGATAATACGGCGATGAGCTGGGATGCCATTCAGGGTGCGTTCAAGCAGGAGAAGGCGTTTATTTTCCACCAGGGCGTTTGGGCGGTGGCCTGGCAACTGGGTGACAAAAATGGGGCTGTCTGGCCGTCGGACAAAGACGGTTATTTTCATAAGATAGGCTGGATTCCTGCTCCCGCGGCCAAAAAGGGCGGCCAGCCCTCAAACCTGTCGCATCCGCTTCTCTATACGGTGAATGCCAAAAGTAAAAATGCCGACATCGCTGCCGAACTCGTGGCATTAGCAACGCTGCCCTATTTTAACAACGAACATGCCGTAACCTCCTATCACACCGCCATCAGCAACGCGCAAACGGCGATGCCGAAATACCGGGATAACTGGGTGTTGTCTGCTGCCTCGCCCATGATGGCGCATGCGAAGTTCGTGCCCAATCAGACGCAGTTTGGCAGCTACAACAAGGTGCTGTTCAGCGGCCTTCAGGCCGTGGAAACAGGGAAAATGACCGCAAAACAGGCCGTTGATTTTATCGCTGAAGAGTTAGAACTCCAGTTCGGCGACGATATAGAAATCCGTTCGTCCGTTGCCAGCAAATAGGGTTTAGCCCGCCCAATGCGATCGTTAATATTGAGGGAGGTGAGATGATGTCGCAGTTCCAGCCTCGGGCGCACCGGCCCGCCCGGCCCGTCTTCTATCTCGCGCCCGCTATCGCGCTGTTGGTCGTCTTTTTCCTGGCGCCCATCATCGTCAATACCGTTATCGCCTTTACCGATATGGGCGCGGATCTTCGGGTCGGTCAATTGACACTGCATAACTTTGAGCGGATTGTGTCGCGTGATGCGCGTATTCCGGGCGTGCTACTAACAACGCTGATTTACGTAACGGCGACGCTGTTTCTTTTCAATGTCGGGCTGGGGGCGCTGCTGGCTATCACATCAACGGCAATCCCTGACCGACTCGGGAATCTGTTTCGCGGTCTCTGGCTTTTGCCGCGCATGTCACCGGCCGTGCTCTACAGCATTCTGTGGATATGGGTGGCCGATCCCACGCCGTCCGGTTTGCTTAATCAGATAACGGGTTCCTTCGGGCTGCAGCCGATGAATCTGCGCAATGATTTCCCCTTGTTTCTGATCGTGGTGGCAAATGGCCTGGTCGGCGCATCCTTTGCCATGGTCATTCTGACGTCAGCGATTCGTTCCATCCCTTCACATCTTGCCAATGCGGCACGGATAGATGGGGCGAGCGAGTGGGGCGTGCTGCGTTATGTTGTGGCCCCCGCGCTGTCTCAGCCCATTCGATTTATTACGATCTATCAGGGGCTCTCCCTGATGACGACCTACGAATACATTCTGCTCATCACCGGGGGCGGTCCCGTTTACGACTCCACACCTTATGCGCTCTATATCTACCGTCGTGCCTTTGAAAATGGTGCTTATGCCTATGGTGCGGCCCTGGCGCTGGGGTTGATGGTGATCGGCGTCGCCGCGACCTTAATACAGTGGCGTGTCAGCAATATGCGCGCGACATTCGCCGCGCCGAAAATCGAGGTATTGTGATGTCACGCGTGCAAACCACATCGGTTGCCACATCGAAATGGGCCCGTCTTGAACGCAGAGGTACCGTCAATCGTGTCGGCTTCCTTTCTGTGGTCATTCTCTTCCTGACGCTGATTTCGGTTCCGATCCTGCTGCCTTACCTCTGGCTTCTTGCGAAATCCCTGACCACCTCTGATGCGTCTATCAGTCGGCTTGTTCTTTGGCGCACCAGCGCCATTGCGGGCGTGGCTTATCTCGGCGCGATCGTGCTTGCTTTTATGGCAGAGCGCTTGCGCAGGCCGGTATTGTCCTGGAGTGCGCTCGGCATCATCGTGCTGCTCCTCGTGATGATCTTTCTGATGCCCTATCTGACGTTGCACAACTACCGGTTTCTCTGGCTGCGGGATATCGCGAATACCGGCACAACGCGTGTGGATCTGATGCCGTCGGTCTGGACGGCACTGGGCAGCTCCCTGATCTTTGCCGTCTCTCAGACGCTGATTGTGACGATCGTCGCCACGCCAGCAGCCTACGCGCTATCTCGCTTTGCCTTTGCCGGCCGGGAAAATTTTCTTCGCGGTTTGCTGCTGTTACATGCTTTCCCCGCGCTGGCACTCACCATCGCCATCTTTATCCAGCTCCACTATATGGGCCTGCTCAACCATCTCTCCGGCGTGGTGATGGTCATGAGTGCGCTGGAACTGCCCTATGCGATCTTTGTTCTTAAAGGCTTTTTTGACGGCGTGCCCTGGGATATTGAGATGAGTGCGGTGACTGATGGTGCCACCCGTTTTCAGGCCTTCCGCATGGTGGTGTTGCCCCAGGTGCGCAGCGGACTGATTGCGATCGCCACCTTTACCTTTCTGCGCGGTTGGGAGGAGTACGTCTTTGTTCAGACATTACTCATCGACAAAAGCCAGATGACGATGAGCCTCTACCTCTTCTTTGTTGCACAGGACAATACAGGCGCGGATTACGGCATGATCGCCGCCGTCGGCATTATTTACCTGCTCCCCGTGCTCGTTCTCTACACCTTCACGCAGAAATACATCACCCAAATGAGTTTTGGCGGTATTAAGGGATAATTGTCATGGCCTCGATCACTCTCAACAATGTCACCAAAAACTGGGGCGAGACCCAGGTCCTGAAACCGATCAATCTTACCATTGAGAACGGCGAATTCGTCGCTATCCTCGGGCCATCTGGATGTGGTAAATCAACGACGCTGTTTCTGCTGGCGGGGCTTTATGCGCCAAGCAGTGGTGAGATCGCGTTTGACGGGCACAATGTCAATCGCATTGATGCCCGCGATCGTAATGTCGGTATCGTCTTCCAGTCTTATGCGCTTTACCCGAATTTGACGGTGCGTGAGAACATCGCGTTTCCGTTGCGCTTTAAAAAATTAGATAGAGATCAAATCGCCAGGCGCGTGGAAGAAGCGGCCAGTCTTGTACAAATCAGCGCACTACTCGATCGACGTCCGTCGCAGCTTTCAGGTGGGCAGCAGCAGCGCGTGGCGCTGGCTCGCGCCCTGGTCAAGGAACCGAATATCCTGTTACTTGACGAACCCCTTTCTAACCTTGATGCAACACTCCGTATCACCATGCGGACAGAGCTTAAGAATCTTCAGAAACGTCTTGGCTTCACCACCTTGATCGTCACTCATGACCAGATGGAAGCCATCACCATGGCCGATCGGATTATCTGTATGAATCAGGGCGAAATCGTCCAGATCGGTACGCCAGAGGATCTTTACCGACGTCCTGACGATCTCTTTGTGGCAGGATTTATCGGCTCGCCGCCCATGAATCTGGTGAAGGGGCAAGCCCTGGGGCGCATCCTGCAACTGGGACAAATGTCACTCGAACTGAATCACGGATACGATGGCCCCGTCTGTTTTGGTCTGCGTCCAGAGGATATCAGCCTGGTTGCCCCTGATGATGCGCCGCTGTGTGGAGAGGTGATGACCGTTGAGCCGATGGGACGCGAAGTGTTTTACACGATCGACACGCCAGCCGGCAGGCTCCATGCACTGGAATACGGTGAAGCAGTGCGTCATGCGCCCGGTTCCCGAATCGGTATCGCATGCCAATCCGCGCTGACCCTGATTTTTAATTCGTCCGGTAAACGCATCGTCGATCTTCATGCCAACCTCTCCGTATTCTGCCATCCCGGCAAACATGTCCATGCTGCCAGCTAACAGGAAATTACCCTAATGACCCGAATCGTCTCACATCGTGGCGCCAACCATTTTGCGCCAGAGAACACCTTCTTTTCCGCAGACCTGGCGCTGGAACAGGGGGCTGATTACATTGAGCTGGATGTGCGGGAAAGTGCCGATGGCGTGCTCTATGTCATCCATGATGAAACGCTGGATCGTACCACTAACGGCACCGGCCCTGTGGGTCATGCCTTATCGCGCGATATCGATGCGCTGGATGCGGGAAGCGGATTCGACGAGCGCTTTAAAGGTGCCATGGTGCCGCGGCTTGATGCTTATCTTGAACATCTGCGCGGTCGCGCGGGTGTTTATATCGAGCTGAAATACTGCGATCCGGTTAAAGTAGCTGCATTGGTACGGGATCTCGATATGGTCCGGGACACGTTCTTCTTTTCGTTTTCCGAGGAAATGCGCCGCGGTCTTCAGGCCGCCGCGCCGGACTTTCGTAAAATGATCACCCTTGATATCGCGATGTCGCCCTCTCTTGTGAGAACCGTCCATCATGCATCGCTCATTGAGTTGAGCGTAGAACAGATGCGTAATCGAGCCATCCTTGAAGCGAGCCGTCAGGCCGAGCTTGAAATCATGGTTTATTACGGTGGTGACGACATAGCAATTCATCAGGAAATCGCGGCGGCGGGCGTCGATTATATTAACCTTAATCGGCCGGATATTTTTAGTACAATACGTAATCAAACAGCCATGTAATATTGTAAGCACACCCGTTTTAGTTCCACGCACTTTTTGAGGTTTCCGGTTTTCGGCCATCAGCCGGTACTCCTCTGGCGTCAGGTTATTCAGGGATTCATGAGGCCGCTCGCTGTTGTATTCCATCAGCCAGCGACTTGTGATTTCCCGGGCTTCATTCAGCGTTCTGAACAGGTAAAAATCCAGGATTTCTGTTCGGTACGTCCGGTTAAACCGTTCGATAAAGGCGTTCTGCGTTGGTTTTCCCGGCTTGATAAATTCCGGCATCACTCTATGCTCTTCAGCCCACTGTGCCAGCGTCAGTGAGACCCGTTCTGGTCCGTTGTCCATCCGCAGTTTCAGTGGATAACCCCGGTTTGCCACGATTCTGTCCAGCACCCTGACCACCCGCTGTGCCGGGATATTCAGATCGATTTCTATGGCGAGGGCCTCGCGGTTAAAGTCATCAACCACATTAAAGGTCCGAAAGCGTCTGCCGCAGACCAGCGCATCATGTATAAAATCAATGGATCAGCTCTGGTTAAGCGCTTCCGGCGTAGCCAGTGGCACCGGGTTACGTGCGGGTAAACGCTGTTTTCCCTTGCGACGAAAATTCAGTTTCAGCAGGCAGTAAATCCGGTGAACGCGTTTATGGTTCCAGGTGTTACCCTGCCTGCGCAGCAGCTGGAACAGCTTTTTGAAGCCGTATCGCGGGTAGCGCTCTGCCAGCTCAGTCAGCACCTGGATCACCGGTTCATCACGCCGGGTATCGGGCTGGTAAAAACAGACCGTCCTGCTCAGCGATAACGTCCTGCAGGCCTGGCGAATGCTCATGGTAAATTGCGCAGTCAGGTAACCGACGAGCTCACGCTTTATCGCTGGTTTTAAAGCTTTTTTTCGATGACTTCTTTAAGTGCCCGGCATTCAAGGCTGAGAGCAGCAAACATCTGTTTGAGGCGACGGTTTTCATCCTCCAGGTCTTTCATCTTTTTTATATCAGAGGCTTCCATACCGCCAAACTTCGCTTTCCAGTTGTAATAGCTGGCTTCAGAGATACCGGCTTCACGGCAGACATCCTAAACGGTACGTCCGGCTTCGACGGACTTCAGAACGGCAATGATCTGGTGTTCGGTGAATCGGGCTTTACGCATGGTGATCTCCTCACAGGACATAATCAGTATGTCGGAAGATCTCTAAAAGTGAATGGTTCGTTTAAGCGGGATACTTACAGAACCACTTGTGGTGATCAAAAGATGCATACCATTACCGTCTGTCAATTTGACAGGTTTATCAGAAGGCTTTGTATTTCTTACAGTTAACTCAGTTAGCGCCATACTAAAAACCCTCTTCTGATGGTATCTGCATTATCGAACTTAAAATACCAACATATGTACCAACAAACAGAGTGGATTTTGAAATATGACGGTGTACGTTAACGGGCTACAAAAGGAAGGTAAGTGTTTGAAGTTGAAGAGTTGACTAGACTTTAAAATACTTAGATGGGCTAACATATGGTGTCCCCTGCAGGAATCGAACCTGCAACTAGCCCTTAGGAGGGGCTCGTTATATCCATTTAACTAAGGAGACGCCAGCGCAGTATACCGCAGTTAGGCGGCAGGATTCACTACACCGCCGCGCGTTTGCTCATTCTGTCAGCAATTTAGCGTTCTTCTTGTTGCTGCTGACGTTTTTTCTCCGCTTTACGTCGTTCCGCTTTCGCCTTTGCCTGGGCAGCTTCGCCCATATCATTGCGAATCTGCGCATGGCTGATCAGGGCGAAAATCAACGTACCGCCCGTCAGATTGCCCAACAGCGTCGGGATAGCAAAGGGCCAGAGAAACTCGGTCCAGGGAATGCTGCCGTTAAACACCAGGTAAAGCACTTCGACGGAACCCACCACGATATGCGCCAGATCGCCCAGCGCGACTAGCCAGGTCATCATCACAATGACAAACAGCTTGGCGGCACCGGCATAGGGGAACATCCAGACCATGGTGGCAATGATCCAACCTGAAATCACCGCATTCGCAAACATCTCGCCCGGCGTATGTTCCATTACCTTCATACTGATGTCGGTAAAGGCCTGTCGGGTGGCTTCATCAAAAATCGGCATTTCAGTAAACGCCAGGGCCGCGAACGCTGTCCCGATAAGATTACCCAGCAGCACAATGCCCCACAGGCGAAGCAATAAGCCAAGATTGCTCACAGTAGGTTTGTGCATAAAGGGCAGGACGGCGGTCACGGTGTTTTCAGTGAAAAGTTGCTGCCGTGCCATAATCACAATCACAAAGCCAAAGGTGTAGCCAAGATTTTCCAGTAAAAACGCGCCGGGCACGCCATCCAGATGCACCTGAAAAATGCCCTTAGCCATCAGCGAGGCGCCCATCGACAGCCCGGCAGCAATAGCGGACCACAGCAGCGCCATACCGTCACGTTCCAGCTCTTTTTCCCCGTCCTGACGAATCTCCTCATGGATAGCGGCGGCGCGAGAGGGCAGGGCGTCTTCATCCACTTCAATATCCTCTTTGCCCTGTTCTTTCTCTTCGCTGTCTACGTCGTTAGGTCCCTGACTGGTGCTTGATGAAGGCTTCATGTTTTCTCCTGGTAACAGTGCAAATGCGTTATAAGCGTAGTCGTTTTTTGGCTCGCGAAATTGTTTCTACAACAGCTAACAAAAGTTACAACATTTTGCTGTGGTGCGCTTTTTGTCCGCTTAACGCCGTGAAAAGCACGAATATCCAACCCCAGCGGGAAAGGGGGCCGCGCACGGTCTTCGGCACACTGCAACATTGTGCTATCATTTGCGCCTTATTTGGCTGGCGCGATTTACCCCTCCATGTTGGAAATCATGAATCTGCTTTGTGTGCGTGATGAACGTGCGCTCTTTGAGGCGCTCACGTTTCGCGTGTCGGCAGGTGATATCGTACAAATTGAAGGGCCAAACGGGGCCGGTAAAACGTCGCTGCTACGGATTCTGGCCGGGTTGAGCACGCCTGAACACGGCGAGGTGCGTTGGCAGTCGCAGCAAATTCATCAGCAACGCGATGTCTGGCATCAGGCCATGCTTTATCTTGGGCATCTGCCGGGGATCACCTCGGCGTTGTCGGCGCTGGAAAATCTACGCTTTTATCATCCGAACTGCCGCGATGAGCATATTTTTACTGCACTGGCCAGCGTCGGACTGGCGGGCTATGAAGACGTGCCAGCCGCGCAGCTCTCTGCAGGGCAACAGCGGCGAATCGCGCTGGCCCGGCTGTGGCTGACCCAGGCAACCCTGTGGATTCTGGATGAACCCTTAACCGCTCTTGATCCTGTCGGCGTCGAGACCTTAATGGGGCGCTTTGCGGAACACGCGCAACAGGGCGGTTCTGTTATTGTGACGAGTCATCAGGCGCTGCCGGGGCTAAACGGTCAGATAAAAACCGTTCGCCTGCATGCCACGGAGTGGCAGTAATGTTGTGTCGTCTTATTCAACGTGAATTACGCATCGCCTGTCGTCGCGGTGCGGAGGTGGTTAATCCACTGTGGTTTTTCCTGATCGTGATTACGCTTTTCCCGTTGGGTATCGGTCCCGATCCTCAGCAACTGGCCCGGATCGCGCCTGGTATTGTCTGGGTTGCCGCGTTGCTCTCCTCGCTGCTGGCGCTGGAAAGGCTGTTTCGCGATGACTTCAATGACGGCACGCTGGAGCAACTTTTATTGTCTCCCACGCCGCTGCCGGTCATGGTGCTGGGCAAAGTGATTGCCCACTGGCTGGTCACCGGCTTGCCGTTAATCCTGCTTTCGCCGCTGGCGGCTCTGTTGCTGTCCCTGGATATCCCGAGCTGGCGAGCGGTGGCACTGACGCTGCTGCTGGGAACACCGACGCTGAGTTTTCTTGGCGCAATTGGGGTGGGGCTGACTGTGGGATTACGTCGTGGTGGCGTGCTGCTCAGCCTGTTGGTCCTGCCGTTGGCGATTCCTGTCTTGATTTTTGCCAGTGCGGCCATTGATGCCGCAGGACAGGGCGTCGCCATTGGCGGTTATCTGGCGTTGCTGGGGGCAATGCTGGTCGCGAGTGCAACGCTGGCGCCTTTTGCCACCGCTGCGGCGTTGCGGATTACGCTGCACTAAATCAGCACGCCTCAGACGTGTTATTAGCGTTTATTTTAATGTGAGCAATTGAACATGTGGAAAGGATTACATCAGCTGGCTAAGCCCGAACGGCTATATCAGTTGTGCGGTCGCCTGCTGCCGTGGTTTGCTCTGGCCAGTGCGGCGGTACTGCTGCTGGCCTGGGTATGGGGATTTGGCTATGCACCGGCAGACTACCAGCAGGGTAACAGCTTTCGCATTATGTATATCCACGTTCCGGCGGCCATGTGGTCGATGGGGATATACAGCGCGATGGCCGTTGCGGCGTTCACGGGGCTGGTCTGGCAGATGAAAATGGCCGATTTAGTGTCAGCGGCGATGGCGCCAATCGGTGCCGTGTTTACCTTTATCGCGCTGGTCACCGGTTCTGCCTGGGGCAAGCCGATGTGGGGAACCTGGTGGATATGGGATGCCAGACTGACGTCAGAACTGGTGCTGCTGTTTTTATATCTGGGCGTGATTGCGCTGTATCAGGCCTTCGACGATCGTCGCATGGCCGGGCGGGCCGCAGGCGTGCTCATTTTGGTCGGGGTGATCAATCTGCCCATCATTCATTTCTCTGTGCAGTGGTGGAATACCTTACATCAGGGTTCGTCCGGGTTGCTGCAACAGGCGATCGCGCCGCCGATGCGCACGCCGCTGCGCTGGGCCATCCTGGGTGACCTGCTGTTGTTTATCACCTTAACGCTGATGCGCTTACGTAACCTGATTCTGCTTACGGAACGTAAACGTCCCTGGGCAATTGCCCTGGCGAAGACAAGGAGCAAAGTATGACGCCCGCTTTTGCCTCATGGCATGACTTCGTTGCCATGGGCGGCTACGCCTTTTATGTGTGGCTGGCGGTGGCAGGCACGCTGGTGCCGCTTTTCGCCCTGATCTTGCATAGTAGGTGGTCACACCGACGTTTGCTGGCGGACATTCGCCAGCGTGATGCACGGGAGCGCCGCCTGCGAGCGGCCAACGTTCAACGTACCGCCAACCATACGGCAGGAGAAGAGAAGTGAATACCCGCCGTCGTAATCGACTGTATGTCGTGGTGGCGATCCTTGCCGGACTTGGACTGGCGACCGCACTGGTGATGTATGCGCTGCGGTCCAATATCGATCTGTTTTATACGCCGGGTGAAATCCTGGAGGGAAAAGGCGATGCGCACATCAAGCCTGAGCCCGGACAGCGCCTGCGCGTGGGCGGCGTCGTGATGCCTGGCAGCGTAACACGGGATCCCCACACGCTGGCGGTTTCCTTCCAGCTTTATGATGGTCGCGGTGTGGTCAACGTGAGCTTTGTCGGCATTTTACCGGATCTGTTCCGCGAAGGTCAGGGCGTTGTCGCGCAGGGCGTACTTGAACCCGGCAACCTGATCAAAGCCAAAGAAGTGCTGGCAAAACATGATGAAAACTATACGCCTCCCGAAATCAGCACCGCGATGAAACCCGCACCCTCTGCGCAACAGGCCGCGAATAACCCGGCAGGACGTACACCATGATGCCAGAACTGGGCAGTTTCTTACTCTGTCTTGGATTAGCGTTGGCGCTGCTGCTCAGCGTCTATCCGCTGTGGGGCGCCTGGCGCCAGGATGCCCGCCTGATGGGCATGGCGCGTCCGCTTGCCGTTGGCCTGTTTGCCTGCGTCGCGGGGGCTTTTATGCTGCTGGTCTGGGCGTTTATCGTTAACGATTTTACCGTGAGCTATGTCGTCAACAACTCAAACTCACTGCTGCCGGTTTACTACCGCGTTGCGGCCACCTGGGGCGCGCATGAAGGCTCGTTATTGCTGTGGGTGCTGCTGCTGAGTGGCTGGACGCTGGCCGTGGCAATCTTCAGCCGCGGTATGCCGCAGGACGCGCTGGCCCGGGTGTTGTCAGTGATGGGGATGATCAATCTGGGCTTTTTGCTGTTTATCATCCTCACCTCCAATCCCTTCAGCCGAACGCTGCCCGATTTTCCAGTAGACGGTCGCGATCTTAATCCAATGTTGCAGGATATCGGCCTGATCTTTCATCCGCCACTGCTGTATATGGGCTATGTCGGCTTCTCCGTGGCCTTTGCTTTTGCCATCGCCTCATTAATGGCGGGACGGCTGGATACCGCCTGGGCGCGCTGGTCGCGTCCCTGGACTACCGCCGCCTGGTTATTCCTGACCATTGGGATTGTGCTGGGTTCCGCCTGGGCGTATTACGAACTGGGCTGGGGCGGCTGGTGGTTCTGGGACCCGGTGGAAAACGCCTCCTTTATGCCGTGGCTGGCGGGCACCGCCTTAATGCACTCGCTGGCGGTCACGGAAAAACGCGGCACCTTCAAGGCCTGGACGGTGCTGCTGGCCATTACCGCGTTCTCCCTGAGCCTGCTCGGCACCTTCCTGGTCCGTTCCGGCGTGCTGGTCTCGGTACATGCTTTCGCCTCCGATCCGGCGCGCGGCATGTTTATTCTCGCATTTTTGGTCATCGTGATTGGCAGCTCGCTGCTGCTGTATGCCATTAAAGGCGGCCAGGTGCGCAGTCGGGTGCAAAACGAGCTCTGGTCGCGAGAATCTTTTCTGCTGGGGAATAACGTCCTGTTAATCGCGGCCATGCTGGTGGTCCTGCTCGGCACGCTGTTACCGCTGGTGCATAAGCAATTAGGGCTGGGCAGCATTTCCGTTGGCGAACCCTTCTTTAATACCATGTTCAGCTGGTTAATGGCTCCGCTGGCGTTAATGCTCGGTATTGGGCCGTTAGTACGCTGGCGACGCGATGAACCACAAAAACTGGTTCGTCGTCTGCTGATAGCACTGCTCGTGACGCTGCTGGCCTCCGTGCTGCTGCCCTGGTGGTTGCAGGATCGTGTTGAAGCCATGACGGTGGTGGGATTACTGATGGCGGTATGGATCATCCTGTTGACCCTGATGGAGCTGCATGAGCGCGCCACTCATCGTCATCGTTTTTTTACCGGATTACGTCACCTTTCGCGCAGTCACTGGGGCATGGTGCTTGGACATCTCGGCGTGGGCGTCACCGTTATTGGCATTGCGTTCAGTACCCAATACAGCGTTGAGCGCGACGTGCGCATGAAAGCGGGCGACAGCGTCGATATCCATCACTACCATTTTGTTTTTCGTGATGTTCAGGACTTACAAGGCCCTAATTACAGCGGCGGCGTGGCGGTAATTGACGTTTCCCACAAGGGCAAGCCGGAAGCCGTGTTGTATGCGGAGAAACGCTTTTACTCTGCCGCGCGCACCATGATGACCGAGGCGGCGATCGACGGCGGCTTTACCCGCGATCTTTACGCCGCGCTGGGTGAAGAGCTCAGTGACGGTAGCTGGGCGGTGCGTATCTACTACAAACCCTTCGTCCGCTGGATCTGGTTTGGCGGCTTGTTTATGGCCGTCGGAGGGCTGTTCTGTTTGCTGGACCCGCGCTATCGCTCGCGCAAGAAAGCCGATCGCGAGGTAAGGGCATGAAAAAAATTCTATTTGTTCCGCTGGGATTATTTTTACTGCTGGCTGCCGCGCTGCTGTGGCAGCTGTCACGTAATGCGGAAGGGGACGATCCTTCACGGCTGGAATCGGCCTTAATTGGTAAGCCCTTGCCCGTGTTCAGGCTGGAGGCGCTGGATAAGCCAGGCAAAACCTATGATCAGCAAACGTTGATCACCGGTAAACCGCTGTTGCTGAACGTCTGGGCGACCTGGTGTCCGACCTGCCGCGCCGAGCATCGCTACCTTAATGAGCTGGCAGAGCAGGGCGTTCGGGTTGTAGGGTTGAACTACAAAGACGATCGCCAGAAGGCAGTAACCTGGCTGAACACGCTGGGTAATCCTTATGCGCTCAGCCTGTATGACGGTAACGGGATGTTGGGCCTCGATCTCGGCGTTTATGGCGCACCTGAAACCTTTTTGATTGATGGCAAAGGCATTATTCGCTATCGCCATGCTGGCGATCTGAACCCGCGCGTCTGGCAACAGGAAGTCAAACCCTTGTGGGATAAATACACGAAGGAGAGCGGCGCATGAGATCCCTGATGATGATGCTCTGTGGGCTGCTGTTTAGTGCCAGCCTGTGGGCCGCGATTGATACCTATGCGTTTGACTCCGTGGCGCAGGAAGAGCAGTACCGTGAGATCACCGCCTCGCTGCGCTGTCCCAAATGCCAGAACAACAGCATCGCCGACTCTAATGCGATGATTGCGTCAGATATGCGGTTGAAAGTTTATCAACTGATGAAGCAGGGGCAGAGCCGTCAGCAAATCATCGACTATATGGTGGCGCGTTATGGCAATTTCGTCAGTTACCAGCCGCCTGTCACGCCCTCAACCCTGATCCTGTGGGTCGGGCCGGCGCTGTTTGTGATTGTGGGCGGTACAGTGATCGTGTGGCGTAGTCGTCAGCGTAAAACCCGAAGCGAGCTTGATGACCAGGAACAACAGCGTCTGGCGGCGATTCTGAAGTCGGACAGGACACGATAATGGCTGTCTTTTTACTCACGATTTTTCTGCTGCTGCTGGCGGCCAGCGTACTGTTTTTAGCCGCAGGCTGGCGTCAACGTGAAACCCACGCGGCGGCGCGCGACAACCTTAATACGCATTTTTATCGGCAGCGGCTGGCTGAAATGACCCTGGACGAAGAGCAGGGCGTAATTGCCGATCGCGCCGTGATGGAGCAGGAGTTACAGCAAACCCTGCTTAGCGATATTCCGCCCGCTTCGGATGCCCATTCGCACCGCAGCCGTCGCTGGGTGCTGTTACCCGGCCTGATCGTTTTAGTAATCGTGTCACTGGCAAGCTATCTTAAAACCGGTGGCTTAACGCAGTTAAGTGGCTGGCTCCAGGTGCAGGAAGCGTATCCGGCGCTGCGCGCCCAGCTCATGGATCCCCATGCCCGGCCACTTACCCAAGAGCAGCTCTCTCGCCTGCAGCTCGGTTTGCGCAGCCAGCTGCAAACCGAACCTGATAACCTCAGTGGCTGGGCGATGCTGGGCCGCCTCGGTATGGTACTCAACAATGCCACGGGCGCGCGTCAGGCTTTCGAGCATGCGTTGCAGCTGGCACCGAATAATTTTGCCCTGCTGCAGGATTATGCCGAGGTGTTGACGCGATCGGGCGATCCTCAGGATAACCGCCAGGCCGGGCTGCTGCTCAAGGATCTGCTTAAACAGCATCCGCAGGACATCCGCACCCTAAGCCTGCTGGCCTATAATGCGTTTGAACAACAGCAGTACTCGCAGGCCATAGACAGCTGGCAAACCCTGTTGCAGGTGTTACCGGCCGACGATCCTCGTCGTGAGGGCATTGCGCGCAGCATTGAACACGCTAAAACCGATGCCGGGCAGCAAAGCAGTCAACTAACGGTCGAGGTGACGCTTTCTCCCCAGGCAGAAAAAATGTTACCGCCGGGCGGAGTCATGTATATTTCGGTGACTGACGGCGTCTCGCCGGTGCCGGTGGCGGTGAAACGCGTCTCGCCCGGACATTTTCCCGTGTCGCTGACGCTGGATGACAGCAATGCCATGTTACAGGACCGACGTCTTTCAACGCAGAAACAGATTCAGGTTCGCGTCAGGATTGCACGAAATGGCCGTGCAAATCCTGAGCCGGGCGACTGGTTTGGCGTCAGCGCGGTAGTCCCCTGGGATGGCCATCAGCACATTGACGTCGCGATTGATAAACAGCAGCCTTAACCGGCTGGCGTCTGGCAATGTCTGAATCTGCCAACCGCACGGGAGATATCAGCTATGCTTGCTGGACTGCGCTGTTCTACCCGCTGAAACTCAGCAGGGTATAAATAACTTATATGCACAGGGAGAAAAAAATGGATCACCGCCTGACCAGCCTGGCTTTGACCAGTGTGCTTCTGGTTGGTTGTGCCAGTTCAAAGCCTGCTGACGATGCGCCTGCAGGGCGTAGCGATCCGCTTGAAGGTTTTAACCGCACAATGTTTAACTTCAACTATAACGTGCTGGACCCTTACGTGCTGCGCCCTGTGGCAGTGGCCTGGCGCGACTATGTTCCCGTGCCTGCGCGCGCAGGCCTCAGCAACTTCCTGGGCAACCTCAGCGAACCTGCCAGTATGGTAAATGCGATTCTGGTCGGAGAGCCGCGCAATGCAGGTATCCACTTTACACGTTTCTTCCTGAATACGGTGCTGGGGCTGGGCGGTTTCATTGATGTCGCCGGTAAAGCCAATCCGGAACTGGCGCGCCAGGGACCGCAGCGTTTTGGTACCACGCTCGGTCACTATGGCGTGGGCTATGGCCCTTATGTGCAGTTACCGGCCTATGGCAGCTTCACGATACGTCAGGACGGCGGTGATTACGTCGATACGCTTTATCCTGTGCTTGGCTGGTTGACCTGGCCCATGTCCATCGGTAAATGGACGCTGGAAGGCATCGAATCGCGCGCACAGTTGCTGGACTCGGATGCTATCCTGAAACAGCAACGCGATCCTTACGCCTTTATCCGTAGCGCCTACTTCCAGCGCTACGACTTCCTGGCGCGCGGCGGCAAGCTGAAGCCAGAAGAAAATCCGAATGCGGCGGCGATTCAGGACGATCTGAAAGACATTGATTCGCAGTAAATCATGACCCGCCAGAAGCCGCCTGTCGCAAGGGCGGCCTGATAAGCGGCCGGGGTGATGACGTGAAGCTGTTACAGGGTTGTCACCAGGCTGCATGACGTGTGACGTTCCCGTTAGCAATAAAAAAGCGACACTCAGTGTCGCTTTTTTTATGCATTTCGCGCATCAGAACTTGTAGTTGAAGCTTGCGCCATACAGCCAGGCTTTACCACTAGAGTTAAAGGTATAGGTGCCTTCCTGCACGGTCACTTTCTGACCGTGCATGTAAGACACGCCGACGTCTACCGATGCATCGTCGTTAAACGCATAAGAGGCACCGGCGCTCAGCCACAAACGGTCCTGATCCGGGATAGAGATAGAACGCTTGTCAGCCGGAACCGGGCTGTCATCAAAGGCGATACCGCTGCGGAAGGTCCAGTTTTTGTCGTACTGGTAGGTGGTACCCAGTGCGATGCGGTAGGCATCGTGGAAACCTTCATCTTTATAGAACAGCGTCTGGCCGTTTGAGCCCGTTGCTTTCAGCTCCTGAAACTGACTCCAGCTGGTGTAGGCCAGGCTATAGTGCACGGCCCACTGTGGTGCCACTTTATGCCAGCCTGAAACTTCCCACATTTCCGGCAGGTTCAGGGTCAGTGACCCCGGAATGGTGTTACCGCTTGTGCCAAAAGGCGCACCGGGGATGTTAAAGGCATTGAGGGCAGTAGGCAGATTACTTTTGTAATCCCCATCGAAATCGATTTTCACTTCAGAGCGGTAGGTGAAGCCGAAACGGTTGTTTTCATCGACTTCATAAAGAATACCGGCGTTCCAGCCATAGCCCCATTCATCTCCCTTCAGACGAGCAATCTGGGTATCCGCAGGAATTCTGAGTGCCGAGAAGGATTCGCCAGCGTAGCGCTCAATTTTTGCTTTGGCATAAACCGCATCAAAGCCCACACCGAAGCTGAAGTGTTCATTAAGACGATAGGCCGTACTGAGGTTCAGGTTAGCGGTCATCAGATCGGTTTTTCCACCGAATCCGCCCGCGGTATAACCGTTGTTAAACTCTGTCGCCAGGCCGTAGTTAGACGTCGCTGACGCGCCTACCCACCACTTGTCATTGATCGGCTGGACGTAATGCAGGTTAGGGATCCATTGGTTCGGTGCGATGTTTTTCGCGTCCAGGCTGCGGCCCGTCGGGCTTTGGCCACTGATATCCACTTCAGGATCGATGTAAACCGCACCGATTGAAAATTCAGGGCGGTCCATGAGTGCCATGGTTGCCGGGTTACGACTGGCTGAGGCCGCCGTATCACCCATTGCGCCTTCGCCAGAATAAGCGCGACCTAAACCAATGGAAGAAAATTCATTTAACTGAAATCCGGCTGCATATACGTTAGAGGAAATAAGCGCTACTGCAGCTGCCACGGCTGACTTTGCGAACAGGTTTTTATGGTTCATGACCACAACCTCATGTGAATTATTATTTAACGTTGTGACGTCGCGTAACAAGGAACGGCGGATTGTATGGACTGATGTCAAATGCACATATCAGACCAGTGCGGAGAGTATAGGTCCGACCTGTACACATGTTGCAATATTGTTTTTAAAATATTTCCAATTTGATAGGTGAAAATTCGATCTGCTTAACACTTCTCGGGAATAAATGGGCAGAGCGGCAGGAGCAAAACTGATCCACATCAAATTTTATTGTGATATTCGTCACTTAGCGCGGTGTGTGTAGCGGGTTGATAAGCCAGAGCGTAAAATTTTCAGCAGAAAACTCACCCACCTTATGATGTGATGTCAGGAGAAAATCATGACAAATGCTTTAAAAAAATGTAGCGCGACGGAAACGGCTGCCTGCTGTTGCGTTGACGTTGGTACGGTGATGGATAATTCAGACTGTACGGCCAGTTGGTCAGCATGGTGTAAAGATCGCGCCGATGCCGAAACGAAACTGGCGCAGCTGACGGAAAGGGCGCGTCAGGTCGAGTCAGAACCCTGCGTTATCGATTCCAGCATGGTGGAAGAGGCCGGTGGCGTGCAGCTTAATATCGACTTTACCTTTAGCTGTCAGGCCGAAACCCTGATTTTCCAACTGGGTTTACGTTAAACATTTCGGCGCCGCTGCTCCGCGGCGTTTTTCATTTTCGTGTTTCTTATCTCACTTTTCTCCTCCTGATGTTGGCGGCGCACCCGCTTGTGGTTAACACTGTGGATCAGGTCAGACCTCTTTCGGCAATGATGCCTCGGTCACGATGTACAGGTGGATACAATGAGCAAAGCGCAGTCACTGCTGACGCGTAATGGCGAGCGCATCGCCATCACCCACGGATTACGTACGCCTTTTCTTCGCCAGGCCACGGGTTTTCACGGCATCCCTGCGGTTGAACTGGGTCGCATGGTGATCAGCGAAATCATGGCCCGAAGTGAACTCCCGGTTGAGGTGATTGAGCAACTGGTCTTCGGTCAGGTGGTGCAAATGCCGGAAGCGCCAAACATTGCACGTGAGATCGTCTTAAGCAGTGGCCTGAGCGTCAATACCGATGCTTATAGCGTCAGCCGCGCCTGCGCCACCAGCTTTCAGGCGGTGGCAAACGTCACCGAAAGCTTACTGGCAGGTACGATTTCTGCCGGCATCGCAGGCGGGGCGGACTCCTCCTCTGTGCTGCCCATTGGGGTCAGTAAAACGCTGGCGCGCGCGCTGGTGGATATGAATAAAGCGCGTGGCTTTTCACAGAAGCTGCACATTCTCCGGCGGCTGCGCCCTAAAGATCTGTTACCGGTTCCGCCTGCCGTTGCGGAGTACTCCACGGGGTTACGTATGGGGGATACCGCAGAGCAGATGGCCAAAACGCATGGCATCAGCCGGGAAGAGCAGGATGCGCTGGCCCTGCGCTCGCATCAGCGCGCGGCCCAGGCCTGGCAGTCAGGCGTACTGAGTCAGGAGGTGATGGCCGCCTTTGTGCCGCCGTGGAAAGCGCCCATCGAGCAAGATAATAATGTGCGTATGGATGCAAAAGCCGCCGACTATGCCCGGCTGCGTCCGGCATTTGACCGTCAGCACGGTACCGTTACTGCGGCAAACAGTACGCCGCTTACCGATGGGGCTGCGGCGGTCATTTTAATGCGTGAAGGCCGGGCAAAAGAGCTTGGAATACAGCCGCTGGGCTATTTACGCAGCTATGCGTTTACCGCTATCGACGTCTGGCAGGACATGCTGTTAGGGCCGGCCTACGCCTCGCCGCTGGCGCTGGATCGTGCCGGGATAGCCTTAAAGGATTTGACGCTGATTGATATGCACGAAGCCTTTGCCGCTCAGACGTTAAGCAACCTGAAAATGTTTCGTGATGAACGTTTTGCCCGGGACGTGTTAAACCGCGCCCATGCGCTGGGCGAAGTTGACGAGGCACGTTTTAATGTCTCGGGCGGATCGATCGCCTTTGGGCATCCGTTTGCCGCAACCGGCGCACGCATGATTACCCAGACGTTAAATGAATTACGCCGCCGGGGCGGCGGGCTGGGTTTAGTCACAGCCTGCGCCGCCGGGGGTTTAGGGGCAGCAATGGTTCTGGAGGCCGAATAATGGAACAGAGCGCGTTCACATTACAGATGCGGGACGATCATGTAGGCGTGATCACCATTGATGTACCCAATGAAAAGATGAATACGCTTAAAGCGGCATTCGCGGCACAGATTGCGGTAATTATTGCGGAAGCACGCAAGCATCCGCAACTGCTGGGGCTGGTGCTGATTTCAGGCAAACCTGACAACTTTATTGCAGGGGCTGATATCAGCATGATCGATCGCTGCCAGAGCGCCCACGAGGCAGAAGCGCTGGCCAGACAAGGGCAGGACGTGATGGCGGCGATTGCGGCATTGCCATTTCCTGTGGTGGCGGCAATCCATGGTGCTTGTCTGGGCGGCGGGCTTGAGCTGGCGCTGGCCTGCAACGCGCGCATCTGTTCGCTGGACGATAAAACCCGTATTGGCCTGCCTGAAGTGCAGTTGGGGCTGCTGCCGGGGTCGGGCGGCACGCAGCGCCTGCCTCGCTTAATCGGCGTACAGAAAGCCTTACCGCTTATCCTTACCGGTAAGAACCTGCGGGCCAGGCAGGCGAAAAAGCTGGGCATTGTTGATGATGCCGTGCCGCAGGCCATCCTGCTTGACGCCGCCGTTGAACTGGTGAAGAAAGGGAAATACCGCAGAGCGCCGCTGCCCCTGCGCGATCGTCTGTTGCAGGGCCCGATGGCTCGTCAGGCGCTGTTCGCACTGGTCAGACGCGAAACCGATCGTAAAACCCAGGGTAACTACCCAGCGGCACGACGCATTATCGAGGTGGTTCGCATCGGCCTGGAGCAGAGCAGCCAGGCCGGTTACGCCGCGGAAGCGCGGGCGTTTGGCGAACTGGCGATGACGCCAGAGTCGGCCGCGCTGCGCAGCCTGTTTTTTGCTTCCACCGCCATCAAGAAAGAGAACGGCACCCAGGCTGAACCACGACCACTCCAACGGGTCGGTGTGCTGGGCGGCGGGCTGATGGGCGGCGGGATCGCCAGCGTCAGCGCCGTTAATGCGGGGCTACCGGTGCGCATCAAGGATATCAGTCTTAAAGGCATCAACCATGCCCTGCAAACCAGTTGGGATCTGCTGAGTAAAAAAGTGAAACGCCGGCAAATCAGTCCGGCACAGCGTCAGCAGCAGATGGCGCGCATCAGCGGCAGTACCGACTATCAGGGATTCACCCAGCGCGATATCGTGATTGAGGCGGTCTTTGAGGACCTGGATCTGAAAAGACAGATGGTGGCGGACATCGAGGCGAACTGTCAGCCTCAGACGATCTTTGCTTCCAATACCTCATCGATTCCCATTGCCGAGATTGCGGCGACGGCACGGCGCCCGGAGAACATCATCGGCCTGCACTATTTTAGCCCGGTGGAAAAAATGCCGCTGGTCGAGGTGATCCCGCATGCCACGACCTCGCCTGAAACGATTGCCAGTACGGTAATGCTGGCACGGAAACAGGGTAAAACGCCGATAGTGGTGGCCGATAAACCTGGTTTTTACGTCAACCGTATCCTCACACCTTACATCAACGAGGCCATGCGCTGCGTGGTGGAGGGGGAACCGATCGATCACATTGATCGGGCGCTGGTGAAGGCGGGATTCCCGGTGGGGCCGGTTCAGCTACTGGATGAAGTTGGCATTGATGTCGGCAGTAAGATTTCACCGGGCCTGCAGCAGGCTTATGGCGAGCGGTTTGCCGCGCCTTCCGCGCTGGATGCCGTGATTAAAGACGGTCGCAAAGGACGCAAAAACGGTAGGGGATTCTACCTGTACGGATCGTCGCGTCTGTCGCGTAAGAAGGTCGATCCGGCGGTGTACGGCTTAGTGAAGACCCGGCCGGTGGCAAAGCAAAGCGGCGCCCAGATTGCCGAACGGTGCATGATGATGATGTTAAACGAAGCGGTGCGTTGCCTGGATGAGCAGGTTATCCGCTCACCGCGGGACGGCGATATCGGTGCGGTGTTTGGCATTGGTTTCCCCCCCTTTTTGGGCGGGCCGTTCCATTACATCGACAGGCTGGGCGCGGCAGAAATCGTCAACAGATTAACGCGGCTTCAGCAACAGTACGGGGACCGTTTTGCGCCCTGTGACGCGTTGCTGCGCGCAGCGGAGCAGCAGACAAAGTTTTACACTTCTTCATAAATTCGAATACCCACTCCGATTCAGGGGGTTAGAAACGCGCCGCACAAGCGTGAGGCGCTGCACGAATCTGACTGGTGCTTATTTAATAAACAACCGGTTGACTATACTGAAGTCATTAGGGTACAACACGACGTTCATTCGCAGAATGAAGCGCCTGATGCGGATGCATCAGGCGATGTCGACAAACAACAGCGGTGCTTTATGCAAGTTTTTATCATGCGTCACGGCGATGCGGCTCTTGAGGCTGCCAGTGATTCAGTCAGGCCTTTAACGCTTTGTGGATGTGACGAATCACGTCAAATGGCGAACTGGTTAAAAGGTCAGTCTGTTGACATTGAACGTGTACTGGTCAGCCCCTATCTCCGTGCGCAGCAGACGCTTGCCACATTTCGTGAGGCGTTTCCTTTGCCAGAAGGGGAGGATATTTTGCCGGAACTGACCCCCGGCGGCGATCCCGGTCTGGTCGGATGCTATTTGCAGGCACTGGCGAATGAAGGGGTTAAATCGGCGCTGGTTATCTCCCACTTGCCACTGGTGGGCTATCTGGTGTCGGAGCTTTGCCCCCAGGAAACCCCACCGATGTTTGCCACCTCGGCCATTGCCTGCATTGACTTCGATCCGGCTGAAAGTCAGGGTAAACTGTTATGGCAGGTCAGCCCCAAAAAACTCGCGAAAGCGATGTAATAATGTCGGGCCATTTACTGGCCCGAACATGAAAACGACCCCCGAACGTCATTCCCGTCTGCTTCTTTCCCTGCAGGTCAGGCAATCACAAAACGTGATACTGAGCCCGCCAGCGTTTGCGCCTGGTCATGGAGCGCGCTTGCCGCCGCAGACGACTGTTCCACCAGGGCCGCGTTTTGCTGCGTCACGTTATCCATTTCAACGATAGCCACGCCGACCTGCGCAATGCCGCGGTTCTGCTCTTCAGACGCGTGAGAGATCTCGTTCAGTATCTCTGTCACATTGCTGACCGAGGTGACGATTTCTCCCATAGTGTTACCTGTCTGACTGACCAGCTGTGAACCGGCGCGGATGCGGGCAACCGAGTCCTGAATAAGCGCTTCGATTTCTTTTGCCGCCAGCGCGCTGCGCTGCGCCAGATTTCTCACTTCACTGGCGACGACGGCAAAACCACGGCCCTGTTCGCCAGCCCTTGCCGCTTCTACCGCGGCGTTCAGTGCCAGAATGTTGGTCTGAAACGCAATACTGTTAATGACGGAGGTGATCTCGGAGATTTTCCCCGAGCTGGCAGAAATTTCATCCATGGTGCTGACGACATTGGTCACCAGCTCTCCGCCACGGCTCGCCGTGTCAAAGGTTTGCTGCGCCAGCCTGCTGGAATGATGAATATTATCGGCGTTCTGTTTTACTGTCGCAGTCAACTGCTCCATGCTGGCTGCCGTTTGCGCAAGGGCCGCTGCCTGGCTTTCTGTCCGTGCCGATAAATCATTATTCCCGGAGGCGATTTCTGCGGAAGCCTGGCTGACGCTGGTGACGCCGCTGCGAATCCCGCTGATAATCCGTCGCAGTTCATCGCTCATCTCGCCTACCGCGCGCATGAGCTCGCCCAGCTCATCCCGACGGGTCGAGTTGAGCATGATGCTGAGGTTGCCACGCGCCATCTGGTTCGCCACGTTCAGCAGTTCAGAAAGTGGACGCGTCAGCTGTCGGGTAATAAACAGGGCGATAACAATACCTGCCACGATGGCAGCGATAACAATGGCAGCCATTAACCACACGGCCTGTCCGGCATCGTGATTGGTGGCATCCAGCTGTTGCGTAAACAAGTTATTGCTCATGTCCGTCAGGGTCTTACCCGCAACCGCCAGCTCGGCCGTGGCCTCTTCGCCTGCTTTCACGGAGGCCATCAGCGCATTAATGTCAGCTTGTTTCCCGTCAAGCTGTTCGCTGATTTTTGCGAGCGTTGCACTGTCTGCCGGGTTAAGGCGAGGCGCAACCTGTGCGATAAGCCCGACGGTTTCAGTGAGGAAGTTGCTGAGTGCGCTGCGATCGGCATCTTTGTGCTCAAGGCCAAAGAGTTTCACCCGCACCGCGACGCCAGCCAGATGCTTATTGATTTCCTGTAAGGCTGCGGCAACCTGCGCGTCATTGCTGCTGCTCGTGGCAAGCTGGCTGATCCCCCGCATTTCTTCTTCGACAGACAGGCTTTGTAAAGCCTGAGCCCCATTACGAACGGCCTGCACGGTTTCGGCCCGTTTCTGCCGGTAAGTGGCAATGGCGGACGGCATCGCCGTAATCATGGCCTGCTGACTGGCATCCCAGCGGAAAGCGCCCAGGTTTTTCAGATTCTGATCCACCTCTTTCAGCATGGTTTCGTTTATGTCGATGAATTTCTCATCATGCGTTTTAACGAACTGCAGTCGGGCATCTTTGGCCTGAGAAAACCGGTCATTAACGCTTTTCAGCTCCCTGAGCTTTTCGGCCCGGACGCTAATATCGTTGAGGTTTTTAATACCACATATCGCGACGGCCAGACTTAAAAGCAAAATCAGTCCAAACCCGAGCATGAGCTTTTTGCCCACGTTTAAATTCTCAAAAAAACGACTTAATGCGCTCATTCAAAATGTTCCCTTGGTTAATACGCCAAAATGTTGAAGCCTAATGTGCCTAAATGCCTAGACGTTATCGGCAAGGGAAAACTTGTATTGAATATAAATAGTTTCTTAAGCAAATAGTCTGCGTCAGCCTGAACGAAAAGCAGCAGAACGCCTGGCCAAACAGGGGCGGGATCGGGAGTTTAAGGGGAGCTGCGTGTAAGTGCGTTTAACGGGCTCCCCCGTCAAAGGGGGAGGCAGCAGGGCAAGGTGCTTAAGCCGTTTTGCTGGCTGAATGTCAGGGCAGCTCTGGCGGTTGCCACTCTTCTACTTCAATCAGCACCAGCAAGGCAGCGTCGCCACCAAACATTTTAGGTGCCTGGTGAAAGGCCATTACCCAGGGATGTTGAGCCAGCCAAAGCGGCGTTTGCTGCTTTAGAATATGTTTACCATGTCCGGTCATCACGCTGGCGCAAAAAAGGTGTTCGCGACGACAGGCGGCAATTAGCGCGCCTAACTCCTGCTTGGCCTGCATCTGTGTTAACCCATGCAGATCGAGAAAAATCTCTGGCGTATAATCGCCCCGACGCAGCTTTTTCAGCTCAAAATGGCTCACGTCCGCGCGCACATAGCGCGTCGCCCCTTCAGTGGAAAGCAGCGGCTGGAACTCATCGGAAAAGTAGTGGCTGTTATCCGCCTGTTCAGACAGCAGCCTTTTTATCGGCACTTCCCGGGTTTTAACCGCCGGTTTGTGTACGATAGTGTCTTGTTTTAACTGACGCGTTCCTGTCATCAACTGGCGAAACAGCGCTTGATCATCCTGGCTCAGGGGGTTTTTTTTACTCATGGGTGGTGAATCATGTCTGAGGTGGCTGATTAACAGCAGAAGCCGATACCTTACCGTTAACCGTCATTAATTGTCAGCTTTTTCACCTTGCTGCGCTGAATTCTCCTCGGCTTCGTGGCAAACTATCGGCCGAATTAGTAAAAGGCCTGCGGAGGGCTACGTGGACAAAATTTTCGTCGATGAGGCAGTGAACGAACTGCACACCATTCAGGATATGCTGCGCTGGTCAGTTAGCCGCTTTACGGCTGCCGGAATCTGGTACGGACACGGCACAGATAACCCCTGGGACGAAGCTGTCCAGCTGGTCCTGCCCACGCTGTGGTTGCCCCTGGATATCCCTGAAGACATGCGTAACGCGCGCCTTACGGCCAGCGAACGCCATCGCATTGTTGAGCGCGTTATTCGCCGCGTGAACGAGCGCATTCCGGTCGCCTATCTCACGAATAAAGCCTGGTTCTGCGGCCATGAGTTTTACGTTGATGAACGGGTTCTGGTTCCGCGTTCGCCCATTGGGGAACTGATTGAAAACCGCTTTGCCGGTCTGATCACGGACAAACCGCGACATATTCTGGACATGTGCACCGGCAGCGGCTGTATTGCGATTGCCTGCGCCTATGCCTTTCCGGACGCAGAAGTGGATGCAGTGGATATTTCCCACGATGCGCTGGCGGTCGCCGAGCAAAATATTGAAGAGCACGGCCTGATTCATCACGTCACGCCGATCCGCGCCGATCTGTTCCGCGAACTCCCGCCGGTGCAGTACGACCTGATCGTGACGAATCCGCCCTATGTCGATGCGGAAGATATGGACGATCTGCCGAGCGAGTATCAGCATGAACCCGAACTGGGGCTGGCGGCGGGCAGCGATGGCCTTAAACTGGTGCGCCGCATTCTTGCCTGCGCGCCGGGCTACCTGAGCGAGCAGGGCGTGCTGATTTGCGAAGTGGGCAACAGCATGGTGCACATGATGGAACAGTATCCCGATGTGCCCTTTACCTGGCTGGAGTTCGACAATGGCGGCGACGGCGTCTTTATGCTCACCCGCCAGCAGATCGTGGATGCACAGCACCATTTCTCATTTTATAAAGACTAAAAGGATGGGCGAACCTTCGCCCGTCAAACCGTAACAAGGAATCTCAATGGCCGGAAACAGCATCGGACAGTTCTTTCGCGTCACCACCTTTGGTGAATCTCACGGTATTGCCCTGGGCTGTATTGTTGATGGCGTGCCGCCGGGCATCCCGTTAACCGAAGCCGATATTCAGCACGATCTCGACCGTCGTCGTCCAGGCACGTCGCGCTATACCACCCAGCGCCGTGAGCCGGATCAGGTGAAAATTTTGTCTGGCGTGTTTGAAGGTGTGACCACCGGTACCTCGATCGGCCTGCTGATTGAGAACACCGATCAGCGCTCGCAGGATTACGGTGCCATTAAAGATCTGTTCCGTCCTGGCCATGCGGATTACACCTATGAGCAGAAGTACGGTACGCGTGACTACCGTGGTGGCGGCCGTTCATCAGCACGCGAAACCGCGATGCGCGTGGCTGCTGGGGCGATTGCCAAAAAATATCTGCAGATGAAGCACGATATTGTGGTTCGCGGCTATCTGGCGCAGATCGGCGACGTGGCCTGTGAACTGAAAGACTGGAGCATTGTGGAAGATAATCCTTTCTTTTGCCCGGATGCGGACAAGCTGGACGCGCTGGACGAGCTGATGCGCGGCCTGAAGAAGGAAGGCGATTCGATTGGGGCCAAGGTTACGGTCATGGCGGAAAACGTACCACCAGGCCTGGGCGAGCCGGTTTTTGATCGCCTGGATGCCGACCTGGCGCATGCGCTCATGAGCATTAATGCGGTGAAAGGGGTAGAAATCGGCGACGGTTTTGCTGTGGTTAATCAGCGTGGCAGTCAGCATCGCGATGAAATTCGCGCCAGTGGTTTCCAGAGCAACCATGCGGGCGGTATTCTGGGCGGCATCAGCAGCGGTCAGACCATCAGCGCCAATCTGGCCATGAAGCCCACCTCCAGTATTACCGTGCCGGGGAAAACCATCACCCGCGACGGCGAGGAAGTGGAGATGATCACGAAAGGTCGCCACGATCCCTGCGTGGGCATCCGTGCCGTGCCGATTGCCGAAGCCATGATGGCCATCGTGCTGATGGATCATCTGCTGCGCCAGCGCGCGCAGTGTGGCGATGTGCACTCCACCGTGCCACGTTGGTAAGCCAATGAAAATTTTGCTGATGGTGAGCGCGCTGTTGTTGAGCGCGGCCAGCCTGGCGGCGACGCCGTGGCAGCGCATCCAGCACCCGATTGCGGGTCAACCGACGGCTATTGGTGGCTTTGCCAATGGCTGTATTGTGGGTGCGCAGGCTTTACCGCTTAATTCGCCTGATTATCAGGTGATGCGTCAGGATCAGTGCCGCTATTTCGGGCATCCCGATCTGATCCTGTTTATCCAGCGCCTGGCCACCCAGGCCCATAGCCTCCAGCTAGGAAACGTGTTGATTGGCGATATGGGCATGGCGGCGGGCGGGCGCTTCAGCAGTGGACATGCCAGCCATCAAACCGGGCTGGACGTGGACATCTGGCTGCAACTGCCTAAAACCCGCTGGAGCGCGCAGCAGCTGCTTAAGCCCCAGCCGCTGGACCTCGTCACCGCCGACGACAAGAACGTGGTGGCGCGCCACTGGCAGCCTGAGATTGACAGCCTGATTAAGCTGGCGGCGAAAGATGAAGATGTCACGCGTATTTTCGTCAATCCGGCGATTAAAAAGCAGCTGTGTGCCGATGCAGGCACAGACCGGGCCTGGCTGCGTAAGGTGCGTCCGTGGTTTGCGCATCGCGCCCACATGCACGTCCGTTTGCGCTGTCCGCAGGGCAGCCCCGACTGTGAAGAGCAGGCACCGCCGCCTGCCGGTGACGGCTGCGGCGCAGAACTGCAAAGCTGGTTTTTGCCCAAGCAGCCTGGCTCTGCACCGGTGAAACGTGAACCGCCGCCGCTGCCTGCGGCCTGTCAGGCACTGCTGGATAAACATCTACTGTAAGGGTTCCCATGGAATGGTTCGTTGTCAGCCCGTTGTTGGTCGCGCTGCTGTTTTTCATTGCGCTGCTGGCAGGTTTTATTGACTCCATTGCGGGCGGCGGCGGACTGTTAACCGTTCCCGCGTTGCTGGCGGCCGGGCTGTCACCGGCTCAGGCGCTGGCAACCAACAAGCTGCAGTCGGTCGGCGGATCGTTCTCGGCCAGCCTCTATTTTGTCCGGCGCGGGGCGATTAAGCTGAGCGAGCAGCGGCTGAATATCGCCATGACCTTTTTGGGGGCGGTTGGCGGTGCCATTCTGATCCAGCACCTTCAGGCTGATTTTTTGCGTCAGGTGCTGCCGCTGTTGTTGATTGCTATTGGCATGTGGTTTCTGCTGATGCCGCGCATCGGTGAAGACGATCGCGTTCACCGCCTGCAGGGGCTGCCTTTTGCCCTGGTCGGCGGTGGCTGTATCGGCTTTTATGATGGCTTCTTTGGACCCGGTGCGGGCTCTTTCTACGCGCTGGGCTTCGTGACGCTATGCGGCTACAACCTGGCGAAAGCCACCGCCCACGCCAAACTGCTCAATTTCACCTCCAACTTGGGCAGCCTGCTGTTTTTTATGTTTGGTGGCAAAGTGGTCTGGGGCACGGGACTTATCATGATGCTGGGGGCTTTTTGCGGGGCTCGCCTGGGCGCCAGGCTGGTGCTGGCACGCGGACAAAGGCTGATTCGCCCGATGGTGGTCATCGTTTCGGCGGTGATGAGCATCAAGCTACTCTGGGACAGCCACGGCAGCGAATTCATGGCCTGGCTGAGCACGCTGAATCTGTAATACTTTTACGTGATGACTTAATGACAACAACACATAATTACGCGCAGCTTATTACGCTGTTTGATGACTGCTTTAGCCACGATTTTCAGACCCGTCTAATTAAAGGCGATGACGAACCGATCTATCTTCCAGCGGATGATGAATCACCATGGAACCGGGTGGTTTTTGCTCATGGGTTTTATGCCAGCGCGCTGCATGAAATTTCACACTGGTGCATTGCTGGCGAAGCCCGGCGTAAGTTAGTGGATTTTGGCTACTGGTATTGTCCGGACGGACGCGACGCGCAAACGCAGAGCCAGTTTGAAGCGGTTGAGGTGAAGCCACAGGCGCTGGAGTGGATGTTTTGTGTAGCCGCAGGCTTTCCCTTCAACGTCAGTTGTGACAATCTCGAAGGCGATTGTGAGCCAGATCGCATTGGCTTTCAGCGTAAAGTTCATGCCCAGGTCATGAGCTATCTGGCGTCGGGTATTCCTGACCGCCCCGCACGCTTTATTTCAGCCCTGGCTGACTATTATGGCAGGCCTTCTCTGACCGCATCGCAGTTTCCCTGGCCGGACGATCTGTGATGCATAAGGGACTTAATAACAGAGGAATGATGAGATGATCGCAGAATTTGAGGCACGTATTCTGGCCCTGATTGACGATATGGTTGAGCACGCCAGTGACGATGAGCTATTTGCCAGCGGTTATCTGCGCGGCCACCTCACTCTGGCAGTCGCTGAAGTGGAACTGCTGGACGACCACACGCCGCAGGCGCTACAGATTCAGGTGACACGTAGCCTGCAAAATGCCATTGCTGCCGGGGAGTTATCGCCACGGGACCAGGCGCTGGTGATTGGCATGTGGGATAACCTGTTTTTACAGGCCCGTCAGACGGCCTGAGTAGTCAGGGCGGCAGACCGCCCTGTGCTATTTCCCCGCTTTTTTACCCTTCAGTAGTTTTCTTACCCAGTAACGATTGGGATGAAGCGCCGCGAGCGTGTTGAGGTCCAGCGGCTGGGGTTCACCGCTAAGCTGAGCCGCCAGCACTTCCGCCGCCAGGGGGGCGCTGCACAGCCCGCGTGAGCCAAGCGCACCAAACAGATAAAGGCCAGGGAAACAGGGCGCCATTTCGCTCTTAGCCGCGCGGGCGCGCTGCTGAGCAAGATCGGCATAAACGTCAAGCGTTGCCACGTAATCCGGCACGCTGCCGACCATGGGCAAATGATCGCGTGTGGCGCAGCGCACGCCATTGCGCGCCTCGCCCTCACTGACGTCCACTTCATTCACCCAGTCGCTGTGTGGCAGGCAGTGCTGCAGACGGCTGCGGTTTTGCTGCTGATCGTCTTCGCGATAGGCGGTTGAGGTGTCGCCACGATGATAGCTGGCCCCGATACAGTGCGTACCAAACTGCGGGCTGGCTGGCGTGAGGTAGCCGTCATAGCAAAGTACCGTTTTCAGTGCCGACAGGGCCGGTGAAGCCGGGATATGGCTGACCTGACCGGCGACCGGGTAAACCGGCAGGGCATCGGTCTGAGGCAGATCGGTCATGGCATGACCATTAGCCAGCACCACAGCCTGATGCTGGGTTGCGGGCTTTTCGTCAAAGGTTAACTGCCAGCCTTGCGGAACCTGCGTCAGTGCGGTGACGCGGTGCAGCCAGTGAATGCGTAATCCACGCTGCTCGCAGTGGGACAGCAGGGCTGTGGTTAATTCGGCCGGGGCCAGCCAGCCGCCCAGTGGATAAAAGATACCGCCGCAATCCAGCGCCACATTTGCCAACGCGGCTGCCTCGTCCTGGTTGACGCCAAAGGCGACCTCAGCCGGTAGGGCCATATCCAGCATCTGCGCAATCTTACTGGCACTTTTCTCGTCCCAGCCCAACTGCAATACGCCGCTCCAGTCATGTTCATAAGGCAGATCGAGTTGATCATACAGGCGACGGGCAAAACTGAATGCGGCAGGAAAGAAAGCCGCCAGGGCAGGATCGTGCTCGTTAAGGAGCGGATAGAGCGCGCCCTGACGATTACTGGACGCCCCCAGCGCGGGTGCCTCGTCAGCGCAGTAGAGCGTCACGCGAAAGCCCCGGCGAAGTAAGGCAAGGGCCAGCGTCGCGCTGGCAACGCCGCCGCCGACCAGGGCGATCTCCTTACCGGACAGGGCAGGACGCGCATACCAGGGCTGGCGATGAGCCAGCGCAGGCGCGGCCTCAAGCGAACCGCACAGCATTTCCCGTTTCGGCCCAAAGCCTTTACGCCGGGTCACCGCAAAGCCCGCCTGTTGCAACCCGCGCCGCACAAAACCCGCTGCCGTAAAGGTCGCAAATGTGCCCCCTGGCCGGGCCAGTTTCGCCATCGACGCAAACAGTTCCGGCGTCCACATATCGGGATTTTTCGACGGCGCAAAGCCATCCAGAAACCAGGCATCCACCTGGCGATGCAGACTGTCATCAAAATTATCAATTAGCGCATTAATATCGCCTAACCACAGGTCCAGTGTGACGCGGCCCGAATCAAATAACACCCGCTGGCAGCCTGGCAGTGCCAGCGGCCACTGGTGCTGGAGCTGTTCGGCCCAGGGGGCCAGTTCGGACCAGTGCTGGTGGGCCGCCGTTAAATCGGCCTGCGTCAGGGGGAATTTTTCAAAACTGATGAAGTGCAGACGTTTTAGGGGCGCGTCAGGATAATGTTGCTGGAAGGAATCAAAGGCCTGCCAGAGCGTGAGAAAGTTCAGGCCTGTGCCAAACCCGCTTTCGGCAACAATGAGCAGATCGCGCGGGTGCTGATGAAAGCGTTGTGGGAAATCATTGCCACCCAGAAAGACATAACGTGTCTCTTCCAGACCGTTGTCATTGGAAAAATAGACGTCGTCAAACGCTCGGGAAACAGGTGTACCCTGTTCGTTCCAGCTCAGTCTGGCGTGTTCAACCTGGGGTGTTTTCACAGTAAAGGCTCATTTTTCAGGGAGTGTCAGGATCTTATCGGTCGGCGTGACATGACGCAAATTTACAAAAGGAAATGGCTGATCGGACTTGTTCGGCGTACAAGTGTAAGCTAGAGTGCTCGTCAAATAACAGAAGTGGTGAGGAAGATTGAATGAAACGTGCTGTGATTACTGGCTTAGGGATCGTTTCCAGTATTGGTAATAACCAGCAAGAGGTGCTGGCATCTCTGCGTGAGGGCCGCTCAGGCATCACTTTTTCCCAGGAGATGAAAGATTCCGGCATGCGTAGTCACGTCTGGGGTAACGTTAAACTCGATACTACCGGCCTCATCGATCGCAAAGTTGTGCGTTTTATGAGTGATGCGTCCATCTATGCTTACCTGTCTATGGAAGAAGCCATCAAAGATTCTGGCCTGAGCAACGAAGCTTACCAGAATAACCCTCGCGTAGGTCTGATTGCAGGATCTGGCGGTGGTTCCCCACGTTTTCAGGTTTTTGGTGCGGATGCCATGCGCAGCCCACGCGGTCTGAAAGCCGTAGGGCCTTATGTGGTGACTAAGGCAATGGCGTCAGGCGTTTCAGCCTGTCTGGCTACGCCGTTTAAAATCCACGGCGTGAACTATTCAATCAGCTCTGCCTGTGCGACCTCCGCGCACTGTATCGGTAACGCGGTTGAACAGATTCAACTGGGCAAACAGGATATCGTTTTTGCGGGCGGCGGCGAAGAGCTGTGCTGGGAAATGGCCTGTGAGTTCGATGCAATGGGCGCACTTTCTACGCGTTATAACGACACGCCAGAAAAAGCCTCACGGACCTATGACAACGAACGTGATGGCTTCGTCATTGCGGGCGGCGGCGGTATGGTCGTGGTTGAAGAACTGGAACATGCGCTGGCGCGTGGCGCGCACATCTACGCTGAAATCGTGGGCTATGGCGCAACGTCGGACGGAGCAGACATGGTTGCGCCATCTGGTGAAGGCGCAGTGCGCTGCATGAAGATGGCGATGCACGGTGTGGATACGCCAATCGACTACCTGAACAGCCACGGAACCTCTACGCCAGTCGGTGATGTGAAAGAGCTGGGTGCCATTCGCGAAGTGTTCGGCGACAACACGCCGTATATTTCTGCAACCAAAGCGATGACCGGCCACTCCTTAGGGGCGGCGGGCGTGCAGGAAGCTATCTACTCGCTGCTGATGCTGGAGCACGGTTTTATTGCCCCAAGCATCAATATCAGCTCGCTGGACGCGGCGGCAGAAGGGATGAATATTGTGACTCAGCCAACTGAAAAAGCGCTGACCACGGTAATGTCAAACAGCTTTGGCTTTGGTGGCACCAACGCCACGCTGACAATGCGTAAATACCAGGCTTAATGCCCGGTTAAAAACGTGGCGTCGCGCTGCCCGGCACGACGTGAACCTTGCGAAAAGGTCGGCTTGCCGGCCTTTTTTGTTTTGGTTATCCCTCAGCGACGGTTGGGTGATGAGCCCGATGAAAGCAGCCTCACCAGCTTATCGCACCCGGCCACTATCTCATCCGGCGTCAGCGCCGCAAAACCCAGAATCCAGCCTTGCTGACGCGCGCCATCGCCGTAGAGCGGACTCAGGCGAGGCAGCAATAACCCCATCTTCTCGGCCTGTAAGCTCAGCTTCGCTTCGTCGCCCTGCCGCAGAGCAACGGTTGTCTGCAGTCCACCCGGGCAGGGAAAGGGCCTGAGCCAGGGCGTCAGGCGTTGCGCTATCTGCTCGAGTAAGCGATCGCGGCGGCTATGGTAAAGCTGGCGCATCAAACGCAGGTGGCTGGCAAAATGCCCCTGCTGCATAAATTCCGCCGTTACCGCCTGGGGCAGCAGGGCGCTGTGCCCGTCAAGCAGGCTGCGCGCGCGACCTAAGGGCGCGACCAGCGGGCCGGGCACCACCATCCATGCCAGACGAAGCGACGGAAACAGCGATTTTGAAAATGTGCCGAGAGTAATGACCCGGTTATCGTTGTCGAGCCCGTGCAGCGCAGACGCAGGGCGATCGTCATAGTGAAACTCGCTGTCGTAATCGTCTTCAATCAGCCAACTGCCGTTGCGCCGTGCCCAGTCCAGCCAGGCCA
This sequence comes from Pantoea ananatis PA13, assembly GCF_000233595.1. Classification (NCBI taxonomy): domain Bacteria; kingdom Pseudomonadati; phylum Pseudomonadota; class Gammaproteobacteria; order Enterobacterales; family Erwiniaceae; genus Pantoea; species Pantoea ananatis. The sequence goes on from NC_017554.1 coordinate 1,444,769, forward strand.
GACGGCGCGGCAGGCTTAATGACACGCCGGTGGGATACTGATGCGAAGGCGTCAGATACATCAGCTTTGCTGTTCCGGCTTGAGGAATCGCCCCCTCGGCATCCACCTGAATGCCGCGCACCCGTGCGCCTGCAGCAAGAAAGGCATTGCGCGCCCCCGCATAGCCCGGCTCTTCCATCCAGATCTTATCACCGGGATCAATCAGCATTAACGACAGCAGCTGCAGCGCCTGCTGTGAACTGGTCAAAATAATCACCTGCTCAGCCTCACAGTGAACCCCACGAGACAGGGCAAGGTAGTCTGCAAGCGCGTGGCGAAGTGGCAGGTACCCCAACGGATCGCCATAGCCCATGACGCCAGGGCCTGCAGTGCGCTGCACGCGGGCGGTTAAGCGCCGCCAGAGAGGATGAGGAAAGGCGCGCAAATCTGGCGAACCTGCCGAAAAGGCATACGGAAAGGGCACATCCTGACAACCGCCTGTCGCCAGTATCTGATGGCCGCGCTGCGAGAAATGCGCCATGCGGTCGGCGCGGGGGCGCGGCGCGCTGACCGGCAGCGTGATGGCAACGAAGCTACCGCGACCGGACTCCCGCCGCAGGTAGCCTTCACTTTCAAGCTGAGCGTAAGCCGCTTCAACCGTAACGCGTGACAGATTCAAATCGGCAGCCAGCTGACGGCTGGAGGGCAGTTTCTGACCCGCCTGAAGGTGCGCGGTCTCTATCCACTGGCGAAGCGTGGCGCACAGGCGGTCGCGCAGACCGCCAGTTGCCTGATGATGAAACAGTTGCAGCAGCGGGGAAGTCATCGTGGTCTTATGGGCTCATTAAAAGCGGTATTATCCATCAGTCCACTTTGCCGTAAACTGCCTGTCTGCCACAACAGGAGAAAAAACGATGTCATCTGTTTTAGGTTTTCCCCCCGCGTCACCGCAGCAGAGCCTTGCATATCTGCAGGCCAAACTGGCTTATTACACCGATGCCTGGGATCTGGCTGACGATCTGGCCCATCAGCGACCGGGCGTTGTCGTCATTGATGCCCGTCAGATCGAGGCTTACCGCGCCGGTCATCTCTGCGGAGCAATAAATTTTCCGCATCGGGAAATGAATGAAGCCAGCACGGCCGGACTGGATCGCAACCTGCTGTATGTGACGTACTGTGATGGCATTGGCTGCAATGGTTCGACCAAAGCGGCTTATCAGCTGGCGTTGCTGGGATTTAAGGTCAAAGAACTGATTGGCGGGCTGGATTTCTGGAAGCGCGATGGCCATCCCATGGCATGGGGCGACGAGCCGGGAGAATGGCCGCAGACGGCTTCTGCGGCATCCTGTGGGTGTTAACTTACAGCACCAGCCAGAGTAAAAAGGCCAGAACGATTAACCCGACGACCGCGCTCAGCACCGGGCGCGCTGCCAGCGGCTGCAGCACAGGCGGCAGCGAGCCGGAGATGGGCGCCCAGATGGGATGCGGATTCAGTTCGTTATCGGCCAGGGCTTGCTCGTGTGCTCTTTCTGCGCGACGTGCAAACAGGAAGTTAAGCAGATCCTGGGTTTGCGTCGGGGTCAGCACCATCTGAGGCGTGGCCTGAAAGCGTTGCAGGCTGTAGTCTTCCAGCATCTGCTGTTCACGCTGATCCAGAGGGTGTTTAAGCGAGGTTTCAATCAGCTGCAACGTCGGCGCACTGTGCTGGCTTAACGTCTGACGGACCTGTAAATACTGAGTGAGCAGCGGATAGTGGCGTGACGGGATCGGATCGCCGCTGGTCAGGTTTACCAGCTTTAGTGCGGCGGTCCATATTTTGCCACTGGATTCGCCCGTTGCGGCAGCCAGGCGAACAATTTGCTGATTCAGCGCCTGATGCTCGGCAGGCAGCAGCGTGCGATCGCTGCTGCGGCTCTGCTGAGGTTGCGGAATGGCCATCTGACCATTTTGCAGCATGGTCAGCACCTGACGAAGCTGATCCTGGGTTAATGCGCTCAGCACCGTCTGACCAAACTGCTGGCGGATAAAATCACTTACCGCCTGGCGGTTATTGCCTTTGGGCAACAGGTCGGTGAGTTGCGTCATTAACTGACGCGTACCGTGACCGGTCTGCACCTGCGCCAGGCGGTTGTTAAGAAACTGCTCCGCAGCCGGAAAATGGCGTGACTGGAGTTCTGCTTCGCTTTTAACACCGACTTCATGACGCAGGCCGGCCCAGAGCTCAGGCGCTTTAAGCGTGCTGAGCGACATGATGCGCACAATCAGGCGCTCAAGCGTCGTGCGCTGGGCAGGAGAAAGGGGTTGTTCACCGGCAACACTTCCCGTACGCGGGGCGTCAGTTTGCGGATTAACAGATGAACGATCGCCGACCGGCACACCGGGGCCGCTGACAGGTTGCATGGCGGATTCCTTGGGAAACAGAACAGCGTGGGGTGCGCCGGAAACAGAATACACTATGATAACAAAAGCCCCTGGGAAATCCACGGGGCTTGTGTGTTTCGAACAAAGATTTACTTACTGATGCGCGGGAGCGGGCTTACGGCGCAGCCGTTTCCATAGCAGCGGCACGATTAATACGGCAACGGCGAGGATCAACAGGACTTTCGCAATCGGACTTTCCCACAGAATGCCCATCTCACCGTTGCTGATCGACAAGGCACGCCGCAGGTTTTGCTCCAGCATTTCACCCAGCACGAAACCTAAAATCAGCGGTGACATGGGGAAATCCATTTTCCGCAGGATATAGCCGAAAATCCCCAGTCCGACCATCAGCAGCAGGTCAAAGGTGGTGCTGTGCACCGCATAAACGCCCACGGCCGAGATGGCGGCGATAGCCGGAACTAAAAACCACAGCGGAATCGTCAGCATCCGCGCAAACACGTTGATCATCGGGATGTTCATGATCAGCAGCATCAGGTTACCAATCAGCAGCGCGGCAATCAGTCCCCAGACGATATCCGGCTGTTCGGTAAACATCGCAGGTCCAGGCGTGATGTTGTACAGCGTCAGCGCACCGACCATGACCGCGGTGGTGCCGGAACCGGGAATGCCCAGGGTCAGCATCGGAATAAACGAGCCGCAGGCGGAGGCGTTGTTCGCCGCTTCCGGCGCAGCCACACCGCGAATATCGCCCTTACCAAACTGATCGCTGCCAGTGATTTTTTTCTCGGCCATGTAGGCGATAGCACTGGCGATAGTGGCGCCCGCGCCGGGCAGCACGCCCACAAAGAAGCCGATAAATGAGGCACGCAGTGTGGCACCCGTAGACATAGCGGCCTCTTTCATATTGAACATCATGCGGCCACTGGCACGCACCACCTTTTGCCCGCTATGGGTGGATTCCAGCATCAGCAAAATTTCGCTCACTGAGAACAGGCCAATGACGACCACGACAAACTGGATGCCGTCAGAAAGGTGAACGCTGTCAAAGGTGAAGCGATAGACGCCGGTATTCGCATCCACGCCCACGGTCGCCATGCTCAGCCCGATCAACGCCGACAGGAATGATTTAAGCGGGTTCTGACTCATCATGCTGCCCAGACAGGCAATGGCGAAGACCATAAGCGCAAAATATTCGGCCGGGCCAAACGCCAGCGACCAGCGGGCCAGCAGCGGTGCGAATAAGATGATGCCGATGATAGCGATGGTGGAACCGACAAAGGAGCTGACGGCAGAGATAGAGAGCGCCACGCCCGCTTTTCCTTGCTGCGCCATCGGATAGCCATCCAGTGCGGTCATAATGGCGCCGGCATCGCCCGGAACGTTGAGCAGTATCGACGAAATACGTCCGCCGTATTCACAGCCCAGATAAACGGTGGCCAGCAGAATCAACGCGGATTCTGCAGGCAGGTGCAGGGCGAACGCCAGCGGCATCAAAATCGCTACGCCGTTGATCGGCCCGAGTCCCGGCAGTAAGCCTACGATCGTGCCGATAAAGCAGCCGATAAGGGCAATCAGCAGATTTTCCGGCGTCATGGCAACGGCAAAGCCGTGCATCAGGAAAGACCAGGTTTCCATCATTTCTCTCCTTAATTAAACAGGCTGCCAGCAGGCAAGGTAACGTCCAGTAGATGGTCGAAGGCGTAAAACAGTGACCATCCCATTACACCGCCGGACAGCACAGCGGCCCACCAGCGCGCGCCAAACAGCAGGCCGATACCAAACGTCAGCAGCGAGGTCGCTAACGGGAAGCCCAGGGTTTCAAACATCCCGCCGTACACCAGCATCATCGCCGCCAGCGCCACCAGGCGTTTCAGTGTGGCGGGCGTGGGCCACTGGATGGCATCCGGTTTTCTCAGCAGCAGCATCACGGCACAGAAAGCCATCAGGCTGAGAAGCACCAGCGGAAAAGGACGTGGGCCGACAGGCTCATAGCTGTATTCACTCTGAATCTGCCAGGCGATAACCAGTCCCGCCAGGCACAGCACTAGCCACAAGGTGGCAAAAATACGATCGCTCATGATCTCTCCCGCTTACTTAGCCAGACCAAAGGATTTCGCCTGCTCGCGATAGGCGGCAACCTGGTCTTTCACGTATTTATCCAGTTCAGCGCCAAACATATTGAATTCGAACAGGCCTCGCAGTTCACGCTGCTTCTTGAATTCCGGGGTTTGCACCATTTTCTCAAAGGCGCTCTGCCACCACTGATAATCGGCATCGCTGACTTTAGGGCCAAGATAGAAGCCGCGAATAATCGGCCATTCCACGTTAAAGCCCTGCTCTTTGGCGGTAGGAATCGAGGCCAGCTGATCGGGCAGGCGTTTGTCTGCCATTACCGCCAGCACGCGCAGTTTGCCCCCTTGTAAATGCGGCACCATCTCGCTGAGATCGCCAGACATCACCTGAATATGATTACCCAGCAGGGCGGTGACGACTTCACCACCGCCTTCAAACGCGACATAGCGCATTTTGCGCGGATCAATACCGGCTTCTTTTGCGACCAGCGCCGTTTTCATCCAGTCCTGGCTGCCGATAGAGGCACCCGCACCCACCACCACTTTGGTGGGATCTTTTTTCATATCCGCCATGAGTTCGCCCAGGTTTTTCCACGGCGCGTCTTCACGCACGGCAATCATGCCGTAATCGGTACCGATCGCCGCCAGCCACTTCACGTCATCAACCGAGTAGCGACCAAATTTTCCCTGAGACAGGTTCAGCAGCGATCCCCCCGAAAAGGCCACGACCGTACCGGCTTCGGCAGGACGCTGCGCAACGATCGCGTTATAGGCCACCGCGCCTACGCCACCTGGCATGTAGGTAATGCGCATCGGCTTCTCGATCTGCTTCGTTTCCATCAGCGAAACCTGAATCAGCTTACAGGTCAGGTCAAAACCGCCGCCGGGTTTAGCCGGTGCGATGCATTCTGTTCTGTCGGGTGCAGCAGCATAACCTGATGAGGAGAACATAAAAGCCAGTAGGGCAGAGGCGAGGGCGGTGTGGATTATTTTTTTCATCGTGCGCTCCATCTTTGTTTCAGAGTGTGATTACTACCGACTATTCGGTGTTATTGAATTGTTAAAACAGCAACCTTTCATTTACCTTTCATTCATGAGGTTTAGTGAAAGGATGTGATATGCGTCTCTTACTGGTGGAAGACACGGCCGAGCTGGCGCGGTGGTTACAGAAAGCGTTAACACAAAAAGGCTTTGCTGTGGACTGGGTGGCGGACGGCCTGGCGGCCGATCACAGCCTGCAAAGCGAAGATTATGCGCTGGTCGTACTGGATGTCTCTCTGCCGCGCCTGGACGGCATTGAAGTATTAACCCGGCTGCGCCGCCGGGGACAAACTGTGCCGGTACTGATGCTGACCGCGCGCACTACGCTGGATGACCGCGTGCGCGGTCTGAACACGGGGGCGGATGACTATCTGACCAAACCCTTTGAACTGGATGAGCTGGACGCGCGCCTGCGAGCGCTACTGCGGCGTTCTCAGGGGCAATCGCCACAAAACCAAACGCTGGGTCAGTTGGTGCTGAACGGCGAGGGTTACTTTTTGCTGGCCGAAAAACCGCTGGCGCTGACGCCGCGAGAATCCAGCGTGCTGACCACGCTGATGCAGCGTCAGGGTCGCCCGGTCTCGCGGCAACATTTGTATGAACAAACCTTTACGCTGGCGGATGAAGCCAGCCCGGAAAGTATTGAACTCTATGTGCATCGGGTGCGCAAAAAACTGGCCGGAAGTGATGTCGGTATTGTGACGCTACGCGGTCTGGGTTACAGCCTGGAAACCCTGGCATGCGATTAATCACCTCGCTACGGGGAGAGCTGCTCGCCTGGCTGGGACTGCCATTGCTCCTGCTGTGGATTCTGTCAGTTTATACGCATTACCAGAGCGGCCTGGCGGCGGCGAATCAGGCCTACGATCGTTCGCTGCTGGCCTCTGCGCGCACCGTTGCCGAGCGGCTGGTGGTACGTCATCAGCATCTGGAGGTCGATGTGCCCTGGGTCGTGCTCGACAGCTTTGAGCGTAATATGAACGATCGCCTGTTTTACCAGGTGATTTCGCCCCAGGGTAAAACGCTGTCGGGTTATGACGGGCTGCCGCCGATTCCGGCCACCAGCGAGATGTCTGAAGCCTATCCTGCGTTAGTCCATTTTTATGACGGGTTTTACCAGAAACAGCGCATTCGGGTCGCGGCCTTATGGCAGCCGGTCAGCGAGGCGGGCGTGGAAGGTATGGCGCTGGTGCTGGTGGCGGAAACTATCCATTCCCGTGAGGCGTTTGCCCAGGGGCTGATGCGTACAGCCTTACTTAGCCAGAGCGCGCTGGTGCTCATCGCCTTGTTGCTGGCGAGCATGATGCTGCGCCGGGTATTACGGCCTTTACGTCGGCTGTCAAAGATTGTCCTGCGCCGCGACGGTGCTGAACTGACCCCGCTGCCTTCGCTGCCCTGGTCGGAACTTCAGCCGCTCATTGTGGCCTTTAACCGCTATCTGGAACGGCTGAGAAAATTGCTGGCACGGCAGGATCGGTTCAGCGCTGATGCCGCGCATCAGCTACGCACACCGCTCACCATTCTGAAAACGCAGATTAGCACGGCGCTGGATAGCGATCGGCCCGAACAGTGGCGGGAAAGTCTACAGAGCATGCATTACACGCTGGATGACACCATTCTGCTCACCGACCGTCTGTTACAACTGGCGCGCATCAAAGCCCGTCACGGGGAAGATAAACCCATGACGCGGGTGGATTTGGCGGCAGTGGTGCGTGAAGCGTGCCTGAGTCGTTATGCAGCGGCGCGCGCGAAACAGATTGACCTGGGTTACGAAGGGGATGAGCACGGTGAGGTGGAAGGCGATGCGCTGTTGCTGGGCGAGCTGTGCGCCAACCTGCTGGATAACGCGATTAAGTACACGCCAGCGCAGGGCATGATTACGGCCCGCGTAGAGAACGGCAGGCTGCAAATTGAAGACTCGGGGCCGGGGATTAGCCGGGAAGAGCAACAAAAAGCACTGCGGCCTTTTATCCGGCTGGATAATGCCGCGATGCAGGCCGGAGCGGGCATTGGACTGGCGCTGGTACAGGATATTTGTGCCTGGCACGGGGCGGCCGTCACGCTGGAGAGCAGTCCGTTACTGGGCGGACTGCGTGTTTCCGTCAATTTTAGCGCGGATCGGCCTTGATCGATTTGCGCGCGCTAAGTGGCCTGCGCAGCCGCTGTGCCAGCAAAACGCCCGTCAGCGTCAGACCGCCGCCGATCCAGTGATAGCTGTGCAGATGCTCATGCAGAAACAGCACCGCAATCAGGGCGGTAAAAACCGGCGTCAAATTCATAAAGATGCTGGTGATGCTGGCACCTAATTTTTGCACGCCATGGATCCACAGCCAGGGGGCAAGAATCGAGGCAAACAGCCCGGCAAAAGCCACCAGCGGAAGGTTACGCGGCGTAAGCGCCACGTCCGGCGTCATCAGAAAGCCGGGTAACAGCAACAGAACGCCAAAGGCAATTTGCACATACAGGCTCTGCCAGACCGGCAGCGGAATTGACCAGCGTTTGGTCATCACGCCATAAAGCGCATAGCTGGCTGAGGCCGCCAGCATCATGGCTTCACCTGCTCCGATGCCGTGATGCAGCAACTGATCAAGATTGCCTGCGCTGACCAACCAGATTAAGCCACAAAAGGAGATCAGGCTGCCCGCCAGAATCCCCACGGTCGGGGCAATGCGCAGTATGACCACACTGAGCAATACCGTTAACAGTGGGATTAGCGCGGCGATAATACCCATAAACAGGGCGCTCACGCTGTGCGCGGCATAGTAGGCCAGACTTTGGTACAGCGCCATGCCCAGCAGACCCAGAACCATCAAGCGCAAGAGGTGCGGCCGGATCGTCTGCCATTGCCGTATCACACCCGGTAACACAAACGGGGTCAGGACCAGCAACGCCAGTAGCCAGCGATAAAAAGAAATCGCCGCAGGCTCGATGGCACTCGCCGATAATTTATTAACGATAGCATTAACCGACCAAATCAAGACCGCAAACAGCGGGAACAAAAAGAACATAATATGACTCCAGCCTCAGACCCGCCGCAGTGTACGCCTGTGTTGCCCTTTTCTGCCAGCCTTAGCACTCACTGTACAGCGTGGTTAGGCTAACGCGGAGCTTTTGTGCCAAAATAGCGCCCTTAAATGCAACACACAGGAAAGCCGTGGTGAAAATTCTCGTCGATGAAAACATGCCCTATGCCCGTGAACTCTTTAGCCGCACGGGCGAGGTGGTCGCTGTCCCTGGCAGGCCGCTTCCTGAAGCCCAACTGGCCGATGCCGATGGCCTGATGGTGCGTTCCGTGACTCAGGTTAACGCTGCGCTACTGCAGGACAAGCCCGTAAAGTTTGTCGGCACGGCAACCGCGGGCACAGATCATATTGACGAAGACTGGCTTGAGCAGGCGGGCATTGCCTTCTCTGCCGCGCCGGGCTGTAACGCGATCGCCGTCGTAGAGTATGTTTTTTCTGCCTTGCTGCTGCTGGCGGAGCGCGACGGTTTTCAGTTGCGCGATCGCACGGTGGGCATCGTTGGCGTCGGTAACGTGGGCGGGCGATTGCAGAAACGCCTTGAAGCCTGGGGCGTGAAAACCCTGCTGTGCGATCCGCCGCGCGCTGACCGGGGTGACAAAGAGGATTTTCACTCGCTCGATGCGCTGGTGGAACAGGCCGATATTTTAACGTTTCATACGCCGCTGTTTAAATCTGGACCCTACAAGAGCTGGCATCTGGCCGATGCCGCGCGGCTGATGGCGCTGAAGCCGAATACCATTTTGATTAACGCCTGCCGCGGCCCGGTGGTGGATAACGCCGCGCTGCTGGAAGTCCTGAACATGCGTCACGATCTCAGCGTGGTGCTGGACGTCTGGGAACCTGAACCGGATCTCTCCCTGGCGCTGCTGGATAAGGTGGATATCGCGACGGCCCACATTGCTGGTTACACCCTGGAGGGCAAGGCGCGCGGCACCACCCAGGTTTTTGAGGCCTGGTGTGACTTTATTGGTCAACCGCAGCAGGTGCCGCTGAGTAGCCTGCTACCGACGCCGGAATTCAGCCAGATCAGCCTGAACGGGCCGCTCGATCAGCCAACGCTGAAACGGTTAGTGCATCTGGTGTATGATGTGCGCCGCGATGATGCGCCTCTGCGAAAAGTGGCGGCAAAACCGGGCGAGTTTGACCGCCTGCGCAAACAGTATGAAGAGCGTCGCGAATGGTCATCATTACAGGTGAACTGTGATAATGAAGCCACCGCTGAGCAGCTTATTCAGCTGGGCTTTAACGCCATATTATCCTCAACCTGATGGGTTCAGCCGGGTTACGCGCGGCTGAAGGTAGGGATAATTCTGAATCCCCGGGCGGTGACATCACCGCCTTCTGTTTTTATGTCATTGTCTGAGGTAAACCAACATGTCTGACGGCTGGAATATTGCGCTACTGGGCGCAACAGGCGCAGTAGGGAACGCTGTACTGGAACTACTGGCTCAACGCCAGTTCCCGGTTGGTGAATTGTATTTGCTGGCGAGCGACAACGGTGCCGGTGAAATCAAACGTTTTGAAGGACGTTCTGTGCGCGTTGAAGACGCGGCCGGGTTTGACTGGTCACAGGCGCAGCTGGCCTTTTTTGTTGCCGGTCGCGATGCATCAGAACGCTATGCCGAAGAGGCGGCGGGCGCGGGCTGTCTGGTGATCGACAGCAGCGAGCTGTTTGCCCTGTCACCGGACGTGCCGCTGGTGGTGCCGGATGTGAATCCACAGGTGCTGGCCGATTACCGTAATCGCAACATCATCAGCGTGGCGGATAATCTGGTGAGTCAACTGCTGACGGCAATCAAACCGCTGGTGGATGCGGCAGGTTTGGGCCGTTTACAGGTCACCAATCTGATCTCTGTCTCCACCCACGGCAAAGTGGCCGTGGATGCGCTGGCCGGTGAGAGTGCGCGTCTGCTGAACGGCGTGCCCGCTGACGAACACCATTTTGGCCGCCAGCTGGCCTTTAACCTTCTGCCGCAGCTGGCAGATAGCGAAGGCAGCGTAGAAAGCGAGCGCCGCCTGGTCGATCAGGTACGTAAAGTCCTGCAGGACGAGGGTTTGCCCGTGGCGGTCAGCAGCATTCAGGCGCCGGTATTTTATGGCAATGCGCAGATCGTACATATTGAAAACCTGCGCCCGCTGTCGGCGGAAGAGGCAAGGGCAGAGCTGGCGCTGGCTGCGGATATTCATCTGAGCGAAGAGGATGCGGTGCCGACGCCGGTTACCGATGCCTCGGGCAGCGATGAACTGAGCATTGGCTGTGTGCGTAACGACTACGGCATTCCTGAGCTGTTGCAGTTCTGGTCGGTGGCCGACAACGTCCGTTTCGGCGGTGCGCTGATGGCGGTGAAGACCGCTGAGAAGCTGGTTCAGGAGTACATGTACTGATGTCAGAAGGTCAGACACAAAAACTGGCACTGGGCATCGAGTACGACGGCAGCCGCTACTATGGCTGGCAACGTCAGCAGGAAGTGCGCAGCGTGCAGGAAAAGCTGGAACGGGCGCTGTCGAAAGTGGCCGACCATCCGGTCAGCGTGTTCTGTGCCGGCCGCACCGATGCTGGCGTACACGGCACCGGCCAGGTAGTACATTTTGAAACCGTTGCGCAGCGCGCCGATGCCGCCTGGACGCTGGGCGTGAACGCCAATCTGCCAGACGATATCGCCGTACGTTGGGTCAAGGCGGTGCCGGACGACTTTCACGCGCGTTTTAGCGCAACCGCCAGGCGTTATCGCTATTTGATCTACAATCAGCGGCTCCGTCCGGCGATTCTGGGTAATGGCGTGACGCATTTTTACTATCCTCTGGATGTAGAAAAGATGCAGCGCGCCGGACAGTGCCTGCTGGGCGAGAATGATTTTACCTCTTTCCGCGCCGTGCAGTGTCAGTCGCGAACGCCGTGGCGCAACGTGATGCACCTGAACGTCACGCGCCACGGGCCTTATGTGATTGTCGATATTAAAGCCAATGCGTTTGTGCACCATATGGTGCGCAATATTGTCGGTAGTCTGATGGAAATTGGCTGCGGCAATCAGTCAGAATCCTGGATGGCGGAACTGCTGGCGGCTAAAGATCGCACGCTGGCGGCGGCAACGGCGAAAGCCGAAGGGCTTTATCTGGTGGCGGTGGATTATCCCGTGCATTTTGCTTTACCTCAGCCGGCGATGGGGCCATTGTTCCTCGCGGATTAATTAACCTTACGTACAAGGGATCGTTATGGAGTTTATCCATTTTGTGGTCGATTTTATTCTGCACATTGATGTGCATCTGGCCGAATTAGTCGCGCAGTATGGCATCTGGATCTACGCCATCCTGTTTCTGATTTTGTTCTGCGAAACGGGCTTAGTCGTCACGCCGTTTTTGCCGGGTGATTCACTGCTGTTCGTGGCAGGGGCGCTGGCCGCGTTGCCGGGTAACGATCTCAACGTGCATCTCATGGTGGCGCTATTGGTCATTGCCGCTATTCTGGGGGACGCCGTGAACTACACCATCGGCAAACTCTTTGGCGAACGGCTGTTCAGCAACCCGAACTCGAAAATTTTCCGCCGCAGCTATCTGGATAAAACCCATGCCTTTTATGCCCGGCACGGTGGGAAAACCATTATCCTGGCGCGCTTCGTGCCCATCGTGCGGACCTTTGCGCCTTTCGTCGCCGGAATGGGGCACATGTCCTACCGCCACTTCGCCCTGTTTAACGTCGCGGGCGCGCTGGCCTGGGTGCTGCTGTTTTCCTATGCGGGTTATCTGTTTGGCGATTTGCCCGTGGTACAGGAAAACCTTAAGCTGCTTATCCTCGGGATCATCGTGGTGTCGATTCTGCCAGGTGTGATTGAAATCTGGCGCCATCGCCGCCAGGCTAAGCAGTAAAATTATCCCTGAGTAGCCGCGTTGCTCAGGGGTAAGACCAGATTTTTATCCACAGTCTTAATTGGTTGTGGTTTAATGAGCGACATTTACCGTCTGCTGAAGCGGTTTTCAGCAGTATCAAGACGACTGGACCAGGTCAGTTTTAAACAGAAAGGTCATCAATGAGCTGGATTGAACGCATTCTTAATAAAAGCAACATTACGCCCACAAGTCGCGCCAGTATTCCGGAAGGAGTGTGGACAAAATGCGACAGCTGTGGCCAGGTACTTTATCGTGCCGAGCTGGAGCGTAATCTTGAGGTCTGCCCTAAGTGCGACCACCACATGCGCATGCATGCCCGTGAGCGCCTGGCGAGCCTGCTCGATCAGGGCACGCTGGTTGAGCTGGGCAGCGAGCTGGAACCCAAGGATCTGTTGAAGTTCCGGGATTCCAAAAAGTATAAAGATCGTCTGGTTGCTGCACAGAAAGCCACGAATGAGAAAGATGCGCTGATCGTGATGAAAGGTCAGCTGCACGGTATGCCGGTTGTGGCGGCCGCCTTTGAATTCGCCTTTATGGGCGGCTCAATGGGATCGGTGGTTGGCGCACGTTTCGTCCGGGCTGTTGAGCAGGCGCTGGAAGATAACTGCCCGCTGATCTGCTTCTCCGCCAGTGGCGGTGCGCGTATGCAGGAAGCGTTAATGTCGCTGATGCAGATGGCCAAAACCAGTGCCGCGCTGGCGAAAATGCAGGAACGCGGTCTGCCGTATATTTCGGTGCTGACCGACCCGACCATGGGCGGCGTGTCTGCCAGCTTTGCGATGCTGGGCGATCTGAATATTGCCGAACCTAAAGCCCTGATCGGCTTCGCGGGTCCACGTGTGATTGAGCAGACCGTTCGTGAAAAACTGCCGCCGGGCTTCCAGCGGAGTGAGTTTTTGATCGAGAAAGGGGCGATTGATATGATCATTCGTCGTCCGGAAATGCGCTATAAACTGGCGAGTCTGCTGGCAAAAATGATGAATCTGCCCGCACCGCTGCACGACGGTGAAGCGTTCGCACCTGCGACGATCCATCCGGAGAGCAACGAGGCCTGACAGGAGACAGAAGGCGCGCAGGTCGCGCCTTCCACCAATGCACCGTATACCTTGCGGCTTTCATCGGGTATAAATTTGCAAAACGGGACATATGGACAATCTTCACCTTCCTCAAGCCACGTCGCCTTTGGCCACGTGGCTTTATTATCTTGAGCACCTCCACTCTCAGACGATTGAACTGGGCCTGGATCGTATTCGCCAGGTGGCGCAAGGTCTGGACCTGCTCAAGCCTGCACCCTTCGTTTTTACCGTTGCGGGCACCAATGGCAAAGGTACCACCTGTCGCACCCTGGAAACCTTACTGATGGCAGCCGGCTATCGGGTTGGGGTTTACAGCTCGCCGCACCTTGTGCGCTACACCGAGCGCGTCCGGATTCAGGGGCAGGAACTTAGTGAAGCCCAACACAGCGCCAGTTTTGCCGACATTGAGGCCGGACGGGGTACGGTTTCTCTGACCTACTTTGAATTTGGCACGCTGTCGGCGCTTAACCTGTTTAAGCAGGCGGGGCTGGATGTCGTCATTCTGGAAGTCGGGCTGGGCGGTCGGCTGGACGCGACCAATATTGTCGATGCGGATGTCGCGGTGATTACCAGTATCGCGCTGGATCATACCGACTGGCTTGGCCCGGACCGTGAAAGTATTGGCCGGGAAAAAGCCGGTGTCTTCCGCCAGGCGAAACCCGCCGTGGTCGGTGAACCTGATATGCCTGCCACAATTGCTCAGGTTGCCCGTGAAAAAGGTGCGCGGTTAATGCAGCACGGGCGCGACTGGCACTATCATCAGCAGGCAGAGAGCTGGTCGCTGCGCGATGCGCAAGGCGAGCTGCATGATTTACCGCTGCCTCAGGTGCCGTTGCCAAATGCGGCTACCGCACTGGTGGCGCTGCGCGCCTCCGGGCTGAACGTGAGCGATGCAATCATTCGTGCGCATCTGCCGCTGGCGATTTTACCGGGACGCTTTCAGACCATCAGCGAATCCCCACGGGTGATTCTGGACGTTGCCCACAATCCGCATGCGGCGACCTATCTGGCCTCGCGACTGGCTGCATTGCCGCAAAGCGGACGCGTCCATGCGGTTGTGGGGATGCTGCACGATAAAGACATTGCGGGCACTCTGGCGGCCCTGGCACCTCAGGTGGACTGCTGGTATTGCGCACCCTTGGCCGGTCCGCGCGGTGCCAGCGCGGAGCAGCTCATGGCGCACGTAACGTCCGCTCAGGCATTTGCGGATGTTGAACAGGCCTGGCACCAGGCGCGCCAGCAGGCGGAAGCGCAGGATATTATTCTGGTCTGCGGCTCTTTCCTGACGGTGGCGCAGGTTATGGAATCGATTGAAACGGAGAAAGGACGTGGCGAGTAAGTTTCAAAACCGTTTAGTCGGTACCGTTATTCTGGTGGCCGTCGGCGTGATCGTATTGCCGGGGCTGCTGGATGGTAAGAAAAAACATTATAAAGAAGAATTTGCCGCGATCCCGCTGGTGCCCAAACCCGATGACCAGCAGGACAGCGAAATGGTGCCGCCGGTGACGCAGTCGCTGCCTGCGCATCCGCCAGCAGGCGCAGGCAGTGCGGTCAGCCATTCTGATACGGATGATGATGCCGCCGCTGAGGGCGGTAGTCAGCCCGAGCAAAGTAGCGAACCGAGCGTGGTCTCACCGCCACCGGTCCATTCGTCTCCGGCCACGACAGCGCCGAAAGCCAGGCCGGTTGAGCCAACCCGACCCAAACAGGTTGAGCAGGCTAAACCGAAGTCGGTCGAGCAGACGCAGAGCAAACCGGTAGAAAAAACCAAACCGGTTGAGCAGGCTAAGCCTGTTGAAAAAACCAAACCGGCCGAGCAGTCGCAGCCGGCGGAAAAAACCGCGCCTGCGGAGCAGCCCAAAGAAACGCAGCCTGCCGGTCAGGCTTACGTTGTTCAGTTAGGCGCACTCAAGAACGCCAGCAAGGTTAACGAGATTGTGGCGAAACTGCGCCTGTCGGGTTACCGGGCCTATACCGTGCCGTCTACGCCCGTGCAGGGGCAAATCACCCGCATTTATGTGGGGCCGGATGCGTCAAAAGCGAAGATGCAGGCGGCCGTCGGCGAGCTGAAGAACGTTTCAGGCTTGAGCGGCGTGGTTAAGTCTTACAGCGCCCGCTAAAGCGCCGATTGGCGCTGCCGATAGAAATAACAGGCAGCGCCAATCGGGATGAGAACGGCAGTGCCTGACCCGGCTTGACGCTAAATTTCTGACAACTTTTCAGCCTGTTAGCGGGGTGAAAATGACACAGGCGAAGACGGATTTTTTCATCGCCTTTTTTATGGATGCAGAACCTGAAAACCCCTACGCAAACGTTTTCTTTTTCTGTTAGAATGCGCCCCGAACTGGAAGCAGGGGTGCAATGGCACTGGCGCTGGAAGAGTTCATGATCTGGATTGATTACGTCATTATTGCGGTAGTTGGTTTTTCGGCTTTGGTCAGCCTGGTTCGAGGGTTTGTCCGCGAAGCCTTATCTCTTGTTACCTGGGGATGCGCGTTTTTTGTCGCCAGTCATTACTATGCCTACCTTGCAGTCTGGTTCACAGGTTTTGACGACGAACTGGTTCGTAACGGAATCGCGATTGCGGTGCTGTTCATCGCGACCCTGATTGTGGGCGCAATCGTGAACTACGTTATCGGCTCGCTGGTTGAGAAAACTGGCCTGTCGGGAACCGATCGGGTATTAGGCGTTTGTTTCGGGGCATTGCGTGGTGTGCTCATCGTGGCCGCTCTGCTGTTCTTCCTGGATACATTCACGGGCTTTTCAAAGAGCCCGGACTGGCAGCAGTCTCAACTTATTCCCGAGTTCAGTTCTATAATCAGATGGTTTTTTGACTACCTGAAAAGCACGTCGAGTTTTTTGCCCCGGTGAGACCACCGGGCGTACGGCTTAATGAGGAAATGACAACATGTGCGGTATTGTCGGTATCACCGGTTTCATGCCGGTCAACCAGTCGATCTATGACGCGTTAACGGTGCTCCAGCACCGTGGGCAGGATGCCGCAGGCATTTGTACCATCGATGCGCTGAACTGCTTCCGCCTGCGTAAGGCTAATGGTCTGGTCAGCGATGTTTTCGAAGCGCGTCATATGCAACGTTTACAAGGCAACATGGGGATTGGTCACGCACGCTATCCTACCGCGGGCAGCTCCAGCGCTTCTGAAGCCCAGCCATTCTACGTTAACTCGCCGTACGGTATTTCCCTTGCCCATAACGGTAACCTGACCAATGCCCACGAGCTGCGTAAGCAGCTGTTCGAAAAAGGCCGCCGTCACGTTAATACCACCTCCGATTCTGAAATCCTGTTGAATATCTTTGCGCAGGAACTGGATCGTTTTCAGCACTATCCGCTGGAAGCCGATAACGTGTTTGCCGCCATCGCTGCCGTCCACCAGCAGGTGCGTGGCGCCTATGCCGTGGTGGCGATGATCATCGGTCACGGCATGGTCGCCTTCCGCGATCCTAACGGCATTCGGCCACTGGTGCTGGGCAAACGCGTCATTGCCGATGGCCGTACCGAGTACATGGTCGCCTCCGAAAGCGTGGCGCTGGATACCCTGGGTTTTGAATTTATCCGTGACGTGGCACCGGGTGAAGCGGTTTACATCACTGAGCAGGGGCAGCTTTCAACCCGTCAGTGTGCCGAAAATCCAAAAAACAATCCTTGCCTGTTCGAATACGTCTATTTTGCGCGTCCGGACTCCTTCCTGGATAAGATTTCGGTCTACAGCGCCCGCGTGCGCATGGGCACCAAGCTGGGTCAGAAGATCGCCCGCGAGTGGGAAGATCTGGATATCGACGTGGTGATTCCCATTCCGGAAACCTCGATGGATACCGCGCTGGAAATCGCCCGCATCCTTGATAAGCCTTACCGTCAGGGGTTTGTGAAAAACCGCTACGTGGGCCGCACCTTTATCATGCCGGGCCAGCAACTGCGCCGCAGCGCCGTTCGCCGCAAGCTTAACGCTAACCGCGCTGAGTTCCGCGATAAGAACGTGCTGCTGATTGATGACTCAATTGTTCGTGGCACCACCTCCGAGCAGATTATCGAGATGGCGCGAGAGGCGGGCGCGAAAAAGGTCTATCTTGCGTCTGCCGCGCCGGAAGTGCGCTTTCCTAACGTCTACGGCATTGATATGCCCAGCGCGACCGAGCTGATTGCCCACGGCCGTGAAGTGGAAGAGATTCGCCAGATTATCAAAGCAGATGCGCTGATTTTCCAGGATCTCGATGACCTTATCGAAGCCGTACGGGAAGAGAACCCGGATATCGTGCAGTTTGAGTGCTCCGTCTTTAACGGCATCTACGTGACGAAAGACGTCGATCAGGGCTATCTTGAATATCTGGAATCCCTGCGTAACGACGATGCGAAAGCCATCGCCCGTCAAAACGAAGTCGAAAACCTCGAACTGCATAACGAAGGGTAAGCGAACCCGAATGCAAAAAGGAGGGCGGGATTTATCCCGCCCTCTGTGTTTTCTGCCGGTCTGCGCTATTATGGTGCACTTTGCCACTGCAAGGTTGAACGATGAAACGACTCATTATTGGTATTTCGGGCGCAAGCGGCGTGATCTATGGCGTCCGGCTATTGCAGGTCTTGCAGCAGATCAGCGACGTGGAAACCCATCTGATCATCAGCCATGCGGCACGTCAGACGCTGAGCCTGGAAAGCGACTACAGCCTGCGGGACGTCCAGGCGCTGGCCGACGTGGTTCATGACGTGCGGGACATTGCCGCCAGTATCTCCTCCGGGTCGTTCAAAACGTTGGGCATGGTGATCCTGCCGTGCTCAATGAAAACCCTGTCCGGTATTGTTCACAGCTACAGCGACTCGCTGCTGACGCGCGCAGCAGACGTGGTGCTGAAAGAGCAGCGTAAACTGGTCCTGTGCGTACGTGAAACCCCGCTGCATATTGGTCATCTGCGCATGATGACGACTGCGGCCGAACTGGGGGCCATCATCATGCCGCCGGTGCCGGCGTTTTACCACCGTCCAACCACTATCGAGCAGCTTGTCGATCAGACCGTTAATCGGGTCATTGATCAGTTTGATATTGAACTACCGCAGGACTTGTTTGTGCGCTGGCAAGGTGCATAAGCGTGTTCTTTCGCCCTTCTTTGGTGCAGAAACGCGGGAGCGATCACTGTTCCTGCATTTCTTGAACTAAAAGTTCACAACATCGCTTTTTCTCTGCGACATCACTGATATATTCCTTTCACAAACCCAGTCTTTTCGTCACCAAACGGGCGGCTGGGCAGACGGCAAAACTGCAGAACTGGCATGAAACATGCACAGGAAAAGGCAGTGTTCGTCGCAAACACACATCATGCATCACATAACAATAAGCAATTTACTTGAGGGTAATCTATGAAGAAGCGTGTTCTGGCTCTTTCTTTAATGTTGGGCCTGTCCAGTGCGGCCAGCGTATTTGCAGCAGTACCGACCTCGATTCGTGTCGGCACTGACCCAACATATCCGCCGTTTGAGTCGAAAAACGCGCAAGGACAGCTGGTTGGTTTTGATATCGACCTGGCTAACGAAATCTGTAAACGTATCCAGACCAAGTGTACCTATGTAGAAAGCGATTTTGATGCGCTGATTCCGTCGCTGAAAGCGAAGAAAATCGATGCCATCATCTCCTCGCTGTCCATCACCGCTAAACGTCAGGAAGAGATTGCGTTCTCAGACAAACTGTATGCCGCTAACGCACGCTTAGTCGCGCCGAAAGGATCAAAAATCGAGCCGACGCCTGAGGCGCTGAAAGGCAAAAACATCGGCGTGCTGCAGGGCACTACTCAGGAAACCTACGCGAATGAGTACTGGCGTCCAAAAGGCGTGACCGTAACGCCTTATGCCAACCAGGATCTGGTCTATCAGGATCTGACCGCCGGCCGCATTGACGCCGCCTTCCAGGACGAAGTCCAGGCCGCCGAAGGCTTCCTGAAACAGCCTGTCGGTAAAAGCTATGCGTTCGCAGGTCCGGCCGTGAAAGACGATAAAATCTTCGGTGTCGGAACCGGTATGGGATTACGTAAAGACGATACCGAGTTGAAAGCGGCCATCGATAAAGCATTTGAATCAATGCGTAAAGACGGTACCTACGACAAAATTGCGAAGAAATACTTTAATTTCAACGTGTACGGTGACTGATCTGTCGTCCTCGCCTCTGTTGTTCGCATAACAGAATAAGCCCTGGGTTGTCCCGATCTCTCTGGTCGGAGCAACCCTGTGTCATCGGCTATGCGAGAACAGAAGCTGCGCTGCCCGTCTGCACGACGGCGCAGCGTCGTTTCCACCCCACGACAGGACTTTTTCCATGTTGTATGGCTACTCTGATGTCATTTTAAAAGGCACGCTGGTCACGCTTGAGCTCGCCCTGAGCTCGGTGCTGCTGGCGGTGATCCTGGGTCTGATTGGCGCAGGCGCGAAGCTGTCGCGCAATCGCCTGCTGTCACTGATTTTTGAGGGCTACACGACGCTGATTCGTGGCGTGCCTGACCTCGTTCTGATGCTGCTGATTTTCTACGGCCTGCAGATCGCTCTCAACCATCTCACCGATGCGCTTGGCCTGACCCAGTTCGATATCGATCCCATGGTGGCCGGTATCATCACCCTGGGCTTTATCTATGGCGCCTATTTTACCGAAACCTTCCGTGGCGCCTTTATGGCGGTGCCAAAAGGGCAGATTGAAGCCGCCACGGCGTTTGGTTTTACCGGTTCGCAGGTTTTCCGCCGTATCCTGTTCCCGGCGATGATGCGCTACGCGCTGCCCGGCATCGGTAATAACTGGCAGGTGATCCTGAAAGCCACGGCGCTGGTTTCCCTGTTGGGGCTGGAGGATGTGGTAAAAGCCACGCAGTTGGCAGGTAAAAGCACGTGGCAGCCGTTTTATTTTGCTATCGTGGCGGGCGTGATTTATCTGGTCTTTACCACCTTGTCTAACGGCATTCTCTGGTGGCTCAATCGCCGCTACACGGTCGGCGTGAAGAGGGCGGAGCTATGATCGAGATTATTCACGAATACTGGAAGTCGCTGCTCTGGACAGACGGTTATCGCTTCACAGGCGTGGCGATTACGCTATGGCTGCTGATTGTCTCGGTCGTACTGGGCGGCTGCATGGCCGTGTTGCTGGCGATTGCGCGTGTATCACCCAATCGTTTTATCAGCCTGCCGGTGTGGCTCTTTACCTATGTGTTTCGCGGTACGCCACTCTATGTGCAACTGCTGGTGTTCTATTCCGGCATGTATACGCTGGAAATCGTGAAAGGCACAGAGCTACTGAATGAGTTTTTCCGCAGCGGCCTGAACTGTACGCTACTGGCGTTTACCCTTAATACCTGCGCTTACACCACGGAAATTTTCGCCGGGGCGATTCGTGCCGTGCCACACGGTGAAATCGAAGCGGCGCGAGCCTATGGCTTCTCGACCTTTAAACTGTATCGCTGCATTATTTTGCCTTCTGCACTGCGCACGGCCTTACCGGTTTACAGCAACGAAGTCATACTCATGCTGCACTCTACCGCACTGGCCTTTACCGCAACCGTGCCTGATTTGCTGAAAATCGCCAGGGACATTAACGCGGCAACCTATCAGCCCTTTACCGCGTTTGGCATTGCGGCCGTGTTATACCTGATTATTTCTTACGTGCTGATTAGCCTGTTTCGTCTTGCGGAACGTCGTTGGTTGGCGCACGTGAAACCTTCTTCATCGCATTGAGTAAGACTATGGCTGATAACAAATTAAGCGTCACCGACCTGCATAAACGTTACGGTGAACATGAAGTATTAAAAGGTGTGTCATTGAACGCCAATGCGGGCGATGTCATCAGTATTATTGGCTCGTCGGGTTCCGGGAAAAGTACCTTTCTGCGCTGTATTAACTTCCTCGAAAAGCCGAGTGAAGGCACCATTGTGGTCAACAAGACCGCTATTACCCTGGTACGCGATACGGACGGCCAGCTGAAGGTGGCAGACAAGGAGCAACTGCGCCTGCTTCGTACCCGTCTGACCATGGTCTTTCAGCATTTCAACCTGTGGAGCCACATGACGGTGCTGGAAAACGTTATGGAAGCGCCGATTCAGGTGCTGGGCCTGAGTAAAGCGCAGGCACGTGAGCGCGCGATTACCTATTTGAACAAGGTCGGCATCGACGAGCGCGCGCAGGGAAAATATCCCGTCCATCTCTCGGGAGGGCAGCAGCAGCGCGTCTCCATTGCCCGCGCGCTGGCGATGGAGCCGGAGGTGCTGTTATTTGATGAGCCCACCTCAGCCCTGGATCCTGAGCTGGTCGGCGAAGTGCTGCGTATTATGCAGAAGCTGGCCGAAGAGGGGAAAACCATGGTGGTGGTCACGCACGAAATGGAATTTGCCCGTCACGTCTCCAGCCACGTCATTTTCCTGCATCAGGGGAAAATTGAGGAGCAGGGGCCACCGGCTGAATTATTTGGTCAGCCCAAGAGCCCGCGCTTACAGCAGTTCCTGAAGGGATCGCTTAAGTAGGCAAGCTATCGGTTATTCAGCAGGCGCACGGCGGTGGCTTCATCGGTCACCAGGCCCGATATCCAGCCGCCGTTCAACGCCGCCTGAATAGCGGCATATTTTCGCTCCCCGCCGGCAAAGCCGATGATATTGCGCGTCGTCTGGCTTTCCAGCGCCACGCTGGTTAACAGCGCATCGGTTTCCCCTAACACGCGTTCGCCCTGCTGATTGAAGAAATGACCGAGCATTTCACCGACCACGCCGCGCGCATTCAGCGCCTGCACCTGGCTGTCTGTGATAAAGCCTTCGGCATGGAGCGGGCAGCCGGGATTGACCTCCCCAATTCCCAAAAAGGTGACGTGGGCCTGTCGTGCACGGTTGACCACGCGCTGATAGACCTGATGCCGGCACCACATCTGCTTATCGTCTGGGCTGTCGGCGAACAGCGGGGCGGGAATGAAGAAATACTTGCCCTGCATTTTTTCAGACAGCTTAAGCGGCACGTCGTAGCGGGTGCCTGAATCGTCGCGGGCGATGGCCCCAATCATGGAAACACAGTGATGCTGCGGTCGTTCAACCCAGGGAAGCGCATCAATAATGGCACGCAGGGTTTTTCCCGAACCGATGCCAAACACCTGCGGCTCGTCGTTATTGATAAACTGCGACATCACCTCTGCGCCTTCTACCGCCAGCATTTGCTGTATGGCATTGTCGTCCAGATCGCCGGAAGGCACCACGCGGCAGTGCTGCAGGCCAAATTTCTCCTGCACGTCGTGCGCCAGACGCAGGCAGTGCGTCACGGGGTGGGCGATCTTTACGCTGACCATGCCCATTTCACGCGCCCCGGAAATCAAACGCTGGGCCACCTGGCGCGACAATCCCAGTGCCCGGGCGATCTCCTGCTGTGTTAACCCAGCGACGTAATACATCCAGGCGGCACGCGCCGCCAACTCCTGTTTCTTCTCTTCTTTGTTCATTGCGCCATTCCCTTCTCTGCGGATCGCCATTTTATCGCGCAATCTGTTTAAAAGCCTATCAGGGCAAAAGCTCAATTAACGGGCCAATGTCTTAAATGTGAAATTAATCACAGAACCTTGACGTTACCTCTGATTAACATATGTGCATCGGGCAAATGCCCTTAATTTAAACAAATGCCTAAAGAGGTCATGATGACACCATCAGTTTGGATGCATATCGGCGCAGGCTCTTTCCATCGTGCCCATCAGGCATGGTATCTGCACCGCCTGATGCAGCAGGGCGACAGCCGCTGGCATATCGCGCTGGGCAATATCCGCGATGACGCAACGCCGTTGCTGACGCAGCTAACCGCCCAGCAAGGGGAATATGTGCTGGAGACGGTCACGCCTGAGGGCGAGCGTCACTACGAGACCATTACCTCCATTCGGCAGGTTCTGCCGTGGGACAAAGAGATCAGCGCGCTGGTGCAGCAGGGCGCCGATCCATGCACCCGGGTAATCGCCTTCACCGTGACCGAAGCGGGTTACTATTTAACACCGGAACATGAGCTTGACCTGCAGCAGCCCGATATTCAGGCGGATCTGAATGGCGAGGCGCGAACCTTGTATGGCGCGCTGGCGCGTATCCTGACGGCACGCGTCGTCAACGGTGGGGCGCCCGTGACCCTGTTGAACTGCGACA
The DNA here is from genome assembly GCF_000233595.1 of Pantoea ananatis PA13. NCBI lineage: Bacteria > Pseudomonadati > Pseudomonadota > Gammaproteobacteria > Enterobacterales > Erwiniaceae > Pantoea > Pantoea ananatis. The sequence continues at coordinate 1,468,363 of NC_017554.1, forward strand.
ATCTGCGCCACAACGGTGAGCGTTTCCGTCAGGGTTTTTTGGCCTTCCTTGCGGCAAAAGGGGCAGGTGAGCTGGCCGCCTGGGTGCGTGACAACACCACCTCGCCGAATACCATGGTGGATCGAATCACCCCGCGTCCCACGCCTGACGTCGCGGAGCGCGTTCAGGCGGCAACCGGTAAAGATGATGCGGTGCCGGTGATGGCGGAGTCCTTTATCCAGTGGGTGATCGAAGACGATTTTATTGCCGGGCGTCCGGCGCTGGAGCAGGTGGGCGTCGAGCTGGTCGAGTCGGTGTTGCCCTGGGAAGAAGCCAAGATTCGTATTCTTAACGCCACCCACAGCGCCATTGCCTGGGCGGGCACGCTTATCGGTTTGCTTTACATTGATGAAAGCACCCGTCAGAAAGCCATCCACCAGATGGCATGGGAATATGTCTCACAGGATGTCATACCTTCACTTTCACCCAGCCCGCTCAACCTGGCGGAGTATCGGGATGTTGTCCTGTCCCGCTTTAGCAATCCGTGGATAAAAGATACCAACCAACGTGTGGCGGCTGACGGTCTGTCAAAAATTCCCGCCATGGTGACGCCGACGCTACGGGAATGCTATCAGCGCGGCACGCCGCCTGCGGCCAGCCTGGTGCTCCCGGCGCTGTTCTATCTGTTTTTGCAACGCTGGGCCAGTGGCGAGCTGCCTTATGACTATCAGGATGGCGTGCTGCAACCTGAAGTGGTACAGCAGTGGTTTGCCCATGCCGATCCGTTACAGGCTTACATGACCCAGACGTCCCTGTTTGCTGAGCTGGCCACATCACAGGATTTTCATGCGCGGCTTAGCACCACCGTCGCCGGGCTGGAAACGTGGCAAGTCCAGCCAGAACAACCGCTGGCCGTGGTTTAGGGGGCGAATATGTATCTGGGTATCGATATCGGCACCTCTGAGCTTAAAGCGCTGATCGTGAATGCGCAGGGCGAGATCGTGGCATCGGAACATGCCGCCCTGGCCGTGCAGCGCCCCCATCCGCACTGGGCAGAGCAGGACCCGCATGACTGGTGGCGCGCCTGCCATCAGGTCATCACGCGTCTGCGTCAGCAGGCACCTCTGGCCTGGTCTGCGATAGAGGCGATTGGGCTGTCAGGACAAATGCACGGAGCGGTGCTGCTGGATGAGCAGGGTGAGGTTTTACGGCCCTGCATTCTGTGGAATGACACGCGCAGCGCGGCAGAATGCCACTGGCTGGGTCAGCATCATCCCGAAATCATGCACATTAGCAGCAACATGATCATGCCGGGCTTCACGGCCCCAAAGCTGTGCTGGGTGGCCCGGCATGAGCCTGACTGCTTTCGCCGCATTAGCAAAGTGTTATTGCCAAAAGATTACCTGCGCTGGCGCCTGACCGGGCGCTTTGTCACCGATCCCTCGGATGCCGCAGGCACCTTATGGCTGGACGTCGCCAAACGCGACTGGTCAGCGGCACTGCTGTCCGCAACGGGAATGCGTCGTGACCAGATGCCTGCACTCGTCGAAGGGAATGCCGTCAGCGGCACGTTACGGCCGGCGATTGCCGACGAATGGGGGCTCTCCTCGTCGGTCATCATTGCAGGCGGCGGCGGGGATAATGCCACCTCGGCGGTTGGCGTGGGCGCCGTGAATCCTGGCGATGCGTTTATTTCACTTGGCACCTCTGGCGTCATCTTTGTGGTTAATGACCGGCTGCAGGCCGATCCGCAGTCAGGCGTGCACGCTTTCTGCCATGCGCTGCCTGACCGCTGGCACCAGATGAGCGTCATGCTCAGCGCCGCAAGCTGCCTGCGCTGGCTGTGCCAGTTGCTCTCGGTCAGTGAAAACCAACTGCTGGAAGAGATTGCTGCGCTGGGTCCGGCACAAAAACAGCAGGCCCCGCTTTTCTTGCCTTATCTCTCTGGAGAACGTACCCCGCACAACGATCCTGATGCGACGGGCGCGTTTTTTTATCTGCGGCACGAAACCCAGCGTGCCTTACTGGGCTATGCGGTGCTCGAAGGCGTAGCCTTTGGCCTGGCCGACGGCCTGACCGTCTTAGGGGAAGGACGGCGTGCCATTACCCAGTTCAGCCTGACCGGCGGCGGCGCGCGCAGCAGCCTGTGGGCGCAACTGATCGCCGATGTGCTGACGCTGCCTGTCGTGACGCATCCCGCCAGCGCATCCGGTGCACTGGGCGCGGCGCGCCTGGCCTGGCTGGCTAAGGGCGGTGATGAAGCGCAGGTGTGTCTTAAACCCCCGATACAGGCGCGCTTCCTGCCCAATCCTGAGGTTCGTCAGGGGCTGCAGCAACGGCTGGCTCAGTTCCGTGAGCTTTACCGTCAACACTCTCAGTCCCGTTCGCTGGCCTGATTAACCTGTAACCAAACAGAGAAGGACGATCGTCATGCACTCTACTGCGTACTGGTTTGGCTTGCCCAAACATCTGATCTGGGGATTTGTCGCCATCGCTGTTTTTATGGCAGGTGACGGTTTCGAGATGGCGTTCCTGTCACGCCATATTACCGATATGGGATTCACGCCGGGGCAGTCGGCGCTGGTGTTTACCTTTTACGGTTTAGCGGTGGCGCTGGCCGCCTGGGCATCCGGTGTGGTGGCGGAACTGATTACGCCGCAGCGCGCTATGCTGATCGGTTTTATCTTGTGGGTTGTCATGCACGCCCTGTTTATGAGCCTGGGGCTGGGGATGCGCAATTATCCTCTTATGCTGCTGTTTTACGGTATCCGTGGCCTGGCCTATCCGCTGTTCATCTACTCATTTATGTTGCTGCTGGTGCAGGTGCTGCCACGGGAACGGCTGGCGGCCGCCACGGGCTGGTTCTGGGCGATGTATTCGGTGGGCATCGGCGTGGTCGGGAGCTATCTGCCCAGCCTGATCATTCCTTCCATTGGTGAAACCGGCACGCTCTGGCTGGCGATTGGCTGGGTAACCTGTGGCGGCTTGCTGGCCTATTTTAGCCTGCGCAACGTGCCGGTCGATCGTTCTCGCGTCAACTTACCCCTGCGGGAAAAAATGACGGAAATGTCGCGTGCGGTGACTATCCTGTTCACCAACCAGCATGTGTTTTACGCCTGTCTGATCCGCATTATTAATACGCTGTCGCTGTTTGGCTTTGCCATCATTATGCCGCTGCTGTTTGTGGATCGGCTTGGGTTTACGCTCTCAGAGTGGCTGCAGATTTGGGCGGTGTTCTTTTTTGTCACCATTTTTACCAATATCTTCTGGGGCATCATGGGTGAACGTATTGGCTGGATTCGCCAGGTGCGCTGGTTTGGCTGCCTCGGCATGGCGATCTCCAGCCTGGCGTTCTATTACCTGCCTGTCTATGCCGGTCACAATTTCCTGGTCGCCCTGATTCCTGCCGTGATGCTGGGCATTTTCGTGGCGGCCTTTGTGCCCATGACGGCGGTTTTCCCTACGCTGGAGCCCCATCATCAGGGCGCGGCCGTCTCGGTGTATAACCTGTCTGCAGGCATGAGCAATTTTGTTGCGCCCGCCATCGCCTCCATGATGCTGCCGTTCTTTGATATCGTCGGCGTGGTATGGGCTTACACCTGCCTGTATGTGTTTGCCGGTGTGCTGACCTTTATCATCCGCGTACCGCAACCGAATCACGGCGCGCTGCGTTCCACGGTGAAGTCGAAAACCGCGGTCACCTCTCAGTAAAAAAGGGAAGGGGAGCGAGTGCTCCCCTGATCCTCAGCTTTTCACCACATCCTGTAATGCATTCTGCAGCTCATACCAGCGGAAGCGAAAACCCGACGCCTCCAGCCGTTTTGGCAGCACATGTTGCCCACCCAGCACCAGTACAGACGATTCTCCCATCATCAGCTTGATCGCACTGGCGGGCGTGCGCATGAAAGCCGGGCGGTGCATCACCTCACCCAGGGTAGCGGCAAACTGCTCATTGCGCACGGCGTAGGGCGCAACCATGTTAAAAGGGCCGCTACAGGCATCATCGTCGAGCAGCCACAGAATGCCGCTGACCATGTCATCAATGTGGATCCACGGCATATACTGTTTGCCGCTGCCAATCGGGCCACCAATTCCCAGCTTAAACGGCAGCTTCATTTTACTCAACGCGCCGCCTTCTCGCGTCAGCACCACGCCGGTACGCAGCAGGCAGACGCGGGTGCGCTCACTCTGCGCGGTCAGCGCCAGCTGTTCCCAACGGGCGCAAAGTTCGTGGGTAAACTCGTTCTGTCCGGGATCGTCCTCGGTTAATACCACGTCGCCCGTGTTGCCATAAAAGCCCGTTGCCGATCCCGAAATCAAGACGCGCGGTGGCGTGGTACTGGCGTTAATCAGGGAGGCAATGCGCTCCGTTATCTGCCAGCGGCTCTCGCACAGCTGCCGTTTGTGGGCCTCTGTCCAGCGTTTATCCGCGATGGGTTCACCGGCCAGGTTGATAACGGCATCCACGCCATCCAGCGAGTGCTGTTGCGCCAGGCCTGACCAGAGCGCGATATCTTCCCCCAGCATGTCTCGTGCAGCGGCAACGTCGCGCGTGACCACGCTGACCGTGTCGCCACGCTGTTGCAGACGTGGAATAAGATGGCGGCCAATAAGCCCGGTTCCACCAGTAATTAAGATATGCATAGTGCGGCTCCGTCTGAATTTTTATTTTTTGCTTACTTCATCATAGAAGAGTCGTACCCGTGTGGCGTGAGCCGCTTCGTAATTTAGTCAGTTGAGCGCAAACATCGGACCAGCGCCTGGTTGTTTTCAGAAATAAAAATCGGTAAAGATGATGCACCCCTGTCAGCTATTTGAGGTAGCAGATGAATTACCCCTCCATCACCCTGTGGTCAGATTCATCTTTCTTTAGTCCTTATGTCATGTCGGCTTATGTTGCGCTCAGCGAAAAAGGGGTGCCTTTTAGCGTAAAGCGTATCGATTTATCGCAAAACCAGCAGCGTGCTGAGGCCTATCGCGATCTGTCGTTAACCTGCCGCGTCCCGACCTTACAGGTCGATGACTTTATGCTGAGTGAATCATCGGCCATCTGCGAATACCTCGAAGAGCGTTTTGCTGCCCCTGAATTTGAACGCCTCTATCCCAAAGATCGCGAGAAACGCGCCCGCGCCCGGCAAATTCAGGCCTGGCTGCGCAGCGATCTGCTGCCCATTCGCCAGGAGCGCCCTACCGAGGTGTTATTTGCCGGTGAGCGCTTTGCGCCCTTGTCGCCTGCAGCCGTTGAGGCCGCCGAAAAACTGATTGCCGCTGTTCAGCGCCTGTTGCCAGAACGTCAGCAAAATTTATTTGGTGAGTGGTGCATTGCAGATACCGATTTGGCTGTCATGCTTAATCGACTGGCGCTGCATGGCGATACCTTGCCTGCGCGTTTGCAGCACTATGCTGAGTTTCAATGGCAGCGGGCATCAGTACAGTTATGGCTAACGGAAAGCGGTAAAAATCGCTAGCGATCGGCGCTTGCTCAAGTTGTCATAAGTGATTACCTTACGACACACTATGATATAGGTGTGGCAAACAGCGCGTGCATAAAGACACGCTAAACAGGAAAGGGTTACGGATGGTGGATCAAACTGCTGGTGGCGAAATCGAATGGGTCGATATCGTAAGCGAAGAGAATGAAGTCGTTGCACAGGCCACGCGTGCGCAGATGCGCGCGCAATGCTTACGTCACCGCGCGACCTATATCGTGGTTCATGACGGTATGGGGAAAATACTGGTTCAGCGCCGTACTGAAATCAAAGATTTTATGCCAGGCAAACTGGATGCGACGGCTGGCGGCGTAGTGCAGAGTGGCGAAGACATGCTTGAATCGGCGCGGCGTGAAGCCGAAGAGGAGCTGGGCATTGCGGATGTGCCTTTTGCAGAACATGGCAAATTCTATTTTGAAGATGAGCATTGCCGCGTCTGGGGAGGATTATTCAGCTGTGTGTCGCACGGCCCTTTTGCTATGCAGGAAGAAGAAGTGGATGAAATTTTCTGGATGACCCCGGATGAAATCACCGCCCGCTGTGATGAGTTTACCGATGATTCACTCAAAGCCTTATCCCTGTGGCTGAGCCGCAACAACGAAAACAGTCACTGATACCTTCTGTTAGCTTTGCGGGCGGTCGTGGCCGTTCGCAAAGCGGGCACGCGGCGTTGATCGCCGCCTCATTCGCCTGATGATCAACTTCCCGCCTTTTGTCGATCGCTCGCCGTGCCAGGGCACACCTTGCGCAGCCGCGTCGGACAGGGCGCATGTAACTATTCGACCTGCCAGAATGAGAAAGCGGCTATGAGTCAACGTCGCGCGTCATCTTCAGCGCCAGGTGAAGAGGCGCAGGGCACATAGGTCACCATTCTCAGCCCCGGAAAGTCGTGCAGATAAAAACTGTGATAACGCCAGGTTTTCAGCGCGCCCCCTTCAGCTGAGAACTGCTTGATGCCTTCATTGCCGCTGATGACCCGATACTGGTCCCACAGCGCTTTGAAATCGCTGTTCTGCAGCAGTTGGCTGATCCTGGCCTGGAACCGGGGATGGCCGTTTTCCAGATCGACACGGACGCGAAAACGCGCAACCAGCTTTTCTGCTTCATCGTGCCAGCGTTCGCCAAAGTTTATGCGCGCTGCGGGATGATTAAACATAAACCATATGATATTGCGGTATTCGGGCATCAGGTCGTCAAAATCGGTCAGCAGCGTCGCAAGCGGCGCATTCCAGCACAAAACATCCAGCAGCGTATTGGTGATGTAGGTAGGAAGCGGCTGCTGCTGAACGATAAGCTGCAGCGAAGAAGGCAGGTTGCTGGTGATGTCAGTCGTCGCTATCTCTGCTGCCAGCCTGTGCAGGTGTTGCGCCTGGTCGTCGCTCATTGACAGCGCATCTGCCAGCCTTTCCAGCGTCTCGTGGGTCACGGCATTGGCCCGGCCCTGTTCAATGCGCGTATACCAGTCAACGCTGATGCCCGCGCGTTCAGCCACTTCTTCCCGACGTAACCCCGGCGTGCGCCTCGGTTTACTGGACTGAATTTTGGCTTTCTCAGGCGAGGTCGTTTCTCTGACCGTTCGAAGAAACAGACCCACATTCTTATTAAGTGACATGTTTTCTCTCTGACTGGGCGTGGCGGGTCCTGGGATAAGGCAGACACTGAATAACCCCTTTTAGGCGCTCTAGACTACAACCTCCTGTGATAGGTGAGGAGAGAAAAATGAAAGCTGTCGTTCTGAAAGCGTGGGGCGAACCCCTGGTTTATTCGGATGTGCCCGAACCGGTTTGCGGTTCAGGTGAGGTCCTTGTCGAGGTTGTCGCTGCCCCAGTGCTGAGTTACACCAATGAGGTATTTTCCGGCCAGCGCCATTATTTACTGGATCTGCCCGCCATACCGGGCTGCGGTGCCGTGGGAAAAGTGCTGGAAACCGGCCCGGACGCGACCCAACTGAAAAAAGGGATGTGGGTTTTTTGCGATCCTACCGTCAGATCGCGCGACAGTGCGTTAATGCCTGACATCGTTCTGCAGGGCTGGAGTGCACGCGGTGGAGGCGGCCTGGCACTGCAGCAATATCATCGTAACGGATCCTTTGCCGAAAAAATCCGCATTCCCACCGAGAATGCCTTACCGCTGGGCGAGATGGCCCTAGATGATGCCAGGGCCTGGTGCGTGGTTAATACACTGCTTATCGCCTATGGCGGATTGCAGGCTGGTCGGTTTGAGCCGGGGGAAACCTTGCTGGTGAGCGGCGCAACTGGCAATTTTGGCAGTAGTGCCGTGGCTATTGCGTTGGCCATGGGTGCAGGCAAGGTCATTGCGACGGGGCGCAATACGGCGATACTGCAGGATCTGGTTGCGCGCTTTGGTCCACGGGTTATTCCGGTGCGCCTGACAGGGGATGAGCAGACGGATCTCGCAGCCTGTCAGGCGGCGGGCGGCTTTATCGATATGGTGCTGGATTTTCTTCCGCCCGCCGCGCCAGCCTCTGCGGTGCGTACGGCGGTCATGAGCGTTCGGCCTTACGGACGGGCGGTGTTAATGGGCGGCGTCGGGATGTTGGGCGGAGAACCGCTGTCTCTGCCTTATCCCTGGATCATGCGTAACCTAGTGACGATCAAAGGGCAGTGGATGTACGAACGTGCCGACAGCCATAAATTAATTCAGTTGATTCAGCAGGGGCAGCTCGATCTTCACCACTGGACGATAACGCCGTTTGCGCTCAACGACGTGGCGCGTGCCGTAGAACATGCGGCACAGCATGCTGGCCCGTTTCAACAAACTGTGGTGGTACCGCCCGTTCAGCCCCTGACGTGATTTTGCCCATGACCAGGCTGACAGGGGCTGGGTGCGCACTGTCCAGATCAGACAACCGCCCACACGTTAACCCTGTGGGCGGTTTAACAACCTGAACCGGTTTGCTGACTGTTATCTAAACCGGCTGTGGCTGGCGCATCTTTTCCCCGCGCCGCCGCAGGACTTCCATGACGATCAGTAACAGGAGCGAAGCCGCAATCATGATTGTGGCGGCGGCCGCGATAGTGGGATCGAGGTTTTCACGAATACCGGCAAACATTTGAATCGGCAGCGTCCGCTGCGTTGGGCTGGCAAGAAACAGCGTCACGACAACTTCATCAAATGAGGTGGCAAACGCGAACAGTGCCCCGGAAAAAACGCCCGGTGCAATCAGCGGCAGGGTGACTTTTCGAAACGCCAGCAGCGGAGAGGCACCGAGGCTGGCAGCGGCCCGCGTCAGATTGGTGTCGTAGCTTTTCAGTACGGCGACCACCGTGATCACCACAAAAGGAACGCCCAACAGGGCATGGGCTAACACCAGCCCGAGGTAGCTGTTCAGCAGTGACAGTTTGGCAAAGAAGAAAAACATGCCAACGGCGATGATCACCACGGGTGCCACCATGGGAGAGATAATAATTGCCATCACCAGACCTTTGCCGCGAAACTCGCCGCGCACCAGGCCCATGGCGGCCAGCACGCCCAGTACGCTAGCCAGTAGCGTGGCTAGCGGCGCAACCAGCAGGCTGTTCATTAACGCACCTATCCACTCCTTCGAGTGAAAAAAGGCCTCGTACCAGCGCAGCGAAAAGCCACTTAGCGGATAGCTCAGAAACGAACTTTCGTTAAACGACAGCGGCACAATGACCAGAACAGGCACAATCAAAAACAGCAGTGCCGCTGCGCCGTAAAAATTAAACAGGTAACGCCAGACCCGCAGCAACGTCGAACCTTGTTGTTTCATCATTTGCTCCTTAACGTACTGCCGCCTCGGATGACGTCCGGGTGACACGTGAATACACCACATACAGCAACGTCACGATAATCAGCAACTGGCTCCCTAGGGCGGCGGCCATGCCCCAGTTCATGGTGCTGTTGGTAAAAAAGGCGACAAAGTAGCTGACCATTTGATCGTCCGGCCCGCCCAACAGCGCTGGCGTAACGTAATAGCCAATCGCCATCATGAACACCAGCAGCGCGCCTGCGGTAATCCCAGCATAGGTCTGCGGGACATAGACGCGCCAGAAGGCCACAAAGGGATGGGCACCCAGCGACACGGCCGCCCGGACATAGCTGGGCGATATCCCTTTCATGACGGCATACAAGGGCAGCACGATGAAGGGCAGCAGGATATGCGTCATAGAGATGTACACGCCGACCCGGTTGAACACCAGCGTGAGCGGACTGTCGATGAGCCCTGTCGCCATCAGCGTCCGGTTAATTAATCCTCCTGACTGCAGCAGGACAATCCAGCTGGCGGTACGCACGATCAATGAGGTCCAGAAGGGCAACAGCACCATAATCATTAGCAGGTTGGCGCGGTTGGACGGCTGTTTCGCCAGCCAGTAGGCCAGCGGATAGCCCAGGCCCACGCACAGCAAGGTGACCACGGTCGCCATCCACAGCGTACGTAGCAGAACGTTCACATAAAGCGCCTGATCGGGGGACTGCGCGACGATGTCGCCGGTCTTTGCATCAACCTTGTGGTCAAACACTGACAGCAGGTAATAGCTGGTATAGGGTTTGGCTACGCGCTTGAGGGTTTGCCAGGTAGACAGCTCGCCCCACAGGGGCTGCTTATCAATGAGGGTGGCTTTGACGTTAACCCCATCCTCGGGGGCCTGGCGGGGCACGGCCAGGATCAGGCGACGAAACGCATTGTCTTCATAACTCAATCGCTTCGCAATGCCAGAGATCTGGCCCTGCTCGCGCGCCGCGCTGACTTCCTTCGCCAGCGTGGCAAACAGGCTTTCATCCGGCAGCGCCTTGCCGTTCCATTTAGCCAGGGCCTGGCTGGTTTGCGGAAGTGCGTCGTGAAGCTCAGGGTTATTGACGCTCATACTGAGGATAGAGCCGATGGGGAACAAAAAGCACACCACGACGAAAATCAGTAACGGGGCAACTAAAAACAGGGAGCGTTGTGTTTTTAACCAACCTGCCCGGTTAAATTGCTGGCGCAGACTGAACGCGCCTTCCGTACGTCTGACGGGCGCTGAATTCATCACGGGGTTTTGACTCATGCCGATCTCCTGAAAGGGGGCTGCCGGAGCGGGTCCGGCAGCGGGTTATTTCGCGGCCCAGGCGTTAAAACGCTGTTCCAGCTCTTCGCCATGTTCCAGCCAGAATGTGGCGTTAACCTGAACGGCTTTGGCCATGTTTTCCGGTGCCGTTGGCAACTGAGCCAGACGATCGGCCGTCAGCAGTTTGCCTGCCTTGATATTGGCGGGGCCATAAGGAATATTTTCGGCATACACTTTTTGGTTCTCGGGCTGCAGCGAGAAGGCGATAAATTTCTCTGCCAGCGCTTTGTGCTTTGAGCCTTTCACAATCGCCCAGTTATCGAAGTCGTACAGGTTGCCGTCCCAGACGATTTTGAAATTATGACCTTCTGCCTGAGCGGTGCCGATGCGGCCGTTATAGGCCGATGCCAGCGTCACGTCGCCTGAAACCAGCCACTGCAGGGGCTGCGCGCCCGATTCCCACCACTGAATATTCGGCTTTAGCTCATCCAGTTTCCTGAAGGCACGATCGACGCCCGCCGGGGTTGCCAGCACCTTGTAAACGTCTTCGCGCTTCACGCCGTCCGCCATCAGCGCGATTTCCAGCGTGTATTTCGCGCTCTTACGCAGGGCGCGTTTGCCGGGGAATTTTTTCACATCCCAAAAATCTGCCCAACTGGTGGGGGCGGTTTTGAGCTTGTTGCCATCGTAGGTCAGTACGGTAGACCAGACGAAGAAGCCCGCACCACATTCGCTCACGCTCCCCTTGGCAAAGTCGGCTTTGTTGCCTAACTTGCTCCAGTCCAGGGTTTCAAACAGCCCTTCTTCACAGCCCCGCTCCAGTTCCGGGGTTTCCAGTTCTACAACATCCCAGCCGACCTGTTTGGTTTCAACCATGGCGCGGATGCGTGCCATTTCGCCGTTATATTCACCGGCTTCAATGCTGTCCTTCCCCGAGGCCATGAAAGGCTTATAAAACGCTTTATCCTGTGCGTCCTTGTTGGTGCCCCCAAAGGACACCACCGTAAGATTTTCGGCCTGTGCCTGGATGGCCACCGCTGCCAGAACCAGTGCCGCTATGTTTTTCATCATCCCCGAACTCCTGAATTATTATGTTCAGGCAGATTCCTCTGCCCGGTGTTTGCCTTGCAATCATGATGCCAGGGGCTGACCCGCAGCGGAACGTGCGGCGCGTCAGCCCGCGAAACCTAATACTTGCCCAGGATACGGTTCAGCAGATTCAGTGCTGTGCGGAACTGCGCGTCCGGAATGGTGAGAGGGTAGAGGAAACGAATAACGTTGCCGTGTACGCCGCAGGTGAGCAGCAGCAACCCTTCGTCCAGCGCCTCTTGCTGAATAGCTTTGGCGATGTCTGCGCTGGGTTGGCCTTCGCTGTTGGTGAATTCAGCCGCGATCATAGAACCGCGACCGCGCACCTCTGCCAGCGCACTACAGCCTGCGCCCTGCAGCGTTTCCGTCAGTTGCCCGCCTAACAGCAGGGCGCGCTCGCACAGGTTTTCATCGCGAATGACCTCCAGCACGGCCAGCGCAGCGGCAATGGCCGGTGGGCTTCCTGCATAGGTGCCACCCAGGCCGCCGGGCAGGGGCGCATCCATTACGTCAGCCCGTCCTGAAACCGCCGATAGCGGCATACCGCCCGCCAGGCTTTTTGCCATGGTGATCAGGTCTGGCTGCACGTCAGGATAGTATTCACTGGCAAACAGCTTGCCGGTGCGGGCAAAACCACTTTGGATTTCATCGGCGATCAGCAGAATGCCATGTTGATCGCACAGCGTGCGCAGGGCGGTCACAAACGCTGGCGGCGCGACATTGAAGCCGCCTTCACCTTGAATGGGTTCATAGATAATGGCCGCAACCTGTTGCGGGCTGATATCGCAGCGGAAAATGGTTTGTAAACTCTCCAGCGCGTCATCGACGCTACAGCCATGCAGTGCATTCGGGTAGCGGGCGTGAAATACTGAGCTGGCAAAGGGGCCGAAACCGGTTTTGTAGGGGACCACTTTGCCCGTCAGCGACATCGTCATGTTGGTGCGGCCGTGAAAGGCCCCCGTAAAGGCGATGACGCCGGGACGGCCGGTTGCCGCGCGGGCAATTTTGACCGCGTTCTCAACGGCTTCTGCGCCGGTGGAGAAAAAAGTGGTCTTGGCGGGGCCGCTTACCGGCACCAGCGCATTCAGTTTTTCCGCCAGGGCAATATAATTTTCGTAAGGCACAACCTGAAACGCGGTGTGGGTAAAATGATCGAGCTGTTCTTTGATGGCGGCGATCACTTTGGGATGACGATGTCCGGTATTCAGCACGGCAATGCCTGCGCTGAAATCGATAATTTCACGGCCCTGGTGATCCCATAACGTAGCGTTTTCTGCTTTCACCGCATAGAAATCGCACATCACGCCCACGCCGCGCGGCGTAGCATTGAGACGACGGACCTGCACTTCACTGTTACTCATAACGCGACCTCATGGTGTTTGTTGCCATATTGTTACAGTGGAATCTGCCTCCTTGCTTTTTAGCGTTTTCAGGGTTTTATAATCCAGAGCCAGTTTTTTTTATTTTGAGGTACCAATTTTGCGAAGCTTACTCGGTGACCTGCTTGCACAACGTCTGGCCTCGCTTTCCGGCGGTACGCTGAATAAGCGATTGTATGATGTCTTGCAGGCAGCGATTCAGGACGGATCCATTGCCACCGCGACGCGACTGCCCGCCAGCCGCGACCTTGCTCGCGAACTTTCTGTCTCACGTAATACCGTGCTGGCAGTCTATGAACAGCTTCAGTCTGAGGGCTATGTACAAACCCGCACCGGAAGCGGCACCTTCGTCAGTACCGTGCTGCCGGAACAGGTGCCGGGTGAGCCGCTGATCAGGCCCGTCACGCCGCCGATGAAACCCGTCAGACTGTCGCGACGGGGTTCACGCCTGCTGGCGAGCAGCGGTGCCGGGAGCCATCAGTGGGGGGCATTTATGCCCGGTGTGCCGGACGTAAGCCATATGCCGCACGACATCTGGCGCAAAATTCAGCTCCGCCTGAGCCGACGGCTGCCGGTTGAAAACCTGAGCTATGCCAGCCACGGCGGCTGTGTTGAGTTACAACAGGCGCTGGCGGATTACCTGCGGGTGATCCGTTCGGTGAACTGCACCCCCGAACAGGTACTGATCACCGCCGGAACCCATCAGTCGCTGGATCTTCTGGCGAAAATGCTTTGCGATCCGGGAGACAGGGCCATCGTCGAAGAGCCGGGATACTGGGGGATCCGCAATGTGCTGGTGGTGAACGGCGTCACGCTGATCCCCACGCAAGTTGACGATCAGGGGCTGGTTTTGCCGCCCGAGCAGCCAGACAGCCCGGTGCCTCGCCTGATCTGTGTGACGCCTTCTCACCAGTATCCTCTCGGGGCGGTCATGAGCCTGCAGCGGCGCCATGAATTACTGGAGCGCGCAAAAAGCAGCGGCAGTTGGGTGGTGGAAGATGACTACGATGGCGAGTTCCGCTTTACCGGAAGTCCCATTCCTGCGCTACAGGGCCTGGCGGCGGATGCCCCAGTGATTTATCTGGGCACCTTCAGTAAAACCTTGTATCCCGGCATCCGGCTCAGCTACATGGTGGTGCCTAAATCCCTGGCGGCACGGATGAAAATGGCGCACTCCGAGCTGTATCGCGGCGGCTACGGGTTAGTACAACTCACGCTGGCGGAGTTTATTCGGGAAGGGCACTATGCGGCCCACGTACGACGCATGCGGCAGATTTACAGCCGCCGCCGTGCTGCGCTAGTGGAGGTGATTAGCACATCGCTGGGCGCCGACTGGATAGTGCATCACAGCAATGCGGGGTTGCATCTGGTTCTCAGGCTGCCGGACAGCATTGACGATGTGGCCTTTAGCGCAGAGCTGGAACAGTGCGGTGTATTAACACGTCCACTGTCGTCCTATTATCTTCGGGGCACGCCGCAGCGAGGATTGCTGCTGGGTTATGCCTGTGTTGACGAAGCCGCCATTCCCGCCGCGTTCGTGCCTATCCTGACCCGGTTGCAACATCACCTGCAGGTGGCGTCTGTCTCGCCCTGATGCACCATCAGTGCGCATCCCTGGTATTGCCTGATTCTGTGATAACTGTCACGTTAATTTAATGTTAAATTTAAAAAGACAATAAAATACAATGGCCTGCAAAGTAAATTTGTAAGCCATTTCTTTTTAGATTGTCAAATTCTGCTTGTGCAAATCAAATGCGTTGTGGTAGTGCTAAAAAAAGGCCCGACAGGATTCGCACGTCAAAAGGATGATGCATGAATCGTGCCGAAACCCTTTTTCATCCTGTTTACGAGATTACGCCATGAGAAATTTTGTCAGTTTTCGGAATATCAAAAAGAGCTACGACGGCGACAAGCTGGTGGTGCGCAACCTCAATCTGGATGTGGCAGAAGGCGAGTTTTTGACCCTGTTAGGGCCGTCAGGCTCCGGGAAAACGACCAGCCTCATGATGCTGGCAGGATTTGAAACGCCTACCGATGGCGAGATACTGCTGCGTGATAAACCTTTGCACACGTTGCCGCCGCATCAGCGTGATATCGGTATGGTATTCCAGAACTACGCGCTTTTTCCCCACATGACGGTGGCCGAAAATCTGGCGTTTCCTTTGTCGATTCGCCGTTTGAGCAAGGCCGATATTGCCCAGCGAGTTAAACGGGTGCTGGATATGATTAAACTCACTTCGCTGGCAGACCGTTATCCCGCACAGATGTCTGGCGGCCAGCAGCAGCGGGTGGCCCTGGCGCGGGCGCTGGTATTTGAACCTAAACTGATCCTGATGGACGAACCGCTGGGAGCGCTGGATAAACAGCTGCGTGAACACATGCAGATGGAAATTAAGCAGCTGCATAACATGCTCGGGCTGACCATTGTTTACGTCACTCACGATCAGAGCGAAGCCATGACCATGTCTGACCGGGTGGCGGTCTTTAACGACGGCATGATTCAGCAAATGGACAGCCCGAATAAGCTTTATGAACAGCCCGACAACGCCTTCGTGGCGCAGTTTATTGGCGAGAATAACAGCCTGCTGGCAACCCAGTCAGGGCAGCAGGGTGATTACTATCAGGTGACGCTGGATAACGGTATCCAGCTGGATGCGCTGAAGGTGCGGCCCAGTTCTCCGGGCAAGAAAATACAGCTCAGTATCCGGCCTGAACGCATTAACGTAAATGCAGCCAAACCGGGCGATCAGTCGGTCCAGGCCCGAATCCAGCAGTTTATCTATCTGGGTGACCACGTGAGAATGCTGACGGAAGTTGCTGGTCAGGGAAACTTTATGGTGAAAATGGCCTCATCGGAGGTCTCACCCGGCTGGACGGCGGGCAGTGAAGTGACGTTGTCCTGGCAACCTCAGCACCTGCGCGCGCTCGACGTTACGCTGCAATAGGCATAAAAAAAGAGCATGCAGTCTGCATGCTCTTGTTCAACGGGAAAGGATTAACCTTCAGCCTGCTGCGACTGAATCGCCGTCAGGGCAATGGTGTAGACGATATCGTCTACCAGTGCGCCGCGTGAGAGGTCGTTGACCGGCTTACGCATGCCCTGCAGCATTGGCCCGATTGAAATCAGGTCAGCGGAACGCTGCACCGCTTTGTAGGTGGTGTTACCGGTGTTGAGATCCGGGAAAATAAAGACCGTTGCGCGTCCGGCAACCTGCGAGTTGGGCGCCTTGGATTTTGCCACGTCTTCCATAATCGCCGCGTCGTACTGCAACGGCCCATCAATCACCAGATCCGGGCGTTTTTCCTGCGCAAGGCGCGTGGCTTCACGCACTTTCTCCACGTCGCTACCGGCACCTGAATTACCGGTTGAGTAGGAGATCATGGCGACGCGTGGATCGATGCCGAAGGCTTTCGCTGAATCGGCAGACTGAATGGCAATTTCTGCCAGCTGTTCAGCCGTTGGATCGGGGTTGATCGCGCAGTCGCCGTAGACCAGCACCTGCTCCGGCAGCAGCATAAAGAACACGGATGACACCAGTGAGCTGTTGGGCGCGGTTTTGATCAGCTGTAACGGCGGACGAATCGTGTTGGCCGTGGTATGTACCGCGCCCGAGACCAACCCGTCAACTTCCCCGCTTTCCAGCATCATGGTGCCCAGCACCACGTTATCTTCCAGCTGTTCCTGCGCAACCACCTCGGTCATGCCTTTGCTTTTGCGCAGCTCGACCAGACGCGGAACATAGTTCTGACGCACCACTTCAGGATCGACTATCTCAATGCCTTTACCCAGCTCAACGCCCTGGGCTGCCGCAACGCGCTGGATTTCATCCGGATTGCCCAGCAGGACACAGGTCGCAATGCCGCGGTCGGCACAAATTGCTGCGGCTTTAACGGTACGGGGTTCATCCCCTTCCGGCAGAACAATGCGCTTGCCAGCCTTGCGAGCCAGTTCGGTTAACTGATAGCGGAAAGCCGGCGGCGACAGGCGGCGACTGCGCTCAGACGTGGCGGTCAGCGACTCGATCCAGTCCGCGTTAATGTAACTTGCGACGTATTCCTGGACTTTTTCAATGCGCTGCGTGTCATCAACCGGTACTTCGAGGTTAAAGCTTTGCAGGCTGAGCGAGGTCTGCCAGGTATTGGTTTTGACCATGAAGACCGGCAGGCCAGTCTGGAAGGCGCGATCGCACAGTTTGGCGATGCGCTCGTCAATTTCATAGTTACCGGTTAAAAGAATGGCACCGATCTCAATACCGTTCATCGCGGCCAGACAGGCGGCAACCAGCACGTCAGGGCGGTCAGCCGAGGTGACCAGCAGCGAGCCCGGGCGGAAATGCTCAAGCATGTGCGGGATGCTGCGTGCGCAGAAGGTCACTGATTTGACACGTCGGGTCTGAATTTCACCTTCGTTAATAATCCGGGCGTTCAGGTGGCGGCACATATCAATGGCGCGGGTCGCAATCAGGTCGAAGCTCCACGGCACACAACCCAAAATGGGCAAGGGACTGTTGGCAAACAGCTGGTCAGGATTAATATTCGCGATGCTGGCCTTCGATGAGTCATCGAAAATTTCAGACAGGTCAGGGCGCGTACGGCCCTGCTCATCAACGGGCGCGTTCAGCTTGTTGATGATCACACCGGTAATGCTTTTATTCTTCGAACCGCCAAAGCTGCTTTGTGTCAGTTCAATACGCTCTTTGAGCTGTGCGGGAGAATCGTTACCCAGCGCGGTCACGAAGACGATTTCAGCGTTTAACGTTTTGGCGATTTCATAGTTCAGCGCGCTGGCAAACTGGTGCTTACGCGTAGGCACCAGGCCTTCAACCAGAACCACTTCAGCATCCTGCGCATTGGCGTGGTAGCGGGCAATAATTTCTTCCATCAGCACGTCTTGCTGATTAGAACCCAGCAGCGATTCCACACGGGACATCGGCAGCGGCTCTGCGGCCGGGATGCCTGAACTCTTGCGCACAATGCTGGTGGTCTGGTCAGGTGCATTGCCGCCCGCACGCGGTTGTGCAATGGGTTTGAAAACGCTCAGTCGAACGCCTTTACGTTCCATGGCGCGAATAACGCCAAGGCTAACGCTGGTCAGACCGACGCTGGTGCCGGTCGGAATGAGCATAATTGTACGTGACACGATTGAACCTCTCAGATTTCACTGGGTGTCAAAACAACGCCGTCAGCCGGAGCTGACGACGAAAGGAGATCAGGCGGTAAGGCGAGCGGCATCTCGGGCAATCACTAACTCTTCGTTAGTGGGGATCACCACTGCCGGGCGAGTGCCTTCTTTGTTGATAAAACCTGACTTGCCAAAGCGAGCCGCCAGGTTGCGCTCGTGGTCAATGTCAAAGCCCAGCAGCGCCAGCTTGTCCAGGGTCAGCTCACGCACCATCGCCGCATTTTCACCGATACCGCCGGTGAAGACCACGCCATCGAGACGACCGTCCATCAGCGCGGTATAGCTGCCAATGTATTTGGCCAGACGGTGGCAGAAGACATTCATTGCGCGTTTAGCATCTTCTTTGGTGGCGTAGTTGTCTTCAACATAACGGCAGTCGCTGGTGACTTCGGTCAGCCCTAACAGCCCCGACTCTTTGGTCAGCATCTTGTTAATGGCATCGACGCTCATGCCCAGCGTGTCGTGCAGGAAGAAGATAATGGCCGGATCGATATCGCCGCTGCGGGTGCCCATGACCAGGCCTTCCAGCGGGGTCAGGCCCATAGACGTATCCACACACTCACCGTTACGGATAGCAGAAACAGACCCGCCGTTACCGAGATGACAGGTAATGATGTTCAGCGTTTCTAGCGGCTTATTCAGCATTTTTGCCGCTTCGTGGGTGACATAGTAGTGGCTGGTACCGTGCGCACCGTAGCGGCGCACGCCGTGCTCTTTATACAGGGCATACGGCAGCGCATAAAGGTAGGACTCTTCCGGCATTGTCTGATGGAAAGCGGTGTCAAAAACCGCCACATTTTTGTCAGACAAGTGCGGGAAGTTTTTCATGGCTTCATCAATGCCAATCAGGCCCGCTGGGTTATGCAGTGGTGCAAAAGATGATGCATCTTTGATACCCTGCACAACAGACTGAGAAATGACCACTGACTGCGTAAGTTTTTCGCCGCCGTGAACAATACGGTGACCTATTGCAGCGATTTGTGCTGAAAGCTCTGGTTTTTGTGCCAGAATTGTTTTAACAATGAAATTCAGCGCTTCGCTGTGGGCTGCGCCAGCACCTAAAGGTGCTTCCTGCTTCTGACCATCAAGTTTCCATTTGATCCGTGCTTCGGGCAGGTGGAAGCATTCAGCCAGACCCGAGAGGAATTCTTCACCGCTGGTGGGATTAAGGATGGCAAACTTGAGAGAAGAGCTGCCGCAATTCAGAACCAGTACTAACTTACTCGACATGGAAGTACCTATTTGTTAAAAGTGGCTAAAAATAACGCAATCAGACTTACAGCGTAGCCCATCGACGCAGCCAGATTAATGACAGAAGTCATACCCAGGTCAAAATAGTGCGTTTTATGCAAAAAAAATTGAGTCTTTACGCATAAATTTGAAATTTCGCTTAAAACGGGCCTTGTCGTCTCTGTTACAAGGGAAGTTGCGGCAGTGACGCTGTTAAAACGGCGTCAGAATAGCCGGAGTCACCTTTAAAGACAAAAATATTTGAAGGATGTTACGTAAAGTTGTGTGGTTATAATTATTTTTCAAAAAATACAGTATTAGTTGAGGCGAGCCATGGCGAATGAATCTCACACCGGCTGGTTCCGGATGTTTCAACGCGGACAGCATTATATGAAGACCTGGCCCAACGATAAACGCCTGGCACCGGTCTTTCCTGAGAACCGGGTATCGACGGCTACGCGCTTTGCGATTCGCTTTATGCCGCCGCTGGCGGTCTTTACGCTCACATGGCAGATCGCGATGGGTGGGCAATTGGGCCCGGCAGTAGCAACGGCTCTCTTTGCCTGTAGTTTGCCTATGCAGGGATTATGGTGGCTGGGTAAGCGATCCGTCACCCCATTGCCGCCCACGCTGCTGCGCTGGTTCCATGAAGTGCGCACGAAGCTGGAAGCCGCAGGTCAGGCGATCGCACCGGTTGAAGGCAAACCAACTTACCAGGCACTGGCCGATCTGCTTAAGCGCGCCTTTAAACAGTTGGACCGCACCTTTCTGGACGATCTTTAATCCGCACCGTGCAGAAATTATTGCACGCAAACCTGCGGTTAAATCAATGAAAAGCGATGTGGCTACGCTCGCATCGCTTTCCCTGTGTAATTATCTTTCCATCGTATAAAACCTGAACAGCCCGCGGGCTGGAGGACAAGATGATGGAAATGACCCACGCGCAACGTTTGATCCTGACTAACCAGTACAAAATCATGGCAATGCTGGAACCGGAGAGCGCCGAACGTTTTCGTCGCTACCAGACTATCATTGAGCGTGGCTATGGCCTGCAAATGCGGGAGCTGGACAAAGAGTTTGGCAAGCTTCCCGAAGAGACCTGCCGGACGCTTATCGACATTATGGAAATGCACCACGCGCTGCAGGTCTCCTGGGCTAATCTCAAGACCCAAGGCGATATCGACCCACGACGTCTGGCATTTCTGGGGTTTGATGCCGCCACGGAATCCCGCTATCTCGGTTATGTGCGGTTTATGGTGAACATCGAAGGGCGCTATACCCATTTTGATGCGGGAACGCATGGCTTTAATGCGCAAACGCCGATGTGGGAAAAGTATCAACGTATGCTGGCTTTGTGGCAGACTTGTCCTCGCCAATACCATTTAAGCGTAAACGAGATTGCGCAAATCATTAACGCCTGATGAGGAGTGACGCGTGGAGTACAGTGGTTTTTTATTTGATTTAGATGGCACCTTAGTGGATTCGCTACCCGCGGTTGAACGCGCCTGGAGCAACTGGGGTGCACGTCATGGCATTGCGGCTGATGAGATTCTGGACTTCATTCACGGAAAGCAGGCGATTACTTCACTGCGCCACTTTATGGCGGGCCAGTCAGAAGCCGCAATCCAGGCCGAGTTTCTGGCGCTGGAAAAAACGGAAGCAGAAGACACGGACGGCGTGCGGGCGCTGCCAGGCGCAAAAGCGTTGCTCACGCAGCTGAATGCGTTGCAAATCCCCTGGGCGATTGTCACCTCCGGCTCCGTGCCGGTGGCGCATGCGCGTCACAAAGCAGCAGGTTTACCTCAGCCTGCCGTGTTTATTACGGCCGAACAGGTGGCGAAGGGCAAGCCAGAACCCGATCCTTACTTACTGGGTGCAGAAAGGTTAAAGCTGTCGCCAGCCGACTGCGTAGTGGTAGAAGATGCGCCGGCCGGCGTGATCGCCGGGTTAGCTGCGGGCTGTGCCGTGATCGCCGCGAATGCGCCTGATGATACGCCACGCATTGACGAAGTGGCGCTGCGCCTGACTTCACTGGAATCGCTGGTGGTCACCAAACGATCGACGGGCAAGTTTGCGTTTCACCATCAAGGCTAGGTAAAAGGGCGGCGTGAAGCCGCCATTGTCAGAGCGGCGTGTCCTGCGAGATTTCGTCCAGAGACAGGCTAAAGCTGGGAATGAATACCTCCACGAAATAGCTCATTTCGGGCGAACGACGCTGATTCAGGGTTTTTTCCAGCCGCGCTTTTGCTAACAAAAACTCATTATTCCCGGCCGACAGCTCTTCCAGGCATTTTACGTAGGCACAGATCGCATCGGCTTGTTTCACGACGGCTTTTTCTTCCTCACTGTGCAGATGCTCATCAATCAGCGGACGGTAAACATCCTGCAACTCGTCCGGCAGCATCTCAATCAACTTCTGCTGCGCGATTTTCTCAATCTTTTTGTATTCGTGGGCGATCTGCGCGTTGTAGTACTTCACCGGCGTGGGTAAGTCTCCGGTCAGCACTTCACTGGCGTCGTGATACAGCGCCATCATGGCGATGCGCTCGGCATTAAGGTTGCCGTTAAACTTCTTATTTTTAATGATGGCCAGCGCGTGGGCAACCATCGCGACCTGCAAACTGTGTTCAGAGACGTTCTCGGTGCGCACGTTGCGCATCAGCGGCCAGCGGTTGATGAGTTTGAGACGGGAAAGGTGGGCGAAGAAATGGCTCTGAGTCATGGTAATTCCTGTTTGCGACAGGGGAGAGGCCTGCTCTCCCCGAAATCACATCAGTATAGGCGCATCCGGACTACTGGCGGTAGCCTTGCAGAAAACGGCCAAACTTATTGATCGCCATTTCCAGATCGTCGACGCGCGGCAGCGTCACGATGCGCAGATGATCGGGCCACGGCCAGTTAAACGCCGTTCCCTGAACCAGTAGCACTTTCTCCTGTAGCAGGAAATCCAGCACCATTTTCTGATCGTCGTGGATATTGAATTTTTTGGCATCAATACGCGGGAACATATAAAGCGCGCCCTGCGGCTTCACACAACTCACGCCTGGAATATCGTTGATCAGTTCCCATGCGCGCTGACGCTGTTCATAGAGCCGCCCGCCAGGCACAATAAATTCACTAATGCTCTGATAGCCGCCCAACGCAGTCTGAATGGCATGCTGCGCGGGGACGTTGGCACACAGACGCATGGAGGCCAGCATCTCCAGCCCTTCGATATAACCTTTAGCATGCTTTTTGGGGCCGTTTAGCACCATCCAGCCCTGGCGGAAACCCGCTACGCGATAGGTTTTAGACAGGCCGTTAAAGGTTACGGTCAGCAAGTCCGGCGCCAGTGCAGCAATAGAGTGATGCTGTGCGTCGTCGTACAGAATTTTATCGTAGATCTCGTCAGCGAAAATAATCAGGTTATGCTGGCGGGCAATCTCAACGACTTCCATCAACAGTGCTTTGCTGTAAACCGCACCGGTTGGATTATTGGGATTGATAATCACGATGCCGCGCGTGCGTGGCGTAATTTTACTGCGGATATCATCCAGATCCGGGAACCAGCCTGCGGACTCATCACACAGGTAGTGCACGGCTTTGCCGCTTGAGAGCGACACGGCCGCGGTCCACAGCGGGTAGTCAGGTGCCGGCACCAGCATTTCATCACCGCTGTTCAGCAGCGCCTGCATGGCCTGGACGATGAGTTCAGAAACACCGTTGCCGATATAGATGTCTTCCACCGTGACGTCGCGCATGTCACGCGCCTGGTAGTGCTGCATGATGGCTTTACGAGCAGAATACAATCCTTTGGAGTCACAGTATCCCTGTGCGCTGGGAAGGTTACGGATGACATCAACCAGAATCTCGTCCGGCGCTTCGAAGCCAAAGGGGGCCGGATTGCCGATGTTCAACTTAAGAACTTTATTACCTTCTTCTTCAAGGCGTTTAGCCTCTTTTAAAACCGGTCCACGAATGTCGTAACAGACATTGTCCAGTTTGCCGGATTTATCAATTTGAAAAGTCATTGTGGCCGCCTTAATGTGCAGAATCCTTGTGCCTGCCGCTGAAAACAAACCTGCACAATGTACTCTCCTCAGGCCGACAAAAGAAGGGCAGGGCGCGGTTTTGGCGTGTTCAGCATCTTTGTCTCCAGTCAGACGATGGAATGCGTATTGGTTATCAAGCAGGCCGGTTTTAACGTTTGTTTTTTTGAGTTTTATTAGTTTATTATGCTGCGATTAAAAATTGAGCGCTGGGTAATGTCTACTTTTATTTTGCCGATAATGAACCTGAAGGCCGTAAAACAATCTGAGAATCTGTGATGCGTCATGAGTGAAATAGTTTAATTATGCTTTATTGATGCATAAAATTTGCACGCAAAAAGCGGACTCAACTCAGAGTAACCTGAAAAAAAACGATGGTGCATAATGTTAACTGTCTTATATCAAAGGTTTTTTATAAGATTTTCAGGGCCGGGAGAGACAACCGGGAGCATCATCAATGCATGTTTCATCGCTGAAAAGTCGTATTTCCTGTTTTCAGGCAGGTTACGTCCGCTCAGGACATTCTCGAAGGGATGTAAGATGCTATTTGATCAAAATATGCAATGCTTTTCACAAAAACATTTCCATTTTGCGGTCAAAAATGATTAAGTATAATTTACTATTTGATGAGATTAAACGCTGCGTACCGTTAGCGTATTACAGACCCGTTTACCCCTGCCTGAGGGCACTTTGGGGGTAGGAAAAGACAACTACACAGCTTCCCGCATTTTTGCATCCAGTGCCTTCGGTACAGAAGTTGTCTCTGTCTTCAGGACCCGGTTTCCCTGTTTTGCAGGGAAGTACCGTCTTCCTCCGTAAGTAAATTTTATGTCGGCCCTTTGCCGGGACGCCATGAAGCATCATTACCGCTTATCGCTTTGATAAGCTTGTAATAACACCAGGATAGTAGTTCTTAAAAATCTAATAAGTGAAGAAAAAACATGACTAATGCAAATCGTCCGATACTCAATCTCGATCTCGATCTGCTCCGGACTTTTGTTGCTGTAGCTGACCTGAACACCTTTGCAGCCGCTGCTGCTGCGGTGTGCAGAACGCAATCGGCAGTGAGTCAGCAGATGCAACGTCTGGAACAACTGGTCGGTAAAGAGTTGTTTGCCAGACATGGCCGCAACAAGTTGTTAACTGAACACGGCATTCAGCTTCTGGGCTATGCCAGGAAAATCCTGCGTTTTAACGATGAAGCCTGTACTTCACTGATGTACAGCAACATCCAGGGTGTACTGACGATTGGCGCTTCTGACGATACCTCAGATACCATTCTGCCGTTCCTGTTAAACCGCGTGACCTCTGTCTATCCAAAACTGGCGATTGATGTTCGCGTGAAACGCAATCCGTTCATGATGGAAATGCTGAATCAGGGCGAAGTTGACTTAGTCGTCACGACGTCAAGCCCGGGTAACTTTACCCATCAGGTTCTGCGTACCTCTCCGACCCTGTGGTATTGCGCGGCGGATTATGTGTTCCAGCGTGGAGAAGCTATTCCACTGGTACTGCTTGATGAACCCAGTCCGTATCGTGATATGGCGATTGATCATCTCAACGAAGCCGGTATCCCGTGGCGTATCTCTTACGTTGCATCAACCCTGGCGGCCGTTCGTGCGGCAGTCAAAGCAGGATTGGGTGTAACGGCGCGTCCGGTAGAAATGATGAGCCCGGAACTGCGCGTGATGGGCGCAGCAGAAGGCTTGCCGGTTTTACCGGATACACAGTATCTGCTGTGCCGTAATGCCGACAGCGACAACGAGCTGGCGCTGGCCATCTTTAATGCTATGCAGTCCACGCACGATCCGTACAACATGGTGGCCAACGCTGACGGCACGCTGTTGCTGGATGACGAAGAGTAACATTTTCACGCTGTCGCAAAAAAAACGTCATTCACCGGTAAGATAATGGCTGTAAACAGGCCTCTTGTTCTGTAAAAAGAACAGGAGGCTTTTTTTTGACCTTTTTCCTGCGAAATAAAAACCCGCACGGAGACGCTGAGTTTATCGCCTGCCCACAAGCATTTCAGGGCGATGTAAATGGCGGGCGAGAGGCAAAATGTAAAATATTTGATTCGAATCAGTCTGATAACTGCTGAAATTTAACACAAAAAAGATAATTCTGTGTTCTGGATCAACAAAATAGCCATTCCCAAGGGAAGGAAAACCCCCGAAATCCTGTCAAAATATGAGGGTTAATTGCACGATCCATGCGCGCAAATACCCGCTACACTAAAATTACCCTTACAGACTGAAGCGATTTAGCTGGAAACACGCGCATCATATGTTAATAATATGATGCAGGTGTAAAATAAAGTTTGGATACTTTTGTCAAAGTTGACAAAAGGTTATAGAAAGGAGTAAAAAACCCCATAAAATTGCTGCTTATTGCAGAGTAACAGCAAAATTTGTAAGGTTTTTATCCTTCCCTTTGAATCGATGTGGTGAGTTTGCTGCCAGAACCCGAGCAGGATGCCCGCGCCACTTTTGATGAGTAAGCAATGAGTATGTCAACTACCACCGAAATCATCGCTCAGCATTGGGCATTCGTCGTATTTATCGTCATCGCTTTTGGCCTCTGTGCGTTCATGTTAACCGGAGGCTGGCTGCTTGGCGGCAGAGCGCGTGCCCGTTACAAAGACACACCTTTTGAGTCCGGCATTGAATCCGTCGGTGACACTCACCTCCGCTTATCAGCAAAATTCTACCTGGTAGCGATGTTCTTCGTTATCTTCGACGTAGAAGCTCTCTTTTTATACGCATGGGCGACCTCTATCCGTGAAAGCGGCTGGGTCGGCTTTGTGGAAGCCGCAATTTTCATTTTGGTGCTCCTGGCGGGCCTGGTTTATCTGGTGCGCATTGGCGCGTTGGACTGGACGCCTGCACGCCGGCGAATCGTGGTTAAAACGCCCACGGTAAGTCACACCAATCCTCATAAGCAGTAAAAGAGAGGCAATAAGATGGACTATACGCTCACCCGCATAGACCCAAACGGTGGTGAGAACGACCGTTACCCTCTGCAAAAGCAGGAAATCGTCAGCGATCCGCTGGAGCAGCACGTTCATCGCAGCGTCTACATGGGCAAGCTCGAACACGCCCTGCACGACATGGTGAACTGGGGACGTAAAAACTCCCTGTGGCCTTACAACTTTGGTCTTTCATGCTGCTACGTTGAGATGACCACCTCCTTCACCGCCGTGCACGACGTCGCGCGTTTCGGTGCAGAGGTTATGCGTGCATCGCCACGTCAGGCCGACTTCATGGTCATTGCCGGTACGCCGTTTACCAAAATGGCCCCGGTGATTCAGCGTTTGTACGATCAGATGCTGGAGCCGAAATGGGTGATTTCCATGGGTGCCTGTGCCAACTCAGGCGGCATGTACGATATCTATTCTGTCGTGCAGGGCGTTGATAAGTTTCTGCCGGTTGACGTGTATATCCCGGGTTGCCCGCCGCGCCCTGAAGCTTACATGCAGGCACTGCTGCTGCTGCAGGAATCCATTGGCAAAGAGCGCCGTCCCCTTTCGTGGGTGGTCGGAGACCAGGGCGTTTACCGTGCCAATATGCAGTCTGAGCGTGAACGTAAGCGTGGCGAACGTATTGCAGTAACCAACCTGCGTACACCAGACGAAGTTTAAGTTAACCGTATGGATGGAATCAGTGCCTGCAGCAGACAACACCACAAATTAATGCATGGCACCATCCTGACGCCTTCATTTGAGCGCCTGTTATCAGGCCGGAATGGTGAGTAACGTATGACAGATTTGACCACGCAAGATCTCGCTCAGCCGCTATGGCAAACCCGGGATCACCTGGATGACCCGGTGATCGGCGAGCTGCGTAATCGTTTTGGGCCGGATGCCTTTACCGTTCAGGCGACCCGCACCGGTATTCCGGTTGTTTGGGTAAAGCGTGAACAGCTGCTGGAAATCATTACATTCCTGCGAAAACTTCCTAAGCCGTACGTCATGCTGTATGACCTGCATGGCATGGACGAACGCTTACGTACCCACCGCGCCGGTTTACCTGCCGCGGATTTTTCCGTTTTCTACCACCTACTCTCGATTGAACGCAATCGCGACATCATGCTCAAGGTGGCTTTATCTGAAAACGATATGCATGTGCCGACCATCACCAATATTTTCGCCAATGCCAACTGGTATGAGCGCGAAACCTGGGAGATGTTTGGTATCACCTTTGATGGTCATCCGCATCTGACGCGCATTATGATGCCGCAGACCTGGGAAGGGCATCCGCTGCGCAAGGACTATCCTGCGCGTGCGACCGAATTCGATCCTTTCACGCTGACGAAGCAGAAAGAAGATCTGGAAATGGAAGCGCTGACGTTCAAGCCGGAAGACTGGGGCATGAAACGCAGTACCGCCAACGAAGATTTCATGTTCCTCAACCTCGGTCCAAACCACCCGTCAGCGCACGGTGCTTTCCGCATCATTTTGCAGCTGGATGGGGAAGAGATCGTCGATTGCGTCCCGGATATTGGTTATCACCACCGTGGCGCAGAGAAAATGGGCGAACGTCAGTCCTGGCACAGCTACATTCCTTACACCGACCGTATTGAGTACCTTGGTGGCTGCGTTAACGAAATGCCTTACGTACTGGCCGTTGAGAAACTGGCTGGTATCGTGGTGCCTGACCGCGTGAATGTTATTCGCGTCATGCTCTCTGAGCTTTTCCGCATCAACAGTCACCTGCTGTACATCTCGACCTTTATTCAGGACGTTGGCGCAATGACGCCGGTGTTCTTTGCCTTTACCGACCGTCAGAAAATTTATGATGTGGTTGAGGCGATTACCGGTTTCCGTATGCACCCGGCCTGGTTCCGTATTGGCGGTGTGGCACACGACCTGCCGAAAGGCTGGGAGCGCCTGCTGCGTGACTTCCTGGACTGGATGCCAAAGCGCCTGAAAGAGTACGACAAAGCGGCGCTGCGCAACACCGTTCTGATGGGCCGTTCGCAAGGTGTGGCAGCCTACAATATGGAAGAAGCGCTCGCCTGGGGCACCACAGGTGCAGCCCTGCGTGCCACCGGTCTCGATTTTGACGTGCGTAAATGGCGTCCCTATTCAGGCTATGAAAACTTCGACTTCGAAGTGCCCGTGGGTGCCGGTATCAGCGATGCCTACACGCGCGTACAGCTGAAAATGGAAGAGATGTGGCAGTCGCTGCGTATTCTGGAACAGTGCCTGAACAACATGCCGGAAGGGCCGTTTAAAGCCGATCATCCGCTGACAACCCCGCCGCCAAAAGAGCGCACGCTGCAGCACATTGAAACCCTGATCACTCACTTCCTGCAGGTGTCATGGGGCCCGGTTATGCCGGCCAATGAATCCTTCCAGATGATTGAGGCGACCAAAGGGATTAACAGTTACTACCTGACCAGCGATGGCAGCACGATGAGTTATCGCACACGTGTGCGTACGCCGAGCTTCCCGCACCTGCAGCAGATTCCTTCGGTAATCCGTGGCAGCCTGGTATCCGATTTAATCGTGTACCTCGGTAGTATCGACTTTGTTATGTCAGACGTGGACCGCTAATTATGCACGATCAACACATTGCTATTAAAACGATCGACCCTAACGAGGTCTTCGTGCTGAGTGCGGAAGAGCACCATGCGATTGAGCACGAAAAACACCATTACGAAGATGCACGCGCGGCGTCAATTGAAGCGCTGAAAATCGTACAGAAACAACGTGGCTGGGTTCCAGACGGCGCGATTCATGCGATTGCCGACGTTCTGGGCATTCCCGCCAGTGACGTAGAAGGTGTGGCAACGTTCTACAGCCAGATTTTCCGCCAGCCGGTTGGCCGCCACGTGATCCGCTACTGCGACAGCGTGGTCTGTCACATTACCGGTTTTCAGGGCATTCAGGCTGCGTTGGAAGAAAACCTCAATATCAAGCCCGGCCAGACCACGACCGACGGCCGCTTTACGTTGCTGCCGACTTGCTGTCTGGGTAACTGCGATAAAGGCCCAACCATGATGGTGGATGAAGATACGCACGTTCATCTGACGCCGGAAGGCATCGCCTCTTTGCTGGAGCAGTATCAATGACAATTAAACAGATCATTCGTACTGCCGAAACCCATCCACTGACGTGGCGCATGCGCGACGATCAGCAGCCGGTATGGCTGGATGAGTACCGCAGCAAAAACGGCTACGCCGGTGCGGAAAAAGCACTGAAGGGCATGGCACCCGACGAGATCGTGGCGCTGGTGAAAGATTCCGGCCTGAAGGGACGCGGTGGTGCAGGCTTCTCTACCGGTTTGAAGTGGAGCCTGATGCCGAAAGACGAATCCATGAACATCCGTTACCTGCTGTGTAACGCCGATGAAATGGAGCCGGGCACCTATAAAGACCGCCTGTTGATGGAGCAGATGCCGCATCAGTTGGTTGAAGGCATGCTGATCAGTGCGTTTGCCCTGAAAGCCTACCGTGGCTACATCTTCCTGCGTGGCGAATACATTGAAGCGGCGGTGCATCTGCGCCGTGCCATCGCTGAAGCGACCGAAGCCGGGTTACTGGGTAAAAATATCCTGGGCTCAGGGTTCGATTTCGAACTCATCGTCCACACCGGCGCAGGCCGCTATATTTGCGGTGAAGAAACCGCACTGATTAACTCACTGGAAGGACGCCGTGCTAACCCACGTTCTAAGCCGCCTTTCCCGGCGAGCGCGGGCGTTTGGGGTAAGCCGACCTGCGTGAACAACGTTGAAACGCTGTCAAACGTGCCGGCTATTTTGGCAAACGGCGTTGAGTGGTATCAGGGCCTGTCTAAGAGCGACGATGCGGGTACCAAGCTGATGGGCTTCTCGGGTCGGGTGAAAAACCCTGGCGTCTGGGAACTGCCGTTCGGTATCACGGCCCGTGAAATCCTGGAAGACTATGCCGGCGGCATGCGCGATGGTCTGCGCTTTAAAGCGTGGCAGCCGGGCGGGGCGGGAACGGACTTCCTGACGGAACAGCATCTGGATCTGCCGATGGAGTTCGCCAGCATCGGTAAAGCGGGCAGCCGTCTGGGTACGGCGCTGGCCATGGCCGTGGACCATGAAATCAATATGGTTTCACTGGTACGCAATCTCGAAGAGTTCTTTGCCCGTGAATCCTGCGGCTGGTGTACGCCATGCCGTGATGGTTTGCCGTGGAGCGTGAAGATCCTGCGCGCGCTGGAGCAGAAAAAAGGCCAGCCGGGGGATATCGAAACCCTGGAGCAGCTTTGCCGCCAGCTCGGCCCGGGCAAGACGTTCTGCGCCCACGCACCCGGTGCAGTCGAACCGCTGCAAAGCGCCATTAAATATTTCCGTGAAGAGTTTGAAGCCGGTATCGCGCCGCAGGTGTTTGGTAATACCCGATCGATCGGTGGTATTCAGCCAAACCTGCTGAAAGCGCGCTGGTAATTCGCCGTTATCCACGGGAGCTGGCCCTGTGCCGCCGTTCCTGCTGCAGTGTGCAGGAACAAGAATTTGATTAACGCTCGTTTATGACGAGCCTTACGGAAGCATGTCACTATGGCTACAATCCATGTAGACGGTAAAGAATATGATGTGAACGGAGCGGACAACCTGCTACAGGCATGTCTGTCTCTGGGCCTTGATATTCCTTATTTTTGCTGGCATCCGGCGCTGGGAAGCGTGGGTGCCTGCCGCCAGTGTGCGGTAAAGCAATTCCAGAACGCTGAAGATACTCGCGGCCGCCTTGTCATGTCCTGTATGACGCCGGCGTCTGACGGCACCTTCATCTCTATTGATGATGGCGAAGCGAAAGAGTTCCGTGAAAGCGTGGTTGAGTGGTTAATGACCAACCACCCGCACGACTGTCCGGTATGCGAAGAGGGCGGTAACTGTCATCTGCAAGATATGACGGTAATGACCGGCCACAGCTTCCGCCGCTATCGCTTCACCAAACGCACCCACCGTAATCAGGACCTTGGCCCGTTCATTTCGCATGAGATGAACCGCTGTATCGCCTGCTACCGCTGTGTGCGGTATTACAAAGATTATGCTGACGGTACCGATCTGGGCGTTTATGGCGCGCATGACAACGTTTACTTCGGCCGCCCGGAAGACGGCACGCTGGAAAGCGAGTTTTCCGGCAACCTGGTTGAAATCTGCCCAACCGGCGTATTTACCGATAAAACCCACTCTGAACGCTATAACCGTAAATGGGATATGCAGTTCGCGCCCAGCATCTGTCAGCAGTGCAGCGTGGGCTGTAACACCAGTCCGGGTGAGCGCTATGGCGAGCTGCGCCGCATCGAAAACCGTTACAATGGCAGCGTTAACCACTACTTCCTGTGTGACCGTGGTCGCTTTGGTTACGGTTACGTCAACCTGAAGGACCGCCCTCACCATCCGGTACAGCTGCGCGGCAGCGATCGCGTGACGCTGAATGCGGAGCAGGCGGTGAACGTCGGGGCAGACGTGCTGCGCCAGGCGAAACGCGTGATTGGTATCGGCTCGCCACGTGCCAGCGTCGAGAGCAACTTTGCGCTGCGTGAACTGGTCGGGGCCGAAAACTTCTCTACCGGTATGCCTGCCGGTGAGCAGGAACGCCTTGAACTGTTGTTAAAAGTGCTGCGTGACGGCGGAATTTATACGCCATCGCTGCGTGAAATTGAAAGCTACGATGCAGTGCTGGTGCTGGGGGAAGATTTGACCCAGGTTGGCGCGCGCGTGGCCCTGTCTGTGCGCCAGGCGGTGAAAGGTAAGGCCCGTGAAATGGCCGCTGCGCAGAAAGTCGCAGACTGGCAAATCGCGGCCATCATGAATATCGGTCAGCACGCTAAGCATCCGCTCTTTGTCACCAACGTCGATGAAACGCGTCTCGATGATATTGCCGCGTGGAGCTATCGTGCCCCAGTGGAAGATCAGGCACGTCTTGGATTTGCCATCGCCAATGCGCTGGACGAAAGCGCCCCGGCCGTAAGCGATTTCGACGCTGCGCTGAACGGCAAGCTGGATGTCGTCGTGCAGGCGCTGGCCGGCGCTAAAAAACCGCTGATCGTTTCCGGTGTTCACTCAGGCAGCACTGCCATGATTGAAGCGGCCGCGAACGTGGCGAAAGCGCTGAAAGCGCGCGGCGCAGACGTCGGTATCACCTTACTGGCAGGCCATGCGAACAGCATGGGGCTGGGCCTGATGGGCGGAAACACCCTGGACCAGGCGCTAGAACAACTGCAAAGCGGCGAAGCCGATGCGGTCGTGGTACTGGAAAACGATCTCTATCGCCATGCGCCAAAAGCGCAGGTGGATGCGGCGCTGAATCAAGCCGCTAACGTGATCGTCGTTGATCATCAACGCACCGCCACGCTGGAGAAAGCCGGACTGGTTTTGTCCGCGGCCAGCTTCGCGGAAAGCGATGGCACCTCAATCAACCACGAAGGGCGCGCACAGCGTTTCTTCCAGGTGTACGATCCTGCCTATTATGACAACAGCATCGTGATGCTGGAAAGCTGGCGCTGGTTGCATTCGCTGCACAGCGCGCTGGAAAGCCGCCACGTTGACTGGACGCAGCTGGATCACGTCATTGATGCCGTGGTTGCCAGTCTGCCACAGCTGAAGGGCATTAAAGAGGCGGCACCGGATGCCAGCTTCCGTATCCGTGGTCAGAAACTGGCGCGTTCACCGCATCGTGCCAGTGGCCGTACCGCCGCGCGCGCCAACATCAGCGTGCACGAGCCGCGTCAGCCGCAGGATCAGGACACGATGTTTGCCTTCTCAATGGAAGGGAACAACCAGCCGAACGCACCGCGTTCGCAGATCCCCTTTGCCTGGGCGCCAGGCTGGAACTCACCTCAGGCATGGAACAAATTCCAGGATGAAGTGGGCGGTAAACTGCGTCACGGCGATCCCGGCGTGCGTCTGTTCGAAGCCAGCGACGCACAGTTAGCCTGGTTCAGCAGCGTACCTGGCGCGTATACCACTAACGGTCAGTTCCGCGTCGCGCCTTACTATCAGCTATTCGGTAGTGAAGAGATGACGCAGCGCGCGCCGGTTATCCAACAGCGTATGTCGGCACCCACTCTGGTCCTGAACCCGGAGGATGCGGCTAAGCTGGGCGTGAACAGTGGCGCGTCTGTGGAATTAACCTGTGCCGGTGAAACCGTACGCTTGCCTGTGCGTTTCTCCGCGTCGCTGCAGGCAGGGCAGGTGGGGCTTCCACTCGGTCTGCCGGGCGTACCGCCATTCCTGGCGAATGCAAAAATTGATTCTCTGCAGGAGGCGGCGCAATGAGCTGGTTAACTCCAGGTGTTATCGACATTCTGATCGCCGTGGGTAAAGCGCTGGTGATTCTGCTGGTCGTGGTGGGCTGCGGTGCGTTTATGAGCTTCGCCGAGCGTCGTCTGCTCGGCCTGTTCCAGAACCGCTATGGACCGAACCGCGTGGGCTGGGGCGGATCCTTGCAGCTGGTTGCTGACATGATCAAGATGTTCTTTAAAGAGGACTGGGTTCCCCCGTTCACCGACCGCTTTATCTTTACCCTGGCGCCGGTCATCGCCTTTGTGTCACTGCTGCTGGCATTTGCCATCGTGCCGGTTTCGCCGACCTGGGTCGTCACCGACCTGAACATCGGGCTGCTGTTCTTCCTGATGATGGCGGGCCTGGCGGTCTATGCCGTACTGTTTGCCGGCTGGGCGAGTAATAACAAATACTCGCTTTTAGGTGCCATGCGCGCCTCTGCGCAGACGCTGAGTTACGAAGTGTTTCTGGGACTGTCGCTAATGGGCGTAGTGGCGCAGGCGGGATCGTTCAACATGACCGATATCGTCAACAGCCAGACGCACCTGTGGAACATCATCCCGCAGTTCTTCGGTTTTCTGACCTTCTGTATTGCGGGCGTCGCGGTCTGTCACCGTCATCCTTTTGACCAGCCAGAAGCTGAGCAAGAGCTGGCCGACGGTTACCACATTGAATATGCCGGGATGAAATTCGGCCTGTTCTTTGTGGGCGAATACGTCGCGATTACCACCGTCTCAGCACTGATTGTGACGCTGTTCTTCGGGGGCTGGCACGGGCCTTTCCTGCCGCCTTTCATCTGGTTCGCCCTGAAAACGGCGTTCTTTATGATGATGTTCATCCTGATTCGTGCTGCGCTTCCGCGTCCACGCTATGACCAGGTGCTGTCGTTCGGCTGGAAAGTGTGTCTGCCGTTGACGCTGTTGAACCTGCTGGCGACCGCCGCAGTGATTCTGTACACAGCGCAGTAAGGGGTAAACAAATGACATTAAAAGATATTGTCGTAGGCTTCGGCACGACAGTTCGCAGTATCTGGATGATAGGCATGCACGCCTTCGCGAAACGCGAAACCCAGATGTATCCGGAAGAGCCAGTCTACCTGCCACCGCGCTATCGTGGTCGTATCGTTTTGACGCGCGATCCCGATGGGGCAGAGCGTTGCGTTGCCTGTAACCTGTGTGCAGTAGCCTGTCCGGTAGGCTGTATTTCACTGCAAAAGGCCGAAACCAAAGACGGTCGCTGGTATCCAGAGTTCTTCCGTATTAACTTCTCACGCTGCATTTTCTGCGGCCTGTGCGAAGAGGCCTGCCCAACCACCGCTATCCAGCTGACGCCGGATTTCGAGCTGGGCGAGTTCAAGCGTCAGGATCTGGTGTATGAAAAAGACGATCTGTTGATCTCGGGGCCGGGTAAATATCCGGAGTACAACTTCTACCGCATGGCAGGTATGGCGATTGACGGTAAAGATAAAGGTGACGCTGAAAATGAAGCGAAACCCATCGACGTCAAAGGCTTATTACCTTAAGGAGCAAGGCATGGAATTTGCGTTTTATCTTTGCGGACTGGTGGCGGTGGTGACGACGTTACGCGTCATTACCCACACTAATCCGGTACATGCGTTGCTGTACCTGATCGTTTCGCTGTTATCGGTGGCGGGTGTCTTTTTCTCCCTGGGTGCCTACTTTGCCGGTGCGCTGGAAATCATCGTGTATGCCGGTGCCATCATGGTGCTGTTCGTGTTCGTCGTGATGATGCTCAACCTGGGCAAGGCCACGGAGAAACAGGAACGCGAATGGCTCAGCCCGTCCCTGTGGATCGGTCCCGGTCTGGTGTCCTTTCTGCTACTGGCGGTCATGATTTACGCCATCATGACGGCACAGGATCAGGGCATTGACGGTAAAATCATCGACGCGAAAGCGGTCGGTATTAGCCTGTTTGGCCCGTATGTCCTGGCGGTTGAACTGGCATCAATGCTGCTGTTGGCCGGTCTGGTTGTTGCCTTCCATCTGGGACGTGAAGAGCGCCAGGGTGAAGTCCTGAGCAACCGTTCAAACGATGCCGCGCAGGCGAATAAGGAGCAAGCATGATCCCGTTACAACATGGATTGATTTTGGCCGCGGTGCTGTTCGTTCTTGGCCTGACCTCGCTGGTACTGCGCCGCAACCTGCTGTTTATGCTGATCAGCCTTGAAATTATGATCAACGCCGCGGCGCTGGCGCTGGTCGTTGCGGGCAGCTACTGGGGACAGGCCGATGGTCAGGTGATGTATATTCTGGCAATCAGCCTCGCCGCAGCGGAAGCCAGTATCGGTCTGGCCCTGCTGCTTCAGCTCTATCGTCGTCGTCAGACGCTGAACATTGATATTGTGAGCGAGATGCGCGGATGAACCTTCTCTATTTAACTGTCTTGTTTCCGCTGATCGGCTTTTTGCTGTTAGCGTTTTCCCGTGGTCGCTGGTCAGAGAATCTGTCGGCGACGGTCGGAATGGGATCAGTGGGGTTAGCCGCACTGACTACCCTGTATGTTGGCGTTGACTTCTTTGCTAACGGGCAGCAGGTATTCACCCAGGCGCTGTGGACCTGGATTCACGTGGGCAATTTTAACATTCAGGTCAATCTGACTCTGGATGGCCTTTCGCTTACCATGCTGTCGGTGGTTACCGGCGTCGGTTTCCTGATCCATATGTTCGCCTCCTGGTATATGCGCGGAGAAGAGGGCTATTCACGCTTCTTCGCCTATACCAACCTGTTTATCGCCAGCATGGTGGTTCTGGTGCTGGCGGATAACCTGATGCTGATGTATCTGGGCTGGGAAGGGGTTGGGCTGTGTTCTTACCTCCTGATTGGCTTCTACTACAGCAATCCGGAAAACGGCAAAGCGGCGATGAAAGCCTTTATCATCACCCGCGTCGGCGATGTGTTTCTGGCCTTTGCGCTGTTCATCCTTTACAACGAACTGGGTACGCTCAACTTCCGCGAGATGGTTGAGCTGGCACCGGCACACTTTGCGGCGGACAATCACATGCTGCAGTGGGCTACCCTGATGCTGTTAGGCGGTGCGGTCGGTAAATCGGCCCAGTTGCCCTTACAGACCTGGCTGGCCGATGCAATGGCAGGCCCGACACCGGTATCGGCACTGATTCACGCCGCGACCATGGTAACGGCAGGGGTTTACCTGATTGCCCGCACGCATGGCCTGTTCCTGCTGACGCCTGAGGTGCTGCATCTGGTCGGCATTATCGGTGCCATTACCCTGGTGCTGGCAGGCTTTGCTGCCCTGGTTCAGACGGACATCAAACGCGTTCTCGCTTACTCCACCATGAGCCAGATTGGCTACATGTTCCTGGCGCTGGGCGTACAGGCGTGGGATGCCGCGATTTTCCACCTGATGACCCACGCCTTCTTTAAAGCCTTGCTGTTCCTGTCTTCAGGTTCGGTTATTCTGGCCTGCCACCACGAGCAGAACATCTTTAAGATGGGCGGACTGCGTAAGAGCATCCCGCTGGTTTACACCTGCTTCCTGGTGGGCGGCGCCGCGCTGGCGGCACTGCCACTGATTACCGCCGGTTTCTACAGTAAAGATGAAATCCTGTTTGGTGCGCTGGCGAACGGTCATCTTAACCTGATGGTAGCGGGCCTGGTGGGTGCGTTCCTGACCTCAATTTATACCTTCCGCATGATCTTCATCGTGTTCCACGGTGAAGAAAAGATTCATGCTCATGCGGGTAAAGGCATTACCCATCATCTGCCGCTGCTGGTGCTGCTGGTGCTTTCTACCTTCGTTGGCGCACTGATTACCCCACCACTGGCGGGCGTTTTGCCGGCGAATGAGTTTGGCGAAAACGGTAAAGTGACGCTGGAGATTGCATCGGGTCTGGTCGCGGTTTCCGGCATCGTGATTGCAGCCGCACTTTGGCTGGGCAAACGTCAGCTGGTGACCCGTATTGCCAACAGTGCACCGGGTCGCTTCTTCGGCACCTGGTGGTTCGCTGCCTGGGGCTTCGACTGGCTCTACGACAAGGTGTTTGTCAAACCGTACCTGGGCATTGCGTGGCTGTTAAAACGCGATCCGCTCAACGGCCTGATGAACCTCCCTGCGTTGCTTTCACGTATCGCCAATAAAGGTCTGGTGGTCAGTGAAAACGGTTATCTGCGCTGGTACGTGGCGTCGATGAGCGTGGGTGCCGTCGTGGTTCTGGCCCTGTTGCTGGTAATTTAAAGATTGATGAGCGGGGTGAGTTCGCTTACCCCAGTTAAGAATGTCCAAATAACCGAGTAATGAGCGCAATCGTCGCAGCCAGTTTCATTACCGCCAGCGCACAGCAACCGGAGCGTACTGAAGTACGTGAGGATTGCGAGCACTGCCGGGAATGAAAATGGTAAGTAAGATAGCTCATAAAAGGCCATAAAAGGGAAGTATGCCGTGTTATTACCTTGGCTAATTTTCATACCCTTCTTCGGTGGTTTTATCTGCTGGCTCGCCGAGCGCTTCGGCGCGAAAGTGCCACGCTGGATTGCACTGATCACCATGGGGCTGACGTTGGCGCTTTCACTGCAGCTGTGGTTGCAGGGAGGCTATTCACTGACGCAGGCAGCGGGTATTCCGCAGTGGCAATCGAGCTTCTCAGTACCCTGGATCCCCCGTTTCGGCATTAATTTCCATTTAGCGCTTGATGGCCTTTCGCTATTAATGGTGGTGCTGACCGGGCTGCTCGGTTTGATGGCCGTGCTGTGTTCGTGGAACGAGATCGAGAAGTATCAGGGATTCTTCCATCTTAACCTGATGTGGATTCTGGGCGGCGTTATCGGTGTGTTCCTTGCCATCGACATGTTCCTGTTCTTCTTCTTCTGGGAAATGATGCTGGTGCCGATGTACTTCCTCATCGCACTGTGGGGACATAAAGCCTCGGACGGGAAAACCCGTATCACCGCGGCCACCAAATTCTTTATCTATACCCAGGCATCAGGTCTGGTGATGTTAATTGCGATTCTGGCGCTGGTGTTTGTCCACTACAACGCGACCGGCGTCTGGACGTTCAACTACGAGCAGTTGCTGAAAACGCCCATGTCGCACACCGTCGAATATCTGCTGATGCTGGGCTTCTTTATCGCGTTTGCGGTGAAAATGCCGGTGGTGCCGCTTCACGGCTGGTTACCCGATGCGCACAGTCAGGCGCCGACAGCAGGTTCTGTGGACCTGGCGGGTATTTTGCTGAAAACTGCGGCCTATGGTTTGCTGCGTTTCAGCCTGCCGCTGTTCCCCAATGCATCCGCTGAGTTTGCCCCTATCGCGATGTGGTTAGGTATCATCGGTATCTTCTACGGCGCCTGGATGGCGTTCTCGCAGACGGATATTAAACGCCTGATTGCCTACACCTCGATTTCCCACATGGGCTTTGTGCTGATTGCGATTTACACCGGCAGCCAACTGGCCATTCAGGGCGCGGTGATACAGATGATTGCGCACGGCCTGTCTGCGGCGGCCCTGTTTATCCTGTGTGGTCAGCTGTATGAGCGCCTGCACACGCGTGATATGCGTCAGATGGGCGGTCTGTGGTCGCGCATCAAATGGATTCCGGGTTTATCACTGTTCTTTGCTGTCGCCAACCTGGGGATGCCGGGCACCGGTAACTTCGTGGGTGAGTTTATGATCCTCACCGGCAGCTTCCAGGTCGTTCCTGTCATTATTGTGATTGCGACCTTTGGTCTGGTTTTCGCTTCGGTTTATTCGCTGGTCATGATGCAGCGTGCCTACTACGGCGAAGCGAAATCTAAAGATCCACTGCCGGGAATGTCGGCACGTGAATTCCTGACCATTGGCGTGCTCGTGGTTCTGCTGGTGCTGTTGGGTATTTATCCCCAGCCGATTCTGGATACCTCACATGCTGCAATGAGCAATATTCAGCAGTGGTTTACCGCTTCAATTTCAACTACAAGGCCGTAATTCGCCATGACAATAACTCCTCAACAATTGATCGCGTTGCTGCCGCTGTTAATCGTCGGATTGACGGTGGTGGTTGTGATGCTGTCCATTGCCTGGCGACGCAACCACTTTGTTAACGCCACGCTAACAGTGGTTGGCCTGAACCTGGCTCTGCTGTCGCTGTATTTTGTGGGCCAGGTCGGGGCGATGGACGTCACGCCGCTGCTGCGCGTTGATGCTTACTCGATGTTCTATACCGCACTGGTGATGCTGGCCAGCCTGGCAACCTGTACGTTTGCCTATCCATGGCTGGCGACTTTCCCGGATAACAAGGACGAGTTTTATCTGTTGGTCCTGATTGCCGCACTGGGCGGTATCGTGCTGTCAGCGTCTAACCACCTGGCATCGCTGTTTATCGGAATTGAACTGCTGTCACTGCCGCTGTTTGGTTTGATTGGTTACGCGTTCCGTCAGAAACGTTCGCTGGAAGCGGCCCTGAAATACACTATCCTGTCGGCGGCGGCATCGTCCTTCCTGCTGTTTGGTATTGCGCTGATTTACGCTGACTCTGGCAACCTGGGCTTCGTCAGCCTGGGCAAAAGCCTGACTGACAGCATGATTCAGGCGCCACTGTTGCTGGTGGGCCTGGGAATGCTGATTATTGGTCTGGGCTTTAAGCTGTCGCTGGTGCCGTTCCACCTGTGGACGCCAGACGTGTATCAGGGGGCACCGGCTCCGGTATCAACGTTCCTGGCCACGGCCAGTAAAATCGCCATCTTCGGTGTCGTCATGCGCTTGTTCATGTATGCGCCGGTGACCGACAGCGAAGCGGTGCGAACGGTATTGGGTATCATCGCCTTCGTTTCCATCCTGTTCGGTAACCTGATGGCGATCTCGCAGAGCAACATTAAGCGCCTCTTGGGTTACTCCTCCATCGCGCATCTGGGTTATTTGCTGGTGGCGCTGATTGCGGTGAAAGATCATCAGCTGTCGCTGGAAACCTCTGGGGTTTACCTGGCCGGTTACCTGTTCAGCAGCCTGGGTGCCTTTGGTGTCGTGAGCCTGATGTCGAGCCCTTATCGCGGTCCGGATGCGGATTCACTTTACTCGTATCGCGGTCTGTTCTGGCGTCGTCCGGTTCTGTCTGCGGTGATGACGGTGATGATGCTGTCGCTGGCCGGTATTCCAATGACGCTGGGCTTTATCGGTAAGTTCTACGTGATTGCCTCTGGCGTGAGTGCGCACCTGTGGTGGTTGACCGGTGCGGTGGTGGTGGGGAGTGCTATCGGCCTGTACTACTATCTGCGCGTGACCGTGAGCCTGTACCTGAGCCCACCAGAACTGCTTAACCGTGATACGCCTGATAACTGGGCCTTCACCGCGGGCGGCGTGGTGGTACTGATTTCAGCGATTCTGGTACTGCTGTTAGGTGTTTATCCGCAGCCGTTAATCAGACTGGTACAGATGGCTCAGCCCCTGATGTAATCGTCGATTGTCATACTGAATCAGGCCCTCGGGCCTGATTTTTTTGTCTGAAATCTGCCTACTGCACCACGCAGCGACTTAACCGCACGACCGGTGACGACGTAAGGGTTTCTGCTGCCCTAAAAAAATGCGTCATCTTCATTCTGTCTCCCTATTTTTCTGCTGCAATGTCCTCTGGCTTGTAACAGGAGCATGGCCTATGGAGCGCCGTCATTTTTTATTAGGCTTCACCGCTGCGCTGATAGTCGCAAAGAGCAGGCTGTCGCGGGCATCCCAGCCGGAAATCTCACACACGGTGATTCCGCTCTGGCCTGGCACGCCACCCGGCGGCGGCGGCCCTGTCGGTGCCGTTAAGACTTCATCTTCGGGCGCACAGCGCAATATCGCGGTGCCGACGCTGACAGTGATCAAACCGAACATGCCCAACGGCCATGTTGTTCTGATAGCCGGCGGCGGGGGGTACAAACGGATAGAAATGGCGAAAGAAGCCTGGCCTGCGGCACGCTGGTTAACGGCACGCGGCTATACGGCGGCGATTCTGCGCTACCGGCTTCCCGGCGAGGGCTGGGCAGCGGGCAACATAGTCGCGCTGCAGGACGCCCAGCGCGCGCTGCGGCTGTTACGGCCGCAGGCAAAGCGGCTCTCGGTGCTGGGTTTTTCCGCGGGTGGGCATTTACTCGGAATGGCTGTGACGCGCCATGACTTTCAAAGCTATGCTGCCCTTGATGCGTTGGACAGTGCGCCAGCTTATGCTGACGGGGCGGCGCTGATCTATCCGGTGATCACCCTGGAGGCGCCCTATACGCACACCGCAACGCACCGTATGTTGGTGGGAACGCATGCAACGGCGGCAGAGGACGCAGCCTGGTCGGTTCAGAATTATGTGTCATCGACATCGCCTCCCTTTTTTCTGGTCCAGGCCGAAGACGATCCGGTTTCCGATCCCCATAACACCCTGATCATGGCCAGCGCCTGCCAACAGCATCAGGTTGACGTCGAGCTGGTGCGCTATCTCACGGGCGGGCATGGCTTTGGTATGGGAAAACCCGGCACGCCGACCATGGCCTGGCCTCAACATTATCTTCACTGGCTGCAGAAAGGCCGGCGCGGTAAAGTGATGTGATGCCTCCCGGGCAGGCGGCCCATTTTAGTAAGGATAAGACATGCATATCAGTTGGCTGGATCTTCAGCATCAAGCCTTAAGCGTTCCGCAGCTCTACGCGGCGCTGGCTTTACGCTGTGAGGTATTCGTCGTGGAGCAGCAGTGCGCCTATCTGGACGTCGATGGCCTGGATTTGCAGGGCGAGAATCGTCACATTCTCGGCATGGCGCAGGGGGATCTGCTGGCCTACGCGCGCATATTGTCACCCGATCGCGCGGGCGCAGAGGTGAAAATCGGACGCGTGCTCATATCTAGTAAGGCTCGTGGCCTGAACTTAGGCAACCAGCTGATGACACAGGCAATCGCCAGTTGTGAGCAGCACTGGCCGGGGCATTCACAGTTTCTCTCTGCTCAGGCGCATCTTGAGGCGTTCTACCAGCGACATGGCTTTATCACGGTCAGCGACAGCTATCTTGAGGACGGTATTCCCCATATCGATATGCGCAGAGCAGGGCAGTAAAGCGCCGCTAACGGCTCAGATGCCCTGTGGGGCAAAAAAAATGCATCCCGGCGGTTGGCCTGAGATGCATTTCACGTGAGAGGGAAGCGTTAGCTTACGGTCATCTGGCGATCGTCAACGTATTTACGCTGGTCCGGCGGCGGTGGCACATACTGATAGAGCCAGGTCTCACTCAGGGTTTCGTCTTTGGTGCGCAGGAACAGGCGCATCTCGACGGGCTGTACGCTGTCGCTGTTGGGATACCAGTCGAACAGGATGCGGTAACCTTTTATCGGTTCGACATACAGGATCTCTACCTGTTTAAAGGTGCCTGAGGAAACCGTAATCACCGGTTCAATGCCTTTCGGTGCGGCTGCCTGCAAGTCGCCGCCGATAAAGTCCACAGCGAAACGGCGGCACCAGACATCCGGGAAGTGCTCGCCCGGCGCCCAGCCTTCGGGGAAACCACCAATGCCGGTGCGGGTCGCATC
The DNA here is from genome assembly GCF_000233595.1 of Pantoea ananatis PA13. Taxonomy (NCBI): domain Bacteria; kingdom Pseudomonadati; phylum Pseudomonadota; class Gammaproteobacteria; order Enterobacterales; family Erwiniaceae; genus Pantoea; species Pantoea ananatis. Next base: position 1,511,524 of record NC_017554.1, read on the forward strand.
TACGCGGGCCAGATCGCTCTGAACGGGCGGCAGGGCGCTCCAGTAAAGCTTGTAGGCAAAACTGTATTCGCTACCGGCTTTGATCGGCTCTGCGGGCTGCCAGAAGCAGACGATGTTATCAAGCGTTTCGCCGGTGGTTGGAATTTCCATCAGGTTAATAGCGCCTTTGCCCCATTTGCCTACCGGTTCCACCCACAGGCTTGGGCGTTTGTTATACCAGCCAATCACGTCCTGATAGTTCTCAAAGTCATGGTCTAGCTGGAGCAGGCCAAAGCCGCGCGGGTTTTCGTCTTCGTAGGCGTTGAACTGCAGGCGCTGAGGATTATTTAACGGCCGGGCAATCCATTCACCTTTGCCGCTCCACATCGCCAGGCGATCGGAGTCATGAATCTGCGGATGATAGGTGTTACACATCCGGCGTTCGTTGGTGCCGCAGCTGAACATACTGGTCATCGGCGAGATGCCTAACTGACGAATATCCTTGCGGGCAAACAGATGATTCTCAATCTCCATGACCACGCGTTCTGCTTCGCAGTGAATGACAAACTTATAGGCCCCGGTGATGCTGGCGCCGTCCAGTAAGGCATAGCAGGTAAAGGTGGTGTCTTCCGCTTTCGGCGTTTCAAACCAGAAGGCCGTAAAGTCTGGAAACTCTTCCTGACCGTTGCTGAAGGTGTTGATGGCCACGCCACGCGCGGACAGGCCGTACTGATAAGTGTCATCGACCGCGCGGAAATAGCTGGCACCCAGAAACGAGACAATGTCGCGGCGGGCCAGCTCAGGTTTTTTGAAGGCGCGGAAACCGGCAAAGCCAAGATCCGTTTTACCCTGCAGTTGTTTGGTATCGACTTTGGCATCGTTGTAGTTAAACAACTCAGGACGAAAATGAATTTCGCGTGCTTCACGACTGGCGCTGTCCACAGAGAACATGCGGATGCGGCGTTTAAATCCCATGCCTACGTGGAAGAACTGCACATCCAGTTCGCGATTGGGAATATTGTTCCACAGAGAGTGGTTGGCATCATACTGAATGTCGTTGTATGCCTGTGGTGTCAGGGTTGCCAACGTGGGGGGAAGGGGGCCGGGTGCGCCGCCCCAGGGTTTTTTAGCCAGCGCGGCCGCATTCTTCTTCAACTCATCGAAATCGAAGCGTACTGCGGTTCCGTCAGCAATGCCATCATCTGCCCAGGCGGATTGCGCGAACAGCGTTGATAAGCCTGTCATACCGCTTACGGCGGAAAAGGCCATTGACGCTTTCATAAACATTCTGCGATTCATGCCAGAGATCATTCCTTAGCTGTTCGAGTTTGCTGTGACTGTCGTGTCAGCGCATTGATATGCACATGGCCTGATTATTACAGGCAACAGCTGGGTACGACAGTCGGCGTAGATAAAAATTCATTTCGTTGAAAATTTATCAGATAAATCAAATAAGCGAAGCGAAATCGCTGCCAGCAGGCCATCTATTACACTTCTTTGCGTAGCGTCCAGCGTGACACAGATTCACTGTCGTTTTGTTTACTCACGCTGATTTTCAGGCAATTCCTGGCGGAGTTCCACGCAAAGCCCTGTTTTGGGACTATAGTTAACCAGGTGCTTTGCAATTCACATGGAGGAAATGATGGTAAAACAGACTGAATCTTTTGAAACAGGCTATGACGACGATATCGCACTGCTGACCGAAACGCTGGAAGAAGTGCTGAAGTCATCAGGGGATCCGGCCGACCAGAAATACATCGAACTGAAAACCAAAGCTGAACGAGCGCTGGAAGATGTAAAGTCACGTGTTAGTCAGGCGTCCGATAGCTACTACTATCGTGCTAAACAGGTTGCTTACCGTGCCGACGATTACGTCCATGAGAAACCGTGGAAGGGCATCGGTATTGGTGCAACGGCAGGGCTGGTTTTAGGCCTGCTGCTGGCTCGCCGTTAAGCTAAACGCGTAGTGCAATACGTACAACGGGCAGGCTCACTCCTGTCCGTTTGCGCTTTCTCAACATCCCTTGCCTGCTTTATAGCTTCTTATCCCCTTCTTATCCTCTCACCAGACGCGGCCTTATTCGACGCTAAATCTCCCTTACAGATTGTGTTTTACGCAGGGGCTTTCTAAAGTGAACCTAATGGCACAAGGAGAAAGAACGTGATTAGAGTCGAAATGCTGTCCACGGGCGATGAAGTGTTACACGGTCAAATCGTCGATACCAACGCGGCCTGGCTGGCTGATGTGTTATTTCAGCACGGAATGCCGATGACCAGCCGTACAACAGTAGGTGATTCCCTGTCGTCCCTGGTTGAGACCTTACAGGCACGTAGTCTTGAAGCGGATGTGCTCATCGTTAACGGCGGCCTGGGGCCCACATCTGATGACCTTAGCGCCCAGGCGGCTGCGATGGCGAGTGGCGTTGAACTGGTGATGCAGGAAGCCTGGCTTGAAACTATGGAAGTCTGGTTCGCCAGTCGTGGACGTGTGATGGCCGACAGCAATCGCAAACAGGCCGAAATTCCTGCCAATGCCGAAATGCTCGATAATCCGGTCGGCACCGCCTGTGGATTTGCCCTGCAGCTCAACCGTTGCTGGCTGTTTTTTACCCCCGGCGTACCCTCCGAATTTAAAGTGATGGTTGAACAACAAATCATCCCCCGCCTGAAAAATAAATTTGACCTGCCAGAGCCGCCGCTGTGCCTGCGGCTGACGACCTTTGGTCGGGGTGAAAGCGATATTGCTAATGAACTGGAGCCGCTGGCGCTGCCGGAAAACGTGTTGATGGGCTACCGTTCATCAATGCCCATTATCGAAATTAAGCTCACCGGGCCTGCCTCACAGCGCGTGGCGATGGAGCAGGTCTGGCAGCAGGTGCGTTTACTGCTGGCGGAATGCACGATTTTTGAAGGGTTGGAGGGGCTGCCTGCGCTGTTGGCGCGAGAACTGAATCAACGTAACCTGCGTCTCGCAATCAGCGAGCAGTACACGGCGGGGTTACTCAACTGGCAGTTGGCTTCGGCTGAGGTTCCCCTGAGCGCCACCGAAATTCTGCCGCAGCAGGACGAAAGCCTTGAGGTACAGGTGATGCGCACGCAGGCGCTGGCGGCGAGGCTGCAGACGCCGTTGGCCCTGTCGGTCGGCAACCTGAGCGAAGGCGAGATTTCCGTTGCGCTACACACGCCGGAGGCGACCTGGGGACAACGCGTGAAGTTTAACCACGGTCGTCATAATCTGGAAACCCGGCAAAAAGTGGTGGCGATGATGGCGATGAACATGCTGCGGCGCTGGCTACACGGCAGTGAGGTAAGCACAGGGCACGGCTGGATCGATGTGATCGAAACGGTGAAGCACTAGGCCTTAGCGAACGTAAGGGGCTGGCGTCGTCCAGCCTGTCTTATGAAAGCGTCGACAAATCGTTAAGCGGCGCGCGCTGACGGTTTTATGCTGCGGACGTGGCGTTGTTGATCTCACCTGGCTGGCAGGCTTCGATTTTGAAATCAAGGTGATTGCCCGTATTCCCTGAGCCAGCGCCAGAAAAAAAACCGCCATTCGGTTGGAATGACGGTTTTTTAACTGCCTGAGATGCGAGCCTAGAGTTCAAGCTCGATCTCGCCCTTCGCCTTACAGCAGCAGGGCAGGATCTCGCCCTGCTCAATAAACGCCAGCGGCTTTTCCGCGTAGTCGACTTCGCCGCTCAGTAGCCGCATCCGGCAGGAGCCGCAATAGCCCTCACGGCACTGGAATTCAACACACAGGTTGTTGGCTTCCAGCATCGTCAGCAGGTTAGGGTGATCGTCTGCGCCCTCCAGTCGGGTACCGGAACTGCGCAGAATAACAACGGAACGGCTCATTATTACAACTGGAAATCGTCGAAGTCGTTTTCGCCCACTTCGGAGTCAATCTGACCGACCAGATAGGAGCTGACTTCCACTTCCTGCGGTGCCACCTGTACGTTGTCCGACACCAGCCAGGCGTTGATCCAGGGAATCGGGTTAGAACGCGTTTCGAAAGGCAGATCGAGGCCAACCGCCTGCATACGAATATTGGTAATGTATTCAATATACTGACACAGGATATCTTTGTTCAGGCCGATCATCGAACCGCCGCTGAACAGGTATTCCGCCCACTCTTTTTCCTGCAGCGCCGCTTTTTTGAACAGTTCAAAACACTCTTCACGGCATTCGGCGGCGATCTCTTTCATTTCAGGATCGTCTTCGCCAGTGCGCAGCAGGTTCAGCATGTGCTGAGTACCGGTCAGATGTAGGGCTTCGTCGCGGGCAATCAGCTTGATGATTTTCGCATTGCCTTCCATCAGCTCACGCTCGGCAAACGCAAACGAGCAGGCAAAGCTGACATAGAAACGGATGGCTTCCAGCGCGTTGACGCTCATCAGACAGATATACAACTGCTTTTTCAGGGCACGCAGGCTGACGGTGACGGACTTACCGTTAACCTGATGGGTGCCTTCACCTAACAGATGCCAGTAGCTGGTCATCTCAATCAGATCATCGTAGTACTGCGAGATATCCTGAGCACGTGCCAGAATCTGCTGGTTGGTCACGATATCGTCAAACACCACCGCCGGGTCGTTTACGATGTTACGAATGATGTGGGTGTAGGAGCGTGAGTGGATCGTCTCTGAGAATGCCCAGGTTTCGATCCAGGTTTCCAGCTCAGGAATGGAGATCAGCGGCAGCAGCGCCACGTTTGGGCTGCGTCCCTGAATGGAGTCCAGCAGCGTCTGATATTTCAGGTTGCTGATAAAAATGTGTTTTTCGTGATCGGGCAGGGCCTGGTAATCGATGCGATCGCGTGAAACATCGACCTCTTCAGGACGCCAGAAGAACGAAAGCTGCTTTTCGATCAGCTTTTCAAAGATATCGTATTTCTGCTGGTCAAAACGGGCCACGTTAACGGACTGACCGAAAAACATCGGCTCTTTCAACTGGTCATTTTTATTCTGAGAAAAAGTGGAGTAAGCCATAAAAAACTGTCCAATGTAGACGAGGCTCAGCACCGGCCTCGCGGGAAAATGTGGGCGGGAATGGCTCCCGCCCGACCGTCAGATCTTACAGGCGCCGCTTTCGCAGCCATCATCCTGAATAGAAGGTGCCAGATCATCCTGCGCATCTTCCGCACCATCACGGGTGTTTTGATAATAGAGCGTCTTCACGCCGAACTTATAGGCGGTCAGCAGATCTTTCAGCAACTGCTTCATCGGCACTTTGCCATTCGGGAAGCGTGACGGATCGTAGTTGGTGTTAGACGAAATCGCCTGATCGATAAATTTCTGCATCACGCCAACCAGCTGCAGATAACCATCGTTAGAGGGCATATCCCACAGCAGTTCGTACTGATCTTTAAGACGCTCATACTCCGGCACCACCTGACGCAGAATACCGTCTTTGGATGCCTTGATGCTGATATGACCACGCGGCGGCTCAATACCATTGGTAGCGTTTGAAATCTGCGATGAGGTTTCAGACGGCATCAGCGCAGAAAGCGTTGAGTTACGCAGACCGTGGGTTTTAATCTGCTCACGCAGGGTTTCCCAGTCCAGGTGCAGCGGCTCATTGCAAATCGCATCCAGATCTTTCTTGTAGGTGTCGATCGGCAGTACGCCCTGCGCATAGGTGGTTTCATTAAACCACGGGCAGGCACCTTGCTCTTTCGCCAGCTCGTTTGAGGCTTTTAGCAGGTAATACTGAATGGCTTCAAAGGTTTTGTGCGTCAGGCCGTTGGCGCTGCCGTCGGAGTAACGCACGCCGTGCTTCGCCAGGTAGTAAGCAAAGTTAATCACGCCAATACCCAGCGTGCGACGGCCCATCGCACCGCGTTGTGCGGCAGGAATCGGGTAATCCTGATAATCGAGCAGGGCATCCAGCGCACGTACCGCCAGGGTCGCCAGCTCTTCCAGATCGTCCAGGCTGTCAATGGCGCCCAGGTTGAACGCTGACAGCGTACACAGCGCGATTTCACCGTTCTCGTCGTTGACGTCGCTCAGCGGCTTGGTCGGCAGCGCAATTTCCAGACACAGGTTAGACTGGCGAACCGGCGCGATGCTGGCGTCAAACGGGCTGTGTGTGTTGCAGTGATCGACGTTCTGGATGTAGATACGGCCCGTTGAGGCGCGTTCCTGCATCATCAGCGAGAACAGATCCACGGCTTTCACTCGCTGCTTGCGAATGCTGCTGTCTTTTTCATATTTGGTGTAGAGGCGCTCAAACTCATCCTGATCGGCAAAGAAGGCATCGTACAGGCCAGGCACGTCTGACGGGCTGAACAGCGTGATGTCTTCGCCTTTAAGCAGACGCTGATACATCATTTTGTTGAGCTGCACGCCATAGTCCATATGACGCACGCGGTTGCCTTCAACGCCACGGTTGTTTTTCAGCACTAACAGGCTTTCGACTTCCAGGTGCCACATTGGGTAGAACAGCGTGGCTGCGCCGCCACGAACGCCGCCCTGCGAACAGGATTTCACCGCAGTCTGGAAGTGCTTATAGAACGGGATACAGCCCGTGTGGAATGCTTCGCCACCACGGATAGGGCTGCCCAGCGCGCGGATACGTCCGGCGTTGATACCAATGCCCGCGCGCTGAGAAACGTATTTCACAATGGCGCTGGAGGTGGCATTGATCGAATCCAGGCTGTCGCCGCACTCAATCAGCACGCAGGAGCTGAACTGACGCGTAGGCGTACGCACTCCCGACATGATGGGCGTTGGCAGCGAGATTTTGAAGGTCGAGATCGCATCGTAGAAACGCTTGATGTAATCCATACGCGTATCGCGCGGATAACCTGAGAACAGGCAGGCGGCGACCAGGATATACAGGAACTGGGCACTTTCGTAGATCTCACCGGAGACGCGGTTCTGAACCAGGTATTTGCCTTCTAACTGCTTCACGGCCGCGTAGGAGAAATTCATATCGCGCCAGTGGTCGAGAAAGCCATCCATCTGCTCGAACTCTTCACGGCTGTAGTCTTCCAGCAGATGGCGATCGTACTTGCCCAGATCGACCATCTTAACAACCTGATCGTACAGCGCGGGCGGTTCAAACTGACCGTAAGCTTTTTTACGCAGGTGGAAGATTGCCAGTCGGGCAGCAAGGTATTGATAGTCAGGGGCATCGCGAGAAATAAGGTCTGCAGCGGCCTTGATGATCGTTTCATGGATGTCAGACGTTTTGATGCCATCATAAAACTGAATGTGGGAACGCAGCTCTACCTGTGAAACCGACACATTGTTCAGCCCTTCGGCCGCCCAGTCGAGGACACGGTGAATTTTGTCGAGATCAATGCGCTCCTGGCGGCCATCGCGTTTAGTAACGAGCAGACTTTGGTTCATGTCGCGTTTTTACCTTTGCGTGAGTATCCAATAATTAAAAGAAATCCCGATTTATACACAGCATATTCATTGTGAATAATGTTGTGGATAAACACTACATCTTGGGGTTGTTGACGATATGCATAACAATATGGAGGCTTATTCTAGTATTTTGCTGGCGCTTAACAAGAGGAAAAAATGATGTCTGCGGGGGTTGTATTTTCTGAGGGTTTTCTTAAGCCGCGTCTCGTAAGGCCGCAGGTCGTGTCAACCATTCAGAGAAAATATTGCAATTTATGATCGACCGCTGATTTTTCAAACATTGCGCTAACTTTTCCAACACCTCAGCGCGGGAGAGCAAAACGTGCAGATACTGTCTCAGCCAATGCCCTGGATCCGCCCCTCGGAAACGCTAACCTGCGCAGATGACAACAGGATGACAGCAGCGTGGGCAGGGCAGAGCCGCACGCTGCAGGATTATCAGGCGTCGCCGTGATGCGTGTGTATCATGTAGTTCACATCCACACCGTTACCCAGACGAAACTTATCGGTGATGGGGTTGTAGTGCAGGCCAATCATATTGCGCTCACGTAGTGGCGTTTCATCGACCCAGCCCAGCAACTCGGAAGGGCGGATAAATTTTTTCACATCATGCGTGCCGCGCGGCACCATGCGCAGCACATACTCAGCGCCAAAAATTGCCATCAGCCAGGCTTTGGGATTGCGGTTGATAGTCGAGAAGAACACCTCACCGCCGGGTTTCACCAACTGCGCGCAGGCGTGCACCACCGAACGCGGATCGGGCACATGTTCCAGCATCTCCATGCAGGTCACCACATCGTATTCGCCCGCGTGTTGGCTGGCGTGCTCTTCCACCGTCTGTTGCACATAGCTGAGCGTGACGCCGCTCTCCAGGGCATGCAGACGCGCCACTTCCAGCGGTTCGGCACCCATATCCAGCCCGGTGACCACCGCGCCTTCCCGCGCCATGCTTTCGGCCAGGATGCCGCCGCCACAGCCAACATCGAGAACTTTCTTGCCGAACAGCCCGTTGCTGTGTTGCGCAATATAGCCCAGCCGCAGAGGGTTAATACGGTGCAGCGGTTTAAATTCGCCCTCCAGATCCCACCAGCGCGAGGCAACGGCCTCAAACTTGGCAATTTCCTTATGGTCAACGTTCTGACCGCTTTCCTGTGAAGTTGAAATCATAACCTTGTTACTCCGGCTAATAGCGTTGATGGTTGGGAGTATACCTCAAGCTGGCCGGGGCCGTAGACTGAAGAGTCAGCAGTCATTCCCCGACTCGCCTTAAATTGAAATGCATGATAGCTGAATAGAATGTCCCATTTGTAAGCCGTCAGGTGGGAGCATCTGATGTGTGATTGCGTTATCGGCACTATCAGACTGACGGCCGGAAAATAAATATGACCTGTAGTGGAGGTGGACAGGATGGAAAAAGGCGAGGCAAAAAGCACGCTTAAGTTATTTTTTCCTTGTCAATAACAAAGGGATTAACGCCATGAAATAGGGAAAAGGTATCCACAGAAAACCAATCACACGACTTCTGTTGAGATAGTTAAGGCACCGCAAACTGCTGGAAATAACCGGCATAATAAATGCAATGATAAGAAGTATTGAAAGAGAATCGTCCGCCAGAAAGGACAGATAGAGTGAAAACCAGGCTATCTGGAAAACAAGGAAGATGAGATATTCGAGTTTCGAATCCTTTTCTTCGTAGTTCATGCAAAGTCTGAACCCTTTTTTAATGGTTTTAAAAATCAAGGTGCTCTCCTTTTTAACACTAGCGCAATACTAATGACAAAACCGCACAAAATTGCCAGTGCGGCAGGCAACGGATAACCTGTAGTGATAGTTTCACATGGAGAGGATTTTATTTGATACGTCACTATTATCAGAACTAACGAAATCGAAAATTGAAGAATTTGTTGTGTTATAAGTTTAATGAAACGGTTGTTTTTCTTTCTAAGGATTAGAGCTGAAATTAATAAATAAATTGAAAAAGTCAATCCTGTAATCAACTTGTTATAAAATAAACTGCTGATATTATCCGTTAGTGTTTCCTGACATGCAGATCCCAGCGTTAATATTTCATAGTTGAAAGTAAATCCAATACTAAACAGAATTAGCGATAGTAACACGGTTGAAAAAATAAAGTTTTTTTTAATCATAGCTTTATACCGTGTTTTTTCATGTCAAGCATTGATTTTGCTAATTCAGTTTTATCAGTAATGAATTTTGTTTCTTTCGTATTGCTATTGTATTTAGCCATTGCAGTGGGGGTATCAATCCCTCCATTGTCCATAGTGAATTTCACATTTTTATTTCCATATAGAATAATATTAGGGATAGGGTCCTTGCCGTAATTAACTGTTGGTGAAAATCTGGTTGTTCTAGGCTTAGTTAAATTTTTAGGAATATCCAGAACATCAGAATCAGGCAAAAGTGAAAATGAGGCTAAAGACCCTGAAAATGCAAGCGTATAAGCTAAATCGCCAGTGTATTTTGTGTGTACTGGAGCGCCGAAAGAATACTTAATGGTTTGCCAAAGGGTGATATCTGCAGGATTGATTTTTTTGCCCTCCATATACATATCTTGCTTTTTGGATAAGCTGATCACCATCCGGTAGACCTGAACTAGAGATGGAGAAATTCCGCCGAAAGAAAAACCATCAGGAATGAGTCCATCGCGAGGATAAATGCGCTCAATGATGTAATAGAGTCCTGTGGATTCAACTAGTGATATATTCATACAGTAACCGATGGCAGATATAATTTTCTGATTAGCATACCACTTACACCTTGATTTTGAAGCAGCAAAGAAGGAACAGTTGAATGGAGAACAGTGGGATTAATAATATTGAGAGTTTTTTAAGATTTTTCTTAGGTGGTTTTGGCCTCTGTCCTAAATCGTACTCTTAATGGAAGGCTGAGGCAGATTAACAACAGTTTAGACTGGGGGTTTGAGGCGGCTCTGTAGAACGGTATATTCGTCATGCTAACCTCAATGTCCTGCTCGTCGAGCACAGGCCACTTTCTTTGCACGCATCTAGCGAAGAATCTTTTTGCGTTGCACTTTCCCGTATCAAAATTGACTCTGTCGGGGATGAAAAACCTCGTCCTTAACGATGCTTTACTTTCCCCTCACGTGCGCCTGTGTGATATACTTTCGCACCTTTAAAATCCGGGATTAGTAGAGGGATAGCGGCTCCATGAGCGACCTTGCGAGAGAAATTACACCGGTTAATATCGAAGAAGAGTTAAAAAATTCTTACCTCGATTACGCCATGTCGGTCATCGTTGGCCGAGCTTTACCCGATGTGCGTGATGGCCTGAAGCCAGTACATCGCCGCGTACTATACGCGATGAGCGAACTGGGTAATGACTGGAACAAACCCTATAAAAAATCTGCCCGCGTCGTCGGTGACGTTATCGGTAAATATCACCCCCATGGTGATTCTGCCGTTTACGACACCATTGTACGTATGGCCCAGCCTTTCTCCCTGCGTTACATGCTGGTGGACGGTCAAGGCAACTTCGGATCCATCGACGGCGACTCCGCTGCGGCGATGCGTTATACCGAAGTGCGCATGTCCAAAATCGCCCACGACCTGTTAGCTGACCTGGAAAAAGAGACCGTTGATTTCGTTCCTAACTACGACGGCACCGAGCAGATCCCTGACGTTCTGCCCACCAAAATTCCTAACCTGCTGGTAAACGGTGCGTCCGGTATCGCAGTCGGCATGGCAACCAACATCCCACCGCACAACCTGCGTGAAGTGATCAACGGCTGCCTCGCCTATATCGAAGATGAAAACATCAGCATCGAAGGGCTGATGGAGCACATTCCGGGGCCTGACTTCCCGACAGCGGCCATCATTAACGGTCGTCGCGGCATTGAAGAAGCCTACCGCACCGGTCGCGGTAAAGTGTATATCCGTGCCCGTGGTGAAGTGGAAGTGGACGCCAAAACCGGGCGTGAAACCATCATCATTCACGAACTGCCGTATCAGGTGAACAAAGCGCGCCTGATTGAGAAAATCGCCGAGCTGGTGAAAGAAAAACGCGTTGAAGGCATCAGTGCGCTGCGTGATGAGTCTGATAAAGACGGCATGCGTATTGTCATTGAAATCAAGCGCGATGCGGTTGGTGAAGTCGTCCTCAACAACCTCTATTCACTGACTCAGTTGCAAACCTCTTTCGGTATCAACATGGTGGCGCTGCATCAGGGCCAGCCGAAGATTATGGCACTGAAGGAGATTCTGGAAGCCTTCGTTCGCCATCGTCGTGAAGTGGTCACGCGTCGTACTATTTTTGAACTGCGCAAAGCTCGCGATCGTGCGCATATCCTTGAAGGCCTGGCGATTGCGCTGGCTAACATCGATCCGATCATTGAGCTGATCCGCCGTGCGCCCACGCCTGCCGAAGCGAAAGCGGGCCTGATCGCACAATCCTGGGATCTGGGCAACGTGTCTGCCATGCTGGAGCGTGCCGGTGATGATGCTGCCCGCCCAGAGTGGCTGGAAGCGCAGTTTGGTATTCGTGAGGGTAAATATTACCTGACTGAACAGCAGGCTCAGGCCATTCTGGACTTACGTTTACAGAAACTGACCGGGCTTGAGCATGAAAAGCTGCTGGATGAATACAAACAGCTTCTGGATCAAATTGCGGAGTTGCTCCACATCCTGGGAAGTTCTGAGCGCCTGATGGAAGTCATTCGCGAAGAGCTGGAACTGATGCGCGATCAGTTCGGCGATGAGCGCCGCACGGAAATCACTGCGAACAGCGCAGACATCAACATCGAGGACCTGATCAATCAGGAAGATGTGGTCGTCACGCTGTCGCATCAGGGCTATGTAAAATATCAGCCGCTGAGTGATTACGAAGCGCAGCGTCGCGGTGGCAAAGGCAAGTCTGCCGCCCGCATTAAAGAAGAAGATTTTATCGATCGTCTGTTGGTGGCAAACACCCACGATACGATTCTGTGCTTCTCCAGCCGTGGCCGACTCTACTGGATGAAGGTTTACCAGCTGCCGGAAGCCAGCCGTGGGGCACGTGGACGTCCAATCGTCAACCTGTTGCCGCTTGAAGCGAATGAACGTATCACGGCGATTCTGCCTGTGCGCGAATACACCGAAGGCTTCAATATCTTTATGGCAACCGCGAGCGGCACGGTGAAGAAAACCGGTCTGCAGGAGTTCAGCCGTCCACGCAGCGCCGGTATCATCGCCATTAACCTGCGCGATGATGACGAGCTGATTGGCGTAGCGCTGACCAACGGTAACGACGAGGCGATGCTGTTCTCGGCCGCCGGTAAAGTGGTTCGCTTCGCCGAATCTGCCGTGCGTGCCATGGGCCGTACGGCCTCGGGCGTACGCGGTATCAAGCTGGCGCAAAACGATCGTGTGGTTTCCCTGATTGTGCCGCGTGAAGAGGGCGCGATTCTCACCGTGACGCAGAACGGCTACGGTAAGCGTACCGCGAACAGTGAGTATCCAACCAAATCCCGTGCGACGCAGGGCGTGATCTCCATCAAAGTGACCGAGCGTAATGGCCCGGTGATTGGTGCAGTGCAGGTGGTCGACAGCGATCAGATCATGATGATCACCGATGCCGGCACCCTGGTGAGAACCCGTGTGTCTGAAGTCAGCATCGTGGGCCGTAATACCCAGGGTGTGATTCTGATTCGTACGGCAGAGGACGAGAACGTGGTCGGACTGCAACGCGTGGCTGAGCCGGTGGAAGAAGAAGAGCTGGACTCCATCGACGGCAGCGTGGCGGAAGGGGATGACGATATCGTACCTGAAGTCGACAATGACGACGATGACGTACCCGCAGCGGACGACGATGAGTAATTAGCGCGTCGTACGTTAAGAGCAACGGCAGGTCAGGGATCACCCGACCTGCCATTTTTTTGCGGCAGGTTTGGCAAAGGATGATTTCCTCAGGGGCAAATAGTCCCAAACTGCGCCGGGTGCCCGTCACCGACTGGCTTTTTTGCTGCGATAAAGCTAGTGTATGAGCATTAAAAATCCCACGATGCGACTAACCTTGCCACCTGCGAGTTACCTTTGAAATATCTAGTCTCTTTCCGCACGACGCTTCGCATTTCGCGCTATCTGTTTCGCGCGTTGGCGCTGCTAATCTGGCTACTGGGCGCGGTGCTGACCACCTTCTACATCATTAGCGTACTTCACGATAAAGAGAACAAGGTACGGCAGGAATTTGCTGGCAACTACGGCACAATTGACTGGTACGTTCGCCTCTCAGCGGGCAAGATGCGCGAGCTTAAGTTCATCGCTGAAAACCACCTCACCAGCGCCAGCGCCGGGGGAGAAGCCTCGGATCGGTCAACGGCAGGAAAGACGATTCAACCGCAGTTTACCCCCCTTTTTTCCAGTGATGACTGCACCGCCATGAGCGCGACCTGGCGCAACTCACTGGACTCACTCAGCAACTATATCAATTACTGGAGGAGTCATTTCGCCTCATCTTATGAGCTCAACCGGGTGTTCCTCATTGGTGGCGATAACAAGTGTCTGGCGGATTTTGCTATTGGTAACAACGTTAACCGCGATAACAGCCTCAAGCTGTTGCAGGAAAACCTTCAGCGCTACCGCAACAGTTCGGAAGAGGAGCGTCGCAACCCGGTCTACTGGGTAAACAGCAGCGCCCAGCCAGGCGTAGGAAACTTCTCTGTTATCATGCCGATCTACGTGGCGGATAAACTTCAGGCCCTGCTGGGCGTCGAGCAAAATATCCAGCTTGATGCGTTTATTCAGCCCGGTAGCCTGCCCGTCACGGCAACGATTACGGATGAAAATTACGCTCCGCTCCTGACCTCGCGCCGGGGCGGTTTGGGCTTTTCATTAAATGAATTGCCTGATGATAAAACCTGGTTTGGCTATCTTGACGGTTACCGTCAGCTGGTGCTGAAAAAACCGTTGCCACCGTCGAATCTTAACGTGGTGTGGTCGGTCTCTACCGATGTGCTGGTCGATCAGCTCAAACTGATGATGATCAATGCCCTGTTGCTGAATATCCTGAGCGCCATCCTGCTGTTTACGCTTGCCTGGCTGTTTGAGAGACGCATGTTTTTGCCAGCGGAAGAAAACGCACACCGGCTGGAAGAGCACGAGCAGTTTAACCGTAAAATTGTCGCTTCAGCGCCGGTAGGGATCTGCATTTTACGCACCAGCGATGGTACCAATATTCTCAGTAACGAGTTGGCACACAACTATCTGACGCTGCTGACGCAGGAAGACCGTAAGCGATTAAATGAGATCATCGGCGGGCAGCAGGTTAACTTTGTTGATGTCCTGACGGGCAGTAATACTAACCTGCAAATCAGCTTTGTGCATTCCCGCTACCGCAATGAAAACGTGGCGATCTGTGTGCTGGTGGATGTTTCCGCCCGCGTGCGCATGGAGCAATCCTTACAGGAAATGGCCCACGCGGCAGAGCAGGCCAGCCAGTCGAAATCCATGTTCCTGGCAACGGTCAGTCACGAACTTCGTACGCCGTTGTATGGCATCATTGGTAACCTGGATCTGCTGCAGACGCGGCAGCTGCCGAGCGGTATAGACTCGCTGGTGACCGCGATGAATAACTCTTCCAGCCTGCTGTTGAAGATCATCAGCGATATTCTCGACTTCTCCAAAATTGAATCGGAACAGTTGAAAATAGAGCCGCGACCTTTCTCGCCGCGCGAAGTAATCACCCATATTGTCGGAAACTATCTCTCCCTGGTGGTGAAGAAGCGCCTGACGCTTTACTGCTATATCGAGCACGATGTTCCGCAGGCACTTGATGGTGATCCTCTGCGACTGCAGCAGGTGATTTCTAACCTGCTGAATAACGCCATTAAATTCACCCATACGGGCTGTATTATTCTGCATGCCTATGTCACACAAGGCTATCTGGCGTTCCGCACGCGTGATACCGGTGTGGGTATTCCGGCTAAAGAGTTGACCCGACTGTTTGATCCCTTTTTCCAGGTGGGCAACGGCGTACAGCGTAATTTCCAGGGGACCGGATTGGGGCTGGCGATCTGTGAAAAACTGATCAACATGATGGACGGTGACATTGAGGTTGAGTCTGAGCCGGGAATGGGAAGCCAGTTTATTGTCCGTATTCCGATCTACAACGGTAAACAGCCTTCCATTCCGCTGCTGGACGGCTTACAGGATAAGAAAATCTGGCTGGCGATGCGCAATGAATATCTGGCGCAGTACCTTGAACGGCTGCTAAAGCAGCATGGTATCCAGGTTGCTGAATATCAGGCCCAGCCGGGCAGTGATGATGTGGTGCTGACAGATTACGTGCCCGACATCCACGCGCCAGTGCGGGCGGTTATCACTTTTGACGGTTCGCACGTGGACATGCCTCGTGAGCCTCAGACGGGACGCTGGATCCACAGCACGGCAACCCTGCATGAGTTACCCACGCTGCTGGCGCGCATTTACCGGATTACGGTTGACGCGGAGGTGAATGATGGCCTGGCGCTAGACGGTCCGGTGGAAGAGAAAATTCATAATGACGACATTATGGTACTGATCGTTGACGATCATCCTATCAACCGTATGCTGCTGTCAGAACAGCTTGGCACCCTGGGTTATCAGGTCAAGACCGCCCAGGACGGCGTCGATGCGTTAAACGTTCTCAGTCGTAATAACATCGATATCGTGCTTACCGATGTCAACATGCCGAATATGGATGGCTATCGCCTGACGCAGCGGCTGCGCCAGCTGGGGCACGTGTTCCCGGTAGTCGGCGTCACCGCCAACGCGCTGGCAGAAGAAAAACAGCGCTGCATGGATGCAGGGATGGACAACTGTTTGTCTAAGCCGGTGACCTTAGACGTGTTGAAAACAACGCTGGGCATTTATGCAGAGCGGGTAAGGAAAACGCGGGTAGGGTAGCAGGGAAAAGAGGCGGTGCGAAACGCACCGCCTGAGGACTTAATCTTTATCGATTTGTGTCGCACTGACGGACGACAGGTAGTTGAGCAGGGCGATATCATTATCCACGCCCAGCTTCATCATGGCCGATTTTTTCTGGCTACTGATGGTCTTAATACTGCGGTTCAGCTTCTTGGCAATTTCGGTCACCAGGAAACCTTCAGCAAAGAGGCGTAATACTTCGCTCTCTTTAGGTGACAGACGTTTATCGCCATAGCCGCCCGCGCTGATTTTCTCCAGCAGTTTGGCGACGCTTTCCGGCGTATATTTCTTGCCTTTCTGCAGTGCCGCCAGCGCTTTTGGCAAATCGGTTGGCGCCCCCTGTTTCAGGACAATGCCTTCAATATCCAGATCCAGCACCGAGCTCAGAATGGCTGGGTTATTGTTCATTGTCAGAACAATGATGGACAGATCGGGATAGTGACGTTTGATATATTTAATCAGCGTAATACCGTCGCCGTATTTTTCCCCTGGCATAGAGAGGTCGGTGATCAGGACGTTCGCATCAAGTTTGGACAGGTTGTTGATTAGCGCCGTTGAATCTTCAAATTCACCTACAACGTTAACCCACTCAATTTGTTCCAGAGACTTTCGGATACCGAAAAGAACAATTGGGTGATCATCGGCAATAATTACATTCAAGTTATTCATCTTATTGGTTACCTTGCTGCAGCAGTTGATTGACATAAGCGTCAATATTACTGGTGGTATTTTTAATGTTTGAATCGTCACATACTTTGATGTGGTGTTCTAACGCTTCACAAAGCTGTTTGCCCGGTGTCAAATTGAGCATAGCAAACACGCCCTTAAGGCGATGAGCTGTCTGAGCAAGCGAGGCATAATCTGATATCGCTGACTCAGTATACAATCTCTTTACATCATCCGGTACTGTCTCAGTAAACAGCTGGAAATAGCCTCCACTTAACAGTGCCGTGCCGGCGTCATCTTCAGTGTCATCCTCCATCACATCGTGGGACAATTGCTTCTCAATCAGTGCCAGCAAGGCATCAAGTAATGCATTGCTGAGATTGAAATTGACGCGATACTGTTGGTCGTTTAAAGCATGATGGCCGGGTTCATCCTCCGCCAGCAATAAAGCCCAGCCGCTGAGTTTGCTGGGATCGTCAGTAATCTGTACATCGTGATCCTGGCCTGAGATACGTTCATCCGGCGTCAGGCAGCGTGCGCCCCAGTTCTCCAGATGGCGACAGACGATCTTGTGCACGTCTTCAACGGCAATCTCAACCAGGGCGGTAATCCCTTCGAGAATCTTCTCTTGATCGTCTTCGTGCTTCTCTTCAAGCGTGAGCGGAAGCTGAATGTTATATCGGGTGCCAATGTCTGCCTTGGCAACGATTTCCAGGCTGCCGCCCATTTGCTTGCACAGCTGTTTGCACAGGAAAAAGGCCATGCCCGAAGCCTGACCATAACGATCCTGGCTGGTATCGCCCAGGAACGGAAAATCGACATTGGCCAGTTCATCGATCGTGAGCCCAGCTCCCGTATCCACCAGCTCGATATAGAGGCGGTCAGGGTGCTGTTCGGCGGTTTTTACCTCAAGGGTAATCTTGCCCCAGCGCGTGGTGATCAGGGCATAGTGCATTAGCGTCGTCAGCACTTTGCGCAGGGCACGGCGATCGCCAAAGCGTACTTCATCGTTCGGCTGATGATTATTCACCACCAACGATAACCCTTTACGACGCAGCAGTGGCAGGCTTTCCAGCGCGATTTCGTCCAGAAGTTCCTGCAGATTAAACACACTGGCGTCAGGCGACCAGTCGTGCGCTTCAAGGCGATTCAGCAGCACAATATCGTCGACCAGACGTGCCAGTGACTGGCTCTCATCCAGAATATCCAGCACGCTTTCGTCATTCTCTCGCTGGCTCAGGTGCACCAGCTGCGAGACAATTTTTTCCAGCGGCTGATTTAACGCGTGACCAAGATGATGCAGCAGTTGCTGACGCATCTGGTGGTTGCGATCTAACACCTGTTGCGCTTTTTGCAGTTTCTTGTTCACCAGCAGCTCGCGATCCTGATCGCGCATCATGAACAGTTGGGTATGCGGAGACAGCACGCTTCGTGCGTGACGAATCTCATACACTTCATTGTTGATGGTGGCTTGCAGTACGCCCTGATGCTGGTCGGACATATTGATGATTTTCTGCAGATTCAGGTGAGGCAAAAGATGCTCAGCGATTTTATTGCTCAACAGCGTGCGGTTACTGGCAAAATCATAGACCAGCAGGCCAACGGGCAAACTGGCCACAATCTCCTGATTGAGCACCCGGAGCGAATCCAGCTCGGCGCTTTGATTCTCACTGGGTCGTAGAGACTGCTGACGTAGCAACAACATGCCGCTAAGCGAGAGTAAAAACAGCACCAGGTTAATCAGCAGCGGCCACATCAAATTATGTGCGCTGTCGAGCAACAGGCGTAAGAGCGGCACACGGTAAACCAGCTGTAGCGATGTACTGGGTAGTGCAGCGGCGATTTCAATATCGTGATTGACCAGGGCTACCTGTGTGGTTTCAACATCGTCCTGATTGCTGCTGGCGTTGTTATTCAGCGTGGCATCCTGACGCAGCTGGAAATTCTCCACCGGCATATTCAGGGGAATTAAGTCGTTGATAGGCAAATCAAATGCCACCACGGTCGCCAGATGACCGGGCTGATTAAACGTGGTGCGCAACGTAAAATAGTGGTCGTTCTGAAAGGCAAGATGGCGAAGGGGAGAAAAGCTTTCACGCTCATCCAGCGCATTGGCCTGCTGCAGCATTTCAGCACGTCGTGCCTCAACCAGAGAACTGATGGCATTCTCTTTGTAACGCGTCGTCATGTCTTTCAGCGGCAGGGTGGAGATCATGATCAGGCTGTTGTCCTGACCATTTAAAAAGTACATGGACCAGGTCGGCGTTTCTGCACCCCATAAGGTGTCCAGATAGCTGGACATTCGCATCGACATATCCAGCGTGCTGCTGTCATGGGACCCGAAAATCAGCGCTTCGGTTTTGCGGCGCGTTTTTTCCAGATAGTAGACATCCGGACGCAGGCGCGTCTCTTGCAGATTACTGGCAGGAGGCGTACCGGCGGCACTGGTCGACAGGTTTTCATAAATCTGCCAGGTAACGAAACGGTAGGCATCAATACGTTTCTGAATATCTCGCGCCATATCCGCCATGGCGTAACGTTTGTCGGTCAACCAGGCATTGACGGAGTTTTGCACCATAAAGCCTAGCGCCAGTAACAGCACCAGATTAAATACGATAAAAAAGCGAGTGACATTGCCGGATGTCAGCGGAAACTTATACAACATAGCGTCTCAGATACCTGAATTATCGCGCAACGTTGCGCGCACTGACAGCCACAGCCAACAATAACAGTGCTATGAGTAAAAACGCACCGCTAAGGCTAATCCATTGAGAAATGAACCCGATCAACGCCGGACCAGAAAGAATACCTGCATATCCCAACGTTGTCATGGCAGAAATCGCCAGGTTAGCCGGCATATCATGCTGGTTACCTGCCGCATTGAACAACATCGGCACGGTATTCGATAATCCAAAGCCGACCAGTAAGAACGCCAGCAATGAAGCTTCGGGCCATGGGAGGAGCACCGCTAATGCCATTCCTGATGCCGCCGCCAGCGCGCCCACCAACATGACAGGATAACGGCCGAAGCGATGAATAATTTTATCCCCGCTAAAACGCCCAACTGTCATGGCAACGGAAAACAGCGCGTAGCCGAGCCCGGCATGCGCGGTCGTCATCACAGGGTTTTGCAACAGCAGGAGTGCGCCCCAGTCGAGCACGGCGCCCTCTGCTAAAAACAGAATAAAACACAGCATGCCCAGAAAGGCGACGCGTCCACGTGGAATGACCAGCCACGGCTGATCGGGCTGGTGCAAACGCTGATTCATAAAGGTGGGGATTCGCCACAGCAACAGTACCATCATCACGGCCATCACGATCAGCACGGAAAGCAGTGGCGTCAATCCCAGGCTCAACAGCAGGCTGACCGCCCCGGCACCCAGAATACCGCCCAGGCTAAAAAAAGCATGAAAGCCTGACATCATCGGCTTGCCAGCCGCTTTTTCCACTTCAACGGCCTGATAATTCATGGCGACGTCCAGCATGCCCAGTCCGGCACCAAACAGCATCAACGCGGCGGCCATGAAAAGATGCGTTTGCACCGTGGCGAGCAGCGGCATCATACATAACACCAGTAGCGTTGAAAATATCATCACTGTACGGCAGCCAAAGCGCGCTACCAACGTGCCGGTTACCGGCATCGCGAGCAATGAACCGATACCCAGACACAGCAACAGGGCCCCCAGGGAAGCACCATCTAAATGCAAGCGATCGCGTGCATAGGGCACCAGTGGCGCCCAGGCTGACATTCCCAGGCCATTGATCAAAAAAATGATGCGTGTGCCCCCGCTCAGGCGGCGGTCAGAGGGAGTTGATTTTGCGGCATCCAATGCTGTCATGGCCCTAATTCATCAGTAGCAAAGCAGAAAAGTGTAGCATTAATTGGCTGCAAAACGCTGTGAGAACACAGGTTTAACAGGTTTTCCGGACCGCTTTTATCAGCCCTGTCAGCGGCCAGTGTACCGACTTTTACCGCGACAAATTTTTTTTCCAGAACTTTCCTGGCATAACCCGCGGGTAAACCCTGCACCGGCCCTCTTTTAGGAACGATCTGCATCACAGTTTAGTGATGTGAATTGCTTAGCTGAATTTCAGTATCGGGCAGGAACCCAGAAAACAAAAAAATAGAGACATTTCCGGCACTTTTGCAATTTACTGGAAATATTTAGCAATATTTTGACATGCAATAACATGCATTCCGCCTTTTTCCTCCCTGATAAATCACAAAAATTGCTAATGTTATTTTTATTAATTCATAAATAAAACTGCATCTTATGATTGATTTTTAAACGCAGACAGTTAACTATTGATTGCACGATGTTGCCATTTGTGAGCATCGATTAATACAAATGTTAAAAAAACAAAGTCACTACTTGCGGAGTTGCCTTCTACTTCGCCTGTTTGCTTAAGCCGCCTCCGCCAGGCTGAAACGTTTTCCGATACGCAGCATGAAAAAACGTCAATGAAAAATCATAACTTATTTTTATGGTTTTCATTTCAGCTAATTAGATATTCTGGTGGAGCAAGGTCAAGATGGCAGAACTCACTCAAAGTCGCGTCGATATCATTTCCCGTGCAAATGGTACGCTTACGTCTCAGGTCGACGGCGGCTTAACGCAAACGATCACTCTTAATGAACCGAGCGTAGTACGCATTAATGGTACGCGTGAGGCTGTCGTACAATACCAACGTCAGGGCGACGATCTCATCGTCCAGATGCGTGACGGAAGCTCCGTTCGCTATAAAAAATTCTTCCTCGACGATGCCGCAGGCGACCACAGTGAACTGGTCTTTGATGATGGCGTGAACCCACCAGAGCATGCACTCTTTCCCACGACGGCAGGCGCAACAGATTTAGCGACAACATCCGTGACGCCCGGATTTGAGTCACTGGATAACGTGGAGCCGCTCCTGCTGGCTGATAACAGCAATATTTCTACCGGCCTGATGACGGCGAGTGGTATTGGCCTGTTGGGACTGGGGGGCTTAGCACTGGGCACCAGTCGCGGCGGAGGCGGAGGCGGTGACACACCGGCAGCACCGGGAACGCCAGCAACACCGACCCTGACCGTTAATCCCTTTGCCGGTGACAACGTCCTGGACAACAGCGAGAAGGCCAGCGATCAGCTGGTCTCCGGCACCACCAGCAACGTAGAGGCGGGCCAGACCGTCACCGTGACGCTGGGCGGCCAGACCTATACCACCACAGTTGGGCCGGACGGCAGCTGGAGCCTGAGCGTGCCTTCGGCGGCGCTGACCGCGCTGGCTGCGGGCACCACCACGCTCAACGTGACCGTGAGCAACGCGGCGGGAACGGCGGCCAGTGCTGAGCAGGTGATTACGGTTGACGCGCCCGTTACCACGCCGGGCGCACCGACCCTGACCCTTGATCCCTTTGCCGGTGACAACGTCCTGGACAACAGCGAGAAGGCCAGCGATCAGCTGGTCTCCGGCACCACCAGCAACGTGGAGGCGGGCCAGACCGTCACCGTGACGCTGGGCGGCCAGACCTATACCACCACAGTTGGGCCGGACGGCAGCTGGAGCCTGAGCGTGCCTTCGGCGGCGCTGACCGCGCTGGCCGCGGGCACCACCACGCTCAACGTGACCGTGAGCAACGCGGCGGGAGCGGCGGCCAGTGCTGAGCAGGTGATTACGGTTGACGCACCGGTTACCCCTCCAGGCCCACCGACGATAACGGTGAATGACTTTGCCGGTGACAACGTCCTGGACAACAGCGAGAAGGCCAGCGATCAGCTGGTGTCCGGCACCACCAGCAACGTGGAGGCGGGCCAGACCGTCACTGTGACGCTGGGCGGCCAGACCTACACCACCACAGTTGGGCCGGACGGCAGCTGGAGCCTGAGCGTGCCGTCGGTAGCGCTTGCTGGGTTAGCGGCGGGTGCGGCCACCATCGACGCAAGTGTGACGAACACCGCAGGTAATAATGCGACAGACAGTCAGCCGTTTACCGTCGAAGCGCCTGCAGGTGCAGCAGGTACACTGGTTATCACGCAGCCGCTGGGCGGCGACGGTTTTATTAACGCTCAGGAAGCAGCTCAAGGATTGACCGTAAAAGGATCGGTCGCAGGGGTGGCCCAGGGGCAGCAGGTCGTTGTGAACTTTAATGGTGTCGATTACACCGGCACCGTTGATGCCAATGGACTTTGGTCCGTCATCATTCCGTCCGGTGCCTTTAGTGGCGTCAGTGATGGGGTGAAACAAATCACCATTAGCACCGTGGATGCCAATGGTAATCTGCTGTCCAACACCGCCGATATGACCCTGCAGGCCACTACGCTGCCTGCCATCTCGCTTGATAGCGGCTCGCTGAGTGACGGTATTCTCAATAATACCGAAAGCAGCAGCGATCAGGTATTAAGCGGCAATACCGGTGTCACCGGGGCTGGCCAGCAGGTACAGGTTCAGCTCGGCGGTAAAATCTATGACCTGCCAGTAAATAATGACGGAAGCTGGAGTGTGACCGTACCTGCGGCCGATCTGGCTGCACTGCCACAGGGCAATAATCCGCTTGTGGTAAGCGCGATCGATCAGGCCGGGAATGTGGTGACACAGACCAGCACGGTCAATGTCGATACGCAACCGCCTTCATTAGGTGTGGATCCCGTGGGCGGTGACAATACGCTCAGCGTAAGCGATCTGACACAGCCGCTGATATTGAGCGGTACCGGGCAGAATGGCGATCAGGTCACGATGTCACTTAACGGCAGATTCTACCGCACGCTGGTCAGCACCAATGGACGCTGGTCATTGCGTATCGATCAGTCCGATTTGGCCGCGTTACCCTCGGGTAGAAATCCTTTTACAGTCACCATTACCAACGCCAATGGCAGTCAGACGACGTTCACCAGCGAACTGAACGTCGCAACGGCACCAGAAGTGCAGCCAACATTGAGTGTGAACAGCGGCACCTTTGCGGGTGATGGCGTGCTGGATGGTTCAGAACAAAAACTGCCACAAACGCTCACCGGTACCTCAACAAACGTAGAGGCCGGACAGCAAGTTAGCGTCACCATTAACGGTATAACCTATACCGGTACGGTAGAAGCAAGCGGTAACTGGAGCATCGTTATACCACCCGTAGCACTGGCAACGCTGGCTGAGGGCAGTCAGGCTCTGACCGTCACCGTGGTGAATGCCGCAGGTAATACCACCAGCACCGAACTGACCTTCCAGGTTGACGCAACAGGAAGCAGCGTTGCCCTGGCTCCGGCAGGAAACAACAATTATCTTAATGCCGATGACGTGGCGAGTGAGGTCGTGCTTAGCGGTAGCACCAGCAATATCCCGGCTGGCAGCATTGTTAACGTCACCGTTAACGGTAACAACTACACCGGTACGGTAGGCGCGGATGGCACCTGGACGGTGACGCTGCCGGCGGGCAGCCTCGTTGGCTTACCCAACGGCGCGCTTCCTGTTACCACCACCATTACCGATGCGGACGGCAATACGCTGGCAACCAGCACCTCGAATATCAACGTTGTGGCGACCGATGTACCGGTTGCGACACCGGGCGATGCGTTTGTCGATGGTGTACTGAACGGCAGTGAAGCGGCAGCGGGCGGTGCTATCACCGGCAACAGTGGCGTAACCGGGGAAGGCCAGCGCGTGGTGGTTACGCTCAATGGCGTCAACTACACCGGTATTGTCGATAACACCGGTAACTGGCAGGTGAACATTCCTTCAGCGGTGCTCTCAACACTGCCACAGGGATCGGTGCCTTATACGGTTACTCTTACCGACATTGCCGGCAACACCAGTAATGCCGCCGGCAGCGTGACGGTCGATACTTTACCGCCAGCCCTGACGGTAGCAACACCGTCTGGCGATGGTGTTCTTAATGCAGTTGAACTTCAGCAGCCCTTGGTCCTGAGCGGTAACAGCGAAGGTAATGCCGTTATCGTAGTCAACATTAACGGAACCACCGTCAGCACCACCGCCAATCCAGACGGTAGCTGGACGCTGGAAGTACCGGCTGCGGCACTAAACGGTCTGACCAACGGCAGCTATCCCCTGACCATCACTGCTACCGACACCGCGGGCAATATCACAACGGACACCAGCAGCCTGACGGTGAAAGCCGATGCGGCTTCATTACCCACGCTGACCCTGAACCCGTTTGCCGGTGACAATCTGGTTGACGGCGCTGAACGTCAGGTCAATCAGGAACTGTCGGGCACCACCACCAACGTGGAGGCGGGGCAGGTTGTGACGCTGACCGTGGGCAGTGACGTGTTTAGCGGTACCGTTCTGGCGGACGGATCGTGGCGCCTCACTGTTCCTGCTTCCGTTCTGTCGGCGCTGGCCGATGGTAGCGCCACCTATACGGTTGCCGTCAGCGATGCCGCAGGCAATACCACCTCGACGGATCTTGCGTTGACGGTCAACAGTAATGCTTCCGGTGTGGCGCTTGATACGATAAGCGGAGATAACTTCCTGAATGCCAACGAGGCGGGGGAACCGTTGATCATTACGGGAACCACCGTCAATGTGGCACCGGACAGCACTGTCACGCTGCAGTTTAATAATGTCACTTACACCGCCGTGGTCTCTGCTGGCGGTACATGGAGCGTGATCGTCCCACCATCCGCTCTGGCAGCCCTGACGGATGGCCCTGCGGCCTTAACCGTAACGACGACGGATACAACGGGCGCGGCGCTGAGCAGTTCAGCCACGCTCAATGTCGCGATTAACAATGTTCCCAATCCTGTGGTGATCACGGCCTTCGGCGACGGGATCCTGAATGCCACGGATATTTCCAGCGTACAGCAGCTTAGCGGAACGACCGGCGTAAGCGGTGTGGGCCAGACCGTGAGCGTTTCCCTGGGCGGCAATGTTTATACCGGTACGGTAGACGGAAATGGTAACTGGCGTGTGAGTCTTCCTGCCAATGCCTTAGCCGCACTGAACGAAGGCAGCACGGACTATACCGTCACGGTCACGGACGCGGCAGGGAACAGCCGCGAGGTAAGCGGTAACGTTAATGTTGACCTCACGCCACCGACCCTGACGCTTGATCCCGTCGCCGGGGACAATATCGTAGACGCCGCAGAAAGCACGGCGCCGATCGTCCTGAGCGGCAGCAGCGATGCGGGCGAGGGGCAGGTTGTGACCATCACCCTGAATAACCAGGTATGGAACACCACGGTAGATGCTGACGGCAACTGGAGCTTTGCGCTGCCAGCGGGCGCCCTGGCAGACGTCGCAGCGGGCAGTTATACCCTGACGGTGAGCGTCAGCGATCCTGCGGGTAACCTTTCAACTGAAACCCGTGATATTACCGTGGCGACCGGTACATTAGCGATAAGCATTGATACGCCTTTTGCCGACAGCTACCTGGGTCAGATTGAGGCAGCCAGTGAACAAACGCTGACGGGCACGACAGGGCTGACCGGCGCAGGCCAGATTGTGACCGTCACGCTAGGCGGTAATGACTATGCAGCCACGGTGGATGCTCAGGGCAACTGGACGGTCACGCTGAGTAGTACCGTCCTGCAGGCCTTGCCCGAAGGCACAAATACGCTTGTCGTCACCGTTAGCGATGCGACAGGCAGCAGCGGCAGCCTGAGCAGCGCAATCACCGTTGACTTTACCCCACCGGAACTCAGCCTGAATCCTGTAACCGGTGATAATCAGATTAACTCACTGGAAATTCTGCAAAATATTTCCGTTTCGGGTACAGCATCGCTGGCCGATGCAGGGCAAACGGTGACGGTGACGCTTCAGGGCGAAACCTATCAAACCCTTGTCTTGATTGACGGTACCTGGGTTCTTGAGATACCCGCCAGCGTCATGCAGGGCTTGCCGGATGGCCCTTACTCACTGGACGTCACGCTGACCGATGCCGCAGGCAACCAGACCACGCTCACCCAGACCCTGACGCGCGTCGCAGACAGCGCGTCGCTTCCGGTACTGACCCTCGATGCCATCAGCGGGGATAATTACCTTAACCAGGGCGAAGCGGCTGCGGACTTAACCATCAGCGGCGGCAGTACGAATTTGACCGCTGGTCAGGTGATCACCGTTTCGCTCAACGGGCAAAGCTACACTGGAGAAGTGCAGGCAGATGGCCGCTGGACGGTGACCAT
Source organism: Pantoea ananatis PA13 (assembly GCF_000233595.1). Lineage (NCBI taxonomy): Bacteria > Pseudomonadati > Pseudomonadota > Gammaproteobacteria > Enterobacterales > Erwiniaceae > Pantoea > Pantoea ananatis. Next base: position 1,538,569 of record NC_017554.1, read on the forward strand.
TCCACAGGCTGACGTCAGTGCCTTACCGGACGGTCCTCAGAGCGTGGTGGTGAGTGCCACCGACAGCGCAGGCAACCCGACCAGCAGCGATGCGACCCTTAATGTTATTGCCAGTGGCGCGGCGCTGCCGACCCTGAGTGTGGATGTGGTCGCCAGTGATGACATTATCAACGCCATTGAAGCCGGAGCGGATCTGGATGTCAGCGGCAGCAGTACGCAACTGGCTGAGGGAACGGTAGTGACCGTCACGCTGAACAACGTCGGCTACACCGGCACCGTTGACGCGGCGGGTAACTGGACGGTCTCCGTGCCGTCTTCGGCTCTGAGTGGTCTGCCTTCCGGCTCGCAACAGACCTTTGTCGTCACGGCAAATGACGTGGCAGGTAATACCGCCCTGACTAACCACAATGTCGCGATTGACACGACATTACCGGTATTGAGTGATATCAGCCTGAGTGCAGGCACATCGCTTAATCTGGCCGAGTCGCTGCAGGATCTGACCGTGAATGGCAACAGCGATCCGGGCGCGCAGATCACCGTCGTCCTGAACCAAATCACCTACACCACCAGTGCAGATGAGAATGGTGTCTGGTCACTGGCAATCCCCGCCGCGGATTTGCAGCAGCTCAATGACGGGCTCCAGACGCTGACGATTACCGCAACGGACGCCAGCGGCAATGTCACTACCAACACCAGCACCACGCTGGATGTGGCCTTCCGCACACTGCCGGAGCTGACGCTGGATACGCCATTTGGTGATGGCATTGTCAGTCAGGCCGATGCTGCCGGTGAACTCACCCTGAGCGGCAGTGCGACTAATCTGCCAGAGGGTAGCCCGATCACGGTGACGATCGGCGATCAGCCGTTTAATACGACCGTTGGTGCCAACGGTGCATGGACCTTAACGCTGGCACCGGGCGCGCTCGATGCCTTACCCGATGGCCTGACCCAGGTGGTGGTGACGGCCAACGATGCGGCAGGCAACCCGGCTGAAGTCAGCGCAGGCGTTGAGATTCTGGTGACCGTACCGGCCGATCCGACCATAGCTGCCACGTTGTTTGGCGATAATGTGATTAATACCACTGAAGCCGCCTCCATGCAGCTGATCACCGGCACCACGCCGTTTGGCGATGGACAAACCGTCAGCGTCAGCGTAGACGGCACGCCGCTAACCGTCTCTGTCGATGCGAACGGTAACTGGAGCGCCAGCCTGCCGCCCGATGTGATTGCCGGTCTGGCAGACGGAACGCACACGATCAGCGTGATCACCACTGACCGGGCCGGTAATACTTCTGTTGCCGTTACGCAAGACTTTACGACGGCCACGGCACCTATCCCCGAACCGACGCTGAACACGCCATTTGGTGATGGCCGTATCAACGCGATAGAGGCGCAGGCAGATGGCACCCTGAGCGGCAATCTGAATATTGATAATGCCGCCTCCGTTACGGTAACCGTCAACGGTACGGCCTATGCCGCCACGCTCAACGGTGATGGCACCTGGTCCCTGGCTCTGCCATCGGCATTACTGCAGACGCTGCCAGACGGTAACTGGCCCGTTGCGGTAACCATGACGGACACCAACGGCAATACGGCCACGATAAACAGCAACATTGTGGTAGCAATACAAACTCTGCCGGATGTCAGCCTGACTCTTCCGTTCGGTGACGGAGCACTGAATGCGGCTGAAGCGGCACAAGACCAGACGCTGACCGGCTCGACAGGTATCAGCGGCGAGGGCCAGACAGTAACGGTGACCATCAGCGGCTTTAATAACGATTTGCCACTGAATGCAACCGTTCTGCCGGACGGAAGCTGGTCACTGGTTCTGACGCCGGCGCAGATGGCGCAGATCCCCAACGGCAGTCATGTTATCACCGTCAACGCCACGGATATTGCCGGCAACACTGACAGCACCACGCTCAATGTGGTCACCGCCGTCACCGTTCCCGTGCCCACTTTTACTGACCTGCAGTTTGGTGGTGATAACGTGCTGAACATCAGCGAGGCCGCTGCTGGCGTAACGCTGACCGGGACGACCGGTAGCCTCGGAGCAAACCAGGCGGCAAGCATCAGCGTGGATCTGGATGGAATACGCTATCCGGGTACCGTTGATGCGAATGGTAACTGGAGCGTCACGATCCCACCTAATGCGTTGAATACCATCGGAAGTGGCCCGCACAGCGTGACGGTGAATGTGGTGGATGCAACGGGTAATCCGGCTACGGCACAGTTTGACTTTATTGCCGATCTGACACCGCCAGCCCCGAGCGTGGATCCGCTGCCACGCAACGGCTATGTCAACGCCACTGACGTCGAGAACGGTATCACGCTGACGGGCAATACCGGTGAAACCGGCGCCGGGCAACAGGTTGTGGTGACTATCGGCACCACCGATTTCACTGCCCAGATAGCGGCAGATGGAAGCTGGACATTGCCGTTGAGTAACGCGCAACTGAGCGCCTTAACCGATGGCACCTATTCGTTAGCCATCACCGTCACCGATCCTGCCGGTAACAGTACGACGCTCAACGAATCCCTGGTAATCGACACAACCGCGCCAACGATCACCGGCGTGACGTTTGCAGGTGATGATGGTCTGAATTATGCCGAGAGTATTCAGCCTCAGGTGTTAAGCGGCATCGCTAACGGTGCGGAGACCGGGTCACAGTTAACCGTCTCCTATAACGGCACGCTGTTAGGTACGGCGGTTGTCGGTGCCAACGGCGCCTGGAGTCTGACCCTGACGCCAGAACAAATGAGCACCTTCGTCGCACCGGATACCACGTTAACGCTTGCCGTCAGCGACCTGGCGGGCAATCCGGTCACGCAGGATCTGACGGTGCCGGTTGATCTTACACCCCCACCAGGACCGCTGGTCACGCTGGGCACCGTATCGGGTGATAACATCATCAGCACGGTCGATCAGCAGGCAGGTGGCGTCGTGGTGAGTGGAACGTCACAAAATCTCGGTGCCACCGGTGTCGTTACCGTCGTGATCAACGGCGTGGACTACAGCACGACAATTGATGCTAACGGCAACTGGACGACGGCAACCTTACCGGTCAGTGATTTTGGCAGCACTGATGGCCCGGTCACGATTACCGTCAATGCCACCGACGGAACGGATACCGTGACCACCAGCGGCACCGTTCAGATCGATCTGACGGCACCGGTACTGACGATTAACAGCTTCACGGGTGACGATGTGGTTAACGCCAGTGAAAGTTCAACGCGTCAGACCATTAGCGGTACGGCGGACACCAGCGAAACGGGACGTACGGTAACGGTTACCCTGAATGGCAAAACCTACACGGGGATCGTGCAGGGCGACGGCACCTGGTCTACCAGCGTGCCAGCCAGTGATATGCAGGCGTTGGCCAACGGTGAAACGACCATTAATGCGCAGTTGACCGATGCCGCCGGCAACGTGGGCAGTGCCAGCCGCACCATTAACGTCGATACCGCAGCACCACTGATTGAGATTGACGCCTTCCTCGGCGATAACCTGATTAACGCCGCCGATGTTGCTGTCGGGCAGGTATTAACGGGCCGGACAACCGGTGCGGAAGAGGGACAAACCATTTCCCTGTACGTGGGCGATGGCGCCCCTGTCGCCACCGGGATCATTGGCGCTAACGGCGTCTGGAGCATTGACCTCACGCCGCAGGTGCTGTCCAGCCTCAACGACGGTGCGCTGGTCTTTGGCGTGCGCGTCAACGATCAGGCTGGCAACCAGACGGATGCCACGATTACCGTGAACAAAGTGGTCAATGCCGCCTTGACGTTGGTAGTGGATTCTGTCTTTGGTGACGGCACGCTGAGCGCGATCGACACCACGATTGCCCAGACCATTAACGGTACGGCGACCTCTGCAGGCGTAGGCGCAACCGTCGCGGTCACGATCGGCGGCACGACCCTGACCAGCGCCGTGGGCCAGGACGGGAAGTGGGCGATTGTTGTTCCCCCCAGTGTTCTCGGTCTGCTGAGCGACGGTGAACTGGCCCTGAACGTGACGTTAACCGATGCAGCAGGCAACAGCCGCAGCGTGGGTGAAACGGTCAATGCCATCGTGAATGCCGTACCTGTCGTGGATAACCTGACCGGTCTGTTTGGCGGCGATAATCTGCTGAATATTGCCGAGGCCGCGGTTGATCAACAGATTGGCGGGATTATCGAGAACGCGGCAGTGGGCTCACGCGTGACCGTTATCCTGGGGACGAAGACGTATAACACCACGGTGCAGGCCGGGGGCAACTGGAGCGTGACGCTGCCGTCCGGCGATCTCTCTTCCTTACTTAATGGCAATCTGACGTTGGGCGTGACTGTCACCGATGCCGTCGGTAACGTAGCCAGCAATAGCGCAACCATTGGTATCTTCACACAAACGCCGACCATCAGCCTGACGTCACTGTTTGGTGATGGCGTGCTTAACCTGATTGATATTGCCACCAGCCAGACCATCAGCGGCGTGGTGAATAACGTTGCTGCCGGTTCGGTGGTCACGCTGAACGTGGGGAACAGCCAGGTCACGGCAACGGTCGGCAGCAACGGCACGTTCACCGCCACGGTTGCGCCGGATATTTTGAGTACTCTGACGCAGGGAAATCTCACGATTGGCGCCACGGTCACCGATCAGGCCGGTAACACCGCCTCTACCAGCGCCGGTATTCGCGTCGATACCATCGCGCCTACCCTCACGATCAGTCCGCTGTTTGGCGATGGCCTGTTAAATGCCGCGGATGCGTTACTGGGCCAGACGATTGGCGGCGTGGTTAACGGTGCAGAGGCCGGTTCCCGTGTCGTAGTGACGATTGGCGGCCAGCAAATCGTGACGGCAACGGACGCCAGCGGGAACTTTGCTGTGTCACTGACGCCAAGGCTGCTCCAGGGTCTGACGGACGGTACGCTGACGGTCGGCGTCAGCGTCACGGATGCGGCAGGGAATACGACCAGTAGCACGGCGTCGGCCACGGTAGGGATTAATACCTTACCTAAAGTCACGCTCAACCCACTGTTTGGTGACGGCATTTTGAATATTGCCGAGTCGCTGGTCACCCAGACCATCAGCGGTACCACCACCGGCGTAGCCGCAGGCAGTACCGTCAGGCTGGCGATTGGTAATACCACGGCAACGGCGATCGTTAACAACGACGGCACCTTCTCGGCCACGGTATCCCCCGCCATTCTGGCTACGCTGCTCGGCGGTAACTTTACCGTGAGTGCTTCGGTTACCGACGCCGTAGGTAACACCACCTCCACCAGCGGCGGTGTGCAGCTGGGGCTGACTCAACCCACCCTGACGGTCAATACCGTGTTTGGTGACGGTATCCTCAGCGCTGCGGACCTGGCCTCTAACCAGACCATCAGCGGGACATCGAATCTGGCTGCCGGGGCGACGGTAAGTGCTACGCTCAACGGCATTACCTATTCAACGAAAGTGATCAGCGGTGGCAACTGGACAATCAGCGTGCCAAAAGGTGATTTAACCGGTATCAGCGATGGCCTTAAAGCGGTTGCGGTGACTGCCACAGATGTGAATGGCAACACCGTGACAGGCAGCGGCAGCCTGACCGTCATCAGTAATACCCCACCCGCCGTAACCATTACTTCGCTGTTTGGTGATAACGCATTAAGCGTTGCCGATGTGAAAACCACCCAGACGATTAGCGGTACGGCGACCAATGCGGAAGGGTCGCTGGTGCAGGTGACGATTGGCGGCCAGACCTTTACTACCACGGTCAGCAGCAACGGCAACTGGAGCCTTCCGGTTTCGGCCTCTAATCTCGCGGCGATCGCGGATGGACTCTATACCGTCACGGCAAGCGTGACGAATGGCGTGGGCAACAGCGGTAATGCCTCGGCTTCGCTGGGCGTTGCCAGCCGGACCACGCCAACGGCGGGCATCAACAGCTACTTTGGTGGGGATGGTTATCTGAATATTGCCGAGGCGAATGTTGCAGAAACCATTAGCGGTACGAGCAGTAACGCGATTGGGGGACGGGTTTCCGTCAACGTGGCGGGCAACATTTTCACCACGACGATTGGCAGTAACGGTGCCTGGAGTATCAGTGTGCCGTCAGCCACCCTGAAAGGCATTGCGGATGGCAGCCATTCTGTAGCCGTTACCATCACCGACGTGGGCGGTAACAGCACCACAGCCACCAGCAGCTTCACGGCGCTGTCGCACAATCAGCCGCTTCTGGGCGTCGATCCTGTGCTGAGTGTGGTGTCATCGCTGATCAACGGGCTGACGGTGCAGGGGGGCTCTCTGAATGCGGCTCAGGGGTCAAAAGTCAGCGTTACGCTGCTGCTGGCTAACGGCAGCAATGGGCCGACGATTAACACCACCACGGATGCGCTCGGACGCTACGCGGCTAACTTCAGCCCCGCGCTGTTATCGGTTGGGGGACTGCTGCTGTCGCTCAATACGCTGGCGAAGGTCACGATTACGGATGTGGCGGGCAACAGCTACACCACGACCAATACGCTATTGTTAGGCGCTGTGTTGCCGGTTACCACGGCGTCAACGACCGAGTCCGTTGCGCTGTTCTCACTGGTGGACGACAGTGCAACCGCGGCGGGCCATGATACGCAGCACAACACGCAGTCCACTGAAGAGGCAACGCCGACGGTGCACGTGGCTTCAACGCTGACCACCGAAGCCGATGTGGCCGCGCCGGTCAATGCGTCGGAGGACAATACCGGAGTCGCGGCGGCGGCAGTCGCTGACACGGCAGCCGTAACAGACACGCCTGTTGACGAAAGTTACAGCATTGGCGGGGTGGTCATTACGCTGGCAGATGGCAGCATCGTGGAAGGCGCATCGGTAAATGGGAGTAGTGGTGCCGATACGGTTGTGGTCAGCGATCTGAACTTCAGCCATATCGATGGCGGTGCAGGAACCGATACGCTGGTGCTGAACGGCGATCATCTGACGTTGGATCTGACCGATCTTGGTCTGAAAGTGGAAAACATTGAAGTGCTCGATCTCGGTCAGAGCGGCACGAACGCTGTGAAGCTGGATCTCAACGAGGCGCTGAATATCACTGACCAACAAAGCGATGACCTGGTGATTAAAGGGGCTGACGGTAGCCTTGTCACGCTGGTCAATGGCCAGGGGGGCACGTGGGAAATCAGTGGCGAACGCATGGTGAATGGTCAGTCCTACGAGGTCTACCATAACTCGGCACTCACCAATGACAACACGTTGGGCGATGTTCTGATTCAACACAATCTGCAGGTACACATCGTTTAACATACGATATTCACGTTAAGCACTTACCCACAGCAGCGGTTGCGCAAGCTTCCGCTGCTTTTTTTCTGCAACGTGGCTTTCAACATTCCGCCACTCTTCCTGGCAACATGTCAGCATGGGGTAAGCACGCCGTGAGGGCATCCGGCCACTAACGGATAGATGAAACAGGCCGTTTTATCTTGACTTCGGGTAACGCTGTACCGACCCAGAGTAACGGGCAGATTAACGCCGGTTCGACAGGAAGCGTAATCGTCGCCTTTTGATGCCGCCTTGCCTGACAACCGCTTCATTAATCACAATCACGAGACCTTCCAGGACCTGAGAGTGCAGCGTTCCGACTGACGGCCGCTCGTGACTCAATGGTAAGAAATATGACTTTTTAAAATCGATGTCGTTAATTTTATCTTAAGTAGTGGCAGGGAATGGTGTCTGTTTAAAAAATCGCCTTTCAGTAAATATATTTGATAATTGGTGATTTTTAACATGACCACTTTCTCTGTATGTACTATTAATAGTAACTCGCGCTTAGCGGTCTTTACTGAACTCATTAAATAAATTAACAATAAAATGCGTGATGCTTATCGTGCCCTTGCTTTTTTTACATACTGAAATCACCAGGACGTCATCGAATGATCATAAGAAAACCTGTTGGTATGAATAATGAACAAAGCGCGTTTAGCCCTGTTTTTTTACGCCCTGAATGGCCTGGTCCTGCCCGCGGCATTTGCCGCCCCCTTACCGAAAGCGGAGTTCAACTGGCGCGCAGCACCCAGCGAAGAGCAGGTCGCCATTTTGACCCTGCGGGAAGCCATCCTTCGAGCCTTCGCACGCAACCCAAAAATTTCCGAGGCGGCGGCGCAGATTCATATTGGTGAAGGCGATCTGAGTGCCGCGCAAAGCGCCTGGTATCCCCAGATATCGCTTCAGGGGGCCGCGGGGCGCTCACATCAAACCGACTCATCTGGCAGTCTGAATAACAATGGGTCCGGCGGAATCACCCTCAGCCAGCTGTTATATGACTTTGGCCGCACTAACGGTGCCATTGACGAGCAGCATGCCCTGTCAGATGCCTACCGCTTCGGGTTATTTGACGCCATGACGCAGGTGGCTAAAGAGGCCTTACAGTCTTATCTGGAAGTCAAACGTTATCAGGCACTCGCCGCCACGGCACAGACGAATATCGCCTCGCTGGAGCACGTACGTGACATTGCCAAAATGCGTGCAGATGCCGGGCTCAACTCTCAGTCAGATGTGCTGCAGGCCGAAACCCGTATCGCCGCCATGCATGCCACGCGTGAACAGTATCTGGCCCAACTGCGTTCTGCCAACGCGCAGCTTACCGTCCTGACTGGCGTGGTGCCTGCCACACTGCCTGAGCTGCCCCAGGCGCTGTTACAACAGCAAATTACCCTGGACAAAATCGCCTATGAAAACAGCGCATCGGTGCGCAGTGCGCAATACAAACAGGAAGCCGCCCGCGAACGGGTCCGTCAGGCGCAATCGGGTCACTGGCCCAGCATCAAGGTTCAGGCTGGCCGGACGCGTTACGAAAACGATACCCGCTCATACTGGGACGATGAAGTCCAGCTTCAGGTAGAAGCGCCGCTCTATCAGGGCGGTCTCGTCAATGCCAAAACCCAGTCAGCGGAGGGCGATCGGCTGGCCGCCCAGGCTGCGGTACAGCAAGCCAAACTCACGATTAATCAAAACGCCTCCACATCTTACGCCGATATGATCGGTGCTCAGCAGCGTCAGCTGGCGGGAGAGGCGCAGTTAGCCAGCGCTGAACATACGCGCAACGTGTATGCCGATGAGTACCGGCTCAGTAAACGCAGCCTGAACGATCTGCTTAGCGTTGAGCAGGACGTGTTTCAGGCCGACAGCGCGCGAATCACTGCGCTTTATGACGGGTGGGATGCCACTGTCCGTTACGCCGCTGCCGTCGATAACCTGCTCGACATCATGGGTATCGATCGTCAAAAAAACAGTGGTGATCTTCTTCCTTCTTTGCAATAGCCAACCCGTTTTAAAAGGCGCGAACAATGAGTGCACAAAACCCGACGACCGATAACTGGATTGCTGCGATGTTGCGCGTGGCGGCACGCTTCGGTAAGCCTGCAGAGGGCAAAACGCTTCGCCAGCAAATGCGCTGGTTTGAACACCTGCCGGTGGCGCAGCAGCGGGATCGCCTGTGCGGGCTGCTGGGTCTTCATTTAACCATGGTGCCGCAGAACCAATTGCGCTGGCGGCAGGACATCACGCCCGTGGTGCTGGTGATGGAAAATAACAGCATCGCCGTGCTGGAAGAAATCGATGGCGAGGGCGGGGCGCGCTACTGGCTTAGTGAAGGCGGCGATGTCATTCGGGAAGGCGAGCTGGCAAGCCTGCTCTCCAGAGCGCAGGGGGACATTGGCGTGATTGGCGTGGCCGCGCGCGGAAGAGATGCCCGCATTGATGAATTCGTGCAGCCCTATGAACCACACTGGTTCTGGAAAAACTTTCGCGGCATGGGCCGGCGAATCGGCGAAATATCTCTGGCATCGGTAATCAGTAACGTCCTGGCTCTCGCCGGTATTCTTTTCTCAATGCAGGTGTACGACAGGGTTATCCCGGCGCAGTCCGAGGCGACGTTGTGGGTGCTGTTTGTCGGCGTGCTCATTGCCGCCGCCATTGAATATCTGATTCGCCTGATGCGAACGCAGGTTTCTGACCTGATGGGGAAACGCATCGATCTGAAAGTGTCCGCCATGCTGTTTGCCCGGGCGATGAATATTCGCAATGAGTCACGGCCTAAATCCACGGGCTCTTTCATCTCCCAGCTGCGTGAAATCGATCAGGTTCGTGAGTTACTCACCTCAACCACCGTCGGCGCTGCCGCAGACTTACCCTTTGTCATTCTGTTCCTGTTTATCATGTCGTTTATCGGCGGCTGGCTGGTGCTGATTCCGCTGGCTGCTATTCCGCTCATTATTATTCCGGGGATGTTAGTGCAGTTCCCTATGGCGCGTCTGGCAAAAGCCGGGCTGCGCGAAGGCGCGCTGCGGAATGCCGTGCTGGTCGAGACGATAGAAGGCATTGAGGATATCAAAGCGCTGCAGGCCGAGCCTTACTTTCAACGCCAGTGGGAGCAAACCCACGAGGTCAGCGCCTCGATTGGCAATCAGCAACGTCTGTGGGGCGCCAGGCTGACCGGCTGGGCCTCCACCGTGCAGCAACTGACCTACGCGGGCATGCTGGTGTTCGGAGTTTATCTGGTACTGGATTCACAAATCACCACCGGTACGCTGGTGGCCTGCAGCCTGCTCTCTTCGCGCACCATCGCGCCACTCATGCAGCTGACCATGGTGTTTTCTCGTTGGCAGCACGCCAAAACCGCGATGAAAGGGCTGGATGAGCTGCTAAAAAAACCGCTCGATAAACCCGAGTCGGCCACCATGGCGCACTGTCCGACCCTGACCGGCCACTTTGAACTGCGCAACGTGCACTATACCTACGACGAAGAGAACGAAAAAAACGTGCTCAACGTGCAGCAGTTGAACATTAAGCCTGGAGAGAAAATAGCCATTCTGGGGAAGGTGGGCGCGGGCAAATCGACCCTGTTAAAAATACTGGCGGGCCAGGCGCAGGCCAGCCAGGGAAAAGTGCTGGTGGACGGCGTGGATATGGCACATATCGATCCGACCGATTTGCGCCGCCAGCTTGGCTGGCTGTCCCATGATTCGCGGCTGTTTTTTGGCACGCTCAGGCAGAATCTGCTGCTCGGCAATCCCCACGCCAGCGAACAGGAAATGCTGCAGGCGTTACGGATTAGTGGCGCGCTGTCGCTGGTCCAGCAGGATGCGGCCAGTCTGGATCGCGTGATCAATGAAGGGGGGCGAGGGCTGTCAGGTGGACAGCGGCAGATGATCATGCTCAGTCGAATGATCCTGCGCCAGCCGCAGGTGGTGCTGCTGGATGAGCCAACGGCCGCCATGGATGAGCAGCTTGAAGAGCATGTCATCCGTCAAATGCAGGGCTGGATCAGTGGGCGCACGTTGATTCTGGTGACGCATCGCCCCGCGCTGCTGAAGATGGTCGATCGCATTGTCGTGATGGATAACGGGCGCATTATTGCCGACGGTGCGAAAGAGCAGATATTGCGGCGCGCCACTCAGAACGTCCCGGAAGCGACACAGGGAGGTGCGGTATGAGTGTGATCATCGATAAAGACCTTGCCAGACACGAGCGGCGCACCTCCGCGATCATCTGGTTGTGTACGGCGGCGCTGGCCTTTTTCCTGATCTGGGCGCACTTTGCCATTCTTGATGAGGTAACCGTCGGGACCGGTAAGGTTACGCCATCTACGCGCGCCCAGGTCATTGACAGCCTGGACGGTGGCATCGTTAAGCAGCTCAACGTGCACGAGGGCGATATTGTAGAAAAGGGCCAGATACTGGCCACGCTGGATCCAACCCGGTTTCAGTCCAACTTTGGTGAAGTACAGGCCAGAGTTCGTACGCTGCGTGCTTCATCGGAACGGCTCAATGCTGAACTGTCGGGGATTCCACTTAAATTCAGTGCTGAGACGCAAAAAGAGCCGCAGCTGGTGGCGCGTGAGAGACAGCTGTATGAATCGCGTCGGCGTAACCTCACCGAGACCATCAACAACCTGCAACAGTCTTTGCGGCTGGTACAGGATGAGCTGCGGTTAACTGAACCGCTGGTGGCAAAAGGCGCGGCGGGGCAGGTTGAAGTGATTCGCCTGCGCCGGCAGGTCAGCGATCTGCGTGGAAAAATCGACGAGGCGCGTAACGACTATCTGGTCCGCGCTCATGAGGAGCAGGTGAAAAACAATGCTGAACTCGATGCCCAGCTACAGGTAGCCGCAGGCAAAGAGGATCAGCTGACGCGCGCCACGCTCTATTCACCCGTGCGCGGCATTGTTAAAGATATTCAGGTCACCACGGTAGGTGGTGTGCTCGAACCCGGCGGAAAAATGATGGAAATCGTCCCCCTGGAAGATCAGTTACTGATTGAAACCCGTATCAATCCCCGTGATATCGCCTATATCCGGCCCGGACTGGCAGCCGTGGTGAAAGTCACAGCCTATGACTCATCCATTTACGGGGATTTAACCGGCGTGGTGGAAACCGTTTCGCCTGATACCTTGCAGGATGAAGTTAAGCGCGACCAGTATTACTACCGGGTTTATGTGCGTACGCAAAAAGCAGAACTCACCAACAGGGCTGGACGACGCTTTCCTATCGTACCGGGCATGGTGGCGAATGTGGAGATCAAAACGGGGCAGAAATCTGTCATGGACTATTTGCTTAAGCCGTTGAATAAAGTCAAAGAATCGATGCGTGAACGCTAATATAGCCCACGTTTTCTGACGTCACGTATTTTAGTTACGCTGCGTGATAAATTAGCCGCTGAAGTTTACCTGCTGAGGCGGTATATTGCGCGAAATAAACCCATAAATACGGTGAAGAATCCCGCAGCTATCCCGCCTATTCAACTCTCTAAGACAATACAGACAACGTTCAGGCAAAAAAAAGCCGGGCAATAAGCCCGGCGATATATAAGGGTAAAAAAAAATCATTCGGGGTGAATGAAGATAAGAAATAAATGATGATAGCGGGAGTAAGTATATTGGCTGGCGAATAATAAGTTTTACCATTGAGTGCTTAGGATTATTCCCACTAAAATCATTCGGATAGCTATTATTTTCAACGCGGTTGTCATTTTGTGCTTTATTTTTTATCACTCCGTGCGGCTAATAAGTTCCCCTTTATTTACATATAGCAATAAATTTTACAGATCATGAAACACTTTCGGAAATTTAGTAGCATTTTTACGATGGATTATTACCCATTATGAAACAACAATGGTTTGCCGACCGATATTACCATCGGTTTGCAGTGGCAAATATAAAAGGCACATAACAGAGGGTAATAAAAATGAAGCGTCACATTCTCTCCCTGGCGATCCCGGCATTACTGGCAGCAGCGGGCTCGGCAAATGCGGCTGAAATATACAATAAAGACGGCAATAAATTAGACCTGTTCGGCAAGGTTGACGGATTGCACTATTTCTCGGACAACGACGGTGCCAACGGCGACCAGTCTTATGTTCGTTTTGGCTTTAAGGGTGAAACCCAGGTAACAGATCAACTGAGCGGCTACGGCCAGTGGGAATACCAGGCGGCGCTCAACAATTCAGAAGCACAGGGTACGGCAAACAGCTACACCCGTGTTGGTTTTGCAGGACTGAAATTCGGCAATGCGGGTTCATTCGACTACGGTCGTAACTACGGTGTGGCTTACGACATTGGCGCATGGACTGACGTTCTTCCTGAGTTTGGTGGCGATACCTATGGCGCAGACAACTTTATGTTCCAGCGTGGCAACGGTATGGCGACCTACCGCAACAACGGCTTCTTCGGTCTGGTAGACGGCTGGAACTTTGCAGTTCAGTATCAGGGCAAAAACGATAACCCAACGGAAGCAAGCGGCGGGCGTGATGTGCTGGGTGAAAACGGCGACGGCTGGGGTCTGAGCACGACCTACGATCTGGGCTCCGGTTTCGGTATCGGTGCGGCAACCTTCCAGTCGGATCGTACCAACAACCAAAATGGCAATGCGCCGGGCATTCTGGGTCGCGGAGATAAAGCGGAAGCTTATACCGGTGGTCTGAAATACGATGCTAACAACATTTATCTGGCTGCGATGTACACGCGCGCCTATAACGCGATCAGCTTTGGCGACAGCACAAGTGCTAATCAGCCAAACACGGCCTACGGCTATGCTGACAAGGCTGATAACTGGGAATTAGTGGCACAGTACCAGTTTGACTTTGGTCTGCGTCCTTCTCTGGCGTACGTTAACTCGCGCGGCACCGATGTGCAGAACTGGGGCAAACAGAATCTGAAGAAATATGTCGACGTGGGTGCGACTTACTACTTCAACAAAAACATGTCGACCTATGTTGATTATAAAATCAACTTACTCGATGACAACGACTTTACCAAGGCCGCCGGCATTAATACCGATGACGTGGTGGGCGTAGGACTGGTGTACCAGTTCTAAATGTCACAGGGAGCGCCCGTGCGCTCCCTGATTTATTAATCTGCCGGGTGTTCCGGCTCGTTATCATCCTGTGGCACGATCACGTTGCCATATCTGGCCCCCTCGAATGCCACACCTGAAAGTGTAAACGCAGCAAAACTCAGCCAGTTTTGCATCGCAGTCATCACGGTTTCCGACTTATCCATCCCACACCTCTCAGCAACACAGTTAAGGTTTCTGGTGCAGGAATCGTGCCAGCCCAACCGCTCTCATAGACACGGAAAAACAGGTGATTTTGCTACAATGGCGCGCGAATTAGGGGGCTGATGACCTTAAATGGTGCAGGGGCGATCAACGACGGCGCAGGTAAGTGGTTGGCATGTTGCGATTACGGCGTTGCTGCCATGTTTTATAGCTTCCTAATACGAACAGGCCCAGCACAGCGGCAAGGATTACATAAATCATCTGTGACTCCTTATTCTGACGCTCTCAGGAGCGAGCGGAACGTAGCAGTGTGATCGACCTAATAAGTTTTATCAACCATGTTTAAGTTACTTTACTTAGTGTTTGTGCTTTGAAATATGCACAGATGACCTGTTACGGATAAATAATGATGCGTTTTAAGATAAATCTCCTGTTTGTAGCTTTAATGTCATTGTTAATGGGATGTGACGACACGTCATCCAAAGCCCATGACGCCATGGTGCTGGAAGGCAAAACGATGGGAACGGTGTGGCGAGTCAGCCTGGCAGGCGTGGAGGCTGGACGCAAAGCGGCACTACAACAGCGCATCCAGCAACAACTGGATGCCGATGATGCGGAACTCTCGACGTGGAAACCGACGTCAGTGCTGTCACGTTTTAATCAGAGCCGTGCAACAACGCCTCAGCCGGTGAGTGAAAACATGGCTGATATCGTGACGATTGCGCTGCGTATCGGCAAAAAAACCTCGGGCGCCATGGATATCACGGTCGGGCCGCTGGTGAATTTATGGGGATTTGGCCCCGATAAGCAGCCCAACCATATTCCGGATGACAGCCAGATCGCCGCGGCCAAAGCCCTGACCGGCTTACAACATTTACGTGTCATACAGGGAGGCGAAGGCCAGTGGTTACAGAAGGATCTGCCAGGCTTGTATGTTGATCTCTCCACGGTGGGAGAAGGTTTTGCGACCGATCACCTTGCGCGACTGATGGAACAGGAGGGGATTAACAATTATCTGGTCTCGGTGGGGGGGGCTGTGCTATCCCGCGGGATGAATGCGCAGAACCAGCCATGGCGGGTGGCGATTCAGAAACCGACCGATCGCGAAAATGCCGTGCAGGCGCGGGTAGACCTACAGGGACACGGCATCAGCACATCTGGCAGCTATCGAAACTATTATGAGCTAGACGGCAAACGTCTTTCACACATTATCGATCCCGCGACTGGCCGCCCAATTGACCATAAGCTGGTGTCAGCGACCGTGATTGCCACTACGGCGCTGGAAGCGGATGGCTGGGACACCGGCCTCATGGTGTTAGGTACTGAAAAAGCCAAAGCGCTGGCGATTAAAGAGAAACTGGCGGTGTATTTAATCACCCGGGAAGGCGATCGCTTCGTCAGCTGGATGTCGCCCCAGTTCTCTGCTTTTATTATTCCATCTGACTGACTGAGAGAACCGCTATGCTGGATCTGTTTAGTGATGCCTCACCCTGGCAAGAACCCCTGGCTGATGGCGCGGTGATTTTACGCCGTCGCGCACGCGATGAAGCGGAAGATCTGTATCAGGCCATGATGGCAATAGCAGAATGTAATCCGTTTGAGCACCGCATCACGCCGGGCGGACATCGCATGTCCGTTGCGATGACCAACTGTGGGGACTTCGGCTGGTCGACAGATGCGCGCGGCTACCGATACAGTGAACAGGACAGCAGCAGTCAACGTCCGTGGCCGGCAATGCCGGATGCGTTTCGCCGGCTAGCGCAGCAGTCGGCTGAAGAGGCCGGCTTCCCGGGCTTCAATCCGGATGCCTGCCTGGTTAACCGCTACGAACCCGGCGCTAAGCTGACGCTGCATCAGGACAAGGATGAAAAAGACTTACGCCAGCCCATCGTTTCAGTGTCACTGGGCCTGGCGGCGGTTTTTCAGTTTGGTGGCTTTGAGCGGGGCGACCATGCACAGCGGGTTTTGCTGGAACATGGCGATGTGGTGGTGTGGGGCGGGCCTTCGCGACTGCGCTATCACGGCATCCTGCCGCTCAAGGCGGGCATCCATCCGCTCACCGGCGCCTTTCGCTATAACCTGACATTCAGGCGGGCTTTTTAACCCCCGCGCAAAGTGCGAATAACTATTGCTATCATTTGCCATCACATTACACTGCAGGCTGATTTTCATGTCTGGTAAGGTTTTATGGCGTTGTTGAATGTGGTTTTCTGCCAGTATCGCTGGCCGTTTATTGGCGTAATTTTGCTCACCCTGCTGAGTGCCGCATTGGGTATTGGCATGATTGCTTTTATCAATAGCGAAATGATCGTCGCCGTGAATACTTCCCTGACTGTTCTGCCCGCGTTTCTGTTCCAGGTCGTGATGCTGATGGGCGTAACGCTGGCCTCACAGCTGGCGCTGACCTGGCTGGGCCATCAGTTTGTCTGGCGCATGCGTGGCGAATTTATCAAGCGTATCCTGGACACGCGCGTGGAGCGCATCGAACAGATTGGTAGCGCACAACTGCTGGCGGGATTAACCAGCGATGTCCGGGCAATCACCCTCGCTTTTGTCCGATTGCCTGAGTTAATTCAGGGCATCATTATCACACTCGGTTCAGCGCTGTATCTTGCCTGGCTGTCACCCAGAATGCTGCTGGTCACCAGCGGCTGGCTGGTCGTGACCATCGTCGGCGGCTGGATGCTGGTGTCGCGGGTTTATCAGCATATGGCGAAGCTACGCGATGTCGAAGACAATCTCTACCGCGATTACCAGACGGTGATCGAGGGGCGTAAAGAGCTACAGCTTAACCGTGAGCGCGCCAGACTCATCTATGAAACGGTTTATCAGCAGGACGCCAACACCTACCGGCACCATATTGTGCGTGCCGATACCTTTCATCTCAGTGCCGTTAACTGGTCAAACATCATGATGCTGGGCGCTATCGGGATGGTGTTTTACATGGCTAACAGTCTGGGATGGGCCAACACAGCCGTCGCGGCCACCTTTTCCCTGACGTTGCTTTTTTTGCGCACGCCGCTGCTGTCCGCGGTCGGCGCTCTGCCTACGCTACTGAGCGCTCAGGTCGCCTTTCGTAAGCTCAATACCTTTGATCTCGCGCCCTATGAACCTGACTTTCCCGCCTTTAACGGCGAAACCGACTGGCAGACGCTTGAATTGCGAGATGTGACCTTTCACTACGGCGATAACGGTTTCCAGGTCGGACCGGTTAACTTGCGGCTCCAGCGCGGCGAGCTGGTGTTTTTAATCGGCGGTAACGGGAGCGGCAAATCGACGCTGGCCATGCTGCTCACCGGACTGTATCGCCCTCAGTCCGGCAGCCTGTTAATCGATGGCAAACCGGTTGATATGGGCGACCTCGATCGCTGGCGCAAACACTTTTCCGCCGTCTTTACCGATGTCCATCTGTTTGACCGCCTGATTGACAGCAAAGGCGATCCGGCGTCACCCGCCCGGATTCAGCAGTGGCTGGAAAAGCTTAAAATGCAGGACAAGCTAAAGATTGAAGGGAATAAGATCCTGAATCTGCAGTTGTCAAAAGGGCAAAGTAAAAGGCTGGCGTTGCTGCTGGCCGTGGCTGAACAGCGCGATGTCCTGCTGCTGGATGAGTGGGCAGCCGATCAGGATCCCCATTTCCGCCGGGTTTTCTATCGTGAACTACTGCCGGCGTTACAGGCCGCCGGTAAAACGGTATTCGCCATCAGCCACGACGACCACTACTTTATTCATGCCGATCGTCTGCTGGAAATGCGCGAGGGTAATCTATACGAATTAACCGGCCATGCTCGCGACCACGCCAGCCTGGATGCCATCAGGCTGACTGATACCGGATTATGATGTCTGATGAACGCGATTGACGAGGCTGCCCGATGCCTGACTACCACACTCAGAAGAGGGGCAGAGGGTTGATGCATAAAGGATAAAGCCGCTCAGGGTGAGCGGCTTAGAAAAGGTCTGGTTGGCGCTTGAAATCACACGTTGCTTTGCTGTAACGCGGTGTGAGGTTGGTAGCTTGTTATAATCAATCGTTTGGCGGGATGGAGAAGTTTTTCAGTGAAACGACAAAATGTTGTTGGCCTTTGCTGATGCGCGCACCGCGATCGCACCACTGACTTGCCAGACGAAAGAAATCGTCACAACCGATGTCGTATGCCAGCTCCACCTTATTGATACCTGAGTGCAGTAAATTTTCTGCATCCTTCAGGTTTTTAGCTTGGATGATCATATCTGTACCCTCGATTTCAGGAGGAAACAGAATAAGCTTTTTTTATGACAAAAATGTTTCAGTTTGATGAACCGCTGTCTTATTTGTTATTTTTGTGAAGCATTAGACATTAAGGGTTTATCACTAACTCATTAATTAATATCAATAATGGTGATTTTTTAGCAGTTTATCGGGAAAGTCTGATATTGCAACCATCAGCAGCGGGCTGTTCAGCACAGCCCGGCAAACAGAAATCGTTTAGTCCTGTTGATGTCTGTCAGGCAGCAGGCCAATCAGAGGTTTTCAGGTCTGGGCTTCATGCTCACTCTCAGGGCGAAGACGTTCCTGAGCCAGAAAACTCAGGTCGCTGCCTGCAGGACGCTGGTAAATGCGCAGCGAAAAGACGTTAGCGATGGCATATACGTATTCGAAGATGGCCGATTGGGTATGTTCATAATCGACCCAAAGCACTGACGACGTAAAGCAGTAGATCTCAATGGGCAACCCCTCAGAAGACGGCTTCATTGACCTCACCACGATATACATCTCTTTATGGATATCATCTCGCTGAGCCAGCCAGGCGGTGAGATAGTGACGAAAGATCATCAAATTCGTCATGCCATTTTCAACGAACCAGCGATCGCCGACGGCACTCAGTTCGCGACCATCCATAAGTTTGGACAGTTGTTCATTAATGCCGCGAATCTGCGTCATGGGCTCCAGCATGGCGTGATTTACAAAGCTTATGGACGTTTGATCAATGTAGAAACTGCGCATGATCCGGCGTGCACCGGATGAGAACATGGCCTGCCAGTTGGTATAGGTTTCGGTCAGAAAGGTTTTGGTGGGAACGCGGGACAGAGTATTGTCCCAGTTGCGAATAGTAATGGTGTGAAGGGCGATATCCACTACTTCTCCACTAATATTATTGACCGGAAGCTCAATCCAGTCGCCTAGCTGCAACACATCATTCGAAGAGAGCTGTATATTCGCCACCAGCGACAGTAAGGTGTGCTGAAATATCAACATCAGTACCGCTGCCACCGCACCCAGACTGGAGATAATAATGACTGGCGACTTATTCGACATGATAGCCAGGATCATAATCGCCGAAATGATATGCACCAGAATTTTGCCGACCTGAATATAGCCTTTAATGGAATGGTTTTTACGTTTCGACTTTTTTACGTAGGAGATATTAATAATCTCCAGTACTTCATTAAAGAACAGCGACAGGTAGACCATAAACAAAATGCCGCAGATGGTCTTAATGGCAATCAGCAGATGCTCGGGTAAGTCCGGCATAAACTGCAGCAGGAAGTAGACGGTGATCACCGGAATAAAATTAGACAGCTTTTCAGACAGCCTGACGTCTTTGTCCAGCGGCACCTGATTTTTATGGCTGCTGAAGAACACCTTACGTACGACTTTGACAACCAAAAACTTACAAATCAGATGCGCAACCAGGCCCGCGACAATCAACACAACGATGTTAATAGCAATGGAAAGAGCAGGTTTGTTCTCGATAAAGTGTTGTATGTCGTTCAAATAATTCATGTTAATCGTATGCCTGGAAATTTGTCTGTATTCAATCACAAACCTGATAATGGCGATAAGCGTAGCGTGCGTTTGAACGTCGTGCGAGGGGTAAGTTAATTGAATTGATTTATCATGCCATAGTGCCACTTTACGCCTGTGGCATCGCCAGCCTGTCTGACGCGTGAACAGGGGCGGCAGAGCGGGGCAGTCAACGAAAGTCTGGCTCGTTCAGGCCATGACTGTACTGCCTGTGCTGAGGTTCACGTACTCGTCCTGCGAGCGCTGGCGCGTTCACCAGGGCAGTGCATGGGTAACCGGCTTTGTACTGTGCCACAGAGGTATTTTTCGCCGCCTCATAACGGTCAGTTTCGGCAACAGGTCTTTAGCCTTTCGGTTATTCAGGACAGGCAGATATCAGTAGATGCTATGCGCGCGTTAATTCCCTGCATATAAATGAGCATCATTGAATTAAGGTTATATTTTCCCGATGCTCATGATTTTATTGAACCTGTTCCTGCTGTCGCTTAGGCGTGTGTTTTTTCTCTTAGTGACATGTTGCTGGCCTGATAAACAGGCGCTGCAAAATGCGGGTTTTACACTCTGTATTTATAGCTATTTACGCTAAATATATGGAGGATATCGCCGTAATTTGACTTATGAGAGGCATGCTGTAGGTTAAAAATACCTCAAAAACATATGCTTATCTCCACCTCTTTTCAGGAAGGTGGAAAATGAAAACTCACACTATCTCTAACAGTCACCCCGGTGGTCGTGTTCAGTCGGCGCGCTCGGGCAGAGTGGGCTTTATTGAAAAAGCCGGTTTTGGCGCCGGCGATGCGGCCTGCAATATGTTGTTTAATCCAATAACCATGTTCTTGTCGTTTTTCTATACGGATATATTTGGCCTTGCGCCGGGCGTGGTGGCGACCATCTTTCTTGTTGTACGATTTGCCGATGCGGTTTTCGACCCCTTTTACGGCGCTTATATTGATAAAACCGCGACGCGATGGGGCCGTTTTCGTCCCTGGATTATTGGCTTTGCCGTACCCTTTGCCATTAGCTGTATGGTGATGTTTTACACACCGGATTTACAGGGCCATGCAAAGGTCATGTATGCCTTTATTACCTATCTGATTTTGTCGCTGCTTTATTCCGGGGTTAACATTCCTTACTGCTCGCTGGGCGGCGTAATCACTACCAACGCGCAAGAAAGGGTGTCCTGTCAGCAATTCCGTTTTATGGGCGCCGGGCTCGCCAGCCTGTTCTGCACGCTGACATTACTGCCAATGGTGGCCTTTTTCGGTAACGGAAACCGGCAAATCGGTTTCTTCTGGGTCATCACCATTTTTGCCATCATTTCCCTGTTTTTGTTTGTTTTTTGTGTGGCAACCACCCGGGAGCGCATTACACCCAAGAGCAATGCCGGAGAATCCATTTTCACTATTATCCGGCAAATCACAAAAAACGATCAGTGGGTCGTCTGTGTCTTTGCCATGTTTCTGGACTGTATCCCTTCTTTTGTGCGCGGCGCCGCCTGTATCTACTTTGCGAAGTACGTGATGGGATTAAACGATTACTACGCCACGCTGTTCCTGAGCACCGGTATTGTTGCCGGTATTCTTGGCTCTTACATTACCCCGTTTTTCACGAACCGGTGGTGTAAGGTTCAGGTTTATCAGGCATGCAAAGCGGTCGCGCTGGCGATGTCAGTAGTGTTCTTCTTTTTGCCCGCCCAGAACGTGGTACTGGTGTTTGGCTGGTTTTTTATCCTGTCAGTCATTCATCAGATTGGTGCGCCTATCCTGTGGTCGTTTATCGGTGACGTTGATGACTATGGCGACTGGAAAACAGGCAAGCGCCTGTCTGGGATCTGTGCCTCTGGCAACCTGTTTTCACTCAAAATTGCGCTGGCCGTCAGCGGCGCGATTGTGGGGGCTGTTCTGTCGGTCACCGGTTATCAGGCCAACATTGCTGTGCAAAGCAGCCGCGCCATCGCCGGGATTTATGCGCTGATGGTCTGGATTCCCGTCGTGGGTTATCTGCTGTCTGTGTGGCTGGTCCGTTCGCGCTACATATTGACCACAGCCAAAATGAAAACCATTGAAGACGATCTGTTCTCAACGCATCCCGAGTAAGCCTTTATCCGTAATTCGTTATGAAGACAGAAGGGAAGAAAATGATTACGTACTTTTTCCAAAAACAAAACTACATCGACCAGGTGGACGATGCCCTGTACGGCTCCTTTGTTGAGCATCTTGGTCGCGCTGTCTATAGCGGCATCTATGAACCTGGGCATGCCACGGCGGATCAACACGGCTTTCGGCAGGACGTGGGGGAACTGGTGCAGGATCTGGGGATTAGCACCGTACGTTATCCCGGTGGTAACTTTGTCTCGGGCTATAACTGGCGTGACGGCATTGGCCCGCAAGCCGAGCGCCCGGTCAGGCTGGATTACGCGTGGCTGACGAAAGAAAGCAACCAGTTTGGCATCGATGAGTTCGCCACCTGGTGTGAGAAATATGCGGTGACGCCAATGATCGCCGTCAACCTCGGCACAGGTACGCCGCAGGAGGCCGGTTACTTTATTGAATACTGTAATCTGGCGTCCGGCACTGCGCTCAGCGATCTGCGCATCCAGCATGGTCGGGAAACGCCGTATAATTTTAAACTCTGGTGCCTGGGTAATGAGATGGACGGCGAGTGGCAAACCGGGCAGCTGAGCGCGGAGGATTACGTCAAAAAAGCGCGGGAAACGGCAAAAATCATGCGCTGGGTCGACCGGGATATCAGGCTGGTCGCCTGTGGCAGCTCTAACTCGTTACAGGCCAGCTACCCGGAATGGGATCGTATCGTTCTGGAAGGGCTCTATCATCAGATCGATTACCTCTCATGCCACCATTATTTTGAAAACAGCACCGGTAACCCGCAGGATTTCTTAGCGTCGTTCCAGAGAATGGATGATTTTATTCATACCATCACGGCCACGGCGGACTATGTAAAAGCCAAACTGCGCAGCGATAAAAAGATGATGCTGTCGTTTGATGAATGGAACATCTGGTCAATCGAAGGCGAACCCTGGCAGGATCACTTTATCGATCCCAACAACCTTTATCAGGAAGCGCCGCCCCTGCTGGAGCAGTCTTATACCTTCCTGGACGCGCTGACGTTTGGCGGGCTGATGTGTTCATTACTCAATCATTGTGACCGGGTGAAAATGGCGTCGCTGGCCCAGTTGGTCAATGTGATTGCTCCCATCTTTACCCGCCCCGGCGGCGAGGTGATTCGCCAGACCATCTTCTGGCCTTTCCAGATGGTGAGCCAGTATGGACGCGGGCACGCGCTGCGCTATTTTGCCAACATTCCCACCCTTAACACGGTGCATGGCGAAACCCGGCAGGTACAAAGCGCGGCGGTGTACAATGAAGAGAGGCAGCAAATTGCCTTCTTTGCGCTCAATACACACGACCATGACGCAACAGACATCAGGTTTATGCTGGATGCGTTTGGTGAGGGAGTACTCTCACAACATATCGTGTTAGCCGGCCATGCGCTGGATGCCAGAAATACCTTCTCTCAGCCGGATAATGTGGTGCCGCAACCCCGCACGCTGACAAATGAGCAGCGTCGCCAGAAACAGGTGTCGCTCCCGCCTCTTAGCTGGAACATGGTGCTGATCGATCTGCAATGCTGAACAGGGATAAACCCGCCAGTGTCGGATGTTTCTGGCGAAGGTGATGAAGCGGCGGAGCCACTCAAAACCCACTATCGCGTGGGTTTTGACCGAACTGGGCCGGGTTTATCAATCGCCTTACTCCAGGATTTCGGCCAGATTTACGATATAACGTGAGGAGATAAAGGCAATTGACCTTTTATCAAATTCCCGTTCATGACTGATATTGGATAATAGGTTCCAGTAAAAAACCTTCGCCCCATACGGCCGCAGCGACAATCGACAATCTGACAGCGCGTGGTTTTTTTATCATTGTTTATCGCGCCTTTCCGGAACCATGAACCCTGTTTATCGGGGCGACGTTCTACGCATCAGAATAAATGTTTCCCTTAAACGAAATCCTGGCATGATGCTTTTTTAACAGCGCATATTGGCCTTTATTCGCTGTTGATCATTGATTAACCCGCTCGGCACAGGCATTCCTGACTATCGAACAGCCTGTGTTTTTTATCTGTTATTGACAAATGCAGTTAAATGACGCTCAGGCAGCCGGCACTTTTTTATCCACCACAAAATCAAACTTTGTTAAACCAACACTCTGGGCACTTGTCATCACGAAGGCCACTCGCCCATACGGGGTTCCCTGATCCGCATAGATACGGATATGCGGCGGTTCAGGCAGTTTTGCCGCATCCTGCAGCCGGGCTACAAAGGCGGCGTCATCAAGTGTTTCTTTATCCCAGGCAATATTCCCGTTGGCCGTCAGCGAGATATTCACTGATTTAATGTTCTTATCGACCATGCTGGCGTTAGCTTTGGGCAAATTGACTTTTACCGCCGGATTGATCACCGGCAAGGTAATCATAAAGACAATCAGCAATACCAGCATGACATCAATAAAAGGGGTCATATTAATATCATTGACCAGCGGATCGTCATCTGACTCAAACTGTGATTTACCTGACATACTCATTTTTCACGTCTCCTGAGAAGGCCGCGCTAAACTGGCTGACTGGCGCGAAATGGCTGAACAGGGCTCGACTGAGCTTTATCGCCAGCGTGCAGTTCCTCTACGTTAGACGTAATACGTGAGCCGGTAAGATAATAAGCGTGCAGGTCGTTGGCAAAACGCGCGATGGCGTGCTGAAGGGCGCGGTTGCGACGACTTATGGTGTTAAACCCCAGAACTGCCGGGATAGCCACGAAAAGGCCAAATGCCGTCATGATAAGCGCTTCGCCCACCGGCCCGGCAACGTGAGCCAGATCGGGCTGGTCGGCCATGCTGATGGACTGCAGTGCATGATAGATCCCCCAAACGGTGCCAAGCAAACCTACAAATGGCGCCGTACTGCCAATGGAGGCAAGGATCCCCAGGCCTGATTGCAGATTGGCAGCGCTGTCGTCGATACTGTTTTTCAGGGCGCGGGCCAGCCAGTCGCTAATATCCAGATTGTTGCTGATGCCTGCTTCAATCGTATATTGGTGGGACATGGCCGCGTGTCCGGCGATGGCAAGGTCGCGAAACGGGTTGTTACCGTTGGCACCCAAGGTATCAATGGCTGCCGGTAGCGTCTTTTGACTCCAGAATAAATGCTTGGTGCGGTGGGCTATCTTTTTCATGCCCGCGCCTTGTATGCATTTTATAACAATGACCGACCAGGACATGACCGACATAATTAGCAGGATAATGGCCACTGACCGGGTAATGATGTCACCCTGTTCCCATACATGTTCAATGCCAAACTCATTCATAATGCATCCTCAATTAGTAAGAAAAGCGCCCGCTCATCATCATCCTGCCCTAGCTGGATAATTTGAACGTGATGGGTTGAATCGTCATAACGGAAATCGCCTGGCCGTTTTCCATGTAAGGATTACAGCGTATTCGCGAAACGGCTTCCATTGCCGCCTGATCCAGATCGTCAAAGCCGCTGCTCCGTGCAATTTCGCGGTGTTTCACCGTGCCATCGGAGTTAATGATCAGGCGGATTAGCACCTCGCCCTGTTCCTGAAGCCGTTTCGCCCTACGTGGATAGTCCGGAGCCGGTACCTGGCAACCCACTGTGGCGACATTCCTGGGGGCAGCATTCGGTACGCTTTTCAGCATTTGCCCTTGAGACGTGGCGGGAATCGCCGTTCGTTCCGCCACTTTTGCATTTTGCACGGGTGAAGGTTTAACCGGTTCGACCGGGTGCGTTTTTTCCGTTAACGTTTTGTGTCGAACAACCGGCTTTGGTTTGGGCTTAGGCGGCACGACTTTTGGCTCAGGTGGCGGTACAACCGGCTTGACGTCATCCTGATCGATTTCGCGCGTGCTGTTATCGGCGGTCAGGACAGGTGGCGCTTTGACGACCTCCGGAACCGGTACGGGTTCAGCAGGCGCCTCGACCATGGTTGCTTCAATACTGGTTTGGGTCGCGGGATTAATAATATTCAGCGGATGGTATTGAGTGGTGTGGGTAATAGCCATGGCAATCAGTGCCAGGTGCAAGATAACCACCGCGCTCACCGCCAGCTTTGGCAGATTTTTTTTACAGGAACTCTGCGCGCCTTGCGGAGCAATCAGGGGAGCCGTTGGTATTCCAGGCACTGAAAGATGATCTTTGAAAATAAGGCGCTCTGCTTTCACTACTACCTCACGATAAATCGCTACTGCTTAATGATTCTCAGCAGCAGTTTCTGGAAGACTTATCCTGTATGTGCAACGAGAATGAAAAAATGACACCGACCGGGGAAGAAAAAACGCAAATTTTTATGACGCGGCCGGCTCGATCCTGATCCAGTAATTCGTAGTGCGAGTGATCGCAATCGGCATTGTTTGGGCAAGCGCGTCGAGCGTGTAGGGAATATTATCAAGCGGGAAGTTGCCGCTGACTCGCAGGTCAGCGACGGCCGGGGCGACGCGAATGACGGCAGGACTGTAATTTTTCAGTGAGTTAATCACGGAACCCAGCGTAGCATCTTTCACTTCCAGGCGACCCTGCGTCCATGCGGTTTCCTCATAGGGCGAGACGCCCAGCGGAATAAACGACTGATGATCGAACCACAGACCGTGGCCTGCCTGAACCTGCCGACTGTCACCGTTTCGATTGGTCACTTTTACCACCGCGTTCAGGACGGCCAAATGAATACCGCTCGATTCCTGCCGAACATGGAAACGGGCTTCCTGCGCAAGAATTCGCCCTGCGTGGGTGGCAATGGTGAACGGGCGTTGCTCGTCGACCACTTCGGCAATGATGCCACCGGTGCGCAGTTCCACTTTGCGCAAGGTTTCATCCAGCGAAATATTCAACGCCGTGCGGGCATTCATATCCAGCGTGCTGCCGTCGTTAAGTTGGATCCTGCGCCGCTGTCCGGTATCGGTATAAGCATCGGATAACAGGTAGGGCAAAGGATATCGCTGGTTTAATATCAACCCACTGAACACACCTAACGCGGCAACGCCACAGGCTTTTTGCAGGAACTGACGGCGGCTTGACGGCGCAAGCAACGTCTGGCGCAGATTTTCTTTGGGTATACTGTGGTTTAGCGTCTGAATCTTACCCAACGTTGCTTCAATTTTTGCACAGGCGGCGTCGTGACGATCGTCGGAATAACGCCAGCGCTCATACTGCCGGAAGTCATCTTCTGTGGCATCGCCCGAGCGTAACAGCACCATCCACTCAATTGCTTCCTGCGCGACGTCGTCGGGACGCTGGGTAAGTTTCATTTGTGATGTCCCGCCATCGGGTCAGATTGACCCTGAGCCACCAGATAACAATTCGTCAGTGCTTTAGCCACATATTTACGCACCATACTGGCTGATACGCCAAGCTCTTTAGCGATTTCAGCATAGGTCATGCCATCCAGTTGGTTGAGCAAAAAGGCCTTTCTCGCATTTACGGACAAGCCATCCAGAGCGCGATCGATAGCCAGTAAAGACTCCATCACCATCTCCAGTTCTTCGGGCGAGGGGTGACAATGCTGCGGGCTATCCGCCAGAGCTTTGAGATAAGCCTGTTCAAGGTCGCGGCGTCGCCAGTTTTCATATAACACGCGCTGGGCCAGTGTCGTCAGCATGGCCCTGGGCTCGCGAATGTGGGGCAGTTCCGGAATTGCCGCCAGACGTAAAAACGCTTCAGAAGCGATATCTTCTGCCATGGTGCCGTAGCTAATTCGACGCCGTAATTTATCCGTCAGCCAGCGATAATCGCTGCGAAAAATAAGCGTTAATATATCTGAACGATCGGTCATGTCGGCAGGCATAATGTCCCCCATCTGAAAACTTAACACCTTTCTCAGCGCCTCAATAAAGACCGAGAAATGGAACCCACTTTCTACCTTGCGCTAAGGTGCAGCTTATTGTGGGAAAAACCTTTGCCTACCAAGCAAAAGAAAGGCCAATGTGTTTCCGGACTTTTCTTTTTTAAGTTTATTTTTTTTATTTATTACTATTCAGCTTGTTATAAATGCATCGTTACGCTCTGCCACTCACTTCTCTTGTGCCATCTTTTTGACGCTGGAAGGCCAGCCTCAGTAGGCTGCACCGCAAAGGTGCTGCGTTCATCTGTCGCTGACGGCGGAGACAAGACAGAACGAAAGATAAGAGTATGATTTTTTTTATTAACGCGTTTCATCTTCCTGACGTGAAGCGTCATTGATGCGAGTGTTGATTCACCAGAGAGCGCCCAGTAAAAGCTCACATCCAATTAAGCACCAGAATGGTGCGCTAATGCGTCGCCGTTCACTCGGCGTTGGGTTACACAGTGATGAATAACTTATAAATTAATTTTGAATTTAAATAGTTAATATTATTAATGTTTTCAAGTTAAGTGATTTTTTTCACACAAACACCCTAATGAGGTGTCACTTTTTAAATCTCATTGCACATACCTACTGAGAAGAATAATCGACTCATAACAATATGACGTAGTCCCTTTACCTTTTCTGCTGGAGCTGTAGCAATGAACGAAGCACCGCATCATGCAAAGAAAACGTATTTTACCCAAGGCCGTCTGGCGTTGGCGGTAAATATTGCCCTGGCCATTACTGCCTTTCCGCTACTTGCGTTGCAGGATGGTTATGCTGCAGCGCCTGCGGCAATCAATTATTCCGTGCCTTCCGGTTCTCTGGAGCAAGGTTTATTAGCGATAGCCCGTCAAAGTCATCAAACCATCTCGTTCGATCCTAAACTGGTGGCGCCTTACCAGGCTAAAGAGATTAAAGGTCACTTCACGCTGAAGCAGGCTATTTTGCAACAGTTGCAGGGAACGCCACTTTCCGTCACTACCACACCTAATGGTACGCTGACTATCTATGCGATGAATCCCACCTCGCCGGTTAAACCCGCCTCAGATCTGCAAGCTGCGCAGGACAGCGGTCAGACTCTGCCAACGATTACCGTTAACGGTGAGGCAGAACGCAGCGAAGATGAAACGGTATATAATCCATCAATGTCGAGTTCTGCGACGCGCACCAATTTATCCCTGCAGGATACGGCACAGTCCGTTCAGGTCATCAGCCGCAAAGTGCTGGACGATCAGCAGGCCACCTCTGTGGAAGATGCGCTGCGTAACGTAGGAGGGGTCAATCTTAGTACCGGTAATCGCGGACAAAATGGCGTTAGCATCCGTGGTTTTGCCATCACCTCAGGTTCCACAGACGGCGTATCCAATCCCAGCAACGCGGTAAACGGCAGCCCTTTAGGTTACTCCAGTATTGATGGTGTTGAGCGTATTGAGGTATTAAAAGGACCACAGGCGGTATTAGCAGGAAACAGCTCACCTGCGGGTTCGGTTAACGTTGTCCGTAAAGCGCCGACGGCTTACCCACTGCATACAATAAAAGTCGAGGTGGCCAAATATGGTGAAGTCAAAACCGCAATCGATCTCGGCGGACCATTAAACGACGATAAAACGTTCCGCTACCGCCTTAATGCATCCACCATGCACTCCGATAACAGCTTCCCGGATTTTAATGGTAATCGTGCCGACTACCTTGCACCGGTTCTCGCATGGGAAGGGGAAAAAACACATATAAAAGTGGGCGCCGAATTTACCAATACCCGAAAATCAGGCCCTGCAGCAACTCTTTATAGTAACGGCCATATTTTAAAACTGCCTGAATACCGACTGGGTGATAAAGATGACCACTTCGCTCTTGATTCTAAAACTACCTATTATGAACTGAAGCAGGATCTGTCAGATAACTGGTCGTTTAACAGTAAAGCCACTTATGTGGACAGCGTGAATAATTTCCGCGTTCATGAAGTTTACAATGCCGCGCGCAATGGCAATTTACTGAGCCACGAGCTGGGTATCAGACAGGACACCACGTCCTTAAGCCTGCAGAACGATATCCGGGGCAAATTCGATACCGGGCCGTTAACCCATAATGTTCTGGTGGGTTATGATTACCAACATACAGAGACCACCGACTGGGAACTGGCTCAAGGGCGAATCTTCACGACGGGAAATTATAACAATCCTGACAGCCTTTCTTTTCCGCCAATACCCGATCCAACCGCTAAAAACTATAATACGCTCGAACAACAAAAGGGAATTATTCTTCAGGACCAGATTGATTTCTGGAAAAAGCTGCATCTGCAATTGTCCGCCAAGCGAGCGCAATGGACGTCAAAATCGACAGCCTATGTTTCACCGACGCGCACTTTAATTACCTTTTCAGATGAAACGAAATGGGTGCCCAGCTACGGTGTGAGTTATGACATTACGCCTGAGGTCACCGTCTATGCTAATTTACTCAACAGTTTTCAGACAAGTGGATTGCTGGACCCCCGGACCGGAAGTGCATTTGCACCTTCCACAGGAAAATCGAAGGAGGCCGGCTTTAAATTCAGTCTGCTCGACGATAACCTGACGATTACGACGTCAGCCTTTGACATTATTCAAAAAAATCTCATCATTACGAATTTTGCCGGTCAACCAGTCGGGACACAGGGAAGGGAAACCAAAGGTTTCGATTTCGATTTAAATGGTCAGATATTGCCGGGCTGGAATATCACCACCAGTTATACTTTCTCTCAGTCAAAAGATCCCGACAACGCGGCACTTATCGGTTATCAAAGCAAAGTTGTGGGTCAGCCAAAACATTCCGCGAGCCTCTGGACCACCTATGAAATACAGCAAGGGAAATTACAGGGACTGGGTGCGGGTGTCGGGGTACAGGCAGCAAGCAGTACCTGGAACGGTTACAGAAACAACTATTTTAAAGAGGGCGGTTGGGCCCAAACGGATGCCTCCGTTTTCTATCATCAGCCTAAATATACGGTGACGCTGGGCGTGAATAATATATTTAATCGCACGCTCTATTATTACACCTCAACCCCTCAGTTTATCAGTGTGAAACCTGACAGGACAGCACGTCTGACGCTGACTTATTCGTTCTGATACATGTAAATCACCAGAGTATACTAACGTGGTAAATAAAATCCCATCGGATGATAACCGTCCGGGTACGTGGCAATTAATCTATCCTTTCTGGATATCATCAGAGAAATGGCTCGCTATATTATTACTGGCTGTCATCCTGACAATTAATTTTACCACGACCTATGCCTTTGTCGCATTGAACAGGCTACACGGAAAATTAACCGATGCACTGGTCGCACTTAACTGGCCGGTAATCAGCAATGTCATGATTGAAAGCCTGATTATCGGCGCGTTAACCACGGTATTGCCTTTGATAAGCGTACTGGCAATAAACTATCTCACGTTGCGATGGCGGACATGGATGACCGCTCGCTTTGTGGAACGCTGGACAGAACATCCTGCTTATTATCAGTTAGAACGGGACAACGTTATCAGCAACAGCGATCAACGCGTCGCGGAAGATATCAATCTTTTTACCGACGTCACAATCAATTTATCGACCAACATTATTAATGTGCTGGTCAACATGGTCACTTTCACCATTGTGCTGTGGGGATTATCAGGCGCGTTATCCATTAGCCTGGGCAGCACAACATTATCTATTCCCGGTTACATGGTGATTGCCGTCTATTTGTATTCTGTTGCCCATCTCGCGCTGGCGCACTGGCTGGGTAAAGTCCTGATCGGCGTGAATATGAATAAACAAACGGTGGAAGCTGACTTTCGTTTCCTTGGCATGCAGGTTCGGGAAAACGCCGAGCAAATTGCTTTTTTTGAAGGTGGAGAGCGTGAACGGCGGCGGCTATTTTCGCGCTTTGAACGGGTGCGCGCAAATACCCTGCTGATGATGCGTAAGACGTTCAGACTCAACTTTTTCCAGAGCTTTTTTTCGCAGGTATTTTCGCCCTTACCCACGCTGCTGGCACTCCCGTTGCTACTGTCGGGAAAAATAACGATGGGCGGCCTGACGCAGATCACGATGGCCTACGGAACCTTGCTTAGCACGCTTTCTTTTTTCCCACAGGCTTATCAGTCATTTACCAACTGGATGGCGCTGTCCAACCGACTTCGTGATCTGCTCTGGGCGTTAAATAAAGCGCGCGATAAGCCCTCAGGGATTTTACTGAAGCATCAGGGGACGCGCCTGCAGTGCGAGAACCTGACGCTTCGGCAGCCAGATGGTTCGTTACTGTCCCATCTGCCGCACTGGCAGGTACAGGCGGGCGAGCGCTGGGTGATTCGCGGCCGTTCGGGCTGTGGTAAGAGCACGCTATTGCGCGCCTGTGCCGGGCTCTGGCCTTATGGCGAAGGCACTATTATTGCCCCCGAGTCTGTTCGTACGCTTTTTTTACCCCAGAAAAGCTATATCCCGGTCGGCACGTTAAAAAGTGCGCTGACCTATCCGCTTGAACCTGACGTTTTTACCGATCAGCAGTGTCAACAGGCGTTAATTGACTGCTGCCTGGAGGCTCACGCCGCTTCGTTAACACAATTTGACCGCTGGCAGCAGGTGCTCTCCGGCGGCGAACAGCAACGGCTGGCGATGGCCCGGGTGCTGTTGCACAAACCCGAAATGCTGTTTCTTGATGAAGCGACCAGCGCGCTCGATCCGCAGACAGAAAACCGACTTTATCAGGCGCTTATCGACCAGTTGCCCAACTGTACGCTTATCAGCGTGGCACACCGTAAAGAGCTTGAACACTTCCACCCTCATATTCTCACGCTCACGGCCCGTTAATGAGCATTAACGCTTGCAAAGGAATCACTATGACGCATAAATCCATTGAATTAACCGATCTTGAGCTTGATGTCTTTCTGGCCG
Organism: Pantoea ananatis PA13; assembly: GCF_000233595.1. Lineage (NCBI taxonomy): Bacteria > Pseudomonadati > Pseudomonadota > Gammaproteobacteria > Enterobacterales > Erwiniaceae > Pantoea > Pantoea ananatis. The sequence continues at coordinate 1,571,685 of NC_017554.1, forward strand.
ATGCTCAGTTACCGGTTCTCGTCGATCTCTGGGCCCCCTGGTGCGCGCCTTGCCGAGCGATGTCGCCGATTATCGATAAGCTGGCCCGCAACACGGCGGGACATTTACTGGTCGCCAAACTTGATGTCGAAAAATATCCTTCCATCATGCAGCGCTTTAGCGTACGGGGCATTCCCACCTTATTGCTGTTTAACCCGGCTCAGGACCCGGTTCGGTTAGTGGGCGCTCAGTCTCTGGCTCAGCTCAACGAATGGCTTGCCAACCATCAGGTCAACATCTCGGTACCCACAGTGCACGTACAGCAGGACGAAAGTCTGGAATGGGGCAGTTTCTATGGGGATGACGAACTGCTCGCTTTTATTGCGGCACGTGTGCTGCGACATGCCCGCGAGCGAGAGATTACCACGGGCCAGAGTCGCTACTGGATCGAGGGTAAAGGCACCCTTGCGGCGGCGATGGTCCATCAACCCGACAGTAATGCATTTGAACGTATCACCGGGCTTTCCGCTGCACTGGGCTGCCTGCTTGACCGTTGTGAATATCTCACGGTGGAACAGGTGGAAGGCCTGTTTGGGGCGTTACGGGCAGGTAAAGATTACCGACTGGTGCCACCAGCGTTTATGCAGTGGTGGCTGAGCGATGGGTTCTTCCCCTGGGATAATCATCTGCGTGCGCCCGAGCTAATAACGTTACTGGCGCAGTGGCAAACACTGTGCGCCGACCGGTTTGCCGGACGCGAAACGACGCCGCAGGCCTGGGCCGATATTGGCAATCTGGCATCTTCCCTGTTGTCTGGCTTCCAAACGTCAGACCGACAGCTGGAAAAGATAGTCGCCATGCTGATCCAACATCTTTCACCGTTTCCTGTTACGACCGACGGTGAACGGTGGGACATCATCACGAAAAATATGAACTGGGCGCATTTCCACATTATGCAAATCCACTCAGGCTGGAGCGACGACGATCGCGCCACACCAGAGAAGCGAATGGGATGGTTTATGGCGAAAGAGCGTCAAACGCCGACGGGCAAGCTCACTCAGGGGGAGATCGCCCAGCTCAGAGAAGAATGGAAGTCGCTAAATGGTGAATTTATTAGTAAAGAAAACGCGCTTCATCAAAACCTGTTGCAGCTTGCGCTGCCAATAAGCACAGCATCGCAGACGGTTTTGAATCGCCTGCTTGCCGCGGCACCGGACCTTTAATAATGATGCATAAACAGGGGGCCGCTATGGCAAATACGTTGGCGCACAGCCGGGTTCAGCTGTCGGACCTGGCTGACAGCGTTATCAGGATGGCCTTGCAGGAAGGGGCTTCCGATGCGCAGGTGATGTTTAACGAAAGCACAGGACTGCTACTTGAAATGCGTCAGGGCCGGTTAAAAACGCGCACCCGCGCCAGTCAATCCAGCCTGTTTCTCACCGTTTACCGAGGACATCATCAGGGAACGACCAGCTCAACGAACTATTCGTCTGCAAGCCTGCGAGAAACGGTGCAGGCCGCATGCCGTATTGCAGGTTACACCGGCGAAGATCGTTTCGCCGGACTGGCGGAGGCACGCTTTCTTTGCCGTGCATCGGACGAACTGGACCTCTGGCATCCCTGGAACCTCGACGAAGCCGATGCGACAGCACTGGCACAGCGCATAGAGGCCGGGATTGTTTCAGCGGGTGACGACGTCATTAGCGACGGTGTTACCGTGCACACCGGGCACTCGGACTGCTTCATCATGAACAGTCATGGATTTAGCTGCAGCGAACGCCAGAGCAATCACCTGATGGCAGCCCGCGCGCTGGCCCGTAAGCAGAATCGCAGCCTGCTGGATTTCCATTTCTCGGTTGCCCGCCACGCCCAGTCACTCATGGCACCGGAAGAGATCGGACGCCGGGCTGGAAATGGCGCGATAGCGGCGCTGGATACTGCCCCGCTTCAGGGCAGCCAGCGCTGTCCGGTCTTGTTTGACGCTAAATGTGCGCTGTCTTTGCTTGACCATCTGGTTCAGGCGACCAGCGGTAGCGTGCTGTATCACCGTAACAGCTTCCTCGCTGACAGACTGGGCGAGACGGTTTTCAGCGACCACGTCAGCGTCACTGAAGATCCCTTCGCGCCGCAGGGGCTCGCCAGCCGGTCATTCGACGGCGACGGTATCGGCGGCACAACCCGCAAGATCGTTAATCAGGGGATTCTGGCGGGTTTTTTCCTCTCGGCTTATGCCGCGCGCCATCTTGATATGGCTCCGACCGGGAATGGCTGGGGGCCGGGAAACCTGTCTCTGACCAGCAGCCTGACGCAGAAGGGCGATGATTTCGACGCGATGGTAAAAAAACTTCATACCGGGCTGATCGTGACCAGTTTCAGCGGCGGCGGGCCACGGTTGATTAACGGTGATTACTCGCGAAGCCTGCGGGGTTTTTGGGCTGAAGGCGGGCAAATACGGTACGCCGTTGATGGCGTTACGGTGGCGGGTAACCTGGCCGAAATGTTCCGCAACATTGTGGCTATCGGGACTGACGTGATAACCCAGGGCGCACTGACTTCCGGGTCTGTATTAATTGATAACCTTCAGGTGGCAGGACGCTGAGCCAAAGGAGTTTTACTATGAGTCAAACAGACACAACCACTCGCATGGTAAAGGCCAAAGAGCAATTGCTGGAACCCTACGGCCTGAGCGATGCCCTGCTACAGGACATCATGGGACGGATTCTCGTCCATCGGGTCGATTACGCCGATTTATATGTGCAGAGTCTTCGCCATGAAAGTTGGGCAATGGAAAATGGCGTGGTGAACTTTGGATCGTTTGATGTCGATCAGGGGTTCGGCCTGCGTGCGGTAGAGTACGATCAGACCGCCTTCGCTTATTCTCAGCATCTTGATCTCAAACATTTGCGCGAAGCCGCGCGATCGGTGCGGACCATCGCTAAGCATTGCTGTCTCGCCCTGCCTGAACCTGTTAAAGCCCGGCCCGAGTCAACGCATATCGGCTCCCGCGATCCCTTAGTGGCATGGGAGGCGGCAGAGAAAATCAGTCTGCTGGAAAAAATCAACCAAATGACTCGTGCGCTTGACCCACGGGTGATTCAGGTCACGGCCAGCCTTCGATTGTCCCATTCGGTTAACTATGTCCTGCGCCATGATTTTTATCAGGCTGCAGATATTCGTCCGATGCTGCTGTTGCAGGTCAGCGTCATCGTCGAGCAGCGGGGCGTCCGTGAGTCGGCCACGACCGGCATAGGTGGGCGCGGCGATTTCAACATGTTCAACGATCAGGTGCTGCAACAGACTTTACGCACGATGGTGGATTCGGCACTGATAAATTTAGAGGCGGTTGCGGCCCCGTCCGGCGGAATGCCTGTTGTCATTGCCGCCGGATGGCCCGGCATGTTGTTGCATGAAGCGATGGGGCATGGCTTTGAAGGTGACTATAACCGGCTGGGTACCTCAGTTTACGCAGGGCGCATCGGAGAGAGAGTTGCACCACCTGGGGTGAATATCGTCGATGACGGCACGCTACAGGGGCGCCGGGGTTCGCTCAATACAGATGATGAGGGGCACCCGACGCAGTGCACCTCATTGATTGAAGACGGTATTCTGCAAGGTTATATGCACGACAGCCTGAGTGCCCGTCTGATGAAACTTCCCCCCACTGGAAATGGCCGACGTCAGTCCTACGCGTATCTTCCTATGCCGCGCATGACAAACACCTTTATGCGTAATGGCCAGTATGAACCTGAGGAGATCATTGCGTCTGTTAAACGTGGATTATATCTGGCTAACCTGGGCAGCGGACAGGTGGATATCGTCAGTGGCCAATACAGCTTTCAAAGCGCGCTGGCCTACCTGATCGAAGACGGCAAAATTACAACACCGGTTAAAGGCGCCACGCTGACCGGAAAGGGACCGGAAACGCTGCAGCAGATCAGCATGGTTGGCAACGATCTGGCCCTGGATCGTGGCGTCGCCACCTGCGGGAAATCGGGACAAAATGTTCCAGTGGGCGTAGGGCAACCGACGCTTAAAGTGGATAACCTCATCGTTGGCGGCACGCGCCAGCGATGAGGTCATCATCCGACGAAACCGGTCTGTGGCGCTTGTCGCTTTGACGGACGCTACGGGTGGGCTGACCGCTGTTCAAATGTCGATGCCAGCGTTTGCGCGCGCTGCGGACGCGCCAGAGCCCGCAGCGATCATGTGTTTTAAGCCAAAAATGAACCTGCCGTCACTGACTGGCGGTAAGGGGAATCTTGAGACGGTTAACGCTTTCTCGTGTAAGGAATGATGATGAAATTAACGCCATCCTGGACTGATGCGTTTGCCCGGATGCCATTAACCTATTTGCGCCAGGAATATCCCAGTCATCTTGTACACTTAATGCTTGATGACAGTGATGCCTTGTCGCCACGTGTACTGCATCCGGTTTTCTATGGCTGCTACGACTGGCACTCTGCGGTACACGGTTACTGGCTGTTGCTCCGTGCCCTGAGCCTTTATCCCACGTTGTCATGCCGTGATGAAATCATTGCTGTTTTTCATGCGCATTTTACTGAAGAAAATATCGCGCAGGAACGTGCTTATTTTACCGTACCGTTTCGCACGGCGTTCGAACGTCCTTACGGTTATGCATGGTTGCTTGGCTTATCCGGGGAGCTGAAAAAATCTGCCTTGCCGCAGGCTGCACAGTGGTATCAGAGGCTTGAGCCACTGACTCAGGACATTCGCAGTCGCTTTATCGACTACTTCAGTAAGCTGACCTACGCTATTCGGGTCGGGACCCATACCAATTCAGCCTTCGCGCTGATGTTAGCACTGGATTACGCACGCACTTTAGAGGACAGCTTGCTGGAAAACGTCATCGTTAATGTCGCAGAACGTTTTTACCGCGAGGACACTGATTATCCAGCACATTATGAACCCGGTGGGGACGAATACCTTTCTGGTGCATTAACGGAAGCCATGTTAATGAGTAAAGTCACCGTTAACTTCGCCAACTGGTTCGATGCATTTCTACCTGATATCGCCAGTAAGACCGCGCTGATGCAGCCTGCAGAGGTCAGCGATCGTACCGATCCCACCATCACACATCTTGACGGATTGAATCTCAGCAGAGCCTGGTGCTTTAGGCATCTTGCTGTTGCATTGCCAAACGCTCATCCCGCTGTCTCGTTGCTTCAGGCCGCAGCCGAACGGCATCTGACAGCCAGTCTCCCTCACGTGGTGGGCAGCCATTACAGCGGCGGCCACTGGCTTGCCAGCTTTGCACTGCTGGCTTTGGCGTCGCCTGTTGACGGCCAGGCTCATCATCAAACGTGATCTCGCGTTTGAGATCCTCTCCGGCATCCTGAGGTTACGATAACATGATACGTAGCAGTAAACCGGTGGTCCTGTAGATATCGCAGGGAATTTGTCATGACGCTGTTTTCAATGACAAAGCGCGGTCCGTTTCCGGCAAAGACGTTGACGCCGTTTGGCATCTTGACGCTAGAGCCTGCGCTTTTGCTGGGTGCGGGCGTGGGACGTTTTTGGGGCGCGAGGGCAGAAATGTACTGGACGATGATGTGCGAAGCGGCGTTGTCTCATGCCACGCGCTTCTGATATCTGATCACAGCAAAATGATGGCTGGTTTTACCATTTTTTTACCCTCACCAATCGCAGGCAATAAAAAACCAACCGTAAAGGTTGGTTTTTTAAGGGAGAATTTGGTCGGCACGAGAGGATTTGAACCTCCGACCCCTGACACCCCATGACAGTGCGCTACCAGGCTGCGCTACGTGCCGAACTTTGGAAAGCTAGTCTACTGATTCTCTGCACGAATGCAAGCGATCAGGCAACTAACTGCCTCATTATTAATCAGTTAGCGATAAAACGTTTCTCTTCTGTGAGCACCTGCAACAAGAGCGCGAGTTCCGGTTTGTGATCTTTCAATACATTTCCACTGGCGTCGTAAACACGGTAGCTGCCGTTATTGTTCAGCACCAGCGTGATTTTAGGCGTGGTAATGACCAGCTTATTATCTTCGCTACTGGTGACCCAGTCATGACGACGCTGAGCAGCAAACAGATCTTCGCCTTGAGCATAGTTGACCGGATTAGTGCGCACATGCAGCAGGCGCTGCATCAGGGTCACCATCACGTCCTGATGATCGGAAAGCCGAGTCACCGTCTGCGCGGGCGTGTCCGGCCAGTGAATAACCAGTGGCACCTGCAAGGTCTGGCGATTGCCTTCGTTGTCCGGATTGCCATCCAGCGCCACACCATGCTGAGCGGTAATGACCACCACGGTGTTTTTCAGTAAGTCACGTTGTTGCAGTGTGGTAAGGATGGCCTGAATCTGTTCATTGAGGGCAGGAGCCTGCCGCATATAGCTTCGCTGACGTGCTTTGTCGTTATCACCGCTCACCCTTGGGCCGTTCAGCGCCACCCAGGAGAACCAGGGCGTACCATCGCCTTTTTGGGCACTCAGCCAGCTTTGCCATTGTGAAACGGTGCTGGCATTGGGCTGCTCCTCGCTGGGGGGCAGAGAGTAGTCGGACAGCAGCGCCTGACGATACAGCGGCTGACTAAACCCCTCTGACGAGAACAGGCCAAACTGATAGCCCTGGGTGCTCAGTGCAGTAAGCAGGGCAGACGGCGTCCGCTGTGCCAGAACACCGTTCATATAACTCGGGGAGATGCCGTAGAACAGGCCAAACAGGCCTTTTTCTGCGTTGTCCCCGGCGCTGAAATGCTGGGTAAAGCGCACGTTCTGGCTGGCAAACTGGTTCAACGCCGGCAGGGCGTTATCGGCACTGGCACTGTTCAGACCATCCACCGTAATGACCAACAGGTTATCGCGTGAGCCTTTGTCCGCAAAGGTGATATCGCTGAGCGGATACTGCACTGCCGCAGCCTCAGGATCGCCTTGCTGCACCAGACGGCGCTGATATTCCTGCGCATCCAGCAAGCCGTGACGCTCAAGAAAGCGACGGGCGGTCATCGGATAAGAAAGGGGCAGATTCGCACGTTGCATCGTGATTGGGCGATAAAAATTAGCGTCCGCCCAGATATACATCAAATGACTGGCAAAAAAGGCGCTGATAAAAAGGGCGGCCAGCGGCTTACCAAACGAACGGCGGTTCAGGCTACGCAGCTTCTGCCAGCTCCAGGTGGCAAACAGAATCTCCACCAGAAAAATGAGCGGCACGCCGATAAACATCAGCTGCCAGTCGCGCGCCATCTCACTTTGATCGGGGTTAATCACCAGTTCCCACACCACCGGATTAAGGTGTAAATGGAAACGGTTAAAGACGGCGCTGTCGACCATCAGCAGTGTCAAACCGGCGGTGGCGACCACCGTCGAAATCACCCGCATCAGACGTTGCGACATCACCACAAACGTCAGCGGGAAGATAATCAGCAGATAAACGGCAAATACAATAAAGCTGAAGTGACCAATCCAGCTGCTGTACGCATAAATGCGCCCAGCCAGTGAAGCAGGCCAGTCGGCAACCAACAGATAGCGGCTACCCAGAATGAGCGCGAAAAAGATATTGAACAGGGCAAACCAGTGTCCCCAGCTAATCATCTGGGAGACTTTTTCGCGGTAGCGCTGTCGGTTGGTTACCATAGTTTGACGTCAGATTAGCGAATTAATGGGCGCTGTCGTCTACCGACGCCTGCAGGGCATCAGCAAAAGAACGGGCCAGAGAGCGGCGTTGCGCGGGAGCAACATCGCTGTTGATCAGATTGGTTACCATGTTCCCTAGTACCATCAGGGAAAGGTCGGTTGGCGCCTGGTCTTTTTGCAAAACCTGCGCCATTTCCGCGAGGAGTTGTTCAACGCGTTGGTCGCTGTAACGGGATGATTGTGGCATAGCGAAAACTTATCTCGTCTCAAAAGGCGATATAGTACCGGAACAGCGCACTTTTTTCCGCAAATTTATCGAAAGCGCGGTGTTCCGGTTGTGCATGGAGTTGAAAGCTGCTGCTGGCGGTGTTTGAATACGCGCCTGTGCTATTAGGAGAGTTTACCATGAGTCTGGATATCGACCAGATTGCCTTGCACCAGTTAATCAAACGTGATGAAAATCAGTTAGAGCTGGTGCTTCGTGATTCGTTACTGCCGGCCACCAATACCGTCGAGGCGATGGTGGAAGAGCTGCACCGTGTATACAGTGCAAAAAGTAAAGCTTACGGGCTGTTTAATGCTGAAAGCGAACTGGCAGATGCACTGCGCAACTGCCGCAAGGGTAACGATGATTTTCTCGCTTTTAGCCGGGCTGCTACCGGACGCCTGCGTGATGAACTGGCAAAATATCCGTTCGCCGAAGGCGGCGTGGTGCTGTTTATCCAGTACCGCTATCTGGCGGTAGAATACTTGCTGGTGGCGGTGTTAAACAGCCAGTCGAGTATGCGCGTCAACGAACAGATGGATATCAGCAGTACCCACTATCTGGATATCAATCACGCCGATATTGTGGCACGAATCGATCTTACCGAGTGGGAAACCAGCCCTGAATCGACGCGCTACCTCACCTTCCTGCGTGGACGGGTAGGGCGAAAAGTTTCTGATTTCTTCATGGATTTTCTGGGGGCGGAAGTCGGACTGGATACCAAGGCGCAGAACCGGGGGCTGTTACAGGCGGTAGATGACTATTGTGACGAGTCGAATCTGGATAAGAATGAACGACAAAACTATCGTCAGCAGGTTTACAGCTACTGTAATGAACAGCTTCAGGCTGGGGAAGAGATCGCGCTGAAAGCGTTATCAGGTGAGCTGCCGCCACTGGGTGAAAAGACGTTTGAAGCCTTTACTCAGGAGCAGGGCTATGACCTGGAAGAGCATTTCCCGGCAGATCGCAGTACGTTACGTCAGTTAACCAAGTTTGCCGGTAGCGGTGGGGGGCTGACCCTGAACTTCGATGCCCTGTTGCTTGGCGAGCGCATTTTCTGGGATCCGGTCACCGATACGCTGACCATCAAAGGAACACCGCCTAACCTGCGTGAGCAGCTGCAACGCCGCACCAGCAGTAAATAAGCATCTGCCCGATCCGGCGTTCTGGCGGATAACAGGCAAAATAAAAGGGCCGGTTTCGCAACCGGCCCTTCTACTTTCAACGCATTCGGCGATTAAGCGCGAACGAAGTCGATGTGGTGCAGTTTTGGCTTGAACGGATGACGCTGAACAGCCTGCACTTTAACTTTGGTTTCTTTACCGTCAACCACCAGAGTCAGCACTTCTTCGTAGAAGCCTGGCTTGGTTTGCAGGTTCATCACCTGGTCGTGGTCGAGGTCGATAGCAACAGCGGCTTCTGAACCACCATAAATGATGGCCGGGAAGCGGTTTGCTGCGCGCAGGCGGCGGCTCGCACCCTTACCCTGCTCTTTACGTTCTACTGCATTGATAGTGAACATTAATACGTCTCTTTATGATTTCTGCTACAGGCGACCCAGTAACAGAAGGGTTATTCAACACCGCTTATGCACATGCAAAAGCGGGCGGCATTATAGCGGTAATCCCCTACAGGGGCAAACGCTAATAAGGCTTAGCGCAGTTCGTTAGCGCGGCGAAAGCGCCCCTGGTAGTCAAACAGCTTTTCGCGAATCTGCCAGAACTGGCCTTTGGCACGGGCCACCACAAAATCGGGATGGCGCAGAAGAGGCTGGAGGGCCAGCACATCGGCGGCGGTTTGCCAGCCCAGCGGCACGCCGGGCGCGCGCTGATGCGGGCGCATAAACAGGTGCTCAAACGCCTTGCGCTGTGCGGGCGTTTGCAGACGAAACCGCTCACTGACGCTGGTGCCGTCTTCATCGAAATAGGTGGCTTTCAACCATTCGCCTTTGTCGTCGCGGCCCTGTTCCAGCGTCATGCCGCCGCAGCGCAGAACGCGCGCATCTTTCAGCTTCAGCGCGGCTTTAAGCATATCGTCAGGATCGACCAGAATCTTGTCGCATTCGCGGCAGCGGCGCGCGGCGATGTCGTTTTCTGCGTTGCACGCCGGGCAGTTCTTAAACCGAAAGCGGTAGTCACACTGCTCGCGCCCGCCTTCGTCGTCTTCCAGTACGCCCTGACAACGCCGGCCAAAGTGCTCAATCACCATGCCATCGCTCGTGGCCTTGCCCCAGAAGGTATTGGCAAAGCCGCAGGCCGGGCAAAATACCTGCACGGGCTGATTGTCACTTTTCCCTTTCGGTGCGCCCACTTCAGGCGTAAACAGATCGTGAGGATTACCGGCATAGTCCAGAATCAGGCAGTCTTTTTTGCCGGGCGACAGGCGCAGACCTCGCCCGACAATCTGTTGATACAGGCTGACTGACTCGGTAGGGCGCAGGATCGCGATCAGATCCACATGCGGCGCATCGAAGCCGGTGGTTAGCACCGCAACGTTGACCAGAAACTTAAGCTGCTGGGCTTTAAACGCCGCGATTAGCGCATCCCGATCTTTCGCGTGAGTTTCTGCCGACACCAGCGCGCTGTTTTCAGGCAGCAGGCCCAAAATTTCGCGCGCGTGTTCGACGGTGGCGGCAAAAATCATCACGCCGTGGCGATCCTCGGCAAATTCCACAATCTGCTGGATAATATGGGGCGTCACCCGCTGCTGCTGTTTGAGTTCCCGATTCAGGTCGGCTTCGCTGAACAGGCCATTTGCCTGAGCGGTGAGGCGGCTGAAATCATACTGAACCACCGGCATATCCAGCCTTTCCGGCGGCACCAGAAACTGATGCTTGATCATATAGCGCAGGGGCAGTTCATAGATGCAGTCGCGAAACAGGGCCTGCTCGTCGCCCCGAACCATACCGTGATAATGAAAACGGTAGATCCAGCCTTTGCCCAGGCGAAACGGTGTTGCGGTCAGGCCGAGCAGACGCAACTGAGGATTATGCTGGCGCAGGTGATTAAAAATTTGCTGATACTGGCTCGCTTTGTCATCACCAATGCGGTGGCACTCATCTACAATCACCAGCGAAAAGGCGCGGTCAAACAGGCTGAGATTACGTGCAACAGACTGGACGCTACCGAACACGACTTTCCGCTGGCTTTCTTTGCGCTGCAATCCTGCCGCAAAGATGTCAGCCTCAAGTCCGTAAGCCTGATACTTGCTGTGATTTTGCGCCACCAGCTCTTTGACGTGCGCCAGCACCAGCACCCGACCTCGAGCCAGGCGCGCCAGCTCGGCGATCACCAGGCTTTTTCCGGCCCCGGTGGGCAGAACGATCACGGCAGGTTCAGGATGACGACGGAAGTGGGCGAGGGTGGCATCGACCGCTTCCTGTTGATAAGGGCGTAAGGTAAAAGACATGCTGTTCACTTTTGTAAAACCTGCCGCAATTATGCCACGAATCCACAATAAACGCGCTGTCAGCGAGGCGCAGATCAGGCTATACTTCCCCTACTTTTTCAACGGTTAAAAATGCCGTTTTAGTTTCCCTCCGCAGTAACAGGCAAAACGAATTCATGCGACTCGACAAATTCATCTCTCAGCAACTGGAAATCAGCCGTGCCATCGCCGCACGTGAAATCCGTGGTCAACGTGTTACCGTTAACGGTGATGTGGTGCGCGACACCGCTTTCAAACTCCAGCCCGATCATGAGGTTGAGTATGACGGCAATGTATTGCAGATGCAGACCGGGCCGCGCTACTTTATGCTGAACAAACCTCAGGGCTATGTCTGCTCAACGGACGATCCCGATCATCCCACCATCGTCTATTTCATTGAAGAACCGATGGCGTTTAAGCTGCATGCCGCAGGCCGGCTGGATATTGATACCACCGGTTTAGTCCTGCTGACGGACGACGGTCAGTGGTCACATCGCATTACCTCACCGCGCCACCATTGTGAGAAAACTTATCGGGTAACGCTGGAAGCGCCGGTGAGCGATGACACGGCCGCACAGTTCAGCGCCGGGGTGCAGCTGCATAATGAAAAAAGCCTGACTAAACCCGCTCAGCTTGAGGTCATCACCCCCACGGAAGTGCTGCTGACCTTGAGCGAAGGCCGCTATCACCAGGTCAAACGCATGTTTGCAGCCGTGGGTAACCGGGTCGTTGGCCTGCACCGCGAGCGCATTGGTGAGATTGTGCTGGACGAGGCGCTGGAACCGGGTGAATACCGCCTGTTAACGGAAGAAGAGATAGCCAGCATTGGCTTACCGGATGAACTTAAACAAAAATAGCGAGAAACCTGGTGCGTAAGGAAAAGAATTCGCCAATGGGGCTGGTCGTCATCCTCGGCCTGTTAGCGATGTTGATGCCGTTGTCGATAGATATGTATCTGCCTGCAATGCCACAAATTGCGCGCCAGTTTGCCGTGTCCGCCGGTAGCGTTCAGATGACGCTCAATCTTTATATCCTGGGTTTTGCCATCGGTCAGTTGATCTACGGTCCGCTCGCCGACAGCTATGGCCGCAAGCCGGTGATTACGCTCGGCACCCTGATATTTGCCTGCGCAGCGGCAGCCTGCGCACTTTCGCAGTCGATTGAACAACTGATTGCGATGCGTTTTTTACACGGTCTGGCGGCAGCGGCGGCCAGCGTCGTGATCAATGCGTTGATGCGTGACAGTTACTCGAAAGAAGACTTCTCACGCATGATGTCGTTCGTCATGTTGATTACCACCATCGCACCGCTGCTGGCGCCCATCATCGGCGGCTGGCTGCTGTTAGTCTGGAGCTGGCACGCCATTTTCTGGACGCTGTCGATAGCGGCGGTTATCACCACTGTGCTGGTGGCAACCCAGATTCGCGAAACCCTTAAACCTGAGCAGCGACAGCACTTTCACCTGCGCACCACGCTAGGTAACTTCGTTATCCTGTTTCGCCACAAGCGCGCGTTCAGCTATATGTTATCGAGCGGATTCTCGTTTGCGGGGCTGTTTACCTTTCTCAACGCTGGCCCCTTTGTTTACATCGAACTGAATCACATTTCACCGCAGAGTTTTGGCTACTACTTCGGTCTGAATATTGTGTTTTTGTTCATCATGACGCTGATTAACAGCCGGGCAGTGCGCCGTTTTGGCCCCGTGGTCCTGTTTCGCTTCGGATTGTTGGTGCAGTTTGCTATGGGCATCTGGCTGTTGATCGTCAGCGCTTTCGATCTGGGGTTCCTGCCGCTGGTATTAGGCATTGCAATGTTCATCGGCTGCGTGTCGATGGTGTCGTCAAATGCTATGGCGGTTATCCTTGATGAGTTTCCGCATATGGCCGGTACGGCCTCTTCTCTGGCGGGCACCTTGCGTTTTGGCGTGGGTGCGCTGGCGGGGGCGCTGCTCTCCCTGTTCAGCTTCAACAGTGCCTGGCCCATGGTGGGAACCATTGCACTGTGCGCGACAATCTCCGTTTCGTTATTTCTCTACGCCTCACGTCCGCGTACCGTCGCCCGCTAAGCGGGCGTCTGCCATCCTCTTTTTCCGCTTAGTCAAAAATGTTTCTTATTTGTGAAAAAAAATAGCAAATAAAGTAATCGTATTGGGACTAAAATGATTGTTAGTTATCATTAAACGCGGTACATATAGCCCAAAGTGAGATTTAACTCGCAAATTTGCTCTACCGGGCGATTGCGGATCGGCGCGTTAAGCAGACTTTACCCACTCTGCAGGCTGACATCATTGGTTGTGAATTGCGCTTCATTCTCTGGAGATAGGGATCATTATGTTGCAACTTTCGGTTGTGCATCGCCTGCCGCAGCGGTTTCGCTGGATTAGCGATCGTCATGCCGTGATTGAAACCGACGATGCGGGCTCAGAAGAGCATGACGTTATTGCGCTCCGGCTGATAAGCCATGATGGTGTTCCGGCATGGGAGATTCTGCGGGAACTGAAAGACATGCTGGCCGCCATTCAGGTTGACGGCAAAATCGCTGAGTGCGAAGGGCAGCCCTGCCTTTTTATCCGCCGTTGTGATGAGAGCGCCACGAACTGCTGCCTGAAAAATCAAGGCGTGGCGATTGCGGAAACCTTCATCGGTCACTGAGCGAAACGGAGCCGAGCAGCTCGCGGGTATAAGCCTGTGCAGGTGTGGCAAAGAGTGTCTCACAGTCGCCTTGTTCAACGACCTCGCCCTGACGCAGTACGATGAGCTGATGGCAGAGCGATCGCACCACTTCCAAATCGTGACTGATAAACAGATAACTCAGCTGACGCTGCTGCTGTAATCCCCGTAGCAGCGTCAGAATCTGTTTTTGTACGGAGCGGTCGAGTGAGGAGGTTGGCTCATCCAGTATCAGCAGCTCCGGTTCAAGAATCAGGGCGCGCGCAATAGCGATTCGCTGACGCTGACCGCCGGAAAACGCAGCTGGATAGCGATGGCGGCTTTCCGCGTCCAGCCCGACCTCGGTCATGACCGCTTTAACCCGTTCGTCCTGTTGTGCGGCACTCAGGTGTGGATAATGCACGGCCAGACCTTCGGCAACGATCTGCTGAACCGTCATTCGGGGGTTCAGCGCAGAATTAGGATCCTGAAAAACGACCTGAATGCGGCGTCGCAGCGGCAACAGCGCTTTTCTCGACCGCTGATGCAGCGGCTGATTGTCAAACCAGACCTCCCCCTGAGCGGCAATAAGACGCAACAACGCCATACCGGTGGTGCTTTTACCTGAGCCTGACTCGCCTACCAACCCCAGACTTTCGCCTCGTTTCAGGCTAAAGCTAAGATTCTCTACTGCAATTTTTTCGCCTGTTTTACGTTTAAACAGGCCCTGACGCAGGGGAAAACTGACGCGCAGGTTGTCCACCTTAAGAATAACCGGCGTATCCGCAGGGAGCGGCACGGCACGACCTTCCGGATCGGCCGCCAGCAGCTGTTTCGTGTAGGCGTGCTGAGGCTGTGTTAGCAGGCGCTGGCCGGCGTTATGCTCAACCACCCGACCAGAGCGCATCACGCTGACGCTGTCTGCCAGTTGGCGAACAATCTTCAGGTTATGGGTAATAAACAGCATGCCCATATTCAGTTCTTGTTGCAGTTCGCGCAGCAGGCCAAGGATCTGCGCCTGAACGGTGACATCAAGCGCGGTGGTCGGTTCATCGGCAATCAGCAGCCTCGGCTGGGTCAGCAGGGCCATCGCGATCATCACACGCTGGCGCTCGCCCCCGGAGAGCTGATGTGGAAAAGCGTTCAGGCGGGAGGCCGGCTGGCGAATACCCACGCGATCGAGGCAGCGCAGGATTTCCGCTCGCGCGGGCTCGCGTCGCATGCCGCGATGTAGAGAAAGCACTTCATATAGCTGCTTTTCAATACTGTGCAGAGGGTTGAGTGACACCATGGGTTCCTGAAAAATCATCGCCATCTGATTACCCCGCAGGCCGCGGAGTTGCTGCGCCGATGCCTTGAGCAGGTCTTCGCCTGCCAGCAGAATTTCGCCCTGAGGATAGGCGACGGCGGACGCGTGCAGCAGCCGCATGATCGACAGGGCGGTAACGCTTTTTCCGGAACCGGATTCGCCCACCAGGGCCAGGGTTTCTCCTGCCTCTATACGCAGCGAGACATCGTCCACCACCTGATACAGCTGTTTGCCCTGACGAAAGGCGACGGAGAGATGGTTAACAGCAAGCAGCGGGGTGCTCATTCAGACTCCTTTACTGGGATCAAAGGCGTCGCGCACGGCTTCGCCAATGAAAATGAGCAGCGACAGCAGAATCGCCAGCGTAAAAAAGCCCGATAAACCCAGCCAGGGGGCCTGCAGGTTATTTTTCCCCTGCAGCAGCAGCTCTCCCAGAGAGGGAGAGCCGATGGGCAGACCAAACCCGAGAAAATCCAGCGAGGTTAAGGTGGTGATAGAGCCACACAGGATAAAAGGCAGAAAGGTCAGGGTTGCCACCATGGCGTTGGGCAGGATATGACGCAGCATAATACGTCCGTCACTGACGCCCAGCGCCTGCGCGGCCCGAATATAGTCAAAGTTACGGGTACGCAGAAATTCGGCACGTACGACGCTGACCAAACTCATCCAGCCAAACAGCACGGTAACCAGCAGCAGCCACCAGAAGCTGGGCTGAATCACGCTGGAAAGCAAGATCAGCAAAAACAGCGAGGGCATCCCGGACCAGACCTCAATCAGGCGTTGACCTATCAGGTCCACCTTGCCGCCAAAGTAGCCTTGTATGGCACCGATGACGATCCCAATCACGCTGGAAAACAGCGTCAGCAGCACCCCAAACAGGAGTGAAATGCGCAGACCATATAACAGACGCGCCATAACATCGCCGCCGTTGGCATCCGTGCCCAGCCAGTTCTGCCGGGAGGGCGGCGAAGGGAAGGGCACCTGAGAAGCAAAATTAATACTGTTGGCACCGAAACGGATGGGTGCCCAAAGCGCCCAGCCGTGATTTTCAATGCGCTGTTGCAACCAGGGATCCTGATAATCCGCTGCCGTGGCAAACGGGCCACCATAATCGCTTTCGCTATAGTTAAAAAACAGCGGAGCGTACCAGCGCTGCTGATAATGCACCAGCAGCGGTTTATCATTGGCAATGAATTCCGCGCACAGGGAAAGCATAAAGACAGACAGAAAAATCCAAAGCGACCAGTAGCCACGGCGGTGATGACGAAAGCGCTGCCAGCGCTGCTGATTCAGGGGAGAAAGACGCATCACCGGCCCTCAAAATCAATACGGGGATCCACCAGGGTATAGGTCAAATCACTCAGGATATTCATCAGCAAACCTATCAGGGTGAAAATATACAGGGTGCCAAACATCACTGGATAATCGCGCTGGATCGTCGCATCAAAACCCAGCAGGCCCAGGCCATTAAGAGAGAACATCACCTCAATCAATACCGAACTGGTAAAAAACATGCTGATAAAGGTGGCAGGAAAGCTGGCGATCACCAGCAGCATCGCGTTGCGAAACACATGATGGTAAAGAATGCGCCGCTCTGAGAGGCCTTTAGCCCGGGCGGTGACCACATACTGTTTGCGAATCTCATCCAGAAATGCATTTTTGGTCAGCATAGTTAAGGTGGCAAAACCGCCAATCACCGTCGCCAGTACCGGTAGCGCAATGTGCCAGAGATAATCGGTTACCCTGGCGTACCAGGGCAGCGAATCAAACTGTGGAGACGTCAGACCGCGCAGGGGAAACCAGTCAAAATAGCTGCCGCCAGCAAACAGAACAATCAACATAATGCCAAACAGAAACGCCGGAATGGAGTAGCCAATAATGATGAAGGTGCTGCTCCAGACATCAAAGGTACTGCCGTTACGCACCGCCTTTCTAATGCCCAGCGGGATGGAGACCAGGTAGATAATTAAGGTACTCCACAGGCCAAGGCTGACAGAGACGGGCAGGCTCTGTTTGATTAACTGCAATACGGAAGCACTGCGAAACAGGCTGTCGCCAAAGTCAAAGCGCAGATAGTTCCACAGCATGGTGAGATAGCGCTCCCCGATAGGTTTATCGAAGCCGTAACGTCGCTCAATTTCTGCGATGACCTCCGGATCCAGGCCGCGCGCGCCGCGGTATTGATTATCCCCTGGCGTGACGCGATGCAGGCTGGCCTGGGTGCCGCCGCCTTCACCGCTGCCCGCGCCAGGCAGCCCGCTGGTCTGGCCAAACTGGATATTCGCCAGCGCCTGATCGACCGGGCCGCCCGGCGCAATTTGTACAATAAAAAAGTTGAGCGTAATGATGGCCCACAAGGTAGGAATAACCAGTAATAGTCTACGTAAAAAGTAACTTGCCAACCTGGCTCTCCTCAGCGTTTGTCGGCCGGCAGTCGCCCGGCTTTATTCACGTCATACCACCAGTTATCCAGACCTGTGCTGTAGGCAGGTTTAACCGCAGGATGGGAAAATTTGTCCCAAAAGGCAAGTCGCTGCTCGGCGTTGTACCACATCGGGATCATATACGCATTCCACAGTAAAATACGGTCCAGCGCCCGGCCCAACGGCAGCAAGGCGTCCGCATCGTCCTGATGGGCGATGATCTGTTTCACAACGCTATCGACAACGGGGTCCTTGACCCTGGCCGTGTTCCAGGAGGACTGAATATAGTCCGATTGCCAGTTGGCCTGCAGACTGCGTGAGGGGGTTGGCATCGCATGATAAATATTACTGACCATATCATAGTCACCGCTGCGCAGGCGGCGCAGGTACTGCGAGCTGTCAATTTGGCGTAGCGTTAACGTGATACCCAGCCGCGCCAGATTATGTTGATAAGGAAGCGCCCATTCACTGTTTGCGCCTGCGGGCAGCAGCAGCTCTGCGCTAAAGGGCTGCCCGGTTTTATCATTAATCAGGCGCTGATTCCTGATGTGCCAGCCCGCCTGATTCAGCAGGGACATTGCCTTGAGCAGGTTGGTGCGATCGTAGCCGCTGCCGTCAGTTTGTGGCGGCACATAGGTTTCACTGAAGACTTCAGGCGGTAACTGTGCTGCGAACGGCGTCAGAATGCGCAGCTGCGCGGCATCGGGCAGGCCCCGTGCGGCATAGTGGGTATTCTGAAAATAGCTGTCTGTGCGCTTAAAAGCCTGATAGAAAAGCGTTTTATTCATCCATTCAAAATCGAAAGCCAGCGCCATCGCCTGCCGGACCCGACGATCGCTAAACAGGGCTTTTTCATTATTCAGCGCCAGCCAGCGCGTATCAATTGAGGCGGTATTCGGTGTGGTTTCTTTCACGATCTGTCGATCGTCGAAATGACGCCCCAGATACTGCGTGGCCCATTTCTTTGCCGACGTCTCTTCCCGCAGATCAAAGGCCCCGGCTTTGAATGCCTCAAATGCCACGTTGTCGTCCAGGTAATAGTCGTAACGCATTACATCAAAATTGAACCGGCCACGGTTAACCGGCAAATCCGCCGCCCAGTAATCGTTTACGCGACTGAATTCAATAAACTGGCCCAGCTTCCACTTACTGATGCGATAAGGCCCACTCGACAAGGGGGGCTGGCTGAGCGGCTCGTTAAATTTTCTCGTCTGCCAAAAGGTTTGGGAGATCACCGGTAGCGTCAGCAATCCCAGCATCAGGTCTTTATCCGGGGCCGGTAACCTAATACGCACGGTCTGGCGGTTGAGGGCGGTGACCGTGACGCCGCGATAAAATATCCGAAACTGCGGAACCCCTTCAGTCATAAACTTTTGGAAGGTAAAGGCCACATCCTCCGCCGTAATGGGTGAACCATCCTGGAACCGGGCGCGGGGATTAAGGGTAACGTCCATCCAGCTGAAATCCACGGGATGACGAGCAGATTCCGCAATGAGGGGGTAATAACTGCTGGTTTCATCGTCCGACGTCGTGAATAAGCTGTCATACAGGGGCCCGGTACCGGCACCGGGATTGCCACGTGAGGCATAGCGGTTGAAATTGTCGTAAGTGCCAATGACGGACAAGACGATCTTGCCGCCCTTGGGCGCGGCAGGATTCACATAGTCGTAGTGACTGAAGTCTTGCGCATACTTTGGCGTTCCAACCTGAGCAAACGCGTAGCTGGTCTGAACCGGGGAAGCGTGCAGCGGAAGGGTAAGCAAGCTACACAGCAGCAGAAGGGCGAAGCGGAGCTGCATAAGGGATGTTCTCTCCTGTGAGTGTCTTGCACCGTAGCGATAATCTACGGCAATTAAAGCATGGGTTACCTGTTTTGACGCTGAAAATAGTCTTTGATCTGCTCCGGGCGTAACGGACGGCTATAAAAATAGCCCTGTAAATAGGTGACGCCGCGGTCGATCAACCAACTGGCCTGTTCGTCGGTTTCAACGCCCTCGGCCACGCTCATCAGATTGAGCCGTTTAGCCAGTTGTAACACCGTATCCAGCACCGGCGAAGTGATCGTTTCCGTTCCGATACTTTGCACAAATCCACGATCGATTTTTAGGTAATCAAAATGGTACTTCTCAAGATAGATTAATGCACTGTGCCCGGTCCCAAAATCATCAACCGCGATTTTAATGCCTCGCTGTTGTAGCCAGTGAAACAGTTCGGCCGCATTCGCGTTCTCGACGACTGCGCGCTCGGTAATTTCAAAAACATACAGAAAATGATCGTGAGGCATATTGTCCTGCCAGTACAGGACATCGTCACGAAAACTGCAGGCGCTGAGATGCAGAGGGGAAATATTTACGCTGATGCAGGTTCCTTTGGGCAGGCTATCACGGAGTTGATGTGCATCGCGGGCGACCAGTTCAAACAGGTGTCGGGTCAGGGGGACGATTTGGCGTTGTGCTTCAGCATAGCTGATAAAAATATCGGGTGGGACCGTTTCACCCGAAGGATGTGTCCAGCGTAGCAGTGCCTCCATACTATAAGATTTGCCATCCTGGGCCGAAACTAAAGGCTGATACTCGACATGAAATTCCCCTCGTCGGATACCCAGGGTGATCTCTTTGCCAGGCCGCTGAAAGCGGGTCAGCAAAAACCAAAAGGCACAGCTGGCGATTAATGAAATCAGCAGGCTGCTCAGCATGATGGTCTGATAGTCACTTGCTGACAGCGTTGAACCGTAGAGAGCAAACTGGAAAGGAAGGCCTTCCAGGGGCGTTTGCATTAGCGGCGGCGGGAGTTGACGATTTCGTACCAGCGTTGGCTGCCAACTGGTCATGGCAGTTTTATGGGCGAGTAAGGCAATCCCGGTGATTTCGGGGTAAGAAGACGCTTTTAGCTGATACGTTGCCAGGCTCAGATTCAATGTCGTAAAAATGCCGGACTGAAGGGTGCCGGGCTGCTTAATCCAGATGGCCAGCACCGGCTTTGTCGGCTGCATCGGCGTACCCGGCAACAACCGAATGTCCCTGTCACGTGTGCTATCCGTTCGGGCTGAGAGCGCGCTGAGCGGCTGAAAAAAGCTTCCGGTTGCGGAAGAGCAAAACGCGTTGCCGTCTTTAACTAAAATAATGGCGCGTATGTCGCCGGCAAACGCGGCTCGCGCGGTTAACTCATGATTACCGATATAGCATTCTGACTGAACGAATGGAAGCAGGGGGGAAAGCGTGTCCGAAATAAGCGTCTGGACGCTACGTTGAAAGTCGTTACTACTGTCGATGAGCAACTGTTTATGTTGGCTTTCCCGACGATGTTGGGTTTCGATGAGCAAAACAGAGGTTAACAACAAAAAAAACAGACTGCCAATAATCGCGCTATTCCACGCGATTTGACGAGGATAAGTTGCCTGGCGTATCAGCGCCCGCGACAATGGCATGAAGTGCTTCCCCTGATCAAAATATAAAACTTACTGGTGCGCAATCGCCCGAATATTTGCGTCTGAGAATATAACGAGTCTGTTAATAATGTCTCGTTATTATTTTGATAAACAAGTATTTTTAGGGGGATTCGAGGGATTAAAAAAAAACGCTGCCTGGGCAGCGTTCTGTTTTTCTCTGGCTGAGAGGACATTCGGGAGCTGCATTAGCTCGGGTTGCGACTTAAGACCCGCCGCGCTTCGCGATAACGTTTTTTCCAGTAATCTTCATTAAGGCTGGAGATCATGACACCGCTGCTGGTCGAAGCATGAACAAAGTTGTCATTGCCGAGGTAGATACCGACATGACGGCCCGTTGAGCCAGCACGGAAGAGAACTAAGTCACCCGGTCGCAGTCTGCTGCGAGAAATCTCTTTTCCCGTTCCCTGCTGTTCGGACGTTGAGCGAGGAAGATCCAGACCAAACTGTTCGCGGAACGTACGCTGAACGAAAGCGGAACAATCAATACCACGCTTGGTATCACCGCCAAGACGGTAACGAACACCTTTCCAGCTCGCGTATTGATCCATGATGCGCGTCTTAACATCAACGTTGCGCACCATCTCTTCGAACTCATCCTGAGACGCTTGAAGTAAAAAACCATTCTGGTTGTTAACTTCATGATTCTCGTTTTTAACGGTGTTATGGGTACTGCTACAAGCTGAGAGGAGAGTTGCCAGCGCCAGAGCGGGCGCAATCCGCCAGATATATCTCAGTATTGGTTGAGACTTGACCATTATTCGGGTTTTCCTTCGAAGTCCTTACGACAAGATTGTCGCCAGCCAGATGACAAAACGGAATGAGATTAATAAGCCAGTCAGAACAAGACAATGCTTTAATTATAAAAATGTGTAAATCACCACATTTTATCTATTAAAGAATGCTTAATACCGCGTCTTCTTTTCTCACTGCGACCGAGATTAACCGATTCCAGAGGCCGTGGCGAGCGCTTTTAATCAAATTCTGATAGGTTTTTTTGATACTTATCAAACTTAAATAACTTGTTCACTTTATCAACAGTTATTCAAGGTGATAACAGGATGAAAGGGGTGATCTGGCGCTAATTCCAGGCTTAGTGCGGGCTGGGAGAAGGTCTGCAGAGTAACTATCGTCGAAGGCTGAAGAGAAGTCCTGCATTATCATCGGGTTCGGATGTTTTTTTGGTTAGCTTGCTAATTATTTCCATAGGTTTTTTATAAGTGAGGGCAGGTTATAATTTAATCATAATTCCGCCCTCGCTAATTAATTACTATTAGGGTTTATTTTTACCCGGTAATTTGTGATAAAACCAATTAACCAGATAATCACTTGCCGGCGTTAATAGCCACCAGCTTAATCCCACTAACGCCACGGAAAGCGATCCGACTGCAATATCGCTAAACCAGTGCGCGCCTGCCATGACGCGTGGCAGCGAGAACAGCCCCACAATGACAACACCCACTAAAAACGTACGGAAGCCGAAATAACGCCACATGAATGCCGCAAAGATAATGAGCATCATGCCATGATCGCCCGGAAAACTGTCGCTTGACGCATCTTTGGCTGGGATACCCGTTAACTCACTGACGCGGTGAACGTTCTCAAAGAACAGCGTCGGGCTGGCGTGTTTTTCTGGGATCAAATGGCCCGCCTGGTTCAAAACGACCGCTGTCAGCAACATCGTAATGCCAATGGCAAACATACGACGGCGGCCCGCAGGCGTTTCCCGCCACCACAGCCACAGATAGAGTAACCCCATCGCCAGCAACGACACGGCGTCAAAACCGCGAAAGTTAGTGATGGCGACCAGCAGGGCAAAGCCTGGGTGATCCACCATTTCATTATTAAACGCGAAGAAAATCCCTTTATCGATATCAAACCAAAACCCGTGATGGGGCGGTAAATACCATGAAAAAAACAGCACCAGTCCCAGTGCGTTAAGCAACAGGATGGTGACAAGGCGTGTTGCGTGCATAATTCTGCCCTAGTAAAAAATAACCGCCGACCTTAATCCTGTCAGCTTAAACGAAACCTCAACAAAGCAGATTGTAAACTATTCCAGTCGGCAGATGAGGAATGAATCATCTCAATGCGACTGTCAGGTGGGGTTGCGGCGAGAATTTCAACATGCACGTCTTCTCCCTGACGGTTAATGCTGACGCATCCTTCGGGGATGCGCAGCACGCCTTTAACCCGATCGACGGGGGCAAGCCGCGCCCATTCCAGCAAAGGAAGGCTATCAAACACCGTTTCGTGGTCAAAAATCCAGCCGCAGGCGACATAACCCTGACCCTCATTCACCGCCCGACGCCATGACGCGCGCCCGTCGAGTCGCAAGGCTGCGATACCGCTGCCCGGGGCCGCAGCGTGATGATGGTGGACCGGATGCGGAAGGGCGCGCGGTTTCCCGCGCGGACTGTCAAGTAACGCCAGGGGAATCTGACCGAACTCGGCAGTAACAAATTCACGATCGTCCTGATGGGCGGCAAGCCACGCCTGGAGGCGCTGCCGATCGGCCTCGCGCCAGCAGTCGCGTTTATTGCCGACAATAATGTCGGCCGCGGCCAGCTGATCGCGAAAGTTTTCATTATCCGTTACACGCCTGTCGGCGAGCTGGCGGGCGTCCAGCAGGGTTAGCGTGGCCTGCAGTTCGATCCAGGGTTGATAAACAGACGACGTCAGCATCTGTAGCAGCTGGCGTGGATGGCCCAGGCCCGTGGGCTCAATCAGCAGGCGGTCGGGCTTGTTTTGTTGAAGCAGCCTGTTTAGCCCGACCTGCATGGGCAGCCCATTAACGCAACACATGCAGCCGCCGGGGATCTCCTTTAACGTCGCGCCACGGTTGGCCAGTAACGCGCCATCAATACCAATCTCACCGAATTCATTGACCAGCACAGCCCAGTTTTCAGTCTGGGGCTTGTGCGCCAGCAGATGAAGCAGCGTGGTGGTTTTTCCGCTGCCTAAAAATCCGGTGAGAAGGTTAACGCGTGTCATGCCAGTGACTCCTGTAGAGAAAGAGGGTGGTGTTATAATATAACACTACCTGTCAACCCGGCGTACAGCGCGCGTTATCAGTCGGCACGTCCCATATAGCGACGCTCGGCAACATGGATGCGAATGCGATCGCCGTTGCTGAGGTACTCGGGAACCTGAATGATCAAACCGGTAGACATTCCCGCCGGCTTAGTGCGGGCACTGGCCGATGCGCCTTTGATACCGGGTGAAGTATCCACAATATCCATGTCCACCGTTTGTGGCAGCTCAAGCGCCAGCACCTGGCCATCCATCGTGAGTACCTGAATGCCGGGAATGCCACCTTCCGGGATGAACAGCAGCTCTTCTTCTATTTGCGCTTTTTTAAAGGAATAGGGCGTGTAATCTTCGTCGTCCATAAAGACGTATTCATCACCATCAATATAGGAGAAGGTAACGCTGCGGCGGCTCAGGGAGATGGCCTCAATGATCTCGTCGCCCTTAAAGCGTTCTTCCACCTTCATACCGGTGCGAACATCGGTAAAACGCATTTTATAAAGCGTTGCCGCACCGCGCGCGCTGGGGCTCTGGACATCAATATCCTTTACCAGCAGCAGTTTTCCATTGTGGGTAACGGCCATTCCTTTTTTGATTTCATTCGCCTTTGGCATTGCTGTTCTCACTTGCAGAGTAATAGTGCGCGCAACGTTACTCGCGCGGTCGTGAACAGGCAAGATAGCGCGAAAAATTTTGTGGTCGGGGGCAACAGCAGGGCGCGTCGGATAGGGCAACCAGGACAGCGATATTTCATGGGTTCTGGCATGACACGGGCCATTTGAGCCCCTGACTCTGTCTTATCTTCTTAGTGGTTAAGCGCTTTTTTCTGTAAAGGTGATTTCGGGCGCGAGCCCCTTCTGCTATCGTGCGCGGTTTACCCCTATCCAGGACGTAAACCATGGAATGTCGTACAGGCTGTGGCGCCTGTTGTATCGCCCCCAGCATCTCCTCGCCCATTCCCGGTATGCCGCACGGCAAGCCCGCGAATACCCGGTGCGTCCAACTTGCGGAGAATAATCTGTGCAAAATTTTTGGTTCTCCCCTGCGACCAAAAGTTTGCGCCGGGCTTCAGCCCTCGGCTGACATGTGCGGCAGTAATCGCCATGACGCGATGGATTACCTGATTCACCTTGAGCAGAGCACCGCGCCCTAATGCGTAGCGGTCTGCCGATCCTTAGCGTGTTACCCTGCATTGCTTTTTGCCCTCGACTTATGCCAACGTCCGCCTGTTAACGCTGCTCTGCCTGCGCTTTCCGTGGCGGATCGGGTTTTACAGGAAAGCCCCCGATAGCGATGTATCTGACCCGACGTGATGTTGCCCGTTCAAGGCGATAACTCTTCAAGCGATTTCCCTTTGGTTTCAATGGCGAAGAGCAGGGTAATCATTCCGCCGATTAGGGCAATCACGGCGAACGCAATGAAAACAAACCGGATACCAAATCCCGATACAATGAAACCCACCATTAGTGGCCCAACAGACGACCCGGCGCGCAGCCAGGCGCTGGAAAAGGCAGTACCTGTCGCGCGAAGTCTGGTCGGATACAGTTCGGCCGAATAGAGATAAAGTGAAAAGGCAATTGTTTGCAAAATAGCATAGGCCATGCTGCCCAATATCAGTATCTGCCATGGCGTATTGGCACCCAGTACACACAGCACGATGAGCGGAATAATGGCCAGCATAAATGCCCAGGTGTACCAGCGCTTACGGCCTACTTGATCGATCTTAAAGGCACAAATGACAGAGGCAATAACACCACAGGTAGAGGTAATCCATCCATAGGCCAGGCTTGTTTCTAGTGGCAGATGAAACAAGGTTCTGTACATAGTGGGAAACCAGGTAATCATGCCGTTGTTAACGGTATAAACCGTGAGCCACAATCCCCACAGCATAAACGTGCGGGATTTGTAGATACCTGAAAACAGCGCCTTTACGCCGCTGGACGAGGCGGGCATCACCGGTACGGGTTTTATTACGGGGTCGGGCAATGACATACCGCGACGCAGGGCTTCTGCTTCAAACGACTGAACGACTTTTTCAGCCTGTTGATGGCGGCCTTTAGAGACTAACCAGCGCGGAGACTCTGGCATAAACCAACGCAAAGGCGCCGCCAGAGCTGAAGGGATCAGACCAATGAGAAACATGATTTTCCAGCCATAAATGGGCACCAGAAAGAATCCGATAAGGCCAGCACACATCATGCCGACCGGAAAGATCACTTCATAAAGCAGAAAAAACCGCCCCCGCTTCTTTGCACCGACAAATTCGTTGATATAGGCACTGGCAACGGGAACCTCAGCACCAATGCCCAGTCCCTGCAAAAAACGAATGATCAGAATTGACCAACCGTTCCAGGCGAACAGGCAGGCGGCATCCATAATCACAAACATCACGATGGTGATACGTAAAACACCAATCCTGCCAATTTTTTCTGCCAGCGTACCAAAAAAGAGCGCTCCCACCAGTTGCCCAATATAGCTGGCTGCAATGATCAGACCGACGAACGTCGGCGTAAGCCCCCATTCCTGCGTCAGTTGTGGCAGGGCAAACGCGATGGCAATAATGGTATAGGCATCAAAAAAAGTGGACAGCCCTACCACAACACGAATCGCCATTAACCGGCGTGTGATGGGCAATCGCTCAAGCCGTGCCAGTAATACTGATGCGTCGGCGGGATGAGCGTGGGAAGCGATAACCTGAGTTGACATAGTTACACCCTGTTGCGTGATGGATATGGGGAAAACATGCAAGACGACGCGCGTTCCTGAGCCATGCATTTGCAGCCCACTCACTGACGGTAGTTGCATAAAACCTGTGCAAAATGGATAGTGTGAAAACGTTAATGCAATCGTTTTCACATGAGTTATCGTTGGTTTAATATCCCGCTGCGTCAATTAAGCGGCTTGATTAATTGTTAACGTGTTCACATTCCGCTCTCAGGCAATCGAAAAAGCGTGAAACAGGTCATACTCTCTTCAATAGCCTTTACGGGGATGCTCAGGCTGGGGAGAACAATGAGAGCCTAAGCGTTGAAAATCGTATTCTTCAGGCGTGACGACAAAGAGAAATGCGGCCCCCACGCAGTGCATGTTAAGGGCGTATCCCGTTGTTATAGCGTCTGTTGTATAGTATTGCCGTCTGCAGAGGGATCTTTGCCACCCACATTAATCCTCGGAGTGATATATGGATCAGGAAAGCCAGGAAAAGGAACAGTCGGATAAAAGGCTGATAACGATGCGTGATGTTGCTAATGCCGCGGGCGTAAGCATCTCCACCGTATCGCGAATTCTGGATGAGAGGCTTCCGCAGTCAAAAAGCGCTTCAGCTGAAAAGGTTCGCCAGGTTGCCCGTGAACTTGGCTATCGGCGTGATTATGTTGCCTCCAGCCTGCGCAGGGGCGATACCGGCACGCTTGGCGTTCTGGTTCCGCGTATGACGGATGCGGTGACGGCGATGCTGTTTGAGGCTATCGCGACAGCGGCTTCACGACGCGGCTATTTTGCCATCGTGGCAACCTGTGGTGACGATCCGCAACAGGAAAAAGCGTCCGCAGAATCCCTACTGGACAGACGCGTTGACGGCCTGATTCTTTCAACCTGTCGTCTGGGCGATCCGCTTCCCCAGACCCTGCGGGAGCGCGAAATACCGCACGTGCTGGTATTGCGTACGGATGGCGTAAGTCCCTCTTCCGTTGGCGATGACGAAATGGGCGGCTACCTTGCAGCGCGTCATCTGATCGATTTAGGCCATAAAAAAATCGGGATGATTGGTGGACCGGATTTTGCGTCCAATGCGTTGAATCGTCGAAAAGGTTTTGAACGGGCAATGAGTGAAGCCGGTTTGCCTGTTCGGCCAGAATGGTGCCGTTCGTCTGACTTTAATATCAAGTCAGGCGAAGATGTGGGGTCGTCAATGTTGAACCATTCCTCGCGGCCTACCGCAATTTTTGCGGTCAATGATGAGATTGCGATTGGGGTCATGGCTGCGGCGCATCGTGCAGGCATGACCATAGGCAAAGACCTGTCACTGGTCGGATACAATGATATCCCCCTGGTCAGCCGCTTGCCTGTCGCATTGACCTCAGTGCGAACACCGCTGGAACATATTGCCGGGAATGCTGTAGATATGCTTATCCATGGCAGGCATGAACCCCATTTATCGACCATTATTCCTACGTTAATTCCGCGAAAATCCACGTCTTCTCCTCATCAGTAATCGTTCCTTTAATGACCGCATTGCGAATGTAATGTGGTCATTAACCCGCTGGGATCCCGATCGCAAACTCTCTTCGTCTCCCAAAGCGTTTTGTGATAACTGCCTCATTTATCAATCGCCGCTGGTTGACGCGATGAAATTAGATTGCCAATTTATCTTATATGAAAACGATTGCAGTAACGTTTTCATATTGTATTCACTTTGACTGAACCTGTGACTAAAAGTATTTCACATCAAGGAGTTAATCATGATTAATATCGACCTCAGAGGTTTAACCCCTGCGCCTGTCACCCCATTCACGCGCGAAGGGCAAGTGGATTTTGACGCGATTCAACGTCTGGGCAGTTGGCTGGGTAGTATCGACGGCGTAAAGGGGCTGGTGGTCCTGGGTCATGCTGGCGAGGGCACCTTTCTGACGCAGGATGAACAGGCCGACGTGATTCGGGCATTTGTAAAATCGGTCGAAGGCAAAATCCCCGTTATTGCCGGTATTACCGGGGAAGGCACCGAAGTCGCGGCGCGTGAGGCAAAACGCGCTGTCGAGGCCGGTGCGGCTGCCGGTTTGCTCTATCCCTCACACGGCTGGTTGCGTTTTGGATACCAGGACGGCGCACCCCAGGATCGCTACCGGGTCGTGTATGAAGAGAGTGGTTTACCGCTTATTTTATTCCAGTACCCGGATGTGACCAAAGCCACCTATAACCTGAAAACGCTGCTGGATATTTCCGCGCAACCCGGCGTGTTTGCGATGAAAAATGGCGTGCGTAATATGCGGCGGTGGGATACTGAAATTCCCGTCATTCGCCGTGAACGTCCCGATCTACAGATTCTGACCTGCCACGATGAATATCTGCTGCATACCATTTTTGATGTTGATGGCTTCCTGGTGGGCTACGGCAATATTGCCCCTGAGCCGCTGATTGAAATGATTAACGCAGGTAAAGCGCAGGACTATAAGAAAGCACGTGCTTTACATGATCGACTGATGCCTGTGACTAAAGCGGTTTACCATCGTGGCTCACATATGGAAGGCACTGTCGCACTCAAACATGCGCTGGTTGCGCGTGGCATTCTGGAACATGCCACTGTCCGTTCACCGCTGTTACCGCTGGGTGACGGAGCGGCCGAAGAGATTCATGCCGCAATGCGTTCTGCTGAGCTGGGCCGGGTGAAATAAAACGGGCGAGTCTGGCAGGCAGGGCGCCTTCATGTGGGAACTGCCTGTCGTCGCGGCCTAAGGCTATTCAACGTATCTCTGGGATAACCCGGTTTTCTGACCGGCAGCCAGCCAGAGAAAAAAGGCATCAGCGCGAAAAGAATTTACACCCTCAGTGCACCTGATACGCAGAAAACGGTTATTTAGCCGCGTGCCATTTCTCTGTAGGACATACCGACAAATAACCCGTTGCAACCTTGCGGAGTGAAAGGAAGCCTGTACCGGCCTTGAGTGTGGGCTGGAACGGTGTAAACCGCAGTCAGAAGGAATGGGATCATGCTACTACTACAGTTTATGACCGTGCTTTTTTTTCTGTTTTTGGGAATGCGTATTGGCGGTATCGGTGTGGGGTTTGCAGGTGGGGCGGGTGTAATCATGTTGTGCGCGCTGGGTGCCACGCCTGGCGATCTGCCCATGCTGGTAATGGTATTTATTATGGTGGTGATCGTCGCCATATCGGCCATGCAACAGGCAGGCGGCATTGATTATCTGGTGCAACTGACAGAACGTGCCTTACGTCGCTATCCGCGGTTGTTGGTGATTACGGCACCGCTCTCAACCTGGTTACTGACCATGATGGCCAGTACCGGGCAGGTCTCTTTTGCCTGTATGCCCGTGATTGTGGCTGTGGCCAGAGATAATCACCTTCGTCCAACCCGCGCATTAGCGCTTTCCGTTGCCGCATCCTTACTGGGCATTGTGGCCTCGCCCATTTCTGCCGCCGTGATTTTTCTCTCTGGGATTCTGGAACAGGGACCGCATGGTTGGGGCTATATTGAACTGATTGCCGTGACCATTCCCGCCACCTTCATGGCGCTTTTCTGTTCCGCCTTGTTTTACCTGTGGTGGGATCGCTTACGTCACACAGACCAGCTTGCGCAGCAGGATGATGCGGTAAACACCGTACAGCATTCGCATTCCGCTCTCCACGGCAGACGTTCAGTACTGATTTTTATTGTCGGCCTGGTGACAGTGCTGATTTATGCCATTATCAGCAGCCCTAAAATGGAGATCATTACCCGCCCCGTTCTCAATAGCGGACAGGCACGGATTGCCGTAATGCTAACGGTGGCGATGGCTATCGTCATGTTCTGTCGGGTGAATGTGCATACAATTCCGGGATCGTCGGTGTTTAAAACCGGAATGACGTCTTGTATATGCATACTGGGTGTGGCCTGGCTGGGTTCCACATTTATGGAGAGCAATCGTCTGTGGTTGCAGGATAGGGTGGCGAGCTATTTTCTGGATTCCACATGGTTACTGGCGTTGATTATCGTACTGGCATCATGTTTTCTCTATTCTCAGGCGGCATCGACCAAAATTTTATTTCCGATGGCCTTAAGTATGGGCATTGCGCCCGCTACGCTTGTTATCTGTTTTCCCGCTACCGCGTCCCTGTTTATCTTACCGAACTATCCCACATTGCTGGCCGCCGTTGCGCTGGATGATACGGGATCCACCCGCCTTGGCCGACGGATAATCGATCACCCGTTTATCCTGCCTGGCCTGCTGGCTACCGGTCTGTCGATGCTTTTTGCAGCAGGTTTAGCAAGGCTGTTCTAACCTTAAGCACATCATGAGGGTAAAAGGCTAAGCCCCTTTGCCGCCATGCTGTGAAGCCCGTGCTGGTGGATTATCACTGTCTGGCAACGTGCCTCTGAGAGGTTAACGTTACCCTGTTTGCAGCGTCTGCTGACGCTGCTGAAATCACGCTCAAAAAATCGGCCTCGTGTCGTCCAGACTTCAGCACTATTTTTAAGGAAATTCCGTAACCTCTCTGAATTGTGCGTAATGTCAAAGATCTGTTATGCCGTTTACGCATTTTCTTGCCTGCAAAGCCAAGCTGAATAACAATCCCTGAAACGTTTCAGCGTTGCTGTGACAACCTTCACCAGGTCAAACAGCAAGATTCAACACCATTGAGCTGAAACGATTCAATCAGCAAGCGAGGAGAATTATGTTCCAGCTCGAATTGCAGGCCATCCATACCGGAGCCAGCGCCCAAAATAAAGAAGATGCGATTCGTCAGGTTGCGGCGGCACTTACCGCTGCGGGTAACGTGGCGGAAGGTTATGTCAACGGCATGCTGGCGCGTGAGCAGCAAACCTCAACCTTTTTGGGTAATGGCATCGCCATTCCTCATGGCACCACCGACACGCGCGATCTGGTGCTGAAAACCGGCGTTCAGGTCTTTCAGTTTCCTCAGGGAATTGCCTGGGGCGACGATCAAACGGCCTATGTCGCGATTGGTATTGCCGCGAAATCTGATGAACATCTGACGTTGCTGCGCCAGCTGACGCACGTACTGAGTGACGACAGCATCGCCGAACAGCTTAAAACGGCCTCTGCTGAAGATCTGCGTGCGCTGCTGATGGGTGAGAAGCAGTCAGCTGAATTCAGCTTCGATACTTCATTAATTTCCCTGGATGTCAGCGCACGTGACCTGATAACGCTGCAGGCCGTCAATGCCGGCCGCTTACAGGCTGCGGGTGTAGTTGATGCCAGCTATGTTGCTGAGGTGGTTTCCAGTAAACCGCTGAGTCTGGGGCAGGGCATCTGGTTAAGCGACAGCGGCAAAGGCAATCTGCAAAGCGGTGTGGCCGTCAGCCGCGCGGCGACAGCCTTTGAACATGAAGGTGAATCCGTGGCAATGCTAGTCAGCGTGGCCGCCGTCGATGACCGCCCGCTGGAGGTACTGGGTTACCTGAGCGCACTGCTGCACAGCAATAAAGCCGACCGTTTGCTGAAAGCCGATGCGGCAGGTGTTTATGCCCTGCTAACCAGCGAAGTTGACGAGCAGGCAGACCAACTGACGGCTGAATTTACTATTCGCAACGAGCATGGCTTACATGCGCGTCCGGGGACCGCCCTGGTGAGCGTGATTAAACAGTTCAACAGCGACATTACGATTACCAACCTGGATGGCAGCGGTAAACCTGCAAACGGACGCAGCCTGATGAAAGTCGTTGCGCTGGGTGTGAAAAAAGGTCATCGCCTGCGTTTTACTGCCAGTGGTGAAGATGCCCAACAGGCGCTGACGGCTATCGAAGAAGCCATCAACAGTGGCTTAGGTGAGGGGGCGGCATGACCAGACGTGTTGCAACCATCACGTTGAATCCTGCGTACGATCTGGTCGGTTATACGCCTGAAATTGAACGTGGTGAAGTGAACCTGGTGAAAACCACTGGCTTACATGCTGCCGGGAAAGGCATCAATGTGGCGAAAGTGCTGAAAGACCTGGGTATCGACGTAACCGTTGGTGGCTTTCTGGGTAAAGACAATCAGGATGGTTTTCAGCAGCTCTTTAGTGAACTGGGGATCGCCAACCGTTTTCAGGTCGTGAATGGCCGCACGCGCATTAACGTCAAGCTGACTGAGCAAACCGGTGATGTGACCGATCTTAACTTTTCCGGTTTTCAGGTGACGGCTCAGGACTGGGATCGCTTTACCAGCGACTCATTAACCTGGCTGGGCCAGTTCGATATGGTGTGCGTGAGTGGCAGCCTGCCGGAGGGGGTGGATCCGGATGCCTTTACCCGCTGGATGACTGAACTGCGTACGCACTGTCCCTGCATCATCTTTGACAGTAGCCGCGAAGCGCTGGTGGCGGGCCTGAAAGCCGCGCCCTGGCTGGTTAAACCTAATCGTCGCGAGCTTGAGATTTGGGCAGGGCGCAAGCTACCTGCACTCCAGGACGTGATTGACGCAGCGCACGAGTTGCGTGAGCAGGGCATTGCACATGTGGTGATTTCTCTGGGTGCTGAAGGCGCACTTTGGGTCAATGCCTCAGGTGAATGGATAGCTAAACCGCCGGTGTGCGAAGTTGTCAGCACCGTTGGCGCAGGTGACTCCATGGTAGGTGGCCTGATTTATGGCCTGTTAATGCGTGAATCCAGTGAACATACGTTGCGTCTGGCTACTGCGGTAGCCGCGATGGCTGTCAGCCAGAGCAACGTCGGCGTGACCGATCGTACCCAGTTGGCCGCAATGATGGCGCGCGTCGACTTACAACCCGTTAACTGACAGCAGGAGAGCGATAGTGAAAACGCTGCTGATAAAAGATCCTTCAACAGGACTGGCTTCTGCCTACATGGCAAAACAACGTCTGGCCGCTGCGGCTGCTCAGGCTGGTATAACGCTAACCGAAAACCCGGCCGAGGCCGAACTGGTGATCGTCACCGGTAAAACAGTACCAGAGGATGCCGCGCTGACGGGGAAATCCGTGTGGCTGGGCGATGTGCAGCAGGCAGTCAGTGAACCTGAACTGTTCCTGAATCGTGCCAAAGCCGAAGCGAAACCCTGGCAAGCCAGCGTGGCAGCACCTGCTGCCGTTGCCGCTGTGCCAGCGAATGGGCCAAAACGTGTGGTTGCTGTGACCGCTTGCCCAACGGGCGTTGCGCATACCTTTATGGCGGCCGAGGCAATCCAGGCGGAAGCGACCAAACGCGGCTGGTGGGTTAAAGTTGAAACCCGTGGCTCTGTAGGGGCCGGTAACGCGATCACCCCTGAAGAAGTTGCCGCAGCCGATCTGGTTATCGTGGCCGCGGATATCGAAGTGGATCTGGCTAAGTTTGCGGGTAAACCGATGTACCGCACCTCAACTGGTCTGGCACTGAAAAAGACCGCGCAGGAGCTGGATAAAGCCGTGGCAGAAGCGAAGCCTTATAAACCTTCTGGCGCGCAAAACAGTTCTCAGGAAGAGAAAAAAGAGGGCGGCGCGGGGGCTTACCGTCACCTGTTGACCGGCGTCTCCTACATGCTGCCCATGGTGGTGGCGGGTGGCTTGAGTATCGCGCTGTCTTTTGCGTTTGGTATCACGGCCTTTAAAGAGCCCGGTACGCTGGCCGCTGCCCTGATGCAAATCGGTGGCGGGAGTGCCTTTGCACTGATGGTTCCGGTTCTGGCGGGCTTTATTGCCTTCTCAATCGCGGATCGTCCTGGTCTGACGCCTGGCCTGATTGGCGGTATGATCGCCACCAGCATCAACGCGGGCTTCCTTGGCGGCATCATCGCCGGTTTTATTGCGGGTTATGCGGCCAAACTGATCAGCGGTAAGGTGAAGTTGCCACAGAGTATGGAAGCGCTAAAACCTATCCTGATTATTCCGCTGTTTGCCAGCCTGATCACCGGCTTGCTGATGATCTACGTGGTAGGTAAACCGGTCGCGGGCATCATGAGCGGTTTGACCAGCTGGCTGGCTAACATGGGTACCGCGAATGCAATCCTGCTGGGCGCTATCCTGGGTGGCATGATGTGTACCGATATGGGTGGTCCTGTTAACAAAGTTGCTTACGCATTTGGCGTCGGCCTGCTGAGTTCACAAACCTACGCACCTATGGCCGCAATTATGGCTGCCGGTATGGTGCCACCGCTGGCTATGGGGCTGGCGACGCTGGTTGCGCGTCGTAAATTTAACAAAGGTCAGCAGGAAGGCGGTAAAGCCGCGCTGGTTCTGGGTCTGTGCTTTATTTCAGAAGGTGCGATTCCGTTTGCGGCCCGTGACCCGATGCGCGTCCTGCCATGCTGTATCGTCGGTGGCGCAGTAACCGGTGCCGTTTCCATGGCGATTGGTGCCAAGCTGATGGCGCCGCACGGTGGCCTGTTCGTCCTGTTAATCCCGGGGGCGATTACGCCGGTCGTGGGTTATCTGATGGCGATTTTGATTGGTACCGCGATTGCCGGATTAGGCTATGCAGTACTGAAGCGCCCGGAAGAAGAGCTGGCGAAAGCCTGACAGGTAAGACGACAAAGGAGCCGCAAGGCTCCTTTTTCTTATTTCTTAACGTTGTTCTGACTTAAGCCAGGCAATTTCATCTTTCCAGATATCCGGATTAATGGTCTCCAGAATCAGCGGAATACCATCGAAACGCGAATCCTTCATCATCCAGCTAAAGGCGGTTTTACCGATATTCCCCTCACCCAGGCTGTGATGACGGTCAACCCGGCTGCCCAGCGTACTTTTGGCATCATTCAGGTGCATCCCGCGAAGATAGTTAAAACCCACCACGCGCTCAAATTCGGCAAAGGTCTCCGTGCAGGCGGCTTCACTGCACAGATCGTATCCGCCCGCGAAGGCATGGCAGGTATCGATGCAAACGCCGACGCGCGACTTATCTTCGACGTGTTCAATAATGGTCGCCAGATGTTCAAAGCGGAACCCCAGGTTGCTGCCCTGACCGGCGGTATTTTCGATAACGGCGGTCACGCTGTGGGTTTGATCCAGGGCGATGTTAATTGACTCGGCGATGCGCTTTAAGCAGGTCAGCTCATCAATTTGCTGTAAATGACTGCCCGGATGAAAATTCAGTAGCGTCAGCCCCAGCTGTTCCGCGCGCTGCATTTCATCTACGAACGCATCGCGCGATTTTTGCAACGCGTCCATGACCGGATGCCCCAGGTTTATCAGATAGCTGTCGTGCGGCAGAATCTGGCCCGGTCCAAAATGATATTTCTCACAGGCAGCGCGGAAGGCGGCGATGGTTTCGTCTGACAGCGGGGCGGCTTTCCACTGACGCTGGTTCTTCGTGAACAGCGCAAAAGCCGTGGCTTCCAGTTCGTGGGCGCGGAGGACCGCCTGATCCACACCACCCGATGCGCTGACGTGCGCGCCAATATACTTCATGCCGTTCTCCTGAAGGATTTAACTCAGATTGAACGGCATGATACACGATGGCGCTGTAGCAAAGCGCGGTGCGCAGGAAATTTTTAGCGAGGTCAGGAGGAAGCATTATCAGGAATACAGCCGTGCCGCAAAGGGCTCGCTCTTTTCACCCGAATACGCGAAAAGTCTCTGGAAAGGGGCCGGGCGTGAGGCGAAAACGGCCGATGCCGAATCGACCTTGTCTGTCGGAAGAAGACAACGTAGCGGATCAGTGGCGGAGTTTCGCCAATTCGTCTTCGGTCAGGCCGGTCATTTTAATCACGGTCGGGCGATCAAGGCCGTTATTTAACATGGTCCGGGCAATCTTCAGCGCTTCTTCCTTCCTGCCTTTTTCAATGCCTTTTTGTTCCAGCTGTTCTGCAATGGTCATCAGAGCCTCTCCGTGTTGCGGCACCCGCTGTGCCAGCTTATGAACAAAGGTTTGCGCATCTGAAGCTTCGCCCACCTGTATCATGTAGTTTACCAGCGATATCACCAGCGATGAAGAGAGATGTTTATGTAGAAGAAGACTGACCAGGCTGTCAATCAGGGCTGTCAGGTTTCGCTGGTGGATATGCTTTTGCAGTAAGGTTAAGGCGGCCATGCTGCGATGGTGTGCAATCTCCTCGTCAGGGATAATCGTCACATCAACCAAAGGGAAAGCCGTGGTGTACAGTGCGCCCGCGATGTCCGGTCGGGCAAATTCATCGAGCCAGCAGAGGGAATAAGGATACGGGCTGCGTTTACCGGTATAGAACAACATTGGGATAACCAACGGCAGTGTTTTATGCCCGGCCTGCAGGTGGCGGTGCATGGCGGCAACCGCATAGCGCATCAACCTGAAGGCCATATGTTGATCCGGACCGGACTGATGCTCGATAAGCACGTGGATGTAGCCTTCCCCGGATGCGGTTTTAAGGCTGTAGAGCACGTCGCTGAAATACTGACGCAGATCGTCTTCGACAAACGAACCCGATTCCAGTTTAAGGGTGGACAGGTCGCAAAAGGCTCGTAACGGTTCTGGCAGGTGGATCGCCATAAAATCCTGCGCAATATCGGGCTGTGTCAGAAACTGCCTGAACAGGGCATCGTGAGGCGTTGGCGTGGTGGTTTTTATCTTCATCCGTCCCGGCTCGAAAAAATGACCTGCCTAAAATAGGGCAGACCGGGGCGTTCGCCTAATAACGGCGCAGTAATGTACGGCGCGTCTCGCAAATCCCCGCGAGTGGTGCAGTGAAGGGGAAGTGGCCGCCATAACCGGCCCCGTCAAGGGCCGGTCAGGAAGGGAGAGGGCTGCGTGCTTACGCCATGAGGTGCTGGACCAGCAGATTAATAGTACCGCCACCCACAATCAGCCAGACAAATACCAGTGCTCCTAACAGCACAGGCTTAAATCCGGCAGCGCGCAGGGCAGTAAAGCGGGTAGTTAAGCCCAACGCTGCCATTGCCATGGTCAGCAGGATCCCGCCGAGGGTATTTAATGTGTTAACCCACCCGGCCGGCAACCAGTGCAGGGAGTTGAACAGAGCGACAGCAACAAACATTAAAGCAAACCACGGAAAGGTGACCGGCTGTGCGCTATGCTGTGCTGTCTGTTCACGTCGCAGTACACCGCTTAGCAACAGTAAAAACGGAGCCAGCATCATCACCCGGAGCATTTTCGCAATGACTGCGCTGCTCTCGGTTTCGGGCGCAATGCTGTGCCCGGCGGCGACCACCTGGGCCACTTCGTGGATCGTCGAACCGGTGAAAACACCAAACTGTGTCAGACTGACGGCAGGGAAAAGATGATGAACCCATGGCCACAGCAAGGGATAAACAAAGATCGCCAGGGTGCCAAACAGCACGACCGTTGCCACGGCCACCGCCACCTTTGAGGGGGCCGCTTTCACGACTGGCTCTGTGGCCAGTACGGCAGCGGCACCGCAGATGCTGCTCCCCGCACCGATTAACCACACGGTGTCACGATCGAGCCTGAGCAGGCGCCTGCCCAGCAGGCAGGTTATAAAAAACGTGCTGCTCAGGGTCAGTACATCAATAACGACGCCGCTCAGGCCGACATCCGTGATTTGTTGTAAGGTGATGCGAAATCCGAACAGTATCACGCCCAGCCGGAGCAGTTTTTGTTTGGCCAGCAGTACGCCAGCGTCGCACTGACCGGCCATCGGGGAATAAACACTGTTCCCGATAATGATGCCCAGCATAATGGCCAGAGTTAACGAACCCAGCCCCAGATTCGAGACGGCAGGTACCTGCGCCAGCAGCGCCGTGACGCTGGCAAGGGTACCGCATAGCAACAGGCCTGGCAGCCATTGCTGCACAGTGTGAGATTTTGAAATGCTGATGTCGGCCATGATTACGCTCCTGGTTGAGCACGCATCATCGCGCCAGGTTTGTTAAAAGTGAAATTGATTATATATTTATAATCTACCGCTATAAGTGATAAGGCAGGATATATGCTGTTCGCACGACTGGGGCGCTTAATCACGCTCATCAAAAGAGATGTTTTAACGCTCGCCTATGCCTGCCGCGATCCCCGAACGCCGCTGTGGTGTAAAGGCGCGGCCGTGGGACTCATGGCGTACGGCATCAGCCCCATTGATGTAATCCCTGATGTCATCCCGGTCGTCGGGCTACTTGATGATGCAGTGATCATTCCCACCGGCGTCATGTTGCTGCTGAAAATGTTACCCACGGAAGTGCGCGCCAGCAGCGCAGAGCGTGCCCGGCAGCAGCGTGCACGCGGTAAAACCCTGTTCGGTGTGCTGGGTGTGGTTTTTCTGCTGTGGATAGCCCTGATGGTTTACCTCTTACAGCGTTAGATTCAGGAGTCTCCATGCACATTACACTGCGACAAATCGACGTTTTTACCGAAGTGCTGAAAAGCGGCTCCACCACGCAGGCTTCTCAGGTGCTGGCCTTGTCCCAGTCAGCCGTCAGTGCGGCACTCGCCGATCTGGAAAACCAGCTTGGCGTTCAGCTTTTCGACCGTGTAGGTAAGCGACTGGTAGTGAATGAACACGGCCGGTTACTATACCCGCGGGCCGTGGGCCTGCTTGAACAGGCGACGGAAATCGAACAGCTGTTTAAAGAAGATAACGGGGCTATCCGAATTTATGCCAGTAGCACAATCGGGAATTACCTGTTGCCGGGGATGATTGCCGGCTACCGCCGTGATTTCCCGACCTTACCTTTAGAGCTGAGCGTGGGAAACAGCCAGGACGTGATCATGGCCGTGTCTGAATTCAGGGTTGATGTCGGGTTAATCGAAGGTCCCTGTCATATGACGGAACTGGTAAGCGAGCCCTGGCTTGACGATGAGCTGGTGGTGTTTGCCGCGCCGGATGCTGCCATTTTACAGCAGCCGGTGACGCTGGCATCGCTGGCGGAGGCCACCTGGATTCTTCGCGAACGGGGTTCAGGGACGCGCGAAATCGTTGATTACCTGCTGCTTTCTCATCTGCCGACCTTCCAACTGGGCATGGAACTGGGCAACTCCGAAGCGATCAAACATGCCGTGCGTCACGGCATGGGCATTAGCTGTTTATCCCGCCGGGTTATTGCCGACCAGCTCAGTGCCGGAACGCTCATTGAGCTGAATACGCCTTTGCCCAATTTGACGCGTACGCTTTACCGTATTCATCACCGGCAAAAACATATCTCAAAGGCGCTGTCACGGTTTTTGTCCTACTGCCGGGAATAACCGCAGGGGGAGGCTGATGATGAAATAAGCGGTTCAACCCCTTGAAATTCAGGGAGACAGGCGCTGCCGCTAATAATCTGCCGCCTATCATGAAGGTAACTTATATCAACGCAGCATTCGCTATACAGTGCGGCCTTTGCTGCTACAATCGCGCCTTATTTTTACCCAGCGTAATGTTTACACATGCATAATGACACAAAAACAACACAACAACCTGCGTTACGACGCGATCTAAAAGCGCGTCACCTCACCATGATCGCCATTGGCGGTTCAATCGGTACAGGCCTCTTTGTGGCATCAGGTGCCACCATCTCTCAGGCCGGTCCAGGCGGCGCGTTACTCTCCTATGCCCTGATTGGTTTGATGGTTTATTTCCTCATGACCAGCCTGGGTGAACTGGCGGCATTTATGCCGGTATCCGGTTCTTTTGCTACCTACGGTGCGAAATACGTCGAAGAAGGCTTTGGTTTTGCCCTTGGCTGGAACTACTGGTACAACTGGGCGGTTACGATTGCCGTTGACCTGGTGGCTTCCCAACTGGTGATGAATTACTGGTTCCCGGACACGCCAGGATGGATCTGGAGCGCTCTGTTCCTGAGCCTGATGTTCCTGATCAACTACATCTCGGTGAAAGGCTTCGGCGAAACGGAGTACTGGTTTTCGCTGATCAAGGTTGTCACCGTGGTGATCTTTATCGTGGTTGGCGTACTGATGATTGTCGGGATTATGCGCGGCGCTGAAAATGCGGGCTGGCATAACTGGCAGGTCGGTGACGCGCCATTTGCGGGCGGTTTCGCCGCGATGATCGGCGTGGCGATGATTGTCGGCTTCTCCTTCCAGGGCACTGAACTCATCGGTATTGCGGCGGGGGAATCAGAAGATCCGGCGAAGAATATTCCTCGCGCGGTACGTCAGGTGTTCTGGCGTATCCTGCTCTTCTATGTGCTGGCTATCCTGATCATCAGCCTGATTTTGCCTTATACCGATCCGCAGCTGTTACACAATGATATTAAAGATATCAGCGTCAGTCCGTTTACGCTGGTGTTCAAAAATGCCGGTCTGCTGTCAGCGGCGGCGGTGATGAACGCGGTCATTTTAACGGCGGTATTGTCCGCGGGTAACTCCGGAATGTACGCCTCAACGCGCATGCTTTATAACCTTGCACGCGAAGGCAAAGCACCGCGTATCTTTGCCCGCCTGTCAAAAGGTGGCGTCCCCCGTAATGCCCTGTGGGCGACCACGGTGGTGGCTGGTCTGTGCTTTTTAACCTCGAAATTTGGCAATCAGGAAGTCTATCTCTGGCTGTTGAATACCTCAGGCATGACCGGCTTTATCGCCTGGCTCGGTATTGCAATCAGCCACTACCGTTTCCGTCGGGGTTACGTTGCGCAGGGCCACGATCTTACTGCGCTGCCATATCGTTCCGGCTTTTTTCCCGTTGGACCGATTTTTGCTTTTGTCCTTTGTCTGATTATCACTCTGGGCCAGAATTATCAGGCGTTCCTGCAGGATAAAATCGACTGGTACGGCGTGGCGGCTACCTATATCGGTCTGCCGCTGTTCCTGCTGATCTGGCTGGGTTACAGGCTGGTGCGGGGCGGTCGGATCGTCAAATATACTGAAATGGAATTTCCCGTCTATAAAGACTAACAATGCCTGAAAGCGCCTGGTGAACGCCGGGCGTTTTTTAAGCTTACGTCATCACTGTTAACATTCCATGAATTGATAATTATTATCACCTGCACTATTGTGGCTGCGTTTTTAATTCTGGAGCCATTACTGGGTTGAATCATGACAACGGAATCCTCGTTGATCGGTGCTGAAGCGGACCATCAGCACACATTAAAAAACTATCATCAGGTTGTGCGCCGCCGAATCTTCTGGCTGGGTGCGCTGCTGATAGCGATACTCGCCTCACTCGTTCTTGATTTTACGCTCGGTCCGGCAGGGCTCTCTTTGTCCGTGTTGTGGCACACGCTGCTCTCTCCTGAGAGCGTCGATGCAGGTACCCGCGTAATCGTCTGGGATATTCGCCTGCCTTATGCCTTGATGGCGATTGTTGTTGGCCTGGCGCTGGGCCTCGCCGGCGCCGAAATGCAAACGATCCTGAATAATCCGCTCGCCAGTCCGTTCACGCTGGGCGTGTCTTCTGCGGCGGCGTTTGGTGCAGCACTGGCGATTATTCTGGGCGTAGGGATCCCGGGCATCTCCGGGCAGTGGTTTATCTCGGCCAACGCCTTTCTGTTTGCCCTGTTTGCCGCGTTGATGCTGGATGGCATTACGCGATGGACCCAGGTGTCATCGTCCGGTGTGGTGCTGTTTGGTATCGCCCTGGTGTTTACTTTTAACGCCTTGGTTTCAATGATGCAGTTTATCGCCAGCGAAGATACGTTACAGGGGCTGGTGTTCTGGACCATGGGCAGCCTGGCGCGCGCCTCCTGGGAAAAGCTGGGCGTTCTGAGTGCGGCCTTTGCGCTGCTGGTTCCCTTCTCTATGCTCAGCAGCTGGAAACTTACCGCGTTGCGCCTGGGTGAAGACAGGGCGATCAGTTTTGGTATTGATGTTCGTCGTTTACGCCTGGCCACGCTGCTCCGTATCAGCGTACTGTCCGCGCTGGCCGTCGCCTTCGTCGGGCCGATTGGCTTTATTGGGCTGGTGGCACCGCATATTTCCCGCATGATGTTTGGTGAAGATCATCGCTTCTATTTGCCGGCCAGCGCGCTGACCGGTGCCCTGGTGTTGTCGCTGGCTTCTGTGGCGTCGAAAAACCTTATTCCCGGCGCCATCGTGCCGGTGGGCATAGTGACTTCGCTGATTGGCGTACCGTTCTTCCTGAGTATTATTCTGCGTCACCGGGGGACAGTATGAGGGAGCAAGGATTAAGCCTGCGCGGCTTCACGACCGGCTATCCCAAACGCCAGGTCATTGAAAACCTGAATGTGGCGCGCCTGCCGCGTGGGGAAATTACGGTTCTGCTAGGACCGAACGGCTGTGGCAAATCTACGCTGCTGCGTGCGCTGGCCGGACTGAATAAAGGGCAGGGCGAGCTGTGGCTCAACGGGGAAGACCTGATGACTCAGCCTTTCGCCCAGCGTGCCAGACAGGTCGTGTATCTGCCCCAGTCGCTGCCGGCTGGCGTTCATCTGCACGTGCTGGAGTCCATCATCGTGGCACAGCGCGCTTCCAGTGGTTTACATAGCGCCGCCAGCGAGGCGGACGTGATGGCGCTGCTGGAGCAACTGGGCATTGCGCATCTGGCCATGCGTTACCTTGACCAGCTCTCCGGTGGACAGAAACAGTTAGTGGGCCTGGCGCAGTCGCTGATTCGTCGGCCTGCGCTGCTGCTGCTGGACGAACCGCTCAGCGCGCTGGATTTAAACTACCAGTTCCACGTGATGGATTTGGTACGGCGTGAAACCGCGCTGCGCAATATGGTCACGGTGGTGGTGGTGCACGATATCAATATTGCCTTACGCCACGCTAAGCATGCGGTGATGCTTAAAGCGGGCAGGTTAATTGCCGAAGGCACGCCGGATAGCGTTATCACCCCAGCAACCCTGGCGCAGGTTTACGGCGTACAGGGCCGCATTGAGCACTGTTCACGCGGTACACCGCAGGTCATGATTGACGGGCTGGTACAGGAAGGACTGTCTTGAAATCAGGGGATTGCACTGGCAATCCCCTGTGTGAGATCACCCTACCAGCAGGTGTTGCGCATGGAAGCGCAGGTGATCTTCGACAAAGCTGGCAATGAAGAAGTAGCTGTGATCGTAGCCAGGCTGGATGCGCAGGGTCAACGGGAAGCCCATTTCCTGCGCGATCGCTTCTAAGCGCTCCGGCTGCAGTTGATCCGCCAGGAACTGATCGCTGTCGCCCTGATCGATCAACAACGGCAGACGATGCTGAACCTCCCGCATCAGCTGGCAGCTGTCGTAGGCGAGCCAGGCCTGGCGATCGTCCCCCAGATAGGCCGTGAATGCTTTCTGGCCCCAGGGAACCTCACAAGGGTTAACGATGGGCGCAAAGGCGGAAGCCGACGCAAAGCGGTTTCCCAGACGTAATGCCAGCATCAGCGCACCGTGTCCGCCCATGGAGTGGCCCATTATCGACTGACGTTCACTGACCTTAAAGTTATCGGCAACCAGCTCAGGCAGCTCGTCACTCAGGTAGTCGAACATACGGTAATGATCCGCCCAGGGCTGTTGCGTGGCGTTGAGGTAAAAACCTGCGCCCTGGCCGAGGTCATAGCCTTCGTCATTCGCAACCTGCTCACCGCGTGGGCTGGTGTCCGGCATGATTAACACCAGGCCCAGCTCGGCAGCGACACGCTGTGCGCCAGCCTTGGTGGTGAAGTTCTCGTCGTTGCAGGTCAGGCCCGCCAAAAACCACACCACCGGCGGCGGGGAATCACCGCGCGGACTCGGCAAATAGATACTGAACGTCATCGGGCAATGAAGCACCTGAGACTGATGACGCCAGCGCTGCTGCCAGCCGCCAAAAATACGATGCTCTTCCAGCAGCTCCAGAGTAGATGTCATAGATAGCGCCCCCGGTTACTTGTTAAAATGCACAACGGAGCGGATCGATTTCCCTTCATGCATTAAATCAAAGGCGTCATTAATCTCTTCAAGCGGCATGGTATGGGTAATGAAATCGTTCAGCGCGAATTTCCCATCAAGATAATCCTGCACGATACCGGGAAGTTGTGAACGGCCTTTCACGCCACCGAAAGCAGAGCCACGCCAGACGCGGCCGGTTACCAGCTGGAATGGACGCGTTGAAATCTCCTGACCTGCGCCTGCAACGCCGATGATCACCGACTC
This sequence comes from Pantoea ananatis PA13, assembly GCF_000233595.1. NCBI lineage: Bacteria > Pseudomonadati > Pseudomonadota > Gammaproteobacteria > Enterobacterales > Erwiniaceae > Pantoea > Pantoea ananatis. Next base: position 1,616,422 of record NC_017554.1, read on the forward strand.
GCCCCAGCCCTTGTGACAGCACTCCAGAGCAGAGCGCATCACATTGACGTTACCGATACATTCAAAGGAATAATCCACGCCGCCGTCGGTGAGTTCAACAATCACGTCCTGAATAGGCTTGTCATAGTCTTTGGGGTTAATCAGATCGGTGGCACCCAGCTTACGCGCCAGATCAAACTTACTGGTGTTGATATCAATACCAATAATGCGGCCCGCTTTGGCCATTTTCGCGCCGATAATCGCCGACAGACCAATGCCGCCCAGCCCGAAGATGGCAACGGTATCGCCTTCTTTAACCTTGGCGGTGTTCATCACAGCGCCCATACCGGTGGTTACACCACAACCCAGCAGGCACACTTCTTCCAGTGGCGCTTCTTTACTGATTTTCGCCAGGGAGATTTCAGGCACGACGGTATATTCAGAGAAGGTTGAAGTGCCCATGTAGTGGAAAATCGGCTTGCCGTCTTTAAAGAAACGCGTGGTACCGTCAGGCATCAGACCTTTGCCCTGCGTGGTGCGGATGGCCTGACACAGATTCGTTTTACCGGACAGGCAGAACTTACATTGACCACATTCGGGCGTGTAAAGCGGGATCACGTGATCGCCCACTTCAACGCTGGTCACGCCTTCGCCGACCGCTTCAACAACGCCACCGCCTTCGTGGCCCAGAATCGCCGGGAACACGCCTTCAGGATCGCTGCCGGACAGCGTATACGCATCCGTATGGCAGACGCCGGTGGCGACGATACGTACCAGCACTTCCCCTTTCTGCGGCGGCATAAGATCCACTTCTTCGATTTTTAGCGGTTCGCCTGCGGCCCAGGCTACGGCGGCACGGGTTTTGATCATGTTCATGCAATCCCTCTTCCAGTCAGATTGTGACGCGATGTGGCGTCTGGATGGTCGTGATAAGTTAAAAATAGCGCGGAAACTCTATTCCGCCGCCTGCAATGGATGCATCAGCTCGTCATTGAGCGGACGATCGTGAAATTGTTCAATAATAAGATACTTCAGCGCCTCAACGTTGGGCGTGAAAGCATCGCGTCGCCACATCAGCCAGGTGGCGGTGTTGCGATATTCAGCCGGCAGGCTGTGTACCTGAACACGGGCGCGGTCTGGCATCTGTTTCAGCACCGACGCGGGAATCATAGCCACGCCCGCGCCGCCTGCGACACAGGCCAGCATGGCATGGTAAGACTGAATCTCCATCACGCTGTGAGGCGCGGCCTGGCTGTCGCGGTACCAGGCTTCAAGTTTAACCCGGTAAGAACAGCTGTTGCGAAAGGCAAACAGGGTATCGTCTTGCGTGTCGCGCGCGCAGGTTACCGGGATATGATCAAGATCGGTGATCAAGACCATCTCCTCGCGAAAGGCAATACAGCCATTCAGATCGTCGTGCTGAACCGGGCCATCGACCAGGGCCGCGGCCAGCGTGCCTTCACGTACTCGATCAATAATTTCCCCTGAGGTGCCTGTGATCAGCGATAAGGCGACAGCAGGAAAACGCTGATGGAAGGCAGCCAGAAGGCCAGGCAGGCGCGTCGCGGCGGTACTTTCCATCGAGCCAAGTGCAAAATTCCCGCCGGGTTTACCCGCTCGGGTCATATTTAATGCTTCATCACTCAGGGCCAGAATACGCTGGGCGTAGTTAAGGAAATTATGGCCCATGGGCGACAGGCGAATGCGCTGTTTTTCGCGAATAAACAGATCGACACCCAGTTCCTCTTCCAGCTGACGCAGACGCGTCGTGAGGTTGGAGGGAACCCGATGCAGCTGTTCCGCAGCACGGGCCAGGGAACCGCTTTCTGCCACGGAACAGAACATACGTAACTGAACTAAATCCATAGTGTTCTCTTCCTGTAAACAAGTTGCTTAAGATTATTCACTTTTTGTGAGTTTAAGCATCGTTCATGCTATAAGCAAGTTTCTGTGTAAAAAACTGAGGTGGCAGATGGCGTTTCGCGTGGCAATAAGTGCATTTTTGACGTTGTTTGTTGTAATGGGAATCGGGCGCTTTGCCTTCACTCCGCAGGTTCCCCTGATGATTCAGGCGCACCAGTTAACGCTGACCAGCGCCAGCCTGGTGGCGGCGTTAAACTATCTGGGCTACCTGTGCGGGTCTTTCGATGCCATGCGCGCACGCCATAAGGTCGCGTTGCGTCTGCAACTCGGAACGTGGGGTGCCGTGGTGCTGACGGCACTGTCGGCCTTTGCCGACGGGCCGTGGTGGCATGGCATTATTCGCTTTGCCATCGGCTGGGCCAGTGGATGCGCCCTGGTGCTGGCGGCGGCGTGGAGCAACGAGCAGTTGCATCAGTATGGTCGTCCGGGGCTGTCGGCAGCCGTCTTTGCCGGACCGGGTGCAGGCATTTTTATCAGCGGTCTGCTCGCGGTGAGCTTGCACAGATATCAGGTCTCAGCGGCGCTGGCCTGGTGGGTTTATGCCGCGCTGGCGGCGGTATTGGTGGCGCTCATTAGCCGAAATCTGCCGCGCAAGGGTGAGCTACATCGTCCGGAGCAGGCACCGCCATCGCTGGTGCTGACCCGTAACCTCCGGCGGCTGGTCCTGAGTTACAGCCTGGCGGGCTTTGGCTATATTCTCCCCGCGACATTTCTTTCACAAATGGCTGCAGTGCGTTTTCCAGGCAGTGCTGTGGCACAGTTTGTCTGGCCGATATTCGGCGGTGCGGCGGTCATCGGTATTGTTCTGGGCATTGTCACGCGCAAGACGGGGAGCAGCCATGCCCGCCTGGCGGTGGCCCTGTGGGCACAGGCGCTGGGTGTGCTGGCGGCCGCATTGCTGCCGGGATTCAGCGGGCTGCTTATCGGCGCGCTACTGGTCGGGGGCGGCTTTCTGTGTGTGGTACAGCTGTCTTTGCTCTGTGCCCGTGAACTGGCACCGCAGCATATGCGTTATATGGCCGGCCTGCTGACAACCGGCTATGCGGTTGGGCAACTGGCAGGGCCTATGCTCTCCTCGCTGTCAACGCTGTTTCTTCATCGTCTCGAACCCGCACTGTGGGTGGCGGGGGCCAGTCTGATCGTCGCAGGGCTTCTGGTCTGGCGTCGGGACGCGTGAAAAGCTTTCATCTCCAATCGGATTGATTGCTGGATTCCCTGCACAGAAAGTTTCACAATACGCACTCAGAAATATGACCCGCTGGCAACAGACGGCGGGCGCAACACCTGCCGGAGAAGAGTAAAGATGAGCACCTTGAGTCAGGAAGCTGCACTGGTCCACGAAGCGCTGCTAGCGCGTGGGCTGGAAACGCCGCTGCGCGCACCCACGCGTGAAATAGACGATGAAACGCGTAAAAGCCTGATTGCAGGCCATATGACGGAAATCATGCAGCTGCTGAATCTGGATCTTGAAGATGACAGCCTGATGGAAACCCCGCATCGCATCGCCAAAATGTATGTCGATGAGGTCTTTTCCGGTCTCGATTATGCCAACTTCCCCAAAATCACGCTCATCGAAAACAAGATGAAAGTGGATGAGATGGTGACGGTTCGCGACATTACGCTGACCAGCACCTGCGAACATCATTTTGTGATTATCGACGGGAAAGCCACCGTCGCGTATATCCCTAAAGATAAGGTGATCGGCTTATCCAAGATCAACCGCATCGTGCAGTTCTTCGCGCAGCGGCCTCAGGTGCAGGAGCGTTTAACACAGCAGGTCCTGCTGGCGCTGCAAACGCTGTTGGGAACGAATAACGTTGCCGTTTCGATCGATGCCGTTCACTACTGTGTGAAAGCGCGCGGCGTGAAGGATGCCACCAGCGCCACGACCACGACCTCGCTGGGTGGGCTGTTTAAATCCAGTCAAAATACCCGTCAGGAATTCCTGCGCGCGGTGCGTCATAACTAAAGCTGACGGGCGGGCGCGACGGTCGCCCGCCTGAGACATCAGGATCCCACATGCAACGCTACCTCGTGCTGGATTTTATTCGGGGCTGTGCCATTCTCGGCATTCTGTTGTTAAATATTATTGGCTTTGGTTTACCTTCTGCTGCCTACCTTAATCCTGCCTGGCAGGGCAGCATCACCCTTTCTGATGCCTGGACGTGGGCTATTTCCGATGTCTTTGCCCAGCTTAAATTCCTGACGCTGTTCGCCCTGCTGTTTGGAGCAGGCCTGCAGATGCAGCTGTCACGCGGTAGCCGCTGGCTGACTGCCCGTTTATCCCTGTTAGTGATGCTGGGATTGATTCACAGCGTATTTATCTGGGAAGGCGATATCTTGCTGGATTACGGCATTATCGGGCTGGTTATCTGGCGTATGCTGCGCGATGTTCCCTCTACCCGGGGGTTAATTAACACCGGAATTCTGCTCTATCTGATGGGATGCGCCGTGTTGCTGGTATTTGGCTTGATCTCCAGCCCTGAACCGTCGCCCTCATGGCTCCCGGGCGCTGCAGAGATCCAGTACGAGCAGTTCTGGAAGCTCACGGGCGGTCTGGCCGCCGTGCAGATTCGTTTAGATCACCTTTCTTCGGGATTGATGGCGCTGGTGGCCCAGTACGGCTGGCAACTGGCGGGACTGATGATGCTGGGGGCGGCGCTGGTGCGCAGCGGATGGCTGAAAGGAACCTTTCCGCTACAGCACTACCGACGCGTTGCTGCGCTGTTGCTGCCGCTGGGTTTGCTGATGGCGGCGGCGGGCGTTGCCGCACAGTGGTGGGTTCACTGGGACTACCGCTGGAGCGCGTTTTATCTGCAACTGCCGCGCGATCTGGCCAGTCCGCTCATCAGCCTCGGCTATACGGCATTGTGTTTCGGCTTTTGGTCTTCTGTCCAGCGCTGGCGGCTGAGCTATGCCATTCGTTGCGTAGGTCGAATGGCGCTCAGCAACTACCTGTTGCAATCCCTGATCTGTACCACGCTCTTTTATCGCTTCGGCGAGTTTATGCATTTCTCACGCCTGCAGCTGGTGATGCTGGTGCCAGTCATCTGGTGCGTTAACCTGCTGTTTTCCGTGCTGTGGCTGCGTTACTTCCCGCAGGGCCCCCTCGAATGGATCTGGCGTCGTCTGACGCTGATTGCCGCAGGCGCACCGTCCACTTCCCCCTCTGAAAGATAATGACCGCCATCACAAAGGTTACAGAATTGTATGTAACCGTTTTCATTGATGTGACGTAATTCACGCTGTGTGGCGATCTTCCCTGACAAAATAGCGCCGGTGTTGTAACTGGCGTAATGCCTTATCTCTCTGGAAGTGCTGCATGATAACGATTCGTGATGTTGCGCGTCAGGCCGGTGTGTCAGTGGCCACCGTTTCGCGCGTACTAAATAACAGCAGCGCGGTCACCGCTGAAACACGTGACGTCGTGTTACAGGCGGTTGACGCTCTGGGCTATCGCCCAAACGCCAACGCTCAGGCGCTGGCTACCCAGGTGAGTGATACCATCGGGGTGGTGGTTATGGATGTTTCCGACCCCTTTTTCGGCGCGCTGGTGAAGGCGGTAGATACCGTGGCACAGCGCGTGCACAAGCATGTTCTGATCAGTAACTCCTGGCACCATGAAGAAAAAGAACGCCACGCCATTGAAGTGTTGATACGCCAACGCTGCAATGCGCTGGTGGTGCACGCGAAAACGCTTTCAGACGCCGAACTGGCCGATTTTATGAGCCAGGTGCCCGGTATGGTGGTGATTAACCGTAGCGTGCCGGGTTTCGAGCATCGCTGTGTCAGCCTTGATAATGTAACGGGCGCATTGATGGCCTCAAGAATGCTGCTGCAACAGGGGCATTGCCGCATTGGCTATTTGTGTTCCAGTCATCCCATTGAAGACGTTACACAGCGGCGTGAAGGCTGGCTGCAGGCCCTGGCAGAGCAGGGGATTCGTCCGCAGGAAAGCTGGATAGCCAGCGCCGAACCCGACATGCAGGGCGGCGAAGCCGCAATGGTTGAACTGCTGGGGCGTAATCTCAATCTGAGCGCCATATTCGCCTATAACGACAGCATGGCGGCAGGCGCGCTTACGGCCCTTAAAGACAACGGAATTCAGGTCCCTCAGCATTTTTCCGTAGTGGGCTTCGACGATATTCCGATTTCACGATACACCGATCCGCAGCTGACCACCGTTCGCTATCCCATTGTTTCAATGGCAAAACTTGCCACGGAGCTGGCGCTTCAGGGGGCCGCGGGCTGTATCGACAGCAGTGCAAAACACATCTTTATGCCGACGCTGGTACGCCGCCATTCCGTAGCGCAAAAGCAAATTGTGGAGTCCGTCACTAATTCAGGCGATTCCACGATGTAACCGTTTTCAATCTGTGATTGTATTCACAGTTAATTAACATTGCTATCACTATGATGGCAGCGTCTTACAGTACTGAAACATTATGTAACGCCACTCTCCTGTTGAGGGCACCGGCCTGGTCGCCGGTTTACATGGTTCATGACACGCACTATGGATGCAGTAGCCTACACGGAAGTCACGGAAGTTGAGTTTTGCATGGCACAGCAGTGGCTCAGCCTGATAGAGAGCGCATCCTGCCTCGCCGAATAATTCTACCTGATGTTCTAACGCCATCTGCGCGGCAGAACAAAAAAAGACCCTGCAAAAAAACCGGAGATACCATGAATAAGAAGGTTTTCACGCTCACAGCACTGGTTGCCAGCATGATGTTTGGTGCAACGGCGCATGCCGCTGACACGCGTATCGGCGTAACCATTTACAAATACGACGACAACTTCATGTCGATGGTACGTAAAGATATCGAGAAAGAAGCCAAGACGCTGGGCGGTATTCAGCTGCTGATGAATGACTCGCAGAACGACCAGTCTAAACAGAACGATCAAATTGACGTGCTGATGGCAAAAGGCGTGAAAGCGCTGGCAATTAACCTGGTCGATCCGGCCGCGGCCGCGGTGGTTGTCCAGAAAGCCCGTGCTAACGACATTCCCGTGGTGTTCTTCAACAAAGAGCCAAACGCGAAAGTGCTGGCCAGCTATGACAAAGCTTACTACGTGGGTACTGACTCAAAAGAGTCTGGTGTGATTCAGGGCAAACTGATTGAGAAGCACTGGAAAGCAACCCCGGCCTGGGACCTGAATAAAGATGGTGTGATTCAGTTCGTTCTGCTGAAAGGCGAGCCGGGCCATCCGGATGCGGAAGCGCGTACCAAATACGTTATCGATACGCTGAACAAAGACGGTGTTAAAACCCAGCAGTTAGCGATGGATACGGCAATGTGGGATACCGCTCAGGCGAAAGATAAGATGGACGCCTGGCTGTCAGGTCCTAACGCCAAGAAAATCGAAGTGGTTATCGCCAACAACGATGCCATGGCAATGGGTGCCGTAGAAGCGCTGAAAGCACACAACATGTCTTCCATCCCGGTCTTCGGTGTGGATGCGTTACCTGAAGCACTGGCGCTGGTTAAGTCAGGCGCAATGGCCGGTACCGTGCTGAATGACGCGGAAAACCAGGCGAAAGCCACCATCGACATGGCCAAGAACCTTGCAGATGGCAAACCGGCGACGGCAGGCACCAACTTCAAGATGGTTGATAAGATCGTACGCGTACCTTATGTACCGGTTGATCAGGAAAACCTGTCTCAGTTCCAGAAATAACTCTTTGCAGACGGGCGCGGCAGCTGCTGCGCCTTTTTTATGTCATCACCGTTTTGTAGCCAGGTAAATTATGGCCAGTGATAATACGACCGCGCAGCGCGAATATCTGCTGGAAATGACCAACGTCAGTAAATCATTTCCCGGCGTGAAAGCTCTCGACAACGTTAATTTAAAAGTGCGGCCTCACTCCGTTCATGCACTAATGGGTGAAAACGGCGCTGGTAAATCGACATTGTTAAAGTGTTTATTTGGTATCTATAAAAAAGATACAGGCAGCATTCTTTTTCAAGGGCAGGAAATAGATTACAAAAGCTCCAAAGAAGCGCTGGAAAACGGCGTGTCGATGGTGCACCAGGAATTAAACCTGGTATTACAGCGTACCGTGATGGACAACATGTGGCTTGGGCGTTATCCACGCAAAGGTGTTTTTGTCGATCAGGACAAAATGTACCGTGATACCAAAGCGATTTTCGACGAGCTGGATATTAATATCGATCCGCGTGATAAAGTCGCCCATCTCTCCGTCTCGCAAATGCAGATGATTGAGATTGCCAAAGCATTTTCCTATGACGCCAAAATCGTGATCATGGATGAACCGACTTCTTCGTTAACCGAAAAAGAAGTTAATCATCTGTTCACGATTATTCGTAAGCTCAAAGATCGCGGCTGCGGAATTGTTTACATCTCGCATAAAATGGAAGAAATTTTCCAGCTGTGCGATGAAATTACCATCCTGCGTGATGGCCAGTGGATTGTGACTCAGCCGCTTGAAGGGCTGGATATGGATAAGATCATCTCCATGATGGTTGGGCGTTCTCTCAGTCAGCGCTTCCCGGATCGCACCAATGTTCCGGGTGAAACCATTCTGGAGGTGCGCAATCTGACCTCGCTGCGTCAGCCCTCAATTCGCGATATTTCTTTTGATTTACGTAAAGGGGAGATACTCGGCATTGCCGGGTTAGTGGGTGCAAAACGTACCGATATCGTTGAAACGCTGTTTGGCATTCGCGAAAAATCGGGCGGCACAATTAAACTGCATGGTAAAACGATTAACAATCATACCGCCAATGAAGCCATTAACCATGGTTTTGCGCTGGTAACTGAAGAGCGTCGTTCTACCGGTATTTACGCTTTTCTGGATATTGGATTTAATTCCCTGATATCCAATATCAAAAAATATAAGAACAGTATTGGTCTGCTGGATAATAAACGCATGAAAAGCGATACCCAATGGGTTATCGACGCTATGCGGGTAAAAACGCCAGGGCATCATACGCAAATTGGTTCACTTTCTGGTGGTAACCAGCAGAAGGTCATTATTGGTCGCTGGTTGCTGACTCAGCCTGAAATCTTAATGCTTGATGAACCCACGCGCGGTATTGATGTGGGGGCCAAATTCGAAATTTATCAGCTGATGGCTGAGCTGGCGAAGAAGGAAAAGGGCATCATTATTATCTCTTCCGAAATGCCAGAGTTGCTGGGCATCACCGATCGTATTCTGGTAATGAGTAACGGTCTGGTCGCCGGCATTGTTGATACGAAAACGACCACGCAGAACGAAATATTGCGTTTAGCGTCATTACACCTTTAATGAAGTAAGGGCTGTTAACATGAAAGCGACTACAAAAAAGAATGCGCTAACCTGGCTGAAAGAGGGCGGCATTTATGTCGTACTGCTGGTACTACTGGCTGTTATTATTTTCCAGGATCCGACATTTTTAAGTTTAATGAACCTGAGTAACATTCTGACCCAGTCTTCGGTGCGTATTATTATCGCGCTGGGCGTGGCGGGGCTGATTGTGACCCAGGGTACTGACCTTTCTGCCGGGCGTCAGGTGGGGCTGGCCGCCATTGTAGCCGCCTCATTGCTGCAATCCATGGATAACGTCAACAAAGTGTTTCCGCATCTGGAAACCGTGCCGATTCCGGTCGTTATCCTGATTGTTTGTGTGATTGGTGCCGTTATTGGTCTGGTGAATGGTGTCATTATTGCCTATCTGAAAGTGACGCCTTTTATCACTACGTTGGGTACCATGATCATCGTTTATGGCATTAACTCACTGTATTACGACTTCGTTGGGGCCTCACCGATTGCGGGCTTCTATGATGGCTTCTCAACTTTCACACAAGGCTTCCTTCGTTTCGGTGATTTCAAACTGTCTTACATCACCTTCTATGCAGCGATTGCTGTCGTGTTTGTCTGGATTCTGTGGAACAAAACGCGCTTTGGTAAAAACATTTTTGCTATCGGGGGTAACCCGGAAGCGGCAAAAGTGTCAGGTGTGAACGTTAACCTGAACCTGATCCTGATTTATGCCTTGTCAGGCGTGTTTTATGCCTTCGGCGGTATGCTGGAAGCGGGTCGTATCGGCTCAGCCACGAATAACCTCGGTTTCATGTATGAACTGGATGCTATCGCAGCCTGCGTAGTCGGTGGCGTGTCCTTTGCCGGTGGTGTCGGTACGGTGGCCGGTGTGGTGACCGGGGTGCTGATCTTCACCGTCATCAACTACGGTTTGACCTATATCGGTATCAACCCTTACTGGCAGTACATCATCAAGGGCGGCATCATTATCTTCGCTGTGGCGCTCGACTCGTTGAAGTACTCGCGTAAAAAATAACAGCAGTGGCAATGATGTAAGCGGCCTCAGGGCCGCTTTTTTTGCGCCCTTTTACGCGGTTTGTGGGGTTCGCTCATCGTCGGGGCGCTGTTTCTTTCATGGCACCGGCGCAACGTCACGGGTGCGCAACCCTGAATTGGCTGGCGGACGTCGCCGCAGCCTTCCCGTTTCATTTCTGACAGCAGCATCAGGCGGGCGGGGGAGCCATAAGCCATTCCGGGCTTATCTGTTACTAAAACGCGGGTAAACGGGGTGAATTACTGACGGCGTTTCTGTTCCAGTTCCAGTAGCTGTTCTGGCGTCACGGCAGGATAGCTCTGTGCATCTTCAGGAACTTCATGTACAGCCGGGATCGGCACCAGCGGGCCAAGGAAACGCGGTTCGCGCTTCAGTAAAAACAGATCGGCCAGCGCACCCAGCCGCGCACCGACTTCACGCATTCGTACGCTGAGCATATTTTTAGGAGACGGAACCGCATAGCACTGCGCCTGAATCCCCAGGTGCAGGGCAATAAACAGCGCCCGTTCGCAGTGAAAACGTTGGGTAATGATAATAAAGTCGTTGGTGTCGAATACCTTACGCGTACGGACGATAGAATCCAGCGTACGGAAGCCCGCATAGTCCAGCACAATATCAGCAGGATCGACGCCACCTTTGATGAGATCGCGCCGCATAGTCATGGGTTCGTTGTAGCTTTGCTGCGCATTGTCCCCGCTCAGCAGCAGGTAGTTCACCTTTCCACTGTTATAGGCGTTAAGCGCGCCCTGCATGCGGTACAGGTAATACTGGTTAATCACGCCGGTGCGATAATATTTGGCCGTGCCCAGTACCACCCCGACCTGACGGTGGGGAAGGGATGCAAGGTTGTCATAGATATAGGGTGCCGTTTTCCAGCTGATCCAGCGGTCCAGGCCGAGCGCCGTCGCCACCATCGTTAAGATGATGAAAAGCAGAGCAATGAAAACGCGTTTCAACATGCGCCTGAGCACTCGAGATCCGAAGTTTGGGTGGGACAAGGCTACTTGAGCGTCACCCGCTAAGCAAGTTTACCCCGTCTGGCTGGTGTAAATTTAAGCAGCGCTGGATCCGCAGGGATCCAGCGCCGTGTTTTTAGATAGAGGTACGGCGGTAGTGGCGGTATTGAGGCAGCCAGAAATTATTGGCGATAGACTGTGAGAGCACGTCTTCTGAAGTCACCACCGCGACGCCCGCGAGCTGGGCAGCTTTGCCCACTTCCATCGCGATAATCTTCGACACGCCCTGAATATCTTTAATTTCAGGCAGAACCGGGCCTTCACCATCGTTCACCAGCGGTGAACAATCCGCAAGAGCACGGCTGGCCGTCATCAGCATGGTATCGGTGACACGCGATGCGCCAGACGCAATCACGCCCAGGCCAATGCCAGGGAAGATGTAGGAGTTATTACACTGCGCGATCGGGTAGGTCTTACCGTTCCACGAAACCGGTGAGAACGGACTACCGGTAGCGACCAGGGCGGCACCATCGGTCCAGGCAATAATGTCTGCCGGCGTGGCCTCAACGCGAGACGTTGGGTTAGAAAGCGGCATCACGATTGGACGTTTGCAGTGCTTGTGCATCTCACGGATGATCTCTTCTGTGAACAGCCCAGGCTGACCTGACACACCGATTAAGATGTCTGGCTGTGCGTTACGCACCACGTCCAGCAGTGAGATCGCATCATTTGAGGTATCCCAGTCTTTCAGGTTGTCGCTTTTCTGCACCAGCTTGCTCTGGAAATCGAGCAGGTTAGGCAGTTTGTCGGTCAGCAAACCAAAGCGATCCACCATCATGACGCGACGACGGGCTTCGTCGTCGCTCAGACCCTCCGATTTCATCTGTGCGATGATCTGTTCGGCAATACCACAACCGGCTGAACCCGCGCCCAGGAAGACAACCTTCTGCTCGCACAGGCGGCTGCCTGCTGCACGGCTCGCGGCAATCAGGGTGCCAACGGTGACCGCAGCAGTACCCTGAATGTCATCATTGAAGCAGCACACTTCGTCACGATAGCGCTCCAGCAGCGGCATGGCGTTTTTCTGTGCAAAATCTTCGAACTGCAACAGCACTTTTGGCCAGCGGCGTTTCACGGCCTGAATAAACTCGTTTACAAACTCGTCATATTCTTCACCCGTGATACGGGGATGGCGCCAGCCCATGTACAGCGGATCGTTAAGCAGCTGCTGGTTATTGGTGCCCACATCCAGCACCACCGGCAGGGTATAAGCCGGGCTGATGCCGCCACAGGCGGTGTACAGGGACAGCTTACCGATTGGAATGCCCATGCCACCGATGCCCTGATCGCCCAGGCCAAGGATGCGCTCACCGTCAGTGACCACAATCACTTTCACATTTTGTTTGGTGGCGTTTTGCAGCATGTCTTCGATGTGCGCACGGTTGGGATAGGAGATGAACACGCCACGCGCGCGGCGATAAATTTCTGAGAAGTGTTCGCAGGCGGCACCGACGGTTGGCGTGTAGATAATCGGCATCATCTCTTCGAGATGGTTGTCCAGCAGACGATAAAACAGCGTTTCGTTGGTATCCTGAATGTTGCGCAGGTAGACATGTTTATCGTTGTTGTTTTTGAAGTCCTGAAACTGACGCCATGCGCGTTTTGCCTGCTCTTCGATGGATTCTACCGCTTCTGGCAGTAAGCCATTGAGGTTAAATTCATTGCGCTCTTCGATGCTGAAGGCACTGCCTTTATTCAGCAGCGGAAATTCCAGCAATATAGGGCCAGCATAAGGAATATATAGCGGGCGTTTACTTTCGTATTCGAGTTCCATGCAGTCATGCTCCGGTTGCAAGTTTTCCTGGCGCAATAATCAAAGAGTAGGGTGACGCCAGTTTTATTGTGATGACGAAGACCTGGCGCCAGATCCTATGAAATTTCTGGCCGATGTACAGCTTTTGTAAATAAAAGATTTAGAAACTGTTTAAAACCGTGCCTCACCTTACGCTTTTGCCAGCGTAAGGTGCGTCAGGTTATCGCAACCCAGGGCGTGCAGGGTGGCCTGAGTTGCAGAGAACTGATCCAGGGCTGGCTGCGGCGTCTGGGCTAATGCGGCGGCCTGAATATCGTGGCAGGATTCCCCCGCCATATTCAGTAGAATCAGCGCGGCCTGCAAAGGCGGCAGGCTGGGATTGAAGGCGGCGTTTTCTGCATAGCGTCCGCTGAAAATCCGGCCGGAGGCGGTCTGTAACGCCACTCCGCTGAACGCCCGACTGTAAGGCGCATGGCTGCGATTAGCCGCCTTGACGGCGGCCTGAGACAGCGCATCGCCCGTTGCAACATAACCCTGGTCCACATCATCCATCAGGCGTTCGGTGATATTCAGATCGCCTGGGCCGAATGCGTCAGGCAGATAGTGCGCCAACGTATGCACCGCGCGCTGCGGCAGGCTAATGCGAATATCTGTGCCGCTGTTAAGTTCATTCATAAACTGGCGACAGTGACCGCAGGGGGTGTAATTGACTGTAATGGTCTCCAGACGAGATTCACCGCGCAGCCAGGCATGGGTGACGGCGCTCTGTTCAGCATGAACGGTTTGCTGCATGGTCGCGCCGGCAAATTCCATATTGGCGCCGAAATACCAGTTGCCGCTGACGCCGCGCGCAATCGCGCCGACGTTAAAATGTGAAAGCGTGGCAACCGCGCAGGCAGCGGCAACCGGCAGCAGCGCCAGCGCCAGCGCATCGGCATCCAGTTGAGTTTGCTCTTGCAACAAGGTGACCTGATCGGCCTGCAGCATCGCGTCAAATCCCGGCTCGCTCAGCACCGGACGCAGCGCGGTTTGCAGAGTGGCTGGAAGTACTTCAAAGGCAGAGTGGAAACGTGGATGCATGGAAGCCTCATTCAATCATCAGGGCAATGTGCCAGACATCGGTTTATATGTGATCTCTGTCTCTCTGACAATGCAACATGTCTTACAGTTTTCAACTTTGCGAGATCTCTCGCAAAGTTTTAGCCAAACCAGTGCAGCAGCAGCGGGAAAATAAAGGGGGCGAGCAACGACGTGATGATGCCGCAGATCACCAGCGCCAGCGAGCTGAAGGCACCTTCCTGAAAATCAAGTTCCGCTGCCCTGGCCGTTCCCAACGCATGCGAGGCATTGCCAATCGCCAGCCCGCGTGCGGCTTTGCTTTTCACCCCCAGCAGATTAAGCAACATATGACCAAACACGGCGCCCAGCACGCCCGCAATCAGGACACAAATTGCGCTGATGGCGGGAATGCCGTGCAGTGAGGCTGAAACCGCCATGGCGATCGGCGTGGTAACTGATTTCGGCAAAATCGTGGCGGCGATTTCTGGTGTGGCGCCCATCCACAGCGCGATGGCGGTGCCTGAAATCATCGCCGTCAGGCTGCCGATCACGCAGACGCCAATAATGGATTTCCAGCGGGCGCGAATTTGATGCATCTGCTCATACAGCGGCAGCGCCAGGGCCACGACGGCGGGCTGCAACAGTTGATTCAGTATCTCGCTGCCTGCGAAGTAGCGGGCATAAGGCATGTGCAGTAACAGCAGAAGGGGAATAATCACCGCCATGGAGACCAGAAGCGGGTTCAGCAAGGGAATTTTCAGCGTTGCCGCCAGCTTGCGCGCCAGCAAAAAAGCCCCGACAGTGAGGGGCAATGACCACCAGATATCACTCATCGTTGCCCCCTTTGATCACGGGGCGCGAATGCAGCTTATGCGCGCTTAACCCTACAATGGCCAGGACAGCGAAGGTACTGACAAGACAGGAGACCACAACAGGACCGAACTGCGCGGTAAGAATATCGGTGTAATTCATGACGCCAACGCTGATGGGCACAAACAGCAGCGCCATATAGCGAATAATCAGATGGCAACCCGGTTTGACCCAACGCACGGGCAGGATTTGCGATGCAAGCAGCGCAAACAGAATCAGCATGCCAATAATGCTGCCGGGCAGGGTGATGGGCAGCAGCAGGGCCACGCCGTTTCCGGCATATAAGCAAAGATAGATAATGATAAAAGCGCGCAGATAACGCCAACTCATCGTTAGCACGGTGTGCATGACAGGCTCCTGTTTTTAACGGGGTTTATCATACGCACTAACGGTCAGGCCCGCCAGCAATCAGCGGTGTGGCTGAAGCGCCATCCCCGGCGGTAAACCGCAGAGGATGGCCAACGGACTATTTCACCGGCATGCCGGGCACCGCGCCGCTGTCTACGGACAGGACAAACAGATCTTTGCCGCCGGGACCGGCAGACAGCACCATGCCTTCTGACACGCCAAACCGCATTTTACGCGGCGCAAGGTTGGCCACGATAATGGTCATTTTGCCAACCAGTACCGCCGGATCGGGATAGGCCGCACGAATACCGGAGAAAATCTGGCGCTTCTCGCCGCCCAGATCCAGTTCAAGACGCAGCAGCTTGTCCGAGCCTTCGACGAATTCCGCTTTCTCAATCAGCGCCACGCGCATATCGACTTTGGCAAAATCATCAATGGTAATGGTATCGCCAATCGGCGCATCGGCCAGCGGGCCGGTCGCCGCGGGTTTATTGGCGTCTGCCGCATCCGCTTTTGACGCCTCAATCAGGCCGTCGACCTTCGCCATTTCGATTCGGCCATACAGGGCCTTGAACGGCGCAACCTGATGGTTCAGCAGCGGTTGCTGAATGGCATCCCAGTGCAGCTCAGTGTTCAGGAACGCTTCGGCGCGCGCGCTCAGCGACGGCATGACCGGTTTCAGCCAGGTCATCAGCACCCGGAACAGGTTAATGCCCATCGAGCAAATGGCCTGCAGGTCTGCATCGCGGCCTTCCTGCTTCGCCACCACCCACGGCGCCTGCTCATCCACATAGCGGTTAGCCAGATCGGCCAGCGCCATGATTTCACGAATGGCACGGCCAAATTCACGGCTGGCCCAGGCCTCACCAATCTTCTCAGATGCGTCCAGGAAGGTTTGATACAGCGCCGGATCGGCCAGCTCAGCTGACAGCTTGCCGTCAAAGCGTTTGGTGATAAAACCGGCATTACGTGAGGCCAGGTTCACCACTTTGTTAACGATATCGGCGTTAACGCGCTGAACAAAATCTTCCAGATTCAGGTCGATGTCATCAATGCGCGAAGAGAGCTTGGCCGCATAGTAGTAGCGCAGGCTGTCGGCATCCAGGTGCTGTAACCAGGTGCTGGCTTTGATAAAGGTTCCACGCGACTTCGACATTTTTGCACCGTTGACGGTGACGTAGCCGTGCACGAACAGGTTAGTCGGCTTGCGGAAACCGCTGCCTTCCAGCATGGCCGGCCAGAACAGGCTGTGGAAGTAAACAATGTCTTTACCGATGAAGTGATACAGCTCCGTGATGGAATCCTGCTGCCAGAATTCGTCAAAGTTAATATCGCCACGTTTGTCACACAGGTTCTTAAAGGATCCCATGTAGCCGATAGGCGCATCCAGCCAGACGTAGAAATATTTGCCCGGCGCGCCAGGGATTTCGAAGCCAAAATACGGCGCATCGCGCGAGATATCCCACTGTTGCAGACCGGATTCGAACCACTCCTGCATTTTGTTCGCGACCTGCTCCTGCAGTGCGCCAGAACGGGTCCAGGCACGCAACATCTCACTGAACGAGGGGAGATCGAAGAAGAAATGCTCGGAATCACGCAGCACGGGTGTTGCACCCGACACCACAGATTTCGGATCGATCAGTTCAGTCGGGCTGTAGGTCGCGCTGCACACTTCGCAGTTATCGCCGTACTGGTCAGGTGACTTACATTTTGGGCAGGTTCCCTTAACAAAACGGTCAGGCAGGAACATGCCTTTTTCCGGATCGTACAGCTGAGAGATGGTCCGGTTTTTAATGAAACCGTTCTCTTTCAGGCGGCCGTAAATCAGCCCGGCGAGCTCACGGTTCTCATCGCCATGCGTGGAATGGTAATTGTCATAGCTGATGTTGAAACCGGCGAAATCTGTTTCATGCTCCTGCTTCATTTCAGCAATCATCTGCTCCGGCGCAATACCCAACTGCTGGGCTTTCAGCATGATCGGCGTACCGTGAGCGTCATCGGCGCAGATGAAATAAACCTGATTGCCACGCATTCGCTGATAACGCACCCAAATGTCCGCCTGGATATGCTCGAGCATGTGGCCGAGATGAATTGAGCCGTTTGCGTAAGGCAGGGCGCAGGTTACCAGAATTTTTTTAGCGACTTGAGTCATAGTTTGCGTAGCTTTCAGTTAAGTAAAAAAACGGGCTTAGATGGTAACCGATGGGCACAGCCGCGTAAACATAAGGGATTTCCCGTGCGCGACAGCCCGCGAAACGATCGGCATCTGATAGTATTGTTAGTACATCGCTGAAACACAGCGCAGGCCTAGCAGAAAAAGGAGTGGGGATGACAGCGCAATCCCGGGAACCGCATACACCAGAAGCTTTACGCGCCGTTGTGGCCGGCGTACTGAGCAGCCTTGAACATCCGACGCTTCAACGTAACCTCATTGCTCTCAAGGCGTTACACCACGTGGCCCTGCTGGACGGCACGCTGCACATTGAACTGCTGATGCCGTTCGCCTGGAACGGGGCGTTTGAAGAGGTGAAAGCAGAAACCAGTGCTGAGCTGCTGCGCCTCAGTGGCGCGCAGGCTATCGACTGGCGTCTCAGTCATGATATCGCCACCCTGAAGCGGGTTAAAAATCATCCCGGCGTTAACGGCGTGAAGAACATTATTGCCGTCAGCTCTGGCAAAGGCGGCGTGGGTAAATCGAGCACGGCAGTTAATCTGGCCCTGGCGTTAATTGCAGAAGGGGCACGCGTAGGCATTCTGGACGCCGACATTTATGGCCCGTCCGTGCCCAACATGCTGGGGTGTGAAAAAGAGCGGCCAACGTCACCAGACGGTAAGCATATGGCCCCTGTTATGTCGCACGGGCTGGCAACCAACTCCATCGGTTATCTGGTAACAGATGATAATGCGATGGTCTGGCGCGGCCCGATGGCCAGTAAAGCGCTCATGCAGCTGCTTACCGAAACCCAGTGGCCAGAGCTGGATTATCTGGTGCTGGATATGCCGCCGGGCACCGGCGACATTCAGCTTACGCTGGCGCAAAGCGTACCGGTCACCGGCGCGCTGGTGGTCACCACGCCGCAGGATATTGCGCTTATCGACGCGCGTAAGGGGATGGTAATGTTTGAGAAGGTGAACGTGCCGGTACTGGGCGTTGTGGAAAATATGAGTATTCATATTTGCAGCGAGTGCGGCCATCACGAGCCAATCTTTGGCACCGGCGGCGCGCAACGGCTGGTGGATGACTATGGTACCCGGCTGCTGGCGCAGCTACCGTTGCATATTCACCTTCGTGAAGACCTCGACGATGGCGAACCCACTGTGATCCGTCGTCCACACAGCGAGTTCGCGGCACTTTATCGCCAGCTTGCCGGCCGGGTGGCGGCTCAGCTCTACTGGCAGGGCGAGGTGATTCCGGGCGATATCGCGTTTCGCGCGCTTTAACGTCCGCTGGCCTCGCTGGTGTAGAGCGATGGCTGAGGATAGTGCATCAGCACATAATTCCCCTGTTCGCTCTCACCCTGCGAAATGATTTTCCAGCCGCGCTGCAAATAAAATGTTTGTGCGGCTTTGTTCATTTCCAGGCACTTTAGCGCGCCCGTCGAGGTGAAGCGCCCCTGAACCTCATTAAGCAGCGCGTTGCCCACGCCACGGCCCTGATAAGCCGGATCGACATACAGGCTGTGCAGAAAATTATCGTTTTCCATCAGCCCGGCAAACCCCACCCGATGACCGTCCAGTTCTGCAACCAGAACCGTCTCGCCGGGGATGATCTGATCGAAATCTTCAAGCTGCCAGTCCTCGTTTTCAATCCAGTCCCAGTTATGGCGGCGCGCCGCCAGATACAAGGTTCGCAGAAAAGGGCGGTCGGCCTCAGTAAACAGTCGAATATGCACATCGCGCTCCATTAATCCTTTTTAACAAACATGGCAGGGATTGCCAAAAAAGCAAAAGCAGAACAAATGTCATCTCTTTCACTGTACACTGCTGGGCGGTGCCTTTTGGGGAGACAGGAACGGGTGGTGAATTTCAGGCGCTGGATTTCACGCATAAGCAAGTAAAACGTGATTTCGCAGCGAGCGTTGCCGCCGTAAAGTCGGTTTTTTCCCTGAAAGATCAAGACGATCGGCGTTTGATAGCTTTCGTTTATTTTATTGATAACGAGGGCTTATTAGATGTTGGCCCGAAAAATTTGTAATCTGCATCACATATTCTAAAGGAGGCCATCACATGTCCATTATCAATACCAAAATTAAGCCGTTCAAAAACAGCGCATTCAAAAACGGCGAATTCATTGATGTAACCGAGAAAGACGTTGAAGGTAAATGGAGTGTTTTCTTCTTCTATCCTGCTGACTTCACTTTCGTTTGCCCAACCGAACTGGGCGACGTAGCGGATCACTACGAAGAGTTCCAGAAAATGGGCGTGGACATCTATTCCGTGTCTACCGATACCCACTTTACCCACAAAGCCTGGCACGGTTCTTCCGACACCATCGCGAAAATCAAATATGCGATGATTGGTGACCCAACTGGCGCGCTGACCCGCAACTTCGACATCATGCGCGAAGACGAAGGTCTGGCGGATCGTGGTACGTTTATCGTTGATCCACAGGGCGTGATCCAGGCAGTAGAAATCACTGCTGAAGGTATCGGCCGTGACGCGTCTGATCTGCTGCGCAAAGTGAAAGCGGCACAGTATGTGGCGTCTCACCCAGGTGAAGTGTGCCCGGCGAAATGGAAAGAAGGTGATGCCACTCTGGCACCGTCTCTGGACCTGGTTGGCAAAATCTAATTTCGCATCGATACGTCGATCATTTTCTCATCGGGTGCTGCGGCACCCGATTTTTTGACCAGGAACTCACTATGCTTGATACCAATTTAAAAACACAGCTCAAAGCCTATCTTGAGAAACTCACCAAGCCTGTGGAGTTGATTGCGACGCTGGATGATGGCGCGAAATCAACGGAGATTCGCAATTTGTTGGTCGATATCGCGAGCCTGTCTGACAAGGTCAGCTTTCGTGAAGAGAACGATCGTCAGGTGCGTAAGCCCTCGTTTTTAATTACTAACCCAGGCGCTGATCAGGGGCCGCGTTTTGCCGGTTCGCCGCTGGGTCATGAATTTACCTCACTGGTACTGGCACTGCTACAGACCGGTGGGCATCCCTCTAAAGAAGCGCAAAGCCTGCTCGACCAGATTGCGGCGCTGGATGGGGATTTCCATTTCGAAACCTATTATTCACTGTCGTGCCACAACTGTCCGGATGTGGTGCAGGCATTAAATCTGATGGCGGTGTTAAACCCACGCATCAGCCACACCGCCATTGACGGTGGCCTGTTCCAGAATGAAATTCAGGAACGCAATGTGATGGGCGTGCCCGCTGTCTATCTGAATGGCAAAGAATTCGGTCAGGGCCGCATGAGCCTGGCCGAGATCGTCAGCAAAGTCGACACCAATGCAGATAAGCGTGCCGCAGAAGAGCTGAACAAGCGTGAGGCTTACGAGGTTCTGATCGTGGGCAGCGGTCCCGCGGGCGCCGCCGCGGCTATCTACTCCGCACGTAAAGGGATTCGCACCGCGTTACTGGGCGAGCGCTTTGGTGGACAGGTGTTGGATACAGTCGATATTGAAAACTACATTTCCGTACAGAAAACGGAAGGGGCCAAACTGGCCGGCGCCCTGCGCGCTCACGTGGATGATTACAACGTTGACATCATTGACAGCCAGAGCGCGATTAAACTGATTCCCTCAGCGGTGAAAGGCGGCCTGCACGCTATTGAAACGGCCTCCGGCGCGGTGCTGAAATCGCGCAGCATCATTCTTGCCACCGGTGCGCGCTGGCGCAACATGGGCGTGCCTGGCGAAGAGCAATACCGCACCAAAGGCGTGACGTACTGCCCACACTGCGACGGCCCGCTGTTTAAAGGCAAACGCACGGCGGTCATTGGCGGCGGTAACTCTGGCGTAGAAGCCGCAATCGATCTGGCGGGCATTGTTGAACACGTGACGCTGCTGGAGTTCGCCAGTGAAATGCGTGCAGATAAAGTGCTGCAGGACAAACTGCGCAGCCTGAAAAACGTGGATGTGATTCTGAATGCACAAACCACGGAAGTGAAAGGCGATGGCAGTAAGGTGACGGGCCTGCAATATCTGGATCGCACTAACCAGACTACTCATGAGCTGGCGCTGTCGGGCATTTTCGTGCAGATCGGTCTGCTGCCTAACACCAACTGGCTGGAAGGCGCGGTTGAGCGCAACAAGATGGGCGAAATCATGATCGATGCGAAATGCGAAACCAGCCTGAAAGGCGTTTTCGCCGCAGGGGACTGCACCACCGTTCCTTATAAGCAGATCATCATCGCCAGCGGTGAAGGATCAAAAGCCTCACTGAGCGCGTTTGATTACCTGATTCGCACCCAGCCTGCGCACTAAGTTTTACGCGTAAGACGAAAGCCCTGTAACCTGTGTTGCGGGGCTTTTTAATATCCGGCCAGCGTCATCAGCATCATCCATAACGGTGTAGTAATGGCAGCAAAAAGCGTGGAAAACAGCATGCTCGCGGCCGTCGGTCCGGTTATCACATTAAATTTCTGCGACATCAGATAGACGTTCACGCCCACCGCCATGGATCCCAGCAGCACCACCACTTTGCTTTCCAGCGCAGGTAACCCGGTCAGCCAGGCAATAGCCCAGACGCACAGCGGTTGCAGAATCAGTTTCAACGCACAGATGGTGTAACTCTCTTTTAAGCCTTCCCGAATCCGGTAGTGCGCCAGGCTCATGCCAAGGGTAATCAGGGACAGAGGCGCGGCAATCGATGCCAGCATGCGTAAGGGTTCAGCGGCAATAACGGGAAGCGGCCTCTGTAGCAGACTCCAGGTCGTGCCGGACAAAATACCGATGATTAATGGGTTTTTCAGCACGCTGATCAAGGTTCGTTTAAAGCCCCCCAGTGAGAAACTGCCCTGTTTGGACCACTCCACCGATACCGTCAGCAAGGTCCAGAGAATCAGGCTGTTAAACACCAGCACCAGCGCGACGGAGGGGAGTGCCGCTTGGCCAAGCAGGACGGTAGCAACCGGAATCCCCAGCATCACGTTGTTCGAGAACACGCCGCCCAGGGCAAAAACCGATCCGGCTACGCCATCCAACTGAAACAGGCGCGATGCGACAATCCGTCCCACAATGAAGACCAACAGGCAACTGCCAAAAAACGCCAGCAGCAGGCGTACATCGACCGGTGGACTGTTATAAAAATCACTCATGATGCGAAACAGCATGCAGGGCAGGGCGACATTGAACACAAAACGGTTCATGCCTTCGCTGACGGTAACGGGCCATCTGCCAAACCGGATAAGGCAGAATCCCAGAAAAATCAGGATAAATAGCGGGGCGGAAAGGTAGATCTGGTGTCCTAGTGTATCCAGCAGGAATGGCATAAGTGTAAGCAATCCAGTGACTCAGTAACCGCAAGACTATCAAATTGCTTCAACCACGTAACCTGGCAAAACAGGGCGCGCGGTCAGCCAGATCATCCCAGCCAGCGACGCGCCTGATCATCACTGATATCGCGGTAATAAACCCGATGGATAACCGTATCGCAACGTTGGCAGCGGGCAGAAAGATAGGTGGAATAATAATATCGGCCAGAAGGAGAAACCGCACCCTGACGGGTGATACTAATGTCGGTCCATCGGTGACGATGAGGAATAAGCGCTAAGAATCGCATCATGCTTCCTGTAAAGTATGAAGTGCTCTGTTTATTTGTTTTTTACGTTTATGCGTTTACTTTTAGGGTGCGATGTTTTTGGCAGGTTTAATTTATTAATAGATGATGTAACAGGGGCGAATATTATTGTTAAATAGCGAAACGGCTTTCGCGGCTATTACGTGCAAATTTAGAGCCCGCAGCATTAAGCCTTTTTTTGTGAAGTTGGTGGTTGATCGAGATCATGCAAAAGCTTTGCATATCAAATCGAAAAAATAATAAGAGCCTTGCTTAAATCAGAGCGCTTACTTAAGCTTTTGTTCGTAACACGACTCGGGGTGCCCTTCTTTGTGAAGGCTGAGAAAAACCCGTATTACCTGATCTGGATAATGCCAGCGTAGGGAAGTCTGATGCCTGACCGCATTCGCCTTCTTGTCCGCCGGTTGGGAGTTATGATGACACATCAACCGCAACACCTTTCTGATGCGCAATGCGCGCCCATTCTGCAACAATTTCGCCGTCAGTCACCGCTGGTGCACTGTATGACCAACGATGTGGTGCAAACGCTAACGGCTAACGTTTTACTCGCCCTTAATGCCTCTCCGGCCATGGTCATCGACGCTGAAGAAGCGGCGCAGTTTAGCGCGGTTGCCGATGCGCTGCTTATCAATGTCGGTACGCTAACCCACGATCGTAAGCAAGCGATGCAGGCTGCGGTGCTTGCAGCAAACCAGGCGGGCACGCCCTGGACACTGGATCCGGTGGCGGTCGGCGCGCTGACGCTGCGCACCGCGTTTTGCAAGCAGCTACTCGCGCAGTCGCCTGCAGTGGTTCGCGGCAATGCCTCAGAGATTCTGGCGCTGGCGCAGCAGGCAGAAGGCGGACGCGGTGTTGACAGCCTGCATTCGGCCGAAGCCGCACTGCAGGCAGCCCAACAGCTGGCAAAAGCCTTTGATACCTGTGTCGTCGTAACCGGCGAAGTAGACTATGTCACCGATGGGCAGCGCACTTGGGCGATTACGGGCGGCTCGCCGTTAATGACGCGGGTGGTCGGCACCGGCTGTGCGCTTTCAGCGGTGGTTGCGGCCTTTGCCTGTTTGACAGGTGACCGACTGATCAACATCGCCTGCGCCTGTCGGGTGATGGCGCTGGCTGGAGAAAAGGCCGCGCAGGATGCAGATGGACCGGGTAGCTTTGCGCCTGCTTTCCTGGATGCACTCTGGACGCTGGAGGCACCTGATGAAACGCATTAATGCCCTGACGATTGCGGGGACCGATCCCAGCGGCGGGGCCGGTATCCAGGCCGATCTGAAAACCTTCTCTGCACTGGGCGCTTACGGTACCAGTGTGATCACGGCGCTGGTGGCGCAGAATACCTGCGGCGTGCAGTCGGTATACCCTGTTGCGCCAGAGTTTGTGACCGCCCAGCTGGACTCGGTGCTGGATGATGTGCGCATCGACAGTGCGAAGATTGGCATGCTGTCTGAAACAGAAATTGTCGAGCGGGTGGCCCATGGCCTGCAGCGGCGGGAAATTCCCTTTGTGGTGCTGGATACGGTGATGGTGGCTAAAAGCGGCGATGCCCTGCTGAATCCGGATGCGATTGCCTGTGTGCGAGATCGTTTATTGCCACAGGTGTCATTGATTACGCCAAACCTGCCCGAAGCCGCTGCACTGCTGGGATGCCAGGTTGCCCTCAATGAAGATGAGATGCTCACCCAGGGCGAAGCGCTACTGGCGCTGGGCTGCCAGGCAGTGCTGATGAAAGGCGGTCATCTCGATGGTGATGAAAGCCCGGACTGGCTGCTGACCCGGGCAGGGCGTCAGCGCTTTAGCAGCGTGCGGGTAAACACGCGTCATACGCACGGCACTGGCTGTACACTGTCCGCCGCGCTCGCGGCCTTACGTCCCCGGCATGACAGCTGGGAAGCGACGATCAGTGAAGCGAAAGCCTGGCTGCAGCAGGCATTACTGGCGGCAGATTCGCTGGAAGTGGGCAACGGGATTGGGCCGGTGCACCATTTCCATCAGTGGTGGTAGCCCATCGTGTTTCGCCTTGCAGACTGGCAAGGCGTTAATCCTCTTCAAACCAGGCGCTGTTTTGCTTGATGACTGGGGTGATCGAAAACATCATGGCCTGCAAATGATGGCGCAACGCCGCCTCAGCCTTGACGGGATCGTTTGCCTTCAGCGCCGCAAAAATAGCATCATGCTGTTCTATCAGGGTTTCGGCGGGCGCAACGTCATTCAGGGTTAAATAGCGTACCCGATCCATGGTGGCTTTGATGTTTTCAACCGTTTCCCACGCCAGTGGACAGCCGATGCTCTCAGCGATGAGGCGATGAAACTCATCGTCCAGGCTTAAGAACATCTGGCTATCGCCACGGGCAGCGGTGATGCGTTGCAGTTGCAGGTTATGCTCCAGCGCCATCAGCCCTGACTCTGCGATTTCCTCAGCAGCGCGACGGACCACGGCAATCTCCACGGCCTCACGAATGAAACGACCATCTTCGACCCGTTTAGCCGAGATCCTGCGCACAAAGGTGCCGCGCTGCGGCAGGATCTGAACCAGACCGGCTTCCGCGAGCTTGATAAAGGCTTCCCGCACCGGCTGACGTGAGAGGTTGAACCGGGTGGAAACCTCTTTTTCCGAGAGCAGTGCACCAGGCTGAATTACGCACGTCACGATATCGCGGCGCAGATAGCGGTAAACCTGCTGATTCACCGGTTCGCTGGTGGTAATGGTGTAAGAAAGTGTCATATCGCTGTCCGTTTTATCTTCGGCCTGGCATCAGGCGATCGCATCAGACCTCAGGACCGGCAATGGCCTGCTGAACGCTGGCACGGGCTCCCTGAGCGGCAAGCTGCAGGTAACAGGCGGTAAGTTGTTTCACCAGCGCATCGTTTTTAGCAAGATCGTCGCCAAATACCCTGCTGATGTTGAGTAACGCCCGCACGCGAGCTTCACCGTCATCACTTTCCGCTACGCAAGTGGCCAGTTGTGCGTTCAGCGGATCGCGGATCTCGATGGGCTCGCCTTTTTCGTCCACTGCGCTGACATAGCGCATCCAGGCCGCGATGCCCAGCAGCAGCAAGGGACACGGCGTGCCGTGGTCCAGATGCCAACGCAGGCTGTCGAGAAAGCGCTGGGGCAGCTTCTGGGTCCCGTCGGTCGCAATCTGATAAGTCCGATGCTTAATCGCCCGATTGGCAAAGCGGGCGATAAGCGCATCGGCATAGGCGGATAAATCGACATCCTGAATGGTCAGCGTAGGTGCCTGCTCATTGACCATCAGCGCCCGTGCCGCTGCGCGAAACGCGTCATCAGCCATACAGTCGCTGATGTGTTCGTAACCGGCAAGATAGCCAAGGTAAGCTAAAAACGAATGGCTGCCATTGAGCATGCGCAACTTCATCTGCTCAAACGGCAGAACATCCTGCACCAGTTGAGCGCCCGCTTTATCCCAGTCCGGTCGGCCGCTGACAAAATGGTCCTCGATCACCCACTGGAAAAAAGGTTCAGCTTCAACGGCGACCGGATCCCGTGAACCGATGCGCTGGCGCAGGGCGTCAAATGCCGCGTCATTCATGGCGGGCACGATACGATCCACCATGGTGGAGGGAAAGGTGAGGTTCTGTTGGATATAGTCAGCCAGGGAGGCATCGTACTGCCGGGCCAGCTGCATCACGACATTACGGGTTACGCGGCCGTTTTCTGGCATATTGTCGCAGGACATCACGCTAAATGGCGCGACTCCCCGTTCACGGCGGCGGCGGATTGCCGCGACAATCAGACCCGGCAGAGAGTGCGGCTGGTCCGGCTGCGCCAGATCGTGCTGAATATCCGCGTGCTGAACGTCAAGGTCGCCGCTGGCGGGCAGATGACAGTAGCCTTTCTCTGTCACGGTCATTGATACAATCGCCACGTCAGGCTGACACAGCGCCTCAATGACGGCCTCGATACCGTCCGTTTTGCCATGCAACGCGGACGTGATAATGCCGATTACACGGGTTTCTAAAGCATCGTCGCTCTTTTCTGTCAGCGTGTAGAGCAGGTCCTGTTCCCGCAGCGCCTGAATAAGAGCGCCGCTGTTCAAATTCACCTCGCAGTAACCCCAGTCGCTGCCCAGTTCAGCCAGCTTATCGCTACATAACGCCTGGTGGGCGCGATGAAAGGCACCAAACCCGATGTGTATCATTCGGGTTTTAAGCTGGCTACGGTCGTAGGCGGGGCGCTTAACATCAGCGGGAAGGTGGTCAATTTGCAGCATCATGCATCCTTGTGGCGGAGGGAGCGACAGGCCATTCCGGCGGTAAAGATGAAAAATTACGCGCCCCGCGACTACCATACAAGTTGGCGTGACGAAATTGTGAATGCAATCACGAACTGTTTACATCTAAGCCGGGAGTCTTCACTCCCGGTTAACTTAGCTCAGCAACGCGCACTGCGGTGGCAGGCGACAGCTTAGCGCACCTGGCATAACATCAATCGTAAACTCCTGTCCGGACAGCGGTTCGCCATCCAGATTAAACGTCATCTCATGCGATGAGCGGATCGTCAGGGACGATAGACGGGTGGAAATAATGCTGGGATTGTCCTCATCGCCGCCGGTCAGTGAGTGCAGCAGGGTAGGCAGTAACTCCTGCGCGGTGACCACGCTGATGTCGAGCAGGCCGTCGTTGATCAACGCAGCGGGACACAAACGCTGACCGCCGCCAGCCTGACGGCCGTTACCAATGCCAATGACCAGCGCATCGCCCTGCCAGCTAAAATCAGGTCCGGTGATTTCACAGCTGTCGGGCTTGAGTGTATCCATGCGCATCAGCCCGTGAATGAAGTAGGAAACGCCACCCAAGGCCGACTTCAGTTTTTCCGGCGTTTCAGTGGTAATACGTGTACCGAAGCCGCCGGTCGCCATGTTGATAAAGTAGTGATGCTGATTCACCCGGGCCAGGTCGATATCGTAGGCTTTGCCCTGAATCGCCAGACGCAGCGCAGGCTCGATTTCTTCAGGAATGCCGACGCTGGTCGCAAAATCGTTGGCCGTCCCCAGGGGAATAATGCCTAAGACAGGACGGTCGGCGACGTTGACGGACGCCAGGGCGGTGGCGATTTCATTGACGGTGCCATCGCCGCCGCCTGCCACCACGGTTTCAGCCTGTAATTCCAGGGCTTCTTCGACGTAGCGCTCGCCGTCGCCTTTTTCATACGTCACGCGCACGGCAATGTTGTAGCCCTCATCGCGCAGCTTAGTGACCGCTTCACGTAGATCATCATTGCCTGCGCCTTTACCGTTCAGGATCAGCAGCGTAAGCGATTGTTTGTCCATTATCTGTTCCTTGGAGATCTAAAGCGTAGTGAGTGGTTATAGCATAGCCGGAGAAGAAAAATGATTGGCGAAAAGGAGAAAAA
Source organism: Pantoea ananatis PA13 (assembly GCF_000233595.1). Taxonomy (NCBI): domain Bacteria; kingdom Pseudomonadati; phylum Pseudomonadota; class Gammaproteobacteria; order Enterobacterales; family Erwiniaceae; genus Pantoea; species Pantoea ananatis. The sequence goes on from NC_017554.1 coordinate 1,644,808, forward strand.
AGAAAACCCGCACGGGGGAGCCGGGCGGGTGAATGAGGTGGATCCAGTTACAGCTGCTGATAATTGTTACTCATTGGTAGCAGGCAGCACTATAGAACAGCAAAATTAAGCCGTCTGTGATCCTACTCTTGCTTTTGTCAAAATGTGTCAAGCTGGCACGCGCGTGGCGTGCGGATCGCGTGTATCCTGACCCGCAGTAAAGTTGCGCAGCAGCAACGCAAATTGCAGGTCAACATCAGGCGGCACCTTCATCCAGACGCGATGTCCGTCTCCCGGCGCCACCTCCGTCGGCTCGCCCCGGCTGTTTTGCAGGGCATCCAGCGTACAAATCAGGTTGCCGGCGGGCGTCATGATCTCCAGGCTGTCGTGCAGGGCAAATTTATTTTTCACCACCACTTCCGCCCAGCCATCACGCAGCTCGCCGCTGAATTCGCCGACAAACTGCTGACGTTCCGAGATGGAATAGCCGTTCTGGTAATTCTGGTAGCTGTCATGGGTATGACGGCGTAAAAAGCCTTCGGTGTAGCCGCGATGCGCCAGGCCCTCCAGCGTTTCCAGCAGAGCGGGATTAAAGGGTTTGCCCTCGGCGGCATCGTCAATGGCTTTGCGATAGACCTGAGCGGTGCGAGCGCAGTAATAGTAGGATTTGGTCCGGCCTTCAATTTTTAATGAGTGAACGCCCATCTGGCTGAGCCGTTCAACATGCGCCACGGCACGCAAGTCTTTCGAATTCATAATGTAGGTGCCGTGCTCATCCTCAAAGGCACTCATCATCTCACCAGGTTTCATCTTCTCTTCCAGCAGAAATACCTTGTCGCTGGGTTGGCCGATGCCCAGGGTTGGCGTGACGTCCTGCACGGTAACCGGCTGATGGATTTCAACAATATTCCCCACCTCATCCTGCTTAGCCTCCTGCAACTGGTATTCCCAGCGGCAGGCATTGGTGCAGGTTCCCTGGTTAGGATCGCGCTTATTCATGTAACCGGAAAGCAGGCAGCGCCCGGAATAGGCCATACACAGCGCACCGTGTACGAACACTTCCAGCTCCATTTCAGGCACCTGCTGGCGAATCTCGGCGATCTCTTCCAGCGACAGTTCACGTGACAAAATCACCCGACTTAGCCCCATTTGCCGCCAGAACTTCACCGTTGCCCAGTTAACGGCATTGGCCTGAACGGATAAGTGAATGGGCATGGACGGAAACGCCTCACGCACCAGCATGATTAATCCGGGATCGGACATAATCAACGCGTCCGGCTGCATCTCAATCACCGGCGTTAAGTCGCGGATAAAGGTTTTCAGCTTGGCGTTATGCGGGGCAATATTCACAACGACGTAAAACTTTTTACCCAGTTCATGGGCTTCATTAATGCCCTTCGCCAGGTTTTCATGGCTGAATTCGTTGTTACGCACGCGCAGGCTGTAGCGCGTCTGGCCGGCGTACACGGCGTCCGCGCCGTAGGCAAAGGCGTAACGCATATTCTTCAGCGTTCCGGCTGGAGAAAGCAATTCTGGTTTCATGATGAACTCACTGATATCAGGTCAGCATGCCGCCTGGGCGGCACGTGCAGGGCTAAACCCTGCAAAAGATGCGGAATTGTAGGCAGTGAGAAAAAGGAAGTAAATTGATCTAAATCAATCTAAATCAAATGACAGATATCGGCTTCCCAGCGATAGCCCATGCCGTACACGGCGCGGATGAAAGGCTGCTCGCTGTCCAGATTTTCCAGCTTCCTGCGCAGGTTCTTGATATGGCTGTCGATGGTGCGGTCGGTGACCACGCGATAATCATCATAAAGATGGTTTAACAGTTGCTCACGGGAAAAGACTTTCCCCGGCTCAAGGGACAGCGTTTTTAACAAACGAAATTCCGCAGGGGTTAAATCGAGCGGCTCATCGCGCCAGCTGGCCTGAAAGCGGCTTTCGTGTACTTTCAGCAGCGATGCGACCGGCGCGTCTTCTGGCGAGCGTTTGACGCGACGCAAAATGGTTTTGACGCGCGCAACCACTTCCCGCGGGCTGAACGGCTTACAGACATAGTCGTCTGCGCCAATTTCAAGGCCGAGCAGGCGATCGATCTCTTCCGTACGCGCGGTCACCATAATAATCGGCAGTTCAGAGTCGCGCCGGATTTCACGGCACAGCGTCAGCCCGTCTTTACCTGGCAGCATCAAATCCAGCAGGATAAGATCGGGCGGCGTCTGGTTAACATAATCCAGTACTTCATTGCCGTGCGCCAGGTGATGAGTCCGGTAGTTAGATGCCTGTAAATAATCAATCATCAGTTGTGCCAGCTTGGGTTCATCTTCAACCACAAGGATCAGCGGATATGCGTTTTCCTGATTCATAGTCTTCTAAACGGGAGGAACATAACGCAATTGTAGCGCGATTTTCAGTCCACCTAAATCAGCGTGCGTCGCGGTTATCGTGCCGCCATGCGCATCAACGATGTTTTTACAGATAGCCAGGCCCAGCCCCGAGCCGCCGCTGGCGCGATTGCGTGAACCTTCGGTACGGAAAAAACGCTCGAAAATTTTGGCCTGCTGCTCGCCATCCACCCCGGGTGCGCTGTCTTCAATGATGACTCGCCAGTATGGCGCGTCATACCAAAGACGTACCCGGACCTCGCCACCGGCATCGGTGTAACGCAGGCTGTTTTCCAGCAGGTTGATAAACAACTGCATCAGGCGATCGGGATCGCCAAAGAAAGGGGCTTCTTCAGGCATGTCCAGATGCAGCGTTAACTCATGAGCCCGGTAGCGCTCAGTAAAGTTGCCTGCGCTGACCTCAATAAGCTGCACCAGATCCGTCGCCTGCTTGCGGTAGGCCAGCGCGCCGACGTCAGAAAGAGAAAGCTGATGTAAATCGTCAACCAGCTTGGTTAACAGGGCAACCTCACTTTGCAATGAGGTAATGGCGTCGGGCGTCAGCTTACGAACGCCATCCTGCATGGCTTCCAGTTCACCGCGTAAAATAGCCAGCGGCGTGCGTAACTCATGGGAGATATCGGCCATAAATGCCCGGCGCATACTTTCATTTTTTTCCAGCGAACGGGCTAACAGGTTAAAGTCATGGGCCAACTGACCCAGCTCATCCTGACTGCTGACCTCAACCCGGGTGGCTAAATTCCCTTCGGCAAGATGATGCGTGCCGTCCACCAGCCTTTTGACCGGCGCCAGTAGGCCCCGCGCCATCAGCCAGGTCACCAGCGCGGCAAGCAGGGTAGAGAGGCCAACGATATACCAACTGGTTCGTCGCTGTTGCTGATCAAAATTAATATCGGTACTGCGCGTCAGGCGTTCAGGCGGGGAGCTGATTATCCAGCCCACGATTTTGCCGTTGCTGGTGGTGATGTTATGACGTATGCCTTCTGGCGGCACCTGTGAACGTGGGCCTACCATCACTTTGTACTGCTGATCGAGCACCCAGAACTGGGTTCGCCAGCCGTGCGGCGGAAGCTGATTACTGCTGTCGGGATTTTGTTCCAGCGATCGCAGCATGGTAAAAATCAGTCGGTCATTATTACGCAGAAAGTCCCAGTTGCCATGCTGCTCGTACTGATCGGCCAGCGCTGCACCCAGCAAATTCAGTCGCTGTTCATTACCACGTTTAATGTAGTCCACGAAGCCATGCTCAAAACTCAGCCTGACGCCCCAGTGCATGGTGATCAGCACCAGCATGCAGGTGGAGAAAATAGCCATAAACAGCTTGGCACCAATGCCAACGCGCAGAAACGATCTCATTCACTTCTCCGGCGTCGCAGATCGACGCTTTTACTCTCTTCTTTCGGAACGCGCCAGAACACCAGCGCAGGCAGAATAATAATCAGGGCCATACAGAGATAAACGTAGATAAAGGCCTGATGGCTTAGCCCGTGGTGCCCCAGCGCCGACTGGCCGAAGGCGCCCAGCAGCAGGCCCGCAACGGTAACGCCGATACTCATGGATAGCTGCATGATCATGGATAACAGACTGTTGCCGCTGGAGGCCAGTTCGTCAGGCAACTCCTTTAGCGTCAGCGTATTCATTGAGGAGAAGCGAATGGCATTCACCATGCCCTGCAGAAACAACACCAGCGGCAACATGGCCGTCCAGCCCAGCATCGCCACCAGCGGAAACAGTAAGACCACCAGCGCCAGGCCCACCGTCGATCCCACCAGCACGTTGCGGTAGCCAAACAGGTTAACGATACGGACTACGATGCGTTTCATGCCCATATTTCCCAGCACCATCGCAATCATCATCAAACCGGCATGAAACGGGCTGAAACCCATGCCGATCTGTAAAAAAAGCGGCGTCATAAACGGCAACATTCCGCTGCCGATGCGGCCCGCCAGGCTACCGAGTAAGCCAATAGAGAACACCCGATTATCAAACAGCTTCAGGCTAAACAGCGCATCGTCGTTATGGCGCGCATGTAACAGGTAAAACAGCAGTGACCCCATTCCTGTCAGAATCATCGCCGCCAGCAACAACGCAGAGCCGCCGCTGCTGCGCTGACCATCAAGGGCCAGCGTCAGGGTTGCCATACCGACTGCCAGCAGGATAAAACCCAGAAAATCGAAGCGTCGTGGCGGCATGGCGTAGTTGGGTAACAGCTTTAAGGTGGCGATGGCGCCGATCACACCAACCGGGATGTTAATCAGGAAAATCCAGTGCCAACTGGCATATTCCACCAGCACTCCGCCAAGCGCCGGACCCAGTAGCGGACCCACCTGGCCGGGCAGGGTGACGAATGTCATTGCAGACATATATTGATCGCGCGGCACAATGCGCATCACCGTCAGGCGACCCACCGGCACCATCATGGCGCCGCCGATGCCCTGCAGTACCCGCGCGACGAGCAGCTGATCCAGCGTGTTCGATAACCCACACATCAGCGACCCCAGGCTAAACAGAACGATGGCGCTAAAGAAGATATTTCTGACGCCAAACCGATCGGCCAGCCAGCCGCTCAGCGGCAGCGTCACCGCCACCGTTAACACATACGCGACAATGACCGAATGCATATGCAGCGGGCTCACGCCCAGATCCTGAGCCATTGACGGGATCGCCGTGTTGACGATCGTGGTATCCAGCGCCTGCATAAAGAAGCCAAAGGCGACAATCCATAACTGCCAACGGACAGTTACGCTCTGCATGATAGTGACCCCTTAATGCTGAGTGGCATTGATCGTCTGGGTGCGCTTTTTACGACGCAGTTTATCCATCATTAAGTACACCACCGGCGTGGTATACAGGGTGAGCAACTGACTCATGATCAGGCCACCCGCAATAGTAATGCCTAACGGCTGGCGCAGTTCCGCGCCATCTCCGCTGGTCAGCACCAGCGGGAGTGCGCCAAACAACGCTGCCAGAGTGGTCATTAAAATAGGGCGGAAACGCAGCAGGCAGGCCTGAAAAATGGCATCGCGCGGACTCAGGTTACCGTTGCGCTCTGCCTCAAGAGCAAAGTCCACCATCATGATGGCGTTCTTTTTCACGATCCCGATCAATAACAGAATACCGATCAGGGCAATCAGGCTGAACGGCGTATCAAACAGCGCCAGTGCCAGCAGCGCACCGACGCCCGCCGAAGGCAGCGTGGAAAGAATGGTTAACGGGTGCACATAGCTTTCATAAAGAATGCCCAGCACAATGTAGACCGCCGCAATGGCGGCCAGCATCAGCCACAGCTGGCTGCTCTGTGACTGCTGGAAAGCCTGCGCGGTACCGGCGAAGCTGCCACGCACGCTGGAGGGTACGCCCAGTGCGGTCATGGTGCGCTCAATGGCCTCCGACGCCTGCGACAGCGAAACGCCTTCTGGCAGGTTAAAGGAAATGGTTGATGCGGCAGACAGCCCCTCGTGGTTGACCGACAAGGGTGCGTTAGCCGGTTGCCATTTGGCGAACCAGGCGAGCGGAATCGGTTTGCCCTCGCTGTTGATCACAAACATCTGATTCAGGGCGCTAATGTCCTGGGTGTAACGGGGATCCACTTCCATGACGACCTTGTACTGGTTCAGCGGCTGATAAATAGTGGAAATCTGCCGCTGCCCAAAGGCATCATTTAACAGGGCGTTGGCTTCTGAAACGTTGATCCCCAGCCGGGCCATGCTGGCGCGGTCATAGGTCAGTGCCATTTCACTGCCCTTATCCTGTTGGTCGGAGTTGACGTCAGCCAGTTCCGGCAGGGCAGTAAAGGCCTGACGGATTTTAGGTTCCCAGGTGCGCAGCGCAGCAAGGTCGTCTGACAGCAGCGAGTACTGATAGCTGGCATTGGCTTCGCGACCGCCCACCCGGATATCCTGCACCGCATTAAGATACAGATTGGCACCGGGTTCGTTCGCCAGTTTGGCACGCAGGCGGGCAATCACCGCCTGCGCCGTGTCTTTCCGTTCAGACAGGGGTTTTAGAGAAATAAACATCAACCCCATGTTGGTACGCATGCCGCCGGTAAAGCCCACCACGCTGGAAACGTCCGGATCGGCGCCAACAATTTTCATGAAATCTTCCAGCTTGCCGCGCATCGCCTGGAACGAAATACTTTGGTCGGCCGAAATAAAGCCAGACAGGCGGCCGGTGTCCTGCTCGGGCAGGAAGGTTTTGGGAATACTGATAAACAGCCATACCGTCAGAGCCACGGTGCCCACCAGCAGGAGCAGCACCCAGCGGGCATGATTGAGCACAACGGTCAGCGAGCGGGCATAACCGCGCTGAACCGCCAGCAGCAGCCGTCCAACGCCCCGTCGCTGAGGTTGACTGCGCGGCGCGTGGGGTTTGAGCAGATAAGCACACATCATTGGCGTGAGCGTGACCGAGACAAACAGGGAAATCAGAATGGCGACCGACAGGGTGATTGAGAATTCGGCAAAAAAGCGACCAATCAATCCGCCTGTCATGAGCAGCGGCAGGAAGACCGCGATTAAGGAGAGGCTCATCGACAGCACGGTAAAGCCGACTTCACGCACACCTTTCAGTGCGGCCGCCATCGGTTTCATCCCGGCTTCCACATGGCGGGCGATGTTCTCCAGCACCACAATCGCATCATCCACCACAAAACCCGTGGCGATCGTCAGGGCCATCAGCGACAGGTTATTCAGGCTAAAGCCGCACAAATACATTGCGGCGAAGGTGCCGATCAGGGATACCGGCACGGCAACGGCGGGGATCAGCGTGGCGCGGCCGGAGCGTAAAAACACGAACACCACCAGAATGACCAACGCAACGGCAATCATCAGCGACTGCTCCACTTCCTCAAGAGAGGCGCGGATGGTAGGGGAGCGGTCCTGAGCCACCTCAAGGTTGATGGCAGCCGGAATGATCTCGTGCAGTTCGGGCAGTTCGGCACGAATGCGATCCACCGTTTCAATCACGTTCGCATCGGCGGTTTTTCGTATCACCAGTAACACTGCCGGTTTACCGCGCGACATCCCGGCGTTGCGCACATCCTGGACTGAATCCTGCACCGTGGCAACATCCGACAGGCGCACCGCCGCGCCGTTGTTGTAGTGCACCACCAGCGGCTGATATTCACTGGCAGTTTGTAGCGCATCGTTAGTGCGCAGCTGCCAGCGCTGCTGGCCGTCTTCCACCGCGCCCTGAGGGCGGCGCTGGTTGGCGTTGGAAATCGTCTGCCGTACTGCATCCAGCGAAACGCCCTGGTTAAACAGCGCCTGCGGATTCAACGCCACGCGCACCGCAGGCAAAGAGCTGCCGCCCACGGTCACATCGCCCACGCCGTTAATCTGCGACAGCTTCTGCGCCAGCTGTGTGGACGCGTAATCGTAAAGCTGAGCCGGGCTGTACAGATCTGAGGTCAGCGTCATGATCATGATCGGTGCATCAGACGGGTTCGCTTTGCGGTAGGTCGGGCGCGAAGGCATTCCCGTGGGAAGCAGACTCTGCGCGGCATTGATCGCCGCCTGCACATCCCGCGCCGCGCCGTTGATGTCACGATCGAAATCGAAAACCATAATGATGCGGGTCGATCCCAGGGAGCTGGTGGAGGTCATCTCACTCACGCCCGCGATGCGGCCCAGCGAGCGCTCCAGCGGCGTGGCAACCGAGGAGGCCATGGTTTCCGGCGAGGCACCGGGCAGAGAAGCCGACACCATTATGACCGGAAAATCCACCTGCGGCAGCGGCGCGACCGGCAGCAGGCGGAACCCCAGTATCCCCGCCAGCGCAATCGCCAGCGTGAGCAGCGTGGTGGCTACTGGCCGATGGATGAACAGCGCAAAGAACTTCACGACGGTTCCTCCGTGTGACCGATGCGGCGACGCAGATTGTGCGCCAGACGGTCAAACAGCAGATAAATCACCGGTGTGGTAAACAGGGTCAGAACCTGGCTCAGTATCAGGCCGCCGACCATGGCAATCCCCAGCGGTTGCCGTAATTCTGCGCCAACGCCGGTGCTGAGCATCAGCGGTAACGCCCCCAGCAGCGCCGCCAGGGTGGTCATCAGAATGGGGCGGAAGCGCAGCAAACAGGCCTGGTAAATGGCGTCATAGGGCTTCATGCCCTGTTCCCGCTCGGCGGCCAGGGCGAAGTCAATCATCATGATGGCGTTCTTTTTCACGATACCAATCAGCAAAATGATGCCGATGATCGCCACAATATCCAGCTCGTTACCGCTTATCATCAGGGCCAGCAGCGCACCTACGCCCGCAGTAGGTAGCGTTGAAAGAATGGTAATGGGATGGATAAAACTCTCATACAGGACGCCCAGGACGATGTACATCGCCACGACCGCCGCCACAATCAGCCATACCGTGCTGGTCAATGCGGCCTCAAAGGCCAGCGTGCTGCCCTGGAACTGGGTCATCACCTCTGACGGCATGCCAAGCTGTTCCTCGGCCTGGATGATGGCTTTTGTTGCGTCTTCCAGAGAGTAGCCTTTTGCCACATCAAACGAGAAAGTGGCAGACGGAAACTGGCTCAGGTGATTGATCGTTAAGGGCGCATGGCGTTGCTCAATACTGGCGATAGCATTAAGGGGAACGCTGCCGCCATCGGTACTGGTCAGGCGAATGCCATCCAGACTTTGCAGGCCCTGGATCGCGCTGTTGTCCTGTTCCAACACCACGCGGTACTGATTTGCCTGGGTATAAATGGTGGAGATCAGCCGCTGACCAAAGGCGTCGTAGAGCGCATTGTCCACATCTGCCATGCTGATGCCCAACCGGCTGGCGCTGTCGCGATCGACCTTGATATAGGCTTCCAGGCCCTGATCCTGCCAGTCGCTGCTGACATCACGCAGCGCGGGCAGTTTCTGCAAGGCACTTACCAGCGCGGGCACCCAGGTGCTGAGTGAGTCCAGCGACCCGGACTGCAGCGTGAACTGATAGGGCGTTCGACTGGCCTGGGTATCGATTGTCAAATCCTGAACCGCCTGCAGCCATAACGTCACGCCGGGGATCTTGCTGACTTGCTGTTGCAGGCGTTGCTGAATCTCAGGAATACGTTCGCTGCGCGCATCCAGCGGTTTAAGGTTTATCTGCAACCGGGCACTGTTAAGGGATGGATTGGTGCCGTCCACGCCCACAAACGAGGTGAGACTTTGCACCGCCGGATCTTTCATAATCACCGAGGCGACGTCGCGGGTGCGTTCCGCCATACTGGCATAGGACACCGACTGCGGGGCCTGCAGGGTGCCCTGAATAATGCCGTTGTCCTGCTGCGGGAAAAACCCTTTGGGAATGGCGATCCATAACAGCACGGTAAGCAGCAGGGTTCCCAGCGCCACGGACAGCGTCAGCCAGGGATGATTGAGCACCCGGCTCAGCCCCCGGCCGTAAACCGCGATGATACGATCAAACATCGCTTCGCTGGCGCGGGAAAAGCGGTTCTGCCTGCGCAGTGATTCGGCGCTGAGCATGCGTGCACACATCATCGGCGTCAGGGTGAGCGACACCACGGCCGAAATCAGAATCGCCACCGCCAGCGTGACCGCAAACTCCCGGAACAGACGACCAATCACATCGCCCATAAACAGTAACGGGATCAATACCGCAATCAGTGAAAAGGTCAGCGAGATAATGGTAAAGCCGATTTCGCCGGCGCCCTTCAGGGCGGCGGTCATGGGTTTTTCGCCTTTCTCGATATAGCGTGAGATGTTCTCGATCACGACGATGGCATCATCCACCACAAAGCCTGTGGCGATGGTGAGCGCCATCAGCGTCAGGTTGTTGATCGAAAACCCCAGGAAGTACATCGCGGCGAAGGTGCCGATCAGCGACAGCGGCACCGCCACGGCCGGAATAATGGTTGCAGGGACGTTGCGAAGAAACAGGTAGATAATCATCACCACCAGCCCCATCGCCAGCATCAGTTCATGCTGTGTGTCAGTGACCGACGCGCGAATATTGGTGGTGCGGTCTGTCACCAGCTTCACGTCTACGGATTTAGGCAGGCTGGCAATCAGCGACGGCAGCATGGCACGAATGTTATCGGCCGTGGCGATAATGTTGGCACCGGGTTGGCGCTGCACATTCAGCACGATAGCCGGTTCACGATTAGACCAGGCCCCCAGCCAGCTGTTTTCTGCGCCCTGATCGATGGTCGCCACGTCGGCCAGCCGCACCGGGGCGCCATTTTTATAACTGACGATCAGCTGGCGATAATCCTCCACGGATTTCATCTGATCATTGGCGGAAAGGGTGACCGAGCGGGTAGGGCCATCCAGGCTGCCTTTCGCGGAGTTAACGTTAGCATTCGTGATGGCCGTACGTACCGCTTCACTGGTCAGCCCCATAGCGGCCAGTGCCTGGGTGTTCATTTTCACGCGCACGGCGGGACGTTGACCGCCCGTCAGCGTGACCAGACCAACGCCCGTGACCTGGGATATTTTCTGTGCCACGCGCGTTTCCACCATATCCTGCACCTGGGTTAATGGCATGCTGGTTGTGGTGACGGCCAGGGTCATGATCGGCGGATCGGCCGGGTTCACTTTGCTGTAAACCGGCGGGTTAGGCAGATCGTTGGGCAGCAGGTTGCTGGCGGAGTTGATCGCCGCCTGCACTTCCTGCTCTGCCACGTCGAGCGGCAGGGTCAGCTGAAACTGCAGAGTAACGATGGAGGCGCCGCCAGAACTTTGTGATGCCATCTGCTTGAGTCCGGACATCTGGCCGAACTGACGTTCAAGGGGCGCGGTAATCGAAGAGGTCACCACATCCGGGCTGGCCCCGGGATAGAGAGTAACGACCTGAATGGTGGGATAGTCCACTTCCGGCAGGGCGGAGACCGGCAAAAAGCGGTAACCCAAAATCCCAGCCAGAAGAATGGCGATCATCAGTAAGGTCGTTGCGACCGGACGCAGGATAAACTGGCGTGACGGCCCTCCGCTGTGGTCAGGAGGCATAACCTGCATTACTCAGATTCCCCTTTTGACGGCAAGCTGGCACGGGTCTCTTTTGTGGCGCGACTCTGCGCGGCAACCACTTCGACTTTTGCCCCTTCCGTCAGGCGGTCCAGCCCGTCGGTAACGACGCGGTCGCCTGCGTTGAGTCCGGCGCTGATCACCACTTTTTGGCTGTCCTGCAGTCCGGCGGTTACGCTTTTCTTACTGACCTTGTCTTCATTGTTGATCACCCAGACAAAGTGGCCTTCATTGCCCATTTGCAGCGCGGCGGCAGGAATAACCACTGCATCCTGCAAGGTATTCACCTTCAGCCGGGCGTTGACGAACTGGTTCGGGAAGAGCAGGTCATCCTGATTATCAAAGCGCGCTTTGATTTTGATCGTACCGGTCGTGGCGTCGATCTGGTTATCCAGACTGAGCAGCTTACCGCGGGTGATTAAATGTTGATTGCTGCGATCCCAGGCTTCTACCAGCAAGGGTTCACCACTTTTCTGCGCCTGCATGATCTGACTAATATTATTCTCAGCGACGCTGAACACCACGTCCACCGGATGCGTTTGCGTAATCACCACTAAGCCATTGGTATCGCCGCTGGTAATGTAGTTGCCAATATCAACCTGCTTCAGGCCTACACGGCCATCAATCGGCGAGGTGATGCGGCTGTAAGTCAGATTCAGTTGGGCGCTGGCAACACTGCCTTCGTCGGCTTTAATGGTGCCCAGGGTTTCACTGACCAGGGCGTTCTGCGTGTCCAGATCCTGCTGAGACACCAGCGACGTTTTCGCCAGTTTTTGATAACGGGCTAAATCGCGGCGTGCGTTAGCCAGAGTTGCCTGATCGCGTGCCAACTGGCCCTGTGCCTGCATGAGCGCAACCTGATAGGGGCGCGGGTCAATCTCCGCTAACAACTGCCCGGCTTTGACCTGCTGACCTTCCGTGAAGTGGATAGACATCAGGTTTCCATCAACCCTGCTGCGGACCGTCACGGTATTGGCGGCCGTCACGGTGCCTAACCCGTTAAGGTATTGCGGCACACTTTCTGTCACCGCGCTGGCCGCCTGAACGGGAGCCAGCGGTTTGTGCGCGCCATTGCCTCTTTTGCCATGTGCTGACTGACCAGACAGGTCACCGTCGCTGCTGGGCTGTGCCGGATGTTTCCACCAGTAAAAGCCGCCTGCGGCTACGGCAATGACCACCAGCACAATCAGACCTTTTTTCATAACAGGGTATCGGTTGTTCATTGTTGTTGTTGCTCTCCAGCTATGTCTTTCCAGGGCGCGGGCTTAAACGGTAGCCTGCAAACCACGAATTGTAGTCGTCCCTGCCGGTAAAAATTTGAAGGAATTAAGGATATCTGTCAGCACAGCGTAATTATGTTCTTTTTCTGAACAGACGTGGCCGTTTAATTGCCGTCCGTCAACAGAATGCGTTTCATAAAGTTTGCCACAGGATAACGGGTGATGAGCCGCTGTTGTCAGGAAATAACATGTTGAAATTTGATGAAGGGCAACACGGGTAAACGTCAGAGAGGCAATGTTCGCCAGGCGATAGTGATGCGCGGGGGCATCCGCCTGCCTTTTGCCCGCAGGGAGGCGGGCAAAAGGCATGGCTGGCACAGGACGGTTCCGCCTGTGCCGGTAGGTCAGGCAAACATAACCTCTGCCCAGCGCGCCAGGCCGGCGGTCACCGAGGCAAAGTCGTCTCCTCCCGCTATTGGTGTGTCTGGCAGGGCCTGCTGGAGCGCCGCGCGCAAAAGTGGGGAACGGGCACTGCCGCCGGTGAGATAAATCACCTCGGGTTTGATATGGCTGGTCGCCAGCGCCAGATGAACCTGCTCCAGAATCTTCTCCAGCGGCTGGCCGATCGCCTCCTGCAGGGTCGCGACGCTGATCTCGGCCTGTAAGCCGGAGGTAACAAAATCCAGTGACGCCGCAAACGCAGGGCGCTCAGACAGCGCGATCTTGCTCTCTTCCGCCGTGCGGACCAGGCGATAACTCAGCTTCTGTTGCCAGACTTTAAGCAGGTGAGCCACGGCGGCAGGATTTTCTGCATCGCGCACTAAATCACGCAGCAGCTTGCCGCAGGCGGCGCTGTAGAAATCGCTTTGTGCCGGCACGTCGTTCACCGCCACCGCATTCCACCAGGGCAGGGCAGGCAGGGCGGTGCCTTTTTGAGTGTTGCCGCCCGCGCCGAGCAGGGGCATCAGAGCTTTAAACGCCAGCATAATATCTAAATCGTTACCGCCAACGCGGCAGCCGCTGTGACCCAGCAGGCTTTCACGCCGGTCTGACAGGTTGCGCCATTGCGGGCCCATCAGCAGCATTGAGCAGTCGGTGGTGCCCCCGCCAATATCGACAACCAGTACGCGGGTCTCTTTTTCCAGTGTCGCTTCAAAATCCAGGCCCGCCGCGACCGGCTCGAACTGAAATTCGACATCCCGAAAGCCGGCGCGTTTGGCCGCACGAAGCAGAATGCCCTGTGCCTGTTGATTCGCGTCTTCGCTGCCTAATCCCTGAAAGTTGACCGGACGGCCGATGACCGCCTGGTCGATAGGCTGCTGGGTCTGCGCTTCACCCTGCTGGCGAATGTGCAGCATCATGGCGCACACCAGATCCTCAAAAAAGGCAATCTGCTGCGGTTTCAGGCCGGTTGCGCCCAGAAAGGATTTGGGGGATTTAACAAACCAGACATCTTCTGGATCGACCATGTAATGCTGAAGTGCGGTCAGGCCGAACTGCACGCTGTCAGGTAAGACATCAATATCTTCTTCACGATTGTAGCGCAGGGCCCGCTGCAGCAGCGCGGTGCTTTCCTGTTCCGGTGTTGCAACCTGATGATGGCGGTGAAGCCATTCCGTCACCGCTTCACGCGTTGGGGAGCAAATCATGGACGGCAGCAGGCGTTGGCCATTCTCCAGCGCTAACAAACGCGGCGCGCCTTTTTCACTGACTGCAATTGAGCAGTTAGCCGTACCGTAATCAAATCCAATGAACATTTTTCGCCCCCAGGCCGGAAAAAAGGGGGCGACTTTAGCGCAGCTGATCGGTCGTGGCAAGCGGTGAGCGGCAGAATTAGCGAATAGCGAAAAGGGGGGCTTCCGCAAGTCTGCTCATTGGCTGGCGTTCCGCAACGGCACTGCCCCAAACGCCGTCCACTTCAAGGCTGGTCAGCGTGGTGAGCACCGCGGGAACGGACACCGGGCCGGCAAGCAGGGTGATATCACGCTGGCTGGTCTGGCTCTGAATAATGGAGATTAGCATCTCATCCATCAAATTGTTGTGCAGGTTAGCCACCAGTTCCGGGGACAGGATCAGGCAGTCCACCACTTTACCGGTCAACTGGTTAAAGGCATCCAGATTGCGGCCGAAATGCTGCAACACGATGCGGCAGCCCGCCTGGCGCAGTTTCATCAATGCACCGATCAGGCCATCGCCGCTGGAAAGCACGCTGGAGGCGTTAAGCGCGATCCCGCTATGGCTGCGGGCAAGACCGGATTCGGCGAAGCGCAGGCAGAGATTGTCAACGAAAGCCGGATCGTACAGTGCGTGCACATCGAGAGGCAAAATCAGTGCGATACCTTTTTGGCTCATCGTTGCAATCTGCTGGCGGAAGAAGGCATTAACAATATTGTCTTCAAGCCGGCGTTTCAGCATATCGTCAGTCAGGTTATTACGTAGCAGATGCTCATCAATGAGTAACCCTTCTGGCGAAAATAGCTGAACCTCAACCAGCCAGACGCTGGCGGAATGCGGCTTGCCAGGCGGCGCAACGGCCCATACCTGCATGTCCACTTGTAAGGCATCCAGGGTCGCGAGATCCACGGAGTGATGGCTTCCCATTAGCGCCAGCGCATGCTGCTCATACACCTTATACCGACCCCGCCCACTCCGCTTGGCGTTGTAACAGGCAATATCTGCCTGAGACAGCACATCGCTACTCTGACAGTTCTGCGCGTTGATTTGGGTTATGCCTGCGCTGGCACCGACCTGATAGGCGCGCCCCAGCCATTCAAAACAGTAGTCACCGACCGCGCGAACGATGTCCTGCACCACGTCGCGAGCCTGATCCAACGAACATTCGGGCATCAACACGGCAAATTCATCCCCGCCCAGGCGGGCCAGGAAATCGCTCCCGCGCAGGCGATGGCGCATTAAATCCGACAGTTCGCTCAACAGGGCGTCCCCGGCTGCGTGGCCAGCGCTGTCGTTCACCGCCTTAAATTTATCCAGATCGATAAAGACCAGAACGTGCTGATTCTGATGCTCGACGGCGTCGGACAGTAACCGCTTGAGCTGCAGTTCAAAGCTGGCACGATTAGGTAACCGGGTCAGCGTATCGTGCAGTGCGCTGTAGCTCAGACGCTTCATCACTTTACGTGACTCACTGACGTCCTGTATCACCATCACCGCTCCACGCTCGGTACCTGATTCAGATTTCAGCGGCGTTATACTGTAATGAATATCAATATGCTCGCCATTGAGCGTGTGCAGCACCCACTCCTCAGAGAGATAGGGCGCGGTTTTTTCAGACGGCACATGGCACAGCAGCAGATTATCGACTTCAGGGCCATGACGACCGTGCGTGATATGCAGCAGTTCGTTTACCGGTTTGCCCGCCGCCGCCTCTTGTGACCAGCCTGTCATTTTTTCCGCGACCGGGTTCATAAAGGTCACGCACATGTCCTGATCGGTACTGATAACGGCCTCTCCGATCGAGTCGAGCGTGATCATCATGCGCTCTTTTTCCTGAAACAGCGCCTCATTCAGGTTCCGTAATGAGGTGATGTCCTGAGAGATACCCAAAATGCGTTCGATACGGCCTTCTTTACTGAGCAGGCGGTTTGCCTGAGAACGGATCCAGTGCTGCCCGTCCTCCCGTACCACCCGGTACTCCATCTGGAAGGAACTGCTTTTCTCAATGGCACCCTGAATGGTGAGCACACAACGTTCGCGATCGTCGGGATGAACCAGCGTGACCCACAGATCGTAGCTGGGCAGTTCATGGGGCTTCATGCCAAACAGCGCATACATGCGTTTATCCCACAGAACTTCGCCGCTGGTCAGATTCCATTCCCATACGCCGATGCCGCCCGCCTCATTCGCAAGGGTAATGCGTTCCATCAGGCGTTTGTTCACCTGCTCACTCTGTTTCAGCTCAGAAATATCAATAATCTGCGCGATAAAATAGAGTGGTTGCTGCGCCTGATCGCGCACCAGGGAAAGCGTTAGCCGTACCCAGACGATTTCGCCGTCTTTGCGGAAATAACGTTTTTCCAGCGTATAAGAGTAAATCTCGCCCTGCAGCAGCTTTTCCAGTCGGCCCTGGACGTCGTAAAGATCATCCGGATGAGTGATTTGCTGGAACGTCAGTTGAGTCAGTTCATGTTCCGGATAGCCCAGCGTGTCACACAGGGATTTATTAACCTGAAGCCATCGGCCTTCAGCAGAAACCAGCGCCATGCCAATCGCGGAATACTCCATGGCATGACGGAAACGGGTTTCGCTCTCACTGATATGGCGCTTCTCATGCCGAAAGGCATCCATCACTAATGCCATGATATGACAGGGAATTAAGACCATCAAAAACGGAAGCCAACTGCTTATCACCGCATAGGTGCTGGCGGCCGTTGGCGTGACGTTAATCCAGCCCAGTGACAGCAGCAGTGCCATAAAGCTGGCGTTAACAAAAAACAGCACAAAGGCTTCCACCTTCGGCAACCGCACGGCACACCAGAACAGCACTACTAAAATAAAAGTAAAAGGCCAGGGTAAAAACCGCAGCGACAGGTAGCTGGCAGTAAGCGTCAGGGCCAGCGTGATGAGCGTCTCTACCAGAGACGCGCGTTTCAGGCCATTCTGCGACAGCGGCCAGGTCAGCAACAGTAAAACCGGCCCGAGCGCTAACATGCCGATAATTTCCGAAATGACCCAGGTGTAAAAGAAAGCAAATGAGGCCTGATCTCCAACCTGCAGTATCCACAGCGCGAGTACGCCGCCAACCAGGGGCGAAATCAGGCCGGTAGCGATAACAAAGCGGATCCAGTCATTGAGCGAAACCAGCGGCGCCTCACGGTCAAGCAACGCGCGCAGTAACAGCCCGCCCAGTATGGCCTGCAGCAGATTAAGCAGGGCAAATTTCAAATTAGAGGGGGCGGGACCGATAATGAAGGCATTTGCCAGTGCCGTACCGATAAGGCAGGCGATGAGTAACAGGGGGAGCTGGCGAGACGTGCTGCGAAACACCACGATGGTCATCAGTGCCGTCGAGAACCAGAGCGGTGAAATTTTACCGCTAACCACAATCAGCTCAAGGCAAAATAGCGTCAGGACGAAGGAAGCCAGGCCAAGCCAGCAGGCGTTTAGCCACTTTTTAGGTGATTTATCTGACGAGGCCAGTGTCTCAACGATCATTAATCGATCCAGCAGAGGGCAAAATAGTGCAATGGCATGCGCTGCATCGCCATTGTCATTCGAAGAATGCTAGCACATTTGATAGAAAAAACAGGGGGGAAATCATTAAATTGCGTTATTCGTTGGATTGAATGGCTCGCGGAAGCACGAGCCACCATGTGCATTATTCCCGGAAAAGATCGGCCCGGGTGTAAGGTTTTTCCATGCCAGCCAGACGGGCAGAAAACTGCGCCAGGAACTGTTGTGTGGTGGCAATCCGACCGTGACCCAGCAGCAGAACCGGCACCAGCAGCGCAGCGGCGATTTGCGGCAAGCTGAACCCTTTAAGTGCCGTCTCGCGCTGGGAAAGTAAAAACGCGGTACTCAGCGTAAAGCCCAGCAGCAGACCGGTAATGACCTCGCTGACGGAATGCGCATGGATAACCAGGCGCGAAACGCCAACCATTAAGGGAATCGCATAGCCCACGCCAATCGCCAGGCCGCGCCACAGGCTTGAGCAGCGCCCTGAGATTAACCAAAGCATAACCGGCCACAGGGTTGCTGACATCGCGCTGTGGCCGCTAAATCCCGTGAAGTTAAAGCGTGCGCTGCCAATACCAAAGCCAAGAAACAGTATTTTTGACACGCTGACCACCAGCCCGGCCAGGCCAAAGGCCAGAAGCCAGTACCACAGGGCGCGACGGTTATCGCTTTTCCACGGTAAAATCAGGGCAATAATCACCGCCGTGGGAATCAATAACATGCTGTCACCAAAATAGGTGAGGGTCTTCCAGAGCATAATCTTCCTTTCTTCTTCTTGGGCAAAATGCCCTTATTCATCGGCCATACCGAGCCCGACAGGTGCTGTGCGACGTTGTTCTGTGTGAAGCGGCTAGTTTATCGGTGAAACCATTCAGGTTAAAAGGGGAAAGTCTGAAAAGGGGGACGGTGCCATTTCTCTGGCATCAAAAGGCCGAAATCCCTATACTGAGCGCCAACTCACCCTCTCCGTTCAGCCCCATTAACTGGGTGCGCAGTTTGCGTACAGTTTCTGGCTCCAGTATCAGGTTTTTAAAAGTATGACTGACAAGTCCCATCAGTGCGTGATCGTTGGCATTGCAGGTGCATCTGCATCCGGTAAAAGTTTAATCGCCAGTACGCTCTATCGTGAAATTCGCGACCAGGTCGGCGATGAGCACATCGGCGTTATCCCTGAAGATGCCTATTATAAAGATCAAAGTCACCTCACCATGGAAGAGAGGGTTAAAACCAATTATGACCATCCCAGCGCGATGGATCATGATTTGTTATTGCAGCACTTACGTGCGGTAAAGGCAGGGCAGGACATTGAGTTGCCCGTTTACAGCTATGTTGAGCACACGCGTACTCAGGAAACGCTGCAAATTAAGCCTAAAAAAGTCATTATTCTTGAAGGCATTCTCCTGTTAACCGATGCGCGTCTGCGCCAGGAACTAAATTTCTCCATCTTCGTGGACACGCCGCTCGACATTTGCCTGATGCGACGTATGAAACGTGATGTCAATGAACGGGGGCGTTCAATGGATTCCGTCATGAGTCAGTATCAGAAAACGGTCCGCCCCATGTTTTTGCAGTTCATTGAACCCTCTAAACAGTACGCAGATATCATTGTGCCGCGCGGTGGTAAAAACCGTATTGCTATTGATATTCTTAAAGCCAAAATTAACCAGTTCTTCGAGTAGTTTACGTCTCAAAGGACGTGACGCGAGCAGGTTAAAAGCACAGATGCCGCCTGTTCGCTACACTTACTTCATGGAGTTACCGTAATGAGATTATGCGACCGCGATATTGAAGCCTGGCTGGATAGCGGGAAACTGGCGATCACGCCACGGCCACCGGTGGAACGGATCAACGGTGCAACGGTCGACGTACGTTTAGGCAATCAGTTCCGGACATTCAGCGGACATACCGCCGCGTTTATTGATCTGAGCGGGCCGAAGCACGAAGTGAGCGCGGCCCTGGATCGCGTGATGAGTGATGAGATCGTTCTCCCCGAGGGCGAGGCATTCTTTCTGCATCCCGGCGAGCTGGCCCTGGCGGTAACGCTGGAATCTGTGACCATTCCCGACGATCTGGTTGGCTGGCTGGACGGGCGCTCCTCGCTTGCCCGCCTGGGCCTGATGGTCCACGTGACCGCGCATCGTATCGATCCGGGCTGGCAGGGCCGTATCGTGCTGGAGTTCTATAATTCTGGCAAACTGCCTCTGGCACTGCGCCCGGGAATGCTGATTGGTGCGCTAAGCTTTGAACCGCTTTCGGGACCTGCCGCGCGTCCTTATAATCGACGTGAAGATGCTAAATATCGTGGCCAGCAGGGTGCTGATGCCAGTCGTATCGACAAAGATTAATTCATGAGGATGTGATGAGAAGAGTGATAACCACGCTGGCCATCTTACTGGTGGTGGTCGTAGCGGGATTAACAGCCCTGGTTATGCTGGTCAACCCCAACGACTTTCGCAGCTATATGGTGCAACAGGTCGAACAGCGCAGCGGTTATCAACTCACTATCAATGGCGATTTGCGTTGGCACGTCTGGCCTAAACTCAGCATTCTGGCCGGGCGCATGAGCCTGACCGCGCCCGGTGCAGCCCAGCCCGTGGTCTCTGCAGACAATATGCGGCTGGATGTGAATCTTCTGCCCTTGCTATCACATCAGCTGAGCGTGAGCCAGGTGATGCTGAAAAACGCGGTGGTGCAGGTCACGCCAGACAGTGCGGCGCAAGTACCGCAAAATGCCCCGCGCGGTCCGCACAACAGCGAGCCTGCGTCTTCAGACCGATGGTCTTTCGATATCGGCAAACTCCAGCTGTTGGACAGCCTGTTTATCTGGCAACAGCCCGGCGGCGATGCGTTCACCTTCCGTAATCTCAACCTGAATATGGAGCAGGATCAGTCGAGCCTGGCAACAGTCAATCTCAGCACCAGCCTGACGCGCAACCAGCGCACGGCGATGATCAATCTGAAGGGGCAATTTGATAAATCGCAGTATCCCCATCAGCTCAGTGGTCAGCTCGAACAACTGGATTACGCGTTGTCCGGGGCCAGCCTGCCACCGCAGGGCATTAAAGGTACGCTGAGCTTCCAGGGAAACTGGAATGGCGACAGAAATACCGTTGCCCTGTCCGATCTTAAGCTTAACGCCAACGACAGTGTTCTCAGCGGCAGCGCGCAGGGCGATCTTACGGCTCCGCAAAAGCTGTCTCTGGATCTTCATGCGACCTCACTGGATATGGATAACCTGCTTTTTATCTCTTCGTTAACTCAGCAGGTGAGTGGACAAAGCAGCCAGATTGCCCCTGCGCCGGTGATTGCAGACCAGCGCGAACCCACCAATGCGGACTCGCCGCTCAACGATATCGATCTGGACATAAAACTGCAGGCGGACAGCGCGGTCTGGCGAGGTCTTACGCTCTCAAAACTGGCTGTGGATGCGGTCAACCAACAGGGACTGATGACATTTAATACCTTGTCAGGAACGGTGGGGCAGGGGCGTTTCTCCGTTCCCGGCAGCATTGATATTCGTCAGCCCGTTACGCACGTCAGTTTCAAACCCGTGTTGAGTCAGGTTGATCTTCAGCCATTACTGAAGGCGTTGGCCCTGCCTCAGTCGCTGCAGGGAACCCTTGATCTTAACGGCGAGTTGGCCGGTGATAACCTCACCCTTGAGGACGCGAAACAGAGCTGGCAGGGCAAGGCGGATGTCCGTGTGAGCCATCTGAAACTGGCGCAAATTGACTTACAGCAGATGGTCCGTCGCGCGGTGGCGCGCGTGAGCGATCGCGTCAGCAGCGACGATCAGGTATTGGGACAGGGAATCGATCACATCAGCGGTCAGCTTGCGCTGAAGAACGGCCTCCTGTCCTTTAACCATCTCAGCGGCGAAAGCAAGCAGCTGACGTTACGTGGCGATGGGAGCGTCAACATGGTGCAGCAGCAGTTAGACGTTACATTGGGCTTGACGCTGAGCGGCTGGCACGGGGATGAAAAACTGGTTGCGGCCTTATCCGATCAGGTGATCCCGTTTCGCCTTTACGGCAGTTGGGAGAATCCGCAATATACGCTGCCGGTTGACGATATGCTGCGCGAGAAGCTGCAGAATGAGGCGAAATCGCGCCTGAATCAGTGGCTTAATCGTCAGCAATTAAAAGGAAATAACGCCACGCAGCCAGACTCGGCGCGCCCTTAAGGCGCGGCATGCTGTTGCATGTCAGGCTGCGGCAGAATTTCAACCTTCTGAACCCGGTGCTGTTCAACCTGCAGAGTACGTAAGCGGTAATCCCCCAGGAGGATCTCTTCACCTTCCTGGGGAATATTCTGCAGGCGATCCATCACTAGTCCGGCCAGCGTATGATAATTACGCTTCTCATCCAGCGGTAACGTCACGTACATCGCCAGATCCTCCAGCGGCATTTGGCCATTGGCAATCCAGCCACCCGACCCATTAGGCTGGATATCATAGCGGGCATCGGTTTCGCCTGCTTCATTTGGCAGATTTCCCGCAATGGTTTCCATTAAGTCGCTCAACGTGACCACGCCCTCTACCGAACCAAACTCATCGACCACAAATGCAAAATGTGTGTGACCCTGACGAAACAGCTCCAGCGCTTGTAACAAGGTGATGTGCTCGTGGAACACCAGGGGCTGACGAATCAGGCTGCGTAAATCAAGGGAGTGGTGATGCAGTGACTGATGGAGCAGATCGTTAACATGCACAATGCCGAGCGGCTCTTTGCTGTTGTCCGTAATAACGATGCGCGTATGCTGATTACGATCAAGGTTAGCCATGATCTCCGCCGGATCGTCGCTTAAATCAATGTGCTGAACATCGTGACGCGTCGTCATGATGGTGTTGACATGACGCTGCCCAAGCCCCATCACTCTGGCGATCATCACGCGCTCCTGGCGATTAAACAGCGCGACAGCCTCTCCATCGGCAATCATTGACGAGGTTTTTGCATCCAGTTCCGCCTGTTCGGCTTCGCCGCGTAACAGACGTAATACCGCTTCGGCAGTGCGCTGGCGTAACGGACGACCCGCCGACAGCACCTTGCGCCGGTTAAACTGTGCCAGCTGGTTCAGGGCTTCGATTAGCACGGAGAAACCGATCGCCGCATAGAGATAGCCTTTAGGAATAACAAAGCCAAAGCCTTCAGCCACCAGACTAAAGCCAATCATCAGTAAAAAGCTCAGGCACAGAATAACGATGGTCGGGTGACTGTTGACGAAACGGGTAAGGGGTTTACTGGCGAGCAGCATCAATAAAATCGCCACGGTAACCGCCACCATCATGACCGGCAGGTCGTTTACCATACCGACGGCAGTAATCACCGCATCCAGCGAAAAAATTGCGTCCAGCACCACGATCTGCGCCACGACAGGCCAGAATTTAGCGCCGCCTTTTTGTTGAGCGTTCTCCTCGTCCTGCCCTTCGAGCCGTTCGTTCAATTCGGTTGTCGCTTTGAACAGCAAAAACAGTCCGCCAAACAGCAGCAGCAGGTCGCGCGCGCTGAAGGCGTGATTAGCCAGCGTAATCAATGGCTGCGTCAGCGTGACCAGCCAGGACAGGGAGGCTAACAGCAGCAGTCGGCACACCAGCGCCATCAGCAGGCCAATCACCCGCGCGCGGTCGCGTGCGGCTGCCGGCAGCTTCTCGACCAGAATAGCGATAAAGACCAGGTTATCGATACCCAGTACCAGTTCAAGAACGATTAGCGTTACTAATCCTGCCCATAGCGAGGGATCGGCCAATACCTCCAGCATGCTTTATTCACCTGAATGTCTAAAAATAAGCTTTGTCTGATGATAGTGGAGAGATGGCCTTGGGACAAATAGCGAGCTTACAGGGTCTTTACGATTTAATTGAATAGCCCATACATTAATTACAGGATAATTCTTCAGCAGATTGATTAATGCGGCGGTGAAGGTAGCGCATAAAGGTTGCAGATTAATGTCACCGTATTTCTCATTCAGAGGAATTTCTTATGCGATTATTCCTGGTGCGAACATGGAATAAATCTGATTTTTTCCTACCTGAAAGCTGAAAATGAGCGGCTTCAATACTTATTACTGGTAGTCTTTTTCCTAAAATAGTCCGGGGATGGCGGGGTCTACTTGTAAACATGCCAGTAATAACTAGTATAGCAACGAGTTAGACAACGCCTGCGCCCGAATCTGTAATTTGCGCAATCAACCGCCTCGGTACGCAGCAGAATGTCAACGCATTCTGCACAAGGACGCTTTGTGCGCAATCGCGCGCGGCGCAGGGAGAAACAGAGGTTATCAGGGCGGTATTGGCAGCGACAGCCAAGGGCGGTAGCGTGTCTGCGTCACCGCTTCGGTTTGATATTTAATCAGCACATTGCTGATAAAGTCAGAGTAATCTGTTGGTATTGTGCACGGTATTATTGGTTTCATAGTCAATGACAATGGCGTAAATGCCGCAGGAGCTCCCCTCAGAAACGCTCGGGCTTAAGAGACAATGCTGGTCACTTAAGCGTCTGGTGTGGTGGGTTAAGGAAATAAAATAAAGAGTTAAATATGCGCGATAATGAATTTACGTTTAAAAGTCTTATCACCAAATTATTATTGGCTTGTTCTGATTTAATATGTTTCAACGCGGCATTATTTATCGCGATGATGCTAATTAATATGACATCTCCTTCACTGTTATCGGATATGTCTGATCGGGAATTTAATTTAAAAGTTGCTACACACATCTGTCTGTCAGTAATTTGCGTGGGCTGGTTTTGGGTCAGACTGCGCCATTACACCTACCGCAAACCGTTTTGGTTCGAATTAAAAGAAATTTTTCGTACCATTCTCATTTTTTCCGTCATTGAACTGTCGATCACGGCCCTGTCTCAATGGCAGATGTCGCGCTTTGTCTGGCTGTTAACGTGGCTTATCGCCCTGGTGGCAATGCCGGTGTGCCGCGCACTGTCCAAACGACTGCTGAATAAATACGGCCTGTGGAAGAAGCAGACCATCATTATTGGCAGCAATAAAAATGCCCAGGAAGCGTGGGAGGCTCTGCAAAGCGAAGAGGTTATGGGCTTTGAGGTTATTGCCTTCTATGACGTGGACGGATCCTGCCCGCAAGAGCTGATTTCGGGTATTCCGGTGCTGCGCGACGAGCAGGCGCTGTGGAGGCTCACTAACAGTGAAACCCAATTCATTGTGGCCGTTGAGTTTGAGCAAAGTCAGTATCGTGACATGTGGCTGAAATCGCTGGCGATGCATAACTGCCGCTCTGTTTCAGTGATTCCTACCTTACGTGGGGTGCCGCTGTACGGCACTGACATGGCTTATATCTTCAGCCATGAAGTCATGATCCTGCGTGTTCAGAATAACCTGGCCAAACGCACCTCACGCTTCCTAAAGCGCACGTTCGATATCTTCGGGGCACTCTCCATCATTTTGATGCTGTTACCGGCGCTGCTGGTGCTGGGATTCCTGGTGGGACGTGACGGCGGGCCGCCTATTTATGGTCACGAACGCGTCGGCCTGAACGGGCGTAAATTTAAATGCCTTAAGTTCCGTTCAATGGTGATCAACTCGAAAGAAGTGCTTGAGGAAGTCTTGCGAACCGATCCAGTTGCCCGTGCTGAATGGGATAAAGATTTTAAACTCAAAAACGATCCCCGTATTACTAAAGTCGGTCACTTTATTCGTAAAACCAGCCTTGATGAGCTGCCGCAGTTGTGGAACGTCGTACGCGGCGACATGAGCCTGGTCGGGCCGCGCCCGGTTATTGAAGACGAACTGGCGCGTTATGCGGGCGATGTCGATTACTACCTGATGGCAAAACCGGGTATGACCGGATTGTGGCAGGTGAGCGGCCGTAACGATGTGGATTATGAAACGCGCGTCTACTTCGACTCATGGTATGTAAAAAACTGGTCGCTGTGGAACGACATTGCAATTTTGTTCAAAACCGTGGGTGTGGTTTTGAAACGTGATGGTGCTTACTAGCCGCAAAAGAGCCTCTGTCAGCCGCGCGCCGAAGTGCCACTTCAGGTTCCGGCGGGCAGATTTCTCTAAAAAAAAGCGGTACGGCATTGATAAACCGAAATGTTCTGCTTTGCTTTATTCCGTTCCGGGTAAAGCGCGTGATGGGTACAAGACAGGAGCTAAGAATAATGAACGACATGTTCAGGGCCTGAGTCAGGATAGCCTACTTTTTTTCGAGCGCTTACACAGCGGCGTATTCGCCTCTATCAAACATTAACTGATAGCGAAGATCTAAATGATTACAATGAAAATGAAGATGATACCTGTTCTGGTATCTGCAACTTTTATGGCCGGGTGTACTGTCGTGCCGGGGCAAAATTTATCCACTTCGGGAAAAGATGTCATTGAGCAGCAGGACAGCAATTTTGACATCGACAAGTACGTTAACGTTTATCCGTTAACGCCAGGCCTGGTGGAGAAAATGCGTCCTAAGCCACTTGTGGCACAGGCTAATCCGTCGTTACAAACCGAAATTCAGAACTACGAATACCGCATCGGCATTGGTGATGTTCTCACCGTCACCGTGTGGGATCACCCCGAACTCACCACGCCTGCCGGTCAGTACCGTAGCGCCAGTGACACCGGTAACTGGGTCCATTCCGACGGCACGATTTTCTATCCTTACATCGGCCGCGTCCGTGTTGCCGGCCGTACCGTAGGTGACGTGCGAAATGAAGTGGCGCGTCGTCTGGCGCAGTACATCGAAAGCCCTCAGGTTGACGTCAGCATTGCCTCGTTTAAGTCACAGAAGACTTACGTGACCGGTGCCGTGACGACCTCAGGCCAGCAGCCTATCACCAACGTACCGCTGACTATCCTGGATGCGATTAACGCAGCGGGCGGCTTAGCGGCGGACGCAGACTGGCGCAACGTTATCCTGACCCACAACGGCCGTGAGCAGCGCGTGTCACTGCAGGCCCTGATGCAGAACGGCGATCTGAGCCAGAACCACCTGCTTTATCCGGGTGACATCCTGTATGTGCCGCGTAACGACGACCTGAAAGTGTTTGTCATGGGCGAAGTGAAACAGCAGGCCACCCTGAAAATGGACCGCAGCGGTATGACCCTGGCTGAAGCGCTGGGTAATGCGGCAGGCATGGATCAAACCACGTCCGACGCGACCGGGGTCTTTGTTATCCGACCGACGCGCGGCTCCGATCGCAGCAAAATCGCCAATATCTACCAGCTGAATACCAAAGATGCGGCATCCATGGTGATGGGTACCGAATTCCAACTTGAACCTTACGATATCGTCTACGTGACATCGACGCCGCTGACGCGTTGGAACCGCGTGATATCGCAGTTGATACCAACCATAGCCGGTGTTAACGATGCGACGCAGGCTGCACAGCGCATCCGCAACTGGTCGAACTAAGGTTTCGCCATGATTAAGTCCGTGTTAGTCGTCTGCGTAGGCAACATCTGCCGCTCTCCTACGGGAGAGCGCCTGTTCAAACGCGCGCTGCCGCACCTGCCTGTGGCCTCCGCCGGACTCGGCGCCCTGGTTGGGCACGCGGCGGATAAAACGGCGACGGAGGTGGCAGCCGAAAAAGGCTTATCGCTGGAAGGTCATGAGGCTCAGCAGCTAACGGCCAGCCTGTGCCGGGAGTATGACCTGATTCTGGTGATGGAAAAGCGCCACATTGAACAGGTAAACCGCATCGATCCGGCTGCACGCGGCAAAACGATGCTGCTTGGGCACTGGCTCAATCAGAAGGAAATTGCGGATCCGTACAGAAAAAGCCGTGAGGCCTTTGAAGAGGTTTACGGGTTACTGGAACACGCCACTCAGAAATGGGTCAGCGTACTAAGCCGATAGTTGGGATTATCCATGAATATAAAAAACAAAGTCATGACCGCGCCGCGCGAGGAATCGAATGGGTGGGATCTGGCGCATCTTGTGGGACAGCTTATTGATCACCGTTGGGTTATCGTCGCTGTCACCGCTTTTTTCATGCTGGTAGCAACGCTCTACACACTGTTTGCGACGCCTATATACAGCGCCGATGCCATGGTTCAGGTGGAGCAGAAGAATACCAGCACCGTCCTGAATGAATTACAGACGCTGATGCCCACGACGCCAGCATCGGATACCGAAATCCAGATTCTTGAATCACGCATGGTGCTGGGAAAAACCGTTCAGGATCTTGGCCTGGATGCAGTGGTTTCACAGAACTATTTCCCGGTTATCGGCAAAGGTCTGTCGCGCCTGATGGGCAACAAGCCTGGCAATGTCGCGATCTCCCGTCTGGAGATTCCGCGTACGATCGAGAAGCGCAGTGTTGAGCTCGAGGTTACGGGTAAAGACAGCTATACCGTTTCTGCGGATGGCGATGAGCTGTTCAAAGGCAAAGTAGGGCAGTTCGAAAAACACGGCGATGTGAGCATGCTGGTCAGCGATATCAATGCGGAGCCGGGGACCACGTTTACCGTCACCAAACTCAACGATCTGCAGGCAATTAACAGCATCCTGTCTAACCTGACCGTTGCAGACAAAGGGAAAGACACCGGCGTACTGGGACTGCAGTATGTGGGTGAAGATCAGGAGCAGATCAGCAAAGTTCTGAACCAGATCGTGAATAACTACCTGTTACAGAACGTGCAGCGTAAATCCGAACAGGCCGAGAAAAGCCTGGAGTTCCTGAAACAGCAACTACCGGAAGTGCGTGGCAAACTGGATCAGGCGGAAGACAAACTTAACGCCTTCCGCCGTGAGAATGAGTCCGTTGACCTGTCGCTTGAAGCCAAGTCTGCGCTGGATTCATCCGTTAGCGTGCAGAGCCAGCTTAACGAGCTGACGTTCCGCGAAGCCGAAGTTTCGCAGCTGTTCACCAAAGAT
Organism: Pantoea ananatis PA13; assembly: GCF_000233595.1. Lineage (NCBI taxonomy): Bacteria > Pseudomonadati > Pseudomonadota > Gammaproteobacteria > Enterobacterales > Erwiniaceae > Pantoea > Pantoea ananatis. Next base: position 1,673,425 of record NC_017554.1, read on the forward strand.
CACCCTACCTATCGGGCGCTATTGGAAAAGCGTAAAACGCTGGAAGATGAGCAGGCGCAGCTGAACAAGAAAATTGCGCAGATGCCGAAAACTCAGCAGGAGATTCTGCGTCTGACCCGCGATGTGCAGTCAGGCCAGGAAATCTACATGCAGTTACTGAACCGCCAGCAAGAGCTGAGCATCAGTAAGGCCAGCACCGTGGGTGATGTTCGCATCATCGATCAGGCCGCCACGGCAAACTCGCCGGTTGCGCCGAAAAAGCTGCTGATCATCGCAGCCAGCCTGATTCTGGGGCTGATGGTGTCCGTCGGTGTGGTTCTGCTTAAAGCGCTGTTGCATCACGGAATCGAGAACCCGGAACAGCTGGAAGAGCTGGGCATGAACGTCTATGCCAGCGTACCGCTCTCTGAGTGGCAGCGTAAGAAGGATACCGAAGCACTGGCGCGTCGCGGTCACAAAGGCAAAACCGATCCGCATGAGACGCTGTTGGCACTGGGTAATCCAACCGACCTCTCTATTGAAGCGATTCGTAGCCTGCGTACCAGCCTGCACTTCGCCATGATGGAAGCGAAAAACAACATTCTGATGATCACCGGCGCCAGCCCGGGTATTGGTAAAACCTTTATCTGCGTTAACCTCGCTACCCTGGTGGCCAAGGCCGGTCAGAAGGTGTTGTTTATCGATGGTGACATGCGCCGCGGTTACACCCACGAACTGCTGGGGGCGGACAATAAATCTGGTCTGTCTAACGTCCTGTCTGGCAAAACCGAGTTTACGCCGACCATGATTCAGCAAGGGCCATACGGTTTTGATTTCCTGCCGCGCGGACAGGTTCCACCGAACCCGTCAGAGCTGTTGATGCACCGCCGCATGGGTGAGCTGCTGGAGTGGGCAAGCAAAAACTATGATTTAGTCCTGATTGATACACCGCCGATTCTGGCCGTAACGGATGCGTCCATCATCGGTAAGTTGGCCGGTACCTCGCTGATGGTGGCGCGTTTTGAAACCAACACCACAAAAGAAGTGGATGTCAGCTTCAAACGCTTCGCGCAGAACGGTATCGAAATCAAAGGGGTTATCCTGAACGCCGTGGTACGTAAAGCGGCTAACTCGTACGGTTATGGTTATGACTACTACGACTACGAGTACGGTAAACCAACGAAAAGCTAAGAGCTGAAAGAAAAGGGGCGGGTTTGACCGCCCCTTTTGATCCCTGGCTCAAGATAACGACACGTAACGATTTGCACAGGTGATTCTGGATACAACGCACAATAAGCGACGATCTAACGTCAATCATCAGAATTCATCATCAACACGCTTTTGTCTGTCGCGATGTCGGCGCAGACCTGCTGAGAGATCAACCCGGAAGGTAATCAGCACTGGCCACTGTTGGCATGAGAACTTGTGGATTTAAGGAATCACACCATGGCTCCATATTGGTATATATCAGGGTTTTTGCTGCTGATTTCGCTGTTCGAAATCCTGGTGAAAAAAGACGAACGCACAAATTATATTTTGACCTGGCTGCTGTGCTTTGCGGCTATTATTCTGATCGTATTCGGGGGGATTCGTGGCCTCGGCACCGGCATGGATGACTTCCAGTACCGCAGTTTCTTTGAGGACTTTGTACGGCGCATTCAGATCAACGGTTTTTTCAATACCGTCGCGTTTTTCCGCTACGAACCGCTGATTTTTGCGATGGCGTGGATAACGAGTCTGTTTTCGCATAACGCCAGCGTGTTTCTGTTCGTCTTCTGTGCGATTGCGGTATCCATTAACGCCTTCTTTTTCAGAAAGATGTCGCCTTATCCGGTACTGGCGCTGGCGCTGTATTCGGCGCACATCTTTATTAACAAAGACATCAATCAGATACGTTTTGGCTTAAGCTCCGCCCTGTTCCTCGGGGTGCTGTGGACGATCTACCTGAAGCGTTACTGGTGGGCCTTTACCTTTTTTATCCTGTCGTTCATGAGTCACAACACCGCCGTTATGGTGATAACGCTGGTGCCTTTCCTGTTTATTCGTGACTGGCGCTGGTGGCCGGTGGTGATCATCGTTGTCAGCCTGCCGCTCTCGGTCGTCGGGGGTTCAAGCTTCATCGCCCTGATTGCCGGACACCTCGGATCGCTGGGGGAAAGGGCATCGGGCTATAACAACGATCCCTCCTATGCAATGGATGGCAGCATCCTGTCAGTCTCGAACCTGAAGAACATCATGCTGGTGTTTATTTTCTTCTATTTCATGCTGACTGAAGAACTGAAGCGCGAAAACTATGCCCAGTATCGTCTGAACTACTTGCTGATTTTAAGTTTTGCTATCGGCGGGGCGATCCGCATCTTCCTGTATAACTTCCCGTCAGGTTCGCGTCTTTCCAACTATTTGCAACAGGTTGAACCCATCATTCTGACCTCGCTTATCTATCAGGCCAGACGCGTCTGGAAGCCGGCGCTGTTTGGCATGCTGTTTTTCTTCCTGCTCTATTACCTCTACTACAACACCATCTCAACCAAGCAGGCGGTTGTAGGGTACGAAGTGGCCCAGGAGTTCTGGCTGATTCGGTAACGGACCCGGCGGCGCGCCCCCAGTGAACGGCTTCACTTCGCGGGGCGGTCGCCTGTAACAACACAGGTTTTTCTTCGGCGTTTGTCGATTGAATTGTTTATTTTTGAATACTTTAATGAGGTGCTGGCAATGAAGGACATTCGTTTCTCCATCGTAATTCCGGCTTATAACGCGTCAGAATCGATTGTCACGACGCTGGATTGCGTTAAAGCACAAACGTATCGCCATTTCGAAGTCATCATCGTGGATGACAAATCTGCCGATGCCGCCGCGCTGGCGGAAGTGGTGCGCAGTGAGCGCTATCAGGACCTGGACATCAATCTGGTCTTGTCTGAGGTTAAACTCAACGGTGCCGGCGCGCGTAACAAAGGCATTGAGCTGGCAACGGGCGACTATGTCAGTTTTCTGGATGCCGATGACGAGTGGCATGCCGACAAGCTTCTGCAGGTCAGTGAAAAGATTGCGGAGCTAGAGGCGCAGGGTCAGCACAATACCATTATCTTCAGCCAGGTAAATATCTATCAGGACGGTGCGTTCCTGAAGGTTATGCCGATGCAGCCTCCGGCAAAAAACGAAACTGTCGCAGAGTATCTGTTTGGCTGTTATGGCTTTATTCAAACCAGCACCATCGTGCTGAAGCGTGAAGATGCCGCTAAAATTCAGTTCGATGCGCGTTTTATCCGCCATCAGGACTATGACTTCTGCATCCGTGCCGACCGCATGGGTTACCGGTTTGAAATGATCGCCGCCCCGCTGGCCAACTACCACCTGGTGACGAAGTTTGGCTCCAAACACAAAGGTGAATCGGTCAAGTACTCCCTGTTCTGGCTGGATACGATGAAACCGCACCTTACCGCACGAGATATTCACACCTACAAAGCATTCAAGCTGCCCCTGCGCTACAAAATGGACGGTAACTCGCTGATGGCGAGCGTCAGCTTCGCGCGCTACTTCCTGCTCACCAATAAAGATAATCGCACTTACTTCCTGAACCGCGTGAAAGACAAACTGAAAGCGCGGTTCGGTGGCGAAAAGGCACTCTCCTGATTCTATTGAATGTCGTGACGTTTTAACGCTACCGGAACGTTATCTGGTGGCCCCGTCTATTTTATTTATTCAGGTATGAAAATGAATAATCACTCTGGTACCGTCGGCATTGTCATGCCTATGTATAATGCCCGCGAGACGGTATTACGCGCTGTACAGTCCGTCATCAATCAAACCTATCAGGACTGGCACCTGTATCTGATCAACGATAAATCCACCGATGATTCACTCGCGTGGGTGCGCGAGCAGTGCCAGGACCCGCGTATTACGATTCTCGACAATGCGGTCAATATGGGCGCGGCCGAAACCCGCAATGTGGGATTACGTGCTTCGCAAGAAGAGGTGATCGCTTTTCTTGACAGCGATGACGAATGGCACAGCGATAAGCTTCGCCAGCAGATGCAGGCTATCGCTGATGGGGACAATCTGGTCATCACGGAATACCATTACAAAACCCGCAAAGCTGACCACGATATTCGCTATACAAAGCCTTACCTTAAGCAGGACAGCTATGTCAAAAAGCAGTATCGGGTGTGCTTCTCATCCGTCTGTTTCCGCCGTCCGCCAGGCGGGATTTTATTTGAGCGAAAAGGTCACGAAGACTTCCTTTTCCTCTACGAACTCTTTAATCGCTACAAACAGGCCCGCGTAATTCAGAGTATTCTGGTGAATTATTACGAGTTAGGGAATTCCCTCTCGCGTAATAAAAACAAAGCCGCCAAATGGCACCTCGAACTATTAAGAATTATCTATAAAAACAATCCGTTAAAAATCTATTACTATTACGCCTGGTATATGGTGAATGGTGTGCTGTTTAGCCTGAAACACCGTTAAGCCGATCGGCAGGATTGTGTATAAATTTGAGGTGGATAACGTTTCATGAAAAAAATCGTCCTGGTGATCAAAGACGCTTACTCGTATGCGGGCACCGAAAATATCTGTAACTTTATGTCGGAATGTCTTGGTGATGCGCATGAGGTCACCATCTACTCACTGGAGGGGCACGGCGAACCCTTTTACCCTTTCGACAAGGTCAAGCAGATCGTCAGCTTCGAAGGTGAAAGTAACCCCATCAAACGTGCCGTGGCGCGTATTCAGCAGGAAGGCTTCGACACCGTGTTTTTAATCAGCATGGGTCGTCTGAGCGTGATGTTTGCTTTCTGGAACCTGATGACGCTGAAAAAGAAGCGCTTCAAGGCCTATGCCTGTGAGCACGTTGCCATCAACTCCTTCAGTAAACCCATTAAGTTCCTCAAGTTCCTGCTACTGCGCTTCTACGACCGCGTCATTGTCCTGACGGATAAAGATCATCAGGTCTTTCAGCGCTGGCACATCCCCAGTCAGGCCATTCCTAATCCGGTGGTGTACAAATCCTGGCACCGTACCACGCGCCATCGTCAGGCGCTGGCGGTGGGACGTCTGGACAATCAGAAAGGGTTCGACCTGTTACTGGATATCTGGCGTGACTTTTCCAGAGCGCATCCTGACTGGACGCTGGTGATTGCCGGCGACGGTGAACTGCGCCAGCAATTACAGGATCAGGCAGCCGTGCTGGGCATTACCTCCAGCGTGAAGTTCGTCGGTAAGGTCAGCAATATCAACGATTACTACCGCGACAGCGATATGGCGCTGATGACCTCCCGTTACGAAGGTTTGCCGCTGGTGCTGCTGGAAGCCAAATCCTGGTCACTGCCGGTGGTGGCCTATGACTGTCCGACAGGTCCACAGGAGATTATTAATCACGGCGAAGACGGTTTCCTGGTGCCGATGAACAAGAAAAGCGAATTTCTGGCGCGGATGGAACAACTGGCCAGCGACGATGCACTGTTCTATGCCATGAGCGAAAAAACCCAGCAAACCGCGCTGAAGTTTGACGGTAAACAGATTAAACAAAGCTGGCTGGCGTTGGTGTAAGGGCTGAAGACGCTCACTTTTGATGTGCCTCATGGGACACCTTTTATGGCTGAGTTTACGGCCTTCATGACGACGGGATTAATTGCATGAAAAGAAGAGAAGTCTTGCAAACCGCAGCCTCCGCCCTTGTCGGCGCGCTCTCCGTGAGCACCTTTTCCAGCTACGCGGCCAAAAACACTGGCCTGGCGCTCAAGTCGGTTGATGCAAGCGCGGTACCCAAAGGCGATGTTCCGATTCTGACGCCTGAAAATGTCTACGCGATGCCGCCGCAGTTCTGGCAAAACTTCCAGGGAAAACTGTGGATCGGTAAATCGGGAAGCGATGCCAGCCAGGCGGGTAACCAGATCCCCGTGTTCCTGCGCGATGCCAGCGGCAAGCTGGCACAAATCACCCAGCCGATTACCCTGAATAAGGGGAATTTTGACCAGTTTGTAAAGGATAATGCGGCGCTGATCGCGAATCCGTCTCACTCTATGGCGCTGGAAGACAGCAACGGGCAGATGGTCTTTAACATCCCGGATGTCAGCCAGCCGGGCCAGGCTGCCTTTAGTCAGCGTCTGGCACAGCCTGCGGGTTATCAGCTAATCGGTGAGATCCCCTCGGTGGACGATCTGCGCAAGACGCGCCCGCTGTTTGAAGGCGCGAAGATCAAGCTCAAAAGCTGGCACCCCGGCCTGGAAGTGGGGGGCGGCGAATTCGTCGGCAGTTTCCAGCCGGCGCAGGACGATCAGGGGGTGATTTTCAGCGGCGACGGCTTTCACTGGCGTCGCGTAGTCGATGACTATAACCGACTCTCGCTGTTTGACTTTGGCGCTATCGCCGACGGCAAAACCGACAGTGCGCCCGCGATTAAAGCGATGTACCAGTGGTCGCAGCAGAGCGATCAGCCTATCTGCGTACAGTTCCCTGCGGGCACGTTCTTCGTTTCCGCCTGTAACTTCGGTGAGGAGGAGCGCCGTTTCTTCCGCATCTCCGGTGCGATGGTCAACTTTGGGTATTTCCCGGCGACCAGCATCGTCTCCGACGGCAAATCGCCGTTTGTTTTCGAGGTCAGCGCCCGCTGGGTGGAAATCTCTAACCTGATATTTAACGGCAATACGGATACGCATCCCAATAAGCAGGGATTGTTCCGTAATACCTGCCCGGGCGGACAGTTTTTCCGTGGGGCCTGCCTGCGCTTCAACCGGGTTGGCGGCACCGCGCTCAGCCTGCTGGATACGCTGGATTGTAAGATTGACCAGTGGTACGCCTCAGCCTGTACGGGCGACGTGATTCAGGCCGGCTGGTCTGGTCAGAAAAAGGGGAACTGGGACCACAGTACCGCGATTGAGCTGTCAAACTTTAACGCCCAGCACTGTAAAGGCGGCAAAGTTCTCAACCTGCCGCGCTGCAGCCAGTCGCTGATTCACAACGGCTGGATTGAGCACTGTGATAATCCCGGCGATATCTCAAACGGTCAATGGATTATCGATGCCTTAAGCCTTGAGGACTGCAAGAACCCGCTGATTGCCTGGCACTCCCGCCTGAATACGCGTCAGACCAACCTGCAATCCGGCAGCTGGATTGACAACTCAGAGCAGGGCGATCGTTGGCTAAGCGCCTGGGAAATGGGATCGACCCGCGTTGAGTCCTACGGCGTCGCGATCGATGGCAGCCTGAAATATAACTATCTGACCTCACGCTGGCTGTTGGAAAACAACACCAATCAGGCCGTGTGGTTTGAACTGGGCAATCTTTATTCCCCCACCGTTGGCGACTCGTGGGAAATCGAAATTTTTGGACAGTCGCAGTTCAATAACGGCACGGACGGTGAGCCGCTGATGAACCTCATCAGTGGGAAAAACACCGGCGGCCGGGCGGTTATTCACGTTCAACGCAAGAAAGACCATGCTGAAGCCAGCTGGTCGGCGGAAGGCAGCAGCCCGGTGGTGGATGTGCGCTACGTCGCTAAAACCGATACCGACACGCAGGTTTTCATCAGGCTGGCAGGCTGGACGCCTTCGGCAGCGGTGATGATCAAGAGCACGGCGAAAGATCGCTTTGTCACCGGCCGCTGTGCGCGGGTCGATGCCAAAATGACCCAAGCTACGCCGGACAGCGGCAGTCATGCCGCGCCGCAGCGCTTTAGCCTGCATAACGGTAAAGCGGGCGTGGGCGCGAATGAGCAGGGGGATTTATTGCTGGCCTCCCGCGCGTTGTCTGATGACAAGGTGGATACCAGCAAACCTGAAGGATTCGTGTCTGTCGTTATTAACGGTAAGCAGGTCGCCTTACCGTATTTTGCGATTAAATCGTAGTCAGAGAGGGCTGCCCTGATACGGCAGCCAACACCAACAGCATCTGGGATGTTGGTGCAGGATTTTTATTTGCTGTTTTTCTCCCTATTCATTTTGCCCGTTTCGGAACTGGGCGGTCGGTAGAATTAGAAAAAATTATTCGGAGTTTTTATGAAGATTTTATTGGTGGGTAACCATACCTGTGGGAATCGTGGGGATGGCGCGATTCTGCGTGGACTGATTGATTCAATTCAGGCCGCGCGCAACGATGTGGATATTGATGTGATAAGCCGTTATCCAACCAGCTCCGGTTATCTGCTTCAGCAACATATTCAGCAGGATAAGCTCTTCCTGCACAACAACTCCTCGGGTAAGGGCCTGATTGGCTCTGTTAAACGCAAAGTCGCTAACCGACTGATGCCGAATATCATGATGGCGCATCTGGGCAAGGGTGGACCCTACAAATCCTTCTCCGTGCCGCCACACCTCAAAGCCTTCACGGAAAGTCTGGCGCAGTACGATGCGGTCATTCAGGTGGGCGGTTCATTCTTTGTCGATCTGTATGGCGTGACTCAGTTTGACCATGCGCTCTGCGCGCTGCTGGCTAAGAAGCCGCTTTACCTGATTGGCCACTCCGTTGGACCTTTCCAGAACGCCCGCACTAATCAACTGGCCAACTTCGTGTTTGACCGGGTTGACCGCCTTATCTTGCGTGAGTCCGTTAGCCTTGACCTGATGAAGCGCGATGGCGTGACCAGCTCAAAGGTGATGCCCGGTGTGGATACGGCCTTCCTGGTACGTGCCCGTCACGTTGAAAACCCCAGCCACAGTCTGCAGCACTGGCAGAGCGTGATTCGCACCCGCAAAACCATCGCGATTACGGTCCGTGAACTGGCGCCATTTGATAAGCGTCTGGGCGTCACGCAGCAGGAATACGAAGCCGCCTTTGGTCGCGTGATCAACGCCATGATCGCCAGCGGTTATCAGGTCGTCGCCTTATCTACCTGTACGGGCATCGACAGCTACGCCAAAGATGACCGTATGGTGGCGCTCACTTTGCGCGATCGCGTTGAGCAGCCAGAGCACTACCACGTTGTAATGGATGAATTTAATGACCTCGAATTAGGTGTCCTCCTCAGCGAGTGTCACCTGACCATCGGAACCCGTCTGCACTCTGCCATCATCTCGATGAACTTTGGTACGCCAGCGGTCGCCATCAACTATGAACACAAATCCATGGGCGTCATGAATCAGCTAGGTCTGCCGCAAATGGCTACCGATGTTCAGAGCCTGATGGACGGTTCGCTGATTGATAAAGTTCAGGCTATCCTGGCCGACTACGACACGATCAAGCAAAACGTCGAAACCGCCGTGGCGCATGAAAGGGAAGTAGGTAACAGAATCACTGAAGAGATTCTAAACGTAATAGGATGATGTGATGAAACTGACTTTTTTCACGATGCGTTTCCCGGTTGCCTCTGAAACCTTTGTTCTCAACCAGGTCACTCATTTTATTGATGCCGGTTACGACGTTGAGATTATCTCGGTATTTCCGGGAGACCTGGTCAACCGCCACGGCGCATTTGACGAATATGGTCTGGCGGCAAAGACGCATTACCTGTTACCCGAAGAAAAAATTTCCCTGACGGACAAGCTGGGACAGCGGCTGAAACTGGTTCTGCCCAAAATCACCAAAGTGTCGTTACTCCGTTCCCTAAACGTGCGCCGCTATGGCGCACAGTCCAGTAAGCTGCTGCTGCCGGCGATCGTTGCCAATGCGCGTCAGACCTATGTCGCGGATGTTTTCCTGGTGCATTTCGGCTATGCCGGGGCGCTGGCGAATAAACTGCGTGAACTGGGTATCCTGAAGGGCAAACAGGCAACGGTGTTTCACGGGGCGGATATCTCTCGTCGTCACATCCTCGACGAGCATAAGCAGGATTACCGTAATCTGTTTCAGCAGAGTGAGCTGATGTTGCCCATCAGCCATCTTTGGCAGAACAAGCTGATTGAAATGGGCTGCCCGCCTGAAAAAATTCACGTTACCCGCATGGGAATTGAACCTGAAAAATTCAATTTCCAGCCGCGTGATGCCTTCCATACACCGTTGCGCATTGTTTCCGTTGCCCGTCTGACCGAAAAGAAAGGACTGGATGTGGCGGTGAAAGCCAGCGCCATTCTGAAACAGCGCGGTGGCCAGTTCCAGTACACCATCATTGGCAATGGCGATCAGGATCAGATGATGCGTGACTTTATTGCGCGCGAAGAGATGGACGACTGCGTGACGATGCCGGGTTTCAAACCTCAGGAAGAGATCCGTCAGGCCCTCAACGAAGCGGATATATTTCTGCTGCCCTCTAAAACGGCCGCAGATGGCGACATGGAAGGCATTCCGGTTGCGCTGATGGAGGCGATGGCGGTAGGGCTGCCAGTGGTCTCCACCTTCCACAGCGGCATTCCGGAACTGATCGAAAATAACGTTTCTGGCTGGTTAGTGAAGGAAGATGACGCCGAGGCGCTGGCCGAGACGCTGCTGAAATTGTCAGAAGGCGCGGTGGACGTGGCACCGGTTGTTGCCGCAGCCAGACATAAAGTTGAAACCGAGTTTAATCAGCACATCGCGTATCGCGAGCTGGCACAGATTCTGGAGCAAATGGTTTGAGTGGAATAAAGTCACAGGCGATTTGGTTGTTTGGCAGTACCTGTTTCTCTGCTGTATTACAGGTTGCTCAACTGAGTATTCTCGCCCGTAAACTCGAAACCCATGAGCTGGGGCTGTTGGCGATCATCAACGCTATTTTAGCGGTGGCGGGCGTGCTGCAGGACATGGGCATGAGCAGTTATCTGGTCCATCGCCAGAATATTACCCGACGCGAACAGAGCACCATCTATTGGGTCAACGTCTCGCTCAGCTTATGTACCGGCGTTGTCATGCTGCTGATTGCCTGGCCTGTTGCCTGGTTCTATCATCTGCCGGAACTGGTAGGGTTGATTATGCTGACGAGCCTGAACTTTCTGGTGCTGGGGCATCTTTCGCAATATCAGGCCCACTACATTAAAACCAAACGCATGGTGTCGCTGGCGAAGATCGAAATGGGCACCAAACTGTTTGCCTTCCTGTGCGTGGTGGCGATGCTGGAGTTTACCTCGCTGACGGTGGCCGCCGCGATTCTGGGGCTGTTTATTAACGCCTTTACCCGCATCCTGTGCATGATCGCGCTGGGTGAGAAGTCATGGCGTCCCACATGGGAGTTCGATAAACAGACTTTCTTTAGTGCGATTCGTTACGGTATCTATCAACTGGGTTCGCAGACCATTAACCAGCTTCGTACTCAGGCCGATGCGCTGGTGGTAGGTAAAGTGATGGGGGCAGAAATGCTCGGCGTCTATTCTCTGGCGAAAGAGCTGGTACTGCAGCCCCTGAAGTTGGTTTCGCCGGTGATTAACCGTCTGGCGCTACCGCGCTTCGCGGAAAAACAGCAGGATCCCGAGCAGTTGAAGAAGCTGTTCCTGAAAGGCACGCTGGTGATTATGCTCTTCAGCAGTGCCATGTACCTTGCTATCGGTATCTTGTCTCCTGTCATCGTACGCATTCTGTATGGTGCGTCTCACGAGCAGGTTTATCATCTTATCCCGCTGATGCTGCTGTTTGGCATGCTGCGTCCGATGGGTGGACTAACTGGCGCCATTTCACAGGCAAATGGCCGAACCAACGTGGAGTTCTACTGGAACATCGTGGCCAGCCTGGTCGTCATGGCTGTGCTTGCGACCACCTTTATCTGGCCAAACGTGCTCTACGTCGCGCTGACGTTGTCGATCTCACAGGTGCTGATTTCAGCGCTGGCGCATCCGTTCTTTATCAAGCCGGTTATTGGTATTCGCTTCATCCCTTATGCCCGACAGTGGGTATCTGTATCGGTCCTGTTTGTGGGGCTGATGCTGCTGGTAAATCACTTTGACCTTTTCGTGATGCCAGAATGGTTTGAACAGTGGCTGTGATGCCAATAACAACGGGCGACTTAGGTCGCCCGTTTCTTTTTATGGCTGGCACCAAAAACGGCGACGTCAATTTCTCTGCCGCTCATGTGGCCGGTCTTTACTGTTTGTGTTAACTCAGTTTATGGGGATGTTTACTCTAGGTAAAATCCCGAATTTGTAAGATTTCACAGCGAGTTAGTGTCGGCTTTTCAGATAAAGATTATACTTCCTTTTCCGGTCCATCCGGCATAATTGACGCATGTCTTCACTTCATTAGATGGAATAACTATGACCAAGCTTAAAGCAGTAATCCCGGTTGCGGGTCTCGGTATGCATATGCTTCCGGCGACTAAAGCCATTCCGAAAGAGATGCTGCCTGTCGTGGACAAGCCAATGATTCAATACATCATTGATGAGTGTGTTGCAGCAGGGATCAAAGAGATTGTGCTGGTCACCCATGCGTCCAAGAATGCGGTAGAAAACCACTTCGATACCACCTATGAACTCGAAGCCCTGCTGGAAGCACGCGTTAAACGCCAGTTGCTGAGTGAAGTCCAGTCAATCTGCCCGCCGGGCGTGACCATCATGAACGTGCGTCAGGCGCAGCCACTGGGCCTGGGGCATTCTATTCTCTGCGCGCGTCCTATGATCGGCGACAATCCTTTTGTGGTTGTCCTGCCTGACGTGCTGTTGGACGATTCCACCGCTGACCATTTACGATATAATCTGGCGGCGATGGTTGCGCGTTTTGAAGAGACTGGTCACAGCCAGGTGCTGGCAAAACACCTCACCGACTACGATCTGTCTGAATACTCAGTGATCACGACTGAGCAGCCGCTGGAAAACCCAGGTGATGTCAGCACGATTACTGACTTCGTTGAGAAACCTGAGCATCCGGCCGAGTTAAACTCAGACCTGGCAGCGGTGGGACGCTACGTGCTTTCAGCCGATATCTGGGCTGAGCTGGAGCGTACCGAACCGGGCGCATGGGGCCGTATTCAGTTAACGGATGCTATCGCCAGCCTGAGTAAGAAGAAAACGGTCGATGTCTCACTCATGACGGGTCACAGTTTCGACTGCGGACGTAAAATGGGTTACATGCAGGCATTTGTCTCCTACGGTCTGCGCAATAACGCTCAGGGCCGCGACTTCCGCGAAGCGATCGAGAAAATTCTGGCGAAGTAATCAACTATCATTCGCCGCGGCTAACGCGGCAGAAAGGGAGAAGAGATGGCTATTTTGGTAACGGGCGGGGCAGGTTATATCGGCTCCCACACAGTGCTGGCACTGCTTGAGCGCGGTGATGATGTGGTGGTACTTGATAATCTGTGCAATGCCTCGCGTGAGGCCATCAATCGGGTTGAGAAACTCGCCGGCAAGAAAGCAACGTTTATCGAAGGCGACGTTCTTGACCGCGCCTGCCTGCGTGACCTGTTTGCCTCTCACAGCATTTCTGCCGTGATTCACTTCGCCGCACTTAAAGCGGTGGGTGAATCCACGCGTATGCCTCTGGAATACTACGAAAATAACGTATCCGGTACGGTCGTACTGCTTGAAGAGATGCGCAACGCGGGCGTCTGGAACTTCATTTTTAGTTCTTCCGCTACTGTTTATGGTGCCAATGCCCCGGTGCCTTACGTGGAAACCACACCGATTGGCGGCACAACCAGCCCATATGGCACCTCTAAGCTAATGGTCGAATTTATCATTCGGGATTTCGCCAAAGCTGAGCCGAAGTTTAAAACCATTGCGCTGCGTTATTTTAACCCGGTCGGTGCGCATGAGTCGGGCGAGATTGGCGAAGACCCAACCGGTATCCCTAACAATCTGCTGCCTTACATTGCCCAGGTCGCTATAGGTCGTCTGGATAAACTCGGCGTGTTTGGTGGTGACTACGATACGCCAGACGGCACCTGTCTGCGTGACTACATCCATGTCGTTGACCTTGCTGAAGGCCACTTGAAAGCGCTGGACCACCTCGATAAAATTGAAGGCTATAAAGCCTATAACCTGGGGGGTGGGAAAGGCTTCTCTGTGCTGGAAATGATCAAGGCGTTTGAGCAAGCCTCAGGCAAGTCCATTCCGTTTGAAATCAAGCCGCGTCGTGATGGTGATCTTCCGGCATTCTGGGCGGATGCGTCGCTGGCCAACCAGGAACTGGACTGGCGGGTTTCGCGTGGTATCGATGCGATGATGCGTGATACGTGGAACTGGCAGTCGAAGAATCCGGAAGGGTTTCGTTAAAAACCGAACGATTACCTAAAAAAGCCTCGTATCGTTCAATCGCTGAAGAAGCAATTGAAAATATGGGGTTTTTTTGTGCCCCCAAAGTAACATCTGTCTGAATGATATTTGTCTAAAAAATAATCACATAAAGTTAAGTGAAAATTTATGATGATTGGACGTTATCTATACATTTAATCAATGAGCTACGGGTTTCACGTTTCACTCACTTTATAACTGAAAAAGCAACTTTGTAGATTAAATGCACAAATTTGTAACCTCGGAGCGGGAGTAATTACAAAATTGTCAAAAAGTGGCCTTTTAAACCTTGTCTAGAAGCCAGGATAGTACGAGAATCGTAAGGTTTTTTATCAGTTAGCCCGGGTTCCGAAATTATTAACCCGGCAAGACAACGCCATTATGTAATGCAGTCTATGCTTAACGATGGCTAAAGCTACGTTTACGCAGGTGGTTGCGATAGCCAGGGGCGGTAGCGTGGTTAAAATATGACAACTTAGCAGTGGTGCATACATGCAAGAGATCGTTTGTGTTTTTCTAAGTGCATTTGCGTTGCTCTTCATTGCGCGCAAGGTCGCTCGCAAGGTCGGACTGGTCGATAAGCCTAACGACCGAAAGCAGCATAAAGGACACATTCCCTTAGTTGGCGGCGTTTCGGTCTACTTATCACTATGGATACTTTATGTCATGCAGCCTGGCTGGCTACCTGACTTTACCATTTATATGTTCTGTGCCACCGTGCTGTTAACTGTTGGTGTGATTGACGACCGTTTCGATCTGCCTGTTATTCCTCGTATACTGATTCAGGCTTTAATGGCGTGCATCATGATGTGGAATGGCTACTACCTGTACTCACTTGGTAATATTTTATTTGGATTTCAGTTAGTGCTGGGTATGTTTGGTTATGCATTTACACTCTTTGCCGTCATCGGGGCCATTAATGCGTTTAACATGGTTGATGGTATTGATGGCCTGTTAGGAGCTTTATCATGTGTGACATTTGGCGCGCTTGGTATCGTTTTTGAACTGGGAGGTAATCCTAAGCTTGCATTATGGTGCACATGCCTGATGGCGGCCTGCCTGCCTTATATTTTATTGAATTTAGGTATTCCATGGGGTAAGAAATTTAAAGTCTTCATGGGTGATGCAGGAAGTACACTTATTGGATTTACAGTAATTTGGTTACTTATGATCGCGACTCAGGGAAGTGAGGCAGTGATGCGGCCTGTAACAGCGCTCTGGCTAATAGCGGTTCCTTTGATGGACATGGTCCGAGTAATGAGTTCACGTATCCGACGTGGTTGCAGCCCTTTCAGGCCTGACAGAGAGCACCTTCACCATTTGTTGATGAGAGGAGGTCTGACCGGTCGTGGTGCACTTACTGTCATGGTCTTCTGTGCCGCTATGCTTGCAACGATTGGGATTGTATCGGAAAGCATGGGAATAGGTGATTGTTGGCAATTGCTGGCATTCATTGGTCTGTTCTTCACCTTTAATGCGGCCATCAATAAGTCAGCAAGATTTCATAGAATAAACTCAATTAAGCTCTCAAATCAGAATGAAAATGAAGTATTAGCAGATAAATTCTGACCTTAAATTTATTACGGCTAAGATGTAAGTTTTTGGCTGTAGCGAAGGCTAAATTTAACACACAAAGTAAATTGCATCTTGAGCTAATTAATTAGATATTGGCCCAAAGTGTTGGACTTGAATTAATATTCTGGATATGAATCGTGAAAATTTTAGTGACTGGTGGTGCAGGTTTTATTGGATCCGCGGTAGTTCGTCATATAATCAAAAATACGCAAGACAGCGTTGTAAATGTTGACGCACTGACCTATGCAGGCAATCTCGAGTCACTCAAGGGGATTGAGAGCAATGAGCGTTACAGTTTTGAACATGCAAACATATGTAATGCAGACCAAATGATCTCGATTCTGGACCGTCACCAGCCAGATGCAATCATGCACCTGGCAGCAGAAAGCCACGTTGATCGTTCAATAACTGGCCCAGCCGCTTTCATTGAAACCAATATTGTTGGGACCTACACTCTGCTGGAAGCAGCGCGGAAGTACTGGTTGACGCTGGGCGACATTAAGAAAAACGATTTTCGTTTTCATCACATCTCGACGGATGAAGTTTATGGTGACTTGCCTCATCCCGATGAAGTAAAAGAATCTCAACCGCTCCCCTTGTTCACAGAAAACACGTCATATGCGCCAAGCAGTCCTTACTCTGCCTCGAAGGCATCCAGCGATCATCTGGTCAGAGCATGGACACGAACCTACGGTTTGCCTTCCCTCGTTACCAATTGTTCGAATAATTATGGTCCTTATCATTTTCCAGAAAAACTTATTCCTCTCGTCATACTAAACGCGTTAGAAGGTAAACCATTACCTGTTTATGGCAAAGGTGACCAGATTCGTGACTGGCTATATGTCGAGGATCATGCGAGAGCGCTCTATACGGTTGTGACATCTGGAAAAATAGGGGAGACATACAACATTGGCGGTCATAACGAGAAGAAAAATCTCGATGTTGTATTCACAATTTGCGATTTATTAGACGAGATCGTCCCCAAAGATGTTTCCTACCGTGAGCAAATTACCTATGTGAAAGACAGGCCTGGACACGATCGCCGCTACGCCATTGATGCGAGCAAAATTGGAAACGATCTTGGTTGGAAACCTCAGGAAACCTTCGAAAGTGGTATCCGTAAAACGGTAATGTGGTACTTAGACAATACTGAATGGGTTAATAATGTGAAAAGCGGTGCATATAAAAGCTGGATCGAAGAGAACTACGGAGAACGGCAGTAATGGATATCCTGCTTTTAGGTAAATCAGGGCAGGTGGGCTGGGAACTGCAAAGAGCACTCGCGCCGCTAGGGAATGTTGTTGCGCTTGACAGGCATTCGCAAGCGTATTGTGGTGATTTAAGCCAACCTGATGCGATTGCGCAAACCATCAGGCAGCTCAAACCATGCATCATTGTTAATGCTGCGGCTTATACGGCAGTCGATAAAGCAGAGTCTGACACTGAACAAGCTTATTTATTAAATGCGGACTGCGTTGAGGTTATTGCTAAAGAAGCCGAAAAAATCAATGCATGGATTGTACATTACTCGACAGATTATGTTTTTTCGGGCAAAGGCGAAATGCCGTGGCGTGAAAGTGATATTACGGAGCCTGTTAATATTTACGGTGCAAGTAAATTAGCGGGTGAAAAAGCAATACAGATGCACAGCTCCAAATATCTTATCTTTCGCACAAGTTGGGTTTATGCTGCAAAAGGAAATAACTTTGCTAAAACGATGCTGAACCTTGCAAAAAATAAAAAAGAACTGTCAATCATTAACGATCAGTATGGCGCACCTACTGGTGCGGAGTTACTGGCCGACTGTACAGCTCATGCGCTTCGTGTTGCCGTTTCCCAACCCGAGGTTTCCGGTATATACCATCTGGTAGCGAGCGGTATCACCACGTGGTTTGATTATGCATCATTAGTATTTTCTGAAGCGCGCAACAACGGTGCTATGCTTGAACTTGAACGAGTAAAAGCAGTTCCAACCAGTGTTTATCCAACGCCAGCACCCCGACCAAATAATTCGCGACTAGATAATACTAAATTCCAGCAGACATTTAAGATGAATTTGCCTGAATGGGAAAAGGGTGTTAAGCGTACCCTGAATGAACTATTGAGTAAAAAAAATTGACAATCCGCTAATGCCTGAAATCGGGCATTTTGTGCTTAAAGAGAAAAGATATGGAAAAGCGTAAAGGCATAATCCTTGCGGGTGGATCTGGAACCCGTCTCTACCCTGTAACGATGGCTGTCAGTAAGCAGTTACTGCCAATTTATGACAAGCCTATGATCTACTATCCGCTTTCTACGCTAATGCTGGCCGGGATTAGAGACATTTTAATTATAAGTACGCCCCAAGATACACCGCGTTTTCAGCAGTTACTCGGTGATGGAAGTCAGTGGGGCATCAATTTAGAATATAAGGTTCAGCCTTCTCCTGACGGATTAGCTCAAGCATTTATTATTGGTGAAAGTTTCATTGGAAACAGTAATGTCGCATTAGTATTAGGTGACAATATATTTTATGGACATGACTTGCCGAAACTTATGGAAGCCGCTATTGAAAAAGAAAATGGCGCGACTGTTTTTGCCTATCATGTAAATGATCCAGAACGATATGGCGTTGTTGAGTTTAACAAGCAAGGCACGGCAATAAGCCTGGAAGAAAAACCTGATACGCCCAAAAGTAACTACGCGGTCACAGGTTTATACTTTTACGATAACGACGTGGTCGAAATGGCTAAGAATCTCAAGCCTTCTACTCGTGGTGAACTCGAAATCACTGATATCAATCGTCTCTATCTTGAACAGGGACGCCTGTCTGTAGCCATGATGGGGCGAGGTTATGCATGGCTGGATACGGGAACACATCAAAGTATGATTGAGGCAAGCAATTTCATTGCGACGATTGAAGAACGGCAGGGGCTAAAAGTATCTTGTCCTGAAGAAATCGCTTTCCGTAAAGAGTTTATATCAGCTGAAAAAGTTGAGACATTAGCTAAACCACTTTTGAAAAATGCCTATGGGCAATACTTGATGAAAATGTTGAAAGGCTATTAAGCATGAAAGTGATTGAAACTGATATTCCAGATGTGCTTATTTTAGAACCACAAGTTTATGGTGATGAGCGCGGGTTCTTTATGGAGAGCTTTAATCAGAAAAAATTCGATGAAGCGGTCGGGCGAAAGGTTGAGTTTGTTCAAGACAACCATTCTAAGTCTGCTAAAAACGTCCTCAGAGGATTGCATTATCAAATTCCACCTTATTCTCAGGGTAAGTTAGTCCGTTGTGTTATGGGTGAAGTCTATGACGTGGCCGTTGACATACGTGAGTATTCCTCATCTTATGGCAAGTGGGTTGGTGTGCATTTGTCGGCTGAAAACAAACGTCAATTGTGGATTCCTGAGGGGTTTGCTCACGGTTTTCTAGTCTTAAGTGATTCTGCCGAGTTCTTATACAAAACGACAAATTATTATCATGCAGAAAGTGACAGAGGTCTGATGTGGAATGATCCTGACATTGGTATTGAGTGGCCTGTAATAAGCTCTCCTCTGCTTTCTAATAAAGACAGCAATCAACCTGCGTTTAACAAAGTGCGTTAAAAGTATAGATCAATAAGCTGATAGTTAAAAAATTATCAGCTTAATCAAAAAGCTCAAGACTAATATAAATAATTGAACTTACGCGCAACATGAGATAGTAGTATGGGGCATTACAAAAAAATAGTTTTTGATAATTTTTTTCTAGCTATTCAGTTTTTCTTCGGTGGCCTGACAGTATTTTATGTATCACCAATGATTATTAAGATTATTGGTGTCTATGATTATGGGAAGTTGTCTGTGTTTTTAAGTCTGGTTACCTATATGTCCGTCATAATCCAATATTCCTTCAATATGACTGGGCCTAAATTAATAGCTGAAAATAGTGATAAAAAAGAATATTTTTTTAATATAATACTGTCAGCAAAAGGGGTTTTGTTTTTGCTGGTAACGTTAATTTTTTTAGTTTATTTTTTTACAAGTCAGGAAAAATACAGTCTAATCTATCTTTTGTTTCTTGTTATGCCCTTTTCTTGGGTTTTAAATAGTGCATGGTTTTTGCAATATAATGGTAATTTTTTAATCAGTAGTGTTTGCTCCATCTTAGGCTCTTTAGCAACATTTATTCTTGCTTACTTTTTTTTGGAAAAAAACGATGGCTATGCTATAGCTATCATGTGTCTGGTTTCATCAGCAGCAATTAATGGTTTGTTAACATTTATTTCCTCTGTCAGGCATTTAGATAAAATAAAAATTTTAAAACCTTTCGGTGTAATCAAGGATGGTCGCGATATTTTTATATCGCAGATGATTTCAGCACTGT
This sequence comes from Pantoea ananatis PA13, assembly GCF_000233595.1. Lineage (NCBI taxonomy): Bacteria > Pseudomonadati > Pseudomonadota > Gammaproteobacteria > Enterobacterales > Erwiniaceae > Pantoea > Pantoea ananatis. Next base: position 1,693,389 of record NC_017554.1, read on the forward strand.
ACACAATGTCAGGTGTTTTAATTGTCTCGTATTTTTATGGTTCCGCCCAGAGTGGTGTTTATGCCGCCATTGAAAGGTTCATGAATCTTTTTATTTCATTGGGTATATTAACCCATGTGGCAGCGTATCCTAAGTTGACTGTAATCTTCAATAATGACTTCAAAAAATATAGGAGTACAGTCCTGTTTGTCGTAGGTGTTTATACGTTATTCTCGTTTTGTATTTTATTAGGCTTGTTTTTTTTTGAGGCTCAAATAGAAAATTATATATTTGGTAGCCAATACGAGGGTGCATATAAAGTTTTGTATTCGGCTGCATTTTATATTTTCCTTGGTATTTATGGTCCAGTCATAACAGGTTATCTAAATCTTATTAATAAAAGTGGTAAAATAATTAAAATTAATATTTTAATAGCCATTGTTTCAATGTTTCTAGGTGGTTTCTTTTTGAAATTTTTAGGCACTGAAGGTTGGTTACTAGGACTTGGATTAGCTCAGATTATCAATTTAATATATTTCATAAGAATATTTTTTCGGAGAGCGTCATGTGTGGGATAGTTGGATTTATTGGTGAAAACAATAACAAAAATATCATTACTGATATGCTGGCTACCATTAAACATAGGGGGCCTGATTCCGATGGCATTTGGCATGACGATTCTTGCAATTTATTTTTTGGCCATACTCGTTTATCAATTGTAGACTTAACAGCGTCCGGCCATCAGCCAATGGTCAGTGATTGTGGCAATTACGTTTTAACCTTTAATGGTGAAATTTATAACCATATTGAACTACGTAACAAATTGTCAAGCACGCTATCAATAAATTGGATAGGGATGTCAGATACTGAAACTTTGTTAAAGTGCATCATTGAATGGGGTTTATCTAAGACACTTGAGAACCTAACAGGGATGTATGCTTTTGCGCTATGGGACGTTCGCAAAAGAACGTTGAGTTTAGCGCGGGATCGTATGGGTGAAAAGCCATTATATTATGGGTATTTGGGTGGGTCTTTTGTATTTTCATCTGAAATCAAAGCGATGAAAGAACACCCGGAATTTGATAAAGAAATTAATTGGGATTCCGTTAATGGATTTCTACATAAAAACTACATATCATCACCCAACTCTATATATAAGAATATTAAAAAATTAAAAGCAGCTCACTACTTGCATCTAACGTATGAAGATATGTTGGCAAAATCTGATGTCCAGCCTATCTGCTATTGGTCAGTTCAGGCATCAGTAACTGATGATAATTTTGATAAAAAAGATTATAACGACTGTTTGGAAGAACTAGACAGTATATTAACCAACACGATAGCGCTACAGTCTATTGCTGATGTAAAAGTGGGGGCCTTCTTATCCGGAGGCATTGATTCAAGTGCTGTTGTTGCATTACTTAAAAAGAATAATCAAAACGTCACCACTTTTTCAATTGGAATGCCTGACAAGGAGTTCGATGAATCGCAACATGCTATTGAAATCGCGAAATATCTTGGAACAAAACATTTCAATTATAATATAACTCCAGGTGAAGCCCTTAATATAATCGATAAAATTCCAAAAATTTGGGATGAGCCTTTTGCAGACAGTTCCCAAATACCCACCTTTATGGTGAGTAAATTTGCTCGGGAACATGTGACAGTAGCTTTATCAGGGGATGGTGGCGATGAGTTATTCATGGGCTATAATCAGTACCCGCTTTTAAAGAAATTATGGCAAACAAATGCATTATCGGCACTACCCGTAACAAGAATTTCAAACACGCTTAAAAGGTTAAAAATAAAAGGCTTAAATCCCTTTTTGCAAAGAGCTGAAAACTTATCGCTCGCATGGAATTTTAAAGAGCCATATCAACTTAATGATTTCTGGATGGATAAATACAGAAATTCAGATTTCCCTATGTTAAATGATTCGCAGCTTTTCCCAGATTCTACGCCAAAATTTAAAGATGGAATAACATCAGTCTGCCTTCACGATTTAAATTATTATCTTTCAGATGATGTCTTGACGAAAGTAGACAGGGCATCTATGGCTGTTAGCCTCGAAACGCGCGCGCCATTTCTTGACCATAAAGTTGTCGAGTTTGCATACAGATTACCCACCCATTACAAAATCGATAATAAAGTACAGAAAAAAATTCTTAAAGACATGCTCTATAAATATGTTGATAGAACATTGATTGACAGACCTAAGCAAGGATTTTCGCTTCCAATGAAACGTTGGTTGAGAGTCGAATTAAAAGACTGGGCTTACGATAGATTAAAATCATTACCGTCGGACAAGTTTAATGCCAGCGTTATAGAAAAAATATGGCATGAGCACCAGAGTGAGCTTAAGGATAATAGCGAAAAAATCTGGGGTCTTTGTAATTTGGCTAATTTCTTGGTAAAAAAATGAATAAAATTGCCGTTTACACTTGCGTTACTGGTGGATACGATAAAATTAAAAAGCCAGCTATTATTAACAGTGAATTTGATTATTTATGTTTTAGTGATACCAACATTACTGTGCCTTATCCCTGGAAATTGATTCGGGTAAATGAAGAAGAAAAATTCTCTGGACTTGATAAGAAAACAATCAATCGTAAGATTAAAATTACTCCACATGTTTTTCATTATTTTGATAATTACGAATTAACAATATACATTGATGGCAATATAGAAATCTTAAGTGATTTGACGATGTTGGTGGAGACAGTTAAAAGCCAAGATGAAAAAATATTTATGTATGATCATTTTGGTCGGAACTGCTTATATAAAGAGGCCACTGAATGTTTATTAATCGGCTATGACTGGCAATGGAATATTTACAGGCAGATGAGAAGATATAAACAGTCTGGTTTTCCTTCTAATTATGGTTTATTTGAGTGTTCTATCATTATTAGAAAAAACGACTCATCAATCAATAAATTAATGGATGAATGGTATAAAGAATATTTAAACGGGGTAAAGCGAGATCAGCTATCCTTAATGTATGTGGCATGGTCTAACATGTTTAAAATTAAGAGTTTGGGTAAAAGTGATGCGAGATTTCTAAATGAGAATTTCAATTTGGTGCCGCACAAAGCCTCTAACTCAAGTTTAAAAAGGCGCATCAAAGCAAAACTAAACAAATGCATACATTCTTTGGCAGGTGGATTTTAAATGGATAGTAAAAAATTCGGCATCATCATAGTCTTTTATCACCCTGAAAATGAAAACGTAGAGACTGCCCGCAGGTTAAGTGAAAAATATGATGTCGTCATTGTTGATAACAGTGAAAAGCCACAAAACTATACGTTACCTTCTGCAAAAGTCATCAATTTGTATGGCAATCAAGGAATAGCAACAGCATTAAATAAGGGACTCTCTTATTTAATAGAAAATAATTATGAGTTTGCATTTTTATTAGATCAGGATAGTGAGCCTGAAGATAATTTAATAATGTCGCTAATTGAATATATTGAAGGTACTGATGAGAAAACTTGTCTGGTATCTCCTTCGTATTATGATAAAGCAATTAATAAGAATGCTGAGTTTATTGTTTGCGAAAAAAAGAGAATTGTCAGGCAACCGGCTCTGGGCAATGAGCCTATTCAGGCATCTTATGTGATAACGTCTGGATCTATGATTAGGCTTTCAACTATTCAGCATATCGGATTTATGCTCGATAAACTATTTATAGATTTTGTTGATATTGAATGGTGCCTTCGAGCAAGGCATGCAGGGTATCAAATATTTGGATTGCCTTGGTTGAAGATGAGCCATGAGATTGGTGGTAAGCCAATTAAGGTTATGAACCGGACGTATGTCAATCATTCACCTATTCGACATTATTATTATTTTCGAAATGTTTTTCATTTATTAAGAATGAAGCATATTCATTCTCAGTGGAAGAAAATGGAAGTAATTAAATTGGCTCCGAGATTCATCGTATATGCTTTTTTTACTGAAAAACCTCTCCAACACACCGCTCATATGTTAAAAGGCATTTGGGACGGAATATGTGGTCGTTCTGGTAAAAAAAGATGAAAGCAGATAACAAAATAATTATATTAATCGTATATTTTCTGCTTTCCATCGCTGTTTTTATTCTCTTCGACTTTGCAAATTCGCCTGATTTTCAATCCTATCTTAACTGGTATGAATCTTCAGTAAACGCGTCTTATCTGAATACTTGGGTCTTATTAAAGGATCCAGGGTATTATTTTATATCTAATTTTTCTTATTATTTAAGTTTGGGTGTTCTGGGCGTAATATTTGTTTTGTTTACTATTTCGATTAGCACAAAAATGTTTGTCGCCTATAGGTTTCTTAATGCAGAGATGTTTTTTTGGTTTGGTGTGCTATACTTATCTAGGCTTTTTATAATTCATGACTTAATACAGTATCGTGCTGGTGCAGCCATAGGTCTTTGTTTTTTGTCTTTCTTTTTCTATTTAAAGGCATATAGATTACGTGCCGGTAGTATTTTTTTATTCGCAGTTTCAATTCATCTTTCGTCTATTTTAATATTGGTGGTTATTCCACTCCATTCATTTTTGATGAAAAGGCAAAAAGCTAATCTCTTTAATTTTATAATTGTCGCATTTATTCTATCTTTTATCGTAGTGCTCATCGATCCTTATCGTTTTTTGATGGAGCTGATGGCGAAAATTCCATTTTTACAAGAAAGAATTGCACCCTATATAGATGGTTCTTATCAAACATCAGCTATTCCTTTGTTGAATACTTATGTTTTAATAAAAATTATAGTGTTTATTTTTTTTCTGCGCTGGATTTATCTTAATCAAGATAAAGAACTTGTAAGAAAAAATCATTTACTTTATTTGTCTTTTTTTATTTCTTATTTCAGTTTAGTGCTTGGGTGGTTTTTTAGAGGGAATGATTCATTAGCAATAAGGTTGTCTGACTTTTATTGTATATATGATATTTTATTCTTCGTGCTCGCGATGAATGTTTTTACCGTATCCAGTAAACCGTTATATAGATTGTTTATTTTGATAAGTGCAATTATCTTTATTTATTCATCTGCGAAATTAATTTTCCATTAAATGGCCATTTTATGAGTATTTTTATTTCATTAGTTTCACATAATCATGCTGAGATGATTATGAAGACATTTTTTTTTCAGGATCTTGCAGCAAAGTATAATGTTGTTTTAAAAAATAATGCAGGTCAAGACAGTAGTGTGTTGAATGTTTATTGTAAAACCAACAAAATACATCTTATCGATAATAATTATGGGCTTGGTTTCGGAAGTAATAATAATATCAACTTCAAATACTGCGTTGACGTCCTTGGGATGCAAGACGATGATATTTTTATTCTTATTAATCCCGATGTCGCTATAAATACTAAAAGTATTGATGACTTAACTGCTTTAATTAATAAATATGATGCTGACGTTGCAGGCATTTCTCTGTTTAAAGACGAAGGTTTTAAAAATAGAGATTTATCAGTACGTAAATATCCTACTTTTATATCTTTCTTTTCATCATTATTGGGCATCAAAAGAGAATGTTATTTCGCTAGTTTTTCTGCTCATGAAGAGGCGGTGGACATGGAGTGGGTTGCAGGCTCATTCATAGCTTTTAAATGTTCTTCTTACAGAAAAGTACAGGGTTTTGACGAAAATTATTTCATGTACTGCGAAGATATTGACATCTGTTACAGAGCAAAATCACAAGGGATGAAACTCTTGTATTTCCCTCAAATAAAGGCTGTGCATACTGCCCAGCACAACAACCGTAAAATTTTTAGTAAACATTTTTTATGGCACTTAACCAGTGCGTTGAGGTTTATACTAAGCAAGCATATCAGGCTTTCTGTGAATTCTTCTATTAAATGAAACGTTCATGGGGTTTTTTCCGATCTTTTTTTTAAGTGTTAGTTTTTTTTACTAAGATGTGTCCTTTGGGGTATGATTTTAACCATATTTTTAATCGCGCCAGGCGCGAAGAGCACAGAAGGAGTCAAAAATGTCTAAGCAACAAATCGGCGTTGTAGGTATGGCGGTAATGGGCCGTAATTTGGCACTTAACATTGAGAGCCGCGGTTATACTGTTTCAGTATTCAATCGTTCACGTGAAAAAACGGATGAAGTGATTGCTGAAAATCCAGGCAAAAAGCTAGCGCCATTCTACTCCGTTGAAGATTTCGTCGATTCCCTTGAGAAGCCACGTCGCATCTTGTTGATGGTGCAGGCTGGAGAAGCTACCGATAAGACAATCGCTTCACTGACACCGCATCTTGATAAAGGCGATATTTTAATCGACGGTGGTAATACCTTTTATAAAGATACTATTCGTCGCAATAAAGAACTTTCAGATCAAGGCTTCAATTTTATTGGTACAGGTGTATCGGGTGGTGAAGAGGGCGCGCTTAAAGGTCCCTCAATTATGCCTGGCGGTCAAAAAGAAGCCTATGAGCTTGTTGCTCCTATTTTAAATAAAATTGCTGCCCGCGCTGAGGATGGTGAAGCATGTGTAACCTATATTGGTTCTGACGGTGCAGGCCATTATGTGAAAATGGTTCATAACGGTATTGAATATGGTGATATGCAGTTAATTGCAGAAGCCTATTCTCTACTAAAAGGGGCACTTAATTTAACAAATGAAGAACTGGCTGAAACGTTTACACAATGGAATGACGGCGAGTTAAGCAGTTATCTTATAGACATAACTAAAGATATTTTTACCAAAAAAGATGATGATGGAAAATATTTAGTTGATGTGATTCTAGATGAAGCTGCTAATAAAGGAACAGGTAAATGGACCAGCCAAAGTTCGCTTGATCTCGGTGAGCCTTTATCACTGATCACTGAGTCTGTTTTTGCTCGCTATCTTTCATCACTTAAATCTCAACGTGTTGCAGCTTCAAAAGTTTTAAAGGGCCCCGCAGCCAAAAAATACACTGGTGATAAAGCTGAATTTATTGAAAAAGTTCGTCAGGCTTTATATTTGGGGAAAATTGTTTCTTACGCACAAGGGTTTTCTCAGCTAAAAGCTGCGTCAGATCAGTATAACTGGGATCTTCAATATGGTGAAATTGCGAAAATCTTTCGTGCAGGTTGCATTATTCGGGCGCAGTTCCTACAGAAAATCACTGATGCCTACGCTGATGATGTGAATATCGCTAATTTACTTTTGGCTCCTTATTTCAATAATATTGCTGATGAATACCAGCAAGCATTACGTGATGTTGTTGCTTATGCTGTTCAGAACGGAATTCCTACACCAACGTTCTCATCAGCAGTGGCTTATTATGACAGCTATCGCTCTGCGGTCTTACCTGCCAACCTGATTCAGGCACAACGCGACTTCTTCGGTGCGCATACCTATAAGCGCATTGATAAAGAAGGTGTATTCCATACTGAATGGCTTGAATAATAATTTAAATAAAGCCTCTTCAATGTAGGAGGCTTTTAAAATATTATCACTCAGGAGCCTTAACTCACAATTGAAGGTAATTCGAGCTGAATTAATGAATTTATGATAAACAAAAATAATGCAAACGACGAGCATTCACCCCGGCATCATGGGATGTATGTAGCAGAGCGAAATGATTCCGGTATCGATTTAATTGATTTAATTGTACAATTATGGCGTGGGAAAGTTATTATTATTTCCACCATTGTCGTTTCAGTTTTGATTGGTATTGCTTATCTCCATTTTGTGAAAGAAAAGTGGGTTTCAACTTCAACAGTAACGCTTCCCGCTGCAGGCCAGGTTGCTAACTATAACGCGGCTTTGAGTATCGTTTATGCTGATTCCCCGCAAGATAAACCTTCTCTTACTGGGCTTCAAAGCCAATTGTTCAACCGTTTTACTGCTTCTATGAGTGCGCTTGCAGGGGCGCTGAATAACCTTGAGACGCCTGTCACGTTGACATTGAGTCCAGTTAAAGGAAGCGAAGATGCACTAAATATTTCACTCGTTGGACAAAGTGCAAAGCAAGCGCAAATGCAATTAACTCAATATATTTCTCAAATTAATAATGAAGTCGTCAAAGATTATGGCGATGATATTAAAAGAAATTTAAGTGTCAAAACTCGAGAACTTAACAATACATTAGATACCTATAAGCAAGTTGCATTGAATCAGAAAGAGCATCGTCTCGATGTTATCAAACAGGCTTTAAAAATTGCAGATGCTTCTGATGTAGGTAAATTGCAAGTAAATCAGGCTGAGTTTCTTTCTGATGACACTTTATATTTATTAGGCAGCAATGCGCTTAAGGCTATGGTTGAGAATGAGAATTCAAAACCGCTCGATTTCAGTAAGGAATATTATGATGCACAGCGCGCGCTACTTGCCGTTACGCACCTTAAAATTGAAGTTGAGAACCTGCAATCCTATCGCTTTATTTCTCAGCCCGACTTACCCATCAAACGTTTAAGTCCCAGGAGAGGTATTGCTCTGATGATTGCGTTTTTAATCGGTGCTTTATTGGGATCTATTATCGTCATTGGTCGTAATTCACTAACCAGTTACCGTAACCGAGGTTAGCGAAAAGTAAAAGTCTGAGTAAAAGGCTGATTTTAACTTTGATCAGCCTTTTGCGTGTGCGCCTTTTTCATTCAGGCCCAGCTAAAAAATGCTTTAGTATAAAATCACTTAGGCAAAATTTAGACGCTTCAGGTCCGACTAAAGCTCAATGTTGCACCAACAAATCCCCACTCCGCACCGACTTCTCTCCCGCCAGCCTCAACACCAGCATCCCTGCCGTGGCAAACCTGGCCCAATGCCGGGCATAAAGTATCCCACCGAACTCCGCCACCAGTGGCGTGATATGGTCTGTTACCGGATCGACAATCTCCGCGACCACTTCACCTGGCCTGATAAGCGCACCCAGCGGTTTGCGATGCAGAATCAGTCCCGAGACGGGCGAGTGAACGTATTCGCAACCGGCAAGCGGGGTGGGCGGATTTTTCAGCGCAGGTGATGAGGCGGATGTACCCTCGGTGTGACGCTGCTTAATAATCCTGCTTTCATCGGCAACCTGAGCAAGACCTGGAGCACCGAGTCCTGTACCGCTCTCATCAACGCCGACTAAATCTTCGCCTCCGCTGGCGACGGATACCAGCTCATCGCCGCCAATCACCGGTGCCGCGACCTCGACAGAAACGGCCGCCTCATCGGCTGTAATGTAGCCCGATTCCTGTAGCGCGCTGATAATCGCATCGGCATCCTGTTCCGCTTGCTCTGGCGACACGTCACGTACGCCACGGAGTTCAAGGGTTACGGGTAATAAACCCTGCGGCATGGGGAACTGTTCGGCAAAACGCTCTGCCAGCGTCAGCCAGGGCTCACAACAGGCTTCATCAAATGGCTCCCCGCCGGAAACTTGTGCCAGCAACTGAACTTCACTACCTAACCAGCGTGCCAGCGGTTCGACCGCAGGCCATGCGTGCGGTGTGGTATAGAGGTGCGGCAGGGCTTCCCAGTCGCAGTGTAGATCGATCATTAAATCCGCCTGGCTCGCCATGCGCATGAGCGTGAACCGCTGCGCTTCCAGCTCCGTTTTCGGTACGGTATCGCGGTAGTAGCGATCGATTGCATCACGAATCAGTCGCTTGTTTTGGGTTTCGTTTGGCGTCAGTACGCCAGCCAGATCGTTAGCCAGCGTGGTGCCGAGTGATGGAAACTTACGGTTAAAGTCTTGTCCAGTCTGCGTATGGAAGCGTCCCAAATGGGTGCCATGCCAGTGCTGGCCTAGCGCAAGAGGATTTGAAACCGGGATCAGGGTGAAAGAGGCTTTTAACCGTCCGGCTGACTCCAGCGTTTGCAGACGTTGTTTCAGGTACCACGCAACCGCCATGCCAGGTATTTCATCGCCGTGTAAGGCAGCCTGGATATAAACCTGTCGCGTAGCGTCATCGCCAAAATGAAAACTGATAATTTCACGCTGGGTGCCGAGAGAGGCGCTTAACAAGGGGTGATGTTGTTGGTACATACCGTGTTAATGTCCTTTTGTCGGTTCAGGGCGACAAGGGCCGCCCATAAAGTCATTGAGTATAGCCCTGCACAGGCAGGAGAGCGAAAAAGCCCGCCATGACGTTACTTCTGAATCGAAATATCGGTTGAGAAATAGCGCTTCTGAATCTTATCAAAGGTGCCATTTTTCTTAATTTCATCAAAGGCTGTATCCAGCGCGGTCTTCAGCTCGGCATCCCCTTTACGCAGACCAATCGCCGTGCCCGGTCCAATAATCGGATCCTGAACAATCGGGCCTGCCAGCGCAAAATCTTTGCCCTGCGGCTGTTTCAGAAAACCATTGGCGGCCTGCGCCGCGTCGGTAAAGACCGCGTCAAGGCGTCCGGCCACTAAATCGCTTTCCACCTGAGCCTGATCGCCGTAAGGCACCACAGTCACGCCATGCGGCTGCCATTTTGCGCGGGCATAACGTTCCTGCACCGTGCCCTGTTCAACACCCACCGTTTTCCCTTTCAGCGACTCTGGCGTCGGTAACAGGCCAGACCCTTTGCGTGCGATAAGCTGAGCGTGGGTATCGTAAAGCGGCTGGGTAAAGTCTATTTGCTTCAAACGCTCTTCTGTAATGCCCATGTCAGACAGGATGGCATCGAATTTACGGGCTTTAAGTGCCGGGATCATGCCGTCGAACTGACTTTCCACCCACACGCACTTCGCTTGCATTTGTGCACACAGGGCGTTGCCTAAGTCGATATCGAACCCTACCAGTTTGCCCTGCGGGGTTTTTGATTCGAAAGGCGGATAGGTGGGATCGACGGCGAAGCGGACCTGTTCGATTTTTGCCTGTGCGCCGAATGCGCAACCAGCAAGCACGGCCAGTGCAAGCGCAGCGCGCAGGCGAATTTTGAGGGTTTTCGTTGCCATAGTTCAGATCTTCTGTTGTCGTAATGTTGTATTACGCAGAGTACCTTTCGACCGGGATGATGGCAATTAGAGGATAATTTTCACAGTGTTAGCCCCACAAAGTGCACGGTAATCCTTGATGTTCAGGATCACTGAGTGGTCCAGCACGCCCGCATTAAACGCAATCTCATCGTAACGTTCAAACAGCAGCGGATCGACTATCGGCAGCAAATCAGGATGAAAACTGAACGGGGGAATCGCACCAAATACACAGCCCGTCAGCGCATCGACCTCCGCAGGCGAGGCAAGGGATGCCCGACGTCCTCCCACCGCTAAGGCCACTTTACTGAGATCGGCCTGCTGGTCGGCGGGCAGTACCGCCAGAACATGCTGTTTGATCCCATTGCCTTTCACATGGCACACCAACGCCTTTGCACCCTGACCGATTTCCGTGCCACGAATCGTTGCCACCGCTTCACATTTGCCGGTCGCTTCGTGCTGCATCAGGCGATAACGTGCGCGATTTTGGTCGAGTAGGGCAATTAATTTTTCATGAGTAGTCACGGTTCTCTTCCTGAGCAGTGAGTTGCAGCATCAGTGTCTGCAGCATATGTGGTTGACGCGGTAGCACGCCAGTTTTCAGACCCAGCGGTCTTAAGGCCCGGTTGAGCGTACTCAGGGTCGTATTTTCTCTGTCCTGCTCGATATCTGATAGTGTCCGGCGGCTAATCCCTGCCAGCGCTGCATAGCGTTCCTGTGAAAATCCCAGCACGTTTTTGCGAAGCTGCATCAGGAGTTCACCCTGTGACAATTTTTCTTCAAGAAACTGCTGAAGAAGGTTTAGCAGCATTGCCTCACGTTCAAACGGTGACAGCGTTTTCTTCATAGTTGCCAGCCTTCAATACGCTGATCCAGATAATCAAAGCCAAGAGCCGGCATAGTCAGAATTGATGCTGGTATACCTCGCTGGAGCAGACGCTCTTTGAGTCCGATAAGCTGTCGGGCCAGTACGGCCAGCTCAGCCAGTAATCTGTCCGATGGCACCAGGTCATCCAATGCGGCAGCAATCTGTTGCCATTGATATTGTCCCCCCTCCTCAAAAGGCGCCCCCCATTGCGTCGTGCGTACCACGCCTTCAGGATCCGCTTTCATCGGCGCAAAATCATAGATGGGTGCAAGCCACATGCCGGTATCCTTTTTCAGAATCGCGCTGTTACGACCATGATTATCAGAATTGCCAAACGCAATATTCAGCATGTCACGTTTTACCCACTCAATGACGAACGCCTCTTGCGCGCGTCTGTCAGGATTAAGGTGTGTAATCAGCGTGCTAATTACCTCAAAATGATTGAGATAGCTGCCTGGCGGTTTTCGCATTATTGAATAGACAGATTCCAGACCATACATCACTTTTTCGCCCGCGATGTAAGACACATCAAAGCGGGGTAACCATAAGGAAGGATAACGGCTACCTTCACACAACTTCATTTTTTCACAGGGAATGGTGTCGAAACCCATCGACGCTAATTCATGATAGTAGTGGTATTCGGCGCGAAGTATGTCGCAATCGATCGCGCTGCGCGCACCGCGCGGATACTTCACCAGATAATGCACATCCTGATTGTGTACATCATCCTGCCAAGTATCTATCCATACCTCATCCTGTGGCGTATAGCGCAATAAGAGTTTTGGCGCTTCACCGCCAGCCCCGGTCGCTCCACCGCTGGCTGCACCCATTTGCTGAGCGTACGCCAGAAAATCACTGTCACGTTCGATGGCCCATTCAGACGGAAAACGTCGGTCACGTAGCTGACTTTGCGCGGGTAACGCGGGTATCGACTCTTTGATGCGCTGGTTTCCCACTGGTGCAATTGTGCCAGATTTCAGCAACCAGAAATCCTGCTCAGCGGCAGACTTTCCCTGTAACCCAAGCTGCTGAATCCAGTAACGTCTACTGGCACCTGCAGGCATAATGTCATCCAGAAAGGTAAACCACGGACGAGCCGCATAGCTGCCAATAAGCATGACCGGGTAATTCAGACTGCAGCTGGCATAATCATTCCGATCAAGATATTCAACAGCGTAGTCAAAGTTATAGGCGAGTAAAGCGGGACTTTCACGTCCCTGGTGGGGATGTTGGATATTGAGCTGGGCAGCATCATGCCAGCGGCCCTTAATAAACAGCTGGAGTGTGAGCATGACAACTCCTGTTGAGCAACATTATGCTCAATAATAGCGTTTAATTAATTTTTTGAGAAGGATACTGCTCAGAATCCGCATAAAAGTGGAATTCTGAGCAGTATATTGCACCGTTATTTATGACGGGCGCGCAGATTACTGATGATCGTGCTGAGATCTAAATCCTGGTCCTGTAGCAAAACCAGCAGATGATAGATCAGATCCGAGGCTTCGTTAGTCAGCTCTTCGCGATCGTTCACCGTCGCCGCCAGTGCGGTCTCCACGCCTTCTTCACCGACTTTCTGCGCGATGCGCTTGGTGCCGCTGGCATAGAGTTTCGCGGTGTAAGAGCTGTCCGGATCGGCACTTTTGCGCGAGGCCAGCAGTTGTTCCAGCTGATAAAGGAACGTCCAGTCCGGTGCAGCAGGCGAGAAGCAGCTGGAGGTGCCTAAGTGGCAGGTTGGGCCAATCGGGTTCGCCAGCACCAGCAACGTGTCGTTGTCGCAGTCCGGCGTGATGCTGACGACCTGCAAAAAGTGGCCTGAGGTTTCACCCTTGGTCCACAAGCGGTTTTTGGTGCGTGAGAAAAACGTCACGTTACCGTCCTGCAGGGTTTTATTCAGCGCATCCTGATTCATATAACCGTGCATCAGAACTTCACCCGACACGTTGTGCTGGACGATAACCGGCATCATGCCTTGGGTCTTTTCCCAGTCTAACCGGGACAGCTGTTGTTCAGTTAACACGCGCGAATCTCCACACCGTTGTCGATCAGAAAGCGTTTCAGCTCGCCGATATTAATAATCTTTTTGTGAAACACCGAGGCCGCAAGGGCTCCGTCAACGTTGGCCTGCTCAAAGGCCTCAAGGAAGTGGGCCATGGTACCGGCTCCGCCAGAAGCAATCAGCGGCACCTTGCACACGTCACGGACTTTCTTGAGCTGCACCAGGTCATAGCCGTTGCGTACGCCGTCCTGATTCATCATATTCAGGACAATTTCGCCTGCGCCCAGCTTTTGCACTTCCTGTACCCAGTCCAGCGTTTCCCATTGGGTGACGCGCGTCCGGGATTCATCGCCCGTATACTGGTTAACGTGATATTTACCGCTGGCATCATCGAACCAGGTATCAATGCCCACCACAATGCACTGCACGCCAAAGCGGTCAGCCAGGCGGGTAATCAACGAAGGATCGGCCAGAGCAGGGGAGTTAATGGAGATTTTATCCGCGCCAAACTCCAGAATCCGGGCCGCATCTTCCGGGGTTTTAATGCCGCCGGCCACACAGAAAGGAATGTCGATAACCTCCGCCACGCGTGAAACCCAGCTTTTGTCTACGACGCGGTCGTCCGATGAGGCGGTGATATCATAAAACACCAGTTCATCGGCACCTTCTTCCGCATAGCGCTGCGCCAGCGGCACGATATCGCCAATAATTTCATGGTTGCGAAACTGAACGCCCTTAACCACCTGACCGTCGCGTACATCAAGACAGGGAATTATCCGTTTTGCCAGCATGCTATTGCCTCCGAAACTGTAAATTTGCCTTCCAGCAGCGCACGTCCGACAATCACGCCCTGAACGCCGCTACCGCGTAAGGCGGCAATATCACTGAGTTCACCAATACCGCCCGAAGACTGAAACGCGATCTGCGGAAAACGTGCGGTCACTTCTTTATACAGGTCGACGTTAGAACCGCTGAGCGTACCGTCACGGGAAATATCTGTGCACAGAACATGCTTCAGGCCAACGGGCTGAAACTGTTCGATGACCTCTTCCAGCGTGATACCGGACGCTTCCTGCCAGCCGCTGATGGCGACCTCTTTGCGGTTCGCCGCATCAATGCGGACGTCCAGCGCCAGCACGATGGCGTCCGGGCCAAATTCGTTAAACCAGGCTTTGACTTCCTCAGGCTGTTTGACGGCGGTCGAACCGACCACCACCCGGCTGGCACCGGCATCCAGCAACGCTTTTACGTCATCCCGGTTACGGATACCGCCGCCAACCTGCACGACCGCCTCAACGCCGTTGAGCAACTTCTTCAGTAAGGCAATCTGGCGTTTAGCCGGATCTTTGGCACCGGTCAGATCAACAAGGTGCAATACCGTTGCCCCCTGGCCGGCGTAGTCCTGCAACCGGGGCAGCGGATCGCTGCCGTAATCACGCTGTTGCGCATAATCACCCTGATGGAGGCGCACGACCTTGCCATCGATTAAATCTAAAGCGGGGATAATCATCACATCTCCAGGAAGTTTTTCAGCAACTGTGCGCCCACTTTGCCAGAGCGTTCCGGGTGGAACTGCACGCCAAAGAAGTTATCTTTCTGCACTGCGGCGGTAAAGGCCTGGCCATAGTGGCACTGGGCAATCGTGCTGGCATTCACCGGCATGGCATAGCTGTGGACGAAATAGAAATAGCTGCCTTCGTCAATGCCGCGAAACAGATGATTGCCCGCCTGAGCGGTAATCTGGTTCCAGCCCATGTGGGGAAGCGGTAATCCCTGTGTATCCATCAGCGAGACAGGATGGTCGATAATGCCCAGCGTCGGCACGCCACCGTTCTCTTCACTGTGGCTGCCCAGCAGTTGCATACCCAGACAAATACCCAATACCGGTTGCGTACAGGCCTTGACCAGCTCAATCAGCTCGCGCTCCTGCAGCTGGTTCATCGCGGCCTGCGCGGTTCCCACGCCCGGCAAAAACAGCTTATCGGCGCGCAGCACCACGTCAGGATGACGGCTGACTTCCGGCGCGTAGCCCAGACGCTCAACAGCCCATTTTACCGACGACAGGTTGGCACAGCCCGTATCCAGGATCACCACGTTCATCAGAGCACTCCTTTCGAGCTCGGCAGGGTATTTCCCTCAACGCGAATGGCCTGGCGCAGCGTGCGGCCAAAGGCTTTGAACAAGCTCTCTACGCGGTGATGGTCGTTTTTACCTTTCGTCTTGAGATGCAGGGTACTCATCATGGCGTAGGACAGCGAACTGAAGAAATGTTCCACCATCTCCGTGCTGAGATCGCCCACGCGCTGGTAGCTGAATTCGGCTTTGAATTCGATATGTGGACGACCAGAGATATCCAGCGCGCAGCGCGCCAGGCACTCGTCCATTGGCAGCACAAAACCAAAACGGCCAATGCCGCGCTTGTCGCCCAGGGCTTTCAGCAATGCCTCGCCCAGCGCCAGACCGGTATCTTCAACCGTGTGGTGGTCGTCGATATACAGATCGCCTTTCACTTCGATATTCATGCGAAAGCCGCCGTGCACCGCAATCTGATCCAGCATGTGGTCAAAGAAGCCCACACCGGTGTTAATCTTGCTGCCGCCTTCGCGATCCAGCCACAGTTCAACGCGAACCTGGGTTTCTTTGGTGTTGCGCTGCACCAGTGCGTAACGATCGCGTTGCGTCAGCTGCTGCTGAATGGCCTTCCAGTCCTGACCTTCTGCACCATAGCGAATACCCTGAATGCCCATATTCTCGGCCAGCTGAATATCGGTCTGACGGTCGCCAATCACATAGCTCTGAGCCGTGTCGAGAGCGCCCTCTGCCAGCCAGGCTTCCACCATTTTGGTTTTTGGCTTGCGGCAGTCGCAGTCATCTTCTGGCTTATGGGGACAGATCAAAATATCGCTAAAGCGAATGCCCTGGGAAGCCAGAATCTGCATCATCAGATTATGCGGGCCATCAAAATCGGCCTGAGGAAAACTGTCCGTGCCCAGGCCGTCCTGATTGGTGATCATGACCAGCTGATAGCCCGCGTCCTGTAATGCCAGTAAGGCGGGGACAACATCAGGTTCGAACGCCAGCTTATCCATCCGATCTACCTGAAAATCCTGCGGAGGTTCAGAGATAATCGTGCCGTCGCGGTCAATAAAAAGGGTCTTCTGACTCATGCTTACTCCAGAGATAAGGCTTGCAGCGCGGCGATCAGGCGCTCGCACTCTGTTCGGGTTCCTACAGAGATACGCAGACAGCCTGCAAGGCCGGGGTTCTTGTTTTGGTCACGCAAAATAATGCCCTGATCCCACAAGGTTTTAAATACCCTGGGCGAGTCAGTAAAGCGCACCAAAATATAGTTGGTTTCGCTGGGAAATACCTGCTCGACCGCGCGAATCCGCGGTAACTGCTCAAACAGCCAGCTGCGATTGGCATTCAGCTCGGCTACGTGCTGACGCATCAGGGCAATGCCTTCTTCGCTCAGTGCCTGGCCTGCCACGTCGGCGACCGGGGTGGCAAGCGGATAGGGCGCAATAACTTTCATCAGCAGATCGATAACCGTCTTATTGGCCAGCGTAAAGCCACAGCGCAGGCCCGCCAGCGCGAAGGCTTTTGATAACGTACGCAGGATCACCAGGTGCGGGTAATCCTTTAACCAGCCCGCCAGCGTCGCCTCGGGACAGAATTCAATATAGGCTTCATCCGCTACCACCAGGGCTTTTCCGGCGGTCATAGCCAGCAGCTGACGGATAGCGTCCTGATCGATCAGGTTACCGGTGGGATTATTCGGGCTGCACATATAGACGACTTTCACGCCGTCCAGCTGTTCGGCGATGGCGGGCAGGTTTAACTGCCAGTCTTCCCGCGCCGGAACGGTACGGTATTCAATGCCGATGGTTTCGGCACTGACGCTGTACATGCCATAGGTCGGCGGGCAGAAAAGAATGGCATCTTTGCCCGGCTCGCAGAAGGCACGCATCAGCAGCTCAATGCCTTCATCTGCGCCACGGCTGACCAGTACCTGCTCTGGCGTAAGCCCGGCATAGGCCGCATAGCGGGTGATAACCTGTTTCGGCTGGCACTCCGGGTAGCGATTCAGGGTTTGCTGCGACAGCTCGAAGGGCACCGGCAGCGGGAATTCGTTGGCATTCAGCCAGACATCGCCATTGCCCCCCAGGCGGCGAGCTGACTGATAGGGCGTCAGCGCACGCACGTTGGCGCGTGCCAGCTGTTCAATTTCCTGACTCATGCTTGCTCCTTGAGTGCGGCAACGCGCAACGTGACGGCATTCTTGTGGGCGTGCAGCTGTTCAGCGGCCGCCAGGGTTTCGATGGTCGCCGCCAGGTTCAGGAAGCCCTGCGGCGTCAGCTCCTGTACCGTCATGCGTTTCTGAAAGTCGGCCAGGCCCAGGCTGGAGCAGGTCGCGGTATAGCCGTAGGTCGGCAGCACGTGGTTGGTGCCCGAAGCATAATCTCCTGCGGATTCCGGTGACCAGTCGCCCAGGAAAACCGAACCGGCGCTGGTAATCTGTTCCACCAGATCCCGTGGCGTGCGGGTTTGCAGAATCAGGTGCTCCGGACCATAGCGGTTGGAGATCGCAATGCATTGCTGCATATCCCGGGCGACGATCAGGCGGCTGCTTTCCAGTGCCTGGCGGGCTGTCGCCGCACGTGGCAACTGGGCCAGCTGATCCTCCACCGCCTCGGCGACGCGCTCGGCCAGCGCCAGCGAAGGCGTCAGTAAAATCACCTGCGAGTCAGGGCCGTGTTCCGCCTGCGACAGCAGATCAGAGGCAACGAAGGCCGGTGTGGCACCTTCATCGGCAATCACCAGCACTTCCGACGGGCCTGCGGGCATATCAATCGCCGCGCCATCAAGGCGCTGGCTGACCTGACGTTTGGCTTCGGTAACCCACGCGTTGCCCGGACCAAAAATTTTATCTACCTTAGGGATGCTTTCGGTGCCAAAAGCCAGGGCGGCAATCGCCTGTGATCCACCCACCTGGAACACTTCTTCCACACCGCAAAGTTTGGCCGCGTAGAGAATTTCATCAGCAATCGGCGGGGGCGAGCACAGCACCACGCGACCACAGCCCGCAATCCGCGCCGGGGTAGCCAGCATCAGAACGGTAGAAAACAGCGGGGCAGAACCGCCCGGAATATACAAGCCCACCGATTTCATCGGGCGCGTAATTTGCTGACAGCGCACGCCGGGCTGCGTTTCCACATCCACCGGCGGCAGGATCTGCGCACGGTGAAAGGTTTCAATATTGCCAATGGCCACGGCCATCGCCTGTTTCAGCTCGTCACCAAGGCGATCGCTGGCCGCCTGCATCTGCTGTGGCGTAACGCGCAGGTCGTCTGTTTCAACCTTGTCAAAGCGCGCGCTGAATTCTCGTAAAGCCGCATCGCCTTCCTCTTTCACTCTGACCAACACATCGCGCACGATCTGGCTGATGCTGTCAGACGAGGCGAGCGCAGGGCGTGCCAACAGCGCCTGCTGCGCCTCGCTGCTGCAGGCTTCCCAGTTCACGGGCGTCATGATTCTGCTCATCGTTTACTCCAGCATTTTTTCGATTGGCAACACCAGAATTGAACTGGCACCCAGCGCTTTGAGTTTTTCCATGGTTTCCCAGAACAGCGTTTCACTGCTTACCATGTGCATCGCCACGCGGCTGACATCGCCCGCCAGCGGCAGAACGGTAGGGCGCTCGGCGCCAGGCAACAGGCTGATCACGTCTTCCAGACGCTCACTCGGCGCGTGCAGCATGATGTATTTGGATTCTCGCGCTTTAATCACGCCCTGAATACGGGTCATCATTTTATCAATCAGCTCCTGCTTGGCCGCTGGCATCTCGCCGTCGCGCTGAATCAGCACGGCTTTCGAGCGATAGATGACTTCGACTTCGCGCAGGCCGTTCGCTTCCAGCGTCGCGCCGGTGGACACCAGATCACAGATGGCGTCGGCCAGACCGGCACGCGGGGCCACTTCGACCGAGCCGTTTAATAAACAGGATTTAAAATTGATGCCTTGCTTGTCGAGGTACTGCTTTAACAGGTGAGGATAGGAGGTGGCGATACGGGCGTTATTCAGGCACTGTGGGCCGGTATATTCGTCATCAACCGGCATTGCCAGCGACAGGCGGCAGCCGCCAAAATCCAGGCGACGTAGCGTGAAGTAACGCGGGTCTTCGCCCTGCGCGCGGCGGTCCAGCATCTCTTCTTCCAGCACGTTCTCGCCGATAATGCCCAGATCCACTACGCCGTCCATCACCAGTCCCGGAATATCGTCATCGCGCACCCGCAGGATATCAATAGGCATATTTTCCGCAAAGGCGATCAGACGCTGTTGCTGAAGATTAATTTTGATACCACAGCGCGCCAGGAGCTCGCGTGAATCATCGCTTAATCGACCTGATTTCTGCATAGCTATGCGTAAACGGCTATTGTCTAACATCGTTCCTGTCCCCTTGATTGACCTGTCCTGAATGATTGATTTGCGTCAGCCCATAAAAAAACCCCCGGAAGACGATCTTCCGGGGGTTCTCTTGCGTTCGCACCACTGGAAGATCCTAGACGTCTTCCAGCACACATCGCCTGAAAGACTAGTCAGGGTGATGGTGGTGATGATGGTTGAACTGAACGCGTGTCATAAAATTCTCGATTAATGAAATCTTATTCATTTGTGTGGAATTAACCTAACGAAGATAGTTGAAATTGGCAACTCTTTTTTAATGTTGAAATTCGCAAAGCGCCGAAACACTTTGAACTGGTTTGCAACTCAGGGGGAGCTTAAGATGGGAGAATCTTTGAGTCTGCAGCAGGAGACAACATGAAAAAGGTCGCAATAGTAGGACTGGGTTGGCTGGGCATGCCGTTAGCCATGGCGTTGAGCGCCCGAGGCTGGCAGGTGACCGGCAGCAAAACCACGCCGGATGGCGTTGAAGCGGCCCGTCGCTGCGGGTTAGACGCGTTTCAACTGGAACTGACGCCCGACCTTATCTGCGATGCTGAAGATCTGGATGTGCTGTTCGACGTTGACGCCCTGGTCGTTACCTTACCCGCCAGTCGCACGGCAGAGGGCGGGGACGCCTACGTCCAGGCGGTACAAAACGTGGTAGACACGGCGTTGGCCCATAGCGTACCGCGCATTATTTTCACCAGCTCAACCTCCGTGTACGGCGGCAGTTCGGGGATCAAAACGGAAAAAAGCCTGCTGCAGCCGGAAACCACAGCGGGCAAAACGCTGGTTGATCTGGAAAACTGGCTGCACGATCTGCCCGGTACCAGCGTGGATGTTCTGCGTCTGGCGGGGCTGGTGGGGCCTAAGCGTCATCCGGGACGTTTTTTGGCCGGTAAGCAGGCGCTACCCAACGGTTCCCACGGGGTCAATCTGGTTCACCTTGATGATGTGGTGGAAGCGATCATGCTGCTGCTGCAAACGCCCAGGGGCGGCCGGACCTTTAACCTGTGCTCTCTGAAACATCCGTCCCGCGCGCACTTTTATCCCGGCGTGTCACGCCAGCTCGGCATGACGCCGCCAACTTTCGCCGCCGAGGCGAGTGACGACAGCGGTAAGCTGATAGACGGTTCGCGTATCTGTCATGAGCTGGGTTTTGAGTACCGCTACGACGATCCCCAAAAAATGCCGCTGGAATAACGCTGGCGCTGCCCTGCACGCGCAACCCGGTATTTACACGCCGAGCCTGTCGCGCAGCGCATACCATGCGGCGCCCATCGCCGTCAGTGGCACTTTAAACCGCCGTCCGCCAGGGAAGGGCAGATGCGGAAGCTTCGCAAAGGCGTCGAAGCGCTCCGCATCACCGCGCAGCACTTCGCTGATAAGCTTGCCGGAAAGGTGAGTACAGGTGACGCCGTGACCGCTGTCGCCCTGCATAAAATAAACGTTGTTTTCCAGCCGACCAAACTGCGGCATGCGCGATAGCGTCAGCAAAAAATTGCCGCTCCAGGCGAAATCAATTTTTACGTTGTGCAACTGCGGAAAGGTGCGCAGCATCTTGGGACGGATCATTTTCTCCACGTCGCCAGGTTCCCGGGCGCCGTAAACGACGCCGCCGCCGTATAGCAGGCGGTTATCTGCGGTCAGGCGGAAATAATCCAGCAGATAGTTACAGTCCTCGACCGAATAGTTATTGGGTAACAGCGCAAGCGCCCGATCGCGCGACAGCGGTTCGGTCGCGATAATCTGCGAGCCGCACGGCATGCTTTTCCGGCTCAGGCGTGGTTCCAGCTCCGAAGGTAAATAGGCATTACCCGCGAAGATCAGAAAAGTGGCACGCACTTCACCTTGTGCTGTTTTCACCCGGTTTGGCGCACCATAGTCAACGCTTAACGCAGCAGAATGCTCATAAATGCGTCCGCCGTGACGACGAATCGCTTCGGCTTCGCCCAGCGCCAGATTCAGTGGATGCAGATGCGCACCACGTTTGTCGAGTAATCCGCCGACATAGCGTTCTGTCGCGACTTCCCGCCGAATACCCCGTTCGTCCAGCAGTTCCAGCTCATGATTGCCATAGCGCGCCCAGGCCGCTTTTTGTTTCGCCAGATGCGCCATCTGACGAGAATTAAAGGCGGCAAAAATGCCACCCGGGCGGTAGTCGCAGGCGATCGCATAACGATCGATACGATCGCGGATAATATCCCCGCCTTCAAACATCATGCTGCCCAGCATTTTCGCGGTGTCTTTGCCATAACGCTGTTCAATCACATCCACATCCCGGCTGTAGGAGTTCACTGCCTGTCCGCCGTTGCGACCGCTGGCACCAAAACCGACCCGTGCGGCTTCAAGCAGTACCACATCATAGCCCGCCTCGGTTAAAAACAAACCGGCTGACAGGCCAGTAAAGCCCGCGCCGATAATGCAGACGTCACACTGAATGCTTTCCTGTAATACTGGCCAGGGCGCATGTGGATTTATTGTTGCGGTGTAGTAATTTTCCACATAATTCATATTTAGCTCCTTGGCAGACGGCCCCCATCAAAAATTGGCGGGCGTATGGGCACTGACGATGCGGCAGGGCACATCGGCAAGGTTGGTAAAGCTGTGCGGCAGGCCCGTATCAATGACGTAACTCTCACCGGCAGACAGGTGAAATTGCTGGCCGTTTATCTCCAGAACGATCTGACCTTCCAGCAGCGTACCGGTTTCTTCGCCCGCGTGGTGCAGTTTTTCCCCGGTACTGGCACCGGGAAGATAGGTCTCCAGCAGCATGCCCAGGGCGCGCTTTGGGGTGCCGTTATCAATCAGCTTCAGTGAAACGCCCCGGCTGCCGATCTCCAGCAGATCCTCGGGCCGGACAACCACGTTGGGCGCATCCTGGCTGTGAGGTTCGGAGAAAAATTCCGACAGTGACAGACCATAAACTTTCAACAGTTTTTGTAGCGTGCTGACCGCCGGGCTGACCTTGTCCTGCTCGATGGTGCTGATGGCACTGTGCGTCAGGCCAGCCAGTTCAGCGACGCGCCGTTGAGATAATCCCATCGCCTGGCGAATTTGCGACAGCCGACGTCCGGGAGCCTGATTCGCATCATTCATTGCTGCTTTTCCCGTTGATAATGACGCGCGGCCTGGATAAAGCCGTTAAACAACGCAAAGGACGGCGTTGCGGGTTTCAACTGCCACTCGGGATGCCACTGTACTGCCAACGCAAAAGGATGCCGGGTGAGGCTGACCGCCTCAATCAGGCCATCTGGCGCCCGGGCTTCAATGCGCAACTGTGGTCCGGTTTCGCGTATCCCCTGATGATGAACGGAATTCACGATTAACGGTGCCGGGCCGAGCAGCGCGGCCAGTAGCCCTCCGGGTTCAATATTCACATCATGGGCAGGTGCATACTGTTGCGACAGCGGGGCAGCGTCATCGTCGTGATGGCGCTGAAACTGTGGATGCTGATTAAGATGACGGTAAAGTGCGCCGCCGTTGGCTACCACCAGCTCCTGCATGCCGCGGCAGATGCCAAAGAGCGGGAGTTTTTTACCCACGGCGTGCGTGATCAGATTAAAGGCCAGCCGGTCCCGTCCGGCATCCGCGTCGGGTTCTTCGCCTGCTTCACCATACAGCCAGGGTTCAAGGTTGCTGGGGCTGCCGGTCAGTAAAATTCCGTCCAGCGCAGCCATAGCGTTTTCTGATAGATGAGGGGCAGCCATAAGCTGATGAGGCAGCGCAAGCGGCACGCCACCGGCGGTAACGACGGCATCAAGATATTTATTGTGCACCGACTGAACCGGATGCCCGTGATGATGCGTCTGACACATCACTACGCCGATCAACGGCTTGTCAAAAATAATGCCCATCTTTCCCCCTCAACAGCTGTTCGAAATATTTGACGAAAAGGGCATATCTGATGGTTAAGTGTGCAATATTTTGTCAATCTAGCAACCCACTGCCGGATCTTCAAACAGATTTGTTACATTTGCACACTTTTTGTGTTAGCGCTATGTTAGAGGTGTGGCGGTTTTTTTGAGCATTACGCACTCCCATTTTGTGGTTAAAGGCGGATGAAATCATGACTAACCTGGTAGAAGTAGAAGACTTCACGTTGCACAGTGAAGAGAGACGAACCAGCGCGTTCCAGCAAGAGGTTAAAAACTGGCTGGAGCGCCACCCTGAAACCCAGTACGTTGATATTTTACTTAATGATTTAAATGGTGTTTTTCGCGGTAAGCGCATTCCCGTCTCCGCGCTGGCTAAGCTGGAAAAGGGCTGCTACTTTCCCGCCTCGGTCTTTGCCATGGATATTCTTGGCAACACCGTTGAAGAGGCCGGACTGGGACAATCCCTCGGTGAGCCCGATAATCTTTGCCTTCCTGTTCCCGGCACGCTCGTTCCCTCCGCCGCCGATCCGCAACACATTGCACAACTGCTGCTAACCATGTGCAACCAAGATGGCACTCCCTTTGACGTTGAACCCCGAAATGTCCTGAACCGGCTGTGGCAACAGCTGCGTAACCGTGGACTGTTTCCGGTGGTAGCGGTAGAGCTGGAGTTCTATCTGGTCGATAAAAAGCGCGACGCGGAAGGTTTTATTCAGCCGCCCTGCGCACCGGGCAGCGACGATCGCAATATGCAGAGCCAGGTCTATTCCCTGGACAATCTTGATCACTTCTCTGAAGTCTTACGGGATATCGATACCCTGGCCCGCCTGCAGGGCATTCCTGCCGACGGCGCGCTGGCGGAAGCGTCACCGGGGCAGTTTGAAATTAACCTGCATCACACCCGGGATGTCCTGAGCGCCTGCGATCATGCCATTCAGCTTAAGCGCCTTATCCGGCAGGTGGCTGAGAATCACGGTATGACCGCTACCTTTATGGCGAAGCCCTATGAAGACTATGCGGGCAGTGGGATGCACGTACACATCAGTATGCTGGACGCGGCCGATCACAACGCCTTTGCCTGCGACGACGGCAGCGACTCTCCGCTGCTGAAGCGCACCCTGGCCGGTATGATCGATTTAATGCCGGCCTCCATGGCGTTGCTGGCCCCTAACGTCAATGCCTTCCGCCGTTTTGTCCCGGAGGCGTACGTGCCGTTGCAGGCCTCGTGGGGCCATAACAACCGCACAGTGGCGTTGCGCATTCCCTGTGGGGATATTGAAAGCCGCCGAATCGAGTATCGAGTGGCGGGAGCGGATGCTAACCCCTATCTGGTGATGTCCGCGATTTTAGCTGGCATGTTGCACGGTCTGGATACGCAACTGCCTTTGCCGCAGCCGGTTAAAGGCAATGGTCACGAGGCGGAAGGGTTAGCGTTACCCATCCGTCAAAGTGATGCCCTTACCGAGTTTGAAAGCAGCTATCCTTTACAAAAATTACTGGGTGAGAAATTTGCTAAAGTGTGGTTTAGCTGTAAAAATTATGAGCTAATGCAGTTTGAAAGGTTAATCACTGCCACAGAAATCGACTGGATGTTAAAGAATGCCTGATTAATTTTTTGCATTCTCTGCGACAACGTCTTGAAATAATGCGTTGGGTTGGGGCAAAATACGCCTCCTGCAAATTCAGAACATAACCGACGCTCACCGCGTCGGTTATTTTTTTGCATGTTACAACAGAGTGAATTTTCACTGACACAAACGAGGCCGGGCGCGTACCCGGATAGATAAACACTGAAAACACGCACCCGCGTGAGATTGAGGATGTAAAGATGGGGTTGTTTAACACACTGCCAGCGCAGGCTGGTACACGTTTTCGTGATGACTACGGCGCCGCTGCCGCAAACCTTACTCCCTGTCGCTTAATGCGCAGTATCCTTGTGAATCAACCCAGTCAGGTTGCTGCGCAAGGAGGACTGAAGCATGTCGCTTAATACCTCTGCTGCACCACAACGTGCCCAACTGAAAAAAACGCTGACTTTACTTCCGGTCGTCATGATGGGCTTAGCCTACATGCAGCCTATGACCCTGTTCGATACCTTTGGTATTGTGTCGGGCCTGACCGATGGTCACGTTGCCACCGCCTATGCTTTCGCCCTGATTGCGATTCTGTTCACTGCCGTGAGTTACGGTAAGCTGGTACGCCGCTTCCCATCTGCGGGCTCCGCTTATACCTACGCTCAAAAGGCAATCAGTCCGCACGTCGGTTTTATGGTGGGCTGGTCATCGCTGCTGGACTACCTGTTCATGCCGATGATCAACATCCTGCTGGCAAAAAACTATTTTGAAACCCTGGTACCAGGTATCCCCTCGTGGATTTTCGTGGTGCTGCTGGTGGGCTTTATGACGCTCTCCAACCTTAAGGGAATCAAAACCGTCGCCAACTTCAACAGCGTGATCGTGATCCTGCAGGTTGTGGTGATGGTCGGTATTACTGCCATGGTGATCTACGGTGTGGCGCACGGTGAAGGTGCAGGAACAGTGGTAAGCAGCAAACCGTTCTGGTCGGAAAACGCCCACGTGGTGCCGATGATTACGGGAGCGACCATCCTGTGTTTCTCTTTCCTGGGTTTTGACGGCATCAGTTCGCTGTCGGAAGAAACGAAAGATGCAGAACGTACCATTCCGCGTGCGATTTTCCTGACCGCGCTGATTGGTGGCCTGATGTTTATCGTGGCCTCCTACTTCCTGCAGCTGTACTTCCCGGACATCTCGCGCTTTAAAGAGCCGGACTCCTCACAGCCGGAGATCATGCTCTACGTCGCGGGCAAAGCGTTGCAGGTCGGTATCCTGATCTTCTCCGTGGTCACCGTACTGGCTTCCGGCATGGCGGCGCACGCGGGCGTATCACGTCTGATGTACGTAATGGGCCGTGATGGCGTATTCCCGGAGCGTTTCTTCGGCTATATCCATCCGAAATGGCGCACGCCGTCACTGAACGTGATTCTGGTCGGTGCCGTCGCGCTGATGGCCATTAACTTCGATCTGGTTACCGCGACTGCGCTGATTAACTTTGGTGCGCTGGTGGCGTTTACCTTCGTTAACCTGTCGGTGATTGCGCAGTACTGGATACGTGAAAAACGTAACAAAACCCTGAAAGATCACTTCCAGTATCTGGTTCTACCGATGCTGGGCGCGCTGACCGTTGGTGCGCTGTGGGTTAACCTGGAGCAGAGCTCGATGGTTCTGGGCTTGATCTGGGCCGCCATTGGTATTCTCTACCTGGCCTTTGTGACCCGCAGTTTCCGCAATCCGGTTCCCCAGTTTAGCGAAGAAGTGTAATCCCCCTGGTCCTGCTCTGTGCCCAATAACGGGACAGAGCAGGGCTGTTCTTATTCGCTTTTTCCGGCCATCATCAGTTCCCAACTTCCTGCCTGTAACGCATTTCGTCCTGCGGCATTCAATTGATCATCCGTCACGATCACATCAAACTTCTCCAACGGTAAGGCCAGCCACGTCGCGATTTTATCGTACTTAGAGCTGTCGCTGAGCAGGATGCGTTTGCTGCTGACCTCGCACACGGCCTGTTTAACCGCCACCTTGTCTTCATCCGGTGTAAACAATCCGCGCAGCCCCCAGCTTGAGGTGGACACAAAGGCGATATCTATCGCAAGTTGACGCAGGTGACGTGCCGCCGCATCGCCAATGCAGGAGCGGTTATCCCGGCACACCGTACCGCCGGTGTGAATCACCCGACAGCGACTCGCCTCCATCAGCAGATTGGTCACCATAAAATCATTAGTGACGACCAGCAGATCCTCCCGATCGGCAATTTCCCGCGCCAGCGCCAGCGTGGTGGTGCCGGCATCCAGATAGATGCAGCTGTCTGGCGGAATAAGCTGAGCGGCTAACTTGCCAATGGCTTTTTTTTCTTCATTGAACAGGGCCGTTTTGGTCAGATGTGAGGGCTCGCTCGCCAGCCTGTTAGCGGAACGAACACCGCCCGACACCGAGAGTACCGCGCCCTGTTCTTCCAGCTTTTGCACATCCCGGCGAATAGTCATATGTGACACGCCAAAACGCTCCGTAAGCTCGTTAATGCTCATTACGCCGCGCTCTGCCACCAGAGCCAGAATCTGTTGATGACGCTCAACCGGAATCATAACCACCTCGTTTTATCATTTTTTCACATTGTAGAGCATCGTCATGTGAAGAAACATGGAAATTTTGACTCCATTTTTCCTGAAAAACCGCGCATTAACCGCCCGTGAGTGGGAGTAGCAAGCGGTGAGTGATGTGAAAAAATGTTTTACAGCGGCCTCTGTGAGTTAATTTATGTGAATAAGAACACGGTTTTGCGCGTCGTTTATTGGCACTATTAACAACAGAAATCAAAAATTCACTTAAATTAACAATGGAGGCCAGCGATGCCAGTTTCACATATTTGTGTCATAGGCTTAGGCTCAATGGGAATGGGCGCCGCGCAGTCCTGCATTCGTGCCGGGCTGTCAACCTGGGGCGTGGATCTGAATCCGCAGGCGCTGGATGCGCTGCGTCAGGCGGGCGCGCGCGATGCTCAGACGTCGGCGCATGCCTTTGCCAGCCAGCTTGATGCTGTGCTGCTGCTCGTGGTGAATGCCAAACAGGTTAACACGATCCTGTTTGGCGAGCAGGGGCTGGCCGCCAGGCTGAAGCCAGGCACGGCGGTAATGGTTTCTTCCACCTTGTCCGCGCAGGATGCACAGCAGATCGCCGCAAAACTGGCGGACTATCACCTCCTGATGCTGGATGCACCGGTATCCGGCGGGGCGGCCAAAGCCGCCAGCGGCGAGATGACCGTGATGGCGTCCGGCAGCGACGAGGCGTTTGCTGCCCTGCAACCGGTACTGGATGCGGTGGCCGCGAAGGTTTATCGCGTCGGCACGGAAATCGGTCAGGGATCGACGGTCAAGATTATTCATCAGCTGCTGGCTGGCGTGCACATTGCCGTCGGGGCCGAAGCCATGGCGCTGGCCGCCCGCGCCGGGATCCCGCTGGAGACGATGTATGAGGTGGTGACCAATGCGGCCGGCAACTCGTGGATGTTCGAAAACCGTATGCGCCATGTCGTCGATGGCGACTACCGACCGACATCCGCGGTAGATATCTTTGTCAAAGATCTCAACCTAGTCGCCGAGACGGCGAAAGCCCTGCATTTCCCGCTGCCGCTGGCCTCCACCGCACTGAATATGTTCACCGAGGCCAGCAATGCCGGTTATGGCCGTGAGGATGACAGTGCGGTCATTAAAATCTTCAGCGGCATTACGCTGCCTCAACGCGAGGGGGAAATCTGATGCGGTTAGGGGTCATTGCCGACGATTTTACCGGCGCAACCGACATTGCCAGCTTTCTGGTACAGAACGGGCTTTCTACCCTTCAGTTTAACGGCATCCCGAAACAGGCCGCTGTGCCGGATGCACAGGCCATTGTGGTCAGCCTGAAATCGCGGTCCTGCCCGCCCGCGCAGGCCGTCAGCCAGTCGCTTGACGCGCTGCGCTGGCTGCAGGCGCAAGGCTGTGAGCGCTTTTATTTTAAATACTGCTCCACGTTCGACAGCACCTCCGCGGGCAATATCGGTCCGGTGACGGATGCGCTCATGGCCGCACTGGATGAGACGCTGACGGTGATCTGCCCGGCGTTGCCGGTGAACGGGCGCACCGTTTATCAGGGTTATCTGTTTGTGGGTGAACAGCTGCTGTCGGATTCCGGCATGCGCCATCATCCGGTCACGCCAATGACCGACAGTAACCTGCTACGGCTGATGGAGAGCCAGAGCACGGGAAAAGCCGGGCTCATCTCTGCGACCACGATAGAGCAGGGTGCAGGCGCGATATCACGGCAACTTGAGCAGCTGCGTGCTCAGGGAGTGAATTACGCGGTGCTTGATACGCTTACTGAGCAACATCTGCTGAACCAGGGCGAAGCACTCACCTCGATGCGGCTGGTCACGGGCGGCTCCGGGCTGGCGATTGGCCTGGCGCGCCAGTGGTCAACGACCCACCGCGATGACCCGCAAGCACAGCGCGCGGGTTACCCACAGGGCCAACGGGCGGTAGTGCTCTCGGGCTCCTGCTCACAAATGACCAACCGCCAGGTCAATGCCTATCGCCAGCAGGCATCCGCCCAGGAGATCAGCGTGTCGCGCTGCCTCAGCGACGAAAAGTACGCCGAGGCGTTATGCGACTGGGTCGCAGAGCATGCTGATGAGCCCCTCGCACCCATGCTCTATGCCACAGCGGATGCGCAACAGCTGCAGTCGATTCAACAGCACTATGGCGCACAGCGCAGCAGTGAGGCGGTGGAGCAGCTGTTTGCCCAGATAGCTCGCACGCTGAAGTCCCGGGGCTGGCAGCGCTTTATCGTCGCAGGCGGCGAAACCTCTGGCGTGGTCGCCCAAAGCCTGGGCGTGACTGCATTCCATATTGGTCCGGTGATTTCGCCCGGCGTGCCCTGGGTGAGAGATATCGGGCAGCCGTTGTCACTCGCGCTGAAGTCAGGCAATTTTGGTGATGAACAATTTTTCCGCCGCGCACAAACGGAGTTTTCCCATGACTGAACAACAGGCCCGTGAAGAGATGGTCAGGCTGGGCGCATCTTTCTTCCAGCGCGGTTATGCCACCGGATCGGCCGGTAATCTTTCGCTGCTGCTGGACGATGGCACCCTGCTGGCGACGCCCACCGGCTCCTGCCTGGGCGAACTGGATGCCCAGCGCCTGTCTAAAGTGACGTTACAGGGGGAGTGGATAGCCGGGGATAAACCCTCAAAAGAGATCGCCTTTCACCGGGCGCTCTACCTGAATAACCCCGACTGCCGGGCAGTGGTTCATCTGCACAGCCACTATCTGACCGCGCTCTCATGCCTGCAAAATCTGGACAGCCAGAACTGCATCCGCCCGTTTACGCCCTACGTGGTAATGCGGGTGGGCGATGTGCCGGTGGTGCCCTACTATAAACCCGGCGACGCGCGACTGGCGGAAGATCTGGCTCTTCTGGCGCCGCGCTACCGTGCTTTCCTGCTGGCGAACCATGGTCCGGTGGTGGTGGGCAAATCCCTGCAGGAAGCCGCGGACAATACCGAAGAGTTGGAAGAAACCGCACGCCTGATGTTTACCCTGGGCGACCGGGCCATTCGCTATCTTACCGCCGACGAAGTCGCCGAACTCAGGAGCCGATAATGCCAACGTTTGCAGCTAACTTATCTACCCAGTTCAATGAGGTGCCCTTTCTGCAGCGCTTTGCCGCCGCTGCACAGGCGGGCTTTGACGCGGTTGAATTTCTGTTTCCTTACGACTATCCGGCTGAGCAACTGAAAACGCTGCTCGATGACAACGGGCTTAAACTGGTGCTGTTCAATACCGCACCGGGCAACGTGGCTGCGGGGGAATGGGGGGTTTCAGCCATTCCCGGCCGGGAAGCGGAGGCAAGAGCCGATATCGACAGGGCTCTGGACTACGCGCTGGCGCTGGATTGCCCACAGGTGCACATCATGGCGGCAACCGTCCCTTCCGGTGCCGATCGCCAGCAGTATGTTGAGACGTTCATCGGTAATATGCGTTATGCAGCAGAACGCTTCGCCCCACACAACATCCGGTTGTTAATCGAAGCGTTAAATCCCACCACCAAACCCCATTATCTCTATGCCAGCCAGTATCAGACGCTGGAGATGGTTGAGCTCATCGATCGTCCCAACGTCTTTACCCAACTGGATCTGTTCCATGCCCAGATGGTGGACGGCAATCTCAGCCACCTCATTCGCCACTACGCCGGGCGTTATCAGCATGTGCAAATCGCCGCCGCGCCCAGTCGCCATGAACCTGACGAGGGCGAGATCAACTATCCCTGGCTGTTCAGCCTGCTTGATGAGGTGGGTTACAAGGGCTGGATCGGCTGCGAATATTTCCCGCGCGGGGACACCGTGGAAGGGCTGAGCTGGCTGGCGCCCTGGGCGAAAAACCGCTGAGTTAAGGTTAAAAAATCACACCGGTGCTGCGGCAGCGGTGCAGTTCTGGTCGTCTTTAAAACGGACCAGCACCAGGTAGAGCTGTAGACAAAAAACGCTAAAAAAGATAACTATTCCAGAGGTTTACTATGACGACTGCGTTGCTGTTAGCCATTGCGACCGCCAGCATTGTGATTTTGCTGTTGCTGGTCATTAAAGCCAAAGTCCATCCCTTTGTCGCCCTGTTGATTGTCAGCCTGCTGGTGGCGATCGCCACCGGTATTCCGGCTGAAAAAATCATGGAAACCATCATCAGCGGTATGGGTGGACTGCTGGGGCACATCACCATCATTATCGTGCTGGGAGCCATGCTCGGGGCGATTATCGAAGCTTCGGGCGGCGCCGAGTCGCTGGCCCAGCGCTTCAGCAAAACGCTGGGCCTGAAACGCACTGTTGCTGCACTGACCATGGCCGCCTTTATTCTGGGCATCCCGGTGTTTTTTGAAGTGGGTTTTATCATTGTTATCCCGCTGATCTACGGCTTTACCAAAGTGGCGCGGGTTTCTCCCCTGAAGTTTGGCCTGCCAATGGCCGGTGTGATGTTAACGGTACACGTGGCGCTGCCCACCCATCCGGGTGCCGCGGCCGCTGCGGCCATTTTGCACACCGATATGGGCTGGCTGATGATGTTGGGGATTCTGGTCTCGGTGCCGGTCGGCATTTTAGGTTATTACGTCGCAAAGGTGATGAACCGTCGCCAGTATCATCTGTCGGTCGAGGTGCTGGAGCAGCTGCAGATGGCGAAGCCGGAAGGCGCGCAGAAGAAAAATGAACCTGCACCGCCGGGTGCGCTGACCATCAGCGGTTTGATCGTGGTGCCGATTGTGCTGATTGTATTAGGTACGCTGTCTCACTCGCTGCTGGCGCAGGACAGCCTGCCAGGTAAAATCATGACGGTGATTGGCACACCGCCCATAGCGCTGCTGATTGCGTTGGGCCTGGCCGCCTGGCTACTGGGCATCCGCCGTGGCTGGAGCAAAGATAAGCTGGAAGATCTGACCGGCCGGGCCATCCCCGGATCGGCGAGCGTGATTCTGGTGGCGGGCGCGGGTGGGGCCTTTGGGAAGGTGCTGGTGGAGTCCGGCGTCGGTAAAGCGCTGGCGCTAGCGCTGGAAACGCTGCACCTGCCATTAATCCCCGCGGCCTTTATTCTGTCGCTGGCGCTGCGCGCCTCGCAGGGGTCGGCTACCGTCGCGATTCTTACCACCAGCGGACTACTGACGCAGGCCGTGACCGGCATTGATGATATGCACCGTGTTCTGGTCACGCTGGCAGTGTGCTTCGGCGGGCTAGGACTGTCTCATGTCAACGATGCGGGCTTCTGGGTGGTGACGCGCTATCTGGGCCTGTCGGTAGCGGATGGATTAAAAACCTGGACGGTACTGACAACCCTGATGGGGATGACCGGTTTTGTTCTGACGTGGGCGCTGTGGTTTGTGATTTGATATGTTGGCCGGGAAAGGCGATTCGCGTTTCCCGGCCAGTCTGAGCGTCAGGACACCAGTTCCTGCGCATACAGATACAGCGCTTTTAACTGGGCCAGCTTTTCCTGATCGCTTTCATGCAGGCTGGCCAGCGATTCCAGCTCCATCAAAAACGACTGCACCTTATCCGGATTCAGTACTTCGCGACGGTGCTGCAGCCAGCGCTGTTGTTCAGCATCATCCAGGGTGCCGGGGAAGTTCCGCGCCCGATAACGAAACAGCAGCTTCGCCACGCGCGGACTGTCAAACGTCAGATCCAGCGCGGGCAGGTTAGCCGGCGCCGTCTGGCGAATAATGTTCATGCCCGCCCGATCGGCATCGCTAAAGAAGCCATCGTAGAGCTGGGTATCCACATCATCCGACGGCGTAAAGGGTTCCGCATCGGCAAATATCGCCACCAGCTTTTCACGTATTTCAGGATGCTGACGCAGCGTCGCCAGATTATCCAGACAAGACTTGCGATCGATGCCCAACCGCCCGGCATCTTCAGGCCGCAGGGTATTCGCCGGAGCCAGCACGGGGCACTTATTGATGTGCACCAGCTTAACGGGAATGGCTGATTGATCGCCCAACTCGCTTTTGCGCGTGTAGAGACGTTCGCGCAGGCTGTCGGCATCCAGTGTCAAAAGCGGCGTCATATCCCCGGCCAGGTCGACCACGATTAGCGCATTGCGGTTATCCGGATGCCAGGCAAGCGGCACCACCCAACTGGTATTGCCGCGTGCTGCGCCAAACATGCCGGAAACGTGCACCAGCGGCTTCATCTGTGGAATATCGATCAGGGTCATGAGTTTGTTTTTGTTGCGATGCGTAAACAAAAACTCGAACAGCTTAGGCTGTTTCTCTTTCACCAGTTTCGCCATGGCGAGTGTGGCATAGACATCCGACATCGCATCGTGGGCGTTTTCATGGGCTACGCCGTTGGCTTTGGTCAGGTGCTCCAGCCGGAAGCTGGGAAAACCGTCTTCATTTTCGGGCCAGTTGATGCCTTCGGGCCGCAGCGCATAGCAGGCACGCATCACGTCCAGCAAATCCCAGCGAGAGTTACCGTTTTGCCAGCTCCAGCCATAGGGATCGTAGAAGTTGCGGTAGAAAATATTGCGTGTCACTTCATCGTCGAAGCGCACGTTGTTGTAGCCCACCACGCAGGTTTGTTCGGCGGTGAACAGGGCATGAATGCGGGCGGCAAACTCGGCCTCGCTGACGCCCCGCGAGGCGGCAATTTGCGGCGTAATACCGGTAATCATTACCGCTTCAGGCTGGGGCAGATAGTCGTCCGGCGGACGGCAGTAAAACACCTCTGGCTCGCCAACCGGATTAAAGTTGCTGTCGGTACGTAACCCGGCAAACTGCGCCGGACGATCCCGTGACGGACTGGTGCCGAAGGTTTCGTAATCATGGAATAAGAAAGTGAATTCAGAGGCGGGCACGTCGCTGTCCTGTCTGCAAAAAAATCAACGTTCAGGATAGTCTTCTGCGCTCGCCAGCACAACCGTACTGACCAAAGCTGCGTGGTGGCACCCGGCAGTTCATATTTTTTTTCAATTTAATTAAACCTTCTTAAGGCTTTTGCCGTAAAACGTCCGGCTGTTCCCGTCTGTTTTATTTGTGCAACTAAGGATGAAGTGTTGAAAAGGCGTCTGTTAATTACCGTAACTGTTTTTTGGGCTTCGCTGGCACAGGCCGACGATATGCCGTTTCCCGTGACGCCACCAGCGATCGATGCCGCATCATGGGTGCTAATGGATGCCACCACGGGGCAGGTGCTTACGGCGGGCAATCCCGACGAACGCCGCAATCCGGCCAGCCTGACCAAGTTAATGACGGGCTATGTCGTTGACCGCGCCATCGATCAAAAGAAAATTACGCGCGACGATATGGTCACCGTGGGGAAAGACGCCTGGGCCGCAGGCAATCCGGTCTTTAAAGGTTCATCGCTCATGTTCCTGAAACCGGGCGATAAGCTGAGCGTGCGCGACTTAAGCCGCGGTGTCATTATCGATTCGGGTAACGATGCCTGCGTGGCGCTGGCCGATTATGTCGCGGGCAGCCAGGACAACTTTGTGAAGTTGATGAATCATTACGTAGAGAAACTGGGCCTGACCAATACCCATTTCGAAACCGTCCACGGTCTGGATGCGCCAGGACAGTTCTCCAGTGCGCTGGACATGGCAAAGCTGTCTCGCGCCATCATCGACGGCGAGCCGGATTTCTATGC
This sequence comes from Pantoea ananatis PA13, assembly GCF_000233595.1. Lineage (NCBI taxonomy): Bacteria > Pseudomonadati > Pseudomonadota > Gammaproteobacteria > Enterobacterales > Erwiniaceae > Pantoea > Pantoea ananatis. The sequence continues at coordinate 1,729,173 of NC_017554.1, forward strand.
CATGTACCGTGAGAAAACCCTGACCTGGAATGGCATCACTCAGAACAACCGCAATGGTCTGCTGTGGGATAACAGTCTTCACGTGGATGGTCTGAAAACAGGTCATACCGAAACCGCAGGATTTAATATCATCGCCTCAAATGTGGTCGGTCAGCATCGCCTGATTGCCGTGGTGATGGGCGGTAAAAGCGCGAAAGGGCGCGAAGAGCAGGCGCGTAAACTGCTGGTCTGGGGCCAGAATACGTTCGACACGGTCCAACTGTTCCATGCGGGCAAGAAGATCGGCAGCGAACACGTGTGGTACGGCAATCCGCATCAGGTTGAGGTGGGCACGGCAAATGATGTTTACCTGTCGCTCCCGCGCAGTGAAATTCCGAACGTGAAAGCCAAATACGTGATTAACCGTAGCGATCTGGAAGCACCGCTGAAAGCCAATGAGAACATTGGTGAGATTCAGGTTATGGATAAAGACAAGCAGATTGCCAGTTATCCGCTGGTGGCGCTCAGTGCCGTTAACGAAGCCGGCATGTTTAGCCGCCTCTCCGACTATCTGAAACGTAAGTTTTAATCTCAGGCCACGCGCACCTGCCTGCCGGGCAGGTGCCGCGAGGGCTCGCATCGCAGGACCCTATTGCCACCTGAACGTTTTATTTTGCTGATTTACCGCCACAGGTTGGTGATAATGGCCCAATGTGTCACGTATTGACTAAAATATTGACGGCGCGCCAGGACTCACACGGTGCATCGCGTAGAATCACCTCTTTACCCGCGGACAGCTATCTTGCGCTCTGATAAGCCCATCTCTAATCTGGAATTCTGGTTATATCGCCATTACCGTAGCGTGCACGGCTTGCGCATCGCGGTGGCGTTTCTTTTTGCCTTTTTGTTTGTGCGGATGACCGGCATTCCCGAAGGCACCTGGCCGCTGATTACGCTGGTGGTGGTGATGGGGCCGATTTCCACGTGGGGCAATGTGTTTCCCCGCGCCATTCAGCGCATTGGCGGCACGATTGCCGGGTCAATTTCGGGATTGATTGCGCTCAAGCTGGAGATGATTTCGCTACCGGGCATGCTGGCCTGGTGCGCGCTGATTATGTTTATCAGCGGCTATCTGACCCTGGGAAAGCATCCCTATATGGCGCTGTTGATTGGCATCACGCTCTGCGTAGTGGTCGGCGCACCAATGGGGGATTTCACCGTCGCCATGTGGCGTGGCGGCGATGTGATTTTAGGCTCGCTGCTGGCGCTGATATTTACCGCTGTCTGGGCACAGCGCGCCTACATTCACTGGCGTATACAGCTTTCGGATACGCTGGGCGAGATGGCAAAAATCTATCATGCAGGGTTTTCCGCTAACCTGGTGGAAAAGCCGCGACTGAATAAGCCCTTTGGGAAGTTGCTCTCCAGCGTCATCAAAATGCGCGCGCTGCTGGAGCCGTCCAGCAAAGAAACGCGTATTCCTAAATCGGTATTTGAAGCGATTCAGACCATAAACCGTAATATGGTGTACACCATTGAGATGCAAATTAATGCCTGGTGGGCATCGCGGGAAAGCCATTTGATTATGCTGAATGCGCCGACGCTGCGCCGTACCCAGCAGATGACGGAAAACGCGCTACGAACGTTGTCGGAGATGGCGGTGAAAGGGGAAACCTATGACATCATCGCGGCCAACCATGAGTTAACGGAAATCGTCAATGAACTTAAGCAGTTGATCGCCAGCGGCAGTGACCGTCTGGAGGAAACGCCAATTTATGGCTATGTCTGGTTGAGTCTGGAGCTGGCGAAGCAGCTGGAGCGCATGACGGACTTACTGCGTCTGGCGCTGCGTAAATAATCACCTCAGACAATGACTTAATGCGAAACCCGGTTTTTTTGCGCTAAGATAAGAGCCAGTCCGAATTTAGCTGTGAGAATTGCCCTTAAGGCTGGCTAGCCGCTAAGCTGATCGTTTTGACTCTCTCCCTGCTTTAGCAGGCTTAAAGAAAGGTGCCATCATGGAAAATGCCAAGCAATCATTTCAGGACGTACTTGAGTTTGTCCGTACGTTTCGCCGCAAGAACAAACTGCAGCGTGAAATTGTCGATAATGAGAAGAAAATTCGTGACAACCAAAAGCGTGTTCTGCTGCTGGACAACCTGAGCGAATACATTAAACCCGGCATGAGCGTGGAAGCGATTCAGGAAATCATCGCCAGCATGCGTGCGGACTATGAAGATCGCGTGGATGAATACATCATCAAAAACGCCGACCTCTCGAAAGAGCGCCGTGAGCTGTCTAAAAAGCTCAAGACCATGGGCGTGGGTGAAACCAAAGCGCCGTAAGGGTGCGCGAATAACGGAAACCCTTCGCTGCTGATAACCGGCCCGCGCAACCTTCAGGTTGGGCGGGCTTTTTTTATGGCTGAGAGACGTCGGTGAAGACTTAGCGGGTCAGCTTACGTGCAATCTGCTGGAGTTGACGCGCCAGATCCGATAAGTCCAGGTTTTGGCTGGCGGGCGCTGCGGTGGTTTCTCTGATCACCAGCATCGGCTCCAGGGTACGTGACGCCACCGCTTCACCCCGCAGTTCGGCCAGCACCTGATCCACGCTATGGGTGCCGAGCTGCTGAAGATCCTGGCGAATGGTGGTCAGTGGCGGCTGGTACCAGGCGCTTTCTGCCGTGTCATCGTAGCCGACAAGAGAAATATCGCCCGGAATCGCCACGCCGTGCTGATGTAGCGCCCGCATCGCGCCCAGCGCCATCTCATCATTCGCCACTAAAAGCGCCTGGGGCAGGGCATTCGGGAGTTGCGCCAGCATCGCCTGATAGCCGGATTTGGCGCTCCAGTCGCCGCGCAGGACGCAGCAGGGAGATAACTGATGCTCTGCCAGCGCCTGACGCCAGACCGCTTCGCGCTGACGAGCCGACACTGAGCGCACCGGGCCATTCAGCAGGCCAATTTGCCGGTGCCCGAGCGCAATCAGATGTGCAACGGCGGCACGCGCCCCTTGTTCGTTTGAATACTGGCAATGAGATACGAGAGCATGGGGATCGGCATCCAGAAACAGTACCGGCTTTTTACCGCACATCACGCGGATTTTTTCCGCCTCGGCCGCCTCTAACGGCATATTGATCAGCACCGCATCCACGCGCTGGGCCATCAGTTCATTCACTGTCGCTTCCGCATTATCCTCACTGTCCATCGCGATCACCAGGTGATAACCGGCGCTGGCGGCGCGCTGCTGAATGGCCGAAGCAATCTGCGCCGGGGCCATCAGGGCCAGGTTACTGGTTGCAAGGCCTAAGGTTCGGGTCGCTTTTCCCGCCAGCTGCTGTGCGACCCGATTGGGCACATAGTTAAGCTGCTGCATCGCCGCTTCAACTTTTTCACGGGTGCGGGGGGAAACCTGCTCAGAGCGGTTAAGCACGCGAGAAACCGTTTGATAGGAAACGCCAGCCAGTTGGGCAACATCATCAAGGGTCACAGAGCGGGACGTCATTATTCCTCCAAAAGATGAGGCAGCGAGTGTAACAAAATTCCGTTACTCGCGCGTCCTGCGACGACGCGGCTGCTTTCCCATCACATCCGTGTTTAACGGTTCTGTTGATAGATTTGCAGGTTAACATTCACCGCATTCAACAGTGGCACAGTCATACTATGATGGCTGGCTCGTCGTAGCAGGTCGCCAATGATCGTATCGGCTTCAATAGCAAAACCCTGGGTCAAATCACGATACATGGAGGAGGTCATCGGCGTCGACGGATCGTTCAGCAATTCATAAATTTTTGCGGTAACGGCAGGGCGGGGCTGATAGCCCTCCGCGCAGATAACCTGAAGCACCTCGCTGTAAATGCCCTGAAGCAGCATCTCGCCACCGGCCTGGGCCAGTATCTGTTGCGTGTTCCCCCGCGCCAGACAACACACCGCGCCGAGCGTGCTTAACAGCAGCCATTTTTCCCATAACTCACCGATAATATTGTCGGAAAAAAACGTTTCCACGGCACTACCACGTAGCGCGGCATCGACCTGCTGCAGTCGGTCATCGTTGTTGCCATCCAGTGCGCCGTAATAGATCTGGTGTAAGGGCGTCAACTGCACCACATGGCCTTTATCGTTCAACGTGGCGTTGATTTTGCACAAGCCACCGATCACCCGATCGGCACCGAAGTGGGTGAGCAAGGTGTCAATATGTCGCATGCCATTCAGAATCGGCATGATCAGGGTTTGTGGCCCGACAGCCGGCTGGATGTCGTGAATCGCCTGCGCCAGGCCGGTACTTTTAACCGTTAAGATGATTAAGTCGTAATGCGCGTCAAGCCTGGCGGCGGTGACCAACTGGGGTTCAAGCGTTTCCTGCCCTGAGCGGGTTTGCAACACCAGGCCGGTTTGTTGTAACTGATTAAAACGGCCTTCACGGACCAGGAAGGTCACATTCTGCCCGGCCTGTATCAGCCGCGCGCCAAAATAGCCGCCGGTTGCCCCCGCACCTACAATCAAAATACGCATCCCTTCTTCCTCCATTGAACGCATCTGCCCAGATGCAGGGCAGTGATTTACGTTATGCGTTAAAACCCAATCTGCCCGCAAGCATTATTACAATTTGCACCCACACAGAATAGTGCACTGACCGCAGTCAGGTCAGCGCAAGCTATGTCAAAATTCTTGAATGTAGCGCTTAAGGATATTCACTATCCGTCACGGCGCGGCTGGCGTAACCTTATTTCATTGAGGTTTATCACGCGAAAGCATTGTTCTTTCGTCAGGAGACGTTACAGATGAAAAAGATTGGTTTTCTCTCATTCGGCCACTGGACGCCATCATCGCAGTCCGCCACGCGTTCTGCTCAGGACGTGTTGCTGCAGTCTATAGATTTAGCGGTAGCGGCAGAAGAACTCGGGGCCGATGGTGCCTATTTCCGTGTGCATCACTTCGCCCGCCAACTTAGCTCGCCGTTTCCACTGCTGGCAGCGGTCGGCGCACGCACCAAAAAAATTGAAATAGGTACTGGCGTTATCGATATGCGCTATGAAAATCCGCTCTATATGGTGGAGGATGCCAGCGCTGCCGATCTGATTTCCAACGGTCGCCTGCAGTTGGGCCTGAGCCGCGGCTCGCCAGAGCAGGTGATTGAGGGCTGGCGCTATTTTGGTTATACGCCGCAGGAAGGCGAGACGGATGCGGACATGGGCCGTCGCCACACAGAAGTTTTCCTGGATGCGCTGCGTGGCGAAGGTTTTGCCAAACCGAATCCACAGCCGATGTTCCCTAATCCACCGGGCCTGCTGCGTCTTGAGCCGCTGTCTGAAGGCCTGCGCGATCGCATCTGGTGGGGTTCGGGCTCCAACGCCACGTCAGTATGGGCGGCGAAGATGGGCATGAACCTGCAAAGCTCGACGCTCAAAGATGATGAAACCGGCGAGCCGTTCCACATCCAGCAGGCAAAACAGATCCGCGCCTACCGTGAAGCATGGAAAGCGGCGGGGCACTCGCGTAAGCCACGGGTTTCCGTCAGTCGCAGCATTTTTGCGCTGGTGAACGATATGGATCGGGCTTACTTTGGCCGCAGTGGACAGGATCAGGATTCAGTCGGTTTTCTGGATGAGAAAACCCGCGCCATCTTTGGTCGCAGCTATGCCGCCGAGCCGGAAAAACTGATCAAACTGTTGGCAGAGGATGAGGCGATTGCCGAAGCGGATACACTGCTGCTCACTGTACCGAATCAGTTGGGCGTGGACTACAACGCACACGTCATTGAATCGATTCTGAAGTACGTGGCACCGGAGCTGGGCTGGCGTTAAGCCTGCTTGATCTTGCCAGATTAACAACCCCACACAGTCATCGCTGCGTGGGGTTTTTACTAAAATAATAATGCCTCTTCTACTGTAATATTTCTCACATTCCCCGCCGATAATATTGCTGGCCAGTGCAGCGAGATGTTTAGCGTTATTAACCTCTGAAACTATCAGCCGCTGAAAACATCAGCTTTCAGATTTATCTCAATAATACATTGTTAGTTGTAAATTAATTGACATGAAGTTGTGTTAATTTTATTAATGTATAAAGGCCTTCAAGGTTAACTGTATTCTGGTTACCTGACATATTCATATTTACTGAGAAAATTCTCAGGCGTTACTATTTCTGTTAGCACGATGCAACAGCATTGATATGCTGCTGCCTGTTTCTTAATGCAAATGGCTCTAAATTCTGTCTGAACCTGCCGAATATAACGGATTGCAACACCCGTTTCATCATTATCACAGCGTAATCGGAAAAAATTAATGGCGATTGATATTTATTTGAAAGTTGAAGGGACTACTGGAGAATCACAGGACAGCAATCATAAAGGATGGACCGACGTGCTCTCATTTAACTGGGGGGCTTCGCAACCCGGTAATATGGCGGTAGGTGGCGGTGGCGGCTCAGGAAAAGTGAATTTCAACGATCTGCGTGTTAAAGCGTTAATCGACAAATCCACTGCTGCCATTCTTAAATACTGCTCCAGCGGAAAGCATGTTTCAAAGGTAGAACTGTCGGTTTGCAAAGCCGGTGGCAACCAAATTGAGTACACGAAGATTGTGCTGGAAGATGTACTGGTTACGGCAACGGATTTTAACGGAGTAGGGCAAGGTGACACCATTGTGGTGGACTACGCCTTTCAGGCATCCAAAGTGTCTACCAGCTACTGGGAACAAAGTGCCAGCGGTACCAAAGGGGCGGAAAGCAAAGCTGGTTGGGATATTAAACAAAATAAAGAGAGCTGAGTTAATCCGCCCTTAAAATAAAGGTGAAAAATGGCTATTGATATCTTTTTGAAAATAGATGGAATTGAAGGTGAGTCGCAAAATGCAAACCATAAAAAATGGATAGATGTTCTGTCATTTAACTGGGGCGCGCAGCAACCAGGTAATATGTCCGTTGGCGGTGGTGGCGGTGCGGGAAAAGTGAATTATCGCGATTTAAGCGTTGAGGCATTGATCGATAAGGCCACACCGGCGTTAGTGAAATATTGTGCCAGTGGTAAACATCTGCCAAAAATTCAGCTGTCTGTTTGCAAGGCAGGCGGGCAGGAAGTGGAATATACTCGCATCACGCTTGAAGATGTGCTGGTTACGCAGACTGACTTTACCGGCATTGGTCACGCGTCCACGCTGGGTATGCAGTATTCCTTTCAAGCCAGCAAGGTTGCGCTGGAATACTGGGAACAGGCTTCTCAGGGAACGAAAGCCGCTTCTGTGCAGATGGGTTGGGATATCAAGCAAAATAAAGAAAGCTAATCAAAGGAACTGTTACATCTTAAAAAGAGGTTATTATGGCATTTCCAGGCATACATGTGATTGAGGGACTCACGACGAATCCCAGTTTAAATTCTGATACTTCAGGCAGCTTTTTACCCTCTGAAATTCTCAAAGAATCATTGATTCTGATGAGTTCGCTTGAGCCGATGGAAATTGCCAGTCTTTCTAAAAGAGAAACCAGTGTTATTGCCAGTGCGTTGAACGATTATAAAAATAACAGTAACAGTCGTTTTAAAAATCCTCCCACAGAGCAGGCTACAGGGCGGCGGCCGAATGGTGAGATAAAGCATATTAACAATCGCATACTCGGCATTCCTGTACAGCATTATAATACCACTTCAATGGGAGCCGTTGCGTTAAGTTCAGCCACCTTATTGGCAATCTTTTGGACCTCAACTGCAGGTTTATTTAGCATCGTTGGACGAAGTATCGTCCCTGCTGTGGCGAGTCTTGGCGGAATTGGTTTATCGTACCATTCAAATAACCGCACCCTGTCAATTAATCAATTAGCTGCGCATTTGAAAAATCTGGCAGACAATTTTAACAGCGCGCATGATGCGCTCGTTGCTTTTTCTCAGAAGGCAAAGTTGAAAAAACATAATTTTAAACCCTCCAAAGACACAGAGCCGACTTTTGCAGGGGAGGTCATATCTAAAAACCCTATTCCAGCAGCACACCGTGAAAGAATGTCGTATATTTTAAATCAATTTACTTTTACAGAGTATCAGCGCGTCGAGCTCATTGGTGATAGTGCGAATTTTGTGAAGCTGTTTTTTAATCAGAATGAGCAATTGACTTTAACAAAGATTGAATATGGCTACCTGACTGCGATGGATATTCCCTAATTCCGCGCCCGTCAATCTAAACCTCCAGATGGTGCATTTTAACGCTTCGGCAACCCGGATGAATGATCCTTGATAAAAGGGGCATAAGTCAAATTGTGCGAGCCGGGTTCCAGCACCTGGCTTGTTATCATCTACTTTAGGCGCTATGTTTTATCTGCTTTGTAAAAGCAGATAACGGGACGCTAAAAACGCTACTGGCCAGACAGCCAGCATAAATTTTTAACAGATATGCTTTTAATTTTTTACAGCCATGGCTGGCGCATTGTGTAAATACACCATCATCAAATAAGGGAGATTATTCAATGTCTGTTACCACGCTTAATCTTGTTCAGAAACCGTCTTCCGCGATTTCAAAAACTCAGCGCCGGTACAAAGTCGGCTACGTACCTAATTTTGGCGACACCAGCACGCCTGCGCTGAATATCAGCGGCAAATGGTTGCGTGAAGCCGGATTTGATACCGGCACGCGGGTCTCGGCAGAAATTAGCGAAGGATGCATTGTGCTGCGGGTCGATAAGTCATAAAACGGAAAGGTGTGATTGATTGCTCACTTCTCAAAGGCAGCGTTGCGGGTTGCCCCTTGAATTCAGGTCAGGTGAGCATAAAACCGCCTGGCCTACTTTATTGGCAGAACAAGCAGATAACGCGGTTTCCTTCACCGCGTGAATTCAGTTGCCAATAAGGAAATGCCATCCGTTTAACCTCCTCAGGGTGCGACCCGGCAGGGCCGCAAACCGCCGTCGTTAACACTGCAAATACACAACATGCGTTTGCAGATATTCCTCGAGCCCATGACGACCATCAGCACCGCCGATGCCAGATTTACGCCAGCCGGCATGGAATCCCTGCATGGCTTCAAAATTCTCACGGTTAACGTAGGTTTCACCAAACTTCAGCTGACGCAGGGCGGTCATTGTGGTGGTCAGGTTCTGAGTGTAGATTGAGGAAGTCAGGCCGTACTCACAGTCATTGGCCAGTGCGATAGCTTCTTCGAGCGTTTTAAAGGTCATTACAGGAAGCACCGGGCCAAAAATTTCCTCACGCATAATCTCCATCTCTTGGCGCACGCCGGTAATAATCGTGGGCTCGAAGTAAAAGCCCTCGCGACCCGCCCGTTTACCGCCCAACACAACCCTGCCGCCTTCTTCTACTGCCCTGGCAACTTTTTGCTCAACCCGCGCCAGCGCGGCGGCGGTGATCAGCGGCCCCATATCGATATCGTTTTTTTCAGCCGGATTGCCAAACGTCACGTGTTGCATCGCCTCTGTCAGTGCGCTGATAAAGCGGTCATAAATCCCTTCCTGCACATAAACCCGCTCTGCGCAGTTGCAGACCTGACCCGTATTAATGACGCGTGAGCTGACAATCGCCTTCACAGCCAGATCGAGGTCGGCGTCATCCATCACAATGGCCGGCGCTTTACCCCCCAGCTCCAGAGAGACTTTGGTAACGTTTTTTGCTGCCGCTTCCATGGCGGCAATCCCGGCATTAACGCTGCCCGTCAGGCTTACCAACCCCACTTTTTCGTTGCCAGCCAGCTCCTGACCGATCTCAGGGCCGTAGCCGTAAACAACATTGAACACACCTTTTGGCAGGCCGATATCCGCAACGATCTGTGCAAACAGGGCCGCGTTATTGGGCGTCAACTCACTCGGTTTTATCGCAATCGTATTGCCGGTAATCAGTGCCGGCGCCGCTTTACGCGCAATCAAAAAAAACGGGAAGTTCCACGGTAAGATGCCGGTAGTAACGCCAATCGCTTTTTTAAAGACGAAAATATTTTCATTAGGACGATCGCTGTTCACAATCTCACCTTCGTAGCGTCGCGCCCATTCGGACATGTAGTCCAGGTAATCAGCGGTAAACAGCACTTCGGTTTTTGCCAGCCCCTGGGTTTTACCGCCTTCTGCCACGATAGTGGCGCTGAGTTCGGGTTCACGCTGACGAATGGCTGTGGCAATTTTACGCAGCCAGCTGCCGCGCTCCACGGCCGGTAAGGCTTCCCAGCCCGGCTGCGCGGCATCGGCAGCGGCGATAGCGTCTGCGGCGTCCTGACGCGTGCCTTGAGGAATGCGTGACAGTAGCGCTTCGGTAGCAGGATTAATCACTTCAATCCACTTATCGCTGTGATTAGGCACAAAAACACCATTAATGAAATGTTGATGATGTGTTGTCATATGCAGGGCTCCGCTTTTAACTCGTTAACGTTATGTGAAAACAGAGTGAAACAGATTACGACGATACACCTTTTTATCTTTGCCAAAGCCACACTGCAGATGGCAGGGAAGGGAAGAAAGACACGACGAAGCCAGCATTTCCACGGCGTGTTTTGTTATCTGAGCGGTCAGCGTCTTATAAAAAGGGTCGACGGGCTGAAACCCTGTATTCGCCAGCAAATGCCGGAACGCCTGGGATGGCGATAAGCCCGTGCCTGCCCGCGCAGTCAATGACGAAGCGGTAGGCTTTTGACGGGAGGCATCCCCGGCCAATTGTCCTTTCGGTTTGCCCTGCCACGCAAACGTCTCATTGCGTGACTGCAGTTAATAACATGCGCAGCGACTACTGCGCTGAATCGTAGAGTGCTTATCCAACATCATGCGATCTCCCGCTGATCACAGTATCCCCACTAGCCTTGAGTCATATCACAAACCTTTTCTGCCGACCGTTTTCCCTCTTCGTCCGCCAAACCATCTTTGCAGCGAACCCGCAGCTCAACTTTATGTCATTGCCACGTTAATAAGCGTGCTGGCAGTAAGATTAAAACTGTGCCGATCAACACAACAAACAACAAAAATATCTCGAATAATAAGCGGGTTAGGTAAAACGTCCGGTTACTGTCCTTAAATGTGAATTTGTGATCTTTATGTTGAACATTCACCGGATTTTGCCAGCGACCTGTGTTTTCCGGCAGCCATTCAAAGGCTGAGTGAAAGCAGCTCCCACTAGACTGCTGCTTATCAGGAAACGTCGGTTTCCTGTTTGGCCTCAACCTTGCGAAGGAATAACAATGAACAGTGCCATTATTGCCGGTATTTTCTGGCATCTGGTGGGTGCCGCCAGTGCCGCATGTTTTTATGCGCCGTTTAAACAGGTCAAAAAATGGTCATGGGAAACCATGTGGGCAGTAGGTGGCTTGATGTCGTGGCTGATTTTGCCATGGGCAGTCAGTGCCGTGCTGCTGCCGAATTTCTGGGCGTACTACAGTAGTTTCAGTCTGTCACAGCTGCTACCTGTGTTTTTGTTTGGTGCAATGTGGGGCATCGGCAATATTAACTACGGCCTGACCATGCGCTATCTCGGCATGTCGTTAGGCATCGGTATTGCTATCGGCATTACGTTAGTCGTCGGGACACTCATGACGCCGTTGCTGCAGGGCCGTTTTGTCGCACTCTTTAGCTCGGCTGGTGGCCGTATGACGCTGCTTGGCGTTCTGGTCGCGCTGATTGGCGTGGCAATTGTATCGCGAGCCGGTTTGCTGAAAGAGCGCGCGCTGGGCATTAACGCCGAAGAATTCAATCTGAAGAAAGGGCTGATACTGGCGGTTATCTGCGGTATTTTCTCGGCCGGCATGTCCTTCGCTATGGATGCCGCAAAGCCGATGCATGTTGCGGCAGCTAATCTGGGTATTAATCCGCTGTACGTGGCGCTACCCAGCTATGTGGTGATTATGGGCGGTGGTGCGCTGATTAACCTGGCGTACTGCTTTATCCGCCTGGCGGTTAAGCCGGAGCTCTCCCTACGCCGGGACTTCTCCGTGGCAAAACCGCTGTTAATTGCCAATATCGCTTTCGCTATTCTTGGCGGCACCATGTGGTATCTGCAGTTCTTTTTCTATGCATGGGGCCATGCCAAAATTCCACCGCAATATGACTTTGTCAGTTGGATGCTGCACATGAGTCTGTATGTGCTGTGTGGTGGTCTGGTCGGACTGATGCTGAAAGAGTGGAAATCTGTCGGGCGTCGTCCGGTTAGCGTCCTGTCGATTGGCTGCATAGTCATTATCATCGCTGCCAATATTGTCGGGCTTGGCATGGCTGCCTGACTCCGCAGAGATAAAAGCCTGATGCGTTAACGCGTATCAGGCTTTTGCGTTATCAGTTAGCGTGGCGCATTGCGGTACAAAACGTTGCCGCCAGGCACTGGGCGTCATGCCGGTTTCACGCGTAAACACCACCGAAAAATAGTTACTGTCATCAAAGCCGCAGCGTGAAGCAATCTCGCTGATTAAACTTTCCTGGGTGCGCAGTAAGTATTTTGCCTGACAGAGTTGAAGCTGACGCAAATAGTGGCCAATTGTCATGCCGGTTTGCTGGCGAAACAGCTGTTTAAGCGCTCGCTCGCTGAGTTGGTGCTGCTCGCAAAAGTGGGCGAGGTCAAACGGACGGCTGATATCGGCCAGCAGCGACGACATCAGCAGATCAAGCTGTTCGCCTTCCGGTAGCGCCCAGGAACGATCGGCCGCGTAACCGTGGCGGCGCAGAATCAGCGCCAGCTGTAAAAACAAGGCTTCAGAAAGCTGAATGGACAAGGGATCGTTTTTGCGGCTTTCCCGCTCCAGTTGGCTGATGACGCCACGCGCCAGCGCCATACCGTGGGTGGTTAATCGCCAACCGGACTGAGCATTCTCTTCCTGAGGCGGTATAAGCTGGCTCCAGTCAAGATCGAGCCGAAAGCGATCGCGGCAATAAAGAATGTTGTCGAGCGCCAGGTCATGGACGCTGTCATAGCTATGGCAGTCGCTGTCGCGAATATAAAACACATCGCCGCAGGTAATCAGCCAGGGGCGATCGTTGAGGATGTGCAGCCCGTTGCCGCGCCAGACAATTACAATCTCGCTAAACCTGTGTTGATGAGGCGGGAAAGAGGGTTGTGGCATACGTTCGGCCACTGCAATGGGCAGGTTTCTGGCAGGAAAGTAGTCCTCGCGCGACAGAATTAGCGACATATTAAAAGCTCCAGTTACCACATCTGTTGACGCTCCATGCGGGGCGCGTAGCCAAATTCACGCCGGAACAGCGTGGAGAAGTGGTTGCTGTCACCAAACCCACACTGATAGGCGATGTCCGTTATACGCATATCGCTGTGGCGAAGCAGATGACGCGCCTGCAATAACCGCAGCCGATTCAAATAACGCTGTGGCGTACTGCCTGTCTGCTGCTTCATCTGGCGGTGCAGCGTACGCAGCGACAGTGAAAAGCTGTCGGCCAGCGCCTCCCATACGATCTCTTCACTGTAATGCTCATTCAGCCAGTCAAGCAATCGGTGCAGTCTGGCTTCCTGGTCCTGCGCGTTGTCATTGCGAGCGGCCTCACGTAGCAACACCAGCATTTGCAGAAAGAGTTGCTCCTGATGTGCCTGACGTTCCAGTGACCACAGAGGTTGCTGCTTCATCTGTGTCACCAACTGCGAAGCATGACCCATCACTTTTTGATTAATGCGCCAGTGCGACGCGTACCGTCCGTCCTCTTCACGCGGCAATAGTGCCTGCAGCCCGGAAAGAAAGCGGAACGCCCCCGGGCTTCGGTACAGCACATTGGTCAGGCACAGGTTGTCGGTTTTTTCATACAGATGGCGATCGTGGTCGCGTATAAAGCACACGCAACCGGCACTCAACGCCTGCGGCTGACCATTAAACACATGAATACCGGACCCCTGTTCAACCAGCACAATTTCATGGAAATCATGGTGATGCTCTGGAAAAGCCTGCTGTGGCACGCGTGGCTCGATGGCAATGGCGTAATTTCCGGCGGGAAAGAAATCCGCGCTATGCAGAACGGTCATGGCTTGCTCTCCGTTAACAATGTTGCAACTGAGTCTACGCAGGCGCTGCGGACATCACCTTGAATTTTGAACGGGGCGGCGCAAGAAAATGGCGAATTATTTAAGATCGCCTAAGTGATTGATAGAAATGCGGCAAAGCTCACAACTCTATCGTCACGCGGTTCTGTGAGCTGTCTCACGAACACCTTTGCAAACCTGCCAGCGAAGATCCTCTGCTGGCACTGCGCCTAAGGTGGCAGGCCTGCAGGCTTTTTATTCTGTAGCCATGTCATTTCAGGAAAACATGCCATGAATATGCGTAACATCGTTGCCATTGATTTAGGCGCATCCAGCGGGCGCGTCATGCTTGCGCAGTGGACGTCGGACAGCCAGAAAATCGCCCTGCGTGAAGTCCGTCGTTTCGCGAATCAGCGGGTTCAGCGCGGCGGCTATGACTGCTGGGATCTGGATCGTCTGGAGCAGGACATTCGCGCCGGACTGCAGCAACTGGATGATGAAGGCATCGTGCCGGACAGCATGGGTATTGATACCTGGGGCGTTGATTTGGTACTGCTGGATGCAGACGGACATCGCGTTGGCGAAGCCGTGAGCTACCGTGACAAACGCACCGAGGGCCTGATGGCCCAGGCGATTGACGATCTCGGCCAGCAGGCGATATACCAGCGCACCGGCATTCAGTTTCTGCCATTTAACACTTTATATCAGCTGCGCGCGCTACATCTGCAGCAGCCGGACTGGCAGTCGCAGGTGAAACATGCGCTGATGATTCCGGACTATCTACACTATCGTCTCACCGGCGAAATGAACTGGGAATACACCAACGCCACCACCACGCAGTTACTGAATATTCAAAGTGGTGAGTGGGATCGTGACTTGCTGGACTGGGCTGGCGTCGACTCCGCCTGGTTCGGCACACCGCATGCACCGGGCAATAACGTGGGTTACTGGGCCAGCGCCAGCGGCAAGCGGATCCCGGTGATTGCCGTAGCCACGCACGATACGGCCAGCGCGGTGCTGGCCACGCCACTGATGCACGACGATGCAGCCTATCTCAGTTCAGGTACCTGGTCGTTAATGGGGATTGAAAGTCTCCAACCCTATGTGAATGCGACTGCTTTACAGGCCAACATAACCAATGAAGGCGGCGCGGAAGGTTACCGGGTGCTGAAAAACATTATGGGGCTGTGGCTTTTACAGCGCGTCTGTAGCGAACTGAACATCCGCGACTTGCCCCTGCTTATTGCGGATGCCGCAAAACAGCCAGCCTGCCGCTCGCTCATAGATCCTAACCACCCTCGCTTTATTAACCCAGACAACATGGTGCAGGCAATCCAACATGCCTGTGCTGAACAGGCGATGCCGATACCGCACACTGCGGCCGAACTGGCACGCACCCTCTTTGACAGTCTGGCGCTCTTATATCGTCAGACAATCCTGGAACTCGGCCAGCTACGCGGCACACCGCTACGGCAGCTGCATATCGTGGGCGGCGGCAGCCAGAATCCTTTACTCAACCAGCTGTGTGCCGATGCCTGTCAACTGCCGGTGATTGCCGGTCCGGTAGAAGCCTCCACGCTGGGAAATGTGGGTTGCCAGCTCATCGCGCTAGGTGAACTGCGTGACGTCGCGGATTTGCGCCGCTGCATCAGCCGTAATTTCCCGTCAGACATCTTTGAACCGCTCGACAACAGCGCGTTTGCGGCCCATCAGGCGCGCTTCACCGCGCTGCTCCAACCTGCTAAGGAACTTGCATATGACAAAGCTGATTGAACAGGCCTTTGACCTGGCGAAACAACGTTATGCTGAGAATGGCGTTGATGTGGACCTTGTGATGGCGCAACTGGATGAGATCCCGGTCTCGATGCACTGTTGGCAGGGTGATGACGTGCGCGGTTTTGAAAATCCCAACGGGCAACTCACCGGCGGTATTCAGGCCACCGGCAACTATCCGGGACGGGCACGCAACGCCGACGAATTGCGCGCCGACATTGAAAAAGCCATATCGCTGATTCCGGGCGCCTTACGTCTGAATCTGCACGCGATCTATCTTGAGAGCAGCCAACCCGTTGAGCGCGATGCCATCGAGCCGAAACACTTCAGCAACTGGGTAGCGTGGGCAAAAAGCAACAGGCTGGGGCTGGATTTCAATCCCACCTGCTTTTCACATGAAAAGAGTGCCGATGGCTTTACGCTGTCGCACGCCGATTCAGGTATTCGCCAGTTTTGGATCGACCACTGTAAAGCCAGTCGCCATATTTCGGCTTACTTTGGTGAACAGCTCGGTACGCCTTCCGTGATGAACATTTGGGTGCCGGACGGCATGAAAGATCTCACCATCGACCGCTTTGCGCCGCGCCAGCGCCTTGCCAGCGCGCTTGACGCGATCATCAATGAGCAACTCAACCCGCAACACCATATTGATGCTGTCGAAAGCAAACTATTCGGGATTGGTGCGGAAAGCTACACCGTGGGTTCCAACGAATTCTGCCTTGGCTACGCCAGCAGCCGGCAGATTGCGCTGACGCTGGACGCCGGGCATTTCCACCCGACTGAAGTGATCTCCGACAAAATCTCTACCGCGATGCTGTACGTGCCGCGCCTGCTGCTGCATGTGAGCCGTCCGGTACGTTGGGACAGCGATCATGTAGTGCTGCTCGATGATGAAACTCAGGCGATTGCCCATGAGATCGCCCGCCAGAAACTCTTCGATAAGGTGCATATCGGTCTCGACTTTTTTGATGCCTCAATCAACCGCATTGCCGCCTGGGTCGTTGGTACGCGTAACGCCAAAAAAGCGTTGCTGCGGGCGCTGCTGGAGCCCAGCGATCGGCTGCGTAGGCTGGAGAGTGAAGGGGATTTCACCACACGGTTGGCCCTGCTGGAAGAGCAAAAGTCGCTGCCGTGGCAGGCGGTGTGGGAAGCATGGTGCCTGCGTCATGACGTTCCTGCCGATGCCAGCTGGCTGAGCGACGTCCGTCATTACGAACAACATACTTTGCGTCAACGCTAAGGGATAAACCATGCAAAACATTCTGACATCCTGGTTCGTACAGGGGATGGTAAAAGCCACCAGCGATATGTGGTTGAAAGGCTGGGATGAGCGTAACGGCGGTAACGTTAGCCTGCGCCTGCTTCCCGAAGAAGTGCAGGACTTCGCCAGCGACTTTTATGCCGAACCGCGCTGCATTGAACTGAGTAAACCGGCACCGGCGTTAGCTAACGACTGGTTTTTAGTGACCGGGTCTGGCAAGTTTTTTCGTAACGTGCAGCTCGACCCGGCAGACAGTCTGGTGCTGCTGCAGGTGGATGACCAGGGGTTGTCGTATAAAATTCACTGGGGATTAAGCAACGGTGGGCTGCCGACCTCTGAACTGGCGGCGCATTTCCAGTCGCACAGCGTACGCAAGCAGGTGACTCAGGGAAGCGATCGGGTGATTATGCACTGCCATGCTACTCACTTTATGGCGCTGAGCTACGTTGTAAATCTGGATTCGGCACGCTTTACGCGCCTGTTGTGGGAAGGCAGCACAGAGTGTCTGGTGGTGTTCCCGGACGGGGTGGGCATTTTGCCATGGATGGTGCCGGGCACTGACGGTATCGGTCAGGCAACGGCAGATGAGATGGCGATCCACAGCCTGGTCATGTGGCCCTTCCACGGCATCTTTGGCGCGGGTCCTAATCTTGATGAGACCTTTGGCCTGATCGACACCGCTGAAAAATCATCGGAGGTTGTCGTAAAAGCTCTATCTATGGGCGGTATTCGTCAGAGCATCACTACCGCGCAGCTGATCGCGCTGGGTGAACGCTTTAATGTTAAACCCTGGCAGGCAGCACTGGATGCGGAGCGCAGCGATGTTACGTAAAGCTTTTGTCATGCAGGTGCATGCTCACTGCCACGATGAATACCTGCGTCGCCATTCACCCATCTGGCCGGAACTGGAACAGACGCTAAAAGCGCATGGTGCCCATCACTATGCTATCTGGCTGGATGCAGATCGTAACCTGCTGTTCGCCAGTGTTGAGATTGAATCAGAAGCCCGCTGGCTCGCGGTGGCGCAAACCGAGGTTTGCCAGCGCTGGTGGGCATCGATGAAAGATTTAATGCCGTCTAATGCGGATAACAGCCCGGTGAGTTCAATATTAAAGCCGATGTTTTATTTGCCTTAGAGAGCTGATGAACAGAACGACACAATCCCGAACCGCGCATAACCAAACCCGCTAGCCATAACGCGCTAGCCAAATGGCAAAAAACATAAAGCCCGCTCGGGTTTCCCTGAGCGGGTTTATCGATACAGATCGTAAAACGCTAAATGTCCTCGTAGCCATTCACTTAAACAACCGAATGCGCCTTCAGCTTTGCAGCAATACCGTATGAACCCCTCATTCCTTCGCGCCATACTTCTCTTTATCGCTTTACACCTATATAGCATTTAACCTATATCCCGGAGTTGTGTGGCCGATTAAAACAACGGATACGTTTGACTGCTGGTTTACCTCGCTTAGCGATATCGACAGGGCTGACGTGCTTGCAGCATTGTTGGTCCTGCGGGAGAAGGGGCCGGGTTTGTCCAGACCTTATACCGATAAGCTCAAAGGCTCCCGCTATAGCAACATGAAAGAACGACGTATCCAGAGCCGGGGCTATCCTTTACGGGCATTTTTGCCTTTGAGCCGGCCCGAACCGGCATTGTGCTTTGTGCTGGAAATAAGGTCGGCAATGAAAAACGTTTTTACGACGCGATGCTCCCGGTTGCTGACCGGGAATTTACGAACTGGCTTAACGCATTAAAAAATAAGGAGTAACGCGATGGGCAGAACGCTGGAACAGCTTATTGCGGATGAAAAAAATGACGTCGTGGATGAAGCTCAGGCGATGGCGACGGACATCCTGCTCAATATTCACCTTGCCGAACTGCGTGAGAAAGTACAAAAAACGCAGGTAGAAATGGCGCAGGCGCTGGGCATCAAACAACCTACCGTTGCAAGAATGGAAAAACCGGGGCACGACCTGAAGCTGTCCACGCTCAAACGCTATGTTGAAGCGACCGGTGGCAAGTTTCGCCTTGATGTTGAACTGCCGGATGGTTCTCACTACGGTTTTGTGCTTTAAACCCGCAGGGCCGTTCAACGTAGCCAGCCGATCGTTTCTTAGGGTTTTGCACGATGCCTGCGCGACGGCCCCAACGCATTTTCCATTCGCGCGGCGACGCTCTCAGCCAGGTGTTGCTGCGCGAGACAGCTATTCTTTGTCAGTCGTTAACGGATAAACTCGCGCTGCTTGCGGGCACCGGAAACAAAGTAAAGCCTGCGGACGGGTACTCGCACAATATAGGGCTCTTTTCGGATGAGGCGATAGTTGAATACCAAAGACGTGAATCGCCTGAATCAACAAGCAGAGACGGACCATAAGAATCGGTCAGTTCAGGGGTTTTGCAAGACGTGATACGACGGATTTTCAGGGCTGAAAAGGGACAGGTTTGTCGTGCCATTATCGAAATGAAATAAAAGGAATCGTACAACGCATTTCGCCGGACGCGTAGGGTAGGTCGATACGCGTCGGGGAAGATTTTCACGCTAACTTACGGCAACCTGGCTGAGCAGGTACGTTTCAGTAGGCCTGAAAACAGGAAGATGGCTCCTCTGACTGGACTCGAACCAGTGACATACGGATTAACAGTCCGCCGTTCTACCGACTGAACTACAGAGGAATCGTTTGAACGGGGCGCATATTATCGACGTCCCGCAGGCTTGTCAAAGCTCTTTTTCACAAAACTGTCTAATTGCTGAAATACTCGCCAACTCCCGCGTTTTAACCGTTTCGCTTAGCGTACTGACGCAATCGAATAGCTGTAATTTTGCACCTTTTATTCAGTAAACAGAATCTCCGTTTCATTTTTATAAAGCTTTGCACGACATTCCCTCACGAATGTTCTTTATGTTCGTCACATTTATTTCATTTTTAAATTGAAATACTCATAAATGGAATTTAAATTTCATTTAATCCTTTCTCTGTCAGCCCGGAGTTAAAATGAACAAAGTCAGAATCGGCATGATCGGCAGTGGCTATATCGGTCGTTGCCACGCGATTGCCTATGCCCAGGCACCCGCGGTGTTTGCGTTAAAAGGGGAGATCGTGCGTGAAATGCTGGCAGAGGTTAATCCCGAACTGGCCGCAAAGCAGGCCGCCACCTTTGGTTTTTCCCGCTCTACGGGCAACTGGCGCGAGCTGGTGAGCGACCCGAATATTGATGTTGTGGACATCTGCGCGCCCAATTTCCTGCATAAAGAGATGGCGCTGGCCGCCATTGCTAACGGCAAACACGTGTATTCCGAAAAGCCGTTATCCCTGACGGTGGCCGATGCGCGGGAAATGGTTGAAGCGGCCAATACAGCAGGGGTTAAAACCCTGGTGGGCTTCAACTATATGAAGAATCCGACCAGTCAGCTGGCAAAAGAGATCATCGCGCGCGGTGAAATCGGCGAGGTGGTGCACTTTTACGGCACGCACAACGAAGACTATCTGGCGAAACCGGAAACGCCACTCGACTGGCACTGCCAGAAAGCGCTGGCCGGGTTAGGCGCGCTGGGCGATCTGGCGGCGCACATCGTCAATATGGCGCACTACCTGGTGGGCAATATTGCGGAAGTCAGTGGGGATATGATGACGGTGATTAAAACCCGTCCTGACCCAAAGGATCTCAGCCGTCAGTTGCCGGTTGAAAATGAAGATCAGGCCAGCGCCTTGCTGCGCTTTCACAACGGTGCGCACGGTGTGATTGAAACCTCGCGTATCGCCTGTGGGGCCAAGATGGGGTTGACCTATGTCGTGACCGGCACCAAAGGTACCCTGCGTTACACTCAGGAGCGCATGGCCGAGCTGGAGCTGTATATCCATGATGAACCGGCGGGGCGGCAGGGCTTTAAAACCCTGCTGACCGGGCCTGCGCATCCGGACTATGCTAACTTCTGCGTCTCAGCAGGTCATGGTATTGGCTTTAACGATCAGAAAACGGTAGAAATTCGCGATCTCATTAATGGCATTGCCGCTGGCGACCCTATGTGGCCTGATTTTGCAGAAGGATTGCAGGTGCAGAAGGTGCTTGAGGCCATCGCGCTGTCGGCGGCAGAAAGGCGCTGGATGGCGGTATAGCCTTTAAGTGACATTATACAAAACCAGTCCATGATCCGGATGTGGCCCCGGGCTTAGTGCCGGGGCCGGTTGATGCTGATCAGGCTGAGACTTTATCCCACCACAGTTTATCCATCGCATAATAGCGATCACGCTGACTAACAGGCTGAGACAGATCGCGCTGCCACGGCTTATCCAGAATGTAATGCAGGTTCTTCACCTCTTCACATTCCCACAGCTTATCGTGCTGGAAACGCAGCGTTTTTAGGGCATTGTAGACATAGGAGAGCGGCAGCCACTGGCCTTTAAAAGCCTCGTTCAGCAAATCCTGCTCTGAAAAGGCGTACTGGCTCAGGTCCTCTATAGCGGCAATGCGCGCTTCAAGTTTTTCAAAAACGGCGTTATCAGGCTCCAGCACCAGAAAGCCGCCGTTGAGGTAATAATCCACATGTGCGGGCGGCGACTCCTCACGTTCCTGCCAGGTGTAGTGGCAGAACTCGGGCTGCCAGCTGTCGGGATAGGCCTCGATCTGATTCGGATTGCAGCGGCAGGCGTGGCAGGCGGCCAGCGCATGGCCACCCAGATCCAGCGAGAACAGCTCATCCATGTTCTGAAGTACCAGCATATCGGCATCCAGAAAGACCACCCGCTGATAGTCGGTCAACTGCCAGGCGCGCAGTTTGGTCCAGACTTCACCAAAACGTTCAGATGCATACTGCGGGTTCAAATCGCTGTGCGGATAAAGCCCCTCCACATGTTGGATTAAGCAGCCTTCCTCTTCCAGGATCGCGCAGTCTTGCTCATCAATGGCAGCGGTTGCCATCACGACCAGGGGCCAACGCGTTTGACTTTGAGTGAGTGAACGGCGCAGCGCTTTTACGCCGACCAGATAATCCGGTTGCGTCAGTAAGGTTACCCAGGCAAACATATCATCCCTTATCGAATTGATTAAACAGTGCAGCGGTGTAGTCGTTGCTCAGACGGCCTTGCGGATCGAACTGCTCACGCAGAGCACGGAAGGACGCCCAGTGCGGGTAGAGATCCTGCCAGCGGTACAGCGAGGCGTCGTAATACTTGCCCCAGTGAGGGCGACCGCCTTCTTCTGCCAGAAGCTTCTCCACCTCACTTAAAAAGTGCAGGCCCGCTTCTGAAAGGGAGCCGTCGTCGGCGTAATACACCACAAAGCCAAAGAAGCAGGTGGGCTGGTCAAAGGCCGGGCTGAGCCATGCCGATGACGCACCTGTACAACGCAGGATGATGGGATAGTGCATATGCGGGCGATTGTCGGCGTACCAGCGTTTAATCTTGCTGATGACTGCTGGCGTTTTTTCCAGCGGTACGCCAATTTCGACGTTGATCTGCGGCACGGCGATACCGCGACAGAACAGCTGATAGATGTCGCCTGTCACATCGGTAAAATCCCGAAAGCGCGTTACGGTACGGAACTGTTTGCCGCCCTTGCCGTGAATTTGGGTGTCGCGATGCATGTGTTCCAGCGTCTGATCGATCGTGTCGTTGAGGCTGTCGTCGCCTTCATCGGCGTGTTCCATCACCTCACGATCGTTCTGCGCATAATGGTGGATCTCCTCCTCGCTGGCCTGATGTGCATTCCAGACGTGGATAAAATTGTCATCCACAAACCACCAGGCTTTGCTGAGTTCGTATTCATCATTCCAGCGCAGCAAATCACTTTCCAGGCTGTCCGCCGACACCGCATTTTTATGGCAGGTGAAAATACGAAACGGCTGCGTGCGCAGGGTCACTTCGGTCACAATGCCCAGCACGCCCAGCGACACCAGTGCGGCAGGAAAATCTGCATCGCCACGTGACAGCTCACGGATCGAGCCGTCGCTCAGCACCATGCGAATGTGCTCAGCCTCATCAGCAATGGAACTCTGGTGCAGGCCCTGACCGTGAGTGCCGGTAGCCATTGCGCCCGCCAGCGTCTGAACCGAAATCACGCCGGGTGAGGAGGCGAGCATACGATCCATTTCCGTTAAGGTACTGTAGATTTGTTCCAGCGGGGTCGCGCCGGCGAACGTGACGCTATGTGCATCACTGCGGATCAGGCCGGACAGTGCACTCAGATCCAGCAGCAAATCATCGGGGTGCACGGCCAGCATTCTGCCTGGAGAGTAGGTTTTACCGGTTACGCGCACCTTGCCGCTTGACTCACGCAGTAACTGCCGGAGTGCGGCCTCGTCAGCAGGACGTTTAACCTGCTGCTGCGCACCAATCTGTGCGTTTTGCGCCCAGTTCCAGACTGCATCATCTTGTGGATCAAGGTGGGTCTGGCGAAGCGGATAAAGGTTGGCGTCTTTGCTCAAACTGCTTTCCTTACTTAAGTGATATTAAGAATACCCCTTAAGCATAGACTATCGCTTTCAACGCCCTGTGAGCCTACTGATGCCGACAGATATAACGCAGCGTGGCCGTCACCGCTAACTGGCGATTGCGGCTGATAATATCCTCTTCACTTTTGTCCGGACTGAACAGCGTATTAAACGTGAACCGGTTAGAAACCTGATGTACGCAGATACTACTGATAAGGCGATGTACATCCAGCGTGTCCAGCGGCTGAATAAACAGCCCCTGCTGCTGACCGCGCGTCAGGATGTCATCCAGCAGATCCAGCGCGCTGCGGTTAAGCTGGCTCAGCCGCACGGATTGTGAGATGTAGCGTCCGCGAGAGAGGTTCTCCATGCAGATCAGCCGAATAAAATCAGGATGCGAAACGTGATAATCGAAGCTGGCCTCAACCAGTTTCGTAATGGCCTGTCCGGGTTCCATTGCCGCCAGATTCAGGCCGGTTTCATGTTCCCTGATCTGCTGATAAACCTGCTCCAGCACATCAATATAGAGCTGCTCTTTATTGCCAAAGTGGTAGACCACCATGCGTTTCGTCGTCTGAGCACTCTCGGCGATCTGCTCCAGCCGGGCGCCCTGCATGCCGAACTCAGCAAAGATTTTGAGTGCGCCAGCCAGAATGCGTTTTTTAAGCCCTTCAGGATCGTTTTTGCGTTTTGTCGTGTCCGTCATAGTGCTCAGTGGGTTGCCAGGTAACGAGAAGGTAAGGGGGCGATATTACCACAGCGTAACCATGCGGGTGGGGATACAGCAGTAAAATCCCCTTTAAGCAGGATTAATCAGCCTGTTCTGAAGCCCCGTTATCCACAAGGCAGCCGTCACCTACCTGTTATTTCACCTGGTCGCTCAATTACAGCGTTTTAACAATCATACCCATGGCGGCCAGCAGCATCATCACGCCCACGACCCGGTACATGATCCGCAGCGAGCGCGGGCGGGTCAGAAACACGCGGACTTTCACCGCCGCCAAAATAAACATCGCGCCCACGGCCAGTAATACGGCAGCGGTAACGGGAACCAGTACGGCACCCCAGAATTTCAGTGAAATTGCCTCCAGGGAAATAACGAGCGGCAGTATTGCCAGATAAAAGGCAATCGTTTTGGGGTTGCCCAGCGTAATACTCAGCCCCGACAGCCAGGCGGAGACCAGTTGCTGACGGGTAACCTTCTGGTCAATGCTGATAGCATGGGGTTGATAAGACCAGAACTGCCAGGCCAGATAGCCCAAATAAAGCGCCGCCGCCCAGTTAATCAACGTAAAGAGCGCGGTATAGGTCTTGGCCACAATGCCCAGACCAAATACGGCCAGGGTTAAATAAAACACATCGCCCATTATCACGCCGATAAGCGCAGCAAAGCCTGCCAGTGAACCCCCATTGATGCTACGCGCAACGATCGTCGTCATCCCAGGGCCCGGAATCGCGGCGGCCAGTCCCAGCGCCAAAATATAAGGCAGTAATTCAGTTTGAAGCGACATGATGTTTCCTTCATTCAATAGGGATAAGAACGTTGTTTACAGGCGTGATTGCGTTAACAGAGCGTGCATTCTGGAAAGAATGCGATGCCGCTTGCTCATCCCGCTTCTGAGCATAAGAACCTGCTCTGTGCCGTTTAATGCCATTCCTCTGCTGCGCAATACAGCCTGATTAAAGTATGCCTGAGCTGGGCAGAAATACGTTGTCTGAATATCGCTTCTGTGCCGTAATTATGGCAATAATTTGCCTGTAAAATAGGTTAAACAGAAAGGATATGACTGATATGCCGCTTGATAAGACAGAGGTGAAAATTTTAAGCATCTTGCAGGATGATGCCCGGATGACCAATCAGGAGCTTGCCGATAAGATCGGTATGTCTGCCTCGCCCTGCTGGCGCAAAGTCCGCAAACTGGAAGAGCAGGGCGTGATAAAGGGCTATCGGGCAGTGCTGGACCGTAAGAAAACCGGCTCGGGCGTTATGGTTTTTATTCGGGTGGTCATTGACTGCCACAGCGAAGCTGAAGCGGAAAAGTTTGAGCAGCAGGTGACCGCGCTGGAGGATGTTGTGGCCTGCTACAGTATCGGCGGCGATGCCGATTTTTTGTTACAGGTGGTGGCAACCGACCTCGACTCTTACGCCGAGTTTGCCATGTCGGTGGTGCGCAGGCTGCCGCGCATTAAAGAGATGCAAAGTATGTTTGTTTTGAAAGAGATTAAACCGCTGACGGCCTATCCGGTTAAAAACCCCCGATGAGATGATTGGCTCACGCTTATGCCGTGTTTGTCAGAAGGCCTTTGTTATTTTAATGCGATATTGCGACACGGCGCTTAACGTGCAGGTCTGTTTTAGCCGGTGAGTTATAATGTCCGGTTTTTGCACCCTAAAGGCCGGTAAAAGACGTTCGCCCTTTAGGGATTTGAATACGGCTAGCGCGTTTCTACGACAGGCAGGCGAATATC
This sequence comes from Pantoea ananatis PA13, assembly GCF_000233595.1. Lineage (NCBI taxonomy): Bacteria > Pseudomonadati > Pseudomonadota > Gammaproteobacteria > Enterobacterales > Erwiniaceae > Pantoea > Pantoea ananatis. The sequence continues at coordinate 1,755,009 of NC_017554.1, forward strand.
ATCATTGCAAACTCACAACGCGATATCACCTGCCTTTGTCATTTAAATACGCCATTGACGATGACGTGTTAAAGGCTCGGAAAATCGCGGGCTGTTTTAAATGGCCCGCCCGATTTTTTTCGTGCCTTTCATGTAGTAAAGATTGTGATAGTGACCATTTGAATAAATCACCACGAATCTGCGCGCGCCAACATAGGCGCCAAAACTGTTTTTTGCGTTAATCACGCCCGGGATGACCCAGCCAAACATCAGTTCTTCTTTATCCTCGGGCACATTCATTACCCAGGTATACCCTTTAAAAGGTTTAAAAAAGCGATAATGCGCGCTGTAAGGATCTTTCAGGTGATAATAAAACGTATTTCTGACATCCGTTTTATAAGTGTCTGGCAGCGTACCGTAGTTGGCGAGCTGCACCTGGAGGGGATCGGGTTCATGGGAGCGTGCTACACATCCTGTCAACATCATGGTTAAAGCAAAATATAGAATGGGATTTCTCATCCATAGCCTCTTAGGGGGACGTTTTTTATTATAGAGCGAAACACTAGCACCCGGTTTATATTTCGGTCTATAAACCGTTGATGAACGGATAATTTATATTCAGTAATCAGTTGGTCATGTGCATGGATCAAATGGGAAAAAGCGAAGGGTGTACTGGCTTGTTCTGGGAACCTGATGTTGGCAGCAATCGTCGTTCAGAGGCGACTGGAGAGTATAAAGATCAACAAAAAGCCCGCTCAGGTTTCCCTGAGCGGGCTTCTTTAAATCTGGCTCCTCTGACTGGACTCGAACCAGTGACATACGGATTAACAGTCCGCCGTTCTACCGACTGAACTACAGAGGAATCGTGCTACAGGGCGCATAGTAATGGAGTCGGCATGCTGAGTCAAAGCGGTTTTACCCGCTTTCGGATCGTTTGCTGAAGGATTCAGCAGCCTGGTTGTTTCATCCACAGTTTACCGCATGGCAGGGCCGTTCAAATCGTCAGGAAAGGCCAGTTTAAGACGCCGAAACAGTCTTATATAGATCATGTTTTCTGCAGGTTAGCCACTGTGTCGCAGCGCCGCAATGTGCCGCCTGTTCCGTGATAAACGGCTATGGTTAAAGAGAGCAAACCCAACCATGGAGATGCGAATGAACGAGCAACTGAAAGCGCAGATAGCCTCAAGGCTGGCGATTACGGCCGGGCAAAGGCAGCAGACGCGCACTGCGCTCAGCCAGGGCCAGCAGGCGGAACCGGACTCACGACGAGCGCAGCGCTATGCGTTTCAACAGCGGGCCCGCCAGAGCGTCATTATGGGCGCTAACGACTTGCTGCCGGTGTCATTTTTACAGCAGGGGTTACGCGCAGCCCGCGCCGTCGCGCTGGTCAGAGAAGATGGCATACCTAAGGGAAGTGGATTTCTGACCTATGGCAACCTCTTCGTCACGAATCATCACGTGCTGCCTGAAGCCCCCATTTCGGGGCGCATCACGCTGCAGTTCGGTTATCGCCAAGACGAATCCGGCGAAATTCTTCCGGGACGTCTCTATGCGGTGGATGCCGACAGCTTCTGGCTTTCCAGCCCGACGGAGGCGTTCGACTGTACGTTAATAGCGCTTGGCGAGGCGCTTACCGACAGCGGTGAGCCACCGCTGCCGCTGGCACTTAACGATCGTAATGATAAACATGCGCTGGGCATCAGCCTCAATCTCATTCATCATCCGGGTGGTGCGCCACAGCAAATCACGCTGCGCAACAATGCCCTGTTAGCACGTCACGAACAGTTTCTGCACTATGAGGCCGACAGTGAAGGCGGCTCGTCAGGTGCACCGGTCTTCAACGACGGCTGGCAGCTGGTGGCCCTTCATCATGGCGCCACAGAAGACAGCGGAAAATGGGTTAACGAAGGCATTCGCATGAGTGCGCTCACCGACTGGCTGAAGGGCGAGTTGCCAGCGCTGTCCCCGCATGGGCAGGCAATCCTGATGCAGGCGCTCACGGCCGATAATGCACCGCTACTGCCTGAGTCCAGTGCCGCCGCGCCAGATGAAAACTACTCTAATCGCGACGGTTTTCAGACAGACTTTCTGGCGGACAATCCTGTCGATCTGGCACAGATTATCGCGCCGCGTGCAGGGGAAGTCGCCCCTCTGCGTGACGGGCGCAACGGCGCTGATGCCAGGCTGAATTACGAGCACTTTTCTCTGCTGATGAATGCCGAACGACGGCTGGCTTTTTTTACCGCCACCAATATCGATGGGGCACGTTATATCAACATTGACCGTGGCAGTGGGCAACCTTCGCTGTTGCCCGAAGGTGACCGCTGGTATGAAGACAGCCGCATCGACAGCCGCTATGTTACTGGTCAGTCGTTTTATAGCGCGTTCAGTCGCTGGTTCGATCGCGGTCATCTCACCCGCCGCAGCGATCCCACCTGGGGCACGGCGGCCGAGGCGGTGCGCGCCAATAAAGACACGTTCCACTTCACTAATTGTTCCCCGCAGCATTTTCGCTTTAACCAGAGCGTGCAGTATTGGCAAGGGGTTGAGCGCTATATCCTGGAATACGGCGTGTTAAAAACCAAACAGCAAATTAGTGTACTGACCGGCCCGGTACTGAACGATCAACATCGGCAGTACGGGGATTTGCAGGTCCCGCTGCTGTTCTGGAAGGTCGTTCTGCGCATCGGTCCACAGGGCACGCCGCAGGCCACCGCACTGCTGGTCAGTCAGGATAAGCTGCTGGATGAGCCTCGCCGCGTGTTGCCGCTTTTACAACCGGAAGCGGTGCCGCAGGTGGATGAATATCGCGTGGCGGTTCGTTCACTGGAAACCCTGACCGGGCTTGATTTCAGCGCATTTCGCGACTGGGACAGCTGGCAGCCCGATCCCAGCCTGCTGGCCGAGCCTGTGCAGGCAAAGCTGATTATGACGTGGCCGGAGCTATTGTAAACGCGAAGAAAACGTCACTGGCTGACGCCTTAAGCTGGGGCTGCATATTCCCAAGGCGTGCGGTATGGGGATCTGCGGCACCTGCAAGGTGAAATGCCTGGAAGGGGAAGTGGAGATGAACCACAACGGCGGCATCACAGATGAGGACGTGGAAGAGGGCTATATTTTGTCGTGCTGTAGCATTCCCAAATGCAATATTGTCGTCGAGTTTTAAACCCATGCAGACGAAGGCTTGCGGGGAGCATCCTCTTTTTTCCGACGTTGAGGCGTCAGTGAACAGCGAACCTCATCGAGATTCGCTGTGTAATGCCATTGTAAAAAGCAGGCGGGAGCGCGTGAAAGGGGGGCTACTCCGGGTGTGGCGATTGTTGTCATACGTGCGCAACAACGGCAGCAATGCCAGCCTGAACCCTGTGATTTTCTGTGCTGTGGATCAGGGCTTTATTCCTGTGCCGGCACCCGTTGAACCGGGATGCTCTACGAAAACAGAAAATATGCTTCACCATGAACCCACAACCCGTTCTCAGACATGAAACGCCGCTACCATACCGCGCAGCGCCTGCGCCTGTTCAGACAGCGAACGCGAGGCTGAAGACGACTCCTCGACCAGCGCCGCATTGTTCTGCGTCACGCCGTCCATCTGACTCACCGCCACGCTGACCTGTGAAATCCCCTGCATCTGCTCGGAGGACGCCAGAGAGAGGGAGTCCATGGCCTCCGCCAGCTCGCCGACCATCCCGACAATTTTGATGATGCTCTGCCCGGTCGAGGAGGCCACGGCAACGCCGCTTTCCACTTGCTCAACGGCCTGTTCAATCAGGATCTTGATATCGCGGGCCGCCGTGGCGCTGCGCTGCGCCAGCGTGCGCACCTCACCGGCCACCACGGCAAAACCGCGGCCTTCCTCGCCGGCGCGCGCCGCCTCCACCGCGGCGTTCAGGGCCAGGATGTTGGTCTGAAACGCGATGCTTTCAATGACCGAGGTAATGTCCCGGACTTTAGCGGCACTGACGGAAATATCCTGCATCGTGCCAGACATCCGCTGCACGTCGGCCTCACCCGAACGGGCCAACTGGGCCGTATCGCGGGCCGATTCAGCGGTTTGCTGCGCGCCAGCGGTGTTGCTCTTCACCGTGGCGGTCAGTTGCTCCATGCTGGCAGCGGTTTCCTGCAGGGCGGCCGCCTGCTGCTCGGTTCGTGACGACAGCTCGGTGTTGCCCTGGGCGATTTCGTCGGCCGCCAGCGCCACGGAAGTGGAAGCATCCTTTATCTGCGATACCAGGCCGCGCAGCCTGGCCTGCATGCTGTCCAGTGAGGCAAGCAGGCTGCTGGTGTCGTTGCGACGCAGCAGCACGGTGGAGGTGAGGTCTCCGGAAGCGATGGTCGCGGCCAGCGCCTGAGCCTGTGCAGGTTCACCGCCCAGTTGGCGCATCAGCTTCCTGCTGATGACGAGACAAATCAGGGCGCCGGAAATGACGGTTGCAATGATGAGAACAATAAAGGTTTTGATAACGCGGCTGGCGGATGCGTTACTTTCCACGGCGGTGTTTTCAGCAAAGGCACGCTGCATGTCCGTGAGTTCGTTGAGACTGGAGATAAGGATTTGCTGAGGGGGACGAACAACGTTGGTCAGATAATCTGCGAGGCCATTCAGTTGTCTCTGCCTGCCCATGTTTGCCGCCGTCGCGAGTGTCGTGAGCGCGGCCTGTTCATTCTGCTGTACTTTCCTGAGTAGGCCAATTTCCTGCTGGTTATGGTCGCGTTCGATCATGGATGCGAGCTCAGTGCGTTTCTGGGTATAAACCCCTTTCTGAGTTTCAAAGCGGCCCCACTCATTCTCAATTGCTTTTTGATCAGAGAAGAGCGCCATGTTTCTCACCTCAACAAGCATGTTTCTCAGCGCCGTACCTGCATCATTAGACAAAGTCACTTTTTTAAGGTTGGTGTTGACGATCTCATCAATATTCTGACGCGTCTCAAGCAGATTGCTGATTGCAACCGCTGAACTGATGACGAAAAGCAGTATCAAAAAAGCAAAGCCAGCAGACAGTCGTGTCGATACCTTCATCATTCTCTCCGGTTATGGTGTTGTCGTACCCATGTTGTTTTCGGCAAAGAACGAGTGAACCTAAGTGTCCTTTTCAGAAACCGCAGAACGACGCTTTTTTAAGACGGAGGGGATATCGGTAGGGGCTGACGCCATAAAAGCCATTATTTTTATATCAACACATGACTCAAGACTTCTGTTGCCTGTAAACATACCTGACCACGCCAGCGCTATGGGTAGCGCTTCCTTGCCCAATGCTGTCGCGGACAGCGCCACGCTTTACAAACAGAAAGCCTTAGCCTTGTAGACGTTAGCCAAACCGGGCGCAGAACAGCGCGGAAGAGCCCAGCTTTCAACAGGATACCTCCTTTTACTGCGCCAGCCTGCAGGTCGGAATCTGAACCAACTTTTCCAGTTTAGTGCGGTTATGCGGGATTGATCTTCTTTTTCAGCCAGTTACGCATAGCGTCGCGCGGATGGCAGACGGAGTCAGTGACGGGCACCTGATGCAATGCGGGATTCTTTTTGGTCGAGGCGCTCTCGGAGAGGACAGCGGCGTGAACCGTCAGGATGGACAAGCAGAGAAAGACGCTGTGAATCAGTCAGTATAAAAGGCGATCACAAGGGGGATGCTGAGGCTTTTCACGTAGGGCTGGGGAACAGATTTATGACGCTATTATCGAGCGGGAATGATGCCAATCAGACTTGCTGTTTTGCCGAATGCGCAGGTTAACCCCACTACGCATCGGAAAAATTTCTCACGCAGACGTAATAAAACCGGATTGAAAGGCTTTAAAGCATGCCTGAAAACAAGAATTTGGCTCCTCTGACTGGACTCGAACCAGTGACATACGGATTAACAGTCCGCCGTTCTACCGACTGAACTACAGAGGAATTGTCAGAACGGGGCGAATAGTAGCGGCGCCGGTTAGGGATGTCAAAGCCCTCTTTCATGGTTTGCGTTTAAGTGCTCGTAAAAGCAGCGTATTGGTGAATATCAGACACATTCGCTTGCTTTTCAAACTGCTAACAGGATCTCACTTTAACGCCATTTCTCAGTAGATGTTAGACGCATGTCAAAGTTTTGTTATTTGACGATATCAAAACGCTTGTTTCAGTGCTTTTATGATAAAAATTTCAAAAAAGAAATATATGGAATAAACAAACTGCTTGGCGCCTGAAAGTGGGATGGACGTACCAGCGCCAGGACGATACCGTCAGCATGTTAAGTAAAATCATGCGGATAAGAAAAGCAGTGGTGATTTTAGCAAAAGCATCAACGTAGTCGTCTTACCTCAAATTTTCCATAAAAACGCCGGCGAGGCGGTGTGAATGTAAAAGATATTTTTCATTCAAAACGTAAATCGCTAGCAAGTTAACAAATAAGAAGGGTCCCTATGAACATCAAAAAAACGATTGTTGCCTCACTGTTAGCCTGCATGTTGCCCGCCGCTGCGATGGCGAAAGATATTTCCGTGGGTGTTTCTATGGCGGTGTTTGATGACAACTTTCTGACGATTGTGCGTAACGCTGTACAAAATGAGATGAAAAAAGATGGCGTCAAAGGCCAGATCGAAGATGCCAAAGGCGATGTGGCCCAGCAGCTCCAGCAGGTACAGAACTTTATTGGACAGGGCGTTGACGCCATCATTGTTAACCCCGTCGACACTGACGCTGTAAAACCCATTATCGATCAGGCGTCCAAGGCCGGTGTGGCGTTGGTATTTGTTAACCGTAAACCCCAGGCCCAGCTAGGCGACAAAATGGCGTTTGTGGGCTCTGACTCTGAACTGGCGGGCCGTCTGCAGATGGAAGCCCTGGCGAAGGCGATGAACGGCAAGGGCAACGTTGCCATTTTATTAGGTGATCTGGCTAACGAATCGACCCGCGAACGCACCAAAGGCGTGGAAGCCGTAGTGGCGAAATACCCGAATATTAAAGTGGTGCAAAAGCAGACGGCGAAATTCAGCCGCAACGATGCGGTAGATGTCGTGAGCAACTGGATGACCGCTGGCGATGATATCAATGCCATCGCGTCAAACAATGATGAAATGGCGATTGGTGCCATTCAGGCATTAGGCAAGAACGATAAACACATTCTGGTGGCAGGCGTGGATGGCACACCGGATGCGTTGCAGATGATCAAGAACGGCAAGATGGTGGCCAGCGTATTCCAGGATGCAAAAGGGCAGGGTGAAGGCGCTGTTCAGACCGCAATCAAACTGGCAAACGGTGAAAAAGTGCAGAAGATTGTTGATATCCCATTCCAGCTGATCACCAAAGACAACTACACCAAATATACCAGCATGAACCAAAAATAAACGTCTGAACCCGTAGTACGGAGGTGATGTATGACCGCTTTTGCGCTTGAAGCCGAAGGCATCAGCAAGTTCTTTCCGGGTGTGAAGGCACTGGACAATGTGTCGCTGCGCGTCCGCTCTGGAACGGTACATGCTTTGATGGGTGAAAATGGCGCGGGCAAATCCACTTTAATGAAGTGCCTGATCGGGATTTACCGTCCCGATCAGGGCACCATCAAGATTAAAGGGGAGCCAGTGCAGTTCAGGGACACCATGGATGCGTTACGTTCGGGTGTGTCAATGATCCACCAGGAGCTGAATCTGGTGCCGCACATGACCGTGGCCGAGAATATCTGGCTGGGGCGGGAGCCGATGAAATTTGGTTTTGTCGATCATGCCCGGCTAAATAAAGACACGCAGGCGCTGCTTAACCGGCTCAATATCAAACTGAAAGCCGACCGCATGGTAGGCGAACTGAGCATCGCCTCACAGCAGATGGTGGAAATCGCCAAAGCGGTGTCCTGGGATGCCGACATTGTCATTATGGATGAGCCCACCTCCGCGTTGACGGAAACCGAAGTCGCACATTTATTTACCATCATTCGCGATCTGCGCGAACAGGGTAAAGCCATCGTTTATATCAGTCACAAAATGGATGAGATCTTTTCCATCACGGATGAGATCAGCGTGTTTCGTGACGGCAGTTGGGTGGGCAGCGACAGCACCAGTGCGTTCACGCGCCAGTCTCTGATCACTAAAATGGTCGGGCGTGAGCTGACACAGCTTTTCCCTAAATTCAACAATGCCATCGGGGAAGAGGTGCTGACCGTTCGTCATCTGAGCTGCAAAGACCGCTTCACCGACGTCAGTTTCGGTGTGCGCCGGGGAGAAATTCTCGGTGTGGCAGGCCTGGTCGGAGCCGGGCGCAGCGAAGTGATGGAAAGCCTGTTTGGCATGACGCATTTTGACAGCGGCGAAATTCTGATTGACGGCATCCCGGCGAATATTGACTCACCGTCGGTCGCCATCGAAAAGGGCATGGCATTTTTGACTGAAGATCGTAAAAAGTCAGGATTGTTTTTGGTGTTGTCGGTGCTGGAGAACATGAGCATTGTCAACATGCCGGAATACAGCGGCAAAAGCGGCTTTGTCAGCCATGTCAAAATGGCTCAGGACTGCATGGATCAAATTCGCCGTCTGAATATTAAAACCCCTACCATGGATCAAATCATCAATAACCTGAGCGGCGGCAATCAGCAGAAAGTGCTTATCGCCCGCTGGCTATTGGCTCAACCGAAAATCCTGATCCTGGATGAGCCGACGCGCGGCATTGATGTTGGGGCAAAAGCAGAAATTTATCGTTTGATTAGTGAGCTTGCCAACCGTGGCGTTGCCATCATTATGGTGTCCTCAGAGCTGCCTGAAATTCTGGGCATGAGTGACCGCATCATGGTGATGCATGGTGGGCGCATTACCGGCATCCTCGATAAAGAAGAGGCCGATCAGGAAACTATTTTGTCGTTAGCATCCGAATGAGGCGCGAAACCACGATGAGTAATATGAAAGCCACGGCCGCTCAGGCTTCTGAGCAACAACCCTCTTTCCTGGCAAGCCTGCGTCACCGGGTTCCAAAGGATACCGGCATCTTTGTGGTAATGGTGGGGATTGCCTTAATTTTTGAAATTTTTGGCTGGTATGTTCGCGATCAGTCGTTCCTGATGAACACGAACCGCCTGATTTTAATCGTATTGCAGGTCGCTATCATCGGTATCATCGCCGTCGGTGTAACCCAGGTGATCATTACGACCGGTATCGATCTCTCCTCCGGTTCGGTGATTGCGTTGACTGCGGTGGTGGCTGCCAGCCTGGCGCAAACCTCAGATACGCTGACGCCGATGTTTCCATCCCTGGTGAATATGCCTGCGGCCGTGCCGATTGCTGCCGGCATTGGCGTCGGTTTACTGTGCGGGTTGATCAATGGCGTATTGATTACCCGCACCGGCATCCCACCTTTTATTGCCACACTGGGCATGATGGTTTCTGCGCGCGGTCTGGCGCAGTATTACACCCAGGGTAACCCCATCAGTTTTCTGTCCGATGGATTCACCTCTATTGGTCAGGGTGCCATGCCGGTGGTGATTTTTCTGGTTGTGGCGCTGGTGTTTCACGTTGCGCTGAAACATACCCGTTATGGCAAATATGTTTATGCCATCGGCGGCAATATGACGTCGGCCAAAGTGTCCGGCATTAACGTCAACAAATACCTGATCATCGTTTACACCATTGCGGGTGCGCTGTCAGGCCTGGCAGGCGTAGTGCTGGCGGCACGCGTCAGCAGCGGCCAGTCAAGCATGGGCGTGGGCTATGAACTGGATGCGATTGCCGCAGCGGTGATCGGCGGCAGCAGCCTGATGGGTGGTGTGGGCCGTATTACCGGCACGCTGATTGGTGCGGTAATTCTTGGTCTGATTAAAAGCGGATTCACCTTTGTTGGGGTGGATGCCTATATCCAGGACATCATCAAAGGCATCATCATCGTCGCCGCAGTTACCATCGATATGCGACGCAATCGCGCTAAACGCTAAAATACGCTGCCGCCTTTGCGCCGTAGCGGCGTTGGCACCAGGCGCTTATCCCAGTCACATAGTTTACTATGCTCCTGGGCCTAAGCGCCCGGCGCCGCCTTGCTACAACACAAATGCGTTTGCGTATTCGCCTTTCTGACCTTTTTAAAAAAACGTGAGCGTATTGAGCGTTACAGGTGGGAAGACGTTTCGAATCGATCAACCGCTCAGGCAATAAACCTGTTTCTCCTCAGCCAACAGTCTTAGACTTTTACGCAGCCACGCAGCCACGCAGCCACGCAGCCACGCAGCCACGCAGCAACCTAGCAACGCATCTCACTCTCTTTCTGCTTTTTCTCCTGCATAACCGGGCCGGACGCTGGCACGTCGATAACCTTTGCTGGCACAGGGCCGACGCTGCACGCTGGTTTGACATGTTTCGCACTGTTGCGGTGCAGCTCACCCTGTGTTGCCGCCTGAATGCGGCGGTGCTCCCCGACTTACCTCTTTGGAGGTACAGAGAAACGCTGTTTATTCTGATGCTTAGCAATTATTTCCCGACATGTTTCGCGATCTGAATAAACCTGGTCTGCATATTGCAATTCATCTGTATACAGGCTGGTTGATACGGATCAGCCAGAAACCTTGACGTAGCAACGGAGGCAAGATGAATTTAAGACGGCTGAAATACTTTGTGAAAATCGTCGATATCGGTAGCCTGACGCGGGCAGCAGAAGTGCTGCATATTGCCCAGCCTGCGTTAAGCCAGCAGGTTGCTACGCTTGAAGGTGAGCTGGAGCAGCAGCTTCTGAATCGCACCAAACGCGGCGTAACACCTACGGAAGCCGGAAAATTACTCTACAGCCATGCGCGCGTTATTCTGCGACAGTGTGAGCTGGCACAGTCAGCGGTGATGAATGCCGGTGAAGTGGTGAAAGGGCAGGTTTCCATTGGACTGGCTCCCGGAACGGCCGCCTCCTCGCTGACGATGCCATTGCTGCAAACGGTACGGGAACAGTATCCGGATATCATTGTTTATCTGCATGAAAACAGCAGCAGCGCCCTGAATGAAAACATTATTAGCGGGCAGCTGGATATGGCCGTGCTGTATGACCGTGCGCCGACGGCAGGGATCAACAGTCTACCGCTGCTCAAAGAAGATCTGTATCTGGTCGGCACCACCGCCTGTCCGGGTACCAATGTGGATCTGGCTGAAGTGGCACAGATGAGCCTGTTTTTGCCACGCGATTACAGTGCCGTGCGTCAGCGCGTTGACGAGGCATTTTCACTGCGCCGCCTGAGTGCGCGTATTATTGGTGAAATAGAGTCGCTTTCCACGCTGACCGCCGCGATATCCAGCGGGATGGGCGTCACCGTATTGCCGGAATCCGCCGCCCGGGCGCTGGTGGGTTCCACCCAGGCATGGATGGCGCGTATTACCAGCCCGACGATCAGCCTGCCGTTATCGCTCAACCTTTCACATCGGTTACCTTTATCGCCCCCGGCGCAGGCCGTTAAAAATATCCTGCTGTCGCTGCTGAACAAACCGCTGACGGAAAAACGGGAACTCACCCTGGTCAGCTAGAACGCCTGTCCTGACCCACTTTCTCTGAAGCAGGGCGCGTAGATATCGCGCCGCTGCCCTTTCTGTGACTGTCCATCAGGATGCAGCTCAACGTCTCCCGCCCTGTTCTATATGCTTCAAATGCATAAATAAAACTTTTTTAGTATTTCCAGTTATCGAAAATCCTTTTTACCCTCTGTTTATCGGATTGTGTAAAGAGAGGTAAATAGTGTGAATTTCCAGCAACTTAAAATTATCCGCGAAGCGGCACGACGGGAGTTCAACCTTACAGAGGTCGCAAGCACGCTATTTACCTCGCAATCGGGCGTCAGCCGCCATATTCGCGATCTGGAAGATGAGCTTGGGGTTGAAATCTTTATCCGGCGCGGCAAGCGGCTGCTTGGCATGACAGAGCCCGGGAAAGCGCTATTAACCATTGCGGAGCGCATTTTGGACGAAGCCGGTAAAGTCCGCCGTCTGGCTGACGTGTTTACCAATGAATCCAGCGGTATCCTTTCCATCGCCACCACGCATACGCAGGCGCGTTACAGTCTGCCGCCCGTCATCAAGGCGTTTCGCCAGCTTTATCCCAACGTCAGACTTGAACTGAACCAGGGCTCGCCGCAGGAAATTGTGAACATGCTGCTGGCAGGCGAGGTGGATGTCGGAATTGCCAGTGAGATGCTGGTGAATAACAGCAGCCTGGCGGCGTTTCCGTGGTTTAGCTGGCATCATGCCCTGCTGGTGCCGCACGATCACGAGCTGGTGCAGCAACAGCCGGTATCGCTCAATGCGCTCAGTCACCATCCGCTCATTACTTATCGCCAGGGGATTACCGGGCGTTCACGTGTGGACCGGGCCTTCCAGGGGGCAGGCTTAAAGCCGGACATCGTGCTCAGCGCACAGGATTCCGATGTGGTGAAAACCTATGTCAAACTTGGCCTTGGTGTCGGTATTCTGGCCGATCAGGCCTGTGAAACCGAACCGGGCGGTGAGCTGGTCAGGCTGGATGCCACGCATCTGTTTGAGGCTAACACCGTGTGGCTGGGGCTGAAACGGGGCCAACTGCAGCGCAACTATGTCTGGCAATTTCTGGAGCTGTGCAACGCCAACTTATCGCTTGAAGAGATTAAAGAGCAGGCACTGTCCTCCGCGGGTGACGATGAGCCGGTTATCGATTTTCAGATTTAGCGACCCTGAACATCCAGCGCCCTGGCGCAACGGCATAAAATTTTTTTTCTGCCGTAAATCTTCACAGCGAACGCTTTCTGGCCGGCAATAACAACATCCTGCGCTTCTCCCCTCCCGATAAAGTGGAAAGATCTGAACAAGGGGGGATGCGATGTCACGTATACAACTAAAAGATCACACGCTGTTGCGTCAGCAGGCGCTGTTTGCGGGTCAATGGCAGAACGGTTATCAGGGCGAAACGCTGCCGGTTATCGATCCGGCAACCCGTGAGACGCTGGCGACAGTTCCGGCGCTGGGGCGGAAGGAAACCGAGGCGGCGATCGATCATGCGGAGTCGGTACGCCATGACTGGGCCAAAACACCCAATGCCACACGCGCCGCACTGCTGGAAAAGTGGTATCAGTTGATTGTCGATAACGCCGACGATCTTGCCATCATCATGACGGCCGAGCAGGGCAAACCGCTGGCGGAAGCCAGAGGCGAAGTCTTGTACGGCGCCAGTTTCGTTAAGTGGTTTGCCGAAGAGGCGCGTCGCATTTACGGCGATACCATTCCCGCGCCCACGTCCGACCGCAGAATCATCGTGTTAAAACAGCCGGTCGGCGTAGCGGCAGCCATTACGCCGTGGAATTTTCCCATTGCTATGATTACCCGCAAGGTGGCGCCTGCGCTGGCGGCGGGTTGTCCGATTATCGTTAAACCTTCTGATCTGACGCCGCTGTCTGCCCTGGCGCTGGCGGTTCTGGCAGAGCGCGCCGGCTTTCCGTCCGGTGTTTTGCAGGTGGTCACCGGTATGCCGACGGAAATTGGCGCCGCCCTGACTGAAAGCCGCCTGGTGCGTAAAATTTCATTCACCGGCTCAACCCGTGTGGGTCAGTTACTGATGAAACAATGTGCCGACAGCGTAAAACGGTTGAGTCTGGAACTGGGCGGCAACGCGCCGCTAATCGTTTTCGATGACGCCGATATTGAGATCGCGGTGGCTGGCGTCATGACCAGCAAATTCCGTAACGCCGGGCAAACCTGTGTCTGCGCCAACCGGATTCTGGTACAGCGCAACATCTATGAACGCTTTTCCGCCCGCTTACTGGAAGCCGTGGCCACCCTCAAGGTGGGCGACGGATTTGCGGCCGGTAGCACCCTCGGGCCCCTGATCAATACCGCCGCGGTTGAAAAGGTCAATGCACATATCGACGATGCCTTACAGAAAGGGGCGACGCTGTTAACGGGCGGCATCAGCAGCGGAGCGGGAACCTGGGTTCAGCCTACCGTTCTGGGGCAGGTGACGAGTGAGATGCGCATTGCGCAGGAAGAGACCTTTGGCCCGGTGGCACCACTGTTTGTGTTTGACGATGAGGCGCAGGCATTGGCGATGGCGAACGACACGCCTTATGGCCTGGGCGCGTATTTCTTTACGGAGAATATTCGACGCGCCTGGCGGGTAGCGGAAGCGCTGGAATTTGGCATGGTAGGATTTAATACGGGCGTAATCTCTTTAGAAGTGGCGCCCTTTGGCGGCGTTAAATTATCGGGAATCGGTCGTGAAGGTTCACGTTACGGAATTGATGAATATCTGGAACAAAAAACATTCCATCTCGGCAGTTTGTAATTTAAGACGTAATACCTGAATTCAGGCGCCAGCATAATCGTTATGCTGGCGCTTTTTTTTGTGCATCAGATCTGGTTTTTTGCGCCTTTTCTCCTTTTTAGTGCAAGTTTCATGCGCAATGCACCAAAGCAAGGCGGGTTTTTTGTGAGGTAAATCATCTGTTTAACGCTTCGGCAATTCCGCAATAAATCCGTCATTAATACGGCAGAAAAATTTTTTTGCGTCGTTTTAAACGCATTTTTATTTTTTTAACGGCTGGCATACTTTCTGCATTACCTAATTACTTATTCAGAAAAGCATTGCCGAAATTTAACCAATCCAGAGTGTGATGGGTGTAACAAATAAGGATTCTTCCATGTTGAGTTTCGACCCGGAAAGCGTGCCACTCCCGTTAGGCCATTATATCGGCGGGAAACATGTGCAAACACAAGGCGAATCTTTTGCCGTTAAACGCCCCTCAGATGGTCGTGTTTTTGCCACCCTGCATGAAGCCCAGGCGGACGATGTTGATCGTGCCGTGATGACGGCGCATCAGGCATTAAAAACCAGCGGCTGGTCAGGTTGTTCCCCCCGTGAACGCGGTCGGGTTTTGCGCCGCTGGGCGGACTTAATCGAACAGGATCTGCTGCTGGCCCAGCTTGAAGCACTTGGCTCAACGCGTCCGATCGCCGACGTGGTGCAGCATGAAATTCCCTTCACCGCCGAAGCCATTCGTTTCTATGCCGAATGTGCTGACAAATACAGCGGTGACCTGTTTCCCACGCGGGATAGCAGCCTGGGAATGCTGATTGCCGAACCCTATGGCGTGATCGGGGCGATTACGCCCTGGAATTTCCCCCTGTCGATGGCCTCGTGGAAATGCGGGCCGGCCCTGGCGGCAGGAAATGCGGTGGTGCTGAAACCCTCTGAACTCACGCCGCTTTCTACCGTGCGCATGGCAGAGCTGGCGGTTCAGGCTGGTTTACCCGCAGGCATCCTGAATATCGTGCAGGGCAGCGGGGCGGTAACGGGCAGCGCGCTCGTCAGACATCCGCGCGTGCGCAAAGTGTCTTTCACCGGTTCCACCCTGACCGGCGCGCGCATCATGAGCGATGCCGCACAGTTTGGCATGAAGCCCGTTACGCTGGAGCTGGGCGGTAAAAGCCCCCAACTGGTTTTCGATGATGCAGGGGATATTGAGGTGCTGGCGCAGCGTATTCTGCGCGGCTTCACCGCAAATGGCGGCCAGGCCTGCGTTGCGGGTACGCGCTTAATCGTGCAGCGCGGCATTGCCGATGCGCTGACGGAACGGCTGGCGGCGTTATGTCGTGAGGCCAGGCCAGGCGTTACATGGCAGGACACCTCGCGTTATGCACCGCTGATTGATGCGCGCCAGGGCAATAAAGTGCGTTCGGTCATTGAAGATGCCAAAGCGCAGGGCGCTGAGGTGCTGGTGGGCGGCGAACGCTTCGCGGATACCGATGAGGGCTGGTTCTGGCAACCCACGCTGTTAAGCCAGGTGAAGCAGGATAATCCGGCGGTACAGCAGGAAATTTTTGGTCCGGTACTGACCATTCAGACCTTCGACGATGAAGAGCAGGGGCTGGCGCTGGCAGCACATGATACGTACGGCCTGTGTGCCGGTGTGCATACGCTGAGCCTGCCACGGGCCATGCGGGCGATACGGGCGATTGACGCCGGTACAGTGTGGGTCAATCGCTATGGACGCTCCGGCGATTTCATCATTCCAACCGGCGGTTTTCTGGGCTCGGGTATTGGTAAAGATTTGGGACGCCAGGCGTTCCAGGCCTGCCAGCGCCAGAAAAGCGTACTTATCGATTTTTAAGCACCACACCTGACAATAACGAGGTTAATTCCATGGCACTGTTTAAACCCAAATTCATCACTTTTGATTGTTACGGCACGCTGATCTTTTTTGATATGGCAGGTGCAGCAAAGCGCTGTTTTGCGGAGCGGGTGGACGCGAATGCCATGGATGCCTTTGTCGCTGACTTTTCGGGCTATCGTCTGGATGAGGTGCTGGGTGCCTGGAAGCCTTACTACGACGTGGTCAGCAATGCGATTCAGCGCACCTGTAAAAAATGGGGCGTGAAATGGGAGCAGGCAGACAGTGATTTTATCTACACCGACTGCGCCACCTGGGGACCGCATCCGGATGTGCCCGCCGGATTAGCCAAAGTGGCGAAAGAATTTCCGCTGGTGCTGCTGACCAACTCGATGAACGACCTGATTCCGCATCACATTCCTCGTCTTGGCGCGCCTGTGCATATGGCGATTACGGCGGAAGAGGCCGGTGCCTATAAACCGCAGATGAAAGGCTTTGAATACATGCTGGAAAAACTGGACTGCCGTCCGGACGAAATTCTGCATGTGTCATCCAGTTTCCGTTATGACCTGATGACCGCGCACGACCTGGGCATTAAGCATAAGGTCTGGGTCAATCGCGGGCATGAACCGGCCAATCCCTATTATCAATACACCGAAATTAAAGATATTGGCGGCCTGCCTGGCGTCGTCGGTCTTTGAGGACACCGTCATGAAACTGGAATCGTACTGGCAAGCCACCGCCCCGTCGTTCAGCGCCGCCGCTAAAGCCCCCTTACCTGCACAGGCCGATGTGGTCGTGATTGGGGCGGGTTTTACCGGTGTGTCCGCAGCGCTGACGCTGGCGCGTAGCGGAATTAATGTGGTGGTGCTGGACAGCGGAGAGGTGATGAGTCAGGCCTCGTCACGCAACGGCGGCCATTGCAACACCGGCGTGGCGCAAAACTTTGCCTCGCTGGTTGGCAGCCACGGACTTGACCAGGCCAGTCGCTTCTACAAGGCATTTGACGATGCGGTGACCTATGTTGAGCAGTTAATTAAACAAGAGCAGATCGACTGCGATTTTCGTCTGTGCGGCAAGCTCAAACTGGCCAGCAAGGCATCCCACTTCTCCGGCCTGCAGGACGCCTGGACACTGATGCGCCGCACCGTGGATCCTGATATCCAGTTACTGAGCAAAGATGAGGTTCAGCGGGAAATTGGCGGTGGCGACTTTCATGGTGGACTCTTGCAACAGCATGGCGGCCAGATGCACATGGGCAAGTTTGGTGTGGGCCTGGCCGAAGCTGCGGTGCGCAGTGGCGCAAAAATCTATACCCATCATCACGTCACTCAGCTGGTACGGCTCGACGGCTATCGTCACCGGGTGGTCACCAGCCAGGGCGAAATCCTGGCCGACAAAGTGCTGATGGCAACCGGCTGCTCCAGCGAAGGCCCGTTCCCGTGGTTTCAGCGTCGTATTGTGCCGGTGGGCAGTTTTATTGTCGTCACTGAGCCACTGGATAACGCGCTGCTTCATGCGCTGCTGCCCGAAAACCGCAACTACGTGACCTCGATGAACATCGGTAACTACTTCCGTACCACGGCGGATAGCCGTCTGGTGTTTGGCGGCAGGGCGCGCTTCGCCATCAGCAATCCGACGTCGGATTCACGCAGCGGCGACATCCTGCATGCGGCAATGGCGAAAATGTTCCCCCAACTGGCTAACACGAAGATCGACTACTGCTGGGGCGGCATGGTGGATATGAGTGCCGATCGTCTGCCACATGCCGGTGAACAGGACGGGGTGTTTTATTCGCTGGGTTACAGCGGGCATGGCACGCAGATGTCGGTATGGATGGGCCGGGTGATGGCCGATCTGATAAGTGAGAAATCTCGCGATAACCCCTGGCAGCGCGAGGCATGGCCTGCACTGCCGGGCTATCACGGAAAACCGTGGTTTTTGCCGCTCGCCGGGCTCTACTACAAAGCAAAGGATCGCCTTTCATAAATTCACACTGTTTTTCAGGCCGCTCTGGGCGCGCAGTGAATGACGACTCGCCAGCCCGGCAGCGGAACGGCCAGCCAGTATGCGCCGTCTGAATGACGCAGGGGATGTTTCCATGTTCTCTCGAACACGTAATGAGGGTGTACAGATGAGTAAAATTGATAATAAAGAATCTGACGTAACCAATCCTGCTCTGACGCGGATGATCACGGAGGGCACGCTGTCCCGTCGCAGTTTAATGAAGCTGCTTTCCGCCGGTGCGGTGATGAGCACCGGACTGATCGGCTTTCCCGGCATGGCGCTGGCAGAAAGCAAACCGGTTCAGGGCGGAAAAATACGTGTCGGCATGTCTAACGCGTCTGCGACTGATACGCTTGATCCGGCAAAAGGTAGCAACAGCGCCGACTACACGCGCCAGTTTATGTTTTACAGCTGTCTGACAGAGGTCGACAAGTCAATGTCGGTTAAGCCCGGCCTGGCAGAGTCGGTGGATTCGGACGACGGTATCACCTGGAGCATCAAACTGCGCAAAGGCGTCACGTTCCACGACGGTAAGCCCTTTACCGCGAAAGACGTGATTTTCTCGCTTAACCGCCATAAAGATCCCGCCGTGGCCTCAAGTGCATTCAAGCTTGCCGAACAGTTCAAGACCCTTACAGCTGTCAACGACAATGAAGTTCAGCTTGTTCTCGTGGCACCCAACTTTGACCTTCCTTACATGCTGACGACATCTCCCTTCCTGATCGTTCAGGATGGCACCAAAGATTTCAGCAAAGGGATTGGCACCGGCCCCTTCGTGTGCAAAAGCTTTACGCCCGGGGTCAATACCGTGGGCACCAAAAACCCGAACTACTTTAAACCGGGGCTACCGCATCTGGATGAAGTGGAACTGCTGGGTGTGACCGATCAGGCCGCCCGCGTCAACGCGCTGCTGTCGGGCGATATCCAGGTGGCCTCGGGCCTGAAAGCGCCGGACAGTATGCGCATCAGCCGTACGCCGGATCATGCAGTGCTTGAAACCAAAGGTGGCATGTACACCAACCTGATTATCCGCACCGATATCAAACCCGGCAGCAACCCGGATTTCGTGCTGGCGATGAAATATCTGCAGCCCAGAGAAATCATCGTGAAAACCGTGCTGCAGGGCTTTGGCGACGTGAGTAATGACACGCCGGTTCCACCCTGGCATCCGCTGTTTAACGCCGACCTTAAACCGCGTCCGCTCGATCCCGAAAAAGCCAAATTTTATATCAACAAAGCGGGCATGACCGGGCAGACCATTGAGATTGTGACCTCTCCGCCGCTGGAAGGCGCAACGGAAGGGGCACAGCTGATTCAGCAGGTAGGACGCAATGCAGGCCTGAACGTCAACGTGCGTCGCGTGCCTTATGAAGGCTACTGGGGCACCCACTGGATGAAAGATCCGGTGGGCTACGGCTCGATCAACCCGCGCCCAACGCTCGATATGCTGTTCTCACAGTTCTACCTGTCAAGCTCATCCACCAACGAGAGCGGCTGGAAAAACCCTCAGTTCGATCAGTTGGTGATTGCGGCACGTGGCGAACGTGATAAAGCCAAACGCAAGCAGATGTACGGCGATATGCAAACCCTGATCTATGACCACTGCGGTACGCTCATCCCGGCATTTATCAGTTCCATGGACGGTTACAGCAAGAAGGTTAACGGACTTGAAGCCTGGCCATCGGGCATGCTGATGGGCTATCGCTTCCATGAGTTCGCCTGGCTTTCAGCCTGATAATCGTCTGAAGAAGGAGTTCGCCGATGAACCGATACATGATGTTCCTGATTGCCCGGCGCATTGGCGCTGGCATCCTGACCTTGCTTATCGTCTCGGCGGTGGTGTTTTTTATCACCAGCCTGCTGCCGGGCGATGCGGCGCAAATGATCCTGGGGCAAAACGCCACGCCGGAAACCGTGGCGGCCCTGCGCCAGCAGTTGGGCTTAGATCAGCCCCTGCTGGTGCGCTATTTCACTTGGCTTGGCGGTATGCTGACAGGGAATTTTGGCACCTCATTTGCCAGTCATCTGCCGGTAGCACAGCTGGTGGCGCAGCGCTTGCCTGCCACCTTTGAACTGGCTGCCACCACCACGGCAATTTGTGTCCCGCTGGCGCTGATTATTGGCATCGCGGCGGCCATGAATCGTGGCTCAAAACTCGATCGTGCCCTGGTGATTGGCACCATGGCAACGGTTGCGGTACCGGAGTTTCTGGTTGCAACCGTCGCGGTCCTGATTTTTGCGGTGAAGCTGCACTGGGTTTCGGCCATGTCGCTGGGCAGCCCCAATATGGACTTCGCCAGCTACCTTAAAGCCTATGCGCTGCCGGTGATGACGTTATGCTGCGGCCTGGTGGCACAAATGGCGCGCATGACCCGCGCGGCCATTATTAACCAGCTCGACAGCCCTTATCTGGAAATGGCCTTGCTGAAAGGCGTTTCCCCGATGCGGGCGGTGCTCCGTCATGCCTTACCGAATGCCGTTGGCCCTATCGCTAACGCCATTTCCCTCAGTCTTTCTTACCTGTTTGGTGGGGTCATCATTATCGAAACCATCTTCAGCTATCCCGGCCTGGCCAGTCAGATGGTCGATGCGGTCAGCAACCGCGATCTGCCGGTAGTTCAACTCTGTGTGATGTTGTTTGCCAGCTGCTATCTGCTTCTGCTGCTGGCGGCCGATATCCTGACTATCGCCTTTAACCCGAAATGGAGGAGCTGATGAAAATATTGCTTCCCTGGCGCATTTTTCAGTCACTGTCTTTATCGGGCCAGTTAGGCCTGGTGGTGACCTTGTTCTGGCTGATTATCGCGCTCTTCGGCACCTGGTGGGCGCCCCATAATCTCGACGACATTGGTGCGGGCCCGTTAATGGGGGGATTTACGCATGAAAACCTGCTGGGTACGGATTACCTGGGGCGGGATATGCTCAGCCGCATTATGTACGGGGCGAAATTTTCCCTTGGCCTGGCGCTGGGCGCTGCGGTGCTGGCCAGCCTGATTGGCACCCTGCTGGCGCTGTTAGCGGCGGTGACCGGGCGCTGGCTGGAAGAGCTGCTGGGCCGTATCAACGACGCCATGCTGGTGTTACCGGGGAAAATCCTGGCGCTGATGATCGTGGCAGTGTTCGGATCTTCATTGCCGATGCTGCTGATTACCGCGGTATTCACCTACTGGCCTGGCGCATTTCGTATCGCCTTTGCCCTGGCCAGCAACTTGCGCAATATGGACTATGTCCGCGCCTCCCGCCTGCGGGGAGAAAGCCGCTGGTACATCGCCATCCACGATATTCTGCCCAATATGGTGCACCCGGTCCTGGCCGATTTTGGCCTGCGTTTTGTGTATATCGTTTTACTGCTGAGCGGGCTGAGCTTCCTTGGCTTGGGCGTTCAGCCACCTTATGCCGACTGGGGAACATTAGTGCGTGAAAATATTCAGGGGCTGTTTGATGGTTCACCCGCCGTGTTGATGCCCGCGGTGGCCATTGCCAGCCTGACCATCGCCGTTAACCTGTTTATTGACAGCTTGCAAAGCATGCGTCCGTTGACGCTGGCAAAGGAGGGGGCATGAACGTGACGCAACATACGGCAATGCCTGTGATATCTGTCGATAACCTGCGCGTAACGGCGCATAACGACAACGGGGATGAGCTGGATATCGTGTCCGATATTCGCTTCACGGTGCAAAAGGGCGAAGTGCTGGCGCTGATTGGCGAATCCGGCTCGGGTAAAACCACCATTGCGATGGCGCTCATGGGCTATGCACGCCACGGCTGTAAAATAGCCGAGGGCAATATTCATGTTGCGGGGACCAACATCATGAATCTTACCCCCGCACAGTTGCGTGTTTTTCGCGGCAACAAAGTCGCCTACATTGCCCAGAGTGCGGCTGCCTCTTTTAACCCCGGCATGAAAATTATCGATCAGGTCATTGAACCGGTCGTGATTCACGGCACAATGACGCGCAAGGCGGCGAAGGCCAAAGCGCTGGCGTTGTTTCGTGAGCTGGCGTTACCCAACCCGGATACGATTGGCGATCGCTTCCCCCATCAGGTCTCGGGCGGGCAGTTACAGCGTTTGATGACGGCGATGGCGCTGATCAGCGATCCGGACGTGGTGATTCTGGATGAACCCACGACGGCGCTGGATGTCACCACCCAGGTTGAAGTGTTGAAAGCCTTTCGTCGGGTGGTCAAACAGCGCGGCGTAACGGCAATTTATGTCAGTCATGACCTGGCCGTGGTGGCACAAATGGCCGATCGCATCCTTGTTCTGCTGCAAGGTAAAATCGCTGAGTACGGCACCACTGCGCACCTGATTGGCGCGCCGCAAGCGGACTATACGCGCCTGTTGATGGATGCGGCTCAGCAGAAAGAGCGCCCCAGCCACTGGTGCCCGGCGAAAGCCGGTGAACTGCCGCTACTGGAAGTGCGCGATCTGTCTGCCGGTTACGGCCCGAAAGGCAGCGAT
The DNA here is from genome assembly GCF_000233595.1 of Pantoea ananatis PA13. Taxonomy (NCBI): domain Bacteria; kingdom Pseudomonadati; phylum Pseudomonadota; class Gammaproteobacteria; order Enterobacterales; family Erwiniaceae; genus Pantoea; species Pantoea ananatis. Next base: position 1,777,509 of record NC_017554.1, read on the forward strand.
GGCTTACCCAAAGTGCGCATCCTGGAAAACATCAATCTGACGCTCTGGAAAGGTCAGGCCATCGGCATTATTGGTGAATCCGGCTCGGGCAAAACCACCCTGGCTCACGCTATCGCTGGCCTCAATCCGGCCTGCCAGGGGCAAATCTTGTTTAATGGCTACACGGTGGCCGATCAGATGCAAAAGCGCACGGATAACGAGCTGCGCCGTATTCAGTATGTTTTCCAGATGGCGGATACGGCGCTCAATCCGGCGCACAGTGTGGAGCGGATTCTGTCTCGTCCCCTGACGCTGTTTCATAGTCTGAGCGGCATCGCCCGGCAGAACCGGCTGTATCAACTTCTGGATCTGGTGAAGTTGCCGCGCACGGTACTCTCGCGCCGTCCCTGGTCGTTGTCCGGTGGGCAAAAGCAGCGTGTGAATCTGGCACGTGCCCTGGCGGCAGAACCGGATGTCATTCTCTGTGATGAGGTGACCTCGGCGCTCGATACCGTAGTGGCCTCGGCGGTGCTGGATCTGATCAGTGAACTGCGCCGTGAGCTGGGATTGTCGGTAATGTTTATCAGCCACGATATGCACGCCGTGCGTGCCGTGTGTGACGAGATCGTTGTGATGCGCAATGGCGCTATCGTGACCCAGCTGGCACGCGGTAACTACGATCAACCGACCAGTGAGCTCTATTTCGAACGCCTGAAACGTGCGGTTCCTGAGCTACGTCAGGGCTGGCTGGACGAGCATGAAGAGATTCTGAAAGCCGAATAACCGGCACCGCCATTTTGGCAAGCAAAACTCATTTTGGGGCAGCTGAACCAGGGTCATTCTGCCCCAATACACGACGAGGTTGTGACGTCATGCCTGCACCGATTCGTTATGTACAGGACAGCCCGGACTTCCCGGATGCCGCTGATGTGGTGGTGATTGGTGCCGGTATCGCCGGTGCCGCTGCCACCTGGTATCTGGCAAAGCAGGGCCTGAAGGTGGTGCTGATTGAGAAGGGCCTGGTCGGGGCTGAACAATCCAGTCGCAACTGGGGCTGGTGCCGTCAGCAGAATCGCGATGAACGTGAACTGCCGCTGGTGATTGAAGCCTTACGAGGCTGGGAAGAACTCAGTGTGGAAACCGGTGAAGAGCTGGGTTTTCGCCGCAGCGGACTGGTTTACGCCACCCGCAATGAAGCGGACATCGCCGCCTGGGATACATGGGGCCAGATGGCCAAACAGTATGGCGTACGCAGCGACATATTAAATGCGCAGCAGGCGAAAGCCCTGACGCCGGGCAGCACTACAAACTGGCTGGGCGGCGTTTCGGCCCCCACCGACGGTGCAGCAGAGCCCAGACTGGCCGCGCCGGGTATAGTGATTGGCGCACAGAAAAAAGGGGCGCTGGTGTTTCAGCAATGTGCGGTGCGCGGGCTGGATATTTCAGCAGGACGCGTCAGCGGCGTGATAACCGAACGGGGAGTCGTCAAAGCCCCCCGCGTGATCTGCGCAGCGGGTGCATGGACGTCGATGTTTTGCCGTCGGCACGGCATCGATCTGCCGCTGGGGAATGTGATTGGCACCGCCTTTCGGACTCAGCCCATCGAGCAGGCCATTGCCGTTCCTTTTTATACCGAAAGCTTCGCCTGTCGGCCGCAGCTGGATGGCAGCTATACCGTTTCCGTATCGGGCCGTGGACGGCTGGAGCCCGGTGCTCAGGGCTTGCGATATCTGCGTCAGTTTTATCCCACGTTCAAAAGTCGTCGTAAAAATCTTACCCTGAATCTGGGGGTGAAGCCGTTCTTTCACGGCCCTGAGGCAATGGGGCGCTGGGATCTGGATGCCGTTTCGCCTTTCGAGCGGATGCGTATTCTGGATCCGGCTGCCGATGCCTGGGTCGTGGAAAGCGGACTGGCCGCCATGCGCCGCGAATTTCCTGCCCTGGCGAATCTCAAAGTCGCCCAGGCCTGGGGGGGAATGATTGACAGTACGCCGGATGCTATTCCGGTTATTTCAACGGTGGCAAAACTGCCTGGCCTGGTGCTGTCGGCGGGGTTCAGCGCACACGGTTTTGGTATTGGCCCCGGCGCGGGCCGCCTCGCCGCTGAACTGGCGACGGACGCGACGCCGGTGGTGGATCCCACCCCGTATCGTTACAGCCGTTTTATTGACGGCAGCGGACTTGATGCACCTGGCATGATGTAAGGAAAGCAAAATGACATTTGATATTCGTAGCATGACGACCGAAGACATTCCGCAGGTTTATGCGATGAGCCAGACGCTAAACTGGCCGCACCGCCATGAAGACTGGGCGATCGGCATTGAGCTTGGCGAAGGCGTGGTGATTGAAGATCAGGGTGAAGTGATTGGCAGCGCGATTCTCTGGCGCTGGGGCGACAAAGCCGCCACCATCGGTCTGGTCATTGTCGCAAACTCACATCAGGGGCGCGGGCTGGGCAAGCAGCTGATGCTGGCCTTGTTAGAGAAAGTTCCCGGCTACAATGTGCGTCTGCACGCCACCGAGATGGGGAAAGGCCTGTATGAAAAGCTCGGCTTCGTTGCCTGCGGTAAGATCCTTCAGTACCAGACGCCATCCCTGACGACGCTGCCCAGGGTCGCGATCCCGGCTGGGTTGACGTTGCGCAGCGCCACCCTTGACGACCGGGATGCGCTGGTAAACATGGACCAGGCCGCCCACGGGCTTTTCCGCCCGGCGCTGGTGGCGCATCTGATTACCGACAATCAGACCGTGATATTGCAGGATGATGAGCAACGCCTTAAGGGCTTTGCCAGCCTGCGCCGTTTTGGCCGTGGCTGGGTCATTGGTCCCGTTATTGCAGAAGATTTTCCGGTTGCGCAGGCGCTGTCGGCTGCGCTGATGCAGGGCATGAAGGGCGAGTATTTGCGCATGGATACGGATGCGGCTTTACCGCTGGCTCCCTGGCTGGAGAGCCTGGGCCTCACGAATGTTGATGCGCCCGTCACGATGGTGCGCGGTGAGGTCTGGGTAGCGCAAGGTATGCAGGCGTTTGGTCTGACCACGCAGGCCATGGCCTGATGCACGTTGTCTATAAATCTGAACCCCAGCGCGGCCTTTACTGGCAGCGCTGGCTGGCTGAACACGCGCCCGATATCCACTTACATCTCTGGCCGGAAACCGGTGATGCGGCTCAGGTTGATGCCCTGGTCGCCTGGTTGCCGCCGGATGACCTTATGGCCTGTTTTCCCAATCTGAAAGTCCTGTTTTCTGTGGGCGCAGGGGCTGAGCAGTTTGATCTGTCCACGCTGCCTGGCCACATCCCGCTGGTCAGAACGATTGAACCTGGCCTGACGCAGGGCATGGTGGAATACGTCACCTTTGCGGTGCTGGGGCTGCATCGCGACATGCCACGCTATTTCCAGCAGCAACGCCACCAGCAGTGGCAGGCGCATCTGGCGATGCCCGCCAGTCAGCGTCGCATCGGCATTATGGGCCTGGGCGAACTGGGCCGCGCGGCGCTGGCGCAGCTTCAGTCGATGGGATTTGACTGCGGCGGCTGGAGCCGTACGCCGCACCATATTGCGGGCGTGCCGTGCTGGCATGGTGACGATCAGCTGTCCGACTTTCTGGCGCGCAGCGATATTCTGGTGTGCCTGCTGCCGCTAACGTCCAGCACCCAGGGACGCCTGAATGCCGGGCTGTTCGGCCAGTTGCCTGCGGGAGCCGCACTGGTTCAGGTGGGACGCGGCCCTCAGCTAAATCATCAGGACCTGTTGGATGCGCTCGACAGCGGCCAGTTACGGGCTGCGGTGATCGATGTCACCGATCCCGAACCTTTGCCTGCCGGTCACGCATTTTGGACGCACCCGGCTGTGTGGTTGACGCCGCACATCGCCAGCCAGACGCAGAATGACAGCGCGATTAAGGCGCTTCTGGCTAACCTGCGTCGCTTTCAGCGCGGCGAGCCGCTGGTCGGCGTCGTTGATCGTTCACGAGGATATTGAAATGGACCCTTTAGTGGCATTGCGCCGTGATCTGCACCGTCATCCGGAGCTGGGCTTTCATGAAGCGCGGACCAGCGATATTGTCGCGCGGTTTTTAGAGGATCTCGGCATTGAGGTGCATCGCGGCATCGGTAAAACGGGCGTGGTGGGCGTACTGAAAAAAGGCAGCGGTTCACGCATGATTGGACTGCGGGCTGATATGGATGCGCTGCCCATGCAGGACAACGGCGAGGTGCCCTGGACCAGCCAGACGCCGAACTGCAGCCACGCCTGCGGTCACGATGGCCACACCATTATGCTGCTTGGCGCGGCAGCAAAGCTGACGCGCGAGGTCGAGTTTACCGGCACGGTCTGCTTTATTTTTCAGCCAGCAGAAGAGGGCCTGGCGGGCGCGAAGGCCATGATTGACGACGGTCTGTTCCAGCGCTTCCCCTGCGATGCGGTGTTTGCCCTGCATAACTGGCCTGAATTACCCTTGGGTGAAATTCAGACTCGCCCCGGTGCCATCATGGCCGCGGCAGACCGATTTGATATCACCCTGAAAGGGCCTGGCGGCCATGCCGCACAGCCTCATCTCACGCACGATACGCTGCTTGCCCTCAGTGAACTGGTGGTGCAGTTAAACACTCTGGTGCCCCGGGCGCTTGATCCCTGCGAACCGGCGTTGCTGACCGTGACGCGCATGCAGGGCGGATTTTCTCACAATATGATCCCTGCGGAAGCCAATATCACCGGCACGGTACGCACGTTCAACCCAGCGGCACAGGACATCATCGAATCACGTCTGCGGCACATGGCCGGGCACATCGCGGCGGCGCATGGATTGGACGCCGAGGTGAATTATTTGCGTTATTACCCAGCCACCATCAACAGCGAGTCTGAGGCAAGTCAGGCCCTCGCGGCCTTGCAGGCGGCAGGCATGACAGCCCGGCTGGCCCCTCAGCCTGCGCTGACCTCAGAAGATTTTGCTTTTATGTTACAGGCAAAGCCTGGCGCTTATTTGTGGATAGGATCGGCACCCAGCAAGCCGCTCCATCACGCCGCCTATGATTTTAACGACGCGCTCATACCCTACGGAATCCAGGCCTTTGTCACGCTGGCCTGTTATGCAACAGGGGCAACATTTCCCGGCTGAAATCCGTGGGATTTTGACACGAAATGCCGCGGCTGACGGAATTACGGCAGCGTCATTGACCAACAGATTGCGATACTTAAGCCAACCGAACACGACGTGGATGAGGTATAAAAATGCAGAATGTCCTGGCAGAGCAGCAAACCTATGCGGACAACAGCCAGTTGCTGGATGTCCGAGATCACAATGTGCCGCGTGGCATTATTACCGCTCATCCGCTGGTGATTGAGCGAGCCAAAGGCAGCGAAGTATGGGATGTGGAAGGCAACCGCTATCTGGATTTTGTGGGCGGTATTGGCGTCCTTAACGTAGGCCACAACCATCCGGCCGTGGTTAACGCCGTCACCCGCCAACTGGGCATGGTGTCCCATGCCTGTTTTCAGGTGGCGGCCTATCCGGGATACATTGAGCTGGCCCAGCGTCTGAATAAGCTGGTGGGCGGTGACGAGCACTATAAAAGCGTGTTTTTCACCAGCGGTGCAGAAGCGGTAGAGAACGCGGTGAAAATCGCCCGTTCTTATACGCAACGGCCGGGCATCATTGCGTTTGACGGGGCTTTCCACGGACGTACCCTGCTTGGCGTGACGCTGACGGGCATGTCTGCGCCATACAAACAGAATTTTGGTCCGTTCCCGGGGGATGTTTATCGCCTGCCGTTCCCGAATCCGTTGCACGGTGTGACTGAGGCCGACTGTCTGAAGGCACTTGATCAGCTGTTTTCTGTGCAGATTTTGCCGGAGCGCGTCGCCGCGATTATCATTGAACCCGTTCAGGGCGATGGCGGCTTCTTACCTGCAGGCCCGGCATTTATGCAGGCGCTGCGTCGTATTACTACCCAGCACGGCATTATGCTGATCTGTGATGAAATTCAGAGCGGCTTTGGCCGTACCGGTACCATGTTTGCCTTCCAGCAACTCGGCATCAAACCCGACATGATCACCACGGCGAAGAGCCTGGCCGGTGGCTTGCCGATTTCCGGCGTGGTGGGCAAAGCCGAGATCATGGACAGTCCGGCCCCGGGCGGGTTGGGCGGCACCTATGGTGGTAATGCGCTGGCCTGTGCGGCGGCACTGGCTGTACTGGATATCTTCGAGCAGGAAAACCTGCTGGCGCGCTCCTGCCAGTTGGGCGAGCAGTTAAACCAGCGTCTGCGCCAGCTTGCGGATAAATATGCCTGCATCGGCGATGTACGCGGCGTGGGCTTTATGCAGGCAGTAGAAATTCTGGATGTGGATACCCATAAACCCGACAGCGCGCTGACACAAAAGATCCTCGACAGCGCCTGTCAGGAAGGCCTGCTGCTGATCAAATGTGGTTTGCATCGCAACACCATCCGCTTCCTTGCACCGTTAGTGACCACCGATTCGCAACTCGAAGAAGCGCTGCATATCTTTGATATTGCGCTGGCGCGTGCGACCGGACGCTTAGGTTAGCCGCTCTCTCTCATTGGAAAGGCATCATCCCGGCAGTGCCGCCAGCGTGCGCGCAGCCGGGGTCAACGCTGGCGCATTTTTTGCAAAGCGTGACAGGCCGGGAATTTTTTGTGTTACAAAAAAGTGGCGCACTTGTTATTTTAAAGTGGCGTATTTTAAGTATTTCTAAAAGTGCGCTTTACGCTCGTGTACGCAGATTATCGCCGGGTAGGAGCGAACATCCAGTACAGCTGTAAACAATGAGGGGTGCTATGAACGGCTTAATGAAACTCGACCGCATCGATATCAATATTCTGGTGCAACTCCAAAAAGATGGCCGTATCAGCAACGTCAATCTCGCCGATGCAGTGGGGCTGTCCCCGAGTCCCTGCCTGCAGCGGGTAAAACGGCTGGAGCAGGCCGGCTTTATTACCGGCTACGAAGCGCACGTTAATATCACCAAAATTACCGATTCCGTCACCGTGTTTACCGAAGTCACCCTGAACGGACATCGTCGCGAAGACTTTATGAAGTTCGAAGCTGCGATGCGTGAAGTTGATGAACTGATGGAGTGCCACTTGATTACCGGCGGCTACGATTACCTGTTGCGCTTTATTACCCGCAGCATTGAGCATTATCAGGATGTGATTGAGAAGATGCTGGATGCGCAAATTGGTATCGATAAGTACTTCAGCTATATCGTGATTAAATCACCCGTCATGAAAAGCAGCGTGCCGCTGCGCTCACTGATTAGCAAGCATAACCCGATGGAGTTCGGCGTCTGACTTTTGGTTAAGCGCGCAGGAATCTGACAACCTCATTCCCTGCGCGCGCCTTGCCAGGGCTTATCAGGTTCAGAGCAGCTTAATACTGAGTCGTGTCGCGCTGCTGACAGGTCGAGCCTGATAGCCTTCGACAATGATGCGACTAAAGTGCGCCGCAAGTGAGCCTGCCTGCATCAACGGGATCAGATCGCCCGCTTCGGGACGATAGCCTTTGACAAACTTCACCAGCAGCGTCCCCCCCGCCACTAAAGGCCCGTTCACGATGAGACGGCCACCGCCCTGACCATCAATATCCAGTTCAAGACTGGCTTCGGGCAGCGCCGTGTAGCTCTTCACCTGTACCGGCGACAGGGCAGCAATACGCACGCGGCCCTGATTGCCCACATAGAGATCACCCACGCCAAAGGCGCGGGCTGAACCGGCTTCCAGCACGCCACCCTGAACCTCCGTACCGCCGCTGTAGCGGTTCGCGCCAGTCAGCCTCAGGGTGCCTGAACCCTGTAAGGTCAGCTTTCCCTGACCGCCGATCGCATTCCGCCAGCTGTCGGACTGATTAAAACCGCCTTTAGCGGCGTCCATTGCCACTTTAACGTTGCCGGTAAACTGACCATATCCGTCGGCGGCGGCCACAATGTTCAGGCGTCCCCAGCCCTCAGCATCGTCCATGATCGGGTAACCTGAGGCCAGCGCGGTAGTTTTTAATACCACGCGCCGTTGCAGGGCGCTCAGATAGGGAAACCGGGTTTCCAGCAAAATCTCGGCCCCTTTGGGCACCACGGGGGGACGGTGGCGAGGGCCGATGGGGGCGAAACCAAAGGTCATGCGCCGCAGCGCCTGAAGGCGGTTAAGGGTGGGATCGGCGAAGCGATCGGCGCTCGGCGGCGCGGCATGGGCATAGGCAAAGAAGGTGGCCGGTTGCGTCGCGGTGCGTTGCCATAATGCCTGATGCGCCTGGGTGAAGGCACGCCTGGCATCCTCATGATAAGCCGTCAGATTTGCGGTGGTCACCGCCAGCGCCAGCATGCGCCCGCCGATGACGTCAAGAGGCGAGTGCATTCCGGCCACGATCCGGTTTTCGCCCAGCTCCATACCGCGGCTGACCATCTCCTGATAGCGCTCCGGCACCAGCCACGCCATGGTAAGGGCATCTCTGACGGCTTCCGCCGTGTGGCCGCTGATAAATCCGCCGTCGGTGGCGGGCTGTGGATTTTCCGCAGGCACAAGGGCAGGAACAACCTCCACCGCCGAACGCCAGCGATACGGACGCGCATATTTATAGAAGCGCTTCACCGGTTCGGTCGAGGCGTTGTTGCCCATTTCATTGAGAAAATCCACCACCAGACCGAAGTCGCGATTGCCTTCCTGACTGCCCACGCCGGTATTGTTGCCCTTATCCACGTACAGCACGGTGGTGGCATCAGCCGGAATGCGTGTCAGGGTTGTGACCTGCTGGGCCGCACTGCGCCATGCGCCCGTCAGTGGCCCCATGCCATCTGTGACGCTGTAGCCTTTGCCACGACGGTCGTCGTAATAGGCCGCCTCAGCCTGGGCTGCCGTGCGGCGTCGTGTCGTTGTCACCACATACTGAACATTCGCGGCCAGGACGTGAGAATTAAGGATTGTGCCGCATACGGGGGCTTTGTCAGGCAGTCCCGTACAGTCAGAAGGCGTAATGGCTGCAAAACCCTCACGGGCCGGCGCGGTAACTCCCGCATCGACCTTCAGCGTGCGTGGGCGCCACAGGGCAAGAAAGCCGGATACCACGCGCACGCCGGCATTGGTGTCGAGCGTCGCAAACCGGGCATCACCACGTTGGTTGGTGGCGATATTGTCGATAAAAGCGGGCACGTCTGCCGCAGGCGCGCTGTCGGTGAAGCCCGGATCCCTCGGCGGGACAGGCCGTGCGGTAGCGGGCCGATCCTGACCCAAAACAGGCGTCGAAACCATGCCAGAAAACAGCGCCAGATAAATGCCAAAACGAACAGCAGCAGACATGTTGAAAACCTTCCGGGCGAATGATGGCCCGGTATTGTGGCCGCAAAGCGTTAATGACACATGACAATCCCGTGACGATCTGACGTGAAAATTGCTTTCCAGATGGAGTTATAAAGTTTCCCATTTGTTGTGCAGTCTGCCCCACAAGCGTGCCCTGAACCGCCGTGACGCTGCCGGGGGTTCAGCGCGTCTTATCATAAGAATTCGATCTTGTATCCAAGGCCGTATCCCGACGGGCATTTACGCCCCATGACGTCGCGGCGGCGATTCCTGGCATGCTTCATGCAGTTTCTGTCCGGTAAGCCCTATCCAGTAGAACACAGGCGTGGAAAACGGATTAACACCCCGGCAAGGCGGCACGTCAACGCCACGCAATGCACACATGTCGGCGGCGATACGGCACGTTTTTCGTCATAACGATGGCGAGTACAGGATGAAAAACAGTGCCCCAACGCGGCTACCCGTGGACTGACATTGACCAGGAACTGACAAATGAAAAAACAGGCTTCCCCAACGTTAGAACAGGAGTTTGAGCACGAACCTGTGCCGCTCTCACATCGCCATCCGACCCGGTCGGTTTCGGCCGTCTGGTTTGGTTTTCCTATGATCCTCACGAATGCGCTGTTTGGCGGCATCATCACCTGGCACCTTGGCTTCTGGCCTGCGCTGCTGGCGATTGTGATGGGCAATCTGGTGCTGTTTGCCTACGTCGGTGCGCTGAGCTGGTTTGCCGGTAATACCGGTATGAACTTTGCCCTGCAGGCGAAAAGAACCTTTGGCAGCAAAGGTTACATCCTCGTGTCGGGCTTCCTCTCGACCGTGGTGATTGGCTGGTACGCCTTTCAGACCGGACTGACCGGTACGGTGATTCATGAGACTTTCGGCTGGAATGCCCTGTCGGTGACGGCATTTGCCATGGTGCTGTTTACGGCCGTGACCTTCCTGGGCGTGCGCGCCTTGTCGGTGTTGGGCATGATTGCTGCGCCGATGTTTGTGATTCTGGGGTTTGTCGCGCTGTACTTCGTGGGGCAGACGCATGAATTTTCCAGCATGTTTCACTGGAAAGGCAGCCCGGCGGTGGCGGGGGCCATGAGCATGGGCACGGCGGTCACCATGGTGGTGGCGGGTTTTGCCGATTCCGGCACCATGACCGCCGATTTCACCCGCTGGTCGAAGAGTGGACGTGCTGCGGTCATTGCCGCCTTTTCGGCCTTTCCGGTCGCGAACCTGATCGCCTATCTGTTTGGCGTGGTTATCGTTTCGGTTGGCGCGGCGGTCGATCCGCTGACCAACGGCGGCAATTTTCTGCCCATGCTGATGGGCCATGGTGATGTCCTGACCCTGGTGGCTTTCCTGTTTGTGTTTATCAACCTTGGCTCGGTATGTACGCACTGTCTTTATAACGGTGCAGTCGGGTTTAGCCATCTCTTTAACAGCAAGATGCGCCGCTGGACCCTGATTCTTGGCGCCATCGGCGGTCTGCTGGCACTGGCAGGCGTCTGGTCATATTTTCTCGAGTGGCTGAGTCTGCTGGGCGTGGTGGTGCCGCCGTTTGGTGCGGTCATGATTGTTGATCTGATTTTTATGGCAAAGCTGAGTGAACAGCGCCCGGCGCAACGCTTCCATGGCGCGGCTTTCGCGGCCTGGGCGCTGGGAAGCCTGTGCGCGGTCGTCGCGCATCTGGCGTTCCCCCAGTTTGGCGAAGCGGTCATCGGTCTGGTGACGGCCGCACTCAGCTACACCCTGATTATTAAATTACGTTCCCCCACGCCGCGACTGGAGAAGAACAATGCCTGAGTACAGTGTGAATTCCACCCCTTATGCCTGGCCGTTTGATGGCCATTTTAGTCCGGCCGACACGGCTCTCCTCGTCATTGATATGCAAACCGATTTTTGCGGCCCGGGGGGGTACGTTGACAGGATGGGCTACGACATTGGCCTGACGCGTGCGCCTGTCGAACCCCTTAAAGTGTTACTGGCACGTATGCGTGCGCTTCAGTTTCCCATCATTCACACCCGGGAAGGGCATCGCGCGGACCTGAGTGACTTACCGGCAAACAAGCGCTGGCGTTCGGCCAGGATGCAGGCGGAGATCGGCAGTGCAGGGCCGTGCGGCCGTATCCTGGTGCGCGGTGAGCCGGGCTGGGAGATTATCCCCGAGCTCGCCCCCTTAGCAGGAGAAGTGATCATTGATAAGCCCGGTAAAGGATCCTTTTATGCCACAGACCTTGAGCTGGTCTTACGCAGTCGCGGCATTCGGAATTTAATTATTACCGGTATCACGACGGATGTATGTGTTCATACGACACTGAGAGAGGCCAACGATCGCGGATATGAGTGCCTGGTTTTGTCCGACTGTTGTGCCGCCACAGAGCAACGCCATCATGAAGCCGCGCTGAGCATGATCCACATGCAGGGCGGCATCTTTGGTGCCGTTGCCACCTCTGCCGCGCTGCTGGACACGCTCGGTCAGCCTTAGGTTGTTCTGCCAGCCTGTCGCCCTGAGCGGGACAGGCTGGCGCAAATTCATTTTTACGTCACCGTCTCGTCACCTCGCTGTCATCTGATCCCGTCACTCTGTTTCCATCCCGCAGCATCTTCGCTGTGAAATCCCTCTACTGATGTGAGGATTTAATTGTGATGGAGTTATCCAGACATCCGACCACTGTCTATCAGGCTGTTGCCGCGCAACTGGAGCAGGCTGTTCAGGAACGCTACCGCAGCGGTGACTATTTACCCTCTGAGCAGCAGCTGGCCGATCACTATGCGGTGAACCGCCACACGCTGCGTCGGGCGGTAGACGAACTGGTGAACAAGGGCCTGCTGCAGCGTCGCCATGGCGTCGGCATTTTAGTGCTGATGCGCCCCTACGACTATCCGTTACACGCTCAGGCTCGCTTCAGCCAGAACCTGATGGAGCAGGGCAGCGATCCCACCAGTGAACGTCTGCTGGCGGTGCTGCGCCCGGCCAGTGCCGACGTGGCCGCCGCGCTTGGCGTCAGTGAAGGCGATAACGTTATTCACCTGCGAACCCTGCGCCGTGTAAATGGCCTGCCGGTCTGCCTGATCAACCACTTCCTTGCCGATCTCAGCTGGTGGCCACAGCTGCAGCGCTTTAACAGCGGCTCACTTCATGACTATCTGCAGCTGTACACCGGTAAGCAGCTGGTACGCAGCCAGACGCGCATCAGCACCCGCCGGGCCCAGGCCAAAGAGTGTAAGCAACTGGAAATCGCGCTGCACTCTCCACTGTTGTGCGTGCGGACGCTGAATAAAACCACCGATGGCGCGATGGCGGAATACTCCGTCAGCCTCACGCGTGGCGACATGATCGAACTCACTCTGGAGCATTAATGAAACAGCAAACGGCCCGCCAGCACTGGCTTTCGGTGTTGGCACACAGCAGCGCAGCCGAGCTTGACGCGTACTGGCAGCCGCTCAACCTCAAGCCCGAATTTACCCTGATTCGCCCGGCCGAGATTGGCCTGACGCGTCTGCAGGCCCGCATGGGCGCCACCGGCAAACGCTTTGTGGTGGGCGATGCCACCGTGACGCGTGCGGTGGTGCGGCTGAACGACGGCACCCTGGGTTACAGCTATCTGCTCGGCCGGGATAAAGCCCATGCCGAACGCTGTGCCCTGATGGATGCCCTGTTGCAACAGGCCGACACCGCTGAACTGCTGCAGGAAAAAATGATTATCCCGCTGGCGGCCTCACGTGAAGAGCAGCGTCAGCTGCGCGCACGTGAAATCGCCAGCAGCAAAGTGGACTTCTTTACGCTGGTACGCGGAGACAATGAATGACTTTACTGGCAAGTTTTAATCACCCGGTTGCGGACGCGCAGCACGCCTTCCGCCGCATCCTGAAAGCCATGAGCGAGCCTGGCGTGATGGTTTCCCTGCCGCTGCAACAGGGCTGGGGCGCACTTTCGCCTGCCGCCACCGCCGTGCTGCTGACGCTGGTGGATCAGGAGAGCCCGCTGTGGCTGGATCCCCAGGTCGATAATCAGGAACTGCGCGATAACCTGCGTTTCCATACTGGTGCGCCCCTTACCGACAGCAATGACGCAGCCTTTGCGCTCAGCCACGCGACCGCTCAGCCCAATCCTGCAGACTTCGCCGCAGGCGACAATCTGGCACCGGAAAAAAGCACCACGTTGATTATTGAGGTGCCCGCACTGAACGGTGGGCTGGCGCTACGGTTGTCTGGCCCGGGCCTGCGTGAAGCGCGCGCCATTGCGCCCCAGTTGCCGGAAAGCGTGCTCGAATACCTGCGTGCCCGACCGCATCCGTTCCCTCAGGGCGTGGATCTCATCTTTACCTGTGGCGAAGCGATGATGGCGGTGCCACGGACAACCCATGTTGAGGTGTGCTCATGTACGTAGCGGTTAAAGGGGGCGAAAAAGCCATTGCCAATGCCCATCATCTTCAGGCCGATCTGCGTCGGGGCGACCGTGCGGTCGCGGAGTTATCCTGCGATCAGATCGCGCAGCAGCTTGGCCTGGCGGTAGATCGTGTGATGACCGAAGGCGGCATTTACGATCCCGCGCTGGCGGCGTTAGCCATTAAACAGGCCAGCGGCGATCTGGTTGAGGCCATTTTTTTACTGCGCGCCTATCGCACAACCTTGCCTCGCCTGGCGCAAAGCACGCCGCTGGACACCGGCAACATGCGGATCGAGCGGCGTATCTCCGCGGTTTATAAGGATTTGCCTGGCGGTCAGGTTTTAGGCCCAACCTATGACTACAGCCACCGGCTGCTGGACTTTACCCTGATGGCTAACGGGGAAACGCCTCTGCCGCCGCGCAGCGAGCAGGCGCTGCCCGAACACTGCCCGCACATGTTCAGCATGATGAGCGACGAAGGCTTAGCAGAGCGTGAAAGCGACGACGGCAGCGAACCCACCGACATCACCCGAGAGCCGATGGGCTTTCCCGCCTCACGTGCCGCACGACTGCAACAGCTGGTGCGCGGCGATGAAGGTTTTCTGCTGTCGCTGGGCTATTCCACCCAGCGCGGCTATGGCCGCACCCATCCGTTTGCCGGAGAAATCCGGACCGGTTATGTCAGCGTCAGCGTTTGCCCGGAAGAACTGGGATTTGAGCTGGAAATTGGGGAAATGCTGCTGACCGAGTGTGAAATGGTCAACGGCTTTACCCACGATGGGGAAAGCGCACCGCACTTCACGCGCGGCTATGGACTGGTCTTTGGTCGGGCAGAGCGTAAAGCCATGTCCATGGCGCTGGTGGATCGCGCCTTACAGACGCGCGAGCACAATGAACGTATCACCAGCCCGGCGCAGGATGAGGAATTTGTTCTGTCTCATGCGGATAACGTTGAAGCCGCAGGCTTTGTTTCCCACTTAAAACTGCCGCACTACGTCGATTTCCAGGCGGAACTGGAACTGCTGAAACGTCTGCGTCAGGACTATCAGGAGCAGCAAAATGGCTGAACTCAGCGGCTATAACAACGGCTACCTTGACGAGCAAACCAAACGCACTATCCGGCGCGCCATCTTAAAAGCGGTGGCGATTCCCGGCTATCAGGTGCCCTTTGCCGGACGCGAAATGCCGATGCCTTACGGCTGGGGCACCGGCGGGATTCAAATCACCGCCAGCGTCATTGGCGACAAAGACGTTCTGAAAGTCATCGACCAGGGCGCGGACGATACGACCAACGCCGTCTCCATCCGCCGTTTCTTCCAGCGAGTGAGCGGCGCGGCCACCACGGAACGCACGGTGGATGCCACGCTAATTCAGACGCGCCACCGTATTCCGGAAACCCCGCTGGAAGAAGATCAGATCCTGATTTTTCAGGTGCCGATTCCCGAGCCGCTGCGCTTTATTGAGCCGCGCGAGACGGAAACCCGCACCATGCATGCGCTGGAAGAGTACGGCATCATGCAGGTCAAACTGTACGAAGATATCGCCCGTTTCGGCCACATCGCCACCACCTATGCCTATCCGGTGAAGGTCAACGATCGCTATGTGATGGATCCGTCGCCGATTCCCAAATTCGATAACCCGAAGATGCACATGATGCCCGCCCTGCAGCTGTTTGGTGCCGGACGCGAGAAGCGCATCTATGCCTTGCCGCCTTACACCAAAGTTGAAAGCCTCGACTTCGACGATCATCCCTTCACCGTGCAGCAGTGGGACGAACCCTGTGCGCTGTGCGGATCGCGTCACAGCTATCTGGACGAGGTAGTGATGGACGATCAGGGAACGCGCATGTTTGTGTGCTCAGATACCGATTTTTGCCACCAGCAGCAGGAACAACAACATGCACAGTGAACAACCGCTGCTCGCGGTCAATAACCTCACGCACCTTTACGCACCGGGCAAAGGTTTCGAAGAGGTCAGCTTTGATCTCTACCCGGGCGAGGTGCTGGGGATTGTGGGAGAGTCCGGTTCGGGTAAAACCACGTTGCTGCGCAGCCTGTCTGCCCGGCTGGCCCCGCAGGCAGGCGCAATTCATTACCTGCAGCGCGATCTTTACCAGATGAGCGAAAGCGACCGTCGCCGCTTACTGCGCACGGAGTGGGGCGTGGTACACCAGCATCCGCTGGAAGGACTGCGTCCTCAGGTCACGGCGGGCGGCAATATCGGTGAACGTTTAATGGCCGTCGGCCACCGTCACTATGGCGAGATCCGCGCCGAGGCGAGTCACTGGCTGCAGGCGGTGGAAATCGCAGCGAACCGTATCGATGACCTGCCGACGACGTTTTCCGGCGGCATGCAACAGCGTCTGCAAATCGCCCGCAATTTAGTGACCCAGCCGAAACTGGTGTTTATGGATGAACCCACAGGCGGGCTGGACGTCTCGGTGCAGGCGCGACTGCTGGACCTGCTGCGTACGCTGGTGCGCGAACTGAATCTGGCGGTGATCATTGTGACCCACGATCTGGGCGTGGCGCGCCTGCTGGCGCATCGGCTGCTGGTCATGAAGCAGGGCCGGGTCGTGGAAAGTGGTTTAACGGACCGCGTGCTGGATGATCCGCATCATCCTTATACGCAACTGCTGGTTTCATCGGTGCTTAACTAATGGCGACAGCGACTATGAAGACGCAACTGCGCGTGGAAAATTTGTGCAAAACCTTTGTGCTGCACAATCAGAACGGGGCGGCTCTGCCGGTGCTGCAGGATGCCAGCCTGGAAGTCAGTGAGGGCGAATGCGTGGTGCTGCACGGGCATTCGGGCAGCGGAAAATCGACTCTGCTCCGTGCCCTGTATGGCAACTATCAGGCCAACAGCGGCAGTATCTGGGTGCAGCATCTGGGCGAATGGGTCGATATGGCACAGGCACCCGCCCGCCAGATTATTGCCATTCGCCGGGATACCATCGGCTGGGTCAGTCAGTTTCTGCGGGTCATCCCGCGCGTGCCGACCCTGGAGATCGTCATGCAGCCGTTACTGGAACGCGGCGTTGAGCGCAGCTTCTGCGAAGCGCGCGCCAAAGATCTGCTGACCCGGCTCAATGTCCCGCAACGCCTCTGGTCCCTGGCACCCTCGACGTTCTCCGGTGGAGAGCAGCAGCGCGTCAACATCGCCCGTGGCTTTATTGCCGATTATCCCGTGCTGCTGCTGGATGAGCCTACGGCATCGCTCGACAGCGTTAACAGCGCCGCAGTCGTGAGTTTGATTGAACAGGCGCGCGCGCGTGGCGCGGCCATTGTCGGTATTTTTCATGATGAAGCGGTGCGGGAGCGTGTGGCCGATCGCCTGCACGTGATGCAGCCCTTCAAAACAGGGGCAGAAGCATGATCATCAATAATGTAAAGCTGGTGCTGGAAAACGAAGTGGTAGAGGGATCGCTGGAGTTTCGTGAAGACCGCATTACGAACTTTAGCGAAACCGCCAGCCAGCTCGCCGGCGCGCTGGACGGAGAGGGCGCGTTTCTGTTGCCCGGCCTGGTCGAGCTGC
The DNA here is from genome assembly GCF_000233595.1 of Pantoea ananatis PA13. Classification (NCBI taxonomy): domain Bacteria; kingdom Pseudomonadati; phylum Pseudomonadota; class Gammaproteobacteria; order Enterobacterales; family Erwiniaceae; genus Pantoea; species Pantoea ananatis. The sequence goes on from NC_017554.1 coordinate 1,794,716, forward strand.
ACACGGACAACCTGGATAAGTTCTTCACCCCGCGGCCTAAGGTTGACTGGCCGGCCCATTCCGCCATGAGCAGCCACGATGCGCTGATGGTGGCCAGCGGCATCACCACCGTGCTGGATGCCATCGGTGTAGGTGATGTACGCGATGGGGGGCACCGGCTGGAAAATCTCAGCAAAATGATTGGCGCGATTCGTGACAGTAACCGCAAGGGGCTCAACCGCGCCGAGCATTTATTACATCTGCGCTGCGAACTGCCGCATCACACCACGCTGCCGCTGTTTGAGGCGCTCATCTCCTCACCAGAGCTGTCGCTGGTCTCGCTGATGGACCATTCACCGGGGCAGCGCCAGTACGCATCGCTGGAAAAGTATCGCGAGTACTATCAGGGAAAATATCAGCTCAATGACGAGCAGATGGACGAGTTTGAGCGCGATCAGCTGGCGCTGGCCAGAGAGTGGTCACAGCCCAACCGCCTGGCGATTGCCGCGCTGTGCCGGGAACATGGTATTGCGATTGCCAGCCACGATGATGCGACCGAAGCGCACGTGGAAGAGTCGCACGGCGTGGGCAGCGCGATAGCTGAATTCCCCACCACGCTGGAGGCGGCGAAGGCGTCACGTTATTGCAATATGCAGGTGTTAATGGGCGCACCGAATATTGTTCGCGGTGGTTCGCACTCTGGTAACGTAGCCGCCTGGGAGCTGGCATCACACGGGATGCTGGATATTCTGTCATCGGACTATTATCCCGGCAGCCTGTTGGATGCGGCCTTCCGCTTAGCGGCGGATGAGCGGAACACGCTGTCACTGTCCCAGTCTGTTGCGCTGGTCACCTGTAATCCGGCGCGCGCGTTGGGGCTGGAGGATCGTGGCGTGATTACGGAAGGCTGCCGCGCCGACCTGGTACTGGCGCATACCCAACATGGTCATCCCCACATCCGCCATGTCTGGAGCAAAGGCCGGCAGGTGTACTGATGGCCCGGCTTATCTGGCTCATCGGCCCGTCCGGCTCAGGAAAGGACAGCCTGCTGGACCTGCTGCGCGAGGCGCCGCCTGAAGGCCTGCTGATTGCGCACCGCTATATCACCCGCCCTCACGATGTGGGGGGCGAAAACCACGTGGCTCTGACGGAAGCGGAGTTTATCCGGCGCAAGGCGCTGGGGTTATTTGCGGTCAGCTGGCAGGCCCACGGTTTTCATTACGGTATCGGGAGTGAAATCGATGGCTGGCTGGCGTGCGGGCAGAACGTGCTGGTAAACGGCTCCCGTCAGCATCTGGAACAGGTTCGTGCGCGTTACGGCGCACGGCTGTTGCCGCTGTGTATTGAGGTTTCGCCATTGGTGCTGGCCGCGCGTTTACGACAGCGGGGACGTGAGAGTGAAGAGGAGATCGTTCAACGACTGGCGCGCGCGGCACAACATCAGCCAGAGGGCTGCCTGCGGCTAAACAATGATGGTGCGCTGGTGGATACGGTACAACAGTTACGACAGTTGCTGGCGGAATTCCCATGAAACTGACCTTGCTTGGTACCGGCGGTGTGACAGGCGCGCCGGTGTTCGGTTGTGACTGTCATGCCTGTTTGCGCGCCCGCGACGCTTCCCGCTATCGCCGCGCGCCCACCAGCGCGTTAATTGAGGCCGGACGCGAACGTATTTTACTGGATGCCGGTTTGCCATTGCTGGCCGAGCGCTTTCAGCCTGGCGAAATTAACCGAATTTTGCTGACTCATTATCATATGGACCATGTGCAGGGGCTGTTCACTCTTCGCTGGGGCGAGGGCGAATCTATTCCTGTGTGGGGACCGCCGGACGACAAGGGCTGCGATGACCTGTTTAAGCATCCCGGACTGCTGGATTTCCGCCCCGCTTTAACGCCTTACGTGGCACATCAGTTCGGTGAATTACAGGTGACACCCCTGCCGCTTCAACATTCACGACTGACCCACGGCTATCTGTTTGACTGGCATGGATCGCGTCTGGCCTGGCTGTGCGATACCTGCGGTCTGCCGCCGGACACCGCCGATTTCCTGCGTGGACAACGGCTGGATCACCTGCTGGTAGACTGTAACGATCCCCCCGGGCAGGGCGGACGCAATCATAACGATTTGACCGCCGCGCTAAACATCATTGATGAACTGAAACCGCACCAGGCCTGGCTGATTCATCTGAGCCATCACATGGATAACTGGCTGGCAGAGCACGCCTTACCCGATGGGGTTCGGGCAGCCTGTGACGGCTTGTCGCTGTCTCTGGGTGCCGATTTGCCTGTCACAGTTTAATCATCTAACCGTAATACAGCCTTCATCCCCCGTGTTCTTAATATAGCGGTCTCTCGTCAGGTTCCGGCGGCGTGAGCCACAAACGCAAGATAATGACTCTCGCCAGACAGTACCGACCAGATGGGTTAATGGGGCGCGGGTACAGAACGTAAACTGCAATAACGGAGAACATCATGGCACAGGCACTGCTTAAAACGGTGGTCGATAACGTCTCGTCATTGACCCAGTCAGGCGGGCAAAAAGTGTTATCTGTTCAGGGACTGAGCAAAGCTTACGGTAACAACAAAGTCCTCGATAATGTCAGTTTCGATTTGCATGCGGGTGAACTGGTAGCGGTAATCGGTCGCTCTGGCGCAGGCAAATCGACGCTGCTGCACATGCTGAATGGCACAATCTCCGCCTCACAGGGCGCCATCGTCAGCCTGCACCACGGCGAAGCCGATCGCGATGTGGTGAATCTCAGCAGCCGCCAGATGCGTGAATGGCGCACCCAGTGCGGCATGATCTTTCAGGATTTCTGCCTGGTGCCTCGCCTTGATGTGCTGACCAACGTGCTGTTGGGGCGTCTCAGCCAGACCTCTACGCTGAAATCGTTTTTCAAAGTGTTCTCTGACACCGACCGCGCCCGCGCCATTCAACTGCTTGAGTGGATGAACATGCTGCCGCAGGCGTTACAGCGCGCCGAAAACCTCTCCGGCGGTCAAATGCAGCGCGTAGCGATTTGTCGGGCGCTGATGCAGAACCCCAAAATTCTGTTAGCGGATGAACCCGTTGCCTCGCTCGATCCTAAAAATACCACCCGTATTATGGATGTATTGCGTCAGGTCAGCGATCAGGGCATCAGCGTGATGGTGAATCTGCACTCGATTGAATTAGTAAAAAGTTACTGCACACGCGTGATAGGTATTCAGCGCGGTGTGGTGCTGTTCGACGGTCATCCTTCCGCACTTACCGACGGCTTGCTGCATCAGCTGTACGGCGACGAATTTAACCAGATCCACTAACTATCACAGCAAGAGAACAAGGCTAATGAAAATGAAAGCTTTCGCGTTATTGACTACAGCACTGCTTACCTTTGGCGTTAACGCAGCGGACGCACCAAAAGAGCTGAATCTGGGTATTTTAGGCGGTCAGAACGCGACTCAGCAGATTGGTGATAACCAGTGTGTGAAAACGTTCTTTGATAAAGAACTGAACGTGGATACCAAAATCCGCAACTCTTCAGACTATTCCGGCGTGATTCAGGGGCTGCTGGGCGGTAAAGTGGATCTGGTATTAAGTATGTCTCCCTCCTCGTATGCGTCCGTGTATATTCAGGATCCCAAGGCCGTCGATTTAGTGGGCATTGTGGTGGATGACAAAGATCAGTCTCGCGGTTATCACTCCGTGGTGATTGTGAAAGCCGACAGCCCTTATAAGAAGCTGGAAGATCTGAAAGGCAAATCTTTTGGTATGGCGGATCCCGATTCCACATCCGGTTTCCTCGTGCCAAACCAGGCGTTTAAGAAAATGTTTGGCGGCAACATCGACAATAAATACAACAACTTCTTTTCAAGCGTGACCTTTTCAGGTGGTCATGAGCAGGACATCCTGGGCGTGCTGAATAATCAGTTCGACGGCGCGGTGACCTGGACCTCTATGGTCGGTGATTACAACACGGGCTACACCTCGGGTGCCTTTGGCCGCCTGATCCGCATGGACCATCCGGACCTGATGAAACAGATTCGGATTATCTGGCAGTCGCCGTTAATTCCTAACGGTCCTATCCTGGTGAGCAATAAACTGCCAGCGGATTTCAAAGCGAAAGTCATCGCCGCGATCAAAAAACTGGATAAAGACGATCACGCCTGTTTCACCAAAGCCGTAGGGGGCCAGCAGCACATTGGCAAGACCTCGGTAGCGGACTTCCAGAACATCATCGATATGAAACGCGAGCTGATGAAAGGCGCGCGCGGCTAACGGCAGGGCAGTTTGCTTGCACTCATCGTGCCGCCCTGAATAAGGGGGCGGCACGACCTCACCGGCGGGCTAGTCTGCGCGTCAACCTTGCCTGGATGGCTTTGTAACACATCAATCTGAGACACCTCACGTGACCGACTTCGAACGCTATTATCAACGTATCCGCCGCCAACAGAAGCGTGACTCGCTTATCTGGTCTTTGGTGCTGGTCGTGATTTATCTGGCGGCGGCCAATATGGCAGAGTTCAATCTGGTGACCATCTGGCAGTCGTTGCCGCACTTTTTCGATTATATCCGTGAAATCATGCCCGTTTTGCATCTGCCGCTCCTGTTTGCCGATGGCAAAACGGAAGGGTCGCTGGCCTACTGGGGCTATCGTCTGAATATTCAGCTACCGCTGATCTGGGAAACCCTGCAGCTGGCGCTGGCCTCCACGCTGGTTGCCGTGGTGATTGCCGGTATCCTGGCGTTTTTTGCGGCCGATAATACGCAAACGCCCGCCAGCCTGCGCATGGGCATTCGCGCCTTTGTCGCATTTTTACGCACCATGCCTGAACTGGCCTGGGCGGTAATGTTTGTGATGGCGTTTGGCATCGGGGCGATTCCCGGCTTTCTGGCGCTGGCCCTGCATACTATCGGTAGCCTGACCAAACTGTTTTATGAAGCCATCGAATCGGCGTCGGATAAGCCGGTACGCGGGCTGGCGGCCTGCGGAGCCAGCAAGCTGCAACGGATGCGCTTTGCGTTCTGGCCCCAGGTCAAGCCCACCTTTTTGTCTTACAGCTTTATGCGCCTGGAGGTTAACTTCCGCTCATCGACCATTCTGGGGCTGGTCGGGGCAGGCGGGATCGGCCAGGAGTTAATGACCAACATTAAGCTGGATCGCTTCGATCAGGTCAGCATGACGCTGCTGTTGATTCTGATTGTGGTGTCGTTACTGGATACGGTTTCTGGCCGCCTGCGCCGCCGTGTCGTGGAGGAATAAATATGGTTACTCTCGCGCCGGATATCACGGCGATGAAGCAGCAGCATCATGAACTCTTCGCTGCGCAGCACCGCTATCTGCGCCGTCTGGCCATGCTGGCGCTGGCGCTGGTGCTTTATTACGTCTTTTTCTTTATGGTCTACGGTATCGAGTGGGGCCGCCTGCTGGTTGGCTGCCAGCAGCTGGGACGCTACTTTCTGCGTATGTTTGTCTGGCAAGACTTTACCAACTGGCCCTTTGGCTACTATTTCTCTCAGGTCGGGATTACGCTGGCGATCGTGTTTGCCGGCACGATAACCGCCACGCTGCTGGCGCTGCCGCTGTCCTTTCTGGCGGCGCGTAATGTGATGCACGATAAAGTTGCCAGACCGATTGCTTTCCTGATGCGCCGCCTGTTCGACATGCTGCGCGGCATTGATATGGCGATCTGGGGCCTGATCTTTGTGCGTGCCGTCGGCATGGGGCCGTTAGCCGGGGTGCTGGCGATTATCCTGCAGGACGTTGGCCTGTTAGGTAAGCTCTATTCGGAAGGACATGAAGCGGTGGAGCGTTCCCCGAGTCGTGGGCTGGGTGCACTGGGGGCGAACAGCCTGCAGAAACACCGTTTCGGCATCTTCACCCAGTCGTTTCCGCAGTTTCTGGCGCTCAGCCTTTATCAAATCGAGTCGAATACCCGCTCAGCAGCGGTGCTCGGCTTTGTTGGGGCGGGCGGTGTCGGCCTGGTTTATGCTGAGAATATGCGTCTGTGGAACTGGGATGTGGTGATGTTCCTGACGTTGATTCTGGTGGTCGTGGTGATGATCATGGATGCCATCTCAAGCCGCCTGCGTAAGCGTTATATCATTGGGAAACCGGTGCCGTTGTGGCAGCCTGGCGGGCACGATTAAGCCTTGCACTCCGCTGCCAGGCGCGCTGCAGCGCCTCCACCAACTGTGCCGCCTGCCAGGGTTTCGCCAGCCGCTCACACAGCGGCAGCGTAACGGGCTGGTGGCGCAGGTCCTGGCCGCTGATCAGCAAGGTTGCCAGCTGTGGCCACTTTTGCTGCGCCTGACGAATGACCTCTGCGCCGTTTATCTCACCGGGCAACATCAAATCGCTGATTAACAGATCGATATCGGGTGTCTGGTGCAACAGCGCCAGCGCCTCTTCGCCGGTCGCGCACTCCAGCGTCAGATAGCCGAGTTGATGCAGGTGCTCGCACAGGGTTTGCCGCACCGCCGGTTCATCATCCAGTACCAGAATCAGACGATCGTCTGCAGCCGCGGGGTGAGACGGGGCATGGACGGGGGGCCGGGCGGCTGCGGCATCGGGCGCGCGCGGCAGCAACAGCCGCACCGTTGTGCCCTGACCGGGGGCCGTTTCCAGCTCCACCTGTCCACCCGACTGGCGGACAAAGCCGTACACCATCGACAGTCCCAGCCCGCTCCCGGTTCCGGTGGTCTTAGTGGTGAAGAAGGGTTCGAACACCTGAGCACGCACCTCGTCGGACATGCCGCAGCCGTGATCGATCACTTCGATGGTCACCCGGTCACGTTTTTCCCCTTGCTCGCTTCGCCGCTGATTCCAGATGCGCAGGCGGATTTCGCCGCTTTGGCCACCCATCGCATCCCTGGCATTGACCACCAGATTCATCACCGCATTCTCCAGCTGGCTGGCATCTATCCAGGCCGGCCAGCCGGGGCGCTGGGCATCGATGATCAGATGCTGACCGGGCAGCAGCGAATGCTGAAGCAGCCCCTGTAGATTCTCGATCAATGTCACCACGGAAACCGCGTGGGGATTCAGGGTTTGTTTGCGTGAAAAGGCCAGCAGCCGTTGGGTCAGAAGTGCCGCTCTGTCCGCCGCCTGGCGGGCTCGTTCAATCCGGCTGGCGACGGGGCCGGGTGCCAGTTGCCCCTCGGTTAACGCCAGGCTGCCGATGATAACGGCCAGCAGGTTATTAAAATCATGGGCGATGCCGCCGGTCAACTGGCCCACCACTTTCATTTTCTGACTGTGCACCAGCGCCTCTTCCAGCACCTTACGCGAAGTGCGCTCCAGCACCGTATTGACCATTCCGCGCCGTGGTACCGGGCTGAAACGCAGTTCCAGCGTGCGGCCGTCTGCCAGCCTCACTTCCTGGGGTTCCGCTAAATCGTGCAACTGCACATTAAGCGGCTCCAGCAAGTGCTGATAGTGCAAACCGCGATGCAGATCGCGGGGAGCGATGCCCAGCAGTGCCGGATACTGCGCATTCCATACCACGAGTTCTCCGCTGTTATCAAACAGGGCAAAACCGTCACGCATGGCCAGGAAGGTTGACTCCAGTTGGGTGCTTTTTTCTTTTAGCAGGCGAGAAGTCTGGGCCAAAGAGGCGGTATTTCGCGCAAAAACGTTAAACGCGCGCGCCAGTTCACCCAGTTCGTCCCGACGCTGTAATCCCGGCACGCTGACGTTCTGCTCTCCCTGTGCCAGCCGGGTCATCGCACCGGCAATGGCGGTAAGACTGGAGCCCAGATTGCGGTAAATGTAGTACCCGGTATAGAGGGTGATGGCCAGCGCCAGCAGGGCAGACAGCATGATAAAGCCGCTAACCGAGTCGAGTTGATGATGGGTGGTGATGTTACGCCTTTCCGTTTGCTGCGCGACCTGCTGGACGTAAGCGGTAATGTCATCATTCAGCGCCGCCACCAGCGCCTTGATACGGTAAGTCGCATAGGCAATCGCCAGGTCACTCTCCTCCAGCTCTGCGGCCAACGGGACCAGGCCGCGCTGTGTTTCCAGCAACTGCTGTACATTGTCGCCCAGTGCACCTGGCGCGACCACGCTGCGCCATTGCATCATCACCTGTTGCAGGTGCTCGATGACCGCCGTCGATGACGGCGTGCGAATCGCGATATCCAGTAGTCTGCCGGTTTGCTGGCGCAGCGTTAAATCGGGTGCTTTGATGCCGTCGCGCTGTGTCAGATCATTAATGCGTTCAAGCAGCAGTTGTGACTGCCACAAGCCGCTTAGCACCCTGTTGCGCTGTAAATGGCGTTCATGGCCTTGACGCAACAGCATACTCACCGACTGCTCAAGCATCAGGCTACGCGCACGCAGGCGCGCCACGCGCTCAGGCTCACGCGCGGCAAGTGGCGTGCTCGCCAGTAAAGAGAGTGAGTGCTGTAGGGCCTGTTGGTTCTGCTGTAAACGTCGTGATTCGCTCTGATACTCAAGCGCACCGACCACCTGGGACAACCGCACTGCCGTGATGGCCACATTGGAGGTATCGCGCGCCAGGGCAAGGCTGCCGTTCATATCAGCCAGCGTTTGCGCCTGGGCCTGGGCCTGAATGGTGCCCGCATGGCGAAAACTGGTCACCGCCACCACGCTCACCATTAAGGTGACGCACACCACCAATAAATGAGACAGCAACAGGCGACCGCGCGCCCCGACCTGCCACGGTGAACTGCGTTGCATAAAGACTCTCCGCTCGTGCGACGATGAGCCGAGTATAGGAGTGAGGACGAGGCGAAATATGACAAATATGAATGGCCTCTGACATTTTCCATTTATCTGACACTGCTTAACTCGCTGCTATCCATAACCAGCAGGAGCGGGTAGATGACAGCAAAGCCGATACTTGAAATGCGCGAGATCACCCGACGCTTTGGTAATTTTTACGCCTTGAAAGGGGTGGATCTCACGGTGTATCCCGGTGAGGTCCATGCCCTGATGGGCGAAAATGGCGCGGGTAAAAGCACCCTGATGAAGATCCTGGCGGGGGCCTATGCGGCCAGCAGCGGCGAGGTGCTAATTGATGGCAAACCCTGGCAGCTGAAAGGCCCTAAAGAGGCGTTAGCCGCCGGAATCACGCTGATCTATCAGGAAATCAATCTGGCGCCCAATCTTACCGTGGCGGAAAACATCTTTCTGGGCAGTGAAATTACCCGTGCAGGCATGGTGAAACGTCATCAGATGGCGGATGAGGCGCAGCAGGTGATCAACCGGTTGGGCGCGCAGTTTAGCGCCACCGACAAAGTCAGCAGGCTGAGTATTGCTGAGCAGCAGCAGGTGGAAATTGCGCGCGCTTTACACCGTAACAGCCGGATTCTAGTGATGGATGAGCCGACTGCCGCACTCTCGAACCGTGAAACCGAACAACTGTTTGCCCTGATCAAGCGCCTGCGTAGCGAAGGCATGGCCATTATTTACATCAGTCATCGTATGGCGGAAGTGTATGAGCTGTCAGATCGCGTCAGCGTGCTGCGTGACGGGCAGTATGTCGGCAGCCTGACGCGCGACAATCTGAATGCCAGCGAGCTGGTGCGCATGATGGTGGGGCGGCCGCTCAGCGACTTGTTCAATAAAGATCGCACGATAGCGCGCGGGGCCGTCCGGCTGGCTGTCAATCATCTGTCCGACGGCGACAAAGTGCATCCCAGCAGCCTTGAGGTTCGGGCGGGCGAAATCGTCGGCCTGGCCGGCCTGGTGGGCGCGGGACGGAGCGAGCTGGCGCAGCTGATCTTTGGCGTGCACCGGCTTAAACAGGGCGACGTCTGGATCGATGGTCAGAAGGTGGATATTCACTCGCCACGTGAGGCGATTGCGCACGGCATTGGTTTTCTTACCGAGAACCGTAAAGAGCAGGGGCTGTTTCTGGAGATGGCCGCGCAGGAAAACATCGTCATGGCCACGCTGGAGCGTGATGCCCGCTACGGCATGCTTAACCGCGGTAAATCGCGGAAAATTGCCAGCGAAGCGATCTCCTCGCTCAATATTCGCGTGCCCCACGCGCTGGTGCGTGCGGGGGGCCTGTCGGGCGGCAACCAGCAAAAGCTGCTGATTTCCCGCTGGATCGCCATCGGTCCCCGTATTTTGATTCTGGATGAGCCAACGCGCGGCGTTGACGTCGGCGCGAAAAGCGAAATTTATCGCATGATGCAGGAAATGGCGCGTCAGGGCGTAGCCATTCTCATGATCTCCAGCGAATTACCGGAGGTTGTTGGCATGAGCGATCGGGTTTATGTGATGCATGAGGGTGCCATCGCCGGTGAGCTGGCGGGCGATACGATCACTCAGGAAAACATCATGACGCTGGCAACCGGTGCGCACAGCGCATCACCGCTTGAAGTATGAGGATAAAACAATGACACAAACGGCACGTGTTAATCCACCGACGGTCAAACGCGCTCTGATGGGCGACATTATGCAGACCGTGGGCATTTTACCGATTTTGATTTTAATCGTGGCGGTCTTTGGTTTTGTCACGCCTAACTTCTTTACCGAAGCCAATTTGCTCAACATTACGCGTCAGGCCTCCATCAATATCGTGCTGGCCGCAGGCATGACCTTTGTCATCCTGACGGGCGGTATCGATTTGTCCGTGGGCTCGATGCTGGGCACCACGGCGGTGGTGGCGCTGCTGACGTCGCTGGACCCGATGCTGGCGTCGCTTACAATTCCGATGGCGCTGGGCGCCGGGCTGGTGATGGGATTGTTTAACGGCATTCTCGTGGCCTGGGCCGGACTGCCTCCGTTTATCGTCACGCTCGGCACCTATACTGCACTGCGCGGGGCGGCCTATCTGCTGGCCAACGGCACCACGGTGATCAATTCCGATATTAACTTTGAGTGGATAGGCAATGGCTATCTGGGGCCAGTGCCCTGGCTGATCGTCATCGCGTTCGCCGTTATCGCGATTTGCTGGTTCATTCTGCGTCGCACCACGCTGGGCGTTCATATCTATGCGGTGGGCGGCAATATTCAGGCCGCGCGACTGACCGGCATCAAAGTGGGCCTGGTGCTGATATTTGTGTACGGCATGAGCGGATTGCTGTCGGGGTTGGGCGGGCTGATGAGTGCTTCGCGGCTCTACAGCGCCAACGGCAATCTGGGCGTGGGTTATGAGCTGGATGCCATTGCCGCGGTGATTCTGGGCGGCACCAGTTTCGTCGGCGGTATCGGCACCATCACCGGCACGCTGATTGGGGCGTTGATTATCGCCACGCTGAATAACGGCATGACATTAATGGGCGTCTCCTACTTCTGGCAGTTGGTTATTAAAGGTGCGGTCATCATCATCGCCGTCCTGATCGATAAATATCGTACTCGTCATCATGTGGGCTGACAGCCCCCATGCGCAGAGCAAACAAAGCGCCATTCAGCAGTTGGCAGATAAATCACAGCAGGAGAAGATCTATGCGTTTTAATCCGATTGTAACCGGGCTGCTGGCGGCAACGCTGCTCAGTGCCGGTGTGGCTCAGGCAAAAGAACTGAAATCGATTGGCGTAACGGTAGGCGACCTCGCTAACCCATTCTTTGTGCAGATCACCAAAGGTGCAGAGATGAAGGCGCGTCAGCTGGCCGGGGATAACGTAAAAGTCACGCTGGTGTCGAGTGGCTACGATCTCGGGCAGCAGGTGGGACAGATTGATAACTTCATTGCGGCAAAAGTGGACATGATTATCCTGAATGCCGCCGACTCAAAAGGGATTGCCCCTGCGGTCAAGCGCGCGCGTGATGCGGGTATCGTTGTGGTTGCGGTCGACGTCGCCGCAGATGGCGCTAACGCCACCATCACCTCTGATAACACCCAGGCGGGTGAAATGGCCTGTAAATACATCGCCGATCGCCTGAAAGACAAAGGCAATGTGGTGATTATTAACGGCCCGCCGGTCTCTGCCGTACAAAACCGCGTGGAAGGCTGCATGACCGAACTGAAACGCCATCCGGATATTAAGCTGCTTTCCTCTAATCAGAACGCCAAAGGCAGCCGTGAAGGCGGGCTGGAAGTGATGACCGGCCTGCTGTCAGCCAATCCAAAAATCGACGCGGTTTTTGCGATTAACGATCCGACCGCGATCGGTGCCGATTTGGCGGCAAAACAGGCCCAGCGTAACGAGTTCTTTATCGTCGGCGTGGATGGTTCGCCGGATGGTGAGGAAGCGCTGAAACGTAAGAACTCGCTGTTCGCCGCTACGCCAGCCCAGGATCCGCAGGTGATGGCAGCTAAAGCCGTCGAGATCGGTTACGACATCCTTCAGGGCAAACCGGCACCGGATAAACCCGTGCTGATCCCGGTTAAATTAATCGATCGCAATAACGTCAGCAGCTACAAGGGCTGGACAGTGAAATAAAACCGGCGCGCGGCATCGTCGGGTGCCGCTTTAACGGGAGAGCTGACGATGCAACGCTCCGAAGTGAATGTGTTTTTGCAAAACACGCGGGACTTTTTTACACGCCAGGATATCAATCTGCCGCCCTGGGCTGATTACGACCTCAGTCAGTGGCGTCAGCAGCAGGGCGACATTGAGGAAATTATCGCGTTACGGCTGGGCTGGGACCTCACCAGCTTTGGCGCCGATGATTTTCTGCAAACCGGCCTGACGCTCTTTACGCTGCGCAACGGCTCGCCGGGCGGCAAGCCCTGGCACAAACCTTATGCTGAAAAAGTCATGCACGTGCGTGAAGGGCAGGTCACGCCGATGCATTATCATCCCCGTAAAATGGAAGACATCATCAACCGCGGGGGCGGCAATCTGATCGTCGAACTGTATAACCGTGAAGGCAATGAGAAGGCGAACTCGCCGGTGACGGTATCGCTGGATGGCATCACACAAACCCATGCGGCCGGTTCGCAACTCAGGCTGTCTCCAGGCGAAAGCGTGACGTTAATCGCCGGCGTCTGGCACAGCTTCTGGGGCGAAAACAGCTTTGGCGATGTGCTGGTTGGCGAAGTCTCGATGCCTAACGATGATGACAACGATAACGTATTTTTGACGCCGCTGGCGCGCTTTAACGCCCTTGATGAGGATCAGGAACCGCACCGGCTGCTCTGTAACGACTATTCCCACTGGCTCAATCTGAGGAGTGAATAATGGCTTTGATCTCTCTGGCACAGGGGCTGGCCCATGCGCAGAAGCAGGGGTACGCGCTGGGCGCCTTTAACGTTCTGGACACGCATTTTCTGCGCGCGCTGTTTGCGGCCGCAGAGCAGCAACGCTCGCCTTTTATCATCAATATTGCGGAAGTGCATTTTAAATACGTCACGCTCGACCAGCTGGTTGAGGCGATAAAGTTTGAAGCGGTGAAGCACGCGATTCCGGTGGTGCTCAACCTGGATCACGGTTTGCACTTTGAGGCGGTGATGCAGGCGATTCGTCTGGGATTCACCTCGGTAATGTTCGATGGCTCAACGCTGAGTTATGAAGAGAATATTCGCCAGACGCGTGAAGTGGTCAAAGCGGCACATGCCGTCGGCGTGTCGGTTGAGGCAGAACTGGGCGCGGTGGGCGGAGACGAAGGGGGCGCGTTATTTGGCGAAGCCGACAGCGAAAAATTTACCGATCCACGGCTGGCTGCTGAGTTTGTGCGTGAAACCGGCATTGATACGCTGGCGGTGGCTATCGGTAACGCCCACGGGAAATACAAAGGGGAGCCTAAACTCGACTTTGACCGGCTGGCGGCTATCCGCGAGCAAACCGGCGTACCGCTGGTGCTGCACGGTGGCTCAGGCATCAGCGACGCGGATTTCCGGCGGGCGATCTCACTCGGCATCCATAAAATCAACTTCTATACCGGCATGTCGCAGGCGGCACTCGACGCGGTGGAACGCAGTCTGGCCTCACGCAACACCCGCTATGACGAGTTTGCCGAACTGCTGATGGCGGTGGAGAACGCAATTTGTGAAACCGTGATGCAGCAGATGAAGATTTTCGGCAGCGTAGGGCAGGCGTAAATGGGCGCGCGGCGCGGCATTCTGGCCGCTGGCGTGATGCTGGTGGATTACGTTCATCGTATTAGCCACTGGCCGGAACAGGGCTGGCTGGCTGAGGTACAGCATAGCGAAAAAGCGGCAGGCGGCGCACCGCTGAATGTTTTACTTACCCTTTCGCGCATGCAGTGTCAGCTTCCGCTGGTGGCGATTGGCCTGCTGGGCAATGACGCCGACGGTGATTACCTGCTGGCTATCATGCAGGCGTCGCAGATCGATCATCGCTGGGTTCAACGTACCTGCGATAAACCCACCGCGATGACGCAGGTGATGACCGCACCGGACGGGCAACGAACGTTTTTCTTTTCCCCTGGCGCAAATGCCCTGCTGGACAGAACGCATTTCGCCGCTGTAGACGATGCGCAGCGCATCTTTCATCTGGGCTATTTACTGTTGCTTGAAACGCTGGACGGCGCGGACAGCGAATTCGGCACGCGCAGCGCCCGTTTGCTGGCCCAGATGCAGCAGCGTGGCTATTTTACCTCGCTCGATCTGGCGTCCCGGGCCGGGGATTACCGACCACAGGTATTGCCTGCGTTGCGCTGGTTAGATTACCTGGTTATTAACGAACTGGAAGCCCAGGCGTTGTCTGGCGTCGTTTTGCGGGATGATAACGGTATTCAGCCACCCGCAGCCTTTTCCCTGGCTGCGCAGTGGCTGGCCGGGCAGGGGGTGCGTCAGCGCGTGGTGATACACGCGCCCGAAGGCGCATGGGGGCAGGAAGTCGGCGGCGAGGGCATCTGGCAGCCTGCGTGGCAGCTGGCACCCAACGAGATTGTGGGCAGCGTTGGCGCAGGTGATGCATTTTGTGCGGGTGTACTCTATGCCAGCCATGAAGGGGATGACATGCTGTCAACGCTGCAACTTGCGCACACCTGCGCCCGGTTTAATTTGCGCGCGGCCAATGCAATCGACGGTATTCGCCCGTTGACCGACATGCGGCAGTGGATGGCTCAGGCCGTTTGCGTGGAGAGCCGCAAACCTTCAGGTTTGACCACGTCCGCCGAGAAAACATAACCCAGCCCACGAATCGTGCGGATCAGGCCGGGCTGATGGGGATTTGCTTCGATTTTGCGCCGCAACCGCATAATCAGCACATCGATGGTGCGGTCAAACACGTCCATCGTTTCGCTGTGGGTGAGTTCCAGCAACTGGTCGCGCGTCAGGACCTTACGCGCGTGCCGCACCATCGCACGCAGCAAGGTATATTCACCCTGCGTTAACGGCACGGTTTCTCGCTGCGGATTAAGCAACTGGCAGCGCGTTTCATCAAGCAGCCAGCCATTAAAGCGCCATCCCTCATGGTCAGTTTCCGGCAACACCACGCGCCCGCTGCGCCGGAGAGCCGCCCGCGCCCGGGCAACCACAACGCGTGGATTAAAGGGCTTGGCGATATAATCATCCGCCCCCATCTCCAGGCCTACCACCATTTCCGCTTCCGAACCCATACCGGTCAACATAATCACGAGAATATCAGGCCGCAGTCGCTGCAGCTGCTGCAAAACCAGTAAACCGTTGGTGTCGGGCAACATCATATCAAGCATAACCAGGGAAATATCCGGATGTTCGCACACCCTCGTCAGGGCATCTTTCCCTTGATGGCAGCGATAAACCAACAACGCATGTTCACTGAGTGCGTCCTGCAACAAATCGCAGACGGCATGATCGTCATCCACCACCAAAATTGCTGGCTTCATCGTGTGACCTCAATGTTACTGAAGGGTTAAATGCGAGTTTACACATTCCAGCATGGCCTGCTGATTGATGCAGCTGAAACGTGACCAGCGTCGCCTGACAAATTGCTGAAGCGTGCGGAAACGCATAATTTTGCCGGGCAGGGAGGTAAAAGGAAAACGATTGCGCATTTAGGGGGCAATGCACCATAATCGCGCCCTGATCTGGTTCAGAATTATCTTAAGGCTCGCTGACGCGTATCCAGGTAATCGATTGCGTATCGGGCTGGCACAGCAATTGCTTTAGCCTTTGCAATTGCTCATGTGACAAAGGAAAGCGAAAACCGTATTTCGGGTGGTCGGGCTGGCATGCGACAGCACTGGCGGCCCCTCAGTATCACAACAAACAGCATGACCATAACCTTGGCAAGAGAACGCGCACCTGAGTGACGTCTCTATCATCGAGAGATAATGATGTTAGAAAAACTATTTAAATTAAAAGCGCACAACACAACTGTACGCACTGAAATCATCGCCGGTATCACTACCTTCCTGGCGATGGCCTACATTCTGTTTGTTAACCCCAGTATTTTGGGTGCAACCGGCATGGATAAAGGGGCTGTTTTTGTCGCGACCTGTCTGGCAGCCGCAATTGGTTCGGTGTTAATGGGACTGATTGCCAACTACCCGATTGCGCTGGCACCGGGCATGGGGCTGAATGCTTTTTTCACCTATACCGTTGTCTTGCACATGGGCTACAGCTGGCAGATTGCGCTGGGCGCGGTATTCCTGTCCGCAGTGATTTTTTTCGCCTTATCGATATTTAAGATTCGCGAGTGGATTATCAAGAGCATTCCGCTGCCGCTGCGCGCCGGTATTGCCGCAGGGATCGGTCTCTTCCTGGCAATTATCGCGTTGGAAGGCGCGGGTATCGTTGTGGATAATCCGGCTACCCTGGTGGGGATTGGCGATCTGACGAAGCCGGGCCCCTTACTGGCGATGTTAGGGTTTATCATCATCGTGGTACTGGAAGCGCGTCGCGTCACGGGCGCGGTCTTAATAGGCATTCTGATCATCACCTTTATCTCGATGGGCATTGGTCTGACGAAATTTGGCGGTGTATTTTCTGCACCGCCTTCAATCGCACCAACGTTCATGCAGTTGGATATTGCGGGTGCATTTAACGTTGGCTTAATTAGCGTGATTTTCGCGTTCTTGTTCGTGGATGTGTTTGATAACACCGGCACGCTATTGGGTGTAACCAAACGCGCCGGGCTGGCTGACGAGCAGGGCAATGTGCCCAAAATGGGACGCGCGCTGGTTGCGGACAGTGCGGCTGCGCTATTTGGTTCGCTGCTGGGCACCTCTACGACCACCAGTTATGTCGAGTCTGCCGCCGGAGTGAGCGCAGGCGGTCGTACCGGCCTGACGGCGATTGTGGTTGCGGTGCTTTTCCTGCTTGCGCTGTTCTTTTCTCCTCTGGCGTCAAGCGTGCCGGTTTATGCCACCGCGCCAGCATTGCTGTTTGTTGCGGTTTTGATGACGTCCGGGCTGGCCGAAATTGACTGGAAAGACATCACCACTGCTGCCCCGGTAACCGTGACCGCGCTGACGATGCCGCTGACCTACTCCATTGCTAACGGTATTGCCTTTGGCTTTATTACCTGGACCCTGGTGAAGTTGCTCAGCGGACGCACCAAAGAGATTAATGCGGCACTGATTGTTCTGTCTGTATTATTTGTGATTAAACTCGGCTGGCTGAGCGCCTGATTAATCCAACCGTTACAGCATATTGAATATGCTGTAACGGTTTTAACATTAGAACTCAAAAAGCGTTTGCGGTTGTTTTCTCTGTTATTTTCCATCATTGTGCGCACCCTTCCAGAATATCGATCTACGCCCTTTTCTTCGCGCGGCCGTGCTTTTATTCTTTGACTCAACATTGTGAATAAAGGAAAAGAACAATTCCCATTTTATTTTTCCTTTTTATTCAATCAGGTAATGTTTATTGCGCAAGACTTTGCTTCAATAATGCTGAAGCAGGTTGCGACTTACGTTAATGGATTAAGTTAATCCGCCTGTCAGGAAAAGCTCATGGGCAATCTGTATGGAAAACGGAATCGCGGTAATCCGCATTTGACCCTCAGTCATCGCTGGACAGGAGGCAAAAAGAATGGAAAATTTTGAGACGCGCTTTGAGCGGCTTGAAGAAGACAACCATCAAATAAAAATCGACCTGGCGCTTTTTAGCGGGCAGGCTATGGCGTTTGCGACCAAAGCCGATCTTGAGCTTCTGCGTGCGGAACAGGCGGTGTTTCATGTTGAAAGGGTTCAGCGATTCACGCTGCTGGAAGAGAAAGTCCAACAGTTTAGCATTCGGTTTGACGATGTTGATGGCAGGCTGGTTAGCATCGAAGGCAAACTTTCAGCAATCGATGGCATCTTATTCAATTTTACTAATAAATTTAATGCTATCGAGGTAAGTTTTAACATTATCAATGCGAAGTTTGATGATGTTTACAAAGAATTCGCTGCTAATGAGGTGAGATTTAACGGCATTGACGCTCGGCTCGACGCAATGGATATACGGTTTGATGGCATCGATAAGAGGTTCGACGGCATCGACAAGAGACTGGACGGCATTGATATGAGACTGAATGGTATTGATATCAGGCTTGATGGTATCGATCGGCGACTGGATGCGATGGACCGGAGAATGGATGCCATGGATCAGCGATTCGACAGGATTGATGAACGATTCGATAAACTGGATTTACGCTTTGAAAGCCTTAATAACCGCCTTATCTGGACGCTCATGGTACCGGCTATTCTTGCGGTGTTTGCCTGGTTCATCAATACCGCCGTTCTGAACGCGGCCTGATTCGTAATATCGTCTTAATTAACGAGACGGTATTAACGGGAAGGTTTTTCGCATTAATACCGTCTTTTTCATTCATTATTGTTTAACGGAAAGGCGGTTCGTTAAACGTACGTAACTTACGTGAATGCAACTTATCACCTTCGGCGCGCAATAATTCAACCGCGCGAATACCAATCTGTAAATGCTCTGAAATCGCGCCGTCGTAAAAGCGGTTTGCCTGGCCCGGCAGTTTGATTTCACCGTGCAGCGGCTTGTCCGAAACACACAGCAATGTGCCATAAGGCACCCTGAAACGGTATCCCTGAGCAGCAATCGTTGCACTTTCCATATCGACAGCCACGGCCCGGCTCAGATTAAAACGCAGGGCAGAGGCTGAATAGCGCAACTCCCAGTTACGATCGTCTGTTGTCACAACGGTTCCGGTGCGTAGCCGTTCTTTTACCTCCTCGCCTGGCATACCGCTCACGGACTTGGTTGCGTCATACAAAGCCCGCTGAACTTCGGCAATGCTTGGAATCGGAATGTCGGGCGGCAGAACGCTGTCCAGCACGTGGTCGTCGCGCAGGTATGCATGAGCCAGCACGTAGTCACCAATGCGCTGACTCTCGCGCAGGCCGCCACAGTGCCCTATCATCAGCCAGGCGTGAGGACGAATGACCGCCAGATGATCGCAGATTGTTTTAGCATTGGACGGGCCCACGCCGATATTGATCAACGTAATGCCCCGGCGATTGGGTGAGGTCAGGTGCCAGGCTGGCATCTGATGCTTTTTCCAGGCCAGGTCAGACAGCATGGCTTCATTGTCTTCTGTACTCGCCGTCAGAACGACATCGCCCGCGCACACAAGGCTGTCGAAAGGGGTTGAAGGATCGCGAACCTGTTCAATGGCCCAGCGTACGAATTCGTCTACGTAGCGCGTGTAGTTGGTAAACAGGACAAAGGGTTGAAAATGCTCAACCGCCGTGCCGGTATAGTGGCGCAGGCGGGCAAGCGAAAAATCTGTGCGCAACGCGTCAAAGTGAGACAGAGGAAAGGTCGCATCGGCATGAAATAAA
Organism: Pantoea ananatis PA13; assembly: GCF_000233595.1. Taxonomy (NCBI): domain Bacteria; kingdom Pseudomonadati; phylum Pseudomonadota; class Gammaproteobacteria; order Enterobacterales; family Erwiniaceae; genus Pantoea; species Pantoea ananatis. The sequence continues at coordinate 1,814,284 of NC_017554.1, forward strand.
CCATCTGCCGTTTCATCACCAATCTGCGACAGTTCAGTCGTTGGAAAGTGACGCGCAATCCCCGCACTCATGGTGCGATCCAGCGACAGATCGGACCCGTCTATGACGTAAGGATAGGGAATTTCCTGACGCGAAGGACCGACGTCGATCGTCACCTCATACTCTTTTTCTAGCATGGCCAGCTGTTCAGAGATGTAATGGCGCAGCAGAGCAGGGCGCGTCACCGTGGTGCTGTAACTGCCAGTATGGGTAAAGCGGCCCCAGGCTCGGGTGCGATTCTGCTGAGGCCCGTCGCCCTGCCACGTAATGCGTAGTTCAGGATAAACAAACAGACCTTGCGCGCGGGCAACGGGATCGGGTAGCGAGCCTTCTTCCGTATAGGCCTTAATTGATGCGCGCAGAGCGTTGACGGCTTCATCATACATCTGCTCAAGCGTATCAAGAGCCTGCTGGCGTGTCAGATTTTTCCGTTGGGCTGGCATAACCTCTCCTTTAACGTTCTTACGACAATTTCCCCAAGCTTAGCGGGTTTAACGCAGGATTTGGTGAAGAATCTATGATCAAGCGCATTTTGCTGCCGCCAGTTATGGGCGAGGCTTAGCGCTGGTGCGTGGGTTTACATCAAAATGCAGACAAACCTGACGCCTGCCTCCGCTTTTTGGTAAAGAAGAGGGCCGTTTCCGGGCATGATCGTGCGATGACATCGGCAACGCGATGATTCAACGAGGTGAGGAAAAAGGTAAAAAAAGTGTGTAACGATGATTTAACAGGAATGCAAAACGTTTTGCATATTTGCCCGCAGGCTACCATCATTAGAGCTCTTTCCCCGACTTCTTCATATTTGGTACTCCTTTGCAAAATCCCGGCGTAGCAGTGGTGCAGGCGATTAAGCGCACGGCGTGGTATCCCAAACGTCGTTCTTACCGCACGCTGTACTGGCGTGAAATTTCGCCTCTTGCAGTCCCGATCTTTTTTGAAAATGCCTGCGTGCTGTTAATGGGCGTGCTCAGTACCTTCCTGGTCAGCTGGCTAGGTAAAGAGGCGATGGCAGGCGTTGGCCTGGCTGACAGTTTTAATATGGTCATCATCTCCTTTTTTGCCGCCATCGATCTGGGCACAACGGTGGTGGTCGCTTTCAGTCTGGCAAGGCGTAATGGTAAACGGGCGCGTGCCGCTACGCGGCAGTCGCTGGCGATGATGACCATTTTGGCGCTAATTCTGGTCATTGCGATTGAGTTCTGGGGCCATCTGATTATTGACGCCATTGCCGGCGCTGCCGAACCGAAAGTAAAAGCGCTGGCGCTGAGCTATCTCCAGGTTTCGGCATGGAGCTATCCGGCAGCGGCCATCACGCTAATCGGCAGTGGCGCGTTGCGTGGGGCAGGGAATACCAAGATCCCGATGCTGATTAATGGCGGGATGAACATCCTCAATATCATGATCAGCAGCGTACTTATTTACGGCTGCTTTTCATGGGATGGACTGGGGTTTGTCGGCGCTGGATTAGGGTTAACCATCACCCGCTACATCGGCGCTTTCGCCATTATTTATGTGTTAATGATTGGATTTAATGCTTCGCTTAAAATCACGCTTTCCAGCTATTTTCGTCGCTGGAACAGCAGCATACTTTATGAAGTACTGAGCATTGGCGTGCCTGCCAGTATCGAATCTGTGCTGTTTAACGGCGGTAAATTGCTGACCCAGGTATTTGTGGCTGGCATGGGCACCAATGAGATCGCGGGTAACTTTATTGCGTTTTCTGTTGCCTCGCTGATTAACCTGCCGGGTAACGCGCTTGGATCGGCTTCAACCATCATCACCGGAAAGCGGCTGGGTAAATACCAGGTATTTCAGGCTGAACGACAGGCGAAGCATGTTTTTTGGCTGGCAACCATTTGCCTGTCGTGCGTTGCGGCCCTGACCGTTCCGCTGGCGGGCTTGTTGGCACGTTTCTATACCAGCGATCCTGAAGTGATAAATGTCACGAAACACCTCATCTGGCTCAATGCCTTGTTTATGCCGATTTGGGCAGCGTCGTGGGTTTTACCGGCTGGGCTGAAAGGCGCGCGTGACGCACGTTACACGATGTACGTCTCTATGTTTAGTATGTGGTGTGCAAGGGTCGTGGCTGGCTATTTGCTGGGCATTGAACTGGGAATGGGCGTCATCGGCGTCTGGCTTGGCATGTTCCTCGACTGGACAGTGAGAGGGCTGTTTTTCTGGGGAAGGTTCACCAGCGGTAAATGGCTGAATAATTACCGTAAAATGATCGCGAAAGCCGGGCCATCCTAATTCCTTTTCCTGATTTGTTATCTCTGTCGCCGCTTTAACCCGGGTGGCGACGATAAATACTGCCATTCAATGCCTGAGTGATTTCAGCCCATACCGCTGTTCACATCGGGCCATTGGCACGTCCTGCGCTTATGCAATCCACCGCGGCTTAGTCTCTGGCTGTATTAAAATCACTCACATTGCCTTTTATTGATCCAGCTTGCGGCTAAAACCAACACTGCTCCCCGATATATTACTTAAGATAATTCTTAATTTAGCAATACTTAAAATATTTAACTTTTTGTATTTATTGGTTTTTTAATAAATGACACGCTTCGTGTTTTCTAAAAATTTGACTTAATTACGATCTCAGACTTAAGAAAATCAGCTTCAGGGCGCTTCGCTGGCCGTTTTATCCCTTTTTACCATGATTAAATATTCGTACTACTAATGTTTAATTATCTAAACGAAGCGGCTGGCAGGGCTAAATCGGGGTTTTTTATCGCCTCGATAGCATTTGGTTAACAAGTGCCTGAAGTTTGAGATAATACTATACATTAATATTTTTACTATTTAAGCTCGCTCGGGGCTGTGTTGAATTTTTTAAGGCATTATGTAAAGCTGTGTAAGATGTTAAGAAATGGAAAAGAACTTTACACAGGCGAGCAGGATGTTGAGGCTCGTGCGGTAGCTATGGTGTTGCAGTTTAATTTGTAAGCCATTGATTTATTGCTATTTGTGTGAGATCGACTGGAATTTAAGCAGGATGTTGCCATTCTCCCCACACTTATAACGATTAATCAGCCTTATTAAACTTAACGATTCAGCTTTATGAATCGTTTTTGCGCAACGCTTAACCAGGCTGCCTTAATGACGTTTGCGTTTAGGAATTTGTCAGTTTGCTGAATGTTTAACCGCGAATTCAGCCGTCTTGTTCCGGTCATCAGGTTTCATGGGCAGTTTCACACCTGCTCACTCTCATCGAATAGAAAATTTTAAACTCACTACCTCATCTCATTCAGGCAAATTGTGTTGTTAATCAGTGTATTGGCTCCAGATGGCAGCCAGCATCGCTCGTTCTGCAACAGGGTTTGCTTAACACCGGCCAATGGCCACTTGTTTGGGTATTAATGGAACTAAATATGAAGAAAATGGTGAACTTTCGAATTGCATTAAGCCTGATGTTTGTCTTTGCTGTTGCAGGCTGTAAAACACCGCCAAAAATGACTGATGACACAATGGTGAGCAGCACCGTTGATGGCACAACCCTGATCCATCGTCATGCCGTTGCTGCGCCGGCGCAGTTCTCCGCATTAAATGAATCCTATCGCGCTTTATATCCTGCATCGGTGATGACGCGTCCGGACTTCGGCGGCAAAGTCGTCGAAACCCTGAAAACAGGTGAAACCTACACCGTTGTGGGTCAGGTTGAAAATAACTGGCTGGCATTAGGTGAAGAAGCGCAGGCTGAAGCGCCACCAGCAGCCAGCGATGCCAAAGCCACTGACAGCAAAGCGGCACCGGCTCAGGCCACAACCAGCGCGATAAAAGTTGTTGGTTATGTGCCTTTCCGCGCTGTGGTGAAAAGCGATTTGTACGATCAGACCGTTAAAGCCGATCAGCCGAAACGTCGTGCGCGTGCCGCCGCCAAGAAAAAAACCTGTGTTTCTGTAGATGGAAACAGCCAGGCGTGCCAGAACAAGAATAACGGTACCTGGATCATCAACTAAGTCAGGGGCAGGGAGGGACAGAAATGGCACAAACTTACTTTCGCGTTGGCCTGGCAAAATGGATCTGGCCCTTCCTGCTGCTTCTGCTAACGGCATGCAGTAGCAGTAAGCCTGATATTGCGCGATACAACCTGCACTTTCAGGCTCATCCTTCCATCAATTCGGGCGCACCTCTCAAAGTCCGGGTGATGTTGCTGACGTCTGATGCAGAATTTATGTCCGCCGACTTCTTCACTCTGCAGAATCAACCCGCTACCGCACTGGGAAATACGCTGCTCAACAATCAGCAGTTTTTCCTGATGTCCGGTCAGCTCAGTAAAACGCTGAGTGCCAAAAGCCTCCCCGACGCGCGCTTTATCGGCATCATGGCGGAATATCAAAAGCTGGATGGCAAGGTGTGGCGACTTGCGCTGCCTTTCCCAGACAGTGACAGCAGCTCGTTCTGGCAGTTCTGGAAAAGCAATGATGGTGAGTTAAACGCCAACATTATCGTTGACGATGCCGGCATGCGTCCCGTTAAGCAATAAAACCGTCTTCAAAGGATGATTATGAACAGAGCCGAAAAGGTTGTTTGGGCGGAAGGGATGTTTTTACGTCCTCACCATTTCCAGCAGGCAGAAAACTTTCTGCAAAGCTCGCTGCGTGAATGGGGCCAGTCGCAACGCCCTTATGTTTGGGGATTTTTCGATCTCGAATTTGATGAAGCGCTGTTGCGGCAGGGTAAACTGGCACTGAGCGCCGCCAGTGGATGCCTGCCGGATGGAACGTTTTTTGCCTTCAGTCAGCCACAACACGGCCCTGCGCCGCTGGACGTTCCCAGCAATACCGACCGCGCCAAAGTGGTTTTGGCCATTCCCGCTCGCCGCAATGGTCGCGAGGCGGTGACGTTTCAGGACGCGCCTGATTCGCTGGCTCGCTATCTGGCCTGGGAAGCGGAAGTTGAAGATGACAATGCGCAGGCTGTCGGAACGGCCACCGTTCAGTTTGGCAAGCTACGCCTCCGCTTGATGCTGGAGCAGGATCTCACGGCGGAATGGACGGCGATGGGCGTTGCTCAGATAGTTGAAAAGCGCAGCGACAACCATATCCGTTTAGACAATGATTATATCCCTCCCACGTTAACCCTTGCTGGCAGTCGTCCGCTTCAGAGCATGATGACCGACCTGCACGGCATGATTCAACAACGTAGCCAGCAGCTGAGCCAGCGCGCACCCGGAACGGGCCGCTTTAACAGCGCGGATATGGTTGATTTTATGCTGCTGGCGTTGCTTAACCGCCAGTTGGGCCTTCATGCGCATCTGCAGCATCTGCCGCTATTACATCCCGAAACCCTCTACAGCCACTGGCTGCAGCTGGCTGCTGAGCTGGCAACGTGGACAGAGGCGCGCACGCCGGATGCTTTCCCTCTCTATGACCACGACGACCTGCAGGGTTGCTTCTCCCGCCTGACGCTATTACTCCGTCAGGGCCTGTCGCAGGTGATGGAAGAGAGCGCCATTCAGTTGCCGCTGACGCAACGCTCACACGGCCTGAACGTGGCGACCGTGCCGGATAACAGCATGGTGCGTGAATTCGGTTTTGTGCTGGCCGTAAAAGCAAACGTCCCGGCCGACGCGCTGAAAACGCATTTTCCGGCGCAGATGAAAGTCGCCCCCGTCACCAAAATTCGCGATCTCGTCCAACTGCAGCTACCGGGCCTTGCCCTGAAAGCCATGCCGGGTGCGCCACCGCAGATCCCATGGCACGCAGGATACAGCTATTTTGAGCTGGATAAGAACAGCGAGCTATGGCAGGAGATGGAGCGATCGGGTGCCTTCGCGCTGCACCTTGCCGGTGAGTTTCCGGGCCTGAACATGGAGTTCTGGGCCATTCGCAGTCAGTCAGAATAATTCAAACTGAGCAGGCATGATGCAGGAACAAAATAAACCGAACAGTGATGCTTTTCAGCAGGATCTTAGCCACCAGAATAGTTTGGTGGCTGCAGCGAATCCGCTGATTAACGCGATTCCACAGATTCGTCACTCCGTCTCCCATGACGATCCCGCACGTTTACGTCAACAGCTTATTGACCAGATCCGCCGTTTCGAGCTGGCCTGCCAGCAGTCCGGACTGAGCTATGAGGTGATCGTTGGCGCGCGCTATTGTCTGTGTACGGCGCTTGATGAAGCCGCAGCACTGACGCCCTGGGGAAGCCGTGGCGTGTGGACCAGTAATGGCTTACTGGTCACCTTCCACAACGAAACCTGGGGCGGGGAGAAATTCTTCCAACTGCTGGCGAAACTGTCGCAAAACCCGCGTCAGCACATCCTGTTACTGGAGCTGATCTATTTCTGCTTACTGCTTGGTTTTGAAGGGCGCTATCGGGTTCTGGATAATGGACGCTCGCAACTGGATACGATTAAACAGCGTCTGTTGCAGATGATCAGGAGCGTCAGGGGCAGCTTTGCCGCCGCCTTGTCGCCGCATCCGACCGATCAGCCGGTTCTGCGTAAACTCTGGCGCCCCATGATTCCGCTGTGGGCCTGTGCGGCTCTGGCGGGCCTGGCTGCCTGCCTGTTCTATATCGTGCTGAACTGGCGTCTGGGGGATTACACCTCGCCCGTGCTGGCCAAAATCTACCAAACGACGCTGCCAGAAGTGCAGATTCGTAATCCGGCACCGCCGCCGCCGCCGTCACTGAACCTGAAGTCATTCCTGAAACCTGAAATCGACGAAGGCCTGGTGGCCGTGCGCGATGAGGCAGATCAAAGTGTGGTGACGCTGAAAGGCGATGGCTTGTTCGCATCCGGTTCGACAGAGGTTCGCGGACGTTATGATGCCGTTATCCAGCGTGTAGCTGAAGCCATGAATAACGTCAGCGGGAAAATCCTGGTGGTGGGCTACAGCGATAACGTACCGATTCGCAGTGCCCGATTTGCCTCCAACTATGAGCTGTCTCTGGCCCGTGCCCAGTCTGTTCAGACGCTGTTACAAAAACAGCTGGCAAAACCATCACGCGTTAAAGCGGAAGGGCGGGGTGAAACGCATCCGTTGGTGCCGAATACCAGTGCAGAAAATCGCGCGCGTAATCGTCGTGTTGAAATTACGCTGCAGGTTGCACCTGATACGACGCAAGCTGAAGTTAACGGCCTGGCGAGAGGGAACTAATCCATGCTGAATGTACTATTTGCGGTACTGACCAGCCGTCTGGCCTGGGGCTTTGTCGGTATCACCGCACTTTCGTTTATTATCTGGGTCATTGGCCCGGTGTTCTCGATTGTGGACTCCCGTCCGTTGGAGTCAGAACAGAACCGCGTAATCAGTATTGCGCTGCTCTATGTTGTCTGGGGCCTGAGCCAGGCGATTCCGCGTGTCTATAACTACTGGCTCAACCGTAAGCTGATGTCCAGCCTGGAAACCAGCAAATCGGATACGCCGGAAGAAGACCGCAAGCGACTGACCAGTGAAGATCAGGTGCTGGCCAGCCGCTTCTCTGAAGCGACTGAGATGCTGAAAAAAGCACACTTCCAGCGGCAGAGCAGCAAAGGTGCGCCTTTCTGGGCGCAGCGCTTCAGTCATCAATATCTCTATCAACTGCCTTGGTACATGATCATCGGCGCGCCAGGTGCCGGTAAAACCACCGCTCTGGTGAATTCTGGCTTGCAGTTCCCACTGGCGGACAAGTTCGGTAAGGCTGCGCTACGTGGGATCGGCGGGACGCGTAACTGTGACTGGTGGTTTACTAACGAAGCCGTGCTGCTGGATACGGCGGGGCGCTATACCACGCAGGAGAGCCAGCAGGAGCGCGATGCCGGCGAATGGCATCAGTTTCTCGATCTCCTGCGTAAATACCGTGGCCGTCAGCCGGTTAACGGCGTCATCGTCACCTTGAGCGTGGCAGACCTGTTATCACAGTCGCCCGAGGCCATGCGCAATCAGGCCGTGGCGCTGCGCCAGCGTCTGATGGAGTTACACGATCGGCTCGGTATTCGCTTTCCGGTGTATGTCCTGGTCACCAAAACCGACCTGTTAAAGGGGTTCCGCAGCTATTTTGCCAGCCTGGATAAGGCACAGCGCGAGCAGATTTGGGGCTTTACCTTTCCGTGGGCCAAAGCATCAACGGCTGAATTTGAACTCAGCAGCCAGTTTCAGCAGGAATATTCGCTGCTGCAGCAGCGCCTGGATGCCGGACTTGCCGATGTGCTGCTGGCGGAAAGTGATGCCCAGGCACGTGCCGAAAGCTACCTGTTTCCACAGGAGTTTGCGGCATTGCGCCCTCAGTTGGCTGAGGCGCTGGACATTCTGTTTGCGCGTTCCGATTTCGAAACGCAGTTCGCTCCGCGCGGCATCTACTTTGCCAGCGGTACGCAGGAAGGCTTACCCTTTGACCGCGTAATGGGTGAACTGACGCGCGCCCTGCATCTGCCAGGCCAGCAGCAGAGTGAGTCGGGCAGTTGGGACAAAGTGGATAAAGACGCGCCGATCCCTCAAAACAAAGGTCAGAGCTTTTTTCTTAAGGGCGTGCTGGAAAATGTCATCTTCCAGGAGTCCGGTCTGGCCGGCAGTAACCGCTGGTGGGAGCTACGTAACCGCGTGGGCCTGTGGTCGGGTTATCTGGCGTTACTGGTTATCGTACTCATTGCCGGTGCACTGTGGCTGGTGAGCTATAACAAAAACAAAACCTACCTGCAGGAGATGGCGGCGAAAAGCCCCCAGGTTGAGCAGCTCGGTGACAAGTTACAAAAAGAGGTGAACGGCAACCTCTTTGCACTGGTGCCTTACCTCAATACGCTGCTGCACCTGCCTGAAAGCGCCTCCTTTTCTCTGGAGCATCCGCCGCTCACGCGCCGGATGGGGCTATATCGCGGAACGGAAGTCAGTGATGCGACCCAGGCCTTGTACGAAAGGGCGCTGAAACAGCTGCTGATGCCGCAGGTTGCGCAGAATATCACCCGCTGGTTACGCAATGATACGGGAAGTGACGCTGACTACAGCTATGAGGCGCTCAAGGCTTATCAGATGCTGTACCAGCCAAAACACTATGACGGTAAGTTTCTTCAGGCGTGGATGATGTTAAACATCTCGCGTGAATTGCCGCAGGACGTGACTCAGGCAGAGGTGAAACAGCTGGCGTGGCATCTGCAACAGCTACTGGAAACGCAGATTCAGTCCTCGCCCTATGCGAAGGATGATGCGCTGGTAAAGCGCGAGCAGGCGCTGATTAGTCAGATGCCGCTGTCACAGCGCGTTTACGGACGCCTGAAACGCCTGCTGGAACGCGATGGCTCAATGTCACCGGTTACCTTGTCCGCGCTGGGTGGACCGCAAAGTGAACTGGTGTTTTCCCGTAAAAGCGGTAAGTCTGTCAATGAAGGTGTTTCCGGGCTCTTTACGCCAGACGGCTACTGGAACCATGTGGATAAACAGATCGCGCCAGTCACGGATGCGCTCTACAAAGACGATATCTGGGTGCTGGGTGCAGAGACGGCCCATGAAGACAGCAAACAAACCGACCTTGCGGTGCGCCAGCTCTATATTCAGGATTACATCCGCCAGTGGGAGCAGTTTCTCAGCGATATTCAACTCAACAGCAGCGCCGATTTGACCCAACGTATTAATACGGCGCGCCTGCTGTCAGGGAATCATTCGCCGCTGCGGCAGTTAGTGATTAACCTGAGCAAACAGCTCACGCTCACCCGGGCGCAGCCTGAAGACAAGAATGCCAAAGATACGGCCGCGTCATCGGATAACAGCGCCACACGAACGCTGCAGGCACTGTTTACCTCGCCGCGCGCAAACGGCGAGCAGGCGGTGGTGCAGCAAACGCCTGAGCAGGCGGTGACCGCGCACTTTGCACCTGTCATTGAGCTGGCACAGCCGTTACAGCAGGGCAGTAAGGTCCTGGCCGTTGATGATTTTCTTAAGCAGATCGACGATCTCTATCGCTATCTCACCGCCGTGCAGGATGCCGCGAATAGCGGTATGCCACCGCCGGCGAGTGATGCCATTAGCCGTTTGCAGGCCAGCGCCGGACGTTTGCCCGGTTCACTGCAAAATATGGTGTCAGGCATGGCAGTGGGCGCCAGCAGCGATGCACAGCGTCGCGACATGGATAACGTTCGCAAGCGCATCACCATGGAAGTCGGCAGCTTCTGCCGTCAGGCGATAGCAGGCCGTTACCCGCTGGTCCGGAATGCACGCAGCGAAGTCACGCCTGATGACCTGGCGCGCATGTTTGCGCCGGGAACCGGACTGATGGACAGCTTCTTCCGCGATAATCTGGCCAGCAAAGTGGACACCACGCGCGCGGCATGGCGCTTCACGCCCGGCATTGATGGCAAAACCTTGCCAGGTGGCGAAGCCTTGCTGCGTCCTTTCCAGCAGGCGCAGTCGATTCGCGACGCCTTCTTTGCCAATGGGGCCACTACGCCATCCTTCCGCGTCACGTTACGGACGGTGAAGATGGATAACGATATCCTGAATATGACGCTGGATGTCGATGGACAGATTTTGCGCTACAGTCATGGACCACAGGCAGTGCAGTTAGTCAGTTGGCCCGGACCAGGTGGAACCAGTCAGGTGCGCATGCAACTGGGGCTAACGAACGGCACGACCTCAACCCTGACCACCAGCGGCCCATGGGCGCTTAATCGCTTCTTTGATCGCGCACGGGTGACGTCGGTAGGTGGACTGACTCGCGAAGCCAGCTTTAGTGTGGACGGCCATAATGTGACGCTGTCATTCACGCCAGGCAGCATTCGTAATCCTTTCCAGCTACCCGCATTTAGCTGTCCCTGAAACAGGACCTGACTATGACCCATTACGCAGCACCTGGCTGGTACGGCAAACTGCCTAGTTCGGGTGATTTTGTTAAACGACGCTTTCCCGATACCTTGCAGCGCCAGTGGTCTAACTGGTTTCAGGTGGGATTGCACCACTGGAAGACCAGTGCTGAAGGCGAAAATGCGCCTTCTCGGGCTTTTCTTAAAGCCCCGGTGTGGAATTTTGTGGTACCACCGATGTTGGGCACGCAACTGATTCAAATGGGCTGTCTGACGGCCGCACGCGACAGCGTGGGTCGCCATTATCCCCTCTGTGCCCTCCGTTATTTTACCCCAGCGGAGTGGATGCCTTTGTTGCTGACGCGTTCAGGCGACTGGTATCACCAGATGGGAAATACCTTATTGCGGGCGGTTCAGGATGGCGGTACGCCCGAACAGTTCGATCAGGCGCTGTTGAGCATTCCACTGCCGCAGCCTCAGCAGGATGAGGCGTCATCAGATATTCTGGCGGTGATCGGCAACGGTGAACAGGATTCAACACTGAGCTGGCATCTGCCGTCCCAAAGCTTTGATCCGCAGTTCCAGACCAGTTTCTGGTGGACGAATCAGAGCGACGGTTTTCCGCTTTATACCCATGTCCACAGTGGAAACTTAACCGCGCAGTTATTTTCCCTGTTGTTTGATCCGGCAGGCGGTGCGAAGCCGGGACGAAACGGACTTTATCCCCCGATGTTTGAATCCTGAGGCGAAGCGGATGAGTATTGATATTGACACGTTGCTGATACCGGTAAGCCACGATAATCCGTGCGGTGAAAACCTGGAGTACGACGCGGACTTTCAGGCGATGGAGCAGGCCAGCGTGGGAAAAGCCGAACAGCAGTTCGGTAACACCATTATTCCGGCTGAGCCAGCGGACTGGAACAAAGTTGAAAAGCTCGCGCTGGAACTGATGAGCCGCAGCAAAGACCTGCGTGTCATGCTGACCCTGACACATGCCTGGACGCGCCTGAAAGGGTTACCGGGCTATGCACAGGGCCTGCAACTGATTGAACAGGCGATGTTGCAGTTCTGGGAACCGCTCTGGCCTCGCCTTGAAGAAGACGGTGAGCACGACCCGTTTTACCGCATCAACGCGCTGGCTGTGCTGGGCGACCAGTCGGCACTCACGGCCGCCGTTCGTCAGTCATGGCTCATGCGCTATGCGTCCGACGGTATTACGCTGCGTGATGCTTCGGCGCTGTGTGACGGCAGTAAAACAGAGGTACCAGATTATCCGGGTGGACTGCCGCGTCTGAATGACGAACTGGCACGAGGGGAACAACCGGGCATCGCAGCGATTCAAAACATTGCCGAGCGTTTGCAAAATATTCGCCGCATCGTGATTGAAAAGCTGGATGAAACGGCCTTGCCGGATATGAGCCAGCTGCAACGCAGCATGGCAATGCTGAATGAGCGCTGTCAGGCCACGGATATGGAATCGTTACACTCCCTGGCGGCGGCGATGCAATCCGCACCCGCAACTGAGCAGCAGCCCAGCGTCGCTGCACCACGTGCGGCTACCGACTGGCGCAGTGCCCAACTGAATTCGCGGGCAGAAGCCCAACTTATGCTGGAAAAAGTCAAACAGTACTTTAGTCAGCATGAGCCGAGCCACCCGGCACCGCTGATGATTGACCGGGTACAGCGCCTTATCGAACTCGATTTTATGGACATCATTCGCGATCTCGCGCCCGATGGTGTGCATCAGTTAGAAAACATTTTTGGACGCCGCGACTAAGCTAACAGTCAAGCCTTTACGCAGCGAGACCTGCGCGCCTCCTGCGAGCCTATACCCGCGCATTATTTATGGAGAGAACCATGCCAACAATGAAGTCCAGTGGGCAGAAATTTATCGCCCGCAATCGCGCGCCACGCGTTCAGATTGAATATGACGTGGAAGTCTATGGCGCAGAACGTAAAATTCAGCTGCCATTCATCATGGGTGTTTTGGCCGATTTAGCCGGTAAACCGCTGGAGCCGCAGGCCAGCGTTGACGACCGTAAATTCATGGAAATCGACATCGACAATTTCGATGAGCGTATGAAAGCCATGAAGCCACGTGCGGCATTCCAGGTAGACAATACGTTGAACGGTGACGGCAAACTGAACATCGATCTGACCTTCGAAAGCATGGACGATTTTTCTCCCGATGCCATTGCCCGCAAAGTCGATCCACTAAACAGCCTGCTTGAAGCACGTACCCAGCTCTCCAACCTGCTGACCTATATGGACGGCAAAAACGGCGCCGAAGAGCTGATCGGCAAGATTTTACAGGATCCGACACTGCTGCAGGCGCTGTCACACGTGCCTAAGCAAACGGATGCCCCTGAAGGTAAGGAGGAGCAGTAATGAACCAGACTTCTCAACAACCACAATCGCAGGGCGGCGCCAGCTTTAGTCAGGATGAGTTCAGCGCGTTACTGAACAAAGAATTCCGTCCTAAAAGCGACCAGGCACGCGAAGCTGTAGAAAGCGCGGTGAAAACGCTGGCGCAGCAGGCGCTGGAAAACACCGTGACCATGTCCAGCGATGCCTACCGCACCATTCAGGCACTGATCGCTGAGATTGACGAAAAGCTGTCTCAGCAGGTTAACCAGATTATTCATCACGAAGAGTTTCAGAAGCTGGAAAGCGCCTGGCGTGGTCTGAGCTATCTGGTGAATAACACCGAAACTGATGAGATGCTCAAGATTCGCTTTATGAGCATCTCCAAGCAGGAGCTGAGCCGCACCCTGAAACGCTATAAAGGCGTGGGCTGGGATCAGAGCCCGCTGTTCAAGAAAATCTACGAACAGGAATATGGCCAGTTTGGTGGTGAACCTTTTGGCTGCCTGGTGGGCGACTACTATTTCGATCACAGCCCGCAGGACGTCGAGCTGCTGGGCGAAATGGCGCGTATCGGTGCTGCAGCACACTGTCCGTTTATCACCGGGACAGCCCCAAGCGTAATGCAGATGGAATCCTGGCAGGAACTGGCGAATCCACGCGATCTGACCAAAATCTTCCAGAATACCGAATATGCTGCCTGGCGCAGCCTGCGCGAGTCTGAAGACGCGCGCTATCTGGGCCTGGTGATGCCGCGCTTCCTTTCTCGTCTGCCTTACGGTATTCGCACCAACCCCGTGGACAGCTTTGATTTTGAAGAGCAGACCGACGGTTCCGACCACAGCAACTACAGCTGGACCAACGCGGCTTATGCCATGGCGGCCAACATCAACCGTTCGTTCAAAGAATACGGCTGGTGTACATCCATTCGCGGCGTGGAGTCGGGTGGGGCGGTTGAAGATCTGCCTTGCCACACGTTCCCAAGCGATGACGGCGGCGTAGACATGAAATGCCCAACGGAAATCGCCATCAGCGATCGCCGCGAAGCCGAGCTCGCGAAGAATGGCTTTATGCCGTTAGTTCACCGCAAAAACTCTGACTTTGCCGCCTTTATCGGCGCCCAGTCGCTGCAAAAGCCTGCGGAGTACCACGATGCTGACGCCACCGCCAATGCGCGTCTGGCAGCGCGGCTGCCTTATCTGTTCGCCTGCTGCCGTTTCGCTCACTATCTGAAGTGTATTGTGCGCGACAAGATTGGTTCCTTCCGCGAGCGCGACGAAATGGAACGCTGGTTGAACGACTGGGTGATGAACTATGTCGATGGTGACCCGGCTAACTCTTCTCAGGAAACCAAGTCTCGTAAGCCGCTGGCTGCTGCAGAGGTGAATGTGGAAGAGCAGGAAGACAATCCAGGTTATTACGCCGCGAAATTCTTCCTGCGTCCGCATTACCAGTTGGAAGGGTTAACCGTTTCGCTGCGTCTGGTATCGAAACTGCCTTCGCTGAAGTCGAACGAAAACTAATCGTTGAAACGCTAAGCACGCTCTTCGGAGCGTGCTTCTTGCGAGCAAATGCACTAAAGCATGAAAACATGCCGTATATAAAACAATGGCTGATGTATGTCGTCCCTCATACTTTGATTATGCTGATGAAGCGGAATAAACCTTTTCCTAAAGTGATGTCTTTGGCGAATGGCTGGAAGCTTTCATCATAGATTTATCAGTATAATGATCGACCTGTGTTTAAAATATAAAAACGTCGACTTTGGCAAGCTGAAAATTATTTGGTCTTCTTTAATCGTTTTTTTTTGACTTTGTTCCAGCAGAGTAATTTTCTTGAAACAAAGTGCGCAACATAATCGGGTTGCCCCATAATTGTCGTGGCTTTTTGCACAATGACATTAATTTGAAATACGAATACAGCAAAAAAATCTCCTGCTATAGCGGTTAATTGTGGTGGGATACTTCGGAGAGCCTGTAGCAACCTCCCGAGTCGAGGCAAAAGTAAAATATGGACTGTTTTATTCAGCCCCATGCTTTTCTCTTTGCCATATAGATGCTTTTTCGAAAGCGACAACTTTTTCCATAACGAAGAGTAAATATTATGGCTATTGATATGTATTTGAAGGTAGACGGTATTACTGGTGAATCTAAAGATTCAAACCATACCGGCTGGATTGATATTACCTCTTTCTCCTGGGGCGCTAATCAGCCGGGTAATATGAGCGTGGGCGGCGGCGGCGGTGCTGGTAAAGTAAACTTCAACGACCTGCACATTAATGCCAAAATCGACAAGGCTGTCACTGCGCTGTTGAAAAACTGTGCCAGTGGTAAGCACGTCACTAAGGTTGAAGTTTCAGTTTGCAAGGCTGGCGGTACGCAAATCGAGTATACCCGCATCACCCTGGAAGACGTGCTGGTCACCAACGTACAGTTCGTGGGCTCTGAGCACGACGATACCCTGGGCGTGACCTATGCATTCCAGGCTGCGAAAGTGAAACAGCAGTACTGGGAGCAGAGCTCTTCCGGTGGCAAAGGCGCAGAAAGCAGCGCTGGCTGGAATATCAAAGAGAATAAAGAAGCGTAATGATATGGCAGCCCTGAAAGGGGCTGCTTTTTTAAATAAACTCAATTGCATGCAAAAGGAATTTTGATATGACGCTCTTACGCTTAGGCGATCGAGGTGATGCTGTTGCAGTTTTACAAAAAATGCTTGGAGAGAAAAATTATAAAGTCTCAATAGATAAGGTTTTTGGTAAAAATACAGAGTTAGCCGTAAAAAAATTCCAAACTGATAATAAATTATATGCAGACGGCATTGTTGGAAGAAAAACCTGGGAAGCACTAGGAAAAAGAGTTGTAGCTCCCGTTCCTCCGCCTCCGTTAAAAGGTGTTCAGGGACGGCAGTATGTTAGCGGAATGAAACTGTCGGAAAGTGGGATTCAGGCACTTTTTAAATTAGAGTCTTTGCGCGGCGTCAGTAATCACTTGCATTGGCCTGGAGGTAAAAGCGGTGTGACTTTAGGTGCTGGCTACGACATGCTTGAAAGAACACAAAGTGAGATAAAGCAAAAACTTATTTCTATCGGCATTGATGCAACTTCTGCTGCTAAAGCGGCTGAGGGAGCAACTAAAAGTCATAAAGACGCGTCCGATTTTGCTGTGCAAAACAAAAATCTTATAGATTTATCAAGGCAGCAAGAAACTGATTTGTTGAGATTGACTGTTCCACATTATGAAACATTAATAAAAAACAGGATTACAGTCCCCTTAACACAATATGAGTTTGATGCACTGGTTTCGTTTGCATACAACTCTGGCGGTGTTTTAAATAAAGTGACCAATGACATTAACAACGGAAATGTTGGTGATGCAATGGCGATGATTAAAAAAATAATCTATAGCGGTGGTAAAGTCTTTAAAGGTCTGGTTAACAGACGTAACTCTGAAGTTAAACTTTATCTAGAAGGGATTTATGACGTATGAACAATAATAAAGGTTTGCTTGTATCTACCCTTTTAGGTGGTTTAGTGGTTATGACGTCTTGCCACGCCAACGGAAATATAGAAAGCGATACAAATGGGCAGTGGGTTGTTAAAAACGTCTATGTGAACAGTAATAACGCCTCACGACCTGATATTATTAGTGATGATCCAAATCTAGTTGGCCGAATCATAAATTTCGACAAAAAAGGTATTTCTGGATCAATTCTGGTGGCGAAGGGGTGTGATTCACCTTCTTATAATAAAAAAGAATCTGTTACGGCAGGTCAGTTGCTTAATCTTACTGCAGGTGAGGATGAAAAGTCGAACAATAATCTTGCAAGTGATTACGGATTACCTTTATCGGCTAAAGATCCAGTAAGTGCTTATGAAGTCACCTGTAAATCAGGCATGTTTGGCCCTTCAGGTGAAAAAGTTGGTAACTGGATTATTGAGAAAAACAATAATGAACTTCTTACCAACTGGAATTCACAAACTTATTTGTTGTTAAAAAAACTGCCCTCTAATCCTAAACCAGCACCCTCATTCGACTGTGCGAAAGCCTCATCAGATACAGAGAAGGCTATTTGTAGCAACGTTGAGCTTTCCGGCTGGGATAAGAGTGTTGCACAAGCCTATAGCATCGCTGTAAAACAAATAAAAAGTATTGATGTTGATGTCAAAGACAAGCTCGCCACGCTTCGTTCTGCGCAAAGTAACTGGATCAAAAAGCGCAATGAATGTGGCGGTGACGCGTCGTGTCTCTCTGAAAAAATGCAGAGTCGGGTTTCTGAACTGGTTGAAGCCTCAAAATAAAGTATTAATCATTTCTTTACTCTCACATCATGCAATCATGATGACATTAAGGCTAAAAGGATTTATTCATAAATGAAAAGGGTGTATTGCAGAGCCACATCCTTTTCATTTTTATTGCTGGTTTTTAAAGTAAGAATCTTAATGTCTCATGATTGAATGTTTTGCTTATCAAAGAGCCTTTTCTTAAATAATGTCACGGCAAGATTTAAAAAAGAGCATGAGATGACAGGGTTTAATATTGACTCCCATTTGAAAAGTGAAAAATTGTAATGAAGTTTGAGGTAAAATATTCGGAATGTAGCTTTCATTTATCTGCTTTTTTTAACTTCATCTTATGCAGAAGTTATGCGCACACCGTATTTAATAACGAGTGCGTCGCCAGGCTTGATGAGTTACGCACGAAAGAATTATCAGAAATGCCCTACGATTAATTTTCACGGGGTGGCTATCTGCAACATTAGGGTTGCGTTTATCTTCCGTACCATTGACTACGCCTCTATATCCCGCCTTTCTCCCCGAGAGACGCGCGATATAGATGTCGAACAGCTAACCGCAGGAATCCGTGATGCGCTTTACGATAATAACCGCTAAACCCGGCCATGAACCGCCGCAAATCAGTTTCGATTTTCTTCCTCCAGGCGGCACTATTGGTCGAGGCGTGGATAATAATCTGATATTGCCCGACGACGATCGCACTATTTCTCGCCTGCAGGCTATCGTGCATATTACTGCAGAGGGTGAATGTCGCCTGACCAACCGCGGTAACGTTACGCGCGTGCTGCTGAATGACATCCCGCTTGAACGTGGACGTCAGGTGGAGTTGCAGGACGGAGATATTCTCGGCATCGACGACTATCGTCTGCTGGTTAACGATCTTAATGGCGAGCAGCAATCGCAGCAGCCTCCGTTGACCGCTGCAGCCGCACCTAAGCAGCAGCCCGTACCCAATGCGGTCCCTGTACAGGCGCCGGCTGCCAGCACGGCTGCCATTCCCAGCGAGATCTGGGACAGCCTTGCCAAAGAGTTTTCAATTTCTGATGATTTATCGAAACGTAAAAGTGCTGCGCAAGAAATGCCGGAGGCAAATCCGTTAACCTCTACAGCAGCAAACCGTAATCCCGAAGATCCGCTGGCTCAGTTAATGAGCGATAAACCGCTGGATATCGGTCAGCAACCTAAGACAAGCAGCCTGTTTGATGAAGAGGATGCACTGTTTGCTCAGGAAAGCATTTTTGATGACCGCACGCCCAGCACCTTGTCGGCAAAACAAAATGCGCAAGGGCAGCCCAAAATAGAGGAAACCTCCACAGACGTGGACCCGTTAAATCTGTTTGGCAGCCAGACCACGCCGGACCCGCGTCATCATGACGATCCGCTGGGGTTAATGATGAGCGGTGCCGTGCCGCTGGCTCAGCCAGATATGCCGGTTTCGCAACCTGTGGCTGCGCCATCGCAGCCGAAAGAAAACCATCAGTCTGCACCCTTGCAGCAGAAAGAGCCCCATCAAGCGGCGCCATTACAGCAGAAACCTCATCACCAGCCGATGCCTGATATCCTGGATACTGCACCGGTTGAGTTGGCTGATTTAAGCAGTTCACCGCTGTTTGATCACACTGAAACGCAGGTCACTCACGATCCCGCTTTCGATCCTCAACCGCAGCCTGCCCAGCCTGAAGGAGCGCAAAGCCCGATTGATTACGGCGGCATTACCTTGCCAACACCGCAGGCGGTGCAACGCACGCCTTCGCCCACGCCAAAAGGGCGGCTGCGCATCGATCCGGTTGCCTCGCACAATAACAGCGGTGGGACCGAGCAGAGTGGCAATGCCAGTAGCGGTGATGCCTTAAAGGGCGAGTTGCTGGATGCACTGCTGGAAGGTATGGGCCTGCAGGATCTGCAACCGACACCGCAGTTCGATCGTGAGCAGATGCGGCAGTTCGGCCAGATGCTCAGCATGTTCTCGCAGGGAACGGTGGCACTGCTGTCTTCCCGGTCGATTTTAAAACGCGGTGTAAAAGCCGACATGACCGTGATCCTGGATGATGCTAACAACCCGTTTAAGCTGCTGCCGTCAGGTAAAACCGTATTGATGCAGATGTTTGGCAGCCGTATGCCAGGTTTTATGCCGCCACGCCAGGCCGTGCGTGACGCACTGATTGACCTCCAGGCGCACCAGTTAGGGATGATTGCCGGTATTCGCGCCATTATTGCTTCCATGCTGCAGTCCTTTAACCCCGATCAGCTCGAAGAAGAAGCGCGTCAAAACGGTTCCGTATCGCGCATTGGACTACCCGGCAGCCGTAAAGCCGCGCTGTGGGAGCATTTTATCCAGCGCTATGGCGAAACTGCCGGTGAAATTGAAGATGACTTCCATACCTTGTTTGGCGAAGCCTTCTTGCACGCGTACGACATGGAAGTAAATCAGTATAAAGACTCACAAACCCACACGGATGACGCATGAATATCTCTACTGCTTCCACGTCGAATCAGGGCGACCGCGCCAGCAATCAGGATCAAACCGGTGAGAGCATCGGCGAGCGTTCGGCTTGCTTTGTGGTGTGTGATGGTGTGGCAGGGTTTCCCGGCGGTGACGTTGCAGCAAAAATTGCACGCAGTAGCCTGATGGAAGCCTTTGATGGCAATGCGCATCTCGATGCGCAAACCATTCGCGATTACGTGAATTATGCCAATGGCGCCATTCGGCAACAGCAAAAGGCAAACAGTCAGCACAGCCGGATGGGCACCACGCTGGTGAGTTTGTTTATCGACAGAGACTATGAACTGGCCTACTGGGCGCATGCAGGCGACAGTCGGCTTTACCTGTTTCGTCGGGGCTATCTCTACCACGTGACCACAGACCACAGCCTGATTCAGCAAATGAAAGATGCCGGGCACCAGACAGAAGGCATTAACAGTAACCTGCTCTATTTTGCATTAGGCATGGGCGATGAACAGCGGGATGCCAGTTACAGCGATGTGGTGCCTATTGAGGATGGGGATGCCTTTTTGCTGTGTACGGATGGTTTCTGGCATGGCGTGACGCTGGAACAAATGCAGCAATCATTGCATATGGTGAATACGCCAGAAGAGTGGCTGACCCTGATGCAACAAATTATCAAAAACAGCCAACCGCAGGGGGGTCAACAGGACAACTTCAGCGCCATGGCTGTGTGGGTAGGTTCACCAGAAGACACCACCTTATTGCACTCGCTGTCTGATGCGGCGCAGTTTTTCCCTCTTCGAGATTGAGAACGCCAACATGAAATATGGATTAGTGGGCCTGACTGCATTGCTGTTGAGTACACATGCCTTTGCAGAGAACTATCGCATTGTGCAGTCGCCAACTCAGAAACTGGATGTCTGGATTGATGATGTAAAAGATAACCAGCTGTCGAGCTGGTGTAAGAGCACCGTAAACCTGCGCATTGTGACGCATGGCGATAAAGATGCGTCGGTGCTGAGTGATTTCCTGCCGCGCGTTGCGGGCTTGATGGCCTCACAATGTAAGCCGTTACAGCAGCTGCACTGGCAATTAACCGATACCGAGGGCGCCGCACTGGCCAATGGTACGGCCGCGAAAGCGCAGCAGTGGAAATCGGTGGTGACTCCGCCTGCCGCTGCACAGCCCGTTCAACCGGTTCAGCCCGCCCAACAGGCGCCCGTCAGCCCGCCCGCCGCGCCTGTCGTGCTGAATTCGCCAGCGGCGGATACCACACCGTGGCTCCAGTTTAGCTTGCTGGACGGTTGCCATTTCCGCACCTGGTGGCATCAGCCCTCGCAGGCCAGCGCCCTGTTTGTGCCGGCTAAGCAGGGCGTCACCTGCGGCAAAGATGGTTGGTTAAGCGGGCACAGCACGCTGACCCAGACGGGCAAAGACGCGACCAAATCCGTTGCCGTGAGTTTTCTGCAGGGGTTCCCGGTTGCGGGCCTGAACGATAAACAGCAGGTTGATGAACTGACCATTACCACGGTTAACAGCGAACGCATGGTGCTGAGTGATGAAAAGTCACCCGACAGCTGGCTGGTGTTGCCATTTAGCCAGCAGTTTAACGGCTGGCAGGCGATAAACCAGGTGGTGGTTGAGATGCCCGCCAGTGAAGCGGCAGACGAAAATGCGCTGCGTGCGCGCCTGCAGGAAGTGCGTAAGATCTGGTCACCCTGGTTAAGCAGCCCTGCATCCATTAAGGTGCAGTTGGTGGAAAAACTGCATCCGGAACTCAAAGATCCGGCCGCAGCCGTGTATCGCACCATCAACTAAGGCATAAGGAGTTTGAATGGACTCACTACAACAGCGACTGGCCAATGCCACCCTGGCGGAAAACCTGTCCAGCATCACTGCACAAATCCAGGCGAATCCGGCTGATGCGGATTTACGGGCGGCATTTGTGCAACTCCTGTGCCTTGACGGTAACTGGAGCAGGGCGCAGACACAGCTGAAATCCTGGCTGGCCATGCTGCCTCAGGCGCAGCCCACCGTGACCTTGCTGCAACAGGCCATTGAGGGCGAACAGAAACGTGCAGCGGTTTTGCGCGGTGAAGCCGAGCCGCAACTGCCAGGAAGCGCCTGGCCGTGGTGCCAGGTCTTACTGGCCGCGCTGAAAGCGGACATAGCGGGCGATAAGGCCGTCGGTGCGGCACTGCGTGCTCAGGCGCTGGAAAGCGCAGAGGCGAGCGCCGGTACGGCCACAACCCAGGAGGGGGAAAGCCCGTTCGCCTGGATAATGGACGGTGACAGCCGCTTCGGACCGGTCTGTGAAGCCATCGCCAATGGACACTATTACTGGATCCCGTTTGCTGCCATCAGCGAAATAGAGTTTCAGGCTCCGGCAAGCGTCACGGATCTGGTCTGGCGCCATACTCGCCTGCAGCTGGTGGACGGAAGTGAGCAAATTTGTCAGATTCCGGTGCGCTACCCGCTTCAGGACAAGGCTGATGAACGCTTCCTGCGGGCAAGCGTAACGGAGTGGCAGGAATCAGGCAGCGATGACGGTCAGTTTATCGGTCACGGGCAAAAGATGTGGCTCAGCGATGAAGCAGATTATCCCTTACTGACGCTGCAGCAGCTTATTTTCAACGAAACTGAGTTACCTCATGAGTCGTAATGACAATTCGTCCGGTGACGGCTATTCGCAGCTGCATGGCGGCTATCGTGCGCGCAAAAATCGCGACACGCTGACGGCGCGTGACAAACTGCAGTCGTCCCTGCTGGACAGGCTGACAGACGACGCGCCAGATAAAACCACCGAGTCAGGCAACAGTTCGATTATTACCCACAGTACGCTGCGACGTAATGTTCTGCGCGATCTCCAGTGGTTATTCAACACCATCAATAACGAGGCGCAGCACGATCTGAGCGACCTGACGGAGGTCCAGCGTTCCGTGCTGAATTTTGGCGTGGCCCCCCTGGCCGGACAGAATATCTCGGACATCGAATGGCAGGATATGCAACGGAAAATGACCGATGCCATTCTGCACTTTGAGCCACGCATTTTACCCCAGGGCTTACAGGTTCGCTGCGTAAGCGACCTGACCTCTCTGAGTCTGCACAACGTACTATCGATTGAGATTAAAGGCCGGTTATGGTGCGTGCCGTACCCGCTGGAGTTTCTGTTCCGCACTCAGGTTGATTTAGAGAGCGGCCATTTTGAACTACAGGATGCAGGTTAATCATGGACAGCAAGCTGCTTGATTACTACAACCGTGAACTGGCCTATCTGCGCGAGATGGGCGCGGAGTTTGCTGCCCAGTATCCCAAGGTCGCCGGGCGGCTTGGTATGCGCGGCATTGACGTCGCCGATCCTTATGTCGAAAGACTTATGGAGGGTTTCGCGTTTCTGACGTCACGCGTGCAGTTAAAGATGGATGCCGAGTTTCCACGCTTTTCTCAGCGGATGCTGGAAATGGTGGCACCGGGCTACCTTTCACCTACGCCGTCGATGGCCATCGCCCAGCTCACGCCGGACAGCCGCAAAGGCGATATCAGCAACGGTTTCTTAGTGCCGCGCGGCACAATGATGGAAAGCCAGAACCTGAAAAAAACGGGCGTCACCTGCAGCTATACCACCGCGCACGATGTGATGTTACAGCCCCTGCGTATCAGCGATGTGTCGTTAGGTGGCGTGCCAGCGGATATCCCGTTAGGCGAGTTGAAAGCGGGCGGCTCGACGGCGGCGTCCAGCGCCCTCCGTATCCGCATCACCTGCGAAGGCATTTCATCGTTAAGCCAGCTCAGTCTCGATGACGTGATGTTTTTCCTGAGCGGACCCGATATCCAGGCCCTGAAACTGATGGAGCTGCTGATGCAGCATCGTGTCGGAATCATCCTGCAGTCCGTGGAAGCAAAACCGCAACGTCAGGTTCTGCCGGATGACGCGCTTCAACAGGAAGGCTTTTCGACCGAGCAGGCCCTGTTGCCCGACGATCTGCGTAATTTTGACGGCTACCGCCTGCTGCAGGAGTATTTTGCATTCCCGGCACGCTTCCAGTTTATCAGCCTGCGTCAGCTGGCGCCTTTCCTGCAGCGCTGCGATAACGCCCTGTCGTTTGACATCGTCATCCTGCTGGATAAGGCCGATGCGGCGCTGGAAAGCGTTGTCGACAGCGCCCATCTGGCCCTGCACTGCACGCCGGTCATTAACCTGTTCCCGAAAACCGCCGAGCGGCTTAAGGTCAGCGACAGTCAGCACGAGTATCACTTGGTGGTCGATAACATCCGTCCGCTGGACTATGAGATCCATTCGGTGAAGCGCTTGTTTGCCTCTGTCGAAGGGCAGCGCGAAGAGCAGATCTTCCGGCCGTTCTGGAGCACCTTCAGCCATGACGGCGGGGATTATGGCGCGTATTTCTCCCTGCGTCGTGAACAGCGCACGCTCTCTGAGCACGCGTTGCGCTATGGCACCCGAACAGGCTATATCGGTTCTGAAGTGTTTCTCTCCCTGGTGGATCAAAATCATACACCGTGGAACAGCGATATCCGCTATTTGTCTGCGGAAGTGATGTGTACCAGCCGTGACCTGCCTTTGATGCTGCTACAGCAAGAGCAGGCCAACTTTGTAATGCCGGATTCCATTCCTGTCGGGCAACTTAAATTGTGCAAAGGCCCGACGCCACCGCGTCCGGCGCTGGCTGAAGGGCTTTCAGCATGGCGACTCATCAGTCATCTGCAGATGAACTATCTAAGCCTGATGGACAGCAGCGATGGCGAAGGGGCTGCGGCACTGCGCCAGATGCTGAGCCTGTATGCCAGCCTGGCCGAAACGCCGCTAACGCGTCAGATTGACGGAATTCGGCACTGCAACCTCAAAGCCGTTCACCGCCGGGTGCCCGAGCCGGGCCCCGTGGTGTTTGCGCGCGGGGTCAGCATTGCGCTTGAGGTGGATGAGCAGGCGTTTTCAGGTGCCAGCCCCTGGCTGTTCGGCAGCGTGCTGGAGCGGGTCTTTTCTCGCCTCGTGGCGCTTAACAGCTTTACCGAATTCACCCTGAGCAGCCAGCAGCGCGGCGAAGTGGGCTACTGGCCGCCGCGCATGGGCAAAAAGGCGCTGCTATGAGTGAGACGGCGCACGTTATTCCCCTACAGCGGGCGGTGCGTCTGCCTGACGGTTTCTGGCAGGCCGTGATGGCCGCGCCCTGGCGCTATGATCTGTTTCAGTTGTTACGCAAGCTGGACGCCCAGAGTGGGCAGCGTTATGCCTTAGGTAAAGCGCCACTGCCCAAATTTGAAGCCGTGCGTATTGGGCAAAAGCCATCCCTGGCCTTTGCACCATCGACCGTGTCACAGGTTAAAGCGCGTGAGCAGGACGAACGCTACGACGTCTCCATTTACAGCTTTGGGCTGTTTGGTCCCAACGGTCCTCTCCCTACGCACCTGACGGAATATGTACGCGGACGTATCGATCACCATCAGGATCACAGCCTGAGCGCTTTCGCCGATCTGTTTCATCATCGTGCCACGCTGCTGTTCTACCGTGCCTGGGCTAATTCACAGCCAACCAGCTCCCTGGATCGCCGCGACGATCGGCGGTTTCAGGATTATCTGGCCTGCGTGGCCGGTATTGGGTTACCGGCCCAGCAGAAAGCCAGTTCGCTGAGTCTGCATGCGCGCCTCATGCTGTCAGGGCATCTCAGCCGCCACGGTCACGATGCCGAAGGGCTGGTACGCATTTTGCGTCACTACTTTGCCGTTCCGGTTAAGCTGCAACAGAACGTGCCGCAGTGGTTATCCCTGGACAGCCGCGATCAGGCCCGTCTGTCGGCCGGTCGCCATATGCCGCGCCTGGGTGAATCGGCCTTTCTCGGTGTGGCCGTTCGTGATGTACAGCATCGTTTTCGTCTGCGCATCGGTCCACTGAGCGCCGAGCAGTACGAACGTTTTTTACCCAACGCGCAGGGCGCTTGCGAAGTGCGTGACTGGGTGCGCCACTATCTGGGTATTGAGATGCAGTGGGATCTCAGCCTGATTCTGGCAGCCGATGCCGTTAAGGGCTTAACCCTTGGCGGTCAGGCGCGGCTGGGCTACACCAGTTGGCTTGGACAGCAACCGCAGCCTGTCGATCGTGAAGATTTTGCCTTTGAGGTTGAAGCTACGCCGTCATAGCCCAACCGCTTTCCCCGATAGTTAGCCCGCTTCTTTCAATAAAGAGAACCGATATGTCAGAGATCAGCCGTGCCGTGCTATTCGGCAAACTGGATACGCTGTTATTTACCTCGCTTGAGAGTGCGACCGCCTTTTGTAAACTGCGTGGCAACCCCTATGTTGAACTGGTGCACTGGTTGCATCAGCTCATGCAGCAGCAGGATGGCGATCTTCAGCAGGTGATTAAGCATTTTTCACTGGATGAAAACGCGCTGACGCGGGATATCGTCGCTGCACTGGACCGCCTGCCGCGCGGTGCGGGTGCGGTGTCCGATCTCGCAGAACACATCGACAGCGCCGTTGAGCGCGCCTGGGTTTATGCATCACTCAAATACGGTGCTACCCGTATTCGCGGTGGTCACCTGCTGATAGGTATGCTGAAGACCTTTACGCTCGCCAGCGTCCTGAAAGGCATTTCACCCCAGTTTTCACGCGTGAACGCCGATGCTTTACTGGAGCAGTTCGATACCTTGCTGGCGAACAGTAAAGAAGTTCAGCAGGCGCTGGTTCAGCCCGCAGGCGATGCTGCCGCCCCTCCGGCGGCGGGCGACAGCACGTTAGCGCAGTATGCGCAGGATCTGACCGCGCGAGCGCGCGACGGAAAAATCGACCCGGTTGCGGGCCGTGATGAAGAGATCCGCCAGATGGTGGATATCCTGATGCGCCGTCGCCAGAACAACCCGTTACTCACCGGTGAAGCTGGCGTGGGTAAAACGGCGGTGGTAGAAGGGCTGGCGCTGCGCATTGCCGCCGGTGATGTACCGGCACCGCTTCGTGACGTGCAACTGTGGCTGCTGGATATTGGCATGTTGCAGGCAGGCGCCGGCATGAAAGGCGAATTCGAAGCGCGTTTACAGGCCCTGATTAACGAAGTGCAATCCAGCCCTACGCCGATTGTGTTATTCATTGATGAAATTCATACCCTGGTCGGTGCAGGCGGTCAGCAGGGCACAGGCGATGCCGCCAACCTGTTAAAGCCGGCCCTGGCGCGCGGACAGTTGCGCACGATTGGCGCAACGACCTGGGCGGAATACAAGAAATACATCGAAAAAGATCCTGCATTGACCCGCCGCTTCCAGACCGTTCAGGTGCAGGAGCCGGATGAAGCAAAAGCGATTCTGATGCTGCGCAGCACCGTGAGCGCGCTGGAAAAACACCATCAGGTGCTGTTACTGGATGAAGCCGTCAGCGCCGCCGTTAAGCTCTCTCACCGTTACATTCCTGCCCGCCAGCTGCCGGATAAAGCCGTAGCCTTACTGGATACCGCCTGTGCACGCGTTGCCGTCAGCCAGGGCGCACAGCCTGCCGCGCTGGAAGACTGCCTGCACCGTCTGGCCGCGCTGGAAATCGAAGCGGAGATCGCCGAACGTGAAGTCAAAGTGGGGCTGGGTGATGAAACCCGCCAGGCCACGATTGCCGCCCAGCGCGCTGCCCTGGAAGCAGAGCGCGATGCGCTGGACGCCCGCTGGCAGCAGGAGCGTGAGCTGGTCGAACAGCTGATTGCCCTGCGCGCGCGTTGCGTGACCGAAGGCGAAACTTCCCTGCGCGAGCAGCTCGATGAAACCCGACAGAAGTTGCATGCGGTTCAGGGTGAAGCCCCGTTACTGTTTGCTGCCGTTGACGCCAGCGTCGTTGCCGCAGTGGTATCCGACTGGACCGGCATTCCGCTGGGCCGGATGGTGAAAAACGAAATTGACGCCGTGCTTAACCTCGCGGACACGTTGAATCAGCGCGTAATTGGGCAGCGTCATGGGCTGGATCTGATTGCCAAACGCGTTCGCACCTCACGCGCCCGACTGGACAATCCCAATAAACCGGTCGGTGTGTTTATGCTCTGTGGCCCGTCAGGCGTCGGGAAAACCGAAACCGCGCTGGCGCTGGCCGAATCGCTTTATGGTGGAGAGCAAAACATCATCACCATCAACATGAGCGAGTTCCAGGAAGCGCACACCGTTTCAACGCTGAAAGGTGCCCCTCCAGGCTATGTAGGTTACGGTGAAGGCGGTGTGCTGACGGAGGCCGTGCGTCGTCGTCCTTACAGCGTCGTGCTGCTGGATGAGATTGAAAAAGCGCATCCTGATGTGCATGAGCTGTTTTTCCAGGTATTCGACAAAGGCTGGATGGAAGATGGAGAAGGGCGCCACATTGATTTCCGCAATACCATTATCATCCTCACCTCTAACGTCGGTACGCAACTGATCAGTGCGCTCTGTGCCGATCCGGAACTCATGCCGGATCCCGACGCGCTCAGCACCGCTTTACGTAAACCCTTACTGGAGGTGTTCCCGCCTGCACTGCTGGGCCGTCTGCTGGTGGTGCCTTACTATCCCCTCAGTGACGAGATGCTGGCAGAGATTGTTAAGCTGCAACTGGGGCGCATTGTACGCCGCCTGGAAGAGAACCACGGTATTGAAGCCATTATTGACGATTCGGTCGTCAGCCAGATCGTGCAGCGTTGTACGGAAGTGGAGTCTGGAGGTCGCATGGTCGATGCCATCCTGACAAATACCCTGTTGCCGCAGATGAGCCAGATACTGCTCAGCGGCCATGCTCGTGATGAACGTTATCGTCGCGTGCAGGTCAGCTGTGATCAGGGCGAGTTTGTTTGCCAGTTTGCTGTCTAAAGCCGTTTGTTATCAGAGAGCTTTCGAATATGTCGGAAAATGATAATCACCAGAATGTACCCAATGCCCTCCCGATTGGTTACCGGTTTAATGAGTTTGAAATCAAAGATGTCATCGGCGGTGGCGGTTTCGGCATTGTCTATCGTGCCTGGGATCACCAACTGGAGCGCGATATCGCGATTAAAGAGTTTATGCCCGCGTCGCTGGCCGTGCGCAGCGACGACCTGAACCTGGTATTGCGGAGTGAGCGATTCAGTAAAACTTTCCATGCGGGCCTGAACAGCTTTATTCAGGAAGCCCGTCTGCTGGCACGTTTTAATCATCCGAACCTGCTTCACGTTCTGCGCTTTTGGGTGCAAAACGATACGGCCTATATGGGCACGGTGTTTTACAGCGGCACCACGCTGTCTAACATGCGTGAACGCCATCCCCATCTGATTGATGAGAACTGGATACGTCGCCTGCTGCCACCGCTGCTGGGTGCCATCAAGACCATTCATGATGCGGGCTATCTGCACCGCGACATCTCGCTGGATAATATTCAAATCCAGAGCAATGGCGATCCGGTATTACTGGATTTCGGCTCCGCGCGCAAAACCATCGGTAACCTTTCTGATGAAAGTGAAACCATGCTGCGTCCGGGCTATGCGCCGATTGAACAGTACAGCGATAACGATGAAAGCGAACAGGGCGCGTGGACGGACATTTACGCGCTGGGGGCCGTGCTGCACACGTTAATCACCGGCGCACCGCCGCCGGTCAGCGTGGTGCGCAGTATTGAAGATAATTATCAACCGCTCGTGCAACGCGCACCTGCGGGTTACAGCGCAACGCTGCTGGCAGCGGTCGATAGCGCCTTGTCCCTTAAGCCGGAAGATCGCCCGCAGAGCATTGATGCCTTCGCGGCCTCAATGGTACTGCCAGAAAAAGCGCCTGAACCACTGCCTGAAATGAAGCAGAGCGGGCCGGGGACCATGTTGGTACCGGTTCAGGAAGAGGATGAGGCGGCTGCCACTCCGGCAACACCGCTGAAAAAGCTGATGCGTCACCGCTTTGCTCTGCCGGGCCTGGTGGCTGCAGGTGTGTTGGTGGGGGTTTGCGTCGGTGTCCTGATGGCGGGCGGCGACAAAGAAGGTGATCCACCTGCCAATGTCGCACAGACCGAAACGGCCCCAGCCACTCAGGCACCGGCTGAACAACCTGCTGCAACGCCTGTGCAAACCCAGACCGCCCAGGCCGAGCCGGAAAAACCTCAGGAGCCGGTGGCACCACCGCCTGAACCTGTGGCGCAGGTTTATATTAAGCTCCAGCCCGGCGAGCGTGTTCAGGTGAATGGCAAGCCTCAGGCAGTGGTTCCGGCAGCCAATGGTTTTGCGGCACTGCAGCTGGCACCCGGCAACTACACGTTTTCTGTAACAGGTCAGGGTGGCGAACGTGAACAAACGTTGACCATTAATCAGCAAGGCGTCTGGTTACTTGATCCCCATAGTTAACAGGTATGTCTATGTTCTCACGTATTACTGTACAACTTCCCGCACAAGGACTGCTGTTCCGACGTCTGAGCGGCAGCGAAGCGCTGTCCCAGTCGTTCGTGCTGCAAGCGGAGCTGCTCTCCACCGACGCGCGCATTGATCGTAAGTCGTTGCTGGGCAAGCCGGTCACTTTCACGCTGCCGACGGATGGTCTGCTGAGCGCGGTGAATCCGCGCTACATCAACGGCAAAATTACTCAGATAGGCGTGCGCAGCGAGGAGCTGGGCGGCGTGCGCTACGCCGTTTACGGGCTGACGGTGGAGTCGGATCTGTGGCCGATGAAGCGCGACCGCAACCTGCGCATCTTCCAGAGCCAGACGGTGCCGCAGATTGTGCAGACGCTGCTGAAGGAGTACGGAGTGAACGTGGAAACGCGCCTGGCGGGCAGTTACCGGGTGTGGGAATACTGCGTGCAGTATCAGGAGAGCAGCTTCGACTTTATCAGCCGGCTGATGGAGCTGGAGGGGATTTACTACTTCTTCCGTCACGAGGCGGACAAGCACACGCTGGTGCTGTGTGACGCGCCGGACCAGCACCAGGCGTTCCCGGGCTACGAAACCATAGCCTACCACGTGACGCCGTCGGGCGGCAGCGTGACGGAAGAGGGCGTGAGCCAGTGGGCGCTGTCGGAAAGCGTGACGCCGGGGATGTACAGCACGGACGACTACGACTTCCGCAAGCCGAACGCGTGGATGCTGCAGGCGCGGCAGAACCCGGTGTCGCCGACCCCGGGCTCGGTGGACGTGTACGACTGGCCGGGTCGCTTCGTGGAGCACGGTCACGGCGAATACTACGCGCGTATCCGCCAGGAGGTGTGGCAGGTGGAGCACCACATGGTGAGTGGGAGCGGCACGGCGACGGGCATCGCGCCGGGCTACACTTTTTCGCTGCTGAACGCGCCGCACTTCAGCGACAACGGCAAATACCTGGTGACGTCGGCGCACTACGACTTTGAAGAGAACAGCTACGCGAGCGGCGACGTGGGCGCCACGCGGCACAACATCGACTTCACGGTGCTGCCGGCGGCGGTGACGTACCGTGCGAAGCCGGAGACGCCGTGGCCGAAGACGCACGGCCCGCAGACGGCGAAGGTGGTGGGGCCGAAAGGCGAGAGCATCTGGACGGACAAATACGGCCGGGTGAAGGTGAAGTTCCACTGGGACCGTCTGGCGAAGGGTGACGACACGAGTTCGTGCTGGGTGCGCGTATCGAGTGCCTGGGCGGGTCAGGGCTTCGGCGGGGTGCAGATCCCGCGCGTGGGCGATGAAGTCGTCGTCGATTTTATCAACGGCGATCCAGACCGGCCAATTATTACTGGCCGTGTCTACAACGAAGCCAGCATGCCACCCTGGGATCTCCCCGGCGATGCTACACGAATGGGCTTTATGACACGGAGTAAAGACGGACATCAGGCCAATGCCAGCTATCTGTTCTTTGAAGATAAGCCGGGCGGTGAACTGCTGAATATGCATGCTGAGAAAGACATGAATATTTCGGTGGAGAATGATAAGACCGTTGCCATTGATGGATCCCGGACCACCACTATTGGCAAAGAGCAGAATGACGAAGTAACAGGTGATGCGACTTTTCATTACAAACAAAAGCGGACGATAACAGTTGACCAGCTCGAGTCAAAAAATTTTAATAACGGTGAAAGTGTTAAAGTAAAAAATGGTCGCAAAACCATCATTTCTAGTGGTGGGAGCCACAGTGAAGTAACAGGTGATAAGTTTTTAAAACTCGACGGCCATTTTTCCAGAAAAATAAGTGGCAACGATGAAGAACACATTAAAGGTAGCAGAGCGGCCACTATAGATAACGGTGATACACTAACCATTACAAATGGAGGACTTAATGTTAACGTAAATGGCTTATGGCATCAGAGTGCAACCGCAGGTGTGAAAATTGAATCGCCGCAAGATATTACTATAAAAAGTAGTACTAAAGTTTTTATTGATTCACCTGTTTTTGAAAGAAACGATGTCCAAAAAAATAGCTTTGCACAAGATGCAATGGATTTTATTAGTAAGTATGTTTCATTTTCGGTAGGAAGTGTGGCTTTCAAAGGTGTCAACTATGGCATGACAGGTGTGAATATATCACATCAAGGGTTTGCTTTCGGTCGGACCATCATTAATGCTCAAAGAGTTGAAGCCGCTCGTGTTGACAGTGGAAGCCTGAGGACAGCATTGTTTGCTCTCCACATGATTATGTAAAGAGGATTTATGTCGATATCAGGTATTGTGAATGTTGTTTTAACTATTCTGGTTATTTTTGCATGTTATTATTTTGCGAATAAGATAGTGCGAGGCTCACAGCAGCGCGAACAAACTATTATTGAGAATGGCAGTGACGTGCAGATAACTATACTGTCGATGAAGCAGAACGGTCTTTTTCTTAATAATAATCCAGTAGTGGAAATGAGCTTGAGAGTAACGGACTTACATGGGAAAAGTTGGTTAGTCGAAAAACACGAAGAAACAGTATTGCTAATTGCGCTTGATAAATATCAGGTTGGCGATGTGTATGACGGTAAGTTCGATATAAAAACCAGTAGCATTTTATTTGTTAAAGATGAGAGCGGGAAACCAATAAGGGCTAAATAATAATATTAGGCTCTGGTTTTATTGATGCCTTTGTATCTTTACCTGGTCATGTATAAAAGCAGATTATGACTGATTTTATATGATTTTGCGCTGATATCTTTAATTTTTAAATGTTGTAATCATATTGATTTTTGTTTTTAGTGAATTATACCTTTTGATTAACGTAACGTTCATAATGGCTGAACTAATCAGGTTATATATATGACTTTTTTAACTGAGGCCCCTTTTTTGATTGGCGTTATCATTACGCTTTGTGCGATTGCGATATCATTCTCTGTGTTGAAGCCTGATAAATCACAATTGAAAGGGATTAAAGAGTGGGTTACTCGTGACGATTGGTCAGGTGACGTGATCATCGTATCTGCGTTAAATTGGTGTCAAAATGATACCAAGTACGGCGATGATTATTTTTATACTTTTTATTTTAATGCTACCATTTATGGTGTTAAGAAAAGATATTCTGCTATGTGTGCCGTTAAATCCAGTCAAATACATAAAATAAAAAAAGGAATTAAGCTTTCTGTGAAGTACAGTTGTGGTGATCCACCTAAAATGGCTGTGGTTAATCTCGAATAAGATTCATTGCCCTATAATTTTGACAGCCTTCAAGAATAACCTTCATGCGGTGAATGACTATGTTTGGGTATGAAAATATGCTTCAGAGGTTGTTATGAGTGCATCAGAGAAGGGATGGGCAATTTTTGCTGCAGCCGTTTCAGTCGTTGTTCTGTTTCGTATGGTAAACGTTTCCACCAGAATTTTTTTGCCGCTTATTAAAAATGGTTTCGTGCAAGCTAATATTATCAAAACAGGTATTGCCGCTAATGCTGATATTATCTCCACACAACAGACTACGGTTTGGAGTGGTGGTCAACCTGTTTATACAATTTGTGTTAAATTTAGAACCTTAGAAAATAAACAGATTGAGGCCAGTATAATGCGGAGCTTAACGTTTGAAGAGATTGAACGGTTTAAACCAGGAAATGGTACGACCATAAAATATGATGCTAAAAATCCCAAGAGAATTGCGCTCTATGATAAACCTCTCATATTGTAAAGGTAACTTTCATCAGGCTTTAAGAATTTTTTGTAATTAAAAATTCGCGTTTGTTTCCTAATTTTATAGCATGCTATGGGGTTGGCGTAAATTATGCAAAGACGCATAATGTTAGTGCGAGTTTGCCTTAGGTATAGGAAGTTGTGTTATTTGAGCGGAAAACTAACCGCTATAAAAAGTCGGTAATGAATTTAGCCTCATTGTAATGAAAAACAGCCAGGCATCATCAAACTGAATACCGTCGGTTTAACAGAGTAACAAAAATATCTTGGTTGGTTTTTGACTGACATCTCGTCCTGTTCTTTGACTGAAATCTTGGCCGGGATAGCCGGGTCTTAGTTCTACACGCTTTATATAAAGGAAACCCAGGCATGAAAATTATTAAACCTCTCCGCCTGAGCGTACTTAATCGTCCTTTTCGCTGGCAGGGTAAAAACCATCTTGGCGTCACCGTGCTGGCATTAGCCGATATGAGTGACAATCCTAAACTCCGCCCGGAAATGGAACTGTGGCAACTCGCCGCCAGCGAATTACAAACCAGCGGCGGCGTCCTCGATTTAGCCATGCCAAAAGTGTGCGCCGAATTTCTGGCGACCGGCCATGCCTACACGCATCATCAAAGCGATAAAACCGCCTGCGCAGCAAAGATCGAAGTCGATACGCTAAGCAAGTCGCTGGCGGTATTTGGCGATCGCTACTGGGTTGGAAATAACATCACAGCGCCGCAGCCCTTTGAACAGATGCGACTTGACTGGAGCCGGGCTTTTGGCGGCGAAGGGCACGATGACAATCCCTATGGCATTGGCATTCATCCCGAAATACATCAGGGCCATGAGTTCGTCCGCCTACCTAACATCGAAGCGATGAGCGGACGTCTTACGCAGCCTAAACAAAAGCCTGAACCTGCTGGATTTGGTCCGCTGGATATTAGCTGGCCACGACGTTTTAGTCGTATGGGAAAAAAATACGATTCCAGTTGGTTACAAAATGATTTTCCCGGTTTTGCGCGCGATATCGACTGGAAAGTCTTTAATGCTGCCAGTCCTGATCAATGGTGGGTAGATCGCGATACCTTACCTGAACAAGCCGCCTGGCGAATCTGGAATATGCATCCGCAAAAGCCGGTGCAGGAGGGCAAACTCCCTCCCTGGCAGGCACGCTGCTTTATTAATCGTCAGCGCGAAGATGAAACACTGTTTGAGGAAATTTCACTGCGGGCAACCACGGTGTGGTTCTTTCCTCATCTGGAGCAAATGGTTCTGTTATGGCAAGGGAACACGCGCATCAATGAAGATGACGCGGCTGATGTCTTGCAGTTGATGCCCGCGCTGGAAAAACGGGGTTCGCCGCGCTCGGTCAACCATTACCGCAAGGTGCTCACGCAACGCCTGGACAAGGAAAGCGGGGCGCTCTTTTCATTCCGCGAAAAGGATCTTATTCCAGATGACACGATCGGCCCCTGGATTGATAACCAGGTTGAGCAAACGCCCAGTCCGATGCGGGATAATATGCAAACGCGGGCAAAACTTCTTCGTGAGCAGCACCGTGCGCGTATTGAGGCATCCGGTGGAGATATAGGTGACTTACTCAACGAACCCGATGAGCCCGAACTGCCGAAGCTGGAAGACCTGCCGGAGTTTATCGAAAAAATGGAGCGCCAGGCCGAGGAGATGAAGGCACAGGCAGATCAACGTAAACGCGATATTGAGGCTCGTTATCCGCAAAATGAAGGTGACGAACATCAGCCGCGTGGTCCGGAAACGCTTTTTCGTATGCAGGAAATGCTCCAGCGCAACAAAGCGAGCTTAAGTGAGAAAAAGCTGGCACAGATGCGTGATGCTCTTCATCAAATGTACCTCATGTCCGTCAACAGTCAGCCACCCGCCCTGCGCCTGAAGGGCGACCTGGCACAGATCATTCGTCAACGTGCGGAAAGGACGCTTGCTCAGGGTGGAAACTTTAGCGGCATGGATCTGACCGGCGCGGACTTTTCGGGTATGGATCTTCGCGGTGCCGACTTTAGTAAGACGCTGCTGGAATGTGCCGATTTAAGTCACTGCCAACTGGACGGGGCCAATTTCAACAGCGCAATGTTGGCGCGAACCGAATTGCACCATAGTTCGCTACGCAACTGTAATTTTGAACGTGCCAGCTTTGCTTTAGCCCAGTGTTGCCAAAGTGATTTCTCGGGATCGTACTTTAAAGATACACAGTTGCAAGAAACGCTTTTCGATAACTGTACCTTTAATGAAGCGACCTTCTGTGAATTGTTGTTCCGGGAAACCTGGTTTACCCAATGCCGTTTTCAACGCGCCATCCTTCAGGCTTGCGTGTTTATGGAACTCGATTTGCCGGGTCTTGATTTTACAGAGGCGAAACTCAGTAAAACGACATTTATAAAATCCACACTGGAACAGGCTGTTTTTAACCGTGCTGAATTAGAGAGCTGCTCATGGGTGGAAACGCAGGCTGACCATGCAACTTTCAGCGGCTCAATATGGTTGACCTGTGCGGTGGCTTCCGGCAGTTCCCTTAATGATGCAGATTTCACGCACGCCACGCTGCGGCAAAGTAATCTGCGCCAGACACCCCTTAACGCTGCGGTGTTTATCCAGGCAAAACTGGAGAACAGTGATTTGAGTGAGGCAAGCTGTAAAGGGGCTAATTTTCAGCAAGCGAACCTAGCAGGCAGCCTGTTTGTGCGCACGGATTTTCGCGATGCAGACTTCACTGATGCCAATCTGATGGGCGCGATATTGCAAAAAAGCCAGTTAGGTGGGGCATGTTTTCGGGGCACGACGCTTTTTCGCGCCGATCTGTCTCAGGCTTTTACCAGCGAAACCACGGAACTTGATGGCGCCTTTACAAAGCGTATCAAAACGTTGCCGAAGCGTGATGGAGAAATTGTATGACAGCGCTCACTCCAGCGGAGCTGCATCGGCGAATCAAACAAGGTGAGGTCGTCAGCGAGTTAAACCTGAATGGCCTCAATCTGCAGGGATATGATCTTTCTGGTGGGATCTTTCAGGACGTGTCCTTAACAGGGGCGAATCTGCAGGGTGCCAATTTAAAAGAAACGGTTTTTACTGAATGTGAGCTTGACCAGGCTGATTTGCGCCAGGCAATAATTGAGCAGAGTGTCTTTAACCAGTGCGAAATGTCGGGGTTAATGGCAGATGAGACAAGCCTGAGCGAAACCGTATTTAACCAGTGTGCGCTTACCAATAGCAGTTTTGCGCGTAGCACCTTGTTGAGCACGCAGTTTATGCAATGCCCGCTCGCGCAAGCTCAGTTTAAACAGGCTCAGTTTGATCGCTGCGTCTTTTTTGATTCAGTGCTGGATGGAACAGACTTTGAGGGCTGCAAAAGTCTGCTGACGACCTTTTACAGCATTGACCTACGCCAGACAGTCCTGAGTGCGGGTGAGTTTGAACGCACGGTATTTTTTAAATGCGACCAACGCGAAAAGAATTATGCACAGCAACGGTTTATTGGTTGCCAGTTCATGGACTGCGCGCTGGATAAAGCGCTGTTTAATGGTGCTCAACTTTCGCAATGCAATTTTAAAGGCGCTTCGCTTAAAGCCGCTCAGCTTAATCAGGTAAACGCCAGCCAGGCGCTGTTCATGGAAGCCGATCTCACTGGAGCACAATGCAAAGGAAGCCTGTTTGATCAGGCCATTTTCGTTGGTGCCATGCTTGAGCGCACTGATTTTACAGGCAGTCGTTTTTTCCAGAGCATCCTGCACCAGGTAAAGGCCTCTCAGGCGCTCTTCATTCGCTGCGACCTGACATACAGCGACTTTACCGCAGCCGATATCAGCATGGCAGACCTACGCGGTGCAACCTTTTCCCGAACGCGCATGCATCGGGCGCGCCAGGAGAACGCGCAGTTCTCTGGTCGTCAGGGCATTCTTGAATTTGATGAAGAATTACTGGCAGCTGAAGCCTGGAGCGCGCAGCGCCAGAGCCGCAGTTGAGGAGATCAAACAATGAATAATGTCAATCATACGCTGGCAAAAGCCATTTTACCGCCGGTGCAGGCCGCGGGTGTTGTCACGCACTGCTTCGTCGATGGCAGCCTGACAGTTGAATGTGAAGGGCGAGGCTGGCATTGTCGCCGGGCAGCAAGTTGCGTCATTGTGCCGCAAACGGGTGACACAGTATTAGTTACCAGCGTCGAAAACCAGATTTGGCTACTGGCCGTGCTGGAGCGTAGCGATCCGCAAAAGGCCGAACTCAGCGTACCGGGCGATTTACATATCAATAGCGCCGGCGAGCTGAGCTTAAGCAGTGCCGCGCTGCGCGTCAGCGCTGAGCAAGGGGATTGCCATATCAACGAGATGAATTACAGTGGTGACAAACTGTCTGCCTGGGTCAGTCTTTCTCGTATCGTGGGCAAACGTGCAGAATCCGTATGGCAAACCATCACCCAGATTAGCCATAACCTGCTGCGTACCACGCATAACACAGAGCAGGTCCGTGCCGGGCAACTTGATATGAAAGCGGAAGATTACGCACGTTTGCATGCTCACAATACGGTAATCACCTCGAAAGCGATAACTAAAGTGGATTCTGAACAGATCCATATGGGTTAAGGAGAAACGATGTTTGCAAACTGTCAGCTTTTTGGTGTGGATCTGGCTTTCCCGGATGTGTGCCTGACGCCGACGCCCGCACCGGTGCCGATTCCTTATCCCGATATTGCGCTGGGGCCGACGGCAATCCCAAATGCGCTCAATATCCTTTTCATGGGAATGCCTGCGCATAATATGGCAACCGTAACGCCACTCACCAACGGCGATAACCCAGGCGTCGCAACCGGTGTGGCATCGGGAACGGTCATGGGACCTTCGCGTCACCTTACCGGTTCATTCACGGTGTTATTGAAAGGCACGCCGGCAACGCGGCTTACGAGCATGAGTCTGCAAAATTCAACGAATGCGATCGGCATGCGTATTGTTCCCAGCCAGTTCAAAGTATTGATGCTTGCGCCTTAACGCGTTAACCCTTTTTACCAACCCCTTTTCTGACAGGGATGAATTTTATGTTTTCACGTATTACAGTCCAGTTACCCGCACAAGGACTGCTGTTCCGACGTCTGAGCGGCAGCGAAGCGCTGTCCCAGTCGTTCGTGCTGCAAGCGGAGCTGCTCTCCACCGACGCGCGCATTGATCGTAAGTCGTTGCTGGGCAAGCCGGTCACTTTCACGCTGCCGACGGATGGTCTGCTGAGCGCGGTGAATCCGCGCTACATCAACGGCAAAATTACTCAGATAGGCGTGCGCAGCGAGGAGCTGGGCGGCGTGCGCTACGCCGTTTACGGGCTGACGGTGGAGTCGGATCTGTGGCCGATGAAGCGCGACCGCAACCTGCGCATCTTCCAGAGCCAGACGGTGCCGCAGATTGTGCAGACGCTGCTGAAGGAGTACGGAGTGAACGTGGAAACGCGCCTGGCGGGCAGTTACCGGGTGTGGGAATACTGCGTGCAGTATCAGGAGAGCAGCTTCGACTTTATCAGCCGGCTGATGGAGCTGGAGGGGATTTACTACTTCTTCCGTCACGAGGCGGACAAGCACACGCTGGTGCTGTGTGACGCGCCGGACCAGCACCAGGCGTTCCCGGGCTACGAAACCATAGCCTACCACGTGACGCCGTCGGGCGGCAGCGTGACGGAAGAGGGCGTGAGCCAGTGGGCGCTGTCGGAAAGCGTGACGCCGGGGATGTACAGCACGGACGACTACGACTTCCGCAAGCCGAACGCGTGGATGCTGCAGGCGCGGCAGAACCCGGTGTCGCCGACCCCGGGCTCGGTGGACGTGTACGACTGGCCGGGTCGCTTCGTGGAGCACGGTCACGGCGAATACTACGCGCGTATCCGCCAGGAGGTGTGGCAGGTGGAGCACCACATGGTGAGTGGGAGCGGCACGGCGACGGGCATCGCGCCGGGCTACACTTTTTCGCTGCTGAACGCGCCGCACTTCAGCGACAACGGCAAATACCTGGTGACGTCGGCGCACTACGACTTTGAAGAGAACAGCTACGCGAGCGGCGACGTGGGCGCCACGCGGCACAACATCGACTTCACGGTGCTGCCGGCGGCGGTGACGTACCGTGCGAAGCCGGAGACGCCGTGGCCGAAGACGCACGGCCCGCAGACGGCGAAGGTGGTGGGGCCGAAAGGCGAGAGCATCTGGACGGACAAATACGGCCGGGTGAAGGTGAAGTTCCACTGGGACCGTCTGGCGAAGGGTGACGACACGAGTTCGTGCTGGGTGCGCGTATCGAGTGCCTGGGCGGGTCAGGGCTTCGGCGGGGTGCAGATCCCGCGCGTCAACGATGAGGTTGTCGTGGACTTCATCAATGGCGATCCAGATCGTCCGTTGATCATTGGCCGCGTTTATAACGAAGCCAGTATGCCGCCATGGGCACTACCGGCTGCCGCCACACAAATGGGCTTTCTGAGTCGCTCGAAAGACGGCACTGCGGATACCGCGAACGCATTACGCTTTGAGGATAAGGCGGGCGAGGAGCATTTGTGGATCCAGGCGCAGAAGAACATGGATACACATGTTAAAAATGATTCCAGCCATTCCGTTGCCAACAACCACAGCCACTATGCAGGCGGTAACGAACTCTATCGCGTTGAAACCAACCGTGTACATGGCGTGAAAGGTGGAGAAGAGCGTTTAACGGGACAAGGGAAAATCGACAATGTTGTTGATACCTATGTACTGGGCTCAGGTACTAAGTTACGGCTTGAATGTGGCGAAAGCGCTATCGAACTTAATGCTAATGGTCATATCAATATTGTCGGTAAGGGCTTCAATCTGTTTGTGAACGGTGATGGACACATCACTACATCAGGCGGAAAACTCAATTTAAATACATCCGGTGCGCAGCCGGGTACGGGTGCACCTGGTGCTGGCCACAAAGGCAACATCAATCAGGCCGTTGTGAATCTTTTCCCCCCAAAGCAAAAGGGGCAGGCGGCCCCGGCAGCACCTAAAGCGAAGGTTGAGCATGCGAAATCCCCTTCCACACCAGTAAACAATAAAACTGAAAAGAAAGTGCGGCCGTTACCTCCCGAAAAACAAGCCTTTTTTGATAAGGTGTACGCCGCAGCTCAAGCTGATGAGAAAAAGACAGGCGTCCCTGCACAGGTAACAACTGCTCAAGCCATATTGGAATCTGACTGGGGAAAGAGAGTGCCGACTGACGTTAATACCAATAAGGTCAGTAATAATCTTTTTGGGGTAAAAGCACACGGCTCGCCAAATTATGTGGAATCATGGACTCATGAAAACATAAATGGCAAACGAGTACCTGTTTTAGACAAATTCGCGAGTTATGACTCAGTAGATGAAAGTATTGAACAGCATTCTCAATTTTTGATTAAAAATCAGAGGTATAGTAGTTTGTTTCAGTCATCGGATCCTGTTGAGTGGGCCAAAGGATTACAGGATAAAGGCTATGCAACGGATCCCAACTATGCTAAAAGCTTGATTTCAGTAATGAAAGGTAGAGGCCTCCTATGACCAGGACTTTAATTGCTTTACTTGTTGCTTTGCCCTTTTTTTCTTCAGCTAATGATATTTGTCAAGACCTTGATAGCACGGCAACAAAGAAAGGCATAAGTTTTGATAATACTGATAATGTTTTCAAAGTAGGTGGGGAAGGCCGGTTACAGTTTTACTCTGCTCCAGATAAGAAATGTTTGGAAAAAGGAGTTTTCGTCATTCCGGGTAATAGCCTATATGCCTACGTTGAATATCATGGTTATTACAGTGTCATGTATCTTTCTGATGACGGTGACCAAGTTACTGGCTGGGTTGAAAAAGACAGATTAATTGATATGCATAAAGGTATTGCTCCAGACTACAATCAGGATGCTCAGCAAAAAAAGAGTAATTAGCTGTAATTTAATAAACAAGGGTGCTTAAAGTTTAGTACCCTTGTTTTCTTGTTTGGTTTGCTGTGATGATGCTTTTTGATTAATATGAATTTTTATATTTATAAGGATTTAAGTTTTTTATTGATTAATGAAGGCGTTAGGTTTTATGTGACTGGCGCGAACGTGTAGTAATTTGTTTAAAATTTAATCATGATTGATTTTTTTGCTGCCTCAAGTCCTGATAATTCTCAACTTATACGGTGCGTCTTGATAATGCCTCGTTTTTCTTTAATTTTAATTTTTTCTTTATCTGTTTTTCTAATAAGTAGCACCAGCAAGGCTAATGAAAAAAATCACGTCACACTTAATGATGAAGGGCGCATTTTCTTGGTCTGCTTAAGTAAAAGTAGCGCAACGAATGAGAAATTAAGTAATTGCTACCGCAACGAAATCAAGCGTCAGGATGCACGGCTGAACCAAAACTACCAACATTTTTTGGCAACGCGCCGTGAAGATGCCAGGCAGCGTTATGTGGAGGCGCAGCGTCAATGGGTTAAATATCGTGATACTAACTGCAACGCGCAAATTGCTAACGCAGCAAACGAGGATGCTGAATTAATTGCAGGCGATCGCTGTTATTTAAAAATGACAATTAATCGTGCAGATGAGTTAGCTCCTTCAGCACCTTTAACGGGCAGTTGGTATGGAGAGAGCGAAAAGAACGGTACGCTTAATGTGACGCTGGTACAGCATGGCGATGATATTACCGGCACCTACTGTTATATGAATGGTACTGAGCAGATAGATTGTCCTGATGATGATAATCCCCATATATTGCACGGACGCGTGAGCGGTAACACTGCTATGCTTTCATTCCCTTCCTCGTCAGGTGAACCCGACCGCAGGAAAGCCAGAGTCACCTTAAAAGGGGCAAATCTTTCGTGGCAACTTGTTGAAGATCGTGATGGTAACCTAATGCCGACACCGGTTTCATTTGATACTCTCGTGCCTTTACCATGATAAAAGCACAATGTTCATAAATCGTCTTTTCAGCAGCTTATTGTTTGTGGCTGTCCTTATGTTGGTATCGTGCCTTGCCAGGGCTGAATCCACTGCAGAAACCGTAACTCCCGCTTTAAATGAGGGAGATTTTTCCGTTCTGCTCAACGACTACGCTTTCACCCCCGGCGACGCATGGAACAACCAAAGCTTCATACGCGCAGGCAAAGCCCTGAGTTCCGTTGTGGCCGGAGAAGTCGTCATCAATGAGCAGCGGTACAACTATTACCAACATACCTATGAAGGCTTTCAGTTATTCAGCGCGACGGCGGTAGGAAACGCCAGCCATGCAATTCTGGCAGAGATCCTATTGGACGGTGCCAGCGTGCCGACGGCTCGTAACATAATCGTCGGCGATAGCGTGGAACAGGTTCAGAAAGCCTACGGACCCGGAAAAGAAGATAACAGTGATAATCAGCACTGGCTTATCTATAAGATGGGTGAGAAGCAGTTGATGTTCGAAATTGACCAGCAAAAAGTCAGCCACATCATGTTGAATACCACCATGAGTGCAGAGCAACATGAAGTCAGCGCTGATCAGGCTATCGCCTTAGCGACGAACGCGATTCATACTTATCACCTCACCGCGCTTGATGATCAATGTCTGAGATACGACCTGGATGACACCAGCGAGAAGGCGTTCTACATCATCACGGTTCGTGAAGACAACCATGACGTCAGTTGCGGCGGGGACCCGGATATTTCTCCCCGGCTTTTTGATATCAAAGTTGCTCGTGATAACACACAGA
Organism: Pantoea ananatis PA13; assembly: GCF_000233595.1. Lineage (NCBI taxonomy): Bacteria > Pseudomonadati > Pseudomonadota > Gammaproteobacteria > Enterobacterales > Erwiniaceae > Pantoea > Pantoea ananatis. Next base: position 1,857,858 of record NC_017554.1, read on the forward strand.
TACTCACAAATGCCGATAACGCGGATGGCGATTATCGTAGCCTGGTTCCACCCGCCACAAACAATCAATAAAACGGACATCCTATGAATTATCAGTTTAATGAAGGCGCTTTTGCGCTGTTTCCTGCCGCCTGGCAGGACACGACCATGAATATTTTGCGGGATGACGCCAGCGGACTGGCATTAGTGGTGAGCCGTGGTGTGATTCCTGAAGACAGCGATGCGGAAAAAGAGTTTCAGCGCCAGTGGGACACGTTGCGCAGCCAGATGGGCCATATTCAGCAGACGGAATTTGTTCGGGTTACGGCTGGCGCGGATAACGCTTTGCGTGCGCTAGAAGTTGAAACCGCCTTCGATCGTAACGGACAAGCCGTGTGGCAGCGACAGTTGGCGACCCGGGTTCCGGATAGCAACATCTTAATGATTTTTACCCTCTCCGCGATGCGCGCTTTCAATGAAGAAGACGGACAGCGTTGGAGTGCCTTCAAACAAAGCCTGAGTCTGAACAACCCACGGAAAGCATAAGCTATGGATAACCGTGCGGCCCGCGTGGGCGATGAGATCATTCATTCCAGCATTTTCGCTGATATCACCAGTATTGTCGCTGAGGGCGCAGCCTACGCGGTGATCGGTGCGGCGGTCGGTGCGGCGGCAACAGCAGCAGCACCATTGCTGGGGGCAGGAATGGCTGCGGCAGGCGTCGCAGCCATTGGTTCCAGCTGTCTGCTCAGCGGCATTATTGGCGGTGTATTAGCGAATGCTGCGGGCATTTCGGATGACATCACTAAAGCGGCCGATGGGCTGGGAGACATGATATTCCCGCCTTCTCCAGCCGGTGTGATCGCCAGCGGATCAGAGAATGTTCACGTGAATGGTCTTTTAGCTGCACGCGCGGCCGGGATGCTTACGCCCGGAGATACGCCGCCACCGGAACCGCAATCGCCCAAGAGTTTCGCAGACTATGGCGGCATGCTGCTCTCTGCGGTGGGTCAGTTTGGCAGTGCAATGTGGCAACCCACGGTAGCCTCCGCCGACGCTGGCACCTCTCCGCTGGAACAGGACAAAGTGGCCTGTGAAAAGCACAGCGCACCGCAATATCTGGCGCAGGGATCGAAAAGCGTCTTTATCAATGGCCAGCCTGCGGTGCGCGCAAAGGATAAAACCACCTGTGATGCCACCGTGAGTGACGATGTTTCCCCCAATGTCATCATTGGTGGTGAAACCGTCACTGTAAGAGAGATTAAAAGTGGCAAGGTGCCAGGTCTGGCCGTGATGATGATCGGCCTTTCCCTGATTCGTGGTCGCCCCAGCCAGATTCTGAAAAACATGCCCTGCGCACTTGCTGGCGCGGTCGGTGGGATGATGGCGGATATGGCGATCAACGCCGCCTTCTCATCGCTGTTTCCGGTTCATGCCTCCACGGGCGTCAAAGTGCTTAATGATGATGCCGAGCGCGATTTCTCCCTTCCTGGTCGCTTCCCGCTCAGTTTCCAGCGTAGCTATAACAGCCTGACCCAGCGCAGCGGATTATTTGGTCTGGGCTGGGCGACGGTGTTTGACAGCTATATAACGCTGGATGGCAATCAGGCGACCTGGTTTGATGACAACGGGCGCGAGCTGAGCTTTGCGGTTCCCGGTGAAAAAGAGGTGCTCTACAGCATCAGCGAAGGGCTGATGGTAAGGCGCAACGAACTGGGTGATGTCGCCATTGCCGACGACGACGGTGCGGTATGGCGTCTGTACAGACGTACGGCCGCTGATCCGCAAGTGCTGCGGCTGGCTTCTCTGAGCGACGAGTACGGCAATGCGCTGGAGATGGGCTGGGACGAGCAGGCTCGTCTGGTGCGCATTCATGACGCGCCGCTGGCTATTGATGTCACCCTGCATTACGACGACAAACAGCATGCACAGCGCCCGACCTCGGCCAGCCATTTTGATGGTGAGCAGCAGTGGCCATTAACGCACTGGACTTATAATGAACAGGGCCAGCTTGCCAGCGTCACCGATGCCGCAGGCGTTGTCTCGCGTCGTTTCCGTTACAACGATGACGGGTTAATGGTCTGGCATCAACTGCCGGGCGGGCTGGAAAGCGAATATCGCTGGCAGAAGCTGGATCACTGGCGCGTCGTTGAAAACCGCACCAATACCGGTGACGGCTGTCACATGCATTATGATCTTGATGCTGGCATCACGCGCGTATCGACCTATGACGGTCAGCAGCGAGAACATCACTGGAATGCTGCAGGGCTCATCACCTGCTTTATTGATGAGCGGGGCGAGACCTGGCGCTATGAGTGGGATGAAAACGAACTCCTGACGCGCCGTATCGATCCGCTGGGTAATGCGGTGAGCTTCACCTATGACGATCTCGGCAACCGTGTAGAGGAGAAAGATGCGGACGGCGGTGTACAGGCGGTGCAATGGCTGTCACACCGTTCTCTGCCCACGGTCGTTGCCGGGGCTGACGGTGCCACCACGAAATACTATTACGATCCCCATCATGGCCTTGAGCGCGTGGTTGATGCGCTCGGGCAGAGTACCTTCTATAAGCGGGATGAGTTTGGGCTGGTTGTCGAAGAGATTGACGCGGCAGGCAACAGCTATCGTCGTGAATTCAATGATGCCGGCCAGGTTATCCGCGAAACAGACTGTTCAGGGCTGACGACGCGCTACCGCTATCATCCCCTTGGCTGGCTCAGCTGTGTGACTGCGCCGGATGGTGAAGAAACCCGGTATCACTATGATGCAGCGGGCCGTCCTGTTCTGCTGGAGCGGGCAGAGGGCTGGGAAGAGCGATTGCGCTGGAGCGACAACGGCCTGCCACTGGCCCACGAGTCAGCGGATGGTAAACGTAGTGAATTCCGCTACGACAACGTCGGACGCTTAATCGCCAACCGTAATGCCCAGGGCGAGACGGTTCAGCGCAGCTGGGACAGCCGTGGTCGGTTGACAGCGCTGCAAAACGAGAACGGCGAGCAGTATCAGTTCGAGTGGGGCGCAGATTCCCTGTTGCTGGCCCAGGTTGGGCTGGATGGCGTTGCCACGCGATATGACTATGATGCGGCGGGCCGTACGGTATCACGCACCTTTGCCGCCGGACATCCTCAGTCCATTACCCATCGCTATCACTGGAGCCGGGCGGGACAACTGCTGGCGCGGACCACGCCGGAAGGCCAGACGCGCTATCACTACAGCGGTGGTGGGCAGTTAAGTAAAGTGTCGCAGCATCTGCCGCTGTCTGACACCGAGTGGAGCCAGCAGGCCGAGCAGGAGATTGCGTTTACCTATGATGCGCTGGGCCGCATCCTAGGTGAGCAGGGTGAACAGGGCGCGCTGGCCTGGGATTACGACGCGCTGGGTAACTGCACGGCCTTAACCCTGCCGGATGGTCGCAACCTGAAGCAGCTTTACTACGGCAGCGGCCATTTACTGAGCATCGCGCTGGACAACCTGCCGGTCACCGAGTTTACCCGTGACACATTGCATCGGGAACTCAGCCGCACGCAGGGCGGCCTGACCACGCGCAGTGAGTATGACCGGTTAGGCAGGCTGCGCCGCCGTGACGTTTTCAAAGGTGAAGCACAGCGTCCTGCGCCGCGCGTCTGGTCCCGTCGGCGGGACTTCGATTACGGCAACAACCTAATCCGTGAAGAGCGCGACGATAACCCGTTCAGCCAGACATTATGGCACTACGATAACGCCGGTCGGCTGCTGTCTCAGGAAGGCGCGCAGCCGGGTAATGAGCAGTGGCGCTGGGATGGCGCAGGCAACCCGCTGGATCGCCATGCCGCTTCCCATATCATGCATAACCGTGTCACTGAACTGAACGGTATCCGCTGGCAGTACGACATTCATGGCCGCACCACCGAAAAGGATGACGGCCAGACCCGCTGGCGCTACCGTTACGATGGTGAGCACCGCCTGACGGATGTCATCAGCGAACCGCGGGACCGCAATAAGCCACGTACTAAGGTGAGCTTCCGCTACGATCCGCTGGGTCGACGCATCAGTAAAACCCGCCAGCAACTGTTACAGGGCAGGCCGTCTGGCAAGGCCATCACAACGCGCTTTGTCTGGGAAGGCTATCGTCTGCTGCAGGAGATCCACGACGATACTCCACTTACCTATGTGTACAGCGACAGCCAGAGCTATGAGCCGCTGGCCCGTATTGATGGCGTGGAAAGCCCGGAGATATTCTGGTTTCACTGCGCCGCGAATGGTACGCCCGAGCTGCTGACCGACGTTGAAGGCCAGAAGACCTGGGAAGGTGTGAACAGCCCATGGGGCAAACTGCTGCGCGAGTCTAACCAGCGAATTCCGGTGGTGGAGCAGAACCTGCGTATGCAGGGCCAGTACCTGGACCGTGAAACCGGGCTGCACTATAATCTGTTTCGCTACTATGACCCGGACAGCGGCCGGTTTACGCAGCATGACCCGATAGGGCTGGCGGGCGGGATCAACCTTTACCAGTATGCCCCGAATGCGCTGGGCTGGGTGGATCCGTTGGGGTTGATGAAGTGTAAAAATCCTTCTAAGGAAGCAACAAAATGGCAAGGTCCAAAAAACCCCGATTACCCTGGAATTGACGTTTACAAGAATAGGAAGCTTAAAAAAGGTACAATTCTCTATGCTCTTTACCCTAACGGTGACCAGCAACCTGCATATGTAGTGACGTTCCCTACAGTTAATCAGTATAGAGGAGATCCGTTAGGTTATCATCAAGCATTGCAAGTTAAATTGGACCCACGCTGGCCTATGCGTACGAAATTAAGAGCATTTTATGTAAGCGAAGACATTGACGTTGCTTACGGTAGAGCTGCAGCGAATAAAATGTATGGCGATGGCGGGGGACTTCAGTTCTTCATACCAGAGGAATTGAGACATTTGTTAATCCCAGGGAAAATTATTGATATATGAAAAAATTAAAATTTGATCCAATTACAGGCGCAATGATTTTAGATGAATTAGGTTTGGATGTTACAGATGAAGACATTTTTTGTGAAAGCGATTTCTATAAAAAAATGAATAGTCATGGCTTTATAAAAAAAAACCTTCCTCATCATTATCTAATCGATTCAATAATTTTTTTTAACAAAGAATTTGAAATGCATATAAGGCCAATATGTTTTAATTTTCCGTTTATGGTGCAACTTATAGATAAAAAAAGTAAATATTACGATTCCTTAAGTAATTGGGATGAACGAACCAATATTGAAATGTTAAATGACTCAGTAAAAAACTTATCTAATTGGCTTTGTTCATCATTAGAGTTAAGAGAGCCTGATTTTATTTCAAATGATGTAGTAAGGTGGGAGTTCTCTTGGGGGGATATTTCAGTTTCCTATGAGACAAGATCATTCAACCATGGTATATACATGACATGGAATACTGGGGAGTAATAAAAACCACAATAACGATTAAGTTTATTTAAGGTTAACGGAAGCAAAGATATAGTCTTGCTACAGATGAAGAGATGGAAATCTGGAAACAGTTATTTAATATTTGGTAGTGAAACTTGAATTAATTAAATTTTATTTGAATTATGCATTGATTTTACGGTAGATATTATGACGAACTTAATAAAGGAAAAAATTATGGGAAGGTGTTAAGAGCACATGGAATAAACTTGCTGCCAAGTTGTAAAAATCAAGTGGAATCAGATGACTAATATATCACAATTTAAAGTTAAACCGGGTTCTGTAATCCTCGAAAGAAGGGCATCTGCTCAAGGTGCCGGGTTGCCAGGTGGTCAGACTCAAAAATACATAACTGATCTCGCAAACTTATTAGATTTATGAAATGACAAAATTAAATAAAGCAGTTGCAAAGATTCAGAAAGCTATAGATGAGCTTGATAAAGCTATCCTTACAAAAGATGAGAAGGTATTATCTGTAAGCTCAATAAACCAGCTCTCAAAATTTAAAGAAAGCTTTTTAACAGTATTAAGGTTGATTCAATCAGATAATACCCCCCCTAAAAATAAAAGAGTTTTAGGTATAGCAAGAGTCGTAGCTGATCAGTGGCCTTTTAACTTTGAGCTAGGAAGTATTATTATCGATGCAGAACAAGCTTATAAAGAAATATAATTAAAAAGCCGGAAGCAATCCCCGAACTCCTTCCGGCTTTTTACTTTTAGCCGCCGCCCGTCAGGCCAGCGCTGCCCTCATCCGTTGGAGCGCCTGTTCCAGTTCACTGCGCAGCGCCTTGTAAGCATCCCGGTAAACCGAACCATTCACTTTTAGAGATCTTCCGACATACTGATTATGTCCTGTGAGGAGATCACCATGCGTAAAGCCCGATTCACCGAACACCAGATCATTGCCGTTCTGAAGTCCGTCGAAGCCGGACGTACCGTTTAGGATGTCTGCCGTGAAGCCGGTATCTCTGAAGCCAGCTATTACAACTGGAAAGCGAAGTTTGGCGGTATGGAAGCCTCTGATATAAAAAAGATGAAAGACCTGGAGGATGAAAACCGTCGCCTCAAACAGATGTTTGCTGCTCTCAGCCTTGAATGCCGGGCACTTAAAGAAGTCATCGAAAAAAAGCTTTAAAACCAGCGATAAAGCGTGAGCTCGTCGGTTACCTGACTGCGCAATTTACCATGAGCATTCGCCAGGCCTGCAGGACGTTATCGCTGAGCAGGACGGTCTGTTTTTACCAGCCCGATACCCGGCGTGATGAACCGGTGATCCAGGTGCTGACTGAGCTGGCAGAGCGCTACCCGCGATACGGCTTCAAAAAGCTGTTCCAGCTGCTGCGCAGGCAGGGTAACACCTGGAACCATAAACGCGTTCACCGGATTTACTGCCTGCTGAAACTGAATTTTCGTCGCAAGGGAAAACAGCGTTTACCCGCACGTAACCCGGTGCCACTGGCTACGCCGGAAGCGCTTAACCAGAGCTGATCCATTGATTTTATACATGATGCGCTGGTCTGCGGCAGACGCTTTCGGACCTTTAATGTGGTTGATGACTTTAACCGCGAGGCCCTCGCCATAGAAATCGATCTGAATATCCCGGCACAGCGGGTGGTCAGGGTGCTGGACAGAATCGTGGCAAACCGGGGTTATCCACTGAAACTGCGGATGGACAACGGACCAGAACGGGTCTCACTGACGCTGGCACAGTGGGCTGAAGAGCATAGAGTGATGCCGGAATTTATCAAGCCGGGAAAACCAACGCAGAACGCCTTTATCGAACGGTTTAACCGGACGTACCGAACAGAAATCCTGGATTTTTACCTGTTCAGAACGCTGAATGAAGCCCGGGAAATCACAAGTCGCTGGCTGATGGAATACAACATCGAGCGGCCTCATTAATCCCTGAATAACCTGACGCCGGAGGAGTACCGGCTGATGGCCGAAAAACCGGAAACCTCAAAAAGTGCGTGGAACTAAAACGGGTGTGCTTGCAGTTCATTCATTTCTACAACAAGTGCAGATAGTAGTATTCAAGCTAAGATTGATGCTGCATTGCTACCAGCATGGAAAAATACCAGACAATGCGAACCTACAATATTGGTGCCTAGGGGGACTATATTACAGATTGGTGAGGTTGCACCTCAAGTAACAAAATCCGGTGCAATAATAGTTGCTGGGAAAGCTGATCAAATAATCCTTCCTCGAGACTGGGATCAGAGTTGGATTTTAAACATTAGAAGAATTAATACTCCATAGGTTGTCTACATGAATAAGAATGAAGTTATAAAAATATTAAAAGATACGCTGAGTTTAATCAAAAGTGAAGCTTTAGGGCATGGAAAAAATAAGCTTGATGACATCATTAAAAAATATGAATTAATAATTAAAAAGATAGAGGCTGACATCCTGGATCATAATGACATACACAATTCAGTAAAAGCTTATTTGGAAATTTATAATGATTACGATAATCCATTACTTTTTAAAATGTCAGATGCTGAAAAAGCAGTATCTACTTATCTTGAATTTTAGAAGTTATCGATGATTTTAATGAGACCTATAATAGCTTAAAAACTATTAGCTATATCAAATGCTTCTAGATAAGGTGGGGAGCTAGAAGATGTGGAGGATAGCACAGGTAACCGACTCAATTATTCTGTCGCCACATCATTTGATGCATAGTCACGTTATAGTACTCAATACTAAATTATGTAGGTAGCATCGAGATTAGAGAAACATTTTATACTCGGTTGTGGGCTCTTGAACATCCCTGTTTTTATTAGTATGCGCCAATTGCGCTGGGATGGTTGAACTGTGGGGGGTGAGTAGGTGTAAAGGTGATTATAAATAAGAAATGGTTAATAATCCGGGCCTTTGGCAAAAATTAATGGGAATTCAGCTTCTGATTCTGTACCAAAAGTACACATAGACCTAGCAGTAAAACCAAAATGGATAGATAAAAATGGTATATTGACAGACAACTTTCTAATTGAATCTGTATACAAGTTATTTATTCCTAAAGGGACAACTATTTATAAAGGGCCTGTACGCTATCAAGGGGAGTTTATCTGGGTGAATAGAATATAAATCAAATATTTGTTGAGCAACCGTGGCGACTAAGTGGAGTATAAGTGCTTGATAGTTGGCCGTTGAGGTAATTATATGGATTGTAGAAAGATATTTGCCGATTTATTGATTGAATTTGAAATTCTGAAAAAAATCCTTGAGAAAGAACATGAAAAAAATTGGATGAGAGGAGTGTTGGCAATAATTGAAAAACTTGATATTTGCTTAAACAAGGAAGGTACTTCTGAAAAAGAGAGCTTAGAGGAAGCTTGTGATACATGGAAAACAATGGAGCAGGGGAATGGTTCTTTTACTGATTTTTATATTTGGCGCGATGATGAAAAAGAAAGGAGTGAAGCTAATAAATTTTTGGATTCTGTAAAGAGTAAAATATGGAAAATAATAAATGATAATAATCTTTAAGTTTTAAATGAGTAAAAAAATTGTAAAGCCTAAAGTCAGACGTAAGTTATTATTGTGAGTGCTGATAGTGAGGAATACCCAGCAATATTAAAATGTTATTTGGCTATTTTCTCAAGATGGCGTGCAACTTGGTAAAGGTCACTGCTGCTGGGACAGTTCGGGCAACCCGCTGGATCGCCATGCCGGTTCCCACGACGAGCATAACTGCATAACTGCATAACTGCGTGACCGACCGGAACGGGATTCGCTGATGGTACGATATCTAGGGCTGTATCATTGAAAAGGATGACGGCCAGACCCGCTGGCGCTACCTACCTGTTGCAATAGTTCTGATGCTGTTGCTGATCGCCTTTGCATTTAATTTGCTGACATTTCTGCACGCGTTACCTCAGCTCAGCCCACAGGTACATGCGTTGAGTTTTTTTGTTCCCTCAATCGTCATTATTGGCGCGATACTCACGGCCAGTTACCTGCTTGCGCGGTGTTATACAACCGGTGTGGCGGGGTTAGTTTATCTCTGTGCGATGTTGATGATATCGACCATTTTACTACTGGCCTACAGCGTTATTTCGGGTAGTCACTCAGGCCTGTGGCTGCTTCTGGCACTCGCTGCTCTGGCTGGTGCTCGCTGGATACTTAACGGACAAGCTTTCATTCTGTTTGCCGTTTACTGCCGGACACAACGCCTCGCCAGAGTTGGCCGGCAGCGTCGCATGATATAGCCCGCAGGTTGGTCTGTGGTATCCTCTTTGCAGACCAACTCATTCCCCCATTCCGCCCACATCCCCTTTTTTATCCTCGCGTTGAATCGCACTCAACACGATAACGCTGTCTCCCGTCTTCTAAAATACACCACACATCTCCAAATATATCCCTTCCTGTCACCCTAAATAGGTTTCGGCCTTACTTACTTCTGTTAAACCTTCCCTTATCAAATCAAGTGATCTCACGCTCATAACGTTTTTTTATTTAGACAAAGCTCCCATTTCTGGCCCGCTCTGCCGCAGACATCTTCCGCACCATACCGGAAACCGCTTGTGTTTACATACCTTAGGTTTCGGTTAGGATTTTCATCAAGGTACGGAACAATCCGGCAAGAGGGAAAACATGCTTATTGATCGCGAAAGCATATTCTTAAATAAAGCATTTACCAGCAAAGACGAGGTCTTTGATTTTATTGCTTCGCACGCGGTTGCACAGGGATGGGCGCTGAGTGCAGATGACATTAAAACGGATCTCTGGCAGCGCGAGCATGAATATTCCACGGGTTTTGAAAGTCAAATCGCCATGCCTCATGCCAAAACGGACAACGTAATAAAAGCCGGCGTGATTTTTATTCGGCTGAATGACGCAATTGAATGGCAAAGTCTGGATGGCGAACCCATCAAAATAATCTTCGCACTTTTGGTACCAAAATCTGGCGCCAGTCTTCTGCATTTAAAAATCATAAACGCGCTGGCAAGCCAGATTGTTGATGATGATTTCAGGCGAGCCTTATTTACGCTCGAAAACAGGGATGCCCTGTTCCAGTTTATGGTGCAACGAATCCAGTTTAAGGAGGAAGCATGAATATCGTAGGCGTCACGTCCTGTATTGCGGGCTTAGCCCATACGCCAATGGCAGCCAAATCGCTTGAGAAAGAGGGAAGAAAGCAGGGCCATCAGGTGCATATCGAACAGCAAGGGGCGATGGGGATGATCGATAAATTAACCCCGCAACATATTGCTGAAGCGGACTTTGTGCTGATTGCCGCCGATCGCTCGATTGAAGAAGAAGAGCGCTTTGCCGGTAAGACCGTCATTAGGGTGAAAATCAGTCAGTGCGTCGGACATGCAGCCGAGGTCATTGCAAAATGCGTGGCGGCTGTCGAGGCGCGCCGTAACCCGTGATATTGGTGACACTATGAAAAAAACTATGGTCAATATCAAAAACCATTTAATGACAGGGATCTCTTTTGCGCTGCCCGTCATTATTGCCGGCTCGTTAGTCGTCGCCGTGGCTAAGATTATCGGCATCATCTTGGGTGAACCCAATCTGGACAGCTTTGCCCACAGTAGCGGGCTGGAAAAATGGCTGTATCTTGCCCAGGATATCGGCTTCAAAATCATTGGATTAATGAATTACGTATTAGGTGCTTACGTTGCCTATTCAATAGCCGGGAAAAAAGGGCTGGCGCCAGGTTTTGCGGCGGGGCTGATTGCCTCTGTTACCGGATCCGGTTTTCTGGGAGCGGTACTGGGCGGCTTACTGGCGGGTTATTCTGCGGAATGGGTATCACGAAAAATCCGCATCACCGGTTCTGCCGCTTCGTCCGTGCCCCTAATTATCCTGCCGTTTATTACCGTTGGGCTGCAGGTTGTCGTGATGCTGTTGCTACTGGGCGATGTCCTGCACTGGCTCAACAGTTCGCTGATGGCCTGGGTGCAGCGCATGACCGAAGACGGCACCAATACCGTTGTGCTGGCTGCGGTACTGGGTGGGATGATCTGTTTTGACCTTGGCGGGCCGGTTAATAAAGCGGCATGGGGCACGGGAAATGTGTTGTTTATGAGTGGCGTTTATTTACCGGCTATTTTGGTCAATGTCGCGATTATTATTCCGCCATTAGGCTATGCCGCTGCCCGCTTTATCCGGCCACGTAACTTCAGTGAAACCCTAAAAGAAGCCGGTAATGGCTCGGTGATTATGGGCATTCTGGGAATATCCGAAGGGGCAATACCGTTTACGTTAAAAAATCCCGCGCGATTAATTCCGTTAAACATACTGGCGGGCGCCATGGGTTCAATGACGGTGGCGCTGTTTAAAGCCTATCCCATTATGCCGCCGTTGGGGGGCTTGTACGGTGGTTTTACCGTCGGGAATCCGTGGGCCTATTTTCTTGGCGCGCTGGTGGGCACCTTGGTGATCGCAATAGGCGCTAACGTTTTAGTGAATTTTAATGAGACGGATGCGAACAGCGAGAGCATCAATACTTCCCCAGACGATATTGAAATTAAATTCGACTAAAGCGGTTTTTAGTAAGGTTAATAATATGAAAAAGCGGACAGTTCATCTCTATACGCACACGCACTGGGATCAGGAGTGGTATTTTACGTCTTCACGCTCGCGGATTTACCTGTATAACCATATTAAAAATCTTATTCAGGTACTGGAAACCCATCCTGAGTTTCCCTGCTATTTATTAGACGCACAAAGCTCACTTATCGAAAGCTATCTTCAGTGGGCTCCTGAGGATCGAGCCAGACTCACGAAACTGATCGCCGATGAACGTTTGCTGACGGGGCCGTGGTTTACCCAAACGGATCAGTTGGTGATTCATCAGGAGTCTGTTGTCAGGAATTTGTTTTACGGTATGGAAGTGGCTCAACGCCATGGCAACGTAATGAAGCTAGGCTATGTTCCGGACTGTTTTGGCCAGGGCGGCAATATGCCGCAACTCTATCGCCAGTTCGGTATCCATCATGCCTTATTCTGGCGCGGCATCGCCGATAATACGCTGCACGAAACAGAATTTTTCTGGCAGGGTGATAACGGTGACCGGGTTTTTGCCCTGCAGATGCCGTGGGGTTATCACTACGGCGGCTTGCTGGATGAAACGCCTGAAACCATGAAAGCCTTTCTTGATGAGAAGATGGCTGCAATAGAAGCGCGCAGTCATCGCCAGCACCTGCTGTTTCCTCATGGCTTCGACCAGGCTCCCGTGCGCCGCAACTTGCCAGAATTAGTCGAGCAGTTTAATGCCCGTGATGATAGCCGCGAGTACCTCATCAGCAATCCGCTGACTGTCGTTAAGATGCTGGAACAGGAAGCCGGTGCAGAGGCTCGAACGCTAAAGGGTGAACTGACCGAAGCTAAGCATTCGCGCGTGCACAAAACGATCTTCTCCTGTCGTGCCGACCTGAAACTGTTAAACAATGAAGTTGAATCGCTGCTGGTGAATACGCTTGAGCCTGTGCTGGCGATAAGTCAGAGCCTGGGCAATGCCTATCCCAAACATATTGTCGCAACGATATGGAAACTGATGTTTTACAACGCCGCCCATGACAGCATCGGCGGATGCAACAGCGATGATACCAATCAGGATGTCTTCTTCCGCTATAAAGAAGCCAAAGGGCTGGCGCAGAATTTACTGGAGTTACATACCCGACTGATCACACAGCGCATTCCGCGCCAGCATGATTTTACCTTCACCGCTTTTAATCCACTGCCGTGGAGTGTTGCTCCAGACATAACCTTTGAGGCCTGGCTGCCGGGGCTGCCGTTTACCTTGCGTGACGGCAACGGCAAAGCAATCCCCTGTGTTATCGAGTCGGAAGAAGACCTGACGCAATACGTACTTAATCAGACGATTCGCCTCGATCCGGGTAAAGCCTGGCATAAACCTGAAAAAGTCTGCCGTACGCGTCTGACCGTTAACAGCCCGGTATTACCGGCACTGGGCTATGACCGCTGGTACATTGATTTCAGTGAGGATAACGCCGCGAGGCCAGCGCTGAGCCAGGAGACAACGGCTGAAAATGACGTTTACCATATTCAGGCGGAAGCCGATGGCCTGTTAACCATTACCGATAAACGGAGCGGTAAACGCTATCCGCGGCAAATGCTGTTTGTGGAAAACGGTGATGATGGGGATTCATACAATTATTCGCCGCCTCGGGCCGACTGGATGATTACGTCTGAGGGCACCATGACGACCGTTCAGAAACAAAAGAGTACCGTCAGCCAGGGCCTGATACTTCGCTACGCGCTCAAGGTCCCGGCTGATTTAGCCGAAAGGGCGGCAGGCACTGCCACGACAACCCTGAACCTCAAGGTAAAAGTCGTTCTGCAGAATGACGATCTTATTCGCTTTAATGTGGAAGTGGATAACAACGTTCTGAGTCATCGTCTTTGTGTGCACTTTGCCACTGATATTGCGGCCCGGGTTTCCTGTGCCGATCAGCTGTTTGGCGCGGTCACCCGACCGGTGCAACTTGGCAAGGCGCTGCAGTGCTGGGAAGAAGAGCGCTGGCAGGAAAAACCGATCTCGATTGAACCGATGCAAAGCTACGTCAATCTCCACGATGAGCAGCACGGCTTTACGCTGCACACCAATGGTGTGCGTGAATACGAAATCGTCGGGGATGATTTCAATACGCTCTCGCTGACGCTGTTCCGCACATTTGGCTTTATGGGTAAAGAAAATCTGCTTTATCGGCCGGGCCGCGCGTCCGGTGAAAGTATCGTAGAAACGCCCGATGCCCAGCTGTTGAAAACTATGACCTTCTCATTTGGCTGGCGAACTTACCTCGGCACATTCGATGAGGCCCAACATGCGCGCGTGTCGAAAACCTGGCTGACCGAGTTTCCCGTTTATCAGGACAGCGACTTCCTGAACGGACGACTGCGTTTTTGTCTGAATGACGAGGTGCGGGATTATCCCGAAACTTATAGCGCGCTAAGCCTGCCAGCAACACACCGCGATGCCCTGGTCAGTGCGGTGAAATGTGCGGAAGACCACAGCGGAATCATCATCAGATTTTATAATCCCCATCTGGAAACCGATGTCGTGATTCCGCCTCTGCAGGACGCGCGCTGCGTAATGCTCGATGAGATGACGCCCATGCAGGCACGGCAGACGCTCAAGCCTAACGACGTGCAGACGGTGCTGATTAAACGGATATAACCATGAGACTGTTCACCAGCAAACGGGTCAGGGACATCTTCATGACACTCGCGCAGGGCGATATCACGCAGGCCGCCCTGGCAAAAGAGATGAAGGTGTCAACAAGAACCATCCGTACTGACCTCAAAGAAGTGGGTGACATCGTCAGCCAGTCTGGTAACCGTCTTATCTATTCGCGAAAAAACGGCTTCTCATTACAGATTAGCGAGCCTGAGGCTCTGCAGGTTTTACTGAATCAGTGCCAACGGCCATGGAATGAAACACGTTCGGGAGCACAACGTCGCGCTGCCATGCTGGAGGCACTGCTGTTTGATGAGCAGGGCGTGAGTCTTGCTGAGCGGGAAGCCGAGTGGTTTATCAGTATCTACAGCTTAAGAAATGATATTACGTTGCTGAAGCGTCACGTCTCTCTCTATCAATTGCGTATTGTGTCGGAGGGTGAGGACATCTTTACGCTTAAAGGCAGCGAAATTGCCTTTCGGCGTTGCATCTACGACCACCGACTGCGCCTGACTCAGGCAACTGACGAGGACAGTTATGTCGGCCCGGTTACGGCATACCCGGACTGCAAAAACGCATTGAGCCAGTGCCTTGCAGAGAAAAGGATTGCGATAAGTGACGCGAATCTTCGCTTTTTAAGCCTGATCACAGGGATTGCGCAAGAGAGGATGGCGCGAGGCAAATGGCTACGGGATTTTGAATTTTGCGATGCGGAACCTGGCTGGAAAACGCTGGCTGAAGCCGTACTCCAGTCTTTGTGCGCTAACCCGGCGATGCCGTTTTCGCAAAGTGAAATTGACTTCATGGCCATGAATCTTGTCGCCTTTTGTACCACAACCTCCAGCCACAATCTGGTCTCTGAACAATACGCTGTTGAACGCACGATAATGAATCACTTCCTGAGCTACGTGAGTACATCGTGGTTTATTCATGTCAATTATGACGCGCTGTCCCAGGCGACGCTGCTAAGCCATATCAGAGCCATGCGCATTCGCGTCAACAACGCGATTACCATTGTTAATCCCTTACTGGAACAAATAAAACGCCACTATCCGTTAATGTATGAATTAACGCTTAGTGCATTCAGCGAACTGGACCAGTTCTTCAAGGCGACCATCAGTGCCGATGAAATCGGTTACCTGGTCATGCATATTGGCGCCATTCTGGAAGACAGTATCAGCCATCAGAGTGGTCAGGGGATGCGGGCGCTGGTGGTTAGCGATCAGGGGATGGCCTCGACGCGAGTCGTGTGTCAAAAAATCCTTAGCATGTACCCGGGGTTAGATATCGTCAGGCAGATCTCCGTTGAGCAATATAGTCTGCTGCCTGAGGTTTACGAAGATATTGTCATCAGCCTGGTCAATATCGTTGAGAAGAATAAACGTATTATTCTATTGCCCCCGTTTCCAGAGAGAGGGCAGCTCGAAAATATAAAATATTATTTGGTGTCTGAAACACAGCCTGTCAACGCGATGCTAACGTATTTTTCTGCTGATAATTTTTTTGTATTAAATGCGAGAGATTATACCCGTTCATCATTAATTACGTTTCTTTGCGACAGGTTAACCGCGCAAGGGCGGGTTACCGATCATTTCTTATCGTCGGTATTAGATCGTGAAGCGCGGGCGTCAACGCTGCTGGATGATAAAATCGCCATCCCGCATCCGTTAGGGCC
Source organism: Pantoea ananatis PA13 (assembly GCF_000233595.1). Lineage (NCBI taxonomy): Bacteria > Pseudomonadati > Pseudomonadota > Gammaproteobacteria > Enterobacterales > Erwiniaceae > Pantoea > Pantoea ananatis. The sequence goes on from NC_017554.1 coordinate 1,874,106, forward strand.
TGTTGCCCTACGCACCACAGTCTCTGTCGCCATCTTTCCCGAGGGCATTGAGTGGGATCGCGGTAAACAGGTAAAACTTGTTTTCATGTTGGCCATCAGTGAGGACCAGTTCATTGACAGTATGCTGATATATGACTTCCTCACCAATATTCTGGACGACGATATTATAGAAAAAATAAGTCAGTGTAAAAATTATAACGAATTTATTACAGCCTCAAAAAAGCACTTCCTTTAAGAAATTTATTCACTCAGGGTTATTTAGCATAAGGAGTTGGTTATGAAATACCGGCATTATGTCTGGGGACTGGTTTTTATCTCTTCCGCTTCATTTTCCTCGATAACGTTTGATACAGAACAAGGCGCGCTGAAACTCTATGGTGATGTTGAGTTCAATCTCGATGGTGCAAGCAGAACGGGCCAAATTACCTCATTAAAAACCCGTGCTGATAAAAACTGGAAGGCAGGAGAAGCGGAACGCTGGGACGTCAATGGCCGAATTTTAATCGGGCTGGACGGTTACCGAAGCATGGCGGATCAATCCTTTGCAGGCTTTACCGTGCAACCGCTTGCCGATCTCTCTGGCGGGCTTGAGTTAGACGACGCGGCTTTCTTCTTTGGTCAGGAAAAAGACTGGAAAGTGCAAGTAGGCCGCTATGAAGCCTTCGATATGTTTCCGCTCAATCAGGACACGCTTATCGAATATTCCGGCAACACGGCCAACGATCTCTACGAAGATGGCTATGGCTATATCTACATGATGAAAGAGGCGCGCGGACGGGGATCGGCGGGGGCTATTCAGCTAAGTAAAACATGGCAACGTTTTTATTTTGAATTAAATGCCATGGCGAATGACGGAACGAGGTTGTTCCAGAATGGGGAATACCATGGGAATACAATGGAGCATAAAAAGAATGTTATTTATTTGCGCCCGGTTATCGCCTGGCGCCATAGCGACGTCACGGCGGCTGTCGGCATGGAAAGCAACGTGGTGAACAATGCCTATGGTTATACCGATAACCGGGGGCAGTTTAAGGATCAGTCTAAGCGCAATGGATATGTCGCCACGCTGAGCTGGGACGGGCAACGTGCGAATCCAGATTCAGGGGCGGTCATCAATCTCAGCACGGCCTATATGGATGCGACGGAAGAACAAAACTTCAGTGCTGGGCTGAATGGACTATGGCGCGACTTTCAGCTTGGCTATATCTACGCGCGTAACGATGTGAAAGCCTTTACGATACAGTATATCAGCGGAGCCAGCCTGAGTGACTTTATCTTAGGCAAGTATGATATCCATACCATCCACTCCTCTTACCGTTTTCGCAATGTCATGAAGATGCAAAATTTCGATATTTACCTTGGCGCTTACTGGTCGCAGATTAATGCCGAAAGGCACAGTGGCGATAACGAACGTTACGGGGCACGCGTCCGGTTTAAATACCATTTCTGATAGGCAATAAGCCGCTCCCGGTTGAGATGACATGGCATTTTTACAGGGCGCGGCGCGTCACTCAACATCGTCAAAAAGGCACCAGGTTCTGGCCCGCCAGCTGCCAAAAAAATTTCGTTTTCATCCCTTGAAATCATCCAAAAAGATCCTATAAATTTTTGTGAGAAACGGGGAGGGTCCCCACTCAGATGAGCTTTTGAATGAACGATTAATTCAGGAGGTTATCACCATGGCATTACGTAATTTTCCACTGTTTCCTTCTGTTGCAGATTCTGCATTCTCAGACCGGTTCAACCGTATCGATCGGCTTTTCAGCCAGTTGACCGGTGATGCGCCCGTGTCGGTTTCACCCTCTTATGACCTCAGACAAACGGATAATGAGCACTATGAGCTCACCGTCAGTGTCCCCGGCTGGCAAGAACACGAGCTGGAGATCGAGGTGGCGGGCGGTCGCCTGACGGTTACCGGCCAGAAAGAGGTGGTTACAGATAAAGAGGCGGACAAAGAAGGCCAGAACAGCGGCTGGCTGCATCGGGGCATCAGTCGTTCAGACTTCCGTCTGAGCTACAGCGTGCCTGAACATATGAAAGTCACCACCGCACGGCTTCAGGATGGACTGCTGCGGGTCGGTTTGCATCATGAGGTGCCAGAAAGCGAGAAACCTCGCCGCATTCCGATTGAACACCGCACCTCAGAGGCGATTGAACATCAGGCTTAATGGCAGTTTGACCCGACAGCGGGGAGCGTGAACAGCGCTCTCCGCACTATGTTATCAAGCGGAGAATCAGGAGGCTGTTATGAGAGTCATCAGCGTGCCCGAAGATCGTAGCCTGTATCCTAAACTGGTCGGCGAGACCGTCATGGCTGCCAAACTGCAGCTAGGCAGGACCCGCTTGTCGGTGAATTACAATAAAGTGCCAGGCGGAATTCTGCCTGTGCTGGTGGTGGATTTTTACAACGAGAAGGGCAAGCTCTACACCCTGCGCTACAACCTGCCACCGGATACCCCAGAGCGTACCGATCGCCGGGTATCGTTGCTGATGCGCTTGATTGAGAAAGAGGCCAACGAGGAAAAGTTGGCTGAGGCAGTGTGACCGCTCAGGACAGCGGTAAACGCGAGGAAGTCGTTATGTTGAATACCTTTATGCTGCATAGCGCTCTGGGGGCAGGCATGTTAGCGATGACGGCCAGCCTGTTGCATAACCGATTTAAATAGCCTGTTCCGTCATTCGTTATCCCTGTCTTTAAGTGCCGCGTCGTCGGCACTTTTTTTCATGTCAACTGGGCGCTTGTTATTCTACCTTGCCATTGTTATGTTATAACGTAACATAAAATTGAGGTGATCTGATGCAGCCAGAAATACTACATGCCAGTGAATCAATATTGCGGGTGGGCATTGGGACGCTGTGCAAACCTGATGGCGGCTGCCTGCTCAATAACATCACTTTCGGCATCGGGACAGGGGAGCGCCTGGCAATTATCGGGCCGAACGGCAGCGGCAAAACCTCATTGCTGCGGGCGATCAGCCGTGAGCTGGCGGTGCAGAAGGATGAGATAACGCTAAACGGTCGCTGCATCAAAACTTACACACGGCAGGAGTTAGCCACATGTATCGCCGTCATGGCGCAAAACGACGTGCCTGACCTGAGGCTGTCGGTTGAGGATTACGTTGGACTGGGTCGTCTTCCTCATGTGCGCGCCTGTCCACATTCTGTCAATCAGCGCGTTGTGAGTGAGGTGCTAGAGGAAACAGGGCTGGCGGCGTTACGGCGACGTTCACTAGATGCGTTATCAGGCGGTGAACGGCAAAGAGCGGCCCTGGCGCGCGTTCTGGCCCAAAAGCCACAGCTGATTCTGCTGGATGAACCGACCAATCATCTTGATCCCCTTGGCCGACATGCGCTGCTGACGTTAATCAAAAACAAAGGCATCACGGCCGTGGCGGTCTTGCACGATTTATCACTGATAGATACGTTTGCCGACCGCGTGCTGATTCTGTCACAGGGGGAGCAGGTAGTATGTGATGCGCCCGCTCGCGCCCTGTCATCCCGCTATCTCCGGCCGGTATTCGGTTTAAACAGTTTTACCGTATCGCATCCCGCGAACGGGAGTCATTTACGCATTTTCGAGGTGCCAGACTGTGCCTGATTCGTTGTTAAGGCTCTGCTGCGCGGCATGGCTGGCGAGCATTCCTGTTGGACAAACCCTCGCGGCCGATTTCCCGGTCACCATTGAAAGCTGCGGTCAGCCGGTTACCTTTAATGCACCGCCTGAGCGGGCGGTCATTAACGACCTCAATATGTCAGAAATGGCCTTTGCGCTTCATTTGCAGGATCGCATCGTCGGGCTGACGGGCATTAGTGGCTGGTACAAGATGACACCGGAATTTAAGCAGGCGATGGGGGCCATTCCTGAGCTGGCGCCTAAGTATCCCTCTCTGGAAACGCTGGTGGCGGTGAATCCTGACTTCTTTTTTGCCGGCTGGAATTATGGCATGAAGGTGGGCGGCGACGTGACGCCAGCCTCGTTAAGTCAGTACGGCATCAAGACGCTGGTGCTGAGTGAAAGCTGCGTTTTTACCCAAAAGGACAAGCATAAAGCCAGCATGGATCTGCTTTATCACGATGAGCTGACGTTAGGTAAAATCTTTGGCAAACAGGCTGAGGCGCAGGCTTTAGTTGATCACTGGAAGGAGCGCCTGAGAATGATTCCTCAACGGCCCAGCGCGGTCCGGCCGTTAAAGGTCTTTGTCTACGACTCCGGGGAAGATAAGCCGTTTACTAGCGGAAAATATGCCATGCCAACCGCCATCATTGAAGCCGCCGGCGGAACCAATGCGCTGGAGGGGCTGGATATCAGTTGGGGCACCACGTCATGGGAAAGTGTGGCGGCAACCGAACCTGATTTCATTATCTTGCTGGATTATCAAACCGGCGGCGGGGCGGATGCCCTTCGGCATTTCCTGGAAAGTCATCCGCTGATGAAACTCACGCCAGCCGTCAAACATCATCGTTATCTGAAGCTGCAGTATGCTGAGCTGACGCCAGGCCCGGCTAATATTGCCGCGGTGGAGAAACTGGCGCGCGCCCTGTATTCAGGAACCGCGCCGTGAATGCTACACCTTACCGTTTTTATTGCATCTTGTGCTTTTGCGTCCTTCTGCTGGCAGTGCTGATGTTAATCAGCGTTGCCAAAGGCACGGTCGCGTTATCCCTGACGCAGGTGTTGGGCGCACTGGAACTGATCGCCATGCCTCAGTCTGAAATGATCAGCCGGATTGTGATCGATCTCCGCCTGCCGCGCACGTTGCTTGCAGCCTTGACCGGTGCCGGGCTGGCGATGGTGGGAGCGCTGCTGCAAACCACCACCCGCAACGATCTGGCCGATCCTTTTCTTTTTGGTCTCTCTTCCGGTGCTTCGGCTGGTGCGGTGCTGGTCATCACCCGTTTTGGTAACGGGTTAGGTGAGCTGACCTTGCCGGTTGCCGCCTTTGCGGGCGGGCTCTGTTCTGCCGCTGCGGTCATGTTGCTTTTCTACTTCAAAAAACTGCGCAGCCCAGCACACCTGATCATCTGTGGGCTGGCTGTGTCTTTTCTGTTTGGCGCGCTCACCAGCTATTTTATTTTCTCTGGCGATCAGCGAGCGGCCAGTTCGGTGATGTTCTGGTCGCTGGGTGGCCTGGGGCTGGCCAGCTGGCAGAATCTGCCTGTTGCGCTTGCTGGTGTTGTTCTGCTGAGTGGCTTTGCTCTGATGCGTCATCGCTCGCTGGACGGGCTGCTGGCGGGCGAACAAACGGCGCTGTCGCTGGGGATTAACGTCAGTCGTTTGCGGATTGAAGTCTTTCTTTGTTGCGCGCTGACGACCTCAATGCTGGTCGCGCTCACCGGGGTGATTGGTTTTGTCGGCCTGATGGTACCGCACCTGTGTCGACCGGTCACAGGGGTAAAGCACCGTCTGCTGTTACCGCTGTGTGGCCTGGGCGGCGCGGTTTTGCTCTGTGGCGGGGATATCATCAGCCGAACGCTGCTGGCACCGCAGGAGCTGCCGATTGGGATTATTACGGCAGGCATCGGGGGGATTTTTGTGATTCTGCTGCTGACCGGTGCATCGAATACCTGAAGCAAAACGAGGCCAGTTCAGCCCGGAATATACGGATGCTCACCGCCTGTCACTAAGTAGCAAAATTTCACTCTTCTCTCAGGCGTGACAATTGGCCTCTTTGCGCTATTAAGTGAATTAAAGGCTGTAAACCTCTTCGAATCAAAGATAACGAATACTGATATGTCTTATTCGAAAGTATCAGGAAGTATTAATAATAGTATTCTTGCGAATGTAGACTTTGAAAACGCGTGTTTAGATAGCGCTCTTTTATGCAAAGCAGAAATAAAAAGATGCAATTTTTCAAAAAGTAAACTAATAATCAATATGGATGATGCAGTGTGTGAAGAAAGTCATTTTGTCAAAGCAAAGTTTGTGGCTGGATCCTCCGGAATTGAGTACGGTGGTCGTCGCGTAAGATTTGTAGACTGTGATTTTACCGGCACTGTTTTTGATCGAGTTGAGTTTAGAGCAACGAAATATATTAATTGCACCTTTACTGATGCGAAATTAAAAAAATGTGACTTTCGTGGAGTTAAGTTTGAGGGTGGTATTTTACCAATAATAACCCAGTTTGATAATATGGATATACCTTCTCAGTTTATTTGATTTCGCAAATAAAGCCGAGAAAGAGAACTCAGCCTTACTCGGTTTTATTATTTAGTGTGGTTGGATCCTTTGAATATACCTGCACTTAATCTACTTAATCATCTGCTTAGTAAAATTAAAATACTCGCGCACTTCGTTGTTATCTGTCACTACACAGTGTATCTGCTAATATTTTAGCCCTACTTGCGGTTGGGCTATAGCGATAAAGCCTGCAGCATTCAATGTTGCAGCCAGGCTTTGCCAGTCAATAAGCGCATTTCTCAGTGCTGCAGCCTTCAACATCGCAATCACCCCACCGTTTCATTCTCAAGCTTCTGCCTTTTGCGCAGATTCGGAAACAGCGTCATCCAGAGCCCGACCACTACCAGCGTCCCGACGCCGCCAATCACCGCGGCAGGCACCGCGCCCATCCATGCTGCTAACAGCCCCGACTCAAACTCACCCAACTGGTTTGAGGTATTGATAAAGATGGCGTTAACCGCATTGACGCGGCCGCGCATCGTATCCGGTGTATCCAACTGAACCAGCGCGCCGCGAATCACCATGCTCACCATATCGAAACCGCCCAGCGCCGCCAGCGCCAGCAGTGAAAGCCACAGTTTGGTGGAAAGGGCAAACAGCAGCGTCGCCAGGCCAAAACCCGCAACGGAGCCAAACATAATCATGCCGACGTGCTTTTCCAGCTTGTTGCGGCTCAGCCAGACGCCGACCAACAGCGCCCCTACCGACGGCGCACCCCGCAACAGGCCAAGGCCCCATGGCCCGGTGTGCAGAATATCCTGGGCGAAGATAGGGAGCAGTGCAGTAGCACCGCCCAGTAGCACGGCAAACAGGTCGAGCGATATCACGCCGAGCACGTCTTTGCGTTCGCGAATAAAGCGCACGCCCATAAACATGTTCGACAGGGTCATCGGCATACGTTCCTGAGGAGGACGTTCGTAACGTAGGCGACTGACTAAGATTAGCGACAGCAAATAAAAGAGCGCTGAAACCCCGTAAACAACCTCGGGACCGGCCACGTAAAGCAGTCCGCCTAACGTCGGCCCGACAATCACCGCGGCCTGACCGCCGACGGAACTGGCCGCCATGGCGCGCGCCAGAATCGATGGCGGGACCAGCGCAGGTAGCATTGAGGTAATAGCAGGCCACTCAAGTGCTTTAGCCAGGGCGATCAGGAAGACCAACCCCCAAATTTCAATCTTATCTGCCCAGTGCAGTAGCGTCAGCGCCACCAGGGCGAGCAGGGCGGCCCATTCAATGAGTTGCCCAATCACCACGATACGACGACGGTCGAATTGATCTGCCAGATGCCCTGCGGGCAAGGCTAACAGCACCGAAGGCAGAAACTGCATCAGGCCAATCATGCCCAGTGCCATGGCGCTGTGGGTAATCGCATAGATTTGCCAGCTGACGGCCACGGAAAACATCTGAAAGCCAAACGAAGAACAGGTACGGGCCAGCCAGAAGGCCACAAATGACCTGTGTTGCAGCAACGCATCTTCGCCTGTAGAAACCCCTTTATGCATAATGATTCCTGTCCCGAACCGCCTGTTGGCGAAAGTGGTTGCATCAGTCTGATTCATGACCGTATTCGGTCTTATTTTGTCCTGGCTGAAGCACAGTGAATGTGCTGCATGATCCGACTCGCTCGCCAGACCTTTCTGAACTTAAGCGGAATCGGGCAGCACGAGCATAGACGTCTAAATATTAGCATGCTCAATATTCACTTTGATAAATCGAAATATCGACAAGATGTGATAGTTCCCCCCTGAATAGTCAGGGGATTACCCGATCGTTTTGTCATCAGTTATGGCGATAAAAAGCACGAACCGGCCTGGAGGGCGACAGGACTTATCAGAGCTATTGGTCGTTTGCCAGCAGGGCGATGGTAAGATACGACCCACTGTTTTTGACTCCTCAGGCAACGCAGAGTTAAAAACTAAAAAAGGCGGTGTCGCTGCGCGTGGTGGTATTCACTGCCTGAAAATGTATTGAAGCGCGGCGAGCCAGATTTACTTTTTTGCAAACTGTCAGGTGCGCTTGCGTGTTTTCATTGATGGCCTGTACCGACAGCCCGGGGCATATGGCCGTGTCGGAGACAGCAAAGGGCGTTGAACGTTGACTCAGCGGTCGGTGCCGATCCGAAGGGTGAGTTAAGCTGGTTTTCGTTTCGCCTCCGCGCACGCCAGCGGCCAGGACGGAGGTGATGATGTCCTTGAGTGTGCTACAGTGTTCAGGCACTTTTTTTCCATGGGTTTTCAGAGGTCCCAGCTAATGACGAATAAACAGGGTGTTTTAATTGTTAACCTTGGAACACCAAAAGAACCCACAACTGCTGCGGTTAAAACGTTTTTATCTAAATTTTTGCACGACTACAGAGTGGTCGATTTACCCAGGATCCTGTGGTGCCCAATCCTGCATGGCGTGATTATTCCGCTGCGCGCCAAACGCGTGGCCAAACTGTACTCCTCTATCTGGATGGACGAAGGTTCACCGTTGATGGTTTACAGCGTTCGCCAGGCTCGCGCACTCGAAGCGCTGACGGGCATGCCTGTCGAGTTAGGAATGAGCTATGGCGAGCCCAGCATTGGCGGCGCCATTGACAAACTGCTGGCCAAAGGTGTCGATAAAATTATCGTCATCCCGTTGTATCCGCAGTTTTCCTCGTCCACCGTCTCTTCCGTCTGGGACAGCGTCAGCCGTCACCTGCAGACGATGAAAAACCGTTACACGCCGGCGATCAACTTCATAAACGATTATGCCGATCATCCTGCCTACATCGAGGCGTTAAAAGCCTCTGTGCTGGAATCATTCGAGGCCAATGGCGTGCCGGATACGCTACTGGTCTCCTACCATGGCATACCGGTCAGGTTTTCTAACGAAGGGGATAAGTACCAGGATCGCTGTGCGTTAACCACCAAATTGCTCACCGAAGCCCTTAACATGCCATCGTTGAAGATTGTGATGACCTTCCAGTCACGATTTGGCAGAGAGCCCTGGCTAACGCCGTACACCGATGAAACCATCAAAAATCTTCCTGCGGAAGGGGTAAAAAACCTGCAGGTGATTAGCCCGGGTTTTGCGGCAGACTGCCTGGAAACGCTGGAAGAACTGGATGAGCAGAACAGAGAAATCTTCATGCATGCAGGGGGAACGTCCTTTACCTATATCCCTGCGCTTAACGATAAGCCTGTTCACATTGAGATGCTGCGACAGCTGGCAGAGGGCGCGAAATAGCCTCCGGCGCGTGCTGACATCAGCCCTCCGGCTCATAACGCCAGCCGTGACGGGGCCAGAATGTGTGCATTCTGGCCCCGGCTTTTTAGACGCGCAATGCCAGGAGGATACAGTCCGCCGATTCGCGTCGGAAATGCAGTGCTGGACGGTTCGTAACAAACCAGAACTTGAGTTTAGTGCGTAACGTTTCTACCGGTATTTTTTGTATAAGTGTTTTATAACGCGTGGCAAAACCTTCGATGGTTTTTTGTAACTGGTTGAAAGCCTTACCGTTGACATTCTCCCTGCGACCACTCCCCGTTTCGAGCCTGAATGTACGGAGCTTTGTCGTTACTGCCTTGCTATCACGCAAACTCTGTCGGGGCTGGGATTTGCCTCTGAAACGGAGAAGCACCTTAGCTGCCTGCTGTATGAACTGATCAACTATTTCGCTGCCGAAATGGAAGCCCCGCGCTGGCTCCGCACAGCCGACGGCGTGAAGTTTATCGGCGAGGTGACGGCATGACACAACAGGACTGGCATCCCGCCGACATTATTGCGGCCCTGAAAAACGGGAAACGTCGCTGGCGGCGGTTTCCCGTCAGGCAGGGCTAGCGTCCCCCACACTGGCTAATGCGCTTACCCGCCGCTGGCCCAAAGGCGAAAGATTGATTGCTGAAACGTTAGACGTCGAGCCTGAAAAAATCTGGCCTTCGCGCTATCGCTGATGTTCCTCCGGCGCAGCCCGGATACGGAAGCTGCGCCGCATTTCGTTTATCTGATCCGTCATAATCCTTTGAACCGCAAAAACAGTTTTCTATTATCGGCCTTCTTACCACGAACTAAGTTCCTGACTGCACGAAGTGCTTCATGATCTGAAAGAAGCACCTGATGTATCAGGATGGTCGCCGTTTTACCGGCAATGCCGCCTTTGAAAACTGCCGGATCTGTCCTCTGATGGATTAAGGTTTTCTTCACGCTTTATTACGTTAAGGAAATCACAATGAATCTGATGAATAATTGTGCATCGCCTGCCGCAGATGTTATATTAAAATATAATATTCGGAGGTGCTCTATGTATACCACTCGTCTGAAAAAGGTTGGCGGATCTGTCATGCTGGCGGTCCCTCCCGCCGTGCTGAAAACGCTGGGGCTGTCGACGGACAGCGAAGTGGGCATGACCATTGATAGTGGCTGCCTCATAATTGAACCTCAAAAACGTCCCCGCTATTCACTCGAAGAACTACTGGCGCAGTGCGATCCGCACGCTGAAATAAGCGAAGAGGGTCGGGAATGGATTGATGCGCCTGCGGTGGGCAAGGAGCTCCTGTAGATGGACAGAGGGGAAATCTGGCTCGTTTCACTAGATCCGAATGCCGGGCATGAACAAAGCGGAAGGCGTCCAGTACTGATTGTTTCTCCGGCGTCCTTTAATCAGTTTACGCGGCTACCTGTGGTTGTTCCCGTGACCAACGGCGGAAACTTTGCCCGCGCAGCGGGGTTTACTGTTTCACTGGATGGCGCAGGAACGAAAACAACGGGGGTAATTCGTTGTGACCAGCCCAGAACCCTTGATATGGAAGCCCGGAACGGCAAATATCTTGAACGAATACCTGAAGTTATTGTGAATGAAGTGGTGGCCAGACTGGAGGCCATTCTGAGCTGAGATTTTAGATGTAAAAGGTAAACGCAGAAAAGCAAAAAACCTGCTCAGTTTCCTAAGCAGGCTTCTTAAATCTGGCTCCTCTGACTGGACTCGAACCAGTGACATACGGATTAACAGTCCGCCGTTCTACCGACTGAACTACAGAGGAATCGTGTGAACGAGGCGAATAGTAACGAGGTCGCCTCAAGGTGTCAACTGTAAAAAAGCGTTTAGCATTCAACTGGCTAGCTTTAATGCAAAGCGTTCGCGAAGTAAACAAATCACCGATCAGTCATCTGGATTCTGCTTAACGGATCCTGCTGGTAAAATTGCTGGAGATGCCCATACATCGCGGGAAAGCGTTCAGCTAACAGAACCGGCGCGGTAAAAAAATACTCGGATAACACCGCGAAGCATTCCGCAGGATCGCTGGCGGCATAAGGATCGATACTGGCGGCCTGTTCCCCGACCAGCTCAACCTCATTTTCAACCTCAGCCATGGCCTCACGCAGGTCTTTTTCCCACTGGGCGACGCCACGCAGAGGAATCAGTGGAACGCCGCTGGTGTAGCCGCTACCGCGGGCATCCAGCTTGTGTGCCACTTCATGAATGACCAGGTTATACCCTGACAGATCGAAGGAATCCTGAATATCCAGCCAGTTAAGGATCACCGGGCCCTGCGTCCAGCTCTGGCCCGCATGAACGGCAGGCGCGTGATGCACAAGGCCGTTTTCATCCTGCCACTCATCCGCCACATTAAAGGGCTCAGGATAGATGAGCACTTCATGAAAGCCATCCAGCCAGTCGAGACCCAGTTTCAACACGGGTAAGCAGAACAGCAGGGCAATACGCACGCTACGTAGCGCATCAAGTTGGCAGCCTTCAAGCGGAACCAGCTTTTTTTGCTGCAGAAAGCGCTGGGCCAGTTCTGTCAGCGACTGCTGTTCATCCTGTGTGAGAAGGGTAAAGATGGGCTGTGCCAGACCGGCCTGCCAGGGCAATTCGGTGACGGCGGTATCGCTATGCGTTTTCCATGGCCATTTTAACATCGTAAGTTCCGCACTGAATGCTGCTGTCGCAGAATCCTGAGAGACCAGACAGGAAAATGCCAGCATCGAAACGTCATGCTGGCATTGTCGGGCTTCAGGGATGAAGACGGTATATTCAAACCGTTAGCGAGGAGATTGTCTGTGATTTAGCCCGCAAAGCGCAGGCTAAATTTACTCACGCCCGGCGCGCTCAAACTCAATGACCCACACCCACGGGTTTACCTGCCAGCTGGTTGCACCGTACTGTTTCTGCCATGCCTTGCGATAGGCTTCTTTTGGCATTTCTGAATTCACATTCATGGTGAAAAAGTTATTCAGAAAGTGCGAGTCGGTTTGGACCCCTTCAGCCATGATGTCATCTTCACTGATATCCTGAATCTGCTCCACACGCACATCGGTAATGAGCAGATTGATACGGCTGGCCCAGCGCGGCATATGAATGGCCGTCTGCCAGCCAAACTGCTCGTCATCCGGGCCGCTCAGCGTATGCTGACCCAGTTCATTGCTGTCAGCACGGTACTGGCAAAATTCCGGCGTGCGGAACGGTACGGGATCGCGCTCGTAATCCGCCAGGGCATCCTGCGGCACAATCGGCCCACGCCAGGTTTCGCGCACCCAAAGCACGTCGCCCGGCATACCGTACGGGCAGTGATAGCGAATGTCATTCATCGACATCATTTTATCGCCATGCAGGTGGTTAGCCTGAACGTCAAAAGCATGAACCCCTTCGTGGTGATCCTGCCCCGGGCCAAAAGCCTGCGTTTTCATTATGCGCCGGGTTTGCGTTTGTTGGCCAACTAACAGGGCACGAACCCGCTGTTCGGAAAAAAGAATCGGCCGCTCTTTCATGGATTACCTCTTTTTATTAGTAGAACCCGGTTACTGCTAAAACAACAAGGGCATCTAAATGGTGGCAATATCATAAAAACTATAAATCATTACCCTTAACAATTTGCCGTCTCATAGTCATCTGAGCATTGGTGATTTTTGTCCCGAAAAACGGGGGCGGATAAAAAATCAACAATGCTATTGTCAATGCGCGTTCCGGGACATCTGATAGTGAGAATACAGTACGTTATATCGGCAAAAATAGGAACCTTTTCAGATTTATCTGTGTGTAACTTTTGCCGATTTTAATGATAAGTGCGAACAGGTTATGTCATGTTTTTTGTTACTCCCCGAGAAAATGCCTATCATTAATCATTACATTTATTAAACTAATTAACCTGCCCGCAATTAAATCAGTCAAGGCTGAAAAAGCAGCAAACTGACGTTTTAATTACGGCAAAATGCTATAAAAATGATCAGCGTCGCATTTTTTTTCGAAATTATCCTGGGGCAAGGGCGATATTCCTCTGCTGTGTAAAGAAAATGTCATTAGCCATTCGCTATGATGGTCGGGCCTGAGCGCGTAATTCATCGTCAGTCAGGACGGACGTCAACCCAACAGGAAAGAGAATATGTCACTTACGCTTTGGCAGGCTCGCTATGAGACCTGGTTTGAAAACAACTGGATTCATGATGATGGCGCGCACGATATCGCACATTTACGCCGCGTATGGATGAGCGCTCAACGCATTATGGCCGGCACCCAGGCCGATCCGCTGGTGGTCCTGACCGCGTGTTATTTTCACGATGTGGTGAATTTACCGAAAAACCACCCTGAGCGTCACAAGGCATCCACCTATGCCGCCAGTGAAACGCAGCGCATTTTACAACAGGATTTCATCGATTTTCCTGAGGAATTGATCGAGCAGGTCATGCATGCGGTTCAGTCGCACAGCTTCAGTGCCGCCATTACGCCAAAAACGCTGGAGGCAAAAATTGTGCAGGATGCCGACAGGCTGGAATCGCTCGGTGCTATCGGTCTGGCGCGGGTGTTTTATACGGCAGGTTCCATGAATCGCCCCTTGTTTAACAGCGAGGATCCGCTCGGTAAAGATCGGGAACTCAATGATGTTAAGTGGACGCTGGATCACTTTCAGACCAAGCTACTGCGGTTGCCAGAAACCATGCAAACCGAAGCAGGGCGCAGGCTGGCAGAACACAATGCGGACTTTCTGGTGCACTATATGGCCAAGCTGTGTGCGGAACTGCAAGGCAACTTAGTCAGTCTGGATGAGTCAGTACTCCACGACTTTAGCCCTATACACGCTGAATATTAAATTTTTATGACAGTATAGGAATCGATACAGTCATCCGGTAGCGTGGCAGTAATAACAATAAAGGAGTGATGAAATGACCGAAACTGTTAATTTAACGATTAAAATTGATCCTGCACTGAAAGAACACATCAAACAGTTGGCGCTGGAAAATCAGGTGTCAATGAGTCAGGAAATCGTGCAACGGCTTCAGTCCAGCCTCAATGCGCCTGCTCAGCCTGTCATTGACAGCCAGAATACAGAGGAAGACACATCGGATGCATTAAGCTCCAGCGAAATCAAGCAGCTGCGCACGCTGCTGAAGAAGCAGAGCAAGAAAAAGAAATCGTAAAATTCGGTGTTTGTCCCCGCAAAACGATCAAAAGCCGCCTTTAACACTGGCGGCTTTTTTACATCCAAAGCTTAACGGCTACAGGGTGATACGGAACTGCTGCACGCTTTCGGCCAGGCGCGCGGCCTGCTGCTGTAGCGTATCGACCGTGCGGCCCTGGCGGGCGGTGAGGCTTTCGTTCGTCTGAAGCTGTTTATCCAGCGCCACCACTTCTGCAGCAATGCCCGTCACGCGGCGGCTTTGTGCGGTGGCGTTTTCCTGCAGCTCTTGCAACTGTGTCACAACGGCGCTGACCGACTGGCTTATCTGGTTAAACAGCGCCTCAAGCGATTTCACCTTATTGAAGCCCTCTGAAATGTGCAGTTGCGTATGATTAACGAGACCGTTGATCTGCTGCGCCGATTCGCCACTCTTGTTTGACAGGTTGCCCATCTCTTTCGCGACCACGCCAAAACTTCGTCCATACACGCCCGCATGAGCGGATTCGATGGCGGCATTGAGCGCCAGCAAACGCGTTTGCAGTGACAGGCCGTCCAGCATCTCAACGATACCCGCGATTTCGCCGGAGGAGGCGACGATATGGCGCATCTGAACCTCCATCTCATCCACCTGAAGCGTACATTGCTGCATCAGATCGTCGGCGAAATGCGCCTGTTCAGAGGCCTGCTGAGAAAACAGGGTGCTGTTTTCGACTTCTTCAGACACGCGATGCAGGCGCTGGGAAATATGGCTAAAGCTGCTGTTTTGCGCTTGATACTGTTCGCTGACCTGCTCATTAGTATGCTGCATTTCACGCGTACCTTCGGCCACGCTTGCCGCAATCGTGTTAATTTCAGCCACGATGGTGCGCAGCCCCTGGCGCATCTCCGCCACTGCGTTGAAGAGTCTGGACGTTTCCAGCGATTGCAAACGCGGTGGAACCGGGCAGTTGATTAAATCACCGGTTGCGATGTCCTGTAACTGTCGACTGGCCAGACGTAAGGGGACGATCACACCACGCAGCAGCAATATGCCGCCGGTCAGCAGCAGGACAAACAGCAGTCCTGTCACCATTAGCGCCAGGTTGCGGCTTTCCATGAGTGTCTGAAGGGTCAGGCTGTTAACCGCAGTGAGTTGTTTATTGGTCTGCGTAATCTCGTTAAACCAGGCGCTATTGAACTGCTGCTGGTAAGCCTGCATCGGTACCATAAAGAAGGCGTCAATGTTATTCCCCTCCAGACCTTTTAGCTGCTCCTCCAGTCCCTGTTTCAGCAACGTAAAGCCCTGCTGCAGTTCGCCGCCGGGTGCGGCGTGATAGCGAGCAAAAAGCTGTTCAGCATGAAGCAAAGACGATTTGGCTGTTTCTGCCAGACTTTTCCAGCTGTCAACCGATCCACTTTTCTGATCTTCCATTAAATACAGCCCGGCGCGGTGGCTGTTATCACTGGCCGTAAGCAGCTCGACGCGTGCGCGGTCCAGCAAGGCCAGCCGGTCACGCATGGCGCTGGCCTGGGTGAGGTTGACTTTGTTCTGGCTCACCTGAGCGGTCAGCAGAACAATCCCGATGGACTGCAGCAAACAAAACAGCACCACGAACAAAATAAAGTTCCCGCGCAGGCTGGTTAGCCAGGTGGGGATCGCCGGAAACCTAAAGCGGGAACGTCTTTTCAGCACGTGCCGCGACAACAAAGTGAGAGGTGACATCATTCTACCCATCCATTGAAAAAGCAGCAGTATTCTGGGCTTGCATGACGGCGTTGTGACAATCCCGCCGGACGGCAGGAAAAGAGAGGAATTGTTGCGCCTAAGCGCAACTTTTAGCGGGAATTATGCGTTCAACTGGCGGATATAGGGCGAAAGCAACTGCGCCACGGCGGCAAACACCGGTACCACCACCGAATTGCCAAACTGTTTATAGGCCTGCGTATCGGATACCGGGATGCGGAAGGGATGGCTGTCTGCACTATCAAATCCCATCAGTCGCGCGCATTCTCGCGGCGTTAACCGACGGGGCCGCCGCGCCATATTGGCGGCATCAAGAAAATCGGCTTCCCCTTTTTCCCGATCCCAACCGCGATCGATTAAAATTTCTGAGCCATCTTTATAGTATCGGGCTGACAGGGTGCGCACGCAGCAATGCACATTGTGTGGATCATTCAGGCCAAAGCCGAACCCGTTACCCCGTGCTTTATGCTTCTTAGCGTACTGGTAGAGGTAACGCCACAATACGGGTGACAGGATGTATTTGTCGTCGGGCTGCGGCTCCAGCAGGCTCTGTAGGCTGGGCACCTGGGCGGGGAAAAATTGGCGAATGTCGCGCAGGCTAAACTGCGCTGAGCCAGCAATATCCCGCCGGATGCCGACCAGAACGATACGTTCACGATGCTGCGGCAAAAAAAAGCGTGCATCAATCACCTTCGGATCGGGCGCGCCAGCCTGGGCATCCGCCACGTCATAGCCCAGCTCGTCCAGGGTTTCCATAATCACCGCAAACGTCCGGCCTTTATCATGGCTTTTGAGATTCTTCACGTTTTCCAGGACGAAGAATGGCGGTTTCTTTGCCGCCAGAATGCGGGCGACGTCAAAAAACAGTGTGCCCTGCGCCTTACATTCAAAGCCATGAGCCCGGCCCAGCGCATTTTTTTTACTGACGCCCGCCAGAGAAAAGGGCTGGCAGGGAAAGCCCGCCAGCAGCACCTGATGGTCGGGAATGGCCGCATCAATCGACTGATAGATCGCCTGTTCGTCAGTAAGGCCGGCTGGCTGCGTGACCTGGCGAATATCCGTATTAAAGTGGTGCTCTGCCGGATCGCTGTAGTGATTCGCCCGATAGGTGCGAATCGCCTCTTTATTCCACTCACTGGTAAATACACATTTACCGCCGATGCGCTCGAAGCCACGTCGAATACCGCCGATGCCGGCAAACAGATCGATAAAGCGGAAATCGGGAGAATCATAATGGGCAGGACGTGCAGGCAACAAATCCTGCAACAGCGATAGTTCTGCGGCGGCCAGCGAGGGTAACGCGCGCTTGCCCTGACGAATAGCGTTCAGCAGTGGCGGCGTCCAGTGCGGAAAGCCTGCCTGATGCAAACGTGCGACAACGTCCTTAACGGAATAGATCGACAGCACCTGTTGTAACATGTTCAGTTCATCGGAATGCAGAACAGCAGGGAGAAGAGGTTCAGCGGTTGCGACAGCGTGCATGCAAATATCCTTAACAGTGAAGCGCGTATGCTAACACTCCTTGCCCGAGGAGGAAATCTGCGGGCGCAGGTCAGAATAGTGTTTCAGTGTGCGCCAGCGTCAGAAAGGCACAATTGCCCGCGTCAGATCAAAACGGCGCGGGCTGGCGGTGAAAATATTTTCTCTGCTTTTATCTGGCCGACTTTCACTTTTCAGGGCGACGACTAAAGTTGAATAAGTCGCTATTAAGGAGGTGCTATGGCCGACGTTCACTCCAGCGAAACGCGCAGTAAAAATATGCGCGCAATTCGTCAACAGGACACTGCCATAGAGCAGCGAATCGCCTTGCTGCTCAAAGATCGTGGATTCAGCTATCGGGTACAGGACAAAAACCTGCCAGGCCGCCCTGACTTTGTCGTGACCTCGCATCAGGCGATTATCTTTGTGCATGGCTGCTTCTGGCACCGCCACCACTGTTATTTGTTTAAGATCCCCGCCACGCGCACCGAGTTCTGGACGGGCAAAATAAACAGTAATGTAGAACGGGATCGGCGTTATGTCCGGCAGCTGCGGGAGAGTGGCTGGAAGGTGCTGATTATCTGGGAATGCGCGCTACGCGGTAAACTCAAACTGGACGATGAAGCCCTGCTTGAACGTCTCGAAGAGTGGCTGCTGGCGATGAATGACAGCGCTGAAATCGATCATCAGGGAATTCATCATTACCGAGAGGATGAATGATCCCACCTTGCTAATCAGTAACATAAAATGTTAGATAGACGCTTTTCCGTGACCGGGAGCCCGCAATGAGCAGCATAAAACTGACGGTTAAACGCCTGTATCAGATTCGTGATGAGCGCATGGTGAATACCAAAGCGACCGCCAGAATCTATGCTGGGGAAACGCTGGTGGCCACGGAAGAGATAACCGGCATGACGGAAAGCCCGGTCAGTAAATATCTGCACATGGATGGACTCGCAGGACAAGCGGTGCGCGTCGAATGGGATTGTGAGGGCATCGCTGATATGACCGTGACAGAAATTGAACGATGCCCATGTTGTCAACATAACGAACCGGAATAGGCACGACGGGCTGCACTGTCACGCGCTTCGTCGAGGATGACGCGTTGCGGCTGATGCAGACATAACCCGTTGCTGATGACCGAATAAGGGAAATACTTTGGCAGGAACCAGTTTATTAACGTTGCTCGATGATATCGCCACGCTGCTGGACGATATCTCGGTAATGGGAAAAGTCGCCGCGAAGAAGACGGCAGGCGTGCTGGGTGACGATTTGTCACTGAATGCGCAGCAGGTGAGTGGCGTGAAAGCCAATCGCGAACTGCCGGTCGTATGGGGCGTAGCCAAAGGCTCGTTCCTCAACAAACTGATACTCGTGCCGCTGGCATTGATTATCTCTACGTTTGCCCCCTGGCTGATTACGCCACTGTTAATGATTGGCGGTGCGTACCTCTGTTATGAAGGGGTGGAAAAGGTCCTGCACAGTCTGCAGCATGATAAACAGCAGAACTCGCCAGAGGCGCGTCAGCAACGCCTGGATAAGCTGTCAAAACAGGACCCGCGCGATTTCGAAAAGAAAAAGATCAAAGGCGCAGTGCGCACCGATTTTATTCTGTCGGCTGAAATCGTGGCCATTACCCTCGGTATCGTCTCCGAAGCGCCCTTGCTGAATCAGGTGCTGATCCTGTCAGGTATTGCGATTCTGGTCACGATTGGCGTATACGGCATTGTCGCCGGCATCGTTAAAATCGATGATTTAGGGTTCTGGCTACGTGATAAATCGTCACGCGTGGCCCAGGCGCTGGGCGCAGTATTACTGGCCGCAGCCCCCGTATTGATGAAAGTGTTGACCGTTGTCGGTACGCTGGCCATGTTCCTGGTCGGGGGCGGCATTATCGTCCACGGCCTGACGCCGTTGCATCATCTGATTGAAAATGCGATCGCACCCTTCAGCGGCCTGGTTGCTGGCCTGCTGAGCAACGGCGCAAACCTGGTGATTGGTTTTATCATTGGGTCGATCGTGCTGTTAGTGGTTAACCTTATTGCCAAACTGCGTGAGTAATCGGTATAAAAGCGCATTCTTTAACGCGTTCAGGGGAGAAAACGATGAGCGATGACATGTTTGAATTTGATATTGATGCTCAGTTAGAGCAGGCCGAAGCGAAGGCAGAAAAAAAGGCGGGCGAAGTGCCAGAAGACCTGATTGATGATGCCGATTGTGAAGGCTGCAAAATCTAATCCACTCAGCGCCTCAGGCGGATAATTCTTATCCGCCTGATTTGTTTTCGACATATCTCTCTACGTTATTCTGAATTCGCCATTTTTATGCGCGTCTTAACAGCAGCAACTCTTTTACCATGCTATAAAGAAATGGTTTCAATGACAGTCATTTCTCAAAGAGGGCGCAACATGGTTTTTGCAATCAGTGATGAAGTACAGCATAAGGAAGGCGGGCAAACGATGGTGGTGACCGGACATGCCAGCGGCATGGTTGAATGTCGATGGTACGATGGTTATGCGGTCAGGAATGAGGCTTTTCGCACCGATGAGCTCAGCCATTCCAGCGAATCGCAGCTCCAGTTTACTTCCTGATTTCTGTCAGTCAGGCCGTTAACGACGGCGGCCTGACTGGATTTATTACACTCTCCATCCTCACTGGCGCGATGCCTGCAGCGTTATACGTTGCCGTCGTTGTCCTCTTCTACCGCTTTATAAATACGCTGCAGGATATCCGGAAAGGCCGACTGAACCCGACTCCAGCTGGGAATAAACGGCTTGTCGTTCGGGCGCTCGATAAAGGACTGACCGGCATCCAGAATCGACTGGGTGAACATTTCGACGGCCGCTTCTTCAACATGCTGGTCGAATTTCAGGCCGTTCATTGCCGCCTCATGGTTATAGATTTCCATCATATCCAGCGCATTACGGTAATAGGTCGCTTTCAGTACCCGGAATGAGTCACTGGTCAGCGGCACGCCCATGGTTGCCAGCTTACGCAGCAGCGACTGGACAATATCGTTGCTCATGCGCTTAAGGCCACCGGTGCCATCATCTTCTGCCAGCGGCTGATGCTTGTGATCATAGTGATCTGCAATCTCCACCTGACACGACTGGCGCGTGGTGTAGTTACGGTAAATTTCAGAGAGCACGCCAATTTCCAGTCCCCAGTCGCCGGGGATTTTAATGCCGTTGAGCACGTGCGTGCGCATCGCAAACTCGCCCGAGAGCGGATAACGGAAGCTGGACAGGTAATCGAGGTATTCGGAGTGGCCATAGACTTTTTGTAACGAGCGCAGCAGCGGGCCTACCAGCAGGCGGCCCACGCGGCCATTGAGTTTACCGTCAGCGACGCGTGCGTAAAACCCTTTGCAGAATTCATACTGAAAAGCGGGGTTAGCCAGCGGATAAAGCAAGCGTGCCAGCATGCCGCGTTCGTAGGTAACAATATCGCAGTCGTGCAGTGCAACACAGCTGGTGCGATCCGAGGCCAGCGTATAACCGGTACAAAACCACACGTTGCGTCCTTTGCCCGGATGGGTGGGCGACAACCCCTCTTTATCCAGTTCCGCGTCAATGGCTTTGAGTCTGGGGCCGTCATTCCACAGGATGCGGTGCCGTTGCGGCAGTCGGGAAAAAAACTCGCGGGCATGCAGAAACTGGTCACGGTCAGCCCGATCTAACCCGATAACGATTTCATCCAGATAGGGGACCTTAGCCAGTTCATCAACAATTTTTGTCAACGCCGGACCTTCCAGCTCGGAAAAGAGGGAAGGCAGGATCAATCCCATTTTGCGCTTACGGGCAAAACGCACCATTTCTTTTTCCAGCGACTCAACGCTGCGGTGCGTAAGATTATGAAAGTTAGTAATTACGCCATTCTGAAAGAAATCACTCATTGCATCATCCTTATGGTTTTGCGAGAGGAACAACAGCCTTTCATGGCTGAGTCAAAAAATGGTCCAGCCCTTCACGCCAGCCTTCAGGGCCGTGATGTGTCGTGCGGAATACGTTGGCATCCTCCGCGCGCTGTAAGGTAACCGGTGTTTTACTGAAGCCTTTGATCACCACGGCATAGTCAACCGCATCCAGCATCGGGGCATCGTTCGGGCCATCGCCCAGGCCAAGGGTGGTAACGCCTTCCCGGTCGGTGTGAGACAGCAGCCAGCGCAAGGCTTCTCCTTTGCCGCTTCTGGCAGGCATGACATGCCAGAAGCGGCCGCCCTGCGTCAGGGAAAGATGATAGTCGGCAAGTGCCTTGCGAAAGCGGTCAAAGGCCTCATCGGTATCCCGCCAGACAATCACCTCTGAAGCATCACGCTGACGGGCGAGGGCGGCATCCGCTTCACTCAGGCCGGTCATGGCGGAAACATCGACATCGCTGAAGTCATGGAAGCCGGTAAAGCGAAACTGCTGTTGTAACGCTGCCAGCACCCGGCAGATTGCGGCATAGTTCATCTTGTCGTCCGGAATGCGCACGCTTTTACTCTCGTTGAGGTACAGCACGGCGCCGTTTTCAGCAATAAAGGCGGTGCCGGCAATACCGAGCTTACGCTGCAGTGGCAGAATCTCAGCGGCGGTTTTGCTGGAGCAAATAATTAAGGGAATGGCGTGCGCGTTGAGTGTATCAAGCCAGTCTGCTGCGGCATCCCAGTTATAGTCGTGGTGGTCAAGCAGCGATCCATCGAGGTCGGTCACTATCATTAGCGATTCATTCAGATTCGGCATCCTGATCTCCTTCACTCCAGTTCGACATTAGTTTTAGTGTAGTTGAGTCTACAGCAGGCTTAGCATTGCGCACCGCAACCCCTATAACCAGGAGGATTCCTAAAACCCGAAGGATAAAATCGGCGATGCCGTCATTTCGTGCAGCGAATATCGCTGAAATAACAAGGCTCAGGGTGAAAGTGGCCAGTTTGAGTTAGGGCGAAATGAGTGAAACGCGCACGGGAAAGGCTTGTTTTGGCGAACGGGAAGCGTACTCTGAACGAGCAATATGAATTCCCTGGTGTAACGAATTGACTGCTTACCTGGCTCGCGCCGGGTATTTTTTTGCGCCAAATTCAGTGCTGCTGCGCTGCCTAGCGGTTTATCTCTGTATAACGACAATCATGAATATCCATTTCAAACTGCTCCGCAGGTTCACGGCACAGCCCTGGCCGAGGGGCATCCGCCCCCGTCACTGACTGCGAGTGTGGGGAAAAGTAGTCCTGCAGTTCACCGGTGCTACCGGGTTCAATAGCCTGCAGCAGGGCGTCCATTTCTTTATCCCGCTCATGCTTTTCGGCTGGGTGGGGAAGCGACATCGCAAACCTCCATCGGCTGGATTGGGTAATAAACATACAATTTAGCGGAAAATGAGAGGGCGGGACAGAAAAAAAAGCCCGCGCTGCGCGGGCAAATGATCCTTGTTACTTTGGGTGTGTTGTATTTCCTGGGGAGGAAAGCAACGAAAAAAAGTTTACCTGTTGTACCTGTTAAACGTCTCGCAGTGAAGTGTCAGGAAACTGAAAATGCGTATTACTCAGATTTACCTGACTTTCTCAGTAATCTGCTAAAAAGGGACTATATTTGATAACAAAACGGTTTTTTATCAATACCTAAAGGAATGGTTATGGACTTACTTCGAATTCTAATCGCAATCTTACTCCCCCCGCTTGGTGTTTTTATGCAGGTAGGTTTTGGGGGAGCATTCTGGCTTAACATCCTGCTGACCCTGTGTGGATACATTCCAGGCATCATTCACGCCGTGTGGGTCATCGCGCGTCGCTAACGCCTGCATTACCCAGGCTCTTCGATTAAACTGTTAACAGGAATGTATCGGGAGAGTGGTAAATGAAGGTAGACGATCGCGTCAGTGTGAAAACGGATGGTGGGCCCCGTCGTACAGGCACCATCCTGGCTGTTGAACCATTTAGTGAAGGCACCATGTTTCTGGTGGCCCTGGAAGATTACCCGCAGGGCATCTGGTTCTTTAACGAGAGCGGTCATCAGGACGGTGTGTTTGTCGAGCCTTATCCTGCCGACTGACCTTCATATTTAACTGCCAGACCATCACAAAATCGCCCTCTGGCCTGTTCGGCTCAGAGGGCGAGTGTTATTGACAGCGCCGTCAGGCAATGCGCTTCAGCGACGTCGCTGACTCACCGGTCTGCTTTGGCTAAAACGTTTCCCAGTTCTCATTGCCGCTTGTGGCGGCAGCGGGGCGCAAGACAGGCGCAGGCGCCTTAGGTGCGCTATCGGACTGATGAACAGGTTTTGCTGCTGGCGTATCCTGCAAACGGAAAGCCGCCACCGCCTTGGTCAACTTACCAGCCTGATCTTCCAGAGAGGCAGCCGCAGCCGAGGCTTCCTCAACCAGTGAGGCGTTTTGCTGCGTCACGTTATCCATCTCTGTAACGGCCTGGCTGACCTGCTGGATACCGCGGCTTTGTTCGTCGGACGCGGCGGCAATTTCCGACATGATATCGGTCACGCGACGCACGGCCTCAACAATTTCGCTCATGGTCGTCCCGGCCTCACCTACCTGATGTGAACCGCTGCTGACTAACTTCACTGATTCAGCAATCAGCGATTCAATTTCTTTTGCCGCCTGCGCACTGCGCTGAGCCAGGTTACGGACTTCGCTGGCGACCACGGCAAAACCGCGGCCCTGTTCGCCCGCGCGGGCAGCCTCGACGGCGGCATTCAGCGCCAGAATGTTCGTCTGGAAGGCAATACTGTTGATCACGTTAGTGATCTCAGCAATTTTCTTCGAACTACCGGAAATATCGTTCATGGTTTTCACCACGCCGCTTACCATATCGCCGCCGCTGCGCGCCTTGCCGGACGCATCTGCTGCCAGTTGGCTGGCGTGATGGGCGTTATCTGCGTTCTGTTTCACCGTCGCGGTGAGCTGTTCCATGCTGGCCGCAGTCTGCTCAAGCGCGGCTGCCTGTTGCTCGGTACGCGATGACAGGTCGGTGTTACCCGCAGAAATCTCACTTGATCCCTGGTAAATGGCGATAGCCCCTTCGCGGACGGTACCTACCGTTTTGATTAGCGACTGCTGCATACGTTGCAGGTTGTCGAGCAACAGACCTATTTCGTTACGGCCGTGCGGGACAGTGGGTGCCGTTAAATCCCCTTGAGCAATACGTTCTATGTGCGCCACTGAATTGCGCAGTGGGTTAATGACGACACGACGTAAAAACACAAAGGTGAGCAGCACCAGCACAAGAGCGGCAACAAACGCGGAGCCCATTGCGATAAATCCAATCCGTGACTGCTCTGCCGCCTGATCGTTGATCTGAGCGGAGCGAACATCACGAAGCTTAATCGCCTCCATCAGAACGGCTTTATAGGCGTTGTCCAGTTTGCGTGTCGTATCGGTTTCCTGAGCAATAATGCTTTCGAAGCTGCCCTGTTTACCCGATTCGATCATCGGCATCAAACCCTTCGTCACATACTCTTTGAAACGCGCCTGTAACTGCTCATCCAGCTTGATGCCTTCTGGTGTTTTGCTTTTACGATTCAGATAGATTTTAAGGCCGGCTTCAGCCTGCTTGATACGATCGGCCGTAGCCGCAAGATTGGCGTTGAATTCATCCATCTCACCGATACGCGCGGCGGCGCCTGCCTGAATGATATTCAAACGGGCAGAGCGCATATGCGATGAGCTGTCGATAAGCCCGTTTCTAACCTGGATCTCATCGGTAGCATCTTTAAGAGACTGATTACTGAGAATAAGAAAGTAGCTTGAGATAGCAATACAGAGTGCGAACAGAAACAATATCCCGCCGAATATTAAACTAAACAGAGGAACGAGGCGGATGTTTTGCCAAAGACTAAGTTTGGAATGCCCTTCATTAACCAGCGTTGTGTTCATTTCCTTGCTCTCTTAGGAGGTTATTCTGTTGAACAAAACATCGGCAAAAGAAGAGAAAGGTTTACACCCGAAAGTGAGATCTGGATCGCTAATCCATAAAAAAACCGGCCTTTTGGGCCAGTTCTTAGAGGGGAGGAGGTTACCTTACGTTGACATAGATACCGGACGTCACGTTATCGGTTAAACGCACCACATGATAGATCACTTGCTTGTTATGCGTTTTAATTTTTCGCTTTATATTGCCTTTATGCGAAGAAACGGTTTTCGCTTTGATTTGCATTTTATCTGATATCTGGATGGTATCATGGCCTGACATCCACATTTTCAGCATATTTGACTCTGTCTGGCTTAGCGTAAGAGGGTGGACATCAAGACCCGAAGAAATACGCGGCGACATATTGAGTTTTTTCTGCAAATAAGTACTTAACAATGAATCCAGCGTCGAAGGCTTAATTGCTTTGGATGTAATAATCAAATTTTTCCGAACATACAAATATTCTTCAAAATGAATATTACTAATGGCCATAAAAATAAAAAACAATGTTTCGGGATGCTGGTTAATAACGCTGCGAATGCGCTCGCTGGAGTCGGTTTCATGAATGAAACAGTCTTCGTTAATAAAGACGACGCCAGGTTTTAACTGCTCACATCTTTGCTGTAATTGCTCAATGTCAGATACAGAAGTAATATTTTTCTTCTTAACTCCCTTAGAAGACATATAATCTGATAATCCCAGGCGTGTGTAGTTGCAGGAATCCATAATAATCGTTGGCATGTTAGCGACCCTCACCAATTTGTTATCCGTTTAAATCAACGATGAATTACGCGTTGCGGTACGAGAAGATTTCCAAAGCGCTTTTTTTATTCTGCTGATGCAGCGTGGCAATGGGCAATAGCCCATAAAAGTCCTCTTCCCTGACCCGGTCTGCAAAAAATTTGTGTTGCTCTGACCTCACACCTGACCTGATATCAACATGATAAGTCGATACAAAGTCGGACTGAGCGAAATGCAGTTTTTTGGGAGCGCTGTCACTATCGCTGAAAACCCAGAGTTTTCTGATAGGACAAATCTTAAAAACATTTATTTCACGAAAGTGTGAAGTCGGTTAGCGAGTTGACAATGCCGGAAAAAACATTTTCTGACAAGAAAAATCACATAAAAATTTTTCTTTAGTAATTTCAACGCATTGCCGATTTTGTCACCAAAACAATCTTGTTGATGACTCGGTTAACCGCCTGACTAAAATACGCGAAGCGCGGTTTAATAAGAATAATTTTAAGACTTTCCGCACGTTTATCAGAATATCCTTAGTTGATTTCTGGGAAATGTGGTTTGAAAAATGTGCGGATAGTTATGCGTTTCTTAAGTATCAAATCAGGATAATAGTTAGATACTTAATGTTCAGACAGGGGACAGTTCTGTCAGGAACTGGGCCAGAAGATCGAATATTTCGCCGAACAGGTGCTCGCAGAAGGGGGCAAGGAGAGGCATCAGCAGGCTGATGGTCAGAATGCCTACTGATAAGGTAATCGGGAAGCCGATCGCGAAGATTGATAACTGTGGTGAAAGACGGTTTAACAAACCCAGGACCATATTTATCGTGAGTAGCAAAACGATCAACGGCAGCGCTAACATCATGCCATTAAGGAAAATCATGCTGCCGGATTTCACCAAAGCCATAAAGGCATTTGCCTGAAGAGGCTCGCCGCCGATAGGCAACGTATGAAAACTGTCCGACAGCAGGGAAATAAGCCACAGGTGACCGTTGAAAGTCAAAAATAAAAGCATCGCCAGCATGTCGAGAAAGCGCGCAAGAACGGGCATATTCAGTCGACTGGCGGGATCGAAAAAGGTGGCGAAAGACAGACCCATCTGCAATCCAATCAGTTCACCGGCGGTACGAACCGCGGCAAAGGCGAACTGCATGGTAAAACCAATGGCAATCCCAATCAGCATCTGCTGAATCAGCAGCATAAAGCCGGCAGGTGAAAACAGCGTCACGTTCACCGGGGGTAAATTTGGGATCAGTATCCAGGTGATCATGGCGGCAAGACCAATCTTCACGCGTTTACTCACCGCTTTTTCACTCAGTACCGGCGCGGTAGCAAGCAGTGCCAGAATACGCACCAGTGGCCAGAAAAACTGACTGACCCAGTGTACGAGTTGGCTACTGTCGAGAGTGATCATCAGCCGATGATATAAGGCAGATTAGAAAAGACGGTGCGGATGTAATCCAACAGCACGTTCAGCATCCAGGGGCCGGCAATGATACCCGTGGTGGCCACTGCAATAATTTTTGGAATGAAAGACAGCGTTTGTTCGTTAATCTGGGTCGCTGCTTGCAGCAAACTCACCAGTAAACCGCTGACCAGCGCGGCCAGAAGCATAGGGGCAGCCAGCAGCAGGGCAACGCGCATGGCTTCCTGTCCCATTACCATTACCGATTCAGGTGTCATGAATTTCTCCTGTGCAATAGAGAGGTCAGGAATAGAAACTTTGCGCCAGCGAGCCAACCAGCAATTGCCAGCCGTCCACCAGAACAAACAACATTAATTTGAACGGCAGCGCAATTGTTGCCGGGGGAACCATCATCATCCCGAGTGCCATTAACACGCTGGCAACCACCAGGTCGATAATTAAAAAAGGAATAAATACGGTAAAGCCAATCTGGAATGCGGTTTTTAATTCACTGGTCACGTAAGCCGGCAACAGAATACGCATAGGTACGGCTTCCGGACCCGCAATCGGCGCTGTATTTGCCAGGCGGGCAAATAACGCTAAGTCAGCCTCACGGGTTTGCCGCAGCATAAACTCCCGCAGCGGCTGTGCGCCTTTATCGATCGCCACATCCATGCTGATTTTATCCTGGCTAAATGGCAGGTAGGCATCCTGATAAATTTTATCGAAGGTCGGTGCCATAATAAAAAACGTTAAAAATAAGGTCAGGCCAAGTAATACCTGGTTAGGCGGCGCGGAAGGCGTGCCCAGCGCATTACGTAGCAGGCCGAAAACAATAATGATGCGGGTAAAGCTGGTCATCATTAACAGAATGGCTGGCAGGAATGTTAACGAAGTAATAAAGACCAGCGTTTGTACCGGCAGTGACCAGCTTTGGCCACCGTTAGCTAATGGCTGACTAACCAGGCCCGGCAACTGGGCATGGGCAACCGGTGCCAGCAACAGCAGCGGCAGAAGAGGGAGCAGTCGACGCATCATGGATTTTTTCCGGGACGTTTAACCAGATTTTGTAATAGCTGACGAAAATCCTGCGGCGCAGCTTTTACCGGTGCGGTTTCATCAGGTGCACCTGGCGGCAACGTATGCAGGTGAGTAATTTGTTGAGCTGTCACGCCCAGCACCAAACGCGCATCCGGCGTATCAACAATCACAACGCGTTCGCGCTGGCCGACCTGCACACTGGCCGTGAGTGTCAGCTCACGGCTGCCCACTTTCTTAGGGGCAAAACCCATGCGGCGTGCCAGCCAGGCACATGCCAGAATCAACAGAATAATGACGACCAATACGCCACTGACCTGGGTCAATACTGAACCTGCCGAAATGGGCGGTGCCTGAGGTGTGGCAGGTTGCAGCGTATGATTCTGGTTATTCATCTTAACGGCTCAGACGACGCATACGCTCTGACGGCGTAATGATATCGGTGATGCGAACGCCATATTTATCGTTGACCACGACGACTTCACCCTGTGCGATCAAATAACCGTTGATCAGGATGTCCAGCGGTTCACCCGCCAGCCCATCCAGGGAAACCACGGAGCCCTGCGTCAGACGCAGCAGTTCTTTAATGGTCATTTTGGTGCGGCCAAGCTCGACGGTGAGCTTCACCGGGATATCCATAATCAGGTCGATATCCTGCAACGAACCTGACGCATTACTCGTTTCAAAGCTTTTAAAAACGTCATCACTCTGTGAGGCAGTCGTAGCGGAGCCAACCTGCTCATTCATTGCTTCAGCCCACAGATCGTCCGCAGAGATAGTATCATCGGACGGTTTCTTGCTGTCAGTCATGGGGCTGTTCCTCGTTAAGCGAATTCAAAATCGGGTTAATCAAATGTTCAACACGCAGGGCATACTGGCCGTTAAGCGTGCCATACTGACTGGTTAAAACGGGCACACCGTCCACATGGGCAATAATGCGCTCTGGCTTTTCAATCGGCAGGACATCACCGGGTTTCAGCTGTAAAACGCGCGACAGGCGCAGCGACGTTTCGGCGAAATGGGCAATCAGTTCCAGCTCAGAGTGCTGAACCTGCTTCACCAGATTGTCGCGCCAGTGTGTATCTTCTGACCGCGAGTTTTCCAGCGGTGGATTCACCAGCATTTCACGCAGCGGTTCAATCATCGAAAACGGAATACAGATGTTGAACTCACCCACAAGGTTACCGATTTCAACCTGGAAAGGCGTATTCACAACAATATCGTTAGGTGATGTGGTGATGTTGGTGAATTTCACCTGCATTTCCGAACGCACATACTCCACATCCAACGGATAAATGGCTTTCCACGCATCGCTGTATCCGTCAAGCGCCAGCTTCAGCATGCGGCGAATGACACGTTGCTCGGTATGGGTAAACTCCCGTCCTTCAACTTTAGTCGGAAAGCGGCCATCACCGCCAAAAAGGTTATCGACCGCAATAAACACCAGGCTTGGCGAAAACACGACTAATGCCGTACCGCGCAGGGGCTTCAGATGGATCAGGTTCAGGTTGGTTGGCACCGGCAGATTGCGTGCAAACTCATGGTAAGGCTGAATCTTGATCGCGCCTACGCTGATATCCGGGCTACGACGCAGCAGGTTAAACAGCGCCATACGGAAACTACGGGCAAAACGCTCGTTAATAATTTCCAGCGCCTGCAGACGCTCGCGCACCACGCGACGCTGGGTATTCGGATCATAAGGGCGAATATCGCCCTCAGGTCCGTTTTGTTTCTTTTCTTCTTCCGCGCTGCCGCTGTCGCCGTTAAGTAGCGCGTCAATTTCAGCCTGGGAGAGAATGCTGTCGCCCATTGATTCACCTCAAAATGAAGGCAGTAAACAGTACGTCGTCTACGACCTGCGGAGGTTGACCTTTTACCAGTGGTGGTGCCAGCGCCTGTTTGATTTGATCAACAAGCGCTTGCTTTCCTTGCTCCGTCGCCAGTGCAGCTGCGTTCTGACGAGACAGCAGCAGTAACAGACGACTGCGAACCTCAGGCAGGTAGTCACTCATCCGACGACGCGTTTCTTCATCCGGCAGACGTAGCGTAAAGCCTACGTACAGTACGCGGTCTGGGTCGTTGTCGGGATTGACCAGGTTAACCGTAAATGTATCAAGTGCAAAAAAGACCGGGGCGGGAGGCGGTTCAACTTTCGCGACCTCCGGCTTATCACCCTCATGTTTATTCATCATTCGCCAGACTGCATAGCCTGCCACGCTGCAAGCGGCCAGCGCGACAATCAGTAACACTGGTATTAAAAGTTTTCGTTTGCGGCCTTTGGCTTTCGCGTTATCAGACATTTTTGCAGTAACTTCCTGTGAATTATGGGCAAGCCTCTCGGCTTGCCTGAACAGATTATCGCGTGTCTTAAGTCAAACAATGGCAAGAAAAGACACGGGTTTTACGCTTACCTTCAGCGTTTGTCGCTGTCAGGCAAATGTGTCGACTGCGCCTTTGCCGGTTAACCGGGCCTGAAGAGACTGCGGTACGGCAATGGGTGTAATGTCGCTATCACTGTCCTGGGTGAGGGAGAAGCTGCCGTGCTGTCCGTCGCGACGCGCCTCCTGTTGCTGCTGGAAGCTCTGTCCCTGCGAGAAACTCTCACTGCTTACCTGACTCTCACCCAGGTTAATCCCGCTTTCCGCCAGGGCATGACGCAACTGGGGAAGCGCAGCTTCCAGCGCGGCCCTGACATGGCTATGGCTGGAAACCATATTTAACTGTGCCTGATCGTTATTCAGTTTCAGGCTGATCTGAATCGCCCCCAGGTCTTCAGGATGCAATCGCAGCTCTGCATTCTGCTGGCCATTACGGCTGAACATCACAATTTGCTGCCCCAGTGCCTGCTGCCATTCGTTGCTGCCCAGGTGGGCATTCAGCGTCGGCGTTGACGGTGAGTTCATCGTCGCTGAGGCGCCAGATGACTGCAGCAAGCTACTGGTACTGCTCACCGGCGCGCTGAGAATGGCCTGGTTATCGCTGGCTGCCGCTAACGGACGATCGTCCTGCTTACTGACGCTGCTCAGTATCTGCTGAAAACTGCCGTCGGTGGTCAGAGCCGCAGGCGTCACCGCGGTGTTATGACTTGTCGCGGCGGTTGGGCCGGTCACGCTCTGGCTAACCAGACTGGCTTTATTGGCCAGGTTGCCGTCCTGCACCTTCGTGTTTTGGCTCTCTTTGCCATCACCTGTTAGTGCCGTAGTGACCGCCTGCGTCAGCGCTGACAGCGCTGAACGGGGCGCATCCCCTTGCAAATCCGCACCACGGTTCGCTGCGTTGTCTTTCACCGCCTGCTGCAGTCCCGTCGCGGGTAGCATGGCAAAGAGCGCCTGTATATTCTGCATGTCGCTATTGTTAAGGGCGGTGGCTGTCAGCTCATCTTTATCATCGGCTGATTTTGTGCCGGCTTTAATCTTTTCCGGTGTAAACAACGCACTAAGCGCAGTCGGCGTTTCCAGCGAAGAGAGTAATGCATTCAACGAGGTGGCCGTTTTATGCTCCGTCTCTGTTGTGACATTTTTATCTGTAGCCGCAGGGGTTTTACCGTGCAGCTTCGCCAGGGAAAGCAGCTGATTTCCCAGGGCGGTGATAAAGTCCTGTGGCAGCGTCTCACCACTGCTTAACAGGTCTGTGGTGCCTGATGTGTCAGCAGTGCCGATGGCTTTCGTCGTCAACGCGGTGTTTGGCAGCGTAATCATTCGCCTTTCCTCAGTGCGGCCCGTTGGGCAAATTCATCCATCCGTTTCTGGTCGAGACGGTTTTCTTGTCGTAATGCATTTTCCTCTGCCCGGGTGATCAGAGTTTGATAGGCGTTCAGGCGCTGCTGTTTCTCACGCCAGTTGACCAGCGCCTGTTCCAGCCGTTGGTTCCATTGCTGTAGCTGGCTGCGGTGTTGCTCAATCGCCTTCTCCAGCGTCTGGATAAACTGGTGATAGTTGGTCCAGCGATTGCTGGCAATTCCGCTGGACATGTCACTGTTCAGCTTATTGCGGTACTCGTCCTGGTAATCGAGCAACATGGAGAGCTGCTCGTTAGCCGCCTGCTGACCCCGGCGCATATCGCCCAACAACACGGCGGCGCGCTCCAGGTCCTGCTCCGCTAAATCGCGAAGCGTGTCAATAGCATTGGCTGTTTTCATTACGATGTCCTCGTATCAAACGCGCTGACTAGCCAAACAAGGCGTGCAAATGCAGGCAGGCGTCGTCGTACTCACTGCGTTCAAAAATGCCTTGTTGCAGGAAGGCTTCCATCTGCGGGTAAAGCTGAATAGCTTTGTCCAGCATGGGATCGCTGCCTGCGGCATAGGCGCCGACGCTGACCAGGTCACGGTTGCGCTGAAAACTTGAAAGCAACTGCTTGAACTGGCGTACGCGTGCATAGTGATTTTCATCAATCAGTGATGTCATGGCACGACTGATTGACGCTTCAATATCAATAGCCGGATAGTGTCCGGCCTCCGCGAGGCGACGTGACAACACGATGTGTCCGTCGAGGATTGCGCGGGCAGAGTCTGCAATCGGATCCTGCTGGTCGTCGCCTTCGGTCAGAACGGTATAAAAAGCCGTAATGGAGCCGCCGCCATCGATACCGTTACCGGCGCGCTCAACCAGGGCCGGGAGCTTAGCGAAAACAGACGGTGGATAACCTTTAGTGGCCGGTGGCTCACCGATTGCCAGGGCAATCTCACGCTGGGCCATGGCGTAACGCGTCAGGGAGTCCATGATTAACAGGACGTGCTTACCGCGATCGCGGAAGTCTTCTGCAATACGTGTGGCATAGGCTGCGCCCTGAAGACGCAACAGCGGGGAGACATCGGCCGGCGCCGCAATCACCACGGAACGGGCACGGCCTTCCGCGCCTAAAATGTTTTCAATAAAGTCTTTAACTTCACGACCACGCTCACCGATTAACCCGACAACGATCACATCGGCCTGGGTGTAACGCGCCATCATGCCGAGCAGCACGCTTTTACCCACGCCTGAACCGGCAAACAGGCCCATACGTTGACCACGGCCAACGGTGAGCAGGGCGTTGATAGCCCGAACGCCCGTATCCAGGACATCAGTGATGGGCGTGCGCTGTAAGGGGTTAAACGGCGGAGTATTTAGTGCCGCACGGTAGCCAGTTTCCGGTGACGGTAAGCCATCGAGCGGCCTTCCGCTGCCGTCAAGGACACGGCCCAGCAGTTGTGGTCCGAGTAAAAGCTGCTTTCCGGCCTGCGGGTTTTCACCGGTAGCCCGGGCATAAACGCGCGCCCCCGGCAGAATGCCGTCCACTTCTTCCAGCGGCATCATCAGCAGTTTCTGACCGTTGAAACCGACGACTTCACTTTCGATTTCGCTGATGCTCTTACCGTCGTTGCGCTCAATCACACAGGTTGAACCCAGGGGCAGCTGCAGGCCGGTCGCCTCCAGTACCAGGCCGGTGGCACGGGTCAAACGCCCATAACGACGAATCGGTTGTACCTGAGAAATACGACTCTCAAAGGCATCAAGCGAGCCAAGCCAGCGGTTCAAACGTGTGGTCATTAAAATTCTCCCGGCGCCGCCAGGCGACACAGTTCCTGCCAGCGAGTGGCGACGCTGGCGTCGAGATCGCCATCTTCGGCGCTGAGCTTGCAGCCGCCAGGGTGCAACGTGTTATCTGCCAGTAAACGCCAGCCGTGAAGATCAAGCGTCGGACCTAAGGTTTGTTCGATTCTCAGCAGATCGTCCGGATGAACGCGCAGTTGAGGTTTACCGCTAAACATCGGCTCCTGCTGAAGCAGGCCCTGGATCTGCCGAAGCAGGGCGCTGCCATCCACCGTTGTTGCCTGCCCAATGACTGAGCGTGCGGCTTCCAGCGCCAGCTGCATCAGACGGGCGGCGATCACGCTGTCCAGGGATTCCAGCGTGTTCTGGAATTCGGTAACCAGCTGCTGCATGCGTGCCTGTAAAGGCGCCTGCTGCTGCTGTGCATCGGCCAGACCTTGCTGAAAGCCCGCGTCGTAACCGGCCTTCTGGCCTTCAGCAAACCCCTGCAGATGACCTTCGCTATAGCCTTGCCCGTGCGCCTCTTTACGCAACTGCTGCTGCATATGTTCAAACTGCTGCTGTTGCTCATCTTCTTCAGATTCAAAGATGGTAACCTCGGCTGGCTCTGCTGACATGGCAACGGGCTCTTCTGGACGCCCCAGTTCAACCGGCTGCCACAGCTGCCATGGACGGGCAGAAAATGCATCAGACATAGGTTTCCTCGCCACCACCGATTACCATCTCGCCGGACTCTGCCAGGCGACGAACCACCAGCAGGATCGCTTTTTGTTCGTTCTCGACCGCAGACATACGCACCGGGCCACGGTTGGCAAGATCGTCGCGCAGAATATCTGCTGCACGTGCCGACATGTTTTTGAGGAACTTCTCGCGCAGAGGCTGCTCTGCACCTTTCAGGGCGATCAGCAACTGCTCGGACTCCACTTCCTGCAACAGACGCTGGATACTGCGATCGTCCACTTCCACCAGATTTTCGAACAGGAACATCTCGTCGATGATTTTCTGTGCCAGCTCGCCGTCGAAGTCGCGAACCGCTTCGATGACTGCTTCTTCCTGCTGCGTTTTCATCAGGTTGATGATTTCTGCCGCCGTTCTTACGCCGCCCATCTTCGCGCGCTTGAGGTTGGTGCCGTCGAGCAGGCTGTTCAGCACTTCGGTCAGTTCTGCCAGTGCGGCAGGCTGTACGCCACCAAAGGTCGCAATACGCAGCATAACGTCATGACGCAGGCGTTCATCAAACAGCGCCAGGATATCTGCAGCCTGACCGCGTTTGAGGTGTACCAGAATGGTCGCGATAATCTGGGGATGCTCGTCGCGAATAAGGTCGGCAGCCGCCTGCGGCTCCATGAAGTTGAGCGTTTCCATCCCGCTGGTGGTATCACGGGTTTCAAGGATATCTTCCAGCAGGCTTGAAGCACGTTCTTCACCCAGCGCACGGGTCAACACGGAGCGCAGGTAGTCGTTGGAGTTCAGGCTCAGCGCCGCGAACTGCTCGGCATCGGCTTCGAACTCACGCAGCACTTCAGTCAGCTGCTTATGGGATACCTGACGCATGCTGGCCATTGCCGAGCTCAGATGCTGCACTTCACGTTGGTTCAGATGCTTAAACACTTCCGCCGCGCGTTCTTCGCCAATGGTCATCATCAGAATGGCGCTTTTTTCAGTACCGGTCAGACTCATAGTTCGTTACCCATCCATTCACGAATAACCAGCGCCACGACGCGCGGATCGTTTTCAGACATGTCGCGGATACGCTGGCTCATGACTTCAGCGCTCATGCGGTTGTTAGTTTTGCGTTCCTGCTCCATCTCATCTTTGCTGAGCTGGACGCTGTAAGCTTCCTGATCGTTTTGCTGTGCAGCTCGGGCAGCCATCGCTTCTGCAGCCGCTTTCTCAGCTTCTTTCTTACGCAGTACATGTGGACGAACCGTTTTGCGATACAGGATGAAGGCAACCAGTGCCACCAGCAGCCACTTACCTGCACTTATCAGCTGGTCAAAGAAGGCCTGCTGTTGCCAGAAGGGCAGTTCGCTGACAGTAGGTTCGGTGGTATTGAACTGCGAGTTCACCACGTTGACGCTGTCACCACGCTGTTGTGAATAGCCCATGGCTTCACGCGTCAGGTCTTCAATCTGCTTCAGCTGCTGCTCGTTAAGTGCAAGCGCTTTGCCTTTATCATCTTCGCGATAGTTCACCACCACGGCGACGGACAGACGCTGCACATCTCCCACATTCATTTTGGTATGGCGAATGGTGCGATCCAGCTCATAGTTCACCGTGTCATCGCGGCGAGAGTTGGTTGGCACGCTGCTGGCCGAGGCAGTACTGGTACGCTGACCATTCGCGGCATTGTTCTGGCCATTCGCATTCTGCCCGTTGGCCGCGTTGGTGTTCGGCGCATTGACCGGCGCAGTATTCGCGGGCGCTGGCTGATTAGACAGCGCGCCAGGCACGCCGCCAGGATAAGGGCTGCCAGACTGCTCGCTGGTGCTTGTCTGCTGTGAGCGGATTGACGCATTTTTGGGGTCGCCATTTGGCTGATACTTCTCGTCTGTCTGCTCGCTGGTATCAAAGTTAATCTGCGCGGTAACCTGTGCATGCACGTTGCCCTGGCCCAGAATCGGATTCAGGATAGCTTCAATGCGTTGCTGATAACGGGCTTCCACTTCGGCAGCATATTTAAGTTGTGCGTCATTCAGGTCACGACCCACCGCATCAGAACGCGTTAACAGATGACCGCTCTGATCCACGACGGTGACGTTGCCCGGAGGTAAACCCGCCACGCTGCTGGAAACCATGTGGGTAATCGCCTGAATCTGACCTTCGTCCAGTGCGCGACCCGGTTGCAGCGTTAAGGTTACGGACGCAGAAGGGGCCTTTTGCTCACGCACAAACAGAGTAGGTTTAGGCATGGCCAGATGCACGCGTGCGGTTTTAACCGGTCCCAGTGATTCGATGGTACGTGCCAGCTCGCCTTCGAGGGCGCGCTGGTAGTTAACCTGCTCACTGAACTGGCTGATACCGAACTTCTCTTTATCCAGCAGCTCAAAGCCGACGTTGCCACCCTTAGGCAGGCCCTGTTCAGCCAGACGCAGACGCAGTTCATGCACTTTGTCTTCAGGGACCATCAATGCGCCACCGTTATCGGCAAAACGATAAGGTACATTCATCTGCGTCAACTGCGTGACAATGGCGCCGCCATCCTCGTTTGAGAGATTGCTGAACAGCACGCTGTAGTTAGGTGTCTTGGCCCAGAGGACCAATGCAAACACCACTGCAATAGCAGCGGCGGCGGCGACGATTAAAGGTATGCGTGGATTAGCACGCAGGCGAGCGAGAAGGTCACCGAAGCCTTTCTTGT
The DNA here is from genome assembly GCF_000233595.1 of Pantoea ananatis PA13. Lineage (NCBI taxonomy): Bacteria > Pseudomonadati > Pseudomonadota > Gammaproteobacteria > Enterobacterales > Erwiniaceae > Pantoea > Pantoea ananatis. The sequence continues at coordinate 1,911,821 of NC_017554.1, forward strand.
CTTGATCTTGTGTGGCGGCTGCACTCGCATTCATGACCGATTCCTGCCTGACGTAATTGACCGGGTTAGTTGTGATGGCAAAACAGACTCCCTGACCTGCATAAATAAAATTTCCACTTCAATGCCTGGCATTATTTGATGAAACGCAAAATTCGATGGGTGAATAAGCCACGGTTTTTAGCGCCATTTAGGGGCTTTGTCTTATTGACAATGTGTTAACTTCTCCGCACATCAAAAATCTTCATCTCTTTTCAGTGAGGTAACAGCCATGTCAGTGCAGGCAATCGAGGGTGTTTTACAGCAGTTACAGATGACGTCGCTCCAGGCCAACAACAAGAGTAACGACGTCACCAGCCATATCGACTTCGGTGCGACCATGAAGGCCGCGCTGGATAAAATCAGCGAAACGCAGACTTCTGCACGCACCCAGGCGCAGGATTTCGAAATGGGTAAGCCCGGGATCGCGCTGAATGATGTGATGGTCGATCTGCAGAAATCATCCATCTCAATGCAGATGGGGATTCAGGTCAGGAACAAGCTGGTTTCGGCTTATACCGACATCATGAATATGCAGGTGTAGTCACGTCACTGACGGGGGAATATCAGGTTCGTGCAAGGTGGACTTTGGGTTGTGGTAGAGCCAGGGCAGAGTGCGTGTTTGTGATAGGGCATCCAGCGCTGCTTTTTCTTATCCTTATTCCTTATCCACGCCGTCATACACCTGATAACCCCTCAGTGAAGGAGTTTGCCGCGGCTGACTGGACAACAAATTCAAAAGTGTAAATCGATAAAAACAGACTGACCGACCTTTATACTGGCCAATAAGCTGGTTAACTCACGTCTGACAACCCGCCAAACGTACGCCTTAAAATTTATTGCCTCCGTAAGAGATAACCTTTATTTACATCACCTGTGCTATCGCAAAAAAAAGAATTTTTATCCTGACTGGAATTAACGCGCCTGAGTGAAAACAATTATCCTTCACAGGGTTTTGTTTAATTTTCATTTAACTTCCAAACTATTTTTCAAGAGTGTTGCCGCGGTATCTCGAACAGCAATATAAGGTTTTCTTCAGTTTCAATCCGATGACATCGCTGAGAACAGAAAGATATTTTTCGATAATAAATAAGAAGGGTCGCGGCGGTACGAATGAAAGATGGGCTTGGTTTATTTAAACTCCTTTCGATAAAAACGCCGTGTTAATGTGGGTGGCGGTATAGAGGTAAGGCTGTGAACATGTTGCCTCATCCCGCAGTGAAGGCACCTCTGGCAGGGCGTGAGCAGTAAGCCAGGCACGGCCTGTCAGCATAAAGTGAGAATGAGCAGGTTTATAAGAAATAATATCTGATTAAAAGATTTAACTTTTTAAAAAAAGTGCTCCGCGTTAATGTAATATCCTTGTTCACCCATCCTTTGGTTAAAATGAAATACTTGATTCAAACTCTGCTCGCTAACTCAAATAGCGGGGGGCAGATTAAATATGAGATTTATTCTGACGTTCAAGGCTCTGACTCTTTAAGCAAGATCCCTGAAGGCACATGCAGGGTGATTTCATATAAGCTGGTCAAGGGCTCTATTCAGTTACTGGATGACGATCTGGATTTGCAGGCGTTATTTGATGCTAACCGACCGGCGCAGGGCGTGTTTTATCCAGATGGCCCTCACCGGGTTAATCTTGAAATGCTGGTGGACTACCTTCATAAACAATCCTGAGTGACGGCGAGCCGTATTTACTTAAAAAGGCGTGATGGCATGCTAACGGGATGCAAACACATCGTTGCGCTTTTTTTTGGCTTTGTAATCTAAATTGCATGCCTCACTCTTCATGCATTTCCTGGCGATAAGGATTACGTCAGGCGAAGTTAAAAATGATACAGGTCTGTTACTGCAGGGACGATACGGATGTAAATATAGGGTATTCGATGACGTGCTTTTTAATGATGAGGCATTGATTGAGCAGGTAAAAGCATGCCCCGGCGCGGAACATGCTCGCGATAAAACCACTCAGGACGCTTTAAAAGGGTCTTTTTTATCATCCTGACTGTCATCATTTTTTCTCGGGACTTCCCCGTGATCCTTAGGTGCATCCTTAGCGGGATGATCGTCTTCCTCATAGGCATTGCCTGCATTAGGTGCCGCTTCGGGTAAACCTTTGCTGACATCGCCCTCATGTTTACGCTGTTCGTTACTGTGATGTGTATGCATGCTTCGCTCCTTTTTGAGTCTGTTAAGTCTAGTCCAGCTAAACCAGACCGTCACAATTCCCCTCAATCAGTGGGGCTCGCTCAAAAATGGGCACCCTTAATGATAACGACTAAGCTTACGCATTGACGCTTTGCTTTTATGGTGCTTACTCATCCTACCGTCTTCCGCTCATGTCACTCACGCTAGTGAGTTCCGATTATTCCTAATGCAAAGTCGCTATATTGTTCTACCTTTAAATCTCGAGGCGACATTTTCATTGGATAAACAACCATAAGGAAACACAGCATGACTGATTCAATCGAAACCAAAAGCAAAACAGATTATCTGCGTGACGTGGCATCTCAGCTGAAAGAAATGCGTCACTATGCACAGACGAACACTGAGACGCTTTCTGCACATTGGTTAGCCTTTGACGCCGGCGAGTATAAAGATGAAGGAAACGCAGCCCGCATTGACGCGCTGCTGAACAAACAGGGTACGTTACTGGAAGATCTGGAGACGGCCATTCAGGATATCGAAATCGAAATTAACCACAGCGAGCAGGAGAGTTAAGCGATCCCCCGCTGACTGAGGCGGTGGCGATTAACGGATTAATCAGCCACCAGCCAGAATTCTGCTTCATCAAACATCTCTTCCACGAGGCGCGCTATTGTCGCCTTCTCGTTCTTACTGAGATCGGTCTCTATCGCATTCCGCTCCATAGGCTTGACCTTAACCTCGATGTCAGGGAACACGCGATGCACCCGTTTCTCTAATTCTGCTAAAATCATCTCACGCGCTCCTGGCAGGCCCGCGACATTACGTTTATCGTAAATTAACTCTACAAACATGTTAACAATCCCTTAAGGGCAAAATCGCCTCGCCATTTTACTGTAAATAAAAACAGTATCAAGCTGATGTTTATCTTAATTCGTTTTTTCCGCGTCGCGTAGAAAAGCACCGTCATCTGGTTTACTCTGAGTGCGTTCACAACACTAAGTGCGCTCACTCACCAGGAGAAGTGCAATGCGACAATTGGTTATAGATATTCTGCTCAAACTAGCAAAAATGGATGTCGACGCTAAGGAACTGACTGCGCAGATAGAAGCACAGTCATTGTTGGTGGCAGCTTTATTGGTCCAGGCGAAACAAGATAACGCATTAACCATCTCCGAAACGGTTCAGGATGCGATAGTGACGGCTTCACGTTCATCATCTGAATTCATGCAGTCGGATATTGATTTACTGCTTACTCACATTAACCGGCTGCTGGCCGTCGCTAAGTATGTTGAAGTGAGAGGCAAAATGGCGCAGGAAGAGTAATGGCAAACGCTGGCGATAAGTGTGTTGTCTGTCGCCAGCGACGCCGAAAAAAGGAGAGGCTCAGCGAACCCATCCTGATGGTTAACAGGGCGATGACATCAGCGGTATTTTCATTGTCCCGCTAAGACCTGCTCACTACAGTTCATTTTTAATACAGAATTCTTCCCAGCTCATTCCCAGTGATTCCGCATGCGATCTGAGATAACGTTCTATGGCCTCGGCAGCGACGGCTTTATCCGGCTCAGCCAGCTGGATCGAGAAAATCATACCATCAAGGTTCTTCTGGCGTAAAAAAGCCGCGTAGATGCGTTCAGCATGCCATTCACGTAGTTCACGCAGTGACATATTGGCGGCGCGGGCATCGCTCTCGGTGAGTTCGTCTAATGCTGCCTGGAAATCCGCGTGGGCGGTAAAAAACAGGGCGCGAGCCTCGGCGTAATAAGCTTCTGGAGTTTTCATTGCAGGTTTCCTGATAGGTAGTGCAGGGCGACAGTGTAGCCTGTTGCGTCTGGCTTGTCAGGCTAAGCGGGGCAGGATGAAAAACGGTCAGTTCGCGGTGCTGATATTGATAAATGTTGCCCGTGCGCGATGAAAGCGTCAGAAAATGCAGTTTTACGCTGAGGGCAGCATTCAGATAGCTTGCGCACCTTACCGTAAAAATTATAACGTAGCCGCCATTGACCGGATTTTAGGGATTAAAAAATGAAAAACTGGATGCTGATTGCCACTCTGGCGCTGAGTGGCTGCGCACAAATCAATAGTTATGAGAGTGCGGTGCAAACGCCTGCTCCGGCAAATTTGCAGGGTAACTGGCAGACAGTAGGGCCACAAAGCGATCTGATTAGCGATAAGGCGATTGCCAGTCTGATCGTCAATGCCGATGGCAGCACTCTGGATTGCCGCCAGTGGCAGCGTGTCATTGCAAAACCAGGCAAGCTGACCCAACTCAATGGCGATTATGTCAATGTGACGCGTCAGGTGCGGGTGATGACGCTGGACGTCGATAACGGTGAGCTGGAATACGATGGTCTTACCCTGCGCAAGGTCGAAAAGCCGACCGTTGAATGCCAGAAAGCAGAGCAGGAAGTGGCAAAACAGCCTAATGCCGACGTTATTCAAAATATCGAGCCTGAAATTATGCGGCCGGCATTAGCAAAATAATTTGCTGAATGCGGTCCAGAGACCGCACTCAGCATAGTCACACGGGTGAATCAGTCAATCTGGTGGCGTTGGCAACCTCTGTTTATGCTTCAACAACCCAGACGCTCACGCTGCCACCATTACAGCTAAACAGCGCGCTGCCATTATCATCGGTGGTAATGGTCTCTGACTTATGCCCAAGATAGTCACGCCACACTTTTCCGGCATAGCCTTCACCCATCGCAATATGTTTTTCTCCCGCCTCACCGTTTGACATGATCACCACGCAACCAGGCTTTTCCGCCGTGCCGCTTCGGCTAAAGGCTACACAGTTTGGATGATCGAAATAATCGGTTTGTGCGCCCCAGCCAAATAGCTGGCGGGCTCGGATCAGACCTTCGAGTTCAGGAATAACGGGCATATCGACTTGGTGAACGTCGCCATCACCGCCCTCATCCTGATAGCTGGCACCGAAAAGATCGGGATAGAACACTGTCGGTACACCTTGCTCACGTAACAGAATAAGCGCGTAAGCGAGCGGTTTAAACCAGGCTTCAACAGGGGCTTCCAGCGACTGTAACGGTTGCGTATCGTGGTTTGCGACGATGGTTACGGCATGCCAGGGATCGGCCAGAACCAGTGAGTTATCAAAGATTTTGCTCAAGTCGTAGGCGCTGCCCGCTTTGGAGGCCTGATGAAAGTTCATATGCAGGGGTGCATCAAAGAGCATCGTTTTGCCGTCAACCTGGTGGATATATTCCTGCAGTTTGTCGGTTTCAAAAGACCAGTATTCCGCCACGATAAATAAAGGTTCGTTGGCGACTTCCTGAACGTGGTCGATCCACGCTTTATAAAACCACGCCGGGATATGTTTTACGGCATCCAGTCGGAATCCGGTGCAGGGCACCTGTTCCATCACCCAGCGCGCCCAGTATTTAAGCTCTTCGCTCACAGCATTATTACGGAAGTCAATATTGGCACCCATCAGGTAATCGAAATTACCGAGCTCGCTGTCTACCTGGTCGTTCCAGCCCTCTGCGGTGTAATCGTTGATGATCTTAAAAACGCCATTTTCATCGGGGTTTTCAATATGATCGACACCGCTGAAACATTTATAGTCCCAGATGAATTTAGAATACTGTCCTGCCCGGGCAGGGAAGTTAAATCGTGTCCAGGCTTCACACTCTATAACATCAGGGTATATTTCATCGCGATTATCGGGATTAACCCGATTGACCCGAATCTGCTCTTTTTCGTCAGCGCCCATTTTATGGTTCACCACAACATCCAGCAGTACGCCGATATCGTGACTGCGTAACGCATTTACCGCATCCAGTAATTGCTGTTTATCACCGTATTTTGTGGCTTTACTGCCTTTTTGTTCGAACTCGCCTAAATCGAACAAATCATAGCTGTCATAACCCACCGAATAGCCACCGGATTCACCCTTATAACAGGGGGGGAGCCATACCATGTTGATGCCTATATCATTGAGCAGTGAGGCTTTTTCCGTAACTTCCGGCCACAGTTTGCTGCCATCGGGATAATACCAGTGGAAAAACTGCAATAGGGTTGGGTTGTGCATGACGCGTTTCCAGTCAGAGGAGAGGGAACTGGAAGTATGGGATAAGAGTGGAGAAATTACGCGGGTGAATTAAAAATATAGTTTCCACCCGCTAAAGCCGGGCTTTACTGCTCTTTAGGATAAAGAATATTGCCTGCCATATTACCGTAAGAGGTCATGATGTTCTGTTGCTGCGTTGACGTCGTGACCAGAGAGCGCAGCTCTTGCATGCGCTCACCTAATAAGGTTTTCAGCGTAGTTTCGTTATTGAGAATTTGCTCAAGTACGGGGCGAATCTGTGCCCGTTGTAACGCCGAAAGCACACCGGCATCGTTATCACGAGCCACACGCTCGACGCTGCTAACATAGGTGGATTCACAACTCAGTAATGCCTCCCATTGCCCTTGTCTGGCATTTTCCAGCATAGCATTACTGAGCGTGAGTAATTCCTGATACTCTTTTAGCAGCGCGAGTGGGTGACTCATTAAAACGTATCCTGCTGTGGCTGATAGTTAGGACCAATCTGTTTCCAGGCATCGGCGATGTTATTCAGCAAGCCTTCGACTTCCGCAATGGCTTCAACGTCATTATTGAGGTTGGCCTGTAACAAACGGCGGGTCATATATTCATACAGGTTATCAAGGTTGGCAGAAATCTCACCGCCTACTTCATGATTCAGGCCTGCACGTAAGCCATTAGTGATGATATTAATGGCTTTAGATAAGGCGTTTCCTTTACCCGGGATATCGCCTTGCTCAATTAAGATAGCTGCTTTTTTCATGGCGCTCAGCGCGCCATCAAACAGCATCACAACCAGCTGGTGCGGGCTGGCGCTTAACACCGCGCTCTCCACGCCGACCTGGGCATAGGCCTGGGTACCGGACTTAGCGTACATGCTTACCACTCCTGTTATAGTTTAGCGAACTGCTGGGTCAGATAGTTGCCGGTCTGCGTCATAGAGCTGACGAGCGTTGACAGGCTGGTGAACTGCGTTTTGTAACGCGCCATCGTTGCAGCGATTTGGCTGTTCACATTGTCATATTGATCCGACAGCTTTTTCAGTGACGTATTAATGCCGTTGGTGGCATTTTGTACCTGTCCGTCGCTGGCCAGAATTTGTGTCAGCTTGTTATTGGTTTGGGTTGCAAAACCGGTGGTTTTACCGTCACCCGTCAAAAAGTTCAGAACATCTGTTGGCTGATTGGTCAGGGCGTTGTTCAGCTTAGTGCTGTCTACGGTCAGCTTGCCGTTGACATCCTGCGTGATGCCCAGCTGTGACAGGGTGGTCAGGCTGCCGCCAGACTGTGCGCTGGATAACTGACTGCGCAGGCTGGTCTGAATATTACGCAGCGTGTTATCCCCTAACAAATCCCCATTGCCCGTACTCTGCGTCTCACCCGCTTTAACGGCAGTGTATTTCGTTTGGTTACCGATCGTGGTCTGCAGCGAATTGTATGCATCAACGTAGGCCTGAATCGCCGCGGTCATGGGCTGATTATCCGTGGCCACCGTTAAGGTTTCTGGCGTATTCGCTGCGGTGGTTTTCGTCAGGTTGAGCGTGACGCCTTCGGGGGCATCAGTAATGGTATTGCTGCTGCGTGTGATGGACACGCCGTTAATCTTTAACTGTGCATCTTTTGCGGCAACCTGTTCGGTCATCGCGTTACTGCTGCCGCCCTGACTGTAATTAATATACTGCGACAGACTGCCATCATTTGAGCTTACCGTCATGGCATTCGCCGTGCCGCTGTCACGCGCAGTCAGGGACAGATAATAGGTATTATCATCGGCTTTAATGATGCTCGCATTGACGCTGCCTTGCTGCTTATTAATCGCATCGCGAATATCGGCCAGGCTGGTTTGATCTTTCGTCAGTGTCACGGTTAGCGGTGATTTTTGACCGGACTGCGAGATGGTAATGGTGCGTGAAGCCAGGCTCTGATCGCCCAGATCGGTATCTTTACTGGTAGCAGCTTTAGACAGCAGGGACTGAGAAGAGGCCAACTGGCTCACTTCTACAGAATAGTTACCTGCGGAGGCTTTACTCGCCAGCGTGGCAGTAAACGCGGTGTTTGTGCTGGTCACTTTAGTGGCGGCAATAGTCGATGCATTTTGCAATGCCGCAGCAGCGGTCTGGAATTTTGACAGGCCTGTTTTCACCACGCCCCAGGCGGTAAGCTGGGCATTGTAAGAGGACTGTTGCTTAGTAATTGGCGTCAGCTTAGTCTGTTCAGCTGTTTCCAGACTATTGTACAGAGTATTGAGATCGAGGTTAGTACCAGCACCGAGTGAACTTATACTTGCCATGGGTTAATCCTTTACGGGTTATACGCTAAGTAGATTGGGTATCGGCAGCGAGTGGCAAAAGATTAGCCTGTTTTTGATAAATTTAATGCGCCAATAAAGAACGCTTCTTTAATTGTCTTCGCGGGTTTGCCTGCCAGAAAATTCCTGAAATTTTTCCCTAAAGGTTGCTCAGAGGCTGACGATAATCAGGTTGTCGGTGAGCAAACCGAATTCAGACGCCTTAATCTGGCTCAATTTTTAAAGGAAAAACATCATGGCAGTGATTAACACTAACACCCTGTCTCTGGTTACTCAGAACAACCTGAGCAAATCTCAGTCTTCACTGGGTACTGCGATTGAGCGCCTGTCTTCCGGCCTGCGCATCAACAGCGCGAAAGACGATGCAGCCGGTGAAGCGATCGCTAACCGTTTCAGCTCTAACATCAACGGCCTGACCGTTGCTGCCCGCAACGCCAACGACGGTATCTCTCTGTCGCAGACCGCTGAAGGCGCGCTGACCGAAGTCAACAACAACCTGCAGCGCGTACGTGACCTGACCGTTCAGGCGCAGAACAGCTCTAACTCAGCGTCTGACATCGACTCAATTCAGGCTGAAGTTAACCAGCGTATGCAGGAAATCGACCGAGTCACCAAGCAGACCGACTTCAACGGCATCAAAGTACTGAACACCGGTTCAGGCAACACCACTTACAACTTCCAGGTTGGCGCCAAAGACGGCGAAACCATCGGTATCACCATCAGCGCAAGCGACGGTTTTGACCTGGCCGCTGCCGGTCAGTCTGGCACCACCCAGAACACCAGCTCAACAACCGGTCAGACCGTAAACGGTAACGCGCGTACCACTTCAGCGATCGGTTTCGACGTGCTGAAAGGTGCCGTCACCGGTGGTACCGGTGGTACTGCAGCAGGCACCACGCCGCTGGCCGATATCGATAAGGCGATCAAAGCGGTAGACAACCAGCGCAGCCTGCTGGGTGCGTCTCAGAACCGTTTTGAGTCCACCATCAGCAACCTGAACAACACCGTAACCAACCTGACCGCGGCCCGCAGCCGTATCCAGGATGCGGATTACGCAACGGAAGTGTCGAACATGTCCCGCGCGCAGATCCTGCAGCAGGCTGGTTCTTCTGTACTGGCCCAGGCCAACCAGGTTCCACAGACCATGCTGTCTCTGCTGCGTTAATCGCCGCAAAACCTGTATTAATAAAAACGCCCTCAGCAATGAGGGCGTTTTTTTATTGCCGCGGCAGGCTGATGACAACCTCAACGGATTAGGCGCGCGGTAAGGTATTGAACAGCGTTTTGAGGCTCTTTTTGTACGAAGTGATGTCCGCTTTAGCAGTACAGGCTTAGGTTTTTACGGCAAAGTAATAAAAAACGACACGAAGAATTAAAGTTTCAACCAGAGCGGGCGATAACAATATTGAAGGCAATAAAGCCGCAGGCCAAATACCTGACCCTGACTTTCTTATTAAAGGACATTCATCATGGCAGTCATTAATACCAATACCCTGTCTCTGGTTACTCAGAACAACCTGAGCAAATCTCAGTCATCACTGGGCACTGCCATTGAGCGTCTGTCTTCCGGCCTGCGCATCAACAGCGCGAAAGACGATGCAGCCGGTGAAGCGATCGCTAACCGCTTTACGTCTAACATCAACGGCCTGACCGTTGCTGCCCGCAACGCCAACGACGGTATCTCGCTGTCGCAGACCGCTGAAGGCGCGCTGACCGAAGTCAACAACAACCTGCAGCGCGTACGTGACCTGACCGTTCAGGCGCAGAACAGCTCTAACTCAGCGTCTGACATCGACTCGATTCAGGCTGAAGTTAACCAGCGTATGCAGGAAATCGACCGCGTCACCAAGCAGACCGACTTCAACGGCATCAAAGTGCTGAACACCGGTTCAGGCAGCAGCACCTACAACTTCCAGGTTGGCGCGAAAGACGGTGAAACCATCGGTATCACCATCAGCGCAAGCGACGGTTTTGACCTGGCCTCAGCCGGTCAGTCTGGTACCACCCAGAACACCCGCGCAATGACCACGGGCGACACTGTAAACGGCAACGCGCGTACCACTTCAGCGATCGGTTTCGACGTGCTGAAAGGTGCCGTCACCGGTGGTACCGGTGGTACTGCAGCAGGCACCACGCCGCTGGCCGATATCGATAAGGCGATCAAAGCGGTAGACAACCAGCGCAGCCTGCTGGGTGCGTCTCAGAACCGTTTTGAGTCCACCATCAGCAACCTGAACAACACCGTAACCAACCTGACCGCGGCCCGCAGCCGTATCCAGGATGCGGATTACGCAACGGAAGTGTCGAACATGTCCCGCGCGCAGATCCTGCAGCAGGCTGGTTCTTCTGTACTGGCCCAGGCCAACCAGGTTCCACAGACCATGCTGTCTCTGCTGCGTTAATCGCCGCAAAACCTGTATCAATAAAAACGCCTTCAGTTATGAAGGCGTTTTTCATTTGTGTCATATAAATATCCTTCTCAAACGAGTTTGCTCCCGTTTTGCTTTTACCTCATCCATTGCTTTTTGTGTCGGGCATTCATAGCCCAATGCGAAACAGCGCAATGGCTTTTATGTTGCTGATGAGGTTATTCAGCTACGCCTGAGATTCCATCTGAACAGGTTTTCCAACGGACGATTAAAAAAACCTGCGTCCTGCGTAAAGTTTTGCTCATGACGGGCGATAACAATATTGAAGGTGATGAAGCCGCAGGCCGAATCCAAACCCTGTAATTTTTATATAAAGGATAATTATTATGGCAGTTATTAATACCAATACCCTGTCTCTGGTTACTCAGAACAACCTGAGCAAATCTCAGTCTTCGCTGGGTACTGCGATTGAGCGCCTGTCTTCCGGCCTGCGTATTAACAGCGCAAAAGACGATGCAGCCGGCGAAGCGATCGCTAACCGCTTCAGCTCTAACATCAACGGCCTGACCGTTGCTGCCCGCAACGCCAACGACGGTATCTCTCTGTCGCAGACCGCTGAAGGCGCGCTGACCGAAGTCAACAACAACCTGCAGCGCGTACGTGACCTGACCGTTCAGGCGCAGAACAGCTCTAACTCAGCGTCTGACATCGACTCAATTCAGGCTGAAGTTAACCAGCGTATGCAGGAAATCGACCGCGTCACCAAGCAGACCGACTTCAACGGCATCAAAGTACTGAACACCGGTTCAGGCAGCACCACTTACAACTTCCAGGTTGGCGCCAAAGACGGCGAAACCATCGGTATCACCATCAGCGCAAGCGACGGTTTTGACCTGGCCGCTGCCGGTCAGTCTGGCACCACCCAGAACACCAGCTCAACAACCGGTCAGACCGTAAACGGTAACGCGCGTACCACTTCAGCGATCGGTTTCGACGTGCTGAAAGGTGCCGTCACCGGTGGTACCGGTGGTACTGCAGCAGGCACCACGCCGCTGGCCGATATCGATAAGGCGATCAAAGCGGTAGACAACCAGCGCAGCCTGCTGGGTGCGTCTCAGAACCGTTTTGAGTCCACCATCAGCAACCTGAACAACACCGTAACCAACCTGACCGCGGCCCGCAGCCGTATCCAGGATGCGGATTACGCAACGGAAGTGTCGAACATGTCCCGCGCGCAGATCCTGCAGCAGGCTGGTTCTTCTGTACTGGCCCAGGCCAACCAGGTTCCACAGACCATGCTGTCTCTGCTGCGTTAATCGCCGCAAAACCTGTATTAATAAAAACGCCCTCAGTGATGAGGGCGTTTTTTTATTGCCTGAAAACATGATGTCTTCATGGCTGTGGGTGAAAAAGTGAAACGCTTGCTTGAATGTTACAGGGATTCATACGGCATTTCACGTCGGTGAGTCTCTGGCAGGTCAGCTCACAGCGTTGAGTATCGAACGCTGACGTAAGGGAATAGACAGAAATATGCTGCGTTGAGGGCCTGGGCTAAAACAGGTGCATATCCTGATGCTGATTCGTTCCTGAAAGTGGTTCTGGCAGGCACGGCTATGACATCTTGCGTTATATCCGTTCATGTTCAGGCCGACTGGCTTTTAAAAGGGAAGCGGTTTGACATGAGATGATGAATAGCAATTATTAACGCAATGTTATTATCACGCCTTTCTGGGAATGGATTATTGAAGATGGAATGCTGAAACAGGTTGCCCGAACAGGCACTGAGATATCACGATGTTTCTTTATTGCAGAAATAACATTTTGTCTCGGTGGTGGCATCATATTAAAGCGGAGCCACTTTTCAATAAAACCGGTAAGTGAAAGGTTTTAATACGGAATAAATAGGCGAAAAAATATAACCGCCTATTTAATAACGTTTTTTAATACAGGGGAAAGTGAGCAGGGGAGCGCCTGCTGCCAGGAATACGGTAAGTTTACGCTTCAGTACGGCCCGACCTTGACCTGGGAAGCCTTTTGTAAACAAATTTCAGTTGTCCTCTTTGGTAAAAAAAAAGACTAAAGCATAAAGTTTTAAGCCAGGAGGGCGATAACAATATTGAAGGCGATGAAGCCGCAGGCCAAATCCGAACCCTATAATTCTTTTATGAAGGATAATTATTATGGCAGTTATTAATACCAATACCCTGTCTCTGGTTACGCAGAATAACCTGACCAAATCTCAGTCATCACTGGGTACTGCGATTGAGCGCCTGTCTTCCGGCCTGCGCATCAACAGTGCAAAAGATGACGCAGCGGGTCAGGCGATTGCCAACCGCTTCAGCTCTAACATCAACGGCCTGACCGTTGCTGCCCGTAACGCCAACGACGGTATCTCGCTGTCGCAGACCGCTGAAGGCGCACTGACCGAAGTCAACAACAACCTGCAGCGCGTACGTGACCTGACCGTTCAGGCACAGAACAGCTCTAACTCAGCGTCTGACATAGACTCAATCCAGGCTGAAGTTAACCAGCGTATGGAAGAGATCAACCGCGTCACCAAGCAGACCGACTTCAACGGCATCAAAGTGCTGAACACCGGTTCAGGCAGCAGCACCTACAACTTCCAGGTTGGCGCGAAAGACGGTGAAACCATTGGTATCACCATCAGTGCAAGTAACGGTTTCAACCTGTTCAATACCTCTGGTGCGACGTCTCAGACTACAGGTCAGACTATCAATGGCAACGCCCGTACTACCGCTGCAGAAGGCTTTGACGTACTGAGCGGTACCGTAACAAGCGGTGGCAGCACTGATGGTGCGCCGCTGGCCGATATTGATGCTGCCATTAAAGCAGTCGATAACCAGCGCAGCCTGCTGGGTGCGTCTCAGAACCGTTTTGAGTCCACCATCAGCAACCTGAACAACACCGTAACCAACCTGACCGCGGCCCGCAGCCGTATCCAGGATGCGGATTACGCAACGGAAGTGTCGAACATGTCCCGCGCGCAGATCCTGCAGCAGGCTGGTTCTTCTGTACTGGCCCAGGCCAACCAGGTTCCACAGACCATGCTGTCTCTGCTGCGTTAATCGCCGCAAAACCTGTATTAATAAAAACGCCCTCAGAAATGAGGGCGTTTTTTTGCTTAATCGCTTTAATTAGCCCGGTTTACTGTAGCTAATGTCCCGCTAAGTTAGTCGCTTACACTTCTACAATAGTCTGATATGGGTGATCTATGTGCGTGCAGATTTTGCTGATGCACAACCAGAGGATATCAGATGAGCAGGCTTTTAATTAGCATCGACAGATTCGAGCACTTTTCCATTCACGTTAATGAAGCGCTCGATATCATTGATGTTTTTTTGTCCTTAGGATGGCAGGTTGACGTTGTTACCAGTACGTACGGTAAGACGGTGTCATTTGAACTGGAAAGGCTCAGACAGAATCCAGACTTTCGCATCATCAGCGAAAAGCTGGGCACTTTGGCCGATGAGTATGGGCTTATCCTGGTTTACAAAGGTTTTTTTAGCCAGAAACTCCTGTCTTCTGTTGGGTTATTTTCCAGAACCGCGCCCGTTATTTTCCGGCATTTTTACGACTATCACGATGTTTATATGCCATGGGGCGTTGAGCTTGAGAATCAGCTTGCTTCACTCTCTCTCAGCCTGTCGCCGGCGATCTCTGAGCGATTACTCCAGAACGGCCTTCTACCCGGTCAGGTAGAGGTTTTACCCTATACTTTCTCCCCTGCATTCAATGCATTCGGGCAGCGTAGGATTCGCACAGAATTGAAAAAGGTGCTTTATTTTGCGCCTGATATTTCTGCCGAAATGTATGAACTGCAGCAGCAGCTCAAAGCACAAGCAATCAGCCTGGAATGGTTCGATTGCAGCCAGCCTGTTAGCCGTATTGAGCCTGAGTGGCTCAATAATTATGATGCCGTTATCGGTAGTGATGAGATTGTGGCGAAATCACTCATCCTCGGTATTCCTGTGTTTCTCGCCTCTACAAATTATGTTGAAGGCTATTTAGGCGAGCATAATTTTAGTGAGTTCGATAAATCACATTTTACTGTCGTTAACCTGCAGTTTTGTCCTGATGCGGATGAATGGATTGAATTACTCAAACGTGGCTTCAAGGATGCACTGCATTGGACGCTTGCAAATGAAGACCGCTTCCGGAATCAGTGGGACCTGTCTTGTGCCATCGACAAAATCATTAGCCTGCCACTTGTAGCCAAAAAATGGTCTATGGATGAACGCGCGCATCACGCTTTGCGTTTCCATAGCCAGTCAGTGTTGTCATGGGTAGACAAAAACTATTCTATAGAGCAGTGGCTTAAAGAGAGGCGTATTACGGACGCCCGTCGGGCAGCATTACTCTCGTTTATTGGAGCCGTTCCAGAAAGTGGTCACATCGGCGTCGTCATCGTTAATGAAAAAGGCAACGCAGCTGACTGCAAACGTTCTCTGGCTGCGGTCAGGGAGCAAACACTGCCGCCCTCGACAATAAGCTTATTAAGCGATGATGATGTCGTTTTAGATGAAGGAACTTTTGCGCGATGTGAAAAGGGCTGGCTGGCTGAACTTAACCACTTGCTCAAAGACACAAGCGCCCCTTCCGCATTTATTGTTGTCATGGCAGGAGATGAGCTTTTACCGGATGCCTTGTTGCTCATGGCTGAACACCGTTTGCGCTATCCTGATACCGCCTTCTGGTATTGCGATGAGAGCTTTAACGATGAAAACAATGAACCCGGCGTCATACTGCGACCCGCGCCTAATATCGATCTGTTAAGAAGCACGCCTTACGTGGGCCGCACGCTGATGTTTGACAAACATAAGGCGCAGGCAGCAGGGGGGATCACCGATGAAATGAATCCCCTCGGACTTTATCAACTTCTTTGGCAATGCATTGAACAGCAAGGGCCGGGTGCACTTGGTCATCTGTCAGAAGTGGTGGTAAAGAGCAGTAAAGATAACGGCCGCTGGTTCGAGGAAAGCCATTACAGCGCAGCCTATCAGGACGTTGTTAAAGCACATTTACAACGTTTAGGGATTACGGCATCACTTGACGCCGGAATGAATCTGGGCACGATGCGGGTGCGTTATCACTGGGATGCTAAACCGCTGGTTTCAATTATTATTCCCACCCGCGACCACGCCGCCTTATTACGTACCTGTATTGATACGTTGATGGAGAAAACGCGCTATCCCTATTATGAATTGCTGATTGTTGATAACCAGTCAGTGGACGAACAGGCGTGTGCATTTCTTAACGATCTTGAAAAATTAAATATCGAACAAATCAAGGTCCTACGCTACGACGCGCCGTTCAACTTTGCAGCCATAAATAATCGTGCTGCGGAACAGGCACGAGGCGACATACTGCTGTTTCTCAATAACGACTGCCAAATTACCCATCCGGACTGGCTTGATGCACTGCTCGAACATGCCTTGCGTCCGGAAATTGCCTTGGCGGGCGCTCGTCTGGAGTATCAGGATGGCCGGATACAGCATGGCGGCTTTCTGCTCGGCGTACAGAATGGTGTAGACAGCCCCTGGGATGGGGTTGATGGTAAAGCCAGAGGCTTCCAGCGTTATCTGCAAACTGAGCACAACCTGGCCGCGGTAAGCGCATCTTGCATGATGGTTCGCAAATCGGTCTTTTTTAGTCTGGGTGGATTTGCTGAACAAGAGTATCCCCTGTATTTCGCGGATGTTGATCTGGGCCTACGCGCTTTACAGCAAGGTTACCTGAACGTCTGGACACCATGGTCGCGCGTTCGTCATATGGGCGGAGCAACCCGACTGATGACGGAAAAATTCCATGTGCAGGAAAGACCTTTTCTTCACGATTACAGCAAGCTTCGCAGCCAATGGCGATCGATGCTCTTGCGGGATCCCAGCAATAATCAACAAATGCAGCGGGCAGGTAAAGCGTTCACGCTTGGCGCAGGAACGGCGCGTTTCCAGCAGCCGTTACCGGGGCGCCCCTTGCCGGTTGTGTTAGCGCATCACGTTGACTGGCAGGGATGTGGCAATCACCGTATCGTCCAGCCATTTAAAGCGCTGGAAAGTAATCTGCTGTTAGAAGGCGGTATGACCCAGCAGATTCCCGGCGTCATGGAAGTGGCGCTTCTGCAACCAGACATCATTTTGCTGGAGTCATTAAGTGGAAGCCGCTTCCCTTCAATTATGAAGCAGTATCGGGACGTCAGCGACGCGAAGATCGTGGTGGAATATGATGATTTCCTGCTGAACGTGCCGTTAAAAAATGGCAACCGCAACCACTTTCCCCAGCAGATCGTCAAAAATCTTCGCAAAGTGATGGAGTCCGCAGACTGGGTTGTCGTTTCCACGGCGCCACTGGCTGAGGCTTACAGCCGCTTTCACGCCGATATACGGATCGCGCAAAACCGACTGGCGGAAGCACAGTGGGGGCACTTATTGAGTCAACGTGGTGTCGGGCGTAAGGTGCGTATCGGCTGGGCAGGCGGCAGCACGCACACGGGCGATCTGCAAATTTTATTGCCAATTATCAAGGAACTGGAAGATAAGGTTGAATGGGTGTTCATGGGGATGAAGCCCCGGGGCGTTCACTGCGAATTCCATCCAGGCGTGCCTTTTGAGATGTATCCAGAAAAACTCGCCAGCCTCAACCTGGATCTGGCGCTGGTTCCTCTTGAAATCAACCAGTTTAATGAATGCAAAAGTAACCTTAGGCTGCTGGAGATTGGCACCTGCGGCGTGCCCATTATCGCGACCAGTATCGAGCCTTATCGCTGTGGATTGCCTGTGACCTTGGTTGAAAACCGCTTCAAAGACTGGATGGGCGCTATCCGCTCGCACTTAGGCGACATGGAGGCCACTTATCATCTGGGCGATCAACTCCGTGCTGCCGTCCATCAGGACTGGTATCTAAGGGAGAATGGATTAGATGAATGGCAGAAAGGTTGGCTTTCTGCCTGAAGCGGTTGCGGCGCGTCGTCTTGATGATGACGCCGTCGTTACATGACTGGACATAAGGTCTCCGTAGAGACACACGACTTTCAGGCAACGCCAGCTTTTCATTGTCGCGCCTGTAGAAAAAGAGGCTGTTATGCGTGGGTTCACCTTTCCATACTTACTTCTGGCACCTGATTACATCGAATCGTCATCCGGCGTTCAGGTTATTCATCAGCTCTGTCATATGATTAACGAACAGGGCGGTAAAGCCTGGATGGTTAATTGCCGGGTAAATCCAGAATGGAATACGCCGGTGATAAACAGTGAAGACTGGATGGTTATTCAAAACAGCGGACAACCCTGGATTGCCATTTACCCTGAAATCGTGTCGGGAAACCCTCTCTCCGCGCCCGTTTGTGTTCGCTATATGCTGAACCGGGAAGGCGTGATCATGAATAATCGGATACATGAAGGACCAGAAGATTTATTTTTCTGGTACCGCAACGAATTTGCTGAAAAAGCGGTTGATCCACAGATATTGGGAATTGAATCGTTTGATCTGCAATTATTTTGTGACGACAACCCGGAGAAAGACCTTAATATTCTCTACCTGAATCGTGTGCCTGAATCGGTTGTTGATTTCAGCCGACTCCCTGCAGATACCAAAATCTTGTCTATGGCAAACCCACTGCCTCTGAAAGAACTTGCCGTTGTGCTCAAGCGTACGCGCGTATTTTATTCGTATGAATCCTCGGGCACCTGCGCAATGGCGATTTTATGCGGAAGTCCCGTAGTTTCGTTAACCGCACCGGGTTATGAAAAGTATGCCATTACGCAGGAAACCGTGCGTGACAACGGTGGCGCTGGATTTTGCTGGGAAAACACCCAGGAAGCGATTGATAACGAGCGCCAGAATTTATGGAAGATGCGTGAATATTTTCTGGTCCGACGCGCGCGAAGTCAGCAACAGTTTGAAAACTTCGTTACGTTGACACAAGAAAAGGCCGAGCAACGTGCCGCGCATGATAAGCGACACGCTTTGAATGACTGGCTGTATAAGCGTCTACTTCCAGTTCCTGCTGAAAAGGTGCAGAGTATTGCGCCACCGCCAGGCCTCAGAATGCTGATTGCCGTGCAGTCAGGTCGCGCAGAAGACATGAACACGACGCTGAATACCTTACTGCCTCAGTTAGATCATGTAAAAGGATGCGCTGTTTTACTGGCGGCTCATCAGGAAACGCGACACGTTTCTGATGATCGTGTCGTTCAAATCGGGCCTGAGGTATGGTTGGGCGAAATTAATCGTTATCTGGAGCAGAACGTTTACGACTGGATATACGTCGTCCCTGCCGGATGCCAGTTTACTGCGGAAAGTTTACGACTCATGGCTGAAGCCTTGAGCAGCAGAACGGAATGCGCTTTTGTTTACGCGGATGAAGGCCTCTCTGACAATGAAGGGAAAATTCATCCCCATTTTAAGCCTGCATTTTGCCCGGATCTTTTTCTGAGTCAGCCTTCACTCTATCTCAAGCGCGGGATCTTCGCGCGAAACGCCATGATGGCTATTGGCGGGTTTAATGCTGATTTTTCGGAGTGCTATGAACTGGATGCGGTTACACGGTTGTTAGCCACGTACGATCGCAATGCCTTTGGCCATGTTTCAGAAGTCTTTACCGTGACTGCTCTGAACAGCTGTGTGACACAGGAACTTCAGCAGGAACATGCTGTGTTGCAATCTTATCTTCAGCAGCAGGGCTTCAGCCAAGGTGTAGTGGAGCACCAGCCGGGTAAGCCGTGGCGGTTAAAATACAGCATGGAGCCGGTTATTTCGCTCAGCATCATACTTGTCGCTGGCACGGATATTCATCAACTGCAGTGTTGCATCACCACGTTATTTGAACAAACCTATCAACCGCTATGCCAGTTGATTGTTATTGTGACGCCAGCGACCTCTGAGGCTATCACGGCCTGGCTGACGACAAATTTGTCAACAGCATCGGTTAACATCCACATCCTGAAAAGTCATGGTAGCCAAACCCAGGAAGCTGCGATTAATGAGGTAGCAGGGCAGGCTGAAGGCGAGTTTCTGCTGTTGTTGGATCCCAGTGTTTTATTTGTCAGCCGCGGCTGGCTGGAGGCGCTGGCATGTCATGCTCTACGGCATGACGTTGTCTGCGTCGCGCCTCATATTATCAACCTGGACAGTCAGATCTTATGTGCCGGAGAAATTCTTGGGGTTCGGGGCCTGGCCTTCCCCGTCGGTTATGCCGAAAGATGGGGCAATGCAGGCTACCTGTCACGTTATCAAAGCGACTGTAGTTATTCGACGTTGCCCACAGACTGTTTGTTAATCAGAAAAGACAGATGGCTGGAGATCGGCGGATTTGATACGGCTTACACACAACCTCTGCTGGCCAGACTGGACCTGAATCTGCGACTGGTTCAGCAGGGCGGTCGGGCAATATGCACACCCTACAGCGTCGTAGCGAAACAGGAAGCCGTGACGGACTTTCCGCCAAATTACGCGTTGTCGCCTTCACAGGACCTCGACCGTTTCTATCACACCTGGCTCCCTGTTCTGGCAGATGATCCGGCTTATAATAAAAATTTAAGCCTGAACAGAACCCTTTTTACCGCAGACAGAACGTTAGTCACGGGCTGGAATCCGCTCAAACATAGCGAAACACGCACCGTCATTTTTATCGCGCAGGATCAGAATGATACTGGCGTGCAGCGATTTATCACCGCTCTGGACAGGCTAACGAATGCCGGCGGCGTCAAAAGCGTGCTTCTTGAACAGATACCCTCCGCGCCAGAATTATTGCGGCATCATCCTGACGAGCTCGTTATCAGCGGCGAACTGTCGGATCTCGCCTGCCAGACAATCAGGCAACTCAAAAACGCCGTAACCTGTCGTGTTCATTATCTTATTCAGGACGATCCGAATGCGCGGAAATATAAAAAATTAATTGAAGATAATGTTATCGATAACTGGCTAACGTACAGCGATGCCCTGGCCAATTGGCTCAAAAAGCGCCATAAACCTGTCGTTATTCTTCCCAATGTTTTAGTGCAACCCTGTCAGGATAGGGTTAAGCAGAAAAAAGACAAATGCCGTGTCGTGTGTTTCACATACGATCTCAGGAAGAAAGAGTGTGAATTACTGACTTCAGCGATAATGGCAAGTGCTGAAAGGCTTGACTGGATTGTCATTGGGCATTGTCCGCCGGAATGGCTGCCTTATATCAGGGAAACGTACCGTTTTCAGACTGAGGCCCGCCTGGTCGCGCAGTTGCTGCATTGTGAAGCCGATATCGCCGTGCTTCCGCGCTGCAACAATGATGAAAACCGTTACAAAGATAACAACGTGCTCATGCAGTTAGCGGTTATGGGGATACCGGCGATATATAGCGATCATCCTACATTCGGTGAATCCGTTCCCGGCTGGAAAGTAAAGCATAACCCGAACGCCTGGAAAGAGGCTATCGCAACACTTTGTGCAGAGACGTCGCTCACTGACACGATGAGTCAGCAGTTGAAAGAAAAAGCTTATGACGAGGTAAACCAGAACGCGCTTATGACACTTTTCGGCCGGATACAGGCGTTATCTGAAGCAACTCAGGCATAAATGACGTGCAAAGACAGCGAGCCAGATAAAAGCCCTGTACGCATTCAACAATTATTTAAGGTCAGGAAGTTATCCGATGAAGATAAACAAGCCCTCATCAAATGTGCTGGTGACAAGTCCTCTTCTGCCGCCCTTGGAAGAGTTCCTGCCTTATTTAGAACGTATCTGGGACAGTAAACAGCTCACAAATGGTGGTCCCTATCACCAGGAGCTGGAACGGGCCCTTGCCGATTATCTCGGTGTCGAGCACCTCAGTTTGTTCGCGAACGGTACCCTGGCGCTGGTGACTGCGCTACAGGCGCTCAGAATCACGGGGGAGGTGATTACCACGCCATATTCTTTCGTCGCGACATCCCATTCCTTATTATGGAACGGCATAAAACCCATTTTCGTCGATATTGATCCTGTTACCTGCAATATCGATCCTGAAAAGATTGAGTCCGCCATTACGCCAACCACCAGTGCAATTTTACCCGTTCACTGCTATGGCATTCCCTGCGATGTTGACCGCATTCAACGTATTGCCGACAACTACGGTCTGAAAGTCATTTACGATGCCGCGCATTGTTTTGGTGTTAAACAAAAAAACGTCAGTATCCTAAATCACGGCGATCTGTCTGTTTTAAGCTTCCATGCAACGAAGGTATTTAATACGTTTGAAGGCGGTGCCATTATCTGCCCGAATGAAAAAATCAAACGACGTATTGATTATTTAAAGAATTTTGGCTTTGCCGATGAAACCACGGTGGTTGCGCCGGGTATCAATGGCAAAATGAATGAAGTTCAGGCGGCTTTTGGATTACTCCAGCTGAAGCATGTGGATTCAGCGCTGGCTAAGCGTAAAGTCATTTATCAAAAATATCAGCAGGCATTAGGGCATATACACGGACTTACGCTACTACCGCTCGTTGATGAAACCGACTGGAACTATGCGTATTGCCCGGTCTTTGTTCACGCGGGATTATTCCCGATGACGCGTGATGAACTGTATCATCACTTCAAAAGCCAAAATATTTATGTCAGACGGTATTTTTATCCGCTCATCTCCGATTTCCCGATGTACAAAGGCTATGAATCATCGGCTCCTTCAAATCTGCCGGTGGCCAGTCAAATTTCTCAGCAGGTGTTGTGTTTACCAGTGCATCCGAACCTGGCGGAAGAAGATCAGGATGAGATTATTAACATTATTATGCGCGCCAGCAATGTGAATGCTGCGTAAGTCATCAATCCGGATCTTTGCAAGCCCGTCATGCAAAAGTGAACATGCTTTTGCATGACGCTGCAGATCTCACATGCATTCCATCTGCACGATCTCGCTTTCTTAATCGGTTCTCATCTCAAAAATCGTTGCTGACAGCGGTACATTGACAGCAGCCTGAAAAAGAAACGGGAAGGGCACAGACGACGGATACAGGTAATGAGAATAACTCTGCCCGGTTGATACTCGAGAGCCGGGCTGATGCAAAGAAAAAATCAGGTAGGAATCGCGTACAACACCAGTTCAAAAGCATGAACAGGATGATGTGCGCGGAGATAAAACCGATACCCGGGCATAATGCTTTTAATATAAGCAGGGATCTTTATAAGATCATCCGGTTTATGATAGGCGCTGATTGCCAACAGTGGGTAACAGCGTTGAATACTGTTTTTCGCCCCCTCCAGCGCAGAAAGCTCAGCACCTTCAATATCCATTTTGATAAATGTCACCTTACTGTCCGCAATAACGCTATCGAGCGTGGTTAATACGATACTGTTAGTCGTGACCTTTTCGGTGATTTTTGAATCCAACGCTTTTCCTGATTCGAAATACAGCGTTGTCTCTTCACTCCATACGCCTGCCTGGTGGCATTCACAATACGCTTTATCCGCTGTAGCGGCACACAGCAACGGGTAATTGACCTTGTCTGGTTCGAAGGCAAAGATTTTTTTCGGCAAAGGGAGTCCGCGGGTTGCCAGTGCGGCTTCGAAAGCATTCACGCTGTCACCATTATAAGCGCCACAGTCAACAAAAACCTCGGACTTACTCAACGCGACAATGTCGATTGGGAAGTAATGGTTCTCATCATATACTGCTTTAATATAGTCAGAGCGTGCGCTAATACGCTGATTCATGAATGCGATAAACGTCTCGCGAGATTTATCATCACCAAGACTTTCATATAAGGAATGCAGTGCATCAGCATGAGTCTGACAAAAATCATAGGAGATAATTTCTTCGGTGTTCACGCCTGTGAAAGAGGGATCATAGACCAGGACTTCAGATTGAACGTCTGATAGTGAATTTAAAAACGTCTGATCGACATACTGTAGTGCAATAATAAAATTGTATTTCTTATTGGTGTTGAGCAAGTTTTCTAGAGGCACAACAGTCAGTTCGTTTAACGTTTGACCAGGAGAAAAATACATTTCATTGACCGCAACATAATCGATATGCAAGTGATTACGCGCCATATATTCACTGGTCTTAGTAGCCAGACAGCCTGCGCCAATGAGGACTACCGGATTGCTGTTTTGGTACATTTTCTCCAGCGTAACGAGAAAATGGTTATTTTTCTCGACTATTTCACTAAGAAAATTCATGAGAAACTCCGTTATATTTTATCTTTTTATTGTTTAAAGGGTACATTTTTGCAGACTTGTTGCACTTTTCGCGGCACTTTCGAGAAAGTGAAGCCCGCGAGCCGCAACGTCTGAACCCATCACGTAATCGTTAGGTTCCCCTCTCAATGCAGAGGCAATGTCAGCATAATAATTGGCAAATGCTTCAATAAAGCCAGCAGGGTGACCCGCTTTAAAACGGCAGTAACGTGCATCAGCAGCAACAATATTGTCATTGGCTGTGCGATCGATAACAGTACGACTGCCTTGCAAACCGCTGACATAAAGGAATTCAGGATCCATTTGGAGCCATTCTGCACTGCCCTGACTTCCCATGACGCGAATCCGCAGGCCATTTCGGTATCCCAGGGCGGCTTTGCCATACCAGTAATTACATGTCATACCGCTTTGATAACGCGATAAGAGATGTACGGTGTCGATGACGCCGGGGATTTTGGCGTACGTATCATGGATCGCATAAATATCGACTGCGTGATCCCCGGTGATAAATTCAATTAGCTGGTGAACATGAACGCCAAGATCGAGCGAAACGGTTGGAATGACGGCATCCTGCTGCCGCCATCTCTGCGGTTTTGGCACATCGCCATGTTGATTATGTCGTGCAAAACCTTCCTGAGGCATTTCAACCATGACTTGCTGAATGGCCCCGAAATCGCCCCGCTGTACGCGTTTTTGCAGTTCGCGCACCATGGGATAGCCACTGTAATTATAAGTGACAAACAATTTTGCCTGATGTTGGTGCTCGCTGTTCATCACGTGCAAAGCGCTTTGATGGCTTTCAACCATAGCCTTTTCGCAAATTACAGCCAGACCGTTTTCGAAACAGGCGGTGATAATTTCATGATGGTCAGGGGTGGGTGTTAACACCGCAACTGCGTCAAGATGGTGGCGCTCCTGCATAATAAATGCCTGAATACTGTCGTAGATACGTTCAGGATGAATATTCCAGCTCTCACCCGTGTGGCGATTCTGCTCAGGATTGCGGCTAAAGCAGCCCGCCACAAGTGTAAAATCCCCGTCGAGCTGTGAGGCAATTTTATGGGTAAGACCAATAGCCGAATTCGCGCCACCGCCAATAAAACCAAGTTGTAGTTGTTTTTTCATATCGGTTTCCTAGTACTTACTGAGCGTAAAAAAATTTTTTAATTGTGGTGTGAAGCTGGCCAGTTCATCACGTTGGTGGAATTCAGCAAAAATAAGCGCGGCGCGATCGTGAGGCGCGCGCTGGATTCTCTCGCCTGTTTTCTTCAGTGGCAGAAAGGAAAGGATATTGGCCGGTAATGCTGCGAAGTTGACGGAGGTAAAGGTTTCTTCCTGATCAACGGACAGGGTATGGCGAGCGATTAATCTGACGTGCCCGGGGCGCCGATTGGCTGGCGTAAAAGGTGTGCCGGTAAAGGCATGGGTGAACCAGAGTGAATAAGGCGTGTCTGTAGAATATTCAATAAGTTGATTATAAAGATCACCCGGGCATCGGCGTGTCATTTCTATTAGAGAAAAGTCTTTACCGTCCGAGATAAACTGAGTGTGCAGTAAACCATCACAAAGCCCGAGCTCATCAACGAGTGCCTGTATACAGTCGCTGACCTGGTCTTTTATCGACGCAGAAAGATTGAGGCTGAGACTACTACTGTTTACCTGCCAGGAGTAAACGGTACAAAATTCATCAACAAAATATTCGACCGCCACTTTTCCATTCACGATAAAAGCGGAGTGGCTGTGCAAATCACCGGCTATCCAGCGCTCTATAAGTGCCTGGCCACAGGATGATGCTGCACAGGCGTCTCGCCAGGCGGCGGAGATATGTTCGCGCTCAGTCACCAGTGAAATCCCTAATCCGCTGTATGAGTCGACAGGTTTTATCATCAACGGTAGCGGAAGTGGCGCCGCCTCTTCAGGACAGCTCACGGCCACAGGGACTGGATAACCCTTATTCTGTGCCCACTGGCGGAAAACGTCTTTTTTAAAAATAATTTCTGCTACATCAGGGCGATCAAAACCGCGTAAGCCCATTGCTTCAGCGACACTGGCACCCGTAAGGTAAGACACATCGGTAACACCAGGCAGAAGTGAAGTGATATTGAGTGATTTCGCCAGGGTCAGTACGTCCTGTACGTTGGCATAATTCAGGCAAAAAGAGTGGGCCGCGAGTTGATGACCCGGATCCTGCGGTTTGCCGCTGCATACGGCTGTTTCATAACCGGAATGCTTAAGTGCCATCAAAAGAGGCATGGCAGCAAAACCGGCATCCAGCATAAGTGCTTTTTTATTACTGCTCATTATGATTTGCCTGAGGTGGTGCAGCTAACACATTGTTTAGCTAGCGAAGTTTTTCCTGGTATGAATGGGGTGCCAGGCGCGCTTTTATAGCAGATTGTAATCCCGGCAGGCCGAACTGATGCCGTAAATAAAGCCCTTTTTAGTGTGTATTTAACGCAAACGGGGACAGGCAGGCACTCCAGGAACCGCGCTTCTTTCTGGCGTCAACCTGAGCGTTGTAAGCAGAATCATAATGACCGGAATGGCAGAGACAGGCCTGACGCAACAAAGCGATATAACGCTGTATTAATACGGTAAAGCAATATCGCTGTGTTTATTGCGCGGCCTGAACAATATCGTTTTCTGTGCTGATAAGCCTGATCGATAAGATGCAACTTCAGGCTTACAGCATAGCTCAGAGGTTTTGATAGCCGGATTTCAGACTGCGGTAATAGGTAGAACGCAGTAAGGCTTCTGAGAGTTGTTCACGCGATTGTGAAGAAAAGAAGTGATAGTTAATTTTACAGGCCAGAGAAAGCCCTGTTTCGCGCATCATAAAATAATGCTGTTCGCCACTGCCTACCTCTGGAACAATATAGTTTTTAAGCAAATCGTTGCCGCCCAGATCGAAGTTCTTATTCTCTTTAAATAAATCAAAAAAGATTGCACTAAAGAAAATGCTTAAATGTTTATTATTGGGGTGGCTTACCGTGCTGTAGCAACGTTTATCTTTTAACAGGGCATCCCGATAAAAGTCTGAATAATCAAACGCCACCTTCCCCTCTTTGAACAACCGCTGGTAGCGATTAGCGTCGTCCATGATCATGTTATGCTGCCTGGCAGCATCGTAACTGACATTGTGGTACGCAGCAACGGCATCCATACAGGCATGTGCGGTCAAATAAAGATGCAAAAAACGGTAATCAACATACACCATTAAATCGGGCACGGCAGCAGAATAATACCCTAGTTGCGGTGCTGATACGCTTGATTCCATTGTGGGTAATATGCGGATATCGAAATACTCAGTCAGTTTTACAGTTGAAAGCAAACCCCAGCGTTCAGAATGATACTGCATATAAATATGATCGCAGCTTTCAAGTTCGTGCATCAGATTGATAATGTCTCGCTGAGCATCAAGTTTATACAGAGGTGTATTAAAAACTTGTGTTATTGCGCCACGATGAAGCTCAGAATAATTACTTAATAACTGACCAACGACTTCGAGCTGACAGTTACCAATCGTTGCTACTTTCATTCAATTATCTCCTTATAAAGTATTCGCGTAGGGAAAGGGGGTCGCCAGGTGATTCAGACAGAGGCGAAGTTTATCCTGCCAGTCTGAAGGGTGGATGCCGATGGTGCTGAGAGCGTCGCTGTTCATCACACTGCGCGCAGGCCGAATCGCCGCAGACGGATAGTGCGAGCTGATAATGCCATGCACGACCACGTCCTGTTGCGCCGCGACAAATATTGTCTGAGCGAATTCGCACCAGCTAACGGCAACATCGCCACAATAATGGTAAAGACCGCGCTTTTCGGGCATGTCGGCGAGCGTGATCATGGCCTGGGCTAAATCACCCGCGTAGGTCGGACAGCCATACTGATCGTTCACCACATGTAACTCGGAACGCGTCTGCGCCAGACGAAGCATCGTACTCACGAAGTTATTACCGTATTCGCTGAACATCCATGAGGTTCTAATCACAATGGCTTCTGGCAATACCTCAAACACACGCTTTTCACCTTCCCACTTGCTTAAGCCATAGAAATTAATCGGGCAGGGCGGATCATTTTCGCTATAAGTCGTTTTCTTTAACCCATCAAAAACATAGTCAGTCGATATATGAATCAGGCGTGCGTTGACCAGTTTTGCTGCTTGTGCCAGATTTTCAGGACCAATCGCATTCACCTTCAGCGCGCGGGTACGATCGGTTTCTGCTTTATCGACGGCCGTGTAGGCCGCAGCATTCATGATGACATCAGGTTTGAATTTTTTGACGACGCGCATAACCGCACAGCGGTCAGTAATATCCAGTTCTGCCGAACCACACGCCAGCGTGATCCAGTCAGCGGGAAAACGATCCAGCAAGCAACGCCCTAATTGGCCATAAGCCCCTGTAAGTAAAACGCGCATTACACCAACTCCTGCAGTGATAGTCCTTGTTGATCTTTTACCGACAATATCGGCTGTTCTACAGGCCATTGAATTGCAAAATCAGGGTCATTCCACATCAGGCAGGCTTCATCCTTAGGATTATCATAGTGAGGACAGGTATATTCAAAATCAGCAATGTCCGGGCGCGAGACGAATGGATGCAAGTGCATCAAAAGCGAAAGGGGAAGAGAGAGCATGGGTTTGTCATAGAACGGTAGCAGTTGCTCAGAGACGCCGCAGGTTACAGGATGTAATCGAGAACCTGTTCCACCAGCCAGCACTATGCCTTTCATCATTCACTTCCTCTATACCCGATCTGCATCTGCAGAGTGATGGTGAAAGAATACGAGTGTGCAAGTGAAATTAATGGCAAGAATAACCGATAAAAAAGCAGGTAAAGTAAAGGATAAGAACGCCGCGCGCCCCTGAACAGAGAGGGAGATAAAACAAACAGGCGTGTTTTGTGTTGCACTAATGCAAATGTTGCAGAGCAAAACGAACGGATTTTGGTCTGGGCCGTAAACAATAAAAAAGTGAACTCAGCGTTACAGTTCATCTCCGCTATGCCGATAATTCCCTTCAGAATGGCTCTAATTTTGATATTACTTTTCATGTTCTGGGGTGGTTATGCGCTTTAACTATGACCTGCTACCGGGCGAACGTCTCTCATTTGAAGAGATCGCCCTACGTTATGCACAACAATACCCTGATGAGAAAGAACTGACCGCGCGTGCGTTGCTGAGTCCTTCAACCAGCTATCGGACGTTAAAAATTCGCGCTGTCTTTGCTCAGGAAGAGAGTAACAGTCCGCTGGAAGACCTGTTGTTCATTGCCAACGATAACGAACGAAAAAATTATCTGCGCCGTTTTGAGCACTATCTGAAACAGCAGCAGCCTTTTCACTATTTTCGTCGGGGACACGAGGATAAAGAGAACAACCGGTGGAAAGTGATTGGGCAGAGCTACGTCTATGCGATGGTCGATCCGCACTCCGCTCAGGCGCAAAACCTGATCAACAGCCGGGGCTATAAGCTGGTTCTGATGCGCGAGGACGAAGAGGATGCCTGGTGGCAGCTGTTCAACGTTCAGTCTAATCCTTGCTTTCCACAGTCACGCCGTATCCAGTTTATTGTGGTACTAAGCACGCCTGAGCACAGAACGCCCGCTGCAGTTATGCCTGGTACGGAAGTCGGGCGGCGGGTGAAAGCCAAAGTGTTGCAGAAGGCCAGCCAGTCAGAGTTTATGGCGGCGGTTAAGGCGCGCTATGGGGC
This sequence comes from Pantoea ananatis PA13, assembly GCF_000233595.1. NCBI lineage: Bacteria > Pseudomonadati > Pseudomonadota > Gammaproteobacteria > Enterobacterales > Erwiniaceae > Pantoea > Pantoea ananatis. The sequence goes on from NC_017554.1 coordinate 1,941,605, forward strand.
CTGTATCATTACCGGAACCAGCCTTCTCGATCAGCATCAATGGCCCTGGGTCGAAGCCTGCCATATCGATACGCGCGAAAACGAAGAGGGATTTCTCGCAGACAATAGCGTGGATAATGGGCTGTTCCTACGCAGCGACTTACAGCGGCTTTTCATCAACAGAATGATTAGTATCGATGGTGATTCCGGGCAGGTCCGTTTTCACACGGATGATAAAACACGTGAAAGCATTAGCCCGTTTTATCAGGAGATGGAAGGCCGGGTTTGCGCGCTATGGGAAAACGTCCCCGTAGCCACACGGCAGCGTTTGCTGACATTACGTTAGCCTTCCTGTTCAGAGCGGAGACTTCCGCTCTGAAACATCACAAATTTGAAATAACCTCGGTTTATCCCGCCTATTCTGCCAATCAAAAGCCCTACAGAATTGCATAATCATGCCGATAACTTCATTAACGCAGGGTAGTCAACGTGAACGATCTCTATACCGCCGAAGGCGTGATGGACAAACATTCGCTCTGGCAGCGCTACGTACCACTGGTACGTCATGAAGCACTGCGCTTGCAGGTCCGCCTGCCAGCCAGTGTTGAACTTGACGATCTGCTTCAAGCCGGGGGCATTGGTCTGTTGAATGCGGTGGAGCGCTATGACGCACTCCAGGGTACCGCCTTTACCACGTATGCAGTACAGCGCATCCGTGGAGCCATGCTTGATGAGCTTCGCAGCAGGGACTGGGCACCACGTAGCGTCAGACGAAATGCTCGCGAGGTTGCGGGAGCCATGCATCAGGTTGAACAGATGCTGGGCCGCGCTGCCTCTGAGCAGGAAGTCGCGCAACAGTTGAATGTTTCGATAGAAGAGTACCGGCAGATTCTGTTGGATACCAACAACAGCCAACTCTTTTCGTACGACGAGTATCGGGAAGAACACGGTGACAGTGCGGAACTGGTGACGGAAGGGCACGAAGAGGCCAATCCACTTCATCAGTTGATGGAAGGGAGTCTGCGTGAACGCGTCATTGAAGCGATCGAGGCCTTGCCCGAACGCGAAAAGATGGTGCTGACACTGTACTACCAGGAAGAACTGAATCTGAAAGAGATTGGCGCGGTTCTTGACGTGGGGGAATCCCGAGTCAGCCAACTGCACAGTCAGGCGATAAAACGCTTGCGTGCCCGACTTACGGGAGCGCGCTAGAAGGCTCAGTTCCTGGCGATCTATAAATAATAAGAAATCGGGGACTCAACAGTGGGAGCCAAAACCAAAGCCAGACCTTTAAGTCGTTATCTTAAAGACTACAAACACAGCCAAACCAATTGTTCACACTGTGGCAAAGTTTTAGATCGTATGGCGCTGGTCTTCCGAGGTCAGATCATCAATAAAGAGGCCATCGCACGCATGGACCAAATGATTGATGAGCCGCTTTGGCTAAAACTTCAGCCTGAATTAACGGCGCTTTGCCGTTTTTGCAGCGATATTTTTTGTAATACACATCCTAACTACTTTGACATTATGGCGTTTAAACAATATCTGTTCGAACAGACGGAAATGAGCCCGAGCACGATTCGTGAATACGTGGTTCGCTTACGTCGGCTTGACGATATGCTGAAAGCCAGAAACTTTCCGGCTGAAAAACTGACAGGCAATAGCTGGCATCAATGCCTGGAAGAAGACTTACCTGATGCTGGCAATAATAATTATCGTATTGCGCTGCGAAAGTACGACCAGTTTTTAGGCTGGCAGCAACGTTAAGGGACACAGTGAAATGTCAGAGAGCGTTGCCACTGACATGATGTCTCCCACCCCCATTTTTCCCACTTCGCGGGGGAAAATGGGGATGTTGCGCTGCAGCAGGCTGACCTCTCTTTTCCCCCGCATTTGAATTCAGGATGATCCTTTCCGCATCTTCTGTAACACTGTAAAGATCACTGCCTTGTGCCCAACGGGAGGCCGCATTGTCCTTACATCTTATCCATCAGTTTCCTCGTATCGAACTTCTGGGCGCGCCGACGCCGCTGGAATATCTGCCCCGTTTATCTGACTATCTTGGTCGTGACATCTTTATCAAACGTGATGACGTGACACCGCTGGCTATGGGCGGTAACAAGCTGCGCAAGCTGGAGTTTTTAGCCGCGGATGCCCTTCGTGAAGGCGCTGACGTGCTGCTGACCGCCGGCGCCATTCAGTCTAACCATGTGCGTCAAACGGCGGCCGTTGCGGCCAAACTCGGCCTGAAATGTGTGGCCTTGCTGGAGAACCCGATAGCAACGCACAGTGAAAACTACCTGACCAATGGCAACCGCCTGATGCTGGATCTCATGGATGTCGAGGTGGTGATGGTCGATGCGCTGACCCAACCTGCCGCGCAACTGGCGGAACAGGCGGAGCGGCTTGAAGCGCAGGGCTTCCGGCCTTACATTCTGCCGGTGGGCGGTTCGAATGCGCTGGGGGCGCTGGGCTATGTGGAATGTGCCCAGGAGATTGCTCATCAGAGCGAAGGGGTGGTGGATTTTGCGGCAGTCCTGGTCGCATCAGGCAGTGCCGGAACGCATGCCGGTCTGGCGGTTGGGCTTGAACAGCTGCTGCCGGAAACTGAGCTGGTTGGCGTAACCGTATCGCGTAACGTCGCTGAGCAACGGCCTAAGGTTGACGCACTACGCCAGGCCCTGGCAACGCAGTTAGCCGTAGAGGCGAAGGCACCGGTCACGCTATGGGATGACTATTTTGCTCCGCGCTACGGCGAGCCGAATGAAGAAGGCATGGAAGCGATCAAACTGCTGGCGCGTCTTGAAGGGATTTTTCTCGATCCTGTTTATACCGGTAAAGCCATGGCGGGCCTGATCGATGGTATCAACCAGAATCGTTTTCGCCGGGAAGGGCCGCTGTTGTTTGTGCATACAGGCGGCGCGCCCGCGTTATTTGCTTATCACCCTTCGGTCTGAGACGCAGCGCAAAAAAGGGTTATAATTCAGCCGTTATTTTAACGCCTTAGGTAAAATAACGCCCATAATGACAGAGCGGCAGGCCGTGATGCGCCGCTCAACAGCTCACTTACAAATAATAAACGGGGTAAACATGGCTTTCTCACAGATTCGTCGCCAGGTGGTGACGGGAATGATGGCGGTCGCGCTGGTGGCAGGCTTCAGCGTTAAAACGTTTGCGGCAGACGATTTACTGGCGCAGGTTAAAAGCAAAGGCGAGCTGCGCGTCGGTCTGGAAGGCACCTATCCTCCTTTCAGTTTTCAGGATGAAAAGGGCAAGCTGACGGGCTTTGAAGTGGAGTTTGCTCAGGATCTGGCCAAACACATGGGGGTTAAAGCCGTCCTGAAGCCGACCAAGTGGGATGGCATGTTAGCGGCGCTGGATTCGAAACGCATCGATGTGGTCATCAATCAGGTGACGATCTCCGATGAGCGTAAAAAGAAATATGATTTCTCTACGCCGTATACGATTTCTGGCGTGCAGGCGCTGACGCTGAAGAAAAACGCGGGCAGCATCACTAAGCCAGAAGACCTCGCTGGGAAGAAAGTCGGTGTGGGCCTGGGGACCAACTACGAGCAGTGGCTGCGCGCGAACGTAAAAGGTGTGGATATCCGCACTTATGATGATGACCCAACCAAATATCAGGATCTGCGTTCTGGTCGCGTTGACGCGATTCTGGTGGATCGCCTGGCTGCTCTGGATCTGGTGAAGAAAACAGGCGATACCATGGCGGTAGCCGGTCCGGCATTCTCGCGTCTGGAAGCGGGCGTTGCGCTGCGTAAGGGCAACGAAGATTTACTGAAGGCGATCGATCAGGCCATTGCGGAAATGCAGAAAGACGGCACCCTTAAAAAGCTGTCAGAAAAATGGTTTGGCGCGGACGTTACTAAATAATGCAGGAAAGTTTACAACTGGTGCTGGACTCAGCACCCTTTCTTCTTAAGGGCGCGCTGTTCACGCTGCAGCTCAGTATTGGCGGTATGTTTTTCGGGCTGATACTGGGCTTTTTGCTGGCGCTGATGCGCCTGTCCCGCTTCTGGCCCGTGAACTGGCTGGCGCGTATCTACGTGTCCATCTTTCGTGGCACGCCGCTTATCGCCCAGCTGTTTATGATCTACTACGGTCTGCCGCAGTTTGGCATTGAGCTGGATCCCATTCCCTCGGCGATGATTGGGCTGTCGCTTAACATGGCGGCCTATGCCTCAGAATCGCTGCGCGGCGCGATTGCGGCCATCGAGCGCGGCCAGTGGGAAGCGGCGGCCAGTATCGGCATGACGCCGTGGCAAACGCTGCGTCGGGTTGTTTTACCGCAGGCCGCCCGTACCGCACTCCCGCCTTTGGGTAACAGCTTTATCAGTCTGGTAAAAGATACTTCGCTGGCTGCCACGATCCAGGTTCCGGAACTGTTTCGTCAGGCGCAGCTGATTACCTCACGCACGTTGGAGGTGTTCACCATGTATCTGGCGGCTTCGCTGATCTATTGGGTGATGGCAACCGTATTGTCAGCATTGCAGAACCGACTGGAAGCGCACGTTAACCGTCAGGATCAGGAGGCGAAATGAGTGCTATTGAAGTTCGCCAGTTGGTGAAAAAGTTTAACGGACAAACGGTACTGCACGGCATCGATCTCGATGTCGCCCCGGGCGAAATCGTCGCGATAATCGGCCCCAGTGGCTCAGGTAAAACCACGCTGTTGCGCAGCATCAACCTCCTTGAGGTCCCGGATGCTGGCCGCATTAAAGTGGGTGATATCACCATTGACGCCAGCCTGGGCATGAACAGACAGAAAGAGCGGGTGCGGATGTTGCGTCAGCAGGTGGGTTTTGTCTTTCAAAACTTCAATTTATTTCCGCATCGTTCAGTGCTGGAAAATATTATTGAAGGTCCGGTGATTGTGAAGCGGGAAGCGAAAGCGGACGCGGTTGCCCGCGCGCGCAGCCTGCTTGAAAAAGTTGGACTCAACGGCAAGGAAGACAGCTACCCACGGCGCCTGTCCGGTGGTCAGCAGCAGCGTGTCGCCATTGCCCGTGCGTTGGCGATGCAGCCAGAAGTCATTTTGTTTGATGAACCGACCTCTGCGCTGGATCCGGAACTGGTGGGTGAAGTACTGAACACCATTCGCGGACTGGCTCAGGAAAAACGCACCATGGTTATCGTGACGCACGAGATGAGCTTTGCCCGCGACGTCGCCGACCGCGCCATTTTTATGGATCAGGGCCGTGTTGTTGAACAGGGCCCTGCTAAGGCACTCTTCAGCGATCCTCAGGAGCCGCGTACCCGGCAGTTTCTGAATAAATTTCTTAATCAATAAACCCGGTGCCGCCAGAAGTTGGCGGCGCTTATTGCGCTGTCTCCCACCTTTATTCTTCTCAGTTTCTTCCGAAAATTTACATTTTGCATAGGTTTAATTAACTGATTTTAAAGGTTATTTGCCATCACCTCGCGTCCTGAGGTAACAGATTGTAACTTTTAAGAGCCGCCTGATTGAGACTTCCCGCTAAATATTAATAATTCTTCACAAATTCATTGCACGATCGGGAAGACATAATGAACCAACCCAGGAAGGAAATCCTCTGGATCAATACCCTAAAAGGGGGATGCATTTTACTTGTGGTACTGCATCACTCCATCATTACAACGTTCGCGCCAGCGCTTCATCATTTGACAGCCGGTATCGTACCGGCTCATGCGTGGGTGGCGTTTAATACCTGGCTTTCCCCCTTACGGATGCCGGCATTTTTCTTTGTATCCGGCCTGCTGGCCAGTAACTCGGTGATCAATAAACGCTGGAAAGCGGTCTTCACTAAAAAGTTCAGCAACATCGTTTACCTGTATCTGCTGTGGGGCGTAATCCAGTGGCTGAGTATCCACTACATTTCAACCCACCTGGGCGAGCGGCTGTCCAGCAGCAAAAACGCCGCCTATGCGGATTCGCCAATGGAGTTTATTAAACTGCTGATGCTGTCGATGACCAGCCTGTGGTACCTGTATGCTCTGGCGGGGTTTTTTCTGGTCACTAAACTTTTCCATCGGCAGAAGATGCTGCTGGTGGCTGCGGCAATAGCGGCAAACTACGCCGCGCAGTTTAGCCTGATCCCCGGATGGGGCCCGGCCAGCGTGGCACAGAACTATCTCTATTTCTTACTGGGCGTGTTTTTTAGCGCAACGTTAATCGAACTGAGCGGTTTAAAAGGTCGTCACTGGCTCTGGCTGGGCGCAATCGCCGCGATCGGCATTGCCCATCATCTGGGCGGGATATATAAAAACCCGTTCTACAGCCTGCTGACCATCGTCTTTGGTATTGTGCTGTGCCGTTTTCTTAATGCGCATTTCAATATGGCGTGGCTGAACTATATAGGGCGTAACACGCTGCAGATTTATGTTTTGCACCGTATCTTTATCGAACTGGTGGGGCTGAGCGCCATCTCACTGGCGCTGCACTACGGCTGGTTTGGCAACGCGGGTTTTAGCTGGGCATGGGCATTGCTGATGCCGTTAACCGGCGTGGCGGTCTGCACGCTCCTGTCTTTGATGGTCTGGTCGCTGCTGAACCGGGGGCCGGGACGGATGCTGTTTATTCATCCACGTTTAATCAGTAAACGGCAGCCAGAAACTCAAGCCTCATCATCCTGACGTACCGGGCCAGCATGCTGGCCCGTTTCGTATCCTTTCTCTGGCGGGCACCGCAGGGAGTGAGCATTTCTCCCCGGTTAGCCTGTTCCTGTCGCGTCAGCTGACAGGGCGAGAAGCCTCAGTCGCCTCTGGTCGGGGAAGGGACACTTCATGTTGAGGCTGCTCTTTGCGTGCCGTGTTATGCCGGGAGACAAATGCCTTTGATGACCAGGTGCTGAATCAGAATAATGGTTTTCGCGTCAATGATGATGCCGGCATCAATCATCGCAAGCGCCTCTTGAATCGGCACCTCAATGACTTTGATATCTTCACCTTCAGCAGCAAGGCCTCCGCCCTCGTTAATCCGCATTTCGCGGGTAAAAGGGGCGATGAAAAAGTGCAGACGCTCAGTGACGGAACCCGGGCTCATGAATATCTCGCCAATCTTAGTGACCTCATTCAGCTTATATCCGGTCTCTTCTTCGGCTTCACTTCTTATTGCCTGAATCGGGTCCCGCTCATCAAGCAAACCGGCGCAGGCTTTAATCAGTTCGTAGTGATGACCGATCAAAAACGCAGGCAGGCGGAACTGGCTGGTAAGGATGACCGTTCTGTCATCGCGGTTGTAGAGCAGAATAGTCGCACCGTGGCCGCGATCGTAAGCTTCACGCGTGAAACGCTGTTCTGTGCCATCGGAACGGACATAGGTCATATCGTATTTGGTCAGGGTGCCCCAGTCGTTTGCCAGTATCTGCTGGTTGTTAACGGTCGCGGTGGTGGAAACGGGCGTATAATGCGCATGCTTCATATTGAGATTCCATTGGTAAGTAAGTCTGGAAGAGCCATTCAGACACAGCGTGCCGAGTGGACATTGAAAAAATCACCCCTAAACCTAAACCTAAACCTAAACCTAAAAATGCACTTTTCACCTGTTAGCGATATTTCCGAAAGGAACACCTAAGCGAATAACGTTTAGCGGTGTTTTATCCACGCCCTGTCTTTTTTAAGGTGATATTCGAACCTGAAATAAAGATACAGGCAATAATGCAGGAAAAAATTAGCCGAAAAGGGCATGAACGAACGATTTTACCTGGCTGAATAAGTCACTCGCGCTAATCAAACACGCCCAGTAACGTTACCTGTACTTAAGATGAGTCACCTGACCTGACATAAAGCCAGAAATAAGGTTAAGCAAGCGTTGAGTGTGAAAATTCGCCGGGACGTCATCGTGCGGTGTGGCATCGCGCGATGAAACGTTTATCTGTTGCCGCAACGATAAAGTCATGGCACTGTTGGGGCAGTATACGCGGGGCCTTGGGGCCTTTGCGGCAGGATGCCTGCATAGCGCCGCACGGCTTTTGCAGCGCGCGTTCACGCAACAGCGTAGGGCCATGGGATAAAATACCTCGCCTGTCCTGCGCGACCCAGGCCAACTGATTTAATAAGTGACCTGATGCTTAACGGGCAGCAACACCTGGACATTTCTTATTTATTCAGATAAGAACACCTTATTTATTCCGTCGTCTGACAACAATTCCCTGCGTTGAAATTAAATCCGGGATAAATGTCAGAAAACATCCTGTATTGTAAAGTACGGTTTTAAACCCTTCCGGGAGGGGGACTTTAAGACTTTCGCTACATTCAGGAGTGCGAGCATAGGGAATACTTTTCGTATAACGATAACGTCGGCAGTTCGAATAACTTGTTTGTACATGACACAGCGACGGAAAAAGCCTGATGACGAAAAGTGAAAAAAAAGATATTGCATGGATTAATACCCTAAAGGGAATCTGTATCCTGCTGGTCGTCCTGTATCACACGGTGTTACCCGGTTTTGAAAGCCGGGTGAAAGATCTGGCCGCAGGTGAATGGGTGGCAGAGATGTGGGTGCAGTTTAATACGTTATTATCGCCGCTGCGCATGCCCGCGTTTTTCTTTGTGTCGGGTTTACTGGCCAGAAATGCCATCATTGACCGCCCCTGGAAACGTATCGCGACCAGCCGGATGACAAATCTGTTTTATCTCTATCTGCTGTGGGGAGCCATTCAGTGGGGGGCCATCACGGGCATTTCAACGGAAATTACCGGGCAGCGTATTTCACAAAATATCAATGCGGCCTATGCGGGAACCTTTTCTGAGTTCCTGACGCTGACGTTTCTGGCGATGAGTACCTCATGGTATTTATATGCCCTGGGGATCTACTTTCTCCTTGCCAAACTTTTTCAACGTTACAACCTGCCTTTGTTGCTTATGGCCGCAGTGCTTAATTATCTGGCGGTTGAAAAAATCATTCCCTACTGGGGCCCGCAGAGTCTGGCGCAGTATTTTGTTTTCTTCATGCTCGGCACGTTCTGGTGTTCGCAGATACTGCGTTTAAGCGAGTGGCGAAGGCAAAACGGACTGCCGTGGTTGTTACTGCTGCTGCTGGCGGGCCTGCCCGCTCTGTTCGATTTCGACAGAAGCCTCTTCTTATCTGTTCTTGCCATCCTCATCAGTGTGGCGGCCTGTCGCGGGTTAAATCAGGTCAGTAGCATGGCGTGGCTCAACTGGATTGGCCGTCACACCTTGCCTATTTACGTCCTGCATCGCATCTTTATTGAGTATTTCGGCATGACGGCCATTTTGTTTGCGCAGCGCCACCAGCTCTTTGCGCTGGCATGGTTTTCGTGGCTGTGGGCCTGCCTCTATCCGCTGGTCATTGTCGCCCTCTGCTCACTGGCGTCCGTTGCCGTCTGGTCGCTGACAAATCATGGCGTCGGGCGCGCGTTGTTTCGCTTCCCGACGCTGATAAAACGGCCTGTGTACCCGGCGGCGTAACCGGGGCAGGTGGCGCAGGATGCGGGAACAGAAAAAGGCGTGGTGTAAAAAGCGCAATGAAGCCGGCCGCTGATAGCGGGCCGGATTGCGGTCAGGCTTAGTTACGCGCGCGCATCACCTGATAGCGGCGCGTGAAATACTCGACCGGCGCGCTCCAGATGTGCACAAGGCGGGTAAACGGAAACACCAGAAAAATCGTCACTCCCAAAATCAGGTGAATACGATCAATCCCTTCCACCCCGTCAAGCCCGCGTGAGGCGTTGCCCCGCAACATGATCACCACCTGTGCCCAGCCGACCTGTTTCATCATGCCAGGGCCGTCCATATATCGCCCAATGCTCAGCGCAAAAAAAAGGTTCATGCCCGGGCATGAACCTTTAACGTAAGCGATCGGCCTGAAGGACGTTACCCGATTGTCATCAGGCTGGCATTGCCGCCCGCGGCTGCGGTGTTAACGCTGAGCGAACGTTCAATCAGCAGACGTTCCAGCAGCAGATTAGTTTCGCCGCGCGCAAAACCCTGCACCGAAACGATGGCACCTTCGCGCGCCGCAACCTGTTCGCACAGGTTGCGGAGCTGGTCGGCATCACCGTGATAGATAACGGCGTCAAAATGCGCAGACAGGGGATCGTTGGAGAGCGTAATGCGGTTTTTCACCGCCGCCGGTAAGGTGCCCAGCAGTGCGCGGTGCAGCTCATCGTCCTGCCACAGTGCCTGGCTGCCTACGCTGGTGACCGCCGCCAGTTGAATCAGAGCATCCTGCTCGTTATCCGCCAGACAGAGTACCTGCTCACGCGGCAGCAACAGGAAGGTATTGCGTTCGCCTGTTGGACCGGGCAGCAGGCGTACCGTGCCTGCCTGAGCCAGCTCGGCATAATGCTGGCACAGTGAAGACAGCTGAGGCTTATCTTTTGCCCACTCGCTCAATGCCTGATGCGCTGCCAGCAGCAGCTGACGCTGGGCATGGTCGGCCGGGCGCTCAGCATCCTGACGGGCGAGGGTGGTGCTGAGTGCGTTGTCCGGGCGATTCGCCAGCAGGCGATACAGATAAAGCGGGCCACCCGCTTTCGGACCGGTACCGGATAACCCCTCGCCGCCGAATGGTTGCACGCCCACCACCGCGCCAACCATGTTGCGGTTAACGTACAGATTGCCCACTTTGGCCGCTGCGGTGACCTGCATGATGGTTTCGTCAATGCGGGTATGGACGCCTAACGTCAGCCCATAGCCCGAGGCGTTAATCTGTTCGATCAACTGCGGCAGGCCACTGCGGGTGAAGCGTACAACGTGCAACACCGGACCAAATACCTCTTGCGTCAGATCGCTGACCTTATCCAGTTCAATCAGCGTCGGTTTCACAAAGGTTCCGGTTGCCCACTCTTTGCTGTCCTGTGGATGATCCTGCGCCGTTTGAAACACCTTAAAGCCTTTATTGCGCATGGCCTGAATATGGCGCTCAATGTTGGCTTTGGCCTCTTTATCGATCACCGGGCCGATATCGGTGGACAGGCGCTCCGGATTGCCCATACGGCACTCCGCCATCGCGCCACGCAGCATTTTCAACGTATGTTCCGCGACGTCCTCCTGAACGCACAGCAGACGCAGCGCAGAGCAGCGTTGACCCGCGCTGTCAAAGGCCGAGGCGACGATATCTATCACCACCTGTTCTGTCAGGGCGGATGAATCGACAATCATGGCATTCATGCCGCCGGTTTCAGCAATCAGCGGAGTGGGGCGGCCTTGGGGATCCAGCCGACCTGCCAGATTACGTTGCAACAGGGTGGCGACCGCCGTGGAGCCGGTGAACATCACGCCACGAATGCGTTCGTCTCCGGTGAGCTGTGCGCCCACGGTTTCACCGAGGCCCGGCAGCAGTTGCACGACGCCAGCCGGGACACCGGCACTCAGTAAGATCTCAACGGCCTGCGCGGCAATCAGCGGCGTCTGCTCGGCAGGCTTCGCCAGCACGCTGTTTCCGGCCGCCAGCGCGGCTGCGACCTGACCGGTAAAAATGGCCAGCGGAAAGTTCCACGGGCTGATACAGACCACAGGTCCCAGTGGGCGGTGCGTTTCGTTGTCAAAATCAAGGCGGACGATGCCAGCATAGTAATAGAGGAAGTCCACGGCCTCACGCACTTCGGCAATGGCGTTGCTGTAGGTTTTACCGGCTTCGCGCACCAGAATGCCCAGCAACTGCTGTAGCTGACCTTCCATTAACTGGGCTGCACGCTCAAGGATGGCCGCGCGCTCCTGCGGCGGAGTGGCAAACCAGATAGGACCGGCATTGACCGCCGCCTCAATGGCCTGGGAAACCTCCTGTTCTGAGGCATGGCGAACGGTACCGACGACGTCCGACGGCGCGGCCGGATTCACCACATTCTGGCTTTCTCCGCTACCAGCAGGGCCGTCAATAAGCGGTTGTGCCAGATAAGGCTCACTCGCGCCGCTCAGCAGAGCACTGGACAGGGAAGCAAGGCGGTGCTCGTTAGCCATATCCAGACCCGCAGAGTTAACCCGGTCGCTGCCATATAAGTCTCGCGGCAGCGGGATCTTTGGATGTGGCAGGCCCAGGGTGCCTTCGCTGGCACCCAGTTTTTCAATTTCACTCACCGGATCGGCGACCAGCTCGTCTATCGGCATGGACGTGTCGGCAATACGGTTAACAAAGGAGGTATTCGCACCGTTTTCCAGTAGGCGACGCACCAGGTAAGCCAGCAGGGTTTCATGTGTACCTACGGGGGCATAGATACGGCAGGGACGATTGAGCTTGCCGTCTGCCACTTTGCCTACCACCTGATCGTAGAGCGGTTCACCCATGCCATGCAGGCACTGGAACTCATACTGTCCGGGATAATAGTTATTGCCCGCCAGTTGATAGATCGCGGCCAGCGTGTGCGCGTTATGTGTGGCAAACTGCGGATAGATCAGATTGGGCACTGCCAGCAGTTTACGGGCGCAGGCCAGATAAGAAATGTCGGTGTACACCTTACGGGTATAAACCGGATAGCCTTCCAGCCCTTCCACCTGGGCGCGTTTGATCTCGCTGTCCCAGTAAGCGCCTTTCACCAGGCGAATCATGAGACGACGACGGCTGCGTTGGGCCAGATCTGTCAGCTCATCAATCACAAACGGGCAACGCTTCATATAAGCCTGAATCACGAAACCTATGCCGTTCCAGCCTTCAAGCTCGGGTTCAAAACACAACCGCTCCAGCATATCGAGAGACAGCTCTAAACGATCGGCCTCTTCCGCATCAATGTTAATGCCGATGTCGTAAGAGCGGGCCAACAGGGTCAGCGACTTCAGAATCGGATACAGTTCATCCATCACCCGATCATACTGCGCGCGGCTGTAGCGCGGATGGAGTGCGGACAGCTTGATAGAAATGCCCGGGCCTTCATAGATGCCCCGACCGTTTGAGGCTTTACCAATGGCGTGAATCGCCTGCTGATAAGAAACCAGATAGGCTTTGGCATCGCTGGCCGTCAGGGCGGCTTCACCCAGCATATCGTAGGAGTAACGGAAGCCTTTTTCTTCAAGCTTGCGGGCGTTGGCCAGGGCTTCGGCGATGGTTTCACCGGTCACGAACTGTTCGCCCATCAGGCGCATCGCCATATCCACGCCTTTCCGGATGAGCGGCTCGCCGCTCTTGCCAATAATTCGGTTGAGCGAGCGCGACAGGTTGACTTCATTGTGCGTTGAGACCAGACGGCCCGTAAACAGTAATCCCCACGTCGCGGCGTTCACAAACAGTGACGGGCTGCGGCCAAGATGTGACTGCCAGTTACCGTTGCTGATCTTGTCGCGGATCAGCGCATCGCGGGTGGGCTTATCCGGGATACGCAACAAAGCCTCGGCCAGGCACATTAATGCCACACCTTCCTGAGAGGAGAGTGAAAACTCCTGCAGCAGGCTTTGCACCATGCCGGCACGGCCGGTCGCCCCTTTTTGGTGCCTCAGCTTGTCGGCCAGCTGGTGCGCCAGCTGCTGCGTTTTTTCTGCCAGGGCGGCGGGAAGGCGCGCTTGCTCAAGCAACATGGGAACAGCATCAGTTTCAGGACGGCGCCAGGCGGCTGTCACCGCAGAGCGGGCGACCGACTGCGGCAAAATGTTTTCGGCGAATTCAAGGAAGGGCTGAACCATATCTTCCGGGGCAAGCTCATCGGACGCTGAGTCGTTAAGCTGCAGGGGGATCTCATCCACCGTTTCACCCGCATCTAACTGGGTCAGATAATTAAAGATCGCCTGTTTGATCAGCCAGTGTGGCGTGCGATCGAGTTTCTGCGCCGCCAGTTTAATACGGTTGCGGGTGGCTTCATCCAGCTTCACCCCCATGGTTGTTGTTCCCATGATTTTCTCTTCCTTAAAACGGTTTTGACCAGAGCATGGGCTGCACTATTACCCATGTTGCAACTTTGTGCAACCAGGTTAAATGTGACCTCGGTTGCACACTTTGAAACCCCTTTTTTAATTAACATTTAAAAGCGGCACAAATCTTGCTGCAAAAAACTCGCCAAAGTTGCAACCTCATTCAATTTAAAGGGTGAAATCATTGCAAAGGTGCAACTTTATTGTGAGCGGGCGCAACCTGTGAGCATTAAAAAGGGATTGAGAGGTGAAACTGATGTGACGGATGTGTTAAATGCATTGTGTGCGCCGTGCCTTTACGGCAGGATACCGCGCCTTAAGGGAAATCGCTTTCTCTTGATGCGGTAACAGCCTGACGCCTTCACGTTCCGAGGGGGGCAGGAAAAAGATTTCTCTCAAGAGATCGGATAATAACGGAGAAACAAATGACAGTAAGTACGCCAATGTTGGTGACCTTTTTAATTTATATCCTTGGGATGGTGCTTATCGGTTTTATTGCCTGGCGCTCAACGAAAAACTTCGACGACTATATTCTGGGCGGACGCAGCCTGGGCAGTGTCGTGACTGCGCTGTCCGCTGGAGCCTCCGATATGAGTGGATGGTTGCTAATGGGATTGCCGGGTGCCATTTTTCTTTCCGGTATCTCTGAAAGCTGGATCGCCATTGGCCTGATTATTGGTGCATGGTTTAACTGGAAGATTGTCGCGGGGCGCTTACGGGTTCAGACGGAACATCATGATAATGCCTTGACGCTGCCTGACTTCTTTACCAGCCGCTTTGAAGATCGCAGCAAAATCTTGCGGGTCATTTCTGCCGTGGTGATTCTGGTGTTTTTCACTATCTACTGCGCATCAGGCGTGGTAGCGGGCGCGCGTCTGTTTGAAAGCACCTTTGGTATGGATTACTCCACCGCCCTCTGGGCCGGTGCCGCCGCCACCATTCTGTATACCCTGGTGGGCGGATTCCTGGCGGTGAGCTGGACGGATACCGTTCAGGCCAGCCTGATGATCTTCGCGCTGATCCTGACGCCAGTCATCGTGGTTATCGCCGTGGGTGGCTGGAGCGATTCGATGGCGGTGATTGAGGCCAAAAACGCTGAAAACGTCGATATGTTCAAAGGCCTGAATTTCGTGGCCGTGCTGTCACTGCTGGGCTGGGGACTGGGCTATTTCGGTCAGCCTCATATCCTGGCACGTTTTATGGCGGCGGATTCACATCGTTCCATTCGTACCGCGCGCCGTATCGGCATGGCGTGGATGATTCTCTGTCTGGCGGGCGCGGTGGCCGTGGGCTTCTTTGGGATCGCCTATTTCCACAATAATCCTTCTCTGGCTGCGGGCGTTTCACAGAATGGAGAGCGCGTCTTTATTGAGCTGGCACGTATTCTGTTTAATCCGTGGATTGCCGGTATTTTACTGTCTGCCATTCTGGCGGCGGTCATGTCCACGCTCAGCTGCCAGCTGCTGGTCTGCTCCAGTGCGCTGACGGAAGATTTGTACAAAGGCTTTTTACGCAAGAATGCCAGCCAGAAAGAACTGGTTTGGGTAGGGCGCCTCATGGTGCTGCTGGTAGCGTTAGTGGCCATCGCGCTGGCGTCGAATCCCGAAAATCGGGTGTTAGGCCTGGTCAGCTACGCATGGGCCGGTTTTGGCGCGGCATTTGGACCGGTAGTACTGTTTGGCGTGTGCTGGAAACGCATGAACCGCAACGGTGCGCTGGCGGGAATGATTGTCGGTGCGGTCACGGTACTGGTATGGAAACAGTATGGCTGGCTCGGCCTGTATGAAATCATTCCGGGCTTTATTTTTGCCAGTATCGCCATTGTGGTCTTCAGCCTGGCAGGCCGGGAACCTTCTGCAGCGGCCATTGAACGCTTCGATGCTGCCGAGGCAGAATTCCAGACTAAATAAGGCGTGAACGTGTTGAAAAGCCTGCCCTGTAAAGGGCGGGCTTTTTTTTGGCCTGCGTCTGGCACAGACAGTTACGAAATTATTTCACGGAGGAACTTGTTTTTTTCTGAGTGGTAATGATAATCGGTATCGTTCGTTTTTACGTAAATTTACGTCCCATTTACGCTGCTTAACATTTAAGAGGTCGGCGATGTTTGTTCCCTTTCTCATCATGCTGCGTGAAGGCCTGGAGGCAGCGCTCATCGTGAGCCTTATTGCCAGCTACCTGAAAAGGACGCAGCGCACACAATGGTTCCCTGCCATGTGGGCGGGCGTGTTTATTGCCGCTGCGCTTTGCCTTGCGCTGGGCATCGTCATTAACCAAACCACAGGGGAGTTTCCTCAGAAGCAGCAAGAGCTTTTTGAAGGCATTGTTGCGGTGGTCGCGGTCGTCATCCTGACCTCAATGGTGTTCTGGATGCGCCGGGTGGCGCGCAATATCAAGCTGGAACTTGAGCAGGCGGTCGATCAGGCTTTACAGAAATCAGCCGGGGGCGGCCTGGCCCTGGTCCTGATGGTGTTTCTTGCCGTCGCCCGGGAAGGGCTGGAGTCAGTGTTCTTTTTACTGGCCGCCTTCACTCAGGACGTCGGTTATGCGCCGCCGCTGGGGGCCGTGCTTGGCCTGGCGACGGCCGTTGTGCTGGGCATGTTGATCTACTGGGGCGGGGTTCGTCTGAATATGGCGCACTTTTTCCGCTGGACCAGCCTTTTTATTCTTCTGGTGGCCGCGGGGCTGGCAGCTGGCGCTATCCGTGCCTTTCATGAAGCCGGGCTGTGGAACCATTTTCAGCAGGTGGCCTTCGATATGAGTAACACCTTATCGACCCATTCACTGTTTGGCACGCTGCTTGAAGGCATTCTGGGTTATCAGGAAGCCCCCAGCGTAAGTGAAGTGGCCGTCTGGCTGCTTTATTTGATTCCGGCATTATTACTGTTTGTTATGCCTGCACGTGCTGGAACCTCAGCCGCTGCGCGCTAACGCGTTTACCAGGCGCGTCAGGCGCGCCTCTGACTGAATAGGGAAAAATATGAAGAAGCGTTTTCGTCGTCACGCGGTGCTGGCTTCGCTGCTGGCGGTTTCCGGCTCCACACTGGCTGCAGCCATTCCACAGGTTAGCGTGAGTGTCACGGACAAGCAGTGTGAACCGATGTCACTGACGGTTCAGGCGGGCAAGACTCAGTTTCTAATCAAAAACAACAGCCAAAAGGCGCTGGAATGGGAAATCCTTAAAGGGGTGATGGTGGTTGAGGAGCGCGAAAATATTGCGCCCGGCTTCAGTCAAAAACTGACCGCCAACCTTGAAGCGGGCGAATATGAAATGACCTGCGGCCTGCTGACGAACCCGAAAGGCAAGCTGATTGTCCAGGGCGGCGCGGGCAAAAACGTACAGAAAGGTAAAACAGAACTGATGCAGCTGGCGGGGCCAATCAACGCCTACAAAGCCTACGTGACGGACGAAGTCAACCAGCTGGTGGCGGGAACCCAGGCCTTTACGGATGCGGTGAAAGCCGGAGATATCGAAAAAGCCAAAGCGCTGTTTGCCCCCACGCGCCAGCATTACGAACGTATAGAGCCGATAGCTGAGCTGTTCTCCGATCTGGATGGTCGCATTGACGCCCGTGAAGATGATTATGAGAAAAAGGCTGAAGACCCGAAATTCACCGGTTTTCACCGGCTTGAGAAAGCGTTGTTTGCCGATAATAGCACCAAAGATATGGCGGGCTATGCCGAGCAGTTAAACAACGACGTGCGCGATTTGCAGAAACGCGTTAGCGAGCTGGCGTTCCCACCGGCCAAGGTCGTGGGCGGCGCCGCAGGGCTGATCGAAGAAGTGGCTTCCAGTAAAATCTCCGGCGAAGAAGATCGTTACAGCCGTACCGACCTGTGGGATTTCCGGGCGAACGTGGATGGCGCGCAAAAAATTGTCGAGCTGTTGCGCCCCATCCTGAAGCAGGCAAATCCAGCGCTTCTGGCAAAAGTGGATGCCAATTTCGCGAAAGTTGACGCGATTCTGGATAAATACCGCAGCGGTCAGGGTTATGAATCGTATGAAAAACTGACGCCAGCCGATCGAACCGCGCTGAAAGGGCCGATTACTGCCCTGGCGGAAGATCTTTCTCTGCTGCGTGGCACCTTAGGCCTGGATTGATGATGGATAAGGATAAGGCGTTAAGCCAGCCATCGCGCCGCCGTTTATTGAAAGGACTGGGGATGCTGGGCGGCGCGGCGGCCGTCAGCGGTGGGTGTCCGTTTCATGCCGCGGCCGCCGAAAACCCGGACAGCTTTTCGCCCGGCACGGTAACGCCGAACGCGCGTCAGCAAGTGCAGCCCTTTTATGGCGTGCATCAATCCGGCATTACGACGCCACAGCAGGCGTCAATGATGCTGGTCGCGTTCGATGTGCTGACCCGCGATAAGCAGGAACTGCAGCGTTTGTTCAAACTGCTTACGCAGCGCATCGCGTTTCTGACCCGGGGCGGGATGGCGCCCGCGGTGACCAACCCACAGCTGCCGCCGCTGGATTCAGGCATTCTGGGCGCCGAGATTGCCCCGGACAACCTGACGATGACGGTTTCCGTCGGTCATTCCCTGTTTGATTCGCGCTTTGGTCTGGCGGCGCTTAAGCCGGCCAAACTGCAGGCCATGAGCCGTTTCCCTAACGACTCTCTGGATGCAAATCAGTGCCACGGCGATCTGCTGTTGCAAATCTGTGCTAACACGCAGGACACGGTGATTCATGCACTCCGTGATGTGGTGAAACATACGCCCGATTTGCTCGGCATTCGCTGGCGACGGGAAGGTTTTATTTCCGATCATGCCGCGCGCAGCGCGGGAAAAGAAACGCCCATTAATCTGCTGGGTTTTAAAGACGGCACGGCCAATCCCGATACGCATAACATGGCGTTGATGGATAAGCTGCTGTGGGTAACGGAAGAGCAGGCGGAACCCGCGTGGGCCCGTCACGGCAGTTATCAGGCAGTAAGGTTGATCCGTTTTCATGTGGAAATGTGGGATCGCACGCCATTGGGTGAGCAACAAACGATCTTTGGTCGCGAGAAATTAAGCGGCGCACCACTGGGCATGAAAAACGAGCACGACGTGCCGGATTATCGCCAGGATCCTGATGGCGATGTCATTGCGTTGGATGCGCATATTCGGCTGGCGAACCCGCGCACGCCTGCGACCGAAAGCAGCCTGATGCTGCGCCGGGGCTACAGTTATTCGGCGGGTATTTCAGCGTCAGGCCAGATGGAAATGGGCTTGCTGTTTGTTTGTTATCAACATGATTTAGAATTGGGTTTTCTGACCGTACAAAACCGTCTGAATGGTGAAGCGCTGGAAGAGTATATACGTCCCTTTGGCGGCGGATACTTTTTTGTATTACCCGGCGTTATCAATGAAAATCATTATTTGGGCCAGTCCTTACTTGAAAGCTGATTAAATTTTAATCACGGCATTCTGTGCCTGACCGCCCAGTGTGCCGTATTTCTGTCTCAGGTTTTTTATCTCCCGCCAGTGTTTTCGCGCTCCGTTTTAAACCGTTGATGCCGCATTGAAAAATAAACTAACTCTCTGTAATACTTGCGTAATTTAATTTAAGTAAGGTTGGCGATAACGCACGGTTGAATATTTATTTTTCAAGAAAGTGAAAATACTGTTGCAAAATACCAATAAGATGGTTCACTTTACTATGAAAGCGTAATCGGGCGTGTTGATGTCTCACACTGGAGTTCGCGCATGGATAGATGTTTTTACAGCCGTTCAGCAGTAAAAAATATCGCATTTACCCGTGAGGAGATTTCTTCCTCAACCGCTTTTACACCGCAATGTGTTTTCTCTTTTCAACCTCACTCCTTTTTTACCGGTATACGGCCTGGCTGTTTTGCTGCCGGATATCAATCGTCATGGCCTGTCACGGCTCTAAAGGAAGCCAACTGAAACCTCTAAAGCGTTCACGTAATCGCATCGGGCTTGTTGCCTGAGCGGGAAATGAAACCAACTGTAAGGTGCCACTATGGGAAGACAGAAAGCAGTGATCAAAGCGCGTCGAGAAGCAAGACGAGTGCTTCGCAATGACTCCCGCAGTCATCGTCAGCGTGAAGAAGAATCGGTCACTTCGCTGGTGCAAATGGGTGGGCTGGACTCGATTGGCATGGCGCGCGATGTGCGCGATCGTGCTCCGATTGAAGCCCGCAATGAAGCTCAGGCGCACTATCTCAACGCCATAGAATCAAAACAGCTTATCTTCGCTACCGGCGAGGCAGGCTGCGGCAAAACCTGGATTAGTGCTGCGAAAGCGGCAGAGGCCCTGATTCATAAGGATATCGACAGGATTATCGTTACGCGCCCGGTGCTGCAGGCGGATGAAGATCTGGGATTCCTTCCCGGGGATATCTCAGAAAAATTCGCCCCGTATTTCCGCCCGGTTTACGACATTCTGGTTAAACGTCTTGGCGCATCCTTTATGCAATATTGTCTGCGTCCCGAAATTGGCAAAGTTGAAATCGCGCCCTTTGCTTATATGCGCGGTCGTACCTTTGAAAATGCAGTGGTGATTCTCGATGAAGCGCAGAACGTTACCGCTGCGCAAATGAAAATGTTTCTGACCCGCCTTGGCGAAAACGTCACGGTGATTGTTAACGGCGATATAACCCAGTGCGATTTGCCCGCTGGGGTGCCTTCTGGTCTCGCGGACGCGCTGGCGCGTTTTGAAGAGGACGAGATGGTGGGCATTGTCCGTTTTGGCAAAGAGGATTGCGTGCGTTCCGCGCTGTGTCAGCGCACTTTGCATGCTTACAGCTAGCGTTCGATTGAGTCATGTAGCGACCAAAACCCGGCTTCGGCCGGGTTTTTTATCTCCGTGATGGGGCGCTATTCGCCGCTGCCGATTTGCCAGATAAAGGTAGGATCGCGCCCGTTGACTTCCCAGTCGCCCACGTTACGGCTTTTATAGATCACCGGATTGTGCGAGCCAATCGTTCGGGCATTGCGCCAGTGACGGTCCAGCGCTTTACTCACTCGCGTATCTGACGCGCCAAGCGCGTTAAACAGCTCACTGGCCGCACGCGTCACCCAATCCACGGCCACGACCTGCGCCTTCGCAGCCTCCACTTCTGCCTGGACGTTGGCGGCATGAATCTGCGTTTCATCTTGTCCCTGAACGTGCGTATCAAAAGCCTGTTGCAGCGCGTGCGTGGCCCGCTGCACGGCGGCATCGGTTGCCCATATCCAACTGCTGATCTGTCCCACCACCTGCAAGACCTGCACGTCCTGGCTGACGTGACGGGCATTACCGTGGCTGTAGATTCGTTTTCGGTTTGCTACGCCCTGTGACACGTCCCGCACGATAGCCCGGCCGATCCCGGCCAGCGTCGCCAGTAAGACATGCTGATAGAAGGCGGTTTGATATCGGAAGCGCTCGCTGAAATCATAGACATGGGCAGGTTCCACAACGGCCTGATGAAAACGCGTGGTTCCGCTACCGGTAAGACGTTGACCAAATCCGTCCCAGTCATCCTCTCGCACTACCGCATCCTGATGTGTACTGACCACCGCAATGACATCGCGCTGGTTGTCCGTACGCTTAGCGTAAACATCAATCCAGTCGGCATACAGCGTGCCGGTGCTGTAAAATTTTTCGCCCTCAAGCCGCCAGCCGTTGGCGGCGGGCGACACCTGCGTATTCACGTCTCCTAATCGAACGCTGCCTGTTTCACTCCAGCCGCTCCCGACAATATCACCGTCGATAAACCGATTAAACCAGCGCTGGCGCGCCTCACTGTCGGGCTGGTTAAGACGATCCTCGACAAAGGCCATGTGCGCGCGCAGCGCCTGAGGCAGGTTAGAATCCGCTTCTGCCAGCTCGGTCAGTAAGCGGAACAGTTGTGGCAGCGAGGCACCCAATCCGCCGTTTGCTTGTGGAATACGCAGTGTGCCAAAACCCGCCGCCTTCAGCCAGCGAACCGGCTCGTGAAGCAGGGTACGATTCCGTTCGCGATCGGCAGCGCCTTCGGCGATGCGGGCAAAGATGGGGCGGAAACGCGCCGCCAGTGAGGTGTAATCGGGCTCAGACATGGTGTTCTCCGTGTGTTGACTGGTCATCGATATCGTGACGAGTGGGTTCAAACCGGACGACTAACAGGAAAATGATGGGAATGAGGGCGGCTAGTGACACGATCCAGAACATATTGGTGCCATAAGCCGCCTGCAATATGGGCAGAATGAACAGCGCCAGCGCGCTCCCGATGCCCGAGACGGAACGACTAAAACCGACGCCGGTGGCCCGAATGTGCGTGGGATAGGAGAGGGCGGGATAGATCATTAACTGCGCTCCTGGCCCAAAGCCCTCAGCAAACAACCATAGCCCCAGCAGTAAAATGGCAAATACGACGCCGTAGGTTGCAACAGGATGGCCAATCAGAGCCAGTGAGATCAGCGCAATAAACTGCAGGGCAAATCCGGCAATCGCAACATGGCGTGACGGAAATCGCCAGGCCAGACGCATGCCAAGCAGGCCGCCGGTAAAGGCGAACAGCGCGTTAAGTCCTAGCGAGGCGGAGATCGTTTCAAAGACGCCCGCCCCCAGAAACTGCGCCAGGATAGAGGGCAGGAAAAAGGCGATCGCCGTATATTCGAATGAAATACAGGCGTTCATCACCGCCGCCACAACGGTGCGCTCCCGGTAAGGTTTTTGAAACAAGACGCGAAAACTGACCGCCTGGGCGACGGGTTTGGCCGCCGGCTCAGCGCGCTTATCTTCGTGCGCGTGAATGCCGTACGAATCGCGCAGGATTCGCGCTGCGCCGCTTAAATCCCCCTGGTTTGCGGCCCACAGCGGAGACTCATTCATAAACCTGCTGCGCACAGCAATGATGAGCAGGGCAGGCACTGCGCCAAACAGCAATGAAGCGCGCCACAGCCAGTCGAGGTGCTCTGCAGGCAGCAGAAAGTAAAGGCCAAAAATAATCAGAAAGCACACCGAAGACGCGGCATACCACATGGGGCACCAGGCGGCGAGCCGCGACGCTTTATTCCCCTTTCCGGAGAATTTCGAAAATTCGGCCAGATAGGCCATCGCGACAGGCAAATCGATGCCCACACCAACGCCCATCAAAAAGCGCGCGCCAATCAGTACCCAGACGTTCGGCGCCAGGCCGGCCGCAATAGCGGACACCACAAAAAAAAGCATGTCCGCCATAAAGACGGAATAGCGGCCATATTTATCCGTCAGCCAGCCCCCGACCAGATTACCGACAATGGTGCCAATCATAATGGATGAGGTGACCAGTCCGGTTAATGTGGGCGTTAAGCTGAATGTTTTCACGACATCATCAATGCCGTAAGACAGGGTGGTCAGGTCGTAGGCATCCAGAAATACGCCGCCTAACGCCAGAAACACGATCCAGCGTGCGTAGCTGTTTTTCTCACTTTGCGTATTAATCAACTTTGCAACGTCGCTGACGGAGCGAATGGGCGTTGAGTGAGGTAAGGGGATCGCGGCATCGTCATCGATATTTAATGTGCTCATTTTATCCTCGTTATTGTCTGTACAGGTGACGCCTTTATATGCAGGAATCGCGATGTAAACAAACAACAAAAAGTGATAACTATTACTTTAATTTCAATAAGTTAATTTGATTTTTGTAGATAAGGGAAATACCGGGTGCGCTGTGACGCATCCGGTAAAATTAGCGGGCAAGGGGACGTGATGTCAGTCTGCTCAGCGGCAGACGGGCTATCCGAGCAGATCGTTAAATCCCCTCATGATGCCTCCGCAGGCACAACCCGGCCTGATACCGAGGTTGTGCGTCGATATCCTGCGCCGGGATGAGGATGCTCAAGGCGGGCGCCCTTAGCAAACAGCTTCTCTCTCAGCGTACCGGGTTGGTAATCCTGTTTATAAACGCCACGTTTTTGCAGTTCCGGCACCAGCAGATCGACGACATCAGCAAAGGTTTCATGCGTGAGGGCATAGGCCAGATTAAAGCCATCCACGTCCGTCTCCTCCACCCAGCTTTGCAGTTCATCGGCAACGGTTTCTGTGCTGCCCACCAGCAGGGGGCCAAAGCCGCCAATGCCCACCCAGTCGGCCATGTTTTGCACCGTCCATTCACGCTGCGGATCGGCTGTGGAGAAGCTCTCTACAACAGACTGAATGGCATCGGTATGCAGATGCTTAAAAACCTGATCGGGTTGGTACTGACTGAAATCGATGCCGGTCCAGCCGGAGATCAGCGCCAGTGCGCCTTCATGGCTGACATAGCGTTTGTAATCCTGCCACTTGGCCTGGGCCGCTTTATCGGTTTCCCCCACAATGACCGTTTGCATATTGAAAATCAGAATACTGCGCGGATCGCGACCGGCCTCCTCTGCACGACGACGTATATCAGCCACGGTTTTCTTCAACAGCACTTTAGACGGCGCGGCAACAAATACGCACTCGGCGTGTTGTGCGGCGAAGGCTTTACCGCGGCTGGATGCGCCTGCCTGATACAGCACAGGCGTGCGCTGGGGCGAAGGCTCACACAGATGAATGCCCGGTACCTGGAAAAACGTTCCCTGATGATTAATGGGATGCACCTTATTGGGATCGCTGAAAATATGACGCTGGCGATCGCGTATCACGGCATCATCCTCCCAACTGCCTTCCAGCAGCTTGTATACCACCTGCAGATATTCGTCGGCGTAGTCATAACGCGCATCGTGGCTGGTTTGGCTGACCTGTCCCAGATTGCGGGCTCCGCTTTCCAGATAGGAGGTAACGATATTCCAGCCGATCCGACCTTTGGTCAGATGATCCAGCGTCGACATGCGCCGGGCAAACGGATAGGGATGCTCAAAAGAGAGTGATGCGGTCAGGCCAAAACCGAGGTGCTTTGTCACCATCGCCATCGGCGTAATCAGAGCCAGCGGGTCATTGACCGGTACCTGGGCGGCACTGCGAAGAGCAGCATCATTATTCCCGTTGAAAACATCGTAAATCCCCAAGACGTCGGCGATAAACAGGCCGTCGAACTTACCGCGTTCCAACAGGACCGCCAAATCTGTCCAGTATTCCAGATCTTTGTATTGCCACGAGCGGTCGCGAGGGTGCGCCCACAGGCCAGGTGACTGGTGACCCACACAGTTCATATCAAACGCATTAAGGCGGATTTCACGTTGTTTAGGCATAGCAAACTCCTGAGCGGATGCGGCACTGTCGGGCCGCCCACTTCGTTGGGATGAAAAAGGGGGGTAAATTAATTAGTCAGAGAAAGGGGACATCGCTCATGACGCGTGTCATCAGTGAGGTTGAGCAACTGGCGTGCGACGGCCTCAGCATGTGTGGCAACCTGCGGCAGGCCCATTAATTCACCAAAACGTCCGCGCGCCGCAGGCCCGACCACATACAGATGAGGATTCGCCTGGCCCTTGGGGTTTAGCGTCTGTGACCGGGCATTGACATGAATTCCCAGCGCCAGCGGATCGGACTGAATAACGCCATCCTGAGCCAGCTGGTTGAGTAACGCATCGCGCTCAATCAACGCGCCATGCGCAGGACCGGTGGTGACGATGATCTTGTCCACCTCCAGCGCCTGTACGCCGCCGAAACGCGGTTGCAGGCTGAGCCTGACGGCAGAGGGCAACGCCGCCGCCGCGGTCAGTCGTGCTGCGAGCACGCGGAGTGTGCCGCTGCGTTGGTGGTGTTTTAACACCTGCCCAACCTGGGGGGCAATCCGATAACGGTGAACGTCCCACCATGGCCGCAGATGCCGCAGGAAACGCCGTTGTTCATCCAGCGACAGGCTTTGCCAAATCGCCTGACCGTTGTGACGGACTTCATCGAACACCACCTGCCACGGGATGTGCCTGGCCGCCGCCTGGCGAATTTCCTGTCTGATCCGGCGTAGCCATGCGCGAACGCCCAGAGGTTTGCTGAAATCAATACCAAGATGCCAGCTGAAATTGTCCTCAGTGAGGCTGGAACGCGGAAGCTGACCGCGTCGGGAAAAGACGGTGACTGGCCCGCGATGTCCCTGACGGTCCAGGGTCGCAACCATGTCTGACATGGTTAAGCCGGTACCCACAATGGCAACCCGGTCGTCAGGCGCAATCTGTGACAGGGCACCTTCCCGCCAGGGATCGGCAATCAGTGCAGGGTGAGGTGCCAGCGAAGCCAGGGCTGAGGGAAGTTGAGGCGCGGGATGGCTGATGGCCAGTACCACGATATCAGCATCGAGATGCGCACCGGATGCGGTGCTGACCGTACCTTGTCGCAGCGCAACGGCGCGGTCCTGCACATGCAACAGCTCAACAGGAGAATGCTGTTTTACTGCATCAAACTGTTCACTGACCCACTGGCCAAACTGCCTGCGCTGCGGAAAAACCGTGCCGTCGTGCCATTCAGCCGCCGCATCCCTGGCAAATGCGGCAGAGGCACGGAACCAGCGCTCAAAGCTGCCTTCCTCGTCGCCGGCGAGTTGCATACGCGAGGCGGGCACGTTGGTGCGATGCGCCGGGTCGGTGGTCGAGTAAGCCACACCTTGGGCCAGCTGCGCGCGGGGTTCGATGACCGTGACGCGCAGGCCCGCGCCGCCCAGACGACCAAGATGAACGGCCAGCGCCGTTCCGCTGAATCCTCCACCCACAATGACAATATGCTGCTCGGACATACACTGCCTCTCTGATTAGCTTGCACTGGCCTGTTTTTCGGGACGACGGTCGCCTCCGATGGTTTCGCCAAAAGGACCGGTATTAACCGTGCGCTGTTTATTTCCCGCAGGGGTTGAAAGCGGCAACAGCGGCATCAGCAAATCGGCAACCCGGTGTGCTTCTTCGAGATGCGGATAACCGGACAGAATAAAGTTATCAATGCCCAGCGCCTGGTATTCCCGAATCCGTTCCGCGACCTGCTGCGGATTTCCCACCAACGCGGTACCCGCGCCGCCGCGTACCAGACCGACGCCAGCCCATAAGTTGGGACCGATGCGCAGTCCATCACGCGAGCCACCGTGGAGTGCGCTCATGCGAGCCTGTCCGGTCGAATCCATTCTGGCAAAGATTTTCTGGGCGGCGGCGATGGTGTCTTCATCCAGATGTGCGATCAGCTTATCCGCCGCGGCCCAGGCTTCTTCCTCGGTTTCCCGCACGATGACGTGCAGACGAATACCGTAGGAAAGCGTCCTGCCGCGTTCCTCTGCGCGCTTCCGCACCCCTTCAAGTTTAGCGGCAACCTGCGCTAAGGGTTCGCCCCAGGTCAGATAGGTATCAACCTGACGGGCTGCAACGTCAACCGCTTCATCGGATGAGCCACCGAAATAAAGCGGTGGACCTTCGGCCTGTACCGGTGGAAAGAGAATTTCAGCCCCTTCCACGTGAATATGTTCCCCGTGATAGTCCACTTTCTCTCCTTTAAGCAGGCGGGAATAGACATCAAGAAACTCACGGGTGACCTGATAACGTTCTGCGTGGCTGAGAAAAATGCCGTCGCCCTTGTTTTCAACCGGATCGCCGCCGGTCACCACATTGATCAGCAAACGTCCTTCAGACAGACGATCCAGCGTAGCCGCCATGCGCGCCGCCAGGCTGGGTGGCTGCAATCCCGGTCGGACGGCTACCAGATAACGAAGCTGTTTGGTAATCGGCACCAGCGCAGAGGCTACCAGCCAGGCATCTTCGCAGCTTTTTCCAGTGGGAATTAAAACGCCATAGAAACCCAGATTATCGGCGGCAAGGGCTACCTGTTGCAGATAGGGCAGGTCTACCGCTCTGCCGCCTTGGGTGGTTCCCAAATAACGCCCGTCACCATGTGTCGGTAAGAACCAAAAAAGATTGATGTTTTTTTCAGCGGTATCAGGCATTAGTAGATTCCTTTATAACGATATTTGAAATTGGCAATTAGAAAATTAATTTTCAGTTATATAGCTTTAAGCAGGATACGTGCCAACAGGTTAAGTGTTTTTTATTTTTTAATATCAATAAGATAGATTTTTATTGCGGCGGCGGCGACTGCTGCAAATGCAGCAATGTGTGACGGATGCTGCTGTATTTGCAGCAATTCACGCTGGGCAGCGGCTCGTTTCTGGCCGCAACAAGGGATATCTTTAGCGCTCTCTCACTCACTCAGCAGGAACGCGCTATGCAGCACGCTGGCCCCGATTTAATTGACCCTGCTTCCCTGGCGTTCAGGCATATTCTGGATCAGCTGGCGCCCACGGACGCGACCGTATTAATCATTGGTGAAACCGGCACGGGCAAAGAGGTGATGGCGCGCTATCTGCATCATCACAGCCCGCGCCGCCATGCGCCCTTTATGGCAGTGAACTGCGGTGCGCTAACGGAGAGCCTGGCAGAATCAGAACTCTTTGGTCATGAGAAGGGGGCATTTACCGGCGCGACCGACCGTCATCGTGGCTGGTTTGAGGCCGCGCAGGGCGGGACGTTACTGCTGGATGAAATCGGCGAGCTGAGCCTGCCGCTTCAGGTCAAACTGCTTCGCGTACTGCAGGAAAGGGAAATTACCCGCGTGGGGTCTTCTCGCGCAGTAAAGGTTGACGTCCGGGTGATTGCTGCGACGAACCGCGATCTGACGACTGCGATAGCCGAGCGGCGGTTTCGCGAGGATCTCTACTACCGGTTAAACGTCGCCAGCGTTGCCTTGCCGCCGCTGCGCCAGCGGTGTGAGGATATCCCGGTTCTGGCTAACTATTTTCTGCAAAGCTATGCGCGCCGACTGGGGCGACCGCAGCTGCGCCTGAGCGACGAGGCAATGGAAACGCTCAAGGCCCATTCCTGGCCAGGGAATATACGGGAACTGGAAAATACATTACACAACGCGGTGCTGCTCTGTGAAACACCGCAGGTAGAACCACAACAGCTGCGGCTGGGCACGGTGACGGGCACGGGGCGGGTACAAAAGCAGGATGCGCTTGATGATTTTATTCGCCAGCAGATCCAGTGCAGTGACACGCCACTTTATCCCCGCGTCATTGAGGCACTGGTGAGAAATGCCTATGAACTAAGCCAGGGCAACCAGTTACAGGCCGCGGCGTTGCTGGGGATTAGCCGTAACAGCCTGCGTACGCATCTTGGCCATTACGGCATCATCAAGCCGCGTCGCAGCCTGACGTCAACCCTTCGCACCGCGTCAACAACGGGCGCGCAGGAGCGCGAGTTGCGCATTGGTTATCAAAAGTTTGGCAACCTTGGCATCCTCAAAGCGCGCCAGCAGCTTGAACAGCAGTTGGCCGGGCAAAACGTCAGCATCCTGTGGAGCGAATTTCCCGCCGGGCCTCAGCTGCTGCACGCGCTGAGCCATCGGGAAATTGATTTTGGCACCACCGGCGAAGTGCCGCCGTTATTTGCCCAGGCCAGTCACTGTTCTCTGGTGTACGTTGCCTGGGAGCCGCCCGCGCCACGGAGCGTGGCGTTGCTGGTGGCTAAGCACAGTCAGATAAACCAGATGGCAGACTTAAGAGGCAAACGTATTGCCGTAAATAAAGGTTCCAACGTGCATTTTCTGCTGCTGCAAATCCTTGATGAGGCGGGGATGACGCCAGAGGACGTGCGGATTGTGTACGCGCCGCCTAAATACCCGCTCACGCCCAGCGATCTGAATGCCGTTGATGCATGGATGATGTGGGATCCTCTGCTGAGCGAGGCAGAAAAAGGGGAACAGCTCCGGGTCATTGCCGACGGCGTAGGGCGGGTGAATAACCATCAGTTCTATCTTGCCGATCGCCACTTCGCGAACCAGTCTCCAGACCTTTTAGAAATACTGGTAACCGCGCTGGAGCAGACGGGGCGCTATATTGATGCCCATCCTAAAGAGGCCGCCGGGCTGCTGGCCGGGGAGCTGGGGATGTCTGATCGCGCGCTGCGCCTGGCGCTGGCCCGGCGGAGCCACCAGACGCAACCAATGAATCTGGCGATCATTCGTGAGCAGCAAAGAATCGCGGATCGTTTCTACGCGCTGGGCCTGTTTCCCCGCGCGATTAACGTACGTGACGCGGTGTGGTCGCAATGACGTTTTATGACTAAAGATAGAAGTTTTACGCATTAAGGCGTTGAGGCCTGATTTGCTATGTTGCGCTGACGACAACACCACTCAGGAAAGAGACATGAAAAAAATCATATTCAGCGCACTGCTTGCGGTCGCGCACATTAGCAGCATCGTGACGGCACACGCAGAAGAGAAACCCAGGGTAGTGAATATCGGTTTTCAGAAAGCCAACATTTTTGCCTTACTGAAATACCGGGGCACGCTCGACAGTGAATTCAAAAAGCAGGGGATTGCCGTGCACTGGGTGGAATTTCCGGCGGGACCGCAAATGCTGGAAGGGCTCAACATAGGCAGCATCGATCTGGCCGCAACGGGTGATGCGCCGCCAACTTTTGCGCAAGCCGCGCAGGCTGACCTGGTTTATCTGGGCCATTCACCGGCAAATCCACAAACCGAAGCCATAGTGGTGCCTGCGGATTCGACGATAAAAAGTGTCAAGGATTTAAAAGGCAAGCGCGTCGCCCTGAACAAGGGATCGGATGTGAATTATCTTCTGGTATCAGCCCTTGAGCAGGCGGGGCTAAAATACAAGGATATCACGCCGGTTTATCTTCCTCCTGCTGATGCGCGAGCGGCTTTCCAGCGAGGCGCTGTAGATGCATGGGTCATCTGGGACCCTTACCTGGCGGAAGTAGAAACCACCGCCGGCGCGCGGCTGCTTAAAAATGCCGAGGGGCTGGTACCGCACTACACCTTTTATCTGGCCAGCCGCAAATTTGCGGAAGGTCATCCAGACGAGGCCAAAGAGGTTCTTTCAGAGCTGCAAAAGCTGAGCAGCTGGGCCAATAAAAACCAGGGCGAAGCCGCGAAAATTCTGTCTGGCTCGACTGGCCTGCCCGAACTTATCTGGCAGCGCGCGCTGGCAAGAATGCCCTTAGGGGCCGAGCGCATGACGCCGGATGTTTTCAAAGAGCAGCAGGCACTGGCAGATAAATTTACACAAATCGGTTTATTGCCGGTGAAGGTCGATGTCCGCAGCGCGACATGGTCGCTGGATAAAAAGTAACGGGTGAATATGTTAAAGGGCCTGCCGGGTACACCGGCAGGCCCTTTGTATTGGTAGGGGATACATTTCGTAGCGCGTAATTTTTTGGGGAGCGGCTCGCACTTCGCGTACGCAAGGCGTGAACAGGTGAGTGGGGAATCTGAATCGCTGATAGTGTGGGCGGGTGTTATTCATGGCCAGCGGTAATGGCGATGCGCACCGATTGGATTTCTTGCTTTTTTACAAATAGCTTTAGATCCATTTGGACGTAAGACCAGGGGCCTTTGGCTTGTGAAGTGTAGTAATCATTACTATAATTCTCGCCATAACGAAAAGGGACTTTTCATGGGTTTTACGCTTTATGTTCATAAACGTTTTGACAGAGTGTTTAAAAAAACGCGTCTGACAGACAGCGTCCTGTGTTACGCAGCAGGTGACGTTTTTACTGGCGTGTTTGAGGCTGACTTAGGCGGTGGCGTTATTAAAAAGCGTCTTGCTCTTCACCAAGGCAAGCGTGGCGGCGCGCGAACGGTCATCTTCTTCAGACAAGGCACCAACCTGGTTTATTACGATGGATGGGTCAAAAACTTGTCGAGGAAATACGCCAGGGAAATCGATGAAGATCAGCTGGATACCTACAGGGATGTGGCAAGAATGTTTTTCCGTGCAAATAGTGAAGTGATGAGCCTGCTCGTCAGAAGCGGAATGGTCAGAGAGGTTAAATGTAATGAAAACTGAACCCGCCGAATTGAGTGAACTACTTGAAGATGCGAAAGCGTTTCACGCGTTAGGACTGGCAACAGATGAAGAAGTGGAGTCCATAGCAAAGCGCGCAAAAAATCGTGAACTCCGTGCCCGTATTGCATCAGTAAAGCCCATGACAGCAACTGAAATCAAAGACGTGCGCATGCGTTGGGGAATGTCGCAATCGCTTGTGGCTCTCTCATTTGGCATGACGGTCGATAGCGTATCGAAATGGGAGCGAGGTGAAATCACACCGAGCCCACCGGTGATGCGGATGCTGCAACTCCTTCGCGATAACGGCCCTGAACTCTTTACCTCTAAGCATCAAGGTATCTAGACGCCGAACCCCGGTCGGGGCTTCTCATCCCCCTCGGCGGAGAATATATAAAAAAAAGCCTGAACGTGAGTTCAGGCTCTTCTTTGAAGATGGCGGTGAGAGGGGGATTCACTCGCTGCGCTCGCCCTTCGGGTGGCCTTGCGGCCATGCAAAACGGCGGGCCGTTTTGTCGAACCCCGGTCGGGGCTTCTCATCCCCCTCGGCGGAGAATATATAAAAAAAAGCCTGAACGTGAGTTCAGGCTCTTCTTTGAATATGGCGGTGAGAGGGGGATTCACTCGCTGCGCTCGCCCTTCGGGTGGCCTGACGGCCATGCAAAACGGCGGGCCGTTTTGTCGAACCCCGGTCGGGGCTTCTCATCCCCCTCAGCGGAGAATATGTAAAAAAAAAGCCTGAACGTGAGTTCAGGCTCTTCTTTGAATGTGGCGGTGAGAGGGGGATTCACTCGCTGCGCTCGCCCTTCGGGTGGCCTGACGGCCATGCAAAACGGCGGGCCGTTTTGTCGAACCCCGGTCGGGGCTTCTCATCCCCCTCGGCGGAGAATATGTAAAAAAAAGCCTGAACGTGAGTTCAGGCTCTTCTTTGAAGATGGCGGTGAGAGGGGGATTCGAACCCGCGAACAAACCGCCGCAATACATTGTAATAAATAGCATTTTTCATATCCCATTCTCCCACGTGCATTTTACGTGCACTTTCTTTTCCATAACCGTTTATTCGCTGCCTGACTTCAGTCCGGGCCGTGAAAGATTCCCGTCATAGTCTGCCAGGTACGAGCCATAGTTTCTGAATAGCATATCCGGTCCCTTATGCCCCATCTGCTTACACAACCAGAACAGGTTTACGCCCGCGCTGATATGCATTGTCGCGAACGTGTGCCGGGTTTGGTAAGGATTGCGGTACCGGATTTTTGATTCCCTCATGATGTGGCGCCACGCTTTCTGTCGAATGTCGCCCGAACCTGACCAGGGCTGGCCGTTGCTCGGATCCTCAAAGACAAATTCACTCTTCATCAGTGTGAACTGTTTTTGTTCGTTCAGTGCCTGGATTGCCTCGTCATTGAGTTCAATTTTGCGGGTACCGGATTTGGTTTTTGTCCCTTTGAAAATGCCTTCAACAATGGCGTTCTGAACAAAAGCAGTACGTTTCTGAAAGTCGATGTCTGCCCATTTCAGCGCGCACAGTTCGGATGGCCGGACGCCGGTATTGAATGCAAACTGAAACGTGGTTTTCCACTGCAGGTATTTGCAGTTCAAATAGATGATCCTTATCTCGTCTGGCGTGAAGGGGTCTACCTCATACTCTTCAGTATTGCCAGACTCGACCGAGAAATAGCGAGATGCGCTGATATGGGCAACTGGATTGTCAGGTATCAGGCCATCTGTAACGGCTTCATCGATGGCGCTGCGCAAAAATGACAGCCGGTTACGGATGGTCTTCAGTTTGGTTTTTCTGCTGGCCACCCAGTGTTTCAGTGCTGATGGCGTCAGGTCGGTTACACAGATTTTGTGTAGCTCACTGAGCGCGCGCAGGCATTTGCGATAACCGTCCATGGTGGAGGGTGAGAGATTCCGGTTTTCGCAGATCACCAGATACTCTTCCAGATAATCCTTCACTGTTTTTTTCTTTTTTTCATGACCGAAAAGAGCCGCTTTTTTGGAGCGGGGGAAATAACTCAGGTAGTGAAATTCCCCCGTAGCGATCCGGTTTTGTATTTCCCCCAGGTACCTCTCAGCGTATTTAATATTGCGTGGGTTAACTTCCATTCCTGAAAGGGGCTCACGGCACAGAACCCCTTTATAAGTGAATGTCAACTGAAGTGTGTCTCCGGTTTTGTGTTTCCGCACGGTTATTCCGCGCGGTAAAGCGGATCCCTGCTGTTTCTTGCCCATCTGTTCACCTCATCAAGATCAATCCAGCGTTCACGGACGCCGTCCACTTTTAATACGTGTACGCCCTCCCTCCAGATCTTCCTTTGTATCCGTTTGTTAATGGCTTCGATGGATTCGCCAGTGTTCTGGCAGTACGTTGAAATAGGCACGCAGTGAAGATTCATGCGATTTTCTCCTGTGAAAGAGGCGAACACATTTCCGGCAAATTAGCCCTTACGAGAGCCTCAGCTAAGGGTGGGGGAACGGCGTTGCCACATCGGGCAACCTGTTTATCTTTGGCATATTTGGTACCGCGATAATCCCGATCAATGACATACCAGGAAGGGAAGCCCTGTGCAGCATAGAGCTCATGCGGCTGGAGCATACGCATGCCGATATCGACAATCTGATAATCGGTGCCATCGACCGTGACCAGACCAAAGCGGTCGTTTGTTGTCACCGTTCCCAGCGGTTCGTCCAAGCCTACGCCGCCTTTTTCATTCCCGTAATACTTCATCAGGAACGCCCGAACCTCGCCCAGGTGATTACCGTTTGCCGTGATGGTGTGCGCCGGGCTGTCAGTTTTCTGGCCCGTATTGGTGCCGCGAAATTTAATCAGGTTGGATGTGACGACAGCATGGTGATTTCCGGTAGTCACGGTGTGAGCGGGTTCCTCAACGGAGCCGCCCGGCTGGCCCGTGTTATTAACCATGATGTTAGCTGTAACCAGAGCATGATGATCCGTGGTGGTGACGGTATGCGCTGGCCCATCAACCGCGGCGCCGGGGCCGGTATAGTTGCCGCCAAAATGCTTAGCCAGGAAAGCAGACACAAGCGCATGCTTACAGCCACCTGCAACAACAGTTCCGACCGGTTTATCCAGCCCCGGCACCCTGGGTTTCTGTCCAGGTCGCTCACCATAGCCCGTTTGAATCATGGTTGGCATAATCAGATCGCTTTTACCTCCGCCAGAAGCTGTCACGGTGCCTGATGGTGAATCAACAGAATGTCCGGTGCTTTTACCAAATTGTCTTACAACCACTGGCGTTATCAGGCAGGAGTGATTTGTGTTGACCACAGTATTCATCGGCTGATCTGTAGGCCGTGGTTTAGCTGAGTATTTCGGGCCACCTGCACCAATGATAAATGGTGTCAGGTGAGTTATTACCATGCCCAGCGCATGACCATTGCCGCCCGGTCGCTTTGAGGTACCTGCAGTAATGGTCGGTACCGGATCAGTAATTTCCTGCCCGGTTGCGCCTGTACGGAATTTTGTCAGATGAGGTGTGACTACTGCGTAACCATGGGTTTGCGTGATTGTCTTAAGCGGGGAATGAAGCGACTGGCCCCGAAAACAGTCGTACTTCGTCTTTGTGCTTGTGTGATTGCACTTGACGATAAACGGCGTCGGGTTATCCAGCACGAATCGCTGTATGCCGCGCGCAATCCGTTTCATCGTGTTCTCTGCCAGCGGCTTACTACGCCCAAATATGCTCGGGCAGGGGATAGACCAGTCGATACACTCTGCAGCTGTCCGCCATGGCTTGAGGTGTCCGGACTGCACCGCCAGGCTTTTCGGATCACCGTGTGATGGCTCCGGCCACGTTACTGGTTCCCCGTCACAGCGCATGACCATAAAAAAGCGTTTGCGGATGGTTGGCGCGCCGAAATCGCAGGCGCGCAACTCACGGTGCTGAACTGCATAGCCCAGGCCTTTAACCAGTTTTTGCGCGTCAGAACTGTGCCGGCCAATTTGCAGGAAGTCGCATACCTCATCCAGCGCAGGGTGATCCGCATGTACGCCGTTACCCAGCATGCCGACGAAGGCGGCAAAGGTTTCACCCGCGCGGGCCGGATCCGGTCGTTCCTCCGTGGGTAACAGTGGTCCCCAGGTTTTAAACTCTTCGACGTTCTCAAGCATGATGACGCGAGGCCGCTTTGCCAGAGCCCAGCGAACAACAATCCATGCCAGACCGCGTATTTCTTTTTTAACCGGCTTACTGCCTTTGGCTTTGCTGAAATGGCGGCAGTCAGGTGAGAACCATGCCAGACCTACGGGCGCGCCTGCGGTAGCTGCCACCGGGTCAATGTCGAATACAGACTCACAGTAATGAAGCGTGTCAGGGTGGTTGGTGGTGTGCATGGCGATCGCGTTTGGATCATGGTTAATGGCGATATCGACGCTGCGGCCGGTTGCCATTTCAATGCCGGTGCTGGCTCCGCCGCCCCCGGCAAAATTATCGACAATGATTTCTCTCACAGGGTTTGTTCTCCGAAAGTGGCCGTCAGCGACTGCGCTGCAGCAATGATTTCTGTTGAGGGCTGGCGCTCCAGCAGCATACGGTTCATGTGATGCATGACCTTGCGCTG
Organism: Pantoea ananatis PA13; assembly: GCF_000233595.1. Classification (NCBI taxonomy): domain Bacteria; kingdom Pseudomonadati; phylum Pseudomonadota; class Gammaproteobacteria; order Enterobacterales; family Erwiniaceae; genus Pantoea; species Pantoea ananatis. Next base: position 1,977,673 of record NC_017554.1, read on the forward strand.
GTGCTCGGTAGCGAGTGATTTAAGGTCTGGCAGTTGATCAGCTAATAGCTGTACTTCGGCTGGCCAGACATCATTCGCTGACTCTGGGATGGGGATCGGAATGCTTCTCGGCGCCAGACGTTGCGCTGCTCGTTCAATTTGAGCCATAAACGCGGCGCCGCGGGCTTCCAGCTGATCACGACTGATGTAATCGAACTTTGGCCCTCGCCATGATTTATCAAAAACAGCAACAGCAGCACCGAACCCGGCAGATGATTCACTGGGCTGGCCTTCCTCTGGCCGGTACCATGCGGGCAGGTCAAAACTGATTCGGCCTCGAATGAATGCGATATGTTCGGCGTCTTCGGGCCACCAGACTTCGCCAGTTGCCGCTTTAATCAGAAAGACGTAGCGACCGCCAGCCTCACGCATTGCCAGCGTATGGGCCATTATCTGGCGCATGCCGGTAATGTACTGCCCGTCGTACTGCGAGGCGCGGGAATAGGGTGGGTTAGCGTATGCTGCACCGTTTAGCTCTGCCAGGCGTTCCGACCAGTTCTGCGAAAGTGCGTTATCTTCGGCGCTGTAATACGCGTCGCATTTGGCATTACTCTCATCGGCGAAGAGGTCCAGCACGAACGGACCGAACATCGAATTTATTCCCCACCAGAGACGATCGGGCGAACGCCACTGATCGCCAATCTGTTTTAGCTGATGGGTAGGCTGGGCGCGCAAAGTTTCAAGCGCCAGGCAATATGGCGATAGTTGGGTTGGTTCCATACGTGGGATACCTCAAATCAGCGTTTGAATTTTCTTGATAAATCAATCTGGTAGTAAGAGCAAAAGTCCACTACGTGCGGGCATTCGGCGGGAGTTTCGGTTTCGTTCACTACGTCGCAGCCGCCTTCATGAAGGCAAATGCAGTTCAGGCAGCTGAGACGATTTTCAAAGCAGTTTTTTGCCATCTGGTAGCCATTGCATCGGCCTCCGCTAAAGCGATGCGGGAAATCATAGGTGGAACAGCAGCAGGTGACCTGCCGGCCGTTCCAGTAGGCTTTCCCTCAGGTGACTGAGTTTGCATTAGCTCACCTCACTGGAGATAAAGCTCAAGACAAATCATTGCCATGAGCAGCAGGATCCAGACGCATCCAGAAACGGACACGTCATAAAGGGGTTTGTGCCGCGCGTAATGCGCAAGGAATTTTGTTTTCATCGGGATAGGGGGATAAAAAAATCGCGTTCGCGGTTTAGGGTTGATCAGACACTTTTCCATCCAGGGAGAAGCCGATCTGTTTTACTCTGCTCAACAGAGAAATGGTCATATGCGAAGTTAAACGCTTCATTCTCTGAAGCAAACAAGCGGTCGCTGATGGGTTGCCACAGCCTTTCATCGCTACTGAGGATTAATGCCATCCACCCAGCATCGACAGGTTTTATCATGTACCCAGGAATGTAGAGATATTCCTTGCCTAAGTTTGGCTCAGTGTCACCCTGATCCAGAAAATAGAAGGTTAAACCGCCGCTGACAAACCTGCGCATACATACCACCAAATAACTGTTTATATATACAGTAATTTAGCGCCTGACTTCCGCACATTCAAGTTGAGAAATCGGCTCTCTTTTAAGCAACTGTTCTTTAACGTGTTCACATGCGGCCAAGGTTGGATAGATGTCTTCGCTTACAGGGACGGGCAGTACAGAAGAAATAATAAGGACGAAGCCGATCAGCATAGCGATTCCTTATTTTCTGGCGGCTTTACATAGCCCGCTCTCACCAGTTCTACCAGCGACACGCCCAGCGCATCAGCATATTTTTCACAGGTCGCGATGCTGGGCGAGTCACGGTTTATGTTTTGGTAAACTGCACGCTGTTTGTCACCACAGTTGACCGCCAACTGGTGGATAGAAAGGCCGTTTTTGCGGCAGATTTTTCGCACTGCTAGGTTGAGCGAAAATTTCTCAGTCATGCTGCGCGTTCCTTTTGATGCGATGCAGGATTAAGCTACAGAGATAAAGTTTCTCTAAGCTCATAAAGGTTTCGCATGAATTTTTAGCGTAAAAAAACCTGCCGGAGCAGGTTTCTGTTAATCTTCTTCGTCACTAAGGTCTTCATCATCACAATATCTAAACTCAAAAAATCTTCTACTAGCCGTCCATAATGAACTTGCCTCTATTTGCTCCATGGTTGGCTCTTTAGCGTCTATTGAAGCCGGCACCATGTCACACATATAGGCATTAACTTCCTCTGTAAGCTGATCGCGGAAGTACCTTATGTATTTTGAAGTTAGCTTTTTATCATCGGTCGATACCTCTAAGATTCTGCTTTTGGCAGAAGCTAGAGAATGCGCTACATTCGATGCTTGAGAAAAACTAAGTTCAGAAGGGTATCCCTGCCTCGCATTATCGTTAGCTCGCTCTGCATCGGCCCTGAGCAGTTCATATAGATGCTTCTCTCGCTCAAAATCATGTAGCTCTTTCTGGTGAATTCTAGACTCTTCCTGTAACAGCCTTGACTCCCTTGCACTTTTGTTACTTTGCGATGCGGCGTAAGCGGCTATGAAGGCTGCGGCGAGAGTGCCTGCTGCTGAGATAAGGTCTATATAATCTCCGTGATGCCAACTCAAACCTTATCCTCCTTAAAATAAACCGGGTCAGTGCCGCGTGGATACTGCAGCGAAGCGTTCCTGTAATGCTGCAATCTCTCTTTGAAATAATCCCTCATCGCTTCAGGCTGCTGCATCTCCACTTCCATGGGGATAACCGGCATATTCATACGTTCCTTGTACGCAACGCCAGACGCGGCTAAATCCACGTTAACTTTATCGCGTTCTTCTTTGCTTTTTGCTGCTATGTTGTGTGACATCGAATATTCCGGTATTTTGATTTTTTACTTAAAGAGATTATAAGCGTGAATAAATTTCCTTTCGATAAAAGATACGAATTAAAAGATGTTGATGGTGAAGATTACTTTATTGATTGTGACGAATATATCAGACGATCAAAAGATGCTATTCCAGCCTTTAGGCTAGAGGAGAATGAGGTGTATGTTTATGGAAAACCGACAAAAACCATTGGTTATCTCAAAGGTAAAAAAATATTAGACTTTGATGGAAATGAGATCATCCGTTTTATAAATGAGGATGAGTAAGTGTCACACTGCGCACACCTTTTTCTGTTGAGCTGCTGGATTAAGCCACAGACATTCGGTACGAAGCTTTGTCCCTCTGCCTGCGCTTATACGTGACGATTTTTCAGTCTTCTTCCAGCCTTTGAGCATGTCGTTGTAAACCGCGGAGTCATACCCGCTGATCATTACCATTCCCCCCAGCTATATTCGGAAGCAATTGGCCCAGGGGATTCACTGGCAAGGAATCGTGAATCGCCCGGCGCGCTAAGCACCTTTCCATCCTGAATGTATCCGGCGATGCTCAGCCCTTTCAGGCACATTTCGACTGTTTCGGCAGTCAGGCGAAGTCGGTTTAGCTGGTAGGTTTTGCGGTAAACGAATGCCCGCATCGCTTCTTCTTTCGACAGGTGGTAGCCAGAACGAGCGGCATGTTTAAGGCAGCGTTTAACCTGCTTGTCACCTGGTTTACTGCGATACGTTCTCATCTGCTCGATCGACATATACGGCATGTCATGTGTATGCCAGAAGGTTCTTTCCGTCTCGCGCAAAATCACGTTTTCCCAAAGCATGACGATAGGGCGTCCCTGGCTATCGTTGCCTTCGACGTAGCGATAGCAAAATTTTTTCTCTTCCATTATTCACCGTCCTTACCTTTCAAATCGTTGTAACGTTGAAGGAAAAGCACACGTGCCTGTCGTGGGTTTAGCGGGGCGATAATGAATGTGGTATCTGCTTCAACACCATCCAGCATGGGCCAATGCTTGCCATCGTCTAAATCAAGGTCACGGCGTTCTGTCGCGAGCATGACCATATCCGCATTCTTAACCGGGGCGCTCATTGCGTGGGGTAAGCCGAATTTATCCGCTATGGCTTCCTCAACCGATTTGATCATGAGACGGTAATCAGGCAGCAATTGCTTAAGCTGTGAATTTATGTCGCTGCAGTAAGCTTCGGCGGCATCGTGCAACAGGGCTTCGAGCGCGAACTCTGGCTTTACCAGGTAGCTGACGTGAACGGAGTGCTGCGCAACGCTGTAAAAGTCCTGCACGTGTCCGGTGAAGCGGCAGATATTGGAAAGGGCGCAGGCGATGTCTTCAATGCAGATAGCATCCGCTGTCACATTGGTGTAATCGAAGTGCTTGCCCGACTGAGTGGTTATCCATGACATAGTAAAATCTCATAAAAAAACCGCCTCAGATGCAGGCGGTTATGGTGAACGGTAATCAAAATTAAGAGCGTTTTTTGTACTTCGTTAGAACGGAATATCGTCGTCGAAATCAGGTAAAGGCTGAGGGGAATTATTGCGATTGGCAGCAGCCTGCTGGAGTTTAGATTGAGGTGCAGCGCCGGTGTTCTGATTTGCGTAACGGTTACCGGTTGGCGCGCCGCGCTGAGCAGTATTTTGCCCGTTACCAGCAACTGGCTGGCGCTTATCAACATCTTTTAGGCCCAGCATTAGTTTATCAATGGCTTCGGCTGGAAGTTTTTCTGCAAACTCGGCATAGGTCAGGCGCGTGCCTGGCTGGAAGACATGCCGGATATTCATCTGGTAAGTGTCTGAGCCATCAGACTGTTTAGTACGCAATTCTTTTTGAAGCACTAGGCCGGTTTTTTTGTTGGTCAGCGCAGGAAATACCCACGCAGTTCCCTCGCTTGTCTGCTGCTGTTCGGGAATAAGGTCGCGGACTCCAGCTGTCCACATCAGGGCGTTCACGAGGTCCATACCGAAAGTGGGTTCACCGTCGCGACCGATAAAGTTGATTCGCAGATAATCGGATTTGGCGCCGTTGGATTCGAAGCGTAATTCCAGTGACTGCGACTGACTATCGGTACCGAAACCAACCTGTGCATGAAGAATAATTCCTTCGTAAGCACCCGTTTCATTGATGATTGCTGCGGATCCAGCTTTTTTAGCTGCTTCGGGATCGAACTTAAAGCTCATAGGTTGCATTAAATGTCTCCTTCGGACATGAAGTTGCAAATGGCCTGGTCTACAGCGAACAGGTCATTTTCCATTTCGTTTTGATCGGGGAATAAGTCTGGTGGGGCTTTGGCGGTATCGTTGTCATCGCCCTTGATCAGAAAAACGTGTTTGCCATCTTTTTTTATGGCGCGGAGTACGATCGAGAAATAGCCTTCTGGCGTAAGCTTCTCATTCAGCATCTTGCCAGCCGTTTTCATCCTGATTTTCCCCTCCGATTCCTCGGTGTGAGCCAGAAAATAAACGCGGATATCATCGGGCAATTGAGTTGCTGCTGTGATAATTCGCCAGATATGGTCGGCCATCTCAGTGAATTTGGTGTAACCAGTTTGATAGGCCCGCAGCATGTTTTCGTGCTGCATCACTACCTGAAAATCATCGATGATCAGCACACGTCGATTTTTTGAAAGCACCATGCGCTGAATTTTGTCTTCAATATCAACCCAGTCATCTGTGCGAAAAACATTACCGCGCTGAGGATTGCCACCTTCGTCTAATTTGCCGTGGACTTTCCAGGTGCCTTTATGCCGGAAAGGCAGCATCTTGGGGATGCACTGAATAAGCAGGCAATCGTCTGGGTTGAAGTTTCTTAGGCTGTAGGACTTGCCCGCGCCGCTGTCCCCCAGAATCAATACAGGGGTTCCCATTCAGACCTCCAGATAATGTTGCATGGTAAATTTCTGGTCTTCATCCAGATCCATATTTGCCAGCGCCCAGCGGAGATAACCCTGGTCCTGTCCGGCAATCTCTTCGAAGGTTTTGCCCTTATGCTTGCCAAAGCGCATCGTGTGAAGCAGGGAAGGCCGCGCGGATATGTCGCGCATCTGGGCTATCGTCAGGCGCGCGTCACGGTTCAGTCGCAGCAGAAGCGCCGCCGTAACGTAACAGTCGTACAGCGCCCGGTGCGCGTGCAGGTTTTCAGGCACATCAACATCGAGCATGAAGTGATAACGCAAATACTGGTTGGAGTGGCTTTCCAGCTCCGGATAAAGCTTGCGGGCCAGCTTGAGCGTGCAGATCCACGGCGCGGTTATCTGTGGCAGCTTTGGCCGGTCAAACGCTGCGTTGTGCGCCACGTAAACGTCGGCACCCAGATAACGGTCAATTACATCGCTGAGCGGCGGGGCATCGGCAACCATCGCATCAGTGATGTGATGCACTGCCATGGCGCCAACGGTAATCGGCTCGGGCGGCTTAACAAAATCGCTCATCGGGTTACACAGCTTACCGCCAACGATGTCGATGCTGGCCAGCTCACACACGCCACCCTCAAAGCTGGTTGTTTCAGTGTCGATCACGCGAATGATGGTGGACATTCAAAGCTCCTGATTTAGCGTCCGCGTTTGCTTCACGCTGGGCCAGCTGGTGGGCCAGCATTTCCAGATCTGCCGGACTGATTTGATTTTGTTCGCACAGCGTGAGGATGGTGCTCAGCGCCAGCGAACGCATGGCCTCGTTGAGGGCGAATTCAGTGGGGATTGTTGTCACTGTCATAGCAAACACATTCCCGCCACCACACACAGTGCGATGAGCAACGGCGTCATCCAGTGGCGTGGCTTCGGGTGGAAATCAGCGCCCGTCAGGCGATGTTTGAACTGCAGGCGATCTACAGGGCTCATGAGATACGTCTCCTTGGTTTGCCCTGGCGCGCTGCCGGGACGCGGATTGTTTGCTGGTAAAGAAGGGCGCAGCCTTTGTCGCTGCAGAATGAACGGACCTCGCTGCGGTTCCAGAACCTGATAGCCACTTGATTTATGTCCGTTGGGTGCCGGAACCGGGCGCAGTATTCGCACAGTTCCGATTCAATAAATTCCGTGCCTGACTCGAGTAACAGCCATTCGAAATGGCGTTCCCGCTGGCCGTGCGCATTGATGTAATACACAAAGGTTTCATCCTCACCCTTGTAATTCGGCTCAATGCTGCAACCGTCGAAAATGACGACGCGGGCACCGATACGGATCGGCGTTCCCTCGGGCAGTTCGCTGATGCGCTGCCGGGTCAGTTTTGGGATGAAATGCATGGATACCTCGGAGCGCTGATAGGTAGTCAAAAAAATGCCCCCGAGGCGGGGGCCAAAGACTACACAGCAATGTAGGGTTGTGGCGCCAGGTGCTGATCTTCTGGTTGTCTCGATGGACTGCAATTCACCACAACGGATAGAGCACTCTTCGCCGGCTTAATGGTGCGCCTCCAAATGCTCTACCCTGTTGTGTGCTGGCCCCATCCTCCAGCTTCAAGCCCGCGTTTACTTTTTAGTCCAACTGCATATCTGCGGGATTCCGGACCTTGCCCTGGTGAGGCGTTAATCTTTTTTTGGCAGGGGCTAAAGCTTCGCAAAACTCGGCAAAGCTCAGCACTTCTTCGCCTTCTTTCAGGCTTTCAAAATATTCTTCGTAGGCTTTATCCATCGGTCAATCCCTCATTTGCAAAGGCGGTCAGTTCGTTTTGATGCTGCGCCTGCTATCTCACGCAGCTCAAAAAAAACTGAATCACCACACTGTCCGCCGCATGCCTGGGATGCCTTTACCCCGTGAGGTCAGGGAATGCCAGGGTGCTGAGTTCGGGCCTCTCAGCCACCAGCGCGGTGATTACATGTTCACTTGTTAAAGAGCAGAACAGCTCTCTGCGGTGGGCTGCGTCGTGCTGTGACTGCAATATAACAATAGGTATTTTATCAATCAATACCTTTGGGTATGAATATTTGAACTTAAAGTAATATGTTTTTGTAAAATATATGAATTTATTTTTTCTTGAGGAGGAGGGATGTTTATTGGTTGATGGTTGGAGATTTACCGTTGCGCTTTAGTTGGAAATTTTACTGTACTTATATACAGTATTTAGAAAATTAGCTAGGATTGTTCTAAACGAAAAGCGGGGGCTCTATGCAAGTCGGCTACATAAGAGGAGATAACGGGGGGTACGAAAAAATTCCGGCAGCATGTTTACATATCGCTACCGGATTAAACGTTTATCGATTGAATTTCTTAGAAATGTATACAACAACACCTATGATTTTTGCTGTCTCTCCCACTTTTAAAAGAGAGGCTCGGGGATCAGAAGGGGAAAGATAACCTCCCTCATCTCCGGGGAGAAATCTGTATACGCTGTAGGAACCATGAACACATGCAAACACATAATCATGCACTTTGGGCTGTTCATTTACATCAACAACCACGACAGAATTCAAAGTTGCTTCAGGAAATCCCGAATCATGATCGAGAAAAAAGGCACGACATGATTCCGCGTTCAGCTCTTTGGGAATTGCCTGTAAATCCTTAGTTTTCTCTTCTTCCTTCCAAATATGCACGAATTTCACATCTGGCGTTTGTGGTGGGGGGTATGGCGCGTCGTAATTACTCTCATGGCTTTTACGCATTGGTCCCTCGTTAAGCGCTAACCATTCAGGTCTTACCCCAAGCGCCTTAGATAAATGGACTATGTATCCAGAATTTTGAGATTTACCTGACAAAATTTTGAAAATGCTAGGCTGAGCTATTCCCACAGCTTCAGCGAGCTGTGCCTGACTCATCCCTGCTTCTTTCATTGCCAGCTTAAGCCGTTCGGCGAGAGTTTCTGTATTCATGCCCGCGAACATATAACTGTGGTTATCCACCGTCAAATATCCATGGGTATTTACTTTATTTGAACTCATAGTTATTATTCTCGCTTTACAGACTAAAGGGTATAAGCATGGTTAATAAAGCTATTCAAAAAGCGATCCAATCTGTTGGAAGCCAAAAAAAGCTAGCCATACACGTAGGTGTTAGCCAGCCAAACGTATGGAGTTGGTTGCATAACAAAAAAAGGGTTTCTCCTGAAAATGTTAACGCGATTGTAGAAGCAACTAACGGAGCAGTTAAAGCCTATGAGATTAGGCCAGACCTACCTCAACTCTTTCCACATCCTATAAACCTGAGCTCCAAATAAGGAAAAATTTAAATGGATTCAATCACAACGTCGCGCAACAAAGCGCGTGACATCGAGAGTGAGATCGTGAGCCGTATTGCCGCCGAGGGGGTAACGGCAGTTGCGAAGAAATTGGGGGTCGACAAATCACAGGTTAGTCGCTGGCAGAGTCGAGGCGGTTTGGTTGAGAAGGCCAGCCGTTTACTTGCTGCTTTAGATTTCCAACAACCAGCAGGCATGGTGATCATCAAGGGCGATGAAACCGGTGAATTGGCCCAATGCCTGATTGGCATGCTTGAGCATATTCGTTCTAAAGAGGGGGGCGCCGGTGGATGAAAGGTTTGTTGAAACCGACAAGCGCTTTCGGGATAAGCGCGGCGTTATCGTGCGCATCATCAGTTACGACAGGCAGGAGCGTAGGGTCATCTTCATGCGGCCTGATTACGAACATCTGTGCTGTGTGCCCAAATGGTACTTCGAGAAGTATTTCATTGAGGTGGGAAAGAGCGACTGAACAGCGCCAACTGTCCAGTCGTGTACAGCGTTGCTTTTGGGAAGCGAGGTTAATTATGCGACAAAAACGGCGTAAGCCGCAACAGGAAACTACTGTACATAAAGACATGGCGCGCGAAGAGTTAGTGCGCCAGCATTCCCCTGAAGTCGGACGTCAGCTGCGCCAGGTACTGGAGCAGGTAAAGCGCGAGAGGTCAGGGCATGAGTAATACTGCTGAAATTATCCATTTTCGTGCTCACAAAGAGCATGGGGAGCTACGCATGGCCGATACCGATGACGGTTATACACGGCTGGCTAATGAGCTGTACGAAGAGCTGATCGGCGCTAACCTCACCCGTAACCAGGCGAAGGTAGCGCATGCTGTTTGCCGCAAAACTTATGGCTTTAACAAGAAGCTGGACCGTATTTCTGATAGCCAGATTTCTGAGCTTACCAAGCTGCCACGCCAGAAGGTAAACAAGGCCAAAAATGAGTTGATCGCCATGCGCGTTCTGCTCCGTGTAGGGATGCATATTGGCCCAAATAAGCACCTGTCTGAATGGCAAATACCGCAATGTCACCAAGATGGTGTCACTGTCACCAAATCAGTGACAAAAAGTGTCACCAAAACAGTGACAGGGTTGTCACCAAAACAGGGACACACAAAAGACACTATTCAAAAGACAATAAATACAGATCCCCCTAAAGCCCCCAAGGGGGAATTTTCGGAGGAAGTTTTATCACTGGCAAAACAGGTCCTGGATTATTACAACGAGGTCACAGGCACCACCTGCCGCTCTGCAGAAGCCTTTGCCGTTTTACTTACTGAACGACCATCCCGCGAAGCCTACACCGTTAATGACCTCAAGCTGGTGGTGCGCTGGGTCGCGGAGACGTGGAAACGCCGCAACGGTACGGTCGCCAAGCCCACGAACATCTGCCGTGTGAGCCGGTTCGACGGCTATCTGGCTGACGCCACCCAGTGGGATGAAAATCAGGTTGAGGTTGATTGCGATGCCGTGATCGATGCTTACAACGATTTAGCGGCCGGCCGTCTGATGTATGCCGAAATTGACGAAGACAGAGTGAAGGCTATCCGCCGTCTCGCTACACACTTCCCCCGTGAAAAAGCTGCAAACGAGTGTTTCCGTAATTACTTCAGTGCTTTTTTCAATGAGGCCCGCGCTTCCTATTTCGGCAAAAGCAACAGCGGCTGGCATGCCAACTTCGACTGGCTGATGAAGCCTGACACATTGCTTTTGGTGCGGAGGGGTAACCATGTCTGATCTGTATCTTGAAGCCAGCGTGCTGGGTTGCCTGCTTCATTCCGGTTTAACGCCTGATGCCTACGACGTGCTGGCTACCGTCGAGCCAGCAGCATTCACGAACCCGTTTTACTCAAGGCTGTATACCGAGATTAAGCGCCAGGCGACGCAGAAAAAAATGATTGATGCGCTACTGGTGGCTGAGGCCATGGGCAGTGAAAACGGTATTTTTGCTGACGTTATGGAAACCATGAAGATGGTGCCCAGTGCGGCGAACATGAAGGGCTATGCGAAAAGCCTAAATGAAAAATACATGGTCCGTGGCTTTGTCAGCCTCATGGAGAGCCATTACGAGAAAATCACCAGCGCTTACAACCACGATACCGCGATGGAAGGTATCCAGGACTTTACGCGCCAGCTGATGAACATCAGTCGGCCAGATGAAGAAGTGTTGCCAATCCGAGCCAGTGAGTTGCTTAACGGGTATATGGACACGCTCGAAAAACGCGTTGCCGGTGATGAAGAGTCAAACACCATCAAAACGGGCATCGATGATCTGGACGAAATCACAGGTGGTTTAAACGACACGGACCTGATCGTTATCGCTGCCCGCCCGGGAATGGGTAAGACCGAGCTGGCACTGAAAATCGCCGAAGGCATAGCCCAGCGCACTGTTTCACTCGGAACTGAGCGGGTGCAGCGTGGCGTTCTGATTTTCAGTATGGAAATGCAGGCAGGCCAGATCATTGAGCGCCAGCTGGCGAACGCGTCCAACGTATCCGTTTCCAAACTGCGCAAAGCCAGCCACCTCGATGATGAGGACTGGGGCCGGATCTCCATGGGGCTGGCTGAGCTTGCCAATCTCGATGTCTGGGTTGTCGATGCGACAAACCTCAGCATTGAACAAATCAGAGCGGTGGCCACTCGTCACAAAAACCGTTATCCGGGCCTGTCTCTAATCCTGGCTGACTATCTGGGGCTCATCAAAAAGCCATCGGCAGAACGTAATGACCTGGCGATCGGTGAGATTACACGCGGCCTCAAAACCATGGCGATGGAGCTTAATACGCCCGTTATTTGCCTCAGCCAGCTGTCGCGTGAAGTGGAGAAGCGGCCGAACAAGCGTCCGTTAAATGCCGATCTGCGTGACAGTGGCAGCATTGAACAGGACGCAGACGGCATCTGGTTCATTTATCGGGATGGTGCCTATAACCCAGACAGCCCGGCCGCGCACCTGGCTGAAATCATTATTGGAAAAAACCGTCATGGCCCACAGGGCGGCGTGGTTTATCAGGAATTCCGAAACGGCCATTTCCGTGAAACGGATAAGGCTATAGCGGCGCAGCTTGCCCGCGAGAAACCGGCATACAAAGGCAACGAATCTATGGGGAAATTATTTTGATCAGAATTTATGACATCACGCCGCTGGGCAAGCCCCGCCAGACTCAACGTGACCGCTGGGCAAAACGGCCGGCTGTTCTCCGGTACCGGGCATTTTGCGATGAAGTGCGCTTTAACCAAATCCAGCTGCCTGACAGCGGCTGTCACATCACGTTTGTATTGCCCATGCCCGACAGCTGGAGCAAAAAGAAGCGTGCGCAGTTCAGCGGCCAGCCCCACCAGCAAAGGCCCGATGTCGATAACCTGCATAAAGCGTTGATGGATGCCGTGTTTGAAGAAGACAGCGCCGTATGGGATGCACGTATTACAAAAATCTGGGGAGAAAAAGGGCAGATAAGGATCGAGAGCATTGCCTGAAATTATAAACGCAGCAAAATTCAGTAAGGAGAATCACCTTGAACCTTGAAAGCACGATAAAATTTTTCGCACCTAAATCACCGATGTTCAGAGATTCTCCACGGGCAACGGCCAGTGACAGCCTGGATATTTCAGATGTGATGGCATCCTTCGGGCTGACTGGCGCGCAGGCTCGTTTCGGATTTGAATTATTCCTGTCCAAGCATGGCATCACGTCCAGTGATCGCGCCGTTAAAATGTTAACTGAATTTGGTTTGAGTAAGGCGGGGCTTTTCCGGGCAGTCGCCGAACTCGATGAGAATATTAAACGCGAATTTGTGCAATTGCTCGCAACGTTTGCCTACATGGACTATTCGCGCAGCGCCGCAAGCCAGCGCCCCTGTACCTGTTGTAATGGTACCGGGTTTATCGACACGGAGGTATTCAGCACCAAATCACATATGCCCTTCGCGGCGCGTGATCTGGTCAAAGCCTCTGTGCGCTGGGGTGTTAAAGATTTCATACCATCCAGTTATGAAAAGGTCAGAGAGGTAAAAGAGATTCAGCGTGTCCGTTGCGGCACCTGTGAAGGGAAGGGCGTGATCAGCAATGCATGTCGCTGTCATGGTAAGGGTAAGGTGCTGGACATTGAGCAGAGCGAGATTCAGGGCGTACCTGTCATGAAAACCTGCACCAAATGCACCGGCCGTGGCTATGCGCGCCTGCCTGCTGAAACTGTTCGCCGTGCTGTTGGGTATGCCGTTATGGCAGTAAGCCAGCCAACGTGGTCACGCAATTTTAAACCGTTCTATGAAGCGCTCATTACCCAGTGCCACAAGGAAGAGTCCATAGCGGGCGATATGCTGCAGCGCGTGACCGGAAACAGCGAAATCAGGCACACGAAGCAATAAGATTTATCTCATGTATTGACGGCGTGAATAAAATGGACCATTATCACGCCAATGATGGGATTTCTCCGCGCTGTTCATCAGCCCATGCTTTACGAAATCACCTCAAACCCTAAATTAAGGCTCGCCACTGGCGGGCCTTTTTCATTTGCGCCTGCCCGTCATTTCCCATTACACGCCTTGTAACGAAGGGGTGGTGCGCAATCCATAACTGACTGTGCAAACACAGTTTCCATTCATTGGCTACCCAGCGGCAGCGCGGTGCTTTTTCATTCGACACGAAAAAGGCTAACCGGGCTTGTCCAGTTCAGAAAGTAGACAATTCCTAATTGGACAAGTCCCCGCACGGGGGTGGATATGAAAATTATGCCTGACAAAATTGCATCAGGGGTTACCTACTGCGCGTCGGGTGGCCTGGTCTGTAACGGCCTTTTCAACTGGTACGACTGGGTTTATCACCTGGACTGGAATTTTATCGGTCTGGTCAGTGGCGTGATGCTCGGGATCGCGACCTTTGTCGTGAACGCGTATTACAAGCGGAAAGAGAGCAACCGGGAAGAACTGGCCAGAAAGTTTGAGGCGGAGCAGGAGAGTTTACGCACTGCGGCGATCCAGAGTTATTTAAACCGATCACCCTCGCATGACGAGGACAAAGCGCCAGAGGTGGTTGATACGGTCAACAAGGCTTTGAAGCTGGCGGAGAAAGCATAATGGCTATTTCACCCGCTTTGCGTAAAAGCCTCATCACAGCTGCTGGTGGCGGTGCGTTAGCCATCGCGGCTGTTCTGATCCCGAGCCTCGAAGGTAACTCTTACACGCCATACCGTGACGTCGGCGGCGTCTGGACTGTGTGTAACGGCATTACCGGACCGGATGTTATTCAGGGGAAAACCTACACGCAGAAAGAGTGCGATGCGCTTCTGCAAAAGCACCTGAAACCCTATGCCCGGTCGGTGGAAAGGTCCGTAAAGGTTCCGTCGAATGCATATCAGAAAGCCGCTCTTATCAGTTTTAGCTATAACGTCGGTGTTAATGCATTCGAGCACTCATCGGTACTGCGCAACCTTAATGCCGGCCACTATCAGCAAGCCTGCGATGGCCTTCGCAGTTGGGTATACGTTGACCGCGTGAGGATTCAGGGGCTGGCGAACCGCCGTGACGTTGAGCGGGAGATCTGCAACTGGAGCCTGAACCCATGACATGGCTACTGACTAACTGGCGTGTTGTGCTGGCGTTTCTGCTGGTGGTGCTCTTAGCCGGGTTGCTACTAGCTGTGGGGCGCTATCGCGATAACGCCGTTCATTTTCGCGATCAGCGCGATACACAAAAAGCAGTAGCGGACAGCCTCCAGGTGACCATCAATGACATGCAGCGCCGCCAGCTGTCTGTCGCGGCGATTGATGCCAGATACACGAAGGATTTAGCCGATGCGCAAAAAACCATTAGCGATCTGCGTAGGGATGTCGATTCTGGGGCTAAGCGCCTGCGCGTCTCAGCCAAATGTGATCGGCCAGTGTCCGGTAAATCCTCCGCCACCCGCGTGGATGATGATGACGGCCCCCGACTTACAGACGCCGCTCAACGGGATTATTTCACCCTCAGAGAGCGAATCGAAACCCTCACAAAGCAACTGACCGGCCTACAGGATTATGTGCGTCAGGTTTGCTTAACTCCCGCACCCTCAAAAGGTAAATAAGCCCATGTACACCACTACCGCACTCATTACGTGGGCGCTGATTGCGCTCGTCACTGGTTTTGCCGCTGGCTGGCTGGTGGGCCTGTTCCGCTGGAAAAACAGCCCTGTTAAAGCTGAGGTCGAATCCACTGCTATTCGTGACGGCTGGCACGATGTAGAGCAGCGCTTTCAGGCCCAGATTGACGAACTGAAAAGCAAACTGGATGAGCAGGCAATCGCTCAACCGCAGGAGGCGAAGAGTGAAGCGCCAAAAAAGATTTAACCGATGCCCTGTTGCAGATGAACAGGAAACTACCCATGAGAGAGGAAGTAAAGATGCCCGATGAAGTAATTGAAGACAGCACCCTGAATACCGCCGTACCGGCTCCAGTCATTGCATCGACCGATAACACCGATGCAATTCTGGCTAAGGTGAAAGAGCTGCTTAAGGTGGCTGGCCATGACGTCGAAGCGCTGTTCGACGATGTGGTGGCACTGGCTAAAAAGCTGGCGTAAGCATCACAAGGCGCATTTGCGAGTGCGCCTGATGATGATAATCGGGCAAAATACCTTCATTAAATAAATGGAGGTACAAGTGAATTATATCTATCAACTGTTGATTGGCCTTTTATCAGGGTCGTTCGCCGCATGGTTAACAACGTTTCTGGCCTTGAGACGTTTTTATAATGAAAAATGGTGGGAAAAACGAGCCTCCGCTTTCATAGAAATAACTGATGCAGTTTATAAAATTAAGACTGAGTATGAGTATTATTGTGACCGCACCGAGTTTAGGCGAGCGCCTGATGAGTTCCCAAATTTTATATTGTTAGATGAAACACGCATGGCTGAGATGCAAAGCGAATCATCTAAAGCAATGAGCGTAATAAATAAATATAGTCAGGTTGGTCCGTTGCTTATAACTCAACAGGTATCAAATCTGTTAAGCAACTATCTAAAAGCAGAGAGAAAAATTAATAATGAGGTTTACTTTGAAGGTTTAGACGCTGACGAGGCTGAGGCTAATTTGTTAGAGATAACGTCGAAGCTACTTTTAGATTTAGTACTGGCTTCCAAAAAAGAGTTAAAGTCAGACTAACCGCCTACGGGCGGTTTTTTATTGGAGTAAATATGTCGCGCCTTAAAGTCGAAATCTTCCCTCCAGCCAATGCAGACGTTAACGCAGTGCTGGATGAGATAGAACGTAAGTATGCCTGTAAAACTGCCGGGCCAGAAACCATTGCCGATATGGAACGCGAGGCCGCCAGGCTGATTCGCCGTCTCATAACCACCAAAGTGACTTTCGTCAGGAACTGATATGAGCGAACGACCCATGCCGCCAGAGCATTTAGTAGAGGAGTTTAAGCCGTACATTTCTCTCATTCCTGCTGATGAGGTCTGGTATTGGGTGCAGGAGCAAATCATCAGCAGTGATGGCCGGTTGCATAATTCCGATCATGCGCATCTGGCTGAGGCTGATATAGCGTTTTTGTGGGCCGCTACAGCATTCACCAAAAAAGGGCGTACCGTTCTGGGGCAGGCTGAGGAAGTGATGATGCGTGCCGGGGGCTGGCAAAAAGCCCGAATGGAACAGCAGATGTATGAATGGTTTGGCCGTAAGCCTGATTTCATTATTACCCTGGCTGCTGATTTCTGCATGAACTGTAGTGATCTGGAGTTTTGCGCGTTGGTTGAGCATGAGCTTTATCACATTGCACAAAAAACAGACGAATTTGGCGCGCCTGAGTTTACGCGCGACGGCCAGCCCAAGCTTTGCATGCGTGGGCATGACGTTGAAGAGTTTACAGGCGTTGTTCGCCGCTACGGCGCCAGCGAAGAAGTTAAGCAGCTTATCGACGCTGCCAGCCAACCAGCAGAGGTGGCATACATAGACATAGCCAGAGCGTGCGGTACATGCATGCTGAGGCTCGCATAAACCAGGACAGAGTAGGACGGATGGTAAACTATGGCGGCGCTTAAACCAGAAGTTAAAGCCTTTATAGTTCAATCCGTTGCGTGCTTTGATACACCTTCGCAGGTGGCAGAGTCCGTCCTGAAAGAATTTGGCGTGAAGATTAACCGCCAGCAGGTTGAGCAACACGACCCTACGAAGGCCAGCGGCAAGAAGCTGGCAAAGAAATGGGTGGACATGTTCAACGACACGCGCAGCAGGTTTCAGACGCAAATAGCTGACATCCCGATCGCCAATAAGGCTTACCGGCTTCGGACGCTTGACCGCATGGCGACGCGCACCGAAACCATGAAGAACTTTGCGCTTACTGCTCAGTTGATCGAGCAGGCGGCGAAAGAGGTGGGCGACGCGTACACCAACAGGCTGAAGGTGGAAAGCACCGGGGCTAATGGTGGGCCTATCAAAACCGAGAATGTTTCGCTGACCTCTGACGACGCCGCAGAGCTATACCGCAAGATGATGGGATAACTTCATGAAATAGCGGTTACGTTCCCTTTTTCGCCTATGCATTTTCGGGCCACTTTTATGCACCGTTTATGCAGTCCTTTTTCAGCATTTTCGCAATGAAATCATCAGGAAATACGCCTTTGGCAGCTAACTGCGCGTGAGTGCTGTTTCGCCAGGTCGGGTAATGTCCATTATGTTAAATAGGGCTGAATTCAGCCCTATTTATTATTTTCAATTATACGGTTTCATCACGGATGTCAGTTGTGGGGCCATTCCTTTGAACGGACGCAATACCGGTTTGACAATCCTGTTTTGATGAATACATTTTGCTTGTTGCGATAACATCATGGTCATCGGATTTTAAAACAAAATAATATTGGGGTCCGTCTCCCATCAGTACTTCACCCAGTAATGCTTCACCTAGTTCAGCGTTGCTTTTTTGTATAACGTAATAGCCCATGAGGTATCTCCTTATTCCGTCGCACAATGCGGCGGTAAAACAATATTCAATCATTCACAAAACTGATCAATTGATACACCTCAATATTTTAGGTAAATCTGATGCCGATCCCATTTCCGTTCGATTTCAAGAACCCTGACTATACGCAGGTGTTTGAATGGCGGATGGAAAGGCTACAACGCATCCGTGCTAAACCCGAAGTGCTGCCAGCGCTAAAAGCGTTCTACCGCGACAATCCTGCCCAGTTCATTATCGACTGGGGTATCACGACAGACCCGCGAAATCTTGATTACGGCCTGCCCGTGTCCATCCCGTTCCTGCTGTTTCCCAAACAGGAAGAGTGGATTCAATGGATTATGGACCGCCGCGGCAAACACGAAAACGGCATCACCGAGAAAAGCCGTGAAATGGGCCTTAGCTGGACCTCAATCGGCCTGGCCTGCTCAATGTGTCTCTTCAATAAAGAAATGGTGATCGGTTTCGGTTCGCGTAAAGAGGAATACGTGGACAGTACCGGCGACCCGAAGGCGCTATTCTGGAAAGCGCGTAAGTTCGTCGAAATGCTGCCCGTTGAGTTTCGCGGAGACTGGAGCGCGAAGAAGCATGCGCCCTACATGCGTGTTGAGTTTCCGACTACCGGCGCAGTGCTCAAGGGTGAGGCGGGCGACAATATTGGGCGTGGTGACCGTACCACGCTTTATTTCGTGGATGAGGCCGCGTTCCTGATGCGTCCCATGCTGATCGAAGCCTCTCTGTCACAAACCACGCGTTGCCGTATCGACCTTTCATCGGTTAACGGCATGGCTAACCCGTTTGCGCAAAAGCGTCATGGCGGGCGCATTCCGGTATTCACCTTTCACTGGCGCAGCGACCCGCGCAAGGATGACGAGTGGTACCGCAAGGAGTGCGAGAAGATTGATAACCCGGTTGTGGTTGCTCAGGAGCTTGACCTCAACTACGCCGCATCGGCTGAGGGCGTGCTGATACCGAGCGATTGGGTGCAGGCCGCTATCGATGCGCATATCCATCTGGGCATCCAGCCCACCGGGAAACGCCTGGGCGCCATGGACGTGGCCGACGAGGGCAGGGATAAAAACGCCTTCTCATCGCGTCATGGCTTCCTGCTGGAGAACATCCGCGAGTGGTCAGGCGTAGGCAGCGACATTTACGGATCGGTAGAGAAAGTCTTTGGCTACTGCGAAGAGGACCAGCTCGAAGAATTTCGCTTCGACGAGGACGGCTTAGGCGCGGGCGTGCGCGGTGATGCGCGTGCCATCAACGAACTGCGCAAAGTGGCTCGCCGGCCGATGATACTGGCCACGCCGTTTCGTGGCAGCGGTGGCGTGTTCGATCCGGATGATGAGGCGGTCCGCGGCGACAACGGCCAACAGGCCAGACTGAATAAGGATTTCTTTGCCAACGCCAAGGCCCAGAGCTGGTGGTATTTGCGCAAACTCTTCCAGAACACCTATCGCGCTGTAGTCGAGGGGATGGCCTACAACCCCGATGAAATCATATCGATCAGCAGCGCCATGCCGAACAAAGACAAACTGGTCATCGAATTGTCTCAGCCGACCTACTCAATAAACGGCGTGGGAAAAATCGTCGTGGACAAACAGCCTGACGGCACCAAATCGCCTAACCTGGCTGACTCAGCGATGATCAACTATGCCCCAATGAACAGCGATCTGGACATCTGGATGCGCCTGTAACGAGGAAACGATGGCACGTAAACAAAACAGCAGCGCCGCGCGAACTCCCCAGGCTACGGCGGACAGTTACGACAACTTCATGGCCCGTGTGGGCATGCAGCAGCAGAACCAGCATGCCGCATCGTCATACCGGGCTAACTTCACCAGCCGCAACCGGCTACAGATTGAATGGGCATACCGCTCATCGGCCATCATTGGCTCTGCGGTTGATGCGGTCGCTGATGATATGACCCGTAAGGGCATTCGCATCACCTCCGAGATTGAACCGAAAGAGCGTGGCGTAATTGAGTCATTGTTCGATGAGCTGGAACTGTGGGACCGCCTGAACGACACGATCAAATGGTCGCGCCTCTATGGCGGAGCGGTCGGCTTCATCATGATCGAGGGCCAGGCTCCGTTTACGCCTCTGCGGCTGGAGACTATCGGCGAAGGTAAGTTCAAAGGGATTCTGCCGCTCGACCGCTGGATGATTAACCCTAACCTGCAGCGTCGCATTAGGGATATGGGCCCGAATCTCGGGAAGCCGGAACGATACGACGTGGTGACTACTGCAACGGGGATACCCGCCTGGAGCATTCATCACAGCCGCCTGATCCGCTTCGATGGCGTAACACTGCCTTATCAGCAGGCCCAGACAGAAAACGAGTGGGGCATGTCCATCATCGAACGCATCTGGGACCGACTGACCGCGTTTGACAGTGCAACCATGGGCGCGGCTCAGCTTGTCTATAAAGCCCACTTAAGAACATACAAGGTTGATAAACTTCGAGAAATTATCGGATTGGGTGGTAAGGCGTACGAAAATCTGCTGAAAAATTTGGATCTCATACGCATGTACCAGAGCAATGAAGGCATGACCCTCATGGATGGTAAAGATGTCTTCGAGACTCACCAGTATTCGTTTGCTGGTCTTGATGACGTGATCAGCCAGTTCGCTGAGCAAATAAGTGGCGCGACGGGGATCCCGCTGGTGCGTCTCTTTGGCCAGTCGCCCAAAGGTTTTTCTACCGGCGATGCTGACCTGTCGAACTATTACGACACCATAGGTACGCAGCAGGAGCGCCGTTTGCGTCAGCCACTGCGTAAGCTGTTCGACGTGATGTATCGCTCTGAGCTGGGCAAGCCGTTGCCCGATGACTTCACGTTTGAGTTTAACCCGCTCTGGCAGATGTCGGACGTTGACCGTTCGACGGTCGCGACCAACACTGTTAACGCCATCGTGGCTGCCGTTGATGCCGGGCTGATGACCGTCAAGGCTGGCATGACTGATTTGCGTGAAAATGCAGACGTCACCGGCGTGGGCGCATCCATCACCGATGAGGATATCGAGAATGCGGAAGATGAAACGCCGCCAGGGTTCAGCGAACGGACTGACGACCCGGAGCCTGCCGAAGCAGGCGGAAAACCGGTACCGGACCAGCCTACGGCGGATAGCGCAGGCGGTGGGCGACATCGTAAATGGCCGCTACGATGGTTCAAATGACAGCGTTACCGACATCATGGACGCGCTTGAGCGCTACAGCGATATCATTGACGGCTGGGCCAACCGTGTTGCAACAGGCTTTGCTACGGATCTGGAACGCCACAGCGAAAGGGAGTGGCGGCGTAACAGCCTGCTAATCGGGAATGAGCTTCGCCACATTATCAGTAGTACGCCCACAGGCCAGGTGATGCAGAGCATCGTCGCTGAACAGGTGAAGTACATAAAGTCGCTGCCGCTTGAAGCCGCTGATCGCATCTACGATATCCAGAACAAAGCCATTGAGGCCGTTGCATCGGGCCGCCGTGCTGATTCTTTTGCGAAGGAAATAGCGGCATCCGGTGATGTGGCAATCTCCCGGGCAAAACTCATCGCACGGACCGAAACAGGTCGGGCGGTCACCGCCCTGACGCAGGCCAGAGCGCTTGCCAGTGGTTCAGCAGGCTACATCTGGCGCACGGCAGATGACGGTGATGTGCGTCACTCGCATCAGGAGATGGAGGGAAAGTTTGTTAACTGGACTGACCCGCCCACTCTTGATGGCATGACTGGCCACGCTGGCGCGTTACCCAACTGTCGCTGCTGGTGTGAAGTCATATTCCCACAAAATCAACAGGCCGCTGAATAGCGGCTTTTTTTATGCCTGAAATCCGCAGGTGAACAATGAAATACCTTTTTAATTCCCGTCTGGGTGAAACCCGCTTCCGGCTTGCTGACGGTTCATTGCTGTGCAAAGACGTCCCGATCGCCCGCACAGGTTCACAGCTTTACAGCGCGCTGGACCTGCCAAAGCTTGAGGCGGATTCAGACGGCGAAATTGTTGTCGAGCGCACCGATGATGAGGTGTTCAACCCCGAGACGCTCGCATCCTTCGAGGGTATGACCGTCACCATCCTTCACCCGGAGGATGGCGCAGGGAATATCAAATTTGTCGATCCGGAGAACTGGCGCGAACTGGCCGTTGGTCATGTTCAGAACGTACGGCGCGGTAGCGGCTCACAGTCAGACCTGATGATTACTGACCTCATCATTAAAGATGAAGAGGCAATCGACTACATCGAAAACGGGCTGCGCGAGGTTTCGTGCGGTTACGACGCCGAGTATCAGCAAACCGCCATAGGCAAGGCAAAGCAGTACCAAATCACCGGAAACCATGTGGCTCTCGTCCCAAATGGCAGGGCCGGATCACGTTGCGCAATTGGAGACAGAAACACGATGGCAACTAAACAAAACTGGTTCACTCGCTTAAAACGCGCTGTGAAAACAGGCGATGCAGACACCATGAATGAGCTTCTGGAGTCGCCGCCGTCGAGCATGACGGGCGATGAAGGTGGTGATTTACCGCAGGGCGTTAACCTCAGTATCAATCTGGCGCCACAGCATCCCATGCCGGACCGTGATCCGGAAATGGGTGGGCTCAAGACTGGCGACAATGAAGAGCAAATTCCGCCCTGGGCGGCGGCGATCATCGCGCGTCTCGACAAGCTGGAGGGTAAAACCGCAGACAGCAGCGATGACGAAGAAGATAAGCGCAAAACGGGTGACTCAGACGATGAGGACAAAGAGAAGCCAGTGACCGCAACGGGCGACTCTGCTTATCGTGCAGAACTCATCATGCCCGGTATCGACCTGACCCAGGCAATGAAGCCCACGGCGTTTAAACGTCATGTGCTGGCCTCAGCTGATCAGGCGCTGGTGCGTCAGATTGTGGGTGATGCGGCTATCAAACAGTTGCCGAAAGCGCACGTAGAAATGGCATTCACCGCCGTTTCCGAACTGGCGAAAGGGCGCAACACGCAGGCCATCCGCACCGGCGACAGCCTGCGCCAGTCAGGCAACTCGAATGCTGACCTCAATCAGCAGAATAAAGACTTCTGGAATAAACGCTGAGGCAACTCCCAATGAATAACACGATTCTTTACCGGATGCCTGTTGGCATCGCCGGTGCAATCTCACGCCCGCAGGATCTTACCGTTGAACCGGTAATTATCAGCGCTTCAAACGCGTTTTCGGCCTATGGCCTGGCGGGAAAATTTTCAGGTGGCCTTTTCGTGCCGCTGGCTGACGGTGATACCGCTGATTTGATTCAGGGGATCTACGTTCGCCCGTATCCGACCACCTCAACGCCCGATCTGGTCCGCCAGGTGGGTTCAGATAAAAACTTTGCGGGCGATGCGCTGAAACGCGGCTACATGAGTGTGTTTGTGGGTACCGATGCCACCGCCATTACAAAGGGCGCGCCTGTATATGTGGTGTTGAGTGCCGATGCCAGCATTACCGTTCCGCTGGGCGGTTTTATGGCGACGGCTGTCAACGGCAAAACGGCGGTGCTGCCAAATGCGCAGTTCACTGGTGCGGGCGATGCCAACGGCAACGCTGAAATTTCCTACAAGATTTAAGGACACAAAATGCAGACTTTTGACCAACGCACCATTGACGGCACCGGTGCTTTCCTGGTCGGCGAGCTTGAGCGTCTCGACCAGACGCTGAACGCGCCGCTGGTAAGCTACACCTGGACGCGTGACATTCAGTTACGCGAAGACGTTTCAATTGCAGATGACATATCGAGCTGGACCAATACCAGTTTTGCCGCAGCCGGTTCAGGCGCGAATCCCAACGGGAAAAACTGGGTAGGTAAAGACTCCACGGCGATCGCCGGTGTGAACGTCAATATCGACAAAGCCGGTAACCCCCTGAACCTCTGGGGCATGGAACTGGGCTGGACAGTTATCGAACTTAAGGCTGCTGAGCAGGTCGGGCGCCCGATCGATACCCAGAAGTATGAGGGTATGCAGCTGAAATGGCAGATGGACAACGACGAGCAGGTTTATATCGGCGACAGCGCGCTCAACCTCAAAGGGTTGCTTAATCTCGATGGCGTGACGCTGAACAATGCCCCTCAGACATGGGCAGCCTCCACCAACGACCAGATTCTGGACAGCGTGAACTCAGTGCTGACAGATGCCTGGAAAGCGTCGGCGTATTCGGTGGTTCCGACAGAACTGCGCGTGCCGCCAGAGCAGTATGCGCTGCTGGCCAGCCGTAAGGTGTCGGAGGCGGGCAACATGTCGCTGCTGACCTACCTTTCGACCAACACCATCGCTTTCCATAACAACGGCCAGCCTCTGGAAATCAAAGCCATCAAGTGGCTGAAAGGGCGCGGCGTGGGCGGCAAGGACCGTATGATCGCCTACACCAACGATAAAAAGTATGTCCGTTATCCGCTGGTGGCGCTGCGCAGCATCCCGATCCAGTATCGCGGCCTTTATCAGCTGGTGACCTACTACGGCAAGCTGGGCGCAGTCGAGCCAGTTTACCGTGAAACCATTGCCTATAAAGACGGCATCTGACCCCCTTTAACAAGCCCCTTCGGGGGCTTTACCGGAGCCTGACATGGCAAAGAAAACACAGGTAGAAATTCTGGTTCACACGCCGTTTGTCTTCACCGACGCGAAAGGGGAGCAGACGGGATTTCTCGTCGGCCGTCACAGCGTTGATAAAGACGTCGCTGAACACTGGTTTGTTGTGGCCCATTCTGACCAAACCGGCAATGTAACAACCTCGGGAAGTGACGAAGAGTTACTGGCCGAGATTGACGGCCTTAAAACGCAGCTGGAGCAGCAGACAAAAGTAATCGCTGACCAGACTGAAGAAATTCAGGCGAAAGGCAAGGCGCTGGAAATGCTGACTAAAGAGCTGGAAGCTCTTAAACAGCCGAAGGAAAAATAAAAAATGGCGAGAAATGTGTCACTTCCGACAGTGGCCGACTTTCGCCACGATTTTCCCCAGTTCGCTGACGAGGCGAAGTTTCCCGATTCCCAAATCACATTCCGCCTGAATCTTGCCGATCGCCTGCTCAATGAAAACGTTACGGGCCGCGAGCTTTTCCCGTATTTCACCGGGCTTTTCGTGGCGCATTATCTGGTGCTCTTTGCTGCCGATCGTCGTGCGTCACTCACGGGCGGTGCAGGCGGTTCAACCAACGGTGTGCAGGCGTCCAAGTCGGTGGACAAGGTGAGCGTGAGCTATGACACCGGATCCACGCTGAATGCCGATGCCGGTTTCTGGAACAACTCACGCTACGGTGCGGAGTTCTGGCAGTTGATCATGATGTTCGGCGCGGGGGGGCGGCAACTGTGAAATCCGGTCTTGTTCTCCGTGCGGACAATGCACAGGCGGTGCTTGATGCGCTCAAAACGCTGGGTAAGCGCGACGTGCTGGTGGGTATTCCGTCTGACCGCGCTGAGCGCACTGACGGGATGGAAATCAACAACGCCGAACTGGGCTACCTGCACAGTTTTGGCGGCACCATCCGCGTGCCGGAGCACATGACCACCGTTTACCGCCAGATTGATGATGACGGCAGCTTTAAACGCAACGGGCAGTTTGTGCAGCAGGCGAAAAGCAACTTTGCCACGCAGCATAAAGTCGCTGCCTACAGCGTGCAGCTGCCGCCGCGTCCGTTCCTGCACATGGGGGTGGCGCAGTCGCGCGAAAAGGTGGCTGCGCTGATGAAGCAGGCTGCTTTTGAAGTCCTGAGCGGTAATGCGTCCGCTGCCGAAGCCATGCTGAACCGCGCAGGGACTGAGGCGGTAAACGCTGCCAGAAACGTCATCACGGCAGGTGACCAGCTTACCCCGCTTGCCGAAGCCACGTTACGCGCCCGCCGCAGCCGGGGCCGCAGCGGCACAAAACCGCTCTATGACACCGGGCAGCTTTTACGCTCGATCACCTACGTCGTGAGGGATAAAAATGCCGGATCTTGACGTAACAGACATCCTTTTCGATCCCGACTTCTGCGACACCACCTTAGTTGTAAAGCGCCGCAGCATGGCCGTGAATGATGATGGGTTCGGGAAAAATACCGTCACCAGTTCCCCGTTTGCGGGCGTGGTAACGGTGGACAAGTCGCTGGAAAGCCGCAGGCTTGAGGCGGGGCAGGTGGTGCATGGTGCGATCCTGATCGTCACCACAGAACGCCTGACGCAGGGCCAGACCGGACGGGATGCGGACATTGTGACGTATCAGGGGCGCGATTACCGCGTGTCGTTTGTCGATCCGTACACCGCATACGGCGCGGGCTTCGTTCAGGCGCACTGCGAACTGTTGCCGTTTGACGGAGGTACGCCCGTTGAGCAGTAACACCACCGGCCAGCCCGGCTGGCTCACCCCGCAGCAGGCCACGACTGACTACGACACGCCGCTGGACGTGCACCTCAGCCAGTGGATCCGCAACGTTTCAGGGCTGGCAGCCGGTCGCGTCATTGCCCGCTGGCAGCCTGACCAGCCCGCCATTCCCCCTGCCGATGTTAACTGGTGTGCATTCGGCGTGACGGGCATTGCTGCCGATGCCGGTCCCGCGTTTATTAACCAGACAGAGTCTGACGCCGAACAGTGGCGGCATGAGCTGGTGGAGTGCCTGGCATCCTTTTACGGGCCAGCTGGCCAGCAGGTTGCTGCGCAGTTTCGGGACGGGCTCGCCGTGAATCAGAACAACGACACGCTGGGCCAGTGGGGATTAACCCTGGCGGACTGCGACAGCATCCGGCCCGCGCCGGAACTAATTAACAATCAGTGGGTACGCCGTTACGACGTGATGGTTCGCCTGCGCCGCAAAGTGATCAGCACCTGGGGTATCCAGTCGCTGACCGACGCCCCTTTCAGTATTTCAGGAGAATAACCCATGCCGCAGGGCTTACCCGTTTCAAACGTTGCCAGCGTGGACATTATTATGTCGCCGAGGGCGGCGGCGGGCCGTAACTTTGGCTCACTGCTCATCCTGGGTAGCGCAACCATCATTCCGCTGACCGAACGTATCCGCCTGTATACCTCGGCGGCAAGCATCGGAACCGATTTCGGCACCAATAGTGAGGAATACCTTGCTGCCGTGGCGTACTTCTCACAGTCGCCGACGCCTTCGCAGGTGTATGTCGGTCGCTGGGCGAAAACGCTGGCGGCGGCAGAGGTCGGTAAGGTTGAAACTTTACTCGATGGCGTGAACGCCTGCCTGGGCTTTACCAACTGGTACGGGCTCGGGGTAACGTATGACGCCGATCGTAAAGATGACGACCTGCTGCCGGTATGCGCCGCGATTGAGTCCTCATCGTTAAGCCGCATTCTCGCAGTCACCACGAAAAACACCGATGCTCTGCTCACTACAGTGAACACCGATATCGCGTCGAAAGTGAAAGCGGCGAAATACAGCCGCACGTTCGTGCAGTATTCATCCACCAGTAATTACGGGGCAATTTCGGCGTTTGGCCGTGCCTTTACCGTAGATTTTAACGGGTTCGGTACCACCATCACGCTGAAATTCAAGCAGGAGCCCGGCATCACCTATGAAAGCCTGACGCCCGCACAGGCGGCCGCGCTGGATGCGAAGAACTGCAACGTTTACGTGTACTACGCCAACGACACGGCCATTCTGCAGCAGGGCGTCATGGGCAACGGTGATTTCTTCGATGAGCGCCACGGCCTCGACTGGCTGCAGAACTACGTACAGACCAACCTCTTTAACCTGCTGTACACCAGCGGAACGAAGGTGCCGCAGACCGATGCGGGTAACACGCGCATCATGGCAAACGTGGAAGCCTCAATGGACCAGGCGGTGAACAACGGTCTGATCGCCCCTGGCGTCTGGAACGGCGGCCAGATTGGCCAGCTTTCCCCGGGCGATACCCTGACCAAAGGGTATTACGTCTACATGGCTGCGATTTCATCTCAGGCACAGGCTGACCGCGAAGCGCGTAAGTCGGTACCGGTTCAGGTGGCCTGCAAGCTGGCGGGAGCAATCCATTACGCCAGCGTTCAGATTAACGTCATGCGCTGAGGAAAATAATCAATGAGTGCATACAGCTTTATGGATATCACGGCCTCGCTGACGGGGCCGACCGGCATTATTGACCTTGGCTATGGCTCCGCAAACTCTGATGAGGGGATCGTGGTCACCATGTCTGAGGCCAAAAACACCATGACGATCGGCGCTGACGGCGAGGTAATGCACAGCCTGCATGCAGGCAAAGCCGGGACCGTCACCGTCAACCTGCAGAAAACGTCACCCGTGAACAAGAAACTGTCCCTGATGTACAACGCGCAGTCGGTTTCGTCCGCGCTGTGGGGCAATAACGTGATCGTCCTGCGTAACAAGTCGTCCGGTGACATCGTGACCGCACGCGCCTGCGCGTTTCAGAAACAGCCAGACTGGAACAACCCGAAAGTTGCCGGCAACGTCTCCTGGGTGTTTGATGCGGGCAAAATCGACGAAATCTTAGGGGAGTTCTGATTATGCAGTTTGAAATTAAAGGCATCCGCTACAGCGCCCACAAACTGAGTGTGTTCGACCAGCTTAAAGTGTCACGCAAGCTGCTGCCTGTGCTGGCCGGTTTGCTGGCTGAATTTGGCAGCATCCAGAACCTTTTGCCGAAATCTCAACCGGTGCAGGGTGCAGACACAGAAAAGGCGAGCGAATTTACCCGCTATGCCCCGGTGTTCGAAAAGCTGCTGCCAGTGGTGGCGGACAAACTCGCAATGCTGAGTGAAGAAGATACCAACGCGATCATCTTTCCGTGCCTGGCAGTGGTACAGCGTGCGCACGGTAAAGATCGCTGGGTACCGGTTGCGCAGGGCAACGACCTGGCATTCGACGATATTGACCTGTTCAGCATGCTGCAGATTGTCGGTCGCGTGGTGGGCGACAGCCTGGGAAATTTTTTGCCCGCACTCCCAGAGAAAGAGACGGAGGGCCAGCAGTCACAGGGCTGACGCTCGACACGTTGCCGGATGGCGAGGATTTTCTGATGCGCCCTGTCATTGAGGGCGTGTGTCGCTATGAATCCCTCACAGACGGCACGTTAGACCTCGCCGATTTTGCACGTATGAACGACTGGTTGGATTTAAAGGCCGACAACGAAGCCCGCATAGCCCGCTGGAGAGCCGCGAATGAACGCTGATGTTATCAAGGATTTTTTAATCTCCCTGGGTTTTCAGGTGGACGAGTCCGGCGCGAAGAAGTTTGACGCCACGATAGCGGCTACAACGCTGCAGGCGGTAAAGCTGGGCGCAGCGGTCGAGGCGGCGGCGCTGTCGGTGGTGGCGTTTACGGCCAAAATCGCCAGCGGGCTGGACAACCTCTACTGGATGTCGCAGCGCACCGGGGCAACGGTGGCGGGCATTCAGCAGATTGGTTTTGCCGTGTCGCAGCTGGGCGGTACCGTTGACGGGGCGCGGTCATCGCTGGAAAGCCTCGCCCACTTTATGCGCAACAACCCGGGCGCGGAGGGCTTTCTCAACCGCCTGGGCGTGCAGACGCGTGACGCCAGCGGCAACATGCGCGACATGGCCAGCATTTTTACGGGCGTCGGCGATAAGCTGCGCAATATGCCGTATTACCGCGCCAGCCAGTACGCACAGATGCTGGGCATTGATGAAAACACGCTGATGGCAATGCGCCGTGGCGTGGGCCAGTTCTCCGCGCAGTATACGCAGATGGCAAAGGCCATTGGCTATAACGCCGATACGGCCGCCGTGAGCTCTAACCGTTTCATGACCTCTTTGCGGTCGTTCGGTGAAATGGCGGGCATGGCGCGGGATAAAATCGGCTCAAACCTTGCGGGCGGTCTGGCGGGCTCCATCGACAGCCTGCGCAAACAGGTAATCGATAATTTTCCCAAAATCGAAGCGGCGCTGACGGGCGGGATAAAACTCATTCTCTGGCTGGCTGACACCATAGGAAAAGTGGTTTTCCGGCTCATCGAGGCGGCGGGCGACATCCGCGACTGGTGGAACACGCTGGACAAGAGCACGCGCCAGCTTATCGAAATTTTCGGCGGGCTGGTGGTTGCCTGGCGCGTGCTGAATTCTGCATTTCTGATGTCGCCGGTGGGGATCGTCACAGCGTTAGGCCTGGCAATCTTCGCGCTTTATGACGATTACAGGGTGTGGAAGGAAGGCGGCAAAAGCCTGATCGACTGGAAAAAGTGGCAGCCGGATGTTGACGCTGCCCTTAAAGCCATAAAGGAACTTAAATCATCGCTCAGGGACGCGGGCGATCAGGTTGCGCGCCTGCTCAACATCGACCTTAAAAACTGGACGCTGAAAAGTGATATTGCCAGCCTGACAAAGCAGTTTGGCGAGTTCGGTAAAATGCTGTCGATGATCGGCGACCTGCTCAGCGCCATTAACGAGGGCCGCTGGTCTGATGCCGCCCGCATTGGCAGTCAGATACTGCACCAGGGTAAAGAAAATCCCGATGCGATGCCTGTCGTGTCATCCAGCGCAAACAATGCCGCCGACTGGTTTAAAGACAAAACCGGCTTTGATCCGCGCAGCATAGGCCAGACCGTTAACGGCTGGTTTGGAGACGGCAAGCGTCCGCAGCCGACAAAAGACGGCGCCGCGCTGCTGGGCTGGATGCAGCCTGCGATGCAAAGGCTGGAACAGCTTTACCGGCTGCCGGAAGGACTGCTGCGGAGTGTGGCAATAGCCGAATCATCCGGTAATCCCAACGCCGTTTCCGGTGCCGGTGCGCAGGGGCTTTTTCAGCTGATGCCGGGTACCGGTCGCGATATGGGGCTGGGCCGTGGTGAAGCGTTCGACCCGATGAAGGCTGCACAGGCGGCGGCAAAGTACCTTTCTCAGTTGCTGAAAGCCAACGGCGGCGACCTGACCAAAGCGCTGGCCTCGTATAACTGGGGCCTGGGCAACGTCCAGAAGTATGGTATGGCACTGATGCCGCAGGAAACGCGCAACTACGTTCCCCGCGTGCTCAGCAATATGCCGGGCGGTGCCTCAATGCATCAGGAAACGGTCATCAAT
Organism: Pantoea ananatis PA13; assembly: GCF_000233595.1. Lineage (NCBI taxonomy): Bacteria > Pseudomonadati > Pseudomonadota > Gammaproteobacteria > Enterobacterales > Erwiniaceae > Pantoea > Pantoea ananatis. Next base: position 2,008,625 of record NC_017554.1, read on the forward strand.
ATTCACGGCGTTTCGGATCCGCGCGAGGCAGGTAACATTATTGCCGACAAACAGAACCAGGTTAATTCTCGCGCGACACAGCAGATGAACAGGGGCAACTGATGGACATTCTCTCGGTACTGCTGCACCAGCGGTCGCGGAAAATCGGCATCATCATCCCCGATGTTGTCATCAGCGAAAAGCACAGTGACGTGCTGGAGATAACCGAACATCCCGTTGAACGGGTGACATCTGAGGCCGCAGGCGCAAGCGCTGACGGCGCAGGATTTGTTGCCGATCATGCCTACCGGCGCGCCTCTGAACTGGTCATGGAAATTGGCTTTTCCGGTGGAGGTTCTGTACTTGATCTGCTCAACACCTCAGCTATCGGCCTCTCGCTGGGTAGCAGCCCTAAAGAAATCTACGCACAGTTGCTTGATCTGCAGCGCTCCCGCCAGCCGTTCGACGTGGTAACCGGTAAACGGCTTTACAGCAACATGCTGATCCGCGTGCTGGACGTCACCACGGACAAAGCAACGGAAAATGTGCTTATGGCCACGCTGACCCTTCGCGAAGTCATCACCACGCAGGCGCAGACCATTAAAGGCGCACCAAAAGAGAATATGGCGCTGGGCGTTAACACCAGCGCGGTTCAGGACAGCGGCGTCAAAACGCCTAAACAGCCGTCTGAATCCATCCTGAGATCGGCAGTATCCGCAGCGAAAGGGTTTTTTTCATGACCATTACCGAAATGCCGCTACAGCCTCAGAACCAGACATTCAGCACCACGATAGCGGGAAGCCTCTATAAGGTCACCGTTATCTGGCGCGCCGGTTGCTGGTATCTGGATTTAAGCGACAGCACGGGGGCGCTGATAGCGGGCGGCATACCGTTGGTGACCGGCGCTGACCTGCTGGCACAGTATGCGTATCTGAATCTGGGCTTTTCGCTGTTCGTGGTCTGCGATGCTGACGATCATGATTATCCCGGCGAGAACGACCTCGGGATCCGCAGTCACCTTTTTATCCGCACGGAGTAAAGAATGTCACAGAACTGGATGCGCCATTTTGAATTACAGCTGCTGAATGACAAGGGCGACGGGATAGCGCTTACCGATCTGAAAGTCACCTTTAATGTTCAGAAGATGCCCGCGACGATTTTTAACGGATTCGTGGGCGACTTTAAAATTTACAACCTGTCATCGGCCACGCAGAACCGCATCATGTCGCAGGAATTCACCCGCATTCAGGTAATCGCCGGTTATAACGGTAACCCTGATGAAGCGGGTAATTATCCCGACCGCAATGTCGGCATGATTTTTAACGGCGACATCCGTTTCACCGTGGCCGGTAAAGACAACGTTACTGACTCCTGGCTACTACTGCAGTGTATTGACGGCTGGCAGGGGCATTTATATGCTTCCGTCCGCACCACTGTGGCTGCCGGCTGGAAATATTCAGACCTGTTCGAAGCGGGGATGAAGACGTATCAGCCTTACGGCATCACAGCGGGATCGGTACCCGATTTCCCTGATACGGTTTTCCCTCGCGGGCGCGTGCTGGTGGGTAACACGTCTGATGTGATGTACGGCATCGCCAGAAAGTGCCAGGCCAACTGGTGGTATGAAAATAATCAGGTGAATATTGTTCCTGATTCGAAATACATCGACGAGGTGGTGGTACTTAACTCCAGTACCGGCCTGATCGGGATGCCACAGCAGACGATGGGGGCAGGGGTAAACGTCCGGTGCCTGATTAATCCAGCCATCAAACTGGGCGGTCTGGTTCGCCTCGATCAGGCATCCGTCTATCGTGTGGCTCTCAGTAATGAGCAAATCGGGATGTCACCCGCCAGGCTGAATGAAAGCGCCAGCGACGGCAATCTATATGTCGATGGCATTCCCGGTTCGCAACCGGCCGCAATAAATACTGATGGTGATTACACCGTAGGCAGTATTGATTATACTGGGGACACGCGCGGGCAGAACTGGTACATGGATTTGCTCTGCCTTGCAAAAGGCGCCAAAGAACTACAGAGCGTGTCAACCATTGCAAAAACAGGGAATATTTAATGATGCATCGCTTATTGATTGGTCTTTTTTTGCCTCTGAGTTTAGTTTCATGTAGCTGGGACCCTAACGGCATTAAGGCTCAGCAAAAATGGTTGGAAGAAAAAAAAGCTGAAAAAATAGCCTATGATAAACAGCTTGTTGAAAATCAAGCGCAAGCGGCAAAATCGCAAGCGCTTGAAAAAGAAAATTTTGAAAAATCTCATCCAGAAGTTTTGGTAAACAAAGAGAAATTTGGCACCGGTTCTTCAACAGGCGATGATCTCAAGAATGCTTTATACAGCTTTGATTTTGTCACCAGATACCCAAGTGCTACAACGGCAGATAACGCATATGTTCATGTAGGAAGAGCACTTCTCACCGCGCGGGCAGTATCGAATTCAATCACAGCATATATGGCACAATGTAATAGAGTTTCAGCTTACACAGGTGATAACTATAAGCAAACCTGTACCAGTGTGCTGGCTAAGGGAATCAATGATTTCACCTCGGTTTTGAAAGACAGAAAGATACCGGCACTAACCAAACAGGCCGCGCTGAGCGAAGCTACTTTTGGCGACTTAATAGACTTTGAACATGCAGCTAGATTAGCCAGAATGCATACTTCACTGTGTGAGCAGCAAGGAAACAAGGGGTATGTGTCGATGGTAACCATTTCAGCACCTTGCTCTGGTTACAAAGGGGCTGGCATCGAAAATTAAAACTTCAACGTCGAAGTAATCCGCAAGAACATGGACGAGCCTCGGCAGTTCTGGACCTATGACTGCGTAAAGTTAAATTAGCTCGTAGTAAGCCTGTTAATCCAATTAATACCCATTATTTTCAAGACATTATAAATGTAACGTGAATTAACACCGTTATCAACTTGCTTGTATACATATACTGTGTTTTCATACAGTATAACTACTGATCATAATCACATCTAACATATAAGCCTTTTTTAATAATAAATTAGATGTTTCTTATTACTTTGGGCAAAGATTTATGGTCAGCGAACAAGCAATTTTCACCTTTTATAAGGTACATAAAGCTGGATTTTATCGTCCGGGGGGCTCAGAACCATCCTTCGGTTCATTGGGGGAGATTTTAGCTGATCTTAACGGTTGGGCCGCACAAAAGACCCTTAAAGAAACTAAGACCTTTGAAGCAGATGAAGAAAGATTTCCTGCATATCTGGTTGATGCCAAAAGCGTGGGGGATGACTGGATAATGTTATTGTGGAACGAAGTCCCCAGTAACGGTCAGCGTATGCCCTCTTTGAGTGAAAACGCTAGATATGGTGCAGATCCCGAAGTGGTTATGAGCCCCATTCCTGAAGGTAATATTCCAGGATTTGCAACATATTTCTGGTTTATAGCCGACAGAAATTTGATGGCTACTGTTAGGCTTCACAACAAAGTAACAGCACAAGGTACGCTGCAAAAATATATTCGTTCATTTCTTAAACAGTCGTCTCAGCATGCAAAATCTGAGGTGGTGGAACTTGAAGACGGTTCACATGAATTGCAAGTTACAGGTTATATGCTCGATATTCATGATGATCAAGAAGAGAAAAAATATTATCAGCCTAGGTTTAATACTGGAATGCTTAAAAATCCAGGTAAGCATGAAGAGATAAGGCAAAAGGCGAATTTCATTACTAAAATCGAGCGTGTTTTAGAGCTGAATTTAAGCACGGTGCCTGATTTAGCTCTCTGGCAAAAATTATTGGATAAGTTAAATGCTCGCAATGCTCAGGCACCTAATGATACAACCAAAGTTAAGTACATTGTTTCGCCTGATGTAGGTCTACAAGATGTTAACGATATGATCACTCAATGGGAGCAAGACCCATCAGAAGTTAACGATTATGGATTCGTATTTAAAGGCGAGCCTGAAAAAATTTACTGGCTTAGTAACTCTCTTTCACGAACTAAATTTGAACTACGTATCGAAAGAGAGAATGATGAGATTGTAAACCTTCAGTCTTTACTTGCTGAAATTGTTAGCAAAAAAGATTTGATCTTTAGAGGTTCTGGATTGCAATGAAAGTTAAAGTGACGTTAATCATATGTATCTTGGCTCTGATAGGGAGTGCAGGATACTTTGGGCGTCACATTGCTTTTGCTCTGCAATGGCCATTGTTTGAAGCGCTTAGAACAACCGCATCAATAATATTCGCTGTAGTTGGTGCATGGTTCGCGATTATCTATCCTGAGAGATTGAAAAAATCTTTTCGTGGCGGGGATTCAGGAGGCGGTGGATCGGGGATTCATAATCTTTTTACACCAATCGTTCATTCGACCGCTATTCTTGCAGCTGTACTATTGGTAGGAATTGGAGCGCCATTACTCAAACAATTCGACTGGATTTTAGCACATCGCACAGTATTCAGAGGCATATCATACGGTTTGTTAGTATTCTTAACTATGTGGCAACTGTTGACTGTGGTTTTGAGTCTTACAGGCCCTGATATATTGAAGCGATTTACATCTAAGCAAGAAGCTTCTAAAAAAGCCGCTGAATCAATGCTGAATCCAAAAAATAAAAAAACATGATGCACCTGCTTGTTCGAGAAATGTAATTTTTTAATCCAAACCCGCTTAGGCGGGTTTTTTTATGACCGGAGAACCACAAATGCCTGTCTCATTGAATTCTCAGGTTGGCAGCAGTGAGCACATGAGTTCGCAGCTGTACAACACCATATTTTCTATGTTGCGCGTCTCTCTGCCCGGCATCGTTCAGTCATTCGAACCGGCGACATGCACCTGCACGATTCAGCCCGCTATTGCAGGTCAGGGAGTAGATGAAAAAGGGCAGATTCAGTCAGCGCCACTACCATTGCTTACTGATGTGCCGGTTATCTTTCCGCGTGGCGGCGGTTGCACCATCACTTTCCCGGTAAAAGCCGGCGACGAATGCCTGGTGGTGTTTTCCGATCGCTGCATAGATTTCTGGTGGCAGAATGGCGGCGTTCAGGAACCTGTGGATCCGCGTCAGCATGATTTGTCAGATGCTTTTGCCATCGTTGGCCCACAGTCACAGGCGCAGAAGATATCCGGCATCAGCACCACATCTGTGCAGGTTCGCACCGACGATGGCAGCAGCTTTATCGAACTGATGCAGGGCGGAAACGTGAACATCACCACGCCACTGCTTACAGTGAACGGCAACGTTCAGGTCAACGGTACCGTGACATCAACCGGCGATCAGGTGGCGAAAGGCATCAGCCAGACAGGACACGTTCACTCTGGCGTGCAGCCGGGCAATAGTCAGACGGGCGGCCCGCAATGAGATACCGACGCGAAGACGACGACGGCGACTATACGTTTGGCCGTGGCGATGATACCTGGCTGATTAACTCACCCGACGCGGTGGCGCAGGCAGTGAAAACGCGGTTTCTGCTCTGGTACGGTCAGTGGTTTCTTGATACCACTGCGGGAACCCCATGGATACAGTCGGTACTCGGTAAGCAGAAGCCGGAAACGTACAGCCTCGCCATACGCCAGCGCATCCTTGAGACACAGGGCGTTAAATCTCTCATCTCCTTCGATACCAACCTTGACACCACCAGTCGCCGGGTAATCTTCACCGCGACGATTGACACCATTTACGGGACGACCACCGTTACAAGCGAGGCTTAATGGCTCTCAACCTAGACACGCTGGGGCTATCGGCAACGGTAACCGCCCAGGGCATCAGTGCGCCTGCTTATCAGACCATCCTCACCACCATTACCGGCTACTTTCAGCAGATTTATGGTACCGACGCCTATCTGGATCCAGACAGTAAAGACGGTCAGATGGTGGCGCTGGTGGCGCTGGCCATTCACGACGCTAACAACACCGCCATTGCGGTTTACAACTCGTTTTCGCCGTCAACAGGTATGACCGACGCGCTTTCACGGAACGTTAAAATTAACGGTATCAGCCGCCGTGCGGCCACGAACTCAACCGCTGACCTGACGCTGGTCGGTACGGCGGGTACCACGATTACCAACGGTTCGGTTAAGGACGCCAACGGCATTATCTGGAACCTGCCTGCGAGCGTGACTATCGGCCCGGGCGGTACCGTGATCGCCACTTCCACCTGTGCGGTGTCGGGCGCTGTCGCCGCTGTGGCGGGCTCGGTCAGTAAAATTAACACGCCCACGCGCGGCTGGCTGAGCGTGACCAATGCGTCAGCCGCCACGGTGGGCAGCGCAGCAGAAACGGACTCAGAGCTACGTATCCGTCAGCGGCAGAGCGTTGCGCTTCCGTCCCTGACGCCTTTTGCAGCGTTAGATGGGGCAATTGCGAACGTCACCGGCGTGACACGTCACAAACTCTATGAAAACGACACCGGAAGTCAGGATGCAAACGGACTGCCCGCGCACTCCGTTGCGGCAATCGTGGACGGTGGAGACGTTAACGCCATTGCTCAGGTGATTCAGGGCAAAAAGGGGCAGGGCGTCGCCACGTTTGGCAGCACCTCCGTAACCGTCCCTGACGCGTGGCAAAACCCCCACACCATCAGTTTTTCACGATCATCACCGGTACCCGTGTTTGTGGCTATCACGCTAAAGGCGTTTCAGGGCTACACGACACAGGTCGGTAATGACATCAAAAAGGCGATTGCGGATTACGTTAATTCGCTGGATATCGGCGATGACCTGCTGCTGAGCCGCGTTTATTCCCCGGCAAATCTTGGCGTGGTGAGCGGAGGGGAAAGCCGGTATTACGACATCAACAGCCTGCAGATCGGGCGTTCGGCGGCGACGGTCGCACCGGCCAATATCGTGACGGCGTTTAACGAGGCGGTGACCTGTTCAGTGGATAACATCACTGTCACGGTGGCTTCATGAGCAAATACACCGACCTGATAACCAATTATCACCGGACAAAGCCACTTTTCACACAGCACGTGGATCTGTCCACAAGACCCCTGACGGATGCCGCCGGTGCAATGGACGGGCTACTGACGGCCTTCGATATCGATCAGGCCGCGGGCGTGCAGCTGGACATACTCGGGGAATGGATTGGCCGTAGCCGCACGGTGGCCGTGCCTATCTCAGGGGTTTATTTCTCCTTTGATACGGATGGTCTGGGCTGGGATCAGGGTGTCTGGCAGGGACCGTATGATCCGGACAGCGGTTATACCCGCCTCAGTGATGAAACCTACCGGATTATTCTCAAGGCCAAAATCGCCATTAACAACTGGGACGGCACCAACGGTTCGTTAAAAGGGATCCTGGATAACGCGCTGGACGGTTCCGGCCTGACGATGCAGATCGTTGACGGACAGGACATGACAGTCGGGCTGTGGGTGTTTCCTGAAAAGGATATCAGCCTGGTGTCGAGGGAACTTATCGCGGCCATCCGTCAGGGCTATCTGACAGTAAAAGCGGCGGGCGTATATGCAGGCAGCATTCAAATCCCCTCAGTAATTACGCCGTCTGAGGGAAGTACGTTTTTTGGGTTCGATATGGATAACCATTTTATATCGGGCTTCGACAGTGGTTCATGGGAGAAACAACTCTGATGGCAGCAAACAATTTTAAACCATTTGCGACCGGGGCAAACGCAAACGTCACGGCTCAGGCAGATTATGAAAATCTGGCTGCGCTGGCCACCGGGTTTCAGTCAGGAAAGGCATCATCCGCGCAGATCAACAAGGCAATCCGCCAGGCGTCGTTCGTGGCGGCGGCAATTGCGCAGAATATCGCGAGTAAAACCGGCTCTGACGTACTGGACAATGGTGATATTGGCGGATTTGTTCAGCTTTTTATTAATGCGCTGCAAAAGGATTTTCAGATCGTCAACGCGAACCTGAATTCGCTGTCGGGCCTGCAGTCGGATGCTAACAAACTCCCCTATTTCATCGGGAAGAACGCTGCTGCAATGACGGACTTCACGCAGACCGGACGGGATATCGTGGGGAAAAGCAGTATCGGCGACGTTATTGCCTATCTCGGACTGGGGCAGCTTTATCAGCCGCTCAACCAGAATCTAATCGCTTTATCCGGTTTACAGTCCGACACTGACACGCTGACTTATTTTTTTGGACCGAACAAAGCTGCTCTGACTGCATTTACTGCCTTTGCACGCGACATCGTAGGTAAAAAGAGTACAGCAGAACTGTTCAACTATCTGGGCATCGGCACGGCGGCGAACAAAAACGCGGGCAACGGCAGTGGACAGTTGCCGGATATGTCGTTTTTCGACAGCAACTTTGGCGTTAACGGATACCAGAAACTCCCGTCCGGACTGATTATTCAGTGGGGCAGCGCACCGGCCACAATCGGCACGCTGAGTACAAAAGCCTACCCTATTCAGTTTCCTAACGCCGCGTTGCATGTCGTGCTGACGCACAACGTTGCCAATGACGCGAACGGAATAGGCATCAGCGGCGCTGACGTGAGCTCGTCGAATACGAGCCAGTTCACCTATAAACCGCAGGGCATCCAGATCAGCGGTAACTCTGTGAGCGCGGCCTCAGCTGGTTCAGGCGCAATCACTTTTCACTTTCTGGCAATAGGATACTGATATGGGGAATATGTTTTTTAGCGCCAGTCGCATGGCATTCTGCCCGGAAGACATGAAGCCGGACTATGAGAAAGGAGTGGGCTGGCCACAGGACGCGGTAGAGGTGACGGATGATGCATGGCATGAATTTATATCGGTGCCGCCCGAGGGAAAAATCCTGGGTTCAACGGGTGAGGGGATGCCCTGCTGGGTTGATAAGCCTGCGCCCACGCAGGAAGAAATCCTTGCCCAGGCTGCAAATGACAAACTGGTAAAAATCTCTCAGGCCAATGACTTCATGAACACACGTCAGTGGCCGGGCAAGGCTGCGCTGGGACGTCTGAAAGGGGATGACCTGACGGCCTATAACAAGTGGCTGGATTATCTGGACGCCGTGAATGAGATAGACACATCCAAGGCACCCAACATCACCTGGCCGGACAAACCAATAAGCTGATTTTTTGTTACATATAGACACAAACAGAAAAGCCTCTGACGTTAATCAGAGGCTTTTTCTTTGAGCCCAAAGTGCGCGTGCATTTCACGTGCATTATTTTGTGCTTTTTTTGTAGTGCCGTTGTCTCTGTGTAGTCTCGGAAGCCAGTCTACACGGGACTTTGTCCCTGTAACGTCCTACTATATGTGGCGGTGAGAGGGGGATTCGAACCCCCGATACGTTGCCGTATACACACTTTCCAGGCGTGCTCCTTCAGCCACTCGGACACCTCACCGCAAATTGTTGCTGACCGCGCTGGGTCAACGGGGCGCTACTATAGGGAGTCGGCCTGAAACGGTCAAGCACTATTTTTCTCTTTTTTTCTATTCGCTTAAGCTCTGAACGAATCGCGTTAAGGCTGCGCAAATCGCGTTTTTTTGGCGCCAAAAACGCGATATTGCACAGCGTAACAGAAGGGGAGATTCGCTGGGTTGCCTGAGCTTACTGCGCGCTTTTTACGCGGTTGGCAAAACTCTTGCGCAGCTTTTGCAGTTTGGGGGGAATCACCGCCATGCAGTAACCGTTGCGCTGACCGGCGCCTTCCCAGTAATCCTGATGATAACCTTCAGCGGGATACCAGGCTTTTAACGGTTCAATGGTGGTCACAACAGGCTCAGCATGATCCTGTTGGGCACGCGCGATGGCCGCTTTGGCTTCGGCTTCCTGCTCCGGCGTCTCAACAAAAATCGCGGAACGATACTGTGTACCGATGTCATTGCCCTGACGATTGAGCTGGGTCGGATCGTGGGTCGCAAAGCTGATGTCCAGCAAATCGCCATAGCTGATCTTTTCAGGATCAAAACCAATACGAATGGCTTCGGCATGACCGGTTGCGCCGCTGCACACCTGCTCGTAGGTGGGATTAGGGCGCGCACCGCCGGTATAACCACTTTCCACTGACTCAACGCCGATCACATCTTTAAAGACCGCTTCTGTACACCAGAAACAGCCGCCTGCGATCACTGCATATTGGATAGCCATAAAATTACTCCTGTCTGGTCTGAAGGAAAGAGGTGGGGATGAGATCGATCGTTTTCAACGTCACACAAGGCATTTCAGGCCGTTGCCAGGTTTTAGCGGGGTGATGGCATGGCGTGAGACGAATGATTTAGCGTAGCAGGGATCGATCGCCTGCGCCTGGCGGGCAGCCTGAAGGCGCGGCAGGTTAATGTTTCCTTAATATAAGGAAGCGATACTGCATGAAACATCACTGGAGAGATCGATGAAAACCCCCACCGTATCCGTCAGTTCTGTTCCGTCTCGCAGCCTCAGCGAATATCTAGCCGTGATTATTGCCGCCGGCACAGTGATTGCGTTTCTGGTCTGCTGGTTCAACGGCTAAATCACGCAGTAGCGAAGTTTACCCTGGCGCGGCAGCCTGAACGATCTGGGCGATTTTCCAGCAGGAATTGTCCGCCATGGAGCTGGACAATCCGGCTGACAATGCTCAACCCCAGGCCAATGCCGCCGTAGCCGGTATCCATGCGTACAAAGGCTTTACTCAGTTCACCGCGCATACTTTCATCAATGCCGTTCCCTTCATCCTCAATGATGAGCGACAGCCCGGCTGTTGCCTCAATACGCACCGTAATGTTTCCGCCCGATGGACTGTAGCGATGAGCATTCTCTACCAGGTTACGCAGTAGCATTCTCAGCAAGATGGCATCGCCCTTCACCCGGAACATGTCCTCGACCTCCAGGGTCAGAGTCTGCTCGCGCGTCTCCAGCATGGCACTCAACTCAGCCTCCATCGGCAGGATGACTTCCTCTACTATCTCAACATTCTGATAACTGCCAGAGGTGAACTGCTGACCTGCACGCGTGAGTTGCAACAGTTGAGAGACATTGCCAGACATCTGATCAAGCCGCTGTAATAACGGTTGTGTATCGACGGCCTGGTTGCGCTGTAACAGTTCAAGATGTAAACGCAGCCCAGCGAGCGGCGTACGCAGTTCATGAGCAACATCGGCAGTAAAGAGGCGTTCGCGTTCAAGACTGGCGGTTAACCGCGCAACAAGTCGGTTAATGGACTGCGTGACGGCATCAATCTCCTGAACGGAGCCTTCAAAGATAATCGGCTCGAGGTTCACCTCACTCCGGCTTTCCAGCTCATGCTGCAGTTGATAAAGCGGGCGAGTGATCCATCTTACCGCCTGATAGCACAGCAGTAGCGTCAGGCTAATCATGACCAGGCTGGGCAGCGCCAGGCTCAGGATGGCTTCACGGACCTCTTTATCCACGTGCTTATCCATGTTGCGGTTAAGCAGGTTGGCTTCCACCAAAAACTGCACCTGCTCTTTACTCTCATGCCAGAGCCAGGCCACGCTGATCAACTGAAAAAACAGCATGATCATGCCAATCGTGAGCATCAGCCGGAAACGCATGGTATTGCCAGAACGGTAGGGATTCATTCGGGTGATGACTCGTTTTCTGCGCGCGGCTGAGATAAGGCATAGCCAAAACCGCGAACCGTTCGGATCGTGGCTTTGCCCACCTTGTCGCGCAGGTTATGAATATGGACTTCCAGCGTATTGGTGGAGGGCTCATTATCAAAGTTGTAGATGTCCTGATACAGCAACTCACGGTGAACCGGATGGCCTGCTTTCAACATCAACCGGGATAGAATGGAAAACTCTTTGGGCGTCAGGTCGAGCAGCACGTCATCCAGATGAATCTGGCGGTGGGTCATATCCAGTGACAGATTACCCACTTCGAGGCGGGAATCGCCCTGGTTGACGTGACGCCTGATCAGCGCGCGAATCCGTGCCAGCAACTCATCCAGCGCAAAAGGCTTAATCAAATAGTCATCAGCGCCGGCATCGAGTCCGGCTATGCGCTCTTCAATGGTATCGCGTGCGGTCAGGATTAAAACGGGCTGCATCTGCTTTTGACGACGCAGGCGTTGCAGTAAATGCAGGCCGTCTTCGTCCGGCAGGCCGATATCCAGCAGCACCAGGCTGTAAAGTCCGCTGGCAAGGTGGGCTTCGGCAGAACGGACCGTTGAAACACCATCGCACACGTAGCCTGCACCTTCCAGTGCCAGTACCAGCCCCTGAAGTAGCAGGGCATCGTCTTCAACAATCAATATTTTCATAAGTTCTGAAACCCTTTACGAATCGGCGCTGGCAGTGAGAAAGGCAGATAAAGCGTGTTTGAGTCCCCATCGCGGGGGTGAACAGGACAAGCGCCCCGGCTATTGTGACCGAAAACAACGTAAACGCCTATTGCGTCAGGGAATCTCACCCTGTTAATCGATGGCAAACGACGCGTAACCTTTACCGAATGCCGCGATAACGCTGAGAGATTGCCTGACGCAATGCCACATGGAGACGAATGGCAACGCCGTATGACGAAAACCTTGCCAGGGCAATAAAGCTGTCGCGATATAGCAAAACATAAAATGCCGCATTGCCAAAAGGACGTAATCAGTAATAGGGGAAAGAGACGCAAAAAAAATGATTTCATACGGAAAGGAATTATTAATCCGGGACGGATGAAAAGTCATTAATTACTATTATCACCGATTAAAAAGCGTTCATGAAACCAACAAAAGACCGTCCATCCGTGTACGCGCGAATGAGTTGACAATAATTTTAAACAGTCTGCTGATTAAAGATTAAGAAAACCTTAAACAGGGCCAATTATTACACTTTTATTTCACTGTTGAGCGCTTGATAAAAAGACGGGAAGCACTCAGGGATCGGTCCGGGCCAGTCCAGGGCATTGGAAAGCGAGACGGCTGGCACAGGAAATGCATATTTCTGGCAGAATGAAATTTAGCGACTACACTTTATGGGGCGACAATAGCAGCCAGCGGATTTATCAGCATCAAAACACATTTGTTTTTTGAAAAAGGGTTGTTGAATTGCAGGGTTTTACCACGCAGTCTCCTTACTTCACATGGCCTTGAGCCAACCTCTTGCTGAAACGTCCTCTGCTGTGATGTCCTGATGATGAACCTATTTACAGGAGAAGACACGTGACCCAGATGGCAGATAGTGATGCCTCATTTCCGTCATTGAGCGGCGGTCTGTATGCCTTCTTTTTTGATGTCGATGGCACGCTGGCAGCGATTCAGTCCCAGCCCGATGCTGTTTTCATTCCAGAAAATGTCGTCGCAGAACTGCAACGGCTCTCATCGTTATGCCATGGCGCACTGGCGCTGGTTTCTGGCCGACCTGTCGAACAACTGGATGCGCTGGCGGCGCCTCTGCGGGCACCGGCAGCAGGCGTGCATGGTGCTGAACGGCGTGATGCTACAGGCGAACTGCATCGGGTGACTTTGCCAGATGATGTTGAACGTCCGCTCAAACGCCTGCTTGAGGAGGCGATGGAGCAGTGGCCGGGTACGCAGTTGGAAGCCAAAGGCATGGCTTTCGCGCTTCATTACCGTCGCGCGCCGCAGCACGAACAGGATGTCATGCAACTGGCTCAGGCTGCGGTGGCGCGTTTTAACGGCCTTGCGCTGCAACCCGGCAAATGCGTTGTAGAAATCAAACCCTCCGGGATTGATAAAGGCGCAGCCGTCCATAAATTTATGCAGGAAGCCCCATTCTCAGGCCGTATCCCGGTGTTTATCGGGGATGACCTGACCGATGAAAAAGGATTCGCTGCGGTGAATGCCCTGCAGGGAATCTCTATAAAAGTGGGGGAAGGCCCCAGTCAGGCGCATTATCGTTTACATGACGTTACGGATGTCTATGCCTGGCTTGAAACAACACGATTACAATTAGAGCAAGACAACATTGGTAAGGAGTGTAGGTTATGAGTCGTTTAGTGGTTGTATCTAACCGTATCGCCATGCCAAATGGGAACAAAACCGGTGCTGGCGGCCTGGCCGTCGGCATTCTGGACGCGCTGAAGAGCACGGGCGGACTCTGGTTTGGATGGAACGGTGAGATCAGTGAGTTTTCAGGTGAAGAAGAAAATCCGGTATCGGTAATGGAACATGACGGTATTGAATATGCCTCTTTCCCTCTGAGCCAGAACGAATACGATCTTTACTACTGCCAGTTTTCAAACACCGTTATCTGGCCCGCCTTTCACTACCGGTTAGACTTAGTTCAGTTCCAGCGCGAAGCCTGGGAAGGCTACTGTGAGGTCAATGATGCGGTCGCGCAGCGATTAAAGCCGCTGATTAAGCCGGATGACATTCTGTGGATCCACGATTACCACTTTTTACCTTTTGCCGCTGCATTGCGTCGGGCTGGCATTAACAACCGTATCGGCTTCTTCCTGCATATTCCTTTCCCTACGCCGGAAATTTTCAACGCGCTGCCTCCTCATAAGGAACTGCTGGAGATGCTGTGCGAATACGATCTGCTGGGCTTCCAGACAGAATCAGATCGTGTGGCTTTCCTCGACAGTGTCAGCCAGTTGACCCAGTTGCAGAATAAGGGTGACAAGAAACACCGCGCCTATGGCAATACCTTTATGACAGAGGTCTACCCGATAGGGATTGAACCCGACAGCATTAAAGAGATGGCTGAAGGGCCGTTGCCACCGAAGATGGCCGCGATGAAAAAAGAGCTGGGCGATGCCCGCAACATCATCGCCTGTGAGCGTCTGGACTACTCCAAGGGGTTACCAGAACGTTTCCTGGCTTATGAGGCGCTGCTGGAAAACTTCCCTCAGCATCACGGCAAAATTCGCTATTCCCAGATTGCGCCCACGTCACGCGGTGATGTGCAGGCTTACCAGGATATTCGTCATCAGCTTGAAACGGAAGCAGGGCGCATTAACGGTAAATACGGGACACTGGGCTGGACGCCGCTGTACTACCTTAACCAGCACTTTGACCGTCGTCTGTTGATGAAAATCTTCCGTCTGACCGACGTGGGGCTGGTGACGCCGTTACGTGATGGGATGAACCTGGTTGCGAAAGAGTATGTTGCGGCACAGGACCCGGATGATCCGGGCGTACTGGTACTGTCCCGCTTTGCCGGTGCGGCGAATGAGCTGACCTCGGCATTGATCGTGAATCCCTATGACCGGGATGGGGTGGCCGCTGCGCTGGACAAGGCCATTACTATGCCGCGCACGGAAAGAATTTCTCGCTATAACGATATGATGGCCGTTCTGCGTAAGAACGACATCACCGCATGGCGCGAAAGCTTCCTACGCGATCTCGAAAAGATTGCGCCACGTAGCGCCGATCATGGAATGGCGAATAAAGTGGCCACATTTCCAAAACTCGCCTGATGCCGCAGCAAGCCAGGGATGGCTTGCTGTTTGTCGTATTTGGCCCTCGCTTGCCGTCTGCAAACTCTCCTTATGTTTTAATCAGTTACCCTTAACTCAAAGGCGGTCCCGTACCGCGGCAGGACACTATTCCGGCACTTTTGCTGTCAAAATGACCCATTAAAATGTCAAAACACTATTTTTACCTGGTTAAGCTAAAGTTTTGGCGATCCGCGCCGATACTCTTAGTGCACAAATCTATCTTGCCTGCAATTCATTCACGTTATTAATGTAACTCCTTGTTACATGGACGATCACACTCTAAACACCTTGCTGTCACCCTTTACAACGGATTGCCAGAACGCGCCTAATCCCCATCGCCTGCCGGACATGGCTGTTGCCCCTTATTCTGCAGTAAAACGCTAACTGACTAATTTAAAAACAAATAATTGTTTCTGTTGGCAGCACATTCCACTGCTTTTATGGTTTTGAATGGTTCTAAATAGGGTACAAATTGCATTCGTGAACATAAACCTGACCTCAACGGTCTGATTTGGCTTTTGCGGCGGTTTTGTTGCTAATTAAGTCCTGGTTAGGACAAATCCCTACAAAAAAAACGTAATTTCGCTCAAAAAACACACAGCTAAAATGTGATCGTAAAGTATTTCTGAAGAAAAAAGGCTCAAAAGTGTGACCTGTGTCACACTTTATCCAAAATTTCACTGAACTGTCGTTGTATGTGAGGATCAGACGATATAGATTTGCCTTGTTTTCGGATTAGTCTTAAAAAATGTATGAAGGCCTCACGGAAGAAGGTTGAAGACTTAAGAATAAGGTGGACTGAAAAAATTGACTTCTGACCCAAAACACAGGGTCGTAAAAAGAAGCAGCACTCAGAACCATTTGCCTTTTATGTTTAATTATTTTTGCCATCTTTAGATTTACCAACCAGCAGCTCGATACGCAGAGATGTTATCTGCGGTAAGTTACGTCGCGTCTCTCAGGATGGAAAAATGGGTACATCTGAATTACTAAAACATATTTACGATATCAACTTGTCATATTTACTGCTCGCGCAGCGATTAATTAACCAGGAAAAAGCTTCGGCAATGTTTCGCCTCGGGATTGATGAAAAGATGGCAGATGCGTTGTCAGAATTAACCTTACCTGAAATGGTAAAATTAGCTGAGACCAATCAACTTGTGTGTCAGTTTCGTTTTACCGATAGCACCGTTATTAATCGCCTGACGCAGGAATCTCGCGTGGATGATTTGCAACAGATCCACACCGGGATTTTGTTATCCAGCCGTTTATTACGCAGCGCGTCTAAAGACGCCGCGCCTACTAAAAAGAGGGCGGTATAATGGGTGAAAAAAGTATTGTTCAGGAAGCGCGCGATATTCAGCTCGCCATGGAGCTGATTACCCTGGGTGCGCGGTTACAAATGCTGGAAAGCGAAACGCAGCTGAGCCGCGGTCGCCTGATTAAACTGTATAAAGAGTTGCGTGGTAGTCCACCACCTAAAGGCATGTTGCCTTTCTCTACTGACTGGTTCATGACATGGGAACAAAATATTCATGCTTCCATGTTCTGTAACGCCTGGACTTTCTTACTGAAAACCGGTTTGAGCAAAGGTATTGATGCGGTAATCAAAGCCTACCGCCTCTATCTTGAGCAGTGCCCGCAATCGGACGAGGGCCCGCTGTTGGCGCTGACACGCGCCTGGACCCTGGTGCGATTCGTCGAAAGCGGTATGCTGGAATTATCGGATTGTAAAAGCTGCAACGGCAGCTTTATTAATCATGCACATCAGCCTGTTGGCAGCTTTGTCTGCAGCCTGTGCCAGCCACCATCACGTGCCGTAAAAAGACGTAAACTTTCTGCAGATACTGCCGATATCTTTCCACAACTGCTGGATGAACAGGTTAAACACGCCGTTTAAATTTGTTCGCAATGTGGAAGTCATCCAGCAGCGGTTAATCCCGCTGCTTTTTTTTTGCCTCCACGTGGTGAACATCACCTGGGTTTCTGGCTTAACGTCGACCAACACGTTACGGACGTAAGGATTTTTTGTGCTGATAATTTTAGGTTACATCGTTGTATTAGGTTCCGTGTTGGGCGGATACGCTTTAGTGGGCGGCCATCTTGGCGCGCTTTACCAGCCTGCAGAACTGCTGATGATCGCCGGGGCGGGCGTCGGTGCGTTTCTGGTGGGCAACAACGGTAAATCGATCAAGAAGACCCTGAAGGCCCTGCCGCTCCTGTTTCGTGGCTCGAAATACAATAAAGCGGTCTATATGGATTTGATGGCGCTGCTGTATCGCCTGATGGCGAAATCACGCCAGCAAGGCATGTTGTCACTGGAGCGCGATATTGAAGATCCCGCTCAGAGCGAAATTTTTGCTAATTATCCCCGCATCTTAGCCGATAAACAGTTAGTAGATTTCATCACTGACTATTTACGCCTTATGGTCAGTGGCAACATGAATGCCTTCGAAATCGAAGCATTGATGGATGAAGAGATTGAAACCTACGAACACGAGTGTGAAGTTCCTGCGCAAAGTATCGCAGCAGTGGGCGATGGTCTGCCAGCTTTCGGTATCGTCGCCGCGGTGATGGGCGTAGTGCATGCCCTGGCGTCAGCCGACCGCCCAGCCGCAGAGTTAGGTGCGCTGGTTGCCCATGCAATGGTGGGAACCTTCCTCGGGATTTTACTGGCATACGGTTTTATTTCGCCGCTGGCGTCAGTGTTACGTCAGAAATGTGCAGAAACAACCAAGATGATGCAGTGCGTAAAAGTGACGCTGCTTTCAAGCCTGAACGGCTATGCGCCACAAATCGCCGTCGAGTTTGGCCGTAAAACGCTTTACTCCGCCGAGCGTCCTTCGTTCAGTGAACTGGAAGAGCACGTACGCAACGCGAAGAACCCGGCTAAACAGACTTCGGACCAGACCTCATGAAACATGGCAATCGCCCAATTGTGCTGATTAGAAAGCGCAAACATAAGAAACATGAAGGAGGGCATGGTTCATGGAAAATCGCTTATGCCGACTTCATGACGGCGATGATGGCATTTTTTATGGTGATGTGGCTGCTGTCGATCGCCAGCCCACAGCAGTTGATTCAGATAGCGGAATATTTTCAGACGCCCTTAAAAGTGGCGCTGACGGGGGGACAACGCAGCAGCGACAGCAGCAGCCCTATCCCGGGTGGCGGTGACGACCCAACGAAGAAAGAGGGTGAAGTTAAGAAGGTTGTGGATATGGATGCGCAGAAACGCAAGCTGGATGAGATTCGCCTCAACCGGTTACGTGAAAAGCTCGACCAGCTGATTGAAGCCGACCCGCGCCTGAAAGCACTGCGTCCGCATTTGATCATCAACATGGTGGAAGAGGGGCTGCGTATTCAGATTATCGACAGTCAGAATCGCCCAATGTTTAAAACCGGCAGCGCAGAAGTTGAACCTTATATGCGCGACATTTTGCGCGCGATTGCCCCGGTTCTGAACGACATCCCAAACCGAATCAGTATCGCGGGGCATACGGATGATATTCAGTACGCCGGTGGTGATAAAGGCTACAGCAACTGGGAGCTCTCTGCTGACCGCGCCAATGCGTCACGTCGGGAACTGGTGATTGGCGGGCTGGATGGTGGAAAGATTCTTCGTATTGTCGGCATGGCTGACACGATGAAACTGAAAAACCGCGGGGGGGATGATGCCGTGAACCGCCGTATTAGTTTGCTGGTGTTGAACCACGATACCGAAGCCGCCATTGAAAAAGAGAATGCTGAAAGTGATGCCGTGCAGGTTAGCGATCCGGCTGCGTTTGAGAAAATTACCGAACCTTCAGCCTCCATCGGTACAGCAGCAGATAAAGCGGGTGCAGTGAAAACCGCAACCTCAGCACCGTCCGCCTCGGCAGGCGGTGCGATGAAAACGACAGCGTCTTCGCCGTCCGCCCCGGCGAAAGGCACAGTGAAAACAGGCACTTCCACGCAGCCCGCGTCTTCAGCGGGTGCGGTGAAAACAGCAACGTCCGCACAACCAGCGTCTTCGACTGGTGCGGTAACAACCGTATCTCCCGCGCCGTCAGCCTTATCGACGGGTACGGTGATAACAGTAACCTCTGCACCGCCAGCGTCATCGGCTGGTGCGGTTAAAACAACCTCCGCGCCGTCAGCTTCGTCGGCTGGTGCGGTCACTACAGCAGCCCCCTCACAGCAGAGGTGATTCCCGTGAGCATGGACATCAGCGATTTTTACCAGACGTTTTTTGATGAAGCCGATGAGCTGTTAGCGGATATGGAGCAACACCTGTTGGGACTCGATCCCCAGGAACCTGACTCTGAACAGCTTAACGCCATCTTCCGCGCCGCCCACTCCATTAAAGGCGGGGCAGGAACCTTTGGTTTTACGGTTTTACAGGAAACAACCCATATCCTGGAAAACATTCTGGATGGTGCTCGTCGCGGCGAAATGCAGCTCAGCACCGACATCATCAATCTGTTTTTGGAAACTAAAGATATTATGCAGGAACAGCTCGATGCTTATAAAACCGCGCAAGAGCCTAACGCGGAAAGCTTCAAGTATATCTGTGAAGCATTACGCCAGCTGGCGTTAGAGGCTAAAGGTCTGCCGGTTGAAGCGCCGGTGGTGGTTGCCCTTGATGCACCGGTCAGTCAGGCAGAGTCCGCGCAAGCAGGCGCCGATGGCGTTCATCTGCAACTGGTCGATCTGAAAGAAAAAGACATTGATTTGATGCTGGAAGAGCTGGGTAACCTCGGCACAATCAGCGATGTCAAGAAAGGCAGCAACTCGCTTGAGTGCCACATTACGGGCGTTGGCAAAGACGATATCGTCGCCGTGCTCTGTTTTGTGATTGATGAATCCCAGATTCGCTTCCCGGAGGCGGGCGACGCAGCCCCAGCCGCGACAGCGCGCGCCGCTGAGCCTGAGGTGGCCGAAGTACAGACCGCGACCGTTACCGAATTGCCCGTTGCCGCAGCCAAACGCGAAAGCAAGCGCGTTGCCGCACCGGCGAAGACCAGCGAATCCAGCAGCATCCGTGTTGCCGTTGAGAAGGTCGATCAGCTGATTAACCTGGTGGGTGAGCTGGTGATCACGCAGTCAATGCTGGCACAGCGCTCTGGCGAACTGGATCCGGTGGCGCACGGCGAGCTGCTGAACAGCATGGGCCAGCTGGAGCGTAATGCGCGTGACCTGCAAGAGTCGGTGATGTCGATTCGTATGATGCCGATGGAATACGTATTCAGCCGCTTCCCGCGTCTGGTTCGCGATCTGGCCAGTAAACTGGGCAAAGAAGTCGAACTGACCTTACTCGGCAGCTCGACCGAACTGGATAAGAGCCTGATTGAACGCATTATCGATCCGTTAACGCACCTGGTGCGTAACAGCCTGGACCACGGCATTGAATCGCCTGATAAGCGTATTGCCGCAGGAAAAGTCGCGACGGGCAACCTGACGCTGTCCGCAGAACATCAGGGCGGCAACATCTGTATCGAAGTCTCCGATGACGGTGCGGGCCTCAACCGTGAGCGTATTCTTGCTAAAGCACTGTCATCCGGTCTACCGGTTCATGAAAACATGAGCGACGAAGAAGTCGGCATGTTGATTTTCGCGCCAGGCTTCTCCACCGCAGAACAGGTCACGGATGTGTCCGGCCGCGGCGTGGGCATGGACGTTGTGAAACGGAATATCCAGGAAATGGGTGGTCATGTCGAAATTGCCTCTAAACAGGGCAAAGGCACCACAATCCGTATCCTGCTGCCGCTGACGCTGGCCATCCTTGATGGCATGTCTGTACGCGTCGCGGATGAAGTCTTTATTCTGCCGCTGAATGCGGTGATGGAATCATTGCAGCCTCGCGCAGAAGAATTGAAACCGCTGGCGGGTGGCGAATGTGTTCTGGAAGTCCGTGGCGAATATCTGCCGCTGGTTGAACTGTGGAACGTCTTTGATGTGAAAGATGCCAAAACAGAAGCGACACAGGGCATCGTGGTCATTTTGCAAAGCGCGGGCAAACGCTACGCCCTGTTGGTAGACCAGTTAATTGGTCAGCATCAGGTTGTTGTTAAAAACCTGGAAAGCAACTATCGCAAAGTACCAGGGATTTCAGCCGCCACCATCCTCGGCGATGGCAGCGTGGCGCTGATTGTTGACGTTTCGGCGTTGCAGTCACTTAACCGTGAAAAACGTGTGGCCGGCGCTGCCGCCTGATTGATAACGAAAGGGTAAATAACATGAGTGGAATGGCAACCGTGACAAAAATTGCTGGCGAAACCGTGGGCCAGGAGTTCCTGGTGTTCACGCTGGGTGATGAAGAGTACGGCATCGATATTCTTAAGGTTCAGGAAATTCGTGGTTACGATCAGGTAACCCGCATTGCCAACACGCCGGATTTTATTCGCGGCGTAACGAACCTGCGTGGCGTGATTGTGCCTATCATCGATCTGCGTGTGAAATTTGCACAGGCAGACGTTGAGTACAATGAGAATACGGTCGTAATCGTTCTTAATCTGGAAAACCGCGTCGTCGGTATCGTGGTTGATGGCGTGTCTGACGTGCTGTCGTTGACGCAGGAACAGATCCGTCCTTCACCTGAGTTTGCCGTGACAATGTCCACCGAGTACCTCACCGGTCTGGGTGCGCTCGGCGACCGCATGTTGATTCTGGTTGACATCGAGAAGCTGCTGAGCAGCGAAGAGATGGCGCTGGTCGACAACCTGCGTACGGCATAATCCTTCTTCACGGGTCAGTCCAGGCTGGCCCGTGAGGTTCTGTGTCTTGTGTACAGCCTGAATCAGTGTGATCCGCTTAACCCACGCATCGCTTCCACCTCTCATTTTTCCCCTGTTGTCTGTGACCTGGGCCACTAAAAAACACCCTCAGCTGATATCAATAATTACAAAAGCCCTAATTGCCGCTTTTTCACTGAAGTTGACTAAACCCTCTCTCTTTCCCGCCGATACAGCCCCTGCACTTTACTTTTTATGCTCGGGGAAAAAGATGTTAAAACGAATAAAAGTCGTGACCAGTCTTATCGCGGTACTGATGCTTTTCGGTGCCATGCAGCTGCTGTCAGGCAGCCTGTTCTGGTCAGCGCTGAATAATGATAAAGAGGCCTTTGCGCTGTCACAAATTTCCACCCGGAACGTTGCGGCGATGACCGATGCCTATATGGCGCTGAACCAGTCTCGTACCACCCTCAACCGCGCAATGTTGCGCCTGCAAACCAGCCTGGCGTCTCAAATGAACGGCGGCCAGCTGGACAGCCTGACAGAGAAAGCCGTTAACGAGGCGAATAAAGGTGAGCAGTACCTGGCAGAATTTAACGCGATTCCGGAAACACCGGGCGCAGATACGGAAATGCGCGATCGACTGCAAAACGATTTTAAGGCCTATCTGACCGGTCTGCGCGGCATGATCGCCAGCCTGAAAGCGAAAGATCTGGAAGGCATGTTTAAACAAAATATTGAACAGAAGCAGCAGGCGATGCAGGCCACCTATTCCGCATGGCGCCTGAAGCAAAGCGAACTGTCCGCACACGGCGCAGAGCAGAATCAACAGGCCTTCACGCAGATGATGTGGATGCTCGGCATGGTGGGCGTGCTGGTGATTGTGGTTATTCTGGGCTGCTGGTTTGGACTGCGTCAGCTCTTGATTCAACCGCTTCAACGTCTGCTGGTGGATATTCGCACCATTGCTTCTGGCGACCTGACGCAACCCATTCTGGTGGAAGGCCGCAATGAGATGAGCCAACTGGCCGCCGGTATCCACGAGATGCAGCATTCGTTGGTATCGACCGTGGGTGAGGTTCGCAGCGGGTGTGATGCCATTTTCACCGGCGCCAGTGAAATCGCGGCCGGGAATAACGATCTGTCTGCGCGTACGGAAGAGCAGGCAGCTTCGCTTGAACAAACGGCAGCCAGCATGGAGCAGTTAACGGCGACGGTAAAACAGAACGCAGATAACGCACGTCAGGCTTCTCAACTGGCACAAACCGCATCCGAAACCGCGCTGCAGGGCGGTAAAGTGGTGGATGGCGTGGTGACCACCATGCAGGAAATTGCCGGCAGTTCGAAGAAAATCGCAGACATTATCAGCGTTATCGACGGCATTGCTTTCCAGACCAATATTCTGGCGCTTAACGCTGCCGTAGAAGCGGCGCGTGCCGGTGAGCAGGGCCGTGGCTTTGCCGTGGTGGCGGGTGAAGTCCGCAGTCTGGCACAGCGCAGTGCTCAGGCAGCAAAAGAGATCAAAGGGTTAATCGAAGATTCAGTGGCGCGCGTTAACAGCGGCTCGCTTCAGGTTGAAAGCGCGGGCAGCACCATGAATAACATCGTGGGCGCGGTAACACGCGTGACAGATATCATGGGCGAAATCGCTTCTGCATCTGACGAGCAAAGTCGCGGCATCGATCAGGTGGGCCAGGCCGTAACGGAAATGGATCGCGTGACACAGCAGAACGCCTCGCTGGTCGAAGAGTCAGCCGCCGCGGCCGCCGCGCTGGAGCAACAGGCCAGCGCCCTGTCCCAGGCCGTATCCGTCTTTAAAATCTCGCGCGTTTAAGTTTTCCCAACCTCTTTTTACGGCCAGCGTGAACCTGTCTTCACGCTGGCCGTAAAGTTCCGCACGTCCGGGCCGATAAACAGAATCGAATTGCTAATGAATGAGGTTTCTATGTTTAGTCGAGTACGTGTTGTCTCCGGTCTTCTCTGTGTATTGGCACTGTTCGCGCTACTGCAAATTTTTTCGGGTGGCGTGTTCTATAAGACGGTGACAGAAGATAAAGAAAATTTTGCCTATAACCAACGTCTGAGTACGCTTCAACGCGCCATGGGCACCTCTTGGGTCGCACTGGTACAGGCGCGAAATACCTTAAACCGCGCCGGGATCCGTTATTTGCAGGATGGGCAAATGGCCGGCTCAGGTGCCACCGTTAAAGAGCTGGTGGCGCTGGCAGATAGTGAATTAAAGCGTGCGGAAGAAGGCTATGCCATGTTCAATGCCAATCTTTCTGAGAAAGGCAAAAGTGCAGAAAACGTACTGACGCTGCAGGCAAACTATAAGCAATTCCATGACGGACTCGCGGAACTGATCGTATTTCTTGGCAACGGTAACTTTAAAGGGTTTGTAGACCAGCCGACGCAGAGCTATCAGGACAAATTCCAGAAAGACTACGATGCCTGGCTTAACTACAACCTTCAACTCAGTCAGCAGGGCGTGGATGCCAACAATGCCGCCTATCAACGCATGATTATGCTGGTTGTAGGGACGCTGTTGGTCACGCTGTTGGTGATTGTGCTGGTCTGGAATCTGATGCGCAGCCTGCTTATTCGACCGCTCAAAGAGAGCATTGAACATATTCAGCACATCGCAGGCGGCGATCTCACGCAGCCCATCAACATTAGCGTACGTAATGAAATTGGCGATCTGCTGACCTCGCTGCAGGACATGCAACGTTCTCTGGTGCGCACCGTCAGCACCGTGCGAGACGGCGCAGATGCAATTTATACCGGGGCCAGCGAAATCGCCGTCGGTAATAACGATCTTTCTTCCCGAACCGAACAGCAGGCGGCATCGCTGGAGCAAACGGCGGCCAGCATGGAAGAACTTACCGCGACCGTAAAACAAAATGCGGAAAATGCCCGTCAGGCTTCAAAGCTGGCGCTGAATGCCTCTGAAACCGCGCAGCAGGGCGGCAAAGTCGTTGATGGCGTGGTCACGACCATGAAAGAAATTGCCGGCAGCTCACGGAAAATTGCGGACATTATCAGCGTCATTGATGGTATCGCTTTCCAGACCAACATTCTGGCGTTGAACGCAGCGGTTGAAGCCGCGCGAGCTGGCGAACAGGGACGAGGCTTTGCCGTGGTAGCTGGTGAGGTTCGTAACCTGGCCCAGCGCAGCGCACAGGCGGCAAAAGAGATTAAAGGCCTGATTGAAGACTCCGTTGGTCGCGTTAACACCGGCTCAGTGCTGGTTGAGAGCGCGGGCGATACCATGAATGAGATCGTCAGTGCGGTGACGCGCGTGACCGACATCATGGGTGAAATTGCTTCTGCGTCGGACGAACAGAGCCGTGGTATCGACCAGGTCGGTCAGGCGGTGACCGAGATGGATCGCGTAACACAACAGAACGCCTCGCTGGTGGAAGAGTCTGCTGCAGCCGCCGCGGCGCTGGAAGATCAGGCCAGTAACTTAAAACAAGCGGTTTCTGCCTTCAATATTGGTAAAGAAATTGTCACGCAGGCCGTTAACAAGACTACGGCGGCAAAAAATTTACGTTTAGAAAGTCCGTCAGAAGGCATTCGCCAGCCATCACCGCGCGGTGATGAGAACTGGGAAACCTTTTAATTGCCTGGATGGCCCAGCCGCTGAGACGCGGTTGGGCGTAGCAGCAGATGTTCAACAGGTTTAGTTCAGGCCAGGTGCAAAGATGAAGAAATCGACGTTATTAGATCAACCGGAAGCGACGACGCTGCTGTCACAAATGGTGCAGCGTCTGCCCCTGTCCGATACCCATTTTCGCCGTATCAGCCAGCTCATCTATCAGCGTGCAGGTATCGTGCTGGCCGATCACAAGCGCGAGATGGTTTACAACCGTCTGGTTCGTCGTCTGCGCACGCTGAATATCGATGATTTTGGTCGCTATCTGGCCCTGCTGGAAAATGATCCAAACAGTGCTGAGTGGCAGGCGTTTATTAATGCGTTAACCACTAACCTGACAGCGTTTTTCCGCGAGGCGCATCATTTTCCAATCCTTGCGGAGCATGCACGTAAACGTCAGGGAAATTTTAGCGTCTGGAGTACGGCAGCGTCCACCGGCGAAGAACCTTACTCTATCGCGATTACGTTGGCTGAAACCTTAGGCATGGGACCGGGTAAATTCCAGGTACATGCCAGCGATATCGATACCCAGGTTTTGGAGAAAGCCGTGGCGGGTGTTTACCGCCAGGAAGAGCTGCGTACGCTGTCGCCCGCGCAGTTACAGCGTTTCTTTTTACGCGGTACAGGTCCACATGCTGGCATGGTTCGTGTCCGTTCCGAACTGGCGAACATGGTGAACTATACCCAGCTTAACCTGCTGGCAAATGACTGGGCCTTACCGGGACCGTTCGATGCGATCTTCTGCCGCAACGTAATGATCTATTTCGATAAAGAAACACAAGAAAAAATTCTACGTCGTTTTGTTCCTCTGCTTAAGCCCGGCGGCATTCTCTTTGCCGGACACTCAGAGAACTTCAGCCAGATTAGTAAAGAGTTTTGGCTGCGTGGGCAAACCGTGTATGGACTGACGAAGGAAAGATGATGAGCAAAATTACCGTGATGTGCGTAGATGACTCTGCGCTGATGCGGCAACTGATGACCGAAATCATCAACAGTCATCCTGATATGGAAATGGTGGCTACGGCCCCGGATCCGTTAGTGGCACGCGATCTGATTAAACAGTTTAATCCGCAGGTGTTAACGCTGGATGTTGAAATGCCGCGCATGGACGGCCTGGACTTTCTTGAAAAACTGATGCGTTTACGGCCCATGCCCGTGGTCATGGTGTCATCCCTGACGGGACAGGGCTCCGAAATCACGCTGCGCGCGCTGGAGTTAGGTGCGATCGATTTCGTGACGAAGCCGCAGTTAGGTATTCGTGAAGGCATGCTGGCCTACAGCCAGATGATTGGCGACAAAATTCGCGCGGCGGCCCGGGCGCGCCTGCATGTTCGTAACGTTATGCCCGCGCCGGTCACGCTGAAAGCCGGCCCGTTGCTGAGTAGTGAAAAGTTGATTGCCATTGGTTCATCAACCGGTGGCACAGAGGCGATTCGCCACGTTTTACAGCCGTTACCGGCCACCAGTCCGGCACTGCTGATTACGCAACATATGCCACCGGGCTTTACCCGATCATTTGCCGAGCGGCTGAACAAGCTATGCCAGATAACGGTGAAAGAAGCGGAAGATGGCGAGCGTATTCTTCCCGGCCATGCCTACATTGCGCCTGGCGCAATGCACATGGAACTGGGGCGCAGCGGGGCGAACTACGTGGTGAAGCTGAATGAAGGCCCCCCGGTTAACCGGCATAAACCTTCAGTGGATGTCTTGTTTAAATCGGTTGCGATTAACGCCGGGCGTAATGCCGTCGGCGTCATCCTGACCGGTATGGGTAACGATGGGGCAGCAGGCATGCTGGAAATGCATCGTGCCGGCGCCTGGACCATCGCGCAAAATGAAGCAAGTTGTGTCGTTTTTGGCATGCCACGCGAGGCGATAGCCAGCGGCGGCGTGAGCGAAGTAGTAGATTTAAGCAACATCAGCCAGCACATGCTGGCGAAAATTAGCGCCGGACAGGCATTGCGTATATAACCAGGCCCGTCCTGCCGGGCGAGATAACACAGGAGTAGATATGGCTGATAAAAACATGCGCTTTTTGGTAGTGGACGACTTCAATACGATGCGTCGTATTGTACGTAACCTGCTGAAAGAGCTTGGTTTCAATAACGTAGAAGAAGCGGAAGACGGCGTTGATGCGCTAGGCAAGCTGAAAGCAGGTGGTTTCGATTTCGTTATCTCTGACTGGAACATGCCAAATATGGATGGCCTGCAACTGCTGCAGACTATTCGTGCCGATGCTGCCATGGCGAGCCTGCCAGTTTTAATGGTGACGGCAGAAGCGAAGAAAGAAAACATTATTGCTGCCGCTCAGGCGGGTGCAAGCGGCTATGTAGTCAAGCCGTTTACTGCAGCCACGCTTGAAGAAAAGCTGGGCAAAATTTTTGAAAAACTGGGTATGTAAGGAGATGTGATGAGCGACCTTCCGAAATCAGCTGAGCAAGCCGCGGCACACGATATCATTTCCCGCATCGGTTCACTGACCCGCATGCTGCGTGACAGTCTGCGTGAGCTGGGGCTGGATCAGGCCATTGCAGAAGCTGCTGAAGCCATTCCTGACGCCCGCGACCGTCTGGACTATGTAGTGCAAAAGACCGCTCAGGCGGCCGACAGGGCGCTGAACAGCGTCGAAGCAGCGCAACCGCACCAGGACAAAATGGAAGCGGGCGCGATTGCGCTGAAAGGACGCTGGGATGCGTGGTTTGAAAATCCAATTGAACTTGCCGACGCGCGGGAGCTGGTGACGGATACGCGTGAGTATTTAGGGGAAGTGCCTACGCACACCTCTTTTACTAACAAGCAGTTGCTCGACATCATGATGGCGCAGGATTTCCAGGACCTTACTGGTCAGGTCATCAAGCGCATGATGGATGTGATCCAGGAGATCGAGCGCCAGCTGTTGATGGTGCTGCTGGAAAACATGCCAGAAGTGAGCGCCGAGAAACGTCAGGTTGGCACAACGCTGCTCAATGGCCCGCAGGTAAACGCTGCTGCGCCGGGCGTCGTGGCGAATCAGGACCAGGTTGATGACCTGCTGGACAGCCTGGGTTTCTAACCGCGAGTCTGTCTGGTCATCGCCGATCCGTTAACGGTTGGCGATTGCCGCCCCTTCTAAGATGGCCTGTTTCTGACAGGCCACTTCTCTTTTCTCTTTTGCCATCCGTGAAAGAGCGCGCATTTTTCACGTTTTATCCACGCTTTAACCAAACCCAAATTTGGCATTCTATGCTCAGAATTCCTGCCAACCGAGGTTTGTGGTGTCAGAAAATAGCGACGAAGAAAAAACAGAATCGCCCACGGCCCACCGACTTGAGAAAGCACGTGAAGAAGGCCAGATTCCGCGTTCGCGCGAGTTGACCTCATTACTGATGCTGTTAGCCGGCATCATGATTTTATGGGTCGGCGGTGCCATGATGGCCCACCGGCTGGCCGCGATGGTGTCAACCGGATTACGATTTGACCATGCCATGGTGACCGATGACAAAATCATCATTGCGCATGTGGGCAATCTGATTATGCAGGCCATTGCGGCGCTGCTCCCGCTGCTGGGCGGGCTGGTTCTGGTCGCGATTGCCTCGCCAATGCTGCTGGGCGGCGTGGTGATCAGTGGAAAATCCATTAAGGTCGATTTTGGCAAACTGAACCCGCTGTCTGGTTTAAAGCGTATGTTTGCCGCTCAGGCCTGGACCGAACTGTTTAAAGGCATCCTGAAGACTATTCTGGTCGGTTGTGTTGCAGGCTGGTACGTCTGGAGCCACTGGCCCGATATGCTGCGTCTGATTGCCGAATCACCGACAACGGCACTGATTCACGGCATGGATATGATTGCCATCTGCTGCTCGCTGGTCATGCTCGGGTTGATCCCCATGGTGGGCTATGACGTTTTCTGGCAACTGTACAGCCATTTTAAAAAGCTGCGCATGTCGCGTCAGGAAATTCGTGATGAACACAAACAGCAAGAGGGTGATCCGCACGTGAAAGGGCGCATCCGCCAGCAGATGCGCGCAGCCGCCCGACGTCGCATGATGGCCGATGTTCCCAAAGCCGATGTTATCGTCACCAACCCAACGCACTACTCGGTTGCCTTGCAATATAACGAGAAAAAGATGAGCGCGCCGAAGGTCATCGCCAAGGGCGCAGGGGATATTGCCTTACGCATTCGTGAACTGGGCGCGGAACACCGTATTCCGGTTCTGGAAGCGCCGCCACTGGCGCGTGCGCTGTACCGACATACTGAAATTGGACAACACATTCCGGGTGCGCTCTATGGCGCCGTCGCGGAAGTGCTGGCCTGGGTCTGGCAGCTACGTCGCTGGAAGCGCGAAGGCGGCCTGATCCCGGTAAAACCTAAAGACCTGCCGGTCCCGGCAGAGATGGACTTTGCAGGAGAGAACACAAACGATGGCTAATCTGGCCGCTAAATTACGCCTACCGGGCAACTTCAAAGATATGCAGTGGCAGGTGCTTGCTGGCCCGGTACTGATCATCATGATTTTATCGATGATGGTTCTGCCGTTACCGCCATTCATCCTTGATCTGTTGTTCACCTTCAACATCGCCTTGTCGATCATGGTGCTGCTGGTGGCGATGTTTACCCAGCGCACGCTGGAGTTTGCGGCGTTTCCAACCATCCTGCTGTTTTCGACCTTGCTGCGCCTGGCGCTTAACGTTGCCTCAACCCGTATCATTTTACTGGACGGCCACACCGGGGCCGCCGCCGCCGGACGGGTGGTGGAAGCCTTTGGCCACTTCCTGGTCGGGGGCAACTTTGCCATCGGTATTGTGGTGTTTATCATCCTGGTGATTATCAACTTTATGGTTATCACCAAAGGTGCCGGCCGTATCGCTGAAGTGGGCGCGCGCTTTGTTCTTGACGGGATGCCCGGTAAGCAGATGGCCATCGACGCCGACCTGAATGCCGGTCTGATCGGTGAAGATGAAGCGAAACGCCGCCGTGCTGAAGTCACCCAGGAAGCCGACTTCTACGGTTCAATGGACGGTGCCAGTAAGTTCGTACGTGGTGATGCCATCGCCGGCATTTTGATCATGGTAATCAACGTGATTGGCGGGCTGTTGGTCGGTATCGTGCAGCACGGCATGGATGCAGGTCATGCGGCAGAAACCTATACGTTGCTGACTATCGGTGATGGTCTGGTTGCTCAGATCCCGGCGCTGGTTATCTCGACTGCGGCGGGTGTTATTGTGACGCGCGTGGCAACCGATCAGGACGTCGGCGAGCAGATGGTTGGCCAGCTGTTTAAAGATCCTCGCGTACTGATGCTGAGCGGCGGCGTAATCGGATTGCTGGGCCTGGTGCCGGGCATGCCGAACTTCGTTTTCCTGCTGTTTACGGCGGCCTTACTGGGGCTGGCATGGTGGTTACGCGGCCGCGAAATGCAGCCGAAAAAGAGTGTCGAATCACCCAGCAGCCTCACCAAATCTATGGAAACACCCGCATCGGCCGAAGCGTCCTGGACCGATGTACAGCTGGAAGATACCCTGGGAATGGAAGTGGGCTATCGCCTGATTCCGATGGTCGACCATAATCAAAACGGTGAACTGCTGGGGCGTATCCGCAGTATCCGTAAGAAGGTGGCGCAGGACGTCGGCTTCCTGCCACCGGTGGTGCATATCCGTGACAATATGGAATTACCGCCGGCCCGCTATCGCATTTTGATGAAGGGCGTAGAAATTGGCAGTGGTGACGCGTATCCGGGGCGCTGGATGGCGATTAACCCCGGCACCGCAGCGGGCACCTTGCCGGGTGAAGCCACCGTCGATCCGGCGTTTGGCCTGGCGGCCGTGTGGATTGATGGCGCGCTGAAAGAGCAGGCCCAGATCCAGGGCTTTACCGTGGTCGAAGCCAGTACGGTGGTGGCAACCCATCTTAATCATCTGATAGGTCAGTATGCCAGCGAGCTGTTTGGTCGCCAGGAGGCGCAACAGCTGCTAGATCGCGTCTCGTCTGAAATGCCTAAACTGACTGAAGATCTGGTGCCGGGCGTCATTACCCTGACAACCCTGCATAAAGTGCTGCAAAACCTGCTGGTGGAGCGCGTCTCTATTCGCGACATGCGCACCATCATTGAAACGCTGGCAGAGCACGCGCCGGTTCAAAGCGATCCGCAGGAGTTGACCAGCGTGGTGCGTGTCGCGTTAGGTCGCGCAATCACCCAACAATGGTTCCCGGGCAACGGTGAAGTTCAGGTTATTGGCCTGGATGCTACGCTGGAGCGCCTGTTACTGCAGGCTCTGCAGGGCGGTGGTGGGCTGGAGCCGGGCCTTGCCGATCGTCTGCTGGCCCAGACGCAGGAAGCCTTACAGCGTCAGGAGATGATGGGCGCGCCGCCGGTCTTACTGGTAAACCATCCATTACGTGCGTTACTGGCGCGCTTCCTGCGTCGCAACATGCCGCAGCTGGTGGTGCTGTCCAACATGGAATTAAGCGACAATCGTCAGATTCGCATGACCGCCACCATCGGAGGCAAACAATGAGATCGATGATGCTGTTTGCACTGCTCCTGCCGCTGTCTGCCCAGGCCGCTGACGGCGCCTGGAGCGCCAGCGCGGCGGGCCCGCTGATGGCCAATCGCGGTAGCTGGCAATCCTCACTGCCCTTAACGCCGCCGGGCGACGTAAAAGGGGTAATGACTGTGGTGAACTGGCGCTATCAGCTCACCCGGCCTGCGCCATCGGGCCTGCAGGTCCGGCTTTGTGCGGCGCAGCGCTGTACCGAACTGGACGGTGCCAACGGCGCGACGCGGGGTCTGACCGGCGTGACCGCGGATGAAACATTGCATATGGTGTTTGGTTTCGCTGGAAGCGGCAGCTTACCGCCCGGGCTGAAAGTGGTCAGCACAGACGTGACGGTTAATTACCAGTAAGCCTGATTATTTCATTGTTAAGACAGACCGGCAGCGATCGTGCAGGCGTGCACGATCGCTCCCGGTCTGCATAATGAAGTCATTTTCGCATTGAATCAGTCTGTGCTTCGCAGCAGAAAACGAGAGATCAACCCGCCAGCCACACCGCCCACCATCGGCACCAGCCAGAACACCCACAGCTGCTGCAAGGCCCAGGTTCCCTGGAACAGCGCCATCGCCGTACTGCGCGCCGGGTTTACCGACGTATTGGTCACGGGGATGCTAATTAAATGAATGAGCGTTAAGGCCAGGCCAATGGCGATGGGCGCGAAACCCGCGGGCGCACGTTTTTCGGTCGCCCCCTGAATAATGATCAGGAAAAAGGCGCTGAGTAGCAGTTCAGTGACCACTGCTGCACAAAGGCTGTAGCCCCCGGGAGAATGTTCGCCAAAGCCGTTAGCCGCGAACCCGCTGGTGGTGGCATCAAAATCAGACTGACCACTTGCAATCACATACAGCACGGCCGCCGCCGCGATACCGCCCGCGACCTGCATAATGATATAGGGCAAAATGGCCTGATATCCGATACGGCCGCCCGCCCATAAACCCAGCGTGACGGCAGGATTAAAATGGCCGCCCGAAAGATGACCCACAGCAAAAGCCATCGTCAGTACGGCAAGGCCGAAAGCCAGAGCCACTCCGGCAAAGCCAATCCCGGTTTGCGGAAAGGTTGCCGCCAGCAGGGCGCTTCCACAACCCGCCAATACTAACCAGAATGTGCCGATGAATTCGGCAAACGCTTTTTTAATCATCAACTTAGTTTCCTTTCTCGTTAACAGGTCAAGACCTGATGAAATGCGGGCTTATAGTAGAGCGCGCGCATCAGAAAGGAATAACCCCATGATCTTACGCAGATAAACAGGACATTATGGCAGCATGGGCCAGTTTGTCCGTTGCTATGCATCATGATGTCTGGTTTTCAGGCGATAGCGGGCCGATTCATATCGTGGGCAGAGCAGGCGGCGAAAACAGCGGTCGCGGAAATCATGACGCGGCGGCGGGGAAGGCAGGGAAGGCAGGCGCCGGGCCACGGTGGGCACTCAGCGCCTGAAGAGGTTACATGCGATCGACGGTTTTGATACCCAGCGTGTCCAGCCCCAGTTTCAGGGTTTTGGCGGTCAGGGCAGCAATCTGTAACCGGCTCTGACGGGTCGCTTCATCTTCGGCCGCCAGAATCGGGCAATGCTCGTAGAAGCCGGAGAACAGGCCAGCCACGTCATAGAGGTACGCACACATCACATGCGGCGTGCCGTCACGGGCAACCTGAGTAATGACTTCTTCAAACTGCAGTAGGCGTGTAGCCAGCAGGGCTTCACGATCGTCCGTCAGGGTGATGTCGGCCTGAATCGCGTCGGCTTCAATACCGGCCTTACGGAATACCGACAGGACACGCGTGTAAGCGTACTGCATATAAGGCGCGGTGTTACCTTCAAACGCCAGCATGTTGTCCCAGTCAAAGATATAATCCGTGGTGCGGCTCTTTGACAGATCGGCATATTTTACAGCGCTGACGCCGACGACTTCCGCAAGTGCACGCCGCTCTTCTTCGCTCATCTCCGGGTTTTTTTCGCTGACCAGCGAGTAAGCACGATCGTAAGCTTCATCCAGTAGATCCGAAAGTTTGATGGTGCCGCCGCTGCGGGTCTTAAACGGACGACCGTCTTTACCCAGCATCATGCCAAATGCATGGTGCTCAAGCGGCACAGATTCAGGCACATAACCGGCTTTACGCACGATGGTCCACGCCTGCTGTAAATGCTGATGCTGGCGCGAGTCGATGTAATAAATCACCCGATCGGCATGCAGCGTTTCGTAGCGGTATTTGGCGCAGGCAATATCGGTAGTGGTGTAAAGATAGCCGCCGTCTTTCTTCTGAATGATGACGCCCATAGGCTCACCTTCTTTATTCTGGTATTCATCCAGAAAGACCACGGTCGCACCTTCGCTCTCTACAGCTAACCCTTTCGCTTTGAGGTCGGCAACAATACCCGGCAGCATGTCGTTGTAAAGGCTCTCGCCCATGACATCTTTGCGGGTCAGCGTGACGTTAAGGCGGTCATAGATATGCTGGTTCTGGCTCATGGTGATATCAACCAGCTTTTTCCACATCTGACGGCAGTAGTCATCGCCGCCTTGTAACTTCACCACGTAGCGACGTGCGCGCTCAGCAAATTCCGGATCTTCATCGTAGGTGCGCTTGGCTTCACGGTAAAACCCTTCTAAGTCAGCCAGCGCCATTTCGGCATGGTTTTCGTTCTGCTGTTTCTCAAGGAAAGCTATCAGCATACCGAACTGCGTTCCCCAGTCGCCAACGTGGTTGGCACGGATGACGTTATGGCCCAGAAACGCCAGAGTGCGGACAGCGGCATCACCAATAATGGTGGAGCGGACGTGGCCGACGTGCATTTCTTTCGCGACGTTCGGGGCAGAGTAATCTACGACGATAGTCTGAGGTTCAACGCGGGCGACGCCGAGTCGCGGATGCTGCAGGGCATTCCTGGCATGTTCTGCCAGCCAGCCACGATCGAGAAAGATGTTAATAAACCCGGGTCCGGCAATCTCAACCTTGCTGGCAATACCGGTAAGATCCAGATGTTGAATAACAGTTTCAGCTAATTGTCGCGGCGCCTGGCCCAGTTTTTTAGCCACGGCCATGATGCCGTTTGCCTGATAATCACCAAACTGAACTTTGGCCGACTGGCGAACCTGAGGTTCGCAATCGGAGGGAGCACCAGCCAGCACCATAGCCTGACTGACTTTTGCGGAAAGAAGCGCCTGAATATTCACCGGGTTACCTTACATATGCTAAGAAAAGCACGCTGACAGCGCAGCGCGCTTCATCCTCATTCTGCCGGAGGCGATAACCAGAGTCATCACCAGGCAGAACGGAAAAAAATGAGGGGAAAAGTATACGTGAATTGTCAGCTTGAGTCAGTAACTGGATAAACGCGGAGAAACAGAGCTGAGAATGTTTCCGAAAGGATTAGCGGCGGCGCGCGCGGCGCGCATTTTTAACGCTTTTGTCTTCTCGCACCTTCCAGTGGCGCGCAAGGGCAAATCCCATCAGTGCGATCAATGTTGCCACTACGATGAGCATAGTCATAAAAACTTTCCTTATAATGGTATTGATGCAAATTTATAAGAAAGGTGACGCGGCTGCAATCATGTTGGCGGTAAATGGGAATTGTCTTATGGCATTAATTAACGTCAATTTAAACAGATGGTTAGGTGGTTTTTGTCAACTTAAGGGTGGATCTAAAAAGAAGATAAGTCTGAATTGAAAGCGTAATTTATCTGCTTTAATGGAAAAGAATCACGCAAATAAGATGAATCTCACCATTATGTCGTTTAGGATTTAATGCTAACAATGAGTTACGATATTTAAGTCTGTAAATTTTAGAGGGGCAGAGGCAACCGTGAGCACCACCTTTCCATCAGAACTGGACGATTTACGCGAAGATTTGGCCGCTTTCGAACAACGGTTACAAAGTTTTTCACAGCGACTCGGATTAGATAATGCCGGACTCGATGTCGATCATGTCGCGGTTCGCTGTCACCAGAACACCACCGCCGAACGTTGGCAGCAGGGTCTGGCGAAAATGGGCCAGCAATTTTCGGCAGCGATGATCAATGGTCGTCCTGTCTGCCTGTTCAAACTGCATCAGCCGCTCCAGATTGCCGGCTGGCATATCGACGTGGTGGAGTTACCCTGGCCCGGCGAGAAACGCTATCGCCATGAAGGCTGGGAGCATGTGGAAGTGGTATTAAGGGGCGAGCCAGAAACGCTTGGGATGCGAGCAATGGCGTTGCTGTCCGACCATGCGCTGTCCCAACCCGGTATTTCGTTCAAGACCAGCTCGCCAAAAGGGGAAAATGAACGTTTGCCTAATCCTACCCTCGCAGTAACCGACGGGGAAACCACGATAAAGTTTCACCCGTGGAGCCTGGAAGAGATCGTGGCCAGTGAGCAGTCCTAACCCAAGGCGTCAACCGCGCGTTTAAGCCGCTTTGCCGCTTCTTCCAGCAGCGCGCGTGGGCAACCGAAGTTGATACGCACGAAACGATCATCGCCAAAATCGCGACCCGGTGAGAAACCCAGCCCGTACTTTTCAAAATAGAGTGCCGGGCTGGCAACCGGCAATGCGCTGGCATCAATCCAGCCGAGATAGCTGCCTTCTGGTGACACCATCGAGAGTCCGGGGAGCGCATTGACCTGTTCAACCAGCCAGTCACGATTACCGCGCAGATAGTCCAGCTGTGCATCAAGCCAGTCATCATTGTCGCGCCAGGCAACCTCTGCGGCCACCAGTGCCAGAATATCAACCGAGGGAACGATGCCCTGGCGGACGGCGTTGAAACGTTCACGCAGTGCCGGGTCAGGGATGATGGCGACGGATGCGCCCAGGCCTGCGATGTTAAAGGTTTTCGAGGGCGAAAGCAGCGTGACGCTGCGCCGGGCGGCATCGTCGCTCAGGGAGGCGAACGGGATGTGTTGCAGGCCCTGTGTTAACAGCAGGTCGCAATGGATTTCGTCAGAACAGACAATCAGGTCGTGCTGCTGGGCAAACGCCAGCTGGGCCTCCAGCTCTTCCCGGCGATAAACCGTACCGCCAGGATTCTGGGGATTACACAGCATCAACAGCTTTTTGTCCTGCATTTTCCCTTCGGCCGCGCTCAGGTCCATGACCCAGCGCCCGTCCTGTAATATTAATGGCAGACTCAGCTGGTCGCGTTCCGCCAGTTTTGCGGCAGAGCGAAAAGGGGGATAAATCGGTAAGGGCGCCACGGTACCTTGCGGTGGCTGAGTAAAGGCGCGGACCGACAGATTTAAGCCGCAGACAACGCCGGGCAAGACAACAACCCATTCGGGATCGACCTGCCAGTGATAACGTGATGCACAGCGGGCGATAAGGGCCGCAATCAACCCCTGGGGCTTATCGCCATAGCCGAAAACGCCGTGGTCAACGCGGGCTTTAATGGCTTCAATGATACGCTCAGGCGATCGGAAATCCGTATCGGCGACCCACAGTGGCAGAATATCCTGACCCGCATATTTGTGCCATTTAAGACTATCACTGTGACGGCGGTCTATCCGTTGGTCAAAATTGAATGTCATAGTTAGTTTTCCACGTAAACTGTTCTAAGGGATAAGCGTACCTGACGAATTTGGCGTGAACAGGAAGCCATGTAAAGGAGAAGACAATGACGACACTGGAAATTTGTTGCTATGGGGTGGATTGTGCATTAACCGCCCAGCAGGCGGGAGCCGATCGCATAGAGCTTTGCGCCGCGCCGCGTGAAGGCGGGCTGACGCCTTCTGCAGGCATGCTGGAGGTCGCCCGTCGTGACATTTCAGTTCCGGTGCATCCTATTGTTCGCCCTCGCGGTGGCGACTTTTGCTATTCCAGCCGTGAATTTGAAACGATGAAGTCAGACGTGGCGCGTATCCGTGAGCTGGGTTTTCCCGGCATCGTTCTGGGCATGCTGGATGAAGATGCCAATATCCATGCCAGTCAGATGCGACAAATCATGGCCCTGTGCGACGGGATGGCGGTGACTTTTCACCGCGCCTTCGATCTGTGCCATCGGCCCAAGCGTTCGCTTGATGTGCTGACGGATTTTGGCGTCAGGCGCATCCTGACATCTGGCCAGCAACAAAGCGCGGAAAACGGAATTGCATTATTGAGGGAACTTAATGAATACAGCGCAGGTCCAATCATTATGGCCGGTGCTGGCGTTCGCCTCAGCAACCTGCAAAAGTTTCTGGATGCGGATATTCGCGAGGTACACAGCTCGGCCAGCCACCTTGTGGCATCCCCGATGCGCTACCGTAAAGTGGGTGTTTCCATGTGTTCCGAAGCCGAAATTGATGAGTTCAGCCGCTACTGCGTCGATGGCGATGTCGTTGAGGCAATGAAAAGTGTGATGCAAATGAATACCGCCCGGGTGGCTTGACTCATGACCAGTTTTGCCGCGCAGCACGCCGATTGATGACGTGATGTTTGCAAGTACCAAACCCCAGTAAATTTGCTGGGGTATTTTTTGCCCAAAATTCCTTCAGCGCCCTTTATCGTCGTGCCCGCGAGGCTGAATTCAGTCGCTGCTGGCGCTGAGAGAAGAATTCCGCTTTCCATCATCCGTCGGTTCCTGCTATTTAGGGTAAACCGTTTACGACATTGACGTCCGAGGTGCACACCATGCGATGCGTTCTGCTGTCCGCTGTGATTACGTTATTCTCCTTTCCCACCGCCTGGGCCGCAGCCTCATGTCAGCCATACAGTAAAGCGGTGACCAACAGCAATAACTGGATCCTGCTGGGCGGCAGTGCCAAAGGTCAGGTGCGTCAGGTGATCGCCGGCGAGTTTGGTAAAGACGTCAACTCACAGAAACGGGTACTGGGGCAGTTTGATCGCTGTGGCGATCTGCTGGTGGCGGACATCAGCTATGACAAAAATGAGCGTAACGTCATCCTGAGCATGGAACAGCACCTGGTTCGGGTTCAGGACGGCTGGGTTGCGGAATATGCCTATCTGGTTAAAGTCATCAAGCAGGGCAGTGAAGTGGTGGTCGATAACCGTCAGGGCACCATTCAGTGGCAGAAGGGCAAAAACGGCAACATCATCAGCGCATCGGATAAATTTATCAGC
Source organism: Pantoea ananatis PA13 (assembly GCF_000233595.1). NCBI lineage: Bacteria > Pseudomonadati > Pseudomonadota > Gammaproteobacteria > Enterobacterales > Erwiniaceae > Pantoea > Pantoea ananatis. The sequence goes on from NC_017554.1 coordinate 2,047,807, forward strand.
ATGGGTAAAGACGGGTTTACGGATACGACTTACCGTTATGATAAACGTTTCCACTTACTAAAAAGTATTGCGCGAGGTACCGATCCCGTCAGCAACGGGGAATACCGTTATGAGTGGAATCCACAAGGCCTGGTCACCCGTTCGACCTCTGCCCGCCGCAAAGATACCTACACCTATGATAACCAGTGGCGGGAACGGCGCCTGAATGGCACCGCAACGACAGACGTCAGCACATTGCGCACCGTGGATGAATGCCAGTTCTGGGATGAGAAGGGCAACTGCACGCTGAGTTATCTGAATGAAACGGAAGTGTTCGAGAAAGGGACGATTCAACGCCACCTCAGCGCAGTCTATAAATACCAGTACTGGGATAAACCCGCTGAGGTGACGGAATAGCCGTTATTTTACCGTTTGACTGAACGCATCCAGCCCCAGCAGCGCATGGGCAATTTGCTCCGGTGCCAGGTTGGGGTTAAGGTTTTTCAGCGTATCGCCTTCACTGTTTGCCAGTGCGCCTATTTTCACCAGATTTTCCCAGCTTTCGCCCTCCAGATGCATCTCTTTCAGGGTGGTGGGCATCTTGATCGAGCGATAGAAACGGATGTAGCGTGCGATCTCCTCGTCCGGACGCTGCTCCAGCACCATCTGGGTTAAGGTACCGTAGGCCACTTTCTCGCCGTGGGTGAGATGATGGATATCGCCTTCAATAGCAGTAAAACCATTGTGAATGGCGTGCGCAGCTGCCAGGCCGGCATTTTCGAATCCCAGGCCCGACAGCAAGGTATTCGCTTCCACCACCGCTTCCACCGCCGGCGTCACGCGTTTTTCCGAAACGGCAACATAGGCACTGTAACCCCAGGTCAGCAGGGTTTCCTCACAGGCACGGGCGATGGCCAGCCCGGCAATGGTCGGATCGCCATTGACCATCGATTTGGCATGGCTGCGGGCTACCGCCTGGGCTTCCACCCAGGTTGCGAGGCCATCCGCAATGCCCGAGGCAAACAGGCGGGCAGGCGCAGCGGCACAGACGGCGGTATCCACCAGCACCAGATCGGGGTTCTTATTGTAGAAGCGGTAGCTCTCAAACACGCCGCTGTCAGAATAGATAACGGAGAGTGCGCTACAGGGCGCATCGGTAGAGGCAATCGTGGGAACGATCACCACCGGTTGTTGGATCTCATCAGCCACTGCCTTAACGGTATCCAGCGTTTTACCGCCGCCCAGCCCGATGACCACGTTGCAGTTCTGCTGTTGCGCCTGCTGGCTCAACCGGGTGATTTCATTACTGGACGCCTCGCCGTTGAACTGCTGGCGCACCACGTTCACGCCCGCCTTTGTGAGCGTGGCCTGAGCCCGTTCACCGATCAGTCCCCAGACGACATCGTCCGCGACCACAAAAGCCTGAGTACCCAGTTCGGTGACGTAGCTCCCCAGTTCATCGAGTACGCCTGCACCTTGCACATATTTGCGCGGTGACGAGAAAATAAATTTCATAAACGTTGCTCCTGATTGCATAAATCATGGCCGTGACCGGCCCGTTGATAAAGCCCTTAAAAGGGTAGCAGCTAATGGGGTTTTGCTGGCTGTACAGACAAAAAACCGCTTGTTATTGTGAGCGGATGTTTACCGGGGATACGCTTATGACGGCTTCGTTGCTCTCTTTCCTACTGGCTATTATTATTTTGACCCTGACGCCGGGCTTTGATACGGCGTTGATCCTGCGATCGGCCGCCGCACAGGGCTGGCAGCGTGCCAGTGCCACGGCGCTGGGCGTGGCAACCGGCTGTTTGCTCTGGGGCATTGCGGTAGGGCTGGGATTAGGCGCGCTGCTGCTGGCGTCGGAGATGGCTTATAACCTGCTGAAGTGGGCTGGCGCCGCTTACCTCCTCTATCTGGGCATTAGGCTGCTGTGGCATCCGCGCGCCCAAAGCGTGTCAATGCATGCCGAGGCCGCGGCTCAGCAACGTCATCTTGCCTGCTTCACGCGTGGATTATTGGGGAATCTGCTGAATCCCAAGGTGGGCGTTTTCTATGTGACTTTTTTGCCACAGTTCATTCCGCAGGGCGCCTCTATCCCGATCTGGTGCAGCCTGATGGCGTTGACGCACATGCTGGTGGGGTTGGCCTGGAGCACGGTGCTGATCGGCAGCAGCCACTATTTTGCTGAGCAGTTAAAACGGCCACGAATAGTCAAAATCATGGACCGTTTAACGGGCTGCGTCTTTATTGGTTTTGCGGCGAAACTGGCGCTGTCTCGCCGCTGAGGGTCAGGGTTTGGTGGCAACCAGAACGGCGCGCAGCGGTGCGGGATAACCTTCAACGGTTTTGCTGCTGTCGTCAGGATCCAGAAACTCGGCCAGTGATTCACTGGTCATCCAACTGGTACGACGTTGCTCTTCCGTCGAGGTCAGGGCAAAGTCGACAATGCGCACGTTAACAAAGCCACACTTCTCCAGCCAGCTTTTCAGCGCCTCGGCAGAGGGAATAAAATAGACGTTGCGCATCTGCGCATAGCGTTCGCCCGGCACCAGCACCTGGTTCACATCGCCTTCGATCACCAGCGTTTCCAGTACCAGCTCGCCGCCGCTGACCAGCTGATTTTTTAGCTGAAGGAGGTGGTCAAGGGGGGAACGGCGATGATACAGCACGCCCATCGAAAAGACCGTGTCGAACGCCTGGAGCGCCGGCAGTTGTTCAATGCCCAGCGGCAGTAAATGGGCGCGACGGTCATCATTCAACAGCTTACGCACGGCTTCGAACTGGCATAAAAACAGCTGCATGGGATCGATACCGACAACCAGATGCGCACCCGCACCGATCATCCGCCACATGTGATAGCCGCTGCCGCAGCCGACATCCAGCACGGTTCGTCCGGCCAGCGAGGAAATATGAGGCAGCACGCGCTCCCATTTCCAGTCAGAACGCCATTCGGTGTTAATCTCCGTTCCGTACAGGGAATAAGGGCCTTTGCGCCACGGCATCAAATTGCGTAGTAGTTTCTCAATGCCCTGACGATGACGATCGCTGATGTCATCCCGATCGGCGCTTACGCTGTTCAGCAGGTCCAGCCGCTGGGGTTCCAGCAGCGGTAAGTATTCCAGCGACTTGTACCAGTCACGGAAGTGCCCGTGCAGATTCTCCCGCTGCCAGTCGCTAATCTGTGCAGGCAGCACGTCAAGCCATTTTGCCAGGGGGCCAACGGCGATTTGCTGATAAAAACGGCCAAAGTCGATCATTTTAATGCCACCAACGAACCAAAATTAAAGCACTGAAACCATAATTCAGCGTGCGAAAAGCCCGCCTGCTTAAGACGAGCCTTATGCGCTTCCACACTGTCGGTCAGCATGACGTTTTCCAGCATGCTGCGCTTCTGGCTAATCTCCAGTTCGCTGTAGCCGTTGGCGCGCTTAAAGTCATGATGCATGTTAAACAGCAGTTCGCCGACGTCACGATCTTCAAAGCTGAACTTCTCCGAGAGAACCAGGGCTCCGCCGGGATTCAGCCCCTGCCAGATTTTACTGAGCAGCGTAAGACGGGCAGGCGGCTCAAGAAACTGCAGGGTGAAATTGAGCACCACCAGAGAGGCATTCTCAATCTCAATGTCACAGATGTCCGCTTCCACCACGGTAACCGGCGTGTCGGCGCGAAAGGCATTGATATGGCGGCGGCAGCGTTCGACCATGGCCGGAGAGTTGTCTACGGCGATAATCTGGCAGCCTGGCACGTGAATATTACGACGCACCGAAAGTGTGGCGGCACCGAGTGAGCAGCCCAGGTCAAACACCTGGCTGTTGGGCTGGACGAAGCGTTCTGCCAGCATGCCAATCATCGAAATGATATTGGAATAGCCGGGCACCGAGCGCTGAATCATGTCGGGAAACACTTCAGCGACACGTTCGTCAAAGGTCCAGTCGCCCAGTTTTTCAATGGGCGCAGAAAAGAGTTGATCGCGATCAGACATATCGAAAATCCGAAGAGACGGCGGAAAGGGCGCTATTCTGGCAGAAACTGCCGCGGCCTGCACCCTTTAAGCCGCAACATTAATGCAGGCTGAGCACCAGTTGCCAGGGGAGATAGATGAGGTTAAAAATCACCATTCCACTCAGGCCAAACAAGGTCAGCATCATACCGTATTTGCGTCCACTCATCACGTCTTTACGCAGGCCATAAGCATGCAAAAAACGGCCAACAAAAAACACGATGCCCGTCAGGTGAACCATCCAGACATCCGCCCCGTTCATCTCAAGCGTGATCAGCAGCAACAGCGCCAGGGGAATGGTTTCAACGGCATTGCCATGAATGCGGATGGCCCTGTTCAGGTCGTGATGACCGCCATCCCCAAAAGCAACATGATGTTGACGCCGAAAGCGGACGACATTGAGGGTGAACTTCATTATCAGTAACGCACCGATAACCACATATAACGCGCTAATCATCATTGTTTCCTTTTTTATTCATATCACCAGAGGGGGCGAGGCTGCCCATCGCTATCAGAATAGCGAATCCTGTTGCGGCCAGTCAGGTCCGGGACCGATGCTGGCATCAATTTTTTGTAATGCCGGCCAGAGCGCCTGCACCAGCGGAAACACCTGTCCCATATCGGGCGTGTGGATAAACACCAGAGGGTCACTTTGCGTGTGCCATTCGGCCAGCTTGGCCAGCCAGATTTGAAACAGTGGCAGGCTTTCTTCCAGGTTGTCGCTGCCGACAAAACGGATCATGGGGCGCGACCCGGTTAACAGTGCATGCGGCGGAACGCGAGGCTTTTGCTGGCGGGCGTGAAGTGCCGCCGGGCTTTGCGAGGTTGAGGCATGAACCGGACGGCTGTCCAGCACCACACGATTGACGCCGCGCTGCAGCAGGCCGCGATTCAGCGCGCGCTCAGCCTCGCCTTTGGCAAAAAAGGCGGCATGGCGGACTTCGACGCCGTAGGAGAAATGGGTGGGCAGGCTGTCCAGAAAGCGCCAGAGATCGTTCAGTTGCGCAGGGGAAAAGCTGGCGGGCAGCTGTAGCCAGTACTGACCCATGCGGTCGGCGAGCGGTGCCATCAGGCGAAAAAAATCCGTTACTAAGTCGTCGGTATTTTGCAGGGCGGCCTGATGGCTGATGCTGCTGGGAAATTTAAAACAGAAACGAAACTGGTCATGGGTCATATCCCGCCAGCGCAGGACCGTTTCCGCATCAGGCAGCGCATACAATGTGGTATTGCCTTCCACCGTGCCGAAATAACGCGCATAGTCAGCCAGGGTTTCGATTCCCCATCGCTTCCAGTGCGCGTGATGCCATTGTGGCAAACCAATACGAAGTGTCACGCCTGATTCCCGCCTTTGAGTGTGATGGTAATTATCCTGTAACGCAGTATATTGACGCAAACAGGTGAAAAGCGAACAGGAAATGCCGCGCTTTAACGTGGCTCCACTTATCCTGTTTGCCTTTTTCCATTATAATAGCGGCCTTTTTTGCGACAGCACCCCACAAGGTGACGCGGCCTGGTGCTGTCAGCTGCAGCGGCGAAGTTAAAAGGATAGTGTTATGCGTACAGAGTATTGTGGACAGCTCAATCTGTCTCATGTAGGTCAGCAAGTCACGCTTTGCGGCTGGGTCAACCGTCGTCGCGATCTGGGAAGCCTGATTTTTATCGATATGCGTGACCGTGAAGGCATCGCACAGGTTTTTTTCGATGCCGATCATCAAGACGCTTTCCAACTGGCATCTGAACTACGTAACGAATTCTGTATCCAGATTACCGGCACCGTGCGTGCCCGTGACGAAAAAAACAGAAACAGCGACATGGCTACGGGGGACGTAGAAGTCTTTGCCCACGCGCTGAACATCATCAATCGTGCTGAACCGCTGCCTCTGGATTCTAACCAGACCAACAGCGAAGAAGCACGTCTGAAGTACCGTTATCTGGATCTGCGTCGTCCTGAAATGGTTGAGCGCTTAAAGACTCGCGCTAAGATCACCAGTTTTGTCCGTCGTTTTATGGATGACGCCGGCTTCCTGGATATCGAAACGCCGATGCTGACGAAAGCCACCCCGGAAGGCGCGCGCGATTACCTGGTGCCGAGCCGCGTGCACAAAGGCAAATTTTATGCGCTGCCTCAGTCACCGCAGCTGTTTAAACAGTTGCTCATGATGTCGGGTTTCGATCGCTATTATCAGATTGTTAAATGTTTCCGTGATGAAGACCTACGCGCAGACCGTCAGCCCGAATTTACGCAGATCGATGTGGAAACTTCCTTCCTGACCGCACCTCAGGTGCGTGAAATTATGGAGCGCATGATTCGCGAACTCTGGCAGAGCGTGAAGGGCGTGGATCTGGGTGAGTTTCCGCAGATGACCTTTGCCGAAGCCATGCATCGCTACGGCTCAGACAAACCCGACCTGCGTAATCCCATGGAGCTGGTGGACGTGGGCGACCTGCTGAAAACCGTTGAGTTTCAGGTGTTTTCTGGCCCGGCTAACGACGAGAAAGGCCGTGTTGCCGCGCTGCGTGTTCCCGGCGGCGCGCAGCTGAGCCGTAAGCAGATTGATGAATACGGCAAATTTGTTGAGATTTACGGTGCCAAAGGCCTGGCCTGGATGAAGGTAAACGAACGTGCGAAGGGCTTGGAGGGCGTACAGAGCCCGGTGGCGAAATTCCTTAATGCCGATATCGTTGAAACCCTTCTCAGCCGCACGAGCGCGCAGGATGGGGATATCATCTTCTTTGGTGCCGACCGTGCCAAAGTGGTGGCCGATGCGCTGGGCGCACTGCGCCTGAAAGTGGGACGTGACCTGCAAATCACCGACGACAAAGCCTGGGCGCCGCTGTGGGTTGTCGACTTCCCGATGTTTGAAGAAGATGACGAAGGTGGGCTGGCTGCCATGCACCATCCGTTTACGGCACCGAAAGAGATGAGTGCGGAACAGCTGGCAGCCGATCCGACCCAGGCCGTAGCGAATGCTTACGACATGGTGATCAACGGTTATGAAGTCGGCGGCGGATCTGTGCGTATCCACAACGGTAACATGCAGCAGACCGTGTTTAGCATTCTGGGCATTGAAGAGCATGAACAGCGTGAGAAGTTCGGCTTCCTGCTGGATGCACTGAAGTACGGCACGCCGCCGCATGCAGGCCTGGCATTTGGTCTGGATCGCCTGACGATGCTGTTAACCGGTACCGACAATATTCGTGACGTTATCGCGTTCCCGAAAACCACGGCAGCGGCCTGCATGATGACGGAAGCACCAAGCGAAGCGAATCCGGCGTCACTGCTTGAGTTAGGCATTCAGGTCGTCAAGAAAGACAAGCTTGAGAATAAGTAATGCCGTATAAACATCCGGTTTCTGTGTTAGTGGTGATTGTGGCGCAGGACAGTGGCCGGGTGTTAATGCTGCAGCGCCGTGACGACCCGGATTTCTGGCAATCGGTCACCGGCAGCCTGGAAGCGGATGAGTGTCCGCTGCAGGCGGCCGAGCGAGAAGTCGGTGAGGAGCTGGGGATTGATGTAAAGGCCGAGCAGCTAACGATTGAAGACTGTCAGCGTGAAATCGACTTTGAGATTTTCCCGCACTATCGTCATCGTTATGCGCCGGGCACGACGCACAACCGTGAACACTGGTTCAGGCTGGCCTTGCCTACAGAGCGTGATCTGTTGCTCACCGAGCATCTTGCCGCGCGCTGGCTCGATCCCGCCGCCGCCGCTGCCCTCACGAAATCCTGGAGTAATCGCCAGGCGATTGAAGAATTTATCTGAATGCTCGCCGCTGCGCGTTTTTCCCGTGGCGAAGGCATTAGGTTTTATGAATCGGGTGGGTTTTTAATGAACGCACCGAACAATATCGACAGTCAGGCGTAATCGGCGCCGCGAGGGTGTCCACCGCCAGCGCACCGCAACGGATCGTACTTCTGTACGTGGGAATTGCGGGCACGGCCGCAGGACACGTTCGCACGTAAGATAGCCTGCACCCAGTAAAAGATCGGAGAAAATGCAACATGGCTGGACACAGTAAATGGGCGAATACCAAGCACCGTAAGGCCGCTCAGGACGCCAAGCGCGGTAAAATCTTTACGAAGATCATTCGTGAGCTGGTCACGGCTGCCAAACTGGGCGGCGGCGATCCGGGCTCCAACCCGCGCCTGCGTGCGGCAATGGATAAAGCGCTGTCTAATAACATGACGCGCGATACCATGAACCGTGCCATTGCACGCGGCGTAGGTGGCGAAGATGACTCCAATATGGAAACCATCATTTATGAAGGTTACGGTCCGGGCGGATCGGCCATCATGATTGAGTGCCTGAGCGACAACCGCAACCGTACCGTGGGCGAAGTGCGTCACGCCTTCACCAAAACGGGCGGCAACCTGGGTACCGATGGCTCCGTCGCCTATCTGTTCAGCAAAAAAGGCGTAATCTCCTTCGCACCCGGTCATGACGAAGATGCGGTGATGGAAGCGGCGCTGGAAGCGGGCGCAGAAGACGTGGTCGGTTACGATGACGGCGCGATTGACGTGTTTACCGCATGGGAAGAGATGGGCACGGTGCGCGATGCGCTGGAAGCGGCGGGCTTTAAAGCCGACTCCGCGGAAGTGGCCATGATCCCCTCGACCAAAGCCGAAATGGATGCGGAAACCGCGCCTAAACTGCTGCGCCTGATCGATATGCTGGAAGACTGTGACGACGTGCAGGAGGTTTACCATAACGGCGAAATCTCCGACGAGGTGGCGGAAACGCTTTAATGCTGTACCGCTGCACGCTCAGGCTGGAGACGCGTCATGTCGATTATTTTAGGGATTGACCCTGGCTCACGCGTGACCGGTTATGGGGTGATTCGTCAGACTGGCCGCCAGCTCACTTATCTGGGCAGCGGCTGTATTCGTACCAACACAACAGAGTTACCTGCGCGTCTGAAGCTGATCTATGCCGGAGTATGCGAAATCATTACGCAGTTCTCGCCGGATTTTTTTGCTATCGAGCAGGTGTTTATGGCGAAGAATGCCGATTCTGCCCTGAAACTGGGGCAGGCGCGGGGGGCCGCGATTGTGGCGGCGGTTAACCATGATCTGCCGGTGTTTGAATATGCCGCGCGCCAGGTCAAGCAAACGGTCGTTGGCACCGGTGGCGCAGAAAAAAGTCAGGTGCAACACATGGTGAAATCGCTGCTGAAACTGGCGGCGAATCCCCAGGCCGATGCCGCCGATGCGCTGGCTATCGCCATCACGCACTGTCACGTGGCCCAAAACGCGGCGCGCATGAGTGACAGCAAGCTGGTGCTGACCCGCGGCCGGTTGCGTCAGAGTTAACAACCCTTACGTCGTCATCGCTATCAGGCTGGATATTCATCCAGCCTTTTTTATGGTATAAATTCCGCCACATACTTTGGATAAGGAAGGCTTCAGGTGATTGGTCGTTTACGGGGCATTATTCTGGAAAAGCAGCCACCGCTGGTGCTGCTGGAGGCGCACGGTGTCGGCTATGAAGTCCATATGCCAATGACCTGTTTTTATGAGCTGCCCGATCTTAATCACGAGGCGGTGATCTTTACTCAGTTTGTGGTGCGCGAAGATGCACAGTTGCTGTTTGGCTTTAACAGCAAGCAGGAACGTGCACTGTTCCGTGAGTTGATTAAAGTCAATGGCGTTGGGCCTAAGCTGGCGCTGGCCATTCTGTCGGGCATGTCGGCACAGCAGTTTGTGACGGCGGTTGAAAAGGAAGAGATTGCCGCGCTGGTTAAACTGCCGGGCGTGGGCAAGAAAACCGCTGAACGTCTGGTGGTGGAAATGAAAGACCGCTTTAAAGGCATGCATGGCGATCTGTTTGGCGGCGATTCGGCCTTTACGCTGACCACGCCGGGCCCGGAGCCAGAGACCAACGATGCAGAATCGGAAGCGGTTGCAGCGCTGGTGTCGCTGGGGTATAAACCGCAGGAAGCGAGCCGCATGATCAGCAAAGTTGGCCGTCCTGACGCGGATTGCGAAACGTTGATCCGTGAAGCGCTCCGCGCCGCTATTTGAGGTAATTCATGATTGAAGCCGATCGCCTGATCTCCGCTGCCAGCATTAACGAAGAAGAGGGCCTCGACCGCGCCATTCGTCCTAAGATGCTGACCGAATATGTGGGCCAGCCGCAGGTGCGTGAGCAGATGGAAATTTTCATCAAGGCGGCACAACTGCGTGGTGATGCGCTGGATCATTTATTGATTTTTGGCCCTCCCGGGCTGGGCAAAACGACGCTGGCCAACATTGTGGCCAACGAGATGGGCGTTAATCTGCGCACGACCTCCGGCCCGGTGCTGGAAAAAGCGGGCGATCTGGCCGCGATGCTGACCAACCTCGAACCTCATGATGTGCTGTTCATTGATGAAATCCATCGTCTTTCACCGGTCGTGGAAGAGGTACTTTATCCGGCTATGGAAGACTATCAGCTGGATATTATGATTGGTGAAGGCCCGGCTGCGCGTTCCATCAAACTGGATCTGCCGCCCTTTACGCTGATTGGCGCCACCACGCGGGCAGGCTCGCTGACGTCACCCCTGCGCGATCGCTTCGGCATCGTGCAGCGTCTGGAGTTTTATCAGGTAAAAGATTTACAGCACATTGTGGGACGCAGCGCCGCCTGCCTTGGTCTGGCACTCAGTGAAGAAGCCGCCCTGGAAATCGCCCGCCGGTCACGCGGAACGCCACGTATTGCCAATCGCCTGTTACGTCGGGTAAGGGATTTTGCTGAGGTGCGCGCGAACGGTGTACTGAGTGGTGATGTCTCGGTGACGGCGCTGGATATGCTGAACGTGGACAGCGAAGGCTTCGATTATATGGATCGAAAACTGTTGCTGGCCATTATCGATAAATTCACCGGTGGGCCGGTCGGGCTGGACAACCTGGCGGCAGCGATTGGCGAAGAGCGGGAAACCATCGAAGACGTGATTGAGCCGTTTTTAATTCAGCAGGGCTTTATTCAGCGCACGCCGCGCGGCCGGATGGCCACGCAGCATGCCTATCGCCACTTTGGTATCACCAAAGAAGCCTGATCACAGCGCCGGTTTGCGCACCATGCTGAAGAGAAAAAGGATGGCGGCGCACAGCACGACGGAAGGGCCGGCGGGCGTGTCATAAAACGCCGAGAAGGTTAAGCCGCCGGTCACGGCAATCACGCCAATCAGTACGGCCACTGCCGCCATCATTTCGGGTGAACGCGCAAAGCGCCTGGCGGTGGCAGCCGGAATGATCAGCAGCGATGTGATGATCAGCGCACCAACAAACTTCATCGCCACACCAATCGTCAGTGCGGTTACCAGCATCAGCATCAGCCGGGTGCGTTGAATATTCACGCCGTCAACCTGTGCCAGTTCAGGGCTGATTGTCATCGACAGCAGTGCGCGCCACTGCCAGGCCATAACGGCCAGCACGAATATCACACCTGCAGCCATGGCCCAGAGATCGCTGGGCGTTACCGCCAGCAAATCGCCAAACAGGTAGGCCATCAAATCTACCCGGACGTTCGACATCAGGCTCACCACGACCAGTCCGAGCGAAAGCGCACTGTGCGCCATGATGCCCAGCAGCGTATCTATCGCCAGATGCGGGCGACGCTCAAGCCAGACCAGACCCAGTGCCAGACAGACCGTGACCAGGATCACGGCATAGTAAGGGTTGACGTTGAGCAGCAAACCAAAGGCGACGCCGAGCAGTGAGGCATGCGCCAGCGTGTCGCCGAAATACGACATCTTGCGCCAGACGACAAAAGAGCCCAGGGGGCCCGCCGCCAGCGCCAGCATCACGCCGCCCAGCCAGCCCGGAAGCAGTAATTCAATCATGATGGACCCGGTCCTTTGCGTAATACGATACGTCCCTGAAGGTCGTGACGGTGATTATGGTGATGACGATAGATAGCCAGTTCCTGCGCACCGCGCGGGCCGAACATGGCAATGAATTCGGGATGCTGCGACACCGCCTCAGGCGTACCTGAACAGCAAATGTGATGGTTAAGGCACAGCACCTCATCCGTTTTCGCCATGACTAAATGCAAATCATGGGAAACCATGAGCACGGCGCAGTTCAGCTCGTGTCGCAGTTGATTGATCAAATCGTAAAGCGCGACCTGCCCGTTGACATCCACACCCTGCGTCGGTTCATCAAGCACCAGCAACTGAGGCTGATTGAGCAAGGCGCGAGCCAGTAACACGCGCTGCGTTTCGCCGCCCGACAGTTTCTGCAACGGCGAGGTCAACAGGTGACCCGCCTGGACGCGTTTCAGGGCAGGCAAAATATCCTGATTGCGCGCACCGCGCGACAGGCGCATAAAACGTTCGACCGTGACCGGCAGCGTGGGATCGATATGCAGCTTCTGTGGCACGTAGCCGATGCGTGAGCCCGCACTGCGACTGACCCGACCGGAGGAGGGCGCAAGGAGGCCAAGCACCACCCGGACCAGCGTCGATTTGCCCGCGCCGTTAGGACCGAGCAGGGTTAAAATTTTACCAGGATGAAGTTCCAGACTCACGCCAGATAAGACCTGACGTTGATCAAAACTGATGGATACGTTTTCAAGTGTGACAAGTGATGGCATAAGATTTACAGGTTGCACAGAATTTCGAATGTTATAATATCACATCTAATCTGTTGATGACGAAGGAATGACGCATTATGTTACATAATAAAAAAGGGGGCTTTTTGACCCTGACGGCGATGGCTTTCGCCACCTCTGCTGCCTTGCCCGCTCACGCCGATATTGTGGCCTCCATTAAGCCCGTTGGGTTTATCGCCTCGGCCATTGCTGACGGCGTCACACCCGTGGAGGTTTTGCTGCCGGATGGCGCATCCGAACACGATTATGCCCTGCGCCCCTCTGATGTAAAACGCTTACAAAACGCGGACTTAGTTGTTTGGGTTGGCCCTGAAATGGAAGCCTTCATGACAAAATCTGCGGCGTCTCTGCCGGAAAAAAAGAATCTTGAGATCGTGCAAATTTCCGGCGTAAAACCCTTGCTACTGCGTGGAGGTGAAGACGATGATCATCACGACCATGATGACGCAGAGCACGATCATGATGAAGCGCATCATCACCATCATGGTGAGTTTAATATGCACTTGTGGATGTCACCAGAGATAGCGAAAAAAACCGCGGTTGCAATCCACGGAAAATTATTGGAACTTATGCCGCAGGATAAAGCCAAACTTGACGCCAACCTGCAGCATTTTGAGGCAGAATTAGCGGACACAGATAAGCGCATTATCTCACAGCTTGCCCCCGTTAAAGATAAAGGGTATTTCGTTTTTCACGACGCTTACACGTACTTTGAAAAACACTACGGTCTCTCGCCCACCGGGCATTTCACCGTTAACCCTGAGATTCAGCCGGGTGCACAGCGCTTACATCAAATTCGAACACAGTTGGTTGAGAAAAAGGCCGTTTGCGTCTTTGCTGAGCCACAATTCAGGCCGGCGGTCATCGATGCTGTTGCCCGTGGAACCCAGGTGCGTAAAGGCACGCTTGATCCGCTGGGTACAGACATCAGCTTAGGAAAAGACAGCTATGTGAAATTCCTCTCACAGCTGTCGAGCCAGTATGAGACCTGCCTGAAAGGAGCATAGAGGAATAGTTCAACGTGCAGCAGATAGCCCGCTCTGTCGCCCTCGCATTTAATAATTTGCCGCGCCCCCACCGCGTTATGCTGGGATCGTTAACCGTAGTGACTCTGGCCGTCGCCGTCTGGCGGCCTTACGTCTACCATCCCAGTAATGATGTGACGCCCATCGTCAAAACCATCGAACTGGACAAAAACGAATTTCGTACTCTGCTTCCCGAAGCCAGTGAACCCATCGACCAAAGTACTCCAGAGCCGGATGAAGAACTCCCTGCAGATGATGTCGATCAGGACGTCGCCGACAGTGCCGGCACGCATGAATACACGGTTTCTTCTGGCGATACCCTGAGCAGTGCACTTAATCAGTACGGCATTGATATGGGGGACATTAACGCCCTGGTCTCCAGCGATCGCGATCTGCGTAATTTGCAGGTCGGGCAGCAGCTCAGCTGGACATTAAACGATGACGGCGCGCTGAACACCTTTAGCTGGGAAATTTCGCGTCGTGAAACCCGCACCTATACGCGCACGGATAGCGGCGGCTTCAAAATGCAGTCGCAGATGCAGCAGGGCGAATGGCGCAACAGCGTGATGCAGGGTGAGATACACGGCAGCTTTGCCGCCAGTGCCCGTCGGGCCGGTTTAACCAGTGGCGAAGCCAGCAGCGTGATCAAAGCGATGCAGTGGCAGATGGATTTCCGTAAGCTGCGGGCAGGCGATAAGTTTAGCGTGCTGATGTCACGTGAAATGATGGACGGCAAGAGCGCACAAAGCCAGTTGCTGGGGGTGCGTTTGCGCAGTGGCGGTAAAGATTATTACGCCTTCCGTGCTGATGACGGCAAGTTCTATGACCGCAGCGGCGCAGGACTGGCGCGCGGCTTTATGCGCTTCCCCACCGTCAAACAGTATCGGGTGTCCTCTAACTTTAATCCCCGCCGCCTTAATCCTGTGACGGGTCGCATTGCGCCGCACAAAGGCGTTGATTTCGCCTTACCGATCGGTACGCCTGTACTGGCGGTCGGTGATGGTGAGGTCGTGGTGGCGAAAAACGGCGGCGCCGCCGGAAACTATGTGGCTATCCGGCATGGTCGTCAGTACATGACGCGCTACATGCACCTGAAGAAAGTGTTGGTGAAACCCGGTGAAAAAGTGAAGCGTGGCGACCGCATTGCGCTGTCAGGCAACACAGGCCGTTCTACTGGCCCGCACCTGCACTTTGAGATCTGGATTAATAACCAGGCGGTCAATCCCTTAACGGCTAAGCTACCGCGTATGGAAGGCCTGACCGGTAAAGAACGGACGCAGTACCTTACCCAGGTGAAAGGCTGGCTACCTCAGCTAGGGCTGAAGTAAGTTTTTCGCTAAAATCGACGGCATTGCCGTCGATTTTTTTATCTCTGGCGCAGGATGATTGCAAATTTACTCGTCGCCACTATCATTAGCCCGTCATTGATTGAGGCGAGTGCATGGAAACCCGTAAAAAAAATAACAGCGAATTTATTCCCGTTTTTGAACGATCTTTTTTAAAGCCTAAATACTGGGGCAGTTGGTTGGGTATTGGTGCACTGGCAGGCATCGCCCTGATGCCTGCCACCGTGCGCGATCCGCTTCTGGGGCGGCTGGGCAAAATGGCCGGAAAGCTGGCGAAAGGCGCGCGTCGTCGTGCGCTGATTAATCTCTATTATTGCCTGCCTGAATTAAGCGAATCTCAACGCGATGCGATCGTTGATCAGATGTTTGCCACTGCGCCACAGGCGATGGCCATGATGGCTGAGTTGGGGATGCGCGATCCGGCACAAATTCGTCAGCGCGTTGAGTGGCACGGTCGGGAAATTATTGACCAGTTGCAGGCCGAAAAGCAGAACGTTATTTTTCTGGTACCGCATGGCTGGGCTGTCGATATTCCTGCTATGCTGCTGGCCTCAGAGGGCCAAAAGATGGCAGCCATGTTCCACAATCAGAGCGATCCGCTGGTGGACTATGTCTGGAACCGTGTCCGTCGCCGCTTTGGTGGCCGTATGCATGCGCGCAATGATGGCATCAAGCCGTTTATCAGTTCGGTTCGTCAGGGCTACTGGGGCTATTATCTGCCTGACCAGGATCACGGTCCGGAGCACAGCGAGTTTGTCGATTTCTTTGCGACCTATAAAGCCACTTTGCCCGCGGTGGGGCGACTAATGAAAGTCTGCCGTGCCCGCGTTGTACCACTGTTTCCGGTCTATAACGGTGAAAGTCACAAACTGGAAATTTATGTTCGCCCTCCCATGGACGACTTACTTGACGCGGATGACCGCCAACTGGCGCGCAGGATGAATGAGGAGGTGGAGGTGTTTGTGCGTCCGCATCCGGAACAATATACCTGGATACTCAAGCTGCTGAAAACTCGCAAAGAAGGTGATATCGAACCTTACTCGCGCGACGAGCTTTATCCACGTAAATAATCATCAGGCCGCATTGCGGCCTGAAAGCTTCAGAGAGGCGTTACTTTGGCGTGACGTTTACGTTCACGCAGGAACATCAGCACCAGCCCAAACCACATCACGCCGCTGATAAAGTTGATCAGGCTAAACCAGATGACCCCGCCGTTGAAATAGAAGTGCTTCGCTAACTCAATGCCGATAGCCAGGGTCAGAATACTGACCATGCCCAGCATGGCCGCCACGCTGCCTTTTCCTTCATCACTGGCATACAGTGTCAGACGATAAAGTCCTGCATTGACCATGCCGCCGCCAAAGGCATACAAACTTAGTCCCGCCGTGATAAAGAGATAGCTGTGCGCGTCAATCAGGGTAGCTGACAGGGCAAGGCTCAGGCCCAGCAGTATCGGCCATGCCGCAAACTTTACTGGCTGCTCTATCGGCATGCGGCCTACCACCTTACTCAGCGTCACATTGCCCGCAATCATCGCCAGAAAAACCGGAAGCTGGAGCAGGGCATACTGCATGCGGGAAAGGCCCTCATCGCGCATTAAAATCACGGGTGACAAGGCAACCCAGGTCAGAATGGGAATGAATACCAGCCCGATAGCAAAGGAGCCATACATCACCTGGCGATCTTTCAAAAGACGGCCGTAATTACGTGCGAGCACGGGCAGCGCAACAGACTGAGTGCGATCGCCTGCGGTTTCAGGCATCACCCGCCATAAAACGAGAAAAGCCACGGCGCTGCAGGCGGCAAATAGCCAAAACATACTGCGCCAGCTGCCTACGGTTAGCCAGGCTGCACCCGCCAGGGGTCCGGCGAGCGGGGCGAGCAGGGCCACATTCGCCATGAGCGCCATAATCCGCACCGCTAAGGCTTCTTCAAACGCTTCCTGAATGGCGGCATAGCCCACCGCGCCGATGAAGCACAGACTGATGCCCTGCACAAAACGCAGGCTGACAAACTGCTGAATATCACTTACCCAGGTTGTGAGAATGCAGGCGGACGCAAAAAAGAGAATGCCGAATAGCAACACGGGCCTGCGGCCATATTTATCCGACAGCGGGCCGAGTAACCACTGGAGCACGACGCCGCCCAGTAAGTAGGCCGTCAGAGAGGTTGATACCCATTCTGCGCCAACGTTGAATTCGGCGGTGACCAGTAACATGCCGGGTTGGATCATGTCGTGCGCAATATAGGTTGCAAACTCGTAGAGCACCATAGCCAGTGGGAACAGCATTATGCGCCCCGTAAGCTGGCTGATGGGTTGATAACGGGCCATCTGGCCTCCTTGTGGAAAAACAAAAACGCGACTGCAGGGCAGTCGCGTTTCCAATGGTAATACAGGTGATGGGAAAAAGGCGGAATTAATCGACGCGCAGCACACGACCTGTGTTGGTTGTTCCGGTTGCGCCCATCACGTCACCCTGGGTGACCACGACAAGGTCACCCGACAGCAGAAAGCCTTTATCACGCAGCAGATTAACCGCGTCGTGCGCGTTTGCTACGCCCTCATTATTGCTGTCAAAGAAAACCGGCGTTACGCCACGGAACAGCGCCGTAATGTTCAGCGTGCGCTCGTGGCGCGACATGGCAAAAATCGGCAGGCCAGAGGTGATGCGCGAGGTCATCAACGGCGTACGGCCTGATTCCGTCATCGTAATAATGGCGGTCACCCCCTGCAGATGGTTGGCCGTGTACATGGCTGACATCGCGATGGCTTCTTCGATGTTGTCAAACTGCACGTCAAGGCGGTGTTTAGAGACGTTCACGCTGGGGATTTTTTCTGCACCCAGACACACTTTTGCCATCGCCGCGACCGTTTCAGCCGGGTACTGGCCTGCGGCGGTTTCAGCAGAGAGCATCACGGCATCGGTGCCGTCCAGCACGGCGTTGGCAACGTCCATGACTTCAGCGCGGGTGGGCATTGGATTGGTAATCATGGATTCCATCATCTGGGTTGCCGTGATGATGGTACGGTTAAGCTGACGGGCGCGGCGGATAAGCGCCTTCTGAATACCCACCAGTTCCGGATCGCCGATTTCAACGCCAAGATCGCCACGGGCCACCATGACCACGTCTGAGGCCAGAATGATGTCGTCCATCGCCTCCTGCGAGGCAACGGCTTCAGCACGTTCTACCTTCGCCACCATCAGCGCATCACAGCCTGCGTCGCGCGCCAGACGGCGCGCATAGTGCATGTCTTCACCACAGCGCGGGAAAGAAACGGCCAGGTAATCCACATTGATTTTGGCTGCGGTGATGATGTCTGCTTTGTCTTTTTCGGTCAGGGCTTCGGCTGATAACCCGCCGCCCAGTTTGTTGATCCCTTTATTGTTGGAGAGCGGGCCGCCTACCGTAACTTCAGTAAAGACTTTTACGCCCTGAACTTCCAGCACCTTTAACTGTACGCGACCATCATCCAGCAACAGAATATCGCCAGGCATCACGTCTTCAGGCAGACCTTTATAGTCGATGCCCACGCGTTCTTTGTCGCCTTCGCCTTTACCCATCGCCGCGTCCAGCAGGAAACGATCGCCGACGTTCAGGAACACTTTGCCTTCTTTGAAGGTCGAGACACGGATCTTAGGGCCTTGCAAATCGCCCAGAATGGCAACATGACGACCCAGTTTTGCGGCAATCTGACGGACTTTATCAGCACGCAACTGATGATCTTCAGCCGTGCCGTGAGAAAAGTTAAGACGCACGACGTTGGCGCCAGCTGCAATGATTTTTTCGAGGTTGTTGTCGCGGTCAGTGGCTGGGCCGAGGGTAGTTACGATTTTGGTTCTTCTGAAACGTCGAGACATAGGGATTCCTTTGGAGTTTGGAACTGAGCTGAATCGTTACATTTTAAGGTGTTAGCCCATCAGATACTGCTTACCACACAGAGGTATTATTATACATTCGAGTGTGTCAGAACTGTGGCACTGCGCCATAACCCTGTCGAGAAAGGGCGATTTTGTTAGATACAATACTGAGACTCATCAAGGAAGTCATCCCCCTCACGGCATTAGCGAAAGCTTAATTGACCAGGCGCATATGATGTCACTTTTCCGATCGCTTTTACGCGGTATCGGGAAAATGAACCCAGGGCGCAGAGATCAGACGCTATCGTTATCGGCAATGGCGGGTTTGTCGTAACGAGATGACTTTAGCGCCTCTTTTACCCGCTTCAGGTTCTGCCTGAAAGCGGGCCCCCGTTCCAGGGTAAAACCGGTCGCCAGCAGGTCGATCACGGTGAGTTGAGCCAGCCTGGACACCATCGGCAGATAGATATCGGTATCCTCGGGCACATCGACGAGCAGCGCCAGCGAGGCTTCATGGGCAAGTGGCGATCCGGCTGAGGTAATGGCGATAACGGTCGAGCCGTTGGCCTTTGCCATCTGCGCTAGCTCAACCATGTTGCGGGTACGGCCGGTATGAGAGATCAAAACAAACACCTCGTTGTCGCGGCTGTTGATACAGCTCATTCGCTGCATCACCACATCATCTGACCAGATAACCGGCAGGTTGAAGCGTAAAAACTTGTTGAAGGCGTCGTGTGCCACCACAGCGGAGGCACCTAAACCAAAAAAAGTGATTTTATCGGTATGCGTCAGATAGCTCACGGCCTGCTGCAGCGCGGCAAGATCGAGATGCTCCCGCACCCGCTGAAGCCCGGCCAGGGCAGAATCGAATATTTTCTCACTGTAACGCTCAACGCTGTCATCTTCCTGCACGTCCCGACTGAGCCAGTTAGGGGACTTGACCAGCGCCTGAGCAAGTTGAAGCTTGAAGTCGGGAAAACCCGCCGTGCCAAGATGGCGGCAAAACCGGTTGACGGTGGGCTCACTCACTTCCGCCGCCCGTGCCAGCGTAGCAATACTGGAATGTATCGCCTGCTCCGGAGAAGCAAGGATATGTTGTGCCACTTTACGCTCTGACTTACTGAGCGCACTCATCTGCACCCGAATTTTATCCAACATAGTCCTGACCTGATAAGCGTGGAATATCTGTTAATATGAATAATTACTGTTGTTACAGGAAATTAACGGAGAATATACCCCGCCTGACCGAGGTGGGCGCAAGGTCTGATAAGTCTGCGGCCCTTTTTTTTGCGATAATCAGGCCCGTACTGGATTTTAGCCAGACAATATTTGACACAGAAAAATAACTGAAAGCGCACGTGTCAACATACCCCAGACGCTAATTGGGTGCAGAGTTAGCGTCGTGACGCCGCAGGCTGGTTTACCTGGCCTGGGGAAAAAAGTACATTGTGCTGAAAGAAAATGACAACTTGGACCCGGTGCTCAGGACGCAACGCCACCGGGACAATCCTGCAACGAGGAGAGGAAAATGGCGGTAACACAAATAGCCCAGGCATGCGATCTGGTAATTTTCGGCGCCAAAGGCGATCTCGCCCGTCGTAAACTGTTGCCCTCGCTGTATCAGTTAGAGAAAGCGGGCCAGATTCATGAAGAAACCCGCATCATCGGCGTGGGCCGTGCCGAGTGGGATAAAGCCGAATACACCAAAGTGGTGCGTGAGGCGTTAGAAACCTTCATGAAGGAAAAGATCGATGAAGCACTCTGGGACAAGCTCAGCAACCGTCTCGATTTCTGTAACCTTGATGTAAACGATACGTCGCACTTCCCACGCTTGGGTAAGATGCTGGACCAGAAAAGCCGTACCACCATTAACTATTTTGCCATGCCGCCCAGCACCTTCGGTGCGATCTGTCAGGGACTGGGCACGGCAAAGCTGAACGCTAAACCCGCGCGTGTTGTCATGGAAAAACCGCTCGGTACCTCGCTGGAAACCTCAAAAGAAATTAACGACAGCGTGGGTGAGTACTTTGATGAGAGTCAGGTTTTCCGTATTGACCACTATCTGGGCAAAGAAACGGTTCTTAACCTGTTAGCGCTGCGCTTTGCTAATGCCATTTTTGTTAATAACTGGGATAACCGCACGATCGATCACGTGCAGATTACCGTGGCGGAAGAAGTGGGTATTGAAGGACGCTGGGGCTACTTTGATAAAGCGGGCCAGATGCGCGATATGATTCAGAACCATCTGTTACAGGTTCTGACGATGATCGCCATGTCACCGCCTTCCGATCTCAGCGCCGACAGTATTCGTGATGAAAAAGTGAAAGTACTGCGCTCGCTGCGTCCTATCGATCAAACCAACGTCCGCGAGAAAACGGTACGTGGTCAGTACACCTCTGGCTTCGTTCAGGGCAAGAAAGTGCCTGGCTATCTGGAAGAAGAGGGGGCCAATAAGACCAGCGCCACCGAAACCTTTGTGGCTATTCGCGTGGACATCGATAACTGGCGTTGGGCAGGCGTGCCGTTCTACCTGCGTACCGGTAAACGTCTTCCGACCAAATGCTCAGAAGTCGTGGTGTATTTCAAAAACCCGGAGATGAACCTGTTTAAGGATTCCTACTCCCAGTTGCCGCAGAACAAACTCACTATTCGTCTGCAGCCTGATGAAGGCGTGGATATTGAGATCCTGAACAAAGTGCCGGGTCTTGATCACAAACACAAACTGCAAACCACCAAGCTGGATCTGAGCTACTCAGAAACCTTCAATCAGTCTCATCTGGCCGATGCCTATGAGCGCTTATTGCTGGAATCCATGCGCGGTATTCAGGCGCTGTTTGTGCGTCGCGATGAAGTGGAAGCGGCATGGACCTATGTAGATTCCATCATCGATGCCTGGGCAGCCGACGGCGACTCATCCAAGCCTTATCAGGCGGGAACATGGGGGCCGGTGGCCTCTGTGGCAATGATTACGCGTGATGGCCGCTCCTGGAACGAATTTGAATAACCACCCAGCCCGCCGCGAGCGGGCTTTTTTTTGCACCAACTCTCAAAAATGAACTGCCGTTTTAAAAATCTTTCCCGGTCATAGACGGGCAAACGGCGGATCCTGTATGGTAGTAGCGCTGTTAACCGGGCTGACCTGGCGATGTCCTCGCCGTGCTGCTCCCAATGTTATCCATCAGGGGACGTGATGAAAAACTGGAAAACGAGTGCCGAACAGATTCTGAAAACCGGACCGGTCGTACCGGTGATTGTGGTTAACAAGCTGGAACATGCCGTTCCCATGGCTCAGGCCCTGGTCGCCGGTGGCGTCAAGGTACTGGAGGTCACGTTGCGCACCCCTGTGGCGATGGATGCCCTGCGCGCCATCATTAAAAACGTACCTGACGCCATTGTGGGAGCCGGCACCGTGCTTAACACCCAACAGCTGCAGGAAGTCACGCAGGCGGGTGCCCAGTTCGTCATTAGCCCGGGGATTACCGAGTCTCTGCTTAAGGCCGCCGTTGAAGGCCCGATTCCGCTGATTCCCGGCATTAGCACGGTGTCAGAATTGATGACCGGCATGGACTATGGTTTGCGGGAATTCAAGTTTTTCCCTGCGGAAGCGAACGGTGGAGTAAAAGCGTTGCAGGCCATCGGCGGGCCTTTCCCTCAGGTACGCTTCTGCCCTACGGGCGGTATCTCACCGGCAAATTACCGCGACTATCTGGCTCTCAAAAGCGTGCTCTGTATCGGCGGTTCCTGGCTGGTGCCAAACGATGCACTGGAAGTGGGCGACTGGCAGCGAATCACGCAACTGGCGCGCGACGCTGTCGCTGGCGCGGAGTAATCTCCGGCGGGAAGTCAAACGCGAGCGGTGAGTCACTGACTCACCGCAATGGCACTATCCCTGAACGCTGACAGCCGCCGCGCTGGCAACGGCACGCGCAACGGCTTCTTCAGTTGTATCCGCACAGGCCAGGGCAACACCTAAACGGCGCTGACCGTCGATTTCAGGTTTGCCAAAGAGGCGCAGCTGCAAACCTGAACCCAATGCCGCCTCCACATTGACGAACTGCACGTTCTGACTGGTCAACTGCGGCAGGATAACGGCTGACGCGGAAGGACCATACTGGCGAACGGTGCCAATCGGCAGGCCAAGGAACGCACGCACATGAAGCGCGAATTCAGACAGATCTTGTGAAATCAGCGTCACCATACCGGTATCGTGCGGGCGAGGGGAGACTTCGCTGAACACCACTTCGTCGCCGCAGACAAACAGCTCTACGCCAAACAGCCCATAGCCACCCAGCGCTTTCACCACGGTTTCCGCAATGTGCTGCGCACGCTGCAGCGCCAGCTCACTCATTTGCTGAGGTTGCCATGATTCACGGTAATCCCCGTCTTCCTGGCGATGACCAATGGGGGCACAGAAATGAATGCCGTCAACGGCACTGATCGTTAACAGGGTGATTTCAAAATCAAACTTCACCACGCCTTCCACGATAACGCGCCCGGCACCCGCACGGCCGCCCTGCTGCGCATAGTCCCAGGCTTTTTCCAGCTGGCTGGCATCCCGGATAAAGCTCTGACCTTTACCTGAAGAGCTCATCACTGGCTTCACGATGCACGGAAAACCAATTTCGGCGGCGGCAGACACGAAATTATCTTTGCTGTCGGCAAAACGGTAGTGGGAAGTGGGAAGCGCGAGCTCTTCTGCTGCCAGACGGCGAATGCCCTCGCGGTTCATGGTCAGGCGCGCCGCGCGGGCGGTCGGCACGACGTGCTGGCCTTGCTGCTCCAGCTCCAGGAGTTTTTCAGTCGCAATAGCTTCAATTTCGGGTACGACGAAGTGAGGCTTTTCCTGCGCAATCACCGCGGCCAGCGCGTCACCATCCAGCATATTAATCACGTGGCTGCGATGAGCAACATGCATGGCAGGTGCATCAGCGTAGCGGTCAACGGCAATCACTTCCACACCCAGGCGCTGACATTCCAGCGCAACTTCTTTCCCCAGTTCACCGGAGCCCAACAGCATTACGCGCGTTGCACCAGGGCGCAGCGCAGTTCCAAGAGTCGTCATAAATTCCCCTAAAATCGAAGCAGTCAAAATGCGCGCGCAGTATATACGAAAACGTTTGCGTTCTCACCCTTCAGCTTATTTGCCTGGGTTTGCGCTACTTTTCCTGCTCTGACGTTTCCTGACATCTTTTTGGTAATGATGTTGTTTCTGAATGGTAAAGGGAGATGATGATGAATAACTGGCTGCAACAGATTCAATCGGTACTGGCTAAAAAAAGCAGCGAGGGTAAATCCAGCGGAGGATTAAGCGATATGCTGGCGCCGGGGGCTTTAGGCGGGCTGGCAGCCATGCTGGTGGCCAGTAAGTCATCCCGAAAGTTGTTAACGAAATATGGCGGTCAGGCTTTGATTATCGGCGGCGGGGCCGCGGCGGGTGCCGTGCTGTGGAACAAATATAAGCAGCGGGTACGCGAAACGCATCAAAACGATCCCGGCTTTGGTGAGTTGCAAACGCCAGTGGATCAGCGGGCGGAGCGGCTGGTGACCGCGCTGGTTTTTGCTGCTAAAAGCGATGGCCATATTGACGATCGGGAACGCGCGGCGATTGAACATAATATTCACGAGGCTGGCTATGGTCAGGATGCCGAAAAACTCATCCAGCAGGCCATGCAGCGACCGCTGGACCCCGAGTGGCTCGCGGCGGACGTCAAAAATGAAGAAGAGGCGCTTGAACTCTATTTTCTGAGCTGCGCCGCCATCGATGTGGACCACTTCATGGAGCGCAGCTATCTTTCCGCCCTGGGCGATGCGCTAAAAATCCCGCAGGATGTGCGTGACGGCATTCAGCAGGATATCCTGCAGCAGAAAGCGGGCTAACCCGCACAGGGCCAGCGATATGGCCCTGCACAACCTCACATTACCTTCACTTTACTTGGCATCTCTTTACATTAGTGCCACGCTTAGTGTTCATTACATTCAGCGGGACGGATGACATGAAAGCACCGAGCGCAAAAAAAATCCCTTACGAATTATCGCTGCATGGCGAAACGCGCATCGACAATTATTACTGGCTACGTGACGACAGGCGTGAAAACAGCGAGGTGCTGGACTATTTACGCGCTGAGAACAATTACGGCCAGAAAATCATGGGCTCACAACAGCCCTTACAGAATCGCATTCTGCATGAGATTATCGATCGCCTGCCGCCGCAGGACCACTCAGTACCCTATGTGAAAAATGGTTATCGCTATCAAAGCCGGTATGAAAGCGGCAATGAATATGCCGCCTATTACCGACAGCCCGCTGACAGCGATGAGAGCGACCCGTGGACACTGCTGCTGGATGCGAATCAGCGCGCATCACACAGTGATTTTTATACTATGGGCGCACTGCACATCAGCCCGGATAACCGGGTGCTGGCAGTGGCAGAGGACTTCCTTTCCCGGCGGCAGTACGGCATTCGTTTTCGCAATCTGGACAGTGGGAGTTGGTATCCGGAAGTGCTTAACGATGCCTCGTCCAGCTTTGCGTGGGCGAATGATTCACGCACCCTCTATTACGTTCGTAAACATCCGCAAACCCTGTTGCCTTATCAGCTATGGCGGCATGAGTTGGGTACGCCCCAGCACGACGATCGGCTCGTGTACGAAGAAAAAGACGATACCTATCACCTCAGCATTCATAAAACCACGTCGAAACAGTTCATCCTGATCGTGCTATACAGCACCAGCAGCAGCGAGATTCAGCTGATCGATGCGGATTTCCCGGACGCCCTTCCGCAGGTTTTTTTGCCCCGGCGGCGCGATCATGAATACAGTCTTGATCATTATGATCACACGTTCTTCATCCGCTCGAATCGCGAGGGTAAAAATTTCGGACTCTACCGTAGCCATTATCTGGATGAAGCGCGCTGGCAAACCGTGATCCCCGCGCGCGACCATATCGTAATGGAGGATTTCCAGCTTTTTCGTGACTGGCTGGTGGTAGAGGAGCGCCAGCGTGGGCTGACCAGCCTGCGGCAAATCAACTGGGAGACGGGAGAAACCAGCGGCATTGCGTTTGACGATCCCACTTACGTTACCTGGCTGGCTTACAATCCTACGCCGCGCACCAGTAAGCTGCGCTATGGCTATTC
This sequence comes from Pantoea ananatis PA13, assembly GCF_000233595.1. Lineage (NCBI taxonomy): Bacteria > Pseudomonadati > Pseudomonadota > Gammaproteobacteria > Enterobacterales > Erwiniaceae > Pantoea > Pantoea ananatis. The sequence continues at coordinate 2,073,742 of NC_017554.1, forward strand.
GTCCATGACCACGCCCGCCACGCTGTTTGAACTGGATATGGATACGGGGGAACGTCGCATCTTAAAACAAAGTGCGGTCAAAGACTTCAATCCGGATGAGTACAAAAGCGAGCACCATTGGATCACCGTTTCTGACGGCACAGAAGTGCCGGTCTCGCTGGTGTACCACCGCACCCATTTTCAGAAAGGGCAGAACCCCATGCTGGTGTATGGCTATGGCGCCTATGGCAGTAGCATGGACGCTGACTTTAGCGTCAGTCGGCTCAGCCTGCTGGACCGCGGGTTCATCTATGCGCTGGTGCATGTGCGAGGCGGCGGGGAGATGGGGCAGCAGTGGTATGACGGTGGCCGCCTGCTCAATAAGATGAACAGCTTCACCGATTTTATCGACGTGACAAACGGGCTCGTGGCGCGTGGATTCGGGCACCCGGACCGGCTCTATGCGATGGGAGGAAGTGCAGGGGGATTGCTGATGGGCGCAGTCATGAATCTGGCACCCACGCGCTATCACGGTGTGGTTGCGCAGGTGCCTTTTGTTGATGTGCTCACCACGATGCTTGATGAGTCTATTCCATTGACGACCGGGGAATATGACGAGTGGGGCAATCCGAATGACGCAGAGTACTATCGCTATATCCGGCAATACAGCCCATATGACAACGTTGCGGCGAAAACCTGCCCCCACCTGCTGGTGACAACCGGCCTGCATGATTCACAGGTACAATACTGGGAACCGGCAAAATGGGTGGCTAAGCTGCGTGAATATAAAACCGATGATAACCTGCTGCTGCTCTGCACCGATATGGACTCGGGGCACGGCGGTAAGTCTGGGCGCTACAAGGCCTATGAAGGCGTTGCCCTGGAGCTCACCTTCATCATCGCCCTTGCTCAGGGCAGTTTGCCTCCGGCCGCGCTTACGGAAGCTGACTAAGGCACTTGCGCAGCGCCTGCCGTAACGGTGGGCGCAAATCTTTCACGTTATCCAGCATCCATTTCAGGTAACCCGGATCTTTTCGGGCCACCACGGCCAGCGCCTGACCACGATATTTACCAAACGGCAGCACATCATCACGCTGCGCGGCAGGCTGCGAGCGCAGACTCATTTCGTCCGCACGCCAGCCGGACAGATCCATAATTCGAATGAGCAGCGCGGCCGTCACGTAGCAGTCGTACAGCGCCCGGTGAGCATGCAAATCCGCTGGCGGCGTCACATCCAGCTTGAGGCTGTGCCGGAGCGCCTGATTACCGTATTTAATGCCGGGCCATAGCTGACGAGCCAGTGTCATGGTACAGATCCACTCGCCGTGCATTTCCGGCAACATCCGACGGTCAAAGCTGGCATTGTGGGCCACGTAAAAGGGACTGCCGTGGTAGCGCAGGATGGCCTCTTCAATGGGCGGTTTGCCCATCACCATGGCTTCAGTAATGCGGTGCACGGCCATGGCCTGACGACTGATGGGGCGATCGGGTGAGACAAGATCGCTCATTGGATTGACGATTTGGCCGTCGATTACATCTACCGATGCAACCTCAACCACGCCGCCCTGCAGTCCGCAGGTTTCCGTATCGATAACGCGTAGCATCATTATTTCTGTTTAGGCTCGTAGGGAAGGCGTGACAGGTTGAGAGAGGCCTGGCGGTAATGCATTAAACGCTGACGAAACCAGTCCCGCAGGGCTTCAGGTTGTTCGTTGGCGACCATTTCTGCCACGACAGGCATGTTGTAGCGCTCTTTAAAAGCAACGCCTGCTGCAGCCAGATCGACATTGACTTTGTCTTTCTCTTCCTGCGACAGCAAGGCAAGGTTGTGACTCATGATATTCTCCCGATAAGCGTGACCAAAAGTAATGTTTTCCTCCTCCTGGCGCAAGGGACAGGATAGCATTGCTGGCCTCGACAGTTAAATTTCAGCGGCGTATTCTTGCGCCACGTTCGTGGCCTTTGCCGCCGTTAACAGGATGAAGAGATGAAAAAAACCGCGATTTCACGTGGGGTGCTGGCTCTGATCGCCACCGGCACAATGGTGTTTAGTCAGCTTGCACTGGCGCACGCCCACTTAGCGTCGTCGGTGCCGGCAGCCAACGCGGCGGTAACGCCTGCGCCGCGACACATTACGCTGAGCTTCACCGAAGACGTTGAAGCCGCATTCAGTGGCGTTGACGTCATGAATGCACAGCATAAAGCCGTGGGTGAAAAGGCCCGGCTGGATGGCAAGCAGCACGACCGCCTGCGGGTTGATTTTGCCCAGCCGCTGGCGCAGGGCGCTTATCAGGTAAACTGGCACGTGCTGTCCGTTGACGGGCACAAAACGCACGGAAGCTATACCTTCACCGTGAAATAAAACCGTGACCCTGTTGTGGCTGGTGCTGCGCGCACTGCATTTCACGGCATTAATGTTGCTGGTTGGCAGTGCCTTTTACAGCAGGTTGCTGGCACCGGTTGCCTTTCGAACCTCGCTGGCCGCGCGATTATTTCCGCTAATGAAGTGGAGTACATGGCTGGCCCTGCTGTCGGCACTGGCGATGCTGGCCACACAAAATGTGTTGATGAGTGGTGACTGGCACAATTTATCAGAGACGGCTGTGTGGCTGGCGGTATTTACAACCCGCTGGGGGGCCGTGTGGCAATGGCAGCTCCTCTTTTCGTTGTGTAGCGTGGCTGCGATTGTCATGCGTGACCGCCTCCGTCAGCAGGTTTGGCTGTTAACTGGCCTGCTACAGACAGGCTGCCTGGCGCTAACGGGCCATGCCGCCATGCGCGAGGGTATCGCCGGGCTCCTGCAACAAAGCAACCAGGCCTTACATCTCCTCGCCGCCGCCTTTTGGGCGGGCGGGTTAGTGCCTGTGTTGGTGTTGATGCGCATGGCGCGTAACATCGAATACCGGACAGCCGCAATCCGCACCATGATGCGTTTTTCCCGTTATGGTCACGTTGCCGTCGCCTTAACGATAATTACCGGTGTCGTTAACAGCCTGCTGATTGCCGGGGCGCCAGCAAACTGGCATCTCAACGATTATGTTGTACTGTTGTTGTGCAAAGCAGGGCTGGTCATGCTTATGGTACTGATTGCGCTCTGGAATCGTTACTGGCTGGTGCCGCGCTTTCACATTGCGGGCCTTGCGGCACAACGACTGTTTATTCGCATGACCCAGCTTGAAATTGTGCTGGCATGCGGCGTAGTGGGGTTGGTCAGCGTGTTTGCTACGTTGTCACCAACCTGAATGATGAAAACCCCATAAAGGTAAGTTATGTTGCTGAAGAAAGCGATCCCCACACTGCTGTTATTAACGCTGGCTGGTCAGGCAGCAGCGGCACAAATCATCACCGTCAGCCGTTTCGAAATTGGTAAAGACAAGTGGCCGTTTAATCGTGAAGAGGTGATGCTGACCTGTGAGAAAGATGGATCGCTGTTTGCCATCAATCCCAGCACGCTGATGCAGTACCCGCTTAATGAGAAGGCGGAGGCTCAGGTCAACGCTAAGCGGGTGAAGGCACAGCCCATCAGCGTGATTCAGGCGCCGGATAAAGCGCATCCGGATCGTATGATGAGTCTGCAACCTGTCGTGGATCGTGCACAGGCGCTGTGCACAAAATAAGACGATGCAGGCAAGAGTGCGCAAATTTGTCTTACGGGTCACAAACCTGTCGGGTTTATGGTCTGAGCCGCGGCGCTGGCTGGAAAATCTGGCGCGTTGTCCTACGCTTTAGAAGCAAGGCGAAAGCCTCTATTAATGCCAACTTTTAGCGCACGGCTCCTTGAGAGCCATTTCCCTGGACCGAATACAGGAATCGTGTTCGGTCTTTTTTTGCCTTTCAACGCTCACCATGACGGCCCAGACAGCGGGGATGGTGTTCACCTGGCCGCACGCTACTGGCCCGGCTCACGCAACAGGATGGCAGAAACGAAACCGGCGCGATCGCGTTTCTCCCTCCTGTGCGAAAGGGCGTTTACACCCGGAACGCTTCAACCATACCGCGCAGCGCGTGTGCCTGCTCAGAAAGGGATTGTGAAGCGGACGATGATTCCTCAACCAGTGCGGCGTTGTTCTGAGTAACGCTGTCCATCTGGCCCACGGCGACACTCACCTGAGAAATCCCCTGCATCTGTTCGGAAGAGGCCAGCGAGATCTCATCCATAGCCGTTGCCAGTTCACCCACCATGTTAACGATTTTCAAGATACTTTGACCGGTTCCACTCGCGACGGTTACGCCGGTTTCAACCTGCTGCACGGCCTGTTCAATCAAGGTTTTAATTTCCTTCGCGGCGGTAGCACTCCGCTGGGCCAGATTTCTGACTTCGCCAGCCACCACGGCAAACCCGCGCCCTTGCTCACCGGCACGCGCGGCCTCAACGGCAGCATTGAGCGCCAGAATGTTGGTCTGAAAAGCAATGCCTTCAATCACGCCGGTTATATCACGAATCTTCGCAGCACTGTCTGAAATGTCTTTCATGGTTGCCGACATCCGTTGCATATCTGCTTCGCCGCGTTGAGCCAGATTGGCCGTTTCGCGGGCTGATGTGGCTGTATGCTGTGCCCCGGAGGCATTACTCTTCACCGTCGCGGTTAATTGTTCCATGCTGGCAGCGGTTTCCTGAAGCGCGGCAGCCTGCTCTTCGGTACGGGACGATAATTCGGTATTTCCTTGCGCGATTTCATCGGCGGCAAGCGCAACGTTAGCTGAAGAATCTTTGATTTCGACAACCAGGCCGCGAAGTTTAGCCTGCATTCCGTCAAGGGATGCCAGCAGACTTGACGTATCCTTAGGACGCAGGTGCACCGCCGAGGTCAGATCGCCGTTAGCAATGGCCGCCGCAATGAGTTGGGCCTGAGCAGGCTCGCCCCCTAACTGGCGCATCAGTAAACGGGTAATCATCCATCCGGTGGCGACAGAAAAAACGATGGAAAGCAGGCCCAGGATAACCAAAACGAGTGTTGAGGTTCGGGTTGAACGATTATTCTCTTCCACCGCGTTGCGACTGTTATTCAACTGAACGTTGGTCATTTCACCAAGTGAACTGAGTAACGCACGCTGAGCAGGACGCACCGTCACCATCAGATAATTTGTGGCTTCCTGAGGACGGTTATCCAGGCCAAACTGACCGGCCTTTTCCAGACCGGAAATCACCTGCGCTTCATTGGCCTGAAGTTTTTCCAGCGCAGCACGTCCGGCGGGCGTGGAATCCTCACGCATGATTGTTTCAAGCGCTTCACGATTTTTTAAGTAAGCTGCTTTTTGCAGTTTCAGCCTCTCCCACTCTGGCTGCATGGCTTTCGCATCGCTGAGAAGCGCGAGGTTTCTCGCGGCAATCGCCATGTCTCTCAGTTCATCTCGCATATCAACGGCGAGCTGATATTTTCGCATCTTAACATTGACCGCATCATCCATACCGGTGCTGGCGGAATGCAGTGCTTTAAAAGAAATAGTAATACAGATAATAAAAAGCAGAATTAACAGGCCAAAACCGATTGCCAGACGCGTGGAGATTTTCATCTTAGAATTCCTGAAAGTTAAGTTCAGCGTTCTTATCGGCAAAAGACGTGTAAAAAATTAATAAAATAGACATATTTCTGAAACAGTAAATTCCGCAAGCAGGGTGGAAGTTTCCAGAGTAATGGTCCTTTAAAAGGACTTATAAGTTCAATTAATCAATTGAGTGCAGGTAATCAGGAGAGGGTAATTGATATTTAAAATGCTTTTAGTAAACACAGCAGCGCGCTGGCGCGATATATGAACGGCGAGGGCAGCACTGCGCTGACCTTGATTTGAAATAAGTCTTGTCATTTTCCTAATGTGTGGCGTTTTTCGTAAATGCACAGATAAGACAACACGTTCACCCGTCGCCAATAAATATAGCGCCCTGCTGCAGGGTGTGAGCCAGATTCACTCTCACGCAAGGCACCTGTGATTCGAACGGGCGATTATATCACACCTGAGAGGGGCTCTGGTGCATTGATGAAGCGTACTGACATCTCTGATCACTCAACCCGTGCGTCGTAAATGGTAGTTAACCTGATAATCGTGGGTGTTTCTGTACATCACGGCGTAGTTGATAAAAGAGCCCGTATTGCTGTATGAAAGCGAATCGACTCTGAGTAGGAGGGTTTTCTCAGCGATATCCATCAGGTGCGACAGGCGCTTATCGGATAAAACCGGTCTTAATGACTCATAATTGCCCTCTAAAACAATGCCACACTCCTGCTCGATATAGTCAAATTTAGATTTTTCCAAATGGGCCAGGCTAAGGTCAGGGAATATTTTCACTGGCATATAACTTTCTTCGAGCATCAGCAGCTTTTCATCAACATAACGTAACCGACGTGAGAAAAAGAGGCGTTCACCACTGTTTATGCGTAACTGATCGGCTATGGCGGGAGGGGCGGCGATTAACTCGAACGCCAGTACCTTACTGATCACCTCTTTTCCCTGCAGACGTAAGACTTCTGCCAGCCCGGTGAGCGAACTGGTTTCATGACTGATATCCTTTGCGGACACGTAGGTTCCGCTGCCATGCCGTCGCTCCAGCAACCCCTCTCTGACCAGTAAATCTATTGCCTTACGCAAGGTCATTCTCGCCACGCCAAACTCTGTGGCGAGCACTTTTTCAGCCGGAATAGCACTCCCGACCGCGACAAAGGGCGAATTTAGCCGGAGACGCAGTTTGTCAGCGATAAATTTATAGATCACTTTTGTACCTCCTGAGAGGGAGACATAACCGTCAACAGGCCTTGCATAAAGTTAATGCGTGCAGGGGGATAAATAAATAGATTTTTTATTTCCTATAGCCGCGCTGTGAGATGTCTAGTTATTGCCATGAAAATAGACGTCATGATGAAAATTAAAACCATGAGGGCGCTCACGAAGTCGTTAATGTCCCACTCTGCCAGAGGCGTGACTGCCTTATTTTGGCTGCGTTTACATTGACTTTAACGATGTATCCTTAGAATCGTTACGTGAGGAACTTAAATGCTCAGTCAAATACAGCGCTTTGGCGGCGCCATGTTTACGCCGGTATTATTATTTCCCTTCGCCGGTATCATCGTTGGTCTTTCCATTATGTTACGCAACCCTTTATTTGTAGGGGAAGCATTAACGCATCCAGAGAGTTTATTTAATCAAATTGTCTTCATTATTGAAGAGGGCGGATGGACGGTTTTTAGAAACATGCCGTTAATATTCGCGGTTGGCCTCCCGGTGGGGTTGGCAAAACAGGCTCAGGGGCGAGCATGTCTGGCCGTTGTCGTCAGTTTTTTAACCTGGAATTATTTAATTAATGCCATGGGCAGCACCTGGGGCGATTTTTTTGCCGTCGATTTTTCCAAAGGAACAGAAGCCGGAAGCGGACTGGCCATGATCGCGGGGATAAAAACACTGGATACCAGCATCATCGGTGCCATCGTCATTGCCGGTCTGGTGACGGCTCTGCACAATCGTTATTTTGAAAAACCGCTTCCGGTTTTTCTGGGTATTTTTCAGGGATCATCTTTTGTCGTCATTGTTGCCTTCTTAGCGATGATCCCCTGTGCCTGGTTAACGCTGTTTGGCTGGCCCAAAATTCAAATGGGCATCGAGTCGCTTCAACAGTTTTTACGCGATGCGGGCGCGGTTGGCGTGTGGGTTTATACCTTTCTGGAACGTATCCTGATCCCGACAGGACTGCACCACTTTATTTATGGGCCTTTTATCTTTGGCCCGGCAGTGGTTGAAGGCGGCATCCAGGTTTACTGGGCAGAGCATCTGCAGGCGTTCAGCCAGAGTACGCAACCACTCAAACAACTGTTTCCTCAGGGCGGTTTCGCGCTTCATGGCAATGCAAAAGTCTTCGGCGCAGTGGGGATTGCGTTGGCGCTCTATTCGACAGCCTCAGCGCGTCACCGGGTCAAAGTCGCAGGGTTGTTAATTCCGGCCACGTTGACAGCCGTTCTGGTCGGCATCACTGAACCCCTGGAGTTTACCTTCCTGTTTATTTCGCCTCTGCTGTTTGCGGTGCACGCTGTGCTGGCCGCCAGCATGGCGACAGCAATGTATATGTGCGGCGTGGTAGGGAACTACGGTGGCGGCTTACTGGACCAGTTTCTGCCGCAAAACTGGATCCCAATGTTCCCTAACCATGCCGGCATGATCTTTACCCAAATCGGTATAGGCCTGGTTTTCACGGGGCTCTACTTCGTGGTTTTTCACCAACTCATCCTGCGGCTGAACCTGAAAACACCCGGTCGGGAGGACAGTGACGTCAGGCTTTACAACAAGGCCGACTATCGGGCAGCGCGAGCAGCGCCAGCTTCCCCGGGCGGGCATAACCCGCAACGCGATCAGGCTTGGGGTTTTCTGAATGCGCTGGGTGGGGCCAGCAATATAGCCAGCATCAACAACTGCGCCACGCGCCTGCGCATAACACTGCTCGATGAGGCCAAAACGCAGAACGATGCCGCGTTTATGGCGCTGGGCGCCCACGGTGTCGTCCGGCGTGGCAACAGTATTCAGGTCATTGTGGGCTTACAGGTCCCCCAGGTGCGCGAGCAACTTGAAAGCCAAATGAAAGACCCGGCCCGGTCTGAAGCAACACTTACCATGGAGAAACCTTTATGAAGACATTCTCAGTTTTAATTGCGGGCGGCGGTAGCACCTTTACGCCGGGTATTGTGCTAATGCTCCTGGCGAACCGGCACCGCTTTCCTTTACGCCAGCTGAAGTTTTACGACAATGACGCGGCCCGTCAGGAAACCATTGCCCGGGCCTGTAAGATTATCTTGCAGGAACAGGCACCTGACATTGTGTTCAGCTATACCACCGATCCGCAGGAAGCATTCAGTGACGTCGATTTTGTCATGGCGCATATTCGGGTGGGTAAATATCCCATGCGTGAGCAAGATGAAAAAATCCCCTTGCGTCATGGTGTTCTGGGCCAGGAAACCTGTGGGCCGGGTGGTATTGCCTATGGCATGCGCTCAATCGGCGGTGTCCTTGAGCTTGTCGATTATATGCAACAGTACTCACCCGACGCCTGGATGCTGAATTATTCCAACCCGGCCGCCATCGTGGCTGAGGCAACGCGACGCCTGCGACCTGAGGCTAAAATCCTGAATATTTGTGACATGCCGATTGGTATTGAAAGTCGGATGGCAAAAATTGTCGGTCTGCAAGACCGCAAGCAAATGCGGGTGCGCTACTACGGGCTCAATCATTTTGGCTGGTGGACCGCAGTTGAAGATTTGAAGGGGAATGATTTAATGCCACAGCTGCGTGAGTACGTGGCAAAGTACGGCTATGTTCCGCCCTCTGGATCGTCATCAGTGGAGTCCAGCTGGAAGGATACTTTCCTGAAGGCGCGCGATGTGCAAGCGCTGGATCCCCAGACGTTGCCCAATACCTATCTGAAATATTATTTATTCCCAGATTATGTGGTCGCGCATTCCAACCCTGAACGCACCCGCGCGAATGAGGTCATGGAGCATCGTGAAAAGCAGGTGTTCAGCGCCTGCAGGGCAATCACCGATGCCGGGGATTCATCCGCCGGAGAGTTGGAAATAGACGAACATGCTTCCTATATTGTCGATCTGGCGACCGCGATCGCCTTCAATACCCAGGAGCGTATGCTGCTCATTGTGCCTAATCAGGGCGCTATCCCCAACTTTGATGCGGACGCTATGGTGGAAATTCCCTGTCTGGTGGGGCGCAACGGTGCGGAACCCCTTCAGGTTGGCGACATTCCGACTTTCCAGAAGGGGTTAATGAGTCAGCAGGTTGCGGTCGAAAAGCTCGTGGTGGAGGCATGGGAACAGCGCTCCCGGCATAAGTTATGGCAGGCCATTACCTTATCTAGAACGGTACCAAGTGCCGCCGTTGCAAAAGCGATTCTCGACGATCTTATCGAGGCAAATAAAGCCTTCTGGCCGCCGTTGAGCTAGAGCGCCCGTCAGCCAGCTTGGGTTCGCGTTCAGGCTGGCTGTCTTCGCAGACAGGGCAAACCAGGAGAATCAAATGCCGTGAGGGATAACCCTGTGGATCGCGCGCGAGAGTCGTCAATATTCTAGTGTGCATTGCGCGGCAGTGCAGTCCTGAGCTCGGCGTGCCGGGACTGCACTGCCGCGTCATGCCTCTCCACCGTTGCGCGTGCTTGATTTTCAGCGCGCATCCCGCCACATTAGCTCCTCGTATCCTGCCGCTTGCAAAGGAGATGATCGTGTCGACTGTACCCCCACTGACCTTACTGAAGCGTATTGATGAACGCTACCGATCGCTCACCGGACATGGGCTTTACTGTCCTCATGATATCGATGACCGTTATCAGTGGCTGCATGAACAGGCGCCGTACAGCATTCTTGCCCACAGTACCGCAGCCGATCCCGTGTTTGTCTATGCCAATCGTTGTGCTCTGAACTGCTTCAAATACAGTGCGGAAGAGATACGGCAACTGCCGTCACGACTCAGTGCCGGGCCTTTCGACAGGGAAGCACGACAGCGCCTGCTGGATATTGTCAGACGCGATGGCATTGCCACCGGCTACAGCGGACCGCGTGTCGATAAGCAGGGCAAAAGCTTCATTATCTACGATGGCGAAGTCTGGCAGTCAGACGGACGCGATGAGGCGGGATGGGGCCAGGCCGCACTGTTCTGGCCCAGCCCCCGTCACGCGTTGGCAGCGTTCTGATCGGCGCGACGACGCCTTTCTGCCGTGTGCTGACAGGCTTATACCCGGAACGCTTCTACCATGCCGCGTAATGCGTGCGCCTGTTCAGAAAGAGACTGAGAAGCAGAGGATGACTCTTCAACCAGCGCCGCGTTGTTCTGGGTGACGCTGTCCATCTGGCTGACGGCGACGCTCACCTGAGAAATGCCCTGCATTTGTTCGGAGGAGGCCAGTGAGATCTCATCCATCGCGCTGGCCAGGTCGCCGACCATGCTGACGATTTTGAGGATGCTTTCACCTGTACCGTTGGCGACTTTGACGCCGCTGCCAACCTGTTCAACCGCTTGCTCAATCAGCGACTTAATCTCTTTTGCTGCGGTCGCGCTGCGCTGGGCCAGGGTGCGGACTTCACCTGCGACAACGGCAAAACCCCGGCCCTGTTCGCCAGCACGCGCGGCCTCTACCGCGGCATTGAGGGCCAGGATATTGGTCTGGAAGGCGATGCCCTCAATAACGCCGGTGATATCGCGAATTTTAGACGCGCTCAGCGAAATGTCGTTCATGGTTTCCGACATCCGGTGTACGTCGCTTTCGCCACTGCGCGCGAGCACGGCGGTCTCACGGGCAGTTGACGCAGTGCTTTGCGCACCGGCGGCGTTACTTTTCACCGTGGCGGTGAGCTGTTCCATGCTGGCTGCGGTTTCCTGCAAGGCGGCGGCCTGCTGTTCGGTCCGTGAGGACAGCTCCGTGTTCCCCTGGGCGATCTCTTCCGCTGCCAGCGCAACGTTACCCGAGGTCTGTTTGATCTCTGACACCAGAGCACGCAGTTTAGCCTGCATACCATCCAGTGAAGCCAGCAGGCTGGTGGAATCATTACGGCGGAGCGTGACGCTGGCGGTCAAATCGCCCGAGGCAATCGCGGCCGCCAGTTCCTGGGCCTGGGCAGGCTCACCGCCCAACTGGCGCATTAACACCCGGGTGATGACATAGCCGGTGGCGAGGGAGAACAGCACGGAAAGCACGGATAAAAACACCAGCGTCAAGGACGCCCGGCTGGTTGCCACGCTGTTAACTTCCACCGCGTTGCGGCTGTTATGCATGAGAATGTCTGTGGTTTTGTTTAGCGCATCCAGCATATTGCGTTGCAAGGGGCGCAAGGTCTCCATGAGATAACGCGTCGCTTCATCTCGCTCATTCTTCAGCCCCAGTTGCCCGGCAGCTTCGAAAGCGCTCATCACCGTGCCTTCCAGTTCTTTAATGTGGTTTAAGGCAGCCTGTTCTTCAGCCGTGGACTGGCTTTGCATGATCACCTCAAGCGTTTCACGGTTTTCCGCGAACAGTTTTTTTTGCGCTTCAAGACGCTCCCATTCAGGCTGCATTTCCTTAACGTCGCTCAACAAGGCCAGATTTCGCACGGCTATCGCCAAATCCCTGAGTTCGCCGCGCATATCAAGAATCAACTGGTACTTCCGCATTTTGACATTCACGACCTCATCCATTCCGGTTTTAGCGTTATGCAGCGAGTTAAGTGAGACAGAGGTGCAGATAATGGAAAGCAAAATTAACAAACCGAAACCGGTTGCAAGACGAGTGGAGATTTTCATGGATATGTTCCCGATGGATTGCTGTTTTGTTCTCTATCGGCACGCGTCAGGAAAATGATTAACAAAAAGGCCAAAATTTACATAAGTATTGTTAATATTATTATTTTGAATTTAAAAAATGATCTTAATCAATAAATGACGATATTTTTGTTATGTCTTGAATGTCGTAAGGTAATGGCCGAAAAATATGCAATGGGTTGATGTATTGAGTCAGATTGAGGAGGCGTTTTTTATTAAATCATAAATTTAAATGGTGGTTGCCACTAACCCGGATCGACGGGCAGCGAAGGGCAGACATGACCTCGTAGCGGGCCTGGATCTGCGCTCGCCACTCTGTTGCTCATCAGTGATCCCGTCACGCTACCCAACAGATCAAACCCTGAAGTGACGGCGTTGGGTAAGGTGTGCCTGTGCGACGAACACAGCGCGTATACGTCCGATAAATATGTGATCGGGGTAACAATCTTGACATGAATTTTAAGTTTATCAGACAGTTCATTACGCCAGTTTCTTCACTATAGCGACTCCATTCACAGCATGGGAAAGCACAATGAGGAAACCGTTAGCAGTGGCCTGGTTGTTTTTGATCATTTCATTCGGCGCAACGGCGCAAAGTCTGACGCACAGCAGGGCCGATCCCGCCCATTATGCGGGATTAAAGACGCACAGCAGCATCGCAGATACGCCGGAATCACCTGATGAGCATGTAAGGGAGAGGCAGCACGACGTGGGTAAAGCATTGTGAAGTAAAAAAATGGCTCGCCAGTGCGAGCCATCTTTTCATCAGCGTGCAGGCCTGGGCGCCAGAAACTTCTTGCCCAGTTTTATTCCCGGTTTTTCCACACAGTTAAACAGTAATGATGCCAGCGCGTAGGTCACCGGAATCGATACGGCACAAACAATCAAAAAACGCGTCAGATCATTTTGATACTCAATGTCCGTTTGATTGAGCAACAGCGCAATGGCCGGGATCACGATCAGCAGATGCAGCAAGTAAACCGAAAACGACACATCGCCCAGCCATGTACTCAGACGGTTGTTTAACACCTTACGCGGAATGCGGATCAGTTTTGCCATCAGGCTGCTTTCCTGATACTGCCAGAGCACGGCCGCCATACCGATAATCATAAAGGCTTCCAGCATCACCTGCAGCTTAATGGCACCCAGCCCAATCAGCACGCTTACGGCCGGTCCGGCAAGGGCAAACAGCACGTACAGCAGGGATTTACGGCGTACCGCTTCAGCCAGCAGCATGCCTGAAATAAACATATTCAGTTTAATCAGAATCATTGACGGCATTTCAAAGGCTTCATAGTAGTCGGGCAGCAGGTAACGGCCTGCGCAACTCAGCGCCATCATGCTTAGCAGGGCGGTCGCGTAACCGAAGCGCATCACCGCCAGCATCATAAACGGAAACAGCAGATAGAACTGCATTTCCAGCCCAATGCTCCAGTCGGGCAGCGTGGTATTGAATCCATAGGCGGGCAGCACGCCAAACAGGAATGACAGATGCGTCAGCACGTTCATGAACGACTGATCCGCATAGCGTGAGGATTCTGTTGCGGTCCCGGAATAAAACTGGGCAATGGTATCGCGCATCTCACCAAACCAGGGGCCATAGATCAGGGCAACCGCCAGCAGCAGATAATAAAGCGGGGCAATGCGGAAAAAACGGCGTAACCAGAATTTTTTAATGGTTTCCGCGCGTTGCCAGGGCTCCTTGTGCTGGCGTTCCACATAGTTTTTTGCCATCAGATAGCCCGAAAGCAGGATAAAGAGATCCACGCCAATGCCGGGTGAGGAGATCAAGGTAATATGGCAATGGATAAGCAGACTTATGTGGCCCAGCAGTACCCAAAGAGAAGCGATGCCGCGTAACCCCTCCAGTTCCGTGGACCAACCTCGTGTCGCAGACATGGTAAAACCCCGTTAATCAGTTAGTTATACTTGCACTAAGGCGGTAACTAAGCCCTAACGTGGTGGTTAAGTCCACCCGTTGAGAAAAAAGTGAGAGGATTCTGACGCTGTGGTTAATAATTAATCGGCGAGATAATGCGCTCGCTGATTATTTATGGCGGTTCAAACGGGAGCACGCAAGATGAATAAGCACGGCAATACATTGTTGATCACCGGTGGGGGAACGGGCATTGGGCGCGCACTGGCGCATCGCTGGCATGACGCCGGGAACAAGGTGATTATTACCGGGCGTCGTCAGGACGCGCTGGACGAAGCGGCGGCCGGACGAGAAGGCATAGCGACCTGGGTTTTAGATGTCACCGATGCGGATGACGTCAGTCACGCCATTCCTCTGCTGCTCCAGACGTATCCGCACCTGAATGTTTTAGTCAACAATGCTGGCGTCTTTAGCCCTGAGGACATCACTTCACGCCGCGACCTGAGCGATGTTGTGAGAATGACCGAAACCAATTTTATTGCGCCCGTCAGGCTCACTGATGCGCTAATCGATCACCTGAGTGCTCAGCCCGCTGCGGCTATTATTAACGTGTCGTCCGGGCTGGCATTTGTCCCTTTCCCTGCGTCGCCGACCTACAGCGCCACTAAAGCGGCACTTCACTCCTATACCGCAGCCCTTCGGCCGCTGTTAAAAGGGAAGGTTGAGGTGATTGAGATTATCCCGCCACAGGTGCAAACCGAGTTAGCGCCCGGGCAGTCTCAGGATCCTGACAGCATGCCGCTTGATGCCTTCGCCGATGAGGTTATGACCTTATTGCATAGCGGCACAACGCCTACCGAAGTCTGTGTGGAACGCGTGCGCTACTTTCGCGAGGCCGAAGCGAAAGGGCAGTTTGATGAGGCATTGCAGATGCTGGTGCAATACAGCTAAGCCCCGGCCAGGCGCGAGGCGACAACGCGAGCGACGATTACGCTGTTCCACTGATTTCGTGCAGCCAGTCTGTGAGGTCGCGCTCAAGCGTTCCTGCCTTTGCGACCTCAGGCGAGAACAGGCAATACTCTGAGCCATCTTCCACAAACCCCATTGGTGCGGCCAGTATGCCGCTTTGAATATCATCTTTAACGAGCGGCCAGGGTCCAATGGCTACGCCGATCCCGGCTACCGCCGCCTGCAGGCTAAAATAAAAATGTTCGAAACACTGCTGCACGTTAACGGGAGCCGGTATCTGCATCGCCGTCGCCCAGACCAGCCACGCCTCCGGGCGGCTTCTGGAGAGCAGTAAAGGCGCGTCCGGATTCAAACCCGGACGCTCGCTGTCGAACCAGACCGTGACGCGATCGGGGCGGCAGACCGGTCCCACCTTTTCCCTGAACAAGTGTTCGATATGGCAGGGCGATACGTGAGTAAAATCATTGCGGCGCAGCGCAAAATCAATCCCCTGATCAAACGAGAATGCGCCACTGGCCGCGACCAGATGGATTTCATTTTTACCGAAGCGCGCCTCAAAATCGCCCCAGCGTGGAATCAGCCAGCGCATTAATAACGTGGGCTCACATGACAGCACGCGCTGGCGCGTTCCCGCGCGTAAGCGGTTTACGCTGCGGGAGATCATGGCGAAGCCGTGACTGACCGCGTCAGCCAGCTGTTCGCCTGCTTCTGTCAGACAGACTTTCCGGTTACGACGCGCAAACAGCGCAACACCTAAATCCTCTTCAAGTACGCGCACCGCCCGGCTGACAGCACCGGGCGTAAGATGCAGTTCGTCTGCTGCACGGGCAAAACTTTCGAAACGCGCCGCCGCTTCAAAACAGCGCAGCGCCATTAACGAGGGCAGGCGGTTGCCTGCTACAGGTGAGTTTAACTCACCGTTTGGCGCAGAAATCATCGTTATATCTCGCGTTTTTTCACCATTAATATCAATCAAACCGAGAAGGGTTGGATATTTATATTACCAGGGGGTCAGTAACGTGGACTATATCATTCGGGAAGAAATACCGTCTGTAGAAACCTATCGCCACATCAGAGTGAGCGCAGGATTAAGTGACAAAACGGAACAGGCCGCAAAGACGGGGTTAAGAAACGGTTTGTACAGCGTGGTGGTTTGCCATCAGGACGCGCCGGTTGGCATGGGAAGAGTGATTGGCGACGGAGGCTGCTTTTTTGTCATTACCGATATTGCTGTGCTGCCACAACATCATAAAAAGGGGGTGGGCGATCGTATTATGACGGCGTTGATGGCCTGGATAGCGCGCCATGCGCCGCCCTCCGCCTACATCAGTTTGATTGCCAGTCATGGCTCGCCGGGTTTTTATGCCCGTTATGGTTTCGAACCGGCATTGCTGCCAGAACGTGCGGGCATGTTTTTGCGAATCCAGGGATAAAGATGAAAAAGGGGACGTCAGCGTCCCCCTGTTATCAGGCCAGTTTCAGAATGATCATGCCCAGCAATAACAGCACAAGCCCCGCCCAGCCCTTGAGGTTGAGCCGCTGACCAAACAGTATCCATCCTGCTGCCACGGTCGCGACGATACCAAAGCCGCCCCACAGGGCGTAAGCAACCGACAGATCGATGCCTTTAACCGCCTGAGACAGCGCGCTAAACGCCAGCAGCACGCAGGCCAGAGACAGCATTCCCGGGAGGATTTTTTTAAAGCCGTTGCTGTACTTAAGCAAAATATTTGCGGCTATCTCCAGCAGGACCGCCAGTGCCAGCCAGGCAAAATGGATCACATCAGGCAGGATCATGTTCTGCCTCCTTCACCTCACCGCTGCCGACTTTAATGAGCAGAATGCCCGTCATCAGCGTGATCAAACCGCAGATTTTCATTAACGACAGGGTTTCATCAAAAAGCTGCACGCTAAATAAGGTGATCAGCAGAATGCCAATGCCCTCCCAGAGCGCGTAAGCCACACCCAGCGCAATGCGCTTGATGGCGAAACTCAAAAAAAAATAAGAACAGGCAATCATCCCCAGCATGACCACATAACCCAGCTGACTCTGATTCAGGCTGGACCATTTCATAGTCAGGGTACCTATAATTTCCGTAACAATAGCGAGTACTAATAATCCCCAGGCGCGCATGGGTTTTCTCCATCAATCGACGTCATGGTTTACCGTGATGCGTAACGCAACGGCAGAAAAGAAGTTGGCTGGCAGAAAGGGGACTAAAGGGCGCTGCGCCAGTGCTGATCGACGGCGTTAACGCTGACAGGTGCGAGGGTAAAAAGGGGGGTAAAAAGAGTAATGAACATCCTGCTCATAATTAAACAATGCATCCACGTTGTTGCTTCTCTTCAGTGGACGGGGAAAGCCTCCGGTAATGAACACAGTAGCGTTATATCATTAAAACCGCCCCAGGCACAGCCTGTTTGTTCGGGTTTTTGACAAATATCAGGTCAATATTGCTGGGGTTTAGGCACGGTTGCGTTTCGGCAAAAAAAAAGCCGGACAGCAGTCCGGCTTTGATGTCGTAGAAAACCTTACGCTGGGCGCGCGGGTTCCGTACGAACGGGCGCTTCGCCCGCCACATAGTAGTCAGCCGTGCTGCGTGGCAGAGCATCAAGTCCACGAATGCAGTCGGCAATTTTTTCACCGATCATAATGGTGGTCGCATTCAGGTTACCGGTGATGATCAGCGGCATAATTGAGGCATCGACAACGCGTAATCCCTGGAGTCCGTGAACGCGGCCTTCACCGTCAACGACCGACATCTCGTCATTGCCCATTTTACAGGTGCCGCAGGGATGATAGGCCGTTTCGCCGTGATTACGGACAAACTCATCCAGTTCTTCATCGGTCTGGCATTCAATGCCCGGACTGATTTCACGTCCGCGGTATTTATCCAGGGCCGGCTGATTAATGATCTCACGCGTAATGCGGATGGCATCGCGGAATTCGTGCCAGTCCTGCTCATGAGACATATAGTTGAACAGGATCGCAGGATGGCGACGTGGATCGCGCGATTTCAAGCGCACATGACCCCGGCTCGGCGACCGCATAGAGCCAACGTGACACTGGAAACCGTGCGCATCTACCGCATTTGACCCGTTATAGTTAATCGCGACCGGCAGAAAATGGTACTGAATATTCGGCCAGCTAAACTCTTCGCGGCTGCGAATAAATCCACCTGCCTCAAACTGGTTGCTTGCCCCGACGCCGGTGCCGTTAAACAGCCATTCCGCGCCAATCTTAGGCTGGTTCCACCATTTCAACGCCGGATAGAGCGAGACCGGCTCTTTGCACTCGTACTGCAGGTACATTTCCAGGTGATCCTGCAGATTTTCACCCACGCCTGGCAGGTCATGTACCACCGGAATATCGAACTGGTTCAGCAACTCGGCTGAACCCACGCCGGAACGCTGCAGGATCTGAGGGGAGGCAATGGCCCCTGCACACAGCAAGACTTCACGGCGGGCGTGAACCGTATGCAGCGTATTGCTGTCGCCGATCAGGTACTCGACACCTATTGCACGCTTGCCTTCAAACAAAATGCGATCGGTCGTGGCATGCGTAACGATTTTCAGGTTGGCACGATTTTTCGCCCTGTCCAGATAGCCGCGCGCGGTGCTTGAACGACGACCTTCAGGCGTGACAAAGCGGTCCATTGGACCAAAGCCTTCCTGCTGATAGCCGTTAAGGTCATCGGTACGCGGATAGCCGGCCTGAACGCCTGCCTGAATCATCGCCTCAAACAGAACGTTATTGCCTTTCTTCGGCGTGGTCACGCTGACCGGACCCTCTCCGCCGTGGTAATCGTTGGCGCCCGTATCACGGGTTTCTGATTTACGGTAGTAGGGCAGACAGTCCAGGTAGCTCCAGTTTTCCAGACCGAGCATGGTCGCCCAGTTGTCCAGATCCATGGCGTTACCGCGGATGTAACACATGCCGTTGATCAGTGATGAACCGCCCAGGCCTTTGCCTCGGCCACACTCCATCCGGCGGTTGTTCATGTAAGGCTCAGGTTCCGTTTCGTAGGCCCAGTTATAACGTTTTCCCTGTAAAGGGTAAGCCAGTGCCGCAGGCATCTGGGTTCGGAAATCAAAACGATAGTCGGGGCCGCCCGCTTCCAGCAGTAAGACATTCACATTGCTGTCTTCGGTCAGTCGGGTAGCCAGGACATTCCCTGCGGATCCGGCTCCAATGATAATGTAATCAAATTCCATTCGTCGCTCCTCAGGTAGGGGGATTAAAATACAGACTGAAAACGCGTCAGTTCTACCTGAACCGACTTCACCTGGGTGTAATTTTGCAGCGTCATCAGGCCGTTTTCACGTCCCACGCCAGAGTGCTTATAGCCACCAACCGGCATTTCGGCGGCAGATTCACCCCAGGTGTTAATCCAGCAAATACCGGCTTCAATCTGATGGATCACGCGGTGCGCGCGGTTAAGGTCTTGCGTGACCAGGCCGGCAGCCAGACCGAATTCGGTGTCATTGGCCCGACGTATCACTTCGTCTTCAGAGGTGTAGCTCAGAATTGACATCACAGGACCAAAGATTTCCTCACGGACAATCTTCATCTCGTCACGGCAGTCGCTGAATACGGTGGGTTCAACCCAGGCGCCCTGATCAAAGCCTTCGCCCGTTAAGCGTTTTCCGCCACACAGCAGACGTGCGCCTTCTTCAACGCCAGAGGCGATAAAGCGCATGACGTTGTCGCGGTGGCTAAAGCTGACCAACGGGCCAAAGTTAGTCTCAGGATCGCGCAGGTCGCCCGCTTTGATGCGCGCAACGCGCTCAAGAATTTTGGCTTCAAACGCCGACTGCAGCCCGGCGGGAATAAACACGCGCGTGCCGTTAGTACACACCTGGCCTGAACTGTAAAAGTTAGCCATCATGGCGATATCCGCGGCGAGATCGAGATCGGCATCATCAAAGATGATCAGCGGTGACTTACCGCCCAGCTCCATCGTAACGTCTTTCAGCGTAGAACCGGCCGCGTTCGCCATTACCTTCTTACCACTGACGACGCCGCCGGTGAACGAGACTTTATCAATGCCAGGATGTTCGGTCAGCAGCTGGCCGGTCACCGCACCGGTTCCCGGCAGCACGTTGAACACGCCATCCGGCACGCCCGCTTCCGTGTAGATTTCAGCCAGTTTCAGGGCCGTCAGTGGCGTGACTTCACTGGGCTTGAAGATCATGGCGTTGCCGGCGGCCAGAGCAGGCGCTGACTTCCACAGCGCGATCTGGATCGGATAGTTCCAGGCACCGATGCCCGCAACAACGCCCAGCGGTTCGCGGCGGGTATAAACAAACGAGGTATCACGCAGCGGAATTTGCTGGCCTTCCAGCGCAGGGATCAGCCCAGCGTAATATTCCAGTACGTCGGCACCGGTCACGATGTCCACGCTGGAGGTTTCACTGAACGGCTTACCGGTATCAAGCATTTCCAGCTCAGCCAGCTCATCATTGCGCTCGCGCAGGATATCAACCGCACGACGCAGAATGCGTGAACGTTCCATTGCGGTCATCGCTGCCCAGATCTTTTGTCCTTTTCTGGCAGCGGCGACGGCACGATCGACATCCTCGCGTCCGGCGATCTGAACATCAGCCAGAACCTCACCGTTGACCGGATTGATGCTCTGGAAGGTTTCTCCAGAGGTGGCGGCAACGTAGGTACCATTGATGTAGAGTTGTTGCTCGTTGAATCGGGACATAATTTCTCCTGGTTCCGTTACTCGTGTTCGCCAGCTAACTGCTGACGAATGAATTGGGTGGTCAGTGTTCGGGCGGTGGCGGCGTCAAACGGCTTGCCACTCAACGCGGCGCGTAACCACAGACCGTCGATCATGGCCGCCAGCCCGTACGCGGCAAGACGGGCCTTTTCCTTTGGTAACTGGCGGCGAAATTCAACCGCTAAAGAGGAAAACAACCGCCGGTGGCTGACCCGTTCCAGACGTTTGAGCTGCGGCTGATGCATGCTGCTCGACCAGAAATCAAGCCAGGCTTTCATTACCGCACGTTCGATCTGACTTTCGTCGAAGTTGCCGTCAACGATAGCGCGTAGCCGGACCTCTGCGGAGGCCTCTGTCAGGGACGCCAGTCGACTCGCGACCGCCTCACGTAGCTGACGCGTCACATCGCGCATGGTGGCTTCCAGCAGGCCGTTCTTATCCTTGAAGTAATGACTGATGATGCCCGTTGAAACCCCTGCGCGCCGTGCAATCTGGGCAATGGTGGCATCATTAATACCCACCTCATTAATTGTTCCCAGCGTTGCATCGATCAGCTGCCGACGTCGTATTGGCTGCATCCCTACCTTTGGCATGACTCTCACTCCAGCCTGAAACCGAACCCCTATTTAAACTTTTTTTGATTGGATGTTCAATATAAATAGAATCCTTGTTAGGATGATGTGTCCTAAAAGTTGAGTAAGTGAAGCGGTAAGTGTGGCAGATTTGCTAGTTTTGACCAGAATGTAACAGCAGGAAACGAAGCGTAAAAACACACGACGCCGGGACGCCGGATTATCCAAACAGGATGATCCCTTGCAAAATTTACACGCCAACAACCAGAGGTAAACGATGACGAGTCCACCTAGTAGTGAAAAAGACAGAATCAATCCTGTAGTGTTTTATACATCGGCGGGATTGATTCTGACCTTTTCACTCATCACCATTTTGTTCAGTAACGAAGCCGCAGGCTGGATCCTCAAGGCAGTCAACTGGGTATCTTCCGCGTTCGGCTGGTATTACATGCTGGCGGCCACGCTCTACATTGTGTTTGTGATTTACATGGCCTGTTCCCGTTTCGGCTCAATCAAGCTGGGGCCGGAGCAGTCAAAGCCAGAGTTTAGTGTACTGAGCTGGTCGGCGATGCTGTTTGCTGCCGGTATCGGTATCGACCTGATGTTTTTCTCGGTAGCCGAACCTGTTTCGCAATATATGCAGCCGCCGGAAGGTGCAGGGCAGACCATGGAGGCGGCCCGCCAGGCGATGGTCTGGACGCTGTTCCATTACGGCTTAACCGGGTGGTCAATGTATGCCCTGATGGGGATTGCGCTCGGCTACTTTAGCTACCGGTATAATCTGCCGCTCACCATTCGTTCGGCGCTGTATCCCATTTTTGGCAAGCGCATCAACGGGCCGATTGGGCACACGGTTGATATCGCCGCCGTTATCGGCACGATTTTCGGTATCGCCACTACGCTTGGCATCGGTGTAGTGCAGCTCAATTACGGGCTGAAAGTGTTGTTTGATATTCCGGAAGGGTTAACTGCCCAGACCGCGCTGATCGTTTTATCAGTGGTTATCGCCACCATTTCTGTGACCTCCGGTGTGGACAAAGGTATCCGTATTCTGTCGGAACTGAATGTCGCCCTGGCGCTCTGCCTGATTCTGTTTGTTCTGTTTGCAGGCAACACCAGTTTCCTGCTGAATGCGCTGGTGCTTAATGTGGGAGACTACATCAACCGCTTTATGGGCATGACGCTGAACACCTTTGCCTTTGACCGGCCAACGCAGTGGATGAACAGCTGGACGCTGTTTTTCTGGGCCTGGTGGGTTGCCTGGTCGCCGTTCGTCGGCCTGTTCCTGGCGCGTATCTCTCGCGGCCGTACCATCCGTGAATTCGTTCTGGGTACGCTGGTGATTCCTTTTACCTTTACGCTGCTGTGGCTGTCCGTATTCGGCAACGCGGCCCTGTATGAAATTATTCACGGCGACGCCGGTTTTGCACAGGAAGTCATGACGCACGCCGAACGTGGCTTCTACAGCCTGCTGGCGCAGTATCCGGCGTTTAAGCTGAGCGCATCGGTCGCCACCATTACCGGCATGTTGTTCTACGTCACCTCAGCGGATTCCGGATCGCTGGTGTTAGGTAACTTCACCTCAAAGTTGAAAGACATTAACAGTGATGCCCCCAACTGGCTGCGTATTTTCTGGTCGGTAGCCATCGGCGTCCTGACGTTAAGTATGCTGATGACCAACGGCATTACCGCGCTGCAAAACACGACGGTTATCATGGGGCTGCCATTTAGCTTCGTGATCTTCTTTGTGATGGCGGGGTTGTATAAATCACTTAAGGTTGAAGATTACCGCCGCGCCAGTGCTTCACGGGAAACTGCACCCTATCTGGCCCATGCGACCGATCGTCTGACCTGGAAAAAACGCCTGTCGCGCCTGATGAACTATCCTGGCTCGCGTTACACGCTGAAGATGATGGAAGAAACTCTCTTCCCTGCCATGCAGGAAGTGGCGAAAGAGCTAGAGCTGCGGGGGGCTAAGGTTACGCTGGACAGGGTTGCGGCCAATGACGAACATCCCCTGGGTTATCTGGACCTGCGGGTGCAACTGGGCGAGGAGCAGGATTTCCTCTATCAGGTCTGGCCTCAGCAGTACTCTATACCGGGCTTTACCTACCGCGCGCGTAGCGGAAAATCGACCTATTACCGGCTGGAAACCTTCCTGCTGGAAGGCAGTCAGGGCAATGACCTGATGGACTACAGCAAAGAACAGGTGATTATTGATATCCTCGATCAATACGAACGCCATCTTAACTTTATCCATCTTCATCGTGAGGCACCGGGAAACAGTATTACCTTCCCCAACGCCTGAGTCAGCAGCCCGTAAGCCAGGTGGTTTACGGGCTTTTTTTATAGTCGGAATTGTCCCGACCTAAACCGTGACAAAATCAACTATGGTTAACTCTGACAGGACACCGACCAACGGGGTAGACAGGGAGTCGTATGCGAAAAATACTCAGAACATTTCTGCCGCTTTATACCACGACGCTGTTAATGCTGCTGGGTTCGGGCTTGCTGACCACCTATGTGTCACTTCGCCTGGCGCATGAAGCGGTAAACGGTGCCTTAATCGGCGCGATTATTGCCGCCTATTACATTGGCCTGGTGATTGGTGGAAAAGTGGGACACAACCTGATTGCCCGCGTCGGCCATATTCGCGCTTACGTCGCCTGCGCCGGGATTATCACCGCCTCGGTAATAGGGCACGGGCTGACGGACTTTATACCGCTGTGGGTTTTCCTGCGTTTGATTATCGGCCTGTGCATGATGTGTCAGTACATGGTGCTGGAGAGCTGGCTCAATGACCAGGCGGAATCTTCCCAGCGCGGCCTGATTTTTGGCTTCTATATGGTGGCGACCTACCTTGGCTTAAGCAGCGGTCAGGTGGTCCTGACGCTGCAAAGCGGGTTTGGTATTAACACGCTCCTGATCGTGGCGCTCTGCTTTGCGCTTTGTCTGGTGCCCATTGCGCTGACGACGCGCACGCACGTCCGGCCCATGTCGCCTGCACCGATGGAGCTGGGCTATTTTATTCGCACCATTCCTAAGTTGCTCAGTACCACCCTGTTAACCGGCATGGTTGTCGGCGCGTTCTATGGTCTGGCGCCGGTCTATGCCAGCAGCAAAGGGTTCAGCGACGCGCAGACCGGTATCTTTATGAGCCTGACCATCTTCGCCGGACTCGTCTCGCAGTTTCCGCTCAGCTGGCTGTCCGATCGCTATGACCGCCAGCGACTGCTGTTTTATATCTCACTGGTTTTGATGCTGGCCTGTTTGCCGCTGGTCTTGCTGCCAAATCTTCCCTTTAACTGGGTACTGGGTATCGCGTTTGTCGCCAGCATGGTGCAGTTTGCGCTTTATCCTTTACAGGTTGCCCTGGCTAACGATCAGGTGGCTGCCGAGCAGCGCGTTTCCCTGACGGCCTGTCTGCTGATGGCATTTGGCATCGGGGCCAGCATCGGTCCCTTACTGGTGGGTACATTGATGCAGCCCTTCGGCAGCAACCTGCTCTATCTGTTCTTCACCCTGTGTACGCTGCTGATTGCCGCACTGAGCTTCATGAAAACGCCGCAGCCGTTACCCACCACCGAAGTACCCCTGCCGCACGTGGTGTTGCCAGACAGCCTGGCGACATCGCCCTTAGGCGCGGCGCTTAATCCGGTGCTGGAAGACGAGGCGATTCAGGCGGCGATGGTCAACAGTGATGAGATAAACGAGGACGAGGAAGGCGGCGAAGATGATGGCGGGGACGAGAATGATGACGACCCTGCCACGAATAAGACGCTGACTCAGTCATCTCCGCCCCGATGAACAACGGCCCTGAACGTGCCGCTGGCACGATGAAAATCCTCGACAAGGTGCGCGGGTTTTGTCACGCTGAAAGCCGAAATCGCCGAGGAAGATGCCATGCTGGAACTGCGCCCTAACTGTGAACGCTGTGATATTGATTTGCCTGCGGCATCCCACGATGCGCGCATCTGTTCGTTCGAGTGCACGTTTTGCGCCGCCTGCGCTGAGCAGCACCTTAAAGGGCGGTGTCCGAACTGTGGCGGTGAACTGGTCCGGCGTCCTGTCCGGCCTGCCGCTAAGCTGCTGACGCACCCGGCCAAAACGCGTCCCGCCTGAGGTCGTGACATCACAACGCCGGCTTCTGCCGGCGTTCTTCCGTTCTCATTACCGCCTGTCTTGCCCGCTAACCACCACGAATCACCCCTTTTGCAGGGTGAAAATGGGATCATTTGGTGACAGTGTCACAAAAGGCGAGTGGGGCGATTACCGGAACAGCCTGCCGTCGCGTACCAGCTCGCGGGGATAGCTGTTTTTAATACGGCTGCCAACACGTTTAGCCAGCCCGAGCGGCTGATCCTGATAGGTCACTATCATTTCATCCCGCGTGGGGACGCTTTCAGGATAAATATCGCGACCGCGATACCACTCTTCAGCTTCAGCTTCGTTTAGCGCAAACGTCTGATCGGGGCGCGGGGAGGCAAGGGCAATGACGGCCTCGTGTTGCCAGCGATAGCCTTTTGCAAAGGTTTCGGCCAGCTTCAGGCCAATCCGCGAGAAACGGACCTTACCTAACAGCGGTGTCACACCGTCCGGGAACAGCCAGATCTCCTTATCGCGCTGCCAGAGCTGAAGGTTGTCATCCCACTGAATCGCCACCTGCGCCGCCGACTGTACAATCTCGCTTTCCAGTTTGCGACTGACGTGGCTGAACGGCAGCTTACCGACTTTATAGGTCGGTTCAGGTAGCCGTGTGACAGAGGCCGTTTTACGCAAGCAGGCGACAAAGAACCCTTCGCTGTCGAACAGGTGCGGGAAAACGTGAAGATAACCTTCAGGCGTCGCGGCCCGCTCCGCCCCGGCAAACAACCCATTCAACGGGGCGATTTCAACGGCGTCCGGATAGCGCGCCAGCAGCCAGGCGACAACCTGTTGGTTCTCAATCTGATTAAGCGTACAGGTAGAGTAAACCAGCGTACCGCCGGGCTTGAGTGCGTGGAACGCGCTTTCGATAAGGTCGCGCTGAGTCTGCGCGATAGTCTGCGTGCTGGTCAGCGACCAGTTTTTCAGGGCATCAGCATCTTTACGCATGACGCCTTCACCCGAGCAGGGCGCGTCCAGCAAAATGGCATCAAACTGTTCCGGCAGCGCAGGCCCAAAGACGCGGGCATCAAAGTGGGTCAGGGCGCTGTTGGTTACGCCGCAACGGGTTATGTTGGCATGAAGCACTTTGACCCGGCTGGCGGAAAACTCGTTGGCCAGAATAACGCCCCGGTTGTGCATGCAGGCGGCAATCTGGGTGGTCTTGGAACCGGGGGCAGCAGCCATATCCATGACGCTCATGGCATCGGGCTGGGCCGCAAACAGTGCTGTCACCGGCAGCATTGAGCTGGCTTCCTGGATATAAAACAGGCCGCTCAGATGCTCCGCAACGCTGCCCAGCGGCAGGCTTTCGTCCTCGCGATTTATCCAGAATCCTTCCGCACACCAGGGAACCGGCGTCAACTGCCAGCCGTAATGCGCGGTTTGTGTCAGAAAGTCACTAACGCCGATCTTTAAGGTGTTAACGCGCAGGCTGCGACGTAATGGCTGCAGGCTGATGTCAATAAACTGCTGCAGGTCAGTATCATCGGGCAAGCTCTGGCGTATCAGATCGAGGAATTCGGCAGGGAAGCGTGAGGCGGAGTCGGACACGGATAAGTTCTCTTTGAGGCAAAGGCGGCAGTGTAGCACGCCAAAAGAAAACGGGCAGCCTGGGCTGCCCGTATGGCTTAAGGTTGATTCGGGTCGGGGATCGCCGTTCCCCAGTTACGCCAGTCTTTAGGCGGTTCATCCTGCAGCAGGAAGTGTTTGTTTGACGTTGCCTGCGGTGCCAGCGGCACGGTCGGCGGCGTAGCAAACTGAATACCGCCACGGATAAACTGCTGGAAGGTGCCGGTTTTCACCACGCCGCCAATCAGGCCAAAGTCCAGGTTATAGCCCGAGGCCAGCCAGAACACCGAATTGTTGCGGACCAGGTGCTGGTATTTCTTACTGATACGCAGCGCGATTTGTACGCGGTCTGCCATATTCCCCAGCGATGTACCGGTCACCGTGCCTACTTCTACCCCGCGGAACAGCACCGGCGTACCCAGCGACAGGGAACCCGCTTCGGTCGCATCCACATAGATGTTCAGGCCGTTAAGGTAACGTGAATCCGTGATGGTGCTTTCCTGCAGCTCAAAGGTGCGCGCGCCACGGCCTTTACCCGGATCGACGTTGACATAAGGCTGGAGGATCGTTTCCAGATGATTTACACCTGCGGCAGAAATTTCTGGCGATACCACCGAGAAACGGCTGTCGACGCGGGCAAAACTCTGCACATATTCAGGGTAAAGTACGGCCTTCGCCACCACCTGATTGTTGTCATCGCTCAGCGACAGCGACTCGATTTGTCCCACATTGATACCGAGGTAACGAATTGGCATGCCGGCGGACAGCTTGCTGGCGTCATAGGTATGTAACGTAATCTGGCTGCCCACGGCCCGTGCAGCCGTTTCAGACGGATAAAGCACGCGCTTCGCGCCTTTATCAATTTTCGCGCCCGTCAGGTTGTCGAAGCTAATGGCGCCTTTCAACGCCCGGTTTAGCGGCGAGGCCTGCACGGTTAACCCACTGCCGTTAAGCTGAACGCGTGCGCCGCCTTCTGCCCAGAACACACTTTCAGCAGAGAGCAGTTTGCGGTATTCCGGTTTGATGTGGACCGCGATATCAAACGCATCAGCGCGCGGGGTGACTTGCGTAATTTCACCGACCTGGAATTTACGATAGAGCACAATTGAGCCGGCCTGAACGTCTGGCAGGCTTTTCGCCGTCAGCATCAGCGTGGTGGATGGGCCATCGCCGGTAATGCCTTCTTCCGCGCGTTCAGCATCGGCAAAGAGGGGATAGGCCGTCTTAGGTGCGCCTTGTTTACCCGGCTCCAGACGAATACCGCCATCGACCCACTCGCGGGCGCTGGCGCCCAGCACCTGCATGCCATCCAGGCCGAATTTCACGTCAAGGCGACTGTTCACAATGAATTTACTGTCGCCGTGGACCAGTTGGCGCTGGTCAGGATTGACCGCGACAACAAAATTAACGCCGTTTGCATCCAGATCCCGGGAAATTACCTGACCAATTTTTAGTCCGTGCAACATCAGGGGTTGGCCGGCATCGATGCCGTAGCTTTCGGGGGCGCTCAGTTTCACGGTGAGAACATTGGGTTGCTGCAGCAGCGTTTTATTGGGTGCGACCACCGTAAAATGCTGCTGCGGTGCACCATCGCCAGGCACCAGCTCAAAGGTGTTACCGGTCAGCAGGCTGCTCAGGCTGGTATCCGTGAGGCTGAGTTTGGGGCTGCGCATCTCAATACGCGTGCCTTCACGCATCAGTCCCACGACAGAGGGATCGATCGTCATCTCACCGGTCACTTTACCGCCATCCTGCAGATTCAGTTTGGTCAGGGTGCCGACTTCTAAGCCCTGATACATCAGCGGCGTACGGTTGGCTGAGAGATTATCCCCGCTGGGCAGATCCAGCGATATCAGCACGCCACGCTGGCTGTGAGCCAGGTCGGGATAGAGCTGATAGTTCTGATCGGTTTTGGCGGCTTCCGCGCCCTCAGGCGAGTCAAAGGCGATAGCGCCGTTGACTAAGGCTGACAGGCTTTCTAGCTGTACTCTGGCCCCGCTCAGGCTGACGTCTGCATTCATTCCTGACACATTCCAGAAGCGGCTGCTGGTTTTCACCAGGTTCACGAAGCGCCGCTCAATCAGGACGTCAATCGACACGCCGTTGTTCTGATTGTTAATGCTGTAATCGTAGACACGGCCCACCGGGATTTTGCGGTAATACACTAACGAGCCAGTGTTCAGCGAGCCGAGGTCGGATGAATGCAGGTGAATCATGAGCTCACCGGTATTCACGCGGTATTTCGGTTGGGTATCCAGCGCGGTAAAGGTGTCACTTTCTTTACCATCGCCTGGCATCATGCCGATGTAGTTCCCCCCCACCAGCGCATCCAGACCGGAAACCCCCGCCAGTGAGGCTTTTGGCGTGACCAGCCAGAACTGCGTATTTTCACGCAGCGCATCGCGCATGTCGCTCTTAATGCTGGCCTTGATCTGAATCTTTTTGTAGTCGTCGCTAAGATTGATGCCCTGCACAGTACCGACTTCCACGCCCTGATAGCGGATAGGCGTGCGGCCGGGCACGATGCCATCGGCCGTCTGGAAATTGATGGTGATGGTCGTGCCGCGCTCTTGAAAATTGGTCCAAAGCAGCCAGCCCGCAATCAGCATTGCGATAATGGGCAGAAGCCAAAAAGGTGAAATTTTACGCTTGTTGCGCAGCGTAGCATTAGTCGGTGTAGTCGGCGTTTCCTGTTGCATGTGCATCCCAGAGCAGGCGGCTATCCAGCCACTCAACGGCCATAATGGTCAGGATCACTGCCGCGCCAAAATAAAACGCAGCGGGTCCCATGGTAAAAGCCAGTAGTTGATCGCGATTGACCAACGACATGGTTAGTGAAATGACAAACAGATCCAGCATAGACCAGCGTCCAACCCAGGTCACAAAACGTAGCAGACGAATGCGGGTTTTCAGGCCTTGTTCGCAGCGGAAATGGATACTGAGCAGGAGCGCCAGCATCACCAGCACTTTGGTGAAGGGAACCAGAATACTGGCGATAAACACCACGGCTGCGACGGGCACGTTACCGGATGCCAGAGACAGGATGCCGGAGAAGATCGTGTCTTCACGGCGCGATCCGTTCAGGTACACCACCGAAATCGGCAACAGATTGGCGGGAATCAGCAGCACAATTGACGCGATAAGGGCGGCCCAGGACTTTTGTAAGCTGTGGCGGCGTCGAAAATCAAGCGGCGTATGACAGCGCGCGCAGCGGCCGCGGGCGTCAGGAATATCGGTGTAGTGGCAGTTAAGGCAGACCTGAAGATCGTCACGCCGCGTCACATGGTGCGACTGGGGATAAAAGTGCTCCCAAAGCTGCTCCATGTTCAGATGAATCAACGTAATGACGCTCAGCACGGTTAGCGCCACATAGGCGACCAGCCCATAGCCTAATTCGAGGTCGGCGTAATCCTGGACTTTTATGGAGGCGACGGCGATGCCAATCAAAAAAATATCCAGCATCACCCACTCTTTGAGCTTATCGAGCATCAGCAGCACCGGGCGCAGATTCATCCCTAAACGCTCACCCAGGGCCAGATAGCCAATGCCTGCCACCAGCGTCACCGGCGCGCCGATAGTACAGAACGCCACCATCGAGGCGGTCAGGACATTGCCCTGTAGCGTCATCTGAACGATACCTTCCAGTACGCTGGCGTCAATGCGCATGCCCAGCAGGCGAATGTCGATAAGCGGCATGCTAAAAGCAAAAGGCATCAGCACCAGCATCGTGGCCGCCATCGCCAGCAGACGTGTCATTGACCAGTCGCGGCCGCTCACAATTTGCGCGTTGCAGCGGGGACAGTGGGCTGACTGATACGATTTCACATCTGGTAAGGAAAAAAGGGTATCGCATTGCGGACAACGCTGATAACGTGCCTGAGGCAATGTCTGGCTGATAGCGTGAATTTTCATAAATTAGTGCATGTTTCGCTTATTGTGATTAACGCAAAGGGTCAGTAAGACATCGCCTGGGTACCTGTCTCGGGTATCACGCTTCGATCCACAGAATGTTAAGGTTATAGTAACTAACGCTATGATTCACCTTATGGCTATGGATTTTTAGTGCTTATTTTTAACAAGCGGAGTGGTTAGCCGCTCGGATGTCACTGGTAACGGTTGAATAATGAACAAAACTGCCTTTTACGCCGATTTAGATCGCGATATGCGCGCCTTACTGGCGGGAGAAACGGCGTTCCTCGCTGCAATGGGTAATTTTAGCGCGCTGTTGTATGAACGTCTCGAAGGCGTGAACTGGGCAGGTTTCTACCTGCTAACGGAAGCCGATACGCTGGTTCTGGGCCCGTTCCAGGGGAAAATCGCCTGCGTGCGCATTCCCGTGGGCAAAGGGGTTTGCGGCACCGCACTGGCGCAACAACAGGTGCAGCGTGTTGATGATGTCCATGCTTTCCCTGGCCATATCGCCTGCGATGCCGCCAGTAATGCAGAAATTGTGATTCCTCTGAAAATAAACGGTCAGGTTGTCGGCGTACTGGATATCGACAGTGTGGAATACAATCGCTTTGATAGTGAAGATGAAAAAGGGCTGGTCGCCTTGACTAACGGGCTTTGCGACGTGCTCGCGAACAGTGACTTAGAAAAATATTTGCAGCTGACGCGTAGCTAATCGACTGGATTGCATGGCATTTGGCGATGTTGTCATTATAATGTCGCCTGTTCATGCCTGCTCTGGTCGGCAAACCCGTAGTAATCAGGAAATTTCATGGAAAATCAACCTAAGTTGAATAGCAGTAAAGAAGTCATTAGCTTTCTGGCGGAGCGCTTTCCGCACTGCTTTAGCGCTGAAGGCGAAGCGCGTCCGCTCAAAATCGGTATCTTTCAGGATCTGGTAGAGCGCGTTCAGGGCGAAATGAACCTGAGCAAGACGCAGTTGCGTTCGGCCTTGCGTCTTTATACCTCTAGCTGGCGCTATTTGTACGGTATCAAAGCGGGTGCCACCCGTGTGGATCTCGATGGAAACCCCTGTGGTGTTCTTGATGAGCAGCACGTGGAACATGCCCGTAAGCAACTCGAAGATGCCAAGGCGCGTGTTCAGGCACAGCGCGACCAGCAGCGAGCCGCTCGTCGCGAAGCCGGTGAAGGCGAAGAGGGTGCCAGCGCACCACGTCGCCCACGCAAGCCTGCTCCGCGTAAACCGGCAGAAGGTGTGGCCGCGCGTAAGCCGCGTCCACAGTCTGCTGAGCGTCCTACTGCATCGCAGAATCGCAAACCGGCACCACGCCCGGAGCAGCAGGCTAAACCCATCACTGATACCTCAACTTTGCAACCCGGCCAGAGTATTAAAGTTAAAGCAGGCAAAAGTGCGATGGACGCAACCGTTCTGGAAGTGTCGAAAGACGGCGTCCGGGTACAGCTCGCTTCCGGCATGGCAATGATTGTGCGCGCAGAACATTTGCAGTTCTGAAACGGAGGCTGACCCCGGCATGAACACCCTTTTAAAAGTTGGATTGATTGCGGGCCTGCTGTTGTCAGGCCCTTCCTTTGCGGCCGAGAACATTACACGTGCCGATCAAATTCCACAGCTGCATGAAGATCCGCAGGATGCGACGGTAAGCGAGCGCGTGACGTCGCGTTTTACCCGTTCTCACTATCGTCAGTTCGATCTTGACGGCGCCTTCTCGGCCAAGATTTTTGACCGCTATCTCAATATGCTCGACTACAGCCACAACGTGTTGCTGGCGTCGGACGTTGCACAGTTTGCCAGCAAGAAGACCCAACTGGGTGATGAGCTGCGTAGCGGTAAGCTGGATATTTTTTACGATCTTTATAATCTGGCGCAAAAACGCCGCTTTGAGCGCTATCAGTATGCGCTTACGGTGCTGGCGCGTCCGATGAACTTTACCGGCAATGACACCATCGATATTGACCGTTCTAAAGCGCCCTGGCCGAAAGACCAGAGTGAGTTGAATGCGCTGTGGGACGCCAAGGTCAAATACGATGAGCTGAGCCTTAAACTCGCCGGTAAAGACGAAAAAGAAATCCGTGAAGTGCTGACCAAACGTTATAACTTTGCCATCCGTCGTCTGGCGCAAAGCAACAGTGAAGATGTATTCCAGCTGGCAATGAACGCTTTTGCCCACGAAATCGATCCGCATACCAACTACCTTTCACCGCGTAATACGGAGCAGTTCAACACCGAAATGAGCCTGTCGCTCGAAGGGATTGGTGCCGTGTTGCAGATGGATGATGACTATACCGTTATCAACTCTATGGTGGCCGGTGGTCCGGCGGCGAAAAGTAAAGCGATCACCGTTGGCGACCGCATCGTCGGCGTCGGTGAGCCTGGCAAGCCAATGGAAGACGTTATCGGCTGGCGCCTGGATGATGTGGTCGCCAAAATCAAAGGGCCGAAAGGCAGCAAGGTTCGCCTTGAGATTCTGCCTGCTGGCAAAGGCACTAAGACCCGTATTGTGACCTTAACGCGTGAGAAAATCCGTCTGGAAGATCGCGCGGTTAAAATGAGCATTCACACTGTCGGTAAAGAAAAAGTCGGCGTGCTCGATATTCCTGGCTTCTACGTTGGCCTGACCGATGATGTCAAAGTGCAGTTGCAGAAGCTGCAAAAGCAGAACGTTGACAGCATCGTCATCGATCTGCGCACCAACGGCGGCGGCGCACTGACCGAGGCGGTTTCGCTTTCTGGCTTGTTTATTCCAAGTGGCCCGGTTGTTCAGGTCCGTGATAACAATGGCCACGTGCGTCAGGATAGCGACAACGACGGCATCGTTTATTACAAAGGCCCGCTGGTGGTGCTGGTTGACCGCTTCAGTGCTTCTGCATCAGAAATTTTTGCAGCGGCAATGCAGGATTATGGTCGTGCGCTGATCGTCGGCGAGCCCACCTTTGGTAAAGGCACCGTTCAACAGTACCGGTCACTGAACCGCATTTACGATCAGATGCTGCGTCCGGAATGGCCTGCGCTGGGTTCGGTGCAGTATACGATTCAGAAGTTTTATCGTATCAATGGCGGCAGTACGCAGCGCAAAGGCGTGACGCCGGACCTGTTGATGCCAACCGGTGTTGAAGCGGCGGAAACGGGCGAGAAGTTCGAGGACAATGCGTTACCGTGGGACAGCATTACGGCCGCGACCTACACCCGCACAGGTGATGTCAAGGCGCTGGCGCCACAGCTGACCAAAGAGCACGATGAGCGCATCGCTAAGGATCGCGAGTTCCAGTACATCATGAAGGACATCGCCCGTTTTAACGCCATGAAAGACAAGCGCAACATTGTGTCGCTCAATCTTGCCCAGCGCGAGAAAGAGAACCACGAGGAAGATGCGCTACGTCTGGAACGCATTAACGCGCGCTATCAGGCTGAAGGTAAAAAGCCGCTGAAGAGCCTTGATGATTTGCCGAAAGACTATAAAGAGCCCGATCCTTATCTGGATGAAACGGTAAAAATTGCCAATGACCTGGCGCAGCTGGAGAAATCCTCACCTGAGGCACCGGCAGCCAAAACTAACTAACGGCATAACCCGGGTTACCCAAGCACCGCCCAGCGCGGTGCTTTTTTTTATCATTAATTTGGCAGTGATAAGCGTCGTTAATGTGTTCGTCTGAGCGGTTTCCGAGAGGTTGCGCGAAAGGTTGTGTCATATTGTAAAGTTATGTCTTTTTAGACACTTAAACGTTAAGGTCGCTTGAAAACCCGCACAATGCTCATAGGATATGTATCCGCGCATGAGCGCATGAACTACTGAGGAAGATTAACCGTTATGATGCGTATTGCTCTTTTCCTGCTGACCAACCTGGCTGTGATGTTGGTATTCGGGCTGATTCTCAGCCTGACAGGAATCCAGTCAAGCAGTGTTCAGGGCCTGATGATAATGGCAGGCTTGTTTGGCTTCGGCGGTGCGTTTGTCTCACTGCTGATGTCGAAGTGGATGGCGCTACGTTCAGTTGGCGGTGAAGTGATTGAGCAACCGCGCAACGAAACTGAGCGCTGGTTAATTGACACGATTGGCCGACAGGCACAGCAGGTCGGTATTGCTATGCCCCAGGTCGCTATCTATCACGCGCCGGATATCAACGCGTTTGCAACCGGTGCGCGCCGTAATGCCTCGCTGGTGGCGGTTTCTACTGGCCTGCTACAAAACATGAGTCGTGATGAAGCTGAGGCGGTGCTGGCGCACGAGGTGGCGCACATTGCGAATGGCGACATGATCACCATGACGCTGATTCAGGGTGTGGTGAACACCTTTGTTATCTTTGTGTCGCGTATCCTGGCACAGATTGCGGCGGGCTTTATGTCCGGCAACCGTGATGGCGAGGAGAGCAGCAACGGAAATCCGCTGGTCTACTTTGCTGTCTCGATGGTGCTTGAACTGGTATTCGGTATTCTGGCCAGCATCATCACGATGTGGTTTTCACGTCATCGTGAATTCCATGCCGATGCCGGCTCGGCCAAACTGGTGGGGCGCGAAAAAATGATTGCGGCTTTGCAGCGTCTGAAAACCAGCTATGAGCCGCAGGAACCCAGCAGCATGATGGCGTTTTGTATTAACGGAAAAGGAAAATCATTTAGCGAACTCTTTATGTCGCATCCACCGTTAGATAAACGAATCGAAGCGCTGCGCAGCGGTGAATACCTGAAGTAACCCTCACGAAAAAGGCGACGGCAACGTCGCCTTTTTTTATCGCTGAACTCAGGCTTTCATTCGTGACAGGCTGAGAAGGGCGGCGACGGTAGAGAATCCTCCCGCTAATAACAGCGAGGCATGGGTTCCGCCATTTCCCATCAGATTGAACATCAGCGCGACCAGCGCCGCGCCGCTGCTCTGGCCCAGTAATCGCGCCGTGCCTAACATACCGCTGGCACCGCCGCTGCGGTTGCGCGGCGCAGCAGTGACGATTGTATGGTTGTTTGGCGACTGAAACAGGCCAAAACCGGCTCCGCACAGCATCATGCGCCAGATAATATCCATGTCGTCAGGTTGGGCAGGCAGCCGGGCCAGCAGGAACAGCCCGCTGGCAAACAGTGCCAGACCAATGCCGCCGAGCAGACCGGCATGGACCCGCTCAATCAGGCGGCCCGCAATGGGTGAAAGCAGCATGGTAGCAAGAGGCCAGGGCGTCAGCAGCAGGCCTGTTGCGACTTCATCGCGACCCAGTACGCTTTGCAGATAAAAAGGCAGAGAGACCATCGCCAGCATTTGTGCACAGAAAGAGCAGACGGAAGTGCAGATCGACAGTGCGAAAATGGGAATACGCAGCAAGTCAACCGGCAGCAGCGGCACCTCCATCCTTAACTGACGACGGATAAAGAAATAACCGACCAGGATGATCACCACAATTTCGCTGGCGATCAGCCAGTGGGGCTGTCCCTGCGCAAATCCCCCCAGAGCCGAAATCAACAGCCCGAAAAAAAGCGCATTCATCACCGCACTGGTGATATCGAACTTCTGGGTTTTTGCCCGTTGTGGGTTATCGGGCAGATAACGCAACGCCAACCAGAGTGTCACTGCACCCAGCGGCAGGTTAATCAGAAATAACCAACGCCAGCTGGCAACAGAAAGAATGGCTGCCGCGACGGTGGGACCGGCAGCGGTTGAGATCGCCACCAGCAGTGCATTGATGGCAATGCCCCGACCCAGATAGCGAGGAGGATAGATAATGCGTATCAGCGCTGTATTAACGCTCATGACCGCAGCACCGCCAAGCCCCTGCAAGACACGCGCAACGGTCAGCATCGTCAGCGTGGATGACAGCGCGCAGAACACCGATGTCGCGGCAAAGACCACCAGGCCGAACTGATAAACGCGGCGGTATCCAACGATATCGCCCAAAAAGGACAGCGACAGCAGTGAAGCCACAATCGCGATCTGATAGGCGTTAATGACCCAGACCGACTGGGCCGGGCTGGCCTGCAGCTCACGTGAAATGGTTGGGAGAGCCACATTGGCAATTGAGCCGTCTAACACCGCCATGATGAGGCCAATGGCGATTGTCAGAATAGCCCAGTACCGTTGTGGCACAGGAAGTCCGCCGTCAGAAGAAGAGAGTGACATAGAGGCTAATATTAAAGAGTGTGAATATCATCATGCTAATCAATTGGCGGACAAAATGCACCGCGCCGGAATGAAAAATATATTTTACAGATGTTACAGACCTTGAAAGTTTGCCGGAGCGAGGCGCCGCAATCTATACTGCAACCCCGTTCCGTTTTTTTTGAAACACGTATTCAAGGTGAGCAATGGTTCCTGATTCAAAGGACAAACAACCTGATTCTGTCTCTTCGGTGCAAAAGGTGTTTGGCATTTTGCAGGCCTTAAGCGAAGAGCGCGATCACGGCATTACCGAACTGGCTCAGCGGCTGATGATGTCTAAAAGCACCGTATACCGTTTCCTGCAAACCATGAAATCACTGGGCTATGTCGCCCAGGAAGGGGAAAGCGAAAAATACTCACTGACGTTAAAACTGTTTGAGGTGGGATCGAAAGCGCTGCAGAACATTGACCTGATCCGCAGTGCCGATGTGCAGATGCGTGAACTGTCCCGGTTAACCAAAGAAACGATCCATCTGGGCGCGCTGGACGAGGACAGTATTGTCTATGTCCATAAGATCGATTCGCTGTATAACCTGCGCATGTCGTCACGTATTGGCCGCCGCAATCCGCTGCACTCAACCGCGCTGGGTAAAGTGTTACTGGCGTGGCGCAGTCGGGAAGACATTAACGACATTTTGCAGCGGATAACCTTTACCATTAATACCGCGAATACGCTTTCTGACGCCGGCGCGCTTATTGACGTCCTGAGTCAGGTCAGGAAGCAGGGTTATGGTGAGGATAATGAAGAGCAGGAAGAGGGCGTTTGCTGCATCGCCGTGCCCATTTTCGATCGTTTCGGCGTGGCCGTCGCGGGGCTGAGTATCTCTTTTCCTACGCTGCGCTTCCCGGCATCGAACAAGCACACTTACGTGGCAATGCTGCATGAGGCGGGACGCCGTCTTTCCGCTGAGCTTGGTTACCACGATTACCCTTTAAACTGAAAAAGCGGGCCGTGGCCCGCTTCAGTGCGATCAGTTATCAATCACGTCGCCACTCTTTTTCAACAGCGGGCAGTCGGTAACGCCCACGACGCCGCTGTCGGTGTGCAGATATTGTGCCGTGATCATGCCCCGTGCGGTCAGGTAGTTACACTTCAGGCCCAGACCTGCGGCATTCTTGTTACTTCCGGCCAGCACGCCATATCCGGTAAACAGCATGGCCAGCCAGATGATTCCCACAACAACAATTGCCCGAATGAACAGTTTCATTGTATCTCCTTATGATACCCAACGCAGTGTTCCAGTGACTGCTGCTTAACATGATGTACAGGGGCAGCATGCCTCGCTTTTAAAAGGGATGCGATCAGAGATAACTGAAAGAAGCAGATTGATACACATCATTTACGTCACCATTATCTTTTACTGCGCCACAGGGTAGAATGGCGGGTCGTCCCCTTTATTGTGATTTCACCTGGTATCTTGAGGCAGTTATGAATGAGTTAGCCGCTAATGCGGGTCCTGTGGTCAGCTTTGGCGTGATGGGAATCGTGCTGATTGTGGCATTGATGCTATGGTTCTATGTTAACCGCGCCAGCGTTCGGGCAAATGAACAGATTGCGTTGCTGGCGTCACTGTTAGAAGAGCAAAAGAAACAAAACGCGCTGCTTAAGCGGCTGATCGAGAGGCAAACGGGTGCCGCCGAGCAAAAAGCGGAAGAGCAGGCGGAAAGCAATGATTTTATTCGCCTGATCCCGGAACGTTAAATCCTGCATGGAGGCCGGATGGCCTGGAAAAATCCCTGGTATGACAGCAGTAAACCCCATCATACGCCGGAGGGGTTTCGCAACCCTGAACCTGATATGCGCCAACAGGGTGACCTGAAGCGCTGGCGTAAGGAACGTAAAGCGCAGGGATTACCGCATCCGCCTCAGCAGGGCTATGATGGTTTTAGGGCGCAGTGGTGGCAACCCGCCGACCTGAGCGGTGACGACGATCGCATCTGGTGGCTGGGCCATGCTGCGCTGCTGTTGCGGCTGAATCAACGCTATATTCTGATTGACCCCGCACTTTCCCGGCGGGCATCGCCATTGCCGTTTCTGGGGCCGGAACGCAAAACTCCTTCGCCGCTGACGATCGACCAGTTGCCACATCTGGATTACGTGCTGATCTCCCACAGCCATTACGATCATCTGGATAAGCCGACCATCAAGCAGATCGTACGCCACTTTCCAGAGGCGGTTTTTGTGGTTCCGCTGGGTCTGGCTGACTGGTGTCAACGCCGTGGCGTGAAGCAGGTACATCAGCTTGACTGGTGGCAGCAGAAAGCCTTCGAGGGTATTCAGTTTCATGCGGTTCCGGCCCGCCACTGGAGTATGCGCACGTTAACTGACCGCAACCGGTCATTGTGGTGCGGCTGGGTCATCCACACCGCGTCGCTGCGCTTTTGGTTCTCGGGGGACAGTGGCTACACTGAAAACCTTCATGCAATTGCCGCGCGTCTCGGGCCGTTTAATCTTGCCGCGCTGCCCGTCGGTGCCTATGAACCCCGCTGGTTTATGGCGGGGCAACATATGGATCCTCAAGATGCGGTGTCGCTCTGGCATGCAATAGGGCAGCCTCTCACGATCCCTGTCCATTGGGGCGTCTTTGAACTTGCTGATGAATCGCTCGATGCGCCCCCGGCAGAATTGCTGCGGGTCTTACAACAACGTGGGGAAGCAAGCAGGCATTTTACGCCCTGGCAGATAGGCGAGAGCCGCAGCCTGAGCTATATCGACCAGGCGTAGTCCGAGGTAATAACCTTTCCTTCTGACGCCACGGGATTCTGGCTGAAATCAATATTCCTTCACGGCCCCCGGCAGGCGTAATTCAAAAAACGCCTGCATGCAAGCTGTAAGTGATTGCGTTAACGCTCAACTTATGATTTTACTGGAAATAAAATTTATATTTGTACGAAATAGAATTTATTGTACAAGCCTGCTGCAATAGTTTACCCGCGCTTCACTTATCGGCTCCTTTATTTGGTGCAACTTTGCCATATTAGTGCAATGTTATTTTTTTAATGTTATCCCTCTGGCTGGACGGCCGAGACGGCGTCAGATATCACCCTGTCTGGGCAGAAAAGCATTATATTATAGGGTTGTTGTGACTATTAGTGGCGTTCAGTACACAGGCTTATGTACCAGAAAGTACATTCTCTGGGAGCTGTCTTGCAAATATGTGAAAAGCGCCGACCGTGTTTATAAAAATGGCTTGCCATTATTTAGCGGATATGTGATAACAATTCGTGGGTTAAACGAGGTACAGTTCTGTTTATGTATGGCATCTTCAGTAAAGAAGTTACGAGTAAAGACGTTGACGTTGAATACCGCTTCCTTGCCGAACTTTAATCAGTGCCTCATTCAGTAATGTCTCTGTTTTATCTGTAGGTTAGCCTCCGGGCAAAATAAACACTTTAAGGAATTAGTAAAATGGCAAAGATTAAAGGTCAGGTTAAGTGGTTCAACGAGTCTAAAGGCTTCGGTTTTATCACTCCAGCTGACGGTAGCAAAGATGTATTCGTACACTTCTCTGCTATTCAGGGCAACGGCTTCAAAACGCTGGCCGAAGGCCAAAACGTTGAGTTCGAAATTCAGGACGGCCAGAAAGGCCCAGCAGCGGTTAACGTTACTGCTATCTGATTTCGCCTCAGACGGGTGCCATGCACCACAGTCTCAGATATTAAAGCCTTGGCCAACTGGCCGAGGCTTTTTTTACGCTTTCGCTATTGTTTCCCGTCAAGTACACTTCCGCGCGTTAATCTTTGCCGGAGCGCCTGATGTCTTTGAACTGCCCACTTTGTCACTTCCCCCTGACCCTGACTGACCGCAGCTGGCGCTGTGAAAATCGCCATCAGTTCGATCAGGCGAAAGAGGGCTACGTCAATTTGCTGCCCGTTCAACATAAAGGTTCACGTGAACCGGGCGACAGTGCAGACATGATGCAGGCGCGACGTGCGTTTCTGCAGGCCGGTCACTACCAGCCATTGCGGGACAACGTGGTTGCCGTCCTTAACCAGCATCTGAACCAACCGGCTGCGCAGATTCTGGATATCGGCTGTGGAGAAGGGTACTACACGGGCGCACTGGCCAGCGAGCTCGCGCCTGAGGGCCAGGTTTATGGTCTGGATGTGGCGAAGATGGCCGTCAGGCTGGCGGCAAAGCGTTACGCCCAGGTTTTATTTTGCGTGGCATCAAGCCACCGCCTGCCGTTTGGTGATGCTTCGCTGGATGCGGTGGTCCGCATTTATGCGCCCTGTAACGAGACTGAGCTCAGCCGGGTCATTAAACCGGGAGGCTTTTTACTCACGGTCACGCCCGGGCCTCATCATCTTCAGCAGCTTAAGGCGCTGATATACCGCGACGTTCAACTCCACGCCTCGGAAGAGAAAAGCTACCAGGGATTTCGTCAACTCGCCCAGCATCGTTTAACGTATCCAATGGCGTTGAGCGGGCAGTCTGCCACCACCTTGTTGCAGATGACGCCCTTTGCCTGGCGCGCGCGACCTGATGTGTGGCAGAGCTTAGCGGAACGTACGCAGTTTCCCTGCGACGCAGACTTTATGATCACCCTGTGGCAACGCGATTAGCGTGCCTCCACCAGGGTCTGGTAAATGCGTTCCAGATCGTCAAGCTGTTGCACGGCGATAAGCAACCGCCGCTGCTCAAGCTGCATCACCAAAATACCGTCCTCGGAAAGATTGATGCTCTGTATCTGTGGATACGTTGTCCATCTGCCGGCATAAAACAGCCCCTGACTTTTCATCAGCAATTTGGGGCGGCGCACCCAGAAAAGCCAGAACGATAAAAAGCACAGCACCATCAAAAGCGTGGTTGTGAGTTTCGGCCCCTGATGGGTCAGATTGTTCCACAACAGAATGAGCAGTAAGCCAATAAAAATCAGGCTGTCTGCTTTGTGTTGGCGTTGGAGCGGGACACGTAAAAGCGCAGGGCCATGACGACGTGGCAGCACGGCTTCAACGTAAATAGCCAATAACAGAAGGGCAGCGATGCAGAGGGCGATTACGATGTCGGTCAATGACATTCTTCTTCCTTTACTGATTAAAGCCGGGCGTGAGTCACGCGACCACAATCTGAAAACATCGGGAGCCGCGGCTCCCGATGTGATGCCGGTTACAGCCCGAGCAAACCAATCCAGTAGCCAAAAATACCGATAGCAAAAAAGCCCACAATGATCCACAGGGCATTGACCTTACGGCGCAGCAGCCACATACAGGCGAAGGTCAGCAGGAGCGGTACGATCCCCGGCATCAGCTGATCCAGAATCGACTGCACGGTTGTCACCGTGGTTTTTCCGGTTTGATCGGTGATGCGTGAAACCACCAACGGAATGTTGACGTGCGTCCACTTATTGACCAGCGCCCCCATGACAAACAGGCCGAGTATGGATGCCCCCTCGGTCAGTTTTTGCAGGAAGCCACCGCCCATATCGCTGACGATATCAATCCCCTTACGGTAACCATAAGCGACGCCGTAATAACGGGTTAACAGACGCGCCAGGTTAAACAGGATAAAGAACAGCAGCGGACCGAGCAGACTGCCGCTCATTGCAATCCCCGCGCCTAATGCCGCAAACACGGGACGAACGGTTCCCCAGAAAATCGGGTCACCAACGCCAGCCAGCGGGCCCATCAGGCCCACTTTGATGCCGTTAATGGCACCGTCATCAATCGCGGCACCGTTGGCGCGCTGCTCTTCCATTGCCATCGTCACGCCCAGTACAGGCGCGGCGACGTAAGGATGTGTATTAAAAAACTCCAGATGGCGTTTGA
The DNA here is from genome assembly GCF_000233595.1 of Pantoea ananatis PA13. Lineage (NCBI taxonomy): Bacteria > Pseudomonadati > Pseudomonadota > Gammaproteobacteria > Enterobacterales > Erwiniaceae > Pantoea > Pantoea ananatis. The sequence continues at coordinate 2,116,691 of NC_017554.1, forward strand.
TCGCCTGCTTACGATCGTCATTATTTTCAGGATAAAGACGGCGAATGACCGGCACCATTGAGAAACAGAACCCCAGCGCCTGCATACGTTCAAAGTTCCAGGAGCCCTGAAAGAGGTTTGAGCGTAAAAACACAGCGCGTACGTCACCCGGCGTCAGTTTCTTTTCGACTTTTGTTATATCAACCATGTTGTCACCTGTTCCTTAATCGAGTTCGTTGTCGAGGTCGTTAGCTGACGGCGATGCCGCAGGCGCACCGGCTGCGCGGTTATATTTCGGGCTGAGCTGGATATAGAGCACCGCCATCACCACGCCAATCACGCCCAGTGCCACCAGGTTAAAGCTGGTAAACGCGGCAGTAACGAAACCCAGATAGAAGAACGGCATCAGGTAGCCTGCGCGCATCATGTTGATAACCATGGCATAACCCACCACCACGATCATGCCACCCGCGATGTTCAGGCCGTTGGTGACCACCTCCGGAATAGAGCTGAGCAGGGAGTGAACCGCATCCGTTCCTACCGAGATAGCCACAATCAGTGCCGGAATCGCGATGCGCATGGCCTGGAGCAGTAAGGCGGAAACGTGGATCCATGAAATGGCCGTGAGGTTGCCTTTCTCCGCCGCTTTGTCAGCGGCATGCTGGAAGGCTACGGTCAGCGTACGCACGATGATAGTCAGCACCTGACCGGCTGCCGCCAGCGGGATGGCCAGGGCGATACCGGCACCGACGCTCTGTCCACCGGCAATAACCAGAATGGTGGAGATAATCGAGGCCAGCGCAGCGTCCGGGGCAACCGCAGCACCGATGTTCATCCAGCCTAGCGCAATCATCTCCAGCGTACCGCCGATGATGATGCCCGTTTTCATATCACCCAGCACAATGCCAATCAGCGTACAGGCGACTAACGGACGGTGAAACTGGAACTCATCCAGGATCGAACCCATCCCGGCAATACAGGCAATGATAAAGATTAATACAATTTGAAGTGTGGTTATTTCCATCATACTGCTTGTCCTCTACAGGATAGAAAAAGACGGCTGGCGCGTTATGCGCTCACCTTTGCCACCAGATCCATCATTTTTAGTTTTGGATCGCCCGAAACTTTACGCACCTCAAGTTCGATGTTGCGCGCGTTAAGCTGGCGAAATGCGGCGATATCTTTTTCATCGACCGAGACGGCATTGTTGACCTGGGTTTTACCCTGGCGAAAAGCCATGCCGCCAATGTTAACGCTCTTGATATCAACTCCTTGCTCAACAATCCGCAGGACATCCGTCGGGTTGGTAAACAGCAGCATGACCCGATCCCGGGCATATTTGGGGTTATTCCAGACGCGCACCATCTTATCGACGCCCACCACATGCGCGGTGACGCCCGGCGGTGCCACCTGGGTTAACAGCGTTTTGCGCACGTTGTCGTTGGCCACTTCGTCGCTGACAACGATGATGCGGCTGACGTTGGTTTCCTTGGTCCAGCGTGTAGCGACCTGCCCATGAATCAGGCGGTCGTCGATGCGCGCCAGGCAAATATTCATATGGTCGTCGGGGGTGAGAGGGCGACTGGCATGCGGGGCGCTGGCCGGGGCGGAGGGCGAGGCGGCAACCGCTGCGGGTTTTTCTTCAGGTTGTGCTTTTAAGGCTCTGACGCCTTCGCGACCGGTTTCTACCGCAATGGCCACCAGCTCGTCAAAAGAGGGGTTATCATCCCGCGCCATCAGGGTTTCCACCAACATGGGAATGTTTACCCCGGCGACCACCTCATAATGTGTTTTATCAACGACCAGCCGGCTGGCTGCATTGAAAGGGCTGCCGCCCCAGGTATCAACCAGAAAAAGCACGCCCTGTGAGGTGTCCAGTTCTGTCAGTCTTGCCTGATATTTCTCAATCAGCGTGTCCGCGTTTTCTCCCGGGACAAAATCAATCCATCCCACATTTTCCTGTTCGCCTAAAAGCATCTCTGCCGTTTTTAGCAGCTGCTCCGCTGCCCAGCCGTGTGTACCAATTACAAGAGCAATGGTCACGTGCTACCTCCGTTCGCTTGTTAGTTCCTCAGAACCTGAGGAACCGTTAAGAATTATCGCGTTAACAATATCCAAATCTTGTTAATGTGATTTAACCTGACTTCAACATTGCAGGGATAACTAACTCACTACGTGATGCCGGATTTATTTTAGTGTCCGAAAAAATAAATTTTGTGACATTGGTTGGTTATTTGCAGCATGAAAGAGGGAAGTTGAGTTTTTATGTCACTCAATGCCGTCTGGCGAAAATGTAAAAACAGGAAAATTTTTTGACCTCGTGGTACGAACTGATACATTAGCGATCTGTTTATTATTCAGGAGTAGCGGGCAGCAGCCCACCCTTATGGATCGTCACCGACGTTGCTTAACCTTGTCTTTGCGCTCTTCAGCGCGCCAATTTACGCCAGACCGCGTTTTCTCTGCTTTTCCGGGCTTCTCTCTGTCACGTCCTTCGACGCGGGCATGCGTTAGCGTAATCACATCCTTTTTCTGGAGTCACTAATGGAATTTCTGTTCGACCCCTCAATTTGGGCGGGATTGCTCACGCTCATCGTGCTGGAAATCGTACTCGGCATTGATAACCTGGTCTTTATTGCCATTCTTGCGGATAAGCTGCCTCCTAAGCAGCGTGATAAAGCGCGGTTAATTGGTCTTTCTCTGGCACTGGTGATGCGCCTGGGGCTGTTGTCACTTATCTCCTGGATGGTAACCCTGACGCGCCCTCTGTTCAGCGTGGGGGATTTTAGCTTTGCCGGACGCGATCTGATTTTGCTGGCGGGCGGGATATTCCTGTTGTTTAAGGCCACCATGGAACTGCATGAGCGGCTGGAAAACCGTCAGCTGGAAAACAGCGGTAACCGTAGCTACGCCAGCTTTTGGGCGGTGGTGACCCAGATTGTCATACTGGATGCGGTCTTCTCACTGGATGCCGTGATAACGGCGGTAGGGATGGTGAATAACCTGCCGGTCATGATGACTGCGGTCGTGATTGCGATGGTGGTGATGCTGCTGGCTTCCAAGCCGCTAACCAAATTCGTTAACGCGCATCCTACTGTTGTGGTGCTGTGTCTGAGTTTCCTGTTGATGATCGGCCTGTCACTGGTGGCTGAAGGCTTTGGCTTTCATATTCCAAAAGGCTATCTGTATGCGGCGATTGGTTTCTCGATTCTTATCGAGTTGTTCAATCAGATTGCCCGTCGCAACTTCATTCGTCATCAGTCCCATCGTCCCATGCGTGAGCGCACCGCCGAGGCCATTCTGCGGTTGATGGGTGGACGTAACCGGGTGCAGAGCGCACCTGCGAGCACTGAAGAGCAGGCGATTGCCGTCGCGATGCCGCAGGAAGCGTTTAAAGATGAAGAGCGCTACATGATTAACGGCGTACTGACGCTGGCGTCACGTTCCATCCGCAGCATTATGACACCGCGCGGCGATATCTCGTGGGTGGATGCCAACCGTCCTGTAGATGAAATTCGTATTCAACTTCTGGATACGCCGCACAGCCTGTTCCCGGTGTGTCGGGGGGAACTGGATGAGATCATCGGCGTGGTCAGGGCCAAAGAGCTGCTGGTGGCGCTGGATCACGGCGTTGACGTCGCGACCTTTGCCGCCAGCACACCGACGATTATTGTGCCGGAAACGCTTGACCCAATTAACCTGCTCGGCGTGCTGCGTCGTGCCAAAGGTAGCTTCGTGATCGTGACTAACGAGTTTGGTGTGGTGCAGGGCTTAATTACGCCGCTGGACGTGCTGGAAGCGATTGCCGGTGAATTCCCGGATGAAGATGAAACGCCGGATATCATCATGGATGGCGACGGCTGGTTAGTAAAAGGCGGCACTGACCTGCATTCTCTGCAGCAGCTTCTGGACTTCCATGAGCTGGTGAAGCCGGAGGAAGATCATGCTTCGCTGGCTGGCTTGTTGATTGCGCAAAAAGGGCAGTTACCTAAGCCCGGCGACGTGATCGATATCGAACCGCTGCACTTCCAGATTATTGACGCGACGGAGTACCGCATTGATCTGGTCCGGGTAACCAAAGATCAGCGTGACGACGACGAAGAAGAAGGTTAAGGCCACACCTGAAGATAAAACGCATCACGGAGTGATGCGTTTTTTTTGCGCGGAATAACGCGATGGCACACTTTTATCGCATTACAGGCCGAGGGTAAGCTGGTGCTGACGCAACCATTCCGGGAAGTCCTCCAGCGGCATGGGGCGGGCAAAGTAATAGCCCTGTAAATGTTCCACGCCCCGATCCCTCAGATAGTGGGCCTGTTCCTCGGTTTCAACGCCTTCCGCAACCAGACTGATGTTCAGGCGCTGTGCCAGAGAAATCACCATATCCGTCACGATGGCGTTGATGGCATCTGTGCCAATTGACGCGGTAAAAATTTTATCCAGCTTTAACACGTCCGGCTGCAAATCTTTCAGGTAGGACAACGAGCTGTGCCCGGTGCCGAAATCATCAATCGCCAGACGCACCCCAATGTCGTGCAGTTGAGAAATTACGGCCTGATCGACGACGGGCAGCGCATCACGTTCGGTTAATTCAACAACCAGCGTGGGAACGGGCTCGGCGGGCCACCAAAGCGTTTGCAGGTCTTCCAGAATGGCGCGGTCGCGGAAGTGGCTGGCAGCCACGTTAATGGCAATGTGAAAATGAGGGCTATGCGGAAGGTCGGGTAAGGCTTCGACAACGCGGTTCAGTACAAAGCGGGTTAACGGCTTAATCAGGTTCTGACGCTCAACAAGAGGGATAAAGACGTCAGGCGGAATCCAGCCCTGCCGAGGATTGTGCCAACGCAACAGTAGCTCAATGCCTTCACACTCAGACGTACGGGCATTGATCAACGGCTGGCAGTAAACCATAAACTCCCTGGCCGTAATGCCGTAACTAATCTGCCAGCTCAGACTCATACGATTGGCGGTCGCCAGCCAGACCACGTAGCCAATCAGTAAACTCAGCATCAGCGCCAGCGGCAACTGCGAGGGTAAAGATTCCAGCGCCAGGCGGGAAGGTGACGGACCATAGAGCGTCACGGTGTAAGGATAACGCAGTGAGGCCTCGGTATAGGTGACTTCATCTTCAGAAGGCTGCGTGGACTCAATCAACGGATTACCGTATTCCAGGCTTTTACCGTTGACGTTAAAAATGGCCCGTTCAACCCAGGGCGCCTGCGGCTCCAGCAGGTAGCTGCTCATTAATTCAATATTAATGGCCTGAAGAATGCCAGAACGATTATCCAGCGTTGTTGGCGTCCACAGTAATAAAACGGGTGAACCTTTAAGCAGATACTCATCCGTGGATAACACCATGCGCCGATCGTTAAGGGCCAGTTCGGGGTAGGTCTGACTAAATGAGATGTCCCGGGTGCCAAAAATACTGGAACAGTAGAGCGTGTCCCCATCGACCAACAGAACAGCGCGCACCGTTTGTAGTGACGAAATCTTTTCAATTAATGGAAAACGGGCATCCTGGCAGGGCATACCCACCAGGCCCAGCATGTTGTTCGCTGAGACGTCGAGAGGTGAAAACATGCGATCGAAACGCGTGATCGCCGTGTCGGCAAAGCTGATTGCTCGCTTTTGAATACGTGATTTTTCTTCAAAATAGCGAAAAGCCAGCGTTAATGTAAGAACAATCGAAGCAATCACCAGCGCAATAAGCAATCGCTTACGTCTGTATTGTCCAACATATTGCTGGGCCATGAACATCAAGAATCACCTTCCCAAAACCAGAAAATAGATATAGCTGGGTTGTTATCGGCACGGCCCGAAGCAAATTTAGGACCTGAGCGTAAAATGAAAGGTCATAAAAAAAGGAGAGCGACCCGAAGGTCGCTTTAACATTGTTAATATTTATAGCAGGCAGGGCTGACTAATGCACTGGTTAAAAAGCAGAAAGTTAGAAACAAATCTCAAAAAATATTAGTCACACTGAACTTTTATCGCCAGTCCGCCGCGGGAGGTCTCGCGATATTTGGCATTCATGTCTTTTCCTGTCTCGTACATGGTTTCAATGACCTTATCCAGCGAAACGCGCGGCTCGCTGGTGCGGCGCAGGGCCATACGTGCAGCGTTGATGGCCTTCACGGAGGCAATGGCATTGCGTTCAATGCAGGGCACCTGGACCTGACCCGCCACGGGATCGCAGGTCAGACCCAGATTGTGCTCCATGCCGATCTCCGCAGCGACACAGACCTGCTCTGGACTGGCACCTAACAGTTCCGCCAGACCGGCTGCAGCCATAGAACAGGCAACGCCCACTTCGCCCTGACAGCCCACTTCGGCACCGGAGATAGAGGCATTCATTTTATAAAGAATGCCGATCGCGCCGGAGGCGAGAAAATAGCGAATAAAGATATCGGGCGTGACCGGTTCGATAAAGTGGTCATAGTAGGCCAGCACGGCTGGCACGATGCCGCAGGCTCCGTTGGTTGGTGCGGTGACCACGCGCCCCCCGGCGGCATTCTCTTCATTTACCGCCAGGGCAAACATGTTAATCCAGTCAATAACGACCATGGGATCGTTAGAGTGCTTGGCAGAGGAGATCAGCAGGCGGCGCAGTGACGCGGCGCGGCGCGGCACGCGCAAGGGACCGGGCAGCACGCCTTCGGTATTCAGGCCGCGATCGATACAGGCCTGCATGGTTTGCCAGATTGTTGCGAAATAGGCGTTAATGTCGTCACGCGAATGCAGTGCCAGTTCATTTTTCATCACCAGCCCTGACAGGGAAAGCCCGGTTTCACGGCAGTGCGACAACAACTCTTTTGCCGAGTGGAAAGGCCAGGGAACCGAAACTTCATCCAGCGCAGACTGACCAAAATGCTCTTCATCGACAATGAAGCCGCCGCCAACGGAGTAATAGGTTTTTGACAACACCAGCAGATCGCCCGAAAACGCCAGCAGGCGCAGGCCATTTTCATGCAGAGAAAGGTTCTCGCTGCGGAAGACCATGCCGCCTTCGCGAGGAAAATCGACTTCATGCGCGCCTTTCGCAACCAGCAGACGTTCCCGCTGCTGCACGTCTTTGATAAAGGCAGGAATGGAATCAATGTCTACGCTGTCAGGTGACTCACCCGCCAGGCCCATGATGATAGCGATATCGGTATGGTGACCTTTACCGGTCAATGACAGGGAACCATAGACATCGACGGCGATGCGTGTCACCTCATGCAGTTTGCCCTGTTCAGACAACAGATCCACAAACTGCTTACCCGCTTTCATCGGACCGACCGTATGAGAACTGGATGGGCCAATGCCCACTTTAAACATGTCAAAAACCGAAATCATGGGTGACACTCCTCACAAAAAAAACTTACCCTGCCGTGGCAGTTTATGGCGCTAATAGTAAACGGCGAAGCAGGATGAACGCGCTGCTTTTCGCATGAAATAAACTAATTAAAACCACGAAAAAAAATTATAGTGTGAGATCGCGCGGAAGCCCGTAAACAGTGTTAAAAATGAAAGCTGCGTCAACTAAAACGCAATTTGCTGACTCAGTGAACGAATAATGCCTGCTGTCATGCCCCAGACCAGGTAATCCTGATAGCGCGACAGCCACACAGGATGGCGAATACCGGCGCGGTAGTAGTCAAGCTCTGCGTAGCGGCTGAGGCGCAACGCTTCGGTCAGGGGCATTTCAAAAGTACTCACCACTTCCTCGGGGTTGATGCGCAGCGCGAGGCGGTCCGGGATGATGCCTAACACAGGCGTGACCTGAAATCCTGTGCTGCTGGTCACCGCAGGCAGGCAGCCCAAAACCTCCACCTGAGCGGGTGAAATGCCCACCTCTTCCTGCGCTTCCCGCAAAGCGGTAGCGACCAGCGAACCATCTTCGGGGTCCTGCATGCCACCGGGAAAAGCCACCTGACCGGCGTGCTTACGCAGCCCGTGTGAACGCTGGGTCAGCAGAAGACCGGGCTGCTGACGTGCAACAATGGGAATTAACACCGCCGCATGGCGCCCAGAAAGCGGCTGCGTAGGTTGCTGAGGGGGCTGCAGCAGAAAGCGGGTGCGGAAATCCGCCAGGGTCAACGCCATTCAGGCCCCTTTTTCCAGCGCGGGCAAAATGCGGCTGACCTTATCCAGGGTTTCCTGATATTCCGATTCCAGCTCGCTGTCGGCCACTAAACCGCCGCCAGCCGAACAGTAGAGGTGATGATCTTCGGCAATCAACGTACGAATCGTAATACTGGTGTCCATACGACCACACACACTCAGATATCCGATGCTGCCACACCAGGCGTTACGGCGTTGCGGTTCCAGTTCATCGATAATTTCCATTGCACGAATTTTCGGCGCACCCGTGATCGAACCGCCGGGAAAGCAGGCGCGTAACAGATCGCAGGCCTGCAGATTTTCGGGCAGCGTGGCGCGAACGGTGCTGACCAGATGATGCACGGCCGGAAAGGGCTCCACCACAAACAGTTCGGGTACGCTTACGGAACCGGCCACGGCGACCCGGCCTATATCATTACGCAGCAGATCGACAATCATCAGATTCTCTGCCCGGTCTTTGGCGGACGTCCGCAGACTTTCGGCCTGGGCGGCGTCCTGCACCGGATCGCTGTCACGCGGTCGCGTACCTTTAATCGGGCGGGTCGTAATGACGTGTTGATCCAGCGCCATAAAGCGCTCGGGGGAAAGGCTGAGAATGGCGCTCTCCGGCAGGCGTAAAAAAGCGCTGAAAGGCGCGCGATTAGCCTGATTCAGCAAGCAGAACGCACGCCATTCGTCACCCTGATAACCGGCCTTGAAGCGCTGTGACAGGTTGACCTGATAGCAGTCACCCGCCTGGATATAGGCCTGGACCTTGCGAAAACGTTCCGCGTAGTCATCAACGCTGAGGTTAGCGGACCATTCGCTGGTCAGTGAAAACGGCGCGCTTTCGCGTTTGGGCCAGCCTTCCAGCCAACTAAGCCGCTGCGCAACATCCTCTACAGCAACCAGGGTCAATGTCTGACGATGATGATCGGCAATTAACGCCCAGTTGTAGATGCCCACCGCCATATCCGGCGTCTGCAGATCGGCGGTGGCGATCTGAGGTAACTGCTCAAAGCGCCGTCCCAGGTCATAGCCAAACAGCCCCAGCGCGCCGCCCACAAAGGGTAAATCCGGATGGCGTGTTGGGGGGATGCCCAACGTGTTGCAGTAGTGCTGCACGAGAGAGAGAGGATCGTCCTCACTGTTTTCATGGCCATGTCCATGGCAAATTTCTGTTATCCTGCCACGCGTCGTCAGTGTGGTAAGGGGATCGGCGGTCAGGATATCAAAACGGTTATCGCTGTGATCGGCGTGCCCTGACGACAGCAGCATCGCCCATGGCAGATGCGCAATACGGGAAAAATAGTGCGTAAGGGCGTCAGGAGAATAACGTAGGTTATGAGTTTGAACGTTCATTGAGCACAAAATCTGACATCAGAAATGCCGTTAGACTGACATATTTTTTCCTGACTGGCACCTGTTTGTTCCCCATGAAATAATGGCAGCCCTAAAGCAGGAGTGAAACATGATTACAGGATTACCCGCACTTTCACACGACCAGCAGCAACGCGCGGTAGAACGCATTCAACAGTTAATGGCAGAGGGCATGTCCAGCGGCGAGGCGATAACCCTGGTGGCGCAGGAAATTCGTGAAAGTCACACCGGAGAACTGATTCGGGCGCGCTTCGAAGATGAAGACGACGAAGGCTGACGCCCGGAACCGGGGTTAACGCGCGGCGATAATTTTTATTTCGACTTTATACTTCGGATTCATTAAGGCTGCCTGAACCGTGCAGCGCACCGGGGCATTGCCGGGTGAAACCCAGGCGTCCCAGGCGCGGTTCATTGCCGCAAAATCAGCTTTATCGACCAGAAAAATGGTGGCATCCAGGATTTTGCTTTTGTCACTGCCCACGCGTGTAAGCAGGGCGTCAATCACCGCCAGCGCATTGGCGGTTTGCGCTTCGGCATCCGCATCAAGGTTTTCAGGCACGCTGGTATAATAAATCGTGTCGTTATGAACAACCGCTTCGGACATACGATGTTCGGGATCAATGCGCGTAATGCTCATCATCTTCTCCTTATTTTTTGGACGCCTAGCCTGACATATTCCCGATGCCATTGTCATCCATTGCAAACGCCTGCGGGCGTCGGTCGCGCATCGTGGCCGGAAAAATGGTATAAAACGTCGCTTATCAGTTCAGGACTCCTAGGAAGAAGGCATGGCGAATACGCAATATCTGTTTTGGGTGATGTTTGGCGCACTGGCGCTGCTGTCTGTGGTGGTGTCAACTTTTGTGGGCATGTCGCGTACGGCCAGACAGGGGTTTATCACGCTGGCGGTTTTATGGGTGATCCTGGCGGCGGGTGCGCTTTATATCAGTCATTAGCGGCATTCCCTGCATCCAGCTAGCATAATGGAGACGCCCGCGTCAGCAATTTCCTTAAGGCGGGAAAGACTGACATAATATACAGTGTTTTTTGCCGGAATTGAGAGGATACGTGGCAGACGATTTTGCATCAGATGGCGCGCTGGCAAAGCGTATTACGGGGTTCAAACCGCGTGAAGCACAGCGTGAAATGGCCCAGGCTGTCACCGAGGCCGTGCAGAGCAGCGGTGAGCTGGTTGTTGAAGCGGGCACGGGGACGGGCAAGACCTATGCCTACCTGGCACCAGCGTTACGCGCCAATAAAAAAGTGATTGTGTCCACGGGCTCAAAAGCCCTGCAGGATCAGCTTTATGCTCGCGATTTGCCCACCATCGCTAACGCGCTAAAATTTACCGGTAAAACGGCGCTGCTTAAAGGGCGATCTAACTACCTGTGCCTGGAGCGGATGGATCAGCAGTCTGCCACCGGCGGCGATCTGAGCGTTCAGTCGCTTACCGACCTGGTGACGCTGCGCGCCTGGGCCTCACATACCGTCGACGGCGATATTAGCGCCTGTGCAGACGTGACGGAAGACAGTCCGATATGGCCGCTGGTGACCAGTACCAACGACAACTGTCTGGGAAGCGATTGCCCGCAGTATAAAGCGTGTTTTGTCGTCAAAGCGCGCAAGAAGGCTATGGATGCCGATGTGGTCGTCGTCAATCATCATCTTTTTCTTGCCGATCTGGTGGTGAAAGAGGGGGGCTTCGGTGAGCTGATCCCTGAAGCGGACGTCATGATTTTTGACGAAGCCCATCAGTTACCGGATATCGCCAGCCAGTATTTCGGTCAGCAGATCTCCAGCCGTCAGTTAGCCGATCTGGCGAAAGACATCATTATTGCCTATCGCACCGAAGTGCGTGACGTTCAGCAGCTGCAAAAATCGGCCGACAGGCTGGCTCAGTGCGCTCAGGATTTTCGGCTGGCGCTGGGCGAACCCGGCTATCGCGGAAATCTGCGGGACTTGCTCAGTGATAACAACATCATGCGCATGTTCACGTTGCTCGATGATGCCCTGGAACTCTGCTATGACGTCATTAAACTCTCACTCGGGCGTTCTGCGCTGCTTGATGCGGCCTTTGAACGCGCAGCGCTTTACCGTACGCGACTGAAGCGCATACGATCCATCAGCGAACCGGGATTCAGTTACTGGTATGAATGCACATCGCGTCACTTTGTGCTGGCGCTAACGCCGTTATCCGTGGCCGAACGCTTCCGGGAAATGATGGATGACCGCAAAGCGGCATGGATTTTCACCTCAGCGACCCTGGCCGTCGATGAAAAGATGGACCATTTTGCCGATCGGTTAGGCGTGAGCAAGGCGAAGAGTTTGATTCTCAGTAGCCCGTTTGACTACTCACAGCAGGCATTACTGTGCGTTCCCCGCAATCTGCCGGAACCGAATCGTCCCGGTGGCGCACGCCAGCTGGCTAAAATGATGAAACCCTTGATCGATGCAAACAAAGGCCGCTGCTTCTTCTTATGTACCTCACATCTGATGATGCGTGAGCTGGCGGCCGAGTTCCGCGCCTCCATGACGTTGCCGGTGTTGGTGCAGGGCGAAACCAGTAAAGGGCAGCTGCTGAAACAGTTTATCGAAAAGGGCAATGCCCTGCTGGTGGCTACCAGCAGCTTCTGGGAAGGGGTGGACGTACGTGGCGATGCGCTGTCGCTGGTCATCATCGACAAGCTGCCGTTTACCTCACCGGAGGATCCGCTGTTAAAAGCCCGCATGGAAGACTGCCGTTTGCGGGGAGGCGATCCCTTCAGTGACGTGCAACTGCCCGACGCCGTGATTACGTTGAAACAGGGCGTTGGCCGTTTGATTCGCGATACTGACGATCGTGGCGTGCTGGTGATTTGCGACCAGCGTCTGGTATCCCGGCCTTATGGCGCGCTGTTTCTTAACAGCCTGCCGCCCACTCCACGCACGCGGGATATCGCGCAGGCTATTGCCTTTATTCGTCAGCAACCTGACGCGTAATTTTATGCTAAGATGCGCGCCGTTTTTGAATCCTCTGAGGTCGTTATGTCGGTCCGAATTTTAGCGCTGGATACAGCGACAGAAGCCTGTTCTGCAGCCCTGCTCAACGGGCAGCAGATTGATGCACGCTTTGAGATCGCGCCGCGCGATCACACCCAACGAATTTTACCCTTAGTGGCAGAACTGCTGCAGTCTCAGCAGTTGGAACTAACACAACTTGATGCGCTGGCATTTGGCCGCGGTCCGGGCAGCTTCACCGGCGTGCGTATTGGTATCGGGATCGCTCAGGGGTTGGCACTGGGCGCGGCGTTGCCCATGGCGGGGATCTCTACGCTGGCCACGCTGGCGCAGGGTGCCTGGCGGCTGCACGGTGCCACGCGGGTATTAACCGCGATAGATGCCCGTATGGGCGAAGTCTACTGGGCCGAGTATCAGCGTGATGAGCAGGGTCACTGGCAGGGTGAAGCGAGCGAGAGCGTACTGTCGCCCGCCGCGGCCTTGACGCGGATGCAGGCGCTGGAGGGCGAATGGTTTACTGCCGGAACCGGCTGGCAGGCCTGGCCGGATCTCCAGCAGGGCCATGCTCTTCAGCTGGTTAACAGCCATGTGGAACTGCCTGCGGCAGAAGATATGTTGCCGCTGGCCGTCGCCGCTTTGCAGCAGGGCGCGACGGTATTGCCTGAGAACGCAGAACCCACCTATCTGAGAAACGAGGTGGCCTGGAAAAAACTGCCTGGACGCTGAAACGTGACGCAACTTATTGTTATCGGAGCACTCTAAACAGCAACTTTCAGGAGAATACCCATGTCAATTCGTCGTCACGGTGTTGCCGGTCTGCTACTGGCCTGCGCCCTGGTTTTAAGTGGTTGTGTTTCAGTGCCGGATAATATTAAGGGCAATTCCGCCATGCCCCAGCAGGACTTATTGCGGGTGATGAAAGATCCGGCCATCTATGTCGGTCAGGAATCGCGCTTTGGCGGCAAGGTGGTTAACGTATTCAACCGTAACGGCAAAACCCGGCTGGAAATAGCAACGCAGCCGCTGGATGAGGGCGCGCGTCCCGTACTAGGCGCCAGCTCTGTGGGTCGCATCTATGCCGACATTCCCGGCTTTGTCGATCCGACGGATGTCAAAGATCAGTACGTTACGGTGCTCGGTACGATTAAGGGCACGGAGCAGGGCAAAATTGGCGAGGCCACCTATCAGTTTGTGGTCATCGACGTTCGTGGCTATCAGCGCTGGCATCTGACGCGCCAGATTGTTGCGCCTCCGCAGCCCATTGACCCGTGGATTTGGTATGGCCCGACGCGCCATCGTGGTGGCTACTGGGGACCTAACCCGTACTGGGGAATGTATAACAGCGGGCCCGCACAGGTTGAAACTATCCTGACACAGTAAGCATTACCTGTTTTATTCAGCCCGGTAGCGGTGCTCGCTGCCGGGCTTTTTATTTGTATTGTCTGCAAAGACGAAATTTAGTGATGGACTTCGCAACCTCAACATGACAAGAAGAGCAAACTGGTACAATCAGTTAAAATATTGTTAACAAATGCGATTGTCGAGGCGGCGATGAGTACACAACAAGATTATCGGGGTGAATCCTTGAATAAGGTTTGGCTAAAACGCTACCCGGCAGACGTCCCTGCCGAAATTAATGCTGATCGTTACCGCTCTCTGGTTGATCTGTTTGAGCAGGCCGTTGCACGTTACGCCGGGCAACCTGCTTTTTACAACATGGGTCAAAAGATGACCTATCGCCAACTGGACGAAAAAAGTCGGGCCTTTGCCGCCTATCTGCAACATGAGTTGAAACTGAAACAGGGCGACCGTGTTGCCCTGATGATGCCTAATCTGCTGCAATATCCGGTTGCGCTCTTTGGCGTTTTGCGGGCCGGAATGGTCGTGGTCAACGTCAACCCACTCTATACGCCGCGCGAATTAAAACACCAACTTAATGACAGCGGTGCCAGCGCGATCGTTATTGTCTCTAACTTTGCGCATACGTTAGAAAAAGTCGTCAGCGAGACCGCGATCAAACACGTTGTTCTGACCCGCATGGGCGACCAGCTTGCACCGGTCAAAGCCACCCTTGTGAACTTTGTGGTGAAGTATGTGAAGCGACTGGTACCAAAGTACCATTTGCCGGGGGCGATAGCGTTTCGCCACGTACTGGAAGCCGGAGAGAAAATGCCGTATCAGCGCCCGGATGTCAGTAATGAGGATCTGGCGTTTCTGCAATACACGGGCGGCACGACAGGCGTGGCGAAAGGTGCCATGCTGACGCACCGGAATATGCAGGCAAACCTTGAACAGACGAAAGCCACCTACGGCAAGCTGTTACGGGATGGCAAGGAGTGCGTTGTCACAGCGTTACCGCTTTACCATATCTTTGCGCTGACCGTTAACGGCTTGCTGTTTGTTGAGCTGGGTGGGCAGAATCTGCTGATCACCAATCCGCGTGATATTCCCGGTTTTGTTAAAGAGATCGCCAAATATCCGTTTACCGCCATTACCGGCGTGAATACGTTGTTCAACGCGCTGCTTAATGACGATGGCTTTACCAAACTCGATTTTTCTACCCTGCGCCTCTCTGCCGGGGGCGGCATGGCGGTTCAAAAGGCGGTCGCTGAGCGCTGGGAAAAACTCACCGGCCACTATTTACTGGAAGGCTACGGTCTGACCGAGTGCTCTCCGCTGGTCTCCGTCAATCCTTATGACATCAGCTGCCACACGGGCAGTATTGGCTTACCGGTGCCCTCTACGGACGTGATCATTCTGGATGAAAACGGCAATGAAGTGCCAACCGGAGAGCCCGGCGAATTGTGTATCCGGGGTCCGCAGGTGATGCATGGCTACTGGCAGCATCCGGAGGCCACGGCAGAAGTCCTGAAAAATGGCTGGCTCCACAGCGGGGATATTGTTACCGTTGACCACGAAGGATTTATCCGTATCGTGGACCGCAAAAAGGATATGATTCTGGTGTCAGGTTTCAACGTCTATCCGAATGAAATTGAAGACGTTCTGATGCAGCATCCCAAAGTGCGCGAAGCGGCTGCGATTGGCGTGCCCAGCGAACTGTCGGGCGAGGCGGTGAAGGTCTGTGTTGTGAAGAAAGATCCCTCGCTGACCAAAGAAGAGCTGCTCGATCACTGTCGTCGTCAGCTCACCGGCTACAAAGTGCCGAAAATCGTTGAGTTCCGCGATGAACTACCCAAAACGAATGTAGGAAAAATTCTGCGTCGTGAACTGCGCGACGAGGTGAAAACCCAAGCGGGTTGATTCACCGTCAGGATTCAGGTTGAACGCCGGCTCTGTCCGGCGTTTTTATTGCTTTTAACATGGAGCACCGCACGTTGTCGGCTGCGGTGAAAACTGAACGTGAACTATTCCCTGATCGATAACGATGATCGCCTGGCCGAGGTGTGCAACAAAGCACGCCAGCATACGGCCGTCGCCCTGGATACGGAATTTGTCCGTACCCGTACCTACTATCCACAGCTGGGACTGATTCAGCTGTTTGATGGCGAACAGCTGGTGTTGATCGATCCGTTACCTGTCCGTGACTGGTCACCGTTTATCGAACTGTTAACGGATACCCGCGTCACGAAATTTTTGCACGCGGGCGGCGAAGATTTGGAAGTCTTCCTGCACCGTTTTGCTGTACTGCCACAGCCGATGATTGATACACAGATTCTGGCGGCCTTTAGCGGTCAACCGCTTTCCTGGGGATTTGCCTCCATGGTGGCGCACTTTACCCAGGTCGAATTAGATAAGAGTGAGGCGCGCACGGACTGGCTGGCGCGTCCGCTGACGGAACGGCAGTGCCAGTATGCCGCTGCCGATGTGCATTACCTGTTGCCGATTGCTCATCAACTCATGCAACAGGTTGAGCAGGCAGGGAACATGGCGGCGGCGCTGAGCGAATGTGAAAACCTGTGCCAGCGTCGGCTGGATAGCTTAGCGCCGGAAGATGCCTGGCGCGATATCACCAATGCCTGGCAGCTGCGTCCGCGCCAGCTGGCGGCGCTGCAACGTCTGGCGGCCTGGCGGCTCAAGGTTGCCCGAGAAAAAGACATGGCAGTGAATTTTGTGGTGCGGGAAGAGAATCTGTGGAAAGTCGCCCGTTTCATGCCGGGCTCGCAGGGTGAGTTAGATCACCTGGGCTTATCTGGCCATGAGATTCGTCTTCACGGCAGGGCGATGCTGGCGCAGGTCGCAGACGCAGCCGGACTGGCTGAAAGCGAGCTGCCGCCGCCGTTAAGCAATCTGGTCGATCATGTGAACTATAAGCGGGCGTTTAAAGCGATCAAAGCACTGGTGCAGCAGGTAAGTGAGCAGAGCGGGTTTAGTCAGGAGCTGCTGGCATCGCGCCGACAGATCAATCAGGTACTGAGTCAGCACTGGGGGCTGAAGCCACAAAACCGCGAACCTGAACTGTTAACAGGCTGGCGAGGCGACGTGCTGAAACCCGGCATTATAACCATCCTTGCCGAGATGTAAGAAATTTCCCCTGCCAGTACAGCGCAGGGGAAAATCAGGAAACGGTCGACGTCATTTAGGCACGTCTTCCGTTTCAGGTAGCGTGACGTTCAGTTCCAGAATGGAGATATCATCCCCTTTCTGGTCGAGTTGAACCGTCACCATGTCCGGATCAATCTTCACGTACTTGCAAATCACTTCGAGAATGTCACGCTTAAGTTGCGGAAGATAGTGGGGCTCACTGTCGCCCCTTCTCCGTTCTGCCACAATAATCTGTAGCCTTTCCTTGGCTATGTTGGCAGTGTTCTTCTTCCGGGATAAAAAGAAATCAAGTAATGCCATGGTTTATCCCCCGAACAGGCGTTTCAGGAAACCCTTCTTCTCTTCTTCAATAAAGCGGAAGGGGCGACTTTCACCGAGTAACCGGTCAACGGTATCGGCATAGGCTTTACCAGCATCAGACTCACCATCGAGAATTACCGGCTCACCCTGGTTAGAGGCACGAAGAACCGACTGGTCTTCCGGGATGACGCCGACCAGAGGAATACGCAGGATTTCCAGAACATCTTCCATGCTCAGCATATCGCCACGATTCACGCGGCCAGGATTGTAACGGGTCAGCAGCAGATGCTCTTTAACCGGTTCCTGACTGGTTTCCGCACGGCGGGATTTGGAAGAAATAATACCGAGAATACGGTCAGAGTCGCGTACAGAGGAAACTTCCGGGTTCGTGGTGATGATGGCTTCGTCGGCAAAATAGAGCGCCATTAACGCACCGGTTTCGATGCCGGCCGGCGAGTCACAAACGATGAAGTCAAACGCCATCTCTGCCAGATCGTTCAGCACCTTCTCAACACCTTCGCGGGTAAGGGCGTCTTTGTCGCGGGTCTGCGAGGCAGGCAGAATATAAAGTTGTTCTGTGCGCTTATCACGAATCAATGCCTGGTTCAGCGTGGCATCACCCTGAATGACATTAACAAAATCATAAACCACACGGCGTTCGCAGCCCATGATTAAATCAAGGTTACGCAGGCCGATATCAAAGTCGATGACAACCGTTTTTTTGCCTTTCTGCGCTAAACCGGTGGCGATGGCCGCGCTTGACGTGGTCTTACCAACGCCCCCTTTACCGGATGTAACTACAATAATGCGTGCCATAAATGTTGATTTCCTTAACGAAAGAAAAGGGGCCTAATTAAGTGTCTGGATAGTCAGCGCGCCGTCCTGAAGGCAGAGGCGTGCCGCTTTAGCAAAAAACGCTTCGGGGATTTGATCCATGATCCAGTACTCCCCGGCGATAGAAACCAACTCTGCTGCCAGGTTGGTGCAAAAAATCTGGCAATCTCTGTCACCGCTGGCACCCGCCAGCGCGCGGCCGCGCATCATGCCATAGATATGAATATTGCCATCGGCAACCAGTTCCGCGCCGGCGCTGACGCTGCTGGTGACAATCAAATCCGCATTGCGGGCATAGATTTGCTGACCAGAACGCACCGGCGTGTTAACGATGCGTGTTTTCGCCACCAGCGCTTCCGTCGCAACGGGTTTTGACTCCGGCTCCGGCGCTTCGCGCTTGTGGCTCTCTTTACCTTCGGCCAGCACCGGAAGACCGACGCGGGCGATCATTTTTTTCAGCGCCTCGTCTTTGCATCCACTGACGCCGACGATACGGAGCCCCGTTGCGCTGACGGCCTGCTGCATCTGTTTCCAGTTTACGGCCGCATCAAGGGCCGCAACATTCAGCACCACGGGTGCGTTTTTCAGGAAATCTGGAGCCTGGTCAATTTTGTCCTGTAGCGCTTTGCGGATCACCTCTGGCTCATGGTGATGCAAATGAACAACGGACAAGGTAAAACTGCTTCCCTTAAATTCGATTGGCGATTGCGGCATCTGTCCCGACTCAGTCCTGTTTTACTACCCTGTGCTAAGCGATCATAAAAGCATCGTTAAAGCGCGATCGGCGAATATTCGAAGTACTGCAAGCATGTTATAGTTACCGCTATATTCAAACAAGCCTCACGGCTGGTTAATTCGAGTAAAAAATATGTTTTGTGTGATCTACAGAAGTCCCGTCCGCGACCAGACTTATCTCTACGTTGAAAAAAAAGACGATTTTTCGCGCGTTCCTGAGGCCCTGCTAAAAGGCTTTGGTAAGCCTCAGTTAGCGATGGTGGTGAACCTGGCCCAGCGCGACAAACTGGCCAATGCGGACATCAATAAAGTGAAGCAGGGGTTAAGCGAGCAGGGATATTATTTGCAAATTCCACCACCCATCGAAAGTTTGTTAAAAACGCATCTCGAACTGGATAGAAAAGATTAACTCGGATTGTTCCTTTAATATAAATTTTGCAGGGCCGTCATCAGCAAATTTATATTCCCGTGAGGCTGAATAATAATTGCACAGTCGCGCCGCTGCGGCGCGCTGTTTGCAACCTGACCGGTCAGATGAAGGCGGCGACGCACAAATAGCCTGGCTGACTTATTGACAATTCTCGCGCATCTGTCAGGTTTATGCATCTCAGTGATAGCTGGCAGGCTGGCTTTAGGTGTTGTCTGTCAGTAACGTCAATCCGCCGACATGACTGGCATTTCGGCACTCTAAGCAGGGGATTAGCATGTATCAGCATCGTAACTGGCAAGGCGCTTTGTTAGATTATCCCGTGAGCAAAGTGGTTTGCGTGGGCAGCAACTATGCGAAACACATCAAAGAAATGGGCAGTGCGACACCGACCGAGCCGGTTATTTTTATTAAGCCGCAAACGGCCTTGTGCGATCTGCGCCAGCCTTTATCTGTTCCCGATGCGTTTGGTGAAGTGCACCACGAAGTTGAGCTGGCCGTACTGATAGGCACCACCCTGAAGCAGGCTTCAGAAGCGCACGTGGCGCAAGCGATCGCCGGTTACGGTGTGGCGCTGGATTTAACCCTGCGTGACCTGCAGGCAGGCTTAAAAAAAGCCGGGCAGCCGTGGGAAAAAGCGAAAGCCTTTGATAACGCCTGTCCGGTCTCGGGATTTATTCCGGTCGCTGAGTTCTCAGGCGACCCGCAGAATACCGAGCTGAAGCTGGTGGTCAACGGTGAGGTTCGCCAGCAGGGCAACACCGCCGATATGATCCACAAAATTCTGCCGCTAATTGCACATATGAGTCAGTATTTTACCCTGCATGCGGGTGATGTCATCCTGACCGGCACGCCTGAAGGCGTGGGGCCGATGCGCTCGGGCGATACGCTTGAGGTTTCTGTTGCGGGCCACGGCATCAGCACGCGGGTACTCTAAAACTTGCATCATCGCGTCAATATCTTTATAAGGTGCGGTTTAGGCTAAATCTGGACAATCATCATGACTGAAACCCCTTTCTGGCAACATAAGCGCCTGGCACAAATGAGCGATGAGGAATGGGAATCCTTGTGTGATGGTTGTGGCCAGTGCTGCCTGAACAAATTACAGGACGCCGATACGGATGAAATCTATTTCACCAACGTCGCCTGTAATCAGCTCAATATAAAGACCTGTCAGTGTCGCAATTACGAACGTCGGTTTGAATTTGAAGAAGACTGTATCAAGCTGACGCGCGAAAACCTGACCACCTTCAACTGGCTGCCCCGTACCTGCGCCTACCGGCTGCTGGGCGAGGGGAAGCCGCTCCCGGCCTGGCATCCGCTGCGCGCGGGCTCCAAAACCGAGATGCATGCTCAACGTATTTCGGTGCGTTATATTGCGGTGCGGGAAAGCGAAGTGCGTGACTGGGAAGATCACATTATTGATCGGCCGGATCGTAACGGCTGATGCACATACATTAAAGGCTGCCAGTGGCAGCCTTTTTAACGTTAGCGGCCAAATAGATCCCGGCGCTTAGGTTTTAACGGCTGCGCGATCAGAACCAAAATGCCGACCAACAGATAGGCAGCGAAAACACCGATCATCCACTGTGGCATGCTGAGCGACAGGAATTCCCACCCACGATCTGAGCAGTCTCCGCTGGCGACGAACACCGACGGTAGCCATTTATCCAGCGGCAGCCACGTTGGAAAACGGGCCGCGAAATCACAGGTCACAAAAGGATTGGGATGCAGCAGGATCATCGTGTGTTCGTAAGACAGCCGCAGGCCTTCCCAGGCGCTGTAGATCCAGACCAGAATGGCCACCAGCCGTAACAGTGAACGTGGTAGAAGTAACCCGATAAGCCCTGCAGCCACTACGCCAAACAGCGCACAGCGCACATAAATACACATTACACAGGGTTTGAAGCCCAAACCATACTGGAACCACAACGCCGTAAGCTCCAAGGCCAGTGCAGAGAGGGCCAGTAATAACCAGGCCCCGCGACCACGCGAACATTGGTTTAAATATCGCAACATATTGCATTCCCTGTAAACGTTAATGCCCCGCAGTGTAAACCAAAAGTCGCTGCGCGCCATCCTGCGTTGGGTAAAAATTATGTACAAACATGACCTGGCACTGATCCAGATTAATGACTTAACAAAAATTCTGATAACCGCGTGATATTGATGTTCTTTTGCGCGTCACATCCCGCAAGCAAGGGAACCGCGTGGTGGCAATGCGCCCGCCCAAAACGCTGAGGTAAGGCTGGCGTAAATACGGCCATAATGATCGCGGTAATCTGTCTTAATTTTGTGCTAAACCGCGCTTTTAATCGTTGTGCAGTCTGTATCCGCTATAGGGCGTCTGGTATGATGAGTCCCCATTACGATCCAGAAAGCAATGAGAACACACAGTTATGGTTATTAAGGCGCAGAGTCCAGCCGGATTTGCTGAAGAGTATATAATTGAAAGCATCTGGAACAGCCGTTTTCCGCCTGGATCTATTCTTCCTGCTGAACGTGAGCTTTCTGAACTGATTGGTGTAACACGTACCACATTGCGCGAAGTGCTGCAGCGTCTGGCGCGTGACGGCTGGCTGACGATTCAGCACGGCAAACCTACTCGCGTGAATAATTTTTGGGAAACCTCGGGTCTTAATATTCTTGAAACCCTGGCGCGTCTCGATCATGACAGCGTACCCGCCCTGATCGATAACCTGTTATCTGTCCGAACCAATATTTCTTCGATCTTTATCAGTCGCGCCTTACGCCATTATCCAGAGAAGGCACGCGAGGTGCTGGAAGCCGTAAACAGTGCTGAAGACCAGGTAGACAGCTATACCGAACTGGATTACCGGGTGTTTCGCGGGCTGGCGTTCGCATCAGGCAACCCAATTTATGGCCTGATCCTGAATGGGCTGAAAGGGCTTTACACCCGCGTTGGACGCCACTACTTTTCTAACCCGGAAGCGCGTAAGGTGGCACGCGATTTTTATCAAACGCTGCTCAACCTGTGTGACAAAGAGCCTACCCAGGACGAAATCGTTGAATGTGTCCGTCGCTATGGTCGTCAGAGTGGCGATATCTGGCATTCGATGCAAAAAACGTTGCCGGACGATTTAGGCAGCAAACGTTAATAAAAAACCGGACATGGCGTCCGGTTTTTTTTATTCCGCATTCCGCTTAAAGCGGGGCGTTACGCGGTGGATTACGGTCCAGTAGCTCAACGCTCCCGTCTTCGTTTTGCTGTTCCAGAATAACGTCAAATCCCCATAGTCGTTGCACGTGTTTAAGCACTTCCCGGCGGCTTTTGTCCAGCGGCGCACGGCTCTGCGGGACATAGCGCAGCGTCAGGGAACGATCGCCGCGCAGGTCGACGTTGTAAACCTGAATGTTGGGCTCCAGGTTACTCAGGTTGTACTGAGCGGAGAGCTGTTGACGAATCGCACGGTAGCCCGCCTCATCGTGGATGGCAGCGATCTCCAGAAAGTTATTACGATCGTCATCCAGTACGGTAAACAGGCGGAAATCGCGCATAACCTTTGGCGACAGGAACTGACTGATAAAACTTTCATCCTTGAATTCCCGCATCGCGAAATGCAGGGTTTTTAGCCAGTCAGAACCGGCAATATCCGGGAACCAGTAACGATCTTCTTCGGTTGGCGACTGGCAAATGCGCTTGATGTCCTGGAACATCGCAAAACCTAATGCATAGGGGTTAATCCCGCTATACCACTGGCTGTTATACGGTGGCTGATAGATGACGTTGGTATGGCTGTGGAGAAACTCCATCATGAAGCGCTCGGACACTTTGCCTTCATCGTACAGGTGGTTCAGGATGGTGTAGTGCCAGAAGGTGGCCCAGCCTTCATTCATGACCTGGGTTTGTTTCTGGGGATAGAAATACTGGCTCACTTTACGCACTATGCGCAGAATCTCCCGCTGCCAGGATTCGAGCAGGGGCGCGTTCTTTTCCATAAAGTAGAGCAGGTTTTCCTGCGGCTCTGAAGGGTAACGCGCGGCCTCAACCAGCGTGGCTTCTTTCTCTTTGCGCGGCAGCGTACGCCAGAGCGTGTTCACCTGACTCTGCAGATACTCTTCACGGCTTTTTTGCCGCGCTTTCTCTTCCTGCAACGAAATTTTCTGGGGACGCTTGTAGCGATCAACACCGTAGTTCATCAACGCGTGGCAGGAATCAAGCAGGCGTTCCACTTCTTCAACCCCGTAACGCTCCTCGCAGTCAGAAATATAATTCTTTGCAAACAACAGATAATCCACGATGGAGCTGGCATCGGTCCAGCTACGAAACAGGTAGTTATTCTTGAAGAAGGAGTTGTGCCCGTAGCAGGCGTGCGCCATCACCAGCGCCTGCATGGTCATCGTGTTCTCTTCCATCAGATAGGCGATGCAGGGATTGGAATTGATCACGATTTCGTAAGCCAGGCCCTGCTGGCCGTGCTTGTAGCGCTGCTCGGTCTCAATAAATTTTTTGCCAAAAGACCAGTGCGAGTAGTTAATGGGCATCCCTACGCTTGAGTAGGCGTCCATCATTTGCTCTGAGGTGATCACTTCTATTTGGTGCGGGTAGGTATCCAGACCGTAGTGTTTGGCTACGCGGTCGATTTCAGCGAGATAGACATCGAGCAGGTCGAAGGTCCAGTCGGGTCCATCGCTGATGCGTTTGCTGTCCATGAGTGAATCGTCAAAGATTGTTGTCATAGCGCACCTCTGTTTTGGCGAACGGACTCACGCGGTGGGGTTGCCCGTTGCGATTTATTTAAGGCTCTTCCTGAGAAAGGGAACCCAAAAAAACTGAGTGAACATATCAATGATAGTTCACTGTCGCTTATCCGATCCGGGAACTCAAACGAATTCTTTGGCAGAAAAATCATTTCAGGTTTAAGGGGTTGGGATTAAATAGCTCTACCGACTACATTGCAGGTATTTATTAGCACAATATTCTGGAATTGGGCCAAAAGGCGCGCTTTGAATGATTCTCCTGAAAGTGGTGGAATTAACTATAGACAATGTCATTTATGCCTGATTTTTTCACTATTGGCGCATAACTCTCTGAATTTAAGTGGGTCAAATGATTTTAGTTACCTACGGATGAAAAAAGAGGTGAAATAGTTGAATTGTTTAGAGGATGTTTCCACTTTGTGATCACACTGAATGTAAACCATTGCACAGTGGATTATGCTTTTTAATTTCGCGGGGGACTTATGCACGTAGTGATTCTTGGGAGTGGCGTAGTAGGGGTAACGAGCGCATGGTATCTGGCGCGTGCCGGACACCAGGTCACCGTGATCGATCGTCAGCCTCAGCCTGCGATGGAAACCAGTGCCGCCAATGCCGGGCAAATCTCCCCCGGTTATGCTGCCCCCTGGGCGGCGCCGGGCGTGCCGCTTAAAGCGATGAAGTGGATGTTTCAGCGCCATGCGCCGCTGGCTATCCGTCTGGACGGCAGTCGCTTCCAGCTCGAATGGATGTGGAACATGCTGCGCAATTGCGATATGCGTCACTACCAGCAAAATAAAAGCCGTATGGTCCGCCTGGCCGAATACAGCCGTGACTGTCTCAAAGCGTTGCGTGCGGAAACCGGCATCGCCTATGAAGGTCGTCAGGGCGGCACGCTGCAGCTGTTTCGAACCCAGCAGCAGTTCGACAGCGCCAGCAAAGATATTGCGGTGCTACGCGAGGCCGGTGTGCCCTATGAATTGCTGGAGGCGCACCAGCTGGCCAGCGTGGAACCGGCACTGGCAGCAACACAGCATAAACTCACTGGCGGCTTGCGCCTGCCTAACGATGAAACCGGCGATTGCCAGCTTTTCACGCAGCGTCTGGCCAAAATGGCTGAAGAGGCTGGCGTTGTCTTCCGGTTTAATACGCCGATCGATCAGCTCCTGCGTGACGGTAATCGTATTTATGGGGTGAAGTGCGGTGAGGAAGTGATCAAAGGTGACAGCTATGTGGTCGCGCTGGGATCCTACTCAACCTCATTGATGAAAAACATCGTCGATATTCCTGTTTACCCGCTCAAAGGCTATTCCCTGACCATACCGGTGACCAATCCCGATGCCGCCCCGGTTTCAACGATCCTCGATGAAACCTATAAAGTGGCGGTGACACGCTTCGATAACCGTATTCGCGTCGGCGGTATGGCGGAGATTGTGGGTTTTAACACCAAACTGCTGGAGGCGCGTCGCGAAACGCTGGAGATGGTGGTCACAGATCTTTATCCTGAGGGAGGAGATGTCAGTCAGGCCAGCTTCTGGACCGGTCTGCGTCCAATGACGCCAGACGGGACGCCGGTAGTCGGTGCCACGCCGCTTTCGAATCTTTTCCTGAATACCGGCCACGGCACGTTGGGATGGACAATGGCGTGCGGCTCCGGTCAGTTACTGGCTGACGTCATATCCGGTACCTCATCCGCGATAGCCGCGGACGATCTTACCGTCTTTCGTTATTTACCCGGTTTTGCGGCGACCCGATCGCCGCTTCGTAACGTTAACGCAGTACGTTAAGCCTTCAGGGAGAGGAATATGTCACGTCCAATTGTCGCGACCATCGATCAACAGGCGTTGCGACATAATCTGGCGATTGTGCGCCGGGCGGCCCCGACGTCACGCGTCTGGTCAGTGGTAAAAGCCAACGCTTACGGTCACGGCATCGCCCGCGTATGGGAAAGCCTGTCCGCCACGGATGGTTTCGCGCTACTCAACATGGAAGAGGCCATTTTGCTGCGCGAGCAGGGTTGGAAGAAGCCGATATTGCTGCTTGAAGGCTTTTTTCACCCTGACGATCTGGCATTGATTGATCGCTACCGGCTGACGACCAGCGTGCACAGCAACTGGCAAATTCACGCCCTGGCAAACGCCACGCTCTCTGCGCCCGTTGATCTCTATCTCAAGATCAACAGCGGCATGAACCGGCTGGGGTTTCGTCCTGAACAGGTCAACGGAATCTGGCATAAGCTGCGTGCGCTCGAAAATGTCGGAGACATTACCCTGATGGCGCACTTTGCCGATGCGGAAAATCCTGACGGAATCGTCGAGCCGCTTAAACGCATCGCACAGGCTACGGAAGGGCTGGACAGTCCGGTGTCATTATCCAATTCGGCCTGCACGTTGTGGCATCCTGAAGCGCATTACGACTGGGTACGTCCGGGCATCATCTTGTATGGCGCTTCGCCAAGCGGGAACTGGCAGGATATCGCCAGCAGCGGACTAAAACCGGTCATGACGCTGAGCAGCGAGATTATCGGCGTACAGCAGTTGCAGGCCGGTGATGGCGTCGGCTATGGCTATCGCTATCATGCAACCCAGCCGCAGCGTATCGGCGTGGTTGCCTGCGGTTATGCGGACGGCTATCCACGTCATGCGCCGACAGGAACCCCGGTTGCCGTTGACGGGATAATGACGCAGGTTGTCGGCGCGGTTTCGATGGATATGATAACGGTGGATCTCACGCCGTGCCCGCAGGCTGGCATTGGTTCGTCCGTGGAGTTATGGGGGGAAAATGTCAAAATCGATCAGGTGGCGAAAGCAGCCGGAACGGTGGGCTATGAGCTGATGTGCGCGCTGGCCCCACGCGTTCCGGTTAAAATCAGTTAACGGCGGTAATCCGGCTTTGCATTTTCTTACTGCAGCGCCAGGCCAGGAAGGCCAGCGCTGCGCCCAGCAGCATCATCAACGTTAATGACAGTTTCTCCGCTACCGGCAGAGCCACCACGATCAGGCTGCCTGCTGCGCCTCCCGCCATCTGGATAAATCCCTGCAGCGCCGAGGCCACGCCTGCCTGCTGCTGATAGGGTTCCAGCGCATAGCTGGTGGCTGGCCCAACGGTGAAAGCCAGCCCGGCTACGGCGACCGCCACTGGGAACATATACAGCGCCCAATGGAACTGCAGGCTGTCAGGCAACAAGGTCATTCCCGCCACAAGCAGAACGGCACCCGTCAACATGGTGATAAAACCGATGGCAAGGCAAAATGGTCGGCCCGCTTTGCGAATCGCTTTATTCACCACCACGCTGACCAGCATGATCCAAAAACCATTTGCACCAAAGGCAAACGAGAAGGCCAGAGGCGAAAGTCCCCCTTCGGTCATTAATACCTGCGGGGCCAGCGAGACATAGGTCAGCACCATCCCCAGCGCGCCGGCATTGGCAAAGGCAAACGCCAAAAAGCGCGGCTGGCGGAGAATCGCGGCGTACTGGTTTATCGGAAGGCCCTTCACGCGCAGCGTATCCGCCGGACGCGTTTCAGGCAGCCAGATGATGACCATCAGCATCACGACTGCCGCATAGGCACACAGGAACCAGAACGGCGCGCGCCAGTCGAAGGCGCTGGCCAGAATGCCACCCAGCAACGGCGCCAGAGCAGGCACAATATTCAGTGCCCCGTTCAGGAAGCCGTAAGCCCGGGCGGCGTCATCACCACTGAGTCGGTCACGCACGCCGCTAAAAGCCACCACCGCGCTGCAGCAGACCGCGCAGCCCTGAACCAGTCGGGCAATTAAAAATAGCGGGAAAGTGGTCGCCGTCGCGGCAATGACGCTGCCGGCGATGTACAGCGCCAGGCCCAGTAAGGCGATGGGCTTACGGCCATAGTTGTCCACCAGCGGGCCACTGACCAACTGTCCCAGCCCCATAATCAGTAAGAAAAGCGGGATCGTGGTTTGTACCAGGGCGACGGGCGTCGATAAGCCTTCAGCAATCTGCGGCAGCGTGGGTAAATAGAGATCAATGCCTAAAGGTGCCAGCAGCACCAGGCTCAATAGCAATAAGGTATATTTTTGCATAGCAACCAGAGGGTAAACGTTCGATAAAGCGAGGAAAGAGGGTAATGATTAACAGCGAAAAAGGAAAGCAAATTACCGGGAGAAATGGCGATGCCTGCTGAAACAGGCATCGCATGCTAAATCAGTAGGCGCCGTCGCGGCGGAAAACCACACCGGCCGTTTTAAACAGGATGGCGATGTCTGTCCATAACGCCCAGTTTTTAACATACCAGGAGTCGAAATAGACGCGGGTGTCGTAATCGATATCATTACGTCCGCTGACCTGCCATAGCCCAGTCATACCCGGTTTCGCCATCAGGTAGTAATCCACATCGCCGGCGTAGCGCTCTAGTTCAGCCTCAATTACCGGACGCGGTCCCACCAGGCTCATCTCCCCGCGGATCACGTTCCACAGCTGCGGCAGCTCATCCAGGCTGGTTTTACGCAGGAAGCCGCCGATGCGGGTAATACGCGGATCCTTCTTGAGCTTAAAGTCTTTGTCCCATTCCCGACGCGCTTCTTCACTGGTTGCCAGCAAGCTTTCCAGCACCTCTTTGGAATTGGTCACCATTGAGCGGAACTTCAGACACTTGAACTTTCTGCCATCCTGCCCGATACGTTCGTGACCATAGATGGCATTGCCCCCATCACGCTTGACCATATAGCAGAGCAGGGCAAAGACCGGCGCCAGGAACAGCAGCAGTAACGACGCCACAACAATATCGAAACTGCGCTTCAGGAAACGTGACGAATGCTTTGCCAGGTTGTTACTGACGCGCAAAATCATCACTTCATGGCTAAAGATAAACGACATATCCGTGCCGTAAAGCGGGACGCCACGCAGGGTTGGGATCACCGACACTGACCGGCAGTTCATTTTTGACAGAAACTTCAACCAGCGATCGCGCTCCGGCTGCTGCTCGTACTCCATCGCGACAATAAACTGCACGTTGTCGCGATCGATGGTGCTCCAGTTAATATCGTTGGCAGAAATGACCGGTACGCCATTCACGCTCTGCTGCAGCGGCGCATCTTCTACGGAAATAAATGCCTGAACGTTATATCCCAGGATTTCTTCACTTTGTAATGCCGCATAGGCTTCGGTAGCGTTACGGCCAGAGCCAATAATGATGGTTTCTTTTTGCCACTGACCGGCTTTATTAATGGCACTTTTAACGCCTGCGCGCAGCAGCGGCAGCAGCAGCAGGGCATAGCTCCAGCTGAACACCCACACCATGCGGGAGAAGTCCCATTTAGAAAACGCGATTAATGCCAGATCGAGCAGGGAGAAAACAACCAGTGTTTTCACAATTTCTTTCAGTTCGAACCAAAAGGGTTTGCGGTAGGTGTAGTGACGCAGGCGCATCCAAAACCAGCCGGTACATAATACCGACATAATAAACTGCGCAATAAAACGGTTTTCAATTTGATGCGGCGGAATAAACGCATCCAAATCTCCCCAAATACCCTGCACGGTAGCGGCAGAGAGAAACAGCGCCAGGTTCAGCGCAATAAGGTCTGAAAAACTCAGTGCAAACTTTACCAGAATATTCTTACGAAGACCGCTCCATGAGCGACTCGCATTGTTTATTACCATTGTACTTGCCATAAAACCTGCTCTCTTAATTAAGTAAAAGATGGCCTGACCAGAATCAAGTACGCGTTCAGGGGTTAACGACTGAAAACCCGAAACCGGGATGTTTTCAGTTTGTTACAGTCATTAGAGCCATTGATGCTACAAATAAACCGTTACTAAGCGTGATTTGAGTCACGTAAAATTGCAGCACTGAAAGAGAGTATGCAGGAGATATTTGACGGAGTTAATACGGAAGAATTCTTAAAAAACCAGGTGAAAATTGCGCAGAATGGGCTTAAATGGCTGATTTGGAAAATAATATTTTAAAAGTATAACCTATAAGCCGTGCGGCCAGGGCCACTTTTTAGGAATTACCGCCAAATCAACTGACTGGCGGTAATACTCAGGCTCAGGCCGGTTCTTTTAATACCCACCGGTCTTGCTGCTTATCGTAGTGAGCGATATGTAAAATGACCTCTTTATCGTCGATCCATGCCGGAACGCTGGTGTCGTGATCCCAGCCGTCGAGCTGATAGCTCAGTCCGGGGTTGGTGTGGCAGGGAATACTCACTGTCAGCGGTTTTTCGCTGCTGAATTCTGCATCGACAATTTCGTAGCGACCAATTTTAACCACGTGACCCATGGATAACTCCCGTTTTCACTGAATGTTATAAAAGCGTAGTGCAATTCAGCCCATTTAACGCGCCAGCGAAGTAAGATTATTCTTTGTCTTCACTTGGGCGCACACCAATTTTCACAATCTGATTATCTTCTTTTTCCGCCACGGTCCAGGTCAGTTGATTCCATTCAACCTGATCGCCCACGACGGGCGTGCCACCCAGCATGCCAAGCATCAGCTGCCCGAGCGATTGTTGAGCATTGGTCTGTTCGTCCAGTTCAAGGCCGTAAATTTGCGCCACGTCGTTCAGGCGCGCGTCGGCATCCAGAATAAAGTCACCAAAGAAACGCTGGTCCAGCGCGACGGGCGGCGACTGACTGAACATTTTTCCTAGCGCAGGCAGGTCACGCTCACGTCCAATCACGCAGATAACGTCGTTTTCTTTTAATCGTGTCGCCCCGTTGGGATGCATCAGCACATTATCCCGAAACAGGGCAGCAATGCGGGTTTCACGCGGCATCTGTAAATCACGCAGCGCAGCGCCCACGCACCATTTGTCGGCACTGAGCTGGTAAACAAACTGCTCCCAGGGATTTTCCGGGTGGATATCTAAGCCAATTCGGCTGACAGGCGATGCCGTGGGCGGTACCACCACTTTGGCTTTTTTTGCCGCATAGCCCAGCGAGGTGCCCTGCAGCATCAGGGAGACCAGCACGACAAAGAAGGCGATGTTGAAATAGAGTGATGCGTTTTCAAGTCCGGCCATCATCGGGAATACCGCCAGGATGATCGGAACCGCGCCCCGCAGGCCGACCCAGCTGATAAAAATCCGTTCACGGCCTGTAAAACCGCGGAAGGGCAACAGGCCGATAAACACGGAGAGGGGGCGCGCAACCAAAATCAACCACAGGGAGAGGATCATTGCCGGAACCGCAATATGCCAGAGATCGGAAGGTGTGACCAACAGGCCCAGCACGATAAACATCCCTATCTGACTGAGCCACGCCATACCGTCAAAGGTTTGCAGAATGCCAAATCGGTTACGGATGGGGCTGTTACCCAGTAAAAAGCCGCACAGATACACGGCCAGAATGCCGCTGCCTTCCAGCACCGTTGTCAGGGCGAACACCAGAATCCCACCGCTGAGTGCCAACAAGGGATACAGGCCGGGTGCCAGGTTGATGCGGTTTATGAGCTGCTGCAGGGCCCAGCCGCCGCCCAGTCCAAGTACGATGCCCAGGCCGAACTGTTGGATGAGATGCACGAGAAACATCCAGTCAAGACCGGTTTTGCCCTGCTCGATCATTTCAATCAGCGTGATAGTGAGAAACACGGCCATGGGATCGTTGCTGCCTGACTCAATTTCCAGCGTTGAGCTGACGCGTTCGTTCAGGCCTTTATCCCCAAGCAGTGAAAAAACGGCTGCCGCATCGGTAGAGCCAATAATGGCACCGATCAGAAAGCCCTGCATCATATCCAGCCTGAAGAGCCAGGCCGCGGCCACGCCGGTCAGGCCAGCCGTAATCATTACGCCTACCGTTGCCAGTGACAGGGCCGGCCCCAGCGCCACCTTGAAGGAGCTGGCTTTGGTACGCATCCCACCGTCCAGCAGGATAATCGCCAGGGCAAGGTTAGAGATAAGGTAAGCGGCGGGATAGTTATCGAAGGCGATGCCGCCAATGCCATCCACGCCGGCCAGCATGCCCAGTGCCAGAAATATCACCAGAATAGGAATGCCAAGACGGGATGAAAAAGAGCTGAGTAAGATACTCGACGCAACCAGCACGGAGCCAATAATAAAAAGACTATAAACAATAGTGTGGTTCAAACGCGGTCTCCTGAGATTCGGCAGTCAATGTCAGCTAATGTGTAGAAACATCCATGCTATCTCTGCAAGATAATGTTTTATCAATGAGTTGTCATGGTCATTTTGCAATTTATATCAATTGCTAATGCCTTGGTTAATCCGGTTAAACGATATTAATAGAGGAGTTGGAGGAGTTGTTGCAGGAAAGGCCATGTTTTAACAGGTTATTACGCAAAAAAAAAGCCGACAGAGCGTCGGCTTGATGTGTCAGGCTTCCATCGCCTGCTTGTGAAACAGTTCACGGAAGACCGGATAGATATCCTCCGGCTCGCGAATGTGCTGGATCGCAAAGTTATCAAATACAGACTGCAGATGTTCATATTCGCGCCACAGTGTCTGATGCGCGCGACGCGTGATTTCAATGTAGGTGTAGTAACGGACGACCGGTAAAATGTTCTTTGCCAGAATTTCGTGGCACAGGGGGGAATCGTCGGCCCAGTTGTCGCCATCAGAGGCCTGCGCGGCATAGATATTCCACTGTGCCGGATCGTAACGCTCTTTCACCACGTCATCCATGAGCTTAAGGGCACTCGACACGATAGTGCCGCCGGTTTCCTGTGAGTAGAAAAACTCCTGCTCATCAACTTCTTTCGCCTGAGTATGGTGGCGAATGTAGACCACCTCGACATTTTTATAGGTTCGACTCAGGAACAGATAGAGCAAAATATAAAAACGTTTTGCCATGTCCTTGGTGGCCTGGTCCATTGAACCCGAAACGTCCATCAGACAGAACATCACGGCCTGGCTGGACGGTTCAGGGCGTTTTTCAAAATTTTTATAGCGTAAATCAAACGTATCAATGAAGGGCACCCGATCGATACGTGCTCGCAGCTCTGCAATTTCTTTGCGTAAGCGCTCCTCTTCGAGCAACTGAGCCGGTTCAGATTTTTCAACCGTCGTCAGCGCATCCTCAAGCTCATGCAACTGGCGGCGCTTACCTGCGGTCATCGCCGTACGGCGCGCCAGCGAGTTCTGTAGCGAGCGTACCACGCTGATGTTGGCCGGTACGCCATTAGACGTAAAACCGGCGCGGTGGGTTTTATACTCATTCAGCTGGCGATGCTGGTTTTTACGCAGGTTGGGCAGGGCCAGGTCTTCAAACAGCAGGTCCAGATATTCGTCTTTAGAAATCTGAAAAACAAACTCATCCTGACCTTCACCGTCCTGACCGGCGTTGCCCTGGCCTGAACCGCTGCCACCGCCGCCCTGCGGCCGCTCCACGCGGTCATTTTGCACAAAGTGATCGTTACCGGGATGGACGCGGTGGCGCTGCCCGCCGCGTCCCTGATGGAAAATCGGTTCGTTGATGTCATCAATCGGAATAGAAACGGATTCGCCACTGCTGACGTCGGTGACCGAGCGTTTGTTAATGGCCTCGGAGATCGACTGCTTAATCTGAGACTTGTAACGACGCAAGAAGCGCTGGCGGTTGACCGCGCTCTTGTTTTTACCGTTTAGTCGGCGATCGATAAAATAGGCCATGATGTTCCCCCAAACTACATTGCAAGCAGGCCGGGTTGTCCCGACCTTAAGAGACCGGTGCTATCCCGCACCGGTTTGCTTACAGACTCTGATCAGGACGATTTACGCACGCGCAGATACCATTCACACAGCAGGCGAACCTGTTTGCGGGTATAGCCTTTTTCCATCATGCGATCGACAAAATCATCGTGTTTCTTCTGCTCATCCGTAGAGGTTTTCGTGTTAAACGAAATAACCGGCAACAGCTCCTCGGTATTTGAGAACATTTTTTTCTCAATCACCGTACGCAGTTTCTCATAACTGGTCCAGTTTGGATTGCGGCCGTTATTGTGCGCACGCGCACGCAGCACAAAATTGACAATTTCGTTGCGGAAGTCTTTAGGATTACTAATCCCGGCAGGCTTCTCGATTTTCTCCAGTTCCGCATTGAGCGACTCACGGTCAAAAAGCTGTCCGGTGTCAGGGTCACGATATTCCTGATCCTGGATCCAGAAGTCGGCATAGGTAACATAGCGATCGAAAATATTCTGACCATATTCGGAATAGGATTCCAGATAAGCCGTCTGAATCTCTTTGCCAATAAACTCAGCGTATTTCGGAATTAAATAACCTTTTAGGTGCTCAAGGTATTTTTCCGCTTGCTCCTGTGGGAACTGCTCGCGTTCAATTTGCTGCTCCAGCACATAAAACAGGTGAACAGGGTTGGCTGCCACTTCAGTGTGATCGAAGTTGAAGACGCGGGACAGAATCTTAAAGGCGAAACGGGTTGACAGCCCGTTCATCCCTTCGTCGACGCCGGCGTAATCATGATACTCCTGCCAGGACTTCGCCTTAGGATCGGTATCTTTCAGACTTTCACCGTCATACACACGCATTTTTGAGTAGATACTGGAGTTATCCGGGTCTTTAAGTCGCGAAAGGATAGAGAATCTCGCCAGCGTTTCCAGGGTGCCGGGTGCGCAAGGCGCGGTAGACAACTCACTGTGGTTCAGCAGCTTCTCGTAAATCTTAATCTCTTCGGACACGCGCAGGCAGTAAGGCACCTTAACAATATACACACGGTCAAGGAACGCCTCGTTGTTTTTGTTGTTGCGGAACGTCACCCACTCCGATTCGTTCGAGTGGGCCAGAATGATACCGTTAAACGGCAGGGCGGAAATGCCTTCTGTACCGTTGTAGTTACCTTCCTGGGTGGCGGTCAACAGGGGATGTAGCACTTTAATCGGTGCTTTAAACATCTCCACAAATTCCATGATGCCTTGGTTAGCCCGGCACAGCGCGCCCGAGTAGCCGTAAGCATCGGGATCGTTCTGCGCATGGTTTTCCAGTTTACGAATGTCCACCTTGCCGACCAGCGCGGAGATATCCTGGTTGTTTTCGTCGCCCGGCTCTGTTTTAGCAATAGCTAACTGCTCCAGAATCGACGGCCACACTTTCACCACTTTAAAGCGGGTGATATCCCCGCCGAAATCATGGAGGCGTTTAGCCGCCCATGGCGACATAATGGTGCCAAGGTAGCGGCGCGGCACGCCGTACTCTTTCTCCAGAATATTGGCGTCTTCCTGAGGATTGAACAGGCACAGTGGATGATCGTTGACCGGGCTCCGTTCGCCATCGGCGCTCAACACATAGATAGGAACGCGTTGCATCAGGGATTTGAGACGTTCCGCCAGCGAGGATTTACCGCCCCCGACCGGACCCAGCAGATAGAGAATTTGTTTCTTCTCTTCAAGGCCTTGTGCCGCGTGTTTCAAATAAGAGACGATCTGTTCAATCGCTTCTTCCATACCGTAAAACTCTTCGAACGCCGGGTAACGGCCCATTACCCGGTTAGAAAAGATTCTGGAAAGACGTGGCTCCTGAGCGGTGTCCACCATCACGGGTTCACCGATTGCCATTAACAGTCGCTCTGCGGCGTTGGCGTATGCACTGCGATCCTGTTTACAGATTGTCAGAAATTCCTGCAGTGTGAACTCTTCGTCCTTGGCAGCTTCATAACGCTGACGATAATGATCGAATATATTCATAGCGATGCCCGTCCTTTCGTTTTTAGCACAGGTAAAGGAGCAATAATCAGTGCTCGTACAGCTCCCGGAAGATATTATCTGTTAGTACAGCAACCCTTATGCCAACCTGATCATTGTTATCGGGATGCACAACATTTATGACGACACTCTTGCAACAAAACCTCGGGTATTAAGTTTAACTGTAGAAGGCATTCAGAAAATTTCATCATAGATTTTTGATTAGTGAGCCACATATCAATAACAAAATCATTTTGTTGCGAAACCTTTTTGACAGGGTAATGGCGAATTTGTGATGCCTCCAACCCGGTTATGCCACATTCCGCCATAAATGCGGTAGATGATTTTCATATAAGGTTAATTCAGTCTGTAAAAAGCGTTAGACTGTATGAGTGATTGTTATATTTATGGAATGAATAAATTGTGAACCAATTCAAACTTAACACGCTTATCGCGCTTATCCCTTGTTATTTTCTGGGGCATTCAGTACAGGCCGCACCTTTATCGCTTGGCGCATCAGTGATTTATGCCCAGTCGCCTTACCGGGGTGGGCAGGACCGCTATTTGCCGGTGCCCATCATCAATTATGAAGGAGAAAACTTCTGGTTTAACACGCTGCAGGGCGGCTATTACCTGTGGAAAGACCCGCAGGATCAGCTGTCTCTGACCCTGCTCGGCTCGCCTCAGGAGTATGACCCCGGTGATAACGATCTGGGGGATATGAAAGGGCTGGATAAGCGCCGTATGACGCTGATGGGCGGGGCAACCTACCGACATACTGCAGACTGGGGGATTATCCGTACCTCACTGCTGGGCGACCTGCTCAACAACAGCAACGGGATCATCTGGGACCTGACCTATCTCTACCGCTTCAACTTCGGTGACTTTACCCTGACACCGGGCATCGGGGCGATGTGGAACAGCGCGAACCAAAACCGCTACTACTATGGTGTTTCCGGCAATGAGAGCGATCGCACCGGCATCAGCCGCTACCATCCTGATGACAGCTGGTCGCCCTATGCTGAGCTGAACGCCAGCTACAGTATTACGCCGCAGTGGAATGCCAACCTGTCCGGTCGCTATACGCGTTTTGCCAGTGAAATCAAAGACAGCCCTATGGTCGATAAAAGTGGGCAGTTCACAATCTGGACCGGCGTCAGTTATAGCTTCTGATTTGCACCCTAAGAGGGCAGGCGTTGCCCTCTGATCGTTTGTCTGCTCTACAACAGTGCAGGAGAGTCAAATGGCACAACGTCTCGATGTTGCGGGTCACCAGGGCATCCCGGCTATTGGCCTCGGAACCTGGTACATGGGCGAGGACAGCGCTCGCCTTCAGCAGGAAGTCACAGCGCTTCAGGCGGGTCTGGATGCAGGCCTGAAAATTATCGATACGGCAGAAATGTATGCCGATGGCAGAGCGGAAGAGGTGGTCGGCGAGGCATTAAAAGGGCGCCGCGATAGCGCGCTGCTGGTATCGAAAGTCTACCCATGGAATGCCGGTGAAGATGATGCGATAGCGGCCTGCGAAGCCAGCCTGCGCCGTTTGCAAACCGACCGTATTGATCTCTATCTGCTGCACTGGCGCGGCAGCGTCCCGTTGGAAGAGACGATTCGCGCCATGCAAAGGCTTCAGCAGCAGGGGAAGATTGTACACTGGGGCGTTTCAAATTTTGACAGCGACGACATGGACGAGCTCTGGGCGGAACCCGGTGGCGAAGCATGTGCGACGAATCAGGTCCTTTACCATCTCGCCTCTCGCGGTATTGAGTACGACCTGTTACCGCAGTGTCAGCAGCGTGCTGTGCCGATCATGGCATACTGTCCGTTGGCACAGGCAGGGCGGCTGCGCAGCCATTTGTTTTCTGAGCCCACGCTGGTCGCTTTGGCTCAGCAGAAAGGCGTGACGGTTGCACAGCTGCTTCTGGCGTGGGTAATCCGCGCTCCCGGCGTGATGGCTATTCCTAAAGCCAGTTCCCTTGAGCACGTCCGGGAAAATGCCGCGGCACTGGATATCACCCTGAGTGATGAGGCGTGTTTCCTGATCGACAAGGCTTTCCCGCCACCGCGGCATAAAATGCCCCTGGACGTGGTGTGAATTAAGCGTTAATTCACTTTCCCTTTCAGACGGATCGTGGTGGCCAGCCGGGCCGGTTTTTCGCCCGCGCTGCGTAACGGCTTGCTGATTCGCGCCGTTTCCACGCACACCATGGTTTTATACCCTTCGTTGGGCATGTCCGTCATACTGCAGGAGAGTTCGACGCCGGGGTTCCACGTGACAACGTCACTATGATGGTGGTGATAGACTTCAATCTGGCGCTTTCCAGCCTGATCGTTAATCACCGAACAGTCATTGGCCGAGGTGAAAATACGGTCAACCCGGGTGGTAAAGCGCTGTTTGCCGTCGCCCGTGCCTGGCTGATTGTCGTTAACCTTGTCGATATAGTGCTCACCCAGACCCGACACCTCTACGCCATTGATATCCGCCACGTTAAAGTAGCTGTGCAGGGCGGCGGTGGACGTGTAGTCGCCATAGGCTTCCAATTCGATCTCACAGTGCTGCCCCAGGCGGAAACGGGCGATTAACGTGAATTCATGTGGCCACAGCTTTAAGGTTTGCGGATTACTTTCCAGCACCAGCGTCAAGATAACGCCATCTTCGTTTTCGTCATGGGCGGACAGCGTCCACGACTGGTTACGGGCAAAACCGTGTGCGGGTTCACCTGCGGGGCCAAACCAGGGCCAGCAAATGGGAATGCCGCCTCGAATCGCTTTGCCTGGTGAGAAGGGGCTTTTGTCACTTAGCCACAGGACAGGTTTCTCCCCGCTGGGCTGCCAGGCGATGAGATGCGCGCCCTGTAACGTGATAGCTGCGCGCACGCGGGGATGACTGACGACGATAGCCGGAAGTTCGCCCACCTGACGCTGTGACAGGTAAGGCGTAATCTGTTTAATGACGGGAAGAGAAAAAAGTTTGTCTTGCATGCCCGACTCCTTACGAAAGGGATCAAAAAAAGGGTGACCGAAGTCACCCTTATTCTCTAGTGTCTGGCTGCCTTATTTAGCAGAAACCAGCGCAATCAGGTCGAGAACTTTGTTTGAATAACCGGTTTCGTTATCGTACCAGGAAACCAGTTTAACGAAGTTGTCATTCAGCGCGATACCCGCTTTCGCATCAAATACTGAAGTCAGCACTTCGCCGTTGAAGTCGGTAGAAACCACGTCGTCTTCAACGTAGCCCAGCACGTCTTTCATTTCGCCTTCTGCTGCTGCTTTGATCGCTGCACAGATTTCTTTGTAAGATGCGGCTTTTTCCAGACGAACGGTCAGGTCAACAACAGAAACGTTTGGCGTCGGAACGCGGAACGCCATACCTGTCAGCTTGCCATTCAGTTCTGGCAGCACTTTACCTACGGCTTTGGCCGCACCGGTAGATGAAGGGATGATGTTCTGAGACGCGCCACGACCGCCACGCCAGTCTTTGTGAGACGGGCCATCAACGGTTTTCTGCGTTGCAGTCGTTGCGTGAACGGTGGTCATCAGACCTTCCACGATACCGAACTTGTCATTGATCACTTTAGCCAGTGGTGCCAGGCAGTTAGTGGTACAAGAGGCGTTAGACACGATGTCCTGGCCCTGGTATTTGTCGAAGTTTGCACCACGAACAAACATTGGGGTGTCATCTTTAGACGGACCGGTCAGAACGACTTTCTTAGCACCCGCAGTGATGTGCTTACGTGCCGTCTCGTCGGTCAGGAAGATACCGGTTGCTTCAGCAACAACGTCAACGCCGACTTCATCCCACTTCAGGTTAGCCGGATCTCTCTCAGCGGTAACGCGGATTTTCTTACCGTTAACAACCAGAGCGCCGTCCTGTACTTCAACGGTGCCGTCGAAGCGGCCGTGAGTAGAGTCGTACTTCAGCATGTACGCCATGTAATCAGCGTCCAGCAGGTCGTTGATAGCAACGATTTCGATGTCAGAGCGCTGTTGAGCAGCACGGAAAACGATGCGACCGATACGGCCAAAACCGTTGATACCTACTTTGATAGTCATATATTCCACCAGCTAGTTGTTAGTGAATAAAAGGTTGGCTGTAAAATTACAAAAACCTTACCAGGCGTCAAGCGGAATCGTGTCAATTGTTGCGACAGGTCAATCCACCAGACAGGAATTATTGGGGCCGCAACCGCTTGCGCTCAGCGGTAAACGGCGTGCTCTGTTGAATCCTTCGCCGAATATATAGGGATATACCAGAGAAAAGGTGATCGAGTTCACAAATCCACCTTGTGAGATACTGACTGAAGGGTTGAGCACAAAAAAAGACCCGATTAATGTTGATCGTTTGTTAGAATACTAGTCGATTTTTACAGAATGACATCCCGGAATTGCTCAAATGCCTAAAGAAACCGCACCCGAAGCAAAAATTGCCCAACTGACTGAGATGCAACGCTATGTGACTCAACAGCGAGGAACGGAGCCGCCTTACAGCGGTGCCCTGCTGCATAACAAGCAGGAAGGAATTTATCACTGCCTGGTCTGCAATGCGCCGTTGTTTTTGTCTGATACCAAGTACGATTCAGGTTGTGGCTGGCCGAGTTTTTATCAGCCAGTAAGCGATGAGGCCATTCGCTATCTGGAAGATAATTCCCATGGTATGCAGCGCATCGAAATCCGCTGTGGCAGCTGTGATGCGCACCTGGGGCATGTTTTCCCGGATGGCCCCCAGCCGACAGGCGAGCGTTACTGCGTCAATTCTGCCTCGCTGAACTTTACAGATCAGCAAGGTGAGGAGACCCAAGGATAATCATGAAACAGCAACTTGAAGCCATGCTTGAAGCCCTGACGCCTGAAATTTATGAGCGTCTTGTTGTGGCCGTTGAAACCGGAAAATGGCCGGACGGTGTAGCGCTTACCCAGCAGCAGCGTGATAACAGCCTGCAACTGGTGATGATGTGGCAGGCACGTCATAACGATGCACCTCAGCATATGACCATCGGAAAAGACGGTGAGATGGTCACCAAATCGAAAAGGCAGCTGAAAGAAGAGTTTGGTATCGAACCAGACGTCACGCGTATCAACCTGCATTAAGTCTGATAAGGTGCTTCTGTCAGGGTGCTGACAGAAGCGTTTAGCGTGGATGACGGGCTGGCACGCTGCCAGCCCGGAGCACGTCAGACAATGACCGCACCCTGGGCGGCCATCTGGGCCAGTGCGATGTCGCTGTCTTCAGGATTCAAATTCACCCCGCGGCAGCCTTCGGCGACCACGTCCACCTGATAGCCCAGTTCCAGTGCATCCAGAACGCTGTATTTCACACAGTAATCGGTTGCCAGCCCCAGCATAACCAGATGGCTGATGCCGCGTTCACGTAACCAGCTGTCCAGCTCCGTTTTACGGCGATGGCCGTTATCAAAAAAAGCGCTGTAGCTGTCGACATCCTGATCCTGGCCCTTGTGAAAAACAGCATCAAACAGGCTGCGATCGAGACCAGGATGAAAATCAGCGCCCGCCGAATGCTGAACACCATGATCGGGCCACCAGATTTGAGGCAAACCGTTGAGCTCACCCAGGGTATAAACCGGCTCGCCCGAGACAGAAGCAAAGCTGCCATGATTGGCCGGGTGCCAGTCCTGCAAGGCCACTACGCATTCGCCTTTCTCATGAAAGGCACGGGCATAGCGATTTGCTACCGCGACGGTGTGATCGCCTTCTCTCACGGCCATTGGGCCGCCGGGGCAGAAGTCGTTCTGAATATCGATAATGATCAGTGCCCGTTTCATTCCCGTTTGCTCCGTTTTAGTCTTCTGTCAGTTCGCCACGCAGGTTTTGCTGCATTTTGGCACGGATTTGCTCGCTTGAAAGATCCTGACTTAACAGATAGTGAAGTTTGGTCAGGGCCGCTTCTACCGTCAGATCAAAACCGCTGATCACGCCTGCATGCTCCAGCGCATTGCCCGTCGCGTAGCCGCCCATGTTAACTTTGCCGGAAATACACTGCGTCAGGTTAACGACCACAATGCCGCGCTCGCTGGCCTGCTGCAGTTCAGAGAGAAACTCAGCGTTCTGCGGCGCATTACCCACGCCATAAGAGCGCAGAATAAGGGCTTTAACCGGCTGGCGCAGGAAGTTGCGCACCACATCGGCGGAAATACCGGGGTAAATGGTAACCACGCCAATAGGCTGTGGCGTAATGGTATGAACGATGAGTTCACCTTTCCCCTGTGGCGCGGGTGGCGTGTTCAGACGACGAATGTGGATGCCGGCTTCCAGCAGCGCAGAAAGGTTGGGTGAGGCAAAGGCATTAAACCCGTCAGCATGCGCTTTTGTGGTGCGGTTACCGCGATAGAGCGTGTTATTGAAAAACAGCGTCACTTCATTAACCGGATAGTTAGCGGCGACATAGAGTGAATTTAGCAGGTTTTGCTGACCGTCCGAGCGCAGTTCTGCCAGGGGGATTTGCGAGCCGGTTACGATGACAGGCTTGGCCAGGTTCTCCAACATAAACGACAGGGCGGAGGCGGTAAAAGCCATGGTATCTGTGCCATGCAGAATCACAAAACCGTCGTAGCGATCGTAATTACGCCGGATATCTTCGGCAATTGACTGCCAGTCCTGAGG
This sequence comes from Pantoea ananatis PA13, assembly GCF_000233595.1. Classification (NCBI taxonomy): domain Bacteria; kingdom Pseudomonadati; phylum Pseudomonadota; class Gammaproteobacteria; order Enterobacterales; family Erwiniaceae; genus Pantoea; species Pantoea ananatis. Next base: position 2,158,874 of record NC_017554.1, read on the forward strand.
CGTCATATCGGACGAGTCGATCAGGGGCTGATATTCGTGAATCGTAAAGTCAGGCATTTCCGGGCGATGGAATTCCGGCATTTTTGCCAGCTCTTGCTGCAGGTGACCTGAAACCGGAATATAACCTTGAGCGGAACGTTGCATACCGATAGTACCGCCCGTATAGGCAACGTAAATGTTTTTCTTTTGCATAGGTGTACTCAGACTTGCCGTAAAACGCGCAGTATAAGGGCAATGGCAGGGAAAAGCAGCCCGACCAGCGGTCGGGCTGAGAGGTTTATCGCACTTCGCCGCAGGTCAGGCAGAAGGCATAGCGGTTTTGTGGATCGTTAAGATGGTCGAACAGGCCAGGCTGACGTCGCATTGCACTCATTACGTCGAACATCGGCGCAGGCAGCCAGGCTTTGATCGGGTCAGGCAGAACAGCCTGCACGGAGGCATTCATTTGATTTAGCATCAAATCAATAAAGCCGGGATCTTCCTGGTACCAGTCAAGCTGCGGCTGGGAAACCTTCGCCAGTTCAGCGGCTTTTTTCACTGCGTCATCAAAATCCCCCAGCGCATCGACCAGGCCATTAGCTTTCGCATCACTGCCGGTCCACACATGTCCCTGGGCGATGGCGTCAATTTGCTCCGGCGTTTTGTGACGCGAGGCGGCAACCAGACCAACAAAGTTGTGATAGCCGTTTTCGATGGTCAACTGCATAAGCTGTTGAACCTCGGGGGGCAGCGCCTTAGTGCTGGCGACGTCCGCCAGAGGCGATGTCGCCACGCCGTCCGTGTGCACACCAATACTGGCCAGACTGTTCTCCAGGGTATTAATTACGCCGAAGATGCCAATAGAGCCGGTCAGGGTACTCGGGCTGGCGATGATGTAGCTGGCTGGCGTTGAAATCCAGTATCCACCGGATGCCGCCATGCCGCCCATTGACACCACTATCGGTTTCCCGGCCGCTTTCGCTGCAGCCAGTTCGGCACGGATGGCCTCCGAGGCCGTCACGCTACCGCCCGGGCTGTTGACCCGAAGAATGATCGCTTTGATTTTCGGATCCAGGCGTGCATCACGAATCTGCGCCGCCGTGGTATCGCCACCGACGTTGCCCGGCGTTTCATCGCCATCCATGATGGCGCCGCTGGCCATGATCACGGCAATATTGCCTTTCTGCTGAGTGGCGTCCGGTTTCACGTTGTAGTCATAAATACTGACGCTGCGATAATCGCTACTCTGCTTATCGAAACCAAAGGTCTTGATTAACATCTGATCGGCATCGGCCCGTGAACCCAGAACGTCGACCAGTTTGTTATCCAGCGCGTATTGACCCGTATCACCTTTAACAGCCTGCAGGCCGGCGATAATGGCCGTTGCACCAGGGAACAGCTGCTCAGGCGTAATCTGACGGTTAGCCGATACGGTGTTCAGGTAATTTTGCCAGAGTTGGCCAACCCAACGGGTATCCGCATCGCGCGCTGCAGGTGACATATCGTCGCGCAGGAAAGGCTCAACGGCAGACTTATAGGTTCCAACACGGAAGACGTGTGAATTGACTTTCAGCTTTTCAAGCAGCGTTTTGTAGTACAACCCGTTGGTGGCGAAACCATGCAGGTCAACCGTACCCTGAGGCGAGAGGTAGATTTTAGTTGCATAGCTTGCAAGGTAGTACTGAGCCTGGCTGTAGCTGTCGCCCAACGCATAAATCGGCTTACCGCTTTCCCTGAATTCGCGCAGCGCTTTGCCCACATACTGCAGCGAGGGCTGATCGCCACCGGCAAAGTCACGCAGGTCCAGCACCATGCCTTTGATATTACTGTCATCCTTTGCCTGACGAATCGCATCGACCACGTCAAACAGGGAGTTTTCCTGCAGTCGGTCGCTGCTGGTGCCTAACAGCTGACGGCCAATTTTGCTCAGGCGATTACTGACGGAAGGCTTATCGACCAGCACACCGGTCAGGTCAACTTTTAACGCACCTTGCTGTATGGGAGCAGAATGACTGCCTGAACCACTTACCTGAAGCCAGATCCCGACACACACGACAATTAAAAAAATCAGGAACAAATTAAGAATTAATTCCCTGATAAAGTTCAGCACTCGCCAGATCCCGCGGAACAGGCCAGCAATTATTCGCCACAATGTGCGCATCACACTCTCCATATTGATATAACCGGAAATCGCCGCTTAGCGGTCCAGGTCTCCGTTGACGACCTCATCCTAAAGAGCGGCGAAACAAAAGTCAGCAGGAAATCACCCTGGACTGTTACAAAAAATCCACCTGTGCCAGGATTACGCATGCTTTTACCCCACTGGAGAAAAACATGGATGCACTTGAATTACTGGTTAATCGCCGTTCGGCTTCCCGTCTGGCGGATCCGGCTCCCGGCGGCGAGGCGCTGGATAACATTCTGCGCGCAGCCATGCGCGCGCCCGATCACGGCACCTTACAACCGTGGCGCTTTATCATAGTTGAAAACAGTGGACGCGATCGCTTAAGCCAGCTTCTGGAAAAGGCGGCACGTGACAATCAACTGGATGACAAGGCCATCAATAAAGCCAGCCAGGCCCCGTATCGTGCCCCAATGATCATTACGGTTGTGGCCCATTGTGAACTGAACCACAAGGTGCCACGCTGGGAGCAAATTGCATCTGCAAGCTGTGCCGTGATGGCTATGCAAATGGCCGCGGTCGCACAGGGGTTTAATGGTATCTGGCGAAGTGGGGCCTGGACTGACGATCCCCAGGTACGCGAGGCCTTTGGCTGCCGTGAGCAGGACGCGATTGTGGGATTTCTCTATTTAGGCACGCCCCAGCTGAAATCCAACACCACCGTGATACATCCCGACACTGCGCCGTTCGTGCGCTATTTCTGATCGCCCCTGAGCGGGTTTGCGCGGTTATTGTGCGAACAGTTCAGCATTGAACCCGGCGCGCTTATCAGCCGCGCGCCGCCAGGCTACCATAGCGCTGCTTCATCTGGCAGCGCATACTCTCTTCCAGCCTGTGCGCATGATGTAACCGTTCTTTGGACTGAGGCGCAGGCATCATGTTGCCGACTGTTTGTTGACCGGTAGTGCGTTGTCATCATTGTTGTTTGCTGACGTTAAGGATTACCCGATTTAATGCGTTTGTTTATTGCAGAGAAACCCAGCCTTGGACGGGCCATTGCCGATGTACTGCCTAAACCGCACCGGCGTGGTGAGGGCTTTATCGCCTGCGGCAATGACCAGATTGTCACCTGGTGCGTGGGGCATTTACTGGAGCAGGCGCAGCCTGATGTGTACGACAGCCGCTATGCGCGCTGGTCGCTGGTCGATCTGCCGATTATTCCTGAAAAATGGCGTTTGCAGCCGCGTCCTTCGGTGGCAAAACAACTCAAAGTGGTGGAAGGCTTACTCGCCCAGGCCGATGAAGTGGTGCACGCCGGCGACCCGGACAGGGAAGGCCAGCTGCTTGTGGATGAAGTGCTGGATTACCTTCAGCTTCCCGCTGAGAAACGCAGTAAAGTGCAACGCTGTCTGATTAACGATCTCAACCCACAGGCTGTCGAGCGGGCTATCAACCGGCTGCGCGAGAATCGCGAATTTATTCCCCTCTGCGTGTCCGCGCTGGCGCGAGCACGTGCCGACTGGCTTTACGGTATTAATATGACCCGCGCCTGGACGCTGCTGGGCCGGAATGCGGGCTATGATGGCGTGTTGTCCGTTGGACGCGTACAAACGCCGGTGTTGGGGCTGGTGGTGCGACGGGATGAAGAGATCGCGAATTTCGTCCCGAAGGATTACTTTGAAGTGAAAGCGCACATCGTCACGCCGGATGAGAGCCGGTTTACCGCCAACTGGATCCCCAGTGAAGCCTGTGAACCCTGGCAGGATGAAGAAGGTCGCCTGCTGAAACGCTCACTGGCGGAACATGTGGTGGCGCGCATCAGCGGTCAGCCCGCTATCGTTACCGCCTACAGTGACAAGCGAGAAAACGACATTGCGCCGTTGCCGTTTTCACTCTCCAGCCTGCAAATCGAGGCGGCAAAGCGCTTTGGTTTGAGTGCACAGGCGGTGCTGGACATCTGCCAGCGGTTATATGAAACCCACAAGCTGATCACCTATCCACGTTCTGATAGCCGCTACTTACCCGATGAGCATTTTGCCGGCCGTCATGCGGTGCTCAATGCGATCCAGTCCCATCAACCCGATCTTACTCCACCAGCAGACTTTGATGCAGATCGAAAAAATCGCTGTTGGGATGACAAAAAAGTGGATGCGCACCACGCCATTATTCCTACCGCGCGCGCCAGCGCAGTGAAACTTAACGAAAACGAACAGCAGATTTATGGACTGGTTGCGCGTCAGTATTTGATGCAGTTTTGTCCGGATGCCGTGTTCCGCAAATGCACCATCGATCTGGATATCGCGGGCGGTAAATTCGTGGCTAAAGCGCGCTTTCTGGCGGAGGCGGGCTGGCGTGCGCTGTTGGGTGGCAAAGAGCGCGATGAAGAAAACGATGGCATGCCGCTGCCTGTTGTAGCGAAAGACGATGAGCTGCTGTGCGAGCGGGGTGAGGTGCTGGCGAAACAGACACAACCGCCACGCCACTTTACCGACGCGACCTTGCTTTCGGCCATGACCGGCATTGCGCGCTTTGTGCAGGATAAAGAATTAAAGAAAGTGCTGCGTGCGACCGATGGTTTAGGAACGGAAGCCACGCGCGCAGGCATTATTGAATTACTGTTCCGTCGTTCGTTTTTGCATAAGAAAGGGCGCTATATTCATTCTACTGATGCAGGCAAAGCGCTGATCCACTCGCTACCGGATCTCGCCGCCAGGCCGGACATGACGGCGCAATGGGAATCAACCCTGACGCGTATCAGTGAAAAGGCCTGTCGCTATGATGAATTTATGCAACCCCTGGTGCAGACGCTGAGCGGGCTTATTCAGCAGGCGCGACAGCAGCCCTCGGGACAGGCGTTTCGTGGTTTACCGTCCACCGGCCAAAAACGTCCACCGCGTAAAGCAGGGCGTAAAACGAAGGAAACTGAATAATGAGTAAATCAGCCTGGCTAATTCTGGTTGCAATGGCTGCCTGTAGCCCCGCGCATGCTAACTATCATCAGCAGGGCGCGGCAGGTGGCACCAATACCGATGTGATCGTGGATATGCCACCGGAAGTCTGGACGCAGGGGCAAAACCGTCAGCAAAACTGTCTGCAGTGCTGTATTTTTGAAAACCGAAATTACACAGAAGGCGCTGTGGTGAAATCGGAAGGTGTCCTGCTACAGTGCGCGCGCGATGAGAAGTCGTTGGGAACCAATAATCTGATTTGGAAAATAGTGAAATAAGGACGCGTGGCATTTCACCACGCGTCAGGATCCTGTCAGAAGTGGAAGGTTGACCAGACCGGCGCATGATCGGACGGTTTTTCCATACCGCGAATCTCGTAATCGATGCCTGTTTCAATACAGTGTGAGGCCAGCCCGGTGCTGGCCAGCAGCAAATCGATACGCAGACCGCGATTGTCATCAAAGCCTTTTGAACGGTAGTCGAACCACGAAAAGCGATCGTTAATCTCAGGGTTTTGTGCCCGCCAGGTATCAACAAGGCCCCAGCTGAGCAGGCGATCCATCCATTCACGTTCTTCCGGCAGGAAAGAGCATTTACCGGTACGCAACCAGCGCTTGCGACTGTCTTCTCCAATACCGATATCGAGATCGGTGCTGCTGATATTCATATCACCCATGATCAGCACCGGCTTATCGGCCGCCAGGCTGTCGCTCAGGTAGCTTTGCAAATCGCGATAAAACTTCTCTTTCGCCGGAAATTTTGTCGGATGGTCACGGCTCTCGCCCTGGGGGAAATAGCCGTTAATTACCGTAATATCGCCAATCGGGCTGGGGATCTCCGCCATGATCAACCGACGCTGAGCATCGTCGTCATCGCCCGGGAAGCCGCGTCGCACGGATACCGGCTGGACTTTTGTCAGCAGCGCCACACCGTAGTGCCCTTTTTGACCATGGTAAAACACGTTGTAGCCCAGCTTAGCCACGTCTTCTAAGGGGAACATATCGTCATGAACTTTGGTCTCCTGCAGTCCGATGACGTCCGGCTGATGTTTTTCTACCAGCGCTTCAAGTTGGTGAGGGCGAGCCCGCAAGCCGTTAATGTTGAATGAAATAAATTTCATGAGATGACCTTCAGCGAATGATAGGCAGGATGGTAGCGATTTTTACAGGAAAAGTCATGGCAGAGCAGGGCAATTTCAGCGAGTGGTGGACAGGCTCAGTCAGAAAGCGGGAAGCGGGTTCAAGAGGATGATTTCACCCTGCGGGCCGCGCTGATGCGCGTTGTCTCGCGATGCTCGACCCGAACCTTAGTCGAAGGTTCTCATCCCTCTCCCCAGATAACTATGATGGTTTGGTTTTTTTGGGCAGAAGGGCAGAATTTTCGTGATGGTGGTGGGAGAAGGATTATTCGGCGCGTTGCGCCTCACCCTGCGGGCCGCGCTGACGCGCGTTGTCTCGCGCTGCTCGACCCGAACCTTAGTCGAAGGTTCTCATCCCTCTCCCCGAAGAAGATGGTGATTGAGATTATCTTGGGCAGATCAGGAGAATATTTAAGATGGTGGTGGGAGAAGGATTATTCGGCGCGTTGCGCCTCACCCTGCGGGCCGCGCTGATGCGCGTTGTCTCGCGATGCTCGACCCGAACCTTAGTCGAAGGTTCTCATCCCTCTCCCCAGATAACTATGATGGTTTGGTTTTTTTGGGCAGAAAGGCAGAATTTTCGTGATGGTGGTGGGAGAAGGATTATTCGGCGCGTTGCGCCTCACCCTGCGGGCCGCGCTGACGCGCGTTGTCTCGCGATGCTCGACTCGAACCTTAGTCGAAGGTTCTCATCCCTCTCCCCAGATAACTATGATGGTTTGGTTTTTTTGGGCAGAAAGGCAGAATTTTCGTGATGGTGGTGGGAGAAGGATTCGAACCTTCGAAGTCTGTGACGGCAGATTTACAGTCTGCTCCCTTTGGCCGCTCGGGAATCCCACCGGGGATGATATGTGTGTTCAGGCAGCAGGTTCAGATGGTGGTGGGAGAAGGATTCGAACCTTCGAAGTCTGTGACGGCAGATTTACAGTCTGCTCCCTTTGGCCGCTCGGGAATCCCACCAGGGACTGAATTGTTGTGCTCTGAAGCGGGGCGCATCATACCAAATGCGCCATGACTGTAAAGCGACGACTGGCAAAAGGTGAATCGTTTGCCCACTTTTTGCCCGTAGCGCTGGAATGTCAGCCAATCCAGCGCCGTTTACGCTTAAAGAATAATCGTGCGGTTACCATAAACAAAAACACGCTGGCCCAATACTTTATCCAGCGCGCGGCTCAGCACGTTTTTTTCGACGTCGCGTCCGGCCCGCATCATCTCTTCGGCGGTGTAACTGTGATCGACATTAATCACGTCCTGCATGATGATCGGACCTTCATCAAGGTTATCGTTAACGTAGTGTGCCGTTGCACCAATGATTTTCACACCACGTTCGTAAGCCTGATGGTAAGGCCGTGCGCCGATAAAGGCCGGCAGGAAAGAGTGGTGAATGTTAATAATCTGATTTGGGTAGCGCTGCACAAAGCCCGGCGTCAGCACGCGCATGTATTTGGCAAGCACCACATAATCGGGCTGATAACGATCAATCTCGTCCGCCATGCGGTTGTCATGCTCTTCGCGCGACAAGCCTTCGTGGCTGACCAGAACAAACGGAATATCGAAACGCTCTACCAGCGAACGCAACGTGTCGTGATTACCGATAACGGCGGCGATTTCCATATCGAGGCCGCCAAACGCACTCTTCATCAGCAGGTCGCCAAGGCAGTGTGCTTCTTTGGTAATGAGAATAACAACACGGCGACGGCCTGCGCTATGCAGTTCACGCACGGAACCTTGCGGAAGGGCACTGTCGAGATCGGCCAGCAGGGTGGTGTCGTTAAAAATCCCCTCCAGCTCTGTGCGCATAAAAAAACGCCCGGTGCGATGGTCAACAAACTCATTGTTTTGCACGATATTCAGTTCGTGCTTGTAACAAATATTGGTGATTTTGGCGATCAGACCTTTTGCATCGGGACAAATGGTTCGTAAAACTTTTCTTTGCATGGTTTGCGCTTGCATCTCAATCAGAGTCCTGTCAAAGCATTAAGGGTAAAACCGTTACGCAGGCAACCGCCTTAGCCGCAACATTTTTTGTATTTTTTATCGGCGCCACAAGGACAGCGATCGTTACGCCCAATGGCGGGCGTCACTCCGTCTACATAGTACCAGCGTTGATCCTCGCGAAGAAAGCGTGAACGTTCGTACATTGCCCGATCGGCACCGTTTTCACGATAACGGGCGAAAAAAGTCACAAACGATTCGTCATCATCACGCCCCGGTTCACGCTGCGTGATGTTCAGGCTCAGCCATTCAGTACCAGCAAAACTTTCAGACAACAGTCCCGCAAGTGCCGGATCGCGCCGGGTAGGATGCCAGGTAGACACCAGGTAGTTGACGTCATGTTTGACATAAGCGCAGTAGCGAGAGCGCATAAGTTGTTCAGCTGATAAGGGAATTTCTGCTCCTTTAACAAAGGGCTGACAACATAGGCTATAATGCTTGCCGCTACAGCAAGGGCAAGATTCGGACACACTTTCTCCTGTTAATCACAGTCGTTGTTGATGATATCGTTTACTTTATCTGACCCATGCTTATGACGCTACGTATTGACGCCAGGAACCGAGCAAGATGAGAAAGCAAAAGATTGGATTGGCTCTGGGTTCCGGTGCCGCCAAAGGATGGGCGCATATCGGCGTCATCGAAGCGTTGGAAAGCGCAGGCATTGAAATTGATGTAGTCGCCGGGTGTTCAATCGGTGCCCTGGTCGGTGCGGCTTATGTCAATCACCGGTTGCCCCATATGAAAAAATGGGTCAGCGCTTTTAGCTACTGGGATGTGATCCGCCTGATGGATCTCTCCTGGCAGCGCGGCGGACTCCTGCGCGGTGAACGCGTATTTAACCATGTCCGCCAGTTGATCACGAATGATGCGCTTGAGTCATGCCATAAGCTCTTTGGCGTAGTGGCGACCAACCTGAGCACCGGGCGTGAATTATGGCTCACTGAGGGAGAATTGCATCAGGCGGTTCGCGCTTCCTGCAGTATGCCAGGTTTATTACCACCGGTCGGCTACAATGGATATTGGCTGGTAGACGGTGCCGTGGTGAATCCGGTGCCGGTTTCGCTAACGCGCGCACTGGGCGCTGATGTGGTTATTGCCGTCGATCTTCAACACGATGCGCACTTGATGCAGCCTGATTCAATGGTGCTGACGCCGCAGAGTTCTGAAGAACATGCCGCGGCTGTCGCACTGAATCTTGACTGGCGCGGAAAACTGCGTCAGAGGTTGGTCAGTTTTACCCAGCGACGGGCATCACAAGTGCCGGGCGCGATGGAGATCATGGCAACATCCATTCAGGTCCTGGAAAATCGCCTGAAGCGAAACAGGATGGCAGGCGATCCGCCCGATGTGCTCATCCAGCCGTTTTGTCCACAAATATCCACGTTGGATTTTCATCGTGCAGAAGAAGCTATTGCGGCTGGGAAGGTTGCCGTTGAGAAACAAATGGATGAATTATTACCGCTGGTCCGTAGAAGATAATCTGGTTGTTCACGCACAGATGTTACTTCGGTCTATTCTGAAAGGCGCAACTGCGTTTTATGAACCACTATTGAATTATCGGGTACGCAGGGGGATGGAATGGAAAAACCACTGATCGGCAAAAAGATACTCATTGTCGAAGATGAGGCCGTTTTCCGTTCGCTTTTAAACCAATTTCTGTCATCGATGGGGGCTGTCACAGTTGAGGCAGAAGATGGCCTCGAGGCTATTGAGCAGCTGAAGCAGCATGCCGTGGAGCTGGTGATTTGTGATCTTGAGATGCCGCGCATGAGCGGTATCGAATTCGTTGAACACGTGCGCAGCCGCGGTAACAGCGTACCGATTTTGATTATTTCCGCCACAGAAAATATGTCCGATATCGCTCAGGTTTTGCGTCTTGGCGTACAGGATGTGCTGCTTAAGCCGCTAAAAAACTTTGAACGTTTCCGTGAAGCGGTTTACGAATGCCTCTATCCCTCCATGTTTACCTCAAAGGTGGAGGAAGACGAGCAGCTGTTTCAGGACTGGGACGCTCTGGTTCGCGATCCCTCTGCGGCGGCAAAACTCCTTAAAGAACTTCAGCCACCCGTACAACAACGCATTGCTAACTGTCGGATCAACTATCGACAACTGACGATGGCCGAGCAGCCGGGTCTGGTGCTGGATATCGCGGCGCTTTCAGACAAAGATCTCGCCTTTTATTGTCTTGACGTTACTCGCGCTGGCGACAACGGCGTACTGGCCGCCTTGCTTTTGCGCGCCTTATTTAACGGACTCCTTCAGGAACAGTTATCTGGCCAAAAACAACGCTTACCTGAGCTGAGCAGTCTGCTCAGACAGGTTAATTTGCTGCTGCGCCAGGCAAATCTGACCGGTCAGTTCCCGTTGCTGGTGGGCTACTATCACCGCGGATTAAAAAATCTGGTACTGGTTTCAGCCGGATTAAATGCAACGCTGCACGTTCAGGCCCATCAAATACAACTCAGTAACGGTGTGCCACTTGGCACTATGGGCAGTACACATACTAACCAAATAAGCCAGCGCGCTGATGACTGGCAATGCCATATTTGGGGGGCCGGAGGCCGCATACGACTGATGCTATCGTCTGACCAGTAAACTTTGATTATTAATTTATTATTGTTCAGGAGACAGGGCCAGAAGTTAGCTTTACACTTGGGTAATAGTCTTAAATTCTAAGGATGGATGCCTTCCAGGATAAATCCGTCCGTGACTAACTGATATACTCATTTCCGAATTTAAACCGACATATCAAGCAGTAAAACTTGAACGGCCTATAAGAGAGGTATTTTGATGTCTGCCTATAAGACCAAAGTAAAAAAAGCGGTAATTCCAGTAGCGGGTTTGGGTACGCGCATGTTGCCTGCTACCAAAGCGATTCCAAAAGAAATGTTGCCGCTGGTTGATAAGCCGTTAATTCAGTATGTCGTTAACGAGTGTATTGCTGCGGGTATTAATGAGATTGTGCTGGTTACTCACTCCTCTAAAAACGCCATTGAGAACCATTTTGATACCAGTTTTGAACTGGAGTCTATGCTGGAAAAACGCGTTAAGCGCCAGCTGCTGGACGAAATTCAGTCCATCTGTCCTCCTCACGTGACCATCATGCAGGTCCGTCAGGGCATCGCGAAAGGTCTGGGCCATGCGGTCATGTGTGCACATCCTCTGGTCGGCGATGAACCTGTTGCGGTCATCCTGCCTGACGTGATCATCGACGAATACGAATCTAACCCAACCAAAGATAACCTGGCAGAAATGCTGAGCCGTTACGAAGAGTCTGGCCGTAGTCAGATTATGGTTGAGCCTGTCAGCGATGTGACGGCATACGGTGTTGTAGATTGTCAGGGTGCAGAACTGAATCCTGGTGACAGCGCGCCGATGGTCGGGGTTGTTGAGAAACCTAAAGCGTCTGAAGCGCCATCCAACCTTGCGGTTGTCGGTCGTTACGTTCTGTCTGCGGATATCTGGCCACTGCTGGCGAAAACGCCTCCAGGTGCCGGTGGCGAAGTTCAGCTCACCGACTCCATCGCCATGCTGATGGATAAAGAAACCGTCGAAGCCTATCACCTGAAAGGGGTAAGCCACGACTGTGGTAACAAACTGGGTTATATGCAGGCTTTCGTTGAATATGGTGTCCGCCATCCGGTATTGGGTAAAGAGTTCACTGAATGGCTCAACAATACTGTTAGCGATAAAAAGTAATTTTAAACACAGGATAGCTCAATGAAAGTCACTGTATTTGGTATCGGCTATGTCGGTCTGGTTCAGGCTGCGGTGTTGGCCGAAGTCGGACATGACGTTCTCTGCATTGATGTGGATGAAAACAAGGTCGAGAACCTTAAAAAAGGCAAGATCCCAATTTTTGAGCCGGGTCTGACTCCGCTGGTTATGTCGAATTACGAATCGGGTCGCCTGAAGTTCAGCACTGATGCTGCTCAGGGCGTGAACCACGGTGTAATGCAGTTTATCGCCGTCGGCACGCCGCCTGATGAGGACGGCTCGGCCGATCTGAAATATGTTACTGCCGTAGCGCGTACCATTGCTCAGCACATGACCGATCACAAAGTCGTGATTGATAAGTCAACGGTACCGGTCGGAACTGCTGACAGAGTCCGTGCTGTCATGACAGAAACGCTGCAGGCGCGCGATGCCAACATCAGCTTTGATGTGGTATCCAACCCAGAGTTCCTGAAAGAAGGCGCGGCCGTTAACGACTGTATGCGCCCTGAGCGTATCGTTGTCGGCACCGACAATGATGACGTGGTGGAACTGTTGCGTGAGCTGTATGAGCCATTCAACCGTAACCACGATCGTATGATTTTGATGGATATTCGCAGTGCAGAACTGACGAAGTACGCCGCTAACTGCATGCTGGCGACGAAAATCAGTTTTATGAACGAAATTTCCAATCTCGCAGAACGTTTAGGTGCGGATATCGAAAAAGTGCGCCAGGGGATTGGTTCTGACTCACGTATCGGCTATCACTTTATCTACCCAGGCTGCGGCTATGGCGGTTCCTGCTTCCCGAAAGACGTTCAGGCGCTGATCCGCACAGCGGAGTCTATTGGTTATACACCGCGCCTGTTGAAGGCGGTGGAAGACGTCAACGACAGCCAAAAGACAAAGCTGCCCACCTTCATTAAGCGCCACTTCGGTGACGATCTGAAAGGTAAAACGTTTGCGCTGTGGGGCCTGTCATTCAAGCCCAACACAGATGATATGCGCGAAGCATCCAGTCGCGTGTTGATGGAAACGCTATGGGAAGCGGGTGCCTCTGTTCAGGCGTTCGATCCTGAAGCCATGGACGAAGCGCAGCGCATCTATGGTCATCGCGACGATCTGAAGCTGATGGGAACCAAAGAAGCGGCGCTGCACGGTGCAGACGGCCTGGTGATTTGTACGGAATGGCAAAATTTCCGTGCACCTGACTTTGACGTGATTAAGAGCGCACTGAAAGAACCCGTGATTTTTGATGGCCGTAACCTGTATGATCCCGAGCGTCTCAACAAGCGAGGCTTTATTTATTATGCCATCGGCCGCGGAGCTTCTATTCAGGCTATATAATTAGTGAGGGATTTATGAATTTTCTGGTAACCGGCGCAGCAGGCTTTATTGGCTTTCATGTCAGTCAACGCCTGCTGGCCGCCGGTCACCAGGTTGTCGGCCTTGACAACCTGAATGACTACTATGATGTAAACCTTAAACAAGCTCGCCTTGATATCATCGGTGACAATCCATCCTTTACCTTTATCAAAGCCAATTTGGCCGATCGTCAGGCTATTGCCACACTTTTTGCACAGCACAATTTTCAGCGCGTTATTCATCTTGCCGCTCAGGCAGGGGTGCGTTACTCACTCGAAAACCCCCATGCGTATGCCGATGCAAACGTCATTGGGCACCTGAATATTCTTGAAGGCTGCCGCCACCATAAAATCGAGCATCTGCTTTATGCTTCATCCAGTTCGGTTTACGGCCTGAATAACAAGATGCCATTTTCAACAGAAGACAGCGTCGATCATCCCGTGTCATTGTATGCCGCGACGAAAAAGGCCAATGAGCTGATGTCGCATACCTATTCACATCTCTATCAATTGCCTACCACTGGCTTACGTTTTTTCACGGTCTATGGCCCGTGGGGACGTCCGGACATGGCGTTGTTTAAATTCACCCGCGCAATGCTTGCAGGCGAGGCGATAGATGTTTATAACCAGGGGCAAATGAAACGCGACTTTACTTATATCGATGATGTTGCAGAGGCGGTTATTCGCTTGCAGGATGTTATCCCGCAGGCGAACGCAGACTGGACCGTGGAAACGGGTTCTGCCGCGTCAAGCTCTGCCCCTTATCGCATATATAACCTTGGCAATAGCCAGCCGGTGAGCCTGATTCACTATATTGAAGCGATTGAGAAAGCGTTGGGTGTGAAGGCAAATAAAAATCTGATGCCCATGCAACCGGGGGACGTGCTGGCAACCAGCGCGGACACAACCGCATTATTTAATACCATTGGATTTAAACCCCAAACCGGTGTTGATGAAGGCGTAAGGCGCTTTGTAGACTGGTATCGAAATTTCTATTCAATCTGAAAATAAAAAAAGGAAGCGATCGCTTCCTTTTTTTTCTGGTGCGGATAATCGTAAAACTAAAGTAAAGCCAACAATAAGCGAAACAGGCTATGCATTACAGCAGGAAGTCGTCTAACTGCTTACCTTGTTCTTCCATGGCTTTCTTGATTGCTGCTGGCGTACGGCCCTGACCCGTCCAGGTTTTGGTTTCGCCATTTTCATCTACAAACTGATATTTAGCCGGGCGGGCAGCACGTTTGGCTTTGCCAGCCGTTTTTGATTCTGACAGGGTATTGAATAATTCGTTGGGATCGATACCATCCGCTAACAGCATCTCGCGATATTGCTCAAGTTTACGCGCACGCTCTTCGTTTTCAGCTTTAGAGTTTGACTCTTCGTCGCGACGTTCATTTACCACGACGTCCAGTTTTTCCAGCATTTCTTCCAGCGTTTCCAAAGAACACTCTCTGGCCTGGGCACGCAGCGTGCGGATATTATTAAGATTTTTAAGTGCTTCGCTCATTGTCCTGATCTCTGAATAATTAATAGGAGAGTTGTTCTGCCCGCTAATAGTAGTGGTGGAGAAAAATAAGTTCAACATTAAATTAATTTTTAGCTTAAAAAGAGTAAGCGAGGAATTTAATAAATTATTAATTCACCCCGATGAAGTGTGATGTCAGGTGGGTTGAATCAATGAAAAGATTAAGATCTTAGCTGAAAATGCGCTGATACATTATCGGTATAAAAATAATGTTTAATCACACATGTGCTTTAATATTTATCCTGACCTAAAGACCCAATGCCGCATCATATTAACCGCTGCATCATCAATGAGTGATGCTAATCTGAACAGCATAAGGTGAAAATCCCCCCAGCAGCAACCTGTAGATATGGTAAAATCGGCCCTGTTTTTTCATCGTATCCGAGAATCGGCGCAAATGGCTCAACTCTATTTCTACTATTCGGCAATGAACGCCGGTAAATCAACCGCATTATTGCAGTCATCCTACAATTATCAGGAACGCGGGATGCGCACGCTCGTCTATACCGCTGAGATCGACAATCGCTTCGGCGCAGGCAAGGTGAGCTCGCGTATTGGATTATCTTCTCCTGCGGTGCTTTATAATGCAGCCAGCCAGCTTGATGTGGAAATTGCCCAGGAACATGCGCGACAACCCGTTCACTGTGTGCTGGTGGACGAAAGCCAGTTTCTGACGCGTGAGCAGGTTAAGGCCTTGTCTGACGTGGTAGATAATCTGGATATTCCCGTACTCTGCTACGGGCTGCGTACCGATTTTCTTGGTGAACTCTTCACCGGTAGCCAGTATCTTCTGGCATGGGCCGATAAGCTGGTAGAGCTGAAAACGGTCTGTCATTGTGGACGTAAAGCGGGCATGGTGCTGCGTCTGGACAGTGACGGTAAACCTTTCAGAGAGGGGGAGCAGGTCGTCATCGGCGGCAACGAACGCTATATCTCCGTATGCCGTAAGCATTATAAAAAGGCGATAGAGCAGGGTTGTTTGCAGGCCATCCATGGGGCGCAAACCCCCGTGGGGGACTAAATAGCTCTCAATGAGCGCCAGGCTGCTTTTCCATGGCGCTCGTTAAGGGCGCAAGGCGATGCGATCACGGACTTTATTCCTTTTCCCGTCCGGCTCAGGTCGATATTCTCTTCACTACCCTGATTCACCAGGCAGCAGTGTTTATCGAAGCGAAAAATCCGCCATAAAAAACCCCTTGAGGCACGGGCCAGACAAGGGGTTTCGGCAGCCCGTTCATCGGGCGCGGAGCGGATTAGGCTTTTTTAGCTTTCTTCGCCGCTTTGCTGTCACTGACAGGTTGAGCCTGAGCAGCCTCGGCGGCACTGGCGAACGGCTCGACAAATTTACGTCCGTAGTAGCTGTCCAGCATCAGCTGTTTGAGTTCGGCAATCAGCGGATAACGTGGATTCGCGCCAGTACACTGGTCATCAAAGGCATCATCCGCCAGTTTATCAACTTTCGCCAGGAAGTCTGCCTCCTGCACACCGGCTTCACGAATCGAGGCCGGAATACCCAGTTCCGTTTTGATTTCATCCAGCCATACCAGCAGCTTCTCAATTTTCTGGGCAGTGCGGTCGCCCGGCGCGGTGAGACCAAGATGATCCGCAATTTCAGCATAACGACGACGCGCCTGGGGACGATCGTACTGGCTGAATGCGGTTTGCTTAGTAGGGTTGTCATTGGCGTTATAGCGAATAACGTTGGAAATCAGCAGCGAGTTAGCCAGTCCATGAGGAATATGGAACTCAGAGCCAAGCTTATGCGCCATTGAGTGACAAACCCCGAGGAAGGCGTTCGCAAAGGCGATACCGGCGATGGTGGCGGCATTATGTACACGTTCACGGGCAACCGGATTTTTTGCACCTTCTGCATAGCTCGCCGGTAAGTTCTCTTTAAGCAGCTTAAGCGCCTGCAGGGCCTGACCATCGGAGTATTCATTGGCCAGAACGGACACATAGGCTTCCAGCGCGTGCGTCACCGCATCCAGACCGCCGAAAGCACAAAGTGAACGTGGCATATCCATGACCAGGTTGGCATCAACGATAGCCATATCCGGCGTCAGCGCATAATCGGCCAGCGGGTATTTCTGTCCGGTCGCGTCATCCGTTACCACGGCAAAAGGCGTCACTTCTGAACCTGTGCCTGAGGTTGTCGTAATGGCCACCATGCGCGCTTTCACGCCCATTTTAGGGAACTTATAGATACGTTTGCGAATATCCATAAACCGCAGTGCCAGCTCTTCAAAATGGGTTTCAGGATGCTCATACATGACCCACATGATTTTGGCTGCATCCATCGGCGAACCGCCGCCCAGGGCGATGATCACGTCTGGCTTAAAGCTGTTCATCTGTTCTGCACCTTTACGCACGATGCTTAAGGTGGGATCCGCTTCAACCTCAAAGAAAACTTCGGTTTCGATGCCGTGAGATTTTAAAACGCGGGTGACCTGATCGGCATAACCGTTGTTAAACAGGAAGCGGTCAGTCACCACAAACGCGCGTTTGGCACCGTCAGTGGCGATCTCTTCAAGCGCAATGGGTAAAGAGCCGCGACGAAAGTAAATGGACTTCGGAAGTTTATGCCACAACATATTTTCAGCTCGCTTAGCGACGGTTTTCTTGTTGATGAGATGTTTGGGCCCCACGTTTTCAGAAATGGAGTTACCGCCCCAGGAACCACAACCCAGTGTCAGAGAAGGGGCGAGTTTGAAGTTATATAAATCACCAATACCGCCCTGAGAAGCTGGCGTGTTGATCAGAATGCGGGCTGTTTTCATCTTGTCGCCAAAATAGTGCACGCGCGCTATCTGATTGTCCTGGTCGGTATACAGGCATGACGTATGACCAATACCACCCATCGCCACCAGTTTCTCCGCTTTGCTGACGGCATCCTGATAATCTTTAGCACGGTACATCGCCAGTGTCGGCGACAGTTTTTCATGAGCGAAAGGCTCTGATTCATCGACCCGTTCAACTTCGCCAATCAGGATTTTGGTTTCACCAGGTACGCTGATGCCGGCCATCTCCGCAATCTTCACCGCAGGCTGGCCCACAATGGCGGCGTTAAGCCCACCGTTTTTTAGAATGATATTTTGTACCGCACTCAGCTCCTGTCCCTGAAGCAGATAGCCACCATGGCTGGCGAAGCGCTCGCGCACGGCGTCGTAGACGGCATCCACCACGATAACCGACTGTTCAGAGGCACAGATCACACCGTTATCAAACGTTTTTGACATCAGGATGGAGGCAACGGCGCGTTTAACATCAGCTGTTTCATCGATGACAACGGGCGTGTTACCGGCCCCCACGCCAATCGCCGGCTTACCTGAGCTGTAGGCCGCTTTAACCATGCCGGGACCACCCGTCGCCAGAATCAGGTTAATATCAGGGTGGTGCATCAACTGATTGGACAGTTCCACTGAAGGTGCATCAATCCAGCCTATAATGTCTTTGGGCGCGCCAGCGGCAATCGCTGCCTGCAGGACAATATCCGCCGCTTTATTCGTCGCATCTTTGGCTCGAGGATGGGGGGAGAAGATAATCCCGTTGCGGGTTTTAAGGCTGATAAGTGCCTTGAAAATCGCGGTGGAGGTAGGGTTAGTGGTGGGGACGATACCGCAAATCAGGCCGATGGGTTCAGCGATGGTGATGGTGCCAAACGTATCATCGGTGTCCAGTACGCCGCAGGTTTTCTCATCCTTATAGGCGTTGTAGATGTATTCAGAAGCGAAGTGATTTTTAATGACTTTGTCTTCAACAATGCCCATGCCCGATTCTGCCACCGCCATTTTAGCGAGTGGAATTCGGGCATCCGCGGCGGCCAGTGCGGCTGCGCGGAAGATGGCATCGACCTGTTGTTGAGAAAAATTGGCGAATTCTTGCTGGGCTTTTTTTACACGTTCAACCAGTGCATTGAGTTCAGCGACATTAGTAACGGCCATTGTGCTCTCCTGAGGAAGTTAAACTTTTTTTAGTAAACAAGCCTGAATCCCTGAGTATAGCCATGGTGCAAACGGCACGGTTTACGGGAATAAAGCAGCGGTTTTTCAATTGTTTACTAAAAGAGCTTCTCTCTGTTTCGAAATAATGAGACCTGCGTTACTGACAGAGAAAGAGTATCGGGTTTGGGAGAGAACAATGATGATTTAGATCAATTTAAACCCAAGCTGACTCCTTTCAGCTCTGCATTCAGGGGGGCCGGGCTGGGGGATAATAAACGGGGCGTAAAAGTAACATCTTCCACAAGATAGTTAATGCGTGGTTAAAGCCACTAAATTGTAAGTAAAATAACAGCATAAATAACTGCTTAGGCATCTGGCGCCCACGGCTTTTTTCACTTACATTAGGCGCGTTTTTCATCTGGGATGGGGAGTTAACCGTGAATCCTGCGTTATTAGATCTGTCTGGCTATATCAAGTTTTTCGTAGGCCTGTTTGCACTGGTTAATCCCATCGGCATCATTCCGGTATTTATTAGCATGACCCGCTATCAGGGCGTGGCAGAACGCAATAAAACCAACCTGACGGCCAACCTCGCGGTGGCGATTATTCTCTGGACCTCGCTGTTTCTGGGCGATGCAATCCTGCATGTCTTCGGTATCTCTATTGACTCGTTTCGCATTGCGGGCGGGATTCTGGTGGTGACCATCGCTATGTCGATGATTAGCGGCAAGCTGGGCGAGGATAAGCAAAATAAGCAGGAAAAAACGGAAACGGCAATTCGGGAAAGTATTGGCGTGGTTCCCCTTGCGCTGCCGCTCATGGCGGGCCCAGGCGCCATCAGTTCGACTATCGTCTGGAGCACACGTTATAACAACTGGCTCAACCTTTTGGGTTTTACCGTTGCTATTGCTGTTTTCGCCTTTAGCTGTTGGCTGCTGTTCCGCGCAGCGCCTTTAATGGTCAGGCTGTTAGGGCAGACAGGGATTAACGTGATTACCCGTATCATGGGATTGCTGTTAATGGCGCTAGGTATTGAATTTGTGGTGACCGGCATCAAGGCAATTTTTCCCGGTCTGGTTGGGTAAACCGACTTATTTAATCTCGCTTAAGAAGAAATGAACCAATAAGGTGCAAAAGACGATTTTTTTGCACCGTATTGATGCAATTATTTGCCTCTCTTCACATCCTTCTTCAGTTATCACTTCCGCTAATAACCTTTGCTGCAGCGCCAGTGCTGGCATCGCGGCATGTCACTATATTCACACTATATTCTGCTTCCGCAGCGGAAGTTGGCATGATTAATGCTGGTCTACGTCGCTTAAACCGTTTTTTAAATGATGTGACGGTGTGTATTCACACTACAACGACGCAACGCCAGGGTATAAATGTTGTTTTTTGGTTAAATTGACATCAATGTGATGAGATTGTTTATTAATCAGTCTGTTAAGCTATTTTTAGGGCAAAAATTAACACTTCCACTGGGAAAAATCTCATGATAAAAGAGAAACAGGTAACATTTTAGCGATTTATTTTTGGCGCCCCTCTGCAGCATCTGCTAATTTTCGGCGCATTAATAATGTTTTCCCAAACGTCAAAAGCAAAAGATTTATTCCTTATTGATGCTGGGATATCAGAATAAAAATTGGCATTTAACAAGGGTGTGGGAAATGAACGCGCAGCACTACCTGGCTTGTCTGGCACTAACCTTAACCGCATTGCCCACCTGTGCTGCCACCGTGCCATCAGACGTGACGCTCTCCGCCGTCCAGCAAATCGTGATTAATAACGGTTCGGAAGTTGCCTCGCTCGATCCGCATAAAGTCGAAGGTGTACCGGAGTCAAACATCATCCTCAACCTGCTGGATGGGCTGGTTAACACGGACAATAACGGTAATGTGGTGCCGGGTGTGGCTGAGCGCTGGGAAAACCAGCAAGGTAAAATCTGGACATTCACCCTGCGCGGCAATGCCAAATGGAGCAATGGGGAGCCGGTTACGGCACAGGACTTCGTTTACAGCTGGCGTCGTCTTGCCGATCCTAAAACTGCGTCGCCCTATGCCAGCTATCTGCAGGCTGCCCATATTGCGAATGTCGATGCGATTCTTGCCGGTAAAGTTGCCCCCGAACAACTGGGCGTGAAAGCCCTGGACGATCGCCATCTGCAAATTACCCTGACCGAACCGGTGCCTTATTTAGTGGCCATGCTGGCGCACACCGCGATGAAACCCGTTTACGCACCTGCCATCGAAAAGTGGGGTGAGGGCTGGACCCAACCCGGTCACTATATCGGTAACGGCGCCTATACGCTGAATGACTGGGTGGTGAATGAGAAAATTGTTCTGAAGCGTAATCCTCTTTACTGGAACAATGCTCAGACCGTTATTGAGCAGGGAACGTTTCTGGCCATCAGCTCGGAAAACAGTGATATCAATCGCTATCGCAGCGGTGGCATTGATATGACCAACAGCGCGGTTCCGCCCGACTTGTTTGCTAAATTGCGCAAAGATATGGGTGATGAGGTTAAAGTCAGTCCGCTGCTCTGCACCTTCTATTACGAAATTAATAACAAAAAACCGCCGTTCACCGATGCCCGCGTGCGCGCTGCGATCAAAATGACGCTGGATCGCGATATCATCGCTCGTAAGATCATGGGGCAAGGGCAAATTCCGGCCTACAGCTTTACGCCGCCTTACATCGCAGGCGCTGCGTTATCTTCCCCAGACTGGATGGCGTGGACACAGCCGCAGCGAAACGCGGCTGCGAAAAAACTGCTCGCCGAGGCGGGTTACAACGATAAAAATCCGCTGCGCTTTACGCTGCTCTATAACACATCCGATCAAAACAAAACCCAGGCCATCGCCGCCGCGTCCATGTGGCAACGCAATTTGGGCGCGCAGGTTACGTTGCAGAATCAGGAATGGAAAACCCTGCTGGAAACCCGGCATCAGGCACAATATGACGTTGTGCGCGCCACCTGGTGTGCGGATTACAATGAGCCCTCAACATTCCTGAATATGTTCCAGAGCCAGTCGTCGACCAATACCGCGTTTTACCACAGTGCGGAATACGACCGTCTGTTAGCCGCAACATTAACGGCTGAAAATGAAGCGGACCGCGCATCATTGTATCAGCAGGCAGAAACACAACTCGACAAAGACTCAGCAATTGTGCCAGTTTACTATCGCGTCAGCGTGCGGCTGGTTAAACCCTGGGTTGGCGGTTTTACTGGCCACGATCCGCAGGACATGACAGACCTGAAATACTATTTCATTAAAAAACACTGAGTCACGCGCTTAACCGGCGGCACAGTCGGGAAGGGCGTGGCCGTGCAGACCACACAACAGGGTCAATACGCCCCAGGTGGCAAACACCGGGGACCCGAATACGGGGAACGCTGAGGTCGCAAACACCCTCAGTGAAAATAAAAAACTGGAGTTAAGAATGAACAACATCACGAAAAAAACCTTGATTGCTGCCAGCGTCTTTGCAGCGATGAGTGCGCTCGCAGCGAACAGCGTTATGGCAGCCACAGTACCTGCCGGCGTAGAACTGGCCGCGAAGCAGGAGCTGGTTAAAGGAAACGGTAGCGAGGTTCAGTCACTGGATCCGCATAAAATCGAAGGCGTTCCGGAATCTAACGTGAGTCGTGATCTGCTGGAAGGTCTGGTCATCAGCGATACGGATGGTCATCCCATTCCTGGTGTGGCTGAAAGCTGGGATAACAAAGACTTTAAAGTCTGGACTTTCCACTTGCGTAAAAATGCAAAATGGTCAAATGGTGAACCTGTCACTGCTCAGGATTTCGTCTACAGCTGGGAGCGTTTGGCCGATCCGAAAACCGCATCGCCTTATGCCAGCTATCTGCAATACGGCCATCTGGCTAACGTTGATGATATTATCGCTGGCAAGAAGCCCCCAACAGACCTGGGCGTAAAGGCGATTGACGATCATACACTGCAAGTGACCTTAAGCGAGCCGGTGCCTTATTTCTATAAATTACTCATTCACCCCTCAATGTCGCCAGTTAATAAAGCTGCAATCGAAAAATTCGGTGACAAGTGGACTCAGCCAGAAAACTGGGTGGGTAACGGTGCGTTTAAGTTGGAATCACACGTCATCAACGAACGTATCACCGTTGTGCGTAACCCTGAATACTGGGATAACGCGCATACCGTGCTGAACAAAGTCACTTTCCTGCCAATCTCGTCGGAAGTCAGCGATGTAAACCGTTACTTCTCTGATAACGGCAGCGACATGACCTATAACAACCTGCCTATTGAGCTGTTTAAAAAATTGCAGCGTGACAATGGTAAAGAGCTGCATGTTGATCCGTATCTGTGTACCTACTACTACGAAATCAACAACCAGAAAGCGCCATTTAACGATCCGCGCGTTCGCGCTGCGCTTAAACTCGGCATCGATCGCGACATTATCGTAGACAAAGTCCTGGCGCAGGGCCAGAAACCGGCTTACAGCTACACGCCGCCAGCGACAGATGGAATGGAATTGGTGAAGCCTGAGTGGTTTACCTGGTCACAGGAAAAACGTAATGCCGAAGCGAAAAAGCTGCTGGCTGAAGCCGGTTATACGCCAGAAAAACCGCTGACCTTTAATCTGCTGTACAACACCTCTGACCTGCATAAGAAACTGGCCATTGCCGCGTCATCTATCTGGACGAAAAACCTGGGTGTGAAAGTGAAGCTGGAGAACCAGGAGTGGAAAACCTTCCTGGATACCCGCCACCAGGGCAACTTTGACGTTGCGCGTGCAGGCTGGTGTGCAGACTACAACGAACCGACATCGTTCCTGAATACCATGCTGTCTGACAGCAGCAACAATACCGCGCACTATAAGAGCCCAGCTTTCGACAAGCTGATGAAAGATGCGTTGGCCACTACAGATGATAAAGCGCGTTCGGCTGATTACGAGAAGGCAGAGCAGCAGCTGGATAAAGACTCTGTGATCGTGCCGCTTTACTACTACGTTAACACGCGCCTGGTGAAACCTTATGTTGGCGGTTATACCGGTAAGGATCCGCTGGATAACGTAGCAGACAGAAACCTGTACATCATCAAGCACTAATAAAACACCAAGAACAGCGGCGGCGCGTTACGCGCCGCCAGTACTTTTTTTAATGCAATGTGAAGCACCAGCCTGGTAGGTACGGCAATGTTAAAATTCATTCTGCGTCGGTTGCTTGAAGCAATTCCGACGCTTTTCGTTCTGATTACCATTTCCTTCTTTATGATGCGACTGGCGCCCGGCAGCCCTTTTACCAGCGAGCGCACCCTGTCGCCAGAGGTCATGGCAAATATCGAGGCGAAATATCACCTCAACGATCCTATCGGTAAGCAATACGTTGATTATCTGATTCAACTGGCGCATGGCGATTTCGGGCCCTCGTTCAAGTACAAAGACTATTCGGTCAATTACCTGGTCGGCCATGCCTTCCCGGTTTCAGCCAAACTCGGCCTTGCTGCCTTTATCCTGGCGGTGGTTCTGGGCGTCACGGCGGGCGTTATCGCGGCGCTGAAGCAGAACAGCCTGTGGGATTACGTTGTGATGGGGGTGGCAATGACCGGCGTGGTGATACCGAGTTTTGTGGTAGCGCCGCTATTGGTTCTGGTGTTCGCAATCACGCTTAAGTGGCTGCCGGGTGGCGGCTGGAATGGCGGTCAATGGAATTACATGCTGCTGCCGATGGTGGCGCTCTCACTGGCCTACATTGCCAGTATTGCGCGCATCACCCGCGGCTCGATGATTGAAGTTATGCACTCCAACTTTATCCGTACCGCGCGAGCGAAAGGGCTGCCGCTGCGTCGTATCGTGTTACGTCATGCACTGAAGCCTGCGCTGCTGCCGGTCATTTCCTATATGGGGCCGGCCTTTGTGGGCATCATTACCGGTTCTATGGTCATCGAGTCGATTTACGGACTGCCGGGTATTGGTCAGCTGTTCGTGAACGGTGCACTTAACCGTGACTATTCACTGGTGCTGAGCCTGACCATCCTGGTGGGGCTGTTGACCATCCTGTTTAATGCGATCGTCGATGTGCTGTATGCCGTTATCGACCCGAAAATCCGCTACTGATTCTGGAGTTCGCCATGATGTTAAGTAAGAAAAATAGCGAAGCTCTTGATGCATTCAGTGAAAAACTGGAAGTCGAAGGGCGAAGCCTGTGGCAGGATGCCCGTCGTCGTTTCATTCATAACCGCGCCGCATTAATCAGCTTGATGGTGCTGATGCTCATCACGCTGTTTGTGATTTTCGCGCCTATGCTGTCGCAATTCTCCTATTTCGATACCGACTGGGGAATGATGTCATCACCGCCCGATACCACCTCGGGACACTGGTTTGGCACCGACTCCTCGGGGCGCGATTTGCTGGTGCGCGTAGCCATTGGCGGGCGCATTTCACTGATGGTCGGGATTGCTGCCGCGCTGATCGCCGTGATCGTGGGGACCTTGTACGGTTCAATCGCGGGTTATCTGGGCGGGAAAACCGATTCCGTGATGATGCGTATTCTGGAAATCCTTAACTCCTTCCCGTTTATGTTCTTCGTTATCCTGCTGGTGACCTTCTTTGGCCGCAATATTCTGCTGATCTTTGCCGCTATCGGCATGGTGTCCTGGCTGGACATGGCGCGTATCGTGCGCGGGCAGACATTAAGCCTGAAGCGCAAAGAGTTTATCGAAGCTGCACACGTTGGCGGTGTTTCCACCTGGAAAATTGTGACGCGCCATATCGTCCCCAACGTTCTGGGCGTCGTGGTGGTTTACGCTTCGCTGCTGGTGCCCAGTATGATCCTGTTTGAATCTTTCCTGAGCTTTCTGGGGCTGGGAACGCAGGAGCCACTGAGTAGCTGGGGCGCACTGCTCAGCGATGGTGCGAACTCCATGGAAGTCTCGCCGTGGCTGTTACTGTTTCCGGCGACGTTCCTGGTCGTCACCTTGTTCTGTTTCAACTTTATTGGCGATGGCCTGCGTGATGCCCTCGACCCCAAAGATCGTTAAGGAGTTTCCCGATGACTATTCATGAATTTCAGCCTGCTCAGGCTGCGCGCGCGGGAAGCGAACTGCTGCTTGAAGTGAAAGATTTACGCGTAACCTTTGGCACGCACGATGGTGACGTCACCGCCGTTAACGATCTCAACTTTTCACTGCGGGCAGGTGAAACCTTAGGGATTGTGGGCGAGTCGGGTTCGGGTAAATCCCAGACCGCCTTTGCGTTAATGGGGCTGCTGGCCAGCAACGGGCGCATCGGTGGTTCGGCGTTGTTCAACGGTAAAGAGATCCTGAATCTGCCTGAGAAACAGCTGAACCGACTGCGTGCCGAGCAAATCGCCATGATCTTCCAGGATCCCATGACGTCACTGAACCCCTATATGCGGGTCGGCGAGCAACTGATGGAAGTGCTGAAGCTGCATAAAGGGATGAGCAATGCACAGGCATTTGAAGAGTCAGTAAGAATGCTGGATGCGGTTAAAATGCCGGAAGCGCGTAAACGTATGAAAATGTATCCCCACGAGTTTTCGGGTGGGATGCGTCAACGTGTGATGATTGCGATGGCCCTGATGTGTCGGCCTAAGCTGCTGATTGCCGATGAGCCGACAACCGCACTGGACGTCACGGTTCAGGCGCAGATCATGACCTTGCTGAATGAGCTTAAGCGCGAGTTTAACACCGCGATCATTATGATCACCCACGATTTGGGTGTGGTTGCGGGCATTTGCGATAAAGTTCTGGTGATGTATGCCGGACGCACCATGGAATATGGCCGCGCCCGTGATGTGTTTTATCAGCCCGCACATCCCTATTCTATTGGTTTGCTGAACGCCGTACCCAGACTGGATGCGGAAGGGGAAAGTCTGACGACGATACCGGGTAATCCGCCTAACCTGCTGCGTTTGCCGCAGGGTTGTCCTTTCCAGCCGCGCTGCCCTCACGCTATGGATATCTGCTCCAACGCACCGCCGCTGTTACCTTTTGCAGAAGGGCGTTTGCGCGCCTGCTTTAAGCCGGTGGAGGAACTCGTATGAGCAGCCTGGCAGAAAAGAAAGTGTTACTCGAAATCGCCGATCTGAAAGTCCATTTTGATATCAGGGATGGCAAGCAGTGGTTCTGGCAGCCGCCAAAATCTCTCAAGGCGGTGGACGGTGTCAGCCTGCGCCTGTATGAAGGTGAAACCCTGGGCGTCGTCGGGGAATCCGGCTGCGGCAAGTCTACGCTGGCGCGGGCCATTATTGGCCTGGTAAAAGCCACCGAGGGCCGCGTTTCATGGCTCGGGCGTAACCTGCTGGGGCAGAGTGAAGAAGAGTGGCGTAAGGCGCGAAGCGATATCCAGATGATTTTTCAGGATCCGCTGGCCTCGCTGAACCCGCGTATGACCATCGGCGACATTATTGCAGAGCCGTTACGCACTTATCATCCGGAGCTGTCGCGTCAGGATGTCAAAGATCGCGTCAAGACCATGATGATGAAGGTAGGGCTCCTGCCTAACCTGATCAACCGCTATCCACACGAGTTCTCGGGTGGACAGTGCCAGCGTATTGGTATTGCGCGCGCATTGATACTTGAGCCTAAGCTGATTATCTGCGACGAGCCGGTGTCGGCCCTGGACGTGTCCATTCAGGCTCAGGTCGTGAACCTGCTGCAGCAACTGCAACGTGAAATGGGCCTGTCGCTGATTTTTATCGCCCATGACCTCGCGGTGGTTAAACACATTTCCGACCGCGTGCTGGTGATGTATCTGGGGCACGCCGTGGAGCTGGGCACCTACGACGAGGTATATACCAATCCGCAGCATCCCTATACCAAAGCGCTGATGTCGGCGGTGCCGATTCCCGATCCGGACCTGGAGAAGAATAAGCAAATTCAGCTCCTGGAAGGGGAATTACCCTCACCGATTAATCCGCCCTCCGGCTGTGTGTTCCGGACGCGCTGTCCGATTGCCGGCCCTGAGTGTGCCAAAACCCGACCGCTGCTTGAAGGCAGTTTCCGCCATGCGGTGTCCTGCCTGAAGGTGGATCCGCTGTAAAATAAAAAGCCGGGCAATCGCCCGGCTTTAGATTCATGGTGTTACGCTATTCACGCCACAAAATATGGCACAGCTTGTGATCTTTTTCGCGACACAACAGCACGCGCGCAAAAACATCAGTAATAGGTTCGCCATCCGCTTCGCCCAGACCGATCACCACTTCTGAGAAAAAATCTGGATTCAAATCGAAATCCACATGATCCTGCCAGTCATCGGAAGGGTCAAACAGCTCTGCGCCACCACGCTCTTCAAACTGCAGGTTGAAAAGAATGATATCGGCCGGATCAAGATTATCGCCAGCCAGTTCAAGAAAAATGTCATAGGCCTGTTCCAGCGTTTCGTCTTCTGTCAGGCGGTTATTCAGATCCATGCTCAGTCCCGTTTATCTAAGGGCAGTTCGTAATTTCGCTCGTTTTACAGTAAAGGGCTGAAGAAGTAAAACAGTCGTTCGACAATCCGCTGCCACCAGGCACGTTTTGCCCAGCGTTTAGGATCGAGCAGACGCGAACGGGCAATATAGTCATCCTGCACGCAGGCCAAATCGCTGCCGAATCCGGCATCATCGACAGCCAGGGTAATTTCGAAATTCAGCCACAGGCTACGCATGTCCAGGTTAACGGTTCCCACCAGGCTCAGTTGACCGTCCACCAGCACGCTTTTGGTATGCAGCAGGCCATCTTCAAACTGGTAGATTTTTACTCCTGCCTCAAGCAGCTCGCCAAAGAAGGAGCGGCTGGCCCAGCCGACCAGCAAAGAGTCATTGTGAAGGGGAACCACAAGACTCACGTTAACGCCCCGCATGGCCGCCGTGCAAATGGCATGAAGCAGATCGTCACTCGGCACCAGATAGGGCGTGGTCATGATAAGCTGCTCACGCGCTGAATACACCGCCGTGAGCAGGGCCTGATGAATCAAATCCTCCGGAAAACCGGGACCGGAGGCGATAACCTGCACCGTGTGCCCACTTTCCTGTTCAAAGGGCATGATATTGCGGTCTGGCGGCGGCGGCAAAATACGCTTACCGGTCTCAATTTCCCAGTCACAGCTGTAGACAATTCCCATGGCGGTGGAAACCGGACCTTCCATGCGCGCCATCAGGTCAACCCACTGGCCTACGCCGGCCTCTTGTTTAAAAAAGCGCGGATCAACCAGGTTCATGCTGCCGGTGTAGGCAATATAGTTGTCGATCAGCACCATTTTACGATGTTGACGCAGGTCCATACGGCGCAGGAATACGCGCAGCAGGCTCACCTGGAGCGCCTCAACGACGTCAATGCCTGCATTGCGCATCATGCCCACCCAGGGGCTTCTGAAAAACGCCACGCTGCCCGCTGAATCCAGCATGAGGCGGCAGTGAACGCCGCGGCGTGACGCGGCCATTAACGACTCGGCGACCTCATCCGCCAGCCCGCCCGGATTCCAGATATAGAACACCATCTCGACGTTGTGGCGAGCCAGCTGGATATCGCGAATCAAGGCTTTCATGACGTCATCAGAGCTGGTCAGAAGCTGCAACTGATTGCCTTTAACGCCCGCAATGCCCTGGCGGTTGTTGCACAGTTGAAACAGCGATCGTGCGACGTCGCTGTAATCTGTCGCGAAAATTTCGCTGCGTTTCTTTAAATCATTTAGCCAGCGAGCGGTGGAAGGCCACATGGTACGTGCGCGTTCAGCGCGGCGCTTACCCAAATGTAATTCGCCAAAGGACAAGTACGCGATGATGCCAACCAGCGGCAGAATAAAGATAATCAGCAGCCATGCCATCGCTGAGGTAACGGCCCGTCGCTTCATCAGGATGCGCAGCGTGATCCCGGCAATCAGTAACCAGTAACCAAACAACAGTAACCAACTGATAAGCGTGTAAAACGTGGTCATTAAGTGGACATCCTGTTCGCGCTTGAGTCAGAGAAGTTTACGTGGAGATGAGGGGGAGCGAAACCCTTAATAATAGCGGCGTTTCGATGAGAGATCCGATTTGGCATTCGCTCAGAGATCTTTATAATGCGTGCGCGTGAGTTTGATGGCAGAGAGGAAGTGATGAGACGAAGCAGAAACGAAGTGGCCCGCTGGAGAATGTTACGTCAGGTACAGCGCAGACGTTCACGCTGGCTTGAGGGGCAGTCACGTCGCTATAAACGGATTCACGGAATTCGCCATCAACTGGCGCAGCAGCAGCGTCGTTCGATTCTGTTTATCACACAAAATCTGTAATCGATCAGCCGCCCGGCGCGGCTGAGACATTAATGCCCGGTCATCAATAACTTGACGTTCACCAGCTGTACCGCAGCGGCCAGGACGATCAGCATGACGATCAGGTGCTTTTTATTCCGCCAGCCGCGTTTTCGCCACAGATAAAGCGCCGCACCTACTAACAGCATAATCACCAGCAACAGGGTGATAATAATCCATTGCATAAAATATCATCTCGAAAAAAAAGCTTCTGAGCGGCTGCCCGGAAGCTCTTTTTTGGCTGCGGAGTTAAATCAGAAGACGCGCTTAAACGGCTTAACGCTAACCTGCTTGTAAACACCGGCGGCGATGTAGGGATCGTCTGCAGCCCAGGCCTGCGCCGTTTCCAGCGAAGGGAATTCGGCGACGACGGTGGAACCGGTAAAGCCCGCAACGCCCGGATCGTTACTGTCGACCGCAGGCATAGGACCGGCGACGATTAACCGACCTTCTTCATGTAACAGCTTCAGACGTGCCAGGTGAGCGGGGCGCACGGCGTTGCGTTTTTCCAGAGAATCGGCGTTATCTTCAGCATAAATGACGTAAAGCAATTGGGCGCTCCCATTAACTCTTAAATTTGGCAACACGGTAAGGGATAGTTAAGTAGAGTGCAAACGAAACCTTGCGTCAATGGCCTCTGCAGCATATTGGGCTAAACAGGCTTTTTTAGCCGCAAAACAAGGAGGTTATTGAAACTGATTGCTATTTGCATTTAAAATCGTGACTTGATTTCACTACTGCGATTGCTATGACCACGCTGACTATGCCCTTACCGAAACGCACGCCTGTCGCCATGATCTTGTCTGTTGCACTGCACGGTGCAGTCATTGCGGGTGTTCTTTATGCGTCTTTTCATCAGACCATTGAGTTACCTAAAGCATCACAGCCGATTAGCGTGACCATGGTTGCACCGGCCGTTCAGCCAGAACCTGCAATCGCCCAACCCGCGCCGCAACCGACGCCTCAGCCAGAACCGGAACCCGTACCGGAGCCTCAACCTGCGCCAGAGCCGCCAAAAGCCGAACCGGTGCCGATCCCCAAACCTGAACCTAAGCCTAAGCCAAAGCCCCGTCACGAGCCTAAGCGTGAACAACCCAAGCGCGAGGTGAAACCGCGTCAGGAGGTGAAACCGCAGGCAAATCCGTTCAGCCATGATACGGCCGCCACCCAAAGCAAGCCTGCCACCGCGCCAAAAAGTACACCCTCGGCAGCACCCACGCAAAGTGTTTCTTCCGGGCCCAAAGCGCTTAATATCAGCAAGCCGTCTTATCCGCCACGGGCGGCGGCCTTGCGCGTTGAAGGACGCGTCAGGGTAAAATTTGACGTAGACAGCGACGGCCGGGTCGATAATATCGAAATCCTTTCTGCCGAACCGCGCAATATGTTCGAACGTACCGTTAAGCAGGCCATGCGAACGTGGCGTTACCAGAGTGGAAAACCGGGCAGCGGCCTGACGATGAATATCGTATTCAAAATTAACGGCGGGGCCAGCATCGAATAGCCGGAGAAAGGCTGTCTGAAGGGCGCTTGTGGCGCCGTGAGCGATCGCAACCTGCGCGTCGCTCACGGCAACAGGGAATTATCTGCAGGGCAGATTCAGCACCGAAAACCTGTTATCAGGCAGGGTAGGACTGGTTATCCCGTCCTGCTGGCAGTTGGCGAGGATGCCCCTCGTTGTCCACCGCGACGTAAATAAACACGGCTTCGGTAGCACAATATGTCTGCCCGATAGGTTCAGATGACACCTTCTTGATCCATACCTGAACGTTAATCGTCATCGAGCTGTTGCCGGTGCGGATACAATGCGCATAGCAACTGACGACATCGCCCACTGCGACGGGTTTTAAGAAGGTCATACCATCAACGCGTACGGTGACAACGCGGCCTTCAGCAATCTCTTTAGCCTGGATCGCGCCACCCATATCCATTTGTGACATTAACCAGCCACCGAAGATATCGCCGTTAGCATTTGTATCCGCTGGCATCGCCAGGGTGCGCATCACCATTTCGCCCTTGGGCAATTTATGTTTATCGTCCATTGCTCTGGTTTCTTAAGTCTGAGAGAGACGTTGCCCGCCTGAGCGGACAACAGGTTTATTTTTGTTCTTGTTGCGGCATCTTACGCCAGATATAGACGCCGCTCAGCAGCGTAAACAGCAGCGTAAGGCCGGTCAGTCCAAACACTTTGAAGTTAACCCAGACTGACTGAGGTAACCAAAACGCAACATATATGTTTGCCAGGCCACAAATCAAGAAAAACAGCGCCCAGGCGATGTTGAGATTTCGCCAGACGTGGTCAGGCAGTTCCAGCTCTTTACCCAGCATGGTCTGTATTAACGGCTGTTTCATGAACCACTGGCTGAACAGTAACGCCAGGGCAAACAGGGTATAGATGACGGTGACTTTCCACTTAATAAATTCATCATTATGGAAAACCAGCGTCAGCGTGCCGAAGACCGCCACCAGAACGAAGGTGAAAATCGTCATTTTCTCAAGCTTGCGATACAGCACCCAGCTCGCGACCAGCGCCAGTCCGGTCGCGACAACCAGCGCGCCCGACGCCACAAAAATGTCGTACAACTTATAAAAAATAAAGAAAACAACAAGGGGGAGAAAGTCGAGTAGCTGCTTCATAGTCATTCCAGTTAAGGCTGCATGGCCTGCCAGTGCGCCGGAAGGCGCACGGACAATCAACGTAACAGCATATAAAGCCGGTACAAATAAATCACCAACAGGGTCGAAACCAGGTTACCAATGGCGGTGAAAATCACCGTTGAAACATTCATGGGCAACAGGGTTAATGAGGTAAAGAAAAACATCACGGCGAGCTTAGCCAGTAACCATACGATAATGGCAGGGGCAATCAGCTTCACGTTTTTCCATGCCATTCGCATGCTGGCGCGCATTGCGGCGATAACGCCGAGTTTTTCACTCGCCAGAATGATTGGCGACAGCGACAGCACAATGGTCAGCAATACGCCCGGAACCACCAGTACCATAAAGCCCAGCTGCGCCACCAGGGTAACGAGAAACGTCAGCAGCAGTAGCTTTGGCAGCAAGGGGGCAGAGGCGCCAATCGCTCGCAGCGCACTTACGCGTTGGCCTGACGAAACCAACGGAATCAGGCACAGCATACCGCCCAACAGCAGCGTATTCCCCACCAGCCCCGCAAACGTTCCCGCTGCAGAAGCGCGCAGCAGCACCTGTTGCTGTTCGGGTGACATGCTCTGCACCATATCGAACAGCGAGGTACTGCTAATTTCGCCTTGCTGCAATATCGCCATTTGATCGTCACCGGGCGTCAGAACGTGTAACAGCATGACCGTGACAAACGCGGTCAGCAGCGACATCAGCACCAGGGTGAACAATTGATGACGAAAAAAATTTCCAGTGTCACGGTATAACGAGCTTGCCGTGATAGACATGTACTCTCCTTGAAAGAACCGGGTTAATTAACCCGGCGATTGTACATGTTCTGACTGCTCGCTGGCACCCGCAACCCGATAACTTTCTGTCATATCAGGTAAAGATGGGTGAAAAAGTGCGGGAAGGCCAAAGCGCGCTCTGGCCCGGTCGCAGCCTTCGTTCCAAATCCCCTGTTCTCCAGACATCTCAAACTCACGGCAGGGCGAAGGCCGGTTTTCATAGATACTGCACGAAACACAGCCGCCAATATCGCCCTTGAGCGCGACACAGCGCGGTGTGCGATCGTTCGTGCCGCGCATATTCCGCATTAACAGACTCAGGGGCTCCGTTAATTCCGTGGGCACCAGCCCCCCGGCGTCATCGGCTTCTGCCCAGTAAAAAGAGACGCGAAAGTGGGCACAACAGGCACCACAGCTAATACAAGGGTTGAGAGTATCGCTCATTTGATCGCCCGCCACCTCTGAGGCATCGAAGCAAAACAGTCTGGGGAGATCAGCAAAGTAATGCGGCGTTACGGTTTCGGCAAGGGATATTTAGCGACCACCAGAGCACGCAAAATTGATTTGAATCAATTCATTGTTTTTTAAATCATTTTTCCGGGTTGATTTAGATGCAATTGACAATGAATCGCGCTAAATCTGTGCGGACAAAAAAATGATTCAGTGCAGGCATTCAATTTCTCACAGGAGTGAATATGAAACTGGCTAAATGCGCCATGCTGCTGGCGCTTGCATTACCGCAATTTGCGTTGGCTCACCAGGCGGGCGATTTCTTTGTCCGTGCAGGAAGTGCCACAGTCCGACCCACCGAAGGCTCAGACAATGTGCTGGGAATGGGGCCGTTTAGCGCAAGCAACGACACTCAGCTGGGCTTAACCTTTACCTATATGGCCACTGATAATATCGGGGTTGAGCTTCTGGCCGCCACGCCGTTTCGTCATAAAGTCGGGCTGGGCCCAACCGGCACCCTGGCGACGGTACGTCAGCTGCCGCCCACGCTGATGGCACAGTACTACTTTTTTGACAGCCAGAGTCAGGTGCGTCCCTATGTGGGCATCGGCGTTAACTACACCACCTTCTATGATGCCGATTTTAACCAGACCGGACGGGATGCGGGCTTGAGCGATCTCAGCCTGAAGGATTCGTGGGGCGTTGCCGGGCAGGTGGGGCTGGATTACCAGATCAACCGCGACTGGATGCTGAACGCTTCCCTGTGGTACATGGATATTGATACGCAGGTGAAATTCAAAGCGGGCGATCAGCAGCAGAATATCCATATGCGCGTGGATCCCTGGGTGTTCTTCTTTGGCGCAGGTTACCGTTTCTGATAAAAAAAAAGGGCCACGTCAACGTGGCCCTACATTTTTTTAACCGACGTTATTTAATTTGCATGTTATTAACGACGGATCTTACGCCTGCCACGCTGCGGGTAACCTGTACGGCATGGTTAGCCATCTGCGGCGAGCTGACAAAACCGCTGAGCTGCACTTTACCCTTAAAGGTTTCAACGTTGATTTCAGTCGATTTCAGCGACTCATCTTTTAACAGTTCTGCTTTTACTTTCGTGGTGATGACGGTGTCATCGATATAACCGCCGGTGCCTTCTTTAGTTGGCGTTGGCGCACAGGCGCTCAGTGTTAATGCAACAACAGCCGCGACCATGGCACTTGCCAGCACTTTAAACCATTTCATTGCTTCTCTCCCTGTCACAAATTGGATGCGACGTTACCATAACGGCGCCTGTTAATTGTGGCGCAGAAAATCCTAAATTAGCAAACCGGGAATGAAAAAAAACAGCGAAATCATGCCTTACCGGGCGGTAAGGCATGTAGGGAATTAGCGGGTGGCGGCTTTCATTCTTGAGACAAAGTCTTTTAATTCATTCAGCATCACTTCGGGCTGAGCCAGGTTTTTCTCGATAATTTTTACTACGGCAGAACCTGAAATCGCCCCAGCCACGCCGGCATCAATGACTTCTTTCACCTGAGAAGGTTCGGAGATGCCAAAACCTTGTAAGGATGGCGGCGCATTGTACTCACGCATTTTATCGATCAAATGCTTTAGAGGCAGGTTGGCGCGATTTTCAGCACCGGTAATGCCAGCTCGTGAAAGCACATAAATGTACCCACGACCATGTGAAGATATTTGTCTCAGAAGTTCATCATCTGCATTTGGCGGGCAGAAGAAAATAGGGGCGATGTTGTGGCGCATGGCAGCCTGGCGGAATGGGGCAGACTCTTCTACGGGAACATCGCCAATTAATACGGAATCAACCCCTGCTTGTTCACAGCGTGTATAAAACTCTTCGATGCCATTGTTAAAGACTAAATTCGCATACATCAGCAAGCCAATCGGCAGTTCAGGGTATTTCTGGCGTACGCTTGCAATTATCTCAAAGCATTGTGTTGTGGTGGTGCCAGCGGCAAAGGCGCGAAGGCCTGCGCCCTGAATAGTTGGTCCGTCAGCGAGCGGGTCAGAGAAGGGAATACCGAGCTCAAGAGCATCAGCGCCACCTTCAACAAGGGCATCAATAATGCGTAGTGATAGGTCTGGAGAAGGATCTCCCAGAGTAATGTAAGGCACAAATACGCCTTCTTTCTTCTCTGCCAGACGTGAAAACAGTCGATCGTAACGTTCCATCAGATTTCTCCCTGCGCAGTCAGAATATCGTGGACGGTGAAGATATCTTTATCACCGCGACCCGAAAGGTTGACGACAATCAACTGCTCTTTCTCGGGTTCTGCCTTAATCATTCTCAGCGCGTGGGCCAGCGCGTGCGCCGACTCCAGGGCAGGAATGATACCTTCGGCGCGGCACAGCGTTTTAAAGGCAGCAAGCGCTTCATTGTCGGTTACCGAAACATAGTCAGCCCGACCAATACTGTTGAGGTGAGCGTGCTGAGGACCGACGGAAGGAAAGTCGAGTCCGGCTGAAATTGAGTATGACTCTTCAATCTGCCCTTCGTCAGTCTGCATCATCGGGGCTTTCATACCGAAGTAAATGCCGACGCGGCCGTGCTTCAGTGGTGCACCGTGTTCGCCGGTTTCAATCCCGTGTCCGGCCGGTTCAACACCAATCAGCTTCACCTTCTCTTCGTCGATAAAGTCGGCAAACATACCGATGGCATTGGAGCCCCCGCCGACGCAGGCGATCACGGCATCCGGCAGGCGACCTTCCTTTTCCAGAATCTGCTTTTTGGTCTCTTCACCAATCATGCGCTGAAACTCACGCACAATCGTCGGGAACGGGTGCGGACCCGCCGCAGTGCCCAGCATATAGTGAGCGGTTTCATAACTGCCTGACCAGTCGCGCAGCGCTTCGTTGCAGGCATCTTTCAGCGTGGCAGAGCCGCTGTGCACCGGGATGACCTCGGCGCCCATCAGGCGCATACGAAAGACGTTTGGCGACTGCCGCTCTACGTCTTTGGCGCCCATATAGATGCGACATTTCATGCCCAGCAGCGCGCAGGCAAGGGCAGAGGCGACGCCATGCTGGCCTGCACCGGTTTCGGCAATGATTTCGTTTTTGCCCATGCGCTTAGCCAGCAGAGCCTGCCCTAACACCTGGTTGGTCTTGTGCGCGCCGCCGTGCAACAGGTCTTCGCGCTTTAAGTACAGGCGGGTTTTCGACCCTTTGGTCAGATTACTGCACAGGGTTAAGGCTGTGGGGCGGCCAGCATAATTTTTCAGCAGATCGGTAAATTCAGCCTGGAATTCCGGATCTTTTTGCGCGCTGACAAAAGCTTCTTCTAGCTGTTTCAAGGCCGGCATCAAAATCTGCGGCACATACATGCCGCCGAAGTCGCCAAAATAGGGATTAAGTAAGGTCATGTTTTGCTATCCTTTTTTTTGGCCCGTCAACACACGGGCCAGGTCAATCAGTAGGCGCGAAGCGTCCGGAATACCGAGGCAATTTTGCTGGCGTCTTTAATACCCGGCTCGCTTTCCACGCCCGAATTGAAATCCAGCCCTGCACAGCCTAACTGAGCGGCTTCGACGCAGTTGTCAGCGCTCAGTCCTCCTGCCAGCAGAACATTCTTCAGGTCCTGTCCTTTTAGCAGCGACCAGTCAAATGTCTGGCCCGAGCCACCGTTGCCGTTATCGAAGACATAGCGGTCAACATGGGGCCAGCGACGTTCGGGCAGGGCCGTCTGGATGCTGAGCGCTTTCCAGATTTGCACGTTTTCTGGCAGCGCCTGATAAAGCTCAGCCACATAGTCCGGGTCTTCATCGCCATGCAGTTGCACGGCACTCAGCTGTAACGCCTCTGTTTTGGTGACAATGTCACTTATAGCGGCATCACGGAACACGCCAACATACTTTAGCGGTGCGCCAGCCATGACCGCGCGCGCGCGCTCGGTATCAACCTGACGCGGCGAACCTTCAACAAAGATCAAACCACCAAAAATGGCACCTGCCTCGCAGGCCGCGCAGGCGTCTTCAGGACGGGTCAGACCGCAGACTTTATTGCTGCCCAGGGTGACGCGGCGCACGGCGGCATGAAGATCCTCTTCTTCCATTAGCGCAGAGCCGATGAGGAAACCATTCGCAAAATGGCTTAACTCGCGGACATCCCGATAGTTGTTGATGCCCGACTCGCTGATCACGGTGACGCCGGGGCCCAGGCGCGGGGCCAGTTCACGGGTCCGGTTAAGGTCGATGGAGAGATCGCGTAAGTCACGGTTGTTGATGCCGACCACTTTGGCTTCCAGCGCAATCGCGCGTTCCAGCTCCTGCTCGTTACTGACTTCAGTCAGGACGCCCATCTGCAGGCTGTGCGCAATGGCGGCCAGCTGGCGATACTGCTCGTCGTCAACCACAGAGAGCATCAGCAGGATGGCATCCGCCTGGTAGTAACGCGCCAGGTAAATTTGATACGGATCGATAATAAAATCTTTGCACAGGACCGGCTGCGTAATGGCCGCGCTGACGACGGGCAAAAAGGCGAAGTCACCCTGAAAGTATTTCTCGTCCGTTAATACGGAAACGGCAGAGGCATAGTGGCGATAAACCCCGGCTATCATCTCAGGATCAAAATCATCACGAATAAGCCCTTTGGATGGAGAGGCTTTTTTGCATTCCAGAATAAAGGCAGTGCGGGTGCCCTGCAGTGCGTCATAAAAACTACGGCTGGAAAGCGCCACTCGCTGCTGGAAACTCTCCAGAGGTTGCTGCTGCTTACGCGCCTCAACCCAAACGGCTTTGTCTTTCACGATTTTATCTAACACTGTACCCTGCATGATTATCCTCTTGCTGCCAGAGCCACCACGCGCTCATAAGCCTGACCGCTACGGATGGCATTGAGCGCACGCTGTGCATTTTCACGGAGATCTTCATTACCAAACACTTTGAGCAGCATCGCCACGTTGACGGCAACCGCCTCCTCGTGGGCCTGCTCGCCATTACCCTGGAGTAAACGTGTCAGAATGTCACGGTTTTCTTCGGGCGTGCCGCCGGCCAGCGCCTCTTTAGGATGGAAGCCGAAGCCGAAATCCTCTGGCGCCAGCTGATAGCGGGTAATCTCACCTTCACGCAGCTCCGCTACATGGGTGACATCGTGAAGGGCCACCTCATCCATGCCGCCCCCGTGTACCACTGCCGCGCGCTGGTAACCCAGAACTTTTAGCGTCTGCGCGATGGGCAACACCAGCTCGGGACTGTAAACCCCAATCACGGCCAGCGGTGGACGTGCAGGATTAATCAGCGGCCCCAGCACGTTAAACAGCGTGCGGGTTTTCAGCTGTTGGCGCACCGGCATGGCATGACGAAAGCCCGTATGGTACTGGGGGGCAAACAGGAAGCAGACATTAAGATCGTCCAGCGCTTTGCGTGCCCGCGCCGCAGGCATATCAAGATCGATGCCGAACGCCGCCAGCAGATCGGAAGAACCTGATTTGCTGGATACGCTGCGATTTCCGTGTTTCGCCACCTTCAGGCCGCAGGTTGCTGCAACAAACGCGCTGGCGGTGGAAATGTTAATGCTGTTACTGCCATCGCCACCGGTGCCGACAATATCGGCAAAGGCATAATCCGGGCGAGGAAAGGGTTTAGCATCTTCCAGTAAGGCACAGGCCGCCCCGGCAATCTCCTCGGGGTTTTCGCCACGCACCTTCATAGCAATCAGCGCGGCGGCCAGTTGAGTAGGTTCAAGCTGACCGGTGATGATGGCGCTAAACAACTGATGACTCTCGTCTTGCGTCAGGATGTGCGACTGGTAAAGTTTTTCCAGAATCGTGTTCATACCTTGCTCCCTGTTACTTCGCCAGCGCCCAGGCCAGCGTCTGTTCAAGCAGACGTGCGCCCTGCGTGGTTAAAATGGATTCCGGATGAAACTGGAACCCGCAAACGCGATCTTTCTCGTGACGGACCGCCATCACCATGCCGTTGTAGCTGGCATTCACCGTTAACTCATCGGGTGTATTACTGCCAACCAGTGAGTGATAACGGGCAACGGGAAGAGGATTGCTGAGCCCGGCAAACATCGCTTCACCGTCATGACTGATGGCAGAGGCTTTACCATGCAGAATTTCGCCCGCCTGGCCGACGTGGCCGCCGTAGGTTTCCACGATTGCCTGATGCCCAAGGCAGATACCAATAACCGGCAGCTTTCCGCGAACCTCGCGCAGCAACGCTGGCATACAGCCCGCATCTTTCGGTGCGCCAGGTCCGGGAGAGAGCATCAGCACCGGATTATTCATGCTGTGCAGTCGGTCGAGCAACAGCGACGCCGGCATCGTATTGCGATAAACCACCACGTTATGCCCGAAGGTGCGCAGCTGATCGACGAGGTTGTAGGTAAAAGAGTCGATGTTGTCCAGCAGCAGGATGTCAGCCATCAGAAAATCTCCTTGCAGTGATGAGCAGTGGCAATTGCGCGCAGCACCGCGCGGGCTTTATTACGGCTTTCGTCCGCTTCGGCCTGCGGGTTCGAATCCAGTACCACACCGGCCCCGGCCTGCACCGTTGCCACGCCGTCTTCCACATAGGCTGAGCGGATCACGATGCAGGTGTCTAAATCACCGTTAGCGGTGAAATAGCCCACTGCGCCGCCATAGGTGCCGCGACGGGTGCCCTCAGCTTCGGCAATCAACTGCATCGCTCTGACTTTTGGCGCACCACTAAGGGTGCCCATGTTCATGCAGGCGCGATAGGCATGCAGCACATCAAGATCATCGCGCAGCGTGCCGACGACGCGTGAGACCAAATGCATAACAAAAGAGTAGCGGTCCACTTTGGTCAGATCGGCAACATAGCGGCTGCCGGGGCGACAGATACGGGCTAAGTCATTGCGCGCCAGATCGACCAGCATCAGGTGCTCTGCCAGCTCTTTGTGGTCCGTGCGCATTTCCAGCTCAATGCGGCTGTCGAGATCGCGATCCAGGGAGCCGTCGGCGTGACGACCACGTGGACGCGTACCGGCTATGGGGTAAATTTCAATCTGACGTGAAGCGGCATCGTACTTCAGCGAACTTTCAGGCGAGGCACCAAACAGTGAAAAGTCCTGGTCCTGCATAAAGAACATATAAGGACTTGGATTACTGCGTTTCAGCGTGTCGTAAGCCGCCAGCGCAGATGGGCAGGGCAGCGAAAAGCGGCGTGAGGGCACAACCTGGAAGATTTCGCCAACGCGAATGGCTTCCTGCATTTTGCGCACCACCTCACAATACTCATCATCACTCTGGCTGGTGGTCAGCGTCATGGTTTCGACAGGCTGAACCGGCAATACCGGCGCAGCCTGTAACATCTGCCCATGCAGTTGCTCAATACGGCGCTGCAGACGCTGAAATTCAGAGGTGGAAGCGCTGAACAGACTGGCCTGCAGGCGTGCGCTGCGCGCCTGGTGATCCAGCACCAGTAGCGTTTCCGCCAGATAGAAGCAGTAGTCGGGGCAACGTTGCTCGCTGCTGAGCTCGGGTAAATCTTCGAAGCCTGCAACCAGGTCATAGGCGAACAGCCCGCCAACAAACACGGCTTCACGCTCTTCACTGGGTGAATTCACCAACTGCGGGATCAGACGCAGGGCATCAAATACCGACAGGGCGCGCAAGCGGGAATCTTCATCCTGCTGATCCTGAGGCGCAGGAAAGGTCAGAACACGGCCGTCAGGACGCGGTTCATTCAGAATGTCAGAGGGTAACGCGTCATCCAGCAGCGGCAGCAGTGCCCGACCATTGTCAGACAGCGCCTGAAAGGTGACGCGATTGCCCAACGCGCTAATGCGCAGGGCGCTGTCGACAATCATCAGGCTTTGTAAGTTTTCTTTGCTGTCAATGTCCGCCGATTCGAG
This sequence comes from Pantoea ananatis PA13, assembly GCF_000233595.1. NCBI lineage: Bacteria > Pseudomonadati > Pseudomonadota > Gammaproteobacteria > Enterobacterales > Erwiniaceae > Pantoea > Pantoea ananatis. The sequence continues at coordinate 2,200,576 of NC_017554.1, forward strand.
TAACAGGGTGGCCGGACGCGCACCGCATAACTGGTGAAACACCGCGGCAGGATCTTCCCGATAGGGCGCGCTGCCGGTAATTAACTTCACTGTAGGTTTTGCATTGAGCATGATGATTTCTCTGAATATCGTCCAAAAAAAAGCCCGCTCGGTGGCGGGCTCAGGTATCTGCACAGTGTTTACGCTAGGTGTGCACGACAACGTCGCCCGTACTGGGAAACATTGCGCCACCAACCCATCAAAAGCGTAATAACAGTTTTCATGATCAAATACCCGTTTGCGGTGAACTTGTGTACTAGTTAACTGGTTCGCGACAAAAATGTCAATACACTTTTTCAGTGACCGATAAAATCGTTATTATGCTGACCCGAGCAGTAGCCAGCAGGAGTTGTTTTGAGCGATATCGCCCGTTTTCCGCTTTACGATCTTCATAGTCACACACGGGCTTCAGACGGATTACTGTCGCCGCAGGCGCTGGTTGAGCGCGCGGTCGACATGCGCGTCGGGGTGCTGGCCATTACCGATCACGACACCGTTGCGGGCGTGACCGAGGCGCAGCAGACCGTACGGGATCAGCAACTGCCCATTAGCGTTTTAGCCGGTGTTGAAATTTCCACGCTGTGGGAAAACCATGAGATTCATATCGTCGGCCTCAATATTGATATTCAGCATCCGGTCATGACTCAGTTCCTTGCCGGTCAGTATGCGACGCGGCTGGAACGCGCACATCGCATTGCTGAACGGCTTGAAAAGGCCCAGATCCCGGATGCGCTGGCTGGGGCTATGCGTTTGGCTGATGGCGGAATGATTACGCGTGGCCATTTTGCCCGCTACCTGGTTGAGGTGGGAAAGGCCAACAATATGGCCCAGGTGTTTAAAAATTATCTGGCACGAGGCAAAACCGGCTACGTCCCGCCCCTATGGTGTACAATTAATCAAGCTATTGATGCTATTCACCATTCTGGTGGATGTGCCGTGCTGGCACATCCGGGACGGTATGGATTATCGGCAAAATGGCTAAAGCGCCTGGTCGCGTTTTTTAGCGCCGCGGGGGGGGATGCTATCGAAGTGGCGCAGTGCCAGCAGGCACCTGATGAGCGAACGACGTTAGCGCAATACGCCCGAGATAACAGCCTGGCAGCATCGCAAGGTTCTGATTTTCATCAACCCTGCCCGTGGATCGAACTTGGCCGCAAATTGTGGCTGCCCGCGGGGGTTGAACCGGTGTGGGAACGTTTTCCCGCGCTGGCACCCGCAGTCGAATGTACGGAAAGGGGATAAGAGGTTTCTATGAGTCAACTGTTTCATATTCATCCAGATAATCCGCAACCGCGCCTGATTAATCAGGCGGTAGAGTACCTGAATAAAGGTGGCGTTATTGTCTACCCGACGGATTCGGGTTATGCCCTGGGGTGTCGGCTGGAAGAGAAAGGGGCGATGGAGCGAATTTGCCGCATCCGTCAGTTGGACGGCCATCACAACTTCACCCTGATGTGCCGTGATTTATCTGAGCTGTCAGTCTATTCTCAGGTCGGTAATAGCGCCTTCCGGCTTCTTAAAAATAACACGCCAGGTAATTACACCTTTATTCTCAAGGCGACCAAAGAGGTGCCGCGTCGTCTGATGAATGATAAGCGTAAAACGATTGGATTACGCGTACCTTCAAATCCGGTCGCGCTTGCGCTGCTTGAGACGCTAAACGAGCCAATGATGTCCACCTCGTTAATTCTGCCGGGTAATGACTTTACTGAATCCGATCCGGAAGATATTCAACAGAGTATTGGCAAACTGGTCGATTTGATTATTGACGGTGGCACGCTAGGACAGCAGCCCACCACCGTCATCGATCTGACCAGCGATGCACCTGAAGTCGTCCGTGAAGGTGTGGGGGATGTTACGCCTTTTCTGTAATACACTCAGGTTTTACGGGTGGCCGGAAGGGTCGCCTGTAACCAGTTTTTAAACTGGCCGTAAGGGATATACAGTGACACGTCTTTTAAAATCACTTTTCCGCTGCGGCCATTTTTAATGGCATCTGAATAACCTACGATAACCCCGCCCAGCGTATCATCACTGTTGTAAACACCGCCGCCGGACATGCCCTGAACCACACCGGCGTTAGACGCCATCGCGATACAAGGGCTTTTATTCCAGGTATTACGAATGGCTGTGCGCGCCAGGTTTACCCCTTTCGACTCCACCGGCATGGCGGAGATATAGCTGTATCCGTACATTTTCACCGCATCACCAATATCGGTGCTGCGGAACTGGGTCAGCGTATTAGGGGGATTCTTGTGATAAATAATCGCAAGGTCGCAATAAGGGTGGTAGGACTTCACGCGCTGCACGGCAAATTTAGCCACGTGCGCGGCAGTCAGGCTGTAGTCAGGCGTCAGAGGAATGCTGGTGCCCAGCGTCCCTAAACCGAGAATGGTAGGGATGCCTGTCACACTCATATCCACGTGTTGCATTGCCGTACGGCTGTACTCAGTGTGACCCACAGAACAACCGCTTAGCGCCAGCGTCATAAGCGCCAGGCATAAAAACTGTTTTTGCATAATGATGTCTTCAGGTGAGCATGTCAGTAAAATCCCTGGTGAAGATTCAAGACATGCAAATTAAAGCTCATCGTGAGCCGTATTAACGCAATATTCCTGATGCGCCGGTTTATAAATATTCAATAACAACCAGTTAGCTGTCGTTTCATACTGCTGCGATAAAGATACCGAAGCCTGTAAGGTTCTCAGAATTAGACGGCCAGAAAGGTCGTATAAGGGTTATCGGCTAAAATTCGTATTAGCCCAATTTTTTTAATTAACTTTTGCTTTATTGACAGAACGACTACATGAGCAGCAGGCCAACCCAATGAGGTCAACACAAGGGTATTATCGGACAATAATTAAAATTGTACAATTTTTTTATCTTTGTATAGCTTTGTCATGCAATTGCTGTTGTTTTACAAGGTAAAAAACGCAGCTGTCCGGCGAGAAAGGGTTGGATTTCGCGCATTCCTGTACAGGCTTAATGGCCACGCGGTTATTTGAGTTAAGTGAAATTTTGCCCGATTTTTATTTAACTCAAATTAAATGGGGTGCGCTAAATAACCTTCCTCATGGAACTTTTGTTGTCACCGCAGAAGCCGTTAGCGATCTGCTTAAATTGTTTGACGGTAAATCTATAGTACAGAAATCATTAAATACAAATCTGTTTTATAGCCATTTTTAAAAACAGATGACGCGTGAAGTTTTATAGTCGCTCATCTGAGAAACATTAGATAAAATTAAGTAACAAAGCGTTACATTTTGCGTTGAGGACAAATAAATCTCTGCCGGGAACCTGTTACAGAAAAGAGCGCGGACAGCCGTGAATCCAGACGACAGTATGCTGAGGATCTGAGGAGGCGCCTTTCTGATAATTATGCAGACAAGGTGTGGCGCGAGCCCGGCTTCAAAGACGACGTTTTCATTATTATAATAAAGGACAGGCTTCGCTTACCTTGCCTTCAGCCGCGTTGAGGCGTAACAGATGAACGGTTGGTTTCATCTGTTTTCATGCTGATTTTTACTTACCTGCGGCCCGCATCAGGGCAATGCCATAATACGGGTTACATTAAGAGGGACATCCTGTATAATGGGGCCAACAGGAAAATATAAACCATTGATTTTTAAGGTTAAATTCCTAATCCATCCGACGCCTGGGAAGGCGACAATGAGGTAGCTCCATGAGCGAAAAGTTACAAAAAGTCTTAGCGCGTGCCGGTCATGGCTCGCGTCGTGAAATTGAAGCGATGATTGCTGCCGGGCGCGTGAGCGTTGACGGCAAGCTGGCCACTCTCGGCGATCGTATCGAAAACAGCAAAGCCCTGAAGATCCGTATTGACGGTCATCTGGTGTCGATTGCTGAATCAGCAACAGAAGTCTGCCGTGTTCTCGCCTATTACAAACCTGAAGGTGAACTTTGTACCCGCAGCGATCCGGAAGGGCGCCCTACAGTCTTTGACCGACTGCCGCGCCTGCGCGGTTCGCGCTGGATCGCCGTGGGCCGCCTTGACGTCAATACCTGTGGATTGATGCTGTTCACAACGGATGGTGAACTGGCTAACCGCCTGATGCACCCCAGCCGTGAAGTTGAACGTGAATATGCGGTGCGCGTGTTTGGTCAGGTTGATGACGACAAAATTCGTCAGCTCAGTAAAGGTGTGCAGCTTGAAGATGGCCCCGCGGCATTTAAAACACTGCGCTTTGCCGGGGGGGAAGGGATTAACCAGTGGTATAACGTAACCCTGACCGAAGGACGCAACCGGGAGGTTCGTCGTTTGTGGGAAGCGGTGGGCGTTCAGGTGAGTCGACTGATGCGTGTTCGCTATGGCGATATCACGTTGCCAAAAGGCGTACCACGCGGTGGCTGGATGGAGCTTGATCTCCCTGCTGTTAACTATCTGCGCAATATGGTGGGAATGGACGATGAGACCGTCACCAAGCTGGCTGTCGAAAAAGATCGCCGCCGCACCAAAGCCAACCAGATCCGTCGTGCCGTTAAACGCCACAGCCAGACCAGTGGCAGACCTGCGCGTCGTAATCCGGGCAGCAAACGCAACGCGACCTGATATCAGGCTGAGCTGAAGCGCCGGATTAATAAAAAAGCCGCAACGTGATCGTTGCGGCTTTTTGCTGTCAGGGAGAGGTGATCTGAGCCGGTTTAGCGGTGGAACAGTGGAAACGCGCCGGTAATTAATCCCCCGGCCATTAGCACCAGACTGATTAAAATGCCCCACTTAATGGCAAAACGCTGGTGGTCACCAATATCGACTTTCGCCAGACCGACCAGGAGATAAACCGATGGAACCAGCGGGCTGAGCAGGTGGAAAGGCTGACCCACAATCGAAGCGCGGGCAATTTCCTCAGCAGAAATCCCATAGCTGGCCGCCGTTTGGGCAATGACCGGCAGGATGCCAAAGTAGAAGGCATCGTTGGACATAAAAAAGGTAAAAGGCAGGCTGATTAATGCGGTAAATACCGCGAGATAGGGGCCAAAGCTGTGGGGGATAAACGCCAACAGGCTCTTCGCCATGGCATCCACCATGCCGGTTCCGGAAAGGATGCCGGTAAAAATACCTGCGGCAAAAATCAGGGCTGTTACGGCGAGCACATTACTGGCATGGGAACCAATACGCGCCTTTTGCTCTTCCAGCGTAGGGTAATTCAGCATTACCGCAATCGCGAAGGCCAGCATAAACAGAATCTGGATAGGCATCGCGCCAATAACCAACAAAACCAGCAGCACCGTGGTAAGAATAAAGTTTGGCCAGAACATTTTGGGTCGACGATTCGCCGCGCACTCTTCCGCATCGCCCAGGCCCAGCTCAATATTATCCAGATGGTGATCGTTGATGCTCATGACCCCCAGGCGCTTACGTTCCTGCAGGCCAAACAGAAACGCCAGGCCGACAAGGGCCACGCAGGCGATAAAAATGGCCGGCAGCATGGGAATAAAAATGTCCAGCGCGTCAATGCGCAATGCCGCCGCCGCACGGGCCGTCGGGCCGCCCCAGGGAGAAAGGTTCATGATACCGCTTGCAAGGTTAACCAGACAGGTCATTGCCAGCACGTTCATACCCAGCTTGCGGTAAAGAGGAAGAAACGCGGCAATCGCGATCATGTAAGTCGTTGAGCTGTCACCATCCAGTGAGACCAGCAACGTTAACACGGCCGTTCCGACGAGAACCTTAAGCGGATCGCCACGTACGATTTTCAAAATAAACCGCACCAGGGGGTCAAACAGACCCGCATCGATCATCAGGCCGAAGTAGAGGATAGAGAAGGTGAGCATCACGCCCGTTGGAGCCAGCGTTTTCACACCATCGAGCATCATGGCACCCAGACCCTGGTAAAATCCCCCTATCAGGGCGAACAGTGTGGGAATAAGAATTAGCGCTATCAGCGCTGACATGCGTTTGGTCATGATTAAATACATGAAACAAACAACCATCGTAAAACCCAGTATGGTCAGCAAAATAACAGCCCTCTTATTGGCAAAAAGTTATTCAATTGTGAGTAAGTAAGGTAATAATTTATGGAATTACTTAGCGTGTTAATAGTTAACCTGTTGTTTTGATTAACCATGCACATAGAGATGATATTAAAGCTAAATTATTTTTATCATTTCTTTAACATAAAAGGGTGATCCCGATCGGTTTCCGGCCCGACTGGCCCGGCACAATGTGACTGTGATCAATGAATGCTGGCGCGGGAAAGGGTTAATTTCAGGCATCATTAACTGGAAAGGGCGCGTAAAACCTAAGCGAAAAAATGACATTGATCGCCAGTTGAATGGGGTAAGGCCGTGAGCAGCCTGCCCAAATTGCCCCGACAACCTTAACGCGACACAGGGAAGGGCGCGTGGTGGGTCATCTCGCGTTTGAGCAAGGGATGGGGATGACAGCTAGAGCAAAGTGATAACAGATTGATAATTTGATTAAGACAAAAAAGAGGCGGGTCAGACGGTTTCACGCCTGACCTTTATGGCATTGTGTTAATTAACGCTACCAGTCTATGCCCTGTTGGGCCTGGATACCGGCGTCAAAAGCGTGCCTGACGGGGCGCATTTCCGTTACCGTATCGGCCATATCCAGCAGCGTGCGATGGCAGCCCCGGCCAGTAACGATCACGCTCTGATGCACCGGTCGCTGTTTCAGGGCCGTTACCACCGCCTCAAGCGGAAGATAATCCATGCTGACCATATAGGTGATTTCATCAAGTATCACCAGGTCCAGCCGGGGATCGGCCAGCATGCGCTGAGCATGTTGCCACACGGCAAGGCAGGCATCGGTATCGGTCTGGCGATTCTGCGTTTCCCAGGTGAAGCCGGTAGCCATCACCTGAAACTCCACGCCGTGCTGTTCCAGCAGATTGCGCTCGCCGTTTGGCCACTCGCCTTTGATAAACTGAATGGCTGCGGCACGCTTACCATGCCCGCAGGCGCGGAGCGCGGTGCCAAACGCCGCCGTGGTCTTACCTTTGCCATTGCCGGTAAACACCATCAGGATGCCCCTGACTTCACTGGCTGCGGCAATGCGGGCATCGACGTGTTCTTTCAAACGCTGCTGTCGCTGTTGGTGGCGTTCATCCGTCATTACTCGGCCGCTCCGGGTTTTCTGCCAGGCTGGGCATCAAAGCTGATACCGGTTTTGCGACGACTGTCGTCACCCATCAAATACAGGTAGAGCGGCATGATATCGGCGGGGGTTTTAAGTTTGCTGGCATCTTCCTGCGGAAACGCACTGGCACGCATTTTAGTCCGCGTACCGCCGGGATTGATACAGTTGACCCGCAACGCATGATTTTTATACTCATCTGCCAGCACCTGCATCATGCCTTCGGTGGCAAATTTCGATACCGCATAGGCTCCCCAGCCTGCCCGGCCGGTGCGGCCTACGCTAGACGTAGTGAAGACCAGCGAGCCGCTATCTGATTTTAACAACAGCGGCAGCAGGGCCTGGGTGAGGAAGAAAGTCGCATCAACGTTAATCTTCATCACCTGTTGCCACACCAGGGGATCAAGCTCGGCCAGCGGCGTGATGTCACCCAGAATACTGGCGTTATGTAAGACGCCATCCAGGTGTGAAAACCGTTGTGCCAGTTGCCCGGCCAGTTGGTGGCAATACGCCGGCGTGGCCTCAGACAGATCAAAGACTACCGAGTGTGCCGGACATTTGTTTAACTGATTAATCGCCTCTTCTGTCTGCTGCAGCTTTTCGGCGCTGCGCCCCAGTAAGATGACTTCCGCACCAAAGCGGGCATAGGTTAACGCGGCTTCCCGTCCAATGCCGTCAGAGGCACCGGTCACGAGAATCAGGCGATTCGCAAGTAAATCATTTTTGGGTTGGTAATGCATGTTGGGAGCCTCCCGCAACGTGAGGGTTTCACGCTTTATGCCTCAATTCAGGGCATGACGCAATTAGCAACAGGTACATTCTGTGCCAGGTGCTGGCATTTCAGGCGACGAGCCAAAATAAACCAGTTAAACTAACCCTTTGTCAGTAATCCTCTGTTTAATAAGGCGACACGATGGAACTTCTTTTGAATTATGGACTGTTTTTAGCAAAAGCGGTGACGGTGGTGATTGCCATTGCAGCGATCGTCATGATCGTTGTGAACGCCGCACAGCGCAAACGTCACCAGGGTGGGCAACTCCGTTTAACCCACCTCGGTGATGACTACAGCAAAATGAAAGAGGATCTGCAGCTTGAGAAAATGAAACCTCAGGCACAAAAGCTGTGGTTAAAAAATAATAAGAAAGCCGAGAAACAAAAGGCTAAAGCAGAGAAACGCGCAGTGAAGCAGGGCAGCCTTGAGACCGCCAGGCCGACGCTTTATGTGCTCGACTTTAACGGCAGCATAGATGCCAGCGAAGTGAAATCATTGCGTGAAGAAGTCTCTGCCATACTGGCAGTGGCCCAGCCCGGTGACGAAGTCCTGCTGCGGTTGGAAAGCCCGGGTGGCATGGTGCACGGCTATGGTCTCGCCGCCTCTCAGTTGCAACGCCTGCGTGACGCCGGATTAACACTTACGGCTGCCGTTGACAAGGTCGCGGCCAGCGGCGGTTACATGATGGCCTGTGTTGCCAGCCAGATCGTGGCGGCGCCCTTTGCGGTCATAGGTTCAATTGGCGTTGTCGCGCAAATTCCTAACTTCAATCGCCTGCTCAAGCGCAACGATATCGATGTTGAACTGCACACCGCAGGCCAGTACAAACGCACCCTGACACTGTTTGGTGAAAACACGGAGGAAGGGCGTGAGAAATTCCAGCAGGATCTGAATGAAACACATCTGTTGTTTAAGCAGTTCGTTCACGAAATGCGCCCGTCACTGGACATCAACCGTGTCGCCACCGGTGAGCACTGGTACGGACGCCAGGCCCTGACGTTAGGCCTGATCGATCGTATTTCAACCAGTGACGATCTGATTATTCAGCACATGGATAAATTTACCGTGCTGGGCGTGAACTACGTGCGTCGCCGTTCAAGAATCGATCGCCTGACCCACAGTTCAGGACAGGTATTTGAACGCCTGTTGCTAAAGTGGTGGCAACGCGGTGATAAACCGATGTTATGAGTACAAACCCGGCTTCGGCCGGGTTTGTTGTTATTGCAGGTGGTAGCGGGGAGACAGCTCAACCGCCAGGTGTTTAAAGAGATTGAAGACCGCGGTGGTTTTTGCCGTTGGCAACCCTTCTTCATCCAAAAAAAGCGGGCCACGGAAGACCAGCACATCACCCTGCTGACTGACCGCCTCCACCGCGACACCGGCTAAATAATCATCATGTTGCCTGAGCAGAGCATTGGCAATCTCCAGTAGTGCCTGGGGCGAAATACCCTGAGTCGGGTTGTGCATGTGTCGGCTCCTTTTTGACAGTCTGACAATTCTTTCTATATTACTTGCGTATCGCATCGTTCGACAAACGGCTGTAGGGGTAAAAAGGGGCTTTACTCACAACAGATGCTAATTAAGTTGCGTAACAGATTTTATCAGGTACAGTGTGGGCGTTTCAGATTCCAGGGATATTGCACCGGGAAGTGCGATTAAGTCAGGCAGAAAAAGCGATTTTTATCATAAAGTTGCATTGGACTGTAATCACTGACCAGAGATTGAGCCCCTCGTCCTGAAATAAAAAACAGGCGTAGCAATATTGAACCCCGTGGGTTTTTGGGCATCCAATCTTCTCCCGTAGAGCAGGACGTATTCATTAGGTAAAGGTAAATATGGGTAAAGCACTCGTTATTGTTGAGTCCCCGGCAAAGGCCAAAACAATCAATAAATACCTGGGCAGTGGCTACGTGGTGAAATCCAGCGTGGGCCATATCCGGGATCTGCCGACCAGTGGTTCAACCGCCAAAAAAAGTGCTGAAACCTCGACAGATAAAAAAGTCAAAAAAGTAAAGAAGGACGAGAAGGCCGCGCTGGTCAGCCGTATGGGCGTTGATCCCTATCATGGCTGGGAAGCGGACTACCAAATCCTGCCAAATAAAGAGAAGGTGGTCGCTGAACTCAAAGCCTTGGCTGAAAACGCTGACCACATTTATCTCGCAACCGACCTTGACCGCGAAGGGGAAGCCATTGCCTGGCACCTGCGGGAAGTCATCGGCGGCGACGACAAACGCTTTAGCCGCGTGGTGTTTAACGAAATCACCAAAAATGCGATCCGTCAGGCGTTTGATACGCCGGGCGAACTGAATATTGACCGCGTTAATGCGCAACAGGCACGCCGCTTTATGGACCGTGTTGTGGGCTACATGGTTTCGCCGCTGTTGTGGAAAAAAGTCGCGCGGGGATTATCCGCGGGCCGCGTACAGTCGGTTGCCGTGCGGTTAGTGGTTGAGCGTGAGCGCGAGATCAAAGCGTTTGTTCCTGAAGAGTATTGGGAACTCAGCGCTAACCTGACGACGCCGAAGGGCGATGACCTGGCGATGGACGTGACTCACGCGGGTGATAAGCCTTTCCGTCCGGTCAATCACGAACAGACGCATGCCGCCCTGGCGCTGCTTGAAAAAGCCCGCTTTGCCGTTACCGATCGCGAAGATAAGCCAACCAGCAGTAAACCCGGTGCGCCATTTATTACGTCTACGCTGCAGCAGGCCGCGAGTACCCGCCTGGGCTTTGGCGTCAAAAAAACCATGATGATGGCACAGCGACTTTATGAAGCGGGTCATATCACCTATATGCGTACCGACTCGACCAATCTGAGTCAGGACGCGGTTTCCATGGTGCGCGGCTATATCGAAGGGAATTTCGGTAAAAAGTATCTGCCAGACAACGCCAATACCTTTGCCAGCAAAGAGAATTCACAGGAAGCGCACGAAGCGATTCGTCCTTCTGACGTGGATGTGGTGGCTGAGCAGCTCAAAGATATGGAAGCGGATGCACAAAAGCTGTATCAGCTCATCTGGCGTCAGTTTGTTGCCTGCCAGATGACACCTGCTCAGTATGATTCAACCACGCTGACGGTAACAGCGGGGGATTACAAACTGAAGGCCAAAGGGCGCACGCTGCGTTTTGACGGCTGGACTAAGGTCATGCCCGCCCTGCGCAAGAACGATGAAGATCGCACCTTGCCGCCGGTGAACGTGGGTGACGAACTGAGCCTGCAGGCATTGCTGCCAAGCCAGCACTTTACCAAGCCACCGGCTCGCTTCAGCGAAGCCTCGCTGGTGCGCGAACTGGAAAAACGTGGAATTGGCCGGCCTTCGACCTATGCCGCTATTATTTCCACCATTCAGGACCGGGGCTATGTCCGGGTTGAGAATCGCCGATTTTATGCCGAGAAAATGGGTGAAATCGTCACCGATCGCCTGGAAGAAAATTTCCGCGAACTGATGAATTACGATTTCACCGCGCATATGGAAAGCAGCCTCGACCAGGTTGCCAACAATCAGGCGGAGTGGAAAGCGGTGCTTGATCGCTTCTTCTCAGACTTCAGCCAGCAGCTGGAACAAGCGGAGAAAGATCCTGAAGAAGGCGGCATGCAGCCAAACCAGATGGTGTTAACCACCATTGACTGCCCCACCTGCGGCCGCAAAATGGGCATTCGCACGGCCAGTACCGGCGTTTTCCTGGGATGTTCAGGTTACGCACTGCCGCCGAAAGAGCGCTGCAAGCAAACCATTAACCTGATTCCAGAAAATGAAGTGCTGAATATTCTGGAAGGGGACGATGCGGAAACCAATGCGTTACGCGCACGTCGTCGTTGCCAGAAGTGCGGCACGGCAATGGACAGCTACCTGATTGATAACGGACGCAAACTGCACGTGTGTGGTAACAACCCTGAATGCGATGGCTATGAAATCGAAGAGGGCGAGTTCCGAATCAAAGGTTACGACGGTCCGGTGGTTGAGTGCGAAAAGTGCGGGTCTGAAATGCACCTGAAGATGGGGCGTTTCGGTAAGTACATGGCCTGTACCAACGATGACTGCAAGAATACACGTAAAATTTTGCGTAATGGCGATGTGGCACCACCGAAAGAAGATCCGGTGCCGCTGCCAGAACTGCCGTGTGAAAAGTCAGATGCCTACTTTGTGCTGCGCGACGGTGCGGCGGGTGTGTTCCTGGCCGCTAACACCTTTCCAAAGTCACGTGAAACCCGTGCACCGCTGGTGGAGGAACTGCAACGTTTCCACGATCGCCTGCCTGAGAAGTTGAAATACCTGGCCGAAGCGCCAGCAACCGATCCGGAAGGCAATAAAACGTTGGTGCGCTTTAGCCGTAAAACGAAACAACAGTACGTTGCCTCTGAAAAAGAGGGTAAAGCGACGGGCTGGTCAGCGTTTTACATTGACGGCAAGTGGCAGGAAGCGAAAAAGTAATCCTCAGAGGCCAGCACACGCTGGCCTTTTTTCTCGCCTTATATCAATCCGTTCTACATTGTTTCTTAAAATGCTATAGTGGTTATAGCATTTCCGAACCCTTCTTGCTGCTCAGCACTCCTCCACCGGCCGGGGCGACAGTACGTCATCCGGGGATGCGACTCTGTAACCGACCAGGATAAAAAAAGATATGAAATTACAGCAGTTGCGCTATATCGTAGAAGTCGTGAACCACAATCTTAATGTCTCTTCGACAGCGGAAGGTCTTTATACCTCGCAGCCTGGCATAAGCAAACAGGTGCGTATGTTAGAAGACGAACTGGGCGTGCAGATTTTTGCCCGCAGCGGTAAACATCTCACCCAGGTGACGCCGGCCGGTGAAGAAATCATTCGTATTGCCCGCGAAGTCCTCTCTAAAGTCGACGCAATCAAGTCTGTCGCCGGTGAACATACCTGGCCAGATAAGGGCTCCCTGTATGTGGCGACTACCCATACTCAGGCTCGCTATGCCCTCCCGGGCGTGATCAAAGGATTTATCGAGCGCTATCCCCGTGTTTCACTGCATATGCATCAGGGCTCCCCAACGCAGATTGCCGAGGCGGTCTCCAAGGGAAATGCGGATTTTGCCATTGCTACGGAAGCGCTGCATCTGTACGACGACCTGATCATGCTGCCGTGCTATCACTGGAACCGCGCCATCGTTGTCACGCCCGATCATCCTCTGGCAGCTAAAGCGCAGGTAACGATTGAGGAGCTGGCCGATTTTCCGCTGGTCACTTATACCTTTGGTTTCACCGGTCGCTCGGAGCTGGATACCGCGTTTATGCGGGCGGGATTAACGCCGCGTATCGTTTTTACCGCGACGGATGCGGACGTTATCAAAACCTATGTCCGACTGGGGTTAGGGGTTGGCGTTATCGCCAGCATGGCCGTCGATCCCGTTGCCGATCCAGACCTGGTCAGAATCGAAGCCTCTGAAATTTTCACCAACAGCACGACCAAGATTGGCTTTCGTCGCAGCACCTTCCTGCGTAGCTACATGTATGACTTTATCCAGCGCTTTGCGCCTCATCTGACGCGAGATGTCGTTGATACGGCTGTCGCACTACGCTCAAACGAAGATATTGAAGCCATGTTTAAAGATATCAAACTGCCGTTTAAGTAACAGAGATGTCCAATCCCTTAGTCTCAGGCTGCCTTGTGCAGCCTTTTTTTTGTTTGAATGTTAGCGCCATGCTTAGGTTGATAAGTTTTATTATTTTTTTGTTAATGCTGCGTCGATCACATGTTTAATGTTTGCTGTATCTTAAATGCGAAACACAACACATTTTTGACGCGATATCTTTGCGGGCTGCCAGGATAATTCCCATACTCCAGTTAAGCCTTGATGGAGAAGCGTTAATTAGGGGGTGATTAAAAGACGGATTTAGTAATGACTGGATCTAAAGTTAAATTAACTCAAATTTTTGTCACTGCCGTTTACGTTTATTTGGAATAAGTCATTAATCATCACTTAAGTAATTTTTACCATTTTGATAAATTGCGTTAATCGTTTTGTGCAATAAAAATTACTGGATTTTTGGCCTTAACGGGTTTAGGATTCGTCCTAAATCTTAATCGATGTTATCAATCGTTTTGTTGAGAGTGATTATCAAAAACTATGACTACGAGACTGACTGTAGACCCGGGTTTCCCGGCTAAAAGCACCAAGGTTAAGCGCTCCGGTAACACTCGTCGCAACGCCTGGTTAACTGTATTTGCTGCCTCAGCGCTGTTTTGGGTTGTTGTAGCGTTAATGATTTGGCGCATCTGGGGTTAAGCCATGTGGGCAAACGCACTCTGCCATAAGCACACAATGACCACTCGTCAGCATCGCCTCTCTGGCTACAAAGCTAAAGAGCCGGTTGCAAAGGTGGAAAAAGTGTCTATCCCGGAAAGCTGGGATCTCAACGAACATCAACGCAATTTCATCGAGTCGTTTCTGGACCCGAAAGTAAAATAATTAATTATCGTTCTTTTCTTTTCGACACATCTTCTGTCATTCGGCTGCTTAAAAAAGCCTTTCACACGTAGCATAAAAGATGTCATCCGTTAAAACGGTTGGTAGTGCGGCTTTCTATTGCCCATTCGGCGCAGGAGTAATCTTATGAATATGATTAAAATGACCTGGTTCAGTGCCTATGCTTTCTCTTTTAGCGTGTGGATGGCAGCACTTTGGGCAGCCTTGTAATATATCGTTTCCTGTTAATAAATAATGCCTCGTAATTTTACGGGGCATTTTTGTTTGCGTCAGATTGTAGCAATTGGTGTTGTAATCAAAACGTTAACAGAAAAGTGGTCTATCTTTAAGCTAAACCTTGTTGTCTCTGAGGTTTAAAGACCATGATTATTAAGGAGGAGCTATGTCGTCAACCCTACGCGAGCAGAGTCAGGAAACACTGCAGGTAGATAATCAAAACTATCACATCTTCAGTCTACCTCGCGCATCACAACATCTCGGCAACATTGATCGTTTGCCTAAATCCATGAAAGTTCTGCTGGAAAACCTGCTGCGCTGGCAGGACGGTGATTCAGTCACGGAAGAGGATATCCAGGCACTGGTCGACTGGCAGAAAACGGCCCATGGCGATCGGGAAATTGCCTATCGCCCTGCGCGTGTATTAATGCAGGACTTCACTGGCGTGCCTGCCGTGGTGGATTTGGCCGCCATGCGTGAGGCGGTGAGTCGTCTTGGCGGCGACGTCGCCAAAGTGAATCCTCTGTCGCCGGTCGATCTGGTTATCGACCACTCTGTCACGGTTGACCATTTCGGTGACGATAACGCATTTGAAGAAAACGTGCGGCTGGAAATGGAGCGCAACCATGAACGCTACGTTTTTCTGCGCTGGGGCCAAAAGGCTTTTGATCAGTTTCGGGTGGTACCGCCAGGCACAGGTATCTGTCATCAGGTGAACCTGGAATACCTGGGCAAAGCGATCTGGCAGCAGAACATTAACGGTGAACGTTACGCCTGGCCTGATACGTTAGTCGGAACCGATTCTCATACCACCATGATCAATGCCCTGGGTGTACTCGGCTGGGGCGTGGGCGGGATTGAGGCAGAGGCCGCCATGCTTGGCCAGCCGGTTTCTATGCTGATCCCCGACGTCGTGGGTTTCAAGCTAACCGGGAAACTGCGTGCGGGCATCACCGCAACCGACCTTGTACTTACCGTCACGCAAATGCTGCGTAAGCATGGCGTTGTCGGGAAGTTTGTCGAGTTCTATGGTGATGGCCTGGCTGATCTGCCGCTGGCCGACCGTGCCACCATTGCTAATATGGCACCGGAATATGGCGCAACCTGCGGGTTTTTCCCGGTTGATGAAGTCACACTCAGCTATATGACACTAACCGGACGCGATGCCGAGCAGGTGGCACTGGTTGAACACTATGCTAAGCGACAGGGCCTGTGGCGTAACGCCGGTGATGAACCGATTTTCACCAGTAGCCTTGCGCTCGATATGAATGATGTCGAGTCGAGCCTGGCCGGACCGAAACGTCCGCAGGATCGCGTCTCGCTGGGGGATGTGCCCGCCGCTTTCGATGCCAGCAATGAGCTGGAAGTGAACCATGCACAGAAACCGCATAAGCAGGTCGATTATACCGACAGCGAGACCGGCCTGAGCCACACGCTGACCGATGGCGCGGTGGCGATTGCGGCGATTACCTCCTGTACCAACACTTCTAACCCCAGCGTGCTGATGGCCGCAGGGTTACTGGCGAAAAAAGCGGTTGAGCGGGGATTAAAACGCCAGCCGTGGGTCAAAGCGTCGCTGGCTCCGGGTTCTAAAGTGGTCTCCGACTATCTCGCGGTCGCGCAGCTGACACCTCATCTCGATAAACTGGGTTTTAACCTTGTGGGCTACGGTTGTACGACCTGTATCGGTAACTCGGGTCCGCTGCCGGATGAGATTGAATCGGCCATCAAAGAAGGGGATTTAACGGTAGGGGCCGTCCTGTCCGGTAACCGCAACTTCGAGGGCCGTATTCATCCGCTGATTAAAACCAACTGGCTGGCATCGCCACCGCTGGTCGTCGCCTATGCGCTGGCAGGTAATATGAAAATCAACCTGCAAACCGACCCGCTCGGTCACGATCATCAGGGTAAGCCGGTATTTCTGAAAGACATCTGGCCTTCACCTGAAGAGATTGCGACCGCCGTCCAGCAGGTCACCAGCGATATGTATCACAAAGAGTACGCTGAGGTATTTAACGGCACGCCAGAGTGGCAGGCCATTAAGGTAAGTGAAGCGGCTACCTACGACTGGGATGAAGGATCAACCTACATTCGCCTGTCGCCCTTCTTTGACGACATGGAAAAAGAACCTAAGCCGGTTCAGGATATTCATGGCGCGCGCCTGCTGGCGATTCTTGGTGATTCGGTCACCACTGACCACATCTCGCCAGCTGGTAGCATCAAAGCGGAAAGTCCGGCCGGTCGCTATCTGCTGTCCCACGGCGTGGAGCGGAATGATTTTAACTCCTACGGTTCACGGCGCGGCAACCACGAAGTGATGATGCGCGGGACCTTTGCGAATATCCGTATTCGAAATGAAATGGTGCCTGGCGTGGAAGGGGGTTACACCAAACACTATCCCAGCGGTGAGCAGTTGGCCATTTATGACGCGGCGATGAAATATCAGGCTGACGGCATTCCCCTGGCGGTGATTGCGGGTAAAGAGTACGGTTCAGGATCGAGCCGTGACTGGGCGGCTAAAGGGCCGCGTTTGCAAGGCGTCCGCGTGGTAATTGCGGAATCCTTCGAACGTATTCACCGTTCCAACCTGATTGGTATGGGGATTTTGCCGCTGGAGTTCCCTCAGGGCGTAACGCGTAAAACGTTAGGTCTGAAAGGTGATGAGGCGATAGATGTGGAAAACCTGGCGCAGCTTAAACCCGGATGCACCGTTTCTGTCACGCTAACCCGCGCAGATGGCAGTCAGGAGAAGCTGGATACGCGTTGCCGTATTGATACCGGTAATGAACTGACCTATTACCGAAACGACGGTATTCTGCACTACGTAATTCGTAACATGCTGAACTGATAAATCAGCCGGGGAAACCCGGCTGTTTCATTCAGGACTTCGGCAGAAGATGACCCATTTTTTCTGCCTTGGTATCAAGATAGTGCGCATTCTCAGGATTGCGCCCGACAACCAACGGTACCCGCTCAACAATATTGATCCCGGCTTCACCCAGAATTTCCACTTTCCGCGGATTGTTAGTGAGCAGCCGAACTTCATTTACGCCCAGTAACTTAAACATATCGGCACACAGCGTGAAGTCACGTTCGTCAGCGGCAAAGCCTAACTGATGATTGGCTTCAACGGTGTCGTAGCCTTTATCCTGCAACGCATAGGCACGAATTTTATTCAGCAGGCCGATGTTACGACCTTCCTGGCGGTGATAGAGCATTACACCGCGGCCTTCTTCAGCAATGGCATTCAGGGCCGCTTCAAGTTGGAAGCCGCAGTCGCAACGCAGGCTGAACAGCGCATCGCCAGTCAGACACTCGGAATGAACACGAGCCAGGACTGGTTGATTATCGTTAATATCGCCAAAGACCAGGGCAACATGGTCATGACCGGTTGCCAGTTCTTCAAAACCTACCATCAGGAAATCTCCCCATGGCGTGGGCAGTTTGGCTTCTGCCACCCGTTTAAGCTGCATGTGACTCTCCAGAACCCTCAAAGGATGCACTATCATCATAATAGTGCACAGGCCGATGCGGCCCGACAAACGTGGAATATTGTGCCACAACCGCGAGGCAGGCTGTTAATCTGTGTAAACGATTGTTGTGATAAAGCACGATTATCTAATCTTAAAAGGTTATGTTATTCTTTTTTAAGCTAAAGTTATGCTTTCGCAACAGGTTTTTACCGGGAAAAAGGAAAAGGGATGATTAAAATCTTTCAACGGACGCTGGCGGGAATGCTGCTGCTGCTTATTATGCCGGTTGCAGTATGGTTATCCGGTTGGCAATGGCAGCCTGGCGAAAGTAATACCTCTCTTAAGGTCTTGTTCTGGATGACCGAAACGGTCACACGGCCGTGGGGAATGCTGACCAGCCTGATTTTAAGCGCGTGGGTGCTGTGGTGCCTGCGTTTCAGGCTCAAACCGGCGCTGCTGCTCCTGGTGATCATGAATGCCACCATCCTGGCCGGTCAATACACAAAATCCTTTATCAAAGAGCAGGTGCAGGAACCCCGGCCCTATGTCGTCTGGCTGGAGAAAACCCACGGGCTGGACGACAAGACCTTTTACCAACTGAATCGTGAGCAACGTGGCCAGCGCGTCACGGCGCTGATTGCGGATGAATCCCATATTCCGGGCTGGCTGAAAAAGCACTGGGCCTTTGAAACAGGGTTTGCCTTCCCGTCCGGACACACGATGTTTGCCGCCAGTTGGGCCTTACTGGTCATCGGTTTACTTTGGCCACGCCGGCATTACAAAACGATTGTGCTTGTCGGACTCTGGGCAACAGGCGTCATGGGCAGTCGCCTGCTGCTGGGCATGCACTGGCCGCGCGATCTGGCCGTGGCAACATTCATTTCCTGGGTGTTTGTCGTGGTGGCAACCTGGCTTGCTCAACGCTTCTGTGGGCCGCTCAGCCTGCCACCGGAAGAGAAGCAGGAGGTGGCTGAACGGGAACAAGGATTGTAATTGCGCCGTTCAGCACCATATCTTTATCTTGAAACTGAGCAAAAGCTCTTCGTCTGATGCGGCCGGGAGCAGTATTTTTGCCGTAATTTTGGCATAATTCTATTCGACAACCTCACAACGGGATGCACTGTGAAATATTTGCTGATTTTTTTAGTGGTTTTGGTCATTTTTATCATTTCCGTGACCCTTGGCGCGCACAACGACCAGGTTATCACCTTTAACTATCTGCTGGCGCAGGGTGAATTCCGTATCTCTACGTTACTGGCAACGCTTTTCGGCGTCGGTTTTTTGCTGGGATGGGTTATCTGCGGACTCTTCTGGTTACGTCTTCGGGTCTCTCTGGCCAATGCACAACGTAAAGTTAAGCGCCTGCAGACACAGATTGATCAGAGCACGCCAGCGCCTGTCGGTAAACCGCTACCGCCGGCCGCGCAGGAATAAGTCTCCATGTTAGAGCTGCTGTTTCTGTTACTTCCTGTCGCCGCTGCCTATGGTTGGTACATGGGCCGCCGAAGCGCGCAGCAGGATAAGCAACAGGAATCAAACCGCCTGTCTCGTGACTACGTCGCAGGGGTAAACTTTTTACTCTCCAACCAGCAGGATAAAGCGGTCGATCTGTTTCTTGACATGCTCAAGGAAGACAGCGGCACGGTTGAAGCACACCTGACCCTTGGCAACCTGTTCCGTTCGCGCGGTGAGGTTGACCGCGCCATTCGAATTCATCAGTCTTTAATGGAAAGCGCGTCGCTAAGCTACGAACAACGCTTGCTGGCCATCCAGCAACTGGGGCGTGACTATATGGCAGCAGGTCTTTATGACCGCGCCGAAGACATGTTCAAACAGCTGACGGATGAGACAGATTTCAGGATCGGTGCACTGCAACAGCTGTTGCTTATTCATCAGGCAACCAGTGACTGGGTTCAGGCTATCGAGGTGGCTGAGCGGCTGGTTAAACTGGGCAAAGACAAGCAGAAGGGTGAGATTGCCCATTTTTATTGCGAACTCGCGCTGCAGGCAATGAGCAGCGACGATCTCGACAGGGCGATGACCCTGTTGAAAAAGGGGGAGTCAGCCGATCGTCAGAGCGCACGCGTCTCGATTATGATGGGGCGCATCCTGATGGAGAAAGGGGAGCACGCCAAAGCTATCGAGCATCTGCAGCGTGTTCTGGATCAGGATAAAGAGCTGGTCAGTGAAACGCTGCCGATGTTAGAAACCTGTTTTCAGCGTCTTAATCAGCCCGACGCCTGGGCCGCATTTCTTAAACGCTGTGTGGAAGAGAACACCGGCGCCGCGGCGGAACTGTATCTTTCCGCGATTCTGGAGCAGGAGCAGGGCGCGGAAGCGGCGCAAAACTACATCAATAACCAGTTACAGCGTCACCCCAACATGCGCGTATTCCATCGTCTGATGGAGTTTCACCTGCATGAAGCGGAGGATGGTCGTGCTAAAGAGAGCCTGATGGTGCTGCGCGATCTGGTCGGCGAGCAAATCCGCACGAAACCACGTTATCGCTGCCAGAAATGCGGCTTTACGGCTCATGCGCTCTACTGGCACTGTCCGTCATGCCGGACCTGGTCATCAGTCAAACCGATTCGCGGACTGGATGGGCAATAACCTGTTGGTTATTGTCTTCGGTTTTCAATGCATTTTAGTTACAACATACTAAAATTGTTAATTGCAGAAATTGCCTGACCTCCGTGCGTTTATCGCCTGGCAGCGCAACAGGGATTGTGATGCGAAAAGCGGGCAGGTAGAATGCGTGCCGTTTGTCTAACGCGCCAGCAGGTGCCTACCGCAGAGGAAATAGCATGGCCTTATCCCAGACTTCACCGGTGTTAGTGGCGCTTGATTACCACGATATGAACAGCGCACTGCATTTTGTCGATCAGATAGAGCCGGGCAGCTGCCGCCTGAAAGTGGGCAAAGAAATGTTCACATTGTTCGGCCCACAGCTGGTAAAAACCCTGCAACAACGTGGATTTGAGATCTTTCTCGACCTGAAATTTCACGACATCCCTAATACCACCGCCCGCGCGGTCGCTGCCGCCGCCGATCTTGGCGTCTGGATGGTGAACGTTCATGCGAGCGGCGGGGCACGCATGATGAATGCCGCCCGTGAAGCGCTTCTTCCCTATGGTGAGCAGGCGCCGTTACTGATTGCCGTCACCGTCCTGACCAGCATGGATGCTGAAGATTTACTGGGTTTGGGCATCACGCTGTCTCCCGCAGAGCAGGCTGAACGCCTGGCAAAACTCACGCGCGAATGCGGTCTTGATGGGGTTGTCTGCTCCGCACATGAAGCCGCGCGGTTCAAACAGGCGATCGGTCATGATTTTAAGCTGGTTACTCCCGGCATTAGGCCTCAGGGAAGCGACGCGGGCGATCAGCGCCGCGTTATGACGCCACAGCAGGCCCGCCTTGCTGGCGTCGATTATATGGTAATAGGACGTCCTATTACGCAGTCAGCGGACCCCGCAGCGACGCTTAAGGCGCTGTTGCAGGATTTGGAGAGCGTAAAATGAGTCGCGATAATCCCTTGGTGTATTCAACCGACGCTGGCCGTATCACTCAGCCCGAACAAAAGGCGGAACGGCCCAAAGGCGACGGCATTGTTCGCATTCAGCGCCAGACCAGCGGACGCAAAGGCAAAGGTGTCTGCCTGATTTCTGGCGTCGATATGGATGAGGCAGCACTGAACCAGCTGGCCGCTGAACTGAAGAAAAAATGCGGTTGTGGCGGGTCGGTGAAAGAGGGCGTGATCGAAATCCAGGGCGACAAGCGCGATTTATTAAAAAGCCTGCTGGAGGCCAAAGGGATGAAGGTAAAACTGGCTGGGGGTTGAAAGAAGAAACCGGACTACAAGGTAGTCCGGTTTTTTATTATGTAGATGCGCTGCGTAGCCGTGATTTATTGTTATAGCGTGCTTAGTGAACCTGGTGACCGATAATACCACCCACAGCTGCACCACCCACGGTACCCAGCGCGCTGCCGTTGGTTAATACAGAGCCACCAATTGCGCCGGCACCTGCGCCAATCGCAGTGTTACGGTCGCGTTTAGACCAGTTCGAACAGCCGCTTAACGCCACAACCAGCGTGGTCGCCAGGACAGCGGCGGTCACTTTTTTCATTGTAATTGTCATGAACTTCTCCTTTATTGTGTATGCAGATGCAACACAGTAAGTATAGCTGTGAAATTTTTTCAGGCCGCCTGTGAGGCATGATTACCGCATCCTTTCAGTATAAAAATGCCAGACACCATGGACAATCTGCTTGTAGCGGCTGAAAAGCATCATTAACAGATGGACCTGTCTGATGCCTGACAGAATTCTATTCATTTTGCAGAATTTCCGAAGATGGAAAATTCTTAATTCGCGACACAATTTTTCATTCACAGCCATTTTCCGCTGCTTTTTAGCTATTTGCTCCATAACGTTTTTTCTGCCTGCTCCGCACACTATGAAAACCCTTCTCAGCAGGAGAAAAAAATGCTGGAGCACCTTAAACAACAGGTCCTGGAAGCCAACCTGGATCTCCCCAAATACAACCTTGTCACCTTCACATGGGGAAACGTCAGCGCGATTGACCGTGAGCAAGGTCTGTTAGTGATTAAACCTTCTGGCGTCAGTTACGATGTCATGAAAGTGGAGGACATGGTGGTGGTCAACCTGGCGACCGGCGAGGTGGTGGAAGGCGAAAAACGGCCTTCATCCGATACGGCTACGCACCGGGCACTCTACCTGGCCTGGCCTGAGGTTGGCGGAATCGTCCATACGCATTCACGTCATGCCACCATCTGGGCGCAGGCCGGACGTGCCATCCCCGCGTGGGGCACCACCCACGCGGACGACTTTTACGGTGAGATTCCCTGCACCCGAGCCATGCGCGATGAAGAAATCAAAAATCAGTATGAGTGGAATACGGGGGAGGTGATCATTGAAACCTTCGCCGAGCGCGGACTTTCTCCTTCGGCCATTCCTGCCGTGCTGGTGAATTCTCACGGGCCTTTCGCCTGGGGCAAAGACGCACATGCGGCCGTCCACAGTGCAGTGGTACTGGAAGAAGTGGCTTACATGGGATTGTTTAGCCAGCAGCTCACGGCCGGGCTGCCTCCCATTCAGCAGACCCTGCTTGATCTGCACTATTTGCGCAAACACGGTGAAAATGCCTGGTACGGCCAGAAATAATGCCTGGGGCGCAGCGGTGCCTGCGTCCCGAAATGGCTAGTGATGAGCGAGCCTTAAGGGAAGGATAGTCCCATCAATGCTGGTTATCGGTTCGCGCCTTTCTGTGGTAAAGGCTGGGTATATCAAGAAAGTCTACTAATCATTTAAAGGTGGTGCATCGGGGATCACTCTGGAATTTATGTTGTAAATCAATCTCTCATTTGGTCTGGCCTCACTCTGGATTAGGCTGATGTGGCGTAATTAGCGCATCAAAATAATAGAGGATGAGACAATGACCGTGATTAACCAACCCACATGCAGACTGTTTTCCGAAGCCGGACAAACCACGCAGTTAGTTGCCTATTACGAGGAAGGACGTCGCACCATGTGGATGATGTTGCGCGCCCAGCCACGACCCAGTTTTAATCATGAGTTGATTGAAGAGATCATGAATCTGAGTTACACGGCGCAGCGATCGGGCTTACCTATCGACTTCTGGGTCACCGGCTCGTTAGTCCCACAAATGTTTAATGCCGGTGGCGATCTGCGCTTTTTTGTGGAATGTATCCGCAACAACCGGCGCGAAGCGTTACGTGCTTATGCCCGTGCCTGCGTTGACTGCATCCACTCGGCGGCGCGCGGATTTGACACCGGCGCGGTAACGCTGGCGATGATTGAAGGCAGTGCGTTAGGCGGCGGTTTTGAAGCCGCGCTTGCCCATCACTTTATTCTGGCGCAAAACAATGCGCGGATGGGTTTTCCGGAAATCGCCTTTAACCTGTTTCCCGGAATGGGCGGCTACTCATTAGTCGCGCGGCGTTCGGGCATGAAACTGGCTGAAGAGCTGATTATGGAAGGCGAATCGCACAGTGCCGAATGGTATGAAACCCGTGGTCTGGTCGATAAGGTTTTCCAGCCGGGCGACAGCTACCGCGCCACCCGCACCTTTATCGATACGCTGCGACCTAAGCTCAATGGCGTACGCGCCATGCTAAAGGCGCGCCAGCGGGTACTGCAGCTATCACGCGCGGAACTGATGGATATCACCGAGGACTGGGTAGATTACGCATTCACGCTTGAAGCGAAGGATATTGCCTATATGGAACGTTTAGTCCAGTTACAGAACCGCCACAGCGCATCACTGCGTAAAGCGGGTTAGATAATTACACGCGGGCAGGATGCTGAGCCAGCCAGTGCCCAAACTGATCGGCGGGCATTGGTTTTGCGTAAAAATAGCCTTGCCGCCCATCGACGCCGCTTTTTAACACAAAGGCTTCTTCATCGACGGTTTCAATACCTTCGGCAATCACCTGCAAATCAAGCGCCTTCGCTACCGCAACAATCGCCCTGACGAGTGACTGAGAAACGGGACGTTTATTCACATTACGGATAAAGCTTTGATCCAGTTTAATAGCATTAATAGGAACGCGCGCCAGCTGTGAAAGGGAGGAATAACCGGTGCCAAAGTCATCAAGGTGAATCTGGGCACCCAGTTCCTGAAATTTACGCATCAGCTTGAGCGCTTCGGCTTCATTCTCAATCAGGCAGCTTTCCGTCAGTTCGATATCCACCGGGCACTCGGTTAAACCGGCATCCGTCAGGGCTTGTTTCAGGTCACTGTAGATTGTCTGGTCGAGTAACTGGCGCGCCGAGACATTAACCGCGACGCGCAGATAAATATTCTGCTCCCGCCAGGCAATAATTTGCTTCAGCACGTTAAGCATGACCCAGCGACCCAGTGGCACGATCAGCCCGGATTCTTCCGCGTAGGGAATAAATTCCCCGGGTGAAACCAGCCCGCGCTCGGGTGAGTTCCAGCGAACCAGCGCTTCCGCACTGCGCACTTTACCGTCAGCATCCACTTTGGGCTGGTAGTGCACTAATAAATGGTCTTGCTCCAGCGCTTTACGCAGGTTGGTGTCGAGCCAGAGATATTCAAAAACCCGGCGGTTCATCTCTTCGGCAAAAACACAATAGCTGCCACGGTTGTTCTCTTTGGCGTGATACATCGCCGTATCAGCGTTACGAATCAGACACTCACGGTCCTCTCCATGTAGCGGGGCCAGGGCGATCCCGACGGAGCAGCCGCTGTAAACCTCGATGAGGCCGATGCGGAAAGGCTGACGCAGGCGATCGAGAATGCGCGTAGCCATTGCTTCCAGCGCAGCCTGACTGGTGTGCTCAGCCAGCACCACAAACTCGTCACCGCCCAGCCGTCCAAGCGTCTGGTTCTTGCTCAGACAGCTCAGAATCGCCAGGGAAACGGCCTGCAACAGTTGATCGCCGAACATATGACCGTAGGCATCATTCACTTTTTTGAAATTATCTAAATCCAGGTAGACCACGCCGGTTTCACTTCCCTCAGCCCGCTCCAGCGCATGGCTGATTTGCTGGTGAATCGCGTGGCGATTGGGCAGGCCAGTGATGCCATCCGTGTTAGCCATCACGCGCAGGCGCTCCTGCGCACGGCGTTCTTCCGTAATATCCGTTCCTGAACAGATGAGGAAAATTTCATTTTTACCGCTGCCACTGTGAACAAACTTATTACGAAAAAGAAACAGTCGCTGTCCTTTCATCGTCTTGATCCAGCGTTCCACTTCGTAGGAATTTCCATCGCGAAAGAACCCTGCGATGTTCCTGCGTGAGGCCGCGGCTTCCTGTTTGGTCATAAACAGC
Organism: Pantoea ananatis PA13; assembly: GCF_000233595.1. NCBI lineage: Bacteria > Pseudomonadati > Pseudomonadota > Gammaproteobacteria > Enterobacterales > Erwiniaceae > Pantoea > Pantoea ananatis. Next base: position 2,226,478 of record NC_017554.1, read on the forward strand.
TGGAAAACATTACGGCCGATCACATCCTGTTCATACAGGCCGGTATACTCTTCGCTGAGGCGGTTAAAGCGTTGAATGTTGCCGCGCTGATCAAGGATAACGATGACCGAGTTGGCCTCCGACACGACCTGTTCAGCAAATGACAGGCCCAGCGTCAGATCGCGCGCCACCGCCGACGTATCGCCCCATGCCGAAGCGGTGCCCGCCCACACGGACTGGTTGATCCGCCGGCCAACAAAATGCATGGCGACCTGCTCGCCGTGAATCGTTAACGTCAGATTAATACTGGAAGTAATAACGGGCATCGCGCGCAATAAACTGCACTGGCCGGGCGTCAGTGGCACAGCAACGCTGGTGTTCGATGATTCATCTAAGGCAAAAAGCAGCGCATCACTGTCTGCGGTTAATCGCCAATGAGGGCTGGTTGTACCAAACAAGGTATACAACAACGATTGCCCTTGTTCATCGGTCATGGTCACTCCCTCCAGGAAGTACATTGCTGGCGTTATCTCGTTATTTTAGCAACAGTATTCATCAACTGACGCCAGCACAAGACGAAACTGTATTTATTTTGCTTTCCAGAAAAAACGGGCAGAAAAAACCCCGCCGAAGCGGGGCACACTTTCTGTTCAGCACGGACATTTTCCCAGCTTACCGGCCTGGCTGGGGAAGCGGGCATCCAGACAATAACGATGAAAGTCCCGCTCGCTCATCGGCGCAATGTCAGGATGATGTTGCCGCATATGCTGCAGGTATTTCGGGTAATCCTGCACGCCGACCATCAAACGAAAACTTTGCTGAAGTCCCTGCCACAGCGCTCGCCAGCGAAAACCCACGGGTTTTGGCCTGGAAAGCAACGTGCAGCGCATTATATGCCAGCGACCCTGTGGGCGCGCTACGCGATGGATGCTGTCAACCATGACGAAGCTCCTTACGTAAGGATATGTCTGACTCATGCGTAGTGGGCACATCGCTACGCAGCGCGCGACGAATGACAAAGAAGGCCGCAATCAGCATCGTAACGGCAACCAGCATAAAGAACCCGCACAGGGCAGCATTAATCTGGTTACTGAATACGATGGTTTGCATATCGGCCACGGTTTTCGCGGGGGCGATGATCACGCCATCATCCAGGCCTTTTCGGAATTTATTGGCCTGAGCAAGAAAACCAATTGACGGTTTTTCGTGGAAAATTTTTTGCCAACCCGCTGTCATCGACGTAATAAACAGCCAGATAGTGGGCAGAATCGTCACCCACGCATAGCGCTGCTTTTTCATCTTAAACAGCACGACCGTGCCCAGAATCAGCGCCATCGATGCCAGCATCTGATTACCAATACCAAACAGTGGCCACAACGTGTTAATCCCGCCCAGAGGATCGATCACGCCCTGATAAACGAAGAAACCCCAACCTGCGACGGCGACGGTCGTGCCGGAAAGGTTGCCGAGCCATGAGCGGTTATTGGCCAGTGAAGGCACAACCGTACCGACCAGATCCTGCACCATAAACCGGCAAGCGCGCGTACCGGCATCCACGGCGGTTAAGATAAACAAGGCTTCAAATAAGATGGCAAAGTGATACCAGAAGGCCATCATCGCGCGGCTGTTGAACACCTCCGTAATGATGTGCGCCATGCCGACCGCAAAGGTTGGCGCGCCCCCGGCGCGTGACAGAATTGAGGCTTCTCCCACGTCTCTGGCGATACCGCTTAACATTTCAGGTGTGACGACAAAGCCCCAGCCGTTAATCACCTGAGCGGCATTTTCTACCGTAGTGCCAATCAGTGCAGCAGGGGCGTTCATCGCAAAGTAAACGCCTGGGTCCAGCACGGAGGCGCATATCAGCGCCATGATTGCCACAAACGACTCCATCAGCATCGCGCCGTAACCGATAAAGCGAATATGGCTTTCACGCTCAATCAGCTTCGGCGTGGTGCCGCTGGAGACCAGCGCATGGAAGCCGGAGATGGCGCCACAGGCAATGGTGATAAACAGGAACGGGAACAGGGCGCCGGAAAAAACCGGGCCTGAGCCATCAATAAATTTGGTCACAGCGGGCATTTTCAGTTCTGGCATGGCAAAGACGATGCCAACGGCCAGCCCGACAATTACGCCGATTTTCAGGAAAGTAGACAGGTAATCTCTGGGAGCCAGCAGCAGCCAGACCGGCAGCACCGAGGCGATAAAACCATAGATGACCAGTACCCAGGTCAGAGAGGTGCCTTTCAGTGTGAAGAACGGGCCCCAGTAAGGATGCTGAGCCACATCACCACCGTAGATAATGGCCGCCATCATCAGCACAAAACCGATCAAGGAGACTTCGGCGATCTTACCCGGGCGCAGAAAGCGCATGTAAATGCCCATAAACAGGGCGATAGGAATCGTTGCTGCAATGGTGAACAGCCCCCACGGGCTGTTCGCAAGGGCTTTAACCACCACCAGCGCCAGCGCGGAGAGAATGATGATCATCACGCCCAGCGCACCCAGCATGGTAATAACCCCGGCAAAGGCGCCCAGCTCCTGACGGGCCATTTCACCTAAGGAACGGCCGTCACGTCGCGTAGAGATAAACAGGATCAGAAAGTCCTGCACCGCGCCCGCCATCATAACCCCAATCAGGATCCAGATCGTGCCTGGCAGAAAGCCCATCTGGGCCGCCAGAATAGGGCCGACCAGCGGCCCGGCGCCCGCGATCGCCGCAAAGTGGTGACCGAACAGCACCCACTTATTGGTGGGAACATAGTCAAGACCATCGCTGAGGCGCTCGGCGGGGGTAAGACGGCGATCGTCCAGTTCAAAAATGTTGCGGGCGATAAACAGGCTGTAAAAACGATAAGCGATGCTGTAACAGGCTACGGCGGCAATCACCAGCCAGACTGCGTTGACGTGCTCGCCGCGGTTAAGCGCCAGCATCGCGAACGCACCCGCGCCAATTAACGCCACTGCCAGCCAGAGCACGCCGTTTTTGACGTTCTTCATAACTCACTCCTTGTAGAGACCGAATGGAAGGCGATCGGATACAACGAGCTAACGTTAATGTAATGTAATGTAAGTGGAAGTTAATAAAGATAAAACTGTGAAGCGTGGAGCAAATTTAACGCGAAGATACAGGGGCCGGCGGAGGAAAAAAGACCGTCGGAGCAGGCTGTGCTGTCCCGACGGTGGTGTCTTAGGCGGCAGGGCGTGCAACAACGCTGCGTGTTTCCATGCGAACTTCCGCAATGGTCACGTCAATCACGTCGGATACGCGGTAAACCACGTCACCTTTAATCTGTACCGTACCGCTTTCCTGGCTGCACACCAGCTCATCGCGCACGGCATGCAGGAACGGCGCAGGAATAAACGCGACGGCGCCATTTTCCAGCAGACGGACGCGCATGCCACCACGCGATACATCAATAATTTCTGCGCTAAACTTGCGGTCAGTTGCGGCAAACGGCGACAGATAGCGGGCATAGAGCCAGTCACCCACGTCGCGCTCGGCCATGCGGTTTAGACGACGACGCTCGCTCATGGTGACTGTCAGCGCATCGTCCGGACGGCCGATGGGTTCGCCGCGCACGATCGCCTTCAGCAGACGATGGTTGATCATATCGCCAAACTTACGAATCGGTGAGGTCCAGGTGGCATAGGCTTCCAGCCCCAAACCAAAGTGCGGGCCCGGCTCGGTGGTGATCTCTGCATAGGTCTGGAAACGACGAATGCGGCTGTCAAGGAACTGAGTAGGCTGCGCATCCAGCTCACGACGCAGTACGCGGAAACCGTCGAGCGTGGTGATAGCCTGCGGATCGGCCGTGATGCCGTGAGTTGCCAGGACAGCGGCGGCCTGTTCGGCGTTTGCTGCGTCAAAACCGGCATGGACGTTGTAGATACCAAAGCCCAGCTTTTCGCGCAGGACGTTGGCGGCACAGATGTTCGCCAGAATCATCGCTTCTTCAACCATCCGGTTCGCTATGCGGCGCGGTTCTGCGACGATTTCCAGCACTTCGCCTTTTTCGCCCAGCAGGAAACGATAGTCCGGGCGATCTTTAAACACCAGCGCGTGGTTTTGACGCCACTCGGCGCGTGACAGGCACAGGCGGTGCAGCAGACGAATCTGGTCAGCAATCGCGTCGCTCTGTGGTTGCCATTCGCCACTGTTTTCCAGCCAGTCTGAAACCTCGTCGTACACCAGCTTGGCTTTGGACTCGATCCAGGCCGCAAAGAACTGCACATCGTCCGCCAGGCTTCCATCCTGAGCCACGGTCACGCGGCAGGCCAGAACCGGCCGACGCACGTCAGGGCGCAGCGAGCAGACATCGTCAGACAGCTCGCGCGGCAGCATGGGAATATTGAAGCCCGGCAGGTAGTTGGTAAAGGCACGCTGCGCCGCCAGCTTATCCAGCTCGCTGCCTTCGGCAACATAAGCGGTCGGATCGGCAATGGCGATAGTGAGACGCAGGGCGCCATCGTCCAGCGCTTCAGCATACAGCGCATCGTCCATATCTTCCGTGCTGGCGCTGTCTATGGTCACAAAATCCAGCGCGGTCAGGTCTTCACGCGTCAGGCTTTCGTCCAGCATCTCGCCAAAGCCGATTTCTGGCGCTTCACGCTCCAGATTATGACGTGACAGTGTCACCCACCACGGTGCAAGGTGGTCGTCGGCTTTAACGATAAATTCGGTGAGTTCGGCATAAAAGCCACGGTCGCCTTTTAAGGGATGGCGACGCATTTCTGCCACGGCCCAGTCGCCGTTCTGGAAATCATGGCTCAGTCCACGGACCGGACGACACTGAATCGCGTCTTTGAGCAGAGGATGATCGGGCACGATAGAAAGGCGGTCATCTTTTTTCTGCACGCGGCCAACAAAACGGCTCAGAAAGGGCTCGACCAGCGTTTCAGGCTCGGCACTTTCGCGATCTTTATCGCTGTGGACGATGGCAACGATACGGTCGCCATGCATCACTTTTTTCATCTGTGGCGGCGGGATGAAATAACTTTTCTGTGCATCGACTTCCAGAAAGCCGAATCCCTTTTCGGTGCCTTTAACAACGCCTTCTGCACGAGGCGTTTGCGAGTGAAGCTTCTCTTTAAGCTGCGCAAGCAGCGGATTATCCTGGAACATGATTTTTACGTTTCGTGGCCTAATAGCGGCTGACAGTTTTACGCGAATCGGGGTCTCGCGGCAAGGCAAAAAGCCGGACGAACCGGCTTTTTGCCTGGAGAAAAACCTGAATCAGGCGATGCGTTGGGTTGCCAGCGCCTGCGTCAGTTCGAGCTTAACCGGCACGGATTTTGAGGTGGGCGTGCCGCTGATATCACCGAAGCTGTTTAACGGAACCAGCGGGTTGGTTTCAGGATAGTAGGCGGCCAGGTTGCCGCGAGGAATGTTATAAGGCACCAGCTTAAAGCCGCTGACGCGACGCGTGACGCCATCATTCCACAGCGTTTCGATATCCACATTCTGCCCTTCGCTGAACCCTAATTCAGCCATGTCATCGGGGTTGATAAAGACGACTTCGCGCTGACCGTAAACGCCGCGATAGCGGTCGTCAAGACCGTAAATCGTCGTGTTGTACTGATCGTGCGAACGCAGCGTTTGCAGCGTGAAGGGCACGTCCTGATCCAACTGCGGAAACAGCGAGTGGGGCAGCGCAGCAGGGCTAAACTCAGCCTTGCCTGTCGGCGTATTAAAACGCAGTTCTGCCGCCGCGTTGCCAAGATAGAACCCGCCAGGCTGATCGCATTTGGTATTGAAGTCGGCAAAACCCGGAATCGTTGCCGCGATATGATCGCGAATCAGGTTGTAATCCGCCGCCAGATCTAACCACTTCACCTTGTCATCACCGAGAACCGCGTGAGCAATACTCGCCACAATTGAGGTTTCAGAACGCTGCGTCTCCGCCAACGGAATCCCAACGCCTTCAGAGGCATGAACCATGCTGAAGGAGTCTTCGACCGTAATGAACTGGTTACCCGTAGCCTGCAGATCGCGCTCGGTGCGGCCCAGCGTAGGCAGAATCAGTCCTTCATGACCCGGCACGAGGTGGCTGCGGTTAAGCTTGGTGCTGATGTGCACCGTCAGACCACAGCGGGACAAGGCTTCTTCGGTGCGCGGAGAATCCGGTGCCGCCGCTGCGAGGTTGCCCCCGAGCGCGATAAGCACTTTGATTTCATCACGCAGCATGGCGTTGAGCGCTTCAACAGTATTGTGGCCTGCAGCACGCGGGGGTTCGAAGCCAAAGTGCTGACCCAGCGCGTCGAGGAAAGGCTTAGCCGGTTTTTCATCAATGCCCATGGTGCGGTTACCCTGAACATTACTGTGACCGCGAACAGGACACAGGCCCGCCCCTTTTTTGCCTAACTGCCCAAACAGCAGCTGCAGGTTGGTGATTTCACGCACGGTATCAACCGAGTGCTTGTGTTGGGTGATGCCCATCGCCCAGGTGCAAATAACCCGATCGGCACTCTGATAAATTGCCGCCGCTTCGCGGATTTGTGCCTCTGTCAGGCCGGACTGCGCCACAATCTGCATCCAGTCGGTGTTATCAACCGCATCAAAATAGGCCTCAACGCCATGGGTTTTGGCATTCAGGAAAGCCTGGTCGAACAGGCCGCTTTCGCCTGCCGCAAGGCGTGCACGATGCGTTTCCAGCAGGGCTTTCACCATGCCGCGAACGGCAGCCATATCACCGCCCAGATGCGGCTGGTAATAGGCAGAGCTGATGGTGCCCGCTTTAGACGTGACAATTTCCAGCGGCTTTTGCGGATCGGCAAAACGTTCCAGACCGCGCTCGCGTAGCGTGTTAAAGGTCACGATTTTTGCGCCATGGTCGGCGGCGTGACGCAGGCTGTGCAGCATGCGCGGATGGTTTGTCCCTGGATTTTGGCCAAAGACAAAAATGGCATCGGCATGGTCAAAATCGTCAAGACGGATGGTGCCTTTACCCACGCCGATGCTGCGTTTCAGGCCCGCACCGCTTGCCTCGTGACACATATTGGAGCAGTCCGGGAAGTTATTGGTGCCCAACATGCGGCCGAACAGCTGATAAAGCCAGGAGGCTTCATTACTGGCGCGACCAGAGGTGTATAGCTCCATCTGATCCGGGTTATCCATCGCTTTAATATGTTGTGCGATGAGCGCAAAGGCATCATCCCAGCTGATGGGTTCGTAATGATCGCTTTCGGCGTTGTAGCGCAACGGATGTGTCAGGCGGCCCTGATATTCCAGAAAATAGTCGCTTTGTGCATACAGGGTTGCCACGCTGTGTTTGGCAAAAAAGTCGGTATCAACAACGCGGCGCGTGGCTTCCCAGGTGACGGCTTTCGCACCGTTTTCGCAGAAGCTAAAGGTACTTTTATTGTCATCGCCCCAGGCACAGCCCGGGCAGTCGAAGCCGCGTGCTTTGTTCATGCGCATGAGGTTACGCAAATTTTTCAGCGCAGCTTTACTGTCGAAAACAAAACGTGTGGTGGCTTCCAGTGAACCCCAGCCGCCCGCTGCGGCACGGTATGGCTTAATTTGACGCTTAAATTTCATCATGTGTGCAGGCTTATTTTTATGTTGGACGAATGTTGCAAGGATATATCCTGATGGTAAAGATTAGTGTGCTATTCACGACAAAGCTTGTCTAATTGATTGGCTTAATGGTGCGATAGCTGGCGTTTATCGTGGGGCACGCCAAGTGTGATGGTGTTCATGTTTTACCTTTTCGTAACCTTGCCATAACGGGTGTTATCGGCACATCGCGCTAATACTTGCTGTTTAAAACAGAAAAGGGCGCGACACCATGAAACAACTGACCAGCCAGATCCATGCGTTTGGCAAGGCGTTGATGATGCCGATTTCGGTGATTGCGGCGGCCGGCATCTTTCTGGGGCTGGCAGCCGCCATGCAGAATCCCGCCGTCACCGGTGAAGCCTTCGCACAGATGCAGGTTGCCCAGCTTATCATCGGGTTTATTCGCAAAGTCGCAGGCGCGCTCTTTGCTAATCTGCCGCTGTTCTTTGCCGTGGCCAGCGCCATCGGGCTGGCAAAAGCGGAAAAGCCGACGGCAGCCTTTGCCGCAGTTATCGGCTATATCGCCATGAATGTCGGCATTAACGCCACGCTGGCCGCCAGGGGCATTACCGCCGCCACGACCACACCTCAGGCGCTGCAGCAGGCCGGAATGGATCAAACCACGGCCATGATGACCTCGGCGGAATATATCCAGATGCTGGGCATTTTCACCTATAACATGAGCGTGCTGGGCGGCGTGATTGCCGGACTGCTTACCGTCATGTTGCATAACCGCTTTTATACGCAGCAGCTCCCCACAGCGATCAGTTTCTTTGGCGGACGCCGTTTTGTCCCCATCGTGACGGTGGTTTTCCTGCCGCTGATCGGCGTGCTTCTGGCGCTCGTCTGGCCCACTATCGGTGAAGGTATTGCCTGGGTAGGACAGATGATCGGTCGGAGCGGGCAGTATGGTGCGTTCCTGCTGGGCGCTTCAGAACGTATTCTGATCCCGACGGGCCTGCATCATATCCTGAATGAAACCGTGCGCTTTACGCCCATCGGCGGTATGGCCATCGTGGACGGGCAGACGATTGTTGGTGCGTTGAATATCTTCAATACCTCGCTGACCCATCCCGGGATGATTCCTGATGCGACGCTCCGCACCGCCACGCAGTTTCTGGCGCAGGGAAAAATACCGGTCATGATGTTTGGCCTGCCGGCCGCGGCCCTGGCGATCTATCACACCGCAAGGCCTGAGCATAAACAGCGCGTTAAGGCGCTGGTCATGGCCGGCGCGCTGACGTCCTTTACCACCGGGATCACCGAACCGCTGGAGTTCTGCTTTATTTTTGTTTCGCCGGTGCTCTATCTGCTGCATGCATTTCTAACGGGCCTGTCATTTATGCTGATGTCGATGCTACATCTGATGATTGGTAACGTGCAGGGCGGCATTATCGATCTGGTGGTCTTCGGCGTGCTGGGTGGCAGTAAAACCCACTGGTGGTGGACGCTGGTGCTTGGGGCAATCTACGCACCTGTTTATTACTACGCGTTTCGTTATGTGATTACGCGCATGCATGTCGAAACGCCCGGGCGGGAAACGGACGATGAAAAACCCCAGCTTGTTGAAGCCAGCGAGCGCACTAACGTGATCATCAGCGGACTGGGCGGGGCGGCCAATATAGAGGATGTCGATTGCTGCTTCACGCGTTTGCGGGTTCGCGTCAAAGACATGAAAGAAGTGGTGGATCAGACGTTAATGCGTACCGGCGCGAATGGTATTAACCGCGTGAGCGAACAGGATGTGCAGGTGATTTATGGCCCACAGGTTGAGAAAATCGCACAAGAGGTGAAATCAGCGTTGGGCGTCGGATAATCCCCCTTCACCCGGCAAAGGTGCGAGCACGGTGCCTTTGCCGTTTGTCACTCCTGTGCGTTGCCCGCCTTCCTGCTCACTGTCCACTGTCCCCTTAAAGCGCGCCTCCGCGACAATCCGTACGCTTGTAACAAACTGGTCACAATATATAAGCGGGGCTTTATGTTTCATTTTGTGAACGGGGCTTGTACTTTACCGGTAACACTCTAAGGTAAGAGGTGAAGGTCAAATACACGCAATCAAAAGGGGGTTATTAATGGCTAAACATAGTCTGATTAAAATCGTTGAAATATCAGCAATTATATTCTTTGCGCTGGTGGTGATTTATTTACTGGCTACCGGCGTCCTGTCTTCCACAGGGATTGATCACGCCTGGCCGTATCCCACGAAGTGAGTGTCGCAATACCAGGGAAACACCAATAAAAATTACAAATAATACAATGTTAAGATCAACAATAACCCCAATCTATTGCCCACATGGGGCGTTCTCCACTTGATTGTCTGATGTACCGCCGTCTTAATAGCGCTTCCACACTACGCCGCATGCACGAAACCGCAAGCGCCCGCGATCTCTTTACCACAATGCTATCTCCGACTGGCAACCTGTTAACCCATCGGCACATTGACCGCTGCTGCCGATGTCACACCATCCTCACCTCAGAGGATAAGTATCACTACGGCGCTAACTGCGAATCCTGCGAGTGCGATATCGAATGGGAGAACCATGAGCGACATAACCCAATCAAGTCAGCCTACTGGCGATGGCGCGCAATCTGCTACTGCCTGCGTTGGCTGTGGAATAAGCCTCAAACCATTCGAGGTCTACTCCTGCACCGATTGCCTCAACTTCTGGCTGATGTCAGATCCAAACGGGCTAATGGGAGAAAATGATGAGTAAGTTACGCAATGAAGCGCGGGGCAGGGAATGCTAGGTCAGGTTGCCGGGCGTGTGTAATGGTAATCCTGAAACAGTCGTGCTCGCGCATTACCGCATGGTTTGCATATGCGGAACGGGAATGAAGCCAGACGATTTATTTGGCGCATGGGCCTGTTCATCATGCCATGACGAGATAGATAGGCGCACAAGGCGCTGCGAAGTAACGGAAGCGCGCATAGCTCATTTAGAAGGTGTGATACGAACCCAGGACGCGCTACTGAGAGAGGGGAAATAGAACTACCCTGGCCTCCCGGAAACAATCACCTCTTCTCAGTGTTTCGCGGTAGAAAGATAAAAAGCAAAAAGGGAAGGGAATACACCTCAGCAGTAGCCAGACTAATCGCAGAATCAAACCAGCAATACAATCTCACCGGCAAGCTCAAAGTAAAAATCAACGCATATCCACCTACACGCGCTCGGCGTGACCTCGATAACCTTCTCAAAGCACCTCTGGACTCATTAACCCAGGCAGGCGTCATAGCTGACGATAGCCTCATTGATGACGTGCGCATGGTTCGATGCGAAGTGGTTAAAGGCGGCCGGCTGGAAGTGATCATTACCGAGATGGAGGCATCATGAAACCACTTGATCATTATCGTCTGGCTATTTACCTGCACAGCAAAAAACAGCTCGAATCCCGGCTAAACGAAATCAACGCCAAGATTGAGCGCGTACAGTATCGACCCCATCGTAGCTGCCATTATGACAGCATTCGGCATTGGTCATTCCAAAGGGAAGTCCAAAGCAGAGCAGGCAGCTGTCGATCGGGAAACCCAGACCAATATCGAATCCATGAAGGCGGCCACACAGCGCCAGACAGAAGCAGCGAAAGGAGCATCTGATGTTCAGGAAAGTGTTTCCCGTATGCCTGGCAGTGCTGTTGATGACGAGCTGCGCAAAGACTGGCTCAACAAGGGTTGAGGTAGTGGATACTGCATGTAACTGGGTAAAGCCAATCATGGTGACAGAAGCTGACATCATGACGATGGATGAGCGCACTAAGCGCGCCATCCTGACCCATAACAAGACATGGAAAGCTAACTGCCAGCAGGACGCTAAATGAGTGGTTACTCGATTTACAACATCCTTTCAGGTATCTGCATTGGCGCTTTCATTATGACGTGGATCGGCATCTGGTTCTGGTCACGTCAGGAAAGCAGGCACCGAAACGAATTGAACCGACTGCAGCAGCAGATCGTTACCGAAGTAAAGAACAGCCTACGTAAATAAAACTATGAGAGGCGCGCCGAAACCTAATGTGCCGTGCCTCTTTATCGGTCCAATAATGTTATCCACTCGCGCAATCGCATGCGCAACTCAACGAGAGCCTTTCAGTAAGCGAGCCTGAGAAAAGCCGTTATAGGTGGTGACCTCTCTCGGGCGGCTTTTCTGTGCGAACAGGCTCACTTTCTAAAAGGTAGAAACGCAATGAATAATCCGTCAGTTATTCCAGCTTTTGACTTTAGCAATATGGTTCAGGCAGTAGACAACAAGGTAGTCACAACCTCACTAAAGGTTGCCGAGTACTTTGGCAAGCGTCATAAAGATGTGCTTCGTGCTATCAGGAGCATGCAATGCTCTGATGATTTCGCCCGGCGCAATTTTGCGCCCACTGATTTCATTGATAAAAATGGCGATGTTCAGCCGATGTATAGCATTACCCGTGATGGATGCATGATGCTTGTCATGAGCTTTACTGGCAAAACTGCGATGGCTGTCAAAGAGTGCTACATCAATGCCTTTAACTGGATGGCAGAGCAACTCAATCGCCGGGAAGCAATGGGCGAGGAGCTTCAGCATCGTTATGCCATTAAAGAGACGCGCTCAAAGCTCAAAGGCACCATTGGTAGCCGGCTGATGAATGAGCGTAAGAAAGAAAAGCGAGTGCTGACACTGGAGCATGAGCAGATTATGGCAATCACTCAGCCGCAGCTTATCCAGTAATCATCACAAGGCGCATTTGCGAGTGCGCCTGACGATGAAAATAAATCATTCCATGCTACCATAAGGCATTGCTTTAAGGGGGCTTTGTGACAGTATCAGATAAAATTGCTTTATGGGGTATGATAGGCTCGTGGTTGTCTGGAGTTGGGGCTTTGGTAGCTTCGATTTTTGCATGGAAAGCACTAAGTGGTTGGCGACTTCAAGAGAAGAGAAGCGATCGTAAAGCGCTGAAAATTGCCTTGGTTAAATACCGCAACCTTATTGCCGTTATGCCCGATAAGTTAGTTCCAAGCCCAGAATTTTCACAACCAGCCCTTACAATTCAGGATGCAATGAACCAAGTTTATCAGGCAATAGTTATCTTGGAAGTTAACTTGTTACACGATGATTTGGGCAAGAAGTTTGTTGAGCTAAATGATGTGCATTCCAAATTTATGCAAGGTAAGGCACACAGAGATGATATTGCTGAAAAAGTGATAATATTTATGTCTGCAAAGTTTTTAGATTCCTGAATATGCCGCTTCTATGCGGTTTTATTTTGCCATCCCAATAAGTAGGTACATGGTGATGACATAAGTAATTAGTAATTTTTTATTGCGTCTTCTAGACTCTTAATGAACTCTGGGGGCCTGCCCGAATCTTTAGCGAAGTTTTCATACATATCATCAACACTATCGTATTCAAATTTGTATGTCTTCTCAGGATCGTTTGGTGGCGGGGGGATGATAACGCTTCCTTGATCAATAATGGGAGGTGTGGCTATTGAAGGATTTTTATCTTTGGCGGTGACTTTGATAGAGAACTCGCCATCACTATCTTCATCTTCAAACCGCTCAACTTTAATTTCATCGCCCATAACAACGCCTTCAAAAATTTTCACCCAGCCCATTTTATTTTCCTTTTGAGAGAAACTCATGGCACTCACCGACAAACAAGAAATGTTCTGTCGCGAGTACCTCATCGATTTGAACGCCACGCAAGCGGCCATTCGGGCGGGGTTCAGCGAAAAGACCGCCCGGGCATCAGGGCATGAAAACCTCACAAAACCTGACGTCCAGAGCAGAATCGCCGATCTGAAATCACAACGCAACGAGCAAGTTAATATTGATGCTGCTTATGTGTTACGTCGCTTAGTTGAGATAGATGAAATGGATGTTATGGACATCCTACTTGCTAATGGAGAACTAAAGCCGGTAATGGACTGGCCCAAAGTCTGGCGGACTAGCCTGTCAGGAATTGATGACCTGCTGCAGCGTGTTCAGATCATCCTTGATGATTATCTGCTGGAAGGAGGCAGCAACAACTTATGGGCGTTGCAGTACGTCGCTGCAGAGTATGAGCGCGGTACTCATCAGGCATTCACCAATCTGTCGGTGCAGTCGCCAATCTACGAGCAGCAGACGACGCTTCAGCAGCTTCTCAGTTCGGCTGCATACCAGAATCAGGTGGCAGCAGCGTACGTATCAACGTATAGCGACTGGCTGCTTGAGTCCGACCGGGCGCGTGGTGACCTGGCGAATGTGATAGCCGATTCGATAGGTCGTGGCATCAACCCAAAAGAAACTGCTCGCATCATCAGTAAGCGACTCGACGTCTCAATGGCGCGCGCAAAGAACATGGCGCAGACAGAGCAGGTCGGAGCGTTGCGGGAGGCTCAATGGCAGGAAACGGATTGGGCGCGTGAGCGGCTGGGGCTAAACACAGCCTTGCTGCATCTGTCTGCGTTGAAGCCTACCACTCGAACCAATCATGCTTTCTGGCATGGAAAGACGCGCACGGTTGAAGAGGTTCGCGAATGGTATAGCCGCGATGGCAACCGCTATCACTGCTACTGCAGCCAGATACCTGTTGTTCTAGATAACAATGGCATGGTGCTTAATTCAGGGTTAATAGATAGGCTCTCCTCAGAAAGAAAGAGTTGGGAGAGCTCAAAAAACTAAACTAAGGGAACAATTGCTTCGATGTGATACTCAATTGAAAAAATTGGCTTTTCGACAGTAACCACATCTGAAAGTGCAGACATAACAGCCTTGATGACTTCTCTATCAGTTAACTTTGGTTCTTTCGAAGACTCAAAGACTGCATCAAGATTCTGTTTTTTCCCATTAATAATTCCATAAAAAATCACTTTGTATTTCATCAAGTCTCCTAGTTTTTTGATAAACGCCTTTCGATAGCATAATGAGGAAGCAGCATGAAGCGCAATCGCGTTAACGTGCTGACCGTCGTCAACTCCGCTTCTAATATCACCACAGAAACCATCGACGGGAAACCACATATTGTGGTTCGCGGCATCACGCCCGTTGTAGACGATATCGTGATGAACCGGAAGTTGTACCCGGCAGCAGAGATTGGAAAAGCATACAACACGCTGGAACGTAACCCGATGCCGTTGGGGCACCCAAAGGTGGACGGTAAGCACGTATCGGCGCGCGATGTTCGCGCAGTCAACAACTACCACGTTGGCGCGTGGTTACAGAACGTGAGTCATACAGAAGGCAAGGTAACCGGCGACATGTACGTTGACCGACGTTATGCCGAGTCCAGCGATAAGGGTAAGCGCCTGATCAACCGCCTGGATGAAATGGCCGCCGGCACTAACGCTGAGCCGATTCACATATCCACCGGCCTGCTTTATTCCGGCATCGCAGTCAACGGCGAATCGAAGGGCAAGAAGTACAACGAAATCGCCACCAACATGATGTTCGACCACGTTGCTGTTCTGCTCGATGAAGCTGGCGCCGGAACGCCGGAGGAAGGCGTAGGTATTTTCGTTAACTCCGATGGCACCGAGCAGGAACTGGAAGTCGTCAACCTGTCAGAAGGCCAGTCGCCAGATATCTATTCAACGCAAGACCCCGCTCTCAAATCAATTTTTAACCAGCTAAAGGCGTTTTTCAGCGCCAACAGCAATTCCGTCAAAGAGGAAGCAAACCCGATGAAAGAAATCATCACCAATGCGCTGAAAGCGAAAGGCGTCGACGTTGAAGGTAAGTCCGATGCTGAGCTGATGGACGCTTACAACCAGATGGCCGCAGAGGATGCGACAGCGAAAGCTGCAGCTGATGAAAAGGCCAGGAAAGAGAAAGAAGAGGCTGACAAAAAGGCCAAAGAGACCGCCACCAACAGCGATGAAGCTCCGGCGTGGTTCAAGCCATTCGCCGACAAACTGAACACCATTGAAAGCGGCCTGACTATTAACGCAGATAAAGAAAAGGGTGAAAAACGAGCTGCAGTAAAGGCAAAGTTTGGCCTTGATGATCTGGCAGTTAATGCACTGGATGGCCCAGCACTTGATGGTCTATATGCGCAATGTCAGTCATCAATTGGCCTGAACGGCGCGCGCCAACAGTCAACTACTAAAAATTCATTCAGCGACATGCCGGAGTAAGAAATGGCTAAAGACGGTAAGCACGTAATCCACGCGGGCGGCATCTTTGCCAATCCGCAACTCCATCGAGAAGGTGCTGCAGCGGCTGATACCAAGCCCGGGACCATTGGCTTCTTCGATAACACAACCAAGAAGTTCACCGCATCTGTTGCCGGCAATGAGCAGGCGATCCTTTATGTAGCCAACTATGACTACCTGCGCTGCAAAACTGTCGATGACACCATCGCAGCTGGCGATTGGGTTGTTGCAATGCACCCAACGCCCGGCGTGTTCTTCAACGTACCTGCTGCAACCGGCACCTACACAAAAGGCCAACCGCTGTCGATCGCTAATGGTCGAGTAAAAGCTGTTGCAACCGACGAGTCTGTCCGCGCATACGTGGAAGAAGACCGTCCATACACCATCGCGACAGCAGGTGACCTCCTGCGCGTTGTCATTAAGTAAGGAGCACCGAATGTTTGTATTTTCCACCAAAAAGGCGACCGAGACCGGCAATCTCGCGCACAACTCTGCGCAGTTCAAGCAGCTGAGTGCTGCACGTAACGCCAGCGCACAGGCTGCCGCTGATTTCTTGGCTCGCACTCAGTGGCGCGGTGATGCAGAAGACGCGCCAGCACTCGACGCCGTGAACGCAGTTGACGACATCCGTCGTTTGTATCGCGCCTATGACCAAACTGTTTTGGCGCAATTTGAGCCGAACACCGAGTTCACGCTGCTGAATGACCTGATGCCGCTGGCACGATCTGTTCGCCTTGAAGAGTCGGTGTATGAGTACGCTCGCACCGGCGGCCGTGGCTGCCGGTTTGAAGCGGTAAAGGATTAGGCTTATGATAAATCGCTGAAGCGGCCAAAAACTCATGGTGAAATTTTATTTAGTACAGGGGTTAGTACATAAAATTTTATCCGGATAAAATAATTAACCGTAAGTCATTGGTGGTAAAAGAAAATCGATATCAAGCAGCTCATCTATTTGTGTAATCTCGAACGCGAACGCCATTTTGGTCGTGCCGCCGAAGCCAGCTTTGTCAGCCAGCCAACCTTATCGATGCGGTTAAAAAACCTGGAGCGTGAACTGGGCCTGTCGTTGATCAACCGCAGTAACAACTTTGCCGGTTTCACGCCGGAGGGCGACAGGGTGCTGGCATGGGCACGGGAAATCGTTTCGGTTTATCAGGGGCTGAAGCTGGAGGTCGAGTCGTTAAAACACGGCGTGAACGGTACGCTTCGCCTCGGTGTGGTCCCGCAGTGCAGCGTTTCGTTGGCAGAGCTGTTAAAAGCGGTGCAGGCTCGCTATCCGCAGCTGGATTACCGCATTGCCGTGTTAAGTGCCGATCAACTGCTGGACGCGCTGAACAGCCACACGGTTGATGTCGGCATTGGCTTTTTTGAAATGGCGACGCTGCGGGAACTGCATTTTCAGGCATCGCTGCTGGCGGATAGCGGCGTTGAGGCGGTTTTTCATCCCGCCCATTTCCCCCCGTTATGCGCCCATGAAATGCTTGACCTGCCAACGCTGGCGCAGCAGCCGCTGTGTCTGGCGGAGCCAACCCGTTATTTTCGCCGCTATCTGGATATGACGTTTCGCGATGCTGCGCTGGTGCCGCGCGTGGTGGTTGAAAGCGCCTCTGTCATGCAGCTGTTGCAGTGTACCCAGGTCGGTCTGGGTGTTCTGATCTCGCCACGGGGCCATTTGCTGCCTGAATCCTTACACGGCCTGGAAAAGCGCACTATTTCGATGCCAAAAATGGCGCGTCAGGCCGCGCTGGTGATCGCCGAGCCTGGCCGGGCCACGCCGCTCGCACAGCATTTTTATGACGAAGCGCGAAGCTATCTTGCCAGCTAGCTGGCTTCACCGCAGGCATAAAACAAACGGCTGTTCCAGTTGGCCAGCGCGATAGCCTGTATCACGCTGAACTGCCTGGCATGCGACCAGCCAGCTTGCGCCAGCGGTTGCAGATCGAGCGCACTGACGCGCTCTGGCTGGCGGGTGAGCTGAGCGGTTAGTGTAATGACAGCCTGCTGCTCACTGTCGGTTTTCGCCTCGTCCGCCTGACTCATTCGCTTCTCTGCATCTGCAGCATGCTGCCAAATCCAGCGGCTGCCCAGTATCCGGGCGGCGGTCGCCTCCACGCTTGCGCTTGCGCCATCTTGCAGCTGTTGACGCAGGGCAAACCAGCTTTGCAGCAGCGCAGGCGCGTGAGCCAGCAGCCAGACTGTATCTTTAAGCACCGGCGCATGCTGACACGCGGCGACAGCGGCATGTTGCGCCTCGCTGGCATAGCGCGGCTCCAGCGGCGTCAGCACAGGCTGCCACGCGCAGGGCTGGGCAAACGTCGCCACATCGGCGTCAGGAGCCGGTGACATACCCGGCATCCAGCGCACCGGCCGTTCCAGCAGAGCATGAATCCCGGCGATGACGCGCGCCTGATAGCAGACAAAGCCCACCAGATGGTTGAGTGTGACGATATCGGCTTCGCTCAGCCCTACCGCATGCAGCGCGCGGATGCTCTCCGCCGTAATTAAGGCGGGCTGCATCGCCAGCAGGCGGGCATATTGCGTAATTTGCGTCAGGCGATTGTTGCTTTCACGAGAGGAATCAGGACCCGGCAGGGGATTGAGGCGGGCGGAATAGTGGTTACACAGGCGTTGAATGCCTGCCACCTGAGCCACCGTCAAGGCGGTGCTTAGCCGGTCATACAGCGTAAGCGTATGGGTCAGTGTGGTTTCAATCTGGTCGGGAAACAGCTGGTCAACAACGTGATGGGCGATCTGTATGGCGGGCTGGTCTGCCTGAAGTAAAGGCTGAATAACGGAAGCGTCCTGTGCTAACCCCAGCAAAAACCGGTCATCGACATGGGCGGCTTCTGGAAAAAGCGGGGCAGCCTGTACGCTGCGCGGACTGGTCTGACTTTCATAAAACCAGTGGTCCTGGCCGGGATAGCGGCGTTGTTGCATCATCAGTCCTTTTGCAAAATCTGATGCGGCGCATGCGGTGATTCAGTCGCAGGCCGCAGGGCTGACTTATCGTCGCCCACGGGCAGGTCAGGGCAAAAGACCAATCGGTGATAATTAATAGCGATAAGGAATAACGCGGGGATCGGGCAGGGGGCGCGCAGGGCGAGCAACGCTCGCCCGTGAGGAAACTTATTTCAGTTCCAGTTCATTCATCGCAGCGATGCTGAAACCGCCGTCAACGTGAACGATTTCACCGGTGATCCCACCCGCAAGGTCGGAGCACAGGAAGGCCGCAGAGTTACCCACGTCTTCAATGGTGACGGTACGACGAATCGGGGTGACCGCTTCACAGTGGGCCAGCATCTTACGGAAATCTTTGATGCCCGATGCCGCCAGGGTACGAATTGGACCCGCAGACACGGCGTTAACACGCACGCCTTCAGGACCCATCGCGTTCGCCATGTAACGGACGTTTGCTTCAAGGGACGCTTTCGCCAGGCCCATTACGTTGTAGTTAGGGATAGCGCGCTCTGCACCCAGGTAAGACAGCGTCAGCAGGGCGGAGTTAGGGTTCAGCATCGCACGGCACTCTTTTGCCATTGCAACAAAGCTGTAGGCGCTGATGTCATGTGCGATTTTGAAACCTTCGCGGGTTACGGCATTGACGTAATCGCCATCCAACTGGTCGCCAGGGGCGAAGCCAATGGAGTGCACGAAACCGTCAAATTTCGGCCAGGTTTTTGCCAGCTCAACGAACAGGGATTTGATGCTTTCATCTTCTGCAACATCACATGGCAGCACAATGTCAGAACCCAAATCTTTGGCAAACTCTTCCACACGACCTTTCAGTTTGTCGTTTTGGTAGGTGAAAGCCAGTTCTGCGCCCTGTTTGCGCATCGCCTGTGCAATACCGTAGGCGATGGAAAGTTTACTGGCAACACCAGTAATCAGAATGCGCTTACCGGAAAGAAAACCCATAGCTGTAATCCTTATGGTCATGGTAGTTGGCGGTCGCGTTGTTTAAATAATAGACGACCGACGTTAATCGACGTGCGGATTCTAGCACGTCTGCTTGAAATCAGGAAAACCGCTCAGCGTTTTCCACAATATGCCGCAAAATCAACGCTCACGCCGCCAGGCTTCGGCGGTCAGCGCCTCGCCAAAATGGCTGTTGATCAGGCGTTTGGTCATCTCGTGCAGCGGCGAAGCGAGCACGTCTGCCGTTCCGCCGCGTTCCACCACTTCACCGTGATGCATGACGAGTACTTTATCGCTGATGTGCTTCATCATGCCAAGATGCTGGGTCACATAAATATAAGCAATGCCGTGTTTTTCCTGGAGTTCCAGCATCAGATTGACCAGTTGAGAGCGCATGGTCATATCCAGAGAGGCCAACGCCTCGTCAGCCACAATCACTTTGGGCTGCAGGATCAAGGCCCGTGCCAGCCCAAGGCGCTGCTTTTGGCCCGGTGCCAGCATGTGGGGATAGTAACCCGCGTGATCGCGCAGCAATCCCACCTGACGCAGCGTTGCAATGATGCGTTTTTCCCGTTCCTCAGCATCCAGCCCGGTATTCAGGCGCAGCGGCAGATCCAGAATCTGGCTCACGCGCTGGCGCGGGTTGAGCGACGTTGACGGATCCTGAAAAATCATGCGAATGCGTTGGCTACGATAGCCGTAATCACCAAAGCTGAGCGGATGATCGTCAATGATGATCTCCCCGTCGCTGGGGGCAACGGTGCCGCTAAGCATTTTCGCCAGGGTCGATTTACCCGATCCGTTCTCGCCGATAATCGCCAGGGTCTGCTTTTCACGCAGCGTAAAGCTGACGGATTTAACGGCTTCAACGTGCTGGCGGCGAAACAGGCCGGTGCGGTAGCGAAAGGTTTTGCTGAGATTGCGGACTTCCAGCAACGTTTCCATGTTATTGGCCCTCAACGTTAAGCGGGAAGTGGCAGGCGTACAGGTGCGAGCGGGTGCCCGTCAGCCGCGGCGTTTCAATGCACTTACGCTGCGCGTAGGGACAGCGTGGTCCCAGGCGACAGCCAATCGGCAGGCTCTCCAGGGACGGAATCGCGCCCGATAAGGTGTTCAGTCGGCTTTTGTGCGGCAGCGGACGACCAAAATCAGGCATGGCGCGAATCAAAGCCTGAGTATAGGGATGATGCGGGGTCGTCATCAGGTCTTCGCTTTGCGCCGTTTCGACCGTCTGGCCGCAGTACATGACGTTAATGCGGTTAGCCCACTGGCTCATCGTGCGCAGATCGTGGCTGATCAATAAAATGGTGGTGTTGTTGTTCTGGTTAAGACGGCTCAGCAGGCGGAATATCTGCGCCTGGGTTGTAGGCTCCATCGCATTGGTTGGCTCATCCGCAATCAGCAGGCGGGGCTGATTCGCCAGCGCGATGGCGATCATAACTTTCTGGCACTCGCCCTCGGTTAACTCATAGGGAAAGCTGCGCATGATGTCTTTATGATCCTTAATGCCCACCCGATGCAGCAGTTCAATCGCCCGGGTTTTACGCCAGAACCAAAAACGCTTCATCCACGGGCCTTTATAGGTCCAGCGCGGAATCGCCTGCATTAGCTGACGCCCGACACTTTCAGAGGGATCGAGACAGGATTGCGGCTCCTGAAAAATCATCGATACGTTATGACCCACGATGCGGCGGCGCTCACGGGCAGACAGACGCAGCAGATCAACGTCATCAAAGACCATGCGGTCTGCGGTAACGCGCCAGTTGTCGTTAGTCACGCCGCAAATCGCCTTGGCCACCAGACTCTTGCCCGAACCGGACTCTCCGACCAGACCGCGAATTTCGCCTTCACTGAGGGACAAATTAACACGATCGACCGCTTTAACCGGCCCATCCGCGGTCATAAATTCAATCGTCAGATTACGAATATCCAGTAACGGCATTATTCCACTCCCGCCTCGACGGCCCGACGAATGCCATCACCGAGCAGGTTAACCACTAATACGCTTAGCATCAGCGCCGCACCGGGCAACATCACGGTCCAGGGGGCCACGTAGACCAGCTCCAGGGAATCGCCCAGCATCGCGCCCCATTCCGGTGAGGGCAGCTGCGCGCCAAGGTCAAGAAATCCCAGGGCGGCAATATCAAGAATGGCCATGGAGAGCGCACGCGTAATTTCGCTGATCAGCATCGGTAACACGTTAGGGAGAATCGCATGCCACATAATATTAATGCTGGTCGCCCCATCGAGACGCGCCGCCACCACATACTCTTTTTCCAGTTCATCATGAACGGCGCTGTAAATTTCCCGCACCAGCCGTGGCATGAGCGCCAGCCAGACCGCCAGCAACGCATGTTCAAGGCGTGGGCCGAGAAAGGCCACCACGATGATGGCCAGCAGGAGAGAAGGAATTGACAGTAACGTGTCCAGCACGTGATTCAGCACGGCAGAGCGCACGCCGTGCGTCATGCCCGCCACGATACCGAGTACCAGTGCCCAGAAAGTGGCAAACAGCGTAACGACAATGGCTGAACCCACTGTCGGGGCCACGCCATTGAGCAGACGGCTGAGTAAATCACGCCCTAAATCGTCTGTTCCAAGGAAGAACGACACTTCACCGTAGCGTGACCAGGAGGGCGGTAACAGCTGGTAGCCCAAAAACTGCTGGTCGATGGGATAAGGTGCCAGGAAATGCCCAAACAGACAGAGCAGCAGCAGTGCGCCAAAGCCGTACAGACCTATCATCGCAGGCATGTCGCTATAAAAATGGTGCCAGCTCTGACGAAATGCGCTCGGCAGGCGTTTTTCGGCGTAGATGTTATCGTAGGGCATACCATTCCTTATGTTTCAGCGGATTCAGCGCCGCACCGACAATGTCCGATAGCACATTCACCACAATCACCACGCCGCCGGTCACCATCACACCGGCCGATATCGCCGCATAATCCTGCTGGCGGATAGCGTTAATCAGCCAGCGCCCCAGGCCGGGCCAGTTGAAGACCATTTCCGTGATCATCGCCAGCGTTAACATGCTGGAAAACTGCAGACCCAGGCGTGGAATGACGGGCGGAAGGGCATTATGCAGAACGTGACGGCGAATCACGGTAAAACGGGATAACCCACGGGTGGCGGCCGCCTTCACATAGCTTTTATCCACGACATCAATGGTGCTGATGCGCAATAAACGCACGATCTCGGTCGTTGGCGCCATGGCCAGAACGGTCACCGGCAAAATCAGATGCATCAGCACGCTAATCATCATTTCATGCCGCCACGGCGAGGGGCTGAGCCAGGCATCGATCAAGGCAAAGCCGGTAATGTTCTGGACCGGATAGAGCAAATCGTAGCGGCCGGAAACCGGCAGCCAGCCCAGCGTTAACGAAAAAAACAGCGTAAACAACAGGGCAAGCCAGAACACAGGAATCGAGAATCCTAACAGGGCGAGAGCGCTGATCAGTTTATCCTGCCATTTATGCCGCATCGCACCGGCGCAAATGCCCAGCGGAATCCCGACGATCAGCGCTAAGCTAAAGGCCATCAGGCACAGCTCCATCGTAGCGGGAAACACCTCACGCAGCTGTACGCCAATTTCCTGGCCATTGGTGCTGGAAACCCCAAAGTCCAGCTGCAGCATGCCTTTAAACCAGAACCACCAGGCATCGAACAGCGATGCGCCTTCCAGGGGCGCGTTAGGGGTGAAATAGCTCAGGCTGAAACTCACCAGCGAAAGAAAAAACAAGGTAATCACCAGCAATACCAGGCGACGCAGGATATAGATGACCACTTAACGTTCCTCTCGCTCATCACGATACACGCCGGCAAATGACGCATTGCCAAACGGACTCAAAACCAGACCTTTAATATCATGCCGATAGGCTTGCAGACGCAAAGATGAAGCCAGCGGCAGAACGGGCAGCTCGCGCGCCAGAATCTGCTGGGCTTTATCATAATTTTCAATACGCCCCGACAGCTGCTGTGACAACAGGGCATTTTTCAGCGTGTCGTCAAACGTGGGTGAACACCAGTGAGCATAGTTGGTCTGCGAACTGATGGCGGCGCAGCTGAGCAGCGGACGAAAGAAGCTGTCGGGATCGTTACTGTCAGTTGCCCAGCCCGCCAGCGTCAGATCGTGGTTCATTGCCATCAGCTGTGCCTCCTGAAAACGCCCCTCAACCGGCACGATGGTGACCTGTACGCCAATTTGCGCAAGGTCAGCCTGGATAAGCTCTGCCGTTTTCAGCGGTGCAGGGTTCCAGGACTGCGAGGCCGCGGGCACGACCAGGCGCAGATGAAGATCGTGGACGCCAGCGGCTTCCAGCGCTTCTTTGGCCTTTTTGGGATCGTAAGGGGTAATGCTGGCATCGGTATCGTAAGCCCAGGACGCGCGAGGCAGTATGGATGCAGCCGTCTCGGCAGTGCCGTAATAGATAGATTCCATCAGACGCTCATTATTCATCGCCAGCGCCAGTGCGTGACGGACTTCCGGCCTGTCGAGCGGCGGTTTTCGGGTATTAAATGCTAAATAGGCGATGTTCATCCCGGGCCGCAGCGTCATGCGCAGTCGGGGATCGTCACGCAGAATGGATATTTGGCTGGCGGCAGGATAGGCGAGCACGTCGCATTCGCCGGTAAGCAGCTTCGATAAACGGCCTGTTCCGCCGGCTCCGAGGTCGATAACCACCTGCTGCAGGCGCGGCACGCCTTTCCAGTAATGCGGGTTACGCGCCAGACGAATATATTGCCCGCTGCGGTATTCACTCAACTGGAAAGGACCGGTGCCGACAGGTAAACGATCCAGCTCTTCCTGGCGGCCCACTTTATCCAGGCTGTCAGCATACTCTTTCGACAAAACGGGCGCGTAGTGCGTCGCCAGGTGCCAGAGAAAAGAGGCGTCCGGACTATTCAGACGGAATTCGACGGTATCGTTATCGATTTTTTTAATGCTCTGAACGGAATCGGCGAACTGCAGGCTGTCGAAATAGGGGTAATAGCCACCGTTGACGTTATGCCAGGGATGTTTGCGATCGAACATGCGGGCAAAGCTGAATACCACGTCATCCGCATTCATGGCGCGGGTGGGTTTAAAGGTTGCGGTGTGCTGGAACTGCACCCCATGACGCAGGTGAAAACGGTAAGTGGCACCGTTATCCCGCACGTCCCAACTGGCAGCCAGATCGGACTGCAACCGGTAGGTGTAAGGATCCACATCTAACAGGCGGTCGTACAGCTGCGCAGCCAGCGTATCCACCGTTAAACCACTGCTGGCCATCTGCGGATTGAAGGTATTCAGCGTGCCGTTAACGCAATAGACGAATCCGCTTTGACGGATATCACCCGCCAGCGTCGGCGCAGACCACACAGGCGCGCTCAACACGCTGAGACTCAGTAACAGCGAAGGAATTAGTTTTAACATAGAACTCAACGATTCTCAGGCATTAGGCAGAGTGTATCGCAAAGCGGGCCTGGCCCCAAATACGCATCAGCGATTGCCAGCTCTTTGCGCGCGCACCAGCGTAAAAGTGGGATTGGCTGCCGCTGCCGATCGCGATCAGTTTTTACTCAGGCAGAACCTGTTTGTGTCGATGGCACAGGAGGAAAGCACCCATGACTATTGATGAAGTGACGGAAAATAAAAAAATCTACCTGCCGCTATTGCTGTTGGCCGATGAACAGGAAGATATGATTGACCGCTATCTTGCCAGCGGACGCATGTTCAGGCTGTGGGATAACGGAGTGAAGTGCATTGCCGTGGTGACGCGTTTAAACGAGACGGAATGCGAGCTTAAAAATATGGCGACCTGCCCGGCAGATCAGGGTAAGGGCTAAGGACGCGCGATGCTGGCTTATCTTGCAGAGACGTTTTTAAAAGCGTGAAAGACGATGTACGTCGGCACCGGGGACGTGCCAGGCATACTCCGTTTTTATCATAAAAGCGGTTTCCGCGAGTCACACCGGGTCAAGGATTTTTTCACGGACAATGATGACAAACCGATTATCGAAGAGGGCGTACAGTTACGTGACATGGTCTATTTACGCAGAGACGCAAATGACGCGTAAGCACGCGGAGTTGCGTGAAAAATAAAGGCATAGCGTTGATGTGGAAATGAGAAAAGTTCTCAATAAGGCTTTACAGATGCGAACAGGAATGATTATTATTCAGTTGCGCTTCGACGGTGGCTCTACCGAAGAAGAGCACGACATTGCTCACATTGCTTCCAGTTGCCCGCTTCGGCGGGCCCTTTTTTAGGCTCCCGCCCGCTTTCTGTCTCACCCTCTTGTCCCAGTCGTTTCAAAGAATCGCCCACGGAAAATTCCGAAGAAAAACAATGCCTTGCCACGTATCGGAACCGGCCAGATCCTTTATGCTTGTCCATCTCGCGCCTGAATCCCGTGCTTTTTCATCATCGCTCTGAGCTGGTGGTAGGTCACACCCAGTAAGCTGGCGGCACGACGTTGATTGTACTTCGCCTGTTGTAAGCTGATTTCTACCACATCGTGCTCCTGCTGATTCTGCCACTGACGCAGGTCAAGCGGTAAAGAAGGCAGGGCCGATGCCGCGTCCGGCACGTGGGCAGGCGGCGGGGCATCTTCGGGGGCGGTGCGTCGTTCAAACGGGTTGATAATGATGTTATCCAGAGGTTCATCGCTGGTGTTATGGCGATAGACCGACCGCTCAACGACGTTTTTTAGCTCACGCACGTTACCCGGCCACGGGTGTTCCAGTAAGGTTTGCTGAGCCTGCTGAGTAAAGCCGGGAAACAGGGGCAAGGTCAACTCCCGGCACATCTGGATGGCGAAATGGTCCGCCATCACCAGAATATCGCTACGGCGCTCGCGGAGCGGCGGCAGTTGAACCACATCGAACGCCAGACGATCGAGCAGATCGGCACGAAACTTCCCGGCGGCGGCCAGCGCGGGCAGGTCTTCATTGGTGGCGCAAATCAGGCGCACATTCACCTGAAAAACGTGATTCCCGCCTACGCGTTCAAGCTGACCGTATTCAATAACCCGCAGGAGTTTTTCCTGAACCAGCATCGGGGCGGTTGCCAGCTCATCAAGGAACAGCGTGCCGCCGTCTGCCCGTTCAAAACGGCCCAGGTGACGCTTTTGCGCGCCGGTAAAGGCGCCTGCCTCATGTCCAAACAGCTCCGAATCCAGCAGGTTTTCATTTAGCGCGGCACAGTTGAGCGAGATAAAAGGGCCCTGCCAGCGATCGGACAGATAGTGCAGACGACTGGCGATCAGCTCTTTACCGGTACCGCGTTCGCCCACGACCAAAACCGGTTTTTCCAACGGTGCGAGTTTCGATACCTGCTCCAGCACTTCCAGAAAGTTGTTCGATTCGCCCAGCAGGTTATCGTTGTTAGGAGACATGATGAATTTCGCCACTGATTAAT
Source organism: Pantoea ananatis PA13 (assembly GCF_000233595.1). Lineage (NCBI taxonomy): Bacteria > Pseudomonadati > Pseudomonadota > Gammaproteobacteria > Enterobacterales > Erwiniaceae > Pantoea > Pantoea ananatis. The sequence continues at coordinate 2,253,436 of NC_017554.1, forward strand.
CAATTTAACTATCTTAGAACAGATAAAAAAAACTGCAAAGCCAGCAATGCAATAAAAATCAATAAGATAAAAGTTGGCACGCATCTTGAATTAACCCGTACAGCAAGTTGAAACTATGACAATCAAGAGGAACATCATTATGGGTATTTTTTCGCGTTTCGCTGACATCGTTAATGCCAACATTAATTCCCTGCTGGAGCGTGCAGAAGATCCGCAGAAGCTGGTGCGCCTGATGATTCAGGAAATGGAAGATACGCTGGTTGAAGTCCGCTCCACCTCTGCGCGCGCCCTGGCAGAGAAGAAACAGCTGGCACGGCGGATTGAGCAGGCAGAGCTTCAGCAGGCCGAATGGCAGGACAAGGCTGAACTGGCTCTGCGTAAAGACAAAGAGGATCTGGCCCGCTCCGCGCTGATCGAAAAACAGAAACTCACCGATCTGATCGCCACCCTGAAACAGGAAGTTGACCAGGTTGAAGAGACGCTGGCTCGCATGAAAGGCGAAATCACCGAGCTGGAGAAAAAGCTGAGCGAAACCCGCGCACGCCAGCAGGCTCTTACGCTGCGCCACCAGGCGGCATCGTCTTCACGCGATGTCCGCCGTCAGCTGGACGGCGGTAAAATTGATGAAGCGATGGCGCGTTTTGAATCCTTTGAGCGTCGCATCGATCACATGGAAGCAGAAGCAGAGAGCCACGGTTTTGGCAAACCGAAAACCCTGGATCAGCAGTTTACCGATCTGAAAGCGGATGACGAAATCAGTCAGCAACTGAACGCGCTGAAAGCCAAAATGAACCGCAGCGAATAAGACGCCGCTTTCTGCTGGACAGGATTAAGGAGAGTCAATGAGCGCATTATTTTTAGCCATTCCATTAACGATATTTGTGCTGTTTGTGGCACCCGTCTGGCTATGGCTACACTACAGTAACAAACGCAACGGGGGCACCGATCTGTCGCAGAGTCAGATGCAGCGCCTGCAACAGGTAACCAAAGATGCCCAGCGCATGCGGGAGCGCATTGAAGCGCTTGAAGCCATCCTCGATGCTGAACATCCTAACTGGAGGCAGCCATGATGAAAGGCCGCAAGTTATGGCGTAAGCCTGACGAAGGGAAGCTGATGGGCGTGTGTGCCGGTTTAGCCGAATACCTTGACGTTCCGGTACGACTGCTTCGCATCATCGTCGTCTTGTCACTGTTCTTTGGTCTGTTTGTGTTTACCGTGATCGCCTATTTCGTGTTGGGTTTTGTGCTGGACGTTAAACCGGCCGGCGTGGATAACGGAGAATACGCGCCCAGCGCCGGTGAACTGCTGGACCAACTGGAAACGACACTGCAACAGGATGAGCGTAATGTTCGGGATATTGAACGTTACGTCACCTCTGAAACCTTCAGCGTGCGCAGTCGTTTCCGTCAGATTTAATCGTTGTTCTGCAGCGGGCCAGTGTCTGGCCCGTTTGTGAACCGTTTGGAGGAAGTGATGACTGTTTCACGCACTGCGGCTTTTCGTCATCGTGCAACACCTGCGTTGAAGTCCGCCGCTAAATTTATCATTATCAATGCGATAACTTATGGTCCTGCGGGCGTGACCGGCTGGGCGGTGAAATCGGTGGCGCGTCGTCCGTTGCGTATTCTGTTAGGACTGGCGCTTGAGCCACTGCTAAAACGCGTGATGAACACTGTGGCATCACGCTTCATCAAGGAGAAAGATGAAAAGACTGCAAACTGAATTGCTGGCATTGATGAACCGCGGCGTCGATCGCCATCTTCGTCTGGCGGTAACCGGATTAAGCCGCAGTGGTAAAACGGCCTTCATTACCTCGCTGGTTAACCAGCTCCTGTCTGTTCACAGCGGTGCCCGACTGCCGCTGTTTTCCGTGGTGCGCGATGAGCGCCTGCTGGGTGTGAAACGCGTCCCCCAGCGGGACATGGGCACGGCGCGTTTTACCTACGATGAGGGGCTGGCGCAGCTTTACAACACACCGCCCGCCTGGCCAACCCCGACGCGAGGCGTGAGTGAAATGCGCCTGGCACTGCGTTATCGCCCCAACGATTCGTTACTCCGCCATCTCAAAGACACCGCCACGCTCTATCTTGAAATCGTCGATTACCCGGGTGAGTGGCTGCTCGATCTGCCTATGCTGGCACAGGATTATCTGACCTGGTCGCGGCAGATGAACGGCTTATTACAGGGCGATCGCGCCAGCTGGGCCGTGCCATGGCGTGCACTGAGTCAAACGCTTGATCCTTTTGCTCCGGCGGATGAGAACCGCCTGGCCGACATCGCTGCGGCCTGGACTGACTACCTGCATCAGTGTAAAGCGGAAGGGCTGCACTTCATTCAGCCGGGACGTTTTGTTCTGCCTGGCGATATGGCCGGTGCGCCAGCGCTACAGTTTTTTCCCTGGCCAGCTGACGATGAAGCCCAGGCGGCGAAGCTGGCGCAGGCCGATAAAGGCAGTAACTTTGCCATGCTGCAGCAGCGATTCAATTACTACTGCCAGCATGTCGTAAAAGACTTCTATAAAAATCATTTTCTGCGCTTTGATCGCCAGATCGTGCTGGTGGACTGCCTGCAACCGCTCAACAGCGGGCCGCAGGCGTTTAATGATATGCGGCTGGCGTTAACGCAACTGATGCAGAGCTTTCATTACGGGCAGCGTACGCTGTTCCGACGGCTGTTTTCACCCGTCATCGATAAGCTGTTATTTGCCGCGACCAAAGCCGATCACATCACCAGCGACCAGCACGGCAATATGGTCTCTTTGCTGCAGCAGCTTGTGCAGGACGCCTGGCAAAACGCCGCGTTCGAAGGCATCAGCATGGACTGTATTGGCCTGGCCTCGGTTCAGGCCACAAAAAGCGGGCTGGTCGATCACCGTGGCGAAAAAATCCCGGCACTTCGCGGTCATCGCCTGCAGGATGGCGAGGCATTAACCGTTTATCCGGGTGACGTTCCGCCCCGGCTACCGGGCAGCGCGTTCTGGCAGCAGCAAGGCTTTCAGTTTGAGCAGTTTCGCCCACAGCAGCTGGATATCGATCGCCCACTGCCGCATATCCGCATGGATGCGGCGCTGGAATTTTTACTGGGAGATAAATTGCGATGAGCGATCCGTTAAAACCGCGTATCGATTTTGCCCACCCGCTGGAGGATAAGCCCGAAAGTGTGCTGCGGCCTGCTCAAACGTTTGAAGACGATGCCCAGGCCGCTTTTTTGGCTGTGCAAGACAGCGACGCGACGGTTGAAGAAGAAAGCGCAGGGGAAAGAGCCGTCGAGGCTGCGCTGAAACCTAAACGCAGCCTGTGGCGCAAAATGGTGGGCGCAGGCCTGGCGCTGTTTGGCGTCAGTGTCGTGGCGCAGGGCGTGCAGTGGAGCCACAATGCCTGGCTGGCGCAGGACTGGTTTGCGCTGGGCAGCGGCGTCGCCGGCGGACTGATTGTTCTGGCCGGTGTGGGCGCGCTGACCCAGGAATGGCGCCGCTTATATCAACTGCGGCAGCGTGCGGAAGAGCGCGATCGGGGCCGGGAACTGCTTAACAGCCACGGCGTGGGCCAGGGGCGGGCTTTTTGTGAAAAACTGGCGCGTCAGGCCGAACTGGATCAGGCTCATCCGGCGCTGCAACGCTGGCATGCCTCGCTTCACGAAACCCACAATGATGGTGAAACGGTCCGGCTCTATGCCCAACTGGTGCAGCCGGTTCTTGATCGCCAGGCCCGGCGGGAAATCAGCCGCCATGCTGCCGAATCGGCGCTGATGATCGCCGTTAGCCCGTTGGCACTGGTCGATATGGCCTTTATCGCCTGGCGTAACCTGCGGCTGGTCAACCGCATTGCGGCCATTTACGGTATTGAGCTGGGCTATTTTAGTCGACTGCGCCTGTTCCGACTGGTGCTGCTTAACATGGCGTTTGCCGGGGCCTCAGAGCTGGTGCGCGAGGTCGGAATGGACTGGATGTCGCAGGACATCGCGGCCCGCCTGTCGACGCGTGCCGCGCAGGGCATTGGTGCGGGGCTGCTCACCGCCCGGCTGGGTATCAAAGCGATGGAGCTGTGTCGGCCTTTACCCTGGCTGGAAAATGATAAACCTCGTCTCGGCGATTACCGCCGGGAGCTGTTAGGGCAGTTGAAAGACGCGCTACAAAAGGGCGGGAATAAACATCCGCAAAACTGACTATAGATTGGGGCCGTTATTCAACGTTCCCTGTTTAGCGCGCCAAATCTGCGGGGGACCGTTCCGGGATACTGGGAAGATTAACTGCGAAAGACGTCGAAAACTCAAGACGTTATGGCGCGCCGCGTGCGAGGGATGTTTAAAAAAAACGCGCTTGCGTTAACGCTGTCAACTTTTCCTGACAGCCCCCTTTCTGCGGACGGGCTGTTTAGCGTATTATCGCGACATATCAAACGGATTAAGGCCCACGCAATGCGTTTAGAAGTGTTTTGTCAGGACCGTATCGGACTGGCGCGTGAATTGCTCGACCTGTTGGTGGCGCGCAGTATCGATCTTCGCGGCATTGAAGTCGCCGCCTCAGGCCGTATCTATCTCAATTTCTCCACGCTTGAATTCGAACAGTTCAGTAATCTGATGGCGGAAATCCGTCGTACACCCGGCGTCACCGATGTCCGCACGGTCCCCTATATGCCGTCTGAACGTGAACATCGGGTACTCAGCGCCTTGCTGGTTGCCATGCCAGAGCCGGTATTTTCGGTCGATTTGAGAACGAAGGTTGAGCTGGCGAACCCGGCGGCGCAAAACCTGTTTAATCTTGATGAAAACAAGATCCGCAATTTTACCGCCGACCACCTGATTAACGGTTTTAATTTTGCGCGCTGGCTGGAGAGCGATCGCGTTCAGGCGCAGGCGCAACATGTGGTGATAGAAGGGCGCGACTTCCTGATGGAAGCACACCCGATTTACCTGTCAGAGGACAACGACCAGGCCGACCAGCTCGTCGGCGCAATGGTGATGCTGAAGTCTACTGCCCGTATGGGGCGACAACTGCAGAACCTGGTGGTGACTGATGAAACCGAGTTCGATCATATTGTCGCCGTTACGCCCAGGATGCGGCAGGTCGTGGAACAGGCGCGCAAGCTCGCGATGCACGATGCACCGCTGCTGATTATCGGCGACACCGGCACGGGCAAAGACATGCTGGCGCGGGCCTGTCATTTACGCAGCGCACGCGGAAAGATGCCTTTTCTGGCGCTTAACTGTGCATCGCTGCCGGATGACGTAGCGGAAAGTGAGCTTTTTGGTCACGCAGCCGGGGCCTATCCCAATGCGCTGGAGGGCAAAAAAGGCTTTTTCGAACAGGCAAACGGTGGCTCGGTGCTGCTGGATGAAATTGGCGAGATGTCACCCACCATGCAGACGAAGCTGCTGCGTTTTCTGAACGATGGCACCTTCCGCCGCGTCGGTGAGGAGCATGAGGTACACGTGAATGTCCGCGTGATCTGCGCCACCCAGAAGAACCTGTTTGAGCTGGTTCAGCGCGGCGAGTTCAGGGAAGACCTTTTCTATCGCCTGAATGTGCTTACGCTGAATCTGCCGCCGCTGCGCGAGCGCGTTCAGGACATTATGCCGCTGACGGAAATGTTCGTGGCGCGTTTCGCCGATGAACAGGGCATTCCACGGCCGCGTCTTTCCTCACAGCTGAATGCTTTTCTGATGCGCTATAACTGGCCCGGAAACGTGCGGCAGCTAAAAAATGCCTTGTATCGTGCATTAACCCAGTTGGAAGGCCATGAGTTACGGCCGCAGGATATCGTCTTGCCGGAACAGGCGCTGGATGTGTCACTGGGGGAAGAAGCGATGGAAGGCACGCTGGATCAGATCACCAGCCGCTTTGAACGATCTATTTTGACGCGGTTATATTTGTCTTATCCGAGCACGCGCAAACTGGCAAAACGACTGGGGGTTTCCCATACCGCCATTGCCAATAAACTGCGAGAGTACGGTCTGGGGCAGAAGCGCGGCGACAACGAATAAAACGCAGCGGATAAGTCTGGCTTATCCGCTGTGGCCATTATTTCAGCGCAGCGAGTGCGGCATCATAATCGGGTTCAGTGGTGATCTCATTCACCAGCTGGCTGTAAAGCACTTTGTCATGCTCATCCAGTACGATAACGGCACGGGCCGTCAGACCCTGAAGGGCACCATCAGCAATTTCCACGCCAAAATCTTTTTTGAATTCCCCGCCGCGCAGCGTTGACAGCGTAACCACGTTGTTGAGGTTGTCTGCGCCACAAAAACGCGATTGAGCAAAGGGCAGGTCGGCGGAAATACATAACACCACCGTGTTATTCAGTTCGCCCGCTAACTGGTTAAACTTGCGCACCGAAGAGGCGCACACGCCGGTATCGACGCTGGGAAAAATATTCAGAATCTTGCGTTTTCCTGCATACTCAGAGAGTGAAACGTTAGACAGGTTTTTCGCCACGAGGGTAAAAGCGTTAACGCTATCGCCCGGCTGCGGGAACTGACCTGCAACCGCTACAGGGTTGCCCTGAAAGTGAACAGTCTGAGACATAAGAATTCCTTCTAATGATGTTATCTGACAGAAAAGAAAGCGTCAGTACAGGTATAGCCATTGTTTATGACATAAATTTTAAGGGTTTACGAGAGCATTTGTTGCCTAAAGTTAAATGGCGATGATGAATTCCAGAGAAAAGGAGAGGTAATGAGAACGGTAAAATGTTATCCCGAAGCATGGCCGCTGCATACGCCGTTTGTCATTGCTCGTGGCAGTCGCACCGAAGCCAAGGTCGTTGTCGTCGAAATCGAAGAAGAGGGCGTGAAAGGGATCGGCGAGGCCACGCCTTACACGCGCTACGGCGAAAGCGAAGCCCTGGTGCTGGAACAAATTGCGACCGTTATGCCTCAACTGCAGCAAGGGCTGTCGCGTGAAGCCTTGCAGAGCCTGTTGCCTGCCGGTGCGGCAAGAAACGCCATCGACAGTGCTCTCTGGGACCTTGCCGCTCGCCAGCAGCATGTGACGCTGGAGCAGTTAGTGGGCGCGGAACCGATCCAGTCTGTTGTGACTGCACACACGGTGAGCATTGATACGCCGGAAGCGATGGCCAGCAGCGCGCAGGCGTTGTGGCAACATGGCGCAACCCTGCTCAAAATCAAAATGGACAATAACTTTATTACCGAGCGCCTGATGGCGATTCGCGCTGCTGTTCCCGACGCGACATTACTTGTGGATGCGAATGAATCCTGGCATGCCGAAGGGCTGGCAGCCCGTTGCCAGCTGTTAGCCGATCTGGAGGTGGCCATGCTGGAACAGCCGTTACCGGCAGGTGAAGACGCGGCGCTGGCGAACTTTATCCATCCTCTTCCGATCTGCGCCGATGAAAGCTGCCACACGAGGGAAAGCCTGCCTGCTCTCCGTGGACGCTATGAGATGGTGAATATCAAGCTTGATAAAGCGGGCGGACTCACTGAAGCGCTTGCCCTGGCACATGCTGCGCTGCAGCAGGGCTTTACGCTGATGTCCGGCTGTATGATCTGTACCTCAAGAGCGATTCGCGCGGCGCTGCCGCTGGTACCGCTGGTGCGTTTTGCCGATCTCGATGGCGCAACGTGGCTGGCCGTGGATGTTGAACCGGCGCTTAAGGTACATGACGGGGCGTTAATGACGGCTGCCAGCGCAGCAGAGTAAGCATCGTCTCCAGATACGTTTCTGTGGCTTCGTCCACCGAGATAGCCGGCATCTCGGCAGTGACGCAGGGCAGACTCAGGTCGTGGCACCAACTGCCAAAGGAGCCCGGCGTGGCATAGCCCACGCTGCTCACCCGCGGTAATTGGGTCTGCGCCGCCAGCCAGGCGCCTACGTCTGTCTGTTCGGGGTCATCAATGCAGGCCAGAGGCTCGTGCCACGAGACGACCCAGGCCGGTTTAAGCTGATGAATGAGCGCGCACAGCGCCTGGGTTTCCGGCTCCGATGCCGGATGTGTCCCCGTTGACAGCTTAACGTCCCGCGCGTCTGCCGCGCTGTTCCAGCGGTAAACCGTTTCGCCCGACTGCCAGTTGGCGGCCGGAAAGTTTCGGTTCAGATCCACGCCATTCGCATTGGCACGCAGGCCCAGTTGACAGCCGTCGGGGTTCATCGCCAACACCACATGATGCCGACGCTGTGCCTCCGGCAAGGTCCGCAGCGCAGCGGAAAGGGCGGCTATCGCCGCGTTTTCATCACCGTGAGTGCCGGCCAGAATCAGGCCACTGTCGCCGTCCGCCTGCACGGCGGGAAACCAGAGTAGCGGGGCGCCCAGAACAGAGCGACCATACTGCTGCCAGGAAATAGCCAGTTTGCCGCGCAGCGGTCGCGGATGAATGGATGACATAGTGACGTTCTCCTGAGTTTATTTAAAAGTAGCGGAAAAGCCGGTCGGGGAAAATAGCTATTTATCAATCAGCAATTTGCGATAAAGTGGCCGTTAACAGGCTGAGTCAGTAATGCGCTGATCCAGCGCGTCTTTATTGCAAAGGGGTGATAATGGTAATCCGCTTTTCATTAACGCTAACGGCCCTGAGCCTGCTTAACGCGTTTGTGCCCGCGTTGGCCGCCGAGGTTCCTGCCGGTGCACAGCTCGCCGCGAAACAAGAGATTGTCCGCCATATCAAAGATGAACCCGCTTCCCTCGATCCGGCCAAAGCCGTGGGCCTGCCTGAAATCCAGGTGATGCGCGATTTGTATGAAGGGCTGACCAGTCAGGATGCCCACGGCAAAATTGTGCCTGGTGTCGCGCAGAGCTGGAGCAGCAGTGACAATAAGGTCTGGATACTTACTTTACGTAATAATGCCCGTTGGTCTGATGGCAAACCGGTGACCGCGCAGGATTTTGTATACAGCTGGCAGCGCGTTGTCGATCCTAAAACCTCATCGCCCCAGGCCTCCTTTATCGCACTGAGCGGCATGAGCAACGCGGGCGCGATTACCAAAGGCGAAATGACACCGGATAAGCTGGGCGTCACCGCCCTGGACAAGAATCGCTTGAAGATTACGCTGACCCGTCCGGTTCCCTGGTTTCCTGCGATGCTCTCTAACGTCGCGTTTTATCCAGTACCGCAGGGCGTGGTTGAAAACGCAGGTGCAGACTGGACCCAGCCGGGCAAACTGGTGGGCAATGGGGCTTATCAACTCAGCCAACGCGTCGTGAATGAAAAAATCGTTCTGGTGCGCAATCCCCATTACTGGGACAACGCCCACTCCGTTTTAACCAAAGTGACCTTTGTGCCCATCAACGAAGAATCGAGCGCAACTAAGCGCTACCGCGCTAACGATGTGGATATCACCGAATCTTTCCCCAAAAACATGTACGCGCTGCTGAAGAAAACGCTGCCCGGCCAGGTTTATACGCCGGATCAGCTCGGCACCTACTATTACGCGTTTAATACCCAGAAAGGGCCAACGGCCGACGTACGCGTGCGCAAGGCGCTGTCGTGGAGTATCGATCGCGCCGTTATCGCCGAAAAAGTCCTGGGCACAGGGGAAAAACCGGCATGGCATTTTACCCCTGACGTCACGGCCGGGTTCACACCGCTGCCCGCCCTACAGCAACAGCACAATCAAAAAGAGATGGATGCGCAGGCCAGAGCCCTGTTGGCAGCCGCAGGTTACAGCCCCGCTAAGCCGTTGAAGCTGACGTTGCTGTACAACACTTCTGAAAGCCATCAGAAAATCGCGATTGCGGTGGCGTCGATGTGGAAGAAAAACCTTGGTGTGGATGTGAAACTGGAAAACCAGGAGTGGAAAACCTATATAGACAGCCGAAACAGTGGCAACTTTGACGTTATCCGCGCCTCCTGGGTAGGGGATTACAACGAACCCTCGACGTTCCTGAATCTGCTCACCTCAGGCAACAGCAGCAACATTCCGCGCTTCAGTAATGCCGAATACGATGCCGTCATTGCCAAGGCAAGTATGGAAACCAGCGATAAGGCGCGCAATGCGGATTATAACCGGGCAGAGCAGATTATCGCTGACCAGGTCCCAATCGCGCCCCTTTATCAGTACACCAATGGCCGGCTCATTAAGCCGTGGGTCAAAGGTTACCCGATTACTAACCCCGAAGACGTTGCCTACAGCCGGGAATTGTGGATTGAGAAACACTAAGTCACAGCGGCCTGACATCAGGCCGTCTTTTGACATCTTTGTACACAGGCTCAGGATTGCAACTCAACAGCGCCACGCTAGACTGTATCGTATTGATTTTGATAGCGGGGTAACGGTGTGGACGGTGTAAAAGGAAAAGCGCTTCAGGTGACAGATGCCATTATTTCCTGCCAGTTGGATGGCAAGGGTGGCATGATCCCCATTGATGAAACGCAGGTGCTGCACGACGAGCATCCCTGCTGGTTGCATCTTAATTATACCCATCCCCGTAGCGCCGAATGGCTGCAGTCTACGCCTCAAATTCCGGATGCCGTGCGCGATGCGCTGGCTGGTGAAAGCATGCGTCCCCGTGTTTCCCGGCTGGGGGACGGTTTTATGATTGTCCTGCGCAGCGTCAACCATAACAGCGATGCACGACCTGACCAGCTGGTGGCAATGCGGGTGTTCATTAACGATCAGCTTATTGTCTCCACCCGCCGACGCAAAGTGTTTGCCGTGGATGAAGTGCTGACCGATCTCGAAAACGGCAACGGTCCGGTGAACTGTGGCAGCTGGCTGGTTGAAGTCTGCGATGCCTTAACCGGGCACACCAGCGAATTTATCGAAGACCTACACGATAAAATCATTGAGCTGGAAGATGCCTTACTTGATCAACGTATTCCGCCGCGGGGCGAGCTGGGACTGTTACGCAAACAGCTGATCGTAATGCGCCGTTATATGGCACCGCAGCGCGATGTCTTCTCGCGCCTGGCGAGTGAAAAATTGCCGTGGATGGACGATAGCGAGCGCCGCCGTATGCAGGAAATTGCTGACAGACTGGGCCGCGGCCTCGACGATCTGGACGCGGGCGTAGCCAGAACCGCCGTGCTGGCAGACGAAGTGGCCTCGGTCATGGCGGAATCCATGAACCGCCGAACCTACACGATGTCGCTTATGGCCATGATCTTTCTGCCAGCGACCTTTTTGACTGGCCTGTTTGGCGTCAATCTGGGCGGGATCCCCGGCGGCGCATGGCGCTATGGCTTTAGCGTCTTTTGTCTTTTACTCGTGGTACTGGCGTTAGGCGTGGCTGGTTATCTGCGCAAGCGACGCTGGCTGTAAGGCATGGGAGAGGAGCAGGGCGTCAGTCAGGAAAATTCCATTAACAGGACTAAAGCTGATCGACGTCAATATCTTCCAGACGCAAACCGCGCAAAATCTCTCTCGCAGGTGAATGCAACGTCAAGCGATGGGCGTTGCGCTCCATATTGTCTTACTTCCTTTTTTGAATTATTGCATAGCATATTTAATTCGAAATACGCCGGCTAACTAGCCGGCTTTTTTTTTGCCCGCTGGCTGAGATGTCAATTCTTTCCTAAGCTTAAAATCCATTCGCATAAGAGGAGAACGGCATGATGGCGATTCACAACAGCGAGCCCATTCCAACGGATCCGCCCCCCATTCCGCAGCCGCAGCCCGATCCGCCACCGGAACCGGAGTTTCCGCCGGTAATGGATCCGCCCCCTCACCGCAACGTATAAAAAAAGGGCACGCGAGTTGACGCGTGCCCTTTACTTTCATCGAACAGATAAGCGTTACTTAATTTCCAGCACGTTAAGACGTTCGCTGAGGTCAGGCGTTTCTTCTTCCTCGGCGCGCCAGCCAACCGGTGTGACCGGCAGCGTTTCGCGATCAAAGGCCAGATCGCCGCCATCGACCACGGCATCACCGTGTTGAATACCTTTAAAATCAAAGAGGTTGATATCTGCCATATGAGAGGGCACGACGTTTTGCATGGCGCTGAACATGGTTTCAATACGGCCAGGATAACGTTTATCCCAGTCGCGCAACATGTCTGCGACGACCTGACGTTGCAGATTCGGCTGAGAACCACACAGGTTGCACGGGATAATCGGAAACTGACGGGCTTCTGAGAAACGAATAATATCTTTCTCGCGGCAGTAAGCCAGAGGACGGATCACGATGTGTTTACCATCGTCACTCATCAGCTTGGGCGGCATGCCTTTCATCTTGCCACCGTAGAACATATTCAAAAACAACGTTTGCAGAATATCATCACGATGGTGGCCAAGGGCGATTTTCGTACAGCCCAGCTCCGTAGCGGTGCGATACAAAATTCCCCGACGCAGACGTGAGCACAGAGAGCAGGTCGTTTTACCCTCGGGAATTTTATCTTTAACGATTGAGTAGGTGTCTTCTTCAACGATTTTGTACTCAACACCCTGAGCATCAAGATATTCAGGCAGAATGTGTCCCGGGAATCCCGGCTGTTTCTGGTCAAGATTCACCGCCACCAGGCTGAATGACACCGGCGCGCTTTTTTGCAGGCTACGCAGGATTTCCAGCATGGTATAGCTGTCTTTGCCGCCTGACAGGCAAACCATAATGCGGTCGCCTTCCTCAATCATATTAAAATCGGCGATAGCCTCGCCAACGTTACGGCGTAAACGCTTCTGAAGCTTGTTGAGGTTGTACTGCTCTTTCTTGCTCGTTTCTTGATTTTGTTGCATTACGCGGTTTCTCAGTCATCAAAAGGGAAGTTCACAGAGTCAGTGTGCGGGTTAACCCGGCCCTGGCCCCGTGGGTCAATGCGCACAAACCTTTTACGCACTGCCGCGCCCCTTTGATTGGCTCTCTATGACGGCTTGCCGCCGGCAGTAAAAACCAGCGGACAAAAGTATGCCGCGTATGGTACGGATTACGCGTTCAATTTCCAATATCAATTTCTGCGTGCAGCAGAAAGTTCAAGGCTAACGATACAGCCACGACAGGTCTGTTAGCCCTGTCTGGCGATAACGATAAACAGGAAGACCTGGCTATTCTGCCTGCAAAGGTCAGGCCACCATCCAGAGGTCTGTCAGGCCTCTGTCATTTTCTATGCTGGCGCGGTTCATCATTCGCCCGGCAGGGCATCTTTATTCCCATAGCGTCCCGTTTATTCAGGCCCTGATCACATCATTTCCAGCGACTGCACGCCTTTGACTTCCATGATTTTGTCATACAGGTGCGCATCGCTGGATTTGCGCGATAAGGTAACCTGCACGCTTAATTCACACTGGCCGCTTTCTTCATCCCGGTTAATCACCGAAATATTGCCGTAGCGGATGCCTTCACGTTGCATCACCAGTAACACCAGCGGCACGCTCTTGGCTTTGAGGTAAACAATCAGCGTATGATGTTTACCAATTAATAAATGGCTCAGGCGGCGGAACACCTCCAGCACCACCAGTGCCAGCACCGTGCCGTAAATCCCAATCTCATACATACCGCTCCCGATCACCAGCCCGATAGCGGCGGTAACCCAGAGTCCGGCCGCCGTGGTCAGGCCTTTTACCACCTGCTTTTGAATCAGGATGGTGCCGGCACCCAGAAAGCCCATGCCGCTTACCACCTGCGCCGCAACGCGGCTGGGATCGAGCGCCACATGATCTTTCATCAGCATGTCGGCAAAACCGTATTTCGAAACCAGCATAAACATGGCGCTGCCGATACCGACCAGGATATGGGTACGTAACCCGGCTTCTTTGGCACGCATCTGGCGTTCCAGGCCAATCAGCCCGCCTAAAATGCCGGCCAGCGCGATACGAATCAGCATATCCATTAACATTGTTTTTCTCCGGTAATCATCATGTTCAGATAAGTGCAGTTACGTGACAGTGTGATAACAGGATAATTCTGCTTGCAATTAGCTGTGAGGTTTTTTGTAAAAAGCTGTTTCTTCTATCGACCCCGCGTCAGGGCTGACATATTCTTGCTAAGCCTTTAACTCACCTTCCCGGAGTCTGATTGATGAAAGCCGCTACTTTTCTGCTGGCTGGTGCCGCGTTGATACTGTCTGCCTGCAGCAGTAACAGCGATGACAACGAGCCACCACAACAAGCTACTGCCGCCCATGTTCAGCCACACGTGGTGATGTCGTCTATGGCAGAGGCAAACTGTGCCAATGCAGGAGGGACACTGGCGTTCTCAAGTCAGCTGGACGGATCGCGCATCGGGATGTGCCAGTTAGTTAACGGCCGCCGCTGCAGCGAACAAGCGCTGATCGGCGGTAACTGCGCACGCTAACGGGTTCAGGCCGGATAACACCGGCCGGATACGTCAGGCGGTAACCCGATTCTGACAGGTTTCGCCGCGGTTTAGCTGGCTGAGGTTTTCCAGCGTGGTGTCTGAAATCGCCGTCAGGGCTTCGGCGGTGAGAAACGCCTGATGACCGGTAAACAGCACGTTATGACAGGCTGACAGGCGGCGGAATACATCATCCTGAATCACATCATTAGATTTGTCTTCAAAGAACAGATCCCGCTCGTTTTCATAAACGTCCATGCCCAGCGCGCCTATTTTTTGCTGCTTCAACGCATCAATCGCAGCCTGAGAATCAATTAATCCGCCCCGACTGGTATTAATGATCATGACGCCGTCACGCATCTGCGAAAAAGCCTGTGCGTTGAGTAAATGATGGTTCTCCGCCGTCAGTGGACAGTGCAGGCTGATGACGTGCGACTCGGCAAACAGGGTTTTCAGATCGACATACTCCGCGCCGAGCGCTAAAGCCTGCTCGCTGGGATAAGGATCAAACGCCAGTAAACGCATTCCGAACCCTTTTAATATGCGCAGCGTGGCGATGCCGATTTTGCCGGTGCCAATGATGCCGGCCGTTTTGTTATGCATGTTAAAACCGGTCAGGCCGTCCAGCGAAAAATTGGCGTCGCGGGTGCGCTGGTAAGCGCGATGAATCCGGCGGTTCAGCGTCATCATCAGCCCCACGGCATGCTCGGCAACGGCTTCCGGGGAGTAGGCAGGCACGCGGACGACCTGAAGCCCCAGTTCGGCTGCCGCGTCGAGATCGACATTGTTAAATCCCGCACAGCGCAGGGCAATGTAGCGGACGCCCAGCCCCGCCAGCTCTTCGAGCACCGGGCGGCTGCCGTCATCATTCACAAAGATACTTACCGCATCGCAGTCTACCGCTGTCTTCGCCGTGCTTTCGCTGAGTAAAAAATCAAAAAAGACCAGTTCGAAACCATACTGTTGGTTGACCTGTTCAAGGTACTTCTGGTCATAGTGTTTAGTACTGTATACGGCGATTTTCATCGTTGTGCTCCTGAAAAGGGAATGTAACAAGAATAACGTTTTCTGTTGCTTTTTGCTGGTCGCTGTTTACCTTTCGCGGTGAAACCTTCACCTTCCGGACGTTACGTGCCATCATTATTCTCAGGATAGTGAGAAAAAAAGGATGCTTGTTTTCATGCCGCGGATTTTCCGTCGACGTCTCGCCGCTGTTCTGGCGCTGATTTTATTGCTGCTGGGATTACTACTGACGATCACACAGTGGCTGCCGCGCCTGGTGGGCATTTGGCTGCCTGCAGGTACGCGCGTCGAGCTGGAGGGCGCGCCACGCTGGCGGAATGCGCAGGTGCTGTTTCCCAACATCCATTACCTGGCGGATGACTGCCGTCTGGCGAGTGTCAAAAACGCCGCGCTGGGTTGGCATCACGCGCGCTGGGCGCTCAATGCGGATCAGGTCACGCTGGAAACTGAATGTCTGCAACAGCTACCTGAAACGCAAAACGATACGGCCGCGCCCAAAACTCTGGCCCAGTGGCAGGCGATGTTGCCGGGCGCCGACATTCATATTGGTAAACTGACCGTTTCCCCCTGGCAGGATTATGCTGGCGGGCTGGATCTGACGCTGGATAAATCGCGCCAGCAGTTACACTACCTCGGTGATAACCTGCAGCTCGACGCCACATTACAAGGACAGCAGCTCAATATCAGTCAACTGACGGTGACGCATCCCGCTTTACCCGAACCGCTCAGCCTCAATGGCCACTTCGAACTGCCCAAATATGCCAACGGCTTGCCGGTGAACGGTGAAATTACCGGCACGCTGGCGCTGGCGGCATTTCCGCAACCCGTGGACGCTGCGCTCAGTTGGGCGCATCAACGTGGTCTGCTTAATGTCACCACGGGGGGCAGCGATCGTCCTTTACTCCATCTTCCCTGGCAGGCCAGCCGAACCCGTATTGATATCGAAAAAGGTGAATATTACTGGCCACTGGCCTCGCAGCCGCTGTCGGGTTTCGTCAATCTGACGCTGAATAACTGGCAGGACGGGCTGGAGGCGACCCAAATCGTCGGTCGTCTCAATATGCTCACGCAGGGCCGGGGCGGTAAAGGTAACGTGGTGCTGGGGATGGGGCCGGGCCACCTCAGCCTTACGCAAAGCCAGCTGCCTTTGCAACTGACGGGCGAAAGCAAATTCGCGGCGATGCAGCTTTACGGCAGCATTCCCGGCGAGCTGAACGGCTCGTTGCTCAATCCGCAACTGACGATAAAACCCAAAGCACTTTTGCGCCTGCGCGGGCGTTTGCTCTCCACGCTGGAAGTCGATGAAGCGCGCTGGCCGCTGGCCGGCGTGCGCTTATCTTCGCAAGGCATCTCCGGACGCCTGCAGGCCATTCTCCGCGCTCACGATCCCAGCTTTGGCCGCTTTACGCTGCACCTGGATGGCGGCGCGCATAACTTCTGGCCGGATTCAGGCGTCTGGAACTGGCGTTACTGGGGCGAGGGAGAAATGCGTCCCTTACAGGCAAAGTGGGACGTCAATGGCACGGGCGGCTGGCGCGATACGCTGATTCATCTGGATAGCCTGTCTACAGGTTTCAATCAGCTGGAATACGGCAGCGTTCGGGTAGAGAAGCCGCGCTTAACGCTAACGGCGCCGGTGAACTGGCAGCGTGATGCGCACCACCCGTCATTTACCGGCCAATTCCAGATGCAGGCAGGAGAAACGCGCTTCAGCTACGGGGGCAGGCTGGCGGCCTCAACGCTGGACTTCGGTGCGACGGGCAGCGATCCCGGGCATTTCGTCTGGGGCGGACAGCTGAACGCGGGCAAGGTGGGGCCGGTACGTGTTAACGGCCGATGGGACAGCGAGCGTTTACGCGGACAGGCCTGGTGGCCAACGCAGTCGCTGACGGTATTCCAGCCGCTCCTCAGCCCTGAACTTAAAATGAAGATTCAGTCAGGTGAGTTACGCGCTCAGGTGGCTTTTTCTGCCGCCGCCAGACAGGGCTTTCAGGCTGGCGGTCACTGGACGGTGAAAAACGGCAGCGTCTGGACGCCGGACAGCCAGGTCAACGGGGTGGATTTTTCGCTGCCATTCCGACTGCAAAATCAACAGTGGCATTTCGGGTTACGCGGGCCGGTTTCGTTACGTATCGCCGAGATTAAAAATCAGTTTGCGATGCAGAACATTCGGGCCGACCTGCAGGGCGCTTATCCCTGGCGTGAAAACGATCCGCTGTGGTTACAGGATGTCAGTATGGATCTACTGGGCGGACACATTACCCTGCCATCCCTGCGCCTGCCTCAGCACAGCCCGGCGCGCGTTTCGCTCCGTGACATAAGCCTCAGCAAGCTCGTCAGCGCCATTAAACCTAAACAGTTTGCCATGTCAGGAAACGTGAATGGCGAGTTACCGCTGTGGATCAGTAATCCCCACTGGATTATTGAAAATGGCTGGATTGCCAACAGCGGGCCGCTGACTTTCCGTATGGATAAAGATATGGCCGATGCCATTACCCGCAACAATGTCGCCGCCGGTGCGGCGATGGACTGGCTGCGCTACATGGAGATTTCGCGGTCATGGGCCACGCTTAATCTGGACAATCTCGGGGAGCTGACGATGGAAGCCCAGGTAAAAGGCACCAGCCGCTTCAGTAATCGTAATCAGACCGTTAATTTAAATTATCGTCATCAGGAAAACCTGTTCCAGCTGTGGCGCAGCCTGCGCTTTGGCGATAATTTGCAATCCTGGGTGGAGCAAAATGCCACCTTGCCGTCAAAAAAGGATCAATCACCATGAGCCTCAGGGCCTTACTGCTGATGGTAGCCTGGCTACCGCTGATGGGTTGTGTGCCACGCATCGAAGTGGCTGCGCCAAAAGACCCCATTACTATTAATATGAATGTGAAAATTGAGCATGAGATCCACATCAAAGTGGACAAGGATGTCGAAGCCTTACTGAAAAACCAGAGCGGCCTGTTCTGAGGAGAGCCAGCATGAAACGCATTGGTCTTGCACTTTTACTGGCGACGACGATGAGCCAGCCGGCCTGGGCTCTGACGCTTGATGAGGCCCGTCAGTCGGGCCGGGTCGGCGAAACCCTGTCCGGTTATATTGCCCCTCGATCAGACGACAGCGAAACCCTCGCACTGGTTAAACGCATCAATGACGGACGGCGCGCAGAGTACCAGCGTCTTGCCGGGCAGAACAACCTGAAAACCGATGAGGTGGCCCGCATCGCTGGACAAAAGCTGGTCACGCGGGCGGGGACGGGGGAATACGTTCAGGGCATTAACGGGCAGTGGTTGCAGAAATAGCCCTATTGAGCAGGGCGATGCAGGCATAAAAAAACCGGGCTGATGCCCGGTTCCGCGTCAAACAGCATTATCACGCAGTAGCAATCTGCTTAATCGCGTCTTTGGCTTCGCTGGTTGCTTTCGTGGCTACTTCCGGGCCGTAAGCGATGCCTTCAGCCAACACGAACTCAACGTCGGTGATGCCGATAAAGCCCAGGAACAGCTTGACGTAAGGGGTTAGCAGGTCAGAAGGGCTGTCTTTATGAATGCCACCACGGCTCGACAGAATCACCGCACGTTTACCTTTCACCAGACCTTCCGGGCCCGCTTCGGTATAACGGAAGGTCACGCCAGCACGCGCGATCAGGTCGAAATAGTTCTTCAGCTGAGTCGGGATGTTGAAGTTGTACATTGGGGCCGCCATCACGATAACGTCGTGCGCCTGCAGCTCGGCAATCAGTTCATCAGACAGTGCCAGCGCTTCCTGCTGACGCGGTGACAGTGGCGCATCAGAAGGGCGCAGTGCGCCAACTAACTCACCGTCCAGTACCGGAACCGGGTTAGCAGCCAGATCGCGCACGGTGATCTGGTCGCCCTTAGCCTGTGCCTGCTCGATATAGAAGTCTGCCAGCTGGCTTGACTGAGAATAACCCGCAAGAATGCTTGATTTCAGAACGAGTACTTTGCTCATAGTAGTTTCCTGTCTGTTATGCGGAAGGCTTTCCGCTCAATGGTTTACACTTTACAAACATCGGCCTTAGGGTGAAAGCGCAATATTTCGAGAGCTATATTCGAATTAATTGAACAAGCCGGTTTTGCCGACCATCACGGCGTAAAAGGGAATGTGCTATGCTAGGCGCAATTATTAGCGTTAATCAGCGGGTTATCTTAGCACTGTACGCTGAATCCACACCGTCTGAGTAAGGTACGTCACTACTATGTCTTCTCCGGTTTCATCCCCATTAACGCCGCTCTGGTCGCGGCTTGATGCGTTAATGCTGCGTGACCGTCAACGCTTGCAGCGTCGGTTACATGGCGCCAAAAAAATCAAAAATCCCGACGCTCAGCAAAGCATCGCCGCCGAGCTTGAGCAGGATATCATTGTTGCAGAGCGCCGCGTTGCACAACGTGTTGCGGCGACGCCGCGCATCACGTTTCCGGAAAATCTGCCAGTCAGCCAGAAGCAGCAGGCCATCGCAGAGGCGATTCGTGAACACCAGGTGGTTATCGTCGCGGGCGAAACCGGATCGGGCAAAACCACCCAGTTGCCCAAAATTTGCCTGACGCTTGGACGCGGTATCACCGGTTTAATTGGTCATACCCAACCGCGTCGGCTGGCGGCGCGAACCGTTGCCAACCGCATCGCCGACGAGCTGGAAACTTCGCTCGGTGGCTGTGTGGGTTACAAAGTGCGGTTTAACGATCAGGTCAGCGAAACGACCCAGATTAAACTCATGACAGACGGAATTCTGCTGGCGGAAATCCAGCAGGACCGCATGCTGATGCAGTATGACACCATCATCATTGATGAGGCTCATGAACGCAGCCTGAATATCGACTTCCTGCTGGGCTACCTGCGGGAGTTACTGCCGCGTCGTCCCGATCTGAAAGTGATTATTACGTCAGCAACCATCGATCCCCAGCGCTTCTCTCGTCATTTCAACAACGCGCCGGTGATTGAGGTGTCGGGCCGCACCTATCCGGTAGAAGTGCGCTACCGTCCGGTGGTGGAAGAGGCGGAGGATGTTGACCGCGATCAACTGCAGGCCATCTTCGACGCGGTCGATGAGCTGGGGCGTGAAGGCCGGGGCGACATCCTGATTTTTATGAGCGGTGAGCGCGAAATTCGCGATACCGCCGACGCGCTGATGAAGCGCGATCTGCCCCATACCGAAGTGTTGCCGCTCTATGCCCGTCTGTCTAACAGCGAGCAGAACCGGGTATTTCAGTCGCACAGCGGGCGGCGTATCGTGCTGGCAACCAACGTCGCCGAAACGTCGCTGACCGTACCGGGCATCAAATACGTTATCGATCCCGGCACGGCGCGTATCAGCCGCTACAGCTATCGCACGAAAGTGCAGCGCCTGCCGATAGAGCCGATTTCGCAGGCCTCCGCGAATCAGCGTAAAGGACGTTGCGGGCGCGTGTCGGAAGGGATCTGCATACGGCTCTATGCCGAAGACGATTTCCTGAGCCGTCCTGCCTTTACCGATCCTGAAATCCTGCGAACCAATCTGGCCTCGGTTATTCTGCAGATGACCGCGCTGGGGCTGGGCGATATCGCGGCCTTCCCGTTCGTGGAAGCACCGGATAAACGTCACATTCAGGATGGCGTAAGGCTCCTGGAGGAGCTGGGGGCATTAACCCTCAATGACGACGGACATTACACACTCACCGGCTCCGGCCGCCAGCTGGCGCAGTTGCCTGTCGATCCGCGCCTGGCGCGCATGGTGCTGGCAGCACAGCAGTACGGCTGCGTGCGGGAAGTGATGATCATCGCTGCCGGCTTATCGATTCAGGACCCGCGCGAACGTCCTGCCGACAAAAAGCAGGCCTCGGATGAAAAACACCGGCGCTTTGCGGATAAAGAGTCAGATTTTGTGGCGTTTGTGAACCTGTGGAACTACCTGGGCGAACAGCAGAAAGCGCTGTCCGGTAACCTGTTCCGCCGTCAGTGTAAAACAGACTATTTAAACTATCTGCGCGTACGCGAATGGCAGGATATCTATACCCAGCTCCGTCAGGTAGTGCGCGAACTGGGCATTCCCGTTAACAGCGAACCAGCGGAGTACAGAGAGATTCACTGTGCCTTGCTGACCGGCTTACTGTCACATATCGGTCAGAAAGACGCTGATAAACAAGAGTTTACCGGCGCACGCAACGCCCGTTTTGCTATCTTTCCCGGCTCTGGGCTGTTTAAAAAGCCGCCTAAATGGACAATGGTCGCTGAACTGGTGGAAACCAGCCGGCTGTGGGGCCGCATGGCGGCGCGCATCGATCCCGAGTGGATTGAGCCGCTGGCGCAGCACCTGATCAAACGCAGCTACAGCGAACCGCACTGGGAGAAATCGCAAGGCGCGGTGATGGCCAGTGAGAAAGTGACTCTTTACGGTTTGCCGATTGTGGCTGCGCGCAAGGTGAATTACGGCACCATCGATCCCACGCTCAGCCGCGAGCTGTTTATTCGCCATGCGCTGGTTGAGGGCGACTGGCAGACGCGTCATGCGTTTTTCCGCGCTAACCAGAAACTGCGCAGCGAAGTCGAAGATCTGGAACATAAATCGCGTCGCCGCGATATTCTCGTGGATGATGAAACGCTGTTTGCTTTCTACGATCGGCGCGTGGGCAAGGATGTCGTTTCAGCCCGCCATTTTGACACGTGGTGGAAGCAGGCCAGCAAAACCAATGCTGAACTGCTGAACTTTGATAAGCAGATGCTGATCAAAGAGGGCGCGGATAAGGTCAGCCAGCTCGACTATCCCAACGTCTGGCATCAGGGAAACCTTAAACTCAAGCTGAGTTATCAGTTTGAACCCGGTGCGGATGCCGATGGCGTGACGGTCCATATACCTTTACCGCTGCTTAACCAGGTGGAGGAAGCGGGTTTTGAATGGCAGATCCCCGGCGTGCGGCGCGAGCTGATCATCGCCCTGATTAAATCGTTACCTAAGCCACTGCGCCGCAACCTGGTGCCTGCTCCTAACTATGCTGAAGCATTCTTAGGCCGCATTACCGCCATGGAGATGCCATTGCTGGATGCGCTTTCGCGGGAATTCCGCCGCATGACCGGCGTGACGCTGGAGCGAGACAACTGGCAGTGGGAACAGGTGCCCGATCATCTGAAAATGACGTTTCGGGTTGTCGATGAGCACAACCGCAAACTTCAGGAAGGCAAAGATCTTGCTGCGCTGAAACGCCTGTTAAAAGGAAAGGTGCAGGAAACGCTCTCTAACGTGGCGGACGATGGCCTGGAGCAGAGCGGTTTGCACCTCTGGAGCTTTGGCGATTTACCGCGCAGTTACCAGCAAAAGCGCGGCAGCTATGAGGTAAAAGCCTGGCCTGCTCTGGTTGACGAGAAGGACAGCGTGGGCATCCGCTTGTTTGACAGCGAGCATGAGCAGCAGAAAATGATGTGGCGCGGTCAGCGTCGCCTGTTGTTGCTGAATATTCCGTCCCCCGTGAAGTATCTGCATGAAAAGTTGCCGAACAAAGCCAAGCTGGGGCTGTATTTTAACCCTTACGGCAAGGTCATGGAGCTGATTGATGACTGCATTGCCTGCGGCGTTGACAAGTTAATCGCGGAAGCCGGTGGCCCGGCATGGGAGCAAACGCAGTTCGAAGCGCTAAGGGAAAAAGTGCGCGCCGAACTCAATGATACCGTGGTAGAGATCGCAAAGCAGGTTGAGCAGATTCTGACAGCGGTATTTTCGATTAACAAACGTCTGAAAGGGCGGGTAGATATGACGCTGGCGCTGGCACTGGCGGATATAAAAGCGCAGATGAACGGCCTGGTTTACCGGGGTTTTGTCACCCAGAATGGCTGGCAGCATCTGGCAGATACGCTGCGTTATCTGCACGGCATTGAGCGACGGCTGGAGAAGTTGCCGGTCGATCCTCATAGCGATCGCGCCCGAATGCTCAAAGTGCAGGCCGTCGAGCAAGCGAGGCAGGCATGGTGGAATAAATTGCCGCCGCAGCGTCAGGATGACGCGGACGTGCAGCATATCCGCTGGATGATTGAAGAGCTACGAATCAGCCAGTTTGCGCAACAGCTGGGAACGCCTTATCCGATCTCGGATAAACGCATCCTGCAGGCAATGGAGCAAATCGCAGGCTAGTTGCTGAGACAGCTCGCGTAAAAAAAGCCCGCACCTTGATGGATGCGGGCTTTTTTATGTGTTCAGATCGTGTAACCCCTCAGGCAACCTACTGGGCCAGTGCTTCAAGCCGGTCTTTGAAGGAGGTCACGGCAATCGCCCGGTTATCCGCAAGATAGCGATCTTTTGCGGCAGGTGCCGAACTCTGCACGGCAATCAGCTGCCAGCCTTTATCGCCTTTCAACAGTAGCGGCGAACCGCTGTCACCCGGCAGCGTATCGCACTGGTGCGATAACACGGCACGCTGCGCCCAGCCGGTGATGAGGCAGTCGCTGTGTGAATACAGGCTGTCAAGATGATCGGCAGGGTAGCCAGCCTGAGTCACTTTACGTCCGGCTTCTTTAAGCGCGTCCGTTAAATCACTGCGTGAGCCATCAAACAGCGGAATCGGCGTAATGGCAGAAGGGGGATTGCGTAAAATAACCAGACCATAGTCGAACGGTGCTGCGCTGCTGGGGACGATCCATCCTTCGCCATCGGCTTTTAGCCTGTGGACCAGAGAAGGTTCAACGCGGGCATCAATGTTGTGGATCTCGTAGCGCCAGCCTTTTTTGGTCGACATAAAGCGCAGCGCGACCGGCTTATCGAACTTGCCCGGTGGCGTCAGTAAACAGTGGCCTGCGGTCAGTGCCAGGTGTGGTGAAATAAGCGTTGCGGTGCACAGGTTACCACTTTCGGTTTCCAGTTGACCTATCGCATCCCAGGGCGCGTCGCTGACGTCGGTAATCGCCTGACGATGATCCTTACCAAAAAACAGCATTTTTATTTCGGCAGGCGTCGGTGAATCATCATTATCATCGGCATGAACAACGGCGGTGAAACTGAAAAGTCCAACGATTAACAGGGTAGCCAGGCGCATAGAACTCTCAATAGCGAGAAAAAGAAAACGTTTTTGTTATTACTGAAGTGACATAACTATAGTCAGTGAGCGGTAAAAAAGGGAGTCTTTTCAGTTAATCAGTACGCGACAGCGACTAAATAAAAAAACTGGCCGCGATAACGCCACATAAGATCATCACAATCAGAATAATTTCGAAGCGATAGCGACGGACCATATTAGCCACTCCAGTAAAGAAACACCCGGCAGAACCGGGTGTTTTAATTATTAACGCTTACTCGGAACCCTAAAGGGTGACCTTATTTTTTAGCGGCTTTTTTGTGGTGCTTTTTAGCAGCCTGGGCTTTCTGAGCTGGTTTAGCTTTGTGGTGTTTTTTAGCGGCCTGGGCTTTCTGGGCTGCTTTAGCTTTGTGGTGTTTTTTAGCAGCCTGAGCTTTCTGGGCTGGTTTAGCTTTGTGGTGTTTCTTAGCAGCCTGGGCTTTCTGGGCTGGTTTAGCTTTGTGATGCTTTTTAGCGGCCTGCGCTTTCTGAGCGGTATCTTTCTTAGCGACTTTCTTTTTAGCCGCCTGAGCTTTCTGCGCGGTGTCTTTCTTCACTGCTTTTTTCTTAGCAGCCTGAGCTTTCTGTGCAGCTTTATGGTGCTTCTTGTGAGCGGCAGCTTTGTGTTCGGTCTTAGCAGGTGCAGCGGTAGTAGTAGTGGTAGCAGCAGCGGCTGGAGCAGCAGTTGTCTCGGCAGCGAAAGCAACTGAAGACAGACCCATGGCAGCGGCGATTACCAGTGCAAATAATTTTTTCATTGCAAAACCCTCGGACTATTTTTTCATGTGTAGCCCACTGCGGGGCCGGTGAAATGACTATATGAGAAAATAACAGGCGCGTCCGTGGGTCATTGGTATCGCCGTGTAACCGATTGTACAAAGTGGGCGGGGGGAAGTGAAAGGCGGCCTTCAGGCCGCCTGCTACCTTAACTGTTCAGGTAACGCTGCTCAAGGTGTTTGCGGAAATAGTCCGGGTTCAGCGCCTCTCCCGTGGCATTGAGCATCAGCTGATCGGTAGAGAAACGGCTGCCGTGTTGCCATATATTCTGTTGGAGCCAGTCAAAAACGGGCTGCAGTTCGCCATGCAAAATCAGCTCTGCCGACTGTTGAATCGCTTTTTGCAAAGCCTGGAACAACTGAGCCGCGTACATCGCGCCCAACGTATAGGTCGGGAAATAGCCGAACGCGCCATCGGTCCAGTGAATATCCTGCATGCAGCCGTTGCGGTAATTCCCGCGCGTATCGATGCCCAGAGACTGCTGCATTTTCTCATCCCAGAGTGCGGGGATATCCTCGACCTCAATCTCACCTTCGATGAGCGCACGTTCAATTTCATAACGCAGAATCACGTGGGCCGGATAGCTCAGCTCGTCGGCATCCACGCGAATCAATCCGGGTTTTACCTGCTGAGCTAAACGCACAAAGTTATCAGCCTGCAGTGCCGGTTGCGCCCCCATCTTAGCGATCACCTGCGGCAGGATGCGTTGCAGGAACTGCGCGCTGCGGCCCAACTGCATTTCCATAAACAGACTTTGTGATTCATGAATGGCGGTGGAGCGCGCCAGTGCCACCGGCTGGCCCCGCCACTGTTTGGGCAGGTTTTGCTCGTAACGGGCATGGCCGGTTTCATGGATCACGCCCATCATGGCACTCAGAAATTCATCCTGATTGTAACGGGTGGTGATGCGCACATCGTCGGGGACGCCGCCGCAGAAAGGATGCGCACTGATATCCAGCCGACCATGGTTAAAGTCAAAGCCCAGCTCGGCCATAATGCTCAGCCCCAGCTCGCGCTGCGCCTCAATGGGGAATGGCCCCTGAGGGGTTAACTTGGGTTCTTGCGCCTGTTTTTCCACTACCTGTTGCAACAGCGCCGGTAGCCAGGTTTTTAACTGTCCAAACGTCTCATCCAGTCGGGCGCTGGTCATCCCCGGCTCAAAAACATCGAGCAGGGCATCGTAACGGGAACAGCCATTGGCTTGCGCGCGCAGTTGCGCTTCCTCACGACTTAAGCGCACCACCTCTTTCAAATTTGTGGCAAAGCCCGGCCAGTCATTGGCGGGACGCTGGCTGCGCCAGGCATGTTCACAGCGCGAACCCGCAATGGATTTTGCTTCGACCAGTTCGGCAGGCAGTAAGGTCGCCTGGGTCCAGGCGCGACGCATCTCGAGCAGGTTGGCGCGCTCTACATCATTGAGAGATTGCTGTTCTGCCTGCTCAAGCCAGTCACCCAGGCGCTTGTCTGTCAGGATCTGGTGCTGCAAAACACTCATCTCCGCCAGCGCTTCCCCCCGCGCCGCACTGCCACCTGGTGGCATCGTGGTCTGCATATCCCATCCGGCGATGGCGCTGACGTGGCTGAAACGCGACAGGCGCTGAAAAGTGGCACAAAGTTGTTGATAAGCTGAAGTCACATAATGCTCCTGAATGAGTTAACGTCGGGGCAGTTCCCGAAAGGGAAGATCCAGCGGCCAGCAAAAGCGAACGCTGGCCCCGCCTAGCGGGCTGGTTTCAATTGAAACCCGGCCACTTAATGCATGGGCAATAGAGTGAACGATGGCAAGGCCAAGCCCACAGCCCCCGGTGGCGCGGTCACGGCTTGGGTCGAGTCGTACAAAAGGTTCAAATACGCGTTCACGTTCATCAAGGGGAATGCCCGGGCCATCATCTTCGACCTGCAGGTTCCCCAGCGCACCATCAAACCACAGGCTAACCCGCAGGCGCTGACCGGCATAACGCAGTGCGTTATTGACCAGGTTATCCAGTACGCGCTCCATCAGTCGGGTATCTGAAATCCCGTAGTTTTCACGCTGGGGTAAATCAAGATCGATCTGTGTCTCCGGGTTTATCGCCCGGAAATCTTCCATGCGCTCACGTAACCAGTTCGCCAGATCCAGCGACTGCAAATTAAGATCGACGCGGGGCCGGTCAAGACGGGCATAGGTCAGCAGCTCTTCAATCAGGCTTTCTAACTGGCTGACATCGCGGTTCAATGCCGCTGACTCCGCTTCGGTCAGATTGTCGCTCATCTCCAGACGATAGCGCAAACGTACCAGCGGCGTTCGCAGTTCGTGGGCGATGCCGTCAATCAGCTGTTTTTTACTGGCGACCAGCGTATTAATGTTTTCCGCCATTTGGTTAAAAGCCACGCCGACCCTGAACAGGCTAGAGGTGCTGTCGAAGTGCGTGCGGACATCAAGCTGTCCCTGACCAAAACGCTGAGCCGCGTGCTCCAGCCGCAGCATCTCTTTCCAGTGCGGACGCAGCCAGATAAAAACCGGCAACCCCAGCGACATCCCGATAAACACCACCAGGGCCATATCCAGCAGGCGCATCTGATGCAGATAAAACAGGTAAGGGATTGGCCCAACGGTCAGAACGTAGTGGCTGCGCGGAATGTGCTGCAGGAAAGTGTATTTATCATCCAGCGCCACGATTTCGCCTGCGCGCAGCCGGCGCAGTTCATTTTCATCCAGTTCAAACTTACTCATTGGCTCAATATGCAGCTCAAACGACAAGCCGAGATCGAGACTCTTAATCGTCTTATTCCAGTCCCGTGGCGGGATCTCACGCAGTTCGCTGCGGATCAGATAGAGCGAACTGGCCATCAGGTCGTTCATTGACTGGCGACCGGCACGCTCGGCGGTAAATTTGTAAACCAGCCCGACCATTAGCGACATCACCAGGAAACAGACAAACAGCAGCAGGTAGAACTGAATAAAAAGTTTTTTCATACCGAACGCGTGTCCCAGGCCTGTGGCGCAAACAGATAGCCTTTATTACGGATGGTTTTAATACGAAATGGCTCGGTGGCGCTGTCGTGCAGCTTTTTGCGCAGGCGCGAAATCGCCACGTCAATGCTGCGATCCATCCCGTCGTAGCTGACGCCGCGCAGCGTTTTTAGCAGCGCGTCACGGTTCAGAATTTGCCCGGCATGGCTCGCCAGCACCCAGAGCAAATCGAAATCTGCCGTAGACAGGGCAATGTTTTCGTCAAACAGCACGACCTGACGATTGAGCGCATCAATCGTCAGAGAGCCAAAGCGTAACATGCGATTGTTTTTCGCTGGCGCCGGGGCTTCTTCGCTCTGGCCCTGCTGGGACTGGCGCAGATGCAGGCGCAGTCGGGCCAGCAACACCGCAGGGGGCGCCGTTTTCAGGATATAATCCTGGGCGCCCATCTCCAGCGCCAGGATATGGTTCATGTCGCTGTCGAGAGACGTGAGCAGGACAATCGGTCCCTGCCAGTTCGCGCGTAAGTCACGACAGATTGACATACCGTCTTTGCCAGGTAGCATGATATCCAGCATGACCAGGTCGGGCTGCTGCTCGACAATAGTGGCTTCCGCCCGATCGCCGCGCGTCTCCACAATCACTTCAATATCATGTCGTCCAAGGTAAGCGGCAATCAGCGAGCCCACTTCCGGTTCATCTTCAACGTAAACGATTTTGTGCATGATGCTTTCTAACGTAAAAAGGAGGGGTAAAGCATAACTTTTCCTGACGCAGAGCTCTATGCAATCACACGAAATATCCTTGAGTAACTGGGATATATTCCGCAAAATAGACAGTCATTAACCCTGCGTTTAACGTGTGTTCCGGATTCATTGTGATCACCTTGAGGAGCCAAAGTGTTTGATAAAGAGCTGGCATCAGCGGTATACCGCGATCGCATCTGCTTTAATTACAGTGATTTCCTGTCGGCATCCTGTAAAAAACGATGGAGCTTTGTGGATGCAATCTACGGCGTACTGCCTATATTTGGCATGGTGACACGCAAATCTGCGCACAGCTTACAGGCGAGTGAAGATCAGCTTAAAGAATTAGCATTACAAATCATTTCAACGCAGGTCAGCGATGAAATCAACATAGCCCGTTTGATCACGCTTGCCGAGCAGCAACACATTTCCCGCTTCGATATTCAGCTTCCGTACCCGCTGTCAGACAAGCAGCTTGAGGCTATTCATGAAGAATACCCTAAGCCTGTAGCACTGACACAGCAGGATGACCTGCTGTGTGTCGTACTGGATCAGGCGCACTAGGCAAGCAGTTCCCACATCGCAGGAAGGGTTGCCGCCACGATCAGCATCATGGCAACCCGTTCGACCGGTTTCAATGCCACCTCATGCCCGCGACGGCGCGCAAAAATAAACAGTAAAATACCCGGCGCATAGAGCACCACTGACGTAAACAGATGCAGCGGGCCTGACGCATACAACAGCCAGATGCCATACAGGCTGGCGCCCACACCGACGGCAAGCGCCCAGGGTTTTTGCTGTCCTTTCACCACTTTAATCAGATAAAGTCCGACCAGCAGATAGGGCACCAGAATCATTTCAGAGGCAATGGTGAGCAGCGTGTTGTAATCCGCGCCGGTCAGGGCAATGAGGATCAGGCAAACCTGAATACTGCCGTTTGTCAGCCATAACGAGGCGGCAGGCGCGTTGCGGGCGTTCTGCCGGGCAATACTGCGTGGAAACGCACCCTGCTGTGCGGCAATAAAGGGCACTTCAGCCGCCATGATCGTCCAGCTCAGGTAAGCCCCGCACACGGAAATAATCAGGCCCACCACAATAATGGCGTTACCCCAGCTCCCCGTCAGGCGCGTCATCAGGCCCGCCATGGAAGGATTCCGCATTTCCGCCAGCTCCGCACGGGGAACGATGCCCAGTGACAGCAGCGTCACCAGCAAATAGACCAGCAGGGCAGCCAGCACCGCCAACAGCGTCGCGCGTCCGACATCCTTTTTATGCTTTGCACGAGAGGATACAACCACCGCGCCTTCCACGCCGATAAACACCCACAGCGTGAGCAGCATGGTCTGCTTGACCTGTTCCCACAAGGGGACGCCCAAACTGAGTCCGGAAAAATCGAAGTGAAACCGGTCATAATTGAAGGCCAGAACGGCCAGCACAACAAACAGCAACAGTGGAACCAGTTTGCCAAGGGTTGCCAGCAGGTTGATGCTGGCAGCGGTTTGCACCCCGCGCAGCACCAGCCAGTGAACCAGCCACAGCAGCACCGATGCGCCCAGCATCGCCTGCCACGTGTTACCGTTGCCAAAAATGATCCGATCAGGCGTATCCGTAAAGAAGCTCAGCGCAGAAAAAACGATAACCAGGTAGGAGACGTTAGCGATAACCGCACACAGCCAGTAACCCCACGCGGAACAAAATCCGGTCAGTTCGCCAAATCCGGCGCGGGCATAGGTAAAAATCCCGCCGTCCAGTTCAGGTTTCAGCCGCGTCAGTAACAGCATCGCCAGCGAGAGGAAGATAATCCCCACGCCCGTGATCAGCCAGCCGATCAACAGCGCCGCCGGACCGGCGACCGCCGCCATATTTTGCGGCAAGCTGAAAACACCTGCGCCCAGCATAGAGCTGAGAACCAGCGCTGTCAGGGCACTGAGGCCTAATTTTTTCTCCAAAACGTTCTTCCTGCTAGCATAAGTGGCTGGATGACCAGCATAAACACAACGTTATATCGTCATTGTGTTACGTATAGCGCGTTAAATACTCTGAAAAACAGGCGGAGGATTTTACGGAGTGCGGTGAAGGATGGCAATGCGTGGCTATGCAAAATCGAGCAGGAATTATGCAAACAGACAACAGGGCGGCGGGCGCCGCCCTGCGGTATTTTATTTGAACAGATCGGCTGTCACGGTCAGGTTGCCACCGCTCTGGTTCTGCCACTGACGCGTCACATGGTAGAATTTAGCCCCTTTCTCAGCAGCGCGTTTCGCGGTTTCCTGTGAAACCTCGGTTGGCGTACCAAAATGTCCGCTAAAGGTTACGGTATCAAACGGCTGCATCTGTGCTGCCGTGACCGCATTCACTTCCTGGATCTCTTTGCCGTCCGGCAAGGTCACCGTATAGCGTTTACCGGTTGAGCTCTGCGTTTCAAAGAAGCGGCCTACCGTGTTGCTAGGGGTTTCTGAAGAGGCGACGCCAGGGATTTCCACTTTCTTAGCGGCTGCACCGCCTGCCGCCAGCGCTGCTTTGCCCGCCTGAGAGTCTGCCGGGATGGTGTCCGGACTCTGCACCACGCGTTGTTTCGCATCGGCCTTATAGATGTACGCGGTAATGAACTGGTTGCCGCCGGTATTGGCATCAACCTGACGCACGATAAAGAAGGAGGCTGCGCCTTTTTCTTTTGCGGCTTTGGAGATCGCGTCATTCACATCAGGCTGGCTCGGGAAGAAGCCGTTGACGGTCACGGTATCGAAGGGTTCCAGGCGATAAGCCTCTGCCTTGGGCAGCTCTTTCAGGCCATTGAACATCCGGTATTCAGTTTCCTGACTGGCTTTAGGCGCGTTGGCCTTGTACAGGTCTGCGGTCACGCGCCAGTTGCCGCTGTTACCGTTGCTGTCGTTAATGCCTTGAATGTAATAAGAATCTGCATTCAGTTCATCAGCACGTTTTGAAACGGCATCGGCCGCATCGCCAATTGCATTGAAACGACCGGTGATATTAATACGTTCGAATGGCTTCAACGCGGCCGCTTGTTCTGGCGTCAGCTCTTTAGCCGCAAATGCATTTGCCGCCAGCAGAGATAACAGGGTAGATGCCAGAATAGTGTTCTTCAGCTTCATAAAAATGATCCTTCGCCTTACGCAAAATGAGTACGAAAACGTGCTGGACTCTTGATGTATAACAGATTAGCCGCTGATTATTACATGTTATAAACACGCTGTCGCAGCCATTTTTTGCGATATATCTCTTGTTGTGAGCCAGATTATTCAATCCTGACCGCGCGCCGCGCGATTTTGCCTTACGCTTAAGACAATAAGATGAAATGCGCTGTGATAACAGTACGAAAATAGTTAATGCATTGTTAATTTTAGCTTTTTTTAAAAGGAATATCAGGGTGAAGCGCGCAACAGTCAGCAGATTGTTTGCTGCTAATGTCCCTGTACAGTGAGGTTATGCGGAATTGTGTCACTCCGGCTGGATATTACGGCGAATGTGACATAACTGCGCCTGTGCAGTAGATCGTCCGTAACAATTTCAGTAGCTTTAGAAACGATTAGGTTATTGCTTTTTATCACATTGCCTGATGGTCGGTATCGGCACGGCAATGTGTACCGCAAGGATCATCCTCCTTTAATCGATGAAAGGGAAAACTATGTTAATTGGAATACCCAAAGAGCGATTGGCTAACGAGTCACGTGTGGCAGCGACGCCCAAGACCGTTGAACAGCTAATCAAGCTGGGTTTTAGCGTGGCTGTAGAGCATGATGCAGGTAAGCGCGCCAGCTTTGATGATGACAGCTATCTTGCCGCGGGGGCCTCGCTGACTGACAGCCAGCAGGTCTGGCAGGCCGATATCGTGCTGAAGGTGAACGCACCCGATGATGACGAGACAGGTCTGACCCGCGAGGGCAGCACGCTGGTGAGCTTTATCTGGCCCGCTCAGCATCCCGAACTGCTTGCAAAGCTCGCCGCGCGACATGTCACGGTGATGGCCATGGACGCCGTTCCCCGTATTTCCCGCGCCCAGTCGCTCGACGCGCTCAGTTCCATGGCGAACATTGCCGGTTATCGTGCGATCGTCGAGGCCGCACATGAGTTTGGCCGCTTCTTTACCGGGCAGATCACCGCGGCGGGTAAAGTGCCACCGGCAAAAGTCATGGTCATTGGTGCCGGCGTGGCTGGCCTGGCGGCGATTGGTGCAGCCGGCAGCCTTGGCGCCATTGTGCGCGCTTTTGATACGCGTCCTGAGGTCAAAGAGCAGGTCCAGAGTATGGGCGCGGAATTCCTTGAACTCGATTTTGCAGAGGACGCGGGCAGCGGCGATGGGTACGCCAAAGTGATGTCCGATGCCTTTATTCAAGCTGAAATGGCGCTGTTTGCTCAGCAGGCACAAGAGGTCGATATCATCGTCACCACGGCGCTGATTCCGGGAAAACCCGCACCAACGCTCATCACCGAAGAGATGGTGGCCAGCATGAAGCCGGGCAGCGTTATTGTGGACCTCGCGGCGCAAACCGGCGGCAACTGTGCGCTGACGGTTGCCGATCAGGTTACCGTCACCGCCAACGGCGTGAAAATCATTGGCTACACCGATTTACCGAGCCGTTTACCCACCCAGTCTTCACAACTTTACGGCACTAACCTCGTTAATCTGATGAAGTTGCTGTGCAAAGAGAAAAACGGTGAAATTGCTATCGATTTCGCCGATGTTGTCATCCGTGGCGTTACCGTCGTGCGCGATGGCGAGGTGACCTGGCCTGCGCCACCGATTCAGGTCTCGGCTGCACCTAAAGCCACAACCACGTCTGCACCGGTGCAGAAAAAGAGTGAGGTTGCGACGGGATCGCCACGACGCAGCTATCTGCTGCTGGCGCTGGCCATCGTGCTTTTTGCCTGTCTGGCGAACGTCGCACCCCGTGAATTCCTGTCACATTTCACCGTCTTCGCGCTCGCCTGCGTAGTGGGTTACTACGTGGTGTGGAACGTGAGCCATGCGTTGCATACACCGCTGATGTCTGTCACCAATGCCATTTCCGGCATTATCGTGGTAGGCGCTGTGCTGCAAATGGGACATGGCGGTTGGGTCAGCTTCCTGTCTTTTATTGCCGTATTGATCGCCAGCATCAATATTTTCGGTGGCTTCACCGTCACGCAGCGCATGCTGAAAATGTTTCGTAAGGGGTAACACATGTCTGGCGGATTAGTGACAGCAGCATACATTGTTGCCGCAATACTTTTTATTATGAGCCTTGCCGGGCTTTCTAAACATGAAAGCTCAAGGCAAGGGAATCTCTTTGGCATCAGCGGCATGGCAATTGCGCTCATCGCCTCCATTTTTGGTCCCGATAGCAGCAATGTCGTCTGGATTTTGCTGGCGATGGTTATCGGCGGGGCCATCGGCATCCGGTTAGCCAGACGGGTTGAAATGACAGAAATGCCCGAGCTGGTTGCCATTCTGCACAGCTTTGTCGGGCTGGCTGCGGTATTGGTGGGGATCAACAGCTATATCGATCATGCCCCCGGACTGCCCGCAGTCATGGAAAATATCCATCTCAGCGAAGTGTTTATCGGTATCTTTATTGGTGCGGTCACCTTTACAGGATCGCTGGTTGCGTTTGGTAAGCTGTGCGGAAAACTGTCGTCCAGACCACTGATGTTGCCTCACCGGCACAAGCTGAATCTGCTGGCGCTGATCGTGTCATTCCTGCTGTTGCTGTGGTTCGTCAACACTGACAGTAGCGGCGCGCAGGGATTTGCCCTGTTTGTCATGATGGTCATTGCACTGGCTTTCGGCTGGCATCTGGTTGCCTCCATCGGCGGGGCAGACATGCCTGTCGTCGTTTCTATGCTGAACTCCTATTCAGGCTGGGCGGCGGCGGCGGCAGGCTTCATGCTCAGCAACGATCTGCTTATCGTAACCGGCGCGCTGGTGGGGTCATCGGGTGCCATCCTCTCCTACATTATGTGTAAGGCGATGAACCGTTCGTTTATCAGCGTCATTGCCGGCGGCTTTGGCAGCGACAGCAGCGCGGTAACGGACAGCGAAGAGGCTGGCGAACACCGCGAGATCAGTGCGGAAGACACCGCAGAAATGCTTAAGTCATCCACGAGCGTCATTATCACGCCCGGCTACGGGATGGCGGTGGCACAGGCACAGTATCCGGTGGCCGAGATCACCGAAAAACTGCGCGCCCGTGGCATCAAGGTACGCTTCGGTATTCATCCGGTCGCTGGGCGTTTACCCGGCCATATGAACGTCCTGCTGGCTGAGGCAAAAGTGCCTTATGACGTGGTACTGGAGATGGACGAAATTAACGATGACTTCAGCGACACGGATACGGTGCTGGTGATCGGTGCCAACGATACGGTCAATCCCGCCGCTCAGGACGATCCCGGCAGCCCGATTGCCGGTATGCCGGTGCTGGAAGTGTGGAAGGCGCAAAACGTGATTGTGTTTAAGCGGTCAATGAATACCGGCTATGCCGGTGTGCAAAACCCGCTGTTCTTCAAAGAAAACACCCAAATGCTGTTTGGTGATGCCAAAGCCAGCGTGGAAAATATTCTTAAAGCGCTGTAATAAACAAGGGCGACACATTGTGTCGCCCTTGTTGCGAACCTCGCCTGATTAGTCGTGCTCGTCATCCTCTTCAAGCGTAATCGGCGAAACAAAGTCATCCGGTTTTATCGCCAGCAGATCGCAGCGCAGGTGATCGATCACCTGTTCCGCCGTGTTGCCCAGGAAAGCGGCCGACAGTCCGGTTCGGCCAATAGTGCCTAATACCACAATCCCCGCGCCCAGATGCCCTGAAAGTTCGGGTATGACTTCTTCCGGTAAACCTTTCTCGACATGGGTGAACTCTTCACTGATAGAGAACTTCTGCCGTAGCGCTTTCATCGCCACCAGGTGCTGGCCACGAATCGCGTCGTTGTACACACTGGGATCAAAGTCGGGCAGCTCAATGGCAATATTGATCGGCGTGATGGGATAGGCGCCCACCAGATGAACTTCGGTATGGTTTACGCTTTCTGCCAGTTTAACGGTTTCACGAATGAGTTTCTGATTCAGTGCATCGTGGTGAGGTTCTTCGCTGGCGAGGTTAACCGCCACCAGAGCTTTGCCACCTTCGGGCCAGGGCTGATCTTTGACCATCCACACCGGACAAGGACATTTACGCAACAGATGCCAGTCCGTTGGCGTAAAGATCACCGCTTCCAGCCGATCGTGCTGGTGCGCCATCTTAAGCACCAAATCATGCTGATGAGCCAGCACTTCCTGAATGATGGCTTCGTAAGGACGGTTATGCCAGATCACTTTGATATCAATGTCCACGCCTGCATCCAGATAGGCCTGGGCCTGTTCGCGTATCCACTCTGAGCGCTGAGAGATCACGCCCTGACGCATTGAGGTGCGCTCATCCGGTGAGAGCAGGGTGGTCATCTCATATGAGAAGTCGTAGATAGGCAGAAAAGCTTTGATTTTGCCGCCGATAAGCTGGTTGAGATATACCGCACGTCGCAGAGCGGGCTGGTCATCCTGTTGAGGATCGATGGCGACCAGAATATTTTGATACTGGGACATAGGCTACTCTCCTTAAACCAAAGCGACTGGATTAAAGATAGCCTATGTTCAACGCAGTAAGAAAGTGAAAAAGATGTAGCCGGATCAATAAAATAACATTTATTAACCCGGCTTAACCATCAGGCTGCCTGATGGCTCTGGCCCGCCAGACCTTCCAGCATGGCGTGGTTCTCAATAGTGATGTATTTCCCTTTCACCGCCAGCATGCCTGATTTCTGAAAACGCCCCAGCAAACGGCTAATGGTTTCAACGGTTAACCCCAGATAGTTGCCGATGTCGCCACGCGTCATGGTCAAACGGAACTCACGCTGTGAGAACCCCCGCTGACCGTAACGGCGGGATAAGTTCCAGATAAAGGCCGCCAGCCGCTCTTCAGCGTTCTTCTTGGACAGCAACAGGATCATGTCCTGATCGCCTTTGATTTCGCCGCTCATCAGACGCATCATCTGCTGACGCAGGGCCGGCATTTTGCCCGATAAATCATCCAGCGTATCAAAGGGGATTTCACAGACCATCGCCGTTTCCAGCGCCTGGGCAAAGCTTGGATGGCTGGCATTCATGATGGCGTCAAAACCGACCAGATCACCCGCCAGATGGAACCCGGTAATTTGTTCATCGCCCTGCTCAGTGATGGTATAGCTTTTGATCGTGCCGGAACGGATAGCATAAAGGGAGCGGAGGTCGTCACCGGCTTTGAACAGCGTATGACCTTTCTGAATGGGTTTCTTTCGCTCAATAATGTTATCAAGCTGATCAAGCTCATGTTCGTTCAGTGTGAAAGGGATGCATAACTGGCTAATGCTGCAATCCTGGCAGTGAATCGCACAACCGCCTGACTGTATACGTTTTTCAGGGAACATAGTGGTTTGCTCGACGATAATTGACTGCGGTCAATTTTACCATTTTTCGCTCGCAAAGGAACTCATCCGAGCAGTTTTTAGGCATACAAAAAGTGTGGTCTGTTACACTTCGCTGAAGGCTGTTATTACTGGCTTTCTTGATGTCAAAGTGTAACGGCCGTCAATATATGTTTACGGTTTTATGATTTCAGACAGGATCTTTCTTTATCTTAAGGCCGGGAATAAGGGTTAAAAACGGGGTTAGCGCAGACTTTCCCGATTTTGCTACTATTCGGGTTAAGCACTATTTTGCGTCATATCATTTTACAGGGGCGAGCGATGAACCTTGACGATGACAATCTGTTCCGTGACGCGATGAATGACGTTACGCCACTCAGAGATGCGGACAACACGCGGTGGAATCCTCTCTCCGCCAGTAAAAAAGCACGTCAACTGCCGCCAGAACAGGAAGATGAAAACATCTTAACGCGCGGTTATCTGGATATTATCCCGCTGGATCAGCCTCTGGAATACAAAGCAGAGGGCATTCAGCAGGGCGTGTTAGATAAGCTACGCAAGGGGCAGTATACGCTGGACGCCAGCCTTAACTTACTGCGTCAGCCTGTAGAGGTCTGTCGCCAGAACCTGTTTAATTTCATTCGTGAGGTGCGGCAAGCCGGGTTTCGCAACCTGCTTATCATTCACGGTAAAGGGCGCGACAGTGAATCCCACGCCAACATCGTACGAAGTTATCTGGATCGTTGGCTACGGGAGCTGGATGAGGTGCAGACCTTCTGTGTGGCGCAAAAGCAGCACGGCGGGGCGGGCGCGCTTTACGTCGGATTACGTAAGACCGAAAAAGCGCGTCAGGACAACTGGGAGCGACATGCAAAACGCAGTCGCTAACTGTGAAATTTACGAATAGTACTCATCAGAACCTCAGCGCTCAGGCTTAAGGTATCGCCGGTCCGGGTGATAATACCGACCGGCTCGCCAGGGCCTGGAGAGGTAATGGGCAGCGAGAAAACGGCGTTATGACTGAGATCTTCTTTAATGGCGCCTGAAGGCACAAACCAGATGTAGTCATAGCGTAGCGCCAGTTGGCGGGCCAGCGAGGTGGAAGAGGTTTCAACGCAATGTGGCGGTAAACAGCAGCCCTGCTCGTCAAGCATCTGCTGGGCCAGGCGGCGCGGAGCCGTTCCTTCGGGGGAAATCACTACCGGCCACTGCATGGCGCGGGATAAGGTGACGTTGTCACTTAACAGGGGATGTTCCGGCCTGACAACCAGTTTTAATGATTCGAGGAACAGCAGCTCATAGGTTAAGCCGGTCATCATCTCTTTATCAGCCATACGACCAATGCCGATATCAAATTCGCCCGCGCGCAGTCCGGCCAGCAAGACATTGTTGTGCAACGTGGCAACCTGAATGGTGGTGTTAGGACGCAGTTGATGAAAGCGATCGAGAATCTGTGGCAGCATGCCCATCGCGGCAGTCGTAAGCGCGCCAAGCCGAATCACCGCAGGACGCTCGTTGATCTGTTCGTTAAAGCTCTGACCGGCATGGTTTAGTGCATCCAGCACCTTTACCGCATGCGTCAGAAACTGCTCTCCCATGGTGGTGAGCTGTGCGCCCAGTCGGCCGCGTTCGAACAGCCTGACGCCCGTCAGTTCCTCAAGTTCGTTAAGGGTTTTAGAGAGTGCAGGCTGGCTAAGACTTAACGTCTCGGCTGCACGCCCCAGCGTTCCCTGCTGCGCAACGGCAACAAAGGCATGTAAATGACGCAAGCGAATGCGCTGATTGAAAAGGATATTTTTTTCCATTTCCCAAACTTAATGACATTGCCAGGTAACTGGCAACTATTTAAGCTGGATTTTGTTAACTTTGCTGCAAATTTTTATTAACAATGTGTACTTTTTATCGGGTTTTCATTTAAGTTACTGATAAATAATGCTTGAGGCGCTATCGTCGGATAACGCAGCCGCCAGTCGTGACTGAAAAATCATTAACTTAACTAACCATTTTTTGAATGATTATTATTCTCGTGTAAAATTCACGCGTTTTATCGTTAACGATCGGCTATCATAAGCGCCGTTTTTTTTACCAAAACTGATAGTTATTTCGTTAAGGAGAGTACGTCCGTGAGCAGCGTTGAGTCGGTAGACGTTCGCCGGTTAATCAATCAGGGTGCCCTGAGCGGTGGCCAAATTCGATTGATTGTACTCTGTTTTATCGTCGTGGCGCTTGATGGGATGGATATCGCCATCATGGGGTTTATCGCGCCCTCGCTGAAAGCGTCCTGGAACGTTACGAACCATCAGTTAGGCGTCGTCATCAGTGCGGCGCTTATTGGCCTGGCGCTGGGCGCCATGATCGCCGGTCCACTGGCCGACCGCTTTGGTCGTCGCTTAATGATTATATTCAGCGTGCTGTTTTTTGGCTTATGGACGCTGGTCACCGCGTTTTCGCACAGCATTGAGCAGATGATCCTGTTCCGCTTTTTGACCGGGCTCGGATTGGGCGCAGCCATGCCGAACGTCAGCACCCTGGTCGCAGAATATGCCCCCGAGCGCCGTCGCTCATTCATCATCACAGTGGTTTTCTGCGGCTTTACCTTTGGCGCAGCCAGCGGAGGCTTTGCGGCATCCTGGCTGTTACCGCGTTACGAATGGCATTCTGTTCTGTTGCTGGGCGGTATTTTACCGCTGCTGGTGCTCCCGGTGCTGATACGGCAACTGCCAGAATCAGTGCGTTTCTTAATTAGCCGTGGTGCGCCGGCAGAACGCATCCGAACCATTCTGGAGCGTATGATTCCGGGCAGTACGAACCCGCACAGTCAGTTTCAATCTTCCGAAGCGGACGCCACTCAGCCAGACAAAAACGCAATCGCCACGGTTATCTCTCCCCGCTACCGTACCGGCAGCCTGATGCTGTGGGGCGGCTATTTTATGGGGCTCTTTCTGGTTTATCTGATAGGCAGCTGGCTGCCTTCGCTGGTGAGTAAACAGGGGATGACCGTGACCCAGGCCGCCATTATCACCGCCATGTATCAGGCGGGCGGCACCCTGGGCTCGTTATTTGCCGGCTGGCTGATGGACAGATTTAATGCCAACCTGGCGTTGGCCGTCATCTACTTTTGTGGCGGGATTGCCATCTTGGCATTGGGTTTCTCACCGGCGCAGGTCACCGTCATGAGCAGCATAGCCTTCTGTAGCGGCTTTTGCTTTAACGGTGCTAATACCGGAATGAATGCCTTATCAGCCAGCTATTATCCTACCCATGCCCGCGCGACCGGCTCCAGTTGGATGCATGGCGTGGGCCGAATCGGTGCCATCCTCAGCGCGTTTGTGGGAGCAGAAATGCTGTCGCTCGGCTGGTCTTTTAACCTGATCTTTTTGCTTCTGGCGATTCCGGCCGTCCTCACGACAGCGATGCTGGTGATTAAAAACCGTTATGGTTTTAAGCCGATCACAAATTCATGATTTTTTCCGCTGACGGCAACGCGTTGGATTACAGTAGCTGCAACGCTCATGCTTTCAGGTGGTGATTATGGATAACGTTATCAGTGCGGATGCCATCCGTACGGGCTTTTCAAAGGCAATGTCGGACATGTATCAGCAGGAAGTGCCGCTGTACGGCACGTTGATGCAGTTGGTCAAAGACGTTAATCAGGCCTCGCTGGCGGCGGACAGCGCCCTGCAGCAGCGCCTGGCGCAAGCCGATGAGCTGAGCCGTTTAAGCCTGGAACGCCACGGTGCAATCCGCGTTGGCAGCGCCGAAGAACTGGCCATGCTGCGTCAGATGTTCGCCGTTATGGGCATGTTCCCGGTCGGCTATTATGACCTTTCTCAGGCGGGCGTACCGGTACACTCAACCGCGTTTCGCCCTGTTGACGACGACGCGTTGCGTCGTAATCCGTTCCGTATTTTTACCTCATTACTGCGGCTTGAATTGATTGAAGACCCGGCGCTGCGCGATGAAGCTGCCGCAATCCTGGCCTCGCGGGACATTTTCACCGCAGGCTGTCGCGCATTAATTCAACAGCATCAACAGCAGGGCGGTCTGACTGAGACGCAGGCGCAGCGCTTTATTACCGAGGCGTTAGAAACCTTTCGCTGGCACTCGCATAGCCTTGTTGAAAGCCACACCTATCAGGCCCTTAATCAACAACACCGGCTAATTGCGGACGTCGTGTGTTTTCCTGCCTGTCATATCAACCACCTGACACCGAGAACCCTGGACATTGATCGCGTTCAGGCGTTAATGCCCGAACGTGGTATCGATCCCAAAAACGTTATTGAAGGCCCGCCTCGGCGCAAGGTGCCGATTTTATTACGCCAGACCAGTTTTAAAGCGCTGGAGGAACCTGTCGTTTTCAAAGATGGCTATCAGGGCACCCATACGGCAAGATTTGGTGAGATAGAACAGCGCGGCGCAGCCTTAACCCCACAGGGGCGCGCGCTTTACGATCGGCTGCTGACTGAGGCCGGAAGCGGCGCTGACAATCAACAGCATCAGCAACGGTTGTCTGCTGTATTTCAGGCTTTTCCGGATAACGAAACCGATCTACGCCGGGAGGCTCTGGCCTGGTTTCATTATCGCCTGAGTGATAAAGGCCGGGCTGAACCGCCTCAGCCCGGTGAACCGCTGGACGCCCTGATCGAACAGGGCCGCATTCTGGCCGATCCCATTATTTATGAGGATTTTCTACCGGTCAGTGCGGCGGGGATTTTTCAGTCCAACCTCGGGGATCACACCCAGGCGCGCTCGTCAGGCCAGGCAAGCCGCAGCAGCTTTGAAGCCGCACTGGGCTGCGCAGTACTGGACGAAATGGCGCTGTATGCCCAGCGTCAGGAAGCCTCATTACAACGTTGCGGCCTGGCATGCTAACCCACCGGGGCGGGATTGCCCCGGATTGCGCGACTATTGCAGCCGTGAATCACGTATCAGCGTGAATCTTCCCGCGCCCAGCAGCATGATCACCAGCGCACCCAGCAGAAACAGCGCTTCGGTCTCCAGCGACCAGGCGCCCACGCCGGTGCGATGCCATAGTGCCCCAGTTTTGACCAGCAGCGTTGCCACCACCATATTCACCGCCACAATGAACGCCGCAGGCCGCGTCATCAGCCCCACAATCAGCATCAGCGGGGCGATAATTTCCCCGATCCAGGCACCCCAGGCAAGAAATCCTGGCAGGCCGTGCTGGTGCAGCAGTTGGGCAATCCAGCCCACCCCGTGCACCAGCTTGAACTCACCGTGAAACAGCAGCAGTCCACCCAGTGTCAGACGCAATAACAGCTTGCCCAGGTCAGGATGATCGGTCATTCGAACAAAAAGCTGATTGATGCCACTGAACATTTTCTATTCCTCTCACGCGTTAAACGACATGCAGTACTAAAAACAGGTTCGCCGGGAGCGGTCAATCCCGGCGGACGTGCGCCGCACATTTTCGGTATTTTTACCCGCTGTGTTTCTGGACAAAGACAGATGGCCTGAAATAATGACCGCCTACGCAGACAAGGAATAATGCATGAAAAATGAGCACGGCCTGAAGATCGCTATCGCGGACGGTGAGCTGCAAGGCGGCATCGATG
The DNA here is from genome assembly GCF_000233595.1 of Pantoea ananatis PA13. Taxonomy (NCBI): domain Bacteria; kingdom Pseudomonadati; phylum Pseudomonadota; class Gammaproteobacteria; order Enterobacterales; family Erwiniaceae; genus Pantoea; species Pantoea ananatis. The sequence goes on from NC_017554.1 coordinate 2,296,147, forward strand.
ACGGGATCTTTGTGTTTAAAGGTATTCCTTATGCTGCGCCGCCGGTGGGGGACCAGCGCTGGCGCGCGCCCCAGCCCGTCATCCCCTGGCAGGGCGTGCGAAGCGCACTGCATTTTTCTGCCGCGAGCTGGCAGAACCGCGAATACTGCCTTGCGATTGGCGGCGGCGATCCCGGCGATTTCAGCGAGGACTGTCTTTATCTCAATGTCTGGACGCCTGAACTGCAGCCCGATAAGCCTCTGCCGGTGATGGTATGGCTGCACGGGGGCGGATTTACCCTCGGTTCCGGCGGGCTGGCTCCCTACAACGGCAAACCGCTGGCCTCACGCGGCGCGGTTATCGTCACGATTAACTATCGGCTGGGCCATCTGGGCTTTTTTGCCCATCCGGCCATGGAAAAAGAGCAGTCGGCGACCGGGACGCTTCACAATTTTGCCCTGCTGGATCAGATCGCGGCTTTACGCTGGGTTCAGCGCCATATTCACGCATTCGGCGGCGATGTCCGTAACGTAACGCTGTTTGGCGAGTCATCTGGCGCACGTAGCCTGTTATCGCTGTGCTGTTCGCCCCTGTCAGCCGGTTTGTTCCACAAGGGAATTGTGCAGAGTGCCTATAGTCTGCCAGACGTGACGCGTACCACGGCGCTTGAGAAAGGCGTGCAGGTGGCCAGACGTTTAGGTTTGCCCGCTGATGCCAGCATGGAACAGCTGCGCGCGCTGCCTGCTGAGGCCTTTTGGTCACTGGACAGCAGCTACGGGCTCGGTCCTGTTGCCATCGCGGGCGATGCGGTCCTTCCCGCGCCGGTACTGGAGACGTTTATGGCCGGACGTCAGCATCGTCTGCCGCTGATGGCCGGAAGCAACAGCGACGAAGCCAGCGTACTGGCGTATTTCGGTGTCGATGCCGCCACGGTGGTAGACCGGCTTCGTCGTCAAAACCGGTTCAGCTATCAGCTGTTGAAATGGATTTATCCGCTTGAGACGGATGCGTTGCTCGGACGTGCCGTGGCACGGGATATGACGTTTAGCCTGCTTCCCTGGCTGGTGATGCAGGCGCAGCAAAAAGTCGCTATGCCGGGCTGGCGCTACTGGTTTGATTACGTATCTGAACATTCGCGGGACCTTTTTCCGCACGGCACCTGGCACGGTAACGAAATCCCCTACGTCATGAATACGCTGCATAACCTGCCCGCTGTCAGCGACGATCGCCGCTTTACGGCCGCCGATTACGCGTTTGCGCAGCAGGTCAGTGACTACTGGTTTCTCTTTGCCCGCGACGTGGACACCAGCACGACGCAACTGGACGGGATCTTGCCTTGGCCTGCCTGGCAGGCGAATAATGACGTGACAATGTCACTCGGGTGCGAGGGAAAAGCGGGGCTCAGACTCATGCCGCGCTTTATGCGTCGGCGGCTGGCGCTGTTTCGTCTGATGATGTCGCGTATGGTTCGCTTGTAGTGCTCCCTCAGCCCTCAGCCCTCGTGCCGGGTGCCATCCTGCGCGCCCTCCAGGCTGATTTTTGCTGGAACGATGATCTGTCGCGGAGGCAGTGCACCAGCATAAAAAAGTTTAACAGCGCTGTTACATTTTCGGCCTTTCTGCCGATATATCCCATACGCCCGGTGTCACGGGTTAACGTTTAAGGGATTTCAGTATGGGTATGCTTAAAAATTTCACAATTCGCGCGGTAATGCTGACAATACTCGGGCTGTTTTGCCTGCTGTGGAGCGGAATCGGGCTGTTCAGTATTCATTCGCTCAATTCGTTGAGTGACGGCAACGATGTCGATCGCCATATCGTGGAGCAGATGACCGCGTTGAGTAAGGGCAACGATCAGTACTTTCGTATGATTACGCGCCTGTCGCGCGTCATGGAGAAAAAAGCGGCAGGCACAGCGCAAAACGATGAGGCTTTCGCGCCCGTACAGCAGGCACTGGACAGTATGTCTCAGCAACTGACCCTGTTCAAACAGCTCTCTCCCGGCCCAATGGATGCAGCCGTTGCCAATGACGTTATTGATAAATGGCAAAAACTGCTCGACCAGGGCGTGACGGTTCAGCTTCAGCGTGCCCGCCAGGATTCGCTGGACAGCTATCGCCAACAGGCAAATGACGTCACCCCCGCGCTGAGCCGTGCCTTTGGTGCCAGTACTGAAAACTTCAATAAAGTGGCAAGTGTCAAACTGGGTCAAACGCGGGTTGAAGTCGATCGCATGACCGCGATGACCAAAACCCTGATTTCAGTCACCGTGGTGATTGGCTTGCTGATTCTGCTGTTTACCGACCGTTATCTGGTAAAAATGTTGGTTAAGCCGCTGGAAAAAATTCGCGAACATTTTTCAGTCATCGCCAAAGGCGATCTCAGCAAGCCGGTTGAAGATATGGGCCGTAACTGCGTCGGCAAACTGGTGCCCTTACTGAGCGCCATGCAGGACAGCCTGCGCGAAGCCGTCAGTGCGATTCGTAGCGGCACGGAAAACATTTCACGCGGAGCCGCTGAGATTTCGATTGGGAATAACGATCTGTCTTCACGCACGGAAGAGCAGGCTGCCGCGCTGGAGCAAACCGCAGCCAGTATGGAACAACTGACGGCGACCGTGAAATTCAATGCGGAAAATGCGCGTCAGGCCAGTACCCTGACCGAAGCCGCAACGATCACGGCCAAACAGGGCGGTAGTCTTGTCGGTGAAGTGGTCACCACGATGAACGGAATCTCTGACAGTTCGAAGAAAATTGCAGAGATTACTAACGTCATCAACAGCATTGCGTTCCAGACCAATATCCTCGCGCTTAACGCCGCAGTAGAAGCCGCCCGCGCCGGGGAACAGGGCCGTGGCTTTGCCGTTGTGGCCAGTGAGGTCAGAAATCTGGCCCAGCGTAGTGCGGGTGCGGCAAAAGAGATCGCTGGCCTGATTGCGGATTCCGTTGAGCGCGTGGAAAAGGGGGCGCAACTGGTCAGCACGACCGGCGGCACCATGAGCGGTATTCTGAAATCGGTGCAGGATGTTGACGCGATCATGAAGCAAATCGCGGCCGCCTCAGAAGAACAAAGCAAAGGCATTTCGCAGGTTGGCACGGCGGTAACGGAAATGGACAGCGTAACCCAACAAAACGCCGCGCTGGTGGAAGAAGTCTCCGCCGCCGCCAGTGCGCTGGCGCTGCAGACGGAAGCCTTGCAGGCCTCTGTCGCACAGTTCCGCCTGTCCAGCGATGCGCCCCTGGCACCGACGTCAACGCGGAAGCCGCCCTCACAGCCGGCCAGCCCAACGACCTCATTCCAGCCTAAAGCCGCGTCGGCGGATAACGGCGATTGGGTAACTTTCTAAACCCGCATCTGACCACCGCCTTCATCGCGAAGGCGGTTTTTACTGCCTGTATCCCATCACTCCGCCGCCAGATAACACAGCTTCTCTGCCACCTGGTATGACTTCACAAAGGAGGTCACGGGCAGGAACTCAAAGCGCGAATGGAAGTTATGCGCGCCAGTAAAGAAGTTGGGTGTTAACAGACCTTTCGCCGACAAAGCCGCGCCATCGGTGCCGCCGCGCATGGGGATCACCTTAGGCGCAATATCCAGCGCTTGCAGGGCGGCGAAAATCAGATCAACCGCCCGACGATCTTCACCCATCGCATTGCTGATATTGCTGTAAATATCGCGAAGGGTTAGCTCAACTTTGCCCGTGGGATAGCGCGCGGCGATGATATCTCTGACCGCCTGCAACTGCTGTTTGCGTGCAGCAAAGCCTGCCAGATCAAAATCGCGAATCGAGGCGTTAAGCGTGGCAATGCTGGCGTTGGCCTGCATCTCGTTAAACCAGATATAGCCTTCGCGACCTTCGGTATGTTCCGGCGTCGCCTGCCGGTCGAAGTGGCTGATAAAATCGTGAGCCATCAGTAAGGGATTGACCAGCACGCCCTTGCCCGACATCGGATGCGCCGGCACACCGGTAAAGCGGATTTCCGCTGCGGCCGCGTTGAAGTTCTCATAAACGACTTCGCCCAGCTCGCAGCAATCAATCGTCCAGGCGAAATCCACATTAAAACGGGTTTCAAGATCCAGCGCTTTCGCGCCGCGCAGCCCGATCTCCTCATCCGGCACGAACGCCACCACGACGTCGCCGTGTTTGCCCTGTAAATTCTCCATCAGCGTCATGACGACGCTCACGGCCGCCTTGTTATCGGCGCCCAGCACGCTGGTGCCGTCGCTGAAAATAATCTGCTGGCCGATATAGGGCGCGATCTCCGGGTGCGCATCCCGACGTAACCAGATGTCCTGCTGTGGGTTCAGACAAAGGTCTTCACCCTGCCAGGTGAGGATCTGCGGGTGAATGTCAGGGGACAGCCCCACGTCAACCGTGTCGATATGGGTGATAAACCCCACGCGCGGCGCATCGGGGCAGTTTCCTCGTTTCAGCGCCGTTACCGTGGCATGTTCATCAATCACAACCTGCTCAAGGCCAAGGTCGCGTAATTCGTCCGCCAGCAGCTGCGCCATCGCGTGCTGGCTGGGGGTGCTGGGTAAGGTGCTGGACTTTGCATCACTTTGGCTGCTTACCGCCAGGTAACGAAAAAAACGCGTAATGAGTTGCGCCTGAAGTTTGTCGGTCATCACTAATCCTTATTAGTTGACGTACTGCGGGGTTCGCTATGGTGGTGATTCATGCTATCTATCAAAGCGCTAAATCATTCATTTAGATATTCAGACTAACGGAAGTCAACAGAAAGCGAGGACAATAATGAGAAACAGGTTTACGACCCTGGCACTGCTTACTGCAGGTGTGGCTCTGGCGGGCGGCGTCCATGCAAAAACGCTGGTGTACTGCTCCGAAGGCTCCCCTGAAAATTTTAATCCGCAACTTTACACCTCGGGAACCAGCGTGGATGCCAGTGCTGTACCGGTATTCAATCGCCTGGTGGACTTCAAACCGGGCACGACCGAACTGATTCCCAGCCTGGCAGAACGTTGGGATATCAGCCCGGACGGCAAGGTTTATACCTTTTATCTTCGGCACAACGTCAAATTTCAGAGCAATAAGCAGTTTACGCCCAGCCGCGATTTCAACGCAGATGATGTAATCTTCTCGTTTATGCGGCAAATGGACAGCAAAAATCCCTATCATGCGGTCTCTGGTGGAAATTATTCCAACTTCGACAGCCTGCAGCTGGCGACGCTTATCACCCATATCGATCGCATCGACGATCACACCGTTCGCTTCACCCTGGCCCATCCGGAGTCGCCGTTTTTGGCCGACCTGGCCTGGTACTTTGCCTCTGTCCATTCAGCGGAATACGCGGACAAGATGCTAAAGGCCGGCACGCCAGAGAAGGTGGATATGGACCCGATAGGCACCGGACCTTTCCAGCTAGTGCAGTATCAAAAAGATTCACGCATTCTCTATAAGGCGTTTCCTGACTACTGGCAAGGGAAAGCCAAACTGGATCGGCTGATTTTCAGCATCACGCCGGATGCCGCCGTGCGCTACGCCAAACTGGAAAAAAATGAGTGTCAGGTGATGCCATTCCCTAATCCGGCCGACCTGGACAAAATGCGACAGAATAAGGCGATCACGCTCAAACAGGCAGCAGGGCTGAATACCGGTTTTCTGGCATTCAACACCACTAAAGCGCCCACTGATAATGTGAAAGTCCGTCAGGCGCTGGCCATGGCGATAAACAAACCCGCCATTATTGAGGCCATTTTTAAAGGCACGGGCACGGTCGCCAAAAATATTCTTCCGCCTGGCGTCTGGAGCGCAGACAAGGATCTCAAAGACTACGATTACGATCCGGAAAAGGCTAAAGCCCTGCTGGCCGAAGCGGGTGTGAAACCGGGAACGGAAATCGCGCTGTGGGCGATGCCGGTTCAGCGCCCCTATAATCCGAATGCGCGCCGTATGGCGGAGATGATTCAGGCCGACTGGGCAAAAGTCGGCATCAAGGCCAACATCGTGAGTTATGAATGGGGCGAATACCTCAAACGCGTGCGCAACGGTGAACATCAGGCTGCTCTGATGGGCTGGACAACGGCGACGGGCGATCCGGATAACTTTTTCGGACCGCTCTATACCTGCACCGCGGCGAAAGGCGGTTCAAACTCATCAAAGTGGTGCTATCAGCCGTTTGAAACCCTGATCACCCAAGCCCGGGCCGAACCGGATCAGCGCAAACGGACTCACATGTACCTGCAGGCGCAGCAGATCATGCATGACCAGATGCCCGCCGTCATGATTGCCCACTCCACCATTTATGAACCGATACGCACGACGGTCAGCGGTTATGAAGTGGATCCCTTCGGCAAGCATATTTTTTATCAGGTCGATATCAAGCCGTAATCCATGATGCGGCGGCTCACAGGGACGTGTGCCGCCTTGCCTGCAAAATGTCAGATATGTTGTACAGTTAAGAGTGTGTTTGGTGTTCAGAAGGGAAATAACATGGCGAACGGTTGGGCTTCAGAAGGGGCGGTTCAGGAACAGATCGACAGTACCGTTAACGACGGGATCGAACGCGTGCGCCAGTCGATCGGTCAGGGCGAAAGCGCCACGGAATGTGAACTGTGCGGCGAACCGATACCGGCGGCGCGCCGTCAGGCACTGAAAGGCGTGCGCTACTGTGTCACCTGTCAGGAAAAAATCGATAAGCAGCAAAAAGAAACCAGCCTTTACAACCGTCGCGGCAGTAAAGACAGCCAGCTTCGCTGAATTATGATCCCGGCATGGCCAGGCCGCTGCCGATGAACCAGGCGAGAAAACCGATGCCGGCCACGATGATAGCAATGGGGAACAACAGACCAATTCTCATGTTTATCCTGTGAGTCTATTCAGGGATTAAGCCAGCCGTAACACGGCGTGATGGTTCTTCAGCAACGTAAACAGTTCAAACTGGGTCGCCTCATTTACCGCACGCCGTATCTCGCCTTTGGTGTAAATCATTGTGTGGATATGACCCAGTTGACGCCACACAACAATCGCCGAGGCCACAAGCGCGCAGGTATTCTCTGCCTGCACACATTCTACTGTGGCATGGCAGGCATCGTCTAAGTCATTGAGAAAAATTTTCACCCCATCAGTGGGCAAGATCGCCCGAATATCATCCAGCATGACCCGGCTGACGCTGCGTGACAAATATAGAGTTAACCACTTCCTCGTCATTATGACACCTGACGTTAACGATTTTCTCCGTTATACGGGGTAAACATAGGTAATGGAAGTGTTGAGAATAGGGTAATGATATTTAACGAACTTTTTTAGCTTATTAACAGCAAGCGAATTCCCAGATGTTTTATACCTTAACGATGCGGCTTAAATAACCAATTTACACGTGCCAATTTTATACCGGCCAATACGCTGTCTCAGGTTACGACGTTAAAAACGCGGGGGGCGGTGCGTATTCCGTTATTTAATGTTTAGGGTTGTCTGTGACCTTAATTCACAGACTCGTGCTGGCTAATGTCGGGCAGGCTGGTGACGCGGCGTGATCGATGACGCAGATAACCGCCAACGCGCGGCGGCATGATCCCGGTGCCGGTAGCCGAGCGGCTGTTTTCACGCATTGTGTCTGTGAGGAATAAACCAGAGCAGGCTCCGTCATCACGAAGCCTGCTGTTGTCATCCGTTGGAACGCAGTTGCGGATAACGTTTGAAAATATAAATACACCATAACAGCGCCGCGAGTCCGATGATCGCTCCCACATTACCCACATCAGACAGGCTCATGTAAGCGCTGACCTGGCTGCCTAATAGCGCGCCCGCACCAATACCGATATTATAAATACCGGACATCAATGACATCGCGACGTCCGTCGCGTCCGAGGCTAAAGACAGCACGCGGATTTGCATCGCCAGGCCAATCATCATCATTGCCATTCCCCAGACCACGCACAGGGTGATGATCGCGCCGGGCCGGACTGCGGCGAAGATTAACAGTCCCATGCACAGCGTCACCAGCGCGATAGCGGCAATCAGCAACGCAGAGGGGAATTTTTTCCCCAGCGAACTGAATAACAGGCTGCCAATAATGCCCGCCGAACCGAACAGCAGCAGCAGTAAGGTGGTGAACCCCTCGCTGGCATTAGCAACGAGCTGCATAAAAGGCTCAATATAGCTGTAGGCCGTATAGTGCGCGGTCACAATTAACGTCACCAGCAGGTACATCCCGACCAGCGCCGGTCGGCGGAACAGCAGGGGAACGCTGCTAAGCGAACCCGTGTGCTCGCTGGGCAACCGTGGCAGGATACGCGCCAGCATAATCATCAGCACCAGGGCGGACAGCCCGATCACGCCAAACGTTGTGCGCCAGCCCAGCGCCTGACCGACCACGCGTCCAATCGGCACGCCCAAAACCATTGCCAGCGCGGTGCCGGTTGCCAGCATGCTGAGTGCCTGGGTTTTTTTACCTGCGGGGGCAACACGAATTGCCAGCGATGCTGTAATTGACCAAAACACCGCATGGGACAACGCAATTCCCACACGGGATACGATCAGGGAGGTAAAACTCCACGCAAACGTAGAAAGCACATGACTGGCAATAAAGACGATAAACAGAACCGTTAACAGGAGCCGGCGTTCAATATTCCGCGTCAGCAGCATCAAAGGCAGTGACAGTAAGGCCACCACCCAGGCATAGATCGTCAGCATAATGCCCACTTCAGACGTTTTCATCGAAAAGCCTGCGGCAATATCGGACAGTAAACCGACCGGCACAAATTCGGTGGTATTAAACACAAAAGCGGCGATGGCCAACAGCACCACGCGTAGCCAGGCCGTTTTACGGGAAACAGTTGTTAATGGCATGAGAAGTTAAATCAGTCTGTGCGTCAAAAAGGAGTCAGGGCGATCACCCCATGATAGTGACCTGTGTCACACTTTAGCGGTTATTGTGGAGGAATTACGCGCCGGGTGGAACCACCAGGCGCAGATTAAGATGAAATTTTTTTGCCCGATACGGCCGTATGGCGTTTACGGCTCGCGATGACGCTGTCCGGGCATCATCCGCAGCAGCGTATTGTCCTTCAGGGCGTAATGATGAAACAGCGCCGCCGCCACATGTAAGCCAATCAGCCAGTAGCCAAGTGGGGCCAGCGTTTCGTGCCAGTCGGTCAGCGTATCCGACAGATCAAAGTCAGGTTCGGCCGCCACCGGCATCGGTATACCAAATAACTGCCACTCGCGACCTTTCAGATAACGCGATGCCAGTCCCAGCACCGGAAGCGTGATGAAAAGCGCATAAATCAGCGTATGCGTCAGGTGAGCCAGCCCGGTTTGCCAGCGCGGCACCGGAGGAACAATGGCGGGACTACGATGACGGAGTTTCAGCAGTAATCGCGACAGCATCACCACCAGAATCGTCGCCCCGGCGCTGAAATGCGTCACCATCATCGCAAAGCGCTGCCAGGAACCCCGCTCGACATAGCCGCGTAACTCCATCGTGGCATAGGCAATGATGAGCAGCAGAACAGTAAGCCAGTGAAGCGCAATTTGAGACGATGCGAATTTATTACGCATGGTAGAGCCCTGTATAAAAGTAAGGGTTCTAAGATAACGGAAAAAAATGAAAAAGCTTAACGAAATGACGACTCTGTGGGATGACAGACCAACCGCAGACAGCAGACTCGGGGGCAGAGAAGGCGAGGATAACCGGCACACGGGCTGGGCTGAGAATGGCGGCCAGCAACCGCCATACTGACGTCAAACGGGCGTTGCGTAATCAGAAATCCACACCGTGTTTAAGCGCCACACTGTCCTGAGTGTGCACATTTTTACCCGGGGCAACCGGGCAACACGCATCGCACCCTAATGAACCGGGATAGTACTTACGGGCCTGCTGAATGGCTGCGGTTGCGGAATAAAATGTGCCGAGAAACAGCCGACCTTCCAAATCCGGAAGATATTTACAGCCGCTTGCATGAACCACGTGATTATCGTTGTAGCCTGATTGTTTGTTGACGTAATAGTATCGCGCCATTAGGTCTCCCCCTTGCTGTGAATTCAAAGATGACATTAATCTTTGGGATCAAACCGATTATAGCGGGGAAACGCGTGCTTTAGGCAATCATACTGATAATACGGACAATTCTTGTACGGGCCGCATTCCGGGCAGTCAAACACCCGGAATATTCATTAAGTTTTGCTAGAGTTTGCGGCGGTGCAGCTGCCAGGCAACCCACAACGCTAACAGCAGTAAAGCGGAGATAAACAGTGTCAGGCCGCCCCAGCCAAACTGATGCCAGAAAAAGCCGCCAGCCGTACCCGCCACGCTTGAGCCGACGTAATAGCTGAACAGATAGAGCGAAGAAGCCTGACCTTTTGCCCGACGAGCGCGTGGGCCAATCCAGCCGCTCGCCACGGAGTGCGCAGCAAAAAATCCTGCCGTAAACAGCATCATACCAATGAAGATCAGCACGATACCGTTAAATGCCGTCAGCAGTAACCCCATCAGCATAATAAAGGTCGAGCCAAACATAACCGGGCCGCGCCCAAACCGGCTGGTTAACGCGCCGGCTTTCGGGGAACTCCATGACCCGGTCAGATAAACCACCGACAGCAAGCCCACCACAGCCTGACTTAAATGCCACGGCGCGCCCAACAGGCGATAGCCAATATAGTTGAACAGCGTCACAAAGGCGCCCATCAGCAGCAGGCCTTCGGCAAACAGCAGCGGCAATCCCGCATCGCGCCAGTGCAGACGGAAGTTTATGGTCAGATGGCGCGGGCGCAGCGAGGCCGGACGGAAATGGCGCGATTCCGGTAAGATTTTCCAGAACATCAGGGCAGCGGCGAGGGCAAAACAGCCAATGGCCGCAATGGCTATGCGCCATGAAAAGAAGTCAGTTAATACACCGCTTATCAGGCGGCCGCTCATGCCGCCAATCGAGTTTCCGCTGATGTACAGCCCCATCGAAAAGGCCACCACGCTGGGATGAATCTCTTCACTCAGATAGGTCATGCCCACCGCGGCCACACCGCTCAGCGATAAGCCGATCAAGCCCCGCATCAGTAAAATGCCGTGCCAGCTGGTCATAGTGGCAGAGAGCAGGGTACAGATTGCGGCCAGCATGAGCGCCGTTACCATCACGGACTTCCGTCCTATGGCATCGGACAGCGGGCCTGTCACCAGTAATCCCAGGGCCATCATGGCGGTGGAAATGGAAAGCGAAATACTGCTCGCGGCGGGAGAAATGCCAAACTGTGCAGAGAGCACCGGCAGAATAGGCTGCACGCAATACAGCAGGGCAAAGGTGGCCAGCCCGGCAGAAAACAAGGCGAGCGTGACGCGCATAAAAGGCCGGGTGCCGCGCACAATCCAGTCAGACGAGGAAGCCTCAGACTGCGCAGGCATATCGCTGTCCAGCGGCACCGCAGGTGAAGAGCGATTCACAGGGGGATCCTTATGAGTAAAAACAGAGTGTTACTGTAGAAAAGGTCTATTAGGTTGTCTAATATATTAATCATCTTAAATAAGACGTTTAACCTATGAATATTGAGCTGCGTCACCTGCGCTATTTTATTGCCGTTGCGGAAGAGCTGCATTTTGGTCGCGCAGCCCAGCGCTTACACATCTCCCAGCCGCCGTTGAGTCAGCAAATCATGCAGCTTGAAGCGGAAACCGGCGCGCAGCTGTTTAACCGCACCAACCGTAGCGTGCAGCTTACGCCGGCCGGCGCGCAGTTTTTACAGGATGCGCGGGCAATCCTGTTACAGGTCGAGCAGGCAACCCAGCGCGCCGCGCGTCTGCATCGCGGTGAAGAAGGAGAGCTGCGCATTGGATTTACCTCCTCTGCGGCTTTTATTGGCGTGATGTCAGATGCGCTTTATGTGTTTCGCCAGCGCTGGCCCAACGTACATGTTCAGATGCAGGAAATTAACACCCGTCAGCAGCTGGCTCCGCTGCATGAAGGCAAGCTGGACCTCGGCGTCATGCGTAACACGCCGCTCCCCGCCGATTTGCATCATCAGCTTTTGCTGCGCGAGCCATTGTGCGCCGTGGTGCATAAAGCCCATCCGCTGGCGACGGCAGGGCGGATCACCTTGCAGGCGCTGGCGCGGGAACCCTTTGTGTTTTTTGATCCTCAGGTGGGAACGGCACTGTACAGCGAAATCCTGGATTTGCTTCAGCGCTATCAGATCCGGCCCTACATTACCCAGGAAGTGGGCGAGGCCATGACTATTCTCGGACTGGTCGCGACCGGGCTGGGTGTATCTATCTTGCCTGCCTCCTTCAGCCACGCGCGTCTGGCGAACGTGGTGTGGTTACCGCTGGAGGAGCCTGATGCGCAGTCGGAGATGTGGCTGGTCTGGTCGGGCGAACGCGAAATGAGTGCGCAGATGGCGCATATGATGGCGTTACTGCGCCGTGAGTGACAATTTATCCGCCAAAGCCGGAAAAATTATGTGTGTTAAATCACATATCTAAGCAAATATTTGCCGCAAAAAGTGAATCTGCCGCACCATAGCGGATATTTATTTAGAAGCGCGAAAATAACCGGAGCAGGGTGTGAGTTCGGACAGTCAACCTGGCCATATTGACCAAATTAAACAAATTAATGCTGGCGTCGTTTACCGGTTAATCGATCAGCATGGGCCAGTCTCGCGTATTGAACTGTCCAAACGGGCCCAGCTGGCGCCTGCCAGTATTACCAAAATCGTGCGGGAAATGCTGGATGCCCACCTGGTTCAGGAAACCGAGTTTCAGGAGCCGGGCGCTCGCGGCCGTCCGGCGATTGGTTTAATCCTTGATACGGACGCCTGGCACTATCTGGCGATTCGTCTGCACCGTGGCATATTGACGCTGACCTTGCGTGACCTCAGCAGCAGGGCGCTGGTCGAAGACAACCTGCCGCTCATTGATGACGCCACGGAGCCGCTGCTGACGCGTTTGACCGACCATGTTGACGCGTTTTTTATCCGTCATCAGAAACGGCTGGAAAGGCTGACCGCCATTGCCATCACCCTACCGGGGCTGATTAATGCCGCATCCGGTGTGGTGCACCGTCTACCCGGCTATACCTGCCATGATATGCCGTTGGGCAGCACCCTGGCGGCGCGAACCGGCCTGCCGGTATTTATCCAGCACGATATCTCCGCCTGGACGCTTGCCGAGTCGCTGTTTGGTGCGTCACGCGGTGCGCAGGACGTGATTCAGATTGTGATCGACGAAACGGTAGGGGCTGGCGTGATCACTGGCGGTCAGCTGTTGCACAAAAGCGGACGCGCGCTGGTGGAAGTCGGCCACACACAGGTCGATCCTTACGGCCAGCAATGCTACTGCGGCAATCACGGCTGTCTTGAAACAGTCGCCAGTACCGGTAGCCTGCTGGCGCTGATTGCGCACCGACTTCCGGGTCAGCCCGACAGCCTGTTACACCATCAGCCCTTAACGCTTTCTGCCATTTGTGAGGCAGCACAGAGCGGCGACAGGCTGGCGCGGGATGCCATAGCGACAGTGGGGCATCATGTTGGCAGGATCCTCGGCATGATGGTCAATATCTTTAATCCTCAACAAATTCTTATCGGTTCGCCGCTAAATCAGGCGGCAGATGTTCTCTTTCCGGCAGTACAAAATACCATTCACCAGCAGTCTTTACCTGCATACAGCGCAGTGATTCAGCTTGCACCCACTGAATTTACTGAGCCAGGTACGCTGGGTGCCGCCGCGTTGATCAAGGATTCGCTTTACAGCGGCTACCTGTTAATTAAGTTACTGCAAGGTTAAGCAACACTAACCTTGCGCTAACGCAATCTGCTCCCCCTTTTCCTTCCTTAGAATGATCATTCGCATGAAAGCCGAATCGTCAGTGAGCTGACACCGCTTGTGAAGGAGAAGTAGAGTGAAAACGCTATTTATTACCGGAACCGATACCGAAGTGGGGAAAACCGTGGTCGCACGCGCCCTGCTGCAAAGTTTTACCCAGGCGAACGAGCGGGCTGCGGGCTACAAACCTGTTGCCCGCTGGGGCGTCAAAACAGAAGAGGGCCTGAGAAACAAGGATGGGTTGTTTTTGCAGAGCGCCTCTTCCCTTGCGCTGCCTTATCAGGCAGTGAATCCGGTCATTTTTGAGAAAGAAGAAATCTGCGGCTATCCGCCCAATAAGGTCGATTATGCGAAAATCACGCAGGGGCTTCAGCATCTCAATCAGCTTGCCGATCGCGTGGTGGTCGAGGGCACCGGGGGCTGGCGCAGCCTGATGAACGATGCCCAGCCGCTGTCGGCCTGGGTGATCGAGCAGCAACTGCCCGTCATCTTAGTGGTCGGGATTAAGTTAGGTTGTATCAGCCATGCGCTACTGACCGCTCAGGCGATCCAGGCCGACGGATTGCCGCTGGCCGGATGGGTGGCTAATCGTATTAATCCGGGGCTGGCGCACTATGCCGATATCATTTCCGTCCTGCGTGAACAGATTACGGCACCGCTTCTCGGTGAGTTGCCTTATTTGCCCCGCGCAGAGCAGCGCGATCTGTCCCGTTATCTGGATATCTCCCTGCTGAATAGCGATAACCTGCACTACGCCCGGACAAAAATGGCCTGAGAGAACCAGAGCAGGATGGCGCCACGCGCGCGTCGGTGCCATTCATCAGAGATAACTGACCAACAGTGATACGGAATGAGAGGCAGGATTAAGTGGGCCGCAACCAACGTGCGGCCCTGATTCATTATGGATTCAGGCGGCGACGGGTGCGCCCGGAGCTGAGATAATCAGCAATGTAGTCCTGGGAAATCTCGCCACTGTAACGGCCATCTTCGTCCACAATCGGCATCCAGACGGTGTTGTGTTCATAGAGTTTCGACAGGACCACACGCAGGTTTTCTTCTGCCTTGCCGGTCACTTTAAACGTATGCAGCATCTCTTCACAGCGCCCGCTCGCGTGACGCGCCTCACGGCGTTTCACAAATCCTAACGGCTTGCCGTCGTCGTCAACCACGGTGATGGAACGCATGTCGTTTTCGTCCATGGTGCCAAAAGCCTCCGTTAACGGCGTCGAGCGTTTTACTGTGATGGTGGGCTGTTGGTCGGTCACGTCGCCTGCCTGTACCAGCAGCAGACGTTTCAACGTACGGTCCTGGCCAACAAAGGAGCCGACAAAATCGTTAGCCGGCGTCGCCAGCAACTCATCGGGGCTGGCGCACTGGACAATTTTGCCCTGGCCGAAGACCGCGATGCGGTCGCCAAGTTTGAGTGCTTCATCAATGTCGTGGCTGACCAGCATCACCGTTTTCTTTAACTGACGCTGCATATCCAGAAACTCATTCTGAATAACTTCCCGGTTAATTGGGTCAACCGCGCCGAAAGGCTCATCCATCAGCAGTACCGGCGGATCAGCCGCCAGCGCGCGAATCACCCCAATGCGCTGCTGTTGTCCACCGGACATTTCACGCGGGTAGCGATGCAGAAACTTATTCGGATCCAACGCCACCATGCTCATTAACTCCGTTGCCCGCTCGCGGCACTGCTTTTTATCCCAGCCCAGCATGCGTGGCACCACGGTGATGTTCTCTTCAATCGTCATATTGGGGAACAGACCAATTTGCTGGATCACGTAACCAATATTGCGACGCAGGGTGGTGGTATCCTGAGTGCTGGTGTCTTCCCCATTGATGAGAATCCGCCCGCTGGTAGAGGGAATTAAGCGGTTAATCATTTTCAGCGTGGTGGTTTTGCCACAGCCCGAAGGCCCAAGCAGCACGCACATCTCGCCAGCAGGAACCTCAAGACTCACATTGTCCACAGCTTTCATCAGCGTGCCGTTTTTCTGGCTGAAGGTTTTCGTCAGATTTTCAAGTTTTATCATTATCGAATTCCCTTAGGAGTCAGCGCCAGCTGCAAACGGTGCAGCAGCCAGTCAAGAACAATCGCCAGCAGGCAAATCATCAGCGCCCCGGCAATCAGCATACGAATATCACTGCCGCTAATGCCATCCAGCAGCAGCATGCCCAGCCCGCCAGCACCAATCACGGCCGCGATAGCCATCACGCCAACGTTCATGACCACGGCGGTGCGAATACCACCAAAAATCACCGGAAGCGCCATTGGGATCTCAACCCAACGCAGGCGCTGCCAGAACGTCATGCCAATGCCACGACCCGCTTCACGCAGGCCGTCCGGCAGATTTTCCAATGCGGTATGCGTGTTGCGCACAATCGGCAGTAATGAATACAGGAAGACCGCCGTGATAGCCGGTAGCGCACCAATCCCTTTCCCAATCAGCGAGAAAAGCGGAATCATCAGGCCAAACAACGCAATCGTCGGGATGGTCAGTACAACGGTGGCAATGCCGAGCACCGGCGTGGCCAGCCATTTAAAGCGCACAATTAAAATCCCAAGGGGTACGCCAATAACAATCGCGCATCCTACTGCAACCAGCACCAGCCAGGTATGTTGCCAGGTCAGCGTGAGCAGGTTATTCCAGTTATCAATGATGTAATGAAGGGTATCCACGATGCCTCCTTACAGCATGTTTTTGGATTGAAGGAAATCGCGCGCCACCTGTTCAGGCGACTGGTGATCGATGTCCACGCGCTTGTTCATCTCGGTAATGGCCTCATCGGTGATCAGCGGGGAAAGCTGATTCAGGGCGGCTTCAAGACCGGGATGGCTCGCCAGCACGTCTTGACGCACAACCGGCGTCACGTTGTAGCTGGGGAAAAAGTGTTTATCGTCTTCCAGTACCTTGAGATCGAAACCTTTCACGCGCCCGTCCGTGGTGTAGATCAGGCCGGCATCCACAAAACCATCGCGCACGGCGTTATAGACCAGCCCCGGATCCATCTGGCGAATCTGTGGCCTGTCGAGCGTCAGGTTGTAGGTCTTCTGCAGTGGCTTCATGCCGTCTGAACGGCCATAAAACTCCAGGTCCAGCCCGAGTCGCCAGTTATGTTTCGGATCTGTTTTACGCACCTGATCCATTTTGGCCACCAGTTGCGACAGGGTCGAAATACCTTCTTTTTCCGCGCGCGCGCGCTGCATGGCAAAGGCATAGGTGTTATTCATCGGGGCGGGATTGAGCCAGATAAGACCCAGTTTGCCGTCCAGATTTTTCACGGTTTTATAGGCGTCCTCGGAGGACATCGGTTTATTAATATGGTTGAAGATGATCAGTGAGGTACCGGTATATTCCCAGGTCATGTCGATCTGCTTGTTAATCATGGCATTACGACTGATGGTGGTGGCGATGTTGCGTTTCGGGATGACCTCAAAGCCTTTCTTTTGCAGCCACATAACCGTCATGGCCGAAAGAATATGTTGCTCGGTAAAGCTTTTTGTCGCGAGCACCAGCGGCGTGGCCGCCTGTACGCTTTGGCTGAGTGCCATTGAGGCCACCAGTGCCAGGGTAGAGCTCTTAATCCAGCGCGTTAGCATTACAAACCCCTTATCGTTATGCCGCAGCGTGCGGACTAAGGTAGCGCCCTAATGACGCCAGTAGCATATCCAGCACCAGTGCAACCAGCGCCGTAGCAACGGCACCCAGGATAAGCACAGGGAAGTCATTAAGATAAATGCCGGGGAAAATCAGTTCGCCAAAGCTGCTGGCGCCAATCAGGAAGGCGAGCGGGGCGGTGCCCACGTTAATGGCGGTGGCAATGCGCACGCCCGCAAGAATAACCGGCAGGGCGTTAGGAATCTCAACCTGACGCAAGCGCTGCCATTTGGTCATGCCGATGCCGTTCGCGGCTTCGATCAACGAAGGCGGTACGGCGCTGAGTCCGGAGTAGGTGTTACGGACGACAGGCAACAGTGATGCCAGAAACAGTGCGACCAGGGCGGGCTTATCACCAATGCCAATGACAACCATCGCCAGCGCCAGAACGGCAAGAGGAGGCAGTGTATTACCGACGTTAAAGATTTGCATGACATATTCCGCCCAGCGCCGGGCAAAAGGGCGGCTGAGTAGAATACCGCTGGGTATACCGACCAGCAGGGCGAACAGCATCGACCAAAACACCAGAAACAGGTGCTGCTGTCCAAGGTAAATCAGATCGTCTTTGCGGGCGACCAGCGTATCCCAGCCAAGCCCCCATACCAGCGCACCTGCCACTGCGACCACAGCCAGCAGTGCCAGACCGGCACGCCTGGCCAGTGAAGCGTTATGCATACGGTTTCTCCCTGTTTACGGATCTGTTGTTATAGCTACCTAAACCAGCATGACAAAAGTGGCTATCGTCAGCGCCCCTTCCAAAACCATGCCGGTCGCTAAATGCGGCAAACCGCAGTGAATTTCTGCGTAATTTCACCAAGTGCGGAAAATACCGCTTTATTTCTATAGCAGCGGTAAGCGGAGCGCGCCAGCTTTTATCGGAAAAATCAGGAAGATAGCATGAGCCAAAAAACGCCTCAGCCCTTACAGCAACAGGTTTCAGAGTGAAACGACCTGAAAAGGCCTTTTTTAAGTGACGGTGTCACAATTTGGATTGAATCGGTTCCTGTCTGGTGAAATATGCGCTAGCCTTAGGGAACAAAAAAGGGAGCATCATGACCAACAGCACCTCCGCACCACGCCGTCGCCACTGGATTCTCTTTGCCTGTATGCTCGCCATGTTTATGGCTGCGATTGAAGTCACGATTGTGGCGACCGCAATGCCCACCATTGTGGCCGATCTCGGCGGTTTTTCGCAGTTTGGCTGGGTTTTCTCTGTCTATCTCCTTACCCAGGCGGTGAGCGTGCCGCTCTATGGCAGGCTGGCGGACCTGTGGGGCCGCAAAAAAATGCTGTTTCTGGGCATCGCGATCTTCCTTACCGGGTCGGTGCTCTGCGGTTTCGCCCACACGATGCTCTGGCTGATTGTCTTCCGGGCATTTCAGGGGCTGGGGGCGGGCGCGATCATGCCGCTGAGCTCCACCATCGTGGCAGACATCTATTCCCCCCGGGAACGCGCCAGCGTGCAGGGCTGGTTGTCCAGCGTCTGGGGCGTTGCGGCGATTGTCGGTCCGCTGTCCGGTGCCTGGCTGGTCCAGCACTTTAGCTGGTCCGTCATCTTCTGGGTCAACGTACCGATCGGCATCATCAGCATGCTGATGCTGGCAGCCTTGCTGCCTGCCTATACGCAGACACAACCCTCCCAGTCTTTGAATCTGACCGGGAGCGGCTGGCTCACGCTGTGTATCAGCGCCGTTCTGATTGCGCTGCTGCAGGCTGAACAGCTTGGCTACTGGCTGCTGCTGTTCTTAGCCATTGGCCTGGTGGCTGGCTGGCAGTTAACCCGTCATGAGCAGCGCACCCGCTCGCCGCTGTTCCCGCTCAGCCTGTGGAAAAGCCCACTGATTATCGCGGGCAATCTCGGCAACTTCATCATTGGTGCAACCATGATGGGCGTCAGCGCTTTTCTGCCGACCTGGATTCAGGGCGTGACCGGCGGTTCGCCGCTTCAGGCCGGGACTGCGCTGGCTATGATGTCTGTCGGCTGGCCGCTGGCCAGTACGCTAAGTGGCCGTCTGATGCTGTTGACCTCCTACCGTTTTACCGCGCAGCTGGGCGCACTGTTATTAATCGGCGGCAGCGCCTTGCTACTGCTGTTGCACACAGAAAGCACGCTGTTCCAGGCGGGATTTACCGCCTTTGTCATCGGAACCGGCATGGGAATGACCAGCACGACATTTCTGGTATCTGTCCAGAATCATGCCGACTTTAACGTGCAAGGCATTTGTACAGCGTCGGTCATGTTTAGCCGTATGATTGGATCGGCGCTGGGGACAGCGGTGATGGGCGCGGTGCTTAACCTGAACCTGCAATGGCGGTTGCCCCATGCGCAGGATCCGGTTCAGCAAATCATGTCGCAGGAAACGCGCGACCGCCTGGCACCGGACGTGCTTCAGCCTATGCTGCAGGCAATAGCCGCATCGCTACATTGGGTCTTTATTGTGGCACTGGTCATTGCGTTCCTCACCCTGTGGGTGGCGTGGAAGATGCCGCGTCAGCAGCCGCAACAAACGGAATAGTGCGCTGAAACCTCAGGCGTGATGGGCAGAGAAGGGCCAGCAAAAGGCAGGAAAAGACAGGGCGACATCATCGTCGCCCTGAACATTATTGTGTAGAGGAGTCTTGCGAGCTGCCTGCGCTGTCGGGCACGGAGGCGCCCTCATCACGGCCCAGCTTTTTATAAACAATTTTCTGTGTGTCGTTATCACAATGGCCGACGACCTGACCGCCAGCCTGATCAACCTGATCGTTGGCGACCACATCCAGGCTAAAGCCTGATTCAGGCACGCCGTTTTGAATGATTTTCTGGCTGATATCCGCTTTTACAGATTCGCAGGATGCCTGAGCCAGCAGGGGGAAGGCTAAAAACGTCGCTGTCAGTAATGCACTCTTGATCTTCATAACCCTTTCCTTTTGTCATGCGTCAGTCATTACTATAGCCGAAATTTACGGCAATACCGGGCGGCCCGTGCGGCGGTCTAAGCAGCGCAGCGTATTGGGTTCCCAATAGGCATTCAGATTAGCGCTCTGTTCACATTTGTCGCGCGTGTCGAATGCGCGATCGGCTTTATCGAATTCTTTCTCAACCCGGCTGTTCACTTTGTTGCGCAGCATGTGCGTATCATTCCACTGCTCTTTACTCTGACGTGCCGCTTCGTTGCTCAATGCGCTGCTGCCGTTTTCAATAATCACGTGTTCGGTGTTCGCACTGACACGCATCGCGGTGGCAGAAAGCAGGGCCACCATCAGAACCGGAACCAATTTTTTCATCGTAATATCCTTCGGTTAACACTGTTTTACTCTTGGGTAAAACTATTGCATCAAATGAGAATAGTATACCATTGCCGATTACTTGCTCACCAGCTGTGTGCATGTTGTTTACCTGTCAGAGAGATTATTGTGCTGCTTAAAACCACGCTGCTGTTTTTTATCACCGCGCTGGCGGAAATCATCGGCTGTTTTCTGCCGTGGCTGTGGCTAAAGAAGGGGGCGTCCATGTGGCTGTTGTTGCCTGCCGCATTGAGCCTCGGGTTATTTGTCTGGTTGCTGACCTTACATCCTGCGGCCAGCGGCCGGGTTTACGCGGCGTACGGCGGCGTCTATGTGCTGACGGCCATGCTTTGGCTGCGCGTGGTCGAAGGTGTCAAGCTGAGCGCATGGGACTGGAGTGGTGCGCTGATTGCGCTGAGCGGCATGCTGATTATCGTAGCGGGATGGGGCAAAGCGTAAAAGCCAGCCTTTGCGGCTGGCTTATCGGTCAGGGTTTATGCACTTTCAGCCCTGCCAGCGTCTGGCTGACAGGCATCATCTCAAGCGTATTGATGTTGACGTGCTTCGGCAGCGTGGCCACCCAGTAAACGGCTTCGGTAACGTCTTCAGGCGTCAGGGCCGTGGCGCCCTCGTAGACCTGTTCGGCCTTGCCATCGTCCCCTTTAAAGCGCACGTTAGAAAACTCCGTGCCGCCGACCAGGCCCGGCTCAATATCGGTCACACGCAGGGCCGTACCGTGTAAATCGGTGCGTAAGTTAAGGCTGAACTGGCGCACAAAGGCTTTGGTGGCGCCATAAACGTTGCCCCCGGCATAAGGCCAGCTGCCGGCAATCGAACCAATGTTGATAATGTGACCGACGTTACGCTCTACCATGGCAGGCAAAACCGCGCGCGTCATATAGACCAGCCCTTTGGTATTGGTGTCAATCATATTTTCCCAGTCGTTCACATCTGCCCGGTGCGCGGGTTCGATGCCCAACGCCAGACCGGCGTTATTCACCAGGACATCAATATTGCGCCACTCGGCAGGCAGCTGTGTGATAGCCTCTTCAATCGATGCCCGGTTACGCACATCTAACTGTACGGTATACAGATTCTCACCCAACTCCGTTTTCAGCGCCTTCAGGCGTTCAGCACGACGTCCACTGGCAATCACCTTGTGACCTGTTTCGATGAATCGGCGGGTAATGCTTTGGCCAAAACCGGCTGTGGCCCCCGTAACAAAAATAATCATCTCACTTTTCCCTCTTCCAGTTTCGTGATGTCTCCTCACCTTATCACGGCATTTTAGCCTGTGTCCGCTGAATTCCGTGGGGAGGCGCTTTTGCGCGCTTTTAGCGCACGCTGCCCCGAAATCGTGCAGAGAACGGGGCAGCAAGGTAACGTGGCAGGGGGCATTTTTACTGGCAACCGATTGCGTTGGATGAGCAACCGATTGCGTGGCGATTTTGTCAGCGAAAGCGTTGCGCAACAGGATGATATTCATAAATTATTGATAATAAAGTGATTTATCAGGTTCTGATCTGGCATGCGTCTTGCAGAGTGTTTAAAGAGAGTAGGAGATGAACAGGGCGACAACATCAGGCGCCCGGTAAGAGGAAACGATATGTCTACATGCCAGAACACGGCGATTCGTGCCAGTTTTTTTGATTTTGCCGCGGTGGCGAACGAGCCTGAGGCCATTCTGTCTCAGGCGCGTTATATCGAAGATGGTCTGCTCATTCTGCGTGAGGGCCGCGTAGTTGGTTTGCATCCCTGGTGTGATGTCAGCAGCAGTCAGGCAGCAGAGCGCGTTATCGATCTGCGCGGTAAGCTGATCCTGCCGGGTTTTGTCGACTGCCACATTCATTACCCGCAAACAGAAATGATCGGCGCCTATGGTGAGCAGCTTCTCGAATGGCTGAATCAGTATACGTTTCCGGTTGAGAGGCAGTACCGCTGTGCCGAGCATGCCGCGCAAATGTCAGCGTTTTTTCTCCATCAGCTACTGGCTAACGGCACCACCAGTGCGTTGGTTTTTGGCACGGTGCATCCGCAGTCGGTAGAGGCGCTTTTTAGCGCGGCCGAAGCGCTTGAGATGCGCATCATCGCCGGTAAAGTCATGATGGATCGCAATGCGCCTGATTACCTCACCGAAACGCCGGAAGAAAGCTATCAACATTCCCGCGATCTGATTGAGCGCTGGCACGGCCGCGGCCGACTGAGCTATGCCCTGACGCCGCGTTTTGCGCCCACCTCGTCACCCGACCTGTTAAAGAAAGTGCAGGCGCTGCGCACGGCTTACCCGGATGTCTGGCTCCACACGCACCTCAGCGAAAACCCACAGGAAGTAGCCTGGGTCAACGCGCTGTTTCCCGAACGCAATGGCTATCTGGACGTTTACCACCACTATCAGCTGACCGGCCGGCGAAGCGTCTTTGCACACTGCCTGCATCTGGAAAATCATGAATGGCAGTGTCTGCACGATACGGATTCCGCCATTGCCTTTTGCCCGACCTCAAACCTGTTTTTGGGAAGCGGCCTGTTTAATATCAAGCGCAGCTGGCAGCAGGGCATCAAAGTGGGCATCGGCACCGATGTTGGCGCCGGAACCACCTTTAATATGCTGCAAACGCTGGGCGAGGCTTACAAGGTCGGCCAGCTACAGCAATACAGGCTGAGTGCTGCAGAAGCCTTTTACCATGCCACGCTGGGCGGGGCCCGTGCGCTGGATCTTGACCAGCACATCGGTAATTTTGCACCAGGTAAAGAAGCTGACTTTGTCGTGCTGGATCCCGCCGTATCGGCGCTGCAAAAGCTGCGTATGGGGAACTGCAAGGATATCTGGGAAAAACTGTTCGTCTTGATGACGCTGGGTGATGACAGAAACATCGTAGAGACGTGGGTTAACGGCCGACCGGTCTGGCAATCCACCACAAAGGAGAATGCCGCATGATTCAGTTTCTGCTTAACGACCAGCTCGTCACAGAAGAACGTATCGATCCCAATCTGACGGTACTCTCTTATCTGCGCACGCATCAGCGTCGCTGTGGCACCAAGGAGGGCTGTGCGTCCGGCGACTGCGGTGCCTGTAGCGTCACGCTTGGGAGCGTGGTGGACGGCAGGTTGCACTATCAGACCGTTAACAGCTGCCTGATGCTGGTCAGTGGATTACAGGGCAGGCAGCTCATCACCGTCGAAGATTTACGTGAGGGGAAAACCCTGCATCCGGCTCAGCAGGCGATGGTGGACTGTCATGGCTCGCAGTGTGGCTTCTGCACGCCGGGCTTTGTGATGTCATTGTTCAGTTTGCAAAAAAATCACAGCGACTGGGACCGGCAGCAGGCAGAGCATGCGCTGGCCGGCAACCTGTGTCGCTGCACCGGTTATCGTTCCATTATGGCGGCGGCCGAACAGTTGGTGACGCGGGCACAGCCGGACAGCTTTGATCGCTGTGAGCAGGGCGTGGTTGAGCGCCTGCGCGCGCTGGAGAATCAGGAGGTCCGGGTAATTCAGGACAAAGGCCGTCACTGTTACCTTCCCACCACCGTCGCGCAGCTCGCTGCACTCTGTGTCGCGCACCCCGATGCCGCGTTACTGGCGGGCGGCACGGACCTGAGCCTGCTGATTACCCAACGCTACCAGGGCATTCCAGTGATGATTGCGCTGGGGCAGGTGGATGCACTGAAACACTGTTATGAGGACGACGCATCCTATCACTTAGGTGCCGCCGCCTCGCTCGACCAGATCGCAGCGTTTATGGCGACGCGCATTCCGGGAGTAACGGAGATGCTGACGCGTTTTGCCTCGCTGCAAATTCGCCAGCTTGGCACACTGGGCGGTAACCTTGCTAATGCTTCCCCGATTGGCGATGCATCGCCAACGCTGCTGGCATTAAACGCCTCTCTGCTGCTGCAGAAGGGCGACACGCAACGCACTTTGCCACTCAGCGCGTTTTTTACCGGCTACCGGCAGACCGTGCTGCAACCCGGTGAGTTTATCCATACCATCATCATTCCAAAAGTGACGGTGTCACCTGATTTTGTTGCCTGGAAGGTCTCGAAACGGCTGGATGACGACATTTCAGCCGTGTTTGCCGCTTTTAATATCCAAACCGATAACGGCATTGTGACAGCGGCACACATTGCCTTTGGCGGGATGGCGGCAACGCCGTTGCGCGCCACAGGCTGTGAGCAGGCCATGATTGGATCGGCCTTAACCGCACAAACGATAGCCACGGCCTGTCAGGCGCTGGAAGAGACCTTTGAGCCGCTCAGCGACTTTCGCGCCAGCGCCGGTTATCGCCTGCAGGTGGCGAGCAACCTGCTGCGCCGTTACTTTTACCGTCTCAACGGATTGTCCCTGACTGAGGTAAGCCGCTATGTCCCATAATCGTCCGGCTCTGCCCGATTCAGCATTACCCATTGCTCATGCGCGCGACATCAGCAGCGGCGTGGGGCGCAGCAATAAGCATGAAAGCGCCGATAAACACGTGTCCGGCGAGGCGATATATATCGATGACAAAGCGGAGCAGCCCGGTCTGCTGCATCTCTGTCCTCGCCTGAGCGATCATGCCCATGCCCGTATCACTCACGTTGATGTCCAGCCGTGCTACGACGTTCCCGGCGTCGTCCGCGTCCTCACCTGGCAGGACGTGCCCGGCGTCAACGATGTCGGCCCGCTGCAGCCCGGCGACCCGCTGCTGGCTCAGGACTGCGTCGAATATGTTGGGCAAATTATTATTGCCGTGCTCGCCGACTCGCCGGATGCGGCCCGACAGGGCGCGATGGCGGCGGTGATCGAGTATGAGGTATTGCCCGCGCTGCTGGATGTAGAACAGGCACTGCTGCAGGGCAGTTTTGTGCAGGAGCCCCATATCCACCAGCGCGGCGACGTAGAGGCGGCGCTGGCCCGTGCGCCGCACCGCATACAGGGCGCGTTTCATATTGGCGGGCAGGAACACTTCTATCTGGAAACCCAGACGGCCATGGTGATCCCGGGTGAGGACGACGCGCTGCAGGTGTTCTGCTCCACGCAAAACCCCACGGAGGTCCAAAAGCTGGTGGCAGAGGTCATGGGCATCAGCATGAACAAGGTCACGATTGATATGCGCCGAATGGGTGGCGGTTTTGGCGGTAAAGAAACCCAGGCGGCGGGCGTGGCCTGCCTGTGCGCCGTCGCGGCAGGCCTGACCGGCCGGGCGGTTAAAATGCGCCTGGCCCGACGCGATGACATGCGGATAACCGGCAAGCGACATCCTTTTTACGTGCGCTATGATGTGGGCGTTGAAGACGATGGCCGGTTGTGTGGGGTGAAAATCGATCTTGCCGGTAACTGCGGCTACTCGCTCGATCTGAGCGGATCGATAGTGGATCGGGCCATGTTTCATGCCGATAACGCCTACTATCTCGGTGATGCGCGTATCACCGGCTACCGCTGTCGCACCAATACCGCGTCAAATACCGCTTTTCGCGGCTTTGGCGGGCCGCAGGGCATGGTGGCGATTGAGCAGATCATGGATCACATCGCCCGCGAGCGCGGTCTGGATCCGCTTACGCTGCGAAAACGCAACTACTACGGCAAGAACGAACGCAATATCACCCATTACCATCAGCAGGTAAAAGACAACCTGCTGGATGAGATTACGGCGCAACTGCAAACCAGCAGTGACTATGATGCGCGCCGCGCGGCGATCGCAGCCTTCAATGCCAGCAGTCCCGTACTGAAACGTGGACTGGCGCTGACGCCGGTTAAATTTGGCATTTCATTTACCTCCAGCTTCCTCAATCAGGCCGGAGCGCTGATTCTGATCTACACCGACGGCACGGTGCAGCTCAACCACGGCGGAACGGAAATGGGTCAGGGGCTTAACACCAAGGTGGCGCAGATTGTGGCGCAGGTGCTGCAAATCGAGGTCGATCGTATTCAAATCACCGCCACCGATACCGGGAAAGTCCCTAACACTTCGCCCACGGCGGCGTCCAGTGGCACAGATCTCAACGGCAAAGCGGCACAAAATGCCGCCGAGATATTGCGTGAGCGCATGACAACCATGCTGTGTACGCTGCACGGATGCGGGCCAGAGGCGGTGATGTTCAGTAACGGTATCGTTCGGGCTGCCGAGCACTATTACACCTTCGCCCAGGTCGCGCAGCTTGCCTGGCTGAATCAGGTACCGCTATCGGCGACGGGCTATTATCGCGTCCCCGGCATCCATTACGACCGTCAGGCCGGTCGCGGCGAACCTTTTTACTACTTCGCCTATGGCGCGGCCTGTTGTGAAGTCATTGTGGACACGCTGACGGGCGAATACCGGCTGCTGCGGGCGGATATTCTGCACGACGTGGGCGCGTCTCTGAATCCGGCCATCGATATTGGCCAGGTAGAGGGCGGCTTTGTCCAGGGGCTGGGCTGGCTGACCTGTGAGGAACTGGTCTGGAATGACAAGGGCCAGTTGATGACCGACGGCCCCGCCAGCTACAAAATCCCGGCGATTGCTGACGTACCGGCCGATATGCGGGTTACGCTGGTGGAAAACCGCAAAAATCCGCAGGACACGGTGTTTCATTCCAAAGCCGTGGGTGAACCGCCGTTTATGCTGGGGATAGCCGCCTGGTGTGCGTTACAGGATGCGGTAGCCAGCGTCGCCGATTATCGTCTGCATCCCGCGCTGGACGCGCCCGCTACGCCGGAGCGAGTATTCTGGGGCGTCCAGCGCATGGCGGGAGGCACCCATGATTTATCATGACTGGATAGCAATTTTGCACGACCTGCGCCAGAAGCGGCAACACTGCGTGCTGGTCACCGTGTTGCGCGATCGGGGTTCAGTCCCGCGTGACGGCGGCGCGAAGATGGTGGTGACGGCCAACGAAAGTTTTCTGACCATCGGTGGCGGCCATCTTGAGTTTCAGTGCATTGCGCAGGCGCGCGCGCTGTTGGAAAGTGGAGAGCGTCGTCCTCATACCGAAGACTACAGCCTGGGCGCCCGGTTAGGCCAGTGCTGCGGAGGGATGACCACCATTCTGTTTGAACCGTTGATGCAGGCGCAGCCGGAAATCCTGGTTTTTGGCGCGGGCCACGTCGGGCAGGCTCTGGTCAGCCTGCTGGCTACGTTACCCTGTCACGTTAACTGGATTGACGGTCGGGACAATCAGTTTGCCTCTGTGCCACCCGGCGTCAGCGTGCAACAGCCCGACGATCCCCTGGACTGCGTGGCCGCGGCGGCGGCGGGGAGCTATTATATTGTGATGACGCACCATCATCCGCTGGATCTTGCGCTGTGTGAGGCTATTCTGCGGCGCGGTGATTTCCGCTACGTGGGCGTGATCGGTTCGCAAACGAAAAGTCAGCGTTTTCGCTACCGGCTGGAAGGCAAAGGCATTGCCGAAGACCGGCTGGCGCGGTTACGCTGCCCCATGGGCCTGCCCGATGTAAAAGGGAAACTGCCTGCCGAAATCGCCGTTGCGATTGCCGGGGAAATCATTGCGGTGTATCAGCAACAACGCGGTCAGGTTGTTCTGTAAGAGGCAACCTGCCACTATGAGACTCTGTGTTGTTCACCAGGAGCGCCTATGAACGCCCGTCAAAATCCTTTTTTTAACGTCAGCAGCTTGCCTTATCACACGCCACCTTTTGATCAGATTCAGGAAACCGACTTTCTGCCCGCGCTTCAGGCCGGAATGGAAGAAAAGCGCCAGGAAGTCCTGGCCATCGCCACCAATCCGGAAGCGGCAACCTTTTTGAATACCTGCGAGGCCCTGGAAAAAAGCGGTCAACTGTTGACCCGTGTGAGCCTGGTGTTCAATGCCATGACCTCCGCCCACACCAGCCCCTATTTACAGCAGGTTGACGAGGATATTGCGCCACAGCTCACCGCGCTTAACGACGAAATAATGTTGAACCGGCCGCTGTTTTCACGCATCGACCAGGTCTATTTGCAGCGCAACTCGCTTGATGCTGAATCGAAACGCTTGGTCGAGGTGCTGTGGCAGCGCTTTCAACTGGCGGGTGCCAACCTGCCGGAAACACAGAAGCAGCAGTTAAAGGCGCTGAATCAGGAGGCTGCACGACTGAGTACGCAGTTTACTAATAAGCTGCTTTCTGCAACCAAGGCGGGCGGTTTAGTGGTCAATGACGTGCAGCAGTTAGCGGGGCTGAGTCCGTCCGATCTGGCCGTTGCTCAAGCGGCGGCGGCGGCACGAGGCCTGGAGAATGCCTGGCTGCTGGTGCTGCAAAACACCACGCAGCAGCCTGCACTGCAGTCTCTGGAAGATCGCCCGACGCGCCAGGCGCTGTTCCAGGCCGCCATGACGCGCAGTGAGAAAAACGATGACAACGACACGCGAGCGTTAGTGCTGCGCCTGGCACAGGTGCGGGCAGAGCAGGCGAAGCTGTTAGGGTTTGCCAGCTTTGCCGCCTGGCAGCTACAGGATCAGATGGCGAAAACCCCCGATGCCGCCTTTGCGTTTATGCGCAATATCGTTCCTGCGGCCCGTGCGCGGGCCGAGCGGGAAGCCGCGGCCATTCAGCAAACCATCGACAGCCAGCAGGGGAATTTTACCCTTGGCGCGTGGGACTGGAACTTTTACGCGGAGCAGGTTCGGCGGGCGCAGTACGATCTCGATGAAAGCCAGATTAAACCCTATTTCGAACTGAACAGCGTGCTGGAAAAGGGCGTATTCTGGGCCGCGACTCAACTTTATGGCATCCAGTTTACCCAACGTCACGACCTGCCGGTTTATCACCCCGATGTCCAGGTGTACGAAATCTTTGATACCGACGGCAGCGGAATGGCGCTGTTCTATACCGATTTTTTCAAGCGCGACAGCAAAGGCGGCGGCGCATGGATGAGCAACTTTGTTAATCAGTCCACGCTGCTCGACGAGAAACCGGTGATTTACAACGTCTGTAATTACACCAAACCCGCCAACGGCGAGCCTGCACTGCTGAGCTGGGATGACGTGATTACGCTGTTCCATGAGTTTGGCCATACGTTGCATGGCTTGTTTGCCAGCCAGCGCTATCCCAGCCTCTCCGGCACGGAAACGCCACGTGATTTTGTCGAGTTTCCATCGCAGATCAACGAGCACTGGGCCAGTGAGCCACAGGTGTTTCGTCATTTCGCCCGTCATTATCAGACCGGGGAGGCCATGCCAGCGGCGCTGCATGAAAAAATCATCAGAGCAGGCAAGTTCAATAAAGGTTATGAGATGACCGAGCTGCTGGCGGCCGCGTTACTGGATCTCCACTGGCATAGCCTGGAGGGGAAAACCCCGGTGCAGTCGGT
This sequence comes from Pantoea ananatis PA13, assembly GCF_000233595.1. Classification (NCBI taxonomy): domain Bacteria; kingdom Pseudomonadati; phylum Pseudomonadota; class Gammaproteobacteria; order Enterobacterales; family Erwiniaceae; genus Pantoea; species Pantoea ananatis. Next base: position 2,326,088 of record NC_017554.1, read on the forward strand.
CGACGCGTTCGAACAGCAGGCTTTACGCAGCGATGATATTGATCTGGCTGCCGTTCCACCGCGCTACCGTTCCAGCTATTTTCAGCATATCTGGGGCGGGGGGTATTCTGCCGGCTATTATGCCTATATCTGGACCCAGATGCTGGCCGACGATGGCTACCAGTGGTTTGTCGAACACGGCGGATTAACCCGGGAAAATGGCGACATCTTTCGGCAAAAAATCCTGTCGCGGGGCAACAGCAGCGATCTTAAAGCGTTGTATGAGTCCTGGCGCGGCGGAGCGCCTCAACTGGAGCCGATGCTAAAAAATCGCGGCTTAGCCGAATAAGCGAAAGGGCGGTGATACCGCCCTTTTTGGCTATCCCAGCGGTCCACCTTCAATGGTTTCGCACAGTCCCGCCAGCACCCGTTCACCCGTTTCCGTTTTCAGCGACTGATACCATGCCGATGTCAGATGGGGATCTTTAGCATGCGTGATGTCGCAGCGTTTACGCGCTTTCAACACCAGATCCTTAACGCGTTCAACGCGGCGCATCTGGTAACGTAACAGCGCATCCTCAATGCCAAGCGAATGTGCAGACAATGCCGAGGCCAGTACAATCCCGTCTTCCATCGCCGCGCAACCGCCCTGACCAATATCCGGCGTGGTGCTGTGTGCCGCGTCGCCCAGCAAAACCACCCGGCCTTTTACAAAGCGGTGAAAAGGCTCGATGTCGTGAATCTCCACGCGGTTAGTGGTTTCCACATCAATTGCCGCGATGAGCTTCTGAACTGGTTCAGACCAGCCGCTGAAGTAGTGCTGCAAATCGTGCCGCATCGTTGAACGATCCTGCTCCAGCCCGGCGGGCAGCGGCACATCGAAAAAGAAGTAGAAACGGTTGCCGCTGACCGGCATGAGAGAGACGCGTTTACCCTCGCCCACAAAGGTGGTCCATTGATCGGCAGGCGCGATGGACTCATCAACGCTGACCAGGCCGTTCCAGTTCACATAGCCTGCGTAGCGACGGGGCAGTTTTTCCCCCAGTACGTAATCACGAATAACCGAATGCGTTCCATCGGCCGCAACCAGAAAGTCACCCTGGGCCTGACTGTTATCTTCGAAGGTCGCGATCACGCCGCTGGCATATTGCTCCACCTGCACGATACGCTTGCCAAAATTCACCCGATGGCGGCCGTAAGCATCCAGCAGCATGGCCTGAAGCTCGGCGCGGGCAATGGGATAGGGAAACTCGCCCACCTGCTGCACCAGGGGGGAAAGGCTGAAACGGGTGAGGGTTTCACCCGAAAAGGCCTCATTATAGGCCATATAGGCCATGTTGCCGCCGAGGGCGCGCACTTTTTCTTTCAGTCCCAATGCATTAAGGCATTTCACCCCGTTTGGCCAGACGGAAATGGCCGCACCAACGGGACGTATCGTTTTGACCGCCTCAAAAACCTCAGTGTCGAAACCTGCCTGTTCCAGAGCCAGCGCGGCGGTCATGCCACCCATCCCGCCACCAATGACGATCGCTTTCATATGTTATCTCCTGTGCACATATCATTTATTTGCAACTTTTGTACCAGAAGCGCGACGCGCGGAGTGCGCGTCTGAATGGGGGCATGAAGGGTGAAAATGGCGCAGATGCACGGTCGCTGTGCAACAGGCTGCACCTGTCGGGTGCAGAGAAATCTGTAAACCACAGTAATCACATGTTTTTAAGATGTTACCTATGATCTGTTTCATATTCAGCGTGATATAGATCACGTTCGCACTCACTACGACTTCGGAACCCTTCATGAAAATCGGCATAAGTAATAATCACTATCCGGAGCAGCGCAATATTTTGGTCAATCCGGAAAACGACTACATTAACCTGAAAAAACGTAACGTTTTCTATTTCCTCAATCCGCTGCGTACGCGTTTACTGAAAAAAAATAAACGTTTCGTCTTCTTACCTGTCCCGTTTGCAATGGGGCAGAAGCCCGACATTCTCCATCTGTTCAATGAAGTGGCAATAACGCAAATGAACTGGGTCACGACGTTTGAAACCGAGCTGCCGCGCGTTCTGCCGGTAGCAGGCGTGGCCAAACACGACAATCCAGAGTTGAAACAGCTGATCCCTTATTTGCTGAAAGATAACTGTTTCGGTCTGATTGCTATTTCAGAGGCGACGCTGCACATCCAGATGAAGCTGTTTAAACCGGATGTGGCGGCAAAAATTCGGGCTAAAACGCTGGTGATGCATCCGCCACAAACGCTGTTTACCCCGCAGAAAAGCGCACGTCACAGCGACAAAATCCGTCTGGTCTTTGTCGGCAATGAGTTTTATCGTAAGGGCGGGGCCGAAATTGTGCTGGCGCTGAGTGAGCTTGTCGAAGCGGGTCAGATCGATGCATCCCAGCTTGACGTGCAGCTTATCGGCGATTTGACTAAGCGTCATAACGTGGCACACCGTAAATTCCAGGACGACGAGGCTTTTTACCGAAATATCCAGGATCGTATCTCCCGCCTGAGCTTCGTCACCCATCATGCGCAAATGGCAAACTCGGCACTCCTGAAACTGTTCCAGAACAGTGACCTCGGTTTGTTACCGACCTGGCAGGAAACCTACGGGTTTTCCGTGCTGGAGATGCAGGCGAGCGGCTGTCCGGTGTTAACCAGTAATGTGCGTGCTCTGCCGGAAATCAACCCGGCCAGTGCAGGCTGGACGATCGGCGGCGAGCTGAATGACGATCGTGAATATCAGGTCAACAGCGAAGCCGATAAAGATCGCCTGCGCAGGGCGCTGATCGACGGCATAAAATCGACCCTGCTGGACATTCTGGCACACCCGGCCTGCCTGACGGAAAAGGGAGAAGGGTCAATTTTACGCATTAAACAGCAGCATGACCCGCGTCAGTACGGCGTCCGACTTAACGATATTTATCGTCGCGGCGTTGTGGAATGTGTTGAACATCCGCCCGCGCTCTCAATTTAACAAGATTTATCAGACGTTACGCGTCAGAGTTACCATACTTAACTGACGCGTATCTCTGGAGATCGGTTATGAAATGTCTTTTTGCTTTGCTGCTGTCCTGCCTGATGGCCAGCAGCGCACTGGCACAACCCGCACACAGCTTTCCGGCGCGCGCGCCGCTTCCTCAACTGATGCTCATCGCCGCAAAATGTGATCTCTCCAGCTGTCAGACTCGCTGTTATGTTGAGCAATCTCATTGTAATACGCGTAATTCCGGTGCCTGTAGTACCCAGGCGCAGCTTTGCGTGCAATCATGCGCTGCTCAGTGTCATTGACGGCTCCCCGCCCTGGGCGAGGATTCCCACTTCACCGAGCCGAACCTAAGCCGCGTTAAGCGATTTGGAATTTACAGGCTCTCCGTGAGCTAACACTGCCTGCCCGGCAGCTTTTCTATTACGGGCCGCGTTAATGTCGCGATCATGGTCGCGCGCTTATATCTCCGCCCGATTGGGCGAAGTCTTACGCGCAAACTGATGAACTGTCACCTGAATGAGTGCTGATGAAAATATATTTTACTACATTACTCTTCGCCCTTAGCGCCAGCAGCAGCGCGACGGATTTATCCTCACAGGAGATTGCCTCGCGGGTTAAGGACGTGATTACGCCATTAATGGCGGAGCAGGGGATTCCTGGCATGTCCGTCGCGGTCCTATATAAAGGCCGCCCGCAGTACCTGAACTTTGGCGTAGCGGATACCGCAACCGATCGACGGGTGACGGAAAATACGCTGTTCGAACTCGGTTCCGTCAGCAAAACCTTTACCGGCGTACTGGCTGGCGTGATGATACGTAACAGCGAACTTCGCCTGAACGATCCGGTACAAAAGTACTGGCCCGCGCTAAAAGGCCCGCAGTGGCAGGCGATCAGGATGGTGCACCTCGCCACCTACAGCGCAGGTGGCATGCCGTTACAGCTTCCTGCCAGCGTGGTCGATCAGGATTCCTTACTCCGTTACGCGCAGCAGTGGCAGCCCGGTGTCGCGCCGGGCATTCAGCGGCAATATTCCAATGTCAGTCTCGGCCTGCTGGGTTATCTCATGGTAAAGGGCGAGTTTGAAGAAGCCATGCAGAAGAACGTCTTTACACCGTTGCGGCTCACGCGCACTTTTTATACCGTTCCGGCGTCCATGATGTTCGACTATGCGTGGGGCTATAAAGACGGCCAGCCCGTGCGCGTCTCTCCCGGAATGCTGTCGGCAGAAACCTATGGAGTGAAGTCCACCGCGCGCGACATGATGACCTTTATGCAGGCCAATGCGAATCCCAACGGGTTATCGTCCGGCAATACGGTTTTACGCAACGGCATACTCACCGCACAGTCGCACTATTTAACGGCAGGTCAACTTTCTCAGGGGCTGGGATGGGAAATCTATCCATGGCCGGTGAAGGAGCAAACGCTCATCGACGCCAGCGACACGAAAACCGCGCTGGAGGCTCAGCCTGCCACGCTGGTGAACCCGGTAAAAGCCGCGGACCGCGCCAGCTGGATCCACAAAACCGGCTCCACAAACGGGTTTGGGGCCTACATTGCCTTTGTCCCTCAGCTCAACAGCGGCATCGTTATGCTGGCGAATAAAAACTATCCCAATCCGGAACGCATTAAGGCGGCCGTGGCGATTCTCGACGCGTTACAGTAATGCCGAAAAGCAGGCAAAAAAATGGCCGCGCAGTGCGGCCATGGCGTATTAAAAACGCTTACAAGGTTCCGGTTCCCCCGTCAGAGCACCATACCTGCCCGGAGGCAAAGCTGCACTCGTCCGACGCAAGGGTGACGTAGAGTGGGGCGATCTCTACGGGTTGGCCGGGGCGTCCCAGCGGCGCGTCTGCGCCAAACTGTTCCACTTTCTCCTGCGGCTGACCGCCGCTCGGCTGCAGTGGCGTCCAGTACGGACCCGGTGCGACCGCGTTCACGCGAATCCCTTCCGGGCCGAGCTGTTTAGCCAGTGCTTTGGTAAAGGCGACGTTGCAGGCTTTAGTCTGCGCGTAGTCCAGCAGGATATCGCTGGGTTTAAAGGCCTGCACGGAAGAGGTGTTAATGATACAGGCCCCGCGCGGCAAATACGCCAGCGCGGCTTTCGTTACCCAGAATGGCGCATAGACATTGGTTTTAAAGGTGGCATCGAAATCTTCTGTGCTCAGCGTACGGATGGATTCATTAAACTGCTGACGTCCGGCGTTATTGACAAGAATATCCAGCCCGCCCAGCTTCTCGGCCGCTTCGTTAACCAGCGTCTGGCAAAAGGTTTCAGAACGCAGATCGCCGGGGATGGCCACAGCTTTGCGCCCTTCGGCTTCAATCAGTTTAATCACTTCAACCGCATCGGACTCTTCTTCCGGCAGATAGTTAATGGCCACATCTGCACCTTCACGCGCATAGGCGATTGCAACCGCACGGCCAATACCCGAGTCGCCGCCGGTGATCAGCGCTTTACGGCCGGTAAGGCGACCATGTCCACGATAGCTTTTTTCACCATGATCGGGAGCAGGATCCATTTCACTGGCTAATCCGGGTGCCTGCTGCGGCTGCTGCCTGAACGGCGGCTTCGGAAAGCGATCCGGGTCTTGAATGTGGTTATTTGACGTCGTCATAGTGAACTCCTTGAACAGGGTGGTCAGAGAGTTTAAGCCTGGCACAGATGTGATATTTGTCACATTCAAATGCTTATTTAATCCGTACTGGCAGATGAAAACAGGCTTTATGGCGAGGGTTTACCGACGATATTGCAGATAAGCGCAGCGGAAGTAGCAGAATATGTTGATTTTTCCTTAAGGGGGAGCGCCATCAGGCTAAAAAGAGCGCATCCTCTTTCCTGGCGACACGCACAGGTGAAGGCTAACGCATTGAATAAAAGGCGCTTATGGCATGAAAGAAGAGGGGAGATCATTGCATATGATAAAGGAGGACAATCAGGTGTGGGAAAGCGAAGGTAAATGTTTGTACAAATGTTTCTGGGATGTTACTCTGAGTGTCCCGGCCAGCATCACTTTATAGTTTGTGAAGTCTGGCCGGAAAGTTTTTCCCTGGTGTTGGCTGTTTCAGCGACCTGGCCTTGCAGGTCAGGTTTTTTTTTACCGCTAAACAACTGAACCCATTGTAACCTCTGGCTGAATCATTGTAAGTTATTCTTAAGTATTATCTTACCTGTACTAAAGTGCAGGTTATGTCATCGTTAAGTAAAAGAAGCAGCATGGAGCCTGAATGTTTTCTTTTTTTCTTGAAAATCAAACAATAACGGATACGCTTCAGACTTACATACAGAGAAAGTTATCTTCGTTTGGCAGTCCTGAGTACGCTTACACTGTTGTGAGCAAAAAAAATCCTTCAAATGTTCTGATTATTTCCAGTTATCCTGACGAATGGGTTAGGTTATACCGCGCCAATAATTTTCAGTTAACCGATCCGGTTATCCTTACCGCCTTTAAACGCACCTCACCCTTTGCCTGGGACGAGAACATCACTTTGATGTCCGATCTCCGGTTTACTAAAATTTTCTCATTATCGAAGCAATACAACATCGTTAATGGCTTTACCTACGTGCTCCACGACCATATGAACAACCTGGCGTTGCTATCGGTCATCATTAAAGGCAATGACCAGGCCGCACTGGAACAGCGTCTTGCCTCAGAGCAGGGCACGATGCAGATGTTGCTGATCGATTTTAATGAACAGATGTATCGACTGGCTGGCGCAGAAGCGGAAAGAGCACCGACGGTGAATCAAAACGCCGATAAAACCATCTTTTCTTCGCGTGAGAATGAAGTGTTGTACTGGGCGAGTATGGGGAAAACCTACTCTGAGATTGCCGCCATTACCGGTATTTCTGTCAGCACTGTAAAATTTCACATCAAAAATGTGGTGGTTAAACTGGGCGTCAGTAACGCCCGACAGGCTATCAGACTGGGTGTTGAGTTAGATCTTATCAGACCGGCAGCGTCAGCGGCCAGGTAGTTACGGCGACGGGCGCGCAGCCCGTACGTGCAACAATATCCCCACCCAACTGCTGTTTATCGGCTTCCCCGGCTGGCAGCGTCAGCAGATAAATACGCTCTTTTTCCGTCAGAAAAGCTTCTTTGACCACGCTGATTTGCCATCCGGACCGTTTCAGTATTTTCAGCATTGCCCGGCTGACTATCGTGTAGATATGCGTATAAGCATTGTTCTGCGCCCAGTTAACCATAGCCAAAAACAGTACCTGGCTGACAGGATAGTGCTCACCCAGCAGTTCGCGCGCGCGGGCTTTATCAACAAAAAAACGGCTGGACTCGGTGCCGTAAGCGGGCAGGGGAACGTCGTCAAAACAGTGACGAAAGGTGTGGGTAATCATATTGGGGCGATCCAGGCAGGTAAAGCGGACACTGCACACTAACTGCCCTTCGCAGATACCCAGAATATAACGCGTCCCTGGGCCATCAAACTCATCTGACTCCATGCCCTGACTGCACACGACTTCCCATCCCAGGCGGTCGCTAAAAGTTTTTTTTCTGAGCTTATAAAGTTCTTCTGAACGTGTGGTTTGCAGCTCTTCATAACTGACGTCAAACAGTTCAAGCATTCCATTTCCTCTAAAAGTTACTGCAGCCCTCACGGCTATCCTGTACTGATTTTACTAACTTTTCACTCTGACGTTCAGCTAAATAACATTTTATTCATCTGAAAATAGGGCTGCTCAGTCGTTCAGTGGGCAGGATAACGCATCTCGGGCGGTAAAATTCTCCCTGAAGAGATATTATTTGCCATAACGCAACAGAAAACAATACAAATAGTAACAAGGCTGTACTATTTCAAGCGTGCATATTCGCCATGTCATAGCGATTTTATATGAGAACATTACAGGCTTATAACAAAGTAACCCCACCTGGTGTCAAAAATATTTCGTCAAAAATGTATTGATCGATAAGTTATCAATATGCACTGCATCACAAACCCGCAAAAAAACTAAATATCATAAATTGGCTGTTAATTTCTGGAATTGTTGCTACTCCTCCAGACTACTAATACTTGAGCCTGGCCTGCCTGTACAGGCAGCGCGTGGAAAGCTGACTGAACAGGTTTTTCACCTAATTATAAGGCTCATAACAATGACTATATCCTCTGTATCCTCTGTGCTCACGACAAAAGATAAAATGGGTTACGGCATCGGTGATGCCGCCAGTTCAATGGTGTGGCAAACCGCCACCTTGTTCCTCGCCTACTTTTACACAGATGTGTTTGGGTTACCGGCCGCCATTATGGGGACGATGTTTTTGGTGGTTCGTCTGGCCGATGCCTTTGTCGATCCCTGTATCGGCGCGCTGGTCGATCGCACCCGAACCAAGCACGGTCGTTTTCGGCCCTGGCTGATGTGGTTTGCGATTCCGTTTGGCGTCAGTTGTCTCATTACCTTTTATGTTCCGGATGTCGGCCCCACGGCGAAGATCGTCTATGCCTGTGTCACTTACACGATTCTCAGCTTTATTTACTCTGCGGTAAACGTCCCTTACTGCGCCATGCCCGGTGCACTGACGCTCGATCCCCGCGAACGCCATTCTTTGCAATCCTGGCGGTTTGCCTGCGCGTTTATCGGCGGACTGGTGGTGACCGTCATCGGGCTGCCGCTGGTGGATCTGTTAGGTCAGGGTGACAAGGCAAAAGGCTACCTCTTTGCCATGGGCTTCATGGGGTTCTTAGGGGTGGTTTTAATCTACTGCTGTTTCTTTATGACCCGGGAACGTTATTTACCCCGCAGTGACAGCGCAAACTCTATGTGGTCCGACCTCAAGGCGCTGAGTAAAAACAGCCAGTGGTGCATCATTGTTATTTTTAACATCCTGCTGCTCACGGCGGTGGTAACCCGTGGCTCCTCCACCATTTATTACATGAACTACGTTTTATTGCGTCCTGACCTCGTATTCACTTTTATAATTACCGGCATGATAGCGGCATTGTGCGGGGCCTTTTTTTCAGAGCGGTTATTGGGAAAATTTGATCGCGTCCGCACTTATCAGATTTGCCTTGCCAGTTTTGTTTTTTTTGTCACCACGATTTATTTTATTCCGCCTTCTCAGGTTTGGCTGATCATTGCCGTGAATATTGTTTTTGGATTTGTTCAGAACCTGACCACGCCCATTCAATGGAACATGTTCTCGGATGTGGTGGACTTTGAAGAGCAGCGCAGCGGAAGACGACTGGACGGCCTCGTATTTTCAACGGCGCTGTTTGCCATCAAATTTGGTCTTGCCATGGGCGGGGCTGTCGTGGGCTGGATTCTGGGACTGGTTCATTACCAGCCCGGCGTGGCCGCACAAACACCTCGCGTCATCACCACCATCAACCTGATGCACAACATTATTCCCGGCGTTCTGTTTACCTGCATGTTGCTACTGCTTTTTCTCTACAAACTGAACAGCGCGCGGGTGAATGCTATCGCCCTTGAGCTGGCTGCGAAGCGCGCCGCTGAAGAGAAAATGGACGCCAGCAAGACTATCTGAAATCTGCATAAAGGAGTGAAACATGACTGCAATCTATAAGGATCCTCATCGTCCGGTCGCTGAACGCGTCGCGGATCTGCTGCCGCGCATGACGACGGAAGAAAAGTTCGCGCAGATGCATGCTTACTGGCTCATTCTGGATGAAGAGGGCAATCACCAGGAACGCACAGATTTAAGCGATGAGTTTACTGGCGTCAGTGCCCAGACAGCACTGAAAGAAAGATTAACCCGCGGTATAGGTCAGATTACCCGTCCGCTGGGAACGCATATCGTTGACGCGCTGACTGGCGTCCGGGCGGCGAATCGCCTGCAGCGCGACGTGACTGAAGGCTCACGCCTGGGCATCCCGGCGCTGCTGCATGAAGAGTGCCTGGTCGGTTTGCTCTGCAAAGGCGCCACGTTGTTTCCCTCATCGCTCAACTATGGATCGACCTGGGATCCTGAACTCATCAGGCGGGCGGCACAGCGCATTGGCACAGAGGCGCGTTCTGTTGGCTGCAAGCAGGGGCTGGCGCCGGTACTGGATGTGTCCCGCGATGTCCGCTGGGGCCGGACGGAAGAAACCTTCGGGGAAGATCCCTGGCTGGTGGGCGTCATGGCTACCGCCTACGTCGAGGGCCTGCAGGGCGATACGCGCGATCTGTTAGCCACGCTGAAGCACTACGTCGGCCACTCATTCAGTGAGGGCGCCCGTAATCACGCGCCGGTACACCTGGGTTTCAGCGAGTTAAACGATATCTTCTTACTGCCGTTTGAAATGGCGGTCAAGCTGGCGAATGCGGGTTCAGTCATGCCGGCATACCATGACATCGATAATCAACCCGGCCACAGCGATCGTTTTTTATTGACCGAGGTCTTGCGGGAGCAGTGGGGATTCGACGGCATTGTCGTCGCTGACTACGGCGGCGTCAGCCTGCTTCATCAGCATCATGGCGTGGCGCAGGATGCGGCAGAATCTGCCGCGCTGGCTTTTAACGCCGGGCTGGACGTCGAACTGCCCAAAGATGACTGCGCTCGCCATCTGGCGGACGCCGTATCACGTAATCTGCTGTCGATGGAGAAGGTGGATGAAATTGTTGGCCGCATCTTAACCGAAAAGTTTCGTCTGGGCCTGTTCGAGCAGCCCTACATTAATGAAGAGACGATTTCACTGCAGGACGAGGAAACCCGTCAGGTCGCCCGGGAGGTTGCCACGCGGTCGATCACGCTACTGGAAAATAACGGCATTCTGCCGCTGCAACAAGCCAGTCGCGTTGGGGTTGTGGGCCCCTGTGCAGACGATCCACTTGCGCTACTGAGTGGCTACAGTTTTCCTGTTCACCTGATCATTAGCGATATGCTGGAGGAAACCTCGCAGGTAACGACGCCGCTCGCCGCCCTGCGCCATACGCTGGGGCAGCAAAACGTCAGCTATGCCAAAGGCTGCCATATTATTGAGAAACGCGCGGCAGGCGCTCCCGTTTTCCCCGGAGACAGCGGGGCGAAACCTGTGCAGCAGTCGCCTGTTTCACAGGATACGCATCTGATTGCGGAGGCGGTTCGCGTGGCACAAGAAAGCGATGTCGTTGTTGCCTGCGTAGGCGATCTGGCGGGCCTGTTCCAGAGCGGCACCGTAGGAGAAGGTTCTGATACCGACAGCCTGAATCTGCCAGGCGTGCAGCAGTTATTGCTGGAGGCCCTTGTGGACACCGGAAAACCGGTGATCGTGGTCATGACCGGTGGGCGACCTTATAACCTGCAGGGCCTGGAGAACAAGGTCGCCGCCTTTCTGCTGGCCTGGGCACCGGGACAGGAGGGCGGCTGGGCGATAGCGGATATCCTCACCGGCCGCGCAGAGCCGCAGGGCCGCCTGGTGGTGAGCGTTCCGAAGAACGTCGGTGCGATGCCGTTCTATTACAACCACAAACTGAAAAGCGGCGGCACGCCAATCGCCTTCCATTTTGGCGCACGCTATCCGTTTGGCTACGGTCTGAGCGGGACAACGTTTAGTTGGGGGACGCTCCAGTCCGAGCAGGACAGCGTCGCTATTGACGGCGAAATCCGCCTCAGAATGACGCTAACCAATAGCGGCCAACGGCAGGGCAGTGAAGTGGTTCAGCTTTATATCCGGGACAAGGTCGCCAGCATGGTGCGCCCGCTTCAGGAGCTCAAAGCTTTTCAGCGCGTCACGTTACAACCGGGTGAAACGGCTGAGCTGTGCTTTACGCTTCCCGTCGATATGCTCAACTTTACCCGTCGCGATGGCAAGCGCATTGTTGAGCCGGGCGAGTTTGAACTCCAGGTCGGATCGTCCTGTCGCGATATTCATGGCGTCAGCACGGTAACGGTAAGAGGCGAAACGCGTGTTCTGCCTTGCCACTGGCGCATGTTAAGCGACTGCAAGGTCAATATCATCTGATGCCTTAACCCTGTCCATTGAGAGATGGACAGGGGCAACCCTTGCGTTTTTGCAGCGTGAAGATCAGCGCGCTGCGCTTAACGCTTTCGTCAGATAATGACGTTGCATGCCCGGTTGAGGGAAATCCGTTAACGACATCTGCCGGGCATAACCCTGCTTCTGGTAGAAGGGCAGCGCCTGGAAACTAAAGGTATCCACCAGGGCACTGTGGCAACCCGCCGTGACAGCATCCTGTTCGGCTGCATGAACCAGCTGCTGGCCAAGGCCTGAACCGCGCACGGATTCACTCACCCAGAGAAACTCAATACAAAGCCAGTGCCCTTTTTGGCTACCAATCAGTCCGCCCAGCAATTTTCCCTGCGGATCACGACAAAATACCGCCAGCGGCCCCCATGTCGAAGTATCGATGAACGCGTTGTTATAGGCGCGCAGCCCGACCAGTAAATCCTGCTTATCATTCTCGGTGTAAGACCGCGTGACGGCCAGAGGAAAGTTACATTTGGTCATTGTACCTCCAAAATATCCGCTATCGGGGATAATTAAGTTATCAGGCGAAAGAGCAGCAAGTCTGATAATATCCTCTAACGGGGATAAATCCTCACTTATCAGGGAGCATACCGCATGATTTACAGTCCCCGCCAGTTGGCAAATCAGGTCAGGCTACTGCGGCAGCAAAACGGCTGGACCCAGGTCGAACTGGCGAAAAAAGTGGGCCTGAAACAGGCAACCCTGTCTCACTTCGAAAATGCCCCGGATACAACCTCACTGGCAACGTTGTTCAAAATCTTACAGGCGCTCGATCTTGCTCTGTTGCTTCATGAAAACAGCGCATCCTCAGCCCCGGCTGAGGATGCCTGGTAATGGCAAAGCTCATTGCCTGGATAAACGGCGAGCGTACGGGAACGCTGACGCTGCATCACAACGGCGCGCTGCATTTCCAGTATGACGCCAACTGGCTTCAGCATCCGCTTGCCAGACCTCTCTCGCTTTCGTTGCCCTTACAGCGCGCCGCGATGCATTCTGAGAAAGTCGTGCACTTTTTCGAAAACCTTCTCTATCCCAGCGCGTTGATCGAAAAGGATTTTTACCCGACTCACCCGATAAAATCCTGTGAGGTCTTTGCAACATTGCAGAAAGTGGGACACACATTACCCGGGGCGCTCAGTCTGCTGCCGGCAAAGCGGCAGCCCGTCGCGCCGGACCAGGCAACGCACAGCATCTTCACCCCCGCCGATGAGGCACAGCAGTTCGATATCGATAATGCGTATCTGTGTCTGTCCCTGGCCCGGGAGCTGACTATCCCGGTGCCGGATGCCGTATTAGTTCATGAGAACGGCATCCGTAAATTGAGAACAGAACGATACGATCGCCGTTGGCGTCACGACGGACAACACCTTTATCATCTTCCTGAAGAAGACGTGTGTCAGGCGCTCGGCGTGCCGCTCTCTGGCCGCGATGAGCAGCAGGGCGGTCCGGGAATTGATGACATCATGGCCTTGCTGATGGGCTCAAGCTCCGCCATGAAAGACCGTGAGGATCTGATGCGCTGTCTGGTATTTCAGTGGCTGACGGGCATCACGCGCGTCAACGCTAAACATCTCTCGCTGCTGATTGCTCGCGGTGGCAGCTTCCGGCTCGCGCCTTTTAAGCATCTCCTTTCCGCCTGCCCGGGCCTTTCTCTACGCACAACAGACAGACGGGATTTCCAGCTGGGGATGGGCCTGACAGGCCCTGAGGGCAAACAGCATCACATTGACGCGATTGGGCCCGCGCATTTTCTTGCCCTTGCGGGGAGCGTGGGGTTCAGTCAGGCAGCGATGCGGCAGATACTGGCGGCCTTTATTCCGGGCTTGCCTGCCGCGATTATTAAGGTGCGGGACAGCCTGCCCGATGATTATCCCCTGACGCTCGCCGATGCGGTTTTCAGCCACGCAATGATGATGCTGGAAAGGGTGCGCCAGGCGACCTGAGGTTAATGGCCTTCTGGTGCCCGGCGTCAGGGTTTTACTGCAACGTCAGGGTTTTACTGCAACATAGTTAAGATGGCCGACTACGCCGCCTTTGCCGCCATCCCGGGGATGATTATTGCCATCGGTGACGGGCACGGAGGCAAAATCGAAAGGCGAAACGCCCGTCAGACAGGCGGCATTCACGCCGTACTGTTCAGGATTGGACCGGCTTTGATGAAACGTGTAGATGCCACAAATGGAACAGAAGTAGTGGACTGCCTCACCCGAATTAAAACGGTACTCGCTTAGCGTCTCTTTGCCTTTCACCACCTCAAGCCCAGAGACCGGCGCAAACACCACGACCGCGCCGCGCATACGGCAGAAAGAGCAGTTACAGCGCCGGGCCGTGTTCAGGCCATCCAGCAGTTTTACGTTAAAGGCTACAGCGCCACAGTGGCACTGAGCCGATGTCGCATCAGACATGGTTTGCTCCTTTTTTCATCCTGCAACCTCTGGGGGTGTAACAGGGATGAAGCGTTGGTGGCACAGGTAAAACAGGGGATCCCGGCTGGTATTGTGACGGGTTAAAGTCAAAGACACCAGACGGGATCCCGCAGCCTACAGATTTTTCTTCAGCATCCTGCGTTTGGTGCGCTGATGAGGGCCGTTCTGCAAGTCAGCGTTGAGTTCATCGGGCACTATTGAACGCGATAGCCCGCGGCAGGCGGTACTTGCGCCACAGCCGCGCCTGCTGTCCCGTTATGCCTGTATGGGCATACATTTTGCCCGGCAAAGCCTGACGAGATCCAGGAGACGCGTGAAGAAGGCCGTTACGACGGGCGGTGAAAGGGTGCTGAACGCGAGCGGGGAACATGCGGGCTTCCTGACAAAAGAAAACGGCAGAGCCCGTGACGCGCTCTGCCGCAAATGCCCTTATCAGAACTCTTTTTGCCCGCCCAGTTCGATCACCCGGTTAGCCGGGATTCTAAACTGCTCATGCGCGCGTAGTGCATTGCGCTGGAAGAAGTGGAAGATAACGCCTTTGGCATGGGCCAGACCGCGGCGCTTTTTCATCACCAGCGTGTCGTGCGAGGTAAAAAACGACGCTTCATTTAACGTACAGCCAAAGCCTTCCAGCCCACAAAGATGCAGGACATCCTGCATCGACGGACGCTCATGCCAGCCATAGGTGGCCGTCACCTGCCAGAACGACGGGGACATCTGGCGCAACGCAATGCGCTGCTGATTGTGTACGCGGGGCAGATCGACCGTTTTGATATGCAGTAAGACAGTGCGCTCATGCAGTACCCGGTTATGTTTCAGGTTATGCAGCAGCGCCTGCGGAATTTCATACTCTTTACGCGTCAGGAAGATAGCCGTTCCCCCCACCCGCATCGGCGGAGAGGCTTCCAGGGAGCTAATCAGCGCTTTCAGCCGCACCGGATCGTCAGTGAGACGGCGGATAAGCCGGGAACGCTCACTGCTCCAGATAAGCATCAGCACCAGCATGGTCATCGCCAGCAGCACCGGCACCCAGCCGCCAGACAGGAGCTTCATCAGATTGGCGGCAAACAGCGGCACATCAATTAACAGCATGCAGAGCAGAAAAACCAACGCCACCGGCAATGGCCACTTCCAGTTTTTAAAGGCCACAATACCGGCCAGACAGGCCGTCAGCACCATCGTGCCCGTCACCACGATACCGTAAGCGGATGAGAGCGCTGAGGACTGGCGGAAAGCCAGGATGACGACAGTTACCGCCGCAAACAGCAGCCAGTTTACGACCGGGATGTAGATTTGTCCTGATTCCGTAGCAGACGTAAAGATCACTCGCATCGGCGGCAGAAACCCCTGGCGAATGGCCTGATGCGTCAGCGTGTAAACGCCGCTGATGATTGACTGGGCAGCAATGACCGTGGCCAGGGTTGACAGGACAATCAGCGGGATCTGTGCCCAGACGGGCGCGAGAATATAAAACGGATTTTGCACCGCGCTGGGTTCGGCAAGCACCAGGGCGCCCTGACCAAAATAGTTCAGCACCAGAGCGGGCAGGGCAATGATCAACCAGGCCAGCCTGATGGGGGTTTTGCCCAGATGTCCCATATCCGCATACAGGGCTTCAGCACCGGTGACGGCCAGCACCACCATGCCGAGCGCGGCAAATGACAGGGCTTCATGATGAAGCAAAAAGGTCAGGGCAAAGGCCGGATTGAGCGCATGTAAAACGTGCGGATTCATTGCGATGCCGCGCACACCGAGTATCGCCAGGGTAATAAACCACACCAGCATGATCGGGCCAAAAACGCGGCTGACGCGCTCGGTGCCGTGCTTCTGAATCACAAAGAGTACCGCCAGTATGACCATGGCCAGCGGCACAATAAAGCGATCCAGCGCCGGGGCCACGACTTCAATCCCCTCAACGGCGGAAAGCACCGAGATTGCCGGGGTGATAATGCCGTCACCGTAAAAGAAGGCTCCTCCTGTGAGGCCTGCCAGTACGATGATGCGGCTGAGCCGAGCGCCGACATTTTGCCGGGCCAGGGACATCAACGTCAGTATTCCGCCTTCGCCATCATGATCTGCACGCATGATAAAGATGACGTATTTCACCGTCACAATCAGCGTCAGTCCCCAGAATATCAGAGAAAGAAACCCCATGACCGCCTCTTCGGTCACCGCCCCAGAGGGAAGAATAGACAGACACTCTTTTAAGGTATAGAGCGGGCTGGTGCCGATATCACCAAATACGATCCCCGCTGCCGCCAGCATGCCTGCAGGAAGAGACTGTTTTTCAGACTGCGCCATTTAATATCCTGTTTTGCTTCACGTAATTATCCACCTTCGCCGGAAAGGTTATCCGGTCAGCGATCAGCACGAGATTACGCGGTTTAGCGTGAGTTAGGGAGTAGGTGGTTAAGTTATGAACTGCATTTTTACAGGTTTGTACCTTTTTTTTACGACATTTTTACACGACTGTCGATTAACTCAGCAGTTATTTCGCGCGAGAAGTGGCGTAAATCCGCCGTAACGACCAGGCTGTTTAAAACCGGTTTAGTCAGCGTGTTGCATTAAGCCAAATTATGTCTTTTGCTTTGTCAGCCATGCCGACCCGCGGCGTGAATGCGGCGAATGACAAGGCTGTGTCGCGGCGGAGACAGGGAAGCCAGCGCTATGCGGGTTTTTAACGCCCGGCCCGAACGAACGGAGAAGAACGTCCCGGCGTTAACAAAAAAATAAAAAAATTTTTAAAATAGTCCTTACTTATGATTAATTCGTTCGCGTTTGTTGCAGCGTTAATTTATTTCAAAAACGGCGGCATTAAACAACGGCGCAGCCGGTATATTCAGGCACAATTTTAAGCTGGCCTTAAGCGAAATTTTATTAATTAAACGCGCACGCCATTTTGAATAAAGATTATTCCCCTCCTCTTAAATAAAAATTGACTTTCCTCCATCCATTAAATCCATTTGTATTTTCTGAGTCATAAATCCCTACGTCTTTATTTATGCATTCAACGGGCTAATGCTTTTTAACGGTAATGCCGCGTCCGCCCCCATTATTCAGCGGATTTACCATTCAGCGCATTAATGCTCATTCACGCCCTGTCGATATCTTTATGGCTAGCGCGCTTCAGCATAACGTAATGAATAACGAACATAGTATTCGGGGAATTTAATATGACTATTACTCAGCGGCTTTTCCTGACGTTTTCACTGCTCTCGGCATCGATGATTGCCATGGTGGTGATCGTCATCATGGTATTGAGCGGCTTCCAGTCGCGCTTTCAATACGTACAAACCAATACGCTGCCTTCACTAGTTGACCTGGATAAAATGGTCAATGGCAGTAACCGGCTTAACGTCTCGCTTTACCGACATTTGAGTGCAAAAGATCAAGGCAAACAGGCCGAGTTCGAAAAGGAAATAACGACGCGGCTGGATACCGTTAAAGCGCTGACTGAATTTTATTTGAAAAATGAAACCACTAACGATCAGGACATCATGCTGAGTCAGCATGCCTTAGCGCTGATTAAGCAGATGGAAGACCGTTTGCCCGGTTTTATGGCGAATTCCCGTCTGCATGACGACGCTGCGCTGGCCGATCTGCAGGGCAATAGCGGGGTCGGGCAGTCTATTCGCGATTTAATTGAAAGTTACCAGAAACAGTTACAGTTTAATGTGGAGGTAGGGGCGGCATTTGAAAAAGATAACAACAAGGTTTACCGGCAAACGCTGGTGTGGTTAATTGCCGGTTCGGCCGCCATCATTCTGCTGCTGGGCGCGTTCTCCGTCAGAACGATTCTGGGGATCCGCAGGCACCTTAACGGTATGCGAATCACCATGGAACGTGCCAGCGAGCGACTGGATCTTACCCTGCGTGCGGATGACTCCCGTCAGGATGAAATTGGTCTTACGGCTAAAGCGTTTAACAACCTTATCGGGAATGTGGCCCATTCCCTGTCGTCCGTTGAACGTTCGGCCCATTCTGTCAGTTCTGCCACCTCGCAAATTTCGGCCGGCAACGAAGATCTCTCTTCACGCACCGAGCAGCAGGCGGCCTCGCTGGAACAGACGGCTGCCAGTATGTCAGAGCTGAGTGAAACCGTGCGCCAGACGGCTGAAAACACCCGACTGGCCAGCCAGCTGTCGAAAAACGCCCGGGACATTTCGGACGACAGCGCCACGAAAGTTCACACCATGCTCGGCACCATGACCGACATTAAACAGAGTTCTGAAAAAATCACCGCCATTATTAGCCTGATCGAAGGCGTGGCTTTCCAGACCAATATTCTGGCCCTCAACGCTGCCGTTGAAGCCGCCCGGGCTGGCGAGCAGGGACGAGGTTTTGCCGTTGTCGCCGGTGAAGTGCGTAACCTGGCACAGCGTTCTTCGGCTTCAGCGCGCGAGATTAAAGAACTTATCGAATCCTCGATGCGCTATGTGGAAACCGGCGTTAATCAGGCTGAACAGGTGGGTGACAATATCGGACGAATGAAGGACGCGGTGCGACAGGTAACCGACCTCGTTGACGAAATTGCCGTCGCGTCTCAGGAGCAGTCATTGGGGATTGGTCAGGTGCATCAGGCCGTCAATCAGATGGATGACGTGACACAGCAGAATGCGGCGCTGGTGGAGGAAGCCTCATCGGCATCCCGCTCGCTCATGGATCAGGCCTCAGCACTGAATCAGCTCGTCGCCACGTTCGTGCTGACCGATGCCGCGCCTGTTGCCCAATCCAGCCCCGCACGGGTTTCTTCCGCCTTTGTTCAGGCTCGTGCGGCCTATGCTAAGCAGGAAGATAACTGGCAACGTTTTTAGGGCTGTGCGGGGTGGGGCGATAACACGGGATAAAGGCATGCCATCGTCCCACCCGCTCAACCCGCAGCCCGAATGGCGTTATCCTGTCCTGCCACTGTAAAGCACCGGGCCGGTAGGCTGCCCGGTGGGTGAACCGCCCTGGGGCTCAAGGCTGACCGCAATCACCGCGTTTTTCAGCGTATCACGCGCGGCAAGTTTGAGCTGCGTGGTCTCCTGGACATTCAGCAGCCCCAAGGAAACGGGCTGTTGACCGGCAGGGATGAGCCACAGTTGCAGGCTGTTGTTTGCGCCAATAGCGACCGGCTGCAACGGTGTTACACGCAGCTGCGTCAACGCCTTATCTGCACTGACCACCCATTGCCCCTGTTGCTCCGCGCCCCGCATTACGGTCAGCGGGGTAAAGTCGGGCGTTCTGATAACCTGATACGACACCAGCGTCAGCGCGGCAAGGGCTGCGGCAACCAGCCAGCCTACATAACCGCGCCTGACGCGCGGCGTTATCTTTGTCGGCAGACTTAACGTTATTTTTTTCCAGACGTATTCCGGTGGAATCTGAGGCATCAGACTGCGATCCAGTCCGGCAAGCAGGGTTTGCCATTTGGCTACCTGCTCAGTCAGTTCCGGCTCACTCTGCAGACGCTTCTGAAAGCGTAACCGCGCATTGCCGCGCAGCGTACCCAGCGCGTATTCCGCAGAGAGCGCGTCGTCACGTTGGCGTTTATTCATAGTCCGACACACTCCCGAAGGTGCGCCATCGCCCGGCGGATCCAGCTTTTCACCGATCCAACCGGCTGCTGGAGCCAGTGAGCAATATCGCCGTGGGACATGCCCTGATAGTAGGCCAGCGTGATGCTCTGGCGCTGCTCACTGCTGAGGTTTCCCAGACAGCGCTGTAAGCGTGCGGCTTGTGCATCATCCTGTCTGTTATGCAGTTCGTCATGTTCAGCGGCCAGTAGGTCATCGTTATGGGCTTCTTCCGCGCTGGCAAGGCGTGCCTGTCCGCTGCGGAGCCAGTCGATACACCGATTACGAACAATGTGGGTCATCCAGGTCAACGGGGAGCTCAGCGCGGCATTATAGGTTTCCGCCTTGCTCCAGATGGTGATGTAGCAATCATGCAGCACCTCCTCAGCCCAGGGGCGATGCTGCAACATGCGCAACGCGATGGCAAAAAGGTGAGGCGATGTCAGCCGGTAAAGTTGTTCAAATGCCTGACGATCGCCGTCGGCGATTGCCTGCATCAATTTCACCTGCTCCACTGCCTGCACCTTGTCCATAAGCGTCCCGAATGATCTGTTTCCGTTCGAGTATAAATTATTACTTCGGCATTAATACGGTATCAATCACATCTATCACGCCATTTTTTTGGTTGACGTCATAGGTACTGATATTCGCGACGTTGCCCTGGCCATCTTTCAGCTGAATATTGTGGGGGCCATTGTTCATGATCCATAACGGCTGACCGTTAACGGTCTTCAGCTCGGCATGACCGCCACCTTGTTTGATTTTGGCTTCCAGCGCCTTCATATCGTACTTACCGGCAACCACGTGATAGGTGAGTACGCTGGTCAGTTTCGCTTTATTTTCCGGTTTGAGCAGACTGTCTACGGTGCCTGCAGGGAGCTTAGCGAACGCCGCGTTAGTTGGAGCAAACACGGTAAAAGGGCCTTTACCTTGTAAGGTATCAACCAAACCGGCTGCTTTTACCGCAGCCACCAGGGTGGTGTGATCTTTTGAGTTAACCGCATTTTCAACAATATTTTTTTGCGGGAACATGGCGGCACCGCCTACCATGACAGAACCCGACTCCATAGCGGCAAGAGAGGCAGTGGTAAACAGTAATGCACTTGATACAACAGTCACAGCGATTAGCTTTTTCATCGTAAATCCTCATTAGAGCGTGGAGTAAGTGGCTTTCAATGAGATATACGAGTAGGGGGACGAAAGTGGATGCAGAAAAAATTAAATATTTTTAACTCTGCGCTTAGCCTGCCCAATTCATCAGCCTGCGCGTGTTTTTCGGCCATGTGCGCACAGGCAAGCAGCGGCCATAATGAGAGACGTCCGTCCCTGTCCTCTGTCACACGACATCAAAGGTAAGCCGATAATGAAAATCATCAAAAATGCCGCCGTTCCCTCAGCGAAAGGTCCTGAGGTGTATTTTACCGGCCAGGTCCGCATTGATTCCCCTTTCAGCACAGCGGCCCCGGCACGGGTTGGCGGCGCTATCGTCACCTTTGAGCCCGGTGCCCGTACGGCCTGGCATACGCATCCACTGGGGCAGACGCTGATCGTCACCGCCGGTCAGGGATGGATTCAGTGTGAAGGCGAAGAGAAGCAGACGATTAATCAGGGCGATATCGTCTGGATACCGGAGGATGTTCGTCACTGGCACGGCGCCACCGACAGCCATGCAATGACGCATATTGCCATCGCGGAATCCCTTAACGGCAGTCCGGTGACCTGGCTTGAGAAGGTCACGGAGCACGAGTTTTTATCGTAAGCAACACCTGTTGAGCCGGTGCAACACCAGGGAGGCCTAATCGATCTCCCAAGGCGGTGCGCTGAAGGTGTGTTTCATCAGGTCGATAAAACCCTGAGTGCGGGGAAGCCGCTTTTTTTCCTGCAGGCTGGTCAGGGCGACGATATCGGCAGACGGCAAGGTAAACGCGGGCAGCAAGGGAACAAGAAGGCCCTGGCGGATCTCGCGGCTGATATCCCAGGCGGAGCGCACCATAATCCCTTTACCGCTCAGCGCCCATTTTTTAATGATACGACCATCATTGCTGGCGAGACGTGGCGTAATCCTTAGGGTCGTTTCGTCCCCGTTGTGGCTGAATGTCCAGCGCGTCACATCTTCCGCATTTTCCCGGATCACCAGACAGTGATGGTGCTGCAGCGCATCAGGATGCGTCGGCGTACCCTGCTGCTGCAGATAAGCCGGCGAGGCGCAGAGTAAACGCGGATTGGCGGCGAGCCGGGTGCTGTAGAGCGTGGAGTCGCGCAGATGGCCGATATAGATCACCACATCCCACTTATCGGCCTGCATCCAGTCGGGGTTATCAGAGAGGGTGAGATCAATACTGAGATCGGCATGGCTGTCGGCGTACTCCGCCAGCAGCGGGGCAATGTGTTCGGAACCAAAGCCCAACGGGGCCAGCACTCTCAGCGTTCCGCTGATGCGGTTTCGTGTCTGATCGATCACATCCTGCAACTGGTCTATCTCATGCAAAATCACCCGGGCGCGACCCAGCAGAGCTTCGCCTTCATCGGTCAGAATGATGCGTTTTGCCGGACGCAGGATCAGCTTCACCCCGATCTTTTGTTCAATACTTTGCAGGCGCTGCGTCACGGAAGGCGGCGTGATATCCAGATGGCGCGCCGCCGCTGCCAGCGTAGGATGCAGGGCAATGACCTGAAAAAAACGTAAATCTTCGCTGTTGATCATTAGGTTCAAACCTAATCATTAATTGGGCCTGACGGCATTTTAAACAGATTTAAACGATGAGAGCATCAATAAAACCTTACAGGAATTCGACGATGCTCAATCACTTAACCATAACCACGCCTTATCTGCTGTTAGATAAAGTTAAGTTTGAACGCAATATCAACCGCTTGTATCAGCGAATCGAAGGGCAACGCTGTCAGATTCGCCCGCATCTGAAAACGCTTCGCACTCTCCAGTCTGCGCCTTATCTGCTCAAAGCATCCTCTTCACCTGCCACCGTTTCTACCCTGGCAGAAGCCGAAGCCTTTGTCGCCGCTGGCTTCAGTAATGTGCTTTACGCCGTGGGCATTGCGCCCGCTAAATTGCCGCGTATTGCCGCCCTGCGGAGCAGCGGCAAACAGGTGCATGTGTTGCTGGACAGCATGGCGCAGGCACAGGCCATCAGCGATTACGCTTTACAGCATCAGGTGACGTTTTCCGTTTTCATTGAGATCGACTGCGATGGCCATCGCGGCGGCATTCGACCTGAAGACGAGACGTTGGCCGAGATTGCCGGTCATCTGCATCAGCACGGGATGGTAGTGGAAGGGGTGATGACCCACGCGGGCGAGTCCTACCATTGCCGCACGCCGCAAGACATTCAGCGGGCGGCGCAGCAAGAGTGCCAGGCTGCCATTACCGCTGCCCAGCATATCCGTGCCGCAGGGATCACGTGCCCGGTCGTCAGCGTTGGCTCCACGCCCACGGCGCATGCGGCTACGGACCTCACGGGCGTAACCGAGGTGAGGGCCGGGGTGTTTTCCACCTTCGATCTGTTTATGCACAATCTGGGCGTCTGCACCCAGGACGACATTGCGCTTTCGGTGGTGACAACGGTGATCGGCCACAACCACGACAAGGGCTGGGTTTTTGTTGATGCCGGCTGGATGGCCATGTCACGCGATCGCGGCACCGCCTCACAGGATACCGATTATGGCTACGGGTTGGTGTGCGACGACGCGGGTTGTCCGTTGGGATTGCTGCTGACAGCCACCAATCAGGAGCACGGAATTATTGCGTTGCCGCGCGACAGTGCGTATTCCACCGGAGATTTTCCACTGGGTACCCTGCTGCGCATTCTGCCCAACCACGCCTGCGCGACCGCCGCGATGCATACGCACTATCAGGTGATCGACACCCGAAACGGCGAACATGAGGTCTGGCAACGCATCGTTGGCTGGTAGCGTTTTTTCCATTCATTGTGAGAGGACATCATGTCAGATTTTGATCCCGATAAGGTCCGTCTTTCGACCGGGCATTTTATCAACGGCCAGTTTGTTTCGGCATCCGGCAAAACAATGGGGATTAAACGTCCCTCGGATGGCCAGCATTATGCCGACATCAACGAAGCGGGCGCAGAAACGGTCGGCGAGGCGGTAAGCCTCGCGGAAGACGCGCGCATTCGCAGCGGCTGGTCAAGCTGCTCGCCACGCGAACGTGGCGCGGCCATTTCCCGCTGGGCGGATTTGATCGATGCCGACAAAGATTATCTGGCGCAGCTTGAGGCGGTGGGCTCCACGCGTCCGATAACGGACACGATCAATATTGAAGTGCCTTTCACCGCCGCTGCTCTGCGTTTTTATGCAGAATGTGCAGACAAGTACAGCGGAGATGTGTTTCCAACCCAGAACAGTAGCCTGGGGATGCTGGTGCCGGAACCTTATGGCGTGATCGGCGCGATCACGCCGTGGAATTTCCCGTTGTCGATGGCGTCGTGGAAGTGCGGCCCGGCGCTGGCTGCGGGAAACGCGGTGGTGCTCAAGCCCTCTGAGCTGACGCCATTTTCCACCGCGCGGCTGGCTGAGCTGGCCGTGCAGGCCGGTATTCCGCCCGGCGTGCTCAACGTCGTTCAGGGCGGCGGACAGGTCACCGGCAATGCACTGGTGACCCATCCTCTGGTCAGAAAGGTGTCCTTTACCGGTTCAACCGCGACCGGGGCGGCGATCATGAGCCAGGCCGCGTTGCACGGTACCAAGCCCGTGACGCTGGAACTGGGCGGAAAAAGCCCGCAGCTGGTTTTTGACGATGCAGGCGATGCGGATGAAATCGCCGAGCGCCTGTTTCTGGGCTTCACCGTCAACGCCGGTCAGGCCTGTGTTTCAGGGACGCGTCTGATCATTCAGAAAGGTATCGCGGAACGGGTCATCGAAAAGCTTATCGCCCTGTGCAAAACACCGCTGCCCGGTATGACCTGGCAGGCCGCCACGCGTTACTGTCCGCTGATCGATCAACGTCAGGGGGAAAAAGTCGCGACGATTATCGCGCAGTCCGTGGCGCAGGGGGCCAGCATTCTGGCCGGCGGCCAGCGTTACGAAAACACCGCGCAGGGCTGGTTCTGGCAACCGACGCTGTTAGCCAATGTGAATCAGGATAACGTCGCGATTCAGGAGGAGATCTTCGGACCGGTGCTCACCATCCAGACGTTTAGCGATGAAGAAGAAGCCCTGGCGCTCGCACAGCATCGCGTTTTTGGCTTATGTGCAGGCGTGCATACGCTCAACATGCCACGTGCGATGCGGCTGATGAAAGCCCTGGACAGCGGTACGGTCTGGATCAACCGCTATCGTCGAACCTGGGACTTTATCATTCCAACCGGCGGCTTTCAGGGGTCCGGTTTTGGCAAAGATCTTGGGCGTCAGGCCTTTGAGTCATGTCAGCGTTACAAGAGTGTTTTAATCGATTTTTAACACCTTTACTGGAGATCACAGACGATGCCCGCACCGCTCAGGCTTGTTCAGGACAGTACGCATTTCCCCGATTCGGTGGATGTGGTGATTATCGGTGCCGGGATTGCAGGTGCAGCGACATGTTGGGAGCTGACCAAAAAAGGCTATCGGGTTGCCGTGATCGAAAAGGGCCTTGTCGGCGCAGAGCAGTCCAGCCGTAACTGGGGCTGGTGCCGTCAGCTTAACCGCGACGAGCGGGAAATTCCGCTTATTCTGCACGCCCTGCAACGCTGGCATGCGCTGAGCGACGAGATCGGGATGGACGTAGGGTTTCGCGCCAGCGGGCTGGTCTATGCCACGCGAACGGAGAAGGATATTCGCAACTGGGATAACTGGGGCAAGATGGCAAAGCAGTACGGCATTCGCAGTCGAATGCTGAGTGCCGCCGAGGCCAAAACGATGACGCCGGGCAGTACCACAAACTGGCATGGCGGCGTACATTCCCCTGACGACGGTTATGCCGACCCGGCTTTAGCCGCGCCAGGGCTGATGGAAGCCGCGGTGAAAAAGGGCGCGTTTCTGTTTCAGCGCTGTGCGGTTCGCGGGCTGGATATCTCGGCAGGACAAGTCAGTGGGGTGATAACCGAACGCGGCCTGATCAAAACCGCCCGGGTCGTATGCGCCACGGGCGCCTGGACATCGCTGTTTTGCCGCCGCCACGGCATCGATCTGCCCGCCGGTAACGTCATTGGCAGTGCGTTTCGTACCCATCCTGCAGAGCAGCCGCTCACTCTGCCTTTCTATACGGATGCCTTTGCCTGTCGTCCACGCCAGGACGGCGGTTATACCATTGCGCTGTCTGGAACCGGACGGCTGGAGCCGGGGTTCCAGGGCTTACGCTATGCCCGCGAGTTTTTCCCCTTATACAAAGCCCGCCGGTTAAATCTGGAAACCAAAATCCGGCTCTCATCGTTTTTGCATGGCCCTGAATCCCGGGCAAGCTGGTCTATGGATAGCCTTTCACCCTTCGAGAAACTTCGGGTGCTGGATCCTCAGGTTTCAGACGGCATCGTTGAAAAGGGGCTGGCGGCGATAGGCAGGGAGTTTCCGGCGCTGGCCGGGCTGCGGGTGACTCAGGCCTGGGGCGGCGTGATTGACTGCATGCCGGACGACATTCCGGTCATTTCTGCCGTACCGCAGCTTCCGGGGCTGATCCTGTCTTGCGGCTACAGCGGCCATGGATTTGGTATTGGCCCCGGTGCGGGACGTCTCACGGCGGACCTGGTCACCGGGGATGCGCCGATTGTCGATCCCACCGCGTTCCGCTATTCCCGTTTCCGCGACGGCACAACGCTGAAAAAGCCGGGCATGATGTAAAGAGGTGAAGATGCAACCATTAATACACGCGCGCGATATACAGGACACACCGCATCCGGGCCACTATTCGCACTATGCGCTGACCTCGGGATTGATGTTTATCTCCGGCCTGTTGCCAGTCACGCCAGCCGGAGAAATGCGTAGCACGGCCTCCTTTGCTGAGCAGACGTCGCAGGTGTTGGCCAATCTGGAGGCCTGCCTGCAGCAGGAAGGCCTCAATAAGCATCATCTGGTGATGGTGAGGGTTTATCTGGTGGATGTCGGGCTGTGGGTAGAATTTAACAGGCTGTATGCACAATGGCTCGGCGAGTGGAAACCCGCCAGAGCTATCGTGCCGGTGCCGGAACTCCACTACGGCGTGCTGCTGGAGGTTGAAGCAACGGCGGCAACGGGCCGCTAAAACGCCTGACGTGAGCCTGTCCGGCAGCCGTGGTGTGTAAAAAATAAAAACCGTCGCAGGCGCGCCCGCGACGGCAGAGGTCAGGCCGTGCCTTGCGGGGTTTCCGGCTGCACCTGCTCTTTCAGCGCCCGCACCGTCTGGTGGCGATGCCAGTAATAGTTGAGCGTGTATTTAACGTGTTCAATCTCTTTTTTCAGACCGGGCAGGCGGATTTTGCTGCGCTTTTTGCCCTGTGCATTGGGCTGAACATGCTGCACATACACACTGTCTCTGCCGAACTGACGCAGCACGTTAATATTTTTGACGTTATCCCACTCAAGCAAACCGGCTGAATGCGGCTGCACGATGCCTTGCCAGGTAATGATCATCTGCGAACCATCTTTGAGCGTAAAAGGCACATCCGGAAAATACTTTAAGACCAGCGCGGTCTCTTCTTCACCCGTCGGTTGGTAACGCCAGGCCAGGCTCTCTTCATGTTGCGAGGTGAAGTCTCGCTCATATTTTTGCCAGAGCCGCTGCTCTATCTGATCGGCGACCGGGATTACATCGACCCAGCTGTCCGCCGGTGATGTCGCGGCGATGACGGCGTAATCCGCCTCTTCCACGGCATAGTTAACGTTGCGCATTCTTTCAGACAATGGGGGATGGGAATCAAAGGGATGGGGGATATTCTGTTCACGCATCGTGCTGACAAAATCTGCGGAACTCACGTGTTGCGGCAGGCCAACGGCGATGGCCTGACTGATCCCGGGTGCATTTTCATACAGCGTTTTATTTGCAAAAAGCTTACGCTCAACTTCGTAACGATAGCTGGCATAGGCTGAGATTTTGATTAACGATTCAATAATCGCCGCAGAGGAGACGCGCGCGGCGGCGTTCCGGTCGGCGATAAATTCGCGTTCACGGCTGTTACGCTGCCACGCGAGTTCGAAGAACAGGCGATAAAGATAGAGCGGATAAAAGACAATAAGCGTGGACAGATTCTCGCTCATTAACTGCGTATACATATCGAACCGATGGAGCTTTGGACCCAGCAAGGCACCCGATGCCGTATCGCCTTCGTGCAGGTGTGTCAGTTCATGCACCATCACGCTGTCAGCCTGCGCGGTACTCAGCTGACGCAGCAGGGGAATACTGACATACAGTTTTCGGCCTTGCAGTGGCTGGTCGTTCACGCTCAGCGGTGCTTCTGTCACGAAGAAGTTGGTATCGATACCGGCGATGATGTGATCCGGCGGGATAGTGCCCACGCTGGCCGCCAGCGCGTCAACACGCGCCCAGAGTGCCGGGGCTGCTTCGCGGCTGACCACGTCGCCTTCAATGCTCTCCTCCGGCGGCAGCTTTTTAAAGATGCCTTTGACCATGTAATACATCGCAGCCAACACCAGCAGCGCGACCAGGATCACCAGCTTTGGATAGTATTTTTGCGTGAAAAAGGCGGTGCCCCAGAAAGAAAGCCACACCAACATGGCGCCCTGTACCAGCACCTGCAGCGAGCACGCCAGCATTAAAAAGGGACGCGCCAGGCGGAGGCTGAGTAACTGCCCCCGTCGGCTTTTAAATGCCAGCGCACTGAACAGAAGGATCATCAGCAGAATGACGCCGCTGAAAACCATCGTCCATAGAGCGACTTTGCCAATGAGATAAAATTGCGACAGTTCGGAACCCGGTCCACAGACGGCATTTTTATAGTCAATCAAATTATCGGCGACCGGTCCGCAGACGCTGGAAGGCGGATTGGCTTGCAGAAACTGCATTAATTTACCCAGACTTTGATTCTGCGCACGCGCATTATCGATAAAAATCTGGGTGTATTCCTGATCGAGTTCGTGACTGCCGTAGTGAGCAAAAACCAATGTAATCGCAGGGGTTAAAAACAGCGTGAGCAAAAGCCATAAGAAAACTTTTGCATATCCTTTTTTCAATGCCGTTAATTTATTCACAATAATTCGCTCGCTCATTGTCGGTGGGGGGGACAAGCTGTTTATTATCTGGCGATACTGACAGGGCGTTTCCGACATCAGGAAAATGGCGTGAGATCCGTCTCAGCATGCTTCAGCTTTGTGCGTGTCTTATTTGTGCGTGTCTTAGAAGAGCAAGATGGATTATATGCCAGCAATTACTTTACGTCTTCTTAACACTCGTGGCGTTCAGCGGCAAAAAGCCGATCTGTCAATGCGAGAGGCTCGCGGCGGGGCTCGCAGTAAAACGATCCTGTGGCAGGCTGGCCGCATGTTCATCAGTCACGCGATTTTCGTCTGATAATTTATGATTGAACCTGATTAATGCGGCGCGTTTCGTTTTAGATTTTTTCGCTGGAAGGGCTTACTGGCGCTCCATAAAGACCGGCAATTCAGGCACCGGTAACACGGATAAGACTTTCAGGCGCTGTAATGTTCTGACCTGCGCCCGCTCAAGGTGATCGCGCATACAGGCGGCCGCCAGTTCCCAGTTCCTTTTCAGTAAAAATTCATAGACCAGGCTGTGTTCATCCAGCATTGCGCTGTCGACAGGAATGCTGAGCCGCTCGTAGAAAATTCGGGTGACGATAAACGGCGATTGATTTTGCCGTAAAATTTGCATCATCAGCTTATTGCCCGCAGGCTCCAGGCTGCGAATGTGCAGATCTTCTTCCAGCATTTCGAGTTCCGCGGCATTAAGCTGTTTGCCCCGGCAGGTTTGCACGTTATCCAGCCGCGCGTTAAGCCAGGCAACACTTAACCGTTCCCCGGCTTTTCGTAATGCGGCCGGCTCCAGATGCGCCCTGATTTCAAAATGGTCAGCCAGTTCGCGCGCGGTTAACGGGCCTGTCAGCCACTGAGAATAGGGCTCTTTTTCTACCAGCCCCTTGTCGCGCAGGCGCATCAGGCTCTCACGTATCACCGCGCGGCTGGTGTTATAGTGCTTCGCCGCGCCCGTTTCATCCACCTGGTAGCAGCCGAATACCATCGCGGTAGACAGGATCCCCTGCAGATTTTCCAGCACTTTTTCACCCGTGCTGCGCGTATCAACCAGCTCGTCGCGCTGTTCAAGGCCGAACAGCTCGCGCGTTAGCGCAATGCGAACCGGCTCAACGTCCTCTTTATCGCGCGCAACGATAAATCCCCGACCTTCAAAACGGGCAACCCAGCCTTCATCATGCAGCATGCTTAACGCCCGCCGGACGGGAACACGACTGGTGCCAAACAGTTGCGCCAGCGGACCTTCCAGCAGCACAAGCCCTGCAGGCACGCTATTCTGCTGAAAAACCTTCAGTAAAACCTGGCGAATACTTTCGTAACGCGCAGAGCCTGCATCGTCCATGTCCGTTCCCGTCACCTTGTTTTGCATTGTTTCATCTTCTGCTCTCCGTCCTGCCAGCCACATTAGCATATCTGACAGCACTCCCGGTGCAGGCTATCAACAGCACTGATGTAGTGCACCTTGCCCAATAATGGATCACTTTTAAATTAATACATTTAATGTCTGCGTGCAATTTCATCTGTGACGTGACGAAATTATCGAAAATGCGGCAAATAACCCCTTGATAACACATCAAATTTAATTATAAGGATCGACATGATCACAATTATGCAACTTAACAGTGCTTTTTATGGCACCGTTATTGCTATCTTCAAATGTACATTGAAACGTAATATACATTTAAAGGTGATGCTGTGCAGGCCGAAAATGTTCGTCAGTTATTCATGGCTGGTCAGATTGATGCGCTGGGAATCAGTGCGCTCTATGCACAACAGCGCCTGTCGCCGCTGGCCTTTACCACAGCCTGTCTAAAAGCGGCTGAAAACGCGCCTTCCGTTTTCATCTCAATGACCGCCGCCCGTGCCCGCGAAGAGGCCGAAGCCTCAACGCTGCGCTGGCAAGCGTGCCGCCCGCTGAGCCCACTGGATGGTATTCCGGTGGCCTGGAAAGATCTGTTCGATATTCAGTCAAGCCAGACCTCCGCCGGGTCGGCTACGCGAAGCAATGTCCCTGTCGCACCACAGGATGCCGCGCTGGTGGCACAGTGTTCGGCAGCAGGACTGGTGACGCTGGGTAAAACCAACCTGAGTGAATTCGCGTTTTCCGGCCTTGGACTCAATCCCAGTTTTGGTACGCCGGCCATCCGGGGCACTACGTCGCAGCTTTTTGCACCCGGAGGATCGTCCAGCGGCGCGGGACGGGCAATTGCGGAAGGTCTCGCCTGTATCGCCTTTGGCACCGACACTGGCGGCTCAATACGGATTCCTGCCGCATTCAGCGGCACGATTGGCTATCGCGCCAGTCGCCAGCGCTATGTGACAACGGGCGTCTATCCTCTGGCGCACTCGCTGGACACGGTGGGGCCGCTATGCCGAAGCGTACGTGATGCTATTGCCCTGGATGACATTCTGTGCGGCGCGCAAAAAATGCGCTTTCCTGCGCCGCACTTTCGTGTCGACGAGGCCTTACTGGCCGCGTGCCAGCCGGCCGTGCGTGAGAACGCTTGTCGCCGGATAGCCCAGTTGACGGCCGCCGGGTTCAGAATTGATCACGCGCCACTTCAGGCCTTTAACCAGGCACTGGCCTGGATTGCCGATAAGGGCTGGCCGGGTGGACGTGAGGCCTGGCTGCTGCATCGCGAACTGTTAGCCTCGCCTGACGCGGCATTGATGGATGCGCGCGTACGGGAACGCCTGCTTGCCGCCAGCCATCAGGATCCTGCGGTGCTTGAAACGTTTCTGGCACAACGCAAGTCGTGGCAACAGGCACTGGCGGCAGAACTGGACGGGGCGGTGCTGATTACGCCTACCGTTGCCCACACCGCACCGGAACTGGCCCCCTTGATGCAAGACGACGATCTGTTTGCCCAGACCAATCTTGCCACGCTGCGGTTAACCATGCCGGGCAGTCTGCTGGATATGCCGGGAATCGCTTTGCCGACCGGCAAAGACGCAAACGGGCTGTATACCAGCCTGCTTTTTTCCCTTCCTGCTGGCGAGGATCGCCGGCTTCTTCACGCTGCCAGCACGGTCGCAGGCACGTTTACGGCAGACCATTCCGTCTGCGCTTAACTCCTTAGAGGAAAGACTCATGGCTAAAGAAATTTTGTGTGCATTTGGTGTTGATGTGGATGCGGTTGCGGGCTGGCTGGGTTCTTACGGCGGGGAAGACTCGCCGGATGATATCTCACGCGGACTGTTTGCCGGGGAGGTGGGTGCACCGCGCCTGCTGAAAATGTTTGCTGAACACCAGTTGCGTACCACCTGGTTTATTCCCGGTCACTCCATTGAAACCTTTCCTGAGCAGATGAAAGCGGTGGTGGACGCAGGGCATGAAATTGGCGTTCACGGTTACAGCCATGAAAACCCCATCGCCATGACACCCGCGCAGGAAGAAGCCGTACTGGACCGCAGCATTGAGCTGGTCACCCAGCTGTCCGGAAAACGTCCGACAGGCTATGTGGCGCCCTGGTGGGAATTCAGCAACGTGACCAACGAGCTGCTGCTGAAAAAGGGCATCAAATACGATCACAGTCTGATGCACAACGACTTTCATCCTTATTACGTTCGCGTCGGCGACAGCTGGACCAAAATTGATTACAGCCAGCATCCCGACAGCTGGATGAAGCCGCTGACGCGTGGTGAAGAGACCGATTTGGTCGAGATCCCCGCTAACTGGTATCTCGATGACCTGCCGCCAATGATGTTTATCAAAAAATCGCCAAACAGCCACGGCTTTGTGAACCCCCGTCATCTGGAAGAGATCTGGCGCGACCAGTTCGACTGGGTCTACCGCGAAAATGACTACGCGGTGTTTACCATGACCATTCATCCCGACGTTTCAGGTCGTCCGCAGGTGCTGCTGATGCTGGAACGTCTGATCAAGTACATCCAGAGCCACCAGGGTGTGCGATTTGTCACCTTCGACGAAATCGCAGATGACTTCTTAGCGCGCAAACCGCGTTAAGTTTCTTTCCTTTATCTTGCAGAGCGATCACGACATGAGCATCTACAAAAAAAAATCCGTTAACGGCTGGCAGCCACAGCAGTTAACCATCAGGGATGTGAAATTCGCCACATGGATTGCCTTCTTCGCCTGGATTTTTGCCGTTTACGACTTCATTCTTTTCGGCACGTTACTGCCGGAAATCGGCGGCCATTTTGGCTGGAGTGAAGTTGAGCAGTCGGAGATTGCTACCTGGGTCGCTTTCGGCGGGGCGGTCATCGCCCTGGCCATTGGGCCACTGGTCGACCGGCTGGGGCGTCGCATGGGCATCGTGATTACGGTGGGTGGCGCGGCGCTGTGCTCGCTGCTGACCGCAATTGGCGGCCTGTGGGGCAAGGGCGCGTTAACCGCTATTCGCTCCGTCGCTGGCCTGGGCTATGCAGAGCAGACGGTAAACGCCACCTATTTATCTGAGCTTTATACCGCACTCGACGATCCTAAACTCAACAAGCGCAAGGGCTTCGTTTACAGCCTGGTGCAGGGCGGATGGCCGGTGGGTGCGCTGGTCGCATCAGCCCTGACCGCGATTCTGCTGCCGATCATTGGCTGGCAGGGGAGCTTTATTTTCGCCGCGTTCCCCTCGCTGGTCATTGCGCTGCTGGCGCTCAGACTCAAAGAAACGCCACAGTTTGAAGTGCAGAAAAAAATCAAAACGCTGCGCGAGCAGGGCAAAGACAAGGATGCCCGTCAGGTGGCTGCCGACTATCTGGTGCCGTATGAAGATCAGCCTAAATCGGGTTTTGCTTCGGCGTTTCGTGGCACCGCCCTGCGTTCGACCTTAGTGCTCGGCATTGCCATTCTGCTGAACTGGTTCGCAATCCAGATCTTTAGCGTGCTGGGCACGACGGTCATCACCAAAACCCACGATGTGTCGTTCAATAACTCGCTGCTGATCCTGATTCTGTCGAATCTGGTGGGTTACTGCGGTTACCTGGCGCACGGCTGGCTCGGCGATCGGATTGGCCGCCGCAACACCATTGCCGGAGGCTGGATGCTGGGCGGTATTGCCTTTGCCGCCATGCTGTTCTGTCCGGACAACTTTGCCATCATCGTTGCGCTGTACAGCGTCGGTCTGTTCTTCCTGATCGGACCCTATGCCGCTGCCCTGTTTTTTATCAGTGAAAGCTTTCCTACCGCAATCCGCGCGACGGCGGGTGCCCTCATCATGGCGATGGGACCGGTCGGTGCCATCGTAGCCGGTATTGGTACTACCTCGGTGCTGAGCCAGGGCGGCCACTGGCAGGAAGCCGCTCTCTGGTTCGGTGCCGTACCCTGTTTTGTCTCCGGCATCATTATTCTGTTTGCACGACCGGCGGCGCAACTGGATACCCAGGTCAGCGCCACCTCGACCCAGCCTCAGGCTTAAGGACAGCATATGCAGAATGAAAACGGAACGCCGGTCGCCGCTATCAGCGGTGCCGCTAGCGGCATTGGTCTGGCGCTGGCCACGCTGTATGCGCAGCGTGGCGTGCGGGTGATTGCGGGTTATTACCCGCAGGATCCGCACGATCCGGCGCTGGCGTCAGCACAGGTTGAAGCCGCGGGCGGAGAGGCACTCTGGCTGCCGCTCAACGTTGGCTCCACCGCCTCCGTCGATGCATTTATCGCCCAGGGCGTTCAGCACTTTGGTCGGCTTGACTACGTGGTAGCCAACGCCGGCATTCTGCGCCGCGCAGGCATTGATGAGATGAGCGATGCGCGCTGGGATGAGATGCTGAATGTCGATCTGACGGGCGTGATGCGGCTGTTCCGCGCTGCCGCCGCGCATCTGCATTCCGGGGCCAGCCTGGTTGCCGTGTCATCGATTGCAGGCGGGGTTTATGGCTGGCAGGACCATGCTCATTACGCGGCGGCGAAAGCCGCCGTACCGGGCATTTGCCGGTCGCTGGCGGTGGAACTGGCACCGCGCGGCGTCCGCTGTAACGCCATTATCCCCGGCCTGATCGAAACGCCGCAGTCGCTGGATAAACACAACTCGCTTGGCCCGGAAGGGCTGGCGAAAGCGGCGCACGCGATTCCCCTTGGGCGAGTCGGCCGGGCGGACGAGGTGGCAAAAACAATCGCGTTTCTCACCAGCGAAGAAAGCAGTTATCTCACCGGGCAAAGCCTGATTGTCGACGGCGGGCTGACCGTCCGCTGGCCTGATTAAGGAGAGAGTATGCAGTTAGCAAGCAAACGCTGCGTTGTCAGCGGGGCGGCCAGCGGAATCGGGGCCGCCATCGCTACGCTGTTCGCCCGCGAGGGCGCACACCTGATACTGACCGACCGGAACAGTGAGCATCTGGAGGCCATGGTGACACGCTGTCGCGCCTTAGGTGTGCCCTGTTTTGGTGTGGTAGCGGATGTCGGGGAGGTCGACGGGGCCACGGCGGGCGTTGATGCCTGCCTGGAACGGTTCGATGGGATTGATATTCTGGTTAACAATGCCGGTATGCTCACGCAGGCCCGCTGCACGGATATCACGCTGGCCATGTGGGAGCAGATGATGGCGGTGGATTTACGCAGCGTCTTTCTCGCCACCCAACGTGCGCTGCCTTCCATGCTGGCGCAGCGCTGGGGAAGGGTGATCAATATCGCCTCGCAACTGGGAATAAAGGGCGGCGCAGAACTGAGCCATTATGCCGCCGCCAAAGCGGGTGTGATTGGTTTTACCAAGTCTCTGGCGCTGGAAGTCTCTGCCGATAACGTGCTGGTGAACGCGATCGCGCCGGGGCCAATTGAAACCCCGCTGATCGATGGCATCAATCAGGCGTGGAAAACCGCCAAGGCCGCTGAGCTACCGCTGGGGCGTTTCGGCCGGGCAGACGAGGTGGCACCGGTTGCGCTGCTGTTGGCCAGTGAGCCGGGCGGCAACTTGTTTGTCGGTCAGACGCTGGGGCCGAATTCTGGCGATGTAATGCCCTAAGGAGCACGCGATGTGTGGAATGTGCGGATTGCTGGATAATGGGCCGCAGTGGAGCGATGCGCTGGAAAACAATCTGCCCCAGCGTCAGCTCCGCCTGCAGCAGCTGGCGCTGCTTAACCGGGCGCTTAAGCCCTGGCGACTGAGCTTAACCGAGTTTCACACCAGTTGGGTGCTGTCCAGTCCCACGGGGCAGCAGGTCATGGTGAGCTCGCTGGACCTGCTGTGGAAAGAAGCCGAGAAGATGACCCGACGCACTCTCGATCCGCTGGATGAGACCTGGCTGGCGGCGCTTTGATGGCGAGTAACGGAGAGTCCGCGATGCGAAATGAAAAACTGCCGCTGCATATCCTGAGCGGCTTTCTCGGTAGTGGTAAAACCACGTTGCTAAAGGGCTGGCTGACGCACCAGAATCTTAACGATGTTGCGCTGCTGGTGAATGAGTTTGGTGAAGTCGGAATTGATCACCATCTGTTAAATGAAGTGGCACCGGATACGGTGCTGTTACCCAGCGGCTGCGTATGCTGCCAGATTCGCGGTGAACTGAAAACGGCGCTGCTGGACCTCTACGAACGCCGTACGCGCGGCGAGCTGCCACCGTTTAGTCAGGTGATACTCGAAACCACCGGGCTGGCCGATCCTGCGCCCATTCTGTCAACCTTGCTGCACGATCCGCAGCTTAAACACCATTTCAGTCAGGGCACGCTGGTGACGCTGGTCGATGCAGAGCACGCCCGTTTACAGTCGGCCCATCAGCCCGAATGGTTAGCCCAGGTGAGCGCGGCTGACAAACTCCTGCTCAGCAAATGCGATCGGATCGATCACGACGGTTTGCTCGCCCTCCAGACATGGCTTGGCGGTTTAAACCCCCTAGCGGAGCTGAGCGATACGCAACATGCGCTGGCCGAACCCGGGCAGTTATTCGCGCTTCGCCTCGCCAAAGGAACGCACGCACAGCGGTTTCGCTGGCTTGGTGCCGTGGGCGATGCCCGCTACAATCTGACTCCCGGACAAAAAACGCATCATCACCCTTTAACCCAGACCTGCGTCATCACTCTGGAAGACGAACTGAACTGGCCCGCGTTTGCTATCTGGCTGTCAATGCTGTTACATAGCCATGGGCAATCGGTCTTGAGAATGAAGGGCATTCTGCGTTTTAGCGGCACCAGTGCGCCGGTGGTGATTCACGGCGTTCAGCATACCTTGCATCCGCCCATACATATGAACGACTGGCCGGGGGATTTAGACACTTCCAAACTGGTTTTTATTCTGCGCGGACTCGACGCAGAGCGGCTGAAACAGGGATTTAACCGCTTCCAGCAGGCGTTAAAGGACAGGTAAAACGATGAATTCTGCAGCGAAGGTCAACGATCAACTCACTTTACGCGTGCTCGGGACCTCCGTCACGTTGCTCGAAATGCTACGCGTCAGCGCCGAGAAAGATCTGGGCATTCGCATTGAATATTTGCTGCACAGTGTGGAAGATGCGCAGCGCATTGCCGTCATGCAGCCTGAGAGCTATGACCTTTACGATCAGTGGTTTCACAATATTGATTTTGTCTGGCCCGCGCAGGCCATTCAGCCGCTGGAGATTAAACGACTCAAATACTGGGACGAGATCACCCCGCTGGCTAAAACCGGCAGGCTGCGTCCAGATCTGCCGCTCGCTGACGGCAGCGTGCCCTCTGAACGGCTTTATGTGCAGCGCGACAGGCATCTGGGCAGCCATGCCAGCGATCACATCAGCATGTTGCCGCTGACGCACAACGTTGACAGCTTTGCCTATCACGCCGACAGGCTCCCGGCCGCGTTACAGCAGCAGGAGGAAAGCTGGGGATGGCTGTTGCATCCTTCACTAACGGGCCAGGTTGCCTTACAGGAAGATGCGGCAATGGGCGGCATCGATGCGGCGCTTGCCATGCAGGGCGCAGGTCTGGCGCGCTTTGCCAACACGGGCAATCTTACGCTCGAAGAGATCGACCTGCTGACGCAGCAACTGGCGCGCCTCAATCGTAACGGGCATTTTGCGGCATTCTGGGCCTCCCAGGATGAAGCCTGCGACCTCATTGCCAATCAGCAGGTGGAAGTGCAGAGCCTGTGGGCGCCCATCTATTTCCGTCATCACTTTCATCAACGTGGCTATAAAATGGCACGTCCGCGTGAAGGCTACCGCGCCTGGTACGGCGGCATGTCGCTTTCGCGCTGCGCGACCGGCAGAATCAAAGACGCGGCCTACGACTATTTAAACTGGTGGCAGTCCGGCTGGCCTGGCGCAGTGATGGCGCGGCAGGGTTACTATATCTCCAACGCGGAACGCAGCCGGGCGCATCTGTCAGCTGCAGAGTGGGATTTCTGGTACGGCGGCCAGCCTGCGAGAGAGGTGCTACTGGATGCCTGGGGTGCACCGCTGATTCCCCAGGGTGAAGTGCGCGACGGTGGTAGCTACGACGCGCGCATGAGCCATATTGCCGTCTGGAACGCCGTCATGGATGAACATAACTACCTGACGCGCCGCTGGCAGGATTTTTTGCGGGCCAGTTGAAGGACTGTGCCAAGCTAAAACAGAAGGAAGAAGGCATGCGTACGCGCCGCTCGGCCCGACTACTGATCCTCAATGCTTCGCATAACCTATTGTTGTTCCGTTTTGTGCATACACAGGATGCACTCGCAGGCCATGCTTACTGGGCAACGCCGGGCGGCGGCGTAGAGAAGGGCGAATCCTTCGAGCAGGCGGCGCTCAGAGAACTTTATGAAGAAACCGGTATTCGCCGAAACGATCCTGGCCCGTCCCGAAGAGAGCGATGCTTTGTCATGACGCTGCCTTCGGGCGAACGCGTTCAGGCACATGAGCGTTTTTTTATCATTAATGTCTCGAGAGACGAGATTGATACCTTGGGTTGGAGTGAAAACGAAAAGTCGGTTATTGCCAGCTATCACTGGTGGTCGATTAGTGCACTTAATGCCACAACCGAAACGGTATATCCAGACAATCTCGTAGAAATGTTGACCAGCATGGATTCAGATTCCTCTGGGAAGTAGAAAAAATAAATGCTGGAAAAAACTGACTAAGCCAGAAGAAGGTCGGTTAACCCGTTTATAGCGATACGATCATGCAATTATCCAGCCCATAAATAAGACATATCGACGATACTTGAAAATTTAAATACATCATCTAATGATGTATTTATTAATTTCACAGGCTACGCATATAGGATGCTGAAATTACTTTTTATTGATCATAGCGCTAACCCACAGAGACATCATCAGGAAAACATCCCTTATTCGCTCTAAAAACACGCTTTCTCTATGCTAAGTGAATCTCGACAGAGCAGAGATGCTGATGCGCATTTCGAACCATGAACATGCGTCGCAAAAGTTCATCATCATTTAATCTCACTGAGTAAAGAGGAAAGTCGCAAAACGACAAAGCAGTTTTTTCGATAGGAAAACTTAAAGCCAGGGCGAAAAGAGACAGAAATGGCTTCGTATCCGAAAAAGACGGGCTAAACGGCCATATCAAAGTCTACCTGCAAAAGTGCGCATAATGTATATTATGTTAAATAATACATCCCGACACGTACCCGGTTACGCACCGGCACCTCACCTGCGTCCCCTCTGGACCTGAAGCCCGTAATCACCGGGCGCGCTACGTGAAAACTGGCGCACAGAACCCCTGCGGGTTATACAGAATTCACGTAGCGTTGCCTGTCATGATCTGACTATTGCCCACTTTCAGCTGCACGGCAGCGTCATCACACTCCGTTATTCATGCGTCATGCGCTTTGATCGTTCAGGCTGCTCTCGCACGTACTCATCAGCAAGCAATCATAACAACGCGAAGAATAATCACCCGCGCGCAAACTGCCGCTGCACAGATTTCGGCGTTGTAGTTTCAGCACTGTGTTTTCAGCTCTACGGCAGCAAGTTTTCCAGTTACGCACTCGCCAGCAAACCGCTTTGCGTTCTTCGCGTCAACTTGTTCGGTTCAACGTCACCTGCGCGCCGTATTCACGCGTCAGCCGGCGCGACTGGTAATAAACGGATTTCCAGTATGGGTTATCCAGTGACGAACGAATCACGCCTTTGCTGGCCGAGGCATGAATAAACTGATGGTCTGTGTCATAGAAGCCGACATGCATACCACCGCCGATACGGAAAAACACCAAATCGCCCGGCTGTAAATGTTCCGGTGCTACGCGTACGCCCATATGCAGCAGATCGGCGGTAGTCACGCGGTCCATCGGCAGATTAAAGCGGTCATGCAAAGTACGCCAGACGTAACCAGAGCAGTCCACGCCCGACAGCTGCGTGCCGCCCCATTGGTATGGCGTATCATGCCAGGTGTGCATTTGGTCGTGAAGTGCAGCAACAATGGGAATTAAATCAGGATTTTGAGCTGAATCCGATGCGGAAACGTCCTCTGGAGCTTCGGGACGAGGATGATGGCTGCAGCCGGAAATCAGCAATATAAGGCCGGAAAGTAAAAAGAAAGATGTTCTACGCTTCATCGAGTGATCCGCACAGTAAAGATAAAGAGTCAGCAAAGTTAAGGGATTTATAACCTATTCATTCGCTTATAGAAATATCAAAGCTCCGCTTTACTTAACCTTACACTTCGAGCGTCAGGCCCTCCTTATATAGCTCAAAATTTGTGCGATGGGAACAGAAATTAATAAACAAAATCACGCTACTACGCGAAATCTGACGGATTACTCCCCTGCCCGTTCCTCAGAATTCACGTAGCGACGCCTGTTTTTTGTTCTATCCGTTTTCACTCGGATCCAACCCGCACACCTGCCAGCGCACGGAACTGACACCTTTCTCCAGGCTGATGCGACTCACCAGACTTTCCAGCTGTCCGGTCATGCTGGGCTGTCCCATCACTTCAGCATTCACTTCCATACGATGTGGCGGATCCATATCTTCGCTATGGAGCGACTGCAGGCGCAAGCCGCTGTTGCCCAGGCTGTGCAGCATCAGGCTGCGTACCTGAACTTCATCCTGAGCCAGACAGACAATTTGTACTTTATAATGTTGCACCGCTTCGTCGGCGGAGACGATGGACTGACGATTAATGCCCAGCGCCAGCTCGCGCAGCAGGATATTGGCGCACAGAATCACCATGCAGCCAATCGCGGCTTCAAGCAATAATCCCATGCTGCACAGCACCCCAACGGCCGCGGTACACCACAAGGTGGCGGCAGTGTTCAGGCCACGAACGTTTAATCCGTCGCGCATAATCACCCCGCCGCCGAGAAAACCAATACCAGAAACCACATAGGCGGCAACGCGCGTCGCGTCGCTGGCAATGCCCGGCACACATTGGGTCATAAGAACAAACAAGCAGGCGCCGGTGCTCACCAGCGCATTCGTACGCAAGCCGGTCATACGTTGGCGCAGTTGGCGTTCGCTGCCAATCAGCGCGCCAAGAATCAGCGCAGCCGACACGCGCAGTAAAAAGATTTTCCAGTCCATGATAAACCTCTCTCCGCCACGCACGTATGCGCAGTACGGAAAAATAAAGATGAATAAAATGGATTACAGCGGGCGCTGATGCACAGAGCACATCACGTTATGGAGGGAAGATTGAGCCGCCATCTTAACGCGCAGTTAAGACAGCCAGAAGACTATCTTACTGCAGAAGCCAGGTGTAATCGTTCGGGACTTGTGTCCAAGGTTGATTGCCTCATGAGTAAAATTCCCGGCGATTATAGCCATCTGAGTAGAGATTTCCACTCAGATGGCCGTTCGTTAAGGTTTGGTTTAGACCAGCAGAAAACCGTTAGCGGCGCGTTGCGCCATCCGCCGGCGCCTCTGTCTGGGCCAGTTCCATCATTACCGGGGTGCTTTTATAGGAAGGAATACCGCTTTTCGTGTCGTAGCTGTCCAGCGGTATAAGTACGTTAGCCTCGGGATAATAAGCTGCGACCGAACCTTCAGCCATGTCATGTACGGCAATGGTGAGATTATCAATACGACGATGCGTTGGGTTTCCGTCAGGATCCAGCGCAATCACATTCACCCGATCGCCCATGCGGACACCGTTTTTTTCCGCCTCATTTTCACTGATAAACAACACATCACGGCGTCCTTTGATTCCGCGATAGCGGTCGTCAAGGCCGTACAGCGTGGTGTTATATTGGTCGTGGCTGCGCAATGTCGTCAACACCAGGTCGTGGCACTTCAGCGAGCGCGGATCTTCATTGATGCCTTCCATGACCAGGAACTGCGCTTTGCCCGACGACGTGTGCCAGACTCGCTCGGAGGCGCCGTTGGGTAAACGAAACCCGCCTGGCTGCTGGAGGCGCTCATTAAAGTTTTCAAAGCCCGGCACCACTTTCTCGATGGCGTCGCGAATGAGGCTGTAATCGGCGATCATGCTGTCCCAGTCCACTACCGTGCCCGGCAGCGTGGCTTTCGCCAGGCCGGCAACCAGCGCGGGTTCGGATTTCAGATGCGGTGAGGCAGGATCAAGGGTACCGCGTGATGCATGCACCATCGACATGGAGTCTTCAACCGTGACGCTCTGCGCGCCGGATTGCTGCCGATCGATCTCTGTGCGGCCTAACACCGGGAACAGATAGCTGTGTTTTGCCAGAAGCAAATGCGACCGATTCAGCTTGGTGGCCATATGCACGACCATGTCCAGCTTGCGCATGGCAGGGAACGTCACCTGGGGATCGGACATCGCTTCGGCCAGGTTACCACCGAGGCAGAGCAACGCGTTGATTTTGCCATCCCGTATCGCCTGAACGGCCTGTACCGCACTGTGACCATGTTTGGCCGGTGGTGTAAAGCCAAAAACCTTTTCAAGACTGTTCAACAGGCTTTCGGAGGGAATCTCAGTGATGCCAACGGTACGATCGCCCTGCACGTTAGAGTGACCGCGTAAAGGGCAGATTCCTGCGCCCTTCTTGCCCATATTGCCGCGCAACAGTAGCAGATTGGCAATCTGCTGAACATTTTGCGTTCCATACTGGTGCTGGGTAATCCCCATGCCGTAGCAAATGATTGTGCGTTCAGCATTGGCATAAAGGTGAGCAATATGCTGGATTTGCTCGCGCGTCATACCGGACACTTTCAGGATATGATCCCAGTCTGTCGCAGCCAAATCGGCTTTTAACGCGTCAATACCTTGCGTATGTTGTTCAATAAAGGTCTCATCGAAGATGCCAGGGTTGCCGTTCGCTTTAGCTTCATCATCCATCGCCAACAAACATTTCATCACGCCTTTCAGCATCGCGGCATCGCCGCCTACCCGAATTTTATAATAGGTTGAGGCGAGTTCCGTTGAGCTGAGGGTTATCATCTGAACCGGACTCTGTGGCGCGGTAAAACGTTCAAGACCGCGCTCGCGCAGTGGGTTGATGGCGACGATTTTGGCACCGCGTTTTGACACCTCCTGCAGGGTTGCCAGCATGCGGGGATGGTTGGTTCCAGGATTGTGACCGATGCAAATCACCAGATCACAGTGGTCAAAATCATCCAGCTCCACCGTGCCTTTGCCGATGCCAATGGATTCGGGTAAGCCTACGCTGGTTGGCTCATGGCACATGTTTGAGCAGTCGGGGAAATTGTTGGTCCCAAACTCGCGGGCAAACAGCTGCCAGAGAAACGCCGCTTCGTTAGAGGCGCGGCCGGAGGTGTAAAACTCCACGCTGTCGGGATCCTGGTAACTCCGCAGTCGCTCGCCAATTTCGTTAAAGGCCGTTTCCCATGCAATGGGCTGGTAGGTATCGCTGGCGGGATCATACTTCATCGGATGCGTCAGTCTGCCCTCGCCTTCAAGCTCATGGGCATTACGCCCCCATAGCTCGGTAACGGTATGCGCCGCAAAAAATTCAGGTGTGGTGCGTTTGCTGGTCGCTTCCCAGGAAACCGCTTTTGCGCCGTTTTCACAGAACTCAAACGATGAAGTATGTTTAGGATCGGGCCAGGCGCAGCCCGGACAGTCAAACCCTTCAGGTTGGTTGACCTTGAACAGCGCAATGACATCCTGGGTTACCGCCATCTGTCCGCGAATGGCACCGGCCACTGCTTTTAACGCGCCCCAGCCGCCCGCCGCACCGTCATAGGTATGAATGCCTGATGTGCTCTCTTGCTCTTTCATATTGCTCCACAATCACTGTTATTGGCTTTTCTTTAAGCCTGGTACAGTAATTGCGTTGGTGCGTGGGAACAGTGATGTAAAAGCCAGGATAACTTTTGCTAAATGTTACATGGCAGGTTATCGCAGGCAAAACCACAGGATTTTACCGGCTTTCAGGCATCGGCATTTGTGGCTCGCCGCTGCCGACGGCAGCGCTCGGAGCAATATTGCACCTCTTCCCAGCACTTTTCCCACTTTTTGCGCCAGGTCATCGGTTTCTGGCACTGTTTGCAATAGCGAACCGGCAATGACTGTTTATTGCCTTTAAATGTTTTCATTTATCGCTCCTTTGCTCAGGTTACGCCTCAGCATAAAAAGTTCAGGCGCCGGGTAAGGCAAACTGCGTGACCTGATGCTGGCAGGGCTGATTGACTTTGCGGCAAATAGGATCAGAATAGCCTGCATCAAGGACTGCGCTACACGGAGTTTATCATCATCAGCCTTCGCGATCTTTTCCGCCTTAACGCGGCGGTAAAACCCGGCCTGTTAGCCTCGGCTTTACTGCTGGTCAGCTGTGCCTCGACGCCGCCTAAGTCACTGGTTACGCCTTTTCCGCCCGCCAGCAAACCTGCGCAGCCTTCTCAACCGGTGTCGCATAACGCCCCCATGCGCGGCGTCTGGCTCACCACCGTTTCACGCCTCGACTGGCCGCCGCTCGCCTCGGTGAATATCAGCAGCGACGACGTGCGCATCCGGGTGCAGAAAAAAGCGTTGACGGATAAGCTGGATAAACTGAAAAGTCTGGGAATCAACACGGTGTT
Organism: Pantoea ananatis PA13; assembly: GCF_000233595.1. Lineage (NCBI taxonomy): Bacteria > Pseudomonadati > Pseudomonadota > Gammaproteobacteria > Enterobacterales > Erwiniaceae > Pantoea > Pantoea ananatis. The sequence continues at coordinate 2,370,925 of NC_017554.1, forward strand.
CTTCCAGGTTAAACCTGACGGAACTGCGCTCTGGGATTCAAAAATCCTGCCCTGGTCAGACATGATGACCGGGAAAATTGGGCAGAATCCGGGCTTTGACCCGCTGCAGTTCATGCTCGATGAAGCGCACCGGCGCGGTATGCGGGTACATGCCTGGTTCAATCCCTACCGTGTATCGGTGAATACCAAACCTTCAACGGTAGCCGAGCTAAACCGCACGCTGTCGCAACACCCTGCCAGCGTATTTGTGCTCCATCGTGACTGGATTCGTACAGCGGGGGATCGCTATGTGCTCGATCCGGGCATTCCCGATGCCCGTGACTGGATAACCAGTATTGTGGCTGAGGTGGTCAAGCGTTATGACATCGATGGTGTGCAGTTTGACGATTACTTCTATGCCGAGTCCCCCGGCTCTGCCCTGAACGACAGCCAGACCTTTATTAAATACGGTCAGGGCTTTGCGTCCAAAGCAGACTGGCGCAGACATAATACACAGTTGTTAATCGAGCAGGTTTCCCACACCATCAAGCAGCTCAAGCCGAATGTAGAATTTGGCGTCAGCCCTGCGGGCGTCTGGCGCAACCGCTCACATGATGCGGCAGGCTCAGACACGCGCGGCGCGGCCGCTTACGATGAATCTTACGCGGATACGCGCCGTTGGGTGCAGGAAGGGTTGCTGGACTATATCGCGCCGCAAATCTACTGGCCCTTCTCGCGCAGCGCTGCCCGCTATGATGTGCTGGCAAACTGGTGGGCTAACGTCGTCAAGCCGACCAAAACTCGCCTGTATATCGGTATCGCCTTATATAAAGTTGGCGTGCCGGCCAAAAATGAGCCTGAATGGACGATTAACGGTGGCGTGCCGGAGCTGAAAAGACAGCTGGATCTTAACGATTCCCTCCCGCAGATTGATGGCACTATCTTGTTTCGTGAAGATTTCCTGAATCAGCCGCAAACGCAGGATGCCGTGAATTATCTGCGCAGCCGTTGGGGGCAGACTCGATGATTCATACCGACATCGTCCCCGGCAGCGCACCCGCGCTACAGACGCTGACGGCCCGCCTGTCAGCCGAGCTGTTGGCAATAACCGGCGACAACGGAACCCATCACTTTACGCCATCAGACGGGGCGCTGTGGATACTTGCCACCGATGAAGTGGGTAACGCTGTTGGCTGCGGCGCACTCGTGCATGTTTCCGCTGAAACCGCCGAACTGAAACGCATGTTTTCAACCCGACAGCACGCGGGAACCGGCGCGGCGCTGCTGTCAGCCCTAGAGCAGCTTGCCCGGGCGCGCGGCTACAAGGCAATTCGCCTTTCTACCCGCGTCGTTAATACCCGTGCGGTAGTGTTTTATCAGCGTCACGGCTATCAACAAACCGCGCGCTATGGTGTGTACAAGGATAAGCCTGTGTCGGTTTGTCTGAGTAAAACGTTATGAGCATTAACAATTATTTTACTAATTTGCCATAAATAGCACGTTTGTCAGCACCGCCATTTTTTCGTGGAGTAAGATACGTCAATAAACGTAAAGCCTTAAGCGGAAATCTTCATGTCTGATTACACCAGTGACGTAAAATCAAGCCAGCCGGATCTGCCCCCCACCGTTGACGACAGCCAGAAGATTCTGGTGTCGATTCTTGGCGCGGTCGCATTTTCCCACTGCTGTAACGATTTTATCCAGGCCATGCTGCCATCGATTTATCCCTTGCTGAAAACCAACTTTACTCTGAGCTACGCGCAGATTGGTTTGATCACGCTGATCTATCAGATGACGGCGTCGCTGTTGCAGCCCTGGATCGGCCTGTACACCGACAAACATCCCAAACCCTGGCTGCTGCCGTCTGGCATGGTTTCGACCCTGATTGGCATCGGACTCCTGGCGATGGCCCCGCACTTCTCCGTGGTGTTGGTTGCTTCGGCGCTGATTGGCGTTGGCTCTGCAACCTTTCACCCGGAAGCCTCGCGGGTTGCAAGAATGGCATCGGGCGGCCGCTTTGGTACGGCACAGTCAACGTTTCAGGTCGGCGGTTATATTGGCACGGCGTTTGCGCCTTTAGTGGCGGCGATGCTGATTATTCCGCATGGACAGATAGCGGTCGGCTGGCTGATGATCATTGCGCTGTTTGCGGTCATTATTCTTTCCGGCATCAGCCGCTGGACGGTGAAACACGGCCATGCGCACATGAAAAAACACAACCTTCAGGCGCTGCGGTCGCTTTCTTCGCTGGATGTCAAAGTGGCGTTCTCCGTGGTTGGCGTGCTGCTGCTGGCAAAATTTACCTATATTGCCTCAATCAGTAACTACTACATTTTTTACCTGGTTGAGCGCTTTCAGCTCCCGATTCCGCAGGCGCAGATCTACCTGTTTACCTTTCTGGCCGCCGTCGCGGTTGGCACGCTGGCCGGCGGACCGATTGGCGATCGCATTGGCCGCAAAGCGGTTGTCTGGATCTCGTTTCTGGGTGTTATCCCGTTCTCGCTGCTGATGCCGCATGCCAATTTGTTCTGGACCGTGGTGCTGACCGTTTGTATCGGCCTGGTCTTTTCATCAGCATTTGCCGCGCTGGTTGTGTACGCGCAGGAAGTGTTGCCCGGCCGTACCGGGATGGTGGCCGGGATTATGTTCGGCACCATGTTTGGCATTGGCGGTATCGCCGCGGCGGCGCTGGGGAAACTGGCTGACGGGTACGGTATCACTACCGTGTATAACGCCTGTGGCTTTCTTCCGCTGCTGGGATTTGCCACGTTACTGATGCCTGATACACGTCGGGTTAACTAAACCGCGCGAACAGGCAGCGCGTCGCTGCCTGTTGCCTTTCTCAGACGTAACCCATCATTTTCAGCATCGACTGCGCCTGAGTCATCGCCTCAGCCCGATGCGTAATCCCCAGCTTCTGATAAAGATTCCGGATATGGGTTTTGATCGTGGTTGAGGCTACATCCAGCTCCGCCGCAATCTGCTCGTTGCTGTAGCCGGAATAGATCAGCCCCAGCACCTGCCATTCACGCTGCGTTAGCGGACTGGTACGAATCAGCTCGGGCACGTCAGGATGATTCAGCAAACGGCTGACAAAGCCTTCATCAAAATGGGCAAATTTGTGACGATGATACTTATTGATCTCGTTAAGGATGCGGCGCGCGCGGTGGTTATCCAGCTCATCAAGGGTATTCAACTGCAATAACTGACGCAGCTGTTGCGCCATGGATTCGCCCTGCACCACAAAGTGGCTAATGAACCCCGTGCTGCGGGCCAGCCGGAGCGCATCCAGCAACGCATGCTGCGCTTTTGCACGCTGATCGGTTTCCCAGTAAATCTGGTTCAGCAGCAGTACATTACGGTTGAGATCGCTCATCAACTGCAAGGGGCGCGCATTTTCATTAAGCTCGTCGAGAATCACTTCTGCCTGCGTGTAATGCCCGAGCAAAATCTGTGCCCGTGCCACGTTTCGCCACTGGCCCTGCAAAAAATGGTTATTGGCGCAGGCCGGTTTAGGTGTCTGACGCAGCCACTCACTGGCGCTTTGCGTATCGCCGGTCATTTGCCAGTACAGCACTCTGACCTTATCGGCATTGGCGAGCCAGTCATTGTGCCAGCGGCCGTTGTTTAGCAGGTTTTCCAGCCGGTTCAACAGGCTGCGTGCGTTGTCCAGGTTGCCCCGGGCAATTGCGCTTTGCACCAATAAGCCCAGGCACTGTATTTGCTGCTGAGGCTGATAACCCTGCAGCACTTTCATGCCCTCGCGTGCCGCCTGCTCGGCTTCATCCAGCCTGCCCCAGGCCCACAGCAGCTGGGCGCGGATACGCAACAGAAACTCATGCAGCGGAAAGTGTGAAAGATGCTGCTCTTTGACCAGCACGAAGGCCCGCTGCTGAGTCTCGTACGCCGTTTGCAGAAAGCCTTGAGCAAACAAAATTTCGCTTTGCTGGATCAGGCTCCAGAGCACATAGTGCCAGGCTTCATCCCGCCGCGCCATTTGCTCTGTCTGGCGCATCAACTCCAGCGAGTTACTCAGCTCGCCTTTACAGTGCATGACTTCGCCATGTACCGAGGTTGCCACGATACGGCTGTAGTGGCGGCTCTCAGGCAGCGTATTCAGCGCCAGCATCGCCAGGCGTTCCGCCTCATCGGCATTGCCATCGTTAATGGCGACCTGCGCCAGTAACGCGTTAAATTCACCGCGTAATACCGCATCAATTTCGCACTGGCTTTCCTGCTCAAATCGGGCCAGCAGGCTGTTCACCTCTGCGTAGCGGTGTTGGCTTTGCATCAGCCAGGCCTGTAACAACACCAGGCTGGGATTATCGAGCCGCATCGCCCAAGGCAGTGCATTCAGCGAGGACTCCAGTAAAGGCAGCTCGCTTTGATTAAACAGCGACCATGCGTGCTCGGTTAACACATCACGCAGCATCTCCGCGTCACCGGAAGCACGCGCATGATGAATCGCCTCGCTCGGGAAGCCCTGCGCCATCCAGCTGGTTGCCGCCGCCCGATGCAGCGCCGGAAGTTCGGCAGCCAATTCCCACTGGCAACGCTGTTGCAGGAAACTGCCAAACAGAGGGTGATAGCTAAACCACTGGCCGGAGTCATCCATCCGCTGCAGAAACAGTCCCTGCCGCTCAATGTCTTCCAGCCAGCACTGGCCGTTATCCTCGCCTGTCACCTGGGTAATCAGCGGCGCGTTAAGTGAACGCAACAGCGAACTTTTCAGCAGAAAATGGCGCGTGGTCAGACTGACGTTATCCAGCACTTCCTCAACCAGATAATCGGTTAAGTGGCTGGCATTGATCCCTGACAGGCGACGCGCGGAGTGCTGGGCCGCGCCCGCCCCCTGTCGGGCCGAGAGCGCGATAAGCTGCAGCGCCGTAGCCCAGCCTGCAACGTCATCACACAGGCGCCCCGCATCTTCGGACTCCAGCGGCGCAGGCAGTCGGGCATCAAAAAACTGCTGCGCCTCCTGATGGGTAAACGCCAGTTGCTGACTGCTCAATTCCATCAACTGCTCGCGAACGCGCAGGTTGGCGATCCCCAACTGGGGAAGATTACGCGAAAGCACCACCAGGGTAACGTTTTCAGGTTGATGGCGTAAAAAGAAACGCATCGCTTCATGAATCACCGGATTGGTGATGTGATGGTAATCATCGATAATCAGCCACAGCGGTTGATGCCAGGCATGAAGCTCATTGAAAATCTGCGTAAACAGCGCATTCAGATTCACGTACTGCCGTTTGTTTGCCAGCGCTTCGCTCCGGCTACAGCTGCCGTGCGTGGCCTGCTGCAGGGCGGCAATTAAATAGTCCGCAAAACGCTCTGGCTGATTGTCACTTTCATCCAGGGAGTACCAGCCCAAATCGGCTTTGTCTGCAGCCCACTGCGATATCAGGGTGGTTTTGCCATAGCCTGCAGGACTGGTTACCAGCACCAGGCGGTAGTTACCTGCAGCGGAAAGTTTTCGTATCAGCCGCTCCCGTTTCACCGTGGCTTCATGGCGGACAGGACGGCTGAGTTTAGAGGGGATTAACATGTACGCACGCTTCTCCGTTAACGTCTGGCGCATCATTTTTTTACGCTTCGTAATTATTCCTCACACGTTCAGCTATCCCTCCTGATAAAGCAAGCGGACGCTTTAGCGAATCTTCACAAAAGCGAGTCTAATCACACTTAAGTGAAATTTTCAGACTTGCCTCACCGTCTCCTCCCTTGCCCTCATCCTGACGGAACTTTTGCCAGGAGGATGAGCGATTCCGCGCGCAAGGGCAGACTCATCCTCATTCCCATTCTTTGTCGACAGGACAACCGGCTATGACACAGCACCCTTTTGATCGTTCCCGTTTTGACGCTGCGCTGACGCGCCAGTGGCAACGCTTTGGCCTGCATGATGCAGGAGAAATGACGCCATATCAGTGGTGGCAGGCTCTGAGCGGCGCGCTGGTAGAAATGCTCAACGCGCTGCCCGCCCGACCGGCATCCGGCGATTTGCGCCATGTGAATTACCTCTCTATGGAGTTTCTCACCGGGCGACTGACCGGCAACAACCTGCTCAACTTAGGGTGGTTCGACGGCGTTAATACGGCCCTGAAGCAGTGGGATGTTTCGCTGAACGAGGTGCTGGAAAGCGAGAGCGATCCGGCGCTGGGCAATGGCGGACTGGGCAGGCTGGCGGCCTGTTTTCTGGACGCGATGGCCACGGTGGGTCAGCCCGCAACGGGCTATGGCCTGAACTACCAATATGGCCTGTTTCGTCAGCGCTTTGTCGAAGGTGAACAGGATGAACTGCCCGACGACTGGCAGCGCGACCGCTATCCCTGGTTTACACATAATGCTGCGCTAACGGTGCAGGTAGGCCTGGGCGGCAAAGTCGTGGCAGAGAATGGCAAAGCGCACTGGCAGCCTGCGTTTCAACTGGAGGGCGAAGCCTGGGATCTGCCGGTCGTGGGCTTTGAGAATGGCCTCACGCAGCCTCTGCGGCTGTGGCAGGCAAAACATGCGCACCCTTTCGATCTCAAAACGTTTAACGGCGGCGCTTTTTTACGGGCGGAAAAGCAAGGCATTAATGCGGAAAAACTGACCAAAGTGCTTTACCCCAACGACAACCATCAGGCAGGAAAAAAACTGCGCCTGATGCAGCAGTATTTTCAGTGCGCCTGTTCGCTGGCAGACATTCTTCGTCGTCACCGTCTGGCGGGCCGTGCCATTGAAACCCTGCCGGATCATGAGGTGATCCAGCTGAATGATACGCACCCAACGCTGGCTATCCCTGAACTGATGCGGCTATTGCTGGATGACTATCAGCTCAGTTGGGAGGACGCCTGGCACCTTACCCAGCGCACCTTTGCCTACACCAACCATACGCTGATGCCGGAAGCGCTGGAGTGTTGGGATACCCACATCGTGCGCAGCCTGCTTCCGCGGCACATGGAGATTGTTAACGCCATCAATACCCAGCTCAAAGAGGCGGTTAACCGGCAGTGGCCTGGGAACAAGGCCGTGTGGTCGAAACTGGCCATCGTGCACGGTAAGCAGCTGCGCATGGCCAATTTATGCGTGGTGACCTGCTTTGCGGTAAACGGCGTGGCCGCCCTGCACTCGCGACTGGTAAAAGACGATCTGTTCCCGGAATACGTCACCCTGTGGCCGGAAAAATTCCACAACGTCACCAATGGCATCACGCCGCGCCGCTGGATTCATCAGTGTAATCCCCGACTGGCGGCGCTTATCGGAAAAACGCTTAATCAGCCCTGGCTCAACGATTTGGATGCGCTTCAGGGGCTGGAAAAACAGGTGGATAATACGGGGTTTTGCACGGCGTACCGCGAGATTAAACAGCGCAATAAAGTGGATTTGGCCTGCTGGATTGCGCAACGTACCGGGATTAAGGTGAATCCCGAGGCCCTGTTTGATGTGCAAATCAAACGGCTGCACGAGTACAAACGTCAGCATCTCAGCCTGCTGCATACCATCGCCCTATGGCAAACCCTGGTGAGCGATCCTCAGGCGAACCGCTGTCCTCGCGTCGTGATCTTCGGCGCGAAAGCGGCACCGGGCTATGCGTTGGCTAAAAATATCATTTTTGCCATCAACAAGGTGGCCGACGTCATCAACACCGATCCGCGCGTGGCCGATCGCCTCAAAGTGGTGTTTATTCCCGACTACAACGTCTCTGTGGCAGAACGGCTTATCCCGGCCGCAGACCTGTCAGAGCAGATTTCACTGGCGGGCAAAGAGGCCTCGGGCACCGGCAACATGAAGCTGGCCCTGAACGGCGCACTGACCATTGGCACGCTCGATGGTGCGAACGTGGAGATTTCTGAACAGGTCGGCGATGAGAATATCTTTATTTTTGGTCATACGGTAGAACAGGTTAACGCCCTCAAGGCCGCTGGCTATGCCCCGGGAAAATGGCGCGAAAAAGACGCCCTGCTCGACCAGGCGCTAACGTCACTGGAGGATGGTACGTTCAGCGCAGGCGACCGGCACGCTTTTGATCTGCTGTTGCACAGTCTGGGAGCTAAAAACGGCGATCCTTATCTGGTGCTGGCCGACTTCCGGCATTACCTCAACGCTCAGCAGCGCGTTGAAGCACTGTGGTCTGATAAAGCGGCCTGGACGCGCGCCACGATACTCAACACCGCTCGCTGCGGCATGTTCAGCGCCGACCGGTCGATTCGGCACTATCAGCAACGTATCTGGCAGCGTAAACGCTAAGGATCAGCATGAAACCACTTCATTATCCGGCCGGGATCGGCAGGGTAGCCACTGAATATGTTGATGCGCATGGGGCGGTCCGGCAGGTTTCTGCATCGACCCGCGATCGCTTGCTGGCGGCGATGCAGCCGGGCCCTGGCCCTGGCGTTATCCCACCGGTCGCCGTCTTTACCCAGGGTTTGCCCATTCGTTTAACGCCCTCTCTGGCTGGCCCGGCACGCTGGCACCTGGAGGGCGAATCGGGTGAACGCTGGTCAGGGCAATGCGAGCCTGAGGCGTCTTTGACGCTCCCGGCGCTGCCTGAAGGTTACCATCTTCTGACGATAAACGCGGATGCACAGCAATCGAGGTGCCAGATAATAGTGACACCGTCACGTTGCTATGAGCCGGAGGCCTTGCTACGGGGCGAGAAACGTTGGGGAACCTGTGTCCAGCTTTACGCTTTACGATCGGATCAGAACTGGGGAATCGGCGATTTTGCTGACCTGCGGGACATGGTGAAGGCGGTTGGCATGCGCGGTGGCGCTTTTGTGGGGCTGAACCCCCTGCATGCGCTTTTTCCTGCGTTACCTGATGATGCCAGCCCCTATAGCCCGTCTTCCCGGCGCTGGCTCAACGTGCTCTATATCAGCGTTCCTGAGGTTGAGGACTTTAACCTGAGTGCCGCTGCGCAGTGCTGGTGGCAGTCGGCAGAAACGCAACACAGGCTGCACCAGGCGCGTCACGCGCCCTGGGTCGATTATTCGACGGTGGCATCACTTAAGCTGGATGCCCTGCGGTTTGCCTGGCAGCAGTTTATGCAGCGTGAGAAAGAGGATAGTCAGGCCGAGGCATTTGAGGCGTTTGTGGCTGAGGGCGGTGAAAGTCTGCTGCATCAGGGATTGTTCGATGCCCTGCAGGCCTGGCTTCGCGAAGAAGATCCCCTGAGTCACGGCTGGCAAACGTGGCCCACTGCCTATCAACAACCCGATACGGCCGCCGTACACGCGTTTCGGATTGAACATGGCGATGAGATTCGTTTCTATCTCTGGCTGCAATGGCTGGCGGCGCGTCAGTTTGCCGCCTGTTGGCACCTGTGCCAGCAGCACCAGATGGCACCTGGACTTTATCGCGATTTGGCCGTTGGCGTCGCCGCAGGGGGATCGGAAACCTGGAGCCAACGCGGACTTTACTGTTTAGCGGCCAGCACAGGCGCCCCGCCGGATATTCTGGGCCCGCTTGGCCAGAACTGGGGGCTGCCGCCAATGGATCCGCAATCTTTGTATGATCGGGCATACGAACCCTGGATTACGTTGCTGCGCGCGAATATGCGCGATTGTGGGGCGTTACGTATCGATCATGTCATGGCTTTGCTGCGACTGTGGTGGATTCCGCAAGGAGAAACGGCCGCCGCAGGCGCGTATGTCGCCTATCCCATTGACGATCTGCTCGCTATTCTGGCGCTGGAAAGTCAGCGCCAGCGCTGCATGGTGATTGGTGAGGATTTAGGCACGGTGCCGGAGGCGATTATCGATAAACTCCACAATGCTGGCGTCTACTCGTATAAGGTGCTCTATTTTGAGCAAAACTCGCACAAGGGCTTTCGCCCACCTGCGGCATGGCCGCGTCAGGCGATGGCTGTAGCCACCACTCACGATATGCCAACGCTCCGGGGCTGGTGGCAAAGTGACGATCTGACACTGGGGAGCCAACTGGGGTTGTATCCTGATAAAGCGGTGCTTGCCGGGCTGTATCATCAGCGCCGGGCAGCCCGATCGGCGCTGCTTCAGACCCTGACGCGCCACGGTTACCTCAAGCCCAAAGGGCGGGTTCAGGCAAACAGTCCGCGCATGAGCCTGTTACTTAACCAGGTTATCCATCAGTATCTCGCGGACTGCACCAGCGCCCTGCTGGGTTTACAACCCGAAGACTGGCTGGATATGGCCTCGCCGGTTAATGTGCCGGGCACGGTAGAGGCTTATCCGAACTGGCGGCGTAAGCTAAACCTGTCGCTGGAGGCGATGTTTGCAGATAAGCGTATCACGGCATTGCTGGAGGAGATTTCCCGGCGTTGTTCGTGATTAATCAGGCGATCCAGGGATAAGTTTCAGGCGTGATCCCGGATCGCTGAAATCGTTGTCGCAGAGGCTGTTCAATGCGGTCAGCATGAAGAGCAGTACACCAAAATGGACTGGCGTGAGAAAACAAAGGCAGAACATAAGGTTTGCGTTTAGCTATCGATTCGTGTTTTTTACTCTGTAAAATGGACGCCATTCTGGCTTTTGAGTTAGCGTATGTTTTCGATTCCCTTTCCTGCTTTGACGTTATTTGCACTACTGATATTAATGATGATGCTCATTCGTTCTGGTAAGCGCGAATACCGTGGGGCAATGATGTTTATTGCAGCGTCGGCAGGACTAATGGCCTTGAGTATAATTAGGTGGGAATGGCATTTCTCTCTTCTTAAACCCCTGCAGGCTATACTGGCAACACTCTTACCCGCAGTAGCCTGGTCGTGCTTCAGCGGCCTTACGCATCAATCCCGTGCGCGTCGCCTGAAGCTGGCTGTTATCCCTGTTTATACTGCCATCATCATCCAGCTGTGTCTGCCCGTTCTGACCGATGCTCTGTTGTTTCTGATTTATGCAGGTTATGGCATCGCACTACTACGTGCAGCAACAAACGGAGCTGATTTTTTTGTCGAATCACGCTTCAGAGAAGCCTCCATAACGCAGAAAATGACCTTTTTTGCGGGGTGTTTTCTTTGCTTTTCGGCACTCACCGACGCGGTTATCAGCAGGATGATGAATATTGCCCCGCAATTAATTGCCCTGTTTCAGGGAATGACACTACCGTTACTTTGTATTGCCATTGTCCGGGCAGTAAAGAGCGTTCCTGCGGGTGAACCTCACGCCGAAGAAACGTCATCCCTTACCGATGATGAGGCAAAGGATGCGACGCTTGAGCCCTTATGCCTGCACATCGAAAACCTTGTCCGCGCACACGCTTACTATCTTGATACCGATCTTACGCTGAACAAGCTTGCACGCAAACTCGATATTCCAGCACGGCATATTTCTCGCGCGGTAAACGCTACACGGCAGTGCAACGTTTCGCAATGGCTCAATGGGTTTCGTATAGAAAAGGCGCAGGACATGCTGCGCCAGCCACAGCTAAAAATTACCGACATCATGCTTGAAACCGGGTTTATCAGTAAGTCGAACTTCAACCGGGAATTTATGCGCATTACGGGGAAAACCCCCACCGCATTTCGTCAGGCTATGGATGATAGTGAAGCGCGGTGTTGAGAAACGCACTGATTTTACCGATCAACATGTTGTGAAGTGCGTTTCTGTTCACGCCCTGTCTATCCCGGCAGACTTCCCCTTCGCCCGGCGCGCTTTGCTCAATCAGCGCCTCCCCCTGCGGTTTGCATTGCTGCATAAAGCTAAAATGGGTCGCGCCAGGGATAACACCATAAGTGACAACGTCACTCGACAGTGCCTTTGCCAGATACTGCGATTCAAGCGAGGCAGGCAGCGCCGGCGAATCTACACCTGCCGCTAAGATCAGCACGGGCAGCCGAATATGCCCCAGACTCTGCGTCGTGAGTCCGCGAGCTAACCCTAAATCCAGCGCCACTACTGCCTTAATACGCCGGTCTTGCAGGTCTGAGCTCAGGTGGCTGGCCCCTTGCCTGTTATCAAGGCCCAGTGTTGTCATTAGCCGACAGCTGGACAACTCAGCGTGTTGGATGCAGTCATGAGCAAATTGTTGAGGATTAAAACGCGCCCCCGCTAATTCCATTACCGTCCAGCCGCCAAGAGAATGCCCGACAGCGGCGATTCGTTTAACGTCAGCACGCCCTGCCAGCAGGGGATCGTTCAGAATCCGCTCCAGTGCCATGATTAAATCCTGAGGACGCCGCCAGAGCTGTCTTGCGTGTGCCGATGTTAAATCCGACGTCGTGGTACCGGGATGATTGGTCGCAATCACGATATATCCCTGTTCAGCCATCGCGTCGGCCAGCCATGCAAGGTTGCGCCAGCTCCCGCCATAACCATGAGATAACAGTAATACAGGATGTAAGCCGGGCAAGGGTTTAGCATTTCGCACCACGCTGACACCTGTAAACGCGGGATTATCCGCAATGTTTTCCTTGGGCGACGACGCTGCACTGGGATACCACACGGCAACTTCAACCGGGCGTTGCTGCTCGCCTGCTATGAACTGGCGAAAGCCGTTGCTGGCCATCGCAGAATGACTAAATACGATGAGGGAAAAAGAGATAATCAGACGTATTAACATGATGAAGGCTCCAGTTGTGATAGAGCCTTTTTTGTATCAGTGCCGACGGTTACGCGCGTCCTGGAACGCGATCGGGTACCTCAATAACATCATTTAGGCTGAGGATTGCGCAAAGCCTGACCAAAAGTATCAGCGTCTTTGAAAGAGATAGACGCGAATTTACGCCAGAACGGAACAGGTTAAGCGCGAGGGACAGGTCACTGACCTCATAAAAAAAGGTGCGCCTCAGCGCACCAGATGGAACAAATCAGCACTGCCGGAGTGATTACCCCTTGCCTTTAACACTGCTGATAAAGGTTTGCCGCGCAGACGTCGAGCCGAGCCGTTCGGCCTCATCCAGCAGTCTGAGCGCTTTATCAATATTGCCCTGCGCCGACGCCTGGCGAATAGCATCGTTAAAATAGCCTTCGGTATCCTGAACAATAGGCTGTGTTTTCGCTGCAGGAGCCGCAGTGGGCGCACGACTGGCTGCCGCTGGTTGACTGTTTCCGACCGTAACCGGAGCCGGGCCAGAGGATCCAAACAACGGCCCGACCAGTATTGAGGAATCCGAGCGGGTGCTCAGCTTTATTTTTACTGTGCCAGATGTTGTATGACGGGCAACCGGATCGGGAATATCGGGAACGGCATGGCCGGTGCCTTTGGCATAGGCTTTTGCCGGATCAACCAGCGTTGTGGTCTGAGCAAGATCCGTCTCTGTGGTGAATACCAACAGATAAATTTTTTGCTGTCCGGGAACCGGGGTCAACTTCATCACGCCTTCCAACCGGTCAGCGGCCATCACGCCAGGTTGCTGATAAGAAAACCAGCGGCTGGGGAACCAGGCGGCCGGACGCAGGTTTTCGTCCAGAATGAGCACGTTGGGCGCAAAGACCTGGTTCTGCTGTACCTCACTGCTTAAGGTGATTGTCAGCTCGCCCAGCGTGGCAGGCAGGCTGTAAGCGGCGACCGGCCCGGTGATACCGGCAACGTTTAGCGGACTGTGCCCGGCCGTTAACGTCGTTACCTGCGGCCGTGCGGTATCCAGGGGTTGCCAGTGCATGCTCTGCAGGCTGGTAAGCGGAATGGCGGGCGCTGCAGAGACATCCTGCGGCATCAGATTGATCGCGGCCCGTGCAGGCAGACTGTGTCCTGCCAGCAGGAGCGCGCTCAGGCAAAGTGCGGTGAATGTTTTGTACGTTTTCATTTTTAACCTCGAGAAACGGGCAGGCCGCGGCAACGCAGGCAATAGCCGCCGCGGCCTGAAACACAGTGCGAAACGGTCTACAGCGGTTTATCCAGAAAAGGGATCACCACCAGATTTCCATTTGCGCGCCAAAGGTCCACTCATCATTGTTGCCGCGGCTGTTGGTAAACAGGCCGTTTCCGGTGCTGTCCTGTGACGCGAAGGTGGTGATATCACCGGCCGCGTCTTTGTTATAACCCCACTTCTCATCCCATTTGGCATAGGTCGCGAAGAGCCGCAGCGCAGGACGTGACCAGATGCTGTCTCCCGCCTGCCACTGCTGCGCCAGCGTGATTTTGTACTGACCATTGCGTTCGCCGACCTGCTGTGACTTCACGTTGTCATAGCCCACTTCCAACAGGGTGCTCATGATCGGCGTCCATTTGTACATGGGCCGCACGCCAACGGTGTACCACTCATTACCCCGGTTGTTATCCAGATCGGTGTTTTGGTACATCGCGACGTACATCATGTCCCAGCGTTCCGCCAGGCTGATCGCCCCGTGGTCCAGAACCCGATACATCTTGCCGTTGTTATTGATATTCGTGCCCTGTGCCAGCCCTTTCCCCTGGGACGTCAACGCATCGGTCGCGTACTGCAGCACAAATTTGTTGTAGCCTTTGAGCATGCTCTGCGTATGCTCGGCGGTGAACAGCCAGCCGTCTCGGGATGCGCCATCTTCTAAGCGGTAGCCATCACGCGCATTGGCACGGCCGTAATCCACACCCAGTTCCAGAACGCCATTGGGGTTGGTTTCCAGCCCTGCCAGACGGACGTCAAACACATCATCTGCGGTACTGGTGGCGTAATTGCGAATGCGATCGTTAGAAAAGGTGTAAGAGCCGCCCGCTTCCGATGAGCGCGTTGCGGCAAACGACAGCTTACCAAATCCCAGATCGACATCTTCCAGACCCGCACCCGGGCCGGAAATATCCCAGTAGTAGAAATCGATCATGTGAACGTCATGGCGCTGGTAGAAACGTTTACCGGCCCAGATACTGGAACCCGGCAGGGCGTCGATCAGGTTTTTACCTTTGACGTTGGCTTCACGAAAAGCCGGTGAAGTGGATTCCCAGTCGTTTTGCTGAGAAACCGAGTACGCCACGTTGGTGTCAAAGTAGAAGCTCTTGTCGCCCTCTTTCCACACTTCCTGACCCAGCTTAAGTTCAGCATAGGTTTCGCACTCGTTACCCAGACGGTATTTACTTTGAGCACCGGTTGCCTGGAAGCATTGCTGCTCGCCGCCGCTGCCCGTCCAGCCAATGCCGGAGCGAGCATAACCGGTAAAATCCACCGCCATCAGCGGTGAAGACAGCGTGCCTGTCGCTACCGCTACGACAAGGGAAAGTTTGCGCAGAGTTAACATTTTCTATCTCCTGAGGTCATTGCTTTTATTGTTTTGCTGGATTAAACGCCGGGCTCCTGATGCAGCCTGCGACACGCGCTTCCGTCCTCTCGGAACAGATGACAACGCTCGGGTGGCAAGCCAATGCCCATCATGGCGCCCTCTTTTACCAACACCACGTCCTCCTGGCGGTACACCAGGTTTTGACGGATGGCGGGGATTTGGATGTGAATTTGAGTTTCGTGTCCCAGTTGCTCAACGACCTGCACTTCCCCCTCAAGGGTGACGTCAGCGATATCACTGGACAGCAGATGTTCCGGCCGGATACCCAACGACATATTGCTGCCGACCTGCACGTTGGCGCTGTCTACCGGTAGCCAGACCAGCTGATTATTGGGCAGGCGCACCTGCACCTGTTCAATCGCGGTGGCGGTGACCTTAACGGGGAGGAAGTTCATTTTTGGCGAACCAATAAAGCCTGCAACAAAGCGGTTTGCCGGATAGTGATAGAGCTCCAGTGGCCGCCCAACCTGCGCCACACGACCGGCGTCCAGTACCACAATTTTATCGGCCAGGGTCATGGCTTCGATCTGGTCGTGGGTTACGTAGATCATGGTGCGCCTGAGTCGCTTATGCAGGCGGGAGATCTCGATGCGCATCTGCACCCGCAGTGCGGCATCGAGATTAGAAAGGGGTTCATCCAGCAGGAAGACTCGGGGTTCGGCGACCAGCGTGCGGCCGATGGCAACGCGCTGGCGCTGTCCGCCAGAGAGCGCCTTTGGGCGGCGATCAAGCAGATGCGCCAGCTGCAGCACCTCAGCAACCTGGGTTACGCGCTGCTCTCTTTCCGCTTTTTTAACGCCGGCCAGCTTCAGGCCAAAAGACATGTTTTCTGCCACCGAGAGATGGGGATACAGCGCGTAAGACTGAAATACCATGCCAATGCCGCGTTCGGCAGGCGGCACCTCATTCATCCGTTTATCGCCAATCAACAATTCACCGCGGGTAATCGTCTCCAGGCCAGCAATCATCCGCAGCAGCGTTGATTTACCGCATCCAGAAGGCCCGACAAATACGACAAACTCGCCTTCACCAATCTCCAGATTGATATCGTTCGACACGACCGTGTCGCCCCAGGCTTTGGTGACATTGCGTAACACGACGCTCGCCATAGTACTTTCCTCTCCACTCGCTAATGCGGCCCGCACGTCAGCGGACAAATTCTGGCGTTCACTATGCGTAGCGTGACGCGTCGCCACATCCTCCACCGACGCGCTTTATCTGGGGGAGGAGACGGGAGGAGGAGAAAACATCAGCACACGAGAGCGGTCGCGCGCTGCACTGATTTTTGTGATCGGTAACGCAGTCTGGCACCCACCTTAGTGTGAGCCAGACCGTGATAATCCTGTCACTTTGTAACAGCGATCACACCTCGACGGCGGCAGGCGTAGAGGCCAGGAGGATGAGAAGCCGGTAAGAACACGCAGAATGTGCGGCAAGCAACATGTTCGTTTCCGCTAACAGGATGGAGTGTTAAAGATGAAAACTGGCGCAAAAATTTTGGCTCTGTCAGCCCTCTCGGCGGTGCTGTTCTCCGCTTCCGCAGTCGCAAAGATTGAAGAAGGAAAACTGGTTATCTGGATCAACGGTGACAAAGGCTATAACGGTCTGGCCGAGGTGGGTAAAAAGTTTGAACAGGAAACCGGTATTCACGTTACGGTCGAGCACCCGGATAAAATGGAAGAAAAATACTCGCAGGTGGCCGCGACCGGTGACGGTCCGGACATTATCTTCTGGGCGCACGACCGTTTTGGCGGTTACGCCCAGTCCGGCCTGTTAGCCGAGGTGTCACCGGACAGCAGTTTCCAGCAAAAAATCTTTCCTTTCACCTGGGACGCCGTGCGCTTCGACGGCAAGCTCATTGGCTATCCGGTATCAGTTGAGTCGCTGTCGCTAATCTACAACAAAGACCTGCTACCCACGCCGCCGAAAACGTGGGAAGAGATGGCCGCCCTGGATAAGTCGCTGCGCGAGAAAGGCAAAAGCGCCATCATGTTTAATCTGCAGGAGCCCTACTTTACCTGGCCGCTGCTGGCAGCCGGCGGCGCTTATGCCTATCAGTTGACGGACGGACACTATGATGTCAAAAACACCGGCGTTGATAATGCCGGAGCCAAAGCCGGCATGCAGTTCCTGGTCGATCAGGTCAAAGCCAAGGTCCTGAATGCCGATACGGATTACTCCATTGCCGAAGCCGCTTTTAATAAAGGCCAGACGGCGATGACCATTAACGGCCCCTGGGCCTGGAGCAATATCGATAAGAGCGGTATTCACTACGG
Source organism: Pantoea ananatis PA13 (assembly GCF_000233595.1). Taxonomy (NCBI): domain Bacteria; kingdom Pseudomonadati; phylum Pseudomonadota; class Gammaproteobacteria; order Enterobacterales; family Erwiniaceae; genus Pantoea; species Pantoea ananatis. The sequence continues at coordinate 2,388,326 of NC_017554.1, forward strand.
CGTCGCGCCGCTGCCGACGTTAAACGGCAAGCCCACCAAACCTTTTGTTGGCGTACTCAGCGCCGGGATCAATGCGGCCAGCCCGAACAAAGAGCTGGCTAAAGAGTTTCTGGAAAACTATCTGTTAACGGATGCCGGGCTTGAGGCCGTGAACAAAGATAAACCGCTGGGTGCGGTGGCGCTGAAGTCCTTCCAGCAAAAGTTGGAGAAAGACTCGCGTATTGCCGCCACCATGAACAATGCACAACGCGGTGACATTATGCCCAACATCCCACAGATGGCCGCGTTCTGGTACGCCATGCGCACCGCCACCCTTAACGCGCTGAGCGGCCGTCAGTCCGTTGATGCCGCGCTCAAGGATGCGCAGTCACGTATAAGCAAGTAAATCATTCAGCGCAGGCCAGTTTGCTGGCCTGCAACCTGCCGTTAAGGAAATCGGGTAATGTCAGAAAAACCGCAAACGGGACGGCATCGTTCTCTGTTTAAAGGCGCACTGGTGGGCATCTGTTGTTTGCTGGTCGGTTATTTACTGGTGCTGATGTATGCTCAGGGGGAATACCTGTTTGCCCTGCTGGCGCTGGTCATAAGCGGGCTGGGCATCGGGATTTATGCCAATCGCAGGGCCTACGCCTGGCGTTATGTTTATCCCGGCATGGCCGGCATGATGTTATTTGTCTTGTTCCCTCTGGCCTGTACCGTGGGCATTGCCTTTACCAACTACAGCAGCACCAATCAGTTGACCCAGGAGCGGGCGCAGCAGGTTTTACTCAGCAGACAATATCAGGACGGTGCAGGCCTGAATTTCAGCCTGCTTCCCGAAGGCGATCGCTGGCGGCTGGTGCTTAGCGAGGGATCGAACAGTCAGACCTGGGTGTCACCGCTCTTCTCCTTCGACACTGCGGGCCCATTAAAGATGGTGAGCGCACCTGCTCCAGAGGGAGAACGGGCAAACTTACGCGTCATCACCACACATCGCCAGGCACTGGCAAAACTCCGCGCCGTGCTGCCTGACGGACGTGAACTGGTCATGAGTTCCTTGCGTCAGTTTTCTGGGACGCGCCCGCTCTATGTGGTAACGGATCATCAGACGTTAAGAAACCAGCAAAGCGGCGTGAGCTATCGCGCCAATCCGGATACCGGCTTTTATCAGGTGATTGACGCAAAGGGCCAGTGGGGAGAAGAACGTCTGAGTCCCGGATTTACCGTGGGCGCGGGCTGGCAGAACTTTATTCGCGTGTTCACCGACGAGGGGATTCAAAAGCCGTTCCTGGCCATCTTTGGCTGGACGATGATTTTCTCTTTGCTGACCGTGGTGTTAACGGTGGCGGTGGGCATGGTGCTGGCCTGCCTGGTGCAGTGGGAGGCGTTAAAAGGCAAAGCCGTTTACCGGGTAATGCTGATCCTGCCTTATGCCGTGCCCGCCTTTATCTCCATCTTGATCTTCAAGGGATTATTCAACCAGAGCTTTGGCGAAATCAACGTCATGCTCAACGCCCTGTTTGGCAGTAAACCGGCGTGGTTCAGCGATCCTACGCTGGCGCGTGCCATGCTGATCATCGTGAATACCTGGCTGGGTTATCCCTACATGATGATTTTGTGCATGGGGCTGCTGAAAGCGATTCCCGAGGATTTGTACGAAGCCTCTGCGATGGACGGTGCCGGGCCGCTACAAAACTTTTTCCTGATTACGGTACCGCTGCTGTTAAAACCGCTGACGCCGCTGATGATTGCCAGTTTTGCCTTCAATTTTAATAACTTTGTGCTGGTGCAGCTACTGACGAATGGTGCACCCGACAGGCTCGGCACGACCACGCCTGCGGGTTACACCGACCTGCTGGTGAACTACACCTGGCGTATTGCTTTTGAAGGCGGTGGCGGGCAGGACTTTGGTCTGGCAGCGGCTATCGCTACGCTGATTTTCCTGCTGGTTGGCGCACTGGCGGTGATCAATCTGAAAGCCGTGCGGATGAAATTCGACTAAGGAGTCATGATGGCGATGGTACAACCCAAATCGCAGAAGTTACGTCTGTTTATGACGCATCTGCTGCTGCTGGCGTTTATTGCGGCAATACTGTTTCCCTTACTGATGGTGGTGGCGATTTCGCTGCGCGCGGGAAATTTTGCCACCGGCAGTATCATTCCGGAACATATCTCCTGGGAACACTGGCGGCTGGCGCTGGGCTTCAGCGTTCAGCATGCTGACGGCTCAGTCACGCCGCCGCCCTTTCCTGTTTTGCTGTGGCTGTGGAACTCGGTCAAGATCGCGGCTATCAGCGCAATGGGCATTGTGGCGCTGTCCACCACCTGCGCCTATGCCTTTGCCCGGATGCGCTTTAAAGGGCGTGAGAGCCTGTTAAAAGGGATGCTGATTTTTCAGATGTTCCCGGCGGTGCTGTCGCTGGTTGCACTTTATGCCCTGTTCGACCGTCTCGGGCAATATCTGCCGTTTGTTGGTTTAAATACCCATGGCGGCGTGATCTTCGCCTATCTTGGCGGCATCGCGCTGCATGTCTGGACGATAAAAGGCTATTTCGAAACGATTGATAGCTCGCTGGAGGAAGCGGCGGCGCTGGATGGTGCAACGCCCTGGCAGGCTTTCCGGCTGGTTTTACTCCCGTTATCGGTGCCCATTTTAGCCGTGGTGTTTATTTTGGCGTTTATCGCTGCAGTAACGGAAGTCCCGGTGGCCTCACTGCTGCTGCGTGACGTCAACAGTTACACGCTAGCCGTGGGCATGCAGCAATATCTTAATCCGCAAAACTATCTGTGGGGCGATTTTGCCGCAGCCGCCGTTCTCTCTGCCATTCCTATTACCCTGGTGTTCCTGCTGGCGCAACGCTGGCTGGTTAACGGACTGACCGCCGGCGGCGTGAAGGGCTGATTGCGTCATCCGTCCCCTTTCAAGGTGATAATGCGAATATTGGCGGCCCGTCATGGCCGCCTTTTTTCAATCTTCACTAACCAGATCGTCGTAGACCGTCCGCAAGCGCATGCGCAGATACAGTACGGCTTTATGCTTGCGCGACAGCAAGGTCTGAACACTGACGCCGGTTAATTCTGACAGCGCTTTATAGCTGATTCCCTGCAGCTCCGTTTGGTCAAACACCTCATACTGCGCGGGCGGAAGTTCGGCTAGCGCCGCCTCCAGCGCCTCCCAGAGTAGCGCTCTGAGGTAATCATCTTCAGGGGTTTGCGGAATGCCAAACAGGGTTTCAGCCAGTTCGCTTTCAACCCCATCCTCCTCGTCGTTTTTCATGTAGCTGGCAAGTGGCAACTCCCGCTTCTTACGCGCCCGATCCGTCATTTCATTGCGTGCCGCCCGAAACAGCCAGGCGGAGATATTCTCAACCGGCTGTTCCACGCCGATCAGCTGACAGGTAATTTCCTGCAAAATATCTTCAGCCTCCTCCCGTGCTGGGGTACGGGCACGAATAAATCGCTGGAGTTTCGTTCTGCAGAGCGTAAGCGCTTTGACCCACGATGAGGCTTGCGATGCGCTGGCCTTCATCGTCTACTCAGTCCGGGCAGCATGGTTGTCATCTGACGACGGAGGCTGTTCGTCCCGGCGTTTATCACGGCAGTGTTGCCCCCGATGGCCAAAACCTTCCCGACGTTGCTTCATAAATGCGTCTCGTTGTTCCGGTGTCATCTGCATCCAGCGTTCATGCATACGACGCCGGGCATGGCCAAACATTCCCGGCCTGATACCCAAGCCGCCAAACAGAATCCGGCACAGTAGCAACAACCCTGCGGCCTGCCAGAAACCGATCGTTTTAACCCCGATAAGCGCGGGCAGCAAGGCATTCCACAGTGACATGACCAGCAGACATAGTGCGACAATAAAAACGGCGCCCACTATCAACGGCTTCGCCAGTCGGTTTCTGCCCCTGGCACGGGCATGGCGGAACGAAGGGTGATCAAAATCTCTCATATCAGAATGACCTCATCAGTGATAAACACACGTTTGTGATGAGGTAGACGAATGAGCCAGCAGAATATTGCTGACGGCGGAAAAAAAAGTGAAGGCATTGACGTGTTGTGCGGGTGACGGAGATAACACAGAGGTGCCGGTGAGCGAATATTCACCGGCACCGAGTACCTGATGCGGTCAGGAAGGCATCACGCGCCCTCTTTATTGTGACATTGTCACGTCAGGATTTACTGGCCTGCCCGGGCATAATTTTTTCAACGGCCTTTCCCTCCAGCGCGGCCTTTACGACGGTGAAAACGTCGGTATTATCAATGTAATCACCCTGATTGTAACCGACATATTTGGCATAGCCCGCGTCGTTACCGCGCACGCGTTCGGCGAAGGCTTCAGCGCCCACACCTTTTGCCCACAGCGGAACCAACGCGTTAGCGTGATTGCCGGTGGGACGGAAAGACACGCCTGGCATGGCGCCTTTGCCGTTATTGATGACGGGTTCAAATGCGCGAGTCTGCGCATCCGGCCCCATCGGCATGCCGTTATCATGATCCGTGGTAACAATCAGCAAGGTCTCGTTCCAGTTGCTGTTTTTCTCGACCCATTCAATGACAGAGGCCACGGCGTGATTAAAATCGGCGCTTTCTTCAATCAGACGGCCGTATTCAACGCCCACACAGTTGGGGTTATACGTGTTGCCCCAGTCTCCTTTACCACTGCAGGCATTGCTGGTATGGGCAGACCAGTCGGTTGCCCCACCTTCGACCATCATAAAGAAGCCGTTCGGATTTTTGCTCAGATGCTGAATCGCGCCACGGGTCATCAGGTTCAGCGTTGGCACCGTGGTAATAAATGCATCGCCTGATGGATTCGCCGCATCTTTACCAACAAATTCACCCTGCCGGCCCTGCTGTAACGTTCCGTTGGGGGCGACGTTGGGCGATCCCAGCAGCGGGCCATCATAGTTCAGCGAGCCGTTAGCCAACTGGGTAAACGCCTCCGTGCTGCGCACAATTTTCCACGGCTGACCGCCCGCTGGCGCCAGCTTACCCGCGCGGAGTAAATCCCATTCGGTTTGCGCCAGATAAAGGTTCGCATCTTTGCCACAGCCGGCGGTGGACTCATTTTTCGCCAGATGCTGACAATCCGTTCCATTCACGTTGAAGCCCGGCAGTCCGGTTCCCATAATCACGTCGAGCTTACCGGCGGTGAGCATTTGTCTGGCGATCGCGTGATAATCATTACGGGAAGCATTCTGCGCACCAAAGGCCGCTGGCGTGGCGTGCGAGAACGGCACACTGGTGACGACGCCCGTCGCCTTCCCCTGTGCCCTGGCTGTCAGAGTAATGAAGTCGACCGGTTTACCCATGTTATCGACGTTGATGGCATTGTTATAGGTTTTTACCCCGGATGCCAGCGCGGTGCCCGCCGCCGCACTGTCAGTAGGATTGATGGCCAGATATTCGTAACCCTTAAAGGGCAGTTCTTTGCTCTCGGTTTTTGTCGTGTCCCAGGCTTTCTGCGGGTCATAATTAACAAGGGATTCATTGCTGTGTGTGGCTTTTTTCGAGGCGTTGAGTGGATAGGTTGTCATGGCATACTTTACCGGGAATGCAGCATAAGGCGTTTTATCGCGCCCACCGTACTGCCAGTATGCGGTGGCATCCCATGTTCCCCAGCCTGCACCATCGTTAATCATGACAATGACGTTTTTCGCTTTGATGGCGTCGGCAAACGCAGAGGCACTGAGGGTCAGACCGCCCAGAGCCAGCAGGCACAGAGGAAGTTGACGCAGGGAAAACACAGTAGAGGAAGGGTGAATACGAGGTTGACGTGGCATAAAACTCTCCATAATGATGACAGCGACCGCCTGAACAAAGAAACAGGTTTCAAAGGATGTCGAAAGATGTCTTTTTGTTACTCCGTGGCTGTGCAGTATTGGGATGCGTTGTGACAGTTTTATGAAAATCCTGTGCCGATGGACGAGAGAATTCCCTAAGGCAAATTTCATCACGGGTAAGCATGTTACTTATCAATCTGTTACCCGAACAATGCGGCTGATTTCAATTTTTTCAATTAATGTAAACGTCTGTCAGCCCGACGCCGCGCGCCCTTTTATCCCACTTTGCTGTTCTTGCCGGCTTGATTGTTAAGTTCGTGTTGGCATTTTGTATCCAGATTTCACAACCTGTAAGCAGACACAAAAAACCTTCCATATTTCAGCTCAAGTGTGGCTGAAGCTTTCATAAGCATCTGATTAGCAAGAAAAGCCAAATTCGTTAACCGGAAAAGGTATTTTATAACTTTTGCCGACAGTCCTTAACATGACCGCGTTAATCGAACTCATGGCGAATGAATTAAAAAATCGATGGCGCTCAACAGGCGCGTGATGCCGTTATTTCAGATATTCAGGAGCACGAAAATGAAAGCACTTGTTCAGGATATTTTGTCTATCTTCTCTCCTCAGACCGTTAGCCCTGTGTTTATCCGTACAGGTTTGTCTCAGGATGAAAAAAATGCCATCAAGCCGATGGGCGTGACAACCGTCACCTGGGCGACATCGATGGAAGAAATCACGGATGCCCTGCTGCGCAAAGCAACGGAGGCCGGTGCTGTGGGCTATCACATTACCCACGTTGATTCCCATAAACCGGGTAACGATCAGCAGCATATTCTGGAAGCCACCGCGACGCTGTATGCGCTTGACGAGAAGGCGTTGCAGAGAGCTTGATTGTGACCGATCACTCTTCGCAATGCGTTATTAGCCACCCTGAACCCTGCTGTTATCTTCGGCAATAACAGCAGGGGTTCCCGTTTTCCCCTGCTTACGCAACGTTATCTCATTTTTTTCAGGCCGTGATCGCTTTACATATTCTGCCTGATCTTCATGTTTCTTATGTATGCTGTAACTAAATAAGGCTGTTCAATAAATTGTTACTCTGCCAGAAGTACGCGTTTGCTCATCAGCCACTATAGTTTTCAACACACTTTCCCCCTGCGCCGACAATGAGGTTTTTATGAGCAAGCTCTTTTCCCCTTTCTCTCTGGGTGAGTTAACCCTGGATAACAGGATAGTCATTGCGCCAATGTGTCAGTATTCGGCTGATGAAGGCAGTGCGACCGCCTGGCATCGTATTCATCTGGGCCATCTTGCCTTATCGGGTGCAGGCTTGTTGATTATTGAAGCTACCGCCGTTGAGGACATCGGCCGGATCACCTATGGCGATTTAGGCTTATGGGACGATGAAACAGAAACGGCGCTGAGCGAGGTTCTGCAGGATATTCGTCAGTACTCAGATATGCCGATCGGCATTCAGCTCGGCCATGCCGGGCGTAAAGCATCCTGCACCGTTCCCTGGGAAGGTGGCGAACAGATTGCGCCTCAGGATGGCGGCTGGCAAACCCTGGCCCCTTCTGCCCTGTCGTTCAGTGATGGCGAGCATCTTCCGCTAGAGATGCAGGCCAGCGATCTCGAGCGCGTTAAAAATGCTTTTGTCGCAACGGCAAAACGCGCGGTTCGTCTGGGAATAGAATTAATTGAAGTTCACGCCGCGCATGGCTACCTGCTCCACCAGTTTCTCTCTCCCTTATCCAACAAGCGAAGTGATGAATACGGCGGCTCGCTGGAAAACAGAATGCGTTATCCCCTGGAAGTGTTTCATGCGGTACGTGAAGCCGTACCCGCAGAGATTCCGGTTGGGGTGCGTATTTCGGCCAGCGACTGGGTAGAAGGCGGATGGGATGTCGGCCAGTCCATTGCCTTCTCTAAGCAGCTTGAATCCCTGAACTGTGCCTACATCCACGTATCCAGCGGCGGATTGTCGGAACAACAGCAGATTAAGGTCGGGCCAAATTACCAGGTTCCTTTTGCACGCGACATCCGCCAGCAGATTGGCATTCCGGTGATTGCGGTAGGCTTAATTACCGAGCCACAGCAGGCTGAAGATATTTTGCAACAGGAGGAAGCCGACCTGGTCGCCCTGGCGCGCGGCATGTTGTATAACCCACGCTGGCCATGGCACGCCGCGGCCGAATTCAATGCCAATGTCAAAGCACCGCCGCAGTATCTGCGCTCAGAACCCCATGGCGCGAAAGGAACGCTGACGCAGGACGAATAACTGACCCTGGCCGCAACCCGGTTGCGGCCTTAACGGTTAGCCTGCTGGTGACACTGCAGCAGCGCCAGATGCGGACCTGACAGGGGCTGACGTTCAGGCGGAAACTGCTGCGCAACCGGTGCCATCGAACTCTGTGCCAATACCACCCGCTCTGCGCCCTGCTGCCAGGCATGTTCCACCGCTGTACGTACGCAGTGAAAATATCCCGCTCCATCTCCCGCTTTAAAGCGCTGCCAGGCTTCGGGAATCAGGCGGATGTCCGGCGTTTGCCCATCGGTACAGAACAGCGCACGCGTTGCGCCAAGCGTGGATTCTGCCGCACAGAGCACCACCGTTTTCTTTGCGCTCTGATGCACGGCTTTTGCCAACATGCCGTCGGTACGCCAGACAGCGCAGGGTTGTCGGGATGAGGTAAAGGCTTCGGAAACCGGCCCTAATGTCGAGCAGGTGATCAGAATGACATCGAAGTGCGGTTGCAGATCCCGTAACAGAGCAACCAGCCGCTCGTGCAGTCCTGCGGTCAGGCCGCCGCTGGCTTCAGCTTCAGCCAGCAGGTGCGGCATGACCAGATGGCTGAGCTGCAGATGGCCCAGCTCAAGCTGACGGGCAGCATCGTCAAAAATGGCGATATTGCTGGCGGCGGTATGTAAGCAGGCAATATTGATCACGTGTTGGCTCTTACGCTGAAAGATGTCCCTCATCATGCCACGCGTTTACCCGGCCACCAAGCCCTTGCCAGCCTGACATATTTGGCGGTTTTGCGTCAGTCGTTCACGTTAACCGCACGCTCACTACTTGCCCCCTGTGACGTCAGGCAGGTTCAAGGGATGAGGCTGAAAAAGAGGACTACAATCGCCAGGTGCCGTGCTGAAGCACCGTACGATAACCGTCTTTATCCTGGAAGGTAGCGCCGTTTTCCGCCCAGTAGGGATTAAACGATGTTACGCGCGTAAAACCTGCGCGGGTCAGGCTGAGGCAGCGTTGCTGCCAGTCCGCTTCACTGGGCAAATACAGCACCAGAAGATCCTCGGCTGTTGAAGCCGGTTTGACGGGATGGTGATGGCAGTGGGTAAATTCCAGATGCCAGGAAAGGGTTTCATCGCCCAGCATCACCCCACTAAATCCCTCGTGATCGGTGAATTCCCCAATGGGCATCAGGCCCAGGCCCGAACAGTACATTGCGCTGCTCTCGGCTAAATCCGTAACGGGTCGGGCAATACGCAATTGCTGAATCGTCATCTCTTTTCCTCGTCGGGTAAACGCGCTAATAATATGCCATTCAGATGGCCTTACACTGAGGTTTATAGTGCATCTTCAGACCCCGCGTTTATTGCTCAGAGCTATGCGCCCTTCCGATGACAAGGATCTGTTCAGGATTTACGGTGATCCCGCGACCAATACGTTTAACCCGGCAGGCCCTTATCCTGACCTGGCTCACGCGCAAAAGGTGCTGGCCGACAGACTGCGATCGTACCAGCGTTATGGCTATGACAGCTGGGCGATAGCAACCCAGGATGCACCGGATACCCTTATCGGTTTCGGCGGGCTGAGCGTTCGCATTCACGGTGACGAAACCATTCATAATCTTGGCTATCGGTTTGCCACCAGCGCATGGGGTAAGGGCTACGCTACGGAGCTGTCGCGCTTTGCGCTGGAGTATGGTTTTCGCGAACTGGGGTTGGATATGATATCAGCCCGGGTAAGAAGCCATCATCAAGCCTCTATCCGCGTGCTGGAAAAAACCGGGTTGCGATTTCTTAAAGAGATTCATGATGTGGATAATGCGCCGCCCAGTCTGTTTTATTCGATCACACAGCAAGCATGGCAGGCGCTGGTGGCAGCAGATAATGCGGCTGATATTCACGCTCGTTGCCTTTGCAATGACGCACAGCGCCTTCCCTGACCATCAGGCTCAAAGCGGCCCGTCTCAATAAAGCCTTTCTTTTTGTTAAAGGCAACCCCCTGATGATTCTGTTCATCAACATCAAGTTGATTAACGCCCTGATCATGACTGGCCTGTTGCAGGAGTAATGTGTATCTCCCCCACGGGATGGCATCGACAAAGCGCATCTCTGCAAAATTTCCACTGGCTCTGGTAAACCCGATGATTGAGCCGTCATGACTACAGACGGAATACTCACTGACCCGAACCATAAAGGACTGGCTGGACAGAACGACAGATATGAAGTGGGCCAGTATAGATGCGGAGCGGCAGGTATCGTGATGATAAAGCCGAAGGAAAACGCAGGATGATTAAATCTCGCTAATTATAATTAAGCAAACATTAACTTTTTCAGCCCCTTAGTGCCCTTTTATATGGAATTTCGCGCCGGAACTCCATATAATTTATTAATAATGGTTAAGTATAAGGGTCTCTGATGCAACTTATAAAAACTGAATACTCTCTCAATTCCGGTTATCCGATTGTCAGGCGCACGCTGAAGGACAAAAAGAAACGAGTGGAACAACCTGGTTTCGGTCCTGAGTCTTGCTGTGCAGTAGTCGAGTACAGGCTTCGGGGGAATATTCGTTATGCGTTCGGAAACAGTCGGATGCAGGTAAGCATGCCACCAGGAATCTATACCCATAACTGGGTCAGGCTACATGGCGAAATGGCGGCGCTAGTTGCCGCGATAGACCGCATCGAGCGCTATTCCACCGATGATGTAATACCCATCACGGCTGCCTATATTGAATTGCGGCCCTGCGAGGCCAATTGTATGCAGGCACTGCGTAATATTCTGCCTGAGGATGCTCGCGTCTATTACTCTTTTGAACATCCCGCTCAGGTTGACGAATGGAAAGTAAGTGCCAACGAGCTTTGTCGCGTTTGAAATTTTCCACCAAAACATTTTCCGGGCAAATCAGAAACGATATCCCCATAATTTATGGTGACGTAGTGGGTGAATGAAAACGCAGACATTTCCATTAAGAGCTACCCCGCTGGTTGCTCTCAGACAAAATTGCACTGAATTCATGTCCGCTCTGTGTCAAGAGCGGACATGACTAAAATCGCGATGTATTTTCAATGAGAGTAGGTCACGACCGCCATATTAAGCCAGCTGAATTCTTTTAGAAATCATGCCAGCGACGTAGTAACGACCTGTTATTATACAAATTGCCAATTAACACAGCGCCATTGACCTGTTTGGAAACCTTGTCCTTAACTTAGTACAGTGTTTTATTTTCTCTAGCGAATAATATAATTCTTTCTCTTTCATATTAATTACCTTCAAATTCCTCAAGACCAAGAAAACAATTTAACCACATAATATTAAAAGAAAAAATAAAATGGTCCCATTTTTTTATTGGATACAAATTGTTAAAAATGAAAGTTAGTGAAACAGATTTTTACATTTATCCCTCCGGACTCGACGAATAAAGAATCACTTATTCAATGTATTTCGCCGAAGTTTCCGTCCACACTGTTGCATCATTAGCAATTTGAACGGCACGTCATATACTTTATGCATATTCTCATTCGGAATATAAAAAGATTTCAATTTATGGCAGCGCAAACGGCCCTGTGAGGGCGTCTGTGCAAGGAGAAAGTATTATGGATCAAACCGCATTTTTGATCGGGTTTTCGGTCATGGCACTTGCGTCATTGGTGATTTATGCCTCAGGCAAAAAAATATTCCCCCTCCGGCATCATACGTTAATGCATGCCTCGGTCCCTTTTATTGCGGCAACCGCTTATCTGGCAATGGCATTTGGTTTCGGTAATCTGGCGACCGAAAGTGGCAGCATCGTTTATCTCGCCCGCTATGCTGACTGGTCCGTCACTACACCTGTATTACTGGCGGGGCTGGTTATGGTCGCCTTTCATGAACAGAGTAAACCGGGTGAGATGGGTGGTTTTTTAACGGCTATCATCATTCTGGATGTGATGATGATTATTACCGGTCTGGTCTCTGCACTGGCGACAACGTTCGCCGCAAAATGGGTGTGGTATCTCTGGTCCTGTGCTGCGTTTCTTGGCGTGGTTTACCTCCTGTGGGGACCGCTGCGTACGATTGCCGCTGGGCGCGGCAGGGCGATGGCGGTCGCTTACAACAAAAACGTCGCATTGCTGACGGTGGTCTGGTTTATCTACCCTATCGTTTTCCTTGTCGGTCCGGAAGGATTAAAAGTCATCACCGACCCTGCGTCCGTATGGGCATTCCTGGTTCTTGATATCATCGCCAAGGTGTTTTACGCCTTTTACGCTGCATCCAGTCTTGAAAAAGCGCTGCGCCATTCCACATCAGATGGTGCTGTGCGGGTATGAGTCTGCGGCAAACTGCCAGCTGGACAGGACTGTGGGGGGCAGCGCTGGCTGCCTCTTTCAGTCCGCTGCGCGTACAGTTAATGTTTGCCATAGTAGCAATAGGTGTGATTGGCATGGCACACGGTGCCAGCGATCTGGCAATAGTAAAACGCGGGCGTAAGTTGCCATTCCTGGCGGCTTATGGCGTGATCATCCTGCTTTGCCTGTTCTGGTGGCACTGGTCGCCGGCACTGGCATTACCCGGTTTCTTGCTGGCATCTGCGCTGCATTTTGCCCTTGAGGATGCGCCAAAGGGAGGGATGTCAGAGCGCCTTGCCAGAGGAGTCAGCATGATAGCGACCCCAGCCTTCTTCCACCTGCGAGAATACAACATCATCCTTCACCAGGCAGGACTGACACCCTCACTGCTCAGTTCCGTGACGTTTTTCATGGCTAACGCGGGCGCACTTTGTACCCTTAGCCTGGTTATCACCGGATTGATTCGTCACGATGTGCGGCTCATTACCGGAACGCTGGCCTTGCTGATCCTTCCACCTTTTGTCGGCTTTTCCATGGGTTTTTTAATTCTGCATGCCCTGCCGCAAACCCGGTTACGTCGAATTCAGTTGGGTTATGCTCATTACACAGGTTACCTTTATGCGACCTGGCCGGTGCTTTTAGCGGCAATTCTGCTGGCGGCCGTGACAACCTGTATCATGTACCCCTCTAGTGACGCAGACATTAAATCGCTATTTGCTGCGCTCGCATCTCTCGCTATTCCTCATATGCTGATTACTCCGTACTTTGAGCCAGGTAACAGTGAATAATCTCAGAAGTAACAGGTACGCTTCGCAGTAAGCAGAGAGTTAACTGGCGTCAGCATATAAATGTCCGGTTTTGAGACATGATAACCAGGGGGTATCACTTTTCGATGTAACCACTGCGCGCGTTTCAGCGTTCCCCTGAATATCTCCAGGCCACGGCTCTGAACGTGTGCGTAATGACGGCGTAAGATTATGCCTCAGGAATTATGCAGCGGCAAAAGCGGTCAACGTGAGGGAGATGAGTGGGAAAAACGAGTATTGGGGTTCAGCCTGGCAGTCGTAGGGCATCAGTTCCCGGCTTTAGGGCCGAATAAAATACGAAGGAGTTCACAGTAGTGCTGCTCTTCTTCTGCACTTCCTGCCAGTTCCAGGCGACGGACAAGCTTGCTACAAATGGCCGTGCGGTTCAGGCTTTTTCCTGCGCGAAGGATTTCTGACGCAATGCTTCCCAGCGTTTCCTGCTGAGTAGGCAGTGACGCACTGTCGAAGTAGCGTGCAATGGCGCTCATGGCGTCGGGCTTGGAGGCGTTTTTGTACAATATCAGCTCTGGGAACGCGATTTAAGGGTTTACTGTTACTTGTTTATAAAGTTGTAGGCTTGATATCAGCTGTTGAAGTGTATTTTAGGAAACGATCGTTCTCTTTAGCAAAACGTGCCTTTACGCAATATGATTTAATCCCCTTTACCGAATCGTAAATGATCCCTGGCCTTACTGTGCAGGTAAACCCTGGACGGAATATCCGAAGATGAGCCATGGGTGAGTCAATACATATGAATTAGCAAATATGTTATTGACTCGCCGTAGACAGACAGCAACAATGTCTTCTGTTCCGTAATCAGGAGTCAGCATGCCTCAACTTCAGCCTCTTCAGCTTTTCAAAAATTTTTCGGATGAAACACGCCTCAGTCTGGTACTGCTGTTGCGTGAAAAAGGCGAGCTTTGCGTCTGTGAACTCACGTCAATCCTGAGGCAAAGTCAGCCTAAAATTTCACGGCATCTGGCACTGCTCAGAGACAGTGGTCTGCTTATTGACAGGCGTGACGGCAAATGGATTCATTATCGGTTGTCACCACACATGCCCGCATGGGCTGCTATGGTGATCGAGCAGGCTTACCTGTGTCAGCGCGATGACATTCTGCAACTCAGCCAGCAGGCTGAAAGGAATAACGCGACCACCAACGGCAAGCCTGTCTGCATTTAAAAATTTACTCAAACACATATGATTTTTCATATCTGTTTGCAGGGCTGTCTTACGTCCTGTTTACCAGACTTTGTATTAAAAGGAAAAAGTATGTTTCTGGCAGGCGCTATATTCGTCCTGACACTGGTACTGGTTATCTGGCAGCCAAAAGGGCTGAGTATTGGCTGGAGTGCTGTTATCGGGGCTGCGCTGGCCCTGCTGACGGGCGTAGTGCATTTCGGCGATATTACGGCCGTCTGGCAGATCGTTTGGAACGCGACGGCCACGTTTATCGCGGTGATTATCATCAGCCTGCTGCTCGATGAATCTGGTTTTTTTGAGTGGGCTGCCCTGCACGTTTCCCGATGGGGTGGCGGTAAAGGCAGGCTGCTGTTCACATATAGTGTTCTGCTGGGTGCGGCAGTGGCGGCCTTGTTTGCGAATGACGGGGCGGCACTGATCCTGACGCCTGTTGTCATTGCCATGCTGTTGGCGCTGGGCTTCAGCCCCGGCGCAACGCTGGCGTTTGTGATGGCGGCAGGTTTTATCGCTGACACATCCAGCCTGCCACTCATCGTATCGAACCTGGTTAACATCGTGACGGCGGACTTTTTTAAGCTGGGATTCAGCGAATACGCGTCTGTCATGATGCCGGTCAACATGGCATCCGTGGCGGCCACGCTGGTTATGCTTCACTTCTTCTTCCGTAAAGACATCCCGGTCGCCTATGACATGGCAAAACTAAAGGTACCACGGGAAGCCATTCGTGACGTGCGAACCTTTAAAGCCGGATGGCTGGTTCTTTGTCTGTTGCTGACCGGTTTTTTTGCTCTGGAGCCGCTCGGCGTTCCGGTCAGTCTGGTTGCTGCGGTCGCGGCATTTATTCTGTGGCTGGTTGCCCGTAAAGGACAGGTGATTGATACTCGTAAAGTCCTGAAAGGCGCGCCCTGGCAGATCGTCACCTTCTCGCTGGGTATGTATCTGGTGGTTTATGGCCTGCGCAACGCCGGACTGACGGATTACCTCTCGTCCGCCCTGAACGGGTTTGCAGAGCATGGTGTATGGGGCGCCACATTCGCTACCGGTTTCCTGACGGCCTTTCTGTCATCGGTGATGAACAACATGCCTACCGTCCTGATTGGCGCACTGTCCATTGATGGCAGCACGGCTGAGGGTGTGGTGAAAGAGGCGATGATTTACGCCAATATCATCGGTTGCGATCTTGGCCCGAAAATCACCCCCATCGGCAGCCTGGCGACCCTGCTGTGGCTACACGTTCTGGCGCAGAAAAATATCACCATCAGCTGGAGCAACTACTTCCGCGTGGGCGTTGTGATGACCCTGCCGGTACTTTTTGTCACGCTGGCGGCGCTAGCCCTGCGTCTTTCTGTTTAACCTATACAACGTGACTGCGCCAGCGCAGCCCCGTAACGGAGTGCCATTTATGACTGACATCACCATTTACCACAACCCGGCCTGTGGGACGTCGCGTAACACCCTGGCGCTTATCCGCAACGGTGGCGTGGAGCCGACAGTGATTTTATATCTGGAGACGCCCCCCTCCCGCGACGAGCTTAAAAAACGGATAGCGGATATGGGGATCCGCGTGCGCGATCTGCTGCGCAAAAACACAGAGCCGTATGAACATCTGGGGCTGGCCGAAGATCGGTTCAATGATGATGAACTGCTGGATGCTATGCTGGCTCATCCTGTCCTCATCAACCGTCCGATAGTCGTGACGCCGCTCGGCACAAGGCTCTGTCGTCCGTCTGAGGCCGTTCTGGGCATTCTGCCTGAGCCACAGAAGGGAGCGTTTACGAAAGAGGATGGCGAAAAAGTTATTGATGAGTACGGCAACCGGATCGGTCACTGATTTTTCAGCGTTTTGCCGACAAGCAGCAAAAACATAGCCGACGCTTTGTCCCGTATTTACCCTGTGGCGCACGACAAAACAACCCGATTCGCCATTTCAGGCAGAGGCGTTCGGTTAGGCATTCGTCGCCATCTGTGCCACCAGCCCCATCCGGTAACCGATATCGCTAAAGAGAGTGAAATTGGCCCCCCGTGACGGTGACGGATACCGGTGCCCTCCTCCCCGGCAGACAGCAAAGCCCGCCGAAAAGGAACGTTTACGCTTGGGTACAAGTCACGGGGCCACTCACCTGAAAAGGATGCCCGTAACGGCTTCACTATGATGGCCGCGAACGTCGGACGGCATTGTCGGCTCTGTCTTCTGCAATACTGATATCCGACGAGCACGGCACGTCACTGTAATGCTGATCGTCAGCCCAGCACATCCTCTACACAGGCCTTAAACACTTTCACTCCCAGCGCCAACGCATCGCGGTCAAAATGCATCTCCGGATGATGCAGGCCGGGCGTCAGGTTGGCGCCCAGTCCCCAGAAGCCGCCTTTGATTTGAGGCCGAAGACGCAGATAGTGGAAGAAATCTTCACTGCCTGGTGTCGATTTAGCCGCGGTGAGGCCGGTTTCGCCAAACACACTGCGGATAGCACGTGTGATGACCGCTGTTGCCTCGTCATGGATAATCGCGGCGGGCATCTCTTTCAGAATGCGAATTTCCGCGCGCGCACCATACGCGGCGGCGCTGCTCTCAATCGCGCGTATCACCTGGGGTTTGAGGCTATCCATCGCTTCGTTCTCTGCGGCGCGCAGATCCCAGCACACCTGCGCGCGATCAGGAATCGAGTTGGTCACGCCCGCATCGCAGAGAAAACGCGTCGCTTTCGCGCTCCATGTCAGCGAGGGCGCAAGATGAATGCCGTTTACCGCCTGCACCGCATGGGCGGCGGCATCCAGCGCGTTAACGCCTAAGTGCGGGCGCGCAGCGTGCGCCGCTTTGCCATGAAACATCACTTCCACCGTGGCGGACGCGGAGTAGTACATTGCCGGCACGGCCTGGCCCATCGGGCACTCCTCCAGCGGGCGCAGATGAAAGCCAAGCAACATATCAACATCATCCAACACGCCGCCTTCGGTCAGGGCTATCGCGCCGGTGCCTAACTCCTCAGCAGGCTGGAAGATCAGCTTCAGCCTGCCCTTTTTCACTCGCTCCTCAGCCATCACCTCCTGGGCCGTGGTCAATACGACGGTGGAGTGACCATCGTGCCCGCAGGTGTGGCGCGCCACATGTTTGCCGTCAATGATATGCCCCAGCGCATCCATATCGGCGCGCAGCGCTAAGGTCGGGCCGGGCTTACCGCTGTCCAGCACCGCGACAATACCGGTGGTGTTATTAACCTGGCGCGTGACCTGGTAGCCTGCCGCCTCCAGCACGCCCGCGATGTAGGCGGACGTCTTGTACTCTTCGAACCCCAGTTCCGGGATCTGGTGCAGGTAATTAAAGTGCTCAAGTGTAGGTGACACGTCTTACTCCTTAATGCTCAGGCAATAACGCGCATAATCAACATGGCGATTACGGCATTGAGAATGCTGACCGCCATCAGTAGCGGCCAGTACTTTTTCGGTACATCGGCCACGCCCAGCAGGCGCCCCATGTACTGGAGTTGCGAACCCATCAAAAAGATGGCGGGCGCAAGAATCGTGATCTGCCCGATATCAAGCTGGCCTTTGCTCAGCAGGCTGATGGCAACGCCGGTTCCGGCAGATGACGAGAGCCAGGCGGTTAACAACACAGTGATCGCCTCACCGGGCAGGCCGAATAGCCCCATCAGCGGTGCGCACACGTGGCCAATAATCTGCATCACCCCTAACAAATTAAGCATTTCGGCGATCACGTAGGCCATTAATACATTCGGCATCAAATTATTAATGGCAATATTAAAACCTTTGCGCGCACCAATTACGAAAATATCAAACGGATTACTGGAGACTTTTGCCTGATTACTCATTGTCGAAATCTCGCTTATAAACAGTATTTAATGCCAGTCGCACCACGGCTGCGCCAACGAATTTAAGCACAAACATTAAAACCAACGGAATAATAATCGGGATGGTGAGTGAAGCGAACATCGCCGAGCCGATAGAAAAATAGTTATTAATCAACCCGGCGCCGGAGTATTGCCAGGATCCCATAATCACCACGTCTTTGCGGGTGATCTTTTTGCTGTCATAGAGCTCTTTCGTTAATGCCGCGCCAGCATCGGTACTTTGCAGGTCGGTAATCAGCGCAAGGCCGGTATAACCCGGAAGGCCGAGCAGTGGTTTTAACAGCGGCGTGAGTAATTTATGTGCTGCGCGGATCGCGCCATAATGGGTGAAGATTTCCAGCAGGCCAAGTGCCAGCATCACCGTGGGCACCAGCGAAAGCGCGAAGAGGAAACCCGCTTTGGCACTGATGCCGCCGCTGCCGATAAAGGTGTTGGTTTCCGGCGTCTTCATGGTGCCGAACGCGCCGCCAAGCGTGGTGAAATCAAACGCGCCCAGCCATGCCATGCCGTCAACCTTGAAAAAGAAGCCTGAAAAGACAAGCAGCACGATGACCAGTGAGATCCACGCGCCAGGCCCGACGTTCCACGCCTCTGTGGCCTCTTTTTCTGGCTCATTCAGTGTTTTTGGTTCGCTCATATCATCTCTCTTTACATCTGTAAGGGAAAAGTCCTGATACTAAGCAGGATCCATGCCTGAATAGCCCAGCCGTAAAATAAATGCCTTTTATTAAGATTAATGGCGCAATAAAACCCCCTCGCTAAAACTCGCAAGAAATTTATTTTTTTGCCGGGAATTGCTATTTCATTACGCCTGCTTCGAATCGCAACAAAGTATTCCCTCACCCTTTTGGGGCGCATTGTTGGTGCAATAAGAGCACTTTTACTTTTTTATTTACGCTCTCTCAACGCCTGGCCATTAATTTGATTATCACTATTTAAACGGCTTGATAAATAGCCATCAAATGATGTTATTGTTGCTCTCTGGTCAACAGTAACGAGGAAGTGTGGCAGATGTTCCAGGATAAACAGGTGGGTTATCTGTATGAAGTCGGTAACCAGGGCGGCATTCGCCGCGCAGCAGATATCCTCGGCGTTAACGCATCCGTGGTCAGCCGGCAGATTGCCCAACTTGAACGTTCGCTGCAGCTTCCCCTGCTGGAACGGCGCGGGCGTAATGTGGTGTTGACCGAAGCGGGACGCCTGCTGGCGGCGGATTATTTTACCAGCCGTCAGCGGCGCGAAAAGCTGGAGAGTCAGCTTAAAGATCTGCGCCATATGCGCGGCGGGACGATTTCGGTGCGCATCGGCGGCGGCTTGATCACGGCGTTTATTGAAAGCGTCATGCGTGAGTTTGCCCAGTATTACCCGCAGGTGTTTGTCGATATTGTCGTGGGCAGCATGCAGGAGATGATGAACGATATCGTGAGCGGCGAAGCGGATATGGCGCTGGCCTTTGGCCCGATCGGCACACCGGAACTCAAGCGCCACAGCTTTCAGTGGGGGCCGATTTGTGCCGTCGTCGCGCCGCAGCACCCCATTGCCAATCGCGCCAGCATTACCATTGAAGAGTTGACCGCTCACCCGCTTATTGCCCTGACGGAGAACTTCGGCCTGCAGCGGCACATGAATGCGATGTTCAAAAGCCAGGGTTTGCAATTTCACCCGGCCTACCGATGCAACCTCTTCTCCACCGCTATGCACCTCAGCCAGGCGGGGCTCGGCGTCTCGTTTATGACGGCCTACGCCGCTGCCGATCCTATTCGCCAGGGCGCGCTTGTCGCCGTTCCACTCGACCACCCGATCGCCAGTAGCGCCCAGTGTCACCTGCTACGGAACTCGGACAGGCGCTTTACGCCCGCAGCTCATCATATGTGGCGACTTCTGCACAATGCGTTTCGTGACAAATAAATATTGAGATCCCTGTCTTTACTGAAGGCCACATTTTTTGAGATGCGTTCATGCTGATGGATGACTGTTGATAACAGAGATGTGCTTAACACCCAGCATCCACAGCGTCAGATAACAGACAGAACGTTACCCTATAAATGTTGCTCCCGATGTATTGAATGAAAAGTGCACATGACAGTTAACCTCAGGCTTCAGTTTGGCGACGCTGTGGGTCTGATGGTTATTTCTGTTGTGTCAACGTTTTCAGGCGCTTCAATAATGTGCCTTACGGCACGGGCAATATCCGCGGGTTTAAGGGCAACAGAACGGTAAGCGTCCATTGCCGCCATCGTTTCCGCATGGGTAATCGTCGACGCCAGTTCACTTTCTACCACCCCTGGATTGACACAGGTCACGCGGATTTTTGAGCTTTCCTGCCGCAGGCCATCAGAAATAGCCCGTACGGCGAACTTGGAGGCACAGTAGACCGCGGCGGTGGGTACGACAGAAAGGGCGCCAATCGAGCCAATATTGATTATCTGTCCGGAACCCTGCGCTTCCATCAACGGAAGTACGGCACCCATTCCCCACAGCACGCCCTTGATATTTACGTCAATGATGCGTTCCCATTCGTCCTGTTTTCCGGCTGCAAGCGGTGAAAGCGGCATAACGCCCGCATTATTGATGAGAACATCAACCCTGCCCCAGTTATCCAGCGCGGTCTGAACAAAGGCGGCCATGGATACCCGGTCTGTGACATCCAAGAAATGTGCTTGCGCGATACCGCCTGCGCTGCAGATTTCCGCTGCAATGGCTTCAATACGCGCCAGTCTGCGTGCTCCCAGTAACACCTTCGCGCCTGTCGCCCCTAACTCTCTGGCAATACCTTCCCCAATACCACTGGATGCGCCGGTAATTAATATAACCTTATTCATAACGTTCTCCTTCAAATGGGTTCGGAGAGAGAATAGGACGTTACGATAAGTTCAGGTATCCTGCTTTCAATGTACTCAGTGGTTAGCAGCATTAAACAATGAAAATCGATCTTAACCTTTTGCCCGTTTTTATCGCGGTAGCAGAAGAAGGTAATTTCAGTAAAGCCGCCGCACGGCTGGGTGTGACTCGTTCGGCGGTCAGTCAGGGAATAAGACGGCTTGAAGATACTTTCGGGACGATGCTTATCATGCGCACCACCCGCGCGGTTAATTTAACGGAAGCGGGAGAACGACTGCATAAATCGCTGTCATTACCTTTAACCGGAATTAACGCTGCGTTCGAAGAGATCGTTTCTGACCCTGCGCCACGTGGACTTCTCAGAATCGCGGTGACATCAATAGCGGAAGAATTCCTGTCAGGTCCGTTGATCGCTTCGTTTGCAGCGGCCAATCCGGCCGTGACGCTCGATATTGTTGTGACGGACGAAGAGTTTGATATCGTGGCTGCAGGTTACGATGCCGGCGTAAGGCTTGGAGAAGTCATTGAAAAAGACATGATTGCGGTTCCCCTGACCGGTGAGCAACGCGAAATGGTGGTCGCATCCCCTTCCTACTTCACTGCCAACGGCCTGCCTGTTCATCCGCGCGATCTTGTACATCACCAGTGTATCGGCTGGCGCCAGTCCCCGGATATTCCGCCTTATCGCTGGCCATTTGAAGAGAACGGAAGCGCGTTCGACCTTGCGATTGAGCCGCAAATTACCACTAATGATCTGCGTCTGATGTTGAGGCTGGCTCTAACCGGCGGAGGCATCACACTGGCCACTCAGGAAACGTTCAGGCCCTATATTGAGAGCGGTGAGCTTGTATCCGTACTTGATGACTTTCTGCCAACATTTCCAGGCTTCTATCTGTATTTCCCTCAGCGTCGCAATATGGCACCAAAGCTTCGCGCCCTGATTGACCACGTCAGGAAATGGCGGCAACAATCGACGTAAATTCCTGCACAGGTTCTGTTTCATATCAGACCCGCGTGTTGAAGAAGGGGCGGTGTTGGAGGTGGGTTGAATAACCCTTTACAGGGATGATGCTTCCGCAACGGCACCATAACAGGACGCAGTTTGTTCCATTCGACGTTTTCAGCGGCTCAAACCGGTCTTTGAGCTTGACCTAAACTTAACCTGAGCTTTTAGAATGCATGTTTTGCTACGCATTGGGCGGATTGGGTATATGAAAATAGTCGATGTTGGTTTTACGCACGTTGCATTCGCTGTCAGAGACTTAGATAAGAGCATTGCTTTTTATGAACGCTATGCCGGTATGGTTGTTGTCCACCGTCGCGAACCCAACGTTCCGGATGCACGTAAAGTGGCATGGCTCAGTGATCACAGCCGTCCATTTGCGCTGGTTTTGGTTCAGTCAGACAAGGTCACAGACACGCCCTTAGGTCACTTTGGGCATCTCGGCGTGGCATGTGCCAGCCGGGAAGAAATGGATAAGAAAATTAAAATGGCGCGCGCTGAAGGTGTTTTGCGTAAAGAGCCTGAAAATGCGGGTGATCCTGTGGGTTATTACGTTTTCTTCGCTGATCCTGATGGCAATACGCTGGAGCTTTCTTACGGACAGCGAGTGGGGCTTGAAGCCATTGGCAGCATGGCTTCTGATTAAAAGCCCGTGAACAAAAGCGATATTATTTCAGCAGGATGCGTGCCACCAGCTGTCCGGTGTCGTTCTCTGTCCACAAACGGTATTTGATGACTATGCTGAACGGATCATAAAGCCTGCATTCCCGGTGCTCAACATCGTTATTTTGCCAAAGAACGTCGCGCCATGATGTCTTGTGCATAACCTTCAATACCAATATGGTGATCATGACTGATCTGAGAGATAAAGCTCTGCAGGAATTCGGGTGTTGAGTGAAGCGTGTCGGCAACGAGGTTATCGAAATCGCGCTGGGTTAAGCGGTCATTTCCTTTTAGCGTCGAATGCTGAAGCACTGTATGCGCAGTAATTTCGAGAACGGCGCGTCGGTAATTATCAGTCAGCAGGACATCAAGATCTTCCCGCTTAATCTCAAATGCAAATTCATAAGTGATAAATCCCGAATCGACAGGGAGTGAGTAGACCAGTTTGCCCCCTTCCTGAACGACATGAGGTTCATAGCCTTCTCCCATAAGATGCACTGACTGCATTTCTCGCTCCTTTTTTGTCCTAAACTATTGAAGATGACTCGCTGAAATAACAACGTTTTTATGTCTTATCGGCTTGATGGCAGGCGGCAAGGTGCTCTGCATCCGTGCCCTTCACGCCCATAATGACACAGGTCTCCCGCAGCGTCGCAACACGAAGTCGCTACGCTTCATACGTCGAAGTGGAAACGGCTGTTCAGGCCTGCATTTACCCCTGCCCATGAGTATCAGCATCTCAAACGTAAGGCATGACGTTGTTAATGATTAAAAGATTTCTTTGAATGAAATACCGATAAATGCACGGGAATTTAACGAAATGACTTTCGCACAATATATTGTGGATGGGGCATAGCATGTAGATTTTTAAGACGTTGCGGTGCAACGTTATATCATTGGTGCTGCCAGGGTAGCCCTTTCGTCCCTGAGGCAATAAAAATTGAATACACTGTCTTCTGGACAACGATCGTCAAAAAAATGATAAGGAAGCCGATGAACGATGTAACCTGTGTACCTGATGGTGAGCTCTACGATGCCACTTACGATGAGCGCATTCTTCATCTCCGGGATCAGGCCAAGGCACTCTGTTATGACTATAACCTGAGTCGACCCGACAATAAGGAAGCGCGCCTGGCTATCCTGCAGCGGCTTCTTAAAAAGTGCGGCAACAACCCTGTTATTGAACCGCCTTTCTACTGTGACTATGGCGCTAACATCAGGGTTGGCGACAATTTTTATGCTAACCATCATCTTGTTATTCTTGATGGGGCGGACGTGGTGATCGGGGATAATGTTTTTCTCGCCCCAAACGTCGGTATTTATACCGCAGGCCATCCTCTGGATTCTGAACGCCGTAATCAGGGACTTGAATATGCGCTTCCCGTGACCATCGGCAATAATGTCTGGATCGGCGCAGGTGTCAGCATTGTTCCGGGCATTACCATCGGCAATGACGTTGTCATCGGGGCGGGAAGCGTCGTGGTCAAAGATATTCCGTCAGGCGTACTTGCTGCAGGCAATCCTTGTCGTATCATTCGCGAAATCAATGATGAAGACCGTGACCGCACCGCATTTTGCCCCAGGAAAACCCCAAGGTGAGATCGGCATTTTGCGTGATCGAACAGGAAATATCGCTATGGCCGAACAGGTCAGTCAGGCCGGGAAGTCAAAACCGGGGCAGGCTATTGCCGGTATTGCACCAGCGTCCTGAGCAGCGACGCTGGAGAGGGCTTACTGGCGAGCCTGGGCCAGAAGATAAGCGAGGCTGCCGCAGTGCTTTCTGCACACTGTGGCTGTTCGCCACTCTGATTCAGGCCTGACCGCGTCGGGAAAGCGGTAACACCGGCGAGGAATAACGATGCGTTTGTGCCAGGCGCCGATGTTGAGGTAAATCACGCGATAAACCGCCCCAGGGGCGTGCAGCTTTTAATGATAACCGCCAGGTCACGGCCTGGCGGTATCAGCGCGCGGCTTGTTCTTGACCGGCGTACAAATCAGTCAGCGGCCCGTTTTTTACCAATGGAGCCTCTCACGACCATCCAGCTTTCAAATACAGGTAGTGCTCCGGCGGGTTGCTGTCGAATGTGGCAAATCAATCTACGCGCAGCTTCCCTGCCCATCTCATAAACGGGCTGAGCCACGACCGTAAGTGCGGGCGTCATCAGTTCCGTCCAGGGAAAATCATCATACATGACGAAGGAGATATCCTCTGGCACGCGCAGCCCGCGCTTTGCCAAGCCGCGCAATATTCCCATGGCGATAAGATTGTCAGAAGCAATCAACGCGCTGGGCGGTTCAGGAAGGGCGAACAGCTCCGTTAATAGTTGCTCAATACCGTCGTTGTTAATGGCATTCAGGCGAACCAACGCCGGATCCAGAACTTTTCCGGCTTCATGATGCGCATCGATCATTCCTTTTACACGTTGCGCGACGGGCGTCGGCCCCAGCGGCACGCTGTGGGAGTAAGCTGTAGCGATACGCATACTCGAAAGATAAGCAATACGCTGGTGACCGGCGTTCAGTAGCAATTGCGTGGCCTCTTTCGCCACGGTCAAAAAGTTTGCCTGAATAGTTTCCACCTCCAGCCCTTCTACTGAGCGGTCAAACGTCATCAGTGCACGCCCTTCTGCCAGTACCTGCTTAAGATGGTCGTTGTCATGGGCCAGGGAGCTACAGGGGGCCACGATGATCCCATCGACCCGTTTATCCAGCATCACACGTACGGCTTCCCGCTCCTCTTCCACGGTTTCGTCGCTGTTACTCAGAAGCAAATGAAAACCCGCCTGGCGTGCAACGTCGGCCATACCGCGTAACGCCAGGCCAAAATGGGGGTTTTCGATATCGCCCACGATGACCCCAATCGTGTTTGAACGCCCGGTATTCATACTGCGCGCCAGCTCGTTTGGCCGGTAGCCCAGCGTTTCAGCCGCCTGGGTCACGCGGGTTTGCACCTCCTCGCTGACGGAACCGTAGCCCCCTAAGGCTCGCGCTGCCTGGGCTTTTGAAACGCCTGCCTGACGTGCGACATCCGCTACCGTCGCTCCCCGTAACGGGTGCTTTTTTGTCGTCATAATAAATTCGAATCACAAGTTGATAACATCTGGATTGACGCTGTTTAACGCGTGTGCTTAATATCATTGTATCCACTTGAGACCGGTCTCACAACATGTACCAGTCTTATTTCGCCCCTCACTGAGACCGGTCTCAAAATAACGTGACCGACTGAGTGGACTCTGAAGTTTCACCTGCAAAATTGGAAGAGCTTTATGACATCGCATAAACGTTTTCCCCCTCTACCCGCAGCCCTGTTCGGCATGGCGTTAACGCTCTTAGCCAGCTTCAGCGCCCACGCGGCAAGTGATAATAATCCCTATGGCCTGATCGAACCGGGACAGCTGCGAGTCGCCAGCCTGGGGGATGCTAAGCCCTATACCTTTACTGATAAAAACGGCAACTTCACTGGATTTGACGTCGAATTTTTTAGAAATGTCGCCCATCGGATCGGTATCGATAAAGTGGACTTTGTCGGACAGGATTTCTCGGCCATCCTCCCTGCCGTTGCCAACGGGCAATATGACGCAGGCGTAGCCGCAATTGGCATCACGCCCGCCCGTGAAAAGACGGTCGATTTCTCAACAGGTTATCTGGCGGGTTACCTGACGGTGTTAACGCGTAAGGATTCCGGCGTGAAAAACGTTGAGACGCTGGCCCACAAGCGCCTCGGCGTCATTCAGGGAACGCTGCAGGAAAGCTATGCACTGCAGCACTTTACACAAACCGATCTGGTTCGCTTTCCCGATAACAACGCTGCCGTATCTGCGCTCAATAACGGCACGCTTGACGCCATGTTCCTGGATTACGAGGCCGCCAAAGATTATGCCACGCGCTTTTCCCTGGTGACCGCCGCTGACATCCCCTCTTTTGATGCGCCTGCTGGCGTGGCGATTGCGAAAAACAAACCCGCCTTCAAAGCGGCTCTGGATAAAGCCATTAAAGACGCAATGCAGGATGGCACCTGGAAGCAGCTTTATGAGAAGTGGTTCCCGGGTTCGCCGATGCCAAAACAGTATCTGCCTCAGCATCAATAATCCCCGCGCATCCTGTGCGTGTGAATGCATCCGGTGATGGGCTCGGCCTGTCACCCGTAACAGAGAGTCGGCTATGGATCTGATCACTATTCTTTCGCGTACCTTCTTCGATATCCCTGCGATGATGGACGTTCTGCCGCAGCTGCTGGCAACAGGTCTGGTTAATACCCTTATCATCTCAGTCGCGGCCACGCTGCTTGGCACCTTGTTTGGTCTGATCCTGGCGCTAATGGGGATCTCACCGTCGCGCTGGCTGCGCGTACCGGCCCGGCTTTATACCGATTTGTTTCGCGGCTTGCCCTCTATCCTCACCATTTTGCTCATTGGTCAGGGGCTTGCGCGTTTCAGTTATCAGCTGTTCGGCCCCACGCCTTATCCACTCGGCATCTTTGCGCTGAGCCTGATCGCAAGTGCCTATATGGGCGAAATCTTTCGTTCAGGCATTCAGAGCATCGAACAGGGACAGATGGAAGCCTGTCGGGCGCTGGGGATGAGTTATGGCCGGGCAATGCGGCTGGTGATCATTCCACAGGGGATTCGGCGCGTACTGCCCGCCATCGTTAACCAGTTTATCGCCATCATCAAAGACTCTTCACTGGTCTATTTACTGGGGCTGATGAGCAGTCAGCGAGAGCTGTTCAGGGTTGGTCAGGACGCGGCAGTACTGAGCGGTAATCTTTCTCCCCTGATGCTGGCTGGCCTGTTTTATTTGGTGATTACCGTGCCACTCACCCATGCGGTAAACCATATTGATGTTCGTTACCGCACCGGACGCCGACGTGCTTCAGCTCCTCAGAGTGGTCTGAAGGAAATTGATGAAGTCGATGTGAAACGGGCGGTGGCACCCACGGCCTCGCTGACCAGCGGACAAGGACACTGATATGGCAACGTCTTCTGCTTTTCATGGTGCCAGCCTTGAGCTGCGTAACCTGACCCTGGCTTATGGCCCGATTGAAGTGCTACGCAATGTGTCGTTAACCATCGCGCCCGGCACCACCACCTGCATCATCGGCCCTTCCGGGTCGGGAAAGTCAACCTTGCTGCGGGGCATTAACCGGCTGCACGAACCCAAGAGCGGCGATGTGTTGCTTGCCGGCCGTTCGGTATTAAAGGACAAACCCGATGCGCTGCGTTTACGCATCGGCATGGTGTTTCAACACTTTAACCTGTTTCCCGATCACAGCGCGCTGGAAAACGTGGCGCTGGCCCCCTGGAAAGTACAAGGCCGCTCTAAAGCGGAGGCACAGGCTATTGCCCTGCAACGTCTGGCCGAAGTGGGATTAGCGCAACGTACCGATCATCGCCCCCGCGACCTTTCCGGTGGTCAGCAACAACGTGTGGCTATCGCGCGTGCATTGGCGATGGAGCCCGAAGTGATGCTGTTTGATGAAGCAACCTCGGCGCTCGATCCGGAGCTGGTGAAAGGCGTCCTGACGTTAATGGCCGAACTCTGCCAGCGCGGCATGACGATGGTGGTAGTCACCCATGAAATGGGATTTGCCCGTCGGGTTGCCGATCAGGTGGTGTTTATGGATGAAGGCGAAATTGTCGAAGCCGGCACGCCCGAGCAACTGTTCGAACGTCCGCAGTCTGCACGTTTACAGCGTTTTTTATCGGAGGTGCTCTGATGGCACATCATCACGTTTCAGGCCCCGTTCGCACGGCGCTGGTGGGTTTTGGTATTGCGGGGAGTGTTTTTCACGCCCCGCTGATTTCGCATAATGCAGATTACCGGCTTGAGGTCATCGTCAGCCAGGATCCCCAACGCGTGGCAGCGGCACAGCAGCGCTATCCGCAGGCAAGAATAGTGCCGGACTGGCCCTCACTGCTGCAGCTTATCGACAGCGGAGAAGTCGCCCTGGACCTTGTTGTGCTGGCCACGCCTCCCGCCCAGCATCGCGATCAGGCTTTAGCGGCGATCCGCCGCGGTCTGCATCTGGTGGTGGACAAGCCCTTCGCACCTGACGCGGCGGCGGCAGAGGCAATGATTGCCGCCGCCCGACAGGCCAATACGCGACTGACGGTCTTTCACAATCGCCGCTGGGATGGGGATTTTCTGACGCTTAAACATCTGGTGCAGGAAGCGGCATTTGGCACGGTTAGAAGTTTTGAGTCACGCTTTGAGTGGTGGCGACCTGAAGGCTTTGGTAACTGGCGTGACAGCGTTTCACTTGAACAAGGTGGCGGCCTGCTGCTGGATCTGGGCAGTCATCTGATTGACCAGGCCATGCAGTTATTTGGTCCCGTACAGGAAGCCAGTGCCGAGCTGGCCCGCTATTCAGGTCAGCAGTCGGACAGCGATGAAGATTGCTTTGTCTCCTTACTGCATAAAAACGGCGTACGTTCACGGTTGTGGATGAATGGTCAGGCCGCACTGAATGCGCCGCGCTTCCATCTGCTGGGCAGCAAACGCGGTTTTACCCACTGGGGGCTGGATAATCAGGAACCCCAGCTTGCCGCGGGCTTGTCACCAACTGACAGCCAGTACGGCGTTACGCCGCCCGAAAAATCTGCCAGAGCAGGCACAGCGGGCGAAAGCGATGCCGTTGTCATGCAACGCGGTAACTATCCTGCATTTTATCAGCTGCTTGCCCGGGCACTTTTACATGGCGGCCCTCTGCCTGTTGAGACGGATGAGGCGCTTGCGGTACTGAAGCTTATCGATCAACTCCATCGGCAAAACCACGTACGTTTGGCCTGACTGGCGAAACGTTTAACAGAAGGAATCAATGATGACTGAAAAATCTGAGGTCAAACGCGTTGTTGTGCTGGGCGGCGGTATCTTGGGTGTATCTGCAGCATGGCAACTGGTCAGCGCCGGGGCCAACGTCACGCTGGTCACCGAAGCCGAACTCTGTTCAGGTGCCTCGGGACGTTCACTGTCCTGGCTCAACTCTGCCGGTGAACGTTCGCAACCTTATCATGCGTTAAGAATGGCCGGTATTGATCGATACCGGACCCTGTTTGCGCGCTATCCCGATCGCGACTGGTTGCGTTTCGATGGCGCGCTGTTCTGGGCTGCAGACGATGATGCCGGGACAAAAGCACGCCATGATTATGAAAAAGCGCATGGCTACGCATCTCATCTTCTCGATCGAACCACAGTGAATCAGGTTGATCCTCAGGTGAACAGCACCGCGCTCGCCAGCGTAGCCATTGCTAATCCCGGTGAAGGTTGGGTCAGTCTGCCCCATCTTATGGACCATCTCATTGAGGCATTCAAGGCATCAGGAGGCGAAGTTATCGAGCACGCGGGAAAAGCAAGCGTGCTGACGGCCGCCGGACGGGCGACGGGCGTACGCAGCGAGAAACGGGGCGAATTCCATGCAGACCAGGTGCTCGTCGCCTGCGGCCCCTGGACACCAGAGGTCATTGCCCCGCTCGGGGTGCGTATTCCAAACGCGTCCCCTGTCTCCATGCTGGTCACCAGCACCGCACAGGATCATGCGCTGCAGGTGGTGATGAACACCCCACGTGCAGCAATACGGCCTAATCCGGGAAACACGCTGGCGGTCGATCATGACTGGTACGAAGAGGATATCGTTGCACATGCCGATGGTCAGTACAGTATTGATCAATCGGTTATCCGTGAGTTAATGACGGAGGCGGGGAAACTGATTGGCGATGGCGCATCGCTCGAAGCCAGAAGCTGGAAAATCGGGCTGAAGCCTGTTCCGGGTGATGGAGAACCCGTGGTGGGCGAATTAGAGAAAGTACCGGGATGTTTTGTCGCCTTCACCCATTCAGGCGCAACCCTGGCGCTGATCCTGGGCGAGCTTCTTACGGAAGAAATGCTCCACGGTGCGAAACATCCCATGCTTGCCGCTTTCCGCCCGGAAAGGTTCAGTTAAGCTTTCCGCCAGCGCCACGAAAGTTGTGGCGCTGCAGATCCTCTGCTCTCGCCGCTGTCGCTGATCATTCACCCCGGCACACGCGAAAGCCAATCCTGCAAAGGATGCGTTCGATGACGGCCGCCATCATCTCCTGCAAAAACAGCCGCCAACCGGCGCAGTGCACTCGCACCACCGCCTCCGCGCCGTGGATTCAGAGCAATCCGAATGCCCTGTCAAAGACGCGCCGCGCTTAGTGGCGCGCCCTTCTGGCCCTTTCCCGCCGGCACGTTAACCGCCAGCAGGGTTAAGCATGCTTTTATCACTCATCTACACTTTAGCCATTCATTCCCGGCAAGCCTCAGCGGTTTGCCCATGCAAAGGACGACACTATGACTGAACAATCGACAACAAATCACGCCTGGCTTTTGGCTTCACGCCCACAGGGTGAACCAACGGAAGATAATTTCCGTTATGTTGCGCAGCCAACGCCTGAGATCAAAGAGGGCGAGATCTTACTGCGGACGATTTATCTGTCACTCGACCCTTACATGCGTGGACGCATGGACGAGGGAAAATCTTACGCGCCACCGGCCGAGCTGGATCAGCCGATGGTGGGCGGTACGGTCTGTCAGGTCGTTGCATCAAAAAACGGTGAGTTTAAAGAAGGCGACTGGGTACTTTCACAGAGCGGCTGGCAGGAATATGCCGTTTCCAGGGGTAACGATGTTGCCCGCCTGGATAACGATCTGCCCCATCCTTCCTGGGCGCTGGGTATTCTCGGTATGCCCGGCTTTACGGCCTATATGGGATTAATGGATATCGGTCAGCCGAAAGAAGGTGAAACCCTTGTGGTTGCCGCCGCAACGGGTCCGGTGGGCGCCACCGTGGGCCAGTTAGGTAAAATGAAAGGCTGCCGCGTGGTCGGCGTGGCTGGCGGTGAAGAGAAATGCCGCCATGCCGTTGAAAATCTGGGGTTCGATGCCTGTATCGATCACCACAGTCAGGACTTCGAAGAGCAGTTGAAAAACGCCTGCCCGGACGGTATTGATATCTATTTCGAAAACGTGGGCGGTAAAGTGTTCGATGCCGTGTTCCCGCTGTTGAACACTGCCGCGCGCGTGCCGGTCTGTGGGCTGGTTTCCGCCTACAGCCAGAAAGAGCTGCCTGCCGGTCCGGACAGAACCTCGCTGATTATGGCAGGCATTTTGAAACGCCGTATTCGCATGCAGGGTTTCATTATTTTCCAGGACTACGGCGATCGCTATCCGGAGTTCCTGAAAGCCATGACCCCGCTGGTAGAGAGCAAGAAAATTCAGTATCGCGAGCACGTTATTGAGGGCCTGGAAAATGCCCCTAAAGCCTTTATTGATATGCTGAACGGCAAAAACTTTGGGAAAACGGTCGTTAAAGTGGCCCTGTAATCTCGCTATGGCTGGCAAAATGCAACGTCACTGACGTTGCATTTTTTTTATCAGGCCGGGCGGGAAACGTGATCTGCCGCCGCATTGTTGGCTTTAGCGACGGCGCCCGCAAGTTTATCGCCCTCGTTAAGCGCCTGACACAGCACGCCCATGAAGCAGTCGCCCGCGCCATGGGTGCTGACCAGGGTGACCTGACGGGCAGGAAAAGCCTGCGTTTCCCCTGCTTCACTGAAGGCCACGCCGTGCTCTCCGGCAGTCACCACCACGCGGTCAAAACGCAGTGCCAGCTCTGCTGCAGCCTGCCTGGCTGAGGCCAAATCGGTCACCGCGATGCCAGTCATATCCCGGGCTTCAACCCCATTTACCACCAGCAAATCAATGCAGCGCGCAAATTCGGGCGAGAGTGGCCGGGCCGGCGCCGCATTAATGCACACCGGAATCCGCTGCTGCCGCGCCGCCTGCGCCGCGACCAGATTAATGGCTTCCGGCACCTCATTCTGCAGCACCAGCATCGACACATCCTGCCAGAAACCGGCCTGCATGAACGGCTCGGCAGCGATATGTTGATTGGCGTTGGACACCACCACCGCGCCGTAATCGCCTTCAGCATCGGTAATGGCAACGCTCATACCAGACGCCATATCGTCAATCCTCGTGACCGCGTCGGTATTCACCCCTGCCTGGCGCAGCGTTTTCAGCAAAAACGCGCCCTGCTCATCGGCCCCTACCGCACCAATAAAACGGACATCTGCACCTGCTTTTGCGGCCGCTATCGCCTGATTGCCGCCCTTGCCCCCAAACTTGAAGTGGCAGGCGGTTCCCATAACCGTTTCGCCTTTTTCAGGCCGATGATGCGCATCCAGCATAATGTCGTAGTGAAGACTGCCGGTAACTGCAATTTTACTCATGCTCAGAATTCCCGCAGATCCTGAACCGCATGCTGGGTTTTCATCAGGTTTTTCTCCGCACGCGTTAAATCCTTTTTCGCGATGGCCACGAACAGCGCATCCAGTATATTCAGCTGGGCAATTCGTGATGCGGCATTTTCACCTAACAGATGCGATCCCTGAGAAGTTGAATTAAGTACCACATGCGCATGACGCGCAATAGGCGACTCGGCGTAATTCGTAATCACAATCACTCTGGCACCGTTACGTCCGGCTAATTTAACCGGATCGTTAACAGCACGCGTTGCACCGGAGTGACTAATCGCAATCACGACATCATCGTCAGATAACACGGCGGCAGACATCAGCATAATATGGGCGTCATCGTAGGCGGTGGACTTAATGCCGATCTTCAGCATCTTGTGGGAGAGATCGCGGGCAACCGTGGCCGATCCCCCTACCGCATAAAGATCAATATGACGCGCTTTAAAAATAATATCTGCTGCGCGGTTAAATTCAGATACATCTAAAATCGACAACGTTTCTTCAATAGCCTGAATAGATGTTCTGAAGACTTTTGCCAGTAATTGTTCCGATGAATCATCGGGCTCAATTTCCGCATGTAAACCTGCCACTTCAGAGGCGTTATAATAAATTAAACTGCTTCTGAAATTCCTGAACCCCGTGAAGTTAAGCTTTTTAGTGATCTTAACTATCATGGCTTCCGATACGCCGTTTTCCTGCGCAATCTCTTTTAAAGACGTGTGTTCGGTGATATCCGTTCTGGCAATGATTGCCTCAATGACTCGCCGTTCTAACGGCGTCAGTTGGGGTAATCGCATACGAATTTGAGCGCCAATGGCTCGCGGATCTTGCTTCATTACTTGCCTCGGGTCGCTCGGTCAATCAACATCGCTATGATAATAATAAGACCCGTAGCGAGCAATTGATAAAACGCCTGAATATTAAGCAAGGTCAGGCCGTTACGTAACGCCCCGAGAATAATCACGCCAATCAGGGTGCCAAAGATACTGCCTTTGCCGCCCATCAGTGACGCACCGCCGATGGCAGCGGCCGCAATGGCATCCAGCTCCCACAGGTTGCCGATGGTGGGTTCCGCCGCACCCAGACGGCCAATCAGAATCAGCGACGCCAGAGAGGCCAGCATGCCAGAGATCACGTAAACCGTGACTTTGGTACGTTTAACCGGCACACCTGCCACGCGGGCCGCTTCTTCATTACCGCCAATCGCCAGAATGTACTCTCCCAGCGGGGTTTTATTCATGACCGTCCAGAGGCACAGCGCAATCACGGCGACCACGACGATCGGCGTGGGCACGCCGAACACCGTGCTGTTGATCAGGCTACGGAACGACATGGGAATACCGAATACGGGATTACCGCCGGTGGAGATCAGCGCGATAGCACGAAACAGCGACAGGCCACCCAGCGTGACGATAAAGGGTTGCAGCCCGGCATAAGCGATAAGCGTCCCGCTAAATATCCCGCTGACTGCGCCGACGCAAAGCGTGGCCATGATGGCCAGCGGCACCGGCACGCCAGACACCATCAGCGTGGCGCCCAACACGGCAGAGAGCGCAGCCGTTGGCCCAACCGATAAATCAATTCCGCCTGAAATGATCACCAGCGTCATGCCCAGCGCAATTAAGGCATTAATGGAGGACTGCTGCAGAATATTGAGCAGATTCGGAACGGTAAAAAATACCGGCGACAGAAAAGAAAATGTCACCACAATAATCAGTAATCCAATTAACGTGCCGGCATCGCGCAGATTAAATTTTAACAGCGGTGAGGCGCGGCTCACCGGCTGCATGTTCGTTTCAGTCGTCATGGTTATCGCCTTTATATACAGGTATGAGATCAGGCAGTTTCAACATCTTTAATGGCAAAACGGGCAATATTGTCTTCGGTGATAGCCTCGCCCTTTAACTCTTTGGTTATTTTCCCTTCACGCATCACCAGTACACGATCGGAGATACGAATGATTTCCGTCATTTCCGATGAGACAACAATAATGGCTTTACCTGCCTTCGCCAGTCGTTCAATTAAATTATAGATTTCTGACTTGGCACCAATATCAATGCCGCGCGTGGGTTCATCGAATAAAAAGACTTTTGCGTCAGCGGCTACCCAGCGTCCGATAATGACTTTTTGTTGATTACCGCCACTGAGCGTACCGATGGTTTTTTCAATATCCATGGGGCGCAGTTTAAGATCGCTCATCACCTCATGTGCTGCCCTGTTTAACCGCTGTTTATTGATCACGCCGCCCAGGGTGAACTGACGCATGGACGGCAGCGCCATATTCATTTTCACCGGGCGGGCTTTAATGATCCCCTCTTTTTTACGATCTTCCGGCACCAGACCAATCCCCGCTTTTATGGCCGCGCTGATATTATGGTTTGGAACGGAATACCCATTGACCTTCACCGTGCCGCTGCTGCGCCTGTCGATACCGGCAATCAGCTTAAGCAACTCGGTCCGTCCTGCGCCGACCAGCCCCGCAATGCCCAACACTTCCCCGGCGTTGACGCTAAAATTAGCGGGCGATATTTCATTGCCACGCGCCAGATTTTCAACGCGTAATACTTCCTGAGCGGTGACAAAGGCGTTGTGATCGAGCCGTTCTATTTTGCGCCCGACCATTTTAGCCACGATGCTTTCTTCATCTTCATCGCAGATGTTCACCACCCCAACCTGTTTGCCATCGCGCATGATCGTCGCCCGATCACAGACTCTGAAAATCTCGTTCATCTTATGTGATACATAGATTAAAGAGACGCCCAGCGATTTGAGGTCGGCGATCAGTTCAGCCAGCCGGTCAAACTCGCGCGGCGTCAGACTGGAAGTTGGCTCATCCATCGCGATGATTTTGGCGTCATCCAGCAACGCACGGGCTATTTCGACAATCTGCTGCTGCGAAACCTTAAGATGTTTAATCGGGCTGTTGGGATCGATCGTCGGATCGAGCCGTTTCAGAATCAGCGCGGCACGCGACAGCTGGGCTTTTTTATCCACCCACCAGCCTTTTGCTTTGGTCAGTGGGCGGCCCAGAAACATATTCTGCGCGACCGAGAGCTCTGGAACATGCTGCAGTTCCTGATGGATCATCGCGATCCCCGCATGACGCGCGCTGAGTGGGCTTTTCATCTGCACCGTCTGGCCGTTGACGCTGATTTCGCCACTGTCCGCGCCGCGCACGCCGGAGAGAATGTTTAACAGCGTAGATTTGCCCGCGCCATTCTCACCGATCAAGGCATGCACTTCACCGGGCTTCACAAAAAAGTCGACATTTTGTAAAGCTGCGGCGCTGCCGTAGGTTTTGTTGATGCCGCGCATCATTAAACGATACTGTTCCATACGCTCTCCGCCAGGCTTACTGTTTAGCTAACAGTTGACGCAGCTTTTCCATGTCCTGAGTGGAAAACGCATCCGCATTCTCTTTGGTGATCAGCGCCTGCGGTGTGGACACCACGCGTGAGATTTTCTGGCCGTTAATCAAACGCAGCATCACATCCATCGCCACTTCACCCGTCAGCACCGGGAAGCTGTCCACGGTACCGGTCAGTTCGCCGCGCTTGATGGAGGCATAGGCATCGGAGATCCCATCGGTTCCGAATACGGCCACCTGTTTGGCTTTGTCCATGGCGCGTACCGCTTCCACCACGCCCAGCGCCATCGTGTCGTTATTGGCATAAAAACCGATCAGGTCAGGATGCTGTTGCAGGATAGTGCTCGCCGCATTAAAGGCCTGCTCACGACTCCAGTTAGCCGGTACGCTGGCCACCACATTGAATTTGCCGTTGGCCTTGAGCGTTTCTTTAAAGCCGCTGGTGCGCTGACCGGCAGCATAGACGCCAGGCTGTCCTTCGATCACCGCAACCTTGCCGCCCTGCGGATGGTGCTCAATAAACCATTTCGCTACGCGCACGCCGTTGTCTTTCTGGACATTACCGACGTAGTGTTCCGCATTCGGCATCACCGCGTCATTGACGTTCACAACCGGGATTTTTTTACTGTTGGCGCTTTCCAGTGCAGGCTCAAGGTTAATGTCGGTTTGCGGAGAGACCAGCAGGCCGTTATAGCCCTGAGAAATCATGGTTTCGGCAATCGACAACTGGCCCAGTTGATCGTCTTCATTTGCCGCAGCCTGATAAGCCACGGTGATGCCATATTTTTTGGCGGCGTTCTGGTAGCCTTCGCCCAGCAAACGCCAGTATTCATTGGTCAGGGTTTTGGATACGCCACCGATTTTGAGCGATTTATCGACTTTCGGCATCGCGCCATAGCGACTGTCGAGCGTTGACCAGTCGGTGCGGTCCTGTTCCGTGTCGGACTTAAGCGGTGCCAGATCGGCGGCATAAACGCTGGCACACAAGAGCGATGAAGCGATAACGGCGAGTAAACGTTTTTTCATTTTTTCAGCCTTTTATTCTGCGTTTGTAGGGTAAGAAATTGCTGTTCTGCAGCCGGCGGCCTGCGTTAACGCGCCAGCATAATGTCGTTGACGATTTGCTGTGAGGCGACCGCATCCTGACGGCTGATCGCCGCTGCCAGCGCCGGATTATCATTAAGCTGGTCGCAAAGCTTGAGTAATCGCGTCACGGTGGCAATGTTGGTTTCGGCTTCACGTACCGGATCCAGTCCGCTGGCATCCGGGAAGGTGTCAAAATAGTAGGCGCCCTGATATCCATCACGCTGCATCTGCCACAGAAACTCCAACGTGGCGCGCGGATTAACCGATGCCGCCATCAGTCCGTCGTCACGTTTGCCCCAGCCGTCGTTTAAATCCAGCCCCAGCAGCCGGGAACGACGCGCCACCATGGCCGCCGCCCAGGCAGGAATTTCATTGGCGAACAGGACATGGGCAAAATCCAGCGTGATGCCGAGGTTCGGGCTTCCGGCCTCTTCGACGGCCAGCAGGCAGGTGGTCACGTTGGGAAAAATGCTGTAGGCACGCGGCTCGTTGGGTTTGTATTCAATGCTCACATCCACGTCCGGCGCGTAGTCGGCGATTTCACGCACCGCGCTGACGGCGTCTTCCCAGATTTTTTTGTAATCGACCTGGAAGCAGTAGTCGAAACCGTCCTGACCCATCCATAACGTCATTAAGCGGGAGCCAAATTCCCGTCCGGTATCGATTCCCCGCTTGGTCAGGTCAATCGCCTCACGGCGAATTTTTGGATCCGGATGGGTAAATGCGCCAATTTTGAACTGCGGTGCATCCCACCGCATCTGCATGCCGTTGACCGCCAGCCCGGCATCCTCAATAGCCTGGCGCAGCGTTTTACTGTCACTGGTGAGGTGCTGGGGATAGTTGAGATCCAAATGCGTTAAGCCTTTAACCTTGCCTGCGCGCGCCACCATTTGCAGTACAGAGGGCTTGCCCTGCAAATCTGGCCAGTAGAGATGTGCCCCCGAAGCAAAGGAGTTAAGACGAGTAGCAAACTTTAAATCTGACATGAGGCTCAATCCTTAGTAACAGGGTTGTAATGTACTTTCCTTTTTCACAACTAACTGTGAAGTTATATTAGAATTTACACTTCTCGCGTGAACACGCAATCCTTGTTGTCGCTGAAATAACCAAAATGCGAGAGCGGTCACGGATTAATCAGCGCGGGCAACGACCTGCGGGAGCAGCCAGTAAAACGTGGACGACTGCGCCAGGTCAGCCATGGCCGGCAGCAGTAAATGTGAAAACCTGGGAGGATTAGCCGATGCAATGGCCAGATATGCGCTACGCTTAATCCATGCATTACCCTTATAAAAATGGAGACTATTTCGATGAGTCATGATGAGCGTAAACCCACCACAACCGATGCCGGTATTCCGGTGGCCAGCGATGAGCATTCCCTTTCCGTCGGTCCCGATGGCCCCCTGGTGCTTCACGACCATTACCTGATTGAGCAGATGGCCAACTTCAACCGGGAACGCATTCCCGAGCGGCAGCCCCATGCGAAAGGAAGCGGCGCATTTGGCTTTTTTGAGGTGACTGAAGATGTGAGTCGCTACACCAAAGCCAACGTTTTTCAGCCGGGCACGAAAACTGACGTGGTGATGCGTTTTTCAACGGTGGCTGGCGAGCGCGGCAGCCCGGATACCTGGCGCGATCCGCGCGGATTTTCCATTAAGTTTTATACCCGCGAAGGCAATTACGACATGGTGGGCAACAATACACCGGTGTTCTTTATTCGCGATCCCATGAAGTTTCAGCACTTCATTCGCTCGCAAAAGCGCCGCGCCGATAACAATCTGCGTGACAATGATATGCAGTGGGATTTCTGGACGCTGTCACCCGAATCCTCGCATCAGGTCACCTGGCTAATGGGCGACCGTGGGATTCCTAAAAACTGGCGTCATATGAATGGGTATTCCAGCCACACTTATATGTGGGTCAATGAACAGGGTGAAAAGTTCTGGGTGAAATACCATTTCCACACCGACCAGGGCATTGAATACCTGACGCAGGAGCAAGCCGATAAACTGGCAGGCGAAGATGGCGATTACCATACGCGTGACCTGTTTATGTCGATCAAAAACGGCCAATTCCCGAGCTGGACCCTGTACATGCAGATCATGCCGTTTGCTGAGGCTGACAGCTATCGTTTCAATCCTTTCGATTTGACCAAGGTGTGGCCGCACAGTGATTATCCGCTGATCAAAGTTGGCAAGCTGACGCTGAACCGCAACCCAACGGACAACCATGCGCAGATTGAACAAGCCGCATTTGAACCGAATAATCTGGTCCCTGGCATCGGGCTCAGCCCGGATAAGATGCTGATTGGTCGCGTGTTTGCCTATGCCGACGCCCATCGCGCACGGCTTGGAGTGAACTATAAACAGATCCCGGTTAATGCCCCGC
This sequence comes from Pantoea ananatis PA13, assembly GCF_000233595.1. Lineage (NCBI taxonomy): Bacteria > Pseudomonadati > Pseudomonadota > Gammaproteobacteria > Enterobacterales > Erwiniaceae > Pantoea > Pantoea ananatis. Next base: position 2,428,154 of record NC_017554.1, read on the forward strand.
AGTCGCCGGTGAACAGCTACAGCAAAGACGGGGCGATGCGGATGAATCCGGTATCCGACCCGGTTTACGCCCCCAACAGCAAAGGCGGCCCGGTGGCAGATGGCGACCGCTATCCCACCGACTCGGTCTGGTCAGCCAGCGGCGACATGGTTCGTGCCCCTTACTCACTGCGTCAGGACGATGACGACGTGGGCCAGGCAAATACCCTGATCAACAAGGTAATGGATGATGCCGCGCGCGACAGGCTGGTCAACAACGTTAGCGGTCATCTGCTGAACGGGGTTGAAGAGCCGGTGCTTTCGCGAGCGTTTCAGTACTGGCGCAACATCGACCAGACCATTGGCGATCGTATAGCCAGCAAGGTGCAGGAAGCACGCGCTAAGCGATAACCCGCACATCTGACGGTGGCGTAAGCCACCGTTACTCTTTTGCGCAAACGCGCTCAGCCATGTCTGGCACAAAACTGCTCAATATCCCCTGACTGAAAATCGGCCAGGTTAGCCATGATTTTTTCCAGCGGCCAGTTCCACCAGGCAATGTGCTGTAGCCGGGTTGCAATCGCCGGATGAAAACGAACGCGGATTGGTTTAGCCGGCACGCCACCCACGACGGTATAGGGTGCCACATCTTTGGTCACCACCGCACCTGCCGCCAGCACCGCACCATCGCCTACCGTCACGCCAGGCAGGACAATCACGCCATGACCTATCCAGACATCGTTGCCAATGATCACCCGGTCTTCGCGGCGGGCGCTGAAAAAACCGTGGTCGCGCGTGGCCGTAGCATCGTAATACTCCGGACAATAGGTAAAGCGGTGTTGCGACGCCCGATCCATCGGATGGTTAGGTGCACCGATGCGTACCTGATTGGCAATGGCGGTGAAGCGGCCTATTGCGCTGTCTGCGATGCAGCAGTGTTCACCGACGTAAGAGAAGTCGCCAAGGGTGCTGTATTCAAGGTAACTGTGCGCCAGAATTTCACACTGTGAGCCAATCTGGGTTTCGCGCATACGTACGCTGGCGTCAATTTCGGTCTGCTGGAGTTTGGCGGGTTTGACAATGGCAAGTGACATGAAAAGGCTCCCGGAACTGGTCTGATGTCTGGATAAGTTGTGCCTTTCAGGCACCCGATTGCCGCGCCACTGTAGCCGGGAAAGATGACAGGCAATTGACAACGAAAAAGGCGGAGTGGTTAGCTCCGCCTTGGTCAAAGTTCCGGTTAATTTGCATGACCGGTCAGTTGCATAAGGGCAACGATGATCTGCAAGATGATCCGGATGATTTCCAGAATCAGCTTCGTCAGTTCCATCACTTTCCTTCTCCCGCAACAGGAGCGCGCTGTTCAGCAACCAGGGCCTTACCGTTACCCGCCAGGTGCCTGAGCACAACTTTGTGGAGAGGGCTGAGCGGCACTCGGGGTTTAAGCCACAGGTCAGCACCACCTGTTACCTGCCGGGATTTGCATTACCGAGCTCCCCTGGAAGCAATCAGTTAACCCTGCGGCGATACCCAACACTCAACACATGTATAAATATACAGTATTTTCGCCAAACTTGAAGTCTTGCGCAGCCCTCTTTACAATCAATTTGTGGAGAGTGCTGAGCACCTCGTTCGCCATCCGGTTACCCGCCGGGCAACGAACGCATAAAAAAAGGATTTGGCGTAATGCCAAATCCTTTTTTTTGTACCTGCAGTTTAGCCTTAGTTCGCCGAACTCACGCGCCAGATCGTATCACCGGCGTCATCCGCAATGATCAGACCGCCCTGTTTGTCGCTGGCCAGACCGACCGGTAAGCCACGCACCTGTTTCTCGTCTTGGGTTAAGAAGCCGGATACCACGGTTTGCGGTTGCCCTACCGGTTTGCCGTTCTCAAACTTCACCCAAATCACTTTGTAACCGTTGAGGGGTTTGCGGTTCCAGCTGCCGTGCTCACTGATAAACGCGCCACCGCGATACTGCGGCATGTTCTCAGCGCCATAGAACAGCAGTCCGAGCGGTGCGACATGCGAACTCAGCGCATAGTCAGGCTTAATCGCCTTTTCAACCAGATCCGGCCGCTGTGGCTGCGCCCGCACGTCAACATGCTGGCCGAAATAGCTGTAAGGCCAGCCATAGAAGCCGTTCTCTTTAACCGAGGTCAGGTAATCAGGCACCAGGTCAGAGCCGATTTCATCACGCTCATTAATCACCGCCCATAGCTGCTTCGTCTGGGGTTCCCAGTCAAGGCCGGTGGGATTACGCAGCCCGCTGGCGTAGATCCGGCTGGCGCCGCTGGCGGCATCCACTTCCAGAATCGCGGCGCGGCGATATTCGGCGCCAATGCCGTTCTCGGTAATGTTGCTGTTGGAACCGACGCCGACATAGAGCTTGCTGCCGTCCGGGCTGGCCAACAGCGCTTTCGTCCAGTGGTGATTAATGGGCCCGCCAGGTAACTCGGTGACCCACTGGGGCGCGGTGCGAATTTCGGTTTGCCCTTCACTGTAGGGGAATTTCACCAGACTGTCTGCGTTAGCCACGTACAGCGTGTTCCCCACCAGCTGCATACCAAAGGGGGCACTCAGGTTTTCAATAAAGCGATGCTGTTCCCATTTACCGTTTACGTTGCGCAGCAGCGTGATGCGGTTGCCGCCCTTGCCCCCTTTGCCCGAGGCATTTTTGACCAGCCCGGTGATCAGCTCTTTGGGCTTGGTGGTCGGTTTTGGCATGCCGTTCGATTCGGCGATCAGGATGTCGTTATTCGGCAGAACATAAACCTGACGCGGATGCTGAAGATGGTCGGCAATCTTTTCAATTTTCAGCCCCTGCGCCACCGTTGGCTTTTCACCGTTCTTCCAGGGTGCGCCTTCCGGTACCTGCATGGGCGGCACCATAAAGTTTTTGGCTTCCGGTAACTCGGGATTGGCACCGATTTGCTTTTGCGGATCGATAGTCGCACCGGTATCACAACCCGCCAGCAGGGCCATCATCGTCAGCGCAATAAGGGATTGTTGCGGCATTTTCATTATGGCTTCTCCTTAAGCAGTACGTTGACGTAGCGCAAGTTGCACGTTCGCCAGCAGCAGCAGTATCACGACCAGGGTCGACAGAATCGCCGCCGTTGGCACCACGGCATACGCATCACGGCTGTGAATAAAGGCATTGGCAATGGCCAGAATGATGGCGACCAGAGAGAGCCAGAAATGGGTTTTCTCTGGCGCAGTGCTGCCGCGAAACATATAAATCAGACTAATTATTCTGGGCAGGATGGCAATCACAAGGCCAATGGCGATTAACCAGCTGGCACTGATTGACCAGAGAATGATAAAGGTTTTCATATAGATGATATCGAACAGCCAGGCCGCCACGAAAAAGCCAAGCGGTACAGGCTCCAGAAGAGCATACAGCGTCACGGCGACGGCCGAACGTCCAGAGGTATTGCGCATGTTTTTCTCCATTTTGAATAATATTACAGCTCAAGCACAGCGCATTACTTTTCCATCACGCCGTAAACCTACCTGTAAAATATTAGTAAACCTGAAGAAAAATGACGGTTTTAATTCACATTATCGCGGATTTAACCTGACCCGCACCGCTGTCAGGCGGCGATGAGAGAAAACGCCCCGGATAATCGGCCGTAATCGCCTGTTCCAGGGTATGGCGCCCGAAAAGCCTGTAGCGGTTGAGCGCGATACCGTTGTAGAAAAAATTACTGATGGGGTCGGGAAACGCGCGCAGGACGCTTAGCGCCCGCCACGGCAGCGGTAACTGCTGCATCACCCGCAGCACCGCCTGGGCACGCAGCCAATGACCATCGTTACGGATGTAGACGATCGTATTGATATTATCCTCGGGCAGGCCGGCCCATTTCAGCAGCCCTTTGCCCTGTTCACTTTGCACGGACGCAAAACGAACCTGCCGCGCCAGCCGATGGCGCAGCAGAAAACGCACCCAGCCCGTACAGAGTTTACATACGCCATCATAAAGCACGACGCTCTCGCCCGTTTGCAGATAGGGTGGCTGTGGCATGCTGCTCTTCCTCTGTTTCATCCTTAACAGAAGCAGTATAGCCTGCCCACCTCAGATGTTGAGCCAGCCACTGGCCCACCGCGTGCTCGTCAATGGCACTGGCATTGACTTCCAACAGCGGCCCCAGCGCCATCGGCTGCGCCTCCTCCGCCAGGCGACGCAGCTCGGGAAGGTACTCTGCGCCCGGATGGCCCGGCATGCGCTGCGTGAGCCGTGACTGATAGCGCGCGACGGCGGCGTCCGGTGCTATCTGCATCCAGACCTCCAGCACCTCGCTCACGCCAGCCCGCTTTAATCCCTGCTCCAGTACGCTTTTGGGCTGAAACCCAAACCATGCATCGATCAGGAAGACGCAATCAGCCGGCGACTGAGCGACAATGTTCCAGATAGCCTGATACGCTGCACAGCCCAACTGCCGGTTACGCTGGCGATCGACCGGCGCAAAGCTGGACATAAAAGGCTCCTTCAGGCTGTCCAGCGTGAGAACCGGCAGGGAAAAACGCCGTGACAGCGCACGGGCCAGCGTGCTTTTGCCTGAGGCGGGAATGCCGTTAACCAACACCACCCGCTTGGTGACAGTTTCACTGGTCATAGGATCTCCATCACTTCCGCGACGCTGCTGGCCTGACGTAACCTGACCAACGTTTCTTCATCCTCTAGCAGGGTGACAATCGCGCGAATCCCCTCCTCTATGTGGGCATTACTGTCACGGGCGCCAAACATGATCACAATATCCGCCTTGTCGCTGCCGTCAAACGAGACCGGCTCCGAAAGCAGTACCATGCTGAAGCAGTCGCGAATCACGCCCGTTTCTGGGCGGGCATGCGGGATGGCGATACCTTCTTCAAACACGTAATAGGCACCGTGAGTCAGCGTATTCTCGATCACCGCCTGAGGATAAGAGGCCTGAATATAGCCGCCCTCCACCAGCGGCCTGGCCGCCATGGCGATAACCTGCTGCCAGTCCCTGGCGGCAATACCTACCTGAACAGCATTGGCTTCCTGTAATAACTGTTTAATGGTCATTACTGCTCCTTAAACTGATTTACGCACCAGATTGCGTAATTCATCAATTTTCACAAAAAGAGGATCAATGTCATCCCGGTAAAGGCGACTTTTCGCAAACAATGATAATGCACGGTTATATTCCAGCATTAATTGTTTTTGCGTTTCAGTGTCGCCTGAATTCGCTGCCAGCTTTGCTTCCAGCGCCGTTATTTTTTGACTGACCTGCTCTGCCTGACGATCGCGTTCTGCATCCTCTGAGGCCGTATTTTCCACTTTCTTTTTCATGAATCCAAACATAGCGTCTCCTGCCCCGAAAAGCGCCAGGGCACTTCAGGTTTATTCACGTCGGGATAATAAAAGTGCTTAACGGAACAGCTGCATTTTTTCTACTAATACATTGGTCACTGCATTATTCGCAGGCACGAGGAAATTACGCACGCTGTCGTTAACTTTGCCTTTTTCAAACGTTGCCTTGCATTGGGCGACCCACTGCACATTCATTTCCGTTCCCACGTTCACTTTTTCGATACCGCTGCCCACCGCCAGGCGCATGTCCTCGTCACTGACCCCGGTACCACCGTGCAGAACCAGCGGCGTAGCCGTGGCAGCCGTAATCTCCGCCAGCCGTTGATGCTGAATATGGGCTTTGCCGGTGTAGAGCCCGTGAACCGTGCCGATGGAAATGGCCAGCATATCCACGCCGGTTTCATTCACAAAACGTTTGGCATCCTCTACCGTGGTGAACGCAATATCGCTCATTTCCACACATTTCCCGTCTTCAGAGCCGCCAATTGCGCCCAGCTCCGCTTCCACAGAGACATTTACGGGCCGGGCCATATCAATCACCCTGCGGGTATTGGCAATATTCTCATCAAGCGGTAAATGTGACCCGTCATACATGACCGAACTAAACCCGGCTTGAATTGCCGTCTGAATCGCGTCTAAATCGGAACAGTGATCCAGGTGCAAACAGGTCGGAATATTTTTACTCTTTGACAGCGATTTAATTGCATCCACCAGTAATTCATGTCCCAAATATTTCGCTGTACCGGTTGAAATTTGAATCATCAATGGGCTGTTGGTATTTTCGGCGGCTTTAAAAAAAGCCGGTAACATTTCCAGGCAGTGTAAATTAAATGACCCTACCGCTTTAAATTGGCGTTCTTTGGCAATTTTCAGCAATTCGGTAAAGTTATAAAGTTTCATGCACGTTTTCCTCACGGGGTTTAGTGGATTTTCCGTTAACAAACCAGGCGATAGCGGTAACAAAAGCAATGAACACAGCAACGAACAACCAGTTATTCTGGAAAGCATGTCCCAGCACCAGGCCGGTACTGATGACGTCGGAATCGCTGAAGGTCACGCCGGTAAAGCCATAGCTTTCCAGCATCGGCACCAGAATGGCGGGCAGGAAGGTGATAAACAGGCCGTGGACGAATCCGCCGATCATCGCCCCGCGTCGTCCGCCCAGCGCGTTACCGAACACGCCTGCCGTTCCGCCGGCAAAAAAGTTAGTCAGCAGACCGGGCAGAATCATCGCCAGACCAAACATCGGGAAAACCAGCATCCCCACCACAGAGCCCAGCGTTGTAGCGAGAAAGCCGACAATGACCGCGTTTGGCGCATAAGGGAACATAACGGGACAGTCGAGGGCGGGTTTCGCATCCGGCACCAGCCGCATGGCAATACCGCGGAAAGCCGGCACCAGTTCGTTCAGCAGCAGTCGCACGCCGCTGTAGAGCACAAACACGCCTGCCACAAACTGGATGGATTGCATAAAGGCATACATCAGATAGTTGGTGCCGCTACTGTACTGGGCGATAAAAGCCGGGCCTGCCGCCACGGCAGGAATCAGGTACATCGGCACCATCACCACCGCCATGGACAGATAGGTGTCCTGCAGAAACTTAAAGTTATCGGGCAGCTTTAAGTCTTCAGTCGAGCGTGAGCCTTTTCCGACCACCTTCGCCACTGCCGCAGTGAGCAGGTAACCAATGGTGCAGAAGTGACCGAGCGCGACATCGTCCGAGTCGGTGATACGACGCACCACCGGCTGCGCCAGCGCTGGCATCACGACCGCCATCACGCCGCCAAAAATACCGCCGGTTAAAATGAGCGGTAATCCGGTGAGGCCGGCTTTATAGCCGATAACCGCGCCAATGGTGGCCATCCACAGTAGCGCCTGGCCGGTCAGGAAGATGTATTTGAACGGTGTCAGGCGGGCAATGATGATGTTGACGATGAAGATCACCAGCAGCGTCATGGCCACTTCCGATCCCAACTCGCGGTTTGCCAGTCCGGCAATCGCCGCCACGTCGGTGATGTAGCCCTGCATCCCAAAACCATGGGTGAAGATGCTGTTAAGGAAGGTCAGCGCGCCCACGATGATGTTGATGCCGGCCATCATGATTAAGAACCCCAACAGGGTTTTAAACGTGCCTTCTACCACCTTGCCGGCAGATTTTTTTTGCAGGACCAGTCCGATCAGCGCAATAAACGCGATCAGAATGGATGCCTGCCCCAGTAAGTCTTTAACCAGAAAATTAATTACACTATTCATGATTAGCAACCTTCACATTACGCTCTTTTAAGAAAGCCACGATTTTTTGCTCAATTTCAGCTTTATCGGTGAGTCTATTTAATATAATTACGCGTTTAATCTGTTCTGGTGTGGCGTCGGCATTTAAGACATCCGCAAAGGCTTTTTGCGTCAGGATCATGTCGGATTTAAATGCGTTAGCTTCTGAAATCGTGGTGTGATCGATGTCGGCATCAATCTCCAGTTTTTTTAAAACGGCTTTCGCACTCATTTCGATAGCGAAACTTGACCCCAGACCACAACCACAGACACATAAAATTTTCAGCATGTTTTCTCCTCACAATATATGCAGTTGTTTAGCGAGTTTATAATGATGCCCTTCTGTATCGACCAGGCGTTTTTTCATGCTTATTAAGTCAATCGGAATAGGCTTATTACTGCCGTTAATAATCACGGCTTTATTGCGCATTCCGGATTGAATACAACGAACCACTTCACTTGCCATAATGGTGCCCTGATAAATTTCCTCACAGGTGGGATCGCCATTTCGCAGTCCATAGCCGACGATCGTTTTGCGAATGCGCACGCCGATCAACGGTTCAAGCTGCTTAATTAATGTGTCAATCGCCCCCTGAAAGCCCGGTGAATATTCCCGTGTGTAACCTTCTGAGCAGAGGATTACCACGCTGTTTTGTTCGCTGAGGCGCTGAGTGATGCGTTCTGCCAGAACGTTTGTGGGGATCTGGCATTCCGGGATCAGCGCAAAGTCGGCGTTGGATTTGAGCGCTGACTGGAGCGTCAATTCGCCACAGTAGCCGCCGAGCAGTTCCACCATAAATACCCGGCCCGTTAATGCCCGACCGGTGTTTCTGAGCTTTGCCACCTCTTTTAATACCTGCTCACAGGCGGTGGAAAAGCCCACCGTGTAATCACTGCCGTAGACATCGTTGTCAATCGTCATGCCGATGCCAAAACAGTTCACACCAAATTCACTGAGCGTATGCAGAAATTGCAGCGATCCGTCGCCTCCAGCCAGAATTAATACGTCGATGCGTAATGCTTTTAACTGCCGGGCGATCGTTTCATATTCGCTACGAATTAATTTTCGCGCGGTTCGGCCTGACTGCATTACCGGAAGAGAAGTAATGGAAAAATCCACTAAATCGCGCTGAGAAATTTCCTGGCAGACATTATCCAGCAAGCCTGGAATGCCGCCGTTAAATAATATCATCTCCGCCTGCGTCATCCTGGCTATCTGGAAAATGAAATTATTAATGCCGGTGACGTCGCCGCCGCTAATGACCATTCCGATTCTCATCCTGACATCCTTCTGGCTTAATGCGTCTGAAGCTATTGTTTCGGGATATCAGCTTGGTATTTGCAAGTGAGATCACAAAAACGAGAGGAATTTATGCAGGCAATATATTGACAGCCCCTTGAACCAGCTTATTTATGTGAAACAAATCACATTTACTGATTCAGGAAAGACGATTAGCTTCACGTTATAAAACAACAGGTTAAATACAGGGATCGGAATAACTTTTCTGTCAATACGGCATCACGCCGTTGCCAATAAAATCTCGATGTGAATTTGTGATTCTGACCTCATTTTTTTAGGTTCGGCAGGCGATCTGTTATTTCCGAAACAGATGATGGCGTGGTGAATCCGCAGGAACACCATGATGAGATGCATTTTTTTGCTTGTACTGTCGCAGGGCGAAAGGATGCCGAGGGGTGAGTGGAAGGACGACGAATGGCGCTTAGCCTGGCCGGCGGCGGCGTAATCTGCTGCAAAAAAAAGCCCGACACCTGGGTGCCGGGCCGGAAAAGTAAACGGAATTTACTTGGCGTACGCTTCCGTAGAAATAGTCAGTGTCACGTCATCACTGACTGCTGGGACATATTTGTCCAGTTTGAAGTCAGAACGCTTAATGGTACCGGTGGCGTCAAAACCAATCGCCTGCTTCTTGACCATCGGATGCTCACCCTGCTTATTCAGCGTGGCATGCAGCGTCACAGGTTTGGTAATGCCTTTCAGAGTGAGGTTCCCTTCAACATCAAATTTGTTATCGCCTTTGGCAATAACTTTGGTGCTGCGGAAGGTTGCACTGGGATACCTCGCCACGTCGAAATACTCCGCGCCTTTGAATTCCTTGGTCAGGGCAGGAACATGGCTGTCGATTTTGCTAACCGGTAACGTGACGTCAACGCGCGACTGCTCAGGCTTGCTGCTGTCAAAAACCAGAGAACCTGTCGTGTCTGGAATGTCAGCAGTGGGATGGGAGAAGCCGAAGTGCTCCCAACTTACCACAACAGAGGTATGTTGCGGGTCGAGTTGATAATGCATGGCTTCAGCCTGAGAAACCGGAACATACAGTGCAGCAGCTGCGAGCAGTGGCAGCGTGAAACGTTTTACATTCTTCACTTTTACTTCCTTATTTTATGACATCACCTTGAGTCTGAGCCATATAAGCAGGAAGTAAAAGTGAACAGATTTGGCGTAAACAATCAAAATTATTCAGCAATATCAGTGTGTGATTATTCTAATTCTTACCTTTAGCATACAGGATCTGCCAGCGGTGCCGATCGGTCAGTAACTGTTGCTGTAACTGCTTCACCTCTCCCTCAGTGAGTGCGGCTATCTTCTCCGCCTCCAGGTTTGGCAACCCATTCGCCTGGCGTAACGCCACTTCACGTGCATCTTCTTTCACCTGCAAAAGCGGCGTTTTGAGCGGATCGATTGCCTGCTGGGCGATGTAGATCGCTATGTCACGCAGAAAGTCTTCGCAGTATTGGATCAGGGTCGATGCCGGACAATCCGGTGACTGAAGCGCAAAGAGAAGACCATCGCTATCCGTACTGCGATGGTAGCGGCAACTGACGACGTAGCCGATCGGCTGTTCTACCCGGTAGCGCTGATAAAAGCGCGGCTCACAGATCAGCGCCAGCGCGCGAAGTGCGGCTACCTGCTGCGGGTCGCCCAGGGGAATAAACAGCAGAACGGCACTGTCATCGCTGGGATGGGGAATACAGGTTTCACCGCCTACGCAGCGGTACTCAGGGCGCGTAGGGGAATTCACCGTCAGCACACTCAACTGCCGGGACACGAGCCGATGCTGTTCGGCATTGCCCCCTAGCAGGACGGCACGCCAGCATTGCGGATTGAGTGACGTCGCCAGCCGCTGCGGAAGCTGGCGCAGCAGTTCGCGTATCGCAATGCCCGGTATCACCGGCGTGGATACGCTGTGTGTCTGCATCAGGCATTGCACAAGCTGCCCCAGTGCCGCACTGAGCAGCGTCTTGTCTGACGGCAGGCGCAGGGTGAGTTGCCAGACGCCCTGCACCTCACGCCACTCTCCGCTGCCGGAAAAATGCCGCAGCACCGCAAACACGGGGCGTAACTCAGGCTCGCAGGCCGCGCCGGCTGCCCATGTTGTATAAAGTTCAGGACGCAGCACCAGCGTGCCCTGCGTCTCATCCGGTGTGATATGGGGTAACACGGCCTGACCGGTCGGCTCTGCACGCAGCGGCAAGAGATTCGGCTGCGGGTAAAATGTCCACCTGACGGGCGGGCAATTCATCACGGGCTTTTGCCAGGCTGTCAGTGACAGGTCATAACCCTGAACCCTGTGCGTTTCACCTTTAACCTCGGCGGCGCACATCAGCGTGGTCGCCGTGGCGGCGTGCATTTCGTTCAGTAAGGCGTCCAGGTCGGGACAGTCGCCCACGGCCGCAAAGCCCAGCGCGCGCGCCTGAAGTTGCTGCAGGGGCGACTGTGCGGCCAGGCGCTGCTGCGCCAGCTGCCAGTAGTGCTGCCGCTGCACCGGCGTGGTATGGCGCAGCGCCTCAAGAAAGGACGCGATCAGGGGCGGAACAGCGGACGGCTCCTCCGTGACGAACGTGACCGCCACCCACATGTCCGCGTCCGACTGATAAAGCCATTTCACGTCAGGCTGGCTGGCGCGCGTGCGTGCATACAGCGTTTCCAGCAGCCCGCCTGGGGCATCATCAAGCAAAAACTCGCGCAGTAAAGTGACGCCGTCACGAAATTGCGCGGGTAAAATCCAGCTTTGCCAGAGTACTGATGGCCCTTCCTGCTGTAACGCCAGCGCCCTGTTGGGCGAAAGCGTTACCGGGGCATCGGGCCGCCTGGCACTGTTGCGTGGCTGAAACGCAGCGGCAAACGCCTTCGCCAACGCGGTGAGCTGTTCCAGCGACTGTGGGCCCTGCAGCCACAGCGTCAGGTTGTCTGAGTGAAAGAAGCGCTGATGAAAAGCCCGAAGCGCCGCCTGCAAATCAGTGACGCTGTCACCGAACGACATCCTGTTCCCTACATGAAAGCGTTTAAACTGCGCCGGAGACGTCACTGGCGTAAACATGGCGGCTTCCGCGCGGGCCGCAGCATGGCGCTGCAGCAGGCGGTACTCTGCATCAATCACCGCGATTTCCTGGCTGATGGCCTCGCGGGTCAGGCTCGGCGCACTCAGCATATCCTGCAGGCGCAACAGGCCTTCACTGAAGTTGTCGGGGGTGACCTCAAAAAACCAGGCGCTTTCGCGTGCCTGGGTGGTAGCATTCACCTGTCCGCCGTTCGCCTGAACCCAACTCATCAGCCGCCCATCATGCGGCCAGCGCTGACTGCCGGTAAAAAGCAGGTGCTCCAGCAAATGCGCGAGTCCAGGCCAGCGCTCTGGCTCGTCATGGCTGCCTGCCGCCACTTTGACCAGCGCCGCCGCCTGGGTGGCGTCCGGCTGGTGGCACAGCGTTACGTTCAGTCCATTGAGTTGCAGGCAGCGTGAATGCATTACAGAATCCGCGTTTTATAGATCAGCTGAGAATTGCTGCGATTGCGGAACTGAAGCTGACCAATTTTAATGTCGCTGCAGTCGGCTTCACGGCGGGCATCAAGGATTTTGCCATGGTGCGGCGATTTGCTGCAGACCGGATCGGCATTGTCTGCATCGCCGGTAAGCATAAAGGCCTGACAGCGACAGCCGCCAAAATCTTTCTCTTTTTCGTCACAGGAGCGACAGGGTTCCGGCATCCAGTCATAGCCGCGATAGCGGTTGAAGCCAAACGAGTGGTACCAGATATCCTCCAGGCTCTGTTCAAGCACAGAGGGAAAAGCCACCGGCAGCTGGCGTGCGCTGTGGCACGGAAGCGCGGTGCCATCGGGCGTGACGCTCAGGAAGATCGCGCCCCAACCGCCCATGCAGGGCTTGGGACGTTCTTCATAATAGTCAGGCGTCACGAACAGCAGATTGGTGAGGCTACCGCTGTCGCTCATGCGCGCACGGTACTGATTCACGATGCCTTCGGCCCGGGCGATCTGCTCACGGGTAGGCAGCAATCCCTCACGGTTTAACTGCGCCCAGCCGTAAAACTGACAGGTCGCCAGCTCCACATCATCGGCTTCAAGCTCGATGCACAGGTCGATAATCTTATCGATCTGATCGATATTGTGACGATGCAGCACGAAGTTCAGCACCATGGGATAGCCGTGGGCTTTGACCGCGCGCGCCATCTCCAGCTTCTGCTGAAACGCCTTCTTAGAGCCGGCCAGCGCCGCGTTAAGGGTTTCATCACTGGCCTGGAAACTGATCTGAATATGATCCAGTCCCGCGTCGCTGAAAGCCTCAAGCTTTTTCTCCGTCAGGCCAATCCCGGAGGTGATCAGATTGGTATAAAAACCTAAGTCACGTGCCGCTTTGATCAGGTCGGGCAGGTCTTTGCGCGTTAACGGCTCCCCGCCGGAGAAGCCGAGCTGAACGCTACCCATGGCGCGTGCCTGGCGAAAGACGTCGATCCACTGTTCAGTGCTCAGCTCTTTTTCCTGCTGGGCAAAATCCAGTGGATTTGAGCAGTACGGGCACTGGAGCGGACAGCGGTACGTCAGCTCGGCCAGCAGCCACAGGGGCGGATTGACGCCGGGTTTATGCTGGTTCACGGAACTGTATCCACTTCTGTTCATAGGCTGACTGCAGGAATTCTTTGACATCCTCGCCCACACCGCCTGCCTCGGGGAAACGCGCATCCAGAATGGCAATGATCGCGGCGATATCCTGCTTGCCGTCAACCAGCTCCAGAATGGCGGCGGCGGTTTCATTGAGTTTCGCCATGCCTTCCGGGTAAAGCACGACGTGGCTGTCCTGTGCCGCTTCCCATTGCATACGGTAGCCCCGGCGAAAGGCGGCAATTGTGTGTTCGTTCATCGTTATACCAGTCGGGTTGTGTGCCAGGCCGCTTTATCCGTCACGCTATGATAAGGCGGGCGTTGAAGTTCGTAAGCCATGGTCATGGCATCCAGCATGGTCCACAGAATGTCCAGCTTGAACTGCAGGATCTCCAGCATGCGGTTCTGTTTTTCGGCGGTGTCGCAAAACGCCAGCGCCAGTGCCAGGCCGTGCTCCACGTCGCGGTTGGCCTGACTCAGGCGGCTACGGAAATAGAAGTAACCTTCTTCTTTGATCCACGGATAGTGCTGCGGCCAGCTGTCGAGCCGGGACTGATGTATCTGAGGCGCAAACAGCTCGGTCAGCGAGCTGCAGGCCGCTTCCTGCCAGTTCGCGCGACGGGCAAAACTGACATAGGCATCAACCGCAAACCGGACGCCCGGCAGGACATGCTGCTCCGAGACCAGTTCATCCCGGCTTAAACCCACCGCTTCGCCCAGGCGTAACCAGGCCTCAATGCCGCCATCTTCGCCCTGGCTGCCATCATGATCCAGGATGCGTTGTACCCATTTACGTCGGGTTGCCGGATCGGGGCAGTTGGCCATGATCGCCGCGTCTTTCAGCGGAATGCTGGTCTGGTAGTAAAAGCGATTCGCCACCCATCCCTGAATCTGCTCAGGCGTGGCCTGACCTTTATGCATCGCAATATGGTACGGGTGATGAATATGGTAGTAGGCGCCTTTATCACGCAGCGCCTGTTCAAAGGCCTGCGGCGACAGGGTTTCCGTAATCAGCATCGTTTAGTCCTGAAGATGTATCGCCATCCCGTCGTGACTCACCTCAATGCCCTGTTGTGTCAGGTACTGCCGCTGAGGTGACTGTTCGTTGAGAACGGGATTCGTGTTGTTAATATGGATTAAAATCTTTCGTTTTGCTGGCAGACGGGCGAGCAGTGCCATCAGCCCCTGCTCTTCGGCCAGCGCCAGGTGGCCCATGGCCTTGCCGGTATTTTTACCCACGCCCGCGGTCAGTAATTCATCATCCTGCCATACCGTACCATCAATCAGCAGGCAGTCGGCCTGCTCAAGCCAGGGCAGGATCACCGCATCCGGCTCCCCAAGCCCCGGGGCATACAGGAGCGTCTGGCCGTTGGCGCGGTTTTCAATAAACAGCGCGACGTTGTGGCCCGGTAACGGACGGTCACGGTAAGGGGAATACGGCGGTGCATTGCTGAGGATCGGGATAGCGGTAAACTGGAGATCCGGACACACATCCACGTTAAACGGCGTTAACGGACGAATGGGCCGGTGTTGAAGTCCGCCATTCCAGTGTTTCAGCATGGTAAACACCGGGAAACCGGTCGTCAGATCGTCATGCACTTCGGGTGTACACCACACCTGATGCGGGCAGCCCTCACGCAGGCTGAGCAGCCCGGTGGTGTGGTCAATCTGACTGTCGGTAAGAATAATGCCGCCGATCGCGGTCCCGCGCAGAACGCCCTTTTTCACTAATTCAGGCGTGTGCAGTATTTGCTGGCTGATGTCAGGTGAGGCATTGCAGAGAACCCAGTCTTCACCGTTATCACTGATGATGATGGAGGACTGGGTACGCGGGCTGGCCTGCAGAGTCCCGTTACGCACACCATCACAGTTGGGGCAGTTGCAATTCCACTGAGGGAATCCACCGCCTGCAGCCGATCCAAGGACTTTAATAAACATGAAAGGAACCAGGTGTTGAAACAAAATGCCCGCACAGACGGCGGGCAAGTGATTAGCGGTTGGAGATGTACAGCGTCACTTCCAGACCGAGGCGCAGGTCAACAAACGTTGGTTTTTTCCACATAACTTTCTTCCTTATAGATTGAGATAAACAGACAAATAAATGACTGCAAGACAGCATTGTGACAGGGGTTAAAATGCGAACCTTGTCACACTATTTTCACGCAGACGGCCAGGTGAAATCAATGAAAAGCCCGTAAGAAAACGTGTTAGTGCAGTCCGGTGTGTTGCAAAACCCGCAGCCAGTTTCCCCACGTTAATTTTTCCAGCATGCGTTGATCATAGCCCGAGTCGCGAAAAACGGCGAGCAATCGCGGCAGACCGCTGACGTCACCTAACGCCTCAGGCGGCGAGATCCCGTCAAAGTCTGAACCGAATGCCACGTGATCTTCGCCCATTATGTTAATTAAGTGATCGCAATGTTTGACGATTTCTGTCAGATCGGTATCGCTGTCGCGTTTTCCATCAGCACGAAGGAACGCATTGCCAAAGTTTATGCCAACCAGCCCACCGCTGGCATGGATCGCCTTAAGCTGGTTATCGGTCAGGTTGCGCGGCTGAGCACATAAAACGTGAGCATTAGAGTGGCTGGCCACCAGCGGCGCATCGGAAAGCCGGACCGTATCCCAGAAGGCTTTTTCATTCATATGCGACACATCAATCATCATGTTTAAGGCAGCGGCCTGCCTGATAAGCGCTTCCCCTTCTGCCGTCAGGCCTGGCCCCGTATCCGGCGAACCTGGAAAACTGCCGTTAACCCCTTCGCCGAAGCGATTTTTCAGATTCCAGAATGGGCCGATAGAGCGAACACCTGCCTGGTAGAAGGCGTTTAGCGTTTCGCCCTCCGCATCCAGCGCGTCGGCCCCTTCAATATGCGCCACCAGCGCCAGCACGCCCTCAGCACGGCAGGCTTCAATCTCTGCAGCGCTGTGGCATAGCCTGGCACGGCCCGCTGACTGCGCAGCGATCTGCTGCAGTATCGCCAGCTGCTGCCACATGATTGTCAGCGGATCATAGGGTTCTTGCGCGGCGCGAGCCGGGGCGACCTGAGCGAGATAGTCCTGCGGCGGCACAAAAACAGCAAACAGCCCACCGGCAAAACCGCCCTGCTGCATACGAGGAAAGTCGAGGTGACCTTTTGGCACGCCCGCATAGAAAGCCTCTGCGGGCGCATCGCGATGGTACAGCCACAGATTGAGTAACAGATCGTTGTGCCCGTCGAAAACCAGCATAGGGGAACCACCTTGAGAAACATCAGGTTATGCTACCGCTCTCTTTCCCCTTCAGCAAACGCCTGCGCACTCAGCGCCACAAGGCGTCAACAAAATTGTCACTTTTGCGCTTCAGGTTGTCAGTTTTCCGCGCGCGGCGGGCGTAACGCCACGCCACACTGGATTAACACCTACAAGGAGATGACTATGTTGATGCATCCGGCTGAGAAATATCGTCCGTTCCCGTCCGTTGATCTGGCCTCTCGACAGTGGCCTTCACAGCAGATCACCCGCGCGCCGCGCTGGCTGTCTACCGACCTGCGGGATGGCAATCAGGCCCTGGCAGAACCGATGAATCGTGCGCAGAAACTGCAGTTCTGGCAATTATTACTGGACTGCGGCGTTAAAGAGATTGAAGCCGCCTTTCCTTCTGCCTCGCAAACGGATTTTGACTTTGTGCGGGATCTTATCGAACAAAAGCGCATTCCTGATGACGTGACGTTGCAGGTGTTAACGCCAGCACGTCACGACCTGATTGACAGAACATTCTGCGCACTGGAGGGCGCACCGCGCGCCATTGTGCATTTGTATAATGCCACCGCCCCCTTATTTCGCGAACGCGTGTTTAATCAGAGTAAAACACAGATCGTGGCGCTGGCGACCACGAGCGCAAGACAGATTCGTGCTGCATGTGAGGCCGCGCCTGACACACAGTGGAGCTTTGAATATTCACCCGAAACCTTCTGTTTTACAGAGCCGGCCTTCGCGCTGGAGATATGTGAGGCGGTAGCAGAGGTCTGGCAACCCAGCCCGGAACGTCCCATGATCATCAACCTGCCCGCCACTGTTGAAGTGAATACGCCCAACGTCTATGCCGATCAGATAGAGTTTTTCTGCCGTCATTTTAGCCGACGCGACGCGGTATGTATCAGCGTTCATCCTCATAACGACAGAGGAACGGGCGTCGCCTGCGCGGAACTGGCCCTGCTGGCAGGCGCGGATCGGATTGAAGGCTGCCTGTTTGGCAATGGTGAACGTACAGGTAACGTTGATTTGGTGACGTTGGCGTTAAATCTTTATACCCAGGGCATTGCGCCGGGACTGGACTTTAGTGATATGGCCCGGGTTATTGAGGTGGTGACCGACTGCAATAAACTGCCGGTCCATCCCCGTCATCCCTATGCCGGTGAGCTGGTATTTACCGCTTTTTCCGGCTCGCATCAGGATGCGATTAAGAAGGGATTCGCTTACCGCCGCCAGCATAAGGAAACGCAGTGGCAGATCCCCTATTTGCCGCTCGATCCTGCCGATATCGGCTGCAGTTACGAAGCTGTGATTCGGGTAAACAGCCAGTCGGGTAAAAGCGGGGCCGCCTGGTTGCTGGAGCAAAATCATGGCCTGCAACTTCCCCGCCCTCTGCAGCAGGATTTCAGCCGTTGCGTTCAGCAGGAGAGCGATCTGCACGGTAAAGAAATGACGCAGCACGCTGTCTGGCAGCTTTTCTGCCGTCACTATCAGATTGAGCAGCCCGCTCTGCGCCTGATGGAAGCGCACAGTCAAAGCGAGTCCGGCGAGCAGACGCAACTGCGTGCCCACGTCCATCATCAGGGCCGCACTCTGCGTCTGACAGGCCGCGGTAATGGCCTGCTTTCCGCCGCTGTGACGGCACTCCGTCAGTCCCTCGACCTGGCGCTGACCATTGAAGATTATCATGAACATACGCTGGGAAAACGTAGCGACAGCCGCTCAGTTGCCTATGTCAGCTGCATCAACCTTCAGGGCGAACGCCACTGGGGCGTCAGCATCGACAATGATACGTCGCGCGCCGCACTGCAGGCGTTGCTTAACGCGGCAAGCCACTTTCTGCCGCAGGAAAATAGTCCGTTGGCGATACACCCAGCAGACGGCGAAACATGGCGCTAAAGGCACTCGGGCTTTCATAGCCCAGATCCAAAGCCACGCGCAATACGCTGTCGCCCTGCGCCAGACGCGTCAGGGCAACAGCCACGCGCGCCCGCCGGACCCAGTCACTGAACTGCAGGCCGGTTTCACGCACGAAATGGCGAGCCAGCGTCCGGCCAGACAGGTTGAGCCTGGCGCTGGCCGCCGCCAGAGACCAGTCGCCCGCCAGATCGGCCTGAATCTGCATGCACAGCGCCCGTAAACGTGGGCTCTGTGGCAGGGGCAACGCATAAGGCAGCGCATCCATGCCGCGAATTTCATCCAGAATCAATTCATAAATCCGTTCGCTACGGCTGGCTGGCGCATAGGACACGGGCAAATCGATGGCGTGGATGATCAGCTCGCGCAGCAGCGCTGAAATCTGCACGACCTGGCAGCTGGCGGGAAGATCGGCCCTGGCAAGGGGATCGATAAACAGCGTGCGTGCGGCGACTGCGCCGGTAATGTACAAGCGATGACGGGTTAAAGCGGGCAGCCAGACGCCACGACTTGGCGGTACGGTCCAACTGCCCTGTTCTGTTTCCACGCGCACGACGCCGCTCAGCGTATGAATAAGCTGCGCGCAGCTGTGATGGTGCCAGGGTTCTGTCGCACCATGCGAATAGTCGTGCGCCAGCGGCACCAGCGGGCGCGTGCTGAAATCAAAACTGACCCTTGAACTCATTGCGACTTAAGATATTTATAGATCACGGCTAAGTCCTCTTCACCATGACCGGCTTCCACGGCCTGCTGCCAGACGCTGGCGATATTTTCCAGCGCGGGCAGTGAACTGTCTGAGGCGTCCAGTGCCAGCTTCGCGTCTTTAAGCGCCCATTGCAGATGCATCTGCGGGGTATAATCATCGCTGGCCATCATGCCCAGCTTCATTTTGGCATAAGGCGCCGCCAGCGGGCCACCGTCCAGCACCTGCCACAGATCGTCGGTTGAGAAACCAAACTGGTCGGCAAGCCGGGTACTTTCGGCCAGGCTCTGCATCAGACCAATCAGCCAGCTGTTGATGACCAGCTTCATGCGCGAGCTCTTGCCCGCCTCACCCAGCCACTGCGTGCCTTTACCTATCGCGTCGAAGACGGCCTCTGCGGCCTGAGCACGGGACCGATCGCCACTGGCCATCACCAGAATCTGGGCGTTCTCTGCGGGCGCCTTGGTGCCGGAAACCGGCGCGTCGATAAACACCACATCGGGACGAGCCTGAGCAAAGAAAGTGATCAGCGCATCCGTTTTTTCAACGCCGATCGTGCCCATCTGGCACAGCGTTGCGCCCTGTTTCAGCGCCGCTTTCGCCTCGTGCAGGACCTGCTCTGTGGTCTCGCCGTCGGACAACATGGCAATTACCACGTCCGCCTTCTGAACGGCTTCCGCTGCGGAATCGGTTAACGTCAGCCCCGCCGCAATCAAATCTTCCCCCCGCGCACGGGTGCGGTTCCAGCCGTACACCCTGAACCCCTTTTTCAGTAAATTAGCGGCAAAGGCATGCCCCATCGCCCCTAATCCCAGTACTGCAACATCAGGTTGTTTCATGCTGATTTCCTTCGTTCTGATTATGGGTATCCGTCTTCTGTGTACCTGACGGCGCAGGCTAAAATGTAGCATCTGTTACCCGGCGCGTCCCGTCGGCACGCCGTGACCCGCGCGTACCGGGCCATGAAGACACCGTTTCCCGACAGGCCTCTTCGTGGCGTCGAGCCGGTCAGAGAATAACAAGGTTGGCGACGATGCGATCACATAAACCGGCCAATCATTTACGCTTTCCAAACCTCTGACAAAACCAGTAACATGTGTCGCGATTGTTCCAGTTGGTTCATTTAGTACCACCATTTTCGCGACCTGCCGATAGCCACCGTTGTTTTCGTCACTCTGGCAGGCGACATATACCCAGGGATCCACGCTTTCAGGCCAAATACAGATGAATATTAAGCGATCACGCCAGGCAAGCCTGCCGTTATTAGTGCTGCCTGCCCTCTTTCCGCTGCCGCTGTTTGCGGCAGATGGCGGTAATACCCTTGTTGTCAGCGCCGCGCCGCCAGCAAAAGGCCTTAATGAACTTGATACGCCTGCCGCCGTGAGCGTGGTAAACGGCGACGATATGCGCCAGGCCGCCCCGCGCGTTAACCTGTCAGAAAACCTGACCAGCGTACCGGGGTTGCAGATCCAAAACCGACAAAATTATGCACAGGACCTGCAGTTGTCCTTGCGCGGCTTTGGTTCCCGTTCGACTTACGGGGTCCGTGGCCTGCGCATTTATGTCGATGGCATTCCGGCCACCATGCCGGATGGTCAGGGACAAACGTCCAATATTGATATCGGTTCGGTCGATCGGGTGGAGGTGCTGCGTGGGCCGTTTTCTGCGCTGTATGGCAATGCCTCCGGCGGCGTCATTAACGTTACCACTCAGACCGGTCAGCAGCCCCCCACGCTTGAAGCAGGCAGTTGGTTTGGCAGCTACGGTAGCTGGCGCAACAGCGTGAAAGCCAGCGGCGCCACCGGCGACGGCACCAAAGCCGGCGATGTCAATTACACGCTTTCCGCCTCGCGCTTTACCACTCACGGTTATCGCGACCACAGCGCCGCGCAAAAAAATCTGGGTAACGCAAAGCTGGGCGTACGCATTGATGACGTCAGCACCCTGACCTTACTGTTTAACAGCGTACATATCGACGCGCAGGACCCGGGTGGGTTAACGCCTGACCAGTGGCGCGCGAATCCCCGTCAGGTTGTCAGTAATGTCTCACTTTACAACACCCGCAAAACCGTCGATCAAACCCAGGGCGGCCTGCACTATCAGCGTCGGATGAGCGAAAACGACGATCTGAGCGTGATGATGTATGCCGGGATGCGTGAAACGACGCAGTTCCAGTCCATTCCTGCCAACTTTCAGCAAAGCCCATCGCATCCCGGCGGCGTGATCGCGTTGACCCGCCACTATCAGGGCATTGATACCCGCTGGACACACCGTGATGATCTGTTTTCGGTTCCGGTCACGCTGACTGCCGGGCTGGATTACGAAACCATGAGCGAACAGCGCAAAGGTTTTGAGAATTTCACTACGGCCAACGGCGTGACGCAGTTCGGTGAGCAGGGAAATATGCGGCGCAACGAACGTAACCTGATGTGGAATCTTGATCCCTATTTGCAGACCACCTGGCAGCTCAGTCAAAAATGGTCGCTGGATGCAGGCGTCCGTTTCAGTACGGTCAGTTTTGACTCCAACGACTTTTACATCACGCCAGGCAACGGCGATGACAGTGGCGATGCCCGTTATCACAAATGGCTGCCCGCCGCCGCGCTGAAGTATGCGTTTGACGACAGCTGGAATGCCTATTTATCTGCCGGCCGTGGATTTGAAACCCCGACGATTAATGAGCTGTCCTATCGTTCAGACGATCAGTCCGGCCTGAATCTGGGGCTGAAACCCGCGACCAGCGACACGGTTGAGTTAGGCAGCAAAAAACGTCTGGGCAATGGCCTGCTCAGCGCTGCCGTTTTCCAGACCGATACTCAGGATGAAATTGTTGTCGACAGCAGCAGCGGCGGACGCACCACTTACAAAAATGCCGGAGAAACCCGTCGGCGTGGCCTCGAACTGGCGTTCGATCAGCAGGTTAACTACGACTGGCGACTGAAAATGGCCTATACGCTGCTGGATGCGCGCTACCGCAGTAATGCCTGCGGCAACGCCAGCTGCGACGGCAACCGTATTCCGGGCATTGCGCGCAATATGCTGTATACCGGGCTGGCTTATGCGCCTGAAGAAGGCTTTTATGCCGGAGCGGAATGGCGTTATATGAGCAACATCGCAGCGGATGACAGCAATGCGGTCCGTGCGCCTCCCTATGCCATCACCTCGGTCAACAGCGGCTATAAGTGGCTTGTCGATGCCTGGACGCTGGATTTGTTTGGTCGGGTGGATAACCTGTTTGACCGCAACTACGTTGGCTCGGTGATCGTCAATGAAAGCAACGGTCGCTACTTTGAACCGGCTCCGGGGCGCAACTACAGCGTGGGCCTGACGGTCAGTTACGCTTTCCAGTAGTGAACATGGCCGCCGCGTGAGCACAACGCGGCGGCGCAGCGTGGCGACCTCTCAGGTTATTCTCATCGCGCCTGGCACAATCCCCTAACTCATTACCCTCTTTCGCCGTCAACGTCGGCCTCCAGAATACCTATTTGCGAAAGCACTCGAATTTTTGTTCAAAACTCGCTCAAACAAAGTCCACGCTCCTAAAATCCATGCAGTAACGTAACGACATCATAAGGAGCACGCACGTTGAGCAGTAAAATCTGTTTCAGTCGTGCCTTTAATCGGGATGTTACCAAGGCGAAAAAAGGGCGGAGGAAGGTCCAGTGTACATCACCGATCACGATAAACCCGCTCATGTCCTGTTAACGGTTGAGGCATATCCGAGGTTAACGGGCGGTAAAAAAATCTGGCCACGACGCTGGCAATGCCTGAAACGGCAGATACTGATTTCGAACCTGAACGGCCTGTCATCACCGGACGAGATGCCGGCTTCTGATGCGTTATCTGCCGGATAACCCGATCCTTTCTGGGTTGCGTAAGGCAGGCACGCCGCGTATTGCTCCCGATGTCCTGGCATGGGCTAATGCTATTGACCTTGACAGCACGTTCATTTCAGCGCTGACGCGGCTGGAAACAGAGACAGGTATTTTGCGTCTTGAAGGGCTGAATGGGGAGCAGGCACAACGTTTGCGCCACGGGTATCAGACGCAGGGGCTTGAGGCGGATCGCCAGCGAAGGTTGCCGATTGATGGCCTGTTCGCAGGCAGGTGCGCCATGCTGCACCTGCCCGACCGGCGTTCCGCAACCGATGCGCTGATTGCGGCAACGGCGCTACAGCGCGATGTCATTCAGGTCACGCGTAACCTGAAAGATTTCCAGGGACTGAGCGTGATGCTGCTCAATCCCTGGCCTGCATGACAGGGTTTACAGCGCGTTCAGTTTGGCAATCACATCATTATAGCTGCCCGTTTCACCCAGGCGGGGAAAGACGCGCTTGATGCTGTTTTCGTGCGTATCACTATTGAGATCGGTCATCGCATCCACTGCAAGCGTGACGTTGTAACCTGATGCGTACGCCTCACGCGCCGTAGATTCCACGCCAATACTGGTGGCAATGCCGCAAATGACCACCTGGGTAATGCCACGCTTTTGCAGTTCATCATGCAGCGCGGTGTCATGAAACGCGCCCCAGGTTTTTTTGGTGATGGTCAGATCGTTATGCTGCGGTGTCATGGCGGGCACCAGGGTCGCCCAGTTTGCAGGCAGCTCGCCTTCGTGACGCGGCTGTTCATTGCGACCAGGCGCACCGCCTGCCACGTTGACGAGCACGACGGGCAGATCCTTTTCACGGAAAGCGCTGGCAAGCCGCGCGCAGCGTTCAATCACCGGCTGTGGCTCGTGCACAACTGGCAGCGCAACAATCCCCTCTTGCAGATCGATGACGATCAGAGCGGTTTTCGCATCAAGTGTGGTTATAGCCATAGTCATTCCTCACAAATCGGTAACAGATAAAGCGTCAGTATGGCGCAGACGGCGGGCGTTGATACCGCCTGCAAAGCGCGCCATACAAGGGAAACGAAGTATACAAATGCCGGTCGGGCCTGAACAGACGCGGCTGGTTTCAATTTGTAAGCTCAGGTTCGGCCCAGATAGTGGATCAGGCTGTGAAACCGCAGTCGGCGGTCAAGGGGATTACGATAGCTGTGAGCGACGTCGGCCCGGAACTGAAAGGCTTCGCCCTGTTTAAGCCGTCGCCAGGTCTCTTCCACGCCTAACAACAGTTCCCCTTCCAGTACCACCACCTGCTCAATCACCCCTTTCTCATGGGCAGTGGAGTCGCTTTGCGCACCCGCTGCCAGCTCAACCGCCAGTAAATCAAAACGCAACCGGGCGTCGTAAGGCAGCAGCGGCGTAACCGCCATCTGCGCATTCTGCTGCCGGTAACAGGTCACCTCGCCCGCGGAATGTGTCCCAGAATGAACAAAAAATGAGAACGGAACGTTGAAGCCGGTCGCTATTTTCCACAAGGTCGCGACCGTGGGGCTGGACTCGCCGCGTTCAATCTGGCCCAGCATCGCCTTACTGACGCCCGTTTTTTCTGCGGTTAAGCTCAGGCTCCAGCCATTGGCCTGGCGCAATTGTTTTAGCCCATCGCCAAGATATTGATGCAAATTTTCCATGTTATCTCCTGCTTTACCGCTCTAGTGTAACACTTGTGCGTTATAACGCCCTGTGCGAGGATGTGCGCTATAACGCACAAGAGGGTTACACCATGTCAGCACGCCGCGCACCCTTTCCCGTTACCCTGCCCATGGCCGTTTCCGGCCTGGTGGCGGTATTAGTCGGCTACAGCAGTACCGGTGCGATTATCTATCAGGTTGCCCTGTCCGCGGGCGCCTCATCCGCGCAAATTGCCGGCTGGCTTTCCGTCATTGGCCTGGCGATGGGCATTGCTTCAGCGGGGCTCTCTCTGGCGTACCGGATGCCGATCTTAGCCGCCTGGTCCACGCCGGGCGCGGCATTACTCGCCACCAGCCTTCAGGGCGCATCGATACACGAAGCCGTCGGCGTGTTTGTTTTTGCCAATGCCCTGATTGTGTTGTGCGGGGTGACGGGCCTGTTTGCCCGACTAATGAACTACATCCCTGCCTCGCTGGCCGCCGCCATGCTGGCCGGAATTTTACTGCACTTTGGCCTGCAGACGTTTAGCGATTTAGCGGTAAATTTTACCCTGGCGGGCGCAATGTGCTGTGTTTGGCTGCTGGCACGCAGGTGGTTGGCTCGCTACGCCATTCTGATCGCGCTGCTGGCAGGCCTGGCTGTCGCATACGGGCAAAACAGTCTTCATTTTCCCGCGCATGCGGCGAGTTTTAGCCTTCCCGGCCCTGTCTGGCCGACCTTTTCATGGCCTGTGCTTATCGGTGTGGGCCTTCCCTATTTTCTGGTGACCATGGCGTCACAAAATGCACCGGGCATCGCCACATTGCACGCCCATGGCTACCGCCCTCCGGTCTCCGCGTTGATGAGCTGGACAGGACTGCTGGCCCTGGTCTTGTCACCGTTTGGCGGGTTTTCGGTCTGTGTGGCGGCGATTACGGCGGCCATTTGCATGGGAGAAGATGTGGATGTCGATCCCCGTCGCCGCTGGATAGCTGCCGCGCTGGCCGGTTTTTTTTATCTGCTGGCTGGCTTTTCCGGCGCGTTAATTGCCGTGTTATTCAGCGCACTGCCTGCGGTAATGGTGCAGGTGCTGGCGGGGCTGGCACTGCTTGCCACGCTCGGCGGCAGTCTGCAACGGGCGCTTGAGCAGCCCGAGGAGCGGGACAGCGCCCTGATAGCCTTTTTGATCACCGCATCCGGGGTAACACTCTGCGGCATCGGCGCGGCGTTCTGGGGCCTGGTCGGCGGTGTGGTTGCACATCTGTTATTAAAGCGTAAAACAGCGTAACATCATCTGGGCATTGGTTATTTTCCCGCCAGCGGGTCAAAAAACCACGCATTTATCCCCTTTTTCAGCGGTTTGATTTGCCATTGTCCCACGTAAAATCACCGTAAACGACGATAACACGCGATCTTCTGCCTCAGACAACGACCGATAAGGGCTTAACAGTTGGCAAAAACTTTTCTGCGCAGCGGCAATCTGGATGCGGTTCTGGCTTTGGGCGAGAACGGCCAGCCTGTATATGCGTCCGCCCTGCAAATCCGTGAAACCCTGCGTTTGCGCCGTCAGAGCGCGCTGGCAAATTGCCTGGCGATTCCACAAACGAACGAACGTGGCGACCGGCTTGACTGGTACTCGCCCTTCCCGGGCAAGGTTAAGTCCTGGATGGGCGCCAGCGATTATGAACGCCGCCAGGCTTTACAACATCTCACAGCCTGTCAGCAGGATCTGCAAGCCATCAGCGCCAGTGCCAGCGGTGCGGCCAATCCGGCAATGCGCCTGTTCGGCGCGCTGTTAGGCAAAAGCTTGCAGTTTCCCAATCAGCAATATGTTTATCTGGTCAACGGCAAACCCGTCATTACCTTTTGGGGATTTGTTGACGCGCAGGAGCGGAATCGCGACGATGCGCTGGCCTGCCTGCGAGACAGTCTTGAAGAGTCGCTGCCAACCGTGCTGGTTGAACCGCCGCCTGGACCGGTGACGATCGCTGCCGCCTCCGAACCCGAACCTGTTGTCGAACCGGAGCCGGAGATCGTGACGCCGCCGGTCCAGGAAAGCACGGTTCAGGCCCCAGAACCTACGCCCACGGCGACAGCGCGTCGTCGGCCTTTCCGCCTGTGGTATTTACTTCCAACCCTGGCGGTTGCCGCGGCAGCAGCGACCGCTGTGATATTGCATCTGCCTCAGTCAGAACCGGTGACGGTCACGCAACCGGTCGCGCAAAACACGCCGGCTCCCGCGCCGGTTACCGCCACTAAGCCACCGGCGGTCGTCGCGTCTGCTGCAAAACTGTCTGCCACGCTGCCGCAGAAACCGGCGGCGGTGGTCGCAAATGCATCAACTGCGGCTGCACCGGCTTCCGCTGCGCCCGCGCCCTCAGCAACCCTTTCAAATGTGGTGGTGCCTGCTGTGCCCGCAAAACCCGACGATCTGGTGGTGACGCCGGATGCCGTGCGCGATGGACAGGTACAGGTCATTGATGGCCGCTGGCGTGTGGATATCGAACAGATCAAAACCCCGACCGGTAAACCGCCGGTGATGCGTTTCCAGTTCAATAAAGGGAAAGGCAGCGTGCAGATCAGTCAGGGCAATACCACCTGTAAGGCCGACGTGACGGCCGCGATGACCAGCGCAGGAAACCTGGTGATTGAGAGCCGCTTTACTGCCCGGTGCGCGGACAAATCCCGTTACCGTATGCCATTGTTAGTGTGTCATTCCAGCATTGGCGCGGCCGTCTGTGAAGCGCAGTACAGTGCGGATCGTGTGTATCCCATTACGATTAAGCGTGAGAGTAAGTAACTATGTTGGCTCCCCTGATCGATGATAAGCAGAAAATTTCTCTGATTGAGAACAGCGGCGTGCAGTTCCTGGATTTTGGTCTGCAGCTTTCCGCGCCTCAAGCGCGTCGCCAGTTTGTGCGCCAGACGGCAAACGGCCCATTGCTGCGACTGAACGTGGACGGCAACAGCGGCAAATTTTTACTTTACCCACAGGACGGTGGCGCGCCTGAAGTGGTTCGCCCTGAAACCGACATCGCCCTGTCAGACTCGCTGACGCTGCTGGAAGCCTGCTGGTTGCCCCTGCCGATGCTGCGTTGCGCATCGGGCCGCCGCTTTATTGGCGGCCCTGAAAACTGGGCGCGCATGCGTCTGGTGGCCCTGGATAAACCCGACAGCACCGGCAATACGCACCGCGTCACGCTGGCTTTCGATACCCGCTGCGTCGCTGATGAAGACGGCGGCGAGCAACTCGGACTCACGCCTTCCGATGCGCAGAACGGCGTGACCTTTGCGCTGGCCTGGCATAACTACGAGCTAGGCGAATTCCTTGACCATACCTGGGTTGATGGCTGGTTGCGTGAGTCCTTCACCGACCGCGTAGCCGATCGCCGGGAGCAGGCAATCAGCCAGGCACTGCGCGAGTTTGAATATCAGGCGCATTACCTCAACCTGCTGGAATTACTGGGCGAGCAGCTTAACCTGACCGAGATCCACATTCAGGCCGCCACGCTGCAAACCCCGGCGGTCAACGTCGATATTATTCTCGACGTAGGGAATTCCCACACCTGCGGCATTCTGGTGGAAGACCATCCGGAAGAGAGCAACGGCCTGAAGCAGACCTATGAACTGCAAATGCGCGACCTGTCTCAGCCGCATCGGGTATATAACGAACTGTTCGACAGCCGGCTGGAATTTGCCGAAGCGCGTTTTGGTAAAGCCAATTTTTCACTGGAAAGCGGCCGCGAGCAGGCTTTTATGTGGCCCTCGTTAACCCGCGTCGGGCGTGAAGCCAGTCGCCTGGCCCTGCAACGCGCCGGTCTGGAAGGCAGTACCGGCCTGTCCAGTCCACGCCGTTACCTGTGGGATGAGGCACGCTATCAGCCGGGCTGGCGCTTTAATCAGCAGAGCCCGCAGGGGGAACCTCAGGCCTGCGCCGCGCCGTTTACCTCGTTAATGAATGATGAAGGTCAGCCGCTGTACGCCCTGCCCGTGGATGAACGCTTACCGGTGTTCTCCGCCCACTACAGCCGCAGTTCGCTGATGACCTTTATGTTGTGTGAGTTGCTGGCTCAGGCGCTAATGCAAATGAACAGTGCGGCACAGCGCCAACGTATGCCGCAAAGCCATGCCCCGCGTCAGCTGCGCCACGTTATTTTGACCCTGCCGTCCGCCATGCCAAAACCTGAACGGGAGATCTTCCGCCGCCGCATGCAGGAAGCCATCGCGCTGGTGTGGAAAGCCGAGGGCTGGCACCCGGCCGATGAGGATTTTACCGAGCAGAGCCAGGCCCAGAGCAGCAAGCCCGTTCCGGATGTGCAGATGGAGTGGGACGAAGCCACCTGTGGCCAGATGGTGTGGCTGTTTAATGAGACACAGGTGAACTTTGCCGGACGGGCAGAAGATTTCTTTAGCAGCATGGCACGTCCCGACCGCCCGCGTGAAGCGGATGAACTGCCGGGCAAGAGCCTGCGTATTGCCTCTATTGATATAGGCGGCGGCACCACCGATTTAGCGATTACCCAGTATCGTCTTGACGACGGCCAGGGTAATAACGTCAAGATCACCCCGCGCCTGCTGTTCCGTGAAGGCTTCAAAGTCGCCGGTGACGATATTCTGCTGGACGTGATCCAGCTGTGGATTTTACCCGCTCTGCAACAGAGCCTGCAAAAAGCCGGGCTGACCCTGGCGGAGCCGCTGATCAACAAGCTGTTTGGTCACGACAGCCGCATGGACGGACAGGCCACGTTACGCCAGCAGGCGACGCTGCAGCTGTTTATCCCGCTGGCTCAGGCGGTGCTGGAGCGCTACGAAAACTGGGATCCGCTGGAAAGCCACGCCGAGATCAATGCGCTGTTCGGCGAACTGGTCGATCAGCGCCCTGCCGATGCGGTGCTGGCGTTTGTTAACGGTGAAATTCAGCGTGAACTCGGCGGCAACAGCCGTTTTGATCTGCTTGAGGTGCCGCTGGTGGTCAGCATGGCTCAGTTGCACGGTGAGTTTATGCAACATCGCATGGCAATCATTCCGGCGCTGCGCTCTATGTGTGAAGTGGTGTCACTCTACCAGTGTGACGTCCTGTTGCTGACCGGACGTCCTTCGCGCTTCCCCGGCATTCAGGCGCTGGTGCGTCATCTGCAGCCGCTGCCGGGCAGCCGTATTTTATCGCTTGAGGGCTATCACACCAGCGACTGGTATCCGTTTAATAAACATGGTCGCATTGATAACCCCAAATCGACCGCCGCGGTCGGCGCAATGCTGTGCCTGCTGGCGCTGGATTTGCGCCTGAGCAGCTTTTGGTTCCGCGCAGGCGACTTTGAGCCTTATTCAACCATTCGTTATCTCGGTATGCTGGACGAAAATCAGGCGCTGACGGACGAAAACCTGTGCTACAGCGAAATCGACCTCGACGATCAGCAGTTTTCGCTGGATCGCAAAACCAGCTTTCGTATTCGCGGCAACGTGTGCCTGGGATTCCGCCAGTTAGATAATGAGCGCTGGCCTGCCTCGCCGCTCTACAGCCTGACGCTCAATGATGCAGCGCTGGCGCGTAAGGTTGCGGGGGAAAGTGTCCTGCGCGTCAAGCTCGCCGTGAAGGCCGGTCCGGGTGCGCCCGGCCCTGAAAATCTGGTGTTAAGCGAGGCTAAACTGGATGATGGCACGCGTGTTCCGCTTGAACATCTGAGCCTCAAACTCAATACTCTCTCCGCCACGGGCAATGCCAATGCGCAATACTGGATTGACAGCGGGAGTGTGTGTAAACGATGAGATCGGTAAAACCCCGCCAGCCGCAGACGCTGGCAAAACGCCTGAGTTTATTGCAGGACGCCCTGAACGGCAGCCTGGCCTGGATTGAGAATACCCGCGAGCAGTCGCCCCGTCTGGCTCTGGAAGCCGAAACCCTGACCCTGCAGCTACGGCAGGCTCGTGTACAGGCCCAGGCCCTGGCGCAGCAGGTTGCGCGCCCGGTGACGCTGGCGCTGTTTGGCCAGTCCCAGGCGGGTAAAGCCTGGCTGTTGACGGAAATGGTGGCCGATGCACAGGGCCAGTTGATCACCGCGTTAAGTGATAAACCGGTGAATTATTTTCAGAATGTGAATCCCGGCAATCTCGACTTCGCCACCGCAACGCGTTTTACCCACCAGCGGGAACCCCTCTCTTCAGAGTGGCCCGTTGAGCTGACGCTGCTAAGCGAGGCCGACGTGTTGCGCCTGGCCATCTCCTGTGGTGGCGGTGTCACCCAGCCCGACACCGCAAAAATTGACAGCGTGTTGCAACGCCTGCAACGCCATCGCTTAACCACGCCACTGCCGGGCCTGGAGAGCGACGCGCTGGTCACGCTCTGGTCCTGGTGCCGTCGTCATCACCTGTATGACGCACAGCTTGATCGCCACTTCTGGCCACAGGCTGTTGAACTGGCACCCTGGCTGAGCGTTGACGACCGCGTGCAGCTGTTTTCACTGCTGTGGCCAGCCGAGCCCGCCCTGAATGAGCTGGTGCGGAGTTTACTGCATCTGCGCCATCAGCTTCGTAACAGCACCCGGGTACTGGCTCCGCTTAGCCTGCTGACGGATAACGCCCTGTTGCCCGCGGAGCAGCTGATTGTTCCCGCCAGCGAGCAGGATCAGTCGCTGCCGATCGAGGTTTGCCCGTTAAACGGTAATCGTCTGGGTAAACCGCAGAACGTGGCGTTGGGATTACTTGCCCTGCTCACGCTTGAGGTCACTATTCCCCTTAGCTCCACCCCGCGCACCGCGCTCTATGATGACGCAGACATGCTGGAGCTGCCCGCACCGGGTACGCCCAGCGATCCGGCCCTGCGTGAAGAGCGCCAGCGCCTGCAGCAGCAGGATGCATTACGCGCACGCCTGCTGGAGCACAAACGTACACTGATACCGGGCATTTATGCCGCCCGCCAGAGTATCGATTTGCTGTTAATCTGCACCGCCGCCAGCCAGCGTCAGGATGTTGACGTCGCCAGTCAGGCGTTACGGGAATGGCAGCGTCACCAGCCGGTCAATGAGGCGGGCGAGAAACCCCGTCTGATTTGGGCTATTACCCCTTACGATGCGCGGCATCAGCAGATCAACGTCGACGAGGCAGTGCAGCGTCAGGTGGGGCAGCCGGGTCAGCAATGGGGTTCCATGCTGGCACTGGATCGCGCAGGCGTGGACCGGATGTCTGACTGGCTACAGGAAGAAATGCAGCCTGAAGCCCGTCGCGATATGCTGATCGCCCAACTGGCACAAATTCAGCACACCGTTGTCGAGCGTCGCCTTCAGCCCTGGACGGAAGCGGGTGCATCGCCCGACCAGGCGGCACGCAAGCAAAGCATCGCCGATACACTGCTGAAGTGTTTACAACACCGCACCGGTTTACATGGCGAACTGCTTGAGCGCTTACAGCCCTCCCGCGAGGCCCTGCGTCAGCTCTGGCTCAACCAGTCCACCTCATCCGTTCCGGCGGCGACGTCCAGCATTCAGGCCCCGGAAAATCAGTTTGGTATTGGCTTTGAATTTGATTTGTTCAGCGATAACGAAGTTGAACAGCCCGCCCCGAAGCAGACCAGCTTCGGTCAGGGATCGGCACAGTTCCCGCGTCAGGTGTTTAGCCTGTGGCTTAACCACCTGCGTCAGCTGCCGGAAAATCAGAGCCTGCTGGCTTTACTGAATATTGATAAAGCCACGATGGAGTGGTTGATCGAAGAGTTGATCACGGCCAGCTTTCGTACCGGTATTCTGCAGTCCCTGCAGCAGGCGCTGCATGAACCCGATGCGCAGAGCATGACGCATGAATCACGTGCTGACCGTCAGGTCACGCGCGCGATGACGGTGCTGGGGGATTTTGTGGCCTGGCTGGGCTTCCTGCAGCGTCCGGAATCGGAACGTCCTGGCAGCCGGGTCAATCGCGGGCAGCCTGTTTTCTCGCGCCCGCCGGCACCCAGCGTTAATTTCAGTGCAGGACAGCGCCTGACGAAGCTTTCCGCCGCGCCAGCAAACCATACGGCCTATTATATTTACGACTGGCTGGTGGGGCTTAACACAGTGATTATCGAAAACAATGGCTATACCGGTGGGGGCGACTTGCCGGTTGCAGCGCGAGAGTCACTTACAGCCCTGCTTAAGCCACTGCGCCACTAACCGTAAATCAGGCGCAGCTCGCCCGCCAGCGACTGCGCCGCCTCTTCCAGCAACGCCACCACGGGGGCCAGTTCCTCATTGCGCCGTTCTGCATGCAGCAGATGAATCGTGGCGGGCAACGCCATTCCTCCGGTCAGCCAGTCCCATAGCGCATCCAGATTATTGCCAAATCCGGCAGGACAATCGCTCTGCGCCGCAAACGCATGATAGAAAGCCTCGCGATCGATGAGCTGGCGCAGATCAAAGCTTAAGGTCAGCATGGTTACTGAACCGGCTTAAAGGTGCGATAGTGGTCGGTCGAGAGGAAAACCAGACCATCAGAGGAGTAGACCAGCCTGTCAGCCTCACGGTGACCACAGCGGTAGTTCACATCCGCCTCGAACCACTGGCGATCGGCGCGTTCAGGCAATTTTCGTTCCCGGTTGGAAAAGCGATCGCCGCCGATGGCCCGCCCCGGCAATACCTCACACAAGTCCCCTTTCGCTGGATTCCAGCCAAGGCGACGCGCCTGCTTTTTGGTAATGTAGTAATCGGGCAGTTGCTGATGCTGCAGCACCCAACGGGCGACCGTTCGCACATCCGTTAAGGCAGCGATATCCGAGGCCGACGTTTTGGCTGGTGCAGACGTCAGATAAGGTCTTAACCCCACCCAACAGAGAACAAGGATCAGAACCAGTCCAACCCACAGTTTTTTTGACATGATGGCATCCCTTTAAACAGGATGCAGATGATAACAGCTTTAGCGGGCGATAAAAAAGCGCGGGCCAGATTGCCTGGCCCTGGCGGTAAACTGCTTTTACTGCATGGCTGACTGCGAAGGCACAGTGTGACGGCGCCATGCACCCGGGGCAACACCGTACTGACGCTTAAAGCTGCGGTTAAAAGACTGTTGCGAGTCAAATCCCAGCGATATCGCTACATTCAGGATAGGCTCGTTGGTGCTGGTCAGACGGTCGGCCGATTTTTTCAGCTTCTTCATGCGAATGTATTCACCCAGTGGATAGCCGGTGTGCTCTTTAAACATCCGTTGCAGGTGCCATTTTGAATAGCCAGCGCGCTCAGAAACAGTGTCGAGATCGAGACGTGCTTCGATATTGTTATCGATCCAGCTAATCAGGTCGTGAATAAAAGCGTTACTCATCATGTTTATTCTCCCGTCGCGGCGCGAACAGTATTAGTATCAGTTGCAGTTACACTTAAAGCGTGGCTGACAATGCCATTGAATGCAAGTTTAATTAATACATTAAATGCCGCACTTTTTATGGGGCTTATTTTTGGCTGCTGTCAGGCACCGATCGCGGCATTGAAAACCGCACATAAAGTGTATCAGTAATTCTTGCAGTTCTTAGTCGCACAAGCCTACACTCCTCGCGATAAATTGCAACCATAGAAGTTGCAAATATTGGCCTTCGGGCCTTATTTCACTGTCATCGCGGGATTACAAAAATGATTACTCACTGGGTTCGTCAGGGATCTTCCCTGCTGGGAATGGGGCTGCTGGTTAGTCTGCTGAGCGGTTGTGACACGGGCCAGGCTAAAAATGCCCCGCCGCCGCCGCCCGACGTCAGCGTTGCGGATGTGTTGGTGAAGCCTGTCAGTCAATGGGACAGCTTCAACGGGCGCGTTGAAGCCGTAGAAAGCGTGCAGCTCCGGCCTCGCGTTTCGGGTTATATCGACAGCGTTAATTATCATGAAGGCGACGAGGTCAGGAAAGGTCAGGTCCTGTTTACCATCGACGATCGCAGCTACCGTGCCGCACTGGAACAGGCAAAAGCGACGCTGGCCCGCGCGCGCAGTCAGGCCAGCCTGACACGCAGCGAATCGGCTCGCACCGAGAAGCTGGTGGGTACACAGGCGGTGTCACGCGAGATGTGGGAACAGCGACGTTCAACAGCCAGTCAGGCTCAGGCTGATGTGCAGGCCGCCGAATCCTCTGTCGACATGGCTCAACTCAATCTGGATTTCACCCGCGTCACCGCGCCGATCGACGGACGGGCCAGCCGGGCCATGATTACTGCCGGTAATCTTGTCACCGCTGGCGACAGCGCCAGCGTACTGACCACACTGGTTTCGCAGGACAAGATGTTCGTCTATTTCGACGTCGATGAGACCACCTTCCTGCACTATCAGGCAATGGCACGTCAGGGACAACAGCGGCATGCCCTGCCCGTTGAAATCGGCCTGGCCGGCGAACAAGGTTATCCACATCGCGGCAACGTCGATTTTCTTGATAACCAACTTAATGCCAGCACCGGTACGATCCGCATGCGCGCCCTTCTGGACAACCGCCAGCGCACCTATACGCCCGGCCTGTTTGCCCGCGTTCGCCTTCCCGGTAGCGCGCAGTTTAATGCCGTGTTAATCGACGACAAAGCCGTGCTGACCGATCAGGACCGCAAGTATGTCTATGTGGTCGATGCACAGGGTAAAGCCCAACGTCGTGATGTTCATCCCGGCGCGATGGCGGACGGATTACGCATCGTTACCACCGGTTTACAGGCGGGCGATCGGGTTATCGTTGCCGGCCTGCAAAAAGTGTTTATGCCTGGTATGCCGGTAACGGCAAAAACCGTCGATATGGCCGCGACTGCCGCGCGATAACCTGAGGTTGTTATGGATTTTTCCCGCTTTTTTATTGATCGGCCGATCTTTGCCGCCGTGCTGTCCGTCTTGATTTTTATGACCGGGCTGATCGCCATCCCGCTGCTGCCCATCAGTGAGTATCCGGACGTGGTGCCGCCCAGCGTGCAGGTGCGTGCCGAATATCCCGGCGCTAACCCGAAAGCCATCGCCGACTCCGTGGCAACGCCGCTGGAAGAGGCGATTAACGGCGTTGAAAACATGATGTACATGAAGTCCGTGGCCGGTTCTGACGGTGTGCTGGTGACCACCGTGACCTTCCGCCCGGGTACCGATCCGGATCAGGCCCAGGTTCAGGTGCAAAACCGCGTAGCCCAGGCCGAGGCGCGGTTGCCGGAGGACGTGCGCCGTCTCGGGATCACGACGCAAAAAATGTCGCCGACCCTGACCTTAGTGGTGCATCTGTTTTCCCCTAATAACACCTACGATTCGCTCTATCTGCGTAACTACGCCACGTTGAAAGTCAAAGATGAGCTGGCCCGTCTGCCGGGCGTGGGGCAAATCCAGATTTTTGGCGCGGGTGAATACGCGATGCGCGTCTGGCTCGATCCCAACAAAGTGGCGGCGCGCGGCTTAACCGCCTCGGACGTTGTGAAAGCGATGCAGGAGCAGAACGTACAGGTTTCTGCGGGGCAACTTGGGGCGGAACCGTTAAAAAAACAGAGCGATTTTCTGCTGTCCATTAATATGCAGGGACGGCTGGAAAACGAGCAGCAGTTTGGCGATATCATTCTGAAAACGTCAGAGGACGGCTCACTGGTCCGGCTGCGTGACGTGGCGCGCATTGAAATGGGTTCAGGCAGCTATGCCCTGCGTTCGCAGCTCAATAACAAAGACGCCGTCGGTATTGGTATTTTCCAGGCACCGGGCGCCAATGCTATCGATCTGTCAAACGCGGTGCGTGCCAAAATGGATGAACTGGCCACCCGTTTCCCCAACGATGTGAAGTGGGCTGCGCCTTACGATCCTACCGTGTTTGTTCGCGACTCCATTAAGGCTGTGGTGCAAACCCTGCTGGAAGCGGTGTTTTTAGTGGTGCTGGTGGTGATTCTGTTCCTGCAAACCTGGCGCGCTTCCATTATTCCCCTGCTGGCGGTTCCGGTATCCGTAGTCGGCACCTTTAGCGTGCTGTATCTGCTTGGGTTCTCGCTCAACACGCTAAGCCTGTTCGGACTGGTGCTGGCCATCGGTATCGTGGTGGACGATGCCATCGTGGTGGTGGAAAACGTTGAACGCAATATTGAGATGGGACTCTCACCCAAAGCCGCTGCCCATCAGGCGATGCGTGAGGTATCCGGCCCGATCATTGCCATCGCCCTCGTGCTGTGCGCGGTGTTCGTGCCCATGGCGTTTCTGTCGGGCGTGACCGGCCAGTTTTACAAACAGTTCGCCACCACGATTGCGATTTCAACCGTGATCTCCGCCATCAACTCACTGACCCTGTCACCCGCACTGGCCGCGATGTTACTGAAGGATCATCAGGCCCCCAAAGATATGCCGACGCGCCTGATCGACAGGCTGTTTGGCTGGATTTTCCGGCCGTTTAACCGCTTCTTTCAGCGTAGCGCGCACGGCTATGAATCGATGGTGGGGAAAACCCTGCGTCGTCGCGGCGCGGTGTTTGGTGTTTACCTGGTGTTACTGGCTGGCGCGGGCTGGATGTTTCATGCGGTGCCGGGCGGGTTTATTCCCACTCAGGACAAGCTTTACCTGATCGGCGGCGTCAAAATGCCGGAAGGCTCGTCGCTGGCGCGCACCGATGAAGTGATTCGTCAGATGAGCGAAATCGGCCTGCAAACGGAAGGCGTGGCCTATGCGGTGGCCTTCCCCGGCCTGAACGCGTTGCAGTTTACTAATACGCCGAACAGCGGCACGGTCTTTTTTGGCCTGAAGCCGTTCAGCGAACGTAAACAAACGGCGGCGCAGATTAACGCGGAGATCAATGCGAAAATTTCCCGCATTCAACAGGGATTTGGCTTTTCAATTATGCCACCGCCTATCCTGGGGCTAGGCCAGGGTTCGGGCTATTCCCTTTACGTTCAGGATCGGGCCGGACTGGGCTATGGCGCACTGCAGACCGCGATTAACACCCTCTCGGGCGCGGTTATGCAGACGCCGGGCATGCACTTCCCGATCTCCTCTTATCAGGCCAACGTGCCACAGCTGGAGGTGCAGGTTGACCGCGATAAGGCGAAAGCACAGGGCGTAGCGTTAACCGATCTGTTCAGTACGCTACAAACTTATCTGGGTTCATCCTACGTTAACGACTTTAATCGTTTTGGGCGCACCTGGCGCGTCATGGCGCAGGCCGACGGGGAATTCCGCGACAGCGTTGAGGACATCGCGAACCTGCGTACCCGTAACGACCGCGGTGAGATGGTGCCGATTGGCAGCATGGTGCACATCACCACGGCCTACGGCCCCGATCCGGTGATTCGTTATAACGGCTATCCGGCGGCTGACTTGATCGGCGATGCCGATCCACGCGTGCTCTCATCGGCCCAGGCGATGCGTCAACTTGAAACGATGTCGGGTCAGCTGCTGCCGAACGGCATGAATATCGAATGGACCGATCTCAGCTATCAGCAGGCGACGCAGGGTAATACGGCCCTGATTGTTTTTCCTGTCGCTGTCCTGCTGGCGTTTTTAGTGCTGGCTGCACTGTATGAGAGCTGGACGCTGCCGCTTGCGGTGATCCTGATTGTGCCGGTGACCATGCTGTCTGCCCTTGTGGGCGTCTGGTTAACCGGTGGGGATAACAACGTATTCGTGCAGGTTGGACTGGTCGTGCTGATGGGGCTGGCCTGTAAGAACGCCATTCTGATTGTGGAGTTCGCCCGCGAACTGGAGATTCAGGGCAAAGGCATTACAGAAGCGGCGCTGGAAGCCTGCCGTCTGCGCCTGCGTCCTATCGTAATGACCTCTATCGCCTTTATTGCCGGCACGATCCCCCTGATTCTGGGTGAAGGTGCGGGTGCTGAAGTGCGTGGCGTTACCGGCGTTACCGTGTTCTCCGGTATGTTAGGCGTTACGCTGTTTGGCCTGTTCCTGACGCCGGTGTTCTACGTGACGCTGCGCAAGCTGGTGACGCGTAAAGCCGCTGAGCAGCGCTTACAGAACGCGCCATAACGGAGTCGACAGCGGGCGATTGAACACCGCCTGCTGTCATCCCTCCGGCTTCATGCTTTCCCACCTGCTTAGCGCACCGCTTTTGCTTTTAAAAATAAAACCCTGTTAATGGGCGAGGCAGAATTTCGCCGTCGCATGCATGACATAGTTATGGCTGATAATGTGACGGACGCGATATCCCGCATGATTGATAATCTGTCGCCCGCTCTTGTGACCTCCAAAAGCAAAAAGCAAAAGGAAATGTTCAGAATGCCGTTTCGTTTTCAGCGCAATATGATGATTCTGTGCCTGCTTGTGATTTCACTTCCTTCCATTAGCTTGCCCCTTTCGCCATACCAGCAATTTGATGGACTGATTAGAGAGCCCCTTACCCTTGAGGTGACGCTGAGCAATGGCCAGTTCGCTGAGCTTGATGCCTTTGTCACCCGACCCAGCGCAACCGGTGCCGCACCGCTGGTCTTGATAACTAACGGGACTGAAGGCTCCCGGGCCTTTGATCGCGGCATCATGAATCCAAACCGTATGTCAGGCACGGCTCTGGCGTTTGCACGCCACGGCTATGCTGCAGTGGTGGTGTTACGCGAAGGCTATGGCCACTCAAGCGGAAACGCAGAATATGCGGGCGGTTCATGTGAACAGCCGCGCCATCAGCTGGCCGGGCAGCGAGATCGGATGGATCTGCTGGCCGCGCTGGCTGTACTGCAAAGACAGCCCTGGGCATCGCGGGAAAACGCGATTCTGGCTGGCATGTCTTCCGGCGGCTTTGCCGTTCTGGCAACCAGCGCGGCGAATCCGCCTGGCGTTAGCGCGGTCATTAATTTTGACGGCGGCCGGGGCGCGAATAAAGATAAATCGCTTTGTGATGGACCGGGTCTGCTTACCGCATTCGAACGCTACGGTGCAACGGCACGTCTCCCCTCGCTCTGGCTCTACTCTGCCAACGATCAGGATTTCTCGCCTGACGTGGGAAGAACGTTTTATGACGCCTATCGACGTCAGGGCGGCAGCGCTGAATTTCGTGAAATGCCCCCCTTTGGTAAGAATGGGCATGTTTTCATGGATAGTGCGCCTGAAGCATTTTGGTGGCAGACGGTTTCCGCGTTTCTACAGGCGCATCATCTGCCTTACCAAGAGGTTGTCTCTCTTCCCGACACCACCTTGCCCGTGCCTGCGGCGTTAAATAAAGCCGGGGCGGAGGCGTTTAAACATTACACCTCGTCCCGTCTGTATGAAAAAGCCTTCGCGATCGGTCCGGAAGGCGCATGGGGAAGCGCCTATTGGGCCAGAACCGGCGACGATGCGGCCAGCATCGCCCTCGAATATTGCAATACCTTTAACCGTGGTGATAAAGGCAGTTGCAGGCTGTATGCCATCGGTGATGCGGTTGTTTTACGCTAAGCCTGCACGCTAAAAAAAATGATGGGCCGGGCAGAAAGGACAGTGCCCTGTAACAGGGGGGATAATCATGGTGACGGGCAAAATGTGACGCGCGGCAAAGCGCTGTTTCCTTGAGGGATAATCAACACATAAAAAAAGCCGCATCAGCGGCTTTTTTTGCACTCGCTTTCAGGCTCTGCCACATCCGGTTCCGGTACGGCGGTGCAGTTGCTGGTATCGTGGGTTTTCAGCTCATTTAAGGCATCGGCCACCGTGCGTTTGGCCAGGACCGCGAGTGAGGCCTGCTCGGCTTCTTCTGCGATGGATTTAAAATACCAGCACAGGTTGGCGCTGACCAGGCAACGCGGCGCGACGTCCGGGCGCGCAGCCCAGAGTTTTTTATCATCAGTGACGGAAACATAAATATCACGCAGGGTGATGTCTGCCGCCGGTCGGCCAAGATGAATGGAGCCGGTGCGTCCCAGCGTAGACACAATAATGCCGTCACGCGTTAATGGCACCATCAACTTGCGGATAAAACTCGGGTTTGCTTCAAGCCCGTAAGCGAGAATCGCGCTGGTAGAGCGTTTTCCCATTTGCTCCGCCATCGCCACGCTCAGAACCATTTGCAAAGCTGTCGGGAAGCGATAATCAAGCATCTTTGTATCCTGAATTGCGGTGCGTTTTTGTTGTTGTATTGCCGCATGAGTGAACAATGAATCAGCTGTAAATATAACAAAGGCGGTGGGTTTTTAGAAGCAAGAGGCCCGCGACAAGGCACATATTCACCACACTGAAGCCGTCAACAGCACAAGGTGCTTACCGCCATTCTGCTTGCCGATTCGCTTAAGGCGCTGCGTTGACCTGTGCGGGAAGCCGTTTTTTTAACGCCACCACCAGCAGCAGGTTCAGCACGGCGAGCGTGCAAAGCAGCCATAAGGTGGCGTCTGCGCCCAGGGTGGCAAACACATAGCCAAACACCAGCGGCGTTATTGCCTGGCCCATTAGCGCCGGGCGCGCCATTCTGCCTGCGAGCACGGCATAGGCTTCCGGTTTGACCATCACCAATGGCAACGTGCCCCGCACAATCGCACGCAGGCCGTTGCCTGCACCGTAAAGGATCATGCTGAACAACGCCGTTTGAGGAAACAGCGCCAGCAGCACCAGGCCCAACGCGACGAATCCAACAGAAAAAAACGTGGTCCAGATGGGGTGACTCCCTTTGAAAACCATATCGATAATCCGCGAAGCCACCTGGCACGGCCCCAGTATGGCGCTGATCGCCAGCGCCGAGGCCAGGCTGTAACCGCTCGCTTCCAGCAGGGTAATAAGCTGCACGGAGATGGCCGTCATGATGACCGATGCCAGGGTGAAAATGGCACACAGCAGGCGAAACAGTACCACAGGCAAATCGGTCTCAGCGGCAGGCAGGCTTTGACGTTTAACCGCTACGGGCAAACTGCTCTGCGGCAGTGCAAAGAGATAAACGGGCAGAACGCAAACCAGTAACAGTCCGGCGATGGCAAAACAGGCGCCGCGCCAGTCAAGCCAGTGGATCAGCAGTGCCGTTCCCGGCCAGACCAGGCTGGTGCAGAAACCGGAAATAAGCGTTATGCCGGTTATCGCGCTGCGCGCGTGTCCGCCATAGCGAGTGCCCAGGGTGGCAAAGAGCGCATCGTACAGCCCCATAGCCATGCCCACGCCAATGATGACCCAGGCCAATAAAAACACAGGTAAATGATGGCTGAACCCCATGAGGATCAACCCTGCCGCCATCACAAAGCCATTTAACGCCAGCATCAAACGCCCGCCGGTCCGGGCAATCATGTGCCCACAGCGCGGGGCCAGTAGCCCGGAAACCAGAATGCCTAACGAGAGCCCACCATAAACCCACTGTTGCGACCAACCGGTCTCCGCCACGATGGGCGCGGCCATCACCGCCATCAGATAAAAGGATCCGCCCCAGGAGAGGATCTGAACCAGCCCCATAAGGACAATGCTGAATGAACCGGGCTTTTTGATTACGTCCATGTCGGGAATCCGTTAGCGAGCGAAGCGTTTTTATAACATGTTAATGCAATGGAAAAAACGGGGGCCACTTTTTCCTGCCTGCGCCGAATGGCGGCACGGTTTTAACAACACGACTAATAGTATGTTGTAACTACATTCGCTATTGCAGCGCCTTGCGACTTCTGCCACATTGAGCATGTTGTAACTATGGAGAACAGAATGGCGCGCTACGATTTAGTGACTGACATGCAGCAATGCGTAAAAGATCTTGAACAGGCGTTAGGTGCCTTGCGGCAGCAGATTGAGTCGCTACCGCTATTGATTGCCCGGGTCTTTCGTTTACCGCCCGTCGAAAAAGGTCATGAGCACGATCCTGTGACGCAACTTGCCGTTGAGCAGCTGCTTGGCATTCAGGCGCGAGACATGGCCATGAATCACTACTGCCGGCTGTTTATGCAACATCAGTCGGAAAAGCTCAGTACTAAAGCCGCCGTGCGCTTGCCAGGTGCGCTTTGTCTTGCGTGCAGCGAACAGGAAGAAACGGAGCTCACTGAGCGCATCGCGGGAATCAATCACCTTAAAGCCCGGCTGGAGCACCTGATTACGGTGGAGTCCGGCCTGCCCTCTGAAGCCCGCTTTGAGTTTGTCCATCAGCATTTACGAGGGCTAATCACCCTGAATGCCTACCGGACCATCACCGCGATCCCGGCACCGGAAAGTGTACGTTTTGGCTGGGCCAATAAGCAGGTGATTAAAAACGTGAAACGGGAAGAGATCGTTGCCCAACTGGAAAGAAGCCTGAAAGCGGGCCGCGCCCAGGCGCCCTGGACACGAGAACAGTGGGCAGAAAAGGTTCAACAGGAGCTGGCAGATGTCCGCGCCCTGCCCGCCTCAGCACGTCTTAAGATTAAACGCCCGGTGAAAGTGCAGCCTATTGCGCGCATCTGGCGCGCAGAAGAGAAAAAGCAAACCCAGCTGGCCTGCCCGTCACCGATTCTGGTGCTGTGCCGCGACCGCAGCCAGGTGCCGCAGTTGGGTGAGCTGCTGAATTATGATGCCGACAATATTACGCATCGCTATAAGCCAGCCGCCGAACCGCTGTCTTTGCTGATCCCCCGGCTGCACTTATGGGTTGATTGTCTGGTGTGATATCAGGGCCGTGAAGGCCCTGACGTGCCTGATTCACTGCTTCATGCTGCCAACCATCTCTTCCGGGCGAACCCAGGCATCAAACTCGTCTTCAGTCAGATAACCCAGTTTCAGCGCCGAGGCTTTAAGCGTTAAGCCTTGCTTGTGAGCCTGCTTGGCAATTTCCGCCGCTTTGTCATAACCGATGTGGGTATTTAACGCGGTAACCAGCATGAGCGATTCGTTGAGTAACTGTTCAATTCGCTCACGCACCG
The DNA here is from genome assembly GCF_000233595.1 of Pantoea ananatis PA13. Classification (NCBI taxonomy): domain Bacteria; kingdom Pseudomonadati; phylum Pseudomonadota; class Gammaproteobacteria; order Enterobacterales; family Erwiniaceae; genus Pantoea; species Pantoea ananatis. The sequence continues at coordinate 2,471,708 of NC_017554.1, forward strand.
GCTCAATACCGGTCGCGCAGTGGTGGTTAAAGCTGTCCATGCCGTCGGCCAGTAAACGAACCGATTGCAGGAAGTTATGAATAATCATCGGACGATAAACGTTCAGCTCGAAGTTGCCTGACGCACCGCCCATGTTAATCGCTACATCATTTCCCATTACCTGGCAGCACAACATTGTCAGGGCTTCACACTGGGTTGGATTCACTTTGCCCGGCATAATGGAGCTGCCCGGTTCATTTTCCGGAATAGCGATTTCACCGATACCACAACGTGGGCCCGATGACAGCCAGCGCACGTCGTTGGCAATCTTCATCAACGACGCCGCCAGCCCTTTAAGTGCGCCGTGCGCATGCACCAGCGCATCGCAGGTTGCCAGCGCTTCAAATTTGTTGGGCGCGGTCACGAAGGGTTGTCCGGTCAGGTCGGCCAGTGCTTTAGCCACGCGAACGGCATATTCAGGATGCGTATTCAACCCGGTTCCTACCGCCGTTCCACCCAGCGCCAGTTCTCCAAGGTGCGGAATGCTCTGTTCGATGTGCCTGAGGTTATGCTCAAGCATGGCAACCCAGCCCGAGATTTCCTGTCCCAGTGTTAACGGCGTGGCGTCCTGGAGATGGGTGCGGCCAATTTTAACGATGTCTTTAAACGCCTCAGATTTGGCGCTCAGCGTTTGTTTAAGCACGTTCAGCTGTGGGATCAGATGTTCACGCACCGCAATGACGGCCGCCACGTGCATGGCGGTGGGAAACACATCATTCGAACTCTGGCTCTTGTTAACATCGTCGTTAGGATGCACGAGGCGCGACATACCGCGCTCTCCGCCGAGCAGCTCACTGGCCCGGTTAGCCAACACTTCATTCATGTTCATGTTGGTCTGGGTACCTGAACCGGTCTGCCAGATTGCCAGGGGGAATTCGTCACTGTGCTTGTCCGCTAACACCTCATCGGCGGCGTTCACGATCGCTTCCGCCCGCTCGGCCGGTAATAAGCCCAGATCCCGGTTAACGCTCGCGGCGGCGCGCTTGGTCATTGCCAGCGCATGAACCAGCGCGACAGGCATTTTTTCTGTCGAGATGCGGAAGTGCTCCAGTGAGCGCTGTGTCTGAGCGCCCCAAAGTTTCTCAGCCGGTACATCAATTGGCCCCATTGAATCTTTTTCAACGCGATTGGCTGCCATGATTCTCTCCTTAGCACAGTTTTAGATAAGACTTAGCGTCATCGGTTGTCGATTAGCCCCTGTCTGACGCGGTTAAACTTACACAATTTTTTAACATCCTCCGAGCTTAGCATCCTTCTTGCGCGGGATATGTATTTTCCATGGCGGTTTCTGGTTTAATAAGCGCAGTCTTTTTCCGCCAGTAAGGCAATTAAAAAAATGAAAAAAATGATTAACTCCCTGCAAAACTATGCATGGGGCAGTAAAACCGCTTTAACCTCGCTGTATGGCATAGCCAATCCAAAGCAGTTACCGATGGCTGAATTGTGGATGGGTGCGCACCCTAAAAGCCCATCGACTGTGGAAGAACATGGCAAGCCCCGTTCGTTACGTGATGTGATTGCGGCCAATCCGCAGCAGATGCTGGGCGATGCCGTTGCTAAGCGCTTTGGTGAGCTGCCTTTTCTGTTTAAAGTGCTGTGTGCCGATCAGCCGCTGTCCATTCAGGTGCATCCCAGCAAACGCGCCGCCGAAGAGGGTTTTGCGCGTGAAAATGCCGCGTCAGTCCCTCTCAATTCCGCAGAACGCAATTATAAAGACGCTAATCACAAGCCCGAACTGGTCTATGCGCTGACGCCCTTCAAAGCCATCAACGGTTTTCGCGAACTGAACGAAATGGTTTCGCTGCTGGAGCCGGTTGCCGAGGCACACCCGCAGATCGCCCAGTTCCTGCGCCAGCCCACTTTGGCGAATCTTGCCCAGCTGTTTTCCACCCTGCTTTCCCTTGAGGATGATGAAAAAACGCAGGCGCTGCGCGTACTGATGACCGCCGCACAGCAGCATCATGGCGAGCCATGGCAGACTATCAACGACATTGCGGAAGTGTATCCGCAAGACAGCGGCCTGTTTTCACCGCTGCTGCTTAACGTGATCACGCTGCAACCCGGCGAAGCCATGTTCCTGTTTGCCGAAACCCCGCACGCCTACCTGCACGGCGTCGCGCTGGAAGTCATGGCCAACTCTGATAACGTGTTGCGCGCGGGCCTGACGCCGAAATATATCGATATCCCAGAATTGATGGCCAACCTTGCATTTAAAGAAAAGCCGGCCAGTCAACTGCTCACGCAACCCGAGCAGCACGAAAACAGCCTGCATTTCCCCGTACCCGTGGAGGATTTTTCGTTCTCTATTCATGCGCTTACTGATGATCCGCTTTCTGTCCATCAGGACAGCGCTGCGTTGCTGTTTTGCGTTGAAGGCGAGGCGACGCTCGTCTGTGGTCAGCAGCAGCTGGTGCTCAAACCTGGCGAATCCTGTTTCGTGGCAGCCAGCGATCCGTCTCTGACCATTGCAGGTCACGGCCGTGTTGCACGCGTATTTAATGAGTTAAGCTGAGACGGCTGACGTCACCGCGCTTAACTGCTATTATTTCAATCTATTAGCTAAAAATGCCTGTGGGCGCTTTTTCATCCGCCGTTTGGCGCGGTCTGTCAGGCGGGTGAAATCAAGGATAAGGACGATTCAGCAATGAAAAAGACTCAAGTTGCCGTTGGTGTGGTAGTTGCTCTGGGCGTAGTCTGGACAGGTGCGGCATGGTTTACCGGCAAAAAGCTGGAAAGCAATATGGATCAGATGATCCAGAACGCCAATGCCCAGTTAACGGCGATGGCCCCGAACAGTCGTCTTAAAGTGAGCTATCAGGATTATCAACGCGGCATTTTCAGCAGTAAAATGAATGTGGTTATCCAGGCGAGCTCGCAGACGGAAGACAACCCGCTGCTAAAACCCGGCCAGAGCATCATTCTGAATGAACAGATCGATCACGGTCCTTTCCCGTTTGCCCAGCTGAAAAAATTCAACCTCATTCCCAGCATGGCCTCTGTTCACACCACGCTGGCAAACACCGATGCGGTAAAAAAACTGTTTGAGCTGACCAACAACCAGTCGTTTATCAATGCTGAAACGCGCGTGGGATACAGTGGAAGCACCGATACCGCGGTAAATATTCTGCCCATCGATTATCAAAATGCACAAACGGCGCAGCGCGCGGCCACCAGCGGCGGCACGGTGAATATCAGCGCAGATAACAAAGGCGATAAAGTTTCGCTGGACAGCGACATCGACAGTATTGCGATCACCAGCAAAAACCAGGTCGATCAGCCGGTCATGTTTACGTTAAACGGACTGAAGCTTAAAGCCGATACGCACCTGACCAGCGAAGGCGTTCGCATTGGCGATCAGTCAATCAGCGTGGATAAACTGGCTGCCGCCGTTAACGGACAGGACGCGGTGATCCTGAATAAGATGGTCGGTGATTCTGCTTTTGATAATAAAGCGGGCAAAATCAGTGGCGACATCAACTATAAAATTGATGGCGTGGAAGTGCAGAAACAAAATCTGGGCCAGTTCGCATTAAAAATGAAGCTGTCTCAGTTCGATGCGCAAAGCGTAAAAACCTTCTCTGACAACTACAACGCACAGCTGACCACGCTGATGAATCAGCCGGGCGTGGAAGATGATCCGGTTCGTTTCCAGAACGGTGTTCGTGCCATTCTGCTGAATAATCTGCCTACCCTGTTAAAAGGTGCGCCTACCGTTAGCGTTGCACCGCTGAGCTGGAAGAACGATAAAGGCGAAAGCACCTTTAATCTGAACGTTAATTTTAACGATCCGTCGACGGTAACGGGCGAGCCGCAGACGCTGGCCGCATCGGTTGATCGCGTGCTGAAAACGCTGGATTTAAAACTCTCTGTGAATATGCCAATGGCAACCGAAACCATGCGCCATATTGGCCTGGCTGAGGGCTATCAGGCGGACGACGCGCAGAAGCTGGCGGATCAGCAGGTCAAAGGCCTGGCAGCGATGGGACAGATGTTCCGTCTGACGCAAACCCAGGACAACAATATCGTTACCAGCCTGCAGTATGCTAACGGCCAGGTAAATATGAACGGCGACAAAATGACGCTGGAACAGTTTATGTCGCGTTACATGCTGGGCGTGCCAACCAACGAAGGCATGCCAGAATAAGCGTTATCTTCTGGAATCAGGCGGCCTTTGGCCGCCTTTTTTATGCCAATGCCTGGCGGGTGTGCCGCTGCTGGTAAATTCATTCAGTGCTCATCACGCAACTTTGCGCAATTTATCAGCACCTGACTCACTTGTTGCGCAAATTGCTGGCGTTGTTGCGCAAGATATTTTTATAATGCTCTGCACTTTACAGATACCCGGACGAGTGCACTCCATGATTGATTCAAAACTTCCGCTTACCGACATTCATCGCCACCTTGATGGCAACATCCGTGCACAAACCATTCTTGATTTAGGCCGCCAGTTTAACCTGTCCTTGCCCGCCACTACGCTTGAAGCCCTGCGCCCGCATGTGCAGGTAACGGAAACACAGCCGGATCTGGTGAGCTTTCTGCAAAAGCTGGACTGGGGCGTAAAAGTGCTGGGCGATCTTGACGCCTGCCAGCGCGTGGCGCGGGAGAACGTGGAAGATGCCGCCAGAGCAGGCATTCATTACACCGAGCTGCGTTTCTCGCCGGGCTACATGGCGATGACCCATAATCTGCCGATTGCAGGCGTGGTCGAGGCGGTCATTGATGGCATAAAAGCCGGATGCCAGCAGCATGATATCGACGTGCGTTTAACCGGCATCATGAGCCGCACGTTTGGCGAACAGGCCTGTCTGGATGAGCTCAACGGTTTACTGGCCTTCCGCGACCATATCACCGCCGTCGACTTAGCCGGTGACGAGCTGGGTGCGCCGGGGAGTCAATTCCTCAGCCACTTTGCCCGCGCGCGTGATGCCGGTTTTCGCATTACGGTTCATGCTGGTGAAGCAGCAGGCCCGGAAAGCATCTGGCAGGCCATTCGTGAATTAGGCGCTGAACGTATCGGTCACGGCGTGAAAGCGATTGAAGATCGCGCACTGATGGATTACCTGGCGGAACACGCGATCGGCATCGAATCCTGCCTGACCTCCAATATTCAAACCAGTACCGTGGCCTCGCTGGCCCAGCACCCACTGAAAGTCTTCCTGGAGCACGGCGTTCTGGCTACGATTAACACCGACGATCCTGCGGTACAAGGCATTGAGCTGGCCCATGAATACCTGCATGCCGCCCCGGCGGCAGGGTTAAGCCAGGCACAGATGCGACAGGCCCAGGAAAATGGCCTGACGATTGCCTTCCTAAATGAGGCGGAAAAAGCGACCATTCGGGCGAAGGTGCAGTAAACAACAAGGCCGCTGATTCAGCGGCCTTTTTTTTGCGTATTGACTATTTTAAAGACACCGTCTGGCGTTTTTCTGCCGACTGTAGCCCTCGCTCAATCAGCTCCATCACCTGAATTGCCTCTTCAGCAGTGACCGGGTTCGCGCCTCGTCCGTTAATGGCATCACGGATCCCCGCATAGTAGGCCGGATAGTTGCCGGGCTGTGTCAGGCAGGTTTTCTCGGTCATGCTATCACCCTCAACCTGCGTTAGCGTGCCATCGCGCATATCGTAGCCCCACTCTTCGCTCGGCGGAAAATCACCGGCTTTGAGACGATCTTCCTGCGGGTCCAGACCGTATTTCACGTAGCTGCCTCGCGTACCGTGAACCGTATAGCGCGGTGATTCTGCCGCCGCTAACATGCTGGCGTGGATTACCACACGTCGCTGCGGATAGGTTAACGTGGCGTGGAAGTAGTCGGTCGTTTGTGCGCCGGGACGCAGTTCAGCTAAATCCACATTGATCGCCACCGGTGGTCCAAACAGCTGCAGCGCCTGGTCCAACAGATGCGGGCCTAAATCGAACCAGATACCGCTGCCCGGCCCTTTCATTTCACGCCAGCGTTGGCGAACCTCCAGCCGGAAGCGGTCAAAGTGCGATTCAAAATAGCGCACTTCCCCCAGCTCGCCCTCGGCAAGTAAGGCTTTTAGCGTCAGGAAATCGCTGTCCCAGCGGCGGTTGTGGAACACAGACAGCAACAACCCTTTGGCTTTGGCTAGCGCATCCAGCTCGCGCGCCTGTGACAACGTCACGGTAAAGGGCTTATCAACGACCACGTGCTTGCCCGCATTCAGTGCCGCTTTGGCCAGGGGAAAATGCGTATCGTTGGGGGTGGGGATGACAATCAGTTGTAGGGTGGGATCGTCCAACAGCGCCTGAGGATCGGCCACCACCTTTACGGAGGGCCAGTCGGCATTGACTTTGCTGGCATCGCTGCTGGAAATGGCTGCCAGCTCAACATCCGGCGTTCCCGCAATCAGCGGGGCATGAAATGTTTTACTGGCAAAGCCATATCCAATGAGTCCAACTCGCAGTTTCTCGCTCATTCCTTTTCCTCTCTATTCGCTAACCAGACTGATTTAAGACTAATAGTCTCGTCAGGACAAGGAGGATTGCCCTTAAAATCAGGAGACTGTGCTGCGGGCGACCGTCCAGGCGTGCTGACTGGCTAAATTATCGTGCACGTCCTGATTACGTCGACGAAAATCACTGGGGCTGACGCCCACACGTTTACGGAAGACGCGCGAGAAATAAAGCTGATCGTCATAGCCCACTTCGCGACCAATGCTGGCAATCGGCTCCTGCGTGGTCTGCAGCAGCAACTTGGCCCGTATCACCCGCTGATCTTCACGCCAGCGAAGCAGATTCACGCCCATCTGCTCACGGAACAGGTGCGCCAGCCGCGAAGGCGATAAGCAGACGTGGCGAGCCACTTCTTCAATTTTCACCTCGCTGGCGAGATGATTGTTCACATACTGACAGGCTTCGATGATGCGCGGATCGCGAATTTGCTGGTGATTCCGCGGATCTTCCTCCACCGCACGCAGCAACAGGCGCTCCAGCAAATTCATCGCCAGTTCTTCGGCAAAGCGGCGTGAGGAGTTATGGGTTTGTTCAATGGTGGCAAACAGGCGATCGAATTCGCCACGCAGGGATTCAGGCAACCGCAGGCGCCCTACACCTTCCTGCTCATCCTGCCAGCGCAGCCAGTCATGCCAGTAAGCGCGCGGCCGGAAATAGACCCAGCGGTGAAACCACTGCGGGCTGTCGGGGGCACGACCGTAATAGTGGGCGGTTTTCGGCTGAAACAGCAGCATTTCACCGGGTTCACAATCAAAGGCTTTTTCGCCATCGAATACCCGGCCTTTGCCTTTGATGGTCAGGTTAAGAATATAGCCCTTCATGCCGTGCGGGCGATCGATAAAGAAATCCAGCGGACCATCCGCGGTGATAGGCGTTAAACCCGCCACCAGCCAGGCATTAAACGCGTATCCGGGCAGCAGGGGATTTTGCTGCTCTGCCGGTAATTCACGGTGATACATAATGTCCTCACTTCGTCGTTGAGTGATCACCCGCGGACGCCTTTCGCGTCCGCGGGAAGGTTTCACGCCAAATCAGACTTTATTTTTTTGTTTGTAGCGGTCAAATATCACCGCGGCTAACAGTATCAAACCACGCACAACATACTGTGAGAATGGCGAGATATTTAACAAATTCATCGCATTCTCGACGGTGCCAAGAATAAGCACGCCCGCCACCACGTAGGAAATTTTACCGATTCCGCCCTTAAGGGAGACGCCGCCCAGGACGCAGGCAGAAATGACCACCAGCTCATAACCGATGGAGGTCATCGGCTGTCCGCTGGTCATACGGGACGCCAGAATGATGCCCGCCGCGGCGGAAACCAGACCTGAAAGGATAAAAATAATGATACGGGTCCGCACTACCGGCACGCCTGCCAGTCGCGCGGCTTCTTCATTGCCGCCGATAGCCAGCGTGTTGCGTCCAAACGTGGTTTTATTCAGCAGGAAGGCAAAAATCACCATGGTGGCCAGGGTGATCCAGATGGGTGCAGGTACGCCCAGCCAGTTGGCGAAGCCCAGTACAAAGAAGCGCTCGTCTTCGATGCCGACCGCTTTACCATCGGAGAAGATGTAGGCCAGACCACGCACGATCTGCATTGTCGCCAGGGTCGTAATCAGGGCGTTAATCTTCAGTCGTGCAATCACGAAACCGTTGATAAAGCCGGTCGCCATTCCAAGCAGCAGCCCGGCCCCCACGCCAATCCACAGGCTTTCGGTCATGTTAATGACCACCGCCGTTACCACGCCTGCACAGGCGATAACGGAGGCAACCGAGAGGTCGAAATCGCCGGATGCCAGACAGAACAGCATGCCGCAGGCGACCATGCCGGACATCGACATGGCCAGCCCCAGGCCTTTCATATTGATAAAGGAGCCGAAGTTGGGCACAAACACAGCACAGGCAATGAACAGCAGTGCAAAGACCACCAGCATGCCGAAATTGTCCCAGATGCGACCAAAATGCAGACCACGGCGTGGCGCTGCTGGCGGCGTATTAGATGTCGTGGATGAAGTCACGGTACTCTCCTGTCAGGCCACGGCGGCCGCTTGTGTCGTTTTAGGCATAGCCAGGCTCAGCGTCTGCTGCTCCGTAGCCTCGTCATGCAGTATTTCTCCGGCGATAGCCCCTTCACGCATGACCACAATGCGATCAGCAAGGCCCATCACTTCCGGAAGATCGCTGGAAGCAAACAGCACCGCAATGCCCTTGTTTGCCAGCGCATAAATCAGGTTATAAATTTCGTGCTTGGCCCCAACGTCAATGCCGCGCGTGGGCTCATCAAGCAGGATCACTTTCATCTCCTCTGACAACCAGCGCCCCAGAATGGCTTTTTGCTGGTTGCCGCCAGAGAGGTTCATGATCAGCTGATCGGCACTCGGTGTTTTGATGTTGAGCGAACGAATATGACGGTCAGCGTTCGTGGCTTCCCAGCCGTTTTTAATCAGGCATCCGGCGGTCAGGTTATGGCGACGGGCGCTGATATTGATATTGTCGCGGACCGAATGTACCGGAATGATGCCTTCGGCTTTGCGATCTTCCGGGCAGAGCATCACGCCAGCACGGATAGCATCGATTGGGGCGCTGAGCTTCAGCGGTTCGCCATCCAGCAGCACCTGACCGCCACGCAGTCGCGTTGCGCCAAACAGCCCTTTCAGCAGCTCGCTGCGCCCTGCGCCAACGAGGCCAAATAAGCCGACAATTTCGCCCGCGTGCACATTGAGCGAAATCGGCGTTCTGACGCCCTTCGCTTCCACATTTTGCAGTTCGAGCCGCACGGCGCCTTTTTCACGCGGCGAATACCCATAAATGTCGCCCAGATTACGCCCGACCATCGCCTGAACCAGATCGTCGTGATGCGTGTTGGCCATGTCGGTAAAGGTTCGAACATAGCGGCCATCTTTAAAAACGGTGATGGCGTCGCTGAGGGCAAAGATCTCTTCCATACGATGCGAAACGTAGAGCACCACGCGCCCTTCTGCCCGCAGTTGACGGATAACCCGGAACAGGTTATCGATTTCCCGTGCAGACAGTGAACTTGTGGGCTCATCAAACGCAATGATGCGCGCATTCCGCGCCAGCGCTTTGGCAATTTCCACCATCTGCCATTGCCCCAGAGACAGGTATTTCAGCGGCATGTCGGGATCAACGTCCATTCCTAAGTTTTTCAGTTGCAGTCCGGCTTCGTAACGCAGCAGTTTTCGGTTGACCAGCCCGCGCTTGTGCGGCAACTGACCGAGATAAATATTTTCTGCCACGCTCATTTCGGGGACTAAATGCAGTTCCTGGTAGATAATCGCCACGCCCGCGTCCAGCGCGTCAGTGGTGTGCTGAAAATTAACCGGCTTTCCTTTGATACGAATTTCACCGCCGCTCGGCAGATAGCTACCACTGAGGATTTTAAGCAGTGTCGATTTACCGGCACCGTTTTCTCCCATTAGCGCATGCACCTGACCACCGTGGCACTCAAAAGAGATGTCCTGTAACGCTTTGACGCCGGGAAAGGTTTTACTGATGCCATGAAACGACAGAAAGGCTGAATCAGTGTTCATGGTTTCTCCAAAAAATGGCGTTGATGATTCGGGCCACCGGCAGTTAAGGATTTATCCTGTTACCCCATTGGGTAACGCTGTAAAACCCCTGCTTTCTCTGTGGCCCGATAATGACTTTACCTGTGCTGCCTCAGCAGCCTGCTGTTACATCAACCCTTTCTTCGCCAGCTCGGCTTTAAAGTTGTCGCGGGTGATTAACACCACGTCGGTGACTTCAGTGAATTTCGGCGGTTCCTGACCTTTGCTCACCCAGTTGTAGAGCATCTGGCTGCTCTTATAACCGTGGATATCCGGGCTTGGCAGCAGAGATCCATAGAAGCCGGTTGCGTTGGCCTTCGACAGTTCACTCACCGCATCCACACCGTTAATACCGATACCGATGACGTCAGCGGCTTTAAAGCCCTGTCCTTCGGTTGCGCGCACGCCGCCCAGCACGGTGTTGTCGTTCATGCCGACAATCAACCAGTGTTTCACTTCCGGGTGCTGAACCAGCAGAGAGTTACCCGCATCGAATGCACCAGGGATATCATTGGACTTGGTAGGCACCTGGTAGATCTGTTTTTCCGGGAATCCTGCGGCTTTTAGCGCATCCATCGAACCCCCGGTACGACGACGGGCGGTATCCAGCTCGTTCGCCGTAATCGCCATCACCGCCGTGTCTTTTGCGTCCCAGCCGCGTTTTTGCATTTCTTTATAGAGTTCCTGACCCTGGCGCTCACCTATCTTGGTCGCCGCCATCATCACTAACGGCACGCTATCCATGGGTTTGCCTTTGGCGTTGACGAACTGGTCATCCACCGCAATCACTTTCAGTCCGTAGCCCCGTGCTTTTGCCATAATGGCCGAGCCCAGCTTGGGATCCGGTGTACAGATAACAAAACCTTTCGCGCCGCTTGCCGCAAGGCTGTCTATCGCATTGAGGGTTTTCTCACCGTCCGGAACGGCAATTTTGATGACCTCGAAGCCCAGATCTTTCCCGGCCTTATCGGCAAATTTCCATTCCGTCTGGAACCACGGCTCCTCGGGTTGCTTGACCAGAAAACCCAGCTTCATGGTCTCGGCGATAGCTGATTGTGACATAACCGCTGCCAGCCCAATGGCTGCCAACGCTTTAGTGAATTTATGCATGATGCTCTCCGGCGCTAGTTGTTTTATCGCTGTTAAAAACGAATTGGTGTAAACGCTACCAGTTAACTTTCTTTTAGGGGTACAGAAGTAAATCAGGACGTTAGCGCGAGCCGCGATGGTAGCCTGCTTAAACGTTGGCCTATTTTTAGCGGGAATGCAGAAGAAAAATGTAGAGCGGTATCACATCTTAAAATCACGACAGAATGATCCATATATTCAGCGAATTTAACCGTCTCTTAACTTTTGCAATGGATCACAATTTCACTGCTGATGGCAGAAAAGTGCATATTCTCAGCCAGCCGTGACTAACCGTTATTTCTTACACATCACAGGATAAGGAGGTTTATTCATAACAGGAGATTCAAATGCGTACTGAAGCCATCACCCTGGGACTGGACTTTGGTAGTGATTCGGTGCGTGCGCTGGCGGTGGATTGTCACTCTGGTCAGGAGCTGCAAAGTGCCGTGGCAAACTATGCACGCTGGCAGCAAGGCCTTTACAGCGATCCTCACAGCAACCGCTTCCGTCACCATCCACAAGACTACATTGATGCCATGGAGCAGGCGATGCTCGAGGTGTTAAATGCGTTGAGTGAAGAACAACGCGCTGCCGTCGTCGGTATCGGCGTTGACAGTACCGGCTCCACGCCCGCGCCTGTTGACCGTGACGGCAAGGTTCTGGCGCTGCGGCCTGAATTTGCTGAAAACCCGAACGCGATGTTTGTGCTGTGGAAAGATCATACGGCAATTGAAGAAGCCGAAGAGATCAATCAGCTGTGCCGTAGCGGCCGCTTTACCGACTACAGCCGTTACATTGGCGGTATTTACTCTTCTGAATGGTTCTGGGCAAAAATCCTTCACGTGACGCGTCACGATGCAGCTGTGCGCGAGGCCGCAGTCTCCTGGGTTGAACTGTGCGACTGGGTACCGGCATTGCTCAGCGATACCGTTGCCCCAGAAAAACTGCGCCGTGGACGCTGCGCCGCAGGTCATAAAGCACTGTGGCACGGCGACTGGAACGGCTTGCCGGATGTGGAATTTCTGAATGCGCTCGATCCCCATCTTACTCAGCAGCTTGACTCTCCCCTGTTTAAAGACACCTGGACCGCGGATTTGCCGGTGGGCACGTTGAGTCCCGAGTGGTCACAGCGCCTGGGATTATCCCAGAAGGTGACGATTTCAGGCGGTGCCTTTGACTGTCATATGGGTGCAGTGGGCGCAGGCGCACGGCCCTACACGCTGGTGAAAGTGATTGGCACCTCCACCTGCGACATTCTGATTGCGGATACTGAGAAGGTGGGCGACCGCGCGATCAAAGGCATTTGCGGACAGGTCGATGGCAGCGTGGTACCGGGCGCAATGGGTCTGGAAGCCGGACAGTCGGCGTTTGGCGATATTTATGCCTGGTTCAGTCGCCTGCTCGGCTGGCCGTTACAGCAGGCGGCGCAGCACCATCCTGAACTGAAACCGCAACTGGCAGAGATGCAAAAGTCGCTGATCAAAAACCTGACTGACGCCTGGGCCGCCAATCCGCAATTGGATCATCTGCCGGTGGTGCTGGACTGGTTCAATGGCCGCCGTACACCGAACGCCAATCAGCGCCTTAAAGGTGTGATCACCGATCTTAATCTCGGCACCGATGCGCCTGCCCTGTTTGGCGGCCTGATTGCGGCGACCGCATTTGGCGCCCGCGCCATCATGGAGTGCTTCGAGCAGCAGGATATTCCGGTTGAGAACATTTTGACCCTGGGCGGCATTGCCCGTAAGTCTCCCGCCATTATGCAGGCCTGCTGCGACGTGATGAATCGCCCGCTGGATATCGTCTCTTCAGATGAATGCTGCGCCCTGGGCGCCGCCATCTTCGCCGCCGTGGCCGCCGGTGTTCACCGCGACGTCGAGCAGGCACAGAACGTGATGGCCAGCCCGATTGACGTCACGCTGCAGCCCGATCCGCAGCGCGTCGCGCGCTATCAGGAACTTTATCAACGCTATCAACAATGGTGCGTGACGGCAGAACCTCATTATGCCGCACGTTCCGCTTCCGCTAAGTAAAGGAGTGGTTTATGCAACAGTTCAACGTGTGGTTTGTCATTGGTACACAGCACCTCTACGGAGCGGAAACGTTACGTCAGGTTGAGCAGAATGCCCGTCAGGTGGTGGAAGGTCTGAATCAGGCGGGGCTGCCTGTGCGCCTGGCACTCAAACCGCTGGTGAAATCGCCAGATGAAGCGCTGTCGCTGTGCCGTGACGCCAGTCACGATCAAAACTGTGTGGGCATCATTACCTGGCTTCATACTTTTTCGCCGGCCAAAATGTGGATCGGCGGTTTAAACGTATTAACGAAACCGTTATTGCAGTTTCATACCCAGTTCAATGCCGAAATTCCGTGGGACAGCATGGACATGGACTTCATGAACCTGAACCAGACCGCTCACGGCGGTCGTGAGTTTGGCTTTATCGGCGCACGTATGGGCCTGCAGCACAGCGTGGTGACCGGCCACTGGCAGGATAAACACAGCCAACAGCGCGTGGCCAACTGGATGCGCGCCGCGCTGGCCAAACAGGCCAGTCAGCACCTGAAAGTGGCCCGTTTCGGCGATAACATGCGTGAAGTGGCCGTAACGGAAGGCGATAAGGTCGCGGCACAAATCAAATTTGGCTATGCCGTCAATGGCTGGGGCGTGGGCGATTTGGTCGAAGTGATTAACGGCGTCAGCGATGGCGATGTTAATGCACTGGTCGATGAGTATGAGAGCCAGTACCGCTTCACCGATGTGGCCGCCGTCGGCGGTGAAAAGCGGCAAAACGTTCTGGATGCCGCGCGCATTGAGCTGGGCCTGAAGCGTTTTCTGGACGATGAAGGCTGTATGGCATTTACCACCAACTTCCAGACGCTGCATGGCATGACCCAGCTACCCGGCCTGGCGGTACAGCGCCTGATGGGCCAGGGCTATGGTTTTGCAGGCGAAGGGGACTGGAAAACGGCCGCCCTGCTGCGCATTTTCAAAGTGCTGGCGGGCGATCGTCCCGGCGGAACCTCCTTTATGGAGGATTACACTTACCACTTCTCACCGGGCAACGATTTAGTACTGGGTTCACATATGCTGGAGGTGTGCCCGTCCATCGCGCTGGAAGAGAAGCCGCTGATTGACGTTCAGTTCCTGGGCATTGGCAACAAAGCCGATCCAGCACGACTGATCTTCTCAACTCCGGCAGGCCGTGCCATCAACGCCAGCGTGATCGATATGGGTGACCGCTTCCGCCTGCTGGTGAACGTAGTGGACGCCATTGAGCAGCCCAAACCTCTGCCAAAACTGCCCGTGGCCCGTGCGCTGTGGAAAGCTCAGCCATCGCTGGCAACGGCCTCTGAAGCCTGGATCCTGGCGGGCGGCGCGCACCATACCGTGTTCAGTCAGGCACTGAGCCTGGATGATATGTATCTGTACGGTGAGATGCACGGCATTGAGGTGCTGGTGATTGACGAACATACCCAGTTGCCTGCGTTTAAGGATGCCCTGCGCTGGAACGATGCGTACTACCATATGAAGCGTTAAGATTGCTGAGACGTTGCGAACGGGTCAGATTGCTGGCCCGTTTTTTTATGGCTTGCCGCCGACCTTATCAACTCAGGCGGTCAACCGTGAATCACCCGAGGTAATACAATCGGATCAGTACGCCTTGAGTCACGGCTTTGCTTCTTCTTTTTTATCTGTTTCGTTATGAGGTTCTGCGTCAATTCGAGCCTGTTTCTGTGCAGTCAGTAGGCTGATGCAAAAGGGTTATCTGGCAGCAGAAATTAACATACGGGCTAGACGTTCTTTGTACAAAGGGCACAGGCCTGGATCACTCATTGCCTGCCACGTAACAGCGGCAGGCAGGCCTGGCATTTATTTTTTCAATAAACGTGGCAGTTGATTATCAAGCTCAAGAACACAGGCATCCATCAGCTTTTGCGTTTCCTGGGTCACTTTAGCGTAATTGTTGGCCTTCCAGTCACTGAGCGGTGCTGTCGCCGGTTTCGGTGCACACTCTGATACCACATAGGCGCTGAGAATATTGCCGCCTTCCGGACGTTTATAGAACAGCACGCGGTAGGTTAAATCGTAGTTGCTGTTATTGGCCGACATATCGCTATAAACCAGTGACCATTGCGCCGCGGCAATGAACAGCGGCTGTGTATAAGCATATCCGTTGCCATTTTTATCGAGCCAGCTTTTTATTTTCACTACGGCTTTTGGGGTAAAATAGTGCGCCGTAGGTTCGGGCAGCGCATCAACAGAGGTGCCTTTATAACTGTTTTTGTCAAAGGAGCCGGTGCTGATTCCCCCACCTAACACTGCCGTTAGCACAGACATGCCCACACCCGCACCCGTACTCACCGGTGTGACTTCGCGCAGTTTTACGTCTGAGTAGTGATTGTTATTCATATCCACTGGCGCATAAATCGTCTCAACAGTCAGCGTGCTGCCGTTATCGGCCTTAACGACCTGAGCATTATTTTTACCTGCGCATCCCACCAGAAAGACTAATGACAACGTACCCGTTATTAATAACTTGCTCATATTTATCGCATTCCCTTTACGTAAAAAGCCCTTGTTTCCGATTGTCTCTTTAAGGATTTCCAACCGGATTCCAGCTTCTATAACGGGTAAAAGGGAAAAAGCTTTAGGATTTTTTCATTAATTTTTGATGAATACTCATGGCTTAGTGTCGGTTAAGCATGATGGTACGCGGGAACCTTCAGGCAGCTGACGGGCACCTGTGGTTCAGCAGTGCCCACGGATGCCCTCACAGAAGAGGCCTGAATATCACCCTTTCCATCACTGAATGGCGGTTTACCACGTCACCGGCTTGCCAAAGCGATCCAGATACTCCAGCCCCGGTCGGCCCCGCTTGTGCTCGATGACGTTCACGATATCAGGCAGGGTTTCCTCAAGGCTAAAGGCCCCCTCTTCACCGCCCAGAGCCGTGCGGATCCAGCCCGGTGCCAGCAGTAATAAAGCCCGGTCCGGATGATAGCGCGCCTGCCGTGCCGCATAGCTTCGCATATATTGATTCAGCGCGGCTTTAGAGCCGCGATACACTTCTCTTCCCCCTTTCACATTATCCCCCACGCTACCTTGACCGGATGACATGACGCCAATCAGTCCGTTGGCTCTGACCCGATCCTGACAGGTTTCAACAACCCGCATTGGCGAAAGCGCATTCGTTACCATGACGTGAATAAAATCTTCGGTACTGACCTCTCCAATCGTCTCACTCTGGTTGGGATTCGCCGTTCCGGCATTCACAAAAAGCGCGTCATAGCAACGATGCTGCAACCGCGAATTAAGCTGAGAAATTTGATCGGTATCGTTGATGTCCAGTTGTTCAATGGTAAGTGCATGCGGATAACGTGCAGACAAATCCTGCATAGCCTCGGGATGGCTGTTACGCACCGTTGCCGTCACTTCCCAGCCGCGGCTGAGCAGCTCACTGGTCATGGCCAACCCGATACCTCGTGAGGCACCTATTAATAACATTTTGGGCTTGTCGGCCTGAGATGAATAAAGCGTCATAGACGTTACTCCTGCTGGTTGCGGAAATAACGACTTTAATGCGCAAAGAACAGTTGAGCCAGACGCACAGGATGCAATAATAGATTGCGTCTGATGCAAGGGTCTGACTTTATGCCTGATATTGATCTGAATTTACTCACTGCGCTGGATGCTTTGCTGACAGAGTGCAGCGTGACACGCGCAGCGAAGCGGTTGGGGCTCAGTACCTCCGCCATGAGCCGCACGCTAGGCCGCTTACGCCTGGCGACCGGCGATCCGCTTCTGGTTCAGGCCGGGCATAATATGGTTCCAACGCCCTATGCCACTGAACTGGCCACGCGCGTCCATGAGACGACTATGGACGCGTTCGCCCTGCTGCGCCCCGCAGATAAACGCCTCGATCTTTCTACAACCGCGCGCAGCATCGTCATACGGGCGAATGAAGGATTTATCGATTTAACCGCCGCCGCGCTGCTTAACGAGCTTCGCCAGACCGCGCCCAGGCTACGACTCATTTTCGTCAATAAATCAGATAAAGCGCCGCAGGCGTTGCGTGAAGGCAAGATTGATCTTGAAATTGGTGTGCTGGGTACGGATGCGCCGGAACTCAAAACCAGGCTGCTATTCAGCGACCACTTTGTGGGCATCTGCCGACGCGATCATCCGCTGCTGGATAACCCAGGCGTGACGGCAGAGCGCTATGCCAGCTTTTCGCATATCGTCATGTCCAGAAATAATGCCCGCTCTGGGCCTGTTGACGCCGCGCTTGATGCGCTTCAACTGCGCCGGGACATTCTGATGTCCGTTCCGACTTACAGCAGCGCCATCAATATTGTTTGCCAGACAGACCTCATTGGGCTGGTACCCTCATCCGCGCTGGTCGGGCCCAACCGGCGCGCCGACCTGGTGCATTTCGATCTGCCTGTGGCTACACCGGTGATAAAGGTGCTGGCTATCTGGCATCCAAGACTGCACGCGGACCCGGTGCACCGCTGGCTTCGTGATACGATCGTCGCCGTTTGCCGCCGGGAACAGGGTAAAACCAAATGAATAGCGCGATGTGATACCGGGTCGACACAGAGACTCGCGATCTTGCAAGCCGGTATCAGACTTTTTTCCTTTCCGGGCTGACGCTTATAGCGCCCCATTCGCCTGGGGGGTGAAAATTCGTTATCATCAGCGCCTGTTCACGCCCCTGGCACACTGATGTCTACGATTGTTGATACTTTTATTGCCCCGCCGTGCCATGAGGAGATACGCATTCTCTATCAGGACGACCATCTGGTGCTGATCGACAAGCCCAGTGGGCTGTTGAGCCTATCAGGCAAAAACCCCCAAAACCTGGACTCGGTACACTATCGCCTGGTGACGATCTTCCCCGGCTGCACACTGGTGCACAGGCTGGATTTTGGCACCTCCGGGTTGATGGTTGTGGCGCGTAACAAAACCATTAACGCGGCGCTCAGCCAGCAATTCAGCGCGCGCACGGTGGCTAAGCACTACAGCGCCCTGCTGTGCGGGCATTTACCGGATGAAGAAGGCATCATTGATGCTCCCATCGCGAAAGACCCAGCCCGGTTTCCACGGATGTCTATTTGCGCCGAATGGGGCAAGCCTGCCCGTTCCCGTTATCGGGTTGTTGAGCGTTTTAACCTTAAACGGGATGACGCCAGAGTGATTCCCCTGACGCGCGTGACGCTGATCCCAGAAACCGGTCGCACTCATCAGTTACGTATTCACTGCCAACTGCTGGGCCATCCGATTTTAGGCTGTGACCTCTACGGGGGGCTTTTGCTGCCGGGCATGGAACAGACGCCAAGGTTAATGCTTCATGCCAGTGAACTGCAGTTTATTCATCCCGTTACCGGTGAGCCCTTTCACATCGTCAGCCCCAGCCCGTTTTAACGCAACGCCTTCACATGGGCGCCAGGAACACGGCTGACATTGTTGTGCCGGGCCGCTCCAGCCCGCAAACGCCTCTTCTTGTCACGGCTCACGGCACCAGTTTACTTCAGGTGCAGGTTGTTCAGAAAGTCGGTAATAGCCGCAGCGATCGCCAGACCGTGCGTTTCCAGCGCAAAGTGTCCGGTATCATAGAAGCGAATCTCCGCATCGGGCAGATCCCGTTTCCACGCCTCGGCACCAGCCGGCAGGAAGAAAGGATCGTTTTTTCCCCACACCGCCAGCAAGGGGGGCTGAAACTGACGGAAGTAGTTCTGAAACGCCGGGTACAGCGCCACGTTTGATGCGTAATCCAGCAGCAAATCGAGTTGAATCTCCGCGTTACCCGGCTGAAGAATGTGCAAACCCTCAAGCGTGTAACCATCCGGTGAGACACGACTTTTATCGGGCACGCCCTCAAGATATTGCCATTTGATCGAAGCTGGCGTTGGGAAGTCTCGCAGCGCGTCACGGTTTTCCTGGCTGGGCTCCTGCCAGTAGCGCTGGATCGGTTTCCAGCCCTCACCCAGTCCTTCCTCATAGGCGTTACCGTTTTGAGAAATAATGGCCGTAATCCGTTCCGGATGACTGACGGCAAGCCGCCAGCCGACGGGGGCGCCATAGTCATGAACCATCAGCGCATAGCGCTCCAGCTTAAGCTGTTGCGTTAACTGTTCAATAGTGATTGCCAGCTGGCTGAAGGCGTAAACGTATTCGCCTCGTGCCGGAGATTCCGTGAAGCCAAACGCAGGCAGGTCGGGTGCAATCACGTGGTAGTGCCCGGCAAGATGCGGGATCAGGTCTCTGAACATAAATGAGGATCCCGCGAAGCCATGTAACAGCAGTATTGTCGGCCTGTTGGGATCGCCCGCTTCGCGGTAAAACACATTGACGTCGCCAACCTGTTCGTAGCGGTATTTTACGCCATCCCGTTGCTGTGCATCGTTAACGTCTTGCGTACGCAAACTGTCTGTCGTCGTAATGGATTTTGAAGCCGCCATGATGTTTCCTTATGATGTAACCGTTAAAGTTATTATTTGAAGGTTACGATCTGTTTTGCTAACCTGTCAAATATGTTTTTAACAGTTACAGGCAGCTATGAACCCCGATCTCAACACCCACGACTTCCTTTTCCTGGCGGATAACCTCGCACTGGACTTTATCAATAGTGAATACGGCGTGGACGAGCAGCGACATGACTGTTTCAGCGACGATCGACGCGTGATGCTCTGGCTGGAGATGGCAGGGATCTTGCCG
This sequence comes from Pantoea ananatis PA13, assembly GCF_000233595.1. Taxonomy (NCBI): domain Bacteria; kingdom Pseudomonadati; phylum Pseudomonadota; class Gammaproteobacteria; order Enterobacterales; family Erwiniaceae; genus Pantoea; species Pantoea ananatis. The sequence goes on from NC_017554.1 coordinate 2,491,635, forward strand.
GATGGCGCGCCTTTGCAGGCACCTGATGGGTTGTTACATGAAGCGCGGGCGCTCCGCGACAGTGCACGTGCACTTGTCGATGCTGCGATGAATGGCTTATCTGCGGATCTGACTGTTCTTAACAGGCTCTATAAGGACGGGCGCCCGACGAAGCGACTGGCGTGGGATGATGACGCGCAGCGATACCAGATCGCGGTTAGCCACGAGGAGATAAGCATAGCCATCCTGCTTTGGCCGGTGGTCAACGCACTGGTCGAGCTTGTTGTCAGTGACAGCTTTACGTACGTGCGCCAGTGTGAAGCACATGACTGTATCCTGCTTTTCCATGACCTCAGTAAATCGCACCGCCGCCGCTGGTGCAGCATGGCGACCTGTGGCAATCGCATGAAAGTCGCTGCGTTTCGATCCCGAAAGCGATCGGATCAGGTTTGATTATGGCTGCAAACGGCACGAGCCCTGCGGCGAAAGTGCGCAGCACTTTGCAGCAAGGCTCAGCGGTTATCCCGCCTGATTGCAATCATTACCACATCAGATCATCGGGTACTTTGAAATCGGCATAGGGATCGTCTTCATCCTGGGCTTCCTGACTCAGCGCACTGTTTAAGACAATACTGTTGGCATCACGTTGGGCAATTTTATCAGCAACGCTCGCGGGAATAATGGCGTAATGGCTCTCTTCGCTGTTATCCACCTGCAAACGTGCGATCGCCAGACGGCCATTGATAAGTTGTGCCTGGGTGGGCTTATCCACCATGATTTTTTTAATCAGGTTGTTATCTGTGAAGTTAAAACCGATATCACCTCGGGAAATGTCGATTTTGTTCATGTCAATCAGCTGCTTCACCTGCGCCTTGTACTCTTTTGAAAGCACAGCCTGCCGTTGTTGTTCATTGAGCTGCTTGTCACGCTCTTGCTGGGCTTTTTTGTTCTCTTCTACAGCTTCGCGCGCCTCGCGGGCCTGAACACGCGATTTTTTGGCCGTTCTCTGGACCTTGTCCATTTTCTTACTGGTGACCAATCCTGCTTTTAACAGCTGCTCTTGTAAGGTGAGTTTTGCCATCTTGTTCTCTGAATCTGATGAGGAATGGGCGGGATTATACCTGAGGCGATAGCAGATTGCAGACGCTGATGTGGTGCGCACTTAAGATTCGAGCGGACGTTGTATGCGCGATGTCGTGACGTTCCCACCGTTGGGTCCGGTATCCGTCAGTCGCTCATCCCCGGGTTAGCGTCCTGTAGATGCTGGCTGAGAGGGAGCCGGTGGTTCGCTAACGCAATCGGCTATGCGCAACAGAGACGACGTTGAAGGAAGTCTGTAAGCTCATCAAGACGCGCACTGGAATATAACAAACCTGTTAGTCACAGGCGGGAAGGCGCGAAGAGAGATAAAAGAAGGCATAAACGCCGCCAGCGCCCTGTCTGGCGAGCACTGGCAGACAGGTCTGATGATGTCAGACCTTGAGCATTTTTACCGTGGCATCAATGTCTATCTCATCTTCAGAGAAGATTAAGGTTGCGCCCTGAAAGGTGGTGATGGCCAGTTTTTTCAACGTACGCATCTCATCGGCCTGGGCTGCGGATTTAGGTTTGATATTGTTCATTAAGATGCCCACAGACAGCACCGTATTTTCTTTATCGATACGGCTGCTGGCAGGCACTTCCTCGCTGAAGACCACATAAGACTTGATGGCAGTGAGCTTGATTCGCTCACCCGCGATAAAAATGTATTTGCTTTCGGGCAGGACTTTCACCGCAAAGGCCGACAGCCCTTTATTGTTGGTGGTGGGTTCAAACGTCACCGCCGCATCTTTCTTAATCAGATCAGGGTTGGCGACCTTAATCACGTGAAAATACCGGTTATCACCGTTTTCATCTTTGATAAAGCCAAAGCCTTTATCCTGAAACCAGGTTGTGATTGTTCCATTCATCGCCATTACCGCCTACCTAATCGTTTATCTACTCAATTTTTTCAGCGCGCAGTGTAAAACACAATGCGGGTGCAAACTACGTCTTTGGGCTAAGTGTGGCCGATAAATTTCTGCTCTGCACCTAAGCTTTTCGGGCAGAGAGGTCGGGAAGACCATGAGGGCGTGGCTGGCGGCAGATGAATAATGCCGCCCCCCACTGTGAATTGAGCAAAAACCACTCCGTTACCGGGTCAATAAGAAATTATCTGTTCGGTCACAGCGATATACTTCTTTAAAACAAATTAAAGAGGTTAATCGCATGATTTATCAGCCAAAATTTATCAGCTTCGACTGCTACGGAACGCTCATAAACTTTGAAATGGGGCCGACCGCTAAGGGGCTTTTTGCCGACCGGATTGCAGAACAGCGAATGCCTGCGTTTCTGGACAGCTTCCGTTTCTACCGGCTTGATGAAGTGCTGGGTGACTGGAAGCCGTTTTTTCAGGTCGTTGAAAACGCTATTCAGCGGGCCTGTAAAGCGCATGATGTGGAGTACCGCGATTCTGATGCACTCACTCTCTATAACGCGGTGCCGACCTGGCAGCCACATCCTCACGTTGTGGAAACGCTGGAATTGATCTCTCAACATATTCCGTTAGTGATTTTGTCGAATTCGATGGTGGATCTTATTCCCCACAGCGTCGCCCATCTTAAAGCGCCTTTTCATGCGGTGTACACCGCTGAAGCGGCTCAGGCTTATAAGCCGCGTGCACAGATTTTCGAATACATGTTTGACCAGTTGGGCTGCGGACCCGAGCAGATGATGCACTGCTCCTCCAGCTTCCGTTATGACCTGATGACGGCATCCGACTTTGGCTTTATGGCCAAAGCGTTTATCGATCGTGGGCATGAACCCGCCTTAGAAGGTTATGGCGTTGATCGGCTCACCGACTTCCGCCAGCTTGCCGGCCTGCTTGGTCTTTAATGCGTCTCTGGGTGCGGAGAAACGAGGAAATATGATGCCTGATGAACAGAGGCCCAAGGCGGTCGCACTCAGCACAGCTGCGCCAGCGCTTTCGCTGCCGGCTATCCAATCTTTAGTGTCTGAAAAATATGGCATTGAGGGCACCGTCCTGCCGCTGGCCAGTGAGCGCGATCAGAACTGTTGCATCGAGCAGGCCGACGGCACGCGCTATGTGTTAAAGATCAGTAATCCCTCTGAAGCGCTGTCCATCGTGGATTTTCAGATTGCCGCGCTTAATCACATCGCCGAGGCTGCGCCCGGGCTGTCCACGCCGCGCGTCGTGCGAACGCTAGAGGGCTCCCTGCGTGACAACGTCACTCTTGACGGAGGAGAAATAACGACCGTCAGAATGCTGACCTATTTAGACGGTATACAGGTTAAGGATACGGAGAGAACCCCAGCACAGCGTTGCGCGATGGGCACCTGTCTGGCCCGGCTTGACCTGGCTTTACAGGCATTCAGCCATCCCGCTGCCAGCCACGATCTTCTCTGGAACGTTTCAGCCGCGCATCGCCTGATGGATAAGCTGGAAGACCTCGTCGATCCCACCCGTCGCAGGCTGGCTGAAAAATTTATGACGCGTTTTATCACCCATATCCTGCCGCGCCTTCCGGCGCTGAGGGCACAGGTTATCCATAACGACTTCCATCTCTACAATGTGATGGTTGCGCCAGAGGCGCAGGATCGTATTACGGGCATTATCGATTTTGGCGACATGCTTTATGCCCCCCTGGTCGGCGAAGTCGCAACCGCGGCTGCCTTTCAGATGACAGGCAGCGTCGATCCTTTTGCCGGCGCCGCCCAGTTTGTCGGCGCCTACCACCAGACGCTCCCGCTTACCGATCTGGAGCAGGCGCTCGTGACCGATCTGATGGCGACCCGTCATCTGATTACCGTTTTGATTACCGAGTGGCGCGCGGTTCGCTATCCACACAATCGCGCCTATATCATGCGGCACAACCCAGCCGCGTGGGAGGCGCTGTCTTTAATGGCGGATCTGTCTCGCGATACGGCACGTGACCGACTGCTGGCTGAACTCTGAAACCGGAGAATTGTATGAAAAGCACGACAGATCTCAATATGGTAAACGCCTATATCCCCGGCCAGGTCGACGTGGGACCGGTCACCGCCGCGATGATTCAACGGCGCGATGCGCTGCTCGGCCCGGCCTATCGCCTGATGTACGAGCATCCCTTACATATCGTACGCGGTGAAGGCGTGTGGCTCTTCGATCCTGAGGGCCGTCGCTATCTGGATATTTATAATAATGTCACCTCGCTTGGGCACTGCCATCCTGCCGTCACCGAGGCCATCTGTCAGCAGGTTCAGACGCTGGCAACAAATACCCGCTACCTGCACGACACCATTCTGGAACTGGCCGAACGCCTGCTGGCCACCGTGCCGGAAACCGCGCTTGCGCACCTGATGCTGACCTGCACAGGCAGTGAGGCCAATGACCTGGCTTACCGTATTGCCAAAGTTCGTACCGGGGGCACCGGCATTATTGTGACCGAGACGGCCTATCACGGCATCACGGACGCGGTGTCTCAGTTCTCGCCCTCTTTAGGCACGTCGGTGGATCTTGGCGCCCATGTGCGCCTGATTCCTGCCCCACGGCTTTATCATGCTGAGGGAGCCGATCTTAGCGAGCGCTTCACGCGCGACGTGGAAAACGCAATCGCCGACCTGCAGCGTCACGGCATCAAACCCGCCGCGCTGATCGTCGATTCCTTGTTCACCAGCGATGGCATCTTGCCTGGTCCGGTGGGCTTTATGAAAGGTGCCGTTGAAGCCATCAAGCGGGCCGGTGGCGTGTTTATTGCCGATGAAGTTCAGCCCGGCTTTGGGCGCACAGGCGAGACAATGTGGGGCTTCCAGCGCCACGGCGTTATCCCGGACATGGTGACGCTGGGCAAGCCGATGGGCAACGGTCAGCCGATTGCCGGTCTGCTGGCCACCGCTGACGTGCTGGCGGAGTTTGGTCAACGCTCACGGTATTTCAATACTTTTGCGGGCAATACCGTTTCCTGCGCAGCCGCACTGGCCGTTCTGAAAACCATTGAAAGGGATGGCCTGGTTGCCCATGCGCGCGATGTAGGCAAACAGCTGCTTGATGGCATAACCGCGCTGGGTAAACAGCATGAGGAGATCGGTGATGTTCGCGGTGCCGGCCTCTTCGTTGGCGTGGAACTGGTTTCCGATCGTCTGTCGCGCACCCCGGATCGCTGGCTGACCAGTCAGGTGGTGAACAGAATGCGTCAAAAAGGCGTGCTGCTGAGCGCATGCGCAATGGGCCACAACGTGCTGAAAATTCGCCCACCACTGGTCTTGACGGCAGATCAGGCGGGAATGATAATCGATGTCCTCGATCAGTCGCTGACAGAAGCGACGGCCGCCAGGGCTTCCCAGTCTGTTCTGAGGTAATCACCTGACCATGACGCACACTAAACCCCTCGATCGTACCGATATCAGAATACTTGAGCATCTTCAGCGCGAGGGGCGGTGTTCGATAGTGGAACTGGCTGAGGCGATCAGCCTCAGCCCCAGTCCCTGCCTGGCGCGCACCCGACGCCTGGAGCAGAGCGGAATTATTTCGGGTTACGCAGCCAGGGTTACGCTGAACAAACTGGGTAATAACCTGGTCGTGTTTTCCGAAATCACCCTGAACAGTCATTACCCATCCGATTTTATCAAATTCGAATCCGGCGCCTGTAAGTACCGGGAGATTGTAGAGTGCTACAACATCAGCGGAGGCTATGACTATCTGTTGAAAATCATCGCCCCGAATCTTCACAGGTTTCAGGACCTGATGGATCGTTTGCTGGACGATGAGATCGGTATTGCCAAATTCGCCAGCCGGGTCGTTCTTCGGCAACCCTGGCAGTGGCGCGAAGAGCCACTGAGCGAGATTGCAACCGGGCAGGCAAGCTGGTCGTAGGGACTTATGGAGGCTGACGGCACGTCAAATCACAGGAAATGCGCCTGACCGTTACCCGCCTGTCGATAAGACCCGAGTTCAGACCAAAAACGCGATTTGCCCCTCATCAGGGGCTGACATTTCTGTGAGGGGTGCCGACTGTACTGGACGGTTGTTCCCACTTCCCGGTCCGGCTTTGAAAACATCCTGTTTGTCCACGTGCCCCTGGTGTAAGCCGACTGCCAGGCACTGCGAAACAGCGCGCCAGCAGCAGAACGGTGTTGCGACCTGTCCATGTGGTAATGCGATCAGAGACATTGCCGTACGGCGCCCTGAAGCATCCAAACGGACCACCCTGCAACGCATCTTTTCTGGCTGCACGCCATGCATCACACCGTCTCACGAGGCTTAAGGCCAGCATCGCCAACGGGATCACCGCGCCCGGTTTCTACGCCGTTTTTGGCTGATAAGAGGCCCTGTTGGAAGAGGGAGTGCAGTGCTATAGTGCCCTTTACGCTCAGCGCAGCAGAGACTGACGTAAAGGCGCTGATCGGCTTTCTGCACCCTGTTAACCCCGGCTTTTCGACCGTAGCTGAGGGTGACTTTAGGGATGAGCCTGATGCAGCGGTATTATCCGCAATAAACCAGGCCGAACGTTAAGGCTTTGAGCGGTGAAAATGATCATGCGATATCAGATGGCTGTCTTGTTGTTTGCAGGAACAACCGCTGCGCTGGCAGCGCCCCCCGTTGCCAATGTCTGGCAGATCTATCAGGCTGAACTCGCTCGCCAGTGCCCGGCTAAACATCTTGAATGGCTCGCACCGGCTGACATTCGTGATGCGCTTGATGACTATCAATCCCATCTGAGTACCGGTTTACAAAGTGCGATGACGACCGCCGAACGTCACCGCTGCCGCGATGTGTCGGCAGGTGTGACATGTGACAATGTCGGTGACCTGGATATTGCCTGGAAAAACGATTTAATGCCCGCTGTTGCGGCCTCTTTTTGTCGCCGTTTTACGATGTGCAGAAAACAGTCGGACTGCGACAACCTTGCTGCACCTTAGCGCTCGCCTACCCGCCACCGACGCGAAACCTAAGCCCATGCCGGACGGAATCCGCAGAAGCCTTGCGATCCTTTTTAAGACAATCAATAACTGCGCGCAACGGCGCAGACATCAACCGGCGGGGAAAATAGCGCCAGGAGCCTGCAAAAAAGGCCCACCACGCGTCATGCAGCGGCGTGAGTTCGCCTGTCTTAACGTGAGGCTACAGCCCGTTTTCGAACGTCGCGGTCACGCCCTGACCTTTTAGGGGCAGATCGCTCGCACCAGATACACCGTTAACCCCAATAGTCAGGCGTCCGGGCGCATCCATGCGAACCGTTTCTCCGTTGCGCGCAAACGTCGCGGGGACGTGTGCAACGTGGGGAAATTGTAGATTGATGCCGCCTGCCCCGGCACCGCCATTCAACTTGGGGCGCACTGAGGTCAGGCAAGGATGACAACGTGAGATAACCCAACCGGCTCAGACAAAACGCCATTCAAAGCCGTTTGCCGTTTTATTGATATGACCGGCGGAACTTCGGGCAAAGTGAGCGCTGAACCATAGCGCCTGATTCTCGACAGCCCATTCCATCGCCCAGCGGCGTTGAACTTCAGCCTGCTCTGCGTTGGCACAAAAGCGTGAGGCCAGATGAGGCTGCCTGACCTGAAGCTCGTTATGCATCAGGTCACCGCTGAATAAGGCATATTCCCCCGCACTGTGCAGGATAATCGACGCATGATCGTGGCTGTGCCCCGGTGTCGGGACAACGCGTAACACTTCTGCGAAATGCGGCGTTTGACTCACATCGAACGTCTCAAGTAACCCGGCATCGATCACCGGGTTAAAGCTGTCTTCTAAAACCGTTTTTCTTGCCGGATCGTTTTGCCAGCTTTTCAGGCCAATAGCGGAACAGTGATAGCGCGCATTTTTGAAAAATGGCGTCCACTTGCCTTCAACCTGATGGGTATTCCAGCCAACATGGTCGCCATGCAGATGGGTGAGCAAAACGACGTCCACCTCATCGGGATCAATGCCTGTCTCGCGAAAACGTTGTTCATAAGGCGTATCCAGTTGGTGGGAAAGCGGAGAGCCGGGGCGCTCACGTCCATTACCACTCGCTGTATCAATGACAATGACGTTATCTGGCGTTCGGACAATCCAGCTATGCACCGAAAGCGCGATATTTTCAGGAGAAAGACCGTCCAGCTGCTGGTCTGGATATAGCATGCTCACAGATAATGACGCCTCAAGTTCCGAAACCTTGAAGACGTCACAGTCACCCACGCGATAGTTCGATTTCTGTTTCACAGTAGCCCCTAAGACAGGATGAAATGATGCTTTTGATGAGTATGATTGAATCGTATCAGCTGGAAGAGGTTATCCCTGCAAAAATCTCATCGCCCCGCCCTCTGTGCTAATCCGTCACCAGCCGGGCTATGTTTTCGCCTAAATCTAAAAGAAAGGCCTCCCGCGACGGATGTGAATCGGTTACCTGCGGAGGCAAGGTATTCATGAAGGTAAAATGCCCGGCCTCTTCCATCACACAGAGATAAGTCTGCGTGTAACCCTCCAGTGCCTGTTTAAGAAAGCAGGCCTGGGACGGGGGCGTCAGGCTGTCCTTTTCACCTGCCCAGATGTGAACAGGTACGTTCACCGCTGCCAGCGCAGACGGAGCCTGGAAAAAATCGGCGGGCGGTGCCAGTAAAATAAGTCGATGCAACATCCGGTCGCCGGCGAAAACAACCGATTCCCCTGTGCTTGTCATCGCTACAGCCCCAGCATTAAGCAATAAAATCACGCTACCCAGGGAGTGGCCAACACCGGTAACCGACGCATAACCGCTACAAAATTCATTCTGAGCCCGCGCAAGCCGCTGGCAGCGTTCCAGTAATTCAGCTCTGGTGGGCACGGGTGAGGTCAACCGTTCAAAGTGTGGCGCGACAACGGAAACGCCATGGCGGGCAAAGGTCTGGAGAAGTTCAAGATGGCGCAGCGGACTGCCGCCCAGCCCCGCAGCAAAAAGGATACAGCGCGTCGCCCCCTTAACCTGCAATAAGGTGACGTCAAACGCCTCTTCCCCATGTTTGATCCGAGACGTTTCCGTGAGATCACTTTTGTCCATCAAAACGCATCCCTCTTAACCGATTGTCAAAAATATTAACAGGCTATCGCCACCTTTACGCGTTGGATGCCGTTCTGCCACACAGCAAACCCCGGCTTCGTCAATTATGACTGGTCAGGACATTGAGATGAAACGTCATTGAGCCCCTCTGCATCCTGAGTAAATGATTTGAAGTGCTGGCGATCGTCAATTTTTACCACATAAATTGAATCAAAATCCGCTGACGGCCAGTCAGGTACAAGCCCCGCATCTCCGCCCGTTTTTTCAACAAGTGTTCGGGCAGCAATGACCAGATTTTTATGCTCCCAGGCGATCATGGTCAGCGGAACGCGTTTCTCATTGAGAAGGTCAGAGACCAGTTTACGGGGTTTATCCGCGTGAAAGCGCAGTATTACAGGCCTGGAAACCTGCACCGCCAGAGGGATCAGCGTGGAGAGTGGCCGCAGCGAACTCCCTGTTTTATCCTCTTTTGGTGCAGAGGCGTAAAGCGCATCCGGGTTTCCATAACGGCTCAGCAACACTGCAGGAAGTTTCAAGGCCCGATTAAGACCTTTGCAGGTCAGTTGACCACTTGCGTTGTCGGGTTTTTCGCCATGACGAAAAAAAACATAGGTACTGTCGGCCTCAGCACTCAAGGGGACAAGGACAGTACACGCAAACATTAAAGCCAAAAATTTCTTCATCATGACGTCCTGTGAGTCATAAATTCGCCAGTAAGGGCCTGATTTCAGAGCAGTTCACCAACAACAGATTAACGATTGATGAACGAATGAATCCGCTGACTGGCTGCACAAGTGCGCCAGACACAGGCACAATAGCGCTTATGCCCCGTCCGGCGCATCTGTATTCTGTGCGCTGTCACCCAAGCGAGCCCGGTTGCGACCTGGCCTCCTGGCCGTTCATCTCCGAATCGGTCAGCGTCGCTCTGACATGCGGCAAACTCTGCGGATAATGTTGCTGAATAAACTCAATCATTTTCTCACGTACGTAACAGCGTAAATCCCAGGCCGTGGGAGAGTTCTGTGCGGTCATTAACAACCTGATGGTCATGGTTTTTTCGCTGGTATCGGTGACCTGGAGCACCTGCGTCTGCTGATCCCAAAGCCTCGTTTCACTGAGTACTTTTTCAAAATGCTGACGGAGAGGTTCCAGCGGCATGGAATAATCCACGTAAAGAAAAACCGAGCCGAGTATTTGCGCGTTATTCCGCGTCCAGTTCTGAAAGGCATTTTCGGTAAAGTAGGTAATGGGCAGAACCAGTCGGCGCAGGTCCCAGATACGCACGACAACGTAGGTCAGATTGATCTCCTCAATCCAGCCCCACTCTTTTTCCACGACCACGGCATCGTCAATTTTTATCGGTTGCGTGAAGGCAATTTGGATTCCGGCAAACAGATTCACCAGCGACTTCTGCAGTGCAAAGCCAATGATGATTCCGGCTACGCCAGCACCCGCCAGAATCGTCGTGCCAAATTTACGCACACCCGGAAAGCTCAGCAGAATCATGGACAGACAGAATAACACCAGGATGACGATGGCGACCTTTTTGACATACATTAATTGCGTACGAATCTTGCGGGCGCGAAGGTTATTCGACAGATTAATGTCATAACGGATGAAGAGCATATCCTGCGCCACATTCGTCAACCGAATCAATACCGAGCAGACCGACAGGATAATAAAAATATTGGCGGTGGCGGTGATAAAATTCAGGGATTTTGGGGGGATATTAATATAATTCACCCCAATATTGATGAGCAGTAGGGGAATAAAAAGAAACAGGGATCCACGTAGATGCTTTTCAAGCGATTTGAACAGTTTTCTGTCGCGATTTTGCCAGTAGCGAATAAACACAAAAAGAACAAATCGGGACAGAAAGCCCACAATTAACGAAAAGATAACCAGTAAAACCGCAGGCACCCAGGTTGGCACCCCTGAGAACTCATCAAAGATCAACGACATCATTTTCCCTTCTCAAGCAATCGACAGCCTTCGGCTGTATGAAAGGTCACTAAAATCAGTAACCGCTGTTTTCTCGGTTATCTGCGAACGACGTGATTACGTATAGTAGTCTATGAAAAATTTGACCCACTGCCTCTTTAATCGGATAAAAACCGCGTAAGGCGGCCATTTTTAGCGGCGTTGTGTTCATAACCGACTGAAAATAAGACTTATTTACTTTCGGGCAAGTAAGATATCGCCATCGGTTTCACTCAACCGACATGCTCTGCTGGTAGCGTGGGAAATACGCGAAAGCGCAGCAAGGCCTGGCAGGCCAGGCTTCGATGCAAAACATGCCGAGCGAGACAGGCACGATTGCCGCACAACCGCCACGTCAAACACAAAGCCGCCACCTTGCAGAGGGCAAACACTCCTACCCGTCAGTTTAAAAAGGTGTTTTCCCCGGGGAAAGCACACCACCTGGCCGCCTGCGGTCGGCGACGCGCAGAACGATGTCGCTTTGGCAGGGCATGTTACGTTGAGCAGGCCTACTTAGGGTGCAGCGGACCTGGCAGAGCAGTGTCGTTATCCCTTTAACGCAGACGAACCTGCTCAAGGTCAGCCAGTAAGCCGGGCCCCTGTGGTTTCCAGTCCAGATCCCTGCGGGTGATTGCAGCCGAAGCAGACATGTCCTCTGCAACAAATTTGCTCAACGCGCCAAAGTGTGCTGATGCTTCACTCGCCCCAATGCGTACCACCGGCACATTAAGCACCTGTCCAATCGTTTCGGCAATGCTGCGCAGGGGAATACCTTCTTCTGCTACGGCATGATAGCGCCTGCCCGCCAGATTTTTTTCAAGGGCGAGGACATAAAGCCGTGCAGCATCACTGATATGTACTGCCGACCAGCGGTTCTGACCCTCGCCCACCCAGGCCGAGACGCCCTTTTGCCGGGCCGTTTCAATCAATGAGGTCACTAGCCCTTGTTTCAAGGGATTATGCACCTGAGAGAGCCGGATGACGGCAACATTGATCCCTTTTTCTAAGACCGCCATTGCGCCCCGTTCTGTCGCCTTACGCGGATTGCGGTGTTCAACGTTAACGTGGTTTTCAACTGCCAGGCTGCCAGGCCCTGCAGAGCCCAGCGCGACGGCGGACGTGACGATCAGCGGCCGCTGCGTTCCCGCCAGGGCTTCACCCAGCGCCTCAACCACCAGCCTGTCTTTTTCGCATTGGGCGACAAACGTGGAAAAATCATGATTAAACGCTGTGTGAATAACCCCGTCGCTTAGTGACGCGCCGCGCCGCAGGCATTGAAGATCGTTAATGTCGCCCAAAAAGGGTTCGACACCCGCAGCAGCCAGCACTTCCGCGCCTTTTTGGCTGCGGGTCAGCCCTGCAACCTGGTAGCCGGAGGCAATAAGCTGAGCGGCAACCGCGGTGCCGATAAATCCCGTCGCGCCGGTAAGAAAAATTCGCATCCTGTTCGTCCTTACTGTGAATCAGCCATCATTTAACAACCCGATGCAGCTAATTTAGACGGGAGGCGTAATACATTCTATGCTGGAACGTCGCTGTTTTATGTCCGATCGTCCGGAGCAGACTATGGACCCGCTATCACAGTTGTTATCGCTACTCAAAACTGAAAGTTACGTTTCAGGCGGTGTTGTTCTCGATCCTGCGCAGGCAGTCCAATGGCCCGCTCATGACGGGGTCAAATGCTATGCCGTCGTGTTTGGATCCTGCTGGCTGTCCGTTGAGGGACTGGCAGAGCCCGTCAGGCTCACCGCTGGAGAGTGTTATCTTTTACCTCCCGGCCCCCCTTTCAGACTGGCAACAGACTTAACGCGAAAACCGGTCGATTTTCAGACCGTCCGGACTGAAATGATTTCCGATATCGCAAGCAAAACGCACGAAACGTCAGGTTGTTTTCTGGTAGGCGGGCATTTTTTACTGGCTGGCCGCGCTGCACGCCTGCTTTTGCATTCCTTATCACCCGTGGTGCATGTTCACAGAGACGCAGATAAAAAGGCGATGTATTGGGCACTTGAACGGATGGCTCAGGAAGTGCGCGCCCCTCAGCCGGGCAGCGAGCTTATCGTGCAGCAACTGGCTTTTATGCTGGTCATACAGGCCCTGCGATTGCACGCCGATGACAGCACAACTCCCCGCACTGGCTGGCTCTTTGCTCTCCGCGATAAAAAGCTGAGCGCGGCGATAGCCTGTATGCACGATGCCCCCGGACAGGGCTGGACAGTGGAAACGCTCGCCACGCAAGTGGGAATGTCACGTTCGGCGTTCGCACAACACTTTAGCCAAACCGTCGGTATGGCTCCTGCTGCCTATCTCACCCAGTGGCGAATGCTGTTGGCCTGCGACCGCTTACAACAGACTGATGACTCTGTACTGCATATTGCCACCTCGCTGGGATACGAGTCAGAAAGTGCATTCAGAAAAGCCTTTAAGCGCGTCATCGGCTGCACACCTGGAAAATTCCCCGCAGGGTAACAGGTTCAAGCCTGCCCTGGCAGACGGCGACAGACGGGAATGTTGGACATGATGCGAGACAATCGCCGCGGTTGGCGATCGTCTCGCGGTTATTCGGCCGGGCAGACAGACGCTTCAAGTTTGCCCCGCCGATCCCACCGGCAGGCAAGCAGCCACAGCAGCGCCGTCACAATCCAGCCGATGATCCACGAGATGTCGTTGCCGGCAAAGATCCAGGTCAGCGAACCATGATAAAGCGGGTTATCGATAAACGGCAGTTGCACCAGCACGCCCAGAAAGTAGACCGAAATACCGGCCCCGTTCCAGCGCCCATAGCGCCCGTCTGGCTGCGACAGCGCCGGGATATCTACTTTGCCATGGGTGATGAGATAAAAATCAGTCAGGCTTATCGCGCTCCAGGGCACAAAGAAAGCCAGCAGAAACAGCAGGAAGTGCGTAAAGGATTTCAGGAAAGCCGGTTCACTCAGCAGGGCAATCACGCAGGCCAGCGTCACCATTGAGGTGACAAACATAACGCGCCCCGCCCGACTGAGCGAGGTTTGCTGGCGAAAACCCGACACAATGGTCGTCAGAGACATAAAACTGCCATAGGCATTTAACGTGGTGAACGTAATTTTGCCAAAGCAGATGGCGAAATAGATCACCATCGCCATGGTGGCGCTGCTGCCCAGACTCACAATATAGCCAACCTCATTGCCTGAAAAGGCCTTACCGGCGATCGCGGCAACGATCACGCCCAGGGTCATTGATGCCTGGGTGCCGGTCATGCTGCCAAAGAACACCGAGCAGAACAGCGTCCTTGCGGAAACATCGGCGGGAAGATAGCGCGAATAGTCAGAGACATAGGGGCAAAACGCAATTTGCCAGGAGGAAGACAGCGAGACCGCCAGCAGAAAGTTAGCCAGCGTAAAATGGCGATTCTGCCATACCGCCGATAAGTCGTGAGTGGTGAGCAGCGTGATGAACAAATAGGCAAAGGCCAGGACGCCGATCACGCTCGCCAGTTTCCCCAGTTGATGAATCACACGATAGCCCAGCACCGCAATCACCACAATAAGGGCGCTAAACACCACCATTCCGGTCGCGTTGCTGACGTGAATAAGCTTCGCCAGCGCCTGTCCCGCCAGCACCGTACCACTGGCAGAAAAGCCGACGTACATTATACAGACCAGCACCAGGGGAATGACCGCACCGAATACACCAAACTGCATGCGGCTGGTGATCATCTGCGGTAACCCCAGGCGCGGGCCCTGAATGGCATGTAACGACATGATGCCCGCCCCGATGATTTGGCCGACCAGCAGCCCAACCAGCGACCACACCACATCGCCGCCCAGAACCACAGCCAGCGCGCCCGTGACAATGGCGGTGATTTGCAGATTACCGCCAAACCAGAGGGTAAACTGGCTGAAAGGCTGCCCGTGACGTTCGCGCGGCGGGATGTAATCAATCGAACGGGTTTCTGACAGGCGCGGTTTCTCTGCGCCTGAATAATCTGCTGCAGGTGATTCAGCTGGCATAGTTTCCTCACTGGAACACAGCATACGCGGTGCGTTGAGACCTATTGTTGAACGGATGGATGCGTAAACGGTAGTACATGTATATACATGTAACGATACTGTCACGCGAGTTGAGAAGTTACAAGATGACGCGTCATTGGAAAATGTGATGGTGCAGGCAAGCCTGACAGGTGACCGCGCATCGCTTGCTAGCATGTCGGGCGTGAAAACGAACAATTGCGCTGGCTCCTGCCCTCAACCCGTCAGATTGACGTATTGAAGGCAAAGCCGAGTACAGGCGAAACGCGCCACATGCCTTACCAGGTGTTAAATCCACAACAGCCAACACGGGAAAATTGCGATATGAATCTCCGTCTGGCTCCGTTCACAAACTGACAGGAGCCCTTATAAGGAGTCAGCCTAAACATAACGTTTGCCCGTTAGCCGCCCACCCAGCACACCGCCTCTGCGTGACTGGCGTCCGTAACAGCCCGATGCTCAAAGTCGCTGCCTGGCCTTGAGTTGATGATCCCTTCAATCAATGGCCTTTGGGCGATACTGTTCGTTAAGCGCCTGGGCAATTGCCTCTGTTTCCGCATCAGGTATGCCGTTATCAAGCGCCGGTCTGAAGTGCATTTGAAACGCCTGAATGGTTTTTATAGTCTCCTCGTCCAGCACACCCGTTTGTGGAATAGCATCATATCCATAGGTTTTAAGTAGCACCTGCATTTTATGAACATTCACAGGTGCGGTTGGTAGACGACCGTTGAGATATTTTTTTATTTTCTCTGCTTCCGGCCAGGCCCCGATCCCCTGAGCAGCCAGTTGTTTCCAGGGAAACAGCTTACCGGGGTCTTGTTTTCGCAGGGGGGCGATATCACTATGACCGACTACGTTATCAGGGGTAATATTATAACGCTGGATAATACGCCTGGACAACGCGACAAGCGCCTTGATTTGTTTTTCATCGTAGGGATACCAGGTTTTATGTCCCAACATATTTTCTGAAAAACCACGATTAACAATCTCAATACCGACAGAAGAATCATTGAGATTGACACGCCCATTCCAGTTACTGACACCGGCGTGCCAGGCGCGCTTATCTTCATGGACCAGTGGATAGATGAGGGGTTTATCTGCTGTATTGTCAGGCGACTCAGGAATAAGGTAATGGGCGCTGACATTATTACCTGTAAGAAGTTTTAACGATGTCGCGTTATCAGCGGCCGTGTAATGAAAAACCAGGAAACGAATACGTTCGTTTTGGGCGAGTGAAGAATAATCATGGCTCAGCGTATAGTCTTGCCTGTTTGCTTTTGACGAAATGCTATGGCTACAACCTGTAAGTGATAACAGTAAAAACAGGCTGGTAAGGATGCATCTTGCATTCTTTTTAATTCCCATATCAATTAAATCCTTTTGCAACATTTACTTTATCCTGATCGCTCTTTTATTCTGACGGAGGATAGAAAATTCAATTTCGCTCCTCTGATAAGAAAGCCTGTTTTCCAAAAACCACATAATGAATTCATTATCATTCTTCACGCCGATCTTTTTCATCACTCTCCGTTTATAATAACTGACTGCTTTCTCCGGCAGATTCATCCATTCGGCTATTTGCCTTACTGTCATCCCGGTCATAAAAAACCAGGTAACCGCCACTTCATTTTCAGTAAATGTCAGACAACGTTTTGCATTATCCATAAAAGTCACAACCCCTCCACTGGAGCAATAATTTTTTATCTCTCCACAAATAACCAAAAAAAATATTTAATTAACAATCAACTTCAAATCCCAACCTGTCATTCATCATCCCAACGCCATATAAAAATGCCACCTTCCCTAACCTGGTGGCATTCAGTGAACGACTAGCTAAGATAATTCCGGATTGTACGTACCGGATTAACATGCCTCCCTCAACCCGGCATCATAATTTCTAAAAACGCCGCATTTAATTGATAGAAACCCTAAGCACGAAGCCACACAGAACAGATTTCCATTCTCAGAATATCGGATGTACTGTTTTTTATTCGCCTCTCGCTATTTTCATATTCAATAAAGCGTTCAGCTCAGAACATTGAGATAACAATTTTAGGACGTTACACAACCAGAAAGGGTATTATCTGCGCCTGTCTGTAACTCATCCCCGCCAGTTACAGAAAGGCGCAGAATCCTCCGGCAATATCTTTCCCCCCTACAGCGGCCAAAAGCCCCCTTTTCCTCGCAACGTTTTGCCAGCACCGCCTCCAACGCCATAAACCTTCCCTGCACCTGCCCACTTACATTGCGGAGAGGAAGGCATATCGCCGGCACAGTGCCGAGAGCGTTCAGCCAAAATATTCAAACCACGTACACCCGTTGGTTATTAATTGGATGAATCCTCGTTTTGCACTAACCCTCCCTCTCCTCAAGACTAAAAGAGGGACGGTTGGCGATGAACCAGAGAATAAGTTCCTTATTGTTTTTCACACCTAATTTACGCATCACCCTGCGTTTGTGGTAACGAATTTTCAGCACATCCATGCCTGTCCGGCACGCAATCTGCTGTAATTTCATTCCGGTCATGTAAAACCCTATTACGGCAATTTCTTTGTCCGTTAAAAAAACATTTTCTCCATGTTTCCCGATAACCCTAAGCACATGTTATCTCCATAGCGAATCAGTAAACCTCAAAGGCGCGCCTGCAATAAACTACAGGGTGACTTTATTTGTTTTTAACTGATAATTATAATCACTGACGCTGGTGATGCTCAGATGCATACCCTTTGAAAGTGGATGAGAAGGTGTAGCGCACAACGTCTCCTGCGGAAGAACATAAGGCTTCGTAAAAGTGATTTTCGATCCGCCTTCATCTGTATTAACCAAAGGTGAGAAACGGAACACTTTAGCGCTGGGATTACTTATACAGAGATCGCCGCGGACTAACTGATATTGTACGCGCTGCCACATATCTTTTTGCTCGATATCTTTTCTGACGTTAACTACGACCGGCAGATCTTGCCCAATGAGAATTTTCACCTTTCCATCGCTGACCTCATCCTTAGGTGGTAATCCTGTAAATACGACGCGCGCGATATGCTCTTTTACATCCGGCGTATTGGTACGGTAAATTACCCGAATGCTCTGGATGTCGCCCGGACCTATTACAATAGCCTGAGGTTCAGTATACAGTGTGCCACCGGCAAGATTATCGTCTGGTAGACGCCGGATTTTGCTGTAAAGCAGCACACTTTTATCGCCATTATTCTTAATATCAATAGTCGACTCCTGCTTACCTGACTCGATCAACACCGCTGATGATGAAGGTAGAATTTCGGCACTGGTATCATGAATAAGACCTGTAAATATGAAAACACTCATAGAAACGTTACGAAGCATGACAGTTGAAAATAACATTTTTAATACTCTCCTGTTGATTCAGACGACGAGATGAAAGTTTACATTGCATATTTAAATGCGTAGGTGACGACATACCTTCTGATTCCAGCTTTCCGATATCTTTTTCATCGATTAAAAGAATATCTTTGTCGATGAAACGGGCAATTAATTTTCCAGAACCGTCATAAAAAAGATCACTCTGATGAATGTCAGAAGGTTTGTGGCTCCATTTCAACAGCATTGAACGGTTATCCGCTATGCCAAATTTAAAGAACGGCACCGATCCGCGAACAGCTGAAAAATCTCTGACGTTGTTTTTAATGATTACACCTGATGGCAGACCTTCCGGGCTAACGCGAATAAAATCATTTCGTCCTTCAGCGACAGGCGTAATTATGGCTTTTCCATCATGATTGGTGACCGCACTACTTTGTAATGAGGCGACATCAAGATAATGATGGACGCCTGTGTCGACCACCGCCCAGGTATTGCCAATACGGTTTGGTGAGAAAATAACGCCTTCTTTACTAATGGCAACAGCACCGGATAAATATGCCGCGGTGGTCTGCGATACGCCTCCGGCATCTCGTCCCTGGGAAAGCGAGACATCCGCAGTGGTGTAAGGTGTAATGACGGCATTATCCAGCGAGTAGCTTTCTGACCGACCCGCGCCCGACGTACGCATCTGGCTGGCAGTCACGGTATAGTTTTTAGATACCGGCGCACTGAGCGAATTCGACAGGCGCGCTCTGTTACCGTACGTGTAGTACTGACTTCGCCAGTTAGCGCTGTGTTTGTTGAAACTTAGTGGAAGGCTCAAGAAAAGATTGAGGCTGATCTTATCTTTTTGCGTTTGTCCGGGGCTTAAAGACATGTAGGAGACACCTACGCCCAACGAAGCTTTTCCCACAGGTAAGTTCAGACTGCCTGACAATGAATTGAAACCAGGCGCATCGTAGAAACGATAATGTGTTAACGAGATACTTCCTGTCACGCCATAGGAAAACTGCTGCGTCTGCGTTAAACCAATGCTGCTCCGCTGTGCATTGTAATTCCCGAGTCGTGCCTGGCCAATATAGCTAAAATGCCGGCTGTTACGACTAAAATTAAGGCTGGTATTTTTATAGCTGCCTGAAACATCCAAACTCAGGCCCTTCTGGTTTTTCTCATTTTGTACGCTTGTCAGGCTGGAGCGAAAGCGAAAATCTTTTTTGAAAGCCGTATTGCTGACCGTAAGCCCGCGATAGCCTGACGCAGTGACCATAGCGACCGATGGGGCGAAGATTGAATTTAGCGTTCTGGAGAAACCGGCGCCGCTTACCGTGCTTCTGCTGCTGCTAACGGTACGTCCCGTAAAAGCATAATAGCCCGCGTTACCATCCTGGTCAGAGGTGATTTGCGCGCGTGAGATGATGCGCGAGTCAACGATCTGCCCGTCTCGCTTAACCAATACCCTGACGTCATCACTAAAGCCAGCTACCGGAATATTACGCAGTTCCGCATGGCCTTTCTGAATGATTTGTTTCCAGAGAAGCAAGTTATTTTGCCAGAACTCGACAGTCAGCGTTTCTGCAGCTTCATAATTAAAGTTCACAAATGCCGTCGCGTTGCCGTTGGCGGAGGAGATGATGGCACCATCAATATAGCCAGTGCCAAACCCACCATCGCTAACGATTGTTCGTCCTGCGCGGACGCGAACATTTTGATAGTCTCGCTCAATATAGCCATCACGTATCGTGTTAACCGCCGTACGTGCGTTACGGCTGCTAAAGGAACTGTAGTAACCATGTGAGCGAATAATCGTATTGTTCATATTAATTCCGGCTTCATAATCTGTATTGATACTGTTGAGGGAGGTTTCTCCTCCTGAAAAGCGATAGGCATAGGTATTGTAATTTATAAATGCCCCGTTCCCGCCACTCAACCTTTGCTTCCCCTCTGGATTAATCAGATATTTTACAGGGACTAACAACCGTAAGGTATTATTAGCCCGATCAAATTCAGCCTGAATCTGTTTATCCAGATAAAAATATTTACTGCCATTTCTGGCTTTGTAGGGCGACCATGCTAACGCTTTTATTCCTGCTTTTGATTTTATGTCTTCCGAATAAACCGCTGCATTTTTAACCGAAAAGACCCTTCCTGATAAAATATATTTTCCATTGATGTAAATATCAGATTCCGTTTCTCGCTCTGGCATTACATGCTGATTAAGTGCATTATCAAGCTGCGCAGAAGTGATACCATTCGCAGCCATCAAATTAGAATCAAAATGTAGCGTTTCACTCCGCACTGGTGCTATAAAAATTAAAAAGAAAATAACAGTAACAACATAATATATTTTTTGCATGTCAAAATCAGGCACCTCATAGGGAGATGCCTGCTGTCGCTCTCAAAAAAATAAATTAGAAATAACGTACGTTAATCTGTGCAGTACCCTGCCATTCAACCTGTTGTGCATTGGTTATCATATTTCCGGCGTTTAATTGCGGTTCGATGTCAAACACCCATGAAATAACTTTCCCTGAGGCTGGTGCACTGGTCGTTTCATCCCATGGTGTCCAGTCTTCCGTTTTCTTATAACTCCAATTGGCATTTAACACACGACCAAACGCAGTACCACTGTGCGAACCACTATTCTGATAACCGAAAGAGGTCGTATTGGTCACGCCGTCTACCGTTGATGAAACAGGGCTGATGGTAAAATTCCCCAATTTATTTCCCGTTACCGGATCCATCCCTAAACCAAAAATACGCGTACTATCTGCATGCCCACTTCTGTTATTGGTATTCACACCCACCATAGCACTGCTTTCATTGGGGTCGGTCGCCCAGAATGCCACTTTCTGCGCTGAGGGACAACTTACCTGTAATGTCACTTGTTTCGCTGCAAAGGTATTGACCGCGGTTTGATTAAGATCTTCGTGCTGAGTAATCCCCCAGTCAAGAGCCTCACCGCCTACAACATTTGCTGTACAGGCGTTCGGCGCAATGATGCCATGAACATTAATGTCGGTTCCCGCCATGGCTGAATGGCAAAATAATGCACTGGTGGTGAAACTCAACGCTAATACTGTTTTATTAAAAGACACGTTATTCTTCCTTATCTCTGTATAAAAAAATCGACACAAGCCGCTCAGGCTTAATGCGGTGAGAAATATAACGTTAAACATTGAAATCGCCATATGAATTAATCTCTTTTTTTATAAAATAATCTTTTGTTTTTTATTGTTAAAAATCAATAAGATAGACACATACCCTATGCCACATTTAAAGCAATGTTTTTTTGATTGATTTATAAATAAATTCAGAAAAGAACATACACATCAACTCCCAATATTTACTTATCACTGCGTGAAAACCCGTCTTTTAAAGATTGCAATGGACACCTGCCGGATTAGCCTGCCCTCTCCAGTTCCTTTTCATACTTTTTTCTGTGTCGAAGCGTCAGTACACACAACGCCATGCCGTCACATCTGATTGACGCTGTTTCATTGCCCTACTAATCACGTTTAAAATAGACAAACGTTCAGCCTGACGCTGTCGTTAGTCACTCAACCTGAATGCATTACTTAAGATGTTTCATTCCTGACCATTTTCATTCCTTTAGTTCATTACTGGTTTACATTGACTCACAGCCATATCTTTTAGTCAGATAGTCGTACCAGAAAAGCTTACCGTTTTATCCTACCTTCCCGTTAAATCAGCAATATGTTTGAAAAAGAAAGTGCGGTGCAAACCGTGACGCTCTTAGAACATTGGGCCTCAGGCCTGGGTAGCGCACTTTTCGATACTTAACGTCAGGAGATCAGGAAACGACAGACATTCTGTCAGGTCGATGAGAGTGGTGTTTGTTACAGCGGGATATTGATTACATGATGTCTACGATGCGTTGCTAAGCCATAATGTCGCAGGTATGGATAAATACAGCATGACACAGGTAAGTGAGGACAGTTAAAAACATCATCAACGCCCCATTGAAATGCAATACCTTAACGTTAAACGAAGCAACGTAAGATTCTGTGATGCCCACCTGGAATTCTCGCGTGATTTACTTAAACAACGGCTGATGCGTGATCTCAGGCTGCAGTGACGATGAGTATCATTGAGGTAGAGGTTCTTTGAAAATGGAGGGTGTATTCGTTCCGCTCAGTCTGCAATCTGGGCTTAATCTGGTTGGTTTAACAACCCTGCACATTATTTTCTTGCAGATTTTATCCTCGCCCAACCCCCCTGGTCGCATGATGTCTGTCTGCGCGACCTGAGGATTGCGCGCATGCAGCTACGCCTACCTCTGATGTGGATAGAGCTGACGGCTTATTAAAAGACGTATGTATGTGCGTTTTTCATATGAGTGCGTATGCTGACAACAACGTCTGTTTTGAATGATGCAGTGAACGGCAGCAAGCGCGTAAACCAATGAGAGTTCAAATGAATCTGACACCTGCCGTTGACCAGAACGCCTGACTGACAGGGCAAATGAGAATGTATATAATTACTATTAGAGAAATTTTTGAGAAGTTAATTGCGCGTTTTAACATCGTTATCTGCTGTCTTTCGCGTGCGACAGCGGGCTACATAAGAAGCCTAAACCCGCTTCAGGTTCCCTCTAAAAACATTACTATTTTTTATTAAATTAAATTTAAAATTATAAACAATAAAATCAATTACTTACAACTTAAATCATGTATTTTATATTCCACTTAAATTAAAAAAGCCAAAGGCATGCAAATAAAACTCTTTTATTTAATTTGATTTGAAAATTATTCAGCACTATGCTGATGTCGATTCAGATAACAAATTTTTATCTATTAATTCCTTTCAATAGATGGGTATTCATGTCCATTTCTTTTGGTACAGATGGAGAGCACTTTGAGCCGAAAGATTACACTTAATCACTTTCTGGTTTTTGAACCCGAGAAAAAAAGAATTACTGGCAGAGGCAATCCGGCGATCATTAGTGCTTCAGCATCACTATGCTTCGAGTTGCTCATTGAAAATGTCGGTGAGTTAGTCACTCATCAACAGTTTTTTGACTATGCATGGCGTCGTTTTGGCATGGAGCCGACCTCTACGTCCCTCTATCAGAATATATCCAGCCTCAGGCGCGCACTGAGTAAAGCCGGACTGCAGGAAGACATCATTCGAACGATGCCCCGGCGTGGTTTTATTCTGTCACCACAAACCGTGGTGATGAAAGAAAATACCGTTACAGCCTCTTCAGCAACTGTCTTGAGTGAGAAAAATTATGAACCTCTTTCGTCAGAAGAAAACACAGAATCGCACGAGGGAGCATCTCCAGCCGTGTTACAGCACGCAGATGTCGAGGATGATAAAGATGATAAGACGGTTTTACCCTCAACACGTCAACGTGATCACTCGCCATGGCTACCCACAACAGAAATGTTGTTAGCACGACTCTCTTTTAAAAATGTGTTTTTTACCGCCATCACTTTCGTTTCTTTTTGCTGTATTTTTATTTTTATCAAAGTCGAACCGCAATCGGCAGAGCCCGTTTTCGCTCACAGCATGGACTATAAAGGCTGCGTGATTTTTAATAACTCAGACGCCTGGCTCAATAGCGCTGAGTTAAAAAAACGCGTAGATGATTTGGATATCAATTGTAAAGACAGTCAATATATCTATATGACATCTTTTAAAAATGCTGACAGACTCTCTTACTTTCAATGCCAGCACCCCTTGCACGCTACAATTCGAGCAAACTGTCTCTCTCATTATTATGTTAAGAATTTCAATGATGA
The DNA here is from genome assembly GCF_000233595.1 of Pantoea ananatis PA13. NCBI lineage: Bacteria > Pseudomonadati > Pseudomonadota > Gammaproteobacteria > Enterobacterales > Erwiniaceae > Pantoea > Pantoea ananatis. Next base: position 2,515,740 of record NC_017554.1, read on the forward strand.
ATAAAATTCTGGTTCTGACAGGGCTATGCTTTATCGCTCTTTTATTGTATCCATTTAGTGGAAACCGGGAACACCGTATATCATGTAAAGCGGATATTTCTTATCAGTGGCAAGATAGCACGCTAAATTTATTCATTTCTCAAAACATCCAGAATGGCAAAGGGATACTGGCTCTCTCTGGTACGCTTCATGAAAAAAATAAAGCCGATGGTTATTTAAGTAAAACCATATCTTTCTCCTATCGAGAACAGGGCTATTATTATCACCTTAACTCAGATTTGGTCATCAACTCGCCACAAATGACCATGAGCGTTCAGGATCAAAGAAAATGGTTACCTGATTTCTTTATTGAAAAAGGGAAGCCTCTGCTGCTGAAAATCAGGCCTTACGGTGATAAAGCCTGGCTTTTTTACTCTGAGACTACGCCACTTTTCGTCTGTGAAAGAAGTAGTTAGCTTTTTTAACGATTTTTCACCCTTGTCCACTGCACGACGCTGAGATCTCAATGTTGATAATCTTGACGTCGTGCAGTGCATTTTTTTACGACGAAATCAGTTTACTTCTGGCAGAAACAACTCTGTTTCGCCCCTCATGCTTTGCCTGGTACAACCATTGGTCAACGGAAAGCAATGTTTCCTCAATATCGTTGTTATGGTGAGCTAAACTCTCCACGCCAGCTGATATTGTCATTTTTCCTACTTCGCTAAATTGCGCACATGCGATATGTTCACGGATACGATTTGCAATAGATTCAGCCTCTGAGATTTGTGTATTCGGAAAGAAAACAACAAATTCTTCGCCACCAAACCGACAAACAATATCGTTAGTGCGGCAGCCTTTTTTTAAAAACATCGCGACGGCCACTAACGTTTTATCACCGATATCATGCCCATAGTGATCATTAATGCGCTTAAAGTAATCGATATCGAAAGAGGCAAGACTATGTTCGTTTTTAGCAGAGAGGTAAGGCGCGGTAAGTTGCTCAAATCCACGTCGGTTATACAGTTTGGTCAGATGATCGGTTATTGCATCATCACGTAATATGGCCAACGTTTTATTAATTGTGTTCGAATAAGCCAAAAAAGATTTTTTCAGCCGGTCAGATTCTTTATACCACGTTTTTATACCCTTGATTTTGGGAGGCAAATCCTTCGTTGTAGTAGACCGGGTCAGGCCAGCGAGTCTTTCGAGCGGTTTGGAAATCTGCGTGGAAACAAAGATGCTCACACCGACCAATAGCAATGCTATCACCAGTCCATAAACCAACACATCTTTAGCGATAAGCGTGAGTGTCGTGCTGACCACGTCAGGCGAAACGCATACGAATACGTGCCAGTTGGTTTTGATAACGTCTGAATAGCCTAACAGGCAGTCGCGTTGTTCTAACGTTGTCTTTAATCCACCGCTGCTGGCCTGATTCAGCCGCGTCGTCAGGCTGGTAGTCAAAGGATTGTTTTTTCCTGTAAGCATCTCATCAGGTGAATAAATGACTTCTCCAGTATCTGAAACAATGCTGATCGTTGTTTTATCAGTGTAAAAATGATGGCTCATGAGGCGGCTTAAAATACTTTTTCTTTTCAGGTAGATAGATCCTGCAATATAACCCAGATACGCCCCCGAAGAGGAATAGATCGGGTTCGACAAAAAAATGAGATAGTTACCTGTGGAAGGTGTAAAGGGTTCTGATACGAACGCCCCCTTTTTTACCGCCATCAACTGTTCAGGGGCAACATTCAAAGACGTACCAACAGGCAGTAAACCTGGTGGAGAGGATGCCGCAACGTAACCGTCTGGCGTTAGCATCACGACTGAACTGAACATATCCGATTGCAGTCTTAATCTGTCAGCTTCTTGCTGTAGTGCCTGTTTGTCTTCAAAACGTTTAATCTGAGTGGCACTGTATGCAAGCTCTTTTTGTGCCGTTCTGAATGTACTGTCGGTCATATCAGCAAGCTTACGGGCATAGGCGGTGTTAGATTCAATAATTCTTTTTTCAGTCAGAACCTTAAGAACAACGCCCACCACCAATATCAGCATGAGTGCAGTAATGACTATGCAACCAACAGAATGCAGGCACAGAAGCCCTTTTAACGAGGGTTTATAGGTTTTATTCATTCCCACAGCAGGTCTCTGTTATTTGCCATCATTATTTCAAAGATATTAGCACTGCCTGGAAAAAACAAAGCGTTTCACGGCTAAACGTCACCCTCTTACTCTCGCTAATCAGCGACATCGCGCTGTTAAAGGCGTAAATCCAGCGCTTGCCAGACTGGCAATCCGGTGACGCAGTTATACCGCTGGCACCCTCTTCTCCATCATTAACCTTATTCTGCCGTGAAAAAGAGGCGGGCCGTCGTTAACGTCTTCTGAAACAGGCCAAATACGTACAGGACAGGCATTCATTGCAAATGCGTTATGACCTGCTAGCAATAATAAACCGACATAACGCAGAGGGAATGGACATGCTTTATCCGTGATTGAGAAAGCATGCAGGCTGGCATGATGTGATACAACGCATGCACCCGCACGATGAATAATCCCTGTTCAGGCAATGCTTATTCACTCACGCTCTCTCACCTACCATTACCGATTATGGGTTGCGCCACCTGCTACTCAAAAAAGCGGCGCATCAGCGCCGCCCTTAGCTTATTGAATCAGCCGTTTCACCGGCGCGTTCCGTTGACGATCCCACATCACCGTCAGCAGGCGCTGTAACGCGATAAACGCAAACAGCAAAATGCCAATAGCAATCTTGGTCCACCAGGAACTGAGCGTGCCGTCAAAGTTGATCCAGGTTTGAATAAGCCCCTGAATTAACACGCCGAACAAGGTGCCCAGCACCGTGCCTACGCCACCCGAGAGTAAGGTTCCGCCAATCACTACAGAGGCAATCGCATCCAGTTCCACGCCCAATCCAGCCAGGGCATAGCCCGCCGAGGTATAGATGGAAAACACAATGCCGGCCAGCGTCGCCAGGGTAGTCGACAGCATGTAGATCTTAATGGTGGTGGCGCGGGTTGAAACGCCCATGAGTTGCGCGGAGGTCAGGCTGCCGCCAATCGCATAAACCTGATTACCAAAGCGAGTGCGGTGCGCCAGAATGATCCCGCCCGCCACCACCACCAGCATGATCAGCGCCAGCAAACTGAGCCGCCCGCCCCCCGGAACCTTCCATGCCATGCTGGACAGCGTGGCGTAAAGAGGATGATCGATCGGAATAGAATTCTCAGAGACCAGGTAACTGCAGCCGCGCAGAAAAAACATGCCCGCCAGGGTGATAATAAATGCGGGAATTTTCAGCGCATCAATCAGCCAGCCCATCATGGCACCAAACATCGCTCCCATACTCAGGATGAGGGCAAACGCCAGGACGGGGTTGAGGTGATAGTCACCGATAACCTTTGCCAAAAATACACCCGAAAAGGCAATGACGGCCCCCACTGAAAGATCGATGCCGCCCGATAAAATCACAAAGGTCATACCGACAGCGATAATGCCGAGGAAGGCGTTATCCGTCAAAATGTTACAGATCACCCGCGTGGAAGCAAAGCCGGGAAACTGGCTCAGGCAAAACAGATAGCCCATGACGAACACCAGTAGGGTGATCATTAGAGGCAGATGACGTTTAATCATGATGGACGTCTCCGTTTAAACATCGCAATAAAGCGCGGGGATTGCAGAAGCAGAACGCACATGACCACTATCGCCTTCACCACCTGATTCAACTCTGGCGGAAAGCCAGAGAGTAGAATACCGGTGTTCATCGACTGAATAATCAGCGCACCTATCAATGACAGCACGATGTTAAACCGGCCGCCCATCAGGGACGCTCCGCCGATGACCACGGCGAGAATCGCATCCAGTTCCAGCCACAATCCGGCATTGTTAGCATCTGCGCCACGAATATCCGCCGCCACAATCAGGCCGGCTACCGCCGCGCAAAGGCCGCTGATGGCATAGGTGGACATCACCACCAGCCAGCCATTTACGCCTGCATTGCGCGCGGCGCGCAGGTTAATGCCCACGGCTTCGATAAACAGCCCCAGGGCGGTTTTGCGCGCCAGTAGCCAGACCAGCAACGCAACCGCCACCGTGATCCAGACCGGCACCGGTAACAACCACAGCGCCCCATTCCCAAACCAGCCAAGGCTGTCATTATTAAAGGTTACGATTTGCCCCTGAGTAATAAGCTGAGCAATACCGCGTCCGGCGACCATTAAAATCAGCGTGGCAACAAACGGCTGGATACGGAGTAAGGCCACCAGAATGCCGTTCCATATGCCGCAGGCCAGACCGCTGGCCAGCGTCACCATAATGATAAAGGGTACACCGTGCCCGGCGACGGTCAGCGTAGCGGCGGTGGCGCCGGCAATCGCCATCACGGCGCCGACCGACAGGTCGATCCCGCCGGTGGCGATGACCAGCGTCATGCCGATGGCCAGTAAAGCAACGGGCGCGGCGCGGTTGATAATGTCGATCGGACTGCCAAACAGCCGTCCGTCCTGAAGATGAATCGCAAAAAAGTTATTCGCGACCAGGCTGTCAACTAACAGCACCAGCAACAGGGCAATAATCTGCGGCATGCCGGGCGGCAGCCTGAACTTGCGACGTTGAGGTTTGGTCGCGGTGACCGGGGATTCAAGCATGCTGCGTACCTCCGTCAGCAATAGCGTTAACGATTGCCGCCACTGAAAGCTGCTCCAGTGGAATTTCAGCCACCTGTTTCAGATCACGCATGATCAATACACGATCGGCGTAGCCGACCAGCTCTTCCAGCTCTGAAGAGATAACCAGCAGCGCCAGACCATCAGCACACAGCGACTCGATGAGGCGGATAATTTCCGCATGAGCGCCCACATCAATGCCGCGCGTCGGTTCATCCAGGATCAGGAACTGCGGTTTTGTCACCAGCCAGCGTGACAGCAGAACCTTTTGCTGATTGCCGCCCGATAACAGCTCAACGGGCTGCTCTGCATGCGGCGTGCGAATACCCAGACTTTTAATAAAACGTTCGGCAATCGCCTGCTGTTCCCGTTTTTTAATCGGCCGTAACCAGCCGCGCTGCGCCTGCAGGGCCAGAATAATATTTTCCCGCACCGAGGCCGCACCAATGATACCGTCGGTTTTGCGGTCTTCCGGACAGAACCCCATGCCCAGGCGTGAGGCCTGAGCAGGCGTGCGAATGTGTTCAACTTTGCCTTTGATTTTTGCCGTACCGCGATCGGCGCGACGAATACCAAATAACACTTCGGCCGTTTCAGTGCGTCCGGACCCCAACAGTCCGGCCAGCCCCACCACTTCGCCGGGCCTGACCTGCAGGCTGAAAGGCTCGATGGTGCCTTTCTTGCCGTAATCTTCAAAAGACACCACAGGCTGATTACTGCGTAGCGTGCTGCCCTGACGCTGCAGCGCGGTCGCCATCAGCTCACGGCCAATCATCAGTTTCACCAGTTCAATCTGCGGCAGCGTTGCCGTGTCATGCGTGGCGATGAATTTACCATTGCGCAGTACGGTGATGCGGTCGGTGATGCGATAAACCTGATCCAGAAAATGCGTGACGAAAATCAGGCTCATGCCGCGATTTTTCAGCTGCGTCATGAGGGTAAACAGCATTTCAACCTCGCTGGCATCCAGGCTGGCAGTAGGTTCATCCAGAATCAGGACCTGCGCAGAAAGATCGACAGCCCGGCAGATGGCAATGATCTGCTGCATGGCGACTGAATAGTGGCCAAGGGGCTGGGTGACATCAAGGGCAAAACCGTAATTACGCATCAGGGCATCGGCATCGCGAACCATGCGCTTACGATCGATCATGCCAAAACGACGCGGTTCACGCCCGATATACAGGTTATCTGCCACCGACATGTTGGGCAGCAGGTTAACTTCCTGATAAACCGTACCGATACCGATATCCTGGGCTTCGGCGGTGCTGTGCGGCGAAATCGCCTGGCCGTTTAGCGTTACGGTGCCGCTGTCCCGGGTGTAAACGCCGGTCAGGACTTTTATGAGTGTGGATTTTCCGGCGCCGTTTTCACCTAACAGCGCCATGATCTCGCCTTTACGCAGGCTGAAAGACACATCGTCCAGCGCTTTGACGCCGGGGAAGCCTTTACTGACGCCGCTGATGGCTAAAAGAGGTTGTTCGTTGTGTGTGGTCATGCTGTCAACTCCGCCCTACATCATGGAAAACCGCCCCGAAGGGCGGCCTGCGGCTTAGTAACCCATGTTCTTTTTCTTATCTAACTCGGCCTGCGCGTCAGCAGGTAAAAAGAGTTTTGATTGCGTTCTGATAATTTTTGGCGGCAGCGTGCCGTCTTTTTTGAATTTTTCCAGCGCGTCAAACGCCGGGCCTGCCATGTTTGGCGTTAATTCCACGTTTGCGTTGGCTTCGCCTGCCAGCATGGCTTTATAGATATCAGGTACACCGTCAATCGAACCGGTCAGGATGTCTTTACCCGGTTTCAGGCCGGCCTCTTTGATGGCCTGAATGGCACCGATGGCCATGTCATCGTTATGGGCGTAAACCATGCAAATGTTTTTGCCGTTATTCTCTGCTTTGATAAAGCTTTCCATGACTTCTTTACCTTTACTGCGGGTGAAGTCGCCAGACTGAGAACGGATGATTTTGATATTAGGATGACCGCTAATCGCTTCGGCAAAGCCTTTTTTGCGGTCGATGGCGACGCTGGCGCCTACCGTGCCTTGAAGTTCAACGACGTTACACTTCTTGTCGCCCACCGTTTTCACCAGCCAGTCACCGATAAGCTTACCTTCCAGCACGTTATCTGCCGTTACGACAGCCTGGTACAGCGAGTTGTCTTTCACCACAATGGCGCGATCCAGCAGGTAAACCGGGATTTTCGCGTCTTTAGCTTCTTCTAATACCGGCTCCCAGCCCGTCTGAACCACTGGTGCGATAAAGATGGCATCAACGCCCTGCGCAATAAATGAACGCACGGCCTTGATTTGGTTCTCTTGTTTTTGTTGTCCATCGGCAATCTTCAGATTGATGCCGCGTTTTTTGGCTTCGCTTTTTGCCACATTGGTTTCAGCGGAGCGCCAGCCGGATTCAGAACCTACCTGTGAGAATCCCACTGTCATTTCCGCCGCTAACACTGAGCCACTTAATGCGGCGCTGACCAGCGTGGTCAGGAGTAAACGTTTCCACATAGTTTTTATTCCTCTGAAGGGCGTTCGCTGTATAGGGTAAAGTGCCCATTAAGACTGACGTAAAAAAAAGTAAATTAGGGCGACACGCTTCACAAAATCGAGCGATTTAAAGGAGTTACGCGTTTCATGAGGGGGCATTTCATCAGGGGTTATGGACAAAACGCCTGTGTGTTTTTTCAACTTATGATAAATAAATGTAATAAACAGAATCGTTTAAGTGTAGGCCAGTTGAAAACGATTACAGGGAGGCGTACAGAATGAGTTACGGCAATTATTCGGCGACAAAAAGTGCATTTTGTGATTTCCAGCACATCCCTACACGGCCCTGTATATCGAATGAAACGATTCCGCTATAAGCCTTTGTTGAGGGTTTACTGACGTTCTCTTCATCTGACGCGGGAAACGGGAATTAATGGCAGTCGATTCGTACATATAAACAAATAAAAAGTTACCTGGTCTGATCAACCCAAACAACATACGCCCTGTACAGCACCTGACCTGATAACGGCGGCGACGTTTACTGTGCACGAAAATGTTGAAAAGGGTTGTTTAGCGATCAATCTCTCGTGATTGTCTGATTTTTGCTTTTTTTAAGTGGCAGAACTGGACACGGCCGGGTGTCTCCCTATACTTGGCACTCTTTCCCATCCATCCGTTACGATAAAAATGACTGCGCACGATTATCTTTTAAAATTCCGCAAAGTGAATAACCTCGACAGTCTGGAAAAACTCTACGACCATCTGAATTATTCCCTTTCTGACAACACCGATATCATCAATATGTACCGGGCTGCAGATCATCGTCGCGCAGAGCTGGTATCCGGTGGTCGTCTGTTTGATCTGGGCTGCGTACCTAAATCGGTATGGCGCTACGTGGTATAATTCTGAGGTTCAGAATATTGTCTGAAAGCGCTTAGCCATAATGTTTCCCTTCTGTCTTAACATGCTATTCTGAGCCGCTTCTGACATTGAGACAGGATTAACCGCAATGAACACACAGGATGCCGCACCTCGTATTGGTGGCTGGCTTTTAGTGCCGCTGGCATGGTTGCTGATGACGCTGCTCACCACGGCGCTGGTGATGGCCATGTATCTGACACCGCTGTTTGATACACAATGGCGCGCCACCCTGTTTAATCACAGTTCGCTCGTCACCACCTACTGGGCCATTTCGCTTTTCACCGCCACCGCGCTGTGGGCTTACAGCATGTGGGTTGTGTGGATTTTCTTTAAGCGCTCTTCCCGGCTGCCACGCCACTATATTGTCTGGTTGCTGATTACCGTGCTGCTGGCCCTGAAAACGTTTGCCTTTACGCCGGTTTCTGACGCCCGGGCGATTCAGACGTTACTGCTGTCTCTGGCGGCAGCGGCAATTTTTGTGCCTTATTTCAAGCGTTCAGCACGGGTAAAAGCGACGTTTACTCAGCGGTGAGGCCAAAATTATCGCCAACAGTTTAATCCTGAGTGCGGTTGTCCGTAGACAATGTTGTGTCACAGTTGTGATACCGCGTTTTATCAATGATAATAAGCCGCTTTCTGGTATTCAGGCGAAAAAATGACCGATTATCTCCTTCTCTTTGTGGGTACTGTGCTGGTGAATAACTTCGTTTTGGTGAAGTTCCTCGGCCTGTGTCCCTTTATGGGCGTTTCCAAAAAGCTGGAAACGGCGATTGGCATGGGCCTCGCCACCACATTTGTTATCACACTGGCCTCTATTTGTGCATGGCTGGTGAACCATCTTATTCTGGTGCCACTGGACTTAGTGTACCTGCGCACCATGGCCTATATTCTGGTGATCGCCGTGGTTGTGCAGTTCACCGAAATGGTGGTGCGCAAAACCAGCCCGTCGCTTTACCGACTGTTGGGTATTTTCCTGCCACTGATTACCACCAACTGCGCGGTGCTGGGCGTTCCCTTGTTGAGTGTTAACCTCAACCACACCTTCCTGCAGGCGGCGCTGTATGGATTCAGCGCCTCGCTGGGCTTCTCGCTTGTCATGGTGCTGTTTGCCGGTATGCGTGAGCGCCTGGTTCTGGCAAACGTGCCTGCCCCATTCAAAGGAAACTCGATTGCGCTGATCACCGCAGGCCTGATGGCACTGGCGTTTATGGGCTTTACCGGTTTGGTGAAATTCTGATGAGTGCGATTTGGATAGCGGTTGCGGTATTAAGCGCCCTGAGCCTTGTGTTTGGCGCCCTGCTGGGTTACGCCTCACGACGCTTTGAGGTTGAAGAAGATCCCATTGTTGAGCAGATCGACGCTGTTCTTCCGCAAAGCCAGTGCGGTCAGTGCGGTTATCCTGGCTGTCGTCCTTATGCCGATGCGGTGGGCAATAACGGTGAAGCCATCAACAAATGTGCGCCCGGTGGCGAACAGACCATGCTGAAGCTGGCGGCCCTGCTCAACGTTGAGCCGCAGCCGATTGATGGCGACGAAGAAGCCAAAGCGCCCGTGCGCACCGTAGCATGGATAGATGAAGCGAACTGTATTGGCTGCACGAAATGTATTCAGGCCTGCCCGGTTGATGCCATCGTTGGCGCAACACGCGCCATGCACACCGTGCTGAGCGACGTGTGTACGGGCTGCGACCTGTGTGTCGCGCCTTGTCCTACCGATTGTATTGAGATGCGTCCGGTTGCCACCACCACGGCCAACTGGAAATGGGATCTTGAAACCATTCCTGTTCGGGTGATCCCGGTAGAGAGTCATGCTTAATCTGCTAAATTTTTTTAAAAAAGAGAAAACCTGGGATTTTCAGGGCGGCATTCATCCGCCTGAAATGAAAACCCAGTCTAACGGTACGCCGCTGGCCGAGCTGCCGCTGCCGCACCGGTTTATTATTCCGCTGAAACAGCATATTGGTCATGAAGGTGAGATCTGCGTATCGCCCGGCGATCGCGTACTGCGCGGTCAGCCACTGACGTTTGGCCAGGGCAGAATGCTGCCGGTGCACGCACCGACGTCCGGCGTCATCGAGGATATTGCCCAGCACATGACGGCTCACCCTTCGGGCCTGTCAGAGCTGTGTATTTTCCTGACGCCGGATGGTGAGGACCGCTGGATGCCGCTGGAACCGCTGCCGGACTACCGCCAGCATGAACGAGCCGTCATCCTGAAACGCATTCACGATGCCGGCATCGCCGGCCTGGGCGGTGCAGGCTTCCCGACCGCCACTAAGCTGAAAGGCGGCCTGCGGGGCGTTAAAACGCTGATTATCAATGCCGCCGAGTGTGAGCCCTATATCACCGCTGACGATCGGCTGATGCAGGATTACGCAGCCGAAGTGCTGGAAGGCAGCCGGATTCTGGCCTGGGTCTTACAGGCAGATCGCGTTTTAATTGGCATCGAAGATAACAAACCTGAAGCCATCGCCGCTCTGAAGCAGGCGCTGGGCGGTGAGCGCGATCTCCAGATTCGCGTCATTCCCACCAAGTATCCTTCGGGCGGTGCCAAACAGCTCACCAAAATTCTTACCGGTATGGAAGTGCCGCACGGCGGACGCTCGACGGACATTGGCGTGCTGATGCAAAACGTCGGCACGGCCTGGGCGGTTAAGCGCGCCATCATTAATGGCGAGCCCATCACCGAGCGCGTGGTTACGCTGACAGGTGAAGCCATCGCCCAGCCACGTAATGTGTGGAGCCGATTGGGTACGCCAATCAGTCATCTGCTTCATCAGGTCGGTTTTCATCCCTCGCCACGCCAGATGGTGATTATGGGCGGCCCGCTGATGGGCTTTACCCTGCCGTCACTGGATGTTCCGGTGGTTAAAATCACCAACTGTATTCTGGCTCCGTCCAGCACGGAAATGGGCAACGACGAGCAGGAGCAGTCCTGTATTCGCTGCTCTGCCTGTGCTGATGCCTGCCCGGCTAAGCTGCTGCCGCAGCAGCTTTACTGGTACAGCAAGGGCGGCGATCATGATAAAGCCCGTGCGCACCATATTGATGACTGTATTGAATGCGGTGCCTGCGCCTATGTTTGCCCCAGCAACATCCCGCTGGTGCAGTATTACCGCCAGGAAAAAGCCGAGTTGCGGGCTATCGATCTGGAAGCCAAACGGACGCTGGAAGCGAAAGCACGGTTTGAAGCGCGTCAGGCACGACTCGAACGGGAAAAACAGGCACGTGAAGCACGTCATGCAGAGGCGAAGCAGCGCGTAGCGCGCAGCGACAGTGCTGAACTGGCTGCGGCTCAGGCACGCGCGAAAGCAAAACCTGGTGGAAACGAAGAGGCCGTCGCCGAGGCTCGCCATGCTCAGGCTCGCCTGCGCCAGGCTGAAGCCCAGTCGGAAACCCAGGCACTGAGCCGCCAGACGACCGATCCGCGCAAAGCGGCGGTTGAAGCCGCTATTGCGCGTGCTAAAGCAAAAAAATCAGCCGTTCCGGACGCGTCTGAAGAGGTGGCGGAGGATCCACGCAAGGCCGCCGTAGCCGCCGCCGTGGAGCGAGCCAAAGCGAAGAAAGCCGCGCAGGCCGCCAGCGCTGAAGGTACTGAGGATGTGCAGCCCGCCCCACCGGAGGATCCACGCAAGGCCGCTGTGGCCGCCGCCGTAGAACGTGCCAGAGCGAAGAAAGCCGCGCAGGCCGCCAGCGCTGAAAGTACTGAGAATGTGCCGCCCGCCCCGCCGGAAGACCCGCGCAAGGCCGCCGTAGCCGCCGCCGTGGAGCGCGCCAAAGCGAAGAAAGCCGCGCAGGCCGCCAGCGCTGAAGGTACTGAGGATGTGCAGCCCGCCCCGCCGGAGGATCCACGCAAGGCCGCCGTGGCCGCCGCCGTGGAACGCGCCAAAGCGAAGAAAGCCGCGCAGGCCGCCGCCGCTGAAAGTACTGAGGATGTGCCGCCCGCCCCGCCGGAAGACCCGCGCAAGGCCGCCGTGGCCGCCGCCGTGGAACGCGCCAGAGCGAAGAAAGTCGCGCAGGCCGCCGTCACTGAAAGTACCGAGGATGTGCAGCCCGCTCCGCCGGAAGACCCGCGCAAGGCCGCCGTGGCCGCCGCCGTGGAGCGTGCCAAAGCGAAGAAAGCCGCCGCCGCCCTGGCTCGCGCGGAGGACGCTTCCCGCGATGCTGCACTGGCTGCAACAGAGGCGCACCGTGACGTCGAGCAGGCGGAAATGGCGCAAGAACAAGCCAATAATGCGAATGCTGAAGCCGAACAGGCGCCGGAACTTGAGCACCCTACTGACGCGCGCAAAGCCGCTATTGCGGCTGCTATCGAACGTGCCAAAGCGCGTAAAGCGCAATCGACATTGACACCTGAGGACTAAATGGCTTTTCGTATAGCAAGTTCACCTTATACCCACAACCGGCGCAGCACCGGCAACATCATGATGCTGGTGGTGCTGGCTGCGCTGCCGGGCTTTGCAGCGCAGTGTTATTTCTTTGGCGTGGGCACGCTGTTGCAGGTGATTCTGGCCTCGGTAACGGCGTTGCTTACCGAAGCGGCCATCCTGCGTTTACGCAAAAGCCCGGTTGCTGCCAACCTTGCGGATAATTCAGCCCTCTTGACGGCCATTCTGCTGGGAATCAGCATCCCCTCTCTGGCGCCCTGGTGGCTGGTAGTGATCGGTACAGTCTTTGCGATTGTGATCGCCAAGCAGCTTTACGGTGGACTGGGACAAAATCCCTTTAATCCGGCGATGGTAGGCTATGTGGTGCTACTGATCTCGTTTCCGGTACAGATGACCAGTTGGATGCCGCCGGACGCGTTACAGATGATTAAACCGGGGATGCTCGATTCACTCAGTATGATTTTTACCGGCCATACTCTTGCGGGCGACACGATGCAGCAGCTGCAGCTCGGTGCCGATGGCGTCAGCCAGGCCACGCCGCTCGATACATTTAAAACCGGCCTGCGCGCGGGCCACAGCGCCGCGCAACTTCTGGCACAGCCCATTTACAGTGGTGTGCTCGCGGGTCTCGGCTGGCAGTGGGTTAACCTGGGTTATCTGGTGGGCGGTCTGTTCCTGCTATGGAAAAACGCCATTCGCTGGCATATCCCGGCTGCCATTTTGCTGTCGCTGGCCTTCTGCGCAACGCTGGGCTGGCTGTTCTCGCCCGCTTCGCTCAACAGCCCAGTGATTCATCTGTTCTCAGGTGCCACTATGCTTGGGGCATTTTTTATTGCTACCGATCCGGTCACCGCTTCCACGACCGACCGTGGTCGTTTACTCTACGGTGCGCTGATTGGGCTGCTGATCTGGTTAATTCGCAGCTTCGGCGGATATCCGGACGGCGTTGCTTTCGCTGTATTGCTGGCTAATATATGCGTACCGCTGATTGACTATTACACTCAGCCGCGTGTTTACGGCCATCAAAAGGATTAAATGATGCTGGACACGATACGCAAAAATGGCGTGACACTGGCGCTGTTTGCCGCCATTACGACCGGCGTGACGGCCATAGTGAATACGGTCACTAAGCCAACCGTTGAGCATCAGACGCAACTGCAGCAGAAAAATTTGCTGGACCAGGTGGTGCCGACCGATATGTACGACAACCACATTCAGCAGGAATGTTACGTTGTCACTGATCCGGCGCTGGGTAACACCAATCCTCACCATCTTTATCTGGCACGTAAAGGCAACCAGCCTGTTGCCGCGGCGCTGGAAACGACGGCACCGGACGGCTATTCCGGCGCGATACAGATGCTGGTCGGGGCTGACTTTAACGGTAAGGTGCTGGGCGTCCGCGTGATTGAACATCATGAAACGCCCGGTTTAGGCGATAAAATAGAACTGCGCATTTCTGACTGGATTAACAGCTTTAATGGCAAAGTGGTAACAGGTCCGGATGATAAAGCGTTTGCCGTTAAAAAAGACGGTGGCGAATTCGATCAGTTCACCGGCGCCACGATTACCCCACGAGCCGTCGTGAATGCCACCAAACGTACGGCATTATTAATTGAATCCCTGAAAGGGAAACTCTCTTCGTTACCCGAATGTGGAGACGCAAATGAGTGAAGCTAAAAACCTGCTGGTAGGCGGGCTGTGGAAAAATAACTCGGCGCTGGTGCAGCTGCTGGGCCTGTGTCCGCTGCTGGCGGTGACCGCCACCGCCACCAATGCGTTGGGGCTGGGGCTGGCCACCACGCTGGTGCTGACCCTGACCAACAGCTTTATTTCCGCCTCGCGCCGTTGGGTGCCCTCGGAGATTCGCATCCCCATTTACGTGATGATCATCGCGTCCGTGGTGAGCTGTGTACAGATGCTGATTAATGCTTATGCCTATGGCCTGTATCAGTCGTTGGGCATTTTTATTCCGCTTATCGTGACCAACTGTATCGTGGTAGGCCGTGCCGAGGCCGTCGCATCGAAAAGCAGCATCCCTCTTGCAGCCCTTGATGGTTTTGCCATTGGGATGGGCGCAACCTGCGCAATGGTGGTGTTGGGTTCCCTCCGTGAAATTATTGGCAGCGGGACGCTGTTTAACGGTGCAGACCAGCTGTTAGGCCCGTGGGCAAAAGCATTAAAAATTGAGGTGATTCATCTGGATTCACCGATGCTGCTGGCGATGTTACCACCAGGCGCCTTTATTGGTCTGGGCATGATGCTGGCGGGTAAATACCTGATCGATCAAAAAATGAAGCAGCGTGCTGTGCGCCGTGCTGAAGAGCAGGCGCTGGCTGCACCGCAAGGCAATACCGGAAAAGCCGTGTGAACCAGACAAAGCGTACCGAGATCCTCAGCCGTTTGCAGCAGGCTAATCCTCATCCTACGACCGAGCTGCAGTTTAGCTCGCCGTTTGAATTATTGATTGCGGTTCTGCTCTCTGCCCAGGCCACCGACGTCAGCGTGAATAAAGCCACCGCAAAGCTCTACCCGGTCGCGAATACGCCCGCTGCGATGCTGGCGCTGGGCGTGGACGGTGTGAAGGAATACATTAAAACGATCGGACTGTTCAACAGCAAGGCAGAGAATGTCATCAAAACCTGCCGCATTCTGCTGGAACAACACGGCGGAGTGGTGCCCGAAGATCGTGCAGCCCTGGAAGCGCTGCCCGGTGTGGGCCGTAAAACGGCAAACGTGGTGCTCAACACCGCCTTTGGCTGGCCCACCATCGCAGTGGATACCCATATTTTTCGCGTCTGCAACCGGACAAATTTCGCCCCCGGCAAGAATGTCGAGCAGGTCGAAGAAAAACTGTTAAAGGTTGTGCCCAAGGCATTCAAAGTGGACTGCCACCACTGGCTGATTCTGCACGGTCGCTATACCTGTGTGGCACGTAAGCCGCGCTGTGGCGCCTGTCTGATTGAGGACCTGTGCGAATACCCGGATAAAGTGGAATAACGCGAAGGTGTTGTCTGATAAAGCCTGTGAACACACAGGCTTTTTATTTTCTGATCTAACGCTGATCCAGAGCCGCCTGCATCCAGGCAATCACCAGCGGAGAATCCTTATCCTGTAAGGCTGCACGCTCGGACTGGAAGAGCGTGGCGACGTAAAAAGGATGATCGGTCAGTTCTATGCCGCGTACATCGCCATTGAGATCCCAGGCGGTGATACGCAAATTGTTGCCTTCCAGCGCTGCACTGAAGTCCGGGTTAACGCCAAAGTTGCAGTGATAGCCTTCATCGCTGGAGAGGCTGTCGTAGGCGGTGGCAATACGTGAACCGGGTTCAAATGTCACCTCACCGCGCTGCTCCACCAGCGAGCAACTTAACGGCGCAATCACCATCCGCCCTTCATCGCTGGTTTCTGCATGATTCGCATCATGCCAGCCCAGTACGTGACGTGCATAGTCGATCACGGCATACTGAAAACCGCCACAGGAACCCAGAAAAGGTTTTTCCCCTTCCCGTACCCAGCGCAGCATACTGAAGACGCCCTCATCATTTTTATAGGGACTTCCCGGCACCAGCCATACGGCATGGCTTTGCCTGATGGCGGTTAAATCGCCCAGCTCAGGTGTTGGGATCCACTCAGGTTCAATATCGATAGCAAGATGGGCAGCGGCACGGGAAAGCGCCAAGGGAATAGCCTGATGCGCAACGGCTTCCGGACGATAGTCGCCGACTAACGCGAGACGTAAAGGTAACGGCATAGCAAAATTCCTCTTAACGAAATAAGGATGCTACGGCAGGGGGCAACGGATGTCGAGTCCCGAAGTGCGGCTCTGTCGTGTCTCCCACCCGATACAGCGAAGCGCTACGGGCACGCCGTACCCAGATAAGCTTTTTTCTCTGCCTGAATTAACAGGCAAAAATGTGACCTTAATCAACCTTTTTACGCCTTTGGTGGAGATTAACGTCATAATACGCAGACTATTTCATCAAATCGGCGTCAAAACCTGCTTTATAGCCAGATTGTCCTGAGAAAATATCACTTTCCGTTGTAAAGCTCGGCGTAACGCCGTTTTAGTAGTTAATGTCATTATTAACACTCCTGAAACCCTAACGTGACGCCATTACTTCACAGTAACGCTTAAAATCAGAATTAAATTCCAACTAATAATATTTATTTAGGTTTTCACGCCACACGATCGCTTTCCGGCAGAAGGTAGAAAACGCTTGCCCTGTCGCCTTTATTCAGCCAAATTAGTCGCCGTTTTTCCCATCTAATAAAAATCTGGCCCATGGTCTGATCACATGGCGCGGACTTAATTCCTGTCGCGACACAGGATATGAAATAACAGAGGTACAAGTGTCAACTGCAAACAAACACACCGACGAGGCCGTCAGCCTTAACGCGTTCAAACAGCCCAAAGCGTTTTACCTGATCTTTTCTATCGAATTATGGGAACGTTTTGGTTACTACGGCCTGCAGGCCATTATGGCGGTTTACCTGGTGAGACAACTGGGGATGTCGGAGTCCGACTCTATTACCCTGTTCTCCTCATTTAGCGCCCTGGTATATGGCCTTGTCGCCATCGGTGGCTGGCTGGGTGACAAAGTCCTCGGGACCAAACGCGTTATCGTTCTTGGCGTGCTGGTTCTGGCAATAGGTTATGCCCTGGTGGCCTTCTCGGGCCACAACGTCAGTATCGTTTATATTGGTATGGCGACCATTGCCGTGGGAAGTGGCTTGTTTAAAGCTAACCCCTCTTCGCTGCTCTCGACGTGCTATGACAAAGACGATCCACGTATTGATGGGGCCTTCACCATGTTCTACATGTCCATCAATATCGGTTCGCTGTTTTCAATGATGCTGACTCCGTGGTTAGCGGAGAAGTACGGCTACAACGTGGCGTTTTCGCTCTCGGTTGTCGGCCTGGTCATCACGCTGCTTAACTTCCTGTTCTGCAAACGCCTGGTGAAAGACTTCGGCTCTAAACCGGACTTTGCCCCACTTCAGTTCGGCAAACTGTTGATGACTCTGGTGGGAATTGTCGTCCTGGTCGCCCTGGCAAACTGGATGCTGCACCACCAGTCAATCGCCCGCGTGCTGTTAGGCGTGATAGCGTTCGGTATCTTTGTCATCTTTGCCAAAGAAGCCTTTGCCCTTCACGGCGCAGCCCGTCGTCGTATGATTGTTGCGTTCCTGCTGATGGTGGAAGCCATCGTGTTCTTCGTGCTCTATATGCAGATGCCAACGTCGCTTAACTTCTTTGCGATTCGCAACGTTGAGCACAGCATTTTGGGTATCACCTTTGCCCCTGAGCAATTCCAGGCGCTGAACCCGTTCTGGATCATGCTTGCCAGCCCGATTCTGGCAGCCGTCTACAACAAGCTGGGCGATAAACTGCCCATGCCGCACAAGTTCGCCATCGGTATGGTGCTGTGTTCAGCAGCCTTCCTGGTGTTACCGGTCGGCGCGAAGTTTGCCAGCGATGCGGGGATTGTGTCTGTTAACTGGCTGATTCTCAGCTATGGCCTGCAGAGCATTGGTGAACTGATGATTTCCGGTCTTGGCCTGGCGATGGTGGCGCAGTTGGTTCCGCAGCGTCTGATGGGCTTTATCATGGGTTCATGGTTCCTGACGACGGCGGGCGCTGCGGTCATTGCCGGTAAAGTGGCAAACCTGATGGCCGTTCCTGAAAACGTTACCGATCCGCTGATCTCCCTGGCCACCTACGGCAGAGTTTTCCAGCAGATTGGTATCGCGACGGCGGTCATCGCCGTGCTGATGCTGATTACCGCCCCTCTGCTGAACCGCATGACTCAAGATACGGCAGCAGACAAAGCCTGACTGACGTCATGACTTTTCACGAAAACCGGGCCTGCCCGGTTTTTTTTGTTTTTGTCGCCGATCAATGCCTCGCACATTCCTGCGCCTTATTACTGGCAATTCCGCGCCATGAGATTACTATGCAAACACGATTCGCAACATGGTGGCCTCATTATGAAACTGTTTTGTAAAGCTGGTGCCTGTTCCCTTTCACCGCATATCGTCATGCGTGAATGTGGTCTGGACTTTACGCAGGTTAATGTTGATCTGCAGACTAAGCTCACCGAGCGCGGTGAAGATTTTCGCCAGATCAACCCCAAAGGTCAGGTGCCGGCCCTGCAGCTGAGCGATGGGAATGTATTAACGGAAGGCGCGGCGATTGTGCAGTATCTGGCCGATCTTAAACCCGATCGTCACCTCCTGGCCCCGGTGGGGAGCCTGACGCGTTATCACACCATTGAGTGGCTCGGCTATATCAGCAGCGAGTTACACAAAAGCTTCTCTCCCCTGTTTCGCAACGATGCGCCTGAGGAGTACAAAGCGTTGGTGCGCCGCCAGCTGGAGGCGAAATTTGCCTGGGTAAACGATGAGCTCAAAGACAAACAGTGGCTGATGGGCGTGCACTTCAGCGTCGCGGATGCCTATTTATTTGTGGTTACCCGCTGGGCAAAAGCGCTGAACCTGGATTTGGCCGCGCGGGACCACCTGCAACACTGGTTTGAACGCGTTGCAGAGCGGCCGTCGGTTCAGGCCGCGCTCAAAGCGGAAGGACTTAACTGATACGATGAGGGCCGTAACCGGCCCTTTTTTACAGCTTCTCAGCGGGGAAGACGTGCGTCGGTCGGACAATGGCATCCTGAGCGGCAACCAGTTGCAGTTCATACTCGCCCATCTCATGCGTTTTCAGCATCACTTCATAGACCGCAGCAGTGACGTGTTCCAGCGCCGCCTGCAGCGACAGCCCGTGCAGTAGATCGACCAGCAATAAGCCACTGGTCAGATCGCCCACGCCCACCGGTTGACGAACGCCAAAATCCACCAGCGGACGGCTGATGTGCCAGGCTTCACCGGCGGTCACCAGCAGCATCTCAAACCGATCGCTGCGGCGCCCTGCGCGCGCCAGGTGCTTAATCAGCACGACTTTCGGCCCCTGGCTAATCAGCATACGTGCCGCGTCAACCGCCGTTTCTACGCTGGTTACGCTGCGTTCGCTGAGCATTTCCAGCTCCAGCAGGTTGGGGGCGATGATATCGCTGGCGGGAAGCGCCAGTTTGCAGTGGAACTCCGCCACGCCGGGTGCAACGATGCAGCCCTTTTCCGGGTGCCCCATAACCGGATCGCAGAAATACCAGGCTTCCGGGTTCGCGGCTTTTACCTGGCGCACGATTTCCAGAATGTTTTCGCCCTGCTCGGCCGAGCCCAGATAACCGCTGAGTACCGCATCACAGGTTTTCAGGCGGTCAATATCGGCAATGCCTTTGACGATATCGGTTAAGTGCGTGGCCGGCATCACGGTACCGGTCCAGTGGCCATATTGCGTATGGTTAGAAAACTGCACGGTATTCAGCGGCCAGACGTTCACACCCATACGGCGCATCGGGAACTCTGCCGCCGCGTTGCCCGCGTGACCAAACACCACGTGCGACTGAATTGCTAAAACGTTTTTCACTTTTTTGCCCTGTAGTGCCTTGCCATAAAAAAGGGCCGGAAACCGGCCCTGAAAGGTTACTGCCAGTTAATCAGGCAGTAATGCTTTTTACCGCGACGCAGCAGCGTGAAGCGGTTGAACAGCTTATCGCTGTCACTGAAACGGTACTCAGCATCAGACTGCTTTTCACCGTTCAGCGACACGGCATTCGAACCAATCATGGTGCGAGCCTGACCACGTGAAGGCACCAGCTCAGCTTTGACCAGAGCCTGTTGCAGATCGTCTTCGGCGCTTAGCGTGATGGTCGGCATACCATCCTGCGCCAGCTGTTCGAAGTCGGCCTCTGTCATATCGCTCAGCGCGCCAGAAAACAGGCTCTCGGTGATTCGTTTCGCGGCAGCCAGCCCTTCTTCGCCGTGCACCAGGCGCGTGACCTGCTCGGCCAGCACGTACTGCGCGCGCGGCGCGGTTCCGCTGTTTTTATCTTCTTCTTCCAGGGCATGAATCTCTTCAATGCTCAGGAAAGTGAAGAATTTCAGGAAGCGGTAAACATCCGCATCTGCGGTGTTGATCCAGAACTGGTAAAACTTGTAGGGACTGGTTTTCTTCGCATCCAGCCAGACCGCGCCGCCTTCGGTTTTACCGAACTTGGTGCCGTCCGATTTGGTGATCAGCGGAACGGTCAGACCAAATACCTGGTTCTGGTGCAGACGACGCGTCAGATCGATACCGGAGGTGATGTTACCCCACTGGTCAGATCCGCCAATCTGCAGGGACACGCCGTGCAGCGCATTCAGACAGGCGAAGTCGTAACCCTGCAGCAGGTTATAGGAGAATTCGGTGAACGAGATCCCCTGGTCGTCACGGTTCAGGCGCTGTTTAACGGCTTCTTTATTGATCATCTGGTTAACAGAGAAGTGTTTACCGATGTCACGCAGGAAAGTCAGCACGTTCATATTGCCAAACCAGTCATAGTTATTGGCCGCAATCGCGCTGTTGGCGCCACAGTCAAAGTCCAGGAAGGGTGCGACCTGCGTCCGGATTTTTTCTACCCACTCACCGACGGTTTCGCTGGTGTTGAGTTTACGCTCTGCAGCTTTGAAACTGGGATCGCCAATTAAGCCCGTGGCGCCGCCTACCAGCGCAACCGGCTTGTGCCCGGCATCCTGAAAACGTTTGAGGCAGAGCAGTGGAACCAGATGGCCCAAATGCAAGCTGTCAGCAGTGGGGTCAAAGCCGCAATAGAGCGAAATTGGCCCTTGCGCCAGTTTCTCTACTAACGCGTCTTCGTCCGTCACCTGGGCGATCAGGCCCCTCTCTTGCAATTGTTGTATCAGGTTACTGCTGGTCATCACTGACTCCAAATTGATCAGGCTGCACCTATGCTGGTACACAGCTTTCCGCTGAGTTGCGGAAGGAAAAATTAAGGGCTATAGCATAAAGCGCTGACGCCTTCTGTGCCAGCGCTGATGAGGGGGAAAACGCAGTTTTACGGCGCGAGTCGGTCAATTTTCCAGCCGTCGTTATCTCGCTGATAGAGGAAACGATCGTGAAGACGATGTTCGCCCCCCTGCCAGAACTCCATCGTATTAAATTTCACCCGATAACCGCCCCAGAAACTGGGCAGCGGCACGTCACCCTGTTGAAATTTTTGCTTCAGCTCCAGAAACTTGCCTTCCAGAACGCCGCGGGCAGAGATCCGGCTCGACTGTCGGGAAACCCAGGCGCCAATCTGGCTGTCACGGGGACGGCTGCTGAAATATTTCAATACCTCCAGCGGCGACAGCTTCTCGACTTCGCCCAACACCATCACCTGACGCTCTAAAAAGTGCCAGGGAAAATGGAGGGAAATACGCGGGTTGTGACCCAGCTGCTGTGCTTTACGGCTGCCGAGGTTGGTGTAAAACACCATGCCCTGCTCATCGTAGTGCTTGAGCAGCACGATACGTTGATAAGGCTGCCCTTGCTCGTCCACCGTGGCCACCGTCATGGCGGTGGGATCGGGAAGTTGCGCCTCACAGGCCTGCTTTAGCCAGCTTTCGAACAGCGCCAGCGGATTATCGGGTAGATCCTTGCGACGCAGCCCACCTCGCGTATATTCACGGCGCAGATGGGCAATAGTTTGTAGCATGTCACTGTCACTCATGATGCACATTCACTCCGGTAACGTTAACGGGCAGGTTGCAACTCGCAATCGTTTACAACGATCTTATCATTGCGCTCAATAAAGGCGCCG
Organism: Pantoea ananatis PA13; assembly: GCF_000233595.1. Classification (NCBI taxonomy): domain Bacteria; kingdom Pseudomonadati; phylum Pseudomonadota; class Gammaproteobacteria; order Enterobacterales; family Erwiniaceae; genus Pantoea; species Pantoea ananatis. The sequence continues at coordinate 2,537,895 of NC_017554.1, forward strand.
TTTCCTTTGGACCAGAAAACATAGTGACCGTCGCTGTAGCGAGCGCCGGAAGCGGAAACCGTTTGTGTCAGGGTCAGCGGCTTGCCGTCCATGATAAAGCTTACCTGCTGTTTGGCATTATCCAGCGTCACGGTGAGCGGCAATGTGCCACAGCGGTAGTGTAACGTTTCTGGCGCGGGCGACGACTTGTGCATCAGGCTACAGCCCGACAGCACTAACACAGCAGCCACGGTTAATCCTTTTAACATCAGCGATTCTCCTGTACGGAAAGCAGGGCATGGGGCGTTCTGCTTGATTAGGTGTCATTGACCTTCGCCGGAGAGCCACGCGGGCGCACCGACCTGTCAGGGCAATTTAACCGATGATAGCCTGGGCATCAGCAAAAGTGTTTAAATAAGGCAGTGGAATAAAGACGAATACGGCGGGCGCGTTCCGCCACCCTGCAGGAGACGCAGGGCGGCAGGTAGAGGGTCAGCAGCGGCATGCTGCCTACGCGAAGTGCCCCTCACTGGGCCGGCAGTGCCTCTGAGCAGTGACGCTGCCGGGTGAAATTAGTTACCGCGATAGGTTGAATAGCCATAGGGACTCAGCAGTAACGGAATATGGTAATGAGGCTCGCTGCTTTCCATGTGGAATATCACCGGAATTTCCGGGAAAAAGGATTTGTGCTGAACTTTCTGGTAATAATCGCCTGTTTTAAAGACGACTTTGTAATCGCCTGTTTCAACTTTTTTCCCTTCGGGGAACAGCGCACTAATTCTGCCGTTTTTATCGGTAACACCGGAGGAAAGTTTTACCCACTTATCCTGCTCTTTATGTTCAAGGTCAACGGAAATACCCGGCGTTGGCGTGCCCGACTCCAGATTTAATACATGAACGCTCAGGGGATTTTTCATGCTGTCTGATTGTGCTGCATAAGCACTCACTGAACCCATTAATAACGCTGCGACTGCACTCATTTGCCATTTCATTGTCGATTCCTTTATTTAGTTAACCTGTTACCAAGGTTACAGAGCGCCCGATGAAATACCTAACGACAGGCGCTAAATGTGAATTTTCTGAGAGACAGGATGCTTTCCTGCTCTGTTTTAGCTATTCGCGCTATTTTCTTTTCATCATTTATGTCGTTTCGCGCTTTGGCCTGCAAAAATCTCAAAAGCGTCTATGCTGTTTAATTCAAGGTCCACTTCAAGGAGATGAAATGCATACTAAATCCTTCTCAGCTGCCGTTTTACTTGCCCTGTCCCTGGCAACGTTAGTAGGTTGCTCTTCAAACCAATCTATTAAAACATCAGACGGCCGCACGATAGTGACCGACGGTAAGCCTCAAATTGACAGCGATACGGGGCTGGTTTCTTATCGTGATGCACAAACAGGCAAAACCGAACAAATTAATCGCGATCAGATCAGCAACATGAGTGAACTTGATAACTAATTAATTCCATCATGGATATAAGGTGAAGACTATGAAGAAGACGCTGATTTTACCGCTGGCCGTTTTGATCGGCATGGCCGCATTAAGTGGCTGTACTCGTACCAGCTATGCCATTCACACTAACGATGGCCGTACCATTATTAGTGACGGCAAACCTTCTGAATCTGACGCCGGTTTACTGGGCTACACCGATGCAAACGGTGTGAAACAGCAGATTAATAAAACCGACGTTAAAGCCGTTTCAGAAGTTCCAAACTAATAAACGCGCCGCCCCGAACAGGGCGGCTTTTTTATTGCCCGCAGCCCTGTTCTGTTTCCCCTCGCCTTATCGTCTCCCCTGCTCGTTAATACGCCGCTCACGCTCCAGTTTATTCTGATGTCAGAATCGAATGTAAACAGGGTGACGTCAGACCCGTTCTGTTTTCTGCTATCGGCTTCAGCTTAAGGTGACTTTTCATCTTGCGTCTGACTTTTCGCCGTTCTGGCGATCTTTTTTTAACGCTTTTAGGGCCTCATAACAGGTTTATTTTACCTGCTACGATCCGAATAGTGCCGCAATTTCGGCCTTTAACTGTCAAGCACCTATCTTAATTTCAGGCCAATGACCGCGTATCTAGTGCTTTAATCACTTCAATTTCTTTCTGGAAAATCTCTCTGATTGCGCTTTTTCCTTGCTTTTTAAGAGCTTACCGCGCTTATCACAAAGTTCACTTTTTTCACGGCTTTATTTGATAGGTAATGCCTAATGAAATTAGGCTTTCACTATGCATTTCTTTTACTAGACTAATTACTGGGTCGACGACATTCTCACTCACTCAGGAGGTGCATATGTATTTTCACGATGAAGCTACCGGCCATAAGATTATTGGTGAAGCTGCGGTGAACCTGGCCCTACAGGATGAGGAGATAACTGTGGTTTCGCTGATCCGTCAGCTGAGCGTTATGGCGGATAATGAAATCGACGACGAGCGGGTCATTCAAATCGCGGATGCCCGTAAATGGCTGAAGAGCTTTATTAACGTCGCGACACGGGAGCGGGCAGAGCTCAACTGGATGGCCGTTACTGGCCAGGTGCCTGCCAACCTGACCGAACACTAACCCTCCGGTCAGGGGTTATCCCTCTACGCGGGCGCGCTGTGCGTCCGCGTTACCCTGGTCCGGCCCTGCTCTCTTCTTTGTTTTCCCTTTTCAACGGGCTGTTGCAGCCTGCTTTTTCCCTCTCCGCCAGCAACCGTTCATTTTTACATCGAAATAGCTGTACAAGTTTTATTTTATTGTATAACTTTATGCTACTTTCAACTGACGACTTTTGGACCACTGCGAGAGCACCTATGCAACACAATCATCGCCTACCTCAGAGCGCCGACGATATCTCACGTTATTTTTCTGCGGCGAACCTGCCTTCACAGCAAGAGCTGCTGGGACAGATCGTTGTTGATATTTTACGCGCAGGTCAGAACGTAAACCGTAAATCTATCTGTACTAAACTGCTGCGCCGCCTTGAGCTGTCGGCAAGTCAGGAAGAAGAGCGTCTTTGTCGTGAATTGATTGGGTTGCTGTTTGGGCGGTGACACGGCAACTGACTGCCGTTATTCGGGCGGGTCATCTTTGTCAGAGCAGTAGCGGCATAACCGCTGTTACTGCTTCTGGTGCTGTTTCTGTTGTTTTTACTACTTTTACTGTTTCTGTTGTTTCTACTACTTTTACTGTTTCTGTTGCTTCCGCTACTTTGCAGAACCCTGTCCGGCAAATGATCCTCACACGTTAGTGAAGTTTATGCGCCAGGATGCGGATGGCCTGTTCGCAAGTCAGCCTGGTCTTTTCGCACGCCGTCTGAAGACTTTGCTGGTGCAGCGCGCTGATAATGTCCTGTACCGTCACCGCTTCTCCGGGCTGAAGAATACCTGACACAATCCTTCCTAAAAGCGCGTGTATTTCTTCACCAATCTCTGTCCTGTTTTGTTTCACGCATTTTCCTCAAACTTTACTTTTCATTTAATATTCATTCGTTTATCAAAATGGCGCTTTTCCACTCATCCTGGCAGCGCATCAGATCTCATGCGTTAGCTGTCATCTTCGCGCTATAATTTAGGAAATATTCGCTTCCTAAATAGACAAATGTTAATCCAGTATTTTCAAGGCCAGGGCGATGGTCGCTTGCTCATTGGCAACATCGGCGACCTTGCCCGTGACGCGCATGCCAAATGCGATACGCAAAATCAGGCCTGCGGCCGTTTCAATATCAAGATCGGCGGATATTGAGCCATCGTGCTGCCCTTCTTCCAGTAATGACATCAGAAAGTGCTTATTGCGGTTGATCACCTGGGCAACCAACTGCGACAGCTCTGCGTCGAGCACCTGTAGCTCAATGGCACTGCCGACCACGAGACAGCCGGTGCGCCCTTCACCACCACGAGAGGAGTCCAGATAAAACTGCAACAGCTCGCTTAGCTTCGCGCGGCCGGTGGCGTATTGAGCAAGCCGCTCCCGCAAATCCGCATTGCGAACGGCGATATAGCGCTGAAAGACCAGCAAAAACAATGAACGCTTATCCTGGAAAGCCTTGTAGATGCTGCCGACAGAGAGGTTCATTGCTTCACCGAGATCGGCCAGCGATGCGGCATGATAGCCTTTTTGCCGAAACACAATCATTGCCTTGTCCAGAGCCTGTTCCATATTGAACTCTCTGGGCCGACCGCGTTCTCTGTGTTTACAGGCTGTAGATAGCTGGCTGTTCATGACGACCAATGTGAAAGGCGACATCTTCGGCACTGGCCGAAAACGATATGCACCCGTGATTGTATCTCAGGCGTGGATCACAAGTATACCCCGAATCCCAGCCCTGATGCAGAAGCCTGCACGAAGGCATTGCAGGCGACCGCTCAGGGCGCAGGTGCGAGCCTTTAGCGGTTAGCGTTAAGTAATGCTTCTGCAGCCAGTTTACCCAACGCATTGGCGGCAAACGGGCTGTCGCCGGTTAATACCCGACGGTCTTTATGTACGGTGCCTTTGATATCACTGTTGACCAGCGTGAGCCCCATTGCCTGAAGCTTCTCGCCAAAATACCAGGTTAAATGCCCCGGCATATAGCCGATATCGGGCGTTTGCTTATCCGCTGAATCCGGGAATGCGCAGATAGCGTAGCCGTTAAGCGGGTTTTCCCCTTTACCCAGCGCAAGAAACGCTGCCGGGCCATGGCATAGCGATATCAGATGACGATCGTTTGCCAGCGTCCAGCGAATCGCCTCTGCGACCGCCTCACTTTCTGGCAGCCCAATCAACGCACCGTGCCCCCCCGGAATAAACACACCGGCATAGTCTGAATGAGGCGTAAGTGATGCCACCACGTCGCTTAGCGTTAAAGGTGAACGGAACAGCGCCAGGCAATGGTTGTAAAATCCGACCACCACCTCATCCTGTTGGGGCATTGCCCAGTGTTCAAACTTCACCATCTGTCCGGACAGCGTGGCCACGTCAAACTGAAAGCCGGCCTGATACAGGTGGTACAGCGGCAGCAGGGTTTCAATGGGATGATTCCCGGTTGAAAACAGCGTGTCGTTATCCAGCGGCAGATAGCGCTCGTCAGCGCAGATGACCAGAATTTTTTTGTGCCCTGAGTACGGTTGCGCGTATTCAGCATCGCTCAGATCGGATTTAGGGCTGGTGAACTGGTCAAGAGAATAGGCTGACGGGAAAAACGCGTTATGTTCAGCCTGATCGGCCACTGGAGATTTACTGGGTTCTGACATGACAATGCTCTCCTTAAGGGCGAATGAATACCTGTTTCATCCTAGACCAGAAAGCCTGGTTTACGCAGAGCGGCAGCACAAAACGGACCCTTTATGAGAGCATTCCGTCTTATGACCGCGCCTGAAACCGATGTCACGACGGCCGCCGTCACTTCACCACGGGCAAATCGCTGAGGCGGGTGGTGTAAGCCGGCGACAGCATCTCGCGCTTCATGGCCCAGCGTTTTTCCGTCCCCTGCCCGGCAAACCACATCTTTCCTTTGCCCTCTTTGTGAATCAAATCGATCACCTGCATCAGATCGTTACGGCCGGGGTTAACCGATCGTTCGTCGAACAGATCCAGCTGCGTTACGCCATGGTCGAAAAAATCACTCAGGACAATGCCGGCCTTGATATAGCGATGCCCTTCTATCCAGATATAGTCGAGCATCTCGGTCGCCACCCGGATGATGTCGCGCGTATCGTGAGACGGCGTCAGGAGTTGCCCCGTGGCCTGATTACCGTAAAAATTTTCGCCGGGCGCGTGTGGACTGGTGCGCAAAAACACACCGATTTGTCTGCAGTACTGTTTTTCTTTGCGAAGTTTTTCGGCCGCACGTTCGGCGTAGGTGCAGACGGCCTGCCGCACCTGCGCATAGTCTGACAGGCGACTGCTGAAGGAGCGTGAGCACATAATCTGTTGTTTGGTGGGTTCGAGCGCCTCCAGATCCTGACAGGGTTCGCCGCGCAACTCTCTTACGGTGCGCTCCAGCACCACGCTGAAATTTTTACGAATCAGGCTGGTGCTCTGGCAGGCTAAATCATCTGCCGTTTTAATCCCCATTTCCTCAAGTCGCTGGCTGAGCCGTCTGCCAACGCCCCATATATCGGCGACTGGCACAAGTGAAAGCAACTTTTTCTGTCGATCTCTGTTGGACAAATCCAGAACACCGCCTGTCTTACTCCACTTTTTTGCGGCATGGTTAGCCAGCTTTGCCAGCGTCTTGGTGGGGGCAATGCCGACGCACACATTGAGATGAACTTCTTTTTTTATTCGGGTTTTGATCTCGCGGCCGAAGGTGTCGAGCGACATACAGTGACTGACGCCCGTCAGATCCAGAAAGGCTTCGTCAATGGAATAAATCTCTACCGAGGGCGCCATTTCCTCCAGCAGCGTCATCACTCTGGTACTCATATCCGCATAAAGGGCGTAGTTGGAACTAAAAACCTGCACGTTGTGACGGGCAATAATCTCCCGCATTTTGAAAAAGGGCACGGCCATCGTAATGCCCAGGGCTTTTGCCTCCGCATTGCGTGCAATCACACAGCCATCGTTGTTAGATAACACAATAATGGGTTTTCCTTTGAGATCGGGCCGAAACACCGTTTCACAGGAGGCATAAAAGTTGTTCACGTCCACCAGCGCAAACATGATTAATAAACCGACTTGATCACATAGGTCACCACACCAAATACTTCCAGCGCATCCTCCGTGCTAATCGCAATCGGTTTAAACTGCCGGTTCATCGGCATCAGTTGCAGACAGGGCTGAAGCTGAAGACGCTTAACGGTAAATTCCCCCTCGACAGAGGCGACCACGATATCGCCATGCGAGGCTCTTAGCGCGCTGTCCACCACCAGCATATCGCCGTCATTAATGCCTGCGCCGGTCATCGACTCTCCACTTACCCGTACAAAGTAGGTCGAACTGGGGTGCTGAACGATCAGCTTGTTCAAATCAATACGTTGCTCTACGTAGTCCTGAGCCGGCGATGGAAAACCACATGGCACCCGCTCCATAAACAGCGGCAACGCGAGTAACGCACTGACGTTTGCTGGCCTGATAAGCTCCACATTTACCTCCCTTCCAAAATAACTGTATATAATTACAGTAATCGCGATCAACGGGTTTGATCAAGTGAAATGGCAAGGGTTTATATGAAGCGGTTGATGTGGATACAGATTTTTTTGCAGCCGCGCCGGGCAGGTTTTACGCAACTGTTCAGCAATCCTGCATTCAGGTCATTCTTTCACCTGCGGCTTTCTCTGCGCCTTAACCTGTTTCGTTCGTGGCGCGCTTTTTGTCTGACGCCGTGGCTGCGTCATGTTCACGACCCTGAAACGGTCACACGCACGGTATTTCAGTGGGCCGTTCACCTGCATGTTTGCCGTTAATTAACGCGCTTTTCTGTTTGGTCCCGATGAACGGCAGCGTCAACATCGACAGCATTTGTATTCTGGCGCTGACTGATTTAATTTTCTGCCAAGAATAAACTGCAAATAATGATTGTCGTTATGCCTTATATCCATGCCGACGTATCGCTATTCAGATAGCGATTTGATGAAAGACACAACATGAAAGACACAAAGCGCCGCCTGTTGCGTTAACCTCCGGCCGTTTTTATTATTCTTCCCGGCCTGATGCCAGGACAGGGTATTTATCCCCGCACGCACAGCACACCGTTCGATAAAGCGGAATCACAGAAACCTGGCCCGTCAGTGATAAGCCGTTTCAGCTGGCCCCCGGCGGGGCGCGCCCGATATCGCGGTGCGGTAAGAGACGCTTTTCCTGACTGCTTCTGATCATGCCTGCGTAGATCAGATCTGATGAAGACATATAAACATCTGATTTAACTGTTAATATAATTATTAAGATAAGTAAAGAATACGTGAAGTGTTCTCACCGCCGCCCAGCGCTATGATGCGCCCTGACCTGACAGCCTTATAAGGGAAAGGAGCACAGCATGGAATTAAAAAACCGTCACGGACAGAAAGTATCTTTAACAACCGATGAAATTTCATTAACGTGGTTTTTTATGACGGGAATGGAAATGAATAAAATAGCAGACTGGATGGCGCTTCCCGTGCACGCTGCATATTATATTAAGCAACGTGTCATGAAAAAACTTGGCGTGAAAAATAACAGTGAGTTTATCATCTGGTTTCTTAATTACCGGGAAACCAGCGAAAATGAAAAAGCGGCGCAGAGCATTCCTGAACGCAGAGTGGGCATAATAAAATGAATCCCTGTTTTTTTACACCTGTGACGAAGGGGGCCAGTGAAAAAACCGCTGGCGGCTCACAGGCCGCCTTGCTCTCTTAATCCGGTTAACGCGGGTTACCTCGACCCGAGTAATGTTATTCACAACAGGCTGTCGGGCTTATCCGGCTATTCGCCTTCGCCTGTTGCCCGCCGCCCTATCCATTCACGGAATATTTCCATCGATGGCGTCATCTTCTTTGAACGGAGCCAGGTTAGCCAGTAGCTGCCGACATCAATCTCTAGCGCAAAAGGACGGGCCAGCGTACCGGCATCCAGTTCACGCTGGAACATGCACGCCGGCACCAGCGCAACGCCGCCCGTATGAAACGCGGCCTCAATCATCAGACGTGACGAGTCAAATACCGGGCCGGTGATCCTGGGCGGTGTGATCCCCGCTGCCGTAAACCAGCTGTCCCACTCATCAGCCCGGTAGGAACGTAACAGATTTTCCCGTAACAGGCAGGCGGGTTGTTGCAGGCGGCGGGCAACGTCGGGGCGACAGAGCACCGTAAGCGGAGCCGTAAACAGCCGTTCATTCTGCGTGGCGGGCCAGGCGCCAGAGCCAAACCGAATCGCATAGTCCACGCCCTCGCCCGCCAGGTTGACCACGTTATTGTTGGTGCGTACGTTCAGTTCCAGCGCCGGATGCTGCTGACGGAACGCCTCAAGCCGGGGTAACAGCCAGCCCAATGCAAAAGTCCCCACGCAGGCGACAGTCACCACCTCTCGGTATTCGCCCCCTTCGAAACGACGCCAGGCGTTTTCAAGCTGCGTGAAGGCTTCTGACACTTCAGCAAACAGCAGCCTGGACTCATCCGTCATCTCCAGACCGCGCGGCAACCGGCGGAATAAGACGACGCCCAGTCGTTCTTCCAGCAGTCTGACCTGCTGACTGACGGCGGCCTGAGAGACAAACAGCTCCAGGCCCGCGCGGGTAAAATTCAGGTGGCGGGCGGAGGCTTCGAAAGCCCGAAGTGCGTTAAGCGGAACATCATGTTTCACATTTACCCCCAGAAATTCTTTTGGCTCCTCTCAAATTATCTCGCTTGTCGGAATTTTGAAATCCCCTACCATCTCCTCCGCTAACGCTTTTCTTCAGAAAAAACGTGCTATAGCAGGATGCAGGCCTCAGCGGACAGCTTCCCAGGCGCGAGACATCTTTTAAATCGACATAAGTTTAACGAGGGGCTGAAGGGCAACTTTTCGTTTAATCCTGACCGCGCAACGATGCGGCTAACCGTTATGCCTTGCCTCTGTTCAGCGAGGCGGGCATTCATCAGTGGAGATTGACTATGACTCATCTGTTCAGACGACGCGCCAGCACGGCCGTTACCCTGCTGGCACTCGCGATGCCGCTTGCCGCCCAGGCCGGCTTTGACGAGGCCGCACTGCAACGCGGCATCCAACAGCTGGAAAAAAACGCGGGCGGACGACTGGGTGTGGCGGTAACCGACACCGCCGATGGCACCGTTTTCACCTACCGGGGAGATGCGCGCTTTCCGCTATGCAGCACCAGTAAAGTTTTCGCCGTTGCGGCCATCCTGAAAAAAAGCGAAAGCGCGGACGGATTGATGAGTGAAAAAATCGCCATTCATAAAGCCGACCTGGTTAACTATAACCCCATCACTGAAAAACACGTCGGCGCCACCATGACGGTAGCAGAACTCAGCGCGGCGGCGCTGCAATACAGCGATAATACCGCCATGAACGCACTGCTGACCTGCCTGGGTGGCCCGCAGCAGGTCAATGCGTTTGCACGTAGCATTGGCGACAGCACCTTTCGGCTCGATCGCAAAGAACCGGAGCTGAATACCGCTATCCCGGGTGATAAGCGTGATACGACATCGCCTGATGCCATGATGCAAAGCCTGAAAAAGCTGGTGCTGGGCAAGGCGCTGGCACCCGCGCAACGTCAGCAACTGACCGACTGGATGAAAGGCAATACAACAGGTGCTAACAGCATACGCGCAGGCCTGCCCGCCAGCTGGACGGTTGCAGATAAAACCGGAAGCGGTGATTACGGCACCACCAATGATATTGCCGTCATCTGGCCACCGCATCATGCACCGCTGGTGCTGGTAACCTATTACACCCAGCCTGATAAGCACGCCGCTGCGCGTAAAGATGTGCTGGCGGGTGCAGCGAAAATTGTCGCCTCAGGGTACAACAAATAAGGGCGTTCAGCGCGCGACTGCGCACACCGCCACCCCGCTGGCGGCGGTGTGCTCAAGAGCCTCGTCGGCCAAAAGGGTTAGTGCGGGATAATCACCGCCCTGAATTGAGCATTTGCTCAAGAACATCAGATTGCGGTATGTTGATGTCGGCCTGGCACGCTGCCTGAGCCAACCTGCTTTCCGTTGCGGCAGCGGCCGTTACGGAAATCGTCTCTTTCTTTTTCTGACAGGAAATGCAACATGCGCCTCGCTTCTGACGCATTACAACATGTCCGCTATCGACGCGGGATTTTCACCGCGATGCTGTTTGCATTGAGCGTCGCATCCGGCGTTAGCCTGGCGGCACAGGCTCCGCTAAACGTTGCCGTTTATCGCGGTGCGGCAGGCTGTGAGGGCTGTTCTGAAATGGTGGTGAAAGCGCTTCGTGGCGTCGCGATGCCACTCAGCATTGCCTATATCGGTGAGCACGAAAAACGAAAGCTGAATGCACAGAACCTGAGTCAGTTTGATCTTTATATCCAGCCCGGCGGCGGCCAGGACATCCCCGCTGCCTATGACGCGCTCGGTGATGAAGGGGCCCGTGCCGTGCGGGATTTTGTCCGCAGTGGCAAAGGCTATCTCGGTCTGTGCATGGGAGCCTACCTGGCGGACAGTAACTGGCTGGGGCTCATCGCCTCGCCACTTGACTCTGAAGTGGGACGTCCGGGCTCACACATCGCGGATGAGGGTGATTACACGATCGCGGTGACCTGGGATCACAGGCAAGAAACCTTTTATTATCAGGATGGCCCTTATCTTGTTGGTCAGACACAGCAGGACGGTTTTACACCTGTGGCTTTTTACCGTAATGGCGATGTGGCGATGGCGCGTTACGTCTACGGCAAAGGGACAGTTGTGTTAACCGGGCCGCATCCGGAAGCGGATGAGCGCTGGATGGGCGACGTCAGCGACAGTGGCGCAACTGACACCTCACCCCAGCAAAAGATGACGCGCCTGCTGGCTTATTTCTCCACACAACGCGCGGCGAAATAATGCGGATCGCCGTCAATGCCTGACGGGCTGCGCCGCCCGGACAACCTGAGCCCCGGCGGCTAATCCAGGGGCCGGACGCTGCCCTGACGACAGCGCACTGACACCGTTATACTTCGTTATCGGACTCCAGCGCGTCCTGAATCGCATCGGCCAGATTGGCGATTTCGTTTGCCACGGCCTGCAGATCCCACGCCGCTTTCGAGCCATTCGCAGACGTTGAAGCGCTGACGGACTCTTTTGCCACCGCCAGTGCCGCCGCCACCGCCACCGTACGTTTATGCTGTTCCTGTGTCATGCCTGCCGGCGGCAGCGAAAAATAGTCGTTAACCATTATCATTTCCTTCTGATTCGAGAGGCGTAAACCTTAACGCCCTGCGGGGGCAGAAGGAAGTGAATTATTGCAACGCCGCCCACAAAGCCAGCGTCAGGCCCCTGTAACGCACAAACAGAGTTGTTACTGCCCTCTTTCTGATTTCTGACGCGCATGCAACATGGACGTCATCTCTGACGCTATCTCGCCACCCGGCAGCGCAGCGCCATCCTGTCGCTTTGACAGATTATCTCACCGGCCAGCGGACAGGGATCGCGCTCAACGCGGCTTTATCAGCGCAATGTTGTACAGATTTTTCCTGGCGGGCAGCGTTTTGATGCCGTTTTATTCCAGGTTATACAGCTCAATCTGTACAACTTTGTACAACTTTGTACAACTTTGTACAACTTTGTACAACTTTGTACAACTTTGTACAACTTTGTACAGTCTTGTACAACAGCGAGGAGGAAAAAGAAACGCGAAAATATGAAAAAAAATCCTTATAAATCAGAGTAAAATACCTAACAGAGCCATTACAAAGCGTTGCTGACGGTGAAAAAACTCCTCCGACCACCGATTTTTTTTCGCAAAAAATTGTACAAAGGTAATTTTTTTGTATAACTTTACGGCGTGATGTTAAGTCACTTGTAACGAAAGGTGCCTTGCACCGCATCTGAAGGTGAGTGGATTTCCACCTTCAGATGCAAAATTTTTCTCTGCCACGGGCAGAAACGGTTTCCACGATTTTGAGGCTACTATGCAAACGACAACCAATACCGAGTCTCAGATTTCTGAATATTTCATGAATGCGGGTGAGCATTTCACCAGTGAAAAAGATGTGATTGCAGAGACCTGGTCAGAACTCGCGGCCTTTAAAGCACACGTTTCTGAAAAAGATATGGTGCTGGGCTTAATCCATAAACTGGAAAGCGAAACCGACGCGACCAAACAGGATATCTATCGTCAGGCCCTGGAGATTGTGCTTCAGCGTACGCCGGGCGAGGCTCGTTTTTAATTTTGTTGTGATGACACGCTACTTAGCAAGGACGCTTTGCCTTCCCTAAAAATTTGCCCCTGATTCAGGGGCTTTTTTATGCCTGTCTGGCAATCTTTTCACGACAATAGTTGAGCAAGAGGGCGTGATAACCCTGCTCGTCGCGCGTTAGCTTTCGCCCGTTTCTGTGAATTTTCCTGCCGTTGGGTTTAATCACGTCCGGGAGAAGCATGTTTCGTCACTCATCAAGCTGTACGAAGAGTAATCGCCACCTTCGTTAGGCTGCCAGTCGGGAAACGCCAGCGAAGGACACACTCGCTGGCGGCAGAAACCCATCCCGGATCCTCTCATCGGCCCTGCCCGTCAAGGCGAACGGCAGGCCTTTTGATATGCGCCCTTAGCCAATGGGATCTGCCGGCAGAGGTTATCGCCGAAGCAACAGGTCAGGTGCTGGCTACGCGGCGTTATCCTCAGACAAAGGATACCGGCCTGAACGATTTTCTGGCGTTCCCGATCGCGCTGCGACCGTCGCGATCAAAGCGCAACAGCCACTACGGGCTGCTGGCCGGGTAAGCCGGTGCCCGCCGCTGACGTCACTTCAGACCCGCAACGGGCACGTCTCAGGCAATCAGGCTATTACGCCTGCCCCAGTCATACAGTTGTTCACGCGCCAGGTTTTTCATTTTTACCTCACACATGATATCGAAGTCGCCGAAGGACAAGGCCCAGCCGTTGAGCGTGGCATTGAAATAGTAATCAGAATGCGCACGCAGTTTGGTTTTCGGCACACTGAGATCCTGCTGGTCCGGAAAGCCTTCGGCCGGAATAATTCCCTCCTGCGAAATCGAGTAGTGCATCACCGGGCGTACGCCGCGCCAGGAGTCGATAATCTGCGCCATCCTTGCATCACTGGCCTGAATAAACTGATTCTCTTTAACCCAGTGATGATGAATATCCAGCACCACAGGGCAAAGCGACCGGGCCTGCAGCACATCATCCAGCGAACACGATATCTCATCGTTCTCCACCGTCAGCATCAGCCGGGCTTCGGGGCTGAGCCGCTGAAATGCCTGCCTGAACCCTTCAAACCCGAGTTTGCCATTCATATGAATGTTGATTTTAAAGTCCTGAAAGGTTTTGCCGTAGCCCATCAGGCAGGCACACAGAGCATGATATTCCACATCCTCTAAGGCACGTGACACGACATCAGGATTATCCGACGCCAGCACGCTGTACTGTCCCGGGTGGAATGACAGCCGGATATGATGCGTCCGCGCCAGCTCGCCGCAGCGGGCGAACAGCGGATACAGCTCGGGTAAAAACGTTGCAAATAACGGCTTTGCCTGCGGCACCGTATACAGCGGCAGTAAATCACTGCCAATGCGCATCATCCTTAACGCCTCTGGCAGTGCCGCAATAGCTTCCAGCGTCAGATACAGGTTCTGCAAATTTGTCTTTGAAATCTCGTAAATCAGCGCGGTGCGCTGGGCCTCATCCAGACCGAGAAAACGGGTACGCGTGGTCGCGCGGAAGGGAAAATATTGCTTGCCCTGTTCGTTTAAGTACTTACATGCAAAGCCTAATTTCATAAACACTCCTGAACGGTATTCAGAAAGTGTAACAGCTAATTCAAATTTCGCCATTTAGAGCATAACTATCAATAAGTTAATGCTTGATTTTACCAATAATTTCGCACTGACGGGCAGAGTGTAACGGATGACGTATAACAGCACATTGCGGCGCCCGACCTGTTCAGCCTGCGGGCAGAATTTATTCACTGATTTTACAAGTAAATACCCTTAGATTTCGTCCAGGAACAAGGGATGACAAAGTGGCATAATTTCGTATCAGAACTAAACTTACCGCTGTGACTAGCTAGTCCTTCTTATCTAAGGAACCCTGATATGAGGTCTTGTCTATGACACAACAGAAATACAGAGGTGGTGCCGGTAATTTTGCCAACGATCCTGAGCGAGCCAGTGAAGCGGGCAGTGCAGGAGGCAAAGCCAGCGGAGGTAATTTCAAAAACGATCCTGAAAGAGCCAGGGAGGCCGGTCGGAAAGGAGGCAAAAACAGCCGTCGCACCTCTAAGTAGTTCTGAGTAAGGCGCCTTAAGGAAGTAATACGCCATGGACTGGCGATTTTCACCCTTTCTCACCCTTGCCTGTTATTCCCGTTAAGGATAACGATCCCCATGTTTAAATACCGATTGCTCAAGGATAATATCGGCTTCGCTTGCGCGTTAATAAGCGCAACGGAAAAAATAAAACTCAGCCGACTTTAGCGAAGCGTAACCGAATCAATCCCCGCCTTTTCAGAAAAGGCCTGGTTTGATAAAACAGCTTCACGCCATCAATACACAATAACCGCCCCGACCAATAAATAACAAACCAATAAATATCAATAGATTAAGCCACACCCGCCGCGCTTAAATAACCATTTAGTTTCATCATTAAATTATTTTCTCCTTTCTTAACATCTCCCTGATTTTGCGTTACGCCATCCGATAATTATTTTACCAGCGCCATTAAACGCAATATTTATAAGCTTATTAATTAAGTTGTTCTATATTTACTGGCACCTCAAGTAGTAAAAAAAAGCTGGAGCAACGTGTCATGTCGAATGAGAAAAAGAATAATCCTCTGAATCACCCAGCCCCCACAACGGGTCCGGAATCCTCACAACCCGGACTGGGCTCGCTGGCACCTAAAGAGGGTTCACATCAACCCCCAGCCGAACCGACGCCGCCGGGTAAAAAACCCACCGCGCCGGGTAGCCTTAAAGCACCCGACACGCACAGCACGAAACTCGATCAACTGGAAGCGAACCGTAAAAACGGAACGGACAGCCCGCTGACGACCAATCAGGGCACCCGTATTGCAAATGATCAGAACACATTACGCGCCGGCTCACGTGGGCCGACGCTGCTTGAAGACTTCATCATGCGGGAGAAAATCACGCATTTTGACCATGAGCGCATTCCGGAGCGCATCGTGCATGCGCGCGGTTCAGCCGCCCACGGCTACTTTCAGCCCTACTGCTCACTAAAGGATGTAACTAAGGCGCACTTCCTGAGTGAGCCAGAGCAAATCACGCCGGTATTTGTGCGCTTCTCGACGGTCCAGGGCGGCGCGGGGTCAGCGGATACGGTGCGTGATATTCGTGGTTTTGCTACCAAGTTCTACACCGATGAAGGCGTTTTTGACCTGGTCGGTAACAACACACCGGTGTTCTTTATACAGGACGCCCACAAGTTTCCCGATTTTGTACATGCGGTAAAGCCTGAGCCGCATAATGAAATCCCTCAGGGACAGAGTGCTCACGACACGTTTTGGGACTATGTGTCGCTACAGCCTGAAACTCTGCACAACGTGATCTGGGCGATGTCTGACCGGGGTATTCCGCGCAGCTACCGCACGATGGAGGGGTTTGGTATTCACACCTTCCGCCTGATTAACGATGAAGGCAAAGCGACATTTGTTCGTTTCCACTGGAAACCGCTGGCAGGCAAAGCCTCGCTGCTGTGGGATGAATCCCAGAAGCTGACCGGTCGCGACCCCGACTTCCACCGCCGCGATCTGTGGGAAGCGATTGAAGCGGGAGATTTCCCGGAATTTGAGCTTGGCC
Source organism: Pantoea ananatis PA13 (assembly GCF_000233595.1). Lineage (NCBI taxonomy): Bacteria > Pseudomonadati > Pseudomonadota > Gammaproteobacteria > Enterobacterales > Erwiniaceae > Pantoea > Pantoea ananatis. The sequence goes on from NC_017554.1 coordinate 2,554,238, forward strand.
TGCAGATGATCCCGGAAGAAGATGAGTTCCGGTTCGACTTCGATATTCTGGACGCCACCAAGCTTATTCCGGAAGCGCTGGTGCCCGTCGTGCGCGTCGGCAAAATGGTGCTGAACCGCAATCCGGATAACTTCTTTGCTGAAACGGAACAGGTTGCCTTTCATCCGGGGCATCTCGTCCCGGGACTCGATTTTTCTAACGATCCGCTGTTACAGGGCCGTCTGTTCTCCTACACCGATACGCAAATCAGCCGCCTCGGTGGGCCAAACTTCCACGAAATCCCGATCAACCGCCCGGTTTGCCCGTACCACAATTTCCAGCGCCAGGGCATGCACCGGATGGATATTGATACGAATCCGGCCAACTACGAACCCAACTCCATCAACGACAACTGGCCACGGGAAACACCGCCTGCCGCAAAAGGGGGCGGTTTCGAAAGCTATCAGGAGCGCGTTGAAGGCCACAAAGTTCGCGAACGTAGCCCCTCGTTTGGTGAGTATTATGCCCAGCCGCGTTTGTTCTGGAACAGCCAGACTGACATTGAACAGCAGCACATCATTGCCGCCTACTCTTTTGAGCTGAGTAAGGTGGCCCGCCCTTACATCCGTGAACGCGTGGTGGACCATCTGTTGCGCATCGATGTCAAACTGGCCCAAGGGGTGGCCGCCAACCTCGGGATTGATCTCAGCGATGAGCAGCTCAACACCGCCCCGCCAAAAGACGTCAATGGCCTGCAGCGCGATGACAGCCTGAGCCTGTATGCAATTCCCGATGCCGACATCAAAGGCCGTCAGGTCGCGCTGCTGCTGAGCGAAGGCGTAAAAGCCGACGACGTATTGGCTATTCTGCAGCATCTCACCGCTGCTGGCGTGCACACCAAACTGCTGGCGGCGCATATGGGCCAGGTCAGCGCGGACGATGGTTCTTTGTTGCCGATCGATGCCACGTTTAACGGGCTACCTTCGCTGACCTTTGATGCGGTGATCGTCCCCGACGGTAACGTGGATGCCCTGCTGAAAAGCGGAGATGCACGCTACTTCCTGCTGGAGGCTTACAAACATTTGAAAGTCATTGGCCTGAGTGGTGAAGCACGCCGTTTCAAAGCGCAGTTTGATCTGGATGAAAATCAGCAGGAGGAAGGCATCGTGGAAGCCGATAATGCTGAAATCGCGCTGATGAATGATTTTACTGCTGCGATGGCAGAACACCGCGTCTGGTCGCGTAGCCAGAAGGCCGAATCCATTCCGGCCTGATGACAGGAGCAGCCCGCCCTGCCACGGGAGGGCTGACACCTTAAACGCACGCAGAATGGGCGTCCACCTGGTCTGTTTGCGTCAAAACCGCTGTTAAAGGCGGTTTTTTTCTGCCTGATGCCCGTGCTCTTTTTCTGATTTCCCCTGTGCAGAGGCAAATGGAGTCCGGGCTCATCGGACAGCCCGGCCTCGCTGGGGGGAAAAGCCACAGGGTACATTGCGCGCGGCGGCAGTAAATGTTGGAACCTGGTCTATGATTATTTGTTGAGAGTGTTGTGTGAAGCAGGCACTGCCGGGTGCCTCATGCGGTATTACACATAACAATATCTGAATAATGGCACGGGGAAAGGCTGTTAAGGCGCACCGACCTCCCGGGCTCCTGATCTCGCTAACATCATTTTGCATTCGCATCATCGGCTTACCGATAGCGTGGTGGTGCTTATTGCGTACTTTCTGGTTAAAGAGGCAACGGAATGGTATCTACATCTTTTTTTAAGAGTTGGGGAAGCGAATATCTGGCCGATGGCAACGTGCGTTTCCGCGTCTGGGCAACGGGTCAACAGCAGGTTAGTTTACGACTTTCGGATAAAGATCTTGCCATGACGCCCGCCGGAGACGGCTGGTTTGAGCTGCAGGTCAGCGATGTACAGGCGGGGGCAACCTATAACTTTGTGCTGAACGATGGCACGGTGATTCCCGATCCCGCTTCACGCGCGCAACAGAATGACGTTAACGGCCCGTCTCTGGTCGTCGATCCTGCTCACTACCGCTGGCAGAACACCACCTGGCAAGGCCGCCCGTGGCAGGAAAGCGTGGTTTATGAAATGCATATGGGCACCTTCACCGAAGAAGGCACGTTCCAGGCTGCGATAAAGAAACTGCCTTATCTGGCGGAAACCGGCATTACCATGATTGAAGTCATGCCCGTTTCTCAGTTTGGCGGGCAGCGCGGTTGGGGCTACGATGGCGTGCTCCTGTACGCGCCACATGCCGCTTACGGAACGCCCGATGACTTTAAAGCGTTTATTGACGCGGCTCATGGCTATGGCATGGCGGTTGTTCTGGACATCGTGCTTAACCACTTCGGCCCGGAAGGGAATTATCTGCCCTTGCTGTCACCAGACTTCTTCCATAAAGACCGGATGACGCCATGGGGCGCCGGCATTGCCTATGATGTGGATGCGGTGCGACGTTATATTGTTGAAGCCCCGCTCTACTGGCTGCAGGAATACCACCTGGACGGCCTGCGCTTCGATGCCATCGACCAGATTGAAGACGTTTCCGACACGCCTGTTTTGATCGAAATCGCTGAACGCATTCGCGCAGATATTCCCGAGCGCCAGATCCATCTCACCACCGAAGACTGTCGCAACGTGATTTTCCTGCATCCCAGAGCGGAAGATGGCACCGCCCCACTGTTCACCGGCGAATGGAATGATGACTTTCATAATGCCGTTCATGTGTTTGCCACAGGTGAAACGCATGCCTATTACAAAGATTTTGCCGATCGGCCGGAAAAACGTGTGGCACGCGCGCTGGCTGAAGGGTTTGTCTACCAGGGCGAGGTCTCAGTGCAGTCTGGTGAAGCGCGCGGTGTTGACAGTACCGGACAGCCGCCGGTGGCCTTCGTGGACTTTATCCAGAACCACGATCAGACTGGCAACCGTGCGCAGGGAGAAAGGCTGATTTCTCTGGCCGGTGCCGAACGTACTCAGGTGCTGCTGGCAACGTTGCTGCTGTCGCCCCATATCCCTTTGTTGTTCATGGGGGAAGAGTACGGCGAAACCCATCCTTTCCTGTTCTTTACAGATTTCCATGGCGATCTGGCGAAAGCCGTGCGGGAAGGCCGGGCGAAAGAGTTTGAAGGACATGCCGGTCATGAGGGCGAGAGCGTTCCCGATCCTAACGATGAAGCGACCTTTACCCGTTCAAAACTGGACTGGAGCAAGCTGGAGAGCGAAGAAGGAAAACGCTGGCTGAAGCTGACCCGCTCACTGCTGGCACTCCGGCAGCAGCATATTGTGCCGCTGCTGGCGACGGCGGGTGGAAACAGCGGAAAGGTACTGGACACCGCAGAGGGATTTGTTGCCGTGAGCTGGCGTTTCCCGGCGGGCACGTTATCAATGGCATTCAACATCGGCGAACAGGATCGCGCCCTGCCGGCGATGCCGGGCGAGACAATCTTCGCCTGGCCAGAATCAACCGATGCGCTCCCTCAAAACGCGATCGTTGTTCGTCTGGCTGCCGGAGAACCTAAATGAGCATTCCAACCGCCACCTACCGTATTCAGTTCCGCAATGGCATGACCTTCGATCGCGCTGCAGCGCTGGTACCCTATCTGAAAAAAATGGGGATCAGCCATCTCTATGCCTCACCGATCTTTACCGCCACCCGTGACTCCACTCACGGTTATGACGTGACCGATGTTAATGAAATCGACCCGGCGATTGGCGGACGCGCGGGGTTTGATCGTCTGGTCAGCACGTTAAAACAGGCCGGACTGGGGCTTATCATTGATATCGTCCCCAACCACATGGCGGCATCGCTGGAGAACGGCTGGTGGCACGACGTGCTTGAACACGGTAAAGACAGTCGCTATGCCGACTACTTCGACATCGACTGGTCACGCCGTCTGACGCTGCCGTTTCTGGGTGATGATATTGATACCGTTCTGGAGAACGGCGACCTTGCCGTTAAACGCGATCCCCAGACCGGCAAGCCTGCGCTGGCCTATTTTGAAAGTTACTATCCGCTTACGCCGGAAAGCTGGCAGGGACAGGAAGAAGCCGTGCTCCAGCTGCGCAGCAAAGCCGGGCTGGATGCATTGCATCAACAGCAGCCCTGGCGGCTGATGTCGTGGCGCGATGCCGCACGGGACCTCTCCTACCGCCGCTTTTTTGAGGTGACCGGGCTGGTTGGCGTACGGGTTGAAGATCCCACTGTCTTCAGGGATGCGCACCGGCTTATTCTGGAACTGGTCCACAGCGGCGCGGTTGACGGCCTGCGCGTCGATCACGTTGACGGACTGGCCGATCCTAAAGGTTATCTGACGCAGTTGCGTCGCGAGGCCGGCGAGGCATGTTATATCACCGTTGAGAAAATCCTGGGTGAAGGCGAGCAGATCCCCAGCGACTGGCCAATTTCCGGCACCACAGGCTATGAGTTTATCGCCGCGCTGTCGCATGTGCTGGTTGATAATCACTCTCTCAACGCCCTCCGCCAGGCCTGTGAAAGCGTCAGCGGCCAGGTCGTGCAGATGGACGACGAACTTCGTAAGGCAAAATGCCTGATGGCAGATCGCAATTTTGCCGGGGAATTTTCGCGCCTGATGGACCTGGCCAGCGCCATTGCCGAGGGGGAACACATCGCGGTTGATCCCGAGCGGCTCCGCAGCGCACTGCGCGAACTGCTGGTGGCGTTCCCGGTCTATCGAACCTACGGCAATGCGCACGGCCTGCCTGCCAACGACCAACAACGTCTTCAGGCCGTCGCTGACGGCGTCAGGGCGTCGGAACATGCACCTGACAGCCACATGCTCGATTTCCTGCTGCAGATCATGCAGGGCGACGTCGCCAGCCAGTCCACCGCGCTGGCGAACAGCTTCCGGACCCGCTTCCAGCAGCTCACCGGTCCGCTGATGGCGAAATCCATCGAAGACACGCTGTTTTACCGACAGAACAGCGCGCTGGCGTTAAATGAGGTGGGCGCGGAACCCTTACAGACGCAGTTTTCCCCGCAGCAGTTTCACCATGAGATGGCAACGCGTCTTGCGCGCCAGCCGGACGCCCTTTCCGCCAGCTCGACGCATGATACCAAGCGAGGCGAAGACGCGCGCGCGCGGCTTTACACGTTGACGGAAGCCCCCCAGCGCTGGGCCGAGAACGTGGCGCGCTGGCGCGAACTCAATCGCCAGGCCGTGGGTGCCCTTGAGGACGGCCCTGCGCCGGAACCGTCCGTGGAGTGGATGCTGTATCAGGCGCTCGCCGGTGTCTGGCCGCCCACCTTAGATCCCCGGGACAGTGCAGGGCTGGATGCCCTTGCCAAACGCTTCGCAGGCTATGTCGAAAAAGCCCTGCGTGAAGCCAAACTGCGCACTGACTGGACCGAGAACAACACCGCGTACGAGCAGGCCGTGCTGGGCTACGCGCGTCACCTGCTCTCACCTGCAAATCAGCCTTTCCTGCAGGATTTCGTTGAGGCGCTGCAACCCTTTATCCGTGCCGGCCTGGTGAACAGCCTGAGCCAGAGAGTCATTAAGCTGACCGCGCCCGGGGTGCCGGATGTGTATCAGGGAAGCGAAGCACTGGACTTCAGCCTGGTCGATCCTGATAACCGACGTGAACCGGATTATGCCGCCCTGGAAGCGATGTTACGTTCTGCGACGACGGCCCTGCCCGGTAGCCATGATAGCTGGCTCAGCGGCCAGGTTAACCAGCTTGCCACCCTGGCGCTGCTCAATTTACGCCGGGACGCGCCTGAACTCTTTGCCCGGGGCAGTTATCTGCCGCTTACGGCTGAGGGCGCGCAGTCCGACAGGCTGCTGGCGTTTGCGCGAACCCAGGGCAGTGAGGCCTTTATTGTGGTGACATCCCGACTTGTGTTCGACGCGCAGCTCAAACTGGAAGCGCCCCCAGCGACGCACTGGGCCGCCACCGAGATCGTGCTGCCGGATGAACTGGCACATCGCCGTTATCGCAATGTGCTGAGCGGCGAAACGATCAACCTGACCGACCGTATTTCGTTGGAAAAGTTAAATAACTACTGGGCACTGGCATTGTTAGCTTGCTGAAAGCAGGTCAGTACATGGATTGAAACACCGTAACGGGGTTCGTTAATTGAGAGGGACAGATGTCAAATCATCGTTTTGAAATTACGTCGGGATCGGGCCAGCAACTTGGGGCGAACTTTGATGGCAAAGGCGTAAACTTTGCGCTGTTTTCTGCCCATGCAGAACGCGTGGAGCTGTGTCTTTATGACCCAAGCGGAAAAAATGAAATAGCCAGACTGGATTTGCCCGAGTTCACACATGAGATTTGGCACGGTTACGTGCCCGGTTTGCAGCCCGGCGCGCTCTATGGCTATCGCGTTTACGGTCCTTACGATCCGGAAAACGGCCATCGGTTTAACCCGAATAAACTCCTTGTCGATCCCTATGCCCGCGAACTGGCCGGGGACATCGCATGGAATGAGGCGCACTTCGCTTATGACCTGTATCACGAAGACAAAGATCTGACGTTCGACGATCGCGACAGCGCCCCCTTCACGCCAAAATGTCGCGTGATCGACCCCAACGAATTTGACTGGCAGGACCAAAACCGCCCGCAGGTTCCCTGGTCTGAAACGATCGTCTATGAAACGCATGTGAAAGGCTTTACCCAGTTGAACATGGCGCTGCCGCCTGAAATGCGCGGGACTTACGACGGCATGAGTCATCAGTCCACGGTGGGCTATATCAAGAGCCTGGGTATTACCTCCGTCGAACTGTTACCGGTGCACTGGTTTCCGGACGATCAGCACCTGCTGGATAAAGGGCTGAAAAATTTCTGGGGTTATAACTCGCTGAACTTTTTTTCTCCGGCGACACGCTATTTTGGTCCGCGAGGCATTCAGGGTTTCCGGGATATGGTCCGCGCCTTCCACGACGCGGGCATTGAGGTGATCCTTGACGTGGTTTATAACCATACTGCGGAAGGCAATGAACTGGGGCCAACGCTGTCCTTTAAAGGTATTGATAACTTCTCTTATTACCGCACCTTACCCGATCAGCATCGCTATTACATTAACGATACCGGCACAGGAAACACCGTAAACACCTCTCATCCGCGTGTGTTACAGATGGTGACGGATTCACTGCGCTACTGGGCGGACTCTATGCATATCGATGGTTTCCGTTTCGATCTTGGCACCATTCTGGGCCGTGAACCGGAAGGCTTCGATCCCCGCGGCGGCTTCTTTGACGCCATTACGCAGGATCCCCTGCTTTCACGCTTAAAACTGATCGGTGAGCCTTGGGACATTGGCCCCGGTGGTTATCAGGTCGGCGGCTTTCCACCGGGCTGGGCGGAGTGGAACGATCAGTATCGCGATACCGTGCGCGATTACTGGAAAGGAAACAATGTCCCGACCGATTTTGCCGCCCGTCTGCTTGGCTCTGGCGATCTGTACGATCAGCGCGGACGTCGTCCCTGGGCCAGCGTTAACTTTATCACCGCGCACGATGGCTTTACGTTGAACGACCTGGTCTCCTACAACGAGAAGCACAACGCCGACAATGGTGAAGACAACAACGACGGTCACAACGATAACCGGTCTTATAATTATGGCGTGGAAGGCCCCACTGACGACGAAGGCATTAACGCCGTTCGCGAGCGCCAGAAACGTAACTTCCTGGCCACGCTGTTTTTCTCCCACGGCACCCCGATGCTGCTGGCAGGCGATGAGTTTGGCCGCAGCCAGATGGGAAATAACAACGGGTACTGCCAGGACAGTGAAATTTCATGGGTTCACTGGGATAACCTGCCCGCTTCGGCCGAAGCCCTGCGTGAATTCACCCGTCATGTGATTTCACTGCGCAAAACCCAGCCGCTGTTACGGCGTGAAAGCTGGCGCGACGGGATGGAAATCAAGTGGTTCAATGCCGGCGGCGGCCTGCAGCAGGCTGAGCAGTGGGACGAAGGTTCAACGCTCGGTGTCTACATCGGCCGACCCGATCTGCAACATCAGGATGGCGTCTGGTATGACGTGCTGATGCTCATCAACCCGTTTGAAGGTAATGTGCCCTTCCAGATCCCTCAGTTCGGTGAGGGCGGCTGGGTGCTGGAACTTACCACCAGCGATACCAGCAAACACGGGATGGTGATCACCAAAGAGAAGGACTTTGAACTGGAAGGCCGCAGTATGGCGCTGTTCAGAAGGCCTTAAGGACGCCCGGCGCGGCGCGAACCGGATGCGTAACGGTTAAACAATACGCATCCGGTACCGTTGCGCTTGACCTGGGCCGCAGGGCTGCCAGGCTGAACAGGGTTAAAACAGTAAGCGACGCCATTAAGGAGGCAAAATGTCCAGATTTACAGGTAAAATCGTTGTAGTGACAGGAGCCGGATCAGGAATTGGTGAAGCAAGCGCCAAACGCTTCGCACAAGAAGGCGCATCTGTCGTGTTGGTTGGCCGTAATCAGGATAAGCTGCAAAAAGTCCTGGCACAGTTGCCCGGCGATGGCCATATGGCAGCGGCCTGCGACGTGGCTGAGGCCGATCAGGTAAAAGCGCTGGCCGCCCGCGTTGAAGAAAAATATGGCCGCATGGACGTGCTGGTTAACAATGCCGGGATTATCGTTCAGGGACGCATCCACGAGATCGAACCCGCTGACTGGAAGAAGCTGATGAGCGTCGATCTCGACGGCGTATTCCACTGTGTGCACTTCTTTATGCCTGCCCTGCTGAAATCGAAAGGCAACGTGGTGAATATTTCGTCGGTATCAGGATTAGGTGGCGACTGGGGCATGAGCGTCTATAACGCGGCCAAAGGCGCCGTTACCAACTTCACTCGGTCACTGGCCATGGATTATGGCGCGGACGGCGTGAGAGTGAATGCGATTTGCCCGGGCTTTACCTTCACCGAGCTGACGGAAGCGGTGAAAAACGATCAGGCCCTGCTTGAGCGTTTCTATGACCGCATTCCGCTTAAACGCGCAGGTGAGCCTGAAGATATTGCTGATGCCATTGCCTTTATCGCCAGCGATGACGCACGTTATATTACCGGCGCAAATCTGCCGGTTGATGGCGGCCTGACCGCTTCGAACGGACAGCCTAAACAGGCGTAATCATCACAGCGCCGTAGTTTTCGGCGTTAAGCTGTAATTTTCGGCGTTAATATTAACAGGCGTGAGCGTCACGCCTGTTAACCAGGTAATAATGTGCACCCTTCTTCGCGGTTATTATTATTTCACCTTCACACATTATTTCTTTATATCGCGCTCACGCCTCAGGCGCAGTAAACCGATATCTCCGCCGCGCGTAACGTTGGCGCTGACGTCCGTAATATTCAGGAAGACTTAGGTGTATGTCGCGTCGGCATGGCCCGATTGCGCGATGCCAGACTCCGCCCGGCAGTGGGACAGACGAAAGGGCTAAGGCAGGCGGTGCAGAGAATCGCATCCGGGTGATGGATTTTCGCGACCGTTAAGGCCTGTTGCCGGGTGTAGAGTGAACCGATAAATTCACTTCCACGGCTGTTATCCAGCTGGCTACAACCTTCTTTATGAATTATCCATCCGCCTCGGGTAAAAGGACATACGTAATAGTAGCTTGATTTAAGCATAGGACTGCCCCTGCTGGTCGCTGTGTCAATCAGGACGATAAAAAGAGTGATGTAAGGTTTTATTTAATAATGTAGCGTTGTTAACCCTAGCTGAGAATTATCCCTAAAACCACAGGGATAATGACAAAACAGGGGTTTTGAGATTTATTCGCAGCGGGGTCACTGACTTACGTTAGCATCTTATCAGACTCTGGCTGCTGAAAAAGGCGCCAGGTGCAAGATCAGAGTTGATACTTTAATCATTGTGTTTACCTCTCTCCTTCGACGTTTTGGTTAAAAAAACATGCCAAATCAGGCTACTGCTGTTTTCTTTTCAAGAGTAGCAGTCAGGGAACGAGGATAATTTGATTACCCCAGGTAACCTGAGAATAATACTCATCGGTGTCATTTATTAACGGACCATAACCTGCAAAAAAGATACGTCTATTCAATACCTAACCACTGAAGTGCTGATATAATAGAAACAATGCGTAACACGCTGGTAATGAACAGAATAATAAAAAACCTGTTTGCCCCCGCCATGGTCTGTTATCCACCCCATGGATCGATCGTGTTAAACCTTCTGTGACAACGGAACATCACAGGTAAGCGCCCCCTGTGCCGTGCTGGAGAAATGCACGGCAAGGACACATTTTGCGATGGTATTACAGCAGGATTAGGCTCCGCCTGATAAGCGATCTGGCAATGTGTGCGGTAAAAAAACAAGAATCTGGAAGACTTTATGTTGTCTACAATTATCTATCGCAGTCACATCGCTGACCATGTTCCGCTTAAGATGCTGGAGGGATTAGTCACCAAGGCTAACAAAATTAATGAATCATCCAGCGTCACCGGTATTTTATTGTTTAATGGCACCCACTTTTTTCAGCTCCTTGAAGGTCCTGAACGTGATGTGCTGGCGGTTTACGAACGTATTTGCCGCGATACCAGCCATCATAATATTGTGGAATTAATGCGCGATTATGCCCCTGCGCGACGTTTCGGCAACGTGGGCATGGAGCTGTTTGACCTGCGGCAATACGATAAAACCACGGTGCTTAATGCGGTGCTGGAAAAAGGCACCACCAAATACCAGCTGACCTATGAAGATCGGGCGCTTAAATTCTTGCGTACCTTTGTTGAAGCGCGCGAGAAAGAAAATTATTTTGAAATTCCCTCAGCAGACAGCTGGGATTTTATTCAGGATGAGGCCGAAACCCGCGAAGGTGATGTTGCCATGCTGAATCAGGAAGGCGTAAATTTTGCTTTTCAGGCCATTATTGATCCCTTTGCACGCAAAATTGTTTCCCTTGAAGCGCTGCTTCGCGGCAATCAGGGTGAAACGCAACAGCACTATTTTTCCCGCCTTGATCCGGATGATATCTACCGCAACGATTTGCACTCTAAACGCACGGCCTTTGCACAGGCAAAGGCGCTCGGCCTGGATGATATGGTGCTGTCGATCAATCTGCTGCCGATGTCGCTGGTGCTTGTTCCCGACGCGGTCGACTTTCTGCTGACGGAAATTCATGCCCACCAGCTGGTGCCGGAGCAAATTGTCGTTGAGTTTACCGAGAATGAGATCATCTCTCGTCCTGACGAATTTGCCGCCGCGCTGAAACAGCTCAAAGCCGCCGGTATCAGCGTCGCGCTCGATGATTTTGGCGCGGGTTATGCCGGGTTATCACTGCTTACCCAGATCCAGCCCGATAAAATTAAAATCGACCGCAGTATTATTAGTAACGTGCACAAGAGTGGCCCGAAGCAGGCTATCGTCCACGCGATTTTAAAATGTTGTTCATCGCTGGAAATTACCGTGATTGCAGAAGGGATTGAACAGCCCGAAGAGTGGATGTGGCTGGAAGCCGCCGGCATTTCACAGTTTCAGGGATTCCTGTTTTCCTGGCCGAAATTAAATGGCGTATCTTCCGTTTCCTGGCCCGAGCTTAAATAAACCCTGGCTCCCGCAACACAATAAATTTTCATTCTCTCTTGCCGGACATAAAACGTGCTGCTAAATATTAGTAGCACGTTTCAGATTGTGTCATTGCGCTGCAATATTAGACGTGCACGCTGTTTTTTAAATTATCGATGATGTTAAGCAGTCAGATGTTCAGTGTTAAAGACCGACGCAACGCGCCCTGTTAAGGCGTGCCCCACAGGTATAGCATTTGAGGGACTGAATGAAGCAAATCATCCGCGGTGATAAAGAACCCGTCCATATCGTTGCCGCCTCGCGCGCGCTGGAAGCCCATATGTCTCGTTATGGTGAGGGAAATAAATACCATCCGGTTATCTATTCAATTGCCTATCGCAGCAAATACTACCAGGTTGAAGTCATTACCCGGCGTGAAACCATCGTGGCAACCGTCATCACGGGCGTGCGCAAGTTAACGCATCTGCCTGGCGTGGCCTGATTCGTTTTACGCTGTTCTAAAAGGGGACAGATTCAGTCCCCTTTCCCCTGTCGCATGAACAACGGATTGGCGGGATAAATGGCGCCAATCACGCTTTTTTCGCGTGCGCCGGTGACCGCAGGCAAATTTCCGGGCAGGCCGGACAGGGTGCGAAACGCCAGCCAGGCAAACGCCAGCGCTTCCATATCATCCCCGTTGATACCGATCGTATCGGTTGTCGTCACTTCGGTACCCGCAAGATGCGCCGCCAGTCGCGCCATCAGTAACGGATTGCGGCTTCCCCCACCACAGGCCAGTAAACGATCGCATCCGTCATTGAGTTGCACCTGTTGCGCGATGCTGACGGCGGTAAATTCATTAAGCGTAGCCTGAACGTCCTGTGCGGCGATGCCGGGAAAATGACGCAGATGTTGTTCAAGCCAGCCCAGGTTAAACAGCTCCCGTCCGGTGCTTTTAGGCGGCGGCAACGCGAGCCAGGGCTCGCGCAGCAACGTATCAAGCAGGGCATGACTGACTTTGCCACTCAGCGCCCACTGGGCATCTTTATCGTAAGCTTTGCCCTGATTGCGCCATATCCAGGCATCAAGCAGCATATTGCCAGGCCCGGTATCAAACCCGCGAACAGGCTGCCCCGGGATGAGTAAGGAGAGATTCGCAATCCCGCCGATGTTCAGCACCATGCGACGTTCGGTGGCATCCATCATCAAGGCCTGATGGAAGGCCGGCACCAGCGGTGCGCCCTGCCCGCCCAGCGCCATATCACGCCGCCTGAAATCCCCCACGACCGTAATGCCGGTCGCGGCAACAATCTGATTGTGATCGCCAATTTGCAGCGTATTCGGCGCTGCGCTCTGCGGCTCATGCCATACGGTTTGCCCGTGACAACCGATCGCCGTGATATCGCCAACTTCAAGGGATTCACGGCGCATCAGGGTCAATACCGCCTCAGCAAACAGCTGCCCCAGCCGCGTATCAAGCTGCCCTAACTGCGACAGCGTCAGGGCCTGTCCCTGGCAAATGGCCAGAATAGCCTGACGCAAATCCGGTGGCATGGGATGACAGTAGCTGGCCTGCTGAGCCACCATATTTTCGTCAATGGCCGCCAGAACCACATCCACACCATCAAGACTGGTGCCCGACATCACGCCGATGTAGCGTCCTGATTTCATAGCCGTTCCTTTTCATTAAGGTGAAAATGGTGTTACGCGCGTTAAGCCTGACAAAAAATTGCGGTTAAATCCATGATTAATTTGTTTTTAATCAATAAATTGCCTGTGAGTTAACGCCTTAGAAATTTTTTTCTCATCGATTGAATCATTGTTAAAATTTAACGGTCTATGCTGGCGTCAGCCATGTTTTATACCGGCAAAGGTCAATTCTCCAGTTTTCTGTCTTATACTGTTTACAGGATTTCGCGAGAGATAGGCGCATTCTTGAATAAAGGAGTTTTCAAATGATTAAGCGTGTAATTGTGGTCGCTTTGACTGGAGTGATGCTTGCAGGTTGTAGCAATACCGATACGTTGTCGGGCGATACCTACAGCGCCAGTGAAGCCAAACAGGTCCAGAGCGTTTCATACGGTACCTTAGTGTCCGTACGTCCGGTTAAAATTCAGGGCGGCGATGACAGCAATATCATTGGCGCTATCGGTGGTGCCGTACTGGGTGGATTCCTGGGCAACACGATTGGCGGCGGTGCGGGACGCAGCCTGGCAACAGCCGGCGGTGCCGTACTGGGTGGCGTTGCGGGCCAGGGCGTGCAAGGTGCGATGAACAAAACAGACGGTGTTGAACTGGAAATCCGCAAGGATGACGGCAACACCATTATGGTGGTGCAGAAACAGGCCGCCAGCCGTTACTCTGTAGGACAGCGCGTAGCGATGGCGACCGATGGCAGCCAGGTCACCGTTTCTCCACGCTAATACAGTCACCCACCGACGCTGGTGACGGGCACTGTGCGTCGGTATTACTTTTCTTTGTTCTGTAGTTCGAGAATATTCTTCTCAAGGCGCGCAATCAGCGAGACCATCTGATTGATCTCATCGCGGCTGATACCGGTGAGAATATCGTCACGGGTAATGTCAATCACGTGTTCGACCTGCTGAATAACCGGCTCAGCCTGTTGTGTCAGCTTAATGCGTTTGGCACGGCGGTCATGTGCGCAGGTGGTTCGGGTAATCAGCCCTTTTTCTTCAAGCTGATCTAAGGTTCTGACCAGCGAAGGTTGTTCGATACCGATGGCTTTGGCTAACTGAATTTGTGACTGCTCAGGCGGTAACTGATGGATATTGTGCAGCGTAACCCAATGCGTTTGGGTTAAATCGAGTGGCTTCAGGCGTTGATCGATCAGAGCCCGCCAGATGCGCACCAGTCTGGACAGGTCCGTTCCGAGTGGGGTATCCATGTTATCTCCTTATAATTAGTCGGCTAGCTATCAGGCTGCATTGTATAGTATTTTGCAAGCCGGAAGTTAAATTACTAATCACTAAGTAGACAGTTTCGGCTGAAAATATTTCACTAACCTGTTCCAGAGTGCATCCCCATAATGGATATCATCAGCAACGGATTTCTCAGTGTTCACCCGCTTACGGAACTGATTTTCGGTGCGTCACTTTACTTTCCTCCCCTGTTTAAAGCGGTGCTGGCCGGTTTTTTTCTCTGGCTGCTGATTCACCCACTGCTGCGCGGCTGGCTCGCCTCTGGCGACGTCTGGCATCCCACACTGTTTGATCTTTCCTTATTTGTGCTGTGCGTGACGGCCTCACTCTGGCTGATGGATCACGGATGAAAACGATGAAATTTTCCGGATTAAAGTACTTTTCAACGCTGATTGTTTTTACCCTTGCGCTGCTCAGTGCCTGGTGGGCCTGGAATTACTACATGCAGTCGCCCTGGACACGAGATGGAAAAGTGCGTGCCGAGTTAGTGGATATCACGCCGCAGATTTCAGGACGCATTGTGGCATTGAAGGTGACAGATAATCAGTTTGTTCACAAAGGCGAAACGTTGTTGACGCTGGACCCCGTCCCCTGGCAAATCGATCTGAATAAAGCCGATGCGCAGCTTAGCCAGGCAAAAGCCGATCTCGCTAAAGCGCAAAACGAGTTCAGCAGGCGAAGCCGGCTGCCGCGCAATACCATTTCAGGTGAAGATCTGGATGTTGCCCGTCTGAACGCCGATGCCGCACTGGCCAGCGTGAAGGCGGCACAGGCACAGCGTGATCAGGCGCAATGGAACCTGCAGCAAACCACCCTCACCGCCCCCACGGACGGTTGGGTGAGTAATTTAACCCTGCGCCCCGGCAACTACGCCAGCGCCGGTACGCCGCTTTTTGCCCTGGTCGACAACCACTCTTACTACGTCGTCGGCTACTTTGAAGAAACCAAGCTGCGCCACATTCATCCTGGCGCCGCAGCCAACGTGGTGCTTTACAGCAGCGGCGCGCAGTTGACCGGTCAGGTAGAAAGCATCGGGCGGGCTATCTACGATCAAAGTCTGGAGGCAGATAACGGTTTACTGCCCGATATTAAACCGAACGTGCCCTGGGTTCGTCTGGCGCAACGTGTCCCTGTCCGTATCCGCCTCACATCGCTTCCCGATCGCGCGCTGTTGATCGCCGGTACAACCTGCACGATTACGATAGCACCATGAATCTCAACGGGCTGGCCTGGGGAAACCTTCCCTGGGTAAAGGCGGATCGCAATCAATGGCGCTATGCGTTACGCAATGCAGGCGCGATGTGCCTTGCGCTGAGCATTGCCTATGGTTTGAACCTGGACGAGCCTTACTGGGCCATGACCTCAGCAGCAGTGGTAAGTTTTCCTACCCTTGGCGGCGTGATCAGTAAAAGCCTGGGCCGCATCGTGGGCAGCCTGTTGGGGGCGGCCGCTGCGCTGTTGATTGCCGGCCATACGTTAAACGAGCCTTGGCTGTTCACCCTGTATATTGCCGGCTGGCTGGCGCTGTGCACCTGGGTGGCAAACCACTATCAAAACAATGTGGCCTATGGTTTTTCGCTGGCGGGTTATACCGCAGCCATTATTGCCTTCAGCTGTGTCAACCTGACGGACATCACCAGCCTGTGGGAGATTGCTCAGGCGCGGGTATGTGAAGTGATTTCCGGGCTGCTGTGCGCGGGCTTTATGATGATGCTCTTACCCAGCACCTCTGACGGCGATGCACTCATCCACGCGCTAAAACAGATGCACGCCCGCCTGCTGGAACATGCCACGCGCCTGCTGCAGGACACCCGTAATGACGAGATACGCAGCGCCCATGAAACGGTGATTGGTCAGATCCTGACCATGAACTTATTACGCATCCAGGCCTTCTGGAGCCATTATCGCTTTCGCCGCCAGAATAACGTGCTGAATTACATCCTGCATCAGCAGCTGAGACTGACCAGCGTGCTGTCCAGTCTTCGTCGTATGCTGCTGAACTGGCCCGATGCACCTGAGGCGCTGTTTGAGGTACTGAAGGCTATCATGCAGGAACTGGCCAAACCCGACTGCAATAAGTATCGTCTCGCGGCGTTGTTGCGCACGATTACGCCTGCCAGCGAAGGGGATTATCGACAGCGGGCGTTCTGTCAGCGGCTGCGCTACTTCTGCTGGATGTACCTGAACGTATTGCGCTGGATACGACTGCTGGAGCACGCCGAGGCGGATACCCGCTTTCAACCACCGGCCGTATCTGCGCTGGCCAGTGAGAGCGATAGCGCAGAGGCAGGCTGGAGTGCACTGCGCACTTTTACTGTCGTGGTCGCGGGTTGCGCATTCTGGATTACGACGCAGTGGTCTTCGGGCGCATCGGCGCTCACCTTCACGGCGATCGCCTGCGTGCTTTACGCCTCGGCTCCCTCACCCACAGGCAGCATTACGTTATTACTGAAAACGCTGTTGTGGCTGTTTGCATTTAGCTTTGTGTTTAAATTCGGGCTGATGGTGCAGTTTAATCAACTATGGCAACTGCTGGCGGTGTTATTTCCGTTGTTGCTGACCCTGCAACTGTTCCGGGTGCAGCAGAAACAGCGGGCCGCAATGTGGGGACAGTTTATTGTTTTTCTGGGATCGTTTCTGGCCGTGACCAATCCACCAGACTGGGACTACCAAACGTTCTTTGACAGCAATATCGCCAAAATTTGCGGCGTACTGCTCGCCTGGCTGGCGTTTCAGCTGCTGCGCCCCAGTTCGGATAGCCGCCGCAGCCGACGCCATATTCAGTCTCTGCGCATGGCTTTTCTCGATCAGCTTCGCCCCCGGCCCCATTTGAGTCAAAACCGCTTCGAGTCGCTGATCTATCACAAGATCGGCCAGCTCAGCAGCAGTCGGGATGAAAAAGCGCGCGTCTGGCTACTGCGCTGGGGCGTGGTCTTGCTCAACTGCTCACACCTCGTCTGGCAGCTGCGCGACTGGCCCACCGAATCCGCAGTTCTGAATCAGTATCGCGTGCGCGCGATGCAGGATCTGCAACATGTGATGAGCCTTCGCGGTGTTCAGCACCGGCAACTTGATGCGGCACTGGATGCGCTACAGACGATGACAGATGAAACGATCAGGGAAAATACCCGGGAAGCCGAAACGCTTGCCGGATTGTTGTGGCGCTTACGTTGTTCGCTGGAACAGCTGAAACAGGCCATTCCCGACTGACTACTGACAGTACTGCTGATGCTGGCGGTTAAAATCATCCTGCAGTTGCTGTACCGTTTTTTGTCCTTCGAATCGCGTCTTATCCGCCTCAGAAACCGGCTCAATAACCAGCGCTTTTTCATCCGGGGAGAAAATAAAGCGCCGGGAAATGAAGGTGCCAGTGAAGCTTTTCCCCGTGATGCCGCCGCAAATCATCACCGTATTGTGGTGATAGATCGTGGTATCTGTGAAATTGGTTTCCGTGGCGCTACGCAGAACATTTTGGCAATGCGATGCTTCAAGTTTTTGCACCACGTCCCGACTCAGCCGCTCACGGCCTTTCGCGATATGTTCACACCGAATCCGTGCAGGATTGGTATCAATGGTACGCTGAAGCTCTCGCCCGGTTTCGGTTACCAACTGCGTATCATTGGGTTTATCACAGCCTGCCAGCAGCAGGCACAGTAACCATGCGCCCTTCCATTTCATTTACCCTGCTCCTCAGGTTGTCAGGCTTTATGACGGGAATCAGTATCATAGGGGGGAATGAAGGCATGATGCTACAACAAATCTTCAACGTACGAAAAGCCATGCTGGCGGCAACCGATACCGCCAGACTGTCTGATCAGATTACGCCGCAGGCAAAGCGTGCCCCGCCGCCGCCGAGCGGTTTCGGGTGATCCGCGTGATTATCGCCGCCCACGTGAACCATCAGTGCCTTGCCTTTTATCTCACTCAAGTTTTTGATCCGGGGTGCCAGCACGGGATAGCTGGCCTTGCCCTGGTCATCCACGTAGAGCGCTGGCAGGTCCCCTAAGTGACCTTCACCGTAGGGTCCGAGATGTTTACCGGTATTATCCGGGTCCAGATGACCACCCGCCGCGCCCGCGGCCACCGTTTTCCCCTCTGATTCACCTGGTTCACAGCTGCCTTTTGCATGGACATGGAAGCCGTGGATGCCCGGTTTTAGCCCCGCCAGCATGGGCGTAAACTGCAAACCATATTGCGTTTCTTCGATCTTCACCGTGCCAACAGATTTGCCGATACCCTGCGGCGACACCTCATGAATCGTCACCTCTTCACTGGCGGCCTGGGCTGCGCCGCAGGTTAACAGCGTCAACAACGCGATAGTTTTCACTTTCATTGTGGCTCCTTAGTGCTCTGGGTTCAGCTTAAGCCTGGCCTCAGTGCGCAAAGATTGCCGCAAATTGACGAATGTTTACGCTCAGGGTACGTCGTAGCCCAGCGCTGCCTTACGAATACGGAACCACTGTTGGCGACTGAGCGACAGATCCACGGCCCCCGCCGCCTCGGTGACGCGCTGGGTTTTGCCGGAGCCGATGATAGGTAACGGCTTGCTCGGCAGGCGCATCACCCACGCGTAGACAACCTGTTCCAGACTGGATGCGCCTGTCTCCTCTCGGACCCGCGCCAGCTCGTCACGTAACGGCTGGAAATGGGGATCGCTGAACAGACGTCCGCCCCCGAGACAGGACCATGCCATAGGGCGCAGGCGCTGCTGCTGGCAGTGATCCAGCGAACCATCCAGCAGCACGTTTTGCTGAACGGGAGAGATTTCAAGTTGATTAGTGACCAGGCTAAAAGGCAGACGCGACTGCAACAGGGCAAACTGCGCAGGTGTAAAATTGGACACGCCGAAATGAAGCACTTTACCGGCCTGATGCAGTTGAAGAAACGCATCGGCAACGTCATCGGCGTCCATAAGGGGATCGGGCCGATGAATCAACAGGAGGTCGAGATAATCGGTGTGAAAAGCCTGCAGCGAACGCTCTGCGCTGGCAAGAATGTGTGCGGTATCGGTGATGTAATGGCCAATCTGATGTTCGGGTTTGGCGCGCGTCGCAATGCCGCATTTCGTGACAATCTGAAGCCGCTGGCGCAGCGAGGGTGCCTGTTTTAATGCTTCACCAAACGCCGCCTCGCAACGGTAATCACCATAAATATCGGCATGATCGACCGTGGAAATCCCCAGTGAAAGATGGTGTTCAATAAAGGCGACCCGTTGCTTTGGAGTCATGTCCCACTCCATCAGGCGCCAGTAGCCCATAATCAGCGGGGAAAAGTGAGGGCCCTGTGGCGCAATAGCTTGCGGTTGTAACATCGTGTTCTCCCTGTGACACAAAAGCGGCTGGTTGTCTGTCAGGGAGTATAACGGAAATTGCGCGGGGGTCAGAACAAGGTCGGTTGCTGGGGTTCCTGAGGCTCATCCTTATGCTGCTGACGCAGCATACGCAGGCGGCGCTGATGGCAAAGGCGCAGCACGTCACGTTTCTGGCTGTCGGTATAGCGCATCCAGTTAAAACGCTCGTCGCGGCTGCGCAGGCAACCGAGACAATAGCCACGTGAATCTGTCTGACAAATACTCCGGCATGGACTGGGAACCGGAAAAAACTCAAGCTGCTCTGCCACAACTGCCCCCGCTAAAACGTGCATCCCTCTATTGAAGACAGACTGGTGCGATTGTGCAAGAAATAATCACAACACGAACAATTTATTCACTTTCAATACGTGATGATTTAACACTCTGTGCCTGTCCCGCGATTAAAATTTGCATTAGACCGATTGGTCTACCAGGATAAACCCCATGAACAAGATGCCACAACGTCATGAAACACGTGAACACCTGCTGATAACGGGCGAGAAGCTTTGCCTGCAGCGCGGATTTACCGCCATGGGGCTGAGTCAGCTGCTGACACAGGCGGCCATTCCGAAAGGGTCGTTTTATCACTATTTCCCGTCAAAAGAAGCGTTTGGCGTTGCCCTGCTTGAGCGCTACTTTGTCCGCTACCTGCATGAGGTAGAGCAACAGTTGTCTCAGCCAGCGGGCACGGTGAGAGAACGATTGTTAGACCATTTCAGACATGCGCTTGCGGTGTTTGAACAACAGGGGCACATCGTCGGTTGTCTGAGTGTGAAACTGTCGGCTGAAGTTTGTGACCTGTCTGAACCCATGCGCGGTGCCCTGCAGCACGGTGCCAGTCATGTTATCGCGGCTTATAGCCGCGCCTTAACGACGGCACAGCAGGAAGAAGGACTGATATTGCCGCATCCGCCTGAACAGCTGGCAGAGCTACTCTATGTCTTGTGGCTCGGTGCCAGTTTGCAAAGCAAGCTTTCCCGTAAGGCACAGCCCCTGCGGCTGGCGTTTATTACCATCGAACAGTGGCTGAAAGCGCCACTGGTTTAAAAAAACCACAATTTGTAGACGACCGGTCTACTTAAAAGGAGTTGTTATGGCGAGTACTCAGCTGTTTCGTCCGCTAAAAGTTGGCGCAATTACCGTGCCTAATCGTGTCTTTATGGCCCCGCTGACGCGCTTGCGTAGCATTGAGCCAGGCGATATCCCGACGCCGTTGATGGCCGAATACTATCGTCAGCGCGCGGGGGCGGGCCTGATTATTACCGAAGCTACCCAGATTTCTTTCCAGGCCAAAGGTTATGCGGGTGCGCCGGGTTTACACACCCAGCCGCAAATCGCCGCGTGGAAAAATATTAACGAAGGTATCCACCAGGCAGGCGGACACAGTGCCGTACAGCTGTGGCACACCGGCCGTATTTCACATAACAGCGTCCAGCCGGAAGGTAAAGCGCCGGTTGCGCCTTCGGCGATACCTGCAGGCACACGCACTTCCCTGCGTGCCGAAGACGGCAGCGTGTATCGCGAAGATACCTCAGTGCCGCGCGAACTGAGCATCAGTGAAATTCAGCAAATCGTTGCCGATTTTGGTCAGGCCGCTGCCAATGCGCGGGAAGCAGACTTCGACATGCTGGAACTGCACTCCGCTCACGGCTATCTGATGCACCAGTTCCTGTCACCGTCCTCGAATCAGCGTACCGATGAGTACGGCGGCAGCGTTGAGAAACGCGGACGTTTTGCGCTTGAAGTGGTCGATGCCGCGATTGCCAACTGGTCAGCGGATCGTGTTGGTATCCGTGTCTCTCCTGTCGGCAGCTTCCAGAACCTGGATAATGGCCCGAACGAAGAAGAAGATGCACTGTGGTACATCGCTGAACTGGCGAAACGCAAGATTGCCTATCTGCATATGTCAGAACCTGACTGGGCAGGCGGTACACCTTACAGCGACGCCTTCCGTCAGAAAGTCCGTGATACCTTCCCGGGCGTAATTATTGGCGCTGGCGCTTACACCGTTGAGAAAGCGGATGATCTTATCAGCCGCGGCTTGATCGATGCCGTTGCCTTTGGTCGGGATTACATCGCTAACCCGGATCTGGCCCAGCGTTTACAACAAGATGCACCACTGAATCCACAGCGTCCCGAATCCTTCTACGGTGGCGGCGCTGAAGGCTATACTGACTATCCTGCACTGTAAAACGCAGGCAGCCGTGAGTCTTTCACGGCTGCGGTTATTCTTTGGCGATTATCGTCGCTATACTGAGTGTTTGTGTCATCCGGGGATGACGTTTTTCAAAAGAGGAAGCTATGCGTTTACTTCATACCATGCTGCGCGTTGGCGATTTGCAACGCTCCATTGATTTTTACACTCGCGTGCTGGGCATGCGCCTGCTTCGCCAAAGCGAAAACGCTGAATATAAATATACCCTGGCGTTTGTGGGCTACACCGAAGAGAGCGAAGGTGCCGTTATTGAGCTGACCTACAACTGGGGCGTTGACAGCTACGATCTCGGTAACGCTTATGGTCACATCGCGTTGGGCGTTGATGATGTTGCCGCAACCTGCGAGCGCATCCGTAACGACGGCGGTAACGTGACGCGTGAAGCCGGCCCGGTCAAAGGTGGCACCACGATCATTGCCTTTGTTGAAGATCCAGACGGTTATAAAATCGAACTGATCGAAAATAAACATGCCGGACACGGCCTCGGCAGCTAAGCCGTGAACATCAGCCCGCGCAACGCGGGCTGATTCTCGCTTCCCTTACCTGTACCTGCTGCAGACGGGGCGCTTTTTTGGCATACTACGCGCTGCCCTTTTTCTGCAATGAGATCCTGATGTCTGAATCGTCTTCCCCCAACGCACTCAATCAACGCTTTCGTGGTTTCTATCCCGTGGTTATCGATGTGGAAACGGCGGGCTTCAATGCGCAAACCGATGCGCTGCTGGAAGTCGCGGCCATTACGCTGAAAATGGATGACGAGGGTTGGCTTCATCACGACCAGACACTGCATTTTCATGTTGAACCTTTTGTCGGCGCTCTGCTGCATCCGGAAGCCCTTGCCTTTACCGGCATCGATCCCAGCAATCCGTTACGGGGCGCGGTGAGCGAATACGAAGCCTTGCATGCCATTTTTAAACTGGTGCGCAAAGGCATTAAAGATACCGGGTGCAATCGCGCGATCATGGTGGCGCATAATGCGACCTTCGATCTTAATTTTATGAATGCCGCCGCCGAACGCGCCAGCCTGAAACGGAATCCGTTTCATCCTTTTGCCACTTTCGACACGGCCGCCCTGAGCGGGTTAGTGCTGGGTCAGACGGTACTGGCCAAAGCCTGCAAAGCGGCAGGGATGGAATTTGACAGCAGTCAGGCGCACTCTGCGCTGTATGACACGCAGCAAACGGCCACGCTGTTCTGCGAACTGGTCAATCGCTGGAAACGTCTGGGAGGCTGGCCGCTGGCTCTAGCGGAAGAGGCAACAGAATATCAGGGCGCGGCGGAGTAAACGCCCGTTAAACGAAGAAAAGGCCGACGATGTCGGCCTTTTTTATTATTCCGCTTCTTTAAACTTCTCTGCGGTTTCTTTGACCAGCGGTTGTAATTCGCCACGCTGGAACATCTCAACAATAATGTCGCAGCCGCCAACCAGTTCGCCATCGACCCACAGCTGAGGGAAGGTTGGCCAGTTAGCATACTTTGGCAGCTCTGCGCGAATATCCGGGTTCTGCAGAATATCCACGTAAGCGAAGCGCTCACCACAGGCAGACAGCGCCTGAACCGCCTGGGCAGAGAAACCGCAGCTTGGCAGTTTCGGCGAACCTTTCATGTACAGCAGGATCGGGTTTTCTGCGATCTGGCGCTGAATTTTTTCTACAGTACTCATTATTGCCTTCCTTAATTCGTCACTTCGTGTTTCTTTATTGTAGCGACTTCCCTTCAGGACTGAAAATGAGATTTTCTTCCCGTTAGGGCAAACCGCCATGTTTGTTAAGTCCGCTTGCGCGCTATCCACCCGCTCATCGGGACCCAAAAGGTGAATGCATTAATAATTTGCAATAATTTTGCTGAGTTAACCTGCTGAAATTACTTATTTATGCCTGCTTTTTACCCAAGTTATTAATTAATAAAAAAAGGACTTACTGTTTTAAAAAAAACTGGACTAGAATGTCTTCGGCGCTGATCGTTGATCAGATTTTTCTTAACCTTGTCAGATATCTGTTGAACCTGACAGCTTAACCAGTAAACGGACTATGCGTTCAATTATTACGCTTCTTATTCTGGCTTTTGCGCAACTGTTCTTTAATGTCGCCTCTGCATCACCGCAGGCGCCGGTTAAGGCCAGCTTGCATAAGGTAGAGAAAAAAAGTGCGCGCGAAGATGAGCGGCGCAAGCGACGCACGGTTAAAGCTTCGGCGAAAAAAAGCCGTTCCTCCGCAGAGCAGAAATCCAGCAAAACGCTTAAAACCAGTAAAAATCCCTCTCACGCGGTTGCCTCTCACAAAACCCTGACCAAAGCGACTGATTCACACAAGAAGCTCACCAAAAAAGTGGCCGCCAACGCCACCAGCAAGAAACGCTATGGTCATCAACGCGCGGTGAAGGTGGCGAAAGCGGACAGCAAGGATACCGGCACCATCAAAATGAGCAACGCACACCGTCAGCGCTATCAAAAAGCACGTGAAACGGCGATGGCGAAACTGATGGGACAGCTGGGCAAGCGCTACCAGTGGGGCGGAAAATCGCCGCATACCGGTTTCGACTGCAGCGGCCTGGTGTGGTACGCCTACAAAGATGTGGTGAAATTTAAAATTCCGCGTACTGCAAATGAAATGTATCACCTGCGGGATGCCGCGCCGGTGAATCGGGAAGCGCTGGAGAAAGGCGATCTGGTGTTTTTCCGCATCAACGGACGTGGCACGGCCGACCACGTGGGTGTTTACCTGGGTAACGGTAAATTTATTCAGTCACCGCGTACCGGAAAGGACATTCAAATCAGTGCGTTAAGCGAAGATTACTGGCAGCGCCACTATATTGGTGCGCGTCGCGTCATGACGCCAAAAACCGTTCGCTAAACGTCACTCCTCCGTCATACCGACGGAACGCAGCCGGGACAGGGAAACCTTCCCGGCTTTTTTATTAGTTCAGAATGGCGGTAAAGCTGAACGCAATAATCATCAACAGTGCAGCCGCCGTGGTCATCAATGACAGTTTCAGATCGGTACTCATCACAACTCCTTAGGCACAATTTTAGTAGGGGTTAAGCATTTTCCCACACGCGTGGGTAAAAATCTCGTTTTATCCGTGCAGCCTTGTTAGAATCCCCTCTTTGTTGCGCAACAGCGCGCAACATCGGTTGCGTCAGCACCCTTTTCAACCGTTATTTCCTGCCCCGATGCCCCATAACCGGTCAGAAAAACGATTTTTTTGCAGAAATAACCGTCCGCTGACGCAAACGTTTAACAACATGCTTATCAACAGGTTAGATAAGCCCGGGAGTTCGATTTTCATGGCAACAATTAAAGATGTGGCGAAACGTGCAGGCGTCTCTACCACAACCGTTTCTCACGTCATCAATAAGACGCGCTTTGTCGCAGAAGATACCCGCGAAGCGGTCTGGGAAGCGATTCGGGAATTACATTATTCACCCAGCGCCGTAGCACGCAGCCTGAAGGTGAATCACACCAAAACGCTGGGCCTTTTGGCCACCTCCAGCGAGGCGCCCTATTTCGCTGAAATTATTGAAGCCGTGGAGAATCACTGCTTTGATAAAGGCTACACCCTGATTTTAGGCAACGCGCATAACGACCTGCAAAAACAGCGTGCCTACCTCTCGATGATGGCGCAGAAGCGCGTCGATGGGCTGCTGGTCATGTGTTCTGAGTACCCGGATGATTTGCTGCAAATGCTGGAAGCCAACCGCAATATTCCCATGGTGGTCATGGACTGGGGCGAATCCCGTGCCGATTTTACTGACACGGTGCTGGATAATGCGTTTCAGGGCGGTTATCTGGCCGGCCGCTACCTCATCGAACGCGGGCATCGCGATATTGGCGCCATTCCAGGGCAAATGGAACGTAACACCGGTGGTGGCCGTCATGCCGGTTTCCTCAAGGCGCTGGAAGAAGCCGGTATTCAGCCGCGTTCAGAGTGGATTGTGCAGGGCGATTTCGAGCCTGAATCCGGGTATCAGGCTATGCAGCAAATTCTGTCGCAGAAGCAGCGCCCAAGCGCGGTGTTCTGCGGTGGCGATATTATGGCCATGGGCGCTATCTGTGCCGCCGATGAAATGGGCCTGCGCGTCCCGCAGGATATTTCGGTGATTGGCTACGATAATGTGCGCAACGCACGCTATTTCACGCCTGCACTCACTACCGTGCACCAGCCAAAAGCGCAACTCGGGGAGAAGGCTCTGGAAATGTTGCTGGACCGCATTACCAGCAAGCGTGAAGAGTCGCAAACCATCGAAGTGCATCCGACACTGATTGAGCGACGCTCTGTAGGCTACGGTCCCTATCGCGACTACCGTCGTTAATCCTCGCTCAACCACTCCTGATTGAGCGTTTGCGCATCACCCAGGTAATTGAGCAACCAGCCCAATGCCGGTGATGCGCGATCTTCCGCCCAACTGACGCAGCAGGGACTTTCTGGAAAAGGCTGGGGCAAGTTAAGTTCGGTCACTTCGCCGCTGTCCAGTAGCGGGCGGGCTAAGTGCCCCGGCACCATTGCGACGCACAGCCCGGCCCGGACGCAGTCCAGCCCGGTCTGCCATTCAGGCACCACCAGTCGGCGTTGATTATCCAGAGCCCAGGTCATACGACGCGGTAACGCACGCGAGGTGTCTTCCAGCACCAGCGAAGGCCAGTTGCGCAACGCCTCATCATCTAGCCGGGCGACCTGGGTTAACGGATGTTCCCGCGCGACGATGCAGCGCCAGTTCAGAGTTCCCATATCGCGGAAAGCAAACCGCCCGCCCACCGGAATCGCCTGAGTCGCGCCTATTGCGACCTCGACTCTTCCGTCAGCCAGCGCATCCCATACGCCGTTAAACACTTCATAACTGATGTGGAGCTCCATATCCGGAAAGTGGCGATAGAAATCCCTGACGAACTGACGGGTTCGGTGCGGTTTCACAATGCAGTCCACCGCAATCGCGATTTGCCCTCGCCAGCCGTTGGCCAGTTGCTGGCACTGACGGCGCGTGGCATCCATTTTTTTGATGACGCTGCGGCCTTCTCGCACAAAATGTTCGCCCGCAGGTGTCAAAACGACCTCCCGGTGCTGCCGTTCAAACAGCGGTACCGCCAGCCAGGTTTCAAGCTGGCGAACGGTATAGCTGATGGCAGAAGGCACACGGTGCAACTCCTGGGCCGCAGCACTGAAACTGCCGCCACGCGCGACCGCATCAACCACTTCAAGCGCATATTCAGACCACATATCCTGCCTTTAAATTTTTTAACAGCAACAGGCAAATTTTACCGTTTCACAGTATGAAGTACAGCTTTTACACTGCCCCGCGTTTATCCTGCAAAAAATGAGAATCAGATGTCAGCTTCTAAAGGATTCATTCCCTATCTTGCCGTGCTTAGTATGCTGGGCTTTCTGGCCACCGATATGTACCTGCCCGCCTTCGGGGCCATGCAGCAAAGTTTTAACACCTCCGCCGGGATGATCAGCGCCAGTATGAGCCTGTTCCTGGCGGGTTTTGCCTGTGGTCAGCTGGTATGGGGACCGCTGTCAGATCGTATTGGCCGCAAACCGGTATTGCTGGCAGGACTGAGCCTGTTTGCGCTGGGTTGTGCGGGGATGCTGTGGGTGGACGACGTGGTACTGATGCTGGTGCTGCGCTTCATTCAGGCCATCGGCGTGTGCGCGGCTGCCGTGAGCTGGCAGGCCCTGGTGGTCGATCGCTATCCTCAGTCGCGCGCGAATAAAGTCTTTGCCACTATTATGCCGCTGGTCGCGCTGTCTCCTGCGCTGGCCCCGCTGCTGGGTGCCTGGCTGATTAGCCATTTTCACTGGCGCTCAATTTTTGTCGTTCTGACCGCGATTGCCGCGGCCCTGATCCTGATTACGCTGCGCCTGCCATCGGTACAAACAGCGCGCCGCCCGGCCCCGTCACAGCCCGGTTTTATGACGCTGCTGCGTTCACGCGTCTACAGCGGTAACGTCCTGATGTATTCTGCCTGCTCGGCCAGCTTTTTTGCCTGGTTGACCGGATCACCGTTTATTCTGGCAGCGATTGGCCTGTCGCCTGCTGATATCGGCTTAAGCTATATTCCGCAGACCATTGCTTTCTTAGTCGGCGGTTTTGGCTGCCGTGCGCTCCTTAACCGTTTCAAAGGGGCGCAGTTGCTGCCATGGCTGCTCATCGTCTATAGCCTTAGCGTACTGGCCCTGTTTGCCGTCGCCCTGTCAGGCTCGGTTTCACTCACCGCTTTGCTGGTGCCGTTTTGCGGCATGGCGCTGGCGAACGGGGCGATTTATCCCATCGTCGTATCCAGTGCACTTCTGCCCTTCCCCCATGCGACCGGCAGAGCCGCCGCCCTGCAGAACACGCTGCAGCTGGGCCTGTGCTTTGTCGCCAGCCTGGCCGTCTCGGCGGGCCTGACCCAGGCGCTGTTCACCACAACGCTCATCATGGCGGTGACGATTGTACTGGCGCTGGCAGGCTATCAGATGCAGCGCCGCACCGGCGCACAAACTGATATTGCCTCAACGGCACATCCCTGCCAGGATAATCACTGAGGCAACGACTTTTGTCGTCTGAGTGATCAACACGTGACGGGCCCGCCAGCGCCTCCTGTGCCGGGCCCTGATTCGCCGTACCATCATAATAACAATGTTTCACGCAGCCTCATCGCTGTGAAGGTGTCTTTGTGGGCAAATGCACTCTGCTGGCCCCTGCATTGCACCCTTTCTCTGTACGCTTAAGGTTGTCTGGCGCAAGGCGTCATCTGTGACTTTTCTCATAATCCTGAGTAACGGCTCCTGCTCTTTCTCAGGTTCTGACAGTTCTGGTGATGGAGTGGCTATGAGTTCAACATGTGTAGCAGAAGTGAATATCGAACGAAACCATTGGTACCGTATCGTTCATGAGTTATTGCAAAAAGCAGACATCGAAATCAACGGTTCCCGCCCATGGGACATTCAGGTTAAACATCCCGACTTTTTTAAACGCGTCCTGCAAAAGGGCTCCCTGGGGCTGGGCGAAAGTTATATGGACGGCTGGTGGGAGTGCGAGCGGCTGGATATGTTTTTTCATCGGGCGTTGAAACATAAGCTTGATGAGCAGCTTCCTCATCACGTGCAGGATATCGTGCGCATTGCGCTGGCGCGCCTGGTTAACCTGCAGTCGAAAAAACGGGCCTGGCAAGTCGGCAAAGCGCACTATGATCTGGGTAATGACCTTTTTACCCTGATGCTCGATCCTTACATGCAATACTCCTGCGGCTACTGGAAAGACGCCACGACGCTTGAGGCGGCACAGGAAGCCAAACTGGACATGATCTGTCGCAAGCTGCAACTGAAACCCGGTATGACCTTGCTGGATATTGGCTGTGGCTGGGGCGGTCTGGCGGCTTATGCAGCAAGAAACTATGGCGTCAGCGTACAGGGCGTGACGATCTCTGCAGAACAACAAAAGCTGGCGCAGCAACGCTGCGAAGGGCTGGATGTCACTATCCTGCTTCAGGATTATCGCGATCTGAATCAACAGTTTGACCGCATCGTCTCGGTGGGGATGTTCGAACACGTGGGGCCGAAAAACTACCCAACCTACTTTGCCACGGTCAATCGCAACCTCAAGCCGGACGGGATTTTTCTGCTGCATACCATTGGCGCGCTCAAAACGGATATGCACGTCGATCCGTGGATCGGCAAGTATATTTTCCCGAATGGCTGCCTGCCTTCTTTACGCCATATTGCCGACGTCAGCGAACCGCATTTCATTATGGAAGACTGGCACAACTTCGGCGCTGACTACGACACCACGCTGATGGCCTGGCATGAGCGTTTCCAGCGTGCCTGGCCTGACCTGGCCGGACGTTATGAAGAACGTTTCCGACGCATGTTCTCCTACTACCTGAACGCCTGCGCCGGCGCGTTTCGCGCCCGTGAGATTCAGCTCTGGCAGATTGTCTTCAGCCGTGGCGTTGAGGGTGGATTGCGGGTGGCGCGATGATTGCGCAACGCGCCGTGGCAAGGTCAATACTGTCCGGACCGAACGCGGACGGCAGCCGGTAACCCCGGTTGCCGCGTTATCTGCCTGCCCCCACCTTCGCAGACGGGAAAATGGCGATCTTAAACCGCAGTCCAGGGCTGCAGCACATTCGCGCCGGGCGTCTTCGCCCGGGCGGTTGACAATGCACAGCCGTCAGTCGTCCCGGAAAACGGCGGGCGACACGGCAACCTGCTGGCCTGTGGGCAACGCTTTGGTCACGGCTGGCGTTATTTCCCGCTATTCATCCCTATCCGTTTCGGGCTGATCGGCCTGCTCTGCCAGTGCCCTGAGCGCGGCATCTTCACGCTGGGCGAGGACGCGCTCCACCGTGTCCACAATAGCCTGAGTATGGGGATCGATTTCGATGTTAACTCTGTCGCCGAAGGTTTTGGCGCCGAGAGTGGTTCGCTCCAGCGTCTCGGGGATAAGATAAACGCAGAATTTTGTTTTGGTCACGTCGCCTACGGTCAGGCTGATACCGTCGATGCCCACAAATCCTTTGTGCAGGATATATTTCATCTGCAAAGGATCCTGAATTTTAAACCAGACTTCGCGGTTGTTTTCAGAGCGGACAATTTTGCAGATTTCAGCCGTGGTCATGATGTGGCCGGACATCAGGTGGCCGCCAATTTCATCGCTGAATTTTGCCGCCCGCTCGATATTCACCACATCGCCCTGCTTGAGATCACCAAGATTGGTCACGCGCAGAGTTTCTTTTATCAGGTCAAAACTCACCAGATCGCCGTTGATTTCGGTGACGGTCAGGCAGCAACCGTTATGGGCAACCGATGCGCCCAGCGCTAAACCCGGCAACAGGTCAGCAGGAAGCCTGGCCACATGGGTGCGAAACAGACCTTTATCTTCAATGGACACGATTTCTGCGGTGCCCTGCACAATACCGGTAAACATAGTCTTTGCCTCTACGAAATTTGTGCCAGTTTAACACAGCCATGCTTAAGTGTTAGGTTTCAACAGCCTGAGAGACAGGCGGCACAAGTCCAAAACGCATTGCGTGACAAAGATTGGAGAAATCGGTCGCGCCAGTTACACTAAGCCCTGCTTCGTCTGAAGCAGTCCTCATTTCTTTATTAATCAGATAAGTCAGGTGTTTACGTGCAGAAGTATTTAACAGAAGCGCGTCAATTGCTGGCCCTCGCGATCCCCGTTATCCTGGCTCAGGTGGCGCAAACCGCGATGGGATTTGTAGATACCATTATGGCCGGCGCCGTCAGCGCCACGGATATGGCCGCCGTTGCTGTTGGCACGTCCATTTGGCTTCCCGCCATCCTGTTTGGTCATGGTGTTTTACTGGCATTGACGCCCACCATTGCGCAACTTAATGGTTCAGGTCGCCGTGAGCGAATCGCTGAACAACTTCGTCAGGGCTTTTGGCTGGCGTTTTTCCTTTCTCTGCTCATCATGCTGGTGCTGTGGAATGCCGGGTATGTTATCCGCTCGATGCATGATATCGATCCGCTGCTGGCAGAAAAGGCCGAGGGCTATCTGCATGCCCTGCTGTTTGGCGCGCCAGGCTACCTGTTTTTTCAGGTTATGCGTAACCAGTGCGAGGGGCTATCCAAAACCAAGCCCGCGATGGTGCTGGGTTTTCTTGGGCTGATGCTCAATATCCCGCTGAACTACATCTTTATCTACGGCCATTTCGGCATGCCGGCGCTGGGCGGCGTAGGCTGTGGCGTGGCGACGGCCTCGGTGTACTGGGCCATGTTCTTCTGCATGCGTTTTTGGGTACGACGGATGCGCAGTATGCGAGACATTCGCGTCGAGAGCCGCTGGTCAGCGCCTTCACGCGTTATCCTGCAACGTCTCACAGGGTTGGGTTTGCCGGTCGCGCTGGCGCTGTTTTTTGAAGTGACCCTGTTTGCCGTGGTGGCCCTGTTAGTCTCGCCGTTGGGGATTGTTAACGTCGCCGGGCACCAGATTGCCCTGAACTTCAGTTCGCTGATGTTTGTCCTGCCGCTGTCGTTGGGCGTTGCCGCCACCATTCGCGTTGGCTATCGGCTGGGTCAGGGCTCGACAGAGCAGGCGCGGGTCGCCGCATGGACCGCGCAGGGCGTTGGCGTCAGCATGGCGGTGATTACGGCCATTTTTACCGTTACCTTTCGCCATCAAATTGCCCAGCTTTATAACGACAATCCCGCGGTGGTCACGCTGGCTGCGCAACTGATGATGCTGGCTGCGATTTACCAGATTTCGGATTCTATTCAGGTGATCGGCAGCGGAATTTTGCGCGGTTATAAAGATACGCGATCGATTTTCTTCATTACCTTTATCGCTTACTGGTTGCTGGGTTTACCTTCTGGTTACATCCTGGCACTGACCGACTGGGTGGTGCCGCGCATGGGGCCAGCCGGCTTCTGGTGTGGATTTATCGTTGGCCTGACGTCGGCCGCCGTTATGATGCTGTGGCGCGTGCGACGTTTGCAGCAGCTTCCTGCGGAATTAATTCTTACGCGCGCGTCTCGCTAACTCGCTGAACGGGCCCGAAAAGGCCCGTTACGTTCAAAAAAACGGCGCATCGCGCAGATGATGTCCATTCATTGGCAAATTTGCGTTTTTCCCCTTGCCAGCCTCTTACGCTGCCGTTAATATTCGTCCCCGCTGTCGCCCTGACAGCGTGTTGCGCTCTTAGCTCAGTTGGTTAGAGCACCACCTTGACATGGTGGGGGTCGATGGTTCGAGTCCATTAGAGCGCACCAAGTGCGTCCGTAGCTCAGTTGGTTAGAGCACCACCTTGACATGGTGGGGGTCGGTGGTTCGAGTCCACTCGGACGCACCAAATTTGATATGCGCTCTTAGCTCAGTTGGTTAGAGCACCACCTTGACATGGTGGGGGTCGATGGTTCGAGTCCATTAGAGCGCACCACTCTTTTTACGTCCTTTCTTCTTTTGCGCAACAACCCTTTTCTTGATTTACATTACCTTTACGTACTGTTTTTCGATTGGTTTTCGCATACTTAGTGATTATACTGGCCGCGTTGTCCTACTTGAAAGGTTTCAGCGACTACGTGCTTATGACGATAATAAAGATTGTTTGCGCAACAACGTCCCGGTGGTTAACCAAGCTAACCACGCAACTTCCCTGCACGCCTGGCCTTCGTCACCTATTCTTATCCTGTACTGCCCTTTTCGATTTCAACCAGAGTTCTCATTTCGGTGCACTGTCATCGAAATCCTGTTTTTCATCCATCACAACTTACAGATAACCCGTCATGAAAAAGACTAAGATCGTTTGTACAATCGGCCCAAAAACCGAATCCGAAGAGATGCTGACTCAGCTGCTTGAAGCAGGCATGAACGTCATGCGTCTTAACTTCTCTCACGGTGACTATGCAGAACACGGTCAGCGTATTACCAACATGCGTGCCGTGACGAAAAAAACCGGCATTCCTGCGGCTATCCTGCTGGATACCAAAGGGCCGGAAATCCGCACCATGAAGCTGGAAGGTGGCAACGATGTGTCACTGAAAGCCGGTCAAACCTTTACCTTTACCACCGACCAGAGCGTGATTGGTAACAACGAGCGTGTTGCCGTGACCTACTCAGGCTTCGCGAACGATCTCAAAATTGGTAACACTGTACTGGTCGACGATGGTCTGATCGGCATGCAGGTCACCGAAGTCACTGAGAACAGCGTTGTGTGTGAAGTGCTGAACAACGGCGATCTGGGCGAAAACAAAGGCGTTAACCTGCCTGGCGTTTCCATTCAACTGCCTGCCCTGGCAGAGAAAGACAAGCGCGATCTGATTTTTGGTTGTGAGCAAGGCGTGGATTTTGTTGCAGCCTCGTTTATTCGTAAACGTTCAGACGTGCTGGAAATTCGTGAACACCTGAAGCAGCACGGTGGCGAAAACATTCAAATCATCTCCAAGATTGAAAACCAGGAAGGCCTGAATAACTTCGACGAAATCCTCGAAGCCTCGGACGGCATCATGGTTGCGCGTGGCGATCTGGGCGTTGAAATCCCGGTTGAAGAAGTGATCTTCGCGCAGAAGATGATGATTAAAAAATGTAATAAAGCCCGCAAAGTTGTCATCACCGCGACGCAGATGCTGGATTCCATGATCAAGAACCCGCGTCCAACCCGCGCTGAAGCTGGCGACGTGGCTAACGCCATTCTGGATGGAACAGATGCGGTGATGCTGTCTGGCGAGAGCGCGAAAGGCCGCTATCCGCTGGAGTCGGTCACCATCATGGCGACCATCTGTGAGCGTACCGACCGCGTGATGAAGCCACGCATCGACGGACAAAATGACAGCCGTAAGCTGCGCATTACCGAAGCCGTTTGCCGCGGTGCCGTTGAGACAGCCGAGAAACTGGAAGCACCACTGATTGTAGTCGCCACAGAAGGCGGTAAATCAGCCAAGGCCGTGCGTAAGTATTTCCCTAATGCAACCATCCTGGCACTGACCACCAACGCCACCACGGCGCGCCAGTTGATTCTGAGCAAAGGGATCGAGACCCGTATGGTCAGCGAAATCGCCTCTACCGATGATTTCTATCACCTGGGTAAAGAAGCGGCGCTGGAAAGCGGTTTTGCTCAGAAAGGTGATGTTGTTGTGCTGGTTTCAGGTGCGCTGGTACCCAGCGGAACGACCAATACGGCATCGGTACACGTTCTGTAATATCGCGTTTAACGCCTCTTTTTTAAAAAGCGCCTTCAAAGGCGCTTTTTTATTGTCTTCATAATACAGATTCAGGAAAAAGCCAGCGCGTAATGACAATAAAAATGCGCTGCAAATTAAGGTTAATCCGATTAAATCTCTCTGTTTTAGCTAAATTTTTTTATGTTGTTCTTCAATTCGCTGCTTCTTTGAGCGAACGATCATGTTTAAGCATGTTCTTATCAAAAAATTATTCTCAAGTTAAAAAGCTTTGTGTAATACTTGTAACGCTACATGGAGATTAACTCAATCTAGAGGGTATAAATAATGAATCGTACTAAACTGGTACTGGGCGCGGTAATCCTGGGTTCAACTCTGCTGGCTGGTTGCTCAAGCAACGCTAAAATCGACCAGCTGTCTTCAGACGTTCAGACTCTGAACGCTAAAGTTGACCAGCTGAGCAACGACGTGAACGCAGTGCGTTCTGACGTTCAGGCTGCTAAAGATGACGCAGCTCGCGCTAACCAGCGTCTGGACAACCAGGCTCACTCTTACCGTAAGTAAGAGTTCTGGTTTTAAAAATGGTGCCCTTGTGGCACCATTTTTTTTGTCTGCAGTTCGGGATAACGACGTCCGCCCTACTCGCCCACAGCGCGCTGGGATGACGCAGAGGCCGCAGCCTCATCCTGTATCGGCTCACCCGCACTGACCAGCACAGGCATGCCTGAGCGACGCGTCAGCGTGGCTTTAATCAACGCTCTGTCACTCTTCTCGCTCTTCATAAAGGATCTGAAGTCCGCACTGAGCGCTAACGGAGCCGTTTGCGGATCCTCCTTCTCATTACGTGACAGCGGCTGATGCACCTCAACGTAGCGCTTACCATCCGGTTCAACGCTGAACTTTACCGGTTGGTTAATAATCTGTACCCGCGTCCCTACCGGCACGCTATTGAACAGCGCTTCGATATCCTCGGTACGTAAACGAATACAGCCTGAACTGACGCGCATACCGATACCAAAATTGGCATTGGTGCCGTGGATAAGATACTGGCCTGTTCCACGCGCCATACGCAGCGCATGCAGCCCCATGGGGTTATCCGGGCCTGCTGGCACGACGGCGGGCAGCGTGATGCCCTCTTTGGCATAGCGCTTGCGGATATTCGCCGTGGGCGTCCACGTAGGATTGGGTATTTTCTGGCTGATGCTGGTCACCATAATGGGCGTGACGATCCCCATCTGACCAATGCCAATGGGGTACACGATAACCTTGTCTTCGCCCTTTGGATAATAGTACAACCGCAGTTCGGCCAGGTTCACCACAATGCCTTCACGCGGCGTGTCCGGAAGAATCATCTGCAGAGGAATGGTCAACTGGGTGCCCGGTTTCGGTAACCAGGGATCGGTACCGGGATTCGCTTCCAACATGCCCAGCAGCCCGACCTGATAACGCGCAGCAATCTCTTCAAGAGGACGTTTGTTATCCGGTACCTGGGTCACCACATTCTCACCAATCAGGCGGCTGTCGGCGGGCGGTAACGGGTATTCCGTGGCAAAAACGGGTGCAGAGAGCCCAAAACAGGTCAGCAGCAATGCACCAGCTAAACGCAAAGCAGGTTTCATGCGGTTTTTCTCGTCAGATAGTAAAAAGACGCCGGATGGCGTCTTTGAAGTGTATCTTAGCTGAGGTTCTGAGCGGTATGGCGAATTGACTTAATCATCGCTTCCAGCCCCTGCGAACGCGTTGGCGTGAGGTGCTGAACCAGGGCCAGTTCGCTGAACCAGTGGCGCACATCCAGCGCCACAATGTCAGCGGGCTGCAGGTTTTGATAGAGACTAAATACGATAGCTATCAATCCCTTAACAATGGCTGCATCACTGTCACCTTCAAAGCCGATGGTGCCATCTGCCTGCGGTGTCATCTTGATCCACACCTGGCTCTGGCAGCCCGTAATGGCATGTTCGGGCTGATGCAGTGTTTCAGATGATTCCGGAAGTTTGGCACCCAATTCAATGATGTAGAGGTACTTCTCTTCCCAGTTGGCGCAACGGTTGAAGTTGCGCACCAGTTTCTCTTTTTCTGGCAACGTCGCCATTAATCACTCCGTTTACTCTGCTCAACCGCCCAGCAGACGATGAATACGCGTCAGGCCGGCCGCCAAGCGATCGACCTCTTCTTCACTGTTGTAGAAGGTGAAGGAAGCACGGCACATCGCCGGCACCTGATAGTGGCGCAGTAACGGCATTGCGCAATGATGTCCGGTGCGAATCGCAATACCGTACTGATCAAGGAAGCTGCCAACGTCAAACGCGTGGTGTTTGCCAAGGTTAAAAGCAATCACGCCTGCGCGCTGCTGCGGACCGTAAATCTGAATATCAGGTACGGATGAGAGTTTATCAAGGGCATAGTTCATCAATGCGGTTTCACGCTGATGAATCGTATCCAGACCCAGCGCCTGCACATAGTCCAGCGCCGCACCCAGCCCAATAATGCCGCCGGTGTTTGGCGTACCGGCCTCAAAACGCCATGGCGCCGTATTCCAGGTGGTGCCGGTTGGCAGCAGGACTTCACCAATCATCGAGCCACCGCCTTCCCATGGCGGCATGGCATCCAGAAGTGCCTTGCGGCCATAAAGTACGCCAATGCCATTCGGGCCATAGAGCTTATGGGCGGAGAAGACATAGAAGTCGCAGTCGATGTCCTGCACGTCAACGGTGTTATGCATCACAGCCTGAGCCCCGTCAATCAGCGTGACGACGCCAGCCGCTCTGGCCTGCGCGACGATCGCTTTCACCGGGTTAACCGTGCCCAGCACGTTTGAAACGTGCGTCACCGCCAGTAAGCGGGTCCGGCTGTCGATCAAACCAGCCAGTTGGTCCAGCGCCAGCTCACCGTTGTCGGTCAGCGGCAGCACCCGGATCTCGGCACCGCAGCGCTCTGCCACCATCTGCCAGGGCACGATATTCGCATGGTGCTCCATCTGCGTGATAATCAGATTATCACCGGGCTGAAGCTGACTGCCGCCCCAGCTGTTGGCGACCAGATTGATCCCTTCCGTCGTTCCCTTTACAAAAACAATCTCTTCCGATGATGCCGCATTGAGAAAACGTGCCACCTGTTCGCGAACGTTTTCCATATCGCTGGTCGCCTGCTGGCTGAGCGTGTGAATACCGCGGTGCACGGCCGCGTAGCCGTGCTGGTAGAAATGACTTTCGGCATTGATGACCGACAGAGGACGCTGTGCGCTGGCGGCGCTGTCAAGGTAGGCCAGCGGATGACCGTTGACCTCACGCTTCAGGATGGGAAAATCCGCCCTGATACGCTCGAGATCGAAGTTCATCATGAGTCGCCTCCCGGGAAGCGCTGCGCGATGCGCTGCAGCACAGCCTGGCGCAGAATTGGATTATCCAGCGTTTCGGTTAACTCGGCAGCAAAGGCATGGATGATCATGGTCTGCGCCGCGTCCTGTTCAATGCCGCGAGAACGCAGGTAGAACATCTGCTCGTCATCAATACGGCCTACGGTCGCCCCGTGGCTGCACTTCACGTCATCCGCGTAAATTTCCAGCTGCGGCTTGGTATCCACTTCCGCCAGACGGCCTAACAACAGGTTGTTATTGGTCATCTGTCCGTCAGTTTTGAGTGCGTGCTGCGCGACTTTGATGTGACCGTTAAACACCGCACGGCCTTTGTCACGCACGATGGTTTTATGCATCTGGCGACTCAGGCAGTGGCCTTTGTTGTGTTCAAGATAGGTGCGGGTATCCGCCACTTCCTGATTCACCGGCAGCACCAGGCTGTTCAGGGACAGCTGAGTATTTTCACCATTGAGCTGCGTACTGGTATTGTGACGGCTCAGGCCAGCACCCAGTAAGAAGCTGGTGCTGGTCACCTGCGCATCGCGGTTGATCACTATGTCGTTATGGGCAAAGTGATAGCTTTTGCTGCTCTCAAAAGCCAGCTTGGTGTGACGAAGCCTGGCATTGTCCGCAACGGCAAAGGTGAAACGGGCGCCGGTAAAATGCGCGCTGTCGTTTAGCGTGACAAAGTGCTCAATCACTTCCGCTTCTGCGCTTTCTTCCAGTTGCAGATGATGACGATGATGAACCGTGTTCATGCCGTCGTCTTTGCCGCTGGTGATATGCAGCAGATAAAGCGGACGTGCCGCCGCCTTGCCACGCGCCAGCCGAATATGCGTGACTTCTTCAGCCAGGCTTTCGGTCAGGTGCAGAAAAATCTCCGGCTGCACGGCGGCAGGCAGGTCGCGGCGCTCGGCCGCAACGCTGTGCTGAATCTCGAACAGTTCGGTATCGCCGCTACTCAGCCCAGGCTGGAATCTTCCGTCGACAAAAACCAGACGTACGGCATCCAGCGGGAGCGACAGCGCATCAACCTGCGTAGCGCTGAGCTCGTGCGCCTCAGGCAACACGAAGTGATGTGCCAGCAGGCCATCCAGCGGCGTGTATTTCCAGTTTTCATGTTTGCGGGTGGGCAAGCCCAAACGCATTAACTGCTGCCAGTGCTGCTGAGCCTGCATTGAACGCATTTCACCGCGTGATTCAAACAGGTGGTGCCACTGTTGCAGCGCGGTATCACTCTTCGTCGGTAAGCCAGCCATAGCCCTGCTCCTCCAACTGTTTCACCAGCGAGAAATCGCCTGATTTTACGATTTTACCCTGATACAGCACGTGTACGAAGTCTGGCTTGATGTAGTCCAGAATACGCTGATAGTGGGTTACGATGATAAATGCACGCTTTTCGTCACGCAGGCTGTTTACGCCATTGGCGACGATTTTCAGGGCATCGATGTCCAGACCGGAGTCGGTTTCATCCAGAATGCAGAGATCCGGTTCCAGCGCCGCCATCTGCAGAATATCGTTACGCTTCTTCTCACCACCGGAGAAGCCTACGTTAACGGAACGCGTCAGCAGATCTTCTGGCATTTTCAGCAGATCGATTTTTTCTTCAATGAAGTCTTGGAAATCAAAGCGATCCAGCTCGTCCTGCTGACGGTATTTGCGCACCGCATTCACGGAGGTCTGCAGGAAAAACTGGTTGCTGACGCCGGGGATTTCAACCGGGTACTGGAAAGCCATAAAGATGCCTTCGCCTGCACGTTCCTCAGGTTCCAGCTCCAGCAGATCCTTGCCCTTAAAGGTTACGGAACCGCCGGTGACTTCATAGTCTTCACGTCCGGCCAGGGTCGCAGACAGCGTACTCTTACCCGAACCGTTCGGTCCCATGATGGCATGAACTTCGCCGGGCTTAATCTCAAGGTTCAGACCACGTAAAATCGCTTTGTCTTCAACGCTAACCTGTAAATCTTTAATACTTAACATGCTTATTCCTTCACATTGCTTCCGGCAACGCGTGTGACGGCGTCAATCAGCCCACACTGTGCTCAAGGCTGATGGCTAACAGTTTTTGCGCTTCCACTGCAAATTCCAGCGGCAGCTCAGAGAATACGTCTTTACAGAAACCGTTCACGATCATCGAAATCGCATCTTCTTCACTGATGCCGCGTTGCAGACAGTAGAACATCTGATCTTCGCCGATACGTGAGGTGGTGGCTTCGTGCTCCAGCTGAGCGGTATTGTTACGGGTTTCAACATACGGGAACGTATGCGCGCCACAATCCGGACCAATCAGCATGGAATCGCACTGCGTAAAGTTACGTGCGTTGGTGGCCGTGGGCATGATTTTTACCAGGCCACGGTAGGTATTCTGGCTTTTCCCGGCGGAAATACCTTTAGAGATAATCGTCGACTTCGTATTTTTGCCGATGTGGATCATCTTGGTACCGGTGTCCGCCTGCTGGCGTCCGCTGGTCAGTGCCACCGAGTAGAACTCGCCCACGGAGTGATCGCCACGCAGGATACAGCTTGGATATTTCCAGGTAATGGCCGAGCCGGTTTCCGACTGCGTCCACGACATTTTGCTGTAATCCCCTTCGCACAGGGCGCGCTTGGTGACGAAGTTGAGGATACCGCCTTCGCCTTCACCGCCCGGGAACCAGTTCTGAACGGTGGAATATTTCACTTCCGCGTTCTTATGAATGATGACCTCTACCACCGCAGCGTGCAGCTGGTATGTGTCACGCACGGGCGCGGAACAGCCTTCGATGTAGCTCACGTAGCTGTCTTCATCTGCAATCAGAATCGTACGTTCGAACTGACCGGTTTTCGCAGCGTTAATGCGGAAATAGGTAGACAGCTCCATCGGGCAACGCACCCCTTTCGGGATGTAGACGAAAGTACCGTCGGAGGCTACCGCAGAGTTCAACGCGGCAAAAAAGTTATCATTGGGTGGCACCACGGTACCCAGGTACTTTTTCACCAGCTCTGGATGATCGTGGATCGCTTCGCCAAAGGAGCAAAAGATAATTCCCTGCTCGGCCAGCTTGCTGCGATAGGTCGTGGATACGGATACGGAGTCGAAGATGGCGTCAACGGCCACTTCTTTACCTTCACGTACCGGAACGCCCAACTGATTAAACGCGTTCTCAACTTCCTGCGTCAGATAATCACTGGCCGGGGCGCTGCCCGATGCCTGGGTCGCGCCCGGTTCAGACGCACAGGTGTCATCGCAGTTTCCGCACGATGGCGCGGAGTAGTAACTGTAGTCCTGATAATCCAGCTTTTCGTAATGCGCTTTCAGCCAGTGCGGCTCTTCCATTTCCAGCCAGGCACGAAAGGCTTTAAGACGAAACTCCAGCATCCACTCTGGCTCGTTACGCTTAGCCGAAATTGCCCGTACCACATCTTCATTGATGCCGTTGGCAAATTCTTCGGTTTGCAATTGGGTAAAGAAGCCCTCTTTATAATTGAGCTTACCTTCCCACATTTGTACATCGTCAGATGTTTCGCTGTGTCGTGACATATTTCACTTACTCGACGCCAAAGCTTTCACCGCACCCGCAGGCGTGCTGAGCTTTAGGGTTATTGAATTTAAAAATCTGATTCAGGCCTTCGCGAACATAATCCACTTCGGTGCCATCGATAAACGGCATTGCCTGAAGCGGCACAAACAAGGTTGCGCCGTAGTAGCTAAACTGCAGATCATCCTCTTCTGGCTGCTTCACCAGATCCATTACATAACCAAAACCGGCACAGCCGGATTGTTTAATTGCTAAACGCAGGCCCTTGACTTCTGGGTTTTCTGCGGCCAGATTTAGAATTTGTTTCGCTGCGGTTTCAGTCAGCGTTAACCCTTTCCACACATACTCGTCGGGTGAGAAAGAGTCTGCATTCACGGATGACATGTTGATACCTCTTGAGTCCGGACCTTTTCAGGCTATCCCCCTATGGTAGTGATCTGACAAATCACTTCAACCTCTTGTTTTGCAGGGATAATCATAAGATGCTATTTTTACAGCTCATTTCTTAAGCATAGTCGCTGCAGCCAGGCTTGCATCGGCGAGCGTCCACTGAATTCGGGTTCTGTAACCTGTTAATAAATCGTAAATTTTTAAATGGCACCTTTACGATAATGCCTGTATTGATAGGTTACGCCTTTCTGGCATGTAAACAGATTGTTATTTCCGATTATACCGACAGGTGAGATAAATCGAAAAAAATTTCTTGCCGGGGAATTGCATTCCCGCTCCAGTTGAATATGATAATTATTATCATTCAACATTGAGGCGCGTTATGTCGTTATCGGTTTCAGCCTGGCTTCAACATAAACTCGATGAATACCGTTTTTCGGTTCGCGATCTCACCGTTGATTTTTACCTGGCACAGGCCAAACTCAACCGGGCTGAATGTACGATTCAGCAACTGCGTCAGTTTAACGATACCTGTTTAGACATGGCAGAGATCTGCCAGTTGAACGGCGATGACCTGAGTTATCTGCATGCCATGGGCAAACTTCACCACCGGCTGGTCCAGGAGATGCAAAACCCGGATCGTGACCGGCTGTTTCGCATCCAGGCTTACCAGTTGGCGCGACTCTCCCTGACTCAGCTGTGTCATCAACTCGCGATAACCGGTGAATGGGAACAAGCCACCGTATTGCAGAGTGAATTCGTCAGGCACGCAGGCTGGATATTCTAATCCAACCTGCGTCCGGCGTCGCCTCACCTTTTCAGATTAACTCTAGCAGTGCCTGAAGAGGATGACGCATGCCGTTGCCCTCCACGCGCTTGACCTGACTGCGGCAGGAAAAACCGGTTGCCAGGCAGCGCTGGCGCGGCAGTTTCTGCAATTGCGGATGCCATGACAGCGCATAAATTCCCAGGGAGTTCTCCAGGTTCTGGCTCTCATGACCGTAGGTGCCGGCCATGCCGCAACAGCCCACATTGATGTTTTCGAGCTTTGCGCCGAAGCGTGAGAAGATCGCCTGCCACTGACCGGGCGTGCCCGGCAGAGCGGTCACTTCGGTACAGTGAGCAAACAGATACCATGCTTCTCCGCTGGTGACCTGCACCTCACGTTCCTGCAGCGCCTGATGGAGCCACTCATGTACCAGAAGCACGTTGAAATCGCCACGGGCCTCGCCCAACATCTGGTGATACTCATCGCGGTAACAGAGCACCGTTGCCGGATCAATCCCCACCATCGGCATGCCCAGCTTTGCCACGCGATTCAGGAAATCGGCTGTTTTACTGGCCGTACGCGCAAAGCGTTGCAAAAAGCCTTTCACATGCTGCGCTTTGCCGTTGGGTGAGAACGGCAGCAGAACGGGCTGGTATCCCAGTTTCTCAATCAGTCGGATAAAATCATGTACCAGTTTGGCTTCATAGAAACTGGTAAAGGGATCCTGCACCACCAGCACTTTTTGGGCTCGCTGTGTTTCACTGAGCGCTTCGAGCTGCTCCAGCGTCATATTCATCGCCGGATGACCACTCAACTGCTGCTTGAGCGTGGGCGAGGACAATAAAGGCAGGTCGACCATGCCAATGTGTGTCTTACTGAATGAGGTCGCCCAGGGCTGTTTCAGGAAAAAGTTAAACACCCCCGGTGCTTTCGCCATCAGGGGCGCGTAGCTTTCTACGCCTGCCACCAGATGGTCGCTGAGCGGGCGCAAATAGCGTGTATGGTAAAGCTGTAAAAAACGCGAGCGGAAGGCCGGAACGTCAATTTTTATGGGGCACTGAGTCGAGCAGGCTTTACAGGCCAGGCAGCCGGACATCGCCTCTTTCACCTCATGAGAAAAATCATATTCCCCTTTATTGGCATACCAGGTATTGCGCATTCTGCTTATCAGCGCGCGAAGCGACAGGGAACTTTCCGGCAGCTTTTTCTCCAGCATCACCGGATCGGCGCCCTGCTCTGCCAGCAACCGAAGCCATTCCCGCGTTAAGGTCGCGCGCCCCTTCGGCGAGTGAATGCGGTTACGGGTGATTTTCATTGACGGGCACATCGGACTGCGGGCATCGAAGTTAAAGCACAACCCGTTTCCGTTGCACTCAAGCGCACCGCGCCAGGTTTCTCGTACCTGAAGGGGGATCTGACGATCGTAGCTGCCCCGTTTCGTCGCATCTACCTGCATCATTGCCGCCTCGCTGTCGAAAGGCGTACAAATCTTACCGGGATTGAGACGATTGTGGGGATCGAAGGCCGCTTTAATGCGGCGCAGCTCGTTAAACAGCGTTTCGCCAAAAAAGGCCGGACTGTACTGCGCGCGGAATCCCTTGCCATGTTCTCCCCACAGCAGGCCACCATAGCGTGCAGTTAAGGCAACCACCTCATCGGAAATT
Organism: Pantoea ananatis PA13; assembly: GCF_000233595.1. NCBI lineage: Bacteria > Pseudomonadati > Pseudomonadota > Gammaproteobacteria > Enterobacterales > Erwiniaceae > Pantoea > Pantoea ananatis. The sequence continues at coordinate 2,598,525 of NC_017554.1, forward strand.
TGCTTCATCATCATTTCCTGATGGGGATCGCACATATCCAGGGCCGGACGGACATGCAGCACGCCGGCGTCCACGTGACCGAACATGCCATAACTCAGACCATGGCTGTCCAGAAGCGCGCGAAACTCAACAATATAGTCGGCAAGGTGTTCAGGTGGAACGGCGGTATCTTCAACAAAGGGGATCGGTTTGGCACGGCCTTTGGCATTACCGAGTAAGCCCACCGCCTTTTTACGCATGTTATAGATGCGTTCAATACCGTCCAGATCGTCACAGAGTTGATAGCCGATCACCCCGCCCTGCTGCTGCGTCATCAACGTATCCAGACGGGCGCAAAGCTGTGTGATCTGCCGATCGATTTGCCCGGCATCATCCCCGGCAAACTCAACGATATTCAGCCCTAACATTTCTTCATCCGGGATAGCCGTAATCAGCTCGCGCACGGAGTGCCAGACAATATCTTCCCGTGCCAGATTGAGCACTTTCGAGTCAACCGTTTCCACCGACAGCGCCTGCGCCTCGACCATCAGGGGGGCATTGCGAAGCGCAGAATCGAAGGTGTCATATTTAATATTAACCACGCGCCGGACTTTGGGCAGCGGCGTGATATCCAGACGAGCTTCGCTGATAAACGCCAGCGTTCCCTCTGCACCACACAGCAGCCGCGTCAGGTCAAAGGTCTGCATGTCATCGCTAAACACGTGGCGCAGGTCGTAACCGGTCAGGAAGCGGTTGAGCTTAGGAAACTTCTCCAGAATCAGTTCGCGATGCTCACGGCAGCGGGTGAGCACCTGCTGATAAATTCGGCCTTCAGGCGTGGGCGTTTGCGCCAGATTTTCAGCCAGCGCGGTAGGCACCGGTCGGGTATCCAGAATATCGCCGCCGAGCAGCACGGCCCTGAGCCCTAAAACATGGTCAGAGGTTTTACCGTAGACCAGCGAGCCCTGACCGGATGCATCCGTGTTAATCATGCCGCCCAGGGTGGCGCGGTTACTGGTGGAGAGCTCCGGTGAAAAGAAGAAACCAAAAGGTTTCAGGTACGCATTAAGTTGATCTTTGACTACCCCAGCCTCGACGCGCACCCAGCGTTGTTCGGTATTGATTTCCAGGATGCGGTTCATGTGGCGCGACATATCCACAATGATGCCTTGATTGAGCGACTGACCGTTGGTCCCGGTGCCGCCACCGCGCGGGGTGAAGACCAGACTGGAGAACGCCGCTTCACCCGCCAGTCGGGCTATCAGTGCCACGTCTGCCGTCGAGCGCGGGAAAAGCACCGCATCGGGCAGGAGTTGATAGATGCTGTTATCGGTTGAAAGCGAAAGTCTGTCGGCGTAGCTGGTGGCGGTATCGCCGGTGAAACCCTGCGCTTTGAGGGTTTCAAGAAATGTCAGCACCCGCTGGATAAGACCCGGTGCCTGAGAAATCTGTGGGATCATGGAGTATGTGACCAAAGATGTTGTGTAGGTTTGCGTCTGTATCTTGCTTTAATTCTCAGTTTTATCACATTTCCCACCGCGCTGTCGTTTTTTCAGGAAGGGCTGAAACCTTTTCTTTACAAGCCTGTTTAAACGCCCTGAAATAGCCCATGATTACGGGGCAGCGTCATCCCCTGAGTTGACGAATTCCAATGAGGTAACGCACAAGATGAAAAGCCTGGAACGGCAGATTGATCTTCCCCAGATGTTATTTACCCTGATTTTTATTTTACTCCTGATCGCCGCGTGCTTGTGGGTTGTCCAGCCATTCATATTGGGCTTCGCCTGGGCAAGCATGGTGGTTATTGCCACCTGGCCCCTGATGCTGAAGATACAGCGCCTGCTGTGGGGGCGGCGTTCGCTGGCGGTCATTGTGATGACTATCCTGCTGCTCCTGCTGTTTATCATCCCGGTTGCCCTGCTGGTTAACAGCCTGATAGATAACAGCGCACCGGTCATCGCCTGGGCGACTCAGGGACATATGTTACCCACTCTGAGCTGGCTCAACGATATTCCCATGGTGGGTGAGAAACTGTATGCCAGTTACCAGAAACTGGTGGCGGGCGGCGGCGCAGCGATCATGGCGAAGTTACAACCTTATGTTGGCCGTACCACCGGTTTTTTTGTGGCGCAGGCCGGGCACTTTGGCCGTTTTATGATCCACCTGGCCGTGATGCTGTTGTTCAGCGTACTGCTCTACTGGCGCGGTGAGCAGGCTGCACAGGGCATCCGGCATTTTGCCTGGCGCATGGCTGGCCGACGCGGTGATGCTGCCGTATTGCTGGCCGGACAGGCAGTACGCGCGGTGGCGCTGGGCGTTGTCGTCACTGCGTTGGTGCAGGGCGTACTGGGCGGTATCGGGTTAGCCGTTTCCGGTATCCCCTACGCCACCTTGCTGACCGTGTTGATGATCCTCTGCTGCCTGGTGCAGATCGGCCCGCTGCTGGTGCTGGTGCCCGCGATTGTTTATCTCTACTGGAGTGGAGACACCACCTGGGGCACGGTACTGCTGATCTGGAGCTGTGTTGTGGGCACGCTGGACAATATTTTGCGGCCGGTGCTGATTCGTATGGGCGCCGATCTGCCGCTGATTCTGATTCTGTCCGGCGTTATTGGGGGATTAATCGCGTTTGGTATGATCGGCCTGTTTATCGGGCCGGTTGTGCTGGCTGTCTCTTACCGACTGGTCTCTGTCTGGATGCATGAAGTGCCTGCGCCGCAGGCCGATCCGCTAAGCGTGGTAAGTGAATCACCGGAGCAAAAGCCCTGATCCCTCCTTTTATATGATTAGTACTCGTTAAGTGGGCTGGCTGATTAAGATATCGCCAGCCTTTTTTTCATTAGCGTACTTTAAGATAAAACGCATGTTTTACGCCTTTAGCCCCTCTCCCGCCTTAAAATGATTACTTTCTAAACATAATAACGGTCCGAAACGCTCTCCCTAGCCGTCAAAATATTATTTCCTTTAAACTAATAAGAGGATTCTTAAAGACGCCAGCGAGCCGTGTGAATACCATGTTTCCTATGTTGGAAATCAAGTTACTGATTTCTAAACGCCCTAATTTCCCCTGAGTAGCGTAAAGAATTGCTGTGTGTAGTCTTTGCCCATCCCCTGTGATGGGCTTTTTTTTGCCTGTCAAAAAGCAAAAAAAAAAGCCAGCTTGCGCTGGCCTTCTGGCATCGGAGGTTATCCATCACCTCAGGCGGGTTTGTTTAGCGCCGCCAGGCTTAACCAGGTTTCCACCACGGTGTCCGGATTCAGAGACAGACTGTCGATGCCCTGCTCCATCAACCAGGCCGCGAAATCCTGATGATCTGACGGCCCCTGACCGCATATTCCTACGTATTTGCCCTGTTTTTTCGCCGCCTGAATCGCCATGGACAGCAGCGCTTTGACCGCCTCATTACGCTCATCAAACAAGGCCGATACCACGCCAGAGTCGCGATCCAGCCCCAGCGCCAGCTGAGTCATATCATTGGAGCCGATAGAGAAACCATCAAAGTGTTGTAAAAACTGCTCGGCCAGCAGGGCATTCGAGGGGATTTCACACATCATAATGACCTTGAGCCCGTTCTCGCCGCGCTTCAGTCCCTGGCGACCCAATTCCTCTACCACCGCCTGAGCCTGATCGACCGTACGCACAAAGGGCACCATGATTTCCACGTTGGTCAGCCCCATCTCATTGCGTACGCGCTTCACCGCTTCGCACTCCAGCGCGAAACAGTCGCGGAAACTCTCGGAGACATAGCGGCCTGCGCCACGGAACCCCAGCATCGGGTTTTCCTCTTCGGGTTCGTAACGTTCCCCACCCACCAGATTGGCATATTCGTTCGTTTTAAAATCCGACAGGCGGACAATAACGCGCTTCGGCGCGAACGCCGCGCCCAGCGTCGCGATCCCTTCGGTCAGACGGGCGATGTAAAACTCAACCGGATCGTCGAAACCTTTCATCATCTGACGAATCTGCTTCTGCAGTTCAGGGGTTTGCTGATCGAACTCCAGCAACGCTTTTGGATGGACGCCGATCATGCGGTTGATAATAAATTCCAGCCGCGCCAGACCAACCCCTTCGTTTGGCAAACAGGCGAAATCAAACGCGCGATCCGGGTTGCCCACGTTCATCATGATTTTAAGCGGCAGGTCCGGCATGGTATCAACCTGTGAACTGGTGACGTCGAAGTCGAGCAGTTCATCGTAGACATAGCCGGTATCGCCCTCAGCACAGGATACGGTAACGGTATGTCCCTCTTTCAGCCGCTCGGTGGCATCGCCACAGCCAACCACCGCCGGGATGCCCAGCTCACGCGCGATAATCGCGGCATGGCAGGTACGGCCGCCGCGGTTCGTCACAATGGCGGAGGCTTTTTTCATGATCGGTTCCCAGTCGGGATCGGTCATATCGGTCACCAGCACGTCACCTTTTTCGATGCGGTTCATTTCGCTGATATCGTGAATGACCTTGACGGTACCGGCGCCGATGCGGTGACCAATCGCACGGCCTTCAATCACCACCTTGCCCTGTCCCTGCAGGCTGTAACGCTCCATGACCTGACCGTTGGAACGCACGGTTTCAGGGCGCGCCTGGACAATAAATAACTTCCCGGTGTGGCCGTCTTTGGCCCACTCAATATCCATCGGGCGCTTGTAGTGTTGCTCAATCAGTACCGCCTGATGGGCCAACGCCTCCACTTCGGCATCGCTCAGACAGAAACGATCGCGCTCGGCTTCCGCCACATCTTCGATGCGCACCTGCTCGCCATGTTCACGCGAGTCGGCGTAAACCATCCGCACCTTTTTCGAGCCCATGTTGCGGCGAACGATAGCAGGACGTTTCGCAGCCAGCGTCGGCTTGTGCACATAAAACTCGTCCGGGTTCACCGCGCCCTGTACCACCATTTCGCCCAGGCCCAACGCGGCGGTAATGAACACCACCTGATCAAAGCCCGATTCGGTATCAATGGTGAACATGACCCCTGAGGACGCCAGATCGGATCGCACCATGCGCTGGATCCCCGCCGACAGCGCCACGCCGCGATGGTCGTAACCCTGATGGACGCGATAGGAGATAGCGCGATCGTTAAACAGTGAGGCATAAACGTGTTTCACTGCCACCATGACTGACTCGATGCCCTGCACGTTCAGGAAAGTTTCCTGCTGGCCGGCAAAGGACGCGTCAGGCATATCTTCGGCGGTGGCGGATGAGCGCACGGCGAAGGATGCCTCAGCATCGTCGGCAGAGAGCTGCTCGTAGGCCGAAAGAATCGCGGCTTCCAGTTCAGGCTGGAACGGGGTTTCGACTACCCACTGGCGTATCTGCTTACCCGCCTTCGCCAGTTGATCCACATCATCAATATTGGTGTCATCCAGCAAAGCATAAATACGCTGGTTCAGACCGCTCTGCTCAAGAAACTGATTAAAGGCCCAGGAGGTGGTCGCAAAACCGTTGGGAACGGACACGCCCAGAGATGACAAATTGGTAATCATCTCACCCAGAGAAGCATTTTTGCCTCCCACCCGATCAACATCATGCATGCCAAGCTGGTTGTACCAAAGTACTAACGGCTGTTCGCCTTTATTGGACATTGAACTGATCCTTTATTAATGAATGGGCACATGGAAAATCCTGCTATTAACAAATCCAGCCTGGCATAACGTCTGATTAAACACGATCTGTTGAATCGTTAAAGCAGATTCTCAGACACAGTTTCAGAATTGCGCCTGGTTTTTTTCAGCGTTGCGCAAGGCCCTTATTTTTTGCTAATACGCTGATAATTCGCTCATTATTTTTTTTACTGCCTGTTATGCGGCGTTTTTGTTGCGCAACAAACACAGGCGTTGTCTGTCACCTGAGGCGGTGTTAATGGCGCAAAAAAGAGGGAACAGGTGACGTCATGATGCAAAAGCGAGAGGGAAACGATGCCCCAGACTACACTTGCCCCTGAAGGCATGCTTATATTATCTCACTTGTTTTTACGACTTCCCTGCCCGAGGCACGACTTATGACCACCGACAGAAGCGTTTTCTACATTTCCGACGGGACAGCAATTACAGCCGAAGTATTAGGCCATGCCGTGTTATCTCAGTTTCCGGTTAACACCACGAGCGTGACCCTGCCGTTTGTTGAAAACGTACAGCGTGCGCAGGCCGTTAAGGCGCAAATCAATGCGCTTTATCAGCAAAGCGGCGTGCGCCCACTGGTGTTTTTTTCCATCGTTACGCCTGAAGTCCGTGACATCATTGTGCAGAGCGAAGGCTTCTGCCAGGACATTGTGCAGGCACTGGTCGCGCCGCTTCAGCAGGAGTTGGGGTTGTCACCGGCACCGGTTGCGCACCGCACCCACGGGCTTGATGCCAGCAATCTCGGCAAATACGACGCCCGTATTGCGGCAATCGATTACACGCTGGCGCATGATGACGGCATTTCGTTGCGCGGCCTGGAGGATGCGCAGGTGATCCTGTTAGGCGTTTCGCGCTGCGGCAAAACACCCACCAGCCTGTATCTTGCCATGCAGTTCGGTATCCGTGCTGCTAACTATCCGTTTATCGCCGACGACATGGATAATCTGAAATTGCCTCCCGCCCTGCGTCAGCATCAGCACAAGCTGTTTGGCCTGACGATCGATCCGGAACGCCTGGCGGCCATTCGTCAGGAGCGCGCAGAAAATACCCGCTATGCCTCTATGCGCCAGTGTCGACTGGAAGTGGGTGAAGTTGAAGCGCTGTTTCGCACTCACCAGATTCGCTACCTCAACAGTACCAACTACTCTGTGGAAGAGATTGCGACGAAAATCCTCGATATTATGGGCCTGACGCGCCGCATGTATTAGTCAATTGCCGACGGCGGCGCTGTAACGTCCCGCTGCCGTCATTTTGACTTTCATTATCATGTTGTCGCTTGAATTCGCAGGTTAATGGTTTATTGTGACCATCATCACTTCCCGGTATTTCACCGCTGCGAAGAAAAAGCCTAGAGAACACCATGAACAAAACTGATGAACTGCGCACCGCGCGCATTGGCAGCCTGATTTCCCCTGCCAGTCTGGCAGCTGAACACCCGCTTTCGACTACCATGGCCGATAACATCACCGCCGCACGCAAGCGCATTGCCCGCATTCTGACCGGAGAAGATCCCCGTCTGCTGGTGGTGATTGGCCCCTGTTCGCTGCATGACCCGGTCGCCGCGCTGGACTACGCTCAGCGTTTGGTCGCCCTGCGTGAGCGTTATCAGGATCGGCTGGAAATCGTGATGCGCACCTATTTCGAAAAACCACGCACGGTTGTGGGCTGGAAAGGCCTGATTTCCGATCCTGATCTGGACGGCAGCTTTGATGTTAATCGCGGCATCAGCATCGCCCGCAAGCTACTGATTGATATCAATGCGTTGGGTTTACCGACCGCCACCGAATTCCTGGATATGGTGATCGGCCAGTTTATTGCCGATCTGATTAGCTGGGGGGCAATTGGCGCCCGGACCACCGAAAGCCAGATCCATCGTGAAATGGCCTCGGCGCTCTCCTGCCCGGTCGGTTTTAAAAACGGAACAGATGGAAACGTCCGCATTGCCGTGGATGCCATTCGTGCCTCCCGTGCCAGCCATATGTTTCTGTCGCCCGACAAACAAGGTCAGATGACGATTTACCAGACCAGCGGGAATCCGCACGGCCATGTGATTCTGCGTGGCGGCAAACAGCCTAATTATCATGCAGGCGACGTTGCCGAAGCCGCTGCCTGTTTAGCTGAGTTTGGTCTGCCGCAGCAGTTGGTGATTGATTTCAGCCACGGCAACTGCCTCAAGCAGCATCGCCGTCAGCGCGATGTTGCACTGGACGTCTCCGGGCAGATTAAAAGCGGCTCTCGCGCCGTTGCCGGGGTAATGATTGAAAGTTTTATTGAGGAAGGCAATCAAAAAGTGGTGAGCGGTGAACCCCTGACTTACGGTCAGTCGATCACCGATCCCTGCCTCAGCTGGCAGGACAGCGAAGAGGTCCTTGCGCTGTTAGCTGAGGCGGTTTCTCACCGTCTGTAAATCAGCTTGAGCAGCTGACCTCCAGTGTCTTGCCCCAGTCCGGTGGCCGTTGACGATATTCAGCGGCCGCCGCGTCACTAAAAGGCTGCTGAAGCGCCTGATGTAAACGCGCCAACGCGCCGCTCTCTCCCTTCTCCGCCTCGTCTATCACCTGTTGAGCAAGGTAGTTACGCAGCACCACGGCTGGATTGGCGGCTTTCATCACCTGCTGCCTTTCGGCATCGCCAACCCGCTCCTGCAGCAGGCGTTGACGGTAGCGCTGATACCAGCGATCAAAAGCAGAACGATCGATAAATTCATCCCGCAGTGGCGAACGGCTCTCCGCCTGCTGCGTATCACTTAACAGACGGAACGTGAGCGTATAGTCGCTGCGTTCCTGACTCATTAAGCTGAGTAATTCGGTAAGAATCTCATTATCCCCGGCATCGGCCGTCAGCAGGCCCAGCTTCGCCCGCATCCGCTCTCCCCAAACGCGCATCAGCGCATTCTCATAGCCGCTTAAGGCCTGTTTGAGCTGTTCGGTAGTCATTAACCCCGATAACGCATGGGCCAGACGGTTGAGGTTCCATAAGCCAATCATGGGCTGATTCTCGAAGCTGTAGCGGCCCTGATAATCGCTGTGATTGCAGATATAATCCGGCTGATAGTCATCCAGAAAACCATAGGGACCATAATCGAGGGTCAGGCCGAGGATCGACATGTTGTCGGTATTCATTACGCCATGAGCGAAGCCCACGCTTTGCCACTGGGCGATCAGTCGCGCAGTGCGCAGCACGATATCGGCAAACCACAGCTGATAACGATCGGCCTCATCCACCAGCTGCGGCCAGTGGTGGCGAATGGCATAGTCTGCCAGCTGTTTGACCTGTTCCGGCTGCTGGCTGTAAAAAAAGTGTTCGAAATGCCCAAAGCGCAGGTGACTCGGTGCAATACGCATCAGCATCGCGCCACGTTCGGCGGTCTCGCGGTAAACGGGCTCGTCGCTAACGGCAAGGGTGAGTGCGCGCGTGGTGGGAATGCCTAAATGATGCAGCGCCTCAGAGGCGAGAAATTCACGCACCGTGGAGCGTACAACGGCACGACCGTCGCCCATGCGCGAATAAGGCGTTAGCCCGGCACCTTTCAGGTGCCAGTCGAGCCTGCGACCGTCTTCCTGCCGCTGTTCGCCCAGCAGAATACCGCGGCCATCCCCCAACTGACCGGCCCAGACGCCAAACTGATGCCCACTGTAGACCTGGGCCAGCGGTGCCATGCCGGGTAATAACGCGGCACCATACCACACGCCATGGCCCTGCCCGGAAAACAATGCGCTGTCCAGTGCCATTGCCTTCGCCAGCGGCGCGTTGTGATACAGCAGTCGGCCGCCCGCAAGTGGCGTAGGGTTTAACGCGGTATAGCTGCCAGGAAGCTCACGAAACCAGCTGTTATCAAAGATCATCAATTCTCCCAACGACACCGGGTATCGTGTGATAAAACCCACAGTGTAGCGTTGATGACCAGGATTGGACAGGCGGCAGGCGTGCGAGTATCAGGGAGTGTGCAGGAATTGCTCAGAGTAGATTAACGTCTCAAAGGCGTCTGATTTAACCACTGGAAACAGCGCGCCCTGAAGGTGGACGTTACTGAGCTGGCTAACTTTATCCAGTAAAATTTCATCATCCACACCACAAATAATCATCCGATCGCAATGGCTGCGGAAATTATCGATGATGCTCTGCATAAATGGTAAAAAAGAAGCACGTTTAGACAGTGAGTGAATAAAGTGTTTATCCAGTCTGATACAGCTAAACAGATTATCGTAAACGGCTGTCGTGGAGGATTTCCCTGCGCCAAAATGGGACAGAGACAATTTAAACTCACGATTTAACGCGGCGATTAATGGGTTATTTTTTCCCAAATTGAGCGAGAGAAACGTTTCGCTGATATCCAGCATTATAAAAGGAAGCTGTTTTATTTTGCGCGTCAGAAACTCACTCTCGAGAATGGTGTTCGCCATGCCCTCATCGACAGGCATAAAAGCCAGCAGGTGATGGGTTTCAAAAAACGTCTGGTGTTTTTCCAGCAGCGAGATTTGGCGCTGCAGCAGGCGCAGGCGCTGTGTCTCATCAAGCTGAGGCAACAGAACATCCTGCGGCAACGTGATCGGCGCACTCTCGTGCACGAACTGCGTAGCCAGCTCAATGGCGGTTAAGTGCCCTTCCTGAGAACAGGCGGCATAAAACCAAATTTCCGACTGGTAGTCGGCAGACAGGTGAATTTTCATTTTACAGCCAGAATATGTGGCGATAGTGCATCGTATATGATTAAAAACATACTGGCAATAGTAGCAAAGGACTGATGAGATGGATATTTTTATCGCTTCATTACCGTTAGGCTAAAAAAATAAACTTTAAGCCAAATAATTCCAGGAACAATTCTGTTAACCGTGAAAAACATTCTTAGGTCCGGTGTTATAAATAAAACGAACCGGTTAAATCCGAATTAAGAATATTTTTCCAGGTCCGTTTTTTTTCTGATTTAATCCGCACAAACCCACTGGTTTTCCAGCGGAGAAATTAGATGCGGCGCGCCTGCCAAAAGACCTTCCGCCAGTAGACATTATCCAGCGAAGAGCGAATTACGCCCTGACTGGTGGACGCATGGATGAAAGCGTTATCCGTGTCATAAATGCCCACATGCAGGCCATTTTCACCACTCCCCGTTTTGAAGAACACCAGATCACCGGGCAAGAGATCGTCTTTGCTGATGCGGGTGCCGATATCGCTTTGTGCGGAAGTGGTGCGGGGAAGTTGCAGATCAAACCTGTCGCGAAACGTCAGGTAGACAAAGCCTGAACAGTCCACCCCGCCGCGGCTCATGCCACCATAACGGTAAGGCGTGCCCCGCCAGCTTCCCAGTTGATCTCTGAGTTGCGCTATCACGGTGATGGAGTCAGAGAGGCGACTGTTAATGGGCGGTGCATGATGGCTACAGCCCACCAGCAATAAAACGAATAACAGCAACCCCATGCGCATCACAGCTCATCCTTAATAAAGAGTAACGGGATTAATGTAGCGGCAAAGCGCGCCAGGTGGCAAGTCTCAGGGCAAAACGGTCAGCAGAGGCCGTCCTTCTAAGATGAGCTGACGAAACGGAATGCCGTACAGGGGCGAAAGCTGTTCTGGCCGAAGGACATCCGCAGGCTCGCCCTGCAACACCACCTGGCCCTGATGTAACAGCCAGACCTGATTGGCATACCATAAGCTATGGTTAAGATCGTGACTGCTGGCGACAACGCAAACTCCTGCGGCACAGAGTTCACTAATCAGATCGTCCACCGCTTTTTGTTGAGCAACATCCAGCGCCGTCATGGGCTCATCCAGGATCAGTAATTGCCCTCTGGCGTTGATCTGCGGATCGATTTGCATCATTACCGCGCCAAGCCGCACCCGCTGCCACTCACCACCGGAGAGCTGGGTCAATGGCCAGGCTAATTTATCATCCAACTGCAACCGCGACAGTATCGTGGCGAGTCGGGCTTCATCTGGCGAGGTGGAAGACGAAAGATGCAGCCGCAGATAGTGGTAAACCGGCATCTGCCCCGGAGGAAGCTGTTGCTGAGGCAGCCAGCTGCGCACGCTGGCCAGCGCCGGGCCTGTCCAACTGGCGAGGGCGGTATTCAGTAGCGTGGCGCGGCCGGTAAAGGGTTCCAATCCCGCCAGGGCTGACAGCAGTGTGCTCTTCCCTGCGCCATTCGGCCCCACCAGATGCACCCGTTGCCCGGCCTGCATCGTGCCGCTTACGGGTTGCAGCCGTCCGGGAACGGCTGCATTTTCCAGCCTAAGCAACACTTACTTTGCCAGCGCCTGTTTGATCGTTTCCAGAATAATGGGATCTTCTGGCGACATGTCCGGTGAGAAACGCTGAATAACGCTGCCATCACGCCCTATCAGGAATTTTTCGAAGTTCCACAGAATATCGCCCGGCGCTTTGGGAGCCCGTCCTTTGCTGACCATGCGCTCATAAAAACCACTCTCTTCCGGACGCACGGCCTCGGGTTTCGCCGCGACCAGCTGTGCATAAAGCGGATGACGATGCTCACCATTGACCTCACACTTTTCGAACATCGGAAACGTCACACCGTAGGTCGTGCTGCAAAACGTTTTGATTTCTTCGCTACTGCCTGGCTCCTGCTCCAGAAACTGGTTGCAGGGGAAACCCAGCACGCTGAAGCCCTGCTCATGCCAGGCTTTATGAATATTTTCCAGCGCTTCATATTGTGGGGTTAAGCCGCATTTAGAGGCCACGTTGACCACCAGCAGCACTTGTCCCTGCCAGGAGGACAGCGCCGTTTTCTCACCATCCAGTGTAACCAGTTCAGTTTGATAAATGCTCATACGGAGTTCCTGTGGTTAATGCATGTATGTCAGCTAAAGCTGACGTGACGATTTGACTAACAAGATGATAAACAGCGGTGCGCCGAGCGTTGCCGTGACCACGCCGATGGGTAACTCAGCGGAGGCCAGCGCCAGGCGGGCAATAATATCCGCGCCGAGCAATACGCTGGCTCCCGCCAGCGCCGAAGCCGGCAGCAGCGCACGGTGGTCATTCAGACCCACCAGCCGCAGCAGGTGCGGAATCACCAGGCCCACAAAGCCAATTGCGCCGGCGAGCGCCACGCTGACGCCAACCAGCCATCCCGTGGCCAACACCAGCAGATTACGCCAGTAAAACAGTGACAACCCAAGCTGGCGGGCTGACGTTTCCCCCAGCGCCAGTAAGTTAAGCACCCTGCTCGCTGTGGTGAGCGCCAGGATAACCGGCAGCAGCGCCAGCATCATCCAGCCATAGCGCCAGTCGATACCGCTGAAGCCGCCCATCATCCAGTACATGAGTTGGCGCAGATCGAGGCTGCTGCTGAAATAGACGGCCCACGTCATGATCGCGCTGCAAATAATCCCCAGCGCAACGCCAGTGAGCAGCAAACGCGTGACGGATAAATGACGCCGGGCAAAATGCAACAGAATCAGGGTAACGACCAGCGCACCGGCCATTGCCGAAAAGCTGAGGCTCCATAGCGAACCGCTGCTCAACAGAACGCCCGCGACCAGGCCAATGCCGGCCCCGTTGGAAACGCCAAGCAGCCCGGGTTCGGCCAGTGGGTTGGTAAACAACGCCTGCATGACAACGCCGCTCAGAGCCAGCGCGCTCCCCACCAGGATAACCGCAAGGCTGCGCGGCAGGCGAAGCTGGCCGACAAAAAGCCTGCCGCTGTCGCTGAACCATTGTGTGGGGCTTATCCAGCGCTCACCCGCGCACAGGCTGAGGATAAATAACACCAGAAGCAGGCTCCCGAGACCCAAAAGCCAGGCTTTACTGCGGCGATCGCTGTGCAGAGCAAGTTGTTCAAGCTGGGACATAAGCAGAATTAGCCAGAATGACAGAGGATTGATTGTAAAAGGATTGCGAAAAAAAGAAATGAAAAAGGCCGCTTGCGCGGCCTTTTTGAAACACTGGGATCAGTCACTGTCTTTTGGTGTGGCGTTTTCAACGCGACTTTTAAGCTTCTGCCCTGGACGGAAGGTCACTACGCGACGCGCAGTAATGGGAATATCTTCTCCCGTTTTTGGGTTTCTGCCCGGACGTTGGTTTTTGTCACGCAGGTCAAAATTACCAAACCCCGACAGTTTAACCTGTTCTCCATTTTCCAACGCGCGGCGAACCTCTTCGAAAAACAACTCCACCAACTCTTTTGCGTCACGTTTGCTCAGCCCGAGTTTCTCAAACAGGTATTCTGACATCTCAGCTTTTGTAAGCGCCATAGGTTCAATCCCTCAAGGTTGCCTGGAATCGCTCTTTTAATGCCGCAACGCATTTGGCAACCGTCGCGGCAATCTCCTCTTCTTCGAGTGTCCGGCTGGTATCCTGCAAAATCAGGCTGATTGCGAGGCTCTTATAGCCCTCGGAAACACCCTTACCTCGGTACACGTCAAACAAGTTTACGCCAACTACCTGATTTACGCCAACTTTCTTACACTCTGCGATGATATCTGCTGCCGGCACATTTTCGGCCACAACAACGGCGATATCACGGCGGTTTGCCGGGAAGCGTGAAACCTCTTGCGCATCAGGCAGGACGCGGTCTGCGACCTTATTCCAAAGCAGTTCAAAGACTAAGGTACGACCGTTGAGATCCAGCTTACGTTCAAGCTCGGGATGAACCACTCCGATAAATCCGATTCGTTCATCCTGTAAATAAATTGCCGCACTTTGTCCAGGATGGAGCGCTGGATTCGCCTCTGCACGAAAGCTAATCGCATTCAACTTGCCGGTTAAATCCAGCAATGACTCTAAATCACCTTTCAAATCATAGAAGTCAACGGTCTGACGCGCCAGATCCCAGTGTTCTTCATAGCGGTTGCCACTCAGCACGCCTGCCAGCATTAGATCCTGACGAATACCGAGATCCGCCTGAGTATCAGGAACAAATCGCAGACCGCTCTCAAACAGACGCACGCGGCTCTGCTGACGGTTCTGGTTATAGACCACCGCGCTGAGTAAGCCAGTCCACAGTGACAAACGCATGGTGGACATGTCGCTGGAGATCGGGCTGGGCAGCAGCAGCGCCTCTTCACCCGGATGCAGCAACTGCTGTACTTTCGGGTCCACGAAGCTGTAGGTGATGGCTTCCTGGTAGCCTTTATCCACTAACAGCATTTTTGCACGCTTCAGCGACAGGTTAGCTTCACGGTGCTTTGTCATGACCAGACCGGCCTGAACTGGCACATCCGGGATATTGTTGTAACCATAAATGCGGGCAATCTCTTCTACCAGATCCTCTTCGATAGCCATATCGAAGCGCCAGGCGGGGGCGACTGCCTGCCATTCCCCAGGGGTTACGCTGACCTGACAACCCAGGCGCGTCAGAATATCCGTGACCTGCTCATCGCTGACAACATGACCAATCAGCCGATCCAGCTTTTCACGACGCAGCGTGATCGTGGCCGGTTGCGGCAAGGCGTCCGCCGACGTCTGATCGATAACCGGGCCCGCTTCACCGCCGCAGATGCTCAGCAGCAGCTGAGTCGCGCGTTCCATCGCCTTGTGTTGCAGTGCAGAATCCACACCGCGCTCGTAGCGATGTGATGCATCGGTGTGCAAACCATGACGGCGTGCGCGGCCCGCAATCGCCAGCGGTTCGAACCAGGCACACTCCAGCAAAATATTTTGCGTTTCGCCGTTTACACCGGAATGTTCACCACCAAAAATGCCGCCCATCGCCAGGGCTTTCTGATGATCGGCAATCACCAGCGTATCGCTGCTGAGCTTCACCTCTGTGCCATCCAGTAGCGTGAGCGCCTCACCATCTTTCGCCATCCGCACGACGATACCGCCGTCAATGCGGTCCAGATCGAACGCGTGCATTGGCTGGCCCAGTTCGAGCAACACGTAGTTGGTGATATCAACGACCGGATCGATAGAGCGAATACCACAGCGACGCAGCTTCTCTTTCATCCACAGCGGCGTTGCTGCGCTGACGTTGATGCCTTTCACGACACGGCCCAGATAGCGTGGGCAGGCAGCGGTGGCTTCGACATTAATCGGTAACGTATCAGCAATCGTCGCCGCAACCGGCTCAATGACCGGCGCGTTAAGCGGCAGGCTGTTCAGCACCGCCACATCGCGGGCAATCCCGATAATGCCCAGGCAGTCTGCGCGGTTAGGCGTGACGCTGATTTCAATGGTGTTGTCGTCCAGCTGCAGGTAGTCACGGATATCCGTGCCAATCGGCGCATCGGCGGGCAGTTCGATAATGCCGCTGTGGTCGTCGGAAATCCCCAGCTCAGAGAACGAGCACAGCATGCCTTCGGACGGTTCGCCGCGCAGCTTAGCCGCTTTAATTTTAAAATCGCCCGGCAGCACGGCACCCACGGTGGCGACTGCGACTTTCAGGCCCTGACGGCAGTTTGGTGCGCCGCAGACGATGTCCAGCAGCCGATCGCCGCCGGTATTGATTTTGGTCACACGCAGTTTGTCGGCATTAGGGTGCTGACCGCATTCCACTACCTCACCGACCACGACGCCGTGAAACGCGCCCGCAACGGGTTCAACGCCGTCCACTTCCAGGCCGGCCATGGTGATTTGCTCAGATAAGGCCGCACTGTCAAGGGCTGGATTTACCCATTCGCGTAACCAGAGTTCACTGAATTTCATTGGATAACCTGCCCTTACTTAAATTGTTTGAGGAAACGTAAATCATTTTCGAAGAATGCGCGTAAATCGGTCACGCCGTAGCGCAGCATGGTCAGGCGCTCCATGCCCATGCCAAAGGCGAAGCCTGAATAGACTTCCGGATCGATACCGACATTGCGCAGAACATTGGGGTGCACCATGCCGCAGCCCAGCACTTCCAGCCACTTGCCGTTTTTACCCATCACATCCACTTCAGCGGACGGCTCGGTAAACGGGAAATAGGAAGGACGGAAGCGGATCTGCAAATCTTCCTCAAAGAAGTTGTTCAGGAAATCGTGCAGCGTGCCTTTCAGGTTGGTGAAGTTGATATTCTTATCGACGATCAGCCCTTCCATCTGGTGGAACATCGGCGTGTGCGTCTGATCGTAATCGTTACGGTACACGCGGCCCGGCGCAATAATGCGCAGAGGCGGCTGCTGGTTCTTCATGGTGCGAATTTGCACGCCTGAGGTTTGCGTGCGCAGCAGGCGCGTGGCATCAAACCAGAAAGTATCATGATCGGCACGCGCCGGGTGATGGCCCGGAATATTGAGCGCATCGAAGTTATGATAATCGTCTTCAATTTCCGGACCGGTCACTACCGCAAAGCCCAGCTCGCCAAAGAACGTTTCAATACGATCGATGGTGCGGGTCACCGGATGCAGGCCGCCGTTTTCGATACGGCGTCCCGGCAGGGAAACGTCGATGGTTTCTGCCGCCAGACGGGCATTAAGGACCGCAGACTCCATCTCCTCTTTACGCGCGTTCAGACGATCCGTTACCTGCTGTTTAGCCTCGTTAATCACCGCACCGGCCGCAGGACGCGCTTCCGCTGGCAATTCACGCAATGTGGTCATCTGTAATGTCAGATGCCCTTTCTTCCCCAGATATTCGACGCGCACCGCGTCAAGGGCGGCGATATCGGTCGCCCCGTCGATGGCCGCCGTGGCGTTCGCCACCAGTTCTGCTAGTTGGGACATGTTTTCCTCTTTTTCCAGTCAGGCTGGTTAGTACTTGTTGGGACCTGCCGGTCCAATATGCCAGCGCCAAAAACAAAAAAAGCCTCCACGTGGGAGGCTTTCAGCGCGATTTTTCGTTTCTTTTCTTATGCGCAAAAGCCCCTGATTGTCAGGCGCTAAAGTAAAAAAAGAAACGGAAAATAGCAGCATTCATGCTTGCGTTACCTTGTCATGATTTCCAACGGCACTATTGAAATGCGCAGCGGCGAAAAAGTCAATCTTTTGCTCAGGTTACAGGTAATAAAAAAGGGAGCAAGCTCCCTTTTTCAACTGACTTACGCCAGCGCTGATTTCGCTTTTTCTACCAGTGCAGTGAATGCCACTTTGTCGAATACGGCGATGTCGGCCAGGATTTTACGGTCAATTTCAATGGCTGCTTTTTTCAGACCATTGATGAAACGGCTGTAAGACATACCGTTCTGACGCGCTGCTGCGTTGATACGCGCGATCCACAGCTGACGGAACTGACGCTTACGTTGACGACGGTCGCGGTAAGCATACTGACCAGCTTTGATAACAGCCTGGAAGGCAACGCGGTAAACACGTGAACGTGCACCGTAGTAACCTTTAGCTTGTTTTAAGATTTTTTTGTGACGTGCGCGAGCAACTACACCACGTTTTACACGAGCCATTTAGCTCTCCTGTTTAATATTCTGAATTAATTAAAAAAATTTACTTATGCGTACGGCAGGCAGGCAATAACCAGACCCAGATCGCCTTTAGACACCATGCCTTTCGGACGCAGGTGACGTTTACGCTTAGTAGATTTCTTAGTCAGAATATGACGCAGGTTTGCGTGTTTACGCTTGAAGCCGCCAGAAGCGGTCTTCTTGAAGCGCTTAGCCGCGCCACGTACAGTTTTAATCTTTGGCATTTTAAAAAATATCCACTTCGCATTGTTGATAACATGACCCAGACAGGCGAACAACAAACCGCACAACGCAAGCGCTGCGCGGTCATTGCTACTTGAATGCCTACTGTTTCTTCTTAGGAGCGAGCACCATGATCATCTGGCGGCCTTCGATCTTCGAAGGGAAGGATTCGACAATGGCCAAATCCAGATCTTCACACAGGTCTTTACGGACGCGGTTAAGCACTTCCATACCGATCTGCTGGTGCGCCATCTCACGACCGCGGAAACGCAGCGTGATTTTGGCTTTATCGCCTTCTTCCAGAAAGCGAATCAGGTTGCGTAGTTTGACCTGATAGTCGCCATCATCGGTTCCAGGACGGAATTTGATTTCCTTAACCTGAATAACTTTTTGTTTCTTCTTCTGTTCCTTAGAAGATTTACTTTTTTCATAGAGGAACTTGCCGTAGTCCATGATGCGGCAAACCGGCGGTTCGGCGTTCGGGCTGATTTCAACTAAATCTACACCCGCTTCCTCAGCTTTTTCCAGAGCTTCGCGTAGACTTACAATACCAAGTTGCTCGCCTTCAACGCCTGTTAAGCGCACTTCTGTTGCGCGAATTTCACTGTTGATGCGATTCGGACGCGTAGGTTGTACTCGTTTTCCGCCTTTAATACTTTATTCCTCCAATTGGTGAAGATTGCGGCTGCGAATCTCTTGCTGCAGCTTCTCAACAAACACATCGACGTCCATCGACCCAAGGTCTTTACCACGGCGGGTGCGAACGGCCACTTTGCCAGCTTCCACCTCTTTATCACCACAGACCAACATATAAGGGACGCGACGTAATGTGTGCTCGCGGATTTTAAAGCCTATCTTCTCGTTTCTCAAGTCCGCTTTCACACGAATGCCAGCATTCTGCAATTTACGTGTCAAAGTCTCAACATATTCTGCCTGACCGTCGGTAATATTCATTACCACAGCCTGCATCGGCGCCAGCCAGCTTGGGAAGAAACCGGCGAACTCCTCGGTCAAAATACCGATGAAGCGCTCCATCGAACCCAGAATCGCACGGTGAATCATTACCGGCGTCTGACGATCGTTGTTTTCACCCACGTAGGTGGCATCCAGACGCTTAGGCAGGGAAAAGTCTAGCTGAACCGTTCCACACTGCCAGGCGCGGTCAAGGCAATCGTATAGTGTAAATTCAATTTTAGGGCCGTAGAACGCGCCCTCACCCGGCTGGTACTCAAACTCAATGTTGTTTTCATTGAGCGCCGCAGCCAGATCTTCTTCTGCACGATCCCAGGTTTCGTCAGAACCAATACGCTTTTCAGGACGGGTGGACAGTTTCACCACAATCTTTTCAAAGCCAAAGGTGCTGTACATGTCATAAACCATGCGGATACAGCTGTTCACTTCGGTACGCAGCTGATCTTCCGTACAAAAAATATGCGCATCATCCTGGGTAAAGCCCCGCACACGCATCAGGCCATGCAAAGCACCTGAAGGTTCATTACGGTGGCAGCTACCGAACTCAGCCATACGCAGCGGCAAATCGCGATACGATTTCAGCCCCTGGTTAAAAATTTGGACGTGCCCTGGGCAGTTCATCGGTTTGATGCAGTACTCACGGTTCTCAGAAGAGGTCGTGAACATCGCATCCTTATAGTTTTCCCAGTGGCCGGTCTTTTCCCACAGCACCCGATCCATCATGAACGGGCCTTTAACTTCCTGATACTGGTACTCTTTTAGCTTACTGCGGACGAACACTTCCAGCTCACGGAAAATTGTCCAGCCGTCATTATGCCAGAAAACCATGCCCGGCGCTTCTTCCTGCATATGATAGAGGTCGAGTTGCTTACCAATTTTACGGTGGTCGCGCTTCGCCGCCTCTTCCAGACGCTGTAAATAAGCCGCCAGCTGTTTCTTATCTGCCCATGCTGTACCGTAAATGCGCTGCAGCATTTTGTTGTCGCTGTCGCCGCGCCAGTATGCGCCGGAGATTTTCTGCAGTTTAAAATGGTGACAGAAACGCATGTTCGGTACGTGCGGACCGCGGCACATATCGACATATTCTTCATGATGATACAGCCCGGGGCGATCGTCATGACTGATGTTCTCATCCAGGATGGTGGTCTTGTAGACTTCACCTCGCGCCGCGAAGACATCGCGCGCTTCCTGCCAACTGACTTTTTTCTTCACAACATCGTAGTTGGTCTCGGCCAACTGATGCATGCGTTTTTCCAGCAGCTCAATGTCTTCCTGGGTCAGGGTACGATCGATATCGACATCATAATAGAAGCCGTTGTCGATCACCGGACCGATCGCCATTTTGGTATCTGGCCACAGCTGCTTAATCGCATGGCCTAACAGATGCGCGCAGGAGTGGCGGATGATCTCCAGACCCGCTTCGTCTTTGGCAGTGATAATGGCAACAGACGCGTCGTCGGTGATGGGATCGACCGCATCAACCAGTTCACCGTTAACTCGTCCGGCGATGCAGGCTTTTGCCAGACCGGGACCAATATCAAGCGCGATATCCATGACGCTGACAGGGCGGTCGTATGAGCGCTGACTGCCATCAGGAAGCGTAATTACAGGCATAGAATGTCCTTAGTTGCAGTGGTAAGCCACACGAAAGCTTACATACAAAATTGAGTAGTGTTATTGACCTGGCGTTATGTCAGACCCACATTGTCGGAATGTCGCCAGGAGTGTAATGCGGGACGGATAATAGCAGTTTTCAGGCGCGAGCAAAACCCATGCGTTTGTCGCTAAGCCTCAGAGAGATCGAAAAAAAGCGGCCAGGCACTGTGCCAGACCGCGCTTTTTCAGACATCCTGACGCCTGTTACATCGCGTAGGTCAGCATGACGGAAGTTCGGGTATCGGTACGGTCTGGTGCAGAAGCCGGTGGGTTGTTGTTCCAGGTCACGTTGTAGGCCAGCTTGAGGGCAAAGTGATCGTTAATAGCAACCTGTAAACCCGTTTCTGAGTTCACCGTGGTGTCTTCTCCCAGCGAGCTCAGCACGGAAACACCCTGAATGAACTTAGTGGTGTCGGTAAGTTGCCACTGATAGCTCACAGCGCCGTAAGCCAGCCCCTGCGTTTTATGATCGCCGTCGCGGTAATCGTCGTAACGCACACCCGGACCGAATTCAGCACGCAGTGAATGCACCGGGCCGTTCAGAATCTGGCGACCATAACCGGCGGTCAGCACATCACGAGAATCATAGCCGTTATAACGATCGCTCAACCAACTTGCCTGACCAAACAGGTAGTCGTAGGCGCTCATGTTGTAACGCGAACGGGCACCCAGGTTGTAGGTTTCCGAAGAACGCTCATCGTTGGCAGAGGTGTTTGCGGCGTTACCCCACAAGCTGTAGGCCATTGATTCTGTGTACCAGGTCATATTGGTTTGCGCGGTCAATGATGAACTGGTGGTGTTACCGGTTTGTGCCAGGTAACCCGCAGAAGCAGAACCTTCAAAAGGCTTTTTCGCCGTTGAAGGGTCATCCATTGCGGTAAAGACAGCATTATCGGCCAGCGCCTGGTGACAAAACGCTCCGGCAGAGAGCAAAAGAACAGCAGACAGCTTGTTAAAGGCTTTCATTAAATGTGATCCGTGCAGCAGTTTTAAAAACGAAGATTCTGAAGGGTTTCCCAATGCGATCAATGCAATTTACGGTAACTTTTGTAAAAAAACATGAATTCGCTCAGAACGGCATACTTTAGCGTAACGCCGCGTATTCACTAGGCGTTAACCTGATTTCGGCGCGCATTATAGAGCCATTTTTGGCAAATGGCATCTTTTCATTTACAAGATTTACACAGGATTTTGCCTGGAATATCAGCGAAATTTGCACACAGATTGATCTGATTTTACGCCTCATCTCCTTCATTATTCGCCTGTTTTTTCACCCTGTACTACGCTGTGTATTATTTGAGCATACCGAGGTGCAGAATGAGCAACGGGAATTTACACCGCTATGTCGTCACGTTTCATTACCGGGAAACCGGTCTCAGTGACGTGCTGACGTTAACCGGGGCGATGACCTCCGGCGGCTTTTCTACCACGCTGATGGATGACAAGGGAAACCCGCATGAGCTTGGCACCAACAGTTTTGGCATTGTGACTACGCTTACGCAGGAGGATTTAAAACAGCAGGTCATTGCCGCGGGCGAAAGCGCGCTGGGACAAACGCCCGACGTGACGCTCACCACGCTTGACGATTTTCTGCGCGACGCAGCACGTTCAACAGAGTAGTCTGTGCGCAGGCGCAGACTTTGCGCAGTGCTAACGCGTTACAATCGAATTCAGGCAGCGAATAAAGAGGATAACCCGATGTGGTCAGCCATTAGTCGTCTGTTAAGCGAGCAATTTGGTGACGCCGATATTACCCAACGCCACGAGCTCCCCGGTGGCGATGTGCATCCCGCCTGGCTGATTCGCTATGGTGAGCAGGATGTCTTTGTAAAATCCAACAGCCGCGATAAGGTTTCGCTGTTCAGTTGGGAAGCCGATCAACTCGCCCTGCTGCGCCGAACGCAGACCGTCCGCGTCCCCGAGGTTTACGGGGTGGGCAGCGATCGCGACTACAGCTTTCTGCTGCTGGAATACATCAAGCCTCAGCCTCTCGACGCTCACAGCGCACTGCAGCTGGGCCAGCAGCTGGCACATCTGCATCAGTGGAGCGAACAACCGCAGTTTGGTCTTGATTTCGATAACAACCTGACCACCACACCTCAGCCAAACAGTTGGCTGCGGCGCTGGTCAGTCTTTTTTGCAGAGCAGCGTATCGGCTGGCAGCTGCAAATTGCCGCCGAGAAAGGCATTCTCTACGGCAATGCCGAGCTGATTGTCGACTGTGTGCAGCGCACCCTGGCCTCCCATCACCCGCAACCTTCCCTGCTGCATGGCGATCTGTGGCCCGCCAACTGCGCAGCCAGCCAGAACGGGCCATGGATTTTTGATCCGGCCTGTTACTGGGGCGACAGAGAATGTGATCTGGCGATGCTGAGCTGGTTTAACGATCTGCCCAGAGAAATCTTCGACGGCTATAATCAGGTCTGGCCGCTGCCGGATGGCTTCTCACAGCGCCAGCCGGTTTATCAGCTTTATTATCTGCTAAACCGGGCCAACGTGTTCGGCGGCAACTGGCTGGGTGCCGCGCAGTTTGCCGTAGGTCAGTTACTGGACGACGACGCGCTGGCGGCCGGCCAGGCTAAACCGGCCTGACCGGTTAGAGAAAACCGAGTAACGAAAGCAGAAAATATCCGGCGATGACAATCACGATGGGCAAAATATAGAGCGGGAAAATCTGCAGAAAAATGGTGTGACGAGGTATGCGCACCTTCTCTTCCACCTGCTGACGCGTGCGCCCTTCGCTGCCTTTCGCCTGTTCGAGGATCATCTGGTCTTCAATGCCTTCGCGGACATGGCGAACCTGCCTCCCCATACGCGCACCTGACGCTTCCAGGGCCAGCCCGATGAAGATCAGAATATAGATCAGCCAGAACCCCAGGTTCATCTGGCCGTTAAACTCCGGCACGGGCGAGTTGTGCCAGAAAACGTTCAGAAACGGCGTGTTAAAACGAATCATATCGACCATGACATGAATAAAATCGAGCATCACGGCATCAATGCCGGGTTTCTTTTCACTGTGTTTAAAGAGAAAACTCAGCAGTGAGATGATCGTGGAGAGCAACGCCAGTAAAAAAACTATCCAGCCGACAACGCGTTTAAGGATGGCAATACGGCCAGCCTGTTGATAGGTCATGATATCTCCTGAACCCAAAATCCTGTTAGCCTTCAGTCTAACCTGCCCTCAGGGAATTTTCCCAAAAAAAAGAGCAGGCTGCGCCCGGCAAGGCTCTCGTTAACCCCCGCCTGCGTTCGTGGTAAGGTAGCGGGATTATTTACAGGGGAGCGCCTTATGTCTTACCACCGCCCGGTTTACGCGGCTTTATTTGATATGGATGGATTACTGATTGATTCGGAACCACTCTGGGATCGGGCCGAAATGGATATCTTTTCCACCCTGGACGTTGATTTAACGCGCCGTCATACGCTGCCCGATACGCTCGGGCTACGCATCGATCAAACCGTGCGCATGTGGTATGAAACGCTGCCCTGGACCGGTCCGTCGCAGCAGGAGATTACCCAGCGCATTATTACCCGCGTGATGGAACTGATTGCGACAGAACGCCCTCTGCTGCCCGGTGTTGAATCGGCCCTGAGGTTATGTAAGCAGCAGGGGCTAAAAACCGGCCTGGTCTCGGCCTCGCCGCTGTTTATGCTGGAAGCCGTGCTGGAGATGTTCAACCTGCGGCCCTGGTTTGACGTGCTGTCTTCGGCGGAGAACCTGCCTTACAGCAAGCCGCACCCTCAGGTGTACCTTAATGCGGCGGAGGCGCTGGGCATCGATCCGTTAAACTGCGTCGCGCTGGAAGACTCCGTTAACGGAATGGTGGCGAGCAAAGCGGCACGGATGCGCGCCATCGTCGTGCCGGCTGCCGTCCATCAGGAAGATGCTCGTTGGGCACTGGCCGATGTTAAACTCGGCAATCTGACACAGCTGATGCCCGCCCACTTACTGGGGTAATCGTGCCTGTGTTGTAACCTGTTGCACAGGCTTAAAAAATTAACGCTTCGTTACAGCGTCACAGGTTCTCATTTACTGGATAAATCCCTATACTGGATGCATCGACAGTTTTTGCAGCCAGGTTTTATCATGACGGCCGAGGGCCATATCTTTTTTGCGGTTGCCAGCGCTATTTTTGCCAAACGGGCCGAACTCACGCCGGTGATGGCGCACGCAGACTGGTGGCATTTGATCCCGGCCACGTTACTGACCTGCCTGCTTCCCGATATCGATCATCCCAAATCTCTGTTAGGACAGCGGCTTCGCTGGCTGTCCCACCCTATTGCGCGGGCCTTTGGTCACCGGGGATTTACCCACAGCCTGCTTGCGGTGGCGGCCAGCCTGTGGCTGTTTCAGATTAACGTACCGAAAAGCTGGCCCCTCCCGGCCGATGTATTGCAGGGCATGACGCTCGGTTATCTGAGCCATATTGTGGCGGATATGCTTACTCCCGCTGGCGTTCCACTACTCTGGCCCTGCCGCTGGCGTTTTCGCCTGCCGGTACTGAACAGCCAGAAAGGCAATCAACTGGAGCGAGCGCTCTGTTTATGCCTGATCGGTTACGCTCTGTGGTTCCCGGTAGGGATGCCTTCATTTGGCGAAAATGGCTGGCCCGCCCAGGTATTCGACACCTTACAAAATGGCGTTAGCCGTCTCATTTCTGCGCAATCTGAGCGTTAATTGCCCGGGAAAAGGGTAAGGTTATAAGCTATTCCATTTGGATATAAGATTGCGCGATTTCTAACTGTTACCATTTCTGGATACGTATCTTTACGATCAAACCTCTGCTGCTCTCCTGACCAGGGAATGCTGCATTACATCGGAGTTGCTATGGATATTCCTCTTACGCTTAACGTCGTGGCATTTGTGCTGCTACTGCTTTTGCTGTCGCGCCTTGGCCGGGCAAACTGGAGCCTGTCGAAAAAGGTTCTGACTGGCCTGGTGCTGGGTGTAGTGTTTGGCCTCGCGCTTCAGCTGATTTATGGCGGCAACAGCGATATCGTTAAAGCCTCTATCGGCTGGTTTAACATCGTTGGTAACGGTTATGTTCAGCTGTTACAGATGATTGTGATGCCGCTGGTGTTCGTGTCGATTCTCAGCGCCGTGGCCCGCCTGCACAATGCCTCCTCACTGGGAAAAATCAGTTTTCTGACCATCGGCGTACT
This sequence comes from Pantoea ananatis PA13, assembly GCF_000233595.1. Taxonomy (NCBI): domain Bacteria; kingdom Pseudomonadati; phylum Pseudomonadota; class Gammaproteobacteria; order Enterobacterales; family Erwiniaceae; genus Pantoea; species Pantoea ananatis. Next base: position 2,624,423 of record NC_017554.1, read on the forward strand.
GCTGTTTACAACGGCAATTTCTGCCCTGATCGGCGTTTTTGTCACCGGCCTGTTTCACCTTAACGCGACCGGTCTGGTACAGGGCGCCCAGGAAACGGCTCGCCTGAGCGCGATTCAGAGCAACTACGTTGGTAAAGTCGCTGATTTGACAGTGCCTCAGTTAATCCTGTCATTCATTCCTAAAAACCCGTTTGCCGACTTAACCGGTGCCAGCCCGACGTCCATCATCAGCGTGGTCATCTTCGCCGCGTTCCTGGGTGTGGCTGCCCTGCAGTTGCACAAGGATGATGAGGTAAAAGGCCAGCGGGTACTGACCGCCATTGATACGCTGCAGTCGTGGGTGATGAAGCTGGTTCGCCTGATTATGAAGCTGACACCTTATGGTGTGCTGGCGCTGATGACCAAAGTCGTTGCCGGCTCCAACGTGCAGGACATCATCAAGCTGGGCAGCTTTGTTGTGGCATCCTATTTGGGCCTGACCCTTATGTTTGTGGTTCATGCGCTGCTCCTGTCGGTCAACGGCATCAATCCTATGCGCTTCTTCCGCAAAGTGTGGCCGGTATTGACCTTTGCCTTTACCAGCCGCTCCAGCGCCGCCAGCATTCCACTGAACGTGGAGGCGCAAACCCGCCGCCTTGGCGTACCTGAATCGATTGCCAGCTTCTCGGCCTCATTTGGTGCCACCATTGGACAGAACGGCTGTGCCGGTCTTTATCCGACGATGCTGGCAGTGATGGTCGCCCCAACGGTCGGCATCAATCCTTTTGATCCGCTGTGGATTGCCACGCTGGTCGGCATTGTGACATTGAGTTCAGCAGGCGTAGCCGGTGTCGGCGGCGGAGCGACCTTTGCCGCGCTGATCGTCCTGCCTGCGATGGGGCTGCCGGTCACGCTGGTCGCGCTGCTGATTTCCATTGAGCCTCTGATTGACATGGGACGAACCGCGTTAAACGTCAATGGCTCAATGACCGCAGGATCGCTTACCAGTCGCTGGCTGGGCCTGACCGATAAACGCGTTTTAGAGCGCAGCGAACACAGTGAATTAGAGCACAGCTAATCACGCCAGACCTGGCGTCCGCCGCCAGGTCTTTCTCTCTGTTTTTGTCTTATCTTCTCCTTATTTCTTCATCATCATCCTGTTCCCGTTAAGAAAACGTTAAGCGTGGTAAACGGGCAATAATGCACAGCATTTCCCCTTGTCTTTACGCAGCAAAAAGAGAATTCTGCAGGTAATAACTGCAGGAGAATGCTCATGAAAACGGTTATCGCCTCATTACTGGCGCTAGCAATTGTCGCGCCCACTCACGCGTTTGCTCGTCCCGGCGACTGGGGCCCGGGTCCACACTGGCGACCCGGCCCAGGCTGGCATGGTCCGGCACCGCGCTGGCACGGCCCCGATCACTTCCATGTTCTGCCGCTGGCCGCAACGGCGGTATTGATTGGCGGATTAACGTATTACCTGCTTAACGGCAGTTATTATCAGCGTCACGGAGAAGAGTACGTGGTGGTTGAGCCGCCTGTGCAAACCTACGAAACGGGCATGAGAGTGCTGGATTTTAACGGCAGGCGCTTTTATGTGCAGGACGGGCACTACTATCAGCGGGAAATTAACGGCAGCTACATTGAAGTGCCCCGACCGGCAGGATTGTAGCTATAAAAAAAACGGCTCACCCAATGGCGAGCCGTTTCTTATTTAAAGCGGCTAATTACTGCTTAACCTGCGGGTCTGTGTCGTATTCAGCACAGCTCTGGAAGCCGTAGTTCATCACGCGGCCTACATCGTTGTAACTGACGAAATAGGTTTGGGCTTTACCGTCACGCTCGCCGATAACGTAGGTCTGGCAGGTACCACGTGCATGCACCATGGTGATTTCAGTGGAAGCTGGGCCAGCAATCTGGCGTACCTGCTCGCGGGTCATGCCTTTTTTGACGTCCTTAACCACCGGCTTAGTCACGTAGCTTTCGGCACGATCGTAAGTCGTACAACCAGAGAGCGCAGCCAGCGTCAGCGCCGCAGCGATACATCCCATCACTTTATTCATCTTGTTGTTCCTCGTTTTTTGTCCATGTGCTGAAAAGCCTGGAACATAAAACGGTTTTTTTCAAGTTAATGACAGACTTAAACTCAACTCGCTCAGGATGCTTTGATAACATGCCCCGAGATGACCTTTGCGCAGCCGCCAATAAGTGAGACAGCACGCTTGCCGGGCCTGCCCTGGTAACAACCCTTAAAAGTGACAATGTCACATTTTACCTACAGAGGATACATGAAGCTTTCATCACCAAACCGCCTGGTTTATGCCATTACACTGGGATTGCTTGCCGCGCTGGGGCCGTTGTGCATTGACCTGTACCTGCCCGCGCTGCCCCAGTTGGCAACGGATCTTCAGACATCGACCTCAACGGCACAGCTCAGCCTGACGGCCGGGCTGCTCGGTCTGGGAGCCGGGCAGCTGTTTTTCGGGCCGATGAGCGATAAATTTGGCCGCCTGCGCCCACTGACGTTGTCCCTGGTGCTGCTGTTTATTGCCTCGGTGGGCTGCGCGCTGGCGCAGGACATTAACCAGTTGCTACTGGCTCGCCTGTTTCAGGGACTGGCAGGCGCAGGCGGTGCGGTGCTCTCACGGGCAGTTGCTCGTGACATGTACAGTGGTCATGAACTTACCCGCTTTTTTGCCCTGTTAATGCTGGTAAACGGCCTGGCACCTGTCGCTGCGCCTGTACTGGGCGGCGCACTCATGACCTTTCTGAACTGGCGCGGTATCTTTGTGGTGCTGGGCTGTATCGCGGTTTTACTTATCCTGCTGGCGCGCGGAAAGCTGCATGAAAGTCTGCCCGCCGGGCGACGCAGTCAGGGATCGGTCTTTTCTGCCTATGCGGCGCTGGGCCAGGTTATTACCCATCGCCCTTTTATGGGATTTTGTCTGACGCAGGGGCTGATGATGTCTGGCATGTTTGCCTATATTGGCTCCTCGCCGTTTGTTCTGCAGGAACGTTATGGCCTGTCACCGCAGGCGTTCAGCCTTTGCTTTGCCGCAAACGGTTTCGGGCTAATCATCGCCTCTCAGACCAGCGCCCGGCTCTGTCCGCTGTGGGGGGAGTTTCGGGTGCTAAAAGGCGGGCTGACGTTGGCAGGCGTGGCATCCAGCCTGTTGCTGATCGCGGGAATAAGTCATGCTCCCCTGCCGCTGTTACTGCTGGCCCTGTTCTTTACCGTTGCCAGTAACGGCGTGATTTCCACGACGGCGGCCTCACTGGCGATGCAAAGCCAGGGGCAGCGCGCCGGTAGCGCTTCAGCCGTGATTGGCGTGACGATGTTTACCCTGGGGGCCATTGCCGTACCGGTGACGGGCATCGGAGGAACATCAGTAATCAGTATGACGCTGACCGTTTTTGGCTGCTACATGCTGGCTATACTGACGTTTATGGCTTTGGCGAAAAAACCGGCATCCGGTGCAAAAACCCTGTGATTCCGCCTGCCCTGATAAAAACAGCTGTCGCTTTGGCTTGTTGTTTACAGGGATGCGCGTTAGCTTTAAAACAGGCGTTGTATTGTGCCAACGAGCGACAGACTTGAGGAGATGTTGATGTCACTGCAGCAGGAAATCATTACCGCACTCGGCGTTAAGCCGACTATCGATCCACAACAGGAAATCCGCACTAGCGTTGATTTCCTAAAAGCGTACTTAACCCGTCACAGCGGTGTTAAGACGTTGGTACTCGGTATCAGCGGCGGACAGGATTCAACCCTGACCGGCAAACTGGCCCAAATGGCAATAACGGAACTTCGGCAAGAAACGGGCGATAAAGACTATACCTTTATCGCGGTGCGCCTGCCTTATGGCGTGCAGGCCGATGAGCAGGACTGTCAGGATGCACTGGCCTTTATCCAGCCGGATCGCTCGCTGGTGGTCAACATTAAAGAAGCGGTGCTGGCCAGCGAGCGGGCGCTGAAAGACGCGGGCATCGTCCTGTCCGATTTTATCCGCGGTAATGAAAAAGCCCGCGAACGTATGAAAGCGCAGTACAGCATTGCCGGCATGACCAAAGGTGTGGTGGTCGGTACCGACCACGGCGCAGAAGCCGTTACCGGTTTCTTCACCAAATATGGCGACGGCGGGAGTGACATCAACCCAATCTTCCGCCTGAATAAACGTCAGGGAAAACAGTTGCTGAAAACCCTGGGCTGTCCCGAGCATCTCTATCTGAAAAAACCCACCGCCGACCTTGAAGACGATCGTCCTGGCCTGCAGGATGAAGTCGCGCTGGGTGTGACATACGACATGATCGATGACTATCTGGAAGGCAAAACCATTGCGCCGGAAAGCGCGAAGATCATTGAAGGCTGGTACCTGAAAACCGAGCACAAGCGTCGTCCGCCTGTGACCGTTTTCGACGATTTCTGGAAATAATCCCCCCTCGTCTTTATCCGTTGTCATCGCGCCCGGTCAGCTCAGTAGCCGGGCGCTGCCATGTAATAGGTTCCCGATTAAAAACGCTGCCAGTCAGCGTCACTCGCCGCTGCCATCGCGTTGCGGGCAGGAAGTGGCACGCGGTCTGCACGTCCGACCCTGCTGCTTTGGATCGGTGCCTGGCGCTGCGTTTTGGCGAGCGTGAAGGTAGCAACCAGCTGGTTGAGGGTTGAGGCCTGATCCATTAATGAACGGGATGCAGAAGACGCTTCTTCAACCAGAGAGGCATTTTGCTGCGTCACATCATCCATCTGGTTTACGGCCAGGTGCACCTGATTAATCCCTTGAGACTGCTCGTTTGCAGCAACCGAAATCTCATCGACTAAATCGGTCACCTGACGGACCGCGTCTGTCATGCGCGTAATATTGTTACCCACGCCTTCTGCCTGATTCGAGCCGGCTTCCACATGGAGCATAGAAGCTTCAATAAGCGCTTTGATCTCCCTGGCAGAAGAAGACGATCGCTGAGCCAGATTGCGCACCTCCCCTGCCACCACGGCAAAACCACGCCCCTGTTCGCCTGCCCGTGCCGCTTCAACCGCCGCGTTAAGCGCCAGGATATTGGTCTGGAATGCAATACCTTCAATCAACGCGATAATATCGGTAATTTTTGTCGAGCTCGTCCGGATATCGCCCATGGTCATCAGCATCGCCTTCACGCGTGACGCACTGTCTTCAGAGATATCACGCGCGTTTTGGGCAAGCTGGCTGGCAAGTCGTGTATTTTCTGCCGTCTGACGCACTGTTTCACTCAACTCAGACATGCTGGCAGCCGTCTGTTCCAGGGAGGCAGCCTGCTCTTCCGTACGGGAGGAGAGATCTTCGTTGCCCGCAGAAATTTGTGCGGAAGCCGTGCTGACCGACTGCGCCGCGCTTTCTACTGCGCTGAGGGACAGGGCAACGTTTTCCACCAAATGGTTAAATGCCTTTGCCGTCAGGCCGATTTCATCTCTGCGAGCGTCATCTGCACGTAATGTCAGATCCAGATTTTCGCTCGCGGCTTCCATTGTGTGGCGCATCGCGTTGAGCTGACGACGAATAGCAAAAATGGTTTTAAGCGTAAAAAAGCCCAAAAGCAGTATGGCTGAAGCTGAGCCGGCAATCAGAATGAGTAAAGTATGACGATAGGTGCTGTCATTTTCTTTACGGAGTTGATTACCAATATCCACATTGAGTTGCAGCTGTTTCTGATAATCGTTAATCAGCTGTCGGGTTATCGCACCGATACCGCTATTACCCTGCAGCATCGACAAAGAAACCGCATCGTTCTGTGCGCGTGAGGCGGTGAGAAAAGCAGGCAGATCAGCCTCAATTCTTTTAATGGTGACAAATGCCTTTTCGGTCATCTGTCGATCTTCCTCACTGGAAATATCGTTCTTAAGGTAATTCTGGTTGAGCAGCGAAATATGGTTTAAGACACCGTTGATTTCTTTCTCAATCTGCATCTGCTTAGCGGGATCGGTCATGCTCTGATGATGGTAGAGCGCGATGATAATGGCGTTGCTGCCGTCAACCATTTTGGCAATATCAGTAATAGAAGGAAGGGTATTTTCCTGCACATACTGGAAACGGTATTGAAAACCGTCCGCCACAGAAACCGCCACGATAACCATGGTTATCAGCGCCATGCAGAGAAGAGAAAAGGTCAGTAAAAGCCGCTGTGTTATAGTCATATTTTTCACCTGGTTGTAATTAAAACAGTTAATTCGTCTAAAAATTTCAGACGCAGACCTTAACTATCGACATAAAAAGGTGATAACAGCGCCCAAAACAGGCATTGTTTATTAAGCATTTAACGTGGATGAATTATTTTAAAAACAATAAGTTATTATTATGATGACGCATAAAAAAACACATCGTTACTCACTGTAATAAATCCTTAACCAATTCTTAACGCTCCACCCTGTTCTGGCGCTCGCGGACGGAAATCTATGAAACCTAATCCTGTGGTCATCCCCCTTTGCCTGCGCGGGGTTGATGCGCTTGCGAGGCTCGTCAATAGAGGGAAAGCCACAAGGGTTGGATTGCGATCGGCAAAAGGCGTTATGCAACCTGTTAATCAGGCCATTCATGAAGGGCGTTGAGGGAAAAACGTTGCTCCGCACAGGGCCTGTTACTGGTTCCCCTGGCGGAATACCTGATGGACAGGCTACATGCTTACCGTTAGCATACTTCGCGCTCGCTGCCCGCTGGCGGCTCCTTTAAACGTTGAGTTTTATGCCTGCTAACTTATCACGCGCAACCTTAATCGGTTTGAGTGCGATTCTGCTCTGGAGCACCACCCTTGGCCTGTTGCGCAGCGTCAGTGAGGCGTTTGGCCCGACCGGCGGCGCCGCGCTGATTTATTCCACGACAGCGATTTTACTGTGCCTCACGCGCGGCATCCCCCATCCGCGTTCCCTGCCAGGGCGCTATCTGCTTGTGGGCGGCACCCTGTTTGTCGGCTATGAAATTTGCCTGGCGCTGGCGATTGGTCTCGCCAGCAACCGTCAACAGTCGCTGGAACTAGGGATGATCAACTATCTCTGGCCATGTCTGACCATCCTGCTGGCCATTCCGCTTAATCAACAGCGTTTTCGCCTGTGGCTGTGGCCCGGACTGCTGCTTTCCCTGTGCGGAATCATCTGGGTGATGAAGGGCGCCAACGAAGATGTACTGGGCCAGATGACGCAGAATATGACCCGCAATCCCACAGCCTACCTGCTGGCGTTTATTGCGGCATTAACGTGGGCACTCTACAATAACATCACGCGCCGCTTTGCACGTGGCAGCAACGGCGTCACCCTGTTTTTTGTGGTGACGGCTCTGGCGCTGTGGCTCAAATTCGCGTTGTTCACCCCTCAGGAAACCATGCAGTTTAGCCTGACGGCTGCTGCAGAAGTGCTGTTTATGGGCGCATCGACGGCGCTTGCCTATTCAGCCTGGAACTATGGTATCCAGCATGGCAACCTGACGCTGCTGGCGACCGCATCCTACTTCACGCCGGTGCTCTCGGCGCTGCTGGCCTCGCTGTGGCTGGACCTGGTGCCGGCGGTGAGTTTCTGGCAGGGCGTCGCCCTGATTACCGCCGGGTCGCTACTTTGCTGGCTGGCGACCCGACGTTTATAAATCTCAGACTGGCGAACGTTTAACCTGCCTGTTACACTGTATGGACAACCAGTACAGGAGTCCGTTTTGGTAAGACGTGCAGCGACCCATCGCCTCGAATTTGACGCGGCAACCATTTATGAATACCCGGAGCATTTGCGTGAATGGCTGGAAGGCCTGCCCAATCAGCCCGGCGTTTATACCTTTCATGGCGACAGCGAGACCTTGCCGTTGTACATCGGCAAAAGTGTGAATCTGCGTTCGCGTGTGATGTCCCATTTTCGTACGCCTGACGAAGCAAAGATGTTGCGACAGTCGCGGCGCGTCAGTTGGATCTCTACGGCGGGCGATCTCGGTGCGCTGTTGCTGGAAGCGCAGATGATCAAAACGCAGCAGCCCCTGTTTAATAAACGTCTGCGCAAAAACCGCCAGCTCTGTTCGCTGCGCATTACTCCAGAGGGTAAACCGGACGTCGTCTATGCCCGTGACGTCGATTTTAGTCAGTCACCGAATCTGTTTGGGCTTTACCGCAGTCGTTTTGCCGCGCTGGAACGCCTGAAACAGCTCGCCGATGAATATCAACTCTGCCACGGTTTACTCGGTCTGGAAGCGGTGAGTGCCAGCCGGGGCTGTTTCCGCTCTGCCCTGCGCCGTTGTGCCGGGGCCTGCTGTGGCAAGGAGCCCGTCAGCGATCATCAGGACAGGCTGCTGTCTGCGCTGGAGAGCGTGCGGGTATTCTGCTGGCCGTGGCAGGGTGCCGTGGCGCTGGTGGAGGAAGGCAAACACATGACGCAGATCCACGTTATCGATCACTGGTTTTATCTGGGCTCGGTAAACACGATCGAAGAGGCAAAAGCCCTTAAACGTGGCAAAGGTGGATTCGATCATGACGGCTACAAAATTCTCTGCAGCCCGGTGCTGTCTGGCAACTACCCTGTTATTCCCCTCTAACATAAAAAAAACCGCCGACACTGCCCACATCACGTGGACAAGGCCGGCGGTCTTCAACCGTGTTTACTGATTAACGTACAGCTTATTGCGCGGGTGCAGGTGCAGGCGCCAGTTTGCCGTGCATCGGACGTTTTTCAGTCAGGTGCTTTTCAAAATTGGCGTTGTACTGTTTTTTCTGCTCCGGCGTCAGCACGTTATACAGCTTATTCTGCGTTTCCATCATGGCAACCGCGTTTGCTTTCGCGTTGGCCGTCATTTTGTCTGCCTGGGCTTCAGCCTGGGCTTTATCAAAGCTGTCAGAGGCGATGATGGCATGGGTTGCACGACGCTCATCCAGTGACGGACGCTGCATTTCACCACGGCGCTCTTTCATAATTTCATGCATTTTGGTTTTTTGATCGGCGGTCAGATTCAGACCGCCGAACATCATATCCATACCGTGCCGCATTGGTTTATGCATCGGCTTTTCCGTGCCTGCCGGTGGCGGTGTCAGATTATCTGCCTCAGCATGAACAACCGATGCCGCGCCAAATGCCAGAGTAGAAGCCAGTAACAGAGAAGTTAATTTACGCATCACAGTGTCCTTTTTATTCACTTGTTCAGTTTCGTAACGACAGCACTCTGTCGCGTCTTCGGAAACAAGCATACGACGCTGAACGTCAATTACTGCGAGCGAGAGTAAAAGCGTGAAAGCGCAAAAGCCACAATTCAGGCAATCATGGAGGGATTAAGAAGAAAGAGGAGAGGAATTGAAAAAGAGTATGAATAATCAGGCGATTTCGGATAAATCGTGGAGAATTGTAATGCCTTTAGCAGTAAAGCGGAAGGTGTCTTCCGCCTTTTTGTTTGGATAAGTTCAGAGAGGCAATGCCTGGGTTTGTTCGCTTTCTTCAATCAACATCAGGCCCGCCCGCAGCCCCAGCGCAACACGCGGGTTAGGAAACAATACATACTCCCGCGCCTGCTGCACGAAATAGCGTTTTTCCCCGTCTTCAGCCAGTAAGGCCCCCTGCGGGAAGGCGGTGAAGTTTTTGGTGTCATCACTCATATGAAGCTGAAAGTTCTCGCTGTGGCGGGTGATCTGCTGGCTTACCCGATAGCGGCGCGGAACGGATTGCGCTTCCGGTAAGGTCTCGCCATACAACAATGCTGCCAGCGCCTGGGCAGCCGCGCTAAACTGGGTTAAATCGTTTTCGCCAAAGGGCCGGGCCTGCCCCAACTCCAGCGTACAGCTGGCTGCGCCGAAATGCTCACAGCTGAAATGGGTGAAGGTGCCCGCTGGCGAACGGTGGAAAACCAGCGCCTCCAGTCCGGCTACCGCCAGCCAGTGCAAAAACGCCGCCGGCCATGGCCGATCGTTCCTGGGCATTACGCCAAAACGCGTATGATAAGAACCGCGCAGGGCCGTATGCATGTCGAGGTGCCAGCGGGTTTCATCACACTCGCCCAGTTGCCAGAAATTCTCCAGCGTTTGTTCCAGCCGCAGCACTCGCCGTGCCTCATCCCCGTCATCAATCTGTTGCCAGCGTCCGCCGAACAGTCGGTTAATGTCGTAGGCCACATAGCGTTTTCCTGCGCGCAGCGCCGAGGGATTACCCAATACCACCAGCATGCGCTGCTGAAGCGGCTTCTCGCCCTGAAGTAAGGGCGTGATGAGCTGGTTAAGCATTTCTACAGGGGCAGTCTCATTGCCGTGAACCCCTGCAGAAAGCACCAGCGCCTGTTTAACCGGCGTTTTGGGCTCCATGAGAAGAATACCGTGATACAACCACTGCCAGCGAAGATGCGCCGTCTCACCTTTACGCTTACGCGGTGCTTCACCAGACAGCGTCTGCTGTAAAAAGTCCTGCATCGTTCCTCCTTAAAACCGGAAGCGGGCAGCCCTCATGGCAGCGCCTGCTTCACTGCTGAAATGCATACACATTTCCTAAGTCTAGCAGTCTGGTCAATTCATCAAGGGCAACCCGCCCTTCCTGCAGCAATTGCGGATCGGTTAAATCGTCTTGCGTTAGCCTGTCGCGGTAGTGACGGTCGACCCACTGGTTGAGCATGGTGAACAGGCGATCGTTCATCAGTACCGCAGGATTCACCGCCCGTTGCTCATCTGGCGTTAACGCCACGCGCAGACGCAGGCAGGCCGGTCCACCGCCATTATGCATGCTTTCCCGCAAATCAAATACCTGTAATGACTGCAACGGTCCATCGCGTTCTACCTGCTCGCTCAGGTAGCGCCATACGCCAGGATGCTGGCGGGACTCTTCAGGCAGCACCAGCATCATGCTGCCGTCGGCACGGGTCAGAAGCTGGCTGTTAAACAGGTAGGTGCTCACCGCATCCTGCACGGAAACCCGGGAGGTTGGCACTTCAAGCGCGACAAACCCCGGAACACATTCGTGCAAACGACGCAGCAAAGCGGGCTGATCGACAAACGCCTGCTGATGGCAGAACAGCATTTGCTGATTGCTGACCGCAATGACATCGTTGTGGAAAACGCCCTGATCGATGACCTCCGGATTTTGCTGAGCAAAGATTACCTTGTCGGAGGCAAGCTGATGAAGACGGGCGACGGCTTCGCTGGCCTCGCGGGTTTGCCGGGCAGGATAACGCTGCGGGGCCGAGCCAGACTGGTTATCACGACCGTAAATAAACAGTTGTACGCCAGCATCACCATAATCGCCCCCCAGACGATTATGGTTGGCGGCGCCTTCATCGCCAAACAGCGCGACCTGAGGCAGCGCATCATGCACGGAAAAATGGGCCGGATCGCGAAATATGGCCCGCAACAGCGCCGCCGTTTCCGGGGCTTCAATCGCGCGATGAAATTTATTATTGAGGTTGGCAACGGTAAAATGCACACGACGATCGGCGCTGTCGGCAGAAGGCGAAACCGTGGCGGCATTTGCCACCCACATCGCCGAGGCTGAACTCGCTGCGGACAGCAGCGCCGGTGCGGTTTTCCCTGCTTTTTCCAGCACCTGTGCGTCGCTGCCGCTAAAGCCCAACTGACGCAGCACGGCGATATTAGGCCGCTCATGGGGCGGTATCACGCCCTGAACGAATCCCATATCGGCCAGGGCTTTCATTTTCAACAAGCCCTGCTTTGCCGCCAGGCGCGGGTTCGACGGCTGTCGCTGGTGACGCGTGGAGGCTTCGTTGCCAAATGACAAGCCCGCATAATGGTGAGTCAGTCCGACCAGACCGTCGAAATTCGCTTCAATCGCTTTCATTAACGGGCTCCTTGCGGCGAGAAGTCGAGGCCCGGCGACAAGGCTTCAGGAAGGCTAAGCTCAGGTGATTCCAGCGAGGCCATCGGCCAGGCACAGTAATCCGCCGCATACCACGCGCTGGCACGGTGGTTGCCCGATGCACCAATACCGCCAAAAGGTGCCGTGCTGGCGGCGCCCGTCAGGGGTTTATTCCAGTTCACGATCCCGGCCCGCGCTTCCAGCAGCAGTTGTTCAAACTGTGCACGCGAGGGCGAAATCAAGCCGCATGACAGACCATAGCGCGTCTGGTTGGCCAGACGAATTGCCTGAGGATAATCGTCATAACGGATCACGCCCAGCAGCGGCCCGAACACTTCCTCATCAGGCAAACCGTCCACCGCCGTCAGATCAATAATCCCCGGGGTTAATAATGCCTGTTGGCGATCGGGCCAGCGCATCGTCAGCAGCACCTTGCCGCCCGCCGCGACGCGCTGCTGCCATTCGGCATAAATTTTTTCGGCGGCGGCGCAGGAGATGACGCTGCCCATAAAAGGTTGGGGACTGGCGTTCCAGGCGCCCGGCTGCAGCCTTCCTGCCACCTCGATCAGCCGCTGCAGGAAGGCATCGCCTGCGGCACCGCGCCTGACCAGCAAACGTCGGGCGCAGGTACAGCGCTGACCTGCGGTAATAAACGCCGACTGAATCGCAACATGCACCGCGCCCTCAATATCCGCCGGATCTTCAACGATCAGTGCATTGTTACCGCCCATTTCCAACGCCAGCATTTTTTCCGGCTGCCCGGCAAACTGGCGATGTAACTGATAACCGGTATGCGCGCTGCCGGTAAACAGCAGCCCGTCAATCTCCTGTTCCGCCGCCAGCGCCTGACCGGTTTCACGGCCGCCCTGGACCAGCCCGATGACGCCGGCAGGCACGCCCGCCGCCTGCCACAGCTGCACTGTTTTTTCTGCGGTCGCAGGCGTAAGTTCGCTGGGTTTAAACACGACACAGTTTCCCGCCAGCAAGGCCGGCACGATGTGCCCGTTGGGCAAATGTCCCGGAAAGTTATAGGGGCCAAATACCGCCAGCACGCCATGAGGACGATGACGCAAGGCGCTGTCGCCCTGCTGCTGTTCCCCGGTGCGCTGATGATAGGCCTTCACTGAAATACCAATTTTATTGATCATTGCGGTGACTTCGGTCAGGGCTTCCCAGCGCGGCTTGCCCGTTTCCTGCGCGATACACTCGGCCAGGGCCGTTTTATGTGCCTCAAGCTCTGCCGCAAAGCGTTCGACCAGGGCCTGACGCGCGGCAAACGGCTGTCTCGCCCATGCCGGAAATGCCGCCCGCGCCGCCTGGCAGGCCGCGCTCACCTGCGCCGTTGAGGCCGCTGAACCTTGCCACAGGATTTCACCGCTGACCGGATCCTGTTTGGAAAAATGCACCGACTCGCCATTGAGCCAGTGTCCGTTAATCAGGTGCGTCATGCTTTTTTCTCCTCGCTCCACAGCGTCACGACGCGCAGGCTGTCGCCCGGCTGGCAGTGTAACGCCTGCAGCTGTTCATCATTGAGCTGAACACTTTTCGCCATGGGTTCGACAGGTAAAAGTGCAACACGAAACTGGTGATAATCGCTATTCGCGACTAAACAGAGCGGCGCATCCTGTGGCGCATCCCCCCGTTGAGCCGTCAGTACCCGGCTTTCGCGCACCGCACGAATGTCGTCGATATCGCACTCCAGCGTGGGGCCACCATCGAAGATGTCGATATACTGGCGATAGCGAAAGCCTTCGGCTTCCAGCACCGCACGCGCGGGGGCCGTTTTGGGATGTACCTGACCAATAACGGCCTGAGCTTCTGGCGTCAGATAGTGCAGATAAAGCGGGTGCTTGGGCATCAGTTCGGCGATAAAGGCTTTTTGCCCGGTGCCACTCAGAAAATCGGCTTTGCGAAATTCCATTGAAAAGAAGTGAATGCCCACGCTGTCCCAGAACGGTGAATGCCCCTGCTCATCACTGACGCCGCGCATTTCGGCAACCACCCGCTCCATAAAGTATTCGCGGAAGTTCGCCATAAACAGAAAACGGGATTTCGACAGGAGATAACCGTTTTTGCCATCGCGGTAATCGGCATCCAGGAACAGCGTGCAGAGTTCGCTGCTGCCGGTATGATCGTTACTCAGCGATAAGGTCGGTAAGGCGGCGTAAACGTTCAGCTCTTTCGAGGCGTGCACCTGTGTTCCTACACGAAAGTTATACCAGGGTTCCTGCAGCCCAACCGCAACCTCAATGGCGCAGATCCCCACCGCACGATTATCCTGGCTGTCGGCCAGTACAAACACATAGCCCTGCTCGGCCCGCGGCAAACTGCCCTGCCAGGTTTGCAGCGATCGCTCAATTCGGGCCTGTAAGGTGGCGCTGTCAACCGGCAACGAGGTCAGCCCGCCGCCCGTTTTCGCCGCCAGTTCCATCAGTTGGCTGAGATCGTCCCGTTCGACCGGACGGATCACCATCATGATGCCTTTCCTTGTAGCAGGTGTTCACACGCCTGGGCAAAACGCGCCATGCCGGTCTTCACTTCCTGCTCGCTGATGTTGAGCGCAGGCGCGAAGCGCACCACGTTGGCTCCGGCAATCAGCACCATGACGCCATATTCCGCGGCGATAAGGTTGATCTGTTTCGCCTTGCCCGCAAAGTCGTCGCTGAGCACGGCACCGATCAGTAACCCCAGCCCGCGCACCTCTTTAAACAGGTGCAGACGCTGATTAAGGTCGTTTAGCGCCGCGACAATCCAGTCATGACGTTGCGTGACACCGGCCATCACTTCAGGCTGGTTAATCAGTTCCATGACTTTTCCGGCCACTGCGCCCGCCAGCGGATTGCCGCCATAGGTCGTTCCGTGGGTACCTACGCCCATGACCTGAGCCAGATCCTCGCGCGTCAGCATCGCCCCTATAGGAAACCCGCCGCCCAGCGCTTTAGCACTGGTTAGCACGTCCGGCGTCACGCCATAGTGCATATAAGCGTAAAGCGCGCCGGTCCGGCCCACGCCGCTCTGCACTTCGTCGAAAATTAACAGCGCGTCATGTTTATCGCACAGTTCACGCAGCCCACGCAGGAAGGCGGGTTCGGCGGGCACGACGCCGCCTTCCCCCTGAATGGGCTCGACAATCACGGCGCAGGTGCTGTCGTTGATCAGGTCTGCCGCAGAGGCAAGGTCATTAAAGGCGGCGTGCTGAATGTCCGCAGGGAGCGGCGCAAAATCCCGTGAATAGGCGGGCTGGCCACCCGCTGAGACCGTAAACAGCGTACGGCCATGAAAGGCATTTTTAAACGCCACGATGCCGCTTTTATGCTGCCCGACTCTGTCATGTGCCACTTTACGGGCCAGCTTAAGCGCCGCCTCGTTAGCCTCGGCACCGGAGTTACAAAAGAAAACCCGATCGGCAAAGGTGGCATCAATCAACTGCTTCGCCAGGCGTAAAACGGGTTCATTGGTGTAGCCGTTGCCCGTGTGCCAGAGGCGTGAGGCTTGATCCTGAAGTGCCTGCTGGAGAGCGGGATGCGCATGCCCGAGCGCATTAACGGCAATACCCCCGGCAAAATCGATATAGTCTTTTCCCTGCTGATCCCAGAGGGTTGAACCTTCAGCACGGACGGGTACAAAGCTGGCGGGTGCATAAACGGGCATCATCCATTGATCAAAATCCTGACGCGAAACCTGCAGTGACATAGCCCTTCTCCTGTTCCCCAGCGGGTAACGTATTTGTATGTTAATTGTTAAAAATATAATAAATCTCGCCCTACTCTAGTTTGCAGATAGCGTGCCAGCCAAGGACTAAAATGCATAAAACAAGCTGGGTTTAGTAATATCAACAGGTTACGAAAGGTCACCATTCACTTATTTTGCATAAATAGTGAATAGTTATCTGACAAAGGCGGGATGGCAGAGCTTTTTAAAGCAGAATTATGCATTCGCGGGATGAAATATCGCTTTTGTGATCGCTGATAAACTATCTGCTCAAAATAGTGCAGCAACCGCCTTAAATCAGGGCAGTTGCACGGCTGTCGTGCAGAGGAGGATAAGTATTAGAGATAACGTTAATGCGACAGACATGATTTTTATCGGCGTAATTTAAAAAAGTGATAAAAAAATACTCACCCTCTCAATTTAAATATATTTATATGAAACTGGTAATATTGTTTCGCAGGTTATCATCAGAGCGTTAATAAATTACCGATCGCCGATTTAATTATCACTAAGCAACCTAATGGTTAACCATCAAACCTGTTTTGTTCATTTATTGCACGAGGTGTGTTGATTATTTAGACAGAAAGGCTAGCAATATCATTTTTTTGCCATATTGCATTTCCCCTTTCTATAAAAATCACTAATCATCTGTTTTATATGCTTTTCTTGCATTTACATTGCTGGCAGGGTCATAAGAAAAAGCACTGACAGGTAGCACCATCGCCGCCAGACTGGCTTGATTGGGATTTAGTTCCTTAAAATACACAATTAGTTACACTTATTGCGCTAGGCTGAATTAACAATTTGTGTCATTTTCTTTTCACCCCAACAGAGGGGAAATAATAATATAACCACAGGGTAAATAATAAATGATGAAGCGCACATTAGTGGCGGCATTAATGCCGTTACTGATCGGTCTGTCTACTGCTCAGGCCGCACAGATTTATAATAAAGACGGGAATAAGCTGGATATTCAAGGCAAGGTTAACGTATTGCGTTATTTTTCCGACGATAATAGCAACAACGGTGACGCCAGTTATGCACGTTTAGGTTTTAAAGGTGAAACCGCGATTACCGATCAACTCACTGGTTACGGTTTCTGGCAGTACCAGTACAGCCTGAAAAACTCTGAAGGTAGTGATGCTAACAACGGTAACAAAACCCGTCTGGGCTACGCCGGTCTGAAATTCGGCCAACTGGGTTCTGTGGACTACGGCCGTAACTACGGCCTGGTTTATGACGCACTGGGTTATACCGATATGCTGCCTGTGTTTGGCGGTGATTCAGCGAACTCTGATGCGTTTTTAAGCCTGCGTTCGGGCGGCCTGCTGACCTGGCGTAATAAAGACTTCTTTGGTCTGGTTAAAGGCTGGAACGTTGCGGCGCAGTATGAAGGCAAAAACGATCGCACCAGCACCACTGATACAGGCCTGGAAGTGCGTCGCTCTAACGGCGATGGCTTTGCCCTGTCTACGTCCTATGACTTTGATTTTGGCCTGAGCTTTGTGGGCTCCTATGCCAGCCTGAATCGTATTGCGGCGCAAAACACTGCAGCCTTCGGTCGGGGTGATAAAGCACAACTGTGGGCAACAGCAGCCAAATATGACGCCAATCAGATCTATCTGGCAGCCATGTACGGTGAAACCCTCAACGCGACTCCAATTAACGGTGGTTTTGCGAATAAAACGCAAAACATGGAAGTTGTGGCACAGTACCAGTTCCTGAACGGCTTCCGACCCTCTATTGGCTACGTCGCCTCGAAAGCGAAAGATCTTGAAGGAATTGGCGAGGCTGATCTGTACAAGTATACGGCAGTTGGTGCGACCTATTACTTTAATAAAAATATGTCAGTGTATGCTGAGTACAAAATTAACCTGCTGAAGAAAAACAACCCGCTGGGTCTGGCAACAGACGACATTACGGGCGTAGGTATGACCTACCAGTTCTAATCGTTTACCCTCATTGCAAAACGGCCCGGCCTGTGTCTGACGGGCCGTTTTTTCATCCGCCAGCCTAAGCCCGATCTTCCCACTCACACTTCAACCCCCTTTAACAGCGCCAACGCTGGGAGTGAGGAATCACGTCGACGTTCAACAGCCTGCGGGTTCAATAATCACCCGCGCTGTCAGTTCGCGGATAAGATTTTCGATGATCTCAGCGCGTGCACTTCCGTCTGAAGATATCGCCACAATCCCGAACGGGATCGGTAAAAGACACAAAATGTCGCCTCGAGTCTGACCCGAGAAGGTGAATACGTCTGTGCATCCAGGCTGGCAGCAAGAAGAAGCAAGGCCACCCATTAACCGCCATTTTTAAAAGATCGCAGGCACTTACCCGCACGACAACATACTCTCTCTCGCTCTGTAACCTTGCTTATTCGCTAAAACTCAGGCTGTTACTGGACGAGGGCATCTGGACAGCACCCTCAACCGCGGGCTCATCCATCGACAATGGCGCTTGCACTTTCAGGGTGATCCAGTTTGAAGTGACGCGCTGCTGTTTACTGTCTTCCACCGTGACCGACAGACGGTACTCATTGCTGGCGCCCGGCGTGCTGTCCCAGGGGGGAACGATCACGCTCCAGCCATCAATGGCATTATTGTTCGGCGGTGATGTCAGGCTCAGTGCCTGAGTATCGCCCTGCCAGCTCAGCGCCTTAATGCTATGACTGGCGCGCAGTTGCAGCTTGAGCGGTACGCTCTCACCGGGATTAAGCTGCCACGGCGGCGTCGCCAGGAATACAGACAGCGTTTTACGCTGCCTGTAGGCCATCACCGGGTTTTGGCTGCGCGTCACCGTGTCGTAGCGGCTGCCCCGTAGGGAGCGCGCTTCCGCGACGTTATTGGCATCCAGCTGCTTGCTCAGCGCGACCCCAAAGCGGTAATTGAGTTTGAGGCCAAGCTGATCCTGGCTCTCTCCGGCACTGCTGGTTTTGTGGCTGGCCGAAATGGTCACCAGCGGCACGGGCGTATAAGACAACCCCAGCGAGAGCGCCGCCGGGTTATGGTAACGGTTGCCGCTGTTAAACAGGTCAACCTTTTCCCCCAGATATTGCTGATAGCTGAATGATACGCCCAGCTGACGATAGAACGGCAAATAGCTTTGGGTGGTGATGTCGTAACCTTCGGCCATGCGGGACTGCTGGCTGTCACCGCGATTACGCCATCCGGACAAGGGATGATAGTAGTTAGCAGAAAAGCGCAGATTGTTGCTCCAGGCCTCAGTGCCCACCGAGGCGCGCTGAAGTCCAGTGCGAAAGCTACGATCGATAAAACTGTTGTAACCCAACAGCCAGTTGCCTGCGTCCCAGCGCTGACCCAGCCCGGCATTACCTACAACGCCTTCAACAGAGTCGTGCAGCCCAAGCTGACTGAACGTAAGGTAGCGATTCTCATCAGCCAGCGGGCTGAACAGATTGCCGCCGGTGCCGTCAAAGTTGCCGGCCATGTCCACGTTTAAGTTGAACTCGGCGTTGCCATAAGGCGAGAGTAAAGACTGCCCTTCACTCTCAACCCGCGTCGCCACTTCGTCGCGCAGTCGGTCAAAAGCCCACTGCCCGGCCTGCTCGCCCAGGGTCAGATCACTGCTGCTTTCATTGGCTTCCGCAATACTTTTGGCCGCCTTCGCCAGCTTTTTGCTCCAGTCATGGTTATCTTCGACGTTGCCAAGAGAAGGAAGATCGTCCAGTGACTGGCGAAAACGCGTGGGATCGCTAAAAGGGGTTTCCGACACCTGATGATCCGTTTGCAGCGCACCGGCGGGCAGCGCCAGAAGCGCTGTAAGAGCAGCGAGAGAGAAAGTCACAGGTCTAAACATCAAATCATTACGTCCGGGCATAAAAATCATCAGGTGGTTTCTCAATGAGAATGATAAAACCAGCGCTAATTATTTTAGCATAATGTGACCCAGATTCATGACTTAACTCGATATTTGTGCATCTGCGAGCCACCTGGCCGCATGTCGCGGCCAGACAACCCGCTTGTTTCAGGAAAAAATTAGCCCGCCATCAACATTAACGGTTTGTCCGGTAATGTAGCGCGCATCATCCGATGCCAGAAAGGCGACCAGCCCGGCAACGTCCTGTGGCTGCCCGGCCCGTTTAAGGGGAATGTTCTCTACCCATTCCGCCATCAGCTCGCCTTTACCATAGGTTTTTTGTTGCGTGCTCAGAATTTCGCCCCAGACGCGATCGTTGTAATCCCACATTTCGCTTTCGATGATGCCAGGGCAAAACGCATTAACCGTGATATTCCAGCGGGCCAGCTCCAGCGCCAGACTTTGCGTAATGCCAATGACGCCCATTTTGCTGGCAGCATAGTGTGGCGTGTAGATAAATCCTTTACGCCCCTGCCCTGAAGACGTGTTAATCAGGCTGCCGCCGTTTTGCTGCACCATGTATTTAGCGGCTTCACGACAGCACAGCCAGACGCCCGTGGTGTTCACCGCCAGCACCCGTTCGAAATCGCTTTTGGGCATATTCCCGAAGGTATCAATCGTGATAATGCCCGCGTTCTGAACCGAAACGTCAATGCGGCCAAAGCGCTCAAATGCCTGCTGATACACCTGCTGCACATCGTTCTCATCGGTTACATCCGCCTGCAGGGCCAGAATCGCGTTGGCGATGGGCCGCAGGCTGTCCGCCGTGGCAAAAACACGTTCAGAATTGGATACCATCACCAGGTTTGCGCCGTCCTGGGCAAACCTGGCGGCAATGCCTGCGCCAATACCGCGACAGGCGCCGGTGATGACGACCGTTTTCCCACTAAAATCCCGGTTCATTGTGTTCTCCTGTTATCCATGACGAATGTCAGCATGGGGCACCGCCGGCGGCTGCTTATCATGGCGGCGCAGTAGTATCACTTTGCTTTGTAAACGCTGCTGGAACTGGTCAATCACCACGGCGGTGACAATCACCACGCCCTTGATCACCATCTGCCAGAAATCACTGACGCCCATCATCACCATGCCATCGGCCAGAAAAACAATCACGAAGGCACCGATAATGGAACCGGACACGCGGCCACGGCCGCCTGCCAACGCCGTGCCACCCAGCACCGTGGCACCGATGGCATCCATCTCAAACATGTTGCCTGTCATGGGGTGCGCGGTCTGCAGCTGAGAAGCCACCACCAGCCCAACTAATCCGGCACACAGCCCGGAAAAAGCGTAAACAAACACTTTGACTTTGATGATGGGCACCCCCGCCAGCCGCGCGGCCGACTCATTGCCGCCGGTGGCATAGATATAGCGCCCAAGCGGCGTTTTCCGTGTCAGGTACAGGCCAAGGAGTAAAAAGCCGATCATCAGCCAGATGGGAATAAAAACCCCCAGTACGGTGCCGGAACCCAGCAGTGCGAAACCGGTATTGCCCAGCGCGGGCATGCCAACCAGATTGGCGTAGGTGGCGCCATCGTTAAACAGCAGCGCTGCGCCACGGGCCACATACATCATGCCCAGCGTACAGATAAAAGGGGCAACGCCGAGGCGAGTAATTATCGTGCCGTTGACGATGCCCACCAGCGTGCCAAACAGCGCGACCGTGAGGATCACCTCCGGCACATTAAGAAACAGTCGCGCGCCATTCCACAGCGGCACGCCCGACGTCAGTAACGCGCCCGCCACCATGCCGCAGATCCCGGCGACGGCACCGACAGACAGATCGATACCTCCGGTCAGGATCACCAGGGTCATGCCGATAGCCAGCAGCCCGGTAATCGCCACGTGCTGGGTCATAATCAGCATGTTCGACGGCGTCAGGAAATTAGGCACCATCACGCTAAAAAAGCCGACCACGATCAGCAGCGCAATAAAGGTACGCGCCTTGAGTAAGTACATGTACAGCAGATATTTTTGATTCATCTTATTCTCCGGCAACCTCAGGCTTGCGGGGTGGATGCACTAATCAGTTTTTCGCGCGTGGCAGCGGCACGGGGCAAATCGGCAGTAATACGGCCATCGGCCATGACCAGAATCCGATCGGCGAGCGCCATGACCTCATCCAGTTCGGACGACGAAAACATCACCGCCAGCCCCTGCTGCGCCAGTTTGCCAATCAGGTGATACACATCGGTTTTGGCCCCGACATCAATGCCGCGGGTGGGCTCATCCAGCAACACCACCGCAGGTCCGGTCATCAGCGCTTTTCCCAGCACCACCTTCTGCTGATTGCCGCCGCTTAACGCGCTGATAGGCAACTCGCTGTCGCTGACTTTAATCACCAGGTGCTGAATCATTTCATTGACACGCTGCCGTTCTTTGTCAGGGTGCACGATGCCCAGCGCCCGGCGAAAGCCGCGCAGGCTGAGATTCGACAAGGTCATATTGGCGCTAATCGACATCAGCTCGATCACGCCTTCACCTTTACGATCCTCCGGCACCAGCGTGATGCCGCGCTTCAGTCGCTGCTGGAAACTGCAGTTGTCCAGCCGCTGTCCACCTAACTGAATCTCCCCACGCTGACAAGGCAGTAACCCGGTTAATCCCTTAAACAGCTCTGTTCGTCCGGCGCCCAGCAGGCCATAAATACCAATCACTTCGCCTTTGCGCAGGCTGAAACTCACCGCATTGAGCCGGTAGCCACCGTTCTGATGCAGTGCGGTGAGCCCCGCCACCTGCAGCACCGTCTCCCCCTGCGGCGCGGGTTGATAGTCGAAGTGCTTTTTCTTGTCGCCAACCATTTGTTCAATGATCCAGGGCACGCTGACGTCGCGCACCTCACGCGCGGCGATGAAACGCCCGTCCCGGAAAACCGTAATGTGGTCGCCGATCTCCATTAGCTCTTCCAGCCGATGGGAGATATAGATAATGGTGACGCCGCGTCGCTTGAGCTGTTCAATGACGTTGAACAGCACTTTAACTTCCGACTGACTCAGGGCGCTGGTCGGTTCATCCATAATCAGCACGCGCGTATCCTTCGACAGCGCGCGGGCGATCTCGACCAGCTGTTGATGACCAATGCCCAGCGCATCCAGCGCAGCATAAGGATCGACGTCCAGTTCCAGCCGTTCCAGCAGTGCTTTGGCCAGCTGATACTGATACTTTTCGTTGATGACGCCGCGCTGGAAGAACTCATTGGCGATAAAGATGTTGTCCATCACGTTCATATTCGGGAACAGGTTCAGCTCCTGAAAGATAATGCTGATGCCCAATTTTTCGGCCTGTTGGGTGGAGTGAAGCGTCACAGGTTTGCCATCCAGCAGAATCACGCCTGACGATGGGGTTTCCACCCCGGCCAGCATCTTCATCATGGTGGATTTGCCGGCACCGTTTTCCCCGATGAGCACATTGACCTTGTTGCGATAAACCCGGTAGTTAACCTGATCCAGGGCGGTCACGCCGGGATAAACCCGCGACAGGCCGCGCGTCTCAATAATGACGTCGTCTTGCTGTTCAGTAACATGCATGATCACCTCCTCACTGACGCGTGATCTGGGCGGGCGTAATATCGGGTAGCGCGTGGGAAATGTCCCAGCTGCTAAAAACGCCGACCACGTCAACCCGGTCGCCCGGTTTTACGGCGGCGTTATGTATCATGGTGACCGCCTGCTGATTGATGGCTTTACCAAAGTCGCTAAACATCACCTGATCGTTAAAATCCTGATAGCTGGCCCCTTTGTAAGCATCCCGCAGCGCCGTCCCACGAATGATGGGCCCGATCTGAATAGTGACAGTGTCACCTGATGCCGCTTTAACTTTCATTTTGCCGTTGCGTGAGGTGGTATCCAGCGCCGTGACTTCCCCACTCACGCTGACGCTGAATATGCAGGGATTCTCGCTCTGCGCCCGGTAGCCCAGGGCGCGACAGGCGCTGTCCAGATCCTTCTCTGACTGCAGGCGCTGAGTGAGCTCGCCCAACGGCTTTGCCTGCGCCACGATCTGTGGCACCAGCTTCTGCTGCCAGAGTTGCCCGATATTGGCCATGTGAGGATTCGGGGGATTCTTGAGGTCGGCCAGTTCCTGCTGCGACACAATACGACAGCTACCCAGTGCTATCACGATCGGTATCAGCCAGAGTCGGTTGTACATGACATTCTCCCTGGCGCCCGTCAGTACGGGCGCGACAACAATGGATTACGACTTGTAGTTAAAGTCCTGTACGTTTTTTGCATTGTCCGGTGTGATCAAAATGCCGCGAAACATCACGCGCTGCTTCTCAGGCTTCACGCCTTTCTGAATGTAATTATCAAGATCGGTTACGCCCTGAGCGGCAATGGCCTGCGCCTGGAGCATCACGGTGGCTTTTAACGTTCCGGCCTGCACCGCATCGCGTTCATCGTTACTGCCATCAATGCCGACGACCACGACATCATTGCGTCCGGCTGCTTTCAGGGCGGCAATGGCGCCTAACGCCACCGGGCCGTTACCACAGATAACGCCTTTTACATCCGGGTGAGCCTGCAGAATACTGTCCATGATGCGCTTGCCGTCGATCAACGTGCCTTTGGCATCCTGACGCGCGACGCTTTGCATATCCGGATACTGTTCCAGCACCTGATGGAAGGATTTCGAACGGGTGACGCAGTTATTGTCGGCGAGGTTGCAGGTCAGCTCGGCGTATTTCCCTTTCTCTCCCATTTTCTCAACAAACACGTTGGCCACATCAGAGCCCGCCTGGAAGTTATTGTGGGTAATCTGTTCCAGCGCCACGTCATCTACCGGAATTTCACGGTTGATCAGCACCACCGGAATACCGGCCTGTTTGGCTTTTTGGATGGCCGCCACGCTGGCCGTGGAATCCGCGTTGTCCAGGATAATGCCCTGCACTTTTTTGCCGATAGCCGCATCAATCAACTCGTTCTGCTTCTTAACGTCTTCACCGTGAGAGAGCACCGAGGTTTTGTAGCCCAGCGCCTGAGCTTTCACGTTGGCGCCCTTGGCCTCCGAGGCGTAATAAGGGTTATCCAGTGAGTTAACCAAAATCATAATGGTGCCTTTCTCAACCGCCAGCGCGGTGTGAGAAAACAAACAGGCCGCAAGCGTGGTGCAGAGCAACGTCGTTTTTTTCATGGTGTGTCTCGCTATTAGGGTGTTGGCAGAGGAAAACGAAGCCTGGCGGTGGCCTTACCAGATGGTAAAGCCACCGTCGATCATCAGGTCGGCCCCGGTAATCATGTCGCTGCCGTTGCTGGCAAAAAACAGCACGGCGGCGGCGATCTCGTCGGTGTAGGCAAAGCGGCCTAACGGGATCAGTTTTTTCATTTCGGTGCCCTTCTCACCGCGCCAGGCTTTTTCCCCCATCGGGGTCAGCACCACAGTGGGCGACAGGGTATTCACGTTAATGCGGTGCGGAGCAAACTCTTTCGCCATCACTTTGGTCATGCCCAGTAACCCGGCTTTGGCGGAGGTATAAGCGACGTGGTTGTCGATAGCGATGGACGCCGCCTGAGAGGCGATATTGATGATCTTGCCGCCGTTGCCCGCCTTGACCATCTGCTTGCCCGCAGCCTGTGAGCACAGAAAAGGCCCGGTCAGGTTCACGGCGATCTGCTTTTGCCACTCGGCAAAATCGGTTTCCAGCACGGGCTGAAGCATCACGTAGCCGGCACAGTTCACCAGAATGTCGATATGACCGTAGTGATCAACAATGGCGTCGAACGCCTGCTCAACGTCGGCAGGATCGGTTACATCGCAGCAAATAAACTGCACCTGTCCGGCCAGGGCTGCGCGCGCACTGTCGACCTTATCCGCTTCAAAGGGCGGATAAAGCAGCGCCAGGCTCGCCCCTTTCTCCAGCAGCATCTGATTACTGGCCATGGCGATGCCGCCCAGCCCGCCCGTCACCACGGCCACTTTGCCGCTCAGATTCATTGTGGTGTCTACGCCATAGCGCAGGTTAACGTCATATTCACCGCTCATCCGACTGTCCTCTCTGGTATTTTATTTGCCGCATTCATTTTCGAACAAAAATATAAGCTATCGAATTGATGGTTAATGTGGCTAAGATCAAATTTCACAACACTGCGTGCCTGGCGGCGTGATTCGGTTCAAAGCGCGTGATCCCGGTTGCAAAACGCCTGAGTAATATGGATTGTGTTGCTGTCGCGAAGGTGAAAGGGATAAAGCATGGCGCATATTGACTTTCGAACGAAAATAAACATCTTTTCATGCTGACTCGCAAAGGCGAAATCTGCGGGTTAAACTCTGCGACAACGCGTTATCGCTATAAGCCCGATGCGATTAAAAGAGGGAGCGTTTCGATTGAAAAGCAAGACTGAGCAGCTAGCTGAAATGCAGCAGCGTCGTGACAAGATCCTGGAGATGATTCGGGAGGACGGGACGGTGACGGTGAAAGCGCTGACGAAAACGTTCGGGCTGACCGAGGCCACGCTGCGAACCGACCTGCGGATGTTGCAAAAACAGGGTTTCGTGCAGCGCTACCACGGCGG
The DNA here is from genome assembly GCF_000233595.1 of Pantoea ananatis PA13. Taxonomy (NCBI): domain Bacteria; kingdom Pseudomonadati; phylum Pseudomonadota; class Gammaproteobacteria; order Enterobacterales; family Erwiniaceae; genus Pantoea; species Pantoea ananatis. The sequence goes on from NC_017554.1 coordinate 2,650,274, forward strand.
CGCGACCCTGATGACCGGCAAACAGAATACCGGCCTGCTGCAGCTGGAACGTCAGACCCACATGGAAGAAAAAGACGCGATTGGGCGCCTGGCTGCCCAGCATATCGAAAACGGTGATACGGTGATTTTCGATTCTGGCACCACCACCACGGCTATCGCGGATGCCATCAGCCACATCCGGCGTTTATCGGTAGTGACCACCGCCGTGAATATCGCCCTGAAGTTGGGCGGCGAGCCCGGGATCAATGTGCTGCTGACGGGCGGGACCTTTAAATTTCCGACGCTTTCAACGTCCGGAGACAAGGCCGCCAGCTTCTTTGAAAACGTGCTGTCAGAAAAACTGTTTCTCGCCACCGCCTGTATCTCGCCACGGCTCGGCCTGAGCTTTCCCAGCGAAACCGACATCAAAGTAAAAATGGCGATGATCAAATCCGCCAGCACCGTCTACGTCGTGGCCGACTCCAGCAAGATTGATAAGGTCTCGATGTTTGCGCTGCCCTGCGACTGGAGCCACATCCACTACCTGATTACCGACAGCGGGATCAGCCAGGCGCATATCTCCGCGTTTGAGGCATTGGGCGTTAAGGTGCTGGTTGCGCCCTTACCCGCTCGCCGCGCCCCCTGATGTTAACGCGTGGCCTTGGCAACCTGATTATCACGCCTGGCAAATGGCCGCCTCTGCGCCCAGCCTGACAAGCAGGTCGGCTCGATAGTAGCGAACCACGTCTCCGACGATCAGCAACGACGGCGACACCGGTTTATGCTGCGCGATCGTCTCTGGCAGCCCTGCCAGCGTGGTCACCAACACCCGCTGATCCTGGCGCGTGCCGTTTTCGATAATGGCGACCGGCGTATCCTCCCTGCGGCCATACTCACGCAGACGGCTGCTAATGATGCTGCTCCAGCTCAGCCCCATGTAAAACACCAGCGTCTGATTACTGGCTGCCAGCGCGGCGGCATCCAACTGAGGCTCACCGCTGCGCCCGTGTCCGGTAATAAAGCGCAGGGACTGGGCGCAATCCCGGTGCGTCAGCGGAATCCCGCTTGCGGCGGCACAGCCGACGGCAGCCGTAATGCCGGGCACGACCTCACAGACAATGTCAGCCTGCTGCAGGCACACCATCTCTTCGCCACCGCGACCAAAGATAAAGGGATCGCCGCCTTTCAGGCGCACGACGTTGCGCCCGCTGAGCGCCAGATCCACCAGCAGTTGATTGATCTGCGCCTGTTTCAGGCCGTGGTGACCGGGCCGTTTACCCACGTCGATGCAGAGCGCGCTGTCCGGCACTTCCGCCATGACCGCCTCACTCACCAGGCGATCGTAAACCACCACTTCAGCGCCGTGCAGTAAACGCAGCGCTTTTACCGTCAGCAGGTCGACATCGCCCGGCCCGGCGCCCACTAACCAGACGCGGCCGGGGCGGGACGCGTTTTCGGGCGCCAGCAGTTTATCTAAGGTGTGAATAGCCAGCGTCATAATTCCTCCGGGACAGAGACGGAAAGCAGAAGGTGTTTTAGCTCCGGCAGGCAGGAGCCACAGTTGGTGCCACATTTGAGCGCTTTGCCCAGTGCCTGGGTGCTGTGGCAGCCCTGACGAATAGCATCAAGAATCGTTTGTTCGCCCACGCCATAGCAACTACAGATAATGCGTCCGGTCGCCGGGGCCTGCGCCGCCTGGCCTGCCAGCAGCGCGTGGCGTTCAGCAGCGTCCGCCGGTGCCTGACGAAAGGCCTGAGCGACCCTGTCGTGCTGGATTTCAGGTAAGCGCTGGTCAGCATAAAAGGCCAGCTGCAGTTCACCGTCCCGCCATGCCAGAAGTCGATAGCTGTGGCCGCCATCGCTGGCGGTTTGCAGTTGCAACCCTTCAACGCTGAACTGAGACGCCAGCCAGCGCTGCGGCTGGTCCTCTCCGGCCAGCGCAAAGCGATGCGCGCCCTCATGCGGGGTGCGCGCCCAGTAACGCAGCCCGGCCGGTGGCGCACTGTTTCTCTGCCAGAGCCAGCCCTGCCAGCGGGGTTGTAATAACTGAATTCGCACCGCTGTCTGTTTAAAGGCGGGCTGAGCCGAAACCGGGCAGCGGGTCGCGGCCACTAAACCCCCGACGTTACCCTGCAGGCTGAACTGACGGTTCCAGTGCATCGGCACAAACAGCTCCCCGCGCCGCAGACCGCTGTCCAGCGTCACGCGCACCACCATCCATCCCCATTCAGACTGCACGCGCGCCAGCGCGCCGGCAAACAGGCCATAACGGCGCGCCTCTTCCGGATGCAAGGCGGCAAAAGGTTCGTCACAGTGCTGCATCAGGCGAGGCACCAGGCCGGTGCGCGTCATGGTGTGCCACTGATCGCGTACGCGCCCGCTGTTCATCAGTAAGGGATAACGAGCACTGCGCTCTAAAGGCGGCGGCGTGGCCGGTGGCAGCAGCCGTGCCTTGCCATCCGGATGATAAAAACGCCGGTCGCTGAACAGCCGGGCACAGCCTTGTGGGTGACGGGCATTGACGGGCCACTGAACAGGCGTCAGCGCATCCCACTCGGCATCGCTGAGCTGTGCCAGGCCGCTGATATCAAAAGCGCGTTCGCCCGCGTTCTCAAAGCCGGACAGCGCCGCATGCTCGCGGAAGATCGCCGCCGGATGGGTCCAGTTAAATGCCTGACCGAACCCCAGCCGCTGCGCCACCTGCGCCAGCAGCCACCAGTCGGGTTTGGCTTCCCCGGCGGGTGCAACAAACGCACGCTGACGGGAAATACGGCGTTCAGAATTGGTCACGGTGCCGTTTTTTTCGCCCCAGCCCTGGGCGGGGAGCAGAATATGGGCAAAGACTGTGGTATCCGTGTGCGCCAGCACGTCGGAGACGATCACCAGCGGACAGTTGGCCAGCGCCCGGGCCACGCGATTGCCTTCCGGCATTGACACAGCCGGATTGGTGCCCATGATCCAGACGGCTTTAACCTCTCCCCGATCGATCGCGTCAAACAGCGCCACGGCGGTCAGTCCGGGCTGGCGGGCAATGGTCGGGCTGTGCCAGAAACGCTGTAAACGATCGCAGTCCGCTTCGTTAAAACTCATGTGTGCCGCCAGCTGGTTGGCTAAGCCGCCCACTTCACGTCCGCCCATGGCATTGGGCTGGCCGGTGAGTGAAAACGGCCCACAGCCGGGACGGCCTATTTTTCCGCTGAGAAGATGCGCATTAATTATCGCATTGTTATTGTCACTGCCGCTTTGTGACTGGTTGATGCCCATGCACCACAAGGTCAGGACCCGATCACGCTGGGCAAACAGCTGATAAAAGGCCACCACCTGCGCATCGCTGAGATCGCAGTGTTCCGCAACTTCAGCTATTCCCCACTGGCTGGCTGCCTGCAGGGTGGCTTCAACGCCGTCCAGGTGCGGCAGCATTGTCGCCTCAATGCCCTGATTCTGGGCCAGCCAGTGCAGCAGGCCTGAAAACAGAGCCGGATCGCTGCCCGGCCGCACTGCCAGGTGGAGATCGGCGATATCACAGCTGGCGGTGCGGCGCGGATCGATCACCACCACCTGCATCTCCGGCCGCTGCTGTTTCGCCTGTCTGAGTCGCTGAAAGATGACCGGATGGGCCCAGGCCGCGTTGGAGCCGACCATCACAATCAGATCCGCCTGCTCCAGATCCTCATAGCAGCAGGGTACCGCATCCGCCCCGAGCGCCCGCTTATAGCCCACCACCGCTGAAGCCATGCAGAGGCGCGAGTTGGTATCGATATTGGCGACGCCAAGAAAGCCTTTCATCAGCTTGTTGGCCACGTAGTAATCTTCCGTGAGCAACTGGCCTGAGCCATAAAAGGCCACGGCCTCAGGGCCGTGCTCTGCGATAATCTTCCGGAGCCCGTCAGCGGCGGCATCCAGCGCCGCCGCCATGCTGACCTGCTGTTGATGAATACAGGGATGCAGCAGGCGTCCCGTCCGGGTCAGTGTTTCCCCCAGCGCGGCCCCTTTAACGCACAGTCGCCCGCCGTTGGCCGGATGCAGCGGATCGCCATTCACCTGTGCAGATTCGCTGTGTTGCAGGGTCACCTCGACGCCACAGCCCACGCCGCAATAGGCACAGGTCGTTTTCATGATGCCTGCGCCATCAGGTTAATCGGACGGTTAGCGACCCAGACCTGGCCATCCTCCAGCTTCACCGGCCAGCAGCGCAGCTGATACTGCGGATCATCCAGACTTTGGCCGTCGCGCAGGCGCACGCGCTGTTTGTAGAGCGGTGAAATAACGACGGGTTCACCGGCCACATCGCCGAGGATGCCTCGCGACAGCACGCTGGCGTCGCTGCCCGGCTCGCGATCTTCCAGTGCATAACAGTCGTCGCCGAAACGGAACAGCGCAATGCGCACGCTGCCGAGGCGCGCACCGATCCCCGCTTCGGCCGGAATGGCATCCAGCGAACAGACTTCGCTCCAGGTTTCGGCGGGCAGGTGCATCAGCGGAATACTGCTGGCGGTGTGCGGCTGACGCTGACCGCGTACGCGCGCATAGTGCAGCGTTTCATCCGGCTGATCGCTGTTCACCGTGGCGGTAAACAGCGCACGGCGCGATGGCTCTGCCAGCGTGGTCTGCCATTCACACTGATACGTTTCCACAACCTGCTGCATTTCCTGCTCCAGCACTGCGGCAATACCGAGGCTGTCATTGATCACGACGTCGCGCAGGTAATCCAGGCCGCCTTCCATGTTATCCATCCAGACGCTGGTGCGCTGTAAGCGCTCCGCCGTGCGCACGTAGAACATCAGAATGCGATCGACATAGCGGATCAGGGTTTCATCATCCAGATCGCTGGCAAACAGCTCGGCATGGCGCGGTTTCATGCCGCCATTGCCGCACACGTACAGGTTCCAGCCCTTTTCTGTGGCGATCACCCCAATATCTTTGCTCTGCGCTTCCGCACATTCGCGGGTACAACCCGAGACGGCCATTTTGATTTTGTGCGGCGCGCGCAGGCCTTTGTAGCGATTCTCCAGATCGATGGCGAAGGCGGTGGAATCCTGCACGCCGTAGCGACACCAGGTCGAGCCCACACAGGATTTCACCGTACGCAGCGACTTCCCGTAGGCATGGCCGGTTTCAAAGCCTGCTGCCAGCAGGGTTTCCCAGATCTCAGGCAGTTGATCCAGCCGTGCGCCAAACAGGTCGATGCGCTGACCGCCGGTAATCTTGGTGTAGAGATCGTAACGTGCCGCCACTTCGCCAATGGCGATCAGCCCCTGCGGCGTGATCTCCCCGCCCGGCACGCGCGGCACGACGGAATAGGTGCCGTCTTTCTGGATATTGGCAAAGTAGCGATCGTTGGTATCCTGAAGCGGCAGATGGGCCGGTTTCAGCAAATAGTCATTCCAGCACGAGGCCAGCAGGGACCCGACCAACGGTTTGCAGACCTCGCAGCCGCAGCCGCGCCCGTGGCGCGCCAGCAGGTCATCGAAGGTTTTGATTTCATGGATGCGAATCAGGTGGTAGAGCGCCTGACGTGAATAGGCAAAATGCTCGCAGATATCTTTTTTCACCTCAACGCCAAGGTTTTCCAGCTGGAACTCCATCACCTGTTTTACCAGTGCCGAGCAGCCGCCACAGCCGGTCGCGGCTTTGGTGCAGCTTTTAATGCTGGCCATATCGCCACAGCCACTCTGCACCGCCTGGCAGATATCGCCTTTGCTGACGTTGTGGCAGGAGCAGATCTGGGCGCTGTCGGGCAGCATGGCAACGCCCAGACCTTTGGCTTGCGCACCCTGCAGCGCAGGCAGAATCAGCCCTTCCGGCGCCTCCGGCAGCGGCATCGCGTTTAACATCATCTGCAACAGCGTGGCATAGTCGCTGCTGTCACCGACCAGCACGCCGCCCAGCAACCGCTTACCGTCAGCGCTGACCACAATTTTCTTATAAATGCCTTTCGGACCATCGGCCCAGAAGTAGCTCAGGCTGCCTGCCGTTTTCGCGTGCGCATCACCAAAAGAGGCCACTTCCACGCCCAGCAGCTTCAGTTTGGTGCTCATATCGGCCCCGCTGAACCGGGCTGGCTCGGCGGCCAGATGCCCGGCCAGCACGCGCGCCATCTGATAGCCCGGCGCCACCAGGCCAAAAATTTGTCCGTTCCACAGGGCACATTCGCCGATAGCGTAGATATCGTCATCGCTGGTCTGGCAGACGTCATTGATCGTAATGCCGCCGCGTGGGCCAACGCTGATATCGGCGGTGCGGGCCAGCTCGTCACGCGGCCGGATGCCCGCAGAGAACAGCACCAGATCGGTGGCCAGTTCGCCACCATCGGCAAAGTGCAGCACCAGGCTTCCGTCTGGCTGGGTCGCAATCTGTTCAGTCTGCCTGGAGGTGTGAACCGTCACGCCCAGTGAATCAATTTTCTGCCGCAGCATCAGCGCGCCACCTTCGTCCAGTTGCACGGCCATCAGGCGCGGCGCAAACTCAACGACGTGGGTTTCCAACCCCAACTGCTTCAGCGCATTGGCGGCTTCCAGCCCCAACAGACCACCGCCGATGACCACACCGCGCTGGCTTTTACCGGCACAGGCGGCGATCGCATCCAGATCGTCCAGCGTGCGGTACACAAAGCAGCGTTCGCCCTCATGTCCCGGTACCGGAGGCACAAACGCGCGCGAACCGGTCGCCAGCACCAGTTTATCCCAGCACAGTGCTTTGCCGTCGCTGTCGTGCAGGCTACGCTGCTGACGATCGATCGCCTCCACCCGACAGCCGCTGCGTAGTTCAATGCCGTGTTGGGCAAAAAAGTCCTCGCCAACCAGCGAGAGCTGCGCGGCCTCTTTGCCGGTGAAGTACTCAGACAGGTGCACGCGATCGTAGGCCGGATGGCGCTCTTCGCCGTACACCACGACGTGATACTGCTGATGCAGATAACGCGCTACCAGCTGTTCCAGAAAATGGTGGCTGACCATGCCGTGACCCACGACGGCTAATACAGGTTTAGAGTGATTCATCACGGGGTTTCCTGCAGCCTGCGGCTGCGTTTCAGGTTCATCAAGGCCAAACAGCGTATTGACAGAAACCTGCCTGGCGTTATGCAGTTGGTTCAGCAACGCGGCACCCTGCTGGCAGTCGCCATACAGCAGCACACCGTTGAGCCGCCCCTGTTTGATAAAAAGACGTCGATAGTGACCGGAAAGCGGATCGAAACTGGTGACGGAAGGGGCTTCACGGATATCACCCGCGCTGAACAGCGCGATCCCGCTCACCTTAAGACGCGTGCCGGTAGCTTCACTGTAGAAATCAGCCTGAGGACATCCCGCCAGCTGAGCGGCCAGCACCTCCGCCTGCGCCAGGCAAGGCGCAACCAGGCCAAAGGTTTCTCCGCTAATTTCACAGCATTCGCCGACCGCATAAATCCCGGCATGGGCGGTGCGTAACTGCCGATCCACCAGAACGCCGCGCTGACAGGGAATGCCTGAGGCCTGGGCCAGGGCGATGTCTGGCTGCACGCCCGTTGCGATAACGACCTGCGCCGCCGCCAGCTGTCGGCCATCGTTGAGAGTCAGTGACTGCGGGCCGATTTCTGCGACGCTGCAATTCAGTTCACAGCGGATACCGCGTGCGCTGAGCTGGGCAAGCAGTAATTCCCCTGCCATGGCGTCCAGTTGCCGGTCCAGTAAGCGCGACTGACGATGTACCAGCGTGACATCGCGCCCTTGCGCCTGAAGGGCTGCCGCGGCCTCAATGCCCAGAAAACCGCCGCCGGCGACCACGACCGGCCCGCTACCGGCCAGCAGTAAATCCACATCCTCCAGCGTGCGGAAAGCCGTTACGTGCGGCAGATCGATGCCTGCCACCTGCGGCATGCGCGGTTGCGATCCGGTCGCCAGAATCAGACGATCCCAGTGCAGCAGGCGCTGGCAGGTGCGCAACGTGCGCGCCGCCACGTCGATCTGCTCAGCCGTTTCCCCGGCCAGCAAGGTGATGCCCTGGCGCGCGTACCAGTCACGATCGTGAATCTGGATTTGCTCCACGGTTTTTTCGCCAGCCAGCAGCGGCGACAACAGCACGCGGTTGTAGTTACCGTGTGGTTCACGGCCAATGACCGTAATGTCATAACGCTCCGGCGCCAGCTGCAACAGCGTTTCCACGGTGTGCATGCCCGCCATCCCGTTACCGACCACCAGCAGCCGTTGTCTCATGGTGTTTTCCTTACGCCGCCGAGGTCTGTTTTTCGTAGAGAAAATGCAGCACTTTTTGGCGCAGCTGGTGATAGCGCGCATCCTCAGCCAGCGCCACGCGCGAACGCGGTCGGGGTAAATCGACGGTAAGTATGTCCCCCACCTGGGCGGCGGGGCCGTTGGTCATCATCAGGACCCGATCAGAAAGCAGCACGGCCTCATCCACGTCGTGGGTGATCAGCACAATGGTGGTATTTAACTCCTGCTGAATACGCATCACGCTGTCCTGCAGGTGCGCGCGGGTTAACGCATCCAGCGCGCCGAACGGCTCGTCGAGCAGTAAAACGCGCGGCTTCATTGCCAGGGCGCGGGCGATGCCGACGCGCTGCTTCATCCCACCAGAGATCTCGCCGGGACGCTTTTGCAGGGCATGGCTCATTTGCACCCGGTTGAGGTTGTGCTCGATCCAGTCGTGCATCTCCGCCTTGTTCATCTTGCCTTTAAAAACCTGCTGCACCGCCAGTTCGACATTCTGAAACGCCGTCAGCCACGGCAGCAGAGAGTGGTTTTGAAACACCACCGCCCGCTCAGGGCCGGGACCGGTGACCTCGCGGTTATCGCACAGCAGCACGCCGCTGGTGGGTCGGGTCAGGCCGGCAATCAGGTTAAGCAGCGTGGATTTACCGCAGCCGGAGTGACCGATCAGACTCAGGGTTTCGCCCTGATGAATATCGAAACTGACGTTGTCCAGCGCCAGAAAATCTCCGCCCGAGGTGGTAAAGCGCTGGCTGACCTGTTGTACGCGAATGATAGGTTGCATGATGTTCCCCTTATTTATCCCAGCTAAAACGACGCGCCAGCAGCATCAGTCCCTGCTCAAGCAGCAGGCCGACCACACCAATCAGCAGAATGGCAATCAGGATGTTTTCAACGTTCAGGTTGTTCCATTCGTTCCAGATCCAGAAGCCAATGCCCAGACCGCCCGTCAGCATTTCAGCCGCGACAATCACCAGCCAGGCGATGCCAATCGAGAGGCGCACCCCGGTGAGGACGGCAGGCAGCACGGCGGGAAACAGGATGCGGCGCATAATGGTCCATTCAGAGAGCTGCAGCACGCGCGCCACGTTGAGGTAATCCTGCGGGATGCGCTGCACGCCTTCTGCGGTGTTGATGATCATCGGCCAGATCGAACAGATAAAAATGGTCCAGCTTGAGGCCGGTTCCGCCCGCTGGAACAGCAGCAGACCGATAGGTAACCAGGCCAGCGGACTGACCGGACGCAGCAAGGCGATAATGGGATTGAACATGCGCGCCACAAAGGTGAAACGCCCCAACAGAAAGCCGGCGGGAATACCCACCAGCGCCGCCAGACCGAACCCGATGGCCACGCGCTGCAGCGAGGCCAGAACGTTCCAGCCAATGCCCTGATCGTTAGGGCCGTTGTTATAAAACGGATCGGCAAACAGGACTTTCGCCGCCGCCCAGGTCGCGTAAGGCCCCGGAAAGCCCTGGCTGTACAGCGCCGCGATCTGCCATACCAGAAGCAGGAGCAGGACACCGCACAGCGCCGGAATACAGCGCTGTAGCAGCGGACGCAGGCGCGCAGGCGGGCGCACTTTTTTAGGCGTGACCTGGAGGGAAACCACCGTTGCCTGAGTGGGCGTATTGACCGGCTGCGCCAGTGGACGAGTCTGGGTTTTCATCAGGGCCTCTCTTAACGTTTGATCGCGAAGCTGGCGGCGTAGGCGGCGGGATCGGTGCCATCCCATACTTTGCCGTCCAGTAAAGTGCTGCTGCGCATGTCGCTGCCGGGCAGCGTGACGTTGCCGACCGCGCTGGCAGCCTGTTTGTAGATATCAATACGGTTAATCTGCCTGGCGACTGCCAGATAATCGGGATCGCTGGTGAGCATGCCCCAACGCTTAAGCTGGGTCAGGAACCACATGCCATCGGAGAGATAAGGGAAGCTGACGCTGCCGTCGTGAAAGAAACGCATCGCATGGGGATCCTGCCATTTTTGACCCAGTCCGTTTTCGTACTGGCCCAGCATGCGCCCTTCCAGCGTCTCGGGTTTGGTGTTGATCCAGGCGCGTCCGGACAGTACCTGCGCCGTTTCACGTCGGTTATCGTCTGACGCATCGATCCAGCGCGCGGCTTCCAGCACCGCAGACGTGAGCGCGCGGGCCGTATTCGGGTTCTCTTTGACCCATTCTGCGCGGGTGCCCAGAATTTTTTCCGGATGATCCGGCCAAATCTGCTGGCTGGTGGCGGCGGTGAAACCAATATTGTCGCTGATCGCCCGCTGGTTCCACGGCTCTCCCACGCAGAAGCCGCTCATGTTACCAATCTTCATATTCATCACCATTTGCGGTGGCGGAACCACGACGGTGCGCACGTCCTCAAACGGGTTGATACCAGCGTTAGCCAGCCAGTAATAGAGCCACATGGCATGGGTGCTGGTCGGAAAGGTATGCGCGAAGGTCATGCTGCCCTTCGCCTGGCTGTCGATAGCCTTTTTCAGGCTGGCGCCATCGGTCACCTTCTGCGCCTTGAGCTGGTTTGACAGTGAGATGGCCTGACCGTTGTTGTTTAACGTCATCAGGTTCGCCATATCGTGCTGAGGACCGGCGACGCCCAGTTGAAGGCCATAGATCAGGCTGTAAAGTACGTGTGCTGCATCCAGTTCACCCGAGGTGAGTTTATCGCGTACCGCCGCCCAACTCGCTTCTTTACTGGCCTGCAGCGTCAGGCCGTATTTCTTGTCAAACCCCTTTACCGAGGCCATAACCACCGGCGCGCAGTCGGTCAGTGGAATAAAGCCGACGCGCACGGTCGGTTTTTCTGGCGCGTCGGAACCTGCCGCCCATACCGCGTTGCGCAATCCCGGCAGCAGCCAGAGTCCACCGACGGCGGCGCCGGATAACAGCAGTTGACGACGAGAGAGTGAAACTGGCGATTTGCTCATCTTTACCACCCTGAAGAAATAAAAAAAGGCGTCCTCCCCACTGCTCTCGCAAGGGGACGGACGCCTTTATCCAAAGCACTCGCTCTACCGCCGTTGGCAAAGCAAATACGTACACTCTTTAAGGTAAAGCAAACCGCGTGCCAGAATTATTTGCCGTCGCGTCTGCCCTGCGCGGCGAGAGGTGGCGGATTTTTAATCGTTTTTGCACGTTGGTGACGCAGGTCACGCACAAGCGTTGTGCAGCTAACCCTTTCGGGTTAGCGCTTCACTGTGGCCGCGACCGTCACAATCGCCTGGGCGATTTCCGGTAGCCGTTTGTTTTGATCCATCGCGCTTTTGCGCAGCGTCTGCCAGGCCTTTTCTTCGCTCAGGCCATGCTGCTGCATCAGCCAGTTTTTAGCCTGATCGAGCAGCTTGCGCTCTTCGAGCGTGGCGCGCATGGCGGCCAGCTCATTGGCCTGGCGCTGCAGATGCTGAGACTGCTCACCAATCAACGACAGTAACGATCGCCCCAGTTGTGGGGCGAGGCCTTCGCTGTTAAGCGCGGTGGGCCGGGTAGCCAGCCAGTCTGCGCCAGACACATAGAGCGTGAAGTCACAGCCTGACGGCGCCACGCTCAGGGGCGCGCCAGCCTGATGCTGCGCCAGGGCGATAGCGTCCCGGCAGTGCGCCATCAGCACAGCAGACAGTTGGTCCTCCAGCGACTTCATTTGATCGATGCGCTCAGATAGCAGCGAGAACCAGTGCAGCGCCCCGCTGTCGTCGCGCCTGCCGTCGGTACAGGCGATGCGCCTCAGCCGCTCAATTTCCCGGCTGGGCTGCGCCAGCGGCTGCCAGTTGCGCAGCACGGTCTCATCGGCAAACTGCTGAAAGGTATTAAAGCTCTGTTCCTGCGCCTCAATAAGCGCCACCATCGTGCTGCGCTGTTCGGCCGTAAACTCCCCGGCCGCAAATCCGGCCGCGCCCTGGGCCCGCTCCTGTCCCGTCAGCTCTTTGCCCTGCATAAAGCTGAACAGGGCGATAAGTGCCCGGGTAATTTCCGGATGGCTGGCGGTGTCGGCCGCTTCAAACACCAGATTAAGCAGGCTACGAATAATCGCATTGAACGCCGCCATCGCCTGCGCATGTGTGACGTCCTGACGGGCGATCTTCTGGCGCAGAACCGGCAAGTCTGCCAGTGCCTGTAACGCTGTCGCGATCAGGTTGCAAAAGCGGCTGTATCCGGGTTGAGCCTCCGCTCTGGGTAATGCCCGGCTGAACGCAAGCTGGCTCCGGCTGACATCCTGCTCACTTGCACTGCGCTCCTCGCCATATAGCCGCCCTTGCGAACAGATCCACAGGTTGCTGGCCCCCCGTTCGCGCTGCAGCTGATGAACCAGCTCGCTGACCGTAGTAATTAATTTACCGGTCTGCCGAAGTCGCTCCAGACTGGCAATATCGCTTTGCCGTGAGGCCTGCAACCAGCTCAGTGCGTCATCCATTGCTCAACCCTCTGAATGCAAAAAAGGAGTCAAGCAAAAGCCGTGCCGCTTCCGATCGCAGGGCCATAAGGATGAGGGTGCCTGAACAATGACCGCCAGGATCGCAGTCCAGGCAATGCGTGCTGTTAAATTGTTATTGGCGCTTAGGCTTTTTTTTGCCTGTCATCTGACTGTGCCACTATCCAGCCCGACGTGTCTGGCTGGCCTCGGCATGTCTGCTTTGCCCTGTGCGCGACAAGGTGAAACCGACACGACAACGCGGTGTGATAAGAAGGTGATGAACGCGCTTTACCATGCTATATCATTGGGTGCAATGGTTTGAATTCTCAAAAGTCTTAGGTAGACTGAGCGCTGTACAGGATAAATGTCATTTACCGCATTATCTTAACGGCTTACCTACCCGACTGCGCTTCCTCCCCAGTGAAGGTGAACAGCCGTGTTCTGATAAACAACATGCAGGTATATTGATAATATCGTGAGGAAAAAGGTGAAAAAAAATTTAGCGTTTATCCTGTTAGCGGGACTTTTATTGTCCGGCTGTAAAACGCCACCGCCTGCGGTGAATGATGACACCCTGGTCACCAGTGATGTGAACGGTGTGAAACTGGTACACCGTCATGCCGTGGCGGCACCAACAACCTTTACGCCCATAAATCAAACCTGGCGCGCCCTGTACAAGGCGTCGGTGATGACCCAACCCGATTACGGCGGCAAGGTTGTTCGTTACCTGGAGGCGGGCAAGTCTTTTGAGGTTCTTGGCAGCGTTGAGAACCACTGGCTGGCCATTGCTGATAAGCCGGATGGCATGTTAACCGGTTACGTGCCGCTGAAGGCGGGCGTAGAACGTCATCGTTATGATGACACGTTACGCAATGACCGTCCGCGTCCGCGAAAAACTAAACAAGTGTGCGTTGACGTCGGAGGCGACAGCAAAGCCTGTCGTAATACCGCGACGGCGACCTGGATTCTGAACTAATGAAATTAACTACCTGCCGTGCTGGTCACGTTGCCAGAAACGCTATCTGTCGCGGGAAGAACACACAGTAATGAGCGTGGAATCCTCACCGCGAGAGGTCACGACCTCGGGTACCGAAAATCTTTTGCTTAAAGCGGCCGCGCCACTGCTGAATGCGGTGGTGCAGATTCGTCAGGCCGCCACGCACGACGATCCTGCGGGTTTACGTCAGTCACTGATTGATGAAGTGCGCGTCTTTGAACAGCGCTGCAAGCAGGCGGGTTTGCCGTTTGAAATGATCATTGGCGCACGTTACTGCGTCTGTAGCGCGCTGGATGAGGCGGCCGCGCAAACGCCCTGGGGCACGCGCGGCGTCTGGTCCGGTAACGGCATGCTGGTCACCTTTCACAATGAAAGCTGGGGCGGTGAAAAATTCTTTCAGCTGCTGTCTCGCATCTCGCAAAGCCCTCAGCAACATCTCTGGCTGCTGGAAATCATCCATTACTGTCTGTTACTGGGTTATGAAGGTCGTTATCGGGGCAGTGAAAAAGGCCGGGCGCAGTGCGACAGCCTGCGGGCACGACTCAAGGCCCTGATTGATGAAACCCGCGCTCAGCAAAGTACCGATTCCGCCCCGCTGGTGCAGGTGCATCCGCTGGTCAGCACGCTCGCGCGGCCGATGGTGCCGCTCTGGGCCTGTGCGATGCTCGTCGCCCTGATCGGCTGTCTGATTTACAGCGGGCTGAACTGGCGACTAGGCAATGCGGCCGAACCGCTGCTGCGCAGCCTCTACAACATGCCGCTGCCGCAAATCACGGTAAATCGCCGCCCCTCCTCGCCGCAGGCCCTGCTGGATTTACGCCAGCGGCTCAACGACGTGATCGCCGCCGGTCAGCTGGAGGTCAGTGATGGCGCGTTTGGCAGCAAGGTGATTATTCCTGCTGACAAGCTGTTTGCCGAGCAGGGAACGGTCATCAACCCGGTAGGACGGGCCATCCTGGCGCGGGTTTCCAGCGCGATGAAAGATGTGAAGGGCACGATTCTGGTGTCGGTGTTTACCGACGACAAGCCCGTGGACGGCAGCCGCTTTGCCTCCAGCTACGAATTTTCTTTTGCCCGGGCGCGTTCCGTCAGCCAACTGCTGCAGGTGCAGCTCGCTGACACCCACGTTATCCGCTCTGAAGGACGCGGTGACAGCGATCCCCTGCTGCCGAACGACAGCAGCGAGAACCGAACCCGCAACCGCCGTGTTGAAATTACGCTGTTCGCTGCACCTGAAACACTGAGCACTCACCAAGGAACACACTGATGCGCGCTTCTTTTCGCTTATTTTTAACGCATCGACTGCTGTGGAGCTTTATCGGTGTAACGGCACTGAGTTGCCTGTTGTGGATGCTGGGGCCGCTTATCACCTGGAATGAAACCCGTCCGCTTGAACCCGCCCTGCACCGCGAAATCGCCGTGAGCACGCTTTATCTGCTTTGGATTGTGCTTCAGTTAATCCCTGCGGTTTATCGTGCCTGGTATAACAGTCGTCTGCTGGATCGGCTGCAGGTGGTTGAAAGCGACGATCCCGCCGAGCGTCAGGCGACGGAAGCCCTGCTGAGTCAGCGTTTTAGCGAAGCGGCCATGCGCCTGAAACGCACCCATTTTGGCCGGCGTCAGGGCAGCCTGTGGGCACGCATCAACGCGAATTATCTTTACCAGCTTCCCTGGTACCTGATGATTGGCGCGCCGGGTGCCGGTAAAACCACCGCGTTGCTGAACGCCGGACTGAAGTTTCCCCTTACCGATACTTTTGGTAACGAGGCCGTGCGCGGCGTCGGCGGAACACGCAACTGCGACTGGTGGTTTACCGACAGTGCGGTATTGATCGACACAGCCGGACGTTATGCGTTACAGGAGAGTCAACGCGCCCGTGATGCCAGCGAGTGGCAGAGCTTTATTAATCTGCTGAAGCGCTATCGTGCCCGACAGCCGATCAATGGCGTTATCATGAGCATCAGCGTCGCAGATTTGCTGAGCGACTCGGCCGAGGCGCGTTTTGAGCAGGCTAACGCCCTGCGCGACCGCCTGAACGAACTGCATCAGCACACCGGTATTCACTTTCCCGTGTATATCATGGTGACCAAGACCGACCTACTGAAAGGCTTTATGAGCTATCACGGCTCGCTGGATAAAGCCCGACGCGATGCCATCTGGGGATTCACCTTTCCCTGGGATGCCGGTAAACCCAATAAGCAGGACTGGCATCCGCACTTTGACCTGCAGTTTACCCAGTTAGAGCAGAAGCTGCAGCTACAGCTGGCCGATCAGATGACCCACGAGCGCGATCTCAATGAGCGGGCAGAGTGTTTCCTGTTTCCTCAGGAGTTCTCGTCTCTGCGCCCGCTGCTCAGCGAATACCTGGATATTGTTTTTTCACCCCGCGCTGAAACCGTCGCCTGGAATCCGCGCGGGCTGTTCTTTACCAGTGGCACCCAGGAGGGCTTACCTTTCGACAGGGTGATGGGTGAGCTCAGCCGCAAACTGCAACTGCGCCAGGCCGGTTCCCATTCGATTGCCGCCTGGGACCGCGTGAACCGCAGCAGCCCGATTCCCGGAAATAAAGGCCAGAGCTTTTTTATTCGCGATATGCTGAGCAATCTGGTGTTCAGGGAGAGTGGTCTGGCGGGCAGCAACCGTCGCTGGGAGTACCGCAATCAGCTGCTGCACTGGATTGGCTACGGCATGCTGGCCGGCGCGCTGGTGATCATGAGCGGCTTATGGCTGACGAGTTACTATCAGAACCAACACTATCTGCAGCAGGTTACGGCGCGATTGCCGGTTATCTCACAACAAAGTCAGCAGGTGATACATCAGCCCGCTGATAATATTTTTGATCTGCTACCCTTTCTGAATAACCTGGTGAAGTTACCCGTGTCCGACCAGTTTTCTCTCGATAATCCGCCGCTTACTATGCGAGCCGGTTTATATCGTGGAAACCAGGTCAGCGATGCGGCCTGGGCGCTTTATCAAAATGCGCTTAAGTCTTTATTGCTGCCCCGCGTGGCGCAACAGATCACCAACCTGCTGCGTAATGACCCGGGTGATGATAACGAGTACAGCCGAAATGCGCTGCGTGCTTATCAGATGCTGTATCAGCCGAGAAATTATGATGGGGAATTCCTCCGCGCCTGGCTGCTGCAGAATCTGCAGCATTCGTTACCGGAGAAGGTCAGCGCCCGGGATTTGCAGCAGCTGGACTGGCACCTGAGTCAGCTGCTCGATCAGCAAATTCAGTCGTCACCCTACGCGCGCGACAATGCGCTGATGATGCGCAAGCTGGCTGATAACTTAAATAATGCGGGTCGCGACAGTACCCTGCTGGCCACTGCGCCGCGCAAAGCTCAGCGCCTGACGACGCATAACCCATAATAGCGAGGTGAACATGCCTGTCTCTCTGGCCCCTGGCTGGTACGGTAAATTACCCTCCACGGGGGACTTTTTGCATCATCGGTTAACCGAGCAGCTGATTGCGCCCTGGAACCACTGGTTTCAGCAAGGTCTGGTGCACTGGCATCATCAGGATGATGCGGTGAGCGCCGACTTCCTGCGCGCCCCGGTCTGGAATTTTGTGTTACCGATCACCCCAATACGCAATCAGGTGCAAATGGGTTGCCTGCTGCCCTCCTGCGATCGGGTAGGCCGTGCCTGGCCACTGCTGGCGCTGCTGAGTTTCCCCCTGGCCCAGTGGCATCCGGCACAGTTAACGATTTCGGGCGACTGGTATCGGGATCTGGGCGCGACACTGTTGAACGCCGTGACGCAGCAGCAGAGTCCGGCACAGCTGGAACAGGCGATCCAGACCATGACGCCGCTGATGATCCCGGTACAGCAGCACTCCGATATCATGGATGTAATCGGTTTCCAGGATTTACCTTGCACCCTGAGCTGGCAGGACGTCGCTGAACGTTTCGACCCTCAGCAACATATTAGTTACTGGTGGAGCAATCGCAGTGACGGTTTCGTTCATGCCACGCACAAGCATAGCGGCAACCTCACCCCCGAACTGTTCTCATTACTGTTTAATCCGGCGGCAGGTGCACAGCCGGGTCGCAATGGCCTCTATCCACCGATGTTTGAGTGAGGCGTTGCTACTGTCCTCACTGACGGGATAACTCATGCAATTTACCATCGTTCAATGCACGTCTGATGTTCCGGTGAAAACCGTCACCTTTCATCCCCCGGGCGGCACGATTGGCCGCAGCCAGGATAACGACCTGGTGCTACCGGATGAAGCCCGTTCTATTTCCCGCCTGCAGGCGCTGGTGCACCTGTCAGGCGAAGGCGAATGCCGTCTGACCAATCAGGGCAGCGTCACGCCTGTTGAACATAACGGTGTGGCGCTGAAGCGTGGCGTGCAGGTGCGCCTGAAGCACGGCGACGCCCTGCGCATTGGTGACTACGCCATCGACGTGCGCGATCCGGCAGTTCACGGCGTAAACAGCGATCCCCTGGCGTTTTTTACCGACGCTGCGACGCGAACGAATCCGCTGGATATTCCCGACCATGCCGACGTAGAGGAAGTGGTGGAAGAGCCTGTCGTGAAGCGGCCTGAACGGCGCGGCGACGCGAGGCTGGCCATTGATCCTCAGACCAGCGAAACTTTTCACGTACCCTTCGCCGCTGGAGTGGAGCAGGACAAACTGGTGGCGGCCCTGCTCGACGGCATGGGCCTTAATAACGGCCATAATACGGCTATCAGCGAAGAGCAAATGCGCACCACGGGCAGAATGTTGAGCCTGTTCTCGCAGGGGACGGTTGCCCTGCTGTCATCACGTTCCATTCTGAAACGTGGCGTGAAAGCCGAAATGACGATGATCCTGAACGAGGCAAATAATCCGTTCAAAATCCTGCCTTCAGGCAAAACGGTTCTGATGCAGATGTACCAGAGCCAGATGCCGGGTTTTATGCAGCCCGAGCAGGCCGTGCGCGATGCGCTGGTCGATCTGCAGGCGCACCAGCTGGGCATGATTGCCGGGATCCGCGCGATTATCGCCGCGATGCTGCAGTCGTTTAATCCTCAGGGACTGGAGGAGCAGGCGCGCGCTGACGGTGCCGTATCCAAAACCCCGTTCTCGTCCTTTAAGAAAGCCGCCCTGTGGGACTATTTTACTCGTCGCTACCAGCGCACCGCCGGCGAGATCGAAGACGATTTTCATACGCTCTTTGGGGAAGCCTTCCTGCATGCCTACGACATGGAGGTCAATCAGTATAAAGACTCCCAGACGCGCACGGACGACGCATGAATATTGCCTTTGCCAGTCATTGTCAGCAGGGGCTGCGCGATGAGAATCAGGATCGAACCGGTGTGATACTGGATGCGCGCAAAGCCTGCTTTGTCGTGTGTGACGGCGTGGCTGGCCTGCCCGGCGGCGATCAGGCCGCACAGCTGGTATGCGATGTGCTGATTGAACAATTGCAGGATTGCGAGCAGGTTACCCCCGTCGTGACGCATCAGGCGGTGGAAAAGTGCCGTTCAATACTTGAAATGGCCCAGGGTAATAATCCGAATTTTTCCACCATGTGCACCACGCTTGCGGGCCTGTTTATCGACCGCACCCGACAGCGCGCATGGTGGGCGCACGCAGGTGACAGCAGGGTTTACCACTTTCGTCACGGGGTGCTGAATGAGGTGACCCGCGACCACAGCCTGGCGCAAAAGTTGAGCGATGCGGGCTATGAAAATACCGGAATTAACAGTAATTTACTCTATAATGCGCTCGGCATAGAACCCGCTCATCCCGTGACCTTCGCTGACGAAATTTTGCTGGAAGATGGGGATGCGTTTTTAGTCTGTAGCGACGGTTTCTGGCTGAATCTGACCACCACGGAAATGGAACAGGCTCTGCGCATGGTCAATGACTGTGATGAGTGGCTGACGTTAATGGCGCAGGCGGTGAGCCGCGACGTAAAGAAAGACAACCTCAGCGCCCTGGCGGTGTGGATCGGTGAGCCGCAGGATGCCACCCTGCTCTACACGCTGGCTGACTCAGCACGTTTTCTGCCCTCAGGCTATTGATTAAAGGAACTCTATGAAATTGTGGTTGCCCGCTATAGCCACGTTGTTTATGGCCTTTGCTGCGCAGGCGGAAAATTATCGTGTGGTGTATTCACCCAGTCTTGAACTGGAAGTGTACATTGACAATGTTGCGGGCAAAACGCCTGATGACTGGTGCCAGGAAACGCTACCGATCCGTATCGTATCGGGCAAAGACCAGGATTCAGCGATTTTAAAATCCTTTCTGCCGCGCGTGGGTACGCTATTAGCCAACCAGTGTAACGAACTGGACGTCTTGCCCTGGCAGATGATGAACGGCGAGGGCAAGGTGCTGGCGACAGGCAGCGCCAGCAAGCTGCAGAACTGGCGAATGATCGTGAATACCGATGCAGCCGCCCCGGCACCACGGGCCAGCGCAGCCAGTCCGTCGCGTCCGGCAGACAACACGCCGCTGCAGCATTTCGCTTTACCGAACGGCTGCCGTTTCCGCACCGCGTGGGACGAGCGTGGACTGTCGATATTTGTGCCCGACAAAGGTAAGCAGCAGTGCTCATCTGAGGGCTGGCTGGAAGGCAAAAGTGAAATAACCCTGAGCGGTGGCGCGCAGCCACAGACGGTTGCGGTCAGTTTTTACCAGGGTTATCCCCTTGCCAACCTGACGCTCACCGACCAACGCCTGCAAATTGTGGATGTGAATAAACAGCGTATGATTCTGGCCCGATCCGATGCGCCAGACAGCTGGATTGTATTGCCCTTTGATGAACAGCAGCATCTGTGGCGCTTTGACGGAACCTTATTGATCAAAGCCGATCAGGCGACGACACAGCAGGATACTACCGCGCTGGCCTCGCGCATCAGCACCCTGCGCAGCCGCTGGGCAACCGGTTTTACGTCGTCGCAAAAAGTGAATGTGTTACTTGTCGATGCCTTGCGCGCAGATCGGGTCGATCCTG
This sequence comes from Pantoea ananatis PA13, assembly GCF_000233595.1. Taxonomy (NCBI): domain Bacteria; kingdom Pseudomonadati; phylum Pseudomonadota; class Gammaproteobacteria; order Enterobacterales; family Erwiniaceae; genus Pantoea; species Pantoea ananatis. Next base: position 2,670,815 of record NC_017554.1, read on the forward strand.
GCGCAGGTGCATGGCGTAACATCAATTAATTACCGCGTAGCCTGACAAGCAGGCCCCGTTCAGAGAGTCTATTATGTCGGCTAATGACAGTCAGAAAACAATACCGAATGCCTTACCTGACGGATATCGTTTTAACGAGTTCGAAATTAAAGAGGTGATTGGCGGCGGCGGTTTCGGCATTGTCTATCGCGCATGGGATCATCAACTTGAACGCACCATTGCGATCAAAGAGTACATGCCTGTGTCGCTGGCGGTCAGAACACAAGACTTATCGCTGGAGCTGCGCGGTGAACGCTTTCAAAAGCTGTTTAACGCCGGTCTGAACAGTTTTATTCAGGAAGCCCGACTGCTGGCGCGCTTTAACCATCCCGGCCTGCTGCACGTTCTGCGTTTCTGGGAACAGAACGGCACCGCCTATATGGGAACGCTCTACTACAACGGCATGACGTTGAAAGAGTGGCAGATCACCAGCCATGAGGCGATTTCAGAAGCCTGGATTCGCCGCCTGCTGCCGCCGCTGTTAGGGGCGATTAACACCATTCATCAGGCTGGCTATCTGCATCGCGATATCTCGCTGGACAACATCCAGATTCAGGAAAATCAGCTGCCGGTCCTGCTCGACTTTGGCTCCGCCCGTAAAGAAATTGGCAACCTGTCCGACGAAACCGAAATCATGCTCAAGCCGGGGTTTGCACCGATTGAGCAGTACAGCGAAGAAGGTGAAAGCGAACAAGGGCCGTGGACGGATATTTATGCCCTGGGCGCCGTATTACATACGCTGATTACAGGTGCCCCGCCGCCGGTCAGCGTGGTGCGCTGCATTGAAGATAACTACCTGCCGCTGGTCACGCGCAAACCGGCAGGTTACTCGCTGCCGCTGCTGCACGCGATTGACTGCGCGCTGATGATGAAGCCCCACGATCGCCCGCAGAATATCGATGAGTTTGCCGCGTTAATTGATTTGCCGGTTAGCGACGTTGAGGCGGTGGTGAACAGCCTGCAACAGCGTAACGACGAGCAGAATAACAGCGAGGCCGCCTCAGCCGATACCGCGCCACCGGTCGTGTTAGCAATGAATCATGGTGCCACGGCGGCAGAACCCGTGACCGGACGTAACGTCCGTCGTCTGTCTCCAGGATTAGTGGCACTGGCCGCTGTGGCGCTGATTGCGGTTGCGGTGGTGGTCTGGATTGAGAATTCGCGCGCGCCAGCGGCGTCCCTCGTCAATAAGGGCCCGTCATCATCGGGCGCCGTAACGGGCACGGTGCCTGCCGGGCTGGCGATGGTTTACCTTAAGCTCACCAACGACGAGCAGGTGGTACTGAACGGCCAGCCCGTTGCAGTACGTGCCAGCAGCAACGGTTTTGCGGTGCTCAACCTGGCCGCCGGGCAGTACCGCATTGACGTACGCGCCGGTAACAGGCTGCGCAGTCAGTCACTGGTGATCGATAAACCCGGCACCTGGCTGATTAATCCCACCAATTAGTGCGCGGCAATACAGGATAAGGGCAGCCTGGCTGCCCGTTTTGCTCAAGGATTTACTGTCTCAGGCCTGTTTCAGCCAGTCTTGTTGCAACGCACGTACCTGGTGCGCCAGACGGATCAGGTCTTCCTCCTCCATCCCGCGCCGGGTCAGCTCGGCTTCCAGCGAGAACAAATACTGGGCATTCGACCCCAACGGCCCGGTAGCCGCGGCAATCAATGGCGCAACGGCCTGCGGACAGGTGTCATCCTCATACAGCGGGTGACGCGGATCCATAATAAACACCAGCGCGGTCACGCGGCGGCCGTCTTCCAGTGAAAGTTCACACCAGGTCGGCAGGTAGCAGCCGGTAATCATTTCTCGCTTCCACAGCAGCGCCAGCTCGTCGTGCAGGCGCGCTTCCGGCAGACGAAAGGCCAGCCCTTGGGTCATTCCGCCCTCTTTCAGCGCCAGCATGCGGCCCGGATGTGCAGCCGTGCCGCGTCCTGCGGTGAGGCGTAAACAGAATGCCCGATGCCAGCCGTCCAGTGACGCCGATGCCACCTCGTCTGCCTCAAATACCGGGTTCCACATCAGCGAACCGTAGCCGAAGATCCATACCGGGCTGTGATCGGGCCGACACGCCAGGGTTGCTGCCAGCGATGCTGCACGCTGTTCACAACTCCACAGGAGTGTTTCCTCGATATCACCAAATGACGTTTTACAATCTGCTTTTAATAAGAATTCCCGGGTTAGCAATGCGACCTCCTCAACGTTCACCACATCCTATGCAAGTGGCTCCTCTGCTCTGTGACGTTCAACATTCACTGGTTCACGCTCTGTTCATTTAACTGACATTAATTATTAACACAATGAGTTGCAAGCAAGAGTCGGAGTAGAAAGTAAAAATCTACTTATATTGCGGTATTAAAAGAAAGGTTAATTACATACCAAAATCTTATTTTAAAAAAATGCTGAGATGTAACAGCTCGTTATCGCGGATTATGGACACGATAATAACGGCTTTTTATTAATAACAAATACGAAACAACTGCGACAGGTCGTTAATATCGGATTGGGCGCATGAGGGACAACGGCGGAGGCTGCCGCGCCCGCGTTGGCAGGCGACATCATTATTGGGGCAGGCGTTGAAGCAGAAACACAGCATCCCGTTCGGGGCGGGATGGGTGAGCGCGTCGGCTGAGCGGATGTTATTTTTTAGGATGCCATTTATCATCATCCCCTTTTTGATATTCATGCTTTACCGCTGCCCAGGCCACCTTATGTGCAACCTCTTCACGGGATTCATCCCCACGGCGATCGTCAGGGTCTTTGTACTCTGTCCATGCGTGGTTAAAAGCCTGCTGGTAGATGTCCTGCGCGTGGGCAGGCAGAACACGTTTAACAGGCTCCGGAAGATCGCTTCGCTTATCGTAGGGCATAGCCACTCCTCAGTTAACAGGGGAATGAATAAGCCTGGCGCAGATGGCCATAAATGCAAACCGGGTTTTATTGTGCCTTCCGCGATTTTTCTCTTCAATGGCAGGTTAATGCCCCCCTTTCACTACCTTTTATGGGGCTAAATGCCAGGATAACCCTGGTAATTGCATCTTCTTCCGCCTGATTTCACAGAGGAAACGTGCGATAAGCGAAAGTTATTCGCCCTTCAAACAAAAAAAGCCTGAAAGTAAAAAGCGGTAAATTTTCACATTCATTGTGATTGAAAAGTTAAACTGCGTAACCTATAAGTTTCAATGTAATGATGGGTAAATGAATTACCCCTTTTATTCAGCAGAGAGGATGGTGAATGCCTTCACATGAAAAAACACGTCACAAAGAGTTTTCACTAATACTTCCCCTTATTGCCCTGGGCATACTCTATTTTTTTAGCGCACAAACCTCACTGCCTGTTGTGGTCGGTATTAACTTACTGGCGCTGTTGGCGATCCTCAGCAGCGCCTTCAGCGTCGTGCGCCATGCGGACGTTCTGGCTCACCGTCTGGGTGAACCCTATGGCTCGCTGATTCTCAGTCTTTCTGTGGTGATCCTCGAGGTCAGCCTGATTTCGGCGCTGATGGCCACCGGCGATGCGGCACCGGCGCTGATGCGCGATACGCTTTATTCCATCATCATGATTGTGACCGGCGGTCTGGTGGGCTTCGCGCTGTTGCTGGGTGGAAATAAATTTGCCACTCAGTATGTGAATCTGGCTGGGGTAAAACAGTATCTGATTGCCATTTTCCCGTTGGCGATTCTGGTTCTGGTGTTTCCGAATGCTCTGCCGGGTGGAAACTTCACTACGGCGCAGGCGCTGCTGATCGCTGCGATTTCTGCCGCAATGTATGGCGTTTTCTTGTTGATTCAGACTAAAACGCACCAGAGCCTGTTTATCTACGAGCACGAAGATGAAAGCGATGATGGCGATCCCCATCACGGTAAGCCTTCTGCCCACAGCAGCGTCTGGCACGCTATCTGGCTGATTATCCATCTGATTGCGGTCATTGCCGTAACCAAGATGAATGCCAACCCGCTGGAGCATTTGCTGAGCGAGATGAACGCACCTAAGCAGTTCACCGGTTTCCTGGTAGCCTTATTGATTCTTTCGCCGGAAGGGCTGGGCGCGATAAGGGCTGTATTGATGAATCAGGTTCAGCGCGCCATGAACCTGTTCTTTGGCTCGGTGCTGGCGACCATTTCACTGACGGTGCCCGCCGTCTCCATCATCGCCACCCTGACCGGACAGGAACTGATCTTTGGCCTGGAGCCGCCGCAGATGGTGATTATGATTGCGTCACTGATTCTGTGCCAGATCAGCTTCTCAACCGGCAGGACCAACGTACTGAATGGCGCGGCCCATCTGGCACTGTTTATTGGTTACCTGATGACGATAATGCTGTAATCCGCTGATCCAAGACAAAAAAAAGAGCGACTATTCGCTCTTTTTTCTTATCGGCAGCCGCTGGCTTAGTTGCTGGTATCCAGCGCCGGGAAGCTTTTGACCAAATCATCAATCGCTTTCATCTGCACCAGGAAAGGCTCCAGCTTGTCCAGTGGCAACGCCGACGGGCCATCGCACTTAGCACTGTTGGGTTCCGGATGCGCTTCGATAAACAGACCCGCAATGCCCACGGCCATACCGGCACGGGCCAGCTCTGCCACCTGAGCACGGCGCCCGCCCGAGGCGGCACCAAAAGGATCGCGGGTTTGCAGCGCGTGCGTCACGTCGAAAATGACCGGAGAATTATTGGTCACCTTCTTCATCACGTTGAAACCCAGCATATCCACAACCAGGTTGTCATAGCCGAAGTTACTGCCGCGATCGCAGAGAATGACTTTGTCATTGCCGCCTTCGGCAAACTTATCCACGATATTGCCCATCTGGCCGGGGCTGACAAACTGCGGCTTCTTGACGTTAATCACCGCGCCGGTTTTTGCCATTGCTTCGACCAGATCGGTCTGACGCGCCAGGAAAGCCGGCAGCTGAATCACATCCACGACGTCGGCAACCGGCTGGGCCTGGGATGCTTCGTGAACGTCGGTAATGATTTTCACGCCAAACGCCTGCTTCAGCGCCTGAAAAATCTTCATGCCCTCTTCCAGGCCGGGACCACGGTAAGAGTGAATTGAGGAACGGTTGGCTTTGTCAAAAGACGCTTTGAACACGTAAGGAATGCCGAGTTTGTCGGTCACTTTTACATAGTGCTCGCAGATGCGCATGGCGAGATCGTAAGATTCCAGCACGTTCATGCCGCCGAAGAGAACAAATGGCAGATCGTTTGCGACCTTGATATCACCGATACTGACGACTTTCTGTGTCATGCCCTTTCCTTATCTGGGGTGACGCTTAATGCAGCGTCACGCGTTTTTGTTCGATTGCGTGAATCTGAACTTTGATCATCTCGCTGACCGGGTCTTCAGGACACTGTTCAACGAAGTAGGTTAAGTCATTTAACGCGATATGTCCGCACTCAAGCTGAGCGTAAATTAAACCACGATCGCGAATTTCATAGGGATCGTCCGGATCAATTCGCAGAAGTACCTGACTGACGTTCAGGGCCAGCTCCATCTGCTTCTCTTCCATCAGGGCCGCTTTCAGCGTATCCAGCATCTTGCGCATGACGCTCTCGGTTTTGGCTTCGTCCAGATCGTCATCATACAGACGCGCCAGCGGACTGATATTGCCCTTCAGCCACACTTCCAGCGTGTGCGTGTCCAGGGTTTCCCCGTTAAAGGGATTTATCAGCCACTTGTCGCCGTCGAGCCAGTCGGCGCGCAGAATCAGCTGCGTCGGAAAAATCACCGGCATCAGGGGTAATTCCAGTTCAGCCGCGATATGCAGCAGGATCACGCCCAGCGATACCGCCGTGCCCTGACGGGTTTTCAACACTTTATCCAGCCAGAGCGCATCTGACAGGTTATAGACGCCGCTGGCACCGCCAAATTTCCACTGCTTGTAAAACAGCTCCAGCAGCTTTTCGAGCTTTAAATCGGCATCCTGTTCATGACTGACGTAGTCACGGGCTTCAGCCACTAACGCAGCTAACTGTTCTTCAACCGACAACGCCGGGAAATCAGTGCGGATGGCCATCGTGGCACCAATCACTGCCTCACACAGCGGTGTCTCACTGTAATCGAGTTGTTCGGTGGAGCTCATACTATCCCCAGTAACGGCATTTTACTCAGTGCCAGCTTAATGATCGTCACCAGCGCAATCAATGCCACGATAAAGGCGATCCAGCGGGTGCGGTCAGAACGTGGGCGGCGGCTTAACGCAACCGACCCAAGGGCAATATAGATAATAACGCCTAACAGCTTCTCAGTCAGCCAGCTTCCCTGAGGCGAAAACGGATAGAAATGGGTGATCATCACCAGCGATGCACCGCTCAGCAGCAACAGCGTGTCATTGACATGAGGCAGGATGCGTACCCAGCGGCGTTGCAGCATCGCAGAGCCTGTGCGCTGCCAGTAAAATCGCAGCAAAAACAGCAAAATAGTTACTGCCACGGTCAGCAGGTGCAGATTCTTGATTAGCGGATAGTAAGCAAACATCGTTCATCCATGTTGTTCTTGAGTATTCTTCAATAGCGCGCTCAGGCCGGGTGCGGGGCTGCCTGCCCAAACGTGACCCGGGGGTTACCGCCATAATCATTCGCCGTCGCCACCGACAGGTAATGATGCTGCTGCATCAAGTGGCGCACGGCTTCGTCCTGCTGCCAGCCATGCTCCAGCAGCAGCCAGCCGCCTGGCTGTAACCAGTTTATCGCCTGCTCGACCAGCAGCCGTAAATCCGCCAGGCCCGCCTCTTCCGCCACCAGCGCACTGCGTGGCTCAAAACGCACATCGCCCTCGTTAAGGTGGCGATCGTTCGCGTCGATATACGGCGGATTACTGACAATCAGGTCGAATCTGGCTGGCGCAATCTGCGCAAACCAGTGGCTTTGTATGAAGGTGGCGTTAGGTATGGCCAGATGCGCGGCGTTGCGCTGAGCCAGCGCGACCGCGGCTGGAATGCGATCGACACCGATGATGTCGCAATCCGGACGTTCGCTGGCAATCGCCAGGGCTATCGCCCCGCTTCCGGTGCCCATATCCAGGACGCGTGCGGGTGACTCAGGCAGATGCGCCAGCGCCTGCTCCACCAGTATTTCGGTGTCAGGACGGGGGATCAGCGTCGCGTCGTTCACCTGCAGCGGCAGCGACCAGAACTCCCGCTCGCCGATCAGATGCGCAACAGGTTCGCCCCGGGCGCGACGCGCCAGCAGCACGTCTAACTGTTGCAGCTGCGCTTCCGTCAGGAGAGTTTCATCAAACGCCACCAGCCAGCTGCGGGATTTGCCGGTCACAAACCCCAGCAAAATCTCTGCGTCTCGTTTCGGACTGTCGCCCCCACACAAGGTGGCGACTGCCTGTTTAAGCCAGTGACGGATATCCATCAATCCTGACCGGCCAGCGCGGCCAGTTGGTCAGCCTGATATTCCTGCACAATAGGTTCAATCAGACTGTCCAGCTTGCCTTCCATGGTTTCATCCAGACGGTAGATCGTCAGGTTGATACGATGGTCGGTGACGCGGCCCTGCGGGAAGTTATAGGTCCGAATACGGTCAGAACGGTCGCCGCTGCCCAGCAGGTTGCGGCGCGTACTGGCCTCAGCTTCGTGGCGTTTTGCCATTTCGGCCGCATGGATACGCGCGCCAAGTACGGACAGGGCTTTGGCTTTGTTTTTGTGCTGAGAACGTTCGTCCTGGCACTCCACCACAATACCGGTTGGCAGGTGGGTAATACGAATCGCAGAGTCGGTGGTGTTGACGTGCTGGCCACCGGCCCCTGAGGAGCGGAACGTATCAATTTTTAAATCAGACGGGTTGATCTCCGGCAGCTCGGCCTCCGGCAGTTCCGGCATCACCGCCACCGTACAGGCGGAAGTGTGGATGCGTCCCTGGGATTCGGTTTCTGGCACACGCTGAACGCGATGGCCGCCTGATTCGAATTTAAAGCGGCCGTAGGCGCCTTCACCCATCACGCGGGCGATCACTTCTTTGTAGCCGCCATGTTCGCCCTCGTTGGCGCTGACGATTTCAACGCGCCAGCGACGTGACTCGGCGTAACGGCTATACATCCGGAACAGATCGCCGGCAAAAATTGCCGCTTCGTCGCCGCCGGTGCCGGCCCGCACTTCCACAAAGCAGTCGCGCTCATCGTCTGGATCTTTCGGCAGCAGTAACAGCTGCAGCTGTTGCTCCAGAGACTCACTTTTTTCCCGTGCTTCCAGAAGCTCTTCCTGCGCCATATCGCGCATCTCAGGATCGTCGAGCAACATTTTAGCGGTTTCGATATCGTCCTGGTTCTGCTGCCAGTCGCGGAAGCAGCGCGTGACATCGGTCAACTGAGCATATTCACGCGACAAAGCACGAAAGCGGTCCTGATCGGCAATCACGCCGGCATCGCCCAGCATCGCTTCCACTTCTTCGTGGCGCTCCTGCAGCGCTTCCAGTTTAGCAACAATAGAGGTTTTCATTTAACTGTGGGATTCCCGTAACAGATGACGACAGCAGTGTGCCTAATCGAGACCCAGGCTGTCGCGTAAAATCTGCAGGCGTTCGCTATCGCCGTCGCGGGCGGCCTGCTGAAGAGATTTGGTTGGAGCATGAATCAAACGGTTGGTCAGCTTATGGGCCAGTTCCTGCATGACTTTCTGCGGATCTGCCCCCTGCTGCAGCGCCTGGAGCGCACGGCCTTCCAGCTCAGCGCGAATATCGTCTGCCTGCGAGCGGTACTCACGAATGGAGTTAACCGCGCCTTGCGAACGCAGCCAGGCCATAAAATCGCTGCATTCCTGCACCACAATGCTTTCGGCCTGCACCGCAGCGGCTTTACGCTGGGCAAGGTTTTGCTCAATGATGGCCTGCAGATCGTCAACGCTGTAAAGATAGGCGTTGGCTAATTTGCCCACTTCCGGCTCCACATCGCGGGGAACCGCAATATCCACCAGCAGCATCGGCTGATTACGACGCGCTTTTAACGCGCGCTCCATCATGCCTTTACCGATGATCGGCAGCGGGCTGGAGGTGGAGGTAATCACGATGTCGGCATCGGCCAGGCGGGAATCAATATCGGCCAGGCTAATCACTTCCGCACCGACTTCGTTAGCCAGCAGTTCCGCACGTTCACGGGTACGGTTCGCAATGATCAGCTTTTTCACCTGATGCTCGCTGAGATGACGGGCCACCAGTTCGATGGTTTCTCCCGCACCCACCAGCAGCACGTTCACCGTGGACAGCGACTCGAAGATTTGACGAGCCAGCGTACAGGCGGCAAAGGCCACGGAGACAGCATTGGCGCCAATATCGGTTTCGGTACGAACGCGTTTGGCCACCGAGAAGGTTTTCTGGAACATGCGTTCCAGCTCGCTGCTCAGCGCATGACCACGCTGAGAGTCGGCAAAGGCTTTTTTGACCTGCCCCAGAATCTGGGGTTCACCCAACACCAACGAGTCCAGCCCGCTGGCCACGCGCATCAGGTGGCTAACCGCCTCGTTATCCTGATGCCAGTAGAGACTGTTGCGCACGTCCGCTTCATCAAGCTGATGGTATTCACACAGCCAGCGCACCAGACGTTCCTGAAGATCGACCTGTTGCTCTACACTGAGGTACAGCTCGGTTCGGTTACAGGTAGAGAGCACGACGCCGCTCTGCACCATAGGCTGGGATAACAGGCTGTTTAAGGCCTGCTCCAGCGACTCCGGCCCGAACGCAACGCGTTCGCGCAGAGCAATGGGTGCAGTTTTGTGGTTGATTCCGAGTGCGAGCAGCGTCATAGCGTTTTAGGTTGGGTTATCCCAATAAATGTCAGGGTTTTGTGAAGCGCATTCTACAAGATGCAGCAGATCAAGAAAAGCCATACAAAGGCTATGACTGTAATAAGATTAAGCCGATCATAGCGTTTTTGCCGTATAAGAGCATTGACGGTTAAAACGCGGATGGTTAGCGTTACCTGTTATCAATTAAAAATGTGTCCGAGGAGATGACCACTTGATGCTGACTTCTACACGCAACCTGTTGCGCCTTTTACCCCTTGCCAGTGTTTTGCTGGCTGCCTGTAGCATCAATAAACCACAAGGTCCTGGCCCGAGCGTCACCGCGCCACAGTGGCAACAGCATCAGCAAGCCGTCAGCCACGTGACCCAGTATCAGACGCGCGGCGCGTTCGCCTATCTGTCGGATAAACAAAAAGTCTATGCCCGCTTTAACTGGCAGCAGACCGCGGCCGACCGCTATCGCCTGCTGTTAACCAACCCGTTAGGCAGCACCGAGCTTCAGCTGGATGCTCAGGGTTCAGTGGTGCAGATTGTGGACAACAAAGGCAAACGTTATGTCAGCAACGATGCGCAGAAGATGATTTCGCAGCTGACCGGCATGGATATCCCGCTGACCAACCTGCGCCAGTGGATGATGGGCCTGCCGGGCGATGCGACCGATTACCAGCTCAACGATCAGTACCAGCTAAGCAGCCTGACCTACAAGCATGACGGCCAGACCTGGCAGGTGACCATTGCTGACTATGACAACAAGGTCAATCCACCGCTTCCGGCCAGCCTGGAGTTAAAAGAAGGCGATCAGCGTATTAAATTACGTATGGATAACTGGACGCTGAAATGATGACCACCTGGCCTGCTCCGGCAAAACTGAATCTGTTTTTGTACATCACCGGTCGTCGGCCTGATGGTTACCATAATCTGCAAACCCTGTTTCAGTTTCTTGATTATGGCGACAGCCTGACAATCACGCCCGACACGAGCGATGAGATCAGGCTGTTAACGCCGGTGCCTGGCGTGCCGGATGCGCAAAACCTGATTGTCCGGGCGGCAGAGAGCCTCAAGTCGGCGGCGCGTGAAAACGGCAGCCTGCCTGCCAGGGCCGGTGCGCGCATTGCCATTGAAAAGCGTTTGCCCATGGGCGGCGGGCTGGGCGGCGGCTCGTCGAATGCCGCAACCGTGCTGGTTGCGCTAAACCACCTGTGGCAGACCGGCTTTTCCCCTGAGGCGCTGGCGGAGCTGGGCGTGAAACTGGGCGCCGACGTCCCGGTTTTTGTTAAAGGCTATGCCGCCTTTGCCGAAGGCGTCGGTGAGGTGCTTTCTCCAGCATCGCCTGCAGAAAAATGGTATCTTGTTGCCCATCCAGGCGTCAGCGTGGCCACGCCGGTGGTCTTCAACGATCCGGCGCTTACCCGTGACACGCCCGTGCGCAGTTTATCAGCACTTTTACAGGCTCCGTTCGTCAACGATTGCGAATCAGTAGTAAGAAAACGTTTTCGTGAGGTTGATGAGCTTGTTTCATGGCTGCTAGAATACGCGCCGTCGCGCCTGACGGGGACAGGTGCTTGTGTGTTTGCTGAATTTGACACCGAGCATGCTGCTCGCCAGGTGCTGGAACTTGCCCCACCATGGGTGCGCGGTTTTGTAGCTCGAGGCCTTAACGTCTCGCCGTTACAGCGTACTCTGCAAGGCGATTAGCGATAGCGTGACTGTGTCACCCTGTTCCAGACACAGCACGTTTCGCACTCACATACCCGTGTGAACGTTCACGACAGTATTCGCCGGTTACTGTCATGACGTTCATTCTCTGGACGCAAAGCCTGAGGTTCTTCTCGTGCCTGATATGAAGCTTTTTGCTGGTAACGCCACCCCGGAACTAGCACAACGTATTGCCAACCGCCTTTACACCAGCCTGGGAGACGCCGCCGTTGGCCGTTTCAGTGATGGCGAAGTAAGCGTACAGATTAATGAAAATGTACGCGGTGGTGATATTTTCATCATCCAGTCCACCTGTGCTCCCACCAATGATAATTTGATGGAACTGGTCGTGATGGTCGACGCGCTGCGTCGTGCTTCAGCTGGTCGTATTACCGCTGTTATCCCCTACTTTGGTTATGCCCGCCAGGACCGCCGCGTGCGCTCCGCCCGTGTGCCTATTACGGCTAAAGTTGTGGCTGACTTCCTTTCCAGCGTCGGTGTTGACCGTGTTCTGACGGTTGACCTGCACGCCGAGCAGATCCAGGGCTTCTTTGACGTCCCGGTTGATAACGTATTCGGCAGCCCGATTCTGCTGGAAGATATGTTACAAATCGGTCTGGAAAACCCGATTGTTGTGTCTCCGGACATTGGTGGCGTAGTGCGCGCTCGTGCCATTGCCAAACTGCTGAACGACACCGATATGGCAATCATCGATAAACGTCGCCCGCGTGCGAACGTTTCTCAGGTCATGCATATCATTGGTGACGTTGCGGGCCGTGACTGTGTGCTGGTCGACGACATGATCGACACCGGCGGCACACTGTGCAAAGCCGCAGAAGCGTTAAAAGAGCGCGGTGCCAAGCGCGTGTTCGCTTACGCTACGCACCCTATCTTCTCTGGCAATGCGGTGGAAAACCTGCGTAAATCTGTTATCGATCAGGTTATCGTCTGTGACACCATTCCGTTATCAGAAGAGATGAAGTCGCTGCCAAACGTCCGTACCCTGACGCTGTCAGGTATGCTGGCCGAAGCGATTCGCCGCATCAGTAACGAAGAGTCCATTTCGGCAATGTTCGAACATTAATCTTCGCAGGCCGGGCATTATGCCCGGCCTTTTCTTTTGTCTCCTGTTTATTCCCTCCGACAAAGCTGCTTGGTTTTCAGAAATTTTCATTATGAGTGACCTCAGTTATTGTCACGATCACTACGAAAAACTCTTTCGCTGAAATTATGTTATCTGGCCTTTTGCCTTTCTGAGTTGAGTGGTAATTTGCCCGCACTTTTTATTGCGATCGCCGCCCACTATGAACCTCGACGTCTTTACGTTATTTATTTGCGAACTCTACGTACTGGGGTTTATGAGCCTGATTATGATCTTTGCCTGGGTCGGATCTCACTATGACCGCATTTTGGGCTATGTCTGTGTCGCCATCGTGCTCACGCTTGTTGCCTTTTTTCTCAGCAGTTTGCGCAGCAGGGGCGACCAGTTCTTGCCGGTGGCCGTAAGCAACGTATTAGTGATGCTGGCCTACGGGGGGTTATTTAGCGCTTTTCGCACATTCTGTGGTAAATCCCCAGGCATGACCGGCTTAGCAGGGGCGGCACTGTGGTCTCTGCTCTGCCTGTTTCCGACCTTTTATTACAGCTTATCACTGCGTGTTTTGGTGCTCTGCCTGCTTTGCATCGCCTATACCGCCGCACTCATTTATCTGCTCTGGCTGGCACGCCGTGATATGAATACCACCTTTTGGCCCGCACAATTATTGCTCTGGACTCACCTGCTTTTTCACGTCGCCCGATTATTTCTGGATAACACCCGTCCTGTTGGCATACAGGGGGCGATCAGCGGTTCTGACTTTTCGATCTACGTGATTCTGGAATCCATGCTTTTCGTGATTGGCTTCACTGTCACCATATTAGCTATGGTGAATGAACGCACCCGTAATGCCCTCAAGGACGCCTCGCTTCATGACCCGCTAACCAATATCTGGAATCGTCGTGCACTGTTTTCCGGGGCGGACGCTATGATCCGGTTTTGCCTGAAGCAAAACAAAGCGCTGACGGTGGTGTTATTCGACCTTGATCATTTTAAAGGGATCAATGACCGCTACGGGCACCAGCAAGGGGATCGGGTGTTAATTGATTTTTGTAACAGGGTCTCGGGAACGCTGCCACAGGATGGCCGCTTTGCAAGACTGGGCGGTGAGGAGTTTGCAGCACTGCTGCCGCTCCGCTTTGAGCAAGCCCGAGTGTGGTGCGAACAGGTACGCCAGACCGTTCAGCATTCGCGTCCCGGCCAGATCGCCTATTCAGTCAGTATCGGTTTTGCGACTGCAGATAACGGCGAAATAGATTTTGGTCAACTGATGGCTCTGGCGGATAAAGCACTCTATCGCGCCAAAGCCAAGGGCAGAAATCGGACAGAACCTTACCTGGTTATGTCAGAAAATCTAATGTGACGAATGATGGGTGCGGCGACAGCGTTTATCGCCATAATGGCGCACCCAGTAATAGCGATCTTCTACTTTTTCACGACCGCTAATACAGGCGCCTACCAGCCATAACAGTGCGCCAAAGAAAATGCCGAACATCGCGCCCTGAGCCAGCATCTGTGGTAAATCAAGCGAAGGCAGCTGGTTGATAATCGAAAAACCGATGCCGAGAAGCATGGTCACGAGTCCAATTCCCATCAAGGCATTACCTGCCATGCGTGAGTGATGACGTTTCATCTTTCACCTCCTTTATGCGCGGTCGGATGAGCGCACACAATGTTAAACTGATAGTAGTGTAGGCAATGCCCTCAGGCTAATTTGTGCACTAACTCACATAAAGGCCAGATGATTTGTGACCAATACGTTATTCCAGTTTATTGATTTAGATGAAAAATAATTAATCACTGACACTAATAATTTCCCTGGCGCGGTCTTTGTGATCCGCGTCGCGGCACAGTAAACTATCGCCCTTGAGTTATTACAGCAGGATATTCCTTGTGAGCAGCATAAAACTGATTGTGGGCCTGGCGAATCCCGGCGCGGAATATGCCGCCACGCGCCACAATGCGGGTGCCTGGTATCTGGACTTGCTGGCTGAGCGTCACAATCAGTCGTTGAAAGAAGAAGCCAAATTTTATGGCTATACGGCACGACTGGCTTTAGCCGGTGAAGACGTGCGCTTGCTGGTGCCGACCACGTTTATGAATCTCAGCGGCAAAGCCGTGGCAGCCATGGCGACCTTCTATCGCATCGCGCCGGAAGAGATCCTGGTGGCCCATGATGAACTGGACCTTCCCCCTGGCATCGCCAAATTTAAACAAGGCGGCGGACATGGCGGGCATAACGGCCTGAAAGACATTATCAGCAAGCTCGGCAACAACAATAACTTTCACCGCCTGCGGATTGGCATCGGCCATCCCGGCGATCGCAATAAGGTCACCGGCTTTGTTTTGGGCAAGCCCCCAGCCAGCGAGCAAAAACTGATTGATGATGCCATTGACGAGGCGGCGCGCTGCACCGAACTGTGGCTAAAGGAAGACCGCATCAAGGCGATGAACCGCCTGCATGCCTTTAAGCCTGTCTAATCGCCCAGATTGTCGCGAATCTGTGTATAATGCGCGAAAATTATCTTACGTTTCCGGCGGAGCCTGCTAATGGCTCTGCCCATACAGCTATAAAGGGTACTAAACCATGGGATTCAAATGCGGTATCGTGGGCCTGCCAAATGTCGGTAAATCCACTCTTTTTAACGCGCTGACTAAAGCGGGTATTGAAGCGGCTAACTTCCCCTTCTGCACGATTGAACCCAATACTGGCGTCGTCCCTATGCCAGACCTGCGTCTGGATCAGCTGTCTGAGATCGTTAAGCCGCAGCGCGTAGTGCCCACCACCATGGAATTCGTTGATATCGCCGGCCTGGTAAAAGGCGCCTCCAAAGGTGAAGGCCTGGGCAACCAGTTCCTGACCAACATCCGTGAGACCGAAGCGATTGGTCACGTGGTGCGCTGCTTCGAGAACGACAATATCATTCACGTGAATAACAAAGTCGATCCGGCTGATGATATTGAAACCATCAACACCGAGCTGGCGCTGGCGGATCTGGACACCTGTGAACGTGCTCTGCAGCGCGTACAGAAGAAAGCCAAAGGCGGCGATAAAGACGCTAAAGCAGAACAGGCCGCACTGGAAAAATGCCTGCCGCATTTAGAAAATGCGGGCATGCTGCGCGCGCTGGATCTGACGGAAGAAGACAAGGCCGCCCTGCGTTACCTGAGTTTCCTGACGCTGAAGCCCACCATGTACATCGCCAACGTCAACGAAGACGGTTTTGAGAACAACCCCTATCTGGATAAAGTGCGCGAAATTGCGGCTAAAGAAGGTTCTGTTGTGGTGCCCGTCTGCGCCGCCGTTGAGTCCGACATCGCCGAGCTGGAAGATGAAGATCGTGATGAGTTTATGGCCGAGTTGGGCATTGAAGAGCCAGGCCTGAACCGCGTGATCCGCGCCGGTTACTCCCTGCTGAACCTGCAAACCTATTTCACCGCTGGCGTGAAAGAAGTTCGCGCATGGACTATCCCTGTCGGTGCCACCGCGCCACAGGCCGCCGGTAAAATTCATACCGACTTCGAGAAGGGCTTTATCCGTGCGCAGACCATCGCGTTCGAAGACTTTATTGCCTATAAGGGCGAGCAAGGCGCGAAAGAAGCCGGAAAAATGCGTTCAGAAGGTAAAGAGTACATTGTTAAAGATGGCGATGTGATGAACTTCTTGTTTAACGTCTAAATAAAATCTGCTGTCTCATGAGGTTTCGCTGAATCTCATATCAACGGAGAAACCATATAAAATCCATGCAATTGCGTGGATTTTTCATTTCACAATGTCTCAATTCATCTCATAACAACGCTGTCAAAAATGAGTACATGGATGAGTACAATATTCTTTCATCTTCATTTTAAGTGAGTACAATAACGGTATAATAAATAAACAAGGCCCCGTTATGCTCACTGATACATAATGCTGCACTGATCCTACCCGCGTAATGTGGACACGGCTCTAAGCGAGGTTCTGGTTTTCAAACTGTTCCGGACTGAGACCGCCGCAGGCCCTGTGGCGTCGCCAGCGATTGTAATCACACTCGATATAACTAAACACCGCCGTCCGCATCGTTTCCCGGCTGGCAAAGCGCTCGCCATGGATACATTCCACATTCAGGGAGTGGAAGAAGCTTTCCGCGCAGGCATTGTCATAACAGTTCCCCTTTGCACTCATGCTACCACGCAGGTTGTACCGCTTTAGCAGAGTCTGATAATCCACTGAACAGTATTGCCCGCCACGATCTGTTTGTACGATGACATTTTCCGGGCGTTTACGCCGCCACAGTGCAGTGCCATTTGCAGCGCATCACAGGCCAGTTGCGCTGTCATCCGTGATGACATCGACCAGCCGATAACTGCCCGCGACCACAGGTCGATGACCACCGTTAGATATAACCAGCCCTCGTCGGTACGTAACTATGTGATGTCTCCTGACCACTTCTGGTTCGGGCCGCTGGCGCTGAAATCCTGCTTCAGCAGATTCTCCGACACCGGCAGGCCATGCTCACGGTAGCTGACCGGGCTGAACTTCCTGGCAGCTTTTGCTCTGGGCCCCTGACGGCGCAGGCTCGCAGCCACGGTTTTCACGTTAAACTTCCGCCCCTGCTCACGAAGTTCATCCGCCAGCCGGGGAGCACCGTAACGCTGCTTTGCGCGGGTGAATGCTTCCCGGACGGCGCTGTCGCAGCCACGCCGGAACTGCTGATGGGCGCTGACGACCGTGCGCCGTTTACGCCAGGCATACCAGCTGCTGCGGGCAACCCGCAGTACCCGTCACATCGCCTTAATGCTGAATTCAGCCTGATGCTGTTGGATAAAGACATACTTCATTTCAGGCGCTTCGCGAAGTATGTCGCGGCCTTTTGGAGAATGGCCAGCTCCTCATCACGCTGCGCCAGTTGCCGCTTGAGGCGGGCAATCTCAGCAGCCTGTTCGCTCTCTCGTTCAGAAGACGTTGCCTGGCTCTGCTGTTTGCTGCGCCAGTTACAGAGCTGCGGCTCATACAGGCTGAGTTCGCGTGCGGCAGCGGCAACGCCGATGTGTTCAGCGAGTTTAAGGGCTTCATCGCGAAATTCCGGCGTGTATTGTTTGCGGGGCTTTTTACAGACTGGTACGGATTTTGTCATGTGAGCTAACTCTGGTTGAGAGTTTACTCACTTAGTCGCGTGTCCACTATAGCTGGGTAAGATTTTATTCGGTCTTATGAACAATGTAGACATTGCCCGTTGAAAAAAAACTGTTAAATTCGCTGCGTAACAGTTGACATATTAATTTTTAAAATATATTTTTTCATTGGTACTGTAGTCGAGTTGGTTAAGACGCCTGCTTATTATCTTAGATTTTATCGCAGGAGATCTTGGGTTCGAGCCCCAACGGTACCATCACATTTTTTGAGGTTTATTTGTGGAAAGCGAAGGCTTAAAACAATTTTTAAAGTCAGTTGGTAATTCAGTATTCCTTCTTAATACAATTTGCGTTGGGCTTGATGGTGTTGCTAATGGCGTGGTGACAAAATCCGACGAACTTACAATCTCCTGGAATCCTAGAGACCCTAAAGCTACTGCTCTTAGTGCCAGGGCACATGCAATAAAATCTTCACTTGTCTTCGTTGAAGAGTCTCTTCTAAATTACATATCATTTATTGGCAATTGCGCGAATCAAAGTAGTTCTATTCAAACTGCTTGTGCTGCTGATGGTGCAGTTGAAAAAATTACAAAATTATCTAAGCAAGTTCATAATATTTTGCCTTATTGGGAGCCCATGGTTGTTCTTCTCATACGCTGGAGGAACAAGATAGTGCACGATAGTAACACTGATTTATCTGCCCACTATCGGAAAGTTTTGATTAACCATGAGGCGGACATCAGAGAAAATCATGCAGCAATATCGATTAGTGAAACATTAAATAATTTTGACTCTGGTCGAATTACGCTAAAAGATTTTTCTACACTAATAGCCATTACTATCAGATTTATTCGTCATATTGACGATGAATTAACTCCAACTATTTCAAGTATTGAGTCTTTCGCCGCGATTATTAATGAAAAAAAACTTGAGGTTATCTATAAAAACATTCTTGGCGTTAATGGAAAAGACAATCAAGAACGTAAGTTTTATAAGTTTATTAATAACAACTTTCCCAGCATTTCGCAGGTAGATAAAGAGTTTCTCTTCATAAACAGATTCAAAGTAAAAGAAAAAATTGAACAGTTGTATGTACAAGGAATCGTTTGATGCCTGTATAAAGTATAATACGGCGGTTTATTGATTGTGAGTAATGATATGAATAATAATGTGAAGTTGATGTATTTATTGACAGTGCAATAAAAATAGTTATAACTCTCAGTACTTATGCTATGAGTCTCAAGCCAAGTCAATGTTTGGCGTGAGTAGATTACATGCTTTTTTATAAGCCTGATACGTTTATTTAGAACTGACCTTTACCTTCATCATTTTTCTGAATTCGGTAGGTGATTGGTAGAGAATTTTTCAGGTCTGGTTTTGTGAATGTTAAATCAGCCGCACACTGATAGACATCAAGGCCTGATTCGTGGCTTATTGTTCTGACATTTTCAACAGAAATATGCACATCCTTATCCAGTGTCATACCTTTCTGGATTGTCTTTCTGGCGATATCCACGACCAGATTTTTTGCGTCATCACAACTACACTTTGGCGTTTTCTCGCCACAACCAGCCAGTTAACCAACGGTTATTAGTATCAGAATTATTGTTCTTTTCATCTATAGTTGCTTAGTTAATTAAAGCTACTTTTATTTCTTATTAAATAGACTGTAAGTAACCCTGAAATCCGCGCCATTCTCTTTTAGAGAGTGGTTACGCTACCTTGGAAGCGAGCATAGAGATCTATGGGCCTGCGCCCATTCCTGATGATTCAGGATTTAGTGAACTTCCGCTTCTCGCTCAAAGACGCCTGTCAATTTAGCTGGATATTGGATGCATTATTTTGTCAGAGATGACAGTAGTAAAATGTAAGTGGGTAGTCAAGTGAATGCAAATATCCAAATGGTCTACTAAACGTGTTTAAATGTATTTTTTTGTAGTAACATCCTTTCGACCCATCCGTGCAATCAGTGAACTGGACTGAAAATATCTGTAACCAGAAGCCATCATAGTAGCAATACTGCCCAAAAGACAAGACAGGCGGGGCTACAAGGTTACACATGCTATTAGCATACCTTTGCATTGAGCCACAAACAATTTAACTGTATATGCCACAATTTTGCCACACACACAACGCGCAAAAATGCACATTCGTGTTAAAAAAAGCAAAAAAATGCAACGGTAACCAGATGATTTTATTATAAAAGATGGTGCGATAATAGGAACAAAACCTGATTTATATAACATTGATAATATTAACTAATATCCTGTTTCAACTATCTACATGCCCCCAATGATGCCCCCATATATTTTTCTGCCCTAAATGACAGAGTGTTTTTTGACCAACTTAATACTTCATCTTGAACGCTTCGGCTATCATCCCGATCTTATGCATATAGTTATTGTTGCGCGCCATTTTATGCGCTTCAGGTTTCAGGATGATAATCAGCAGATAGGCATCGGGATCCATCGCACCTTGGCAGTATACCAAATGCGCCTGATCGCTGGTTCGTTTGAACTGACGTAAAAACTTCGGGAAAGGGGCATCCGCATCGGCAAGATGAATGTGGGCCACCTGCTCTTCTTTTACCAAGGGATAGGTGCGGTCATCATCATAAGGCGCATCACGCCCAAAGGTATCTGGCAACACGCCATCCTTTTTATAGGACAGAAAATCCGCTGCTAAATCATCAAGCTCTTGTTGGCTTAATTGTTGACGGATCAGTGCTGACTTGAAAATCCTGATACTCATTCCGTGAACTCGGTCAGATCCTTGTCAGAGGGGTTTTGCAGCAGTTTGTGTCCACTATCCGCAATATCACTTAAACGTTCAGCCGTTGGCCTGAAACGCGCAGCAGCATGCACCCGACCCTGCTTTTCTTCCAACAGATCGAGCAGCTCTTCAAAAACCTTGGCACTGACCATGTAACCAGCGGGACGGTTGTTGGAAAGAACGGCAACCGGTTCATCAATAAAATATTTCGCCGGGTTCTTTCTTAACTCGGTGATGTTGATAGATTTTTCTGCGAGAATGCGTTCCATAGATCACCTTAAAACGTGTTTTATTACATACATTATAATGCACAACAAATTGTGCATCAATTTTTTGTTTATAAAATATACGGAGGGAATTGAAGCCTGCCAATGATCACAAGATGAGCTAAAAAAGCGTGGTAGTGTTTACGTTGCCAAAACAAGACCAGCTGTAAGGCTTAGTGTAAAACCAACCCTTCGGCTAATAAAAATTTTTAAGTGCAGTTATTTTTATTTATAATAGCCAGTTAGCAGCCGTTAAATTTAGGCTTCTATCGCGGCAATAAATTAACAAGGAGTGTCTATGCTTAAGCATCACTTGAACACTGTTTGCGACGATGTCTGGGATAAAATTGGAAATGGAAAGAAATACGGAATTTCCCAAGGAGAGGAAACTCTTACTGATAATATTTTACTATATCTTGCATCGCAAAATCTTTCTGAAATAAAAATCATTCAAACACCTAAAGATGTGGAAAGTGTAAAAGGAACAGATTGGGAGTGGTGGATTGGCAATCGCAACCAAGGCTATTTACGATACGCTGTCCAAGCGAAAAAACTTGATGCTAAATCTAATCGTTACACCTCTTTGAATCACAAAGTTGGTGTAGGGACAAGTGCATTGTTTCAGCATGATATCCTTGAACAATATGCACAGGCCAATCAGGCAATTCCTTTATATGTTTTTTACAATCATTTAGATCCTAGTAATTGTCCAAATGAATGGAATTGCCCACATGATTTTGATTTAACAAAGCTTGGTTGTACCGTCACTCCCTTAAAAAATATTAAAACGGCTCTTAAAAATAGAGGCTGGAGAACGTTCGAAAAGATACACCAGTTCCCTGAAACAGTGCCGCTACGATGTCTTGCCGAGTGTCCAAACATAGCTTTTGCACCTGAGCAGAATGGAACGATAAATATTCAGCGTTTCGAGATAGAAGCAAAGGTCTATAAGAATCCTTGGGGGTGGATTAGTGAAATGGGCCACCTAAGTTCTTTCAAACAAATGCCCAGTGAGTATTACGATCACGAGTTGGGATTTTATCCAAGGCGAATTTTACTTATAGATACCGATGAAAAATTAAACGAGTAAATACAGCGGGCTTTAACGCCCGCTTCTCATTCAGATATACCTTGGTTCAGCTTTTTAATCTGTATAGTTGAGTGATGATAGCTCAAAAAAGACAGAATACCCAAAAAACTGGTACAAATTCAGATAATAAACAGTCTTGTTTTTTCATTTATTATTTTTACTGATACTCATTAAAAACAGATTAGCCATCATTTAATTTATAAAGATGTCAGAACAAGCGTATTGTTGTTTCCACCATTTCTGCAGGCTTCAGTCATTGAAGCAAGTTTTAGGCCGGTTCACCGTTCGGACGTGAAAAACATGATTAGGACTTAGATTTATTTAAAACACTTTCGATATAGGCTTGGCCTTGTGCTCTGTAGGCATCAACATCATTTTCATGAAGATTCGGGATATCAAGCAGAATCCCAAAGACCAGTTCCTTATCTACATAACCAATATCACATCCTAAAACTTTGGCAACCTCTGCACCGAAAATAATTTTCTGACGGGTATTTTCTTTTTTCGTTTGTTGTTTCTTTTTAGCTTCCAAGAAGTATAGGCGTTCCTGTGCTGAAGCTATTTGTTGTTTAATCGTCTTTGTTGTCATTATTCATCTCCCCAATATTTTTTCTTGTTGAAATAAGGGATGTCAGCATAGTCATAACTATTACCAATCTGTTTCTTGATTGATTTTATTTTCATCTTGAACTGTTGCTTTATCTGGCGCTGCCTTGCTTTATCCCTTATGTTAACTACTATTTTTTCTGCTTCTAAATAGGCTTGTTCTGTATCGGTATAGATGCCATCATCAAGAAGTCGCTTGGCTTCCCAATCAATGGCTTCATCATTATTTTTATACATTAAACCTCCTTGCGTTTGTTATAAATTATCCTTTACCATATTTTGAATAATTATCAACACAGGAAACTAATTATATTTTATAAAACAAAAAATCATAAGACTGGTATTTAAAGCTCATGCCGCAGCATTAATGCCAATTAAAATTAATGCTGTCTCATCCAACTCATCTAACTTCATATCATACTCCTTTTCACGTTTTATTTTATTTAACCTATATCACTTACGTTGGCAAGCTCAGTTATTAGCCACTATATAATTAACTTAATCGATTATATATGAGCGATTAAGTAGATTAAGCATTTATATGTGAGAGCTTAAGAGTATCAGAATATTCATACTATAAGGATGTGACGGTCTGACCAGTTGAATGAAATGCAAAAATCATGGCGGAAAATTAAATTAAGCAACACTACACAATAGTAACTACTAACTATTTCGTCTAATGCTCACCACGTTACTTAATTTTTTTCGTTAGTGTTTTTAATTTTACCTGTTAGTTTTTCACTCTAATTTTCCATCTTAAGCTGTGAATTGTGCAACAGGGAAAACTACATATAAAACCATCCAAAACCCCTCTGTTTAATATAGCGGAATACTTCGCCCTTTCATCCATATAGCGCCGCTTAATTTGGCGTTTTGTTCTGTTCTGGTTTTACAGACATTCATATATTTCGTATTAATTAAGTAAGCGGTTTTTACATTGCTAGAAAAAACAATGCCCA
Organism: Pantoea ananatis PA13; assembly: GCF_000233595.1. Lineage (NCBI taxonomy): Bacteria > Pseudomonadati > Pseudomonadota > Gammaproteobacteria > Enterobacterales > Erwiniaceae > Pantoea > Pantoea ananatis. The sequence goes on from NC_017554.1 coordinate 2,694,190, forward strand.
CTTATACACTCACTTCGTGAGCGTGTGGGCCCTACCGGGGGTTGCCTGCCGCAAGCTAAAAGCAAAACCAAGATCAAGACATAGAGTTTTTCTTGCAAAAAACTAATAGCAGCATGGTTATATTTGAGGTTAATTAGTATATGGCGATATTTCATCTGGAGTTTAAAATTGTGAAACGTTCTGAGGGCATGTCTTCCTGTAGGAAGGCTGCCTACCATGCGCGTTGCAAAATAACAGATGATCGCACAGGCAACACATATGATTTCAGCCACAGATCAGATTTATTCTATCATCAGATATTAGCACCTGCTCCCGCACCCGCCCATATTATTGAAAGCTCTACCGCCCTATGGAATGAAGTAGAAAAGGTTGAGCGTCAGAAAGATGGTCAAACAGCCCGTTATTTTGATGTTGCTATTCCCTGTGAGCTTAACAATGAAGATAAAATAAAATTGGTTGTTGAATACTGCCAGAAAATTTTCGTTGATAAGGGCATGATTGCAGATATCGCCTTTCACGATCTCGATGGCACTAATCCTCATGCACATGTGATGTTGACATTAAAATCGATCACCGCCGATGGCTTCGGTAAAAAAGAAAGAAGCTGGAACGACAAGAAAAACGTGATCCTTTGGCGCGAATCATGGTCAGTGATTGCCAATCGCTATCTTACTGCTGCTGGCAGTAATGAACGTATTGATCATCGCTCTATTGATGCTCAACACGCTGAAACACTCGAAAACGCTGCTATTACATTGGATGTTGAAGAAAAAGCGTTATGGCTTGCCAAGGCAACATTGACCAGCCGTCCACCAATGCAGCGTGTTCATCGTGCCAAATGGAACAGTAAGCACGTTCAGGAGAATCGTGCTGCTGAACAGGCTGTTCGTGATGAGATGAAACAAGAAGCTCAGGCCACATACAACACCTTCAAAGATTTAGATCTGCAGATCGTTGTTGACCTTAAAAGCTTTACCGTATCAGAAATGCCTGAGCCTGTTGAAATCGTATTGCCTGAAACAGGTTCGCAGTCGTCATCATCCGAAGAGCAACAGCCTGTTCTGGTTGCCCCTACACCTCATACACGCACTACACTGAAAACCCCGTCCTCTACAACGGCCAGAGCGGTTAAACGCGCTCCTGTTAAAAGTAAGAGAAAGCAGGTTAAACCTCGTCAAGATGGTTTGTTCAAGCGTTTCACCCTACTGGTGGTTGAATATATAAGGGAGAAATTCGTCTGGGCCAAGAAGAAGCCCGTTGCCTCTGATGTTGAGCACGATAAACGTATTGCCGAAAACTACGTGTTTGATGAGGTACTGGGGATCTATGTTCCACGCGCTGAACATGAGAGACGCGCAAGGTTCAACAGTGATGATTATAAGCCAACCAAGGAGGAGATAAGGCGTTTTCCAAGCCGTGCGGTTAAACCAGCCCAACTTGATAGCGATCTCGACTACAGACCTATTCCGGCGACCAGAAAAAAATCATCTGGGCCAAAGTTTGATACGAGTAGAATTCGAGTGAAATAGCATCTAAAATCCTTATAGCTAAATAGCTGCACCTAATACCACTACACCTGCCGTTTACTGATGTTGTGTATGGGCAACACATCTCAAGCCCGATTAAGCACTGTTAGGTAGTGGACACAGCCCTGATGCTTTACTTGCAAGAGACGGTCGAAAGTGGAGCACTATTCCGCGTAGCTATTTAGCTTAATAAACATCAACTGAACAGTTCATGTTATGTGTGAAATTTATATCAAACAGCCAAATAAAAAATCGCAACATAGTATTTTAAATAATTAACAATCGGTATAGAATAATTTTGGTTTTTTTTTAAAAACGCAAAGAAACACAAGGAGTTAAGTGATGTTGAAACATGTAATTATAATAGATGAATCCGGAGCGAAAGGTTATGCAAAAAATACAGAGCATTACATTGGTGATTTCGGAATCATGGCGGGCTTCTTATTAGATGAAAATGATTTATCTAGAATGAGATATATAATCAATGAAAGTTTCAATGACTTTGTTAGTGAAGGGAAACTTCATATGACAGAATTAAATAAAGATGATAAAGAGAGAGCAATACTAAGGGTAAAAAATCTCCTTAAAATTTACAAAATAAAATGGTCATATTCTGCGTTCTACGTTAAAGGATACCATCGATTCAATGGTTCACCTGATAAATACTCTAAAAATAAAGAGCTATTACACAGCACTCTATTTGAGCATTTAATGACAAAATTCCTCATAAATGGAATTAAACTCGCCATATCTAGAAAAATAAATTCCTTTTCTCTTAAATGTATTAGTGATCATATTGAAACCGTCACTATAAATAAATTCAAAAAAGATATAGCATACCCTTTAAGATTTCTTCGTGGCGAAGTTACTGTAATGAAAGAAGATGAGTCTGGGAATAAAGAGCCTGCGTTTGATACATTAGAAGATATAAACATCAGTATAGAAACTGAAAATAGTGCTTTGACATTTGTAAGTGATATAATTTCATATACAACATGGAAATACCTTAAAGATGCTATAAACAAAGACAATAATATTAAACTTCAAAGCACAGAAGTGATGATTGGGCATCCATTTCAAGAATCTTTAACATTAACAAACAGTAATGAAAATAGTTTAATTGATGATATATTTAATCGTAGAGGTAATTAAAAAAGCATTATTAAATTATGAGTTTTCAAATTCAAATTTAAACCACGTCTGTATAACCAGACGTGGTTCAGGTTAACTAATAGTAGTAAAACTACATTCTTCGTCTGAACACAACATTATCAGAGAAAATTGCCTTACCAGCGACAAACCCAATAGCAGCAATTATCGGTAGGCTGATAGTAGCTCCCGCCATGCCTGTAGACATTCCGATCAGAATAGACAGGCCGAATGTAAGTAAGATAACCACAACAGCATACCAGCGGGGGTAGGCTCCATATAAAACAGTCGCCATGCAGCCGGTGCAGACATGAACACCCCGCTGGCTTTCTTTCAGGCAAAACGGACACTGGATTGTATTGTTTTCCATGATAGCCCCCTTAAATCGCTTTCCAGCCATTGCTGGTTTTAACAAGATTAATTATTCTCTCTTCAGGTTCATTCATACCTTTGACGCTGGAGAAAGCATTTTTATCAACCCAGCCCGGAACGCCATCCAGCTTCCATGTATAGGACACTCGAACAACTTTCTGATTACCGTTTCCCGGTTCGGTCCAGTCCTTTATCTCAGAAACTTCTTGATGACCGACACAGGCACCTTCCTCACGGTCCCAAAACTCAACCTCTTGGCCTTTGTCTGTTACTTCCAGAACATCAACACTGCTAAAACCATTCGCCTGTTGTGAAACAGTGAGCAGCCCCTGCTCAACAAGCCCTTTCAGGATATCATCACCCGCATTGTATCCGGCAGAACGGTAGCCATGATTAACCTTTACTGGAAAACCTTTGTTAAATGCAAAATCATTGTTTTGCAGTGAGTAGCACACCTTTGATTTTGAAATTTTCGCGTTGATAGCCTTTTCAAAGTCTCCTTTCTCTCCACATCCTGCCAAAACGAGAGCAGCACCAGCAACGAGCAAAATATTCTTCATCTTCCTTTCCATCCTGATAATCAACAATGCTGTTATGTAGAGGTAGTCTGCTGCGCACCTGTAGTCGTTAAAGCTTGTTCTTACAGGCATAACGCAACAAAACCACCTGATTAACCAATTGATAGGATTCAATTATTTTTGTGGGCCGTCATATCGTTTGTAACGATCAAAATCAAAATAACGATAACTATTGACTATCATATTTAATTATTCGATCGATTAAATCAATTAAAGCACCGATCGATATAGCATCATCAATCGCTATAAACTATCAATGATAGCAAATTGATCTGTAATACCGATCATTTTCTTGCTAGATGAATCGTTACTGGATAAAGTGAACAGACAGAAGGATCACTGGACCGTTTGTGGGTAGGTTTATGGGTATAGAACGTCAAATCTAATGACTAACAACCAGCACTGCCCTATGGCCCTTCCTTGGCCTTTATTAATGCAACATCAGGGAAAACAACAATGAAGGATGCCGGTAGCTGATTAGATAAAAAAAACTCACAGGCTTCTGATAAGCGGCTTTCTTCACTATTAATTAACACAAACTTTAATAGCTAGATGCGGCACAACACTGGCCCCGGATTCTTTGCGCCTATTTTTACGTTTACTATTTATATGGAGTTAACATGAGAAAACTGTTTATTGCTGCGTTGGTGATCCTACCTCTTGCCGCTTGCACCACCTATGGCAACAAATCCCTGAAAGACGAATCGCAACAAACCGTAAAAACCAAAATAGTTAAAGAGAAAACTACCCAGCAAGATGTTATTAACGCATTCGGAGAACCACAAACACGAGCTACCAATGACGGTCAGGAAATGTGATCTTACTCCAGCATGTCAGGCGAAAGCCAGATCTCGAACTACATCCCCGGTCTGGCCCTGCTGAAAAACAGCAACACAACGCATATGAACTCCCTTGAGATCTGGTTCAAGGGGAATGTTGTTGACCGATATAATTTCAGCCAGACAGCAAGTAAGGTTTCGCGCGGAATGTTGGATTAATCTTGCCATGACTACTTGTCAACATGACAAATGGTTTCAATTTCGTATAATTCACAACTAAATAGCTTCGCACATTGATGCTTCACTACGCATCGAACGAGGCCAACGCGGACGGAAGGGCGCGCACTTCCAAATGTAGTGCTATTACGTGAAGCTATTTAGAATAGTTGCGACAATAAATTTAGAGCAATTTAATGAAAAAAAATTGCAAAGTGATTTACATCATGGGATATTAATTAGAGGTGCGCAGGCAGATTTTTAGGTTGTGTTTCGCAATCTTTTATTTTCAATGTTACAAGTTCTCGCCTGCTATGATTCTCATAGCGTATCTTGCGGTCAACGGTTAAATGCATAGGAGTGCCCGCGCACCGCTATTCAAGGAGAGACGATGACAACTCAGCTTGCACGCTTGAAGCTTTGCTTCAGTAAACCAGACTTCGCTCGGTTATTAGAATTAGATCCGGTATTTCTAACTAGAGTTGTCTATATGAGAGACACCGAAAAACTCTATACCGACTTTACCATATTAAAAAAAAATAAAACCCAAAGAGTTATTTCGGCTCCTGACGAAGAGTTGAAAGAGATTCAAAGAAAAATTTCTGATTTGCTTTTAGATTGTCTTACCACTATACGAAATGAGAACAAATCCAATAATAAATTATCTCATGGTTTTGAACTTGGTAAAAATATAATAACTAATGCTGAGAGACATAAATCAAAAAAATGGGTTCTGAATATTGATCTTTTAAATTTCTTTGATCAATTTAATTATGGGAGAGTAAGTGGCTATTTCATCAAAAACAAGTTTTTTGAACTCCATAGTAATATTGCCAATCTTATAGCTAAGATAGCTTGTTATAAAAACAAACTCCCTCAGGGAAGCCCTTGCTCACCAGTAATTTCAAATTTAATTTTACAATCACTTGATCAGCGACTTAACAATATCTGTAAGAAAAATGGATGTACTTATAGTCGATACGCTGATGATATAACCATATCAACAAACAAGAAGAAATTTCCAAAGGCCATTGTATCAAACCACAGTGACAAAGAGATTAATCTAAATAATGGATTTATTAAAGAAATACTAAGGGCTGGGTTTAGTATAAACAATGATAAGACTCGCCTACGCTTTAATACACTAAGACAAGAGGTTACTGGGTTAACTGTAAATTCTAAGATTTCAGTTGATGATAAATATTCACGTAGAGTTAGATCTATGGTTCATAAACTATTTCTTAGCGGAGAATACACTCTTATAGACAAAAAGACAAGAGAACCCCGATTTGGAACAATAAATGAAATTCAAGGCATGCTTGGATTTGTTGATTCAATCGATAAGTATAATAACAACCTTCCCAATAATTCAAAACATACGCCTAATAAGCGAGAAAGATTACTTGCTGATTTCATTTATTTTACTAGATTTCATTTCAATACAAAACCAACGATTATTACAGAAGGTAAGACTGATATAACCTACTTAAGAGTGGCATTAAACGCACTGTGCAAAAAATATCCTTCTCTTATTGAAAAAAAGAAATCATATAAAGGCGAGATTAATGATTATAAATTTTCATTTTTTATTAAAAATGCAAAAACAAAATTTTTGCTGAAATTGGAAGATGGCAGTTCACATATCAAAAATTTCATAAAAGATTATGACCGGAATATAGAGAAGTATAAGGCAGATGGTGGTGTTAACCCCGTTATAATTATATTGGATAATGATAGCGGTTCCACTGGAAGCGGGGGTATTTTTTCATTGCTCTTGTCGAATGTTTTTCCTAATATAAAGTTAAGTCGTGAGGATATAAGAAAGGTAGATTGGTTATGGGTTACAAAAAACCTTTATGTTATATTCACACCTTTAAAAGATGGTCAAGACTCTTCGCTGGAAGATTTATTTGATACTAAAACACTAGCCACTACATTGAATGGTAAAGTATTTAACAATACCAATAAAGACTGTAAGCCAAATGAATATGGTAAAGAATATTTTGCCAAACACGTTGTTCTAAAAAACAAAGACACTATTGACTTTAAAAATTTCATCAAAATTTTTGATTCAATTGAGGAAATAATCAAGCATCATTCGAAGAAATAAATTTTATCGTTGCGATGTGCCTTTTAATTATTTCTTTATTCCGTTAACATATTTAAGGACACAAGCCATAAATAGTAAGAGCTTATTGGCATAATAATATACCTCTTGATTTTAATGTTATTCATCAATTCCAGCAAAAAAAATTAACTTTTTCGTGATAACATTTTCCTTTTTTTATTTCCATCTTCTTTTGAAAATATATTTATATTATGAGCTAACGCTCATGTTCCATCGAAAACGATGAACCTGTTTTCATGAGCACGGCTACGCCTTAACTCTGAAATATGTGTTTTTATCTCGATGAAGTTACTTTTCAATATTGATAGTATATGGAGGGACGATCTTTTTCAGATTATTTCATCATAAAATAACAAAATTGATCCTATATCTGCACACAGCATTACCGCGATAACATATAGCATTTGCTCTTAAACGTATAGGAAAACTATATTCAAAGAAGCAGCACTTAGTGATTGTCCAAAACAATCACATTGCTGGAACAGGGCTTGCCCTGTTAGTGATGGATTTATCCAGAAAAGATAGCGGCGACAGCCGCTAATAAAGTTAAAAGGAAATTTAATTCTTAATGACAATACTATGATTATTAATTTAGCAACAGAAAGCAGCGCTTCGTGATTGTACGAAACAATCACATCGCTGAATATAATCATCATGAAAACCACATATTTCTACCTAAACTCTCTGTAAATAAGAAAAAAGGAAAGCTAGACTCTCTTAACTTCTTACTAATTATTTAATTATAAGCACGGTCCCAGCCCAATAAAATCAAGGTTTCACACCTCTTTTTGCTATGTTCAAACATAGTAAATACCTATGTGCGCACATAGATCCGTCCTATGTTCGGACATAGCAAGATCTATGTTTGAACATAGGTTTTTTAACATATAGCAATAGCATAATAATAAAAGTTCTATTTTATTTATAGTTTAACTATTGACTTTTATTTTTCTGCATAGTATTAAAAATAACATAATAAAAACTATAAGAGAGAATAATATGAATACTAATGACACTGAACTACTTCGTTTATTTGAAACATTAAACACTGAACAAAAGATTGATATCGCAAGACACTTACTGCAAAACAAAGATATAAAATCAACTACCGTTATTGCAACAGAAGAAGATAAAGCAATCTCATTTGCACAGCCTTATGTTTTTGCTTTCACTTCCAACTTTCGTATTCTTTCTGATTTAGATATATCTAAGAATGAATTCCGCGTATTAACTTATATTTTAGAATACATGGAGTTCGGAAATCTTATCAACCTTTCACAGTCTTCACTCTGTAAAGCGTTGAATATCGCGTCAGGTAATATGTCAAACATCTTTAAAAAGCTAAAACAGAAAGGAATACTCGTTGAGCATCATGGACATCTGTATATCAACTCAAATATTTTCGCTAAGGGTATGAGTCATCAACTTGATGAGAAACGTAAAGAGCATTTAAGTAATGCCAGAAGTCTTAATGCTGAGATTGAACAATATCCAGAAAACTATACTGATTACTCAAAGCAAGAAAGACGAAGCTTAGCGTTGGAAACAGAAACGAAAGAGATCTACACGGATGCTTTTGTTTTTAGTAAGAAGAAAAAGAATAACGCCGTTCCCAATGCTAAAAATAGTATTAACATCGATAAACCCAGAAAGGTATACAAACGAACGAAGGAAAATGAAGCGGCAAGAAAAGACTTAGTTAACTTAAACATTCACTTAAAAACTGCTTCCTGAAGAAGTGAATATTCAGTGAGGAACTAACATCGTAGTTTAAGAATAAATGATACAACAGCCTAAATTACACACGAAAATTGAGTATAGAAAATGTATTAAAATTTATTTGGAAGGAACAGTATACAGGGCTTGTGGAGATAACTATAAATACGGCGGAATCAACCGCCGTTCGTAACAGATAATCCTATTTGACAAGGCTTAACTGGGGAGGTTGCTTACGCTCAATATTCGATTGAGAACCGTCGCCTGTAATAGCTTCCATGAAGAAGCGGTTGTTAAACGTCAGGGCACTTACTTCATCAGCAGGGAACCTAAGTTGCCCGAGGATCTCGGTGCGCTTTATCCCTTGAGTGCGCAATGCTGAAAAGACCTTTTCCAAAATCAATGACTTCTCACGTTCCGGCATACCTTGAGGTTCTCCCGTACGGTAACCACGACGGTTAAGCTCTATTGAGAGTTGGCGATAATGCCACTCTGTCGATAACCCAACATCAAACGTACGTCGCACTAGTGCAGCTAATGAAACTTTCCAGTTCTTCTTTAGCAAAATGAGCTGTTCCAGTCTTGGCATCCTTGGAACCGAGGCTAAGATACTACGTTCAGGCATCAAGAATGCCGATGCAAAACGATCTGCATCCTGTTCCGCCTGACGCCCATTGTTACATGAATGCTTATGAAGAACTAAATGACCAAGCTCATGAGCCGCGTCAAAACGACTTCGTTCTGGAGTTTTCATTGTGTTCAGCAGAACAAAAGGTTTTTCGTCCATCCAAAAAGAAAAAGCATCCACCTCAACGCAATTTTCAGCAAGTGAAAAAACCCTAATACCATTGGCTTCAAGCAAGTGAACTATGTTGGATATCGATAGTTCACCTATCCCCCAAGCTTCCCTAACCGTTCTGGCGGCACGTTCAGGCTCTGAATAGCCATCGAAGCTACTGTCAGGAACGTTAGGTTTTGGTAGCTTGAATTGCCCGTCAATCCATGCCGATAATTCCTGTGCCAACTTCCCAGCCCCAAGAGCTGAATCACGTTTTTGCGCACTTAATTTTGTCATTGCGCGAAAACTGACTGCCTCGGGTGTTAACGAAGGAACATCCCGATCGAGGAAAAACTCGATGGGATATTCTAAGACAGCAGAGATTCTCTCCATGCTATCGCTTGCGATCGCATCAAAGATACCGGCTTTTTCATAGTTAGAAATTGTCTTGCTGGTTAACCCAGCCGCTTCAGCTAGTGCTCTTTGAGTCAGGCCTCTTCGTTCTCTTGCTATACATAAACGCTCTGAATTAAACATGTTGCATATTTAGCCTGTTTTCAAAATGTCGAGATCGATGTCAGGTGTAAACTGAGGAGCATCACCTTTCCGAACAATTGGATCCGGTTGATGGATATCAAGAATCAAACGAGTAGAGAAGCTGTTAACAACATTCTTGTTATTGTAAGAAACAGGTCGAGATAGCTCTGCACGAATGCCTTTCCGATCAAACTCATCCAGATCATATAACTCGTAAAGTAAAAACCATAAGTCCCTTCCGATTTTATTAGGAAGTAGGGGAATAATATCGCCTTCCGGCAGGTCTAAATCTAGCTTGATCTGACTATCGCCCAGCGTTAACTCCCCCTGACCCGGGTTGTTATTATGGATTAACCCCATAAGCTCGCGAGTAAAGTCTCCCTTCTTCATACGTGACTCAGGATAGCCATGAACAAAGCCAGTCTGGCTGCAACCACGGCAAAGGTAAATTGCCACCTTATCGCTGACAGTCAACTCTACGTTTCGCAAAGACAATCGCGAATATCCTTTGGATGCTAGAATTTCACGGGCTGCACTTACACCTTCACCGTAGAAATACTGCCCCCGAGAAGTTGCGGGGTGGTTTTGTGTCGTCGAATAGCGACCAGACAAGCCACGCTCAAGGATAAGCGCAAGATCGCTTTGGCTAAGGTTCATCGGCTGCAGGTAAGATTCGACATCATTCGGATCAGCCAATACAACGGTTTTTGCGAGATTATGCGAGTACATCGGTAAAGGCTCCATCTTCATTTTCTCTTTTTTATACCTCATTTGAGGGGTGAAAACAAGAAAATAACTGGATGAATCAACAGAGGCGCAAGGCACGTCGTTTTGAGCTACTTCCGCTTTACTATCTCTTTTGATGGTTTAGCATTCGCCTCTGGCATAAAGCTGTCTGTCAGATTTGGTATTGCCCTGAGCTACAGAAGTTTTAGATCAAATCTGAGCCAACAGAGCATAGTTCCTCTGGTGAAATTCTATCCTTCCCCATCAACGTGAGAATCCTCTTTATCCTCAGTTTACGCGCCTTTTTCTCACCAATCTCCTGATAATACTCATCACGCCGCTCCTCTACCACTTTTCGAAACTTCTTCAATAGTTGATTCAGTGTTTTCATATCTGTAGTGGCGGCTTCAGCTTGGATTTTTTTATACATAAACATAACGTGGAACTCATCAATCATCAGTTTTCTCCTATTGTCGTAAGTGTTTTTATCTGCCCCTTACGGGGTAAATATATCTTCAAAGGAAACTACAAAGATTTATGAACAAATAAATACGAATGCCTTACCAACAGATTAGAAATAACCTTAAGATCAACTTCGTCAATATTTCCATTATTTCCTTCTTTCTGTGTTAAACTCTCAAAGTTATTTTTAATATGCATTATCACGCACATGATAGTTGCACTCATAAAATCATGATCACTAATATACTCTCTTATATCCCCATCGTGATCATTTTGTAAACTGCTCCAACTTGCCTCAAACGATCTTTTAGCAAGATCAAGGAACAGTTTTGTAGATTTGTTTTTAACTTTATTATCTTTAGACATGATTAACTCTCACTTTTATATGATTATTTAATATTTAGTTTATTTTCAGACCCAAGAAGGGGCCAAATAGATTTACATATAGGCTAACACTAAGGCTTTGGTATGCAATGTCATTACCTCCATTCTCACCCCTTCGAAATCGATAAGATAGCGCTTATTTTTTGCTACACCCTTTTTAGCTCGTTCTATTACTTGGTCATAGACTGTTTCCATATGATGATTATCAGTAAGTAAATTAAATGCCTCTTTGGGCCCTTTTTTGACTATATCCCAATAAATACGGTAATACTCTTTCATCGCTGATAGTAGAAACATCTCAGTAGCGATCCTATCAAAACCATTATTTTTCTTATTCATATATTTTTCCTTTTCTTTGTTTAAAGTGTAAAATACCCTGCATTATTAATGCATAAAATATTTTAGTTTTTATTTTATAGTATTGTAAAAAACACAGCGTTTAACATTTTACATAGAACCTCCTCATCGTATTAATAGTGTATTTTCCATTAATCAGCATGTTTACGTGAAAACTGAATAATATTTTCAATCCATTCATCGATTTCACTTTCAACAAAAGCTCTGGCTCTTATTCCGATCTTTATCGGTTCGGGGAATACGCCCTTGCTAATAAGTCGATAAATCCATGCTTTACTATATCCTGTTTTATTCATCACTTCCGGCAGGCGAATAAGTCTTCTTGTTGTCATATATTTCTCCGTTGTTGTTTTGATGAATGTAGTATCTGCAGATCGCTTATGACGTTCAACCCTCGGAAAATCAGAATTGAACCTGAATTGATCGTTTTTTATACAAATCAGTATGAAATGGTGGGAGAGCTGTCACTGGGCGGGGTGTAGAGTGATTTAGCAAAAAGTGCTATTTATTTTGCTGTTTTAAAGTATTTTATAATTTTCATATTAATCAATTAGTTAATAAATGTCAGTTTAAATTCTGACTTAATTCTTATCTGCTTTAGCCAAGAAAAAGGGCTATGCCCGTTAAGACATAGCCCTTCTTTCATCAGCAGTTATCCTTACTCACGCCGATTAAACGCTCCCTGCACCACATTGCCGCCTTTCTCAAGGCTTGCCATGTAGTCAGCATACCATTGCAGCATCTCACGTCTACCATCTAGGTATTGCGCATGGTTGTAGGTGCCACGGATAGCATTCTTATCCACATGCGCCAGTTGGGTTTCAATCCATGCGGTGTTATAGCCCTGTTCATGAAGAACGGTGCTCATGGTATGACGGAAGCCGTGACCTGTAACCCGGCCTGTATAGCCAATTCGCTTAAATACCTGATTGATACTGGCTTCGCTCATGGTCTTACTTGGGTCATTGCGTCCCGGAAACAGTAAAGGAAATTGCCCCGTCATTGCTCTGATCTGTTCGATAATGGCTAACGCTTGGGTAGATAGCGGGATGATATGAGGGCGGCGCATTTTCATGCGTTCAGCAGAAATTTCCCATAGCGCTTTCTTGGTATCGATTTCTGACCATAACGCACCGCGCAATTCACCTGTTCTCAGGCCAGTAATGATCAGCAATCTTGCTGCCAGCACCATCAGTTCACTACCAGAGTAGCCAGCAAGGGCTTTAAAGAAAGCAGGAAGCTCTTCAGTGGTCAGGAACGGGTAATGTGTAGATTCATGCCCCTGCATGGCACTGGTGAGATCAGGCGCGGGATTATACTCGGCTCTGCCTGTCACGATGGCATAGCGAAACACTTCGCCGCAGCGTTGACGCACTTTCTTGGCTTTTTCGGTTGCTCCTCGGTCTTCCATCTTTTTCAGCACGTTCAGTAGTTCCAACGGCTTGATGTCTGCAACAGGACGTTGACCAATGAACGGGAAGACGTCTTTGTTGAAGGCTTCAAGAATGTCAGAGGCATACCCTGCCGACCATTTCTTCACTTTCATGTTGTGCCATTCGAGCGCAATTTGCTGAAAGGTGTTTTTGACTTCTTCGATGTGGGCTTGTTTGCTTTCTTGCTTAAACGCACTCGGATCAACGCCATTAACCAGCAGCTTTTTAGCATCATCTCTTTTACTTCTGGCATCGGCTAAGGTAATGGTCGGGTAGACACCAAACACCACACATTTTTCTTTACCTGCGATCCGGTATTTCATGCGCCAGCTTTTAGTGCCGTTCGGGAACACCTCCAGATACATGCCCCCACCGTCCGCTAACTTGTAGGGTTTATCTTTGGGCTTGGCAGTCTCTACCTGTCTGGCATTGAGCTGCATTTGGGGGCATCTCCTTTAGACCGAACACGATATGCCCCCACCGATGCCCCCAACTCACCGTAGATTTCTGTGAACGCGAGTATACGAGCAGAGACAATAAGGGCCGTAAAACCGCGTATTATAAGGGTTTAAAGGGTGTTTGAGTAGACTTTGGGAGACGTTAAAATAAGTAGGATGGTGCCGATAATAGGAGTCGAACCTACGACCTTCGCATTACGAAAGCGAGCCAACTTCAAAATGAGCACAAGCATGAGTGCATGAAAGATATGACGTTAAATAAACCAATAAATATCAATAAAATAAAACATAAGTCACGGTTCAACGTCTAAATAAAATGTGTTGTCTTTGAGATGTCAGAAAATATCATGAACTCTCAAAATCCTCTAAAATCCACGCAACTGCGTGGATTTTTCATATTATCTCAAATTGATTTTACAAACGCTTCATAAAGAGAAAGCGTAAGTAACTTCCTCCACACGATCTACATCCTCACAAGAGAAACACCGAAATCATAGCGACCATAGCAAGTTATAAGTAAGCATTTATAGAAATCCTGAAAGGAATTTTTAAGGTGCATAGTTCAATACGGTTGCTCCAATAAGTGAGGGTAGAAGTGGTATTCGCCATGCTGCTATCCTACTACGCTTAACGAATACGACTGTTTCTTCGCATTCGCAACAACCATCTGGCATTACTCAGCCTGATAAAGACGTCCCTCGCCCGACCTCGCCTTCCGCCACACTTCATCATCCGTAAGTTCAGTCTGGATGAGTTCAATCGGCACGCCAGCATCGTTGATCATCGCAACAAAAAAACCGTCGATCGGCTCATAGGGCCCAAGTATAACCTCCTCATCGCGAATGGCCTCCAGGAGATCGGCCACCTTAAATGCCACATGTGGCACAGTGCGGATCAGATGATGCAAAGGTGAATCGGCTTCAAAACGGTGCCACTGCACCCGGAACTGGCCTGGGTTATCGGCGGTGTACATGCCGGCACGTTGACTGTAACTGCCGTCTTGCAGGCCATCACTGACTGGAATCCCTAAGTGGTGAAAATCATACTGCAGGTGTTTTTTCAACGTTGTACTCCTGAGGGTTAATGTCTGTCAGACAGATAGGGTAACAAGCCAGTAATGATCAGCTGCATTTTCGCGCCATCAGACTCACCCGATGGCGCGTCAGCCCCATTTATTGAGGCAGAGCCCGAATCAAATTCCCATCACATACTGCGCGATTTTGAAATAAATGATGAGCCCTGTGCCGTCAATAAAAGTGGCAATAAAGGGCGCAGAAACCACCGCCGGATCAACACCTAACTTTTTCAGTAACATCGGTATGATTGACGACACAATCGCGCTCCACACAGTAATGGCCACCAGCGACAAACTGACAACCAGCGTGACCTCTGCGCCAACGCCCATCATCCATGCCCGTATCCATGCCGCAAGGCCGATAGTGGCCGCGATCAGCAGGGACGTGGAGATTTCTTTGCGCAGCACTGCACCTAGCCTTGCCAGACTAACCTCCCCTAACGCCATGGCCCGCACCAGGGTAGAGGTGATCTGTGTGCCGCTATTGCCGCCGGTGCCAATCAACAGAGGAATAAAAAAGGCGAGCGCAATTGCCGCCTCAAGTTGATCTTCAAAGGCTTTCAGGACATTGCCTGTATAGGCCTCAGCCACAAAAAGCATCAGCAACCAGACGGCTCTTTTTCGCCAGAGCGCCCACGGACTGGTTTCAAGATAAGGTTTGTCCAGCGGCAGACTGGCGCCCTGACGCTGTGCATCTGCGGTGTTCTCATCCGCAATCAGGCGTGCAATCTCCCGTTCACCCAGCACACCAACCAGCGTATGGTTGGCGACGACGGGCAGGATATCGATATTCTCCTCCATCAGAATATGAGCAATATCACCGCGACTGTCATCCGGCGTCACTTTCGTGAAAGCATGACGCATCATGACACCAACCGGTTTATCTTCATCATGGCATTGCAATAATGTTTTAACCGCAAGCGTGCCGCGTAAATGGTAATCGCGCGCGGTAATAAAGACTAACGAGGGGATCTCATTTGTTTTTAACTGCGACAGAAAATAAAGCTTCGCTTCTTTTACCGTCAGTGTGTAGGGGAGCGTAATAAAATTCGGGTTCATATACTGCGCAACGGAGGCGTCATTTACGCCGTCAGCATTGAGGCGCGAACCGGTAGAAAGATGCTGTATTTTTTGCATTGAAGTGTCCCTATATCGGCTAAAACGTCATCAGCGAATCGTACAGGGGCGTAACCAAAGAGGGAGTGAACGTAGGCTATCTCCGCGTCCAGGTTTTAGCACTATACAACGTATCTGATTCATTAATCAGAAGTTACCTTGGGCTGAACCTTAATCCGATAAAGCCTGTCTTAACCTTGGGCATCTCTCGATGTCGTCAGATCAGTAACCTGTGTTTGTATAGGAGCCTCGCCAAACGAGATACTGTGTACTTAAAACGCGGCTAATATAGAGGGAGAATGCTGATATAAAAAGAAACAATCGATTCTTATTGAGAATACGTTTAAGGAATTACAAAAATATAAATAAAATTACTTTACATTAATATTCTTGGTGGACAACCATAGAAATCACTCCTTTATGAATAGTTCAGCGTAATCAGTGACGCTTCCTGTGCCATTTCATTTCCCAACCCAATGAACATTCGTCAATAATCGTTGCTAAAACGTGGGAGCCTGTACCTGTGTTTACCCAGATACTGTCTTAGCCGTTTATCAGTAACGTCATTTAACGCATGCACGTCTCCATTCTGCAGGGATGAATCTTTGCTAAAAAGGCTCAGGAGAAATTTCAGGCACACAGCCAGCTTTCAGACATAGTCGCTATGTTTAAGACCGATCCCTTAACACCTGATAATGGGTACAGCCAGCCCATACCACCGCTTTTCCTTTGCACCCTTTTTACACCTCGCCATTTCTTTTTTACGCCACTTTTACACGCCGGGCGTTTTAATCAACGGCACCGGGTACTCATGGCCCATGCATAAGGAAGTCGTTGATGAAATGCGTTAATGCGCCCTTTTCTCTGCCTGTCAGTGGCAATGCCGCCTTAGTCGAGCTGGCTGAGCAGCAACGTCTTCGGCTGATGTCACCCCGTAAATGGTTCAGAGACGCAATTGAGGTCAACACCGATCCGGCCAGGCTTAACCCGCGGCTGATTGCTCAATGGCTGGGGGCGACGATCCCCGATGCGCGCCTTCTGACGCTGGCGTTGAACAGCAGTCTCTGTTTTGGCGTCTACCGCAATGCACGACAAATCGGCTTTGCACGCGTCATAACCGATATGGCCGAAACCTGGGTAATCCAGGATCTGTTTATTTCGCCAGAATATCGCTTTATCGGTCTGGGATCCTGGCTATTGCGCTGCTGTCTGTCGCATCCAGGTGCCTGCGGCTGCCATCGTATTATCGCCCTGAGTGAATCCGCCCCGGAGTTTCTTCAACACAACGGCTTCATCTGTCATCCCTCACTGCCGGGTATTTACGTGACGCCGCCTCAGTATCACGGCGTTGACTACCCAGCAGGCTCCGATATCACACGTAGACATTAAGCGACTATAACGATGAGCAGCCTGCTTCAGTTTCTCATTCGGCCTCAATTATCCAGCTGTTGGTCGTTAAGCAATGCGACTGACGAACCCCTGTCTCACAAGGAAAACACCATGTCAGGTCTTATCCTGGTATCACATAATCATTCTCAACGTTCCACGCTTACTGCGATTTATGAAGGCATTCTCGCCCATCAAGGTGGGCTCTGGGTGAGCTGGGATGGCCAGACCGCAGTTCTGCCATCGGATATGGCAAGACCTCTGTCATCTCAGCAGAAAGATCACTATGAAACCCTGACCTTTCCCCTGACACCCGGCGAGGCGAATGAGGGTTATCACAATTACGTTCATAAAGGACTCTGGCCTGTTTTCCACCAGCGCCCGGATCTGGCTCGTTTTTCCGCTGACGGCTATCGGGAATATAAAAATATTAATGAGGCTTATGCGCGTGCCATTTGTGAGCACGCCCTGCCCGAGGACAGAATCTGGATACAGGATTATCATCTGCTGGGTTGCGCCCGCTATCTTCGCGAAGCCGGTTTGACCAATCCAGTGGGCTTTTTTCTGCATCAGCCTTTCCCATCGGGCAAGATGTTTGAGGCCATTCCCGACTGGCGCTGGCTCACCGAATCCCTGCTGTGCTGTGACGTGATCGGTTTTCAGACAGTACAGGACATGAACAACTTTATTGTCTGGCTGGAAAGTGAATTCCGTACAGAGCGTTTAGCTGGCGACAGTTTTCGGGTACAAGGCCTTATTGTCCGGCTCGGCGTCTTTCCTGTGGGGATTGACCTTGACGATGCCCGCTGTCTGCGCGACAGCAATAGCTGTGCCTTCATGGAAATGCAGTGCCGCGAAAACTTGCCAGAAAATACCGTACTGAGTGGCGGCCATCTTGATGACAGTGCCGGGCTGCCTTACCGAATCAGCGCCGTGGAAGTGCTGCTGCGCAAACATGCTGTTTACCAAAAAATATCACCCTGTTGCAGTTGGCTCCGCCCTCTGCCGGGTATGCGCATCGCGCGCCGGAAATCAGTCACACCTTAGAAACCCTGTGCGGCGAGTTTAACGGCGTGCACGGCATGATGAACTGGTACCCGGTGAACTGTCTGACGCATGCTTACAGTCGGCAAGAGCAGGCGGGAATCTATCGCGCTTCCCGTGTTGCGCTGGTGACCCCACTGATGGCGGGCATGAGCCTGATGGCGAAGATGTATGTTGCACTTCAGGATCCCGATAACCCTGGCGTGCTGATCCTGTCGCAGTTTGCAGGCGCAGCAGAGCAAATGGACGGCGCGATAATCGTCAATCCTTACGATCCCGATGCGATGGCCGATGCCATTCATAGCGCACTGCTGATGCCGGTCAGGGAACGGCGTCATCTTCACGCGCGTCTGATGAAGGGATTGCATTTGCACAGCAGTCATCGCTGGTCTCAGGCATTTTTGTCCATGCTGAGCGATCAGCCCGTGATGCCCGGGCCGGTTGTCGCAACCGCCCCCTCTTTGCGTCTGAACAGTAGTCGGGCCCGATACTGACGTTACCGTCCTCAGTAAGCGGCAGGTCTGCATCGCCTCTGCTTTGCAGACCGGGCTTTTAGCTGCAAGACAACGATGAAATAGCCTGAAAACGGCTCAGCCCTGAGCCATTTTCATCAAGCTATTGAATCGCAGCCGCTGGTACAGCGTGGTGATAACGGCTGAGGCGTGCGTTAATGAGAAGCCGAAAGGGTTTGCAGCACTTTCAGCTCGGCCACCGCTTCCTGCATGGCATCCATTCCCGCTGTTAAGGTGCGCAGGCTATCCAGCTGTTTCGCCATACCTGCCCGCTCATGGCGGGTGCGGTCGCTCATCGCCGCTATGGCATCGGCTGCGTGGATACTGCGCTCTGCCATGTCCGTGGCAGTTTGCACGGTGTTTGTCGCCACATTGCGAATGCGGGAAATCGTGCTGACCGCATCGTTGATATTGCTTGCCGTGGCTTCCGCCTGCTCTTTGGAGGATTGCGCCAGACGACGCACTTCTCCGGCGACAACCGCAAACCCCCTGCCCGCCTCACCCGCACGGGCGGCTTCAACAGCCGCATTAAGCGCCAGAATATTGGTCTGGAACGCGATATTGCTAATGCCATGCGTAATGACGTTGATGCCATTGGAGATCGACTCCAGATCGTCCAACCCGTCGCCTAAGCGGCCCTGTGCCTGCTGGCTCTCTTTGGCGATATCGCTGATAGCGCGGATGCTGCTCTCGGCCATCGTCAACGCCTCGCTCTGGCTCTGGGTTGCCGCCTCAAGCACCGGCAGTGCCTGGACGATAGGCGCTAACTCCTGCTGATAATTCACCACGCGCGCCAGCACGCCGGACTGCACCCTGTTCAGCGCCTCCCAGCGACGCAGGGCGCGCTGAGCGTAGTGAGCCGCATAGCTGGCATATTCCACCGGGAATTGCGCCATCGCATTGACGCTGTGATTAAAGAACACCAGCGCAGAGAGCGTCTGGTTGATCGGCACGCCGAGAATCTCACCAAAACTGGAGAAGCCGGCGGCCGGGATCCCTTTAAAGAAATGCGCATCGTGCAGCTTATCGGCATTCCCTACGCGACGCAGTATGCAATCGTTCATCAGAATCGCTGCCGGTTTGCCGTGGCGTTGGGTAAAGGCCTGCCAGTCACGCTGCGTGGCCTGTTTAAAATCGGTTTCACGCATTAAGTAAAGCCGATCGCCAAATTCCAGGTCGCAGAAAAACTGTACACTCTGGCTGTCCATTTTCGCCACGGAACGAATAAAGAAGGCTTCGCCTACCTTGACGGCAAATGTCAGACCTTTAAGCCGCTCGCTGAGCTGCTGTTCGTTGCAGCCAAGATGTTCGGCCAGCGCCTGGGTGAATGGCTGCTGCTGTCCCTGCGCGTTGAACACCGACGTCAACGTACGCTTCACCGGATCGGCCTCTGCAATCAGCCAGCTTTTATTCAGCGGTTCGAAATTCTGGCTTTTGAAGGGTGCGAAGGATTTACCCGCTGCCATTTTGCAGAACACGATAACGGCCTTGCCCTGCAGCACACGACCGCCGACACCCATCCATGTGCCGTCAAAGGTTGCACGTCCTCCTGCGGAGCCACCAATCGCCAGGCACGGAAAGCGCCCGGTGTTATACCAGGCCTGCATCAGAAAGCCTTCTGATGCGGACAGTCCGTCGCAGTAAATCATAGCGAAGGTGCGATCGGCAGAAAGCGGCATGCGCAGCTTCAGTGCGGCCAGTTCATGCTGAATGGCGCTGATGCGATCGGTCGCCGTGTGCGCGTCGTGAAGATGCAGATCGACAATGTGCGTTTCATGCTCCGCTATCAGGTTGCGAGGCAGCCAGAGCCAGCTGCCCTCTTGTCCGTCTCCCTTGCAGTAAGTTGTCTGCTTGCCGCTGGCGCTGAGCGCCCCGTTCGAGGAGAGCGTAATGACGGTCAGATCCGCCGATGTTAAACGTTGCCATGCCTGACTGACCTTCTGAAAATCTGCCTCTGGCGGTACAAACGTCAGCAAAATACCCGCAGCACGTTTGCTAAGGCCTGCAGCAGAGAGCGATGCAGGTAAGCTTTCACAGTGAAAGATCCCGTCGGTGGGCTGAGCTGCCCCTGCAAAACGGGAACCGGTTAAGCTTCTGGTCATTGTCTTAATGACAGACATATTGTTATTTCCATTGTAATTAAAAGGAATGCACGTACTGGTGTTTTAAAAAAGAGGGCCAAATGCTGCGCCGGTATGACCAGCACGCATGAGCCCTCTTCAGCCCCAAAAATGAGCTGAGCATGCGTTATCGACTCACGCGGCCATAGCTTCAGCGATTACCGGGATTATTATTAGCGATGCGTGCGGGTAAGCGTTTGCGTTTGATGTCCGTCAGGTACAGAGAAAGTTTGCGCCAGTTTAAAAGAATGAACGTCGGCTCAGAGCGAGAAGTGGTCTTTTGTTAATTTTCCAGAAATGAAATGGGTATGCTTTGACTTTCCGCCTTGATGAACACCTTCACAACAGGATGGACAAGATGAAACAGGTCAGGATTTATACACTCAAAGACAGTCAGTCAGCAGAAATTTATTTTCACAAACACTGGCCCCGACACAGGGTTTCTCTTTCTGCTTTTGACATTTATGTCAATGATGTCTATCTGGGAGAAAGCTGTCAGGTCATTGCAACAGTGACCTATCAGGATGGAGCCGATATACAGGCTATCAATCAGAAATACATGAGCAGCGAGGCGTTCATATCAGACATGAAAGGTTTCGACATGTCTTCAATCCTCCGGGTGGACGAAATCACCATTAAAGAAACACTTTTCTGACCACGCGACGTTCTCAGTCAGCTGAGGCGTTCCCTTTTTAGCCTCTGAAATTTGTACACCGCAACTCAGTCGCCCTTATTGCGGTGTTCAGACAGAAAGCATTTGATCGGTTCACTTCTGGCTGTGAGTTCAATCAACGGATGAAACACATTGGTCGAAACGATCTCCGGGGAATTCAGAGCCTGGCGCATTTCCCGGCCTTTCGCTGAGCTGCCTGACAACAGGGTTTAATCTTTGCCAGGGGTGAACAGATGCGTCGCTTCCTTTTGGAAAGTGTTGTCTGAGCGATCTGTTCGTCATTTCATTTGAGCCACATCGCGCGGGAGCTTAGGGATCACAGACCTAAATCTGGATGTCTGTATCTACAGTAAATCGGGTGCGGCGGGTTAGTTCGGCGCTCCGATCCCGTGTTTATGTTTTATAACGCTCGAAAGCTTATTTCCGGGCTTGTTTCATGAGGGCAGATATCACCGTTAAGGTCTTGTTGTCTCTGATACAGGTGGGGATTACTAAGCGGGAGTGGCGTTATGAGAGGGTAAGAATACTGGTGGTTTTAAGCCCTCACCCATTACCTGGCCACTTGCAGCAGTGGCCAGGTACGTTAATGATTACTTAATATTGAAATCAATCCATTCACCGCCCGCATCAGCAGATTTGACGCAGTGCTCTACCCAGTTCACACCGATCTGACCGGCGTGCACATCGGGATACCAGAATGATTCCAGGAATTTCGCGTCGCCACGATCGGTTGCATCCATTGCAATCGCAAAGCGGCGATAAAGATTAGACCATGCTTCAAACAATCCTTCCGGGTGTCCACCCCCGATGCGATCGTCAGCCAGAGCCTGCGAACTGAGATAAGGCATTCCGCGTTCAAGGATCCGAACAGGCTCCCCCTGGATTTCATAGCGAAGCTGGTTAGGTTGCTCATCCCACCACTCCAAGCTTGCCTTCGAACCCACAACACGAATTTTCTGACCATGCATAGAACCGCAGTTCACCGCTGAGCACCACATAGAACCCACCGCACCGTTGTCATATTCCATCAGCACATAGGCGTTATCTTCCAGCGGTGCGCGGGATTTGACAAAGCTCTGCCGCGAGCACAGCAACCGTGTGATGCTCAATTGAGGCAGCATTGTTTCAGCCAGAAACAGCGGATGGGTAGCCAGATCGCCCAGAACATAACCTGGCCCGACATATTTAGGGTTCACGCGCCATCGGGTGGAAGGATTGTCCAGTTCTACTGCTTCTGCATGAAAACCGTGTGCGAAGGACATGTTAATGATACGGATATCACCGAGCAGCCCTTCCTCGATCATCTGCCGCGCCTGCAAAATTAATTGATGCCCTGCATATCCATATGTGACACCGATGATTTTTTTATGGGTTCTGCATAACGCCGCAAGAATGCTTGCTTCCTCGCCGGTAAAACAGAGCGGCTTTTCGCAAATCACATGCAAACCGGCTTCCAGTGCAGCTTTGCATATAGCAAAGTGTGTATTGTTTGGGGTGGCAATTGAGACAGCTTCAATGCCATCTTCACGACTCGCCTCTTCCCGGAACAGGGTTGCATAATCGGGATAGCATCGATCTTCTGCAATACCGAGTTGAACACCAAAGGCTTTACCTCGTTCAGCATCAATATCTAATACGCCTGCCAGTAAAGTGAATGCGTTGTCTCTTAAGGCTGCAGAACGATGAATATAACCAATCTGGCTTGTGCCACCTCCCCCAACCATTCCCCAACGAACAGATCTGTTAAGCGGTTTTAGTCCGTTAATCATAATGTTATCTCCGGTTAGAAGCCGACTGATTTTAGCCACTTAAGACTTTCGATCACATCGTGTAGACTGCCATCAGCCTGGCGTGGATCGCGTTCCTGCTCAATCGTGATCCAGCCTTGATAATTCAAGTCGTTAAGGAGTTTCTTAATTGCGGGATAATCAATTGCCCCTTTGCCAATGGGGCACATTACGCCTTCTGCGCATGCGGCAAAGAAATCCAGTCCACGCTTGAGTACATCTTTATGGACACTTTCGTTCACATCTTTGAAATGAATATAATCAAGGCGATCGAAATAACTCTCAAGCCAGCTTACAGGGTCCATGCCAGAATAATAAAGGTGCCCTGTATCCAGACATAACCCAGCAACTGAATGCGGTATATCCTCAGCAATTTTGATAATTTCATCTGAGAACTCAATACATCCCCCCGCATGCGGATGAATTACCGGACGAACACCGTATTCACTCCAGGCCAGAGAACTTATTTCTTTAATATGTGAGACCATGCGCTGCCAGTCATCAGCACTCAGGCGAGGTGCTTTATCTGAATGTCCGGCATAACGAGCGCGTTCTTCATTACCAAAATCAATAATCACCAAATATGGCGCGGGATAATTAGAGCTGTGATCTTTGACCGCAGTGGGTATTTTAGAAAGATTTCGACACAGATTATGCGTCAACTCAATCATGTTATCAAAATTACTGTCACTGACTAAATCATCAAAAATTGTACCCGCCACGATTGAAAGCGAGGCCTTATTTAAGGATTCCGTCAGTTTGACCGGATCCGTTGGTAAATATGTCCACGGTCCGAGTTCAATACTTTTATAACCCGCCTGATTTGCCTCACTGAGAACTTTTTGCCAGGGCGGCAGAAACGGATTTTTAGGATCATCAACTCCCCAACTGCAAGGTGCATTAGCAATATGAATAGTCATAATTACGTCCTTACTATATTAATGTTTTATATCACTGGTCGTGACGGATACAGAATTTTTATTGATAAGGGCATTCATGAGTTCTTCGACTTTCTCGAGTGCCACACCTTTTGTTTCCGGAATGTAGCGTTTTACGAACCACCAGGATATCAGGCAGGATACTGAGAACAGCAGCAGCGGGAATCCACCGTGGAATTTTTCACGCAGCCATGGATTATCATTGATAATCGGGAAAACCTGGCTAATGATAAAGTTGGATACCCACATTGAGGCATAAGCGATCCCCATGCCCATTGCGCGAAGGCGGTTAGGCAGAATTTCGCCCACCACGGTCCAGGCGATTTGCGACCATGTTAAGCCAAAGATGAACATGAAGCCTAACAGGCCGATGATTGAGGCATAGCCTTTAATACCAAAATAGAAAGTCAGGAAGGTAAGCGCGAGACAGATGAAGGTGCCGAAAGAGCCAATCAGCAGTAAAATACGGCGCCCGACACGATCAACGAAGACAATACCGACAAGCACGCCCAGGAACTGCAACGCCGCTAGCCAGGTGACCATAAACATGGCTTCTTCCATGCTGCTTGTGACATTCATCAACAAGGTTGGCCCAAAGTACTGAATAACGTTGATGCCGGTGAACTGGTTGAATACGGCAATCATTGACGCAATGATGATGAACATCTTCGCGTTACGTGTTAACCCCTTAATCGAAGGTACATTTTTTACAGATGTCGTTACTGAATCAGTATTAAAAGATGCTTTGATTTCATTAAATAAATTCGAAGCATGCGTAGGGTTGGAGATGCGAGTCAAGGTTTTCATCGCTTCGGCATCACGATTTTTCATTATATTCCAGCGAGGAGACTCCGGAATAAAAGCCATAAACATTAAATACAGGAAGCAAGGAATAACACCAAATCCAAGCATATAACGCCAGCCAACCGTCACCAGCCAGATTTCATCTGCTCCTTTGGCGATCAAATAATTGACGATCAGCACCAAAACCTGTCCACCAACGAAAAAGACCATATTCATTGCGACAACGCGGCCACGATAATCCCTTGGTGCAACTTCCGTCATATAAATAGGTGACACAACCGATGCCAGTCCAATGCCGAATCCGCCCAGAATACGGAAGATAATAAACATCGTGAAGTCGGTGGCTAATGCCATACCCGCGACAGAAACCAGCATAAAGAATACTGTGATAGTCAGGGCTTTTTTTCTGCCATAATTATCGGCAAGTTTACCGGCGAGCCATGCGCCTAATACGCAGCCGATAACGATACTTGATACCGCCCAACCGGTCTGCGATGGCGTTAAACTAAAATGTCTGTTGAGAGGCTCAATAACACCTGAAATAACGGAAGTATCATACCCTTGTAACAGGCCACCCAATGCTGCCACGGTGCAGATCGCCATAACATAGGCGAGATTATATTTCTTCTCTTTCGTACTCATACGGTTACCTTTGCGTTTAATTCACACAGTTTGACTGAGTGAAGTCATATAATGACTGTTTTGAATTTGCGTAGATAATGAAATAGAAACGTAAAAGACAAACAATGTTAAACTGTCATTCTTAATATGTAGCCTCCAGAAAATCAGGCATGGATACGCCGCACACAAAAAATCCCTCCGGCGCTGATATCATCTTTATGATTGACCTAAAAGTTCTCTTTCGATAATCCTGCGCGTTTCGACGGCCTGTGAGTTCATTTTTTCCGGATATCATAATAGTGATGCGGTAATAATGGATTCATCACCGACTTCGAATTTTCGATTTGCAAAATTCATTTCACGTAATACGCGAAAAACCCACTTCGCCTTCGCCAATGCCCCTATGCTGGTGAATTGTGGCATTAACATCTGGCGGATTAACGATGAAGGAAGAGAGTTCCATCACGTACTGATTCAGTGCACGTTTATACTCACTCATCAACGCTCTGGAAGCTCGGGGATGTTTACAGAACGGGTTGATACGCGGATGCGGGAATTGTTCAATATATTTATAACCCCACTCAGAAACCTGACGAATCATGCCGGTTATTGATAAATGCTTAATGACGTCAACATCAAAAGCGACTTTCATTATCCCTTTCTCCTTCTGAATAAATCAGTAGTGACAGGCCTGGCCATTTCTTTTCGCCAGCATATCGGCAATAGCGCGAATGCTCTCTTTTGCGATACCCGGCTTGGGCACCAACGACATGCCCTCCCCTCTCTTTTCGTGACTGACAGACAGCGATGCCCCCTCGCTCTCCTCCAGGCGCCCGACCTGAACCCAACACATATCCCTGCCCAAAAATAGCGAAAATGCCTTTAACGAATGTCTTCGCGTTGCCATCTACTTCAATGTATTGATTATCAATGAACCGAACGCATGCCTGGGCCATAGTCAATCTGATGGTTTCCATTCGATCCGCCTGCCAGTTTCAAGGTTGTTCACCAGCGAACGCAGGTAAGGAATGGCATGCAGGTAATGGGTTAATGGGATTATGAAACAAACAATCGAAACATCAACACATTTAAAATTCATCTTTCATTTTTGGGAAGACGATCTCAAAAAGGAACATTTAAGCCGTAAATGCTCTTTACATGAAATATTTATTTTTCAATCAAAAAAATTACATACGCATGATTTATAATGAATATAAACCAACAAAAAGGCAATTGCAGACGGGTAATGAGTGATTTCAATTACATGCAGCAGTAAAATTTTAAATCCATTTAATTTGAAAATGGAATTTTAAATCTCTAACATTCATGTTGAACATCGTGGTTTATCCCTCTTTTATACACAGTCGAAGGTATCCCGTTATGGTCAGGAGACCAAAAAAATCAGATGTCATTTACCCTGGCCGTATCGCTGTAGAGCCCGACGGACAGCTAACTGGCGCTTGTCTGGAAGACATAAGTACATTCTCTAACGCTTCAGGTGGCTCTTCAGGCAACGCCGCTTATGGCACAGCGATTCAAGGGCTGCGCTCAGGCATGCTGGCGATCGCCCTGCGACTCACGCGTAAGCCTGTATTTGACCCTGATCTACATTCAGGGCCATTCAGTAAAAAATCATTTTTCTGGTGAATGCCAATGCGTTTATCTACGGCTGTATTCAACGATCGCCAGTCAACCTTGCACGTGTTACGTATCAGTTTCGCCATGTTTTTTGCCTACATGACCATTGGGCTCTCCCTGACGGTCGTTCCTCTCTATGTCCATAATATTCTTGGTTACAGCGACACCCTGGTTGGATTAGTCATGGGATGCCAGTTTGTCGCAACGCTGCTGACGCGCGGGATCGCGGGACGTAATGCAGATGAACGTGGCGCAAAGCAAGTGATGCATATGGGGTTGGCGGTTAGCACACTTTCCGGCCTTATGCTGCTTGTGGCGGACAGGGTCGCTCACTTTCCTTTCCTGACGTTATTCTTCCTTTTTGCCGCCCGGATACTGTTGGGCATCAGTGAAAGCCAGATCCTGACAGGGAACCTGGCATGGGGGCTGGGTTTGAGTGGCGACAAAAAAGGGGGCCGAGTCATGTCATGGAACGGGATAGCCACATATGGTGCTCTGGCAGCAGGCGCGCCTTTTGGCCTTTATCTCTTTCACTATTATGGATTTTGGGCAATTGGCCTTTGTACCGTCATGCTGCCTGTTATTGCCTTTACGCTGAATGCTGCCGTTCCCGCTGTCATCCCCTCACATGGCGTTCGCCTGCCTCTGTGGTCCGTTGTCGGCAAAATCTGGCGTCCAGGGCTGGCTCTTGCACTTCAGGGCATTGGTTTTGCTGTTCTCGGTACGTTTGTCTCCCTTCATTTTAACCAGCAGCACTGGGCGAACGTGGGACTGGCATTAACAGCGTTTGGCGCGATGTTTATCGCTGTACGCCTCATTTTTAGTCATTTCCCGGACCGGTTTGGCGGCAAAACTGTCGCAATTTTTTCGCTTTTAACTGAAAGCCTGGGGTTGCTGACATTGGGTACAGCATCCACACAAATGCTCGCTTTGATTGGAGCAGGCATGACCGGTGCCGGATGCTCTTTAATCTTTCCCTCGCTAGGTGTTATCGCCTTGCGTCATTCTCCTCCGCAAACAAGAGGAACGGCATTAGGTGGCTATGCCGCTTTTCAGGACATCGCCTATGGGCTTAGTGGCCCCCTTGCAGGTTTCATCGCGGTTGCAGCCGGTTATCCGATGGTCTTCCTGTTGGCGGGTGGATGTAGCATTGCGGGCGTCATTTTTGTAGCCCTTTTCATCAAGAATGAATGAGAAGCATGAAAATTTTTCTCATGACAAACCTGCTGTTCAGTAAGCAAAATCCAGGAGATCGGGGCATGTTTAACCTGTAACGCCAGAAAAGGCAGATTAGGTTTGATACTTGGCATCTCAAGGCAGGACGTTAACAATGTGAATTTTTAACGTGGCAAATCATGCATAGCGGGCCTGGCCTGGACCCGCCAGAAAGTAAGTTACTTAGCTAACAGAGGAGGGACAGACGGGACTTCCGGCGCATTATCAATATCACGTTGAGTCATCCGGAAGGCTTCAGGATAATGTTCCCGCTCTGTTCTTCGGGCTGGCTCTGTATTGCGCCATGTGTACAGGCAATGCTGACACTGATGCACCGTCCATATCCCCTCAACTGGGGATGTTGCCATGATTTCAATGTGTTCATCAGCACAACGTGGACAAATCATACTTTCTCCTTAACCGCGATTTGATAACAGGGACGTTAACTTCTCAACCCAGATTGAAGTTTCTGGCAGGTCTTTTACCGGCTGACTGTAGTGGCCGCGGGTATCCGGTGCCACGGGAGTCGTCGCATCGATCACAAGTTTATCCGTGATTCCCGCAGGGCTGGAACCCGGGTCCAGTTCCAGTACGGACATGTTTGGCAGTTGAACGAGATCGCCTTGCGGATTGACCTTTGAAGACAGCGCCCACATCACCTGAGGCAGGTTAAAGGGATCGACATCCTCATCGACCATGATCACCATCTTGACGTAGCCCAGACCATGCGGGGTTGTCATCGCCCGTACGCCTACAGCACGGGCAAATCCACCATAACGTTTCTTTGTAGAAATAATGGCCAGTAATCCGTGTGTATACATTGCATTTACAGCCTGCACCTCAGGGAAATCCGCTTTCAGCTGTTGATACAAAGGGACACAGGTTGCCGGGCCCATCAGATAATCAATTTCGGTCCAGGGCATTCCCAGATACAATGACTCGAATATTGGCTTAGTGCGGTAGGAGACCTTATCAATCCGTACAACGGTCATATTGCGACCGCCGGAATAATGGCCGGTGAATTCGCCAAACGGTCCTTCAATCTCACGTTTGCGCCCTTCTATCACGCCTTCAAGAATGACTTCCGATCCCCACGGCACATCAAAGCCGGTCAGAGGCGCGGAGGCGATGGGGTACGGGCTTTCACGCAGCGCACCTGCCATCTCATATTCTGACTGGTCGTATTTCAGCGGCGTGGCGCCCATCAATGTAATAATGGGGTCATTGCCCAGCGTAATCGCCACTGGCAGATCGTCGCCGCGTTCTTCGGCCTTATGGAGATGAAGTGCAATGTCATGCATCGGCACGGGCTGTAGCCCGAGTTTACGTTTACCTTTCACCTCCATCCGGTAAATGCCGACGTTTTGCTTACCGAAATGTTCTGGATCAAGCGGGTCACGTGATACTACGCAGGCCTTATCAAGATAGAAACCGCCGTCGCCGTCGTTCAGGCGGAACAGGGGAAGGATGTCGAAGAGATTGATCTCTTCACCATCAACGGTATTTTCTGACCAGGGCGCATTGTCGCGCCGCTCTGGTGCCACAGGAAAAGTGTCCCAGCGACGAATGAATTCATCTATCTGCTGTTTCACTGGGGTATTCATTGGGAGGCCCAGTGAAATTGCATGGTTTTGCCAGGAACCAATAGTGTTCATCACAACATGAGCATGATTGAACCCCTTTATTTTGTTGAATGAGATTGCCGGTGCGCCTTCACCAATTCGGCCTGTAGCATTAGCGGCCGCGGCAATATCAGGTTCGGGTAAAACCTCTTCATCAATCTCAAGAAGCTGCCCCTGCTCGTCCAGAGCCTTAAGGAAGCTACGTAGGTCATCAAAAGCCATTATTTACTCTCCATACTCAGGGATTTCTTAGAATTGTTCAGGCCTTTCCAGCGATTTGCCTTTGGCGAGGCAATCCCAAACTGGTCGAGAACACGAGAAACGACATGATCGATCACATCATCAATTACTGCGGGGTGGTTATAAAAAGCGGGCATGGGCGGAACCATGGATACGCCAAGACGGGAAAGGGCTAGCATATTTTCCAGGTGAATGGTGCTGAGAGGCGTCTCTCTGGGGACCAGCACAAGTTTTCTGCCTTCTTTAATGACGACATCAGCAGCCCGTCCAATAAGGCCTTCCGCGTATCCCATGCGAATTCCCGCTAAGGTTTTCATACTGCAAGGAATAATGACCATCCCATCGGTGTGAAAAGAACCTGACGAGAGAGTAGCGGCCTGGTCGGACGGGCCATACACAACATCAGCCATGCTCATCACCTCACGCGATGAAAAAGGCGTTTCGAGTTCAATTGTGGTTTTAGCCCACTTGCTCAAAATCAGATGAGTTTCAACCTCTTTGATTTCCTGCAAAATGCTGAGCAGAGCCACCCCTAAAGGGGCACCTGTTGCTCCCGTCATACCGATTACAATTCTCATCTGACTTCCTTGCAAATAACGTTCGTGTACGAATGAAATTAACGGTAATCTACTCAAACCCATAAAGTCAATTGATTTCCATGGTTACTATTTTCAGTGTGACCTTTTGTATCTGGTGATAAAGAATGTTTAACGGTGGGATAATGATTTAACATTAACTAAACACGAGGATGACGGAGCCAGAGAAAAGTTAATATGAACAATGACTTGAGCAACCTTTTCTTCCATTTGACGAGGCAACTTCTACAGGAACATACCGCCCTGTGGCAGGAAGCGATGCCCTTTCTGACAAAGCAGCAGTATGCTGTTCTTTCAGCCGTTCATGCTAAACCGGGAATCGAACAACTGGAATTAACAGAGGCGGCGTTAAGTTCGAAGGCTACGCTGGCAGAATTGCTGGTTCGCATGGAACATAAAGGTCTGATACAACGTGAAGCAGGAAAAAAAGACAAACGTCGTAGATTTGTTACGCTTACCGATCAGGGCGAAGAGATGCTTAACACTGCATCACCGATTGCTGAAAGCGTTGATTCACATTTTCTGAACAGGTTAGAAGACCATGAGCAAAAGGAAATCATAAGCCTTCTTAAAATCATGTTAAAAAAACAGGCTTCCTGAAAGCATCCCGTTATTCTTCAGAAACAGATTTAATGGCAGGGTTGTGTCTTGATCGGGCATGACTCGCGCAACGCTGAATAAATCAAAGGTCGGCGGGTCACTGAAATGACAGAGAAAACAGCGCTGGTTGACGGGGCGAAGCAAGAAACCGTCTGAGTGCTCATCTTTGCCCTGACTAACACGCACTTTAAGGATTTCAGCATGACCACTTTTCATCAACTCAACGCCACCAGCCTGAATGGTCAACACATCTCGATGGCCGACTATGCTGGCAAGCTGGTTCTGGTGGTAAATACCGCCAGCCATTGTGGATTCACTCCACAATATGCAGGTCTTGAAGCACTCTACAAAAAGTACGCTGCGCAGGGGCTGGTGGTGCTGGGTTTCCCTTGCAACCAGTTCGGTAAGCAGGAACCGGGCAGTGCCGACGACATCGCGCAGACCTGTCACATTCACTACGGTGTGAGCTTCCCCATGTTCGAAAAAGTAGAGGTTAACGGCCCCGGAACGCATCCGCTATTTCGTTACCTGAAAGCGGAGTTACCCGGTGTGCTGGGTGAGCGGATTAAATGGAACTTCACTAAGTTTTTGATCGGACGCGACGGCAAACCACTCAAGCGTTTTGCACCCATCGCTACGCCGGAAAAAATGGAAGCCACCCTCCTGGCGGCACTTGAAAGCTAACCAGGGAGGTCAAATTTATCCTTGGCCATTTTCTACAAACTGATGCTATCCAGACTGGATTACCCTTTACTGATCGCTCGCAACGTCTTTTAACGCTATAACGTTGCTCATTACGCAAAGAGCCGGTCGCTTAATAAAAAGCACGCCCTTCTCTTGGGCAGGGATGGCAGGGATGTTGCTATATCCTGTCCTCAGCGCGCAATACCGGTATCCATTCATTTTTAATGCCACTATCCAGCACTGAAGCGTAATCGGCCAGGCGCGACGATTTTCGCCTTTACCACGTGTTACTTGAGGCAAGCGGATGAACATTGACTGGCACAGCGCAGAACTGACGCGCATGACGATCGTGGATAAAAACTATAAAAATACGCAAAATGTGCGCCGCTTTATGGTTGCACAGTGCGGAGAGCGTTTCCGGTTCGATCGGGAGTTTATGGCCTGGATACGCAATGACATTCCCAAAAATCTGGGAGAGGTGGTGGATGAGTGGAAGCGCAGAAAGGCTGGCTGACACTCACAATCTGTTCATCCCCTCTCCTTTTTGCTTTCGGGCATCTGTGCCGGCACCGTTTACGTCCGCATCTTGTGCCGACGCATGAAAATAACGGCCAGCAGGCGTACGCGGCGGTTATTTTATTGCGGCTTTACAGAGCCAAGCCTGACAGGGTGACAAAAAAGGCCCGATCGCCGATCGGGCCTTTGCTCATACACAGGTCATTCACCGAATGTCTGAGGCCGTTATTTCGACAGCAGTTCTTTACGGATGATTTCTGCACCGGCGCTGAGGGCACTCAGCTTGCCCCGGGCAACCTGACGGGATAACGGCGTCATGCCACAGTTGGTAGAGGGATAAAGCTTATCGGCATCCACAAACTGAAGGGCTTTACGCAGCGTATCGGCCACTTCTTCAGGGGTTTCGATCGCGTTGGTTGCCACATCAATGGCCCCGACCATCACTTTTTTACCGCGAATCAGTTCGATAAGATCCATCGGCACGCGAGAGTTTTGGCATTCCAGCGAGATGATATCGATGTTCGACTTCTGCAGTTTAGGGAAGACTTCTTCATACTGACGCCATTCAGTTCCGAGCGTCTTTTTCCAGTCGGTGTTGGCTTTGATGCCGTAACCGTAGCAAATGTGCACAGCGGTCTCGCACTTGAGCCCTTCAACGGCGCGTTCCAGGGCGGCAATGCCCCAGTCATTCACCTCATCGAAAAACACGTTAAATGCCGGTTCGTCAAACTGGATAATATCGACACCCGCCGCCTCAAGTTCCTTCGCTTCCTGGTTAAGAATTTTGGCAAATTCCCAGGCCAGTTTTTCGCGGCTCTTGTAATGGTTGTCATACAGCGTATCGATCATGGTCATGGGACCCGGCAGCGCCCATTTGATCTGTTTATTCGTTAGCTGACGTAAAAATTTGGCATCTTCAACGAAGACCGGCTTCTGACGGGCCACTTCACCCACCACACTCGGCACGCTGGCATCATAACGATTACGGATTTTAACGATCTCGCGTTTTTCAAAATCCACACCGCTGAGGTGTTCAATAAAGGTGGTCACAAAGTGTTGGCGCGTTTGCTCACCATCGCTGACGATATCAATACCGGCGCGATCCTGATCGTCCAGAATCAAACGCAGTGCGTCTTTCTTGCCATCGATTAATTCTTCATTTTCCAGTTTCCAGGGCGACCACAGTGTTTCAGGTTGCGCAAGCCAGGACGGTTTTGGCAGGCTTCCCGCCGTGGAAGTCGGTAACAAAGTTTTCATAACAGGTAACCTTATACTGAGTTAATCAAAGAACGTAATTAGCAGACCATTGCTCAAGAACATTTTTGTAGGGTTTGATGAAGTTCTTCTCGGTAAACTTCCCTTGTTCAATAGCCAGATGGCTACGCTCTTCTCGGTCGTAAACAATTTGCGTTAAAGAATAATCCCGATGGCTCAGGCTCGGTTGATATTCAATACCAGCCGGCGAGTTTGCATTATAGATCTCAGGGCGATAAATCTTCTGGAACGTTTCCATCGTACTGATGGTGCTGATGAGTTCGAGATTAGTGTAATCACGCAGCAAATCACCCGTAAAATAGAACGCCAGGGGCGCAACGCTGTTTTCAGGCATAAAATAGCGCGCATGTAATCCCATCTTGCTGAAGTATTTATCGGTCAGCGAGTATTCATCCTGCTGGTACTCAATGCCCAGTACCGGGTGACGGTTGCCGGTGCGGACATAGGTGTTTTTGCTTGAAACACTCAGGCAGATCACCGGTGACTTGCTAAAATTCGCCTTGTAAGCCTCTGATTGCAGGAAGCATTTGAAGATATTGCCATGCAGCTCGCCAAAGTTTTCCGGGATAGTAAACACCGGATTATTTTTGTTGTGCTCTGACAGCAAGACGCTGAAGTCATAGTCACGCACGTAAGAAGAGAAGTTGTTCCCCACAATGCCTTCAATACGTTCGTCGGTTTTTTTATCGACGATACTGGTTTTCAATATTTCGATAACCGGGAAAGCATCGCGATTATTTTCCACATTGATATTCATCTCTACGGAAATGATCTCAAGCTCGACAGAATAACGGTCCCCTTTCGGGTTATCCCAGTGCGCCAGGGAATTAAAACGATTATCCATCATCACCAGGGCGTTACGCAGGTTTTCCTGGCGGTTCTTGCCACGGGCCAGGTTAGCGAAGTTGGTCGTGATGCGCGTGTTTTCTGACGGATTGTAATTCTCATCAAAAACACTGCTCTTAATCGTAAAGGTGAAATTGTTATTCATCGTGTCTGGATCCTGAATTCTGATGTAAAAACTGCGTTATTTGCCAGACCGGTCTGCTTGTCTCGTCTGCTTCACAGTTTTTAACGCGCCTGCAATCAATAAGCATATTTTATGCCAGAGTCGTAACATGAGTGAAAGCGACTTAATTTCACATTAACATGAGCCTTCTTCATGGTGGTCCTTCCGTTGCTGTACGAACCCCATGCCCACACAGTGGCTGGTGGGCATGGGGAGCGCAACGTGCAGAGTAAAAAAAGGCCTGCCGGGCTGACAGAACGCGGCAAACATTCGGCAGGCCGCCTCTCTCCTGCCCTGTTCCAAACGCTGCCAGATGTCAGCACCTGCCATGGTCATGCAGAAAGACAAGACGCAACAGGATGGCCAGCGGTTATTTCTTTTTGGTGAGCATCGACTTTAGATCGGCAAAGGGATTGTAGGTGGCGGCCCCCACATCATCCTGCGCATCCTCGCCAGCCACAACGGAGGTGCCGTACTGATCGGCTTCCGTATACTTTGAGTGTTCGTGATCATGGCAGTACAGGCACAGCAGCTCCCAGTTACTGCCGTCTGGCGGATTATTGGTGTGGTCGTGATCGATGTGGTGAACCGTTAATTCCCGCAGGTTTGAATAAACAAACTCCCGCGAGCATCGCCCACAAACCCACGGATAGATTTTTAATGCTTTTTCACGATAGCCACTTTCCAGCCGCGAGTAGTTTTTGGGGATCAGAGCCATGACCGACGTTACCTGTATGATGAGAGTTTTTCACTTGTGATTGCAGCAGGCTAACCTGCTTATCGGATGACTTCAAGTTGTATGCTGGGTCCGTTTTTTGCCCGTTTTTCCCGCCGCCTACCTGTTCCGTTCAGCGCTAAAGCCAGAAGCACATTTCCTGTCTGTTGAGCAATGCCAGGGTGCGATAAGGTTATGTGTGCTGGATAAAGGGATAGAACCAGAAGCCGGTAACCAGGCCTCCTTATCGGCCTGTTAAAATGCCAGGCCTGCCCTGAATGATTTCACCTGTTCCGACACAAAACGTGCATGTTATTCTGCACAGACATGCATTGTAAGCATTTCGCTTAACGTCAGCCTTCCAGCTTTGGAGCGTCCCAGACAGAATAAAAAATTCGTTCATGATTTCAGGCCTTCTCTAAAGCCGTTTTCCCTTTGAATTTATGGAGCAGAAATGAGAACGCAGAAACGTTGCATGGGTTATATCGCCATTGTGGTTGATGACTACGATCGGGCCATTGAGTATTACACTGACAAGCTGGGCTTTATTCTTGTTGAGGACACACCGCAGCCGGGTAAACGTTGGGTGGTCGTCACGCCGAATCCGGAAAGCGATTGTCATCTCCTCCTGGCACGCGCCTCAAATGACCGTCAGGCAAGCTTTATTGGTAATCAATGCGGCGGCAGAGTGTTCCTGTTCCTGCAGAGCAATGATTTCTGGCACGACTACCAAGCCATGAAAGCGAAAGGTGTGACGTTTTGTGAGGAACCCCGAGAGGAAGAGTATGGGCTGGTTGTGGTATTTGAAGACCTCTATGGTAACCGTTGGGATCTTTACCAGAACAGGTAAACCAAAACGACGGGCCTGTAAAACAGGAAACAGAGGTTCACAGATAAGGGCTGCCATCTGCCCTTATGACGCGATTACCCATACTCAATGCGGTGGTTCAGTTTCCTTAATCGCTGGACATCGATGACAGGGGCCATAAATATGGATGTCTACCGATCCCAGAGCTTCGGCAGATAAAGGCATTATGGAAGAAAAGCTAAAATTTATGATGTTGGCGCTGGAGTACTCCCGCCAGGCATTACCTGAATGCAGACCCAATCCCCCTGTCGGATGCGTGATCGTTCATGACGGCGAGGTCGTTGCTAAGGGGTTTACACAACCGCCAGGCCAACACCATGCCGAGATCGACGCGATCGCAAAACTTACCTTCCCCATTAGCGAATGTGAAATATATGTCACGCTTGAGCCCTGCTCTTTTCAGGGCAGAACGCCTTCGTGTGCTTTGACAATTGCAGAGCTAAAGCCAAAACATATTTATATTGCCATGGACGATCCGCACCCTAAAAACAGGGGCGCGGGACGCACTATTTTAAAAAAGGCAGGCATCAGCTTTACATCAGGCATCGGAAAGCAGGCGGTCGAGAAATTTCTTTTCCCCTATCTG
The DNA here is from genome assembly GCF_000233595.1 of Pantoea ananatis PA13. Taxonomy (NCBI): domain Bacteria; kingdom Pseudomonadati; phylum Pseudomonadota; class Gammaproteobacteria; order Enterobacterales; family Erwiniaceae; genus Pantoea; species Pantoea ananatis. Next base: position 2,731,429 of record NC_017554.1, read on the forward strand.
GACACCTCTTCGTCATAAACATCACTTTTAGCGACGCATTGGGATATCAGCGGGACGTTATCCCATCATCATCCCGACATTTTCGTCGTGATGGCACTTACCGCCCGGCCAGAACGGCCCGGCTTCGTCCGTAGCAATAATCTGTTCTGTGGGCACGCGCAGCTATTCTGGTTAGTGCATGAACGGGCAAATAAGCGGATGCCCGCACGCTTGTTAATTTTCCCGCCCCCCGCCGCTGACTGGCAGAAAAATCGCGAGATGAATGTTATGATTAACCCATTCTATTCAGTCACAAAAGACACAGGTGCTAACCCTGAGGGCAAGATATGAACAACGAAGTCTCACTGAAATACTATGACATTGCCGATGAGTATTCGTCAGAAACGGAAACGCCGGTAAGCGAATCCGAGCGTGACGCCCTGGCACACTATTTCCAGTTGCTGATTGGCCGTTTAATGAATAACGAAGAAATCAGTGAAGAAGCGCAGAAAGAGATGGCCGTTGAAGCGGGCATTAATGAACAACGCATTGATGAGATCGCCACCTTCCTGAATCAGTGGGGCAACGAAGACTAAACCCGGTAAACGCTGCCCGCTAAAGCACCTGTACCGGAGCACAGGTGCAGGCGATAAACACTATACCGCGTGTTGACTATAGGATGCGGATTCCGCTTCCTCATCGGTAATGTTGGGTTGAGAAAAGCTCGCTTTAACGCCCCAAAAGTAGCAGGCCAGAGACGCGACAATAATGAGGATCATATCGAGTGGTGCGTCAATCATACCGCTTCCGCCGTAGGTACCCAGCATAGAAACCACCATGACCGCGATGTAATAAGCCAGCAGCCACCAGGCGCACTGCAAATCCTGACTGAACTGGTTGCTCTTTTTGCCAAAGATCGCGTAAGCGACCCAGGCAACAATCAGAATCGGAATCAGGATCTCATTAACAGACCAGCCGCTCCAGTAAATCAACAGCGTACTGGCAACAAACGCCAGCGGGCTGAGAACCGCCGCAACGGGCAGAAGAAACGGACGCTGCATATCGGGCAGGTGTTGACGAAAAGCGCCCAGGGTTATCGGGCCGGGCATGTAAGTAAAAACGGTTGCCGACGTCACCGCGCCGATTAAACCGCCCCAGACCTGAAACTCGGAAGGCAATGTCCAGGCGATGGCCAGCAACAGCGACAGCCACAATGCACCGCGCGGTACGCCAGATTTTGCATCCACTTTGCCAAACACTTTAAACAGATGGCCATTACGCGCCCAGGCAAACAGCACGCGCGCGGCGCCGGCCAGGTAGATGTTGCCGGTCCCGGCCGGGGAAATCACCGCGTCGATAAGAATCAGGTTAATCAACCAGGTCAGCCCCAGGCTGCGCGCCAGGTCGGCATAGGGAGACTGGAATATCTGCTTCAGCCCTGCCCAGCCATGTTGTGACAGCAAATCGGTCGGTATCGCCCCCATGAACGCATACTGCAGGGCCAGGTAAATCACGAAGCTGACAGCAATGGCAATACCGATTGCCAGCGGCACGTTGCGCTGTGGATTTTTAGCTTCACTGGCAAAATCAACCGCCTGACGAAAGCCAAGATAGGCAAAGACGATCCCTGCCCCCGTCAGTGAGCTGAAAACGCCATGAGCCCCACCCGGCGGTGAAGGTGGAACATCAAGGTTCGGCGCATGGAAGTAAAGCAGAAGTGTCACGATGGTCAGCAACGGCACGATAAATTTGAAGGTGGTGACAATCGTGTTCACCCGCCCAAAGAAGCTGACGCTCCAGTAGTTGAGCAGAAAAAACACCACCAGCAGCCCAATCTGCACGCCAAACCCTAACCCCGTTGGGCTGCCGTCCTCATGCCCCAGTGCGGGCCACCAGTAGATCGCATACTGACGAACGGCCTCAACTTCCACCCCTGCGGTGCTGGTATAGGCCAGCAGCGAGCTGACACCAATCACGAAACCAACGATGTTGCCGTGCGAATAATTGGGATAGCGAACAAAACCGCCGGCGCGCGGTAGCGCTGAGGACAGCTCGGCGTAAACCAGGCCAATCATCAGAACGATCACGGCACCCAGTACCCATGCCCAGCCGGTATGGCTGCCCGCATAGCCGGAACTGTTAAGGGCGGCATATAACCAGCCCGAACCGATCATTGAGCCGATGCCAAGTAATGACAGATCGACCAACCCTAATTTCTTTTTAAGTCCCGTAGATGCCATGCTATGCCCCTGTCTGATTATTGGATGTTGTAGGTGGGAATAAAGCATATTGTGTGCCAGCAATATTTTGCTGTCGTAATCGTTTATGTAAGAAACATTCCAGATCACATAACCTGCCAGATAAGGGTTTCAGGAATCCGTTTCAACAGAAATATAAAATATCCGTCGGCGTGAGCAGCGATGTTAAGCATGAGATCAGGGTGCAACGCGCACTGCAATGATCCAGAAAATATATAGCGACGCTATTTGAAACATTCCGTCACCAGTGCAAAAGTTGTGACATATATTCAGGGGGCAGGTCGTTAGCAACGCCTTTCGTCAGTTGAATGACGCCACGCAAAATAACGCGACGTGAGTTTCCCCGTCATCCCTTTGCTGTCAGGGCCTGCGTTGCAGTGATGGAGGAGCATCGAGATGTCAAGCAGACTGCGTAAAAATGCGGATGAGGTTGGCCTTTTTCACCTCACACCCGATATTTCAATGCGTTTTCCCATCTGGTGTTTTATGAATAAAAAAGAAAGTTAAAAAAGAGAAGGGTCATCAGACATTCAGCGTAATGATGCTGCTGCGCCCTCTGTTAATGATTATGGCAATAAGAAATCATCGTCTGAAAAAGGTGCCCTCTGTCTCCTTGCTCTTTTTAGTTCAAGGATCAGGAAAAGCACCCTATATTCAACTTGAGGCTATCCGTTACTGTAAACGCTTTTTTATACTGCCATCAGTCCACAATAAACAGCGTCGCCCCTTCTCTGGTGGTTGATCGATGGGCTTCGGCATCGTCGGCAACCTGATAACTCACGCCCGGCGTTAATACAAACGTGCGTCCATCGTCCAGCTCTGTGACCATTTCGCCTTTCAGGCACAGAAGAATATGCCCTTTTATACACCAGTGATCGGCCACGTAGCCGGGGGAATAGTCGACCATTCTGACTCTGATATCGCCAAACTTTGCCACGCGCCAGAGCGCAAACCCGCTATCACCCGGATGCCGTTCTGCCTCTATCTGTGCCCAGTCTGTTATCCCGAAAGGGATATTTTCCATTTTCATTTTTCAGGCCTTATTGTTGCGCTTCGCTGACAGTTAGGTGCGTGGGCGAGAAACGGCACGCCAATGTATTATTCCGGATCAGTAGACGTGATTTCGTTATTTAAGGCAACGGGCAACGTAAAATCGGGAGGTGTTAATCTGCGGCGTCAAAGGCCAATGTGATATTCGGTCAGAGAAGTCAAATTTTATCCGGGTAAAACACCGGCCCTTTTTAATTACAGGTCGCACACCCGAATACCTGTCCCCGCCGCACAGTCGAGGCACAGAATGTTCAGCTGAAGATGCGTCGGATAAAGCCATCGTTTTTAACCTGCGCCCGTTTATCACAGGAGCCAGCATTCGCGTCTGTTTCAGCCACCGCGTCCCGTAACCGAAAGTAAAAGGCTTGTGGGTTACGGCTAAGGCTTTTTCATCCGTTACCTTCCCTGTTACCTCCCTCACCTGTAACTTGCCCGGATGCACTCTCGCGCATCCGGATTATTACGCGCGGCGCTTAAGACATCGCCGTCCAACGCTTTTTAAGCAGAAAAGCGGAGGCCTTAGGTTTACGGTCTCGGGTAAATACGCCCTTTTTATTTCCCCCTACCCGAATAATGCCCTGCGAGGTGGCGAAGTCGGCAAAGTTCCACACGTGCTCCCCGACGACAAAGGGTAAGCGATCAAAGACCTTATGGTACATCTCAAGGAACGCGCACTGGTACTCTTCAGACCACATTTCGTTATAGACGGAATGAAGGCCCGACAGCGTATCAGTCCCGTATTCGGTGATGATGATGGGCTTTTGATGGCGATCGTGCCAGGCGGTAAGTTCCGCTTCCAGCGTTTTCTCCGCTGCCGTCAGATCGGCGGGATTTTCATACCAGCCGTAATATCGGTTCAGGCAAAGTACGTCAAACAGATCGCTGATCTGGTCTTCATCCAGCGAGGATTTCGTAATATTAACGCAGCAAACCGGACGGCTGGGATCCCGTTGCTTTGTCGCCTCAACCAAAGGTAGAAAATAATTCCGGCTGGCGGGTTCACGTGCGTCCGGCTCATTCGCGATACTCCACATCACCACCGAAGGATGATTTTTATCCCGGTCAATCAGTTCATGTATTGCCTCAAGATGCGCCTGCTGCGTGACCTCGTTAAGCGCGTCGGCGCAAAACAGTTTTTCTGGCCGGGCAATGTTGCGAATCATCGGCAGCGAAACGTTAAATCCGACCGCCGGGGTTTCATTAATGACCACGATGCCGTGCTCATCCGCCCAATCGAGCATCTCTTCTGCATAGGGATAATGCGCGGTTCGGTAAGAGTTGGCTCCTGTCCAGGACATCAATGCATGGTCGTGCACCAGCAGCACATTGTCGAAGCCTTTGCCGCGGAGATCGGCATCTTCATGTCGGCCAAATCCCTTGAAGTAAAAGGGCTGGTTATTAATAAGAAAACGGTCGCCCTTCACCTGGACAGTCCGAATCCCCACCGGCAGTTCATAACAGTCGGTTTCGGCATTAACGATCAACCGGTACAGGTAAGCCTTACCGGGCTGCCAGAGCACGGGCCGACTCACCGCCAGACATCCTTCACGTCCCGAACCTTGCGCAACCGGCGTTCCCTCATGATCGATTAACTGACAGGTCACATTACCCGGTGCGTCAATGCGGTAATGCACCGCGCCCGAAAGGAGATCGTCGGTGAAATCCGTATGTACCTCAATGTCCCTAATAAACTCGCGCGGCGTGGTATAAAGCCAGACGTGACGATGAATGCCCGCATAGTTAAAGAAATCGTGGAAATAGTGCTGCTTCAACCGCCCGTCCTGCTCGGCAACCACGCCCGGCGGAATGGTGTGCCACGACAGCTCGTTGTTTACACACACCGTGAGACGTACGACGCGTTTCGTCGCCACATGGGCGGTAATATCGCATTCGAATGGCGTATAACCGCCCTGGTGGAACAGAATCTGTTCGTCGTCCAGCCATACCGTTCCACGATGCGTGACAGCGTCAAAACGCAGCACCACGCGCTGCTCATGCCAGCGATCGGGAATGCGGACCTCGGTCTGGTACCAGACATCGCCCACATGCGAGCGCACCTCCTCATCGGCGAACTGATCGTTATAGCTTCCGGGAACCGCCACTTTGCGGGCACCGTTAAGACGGCCTTTCCACCACTCATCGGTCAATCCGCGCCTGTCTGCATCACGTTTAAACGTCCATAAACCATCGAGTAATTTAGCTTCACGTGACGCCGTTTCAATAGGTTTTAACATCTGACCTCCCTTCTGTTCGTTAAAGCGCAAAAAATATTGGTTATTTCAACATAAAGTCGTACTGTATTCCGGCTTTGACATCCCAGTAATAGAGGTTATTACCCAGCGAACTGCCGTCCCTTTTTTCTTTAGCGACATCCGACGCCACATACATTTTCAATCCTGATAGCGGCCCTTCCTGTACGTTATAGAAAACACCGGCGAGAATGCCCCGTCCCTTCATCCGGATGGTTCGTCTTGTATCTTCATAACCGCGGGTAATCAGAGGGGCGAGCATGACGCTCAGGTTTGGCTGAAAGAAATAGTGTGCGCCGGCCTGTAGAGAAAACATATCTTCTTTATTTCTGTCGATACTCAGGGAGTTGGGATAGCCGATATCAGTATCAACATTCGAACCAATGCCGTTCATTGCATGAGTGACAATTCCTACCGCGCCAAAAAAGCTTATTTTGGGCATGCTGTAGGTAACCTGACCTGAATAAACCTGAGTATTATTGTGATAGCTCTGAGTACGTGATACGCCATTTAACAACGCATGAAACGCCAGCAGTTCGACTTTAATTACGTTGTTATTTTCAAGGGGAAATTTCTTTTCAATCATGGCCTGATACTGAGAAGAAACATCCTCCTGCCACGCGCCGCCAAGAGCATAAAGGCTGTTTTCATCACGCCAGCTGCCGGCCAGAAATGAACGTGCCCGCCGGGTGTCGTAACGACCGGTGGCGGTGTTATAGATCCCTTCATTGCGGACCCCGACTGCCGCATCCGGCCAGAGAAAAACGCGTGTGCGATACATCGCCCACAGATCGATATTGTCGTCTGGCTGATAACGGCCCAGCACGCCTTCCGATAGCGTTGGCATGGTTCGGGTGGATCCAGAGGCAATCAGGGGAATACGATATGGCAAACTGCCATAGCCGTTATCAGTACCGAAGCGACCTATTTTAAGGTGGATATTATCCTGAGGTTTTAACTTTACTGCCCCCGTCACCAGGCCAAAGCTGTCGTGGTCGGCAAGATAGCCGCGTGTACTCCATTGTTCTTTGGCACCAAGCTTATAAACATAATAAGCTCCGGCTTCGATACCAATTAAATCTGAATAATAGTGCGAGTTTGCATCAATCATGGCGCCCTGAACCCAGCCATAAATATTTTCTTCGTAATTACCTGCACTGGGTCGATCGGCGCGACGAAAATCATTTTTCAGTCGAATGCGTAACGCATCTTCATCATCGTTAATGTCTGCGGCCTGGAGTAAGGGTGAAGTGAATGCCAATAGTAATAACGCTATTGTGAGTTTTTTAGTTTTCATAATCATTTTCTTTTTAGAGAGCAGAGGTAGGGTTATGTTATTAATTAAATTATATCGGCAGGTTACTCCCGTTTATTTTTCTGTTCTGTTTACACCGGGCAGCCTCAGCAGACAACCACCCTCAGAATCTTATTTATCAGGCAAAATGTGCGTACGCATTAAACCGGTTTGCCTGCGCCCTCTTTTTCCAGCATATAAGACGCTGTATCTGCTCTTTTGAAAAAGGGATACCAGACAATTATCTGCACCGCGACCAGCGCAACCTGTAATACCGCAATTTTCCAGCTGCCTTCCATAATGCCGCTTAAGATAATGGGCATGCCCGTAATGGGTGTAATCCCGGCAACGCGAGGCACAAGACCGATATAGGTTGCTACATAGGCAATGACCAGGCTGATGGCGTTCATAAAGATAAAGGGAATAGCAAAACGGAAGTTAAATACCATCGGTGTGCCAAACACCAGGGGTTCACTGATGCCAAACAGCGCGGGAACCGTAGTGAGTTTGCCCAGCGTTTTATATTGCTGGCTTCGGGCAAAAAACAGCATGAGTAACGTCAGACCAATCGCACTGGCCGACATGGTATAGGTGCTGACAAAGGCCCGCCCGGTGATGTTCGGCAATGACTCACCGGCAGAGTATGCGGCCAGTTGCATTGCATCCATCGCGGTAAAAATTGGCAGCACGACGGAGTAGATGACCATGGTGCCGTGGATCCCGACAAACCACAGCAGCTGCGCCAGCGTCCAGAGCAGAATGATGGAGACAATATTTCCTCCCATGCCCTGAAGCGGAATTTGCAGGAAGGTATAGATAAACTGATGCATGTTTTTGAACGGCGTGGCCGTAAAAATGACCGACACGGCAGCAAACAAAATTAATGAGACGAAACCAGGGATCAGGCTACTAAAACTGCTGGACACCACCGGCGGCACGCTGGCAGGCATCTTAATAGTAAACCCTCTTTGTTTAATAAAAACGTAGACCCGGGTTGAAAGCAAGCTGACCACAATGGCGGTAAATATGCCCGTTCCACCTAACCATTGCATAGGAATAATGGGCAAGCCGGTTTCGGCGAAGGCCACCGGCGTCACGATGAAGAAATTCAGCAACGCCAGGATTCCGCAGAATAACGCATCTTCGTCATGTTGCCTGGCATAACTTCCCGCTATCGCGACCCCGAATATCACAGCAAGGAAGTTGGTGGTGAACATAATGATCGTTTTCAGTGCGGTGGCAATCCCTACACTGGCAATAAAGGCGCTATAGGCCGGAACGGGTAAATTCAGGAACAATGCGGCAAATGCACCCAGTATCGTTATCGGCATGGCACTCATCATGCCGCCTGTAATGCCGTTTACCAGTTTACTGCTCTGAATGGTATTAACTACAGGATTAATTTTATTGGTTATCGTCTTTCGGTCAAATTTAGGCATAATGATCCCCTGCCAAATTTATTTGGCTATGCACCTGATGTTTTATTCGTGGTTTACTTTAATAAAGCGATCGCGTCTGCCAGGACTTTTTCACCATTCATCATTCCGTAGTCCACCATATCGACCACGGCGACGCTAATGCCCTGAGGTTCATACTTTTCGCGCAGGTCATCTTCCAGATAGGATATTTGTGGCCCGAGAAGAAGTACGTCTGTCTTTCCGTTATGCGTTTTGAATTTTTCTTCAGGCATCGCAATAATGCTCACGTCGATTTGACGCTGTTTGGCACTTTGCTGCATTTTTGCCATCAACATAGAGGTGGACATTCCAGCCGCGCAAACTAATGTGATGTAGATCATATGTATTTCCTTATCGCTATTTATTGTGGATGAGTTTATACATTTCAATCATTTCGATGGCGATATCTCGTGTTGTCATCGCACTGATTAAATGATCCTGACCGTGGACCATAATAAGTGAAACGGCACAGGGGTTCTCTTCACGAGCCTCCGCCTGAATCATTTCCGTCTGAAAATGGTGAGCCTTTTGTAAAAATTCACTGGCTTCTTTTATCCGCAATTCTGCCATTTCAAAATCGCCCAATCTGGCCGCTTTCATGGCCTGCATGGCTTTACTTTTCGCGCTGCCGCCGTTGACAACTAACTCAGTGATAATATCCTCAAGACTAATTTCCATCACGTTACCGCTCCGTTTTCTGATGATTTACGTTCATCTTAATCCTCACCCTTTTCTCTCTCCAGCGGGAAATTTACCATATTGAACATGGTAAATTTTGCCTGTCGCTTACAGCGCGTCACTTCCTTTAAGCAGATCCATGATGACGTCAAAGGTTGGGTTATTAAGCAGTTGTTGTATCGCGGCAGAATCAAACAGCAACTTTGTTGTCAGTTGATAAAAATGGCCGACGTCGCTGTCTTCATCGGCAGAAATCGAGACAAGGAATACCACCTGTACATCGTTGTGGCCCCACCATACCGGGCGCTCTAATATTCCGATGGCGACAAAGCTATTTGGCGTCATCACCTGGAAGGGATGCGGAATGGCCACAAGATTACCAAAGTCGGTTTGCCCTAATGCTTCCCTTTTCATCACCGCATCATAAAAGCCGGCGGGCAGCGGAAAGGTTTTTTCCGTGTGCTGGCACAATATCCTCAGCACCTCTTCTTTTGTAGATGCGCTGATATTGGTCAAAAAAAGTTCGGGCCGATAGTATTTATATAAAAAAACATGATTATTGCTTTCAAATACTTCACTGCAGGTTGCGATATCTTTGCTTTCAAGAAACTGTGTGACTTCGAAGACGGGCACTGGCACCTCTGTATTCACGGGAACCGTTGTGAAAATGTAATCAATGTTCTTGCCGGCAAAGTCAAAGCTCCCCAGTTCCCAGGCGGTACATTCATAAATGTGCTCTACATAGTTTCCAAACGCCTGTCTGTATTTATACATGAATAACTGCGTTGTGCCTTTTCCCGACGCACATACGATGATGATATTTTTCTTCTCTATTTTTTTATCTTTTTTCATCCGCGCCAGTTCAAAGATGATGGCAAAATAAGCAATTTCATCGTCAGGAATCCGGGTGGCATAATGTTCAGACAGTGCAATACAGGCTGTGGCCGCCAGAGTATAGGCAAAGGCATATTCTTTTTTAATTTCATGCAGCAGTGGATTACTGAGTGGAATGTCGAACTGCATGCGGATGTCCAGCGGAACCAGATGTTGATTTAACGACATGCGCAGCTCAAGGTTATCCATGAAATCGATGTTGAAACTCTTGAGCAGAATTTCCAGCATTCGCCCGGTCAACTCGTCGATCTTGCGCGAGATAACGATATTGACGCCGGATTTTTTACCTGGTGTGGAAGAGAGCTTGGCGCCCATGTGCAGGGCAATATAAGAAAATTCGTTTTGATTCAGCGGGAGGCTTAGCGCTTCCTCAACCTGTTGCACGATCAGCCCTGTCGCCTCAATAACCTCAGGCTTGACCAACATGCCTATTCTTTGGTGATCGATGGAAACGGCATGACCGTGCTTTGTTCGGTACACCGCAATAAAAACATGTGAAACCAGATTTTCCAGTGAGACTTCGGAGATGCTTAAGCCACAGCGGTGCAGCACGGATAAAACAATTTTACCGATTATCTTCAATCCCTGCTCTTTCTCCCCCTCTACATTCATAAAATGATTAAACCGGATAAGGTTATTGGCTATACAAGTACGTTTATCAAATTCATTTCCCTGAACTGCAATACCATAGTTAGGCCGACGGTCGAGTATGAGTTGATGCAGATGAAGGATGTCCTCGACTTTTTTCAGGTCCGCAGTCATCGTATTGCGGGAAACGTAACAGGTTTCACACAGGTCATCTAATTTAATATAGTTCTCGCGGCTCAGCAGATTAGCCAGAATAAAAATCACTCTTTCATTTGAATTGGTCGGCCGCTGTGCGTTGCTGCCTTTTTCCAGCGAGGTTGTCAGGCTTTGAAAGTCTTCCTGGTTATAAACCACCAGCTGATAGCCCATGCTGGATTTGGAATGTATTGAGGCACCGCGCGAAGTCAGGATGTCATTTAACGCTTTTAACCGGGTCCGCACCGTTTTTTCACTCACATTCAGCCGACCCGCCAAATCGCGTGCTGTATGAAAATCCTGGTCAAGCATTTCATTAAAAAGGACCGATAATTTACTGTACATACCATCCCCTTTATAATAATTATCTGCATCCTGATAATTTTATCATCGCCGATTTGCCAACTCCACCCAGGTGGTCACCATTTGAATCTGGTAAGCAATTGGGTTAAAAGCCTTTTTTTTAGATGCGAGTCACACATTTGCTATGCGTGCAGCAAAACATGGCATCGGTGAAGCCTGATTCTCACGCCTGTCATTATGCGAATTCAGCCTGAATCCCGGCGACAAACACCCGGACAGAATTCAGCCCGAATACGCGAATTTGGCGTATGCTTTAATTTTGACGGACACAGAGGTTATTGTCGGAGAAGTGATAATCAGGATATTTAACCGTTTTATCTCATTATTTTTACTGCGGCCGCAACCCAATCAAGTCCGTTATTAAACAATTAAAAGAAAATAGTGCTTAAATATCGAATGCGTGCGATTTCAAATTAAAAGTCGCGTATTTCAGTCACGTACGGATACCTGTTGACGAAACTGCCAGGATTTTTTTACGCCACCGCTCCGCTGGCGACGTGCATTACTATCCTGGCCGCTATTTGCTGACAGGCACCCTTAGTCGCGCAGGGTAAGCTTATTCCTGCGCCTCGAGATTTATTACATGGCTTCGGTCACCGTCGAAAAAGCGCACCACGTTTTCGAACGCGGTGCCGAAATACAGGCTGTAGCTGTCCTTCTCGACATAGCCAATGTGCGGCGTGCAGAGCACGTTGGGCAGTGATAACAGCGGATGCGCGGGATCGTATACCGGCTCCTGCTCGTAAACGTCCAGAGCGGCAAAACCCGGGCGGCCCTGGCGCAGCGCACTCAGCAGCGCATCGGCGGCCACCAGCTCAGCCCGGCTGGTGTTGACGAACAATGCATCGGGCTTCATCTGCACCAGATCGTCGCGCGTGATATTGCCCTCGGTTGCTGCCACTAAGCGCTGATGAACGGTTATCACGTCGCTGGAGGCAAAAAATGCCTCACGGCTGGCAGGCACCATCACTCCCTCCTGCTGCGCTTCCTGCCTGGCGCGATCGCTGCCCCAGACCTGCACCCGCATACCAAATGCCTTTGCATAAGCCGCAATCCGCTTGCCAATTTTACCGTAGCCCAGGATCCCCAGCGTCTGGTTACTCACGCCCTGCCCCAGTTCTGCCTGCCAGTGACCGGCGCGCATGGCGTTAACGGCCTGAACGAACTTTCTGCGGGCTGCCATAATCAGCAGCCACGTCAGTTCAGCCGGTGCGACGGGCGAGCCGACGCCCTCGACAATCGCCACACCCGCCCGTGAGCAGGCCGCAATATCGATATTGCGGGCGACCTTACCGGTCTGACTGATGAGCTTTAGTTGCGGCGTGCGCTGTAAAAAGGCCTCGTCAATGGTGGTGCGCTCACGGATCAGGATCAAGGCCTGAGCCGTCGCCAGCGCCTGTTCTGCATCAGGATCGAGGCTGATATCCCCAACAGCGGTACAGGTAAATTGGGGATGGCATTGCAGGCAGTCGAGGCCTGCCGTGGCCTGATGATAATCGTCGGGAATACAAACCTGTATCGTCATGGGATCGCGCGCCTTAAGAATGGAGTTGGCTTGTTGCCGTCGGCTGAATAACCGCCCTACATCATTAAAACAGCCTCTCGGTTACGTCAATGTCCTTGTGCAGAATGCGCGCCATGCCGCCCGAGGCAGTGCGAAGTGTGCGCCGGACGATGTCATTCACACCTCAGCGATTGCTCGCCCTTTCCCCGTCACTTATCTCGCTCTAAAACATCGCAAAAAAGTCGAATAAAAAGTCGAATAAAAATCCGCATACGCACGTTCACTCATCATAAACCTGAAGTAGAGAACGAAAGCCATGATTCACACACAACCCAAGAAACCCCGACAGCGCTACGACGGAATGACCCTGGTGCTGCACTGGATTACCGCGGCCAGCGTCATCTTTTTGTTTGCCAGTGCGCACATCTGGGAATGGCTGGAGCGCGGGACACCGCTCCGGAAAGGCTTACAGTCAGTGCATATTTCCTGCGGGATCGTGCTGGCGCTGGTCATGGTGATCCGTCCGGTCTGGCGGCTAATGAGCCAACGTTCGCCGCGTTACGCGATGCCCGCTGCCGCCGTTTCACGTCCGGCGAAATTCCTTTCTCACTGCGTTCACGGTGCGCTCTATCTGCTGCTGTTCACGCAAATTGTGCTGGGCTTTATGTTTCGCTGGGCGCAGCAGGAACCCTTTGGCTTTTTTGGCCTGTTCGATCTGAGCGGATGGGTGCATGTCGATCCTCTGCTCAAACATGCTCTGGGTGAATTACACAACAATGTCGCCTGGGCACTGATTATTCTGGCCGCGTTCCATGCTCTGGCCGCCCTGTTCCATCACTATTTTCTCCGCGATAACGTGCTGCGCCGCATGCTGCCCGTTCGCCCCTCTCGTTAACTGGAGCACTACCATGAAAAACACCGCTTCACTGCTGCGTACCCCAGGCCGTAAGCTGCTGGTTCCGGCCCTGCTGTTCGTTATCCACGTCGCCCCGGCACTGGCCGCAGGCGATGACAGCACCAACAGTAAAATTCCGGACTGTCCGCGCGGGCAGGTTTACGACAGCAAGACCAAACAGTGTGTTTCCGACAAAACGGCGCGCCTGAGTGACGAAGACAAGACAAACTATGCCTATCATCTGGCGAAGAAAGGCGACTATCAGGCCGCGCTTACCCTGCTGGATAGTCTGAAACAGCCCGACACCGCAGAAGCCTGGAATTACCGGGGTTATGCCACCCGAAAACTCGGGCGTACCGACGAAGGGATCGGGTATTATCAACGCTCGCTGGCGCTTAACCCGCGCTATGCGAAAGTGCGCGAATACCTGGGCGAAGCGTGGCTGATTAAGGGCCGTCCCGACCTGGCAAAAGTGCAGTTGAAAACCATCGCCAGCCTGTGCGGTACAGGATGCGAAGAGTATCGTGATTTGCAGGCCGCCATTAATGGTCATCCGGAATCCTGATACCTACGATGAGGACAGTCACATCACGACCAGCGAAGTTCGCCAGCAGCTTGCTGCCCATCTGACGCGCCTGTGGCGCTACGGGCTGGTGCTGTCCCGAAACCACGACGTTGCTGAAGAACTCGTGCAGTCTACATGCGTACGCGCGCTCGAAAAGAGCGCGCAGTTTACGCCGGGTACCCGGATAGATCGCTGGCTGTTCTCGATCCTTCACTCTATCTGGATTTCCGACCTGCGCGCCCGCCGCGTGCGGTTAGGACAGGGCTTTGTTGAAAGTGAGGAACTGCTGGCGCCTGACACGCGGGAACGTGATGATGAACGCCTGCATTTTCAGAAAATCATGCAGCGCGTCAGCGCATTGCCAGAAGCCCAGCGCAATACCGTCTTTCTCGTCTATGTTGAAGGATTTACCTATCAGGAAGCCGCAGAGACGCTGGCCGTACCCATCGGCACCATTATGAGCCGGCTGGCAACCGCGCGTTCGGCGCTGGCAAAATCGTTCGATGCTCAGGCTTCTGCGCAGGAGAAACGCTCATGAACACGCTACGCTTTGCGCCCCCCTTCAGCGACGAAGCGCTGGTGGCCTGGCTGGATGGCGAAATGAACCCTGATGACGCACGCAGGCTCGAATTACTGCTGGAAACCGATGCTGAACTGGCTGAACGCATCGATGAACTGATGAAAAGCCAGCTCGACTTTGACACGGCCTTTGCGCCCTTACTGGATAAGGCCCCGGAAGCAAAAATGCAGCGCCGGCTCGACGCGTTGTTAAACGCGCCAGCGCAGGCACCCGCCGCCGATGTTGTCGCTACCGCGACATCGGGCATTAGCCGTCGTTCGCTGATTGCAGCCTCGCTGAGTTTTCTGATGATCGGTTCAGGCCTCGGCTACCTCGCCCGCCCGGCTAAAACCAGGCTGAGTGAGAGCGAGAAGATTCGCGATCTTGAAGCCCAGTACATGTCGCTCTACAGCGCAGAAACGCTGCTGGATGCGGATAACTCCCCTGCCGCGTTACAGCATGGCCTGGCCCGCACCGCGCAGGATATTGGCCTGCATCTCAATACGCAGCAGCTTTCCCTGCCGGATGCAGAGCTGAAGATGGTGCGCATGTTGCGCTATGACAGCACATCTATCGCGCAAATTGCGTGGATCCATGCGGAATATGGCCCGATGGCGCTATGCATTTCGCCGGACGCCCAGCCTGCCTCAACCGGGCTTCAGCGCGAACAGCGCCATGATATGCGCCTGGTCTGGTGGCACCACGGCGGCTATCAGTTTGTCCTGATTGGCCGCAACCCGGACGAAGCACTGGCAAGCAGCGCCAGCGCCCTGAAAAACGCCCTTAGCGCTTAACGGCGTGGGGCGCTTTCAAGGCACATGACTGGCCTCTGCCTGAATATCAATCTTGATCGTCACCGTATCATCCACCAACGCGGTGAAGCGATCCATATGGTAGGCCGAGCGGGAAATCGTGGTCATGGCATGTAGCGCGATCCGTTCATCGCGTTGCGCCGTGCGGTCGTGCTCTTCCATCGTGGCTTCCAGAATGACCGGTCGCTGAACGTCTTTTACCGACAATGAGCCAAAAATCCTGAAATTGCCGTTGCCCTGCGCCACGATCCGGCTGCTGGTAAAGACGATATTGGGATAACGGGGAGCATCAAAAAACATGCTGCTTTTTAACTGATACGTCAGCAGGTTGTTGGACGCGATAAGCGTGGTGACCGGAATAGTGACCTTCACACGATTATCCATTTCATTTGCCGGATTCAGCGCAACCTCGCCGGTTACGCCCGTTAATTTCGCATGCGAAATACCGCCAAATGCGTGCCATGACAGCCCTATCGCGGTGTCAGGTGTGGAAATCGTGTAGTAAAGTGAAGCCGCGTGGGATAACGGATTCAGCAGCAACCCAGCAACCAGAATAGATACAGCGCGCGTCATAACGGGATTCTCCAGTAAACAGACAACGCATTAACGCGCCAGGTAGCCACTTTATTCGATTAATACTTACAGTTATATAACATTTGAACGGATGTGGATCCCGCCTCATCGCTTTGATGTGGAAGCGGGTAGCTTGTGCGGCTAAGACAGACTCGGGATGCCGGGTGCTGATGATTTTTTGCGGGTGCGGCCTGATGACCGGCATTCTGCTTGTAGCGTTCTGGAAAACGGTTTTTTCTGCTGTCAACCTTGAAATAAGACTGTCTGCTTCTGGCACAAAGCAAATGAGCATGTCGGGTCCGCAATAAGTGACAAGCAGACAATCGCCGTTTTTCTACACTAGATAACGGCTTGTACCTGGTCGCGTATTGTTCAACAGGGAGCAGGTAACCTGTACGGCTGTCGCTGTGAATGGCTCATAACGACATGATTCAGACCGCACTCAGTTGTGCTTTTTCCTTAACAAATCCCATCGCACTTACCGTGAAGAAATAAATAAGCAATTTTAGATAGTTAGGTGCTCAATTTTTGCAACCAGCAGGTAATGTCATGATCTTAAGTGCTAATCACGTCGGTTTTTCAGTCAAAAATATTGAAGACGCATTATTCGTCTGGACCCATATTCTTGGAGGGAAGTTATTACGCGAAGGGAACATGTCTGGACCCATTATTGATGAAGTCACAGGCGCAAGGGGAGCGGATGTACGAATGGCTTTGCTTGAACTGGCTGGTATGAACATTGAATTACTGCAATACAATAACATTGAACAGCCAGAAGCGCCTTCAGCACCCTATATCCCAGGCTACGCGCACCTGGCGTTTATGGTTAAGGATCTTGATACGCTCCTGAGCAAAGTAACGGACTATGGCTGGAAGACGCCAGGGAAACCCCAGACAGTCTCATCAGGCCCCATGCAGGGAACCAGAGTCATATATTTACAAAGCCCTGATGGTCAGACGCTTGAGTTGATGGAACGCAATCAATGAAGTCTACATGTCATGACCCGTTACCTTCTTATCAGAGCAGTGCTGTTTGCAACGTGCGCTTGGTGGCACAGAGCGGACTGACCTGCTCCCTGTAAACTAACCTACCATGATGCAAGCAGCGTCCGCTCCTGGCACAGAGCGGACAGGCTAATTGAGCTAAGGTCCGCTATGAGCGAAAAGCGGACCTTGAGCGATTACAGCTTATTTATCGACGTACTCTATATCTGACCTGCAAGATAAAAAACCACCAAAAATATATATGTTTTCCCGAATGTATAGTTGCTCGATACCCCCTACTTAGCGATACTGCTCACTGTTTGTTAAACAGGAGTTGTAATGCTTCAGCTTAATCCTTTACAGCTTTTCAAAACTCTTTCTGACGAAACACGGCTCAGTCTGGTGCTCTTGCTGCGGGAAAAGGGAGAACTTTGCGTCTGCGAACTCACATCTACTCTCAGAGAATCTCAGCCAAAAATTTCCCGTCATCTTGCACTACTCCGGGACGCCGGTCTGCTTATCGACAGGTGTGATAGCAAGTGGATTCATTACCGGCTGTCACCTCATATGCCCGTCTGGGCGGCAGCTGTAATTGAACAGGCTTACCTGTGCCAGCGGGATGATATCCTGCAGCTCAGCCAGCAGGCTGAGCGGGACAATGTAACCACCAACGGCAAGCCAATCTGCATTTAAATTTTTTAACTATTCATATGTGTTTTCCCATATGTATATTTTTAAGTTCTCTGCGCCAGGCCTGACAGGTGCAGTATTAAAGGAGAGTATATGTTTCTGGCGGGTGCGATTTTTGTTCTGACGCTGGTACTGGTTATCTGGCAGCCGAAAGGACTGAGTATTGGCTGGAGTGCCGTTGTCGGGGGCGCTCTGGCGCTAATGACCGGCGTGGTGCATATCGGTGATATTCCTGCCGTATGGCAGATTGTCTGGAATGCGACGGCCACGTTTATTGCGGTCATCATCATCAGCCTGCTGTTAGATGAGTCCGGCTTTTTTGAGTGGGCAGCACTCCATGTTTCCCGCTGGGGAGGCGGCAGAGGAAGACTGCTGTTCACCTATATTATTCTGCTGGGCGCTGCAGTGGCATCGCTGTTCGCCAATGACGGCGCGGCGCTTATCCTGACGCCAATCGTTATTGCCATGCTCCTGGCGCTGGGCTTCAGTCCGGCTGCCACGCTGGCATTTGTAATGGCAGCGGGCTTTATCGCTGACACTTCCAGCCTGCCGCTAATCGTGTCGAACCTGGTCAACATCGTCACGGCGGACTTCTTTAAGCTGGGCTTCAGTGAGTATGCTTCCGTCATGGTGCCGGTGAATATTGCTTCCGTGGTGGCTACGCTGGTGATGCTGCATCTGTTTTTCCGCAAAGAGATCCCGGCAACCTATGACCTGGCGAAGCTGAAAGCGCCAGCGGAAGCTATACGCGACATGCGCACCTTTCGGGCCGGATGGTTTGTTTTACTTCTGCTACTGGTCGGATTTTTCGGCCTTGAGCCCCTTGGAGTACCGGTCAGCCTGGTAGCAGCGGTAGGGGCGTTTGTTCTCTGGCTGGTTGCCCAAAAAGGACAGGTTATCGACACCCGCAAAGTGCTGAAAGGCGCGCCCTGGCAGATAGTCATTTTCTCGCTGGGCATGTACCTCGTGGTATATGGCCTGCGTAACGCCGGCCTGACGGATTACCTCTCTGCTGCTTTGAACCGTTTTGCTGAGCACGGCGTCTGGGGTGCCACACTTGGCACCGGCTTCCTGACTGCGGCACTCTCTTCCGTAATGAACAACATGCCTACCGTGCTGGTTGGCGCGCTTTCGATTGACGGCAGCACGGCTCAGGGTGTGGTGAAAGAGGCAATGGTATACGCCAACATCATCGGCTGCGATCTCGGCCCGAAAATCACACCCATCGGCAGCCTGGCGACACTGCTGTGGCTGCACGTGCTGGCTCAGAAAAACATCACCATCAGCTGGGGCTACTACTTCCGCGTGGGCATTGTGATGACCCTGCCGGTACTTTTTGTGACGCTGGCGGCGCTGGCCCTGCGCCTGTCTTTTCAACCTTAACCCCGGGGCTGCGTCTGTGCAGCTCCTTAACGGAGTACCGTTTATGACTGATATCACTATTTATCACAATCCGGCCTGCGGAACGTCCCGTAATACTCTGGCGCTTATCCGTAACAGTGGCGTGGAGCCAACAGTGATTTTGTATCTGGAGATGCCACCATCCCGCGACGAGCTGAAAAAGCTGATAGCCAGTATGGGTATCAGCGCACGCGCCTTGCTGCGCAGCAATACAGAGCCGTATGAGCATCTGGGGCTGGCAGAAGACCGGTTCAGCGATGATGAACTGCTGAATGCGATGCTGGCTCACCCCATCCTCATCAACCGCCCGGTGGTGGTGACGCCACTCGGCACAAGGCTCTGTCGTCCGTCTGAGGCAGTTCTGGACATTCTGCCTGACGCGCAGCAGGGAGCATTTACGAAAGAGGACGGCGAAAAAGTCATTGATGAACACGGAAACCGTATCAGCCACTGATTTTTCAGTGCGCTGCCGGCAGGAAGGGAGTCGCAAAAAAAGAAGCCGGCATCTGCCGGCTTTTTCTCATATGCTGCGCTGATTAACCCGCTCAGACAGCTGCGCGGCACTCTCCTTCCTTTCGCTGTAGCGATCGGTCAGGTAGCCACTGCGCCCGCGCGTCAGCAGAGTGAACTTCATCAGCTCTTCCATTACGTCCACCATGCGGTCGTAGTAAGGCGAAGGCTTCATGCGACCATCTTCATCAAATTCGGCCCAGGCTTTTGCCACAGATGACTGATTCGGAATAGTGATCATACGCATCCAGCGCCCCAGAATGCGCATCTGGTTAACGGCGTTAAAAGACTGCGAGCCGCCGCTGACCTGCATGACGGCCAGGGTTTTTCCCTGCGACGGGCGAACCGCACCTGACGTCAGCGGTATCCAGTCAATCTGCGCCTTCATGATGCCGGTCATAGCGCCGTGACGCTCCGGGGAGCACCATACCATGCCTTCCGACCAGAGAACCAGTTCGCGCAGTTCCACAACTTTGGGATGCGTTTCAGGGGCATCATCAGGCAGCGGCAAACCGGACGGATTAAAAATTTTGACCTCTGCACCCATTGCCGTCAGCAGCCGGGCGGCTTCTTCCGTCGTCAGCCGGCTATAAGATCGTTCCCGCAGCGAGCCGTAGAGCATCAGAATGCGGGGCGGGTGCGCCACTTCTGCAGCCCTCAGCTTATCTTCCGTCAGCGGCACGTCCAGGAGTGAAGTATCAACATTTTTCAGGGTATCGTTCATGTTATTCACAATGAGGTCTCTTCATGAGTCGTCGCGGGTGACAGGCTGCAGCTTCTGCCTGCGCAGCATTCCTCTGTAAGAAAGGCCATCAGTTGTTCAAGCTGCGTATAGCAAGGTCTGCAAAACAAGGTACGGCTCTGCCGTTCCTGGCTGATCAGGCCCGCGGACATCAGCGCCGAAATATGATGACTGAGCGTGGAGGGCGGAATACCGAGGCGCTTCTGCAGAACACCGACTGGCAGGCCGTCATGACCCGCTCTCACCAGCTCCCGGTATACGCTAAGACGGGTCGGGTGCCCCAGCTCCCGAAGCGCATTTGCTGCTGTTTTTAAATCCATGCGCCCTCTTTAAACTATATTTCCAGAATAATAAAAATATAATCAGCGTCAAATATTTTTACCCGGAATGGATGGCTCGCCCTTATCCCGGTTCGGTCCAGCAGAGGAAGGATGACGACGCCAGATCACTATGGAAATCGCCGTGATGAACAGGGTAAGGATGGCAGATAAAAGCAGCGTGCCGGGTGTGCCGTATTGCTCCAGCAGTATGGCGTAAACTGACGGCGCGAGCGCCGCGAGCAAAAAAGCGGGTGACAGCAGTAAGCCTGTTTTACGGGCATACTGCTGCGGATCAAACAGCA
Organism: Pantoea ananatis PA13; assembly: GCF_000233595.1. Lineage (NCBI taxonomy): Bacteria > Pseudomonadati > Pseudomonadota > Gammaproteobacteria > Enterobacterales > Erwiniaceae > Pantoea > Pantoea ananatis. Next base: position 2,752,291 of record NC_017554.1, read on the forward strand.
CAAGAGGCAGGACGGCCTTAATGATCGTACTCAGTCCGTTTACAGCCCCGTAACTCAGAATAAAGATGGCTGTAGCCACCGGGGTAACATTCCCTGCAAGGCCAACCAAAAAGCATAATGGCAGAATAATGCCGGTAAACAGGCTCAGACGGATCGCTGAAGTATGTGCACCGGAAGCCACGTCCAGCAGTCTGGCGCTCACCTGTCCCACCCCCCACAACATACCCGCTACGGCGGGCATACCATAAGCGGCCAGTATCTGAGGAAAATGAGCGGACACGCCGGTGGAAACAAAGGTTATCAGCGCTATCAACGTGGCGTACCACAGGCCGCTGATGAAGGCTTTCCGGTCTTCTGCTGGTCCGATCGCCTGAAGAGCGGGCTGCCCGGTAACGGGAGGTTGACGCCGATAACCTGCCGGAACGGTGGTCAAAAAAAGCAGGCTGACAATGCCTGCACAGCCGTAAACGATAATGGCATGCCGCCAGTCGGTAAAGTGCAGTAGCGCAGCGCCAGCAGGCCAGAACGCGACTGACGCGAGACCACCCAGCAGTGTGACCAGGGTGATTGCCCGGCGGGCCTCTGCGCCTGCAATTTCTACAAGCAGCGCAAATGCGGCATCATACAGGGCAAGTCGCATGCCAGCTCCCATCAGGAGCCAGACGGCAACCCACGATGTTGTTGAATGGGTAAAAGCCATCAGAAAACAACCGAGGACTATGACGAAGGTTCCCGCCATCATCACCGTGCGCCCGCCGGTACGTGCTATAAGGGGGCCGGTAAGTGGCGAGACAAGCCCCATAACAAGCATGGCAATAGTCAGCCCGGAGAATGTCACAACTGGTGACCAGCCTGTCTCCGACATGATGGCGGTCCCGAAGACCCCCGGCATATAGAATGTGATACCCCAGTTGATTAGCTGCGTCATGCCAATGCAGAAAATGGTGCGGCCTGTCAGATGCCCGTCAGTCAACCCGTGCTCTCCGGAAATGTGGCGTCGCCCTGCCCGAGCGTACGCTGCAGGATGACCGTATCAAGCCAGCGTCCGTGCTTGAAGCCCACAGATCTGAGCGTTCCTGTAATGCTGAAGCCTGCCGCGCGATGCAGGGCAAGAGAGGCGCTATTTTCGCTGTTTCCAACTACGGCCACGAGCTGGCGAAAGCTACGGTCCTCTGCCCATGTGACCGCACTCAATAACAACTTTTTTCCGATCCCCTGGCCCTGAAAGTTGGGGGCAATATATACAGAATTCTCCAGGGTGAATCTGTAGGCACACCGTTCCCGGTAGAGTGACAGGTAGCAGTATCCGCGGACATTGCCGTCCTCAACAGCCACAAACCAGGGCAGTCCTGCTGCACGCACCTTTTTCAGGCGGGCTGTCATTTCAGCCGGATCCGGCGGTTCAGTTTCAAAAGTGGCGGTGCCATGCAATACGTGATAAGCATAAATCTGCTGGATGGCAGGAATATGTCGTTCATCTGCTTCGGTTATTTCCATCGGTACGGCTCCTTCTGCGGTCATAAGCAGAGACTAACCGGAATGAATAATTTCAGACAGGCAGCAGGACTTATCAGCGGCATAAGGAAAATTTTGGCATGGCAAACCTGAACCTCGATCACCTGGCTACTTTCAGACTGGTCGTCAGCCGGGGCAGTTTCTCCGGAGCGGCTGAAGCACTTGGTCTGTCGCAGCCGGCAGTGAGCCTGCATATAAGACAACTGGAGCAGGCGCTTCAGGTCCGGCTTATTGAGCGAACCAGACGGGGAGTAAGGCCCACGCCAGCCGGGCTGACTCTCGTTGAGCACAGCATGAAAATTGATGCAGTGGTAAGTACAGCAGTTGAATCGGTGTGCCAGCATTCTGATGAGATAACCGGCACTGTTACTGTTGGCACAGGCGCAACGGCCTGTATTCATTTACTTCCCCCCTTACTACAGCAACTGCGGCAGGCCCATCCCCTGCTGAAGGTGGACGTACGCACAGGTAACACTTCCGATATAGTGCGGGGCGTGGAGGAAAATCGTATAGATATTGGCCTGGTGACTCTGCCAGCTACAGGTAAAAACCTGAGCATCATCCCGCTGGGTCCGGATGAGTTTGTTGTCATCATGGAAAAGGATGCATCAGAGCCGAGTGCGAAAATATGGAATCCGGGCGCTTTGCTGCCGCTGCCGCTGATTATCTTTGAACCGGGAAGCGGGACACGCGCCCTGATTGACCAGTGGTTCCGGGAGACGGGACATATTGCCTGCCCGGTCATGGAGCTTGGCAGTATCGAAGCTATTAAAAGAATGGTCCGTGCCGGTCTTGGCTACAGCATTGTTCCCAGAATGTCCGTTGCATGCATTGAGGAAAGATCGGGGCTCGATCTTTACTCTGTGACGCCCTCTCTTCACCGGACTCTCGGGACAGTCATGCGGGAAGACCGGATTGTAAGCAGAGGTATCAATGAAGTGCTGAAAAACCTAAACAGCAGTTTTGCAAAAAAAGAAATCAGATAAATATTCTTCGATATCTAAACCGGACAGGTCTACTCTCTCCGGCGAAGTATCACTACAGCTTTTACCAGCTACCAATGTCCGCTTTTGGCACAAAGCGGACGTTCTAACTTAGCTGAAGGTCCGCTGAGAGCGAGGAGCGGACATTGATATGTGGTCTGTGCTATGTGGATTGTTCTTGCTTCACTGGCGGGAGAGATATCCTCGCCTCCGAAATCAGTTTTTCCACTGCTTCCAGAGGGATATTCTCTTCGTAGCAGATCAAAAAGAATTCGTGTGTAACATCCGAATAGAAAACTTCAGCAATTTGCCGTAAAGGAGATGTCTCGCGGACAGATAATTCCAGAAACATGCCATCACGTAATATTTCGCTTCCAAAACTCAGTTCAAATTTAATTTGAGACATATTATACGAACTCCTTCTTTTCAATCACGCAAAACATTTTGCGTTAGTGATATCAAAAACAATTTGGTCAGGATACAGCGGAATAATATTTCGATCACGTTAATCTCAACTATAAAGCCATTCTATGAGTAATCCTGAAATCGTCATAACACGCCAACGTCCGCTCCTTGCACAGAGCGGACTGATATCATCTAAATATCCTCTATGAGCGAGAAGGAGACATTAGAATTTATCCCGTCGCAATGAAAATGACTACGAAAGTCTTGGATATTCATATTTCAGACATCTGAAGATGCATATTTCTTACATCTCTCAACGGACACTCTCATCCTTAAATAATCCATTAATTATTATGAATTTCTTGTCATACTCTCTGATTGCTGATGTTGTGCAGTTTTGTTCCTTTACATGAAAATATATTGCAACATCAGCATTATTCTGATTAATAATCCTGGGTTTCGATACATCATATTCAAAAGGTATTTTTTTATTACTGACTTCACTACTGGCAGATTTATCATCAGAAACAGGCTCAGTCGTACCACACAGTCCGGAACTCGGATCTTCATACCAGTCAAATAACGCATAACGGGTGTAGGGTTTTTCACTGTTACCGGCGATCAGACTTAAAATCTCGTACTTCTGATACAAGTCACTGTATCTGAAATTGGTATTTGATGAATATATCAGCGCGTAGTGTTTGTGGTTTCCACCGGTAAACTCCTGTTTGATTTCCGTATACATGCGCAATCCTGGAATATCTTTACCATAGGTGCTTCTTTTAGCATCATAAAAATAAATCCCCTCAGTGTTCTCATTAACTAAAAACTGATAATTGTTTAGTCTGAAACAGGTATCGTTCTTCTCTGGAATAGAGGCTGTCGACCCGCTTCTGGATTCAACATATTTTTTCAATAAGCTGAATCCTGGCTTATCCAACGCTTCAGCGCATGGCAGAAACCAGTTTTCCGCACATGAATATGAGCTGTAAAGACAGCAAAGAGGAAATAAAAGACGTCCTGCAATATTCATAACAGCGATCCTGTAAATGTTCACTCACTAGTGAGTTGCCTGTATCTGCTTTGCTCGTAGCCACCGGCAATATTGTTGCCACCGGGAGTAGCCATGCCGGTTAAAAAACGTCTGACACGGACTGAACCGCTGAACCGCTGAACCGCTGAACCGCTGAACCAGAATGAGTACAGCAGTGTCGCTAACCCGATGGAAATTCTTTGATGAAATCATAACTGATTATTTCAGGATAAACACCAGTGTAAGGTGGCCTGTCACACGCATCATTCAGCCCATCCTTTTGTGTTCTGTTGATGTTTACACTCAATGATATAGATGCCAAAAATCTGGTTCTGGTAGGTGATTCAGCGGGTGGTTTGATTGTCGTTACAATGATGCGTAAGGCGCGTGACGCAGTTAATCTGCTCCCCGCTGCGGCAGTGGCTATTTCAACCTGGGCAGATCTTACTCATAGCGGTTTGTCAGCCATTACCCGTGAGTGGATTGATCCTCTTTGTAACGTCGGTTTTCTCAACATATTAGCTGACCTGCTCCCCGTTGCTAAACTCAGACTATTGCTGGTTACTTCAGCTTTTAGTTCATGACGGCATCACGAACAAACCGATGTCCGCTTTGAGCGAGGAGCGGCCGTTTGGGGTGTTCACAGCAGGTGGAAATTTTACTTACACAGCCGTGTTGGGGTTAACGGGAACCGATCAAGACATAAAATTGCCCGTTCGTTCCTTACACTAACTGAACAGGTAATCGGTAAGCAGGCCGAAAGCGGTGTCGATTTTAGAGAGAAAAGGCATTGGCTAATTTTTCAGCAAGCAGATACCAGAAGCTGACCGGCATTTTTCCAGCTGATTCTGAATACCGGGGCATGATCTGATGAAGGCATATCGGATAATGTTCTCTCCACAATGGTGCCCCCGAGGCGCTGATAAAAAGCTGTTGCCTGGGTGTTATCTTCAAACACCCATAAATAGAGCGGTGACTCATCATCCCTGCTCTTGACCCATTCGGCTGCGCGACAGAGAAGTTGTTTTCCTACACCGTGACCACGTAGTGAAGAGCTTACATGCAGGCTGTCTATATAACAGCCCCACTGCGCGTCATAGTGGAGCTTAATACATATGAAGCCTTCAACCTTTCCATCATATTCAGCTACAAACACTGTTTCGCTTTCATTGCTCTGATTCAGTGCTGAGCGCCAGTGTGAAAGTCGATCTTTCTGCGCCTGATTTTCAAGGAAATCCGCAGACATCACTTTCGTGTAGGTATCTCTCCATCCGGCGGTGTGTAGATGTGCTATTGCATCGGCATCACTGTGCTGAGCCTGTCTTAAGTGAATCACTGTTACCTCTCACAAACGCAATGGCGTTTCATGTTAGCAAAATCACATTCAGTCGAAAATCAGCTTACCAGGTTCAAACCATACATCACATCTTGCGCAAGGATGAAAATGAATCTGGAAAACTCATGGTGACAGAATGCTTACCTCATACGTAAATGTCCGCTTCTGGCACAGGGCTGCTGTTGCAGCCCTGACAAACTTAGACTTCAATCGATTCAGGAATCTCTAACGCATCATCGACTTCAATACCCAGATAACGGACCGTGCTTTCCAGTTTCTTATGACCTAACAGGAGTTGAATCACACGAAGATTCTTAGTTTTCTTGTAGATCAGGTAAGGTTTTGTTCTTCTCATGGAATGTGTACTGTAAAGAGAATCTTCGAGACCAATTTTTGCTACCCACCCATGAAAAATTCGGTTGTATTGCCGGGGTGATATGTGTTGGTTAATACCGACCCGAGATCGGAACAGGTAGTCTTTACTGCGTAAATTGCCAAGCTTTATCAATGCAGAAACAGCCTCTCTTGTCCCTTTGGTTATCTCAAATTGGACAGGGCTGCCGGTTTTCTGTTGTAGCACCGTAGCTCTGCTTGAAACAGAGCTACCATATGCAACATCAGATACTTTGAGTTTTACCAGATCACAGCCTCGAAGCTTACTATCCAGGGCCATATTGAACAGAGCCAAATCGCGCGTTTTACCTTCCAGTTCAAGCCTGATTCGGATCCCCCAGATATGAGATATCTGAAGTGGTCTTTTTTGGCCGATGATACGGTCTTTGTTCCACGGTGATGTGTTCATACTCAAATCTCCTGAAATGTGGGTGATCTGAGTATGGCTGTCCCTCATGAGCGAGAAACGGTCATTCAGGCTATCCGATCAACGGCCAGAGTTTAGAGCCCATTGCCAAAAATGAGACTTCTCTCTGCAGGTGATCCATTTACGGAAACGCAGGACTTGCACCAATAAAATGAGAGTTGGATCTGAGCTGCCTGTATTATTCTTTCTGAAGTTTCCTTCTTGAGAAGGCTTCTGTTGGAGTGCACAACCCCGTGCTTGCCCTTCGCAATGAGTGGATTGCTTCCTTGATGTACTCATCTGACCTCCACCTTGCCTCATGAACCTTTTCTGAAAATTGCCGATAAAACATTCACCGCAATCAAATCATGCGGCTCTGTACACATTACTTATCTTTCCTTTAAGGGAAGTATATTTCGTCAGCACCATGCATGAATGCTGACGCCTACACCAGGAATAAATATGAACAACATTAGAATCGGAGTGCGTCTCGGTATCACCTTCGGGTTTATGGCGCTCCTTGTTATGTTTATGGTGCTCATCGGCATCGTAAAAATTAATGCTCTCGGTAATGCCAATGATGACATATCAGGAAGTCTTTACACCAAAGCCTCCACTTCTCTGTCGATCCGTTACTACACATCAGATATGAGCCGGCTTGCGCGTAATGCGATTCTCCTTAAAGACGTTGCAAAAAGGGAAAAAGCCATCAGCGATTATCGCGGCGAAAGACATGAAGTTGACAGTCTTCTCAGTCTTATTGGTAAGCAGGTGAATACGCCCCAGGGAAGCGAAATTTTCACCCGCCTCAAGGCCCGTGCAGAACTTTTTCTGCCTTTCATTGATGAGGTGGTGGCACTTGCCCAACAGGGAAAAAGCGATGATGCCACCCAACTCCTGTTTGGCCCCCGTTACCAGACTCAGGGAGACTTTATGGCGTCGCTGAAAGAGATGCAGACCTTCCAGGAGGCCCGAATGAGCTCTGCCGCTGCGCAGGCTCGCGCCGACCGTTCGGGTGCGCTGATGATGTTAGTTGTTGCCGGCGTGGTTGCGCTGTTGCTGGCCGCGGTATCTGCCTGGGTTATCACCCGGAGTATCACGCGGCCACTTAATGTGGCCGTTGAGGCCGCCCGCCGGGTGGCGCGCGGCGACCTTACTGGTACCGTCACTGCAGATCGTAAAGACGAAACAGGCATACTGCTGTCTGCCATCAGTGACATGCAGGCTTCGCTGATTAACACGGTCAGCCTCGTGAGAAGCAATGCAGAAAGCGTGGCATCCGCCAGTACCCAGATTGCCCAGGGCAACACAGACCTGTCGCAGCGTACCGAGGAGCAGGCCAGTGCCCTTGAACAAACATCAGCGACCATGACGCAGCTCGGCGTGACGGTAAAAAACAACGCAGACAATGCCCGTCAGGCCGGCCAGCTTGCTGTAAGCGTTCGGGACGTGGCAAATAAAGGCAACGAGGCCACCACGGCCATTACCGGCACAATGAAATCTATCAGCGAAAGCTCCGGCCGTATCGCTGAAATCACCGCCGTCATTGACGGCATAGCTTTTCAGACCAACATTCTGGCGCTGAACGCCGCAGTGGAAGCGGCCCGTGCCGGCGAGCACGGCCGGGGATTTGCGGTGGTGGCAAGCGAGGTCAGGTCACTGGCACAGAGAAGCGCTTCGGCTGCGGGTGAGATTCGGCAGCTGATTGCAGCCAATGCTGATACTGTGGGACAGGGTAATGCACTGGTGATTCACGCGTCTGAAACGATGTCAGGAATTCTCTCCGCCGTAGGAAAGCTCACAGACACTGTTGAAGAAATCAACTCCGCCAGTGCCGAGCAGGCTCGTGGGATTGAGCAGGTAGGCATTGCCGTTACGGAGATGGACACGACGACACAGCAGAATGCTGCACTGGTTGAAGAGTCGGCCTCCGCTGCTTCAAGCCTCAGGGAGCAGGCGGAACGGCTTCTACAGGCTGTGTCTGTGTTCAGTCTGAGTGGCCCTTCTGCGCTTTCCGTTGCTCATGTGCCCGCCACGGTTGTAAAGCCGGGTTTTAAAACCGCAGCTGTAAAAACCCGCGCGGAAGACGAAGACGGAAGCTGGACGCATTTCTGATCGGTGTACAACGCCTGCTGCTGACGTGATGCAGTTAAGACTGAATGCTTTCGATAAAATGGTTAAATTTCTCCGGCTCGCCGGAGAAATATCAGAGGCATAAAGATGTTAACCGGACAAAATTACACGTCATTAATGCATTCAGATCCCAGCTAAGTCCGCTTCTGGCACAAAGCGGACAGGCTGACTGAGCTGAAGGTCCGCTTTGAGCTGTGAATTCAACCGATGAACGCACACATGCATAACGCCTCTGATGAACAGAGCGCTGAACTGTGCTGAATTTATCAGGGTTCAGGAAGCAGACTGAAGATCACCGAAAAAGAGACGTCATTTTACTAAAAAAAGAGTCATTCGGCCTGCTCTCCCGAACTTAATCCTAATCCTAAATACGAGGTATCACATGTTCGTCAGGACGCCATGCCTTCCGCTTATTAATATTTACTTACCGTAATTAACTAAAGGCGTCATCAAACTGTCATCAAAAAATCTTTGAATAACCGAGGCGCATCTGGGTTTCACCTTCCAGGCAACCCGCTGTGTTCCTACAAGTTTTTGTGATTACGTTTCTCAATTCGCTGAGCGCTGTCAGGGCAATCAGCCTTCTGTTTTCTTAAGCTGAGAGGAATCGTTATGCCTGTATCTGTTATAAAATACGCAGTTAAAACCGCCGCGTTAGCAGCGATCGTACTGGCTGGCCTGCAGGGCGTTTCGTTCGCAAATGATCTGCCTTCTCGCACGACTTTAGGGCCCGATTCAGTTAAAGAAATGTCCGCTCAAAAAGCAAACGCCTCCACTAATGAAAGCGCTACCAAACTGGCCGCGTGGCATCACCATCTGGAGATTAATCCGGGTTGTAATGATCCCTCTTCAGGTCTTGGTTGCACCGACGATGACAATGCATAACGCGTAAAAGCTGCAGGCACCGTTTACAGATGCGGTGTCTGCACTGAGAGGAATAGATAAAAAGTACCGTCATCCAGACTGCTATTCATTCAGGCACTGGAGCATGAGGCATGTAAAGCCTCTTACAAAGTAAAGGCTGGCGTCGCGTGCTGGTTACTGCCCTGCCGACCCGGCCATTCCTACCGGTTTCTTTGCAGGGTCTTGCCAGATACCCGTTTACCTGTAGAGGGTCAGAGGCGTCGTGAGTTTGAACCTCCTCCATTCACGGGAATTCGCGGATAACAGATAAACCCGATGCGGTGTTATTCCTCTCAATATAAATATCCGGAGCTGCATAAACGAAAGGCTGACCTTATTCAATGCGCCAGTCAGTTACGTTTTTTCAGAATTTTATCTCTCAGCTGTGGGTAGCAGACCTGCAAACCTGTATCCCTCAATAAGTTCATCAAAAAGCTGAATATTGTTCCGGCTTCTGGCCATTAGCTGTGCGCCGGCGATGGCTGAAAAAATGGCACCGGCACGCATTCTGCTGTCTTCTGACGCAGTGATCCCCGCTTCCAGTAGCTGCCCTGCCAGCCAGTCTATATTGACGTCCGCAAACTTTTGCACCTCAACTTTGACAGGTTCAGGCAGATCATCATATTCCGCCGACATGAAACTTCCCATACAAAGTCGGTTTCCGCTTTCCAGCGAACGGCGAAATATTTGTGGATAGCGGCTCAGACTCCTGAGCGCATCGCCTTCCGCATCCCTCAGTACGTCCAGGTCACGCGCCGTATCCTCCCAATAACGCTGGGCCACCGCCGCACCCAGCTCGGCCTTGCTGGGGAAATGATAGTAAATGCTTGCCGCTTTAATCCCCACTTCATCTGCCAGTCCGCGGATATTCAAACCTGTATAACCATGCGCCTGCGCCGCCAGACGGGCTGCGTTCAGAATTTCGTCGCGGGATGTTTTGCTCATTATGTCACTCCTCCAGAAGCCAGAACCCCAATTCTAACATTTGTTAGGTAGGTATTGACAGCGTCATTTTACAGGACTAGAGTCCACCTACCGACCGTTAGGTAGACTATTAACCAAGAGGATTTATCATGAGCAAAGAAATTTATTACTCAGACGCGACTCACCTGGCCAGCATGATCCGTAACCGCGACGTTTCTCCCGTTGAGGTGATCCAAGCGCATCTTGATCGGATTGCCGCCACTAACCCGGACGTCAATGCTGTTGTAACCGTGGCAGAGGATGCCCTGAAGCAGGCCGCCGCTGCCGAAGCTGCCGTGATGAAGGGTGAGAAACTGGGCCCGCTTCACGGCGTTCCTTTTACCGTAAAGGACTCCATCGATACGGCAGGTGTGCTGACTCAGCGTGGTTCACCTATTTTCAAAGGCCGTCGTCCTGACGAAGACGCAACCAGCGTGGCGCGTCTTAAAAAAGCAGGCGGTATCCTGCTGGCTAAGACGAACCTGCCGGAATTTTCATACTGGATTGAAAGCGACAACCTGCTGTCCGGGCGCTCTAATAACCCATGGGACCTGACCCGGACGCCCGGCGGCTCCAGTGGCGGTGAGTCTGCCGCGATTGCCGCAGGCATGTCTCCGCTGGGACTGGGCACGGATTTGGCCATCTCGGTACGAGGCCCTGCGGCGCAGACCGGCATCACTTCCATGAAAGCCACGCACGGCAGCGTGCCCATGACAGGCATCTGGCCGCGTGCGCCCCGCCGCTTCTGGCATGTTGGCCCTATGGCCCGCTCAGTTCGCGATATTGCCCTGGCATTCTCTCAGCTTTCGGGACCGGATGGTCACGACGCATTCTCCAGCGCTGCGCCCGTTCATTCTGACGGGCTGCCGTTTGTAGCATCGCGTCCGCTGCGAATTGGCTGGATGACCGGCCCGGGCTTTGGGCCGGTTGATCCGGACGTTAACGCCATCGTGAAGGCGGCTGCGGAAGCGCTAAAAGCACCGGGCGTCGTTGTGGAGCATGTCGGCATTCCTGCACTGGAGAAGGACTTTGCGCTGGATGTGTTTAACCGGCTCCACGTCATGGAAATGAAGCCCGCCTTTGCGGCGGCCACGGCCGGTCGCCAGCCTGATGAGATCTATAAAATGGCGAAAAACATGCTGTCGTTACCTGATACACCGATGTCTGCTTATATTGATGCAGAGCAGGCCGCCGAACGATTGCGTGACGGCTTCGCGGAATACTTTTCACGCTACGATGCGCTTATCACGCATGTACTCCCCATCCCGGCGCATAAACACGGCGTGGACAGGTTTGTTATTGACGGTCAGGACGTTGATGCCACTTATCTGCAAGGTGCCACGGTGCCGCTTAACGTCACAGGGTTGCCTGGTGTAGCGTTGCCGTTTGGTAAGAGTCGTGAAGGCTTGCCGGTTAACGTGCAGATCGTCGGCAAATGGCATGATGAGCACGTCATTCTCCATATTGCCTCTCTGCTGGAAGCAGTGAGCCCTGTGAAAGGTTCTCATCCGTCACTGTAACAAGGATCGTGCCCCACGAACCCCGTGGGGCATTTAAGATCGTCGCTCACGTCTCAGCATGGAGCTTAACCCGTTGTTCCACATTTCGTTCATGGCGCAGGCAATTACCGCTAATGACCGTCGGCAACCCACCCAGAAGCACTGTCGATCAACCGCTTCAGAGCTGGCGAAATGTCTGCTGATTTCAGGCCACCCCGGTTTCGAGGTCAGGCACCTCGCCTTGTAACTGCAGGTAAAGCACGCCGTGACGTTGCAGGTTTCTTAGCGATGCAGGAACCAGCGCTATTCCCATCGCTGCTGAAACGAGGTCAGCATGGTCACTGCCTGACCATCACCGGTCGCAGCCTGGCAGAGGAGCTGGCGGATATTCCAGCACAACCGCAGCCTGATCAGAACGTCATCCTGCCGCTTCAGGCCCCCCTCTAAAAAGAAGGCCACCTGGCAATACTTAAGGGTAATCTGGCCCCTGACGGGGAGGTCGCAAAAATCAGCGGCCTGAAGATGCCCGCTATCACCGGTCCGGCACGCGTATTCGACGATGAAGCCAGCGCAAAGCAGGCGATCCTTGAGGATCGGATACAGCCTGGTGATGTGCTGGTGCTGGGATATTTAGGACCCAAAGGGGGGCCGGGGATGCCCGAAATGCTCTCCCCGACAGCGGCCCTGGTGGGCAAAGGATTGGGAGAGAGCGTTGGCCTGATCACTAACGGCCGCTTCTCTGGTGGCACCTGGGGAATGGGGGTCGGTCATATCGCACCGGAAGCTTTTGTAGACAGAACCCTTGCCTTGGTGGAGGAAGGCGACGCCATCACTATTGAGGCCCATCGGCAACTGCTGCAACTGAATATCGATGAGGCGCTACTGCAAGAAAGAAGAGACCGCTGGAGCCCACCAGCGCCACGTTACACAAGAGGTGTGCTTGCGAAGTTTGCCCAACTGGCGATGCCGGCTTCCAGGGGCGCGTGTACCGGATAAACGTATCGGATAACGCTGTTTACTGACAATGGTCGAGGTATGTCAGTAAGCAGCAGTCCGGGGAGCCATAGCCCGCCCCTACTTTGATAGCGATGTTGTCGTCGTGGTCTCTTTTACTGGGATACTTTTCTGCTTTACCTAAAGCAATGTTTTTGCGGTTGCTAAAGCCTCTTCTTTAGAAGCAGCTATCAATAAAGGATAGCCCCAAAATTTTTCATAAATAATGGCGAAAGGTCTGGCTGCAGCCCTTTTTACAGTGTTGGGCTCAATCAGGATTGACGCTTTAACAAAGGTTTTTAATTCATTTTTATGCGCTTTCATCCAGCGGGTTGTCATCTTCATCTCATCGGCGGAATGCTCATGTTTGCTTTCAGTAAAGCCTTCACCGCTAAGCAGTACGAAGGGTGTTTTGCGAGCCAGTAACGCTTCGAATTCACTAAATGCGGGGGCAGCCGAATCCTTTCCAGGAGCATTCATTTTTATCCATACAACGGGAAAATCGGCATCGTCAATTTGCATAGTCATAATCCTGTGAATCGGTTGATTAAGATTTTCAGCTCTCCTGATGCAGCGCTGAAAAATGGCCGCTTCGGCAGCATGACGCGCAACGCACCAGGCAACCTCCACCCCTGTTAAATGAAATTATCTGAATCCCTTTTAGACTGCATTGCGAATGTTGGTCATAATATTATTCAAAATTGCCAAATGCTGCTTTCAAAACCAAGGTTGAATACATGTCCCGGCTATCTTCTCTGAATGCTGTTGCTTTGCCTGATATTGACAGTATCCCTCGCCCCATCTTTGCACTGAGCGCATCCATGATTTCAAATGGCTGGGAACATGAAACACACCAACATCGTAAGTCGCAATTGCTCTATTCAGTCCGTGGTGTGCTCAATTGTGAGGTCGACGAGGGGATGTGGATTGTTCCACCTCAATGTGCAGTCTGGATACCGGGCAACATGCCACATTCTGCACGGGGTTCTGGAAATACAGAATGTTACTGTCTGTTTATTGAACCTGAGGCGATACCCGCGCTTCCAAAAACCTGCTGTACACTCTCCGTAAACCCACTCCTGCGCGAGTTGTTGCTTAAAGCTGCGGGTTTACCGCGGCTTTATCCGACAGAGGGACCGGAAAGCCGCTTGATAGCAACCCTTCTTGATGAATTATCAGCGGCACCAGTAGAAGATTTGCATCTGCCAATGCCACGCGATCGAAGGCTGCGACAGCTTGCTGAAAAGCTACTGGCCGAACCTGCTGATAAATCCTCTTTGGGCGAATGGGCCCATCGCATCGGTATGAGTGAAAGAACCATGAGCCGGCTGATGCTGCAGGAGATCGGAATGAGTTTTGGTCATTGGCGTCGGCAGTTACATGTCATCCTTTCACTTCAACGGCTAACCCGTGGGGAGAGTGTTCAGACAGTCGCGCTGGAACTTGGCTATGAGAACGCCAGCGGATTCATCACCATGTTTCGAAAAGCAGTAGGCAAGCCGCCCGCTCGCTACCTTTTCGAAAGAACAGAGAAGGCAACAGGCGGAGCTTCGGGCATTATGCCCGGCAAAATTTATTTGGATTAAAGGCACTGCCGGATCCGTCATCCATTGCACGCTCTGTTCGTAGACGGTAAAGCCGTTACCCTTATTTCTGCACTGACAGCGCTGCCTTGCGTTAACCGGTCATCCCCTGCGCGATGCTATCGGTATGAGGCGGGCGCTGACGGAAGACGCCGGGCAATAACAATCCATAATGCCAAGAAACATTCCGGCAGCATCTCTGACTTCTTTTTAAACATACCTCCCGTCGCAATTCAAGACAGTGTTGAAGCACCTGAGGGGAACGATCCTGGATGGGTATTGCTTATCATCCGGCAGCCCGTAAGACGAAAAAGATTCGCACTGTCAGCGCCATTACCTTACCGACAGTGCGTAAAAGAACCGACTTTTCTGCAGCAACGTTAATATTCCCCCCCTTTTAAGCTGCCTGTCTGACAGGCACTCATCCCTTAATTGTCCGGAACGATTGCCCGAGTGTGCCCGCGTTTTCTGTCGTTAAATCTGTCTTTACCCTGATGTAAAGAAAACAGGCAACTTTTGGCTGAAATGAAAAATTTTATGTCTGTGTTTCGCTATCGGAAAAAAGATTTTCGCTGTTAAATGAGAATGATTTTTATTTTTAATTACATGAGTCTTATGTGATTGAAATGTCGGGAGTCAGCGTACTGCAGCGGCAACAGGTGCTGAATTCACTGCAGCGCAGGGTAAGTGGCATTGACTGATAACGAAGTCATGGAAGGCGTGGATACGACCATTCGGGTACGATTTAACGTTATGAAAAGCATACTGATGTTTAAAAAAACATCGTGAGCAACCTGGCTCTTATTCGTTTCAGTGAAATGTATTTTATTAAACCTAGACGAGTACATACAGACATGAAAGTTCGAAGAGCTCTGATTCCACGTTCTTGTGCAGTAATGCTTAGTGCATTAATGAGTTCACTGTCATTCCCTGCACTGTCAGCAGACAGCGCCGTGGCTGCGACTAAACAGAATACCCTCACTGTAACAAGCGAGGGGGAGACTCCCCCGGAAGAAAATGCCTGGGGGCCAGTAGGCTCTGTGGTGGCAAAGCGAAGCGCGACAGCGACTAAAACTGACACGCCACTCCGTAAAACGCCTCAGTCCATTACCGTTGTTACGCGTGAAGAGATGGATTTGCTAGACCCACCGACGCTGAAAGATGCTTTTCGTTACGCTGCAGATGTGATGGTTGACAGTCGGGGGTCGGTAAGCGGCTTTAATTCAGTCAATATCCGGGGGTTCAGCCAGATCTCGGATAATATTTATCTGGACGGACTCAAACTTCAGGCCGACAGTTTTACTTCCTTCCAGGTCGATCCTTACATGCTTGAACGTGCTGAATTGCTGCGTGGCCCTGCATCTGTTCTGTATGGTCTGAGTGAGCCTGGCGGTGTTATCGCGCTGGTCAGTAAGCGCCCCACTCCGCAGACCATTCGCGAAGTGCAGTTTAAAACTGGCAACCATAATCTTTTCCAGACGGGCTTTGATTTTGGCGGCGCGGTTGATGATGACGAGAAATTAACCTACCGCCTGACAGGTGTAGCCAGCGATCAGGACCAGCAACAGACGGGTGAAAAAGCAAAGCGTTATTCATTAGCGCCGTCATTCACATGGCGCCCCGATGACAAAACTCAGTTTACTTTTTTAAGCAGTTTCCTCGATGAACCCAATATAGGATGGTTTGGCTATTTACCGAAAGACGGCACGGTAACCAGCGGTGCGGGTGGAAAATTACCCACAAGTTTTAATGATGGGGAACCGGGTTATAACAAAATTTCCCGTAAGCAGAAGTTAGTCGGTTATACCTTTGAGCATCAAATTAATGACAACTGGACTGTGCGTCAGAACTTGCGCTACGGAACGGTAGATATGGATTACCGAACCATCTATGGAAGCAGTGTTTCTCCGTTTGATCCTTCTTTTTTAACCCGGGGTGCACTTGCGGCCAAAGAGCATTTATCGAGCTTCGCGATGGATACTCAGGTGCAAAATAAATTTTCTACAGGTAACACAGACCATACCCTGCTTATGGGCATAGATTACCGGCGCACACGGAATGATGTCTGGCAGGCGCTCGGTCTGGCATCCAGTCTGAACCTGGTTAATCCTGTGTATGGTAATACCGCTGTACAATATTTCGGTTACAGGAGTCAGGTCGATCGTCTTGAACAGACTGGCCTCTATTTGCAGGATCAGGCTGAATGGAATCACTGGCTATTAACATTGGGTGGTCGTTATGACTGGTCTGAAGCAGACAGCGTCAATCGCCTTAATAACAATTCCGCCTCCAAACAGGACGATAATGAATTTACATGGCGAGGAGGTCTGAACTACCTGTTTGATAATGGTCTTTCACCTTTCATTAGCTACAGTGAATCCTTCCTGCCAACAGCAGGAGCGGATTATACAGGGAAAATGTTTCGGGCATCTCGCGCCAAACAGTATGAAGCCGGAATCAAATATATACCTGACGGTAAATTGATTTCCGCCACCTTATCGCTGTTCCAGATAACAAAAGATAAAAATCTGACGTCAGATCCTGAGCATATTTTATATTCAGTGCAAAATGGCGAGTTACGCTCCAGAGGCATAGAACTGGAGACGAAAGCAGCACTGACAGAAAATGTGGATATTATCGGCAGCTATTCCTACACGGATGCTGAGTATACCAAAGACACCTCATACGAAGGTAATCGCCCAGCTGAGATCCCTAAAAATATGGCGGCATTATGGGGAAACTACACTTTTCATGAAACGGCGTTAAGCGGATTGACGTTAGGGCTGGGAAGTCGCTATGTCGGGTCGACGGAAGGTGATAACGCTAACTCCTTTAAAGTGAAGCCCTACACGATCTGGAATGCCGTCATCCAGTACGATCTGAGCAGGTTCAATCTGCCGGGTTCATCAATTGGCTTAAATGTTAACAATCTTTTTGATAAGAACTACGTCGCAGGCTGTTACGCCACGACGGCGTGTTTTTACGGCGCGGAGCGACAAATTACGGCAACGGCTACGCTCAGGTTCTGATAATGCACGTACTGAAATGAATGTTTCCCAGAATCAGACTGGCTTTTATCCTGCGAGTTCCACCGATGGATGCAACACATTAATTGAATCGCTCTGCGGGTGATTCAGGGTATGGCGGATTTCCCGGCCTCTCGTCGAGCGGCCGGGCTACGCCATAAACGCTTTACTGGCGGTAACCCGGTAAACAAGTGCCTGAGGGAAAATGTTGTCTGAACACGCTGTTCGTATTTTCATTTAAGCCGCATTGCCAGGGAGATTGAGGAGCACAGAAATAAATCCGAATGTCTGTCGCTACAGTAAATTAGGTGTGACTGATCCTTTCACCTCCCCGAATCCATGTTGATATTTTATAACGCTCAGCAGCTCATTCCAGGGCTTATGTGATGAGTGGAGGCATCACCCTTAGGATCTGCTGTCCCAGACTTTAGCCAGCCTAAGCAAGCCGGAATGGCGTTCTGCAGAGTGACGATAACCCCTTTGATACCATTAAATAAGGGGTCTGACGGTGGAATATCCTTCGCCTGGTAAAGTCGTCTGGTGCGATAATGTCGATTAACCAGCCGTCGCTGCAACGGGCGGCAGGGAATCAGAACGCGCTTAAGCGTTGAAGCTGAACACATGTGGTTTATTCTGGAAAATCTGCCTCAGATGCCACCTGAGCAGCTTCATGACGCGGAGACGATGCTGACCGAAGGCCTGAAGAAATAAGGCCCGGCTGCAGTGTCACGTCACCCTCATCGGCGAATAACGCCTTCAACTCTGCTCTGGAGAAACTGAATGTTTACCGGTTTGTCTGCTTTCCCGTTAACACCTGTCACGGCGCGTGGTGTCGATGAAGAGGGATTGACTAAGATTCTGGCTCGCCTGACGGCAGCCGGTGTCGATTCGTTGGGTATTCTGGGTTCAACCGGCAGCTATGCCTATTTGAGCAGGGAACAGCGTAAACGCGTCGCAACGCTCGCCCGTCAGATTGCCGGGCAAATCCCCATGATGGTTTGCGTGGGTGCAATGAGCACCGATGCCGTGCTGCAACTGGCTGAAGATGCACAGTCTGCAGGCGCTGATGCGTTGCTGCTTCCGGCGATGAGCTACCAGCCGCTGCGTAATGAAGAGGTTTATGCGTTTTATGAGACGGTTACCCGACATGTTTCAGTCCCGGTTTGTGTTTATGACAACCCACGGACCACGCATTTCACGTTCACAGATGAACTGCACGGGCAGCTGTCGTCACTGAAGGGCATTCGCTCAGTTAAAATTCCAGGCGTATCGGATAATCCCGTTGCTGCGGCTGAACGGGTCAATGCATTACGGCAACATCTTCGTCCTGGCATGACCATTGGCATCAGCGGTGACGCCAGCGCCGGGCTGGGATTAAATGCCGGTTGTGAAGTCTGGTATTCCGTTTGCGGTGGTCTGTTTCCGGAAACCGCCAAACAAATTACGCAGGCCGCCGCAGTTAACGACCATGAACGCGTGACTGCCTTCACTACCCGTCTGGAACCTTTATGGGCGCTGTTTCGTAAACATGGGGGAAGCATCCGTGTAATCGCCGCTGCAGCAGGCATACTCGGGCTTACCGATCCAGACTGTCTGCCTCGTCCCCTGCTGCCGTTGTCTAAAGAAGATATTGCCGATGTCGCAGGTGTGATTGCAGATCTGGATCTTAAATAACGCGCCAACAGGATCGGTTATCCGCCGATCCTCAACATATCTGGCTGGAGCATAATCTTAATAATGCGCCTTATCATCATGAGCGCCGTTGGCCGGGCAGGTTTCAAGCACTCGTGCAGAGCGTGAGATCGCGATGTCCGCTGCCCGGTTTAAAGCGGGCGTTGCCTGATGGACATGTCCGGTTTGTGCCAGGCGCGGGGAGTGAAAGTCGAAAAAGGCCCCTCTTTAGCTAAGCCTTATTTCTGTAGTCTGGCTGCGGCTTTTAACGTCGCCTGTCGCCTCTTTTCAATAAATGGCGCTGTTTGTTCCCGCGCCTTTTTTAACTGCTCTTCAGATGCAGTTCGGGGCGAGCCACAGGTAAACGGCGGTGCGGGATCATATTCCATATGCAGTTGAATATTTTCAGCAATACTGCTCCCGTGCATTTCTGATACAACGGTGAGCGCAAAATCTATACCTGAAGTGACACCTGCGCCGGTTATACGGTTACGGTCACGGACGACGCGCTCATTAACCGGCTCCGCACCTAACAGAGCGAGTTGGTCCAGAGAAGCCCAGTGCGTCGTTGCTTTATATCCATCCAGAAGTCCTGCTGCGCCCAGAATCAGCGAACCAGTGCATACAGAAGTCACCAGCTTTGCTTCTTCACTTTGGAAACGGATAAATGAAAGAACGTCTTCATCATCCATTAGGTTTATCTGACCAGGCCCTCCAGGGATACAAATTACATCCAGTTGTGGGCATGTGTTAAAAGTGGTCGTTGGCTGTATAGCCATACCACGATCGGAAACAACAAGGTCCAGGTTTTTCCAGATGAGATGAACCTTTGTATTGGGTGCCCTGACGAAAACTTCATATGGCGCGGTAAGATCAAGCTGAGTAAGCGCTGGGAACAGGAGCAGCCCGATTGATTTGCTTGCAGAATCACGCATAGAAAATCCTTTAACCTAAAAAGATATAATGGCTTTTCCTTCACCAAAGGCAATCGTTGCGTAAAAAACAGACGCTCGCCGAATGGATGTCATGTTTAACCCAGCTTTATTATCGTAGCGTTAAGCAATTTATGACCCACCCAAATGTCAGGATGATTTATGGGTAAAACATCCGATTCTCGCTCATCGCAGACATCACCTACGCATAGTCGCTTTGTGCCAGGAGCAGACATTGATATTTCAGCATTGCTGTGATTATTGGGGTGCAGGCCAGGTGGCCCCCCATCCCTTCGAGCTGCTGGCCACGCTGAAGCAGCGCGGCGAAAAGGCCGCCCAAAAACGTTATAAATCAAAATACGCAACCTCAGAGCATGCCAATTAGTCTCTGAATTAATGGTATCCATCTAAGCAAGTCAACGTAAGAATCGTAGATATATGAATGGCCAACGTCCGCTTTCGCCCATGTTCTACTGATTGATACGTACAGTTTGCACAAGGATGGTCCCTCTGAAACACAACTTTGGTGTTAAAAAAGGCTATTTGTGATTAACACCTTATTTACACGATTAACATTCTCTTTTTACTGGCTTGCCCTCAGGAAATGACTTTATAGTCGATTCATTCTGTAAAACACGGTTTTACCCTGTAAACCCTGCGTTGCATTCAGCCTGGCTTCTGAGCCCTGTAAGCAACGTCAGAACAGACGCGGTTAAAAAGCATAAGGGGAAGCGATGGAGACAGTTAATGCACCGCATTTGCCTGTCAGAGAAAACTGGCTGGCACTGCATCACGAAAAAGCGTTGATGCCCGATCTGGCGATAGTCGATGCTCATCATCACTTATGGGATCGCCAGTCAGGACGTTATCTGGTTCCTGATTTCAGCCACGATATTGAGCAGTCCGGACACCGGGTTCTGTCGACGGTTTATGTGCAGTGCCGTTCCATGCTGCGCCGTAACGGACCAGAAACCTTCAGGCCAGTCGGTGAGGTTGAGTTCGCGAGCGGCGCTGCCGCTATGTTTGACAGTGGCCATTATGGCAAGGCATCAGGCTGCGAAGCGATAGTGGGTGGTGTCAGTTTGCTGGCAGAGGATGACCTGCAACCCGTCATTGAACTCATGATGGCGCGCTCTGGTGGACGTTTACGAGGGCTGCGTAATCCGCTTGCCTGGCACAGTGATCCTCGCGTTGTATCAAGCCCTGTCACACCCCCTGCTGGCCTTGCCACCACTACCGCATTTCGCAAAGGCGCAGCCTGCCTTGTCCGGAACGGACTTTCGCTGGATGTCTGGGTTTACCACACCCAGCTTGATGACATTATTGCGCTGGCAGATGCGTTGCCCGATCTTCATATCATTGTGGACCACTGCGGCGGGCCGCTCGGCACGGGGCCTTATGCCAGCAAAAGGGATACCGCCTTTCAGGCGTGGCAAAAATCCATTACCGCTCTGGCTGAACGGCCAAACGTGAGCATGAAGATCAGCGGCTTTGGTATGACTGTCATGGGCTTTCCCTTCGCACAAAGCGCCACACCGCCAGACTCGCGGGCGCTGTGTCTCGCCTGGCGGCCACTGTTTGAAACGTTGGTCGAAACGTTCGGCGTCAGGCGCTGTATGTTTGCAAGCAATTTTCCGGTCGACAAAGGCATGTTCAGCTATGGCGTTTTCTGGAACGCCTGCAAACGGTTGGCGGAGCACGCGTCCGTCGAGGAAAAAGCACATCTTTTCTGGCGCACCGCAGCGTTAAGCTATCGCTTATCTTCCCTGGAGAATGCTGATGAATATCAAATCAAGACCGCATGAGACTCATCCACTGGAACAGAATGAAGCCAACCTGACACTCTCTCAAACATCGGCAGAAAAACGAACGCTCGCGTTGGGTGGGCTCGGGTGGGCTTTTGAAAGCTATGACTCATTTTTGCTATCGCTTTTATTGCCTGTGCTTGGCGTGGTGTTTGCTGTCAGCAAAACTGAACTGGGTCTGTTTATCAGCACCACGGCTGGCGGACAGATCATTGGCGGCATTCTGTTCGGGATGGTCGCCGACAAAATCGGACGAGTCAGAACCGCTTTCATTTGTATTACGATCTATTCGCTTTTCTCAGGACTCCTGGCCTTTTCTCATCATCAACAAACCTTTGTTTTGTTGCGATTTTGCGGGGCACTGGGAATGGGTGGAATGTGGACCTCTGGCGCAGCACTCATCGCCGAAACATGGCGTCCTGAACGCCGTGCCCAGGGTGGTGCACTGATGCAAATGGGACTGCCGGTGGGGGCCATTTTAGCGATTGGGCTGACGGCACTGGTCACGGCGATGACAGGCAAACTGGAAAACGGTGGCTGGCGATACCTTTTCATGATTGGCGCCTTGCCGGTTTTTATCATGATGGTCATTGCGTATATCACGCCTGAATCGCCAGTTTGGCTGGCACGCCAGCGGGAACGGATTCACAGACCGACCCAAACGGCGCGGTCGGGCAAAACAAACCTCAAAGGACTGTTACTGGCCTTTACCTTTATCTTTTTCATTCAGTATCTGTTCTGGGGGGTTTTCACCTGGACGCCCACCTATCTTCGTGAAGTGAAGCATCTTGATTTCCTGCACAGCCTGAAATTTGTACTGGCCTTACAAACAGGTGCGATTGCCGGCTTCCTTGTGTTTTCACTCCTGGCAGATAAATGGGGACGCAGACCCATGTTTTTGCTCTACCTGTTTATCGGCGCTGTGGCAGTCGGCCTGTATCTGGCGACAACTCAGCCATTGATTCTGATGGCCGCCATCTTTATGGCGGGGTTTGGTGTAAACGGCATCTTTGCCGGCTCCGGGCCGTTCCTTGCCGAAATGATTGGCGACACACAGTCACGCGGCTTTTTAATGGGTCTGGCTTATAACGGCGGTCGCTTAGGTGGGTTTATTGCACCGCTACTCATTGGCTATGTTGCCAGCATAGGAGGATTTACCGCAGGGCTGGCGACTACCGTTGTGGCTTTTATCGCCGCGATGGTTGTCGTGTGGATGGCACCCGAAACGAAAGGCATTAAGCTGCAATAGCCCTTTTCCTTTAGCCTGATAAGGCACGGCTGTTTTGGTCGTGCTTTATTCAGTGGCGCGGAGAGACAACCGATGGTCCGTACAATGCTACCCCTCTTTCCGGGCCCACCGCTTCCGATCAATTCATCACCCTAATGACGTGCGACTCTTGCTGCCACAGGCCGACTGTCGGAAGAGCGTTAATCCGGCTTTTGCTTTTTACTTTTCTTGCTGAAAATGATGTCCGCTTTGTGCCAGAAGCGGACGTTGCTTGCATCATGGTATGTTAGTTTACAGGGAGCAGGTCACGCGGGCACGCAAAGCTGAGGCCAGTACCGTGTCGTCCAACAGGCTCCAGCGACTGTTCAATCCTGATGCTCCAGATGAGCGTTGGGTCACCGAATGCTCTTAATGAGCAGATTTTAACTGCAAAGAGCAGCAAACGGAAAGCGGGTTTAACTAAGCAGGGAGAAGTGCGCGACAGGCAGAATCTGTCATAACGTAACCGGCTTCGCCGGGTGCCGGTGCCGGGAGGCCAGTTCACCCTGCAGGCATCAGTAGGCACCTTCATGCCGCTGACGCGGCATCAACAATAGTCATTTCCTGTCTGCCATGAGGCGTATTTTTTAAATGCAAACATTGTTTGCCCCTTATGCCTCCCTTTCAACAGTGATTGAAGGGGAGGAGAGCAATGAGGCAGCTATAATCAAACCATTATCTATGGTCTTTCTTGTCCTTCCCCTTATGTTTTTTATCATTATCTTTGTGCTTTTTATGCAGTGCATGTTCATTTCGAATGAGGGCGCTTATCTCCTCCTCCTTATATGAAAGGTTCATTCTGGCTAGCTCATCCTGAACGTTTTTAGCACTATAACCTTTCTCTTTAATTAGTAAAGTAACTGAAGGTCGAAGCAACTCCAGGACTTCGGCCTCATCCATGCCGGGAGTGGGCAAGGAAGGAAGTTCATCAAGTTTTTTAATAACATCAGCCACTTCGGCTTTCGTTAAATACCTCTTCTCGCTCATGGTTTTTCCTTTGTCTGATACCACCTAAAAAAAGCATTAACAGGATTAAGACATTAATAATTTATCTCTGAATTATTACAATTAAATGTAATGCGGATTTTTTTAACTAAATTTTCAAGCAAAAGAAATCAATTTGCTATCCTTTTTCCGCTGTTGTTTTCACGCATCTGAGATAAACTGATACAGGCTTTTTTAAGTATGTATAATGTCAGATCTGAGCGTGAGGTTAAGTTAATAGCGCCATCGTTAAGACAGTTTTGAATGCCGAAATCACAAATAACGTGCCCTTATTAGCTTAAGCTGTGCATGTTTTAAAGACTATAACACTCATGCAGAATCAACTGATCCGGATAACAGTATTTCCATAATAAATTTCCACGCTCTTATGCCCATAAAGTACCTGCTTCTTCAATTTGTCAGAGCATTAATCAGTGCTGTTGGTGCCTGTTAAGCAGTCGATGAAACTTTGCTGGTAACCTGGTGAGAAGCACCCTTGATAAAGCGTCAAAACCGGACATGATAACGTCTCCTTTCAATGCCCAGAAAAGCGCCACCCAGGTCACGACTGTTGCTGCCACAATAAATGCGCCGCCCATGTCGAATGGAAAATGCACGCCCAGAAAGATACGTGACCAGGCTACCAGTAGTGAAAGCAGAGCCATGACAGAGCCAAAAACCCAGCTACGCCGGAAGAGCAATGCCAAAGCTACACTGAAAAACAGAGTGCCGTGATCGCTGGGAAATGAGGAGTTTGGCACGTGATCGATCCATAAATGACCAAGCCCCATCATAAAAGGGCGGGGGTGGAAATAGACGACTGAGCACACCATGCTAATTGACAGCGCTGTCAACCCACTAATTCCGACAAATAGGGCCGTTTCTCGCTCCCGTCTTCTTCCCGTGAACCAGTGAAGAAGCACGATCACAGGTATAAAGAAAATCAGATATTCCGCGCTGAAAACGGCAAAATCAATCAGCCAGTCAGGCGTGCCAACAGGCGCGTTAATTTTAAGAAACAGGTTTTGATTGAAAACTTCAGTAATGTTATCCATTGCGTATCTAACCTTAGAGAAATTAAGATTAGATATTGACCATAAAAGATTAATTTAACCTTAACACTCAACTTTTTTACGTCTGTCGTCTCACTGGATATTTGCCAGTCATGCTGCTCGGGAGGTGCTGTAAAATTATATGACACCGAACTGAGCCCTGCAGCAGGGACATTACACTTCCCCCACCAGGCACTGTTCTGCATCCATCCCGTCGGGCCCATTCTGTAAAACTTCGGTGCGCGCGGATTTCGCCAAATCAGAATTTGCTTTAGCGGATCTTTAGTCTTGCTTTTATAGAGACCTTACAATGGCGAGGTTCAATCCCAAAATGCCATTTCTGATATTAAACCAATGTCCGCTCCTCGCTCAAAGCGAACATCCGTTTAGGGTTTAGCCCGTTTTGTTCCAAAGCGGACGTTCAAGTAAACATAGAAAACAGCACTATCACAATAGCTGTCCATGATACCAACGCTCTCCGGTGAACCATTCATCACGAGCCTCACTCCCATAGTATTCGAGCGTAATACCCAATTCCTGCACATTAGCTGGAAGAATGAGCCCCCGCTCAGCAGCCAGGCTGCGCTCTTTAATCAAAGCGGAGGCACCATTTTCAGAACGGTTTTCAGTAATAAAGCTTTGGTAATAGTCTTCTGATCGATAGAGACAGATTTCGCTTGTAAACATATCCGGAAGGCATATAACCGCAGTAATCCGAGGGGCTGTAATTCATACCAGCAGTTGCCGTTATAAGATTTGAACAAGCATTAATCATGGCTTGGGCGCAATCTGCTTTAGTTTTAAGTGTGCTGTACTTTCCCTGAACAAGATTAATCTCTACCGGAATTTTGAAATTCCAGTAATGCTCATCTTCTGAAAACACGCTTCGTTGAGGGTTATGAAATGTATCAGCCCAACGTTTAAGAGCTTTTAAGCGGCGTGGAATATTTCTGACTTTGGTTCGATGATCTCTGTTAAGCCGTCTGCTCATGAGTATTTCAATTTTCACCCTTTCAAATGATTTAGGCTGTGTGCAGCTAACCGTTAAGCATTAATATAAATCACCTTTCTCGAGTTGAAACGCCTTATGGTCGCTTTTCGCTCATAGCGGACTTTGAGCGCCGACTGTCCACCTTGTGCCAGAGGCGAACGTTGCAAACGAACTTCTATGTTAAATATTGGACGCCGTCACTGATGAAACATTATGTTAGGTTCACTAGCTAAAAATTAATCGAGGGTATCGAATGTTTAGCATTTCAGAAGTAGATAAAAGTGATTCTGATCTGGCCTTGCTGGTCAGCGAGCTCGATGCCTTTCTGAGCGAATTGTATCCTGCAGAAAGTAATCACTGCCTTGACCTTTCAACAGT
This sequence comes from Pantoea ananatis PA13, assembly GCF_000233595.1. Taxonomy (NCBI): domain Bacteria; kingdom Pseudomonadati; phylum Pseudomonadota; class Gammaproteobacteria; order Enterobacterales; family Erwiniaceae; genus Pantoea; species Pantoea ananatis. Next base: position 2,778,542 of record NC_017554.1, read on the forward strand.
AAGTGACGAGCAGCTCCGTTGCATCATTGTGCGTGATGAAGGGGGGATTCCGTCAGGTTGTGGTGCTTTACTCTTTCTGAAAGATGGCTCAGCTGAGATCAAGCGGGTTTATATTCGACCGGAATACCGGGGCAGAAAGCTGGGAGAGCAGATAGTCAGTACAATCGAGATAATTGCTTCGGAACAAAATTTGCCCTTATTACGGCTTGAAACAGGGATTCACCAGCAACCAGCGATAGCACTGTATCGCAGATGCGGTTACGAGATATGTGATGCATTTCCGCCGTATGAAGCAGATCCGTTGAGTGTTTTTATGTTTAAAGAGCTTCCTAAAATGGCGCCAGGAAAGAACGGAATAAATCGATAGTGGTTCGCCGCCAGGTTGTTATGTTTAAAGTGGCAGAACATCTCTATCGCTATCATTTTGACGTCCGCTCCTCGCTCAAAGCGGACGAATGACCATCTCACCTTCCCCTGAACCCCTCAGGTATTGCGTAATCCATTTCTGGATTCTGCATATGGATGAAAGTTGCAATCTTCTTGTTTGTTTTGCGCTGCTTAATGGCTTTGATTTGACCAGCGATTGTGCCATAAGCTCGCGTTGCTAACTTCGGCGGGAACCAGTTTAAGGGGTAGCATGTCAAAAGAGATGCGGGTTTAAGCTGTATTACTTTCGTACGATAAAATATCGGGATAAATGAGCTAACATGATGAAAAGTAAAAACGCGATTATTACAGCCATGTTCTTTTTTGGACTTTCACCTTCGTGTTTTTCTGAAAATGGTTCGTTTATCCATCCTGGTGCATTAAACACGGCTGATGACTTCAAAAAAACAGCTCTGGAAGTAAAAGAAGGACATCAACCCTGGTCTTCAGATTTTGCGTTATTACGCAGTAATGCGCATGATTCACCTGACTATACGCCTCATCCTGTGGCTGTTCTTTACAGGGGCACGGCGGCAGGCCATCCAAAAGAAAATTACGCACTCCTCTTTAATGACGCTGCGGCCGCATATGCTCTAGCTCTGGACTGGCGGTTGAGCGGAGACGACTCACGTGCAAAGCGGGCCGTTTATATTCTCACTCAGTGGGCGGAAAAACTGCGATCCATTGACGGAACATCAGATAAATTTCTCGCGGCCGGACTCTACGGCTACCAGCTTGCTGTCGCAGCCGAAACGCTTCGGGGGTCATCCGACTTCTCAGCTTCTCAGCAAAAGGCGATCAGAAATATGCTCGTTACGGTGTTTGCACCCATGAACATCGCCTTTCTTGAGCATCATAACGGCGCAAAAACGGACCACTACTGGGCAAACTGGGACCTGTCTAGTACCGCTTCACTGATGGCTATTGGTATCTATGCAGACCGAAAAGATTTTTATGAAAAGGCCCGGCACTACTATCTTGATGGAAACGGTAACGGCGCGCTCAGAAAAGCTGCATGGAAAGTTTATCCTGACGGACTTGTCCAGTGGCAGGAGAGCGGGCGAGATCAGGCGCACACGTTGCTCGGCATTGGTCTGGCAGGAACCATCTGTCAGCTTGCCTGGAACCAGGGTGATGACCTGTTTGGTGCCTATAATAATCGCTTACTCGGGGCGGCCCGCTACGTAGCCAGATATAATTCAGGAATCAGCGTCCCTTATACTGTTTACCATAACAGTGACGTCGCACAGTCAGTTATTTCAGACAAAGGTCGTGGAGAAATAAGACCTGTGTGGGCATTGTTGTACGGACATTATGTACAGCTTATGCATCTCAGCGCACCAGAGATAAAGGTGGCGCTGGAGAAGGAGGGCCTTGAGGGTGGAGGCGGTAATTACGGCCCGAACAGTGGCGGGTATGACCAGCTGGGTTATGGCACCCTAACTTTCCTTAACTGATATTTAATTAATTTTTTGGCAATAAAGCTGGCCGTGAGAAGCGATCCTAGATACTTACATTGTCTGCAGTGACCCGCCACCTGTTAAGCAATACGCGACAATGTGACAAACTTCAGCCTGCTTCAGAATAACTGCGAACGTCCGCTTTGTGCCAAGAGCGGACGTTACTTAGCGTTTGTCTTAGTAAACGAGAGAACGGCTCAGGGTGATCCGGAGTGTATAACACGGCAGCAGAAATCAGAGCCTTGCCGTTTTACGTAACTTCATTTTTTTAATTCTCTTACGGCTAAACATAAGCCTGCCATCGCCCAGAGCATATCGCCCGGAGTGTATCGCCAGCCAGAACTGCAGCGTTATAAAATAGGGGTTAATAAGCAGTCTACACAGGCCTTTTCGGAACACACCATTCAAAGTAAGGGGTCTAAATCTCGGATAGTTAAGCGAGAAATAGCGGTATTCTCCCAGTCGCCAGCGCCAGTATGACTTCATTTCATTTTTTGCGTCCTCAATTGCATTACAGTTCCAAACCACGCCCCAGCGTCTTTCCCATGTGTCTCTTAACATCCAGCCATGCATCAGAGAAAACCGTTGTGAGTTAAAAGATGCCTGTTTTTTGCCACGAGGTAGCGTAATGACGCACTGAATAAACTGTGTTTCAGTAATTGAAAAATAAATTCCGCGTTCAGAAACCTCCATTAGTTCCTGACGTGGTATCTGGTTTAGGTTAACAATCAGCACGGACTGGTCCAGATTGACCAGCTCAATTTTCTGCTGGTAACGGATACCATGCCCTGACGCCTCAAAATAAAGCGAGAGGTTCTCCACAAGCTCCCCTTTTGCCCGGAACGCCACGCGGGATTTAACCGACTCATGATCGGCTGAATGAGCAAGCCGCACCGAGTACTCTAAATACTCACCCAGTGGTTTCCAGTATGCGCCTAACTGATAGCGCTTGAATTTATACTCATGCGATTTCTGATAGGTTTTCAGTAACCATAATCGTGTGATCTTTTCCCTGCCCCATTTGAAGAGGCGTCCAGCTAAACTCCATGGCATTGGTAAACTCATCTGTCTCTCCTGTGTTTTGATCTGACGCTATCACTTTTCTTCAGAGAGAAATAAAAGCTTTGCGTATCCTTACTAATTGTATAAATCCATTAACATTAAGGTTAAGCGGCTTAACGAAGCTCCGTCCCTGCTCGCACAGGCGGATTTCGATACCCCCCATATCCCGACGTACCCTATATCCTCGGCTTCCGTAATGTGCCAAGAGCGGTCGTTTGATCGAGAAAAATTTAACATACGGGATTGGTCATTAATGCAGGATAATATTGTATTACCATGAGTCATTAACCTTAGGTTTAGGGGGGGGAATTCACGTATAGTTGCTTGTTCACTATTGGTGGGTAAGGCCACACATTTCGGCAGCTATACTTCGCCAACCCTTCGCACATAGGCAACACCTGATTTAAGAATAGATAGCAATAGTGGTACCAAGAAGATTTATTCCTAAGCATGTAGTAGGTGATCTTTTAGCTGCCGGAGTGGTAAATTATACCTAATTTCAGTGAATGTTTTTGTTAGAGCATTAATTGCGTGGAAAACGATAAAGTGAAGATAGGAAGAAATGATAAGTGCTGGTGCAATTCAGGAATTAAGTATAAAAAATGCCATCTCGATCGAGACCGTGAAACTCCGGTATCCAAAGCCGAAGCCCTGAACTTTTCAAAGTCTAATTCCCAGAGGAAGGCGTGTTATGCGCCAGCATCCATGCATGAAGATTGTGATAAACGCATCGTTCAGGCACATACGCTGTCAAAGAGCAGCAGCCTTAAAGCGATTGCTGATTCTAGTAATCATGTCATGGGCGTAGTAATGAACCTTCCGAGCCTAATGAGAAACAAAGGAAGATGGATTCCCGAGAAGATCGGTATAAATCAGGCATCCACTTTCACCGGATTTTGTGCAGTTCACGACAGAGTCTTATTTTCATGCCTAGAGAACGAAAAATTTACAGGCACGGATGAGCAGTGTTTTGCACTAATGTTTCGTTCGTTGTCTAAAGAAATTTATGCCAAGGAGGGGGGGCGGCGGTCTTCCGATTTTGCTAGAAATGCCGATAAAGGTAAGCCACAGGCCGATCAGCTTAATATTCAGGAATATGTCAGCTTGCATCAAAGCGGTCTGAATGCAGCAATAAATGAACTTAGTAATCTTAAAACTAACCTCGACCGCATTCTTCTTAGCAGACAGTTTTCAGAAATTGAAAGTGTAATCTTCACTTTTTCAGATCCATTACCCATTGCGGTTTCGTCAATTCTGTCACCAGAGAGGGATTTCGATGGCACTAAGATTCAGGATTTGAACGATCTTAACGTGTCGGCGGAACAGGTCTGCTTCAATGCTTTTTCCGGCGAAGGTAAAGGATATATAGTATTCAGCTGGCTAGGAACTTCAGCAATTATCAGACGTTTTATACGATCACTGATTAAGATTTCAGCAGACAGGATTTTCACCACTCTCCTGTATTTTTTCTTCACAAAAGCTGAAAATACATACTCATCTCCTGACTGGTGGGACAGCCTCAGTAATAAACAGCGAGAGAATATCTGCAATATGATTATGTCGGGCGTTGAATTTTTTGGTAGCCCTATATCACGGGTCGATCATTCCGTTGATTATAATGCTGTTGTGCTTACAGAGATAAGGTGCAGCAACAGCGAGATTTCCAGCTGAATGTTTTCACGCCAATGGAAAAAGGGGGAAACTGATGTTTTGCGTCCGCTCCTCGCTCATAGCGGACCTTCAGCTCAGTCAGCCTGTCTACCTTATGCCAGAAGCGGGAAGTCTAATTCTCTTAATTGAATATAAAGAAGCTTGCAGGCTGTCAAACTGATACGTACCTGATAATAAATCTAATGGAAACGTGAACCTGAAGACGTTATAACAAAATTAAATTGTTGATTATCAGGTCTAAAATGTACATCAAATACCTTATGGATGACCCGGACTATCTTAATCAGACGACGGAGTTACTGTTTGATGAGTGGTCTCACCTGTCTTCATGGTCGGAATCCAGGCAGATACTTACGCGTCTTACCGAGCGTAATAGTTCAGACACAGAGCAGTTTACCCTGGTTGCCCTGGACGCTGAGAATAAGGTGACTGCTACTGGTAGCCTTATCCTTTATGAACTTATAGATAACCCCCAGCGCGTATACTGGTTAGGCGAAGTTGTTACCCGGTCTACGCATCGTGGCAAGGGGATAGGCTCTGCATTAATAAAACGCATCGTTGAATTAGCTACTGAAAGAAATATTTCTGAACTCTGGCTCTATACGCCTGACAAGCAGGCGCTTTACCGGAATTTAGGCTGGAAAGAACGTGAACAACGTCTCGTAGCGGGTGAATCTGTTACGGTGATGGTTCTCAGCCTGCCCTGCCCGGACGCGGCCTGAAAGCGACAGGAAATATCGCGGGACGGTTAACGTTTTATCTGACCATACATTAAACGTTAACGGCCTGTATCCCCTGCTCTTCCGGCATCCATCCAGTCTACTGTGGGCGCTTTGTGAGCGTTTCTCCACGAGTCTGTGAGCGTTGCGCCGCAAGCGAAGGTGCGCATATGCGGGTGATTTTAATGTCTGATGCACTGCTTTAAGAGGGTCATTCCTCTTTGAGAAGCCGCCTACAGCTGCTGGAGAGACCTGATGATCGCCTCATTCATCTCGCATACCGCCTGTTCGCGTCGGCGATAGTAGGTCCATTTGCCTACCTTACTGGCCTCAAGCAGACCGGCATCATGCAGCGCTTTAAGACACAGTGAGGTAGCGGGCTGTGAAAGGCCCGCTTTGTCCTGAATAAGACTGGCACAGACACCGTACTGATCGAAGGGATAGAGCTGAGAATAATCAGCAAAGGCTTCGTCAGGGCTTTTAAGCCATTTGAGCACCGCAACCCGTGTCGGGTTGGCCAGTAATTTAATGGCATTTTCGGGTGTCATGCCGTCTTCAAACCTCAAGCAGAATAAAAAGGATAGTCAGTATAGCCTTTCTGGCTTCCACCATACAGTGAGGCGCTATCGACGTCGTTCAGCGGATAGCCCATTTTGAAACGCGCCGGTAAATCGGGGTTAGCGATAAACGTGCGCCCGAAGCCAAACAGATCTCCCCATCCCTTTTCCAGCATGCGCTCGGCTTTTTCTTTGGTGTAACGGCCCGAATACATAATGGGCGAACGGAAGGCTTCGCGAAGCGCTTTGCGAAAATCTTCAGGCATATCCGGGCTGTTGTCCCAGTCAGCTTCGGCGATGGAGAGATATCCCGTTTCGAGCGCGTTCAGCATCTGGGCCGCACGGAGGTAGGTAGCCTGCGGATCGCTCTCCACCAGCCCCAGATAAACGCGCTCTTCCTCTGTGCTTGAGAACAGAGGCGCGAAACGCACGCCGACACGATGACTGCCAAACACCGAACTCACGGCCTCGGTAACTTCACGCAGGAAGCGCAGGCGGTTATCAAGCGAACCGCCATATTCATCGGTGCGGAAGTTAGTATGTTCAGAAATAAACTGATTGATCAGATAACCATTGGCGGCATGCAGTTCGATACCGTCAAAGCCCGCTTTTTTAGCATTCTCCGCCGCCGTACGGTACATCGCCACAATCGCTTTCACTTCCGATGTGGTTAACTCGCGCGGCATGCTGGGTTCCGTCAGAATACCGGCACCAGGCCCGGTTTCGATAAACACCCGTACGCCGCTGGCGGCAACGGCTGAAGGTGCAACAGGTGGCTGCTTTCCGGGCTGCAGTTCATTGTGCGATACGCGACCAACGTGCCAGAGTTGGCAAAAGAGGATCCCACCTTCTGCATGAACGGCGTCGGTTACTTTTCGCCAACCCGCGATTTGTGCTTCGCTGTGAATGCCAGGTGTCCAGGCATATCCCTGTCCGCGTGGCTCAATTTGCGTCCCTTCGGTTACCATAAATCCCGCACTGGCACGCTGGCGATAGTAGTCCACCATCATTGTGCCGGGTACGTTGCCCGGCTGCTCACTGCGGCAACGGGTTAGCGGTGGGAGCGCAATACGGTTACGCAAGCTGAGATCACCCAGCGTCAGGGGCGCGAAGAGAGACGACATAACAATTATCCTGTGAGAAGAAAGAAAGACAACATTATATTTACACATTTAAATTTGTAAATGTGTAATTTGTGCGGTCATACCGCCCTGCTCCCTGTTAATGCGTCAGTGAAGACGCCAACAAAACCGCTATCCGCATCAGGAAAACGGTGGATGTCTCCTCCTCGCGCACAGCGAACACGATCCCGCGTGCATTCTTAAGCTGATGTCGTGCGGCGCAGGCGTTGCGCCTGGTGCGAAGTGATCGCCGATGCGTTGGTATCTACGACATCCACAGAAATTGCGCCCCCTGATGCTGATTATCCCGCACTCACGCAGCGTTGCAGGGCGCGGTTGATCTCTGCCGGGCGACTTAATCCAGCAGCCTGTATTTTTCGGTAAAATTCCTATCTGGGGCAAAAGGTCAGCAAGCCTGGATTAAGCGTCTCAAACACGACAGAACATTAGGGCCGTTTGTCATCCCCCGTACATCGGCAGTGGCTGAAGATGTGTACCGGCACGGCATCCGGTATCTTCAGGGGCGGTAACAGCCGTTTGCAGAGGCTGCCCTGAACAGGCAGCCGCTCGATTTCCAGCAAACGGCTCGGGGCGAATACGACCTCAGGTACGCTACAGGTCCAACGCGAGCCAGCATCCGCGCGCATAGCGCGCCAAACCTGCCGCCTCAAAGCGCCACAGATGGAGCCAGCCGTTATCCAGCAGTTGCCGGATGACCTCATGCTTTCCGATTACCGCTTCAATGGCCGTTTGCGGTGCGTCGATAACCACTGTCAGGCGCAGCGGCTCGTGCATCCAGCGCTCGCCGTCGTGGAGCGACTGGCGTGACAAGCCGATGCGCAGATCGCCGCCGTTGCCCTCAAAGACACCGAGGCGTCCACCCACCACGTTATGCAGCACCTTGTTGCCGCTGCCCAGTCGCTGCGGATCGCAAGTGGATGCGTGATACTGCCAGTTGATCCAGTGTGTAACCAGCATCGGAGCGGTCATTAAGCCCTCCAGCAGGCTACCGTCAACATCCTGACTGGCGTCGTAATCATGCAGAAAACTGCGCCCGCTCAGTACTACGCCGCGGCTATGGTGACGCGACGCGATCAGAAAGGCAGCGTTGCCAGCGAGTCCCCATTCAGGTCGGGTTTGCGCGCCATCGTTAGCGCGACGGCGTAACTGACCCAGTAACACATCCTCACGTGCTTGCGGGTCCAGTTGCAGGCCGGGCGCTCGCTCACGGCGTACCTGATCGCAGGCTTGATGAAAAATCGGTTGTATCCTTTCACAGCGTGCACGCGCCGCCTGGGGCAGGAGGTCGAGATCGAACCACTCGATTTCATCGGTGGTCGTGTTGTGCAGCGCAGCCACGAACGCCGTTGAATCAGGAACGTCCACGCCTTGTAACTTCAGCCCCTGGCGAACCGCCGGTTCATTGAGCAACTGGGCCAGGCTGCGCGCATTCACTTCGCCGGTCTGGCCACAGCAGGCACCACAGTCCAGTGCCGCTGCGTGAGCATTGTTAGCTGACTGGCTGCCATGACCGACAAGGAGCACTGTCGGAGCCAGACGTTGCGCCAGGCCCATGGCATGAAGAACCCCCGCCGCCAGCTTAACTTTAGCCTCTGTATTCAGCCCAACCAACTGTGGACGGCAGATCGCACGGTAACGCGCAGCCAGGCCAGCCAGATCGTCCCTGGCACGTGCTTTTTTGCCCGGCAGTAACCCCTTCACCAGCTTGACGGAGTAGCCCAGTCCGACCGCTTCCACAAAGGAGAAGGCGGCACCGGGCCAGTGGCTAACGGCATTCCACTGGTCGGCCATGGCAAATCGGGCCTGACGCGATCTGCTGGCTGCGTTTTGCAGCGCTGTATCGGCCCGGGATGGCGTCGAATTCGCGCTCACAATTCGGTCGTTGACGTCGATGGAAGGCGCAAGTAAGCCGGGTAACTGGGGGCGCCGGGCTTGGGTAGCAAGAGGCGTGTACGCAACCGGAAGGCCGAAGAACCCCGCACAGCCGAGCGTCTGAACGCCAGGACTCGCGGCCTCCAGGGCGCGGCGCAACGGTTCACTGCGAACATCGATGCAGAAAGCGGCCTGGACTTCTATCGCCTCAGCGTCCACATCCTGCCCCTTAGCCGTGGCCAGCCGATGCGCCAACTCACGCTGATAGCCAATCTCCAGCGCCAGCTGCCACACTTCGTCAACCCGCATCGCGTATTCGGTCTCCTCCAGCAAGTGAGGAGCCTGAGCCCAGGCCTGCTGAAGGGAAGCAAATGCTTGCCGGGTGGCGGCATCATCTTTGCATTCTAAAAGGATGATGCCCCAGGCCAGACGAATAGCCAGTAACTCGCGCAGGTGCGCATCCTTACCGCCCGCCAACCCCGCCTGCCAGCCGAGATACGCGCACCAGGAGGCCCAGCCATTAACGGTAAGCAGCACCGACTCCAGATAATCTGCCCACACGGTTTCAGGCAGGCCAAGCCGCTCAATGACCCAGCCTCCAGCGTCCACGGCGTTATCCGGTAACGTCTTGATAGCCTGCCTGATGTTCGGTAAGCCCATTAACAGACCAATGCCATGGTCGTGCTTCAGCGTGTCGAGCCAGAAGGCATATAAGCCCTGATGACGCTCGGGCTGCCAGCTCGCCTGGTGTTCGTCGAAGTAAGCCGCACAGGTTTGGCTAACCTGATGCGTGATGGCTTGCCGCCAGGATAACCTTTTGTGGCGATGGGGATCGTTGTCGAGCACATCGATCAGCAGCGGTAACTGTACTTGCAGGCTACCTGCTTGTAGCGCCTGCGTGCACTGTTCAACCGTCAGGCCGGCCGCTTGCGCCTCAGGTAGCTGGTGCAGCGCCTGGGTGAGATCGGCAACGCTAATACGCCCCTCACGCCAGGCCTGCATCTGCCGATCGCGCGGTGGGAAAACCTGAATACCGCCGAGCGCAGCCATGCGCGCGGCCACCCTGCGCACCGGCATGCCAATACGCGCCCAATGAGGATTGACAGCGATGGCGCGATCCAGTGGCCATGCCGGTGCAATCGCCTGGCAGGCGCGGTGGCAAGCTTGCTCAATGGCGGCCTGCCGTGAATCTGCATTGCGTGCGGATTGCGTCAGGCTCGCCGACACGGATTTCTCTTTGTTGGTCAGTGTATCCATCAGGAAACGCTCCGGGTTGTCAGTGTTATTCAGCGCGGCCTGTCAGCAACAGGTGCATCAGGCATTTCAGGTTTAACGGGCGTGGCATTGCCGGATGCCCAGGTCGTTGGCCACAGGAGCAGCGTCAGGCGCGTATAGGCTTCGTCCAGGTAAAACCCCGCGTAGCTCCAGCGACGCCAGCGCGACAGGCGTTGTGGCTGCTTTTGCAGCAACACCTGGCACAGATACAAGGCCGCCATTCCTGTCAGCGCGATCAGGCCCAGACGTTCATCGGGGGCATCCTGCAGGCCGAGCGGCAGCGCATGCAGAAACAGGGCAATCATCGACAGGCCGATAACAGTGAAGAGCCCGAAAAGAAGCTGTGAGGCAGGTGAAGCGCCGTCGTCTTGCGCATCAGGCAACCACAGCAAGGGCGCCCACGCCATGCCCAACACCCCGCTCCACCACCAGGGCCAGGCGGCCAGATCTGCCAGCCTCAACACCAGAAACACCGCTGAAATCGTCAGCACTGGGGCGAGCATCACACTCACGGTGCCGGGCAACGAGGTCCGGTGCAGCGTCTGCTGGCGAGTTTGTCTTACGCTTTCTGAAGCGGACAGGAAAGCATGGGCTTTGTAGAGCGAATGGCCAATGAGATGCAGAGCTGCCAGGGTGTAAAGGCCAAGCGCGCACTCAAGCAGCATGAAGCCCATCTGCGCGACGGTGGACCAGGCCAGCCGTACTTTTACGCTGATGCGCGTCAACATGACAATGCCTGCCAGTACAGCGGTCGTCAGCGCGAAAATCAGTAACAACACGCGCGCAGCGCCTGCCTGTTCTAACATCGGGGCGAAGCGAATCAGGACAAAGCCGCCAAGATTAACGACGCCTGCATGCAAGAGCGCAGATACCGGCGTCGGGGCTTCCATCACCTGTATCAACCAGCCATGCACCGGCAGCAAGGCCGTGCGAAGAATAACAGCCATCACGAGCAAAACGGCGCTCGCCTGCAAGGGCACGGACGCCCCCAGCTGGGCAATGTGCGCCCACAAAGCTGACAGCGAGAAACTGCCCACTTCCCACCAGGCCAGCGCGGAAGCGCCGAGCAACATCACGTCTGCTATCCGGTCAGCAATATACTTTTTGTGTGCCGCAAACAGGGCAAAGGGGCGATCGGGATAGAAGCAAAGCAGCTGCTGTAGCGCCAGGCCTACAGCGGCCCAGGCGGCAATGAGTAGCAGCCAGTTATCGGCCAGCAGGAGCAGATGAACACTACCCAGTACAGCGGACAGTGCGCCAATGTAGCGCCGCTGGTTCGCTTCGCCTTCAAGGTAACGCACAGAAAATGATGCGATGACTTTGCCAAGCAGTTGTACCAGCAAAGCCAGCACCAGGCCAAACGTCGTTGCTTTTACTAAACCAGGCCATTGCGCCCCGCTGGTGCCCGCGGCGAGGGACACGCCTGCGAAGGCAATGGCGCCATATGACACAATCTGCAGCACACGCCACAGCGCCGTTGTAGACATCCCACTTAAACGTGTCAGCCCTGCTAAGCCCGCCATTAAAACAGCAGGTGCTAAAAAACAAACCAGGTATAAAACTTCAAGGATATTCATCGCATAGCCCTTATGAATGTGACTGAGCCTATGTTCCTTGACGGTTACTATTCTGTAAAATATATTTATTTGAATAAATTGATACCTAAAACAGAACAAATGAATCTTAATCAGCTGAACTTTCATCACCTTTTCTATTTTTGGCGAGTCGCCAGGCTCGGGCACCTGACGCGGGCGGCCGAAGAGCTGGCGACCTCACAATCAGCCGTTTCGGTGCAAATCCGACAGCTTGAGGACCGGCTGGGAGAAAGTTTGTTAATCCGTAAAGGCCGCCGCCTGATCCTGACGGACACAGGTCAGTTGGTCATGGCTTATGCCGATAACATCTTTGGGCTCAGTCAGGAGATGTTGGGACGCTTAAAAGGCCGGTCTGCCGGTGTTACACGGCTACGCGTGGGCAGCGTGGCAACCCTGTCGCGCAACTATCAGGAAAACTGGATTCGACCTGCACTTGCCGATCCTGGTGTGGTGCTGACGCTGGAGTCCGGATTACTGGAAGGCCTGCTGGTCAGGTTGATGCAACATCAGCTCGATGTGGTGCTGGCCAATGAAACCGTTCCCGTGGATACCGATCGCCCTTTGCACTTCGTGTTTCTGGGCAGTCAGTCCATCTCTTTGGTCGGCCCGGCGAGCAAATGGGCATCGCGCAGTCTGCGCATCCCCGAAGATTTGGATGGCGTGGAGATTGCCCTGCCCGGCCCACGCCATGCCTTGCGCGCGCAGTTTGATGCGCTGTGTTCCACAGCGGGCGTAAGGCCCAGAGTGCGCGCTGAAGTCGATGACATGGCGATGCTGCGTCTGATCGCGCGTGACAGCGGCTGGCTCACCGTATTGCCCGAGGTCGTCGTTCAGGATGAACTGCGTAGCGGATTGCTCGTCACCGTCGGCCAGTCTGCGGATCTGCAGGAGCGCTTCTACGCCATTACGACGCCTCAACGGCATCGTATCGACGTGCTTGAACAACTTCTGACGGGCCAAAAACGCCCGGCGCACGATTAAGCATCACCGCTATCGCTCTTTGCCTGCTAACGGGCAAAGAGCGGGCAAATGCCACGATCGGCAGGTCAGTCTTATCGTATTTCTCTGCTGGCAGTTGTCTGTGTCTGCGTATTTGAAGTGGGATTCCCCGCTTGCGTAACCGTTTCCTGTATTACTTTTCGTAAAGCGGATCACAAATCGGCGCGCCGGATAACCCGCTGCACAATTTCGTATTGAATATCAATTTTCCTGGTGCCAGGATAAAACGGCATCACGCTTGTTACCGATTATCGGGCAAAACCTGAATGCAGGCTGGGGGAATTTCCCTTCAACGCTGTATTTATGTTTTGCCCGATGTTGTTTCAGGAGTGAGCGATGCTGGTCAGACAAATTCTGAATAATAATGTGGTCAGTGCCGTTGATGATAACGGCCTTGAAGTTATTTTAACCGGTCGCGGCCTGGGATTTAATACACACCACGGTGCCCGTATTCACCCCAGCGAAGCAGAAAAGATATTTCGTCTGGAAGATTCGTTGATCTCTGCGCGCTTTAAAGATCTGGTCAGTGAAGTGCCCATCGATATTCTTCAGCTTACCGCCGATATTGTCAGCCTGGCGCGCGAAAAGCTAAACCATAAATTAAGCGAAGGGTTGTATGTGACGCTGGCCGACCATCTTCACTTCGCGCTGCAACGCCATAAAAATAACGCGCCGCTTACTAATCCGCTGGAGTGGGAAGTGCGCCACTTTTATACCGCCGAGTACGCGATTGGCCGTCAGGCGTTGGGCATGGTGGTGGCCCGAACCGGTATGCTCTTACCGGACAGCGAAGCCTGTAGCATTGCGCTGCATATCGTCAACGCCGGGCTTCACGATACGCTGGGAAAAACCGCGAAAATTACCCAACTCCTCTATCAGCTACAGCACATCGTAAAATACTTTTTTACCCTGTCAATGGATGAGCACAGCCTGAATTATCAGCGCTTCATTACGCACCTGAAATTTTTTGCTCAGCGGGTCATCGATGGCGAGGTGTTAAATAACAACGATGAGGAATTTTTTGCGCTGGCGCAGCAGCGTTACGCCCGCACGCTCAAATGCGTTGAGGCCATCAATGAATTTGTCAAAAAGCATTACCACCACAGCATGAGTCATTCTGAAAAACTCTATTTGACAGTACACATCGAGAATATTGTGCAGCGCAGCACGCCCAGCGTTTTACCCCCGTAAAGAGTATTAAAAACAGGTTCCGGCTTGTCACTGTTCAATCAGGCAAACCCCAGAAAACGATCCAGCCGGTTAACGCCGGTCATTGTGGATGACGTCATATTGACTTCAGTCTGGAGGGATTTATGAATTATCACAAAACCGCTCAACGCATTATTACCCTGATTGGCGGAAAAGATAACGTCCTGTCTTTATTTCACTGTATTACCCGCCTGCGTTTTTTACTTAAAGATAACAGCCTGGCTGATCGTGGTGCGCTGGACGCGCTGGAGGGCGTTATTGGCGTAAACCTCTCTGGGGATCAGTTTCAGTTGATCATCGGCAATGAGGTCGAACCCTTGTACAAGGCGCTGATGAGCCAGCTATCGCTAAAAGAAAGTCCGCCGCGCCCGACCTCGCGCCGCAATCCGGTCTCGGCAGTGCTGGAAGGGTTATCCAGCATCTTTTCGCCCATTATTCCCGCCATTGCTGGCGCAGGGATTCTCAAGGGGATCCTGGCGCTGCTGGTGGCTTTTCAGTGGCTCGAACCGCACAATCAGAGCTATCAGATCCTGCTGGCGATTAGCGATGGCGTATTTTACTTCCTGCCGTTGGCGCTGGCGTTCAGTGCGGCAACGCGGTTTGGTGCCAACCCTTACGTTGCCGTCGCGCTGGCGGCCTCGCTGTTTCACCCTGCCCTGCAAACCCTGTTCAACGCCGGTGAGCCGATCCACTTCCTGAGAATATCCGTGCCAGCGGTGAACTATGCCTCAACGGTGATTCCGGTGCTGCTGTCGATATGGCTACTGAGTTACGTGGAACGCCTGATCGATAGCGTGATGCCCGCCTCGCTGAAAACCATGTTTGTTCCTCTTCTGAGCCTGCTGATCGTCACGCCTGTCACGCTTATCGCCATCGGCCCACTGGGGATCTTTGCCGGCAACGCGCTGACCGGCGGCATTATCTGGCTGGTTGAAAACATGGGGATGGTTGCGGGCATCGTGGTGGGCGGAACCCTGTCGCTGATTATTATTACCGGCATGCACTATGTGCTGGTGCCCGTGATGATCCACAACATCAGCAAGCTGGGTTTCGATCCGTTTAAAATCCTTTTCTATGTTGCGAATCTCGGCCAGGCCGGTGCGGCATTCGGCGTGTTCCTGCGGGCCAGAGAGAAAAAGCTTAAGTCACTGGCGCTCAGCACCAGCTTCAGCGCCGCGATGGGCATTACCGAACCCGCGATGTACGGCATCAACATCCGTTACAAACGCCCGTTTGCCGCCGCTCTGCTCGGCGGGGCCTGCGGCGGCGCATTCGCGATGGCGATGGGGGTAAAAACCTATGCATTTGCGCTCAGCGGGCTGCCTGGCATCCCCGCGCTGGTCGGCCCGACCTTTATCTATGCCCTGCTCAGTCTGGCGATCGCCTTCGGCAGCGCTGCCCTGCTCACCGTGATGCTGGGCTTTGATGAATCTGCCCACTTGCCCGCCGCCGATGAGGCATCCGCATCCGGCGCCAGGCGCCACGAACCCGAGACGCTTTTTGCGCCTGCCAGTGGTGAGATCACACCGCTGAATGCGCTGGCGGACCCGGTATTTGCCGATGAGATATTTGGCAAAGGGCTGGCTATTTATCCCTCTGGTGGCGAGCTACGTTCTCCCGTGGACGGCCACGTCGAGTCGCTGTTTGAAACTCACCATGCGCTGGGGCTCAGAAGCGATACCGGCGTGGAAATCCTGATCCACATTGGCATCGACAGCGTCAAACTCGGCGGCCGCCACTTCACCAGCCATATCCAGCCCGGGCAGTGGATCAGCACGGGCGATCTGTTAGTCACCTTCGATCTGGCCGCGCTTCAGGCGGAGAACATTGATCCGAGCGTGATCGTCATTGTGACCAACAGCGAGCGCTATGACGAGATTCGTCCGGTGAAAGCTACCGGGCATATCGCCAGTCGCGAGGCCTTTCTGACACTCACCGCCGCGGCGGTTTAAGGAGCAAAGCATGACGAGTTCAACGACCTTTCCAGCAGGATTTTTGTGGGGCGGTGCCACCGCCGCGAATCAGCTTGAAGGCGCATGGGATATCGGCGGCAAAGGGTTATCGGTGTCCGATGTTTATACCTTCGACGCGGCCACACCGCCCACGCAGTGGCTGGATCAGTGGCTTAGCATGACGCATGCGCAGGTTGAAGAGGCGCAGAACCCGGACAGTAAAAAGTATTATCCCAAGCGCAAAGGCAACGGCTTTTACACCCATTTCAGGGAGGATATCGCGCTGTTCGCCGGTATGGGATTTAAATGCTTCCGGATGTCGATAGCCTGGACGCGTATCTTTCCGCGCGGCGATGAAGCCGAACCTAACGAGGCAGGCCTGCAGTTTTATGATGAGGTGCTGGATGCGCTGCTAGCGCACGGAATCGAACCCATTGTCTCGCTGTCGCATTACGAGATGCCGCTGGCGTTGGTGACGGATTACGGCGGCTGGCCAAATCGCCAGCTGGTGGATTTCTACGTGCGATTCGCCACCACGGTTTTTACCCGCTATCGCAACAAGGTGAAGTACTGGATGACCTTTAACGAGATTAACTGCGTGAAGCATCATCCTTACGTCAGCGTCGGCGTGATCGAGGAAGGTCATCCTCATCTGGAGCAGGATAAATATCAGGGCGCGCACCATCAGTTTATCGCCAGTGCGCTGGCCACTAAGGCCTGCCACGCGATAATTCCCGGTTCTCAGGTGGGCTGTATGATTAGCTATCAGATCCTCTATCCGCATACCTGTCATCCGGATGACGTACAGGCATGTGAAGAGATGCAGCGCGTTTCGCTGTTTTTTAGCGATGTGCAGGCGCGCGGCTACTATCCGGCTTATGCCCGCAGAATGCTGGCGGAGAAAGGCGTTCAGCTGACCAAAGCCGTGGGTGACGATGAGATCCTGCGGCAACATCCGGTAGACTTCGTTTCCTTCAGCTATTACATGTCCAGCACCGTCAGCGCCCATCCCGAAAAGCTGACCGGCGCGCAGGGCAACCTGATTACCGGCGGAATACGTAACCCGCACCTGGCAACCAGTGAATGGGGCTGGCAAATCGATCCTAAAGGGCTGCGGCTGGCGCTGAACCAGCTTTATGACCGTTATCAGAAGCCACTGTTTATTGCCGAAAACGGTCTGGGCGCGGTGGATACCGTTAAGGCCGACGGCAGCATTGATGATGATTACCGCATCGACTACCTGCGCCAGCATGTCGAACAGATGAAAGAAGCCATTGCCGACGGCGTCGCGCTCTTTGGCTATACCTGGTGGGGGCCGATCGACGTGGTGAGTGCCGGGACCGGTCAAATGTCTAAACGTTACGGTTTTATTTATGTGGATCAGGATGATATGGGCAACGGTAGTCAGAAACGTACCTTGAAAAAGAGCTATCACTGGTATAAAAAACTGATTGCCTCTAATGGCGAAGACCTCCGCCGCTAACCCGGTTAAACGTCACTGAGGTGACCTGCTGACAGGCGCTGTCAGCAGGTCAGTGTATTTCAATCTCTGTCGTCCATCCCGGCAGAGCGGCTCACTGCCACTTAAGCCTCAGGAGAGGAATGATTTGAACACGCTGCATTTAGTCGATCCCGAGTTACTTCCCATTCTCGCAAACAGCGCGCCGCTGGCACTTACGCCTGAAACGATTGTGGCACTGCGCCAACAGCGTCAGGATGCTGCCGTTAAGCAGGTTCAGTCTTATCGCGACCTTGGGCTTCACATCCATGAGCAGCAGATTGAATTTCCCGATCGTCCCCCCGTCAGAGTCTGTGTGATAACGCCCGTAACCGCCGCTGAAAAGCGCATGGGCATTTTGCACATTCATGGCGGCGGTCACCTGTTCGGCAGCCCGGAGCAGTCGCTTTCACTGACCAGTGCCACGGCGCTGCGCCAGAACTGCGTGGTGGTCTCGGTGGACTATCGCCTGGCCCCGGAAACGGTGTTTCCCGGATCGCTGGAGGACGGCTATGCGGTGCTGAACTGGATGGTAAGCCAGGCCGACAGGCTGGGCATCGATCCGGCACATATCGGCTTAATGGGCGACAGCGCCGGTGCCGGGCTGGCCGCCTCGCTGGCGCTGCTGGCAAGGGATCGCAATGGCCCCAAACTGGCCTTCCAGAATCTGATGTTCCCGATGCTGGACGACCGCACGGTGACGGAAACACATCCCAATCCCGTGACCGGCGAGTTTATCTGGACGCGAGAATACAATCGTATTGGCTGGACCGCCCTGCTGGGCGAGGAACCCGGCAGCGAAACGATCTCGCCTTATGCCGCACCGGCACGCGCCAGCAACCTTGCCGGGCTTCCCCCTGTCTGGATCGGCGTCGGCACGCTGGACCTGTTTCTGGATGAGAACCTCGATTATGCACAACGGCTGATCCGTGCCGGCGTTGCCGTCGAGCTGCACGTCTGGCCTGGTGCCTTTCATGGCTTCCATGCCAGCGACACGGCCGCCGTTTCGCTGCAGGCCAGGGAACTGCGTCAGTGCTGGCTGTCGCGCTTTAATCCCTGCCCGGCAGGTTGATGGGCGACGCATATCCTGCCAGGGTTGAGCAACGCCGTTAACGCACGGAGCTTCGTGATGCAAACGCTCAAAATTGTACCCCGCCTGATGACAGCGCTGCGGGCGGGGGAAAAACGCCATACGATTCGCTGGCAGGAACAGAAGATTACGCCGGGACCACTTTGCTATGTCAGTAACGAGGATCCTGCGACCTGGGTGATCGTTGATGTAGCGCAGGTGGTGACCATGCCGCTGTCATCCGTCGCGCACTATCTGGGCAAAGGTGATGAATGGCCCGATGCGGTCTTGCTGGCCGGAATGCAGGAACATTATCCTGCGATTCAGCTCGATTCACAGGTTGAGGTGATTCACCACTCCGCGCCGCGTCAGGATGAGCGTGCGCTTCACCTCGCATTGCTGGCGGCCCTGACGGTGCTGGAATGCAGTCTGCATCATGAAAAGCGCCACGATTTAGCGTGGCTTGACCAGAGACTGCATCCCGAATTTAAAGAGATCACCCTTTCAGGCACGCTGCTGAACCGTGAGCAAATCATCGCGGCGCTAATGAATGAAGAGAACGCGCAGGCCATTATCAGCAGCGACTTTCAACTGATGGAGGTCGGAACCCAGCATGCCATTTTGCTTTACCGCACCGCGCAGCCAGACGGCAGCCGTGCCGCATTACGTTCGTCCCACTGGGTTTTATCCTCAGCGCATGGCTGGCAGATGATTTTTCATCAGGGCAGCACGGCAGCCGCCTGGTCATAGTCTGGGGTTTGGGGTTTGGGGTTTGGGGTTTGGGGAAAAAGCGTGGGCTGTCCACGCAGCCGTAAAACAGACCCACAAGCTCTGACAATCATGGCCGACATGCGGCCATGAGCGTTATTTCACCACAGGGTTTTTCTGCAGCGACAGCGCATCCATAAAGGCATCATCAAGCTGCAGATGTTCTTTCACCAAATCGCGCGGCGTACCGGCCAGCCACTGATTCAGGGAAATATCAGCGTAATAATCACTTTTGAATAACTCCAGGAAACGCAGCGGCCCCTTACCGGTATTTTCAACATAGTGGCCCATCGCGAACGGCACATAGCCGACGTCCCCTGCCCGGTAGTCAAAGGTTCTGGCCTGCCCTGACGACGCAAACACGCCCATGCGCCCTTCGCCTTCCAGGTAGTATTGCCACTCGTCGTTGTTCGGATGCCAGTGCAGCTCGCGCAATCCACCAGGTTCGATCTCCACCAGCGCGGCCGCGATGGTCTTTGAAACCTTAAAGGTCGAAGAGTCAGTGATTCTGACCGTGCCGCCCGGCGCCTTGATCGGTTCCTGCGCCAGCATGTGGTGCGTAAAGGTGCGTTTGGCTTGGGTTGCCCCTTTCACCGCCACGGATGAGAGGCTGCCGGGCACCGGCGCGGCGAAGATGTATTCATCTTCAGGCGAGGGCAGTTTGGCAAAGGTTGAGACCGGCACCTTGAAATTTTTGGCCAGAATCTCGGGCGGGATGTGTTTGAACCAGTCGGACAGCAGGAAGGTACTGTCTTCATCGAATCCGCCGTCATCAAAGGCCAGCAGAAACTCGCAGCCGTCCGGCCCCAGCCCCTGAATAGAGTGCGGAATGCCCGGCGGGAAATACCATAGATCACCCGCACCAATATCGTCCACGAACCAGGTGCCATCGGTATCAAATGCCGTGACGCGGGCATTGCCATAGGTCATATAGGCCCATTCGCCCTCTTTGTGCCAGTGCAGCTCGCGAATGCCACCGGCATTGAGACGCATATCCACGCCCGCGATGGTGGTGGAGACGCCGAGCTCACGTTGGGTGACCTGACGGGTCCATCCGCCGCTGCTTTTACGCACGTGCGCGTCGCTGAAGGAAAAGCGCAGGTTTGGCAAAGTGCCGCTGTCGGTAGGCGGAGGATTTACGATGTCAGGATTTTCCGCTTCGCGGATGGGATCGTGCGGGCCGGGATCTCTGCCAGCGCCGGAAAAGGACTGAATGCTGTCATGTGCGTGAACCTGCCCGGCCGCCAGGGCGACCGTGCCGCCTGCCGCAAAGGCCATAAAGCTTCTTCGGGTTAATTTACTCATTAATAAAATACCTCGTTCCTTGCTGATAAATTCGACGACATGCGCTGTCCTAAGAAATTTATAGCGGGCTAAGTTAAATTTTATTTATGGGATATGTAAATTTTGATGACAT
This sequence comes from Pantoea ananatis PA13, assembly GCF_000233595.1. Classification (NCBI taxonomy): domain Bacteria; kingdom Pseudomonadati; phylum Pseudomonadota; class Gammaproteobacteria; order Enterobacterales; family Erwiniaceae; genus Pantoea; species Pantoea ananatis. The sequence goes on from NC_017554.1 coordinate 2,799,233, forward strand.
CCGCATGGCCGATTGGGTACGGGAATTATCAACCCGTGCTACCTTTTTACCGGTGATTGAGGAAGCGTTAACTTTTCTTATTGGTTCAATCTCATAACTGGCACGAAAGGATCATTTTCACGCGTTACGGTAATATCAATGCCGATCATACTTCGTTACAGGTTCAGGCTGAGGCGTTGTCTGTTGCAAGTCAGAAACAAACCGCTCTGATGAGGATCATTCCGTCGCAGCCAGCAGCGTTCGAGGCATGACGCGCAGCGAGTGAAACGGCAGGGGTTGTAAAGGGAAAGGCCTTAATGCGCACTGTGCGCCCGGCCGGCAAACACTGAGCAGGCCAGACGACAGGGTAATGCCGCTAGAAGAACCTATGCTGACCCGGACTGGCTTCGGCCTGAGGCGCGCGGGCTGAGGCGGCGGCACCTTCAGCCTGCAGCGGACAAAACGGGTAAGCCCGGTGGCGTTCGGGCAAATTAACAATGATGATGCTCTCTTCCGGTCCATCAAGCACATCATCCATCAGACTCAGATATTCATAAGGATTTTGCATAACTTGTCTCTGTTCCGTTATCCATAGTGAAGCAGGTCATACAGTCAACTCAGGTTCGGCATGTTCGCTGCGATAGATCGATAATAGCTGTTAACTAACCTGTCACAAGCAGATTACGCCTATATGACAGCCAACAGACGGAAAATAGCGGCGCGCACAAGGCACGCCGCACAGGGTCAGAAGAAGCCAAGCGGCTGGATGCTGTAGCTTACCAGCAGATTTTTCGTCTGCTGATAGTGATCAAGCATCATCTTGTGCGTCTCGCGACCGATACCTGATTTTTTATAGCCACCGAAGGCCGCGTGAGCGGGGTAAAGGTGATAGCAGTTCGTCCAGACACGTCCGGCTTTGATTGCCCGCCCGACGCGGTAGGCCCGGTTGATATCCCGTGTCCAGACGCCCGCGCCCAGGCCGTAGATGGAGTCGTTGGCGATGGCGATGGCCTCTGCCTCATCCTTGAAGGTGGTGATGCCCACCACCGGGCCAAAGATCTCTTCCTGGAATACCCGCATGCTGTTGTTGCCTTTCAGCAGCGTCGGCTGAATGTAGTAGCCGCTGGCCAGCGTGTCATCAAGCGTCTCAACACCGCCGCCGATCAGCACCTCGGCCCCTTCCTGACGGGCGATCTCCAGATAGGAAAGAATTTTATCGAACTGCTGCTGAGAAGCCTGCGCGCCCACCATCGTTTCCGTATCCATGGGATCGCCGCGCTTGATGGTTTTAATGCGTTTAAGCACTGCCGCCATAAAGGGCTCGTAAATGGACTCCTGCACCAGCGCCCGCGACGGACAGGTACAGACTTCACCCTGATTCAGGAAGCCAAGCACAACCCCTTCCGCCGCTTTTTCAATAAAGCTTTCTTCGGCCTGCATGATATCTTCGAAAAAGATGTTCGGCGATTTCCCGCCCAGTTCGACCGTAGACGGAATCAAGCTTTTCGCCGCCAGTTCCAGGATATGGCCGCCCGTCGCCGTCGATCCCGTAAATGCCACTTTGGCAATGCCCGGATGGGAGGCCAGCGCCTCACCCGCTTCTTTACCATAACCGTGGACCACGTTGACCACGCCGGGCGGCAGCAGATCTTTAATCAGGTCAACAAACAGGGTAATCGACAGCGGCGTTTGCTCCGCGGGCTTGAGCACCACGCAGTTCCCTGCCCCCAGGGCCGGCGCCAGCTTCCATGCCGCCATCAGCAGCGGAAAGTTCCACGGGATGATCTGCGCCACCACGCCCAGGGGTTCATGAAAGTGATAGGCGGCAGTAAATTCGTCGATCTCCGCCGCGCTGCCCTCCTGCGCCCTGACACAACCGGCAAAATAGCGGAAGTGATCCACCGCCAGCGGCATATCGGCGGCCAGCGTTTCACGAACCGGTTTACCGTTGTCCCAGGTTTCATTTACCGCCAGGTATTCCAGCTTCTCTTCCAGCCGATCGGCGATTTTAAGCAGCACCAGGGCGCGCTGCTGAGGCGAGGTTTTTCCCCAGGCATCCGCCGCGGCAGCAGCGGCAGCGACCGCGTTATCGACGTCTGCCTTGTCTGAGCGGGGAAACGCCCCGGCATCTGAACCATTAACGGGCGAGGTATTGGTGAAGTAGTGGCCATTGACCGGCGCAACGAACTCCCCATTGATGAAATTACCATAGTGCTTTTGCAGCGTGATGAGAGAACCGGATTCTCCTGGAGCAGCATAGCGCATGTTGAATCTCCTTACGCAGTAAGATGTGAAACAACTATGAAACCTATTTTTAACATATTAGATCAGCGCCAGCCTGACAGGTTTGTTGTCCTTAAACTGTGACCGCGACGAAGGAAAATCCCCGCTGGGCCCACTACAGATAATTCCGACTTTTTGCCGCTTCGCCAGTTATCTGGAAACTTTTAGGCACGATGGGGTCAATATGGGGATATGTTTACTCTGGAGGTATGTCAGCATGTTAGCTTCGGCTTTCACCTTAATGCGCGCTAAAGCAGATTTCGTCCACCAGTTCATCCGTAATCCGCGCAAAATGGGCAGCATTACTCCTTCCTCTGATGCGCTGTGTCGCACCATGGTTGACTCGGTGGCGTGGAGCGGTCAGTTGCGGGTTGCCGAACTGGGCGCGGGCGATGGCGTTCTGACGCGTCGTCTGCTGGCGCAGATGGCACCGAACGCGACGCTGGACGTATTTGAAATCAGCAGCGCGCTGGCGCAAAAGTTAAGCGTGCTAAATGACGAGCGAATGACGGTGCGGACCTGTTCGGCCGAGTACCTGAACGGCAGCTACGATGCCATTTTCTCTGGCCTGCCGCTGCTGTCGCTGTCGCCGGAACTGCGGGATGCCATCCTACAGGCGGTGTACCATGCCCTGGGGCCGAACGGCGTTTTTGTGCAGTTTCAGTACACGTCGCTCACCCAGCCCGATCTGTCTCGTTACTTTACCTGGGAGCGCCAGCGGGTGTTAAAAAACGTTCCGCCGGCCTGGGTTTATCGTTGTACCCGCCACTATGCGCCCTGAGCGCTTTTAACCGCCGGGCGCGTTTGCAACCAGAAATGGTATAAGAGGCTACGCGCCCAGTCCGCCCCCTGCAGTTCCGTCCCGTCATTTTCCTCATTTTCTGGCAGGCATGCATCCATAATGCGGCGATCAAACTCCGGGTGAAACTGCACCGACAGCGCACAGGCTGAATAGCGCAAGACCTGGCAGCCGTCCATGTCCGAAACGGCCAGCACGGTGGCGTGCGCGGGCGGCGTCATCACCGACTGGCGATGCGAAAGCCAGGCCTCGAAGGTTTCCGGCAACGTGGCCAGCAGCGGATCGTGGCGGGCCTGGGAAGTGGTGGTTAACGTCATCAGACCGCGTTCCCAGCCATTAGGGTTGTCGCCTACTTTTCCCCCCAGTGCATAAGCCATCAGCTGGTGGCCGTAGCAGACGCCAAGCAGCGGCAGACGCGCCTCCATCGCGGCACGAATCCAGGCCGCCGTGCGTTCACTCCAGTCAGCATGATCGGTCACCATTGCCCAGGAACCACTTAACACCGCACCGGAAATATCAGTAAACTGCGGCAGCGTTTCGCCCAAGTGGGGACGGACAATAACGTAATCATCAGGCTGTAAATTCAGGGCATCAATAAACCATACCGGTTGTTCACCGATTTTCTCGACCACGTTGGCGGGGGGAACATCTAACTGAATCAAGGCAAGGGGCAATGCAGGCGCAGAAATCATACCGAATCGAATCCTCAAAAGGGTTGGCGTTTCGGAATATCAGTCTGACAGTAACTGTTGTAAATGTCTTATGAATTTTTTGAGCTTTATTTCCTGCTTAACTAAATAAAAAATGTTAATCATTGCCAGAACGTCGTGGGTTCGTGCCATGATTATCAGGTATCGGGTTTATTTTTAAAGGACAACATTGTGGCAGTGCGGCATTTCTTTATGGTTCTGATGGTGGTTTCTATCTGGGCCTTTAATAACGTGGCGGTAAAATGGGGTTTAGTTGAGTTACCGCCTTTGTTTCTTACGTGGATGCGTTTTGCGGTCGTGGCGATTGTGCTGGTGCCGTTTTGCCGCATTAACCGCCAGCAGTTTCCCTGGTTGCTACTGCTGGCCTTCACATTTGGGTTTATGCACTTCTCTCTCCTGTTCGTCGGTATGCGTTTTACCGATGCCGGAACGGGCGCGATTGTCGTGCAGTTGGGTACGCCGATTGCCATGCTGCTGGCGATGGTGGTGCTGAAAGAGAAGCTGCGGTTGATTCAGCTGATCGGCATTATGATCTCGCTAAGTGGTGTAGTGGTGCTGTCTGGTAGCCCCACCATTCCTGCCTGGTGGGTGCTGTGCATCCTGCTGTGCAGCGCCACGGGCTGGGCGATCAGCAACCTGATTGTGAAAAAATCGCCGCCGATTAAACCCCTGACGCTGACCGGCTGGATCGCCTTTCTGGCCCTGCCGATCGTTGGGGCCGCCAGCTTGATGCTGGAGTCTCATCAGCTCTATGCGCTGCAACATGCTGGCTGGCGCGGCTGGTTTGCCATTCTTTACAGTGCTATCGCCTCTTCCGTGGTGGCGTACACCTTATGGTATGCCCTACTGAAGAAATACAACGTTAACCTGATCATGCCATATTCCCTGCTGACGCCGGTTCTGGCGGTACTTATGGGCATCGTGGTGCTGGGCGACAGCCTGAACAGTTTCAAAATTATTGGCGCCTCGCTGGTCATTCTGGGCACGACGATTGCGGTGATTAACCTGCGCAATCTGCGCATGCACGCACGCTTTCCTCGCCTGCGACGCCGTTAAGGGCACATGCTATGCTTCAGGCATCGCCCTTATCAGGAGCCTGTTGCATGAATCATCTGGCTAACGCACTTTGGCAGCAGATGTGGCAGGGATTGCACGGCAATCATGCGCTACAAATGCTGCCTGTTTTTACCGACCACGCCACCTTTTCCTCCGCCTATGCCGTCAGTGAACTGGCGGCCACCAGCCTGGGTCTGGCAATGCAGGGCGTGGCCGACCTGCTTAATCGTCCTGACCGTCCGCAGGTTAACGTCCGACTGGCCTCACGCTGGTTTCAGCACAGTTTTATGCCGCTTAATCGCGCTGCGCCCGCGCTGTGGGATCCCTTTGCCGGCGATTATGCCTGCCGCAACGGCTGGATCCGCCTGCACACCAATGCTCCGCACCATCGGCTGGCAATGGAACGCGTGCTTGGCCGTCACCCGGATCGCGCGGCACTGGCACGGGAAGTGGCGCAGTGGCAAGGCACGGAGCTGGAACAGGCGGTAATTGAGGCAGGCGGCTGCGCGGCAGAGATGCGCAGTGCCGAGGCATGGCAGCAGCATCCACAGGGGATGGCCGTCATACATGAACCGCTCTTCGCGCGACAAACCCTGGCCGACGGCCCCGCGGTCACGTGGGCGTTGCCCGCGGCGCGTCCATTACTTGGCATCAAGGTTTTGGATCTGACCCGTATCATTGCAGGCCCGGTGGCGACGCGCTTTCTGGCCAGCCTGGGGGCAAACGTTTTACGGATCGATCCGCCCGGCTGGCAGGAACCCGGTGTGGATGAAGAGCTTGCCTGCGGCAAACGCCGTGCCGTGCTGGATTTAACACAGCCAGCCGACCGCGCCCAGTTTATCTGGTTACTGAAACAGGCCGACGTGATGGTGCACGGCTACCGCGCCGACGCACTGGAAAAGCTGGGATTTGATGCGGCATCGCTGCAGGCCCTGAGTCCCGGTCTGGTCGACGTCAGTTTAAATGCCTGGGGCTGGCAGGGACCGTGGCGCAACCGGCGCGGTTTCGACAGTCTGGTGCAGATGAGTTGCGGGATTGCCGAACAGGGAATGCGATGGAAGCAGCATGATGCGCCGGTACCGCTTCCGGTACAGGCGCTGGATCATGCCACAGGCTACCTGATGGCCGCCGCGGTTCTGGCAGGATTGCGTCAGCGCCTGCAGCACGGCTGCGGCAATCAGACGCGGCTGTCGCTGGCGCGTACCGCCTGGCTGCTTGAGCAACACCGTTATGGGTTGAATGAACAGCAGACCGGCATTACGCCACGGCTCTGCGACAACCAGCCCTGCATTGAGCTTACGCCGTGGGGCATTGGCGTCCGGTTACGATCCGCCGCCTGGCTGCCCGGCACCACATTACAGTGCGCCACGCCCGGCAACCCGCCCGGCACGCATCCGGCGCACTGGTGAATCAGGCGTCGTCGCCCTGCTCGCTGGCGCTTTCCACCAGCTCATCATACATGGCCTGAATCGCCTCACGGCTCAGCACCGCCAGCGTACGATAAAACGCCGTGTTGGCATGGGCTTCAACTTTGCCGAGAAACGTGCCGCACCACGGCATCAGGTACACGTCAAACAGCGCCAGCTGCGCGGCGCTTTCATCGGCCGCAGACTGATCTTCCAGCCAGGATGCCGCCAGCAGCAGCCCACCGAAATGGTCGGCAGGCGCCTCGCCCAGCGGCATACCGCGCGCGGTCAAAAAGGCACGAATATCAGCTTCCGGCTTTCCTTCCGGCCAGCGTGACGCAAACGGCGATACCTTGCAGTCACTGCCGACAAACAGCGCATCGTAGTCTGCCGCCAGCGCCTGCGGATCGCTGTTTTGCTGCAGGCGCGTTAACAGCTCATCCTGCTCCAGCGGCCACTGTGCCGCCAGTTTACCTTCACGAATCAGCGTAAACAGCGGGGCCAGCAGCGCATCCTGCGGATGGCGGTTAAACAGCGAGCCAATAATACGGCACAGAATGGAAAACTCATTCATGCGTCAACATTCCTTGAGGGAGATAAATTAAAAGTCAGCCAGCTCGGCGATAGGTTTGCCGGTACGCAGTTCCAGAAAATCGAGCAGGCGACGCGGCGTGACATTTAACACGCGATCCTCGGGAAAATCCACTTCTCTGGCAATCCGCAGGCAGTGCTCGAAGTTGCCGAGGGTGAAAGCGGTGTGGGAATCGGAGCCGAAGGCCAGCCGCCCGCCCGCTTTGCCGACCGCTTCCGCAATCGCCCGGCAGTTGGGCTCGCTGCCCGGACGGGAATGGGTAAAGGAGGAGTTATTCAGCTCCAGCGCCACGTCGTAGTGCGCGGCGGCTTCAGTGATAGCGGGAATATCGACGGGATATTTTGGGTTGCCGGGATGGCTAATGATGTGAACCAGCCCGCCCGCCATGGCGGCAATCATCGCCTCGGTATTCTGTGTCAGATCGCGCGGCGCATAAACCGCTTCGTGAAAGCCCGCCACAATGAGATCCAGCGATTCCAGCATCGGCCCTGAGCAGTCGATCTCGCCCTGCTGGTTCTTAATATTGGCCTCGATACCGCGCAGAATCGCCACGCCATCAATGATCCGTGGCCAGATGCGCATATTAACGAAGTGCCAGTAATGCGGTGCATCGGCCATGTCCGGACCGTGATCGGTGATAGCAAACAGCTTGAGGCCGTTCAGTTTTGCCTGCGCCACATAGTCGTGCAGCGTGCTGTAAGCGTGCGTACTGGCAACCGTGTGCATGTGAAGATCTACCGGATACATTGTCTGCTCCTGCTAAGGCCGGTTAAGGCATCAGTGATTAATAGCCGCGCTGACGATCGACGAGGCCCTGAGGATGTTCACCCCTTTCGAGCTGCCCGATAGCGTGGGCAATAAAGTCCATCGCCTCTTCTTTCAGGGTGACCGCCGCATTGTGAGGGGTAATTGTTACGCGCGGATGGAACCATAAGGGATGATCGGCAGGCAGCGGTTCAGTCTGAAACACATCCAGCGCGGCCCCCTTCAACTGTCCGCGATCAAGGGCAGCGAGTAAATCCGCTTCCACGACCTGATCGCCACGGGCGAGGTTAAGGAAAAAAGCCTCCTGCGGCAACTGCTGCAACAGTTTATGATCAATCAGATTGCGCGTTTCGGGCGTGCTGGGCAGCAGGTTAATCAGCACCCGGGTTTGGCGCAGGAAGTCATTCAGCGCCGCCGCGCCAGCGAAGCTGGTTACGCCGGGAATCTGCTTCGGAGAACGGCTCCAGACGCGCACCGGAAATCCCCGCGCCTTAAGCGTTTCGGCGACCTGCTGCCCGAGTACGCCTGCACCTAAAATGCCGATGTGAAAGGTTTCGCGCGGGTAAGAAGGCAGCGGCTGCCACTGGGCCGACTGCTGCTGCTGGAGATAGTCATCGAAGCGTCGGAACCAGCCCAGGACGCGGCACAGCGCATATTCCTGCATCTGCTGCGCCATGCCGGTGTCTTTCAGGCGATAGAGCGGAACGTTGTCCGTAAGCATATCCGGGTGCTGCGCCAGCTGCCGCAGAATTTCATCCACGCCTGCGCCCAGTGCAAATACGCCTTTTAACGCGTGGCGGCCACGAAGCATGTCAGGCGGTGGCGAACGCACCAGCGCATAGTCTGCGGGCGCGTTGTCGCCCGGTGCCCACGCGCGCACGCGGGCCTGGGGCAAACGCTGCTGCAGGCCATGTATCCAGTCCGTTGCGCTCTGCGACGGATGAAACCATACAATCTCCATACTGCTCTCCTTTTATTCCCGCCTCGGGTAAACGTGCACAAGGGCAAGCGAAGCCCTGAAAAATGCCTTTTTTCTAACATACCGCAAATAAATAATTCATGCCGCTTCACATTTCCGCCGCACTTAAGGGTGAAAATTGTGGTTAAGGTCTAAAGTTGTTGGGTGGTCAATGCGTTACACAGGGCCGCATTTCGGACAAGGAGAAACACCGATGATGAACACTGAGGTAAAAACGAAAAAACGGCCTCAACGCCATGCGCCCATCCTGCTCAGCCTGTTGCTGAGCGCGAGCGTATTCAACAGCTGGGCGGCAGAGGAATCTCGATTACTGAACAATCCACCGCAACCGCCGGATGTCCGCTTAGGGCCATTGTTTAATGCCGTTCAACAGGCGAAATTTTACCCCGATCAAAAAACGTTTGCCGATGCAGTACCAAAGTACGATCCTTCGTCAATTCTTGCCGACTGGCAGATGCAAAAAAATCAGCGCGGCTTTGATTTAAAACGGTTTGTTGCAGCGAATTTTACCCTGCCTGGCGACGGCGATAAATATGTGCCACCTGCAGGCCAGAACCTGCGCGACCATATTAACGGCCTGTGGCCGGTGTTAACCCGCACCACCAACAGTGTGGGAAAATACGACTCGCTGCTGCCGCTGCCTAAGCCTTATGTCGTGCCGGGCGGACGTTTCCGTGAGGTTTATTACTGGGACAGCTATTTCACCATGTTGGGGCTGGCAGAGAGCGGCCATTGGGACAAAGTCCAGGACATGGTTGATAACTTTGCTTCCCTGCTGGATCGCTACGGCCACATTCCTAACGGTAACCGCACCTACTACCTGAGCCGGTCACAGCCGCCGTTCTTTAGCCTGATGGTCGATCTGCTGGCAACCCATGAAGGCGACAAAGCCTATACCCGCTATCTGCCGCAGCTGCAAAAAGAATACGACTACTGGATGGCAGACAGCGACAGCGTCGCAGCGGGCAGTGCCAGCAAACGGGTGATCAAGCTGGCCGACGGTACGTTGCTGAATCGCTACTGGGATGCGCGCGACGTGCCGCGTACGGAATCCTGGATGGATGATATTACGACGGCCAGTAAAGCGCCGCAGCGTAATAAGGCCGAGATGTACCGCGAGCTGCGTGCCGGAGCCGCCTCGGGCTGGGACTTCAGTTCGCGCTGGTTCACCGACGCTCATAATCTGGCTACCATCCGTACCACCCAACTGGCCCCGGTAGATCTGAACAGCCTGATATTCCATCTGGAAAAAACCCTGTCTACCGCCTATCGCCTGAACAAACAGGACGATCGGGCAAAGGCCTTTGCAGACCGGGCAGAAAAACGTCAGGCGGCGGTTAACCGTTACCTGTGGGACAGCAAGCAGGGCTGGTACGCGGACTATGACTGGAAGAAACGCCAGATCCATCCGCAGCTCACCGCTGCCACGCTGTTTCCGCTCTATATGCAGATTGCCAGCGACAAACAGGCTGACAGCACCGCCAGCGCGGTGGAAAAACAGCTGCTCAAACCGGGCGGCCTGGTGACCACGACGGTGAACAATGGTCAACAGTGGGACGCGCCTAACGGCTGGGCACCGCTGCAGTGGGTCGCGGTAGAAGGCCTGGAGCACTACAAGAAACCTCAACTGGCGCAGCAGGTGGGCTTACGTTTCCTGCGTAACGTACAGCTGACCTACGACAAGGAGCATAAGCTGGTCGAAAAATATGTGGTAGAAGGTGCGAACCTGGGCGGCGGCGGCGGCGGTGAATACCCGCTGCAGGATGGCTTCGGCTGGACCAACGGCGTGACGCTGAAGCTGCTGGATAAATATTGCCCGAAAGAGAAAACCTGTAACAGCGCGCACGATATTCCCGAGGCGCAGAGCAGCGCACAATAACGGCAAGGTCATTGCCAATATAAAAAGGGCCCGCAGTCACCTGCGGGCCCTTTTTTTACATCATGTTCTGCGTTAACTGCGTACTTTGCGGTAGATAAACAGCACGACAAGCGCACCGATGACCGCGACAACGAAGCTACCGAAGTTGAACCCGTCCACACGGCCAAAGCCGAAGAAGGTACTGATCCAACCACCGACTACGGCACCGATAATACCCAGAATCACGGTAATGATGAAACCACCACCATCTTTACCTGGCATGATCCATTTCGCCAGGATACCGGCGATTAAACCAAAGATGATCCATGAAATAATACCCATCCGTTACTCCTTCCTTTTGGTTAGTCAATGGCGATCGCCTGATTAATCAAGCGGTTCACTGCGCCAAGTATAGTCGCGTTTTTTCAAAAATGTAGCGCAAGCAGTTAATGATAGTGGTTATTGTGTTAAAGCTTTATTATTGTGCGCCGATAACGAACGGGTAGTAACAGGATAATTACGTGAAAAAACGTTGCTCATCTGGAGCCAGCAAGTGAAAGAAACCGATAAAGAACAGTATCTGAAACGTGGCACGCTGGCCGTGCTTGGCGTGATGAAGGACCTGCTTCAGTTACAAACACCTTTGCTGGTGAATTTTTCGCGCGGGCAGTTTATTAGCCGTATGCTGGCTGCCGATGAAACGCGCATTGTGTTTGATCTGGGAAGCAATAACCTCGATAACGACTACGCGCTGCACTGCAATGAAATCACGGTCTTCGCCGAAACCCACGGTGCCAAAATCGAATTTGCCCTTGGGGCACTGGAAAAAACCGACTTTGAGGGGTTACCTGCTTTTCAGGCCGCCCTGCCGGACGTACTGTGGCAAATCCAGCGTCGGGAATTTTTCCGCATCAGCGCCCCTATGGAGCCGCAGTTCTGGTGCCATTGCCAGTGGCCTGACGGCACGGCCGCGCGCCTGCGCTTACAGGATCTCTCCCTGGGCGGCATTGGTGTTCTGGTGGAAGAAGCGATGCCGGAAGGGCTGAAAAGCGGGGACGATTTCAACAGCCTGCAGGTCGAACTTGGGGAATTTGGCCAGTTCAACGTCAGCGCTAAGCTTATGCACATTGGCGAACGCAGCATTATCACCAATAAAAATGAGACGAAAGTGACGCCTCGCCTGAGCTTCCGTTTTACCGCACTTGAGCCCCATCAGGAGCGGCAGCTGCAGCAGATTATTTTTGCCTTAGAGCGCCAGGCGCGCGACAAAGCACAACGCTTTCAGTAATCCGCCCTTCATCCTGCGCCGCGCACCGGCGGCGCATCCAGGCTATGCTTTGCCTTGCTTTCACGTTTAACCGGAACCAGCAAGGAGAATCTCCCCAATGGAAAACTGGCTCAGTTCGCGTCATTTTCAGTCCATTTTTTTCAATCAAACACTCTGGATCAACAGCGCTATTGTTATCGTTGCTACCCTTGTCATTTACTGGCTGCTACGCAGCCTGATTCGTTTTGCCTCTAACCGTATTGCCCACTACAGCGAAGTTCGCTACGCCCGGTTTACCGGTATTCTGGTCGAGATCTTGCGCAGCACCAGCCAGCTCTTGCTGCTGATTTTTTCCTTTCTAATCGCCCTGCGCTTTATCGATCTCCCTGACGCCTGGCGCGCGACCATCTCGCACAGCTGGTTCCTGGCCCTGATTGTGCAGATTACGCTGTGGATCGACGGCGGTATCCGTCTGTGGTTAAAGAGCCTGCTGCGCGATCCGCAGCATGTGCGCAATCCTGTCACCACGGTGATTATGGGCATTTTGCTGCGCGTGCTGGTTTGGGTCATGATGCTGCTGGCCATTTTATCGAACATGGGCATCGACATTACGGCGCTGATTGCCAGCCTGGGCGTGGGCGGTATTGCCATCGCCCTCGCCATTCAGACGGTGCTGAGTGATGTATTTGCCTCACTGGCGATTGGCTTTGATAAGCCTTTCGAACACGGTGATTTTATTGTCTTCGGCGACATCGCGGGGACCATCGAACATATCGGCCTGAAAACCACCCGCCTGCGCAGCCTGAGTGGTGAACAGATCGTCTGTTCCAACACCATTCTGCTGCAGCAAACGATTCACAACTACAAACGTATGCAGCAGCGCCGTATCGTGTTCAGGTTTGGTATCAGCTATGCCACCCCTTCTGAGCAGGTACGTGAGATAAGTGAACAGGTGAAAACCATCATTCAGGGCATCGAGATGACCCGCTTTGACCGCGCCCATTTTCTGGCGTTCGATGATTCGAAGCTGACGTTTGAAGTGGTCTATTTTGTGTTGAGTGCCGACTACAACCAGTACATGGATATTCAACAGGAGATTAACCTGCAGCTGATGGCGGCACTGGAAGAACGCAATATACGCTTTGCCTTCCCGATCCGTCAGGTCGAATTCAGCGGGGGCAGTTTGCCGCCGGTCGATCTTAAGCCGGTTCCCGATGACGACGCGGCCCAGCTACGCCGCGCGAATCGTTAAGCGCCGGGACGAACGGAGGATCGCGGCACGCTGCCCGATCCTCTTTCAGCCCTTATGCGGGCTGATAGCGACAGCGGGCAACGGCGTTCAGCCAGCCCTGATAGCTGTCCTGCATTTTCTGCGCCAGCTGCCTGCGCGGCATCACGACGTTGCCGCCCTGAAGAGCCTGCATATCACTCCCCTGCTGCCACCATCCCAGCTGTTTACCTGCCAGTAGTGCCGCCCCCAGCGCGGAGGCTTCAGCGGTAGGCGCGCAATGCAGCGGGCGCTGCAGGACGTCCGCCTGAAACTGCATCAGCCAGCGATTTTGTGTCGCACTGCCGTCAACGCACAGCGCAGGCAATGTGTCGCCGCTTGCCTGTTCCATGGCGAAAAAGACGTCAGCAATTTGCCAGGTAATCGACTCCAGCGCGACCCGCGCCAGCACCGCCGGGGTGGCCGCATCGGTCAGGCCGCACAGCATGCCGCGGGCTTTTAAATCCCACCAGGGCGCGCCCAGTCCGGACAGGGCCGGGACAAAATAGCAGCCCTGATTGTCATCACAGCTTTCGGCCATTGCCGTCAGCTGCCGGGGATCGGTGACGCCGAGCATTTTTCCCAGCCAGGCCGCACCTGAACCGGTGTGGGTAATATTGCCTTCAAACGCAAAGCGCGGTTGACCGTCGTGCCACGCCACGGTGGTGCTGAGGCCATTGTCGGTCAGGATCGGCGTTGCCATCGACATCATCAGCGAGGAGCCTGTGCCATAGGTAGCCTTGACCACTTCCGCCTCGTCACGGCGCTGGGCATAAAGCGCCGCATGGGAATCGCCAATGCGTGCCAGGATCGGGGTGCCAGGTGCCAGACCGGCAATATCGGTTAAGGCAACCACGCCCGCACAACCCGCTGAGGCGGTAATCTGCGGCAGCGCGGCGCGCGGCAGACTGAACAGGGACAGCAGTTCATCATCCCAGTCGTTGGTGTGCAGACTGTAAAGCTGCGTGCGTGCCGCATTGGCATGGTCGGTGACGAAGCACTCTCCCGCCGACAGTTGCCAGGTCAGCCAGCTGTCCACTGTGCCAATACATAACTCCCCCGCCGCCGCTCTGGCAAAGCCGTCAGGCAGTGACGCCAGCATGCCGGTCAGCTTGGCGGCAGGAAACATAGGATCGACCGCCAGTCCGGTTAGCGCCGTAATCTTCCCGGCCTGTCCAGACAGATGAAGATCGCGGCAAAACGATTCCGAACGGCGGTCCTGCCAGCTCACCAGCGGTGTGAGCGGCATGCCGTCCCGGCGCTGCCATATCAAAACCGATTCACGCTGATTGCTGATCGCAACCGCCGCGACCGGTGCGTCGGCGCACTGGGCAAGACAGTCGGCTATCGCCTGCCTGACGGCCAGCCAGATGGCCATGGGGGCCTGCTCGGCCAGACCGGGTTGCGGATGCTGCAGCGTCAGGCCCTGACTGGCCCGCGCCACCACTTTTCCCTGACGATTTACGGCGACCGCTTTGGCGTTGGTGGTGCCTTCATCAATAGCCAGAATCACGGACTCGTGCATCGTCAGCCTCCTGTGCAAAGGCGCAGCGCCTGGGCCGCCACGCTGCTGGCGTCAATGCCATGACAGGCCCGGGTGGAGGCGCGATCGCCGGCGATGGCGTACTCGCCATCCGCAATGCCCAGACGCAACAGCTTAACCGGCAAGCCGTTCTCGGCCAGGACCTCCGCCACCAAGCTGCCTACGCCACCATTGATGTTGTGCTCTTCAACCGTGATGACGCTACGGTAGTGACTCAGCAGATTATGCAATTGCTGAGTGTTACAGGGACGAAGAGAAGGCACGGCGATTACCGCGGCGGAAACCCCCTGCTTTTCCAGCTGCTCTGCGGCGGTAACGGCCTCATGTACCGTTGAGCCCATGGCAACAAGCGCAATGTCATGGCCTTCGCGCAGCAGATCGATCGCCCCAGGTGTAAAGCGGTATTCGTCGTCATGCAACTGCGGCAACGCCTTGCCATCCAGCCGAATATAAACCGGTCCCACATGATCAAGGGCATAGTCGATGATTTGGCGGCACTCAAGGGGACAGGAAGGCGCGTAGATTTCAATATTGCCAAATCCACGCAGGATGGCGATGTCGTCAATGCTGTGGTGCGTGCTGGCGAGCGGGCCGTAGCTGGCTCCTGCATTCAGCCCAAACAGCTTAACGTTAGTATTGTTATAACAGACGTCGATTTTCACCTGCTCGTTAGCACGGGAGATCAGAAAGGGTGCGGCGTTACAGGTTACAGCCACTTTTCCGCCCAGCGCCAGCCCGGCAGCCGTGCCCACCAGCGCCTGCTCGGCGATGCCCACGTTAATTAACCGGCCGGGAAACGCCTTAATAAACGGCGCGATTTTAGCGGTTGAGGTGGAGTCAGCCACCACCGGAACCACATCGATACCGCGATCAACCGCCGCCATCAATGCTTCTACCATGACCTCTGCCAGATGTTGTGCCTTACTCATCTTTTAACTCCTCCAGTGCCCGGTCGATTTCTTCACCCTTGGGCACCCGGTGGTGCCATTCCGCTTTGCCCTGGATAAAGGAGATACCAAATCCTTTTTCCGTGTGGGCGATAATTACCCGCGGTTTGCCGCTTACCGGCGGCTGTTCGAGTGCGCTGACCACCGATGCCATGTCATTGCCCTGGCATTCACTCACCGCCAGACCAAAGGCACGCCATTTCTCCGCCAGCGGATCGGTGTTCATAATGTCACGCGTCGATCCCGCCAGCTGGAGTTTGTTTTTGTCGTTAATCACAATCAGGTTATCCAGCCCGTAATGGGCTGCCACCAGCGCCGCTTCCCAGTTACTGCCTTCTGCCAGCTCGCCGTCGCCGGTCACGACAAAAATACGCCGCCGACTGTTGCTCTTCTTCGCCGCCAGCGCAATGCCCACCGCCACGGGCAATCCGTGCCCCAGCGCGCCCGTGTTCAGTTCGACGCCCGGCGTCTTTTGCCGCACCGGATGCCCCGGTAAAGCGGAGTGTGCATGTTGATAGGTCGCCAGCCACTCCAGCGGGAAATACCCGGCTTCCGCCAGCACACAGTAATATCCCCCCACGGCATGACCTTTTGACTGGATATAGATATCACGCTCGTCATCTGCCGTCCGGTCGGGCGCACAGTTGAGGATGCGGAAATAGAGCGCAGTCAGGATTTCAACCTGCGACAGGTCCGCGCCGGTGTGCCCTCCCGCCGGGCTGCCCGCGTTAAGCTGAATAATGCGGCGGCGCACTGACCGCGCTCGTTTTTCAAGCTCATTTACCGAAAGCATAAAAGGATTCATAGCTCACCTATTGAATTTTAAGTCCACACTGAATATATATTCAGGCTGGGTGTTATTGCCCCGCGCTGACAGGCAATGCGTGAAAGTCTCACACTTACATGTGCTGCCAGACCAAAGTCCTTTCCCTTTATGAATATATATTCAATAATGATTTTATATTCAAAACCACTATGCGCCTTGCGGGTGACGCCGTCCAGACAGGAAGTGATAAAAAGCGAAAATGATCACAAATTGCCGTGGATTGTGATTTTTACGTGGGTGGTTAACAATGGCAGGCAGAACACGAGAGGAAAAAAACCAATGGCGAAGCAGGATGAACAGCGGCTCATGGTAAAAATTGCCACACTTTACTATGTCGAAGGCAGGAAGCAGTCCGATATTGCACAGCTACTCAAGCTGTCTCAGTCGTTCGTATCGCGCATTCTGAACCGCAGTGTGAAAGAAGGCGTGGTAAAAATCAGCGTGGTGCCGCCTGCGAATGTCTTTCCGGAACTGGAAAAAGCGCTTGAGCAACGCTATCAGCTGCCGCAGGCCATTGTGGTGGATGTGCCAGAACAGGCGTCCGCTGGCGAGATCAAACAGGCGATTGGATCGGCGGCGGCGCACTATCTGGAAACCCGACTGCGCGCGGACGAACTTATTGGCATCTCCTCCTGGAGCGGTACCATTCGTGCAATGGTGGATGCCCTGCATCCTCTCAATAACGCCTGTAAAGGTGTGATTCAGCTGCTGGGCGGCGTGGGGGCCAACGGAAACGTCCAGGCTACGATACTGACGCAAAATCTTGCCGCGCTGTTGAATTGCCCCGCCTGGCTGCTGCCCTCTCAGTCCATTGAACACTCGGTCACGGATCGCCAGCGGCTGGCCGCCAATCCCGACGTCGCCGAAGTGCTGAATAAGTTTAATGAGGTGGACTTAGCCATTGTCGGCATTGGCGATCTTGAACCTTCTGCGCTGCTGCGCAATTCGGGTAACTACTACGACGCAACCATGTTACGCACCCTGGCCGGACGCGGCGCGGTGGGGGATATTTGCCTGCACTATTTTGATGAACAGGGTCAACCCGTGCTGAACGCCGATGAAGATCCGGTCATTGGCATGGAACTGGAACAGGTGCGACAGTGCGCGCAGGTGGTGGCGCTGGCAGGCGGCAAAGAGAAAGCACAGGCGATTCGCGGGGCGCTGCGGGGTGGCTATGTGAATGTGCTGATTGTGGATTATCCCACGGCAAGGCTGCTGACCACTTAACTGTTCTCTCCTCACCTGCCAAAAAGGAAGGTGAGGAGAAAACATGGGGATCAGCTGTTAGCGCGATAAGCCGTGGTGACTTTCCACAGGTAACGTGGCGCCTGGGCTGCAGGATGTTTGTTTTGTACGTGCTGATAGAACTCGTCCGGCGTCATGGCATTTATCATGGCAATGGCCCGATCGCGATTGCTGGAGAAGGTGCGCAGTAACGCGCCAGCACCGTTTGCATAGGAAACAATGGTGGCGTAACGCAGCGTGAGGGGATCGCGGATGCCCGAAAGCGCAGACTGCTGCAGAATTTTGATGTACGCGGTACCAATATCAATATTTCTGGCCGGATCGCGCAGCTCTGCGTTGCTCGGCTGACCGTGGCGCCCCTGGGTGCGATACACTTCCCGGCCCGCGGTTGAGGCTTTGATCTGCATTAATCCCACCGCATTAGAACGGCTGACCACGCCAGGGTTCCCACCGGACTCCACATTGATAATGGCGCTGATCAGTTTTTCATCCACGCCATACTGGCTGGCGGCCGTTTCGGTAAAGAGTGACCAGGTTCCGCTGATGCGTGAAGGCGGTGCCTGGGTTAACGGCGTATTCTTCTCTTTAACGTAAGTATGCGGCGGTTCACTGGCACAGCCCGTCAGCAGCAAGGCTGAAATGACAAAGTAGCGAATTTTTAGCAATTTTTTATCTCGTCGCAGAAGTGGCGGAAGCTATCATACCGAGCCGGCTGAATTGCAAAATTACCGTTTATCCTAATTACAGCAGTCTGATGACTTATTTACGGTTTTTCGTCATTATCGTGAAGTCTGTCACTGACTAATTTCAGGAATTTACTATGACGTCACGTTCCATCCGTCTTATTGCCCCTTCAGGTTATTGCCATAATCAACCTGCGGCCCTGCTCGGGGTTGAACGCCTGCGTGCGGAAGGACATCGCGTGGACAATGACGCCGTCATCGCGCGGCGCTTCCAGCGCTTTGCTGGCACCGACGAAGCGCGCTCAGGCGATATTAATGAACTGGCTGACTTAGCAACCCTTCCCGATATTGTGCTGGCGGTGCGCGGCGGTTATGGCGCAACACGGCTGCTGCCGTCGCTGGATTATGCCGGCCTGAAGCGTCGTTTAGCGCACCAGCCGCTGGCCATCTGTGGGCACAGCGACTTCACCGTGTTGCAGTTAGCGCTGCTACAACATGCCGGTTTGATTTGCTTCAGTGGACCAATGCTGGCGGGCAATTTTGGCGCTGAGGTTTTATCCGAATTTACCCTGCAGTACTTTTGGCATGCGCTGACATCACCTACAGTCAAGGTGGCCTGGCAAAGTGAAACACCCGATAACGGCCACTGGCAGGGGACGCTGTGGGGCGGCAACCTGGCGATGCTCTGCTCGCTAATCGGGACGCCATGGCTGCCGCAGATTGAGAACGGTATTCTGGTTATCGAAGATGTTAACGAGCATCCGTTCCGTATTGAACGTATGCTGCTGCAGTTGCACCAATGCGGCGTGCTGGCCAGACAGCAGGCAATTGTCACCGGCAGTTTCACCAGTACCGCTCTGTCGGAGTACGACAACGGATTTGATTTCCCTACGGTCTGGCAGCACATTCGCGAGGTCAGCGGCCTGCCGGTTATCAGCGACCTGGACTTCGGTCACGCTCCGGATACCGTCACCTTACCTCTGGGTGCAACGGCCACGCTGCAGGTGAATCAGGGTAAGGTTGTATTACAGGCGAGCGGACATCCCGTATTGCGCACATAGCTGAAGTTGCAGGAGATCGACATTGAAGCCGCTGTACGACGATTTGTGGATCTCAACGCCGGAGTTTCCGGCCGAAGGTACCGAAGACATTATGATGCATGGTTTTTTGCTGCGTCATCCGCGCGGCAATTTACTGATTGGACGGGTAGAAAACCCGCTGGATCATGAAGTGCTGGCGGATGATAACGGCGTAATCCGGCATTACCTGACCCACTGGCATGAATCCGCGCCCGGCGCGGCGCGTATCCAGCAGCGCTTTAACAGCGCGCTCTACTGCCACAGCCGCTCATTGGGGCAGATCAGCCGCTTTGTCGAACCTGACGATACCTTCACGCAGCAGGAAACGCATTTTGGTGATTTTCACCTGTTGCCGACGCCCGGCCACACGCCCGGCAGCTGCAGCTATCTTTACGCTTCCCCTAACGGCCTGAACTACTTGTTTGTCGGTGATACACTCACACGTCAGCATGACCGCTGGATAACCGTGCTGGTGCCCGAGAGCAATCCTGCCGAACTGGCCGCTTCGCTGGAGCTCTACCGGACTCTGCGCCCTGACGTGGTGCTGATGAGCACCACGCGCGGCCATCTTTCATGGCAAAAAGTGACCCTGTCCGGCTGGCTGGCCGCTATCGACGAGGCAGAGCTGCACCCGCTGGATCTGCGCCAGCAGGCGGTGCTGTAGTTACAGGATTTTGGTCAGATAATGGCGCTGGTGATGGTGAATATAGTCGCCAAGCGTTAACCGGACGTGATAGCCCAACTTCTCGTAGAAGGGCCGTGCCTGAAAGCTGGCCGTATCGACCTGGGCAAAACGGCATCCTCGCTGGCGCGCCTCTTTTTCTGCCGCCAGCACCAACTGACTTCCCGTGCCCTGCCCCCGGAGCCTGTCGCTGACCCAAAGCAAATCGATGCGTAACCAGTTACCTGTCGTCGTACCGGTTAACCCTGCCAGCTTCTCCCCCTGAGAATCACAGATAAACAACCCCAGCGGTTTAATCAGGTCCACGTCAAAAAATTTGCTGTTATGCGCATTCAGGCCCAGCCGGAGTTCATCCTGATCTTTACTGGTCACCTTATCAGTGAGGGTAATCTGCATTGGCATTCCTTATCGCGGCAAATCAGGAGTCGTTACGTTGTCTGTCGTCGTAGCGCTCAAGGCTCAGGACGTCCACGTCACGCTTCGCGCTGCGGCTGCAGGGCACCAGCGCGTCGCTGTCATGGTAGACAAAGAAGGTGTCGAGATTGCTTTTGTTGACGATCAGCTGATCGCCGTTGCGGAAGCGGGTAATGGCCACTTTGTCACCGCCCTCAATCTGCGTGTTCAGTTGCCCCGCCGCAATCTGGAAGTGCTGTTTGGGCCAGGAGAGCGTACTCAGGCCATATTCAGCGCGTGAAATGGTCATGGTAGGCCGACCGGGACAATGGATCTGGAATTCGCTTTCGCTCCACGCTGACGCGCTGTAACAGGCCAACAGGCACAGGGCAAGACGGACTGCTTTCATCTGATTTCCTCCGCTGAATACGTCATTTCCCATTGTCAGGGGAGTTTATCACAATAAAAGCCAGGCAGAGCAGGACGGGACAGGTTGCCGCAGGAATTCAGGCGTGCCGGAGAGACAGCCGCTCACCTGCCCTGCGCACCACCAGAAAACCGAACGGGCGGGATGGCATCGGGTAAACCACGGCTCAATTAGTCTGCAGCCACTTCCGCTGCGACCAACATTAACGCCAGGTCGGCGTGTTCGCTGTCGAAGCTGCTCATCACATCGCGAATTTCAGCGGCACAGGCAATGACCTGCTGCCTTTTTTCTGCATCCAGCGCTTCGATGGCGTGGCGAATAATCATTAGGCTGGCTTCTTCTTCTTTCATCATTTATCCCTGAATTTGCTTAAGCGATGCGCAAAGATGGCAAGAATAACGTTTATTCCACCTCAAAGTCATCTTTTGCATTTCTGTTGCTTAACCTTTGAGCAAAGCACAAATCAGCCTGTGTCGCAGAACTGCTATGATCATGTTATTTGCGGCGCAACAGGATAGAATCGTTCACCGCTTTCATGGACTTGGGCAGGGACAGGATATGTTGCGATCGGTAGTTTTCATTTTTATGGCACTGCTTGCGGGCTGCTCATCGTCGCCGAAAGGCGTGGAATGCCCGGGCGAGGTCAGTACCCTTTACGGTCAGTCGCTGGGCCAGACCCAGGGGACGATTTTCGATCTGGTCACCTCATTTAGCGTCAGTCGGGACGGCGCAAGCGTGCAGAGCGGTCCACTGCAGTCGCAGGATCGCTTCCAGTACATTCCTTCCGCCGTCACGCGTGAGGGTTATTATGCGCAACGCCTGTCGGACAAGCAGTTCCGGCTCATCAATCCCTATCAGGATACCCTGATCACCTGGACCTGCCCGTAGAGGGGTGAATCCGGACGCAGAATGGTATAGTGTCAGGAAACGTCAAGAGACAGGTCATCCTTCACATGGAAAAGCGTCTGGATAACAACGGCTATATCGATTTTCCCTTCCCGGCGACCCGCAATGAAGACGGTACGGTCAATCCCTGCGGCATCGACTTAACGCTGGAAACAGAGCGCCTTGAAGAGGTTGCGGTGCTGCGCCACTCAGCAAACCTGCAGCGTCTGGTGGAAGAGGTGAATCTTCAGGACGGGCTGTTTATGACGCTGGCCTGCGACTGGCAACAGCAGGAAAACGCGGTGTGCGGGTTTATTGATATCGCCTTTCGTCCCGAGTTGCCTGGCCATTCACATGCTGAGACGCTGCAGCTGGAAACCGCGTTTTACACCTATCTCAAAGAGCAGGCGCAACAGCATGGGCTGGCAGCGGATGCGCTGGTCAACTATGCCCGTGCTGTACTCGACTGGGGCTGGTCGCCGCTGCAGCAACGTCAGCGCCGCTATGAAAAAATCACAATCCAGTACTACTGCCCTCAGTCGGAGGATGCGGAATGGTGCTTCGACCATATTCGCCACTTTCTGGTGAGCTGGTACCCTCAGTACATCTCCGCTCCGGGCAATGCCGTTTTGTGAAACAGCTGGTAATGATTTTTCCCTGCACACATTAGCCACTGGCGAGTTGCCGCATTTCCCCGCTTCACGCCCCTGCCTGCGCGCCTCTCAGGCCAGCGATATGACGCGGTGGCAGATATTTTCCCCTGACCTTTGCCTCCTGAACAGAAGATTAATGCGCCCTGGGGCAGCACGACGGCTAAGCTTTGCTACGCTTTAGGTGACTGTGATAACCAAGGAGATGAAGCATGTCAGGAAAAATTGAAGATGCAGTGAAAGAAGTCGCCGGTGCCGCAGAGCAACAATGGGGTGAAGTTACCGACTCCCCGCGTCACCGTGCCCGTGGTGCAGCACGCCGCTACACCAATCAGGCATCCTACGCCGCACGTGATGCCGCTGATTGCATCAAGGATCAGGTGCAGTCTAACCCGTTCGCGGGTCTGGCCGTAGCCGCTGGCGTTGGCGTGGTACTTGGCTTCCTGCTGGGCCGCAAATAAGTCTCAAAACGGGAGCGTTGGCTCCCGTTTTACCCTCATGCCAGATCGCGCAGATGATCGTCTTTGTTTAACGTCATCAGTGCCGGTATTGTTACCAACGCTGTTGCCATCATGTACCACGCCGGAATATCCAGATTGCCCGTCTGCTTGACCAGCCCTGTAATAATCAACCCCGCACAGCCCGAGAAAACGGCATTCGATAGCGAATACGCCAGTCCCAGTCCGGTGTAGCGAACCCGTGTGGGAAACATTTCGGCCAGCATCGCCGGCCCCGGCCCTGCCAGTAAGCCCACCACACCGCCTGCAATAAACACCACCAGCGCTTTGCAGGGTAACGCCACCGTTTCCGCCTGCAGCACCTTCAGCAGCGGCATCGCCAGTAACAGCAACAGTACGCTGGCCACCACCATCACCCGGCGTCGCCCTATCCTGTCACTGAGTATCCCCGCCGGAATAATGGTCAAGGCAAACCCCAGATTGGAAATCACGGCGATCGCCAGCGCCTGGTGCAGTCCGGTGTGCAGGGCGGACTGAAGGTAGGCTGGCATAATGACCAGACAAGTGTAACCCGCCGCTGACCACAGCATCACGCGCGCCACGGCCAGCAGAATGGTTTTCAACGTCTGGAGCGGTGCGGCTTTGCTCCCCTTCTGCTGCTGTTGCTGACGGACAAAGCCGGGCGTTTCGTCCATTGCCAGCCGCAGCCAGAGCGCCACCATGCCCAGCGGTAATGCCAGGATAAACGGAATGCGCCAGCCCCAGGCCAGCATGGCTTGTGGGCTGAGCGTAAACGACAACAGCGCCACCAGCCCGACGCCAGCCAGCAGGCCCAGCGCCACCGTGAGCGACTGCCACGCGCCATACAGGCCGCGCTTGCCTCGCGGCGCAAATTCCGTCATCAGGGAGACCGCACCGCCGTATTCTCCTCCGGCAAACACCCCCTGCAGGATACGCAGCCCGGTCAGGATTAACGGTGCTGCGATGCCCACTGAGGCATAGGTCGGCACCAGGCCAATGGCCGTGGTCGCCAGCGTCATGAACACCAGCACCATAATCAGCGTCGGTTTGCGGCCGATGCGATCGCCGATACGGCCAAACACCAGCGCACCCAGTGGCCGAAAGAAAAATGCAACGGCAAAGGAGGCCCAGGTGAGAATCAGCCCACTCAAGGCCGACTCGCCCTGTAACTGGAAAAAGTTCTGCGCAATCAGCGTGGCGAGAAAGCCGTAAATGGCGAACTCATACCACTCAATAAAGTTGCCAACCGAACCCGCAACCAGCGCACGTTTATGTTGCTTTACCTGGGGTGAATAGGTTTCCATTTGACTATCCTCAACTTGCAGCTTGCAAAAGCAGTACGGCGATAAGAGAGATAGTATAGAATTCCAGCAGATAAGGTTATGTATCCCAGACGAGAATAATGACATCACAGCATAATGCCCTTTTCAGTCATCTGAGCAGCGTGCTCAGCGCCGAGAGCAAAACCCCGCTCTATAAACGTTTCGTGCAGGTGATTAAAGACGCCGTGCGCGACGGATTGCTGCGTCACGAAGAGGTGTTGCCCAGCGAGCGCGAATTTTCTCACTCTCTGGGGATTTCCCGCATCACGGTGCGTAAAGCGATGGATGCGCTCTCTCAGGAAGGGATTGTTCATCGCTCGCGTGGCTATGGCACGCAGATTTGTCGCGCACTGGAATATTCACTGAAAGAGCCGCAGGGATTTTCACAGCAGGTCGTATTACGGGGTAAAAAGCCCGATACGGAATGGCTGCAAAAACATCGTATCCGTTGCGAAGATGACATTGCGCAGAAGCTGCAGCTGCCCCCGGACAGTGAGGTCTATTTGCTGAAGCGCCTGCGTTATGTCGATCAACAGGCCGTGTCCGTGGAAACGTCCTGGGTGCCGTGCGATTTGATCAACGATGCCAGCGACATCGGTATTTCGCTGTACGACTATTTTCGCCGCCACCAGATCCAGCCGGTGAAAACGCAAAGTCGCGTCAGTGCGCAAATGCCAGATGCCGAATTACAGCGCCTCATTGCCCTGCCCGAGCGGATTCCCGTACTGGTGATTAAGCAGTTGGCGCTGGATGCGCGCGATCGTCCTCTGGAATACAGCATCAGCTACTGTCGCAGTGATTTGTACGTGTTTATTGCCGAGTAAGGCACTGCTGCCAGTGGCGAATCAGCGCTGCACGGTCGGGGGCGGTATCGCCTCCACGCTGCGCAACCACGAATGATGCGACGGCATTCCCCAGCGCCACTGCGTTATCAAGTGGCCAGCCAGATGCGAGCGCAGCCAGTAATCCTCCCGTGTGGCTGTCACCGGCCCCAATCGTATCGACCACCGCCGTCTTGAATGCTGCGATCCAGCCGTACTGTCCGTGATGGCTGAAGCCTGCGCCTTCGCTATCCAGCCTGACCACCAGCGGGCTGGCAAAATGTTTTGCCCACTGGGTAATCAGCGCCTGCGCGTTAAAAGACCCGTCCTGCTGCAAACGCTGGTGCCAGACGTGTTCGGCTTCCTGGCGATTAAGCGTAATCAACGGCTGCAGCGCCATCACGCGCTGCCAGTGATCCGGCGCGATCGCAGGCAGACGCGGCCCAAAATCGATCGCCAGCCGCGGCCTGTTTGCCAGCCCTTCCAGCCAGGACAGCAGTGTTTCCGCATTCTTGCCGATGAGCTGATAACCCGACAGATACAGCCAGCCTTCTGCGTGAAGCGGAACAGAGGCCAGCATCGCCTCATCCCACTGGTTCTCCACCCCGGCCACCGACAGGAACGTGCGTTCTCCGTCGGGTTCAACCAGCGCCAGGCACCAGCCGTTGTCGCCCTTGTGGGTTTCCGTGACGCTGGTCAGGCCACAGGCCGCAAGCTTTTGCCGGAGTAGCTCAGCCCAGACGCCCTGGCCGAGCGGTAACGCAGAAACGGCATCCATACCTAAGCGGTGCAGCGCCAGCGCCACGTTCAACGCACAGCCTCCCACGCTGATACTTTGCTGCTGCAGCGCGCTGTCGCCGCCGCGCTGGGGAAGCTGCTCGGCGCGGGCGATGACATCCACGACGGCGGCGCCCAGTACGACGATCGGGGCCCGGTTGCCTAATGTTGCCACGCTCTGGGAATCAACCATGCGCCGCCTCCCGCTTGAGGCGAAAAGCGGTAAACGCCCGGCCGTAGCTTTCAAAGTCCAGTTTATTTACGCTATCCAGCTGCTGTCGGAGCGCAGGGTCAATGGCATCAATACCGTTAAGCGCACCACAAATGGCAACCGCCATCGCACCAATGGTGTCCGTGTCGCCGCCCAGATTGGCGCAAAGAATGGCGCAGCGGTTGGGATCGGTTCCTGCCAGTTCAACCATCGCGATGGCGGCGGGCACGGACTCGATGGTGCTGGTGCCTGTTCCCACCAGGGCATAGATGTTCTCCATAGTGGATTCAACACCGCGCCCCTGTTCAACCACCGAAAACGCCAGCTCAAGGCGCGCAGACATGGCCGCACTAAAGGTGGTTATCTGCCGCTCCTGCGCCGCACGCGCGACGGCAGGCAGCGCGTCACGAATCTGTCTCCAGCCTGCGCCCTCTATCGCCCGGGAAACGGCCCAGGCAATCACGGTTGCCCCGGCAATCGCGACGTCGGCCTTGTGGGTGGGGCTGGACGCCAGCGCAACCGCATCAATAAAACTGTGCAAATCTCGCGCGGGTAACAGGCAGCCCAGCGGGGCAATACGCATCGCCGCCCCATTTGTCAGGCCGTTGTTTTCCAGCGCGCTGATCGGCTGGCCGGCCTGTAATGCGCGCAGCGCGATTTTTGATGTGGGCCCCAGAACATTTTTATTAAACGCGTCAAACCCTTCTGCCCAGCGCAGGATGTTAAGACCAATGGTTTCAGCGACGATCTCTCCGTCATGACGGATGATGGCATCGGCCAGCGCCAGCGCCATCGATGTATCGTCAGTGAACTCGGCGCGGCCGAAATAGCAGGCGGCGTTATTCTCTGCCGGGCCGGGCAGAAAACGATCAATCCAGCCAAAATGTGCTTTTACGCGGCTTCGCGGCCAGAGTTCTGACGGCATGCCCATGGCATCGCCAAGCGCCTGACCATAAAACGCGCCGGTGATCCTTTGTTGTACGGTAATCATCTTCTCTTCCTTATTTTTGGCTTTCCGTCGCGGCGGCAGGCTCAACCACGTTAAGCTCATCGCTGCGCTTTTTCGTATCGCGGAACAGCAGAATAAACGCCACGGTAATCAATATGATCATCACGCTACCAAACAGCCACATTCCCGCCCAGTTGAACGTCAGGCCGTTGCGCGGTTGACCATAGGCAAACATCTCCTGCATCAGATAGCCCCCCAGGCGATAACCTAACAGGCTGCCGATTCCCTGACAGGCCAGGGTAATTAATCCCTGCGCCGCATTGCGCATGCTCACAGGGGATTTTTTATCGACGTAGATGTAGGCAGTAATAAAGTAAAAGTCATAGCTGACGCCGTGCAGCAGAATGCCCATAAATAACAGGCCATAGGTGAGCAGGTTCTGATCGCTGCCAAAAACAAAAAACAGATAACGCAGCGCGGCCGTCACCAGGCCGAGCAGCAAGACCTTGCCGATACCAAAACGTTTGATAAAGAACGGCAGCGCCAGTAAAAACAGAATTTCGGACATCTGCCCTAACGTCATCCAGCCCGTGGCGTGCGCCAGGCCCACTTCGGTCAGGAAGCCCTCGGCAAAGATGTAATAGAACGCCAGCGGCATACTGAACAGGAAGGAACAGACAAAAAAGACCAGGAAGCTGCGATCTTTTAACAGATGCAGGGCATCCAGGCCCAGCGCGGTTCGCACACTAAAGGCGCCGGTACTTTTAGGCTCCGTGGCGGGCAGCATAAAGGCGAATATACCCAGCAGCAGCGAGCTGGCGGCGGTAATCAGCAGCGGCACATTGCTGGCGGAGATATCGCCAAAGCCCAGTAACGACGGCAGAAAACCGCAGACGATACCGGATGCGATCCAGCCAAGCGTGCCCAGCACGCGGATGCGCGGATAATCACGCTCCACGTCTGCTACATGCGAAAACGCAATGCTGTTGGTGAGGGCAATCGTGGGCATATAGGTCAGCGCATACAGCAGCAACAGGGGAAAGAAACCGCTGAAGTGCGTTTGCTGCGCCGCGAAGTACATCAGCCCGGCGCCCACGATCATCAGCACACCCAGCACTTTCTGGGCCTGAAAAAAGCGGTCTGCCAGCGATCCCACCAGAATGGGCGACAGAATGGCGGCAATGGAGGTACAGGCATAGCACCACGCAATCTCGACGGGCGTGAAACCATTTTTGCTAAGGAAGGCCCAGAGCGGGACAAACCACGCGCCCCAGATAAACCATTCCACAAACATCATCAATGACAGGCTGGCCGTTTTCGTTTTCATTATAGTGTTCCCCGGTGTTGGTAAGGCCAATCTAACACCACAAACATAACCTTTATAATACCTTTGGGTGGAATTTTGAGCTACCTCCCATTATCGGTGAGAACGGTTTTATGCGCGCCAGGGGAAACGGTGGCGTCTTCTGTCTGGTCTCACCCGACCGCCGGACGCGAGACGTTGAGCACTTAATGCTCTGGAAAGGCAGCGCGTCTTTGCAGGCGGTTCGGGCTTACAAACACGCCACCGGCCGTAGGCTTTGGGCTTCGGCCTTCGGGCCGCAGGCAACCACAATGCGGCCCGCACGGCATCCTCTAACAACGTATGCGGTTCCTGGCCCAGAAAACTCACCCGTTGAGTATTTTCCCTCCAGACAGGCCGCTGCCACAAATAACGCATCTCAAGCATTTCATGTAGCGTGGTATGAAATGGAGCCCGCGCAGAAACACGCCACCAGGCTGTAAGGCGGCGGAATTCGCTCGCCTTCAGGCTCATTCTCCAGGCGCGTATCTGAACAATGCAGCCGCGCTGCTCATTTCTGGACATCCTTCTTTTCGCTTTGCTGACATACAGATTCTTGTGCATTTATTACACTGCGCGCTGAGAATGAACGTTCATTACAGGGTAATTCATGAAAACTTTTCAGCGCACTATGATCGTCGGGCTGGTCGTGATGATCGCGGGCTGCGATCAAAACAGTCCTCCCGCCGATGCCAACATGACCACCGAAGTCGGGGTAAAAACGTTGCAAAGCGCATCGGTGACACTGGACAGCCAGCTTGCCGGGCGCGTCACCGGCAGTATGACGTCTGATGTCAGGCCGCAGGTGGATGGGATCATTCAGAAACGTCTGTTCACCGAAGGCGATGAGGTGAAAGCCGGACAGGTGCTGTATCAGATCGATCCGGCCAGCTATCAGGCCAGCTACGATCAGGCCGTCGCACAACTTAAGAATGCGCAGGCCCTGGTGAAGAGCAGCAAACTGAAAGCCGAACGCTATGCCGCACTGGTGAAAGATAACGGCGTTTCACGTCAGGATGCGGATGATGCGCAGGCAACGTATCAACAGAACGTTGCTTCAGTGGATCAGTACCGTGCTGCCGTCGAAAGTGCGCGCATCAACCTGAATTACACCCAAATCAAAGCGCCGATTAGCGGTCGCATTGGGATTTCATCGGTTACGCCTGGCGCGCTGGTGACCGCCAGCCAGACCACCGCGCTGGCGACGATTCGCGCACTGGATCCCATCTATGTCGATCTCACGCAATCCAGCGTGCAATTGCTCAAACTGAGACGCCAACAGGCGTCACTGCAGCAGAACAAAGATGACGTGCCCGTGACGGTGAAACTGGAAGATGGTACGACCTACGATCATCCCGGCAAGCTGGAACTGACCGAGGTCTCGGTGGATGAGGCGACGGGCACTGTGACGCTGCGTGCGATTTTCCCCAATCCCCAACATGAACTGTTGCCGGGCATGTACGTGCGCGCCAGCGTCACCAACGGCGTGAAAAGCGATGCCATTTTGGCGCCTCAGCAAGGCATCACCCGTGATGCGAAAGGCAATGCTACCGCGCTGGTGGTCGATAAAGAGAACAAAGTCGAAAGTCGCGACGTAGTGACCGACCGCGTAATGGGCAATAACTGGCTGATTACTTCCGGCCTAAACCAGGGTGACAAGCTGATTGTTGAAGGCACCGCAAAAGTTCAGGCGGGCATGCAGGTGAAAGCGGTAGACGTCTCTTCGGGCGATAACGCTCCGACCAGCGAGGGTCACTGATATGTTGGCGCAGTTCTTTATCCGTCGGCCGGTCTTTGCCTGGGTGATCGCCCTTTGCATCATGCTGTTCGGTATCCTGAGTATTCGCAGCCTGCCCGTGGCGCAGTATCCCGATGTGGCACCGCCACAAATCAGTGTTCAGGCCACCTATACGGGCGCATCGGCGGAAACGCTGGAAAGCAGCGTGACCCAGGTTATTGAGCAACAGCTCACCGGACTGGATGGACTGCTCTATTTCAGTTCGACCAGTACCGCATCCACCGGCCAGGTGAAAATCAATGTCACGTTTAAACAGGGCACCGATCCCGATATTGCTCAGGTCCAGGTGCAGAATAAGGTGCAGCAGGCCGAGAGCCGCTTGCCGAGCGCCGTGACCTCACAGGGCGTGACCGTGCAGAAAGCCCAGAGCGACTTTCTGCTGATTTTGGCGGTGTACGATAAAAGCAATAAAAGCAGCTCTTCCGATGTCGCCGACTATATGGTCAGCAACATGGAAGACACGCTGGCGCGCGTGACAGGCGTCGGTAACGTACAGGTTTTTGGCGCCGAGTACGCGATGCGTATCTGGCTCGATCCCAGCAAGCTGGCGTCGTATTCGCTGATGCCTTCTGATGTCACCACCGCTCTTGAGAGTCAAAATACCCAGGTGTCTTCCGGGCAGTTGGGCGCGCAACCGTCCAGCAACACACAACAACTGGTGGCGACGGTACGTTCGCGTTCACGCCTGCAAACCCCTGAGCAGTTCCGCAACATTGTGCTGAAAAGCCAGGCCGATGGTTCTGTGGTCCGTCTGAGCGATGTCGCACGCGTAGAAATGGGCGATGAAGACTACAGTGCCAATGTCATGGCGAACGGCCATCCGGCATCCGGTATGGCTATCCAACTGGCATCTGGCGCTAATGCACTCTCCACCGCCGAAAAGGTGAAATCCACCATTGACGAATTCCGGAGCAGCATGCCGGCGGGCTATGAAATAGCCTATCCGCTCGACAGCACTGACTTCGTTAAAATCTCGATTGAAGAAGTGGTGAAAACGCTGGTCGAAGCGGTCATTTTAGTGGTGATTGTGATGTTTGTGTTCCTGCAAAACATCCGCACCACGCTGATTCCCACGATTGCAGTTCCGGTCGTTCTCCTGGGCACCTTTGGTGTGCTGTCTTTCTTTGGTTATTCGATTAACACGCTTACCATGTTCGGCATGGTGCTCGCCATTGGCTTGCTCGTCGATGATGCCATCGTCGTGGTTGAAAACGTCGAACGCGTGATGCGCGAAGAGGGATTACCCCCGCGAGAAGCAACCGAGAAATCGATGAGGGAGATTACTGGTGCGTTGGTTGGCATCGCGCTGGTGCTCTCTGCCGTGTTCCTGCCGATGACCTTCTTTAGCGGTTCAACAGGCGTGATTTACCGTCAGTTCTCTATCACCATCGTCTCTTCCATGGTGCTGTCGGTGATTGTGGCGCTGACGCTGACGCCCGCCCTCTGTGCCACCTTGCTTAAACCGCACAATCACGACAGCGGTCGCAACGGTTTCTTTGGCTGGTTTAACCAGCGCTATGAAAACGTGCAGGCACGCTATCAACGTGGCGTCGGGAAGGTCATGCACCGTTCCGTGCGCTATCTGCTGCTGTACGGCGTGCTGTTGATCGGCTGTGCCGTACTCTATATGCGCCTGCCAACCGGCTTTCTGCCGACCGAAGATCAGGGTTACATCATGGTGCAGTATCAGTTGGCACCGGGCGCGACGGAAAATCGCACCCGTGAAGTCCGTCGTCAGGTACAGCAGTATTTCGCCACCCAGGAGAAAGATAACGTTAACGTTAGCATGCTGGTAGACGGCTTCAGTTTTGCCGGTAACGGACAGAATGCGGGGGTCGGCTTTATCTCGCTTAAGAACTGGCGTGACCGTAAAGGCAGTGAGAACAGTGCTGATGCGATTGCAGGCCGCGCCATGGCGGCGCTGTCGCGGATTCGTGATGCCCAGATCTTTGTGCTGTCGCCGCCCGCCGTCTCCGGGCTGGGTCAATCCAACGGCTTCACGTTTGAGCTGCAAGCGCGTGGTGCTACCGCACGCGATCAACTGCTGAAAATGCGCGATCAGCTGATTGCAAAAGCGAATCAGGATAAGGATCTCAGCGCTGTACGTGCCAACTCGCTGCCGGACCTGCCGCAACTGGATGTCAGTATCGATGATGCGAAAGCACAGTCACTGGGCCTGACCATCAGCGACATCAATAATACGCTCAGTGCAGCCATTGGCGGCAGTTATGTCAATGACTTCTCCGACCGCGGCCGCGTGAAGAAAGTCTATATGCAGGGCGATCAATCGTTCCGCAGCAAGCCAGAGGATATTGATCAATGGTATGTCCGCGGAACAGACAGCAGCAATAACACCACCATGGTGCCCTTCTCGTCCTTTGCCTCGTCGAAATGGTCCTATGGTCCGGATGTGCTTTCACGTTACAACGGCCTGGCATCCTATGAAATTCAGGGATCGGCCGCCGAAGGGAAAAGCTCCGGGGATGCCATCACCGCAATGGAAAAACTTGCGGCGACCTTGCCTGCGGGCACCACCTTCGCCTGGAGTGGGCTCTCTTATCAGGAAAAACTTTCCGGTAATCAGGCGCTGTCGCTGTATGGCATTTCACTGATTGTGGTGTTCCTGTGCCTGGCCGCCCTGTATGAGAGCTGGGCAGTGCCGCTTTCGGTGATGTTGGTGGTGCCATTGGGCGTCATCGGCTCACTACTGGCGATTACGCTGCGTGGCCTGGAAAATGACGTTTACTTTCAGGTTGCGCTGCTCACGATCATCGGACTTTCCTCGAAGAATGCCATTCTGATTGTGGAGTTCGCTGAAGAGCACTACCGCAAGGGCGAGAGCCTGATAAACGCGGCGGTTCATGCGGCGACGATGCGCTTGCGTCCCATCATCATGACCTCACTGGCCTTTACCGCAGGCGTACTGCCGCTGGCGATCTCCACGGGCGCGGGGGCCAACAGCCGTATCGCCATCGGTACCGGTATTATTGGCGGCACCTTAACTGCCACCCTGCTGGCTATTTTCTTTGTACCGCTGTTTTTTGTGCTGGTCCGCCGGGTCTTTCCGGCACAGCCGCATGACACGGCCCGGTCAACCGACTCAGCAGCGAAGGTGAAGGTGAAGGAATAATGACCATGACTGCAAAACTTTTCACCGTGTTTTTACCCTGCTTCCTTGCGGGCTGCGTGTCGCTGGATCCGCATTATGATCGTCCTGTGGATGCCGTGAAGGCGACAAACCCGACCGGGGAAGCCTACCCTAACCTGCAAGGGACTGCCGTCAATTATCGCGCGATCCGTTGGCAGGATTATGTGCTGGACAGCCAACTTCATCAGGTTGTCGGCATGGCGTTGGACAGTAGCCGAGACTTACGTGAAGCGGTGGCGAGTGTAAAATCCGCGCATGCGCAATACGCTGAGCAACGTGCCGATCTCTTCCCGTCATTGAGCGCCGGTGTCAGCGGGACGCGCTCACGTGCCCTGACGGGCGAAGGCAATCAAACGGCGCTGGGCAATTCTTACTCTGCCGAAGGCAGTGTCAGCGCATTTGAACTGGATTTATTTGGTAAGAATCAAAGCCTGTCGCGCCAGCAGTATGAAACCTACCTTGGTACCCTGGAGGGCGCGCGGAGTACGCGCCTGACGGTGCTGTATAACACCATTGATTACTGGCTTCAGTTGGCGGCGGATCGCAGCAATCTGGCTATTGCGAAAGAGACAGCTGAGAGTGCGCGGCAGTCACTGGACGTGACGCGCAAGCGCATGCAAAACGGTGTGGATTCGATGGTTGATGTGGCGTCTGCGGAAACCACCTATCAGTCTGCGCAGGCGGATGTGGCCAGCTATACTACCAGCGTGGCGCAGGATAAGAATGCGCTGGATCTGGTTGTTGGAAAACCTGTACCCGATGCGTTGCTGCCGCAAAATCTTGAATCGATTGGCCATGCGTTGCGCGATGTGCCCGCAGGGATATCGTCGGATGTCCTCAATAATCGTCCAGATGTCTTGCAGGCTGAGCACAACCTGAAGGCGGCGAATGCCAACATCGGGGCAGCGCGGGCCAATTTCTTCCCCAGCATTTCACTGACCGCCAGCGGTGGCGTTGGCAGTGCCGATCTCGCCTCGCTGTTCAAAAACGGCGTGGGAATTTGGTCGTTTTCCCCCAGTATCTCGCTGCCTGTCTTCAAGGGCGGCTACAACGTAGCCTACCTGAATTACACCAAAGCGCAGAAGGAGTACTACGTGGCGGCGTACGAAAAGTCGGTGCAGACCGCTTTCAGCGAAGTCGAGGATGCCCTGGCGCGGCGCGGCACCATCAACGATCAATTGACCAGCCAGCGTAACAATGTGGCAGCCTCACAGATTTACGCGCATCTGGCCGATCTGCGTTATCAAAGCGGCGTGGATACCTGGCTGAATGCGTTAACCGCCCAGCGAACGCTCTACTCCGCCAGAACCCGTCTGGTCAGCGTGGAACAGGCGTACTACCAAAACCTAAATACATTCTACAAGGTGATGGGAGGCGGCTCGGCGCGACAAGCGTCTGAACAAACGGTAGATGTGCGTTGAACGCCCAAATGCGCAGGGATGCGCACCCGACAAACTGCGCGCAATAACATCGCGCGCTGCCCTCAATAGTGGAACAGGGCAAATCCCGATACACGGACATCAGGCCATTCTGTGTCAGAATGTGTGACGGCGATTCCCTCGCCCCGGAGCCTCGCGTACCATGTCAGAATAAGTCAATAAAAAGGGCCGCATATCGGCCTGTATTCAGGAGAGTTTTTTGAGCAAGCCTGATAATGAAACGTTCTTTAAGCAGCGGCAGCAACTGATCATTTCAGCCGCGAAGAACTGCTTCAGCCGTTCCGGTTTTCACGGTGCAAGTATGGCCGATATCAGTCGTGAATCCGGTTTAGGTGCAGGTCAGCTTTATCGCTACTTTAACAGTAAAGAAGTGATTGTCAGTGAAACCATAAAAAGTATCGCAGAAAACTGGCGGACGTTTTTGCTGCATAGTTTGGCGCACGAAACGCACACCGCCAATATTATTGATACCGACTCGCCCTTTTGGCAGAACTGGTCTCCTGAGGACCGGTGTTTATTACTGGAAATGTATTCCGAAGCCTCACGTCATGAATCAGTGCGCTCAATGCTGGCCCGCGAGGAAGCCTTATTGGTCGCAGATCTGGACAGGCTATTCAGGCAGAAAATGCCGACAGAAAGTCCACTCCAGCGCAGCAACCGTATCCAGTTTTTGCTGATGCTGGTGGATGGCGTCGCCTGTCATGCATATGGAGATAAAAATGTGGATCAGCAGGAACTGAGCCGGATCAATGCTGTACTCGACCGTCACCTGTTTTGATGCGTTACTCAGCATCCGGTTGGTGGATGTCATGGCTAACCGCCTTAAAGAACGGCATAAAGCTGTCTTCTGTCTCGCGGCGTTTCATAAAACGGCGAATGATCATGCCGTCTATTACCAGGGAAACCACATGCAATCGTGCATGGATGATGTTCGCCTCCAGTGCCGGATTGAGCGCCTGTTGCTCAGTAATAAAATTCTTTTTTAAAACCTGCCAGGCATCGTGAAGAATCTGACGAATACGCGCATTACGCGTGGATTCGGATGATATCTCGATGAGCAACACAATGCTTTGTTCGACTTCTGGTGACGCCAAATCTCCCGGCAGATGCGTCACTCTCCCCGCGTTCGCCATTTTCTCGAAGTCGGCTTTCAGTAACACGATCATACGCTGCACCTCTTTCGTGACCAGTGCTTCAACGATCGCTTCCTTATTTTTATAATATTTATAAATCAGCCCGATGCTGACATTTGCCTGACTGGCGATACTCTGAATGGAGGTTTGATAAAACCCTTTTTGTCGCATGCAGTATTCGGCTGCATCAAGAATTTCTTCGCTGCGATTCATCAGGATACTCACAAGATAAAAGAAATGACTTTAGTGTCTGTCATTACCAATAGCTATGGCAAGTGGGTAAGGCATTTCACGTCCTGTCGTATTCGGCGTGATGAAACAACCCCCTTTCCTGCGTCCGTTTGCCTGACGGTTGTCTTCCATCAGGCGAACGGGCGTTGCTCAACGAACTGCGCGTGGCTTTTCCATACGAAATCCCATGCCGATGAGTCGGCCAAAAATAAAGCGTAAAAAGGGATATTTACGGATGATGCCGGGCATTTTGCTTTTGCCTTCCCCATCCGGTTTCTTTTTACTGCTCATTTTTATTTGCAGGAACTGCGTCGCAACGGTGGGAAACTGACGGCGCTGCTGTACTTTTTTCAGATCCCTGAACGTGACCTTCCTCTTTAACAAAGGCCGGGTAAGCAGATTCGCCGTGGCCACCGCATCCTGGATGGCAAGATTAACCCCCACTCCGCCAATGGGTGACATCGCATGAGCCGCATCACCGATGCAGAGCACGCCCGGTTTTGCCCACTGATTCAACCTGTCGATACGGATTGACAGCAGTTTGAAACTCTCCCAGCTGTCAATTTCCGCCAGCCGTTCGACGCTAAAAGGGGAGACGGTGGCAATGTTGTGTTTCATCGCGTCAAGCCCACGGGCCTGGATCGCCTCAAACTGCCCTTTTTCAATCGTCAGTCCACACTGCCAGTAATCGCCCCTGTCGATCACGATAACGTTATTTCGCGGGCCGGTGTGACCCATCCCTGACTGCGGATCCTCTGGCTGTTTGTTCAGGCGAAACCACAAAACGTCGCGTGGTGAGCCAAAATGCTGGCTCACCAGTCCGGCCTGTGCGCGAACGGCAGAGTTGCGCCCGTCTGCCCCCACCACCAGGCGGGAACGTATCTCAACGGGCTGACCCGACTGTAAGGCCAGAACACCCCGAACCTCACCCTCTTCGATGATCAACTGGCTTAACGAGGTGGATTTTAGCAGGGTGAAGCCGGGAAACTGCGCGCTCTGTTCCGCCAGAAAATTCAGGAAATCCCACTGCGGCATGAAGGCGATAAAACGGCACTGCAGCGGCAGGCGCGAGAAATCGGCCATCGTGACCTCCTCGCCCCCCATTTCCGCCTGCAGCTTTTCCGCACGCTGATGAGGAAGTTTCAGCAGATCGTCCAGCAGGCCCAGCTGATGCATGACCTCCAGCGTAGAAGGATGGATCGTGTCACCACGAAAATCGCGGAGAAAATCGGCATGTTTTTCCAGCACGACAACCTGTAAACCGGCGCGGGCCAGTAGATAGCCCAGCATCAAACCGGCCGGGCCGCCGCCGACGATACAGCAGTCAGAGATAACGTGTTCAGTGGATGGCATAGCTTACCCCTCATAATATGCGTGGTAAGTGTATGCCACTGCGGATGATTTAAGTACCGAGGAACGACAGGGATAAGCGTTGTTGTCCCGGCCAGACCAGGTGCACCAGTGCAACAGCGTGGTCATCTGGCGTTCTCTTCTTTTATCTCTACCAGCACCAGCGGACATTTTCTGACCTGGCAGGCGTGATGATAGGCCATGGAGCATACTGAGCAATAATCGGCAGAATCTGACTGATACTCGTACTCCTGAAAATAGCGGAAGCCGCCGCTGTCAGCATCGGCGCGCGCGCTGTAGAAAGCATGGTCAGCAAGCTGCTCGTCCAGCTGCATGAACGTAAGTGCGGAGGGGTTGTGATAACCCACTTTAATGCGATATGTGGTCATGGTGACGAGTATTGCTATGCAAAGCTGCATTAGCCAGACATTTTGGGTGTTGACTGTGATAGTTAAAAATTATCAAAAACGTTGCTGACCTTAGTAAACCTCAGCGTCACTAAACCTTTCCTGCGCAAATAGGCATCGGTCTTTTTTTAAGCATGAGACACCTCTTTTGCCCTCTTGTCTGCACATATTCAGGCGCCCGGCGGGCGTTAAATCCTGTTCAGCCACCCTTTCTCTGAGTGCGTAATCGCCGACATAAAAAAGCCAGGCCGCTATATTTATACTATTTAACATCACCGTGATGATTCCCTGTGAAAACGTCGCTGGAAGACAAACAAATAAAATTGTCAAAACACTTAAACAACTATCATTTAACTGTAAAGGTACACTTTAGGATAAATATAAAAAATCAACTTTAGGTACTCTACATGTTGCACAATAAGGCACCGAAAACTCTACGCAAGGTAAAAAACAGCAGACTCAATTTAACAAAGAATTGTAATAATTTAATGAACAGACAGAACAGAGCGTTTAGTTTTGTACAACGATAAACCTTAACTTTTTAATAAATGACGCAGAATTTATCATTTTGTGCTGTTTTTTTATTGATCCTTTTCCCTTGAGGACGGGAATAATCCTGGGCGACCGTAAATATTCTTAATATGGAAACTGTACAAAATAATCATTTAATCATCGTAATTTTAACATTCTCAGGAAGATTACCGCTTAATGAAGCATCACAATTGTGCGTAACCGACATCAGAATTTTCTTGGTTAAAGAAGCCGATCTTTCTTTTAACCCGTTGAAGGAAAAGGAAACCCACTGTTATGATAGGTCAACTTTCTTAACAAGCGGTAGAAATCGGCTGATGAGAAGGATAACCAAAGAGGATGTTCGCTGCTCAAGTTGTAAATATTGTTGCCAACTGACGAGCAATACCCAGGAAGAGATATTGCGATGCCCAATTCAAAAGATTGCCGTATGGCCAGGCAACAATCATTTTTTGATAAAAGGCGTTTTGTCGTTGGTCGCCGGAAGATACGAAAGCCTGTTCTGCAGAGGATGTATATTTGTTGACTTTTCGATTCATAACCTCCGTTATTTTACCAGCAAAAACTGGATGGATTATCTGCGAGGGACCGGCCTTGCCATTATTATCATCAGCGATCGCCGAATGGAATCTCTGGCGTCATTTTGGCGGAGACAGGAGCCCACGATAAATACTGTGATTTATGCGGACGGTAAAATTGAGGATATTAAAAAAGCGGTTAATGCCTGTTATTACGGATTAAAAGGAGGTGAAAGGAAACGCGTCAACGCCTTGACGCTGGAAGAAGTTAAATTTTTGGACCTTGCCAATTATGGCCATTCGCTGGGTGAAATTTCCAGCGAAATGAAACTTGGCGTTAAGAAGGTTTACATCATTAAAGACGCTGTCAGAAGGAAAACTGGAATCAATCTTAATCAGTTACTTTCCAGTTAATTGATCATAAAGGAAGATAAAATGACTTATCACACCAATAAATTTAGTTTGTCTCTGATTGTGAGTGCCTTTCTGCTGTCAGGATATGCACAAGCAGATTCTGCTAATACCATTAATTTTCAGGGCGAAGTCTCTGATGAAACCTGTTCAGTTGCCATTAACGGCAATGAGAGTTCACCCGTTGTACTGCTTCCTACCGTAAGTAAAGCGGATTTAGATACCAGTGGTAAGACGGCAGGTAAAACTGACTTTACCGTCGGTCTGACAGGCTGCAGCGGTTCAGCGACCACCACCCAAATCTCAACGGTATTCGTGGGCAATAACGTGAGCGCAGCAGGTAACCTGACGAACACCGGGTCGGCTGAAAATGTTGAGATTCAGATGCTGGATACGGCGGGTACGGTAATCAACCTGACGGGGGGCTTTACCGGTAGCGGCGACTTAAGTTTATCCGCGAATGAGACTGAAAAGTCAGCGACCTATGGCGCGCAATACTTTTCAACCGGGGTGGCAACATCCGGTACGGTCGCTGCCTCCATTCAGTATGCCATAACTTACCGTTAGTTCTGTTCGGGTGCGCCACGGTTATTATGGGGCGCACGTTTTTTTGAGGAATCAAATATGGAAAACCGCTGGCTGGTGTTTGCGCTAAAATTATTTTTCATTACTTTCCTGTTCTTACTTGCAGTAAATAACGCCAGAGCGAACGTGACTATTCTTGGTAGCCGTCTCATTTACCCTGCCAGTGCCAAAACCGTTGATGTGCAGTTAAAAAACAACGGTGATATCCCCTATGTTATTCAGGCCTGGTTTGATAACGGCGATGCCAATTCTCAACCTGAGCAAAGCAGTCAAACGCCCTTTATTGTGACACCACCCGTTTTTCGTATACAGCCCAAGACTGGCCAAATTGCACGAATTATATTCAACGGTAGCCTGCCTCTCCCTCAGGATCGGGAGTCTGTCTTTTGGTTTAACACATTGCAGATCCCCCCTGCGAATCTGAAAAATGAAAATAATCAAAATGCCATGATGGTCATGTTACGAAACCGCCTTAAAATCTTTTACCGTCCTGTTTCAGTGGGAAACCCGAATAATATATTAAAGAATATCTCGCTTAAAATCGTTCACGATAATCATAAAGGGCTGGGCATTGAAATCAATAACCCTCAACCCTGGCATGCTTCATTACTCGACATTTCATTTAAGGTGGCAAATCAAGACCTGCATTCCGATGCTGATATGATTCCGCCTTTTAGCAAAAAAACCTTTTGGTTCAGTACGGATAAAAAACGTTTACAGGGCGTAAACATTGTCTCCGTTGCTGCAGTTAACGATCAGGGAGCCAGAATAAGTGAAAACTATAAGGTTGAAATTAATTAACTCAAAATTAATTGCATTCACCATTTCGATTTCCTTTTCTCAGCATGCTTACTGCGAAGATTATTATTTTGACTCAAGTCTGTTTAAAGGCTCGGCATTTGGACAGAACATTGAACAATTTAATCAGAACGCCACGCCTGCTGGCAATTATCTGGTCGATATTTATCTCAATAATAAACGGGTTACATCCGGTGTCAAAATCGCGTTTATCCAGTCTGACCTCCAACAGGATGCGGAACCTTGCCTTCCGTCAAAGGTTGTTGCCTTGCTGCAGCTAAAAGTGCCACCCACGCCTGAACCTGAAGAGCAGTGTCATCCACTGGGTTACTGGTCATCAGACGGTCATTGGCAATTTGATCCGGCATCACTGCAATTACAGCTCACGATCCCAAACTCAAGCCTCGATAAGAAGCCGAGAGGTTACATCCCTACATCTGAATGGGAAGAAGGTATTAGTGCAGTATTTTTACGGCACAACACCAATTACACCTGGACCGAAAACCGTACGTCTGATTATCGCTATCAATATTTATGGAGTGGGATCACCGCGGGTACCAATCTGATGAAGTGGCAGTTCCGTCATCAGGGTAATGCGCGCTATCTCAATGACAGTGCAGGCGGCAGTCGATACCGTTACAACACCGTGAAAAGCTGGGTACAACGCCCGCTGGAACAGCTTAACAGCATACTGTCTTTAGGTGACAATGCCACCGACAGTTCCCTGTTTGGCAGCCTGGCTTTTAACGGGATTAAATTGTCTACCGACCCAAGGATGTGGCCACAAGGCAGGCGGGGTTATGCCCCTGAAGTCAGGGGCGTGGCAACCTCCAGCGCGCGGGTTGTCATTAAACAACTGGATAAAGTGATCTATGAAACCACAGTGCCACCAGGCCCTTTTGTCATTGATGACTTGTACAACACGCGCAATCAGGGTGACCTCGCTGTTGAGGTCATTGAAGCTAACGGTAAGCGTTCGACCTTTACCGTTCCTTATGCTTCCGTTCCAGACTCTGTGCGCCCGGGCAACTGGCAGTACTCGCTGGCGCTGGGACGGGTTCGCCAATATTACCGTGTCAATAACACCTTTTTTGAGGGCATTCTGCAACGGGGCATCAGTAATCGCCTGACGGCGACGGCGGGTACCAGGCAGGCAAACGATTATCAGGCGTGGCTGTTAGGTGGCGTGCTGGCAACAGAGATCGGCGCACTGGGAATGAACAGCACCTTTTCACATGCGCGGGTTGAACAGAACAAAACAGCGTCAGGCTGGCGCGCGGAGATCAACTACAGCAAGACGTTTGACACAGGCACCAACCTGGTTCTGGCTGCCTACCGGTATTCAACGAGTGGGTTCCGTGATTTGCAGGATGTTCTGGGCGTGAGACGTCAGCAAGACGCAGGCATTCAGTATTATTCTGATTCATTAAATCAGCGTAACCGTTTGACTGCCACACTGAGTCAGTCCATGGACAGATTCGGTTTGATCAGTTTGAGTGCCAGTACTGCTGATTATTACAATAACCAGTCGCGCATCACGCAATTGCAACTTGGCTATAGCAACACCTGGAAAACTATCAGCTACGGTATCAACATAGGTCGTCAGCGTACGGTCTGGTATAACAACCGCTATGATTCAGGTTTTTCCCTACAGCAGGATGACAGCCGCCAGCAAAAATACACCGAAAATACCTTTTCACTCAACGTATCCATTCCGCTTGACTGGGGTAAAAGCCTCTCGTCAGTCGCTTATAACGTTAACCAGTCCAGTCAAAATCGCAACACATCCCTGTCGCTGTCGGGAACGGCAGGCGATAACCGTGACTTATCTTATTCACTCTACTCTGGCCTCGATCAGAACCGGGATGGGCAGCGCAATCGTGCTCTGAGTTTCGGTGGCAATCTGCAACAAAATACCCGACTGGGTGCGGTACGCGCCAGTTATGGGCAGGCCGAGAGTTATCGCCAGGTCGGATTAGGCTCGTCAGGCACCCTGGTTGTGCATCGCGGTGGGGTGACGGCGGGCCCCTATACCAGTGATACGTTTGCGTTAATAAAAGCCGAGGGCGCGCAAGGCGCGACAGTGCGTAATGGTCAGGGTGCTGTTGTGGATGCGTTCGGCTATGCCATTTTACCTTCTCTGACCTCCTATCGCGAAAACACCGTCAGTCTGGACACACTCAACATGCAGGCTGACGCGGAACTGAGCGGTGGAAGTCAACGCGTGGTGCCTTATGCCGGTGCGGTGGTGCAGGTGCATTTCGCCACGCTCAAAGGCAAAGCGGTCCTCATCAATCTGAAGACAGCCAACGGTGAGATGCCGCCCATGGGCGCTGAGGTCCGTGACGCAGAGAATACGGTAATCGGCGTGGTTGGCCAGGGGGGGCAGCTATATGCGCGCGTGCCTCATGACTCGGGGGTGCTGCGCGTAAGCTGGAATAACAACGGGCCGCAGCGCTGCCGGGTTAATTATCAGATTACCGGCCAGTTTGACAGCCAAATCATCCACCTCGACAGCCTGTGTAGCAAGGAGTGATGCAGTGTCTTTAAATCGATCTTTTTTCTTCATCGCAATGCTGTGCGCAACGCCGCTGCCGCTGCTGGCAAACTGCAGCAAGGTAACGAGCGCATCTTCACTTTCAACGGAGGCGAAGGAGGCAGGTTACACGGCAAGTTCGTGGTCAGGTGCCTGCGATACCTGCTCAGGCAATGTGGGCCTGCCGTCGATCATCAGCATCAACTCGGGTAATACATTTCAACCCTCAGGTACGCTGCTGGCGAGTTCAGTGGGTAATTTTCTGACAGCATCCACTAACAAAGCCTACACTCCGAACCAGATTCTTTATCGGTGCGCGCAGGCCGATGCCGATAAGCTGTATGAAATGTACGCCACTAACGGTGATTCACCTTTTGCCGGGAAAAACAGCACCAGCGAAGTCGACGGTGCTTATTATGACTATGTGAAAAATGTTGCCGTTCGCCTGACTAATCTTGCCACAGGAGAATATTACAGCCGTTACTGGAAGAGCCGTAAACTTACCGCTGATGACTGGTATTCCGATGGACAGTATATTTATATCCCCGCCAGCGCTTTCAGTAATGTGCTTTATGAGATGTTTAAAATTGACTCTACCAGCTATTACGGAAACAGCGCTAATCGTTACGTCGATGGCCATGCACAACCACGGGGATATATCGCTTTTAAAGGGCCAGGGTTAGATACAAATAACCTTGATGAAGGCAAAGACAGTAGCACTGTCTGGAATGGATTTTACAACAACTGGCCTGGCGGCTGGAGCACATATAAAAACGTCACCTATGTCCGCGGTGCAATCTGTGAAGTGAAAGATTACCCTTCCGTCGTATTGCTTCCTACCGTCAGCACCGCCACGCTGGCCGCAGGCGGTAGCAGCCAGGCGCCCTTTTCTGTCGCGCTTCAGTGCGAATCGGGCGCGATTTCCAGCATCAACGCGTCAACCAGCAGCGCAGCGAATGTCGCCATGGGCTTTCTGGTCAATCAACCCAATGCCGTGGCAAAGGCGAACAGCCTTGGCCTGACGACCAGCGGCGGCGGCTTAACCTGGCTACTGGACACCCGGTATGGCAATAGCGACGTTGCGTCAGGAGTGGGAATTAAAATCTACAACAGCAATGGAACAGCCATGAATTTATTACCGGATTTTACCAGCACCGGCTCAGGAAACAGTCGTGGATGGTATGCCTATAAAGACTTAACCTCACTGATTTCCTCAAGTCATGGTGAAACCTATCAAGGAGACTTCACCGCCTCGCTTGAAGCCATTCCCGGACAGATCACTACTGCAGGAACCGTCAATGCTCAGTTACAGGTCGTTGTTAGTTTTCAGTAGATTCATGCTGCTGTCGATGTTTATGCTACCGGGCGTCAATCAGGCCGCCGTGAATATCGATAAAACACGGATTGTTTTTAACGCTGGGGACACTGCACAATCCGTCAACCTGATAAACAAGGCAGAAAGCCCTGCCATTGTGCAAATCTGGACGGATGAAGGTGATATCCATCTGTCGCCC
The DNA here is from genome assembly GCF_000233595.1 of Pantoea ananatis PA13. Taxonomy (NCBI): domain Bacteria; kingdom Pseudomonadati; phylum Pseudomonadota; class Gammaproteobacteria; order Enterobacterales; family Erwiniaceae; genus Pantoea; species Pantoea ananatis. The sequence goes on from NC_017554.1 coordinate 2,843,854, forward strand.
GATAAAAGTAAAACACCTGTGATGGCTATGCCGCCGATATTTAACATGCAGCCCGGCGAAGTCCGTTCGGTGAAACTGATGCTGACCACACGTTCTGCGCTCGCCCCGGATAAAGAAACCTTATACTGGCTAAACCTTTATCAGATACCGGCGATCAAAAAATCCGATGGTCAGAACCCACGGAAGCTGATATTGCCACTGCGCCTGCGTTTGAAAGTGTTCGTACGGCCAACAGGGTTAAGAGCGCCTCAGCCAGAGGATGCAAAGAAGCTGAACTTTATCCTAAAGGGACAAGAGCTAAAAATAACAAATCCAACGCCCTGGTATATGAGCCTGAATGCGAAAGTGGATAATGCTGTGCTGAGGGATATTATGGTGCAACCGCATTCTTATGTTCTGCTTTCCCCTTCCACATCGCTTAATCCTGGCTCCATCGTGTCCTATGAAGTCATTAATCAGAATGGTAATGCTGAGAAGTATCACGGTACGCTTCTCGATACCGTCGTTCACTAGCTGAATGGAGCATATTCGGAACAGTGGATAAAATGCCCTCGCGCTGGAGTGTAGTAAATCTTCAATAAGGCGTTGAACATTGATGCCTCATCAATGATCTTCTGTTCAGACAGTAGAAAATTAACGCTTTCTGCTTTCGGCATTGTGAGAAGATGCAACATGACATATCAGATAACAGAAACAGAAACAGAAACAGAAACAGAAACAGAAACAGAAACAGAAACAGAAACAGAAACAGATAAATTATAAAACACGCAGAGTTAGCAGCCAAAAAAAAAAATTCAAAACACTATTTTTTCTTAGGCGATATTATATCAGCATTATAAACCCATTATTTCAAGCCAAACAAAAATGAGAAGCCATAGAAAGATTATTTATAAAAATCCATTGAATTTATTTTTTATTTTCATGACGAGCTTACATTAGCTCCATTAAGTAAAAAATCGATAAAAGGAGGACGGCTTACCCCTTCCTCCTGAGATATTTTCAAGACAGATTTCGCGCTACCGCATCATATACATGAGTCCAGTTGATTCCACGCAATCCATTTTTTTCATCATCTGGATGTAAAACCTGATGGATACCTTTGTCTTGAAGGGGCGCGCCACCGTCTATCGTGCTCTGGTTAGGAAACAAGGCAACTGTCGGTGTCTTTACCGCGATAGCAAGATGTAAAGGGCCTGTATCTCCAACAATTAACGTCGTGAAACCACTTATTTTCTCAGCCAGTTGTATCAAATTTGTACTTCCTGCAACGTTGATCACCCTGTCACTTTGCGATTCCATTCCCTCAATGATGCGTTGATTTAGGGCTTTTTCTCCTGGAGCACCGATGAGTTCAATAACCAAATCGCTATACTCATTAATTAATTTACTGATTAACAGTGAGAAAGCAGATTCAGGCCAGCATCTTTCTGTACTGGATGCCCCAGCATGTATGCCAATAACTGTCTTATCATAGCGCTGAGGTTTATAGGGTGCGGGAATAAACATTGATTCAGACTTTACCATAATGCCTACTGATTCAAGCATTTCAGTTTTTTGGCGAATAAAGTGGATATTCCCTTTTTTTCTGTTATCGTAAAACGAAGACAAGCATGTTTTCAGAATAAAGTCTTTTCTGCCCTGATAATCAGTATAATAAACATCTTTAAAAATATAACGAGAACCTGCTAACGAAGCGGTAAGGATATCATAAGGCGTTCGCGAATGAAGGATGAACGTTGCCTCAACCTGATTTTTTCTTAATGATTTTATCAAAGAGAGCATACCTGAAACTTTTCCTCCCCAATATAAAACCTCATCAAAAATATTACTCCCTTCTACCAGGGGATGATTTCTCTTTAAGATGACCAGCGTAATTTTGGCATTTGGCCAGCGTTCTTTTATTGCACGAATAGAAGGCGTGTTAAATAAAAAATCACCCAAGGCCGTATTTGAAATAATAGCAATGCTTTTAAGATTATCATTTTCAGAAAAACGGGCAATTTTCTTACGCGATAGCCGGTTACTTTCCACATGGAAAGAAATAATTTTGCAGCGAATTGTTTTGTGATTTTACTCATTTAAATTGTCCCGACTCAAGCCTTAACATCCTAAGGGTCTAACCATAAATAGCATTGCCGATGCAATTAATCTGCCAGACGCATCTTATGCACATTAACATTACGCCATCACTCAGGCCACAGTATATATTATAAATTATCCGGGACGAAGAAGCCGTTTACTCTGTTTAGATACACACTATGATGGTGAGACCATGACGCACTGTTCGGGTTCAGTCTTGTTCATTTTTAATCATTTTTCTTCGTTAAAAACAAAACCGTCAATGTCAAACCAATATCATCCTCCGGCCTGCTTCGCCAGAATACAGGGTTTGCCTGAGTCCTTTGTTCACTTTTTGCTCACCGCCACGTTACTGATGCAGCAAACTTCGGATGATATACAAAGAATATGTTGAAAACGTCAGAAATCATACCGACCTTTTTTGGCCAATTCAGAAAGCTCCGCATTTCGTGGGCAACGTTCACTTTTCGAAAAGTCTTACAAGGCTAATGGATTTAATACATAGAAATAAATCGATCACGCTTCACCTCCGTAGACGTCAAAATACCAAGATGATCGTGGAAAAGACTGGACGATTGTAGCCGCCTGAGCAGCATGTTTTACAATCAGTTTTGGGGAGGATTCGGGGAAAGGATTGGAGAAAAGAAAAGCCAGCATAAATTGAGATCTATGCTGGCTGGATCAGGCAAGGCTGGTGTTACATATTCGCGATAATCGCGTCACCAAACTCTGAACATTTCAGCAGTTTAGCGCCATCCATCAGACGTTCGAAGTCATAGGTCACGGTCTTAGCAGCGATTGCGCCTTCCATGCCTTTAACAATCAGGTCTGCGGCTTCGAACCATTCCATATGACGCAGCATCATTTCAGCTGACAGGATGACGGAACCTGGGTTCACTTTATCCTGACCCGCATACTTCGGTGCTGTACCGTGGGTTGCTTCGAACAGGGCACATTCGTCACCGATGTTTGCGCCTGGTGCGATACCAATACCGCCAACCTGCGCCGCCAGGGCGTCGGAAATGTAGTCGCCGTTCAGGTTCATACAGGCAATAACGTCGTATTCAGCCGGACGCAGCAGGATTTGCTGCAGGAAGGCATCCGCGATCACGTCTTTCACAACGATCTCTTTGCCGGTGTTTGGATTTTTAAACTTCATCCATGGACCACCATCGATCAGCTCGCCGCCGAACTCTTCTTTCACTAACTGGTAACCCCAGTCTTTGAATGAGCCTTCGGTGAACTTCATGATGTTGCCTTTGTGAACCAGAGTCAGTGAATCACGATCGTTAGTGATGGTGTATTCCACTGCCGCACGCACCAGGCGCTTGGTCCCCTCTTCCGAACAAGGCTTAACGCCGATGCCGCAGTTCTGTGGGAAGCGAATTTTCTTCACGCCCATTTCTTCGCGCAGGAATTTGATCACTTTGTCGGCTTCTGCCGTGCCCGCTTTCCACTCGATACCGGCATAGATATCTTCTGAGTTTTCACGGAAGATCACCATATCGGTATCTTCAGGACGTTTAACCGGGCTTGGTGTGCCGGTGTAGTAACGAACCGGACGAAGACAAACGTACAGATCAAGTTCCTGACGCAGCGCAACGTTCAGAGAACGGATGCCGCCGCCGACTGGCGTGGTCAGTGGACCTTTGATCGCTACGCGGTATTCTTTGATTAAATCGAGGGTTTCTTGCGGCAGCCAGACATCCTGACCGTAGAGTTCAACCGATTTTTCGCCGGTATAAATCTCCATCCAGGAGATTTTACGCTCGCCGTTGTAGGCTTTTTTCACAGCGGCATCAACCACTTTCAGCATCACTGGTGAAACATCAACACCGATACCATCCCCTTCGATATAAGGGATAACCGGGTTGTTTGGCACAACCAGTTTGCCTTGATTCAGGGTGATTTTCTGACCTTCCGCCGGAACAACTACTTTGCTTTCCATTAACCTCTCCTTCGAGCGATTTTTTGTTAATGATTTGTAAGATGCGCGTCAATACTACTTGAATATTGACGCCACGCCAATCACCGCAATTTCGCGTTATAATGCGCTGAATGTTTCTGACTGCAAAGCTTATGCGAAAAACTAATCAGACTTCTCAACCAAATAAACGATTCAGCCGACAAACTCGCCCCGTGCAACGTAAAGCGGTAGCGCCGCCTGCCGTCAGGCGCGTGCTCCTGTTCAATAAACCCTTTGATGTGTTACCGCAGTTTACGGACGAAGCCGGCCGCCGGACGCTTAAAGATTTTATTGATGTGAGCGAGGTTTATGCCGCGGGTCGTCTTGACCGCGACAGTGAAGGACTGATGGTGCTGACCAACGATGGAGCCTTGCAGGCCGCGCTCACCCAGCCCGGCAAGCGTACCGGCAAGATTTATTATGTTCAGGTTGAAGGCGCGCCAGAAGAGCGCGATCTGCAGCCCCTACGGGATGGGGTTAATCTGAAAGACGGCCTTACTCTGCCAGCCGGTATCGAAAAAGTAGCAGAACCCGCGTGGTTGTGGGCACGTCAGCCGCCCATTCGTGAGCGAAAAGCGATACCCACGCAGTGGCTGAAAATTACCCTGTATGAAGGACGCAACCGCCAGGTCAGACGCATGACCGCCCATATTGGCTTCCCGACATTGCGCCTGGTGCGCTATGCGATGGGTGACTTTGAGCTGGATAATCTGGCCCCCGGCGAATGGCGGGATATCAGCACCTTAGTCTGAATGCTGTTATCATTTCCATAACTTCAAGTTAACAATTCCGGAGGATTGATGTTTAAACCGCATGTCACCGTGGCGTGCCTGGTACAGGCACAGGGAAAACTTCTGGTCGTGGAAGAACAGGTGAACGGTGTGGCAACCTGGAACCAGCCCGCCGGTCATCTTGAAGCCGACGAAACGCTTCATGAAGCCGCGCAGCGTGAACTGATTGAAGAGACAGGAATTGACGCCGCGGTGCAGTATTTTATTGGAATCAACCAGTGGATAGCCCCCGATAATACGCCTTTTGTGCGGTTTCTGTTTGGTCTGGATCTGGATGCGCCACTGCCCACCGCTCCACAGGACAGCGACATTGACCGCTGCTGGTGGCTGCCGCCAGAGCAGATACTGACGGCATCTAACCTGCGTTCGCCGCTGGTGGCAGAAAGCGTACGTCGATGGCAACAGGGGGTTCGCTACCCGTTAGACCTGATTAGCCCGTTCAACTGGCCGTTTCATGCAGGTGCGCACCCGACTTCAGCGTGATAGAATGCGCCGCCTGTTTTATTGTTTTGCGAGCTTGTGATGTCTGATAACTGCCAGAAAAAAGTGATCGTCGGGATGTCCGGCGGCGTCGATTCTTCCGTTTCCGCCTGGTTACTGCAACAGCAGGGCTATCAGGTTGAAGGCCTGTTCATGAAGAACTGGGAGGAAGACGATGGCGAGGAGTATTGTACCGCCGCTGACGATCTGGCGGATGCGCAAGCCGTGTGCGACAAACTGGGTATTAAACTGCACAAAGTGAATTTTGCGGCGGAATACTGGGATAACGTCTTTGAGCACTTCCTTGAAGAGTACAAGGCCGGTCGCACACCGAATCCCGATATCCTGTGTAATAAAGAAATTAAGTTCAAAGCGTTTCTGGAGTTTGCCGCTGAAGATCTGGGCGCAGACTTTATCGCAACCGGTCACTATGTCCGTCGTCAGGACAGTGACGGCCGCAGCCATCTGCTGCGCGGACGGGATGGAAACAAAGACCAGAGCTACTTCCTTTATACGCTCAGCCATGAACAAATTGCCCAGAGCCTGTTTCCGGTCGGCGAGCTGGAAAAACCCGAAGTCCGCCGCATCGCTGAAGAGCTTGAATTAATCACGGCTAAGAAAAAAGATTCCACCGGCATTTGTTTCATCGGTGAACGCAAGTTCCGTGAATTCCTGGCGCGCTACCTGCCCGCTCAGCCCGGTGAAATCGAAACCGTTGATGGCCAGGTTGTCGGTGAGCATCAGGGGCTGATGTACCATACGCTGGGCCAGCGCAAAGGGCTGGGCATCGGCGGTATGAAAGAAAGCAAAGACGATCCCTGGTATGTGGTAGATAAAGACGTGGCGCGTAATCGTTTGATCGTGGCGCAGGGTGGCGATCACCCGCGTCTGATGTCGGTCGGCCTCATCGCCCAGCAACTGCACTGGGTCGATCGTCAGCCGCTCCGCGCCCCGCTGCGCTGTACGGTGAAAACCCGCTATCGCCAGACCGATATCCCCTGCGAAATCATTCCGCAAGGCGATGACAAAATTGAAGTCCGGTTCGACGAACCGGTTGCCGCGGTCACCCCGGGGCAGTCTGCGGTGTTCTACCTTGGCGATGTTTGCCTGGGTGGCGGCATCATTGAAGAGCGTTTGCCTTGGGTTGCCGCATAATACCGGCGCTAATAACGCGTAAACAGGAGTGACCGTGGCAAAAAACTATCAGGAAATCACCCTCGCGCTGGCGGGCATTTGCCAGGCTGCCCATCTGGTGCAGCAGTTAGCCAATCAGGGTCACTGTCAGCCTGAAGCGCTGACGGTATCCCTGCGCAGCGTGCTGGATCTCAACCCCACCTCCACGCTGGCGGTATTCGGCAACAATGAAGCCAACCTGCGCCTTGGGCTTGAAACCCTGATGGCGGTGCTGAACAGCAGCAACCGTAAAGGCGCCAGCGCAGAGCTGACCCGTTATACGCTGAGTCTGATGGTGCTGGAGCGCAAACTGAATGCCAACAAGCAGGCCATGAATACGCTGGCCCAGCGCATCAGCCAGCTCGATCGCCAACTGGCGCACTACGAACTGGAATCGGACACGATTCTGAGCGCCATGGCCGGTATTTATGTGGATGTCATCAGCCCGCTCGGGCCGCGCATTCAGGTTACCGGTTCCCCGGCTGTCCTGCAGAATGCCCTGTTACAAAGTAAAGTTCGCGCCACGTTGCTGGCCGGTATTCGTGCCGCCGTACTCTGGCAGCAGGTCGGCGGAGGCCGACTGCAGCTGATGTTTTCGCGCCAGCGCCTGCTGCGCGAAGCCAAAGCCCTTTTATCCCGCCTGCCACTGGCTTACTGAGTCAGTGGGGCAAACACCGTAAATGAATCAGGAGTTGCACTGATGGAATTATCCTCTCTGACCGCCGTCTCACCTGTCGATGGTCGTTACGGCGATAAAGTCAGCCCGCTGCGCGCAATCTTCAGCGAATTTGGTTTGCTGAAGTTCCGCGTTGAGGTTGAAGTTCGCTGGTTACAAAAACTGGCTGCGACCGCAGAGATCAAGGAAGTTCCTGCATTTGATGCTGACGCAAACGCTTTCCTTGATGGGATTGTCACCAGTTTCAATGAAACGGACGCCGCGCGCATCAAAACGATTGAGCGCACCACTAACCATGACGTGAAAGCGGTTGAGTATTTCCTGAAAGAAAAAGTGGCTGACGTGCCTGCGCTGCACGCGGTGTCTGAGTTTATTCACTTCGCCTGTACCTCTGAAGACATCAATAACCTGTCTCACGCGTTAATGCTGGAAACGGCGCGTCGCGATGTCATTCTGCCTTACTGGCAGCAGCTGATTGCCGCGGTAAAAGGACTGGCACAGGAATACCGTGACATTCCTCTGCTGTCACGCACTCACGGTCAGCCCGCAACGCCGTCCACCATGGGTAAAGAGATGGCCAACGTGGCCTACCGCATGGAACGTCAGCTACGCCAGCTGTCGCAGATTGAAGTGCTGGGCAAAATCAACGGTGCCGTGGGCAACTATAACGCGCACATTGCCGCTTACCCGGAAGCCGACTGGCACCAGTTAAGCGAAGAATTTGTGACCTCGCTGGGCATTACCTGGAATCCCTACACCACCCAGATTGAGCCACACGACTATATTGCCGAGCTGTTCGACTGCATCGCCCGCTTTAATACCATCCTGATCGATTTCGATCGCGATATCTGGGGCTATGTGGCGCTGAACCACTTCAAACAAAAAACCATCGCGGGCGAAATCGGCTCTTCCACCATGCCGCATAAAGTAAACCCGATTGACTTCGAAAACTCAGAAGGCAATCTGGGCCTGGCAAACGCGGTGATGCAGCACCTGGCCAGCAAACTGCCGGTTTCCCGCTGGCAGCGCGATCTGACCGACTCTACCGTGCTGCGTAACCTTGGCGTGGGCGTGGGTTACGCGCTGATCGCCTATCAGGCTACCCTGAAAGGCATTTCCAAGCTGGAAGTGAACCGCGATCGTCTGCTTGACGAACTGGATCATAACTGGGAAGTGCTGGCAGAGCCGATCCAGACCGTTATGCGTCGCTACGGTATTGAAAAACCTTATGAGAAGTTGAAAGAACTGACCCGTGGCAAGCGCGTTGATGCGGCCGGTATGCAGGCCTTTATCGACAGCCTGGCGCTGCCGGAAGACGAAAAAGTTCGCTTAAAACAGATGACCCCGGCAAATTATATTGGTCGCGCGATTCAGATGGTTGATGACCTGAAATAAAATCCTGCCTGCAGACCGGTTGCCGCCGGTCTGCGTTAACCTGCTGTTTAGTTCATTTCGCTTATACTTGTTTAAGTTCGTTTCGATCTGATGCTAAAGGAAATCCTATGCGTGTTCTGGTTGTGGAAGATAATGCCCTGCTGCGCCACCATCTTTCAGTACAACTGCGAGAAATGGGTCATCAGGTTGATGCTGCCGAAGATGCCAAAGAAGCCGATTATTTTCTCCAGGAACATCTGCCCGACATTGCGTTGGTCGATCTGGGATTACCGGACGAAGATGGCATGTCGTTAATTCGTCGCTGGCGTAATGACGCCGTGCGTCAGCCTATTTTGGTCCTGACCGCACGCGAAGGCTGGCAGGCGAAAGTCGAAGCCCTGGAAGCCGGTGCGGATGATTATGTGACGAAGCCTTTTCATATTGAGGAAGTCGCCGCACGCCTGCAGGCATTAATGCGCCGCAACAGCGGTCATGCGTCGCAGATTATTGCCATGGCCCCCTTTCAGGTGGATTTATCCCGTCGCGAACTCACGATTCACGACCAGCCCGTTAAGCTGACCGCATTTGAATACACGATTGTGGAAACCCTTATTCGCAACGCTGGCAAAGTGGTGAGTAAAGACTCCTTAATGCTGCAGCTTTATCCCGATGCAGAGTTACGTGAAAGTCACACGATCGATGTTTTAATGGGACGTCTGCGTAAAAAGATTCTTGCGCTGCACTCTGACGAAGTCATCGCTACCGTTCGCGGCCAGGGCTACCGCTTTGATCTCTGATGATGTCCTGGTTTAAACGCTATCGCCCTATTTCGCTGCGGACGCGCTTCTTACTGGCTTCCGCCGCCATTGTATTAATTCTTTCCCTTTCTTATGGCATGGTTGCGGTCATTGGCTATGTGGTAAGTTTTGATAAAAATACCTATCGCGTGATGCGGGGAGAAAGTAATTTATTTTTCACCTTGGCACAGTGGAAAGATAATAAGCTCACCATCGCCCAGCCTGAGCGCACGATGCTCAATTTCCCAACGCTGGTATTTATTTATGATGAACACGGCAAACTGCTCTGGCAGCAGCGCGACGTGCCGGAAATTCGTGAAAAGATCCAACCTGAATGGCTGTTGAAGCCGGACTTCTATGAGATAGATACCAACAACAGCACCAGCCGGGCTGCGATGGGCGATAACCTTACCGCTCAGCAGCAGCTCCACGCCTGGGATAATGACGATGACGATCAGGACACCTTTACCCACTCGGTAGCGGTAAACCGCTATGACGCGACAACCAATCTGCCCGCGCTGACCATTGTCGTGGTCGATACGATTCCGCAGGAGCTTCAGCATTCCGATGTGGTCTGGTCATGGTTCAGCTATGTGCTGGCGGCCAACCTGATTTTAATCGTTCCCTTGCTCTGGCTGGCGGCCCACTGGAGCCTGCGTCCAATCGGGCATTTAACGCTTCAGGTGCGCGAGCTGGAAACCGGACAGCGTGAAAACCTGGATGACAATCCGCCGCAGGAGTTACGCTCGCTGGTGCGTAACCTTAATCTGCTGCTGACCAACGAACGTCAGCGGTATACCCGCTACCGCACCACGCTTGCTGACCTGACCCATAGCCTGAAAACGCCGCTGGCGGTGCTGCAAACTACCCTGCGCTCTCTGCGCGGCGGTAAAGAGCTGACGGTGGAACAGGCCGAACCGATTATGCTGGAGCAGATCAGCCGCATTTCGCAGCAGGTGGGATATTACCTGCACCGCGCCAGCATGCAGGCCGATCACAATCCGCTACAGCGCGATCTGCATTCAGTGTCCGGTTTGCTGGACAGCTTGTGTTCAGCGCTGAATAAGGTTTATCAGCGTAAAGGCGTCGAAATCACGCTGGATATCTCACCAGAAACCACCTTCTTCGGCGATCAGAATGACTTTATGGAAGTGCTGGGTAACGTCCTGGATAATGCCTGCAAGTACTGTCTGGAATTTATTGAAGTCAGCGCCCATCAGACCGACCATGCCTTGCATCTTTATATCGATGATGACGGTCCGGGCATTCCTGAAAGCAAACGCGATATGATATTTGTGCGTGGGCAGCGCGCCGATACCTTACGTCCCGGTCAGGGGCTGGGGCTGGCGGTAGTTCGCGATATTCTCGAACAGTATGCCGGTAAGGTCATTGCCTCTAGTAGCCCACTAGGCGGTGCGCGCATGGAAGTGGTGTTTGAGCGGCAGGAAATGGAACATCGCCGCGAGTAGTTCACGCCGCGGGCTGTTATACTTGCGGGTATTTACAGCCCTTAGCGGAATCTCTCTATGGATTATCAGCTCGATCTCAACTGGCCCGATTTTATTCAGCGTTACTGGCAAAAGCGCCCGGTGGTGCTGAAGCGTGGCTTCAAGAACTTTATCGATCCCATCTCGCCTGATGAACTGGCGGGATTAGCTATGGAAAATGAGGTCGACAGCCGTCTGGTCAGCCAGCAAAACGAAAAGTGGCAGGTCAGCCACGGTCCGTTTGAAAGTTATGACCACCTGGGTGAGAACAACTGGTCACTGCTGGTGCAGGCGGTGAACCACTGGCATGAGCCTTCCGCCGCGCTGATGCGCCCTTTCCGCTTTCTGCCGGACTGGCGCTTAGATGACCTGATGATCTCCTTTTCCGTACCCGGCGGAGGCGTTGGCCCGCACTTTGACCAGTATGATGTGTTTATCATTCAGGGCACCGGCCGTCGTCGCTGGCGCGTCGGAGAAAAAGTACCGCTGAAACAGCATTGTCCTCATCCTGACCTGCTTCAGGTCGAACCTTTCGATGCCATCATTGATGAAGAGATGGAGCCGGGCGATATTCTGTATATTCCACCCGGATTTCCGCACGAAGGATACTCGCTGGAAAATGCTCTGAACTACTCTGTGGGCTTCCGCGCGCCCAGCGGGCGTGAGCTGATTAGCGGCTTTGCCGATTACGCGCTGGCGAATGAGCTGGGTAGCCTGCGTTACAGCGATCCGGACGTGCCCGCGCGTGACTGCCCGTCGCTGATCCTGCCGCAGGAGGTCGAAGGCTTGCGCAAGGTGATGCTGGATGTGGTGAATCAGCCAGCGCATTTTGAACAGTGGCTGGGTGAGTTTATTTCGCAGTCCCGACATGAACTTGACGTTGCGCCGCCGGAGCCGCCTTATCAGCCCGATGAAATCTACGATGCGCTGCAGCAGGGCGATGTGCTGTCGCGCCTTGGCGGCTTACGCGTCCTGACGCTGGGCAATGCCGTCTATATCAACGGCGAACGCGTTGAATGCGCGCACCCGGCGGTCATGGCTGTGCTGGCGCACAATCACGAAATCGCGCTTGAGGATTTGGGTGATGCGCTGGACGATCCCGCGGTACTGGCGCAGATTGCCGGGCTGGTCAACGCCGGTTACTGGTACTTTAGCGCGGAATAACGCCTTGCCGTTGCCACGGTTTTAACGGCCGCGTTGCCCTGTCGGGCAACGCGGCCTTTTATATTCAGGCTTTTCTCTGCCCCGCCAGCGCCGCCAGACGGACGATAACCTCAACCGATTGCGCCATAATATTCAGCGACGCAAATTCATGTTTGCCGTGATAGTTATAGCCACCGGTAAACAGGTTTGGACAAGGTAGCCCTTTCCATGACAGCGACGAACCGTCCGTACCGCCGCGAATCGGTTTCACCACCGGCTCGATGCCGCAGTCGCGCATCGCCTGCAGGGCCAGGTCGATAATGTGCGGGAAAGGTTCGACTTTCTCACGCATGTTGCGATAGCTGTTGCTGATCTCCACGGTAACAGAGCAGTCCGGATGCAATCCCTTGTTGATCTCCTCCGCCACCTGCAGCAGCGTATTTTTCCGCTGTTCAAAGGCTGCCGTATCGAAATCACGGATGATGTAGTGCATCTCCGCATTTTCAACCGTGCCCTTCATCTGGTGAAGATGGAAGAAGCCTTCATAGCCGTCAGTGCACTCTGGTTTCTCTCCGGCAGGCAGCGCGGCGTTAAAGCGGGTGGCCAGTTCCAGCGCATTCACCATCACGTTTTTCGCGGAGCCGGGGTGAACGTTGTTACCCACCACCTTCACCAGCGCCGAAGCCGCATTGAAGTTTTCGTATTCGAATTCGCCCACATCGCTACCGTCAACGGTATAAGCCCAGTCGGCCGCAAAACCTTCAACATCGAAATGCGATGTGCCGCGGCCAATCTCTTCATCCGGGGTGAAGGCAACGCGAATCGCGCCGTGCGGAATATCGCCCTCTGCCAGCCGCGCCATCGCCGTCATGATTTCTGCTATACCGGCTTTGTCATCGGCACCCAGCAGGGTTTTTCCATCGGTGGTAATCAGCGTGTGCCCCGTCAGCTTATGGAGCACCGGAAACATCACCGGTGACAGCACTTCATCCCCATTTCCCAGCGCAATATCTCCGCCCCGGTAGTTTTCGATGATCTGCGGATTGACATTTTTCGCAGTAAAATCCGGCGAGGTATCCATATGAGAAATAAAGCCAATAACCGGCGTTGGCCAGTCAACATTTGCCGGTAACGTGCCCATCACACAGCAGTGATCGCTGAGGCTGACATCAACAAAGCCCAACGCCAGCAGCTCTTCCTGCAGCTGGCGGGCCAGAATCCACTGCCCTTCACTGCTTGGCACCTGACGTGCCTGAGGTTTTGCCTGAGTTTCCACTGCCACATAACGCAAAAAGCGTTCGAGTAATTGCTTCATATGCCATCCTTAAAATTTGCCGCCCGTTATTATTAACAGACGAGCAAGCGGTCGCGTTGCGTCAAATCATTATCCTTCAGGTTAGTCCCTGTGCGGCAAATTAAGAATGGCGAATTGCATTAAAAAGCATGCAACTGCTGTTTTTTGCGGCGATTTTCGCACGCTTTTCACGGCCGTCGCCCGCAGCGTTAAAGCTGGGCCTGTTTTTGACCGCTGTGCGGGTCTGCGTGGGGCCGCTGGCAGCCTGCGGACAGGCGACATACAATGGTTATTGGGCGGAAAAAATGGTGCGGCGATCGCGCGGAAACGAAGGAGGACAGAAGGACGCTGGAAACCTGTCTGGATGAACAGCGGGCGAGTAGCCCGCGATTCATCCGGCGGCACAAGGCGTTATTTGTGTAGCGCGTGCAGCAGCTTATGCACAAAAGCAGGCACCACCTCGCTGGCCAGTCCATAGTGGCTTTCGGCAAACTCGTTACCGACCTGGCTCGGTTCAAGGTTCAGCTCTACCGTATGCGCCCCCTGCAGTTTTGCCTCATGGACGAATCCGGCGGCCGGATAAACATGGCCCGAGGTGCCAATGGCGATAAACAGATTCGCCTGCTCCAGCGCCTGGTAGATCTCTTCCATGCCGAGCGGCATTTCGCCGAACCAGACGACGTGCGGACGCAGCACCGAGGGGAACTGACAGCAGGTACAGCGATCTTCTGGCGTGACATCTTCATGCCAGTCGATAACCTGGCCGCTGTTGGCGCAGCGCACTTTTAACAGCTCGCCGTGCATGTGCAGCACGCGGCTGTTGCCCGCGCGTTCATGCAAATTATCGATATTCTGCGTGACCAACAGAAAGTTATCGCCCAATACCTGTTCAAGCTCCGCCAGGGCAAGATGTGCCGCGTTGGGCTGGATCTCCGGTTGCTGAAGCTGCTGGCGACGGGCGTTATAAAAACGCTGAACCAGCGCCGGGTCACGTCTGAAACCTTCTGGCGTCGCGACATCTTCTACCCGGTGCTCTTCCCATAATCCGTCAGCGGCACGAAAGGTGTTAATTCCCGATTCTGCGGATATCCCCGCACCCGTTAAGACAACGATTCTCGGCAACGGGTGCGCCGCCAGTTCGGCCTGACGATCGCGTTCGAAAATACGCTGGCGAAAGCGCTGATGCACTTTTCTGCGCGTTTTCTTCAGGCGGGCAAGTCGTAAACGGCGACGAGGTGTACGCATAAAGTCTCCTGGTGCGGTAGCGAAAGGCAGCTACCGCGGGTCAATATAAAGCGGGCGATGAGGCCCGGTGGTCGGTTTAAGGTTTACATCATCCTGCTGTCAGGCGCGTGCGCCTGAGCTGATTACTGGCCGCTCAGCACGCGAGCCGGATCGATACGACTGGCGCGCCGCGCCGGATACCAACTTGCCAGCAGGCTTAGCACAATAGCGGTAATCAATACCGAAAACACGTCCAGCCAGTGTAATTCAGACGGCAGGAAGTCAATGAAATAGATATCGCCCGCTAATAAATGGTGACCGGTCAGGGATTCCAGCCCTTTCATCAGCGAAGTGAGGTTGAGCGCCACCAGCACCCCAACCACTACGCCGCTGACGCTGCCCAGTAAGCCCGCCAGCAGGCCATACCAGATAAAGATGGCGCGGATCAGCCCGTCTTTCGCCCCCAGCGTGCGCAGTACCGCAATATCACTGCTCTTGTCTTTCACGGCCATCACCAGCGTGGAAACGATGTTGAAACAGGCCACGCCAATAACCAGCACCATCGCCAGATACATGATGGCGCGGATCATTTGAATATCGCGGTACATATAGCCGTAGGTGCCGATCCAGCTTTTGATATAGACGTAAGCGTGCGTGACTTCTCCGGCCGCCCGCACCAGTTTAGCCGCCTGGAACGGATCGTTCATTTTCAGCGCGATACCGGTGACGTTGTCGCCCATATCCAGATATTGCTGCGCATCCGCAAGCGGCACCAGCGCCAGGCTGTGATCCAGCATGCCGCTCAACTGAAGAATGCCGCTCACCTGCAAACGAATGCGTTTAGGTTGCAGTAGCTTATTTTCGCCATCATTGTTAGGGATCATGATGGTGATCCAGTCGCCCTGCTTCACGTTCAGCGCCTGAGCAATGCCGCCGCCGAGGATGATCTGACTTTTACCCGGCGCAAAGCTTGCCCAGGCGTTGTCTGTGACAAACTGCGGCAGCGCGCTTAGACGCGGTTCCTGCGCCGGATCCACGCCTTTAACCTGCAGCGCTTCCATCTTTGTGCCGCTTTCAATCAGTCCGGTAAAATTGATATAGGGAGCCGCAGCGGCGATACCCGGTACCTGCTCAATCGGCGCAATCATGGACTGCCAGTGCTGAAACGGCGGATTAACCGCTTCAATCTCCCCGTGCGGCACTACGGCCAGAATGCGCTTGTTCAGCTCACGTTCGAATCCGTTCATTGCGCTGAGGCCAATGATTAATACCGCCACGCCCAGGGCGATACCGATCGTGGAAATAACGGAGATCAGCGAAACCATTCCTCCGCGACGGCGACCGCGGCTAAAACGCAGCCCCAACAGCAGCGATAACGACGATCCCATCAGACCGCTCCCGCAAGAACGATGCGATCGCTTAACTGGCCGTCACGCATCTCCATCTGCCGCGACATGCGCTTCGCCAGATGCAGGTCGTGTGTCACCACCAGAAACGCGGTGCCCTGACGCACATTCAGTTCACCCAACAGTTCGAAAATCGCGTCGGCGTTGCGCGCATCCAGGTTACCCGTTGGCTCATCGGCCATGACCAGGCGCGGGCGGTTAACCAGCGCACGGGCGATAGCCACACGTTGACGTTCACCGCCAGAGAGTTCCGAGGGACGATGCGCCGCACGGTGTTCCAGCCCGACCGCCGCCAGCATTTCGCGCGCGCGGGTTTGCGCTTCGCCTTTAGCCACTTTGCCGATCAGTAACGGCATGGCGACATTTTCCAGCGCGGTGAAATCAGGCAGCAGATGGTGAAACTGATAGATAAAGCCGAGCTCACGATTACGTAACTCCGCTTTAGCAGAGGATGACATCCCGTTTAGCGAACGGCCGTCAAACACCACTTCTCCCGAGGTGGGCGCATCCAGCCCGCCCAGCAGGTGCAACAGGGTACTTTTACCTGAACCCGAACTGCCAACAATCGCCATCAGTTCACCAGGTTGCACATCAAAGGTCACATTGCGCAGTACGTCGGTCTGGACGCTGCCTTCCTGATAGCGTTTGCACAGGTCACGGCACTGCAACAAAGGAGAGTTACTCATAGCGTAAAGCCTCAGCGGGTTGTACGGCGGCAGCGCGCCATGAAGGGTAAAGCGTGGAAAGCAGCGCAATAATCATTGCGCTGAAGGCGATAGTCACCACCTGCCACATATTAATATCGACGGGCAGCGCCGCGCCATCCAGGAACAGGCCGATAACCGGCATCAGGTTGTTGAGCTGGCTGGCTAACAGCACGCCCAGCAGCGCACCGAGCAGCGTGCCGATGATGCCGGCACTGGCGCCCTGTACCATAAAGACGGCGACAATCTGACGGCGGGTTAATCCCTGGGTTTGCAGAATAGCCACTTCGCCCTGCTTCTCCATGATCAACAGGCCCAGCGAGGTGATGATATTAAAGGCAGCGACGGCAATAATCAGGCTCAGCAGCAGCCCCATCATGTTCTTTTCCATGCGCACGGCCTGGAACAGATCCCCTTTACGCTCGCGCCAGTCCTTCCATACCATTCCCGCCGGTAAGCGTTGCTGAGTGACGGTATCTACCTGCAGCGGTTTATCCAGCCACAGACGCCAGCCGGTGATATTCCCTGCCGGATAGCGCATTATCCGTGAGGCATCCTGTTGATTGACCAGGATCTGGTAGCCGTCCACCTCGCTGTTAGCCGCATAGGTTCCGGCGACGGTAAACAGGCGCTGGCTCGGTACGCGGCCCATCGGGGTGAACTGGCTCACCGACGGCACCATTAATCGCAGCGTATCTCCGCGTTTGACGCCGAGTTGCGAGGCCAGTTGTTCACCCAGGATAACGTTGTACTGTCCCGGCTGCAGCACAGTCTGCTGGGTGTTAACGAGGTAGGGCGTAAGCGGGTCTTTTTCATCCGGCTGAATGCCTAACATCACCCCAACCGAAACGCTGTGTGGGCTTTGCAGCACGACGTTCGCGGTGGTTAACGGCGCAATGCGGTTAACGCCGTTCAGCTTAAGAGCGGATGCCGGGAATTGTTGAGGATTGATGCTGCCTTTGTCGCTAGTGACCAGCGCCTGCGGCATCAGGCCCAGGATGTTGCCCTCAAGCTCTCGCTCGAAACCATTCATCACAGACAGCACAGTAATCATTGCCAGCACGCCAAGCGTGATACCAATGGTGGAGAGCCAGGAGACAAAGCGACCGAAACGGTCTGCGGCTCTTCCGCGCATGTAGCGCAGACCGATAAATAGCGCGACAGGTTGATACATGGAATCCAATGTGCAGTTGCTGGAAAATAAGTAGAGAGGATGATAAAGGAGCGGCCCACTTTATGAAACCACTAACCCTCTGAGTCTGCTGCAAAGTTGTATCAGAATAGGTTAGGAAAGTGTTCGATGCACAGGATTAGGCTACAAAGAGGGGGTTAATCGTACGATTATTCAGCGCGCAAGCCGATATACTCCGTATCCTAAAGTGATGACGGCAATGAACGTCACGCTGATGTACCCGTTTGACTTTCCTGCGGACCTTGTTCGCAAAAAAGATTTACACACAGCAACCCTTCAGTCACGCCTGCCCAAAGGCGAAGCGGTAGAAAAATTTACCGCAGAGGTGATCCCCATGGCGTATTATGGAATGATTACGCCCTGGTAAAAATGGAGCAACCTCGAGATCACATGTCCGAACCGACTCGCTATACCCTGCCCGTGAAATCTGGCGATCAACGCCAGCTCGGCCAGCTGACTGGCGCTGCGCACGCGGTTGAGTGTGCCAGCATTACCGAGCGTCATGCTGGTCCGGTGTTAATGATTACACCCGATACGCAAACCGCCCTGCGGCTGCTGGACGAGATTCGTCAGTTTACCGATTTGCCTGTCACGCATCTCGCAGACTGGGAGACGCTGCCTTATGACAGTTTCTCACCGCATCAGGACATTATTTCGGCCCGTCTTTCCACCCTGTATCAACTGCCTACCTTGCAGCGCGGCATGCTGATTATGCCGGTCAACACGCTGATGCAGCGCGTTTGCCCGCACAGCTTCCTGCACGGCCATGCGCTGGTGATGCAGCAGGGTCAGAAACTGTCACGCGATCGCCTGCGCGATCAGCTTGAACAGGCGGGCTACCGCCATGTGGACCAGGTGATGGAGCACGGGGAATACGCGACCCGCGGCGCTCTGCTCGACCTGTTCCCGATGGGCAGCGAGCAACCTTACCGTATTGATTTTTTTGATGACGAGATCGACAGCCTGCGCCTGTTTGACGTCGACAGCCAGCGCACGCTGGAAGCCGTTCCCGCCATCAATCTGCTGCCGGCCCACGAGTTTCCCAGCGATAAAGCCGCTATAGAGCTCTTCCGCAGCCGCTGGCGTGAAATTTTTGATGTTCGCCGTGAAGCCGAGCATGTTTATCAGCAGGTGAGCAAAGGCACCCTGCCCGCCGGTATTGAATACTGGCAACCCTTGTTCTTTGAACAGCCGTTACCCTCGCTGTTCAGCTATCTGCCTGATAATACGCTGATTGTTAACTGCGGCGATCTGGAAGGCGGCGCAGACCGATTCTGGAATGATGCCAACGCGCGCTACGAAAATCGCCGTGTTGACCCGATGCGTCCGCTGCTTGAGCCCGCCACGCTGTGGCTGAGGCCGGATGCGTTGATGAGCGAGCTGAAAGCCTGGCCGCGCATCCGTATGACCCATGACGTTTTGCCGGCCAAAGCGGCCAACACCAACCTGGGTTATGAATCTCTGCCGGACTTATCGGTTCAGGCCCAGGCGAAAGCCCCGCTGGATAACCTGCGTCAGTTTCTGGAGCAGTTCAGCGGCGGCGTCGTGTTCTCCGTGGAGAGCGAAGGCCGCCGTGAAAGCCTGCAAGAGCTGCTGGCGCGCATCAAAATTCGCCCTAAGGCCATTCATCATCTGCGCGAAGTCAGCGCCGGAGAGCATGTGCTGATGATCGGCGCCAGCGAGCGTGGCTTTGTGGATACGCAAGGCCATCGTGCGCTGATCTGTGAAAGCGATCTGCTGGGCGAGCGCATCAGCCGTCGCCGCCAGGATACGCGCCGTACCATTAATCCGGACATTCTCATCCGCAACCTGGCGGAATTGCATCCGGGGCAGCCGGTCGTGCATCTTGAACATGGTGTGGGCCGCTATATCGGCCTGACCACGCTTGAAGCCGGCGGCATCCAGGCCGAGTATCTGATGCTCTCTTATGCCAACGATGCCAAGCTGTACGTGCCGGTTTCCTCGCTTCATCTGATCAGCCGCTATGCGGGTGGCGCCGATGAAAACGCGCCGCTGCATAAGCTGGGCAGCGATGCCTGGTCACGCGCCCGTCAGAAAGCGGCCGAGAAAGTGCGCGACGTCGCCGCCGAGCTGCTGGATATCTATGCGCAGCGCGCGGCAAAAAGCGGCTATGCCTTTAAACACGACCGCGAGCAGTATCAGCTCTTCTGCGAAAGTTTCCCGTTTGAAACCACGCCCGATCAGGCTCAGGCTATCAATGCCGTGTTAAGCGATATGTGTCAGCCGCTGGCGATGGATCGTCTGGTCTGTGGCGATGTGGGCTTCGGTAAAACAGAAGTGGCGATGCGTGCCGCCTTCCTGGCGGTGGAAAACAATAAGCAGGTGGCGGTGCTGGTGCCGACCACGCTGCTGGCACAGCAGCACTATGATAACTTCCGCGATCGTTTCGCTAACTGGCCCGTGCGCATCGAAATGCTGTCCCGCTTCCGCAGCGCCAGGGAGCAAAACCAGATACTGCAGGAAGCCAGCGAAGGCAAAATCGACATTCTGATTGGTACGCATAAGCTGTTGATGAGCGATATCAAATGGCACGATCTGGGCTTGCTGATTGTGGATGAAGAGCACCGGTTTGGCGTGCGTCATAAAGAGCGCATCAAAGCGATGCGTGCCGATGTCGATATTCTGACGCTGACCGCTACGCCGATCCCCCGCACTCTGAATATGGCCATGAGCGGAATGCGCGATCTCTCCATCATCGCCACGCCACCAGCGCGTCGACTCGCGGTAAAAACCTTTGTTCGGGAATTTGACGATCTGGTGATCCGCGAAGCGATTCTGCGCGAAATCCTGCGTGGGGGTCAGGTTTATTACCTGTACAACGATGTTGAGAACATTGAGAAAGCCGCTCAGCGCCTGACGGAACTGGTGCCAGAGGCGCGCGTCGCCATCGGCCACGGGCAAATGCGCGAGCGCGACCTTGAGCGGGTGATGAATGACTTCCATCATCAGCGTTTCAACGTTCTGGTCTGCACCACCATTATTGAAACCGGCATTGATATCCCAACGGCCAATACCATTATTATTGAGCGCGCCGACCACTTCGGGCTGGCGCAGCTGCACCAGCTGCGCGGACGCGTAGGCCGATCGCACCACCAGGCTTATGCCTGGCTGCTGACGCCGCACCCGAAAGCCATGACGACCGACGCGCAAAAACGCCTGGAAGCTATCGCCTCGCTGGAAGATCTGGGCGCAGGCTTTGCCCTGGCGACGCACGATCTGGAGATTCGTGGCGCGGGCGAACTGCTGGGTGAAGAACAAAGTGGTCAGATGGAAACGCTGGGCTTTTCACTCTACATGGAACTGCTGGAAAATGCGGTCGATGCCCTGAAAGCCGGTCGGGAACCTTCCCTCGAAGATCTCACCAGCAATCAAACTGAAGTCGAGTTACGTATGCCCGCCCTGCTGCCCGAGGCGTTTATTCCGGACGTGAATACGCGCCTGTCGCTGTATAAACGCATCGCCAGTGCCGAAGCAGAAGACGAGTTGCAGGAGCTGAAGGTGGAAATGATCGACCGCTTCGGTCTGCTACCCGATCCGGCCCGTAACCTGCTGGACATTGCCCTGTTGCGGATGAAGGCCAGAGCACTTGGCGTGCGTAAAATCGAAGCCAGCGATAAAGGTGGCTATTTTGATTTCGCGCCGCAAAACAGTGTGGATCCTGCCTGGCTAATCGGCCTGCTGCAAAAAGATGCGAAGCAGTGGAAGCTTGAAGGCCCGACGCGCCTGCGCTTTACCCGTGAACTGGCGGAAAGAAAGGTGCGTATGGAATGGGTGCAGTCGTTTATGGCGCAGCTCATGGAAAACCGGGTCGCCTCTTAACCCGCTCACCACCAGCATCAAGCGAAGCCGCCCCGCTCAGGGCGGCTTTTTTTATGCCTGCCTTCAGGCGGCCTCGTGAGCAAACAGGCTTATCCGGAACGGCGTGCCCTGTACTTATCTGGGTAGCGGCGGAGCAAACTGCAGCGCACCTGCAATTCGGTTCCAGGCGTTGATCGCCCCAATTGCCGAGGTCAGGAAAATCATCTCCTGCGACGTAAACAGGGTACTGACCACATCATATAGCGCATCCGGAATCGGCTGCTGTGCCATCAGCGTAAGCGCCTCCGTCCATGCCAGAGCGGCCGCTTCACGCCCGGAATAAATGCCCGCGTCGCGCCAGGTCGCGACTAAATCGATTTTCGCTGAAGCCAGCCCGGCTTTACGCGCCACATTAAGATGAAACTGAAGGCAAAATGCGCAGCCATTCAACTGCGATGCCCGGAGTTTGATCAGTTCGGTCAGTGTTTTATCCAGGCCTGCGTGGTCAACCGCCTTGCCCAGCATGCCCAGCGCTGCAACGACCTCGGGCGCAGCTTGTTCAAATGTAGACCAGTCGCTTCGGTGGTGAGAATACGATGCCATAATCAATCCTGCCTGTTAATATAAGAACACGAACAACAATATAAGAGTTCTTACATTATGCGCAAGTCAGGATCGCACAATCTGTCGCTGCCCGGCCCTGGAGAAGGCATGCGCGGCACAAAAGGCCACATTGGCTATCTGCTTCGTCAGGCGCATGCCGTTCATAAGATGCGGATGGAACATGCCCTGAAAGCCACGGGCCTGACTCTGCCCCAGTTTTCCGTGCTGACGATGCTGGCAGCCTACCCTGGTGCATCGGGTGCCGAACTGGCCCGGCTCTCCTTGCTGACGCCACAAACCATGAGCGTGATTGTCAGCAACCTTGAGCGGGCAAGCCTGATCCACCGTCGCCCTCACGAGGAGCATGGTCGAATTCAGATTATTGGCCTGACGGATGAAGGACAGCAGGTTCTGACCCGGAGCAAAGCGGCCGTTAAGGCGGCCGAAGCGGGTCTGCTTGCCGATCTGTCTTCTGAGGATGAAGGCGCTGTGCGGCGATGGCTGGTGAAGGTGGCGACCTTACCGACTGATCCGGTCTGAGGGCGATGTTGTCTGGCGCGCACCGCTTTACCGCTCAGCACAATAAGGCTTATCGCTGTGTTCGGCTCGCCCGGCGGCTTCATCGGGTCACGCAGGTTAGTAAAGCCTTCATGGTGACCCATAAAAAAAAGCGCATCCGGAGATGCGCTTTCGTGTTTCATGGTGTGCTGTGTGACCGCAATGCGGCAAGCTTTGCCCTGGATTTTATGCTTTATCGCCGTTCAGGATTAACTGTCCGTTACGGTCAACCGGGATACGGGTACCGGGATCGTTTTCCATGCGGATTTTACCCTGCTGGTCGCCGATCTTATAGGTGACGTCATAACCCAGCATTTTTTCCTGCTTGTCGTACACGGTCTTACAACGCTGTTCAGAGGTGGTGTAGGTATCGCGATCCTGCATACCGCCCTGAACCTGGTTGCCCGCATAACCGCCCGCCAGCGCACCGGCTACCGTTGCGACGTCGCGTCCACGACCGCCGCCAAACTGGTGGCCGAGAACACCACCGGCTACCGCACCCAGTACTGAACCGGCGATACGGTTTTCATCCTGAACCGGACGACGGTGCGTCAGCGTCACGTTACGACACTCCTGACGCGGTTGTTTAATCGATTCTTTAATTGGGGTTGCTGACAGCACCTGTGCATATTGTGGACCGCGATCAAACACGTTAATGCTTGCTACTGCGGCTACACCCAGTGCCGCTGCCACGCCAATACCGATACCCGCTAACATTGATTTATTCACAGGAAGTTCCTCCTGAAAGTGTTACCGCGCATTCCTGCCGCTGGGAAATCCCTTACAGCTCTGGCAGAACCGACGTGCGCGACTCGCCGTTTGGTTGAGATAAGTTTTACAGATGTAAAGCTTTTGCAATATCAGACAATGGGAAGAAAAGCGTGCCTGAAGCGTTAGTGCCACGTTTTCGGAGAGTTCTGAGCGACGATGAGGGGGCCGGATACCGCGCTGACTTCACGGCATAACAGACAAGTTAGCAATGAAATCAGCGGGTTAAAACAAAATCAGATGATGCGATTAGTGAAGCTTCAGACGGGGGCGGATGACCCGGTTGAGACTGCCCACGATCATCATTAGCCCGGTCTTAACATAACCGTGCAACGCGACCTGATGCATACGATACAGTGATATATAGACAAATCGGGCAATGCGCCCTTCTATCATCATCGATCCGCGCATCAGATTGCCCATCAGGCTTCCTACGGTGCTGAAGCGTGACAGAGAAACCAGTGAACCGTGGTCTTTATAAACATAGGCTTTAAGCGGCTTGCCCTGGTATTGCAACAGGATGTTATCCAGCGCACAGGATGCCATCTGGTGTGCGGACTGTGCGCGCGGGGGCACAAATCCACCGCCGGGTAAGGCGCAGGACGCGCAATCACCGATGGCATAGATGTCGTCATCCAGCGTGGTCTGGAGTGTCTCTTTCACCACCAGTTGGTTGATGCGATTGGTTTCCAGCCCGCCGATCGCTTTCATAAAGTCAGGCGCTTTAATCCCTGCCGCCCAGACCATTAAGTCGGCTTCAATAAACTCGCCACTTTTGGTATGCAGGCCCAGCTTGTCTGCGCTGGTCACCATCGTTTGTGTCAGAACGCGTACGCCAAGCTTGCTGAGCTCCTGATGGGCCGCAGAGGAGATACGTGGCGGTAGCGCAGGCAGAATACGTTCGCCCGCCTCCACCAGCGTGACGTTGAGTGCCTCGCTGCCCAGTGCTTTATACCCGTAGCTGTGTAGCTGCTTAACTGCATTGTGCAGTTCTGCCGACAGCTCAACACCCGTTGCACCGCCGCCGACGATAGCAATGTTCACCTTCTCCACCGCCCCTTCGCTGGCAGAGAATTTCAGGAACAGATTCAGCATTTCATTATGGAAACGACGCGCCTGCTGCGGATTGTCGAGGAAAATACAGTGATCTTTAACGCCTGGCGTGCCGAAATCGTTTGAGGTACTGCCCAGCGCCATGACCAGCGTGTCATAAGCCAGCTCGCGCTCGGGAACCAATACCTCCCCCTGCGAATTCACGACTTCAGCCAGTTGGATGACTTTTTTCTCACGGTTGATGTTCGTCAACGAGCCCAGTTGGAACTGAAAACCGTGGTTGCGGGCATGCGCCAGATAGCTGAGGGCGTCAATGCCTTCATCCATGGAGCCGGTGGCCACTTCATGCAGCAACGGCTTCCACAGATGGCTGTGGTTGCGGTCAACCAGGATAATCTCGGCTTTCTTCTTGCGACCCAGCTTATGGCCTAACTGCGTTGCCATCTCCAGCCCACCGGCGCCACCGCCGACGATGACAATTTTCTTAACAGATGTAGTCAACAAAAACCCCCCTCAAATTGTGAACCAAAAGTTAATCAATGGTTAAATTAAACCTTAATAAACATAGGGTTGGCGACATAATTTCGCTATCTGGGGGCAGAATAGCATGGCGGGAAGCGATGGGCCTCAGAAAATTGATGTACATCAAATTTAGCAGACAGTTCCTGGCAACGCCGACTACACAATCGGGCACCGCATGGGCGCCCGGCTGCGTCAATCTGCCGTTTTAAAGGCGTTCAGTCGGTGAAGATGGGGGGAAAGATTGCGGAACTTGTGGCTTTCGCTTTCGTCCCAAACGATCGGGTAGTAGGGATCCAGCAGTGCGGCGCTGCGCTGGCTGTCGAGAATCTCATCGTGGCGGGATAAAAGGGTCAGGCAGCGGCCGCGATTACGTTCACGAAAATCGCTGACGCACTTGGTGGCAATGTCCAGGTACTCTTCAGGTCGATCTATCTTGCCTTCCATATTTTCGTACGGAAACAGGTTGGGATTGAAAATCGCCTGGCGGATCGCGCACAAAAAACCAATACGTTCTGACCAGTACCCGCCCAGCCCTACGCCGCAGATCAGCGGATGCGGATCGTCGCTCAGACTGAGCATTTTATCGGTTTCTTTGAGCAGAAACTGCATGTCATGTTTGGGATGGCGCGTGCTGTAGCTGATGAGCCTGACGTCAGGATCGATAAACTGCAGTTGCAGCACTTTTTCGTGGTTGCCCGGACTGGATGAATCGAAACCGTGAAGATAAATAATCATGTTTATCCTTGAAGATCATCACACCGGGCAACCCGTGATTACCACGTCGCTTTATGCGCCAGCCAGCGTTCCTGCAGCGCGCTTAACTGCTGCGCATTCTGTTTCCAGCGGCGACTGGCCTTCAGGCTGTCCCGGCTAAAGGTTCCCCGATGGTACAACTGCACCACCGGCTCTGCCTCGATCACGGTCAAATTATCGATTACGCTTACCGCGCCCTGACGATCGTTACAGACCAGAATCATGTCGCATCCGGCAGACAGAGACTGTTGCGCACGCTCGGCATAGCTGCCCATCACCGCCGCGCCTTCCATCGAAAGATCGTCCGAGAAAATCACGCCCTTGAAACCCAGCTCCTGGCGTAACACCGTTTTCAGCCAGTAAGGTGAACCGCTGGCGGGGAGCGGATCGGCTTCCGTATAGATCACGTGTGCGGGCATAATAGCGTCGAGCGCCTGCTCGCCGATCAGCGTGCGGAATATCGCCATATCATGCTCGCGCAGTTCGGCTTCGCTGCGGCCATCACGCGGTGTCTCTTTGTGGGAGTCTGCACTGACCGCGCCGTGACCGGGGAAATGCTTACCGGTGGTTTTCATTCCGGCCTCATGCATGCCGGCAATAAAACGCCGCGCCATCGCCAGGGCAATCGCAGGGTCCTCATGGAACGCGCGATCGCCAATGGCCGCACTGATATGGCCGATATCCAGCACCGGCGCAAAGCTGATATCAATATCCAGCGCGATCATTTCGGCCGCCATCTGCCAGCCAGCCTGCTGCGCCAGCTCGCCTGCCGTTGTCATATCGTTGAGCGCGGCAAAAGACTGCATCGCGGGCAAATTCGTAAAGCCATCACGAAAACGCTGTACTCGCCCGCCCTCCTGATCCACCGCCACCACCAGGCGCGTAGGCGAGGCGGCACGAATCTGACGCACCAGCTCGGCCAGTTGAGCGGGGTCATGATAGTTGCGGGCGAAAAGGATTAATCCACCCACCAGCGGATGGCGCAGTATCTCACGCTCTTCCGCATCCAGTTCGAAACCTTCGACGTCCAGCATCAAGGGGCCGGGGAAACCTGTTGTCATAGCCTGAATCCTGTTTCTCGGCACAAAGCCGTTAAATCTGCTGCCAGCTCTGTTGAGCCAGCTGTTGTAAATGCGCATCGCCGCTCTGTTCGGCGCGCAGTTGATACCAACTGGCGACTAACAGATGCAGCCAGGGCTGCCAGCGCGAAACCTGGTGTTGCAATGATGTCAGCGGGATCTGCATGAGCGCGGCATAGTCACCTAGCCACTGCTCTTGCTGAGTGGGATCGGATAAACAGACGGCCGCCAGCTCAAGCGCCACGTCGCCGTCTGCGGCATATTCCCAGTCAATAAGGTGCAGCCCCTGTTCAGACTGAATCAGATTAGCGGGATGCACGTCCATATGCAGCGGTGCAAGGCGTAACGGCCGCGGCTCGCCCTGTCTGGTTAGTCGTTGCAGCTGCTGCAACCAGCGGTGCTGTCGCTGCTGGCAACGCTGCCAGTACTGCCAGAGCAGGGGCAAAAGGGATAAACGGTAACCGGTGAGCGGCTGCTGGTGTAGCCGTTGCAATAACGCAAGTACCTGAGGCCGTGCAGCACGGAATCCGGCATCGCTCATCACCTCACCGTCCTGCCAGGGCAGGATAATGCCGTGCCGGTTACCCGCCAGCGGGCGCTGCACCAGGCCGCTCAGCCGCAATTTACGCAGCATGCGCCCTTCGCGCTGGCGATTAACGAAAGGTATCGCTGACTGTGGCGCCGGGCGGAGGAGAAGCCGTTCGTTTTGTGTGACGATCTGACAGCTCTGCCCGGTTAATCCTGCCAGCGGTGTTACCGTTACCCGATGCTCGCCCGTTGTTGCCTTGATCAGTTGCAGAAGCGCCGCATTAATTTTGGGCGACACCGTTTCCAGACCAGATAATTTCACCCGTCTGCACCAGCATCAGCTGCATTTGTAAGGTCGGTGATTTTACATCGCCTTTGGCCGTGCTGTAGAGCACGTACTGCGCGTTGAGATTACGCGCCAGGCCAATCGCCTTGCTGCGCGAGTTCAGGCTGTCGTCTGGCGAAAGGCCAAGTGTTTGTTTCGCCTGCGCCAGCTGTTCTGACGACACCAGAGTGAACTTACCGTTGTTATTCAACGCGTTCTGAATAGCACTGGTCGCCTTTTCACCCTGTAGTGCGCCGTTAGTGCTGTTTTTAATGCGATCGACCAGCAACACGCTTCCCGGCGTCACCGTGGCGGCGCGCACCATTTGTGCGACCAAGGGTTCCACGCTGGCATCCCAGTTAATCGTCACCAGCTTAGGCGGTTGCGGAACAGGTTGAGGCTGGGGGATCGGTTGCTCTGGCTGAGGAACAGGCTGAACCGGCTCCACAGGCTGAGTCGGTTCGACCGGTGCTGGCTGCTGCTGTTTCATCACGCAGCCAGAAAGAATAAGCGCCATCATTAGCGCGCCAGTACGGTTAACACTGCGAATCACGTAACAGTCCTCAGAGATAGATATAGAGACGAACCTTGCTGGCCGTCAGATTACCCAGTTGCGACACCGCAGCGACGCTTCCGTTGGGGGGAACCGTGACAACCTGAGCCGGTTCACGCGGCGTTATTTCAAGCCCTTTGTCGTCGTACCAGTAGTAACGATAGTGCACAACCACCGGCGTTTCACGCTGATTGTAAAGTATGCTGCTGGCACGTTTCTGGCCGTCATGGTCATCCAGCGTTGGCTCGTCGGTAATAATACCCGCCGAGAGGACAGACGACTCCATGACCAGTGACTGCGATGTATTAATCATCGGTTTGTCGCTGCTGCAACCAGTAAGGCTCAGCAACGCCACGGGCAGACATATCAACCATGAACGCATAGCAAGGTTCCCTTCAGGGATCAGTGTGACAGCATCGGGCCAAGCGGCTTGCCGCCCACCAGATGCATATGGATATGATAAACTTCCTGACCGCCATGTTTATTGCAGTTAACAATCAGGCGATAGCCGTCTTCGTCAATGCCTTCTTCCCGCGCAATCTTTGCGGCGGCGGTGAACATCCGACCCAGCGCCTGCTCGTGCGCCGCCTCGACGTCATTGGCGGTTGGGATCAGGATATTGGGGATAATCAAAATATGCGTTGGCGCCTGGGGTGAAATATCGCGAAAAGCCGTTACCAGTTCGTCCTGATACACCACGTCGGCGGGGATCTCCCGACGGAGAATTTTACTGAAAATAGTTTCTTCAGCCATAAAGCAATTCCTTGAGCCTGAGGTAATACCTCAGTATGCGGGAGAAATTCGTTTTCTTTCAACCTCAGGCGACTTTTTCTTGTTATGACCGGCGGCGTTTAACGCATTTAACAGCGCCCGTATGCGAAAAACCGTCTCTCCTGTCTCTGCCCCCTTTGCACTCGTCGCCCCCTTTATGTTGCCTGCGGCCAGACCTGACACGCGCGCTCGCAGGGCTGTCCGACGGGAACTCCCGCTCCATTTGTTTCTACAGGAGACACCTGGACAAAAGTTGCAACAATTGATCAATAAACCACCAATGCTACCTGCCGAAACTATCAACAGCGTGTCGGGTTAACCTGCTTTCTGTGATGCGCGACGCCTGACAGTCAAGAAAACGATTACATCAACGATTAAACAGGATGTTGAATATGAGCATTTTACAACGTGTCAAATTGTCACATCGCCTGATTTTTCTCATCGCTTTTTTCCTTCTCGCCATGGTTGTTATCGCTGTGATCTCTCTTCACTCACTTCGGTCGCTGGCTGCGTCAGAACAGCAGCTCTACGCTTCCCGGCTGGAGCCTGTGCAGATAATGAACGTTGCCGCCCGGGAGATGGCCACGCATTTTCGCCGTTCCTATGCTTACGTCTTTCCGGTTAGCTCCGCCACGCCCGTTGAATCACGCCAAACCACCTCTAAATTTAACCAGAAGTCTCAGCAAGCTGTGCAAAATGCGATTGATTTTCTTAAGCAATCTCAGGATCCGGCGCTGGTTGCTATCACGCAGAAAGTGTTGCAGGCCTGG
The DNA here is from genome assembly GCF_000233595.1 of Pantoea ananatis PA13. Classification (NCBI taxonomy): domain Bacteria; kingdom Pseudomonadati; phylum Pseudomonadota; class Gammaproteobacteria; order Enterobacterales; family Erwiniaceae; genus Pantoea; species Pantoea ananatis. The sequence continues at coordinate 2,873,742 of NC_017554.1, forward strand.
CCTGACTACCTGGCGTCCATGCAACGCGTCTACGCCCTTGCCAACGAAAACAATGTGGCAGGAGCGCTAAAGGAAATCGCAACGACGACAGATCGTTTACATGTCGCGGTCCGGGATCCCCTGTTAGAAGCCGTAAAGATCTACAATGCGTCCGTCAGCCAGATCATTGACGACAACATTTCCCATATTGACCGAACCTCCTTGATGTTGATTCTGTTAATTAGCCTGACCTTTATCGCCGGCGGCGCACTGGGCACGCTGATATTTTTTTCCGTTATGAAGCAGCTGGGTGCCGAGCCTGACGTTGCCGTCAGAGTGGCGGGCCTGATCGCCGACGGTCATCTTTATGAGCACAACGCCATTAAAGCCGGGGATACCTCCAGCCTGATTTACCAGTTATCCGTGATGCGCCAGCACATCCGCGACCTGATCAGTGAGGTCCAGGAAGCGGCGGAACAGGTAGCCAAATCCTCGACGGAAATCGCCCAGGGTACCCGCGATCTGTCACAACGAACGGAATCACAGGCTTCAGCGCTGGAAGAAACCAGTGCTTCGATGGAGCAGCTGTCCTCAGCCGTACAAAGCAATGCAGACAACGCCAGGATCGCGAACGACGTGGTCAGCAACGCCTTTCAGAAGGTGGCCAGCGGCGGTCAGTCAGTGTCTGACGTTGAGCAGACGATGCGCGCCATTCAGGACAGCAGTAGCAAAATCGGCGAAATCATCAGCGTCATTGACAGCATTGCTTTTCAAACCAATATTCTGGCGCTTAACGCGGCGGTGGAAGCGGCACGTGCCGGGGATGAAGGTCGGGGGTTTGCTGTGGTCGCGGGCGAAGTCAGAAACCTGGCGCAGCGCAGCGCCGTGGCAGCCCAGGAAATTAAAACGCTGATTACAGAAAGTCATTCACGTGTCGAAACCGGCGTGACCAATGTCAGCGTGGCAGGCGAAACCATGAAGGCGGTCATTAAAGAGATTCATCGCGTCAACGACCTGGTGGCTGAGATCAGCACGGGAAGTCATGAGCAAAGCACCGGTGTGAAACAGATCGGTATTGCCGTGGCGCAAATGGATACCGACACGCAGCAGAATGCGGCGCTGGTAGAAGAAACGGCGACCGCAACGGCACAGTTGCAACGGTTATCCGATCGACTGTTGCAGACCACCTCAAAATTTTTGACTCGCGAAGCAAACTGACAGGCTAAAGCGCGATGCCCTGTCAGCCTTAACTTCGGGCAAAAAAAACAGCGTTGAGCCGAGACTCAACGCTGTTTTCGCCGTGCCAGAACGGCATCAGACCTTATGACTTGTTACGGATGTAGTCATCCATATCTGTTTTCAGGTTATCGGATTTGGTGCCGAAAATCGCCTGAACGCCTGAACCGGCCACCACGACGCCACGTGCGCCCAGGTTTTTCAGTTCAGTTTGATCCACTTTGCTTACATCGGCCACGCTGACGCGCAGACGTGTGATACAGGCATCAAGGTTAGTGATGTTTTCTTTGCCACCAAATGCAGACACCAGTTTGCCCGCCATTTCACCGCCGGTCGCGGAAGAAGACTGTTCGCTTGCGCTGTCTTCACGGCCAGGGGTTTTCAGATCCAGCTTCACGATCAGGACGCGGAAAACGGTGTAGTAAACCGCGGCGTAGATCATACCGATAATCGGGAACAACCAGATTTTGCTGCTGTTACCACTCAGGACGATAAAGTCGATCAGGCCATGGGAGAAACTGGTACCGTCACGCATGCCCAGCAGGATACAGATTGGGAAAGCCAGACCGGCCAGAATGGCATGGATGACATACAGGATTGGCGCAACAAACATGAACGAGAACTCGATCGGCTCGGTGATACCGGTCAGGAACGAGGTCAACGCCGCAGAGATCATGATACCGCCCACTTTGGCACGGTTTTCAGGTTTTGCCGAATGCCAGATGGCAATCGCCGCGGCAGGCAGGCCATACATTTTGAACAGGAAGCCGCCAGAAAGTTTACCTGCGGTTGGGTCACCCGCCATGTAGCGAGGGATATCGCCGTGGAATACCTGACCTGCGGCATTGGTGTACTCACCAATCTGCATCTGGAAAGGAACGTTCCAGATGTGGTGCAGACCAAATGGCACCAGCGCACGTTCAACGACGCCGTAGATACCAAACGCCACCACCGGGTTTTGGTAGGCCGCCCACTGAGAGAAGTCCTGAATCGCTGAACCGACCGGTGGCCAGATAAACGACAGCACCAGCCCCATCGCGATAGCCGCCAGGCCCGAGATAATCGGCACAAAGCGTTTACCGGCAAAGAAGCCCAGATATTCGGGCAGCTTAATGCGATAGAAGCGGTTAAACATATACGCGGCGATGGAGCCGGCAATAATACCGCCCAGCACCCCGGTATCGGCAAGGTGTTTTGCCTCAATTTCCGCTGCCGGCAGATGCAGGACTAAGGGAGCGACCACCGCCATGGTTTTCACCATGATGCCGTAAGCCACGACCGCTGCCAGTGCGGAAACACCGTCGTTATTGGTAAAGCCGAGTGCCACGCCAATGGCAAAAATCAGCGGCATATTGGCAAAGACCGATCCACCCGCTTCCGCCATTACATGCGATACCACCGCAGGTAACCAGCTAAAGTTCGCTGAACCAACACCTAATAAAATACCGGCAATCGGAAGAACCGATACCGGCAGCATGAGCGATTTACCAACCTTTTGTAAGTTGGCAAAAGCATTTTTGAACATAGCGTGAAACTCCTGAGTATGAGTGCGTTTTTCGCGCAGTGCGCGTGGTAAAGAGGGAGGTTCTTTACCGGTTGGCGTTATCCGCCTTTTTGATTTATTACGAAGGGTAAAATAAATTACCCTTCGTTACTTTGACGGCTATCACGTTTCGTCAATCACACGCCAGCAGCCGGCCACAACGGCGGTTTTTTTGCTGATTTTTCAGCCAATAAAAGTTGACCCTGTCGAATCACAACAGGGTCAACGAACATAATCTCGTATTTATTACAACGTCTGAAATAACTCTGAATCAGGCACCAAGACGGCTCATCGGCACATGAAACAGCGTAGAAAAGTTTTTTGTAGTGGCGGCGGCCAGCGTCTCAATATCTACGCCTTTCAGCACCGCAAGATAATCGGCAACGTCACGCGTGTAAGCAGGCTGGTTCTCTTTGCCCCGGTAAGGAACAGGCGCCAGATAAGGGGAGTCGGTTTCGACCAGAATGCGATCCAGCGGGACGTAGCGCGCCGCGTCACGAATCTGCTCTGCATTGCGGAAGGTGACGATGCCCGAGAATGAGATATAGAACCCCATATCCAGCAGTTTTGCTGCCGTCGCCTGATCTTCTGTAAAGCAGTGCAGTACGCCGCCACAGCGTTCAACCTGCTCTTCCTTGAGAATGGCCAGCGTGTCTTCACGTGCATCACGCGTATGCACGATAATCGGCTTATTCAGCGCAATTCCGCTACGGATATGTTCACGAAAAGAGTCCTGCTGCTGAGCTTTGGTTTCCTGCTGATAGTAGTAATCCAGCCCGGTCTCGCCCAGCGCGATCACCTGAGGATCGGCGGCCAGGCGGCGGAATAACTCAACATCATACGGCGCCTCCTGATTCAGCGGATGCACGCCACAGGAGAGCGCAATATTTTCACGATCGCCCACCAGCGCTTTCAGCGTACTAAAGCCGGGTAAGGTCGTGGCGATAGCCAGCATGAACCGGACGTCGCGCGCCGCCGCTTTGGCAATCACATCATCAAGATCGTGATGATTTTTCTCATAATCCAGACCATCAAGATGGCAATGGGAATCAACAATAAACATATTTTTCTCAGTCATTTAGCCGGGTAACCTGGGCTTCAGGTTATCTGCCCAACTCAGTAATCTGTCAGTCAGGAGGAGTTCACGATTCACTGCCGCAACCTGTAATAACGATTCACGGCAGCGCATCCAGTCTTGAGCGCTGTTATTGAGTGCCGTTTGCGAGAAGTGCTGCGCCAGCATGGCGACCACGTCCTGACGATCGACGTTAGTCAGCCACTGGGTTGCGCCCTGCTGCCATTTCATCGCATCCAGTATGAATGATAACAGCCAGCCAATCCGTGCCGCGCTGTTATCTGCGTTCAGCACGGGCAGGAGTTGCAGAATGTCCTGTTGCAACGCACCCGGCAGGGAATCGCACAGTTTTTGCCGGGCCTGCCACAGGCAATCATCCAACAGCGTCAGCGCCGCACCGGGCGCACCTGCACTGAGCCGCAGCGCGGCCAGTAGCGGGGCCTCATCATGTTGCCCCTGCTTTCTCAGCCAGGCCAGACTGTGATTTTCATCTGGTGGAGGTAACGTCAGCACCATGCAGCGACTGCGCAGCGTTGCCAGCAGGCGTGAGGGCTCGCGACAGCTTAAAAAGAACCAACTGTTGGCTGGCGGCTCTTCCAGCGTTTTCAGTAAGGCATTAGCCGCCGCCTCGCTGAGCTGAGCCGCATCTGGCAGCCAGACCACCTTGGCACCGCCCTGCTGCGCATAGTGATACATTTTTTCCGTGACCTGACGCACGGCATCAATGCCCAGCGTCGTTTTGCCTTTTTCAGCTTCAAGCCGGTACCAGTCAGGGTGCGTATTTGCCTGCATCAGCTGGCAGCCATGGCAGTGACCACAGCTTTTTAATCCGTCGCGTTGCAGGCACATCAGCCAGCGGCTGATCCCCCACACCAGCGCATCATCGCCCATGCCGTCAAGAGAGGTGATCAACAACGCATGATGGGCACGGCCATCCTGATGCTGACCAATCACCTGGCGGTAAGGTTGATTGAGCCAGGGATACCAGTTCATGCGCGCTGTTCCGCCAGCCAGGCCGTCAGGGTGGCGTGCAGCGCGCTTGTAACCTGCTCAAGCGGCTGAGTGGCATCTATCGTCAGGATACTGTCATCGGCGGCAGCCAGCGCCAGATATCGCTCACGCGTGCGTTCAAAAAAGCGCAGCGACTCCTGCTCAATGCGGTCTAATTCTCCGCGGGCGCGGGCACGCTGTAACCCGGTTTCAGGCGTAACATCGAGGTACAGCGTCAGGTCAGGACGAAAGTCGCCCAGTACCGTATCCCGTAAGGTGCGCATCAGTTCGGCGTCCAGCCCGCGACCGCCGCCCTGATATGCCTGGGAGGAGAGATCGTGACGATCGCCTATCACCCAGGCCCCCCGCGCCAGCGCAGGCTTGATCACCGTTTCCACCAGTTGGACGCGCGCGGCATACAGCATTAACAGTTCCGCTTTATCGGTTACCTGCTCGCCCTCAATGCCCTGCTTGACCAGCACGCGGAGCTGCTCAGCCAGCGGTGTGCCGCCGGGTTCGCGGGTAAAGACAATATCGTCGATTCCACTGGCCCGCAGTGTTGCAACGACCGCATCGCGCGCCGTGGTTTTTCCTGCGCCTTCCAGGCCTTCAATAACAATAAACTTACTGTCCATTTTTTTCCTTTAACACCAGCCGGTAAGCCTGCACGGCCTTGTTGTGGCTGGCAAGATTGGTGGTGAAGGTATGTCCACCTTTGCCATCCGCCACGAAGTAGAGATAGTCGGTTTTTTCCGGATGCGCGGCCGCAATCAGTGAGGCTTTGCTCGGCATCGCAATTGGCCCCGGCGGCAGGCCGCTGATGATATAGGTATTATACGGCGACGGCGTTTCCAGATCTTTACGCGTCAGCGTGCCAGTATAGGCGTTACCCATGCCGTAGATCACGGTAGGATCGGTTTGCAGACGCATCCCCACGCGCAGGCGATTAATAAACACGGAAGCCACCTTAGCCCGCTCTTCACTCACACCGGTTTCTTTTTCGATGATCGACGCCATCGTGACCATTTCCTGCGGATCTTTATAGGGCAGGTTATCCATCCTGCCCTGCCAGACTTCATCGATGGTCTTTTTCATCCGCTGATGCGCGCGTTCCAGCAACGCGACATCGGTGGTGTTTGCGGTGTACAGATAAGTATCCGGAAAGAAACTGCCTTCCAGCGCCTTTTCGTCCAGCTTCAGCGTGCTGGCGACGGTCGCATAGCTGTCATCCGGCAGCGTATGTTTCACGTAGGGCGCTTTACGTAATTCGCTAAGCCACTCTTGCAGGCGTTGTCCTTCCACAAACCGCAGCGGGAATTGTGCCTCTTTGCCGCTGGCGAGCAATTCCAGCAAACTGCGGACCGTCATTGTCGGTTCAAGGCGATAGGTTCCGGCTTTGAATTTGGCCAGCTCAGGCTCCAGTTTAAGCAATGCGCCAAACCAGATGCTGTGAGGGATAATCTTTTGACTTTCCAACTGCGCTTCCAGTGCAACGCGACCGGTTCCTGCCGGCAGCGTGTAGATCGTTTCCTGGGAAAGGGTCAACCGGGTTGCTGCAAGTTGTTTAACCTGCCAGTAACTCACGGCTGCCGCGATGAGCAGGATGACCACAACGCTCACCCCTATTTTTTTGATTCGGCTCATGATGCTTCCATTATCTTTCTACAGCTCGCCTGTAGGTGGTTAAACAAGGTGCGCTGTTCAAACGATAGCGCATCAAGTTGTCGAACGGGTAATACGGGCATCAGCGCGTTGCATACCACAATCTCATCGGCTGCCTGGAGTTGCGCCAGTCCCGCCTGAACCACCTGACAAATCTGACCTGCGGCGCGCATTTCCGCTATCAGACTGCGCCGCATAATGCCGTCAACGCCCGCCTGATCCAGCGCCGGGGTAAAAACCGTGCCGCCGCTTCGCCAGAATAAATTGGCCGCACAGCATTCCACCACCCAACCGTCAGTGTCAAGCACCAGCGCCTCATCGGCGTCGGTCTGCTCAAGGTGGGCACGAATCATCACCTGTTCCAGCCGGTTCAGGTGCTTAAGGCCGGCAAACTGAGGCTGGCGCGCCAGGCGGACCGGGCTCACGGCCAGCCTGACGCCGGTTTGCTGTAGCGCCGCATAATGCGCAGGCCAGGGGGATACCGAAACGATTCGTGTGGTGCCGCTACAACCGCTGCGGCTGTAGCCCCGCCCGCCGCTGCCCGCGCTGATGATGACTTTAAGCACTGCCCTGTCATGTCCGCTGGCCGCGTGTTGCATCTCCTGCGCCAGCGCGGGCCAGTCAACGCCATTCAGCCACAGCCGTTCACAGCTTTGCTGCAATCGCTGCATGTGCCTGTCAAACAGCAGGATTTTGCCGTTGCCGATCGCGGCGGTCGTAAAGCAGCCATCGCCAAACTGTACGGCACGATCGGTGGCCGCCAGCTGGGATTGCTCAGTGCCGTTTATCCACATTGCCGTTTCTCCGGTATCAGAACGTTGCTCGACGATGGCCATGATTTTATCGGTTTCTTCGCGCCGCTGGATAGAAAAAAGGCCCGCATTGCGGGCCTTTACAGCAATCATAAACGGAATGTTTAGATTTTACGGAAAATCAGCGAGCCGTTGGTACCGCCGAAGCCGAAGGAGTTACACAGCGTGTATTCCAGCCCCGAAACCTGACGAGCGGTGTGCGGAACGAAATCAAGATCGCAACCTTCATCAGGATTATCCAGGTTCAGCGTCGGTGGAATCGCCTGGTCGCGCAGGGCCAGAATCGAATAGATCGATTCAACCGCGCCCGCCGCACCCAACAGATGGCCGGTCATGGATTTGGTGGAGCTGACCATTACCGTACTGGCTGCTGCACCAAAAACGGATTTCACCGCCTGGGCTTCCGCTTTATCGCCGGCTGGGGTTGAGGTACCGTGTGCATTGACGTAACCAATCTTATCTGGCGTCATCTGCGCATCACGCAGCGCGTTGATCATCGCAGCGGCTGCACCTGAACCGTCTTCCGGCGGTGAGGTCATGTGATAAGCATCGCTGCTCATCCCAAAGCCCACAATTTCCGCATAGATTTTTGCGCCACGTTTCTTAGCATGCTCATACTCTTCCAGTACGATAATGCCAGCGCCGTCGCCCAGTACAAATCCATCTCGGTCTTTATCCCATGGACGGCTTGCCGCCTGGGGGGTTTCGTTACGCGTCGACAGCGCACGTGCCGCGCCGAATCCGCCAACGCCAAGTGGCGTACTGGCTTTTTCCGCACCGCCCGCCAGCATCACGTCGGCATCGTTATAGGCGATGATACGTGCAGCATGACCGATATTGTGCACGCCAGACGTACAGGCGGTCGCAATGGAGATGCTGGGGCCTTTCAGGCCATACATGATGGTGAGATGCCCCGCCACCATATTGACGATTGTGGAAGGCACAAAGAATGGGCTAATTTTACGCGGGCCACCGTTCACCAGAGAGGTATGGTTGTCTTCAATAAGACCCAAGCCCCCGATGCCCGAACCAATTGCTGCGCCAACCCGGCCTGCATTTTCGTCGGTCACAACCAGACCGCTGTCCTGCATGGCCTGAATGCCTGCCACGATGCCGTACTGAATGAAGTCATCCATCTTGCGTTGATCTTTACGAGAGATAAAGTCATCGCAATTAAAATCTCTTACCAGACCTGCAAAACGTGTTGCATAGGCGCTGGTATCAAAATGGTCGATCAGGTTAATGCCGCTCTGACCGGCAAGGAGAGCACTCCAGGTAGACTCTACGGTATTGCCGACAGGAGACAACATGCCAAGACCAGTCACAACTACACGACGCTTAGACACGTTCGTCCTCCAGGGAGGGATAAAAATGACTATTGTGGGGCAAACATAAAACTCAGGCGGTCATATGACCGCCTGAAGATATTCATTAGCCTTTATGGCTATTGATATAGTCGATCGCTGCCTGAACGGTAGTGATTTTCTCAGCTTCTTCGTCTGGAATTTCAGTATCAAACTCTTCTTCCAGAGCCATTACCAGCTCAACGGTATCAAGAGAATCGGCACCCAGGTCTTCTACGAAAGATGCAGAGTTGGTCACTTCTTCCTCTTTCACACCCAGCTGCTCACTGATGATTTTCTTAACGCGTTGTTCGATATCGCTCATACTATTTAATTTCCTATCAAAACTCGCTTTCGCGATGGTTTTCGTAGTGTATAAAATGTTGAAAAAGATGCAACAAAATCCCGGCTGGTCGAACCACGATTTTACGCTATTGTGCGGTTTTATCCGCAAATAATGCAAATGATTTCGTGATTATCAGACCATATACATGCCGCCATTGACGTGCAGCGTCTCACCCGTGATGTAGGCTGCTTCGTCAGAGGCTAAGAATGCAACGGCATTAGCAATTTCCTGCGCTTCGCCTAAACGACCCGCTGGGACCTCCGCCAGAATACCGGAACGTTGATCTTCGTTCAGTGCCCGCGTCATGTCAGTCTCTATGAAGCCCGGAGCCACGACGTTGACGGTAATGCCACGTGACGCGATTTCGCGCGCCAGTGATTTGCTAAAGCCAATCAAACCTGCTTTTGCTGCAGCGTAGTTTGCCTGACCCGCATTGCCCATGGTTCCAACAACAGAACCGATGGTGATGATACGACCCATGCGCTTTTTCATCATGGCACGCATCACCGCCTTCGAAAGACGGAAAACCGATGTGAGGTTGGTATCCAGGATATCCTGCCACTCATCGTCCTTCATACGCATCAGTAGATTATCACGCGTAATGCCTGCATTATTGACTAAAATGTCCACTTCGCCAAATTCAGCGCGAATTTTCTCTAAAACGCTGTTTACAGAAGCGGCATCCGTCACGTTTAACAGCAGACCTTGTCCTTTATCGCCAAGGTAATCACTGATAGCATCGGCGCCACTTTGGCTGGTTGCAGTACCTACCACTTTCGCACCGCGTGCGGCCAGGGTTTCTGCAATCGCACGGCCGATGCCGCGGCTTGCGCCAGTTACCAGCGCTACTTTACCTTCAAAGCTCATGATTTTCCTCTTATTCCTGTGCAAGCGCCGCAGTCAATGACGCAGTATCGTTCACCGCTGCTGCGGACAGGCCGTCTACAATGCGTTTTGTCAGACCGGTAAGGACTTTACCCGGTCCCATTTCAATAAGTTGCGTGACGCCCTGCGCGGCCATAGCCTCAACGCTCTCGGTCCAGCGGACCGGGCTGTAAAGCTGACGAATCAGCGCATGTCGAATCGCGTCGGCGTCCGTTTCGGCTTTGACATCCACGTTGTTAATGACCGGCACAGCTGGCGCATTGAACGTGATGTTTTCCAGTGTTAATGCCAGCTTATCGGCAGCGGGTTTCATCAGCGCGCAGTGTGAAGGGACGCTTACCGGCAGCGGTAGCGCACGTTTTGCGCCTGCCGCTTTGCAGGCTGCACCCGCACGTTCAACCGCCTCTTTATTGCCGGCGATAACCACCTGGCCTGGCGAGTTGAAGTTAACCGGCGAAACCACTTGGCCCTGCGCACTTTCTTCACAGGCTTTAGCAATCGCAGCGTCATCAAGGCCGATAATTGCCTGCATCGCACCCGTGCCCTCAGGCACGGCTTCCTGCATCAGCTTACCGCGCAGTTCAACCAGCTTGATCGCGTCCGCAAAATTCAGCACACCTGCGCAGACCAGCGCGGAGTATTCTCCCAGGCTGTGACCTGCCATCAGGGCGGGTTGTTGACCGCCCTGCTGCTGCCAGACACGATAGATGGCTACCGAGGCAGCCAGCAAAGCAGGCTGCGTCTGCCAGGTTTTATTCAGCTCTTCAGCCGGCCCCTGGCTGACTAACTGCCAAAGATCGTAACCGAGAACATCAGAAGCTTCACGAAACGTCGCTTCAACCGCCGGATAAGCAGCGGCCAGATCCGCTAACATGCCCACAGTCTGTGAACCCTGACCTGGGAAAACAAAAGCAAATTGCGTCATTTTCAATTCCTGTCAATCAAAAGCGAACCAGCGCAGAACCCCAGGTGAATCCACCACCAAAGGCTTCCAGCAAAATAAGTTGTCCGGGTTTGATGCGGCCATCGCGCACCGCCTCATCCAGCGCACTTGGCACGGATGCGGCAGAGGTATTTCCATGGCGATCCAGCGTCACGACCACTTTCTCCATGGTCATACCCAGTTTTTTCGCCGTGGCGCTGATAATACGCAGGTTAGCCTGATGCGGCACCAGCCAGTCCAGCTCTTCACGCGCAATGTTATTTGCCTGCAAGGTTTCGTCCACAATATGGGCTAACTCGGTGACCGCCACTTTGAAGACTTCATTGCCTGCCATTGTCAAATAAGCGGGCTGATCCTGATTTTCGCGATCCTGATACGGCAGCGTCAACAGTTTCGCATAGCGACCGTCAGCGTGCAGGTGAGTTGAAATGATCCCCTGCTCTTCGCTCTGGCCCAGCACAACAGCGCCGGCACCATCACCAAACAGGATGATCGTCCCACGATCGTCTGGATTGAGCGTACGCGCGAGGACATCGGCACCGATGACTAACGCATGTTTAACGGAACCGTTTTTAATATATTGATCGGCCACGCTTAACGCATAGGTAAAGCCGGCACAGGCTGCTGCGAGGTCAAACGCCGCACAGTCTTTGATGTCAAGCATCTGCTGAATCAGGCAGGCAGAGCTTGGAAAGGCGTGACTGGACGAGGTGGTCGCAACGATGATCAGACCGATATCATTGGCGTCAACGCCTGCCATTTCCAGTGCACATTGTGCAGCCTGATGTCCCATACTTGCGACAGTCTCATCCGGCGCAGCAATACGGCGCTCACGAATGCCGGTACGGGTAACAATCCACTCGTCCGAAGTCTCCACCATTTTTTCCAGATCGGCATTGGTGCGGATCTGGCTGGGCAAATAACTGCCCGTACCGATAATTTTGGTAAACATCTAGGCTTTGTCACTCCTGGCTAATACAGCGTCCAGACGGGCGGCAATGCGTTCAGGCACCTGCCGCCTCACCGTCTGCTCGGCCTGATTGATCGCCACGGCAAAAGCATGTTGATTTGCTGCACCATGGCTCTTTATCACTGTCCCGCGTAATCCTAACAGACAAGCGCCATTATACTGGTCGGGGTTGAGATGCCCGAAGCGCCTGACCAAACGCTTTTTCATCCAGCGCCCCAGCAACGTCAGCCACCACGACCGCTTCTTACCTTCCTCTGATGACTTGAACAGAGAAAGAAACATTCTTACTACGCCTTCCATTGTCTTCAGAGTGATGTTTCCTGCGAAACCATCACAGACCAGCACATCCGTTTTGCCAGTCAGTAAATCATTACCTTCAAGGTAACCAATGTAGTTAATCTGCGGCAATGCCTTGAGACTTAACGCCGCATCGCGGATGCTTTCAAGCCCTTTATGCTCTTCATGACCAATATTGAGAAGTGCCACACGGGGATTCGCAATCCCCAACACTTCTTCCGCCATCACTGAGCCCATTACCGCAAACTGCACCAGCATCGCACTGTCTGAGTCGACATTGGCACCTAAATCTAAAATGACCGTTTTTCCCTTCTGCTGATGGGGTAAAACGGTCATAAGCGCCGGACGTTTAATCCCGTCCAGCGGCTTCAGTAATAATGTCGCCAGCCCCATCAGCGCGCCCGTGTTGCCGCTGCTGACGCAGGCCTGAGCCCGCCCTTCTTTAACCAACTCTAACGCCACTCGCATAGAACTGCCGCGGCTGTTACGGATGGCTTGTGCGGGTCGCGCATCACTTGCAATAACTGATTCGGCAGGCACAACCTGCAGTCGCTCCAGCAAGGAGGAATCCGCTTTGGCAAGCAATGGCGTGAGAATGTCGGGATCTCCGACAAGAAGAAGGATAATTTCCGAATGAGAGGCCAGTGCCTGCAATGCTGCAGGCACCGTCACGCAGGGACCGAAGTCCCCGCCCATGGCATCGATAGCCAGGGTCAAACGTGCCAAGGTATCGCCTTGCTAAGCAAAGAACTTACTTAACGATAACCTTGCGACCGCGGTAGTAACCGTCCGCAGTGATGTGGTGACGCAGATGAGTTTCACCAGAAACTTTATCTACTGACAGAGTGGCAGTGGTCAGCGCATCGTGCGAACGACGCATACCACGCTTAGAACGGGTGGGTTTATTCTGTTGTACGGCCATGGACCTTACTCCTATTACTTACGCTTTAAACTGGCTAATACGGCAAATGGGTTTGGTTTTTCTGCCTCTGCAGGCAACTGACCAAAGACCATGTCCGCCTCGGACACTTCACAGTGTTCAGAATCGTGCACCGGAACCACAGGCAGCGCGAGAATAACTTCATCCTCGATAACTGCCAGCAGGTCAATCTCACCAAACTCGTTGACATCAACCGGCTCGTACGCTTCCGGCAACGCTTCGGCCTGCTCGTCAGACGACACAGGACTGAAGCAATAGCTTACGTGTACATGATGTGGAAAAACCTGGTTGCAGCGCTGACAACGTAGCGTAACCTGTACATCAGCAGTACCCGTCAGTACTGCCAGACGCTGGTTGTCAACCGCAAACGACATGACACAATCTACATCACTGTCCACACTGACGACCGACTCAGCAACACGCTCAACCTGTTGAGAGGTATAAACACCTTGATAATCCAGGCGTTTTTGAGCGGTGCGGACTGGGTCCAGCGTCAGGGGTAATTTTACCTTTTGCATAGGGCGCGCATATTAACTTTGTAATCACATAGAGTCAAAGAAAAAGGCCGTTTACCAGCATCTTTCAACCACTATTCGCATCCAGTGCGGCGCACAGTTTAAAATGACTGCCACCAATTCGCTATCAATATTGAAAAAAAATGACAGCATCGATTCTTTTAGCATCAACGTCGCCCTTTCGTCAGGCACTGTTAGCGCGGCTGGGCCTGCCTTTCACGGTCGATTCGCCGCAGACAGATGAAACGCCGTTAGCGCATGAAAGCGCGGAAGCGCTGGTCACCCGATTAGCCATCGCCAAGGCGCAGGCGCTGGCCCAACGTTATCCTGACCACTGGATTATTGGTTCTGACCAGGTCTGCGTGCTGAATGGCGTGATAACCGGGAAACCCCATACGGTTGAAAACGCGGAAGCACAGTTGCGGGCCGCCAGCGGCCAGCGCGTAACGTTTTATACCGGGCTGGCGCTATACCACCCTGCCAGCCAGCGCTTAATGCAATGCTGTGAGCCGTTTAGCGTCCATTTCCGCACGCTAACCGACGCCGAGATCCGTGCCTATATAAAGAAAGAGCAACCGCTGCAGTGCGCAGGGAGCTTTAAAAGCGAAGGGTTGGGGATTTGTTTATTCGATCGTCTTGAGGGACGCGATCCGAATACGCTGGTCGGTTTACCGCTTATCGCGCTCAGCAATATGCTGCGAGAAGCAGGCATCAACCCCCTGTCGGATTGATGCCCGGCGCGTCAGATTTTCTGCTGGCGCAGCATCGTCAGGCAATGCTGCAACTTGTCATCCAGTGGCGCTTCCATGCGGAGCGTCTCACCCGTGTTGGGATGCGTAAAGGTCAGCGCGGCCGCATGCAGGAACAAGCGGTTAAGCCCCGTAGAGGACAGCTGGCTGTCAAACGCGCGATCGCCGTAGCGGTCGTCGAATGCAATAGGATGACCGGCATGCAGCGTATGCACACGAATCTGGTGGGTACGTCCGGTAACCGGGCTGGCTTTTACAAGGGTGGCGAAGTCGAAGCGCTCTTCCACTTTAAACCGGGTTTCTGAAGGCTTGCCGTCGCTGCTCACGCGTACCATGCGCTCACCGCTTTGCAGAATGTTTTTCAGCAATGGTGCCTGAACCACTTTCAGATGCGATGGCCAGTTACCCTGAACCAGCGCCAGATAGTCTTTCTGCATGCCTTTCTCACGCAGTTGTTCATGCAGCGAGCGCAAGGCTGAACGCTTTTTGGCCACCAGCAGGACGCCAGAGGTGTCACGATCCAGACGGTGCACCAGCTCCAGGAAGCGAGCCTCAGGACGCAGGGCGCGCAAGCCTTCTATCACGCCAAAGCTCAGGCCGCTGCCACCGTGTACCGCTGTACCGGACGGCTTATTCAGCACCAGCAGGTGATCGTCTTCAAAGAGAATGGCATTGGCTAAAGAAGCCACTTTGGCCAGCTTGGGCGAAACGCCCTCTTCGTCCCGTTCGGCCACCCGGACGGGCGGGATACGCACCTCATCGCCCTCTTCCAGCTTATATTCTGGCTTGATGCGTTTCTTGTTAACCCGCACCTCGCCTTTACGCACGATGCGATAAATCATGCTTTTCGGCACGCCCTTTAACTGGGTGCGCAAAAAGTTGTCAATGCGTTGTCCGGCATTTTCAGCCGTGATGGCGACAAAGTGTACGCCTGGATTCTCTGTTTTCATGGCGGCGATTCTAAATAGTGTCCCCTGATAGCGCCACCCCTTTTTCTGTGCTTAACTCTTTGCGTCTCGTCAGGAAGCGTAATGTGATTGCTGTGATTTTCAGCAGCGCGGGTGCACTTCTTGTCGTAGGGTTCTTAAAATGTAAAGAAAATTGATCAGTGAGTTAAAGTCACCTTGCTATATGAAGGTTAGCAGTGGAATAATGCTTGGGTTTCTTAGCTGAAGATTCAGATAAGAAAAAAAACGAAATTAGTTATTTTGTCGGATTGAGCAGACACGCAGCAATGGCGTAAGACGTAATGCGAAATCAGACACTTAGCGGGCTGCGGGTTGCGGCCTGGACATGAGATGGAGTGCACGGGTTTACTGAATTATCTCTCGCATTTCCACTATCTGGTGCTGTTGTTCCTTATGAAAAACAGGCCACCGACGTTATTTGCGCCCCTCGCGCGGTCGATAACCGTGAGGTTGACGACATTGCACTAAGTCACGGGGCCATCGGTTGATACTCGTCCAGGGTAACTATGCCCGCAGCTTTAATCACTCATGAAAGAATAACGAGTACGTTACGATGAAAAGAATGTTAATCAACGCAACTCAGCAGGAGGAGTTGCGCGTTGCCCTGGTTGATGGTCAACGTCTGTACGATCTGGATATCGAAAGCCCAGGACACGAACAGAAAAAAGCCAATATCTACAAAGGTAAAATCACCCGTATCGAACCCAGCCTTGAAGCGGCCTTCGTCGATTACGGTGCAGAACGTCACGGTTTCCTCCCTCTGAAAGAAATTTCCCGCGAATACTTCCCTGCTAATTACAACTCACACGGTCGTCCGAACATTAAAGACGTGCTGCGTGAAGGTCAGGAAGTCATTGTTCAGATTGATAAAGAAGAACGCGGCAACAAAGGCGCTGCGCTCACTACCTTTATCTCTCTGGCAGGCAGCTATCTGGTATTGATGCCAAATAACCCGCGCGCGGGTGGGATTTCACGTCGGATTGAAGGCGATGACCGTACCGAACTGAAAGAGGCGCTGTCGGCGCTGGAACTCCCCGATGGCATGGGGCTGATTGTTCGCACGGCGGGCGTCGGTAAATCAGCCGAATCGCTGCAGTGGGACCTTAGCTTCCGTCTGAAGCATTGGGAAGCCATCAAAAAAGCGGCTGACAGCCGCGCGGCCCCGTTCCTGATCCATCAGGAAAGCAACGTGATCGTGCGCGCCTTCCGCGATTATCTGCGTCAGGATATCGGTGAGATTCTTATCGATAACCCTAAAGTGCTGGAGCTGGCACGTCAGCATATCGCCGCGCTGGGCCGTCCGGACTTTAGCAGCAAAATTAAGCTCTACACCGGTGAGATTCCGCTGTTCAGCCATTACCAAATCGAATCGCAAATCGAATCCGCTTTCCAGCGTGAAGTTCGCTTGCCGTCAGGCGGCTCAATCGTTATCGACAGTACCGAAGCGCTTACCGCCATCGATATCAACTCCGCCCGTGCCACGCGCGGTGGCGATATTGAAGAAACCGCCTTTAATACCAACCTGGAAGCGGCCGACGAAATTGCTCGCCAGCTGCGTCTGCGCGACCTGGGCGGCCTGATCGTTATCGACTTCATCGATATGACACCGGTTCGTCACCAGCGCGCGGTTGAAAACCGTCTACGTGAAGCCGTCCGTCAGGATCGCGCCCGTATTCAAATCAGCCATATTTCACGTTTTGGCCTGCTGGAGATGTCCCGCCAACGCCTCAGCCCGTCCCTGGGCGAGTCCAGCCACCATGTGTGTCCACGTTGTAGCGGCACCGGCACTATTCGTGATAACGAATCTCTCTCGCTGTCCATTCTGCGCCTGATTGAAGAAGAAGCGCTGAAAGACAACACCAAAGAAGTGCATGCTATCGTGCCGGTCCCGGTTGCCTCTTACCTGCTGAATGAAAAACGTGAAGCGGTAAATGCTATCGAGAAACGTCAGGGCGGCGTACGTGCGGTCATCGTGCCGGACGACCGGATGGAAACCCCGCACTACTCCGTTCTGCGCGTGCGCAAAGGCGAAGAAACGCAAACGCTGAGCTATCACCTGCCGAAACTGCATGAAGCCGAGATGGCGATGCCATCTGAAGAGGAGCATGCTGAGCGCCGCCGTCCAGAGCAGCCTGCTCTCGCAGCCTTTGTGATGCCCGATGCGCCGCCAGCACCGGCCGAAGCCTCACCGGAAGTGGCCACACCTTCAGCGACTGTGACGCAACCCGCACCAGCGGCCGCGCCGGCCAGTGAAGGTTTTGTCAGCCGTCTGCTGAGCGGATTGAAAAAACTGTTTGCTGGCGAACCTGCTCCGGCGGCTGTCGAGCCGGTTGCCGAGGTGACGGCCCCGCAGAAAACCAGCGAGGACGAGAACGGCAACCCGCGTGGCGATCGTCGTAATAATCGTCGCAACAACAACCGTCGCGAACGTACCCCGCGCAACGGTGATAACGCACAACAGCGCGAATCTCGCGATAACCGTGACGCTCGTGATAACCGTGATAACCGTGATAACCGTGATAACCGTGATAACCGTGGTGAGTCTCGAGATAATCGCGAGCCGCGTGAAGACAATCGTCGTAACAAGCGTCAGGCCCAGCCTAATGAGGTGCGTGACGATCGTCCGGTACTGAGCGATGAAGCGCGCCAGCAGCGTGATGAGCAGCAGCAACAGCGCCGCGAACAACGTGCTGAACGTCAGCGTCGTCGTCAGGAAGAGAAACGTGCTCAGCAGGACGCTAACAGCGCGGTGGAACAAACCGCCGAAGCGGTCGCGCCTGCTGCTGTGGATGCGCAGGAAGACGAGCGCGTTCAGGTGATGCCACGTCGCAAACCGCGCCAGCTGACGCAGAAAGTCCGCGTTGGTGATAACAATGACCAGCCGCAGGCCGCCGCCGTTGAATCAGCCGAATCGGCTGACGTTCAAAAGGTGCAGCCTGTTGTCGAAACGTCGCAGGTTGAAGAGACGGAGGAGAACGAAGGTCGCGATAATGCCAATATGCCACGTCGTTCACGCCGTTCACCTCGCCATCTGCGCGTAAGTGGTCAGCGTCGCCGTCGTTACCGTGATGAACGTTATCCGACTCAGTCCGCGATGCCTTTAGACGCTGCTGCGGCTTCGCCTGAAATGGCGTCCGGCAAAGTCTGGATTCGCTACCCGGTCGCGCAAGCGAATGAAGAGCAAATCGTTCAGGATGCGCCTCAATCGACACCGGACTACAGCCGTGAAGAGACTGCACCTGCTGTTGCCCTGCCTGTCGCCACTGAGGAAGCGCCGGCTTCACAGGCTGCGCCAGTACAAATCGCAGAGCCGCAGGCTGACGCCCCGGTTACCGTGGTGAATACTGACGATACTCAGGCCATTGAAGCCCCGGTTCATCATGAACCTTCGGTGATTCCAGCCGCCGCTGAAGCCGGTGCTGAAGCGATCGCGCAACAGGCTCAGCCTGCTGACGCTGTCGAAGCGCCGGAAGTGAGCGTGCCGGAGGTGAACGTGCCGGTTGTCGCAGAATCCGCGCCTGAAGAAACGGCGGATGAGCATGCGGGCACTGAAGTCAGCGCTGCGACCGAAGCGCAGGTGGAAGAGGTTTTACACGCGCCTGTTGCCGCTGAGGAAGCCATTACGCCGGTTAGTGAACCTCATGCACCTGTTGCCGCACGCGACATCCCTGTTGAGGCATTAAAAGCCAACGCCGAAACGCGCTGGAAGCACTTTGCTTCTGCACCGATGACCAAGGCGCCTGCGCCAGTGTGGCAACCCGAGCCTGCCCGTCAAAGTGACTGGCAACGTCCGGCCTTTAAATTTGAGGGCAGAGGTTCTGCTGGCGGCCACAGCGCCACCCATCAGGCTACTGCACCTGCCACCAAGCCGTAAGGCGCGCTAGCAGCACACATGAACCCGGCTCCGGCCGGGTTTTTTATTGCATGCTCGGCGTAACAGGCGATGGTTCGGGGATACGCAGCCCTTAACTGAATGCGGCTCTCAGACAGGGCAGCGTTACAGGGATAAAACCGCGCGCGCGAGTCACGCGTTAACGCATGCTTCTCAGAGTGGCCTTGTGGCAACGCACAGGCTGCAGGCAAAAAAAATCCCACCGTCCCTTATCAGGACGGTGGGAAAAACTAAGCGCACCCGGTTAAAGTACGCCCAAATTTTTTATGAATTTAACTGAAACAGCGACATCTGAGACATATCGGTAAAAGTCTTGTATGAAGCCTGCAGCGCCTGCTGTTGCATGGTGTAGCTGGAGATCGCCTGGGTGTAATCAACGTCCACCAGGCTGCTCATCTGGGAATCATAAATGACCTTGCGATCGTCCCCCTGCGCATTCAACGTATCTAACTCTTTCAACTGAGTACCGATCTCGGAACGGACGCTGAGCACGTTGTTCAACGAGTTGCTCAAACCACGGCTGGTTTTATCCATTGCCGCAGAAAACGTGGCTTTCGTCGCATCGTCCGCGCCGTTTTGCGGCACTTTCAGCGCACTGATCGCGCTGTCCAGCATGTTAAACAAGTTCGTTTCACTGGTACCGCCGTTAGGCTCTTTCACCGCATTGCTGGTGATAGACATCACGATGCTGTTACCAGTATGACCGATGGTCATGGTACGGTCAGTGTCCACTTTTTGCGTAATGGCGTCGGTTCCGCCCTGATAGGTCACTCCGCCCGCACCGTCCACAAACGGCGGGCTATCGGTTTTGTAACCCGCGAAAATATAGCGACCGTTGGCGTCTTTGCTGTTGACCTGGTTCAGTAACTGCGCACGCACGCCTTCCAGCTGAGTCGCATAGGAGGCGCGGTCATCATCGCTTAAGGAACCGTTTGCCGCGGCCACGATCATCGACTGCGCGCTCATGATGCTGTTCGTGACGCCGTTAAGGGTATTTTCTTCCAGCGATAATCCCTGGTCGGCAAAGGTACGCGCAACAGAATACTGGCTTGCCTGCGCCTGCGTTTGCGACAGCACGACCGCACGCGATGCGGCAATCGGGTCGTCTGAAGGATTAGACACTCTGAGTCCGGTGGAAAGCTGTTTTCCCGCGTTTAACCAGGAGGATTGCGCATCGCTAACGCCGCGAACCTGCTGGTCAAAAATCATATTTGTACTGAGTCGCATGATGTCCTCTGCTTTTAGTTGATGCTAAGCAGGGCGTCAAAAACGGTGCTGGCCGTTTTTAAAACCTGCGCATTCGCCATGTAATATTGTTGGTATTTCGTCAGGTTCGCGTACTCTTCATCCAGGTTCACGCCAGAAACAGACTGCTGGCGGTTGGTTAGCTGCGTCACCACGTTCTGCTGTGTCGTGCTGGCGGTTTTGAGTGCCTGAGTTTTGTTGCCAACGGTACTCACCATCGCGCCGTAAGCCTGGGAAATCGTCGCGTTGCCGTTAACAATTTTGGCATCCTGCAACGCCAGCAGCTTTTGCGCATTGCGGTTATCACTTTCACCGCCGGTCGCGGCCGCAGCGGCGATTTGCGATCCGCTGGTAATAGCAACCGACATGCCGTTAACCACGTTCTGAACCGGCTTCACCAGGAAACTGTCTTTGGCGTTTGGCGTGCCGTTGACCGTCAGGCTCATTCCATCCAGATTAAGCGTCGTAACGCCGCCCGAGGTCGTGGGTGTAAGCGTGGTTTTGCTGTTATCTGACAAACGTGTCGCTGACCAGTTTGTCCCGTCATAGCTGACGGTATAGTTTGATGCCTGCAGGGCACTGGTGTTAGTCCACGCGGCCGTCAGGGTGGCAGAAGAGGTATTTTTGCTGTCCCCCTGCGCCGTAGGAGTGCCGATATTAAAGAAGTCGACGCCCTGATTACCGTTGCTGTCGAAGCCTTGCTTATGCACGGCGTTAAAACTGGTTGTAAAGGCCGCCGCTAACTGGCCCAGTTGGTTTTGTGCCAGGTCCAGATCCTGCGAACGAAAGCTCAGCATACCGCCCAGCGAACCCGTAGTTATGGATGATTCGGGAAGCTGCACGTTGCCAGCTTGTGGATCAACATAACCCACTGTGGTGCGAGTCAGGTCACTGCTGGAGGGCATAGCCACCAGTTTGGTGGACTGAAAACCATTCACCAGCGAAAGACCGTTAGCCATGGAAACGGTATAGCTTCCATCTTGTTGTGACACTGTCACACCAACGATATTATTCAGACCGTTGACTAACTGATCGCGCTGATCCAGCAAATCATTCGGTGTTGCACCGTTAGCCGTGCTGAGTTTGGCAATTTGCTGGTTAAGATTCGAGATCTGCGTGGTGAAGGTATTAATCTGATCAACATCAGAGGCAATGTTGGTGTTCACGCTGTTTTGCATGTTGGTCAGGTACTGCGCCTGGGTCTGGAACTGGTTAACCAACCCCTGCGAGTTGCTGAGCATCGACTGACGCGCCGCCGGATCGTTGGCGTTACTGACCACGTTCTGCATGTTGCTGAAGAAGCCCTGAATCGCCGTCGACAGGTTAGTGGTCGAGGTCGACATCAGATCGTCAATGTTCGATACCTGCGAATACTGTGTATTCGCTGCGTTATAGGTGGCTGACGAACCGCGCAGCTGAGCCGCGATAAAACTATCATATTCACGCTGAACGCCAGTGACGTTAACGCCATTGCCGTAATAGCTTTTCCCCTGCAGGGTACTGTTTGCTTCGGCCAGAATGGTGGTCTGACGTGAGTAACCCGCGACAGTGTAGTTACTGATATTGTTACTGGTCGTGCTTAAGGCGGCCTGTGCGGCACTGAGCCCGCTCATTGCGGAGTTAATTATGCTGGACATCTCGGTTCCTTACATTCCCCCGTTAACCGGGTTGCTGTCATCAGTGTGGTCGCCAACATGCGCTGGCGCGCCTGGCTCTTGCTGTTATTATCGGCATGCTTAAGTGAAACTTGAGGCGGAATAATCAGAACAGCGTACTTAAATCCTGGCTATAGGCTTTAACGACTTTTTCGCCCATGCTCTTGAATTGCTGGATCATTCCTACCAGTTTTTGTGCGTATTTCGGATCGGTCGCATAACCCGCGGCCTGTAATGCCTGCGCGCCCTGCTCGGCACTTTGCGCATTGGCCACGGCCGCATAACGCGGATTATTCGAAATCAGTTTGACGTAGTCGTTTAACGCTTCGAAATAGGAGCCATAGACCCGGAATGTCGCGCGCACTTTTTTCGCTTCGCCATGCTCGTATTCGGTGGTCATGATATCGGTTGTTTCGCCCTTCCAGTTGCCGCTGGCTTTAATGCCGAAGACGTTGTAGCTCGGCTTGCCGTCACGGGTCAGGATTTGACGCTGCCCCCAGCCGGACTCCAGCGCGGCCTGCGCCAGAATCAGGTGGTGAGGAATACCGCTTTGCTGGCTGGCAGCCTGAGCAGGCTGCGTCAGTTGCGCAATAAAATCGCGGCTGTCGCTGGGCAGACCGGTCGGAGATGGCGCGGGCAGGCGCGGCATCGCTTTACGCACCATCTGCTCCAGCGGCGTTGCCCCTATGCTGCTCATGATAAAGCTGTTATCCAGCTTCATCGGAACGGTTCCGGCGGTTTCGTCCGGTGCTTTGGCGGGTTCCATCTGTTTAACGATAATATCCGCCAGGCCCAGGCCACGTTTACCAATATCCTGCGCAATCTGCTGATCGTACATTGACGTGAAAAGTTTGGTCTGTTCATTGCTGAGTATGCCGTCCTGCGGTAGCGCCTCGCGCATACTCTTCAGCATCATCTGAACAAACATCCCTTCGACCTGCTGTGCCACCTGTAGCGCTTTTCCTTTCGGATCAACAGTCACCTGGCGTTTAAGGTCATTCAGTGAGCGGCTGTCGAAAGCCGCATTCATCAGCGATTGCGCATCGTTCATCAGATAATTTCCAGTTTAGCGCGCAGGCAACCCGCGCTTTGCATTGACTGCAAAATAGACATCAGTTCGATAGGCGATGCCCCCAGGGCATTGAGCGCGCGCACGACACTGTTCAGGTTGGCGCTGGAGTTAACCCGTTGGAGAGCGCCGCCGCTCTGACGCAGATCGATCTGCGTATTGGTGGTGGCCACGGTTTGTCCACCCGCCAGTGGCGTATCAGGCTGGCTCACGTTTTGCTGCTGATTGACCGTGACTGACAGGTTGCCCTGCGCGACGGCACAGGTATTCAGTTTCACTTCACGGTTCATGACGACAGAGCCGGTACGTGAGTTGATGATCACCTTGGCATCTTCTACAGGGACAGACACATCGATATTCTGTATCTCAGCCAGTAAGCGAACCTGTGCACCGTTATTCGGCGATACGCGGACCTGCACAGTGCGCGCATCCAGCGGCTGAGCAGAACCGTATCCGCCACGGGCGTTAATGGCATCCGCAATACGCTGCGCCATAGAGAAATCTTCGGTGTTGAGCTGCAGGTTGATGGTGTTCTGCGAGCCAAAGTTGCTCTGCAGCTCACGTTCAACCGTGGCACCATCGGTAATACGTCCCCCGTTAAGCTGGTTGACCTGCACGCTGCTGCCGCCTGCTGCGGCACCCGCGCCGCCGACCAGGATGTTGCCCTGAGCCAGCGCATAGACCTGGTTATCGACACCTTTCATCGGCGTCATTAACAGCGTACCGCCGCGCAGACTTTTCGCATTACCCATGGACGAGACAACCACGTCCAGCGTCTGTCCCTGGCGGGCAAACGAAGGCAGTTTTGCCGTCACCATAACCGCCGCCACGTTTTTGAGCTGCATGTTGGTGCCAGGCGGGACGGTAATGCCCAGCTGAGACAGCATGTTACTCACGGTCTGCGTGGTAAAAGGCGTCTGGGTGGTCTGGTCACCGGTACCGTCAAGGCCAACCACCAGTCCGTAGCCCAGCAGTTGGTTATCACGCACGCCCTGAACAGTGGTTAAATCGCGAATCAGATCGGCACGGGCCATCAGGCTTACGCCTAACAGTAACCCCAGACCGACACGCCATAATGCTAACTTTTTCATTGCAACCTCTTAGAACGGCGAGATATTCAGGAAGAAGCGCTGCAACCAGCCCATATTCTGCGCTTCATTGATATAACCATTTCCGACGTACTCAATACGTGCATCGGCGACGGCCGTTGATAACACCGCGTTGCTGGCGCTGATGGTGCGTGGGTTAACCACGCCCGAGAAGCGAATAAACTCGGTGCCCTGGTTGATCTCAATCTGTTTTTCCCCGACCACGTGCAGGTTGCCATTCGACAGAACCTGATCCACCGTGACGGTGATGGTGCCGGTAAAGGTGTTATTGGCAGAAGCCCCGCCTTTACCAGCGAAATCATTTTTGCCACCCGCCGCAAAGTTGGCTTTCTCGCCCGATGCGCCGGCTAAACCGGCTAAACCGGTAGGAACGGCCGTGATGCCCAGACTGCCGCTGCCGTTACGGCTGGCATTCGAGGTTGAACTTTTGCTGGCGCTGACGTTTTCCTGCAAGGTGATGGTCAGCGTATCGCCGATATTACGTGGACGACGATCCTCAAACAGCGGCTGATAACCGTAGTTAAGCGGCGCGACGCCCTGAAAAATTGAACCGTTCACCACCGGTGGTGCAGATGGCAACGGCTGAGCCGTGGTCGCCCCTTGCACCAACGGCGTGCGCGGTACCAGTGCACAACCGTTAAGAGTGAGTAGCAAGCTTGCTACTAACCAATGTCCAGGCTTGAGAATATGTTGCATCGCCACGGAGTCACGACCTTATAAATGACTGTTCTTCAGGCCAGCCTGCGCCGGCCCTGTTCGTATTACAGCTGAGTTAACTTCGCCAGCATTTGATCGGAGGTGCTGATCGCTTTGCTGTTAATTTCATACGCGCGCTGCGTCTGGATCATGGTGACCAGCTCTTCCGCAACGTTAACGTTGGAGGTTTCGGCATAGCCCTGATACAGCAAACCTGCACCGTTCTGGCCCGGCGTACTGTCAGTCGGGGCACCGGATGCCTGGGTTTCTTTGTAGAGGTTTTCACCCACGCTATCGAGACCGGCATTGTTCATAAAGGTGCTCAGCGTTAACTGACCAACCTGGGCGGCCTGTGTCTGCCCCTGCTGGGTAACGCTCACCACACCATCGCGCGACACGGTAATGCTGGTGGCGTTAGCGGGAATCGTGATGCCAGGCTGAACCGGGAAACCGGAGTTGGTCACTAACTGACCATTCTGATCGACCTGAAACGAACCATCACGGGTGTAAGCAGACGTACCATCTGGCATCTGGATTTGGAAAAAACCCTGTCCGTTAATGGCGATATCTTTTGAGTTATTGGTCTGCGACAGGTTGCCCTGGGTATGCAGACGTTCGGTCGTCACCGGACGTACACCGGTACCAATTTGCAAACCTGACGGCAGCGTGGTTTGCTCAGATGACTGGGTACCCGGCTGACGCATCGTCTGGTACATCAGGTCTTCAAATACCGCACGTGAACGTTTAAAGCCATTGGTACTGACGTTTGCCAGGTTGTTGGCGATAACGTCCATGTTCATCTGCTGGGCATCAAGACCGGTTTTCGCGATCCATAAAGAACGAATCATGTATTTATCCTCGTGCCTTAGCTGCCGATGCTCAGCAACTGATTGGCTTTCTGTTCGTTTTCGTTGACGTTTGAAATGACTTTCATCTGCATCTCAAAACGTCGGGCATTGGCGATCATATCGACCATGGTCTCAACCGGTTTGACGTTACTGCCTTCCAGAACGCCGGGCATCACCTGCATGTTCGGATCGGCCTGCAGTGCGGCACCGCGAGTCGCCTGCGTTGCGGCGGTCGGACGGAACATGCCATCATCACCGCGCTGTAACTCTTTACCTGTTGCCTGAACCAGCTTCAGACGACCCAGTTGCACGGTGGCATTGGGTGAGTCGCCAGCGTTCAGTCCGGTAATCGAACCGTCAGCCGCAATCGTGATCTCTGAACCTTGTGGGATCACAATCGGGCCGCCCTCGCCCATGACGGGATTGCCCTGCACCGTCAGCGTGCCGTCCGAACGGATTTGCATGTTGCCGTTGCGGGTATAGGCTTCGCTGCCGTCTGCAGTACGCACTGCAAGCCAGCCATCCTGCTGCATCGCCACGTCCAGCGGACGTTCGGTGTAATCCATTGCACCCTGACTCATATCGGCACCCGGCGTGGATGCCGTTACCAGCGTACGCGTAGGCAGTGACCAGCCGTTAACCGGTACAGCACGCAACGCGTTCAACTGCGCCCGGAAACCGGGCGTTGAGGCGTTGGCGAGGTTGCTGGCGGTAACCGCCTGCTGATCCAGTGTCTGACTGGCCGCGCCCATCGCGGTATATATCGCGTGATCCATAGAGCAATCCCGTTAGCGAATTAACGTAAGTTGACCAGGGTGTTAAGGATCTGGTCCTGCGTTTTGATGGTCTGCGCGTTCGCCTGATAGTTGCGTTGCGCGACGATCATGTTGACCAGCTCTTTACTCATATCGACGTTCGAAGACTCCAGCGCACCTGCGGTCAGTGAACCAAATGTTCCGGTGTTCGCCAGGCCAACAGCGGCCTGTCCAGACGCATTCGTTTCTGCCCAGACGTTGTCGCCCTGAGATTTCAGACCTTCCGGGTTAGAGAAGCTGGCCAGTACGATCTGTCCCAGCAGCTGAGTGCGTTGGTTGGAGTAACTGCCGGTGATGGTACCGTCATTGTTGATGGCGTAGCTGGTCAGGTCGCCAGGCGCGTAGCCGTTTTGTGTGGCGTTACCAAACGTGGTGGCACCGGTGTTTTGCTGCAGGCTGCCCACAAAGTTCAAGGCGACGGTGGTACCGTTTGCGCCATTCACACCAGGAATGGTCACGGTAGCGGTGCTGGCCGTGGTTGAGCCCGCGACGACATTGCCGGTCGCATCCAGTGAAGAAACGCCCGTCAGCTGACCGTTGGCATTGTAGCTCATCTGGTAATTACCCACGTTTGAGCCCGCAGTGGAGTCAATGCCGTGAATTTTCCAGGTGTTGTCTGCGGTTTTAACGAAGTACAGGTCAAGCGAGTGCGAGTTACCCTGAGTGTCGTACATGGTGATGGTGTTTTTGGCGCTGTACGTCGTTGGGTCAGTCGCCGAGAACTTGGTGTCATCCAGTGCTGCAGACGTGGAGTTCAGCTTCGCAACCTGATTCGCCGTGGTGGTGGCATTCGCCGGCATTTGCGTGGTAGGGATTTTAATCGCAACCGGGCTCGCACCGGTCTGGATTGTGGGTGGCACGCCTGACGCCGGATAGCCGGTCACATTCAGACCCTGGGTATTCACCAGGTTACGGTTCTGGTCCAGCGTGAACTGGCCGTTACGGGAATAGGAAACCGCACCCGCCGAGTTGGTCAGACGGAAAAAACCGTTGCCGCTCAGCGCAACATCCAGCCCACGGCTGGTGGTGGTGGTAGAGCCATCGTTGAAGTTCTGGATAACGGCCGCAACTTTTGTACCCAAACCCACGTTAGAGCCGGCAAACATATCGGCAAACGCGATGGTACTGGATTTGAAGCCCGCTGTGGCGGAGTTAGCGATGTTGTTACCGATAACGTCCAGGTTACTTGAGGCAGCGCCGAGACCGCTGACCGCTTGTGAAAATGACATTTAAACCTCTCCTGTCTACAGGTGAATCAGAGAATCTGACGTACGTCGTCAAGGGTGGCGGAGCCCATGGTGCCGAGATCCAGTTTTGCGGTATTACCCGCCGTGCTTACGCCATTGACGTAGGCATAATTGAGTGGCTGAGCCACCTGTTGACCGCTGCTGTTACTGGCAGCAATCGCAACCTTGTATTTCCCGTCTGGCGCCACGCTGCCATCCGGTAATTTGCCGTCCCACGAGAACGTATGGACGCCGGCGCTCAGTGCGCCCAGATCCTGAGTGCTCACCACGTTGCCTTGCGCGTCGCTAATCGTCGCCGTGGCGGTAGTGGCCGCGTTGGTCAGCTCAACGCCGAATGGCGTCGTGGTGCCTTTGCGGACCAGAATCTGAGAGCCATTCACCATCACGCCATGCCCAATCAGCGTGGAGCTCTGCAGAGACTGGCTGGTGCTGATCTGGCCGGAAATGGATCCCAGCGTGGTATTGAGTTTTTCAATGCCGCTCAGGGTGTTGATCTGTGCCAGCTGCGTTGTCAGCTGGCTGTTATCCATCGGATTGGTCGGATCCTGGTTTTGCAGCTGCGTGACCAGCATGGTCAGGAACTGGTTTTGCAGGTCCTGAGAGCTGTTCCCCGTTCCGGTGCTGGATGAACTCAGTACCGTGGGGTCCAGCTTCTCGTTAACGCCTACCGAAATAGCCATTATTTTTCTCCGTTACTGACCCATCGTCAGCGTTTTCATCATCATCGACTTCACGGTATTCAGCACCTCGACGTTAGCCTGGTAGCTGCGTGACGCCGACATGGTGTTAACCGTTTCGGCTACCACGTCCACGTTAGGCATCTTCACGTACCCTTTGGCATCGGCCATGGGATTACCTGGGTCATACACCAGTTTTGCCGGGGTCGGATCGTCCACCACCTGCGCCACTTTCACTCCACCCGTTGCGGCGCCAGCGGCGGCATCGGTCTGAAAAACGACCTGTTTTGCCACGTAAGGCTGTCCGTCCGGACCGGTTACGCTGTCGGCGTTTGCCAGGTTACTGGCGCTGACGTTTAATCGCTGTGATTGCGCGGTCATCGCTGAACCGGCAATGTCAAAAATATTAAGCAAGGCCATAATTATTGCCCTTGTAACACGCTCATCATGCCCTTGATCTGGCTACTGATAAGCGTGAGGTCGGTTTGATATTTCAGGCTGTTATCCGCGAACTGCGTACGTTCACGGTCCATATCCACGGTGTTACCGTCGGCTGATGGCTGATCCGGAATGCGATACAGCAAGTCTATTGACGGTGCCGAATTCGTCTGCGCTTCAATGTGGCGCGCCGACGTGACTTTAAGCGCCAGGCTACTGCCTTCAGCACGTCCATTCGCCATTGCCCGATTCAGCTCGCTGGCAAAGTCGATATCCCTGGCCTGATAGCCCGGGGTGTCGGCGTTGGCAATGTTTGATGCCAGAATCTCCTGACGTTGAGCTCGCAGGTTAAGGGCTTCGGTACCGAAATGTAGCGCCGCATCGAGTTTGTCGAGCATGCTTCCTCCGCAAATGAGAATTTCGAGCTGGCAGCTTAATCGGGAAAAAGCAAGAGTCATCGTCTGAATAACGCCTCAAATCGTCGCTATTTTTGCTCTTGAGTTTTTTTTTATGCGCGTACACTCGTTGGCATCATCAGTGAGGAAAAGCACATGCGTGGATATTCAGCCCTGTTAGCAAGCCTGCTGGCCCTGATTGCCCTACCCGTAATGGCAGGCGATTTCAGCGCCCAACTGAGCCAGTTTTTTAAGGCACGCGATCCCCAGCACGCGGCCGGAATGAATGTGGTGATTCGTACGCCGCAGGCCCAGTGGCCAGAATGTGAGGCCCCGCAGTTTACCCTGCCGGGCAACAGCCGGGCCTGGGGCAACATGAGCGTGGCGGCTAACTGTGGTGAGAACCGTCGTTATATTCAGGTCCAGGTTCAGGTAACCGGTGACTATCTGGTCGCAACAAAATTAATTGCCCGTGGCAGCACCGTCACCAAAGAGGATTTCCGTATTGAAAACGGACGTCTTGATAACCTGCCCCCGCGCACACTGTTCACCGATGAGTCCGTAGCGGATTCGGTGGTCCTGCGCGACATCCAGCCGGGACAACCCGTGAGTCAGTCCATGCTGCGCCAACCGTGGCGGGTCAAAGCGGGTCAGGACGTGATGGTGGTGGCCAGCGGAGACGGATTTGACGCCAGCGGCGAAGGCAAAGCGTTAAACAACGGTACGATTTCACAGTGGGTTCGGGTGCGTATGGGAAATGGCCAGGTTGTGAGTGGCCGGGTGAGCGATGATGGGAAAATTCTTATAACACTATAAAACATTAAAGAAGCCTGTTTATCTGCCGATAGAAGAATCAGCTAAGCGATTACGCTATTATGATTCAGGTGGCAGACTCCCCTGACTTTACAGGAGCCCGAATATGAGCATCGACAGAACACAACCGACAAAGCCCGCCAGCACTGTGCAAACACGTGACAGCAGCGAGCAACAAACTACCCGCGTGCGTCAGAGCAGCACCACGACTGCTACAACGCCTGCGGCCGCTCAGGTCAGCCTGAGCAGCGCACAAGCACAGCTGATGCAGCCCGGCAGCCAGGACATTAACGTCCAGCGCGTAGAACAATTAAAAACCGCCATTCGCAATGGCGAGTTGAAGATGGATACCGGCAAAATCGCTGATGCGCTGATTGCCGACACTAAGGCGTATTTAGAGGGTAAATAATCCCCATGAGTAATTTGCTGACCACGTTAGATAAGATGCAGGAAGTGCTGGTGTCTCTGGCCATCGTTCTGGATGAAGAGCAACAGCAGCTGTCGTCTGGAATGATCAACAGCAACAACCTGCAGCGTATTACGGAAGACAAGAGCGCGCTGCTGAGTACGTTGAATTATTTAGACGAGATGCGTCGCAGCAACGAGAAAAGTCTGGGTACATCTGCACCTTATCGTGGTCAAAGTGACATGGCGCGCCGCTGGGAAGGTATTCAGCAGCATACGCGTCGGTTGCATAACGCAAATACGCACAATGGTATTCTGTTGCAGCATCAAATTACCTTTACCCATGACGCGTTAGACATTTTGAAGCCGCATCAGACGCAGGCGTTTTATGGTCCGGATGGTAAAGGACAGGGCCAGGCAACGTTAAGTCGTAAAGTCTGACCTGTTTTCCTCCCTCCCGGTATCGCGGGCTGCCTCAGCGAATCTGATGCAGGCGTGACCCTGGCAGGCGTAAAAAAGCCGTCATCTCGCCGAGAAGATGGCTTTTTTTGTATCCGATCGCCGGAATCTCCCCTCCTCTGCGCCCAGCTTAACCCTTCTTCTCTCTGCTTCGCGCCTGACGGAATGACGCAATGCACTCACGGGTACGCCAGGCGCATCCCGCGATATTCTCCGCAAGGCAGGCGATTCAGCCTGTTCGCCCAAAGGCCTACGGTTGAACGTCTCAGTTAGTGCTGTACGACGTTGTGCAGAGTGCCGACAGACGCGCGTTCACCAGACAGGTAAAACGCGCGCCTTAATCCTTTCCCGGCTTAAAATGCCTCCCAGTTTTCATGTCCACGTTCAGGCGGAATGATTGGCGCCACAGCCGCTTTCAGGGTCGCAGGGAGAGTGGCGTTCGCATGTTTCAAAGGCGGGCTTTCAAGTTTGAAAACCGAAACGGCCTGGGTCAGTTTGTCAGCCTGCTCTTCAAGCGAGGCGGCTGCAGCCGAGGCCTGCTCAACCAACGACGCGTTCTGCTGTGTCACATCATCCATCTCGGTAACGGCCAGGCTGACCTGCTGAATGCCCCGGCTCTGCTCATCGGAGGCCGCCGCGATCTCCGAAATGATGTCATTTACCCGACGGAAAGCTTCTACCGTTTCCATCATGGTGCTACCCGCATTGCTGACAAGCGTGGTGCCGCCGTTGATAAGCCCGACCGAAGCAGAAATGAGCCCTTCGATCTCTTTGGCCGCCTGCGCGCTTCGCTGCGCCAGACTGCGCACTTCGCTGGCAACCACGGCGAATCCGCGGCCCTGTTCTCCTGCCCGCGCGGCTTCCACCGCCGCATTTAGCGCAAGAATGTTGGTCTGGAAGGCAATGCTGTTGATGACGCTGGTGATCTCGGCAATCTTTTTCGAACTGCCGGAGATATCGTCCATGGTTTTCACCACGCGATTAACGATGTTCCCGCCCGTATGGGCTTTGTCAGAAGCGTCAGAGGCCAGCTGACAGGCATGGTGAGCATTGTCAGCGTTCTGTTTCACCGTGGCGGTCAGTTGCTCCATGCTTGCCGCTGTCTGTTCCAGTGACGCCGCCTGTTGTTCTGTTCTTGACGAGAGATCGGTATTCCCGGAAGAAATTTCTCCCGCGCTCTGAAGAATGGCAATGGCACCATCGCGCACGGTTCCAACCGTACTCGACAGCGAGGACTGCATCAGTTGAAGACGCGAGAGCAGCAGGCCTGGCTCGTTTCGGCCACAAACGTCAGGCGGTAGCGTCAAGTCACCATGTGCAATCAGGTCGATACGCGAGAGGGATTGCCGTAACGGGGTGATAATGACCTTTTTCAAAAGAACAAAAGCCAGGAGTACGATCGTCACCGATGCCACAAAAGCCGCCAGCATCGTGATATAGCCCGTATTCACCTGATCCACCGCATCCTGTTTTATCGCCTGCGACCGCTGATTGCGCATATCAATCGCTTTCATCAACACATCTTTATAAGCTTTATCGAGTCTGTCGGCTTCCGTTTCATCGGCGATGATTTCTTCAAAGCTTCCCTGTTTCGCCGCGTCAATCATCGGCAGCAAACCTTTACGAAGATAATCGCTGAAACGTGCCTGAAGCTGTGTATCAATATCCGCGCCTTCGGGCGATTTGACGGCGCGATGCAGATAAATGTTAAGCCCTTTCTCTGCCTTCTTCAGGCTGACATCTGTTGCAAGTAAATGCGCTTTATAGTTATCCGTGTCCGCAATGCGCGCGGCGGCACCCGCCTGAATAATTTGCAGCCGCGCCGAACGCATATGTGTCGAACTGTCGAGCAGCCCCTGGCGAACCGCAATCTCGTCAGTCGAATCATCCAGCGAGTGTTTGCCCTGAGCAAGAAACCAGGCCGAAAGGCCTATGCCAGAGACGAATAACAGTAAGATGCAGCCAAATACCAGGCTGAATAAAGGAACAAGCTTAAGGTTATGCCAGAGACTCAGCTTGACGTTGTCATTGGCTGTGATGTGCATTTTCGTCCTCTCCTTATGTGATGAACTGTTTATAGTCATCGGCAGGAAAAGGGCAGTTTTTACGATGAAATTGACCTCAGAATCAATTCCTTACAACATGTCATCATTCTCACGTGATGTTTTTAATAAAGCTAAATATCACGTCAACAGACCTGTTTTTTTAACAATTTTTTAGGAAAAAACATCTTACTGTCACAAAGACGTTCAACGTGAATATCAGGCTGAGCGCGATATTCACGCGGCAGCTTATGACGTTCACTGTCGCCTTGGGTTAAACAACAAAAAGGCCGCAACGTGCGCCGTTGCGGCCTTGCTTACAGGTGACGCGCCGAATGAGGTTCAGCGCAGGTTTATATTCAGACGGTTGTGCGCCGTGCGTAATCCCGCAGGCGAAAACCCATCAGCCCCAGAGCCAGGAAGTAGGCTCCCCCGCCTACCGCACAGACTAATGCGAGTCGCAGCAGGCGCCAGAGCATATTCCCTTGTTCCCAGACGGGCATCCAGTACAGCATGCCAAACAGCGCGGCTGCCATTATCGCGACGGCCACCAGTAAGCGCAGCAGAAAACCCAGCCAGCCCGGCTGCGGCTGGAAGATCTTCTTTTTGCGCAACTGGCAGTAAAGCAGTGCAGCATTGAGGCAGGCCCCCAGACCAATCGAGAGCGCGAGGCCAGCATGCTTAAGGGGGCCGATAAAGGCCAGGTTCATGAGCTGAGTCACGATCAGCGTGATAATGGCAATTTTGACCGGGGTTTTAATGTCCTGGCGCGAATAAAATCCCGGTGCCAGGACTTTCACGACAATCAGCCCCATCAGCCCGACCGAATAGGCAACAAGCGCGCGCTGGGTCATGGCGGCATCGAACGCGGTGAATTTGCCATACTGGAACAGCGCGACAGTCAGGGGACCGGATAACATTCCCAAGGCTACCGCGCTGGGTAACGCCAGCAAAAAGCACAAACGCAGGCCCCAGTCCATTAAGCGTGAATACTCATCGTGATTGCCGCTGGAGAAACTTTTCGCCAGCGACGGTAACAAGATGGTGCCCAGCGCCACGCCCAACACGCCGGAAGGAAACTCCATCAGACGATCGGCATAGTACATCCAGGAGACAGAGCCCGATACCAGGAAAGAGGCAAAAATGGTGTTGATAATCAGCGAGATTTGACTGACGGAGACGCCCAGGATGGCGGGCCCCATCTGACGCATGACGCGCCACACACCTGCATCACGTAGGTTAAGACGCGGCAGTACCAGCATGCCGAGTTTCTTGAGGTGCGGTAACTGATAGCCTAACTGCAGCAGTCCACCCACGACGACGGCCCACGCCAGCGCCATCACTGGCGGATGGAAATGCGGCGCCGCAAACAGGGCAAAACCAATCATGCTGACGTTCAGCAGCGTGGGCGCAAAAGCCGGTACGGAAAAGCGGTTCCAGGTGTTAAGTATTGCTCCGGCCAGGGAGGCAAGGGAGATCAACAGAATATAGGGAAAGGTGACGCGCAGCAGCGCGCTGGTCAGGGCGAATTTATCCGCCGTATCCGCGAATCCCGGCGCAGTGACCAGAATGACCCAGGGCGCGGCAACCATTCCCGCAACCGTCACAACAGCCAATGCCAGCGTCAGCAGCCCCGATACGTAGGCAACAAACAACCGCGTCGCCTCTTCTCCCTGCTTGCTCTTGTACTCGGCTAAAATAGGCACAAAAGCCTGCGAGAATGCGCCTTCCGCAAAAATGCGTCGCAGCAGATTCGGCAGTTTAAAGGCAACAAAGAAGGCATCGGTAGCCATACCGGCCCCGAATACGCGCGCCACAATGGCATCACGGGCGAAGCCCAGCACGCGGGAAAACAGCGTCATGGAACTGACCGCTGCCAGCGATTTCAACAAATTCATAATTGACGGGGCATCCTGAAAAAAATCGGCAAATGCGTGACTTAGCACGGGTTATGTCACATCTCGGCCGATAGTCTACTGCCATCGCGCGAAATGACCAGTGCTGAGTGTTACAAGGCGTTATTCCCGTTCGGCATCGCGCCACATTGATTCGACCACGCGTTGTGCCAGCAGGGCCTGCTCGCCACTGGTCTCCGGCTTTGTCTGATTTTCGACACACTGGATAAAATGCTCTGCGGCCCCGACAAATCCGCGCTGGGCCAGATGGCTCTGCCAGGAGGGAGAAGGCGTGATCACCACCCCCGCCCCTCGCTCCACTTGCCCGTCGCGCATGTCATGAATATCAATGCATTGGCCATCGCCTATGGCGCTGACGCGTTCGCGCTGGCTTCCTGCCCGACGATGCATGCTGGTCGTGACCTGCAACTGTCCGGCATTGAAATGGTGCTCCGCATACAGCATCTGTCCCTGCTCATTGGTCAAGATGTGCCCCTGACGCGGAAGCGAACGTCCCCCGGCCAGCCACAAGGCGGTGTCGACAACATGGAGATAATCATCCAGTAACGTGAAGCGCAGATCCTGTGGACCCACGCTGTCGCTGCGGTGTTTCTCAACACGCAGCGAAGCAACCGATGCCATCTCGTCTTTGAGCTGCTGATAGGCGGGCGCAAAACGGCGATTAAAGGCCACCATCAGTCGGCGCTGTTTCTTTTCGGCCAGCGTAACAAGCGCCTCGGCCTGACTCAGGTTTTCTGCCAGCGGCTTATCGACACAGACGTCTTTTCCCGCCTGCAGCAGTGCATGCACGACCTCGTAATGACTGGCCGTACTGGTATGAACAAACACGGCATCACAGGCGGCCGCCAGGGCATTCAGCGTGCTGAAACAGGGGATCCGGTAACGTTCGCACACGACCTGCGCGTTCGCCTGGTTCGGCGAAAATGCCCCCACTAACTGCCATGCACGCGCCTGCGATAATACGGGCAGCCAGGCCTTTTGCGCGATGCCGCCTAAGCCGACCACACCAATACGAATCGTCATTTAGTGTTCTCTTTCCTGTAGCAGCGCCAGCTGCGCCTGTAAGTCTGCCACCTGCTGCTCCAGCGCGACGACGCGTTCCAGTAGGGCGACATCATGTGTGACTGCGTCAACCTGCGTCGGTGCGGGCGCTACCTCGCCGGCCAACAAGTGCATAAAGCGGCTTTCACGCTTGCCGGGCTCACGGGCCAGCCGTACAACCATCGGGCCGTCATCGCGTGACGCCAGCCCTTCCAGGATCTGTTCGACTTCAGCCACGTCGGCAAACTCGTGCAGGCGTCCGCTTCGCGTGCGCAGTTCACCCGGCGTCTGCGCGCCGCGCAGGAACAGAAGCGTCAGAACGGCTACTTCTGCACGGCTGAGCTGCAGATGTCCAAATGCCGAATTGCAGAAGCGCTGCTCATATTTAACGACCCGCTGGCCGAAGCCACTGTTCGCCGTCACCAGGTGTTTTTTAACCAGCTGGTCGAGCTCATTCTGGACATCGCTTTCGCTCAGTTCCATCACCGGCTCGCGGTTTGACTTCTGATTGCAGGCGTTAACCACCGCGTTCAACGAAAGCGGGTACTGTTCCGGCGTGGTCACCTGTTTTTCCAGCAGGCAACCTAACACGCGCAGAGCCTGCACCGACAAGGCTATCTTCATTTACCCCTCCTCGGGTTATCCACGACGGTTGGGCGTCCATTCTTTGCAGGTCAACGCCGTCAGGACATGATCCTGCCACTCGCCATTAATCATTAAATAATTTTTAGCATATCCCTCTTTTTCAAACCCGAGGCGCGCCAGCAGATCGCCACTACGCTGGTTGTGCGGCATATAGTTAGCCATGATGCGATGAATATACTGTTGCCGCTGCATATAACGAATCGCCGACTGCAGCGCTTCAAACATCATGCCCTGCCCCTGCCATTTTTCGCCGAGGGAATACCCAAGGTAACAGGCATGAAAGGCCCCGCGCAGGACATTGCTGAAGTTAGCCACGCCGCGTACCTCGGTTTCGTTGCTGTCCATCAACACAAAGTAGAAAGCCGATCCCTGTTTATGCATATCCGCAATCAGGCCGAGCCGCGCCTGCCAGCCAGAGGGATAACAATGGCTGTCATCGCGAACCGGTTCCCACGGCCTGAGAAAATCGCGATTTTCCGCATAGTAATCCGCTAACCGCCACGCATCGCGTTCGTGAACCAGTCTTACCACCAGCCGCTCGGTCGTGAGTCTCACCCTCAGCGCGGCAGAACGATAGCCAAACATCATCTCTCCTGAAATCCATGGCGGGAAGGAAATGCCAGTCTTTGATAACGTTCACTATAACCGTCGCCAGGTCTGCGGTAAAACGTTACGCGCGCAATCACAGACGGGCTGACCGTTTATGCTCCTGTGCGCTGACAGTGAAACCGCTCTTAACTGTTTCACTGCAGTCTGCGCGACACAAAAGACGCGTCGCGTTCCTGTCCTGCACGTGAACAGTTGCCCTTGCTGGCATGGGCGGGTTAGCCGTCACTGATCACGATGTCTGACCTGCTGGACGGGGCCTGGCTGACCCGGTGATCGCCGGCGAAGGGCGGCCAGCCTGCAGCGAAAGGCACGTTCGGTTACCCTAACTCAGCCCATTCCTGATGACAGACTGCACGCATTAGGGCAGGCTATGCCCTGATCTACTTTTTCATTTAAACGAGGGAATTATGAAGAAGGCTTTTCACGGGCTGATTGCCCTGTTTTTCGCGGTATTGCTGAGCGGCTGTAATCAGTTAACCCAGTACACCATCAGCGAGCAGGAGGTCAATCAGGCGCTGCAAAAACACAATAATTTCGAAAAAGACGTTGGCGTCTCAGGGCTGGTGAATGCCCATATTGTCCTGAATAACCTGACCAGTCAGATTGGTCGCGAAGAGCCGGGTAAAGTAACGTTATCGGGTAATGCGAAAATCAACGTGTCTTCGCTGTTTGGTCCACAACAGGCCGATATGCAGTTGAAGATGCGTGCGCAACCGGTGTTCGACAAACAGCAGGGTGCGATTTATCTGCGCGATATGGAAATTGTGGATGCACAGGTTCAGCCAGACAAGATGGCGTCCATCATGAAAACGCTGACGCCCTACCTGAATCAATCGCTGAAAAGCTATTTTGACCAGCAGCCTGCCTATGTGCTGAGTGCCGATCGCAGTAAAGCTGAATCGCTGGCGAAGAAATTTGCTAAAGGGTTGGAAGTGAAGCCAGGCGAGCTGGTGATCCCGTTCACCGATTAGCGCGTTCCGACAAATTTATCGCCTGCCTGATCCGCGCCTTTCGGCGCGGATTGCTTATCAGATGCAAAAACAGGTGCAAACGGTTGCCTGAGTCCTTATGCTTATAACCCGGCCTAAACACGCCATTCGTTTATCCTTCATGCCGGAGCCGTATTAAT
Organism: Pantoea ananatis PA13; assembly: GCF_000233595.1. Lineage (NCBI taxonomy): Bacteria > Pseudomonadati > Pseudomonadota > Gammaproteobacteria > Enterobacterales > Erwiniaceae > Pantoea > Pantoea ananatis. The sequence goes on from NC_017554.1 coordinate 2,912,140, forward strand.
GACCGCACAACCTCAGCAACTTACTATCCGCCGCCCAGATGACTGGCATATCCATCTTCGTGATGACGAGATGCTTAAAACGGTGCTGCCTTACACCAGCGCGGTGAACGGTCGGGCTATCGTGATGCCCAACCTGGTTCCGCCGGTGGTCAGCGTCGCGGCGGGCGAAGCCTATCGCGATCGCATTCTGGCCGCGTTGCCTGACGGTCATGACTTTACCCCGCTGATGACCTGCTACCTGACCGACTCGTTAGACGCCGAAGAACTGGCGCGCGGTTACCACTCCGGCTTGTTCACTGCGGCCAAGCTCTATCCTGCCCATGCGACAACCAACTCCAGCCACGGCGTGACCAACATTGCGTCAATCGCGTCGGTGCTGGAGCGGATGCAAACGCTGGGCATGCCGCTGTTAGTGCATGGCGAGGTGACTGATTCACATATTGATATCTTTGACCGTGAAGCCCGCTTTATTGAAACGGTGATGGAACCGCTGCGTAAGCAATTCCCTGCGCTGAAAGTCGTGATGGAGCATATTACGACCAAAGAGGCCGCAGACTATGTGGAAAGCGCCAATGAAAACCTGGCCGCTACCCTTACCCCCCAGCACCTGATGTTTAACCGCAATCATATGCTGGTGGGCGGAATTCGTCCGCACCTTTACTGTCTGCCCATTCTGAAGCGCAATACGCATCAGCAGGCGTTGCGCAAGGTGGTGGCCAGCGGTCATCCACGTTTCTTCCTGGGTACCGACACCGCGCCTCACCTGAGCCATCTGAAAGAGAGCAGCTGCGGCTGTGCTGGCGTATTCAATGCGCCTACCTCCCTGCCCGCTTATGCCACGGTGTTTGAGGAGATCGGTGCGCTGGCGCATTTTGAAGCGTTCTGTTCAGAGAACGGTCCCCGCTTCTATGGTCTGCCGCTGAACGAAGGCACCATCACGCTGGTGCGTGAGCCCTGGACAGTCGCAGAAACAATTGAAATGGGCTCACATCAGCTGGTGCCTTTCCTGGCCGGTGAAACGCTGAACTGGCGTGTAAAATAATTTCACTTGCCTCCGGCATATTTATACTGTATTTATATACAGCATCTTATACGGAGGCTTTTATGCGTGTTGAAATTACCGTTGCCAAGACCCAACCTCTACCCGCTGGTGCGATAGAAGCCCTGAGCCAGGAACTGTCGCGCCGTATCGATGAACAATTCCCGCAATTCACCAATCACGTCAAAGTGCGTTACGCCACGGCTAACCAGCTCAGCGTGATGGGCGGAGATAAAGAGACGCGTGAACAAATCAGCGAAATCCTGCAACAAACGTGGGAAAGCGCTGACGACTGGTTCATTACCGATTAACCGCCACTGTGCTGTTTTTTGCCGGGTTTCGCCACCCGGTTTTTTTATCTTCATTTAAAGTCTGCCTAACCCCTCTCCCCATCTGGACTCTGAATGATCAATGTCCTATGCTGGCGCTGATCATGCATAAAAGGAGTTGCATCCCATGACTACAGATAAACCCGAAGAAGCGATGACCTTTGGCGAGTTGTTAACGCTGATTGGTGAACAGCAGCGTCGTTTAACGGTGCTGGAAAATGCGTTCTCCAGCCTGATTTTCTGTCTTGATGACCGGGCCAGTCAGTTACTGGTGCATAATCTTTCTCTTGAAGCCCAGAATCAAAACCATGATGAGCAACTGCAGCAGCAGTTTGCGCGCCTGGCCGAAACGTTACAGAAGCGCAGTGGGACAACCGGCGCGGAGACCGCCCTAATCTGACGTGCGGTTAACGCCAGTGATGAACAACTTTTACTGTTTAAATAGGACGATTAGCTACCTGTCATTCTGGTATTATATCTTCTCAGCTTTACCGTTTTAGAGACAAACATTCTGCTTTCAGGCGTTCCGTGATACGTTTTAATCAGTAAATCGCTATATTGCTGTTATAATTGTTTCGCAGTGGAAATAAAAAAGCCGCATTGAACCTCATCATGCACTTCGTTTAACGAGTAATAAGGAGGTTATAATGGACAGTCGCAAAGATGTAATTCAGACCCATCCACTGGTGGGCTGGGATATCAGTACTGTTGACAGCTATGATGCGATGATGATCCGCCTGCACTCCCTTTCGTCGCAAGATCAAACAGAAGAAGACGCAGACGTTGGCCCGACTTACTGGCTGACGACTGATGTAGCAAAGCAGTTCATCTCCATTCTTGAAGCCGGTATCGCCAAGATAGAATCTGCCGAGCAAGTAGAACGACTACTAAAGAAGCATTAATACTGCTGCATCAGCAAGGCACCCTTCAGGGTGCCTTTTTTATTGGGCTTTCTGGTATGCTGTTGATTATGTAACCCTTTCAGGAGTTCCATTTTCATGATTTACGATCTTATTGTGGTCGGGAGCGGCTCAGTCGGCGCAGCAGCAGGCTATTACGCCACGCAGGCCGGCCTCTCCGTACTGATGATTGACAGCGCCCATCCGCCTCATACTCAGGGCGCCCACCACGGCGAAAGCCGCCTGATTCGTCATGCTTACGGAGAAGGCGAGCGCTATGTGCCGCTGGTATTGCGTGCGCAGACGTTATGGGATGCGCTTGAGCAGCAGGCTGGCGAGCGCATTATGCACCGGTGCGGCGTCCTGAATATCGCCCCTGCTCACTCCGTGTTTATTCAAAACGTCATCAACAGCGCAAAAGCCTGGCAGCTTCCCGTCGAGATATTACAGGCCGCGGAGGTCAGAAAACGCTGGCCGCAGTTTAACGTCCCCGATGAGTACCTGGGCGTATTTGAGCCACAGTCCGGTTTTTTAAAAAGTGAACAGGCGGTGCGGAGCTGGATTCAGCTGGCGGAAAAACAGGGCTGTGCGCAGCTGTTTAACTGCCCCGTCACGCAAATCAGTCGTGAAGGCGATTTACAGCAGGTCACCACGATTGACGGCATTTACCGTGGGCGAAAAATGCTGGTGAGCGCCGGGACATGGGTCAGCAAACTGGTGCCGGATTTGCCGGTGGCACCAACGCGTAAGGTCTTTGCCTGGTATCAGGCTGATGGTCGTTACAGTGAAAACAATGCCTTTCCCGGATTCACCTGTGAAATGGCCGATGGCAGCCAGTATTATGGTTTCCCTGCCGATAACAACGCCCTGAAGTTAGGCCGCCATGATGGGGGCCAGTTGATGACCCAACCCGAAGATCGCAAACCCTTCGGTAGCCTGGCCGCCGATGGCAGCGAAACATTCCGCTTTTTGCGCCAGTTTTTACCCGGCGTTGGCGTGTGTTTGCACGGGGAAGCCTGCAGTTATGATGTCAGCCCCGATGAAGACTTTATTATCGATACCGTGCCGGGCGATCCTGACCGTCTGGTGATAACGGGCTTAAGCGGACACGGTTTCAAATTTGCCAGCGTTTTAGGCGAGCTTGCCAGTCAGTTTGCGCAGAATCAGCCTTTCAGTTTTGATCTCACACCGTTCAGGCTGTCACGCTTTCAGTAAATAGGGTGCGGCGGCCCGGTTTTACGCGGCGCCGCACTGACATATATTTACACTCCGGTTTTATCTGACTCCCTTCCTGCTGTTATATCCACGCAAACAGGCCCGTTTATCCACTTTTCAACGTCTCAGCGCCCGCGTAAAAAAGCCTTGTTCAATAATATTGTGCTTACGCGCACCGCTACGCGAGCCGATTTCATTAGTACAGGAGATATTTATAGAAAAGTAAGCATTATTGCTTTTGTGTTTCATTCTGTAGATTCTTATTTCTACATATTCTTAAGATACCGCTGCAAAAATGTTGCTAAGAAATTCACCCGGTCGTTATGGATGGCTCTCCATTTTCCTACACTGGTCAATGGCATTGGTTATCTATGCCATGTTCGCCCTGGGATTATGGATGGTTGGGCTGAGCTATTACGATACCTGGTATCACAATGCGCCAGAGATTCATAAGAGCATCGGGGTCATTCTGATGCTGGCCCTGATTATTCGCCTGATATGGCGCGTGGTTTCGCCGCCGCCTAAACCCCTGAGCAGTTATTCCCCTCTTGTGCGCATCACGGCTGTCGTGGCGCACGGATTACTCTATGGCCTGCTGATCGCCATCCTCTTCAGTGGCTATTTAATCTCTACCGCCGACGGCAAACCGGTTTCGGTGTTTGGCTGGTTCTCTCTGCCTGCTGTACTGACCGGCGCGGGCGAACAGGCAGATTTAGCGGGGAATATTCATTTATGGCTGGCCTGGTGCATCGTGATCCTGTCGGTGTTACATGGTCTGGCCGCACTAAAGCACCACTTTATCGATCGCGATATCACCCTGAAAAGGATGCTGGGTCTGGGCATCCGTTCCCCCTCTGAAAAGGAAAAATAATATGTTCAAAAAAACGCTTCTGGCCATCACAGGTGCCGGCCTGCTGCTGGGTTCACTGACCGCCAGTGCCGCTGATTACAAAATTGATAAAGAGGGCCAGCACGCCTTTGTACAGTTTCGTATCAAGCACTTAGGCTACAGCTGGCTGTACGGCACCTTTAAAGATTTCGACGGTTCGTTCAGCTTCGATGCCAGTAATCCTTCAGCCGATAAAGTGGATGTGACCATCAACACCAACAGCGTGGACACCAATCATGCCGAGCGTGACAAGCATATTCGCGGTCCTGAATTCCTGAATGTGGCTAAACATCCCACTGCGACCTTTAAATCAACCTCGGTGAAGAAAGACGGCGATAAACTGGCCGTTACAGGAGATTTAACGCTGAATGGCGTGACCAAACCTGTGACGCTGGAAGCCAAAATGATGGGTGAAGGTAAGGATCCGTGGGGCGGCTATCGTGCCGGTTTTGAAGCGGAAGGCGAGATTGCGCTGAAAGACTTTAATATTACTCAGGATCTTGGGCCAGCCTCTCAGAACGTTGAGTTAATCATCTCAGTAGAAGGCGTACGTCAGTAATCTTAAGCCGCCTGAAGCCAGGCTTCAGGCGGCTCCGGCTATTTGCGGGTTGGCGCAGGAATGGTCATATTCAGCAAGCCACGCGACTTGTTGAAAATTTTATTGCCATTCTCACGTCCTGCCCGGCGAGCGCGTTGCTCTTCGGGTGACAGGCGGGCTTCCTCCTGACAGAGCGGGCTACAGCAGTGCTCGTACTTTTCGGCACAACGTTCACACTGGATAAACAGCAGGTGACAGCCGTCATTAACGCAGTTTACGTGGGTGTCACACTGCGTCCCGCACTGGTGGCAGTGGGATAACACATCATCCGAAATACGCTCGCCCATGCGTTCATCAAAGACAAAGTTCTTGCCTTTGAAACGCACCGGAAGATTTTGTTCCCGTGCGCGGCGCGCATACTCAATAATGCCGCCTTCGACGTGATAAACATCTTCGAACCCGTTATGGCGCATCCAGGCGCTGGCTTTTTCGCAGCGAATCCCCCCGGTGCAGTACATGACGATTTTTTTATCCTTCTTATCCTTCAGCATGTCCACCGCCATCGGCAACTGGTCACGGAAGGTATCGGCAGGCACCTCAAGCGCATTATCAAAGCGCCCGACTTCATACTCGTAATGATTTCGCATATCCACGAATACCGCATCGGGATCGTCAAGCATAGCGTTCACTTCCGCCGCTTTCAGATAGTTGCCGACGTTGCTGGCATCAAAAGTTTCATCGTCGATGCCGTCCGCGACAATGCGGTCACGTACTTTCAGACGCAATACCCAAAACGATTTGCCATCGTCGTCGAGCGCGATATTCATACGCAGATGATTTAACGCCGGATCAAAACCGTACAAATAGGCCTTCATCGCCTCGTACTGGCTGGCGGGCACGCTCAGTTGTGCGTTGATGCCTTCGTGCGCAACGTAAATACGCCCAAACACCTTCAATGCGGTTAACCCGAGATAGAGTTCGTCGCGAAACGCTTTTGGATCGGCAATAGTGAAATACTTGTAAAAAGAGACTGTGGTGCGCGGCTCGGTTTCCGCCAGCATGCGCGCCTTCAGCTCTTTATTGGAAACAAGGTTGTGTAACACTGGCATGGTGTTCGTTCCTGTTATCAATAGAAGAAATTTAGCGCGCACATGATACCTGAATTGAAAAAAATGCGAAGCGTATAAGAAAAATTGATAGTTTAACCTGTACATTTTCGCCGGTCCGGGTATTCATACTTCTCTTTTTGCTCCCGACAACAACCTGCGAAATGCTGTAACATTTCAGCAGTGGGAAAAAAATGGCACAATAACCGCAACTGACGAAAAACAGCACCGCTGGTGCACGACGCAGGATAATAATATTTAAGATGACCCAATTGCCCCAATTTTCACGCGCGCTTTTGCATCCCCGCTATTGGTTAACCTGGCTGGGCATAATTCTGTTGTATATCCTGGTATTGCTGCCCTATCCACTACTCTATGCACTTGGTTGCCGTATTGGTCGCCTTGGTATGCGCTTCATGAAGCGACGCGTGGCCATTGCGCGCCGTAATCTGGAGCTCAGCTTTCCCGAGATGCCGGAAGTCGATCGCGAAGCCATGATTAAGCATAACTTTGAATCGGTAGGGATGGGGCTGATTGAAACCGGCATGGCCTGGTTCTGGCCCGACTGGCGCATCCACAAATGGCACAAACCTTCTGGTCTGGAACATATTCAGCAGGCCCATGATAGCCAGCGCGGCGTGCTGTTAATTGGCATGCATTTCTTAACGCTGGAGATCGGTGCTCGCATGTTTGGCATCCATAATCCCGGCATTGGCGTCTACCGGCCTAACGACAATAAATTAATCGACTGGCTGCAGACGCGCGGTCGTATGCGCTCAAACAAAGGGATGTTAGATCGTAAAGATCTCAAAGGCATGATTCGGGCGTTAAAGCGCGGCGATATCATCTGGTACGCGCCCGACCATGATTATGGCCCGCGCAGCAGCGTATTTGTGCCCTTCTTTGGCGTGGAAAAGGCGGCAACAACCGTGGGTACGCATATGCTGATCCGCACCGGTAAACCCGCCGTCATCCCCTTTGTTCCACGTCGCCTGCCCGAAGGACGCGGCTACGAACTGATTATTCTGCCTGACGTCAGCGCGAATTTCCCCCTGACCAGCGACGAAGACACGGCTCTGCGCATGAACAAGGTGGTTGAAGAAGGCGTGCTCATCGCCCCTGAACAGTACATGTGGCTGCACCGCCGTTTCAAAACCCGGCCAGAAGGTGAGCCTTCACGCTATTAGATCCGCTGCTCAGCCGCTGTTCGCGTTTACTGCGAGCAGCGGCTGCCGGGCGATAACGGACTGAACAGTTCCAACGTAATCAGGCGATGAATATGATTATCCGAGGCGGCGATGTCCAGCCCTGGCATGTTGAGTATGCAAAGCCCGTCGAGCCCACAGACCAGACTAATTAGCCGCCAGGCAATATTGTCCGCTTTATCAAGTAGCCTGAACTCACCGGCTTCCTCCCCCGCCTTGATGACGGCGACGGTTTCCTGCTGCCACATCTCCATTGCAACGATATAGGCGCCGCGCATTTCTGCATCGCGTCCTGCCAGGATCTGGGCTTCGCGCCACAACCGAATGTAGGGCTCAAACCGGCCATCATCGCTACCCAGCATGGAGAAGAGTCGCTCACGCCAGCTGGCGTTTTTCGTTACGGTTTCGGTGTCCAGTATTCTTCGGCTCAGGCGAATAAACGCCTGGGACTTAAGCTCGCCAATACCCGAGAAGTGATGGTGCACCTGACCAACGGCAACCTGCGCCTCTGCGGCGATACGTCTTACCGTCATGGCCGCATAGCCTTCCTGAAGGGCTACGGTCATTGCGGCCTGCAGTATGCCTTCCCGGCGCTCATCGCGACTTAAATAGTTCATCTCAACCTACCTGAAACGGTAAAGCAACGAGTCTAACAAAAAGCTGGACAAGCGTTCAACATTAAGTAGGATCCGTTTTGGACATGTGTTCAACTTTATTTCAAAGGGATCGTAATGCTTCGTCAGTGGGTCGCGTTGGTGATTATCGTCATGCTGTATATCCCGGTCGCAATCGATGCCACGGTGCTGCATGTTGCCGTACCGACGCTGAGCATGACGCTAAACGCCAGTGGCAACCAGCTGCTGTGGATCATTGATATCTACTCACTGGTCATGGCCGGTATGGTGTTACCTATGGGTGCACTGGGCGATCGTATCGGATTTAAACGCCTGCTGATAACGGGTAGCCTGCTGTTTGGCCTGTCATCGCTGGCGGCGGCGCTGGCCCCTTCGGCTGCGTGGCTGATAGCAACCCGCGCGTCACTGGCCATCGGGGCGGCCATGATCATCCCGGCAACGCTTGCCGGGATCCGGACACTGTTTGTTGAAGCGCGCGATCGCAATATTGCGCTGGGCGTCTGGGCCGCCGTCGGTTCCGGTGGCGCCGCGTTTGGCCCGCTGATTGGCGGTGCCGTACTGGAACATTATGACTGGGGGGCGATTTTTTTCATTAACGTCCCGCTTGTCGTGGTGATAGTTGCGCTCGCCGTCTGGCTGATTCCGGGACAGCCGGGGCGACCGGAGCAAAAACTGAATCTGCCCCATGCGCTGCTGTTGATCGTCGCCATACTGCTGTTGGTCTACAGCGCCAAAACGGCGCTCAAGGGTGATGTATCGCCGTCGCAGGTCACGGCAGCCCTGATCGCAGGCGCCGCGATGCTTGCCTTGTTTATCCGTCTTCAACGGCGAGCGGAACAGCCGATGATCGATTTGCAGCTGTTTTGCCATCGCATAATTTTAAGTGGTGTGGTGATGGCCCTGACCGCGATGATCGCGCTGGTGGGTTTTGAACTGCTTATGGCGCAGGAGCTGCAGTTTGTTCATGGCTTCACGCCCTTCGAAGCCGGAAAATTTATGTTGCCGGTCATGATTGCCAGCGGCTTCAGCGGCCCCATCGCAGGGATCCTGGTCGGCAAGCTGGGTCTGAGGCCGGTCGCAGTTGGCGGCATGGGATTCAGCGGTATCAGCTTTCTGGGGCTGTCGATGCTGGACTTCAGTACCCAGCAGTGGCAGGCCTGGAGCCTGATGGTGCTGCTGGGCTTTAGCGCATCCAGTGCCCTGCTGGCGTCGACCTCTGCCATTATGGCGGCCGCGCCAAAAGAAAAAGCCGCCGCAGCCGGCGCCATTGAAACCATGTCCTATGAGCTGGGTGCCGGACTGGGCATTGCCCTCTTTGGTCTGCTGCTGACCCGTAGCTTTACCGCTTCGATTGTGCTGCCGTCGGCACTGGACCCTGGGCTTGCAGAAAAAGCCTCATCCTCCATCGGTGAGGCCATTAAAGTGGCACAGACGCTGGAGCCTGCACTCGCCGGGGCAACGATTCAGGCGGCAAAAGCGGCCTTTATCACCTCTCACAGCGTGGCGCTGGTCAGCGCGGCTGTGCTGTTACTCCTGCTGGCTGCGGGTATTGGATTTAGCCTGGCAAAGAGCACGCAGAAGTAACCGATGCGTTGCCGCGAACCGGCGCTGCAACGGGAGAACGATCCCGCAGTAACGATCGTGATAATATTCGCGATCGTTACTGCCTGAAGCCCTGTGATCAGGCTGGCGATAGCGCCGCTGAGCGGCTCAACAACGGAAAAATCTATGCTCTGGCTTATCTCTAAATATGCGATAACTGCCCTGATGGTGGTGATTATTTCTGAAGCGGCTAAACGCAGCGATCGCCTGGGTGGGCTCCTGGCCGCCCTGCCGCTTGTCACCATCCTGGTGTTGATCTGGATGAAACTTGAAGGACAGAGCCAGACAAAGATCGCCGCTCATGCCTGGTATACATTCTGGTATGTGGTACCGACCCTGCCAATGTTTATCCTCTTCCCGTTTTTGTACCAACGTACCGGCTTCTGGCTCACGCTGGGGCTGAGTTGCCTGATCACGATCGTCCTGTTCATGCTGTGGGCAGGTTTTCTGAAAAGGTTTGGTATTGACCTGTTGTAGCCTACCGATATGGCCAGCAGGTGTTCAGCTATAGCAGCTAACGGATGCGATTCAGGACTGGCTGTATGTGCAGAACGTTCGTCCGCTAAAGTGGCCCGACTTTCCCTCCTGAGATTTTCGTCTATTCTTCACTGAAATCACGTTAATCAGGCAAGGAGAGAAGCATGAGTATGTTCACTACACTGGAAGAAGCGATTGATGCTGCGCGTGAAGAGTTTCTCGCCAGCCATCCGGATATTGAGCAAGACGATGCGGCCATCAACCAGTTTGGCTTGCAAAAATATGTGATGCAGGACGGTGACATCATGTGGCAGGCAGAGTTCTTCGAAGACGAAGGGGATTCGGGCGAATGCTTGCCTGTGCGCAGCAATGAAGCCGCTCAGGCTATCTTTGACGGCGATTTTGATGAGATTGAACTGCGTCAGGAGTGGTTAGCAGAAAATACGCTGCACGAGTGGGATGACGGTGAGTTTCAACTTGAACCTCCGCTGGACAGCGAAGAAGGTAAAGCCGCAGCGCAGGAATGGGAAGACGATAACAGCGACTCTGACCGCAGTTACTCGTAAGGGCCATGGCTGGCATCTACCGGAATCAGCAGCGTGTCGACCACCAGTGACAGCGGCAGGTCGAGAATGGTGATAACCCGCCATGCGCCATCACGGATATCCCACTTTACGCCGGGGTAAAACTGATTACCGTGTCCCTGCCCGGGCACGGTACGGCTGATGATACTGCCGCAGCCGCTCAGCGTAACGACGGCGAGGGATAACAGGATGACTTTAGCGAATGTATTCACAATAGCGACTCAGGTTAAACAGGCGCTATTTTAATCATGAGTTGAGCCGGGTTGCCATCCCCATTCGTGCAAAGTGCAAAATAATGTTGCCGTCTGTAACCGGCGACGGGCGTAAAAAAAGCGGCATTTCTGCCGCTTTCTTCGTTGCTACGCCTGATGCGGTAAGGCATCGGGGTTGAGAGGCATTTTTTGATAGCTCTCTACCCACTGATGATACTTTTCACCACTTTCCCACAGGCGAGTATGTACACGCGCCAGCACCACCGGATCGCTGATCAGCTGCAAGCGCTGCTCTCGATTCAGTTTTTCCGGCGCATCGCTCAGTGCCTGATCGACGTGGCGATCGCGCGCATGATCCAGTAACTGGCTCTGCTTGTGGCGTGAGGTCGCAAGCGCGGTCGCCAGGGCGTTAAACGCAGGATGGAACAGCGCATGCATAAAGCCATTTTTCAGCACGCGCTGACGGTTGAGTTCCACATAGCGATCGGTATCCACCAGCTCTTTCGGCGGATCGTACTCTTCCGGGATCAGGAACAGCTTCGCTTTCTTACTCTTGATGCCGAGGCCAGAGCGGCTCGACATCACCGATACAAACGGCGACAGAATAAGCGAGAACACGATTGGCGCCAGCCACCACAGGAAGTTGAGATCCAGCCACCCCATCCCGGCAGCCCAGACAATGCCCAGGGCCATCTGCGAACCGTGACGCTTGAAGGCTTCGCTCCAGGGTGTGGCATCATCGTCACGCTGCGGTGAGTTCCAGACCACTTCCCAGCCCAGGAACGCGCTTACCACAAATACGGTGTGGAACAGCATACGCACCGGTGCCAGCAGCACCGAGAACAGCATCTCCAGCAGCAGCGAGACGAACAGACGTAGCGCACCGCCGTAGGGTTTCGCCCCCTTACACCAGATCAGCACGACGCTGAGCAGTTTCGGCAGGAACAGCAGCACCAGCGTGGTCGAGAACAGCGCAATCGCCAGTTCAGGACGCCACTGGGGCCAGACCGGGAACAGCTGCCTTGGCTGCAGGAAGTAAGTGGGCTCCATGAGCGTATGCACCACCTGTAACGCGGTGGACAGTGCCAGGAACAGGAACCACAGCGGTGCCGACAGATAAGACATCACGCCCGTCAGGAAGACGGCACGGTGCACCGGGTGCATCCCTTTCACCAGAAACAGGCGAAAGTTCATCAGGTTACCGTGACACCAGCGGCGATCGCGCTTAAGTTCGTCCAGCAGGTTTGGCGGGAGCTCCTCATAGGAACCCGGCAAATCATAGGCGATCCATACGCCCCAGCCAGCACGGCGCATCAGTGCCGCTTCCACGAAGTCATGCGACAGGATGGAACCGGCAAACGAGCCTTCACCCGGCAGCGGTGCCAGTGCGCAGTGCTCGATAAACGGCTTCACACGAATGATGGCGTTATGGCCCCAGTAGTGCGATTCACCCAACTGCCAGAAGTGCAGACCGGCGGTAAACAACGGGCCGTAAACGCGGGTCGCAAACTGCTGACAACGCGCATAAAGCGTGTCCATGCCCGAGGCTTTTGGCGAAGACTGGATGATACCGGCATTAGGGTTAGCATCCATCATGCGCACCAGGCCCGTCAGACATTCACCGCTCATGACGCTGTCGGCGTCCAGCACCACCATGTAGCTATAGTTGCTGCCCCAGCGACGGCAGAAGTCATCGATGTTGCCGCTTTTACGCTTCACACGGCGACGACGACGGCGATAGAATATCTTGCCCGCGCCACCGACGTCACGTACCAGCTCCATCCAGGCTTTCTGCTCAGCGATAGCGATATCGGCATCGTAACTGTCACTCAGGATGTAAACATCAAAGTGCTCAGCATTGCCGGTACGCACCACTGATTCCCAGGTCGCCCGTAAACCAGCAAAAACGCGTCCTACATCTTCATTACAGATCGGCATGATCAGCGCGGTACGGTGCGCGGGATTAAGGGGTTCATCGCCGACGGTAGAATAGGAAATGCTGTATTTATCCCGACCAATCAGCAGTTGCAGGAAGCCCATCAACGCCGTCCAGAAACCCGCCGACACCCAGCAGAACAGGATCGCAAACAGGAACAGAATCCCGGTCTGCAACACATAAGGCAGAATCTGCATAACAGACTGCTGCCAGTTCTGGTTGATCATGTCCATGGGATCCAGCAGCGTCCAGCCCTGGTAAGGCAAAATGGTTTTCATGTACCACGTCGCCACCACGGTCTGCATAATCGTGAGGATCAACAGAATATAACGACGAATGGACCCCACGTGGCGCCACTTCTCTTCCGCGCGCTGCTCTTCGGCCGAAGCATAACGGGGAACAGACTTGTGTCCCCGTAGCGAGTCCCAGGCGCGAGCCAGCGGGTTAGTGCGCCAGGCTTCCGGGAACATCAATGAACGCTTCACTTTTGGCATCGCCTTTAACGTGGTGCGATCAAGATAGTCCTTGCCTAACTGTTGTCCCCCGGCAAGTGAATCGGGCCAGGCCATTTCCACTCGCGACGACACCGATTTTAAAGGTGCATCCTCAGGGCGATCGCTGGCAGCCACATCCTGGCCCAGCGATTCGTGTAACTGGTGAAACGTCTGCGCATTTTGCAACGAAGCGGCCAGACGCGTTTTTCCTGCCGCATCCAGCGGCAGGGCTTCTACATAGCGTTGAGGTGTAAAAGTCAAATTATTCATTGGCAGGTAACTGATAGCTCCAGGTTTCCGTCAATGTCTTGTCACCGCTGACCAGCGCTGCACGCATCTCTGTCGCCTGCTTGTTATCTTTCACGCGCAGACGCAATACCAGACGCCAGCCTTTGGTGACCGGATTGTAGCGAACGCTTTGTTCGACCACTTCGGCGTTCTTGCCTACGCTGACCTGCGGCGCAACCTGACTGTCGGCAGGCATTTCACTCATGTCTTTGCCGACGAAATCGATGGTGAAGGCAACAGTGCCATCCGGTTGACGGACTAAATTCGACTGCTTCACATCGCCCGCTGAACGCAGCGTATCTTTCACCCAGGCAACATCGTCAGAATGCAGTTTGTTTTCATTACGGCCAAAGTGCAGACGGTATTTGAAATCCATCGCTTTACCCGGTTCCGGCAGGTTTTCCGGTGTCCAGAACGTCACGATGTTATCGTTCGTCTCATCTGCGGTAGGAATCTCAACCAGCTCAACGCGCCCTTTACCCCAGTCGCCGATTGGCTCAACCCAGCCGCTTGGACGCAGGTCGTAACGGTCATCCAGGTCCTGATAGTTATTGAAATCACGTCCGCGCTGTAACAGCCCGAAGCCTTTTGGATTTTCAATGGTATAGGTGCTGACGGCCAGGTGACGTGGGTTATTCAGCGGACGCCAAATCCACTCACCGTTGCCGCTGTGAATCGACAGACCGTCTGAATCATGCAGTTCAGGACGGAAATTAGACACTGGCGACGGCTGATTGCGGCCAAACAGGAACATGCTGGTTAACGGTGCAATACCCAGTTTACCTACGTTGTCGCGTAAATAGACTTTGGTCTGCACATCAACCGTGGATTCCTGGCCTGGATGGATGGTAAAGCGATAAGCACCGGTCGCGCGTGGAGAATCCAGCAGTGCGTAGATCACCAGCTGCTTGTCCTGAGGTTTGGGTCGTTCAATCCAGAACTCTTTAAAACGCGGGAACTCTTCGCCTGATGGCAGTGCGGTGTCGATAGCCAGACCACGGGCAGACAGGCCATAAACCTGACCGGCACCGATCACGCGGAAATAGCTGGCGCCGAGGAAGCTGGCGATTTCGTCATCTTTCTTGTTCTTGCTGTTCAACGGATACAGCACTTTAAAACCCGCAAAGCCGAGGTTTTTCACCGCATCGGCATCGTGTTTCACATTGCCGAAGTTGAAATAATCAGGACTGTATTTGATTTCGCGTACGGTATTGGCGGTGATCTCGTTAATTTTCACCGGCAGATCAAAGTACATCCCCTGATGGTAGAATTCGAGTTTGAACGGCGTACGCAGTTTGCCCCAATACGCTTTATCGTGGTTGAACTGAATCTGCTGGTAGTCAGCAAATTTCATATCACGAAATTGAGAGGGTAAATTGCTTTTTGGCGCTTCGAAGCTTTTTCCGGACAGATCTTTGGCTTGTTTTGCCACATCATCAAAATTAAACGCCCAACTGTTGTTGGCATACAAAGCCAGCAGGACTGCCGCGCCAATCCAGCGCATTTTCGTCAGCCCAACATTATTTTTTTCTTTAGTCAGCACATCCCCCCCTTTCGTGTGCTTAATACAAACCCGCTTATCTTAATGGATAATTCGGCTTTCCGACAGCACATGCACAACAATGTTCCCGATAATCCTCTGCTCGAGGGGTGATTTTAGGACAATTAAACGTTACGGGCTCAACTGAGATTCAACTGATAGTATACTCTGTTATCTGCAGCTAGAATTTCCTTCCGACATAATACGGTTTCAGGGCGAAACCGGCTAAAAACGTACTAACGAACTGGAACTTTATGAGTACAACAAAAACTGAGCGTGAGTATTTTCTCGACTCGATCCGGGCCTGTTTGATGTTATTGGGCGTGCCGTTTCACGTTTCCCTGATCTATTCGTCGCAGAAATGGGCCGTCAACAGCAGCGACGCTTCGCTATGGCTTACGACCCTGAATGATTTTATTCATGCGTTCCGCATGCAGGTGTTTTTTGTCATCTCCGGCTACTTCTCTTACATGCTCTATCTGCGCTATCAGCCCCGACGCTTTCTGAAAGTTCGTCTGGAGCGGGTCGGCATTCCGATGCTGACGGCGGTGCCCTTAATTACGCTGCCGCAGTTCTTTATGCTGAAGGCATGGACAAGCAAATACGCGGACTGGAGCGCCCTGCCGCCCTACGCGAAATTCAACAACCTGATGTGGGAGCTGATCTCCCACCTGTGGTTTTTACTGGTGCTGTTAATTCTTACCACACTCGGCATGATCACGTTCCGCTGGTTGCGGGATCAAAAGCGTAACATTGATTATCAACGCGTGGGCTGGGGGAAACTGGCGCTTGGCCTGTTGATCTGGGGCCTGATGTGGGGCGCATTTCGACGCGTTGTCTTTTACACGAATCCAACCCTGTTAAGCGATGCGCTGTTTAATTTCGTGGTGATGCAGTCCCTGTTCTACCTGCCCTTTTTTATGCTGGGCGCACTCAGTTGGAAACATCAGGCGCTGAAACAGCTGTTCGTGCGGGTGAATCCCGTGCTGTTCATTGGCGCAGTGCTGCTGCTGGTGGCATATATTGTCAATCAACGCACAAGCAGTGGTGAAGGCTGGTTGTATGAGCTGGACGCGTTAATCAGCAGCATGATGGGACTTTGCATGCTGAACGTCTGCTACAGTCTGGGACATAAACTGCTTAACTCACATTCGCCAGGCATTATGTATCTGGTTAACGCCTCGCTGTTTATTTATCTGGTGCACCATCCCCTGACGCTGCTGTACGGCATTTATGTGACGCCTGTACTGCATAACAATACGCTGGGCTTCCTGCTGGGTCTGGTCATGGTATTTGGCGTGTCATTCACGTTGTATGAGTTGCACCTGCGTATTCCTCTTCTGCGTTTTCTGTTTTCCGGTAAGCCGCAGAAGCGCTAATGATAAGGCGATCGCTGCCGATCGCCTTGCTTCAAAGCAGCCACTCAATAGGCAATCGCCACACCAGTCGAACCTGCAGACGCTGCCACCAGCTGCAGCCGGGTTCATGCTTGTGAACAACCTGCTGCGCCTCGCCGGGATACTCCAGCCAGTTTACTCTTCCCCACTTGTCCAGCCGCAACGTCCAGGCCCGATCGCGCATTGAGTCGCTAAAACGCTGATGGGTTTCGGCGGCCAGTTTTTCACTTTCAATGACCAGCCCCATTTCGGTGTTGAGCACCGCCGAGCGTGGATCGAAGTTAAATGAGCCGATAAACAGGATTTTTTCATCCACTGAAAAGGTTTTCGCGTGCAAACTTGAGCCTGAATTACCGGTCAAGCCGCGATCGTGCGGCGTGTCATTCAGGCCGGCCTGGGGTTTTAATTCGAAAAGCGAAATGCCGTGCCGCAACAGTTTTTTCCGCCATTTTGCATAGCCCGCATGCACAATGGACACATCGTTTGCCGCCAGCGAGTTCGTTAACACGGCGATCTTCACCCCTTTGCGCTTCATCGCCAGCAGTTGGGCAACGCCCGCGCGGGTCGGCACAAAGTAAGCGGAAATGATGTCGAACTGATGCTGAGGCGCGCCGATCACTTCCATCATACGCTGAGGCAGAAGTGACTTGCGTCGCGCTTTTCCCAGGCCCTTGCGCGGATCGTCACTCAACAGTCGCGTTTTGGCCCAGACAAAAGGCAGATCGTCCTGAGTCAGTTGATCGATCAGCGAGGACTTATTCAGGCGCTGAAGATAATGCTGTACGGTCTCGCTTTCACGCCACTCCGGCGGTAACACCACATCCGGATGCGCCGACATCGGCTGATCCAGCACCTCGCTTAGCGGCGAAACGGGTTTACTGTTCCAGTAGCGTTCAAAATCTTCGGCCACTTCGTTAACCACCGAGCCGATAGCCAGCACGTCGAGATCGGCAAACAGGGGTTCGTTGCCCGTACCAAAATATTCGTCGCCAATGTTACGTCCACCGACTACCGTCGTGACGCCATCCGCCGTGAAGCTCTTATTATGCATCCGCCGGTTGAGGCGGGCGAAGTCGGTGAGATAGCCCAGCGCGCGCAGGGTACGAAAGGAGAACGGATTGAACAGCCTGACGGTAATGTTGGGATGGTGATTCAGCTGCGCCAGCGTATCATCCAGCCCTGGCGTATTGTTATCGTCCAGCAGCAGCCGTACGATCACCCCGCGA
Organism: Pantoea ananatis PA13; assembly: GCF_000233595.1. Taxonomy (NCBI): domain Bacteria; kingdom Pseudomonadati; phylum Pseudomonadota; class Gammaproteobacteria; order Enterobacterales; family Erwiniaceae; genus Pantoea; species Pantoea ananatis. Next base: position 2,929,751 of record NC_017554.1, read on the forward strand.
TTGGCGGCCGCCAGCATGGCACTGAACAGCAACCTGCCCGACATATCGTTTTGCCAGATATAGTATTGTATATCCAGCGTCTTCGCGGCTTTCTCCATCAGCAGGTAACGTGCGGCAAAAGCATCCAGCCCGTCACTGAGTGGATGAATGCCGCTCAACCCCGGATGGTGCAAACAAAGTGGAACCAGCCGCTCTTCAAGCCAGCTCTGCCGTGATGGGCTCTGGGGCAAATCAAACGCTTCGGTCATGGATATTCCCTGAATCATACTGTCATTTATTATTATTCCTCCGGGCGCCAGAGTATGCCAGCGCCGGTTGCACATCAGCCATGCTGATGGCACCGTTTTTTAGTCTAGACTTAGTCGAACGATCTGTGACTGTCATTTGCCCGGCAGGAGAGGAATATGAGTCAATCGCCCTTAACTGACGACCGTTTACGCCATCATCCCCGCCTGTTTCAGAGCTTTTTTCAGGGCAGCTTCCCCTGTTCCACCGCCTGCCGCACGCCGGGCAAACGGCTGGATATGGTGATCAGCAGCGGGCACGATATGCTGCTTAAAAAAGACTATGCGGCACTGGTCGATCTGCATCTGTTGACCGCGCGGGATGGTGCACGCTGGCACCTGATTGAAAAAACGCCTAACCAGTACGACTGGAGCAGTTTCCTGCCAATGGTCGAAGCGGCACGGGATAACCAGTTGCAGATCATCTGGGAACTGGCCCACTTTGGCTATCCCGATCATATTTCTGTCTGGAAAGCCGGGTTCGTCGACCACTTCGAACGTTATGCCCGGGAAATGGCGCGCATTATCCGCGATCAGGGCATTCAGCAGGCTTTTTTCACGCCCGTAAACCAGATCTCATTCTGGTCCTGGGCAGGTGCCGACGTGGCCTGGTTTAATCCCCATGCCAGTCAGCGTGGTAAAGAGCTTAAGCGGCAACTGGTTCGTGCTTCTCTGGCTGCCATGCAGGCAATTCGTGAGGTGATACCTGACGCCCGTTTTGTGCTGACCGATCCTTTGGTGCAGATTGCCCATCATCCCGATAACCCCGACAGTAAACCCGGGGCTGATGCACAGCATCAGGCGCAGTTTGAAGCCTGGGATATGTTAGCCGGACGTGTCGATAAAGAACTGGGCGGGCACGAAGATTTTCTGGATATTCTGGGCCTGAACTACTATCCGGATAACCACTGGTTCTTCCCCGATCGGCCAATGGACAGAGACGACCCGGTACGCGCCCCGCTCCATATTCTGCTGGCGCAATACTGGCAGCGTTATCAACGTCCTATGCTGATAGCCGAAACTGGTGCCGAAGGCGAAGCTCGCGCGCCCTGGCTACAGGAGGTCAGTGAAAACGTTGCCGTTGCCCTGGATCAGGGCATTGCGATGGAGGGCATTTCGCTCTATCCCGTGGTGGAGTACCCGGCATGGGCAGACGACAGGCGTTCTCCGGGGTCACTGCTGGGCCTCGCCGATCCCAATGGCAACCGCACCGTGCATGAGGACCTGGCACTGGTGCTGCGCAGTCAGCAGATAAAGTTCACTAAGCGCGATCAGAGCTGACGCGAGGGCGGTTTGGGATAACAGGTTTGCGTATCAAGGCGCTCCGGCGGCGAGGCAAGGCGGCTGTCGTTTAGCCACGTCACCACAAACAAGAAAGTGACGCCGATCAGGCAAGCGGTCAGCAGGCCAATAATCGCAATCAGTTTATCATCTCTCGATTCCATCCCTCACTCCTTTCAGGTCCGGTTGATAAACACTAACTCATCCAAAGCGTGACGATCAAAACGAAAATAATCAGCGTGACCGAGGTTACTGCCAGCACCACAATCGCAAAGTGAGCATCGGCAAGGGGCTGAACCACAGGTTCATCGTGCTCTTCTGGTGGGCTGGGTAAAAGCATGCTCTTCCTGGTTAACGCGTGGCTCAAAGGTGCATTTGCGGGCTACAGTGTAGAGCAATCTTATTCAGGAATCCGTTATTTTACAAACCCGCCCTGATGGCGCGGCACGACCGGGATGTGCCGCCCTTCAGCCCCTGCCATACCGGATAGTGCGACGCTATTTCCCGGCAGACCAGCCGCCGCCCAGCGCGCGATACAGCTCAATTTGCGCCTGCAGTAGATTATTTTTGACCGTCACCAGGTTCAGTTGAGTCGCAAACAGGGTGCGCTGTGCATCCAGCTCGTCCAGATAAGAGGCATAACCGTTTTGGTAGCGTTCGGTCGCGATGCGCAACGCGTCGGCGACAAACTGTTCCTGTTGACGAAGCGCTTCCTGTTGCGCCTCGCCCTGGCGAATCGCATCCAGTGCATTATTCACCTCTGAAAAGGCGTTTCGCACCACTTTCTCATAGCTGTACAAAGCCTGATTACGCGAAGCCATGGAGACATCCACCTGCGCGGTTAACGCTTCACGATTGAGTAAGGGGGCCAAAATGCTGCCGCCGACGCTCCACAGGCGGAAAGGATCGTCCACCAGCTGATGCAACACGGAACTCTGAAGCGTGCCTGAGGCAGTGAGGTTAATTCCCGGCAGCAGCTTCGCTTTGGATGATGCCAGCGTGGCATCGGCGGCCAGCAGTTGACGCTGTGCCTGCACGATATCAGGACGACGATTCAGCAGTGCAGACGGCAGTACGCCCGGCATAACCTGCGGCATGATGGCCGTGAACGCCCGATGGCGTGCGATTTCACGTGGATTCATCCCTACCAGGATGCTGAGCGCATTTTCCTGTTGCGCAATTTGATGCTGGAGTTGCGGAACCTGAGCTTTAGCGGACTGATACTCAGATGAAGCCTGCATCCACTCCAGCCGGGAGGTATATCCCGTTTCGAACTGGCGCTGCGCCAGTTTGAGAGAGTTGTGCCGCGTTGCCAGCGTAGCCTCGGTAACGCGCAGTTGCTCATCCAGCGCGCACAGCGTCATATAACCGGATGCCACCGAACTGGCGATGGTCAGCTCGGCTGCCGAGGCGGCGGCCTGCTGTGCCTCCAGCGTCGCCTGCGCCGCATCGATCGAACGGCTGCGCGCGCCCCACAAATCCACATTGTAGCTGGCCTGTAGCTGTCCCTGAAAAACCGAGGTGTCATTAGGCTGTCCCGTCGCCGCGGATAATGCGCGCTGACGCGTCGCCGCGACGCCGCCACTGAGCGTCGGAAAATTGTCCCCTTCCGTTGCACGTAGCTGGGCCCGATACTGATCAACCCGTGAACGGGCGATCAGGATATCCGGATTATTACGCAATGCCTGATTCACCAGGCGATTCAGATCGGCGTCGCCGAAGGCCTGCCACCATGCGGCTTCCGGTGGCGCAGAAGGCCCTACCCGATCGCGCCACTGTGGGGGAATGGGCAAGGCAGACGGGGCTTTGTCGACCTGGGTGCTGCACCCTGCCAGCACGACCGCCAGCAGGGCAGCGGCTATACGCAAGCCCTTCATGGCGTTTTCTCTCCCTCTCCGTCCACGTGTGCGGCCGTGTCAATGCTGACCTCAACCGACATACCGGGACGCAGCTGTTGCTGGACCTCTGGCGCCACATCAATACGTACCGGAATACGCTGAGCGATTTTAACGAAGTTGCCGGTCGCATTGTCCGGCGATATGGCACTGAATTCTGAACCTGCAGCAGGTGAAAGATATTCAACGCGACCCTGGAAGGTTTTACCGTCCAGCGCATCCACACGAATCGTTACCGGCAGCCCCGGACGAATATGCGCCAGCTGCGTTTCTTTGTAGTTCGCGATAATCCACTTATGGTTGGGCACCACCGACGTCAGGCGCGTACCGGCCGTCACGTAGGCGCCTTTACGCACGGATAGCTGTCCGAGTTGCCCTTCGTCAGGTGAGGTAATGCGCGTGTTGGCCAGATCGATTTCCGCCAGTTCCAGAGCGGCCTTTGCACTGGCCACGTCCCCTTCAAGCGAGGCACGGTTAACAATGACCGTTTGCAAGTTTTGCTGGGCCACCGCAACCTGCGCTTCCGCCTGATGCAGCTGAGCCAGCCCCTGCGCATTCGCCGCGCGCGCCGCATCGCGTTCGCGCATCGAGAGCGAACCGTCTGCGGCCAGATTTTCAACACGTTTTAGATCCAGACCGCTTTTCACCGCCTGGGCTTTGGCGTTTTCCTGCGCCGCTTTATTACTCTGAATCGTGGCCTGCGCGCTGAGGCGCTGCTGCTGATTATTATTGAGTGCAGCCTGCTTCATGGCCAGCTGCGCCTGCGCCTGGTGCACGCGCTGACGATAGATACGATCGTCAATGGTCATCAGTAACTGACCTTTTTTAACCGGCTGCAGGTCAACCACATCCACCTGGGTCAGATAACCATTTACCTGCGGGCTGATAAACGTGACCTGCCCGCGGACATAAGCATTTTCCGTGCTCTGAACGGAACTGGTGAAAGGCCAAAGCTGCCAGGCATACAGAATAACCAGCACGCCTGTCACCACAATACCGCTGCCTAAGGCAATCGAGAGAATACGACGGCGGTTGGCCCGATCGCGCTCTGCTGCCTGAAGTTCATCCTGTTGACTCATTGTTGCTCCGTTCGTTCTTGTGCGGCGGCAAGCTGACGCTGCTCTGCCAGATTGAAGGTGGCCTGTCGCCAGTCGAGATAGCGCCGACGCGTTAAGCGCCACAGCACCCACATCAGGGTAATCAGCGCCAGAGCCGCCGTCAGCAGATAGGTATCGTTATAGGCCAGTACGTTGGCCTGCAAGGTTGCGACTGACTGAAGTTGGCTGGTGCTTTGTGCACTTAGCAGGGCGCTGTCGCTGATCTGACTGGTAAACAGGGCGCCGTATTGGCTAAGCCGTTCACTGACGTTGGGATCCAGTAACGATAATTGATCGCCAAGAAGACTGGAGTGATATTTTTCACGCCAGGTTTGAAAGGTGCCCAGAATAGCCGAGCCGATTAAGCCGCCCAGATTTTGGCTCATGCCAAACAACACCACAAAACTGACCAGATTTTTCGGCTGGGTCACCACGCTACCAATGCCCATCAGCATGGCGGGCGCCATAAAAAAGGCGCTGCCGAATCCCAGTAAAAACTGGCTTAAGTACATGTTGTTCGCGCGGGTAACCGGGCTGGATTGCGCGTCCATCAGTGAGGCGATGATCATCACGATGAGTGACACCACAATCGGCCAGTTGAGATGCGTTGGCTTAATGGTTAGCGCACTGGCAGCAATGCCGGCAATCACCCCGGCGATGATCGCCCAGGCTAAGCCGTGCAACTGATCGTTTTGTAGGCCAATCTGCTGCAAAAAACCTATCGCACCGGTATTCTGCTCCGCCAGCACGATACGAATCATGATCATCACGATGCCCAGACGCACGATCATCCCGTTGCTGAGCCAGCGCGTATTGATCAGCGGATTGCGGCGGTTATGCTCGATCACGAAAGCCGTGACGATCAGCACCAACGCCAGCGCAGCACAAACGCCGAGCCAGGGCGTGCTAAACCACCATTCAATTCGGCCAAGTGACAGTACGCCGCACAGCAGTGCCATGCCCGGTGCCAGCAGCATAAAGGTGACGAAATCCATCTTCTCAAACGCCTTAATACGATCGCCCGGCGGCAGCTTAACCACTAACACCGCGCCCAACGCAATCAGCGCTAATCCCAGCTCAAACAGATAAAGCCCGCGCCACTCCTCAAGCTGGAGCAACTCGCTGGAAAAGAGTCGGGCCAGCGGAATCGCCAACTGCGAAACGGTCAGGCCAATAACCAGGGCCTTCAGGCGATGTTTCGCCGGCCACGCCTGCACCTGATAATAGATCCCCAGCGAGCTCAGGGCAGCGCCCACCATGCCATGGGCGGTGCGTACGATAATCGCCGAACTGAGATCGTTGGCAAAGAGATGGAAAAAGGCGACTAAGACATAAAGCACCAGAAAGGCTTCGGTGAAAACCCGCAGTCCAAACTGCTGACGAAATTTCACCAGCAGCAGGTTGATGGAGATATTCCCCATCACATATACCGCCGGTAGCCAGGCGATTTCATTGGAGTAAGCGGCAAAGGTTCCTTGCAGATTCGTGAGGTTCGCACTGACCAGCGCGTTGCTCAGTGCACCGGTCAGGGAGATCAGCAGGCCAATCAGCCCAAACGCAATGCGTTTAGGCGTTGAGTGCAGCGGCGTCGAAGGCGACCCCGGCAGCATAGGTTTTTCATGTGGCAACCATTCACGCGCAGCGTAGGGATTGCGCCGGGCCATAATTACATCGTTCCCATTCGGGTCAGCAGTGTCTCTAAAATTCGCTCAACCACCGCGAGCTCCTGAGGATCGATATCAGCCAGCAGCTCAGCACGTAAGGCATCCGCGTGGGTTTTAACGTTGGCGAACGCGTCATTCCCTTTTTCGGTCAGCACCAGGTGACGTTTGCGGCGATCTTCGGCTGGCTGTACGCGCGTCAGTAAATCCTGCTTCACCAGACGATCCACCAGCGGCACCATACTGGCATCCTCCAGCCCCATCCGCTGTGCCAGTTCCGTTTGCGTAAGCCGCTGAGGTTCGCTGGCAATAAGCCCAATCGCCATCCAACTGCTGGTACTTAAGCCACTGTCTTTCAAATGACGATCGACGGCCAGACGCCAGGCATGAGCAGTAAGATGGAGCAAGTGCGTAAAGGTACGGGTAGATGACATTTCAATAGCAACCTAATGATTAGAGTTCTAACTAGTTGAATAAGTTATTATACGCAAAGCAAATTGCGAATGAAAAGTGTCTGTTCTGTTAAATACTGGATAATCGCGGCAGAATGTCCAGGTTGATACTGTCGTAAAAGTTTAGTGGAGTAAAATGCGTGTGAAAGACTCAACAGACAGCTGGGTGGATTTGCGTCGCGACCCAAACAGCGGTATTGAATCTCTGCGGGCGCATTTTACCGGTCATGCCTACGATCCTCACTGGCATGACAGCTATTTAATTGGCGTGACTGAGCAAGGCGTACAGCAGTTCCATTCCCGACGTCAGCGTCATCACAGCCGCCCCGGCACCGTCTTTATGTTAGAACCTGAAGAACTGCATGACGGCGATGCCGTTGATGCCCAGGGTTTTACCTACCGTATGCTGTATCTTTCGCCCCACCAGCTACATCAGCAGCTTGCGCCAGCCTGTCTTGATGGACTCCCCTGCGGAGACCTACGCTTTGCCAGCACGCTGAAAGACGATGGTCAACTCTCCTGGGCGGTCTGGCACGCGTTTGACGCTTTCTGGCACGATCATCCCCGGCTCATTAAAGATGCAGCGCTGGATCGCTTATTCCAGCAACTCCGTTATTCTCCCGTCTTGCGCGGCGCCCGGGCAGAGACAGCACCGTCGCTGGCGCATCAGGCGCGCGACTGGTTGATGGCTTATCATGCGGAAAATCCCGGCATTGCCGAGCTGGCGCAGGCGCTCAACGTCGATCGGTTCCGCCTCTCCCGGCTGTTTCAAAAACAATGGGGCCTGCCACCGCACGCCTGGTTAGTGCAGTGGCGCCTGAGCCAGGCGCGCCGTCGGCTGGCCATCGGTGAATCGCCCGCACAGGTTGCAGCCGAGCTGGGTTTCGCCGACCAGAGCCATCTGGGGCGCTGGTTCAAACGCGCCTGCCAACTGACGCCCGCGCGTTACCAGCAACTGTGCACAAATCTTCCAGACGCCTGAGCTGAGCCTTGCCACAATGGCTTTTTGCCTCAGGAGATGAAAATGACAGAACCACGATGTGTAATGATATTGAACAGCGCGTTACCCGCTGGCAAAGCAACCAATGCCGCAGCCGTTATCGCCCTGACCGTGGGTCAGCGGCACCCTTCCCTTGCAGGCGAAGCCCTTGAGGATGCCGCCACCCGGCGCTTTCCCGGCCTGATTCCGGCAGGCATCCCCGTGCTGGCCGCTGATGCACAGCAGCTCAGCGCATTATGGCCGCAGGCTGAGCAGGCGGAATGCGATATTGTGGTGTTTCCGGAAGAAGGTCAGTCGACGACAGACTATGGCGCCTTTACTGCCGCCATGAAGACACAACCGGCATCGGAATGGCGTCTGCTGGGCGTGGCTATCGTCGGGGACAAGAAGAAGGTCCGTAAACTCACCGCGAAACTTCACCTGTTTGCTTAACCTGCTGTGAATCGTGCTGCTCACGCGCCGATTTTTCAACTTGTACACATTTCCCTGTACAGATTAACGGCAAATAATTTACCTAAAATGCTGATTGTTAACCATTAGCATTTTTTGCTTAATAATTTACTTGTACAATCAAAGTTACATTGTATAACTTTACAGCCAACGAGTTGTGATCACGACTCTGTAACGAATGATGCATCTGCGTCGCCTCTGAAGGTGTAATGGATTTCCACCCTCAGAGGTTTCTTTTTTGATTATCTCGACCTGTTTACGGCGTTGGGTTCCATTGTATTTTATGCGATGGCTTTTAGGTCTGTTTGTCCTGCTGTCCGCCCGGGTAGCTGGCTATTTGAAAGGCTAACACATGCAAAACACACTGCCCCAAACTGATAAAGAGATTGCTGACTACTTTACCGTTGCTGGTAACAAGCCTGACAGTGATATGGAAATTCTTGGACTGGTGGTTGCAGAAATTCTGCAGTCAGGCATGGCTGTGAATAACAAAGCGATAATTTCTAAGCTGATTCATCGTCTTGAACTGGAAAGTGACGAAGTTTCACTGGATGTTTATCGTCACCTGCTGGAGATGGTGGTGTATAAAACCCCTGACGACTTAACGGTATAGTCCTTTCTCCATGGATGGAGTCATTTCGCTTTCTCTGGCTTCTTCGTTTATCCATCGGTAACATCTGCCCCTCACCATATCCAGTCCTCCTTGCCTTTCGCGCAAGATATGAATAAAAGAGCCTGCACAACATTATGATTCAACAAAACGATGTCGCCACGACCGCCGTTGTGGAAAACGATATCAGTGTGGGGCGCGTACTGCGCTCGCCTGCACTGCTTACCCGAGAATGTCTGGCTGGCGTCATTACGGCCCTGGCACTGATTCCTGAAGTGATCTCTTTCTCTGTTATTGCGGGCGTCGATCCCAAAGTCAGCCTGGTCGCCTCTGTTGTACTTTGCCTGACGCTGTCCATTCTTGGCGGACGGCCGGCCATGGTGACCGCGGCGGCGGGTTCGGTGGCGCTGGTGATTGGCCCGATGGTGCATGCGCATGGCGTGGCCTACATTCTGCCTGCGGTCGTGATGGCCGGACTGATTCAGATTCTGTTTGGTGTCACCGGGATGTCACGGGCGATGCGCTATATCCCACGTTCGGTGATGATCGGCTTTGTGAATGCGCTTGGCGTGTTGATTTTCTTTGCTCAGGTTCCCCATGTCTGGGGTCAGTCGCCTGTAGTATGGGCTCTGTTCGCACTCACTCTGGCGATTGTGCTGCTGTTGCCCCGAGTGCTTAAAAGTGTTCCTTCCCCTCTGGTCGCCATTATCGTTGTGACCGGCGTGGCGCTGCTGATGGGTTACCGGGTACCGGATGTGGGGGATGAAGGCCCGATGAGTGCCGGCTTACCTGACTTTACGGCCTTAGCCGTACCGCTCGATCGCCACACGCTTCAAATCGTCTGGCCCACGGCGCTCAGCATTGCGTTTGTCGGGCTGATGGAATCGCTGCTGACCGCCAAATTAGTTGATGATCTTACGGACACGCCTTCCAGCAAACGGCGCGAATCCTGGGGGCTGGGCATAGGCAATATTTTTGCTGGCTTTTACGGCGGCATCGCCGGCTGCGCCATGATTGGCCAGACCATTGTTAACGTAGAACTCGGCAAAGCGCGCAGTCGGGTATCAACGATTGCGGCGGGCCTGGTCCTGCTGCTTCTCGTCACCGGCCTGAGCCACATTATGGCGAAGATCCCTATGGTTGTTCTGGCCGGAATCATGATGGTGGTCGCCGTCAAGACGGTAAACTGGCACAGTCTACAACCGGCAACCCTGAAACGGATGCCCTGGTCAGAAACACTGGTGATGGTGCTGACGGTAGGCATTACGGTACTCACCGGTAATCTCGCGCTTGGGGTACTGGCTGGGGTTATCGTTGCGATGATGTTATTTGCACGCCGCGTTGCGCATGTCATTCATGCCGAAAGGCAGCTAAGCGAAGACGGGCAGTCGGTGCGTTACACCGTGCGCGGGCCGCTGTTTTTTGCCAGCAGCAACGATTTGTTTGAGCACTTTGATTACGCACAGGATCCGAAATCCGTCATTATCGACCTCACCCACGCGCAAATCTGGGATGCCTCCAGCGTCGCCGCGCTGGATGGAATCGAATATCGCTACCAGCGTTATGGCACGCACGTGACCATAGAAGGACTGGATCTGCGCAGCAGTGATTTCCATCGCCGCTTGACCGGTAATCTAAGCTGAGTCACTGGCCTGCTGCCTGAGCGCAGCAGGTCGCAGTCAGGCTTGCTGGCGGCGGGCTTTGTAGCGGGCCACCATGGTGATGAGTGCCTGGTATAGCAAACCGGCATACAGGCTCATTAAAATGGCCAGTCCAATCTCTTTGCCCTGCGCCTGCCATGACATAAACCACATGAAGACGCCCCACAGAACCGAAAAAATCAGCCAGCCGCGGACGAATTTCAAAATGCCATTCATAACATTACTCCTCTACATTGATGCGCTACCTTAACCGGAGTGAAGACAAAAAGCCGAATCATCATCGTGAGATGAGAAGTATCTCAAAAAACAAACAAATGGCCTTCCTCGCTTCGCTTTTCCCCTTCGCCGCCCTATTTTTAGTTACGGGTGTCTACAATTAGCTTACTGTTAATTTCATAAGGGAAATAGAATGAATCGTCGTCTGACCTTTTTAGCCGCTGCTTTTGTCGTTTCCACGCTCAGCGCCTGCGCACCGCCGCCGCCAGGTCCGGGTTGCGGCGCGCCACCGCCGCCGCATGATCGTCGTCCACCACCACCGCCTCCACCGCCAGAACAGGCTTTCGCGCCACCACCTCCTCGGGCTGACGCCCCTCCTCCGCCCCCTCCAGCCGCAACCGGCGAACAACCGCCTCCGCCACCGGCTCGCACCTGGTAACGTTTTAGCAGCGATGTTAAGTCTGACCGCCTTACAGCCGGGCCGCAGGATAGCGGCCGGGCTGACTCATCTGAACCACCTATCTCAGGCTGTCACCGCGAAGTGGCAGGGCGAGAGCGATAAACACGTTTGACATGAATAAGCTCTGCCAGGGTTATCGCCGGGCGTAACAGAAGTTGAAGGCTGCCGACCACAAATAACCAGGTACCGCCGGTCATTAGCGAATCGAAGAAAAAAAGAACGCTTCCTGTCAAAAACCATATCGCGATAAAGAGATCGTTCAGTGCCCCAAGGGCCCGGTAGCGGCGCGCTATGATGATGTGGTCTGAACCGAAATCGATTTCTGCTTGATGTCCGGGCACGGCTTGTCCTTATCAGTCACGAGTGTAGAGTTGGTGATGATAAGGTTAGTGCATCAAGAGGCATCTCAGGTGAGTCTTCCTCACCGACGCATGACGCTTTAAATAAGTTTTAGTCTTTAGGCAAAACCGCACGCAGATAACCCAGCTTCTGCTGCCCTACTCTGATCTGAACACAGGTTTCACAGTAACGTACATCCACTGTCGTTTATCCTTTCAGATAAGACGAGCTCAGCCAGGAAAAACATTATCAGACGCATTCGAAAATGCGTCTTGTGATAGTCTTAGTGAAACGAACGTGCTTGTTTACTGGACCTTATCTGCCTGAATGGTCACAGAACCTGTATTGTCTGCGCAGTTGTCATCACCAATGTAAGCGATAAGATAATAATTGCTTCCAGCCACATTAATCTGTTGTGGTGTACTGCTGATTGCAGACCCCCATCTTGCCGTACTCATTCCACCAGCCATAACAACCCGATCAATCTGACATGAACTTCCTGTGACGCAGTTGGCGCTATTCGACGTCAGGTAAATATTATAGGTACCCGCATCGAGGTTGAATTTCAGAGGCGAACCACTTTGAACCTTACTGTTAACGGCCTGAGGATCAAAGCAGTTATTTTTGGCATCGACGACAAAAGATGCAGCCTGACTACCAAACGACAGTGATACTAAACTCAATGCGATGAACGATTTTAATTTCATTATGGTGACTCCCGTTTAATTTGATGTAATTGACTGAGCGCGTTCCGGCCTTCACGGCACAGCCCTTGCGCTCGATTTCATTCTGTACTGAGGCTTGTGAGAGTACTACGGACATGCGTCCGGCTATCGATGGCACGTCAACAGAAGAGAACAGCCGTCATAAAGCCTGGCAATCAGGATTTTCAAGATATGTCGTTGCGGCTTTTAACTGCCTCAGGTTGAGACAGACAGTGACGGGATTACAAATGGAAAAACGGTATGAGGAATAACCATCTCAAAATATCTTTTGTGAGAGCGCGATTGATCACTATGTCCAGTTGAGCCTGAATACAGGGTATGTGAAAAATTGCGGGTATGAAACAATCGCACTGAGCCTGTGCCAACCACAGTCCTGGCAGCAGGTGTTCCAGACCGGTAAAAGTCGAGTGCTTACCCTCGCGCCGGTTTAGCTACGTCTTTCATCTCAGCGGAAAACTTCCGCAGCTTATGAGTGAAAGTCACAAGCATTAACCCAAGATAAACCGTGCCTGCCTATACAAGCTCGTAGCGTGATACCCGACGATAGAGCGTTAAGGACAGGGATATACATTGGAAAAAGATGTCTCGCGATAAGAAAAGAGGCCAATCAGGGTCATTAATTTTATGAAGGATATCTGAGGAAAGTTAAAGACCGGCAAACCATTGAAGTATAAGAATAAAAAAACAAATGATCGTTGTCGTTTTTATCCAAATTTAGATCTGAAGGTTTCTGCTTCCCAGCCGATAATCAAAATGTAATCGATAGTACCTTATCTTTATAGCCCTGTTCGCTATGCCCACATCCGAGTGGGCTTTTTTATATCTGACGCAGGCATATCGTGCCTTTTATCGATCAAATCTCATTCAGTTGTATCTAAAAAGCACGATCACTGTATGCTTCCACAGTCAGTCAAAATTGACTGCTGGATTTTCCCTTGTAACAGTTTCTGCCTGTGTAACGCAGGCCTTTTTAATTTACTGCCTTCCCTGCCCTGACAAACTCCGCCGCCATTCTGTAAACCTCCGCCTGAAGTGGATTCGTCTCCTCTTTCATCCAGTCTTCAAGTATTTCAGCAAGCTCTAAATCAAAAAAACCTTCTTTTACATCAAGCAGTTCCAGCACGGCTTTACCGATTGCGGTAAAGATAATATAGGGCCGTTCATCATCGTCGTCCATGTGAGCCTAAGTTGTGAAACGGAAATTCAGCATAGCACATAAAATGAGCAATTAATTTTATTCCTGCGGTTGAAGGCTTCCCTGCTCTTTTGGCTGTTGCCCATCAAGCTCAAACGCTAGCGCTGATGCCGCTGACTACAGCCTGCACGCATCTGTTTTCCTCTTTAGTTTGTGAACGACCTGGCCTTGAGTTTTCGACGCGGGCCTAAAGCTGAGGGATGCCAAAATGCAGGTTTATGCAAGGCAGGAGAGTACGAGGATAAGGATGGGCTGAAAGTCCATGATGAAAGATGGCAGCAAAAAATGTCTGTTGCCACACTGCTGCCATTTTGCTACCACTGCCGAATGTCAGACACAAAAAAACCGCCCAAAGAGGCGGCTTAAACGACATTGCTACTACTTGATTTTATTGGTGTTTCAATATGGTGCCCGGGGCGGGACTTGAACCCGCACGACCTTGCGATCGAGGGATTTTAAATCCCTTGTGTCTACCGATTTCACCACCCGGGCGAGGTATAACTGGAGGCGCGTCCCGGAGTCGAACCGAGGTACACGGATTTGCAATCCGCTGCATAGCCACTCTGCCAACGCGCCTTAAACTTGTCTGCTGCCAGGTTATCCTGGCCTGCTAATTTGGAGCGGGAAACGAGACTCGAACTCGCGACCCCGACCTTGGCAAGGTCGTGCTCTACCAACTGAGCTATTCCCGCATCATCTTACCGTTCAGTTTACTGCCTGCTGAAGGGCTCGATATTTAATGCACTTCATCGAACTTACTGATTTTTCTTAGCTTCTGCAGCTGTGCTGCCGTTCGATGCGATGCATTCTACTGAGATGACGCGATGAGTCAATAAAATTATCCCCACAATGCGTCCGTTTGCTGCTTTTTAAATCGTATCGATCACGGTTCGAGCAAATCCCCGCGCGCCGCGCTCAGATACTGAAACATCGACCAGAAAGTCAGCACTGCCGCAATGTATAACGCAACGACACCCACGCCAACAACCATGCTGTCCGGACGCCACAACAAGGCAAAAAGTGAGAACATCTGTGCCGTTGTTTTTACTTTACCAATCCAGGAAACGGCAACACTGCTGCGTTTGCCGATTTCAGCCATCCATTCGCGCAGCGCGGAAATAATAATTTCTCGTGCAATCATCGTTGCGGCTGGCAGCGTGATCCACCAGGCATGAAAGTACTCCGCAACCAATACCAGGGCAATTGCCACCATGACTTTATCGGCAACAGGATCGAGGAAAGCGCCAAAGCGGGTTGTCTGCTTCCAGCGACGCGCCAGAAAGCCGTCGAACCAGTCGGTTACGGCTGCCACAACAAAGATCAACGCGGTAACAAATGGCGCCCAGTGGAACGGCAGATAGAAAGCCAGCACAAAGAACGGAATAAGAACGACGCGAAACAGGGTAAGACAGGTCGGAATGTTAAATTGCATATGCTGGTAACTGTCTGGATTGGGTGGTGTTTAACGTATGTTCCTACATTGCCCACCCTGTTTCAATGCTAGTGTTTCAACGAGTAGTAGATTTTTTCCGCCAAAGCATGGGATATGCCAGGGACATTCGCGATCTCTTCCACCGATGCATTCATCAGCGGTTGCAGGCCCCCCATGTACTTAAGCAGCTGCTGGCGTCGTTTTGGCCCCACACCTTCAATGCTTTCCAGAGCACTGGTATTTTTCACTTTGGCCCGCTTTTTACGGTGCCCTGAAATAGCATGATTGTGAGCATCATCACGAATATGCTGAATCACGTGCAGCGCTGGTGCATCAGGCGACAGGGAAATCCCCTCGCCCTCCGCCTCGAAAAACAGCGTTTCAAGACCGGCTTTGCGATCGGTGCCTTTTGCTACGCCCAGTAAAATGGGACGTGATTTATCCCAGCTCACGTCCAGTTCGGCAAAAACCTGCTTTGCCTGAGCCAATTGGCCTTTACCGCCGTCGATCAAAATGACATCGGGGATCTTCTCTTCCTCAATCGCTTTTCCATAACGGCGACGCAGCACCTGATTCATCGCTGCATAATCATCACCAGGCGTGATGCCGGCAATGTTATAGCGGCGATAATCGGCACGGAGGGGACCGTTTTGATCGAACACGACACAGGACGCGATGGTCTGCTCTCCCATGGTATGGCTGATATCAAAACACTCCATTCGGGTGATCTTATCCAACTCCAGAAACTCGGCTAACGCAGTGAGACGCTGATGAATGGTCGAGTGCTGAGACAAACGGGTTTTTAATGCCGAACCGGCATTGGTTCGTGCCAGTTTGAGATAGCGCGCGCGATCACCACGAGGTTTACTTTGAATATTCACCCGACGCCCGGCTAATTCGGTCAGCGACTCAGACAGCAGTTCGCGCTCAGGTAAGGTGAAATCCAGCAAAATTTCACCGGGCAGCGTCCGCATTTCGCTACCCTGCAAATAAAACTGCCCCACAAAGGTTTGGACGACTTCCGCCAGATCGGTATCGGCGGGCACCTTTGGAAAATAGCTTCGGCTTCCCAACACTTTACCCTGACGGATAAACAGCACGTGTAAACAGGCCATACCGGCATCGTAGGCCACGCCAATCACATCCAGGTCGTCGCCCTGATTAGACACAAACTGTTTTTCGGTGACGCGCCTGACGGCCTGGATCTGGTCGCGCAGGCGTGCCGCTTCTTCAAACCGCAGGGCATGACTTGCATCTTCCATACGGCGGACCAGTAAATTCAGCACCTGATCATCCTTACCCGCCAGAAAAAGCCGCACGTAATCCGTTTGCTGTGCGTACTCTTCCTCACTCACCAGCCCGGCAACACAGGGACCAAGGCAGCGGCCAATCTGGTATTGCAGGCAGGGGCGCGTACGGTTGCGATACACGCTGTTCTCGCATTGACGGATAGGAAACACTTTTTGCAGCAGCGCCAGCGTTTCTCGTACCGCGTAGCCATTGGGGAACGGGCCGAAATATTCGCCTTTCGCGTGTTTCGCGCCCCGATGCATCGCCAGGCGAGGATGAACATCGCTGCTGAGAAAAATGTAGGGGTACGATTTATCGTCGCGCAACAGAACGTTGTAGCGCGGTTGATAAAGCTTGATGTAATTGTGCTCAAGCAACAACGCTTCGGTTTCAGTATGGGTTACGGTGACATCGATGTGATGGATGTTACTCACCAGCGCTTCGGTTTTTCGGCTGCCAACGTTCGTACGAAAATAGCTCGTAAGCCGCTTTTTCAGATCTTTGGCTTTGCCGACATAGATAACCGTTCCGGAAGCGTCATACATCCGGTATACGCCGGGTTCACTGGTGACCGTACTCAGAAAGATTTTGGGATTAAAGAGGTCACTCACTACTTATTAACGGCTCCGCATTATACAGGCCATGTCTGATGGCCAGATGCGTTAACTCTACATCGCCACTGATATTCAGTTTGCTGAACATCCGGTAACGGTAGCTGTTAACGGTTTTAGGACTGAGATTAAGCTGCTCGGAAATTTCCGTCACCTTTTGCCCCTTGGTGATCATCAGCATAATCTGCAATTCCCTTTCCGACAAACAGCTGAAGGGAGATTCGGCTTTTTGTGGCTCAATCTGGCTAAGCGCCATTTGTTGAGCGATGTCCGATGCAATGTAGCGCTGCCCGGCGTTGACCGAGCGAATCGCGTTTACCACTTCCTGTGGCGCTGCGCCCTTACTGAGATAACCTGCGGCACCAGCCTGCATGACTTTTGCCGGCAGGGGGTTTTCAGTATGGATAGTCAGCATGATGATTTTGATATCAGGGTTGTAGCGCACGATTTTTCGCGTCGCCTCCAGCCCGCCGATGCCCGGCATGTTCATATCCATTAAAATGACATCAACCTGATTAGCACGGCACCACTTAACGGCATCTTCACCACAACAGGCTTCGCCAGCGATCACCAGACCTTTAATATCTTCGAGAATACGGCGGATACCGGCACGTACCAGTTCATGGTCATCGACAAGAAGGACAGTGATCAACGCGAAGCACTCCGCAGCTAATAAAGAGGTAGCATTTAACGATTGCGAGCGGCAATCATACCCGTTTTTGCATTAAAAGCACATATACAAAGTCGTGGGAGGAGAGCTTTCAATGATTTATATCAATGCAAATCCTGGGTTATTGGAAAGCGCATCCCAAAAAACAGCTACTGCAATGGGATTTTTAAAAAAATAGTCTTTTCATGAAGTTAAAAAAAACATAACGTTTAGATTAATCATATTCCTGACATTACTGTCTGTTTTTTTGACCTGACCATTCCTGCACGTGATTAATAAATTTAACTGAACAAAGTAAGGCGGGAACGCCTGCTGTCGTGATGCACTCAGCAAGCGTAATCCCCTGTGGTATACTCTCGGATTGCTGTGCGTACCGAATAAGAGACGACGTTAACCACCAAGGAGAAATTCATGAGCGATGAAGATTTCGCGACCTCGCAGGAAACGCAAAAATTATCTGATGAAGTGGCTTGCCTGAAGATGATGATCACACTGATTCTGAAAGGAATGGGCCAGGCCGATGCGGGCAAAGTGATCATTAACATGGAACGCTACGTCAAAACCCTGGGCGACATGCCGCAGGCGGAAGTGTTCAGCAACACGATCAAGCAAATCAAAGCGGCTTATCGTCAGTAACGCTAAGATGCCCCCGTCACCGGGGGCATAAACTCAACCGTGCGGGTGCCAGTTAACCGAGACGCCCAATGAAGGCAGAACCTCCTCCGGGCTGAAGCGACGTGCACCACGGTATTTTTCTGCCAGTGCTGGCTGGCTGACGGGAATACGGATGGCAAACAGGTTATCTTCCGACTGAATCAGTCCGGGCGTTAAGGGCTGATAAACGACCTGATGCTGCTCGAACATCTTTTCCAGCATCGGCGTGGCCGAGCTGATAATAAATTCAATACCGTTAATTTCGGCCAGTTGAACAGCATGCCAGAGAATCGTAAGTGGCAACTCAGGATCGACCTCCAGCCGCGCTGAGAAACGCGACATTTCCCAGACTTTTTCGTGGTTGAACGGTAAAACGATACCTTCCGTTTGCTCGGGTTCAGTCCAGGGCATTAATCGCGCACAGCCACTGATACCATTGCGTACACTCCATGCGATCAACCAGGTTACATCAGAGCGATCAAAACGATCGTACTCTTGCCCAGGCGTGCTCAGACGCGGCGGAATCGACCAACCTTCACCCCGTGCAAACACGCTATAACGGTAACTGCCAAGCTCGGCAAGCAAGGAAGATGGCATATCCTTTAACTGCGTTTGAACTATTTTCATCATGCGCCTCTGACATCCCCATGTTTGCAATGATTTCTTTGCGCCTGCCCAGGAGCGCACTAGCGCAGGGTAGACAAGTGACCTCAACGAGGGAACTACTAAAGTTGGCAGTTGCTTTTCATTTAAATCAGTCCAATTGCTGCGGCGTAGCATGCAATTTGAGTTTTATTAGAAACATTAAAACGTTTTTTCATATTTTTTTGGTAAAAATTTACGGTGTGCTCAGAAATCGACAAAATAAGTGAAATTTCTTGTGACGTTTTGCCTTCAGCAGTCCATCTCAAAATTTCGAGCTCACGCTGACTAAAATCATTTCCCTGGACCATCAGTGCTTCATCATTCAGGCGTTCGAGTAAGGACAGGCTTTGCTCAGCCAAAAAATGCAGCTTTACCTCGAGCTCAACTCGCCGGCTGCCAGTAATAAAGGGACGCTTTGATCCTATAGATAATATACCAACGGCGCGATTTGATGCCATTGCAGAACACGAAAATCCGCTTAGGAGCCCAAAATTACACGCATCCTGCCACATTTCTTTTGCCGAGCTAAACAGCTCAGGCGTCCACTCAACCCCTTTTCCTGAGCGCAGGCAAAGCTGCAACACGGGATCGATCGCATAATAATTCTGCTCTTTATAACGTTTAATCCATAATTTAGGATAAGTGTCATGTAAATAAACACGTGGTCGGGTAAAAGGAACGCGGTGCTGGATAAAAAAAGCGAAATAATCGAAACCCAGTGACTGGATATAATCCTGCAGGAGCCCCTTTAATTGTTGGGTCGTCGCCAGTGCCTGAAAATGATTTTCAGTCTCAGTCCGCCAGGAAAAATAATCTTCACTTGTCATATTGCCTCAACTTCCACTACGTGCTTGATATCTTTGCATCAGAAATGAATTTACCCTGTGTCAGCACATCAAAAAAAGCTTTATTTTCATTTGGTTTTCAGGACCCGTTACGGGCAAAATGCCAAAACCAGGGATAAAAGAATGCTGCTGGCAATTCAGGCAACGCGTGATGGGCAGAATAATAGGATTTTTCTTATATTTTTTCAATCTTTAAACGCAGCCAGCATTGAAAATAAGACTAAAGAAGTTGCGGTCCGCAACTTATTATTTTCCCTGATGACCCATTTGATACCCGCAACGGGTCAATGTACACCTTTTATGCATCATCATTGCTGATTAAACGTTCAAGGCAAAGCCTAAAAAAGAACATGCTGCAGTATCGCTGACATCAAATGTGGCGTTATTCAAACCTCCGGGTAACATGATCTCTGCCGAAAACGCGTCCCTTACCGCGCCTGGAGCCCTACTCTTTTGGCTCTGCTCAAGCGTGATGCACGACCTTAAGTGAAACGCGTGACGCAAAGAGAATGTCTTTTCCCTGATAAGAAAGAAGCTGTTCATATTGTTGCCCCAGGATAAAATATCAGACATGAATTAACTTAACATATTGTCTGAGCGGGGGTAAAATACAGCCTGTAAAAAACAATCAATAACGTATTTAATAAGAAAAAAATATCACAATAAAATATCGGAATGTTAATAAAATTAAAACACGGCAACGACCTCATAATTCATTATCCCACATGCATTAAATAACGTCTATTCGCTGAAAGGCACAACGCCACACATAAAAAAGGTTGCATACCCGGATATAATGTTAATAAAAAAAGCGAAGCCTGAAAAACCGAAATAGTCGCATATTTTTTATGCTGGATAATAAGAAATAAAAACCCCGTAATTACCCTCAGCGCTGTCCTGTTACTATCTGCAATAACCTGCCCCACGCATGCCAAAATGAAAATGTGTTGCATGCGCAGTATTATAATCCGGCCCAAGCGCATTACCAAAAAAGTGACAACCTGTTCGCCACAATCCGTGAAGTAATAGCGCTTTCTCTTCAGGTTGCTGCCAGTGTTGACTGACCACCAGCCGCTGACCATTGGCCAGACGATAGGCCGTTATATCCCAGGCGTCAGCAGTGGCATGTTCGCTTAGTCGCCCCTGAGTTCGGTGATAGATATTACGACAGGCATAACTGCCAACATGCTCAATGCCCACCAGCCGGGTGCCCGACTGCTGAAGAATCTGCTGACTGCTGTGAACCACATACAGGGTGGCCGCAACGGCCATGGGACAGCTGGCCAGAAAGCTGCTGCTGAGTGATACTGCGCCCATTTTTTGCACTCTCAGCGGCTGAGCTAGCGGACACTGGCCGGCGATGGCTGGTTGCTGGCTGAAACTCACCCGTCCCGCCTGCTCTGCCCGACGCATGACGTCAAGACAGGCGGCAGGATCATTTTGCAGACGCTTGATTTTCAGCCGCGTCATCCAGCCTGGCGGATCGGTCACCGACAGAGGCGTGAACGGATTAAACTGCGGGGGTAAGTGCTGTTTCAGCCAGGGCAAACTCATCCACCCCAGTCCGGTCATGATAATAAGCAGGACAAGCGTGCGCATAATGCCTCTGATGTGAAACAACCAATAATGAGGAAGTGTAGAAGCGCCGTGCGTTGTCTGCCCCGGAGATAACACAAGGTGATGAAATATTACCTAATCTGACGTAAAAACCGCCTGCTGGAAGCAAAAATGCTCTTTTGATGAGTATGTTGTCTGATATTGTTAAAAAATGATTACCGTTTTTATCCTTACTTCCTCTATCTTATGCCCAATTGTTTCAGACACTCAGTCATCCTCAACAGCCATCAGAGCTGACACAACATCAAGACAGGAAAGACAATTTCATGGTTGATCACTCTCACCACACGCAGAGCCCGCAAGGCTCAGACACATTGCGGCGTAATCTGCATAACCGGCATATCCAGCTCATCGCTATCGGCGGCGCTATCGGAACGGGTCTGTTTATGGGCTCGGGAAAAACCATTAGTCTGGCAGGCCCGTCCATCATTTTCGTCTATATGATCATCGGCTTTATGCTGTTTTTCGTCATGCGCGCAATGGGCGAATTGCTGCTGTCGAATCTGGAATACAAATCCTTTAGCGATTTTGCGGCCGACTTACTTGGGCCGTGGGCGGGCTACTTCACCGGTTGGACATACTGGTTCTGTTGGGTGGTCACCGGTATCGCCGACGTGGTGGCTATCAGCGCCTACTTCCAGCTCTGGTTTCCAGGGTTCTCCATCTGGATGAGTGCGCTGTTGTGCGTCTTTGTCTTTTTGGCGTTGAATATCGCCACGGTGAAGATGTTTGGTGAGATGGAATTCTGGTTCGCCATCATCAAAATTGTGGCGATTGTCGCCTTAATTGTGACCGGAATCGTGTTGGTTTCACTCCACTATCCTTCTCCCGGTGGCGGTACCGCAGCCCTGAGTAATATCTGGGATCACGGCGGTATGTTTCCCAAAGGACTGAGCGGATTTTTTGCCGGGTTTCAGATCGCTGTGTTTGCCTTTGTCGGCATTGAGCTGGTCGGTACGGCCGCCGCCGAAACACAGGATCCGCACAAGGTCTTACCGCGCGCCATTAACGCGATTCCCTTGCGCGTCATTATGTTTTATGTCCTGGCACTGATGGTAATCATGTCTGTCACGCCCTGGACAGAAGTGATGGCCGATCGCAGTCCGTTCGTTGAGATGTTTGTTTTAATTGGTCTTCCGGCGGCGGCAAGTATCGTGAACTTCGTGGTATTAACATCTGCCGCCTCATCGGCTAACAGCGGCATTTTCTCGACCAGTCGCATGCTGTATGGCTTATCACAGCAGGGCGTTGCCAGTCGGGCTTTTGGGCGGTTATCTGCGCGCGCCGTTCCCACGACCGGCCTGTTCTTCTCCTGCTTCTGTTTGCTGTGCGGCGTAGCGCTGATTTACCTGATTCCGGATGTGATGACCGTCTTTACTCTGGTCACCACGGTTTCGGCCATTCTGTTTATGTTCGTCTGGACCATCATCCTGTGCAGCTATCTGGCCTATCGCAAAAAATTTCCGGAACGCCATGCGGCATCTAACTTTAAAATGCCGTTGGGTAAATTCATGTGTTGGGTTTGTATGGCCTTCTTCGTGTTTATTCTCGTCCTGCTCACGCTACAGGAGGATACACGTCAGGCATTAATGGTGACGCCATTATGGTTTATCCTGCTGGCCATCGGCTGGCAGCTGCGTAAACGCACGCGCCGTTAATCCCCAGCATGAAGAAAGCCCGACAAAAGTCGGGCTTTTTTTTATAACTGCTCAGCAATATGGCTGAACGTGCGCTTCAACGTGCGCCCGGCGGACGGGAGGCGCTGCGGCCGGGCATCCGGACGCTGTGCCGTTCCCAAACCAAAGGTGAAGGTGTAGCGGTCATCGTCGCCCATACGCAAATCGGCGATGGTGACCTGTCCATCGCGCTCACTCATGGCATAAAAGCCGTGGCTGAACCACGCAATGCGCTCTGCAAACCAGTTCCCCTTGAATGATGCAAATAATTCAGGATGACGGGGCCGCCAGGTCACCGTAACGGGACGCCGCGGCGACAGCAAAGACCAGTAAGCTTCCCCATAACGATCGGGCGTGATAATGACGCTACGCCAGACAAGGGTATTTAGCGCCGTGGGCGTGACCAGCACCTTGTTTGTTGCAATGCCCTGCTGTTCAAGTGACTGTTTAATCTGCCCGTCCGCGACCTGCTGAATCAGCACGCTCCAGACGAGATAGGCCGAGCTCAATGCCAGTCCCGCGCGGTTCCAGCGCAATCCCCGATCGCTGCGACGCCACAACGCCACCGCTAAGCCAACGAGCAGCGGTAAGGTATAAAGCGGATCGACAATATATATGCTGCCGATCGCGTAAGGATGATCGGTAAGCGGTAATCCCAGTTGCGTGCCATATACCGTCATCAGATCGAGAAGAGGATGGGTGATCAGCGCCAGCCAGATGGCGGGCCACCAGGCCGTCCATGCTGGCCCGGCACGACAAAGCCGTGCAACCAGCCAGGCCACTAAGGGGGAAAGCAGCGTCAGATAAAGCAGCGCATGGCTTTCGGTTCGGTGCAGCGTCATATTGCGGATAGCATCACCGTGATCGAGAAAGACATCAAGATCCGGCAACGTTCCGCAGGCCGCGCCGATAATGGCGGCCTGCCAGGCCGGAACACGGCGGCCCATCACCGCCAGGGTTACTGACGCGCCCAGTACGCATTGTGAAACAGAATCCATCAGCCCGCTCCAGTGTTTATTCCTGTATTCAGTATGGCCTTGTTCTTTTAACGCACCCGAATACCTTCAATAATAATGCGCTGAACGTTCTCTACCGTTTCTTCAAAAAACAGCGGATTAGTGAGCCTGTTTCCCGTAATGGCTTCAACCTGACTGGCAAAATCGGCGTAGTGCTGCGTGGTTGCCCAGAGCATAAAAATCAGGTGTTGGGGCTGAATACCCGCCAGCCTTCCTTCGGCTATCCAGCGCTGTATAATCGCTGTTTTATCATCCATAAGTTGTTTTAAATCCCCCGCCAGTTCACCTTTCAACAGGGGCGCCCCCTGGAGCATTTCCAGGCAAAACAGCCTTGATGCCTGCGGATGGTCCCGGGAGACTTCAAGTTTTAGGCGGATATAGTGCCGAATGGCTCTCAAAGGATCCTGATCGTGGCTCAGTGCACGCAGGGGCGCCAGCCAGACATCCAGGATCTCTTTCAACACGGCAATATAGAGCGCTTCTTTGGAAGGATAGTAGTACAGCAAATTCGTTTTAGAGACACCGGCGCGGTCAGCGACTTTTTCCAGTCGCGTACCGTGGATGCCAAACTGGGAAAAAAAGCTCAGCGCGGCCTCCAGAATAGCCGCCCGTTTGGCAGCGACGGCCACTGAGCGGCGCGTGGGCACTGATTGTTCCTTTTTCATAGGGTTCCCCTCGCCTGACACTGTGTATCACAGCAAGCTCATGAATTTGCCACGTGATAACAGTGAAGGTTTAAACGCTGCGGTAATGTCAGTAACACGCACAACGACAACATCTCTCTCAGAACAGGCGCAATAACCGACTCGCGCCTTCGCGTCATCCTTTTGACCTTCATTCGTCCCGCGAAGAGGCTGAGGGTATCGCTTTGCGGCGCTTCAGACGCAGTTCACTGATAATCACGCCGCAGACGATAAAAGCGCCACCAAGTATCGCGGCTGCCGGCAAACGTTCGCCGGCGATGCGCCCGACCACGCCCGCCCATACCGGCTCTCCGGCGTAAATAACCGTTGCCCGCGTGGGCGACACGCTGCGTTGTGCCCAGTTCATCGTCACCTGGATAAGCGCACTGGCGGCACCCAGACCTAATGCGCTGAGCAATAACGGCGTCGACAGGGCAGGCAACGTTTCCCCGTTGGGAAGCATAAAGCAGAAGGCACAGAGTGAAGCGACGGTAAGCTGTATAAAGGTCACACGACGAACATCAACATGACCGGCAAATCGGCTGATAAGAATAATTTCGCCCGCAATCGCCAGGGTACTGATCAGCGTGGCAATCTCACCCTGATTGAGCACCACCCTTCCGTCCTGCGGCCCCGCAACCAGTATTAAGCCGCAAAACGCCAGTAAGATACCCAGCCATGCCATTAACGGAGGTGGACGCCGTAGGAACAGCCATTGTAAAAGCGGCACAACCGGAACATATAAGGCGGTCAGAAAGGCCGACTGGCTGCTGGAGATGGTCTGCATTCCCCATGTCTGCAGACCGTAACCCGCGGCAATGGTCAGGCCGATAAGCGTTCCCGCCTTTATTTCAGTCCAGCTGATTGCGGCAAGGTAACGGCGAAAAAAGAGCGCCAGCAGGATGGCCGCAGTGGCAAACCGCACCCCAACAAAGAAAAACGGGCCTGAGTGCTGCATCGCCCGATGTACCACTAAGAACGTCCCGCCCCAGATCATCGTAATGAAAATAAGTACCCATTCCTGACGCGTTATACGCACGGTCAGTCTGCGCGTCGTAGTCGACATAGTTCACCTGCCTGATTGATTCAGGCGCTATTGTGATCGGCGATGCCGGGTAATGCAATGTCACTCGCCGACGCGCTGACCCTGAAGACGAATAAAACGCGCTGCCGCCATCGGTAATGGGACACTTTACCTTTCCGCCCGGAATGAATCCGGTCAGGCGCGGCATCATGTCTTACCGCTTCCGTTGCACGCCGTATCATCTTTCATTGAGCCGCCTTTATAAACGGACAGCCTTTGATGAGTCATATTCCGAGTTTGATGAGTCATATTCCGAGAAGGATGCGCGACGACATGTTGCAACCCCCCGAATTAGATGACCTTCAGGCTTTCAGGGCTTTCAGGGCTTTCAGGGCTTTCAGGGCTTTCAGGGCTTTCAGGGCTTTCAGGCAGAAATTTACATTTAGAAACATAGCAAACGCTAAGAATCGCCCTGGAATTAGAATATTAACCCCAACAAAACCCCATTTTCAGCGTTTTTTAAGCCGTTAGGCCGAGTGCGTGCCAGCAGTTGTTCAAAGCTCTTCTATACTTTTGGGTGTGTTGAATAACCCCCGGAGAGACCAATGGCCAAGATTCTGGTGCTGTACTATTCAATGTATGGACATGTTGAAACCATGGCTAACGCCGTGGCAGAGGGCGCCCGCAAGGTACCGGGTGCGCAGGTAGACGTGATGCGCATTCCTGAGACTATGGACGCTGACCGCTTTGCAGACGTTGGCGGTAAAACGCAACAGTCCGCGCCTGAAGCCACGCCTGAGATATTGCCGCAATACGACGCCATTATTGTCGGCACACCTACCCGTTTCGGTAATATGTCCGGTCAGATGCGTACGTTTTGGGATCGCACAGGCGGCCTGTGGGCATCCGGCGCGCTGTACGGCAAAATCGCCAGCGTCTTTGCCTCAACAGGTACAGGCGGCGGCCAGGAGCAAACCATTACCTCCGTCTGGACCACCCTCGCCCATCACGGCATGGTTATCGTTCCGATCGGCTACGGCACGAAAGAGATGTTTGACATTTCTCAGGTGCGGGGCGGCACGCCTTATGGCGCAACCACGCTGGCAGGAGGAGATGGCTCACGTCAGCCTACGGAAGAAGAATTGATCATCGCCCGTTTTCAGGGTGAACACGTTGCCGGACTGGCAGCAAAACTTAAGGATTAAACGCCCGGAAGGAGATCGTTATGTCGAATAGTCAGGCAAAAGCCCACCATGTTGGCGAATGGGCCAGCTTACGTCACACCTCACCTGAAATTGCCGAGGCCATTTTCGAAGTCGCCAATTATGACGAACGCCTTGCTGAAGAAATCTGGCGGCAACAGGGCAGTGACGACGTATTAATCCGTGCATTTGAAAAAACCAACCAGGATGTCCTTACCTGGGACGACAAAACGGTAGAACGAAAGAACGTTTAGCAGCATGGCGGGCTATCCCGCCATGCTTTTTTTATCGCTGACCAAGGAGCACTCTATGTCTTCCTATCAAAGCATCAACCCTGCAAACAACCAGTTAATGAAAAGCTGGCCTTCCCACGACAGCGCGGCGGTAAGTCATGCGCTGGAAACGGCCGACCGCCTCTATCATTCAGACTGGAGTAAAGGCGACATCCAGCCACGCCTCCAGGTGCTGAAAAAACTGGCTGATCTGATTGATGACCGTGCGGAAGAACTGGCTGCCATTGCCAGTAAAGAAATGGGCAAGCTAATAGGCCAAAGCCGCGGTGAAGTGCAGATCTGTTCCCAGATTGCGCGGTACTATGCCGAGCATGCGGAGCGCATTCTTAAGCCACAACCTTATGACAGTGAACTGGGCGAAGCCTGGGTTGAATATCATCCTATCGGTGTGCTGGTGGCGGTTGAGCCCTGGAACTTCCCGTATTATCAGCTAATGCGCGTGCTGGCACCCAACCTGGCGCTGGGAAACCCTGTACTGGCCAAGCATGCCAACATTGTCCCGCATTGTGCTGACGTATTCGAGAAGTTGGTCAGGGAAGCCGGCGCACCCGAAGGGGCCTGGACTAACCTGTTCATTTCTACCGATCAGGTGGCGGAACTGATTGCCGACGATCGCGTTCAGGGCGTGGCACTGACCGGCTCCGAACGTGCCGGAAGTGCTGTCGCAGAACAGGCTGGTAAGCATCTGAAAAAATCGACGCTGGAACTGGGCGGCAACGATGTCTTCGTGGTAACTGAGGACGCCGACCTGGATGAAGCCGTACGCCAGGGCGTGCAGGCGCGTCTGAGCAACTGCGGTCAGGTTTGTACGGCCGCTAAGCGCTTTATCCTGAATGAGAAAATTGCGGATACCTTTATCGATAAGTTCAGCGCGGCAATGAATGCCGCAACGTTGGGCGATCCGCTGGATGAAAAAACCACGCTCGGTCCCCTTTCCTCCGCCGACGCACGCGATCGTCTGGTAAAACAAGTTGATGAGGCAGTGGCGAAAGGTGCCCGTCTGATCACCGGCGGTAAAGCCGTGGCAGGCGTGGGCTGCTTCTATCAGCCCACGGTCCTGACCCACATCACGCGCGACAATCCTGCTTACTTTGAGGAGTTCTTTGGCCCCGTCGCGCAAATGTACGTGGTGGCTAACGACGCAGAAGCGGTGGCGCTGGCCAATGATTCGCATTATGGGCTAGGCGGTTCGGTGTGGACACAGGACATTGCGCGTGGCCGCAAGCTGGCATCGGCGATCGAAACCGGCATGGTCTTTATTAACTCGCAAAGCGATACCTCGGCTGAGCTGCCGTTTGGCGGCGTCAAACGTTCGGGCTATGGACGTGAACTGTCCGATCTCGGCATTAAAGAGTTTGCTAACCAGAAGCTGGTGGTCGTTGCAGGCCAGGCCGGTTGATTCCGGCAATAAAAAAACCCCGTCTCGACGGGGTTTTTTCTTTTCAGGTACTGTGCAGGATCAATTGGCGGTAGCGGGTTGCTTCGCCTCACCGGTTTCAGCTTTGGTCTGCGCATTACTGCCAGGCGCATTGCTGCTGCCAGCCGGGGCCGCGCTGCTGTCGGCCTTAGCCTTCTCATCAGCCGCTTTTTGCGCGGCAGCCTTATCTGCTTTGGCCTTTTCGTCTGCGGCTTTCTGCGCAGCCGCCTTGTCAGCATTAGCCTTTTCTTCAGCCACTTTATCCGCTTTGGCCTTCTCATCAGCCGCTTTCTGCGCGGCGGCTTTGTCGGCGGCCGCCTTATCAGCATCCGCCTTTTGCGCCGCATCGCCCGCCGTGGCCGCTTTCGCATCCTCAGGTTTCGCCGCAGTCGCAGGCTGTGCCGGCTGGGCTTCCGCAGCAGGTTGCAGCGCCGTACCCTGTAGTGCGCTGTTCAGCACCTGGGCAAACTGATCCCAGCTGCAGTATCCGTTAGCGTCTGTCGGGCAACCCGCCAGTTGAAGCGTAACGCGCTTAGGCGGCTTCTTAAGGCTCAGAACCTCTGCATCGCGCAGTTGATCGGCGGTCTGATAAACGTATTCGATTTTAAGCAGATCTTTATTGTTTTTCGCATCGTGCCAGCGTTCAAACACCACCTGACCGCCGATTGGCGTTTTTTCGTAGGTCTCAGGTAAGTCATAAGGCTTAACCTGTAACGCACTCAGCAGTGACGCAATGTTGGAGTCATGCCCGACCATCAGCGTAACTTTAGGTGAGTCTGACTTTTCCTGATCGATCAGCTGGCTGCGAATGTAGTCCACCAGTGGCGCGGCAACATCGCGTGCAACCTCAGGCGTGGTAAACAGCGTGTCCTGATAGCCATTTTTAATGGCGGATAGTGCCTGCCACTGTTCAGGGGTTTTGATTTGTCCCCAGGCGACCTGATCCAGCGGGAAGCCTTCATAATATTGCAGCGTAAAGGCATCCATTAGCGAATTGCCCACTTTTAGTGGCCCGTTCACGCCAGGTTCTTTACCGTTTTCAACGATAAAGGTGTTCTGGCCATTGCTCAGATCGCACTGCTTTTTGTTATTACAGGCAGGAGAGGATTTGTAGTCAACAATCTTCTCGAGCCGCTGAAAAGCGGGTTTCAGTGACAGCTTTTCGTTGGCAGCGGTCATTCCGGCCAGCGCTTTCTTGATGAATTCTTCGTTCCCGTCTGTAATAACCGGATTAAATACCGGATCCATGCTGCCCATTTCATCCTGGTGAGTCACAGCAATGTCACAGCCCGGGAAGGCACCATTTACGAAGAACTGAGCCGTTGCCACGGTACGCTGCAGGCTGTTGGCGTAGACAAAGACGCTGTTGCTGTCCGGACAAACGCCATTTTTTACCAGCCCCTGCTGAGCAAGCCACTGACGGGTATAGTTACCCATGTACACTTCCAGCACGCCGCCTTTAGTGGTCAGCTGTCCACCCGGCACATCCCACTCCGGCCAGGTTTTTTTGGTGGATTGCGCCAGCACGCTGCCGTTATCCGCAAGCGGTGCACGCAGGTTATGGCGGCTGAACATTAACACCTGCTGTAACTGCATATCGTTGTCAGCGGCCTGTGCCAGCGTTCCAATCGGTAATGCAGCAAGTACCGACAATGCGCAAAGACTCAGTTTCTTGATCATTGTGCCTATTCCATTCATTCAGTAAAAAAACACTCTGGCTATCAACCGATTAGCTCGCATCAGAGCGACGTGGCGAATAGTGTAACTCAGCTTGCCCCTGAAAAGCGCCAGGCAACAGCAAAAACAATTAATGGACTATAGCAGAGATGCCAGATGCCGTTCAAAACCGCGCAGTCCGCTGAAAAGCAGGAAGAATTTTAAACGGGCGTGAGAAGAGAAAACAAAACGAAACAGGCCAGCACACTGTGCTGGCCTGTAAAATGTGGCGGAGGAAGAGAGATTCGAACTCTCGGATGGTTTCCCATCGGCGGTTTTCAAGACCGCTGCCTTAAGCCGCTCGGCCATCCCTCCGGGTTGTAACACTACTGCAAAGGCAAGATGATATTATGCTGTCTTGCCTCTTCATGCCTGGTGGCAATGAAGTGGCGGAGGAGGAGAGATTCGAACTCTCGGATGGTTTCCCATCGGCGGTTTTCAAGACCGCTGCCTTAAGCCGCTCGGCCACCCCTCCGCAATGACGCGCACTATAAACATCCCCTCTGGAGATGTAAAGCCTGCGATAATCCGTTCGCGTGAAAAACAGCCAAATTCGCGTTATTCGTTGGCTAAATCGCCATTCTGCTCAAAGAATTAACACCTTAACGCGTAAAGAAGGGTAAAACGGCTTTTCCCTCTTTATAGGGCTGCGTATTCTCAGAGCATATTTGGTGTTCTGCCTTACAGGAGCGCAACATGGACAGAATAGTTTCTTCATCATCGCGACAGTCATTACTCAGCACGCACAAAGTGCTGCGTAACACCTATTTTCTGCTGGGCCTGACGCTCGCCTTCTCAGCGGTGACCGCCACGGCAAGTACACTTCTGGCATTACCGGCACCCGGTTTAATTTTGATGCTGGTGGGCTTCTACGGTCTGATGTTTCTGACCTATCGCCTGGCTGACAGCCCAATGGGGATTTTAGCCGCCTTCGCCTTTACGGGCTTTTTGGGTTACTGCCTGGGGCCAATCTTAAGTTCTTTCCTGACGGCAGGAATGGGCGATGTGATCGCGTTGGCGTTAGGCGGTACAGCGCTGGTGTTCTTCTGCTGCTCCGCCTATGTGCTGACAACAGGTCGTGACATGTCATTCCTGGGCGGCATGATGATGGCGGGCTTCGTGGTGTTACTGGTGGCCGTTGTGGCTAACCTGTTCCTGCAGTTGCCTGCTCTTCACCTGGCGATTAGCGCCCTGTTTATCCTGTTCTCTGCTGGCGCCATTCTGTGGGAAACCAGCAACATTATTCATGGCGGCGAAACTAACTATATTCGTGCCACGGTAAGCCTGTATGTTTCCCTGTATAACATCTTTGTTAGCCTGTTAAGCATCCTGGGTTTTTCCCGCAGCAATTAATCGACGCCGCTGGCGCGATACGAACCCCGCTCAGGCGGGGTTTTTGCTTTTTCTGCGGTGCCATTTTGCTAAACTGCAGCCCGAATGATAATGAGGACGCGTTATGAACTATAAGGGTGACGAAGTAGCGGTGGATGCCGAAGGCTATTTGAAAAACCACCAGGACTGGAGCGAGGAGCTGGCACAGCAGATTGCTGACAACGAGGCCATCGTAATGACGGAAGCCCACTGGGAAGTCGTGCGCTTTGTCCGTGACTTTTACCTGGAATTTAATACTTCTCCCGCCGTACGTATGCTGGTGAAGGCGATGGCGAAAAAGTATGGCGAAGAGAAGGGTAACAGCCGCTACCTGTTTCGGCTGTTTCCTGAAGGGCCCGCCAAACAGGCGACAAAAATTGCTGGCCTGCCCAAGCCTGCCAAATGCCTTTGATTAACCGGTGGTGAAACTGCGGGGGAAGTCGCCGGGCTGATGCGGCTCCAGCAGCACCTTTTCCACATGGGCCGTGCGCGGCCCACCGGCTTTTAACCATGCGATTAACGCCTCGACCTGCTCTGCCTCACCGCAGGCGAGCACCTCAACCCGGCCATCATCAAGATTACGCGCATAACCCTGCACACCGAGCGCGTTGGCTTTCGCCTGTGTGCTGTAGCGAAAACCCACGCCCTGCACGGTGCCCTGCACCCAGGCTTTGTAACACATGCTCGCCATGGTTCTCTCCCGCTGTTCGTTGCAATTTGCCGTTATCCACTGGACAATAGCGCCTCATTTTTTCAGGTAAGCATAGCAAACTATGACAGTTCGATTGATTCTCGCCAAGGGACGTGAAAAGTCCCTGCTCCGTCGTCATCCCTGGGTTTTCTCTGGGGCCGTCGCCCGCCTTGAAGGGAAAGCCCAACAAGGGGAAACCATTGATGTTTGTGACAGCAACGGTAAATGGCTGGCGCGTGCCGCTTATTCACCTCAGTCACAAATTCGCGCTCGCGTCTGGAGCTGGCAGCAGGACGAATCTGTCGATATCGCTTTTTTTGTCCGCCGTTTTCAGCAGGCACAAATCTGGCGCGACTGGCTGGCTGCACGCGACGGCCTGGACAGCTATCGTCTGATTGCCGGGGAGTCAGACGGCCTGCCAGGCGTGACTATCGATCGCTTTGGTCAGTTTCTGGTGCTGCAACTGCTGTCTGCCGGTGCGGAGTATCAGCGGCCCGCCATTATCTCCGCCTTGCAGCAGTGTTTTCCGGATTGCGCTATCTACGATCGCTCAGATGTCGCAGTACGTAAAAAAGAAGGTCTGGAACTGACCCAGGGAACCGTAACCGGTGAACAGCCTCCCGCGCTATTGCCGATCACAGAGCACGATATGAAGCTGCTGGTAGATATCCAGGGCGGACATAAAACGGGCTACTACCTTGATCAGCGAGACAGCCGCTATGCCACACGCCGCTATGCCAAAGACGCGCGCGTGCTGAACTGCTTTTCTTATACCGGAGGCTTTGCCGTTTCGGCATTGATCGGCGGCTGTAAAGAAGTGATTAGCGTTGATACGTCGCAGGATGCCCTGGATGTGGCACGTCAAAACGTCGAACTGAACGGTTTAGATCTGTCCCGTGCCCGGTTCCAGCGCGATGACGTCTTTAAGCTACTCCGCCGCTACCGCGATGAGGGTGAGAAATTCGATCTGATCATTATGGATCCGCCCAAATTTGTTGAGAACAAAAGCCAGCTGATGGGCGCCTGCCGTGGCTATAAAGACATTAACATGCTGGCCATTCAGTTGCTGAATCCAGGCGGGATGTTACTGACCTTCTCCTGTTCTGGCTTGATGGCAACAGACCTGTTCCAGAAAATTATTGCGGATGCCGCGCTGGATGCAGGCCGTGACGTCCAGTTCGTTGAGCAATTCCGCCAGGCTGCCGATCATCCTGTGATCGCCACCTACCCCGAAGGTCTTTACCTGAAAGGTTTTGCCTGTCGCGTCATGTAACTTGAAAAAACTGTCTTTGCCCCCATCTCTTGTGCAGGACAGTTTTTTCGGAGGTCATCATGATTGCCAGTAAATTTGGTATTGGTCAGCAGGTTCGTCATCGGTTATCCGGCGTGCTGGGTGTGATTGTCGATGTCGATCCTGAATATGCGTTAGATGAGCCACAGCTGGACGAGATCGGGGCAACTGACACGTTGCGCAGCGCGCCCTGGTATCACGTGGTCATGGAAGATGAAGAAGGTAGTCAGGTCCATACCTACGTCGCCGAAATTCAACTTGCCGGTGAAACCAGCCCTGAACATCCAGAGCAACCCTCTATGGATGAACTGGCCGCATCGGTACGTCAGCAGCTCCAGGCACCGCATTTGCGTCACTAACAGTGGGCGGCAATCTGTTTGCCGCCGCTATTGTTATTGCCCCATTCCCAGTCGCGGGATTTCAATTTTCGGGCAGCGATCCATCACGACCGTCATGCCCGCATCCTGCGCCAGCACGGCAGCCTGCTCATTAATCACGCCCAACTGTAACCAGAGCGTATCCGCACCGACCGCAATGGCTTCCTGCGCGACGCCCCATGCCGCTTCCGAATTGCGGAACACATCGACCATGTCAATTTTTCCGGGGACTTCTGCCAGCGAACCATACGCGGTTTGTCCCAGCAGAGTCTGACCTGCAAGCTTAGGACTGACCGGAATCACTTCATAACCCTGATCGAGCAAATACTTCATTACCCCATAGCTGGGGCGTTCGGGGCGATCGCTGGCGCCTACCAACGCAATACGTTTTGTGCGGGTCAATACGTCGCGAATAGTCTGATCATTCATGGGCTTCTCCTTTCTGTCTGCTCTTCATTGTAGTTGAGCCTTTACACACTCGCGGGGCGTTGCAAATACATATTGTGCCGCTTCGCTGGAATAAATATGTATAATTGTAAACTTAATGCCATAATGTAAGAATTTGCTACATCCATTCATTTTTAACCGGAGTCGAAATGAAGCTGTCAATGGCTGTAACGGGGTTCATTGCTCTCCTCGTTTCGGCATCCTGCTCTGCTATTACCCTGAAGCTTGATCCTCAAATCACGTTGCTGGTTTTGGACGGTCGCAAGATCTCCGGCTCACTGCTGAAAGGGGCTGACAGTTTAGAGCTGGAGCGGGGTCAACATCAGTTCCTGTTTCGGGTGGAACAATCGCCTGGTGACAGCAAAACCCCTTCTCAGTACTATCAGTCTGTGCCGATGATCGTGACATTCACCGCCGAAGCCAGGAGCATCGCTATCCGCCTGCCTCCGCTCAGCAATTCACGAGAAAGACATAACTTTGACCGTTCACTGGCGTTCAGGCTGGTTGATGAAAAGGGTAAAGAGGTTTTTAGCGTGCGCGATCGCCTGCCGGTTACGGCTGGTGCGGATGTTGAAAAAGCGATGGTCAGTTACAATCGTATGGGCTTAGCGGCTTCGGTGCCTCAGTTCGCCAATCTCACCACCCCTTCCCCATCAGCACAACTTACTGCCGATCTTGCCTGGTCGGTTGAAACTACTACGCCGTCAATTCAGCACTGGTTTCAGCGTTTCGATGAGGCCACTCGTCAACAGTTCATCAATCTGGTCAAAATGCTGCGGGCAAGTTGATAGTGTGAAATGGCGCAGGGTAAACTGCTGCAACGGGCGTTTTTGCTCCTTTGCATCAGGATGCTGTTATGGAATACACCTTACGTACGCTTGGAAAACAAAAACATATCGCGCTGGTCGCTCATGACCACTGCAAAGACTCTCTGCTGGATTGGGTGACGCGTAATCAACCCGCTCTGGAATCTCATATTCTTTATGCGACAGGCACGACAGGCAATCTCATCAATCGTCACACCGGCCTGAACGTAAATGCAATGCTGAGTGGCCCAATGGGCGGAGACCAACAGGTTGGTGCCTTTATCGCCGAAGGCAAAATTGATGCGCTAATCTTTTTTTGGGATCCGCTAAATGCGGTTCCTCATGATCCTGACGTCAAAGCGCTGCTTCGTCTGGCGACGGTCTGGAATATCCCGGTCGCCACCAACCGGGCGACCGCCGATTTTATCATTCAGTCGCCGCTGTTTGATCAGCCCGTCGATGTCCGTATTCCGGATTATGCACGTTATCTTGCCGATCGCCTGAAATAACTCAGGCTTTACGCAGCACCGGCACGTCCAGCTCGCGGAAGGTCTCGACAAAGACCGAAGGTTGCTGCTTATCAAACAGCAACCAGACCTGCTGGCGCGCACGGGTTAACGCAACATAGGCCAGTCGCCGCTCTTCCGCATCCGGAAACGCTTCGGGCTGAGGCAGCAAGCCTTCCTCAATGATGGACTCGCGCTGCGCCGCCGGAAAGCCTTCTTTACCTTGCTGAAGCCCCAGCAGAATGACGTAATCTGCCTGCTGGCCCTTACTGGCATGAATGGTCAGAAAATCGATGTTTAATTTTGGCCAGCGGGTTTTGGCTTTATCCAGCACGTCAGGGCGCAAATAGTGGTAACGCGCCAGTATCAGCACCCGCTCGTGGGGCTTTGCGTAGCCACTCAGCTTATTCAGCAACGGCTCCAACTGATCCTGCGGTAACAGGGCAATGGATTTTTTATTGCCCTTAACCAGGCTGTTTAAGGGTTTGCGCAGCTGATGCGGATTCTGCTGGATGAAGCGATTTGCGACTTCACCAATCCGATCGTTAAAGCGATAGGTCGTGTCCAGCACGCAGCGATCGCCCTCACCAAAATAGTGATGAAATGCCGTTGTGAGGCTCATTTCAGCCCCGCTGAAGCGGTAGATCGCCTGCCAGTCATCGCCAACAGCAAACAGCGTAGTGCGCTTGTTTTGCTGGCGCAGGGCGCTGAGCAAGGCTGCACGCTGGGGCGAAATATCCTGAAATTCATCGACCAGAATATGCTTCCATGGGCTGATAAAACGCCCCTTTTCCAGGATCGCTACGGCCTGATGAATCAGCCCTGAAAAATCGACGGCGCCCTCTTCCTTGAGTGCGTTTTTCCAGGCCTTCAGCAGCGGTGCCATCAGCTTGATGCGTTTACTGAACAGCTCCCGTAGCGCCTCAGGAACGCCGTCGATCATGGCGGCCTGTGCACCACCGTGCATGCGCATCAGGCTTAACCAGCGTTCGAGCCGCGGTGCCAGACGCTCAGCCAGGCGATCGTCCTGCCAGAAAGGCCCCTCGCCGACCTCCCACGCCAGTTCATCACGCAGCCATTGCCGCCAGCCATTCGCCTGGGCTTTCTTTTCATGGCATTGCTGACGCCAGATGTCGATCAATAATGCCCGGCGCGCGGCGGCGTCGCTTTCCAGTTTACTGATGACAGGCTGTTTATTACTGCCTTCGCGGATAATGTGCAGGGCCAGAGAATGAAAAGTACGTGCCTGCATATCCGTTGCCTGTAGCCTGCTTTGGATGCGGTCGTTCATCTCTTCAGCAGCATGACGGCCAAAGGCTAACAGCAGAATCTGATCGGCGCCGGCGAGTCGGCGTTGTAATAACCAGCCCGCCCGGGCAACCAGCACAGAGGTTTTGCCACTGCCCGCGCCCGCCAGTACCAGCACCGCATCCTCACCGTTTACCACGGCTTCAGCCTGAGATCCGTTAAGCGGCGTGGACTCAACCGTGGCGAAGAAATCCTGATAACGCGTGAGCATCGCAGCCGTCCAGTCGCGGTTACGCTGACGGATTGCGGCCTCGCCCTGTTGCAGCCAGTGTTGGCAAAATGCCCAATTTTCCCGACAGGACTCAAAATCGTTGATGCGTGACAGCGGGAGTGGCAAGGCATCAAACTGCTTGAGAATTTGATCGTTAATCGCCTGCAGCTCACTGCGTTTTAACCAGCGGTCCTGCTCACTGAACCCGTTAATTTCAGCACGAAGGCCCTGCAGAACCGAGGCACACACGTCACTCATCTCATGGCTCCAGTCCTGCCATGCCTGCATCAGATAATGATAGAAACGTTGTGTCTCCTGCCATTCAGTGCCGTGCAAACGCACAACCTTATTGTCCGCCAGCAGAAACTCAAGCTCTCCCCAGACCATGCCACGCTTACAGGTAATGTCCGACAACTGGTTAAAGGGAATCAGATATTCGTGTTTATCACCACTGACTTCAACACCAGCGGTCAACAGGCGAACACGATTGTAAGGATGCTGGGCAAGCCGTTTGCCCATGGATGTTGCTTTAAGTTCCACGCCGACACCAACGACCGAGATAAAGAGTAATCGGAGTTTACCTGTCAGACTCTTGACGCTCCAGCCTTAAAACACGCTAAACTGCGACATATCTTGCGGAGTGCAAAAGGAAAAGCGGTTATGCGCACTGTTTTAAATATTCTTAATTTTGTATTGGGTGGCTTCTTCACCACGCTCAGTTGGCTGTTCGCGACACTGATCAGCATTGTGCTGATCTTTACCCTGCCGTTGACGCGTTCATGCTGGGAAATCACCAAACTCTCGTTTCTTCCGTTCGGCAATGAGGCGGTGCACGTGGATGTGCTGCGTCCCGACAGCAAAAGTCACATAATGAACACCGGCGGTACCTTCCTGAATATTTTCTGGCTGATTTTCTTCGGCTGGTGGCTCTGCCTGTCCCACATCTCTGTCGGTATTGTGCAGTGTGTCAGCATCATTGGTATTCCGGTGGGAATCGCGAATTTCAAGATTGCGGCTATTGCACTGTGGCCGGTCGGCCGTCGGGTTGTCTCTGTGGAAGAGGCGCGTGCCGCGCGTGATGCCAATGCCCGCCGCCGCTATTAGTATTCTGTCCGGATGGCGTAAGTATCTTTTTAACAGCACCTGGCGTTACCTGCTGCGGATTCTGTTCGCCTTAACCGGCTGTGCAGCAGTGCCCTGGGTGCTGCAGCAGATTGAATGGACCATTCCCCTCACGCTTGGGGTGGTCGCCGCCGCGCTGGCCGATCTGGATGATCGACTGGCGGGACGTTTAAAAAATCTGCTGATTACCCTGTTGTGCTTTTGCGTTGCGTCGGTTTCAGTGGAACTGCTCTTTCCCCATCCGCTGGCCTTTATTATCGGTTTGGCGATCTCCACCTGGGGTTTTATTTTGCTGGGCGCCCTCGGGCAGCGCTATGCGACCATTGCTTTCGGCGCCTTGCTGATTGCCGTTTACACCATGTTGGGCATCGGACTGTTTTCCCAGTGGTATCTGCAGCCCATCCTGCTGCTGGTCGGCGCGCTCTGGTATAATCTGCTGACGCTGTTGGGCCACGTCATGTTTCCCGTTCGCCCGGTTCAGGAGCAGCTGGCAGCCAGTTTCTCGCAGTTAGCGCAATACCTGGACGCCAAAGCTAACCTGTTTGATCCGGACGCCGATGCGCAGGATGATGCCACGTTTGTTGAGGCGGCGATGGTGAACAGCCAGCTGGTCGCCCAGCTTAATCTGACCAAAACCACACTGCAAAGCCGCTTACGCGGCGACAGGGGCTCACGTGGTACCCGACGTAGTCTGCACTACTATTTTGTTGCTCAGGATATCCACGAACGCGCTAGCTCTTCTCATCTCCAGTATCATTTACTGCGCGGCAACTGGCGCTATAACGAAATTCTGTTCCGCTTTCAGCGCCTGCTGAATATGCAGGCTCAGGCCTGTCGGCAACTGGCCCGGTCTGTTTTACTGCGCGAACGCTGGGAACATGACAGTCGTTTTGAGCGTGTTTTTGAGCGCTTACATAATGCGATTCAACGCCTTGAAGATAGCCATCCGGATGCCACGCATACCCGGGCCCTGTTTTGGTTATTACGTAATCTGCAGGCGATTGATGCGCAACTGGCTTCTCTCGAATCTGAGCAGGCACTGGCCGACGATCCGCAGCACAGCGACAACATGCTGTCACGTGAAGAGATCAGCGGCTGGAGCGACATCAAGCTGCGCTTCAGCCGCCACCTGACGCCCTCTTCGGCCCTGTTCCGTCATGCTGTCAGAATGTCAGTGGTAATGTGCACCGGGTACGGATTCATTCAGGTTACCGGTCTGGAACGAGGCTACTGGATTCTGTTAACCAGCCTGTTCGTTTGCCAGCCCAACTACAGCGCGACCCAGCGCAGGCTGGCACTGCGCATCGGCGGCACGCTGGCTGGCATTGCCATTGGGTTGCCATTGCTCTGGCTGGTGCCCTCAGTAGAAGGCCAGCTGTTTCTGATTGTCGTGACGGGCGTACTCTTCTTTGCTTTCCGCCAGGTGCAATACGCGCATGCCACCTTGTTTATCACCCTGCTGGTTCTGCTCTGTTTTAATCTGCTGGGTGAGGGATTTGAGGTCGCGCTGCCGCGGGTAGTGGACACCTTACTGGGCTGTGCGCTGGCCTGGCTGGCCGTGAGCTTTATCTGGCCTGACTGGCGTTTTCGTCAGCTTCCGGCCGTTGCCACTCGCACGCTTAATGCCAACTGCCGTTATCTCGATGCGATCATGGAGCAGTACCATCAGGGCAAAGACAATCGTCTTGCTTATCGTATTGCGCGACGTGACGCCCACAACGCCGATGCTGAGCTGGCATCGGTGGTATCAAATATGAGCAGCGAACCCCGTACCAGCACTAAGCTCAGGGAATCGGCATTTCAGTTACTCTGCCTGAATCACTCCTTCCTGAGCTATATCTCCGCTCTGGGCGCTCATCGCGACAAAGTGACCCAACCAGCCCTGCTGGCCCTGCTCGACGACACAGTATGTTATGTTGAAGATGTGCTGCAGACGGATGTCGTCAGCGACAGCCGGGCAGAGAAAATGCGTATTGAGCTGGTGCAGCGCATCGCGCAACTGACCGCCGAGCCCGATCCGCGTGCGCCGCTGGTTTTGCAACAGTTGGGCTTGCTGGTTGCCCTGATGCCCGGCATTGCGCGCCTGCGACGCTCGCTGGACAGGCGCTAACGGCCTTTTTCTTTACATTCCGGCGTACTGAGTGCGGCCTGATACCATTCTCCTAACTCGGTTTTAATGGTTTGTGGCAGCGCCGCATGATGATGGCCGGAAATCGCCCCTTCAAGCGCTAATAAGGTTTTAAGGCCGAGGTGTTGATTATTGCGCCGCAGCCTTAACCAGCACTGCCTGGCCCCCGTTTCACGCAGATGTTTGACGGTACAAATACCTATCTCATGCAGCATCATTTCCAGTCGCAGGCTGACGTTCGGTAAGTCTTTTAACCGCACCTTACCCAGCCGCTCATTG
Source organism: Pantoea ananatis PA13 (assembly GCF_000233595.1). Taxonomy (NCBI): domain Bacteria; kingdom Pseudomonadati; phylum Pseudomonadota; class Gammaproteobacteria; order Enterobacterales; family Erwiniaceae; genus Pantoea; species Pantoea ananatis. Next base: position 2,970,405 of record NC_017554.1, read on the forward strand.
TGCTCACGTTGGGCGGTCTGCAGAGACGCAGCAGAAAGGCGAACCAGATGCTCCGGATGCGCCCAAAGGCGATCGTCTACCTTAAAATAGTTGAGGCTTACCGCAATACCCCGCTTATGGAATGTCAAGGGTTCCAGCGGCTGCTTTGCCCCATATTCCCGTAATGCTTCACTGGCACGTAAGTAGAGTTCGTCTTCTTTTACCAGCGCAAAAACCACGCGTTCAACAGCCAGTGCGTAGCCACCGAACTGGGTACGGGATTCAATTTTGCCCAGCGGGGCCAACTGCTGTATTGAGCGTAAAATTATCCGCTTCTGTTTCTTCATTTCATCACCTCCTTGTAACAAAAGCCTGTTAAAAATGTTACTATTCAGGGGGTTAGAAGATAATTAAATTCAGTTAGAGGTTCAATGAATAAATCCGTTTAAAGACAAGCTGATGCAAATTTTGCGAGGCGTTTTCAGAAATTCAGGTTGATCTTTACCCAGGATGCCATTACTGTACATCCATACAGTCAACTGCTGAGTGATTAATTTATGCGCACCCAACATACCAGTAATGTATGCTCTGCTCACCGTTACGCTTCGTCCTCTGTTCCGGCTACTCATAAAGGCTGGATTACTGAATTACGCTATAGCGAACAACCCGGAATGATGCAGATGCTGCTGTTACCACTGCTTCAGCAATTAAGCCAGCAGTCTCGCTGGCAGCTGTGGTTAACCCCCGCGCACAAGTTGAGCCGGGTCTGGATGCAGGAAGCCGGTTTGCCACTTGAGAAAAGTATGCATATCGCCGATGCTGAACGTTACAATGCCGTTGAAGCGATGATCAAAGCGCTGCGCACAGGAAATTACAGCGTGGTTTTGGCCTGGATTCCTTATGAATTAGACGTGGACGAACGTCGTGAACTTGAACGTGCAGCAGCGGAAGGAAAGGCGTTGGGGCTGATTTTACGCTCGGGTGAAACCCTCAAAACGGCAGTAAGACCAGAAAACTCGCTAAAAATTCAGTCTGATTTGTTTCATTAAGTAAAAAATAAGATTTATCTCAAGCAGTTTTTTATCTCGCTCAAGGCTAAGGCACTGATTCTGCTCCCCCCAGCAATGACAACGGCTTAGCCCCCATTTTGTGGGGTAAGCGCCTCACAGAAGTTCAGGGTAAATTGTTAGAATTTATGTATAAAACACTGTTTTTTTACATAAGTGCCTCACATCACACTTGTAAGTTTCCAATCTCGTTGTAGACTTTATCTCGCCAGGGTGCTCAATAACCTCCGTTTTTTGCGGTAGAGTCATAAGCGAGCGTTTTGACCCGGCGAAGGATTAAACCAAGAGCAACCTTTATGCTCATTGCCTATTTGGATGATAACGAGGCGCAAAATGAAAAAGACAGCTATCGCAATTGCAGTGGCACTGGCTGGCTTCGCTACCGTAGCGCAGGCCGCCCCAAAAGATAACACCTGGTACACCGGTGCTAAACTGGGCTGGTCTCAGTATCACGACACTGGCTACTACGGTCACGGTTACCAAAACAACGACGGTCCAACTCATGAAAGCCAACTGGGCGCAGGCGCGTTCGCTGGTTACCAGGCTAACCCATACCTGGGTTTCGAACTGGGCTATGACTGGTTAGGCCGTATGCCTAATAAAGGCAACCAGGTAAATGGCGCATTCAAAGCACAGGGCATCCAGCTGGCTGCTAAACTGAGCTACCCAATCGCAGACGATCTGGACATCTATACCCGCCTGGGTGGCATGGTATGGCGTGCAGACTCTACTCAGCAGAACCTGGCTAATGGCACTCGCATCAGCGACCACGACACCGGTGTTTCTCCACTGGCAGCCGTTGGTGTTGAATATGCTCTGACCAAAAACTGGGCAACCCGTCTGGATTACCAGTGGGTTAACAACATCGGTGATGCACAGACCGTTGGTGCTCGTCCAGACAACGGCATGCTGAGCCTGGGTGTTTCTTACCGCTTCGGTCAGGATGATGTTGCTGCGCCAGCTCCGGCTCCAGCACCAGCTCCAGCGCCAGTGGTACAGACCAAGCGTTTCACTCTGAAATCAGACGTTCTGTTCACCTTCAACAAATCAACCCTGAAGCCAGAAGGTCAGCAGGCTCTGGATCAGCTGTACAGCCAGCTGAGCTCCATGGATCCTAAAGACGGTTCAGTTGTTGTTCTGGGCTTCACCGATCGCATCGGTTCAGAGCAGTACAACCAGAAACTGTCTGAGAAACGTGCTCAGTCAGTAGTGGATTACCTGGTATCTAAAGGTATCCCTGCTAACAAGATCTCTGCTCGCGGCATGGGTGAATCTAACCCAGTAACTGGCAACACCTGTGACAGCGTGAAAGGTCGTAAGGCCCTGATCGACTGCCTGGCGCCAGACCGTCGTGTAGAAATCGACGTTAAAGGCATCAAAGACGTGGTAACTCAGCCACAGGCTTAAGTTATCCGTTATGAAAAAACCCCGCTTATGCGGGGTTTTTTTTGGCCTGAATTTATCAATGCTGCTCATCCCATATCGCGAAGTCTGAATCCGTAATCTATCGCGTGAACTCAGGACTCTTTTTCAGACCCTGGATGACCTAATATTGCCTGCAGATCCTGCTTTAACGTTGACATCTGACTGGCATACTTCTCTTTACGTTCGGCATCTTCAATAAGCTGTACGATGGTTTCAGACAGCGTATTGTTACGACGTTGCGCCAGCCCTGCCAGTCGCTGCCAGACCAGATATTCCAGATCGATTGATTTTTTTCGGGTGTGCTGGTGCTCAGCATTGAAGTGACGTTTACGCCGGGCGCGGATAGTTTGCTTAAGCCGGTTATCGAGGTCGGGGTGAATATGCTGGCTGATCCAGTTGTTTATCTCTACCGGATTATTTTCCATCACCAGTAATTTATCCACCGCGGCCTGCGCAGCGCTAAGTTCAAGGTGACGCGTGATCAGTTCACCCTCCCGATGTTTTTTCACCAGGTATTTCCACTTCCATCCACTTTCAAGATTTTCGAGCTGCTGGTATTTCATCGGAATCTCATCGTGATCGCGTAACAAACTAAGAATAACAGCTTTTTTACCGGATGCAGCAACGAAAAACATGCTGCCAGCGTCACAACATCTGAATGAACTCTGCAGTGCTTAAGCAGGGTGAATCCTGTATAATCTCGCTTTTCTCAAAACAGACAAATGCGATTATTTTGACCAGCACTCAACTTACGTGGCAAACCTTACAGCCGGATAGCACGCAATATCAATCCGTTTTCTCCCGAATCGCTGATGAAGAGACCGATGCCCTGGCAACGGTACAGCCCCGACTGCTGAACGCGCTGGCCCACTTACATCATCAAAGTCAGGGTCTTCCCCTGCTGCTGGTTCGCAGCCAGGAAAACCGTGAATACCTTGCGCTGATAGCAGAGGCGGCTCAACGCGTTATGGGTGAGTCATCAACCCTGTCAGGCGGTGACTACCATATTCTGGCCGACAACGTCACGTTGCAACCGCCTACCGACAGCCAGCGCCCTTTTACCAGCCAGGGCGGGATTCACTATGCTGACTGGATCGAGCAGGAGCAGCTGTTTGGCTGCGTGCGGATGCACAAAGATCGGATCCAACTTGAGCCAGGGCTGATCCATCGCGCCAATGGCGGAACGTTAGTCCTTTCACTTCGTGCTTTACTCACTCAGCCGCTGCTGTGGCTGCGTCTGAAAAAGAGCATTGAGCAAGGCTACATCGAGTGGCAATCCCAGGACGAACGTCGTCCCCTGCCGGTTTCCGTGCCTCCGCTCCCGCTCAAGCTTAATCTGGTGCTCTGTGGCGAGCGCGATACGCTGGCCGATTTTCAGGAGCTGGATGCTGAAGCGCATGAAATGGCGATCTACACCGAATTTGAAGAAAATATTCAGATTGTGGATGAAGACGACATGCTCGCATGGTGTCGCTGGACGGTCGATCTGGCCGGGCAGGCTGATATTGCTGCACCCGACGAAGACTTCTGGCCCGAACTCATCAAAGAAGGTGTACGTTACAGCGGCGATCAGGATACGCTTCCGCTCTGCCCTCGCTGGCTGCTGCGCCAGCTGCGCGAGACCGCGTTGATGGGAGAGACGCTCAGTGCTGAAGCGCTGCGTGACGCCCTGGAAGCGCGCCTGTGGCGTGAAAACTACCTTAATGAACGTATGCGTGATGAAATCCTGCTACGACAGATTTTGGTTGAAACGGAAGGTGAGGTCGTCGGCCAGATAAACGGCCTGTCCGTTGTGGAATATCCCGGTCATCCGCGCGCCTGGGGCGATCCCTGCCGTATTACCTGTGTGGTGCATCCTGGCGACGGTGAATTCACCGACGTCGAACGCAAAGCGGAGTTAGGCGGCAATATTCATGCGAAAGGCATGATGATTATGCAGGCCTATTTAATTGCTGAACTGGAGCTGGATCAGCAACTGCCCTTTTCCGCTTCGCTGGTATTTGAACAATCCTATTCCGAAGTTGACGGCGACAGTGCATCGCTGGCAGAACTGTGCGCATTAATCAGCGCCCTTGCCGGTGCGCCACTGAATCAGCAGATTGCGGTTACGGGCTCGGTGGATCAGTTTGGTAATGTGCAACCGGTTGGTGGGCTGAATGAGAAGATTGAAGGATTCTTTGATATCTGCCATCAGCGCGAGTTAACCGGTCAGCAGGGTGTCATTATTCCCGCCTGTAACGTTCGTCACCTTAGCCTTAACCAACAGGTGGTGAGCGCGGTGGAAGAAGGACGCTTCCATATCTGGGCGATCGACAGTGCGGATGAAGCGCTGCCGCTGCTTACGGGGAAAATATGGAATACGGAAGACGGCGAAGGCGAATGCCTGCTGCGCACCATTCAGGAACGCATCAGTCAGATGAATCAGCCTGAGCCCTCACCGCGATCCTGGCCGCTGCGCTGGCTTAACTGGTTTAACCACCGCTAATCCTGTTTGCTCAGCGTACAACTGTTCGCTAATATTCGTGATTCACTAAAAGAAGGCATATTAAGAACATGGTAGATAAACGCGAATCCTATACCAAAGAAGACCTGATTCTGTCCGGTCGCGGTGAACTGTTCGGCGAAAATGGTCCGCCGCTTCCATCCGGCAATATGCTGATGATGGACCGCGTGGTCAAAATGACCGAAGACGGCGGTAAATACGATAAAGGCTTCGTAGAAGCTGAACTGGATATCAATCCGGACCTGTGGTTCTTTGGTTGCCACTTTATTGGCGATCCGGTGATGCCCGGCTGCTTGGGTCTTGATGCAATGTGGCAGTTGGTTGGCTTCTATCTCGGCTGGTTGGGCGGCGAAGGCAAAGGCCGTGCGCTGGGTGTGGGCGAGGTTAAATTCACTGGCCAGGTTCTGCCAGAGGCGAAAAAAGTCACCTACCGTATTCACTTCAAGCGTGTGATCAACCGTAAACTGGTGATGGGCGTTGCAGATGGTGAAGTGCTGGTTGACGGTAATCTGATTTACACCGCCAGCGATTTAAAAGTCGGTCTGTTTAAAGATACCGCAGCGTTCTAATCGTTCCCCAGAAACGAAAACCTCCGCTTAGTGCGGAGGTTATATCCCTTTTCAGTGACATCCGGCTAAGCAGCAGCCGACCTGTCCTCCATGGCTTGTCGCCAACCTCCCAACCAGTGAGACTTAGCATCTATCATTTGATACGGACACATCTCTTTAGAGCGTCCTGTAATACCTGCTTGATAACCACGTGAATGGGCGCGCTCAAGGCGGTCTCGTTTCTGTCTCTTCATACTCCGTGTCCCTCATGTAAGGTCTGTGGAATCTGGTGGAAAGAAAAAGGTGACTAATAAATGTTCAGCCACCCTTTTGTTTTACTCGCTCTGTATGAAAAGATCAATGCGCAATATTCACGCCAATGTCACAAATGTGACCTGAAGTAGACATGAATTTTCTGTTTCGTGATGTAAGCCTATTGCTTTATCCACATGATTTATATAGAAACCCGATGTTATGTCAGAAAATAAGCTCTAACCGAAACAACAGGTTAACTACAAGCCCGTTCCTGTCGAATTCTCAGAGCCACATTGCGGGCAATCTGTTGCGCAATTTGCTGCCAGCCCTGAGCAAGGGTTTTGACAAGGGCATCATAGCCATCTTCCTGCTGTGGCAACACCAGGTTGAAAGCCTGCTTTGTGAAGCGTCCCTGATGTTCCAGCGTCCACTGCCCGCTAATGACCGCTTTGCCGTCATAGCGTCCCTGGAAATCGTTGACCGTAATGTTCAGGGTGTCATGTTCCTGCCCCATTAACGTCTGAGTCACCAGCCGACCCGGTAACGCTTTGGTGAGATTGGTTATCATCGTTTGCTGTAGCTGCTGATCGAGCGGGCTGGCCCACAAATTATTGGCGGCGATAACGTATTTAACATCGCTGGTTTGATACACCAGCCCATTACCCGCCAGATAGTCCGGAACCACAACCTGCTGTACCCATAAGGTCGGCTGTGCATTTGCCTCACTGCCGATCACCTGCATCGAGGCCGCCCCTGAGGGCAGCTGATAGTAAGTGGTATTGACCGTGCTGCTACAGGCACTCAGTGCGAGAGCGGCCAAAAAAACGAGTCCTTTTTTCATTGTTTTGCCCTCTTCGGCTGGGGATCCTGTCCCGGTTTTGCTTCAAACACTAACGCATTACTTTTGGCATTTAGCGTCTTCAGCACTGGCTGCAGTTCGCGCAGCACCTGATCAAGCCGTTGCATATCGCCCACCAGCTTGCTGTAGGCCGGTGAGCCAGGCTGCAGGCCTTTCATACTGCGGTTGAGCTCACGTAGCGTTTGCTGCGTCTCTTCCGGCAGCGTTTTCATCGCCGGACTGCTGGTTACAACGTTAATGTTGTCGATGGTACGTTGCAGATCGCGCAGAGTTTTCTGGCTCTCCTTCAGCGTTCCGGTGGCTTCCGACACCATATTGTTGAGCGGTAGACCGTTAATTTTATCCAGCGCAGCCATCAGTTTCTGCTGAATCTGGCTCAGGCCACCACTCACCGTCGGGATCACTTCATAACCCGCGACTTTATCTGGCCCTTTATAGGCAGGGGCATTGTCATAGAAGTCGATATCGACAAACAGCGCGCCAGACAACAGGTTGCCGGTTTTCAACGTTCCGCGCAGGCCACGTTTCTTACCGTCCTGCAGATGCTGCTCAAGATCGAAGTTTTCACCCAGACGGCTAATAAAGCGATCGGGTTCAATGCGAATCAACACCGGCACGCGGTAGTCATTATTCAGCGCCTGCGCAGTGCCCGCATTCATGAACGGCACCTCCGCAACGGTACCCAGACGAATGCCGCGGAATTCAACCGGCGCGCCCACCTGCAATCCACGAATCGAATCAGAGAAGAACATCAGATAGTCGATATGATTGGTATACAGTGAATCCTGAATACTGCGCTGATCGTCAAACAGGTGATATTCAGCCTGATTCTGCGCCGCCTTACCTAAATCCCAGCCGTCAGGCACGTCAAAGCTGACCCCGCCGCTAAACAGCGTGGTGAGCGACCCCATTTCAACCCGCATGCCTGATGCCGACATATCCACCGCGATGCCGCTGTCTTTCCAGAAACGCACATTCGTCGTCACCAGACGATCGTAGGGGGCGGCGACAAACAGCTGATAGGTCATCATGCGCTTATCGGTGTCGAAGCTGCTGGTTTCAACGGTGCCGACACGATAGCCGCGAAACAGCACCGGATCGCCAGCGTTAAGCTGCCCCGCTTTTTTGCTGTCGAGTGTAATACGAATGCCCTTCGCATCAGGCGGCGCTAACGGCGGCGCATCCAGCAAGGTGTACTGATCCAGGGGATCTTTTTTGGTACCCGGCTGCAGCTCGATATAGGCACCAGACAGCAGCGTTCCTAAGCCCGTAATGCCTTCGCGACCGACCTGCGGCTTAACGACCCAAAATACGCTGTCGCTGTGCAACAGCTTTTCCATACCTGAATTCAGTCGGGCTTTAATCTCAACGTGATGGAGATCGTCTGTGAGGACGGCACTCTCGACCACACCGACATTGACGCTGCGACTTTTGATGGTGGTTTTACCCGCTTCAATTCCCTCTGCGCTCTCGGTGATCAGCGTCACTTCCGGTCCCTGATGACTAAAATGATAAAACAGAATCCAGCCGCCAATTAACAGCGTGACAATAGGGACGATCCATACCGGTGACCAGCGCTTAATCTGATCCACTTTGGCATGACCGTGATTATTTTCCGTCAAGATGCGGCTCCTTCATATTTTTCTCACCAGCACGATCCCAGGTTAAGCGCGGGTCAAACGTCATTGCTGCAATCATGGTCAGAATCACCACCAGCGCAAACAACACCGCTCCCCATGCCGGATACACTTTCATTAACTGTCCCATACGCACCAGCGCGGAGAGCACGGCAATCACAAAGACGTCGATCATTGACCAACGCCCAACAAACTCAACCACCTCATAGATCAGGTGCATTTTATGGCTGTCGCGCTGCCCGCGTCCGCTGGCATCCCAGCACAGCCAGCCAATCGCCAGCATCTTCAGAGACGGAACCATAATACTGGCGATAAAAATCACCAGCGCGACCGGATAAGATCCATCGCCCCAAAGTAAAATTACCCCGGCCATGATGTTCGAGGGCATCGCCGATCCCAGCGTTTCGGTAATCATAATCGGCAGCAGATTGGCGGGCACATAAAGCATAACGGAGGTTATCAGCAGCGCCAGTGTCCACTGCAGGCTGTGTTTACGGCGGGCATCGGCAACCACGCCGCAGCGCGGACATTCCCGCTGTGTCACAGGTAACACCGCAGTGCAGCACGGACAGGAGCGCAGGCCCTGGCTTAATCCGCTTACGCCTGCCTGGGGCGCATGGGGTAAAGACGGCATCGCTTCAATACGATCCCACAGCCAGCGGCGATCCAGACACTGAAACGCGCGCAGTTGCAAAAGACAAAACAGACACCAGGGCCAGAAGCTGGTTTCGAGGCCAATTTCGCCATAGGCCATGAGCTTGACGAAACTAACCAGCACCCCGGCCATGAAGATTTCTGCCATTCCCCAGTTGCGCATATGAAAAAGGATACGCGCCAGGCCCAGTTTCAGGCTGACGGGCATTTTCATCTGATTGACCAGCAGGACAATGGTGATCATACAAAAGGCGGGAATTCCCTGGACAAACAACAGGAACAGTGTGGCCAGGCTGGCGTAATCGTCGGCCACCATCACCCTGGGGATTTGCATCAGGCTGATCTGACTGGACAGCCCGGCGACTTTCATGGTGATAAACGGAAACAGATTGGCAAGCACCAGCATAAACAGCGCGGCCAGCGCGTAACCGGTCGGACGCTTACGCGGCTCCGACCAGTTGACGGTCAGGGAGGTATGGCAGCGCGGACAGGACGCTCGACTGCCAACGGGAATGGCCGGCAGTTTTACCATTAAGTCGCACTGTGGACAGAGCATCCACGCGTTCGTTTTGTCTGCTGAACACATTCCCGCCCCTTAATGACTATGCGCCGTTTCTCATTGATTCCAGCTCTTCCCAACGCGCAAAGGCGGTTTCCAGCTGCTGTTCGACGTCAGCCAGTTCATCGAGCACCGGCTGCGTTTTATCGTGTGGCTGACTGAAAAAATCCGGATGACTCATTTTGGCCTGAAGCTCGCCAATACGCGCCTCTAACTGTTCCAGCTTTTGCGGTAACTGTTCCAGTTCACGCGTCAGGTTATAGCTTAGTTTGTTCGCGTTACGTTTGGCAGCGTCATTTTTCGCATCGGCAGGCTTGAGGGCACTATTTGTCCCCTTTGCTGAGCCCTGCACCTTTTGCTGTTTGTACGCTGCGCGCTGCTGCTGCGCATCGTGATAGCCGCCGACAAAGGTCCCTATCTCGCCGTTGCCTTCAAAAATCCAGCATTCGGTTACGGTGTTGTCAACGAACTGACGATCGTGACTGACCAGCAGCACTGTGCCCTGGTAACCGTCGATGAGCTCTTCCAGCAGCTCCAGCGTTTCCACATCAAGGTCATTGGTCGGTTCATCAAGGATCATCAGGTTACTGGGACGCAGGAACAGACGCGCCAGCAGCAGGCGGTTACGCTCCCCACCCGACAGCGCCCTGACCGGCGTCATCGCGCGTTTAGGATGGAACAGGAAATCCTGCAGATAGCCCAGCACGTGACGCGGTTTACCATTGACCAGCACCTCTTGTTTGCCTTCCGCCAGGTTGTCCATCACGGTCCGATCGGGATCGAGTTCCGCACGGTGCTGATCGAAATAGGCCACTTCAAGTTTGGTCCCGGAGTGCACACGACCGTGATCGGCCTTCAGCTGTTGCAGCATCAGACGCAGTAACGTGGTTTTACCACAGCCGTTCGGCCCAATCAGGGCGATCTTGTCCCCGCGCTGCACCTGGGCTGAGAAATCTTTCACCAGCTGCTTGCCGTCTACCGCGTAGTCCACGTTTTCCAGTTCAAAGACAATTTTGCCGGAGCGTGATGCTTCACCGACCTGCATATTGGCTTTGCCCATGACTTCACGGCGTTCTGAACGCTCGCGACGTAAGGCTTTTAACGCCCGAACGCGGCCTTCATTACGGGTTCGACGTGCTTTGATGCCCTGACGGATCCAGACTTCTTCCTGTGCCAGCTTGCGGTCAAACTCAGCATTTTGCATCTCTTCAACGCGCAGGGCTTCTTCTTTGCCTTCCAGATACGCGTCGTAGTTACCCGGCCAGGAAACCAGCTTGCCGCGGTCCAGATCCACAATACGGGTGGCCATATTACGGATAAAAGAACGGTCGTGAGAGATAAAGACGATACTGCCGCTGAAGCTTTTCAGGAAGGTCTCCAGCCAGTCAATCGTTTCAATATCAAGGTGGTTGGTGGGCTCGTCCAGCATCAGTACGCGAGGATTACTGACCAGCGCACGCCCCAGCGCGGCTTTACGCAACCAGCCACCGGACAGAGACGACAGTTCAGTGTCCGGCGACAGACCAATCTGCTGCAGCACGTCCATGATACGACTTTCCAGCTGCCACAAATTGTGATGATCCAGGATGCCCTGCAGACGCGCCATCTCATTGAGATTTTTATCACTGGGATCGTCCATCACCTGGTGCGAGATCGCATGGTAGGCTTTGAGATGCTCCGCCTGCTCTTCGACGCCCTCTGCCACAAAATCATAAACAGATCCGGTGATATTGCGCGGCGGATCCTGCTGGAGCCGCGCCACGACCAGATCGGTTTCATAAATGATGCGTCCGTCATCCAGCGGCTGCTCGCCGTTGATGATTTTCATTAGTGTGGATTTGCCCGCCCCGTTTCGGCCAACCAGACACACGCGCTCATTTTCTTCGATATGCAGTTCGGTATTGTCTAACAGAGGCGCATCGCTAAAAGACAGATAAGCGCCGTGGATACTAATCAATGACATGAAACTTATTCCTTACCAGCATGAGTGATCAGCCAGCAGTTATGAATTTGGCGATTACGCGCAAAATCCTGTGACAGGGTTTTCTGAGTGATGTCCTGAGCCTGGAGCCCTAATGCGTTAAGGCCATCCAGATCCATTTTGAAACCACGTTTATTATTCGAGAACATGATAGTACCGCCTTTACGCAACAGCCGTTTCAGGTTACGCATCAGCATCATATGATCGCGCTGCACATCAAAACTCTCTTCCATACGTTTTGAGTTAGAGAACGTGGGCGGATCGATAAAGATCAGGTCGAAATTTTCGTCGCTCTCGTTCAGCCAGCTCAGGCAGTCGGCATGCAGCAGGCGATGCTGACGACCGGTGAGGCCGTTCAGCCGCAGGTTACGCTCTGCCCACTCCAGATAGGTACGCGACATATCCACGGTGGTGGTAGAGCGTGCGCCGCCCAGACCCGCATGCACGCTGGCAGAGCCGGTGTAAGCAAACAGGTTCAGGAAATCCTTGCCCTGACTCATCTGACCCAGCATCTTGCGGGCAATACGGTGATCGAGGAACAATCCCGTATCCAGATAGTCAGTCAGGTTCACCAGGAAACGGGCGTTAAATTCCTGCACTTCAAAATAGTCGCCCTTCTCACTCAGCTTTTGATACTGCGCTTTGCCCTTCTGACGTTCGCGCGTCTTGAGGATTAAGCGGTTTGACGGCAGCGCCAGCACGCTCAGGGTGGCACTAATCACGTCAAACAGGCGTTGACGGGCTTTATTCGCGTCGATGGTTTTGGGTGGCGCATATTCCTGCACCACCACCCAGTCCGCATAGCGATCCACGGCCACATTATAGTCCGGCAGATCGGCGTCATAAATGCGGTAGCACTCGATACCTTCCTGGCGCGCCCACTTATCCAGCTTCTTGAGGTTTTTGCGCAAGCGGTTCGCGTAATCTTCAGCAATCTGATTACCGCGCTCAGCGCTGTTGGCCGACAGCTGATAGTTTTTCTGCACACAGTCCAGCGGGCCATTTTTGGCTTTGAACTGACGGTCGGCACGCAGTTGCAGACAGCTCAGTAGTTCGGGCGATGCGCTAAACAGCGACAGATTCCAGCCGGCGAAGTGCTGCTTCATCAACCGGCCAAGCTGGCTGTGCAGCGCAATAAGCGCAGGCTCACTTTCAAGACGTTCACCGTAAGGTGGGTTACTGAGCACCGTTCCCGTCACCTCAGTCTGAAGAGGATTCTGCAGCTTCAGCAAATCCTGTTGGCCAAAGGTGAACAGTTCAAAAACGCCGGCACGACGTGCATTCGCTTTTGCCCATTCCAGCACCCGTCCATTATTGTCATAACCAAAAAAGCGCGCCTGGCACGCCGCCGTCCCGGCACGGGCACGGGCCTGAGCATCGCTCTTGACCTCGCGCCACAGGCTTTCGTTAAAACCGGCCCATGCCGTGAAGCCCCACTGGTTACGCAGTAAACCCGGCGCGCGGTCGCAGGCCATCAGCGCAGCTTCGATCAGTAACGTGCCTGAACCACACATCGGATCGATGAGCGGCGTGGACGGCTGCCAACCTGAACGCATCACAATCGCTGCGGCCAGGTTTTCTTTCAGCGGCGCCTGACCCGTTTGCTGACGATAGCCGCGCTGATGCAGGGCACTGCCGCTTAAGTCCAGAGCTATACTGGCGCGGTCGTCATCAAGCCAGACGTTAATACGAATATCGGCCTGTTCACGATCGACGTCCGGGCGTGCCAGGTTACGACGTGTAAAACTGTCGACAATCGCATCTTTGACGCGCAGCGCGCCAAACTGGCTGTTACGGATCTCATCGTTGGTGCCATTAAAGTGCACCACGAAGGTTTTGTCGCTACCGAACATGGCGGGCCAGTCAATGCCCTGCACGCCCAGATAGAGATCGAGATCGCTGTAAACGCCGACCTCGGTCAGAGGCAGCAAAATACGCGAAGCCAGACGACTCCACATCAGGCTTTGGTACATTACGCGGTCATCGGCCTTGAAGTGAACGCCTCCCTGTACCACTTGCAAATCCTGCGCGCCCAGCGCGTCCAGCTCATTTTTTAACAGCTCTTCGAGCCCACGCGCCGTGCTGGCAAACAGAGAATTCATATCGTCACTTTTTTACTCTTGAGAAAATTGTTGCGCATTATAGCGAATCGCAGACCTATGTCATAAAGTTAGCTTCTTTTGTCTTGCGCGCCCGCTTCTGGAGACTTTCATGATCACGCTTTCCCGCTTATTTATCCATCCCGTAAAATCCATGCGCGGGTTGCAGGTCTCACATGCCTGGGCTGCCACTAGCGGGTTAACCTATGACCGTATTTTTATGGTGACCGAACCTGACGGAACCTTTATTACGGCGCGTCAGTTTCCGGAGATGGTGCAGTTCACGCCGGCGATTACGCCAGGCGGTCTGTTCTTACAGGCCCCCGACGGGAGCCAGTCACTCATTCGTTTTGCCGACTTTACCCATGCTGAGCTGCCCACGGAGGTCTGGGGCAATACGTTTACCTCACGAATCGCACCCGAGACGATCAACCAGTGGCTGAGTGCGTTCTTTCCACGACCGGTGCAGCTACGCTGGGTCGGACCGCAGCCTTCACGCCGCGTCAAACGTTTTACCGATGTGCCACTGGGCTTTGCCGATGGATATCCCTACCTGCTCGTGAACAGTGCTTCGCTGCAGGATTTACAGCAGCGCTGTCCCGCCAGCGTGCGAATCGAACAATTCAGGCCAAACCTGGTCGTGAGTGGCGCACCTGCGTGGGATGAAGACAGCTGGGCGGAGATCGCTATCGGTCAGGTTAATTTCGCCGTTCCAAAACCCTGTAGCCGCTGTGTTTTTACCACGATTGGCGTGGAAAGTGGTCAGAAGCATCCTGAGGGGCAACCTTTGACCACGCTGCAGGGCTTTCGGACAGCGCAGGACGGCAGCGGGGACATTGATTTTGGCCTGAATCTGATCGCGCTCAACAGCGGTATTATTCGCGCTGGCGACGACGTCAGGATACTGAAACGCCAGTCGCCGCGCGCCTATGGTCCAGGAGAGGTGACTGAAACACTGAAACCGCAACGGCAACCCGCCGCGCAGGTAACCATCACCTGGCAGGGCCAGCGTTTCAGCGGTGATAATCAGCAGGTCTTACTTGAGCAGCTTGAAGCCCAGGGCTTTCGCATTCCCTATTCGTGTCGGGCGGGTCTGTGCGGCAGTTGTAAAATAACGCTGGTTGCGGGAAAGGTGAACGCCTTAAAGCAAAGCGCCATCCGTCACGATGGCACTATATTGAGTTGCAGCTGTATTCCTGCAAGCGATATCGAGGTGATCTGAATTACACCGCGCGCGCATAGCGCGTGGTTTTTTCCTGCTGGTGCGGTTGTAGCCGATCGTTCATCACTTTAATCGCATCGCCGAGCACCATCCCCTTGCCCGCCAGCGTCAGAGCGGGCTGTGCCAGTAAGCAGAGTGCGGCATTATCACCGTTTTCAACCACCAGCAGACGCGCCTGCTCGCCGCTGTCCGCCAGCGTCACCGCCACCATCTCACCCACCGCAGGCTGCATAGGCTGGCGGTGCGCGGAGAAATGCCAGCTTTTCGGCATCAGTGGCTTCAGGAAACGTGCGGCAACCAGCGCATTTAAAACCAGCTCGGCACGCTGGTCGCTGCTTAGCGGGCTTTGACGACACTTCTCTTCGAACGTGAAATAAAGAGCCGCATCGTCAACACAGAATCCGGATTCGGTGAAAGCATCAGGGGTCAGCATTTTACGTGCATAGCGGGAACGAAAAAGCATACCGTCAGCCAGATCGAGCATCATACGGTCGTGCTCTGCGTCGTAGAACCAACGCCATTTGTCATCGGGTTTAATTTTCATCATGTGCCCTGTATTTACCGCTGCGCTAAAGCTAAAAATCCATAAAATAAAAATGCATGCTGAAAAATCGTGCAACAGGACAAAATATAAACGAGCCGGAGGGATAAATAAACCCCCCGGCGCATTATTATGGCGAATGTCTTAGATATGGGTCACGATATCTTTAATTAAACCGGGCCCTTTATAAATAAAGCCAGAATAAATTTGAACCAACGTCGCGCCCGCTGCTATTTTTTCACGCGCAGCAGTAAGCGAATCAATACCGCCTACGCCAATAATGGGCAATCTTCCCTGTAACTCCTGCGACAGTCGCTGGATGACGGCGGTACTGCGCGACTGTACCGGACGACCACTTAATCCACCGATTTCTTCGCCATATTTCAGGCCCTTTACCAGAGAACGATCGAGCGTGGTATTGGTCGCAATGACACCATCAATTTGGTGACGTATTAAACTGTCGGCAACCTGGATCAATTCGTCTTCAGAAAGATCCGGCGCGATCTTAACAGCCACCGGCACATATTTGAGATGCCGTTTTTCCAGATCTTTCTGTTTGGCTTTTATGGAAATGAGCAGATCGTCCAGCGCCTCACCATATTGTAACGAGCGTAAACCCGGCGTATTGGGTGATGAAATATTGATCGCAATATAACCGGCGTGCGCGTACACCTTCTCCATACAGATCAGATAATCGTCTTTTCCCTGCTCCACGGGTGTGTCTTTATTTTTGCCAATATTGATCCCGAGTACGCCTTTAAAGCGGGATTTTTTTACGTTTTCAACCAGGTTATCAACGCCGAGATTATTAAATCCCATGCGGTTAATAATCCCTTCGGCTTCCACTAAGCGAAACATGCGTGGCTTGTCATTGCCCGCCTGCGCGCGCGGCGTGACTGTTCCGACCTCCACAAAGCCGAACCCCATTGCCCCAAATGCATCAATACACTCGGCGTTTTTATCCAGGCCCGCCGCCAGGCCAAGAGCATTGTCGAAGGTCAGCCCCATGCAGGTAACCGGACGCGAGGGTAAATGCTGGCGAATGATCATTTCCAGCGGCGTGCCGCTCATAAAGCGTAATTGCTGAAAGGTGAGATGGTGCGCACGTTCAGGATCGAGCCTGAACAACGCCGGTCGGACAATTGAGTAAAACATGCACTCTCCTGGAAGACGGAAGCGATGGTGAAAATCAGTGCACGGGAAATTGTGCGCCAGAATGGTAAGGTGCTCTGGCGCAAAAGTAAATCGCGGGGCGCTAAGTCGGGAGACTGTTTAAAGTCGTTTTGATCTTACACAACGGAATCGTTTGCTGTACGGGAATTCAGCCTGTCCGGGAAAGCATAGTCGCGCCAGATGTTATGCCGCACCATAATGCCGAAGATACCAATACAGACCAGCACCTCGGCCAGCACCATCGACCAGGCCGCACCGATGGCCCCAAACTTCCATGCCAGCAGACAGCACACCGGGACGTTAACCACCCCCGCAACCATCATTACCATCATACGTTGCCGCGCCAGTCCATGCGGAATCAAAATCTGCAGGCCCGCCGGATAGGCAATATTGCCAAACAGGAAGCAGAGTACAAAGACGCGCAGCACATCCGCTGACGGCAGGAAGTCTTTCCCTAACAGCAGTGCGACAACCTCATCGGCAAACAGCCAGGTGAAGATCACGATAGACAGGCTCAACGCAAACGACAGCATCAGGCTTTTGCGCGTCGCCGCCACTGCAGCGGCTTTATCACGCCCAAATAAGTGGCTTACGCGGGGGAAAAACGCGCTACCAATCTGCTCCGGCACCGAGTTGGCGGCCTTGCGCAGCCTGTCCGCACCGTTATAGATCCCCACCATATAGTGCGAGGTAAACGACGCCAGAATCACGACGTTTACGCTGTTAAACAGATTGGCACCTGCGATGGCAATAAAGACATCGGCACTGTCGGTAATGCGCTGTTTGATTTCGCGTGGTTCAAAGCGATACGCGCCAATCACCTTCATTTCCAGCACAAACTTCAGCGTAATGATGGCATTGATGATCGATACCGCGCCCGGTATCAACGCAGCCAGCCAGGTATCGTCCGGCGTTTTAACCAGTAGGAACGTGAGCGGAATGGCACAAAAGTTACCAAAAGTGGCAATCACTGCGGTTTTGCCCAGCTTTTCGAAGCCCTGCATTAACCAGCCAAACGAAAACAGTGAGCCGATTAAGGTGGTGCAGTTGGCCAGAATAATAAAGAACAGCGAATGCCAGGACGGATTAAACCACGTCGCAGTGAGTAACGTACCGCTGGTCACCAGTAACAGCATCAGCTTGGCGTTAAAGGTGGACCAAAAAAGCTGGGTAACACGTGCCTTATCGTCACGGTGATGGGCAATGTCCTTGGTAGTAAAAACATTGAATCCCCAGTCGGAGATGGTACTGCAGTAAAGGACGCAGGCAATCGCCAGCGCCAGAATCCCCATATGGTCCACCCCCAGCACGCGCGCCAGATAGGGGAGCGTCGCCAGCGGAAACAGGAACGAGGCTCCCCGGTACGCCAGCAAAGATAAGATATTCACTACTAAACTTTTATCGAGCACTTTTGCCATGTCGCAACAACCTTATACACATTGCATGTCTCACCTTCTCATTTCGCTCAGGTGCAAACAACATCAGGTCCCATTTTTAGGAATTACGGAACGCGTTTGAGTTCTTTCTTCACTTTATGGCTTTGCAATAAAATGAAGGTTTCCGGACGGTTAAGCAGCAGCCATTCTTTGAGGCTGCCGGCTTTAATTCGGCGCCCCAGATATCGAATCGCATTGAGCACATATTCCGGTACAGGCGTTTGATTGTAGAGCGACAGATAGATCATTAAACGGAAGGAGTGAATAAGGTAAGCTTTTTCCAGCGCCTTTTTTAATTCACTTTGGGTCTGCGCACAACATAAGGTGTCATAGGTGGCAATAAACGCATTGTAACGTTGGGCGAAAAAGGATGGACTTTTACTGCTGTTAGTCAGTGATCCAACGCGGATACGCTGTTTGTAATACGTCTGGCGAGTGACCCATGCCTGTTGGCAATGCATAAATACCGATAAGGTAAATTTGTGATCTTCATGCACGCGATCGACGAAGCGCAAATGATGCTGCTGGATAACGGTTTTTCTTACCACATAATTCCAGGCCGCCGACGTATAGGAGCCATTATGCAGCAAACTTAGCAGGACATCCTGTGGCTTCTGAATGCCGGTCAGGTTATGCCTGACTTTAGGCCACGTCACGTCCGGTTTGTCTTCGCGGTAAGCGCTGGAATTAAAACAAAATAAATCGGTATCGGGATAATTGTCGACAACCTGGGCCAGCTCATTGACGAATCCTTCCACCACCACATCATCCGGGTCGCAAAAGAAAACGAACTGCCCTTCAGCGACCTCAACGCCTTTATCACGCGCATTACCTGCGCCACCGTTGGCAATAGTGATCAGTTTCACCTGAGGAAGATGGCCATAGTGCTGTTCAATTAACGCCACGGTTCCATCGGTAGAACTGTCGTTAACAATGATAATTTCGTTTGGCGCGCTAATTTGTCTTAATAATGAATCCACACATTCGACAATATATTTTTCAACATTGTAAGTGGGAATAATGACCGATAACAGGATGTCAGACATACAGGTTTTCTCTGCTGTTAGAAAAGGACAAATAAATCCACCAGCCCGAGACAGGCACTGACCAAAGGCGAATAGTAATTTTAAAATAACAGGCGCTTACATTGAGCAGAGACATTTTACTGCCTGAATGACTAAAATGCCTGCCTCAATCTCAACAGGGTCCGAATGTGACAAAAACCATGGTTAGAAAATCTGAAGAATAGCTCGCTGATAATCATCTCCCCGTTGAGGAACCATTTAGGCACGGCCGTCTGTTCAGGGGGGGTTTAGGCCGGACATCTGTAACTAAAAATGAATTGTTGTTAAAAACTTCGCCAGACTGCTGCACTTAACACGCACCGCCTGATGCAACTATTCCTAATCCCCTCTCGCCATCGCGTTAAATAACGTTGAATTTTAATTCTTTTTTCTTTTTCCTTCCTCCTGTGAATTTAAAAAAGCGAAAGGCGTGTTTTTCGTTTCACCTGAATGTTTCACTTTTCTGATACTCAAGTAACCAAATGTACGGATTTCCAGGTTTAAACGAATTTTATTCACCCGGATTAATGTATCGACTCTCCCGTCCTGGCGTTTTTAAGATTTGTCGCATCAGGTCTTTCTCAGAGACGCGGCGGTCTCGCTTCAGGCCTTTTGCCGGTTTTCACCTTTAGATTGTCAGAAAAATCATTTAAGCCGTGCCGTCGCCTCTGCCAGGATGAAAGCATCAGTTCTCAACAAAAGATAATCAATAACTTTCAGTTATAAGGAGTCGTAATGAGAGTGCTCACCCTGGCAGGTAGTCCGAGATTTCCTTCACGGTCCACATCGTTATTAGCGCTGTGCCAGCGCAAACTGGAAGCATCCGGTGTTGAGGTTATTCCCTGGAATATTCATAACTTTCAGCCTGAGGATCTGATCAACGCCCGCTTCGATTCCCCGGCTATTCTCGCCCTGAGCGAAGACCTGGCTCAGGCTGATGGCCTGGTCATTGCCACGCCGGTTTATAAGGCGTCTTTCTCGGGCGCGCTAAAAACCGTTTTGGATCTGTTACCTGAACGCGCGCTGGCCCACAAAGTGGTGCTGCCGTTAGCCAGCGGGGGCAGCGCTGGCCATATGCTGGCCCTGGATTACGCACTCAAGCCCGTATTAAACGCCCTGAAAGCCGAAGAAGTGCTTCATGGTGTTTACGCCGAAGATAAACAAATTCATCACTATGATCGCCAGCCGGAACTGGATCCGGTACTGGCTACCCGTCTGGAGGAAGCGGTGCACACGTTCTGGCTGGCGCTGTCCCGACGTCATCAGCCCGTTGCCCTGGCTGTGTAAGGAAACAATGATGAAACGAATAATCAGCGCGTGGTTAATGGCAGGGATGTTCGTGGCAGGCGCACAGGTGAATGCCGCAGAACCCGCCCCTGCACAGGTTCGCATCGGCTATCAAAAAGGATCGGTCAGTATGGTGCTGGCCAAGGAGCATCAGCTGCTGGAGAAGCGTTTCCCTGCTACCCGTATTCAATGGATCGAATTCCCGGCCGGACCGCAAATGCTGGAAGCGCTGAACGTTAACAGTATTGATATTGGCAGCACCGGTGATATTCCGCCTATTTTCGCCCAGGCAGCCGGGGCGGATTTGCTGTATATCGGCTCAGAGCCGCCTAAGCCGAAAGCTGAGGTCATCCTGGTCAGCCAGAACAGTCCGTTGAAGTCGGTTGCCGATCTCAAAGGCAAAAAGGTGGCGTTCCAAAAGGGTTCCAGCTCGCACAATCTGCTGTTGCGTGCGCTGGAAGAAGCGGGTCTCAGTATCAAAGATATCCAGCCGGTTTATCTGACGCCAGCCGATGCGCGCGCCGCTTTCCAGCAGGGTAACGTGGACGCCTGGGCAATATGGGACCCCTACTATTCTGCCGTACTGCTTCAGGGCAATGTCCGCGTGTTGAAAGACGGCACCACGCTGAACCAGACGGGACCGTTCTACCTTGCAACCCGCCATTTTGCGCAGGAACACAATGACTTCGTCTTAGCGACGTTAAAAGCCTTTAGTGATGCCGAAGCCCTGACGCGTAGCGAACGTGACCAGAGTATTCATCTGCTTTCGACATCGATCGGTCTGCCTGAGGCCGTCATTGCCAGCAACCTGGACCACCGTCCACCCAGCCCGGTCAGTCCGGTCAGTGCGCGCACGGTTGCTATGCAGCAGAAAACCGCCGATCTGTTTTATGCCAATCATCTGATTCCCGTAAAAGTATCGATTGCCGAGCGCATCTGGCATCCCCAGGCCGTGACGCAATAAGGAGAGAAAAATGAGTGTTTCCGTATTCTGGTTCCTTCCAACCCATGGTGACGGCCATTATCTTGGCACGGCTGAGGGCGCGCGTCCGGTTGATCATGCCTATTTACAACAGGTTGCCCAGGCTGCCGATCGTCTGGGATTTGGCGGCGTACTGATCCCTACCGGGCGTTCCTGCGAGGATGCCTGGCTGGTGGCGGCATCGCTGATCCCCGTTACGCAGCGTCTGCGCTTCCTTGTCGCGCTGCGTCCTGGCGTGATTTCCCCCACCCAGGCGGCGCGTCAGGCTGCAACGCTCGATCGTCTTTCCAACGGACGCGCGTTGTTCAACCTGGTGACCGGGGGCGATCCCGAGGAACTGGCCGGTGATGGCGTCTTTCTTGACCACCGTGAGCGCTATGCAGAATCGGCCGAATTTACCCGCGTCTGGCGCCGCGTGCTGGAAGGCGAAACGGTGGATTACGAAGGCAAGCACGTGCATGTACGAGGTGCGCGTCTGATGTTTAAGCCGGTACAGCAGCCTCGTCCGCCGCTGTGGTTCGGGGGTTCGTCAGAGCCCGCTCAGGATCTGGCTGCCGAACAGGTTGATGTGTACCTCACTTGGGGAGAACCGCCTGCACTGGTGAAAGAAAAAATTGAGCAGGTGCGGGCGAAAGCCGCAGCACAGGGCCGAAAAGTCCGGTTTGGCATCCGGCTGCATGTCATCGTGCGAGAAACCAATGAGGAAGCCTGGCAGGCAGCCGATAAGCTGATCGCGAATGTGGATGATGCCACCATCGCCAAAGCACAAAGTGCCTTCCAGCGCACCGACTCGGTAGGCCAACAGCGCATGGCCGCCCTGCACGGCGGACGCCGCGATAAACTGGAAATCAGCCCCAACCTTTGGGCTGGCGTTGGGCTGGTGCGCAGCGGGGCAGGCACCGCGCTGGTTGGCGATGCGCCTACCGTAGCGGCTCGCATGAAAGAGTACGAAGCCCTGGGCATTGAAACCTTTATTCTCTCTGGTTATCCGCATCTGGAAGAGGCTTATCGCGTCGGCGAGCTGCTGTTCCCCCATCTGGATCTGGCTATTCCCCAGATTCCCCAGCCTCGTGTTGTTCAGGCGCACGGTGAAGCGGTCGCCAATGATTTTACGCCAGAGAAAAAAGCCGCGCGGGCATGAGGAGATAACGATGACCAGACTACGTCAATCCTTCTCAGCGGCGCTGGTGCCCTGGCTGCTGCCGGTGTTACTGGTGGTGGTCTGGCAAGTTGCGTCACAGACCGGCTGGTTGTCCAGCCGTATCCTGCCAGCGCCGGAAAAGATTGTGACGACCTTTTGGCAGTTGGCTGTCAGCGGAGAGCTCTGGCAGCATCTCGCCATCAGCAGCTGGCGAGCGTTACTTGGCTTCAGCATTGGCGGATCGCTCGGCCTGGTACTGGGATTAATTACCGGCACTTCGCGACTGGGTGAGCGTTTGCTGGATACTTCGCTGCAAATGTTACGTAACGTGCCCCATCTTGCGCTGATCCCATTGGTCATTCTGTGGTTTGGCATTGATGAGTCAGCCAAAATTTTTCTGGTGGCGCTGGGTACGCTGTTTCCCATCTACCTGAATACCTATCACGGTATTCGTAATGTGGATCGTGGGCTGGTTGAGATGGCCCGTAGCTACGGCTTATCCGGCTGGAGCCTGTTTGTTCAGGTGATCTTACCGGGTGCGTTACCGAGCATCATGGTGGGCGTCCGCTTTGCTTTGGGGTTGATGTGGCTGACCCTGATCGTCGCCGAGACAATTTCGGCTAACGCAGGGATTGGCTATCTGGCCATGAATGCCCGTGAATTTCTGCAAACCGATGTGGTGATGGTCGCCATTATTCTTTATGCCCTGCTGGGAAAACTGGCTGATGTCAGCGCACTGCTGCTGGAACGCGTCTGGTTACGCTGGCATCCGGCCTATCAACGTCAGGAGAAAACAGCATGATAAACTCCGCCAGCCCGGCGCGTCTGAATGCGGGTACCCCCGTAGGTGTGAAGGGCGTCAGTAAAAAATACGGTGAACGCACCATTCTGAATCATATCGATCTGCATATTCCTTCCGGCCAGTTTGTTGCCGTAGTCGGCCGCAGCGGTTGCGGTAAAAGCACCCTGCTGCGTCTGCTGGCCGGTCTGGAAAGCACGACCCAGGGCGAGCTGCTGGCAGGCAATGCGCCGCTGCAGACCGCACGTGAAGAAACCCGGTTAATGTTCCAGGATGCGCGACTGCTGCCGTGGAAAAAAGTGATTGATAACGTCTCTCTCGGCCTGCGTGGCAAGGCATGGCGTAAAGCCGCCCTGGAGGCGCTGGAAGCGGTAGGCCTGGCGGACAGAGCGCAAGACTGGCCTGCCGCTTTATCCGGTGGGCAGAAACAGCGCGTGGCACTGGCCCGGGCGTTAATTCACCGTCCCGGCCTGCTGTTGCTGGATGAGCCTCTGGGTGCGCTGGACGCCTTAACGCGAATCGAGATGCAGGAGCTCATCGAATCGCTGTGGCAGCAGTACCACTTCACGGTTCTGTTGGTCACGCACGATGTCAGTGAAGCGGTCGCGATGGCTGATCGGGTATTACTGATAGAGGAAGGCCAGATAGGACTGGATTTGCAGGTCGATTTGCCCCGGCCACGGCGACGAGGCTCGGCGCGTCTGGCAGAGCTGGAAGCCGAAGTGCTGGATCGGGTGATGCGCCGCGGCGCGGCAGAAAAGCCCCCCCGCTACGCGCAACAGCGTTAAAGAAACGGCGGGCATTTTGCCCGCCGTTTCTTATCAGGCATTCAGTGCCTTGGTGATTTTCTCGTACAGATCGCCTGACAGTTTATCCAGTCCTTGTAACTGTTCCAGCGCCTGGCGCATCAGCGCCTGACGGTGGGCATCGTAACGTTTCAGACGAATTAATGGCTCAATCATACGCGAAGCCACCTGCGGATTGCGGGTGTTCAGATCCGTCAGCATCTCCACCAGGAAACGATATCCGCTGCCGTCTTCGGCGTGGAAGGCGGAAGGATTACCCGAAGCAAAAGCGCCAATCAGTGAACGGATGCGATTCGGGTTGCCCATACTGAAGGAACGATGTGACAGTAAACGGCGCACGTTGAGTAAGGCATTCTGCGCCGGGCTGGTAGCCTGCAACATAAACCATTTGTCCATGACCAGGCCATCCTTGTGCCAGCGCTCATCATAGTCGGCTAACAGCGCATCACGACAGGGTAACTGTGCCGCCACCGCAGCGGAGAGTGCCGCCAGGGAATCCGTCATGTTATTGGCATGGTGGTATTGCGCCTGCACCAGTTTATCCGCCAGATCCATATCACCAAACGCCAGATAGTACAGACAGATGTTCTTCAGCGAACGTTTGCCGATTTCCGCATGATCAACGTGGTACTCCGCCTGCTGATTGGCGTTATAAACGGCAAAGAATTCATCTGCCAGTTCCCGCGCCAGGGTACGAACCAGAGCTTCGCGCACCAGTGCAATTGCCTGAGGATCGATAATCTCAAACAGTTCGGCGATTTCGTTTTCGCCAGGCAGCGACAGAATCAGAGCGGTCAGCGCCGGATCGCTGTTGGCATCCAGCAGCACCGTGCGAAAGGCATCAGCGACATGCAACGGCAGCGACAGATGCTGGCCCTGCTGATGGCGCGCGACATTGAGGCGCAGGTAGGTCGCCAACAGACTTTGCGCCGCGTCCCAACGTGAAAAATCGTTGCTTGCATGACGCATCAGGAACGTCAGCTGCGCGTCGCTCCACTTGTAGTCGAGCTTCACCGGCGCGGAAAACTCACGCAGCAGCGATGGCACCGGCTGGAAGTAAACGTTGTCAAAAATAAAGGTCTGGAACTCTTCCGTTACGTTCAACACGTTATGCACCGGATGACCGTTGTGCTGCAACGGAATGACCTTACCCTGTCCGTCATACAGTTCGATGTCCAGCGGGATATGCAGAGGCAGTTTCTCTTTCTGCTCGGCCGTCGGCGGCGTGTGCTGCGTCACGTGAAGCGTGTACTGCTCCAGTTCCGGATTGTAGTCATCACGTACCGAGAGCGTAGGTGTACCTGACTGACTGTACCAGCGACGGAACTGGGAAAGATCAACGTTAGACGCGTCTTCCATGGCCTGAACGAAATCATCACAGGTCGCCGCGCTACCGTCATGACGTTCGAAATAGAGCTGCATGCCCTTCTGGAAATTCGCTTCGCCCAGCAAGGTGTGCATCATACGGATCACTTCTGATCCCTTTTCATACACCGTCAAGGTGTAGAAGTTGTTCATCTCGATAACCTGATCCGGGCGGATCGGGTGCGCCATCGGGCTGGCGTCCTCGGCAAACTGCGCGCCGCGCATAATGCGCACATTATCGATTCGGTTTACCGCACGCGATCCCAGGTCGGAACTGAACTCCTGATCGCGAAACACGGTCAGCCCCTCTTTCAGGCTCAGCTGGAACCAGTCGCGACAGGTCACACGGTTACCGGTCCAGTTGTGGAAATATTCATGACCGATGACCGCCTCAATCCCCAGATAATCTTTATCGGTGGCGGTTTCGGCTTTGGCCAGCACGTATTTGGAGTTGAAAACGTTAAGTCCTTTATTCTCCATGGCCCCCATGTTGAAGAAGTCCACCGCAACAATCATAAAGATGTCGAGGTCATACTCCAGGCCGAAACGCTCCTCATCCCACTTCATGCTGTTCTTTAATGACGTCATCGCCCAGTCGGCACGATCCAGATTGCCGCGATCGACGAAGATCTCCAACGCAACATTCCGACCCGAACGCGTAGTAAAGCTGTCACGCAGCACGTCAAAGTCGCCCGCGACCAGCGCAAACAAATAACAGGGCTTAGGAAACGGATCCTGCCACTTCACCCAGTTACGGCCCTTGTCGTCCTGACCGCTGTCAATGCGATTTCCGTTAGACAGCAGGAAAGGATAACGGCTGCCGTCGGCAATGACGGTGGTCGTGAAGCGTGCCAGCACGTCGGGGCGATCTAAATACCAGGTAATATGCCGAAAGCCTTCGGCTTCACACTGGGTACAGAGCGCTTCACCCGATTTGTATAAGCCTTCAAGGGCACTGTTACGATCGGGATGAATGTCATTGACGATTTTCAGCGTAAAGCTGTCCGGTAACTGGCTGAGCACCAGGCAACCCGCCTCTTCACGCCAGGCCGTCCAGGCCTGTCCATCCACTTCCAGCGAGATCAGCGTCAGATCTTCGCCGTCCAGACGCAGTTCAGCCTGGCTGTCTCCCTGACGCTTAACCTGACTCACCGCCGTCACCCGCGTGGTGCTTTCATCGAGTTCAAAGGTTAAATCGATATCGGTGATGGTGTAGTCTGGTGCACGATAATCGTGTCGATATTTTATTTGTGGCTGCTGCGTCATATTCCGTCCCGCATTAAGTAGTTATTCATCAACGTCTTTGCATTATTCACTCAAGTATAAGCCTTACGCGTCAAACGTCTAAGCATGATGCGCCGAGCTTAGCATGCACAACGTGCACATCAGGTAGAATGGCTACAATTTGTTAACAATGACACATTTCGTCCTCGACTCGCTATCCTGAAATATGCTGTGATCGCTGTCTATTAGTGATTTATACTTTTGCGTCTTTTACGACGTTTAATACACCGGGCTCTGCGCCACCGAACAGGATGCCGAAACGCGCCATGACAGGACATGCTTCCCCGATACTGACTTCGCTGCTGGATACGGATGCTTATAAGCTCCATATGCAGCAAGCCGTATTCCACCGTTACCATGATGTCACGGTGGCCGCGGAGTTTCGCTGCCGTAGCGACGAATTGCTGGGTTTTTATGCTGACGAGATCCGTACAGCCATTGACGCCATGCAGGCACTGGCGCTGACCGATGCTGAATATGCCTGGTTATCTGATCTGCCCTTCTTTGCTGATGACTACCTTAACTGGCTGCGAAATTTTCGCTACGACCCGCAGCAGGTAGAAGTTCGCAATCATCATGGCAAGCTGGCTATTCGTATTCAGGGCCCCTGGCGGGAAGTGATCATGTGGGAAGTCCCCCTGTTGGCCTTGATCAGTGAAGTGGTCCATCGCCACCGTACACCGGCCATCAGCAGCCAGCAGGCCGTGGATTTTCTGCATCAGAAACTCGCTACCTTTAAGACTCAGGTTGCCGACACTGACATGTCACGTTTTCGCCTGATGGATTTTGGTACCCGCCGCCGCTATTCCCAGGATGTGCAGGAATCGATCGTCAGCACGCTGAAACAGGATTTTCCCTGGCTGATGGGCACCAGTAACTACGATCTGGCCCGTCGCCTCGCACTCACGCCAGTGGGTACTCAGGCCCACGAGTGGTTCCAGGCTTTTCAGCAAATCAGCCCGGTACTGGCGAACAGTCAGCGCGCTGCCTTACAGGCCTGGCTGGATGAATATGACGACAAGCTGGGCATTGCACTCACGGACTGTATCGCCATGGATGCCTTCCTGCGGGATTTCGGCCCGGTGTTCGCCCGCCGTTACCAAGGGCTGCGTCACGATTCAGGTGACCCGGTTGAGTGGGGCGAAAAAGCGCTGGCCCATTATCAGAAGTTGGGTATCGATCCGCTCACGAAAATGCTGGTGTTCTCAGATAACCTCAATCTGGATAAATCGCTGGCGCTGTATCGCCACTTTGGTCAGCGTACCAACGTCGTCTTCGGCATCGGCACGCGCCTGACTTGTGATATTCCTGGCGTTACGCCGCTCAATATCGTGATCAAGCTGGTGCAGTGCAATGGTAAGCCGGTCGCCAAGCTTTCCGACAGCCCAGGTAAAACCATCTGTCAGGATAAAGCGTTCGTTAAGGCTCTGAGAAAAGCCTTTGATCTGCCACTGGTTAAAAAAGCCAGCTAGCGTCTTTGTTATCGGGGCGTTATCGCGCCCCGCCTTCCTGCAATAAATCGGTTATTCCCCTGAATTTTGCTTGTTTCCTGTTGACTCACAAGTAACATAGCTACACCCCACTCTGGGGAATTCATTCACACACTTCTTCTATATAGAGAGATATTTATGAGCGTAGTGCCTGTAGCGGATGTACTGCACGGTCGCGTCGCGGTTGACAGTGAAGTCACCGTACGTGGTTGGGTGCGTACCCGAAGAGATTCCAAAGCCGGTCTTTCCTTTATCGCTGTCTATGACGGCTCCTGCTTTAATCCCGTTCAGGCTGTCGTCAATAATTCTCTGAATAATTATCAGGACGAAGTGCTGCACCTGACCACCGGCTGTTCCGTCATTGTCACCGGTAAGGTCGTTGCATCTCCGGGTCAGGGTCAGGCATTCGAAATTCAGGCGACAAAGCTGGAGGTCGTGGGCTGGGTAGAAGATCCCGACAGCTACCCAATGGCGGCAAAACGTCACAGTATCGAATACCTGCGTGAGGTGGCCCACCTGCGTCCACGTACCAACCTGATTGGCGCCGTGGCGCGCGTTCGTCATACCCTGGCCCAGGCGCTGCACCGCTTCTTCCATGAGAACGGCTATTTTTGGGTTTCCACGCCGCTGATCACCGCCTCTGACACTGAAGGGGCCGGTGAGATGTTCCGCGTTTCGACGCTGGACATGGAAAACCTGCCGCGCAACGATCAGGGCAAAGTCGACTATTCGGAGGATTTCTTCGGGAAAGAGGCGTTCCTGACGGTTTCAGGGCAGTTGAACGGTGAAACCTACGCCAGCGCCTTGTCGAAAATCTACACCTTCGGCCCCACGTTCCGTGCGGAAAACTCCAATACCAGCCGCCATCTGGCAGAGTTCTGGATGCTGGAACCGGAAATCGCTTTCGCCTCATTAGACGATGCGGCAGCCCTGGCGGAAGCCATGCTCAAGTATGTCTTCAAAGCCGTGCTGGATGAGCGTGCAGACGATATGGCATTTTTTGCCGAGCGCGTAGACAACGATGCGATTAATCGCCTGGAGCGTTTTGTTACCACCGATTTCGCCCAGGTCGATTATACCGATGCCGTCGATATCCTGATGAACTGCGGGCAGACCTTTGAGAACCCGGTGTCGTGGGGCATCGATCTGTCCTCTGAACATGAACGTTATCTTGCCGAGAAGCATTTCAAAGCGCCGGTGGTGGTGAAAAACTATCCGAAAGATATCAAGGCATTCTATATGCGCCTTAACGACGACGGGAAAACCGTGGCCGCGATGGATGTGTTAGCGCCGGGTATCGGTGAAATTATCGGCGGTTCTCAGCGTGAGGAACGTCTGGATGTGCTGGATGCGCGTCTGGAAGAGATGGGGCTGAAAAAAGAAGATTACTGGTGGTATCGCGATCTGCGTCGCTATGGCACCGTGCCACATTCAGGGTTTGGATTAGGTTTCGAACGTTTGATCGCCTATGTCACCGGCGTACAAAATGTAAGAGATGTTATCCCCTTCCCACGGACGCCACGCAACGCGAACTTCTGATTTTCAGCATTAAATATAAGAAATTCATATATATAAAGAGGTCGGCATCGCCGGCCTTTTTTTATTTTTGTAAATTTTGATATGACTCACAAAGTTCCGTTATTTTTACATTTTGTAATACATTTTTTATATTTGAAACAAGATTACGACTTTTGTAGCATTTTCGCAGTAGAATTACCCGATGGGGGATGGAAAGATGCGTGCAGACACAGGAGACACCAAACTTCTTTCAAGGTTCACGTAAAGTTTTCTTGACGGCAGTGGCAGGTGTCCAAATAACTCCAATGAGGGTAATAAATAATGATGAAGCGCAACATTCTGGCAGTGGTTATCCCTGCTCTGCTCGCCGCCGGCGCAGCTAACGCAGCAGAAGTTTATAACAAAGACGGCAACAAGCTGGACCTATACGGTAAACTCGATGCGCGTCATCAGTTTTCTGACAACGCAGGCGCTGATGGTGACAAATCGTATGCTCGCTTCGGTTTTAAGGGCGAGACCCAAATTAATGACCAGATGACTGGTTACGGTCAGTGGGAGTACAACTTCCAGGCAAACAATTCTGAAGGCGGCGATGCGAACAATGGTAATAAAACACGTTTAGGCTTCGCCGGTCTGAAATTCGGTGACGCTGGCTCAATCGACTACGGCCGTAACTACGGTGTGGTTTACGATGCAATCGGCTGGACCGATATGCTGCCAGTATTCGGTGGTGACTCAGGTAACTCTGATAACTTTATGAATGGCCGTAGCACTGGTCTGTTGACTTACCGCAATACCAACTTCTTTGGTCTGGTAGATGGTTGGAACTTTGCTGTTCAATACCAAGGTAAGAACGACAACGCGAACAGAAATGGCCAAACTGCTAACGGCGATGGCTGGGGTGTGTCATCTTCCTATACTTCTCCAATCGGTGTAGGCGTTGTAGGTGCATATAGCAGCAGTGATCGTACTGATACGCAGTCTCAAGGTGTCGCGGCAAATGGTAACGTTATTGGTGCAGGTAAGCACGCTGAGAGCTGGGCAACTGCTCTGAAATATGATGCGAACAACATCTATTTGGCAGCGATGTATGGTGAAATGCGTAATGCAGCTCAAATTACAGTTCTGACCACACCTGGAAACACTGTTGACGCTTTTGCTAATAAGGCTCAGATTATTGAACTTGTTGCACAGTACCAGTTTGACTTTGGTCTGCGTCCATCTCTGGCCTACGTTCAGTCTAAAGGCAAAGATATCGAAGGTATTGGCGATGCTGATATCTACAAATATTTCGATGTTGCAGCAACTTACTACTTTAACAAAAACATAGCCACCTACGTTGATTACAAAATTAACCAGTTGAAAGACAACAACCCGCTGGGTCTGAATACAGATGACGTAGTTGGTGTTGGTCTGGTTTACCAGTTCTAACTTTGTTGATGCAGTACAAAAAACGGAGCTTCGGCTCCGTTTTTTATTGCCGTTTCCTCGCACTAAGCCCCGCGCTATCACACTGTTAACATTAGAACGGGTAATTCTGTCGCACAGACGATGAATTTTATCGCAAACGGTTGGCATTTCGCCGTGCTGACGTTAACCTGATGGTTCATTTGCTAAAGTTCACGCTACTGGACCCGACTCATGTTTGAATCGATCTCTGCTGCACCCGCTGACCCCATTCTTGGCCTGGCCGATCTCTTTCGTGCCGACGACCGCCCCAATAAAATCAATCTCGGTATTGGTGTTTACAAAGATGAAACCGGAAAAACCCCGGTGCTCACCAGCGTTAAGAAAGCAGAGCAGTACCTGCTTGAACACGAAACCAGCAAAAATTACCTGAGCATTGACGGTCTGCCAGATTTCGCGCACTGCACGCAGGAATTGTTATTTGGTCAAGGCAATGCCCTGATCGCGGCGGGCAGAGCCCGCACGGCGCAGACGCCGGGCGGTACAGGCGCACTGCGCGTCGCCGCGGATTTCCTGTCTACTCAGACGTCCGTTAAGCGCGTGTGGGTGAGCAACCCGAGCTGGCCGAACCACAAAAACGTGTTTAATGCCGCCGGGCTTGAGGTATGCGAATACCAGTACTATGACGCAGCAAACCATACCCTGGATTTTGACGGCATGCTGGCCTCACTGAAAGAGGTGAAAGCCGGTGATGTGGTGCTGTTTCATGGCTGCTGCCATAACCCGACCGGTATCGATCCTACTGCAGAGCAGTGGCAACAGCTGGCACAGCTCTCTCTGGCTAACGGCTGGCTGCCCCTGTTTGACTTTGCCTACCAGGGCTTTGCCCGTGGTCTGGAAGAGGATGCTGAAGGTCTGCGCATTTTTGCGGCAAGCCATCAGGAACTGATTGTCGCCAGTTCTTATTCCAAGAACTTCGGCCTGTATAACGAACGTGTGGGTGCGATTACGCTGGTTGCGGGCGATGCCGCGACGGCCGACACCGCATTCAGCCAGGTGAAATACACCATCCGCGCCAACTATTCTAACCCGCCGTCACACGGTGCGGCCGTGGTGGCCACGATTCTGGGCAACGACGCGCTCCGCACTATCTGGCAGCAAGAGCTGTCTGATATGCGTCAGCGTATCCAGCGCATGC
The DNA here is from genome assembly GCF_000233595.1 of Pantoea ananatis PA13. Lineage (NCBI taxonomy): Bacteria > Pseudomonadati > Pseudomonadota > Gammaproteobacteria > Enterobacterales > Erwiniaceae > Pantoea > Pantoea ananatis. The sequence continues at coordinate 3,002,684 of NC_017554.1, forward strand.
GCCAACTGTTTGTGAACACCCTGGCGGATAAAGGTGCGCAGCAGGACTTCAGCTTTATCATCAAGCAGAATGGCATGTTCTCGTTCAGTGGGCTGACCAAAGATCAGGTCATTCGCCTGCGCGAGGAGTTTGGGGTTTATGCCGTTAATTCAGGCCGCGTAAACGTTGCCGGTATGACACCAGATAATATGTCTGCACTGTGCGAGGCGATTGTCGCCGTACTTTAAGCGCATCGCGTATAAAAAAATGGGCCACTCTGGCCCATTTTTTATTGCAGGAAAGGATTGGTCAGACGTTCACGCCCCAGCGTTGACACAGGCCCGTGACCGGGTAAAAACGTCACATCGTCGCCGAGCGGCAGCAGCTTATTATTTATCGCATCAATGAGATGTTGATGATTACCCTGCGGGAAGTCGGTACGCCCGACGCCGCCGCTAAAGATCACATCACCTGAGACCAGTAAGCGGCCTTTGGCATCAAAAAATACAATGTGCCCCGGCGTATGTCCGGGACAGTGCAGCACATCAAGCGTGACCTGACCAACCTGAACGGTATCCCCCTCCTCCAGCCAGCGATCCGGCGTCAACGGGGCACAATATTCCAGCCCAAACATTTGGCTTTGAGTAGGTAAGGATTCCAGCCAGAAAGCATCCTGCTTTTGCGGGCCGACCAGCGGCACCTGCCAGAATGCAGCCAGTTCTGCCGCTGCCCCAACATGATCGAGGTGACCATGCGTAAGCAGAATCTGTGCAGGCTTCAAATCAAGCTGCGCCAGCGTTTGCCTGATGGTATCGGCATCGCCACCCGGGTCCACCAGGGCCGATTCACGCGTGGTTTCGCACCAGATAACCGAACAGTTCTGGGCGAAGGCGGTGACGGGGATAATGTGATAATTCATAACGCTCCATGGTCGGCACCTGCAGCGTTGCCGACGTTACTACCAGTGCCTGACGGGACCGGTATCAATATGTACAAAGTTGCTGCTGGGGTAATATCCTACACCACCGGCACGCATTTTTAATGCGGCTTTGCGTACATTCGCCAGCGTCACCCCTTCAATGTGGAAATCCATCGCCTGGCCTTTGGTGTGATAACTGTGTTTTGCCACACCGGGCCCGGATTCCCGCAGCATATTGTTCGTCGCCAGTGAGCGATAGCCGGAGACGAGCTGGACGGGTTTGCGCGTTTCTAACAGCGCCTGAAGGCGATAGAGCTGGTCAAATAAGTGGGGATCGATACTTTTGGTTTTATTGGCACGGTAGTCGCGGAAAAAGTGGTTCAGGCGTGACAATTCACTTTTGTCGTAACTTTTACCGTTAAAGAATTCCGTTTTAAGGGTTTCACCAGTGTGAAGATTATTGAGCGTTAATATCCGCGGGCGTGAAGTGGAGAGTGAAGCCATCGCGGTCTCTGGCAGTAAGGCCAGGCCGGCAGCGGCACTTCCGCAAAGCAGCAGTTTGCGACGTAAAGAATCGATTGTAGACATGGAGCGGTTTACCTGAAAGCAGAGTCAAAGACATGTGCAAAAAACGTACTGGCGAACCATAACTTTATGGCGGTAGCACGTCAACCCATTATGGGCAAGTTTGGAAGGCGGCTCCGGATAAAGCCGCCTGAATGACAGGACTGAATAACGGACATACCGTACGACTAACGATTGAAAATCAACTATTAGAGTAATAACTGCTGCGCACGGCTTAAGACCTGGCTCGCCGAACGCGCCGTATTATCATAATTGTAAATATCTGTACGGAACTGCGTTTTGCCGTCATCCGCAACCCAGGCCGTTAAATAATACAAGTTAACCGGGATGCGATGCCGAATGGGTACATAGCGCGTGTCGCCCTGCTTGAGCGTGTCAGAGATACGCGCGTCATTCCAACCGACATCCTGCAACAGAATACCGGCCAGTTCCGAAGCTTTATTCACGCGCACGCAGCCCGAGCTGAGCGCACGAATATCGCGCTGAAACAGATTGTGGTTCGGCGTGTCATGCAGATAAATCGCATCCGAGCTTGGCATATTAAACTTATAGCGACCGAGTGAATTGGTTTGCCCAGGTGCCTGACGTATGCGGTAAGGGAAAGATGAGGCTGACACCATGCTCCAGTCAATCATGCTGGGATCGATGACTTCGGAATCGGCGCTCCAGCCAGACAGCAGCGTATATCCATGTTTATACAGATAGGTTGGGTCCTGTTTCACCTTAGGAATAATGTCCTGACGCACCAGATTGGTCGGCACATTCCAGGGCGGATTCAACACCACATTATTTAGTGCGCTTCGCATCAACGGCGTTTTACGATCTGGTCGTCCCACGATGACCCGGGAGGACAGCACTTTAGTGCCGTTGTTGTAATAATTCAGCGAATAGTTGGGGATGTTCACCATAATGCCGTTGTGCATATCATCCGGCAGCAAACGCAGCCGCTGGATATTCAGCGCCAGCAAGGCCGCACGCTGTTGAGGAGAGACATTCAGCCATTCCCGTGTACGCAGGCCAATCGCCCCATCGGCGTCCAGCCCCTGCCACTGTTGAAAGCGTTTTACCGCCGCGACCAGCTCATCGTTATAAACATTCACACTGCCGGGCGCAGCGGGAGCATTCTGGACGTTACCCTGAACACCGGGTGCCGCAGCAGGTATATCGTTAACCGTGACTGCCGAAGGGCTCACGGCGACAGGCTGCTCGCTGTGGCTGACGGCAACGGGTGCGGTGGGAACGGCATCCTCATTGGGCGCGGGTGCGGTTACCTGTGCACTCAGCATGCCGCTGCGGCGAAGAATTTCCCGCAACGCCGGCACATCGTCACTGACCTGTCCAGGTCGTAACGTGTCGCGATTTTTAATTTGTGGCCAGGGTTGTTTATCTTCAAGCAGGCTTTTCAGGGCCTTATGCATGAGTGGATACTGCGGATGCTGCGGCACCAGTGAATTAACAAACGCCGCCGAACTGCCCGCATTGACGGCATTTTGCCAGGCATTGATCACGGATACAGAAGGCACAGCCAGCTTGTAGGGCGTGGTGCTGTACAGCCAGATTTCTCCCTGAGCAGGCACCGAGGAGACAAACTGCAAATAGCCTAGCATCGCATCAGACAACGTGACATCACGGGCAAAGCCTGTGATGTCAGGATCGGTCAGGCGATCGACCCAGCGGGTAAACTGCGGCTGCACGCCGGAGAGGGCAACCTCCGCCAGCTGCTGCTGAAATTTCTGTACGGCTTCATGATCCTGCCAGATCGGCTGCATGTTACGCGCGGCGTAGAGCGCGGCCAGAGAAGCACCGTAAAAAGGCTGGCTGTCGCCTGAAAACGCCTGGCGAATCTTCTGCTGACTCTCACTGACGGATGTGGTGGCGTACGCCGCGTGCGTACCGGGCATCGCGGCGATGATCGCAGCCTGAGCCATTGCACAGGGAATGAGCGTGAGCGCTAGCGTCAGCCACGAACTAACCTGATGAATTTTGAAGCGTTTATACAGTAACATCCCTGCCCCCTTCATTGATCTACCGCGCAGCCTGTCAGGAAACAACTGCGATCGGGCTGTTACTCATATTATTGAGTATACAAATAAAAACGGCATTTGCCTCCTGTGACAAATGCCGTTACCAGATTAACTAATGGCGCTGTTTTTGACTATCTCTGCATCGTGAATATTATGTCGTGGTTTCACTCGCCGGATCGGCTTCGCTGCTGCGTTTCACGGGCAGTGGATCGGCCGCGAAGCCCCGCAATCCTACCACGTGAACGTGCTCGGTGTTGTTAAACACTTTACGCATCAGTTTATAGGTGGTGCCCTTCTCCGGACTGATATTTTCTGGCGCCGCGATCACCAGCTGCATCTCCAGTCGCTCACAGAGTTCAAACAGGGTCGCGATTGAGCGCGCATCCAGACGTGCGGCTTCATCCAGGAACAGCAGACGGCAAGGCGAAATATCTTTACCGCGCAGGCGACGTGATTCCTCTTCCCAGCTCTGCACCACCATGACCAGAATTGACATCCCCGTACCAATGGCCTCACCGGTGGAAAGCGCGCCACTTTCGGCACGCAACCAACCATCTGAACCCCGGTTGACCTCGACTTCCATCTCAAGGTAGTTACGGTAATCCAGTAGCTCTTCACCGATGGTTTGTGGTGTACGCTGCCCCATATCAATATGCGGATTCAGACGCTGGTAGAGTTTAGCCAGCGCTTCCGAGAACGTGAGTCGGTTGCTGTTAAACAGATCCTGATGCTGTTCGTGCTCTTCAGACAAGGTGTCCAGCAGCATGGCATGCGTTTCGCGCACGTTGACGTTCAGCCGGACGCTGCGCACCTGACCAAAGCTCACGGTTTGCAGCCCCTGATTCAGCTGGCGGATACGGTTCTGTTCACGCTGAATCGTTTTACGAATAATATTCGCGACGCTGCGTGAACTGATAGCCAGGGTTTGCTCACGGGCCGTCAGCTCTTCCGTCAGTCGATTGAGTTCAATCTCCATCTGCTCGATGGCTTCAACCGGATCGTCCGTGCGAATGATATCCTGGCGGATACGTTCGCGCAGATGTTGATACACGGCGATGAAAAACTGAATCTTACGTTCCGGGCGTTTCGGATCTTCAGACAAACGCAGCACATCGCGCAGATGTTCGTTATCGGCCACCGCCAGGCGCAGTGCGCCCAGTGCCTTATCCGACATGGAACGCAGTTCATCGCCACTGAGATAAGCCAGTTCACGACGATGCAGACGACGTTCAACACCGTTATCTTTCACCAGACGCAGCACCAGGCACCAGCCCGCCTTAGCACTCACCACCTGTTCGCGGATCTGGTGATAGTTACGTTCAAGCTGGCGCAGTTTTTTCTGCAGGTTGTCCATTTCTGCTTCGCAGAAAGTGAGCTGTTTCTCCAGCTGATTACGGCGGGCGCGGTTGTGACTTAACGCCGTATAAAGTTCATCCCGGCGGATACGCGCGCGTTCTTCCGCGCTGGCATCGGCCTGAACACCGATATCCTGCATTTCCTGCTGCAGCTCTTTCAGCATATCGCGCTTGGCATCATAGGCGCTTTTAAGCGATGCCAGCACCTGAGAATATTGCGTCAGCTGCGACTGATGGGCGCGCAAACGCTCACGACAGCGGCTGCGCTCGGCTTCTGCCTGCTCCAGCCTTTGACGCAGTTTGTCGCTGAGATCGTTGTTGCCGCCCAGCATGCTGGCAGAGTCGTCATAGCCGAAATGCGCACGGCGCTGCACCACTTCTGTCAAGGCAAACGCCTGCTGACGCGCGTTACGTTGCTGTTGCTGCGCCTGCTGGTAATCCGCCTGCAACTGCTCATGCTGTTCAGGATCGCTTTGCAGTACCGCAAGCATCGGCTCCAGTCTGGCCAGTTTTGCGCCATGCAAATGGAGGAAACGCGCGGCCTCCTGTGCCTCTTCAACCTGCTCGCGAATCTCCTCACAGCGATCCGCCAGCGTCTCATCCCGCAGCAGACTGATGCGCGGCAGCAGGCGATTAAGCTGTGCAACGCCCTCTTTTGCCAGTTCATACTGCTGACGCTGTTGCTGATTATTACTTTCATGCTGATTGAGCGCACGTTCCAGCTCACCGCGACGGGCGCCGAGCTGACGGATTTGCGCTTCTGGGTCATCATCAAAGGCCACCGCAAGATGGCTGCCGATAAAGCGACTAAATGACTGATGCAGACGTTGCGTCTTTTGTACGTCAAACGACAAGGTGGCGTAACGTTCCGCCAGCCGGTCGCGCTCGTTATTGAGTAATTCAAGCTGGTTTTCGCGCGCCGCCCGACCAAACAGCGGGATTTTCGGGAAGCGGGAATAGCGCCACTGACGCTCGGCGACTTTAACCACGACGGCGTTCTGGAGCTCGTCTACGCTAAACACGCTGTCATCAAACGACTGCGGATCCCCTTCGATCAGGTACAGATCTTCCGGGCACTCTTCTAAGCCATCGAGTTGCTCGCGCACCAGCGACAGATCGGGTACGACAATGGCGTGGCGCGATGGGCCGTACAAGGCAGAAAAGTAAGGCGCATCGTCCAGCGTTACGTCATCATAAATTTCCGACAACAGTACGCCGCCAAATCGCTCAGCCAGCTGATTCAGGCGAGGATCTTCGGCACCGCCCGGTTGGCTGAGACGTTCAATCTGCTGCTCAATTTCACGCTTGCGGGCTGCTACTTCGTCACGCTCAACGGTGGTTTCACGCTCGCGCTCCAGCAGCTGCTGCATGTATTCCGTCACATCCTGGCTGTTGGCCAGGTCCTGACCGGTTTGCTCACTGAGCTGAGTCAGGATTTCTTGCGCGGCCAGCCAGTGCGGCGCGCGCGCGGTCAGCGCGGTGATACGTTCGCGCAGTTGCTCAAGTTCCTGACGCATCATCATGCGCTGTTCGCCCGCGTCTGCCACGCTGCTGTTCAGCTGCTCGATTTGCGCTTCAAGCTCACGCTGAAGGCCTTCCAGCGCGTCAGGATCGTAATGCTGCCCCTGACGTTTACAGAACTCTGCCAGCAGACGCTCGGCTTCCTGCTGCTCACGCAGGCGCTGTTCGAGTTCATTCAGGCGCAGGCGCAGGGAGGAAAGCTGATCGGCATGGTGACGTTGATTGCTGGCATCGCGCAGCAGATCGCGCCCGACCTGCCAGGCTTCTTTGCGGCTAACCTCACCGGCAATGCTGGTGACCAGTGATAACGCCTGTTCAAACTGGCTGTGGGCGGCTTCCGCTACACTCAGCTTCTGCTCCAGATTCAGCAGTTGCCCGGTGGCTTCTTCTTCTTTGGCCTGGAAACTGGCCTGCCATTCGGCGGCATTATCGATGGTTAAGTCTGGCAACTGACAAAGCGTGCGGGCGCGTTCCAGCGCCTGTAATGCCTGTTGATACTGAATAGCACGGGTTTGCTGCACATCCAGCGCCTGCTGAAAATCGGCCAACTGGCTCTTCAGCTCATCCACTTCCAGTTCTGCGGCTTCGGCACGGGCCTCATTTTCTTCCTGGATTTCGCGCGCTTCAGCAACGACTTCGCTCTGCTCTTCCAGACGGATCGTAAGATCTTCAATATCGCTGTCATAGCGCGTAATTTTTTCCTGCTGGCGCATCGCCGTCTGCACCAGATTCAGGTGATCGCTCGCCGCCTGATAATCGACTTCGAGATCGTTTTCCGCCCCGCTATGTTCGGCCAGCTCGCGCGCCATCTCTACATGGCGGTACTGTTCAGAAGCCAGCTGTTTGCGACCGCTGAGCAGCTCATTGCGCAGCTGTAAGGCGCTGTCGAGGTGGATGCGTCGCTCGTTGGCATGACGCATATAATCCGCCGACACATAGCTGGTGGCCTCAGAAATAAGGTGCTTAAACAGGTCACGATCCGACTGGGTGACGCGGATCGCTTCCAGCGTCATACGGTTCTCGCGCAGCGCCGCTTCCATATCCTGAAAGGCTTTACGCACGCCGCTGTTTTCCGGCAACAGATAATCACGTAGCGAGCGGGTAATCGCACTGGAGATACCGCCGTAAAGAGAGGCTTCAATCAGGCGGTAAAACTTGCTGCGATCGCTGGCCGAACGCAGACGACGCGGGACAACGCCGAGATCAAACATCATGGCGTGATAGTCGGTGACCGAGCTGTACTGACGGAACTGCACGCCTTCCAGCGCCTCAACGCGTTCTTTTACCTCATTAAGCGGTAACACGCGCGCCTGACGGCTGTTGAGGATTTCCGTCAGCATATCAGTAGGCAGCGTATCTGTAGGTAAACCATGAATACTGAAAGGTTTGATATCGACTTTCTTATCGCGTCCGGCGATCTGCTGCAGTCTGACGCCCGCCACCACGCGTTGGTGACGTGAATTGACGACGTCCAGCATGGCATAGCAAACACCGGCACGGAGTTTACCGTGCAGGCCTTTATCACGTGATCCTGAGGTCGCGCCCGCTTCGGTCGTGTTACGGAAGTGCAGCAGCGTTAAGTCAGGGATAAGCGCCGTTACAAAGGCCGCCATGGTGGTTGACTTGCCTGCCCCGTTACCGCCCGACAGCGTGGTGACCAGTTCATCGAGATCAAAGGTTCGGGCAAAAAAACCGTTCCAGTTGATCAGCGTTAGCGAACGAAATTTGCCGCGTTCAATCATGCCTGTTCTTCCTCCGCGATATCACCCGCATCGCTGTCATTCTCATCACTGTCATCAGCCTCAGTCGTGGCCGTGGCGTTATCCAGCAACATTGCCTCACCGTCACGAATCAGGCGCAGCTGCGCTTCCCGCGGATCGTCACCGCTGCGCACATCGGCGCCGAAGCGAAAAACGGACTCGATAATACGGAACTTGCTGCTGTCGTTGCCAAAAAACCACACCATGCCAAGACGGCGCAGGCGGCTTAAAGACGCACGCATTTTTTCCTGCAGCTTGGCGCGATCGAGATCTGAGCCGGTTGAGCGCTGATTAACCAGTTTCAGCAGTTTACTTTCATCCGCCAGGGACAGCAGCTCGTCATAAAGTTCCTGCTGGGTAAAAATGCCTTCATTCGCCAGGCGTTCCGGGCTGAGATAGAGATAGCAAAGGATTTTACCGACCATCATATCCAGCTCAGACAGGACAGAACGGGGAATGAGCGTGGTTGAACGCGGACGCAGATAGAAGAATCCCTCTGGCGCGCGAATCAGCTCAACGTTGTAGCGGGTGTAAAACTCTTCCAGATACTGCTGGTAATCCATCAGAAAAGCATGATTGTCCAGCTCTTCGATACCAATGTGGCGTCCGGCGCGTAACTGGCTGTCCAGCGCCGGAAAAATCGGATTTGCCAGTGCCTGTGCCAGTTTAACCGGCATCACTTGTTCAATATTTGTCGATGACATGTGCCTGCACCTTGGCTCCGTAATCATTAATGGCTTGCCATTCCACAGGCAAGCCGGCTAAATCGGCTTCCGCTACGCCGAGCCGCACGGCCTGATCCACCACAATACGCGCCAGGTCAAAGTGACGCGCGCGTGGATATTGAGCCAGATAGTCGCGCATCACAGCGGCGAGGTTGAGCGGTTTTTGCTGCGTTTTATAAATCTCTAAGGCTTCTTCAATCATGGCCGCCAGCTGCTCGCGAATTTCATTGAATTCTTCAAACTCCAGCTCGGCCGGCAATTCGCCCATAACTTCGTCATTGCGCAGCGTCAGTTCGTCGTCACGCATATCGTAAAGACGTTCGGCGTTGGCATAGGTGAGCGCCCAGGGCGCATCAAAATAGTTCTGCACAGAAACACGCAAACGCTGGGCGAAAACGCGGTTTTTGTCCATGTCGATGGCGGTACGAATGAATTTATGCACGTGGCGATCGTAGCCAATCCAGAGATCGATGGCCTGCTGCCCCCAACTGGTAATGCGATCGAGTTTGCTTTGCAAATCGAAAACCAGTTTGTCGACAAAACCCAGATCCGGGCTGTCCAGCGTGGCATCCTGAATGCGCAGCAGATTTTCCTGCAGCTTATCGCCCGCTGCCTCCAGCGTATCCTGCAGTTCACGCAGCGTACCTGAGGTTTCCGACAGCAACATTTCACAGCTCGAAATCGCGGCTCGCCAGTCTTTGTTCAGCAGTTCGGCAATATCCGTCTTAACCGCCTGCTGTTGCTCATCCATCAGGCGCTGCGTCATATCGATACTGTCGAAAATTTCGGCCACCGAATATTTCAGCGGCGCGAACACGTTGCGGTGCCAGTGAAATTCATCGCCGTTTTCCTGAGCCGCATCCGCGGCGCGCTTCAGCTCCGCCGCCACGATAGAAAGCTGCATTGACAGGCGCAGCGTGGAGAATTCCCGCTGGCGAATATAGTAATCAGTGATGCCAATGGCCAACGGGGTCAGGCGATAAATCGCATTGCCCTCGGTTAACTCACTGGTAAAGCGGTTTAACAGGCGCTGGCGCACCATATCGTTGATGGCGTTGTTGGCGCGTACCAACACCGTTTCACTGGTTTGCTCAAAGGCTTTGCTGACGTGACGAAACGCATCAATCAGGTCACCTTCGCTCATTTCACCGTCCATGCGTTCGCCATTTAGCGTGGCGATGGCCAGCAAAAAAGCCAGACGTTCAACTGGCAGCGCAAGCGAGAAGTCATTCTTGCGCGCCCAGGATACCAGCTCCGGTACCGTCTGGGAAAATTCACTCATAATTCGTCCTTCTGCCCGGGTTTGCGCGCGGTCACGTGGATGTAACGCCCTAAGCTTAAAAAGGGTTCCTGGCGGCAAAAGCGCCGCTCCATCTCAATAATTTCGTCGTCGCTCTTTGGCTCGCCTTTAGGCGGCTTCATATAATCGCTGAATACGCGAATCCCGGCACGCCGTTCAATCTGAAAACCACAGTTCTCCAGCCAACGATACACGTCATCGGGATCGCGGGGATAGTCCGGTGACAGCGTGCGCTTCTTGCGTTTGGTCAAGTTAGTGCGCAGATAACCAAAGTTGCCCAGCGTCAGGGTGCGTAATGTTAACCCATGCAGGTTGTAAAACATCAACGACAGCACGCCGCCGGGGCGCAGTGTATCAAACAAGGCTTTTAACACCGCTTCAGGTTCCGCAACCCACTCAAGCACAGCGTGAAACAATACCAGATCCACCGGCTTATCCAAATGTTCACCGACCTGCTGCGCGCTAATTTGTTTGAATTGCATGTTGTGGCTCACACCCAGCGCATCCGCATTTTCCTGGGCACGGCGTAACATCTCTCCGGAAAGATCGCACAGCAGTATCTGGTGGCCCCGCCCAGCCAGCCCGCTGGACATCTGACCGATGCCGCCGCCCGCATCCAGTACGTTCAGCGCGGAGGATGACAGGCTGGGAAGAATCGTTTCCAGCTCATCCCATAAGATGGCCTGACGCACCAGGCCTTTGGTTGTGCCGTAAATGTTTTGCGAAAATTTATCCGCGAGATCGTCAAAGTTACGATCCTGCATGGCGTGGGCTCCGGTATGCTGCGGTGAAACATATGCTATTTTGTCACAGGTACGGTAAGAATGAAGCTTTGATACCATTCTTGCGCTCTGGCTGCTGTTTTTTCGGACAACAAGAGGTTTTTTACATGGTTTTTATGCTGAAAAAGGCCGTCGGTAACCTGTTGCTGCCCTTGCCTTTTCTGCTTTTACTGATGGCGGCAGGCATTTTACTGCTTTGGTTCAGCTGCTGGCAGAAAAGCGGCAAAATACTCATCTCGGTGAGCTGGCTGATAATATTACTGATTAGCCTACAGCCTGTGGCAGACCGCCTGTTATTGCCGGTGGAGTCGCACTATTCAACATGGAATGGTAGCCAGAAAGTGGATTACATCGTGGTACTGGGTGGAGGCTATACCTACAATCCTGCCTGGGCACCCAGCTCAAACTTGTTGAATAACAGTTTGCCTCGCGTGACAGAGGGCGTGCGTCAGTGGCTGCGTAACCCGCAGGCAACGATGGTCTTTACCGGTGCTGCTGCAGGGCACAATCCCAAAAGTAATGCGTGGGTGGCCGCACAGGTCGCCGAAAGCCTTGGCGTGCCTGACGCTCATATTTATATTCTGGATCAACCCAAGGATACTGAGCAGGAAGCGCGGGCGGTCAGCGCAGTGATCGGGCATCATTCCTTTTTACTGGTCACATCAGCGAATCATATGCCGCGTGCCATGCGTTTCTTCCAGCAGGCAGGGCTTAACCCGATTGCCGCACCGGCGAACCAGTTGGCAATTACCTCCCCGCTCAACTGGTGGGAGCGGGCTTTTCCTTCTCCGCTGTGGATGGGCCACAGCGAACGTGCCATCTATGAAACGCTCGGCAGTGCATTGCAACGCATTAATCCCCCCACCGAAACACCCGCTTCGTAGAAGCGTTGGAGGATGCGCACGACGCCGCGCGCATCCTTCAATCGGGTAATCAGAAGAGCGGAGAGCCGTAGTCACGCCCTGAAGCTGACGGATGACCTTAGCCGCGCATGGCAGCGCGCACACGAATCAGGTCCTCTGGCGTATCGACCCCAACGCCCGGCACCGTTTTTGCTACCGCCACGTGAATCTTTTCGCCGTACCACAGCACCCGGAGCTGCTCGAGTAATTCAATCTGCTCAAGTGGACAAGGTGCCCAGTCGATGTAACGGCGAATAAAGCCTGCCCGGTAGGCGTAAATGCCAATGTGCCGGAGCAGCGTATCGCCGATGCGATCGCGTGATTCCGCATAGCGCTCGCGGTCCCAGGGAATGGTCGCACGAGAAAAATACAGCGCATAGCCTTTGGCATCCATAACGACTTTCACAGCGTTAGGATTAAAGGCTTCTTCTGCATCGGTAATGGGCACGGCCAGCGTCGCCATACCGGCCTCAGACTGCGCCAGATTATTCGCCACCTGGTGCACGATTTCGGCCGGGATCATAGGCTCATCGCCCTGAACATTGACGATAATTTGATCGTCTGCGAACTGATACTTCTCAATCACTTCGGCAAGGCGTTCTGTGCCTGAATGATGATCGGCGCGCGTCATGCAAACTTCGCCTCCCGACGCTTCCACTGCGCTGGCCACATCCGGGTGATCGGTCGCCACGATAACCCGGCTGGCACCGGATTCGCGCGCGCGTTCCATCACATGTACCACCATCGGCTTGCCATGAATATCGACCAAGGGTTTACCGGGTAGACGGGTTGAGGCATAACGAGCAGGAATGATGGCAATAAAACTCATGGATGGATCTCTTCAACCGACAACGTACGGGCTTCGTTTTCCAACAGGACCGGAATGCCATCGCGCACCGGAAAAGCCAGTGCATCGGGCTTGCAGATCAGTTCTTGCTGTTCGTTGTTGTAATACAGCTTGCCATTGCAAACCGGGCAGGCAACGATTTCGAGTAAACGGTGATCCATATATCCTCCATCACGGACCGATAGCGTAAGCGCTAAAGCATATCACAGCGTTGATAAGAGCGGGTAAACCACACCGGTTGTGGCATCACGAATTATCCAGCGACCATAACCGCGGCCAGTGTGCCCGCAATGCCGGAGGAGCCTGCTGTAACACGACCGTCTCTGCACCCTGCCAGCGCGCGAAACGGGTAATTGCCCGTTGTGCATCCTGGAGAAAGGAGGTGGTGACAGAGACGTCGTGCTCCAGCCAGATATTTTTGATCTCCAACTGACGTGACGCGCGAATCATTCGTGCATCCAGCCGGGCTTTAAGCTGACCACGATGCAGCAAAGGTAAAACGAAGTAACCGTACCTGCGCTTTTCGGCAGGCGTGTAGCATTCGATACGGTAGTCAAAATCAAACAGTTCTCGCGCCCGCTTTCGATCCCAGACTACGGGATCAAATGGGGATAACAGCGCGGTGTGCGTCGCTTTCAAAGGCGTCGTTAATCCGGGCAGCGCGCTCTGGTGCAGCCACATCGCGCCCATCCCCTTGACCTCGACCGGAATAATGTCTCCCGCGACCTGCGCCGATTGGATAAAGGCTTTGATCGGTGCCTGTTTCAGCCGGTAATAATCGGCCAGCCATTCACTGCGAAAAATCCCCAGGCTGCGCGCACTGTTCATCAACATCAATTGGATCGCTTCATCCTCGCCGATCGCGTGGATCGCATCCTGCCAGTCCGGCATCACCCGGGTGCGTAAATCGTAGACTCGCTGAAAATTTCGGCGCTCTGCTACCATCAATTCACCTGCGCTAAACAGATTTTCGAGATGCCGCTTGTGCGGTTTCCACGCCCACCATCCCGGTTTATGATTTTTTTCGGTGGCAAAATCGGCCGATCTGACGGGGCCGTTATCGCGGATGTAGGTCAGTAAATCGGCCATCTCCTGCTGATACTCGGCAGCCCATTGCGCACTGTATTTCCAGCCCAGGCGTTCGGGCGAGAGCATGCGATGTCGCAGTAATTTGTAATCGTTGCGCGGAATAAAGCAGGCTTCGTGGGCCCAGTACTCAAAAATGTCCCCCTGAGCCAGGGATGTATCCAGCCAGGATTGAGGGTAATCCCCTAAACGACTAAACAGCACCAGATAAGGGCTTCGGGCAACCACATTGATGGTGTCGATTTGTAGTAAGGCCATTCGGGTAATACAGTCTGGAATGTCCTGCTGACGCGCCCGGCGGGCTGCCGGACGGAGCAGCCCCTGAGCTGCGAGGTGGATGTTACGTGCCTGCTGTCGCGAAAGTGAATGTATGCTCATTCTCTTCCTTATCAGATGGGGAGGTTAGTACTTTGCCCGGTGTGCAGACGTACGGCAAAGGTTTTCTATATCCTCTAACAGCAAGGTGGCTGCCTCGGCGTGCAGTTGTGCATCAACCGGCAGATACCACCACGAGGATTTTGCGAATGCCCGGCACTTTACCGCATCTTTTTCGGTCATCAACAGCATCTGCTCAGGCTGCAGCAGACGTGAAAGTTCTTCTTCGCTGTAAGCATGGTGGTCGGCAAAAGCGATTTCCGCTACAGGCGTTAACCCTTGCTGCTTTAAGGTATTAAAGAAGCGTGGCGGATGACCAATTCCCGCCATAGCAACAACGTTATGAAAGGTGCTGAGCGGGCGTTGTTCGCCGCTCAGCAGATGCGTCGCCTTGCCCGGGCGCAGTTGCATCGCAATTTCACCTGCCTGCGGTTCGCCGCCGTTGACGATAACGGCATCCACCGTTTTGAGACGTGAAGCGCGTTCGCGCATTGGGCCAGCAGGTAACCACCAGCCGTTGCCGAAACGGCGCACGCCATCCACCACGACAATCTCCCGATCGCGCTGCAAGGCGTAATGCTGCAGACCATCGTCAGTCACAATCAGATCCAGCTCGTGATGCTTCAGGAGAAGGTCAATGGCCTCACGGCGGCGCGGCGCAACGGCCACGGGCGCAGCCGTGCGCTGGGCGATCAGAACGGGTTCGTCACCCGCCTGTTCAGTGGCGGTTGCGGCAGTGACCTGCAATGGATAATGGTCTGCTTTACCGCCATAGCCTCGTGAAATCACGCCAACACGCAGGCCGCGTTGTTGCAGGGCCTCTACCAGCCAAATCACCACCGGCGTTTTGCCGTTCCCGCCTGCGGTTAAATTCCCGACCACCACGACAGGCACGGGCGCACGCCAGCTTTTGCGCCAGCCGCGTTGAAAACTGAAGCGGATCAATGCCGTAATCGCCCCGTATAGCACACTAAGTGGCCATAACAGTACCCATAAAGGCGATCGCCCGCTCCAGATGCGCTCAATCATTGGCCAAATTGCATTTTATGAAGTTGGGCATAGGCGCCTTTTTCCGCAAGGAGCACAGCATGCGTGCCGCGCTCGATAATTTTGCCCTCTTCCACGACCACAATTTCATCCGCTTTTTCGATAGTCGACAGGCGGTGTGCAATCACCAGGGAAGTACGGTTTTTCTGCAACTCATCCAGGGCTGACTGAATAGCACGTTCAGATTCCGTATCCAGCGCCGAAGTGGCCTCGTCAAGAATCAGGATAGGACAGTCGCGCAGTAACGCACGCGCAATGGCGATACGTTGACGCTGACCGCCAGACAACAGGACGCCGTTTTCGCCGATAACCGTATCCAGCCCTTTATCCATTTTATTGATAAAATCCATGGCATGAGCCATGGTCGCCGCTTTTTCAATCTCCTCACGGCTGTACTGCTCGCTGCGCGCATAGGCAATGTTATTGGCGACGGTATCATTAAACAGGTGCACATTTTGCGACACCAGCGCGACCTGATTACGCAATGACGATAACGTGTACTCGCGCAAATCGTAGCCATCCAGCAAAATGTTGCCCTGCTGAATATCATAAAAACGGGTCAACAGGCTTGCCATGGTCGATTTACCCGAGCCTGAACGCCCCACCAGGGCTACCGTTTTGCCTGCCGGCAGCGCCAGATTAATGTCTTTCAAGGCAGGCGTTTCACGGCCCGGATAGGTAAATGTCACATTACGGAACTCGACATCCCCTTTTGCGCGGGTAATTTCACGCTTACCGTTGTCAATTTCCTGCTCGCTGTCCAGAATGGAGAACAGCGTCTGGCAGGCCGCCATACCACGCTGGAACTGAGCATTCACGTTGGTCAGTGACTTCAGCGGGCGCATCAGCGCAATCATGGATGAGAACACCACAGTGATCGTACCGGCGGTCAAGGTATCCATTACGCTGGGGAAACTCGCCGCATAAAGCACAAATGCCAGCGCCAGCGAGGCAATCAGCTGAATAACAGGATCGGAGATCGAGGACGCTGACACCAGCTTCATACCCTGCTGGCGCATACGGTTGCTGACCTTGGCAAAACGCGCCGATTCGATTTCCTGTCCGCCAAAAATCAGCACTTCTTTATGCCCTTTCAGCATCTGCTCGGCACTGGTTGTCACCTGCCCCATGGTGTTTTGCATGGATTTGCTGATGTTGCGGAAACGCTTCGACACCATACGAATGGCAAAGGAAACAATGGGGGCGAGCACGATGAGAATCAGCGACAGCTGCCAGCTGTAATAGAACATCATGATAAACAGGCCGATGATGGACGCGCCTTCGCGCACGACCGTGACCAGTGCGCCTGATGAAGACGATGCAACCTGCTCCGAGTCATAGGTGATACGCGAGAGGAGCGTACCCGTAGACTGCTGATCGAAGAAGGCCACCGGCATGCCCATCATATGACTGAACAGACGCCGGCGCATGTTCATGACCACATTCCCGGATACCCAGGAAATGCAGTAGCTGGAAATATAGCTACTTACGCCGCGAACCAGCATCAAGCCAATAACTGCCAACGGCATCCACAGCATCACGGACCTGTCCGCTTTACCAAAGCCGTCATCCAGCAAAGGCTTCAACAGGGAGAGCATTAACGTATCGCCTGCGGCATTAATAATCAGGGCCGTAGCCGCCACAATTAAGCCAGCTTTGTTGGGTGCGATCATCGGCCAGAGTCGACGGAATGTCTGCCACGTTGAGAGATCTTTATCTTGATGCATTATTTATTCACGTTGTTGGAAATAGCCGGCCATTCTACCTGGATTCGCGTTTGACGCCAAACCACTGATGATACCAACGGGGCATTAATTGTTCTCTGAGGGTAAAAACCTGCATTTTACCTTTACCAACTCTGATGCTTATCTGTCCAGATTGCCCTGTATCGAGCCAGTTATAGCCATATTCGTGGTAATTACGTAATACAGGTTTAGCCGGCATTCGCCATGCATTATAGCGCGCCAGAGAGGCAATCGCGGTGTGTCCGGCCACGCTACGAAGCAGTAATCGGGAGGATGACGTGCGGCTGCCATGATGGGGAACCTGCAAAATATCGGCTTTTAGCTGCTGCTTCTCCAGCCTGACCAACTGCTGCTCAGCCAGTTTTTCCAGATCGCCGGTCAGCAACAGCCGGACATTTCCGTCATCAACGCTCACCACGCAGGAGTCGTTATTTTCACCTTTATTGGGTGAACTGAGTGGCCAGAGCACGCTGAAATTTAGCTGCTTCCAACGCCATGTCGCTCCCCGAACGCAGGCCAAATGGTGCGTTCCCTCCAGGCTGCTGCGCACCTTTATCCCAGGCCAGCGTTGCAGAATGGCAGCGAGCCCGCCGGTATGATCGAGATGTCTGTGGCTCAGGATAACCTCCTGCAATACCAGACCTTTATGTTGTAACCAGGGCGTAATCACGCGTGTTCCTGCATCACTGTGTTGCCAGCGTGGCCCCGTATCGTACAACACGGCCTCACGGCCCTGACTGATGACCACGCTCAAGCCATGCCCGACATCCAGCATATCAATGCGCCATTCCCTTTCCGGTTTGTAGTGGCGGGAAAACACCATGGCCAGTGCGATAGCGCTGCAGCTCCACGGCAGGCTGAACAGTGCACCAGTGCGCCAGACCAGCAAGCCGCCCCACACCATGAGCATAAAAAAGGCTGCCCCCTGCAATGGCCACCAGCCCGGCGGCAACAGCGCCAGGCTGGTTAACAGAAAACGAAGAGAGCCATCTGCCGCCAGCCAAAACCAGGTGGAGAGTGCCGGCACCGGTAGCAGCATCGCAACCAGTATTAACGGCACCGTGACAAATGACACCACCGGGATGGCCAGCAGATTGGCTATCAGCGCCGTTATACTGATGCCGTTGAACAAGCCAGCCTGTAACGGCAGCATCAAAATCATCATGCCTGACTGCAGGTGGAGAAGCTGTATCGGTAACCAGCGGCGTGCGTGCCGAAAGCGCGCCGCCAGTGGGAACCAGTGGTACCAGGTCAACAGCATGCCCACCGCTAATACAGAAAGCCAGAAGCTGTCAGAGAGTACCGTAAGCGGATCGACGGCAAGCAGTAAACCCACACACAGCGTCCAGACTTGCCAGCTACTCAACTGCACGCCAACGAAACGTGTTACAGCCCAGAGTGTCAGTGCCAGTAATGCCCGCTGCGCAGGTGCATGCCCCCCGGAAAGCCAGGTATACAGCGCGGCAAAAAGCCAGCCCATAATGACAGGATACAGATAGCTGACAGCGCGGGCCGGAAACAGAATCTGGCTTCCTCGTGCCAGTAACCACCCTGTCCCTGCTGCCAAAGCAATGTGCATGCCTGAAATTGCCATAAGGTGCGCGGTACCGGTATCCCTTAACAGCTGTCGGGTCGCCTCGCTGAGGTTGTCCCGGATGCCAAAGGTTAACGCTTCAAGCGTGGCTGAGGCAGGCAAGTGGCCGTTTTGCTGACGATGGTGAGTGATAAATCGCCAGCGCACGCTGCAGGAGGCGTGCGTGATGGTCTGGGAAACAATACGGCCCTGCACGGGTGCATGATTCGCCATGGCGAAGCGCTGCGCATCAAACGCCCCTTCGTTGAGCCTGGCATGCACCGCTCTCAGCCTGAGCATCATCTTTCCACGCTGGCCGGGGCAATACTCACTGGCGTTATCCGGCAACGAAAGCCACGCAAAGCGCGGCGGGAAGAGAATGTGATCGTCCACTTTTAGCAATCTGACTCTGATGCGCGAATGCGCCTGATGGACGTCCTCAATTTGCACATCAAACTTCCCCGGGGCAGCAATCATCATTTCGGTGTCTTTTACCAGTGATTGTGCATTAAAAAGCCCCCACGCCGTGAACAGGAGCGTCACGCCGGCGATGCGGATCCTGCGATGAGACAAGGCAAGCACGCAGACACCACTCAACAGCACCACCACTATGGTGAAAGGGGAAGGAAGCCCGGGTAACACCAGTAAGGGTAACGTCGTGATCGCGGCGATTCTTGCCAGTAAAATCCATGTCAACATAATGCATCCCGCTCCTGTCGTGCCACAAGTATGCCGCACGACTTCTCAGGATAAAGCGTATTCGTTGTTCACCAGGTGAAGGATCGCAGTAAAAATCGGCCGTTGCAGCGAAGAGACATTTTTCTGGAAGAGAGATCCATTGCAGGTGACAAGCAAAAAAAAACGACATCCGGAGATGTCGTTTAGGCGGTTCGGTATCGGCTTAGCCGTAAATGTTTGCACGGTCACGCAGTTCTTTGCCCGGCTTGAAGTGGGGAACGTATTTACCTTCCAGATCCACTTTGTCACCCGTTTTCGGGTTACGACCGGTGCGCGGAGCGCGATAATGCAACGAAAAGCTGCCGAATCCCCGGATTTCAATGCGTTCGCCCTGTGCCAGCGTCGTGGCCATGTGCTCCAGCATTTCTTTGACTGCATCCTCAACGACTTTCGCCGGTATATGAGTATGCTGTCCCGCCAGCCTTTCAATCAGTTCTGACTTGGTCATGTAACCTCCGGTTAATCCCTACAGGAATGTATGACAGCTTTTACCGAAACCGGGCGAATAAATCCGCCCGGTGCAAGGTCGATTACTCGCCTTTAGCCGCTTTGAACGCTTCAGCCATAGCGCTAGAGAAGTTGCCTTCTTCCTGTTTGGTGTTAACAGTATTGATGGCTTCTTTCTCGTCAGCCTGGTCTTTCGCACGAACAGACAGGCTAACAACGCGGTTTTTACGGTCAACGCCGGTGAATTTAGCTTCAACGTCGTCGCCTACGTTCAGAACCAGCGTAGCGTCTTCGATGCGGTCCAGTGAAGCTTCAGAAGCGCGCAGGTAACCTTCAACGCCGTCTGCTAATTCAACTGTAGCACCTTTAGCATCAACTGCAGTCACTTTACCGGTGACGATGGCACCTTTCTTGTTCAAAGTGATGTAGTTGTTGAACGGATCTTCTGCCAGCTGTTTAACGCCCAGAGAGATACGCTCGCGCTCTGCATCAACCTGCAGTACAACGGCAGCGATTTCGTCACCTTTTTTGTACTCACGAACGGCTTCTTCGCCAGTCGCGTTCCAGGAGATGTCAGACAGGTGAACCAGACCGTCGATGCCGCCGTCCAGGCCGATGAAGATACCGAAGTCAGTGATTGACTTGATTTTACCTTCAACGCGATCGCCTTTATTGTGAGTCTCGGCGAACTGCTGCCATGGGTTAGATTTGCACTGCTTCAGACCCAGGGAGATACGACGACGCTCTTCATCGATGTCCAGAACCATTACTTCAACCACATCGCCTACGTTGACAACTTTAGACGGATGGATGTTTTTGTTGGTCCAGTCCATTTCTGAAACGTGTACCAGACCTTCAACGCCTTCTTCGATTTCTACGAAGCAGCCGTAATCAGTCAGGTTGGTCACACGACCAGTCAGCTTGGTGCCTTCTGGATAGCGCTTAGCGATAGCCACCCATGGATCTTCGCCCAGCTGCTTCAGACCCAGAGATACACGGGTACGCTCGCGGTCGAATTTCAGGACTTTAACGTTGATTTCATCGCCAACATTCACGATCTCGCTTGGATGCTTAACGCGCTTCCAGGCCATATCAGTGATGTGCAGCAGGCCGTCAACGCCGCCCAGATCAACGAACGCACCGTAGTCAGTCAGGTTCTTAACGATACCTTTGACTTCCATGCCTTCCTGCAGGTTTTCCAGCAGCTGATCGCGCTCTGCACTGTTCTCAGATTCGATAACCGCACGACGTGAAACCACGACGTTGTTGCGTTTCTGATCCAGCTTGATCACTTTGAATTCAAGCTCTTTGCCTTCCAGGTGCAGCGTGTCACGCACTGGACGCACATCTACCAGTGAACCTGGCAGGAACGCACGGATACCGTTCAGCTCAACTGTGAAGCCACCTTTGACTTTGCCGTTGATAATACCGGTAACAGTTTCAGCTTCTTCGTAAGCTTTTTCCAGCGTGATCCAAGCTTCATGACGCTTAGCTTTCTCACGGGACAGCAGAGTTTCACCGAAGCCGTCTTCCACTGCGTCCAGAGCAACGTCAACTTCGTCACCAACCTGGATTTCCAGTTCGCCGGCTGCGTTTTTGAACTGCTCTGCAGGAATTGCAGATTCAGATTTCAGGCCCGCATCAACCAGAACGACGTCTTTGTCGATAGAGACAACGACGCCACGAACGATGGAACCCGGGCGGGTTTCGATTTCTTTCAGGGATTCTTCAAATAGTTGAGCAAAAGATTCAGTCATATTGATAATCTTAGGATTCTTCAATTTAACGTCCATCTGACTTCATGTCGGATGGGGTTGTTTCACATGCCCTGCACCGGATCCCTGGCACAGGGTTAATACAATTCGTTTAAACCAAAATGTTAAATGCCCAGCGTTTTGCGGGCATAATCTAGCGCTTTATCAATAACTTGCTCGATAGACATCTGTGTTGAATCCAACACTAACGCATCTTCAGCAGGCACTAATGGCGCTATAGCGCGGTTACGATCGCGGTCGTCGCGCTCTTTTATCTCGGCTAAAAGGCGATCAAAGTTAACATTAAAGCCCTTGTCCTGCAACTGTAGCATACGTCGTTCTGCACGGACTTCCGGGCTGGCATCAAGGAAAATCTTCACAGGCGCGTCGGGGAAAACAACGGTTCCCATATCACGCCCATCGGCAATCAAGCCGGGAGCCTCGCGAAAGGCGCGCTGGCGGCGTAACAGGGCTTCACGCACGCGAGGAAATGCCGCAACGCGCGACGCGGTATTGCTCACTTCCTGGGTGCGAATTTCGCTGGTGACTTCTTCGCCTTCAAGGATGACCTGCATCTCACCGTTCTGTGAGATGAAGCGCACATCAAGGTGAGCGGCAATCGGCACCAGTCCTTCTTCAGATTCGATATCAACCTGGTGATGTAATGCAGCTAACGCCAGAACACGGTAAATCGCGCCAGAGTCCAGTAAATGCCACTGCAATGCTTCCGCCATCGCTTTGCACAGGGTGCCCTTTCCCGCACCACTTGGCCCATCAATAGTTATGACCGGGGCAGTTGCTGTCATTATTCCCTCCTGTTGCTGCGCGCATTTTGGCCAGTTGGCCATCACAAATGTCGGGCATTATACGCTGCCCTGCGACACGGCGTTACCCTTAAGAGAGAAGGTTAGGCGAAATTTCGTCTGAAAAAGGGCTTTTTGACGCGAGAAATGAGACAGGGAAAACGGCCCGGTGAAATACTCACCGGGCACAGGACTCAGGCGTTATGGCTAATTTTTGCCAGTTGCTCAAAATAGTCAGGGAAGGTTTTAGCAGTACAGCCCGGGTCAAGAATTGTTACGGGCGTATCTGATAACGCCACCAGCGAAAAACACATAGCCATACGATGGTCGTTATAAGTTCCGATGTCAGCATGCATCAGCTTAGCCGGCGGGGTAACACGGATAAAGTCGTGCCCTTCTTCGACGTCAGCCCCAACTTTACGGAGTTCTGTTGCCATCGCCGTCAGGCGATCGGTTTCTTTAACCCGCCAGTTGTAGATATTGCGCAGTTGGGTCGTGCCTTCAGCAAACAGCGCAGCAGTGGCAATTGTCATCGCGGCATCGGGAATATGGTTCATATCCATATCAATAGCCTGCAGCTTGCCCGCCGTACAGGCAATGAAATCGTCACCCCACTCGATGGTGGCACCCATTTTTTCCAGCACGTCGGCAAAACGAATATCGCCTTGCACGCTATGACGACCGATACCGGTCACGCGCACAGTGCCGCCTTTAATCGCGGCCGCCGCCAGGAAATAGGACGCAGAAGACGCATCGCCCTCCACCAGATACTCCCCCGGTGACTGATACTGCTGTTTTCCCTGGATCAGGAAATGCTGGTAGTGCTGATTTTCAACCTCCACGCCAAAACAGCGCATCAGGTGCAGGGTAATGTCGATGTAGGGTTTCGAGACCAGATCGCCTTTAATCGTGATTCGCGTGTCTTCCTGAGCTAACGGCGCCGTCATCAGCAACGCGGTCAAAAACTGACTGGATACGCTACCGTCAACGGTGACCTCTCCGCCCGTAAAGCCGCCACGCAGACGAACAGGTGGATAATCCGTATTCTCAAGGTAATCGATTTGGGCGCCGCCCTGACGTAGCGCGTCAACCAGATGCCCTATCGGCCGCTCTTTCATCCGCGGTTCGCCCGTCAGCACCACATCCTGCTCGCCAAGGCACAGCGCCGCAGCCAGCGGACGCATAGCCGTACCAGCATTGCCCAGGAAGAGTTCAACGGGTTGTGACGCCTGAAGCGGTCCGCCCTTTCCGGTAACGTCGCAAACGGTACGATCGCTGGAAAGCGTGAAATCGACGCCCAGAGCCTTAAGCGCATTAAGCATGTGCTTAACATCATCACTGTCCAGCAGATTAGTGAGTCGGGTTTTGCCGTTCGCCAATGCGGCCAGCAGCAGCGCGCGGTTTGAAACACTCTTGGAGCCGGGCAAATTAACCGTGCCATTTACGCGAGCAATGGGCTGAAGGGTCAGGGAATCTTGCATGTGAAACTCTATCCTCAAAAAAACGACAACTCCGCCGTATGGCGGAGTCAGGTGTCAGCAATCCCACTGACTGGGGAATAATCAGCCGTGGCGGCGTTCGAAATCGATCATGAAGTCTGTGAGGGCTTTAACACCTTCCAGCGGCATCGCATTGTAGATGGATGCACGCATGCCGCCAACAACGCGATGGCCTTTCAAGGCATGCAAACCTGCTTTAAATGACTCTTCCAGGAACAGGCTGTCGAGTGACGCATCCGCCAGTTGGAAAGGAATATTCATTCGCGAACGGTTCAGCAGAGCAACATCGTTACGGTAGAAATCACTCTTATCGATGAGGTCGTAAAGCAAGCCCGCTTTTGCCTGATTAATTTTTTCAATTTCACCGACGCCGCCTTTCTGCTTCAGCCACTTGAATACCAGACCGCTCAGGTACCAGGCGAACGTTGGCGGCGTGTTGAACATGGAGTAGTTTTCCGCCAGAACACTGTAATCCAGAATGGAAGGCACACTTTGATGCGCTTTACCTAACAGATCGTCCCGGACGATGACCAGGGTAATGCCCGCCGGACCAATATTTTTCTGGGCGCCCGCATAAATCACGCCATAGCGGCTGACATCAATAGAGCGGGATAAAATCGTGGAAGAGAGATCGGCAACGACGACCTTGTCGCCAAAATCAGGTTCTTCATCAATGGCAACGCCGTCAATGGTTTCATTCGGGCAGAAGTGCAAATAGGCTGCCGCATCGCTGACGTCCCACTCACGCATAGGCAGAATGGCGCGTTTTCCCTCAAGGGTCGTTTTGACATCCAGCGTGCGGGGCGAACAATATTTTGCCGCTTCTTTAATGGCGCTGTGCGCCCAGTAGCCGCCGTCGGCATAATCCGCACTGGTGGCGCTGCCCAGCAGGTTACCCGGTACCGCAGCAAACTGCGCACGTGCGCCGCCGTGGCAGAATAAAACTTTGTAATTAGAGGGGATTTTTAGCAGATCACGGAAGTCCGCTTCCGCTTCCTCGGCCACCTGAATAAACTCTTTACTGCGGTGACTGATCTCCATTACTGAAGTCCCCAGACCATGCCAGTTTGTCAATTCTTGTTCTGCACGGCGGAGCACTTCGCTCGGCAGCATCGCTGGCCCAGAGCTAAAATTATAAATTTGCGTCATTTCCCTCACCACTGTCATATCGAACGGTTATGAATAACGATTCGGTTTTATCACTGCATTCTGGTGGCTGCAATCATAAATCTAACACCGGTCACATTTTTTCAGCACGGCGCACCGGAGGTTATGTTACCAATGCAAGCCAACACAAAATATTGTGAGGGACGTTCCTTTCACTCGCTGCCGGTATTGGCAGACAAACCCTGACATGAGAAAACGTCCAGTAAAATTGCAGCGACTTGATAGCGAACAGGCGGTAAAAAACGTATCATTGCGCGCTTTAGGCACCCTATTCACAGAGAGAGCGGCACCATGACGCAAACTTTTATCCCGGGCAAAGATGCCGCCCTGGAAGACTCCATTACGCGTTTCCAGACCAAACTGCAGGATCTGGGCTTTAATATAGAAGAAGCTTCCTGGCTTAATCCCGTTCCACACGTCTGGTCTGTGCATATTCGCGACCGCGACTGTCCACTCTGCTTTACCAATGGCAAAGGTGCCAGCAAGAAAGCCGCCCTGGCTTCCGCATTGGGTGAATATTTTGAGCGCCTGTCCACGAACTACTTTTTTGCCGATTTCTGGCTGGGTAACCGCATCGCTCAAGGCGATTTTGTTCATTACCCCAATGAAAAATGGTTTGCGCTTCCGGAAGATGACAGCCTGCCAGAGGGGATCCTGGACTCACGCCTGCGTGCCTTTTACGATCCTGAAAATGCGGTGGCCGCATCAGACCTGATCGATCTCCAGTCGGGTAACAGCGAGCGCGGTATTTGCGCCCTGCCTTTTACCCGCCAGTCCGATCAGCAAACCGTCTATATCCCGATGAACATCATTGGCAACCTTTACGTATCGAACGGCATGTCGGCCGGCAATACGGCCAATGAGGCCCGGGTGCAGGGATTATCCGAGGTCTTTGAGCGCTACATTAAGAACCGTATCATTGCCGAATCGATCAGCCTCCCAGCCATCCCTGAGTCAGTGATGGCGCGCTACCCTTCCGTGGTCGAGGCCATTGCGCGCCTGGAAGCTGAAGGCTTCCCAATCTTTGCGTATGACGCGTCGCTGGGCGGTAAATATCCGGTTATCTGTGTGGTCCTGTTTAACCCTGCCAATGGCACCTGTTTCGCGTCCTTCGGTGCGCATCCGGACTTTGGCGTTGCGCTGGAGCGCACCGTTACTGAACTGCTCCAGGGCCGCAGCCTCAAGGATTTGGACGTCTTTACCCCACCCACCTTTGATGATGAAGAAGTGGCAGAGCACGCCAATCTGGAAACCCACTTTATTGATTCAAGCGGCCTGATTTCCTGGGATATGTTTAAAGAAACGGCCGATTATCCGTTTGTTGACTGGACGTTTGCTGGCACTACCGAGCAAGAGTTCAGCACGCTGATGGCCATTTTTGCTGCCGAAGATCAGGAAGTTTATATCGCGGACTACGAGCACTTAGGCGTTTATGCCTGCCGCATTATTGTGCCGGGCATGTCCGATATCTATCCGGCCGAAGACCTGCTGCTGGCAAATAACAGCATGGGCGCAGGCATTCGTGACACGCTGCTTGCCCTGCCCGGCAGCAACTGGAATCCAGAAGAGTACCTTGATCTCATTTCGCAGTTGGATGAAGAAGGTTTTGATGACTTCACCCGCGTCCGTGAGTTACTTGGCCTGGCAACGGGTAAAGATAATGGCTGGTATACCTTACGCATCGGGGAGCTTAAAGCCATGCTTGCGCTGGCCGGCGGCGATCTGGATCAGGCATTGATCTGGACAGAATGGACCATGGAATTCAACGGCTCCGTGTTCAGCCCAGCGCGGGCAAATTATTATCGTTGCCTGCAAACTCTGCTACTTCTGGCCATGGAAGACGAGCGTAATCCACTGGAATATCACGCCGCCTTTGTCCGTATGTATGGCGCAGAGGCGGTAGAAGCGGCATCCGCAGCCATCAGTGGTGAAGCAGCCTTCAACGGTCTTCAGTCGGTAGACAGCGACCTGACCGCTTTCCCTGCTCATCAGGCGCTACTGGCGGCTTATGAAAAATTGCAGCGTGCCAAACGCCGCTACTGGGAAAATGCCTAAGCTGGCGTTGAACATTCACGCGGGTTAGCCTGACAATCATGCCTGAGGCACTGAACCTGTTCAGTGCCTTTTTATTGATCCTTATGTATTCCTGCCATTAATAGATTAATGTCATTATTTTTCTGCTAAATAGCGACACCAACAACCTATCTTATTAACAAATCTTCAATATTTCAGCCTTGATTACGCCCTCTCGTTAAACAAAACCTGTATTATTTAAAATAAATTTATTCATTATTTTTCATGACGTTAGTTCCAAAAACCACCTTTCTTGTTAAACCTTTACCGTTGTTGCTCTGCTGGACATGATCTATATCAACTTTAATCACAGGTGCATTTGTTATTATTTTTTTCAGACAACTTTTGGAGTGAGTTAGTGTGAAAGCTGACAATCCTTTTAATCTGTTATTACCCGCCGCGATGGCAAAAGTGGCTGAAGACGCTGGCGTCTACAAAGCCACCAAGCATCCGCTGACGACAACCTTTCTCGCGTTTACCGCAGGCATGTTTATCTCCATCGCTTTCGTGTTTTACATCACAGCCACCACCGGCAGCGGTGAAATGGCTTACGGCATGGCTAAGCTCGTCGGGGGGATATGTTTCTCACTCGGGTTGATACTCGTTGTGGTATGTGGTGCCGACCTGTTTACCTCCACCGTGCTGATCGTCGTTGCGAAAGCGAGTGGCCGCATCACCTGGGGGCAACTGGCACGTAACTGGATCAACGTTTATGTTGGTAATCTGGTCGGTGCGCTGTTTTTTGTCGCGCTGATGTGGTTTTCCGGTGAGCATACGGTGGCCAACGGCGCATGGGGTTTAAACGTGTTGCAGACTGCCGACCATAAAATGCATCACACGTTTGTTGAAGCGGTCTCTCTGGGTATTCTGGCTAATTTGATGGTCTGTCTGGCGGTCTGGATGAGCTATTCAGGACGGACCTTAATGGATAAAAGCCTGATTATGATTTTGCCGGTGGCGATGTTTGTTGCCTGTGGTTTTGAACACAGTATCGCAAATATGTTTTTAATTCCTTTCGCCATCGTCATTCGCGATTTTTCTGGCCCGGAATTTTGGCATGCTGCGGGCGCGACGGCAGCACAGTTTCCGGCCCTTTCTGTGAAAAACTTTATTTTCGACAATCTGATTCCAGTCACGCTCGGCAACATTATCGGCGGTGGAGTGCTGGTCGGATTGACCTACTGGGTAATTTACTTACGCGGTGGACACGAAGCGCACTAATCCAGCCTCGAGGGTTCATCCCAACCGGATCGACCCAAGAGCAAAAGTCTCCTTAAATAAGGCAGGTATAATATGACCGAACTTAACGCAAAACTGGCCTCAGCCTGGCAGGGTTTTACTGAAGGCGAATGGCAGAACAGCGTCAACGTACGCGACTTCATCCAGAAAAACTATACGCCGTATGAAGGCGATGAATCTTTCCTCGCTGGCGCCACCGAAGCCACCACTAAACTGTGGGAAAGCGTGCTGGAAGGCATTAAAGTTGAAAACCGTACCCACGCACCCGTCGATTTTGATACCGATCTTGCTTCTACCATCACCTCGCACGATGCCGGCTATATCAATAAATCGCTGGAAAAAGTTGTTGGCCTGCAAACGGAAGCGCCGCTGAAACGCGCCATTATTCCTTTTGGCGGCATTAAGATGGTCGAGGGTTCATGTAAAGTTTACGGGCGCGAACTCGATGCTTCACTGAAAAAAATCTTCACCGACTATCGTAAAACGCACAATCAGGGCGTGTTTGATGTTTATACCCCTGACATTTTACGCTGCCGTAAATCAGGTATATTAACCGGCCTGCCTGATGCCTATGGTCGTGGACGCATCATCGGTGACTACCGTCGTATCGCCTTATACGGCATTGACTACCTGATGGCCGATAAGTTTGCTCAGTTTGCGTCTCTGCAAAGCGACCTGGAAAATGGCGTCAACCTGGAAGCCACCATTCGTCTACGCGAAGAAATTGCTGACCAGCATCGGGCGCTTGGACAAATCAAAGAGATGGCAGCCAAATATGGTCACGATATCTCAGGTCCGGCGACCAATGCAGTCGAAGCCGTTCAGTGGACCTATTACGGCTATCTTGCCGCAGTAAAATCACAGAACGGTGCAGCCATGTCCTTTGGCCGTGTTTCAACCTTCCTGGACGTGTTCATTGAGCGCGATCTCAACGCCGGTAAGCTGAACGAAGCGCAGGCGCAGGAACTGATTGACCACCTGGTAATGAAACTGCGCATGGTCCGCTTCCTGCGCACGCCTGAGTACGATGAACTGTTCTCTGGCGACCCCATCTGGGCAACGGAATCGCTGGCCGGTATGGGCGTTGATGGGCGTACGCTGGTGAGTAAAACCACCTTCCGTTTCCTCAATACACTTTACACCATGGGCCCTTCACCTGAGCCTAATATGACCATTCTGTGGTCTGAGAAGCTGCCGGTTAACTTTAAAAAGTATGCGGCGAAAGTGTCTATTGATACGTCATCACTGCAGTATGAAAACGACGACCTGATGCGTCCCGATTTCGACAACGATGACTATGCAATTGCCTGCTGCGTCAGCCCGATGATCGTCGGTAAGCAAATGCAGTTCTTCGGTGCCCGCGCCAACCTGGCGAAAACCCTGCTCTACGCAATCAATGGCGGCGTGGACGAAAAACTGAAAATGCAGGTCGGACCAAAAGAAGCCAAGATTACCGATGAGGTGCTTGATTTTGACGTGGTAATGGCGCGTCTGGATCACTTTATGGACTGGCTGGCGAAACAGTACGTCACTGCACTGAACATCATCCACTTCATGCACGATAAATACAGCTATGAA
This sequence comes from Pantoea ananatis PA13, assembly GCF_000233595.1. Taxonomy (NCBI): domain Bacteria; kingdom Pseudomonadati; phylum Pseudomonadota; class Gammaproteobacteria; order Enterobacterales; family Erwiniaceae; genus Pantoea; species Pantoea ananatis. The sequence continues at coordinate 3,032,507 of NC_017554.1, forward strand.
GCCGCGCTGATGGCACTGCACGATCGTGACGTTTACCGCACCATGGCATGCGGTATCGCCGGACTCTCTGTCGCGGCCGACTCGCTGTCTGCCATCAAATACGCGAAGGTGAAACCGGTGCGTGATGAAGATGGCCTGGCCATCGATTTCGACATCGAAGGAGAGTATCCGCAGTTCGGGAATAACGATCCTCGCGTTGACGATCTGGCCTGCGACCTTGTTGAACGCTTTATGAAAAAGATTCAGCAACTCGAAACCTACCGCAACGCTATACCGACCCAGTCTGTGCTGACCATTACCTCTAACGTGGTTTACGGCAAGAAAACCGGTAATACGCCAGACGGTCGCCGTGCAGGCGCGCCTTTTGGTCCGGGCGCTAACCCGATGCACGGTCGCGATCAGAAAGGTGCCGTAGCCTCGCTGACCTCGGTGGCGAAACTGCCCTTTGCTTACGCAAAAGACGGTATCTCCTACACTTTCTCTATCGTGCCTAATGCGTTAGGCAAAGATGACAATGTGCGTAAAACCAATCTGGCAGGCTTGATGGACGGTTACTTCCATCATGAGACCAGTATTGAAGGCGGTCAGCATCTTAATGTGAACGTAATGAACCGGGAGATGTTAATGGACGCGATGGATAATCCTGAAAAATATCCTCAGTTAACCATTCGCGTCTCCGGCTACGCCGTTCGCTTTAATTCGCTGACAAAAGAGCAACAGCAGGACGTGATCACCCGTACCTTTACACAATCGCTGTAAGCGCTGTCGCCATCAGCCCTTTCTGAGGCTCCTTCATGGAGCCTCATATTCAAAGTCTGCTTTGGTCGTTGTCTGAAATACGGATAACCACCAAAATTGATTTCCTGTTCAGAGCACACCAGAGAGTGTGCCACCTGCTCCGCAGGCTTACCTGGAGAAACATCGCAATGTCAGCCATAGGTCGCATCCACTCATTCGAATCATGCGGAACCGTAGACGGTCCCGGCATCCGGTTTATTACCTTTTTCCAGGGTTGCCTGATGCGTTGCCTTTACTGCCACAACCGCGATACCTGGGACACGCACGCCGGTAAAGAAATCACCGTTGAGGCGCTGATGGCGGACGTTCTGTCCTACCGTCACTTTATGAATGCCTCTGGCGGTGGCGTCACCGCATCGGGTGGCGAAGCTATTCTTCAGGCTGAGTTTGTGCGTGACTGGTTTCGTGCCTGCAAGGCAGAAGGCATACATACCTGTCTGGATACCAATGGTTTTGTTCGCCGCTACGATCCGGTCATTGATGAGTTACTGGACGCAACAGATTTAGTGATGCTGGACCTTAAACAGATGAATGACGAGGTTCACCAGATTCTGGTTGGCGTATCTAACCATCGTACGCTTGATTTCGCTCGCTACCTACAGAAAAAAGGCAAACGGACATGGATCCGTTTTGTCGTCGTGCCAGGCTACTCAGATGACGACGATACCGTTCATCGCCTGGGGGCGTTTACCCAGGATATGGCGAACGTTGAAAAGATCGAGCTTCTGCCTTATCACGAACTGGGTAAACATAAGTGGATCGCGATGGGCGAAGAGTACAAGCTTGATGGCGTGAAACCGCCCACTAAAGAGACGATGGAGCGGGTAAAAAACATTCTTCTCCGCTACGGACATGAAGTCATGTATTGAAAACGGGGCGGAGATCTCTACCGCCCCGCAGGAACCTTTCAGGAAGGCGCACTGACCACCATGCAACAACGAGGCACAGTGCTGCCCTCTGCAGAAGGCATTCAGGCATGCGCCACGGGCGTGGCATGATGATCGGCTTTACGCAACAGCATCACCAGGTAAACCAGCGCCACTGCCGCAATCATAACGAACAGTAAACGGTCTGAGTAACTCTGCATCAGCATTGCTGTCATGCTCGGCCCCGCCAGACTGCCCAGTGTATAGCTCAGTAACAGCGCCTGATTCATGGCCACCAGTTCGTGATGCGCCACGGTTTCGCAGGCCCACGACATCGCCACAGGGTAAAGCGTAAAACCCGCCAGCCCCAGAACAAACAAGGCAGGTGCCATCGCGGCATTGGTTAGCATCGCAATCGCGCCCAGGATTACCACAAATACCTGCACACGCAACACCATCATGCGGCCAAAGCGATCGGCAAGGCGCCCAATCGGCCACTGCCCGACAATACCTGAACTAACGAGTAACGCCATCCAGTAACCTACGTTTGCATCGCTCATGCCCTGATGGGAAAGATAGAGCGGCATCAAGCCATATAACGAACCTAAAACAATCCCGGAGATGATGCAGCCGTTGATGCCCAGGCGCGAACTGCGGCGGCGTAGCATGGGTAAGATACGGCCACCCGGCAAGGCTTCAGCCGGATCACGGCTGGCAGCAACCTGTGTGAAGATCAGCGGTAAAATGGCACAAATCACCGTCGCGGTTACCCAGGGGATCACACTTAACAGCTCTGTGGAAAGTTTGCTCACCAGTAGCTGCCCGGCAACCGTTCCCAGATAATAGACAATCATATAGGCAGCCAGGAGCTGCCCACGGTTACGCACCGTGCCGCTGCACAATAAAGCGCTTTCAACCACGACCCACACTAAGGCGCAGCCGACACCCGCGCTAAAACGCAACAGCGTCCATGACCAGAAACCTGCCAGCACCATCATACACAGGGTTGCCACCGCAAACAGGCCGGTTGCCAGATAATAACTACGGTTAAATCCATACTGTTTAATCAGCCAGCCCGCCAGCAACGTGCCAAGGAGATTGCCGGTGTAATACGACGAACTCACCACGCCCACCTGCCAGGTAGCCAGAGCATCATGCGTCAGCCAGAGAGGCACTAACGTATTCAGCACAGCAATTGAAACTGTCATTAACAGCAGGCCGCAAAGCAGCAGTATCACAGGACGTGACCAGGTCGACATAGGGAATTAAAACCAAAAGAAATGAAGGAAATTGCGCGCAGTTTGCCACTGCGTTATTTAAAGTCAACGGGGCCAAACGCACCGCAGCACATTTTGCTGCCCGACAATTTAATTTATTTATCTTCAGTAAGTTAGCGGCATATTTTACGTCAGGGAAAATAAAGCTATCTTACTGATAATGTAGATTTTTACGCTTTCGGCATCGGGATATATCGATAACGTTTATTTGTGATAAATTCTGATACCGTCCTTTGGCATCGATCCGTCTTTCGGACCAAAAAAAAACCCAGCAGCCGCTGGGTTTTTCAGAGAATAACGGGCGATTAACCAATAAATTCCAGGCCCTTCATATAAGGACGTAACACTTCAGGCACGGCGATGCGGCCATCCTGCTGCTGGTAGTTTTCCAGCACCGCCACCAGCGTGCGTCCCACAGCCAGACCGGAACCATTTAATGTATGGACCAGACGCGGCTTTTTATCCTGCTTACTGCGGGTCCTTGCCTGCATACGGCGAGCCTGGAAATCACCCATGTTTGAACAAGAGGAGATTTCACGGTACGTATTCTGCGCCGGTAACCACACTTCTAAATCGTAGGTTTTGGTCGCACCAAAGCCCATATCGCCGGTGCACAACAGCACTTTACGATAAGGCAGATTCAGCAGCTGTAAGACTTTTTCGGCGTGGCCGACCAGCTCTTCCAGGGCATCCATTGAGGTTTCAGGCGCCACTATCTGTACCATCTCGACTTTATCGAACTGGTGCATACGAATAAGCCCGCGCGTGTCACGGCCATAGGAACCCGCTTCAGAGCGGAAGCATGGCGTGTGAGCCGTCAGCTTAAGCGGCAGGTTTTCTTCCTCGACGATTTCATCGCGTACCAGATTGGTCAGCGGCACTTCGGCAGTAGGAATCAACGCATAATGGCTGCTTTCTGACTCTTCTTCCAGCGGCCGGGTGTGAAAAAGATCTTCACCAAACTTTGGCAACTGTCCTGTTCCGTACAGGGTCGCATGGTTGACCAGATAAGGCACATAGGTTTCCAGATAGCCATGCTGCTCGGTATGCAAGTCAATCATAAACTGGCTGAGCGCACGGTGCAGGCGGGCAATCTGGCCCTGCATCACGACAAAGCGTGAACCGGTGAGTTTGACCGCCGCAGCAAAATCCAGGCCTTTCGCGGCTTCGCCCAGCTCAACATGATCTTTCACCTGAAAATCAAACTGACGCGGCTCACCCCAGCGGCTGATTTCCAGGTTTTCGGTATCGTCTTTACCCAGCGGTACAACATCTGCAGGCAGATTCGGCAACGCCAGGCTGAAGTCACGAATCTGATTTTGCAGTTCATCCAGTTCTGCTTTGGCAGCATCCAGGCGTTCGCCCAGGCTGTTCACTTCCTGACGCAGTGGCTCGATGTCTTCCCCACGTGCTTTGGCCTGACCGATGGATTTGGATCGGGAGTTACGCTCGGCCTGCAGATTTTCAGTTTCTACCTGCAAGACTTTGCGACGCTCTTCGAGCGAACGCAGCATTTCCACATCCAGTTTGAATCCTCGGCGTGCCAGTTTTTCTGCGACTGCGTCTGGCTCATTACGCAGCAGATTGGGATCGAGCATGCTTATCCTGTGTATTTATGAGTTGAAAGAAGGGACGCATTCCAGCTGGAATGCGTTGAAAACATTGACCACATTACCGCAACGTCTGTTTTAGCGGTAGCGTTTTGTCTGGCTATTTTGATCGAGTTCAGTAAGCCAGGCCAGCTTTTCGCCAATTTTGCCTTCAAGACCGCGTTGGGTGGGATGATAGTAACGTGTTTGTGCCATTTGCGGAGGGAAATAGACCTCACCAGCCGCATAGGCGTTGGCTTCATCATGGGCATAGCGATAGCTTTCACCCAGGCCCATTTCCTTCATCAGCTTAGTGGGGGCATTGCGCAGATGATCGGGAACATCAAAATCAGGGTGGTCGCGCGCATCGCGCATCGCCGCTTTAAAGGCGGTATAAACGGCATTACTTTTTGGCGCACAGGCGAGATACACGATGGCCTGAGCAATCGCCCGCTCCCCTTCTGCCGGACCCACGCGGGTGAAACAGTCCCACGCCGATATCGCCACCTGCATGCCGCGCGGATCGGCATTGCCCACGTCTTCAGAGGCAATGGCCAACAGACGACGCGCGACATACAGCGGATCACCCCCTGCGGTAATAATCCGGGCGTACCAGTACAGGGCAGCATCGGGTGCTGAACCGCGAACAGACTTATGTAACGCAGAAATAAGGTCGTAAAAGCGGTCACCCTTGTTATCAAACCGGGCAGATCGCTCCCCGGCAACTTCAGTCAACAGCTGTGGCGTCAGTTCTCTTTTGCCTTGCGCGTTGGTTTCGGCCATATCGGCCATCATTTCCAGCGTGTTAAGCGCACGGCGCGCATCGCCGCTCACCAGCTCAGCGATCATGCGGCGCGTATTATTCGGTAACAGGATATCGCTGTTGCCATAGCCGCGATCGGCATCTTGCATGGCCTGGTCAAGCACCTGCTCAATGTCTTCTGTGGTCAGGGACTTCAGTAGATAAACGCGGGCGCGTGACAGCAGTGCGGAATTAAGCTCGAAACTGGGATTTTCAGTGGTCGCGCCAATGAAGGTAATGGTGCCGTCTTCAATATGCGGCAGGAAGGCATCCTGCTGACTTTTATTGAAACGGTGCACCTCATCCACGAAAAGGATGGTGCGACGGCCGGCCTGCTTGCTCAAGCGCGCACGCTCTATCGCTTCACGAATTTCTTTGACGCCGGAGGTGACGGCAGAGATGCGTTCAACGTCCGCGTTACCGTAGTGCGCGATAATCTCGGCCAGTGTGGTTTTGCCTGTTCCCGGCGGTCCCCAGAGAATCATTGAATGCAAATGGCCAGCCTCAATGGCGCGCGGCAGCGGTTTCCCCGCAGCCAGCAGGTGCTGCTGACCAATATAGTGCTTCAGGGTTTCTGGCCGCATACGCGCGGCCAGAGGTTTAAAATCTTCGCTGGAGAAATCCAGAGACAGGTTGCCCACTACCACCTCACTGACGTTGATCATCCACCGTGACGCCTTTCGGCGGGGTGAAAGTGAATTTATCCGGACTGATAGGGCCGTTTTTCTGGCTCTTCAGCTGGTAGTTACTGCGCTGTCCATCCTGCTCTACGGCGCTGAACTGATTAATCGTGCCATCTGGCGTTACGTCGATAGTGAACTGCTTGAGGTTGCCGTCGCTTTTCTTCGGCGTCAGTTCAAATTTATCGCCCTGCTGCTTAACGTTGTATTGCTGCCAGTCGCTGGACTGATTGCGGGCAATTAACATAAACGGCGTATTGCTGGTGGCATTCTTTAACAGACTTACCGTAGCCTGCTCTACAAACGGGTTGTAGAACCATAACGATTTTCCGTCAGAGACAATGACGCTCTCGTCAGGCGCGGTCATGTGCCAGTTAAACAGGCTTGGGCGCTTGACCCACAGTTCACCTTCTCCATCCTGCACGTTAGCACCGCTGCCATCGGTCACCTTTTGCGTAAAGCTGGCGTGGAAGCTGTTTACTTTATTCAAACGCTGTTGCAGGTCACTTGATGCATCAGCGAAAGCGCTGGCTGAACCCAAAGCGGCCAACAGGCCTAAGGCAATTACGCGTAATTTCATCTGCTTAAATCCTTATTAAATCGTTTCCCGTTGATAACGCTACTAAGCCTGGTCGCTGTCCTGCGTTTAATACAGGAGAAAAAACCGAAAGCCTAATCAACTATGGGGGTAAACGGCTAAAAAACAATGAGCCAGCAAGAACTGGCCCATTGATTTATGTTTCAAAGCTTATCGTTCAGACTCTACATATCGTGGGGAGGCGGTGACAGCACTTCGCGGTTACCGTTATGTCCCGGTGCCGAAACGATGCCCTGGGCTTCCATCTGCTCAATGATGCGCGCGGCGCGGTTATAGCCAATACGGAACTGACGCTGAACGCCTGAAATCGAGGCGCGGCGCTTGTCCACCACGAAACCCACCGCCTGATCGAACAACGGATCCAGTTCTTCATCGCTGTCGATGCCGCCCGCACCTTCGCTCTCTTCGCCCGCTGTAATGCTTTCAATGTATTGCGGACGTCCACGCGCTTTCCAGTCCTGGACCACCGCATGCACTTCCTGATCGCGTACAAAGGCACCGTGAACACGAACCGGCATGGAGGAGTTTGGCGGCATATAGAGCATGTCACCCATGCCCAGCAACGACTCCGCGCCGCCCTGGTCGAGGATGGTGCGCGAGTCAATTTTGCTCGACACGGTAAAGGCGATACGGGTTGGAATGTTGGCCTTGATCAGGCCGGTAATCACATCCACCGAGGGACGCTGGGTGGCCAGCACCAGGTGGATACCGGCCGCACGTGCTTTCTGCGCCAGGCGGGCAATAAGCTCTTCCACTTTTTTACCCACGGCCATCATCAGGTCGGCGAACTCATCCACCATCACCACAATGTAAGGCAGTTTTTCCAGCACCGGCGGCGTCATGTCCATACTGTCGCCCGGTTTCCAGAACGGATCGGGGATTGGACGGCCCATCGCCTCAGCCTGCTCAACTTTCTCGTTGTAGCCCGCAAGATTACGCACGCCAAGTGCCGACATCAGTTTATAGCGGCGCTCCATCTCACCGACGCTCCAGCGCAGCGCATTCGCCGCATCTTTCATATCGGTGACGACTTCGGTGAGTAGATGCGGAATGCCTTCATAGACCGACAGCTCAAGCATTTTCGGGTCGATCATAATAAAGCGCACTTCTTCCGGCGTGGCTTTATACAACATGCTGAGAATCATGGCGTTTACGCCGACTGACTTACCCGAACCGGTGGTACCGGCAACCAGTAAGTGTGGCATCTTCGCCAAATCGGCCACTACCGGCTGACCGGCAATGTCTTTACCCAGTACCACGGCCAGAGGTGAAGGATTGTCACGGAATTTTGGACAATCCAGCACTTCACGTAAGTAAACGGTCTGACGGTGCTTATTCGGTAATTCCAGTCCGACATAGGGCTTACCCGGAATCACTTCAACAACGCGCACCGCCGTGGTGGACAGTGAACGGGCCAGATCGCGCGACAGGTTAGAAATACGCGCCGCTTTCACGCCCGGTGCCAGATCCAGTTCAAAGCGGGTAATGACCGGGCCGGGAGAGATGCCGACGACCTCAGCCTTAACACGATAATCGCCCAGGCGCGATTCAACCAGGCGCGCCGTCTGCTCAAGGGCAAACATGTCAACCGGCTCTTCTTCTGCAGGCGGTGCGGTTAACAGATCCAGAGAAGGCAACGGCGTAGAGGGTTTTTCCAGCGGCTGTTCATGACGCATCAGGAAAGGATGAATCAGGCTGTCATGCAACGACGGCTTCGCCTCTTCCACCGATTCGGGCTGCTCGACAGGTGCCGCGAAGGTATCCGACGCAACGTTCTGCGTCGGCATGCTTCTCTGCGCGGCCGCATGCGTCGGCGCAGCCTGTACTTGCTGCCACGGCTCATGTTTTGCCGCGACCTCATCCGTTTCCGGCGTTGCCGCAATGGTGAACAGCGGCTCAACCGGGCCGTCGTCAACCAGATCTTTCATCGGTGAGAAATCAAAGGCCGCAGACGTGTCCAGGTTGAATACCGGCGCATTGTTGGCAGATTCGGTCTCATAACGCTGTTGCTGCTGCTCGGCGAACTGACGGGCCAGGGATGCCTGCTCTAGAGCCTGTTCATCGTCTTCACTCTGTTCATCCTCTTGCCAGCTCTCGCCATAACGCTGTTGCTGCTCAGACTGAAACGCCTGACGTAACTCAGCCTGTTGCAGAGCATCCTGCTCCTCCGCTGACCAGTCTGGATTATGCGGCTGATCGGAAGCCTGTGGAGCCGCCGGGGCTTCAGACAGTCTGGCTTTCTCTTCTGCCATGCGCTGGGAAGGAAGTTTAATTCCGTAAGAAGCCAGTTCGCGTCGGGTCGGTAATTTAACCGGGTTTGGCCGCGGTAACGCCGGACCTATCCCCTGCTTCACCTGTGGATTCGCCTGATTTTCAGGCACAGGTTCAAACAGGGGCGACATCGAGGCCGCGGCTTTTCCTGCCGCGCCTGCCGTTACCGCACTGCTCAGGATTGCAGCAGAGGCTGCCTCGCGCCAGTTGCCCATCTTCGGCGCATCATCCTCATAGGCCGTAAAGGGTGCTGAGGATGCGGGTGTTTCATCCGGCATTTCAAAACGGTACAGAGGCGGTTCACTGACCGGTTTATCCTGCGGAACAGGATCACGCGGTGCAAAATGACGCTCTGGAGCAGGATGAGGTACAGCCGCTTCCTGGGCGGGCGCGGCGACAGTATTCACGGGCGCAACCGCAGGCTGGGCTGCAGATGGGGCTGACGGCGGCACGGTAGCCGTGGTAAAGGTTGATGCCACGCTGGCTGCAGGTTGCTGGACGGGTGCCACCGGCATTTCAGCAGCGTCGGTGGTTGCCGCGACGGCAGCGCGGGTCGCTGTTGCCGCCTTAGCCAGCAGCGGATCGTGCTCGTCCAGATCGGGCTGCGCCTTACGGGGCGCAGAAAGCAGAACGTCATCGTCGTCATGGGGCTGCGCGTGAAGAACAGGCACATCATCTTCATGATGTTCGCCCTCGTCCTCTTCCTGCCAGGGTTCGTCGTGACGTGAACGGTTGCTGGCAAATGTCAGCACGCCCATGACCACGCCACCGATTCGTTCTGCAATGGTCAACCACGACCAACCGGTATACAGCGTAATGCCCGCTGCCCAGATGCAAAGCAGAGTGAGGGTGCCACCAGCAGGACTAAACCAAGGTGAAATCGCATTGCTGACGAGGCTGCCGATCACGCCGCCTGAAGCAAAGTACCAGATGTCGTCAGCATTCAGTGCAGCCATGCCGCAGGTCGTCACGACCAGGGCCAGTACGCCAATTAAGCGCAAACCTACGGCGAAATAGTCGAAGTAGTCCTGATTATCGCGCTGGCGAAAGGCTATCCAGCACAATCCAAGGATCACCGGTGGAATGGCGTAAGCCATCACGCCAAAGATGAACAACAGCGTGTCAGCCAGCCATGCCCCTACCGTACCGCCGATATTATGGATAGGCTCGTGCCAGGCCGTCTGCGACCAGCTCGGGTCGGAAGGATTAAAACTGACCAGGGAAACCATCAGGTAGACGGCAAACAACGCCACCAGAATGAGCAACGCTTCCAGCAGACGGCGTCCACTGCTCAGCGACTGTAACGAAACGTCTTTATCTTCTGTGTATTCCTGGCTCAAGAGAACTCTCCAGGTGCCTGTAAAGTAAGAAACAACAGCGTCGGGCTCACCCGACGCTGGTCCTGTATGTATTCACAGGAGTGTACCGAAATTTCACAGGCTTTGCACCTGCCACGCATCAGCGCGTTTTGATCACCAGACGGTTACTCTGTTTGACCTCTTCCATCACCACGTAAGTACGCGTGTCGTTTACACCCGGCAGGCGCAGCAGGGTTTCCCCCAGCAGCTTGCGGTAGGCGGACATATCGGGCACGCGTGTTTTCAGCAGGTAGTCGAAATCACCAGAAACCAGGTGACACTCTTGAGTTTCCTCAAGTTTTTGCACAGCGGCGTTAAATTGCTCAAACACATCTGGTGCGCCACGATTCAGAGTAATCTCAACGAATACCAGTAATGAGGCGTCCAGGTAGTGAGGGTTAAGTTGCGCAGTATAACCAAGGATGAATCCCTGGCGTTCAAGACGACGTACACGCTCAAGACAAGGTGTAGGCGATAATCCTACACGTTTGGAAAGTTCCACGTTTGAGATACGACCGTCTTTCTGCAATTCATTCAGAATATTTCTGTCGATCCTGTCGAGGTCTTTACCGGGGCGTTTCTTATTATCTACCATTATTATTGTCTCTCTTAATTCCTTCCCTTTACCTGCCATCCCCTGAAAACGCTCATTGTTCGGGGCATTTTTTGAAGTGAAATAACGGCGTCTCAGTGCTGTCGCACCTATGTGTATGACGCATGTTGTCTGTCCACATCATGCGTCATGACTCATATCAGACGACAAAATTCGTTCGGCACATTGCCCAAAACCCGGCGGCAAAACCCGTTTTGTTCCGAAGATGTCATTCGCTTCTCACACTGTTTTCGCAAATGCGCAGGCGATTGTCAAAGTAAAATGTCTAAATTCAGGACAAGATGCCAGACACATCGCTGGGTCACTGTTTTTAAATGAGTATTTTCGGGCGATAAGGTGCAACAACGTGAATTTTTGCCCCCTTTTGGCGCAAACCGCAGGCAAAAAGTGCAATCATCGTCTACGCCTTTTGCAGTAATCGCTAACAAACGCGCGCAAGTGTTGTCAATGACACGGCTTATTCCCTACAATCGCAGGCTATGTCAGACGAATGAAACTGAGGAACGCATGAGTACGGCTAAACACAGTAAGTTGCTCATTCTGGGCTCTGGTCCAGCAGGTTATACCGCAGCCGTTTATGCTGCACGCGCGAATCTGAATCCGGTGTTGATTACCGGTCTGGAAAAAGGCGGACAGCTGACGACCACGACGGAAGTGGAAAACTGGCCGGGCGACCCGCACGATCTGACAGGTCCATCGTTAATGGAACGCATGCATGAGCATGCCGAGAAATTTAACACTGAGATCATTTTTGACCACATCCATTCCGTGGATCTGCAGAATCGTCCGTTCCGTTTAACCGGTGACAGCGGCGAATACACCGCAGATGCCCTGATTATTGCCACAGGTGCATCGGCACGCTACCTCGGCCTGCCGTCAGAAGACGCGTTTAAAGGCAAAGGCGTTTCGGCCTGCGCTACCTGTGATGGTTTCTTTTACCGTAATCAGAAAGTCGCCGTGATCGGGGGCGGTAATACGGCGGTAGAAGAAGCACTTTATCTGGCCAATATCGCCGCTGAAGTGCATTTAATTCACCGTCGCGACAGCTTCCGCGCCGAGAAAATTTTGATCGATCGCCTGATGGAAAAAGTCAGCAACGGCAACATTGTGCTGCATACCCACCGTACGCTGGAAGAAGTGGTTGGCGATCAGATGGGCGTGACCGGACTGACGCTGCGTTCAACGCTGGACGACAAAACCGAGTCGCTGGAAGTCGCTGGCCTGTTTGTGGCGATTGGCCACAGCCCAAACACAGCGATTTTCGACGGCCAGTTAGCGCTGGAAAATGGCTATATCAAGGTTCAGTCTGGCCTGCACGGCAATGCAACCCAGACCAGCATTCCGGGTGTGTTTGCTGCAGGTGATGTGATGGACCATATCTATCGCCAGGCCATTACCTCTGCGGGCACCGGCTGCATGGCTGCTCTGGATGCAGAACGTTATCTTGATGGTCTGGTTAAAAACGATAAGTAAGTTGTTAATAACCTGATCTTAATTGTTTGAGGCGACTGTTTTTCAGTCGCCTTTTTTATTATCACCATGCTAAATTCATGCGCCAGGCGGGAGGGGCTCGCCTCTTTTCCTTTGTCTTCGCCACTGTGGGTTTCGCATGAACAAATCGCGGCAGCAGCACCTTACCCGTTGGCTTCGTCAACAGCGGCATCATGCCGGTCCCTGGTTACGGCTCGCCTCACTGTCAGGTTCCGCCAGTGCGTTGCTGATTATCCTGCAGGCCTGGCTGCTGGCGTCGTTGCTTCAGGCATTGATTGTGACGCACCAGTCGCCCCCGTCGCTTCTTTCACAGTTTATGTTACTGCTGCTGTGCTTCGTGCTGCGGGCGATGCTGAACTATGCGCGCGAGCAGGCAGGATTCCGTGCCGGTCAGGCTATTCGCCAGGCGCTGCGCAAACAAATTCTGGACCGTTTATCCGCGCTGGGCCCCGCCTGGATTCAGGGCAAACCGGCCGGCAGTTGGGCAACCTTGCTGCTGGAACAGACAGAAGATATGCAGGCGTACTATGCGCGCTACCTGCCGCAGATGACGCTGGCGGCCGTCATCCCCTGCGCCATTTTGATTGCGCTGTTTCCTTTAAACTGGGCCGCCGGATTGATTCTGCTGGCTACGGCACCGTTGATTCCGCTGTTTATGGCGCTGGTGGGCATGGGCGCGGCCGATGCCAATCGGCGCAATTTTCTGGCCCTGGCGCGCCTGAGTGGTGACTTTCTTGATCGCCTGCGCGGCCGGGAGACGCTGAGGCTGTTTCATCGGGCCGAAGCAGAAAAACAGGCCATTGCCGCCGCCACGACGGACTTTCGTCAACGCACCATGGACGTCTTACGGCTGGCTTTTCTCTCCTCCTCCGTTCTGGAGTTTTTTGCGTCATTAGCTATTGCTGTGGTCGCGGTTTATTTTGGTTTTTCCTACCTGGGTGAGTTGCACTTTGGCGATTATGGCAAGGGCGTTACGCTGTTTGCCGGTTTTCTGGTGTTGATTCTGGCCCCGGAATTCTTTCAGCCTTTGCGCGATCTCGGCACCTTCTACCATGCTAAAGCGCAGGCCATCGGCGGCGCCGATGCCATTGAGCGCTTTATGCAGGCGACGCCACAGTCAGAAGCGCGCAACGGCACTATCCCGTTTGCCGCCGCCGCACCACTGGAGCTGGTTGCTGACAACCTGGTGGTCTGCGCGCCCGGCGGTAAAATCCTGTGTGGTCCTTTACATTTCACTCTGCGCTCGGGCGGACGCATCGCGCTGGTCGGTAAAAGCGGCGCAGGCAAAACCGCGCTGTTGAATGCGCTGCTGGGATTTTTACCTTATCAGGGCTCGCTTAAAGCCAATGGGATTGAGTTACGCGATTTGGTTCAACGCGACTGGCATCGGCATCTTGCCTGGGTCGGACAAAATCCCCAGTTACCGGCAGAAACCTTACGTGAAAATATCCTGATGGGCGCGCCCCTCGACGCCGCACGTCTGGATGCCTTAATCGCGGCTTGTGGCATCCACGAGTTTCTCTCACGACTGCCTGAAGGGTTGAATACCGCACCGGGCGATGCCAGCAGCGCGCTGTCCGTTGGTCAGGCACAGCGCATTGCGGTTGCGCGGGCGCTTTACAAACCGGCTCAGCTATTGCTCCTTGATGAGCCTGCAGCCAGCCTGGATGCGCTGAGTGAACATCATGTCATGCAGGCACTTCATCAGGCCGCGCGACAGCAAACCACCCTGATGATTACGCATCAGATCGATTCGCTGCGCGACTGGGATGAAATCTGGCTCATGGAGGCGGGAAAACTGGTACAGCAAGGCAGTTGGCAGGCACTGACGGCCCAGCCCGGCCCTTTCCGTGCACTGCTGCAACATCGTCAACAGGAGTGCATCTGATGTCTGCTCTGCGTCCTTTTCTGCGGCTGTGGCTGCGTCATCCCTTTCGGCTGGTGCTGGGGATTATACTGGCGATAGTCACGTTGCTGGCCAGTATTGGCCTACTCACCCTGTCTGGCTGGTTTCTGGCGGCATCGTCCGTTGTTGGCGTCGCGGGTCTGTACAGTTTTAACTATATGCTCCCGGCCGCCGGCGTGCGTGGCGCGGCCATTATACGTACCGCGGCACGTTACTTCGAACGGCTGGTCACGCACGATGCCACGTTCCGGGTGCTGCAGCATTTGCGCGTTTTCACCTTCAGCCGATTGATTTCACTGGCACCGGGTCAGCTTGCGGCCTTTCGCCAGGCGGATCTGCTAAACCGTTTTGTTGGGGATGTGGATACGCTGGATCACCTCTACCTGCGGGTAATATCGCCGCTGCTGGGCGCATTTATCGTTATTGTGGTGGTGACAGCCGGTTTAAGCCTGATTGATCCGCAGCTGGCACTCCTGCTGGGCGGTACCCTGCTTGCCCTGCTCTGTCTTTTTCCTCCCCTGTTTTACCACCTGGGCGCCCCGGCGGGCGTGGCGATAACCCGGCAGCGTTCGCACTGGCGCGTGCAGTTAATGCACTGGCTGGCGGGCCAGGCTGAACTGACGTTGTACGGTAACGCCTCCGCCTGGCGCGCGCGGCTGGACAGCAGCGAACAACAGTGGCAGGACGCGCAGCGCCAGCAGGCACGTTTTGAGGCACTGGCGCAGAGTCTGTTGCTGATGTGCAGCGGTATCACGGTGACCGCCTTGCTCTGGCTCAGCGCCGACAGCATTGCGCAGCAGCATCTTCCCGGTCCCTTTATTGCGCTGGTGGTGTTTTGTGCCCTGGCCGCTTTTGAAGCGCTGGCCCCGGTCGCGGGTGCCTTTCTGCCCCTGTCTCAGGTAATCACCGCCGCCCAGCGCGTCAATGAGATCATCGAGCAAACGCCGGCGATCGTTTTCCCCTCCGCAGCCGCTGTCCCGCCCGGCGCGCTCAGCATGAGCGTGCAGGCGCTTGAATTCAGCTATCCCGGTAGGCCGGAAAACGTGTTAAACCAGTTTTCCCTGCACATTAAGGCGGGTGAACATGTCGCGCTACTCGGGCCTACCGGCTGCGGAAAATCCACCCTACTTGGCCTCCTGACGCGCGCCTGGGATGTTGAGCATGGCGAGATAGCGCTGAACAACGTCCCGCTTGCCGAGTGGGATGAAGCGCAACTCCGTCAGCGCATCAGCGTTGTCACCCAGCGCGTTCATCTTTTCAGCCAGACCCTGCGTGATAATTTATTGCTGGCCTGCCCCGATGCCAGTGATGAAACCCTTACCGTGGCGTTAATGCAGACCGGCCTGCAGAGTCTGCTGGATAATGAAGAAGGATTAAATGCCTGGCTGGGCGAAGGCGGCCGGCCGCTGTCGGGTGGCGAACTGCGACGCCTGGCGATTGCCCGTGCGCTGCTGCACAACGGCGACCTGTGGTTGCTGGATGAGCCGACGGAAGGGCTGGATGCCGCGACCGAGCAGCACATTCTGTCCCTGTTGCAGCAGCTGACAGCGGGCAAGACCGTGATTATGGTTACCCATCGTCTGACCGGACTGGCGCAGATGGATAAAATTTGCGTTATGGACGGCGGGAAGATCATTGAGCAGGGAAATCATTCCGAATTAGTCGCAAAAGGTGGACGTTACTGGCGTTTCCAGCAACGCTTTGCGTTATAGTTTTGTAAAAGCTGATGGATAACTTAACGCGATGAGACTGGTTCAACTGTCACGGGAATCGTTGCTGTTTCCTCCTCCGGACACGGCGCTGCGTGAGCCCAATGGCCTGCTGGCAATGGGCGGTGATCTCTCGCCTGCGCGCCTGCTCAACGCCTATCAGCAGGGGATTTTCCCCTGGTTTTCCCCTGGCGATCCGATTCTGTGGTGGTCACCCGACCCTCGCGCGGTGTTACTCCCAGACCGTTTTCACCTCAGCCGCAGTATGAAGCGCTTTCACCAGCAATCACCTTATCGGGTTACGATGAATGAAGCCTTTTCCGACGTGGTCGAAGGCTGTGCGGCCGGTCGGGAAGAAGGGACATGGATTACTTTTGAAGTCAAACGCGCGTGGCTGAAGCTTTATGAGCTTGGTCATGCCCATTCCATTGAAGTCTGGCGCGAGCAAGACCTGGTGGGCGGCATGTATGGCCTGGCGCTGGGCCAGATATTTTGTGGCGAATCCATGTTCAGCCTGCAGACCAACGCCTCGAAAACCGCACTTTGGGTTTTCTGTCAGCATTTTATTAAGCACAAAGGACGCCTGGTGGATTGCCAGATACTGAATCCCCATACGGCTTCACTCGGTGCGGTCGATATTCCCCGCGAAGCTTACCTGGATGCGGTAAAAAACCTGTCCTCGCAGCCCGTTGACAGCGGCTGTTGGCGGAATCAAACCCTTTTTTAATCCGCGCGCAGATGTTTTGCACACATAAACCCGGTTAAGTGATATAATAGCGGCGTTTGGTATGTCGTCCGCGCTTGATTTTCAAGCCGGAATTGCCAGGCTGGGAATCTCATCGCACTCTCGGAACTGTTTCAATCGTGCGCGTGTTACCGGTTGATTCAGATTCTTAGCCCGCTAATCCCCCGCAGACGTCACATAAACACCCGAATTTAACCGACATGCTCGCGTTATAACGCGAAGCACGGCGATGCGTTGGCTTTATTGCCGACGGTTCTTTACATAACTTGTTGAATTGGGCATTATCTTGCCGGTTCAACTGAAAGGTAGTACACCCAGAGGATTCGATGGCCAAAGAAGACAATATTGAAATGCAAGGTACCGTACTGGATACGTTACCTAACACCATGTTCCGCGTAGAACTTGAGAACGGACACGTGGTTACCGCTCATATCTCCGGTAAAATGCGTAAAAACTACATCCGCATCCTGACGGGCGACAAAGTGACTGTCGAGCTGACCCCGTACGACCTGAGCAAAGGCCGCATTGTCTTCCGTAGTCGCTGAGTTGCGTTGATGCCGTTGCCTGCGCCTCGTGTGCGGGCAAACAAAAAAAGGCCGGATATTATCCGGCCTTTTCTCTTTCTGTCATACCGCGCTTAGTGCACGGTGCCTTCCGTTTTACGTTTTTGCGCACTCAGGAAGTGATAGGTCAGTTGCCCCTTCTCTTTATCCAGCGCAACAGAGACCGATCCACCGTCAACCAGCGAACCAAACAGCAGTTCGTTCGCCAGCGGTTTCTTCAGGCTCTCCTGAACGGTACGCGCCATCGGACGAGCGCCCATCGCTTTGTCATAGCCCTTCTCTGCCAGCCAGTCACGCGCTTCGTCACTGACCTCGAGTGAAACACCTTTCGCATCCAGCTGTGCCTGCAGTTCAACAATAAACTTGTCTACGACCTGATGAATAACGTCCGTTGACAGGTGGCTGAACCAGATAATGTTGTCCAGGCGGTTACGGAATTCAGGGGTAAAGATTTTCTTAATCTCTTCCATGGCATCCGTACTGTTGTCCTGATGGATCAGGCCAATGGATTTACGCTCGGTTTCACGCACGCCGGCGTTGGTGGTCATCACCAGCACCACGTTACGGAAGTCGGCCTTGCGGCCGTTGTTATCGGTCAGCATACCGTTGTCCATCACCTGCAGCAGCAGGTTGAACACATCCGGGTGCGCTTTCTCAATCTCATCCAGCAGCACAACGGCGTGAGGATGCTTGATTACCGCATCGGTCAGCAGGCCGCCCTGATCGAAACCCACATAGCCCGGAGGCGCACCGATCAAACGACTGACGGTATGGCGCTCCATGTACTCAGACATGTCGAAGCGCAGCAGCTCAATTCCCAGCGCTTTCGCCAGCTGAACGGTAACTTCGGTTTTACCGACGCCCGTTGGACCAGCAAACAGGAACGATCCCACCGGCTTGCGATCCTGCCCCAGCCCTGCACGGCTCATCTTGATGGCTTCGGTCAGCGCTTCAATGGCGTTATCCTGACCAAACACCAGCATTTTCAGACGGTCGCCCAGGTTCTTGAGCGTATCGCGATCGGTTGCTGAAACACTCTGCTCTGGAATACGGGCAATACGCGCCACCACGGTTTCGATGTCAGCCACGTTCACGGTTTTCTTACGTTTGCTCGCGGGCATCAGACGCGCACGGGCACCGGCCTCATCGATCACGTCGATGGCTTTATCCGGCAGATGGCGATCGTTAATGTATTTCACCGCCAGCTCAACGGCCGCACGCACGGCTTTGGCCGTATAGCGAACGTCATGGTGCGCTTCGTATTTGGTTTTCAGGCCGTTAAGAATCTGCACCGTTTCTTCCACCGACGGCTCGGTGATATCGATTTTCTGGAAACGACGCGCCAGCGCACGATCTTTTTCAAAGATGTTGCTGAATTCCTGATAGGTGGTAGAGCCCATCACGCGGATCTTACCGCTGGAGAGCAGCGGTTTGATCAGGTTTGCCGCATCGACCTGTCCACCCGATGCCGCACCCGCACCGATAATGGTATGAATCTCGTCAATAAACAGGATGCTGCTGTTATCCTGCTCCAGCTGTTTCAGCAGCGCTTTGAAACGTTTCTCAAAGTCACCCCGGTATTTGGTGCCCGCCAGCAACGAGCCGATATCGAGAGAGTAAATCGTGCAGTCTTTCATCACTTCAGGCACGTCACCCTGCACAATGCGCCAGGCTAGGCCTTCCGCAATGGCGGTTTTCCCGACGCCGGATTCGCCCACCAGCAGGGGATTGTTTTTACGGCGACGACACAGGACCTGAATAGTCCGTTCCAGCTCTTTGTCGCGACCGATCAGCGGGTCAATTCCGCCGACGCGAGCAAGCTGATTGAGATTGGTGGTGAAGTTTTCCATACGTTCCTCCCCGCCTGCTTGCTCTTCGTTAACCGGATTTTCAGCACCAGGTGCCTGGCCGGGTTCGTCTTTACGCGTGCCATGAGAGATGAAATTCACCACATCAAGGCGGCTGACTTCGTGTTTGCGCAGCAGATAAGCCGCCTGCGACTCTTGCTCGCTAAAGATGGCAACCAGCACGTTAGCGCCGGTAACTTCACTGCGTCCGGATGACTGAACATGGAAAACCGCACGCTGCAATACACGCTGGAAACTGAGCGTAGGTTGTGTGTCACGCTCTTCTTCGCTGGCTGGCAGCACAGGCGTAGTCTGTTCAATGAAGGCTTCGAGTTCCTGCCTTAGAGCCACAATGTCCACCGTACAGGCTTCCAGTGCCTCTCTGGCCGACGGGTTACTGAGCAACGCCAGTAACAGATGCTCGACGGTCATAAACTCATGACGGTGCTCACGCGCTCTGGCGAAAGCCATGTTTAAACTGAGTTCCAGTTCTTGATTGAGCATTAGGCACCTCCTCCAGTTAATCGCTCTGACCTGCTTCCTGTATGGAGAGAGGCTCAGGCTTTTTCAAGCGTACACAGCAACGGATGATGATTGTCCCGCGCGTAATTATTCACCTGCGCCGCTTTGGTCTCAGCGACCTCTGCGGTAAATACACCACAGATTGCTTTACCGTGGTAGTGAACTTTCAGCATCAGTTGCGTTGCACGTTCAATATCATAAGAAAAGAACTTTTGCAGAACGTCAATAACAAATTCCATAGGTGTATAATCGTCATTATTCAGAATGACTTTATACATGGAAGGCGGCTTTAACCCTTCGCGTACTTTATCGTCAGCTAATTGTTCAAAATTTAGCCAGTCATTTGTGTTTGCCATAGTGTTCCGTTGTGATTCTGTACATCGTCATAAACCCGGTTCATCTGTAGAGTTTAACACGTGTGTCAAGTGCACAGTCGCTAATGAATCATTCCGCTAAAAATGCCACACGCGACCTGTATCACAAAATTTCAAATAGCGTTAACTACCTCAAATTTTGATGATTTTTTCCCCGCCTTGCCCGGTGGTTTGCTTGACGACCACGCCAGTTTCTCTACATTCTACCTTCACAAGCTGATTGAGTTTTAATCAAACCCGACTCACGGCTTCAGTGACCTCACCTACTTATAAAATGTCTTGCGAGGGAAGTAAAAGCATGGAGACAGGTACCGTTAAATGGTTCAATAACGCCAAAGGTTTCGGCTTTATCTGTCCAATCGGGGGCGGAGAAGATATCTTCGCACACTACTCAACGATACAGATGGATGGCTACAGAACGCTAAAGGCGGGCCAGCAGGTCCATTTTGACGTTCATCAGGGCCCTAAGGGCAACCATGCCAGTCTGATAGTACCCGTTGAAGCGCAACAGGCTGTCGCCTGAGATCACCCCAACGTTGGACCGGTCCGTTGAAAATGCCAGCCTGCCGTGCTGGCATTTTTACTTGCGAATCGCTAACCCGCTTTACCCTGCGCCAGTCTGATAACGCGTGCAAACATGTCCCGCAGGCGTTCCGGTATGGCCTCGGTGCCGCGTTCGGCTGCCGCCATCGCGACCATAATGGCCAGTTCAGGTTTAGATGCACGATGAATCGCTTTGGTAATAATACGCCTGGGTTTCATCGGCACGTTTAACGGCAGGTGCGCTGCTTGTTGATAAATATCGCTAAAGCCATGCTGATAAAGGAAGTGCTCTATATCCGCCGCCGGTAGCGCCGTTAAGTGATGCTTCTCAACGTCAGGCGGCAGCAGCTGACTGCGCGCCGTGGCCGCGTATTTTTTCCCTGCCATATCACCGTCAGTCAGCACATGCCAGGCAATGCCCATACGCCGGGCAAATTTTAACAGCGGTTTTAATCCTGACTGGGCGAACTCAATCACCTTTATGCCTTCCGCGGCAAAGTGAAAGCCGCATTGTCGCGCCATCTCATTAATGATCCAGACTTCGGTTTCGCCTTCAACCAGGAGCCAGCAGCGGGCAAACAGGGCCGAAGGCCGGTTAACTTTAATATGGAAGCCGATTCGCCGGCTCTCTTCAGCACTCAGCCCTTCGGGACCGACGCGCCATGCGGCCACGCGCGCGGGCTCGCGAACCAGCCGGCAAACATGCTCGATCGCGACCTGAGAAAGCAGCTCTCCGGAATTGGTTGTCGCGATCTTCTGCAGCGGCAGCAGCGTCAGCAAATTCCACGCCACGGACAGCATAATGGGATGCAGGCGGGTCTCCGGATCCTCAATCAGCAGCAACGGCCGTGCGCCCGGCGCCAGAGGTTCGCTTCCCCGTGCCTGCACAAGCAGGGTAAACATGCGCAATAAAATAAGCTGACGGCTGCGAACGTCGGTGGCGGCAATCAGATGATTGAGCTGATCCAGCGAATGCCAGCCCCGGGCACCTTCACGGGACTGCGGCTCAACGCGGTGCGGCTCGCTGCCCCGCTCAGGATGCTGGATCAGGAAATAGTGTTCTACGAGCTGCTGCATCGTCTGCAATCCTTGCCGCAGCATGGCATTACTCATCTGCTGCGGGTGCTGCTCCAGATCTCGCGTGAGGGTATCCAGCTCTTTCGCCAGTTGGTTTAAGGTAGAGAGGCGGGCATCAATACCGCTCTCAACCGGTCGGATGCGGCGGCTGAAGCGGGCATCGCGCAGCCGTAATACCGGGTTCATGCGCAGCAGGTAATCTATCGCCGCCGCGCTTCCCGCTTCCGGTAATACCTGCCCATTCCCGTCGATAAAGCGGCGCGTCGAGGTAATCTGATCGTCACGCCGTCTGGCCTGCACGCTATAGCTCAGGCGGCGCTTTCCCTGCTCGCCGGGTTGCCAGAATGGCTGCAGCAGCTCGCTGGTGTCCGCTTCGTCATCCGCAAAGTGGAAAACAACCGACAACCGATGCACCCGATCCTTAACCTCACCCGGCGTAAAATGAAAATCATCAAGGGAGAACGCATAGTCGCGCGTGCAGGGAGAGAGCAGCAGGCTGAGCGCGTCGAGCAGGCTGGATTTCCCCCAGGCGTTTTCACCAATCAACAGGTTGATGCGCGTCAGCGGTAAAGAGAGTTGATTGATGCCGCGGAATCCCCGGATATCGATATGTTCCAGAATCATAGCGTTTTTATCCTCTTTGCTTTCCGAAGAATGGAGCGGCTTCATCAGGGGGTCAAGAGACTTTATGACAAAGGTTTACTCCCCTACGCTTTTTCGCTAGCGTGTCGTGACTTTCGACATGGACGAACCTTTCATTATGTATTCAGGACTCTTAATTATTCTTCTGCCTCTGCTGGCAGGCTGGCTGTTACCGCTTCGGCACGTTGCGTTCCTGAAGGCCGTAAACCGGCTGCTGGGTTGGATGGTCTACGTCATCCTGTTTTTTATGGGCATCAGCCTGGCCTTTCTTGATAATCTCAGCAGCAATCTGGTGACGGTGTTTTATACCGCCGCTGTGGCAACGGCTTGCATTCTACTGTGTAACCTGCTGGCGCTACGCTGGCTGGAACATCGCCTGCCTTGGCAGCACAGTCACAAACAACAAAAGCTGCCCTCACGTTTGCATATGGCGCTGGAATCGCTGACGCTATGCGGCGTGGTGATCGCCGGCTTTGTGCTGGGCCTGACCCAGTGGCCCTGGCTGCATCATGCGTCAGCCGCCAGTGAATATGCATTACTCTTTTTGCTTCTGCTGGTGGGGATTCAGCTGCGCGGCAGTGGGATGACGCTGCGGCAGATTGTGTTAAACCGCCGTGGCATGATGGTGGCGGGCGCGGTGCTGTTGAGCGCGCTGCTGGGCGGAATGATCGCGGCGCTGATACTGGGGCTGCCGCTGAAAACCGGTCTGGCCTTAGCCAGCGGCTTCGGCTGGTACTCGCTTTCGGGGATTCTGATGACGGAAGCCTTTGGTCCGGTGATCGGCAGCGCGGCATTCTTTAACGATCTGTTGCGAGAGCTTATCGCCATCATGCTGGTGCCCGCGCTGATTGCCCGCCACCGCAGCACAGCGCTGGGCTTATGCGGCGCCACCTCGATGGATTTTACCTTACCGGTATTGCAACGGGCGGGCGGTTCAGAAATCGTTCCGGCTGCGATTGTGCACGGTTTTGTCATGAGCCTGCTTGCGCCGGTCTTGATCGCGCTGTTCTCTGCCTGATGGCTGAATTCAACTTTTGATGCAATTTTTTACGGTTGAGTTGAATCAGCGTCGTCTACGCTTCTTGTGAGCTGTTTGATTCTGCTATCCGGTGGATGGCGACGGATGACCAAGGAGAAGAAGATGAAACAAACCGTAGCGGCGCTGGTAGCCAAAACGCTGGAAAACGCCGGTGTAAAACGTATTTGGGGCGTCACGGGTGACTCGTTAAACGGCCTGAGCGACAGCCTGAACCGAATGGGCACCATTGAGTGGATGCCCACCCGCCATGAGGAAGTGGCCGCCTTTTCTGCTGGTGCAGAAGCGCATGTCAGTGGGGAACTGGCAGTATGTGCGGGTTCATGCGGACCTGGTAACCTGCACTTGATTAACGGCCTTTTTGACTGCCATCGCAACCGCGTGCCGGTCCTGGCGATTGCGGCCCATATTCCTTCCAGCGAAATCGGCAGTGGTTACTTTCAGGAAACCCATCCTCAGGAGCTGTTCCGCGAATGCAGCCACTACTGTGAGCTGGTATCGAACCCCGAGCAGTTGCCGCAGGTGCTGGGCATTGCGATGCGTAAAGCCATCCTGAATCGTGGCGTATCGGTGGTTGTCCTGCCGGGCGATGTCGCGCTGCAGGCCGCACCCGAATCCGCCCGCGCTGACTGGTATCCACCGCAGTTGCCGCTGGTGCTGCCGTCCGCCGATGAGCTGACCACCCTGGCGCAAACCCTGAACGACGCGAAAAATATTACGCTGATGTGCGGCAGCGGCTGCGCAGGCGCGCACCGGGAAGTCGTGGAGCTGGCGGCGACGCTGAAAGCGCCGGTGGTCCATGCCCTACGCGGCAAAGAGCACATTGAATACGATAACCCGTACGATGTGGGCATGACCGGACTGATCGGTTTTTCCTCGGGCTATCATGCCATGATGAATGCCGACACCCTGGTCCTGCTTGGCACCCAGTTCCCCTATCGCGCCTTCTACCCGGAAAAAGCGAAAATTATCCAACTCGACATTAATCCGGGCAGCCTGGGCTCGCACTGCCATGTAGATCAGGCTTATATCGGCGATGTCAAAACCACGCTGCGCGCGCTGCTGCCAAAGCTGCAGGTCAAAACCGAGCAGCGTCACCTGGACAGCGCACTGAAGCATTATGCCGAGGCACGTAAAGATTTGGATTCGCTGGCAACCGCCAATGATAACCAGCCGATTCATCCGCAATATGTGGCCCAGCAAATCAGTCAACTTGCCGACGACGACGCGATCTTTACCTGCGACGTGGGCACGCCAACCGTCTGGGCGGCTCGCTACCTGAAAATGAACGGTAAACGCCGCCTGCTTGGCTCCTTTAACCACGGTTCAATGGCGAACGCGATGCCGCAGGCCATGGGCGCGCAATCACTCAACCGTGACCGTCAGGTCGTGGCGCTATGCGGCGACGGCGGATTCAGTATGCTGATGGGCGATTTCCTGACCGTCGCCCAGCTGAAGCTGCCGGTAAAACTGGTGATTTTCAACAACAGCTCGCTGGGCTTTGTTGCCATGGAGATGAAGGCCGGCGGTTATCTCACCGACGGCACCGATCTGCACAATCCTGATTTTGCCGCCATTGCTCAGGCCTGTGGTGTTAAAGGCATTCGCGTTGAGAAAGCCTCTGAACTGAATGGCGCGCTGGAACAGGCCTTTGCCCATGATGGCCCGGTCCTGGTCGATGTGATTACCGCAAAAGAAGAACTGGCGATGCCGCCGGAAATTAAGCTGGAACAGGCCAAAGGCTTTAGCCTCTACATGCTACGCGCCGTTATTAACGGCCGCGGTGATGAAGTGCTTGAACTGGCAAAAACCAACTGGCTGCGGTAAAACAGACGGATGTTACAGGCGGGTTCTCCGCCCGCCTGGCATTTTGCTGCCCAGGAGCACAATGTGATTGATCTACGCAGTGATACCGTGACCCGTCCCAGTGCCGCCATGCTACAGGCGATGATGGCTGCTGAAACCGGGGATGATGTTTATCGGGACGATCCTACCGTTAACGCACTGGAAGCCGAAGCGGCGAGGCTGAGTGGTAAAGCCGCTGCGCTGTTTCTGCCCACTGGCACCCAGGCCAATCTGGTGGCGTTGCTGAGCCACTGTCAGCGTGGTGAAGAGTACATTGTGGGCCAGCAGGCGCATAACTATAAGTACGAAGCAGGCGGCGCGGCGGTACTGGGGAGCATCCAACCCCAGCCGATTCTGGCGGCGGCCGACGGCAGCCTGCCGCTGGATGTGGTGGCCGACTTCATCAAACCTGACGATATTCATTTCGCCCCGACCCGGCTCCTGAGCCTGGAGAATACCCATCATGGCAAAGTCCTGCCCGCGGGCTATCTGGAGCAGGCGTGGCATTTTACCCGCAAGCATAAGCTGGCGCTGCACATTGACGGCGCACGTATTTTTAATGCCGTCGTGGCGCAGCAAACCACGCTGGAAAACCTTGCCCGTTATTGCGATACCTTAACCATCTGCTTGTCAAAAGGACTGGGCGCGCCCGTGGGTTCACTGCTCTGCGGCGATATAGATTATATTGAACGCGCGCGTCGCTGGCGCAAGATGACTGGCGGCGGTATGCGTCAGGCGGGGGTGCTGGCAGCGGCGGGGCTGTATGCGTTGCAACACAACGTCGCACGGTTACAGACCGATCACGAGAATGCGGCCTGGCTAGGAGAGGCGCTGCAGAAGATCGGCATTGAGGTCACGGAGCAGCAGACGAATATGCTGTTTGTGCGCGTCCCGGCAGACCAGGTTGACGCGCTGGGTCAGTGGATGAGATCCCATGATGTGCTGATGAGCGTGGGTCCCGTGACCCGAATCGTCACCCATCTGGATGCTGAGCGCCCGGCGCTGGAAAAGGTGCTGTCGCACTGGCGGGCGTTTTTGGCACAGCATCGTCCCGGAGCTCCCGTCACACCGTCTTCCCTTGCGGCGTCACCTTACGCGAGTCGCTAGATGTTGAGCGCGGTAACCACCGGTTATTGCGCTTCCCCATATTTTTCCAGCAGCGCCTCTGCAATCGCAAGGGTTTCAGCATCCGCTAAGCCCTGATAATTCGCTGGACGGAAATGCATCTGAAAGGCCGCAATCAAATTCTGTTGCTGGTTCGCGCTCATCCCTTCCGTGACCTCATAGCCGTAGCGCTGCAGGCGATCAAGCACTGTGGCAACCGGTACGGCGGCATCTCGATGCTGCCCGGCTAAGTAAAAAGCGACGCGCTGCGGAGCGGGCCAGGCGCCAATGCCCTGCTCAGCCAGCTGCCGCCAAGGGAATCGCGGGCCAGGATCCTGTTTACGCTGAGGGGCGATATCGCTGTGGCCCACGATATTTTCCGGCGCGATACCATACCTGCGGGCGATATCCTTGATGAGCGCGCCGAGCACACGGATTTGTTCGGGAGGAAAAGGCTGCCATTCCAGGCCGGTCAGGGTACGGCGATAGCCGTTGTTCACCAGCTCAATGCCCACTGACGTATCGTTGATACGGGTTGCGCCGCGCCAGAAGCTCGGCCCGGCATGCCAGGCCAGATCCTGCTCCGGTACCAGTTGCCAGATAATGCCCTGCCCCTTGTGCTGCGGCGGCTGGCGAGGAATAAGATAATGGACGCTGACGTCACGATCGGTCAACGTGGCCAGGGAAGAGGAAAAGTCTTCTGCGGTATAGTGAATCACCACCACTTTTACGCGCGGTCGCGCGCCCTGAGCGGGATGACGCAGATCGACCCAATAACCCGGTCGTGATTCAATGCCCGACTGGCAGCCCACCAGCAACCAGAGCGCCAACAGCAGCAGAATACGTTTCAACGAATCACAACCGCCGTGCCGGTCACGCTCACCATCAGCATGCTGCTGTCTTTACCCACGGTTTCGTAATCGATATCAATGCCGACGACCGCATTGGCACCCAGCACGCTGGCCTGCTCTTCCAGCTCTTTAAAGGCAATCTCGCGCGCTTTGCGCAGTTCCTTTTCATACGCGCCCGAGCGGCCACCGACAATATCGCGAATGCCGGCGAAAAAATCGCGGAAGATGTTGGCACCGAGAATGGCTTCCCCGGTGACCACGCCACAGTAATCCGTAATACTGTGTCCTTCCAGGGTTGGCGTCGTCGAAAATTTCATCGTTTTCTCCTGTTACGTAAACCGGCCAAAGGCTCTTTCACCTAAAAGCAGAACTATACTCTATGTTAAAAAGGCACCTTGCCAGAGAACAATAAGGAAATCGAGATGAGAAACAAAGGTTTTGCGCTTTTGCTCCCGGCCGCGCTTCTGCTGAGTGCCTGTACGACAGTAGAGCCGGTAATTAAGGATAACGGCCCACGACTCGCCCCTTGCGTTGAAGGCGGCCCCGACACCGTGGCACAAAAGTTCTACGATATGCGGATCGCACATCCCACCGCCGGTCTGCCTGATACCACCACGCTGGCAAACTATCGTCCTTACCTGAGCGAAGGCCTCTATCACGCCCTTCAGGAAGCAAGCCAAAGCCAGAACGCAACGCAATGGCACAGCGGCGATCTGTTCTCCAGCCTGGCACAGGGGCCAACTCAGGCTGATGTTGCTGATGCGTCGACCATTCCAAACCGGGATGCCCGCAATATCCCGCTGCGGGTAAACATGAGCCGTGACGATAAGCAGTGGCAGGATGAAGTGTTGATGATCCATCAGGGCAGTTGCTGGGTGGTGGACGATGTCCGCTACGTCGCAGACGTGCCTCACCCGGCAGGCGGTTCTCTGAGCCAGATGCTTGAAAAGGCGAAAAAATAAATAACCTTTACCTCCACGTCTGAACGCAAGGGCTTAACCGCCGGACGCGTTCAGACGGCATTCCGCCTGCCTTTCCAGAAACGCCCGCCGTTCACCTCACAACATCTTGTGCTAATCTTTTGGGTGTTTACCGCTTATTCGTAAATTTTAAGCCACCTTAATTGCATAACTATTTTGGTGACGTTAAAATCCGCAAAACTAATAGCTATTCAAAATTGGCGCATGAGTATTCAACTAAACGCGATTAACTGTTTCTACGGTGCTCATCAGGCGCTGTTTGACATTAACCTGGAATGTCCGCAAGGCGAAACCCTGGTGCTGCTTGGCCCAAGCGGTGCAGGGAAAAGCTCGCTGTTGCGTGTGCTGAATCTGCTTGAGCACCCGCGCTCTGGTCAGTTGCACATTGCAGGTCACGATTTCGACTTCAGCAAAACGCCTTCGACGGCAGCAATACGCGAGCTGCGCCAAAACGTAGGCATGGTTTTTCAGCAGTACAATCTCTGGCCCCATCTGACGGTACTGCAAAACCTGATGGAAGCGCCCTGCCGTGTACTGGGCTTAAGCAAAGCCGATGCCCGGGCCCGAGCCGACAAGCTGCTCGATCGTCTGCGTCTCACCAGCTACAGCGACCGCTTTCCCCTGCACCTCTCTGGCGGACAGCAGCAACGTGTTGCGATTGCCCGCGCGCTGATGATGGAGCCGCAGATCCTGTTATTTGATGAACCGACCGCTGCGCTCGACCCCGAAATCACCGCACAGATTGTCAGTATCATTCGCGAACTGGCCCAGACCCAGATTACCCAGGTGATCGTGACCCATGAGGTGGAAGTGGCGCGTAAAACGGCCAGCCGTGTGGTGTACATGGAAAACGGTCATATTGTGGAACAGGGCGATGCCAGCCGCTTTACACAGCCGCAAACCGAGGCGTTTGCACATTATCTTTCGCACTAAGTCAGGATGCTAAAAATGAAAAAAGTCGTACTTGCTGCACTGCTTGCCGGATTAAGTCTGAGCGCTTCCGCTGCCGAAACCATTCGTATTGCTACTGAGGCTTCCTATCCTCCTTTTGAATTTGTTGATGCGAATAACAAAATTCAGGGCTTTGATGTCGATCTGGCTAATGCGCTGTGTAAAGAGATGGATGCGACCTGTACATTCACCAACCAGGCCTTTGACAGCCTGATCCCCAGCCTGAAATTCCGCCGCTTTGATGCGGTGATGGCAGGCATGGACATCACCCCTGAACGTGAAAAGCAGGTCCTGTTCAGCAAACCTTACTATGACAACTCGGCGATCTTCGTTGCGCAGAAAGGCAAAGTGGCGAGCGTTGAGGCGCTGAAAGGCAAGCGCGTCGGCGTGCAGAATGGCACCACGCATCAAAAATACCTGACGGACAAGCACGCGGATATTACCGTTGTGCCTTACGACAGCTACCAGAATGCGGTACTGGATCTGAAAAATGGCCGCATCGATGCCGTCTTTGGTGACAGCGCCGTAGTCAACGAGTGGCTGAAGCAGAACGCTAACCTGGCCCCGGTGGGTGAGAAAGTAACGGATAAAGCGTATTTCGGTACCGGTCTGGGCATTGCTGTGCGTCAGGGAAATACCGAGCTGCAAAGCAAATTCAACACGGCACTGGACAAAATCAAAGCCGATGGCACCTACAAAACCATCTACAGCAAATGGTTCCAGCAGTAATTTCTGATGAATGAAATAATCCCGCTTGCAAGCGCCGCCGGCATGACCGTCGGCCTTGCTGTTTGTGCCCTCATCGCTGGCCTGGTGCTGGCGATGATCTTTGCCGGCTGGGAGTCACTGCGACTGAAGCCGCTGGCGTGGATCGGAACCACGCTCGTCACGCTGATTCGCGGCCTGCCGGAAATCCTGGTCGTGCTGTTTATCTACTTCGGCGCATCACAGCTGCTGCTGACCTTATCCGACGGCTTTACGCTGAACTTCGGCCTGTTTACGCTGCCGGTTCAGATGCACATTGAAAACTTTGACGTTAGCCCGTTCCTCTGTGGTGTTATTGCTCTGGCCATGCTTTATGCGGCCTATGCTTCGCAAACCCTGCGCGGCGCGCTGAAAGCCGTCCCGATTGGACAGTGGGAATCCGGCCAGGCGCTCGGCATGAAAAAGTCAGCGATTTTTTTCCGTCTGATTATCCCGCAAATGTGGCGCCATGCCTTGCCAGGCTTGGGAAACCAGTGGCTGGTTTTGCTAAAGGATACGGCGCTGGTGTCGCTGATTAGCGTTAACGATCTTATGTTGCAGACGAAAAGTATCGCGACCCGCACCCAGGAGCCTTTCACCTGGTTTTTAGTGGCGGCGGCCATTTATCTGGCGATCACGCTTTTCAGTCAGGCCGTACTGCGCCGAATTGAACTGCGCACCACGCGTTTTGAGCGGGGGAACAGCTGATGCTGAGCTATCTACCCGAACTGCTTAAAGGGCTTAACACCAGCCTGAGCCTGACCGCGGCCTCGCTCGTAACCGCGCTGCTGCTGTCGCTGCTCTTTACCATCGTACTGGCCTTGAAAACCCCGCTGTTTTCTCCGCTGGTAAAAGGCTTTATTACCCTGTTTACCGGCACGCCGCTGCTGGTGCAGATCTTCCTGATCTACTACGGGCCGGGCCAGTTTCCCAGCCTGCAAACGCTGCCCTGGTTATGGCATCTCTTGTCACAGCCCTGGCTCTGCGCCATGCTGGCCCTGTCGCTTAACAGCGCGGCCTACACGACTCAGCTGTTCTACGGCGCCGTTCGTGCCATTCCCGCTGGTCAGTGGCAGTCCTGTGAAGCCCTGGGCATGACGCCCCGCCAAACCCTGCGTATTTTGCTGCCTTATGCGTTTAAGCGCGCCCTGTCTTCTTACTCCAACGAAGTGGTGCTGGTGTTTAAGGGCACATCCCTGGCGTTTACCATTACGCTGATGGAGGTCATGGGCCATGGTCAACTGCTGTATGGCCGGACCTATGACGTCACGGTCTACGCGGCTGCCGGGCTGATTTACCTCTGTGTCAACGGGCTGCTCACCATTATGATGCGCCTGATCGAGAAACGCGCCCTGGCGTTCGAACGGCGAAATTAACCCGCAGGCAGGGCAGCCTGCCTGATTAATTTTATAATCATATTTATTGCATAAAAATTCATTTACTGGCATCGTGTGGCGCATTCACTTGCTGTGTTATTGATGGCTAACGGGAGCCTGTAATGAAAAAATGGATGATTGCCGCTGCACTGATAAGCCTGGCCGTAAGCGCTCAGGCTGCTGAGAAAATTCGCTTCGCGACCTCTGCCACCTACCCACCTTTCGAATCGCTGAACAGCGATAATCAGATTGTCGGTTTCGACATCGATCTGGCGAAAGCGCTGTGCGAACAGATGAAAGCGGAATGCTCGTTTACCAACACGGCCTTTGACAGCCTGATCCCCTCACTTAAGTTCCGCCGCTATGACGCCGTGATTGCCGGTATGGATATCACCGCTGAACGCAGTAAGCAGGTTGACTTCACTCAGCCCTATTACGCGAACTCCGCCATTGTGATTGCGCCTAAAGGGAAATTTACCGCTATTGATGCGCTGAAGGGCAAACGCATCGGCGTTGAGAACGGTACAACGCACCAGAAATATCTGCAGGACAAGCATCCGGAAATCAACGTCGTCGCGTATGACAGCTATCAGAATGCGATTCTGGACATGAAAAGCGGACGTCTTGACGGCGTATTTGGCGACAGCGCAGTTGTCAATCAGTGGTTAAAAACCAACAACGATCTGGCCAGCGTCGGTGAACACGTTACCGACCCGGCGTACTTTGGTACCGGCCTGGGGATTGCGGTGCGCAAAGGTAACGCCCCACTGCGGGATAAATTTAATCAGGCGCTGGCGGCCCTGAAAGCCAACGGCAGCTGGCAGAAAATCAATCAGAAATGGTTCCCTGAATAACGCTCATGGGCCAGCGGCGTTTCGGCTGATCGGTTCTGCACTCTCCTCCGTTCAGCAGAGGATCAGGCTGGCCCGCCTGACCGTTAACGCGTCAGTAGCGTCAGCACTTCAAAATGCGCCGTGTGCGGAAACATATCGAACAGCTGTACCTGGGTCACCTCGTAATCCTTCAGCCGGGCAATATCCTGTGCCATGGTCTGCGGATTGCAGCTTGAATAGAGCACATAGTCAGGCGCCATGGCGCTGAGATAATCACACAGCGCTTCCCCAATCCCGCGACGCGGCGGATTCACCAGCACCAGCTGTGGCACCCTATCCCGCTCAGTGGCAAACGCGGTGGAATCCAGTGCGGCAAAACTGACGTTGTTCAGACCCAGCATCTGCGCAGAGCGCTGCGCGCACTGGATGGCTTCGGGACTGATCTCAATACCGGTAAGCGCTAACGTGGGTGAGGCACAATGCAGGCCAAATCCGCCCACGCCGCAAAACAGATCCCACATGCTGGTCACCGGCAGTTGACGTACCCAGTCGCGCGCCGTCGCGTACAGCGCACTGGCGACCTGAGGATTGGTCTGGAAAAAGCTTTGTGGCCGAATCCACAACGGCACGCCGTTAAACTCGTCCGCCAGCGCCTGAGTGGATGTCAATGCGACCTCCTCGTCCCCTTCCAGAATAGCCATATGCACCGGCTGTATGTTGGCTGAAATGACCTTTAGCTGTGGGAGTTGCTGCTGTAGCCACGGCAGGGCGTTACGCAGCTGTGTCAGTTTGGTGTGCGACCGCAGGACAAAACGCAGCATCATGCCGCCCTGGGTACTTTCGGTGAGCAGCAAATACTTCAGTTCACCGCGCTGACGTTCAATGTTATACGGCGTTAAACCGGCACGCGCGATAAAGGGTTTTAAGGTCGCCAGTACCGGGGAAAAGCTGTCGGGATAAAGCGGACATGCGCAAAGATCTGTCGCCTCGCCGTTGCGCTGCACTATGCCGAAAACCGGACGCTCAACGCTGCCGCTTACCACCATCTTTGCTTTATTGCGGAACCCTTGCTGCGCTGAGGTTACCGGCGGCAGCCACTGTTTAACCGGAAACGCGGCCAGCAGTTGGTTCAGCCGGGCCCCTTTATCATCAAGCTGCTGGGGATAGGGTTTTTCAAGCCACTGGCAAGAGCGGCAACGGTGAGCGTCATAGAGCGCGCAGTGCATGGTAAAGCCTGTATTAACTGTCGGGAAGGTTGGCGGAGCGCGATTGTATCACCGCTTGCGGAAAAATGCGCGGCTGCTGGCGGGCAGAAAAAGCAGTAATAACACCATCAGATCGGGCAGTTTTTGCAGCAGCGTGCGGTGAATAATCTGCAGATTATTTTCACCTGCAATACTGTAGATTTCCGGATAGATCCCGCCTGTGGAGGCCATCAACATATATAACAGCACCACAATTTGCGCCGCCACGAATCCCCAGCGTCCCCGGTTGCTTCCGCGCATCAGCGTAAAGGCACAGCGCAATTCAAATAAGAAAATGACCTGGCTGGCGATGAAGATCAGCGTGGAATCCCATGACTGCGCACTGCGATGGACAAAGTTGGCCAGCTCGGTATAACCCAGTTCATTCGCCAGCATCAACACGCTCAGGCAGCGCGTCGCGATAATCGCCACGCCCGCCACCGTGACGGGGACCGGGGCAGCCGGTAAAACAGCGCCGTGTTTAAGCATTTCCGACATGTCTTTCACTCCACCATGACGATAAAAAGGCTGGATTAACCAGCCCTTCTATAGAATGGCAAAAGTCGGGGATTTCAGCCACGTTTCGCTTTCTGAATATCGCTTAAACGCTGTTTTTCTTCATGTGCCATGACGCGCCAGGCAATAAAGCCCACGATGCCCACAACGAACAGGATCAGGGAAGCCAGCGCGTTGATCTCCGGATTAACGCCACGTCGTACCGTGGCAAAAATCGCCATCGGTAAGGTGGTGGCACCCGGGCCGGTCACAAAGCTGGCAATCACCAGGTCATCCAGTGACAGGGTAAAGGCCAGCAGCCAGCCGGTCACGATGGCCGGCGCAATCATCGGCACCGTGATCACAAAGAAGACCTTCAACGGCGTCGCGCCAAGATCCATTGCGGCTTCCTCAATTGAACGGTCCAACTCGCGCAGGCGCGAATTGATCACCACCGCCACGTAGGCGGTACAGAAGGTCACGTGCGCCAGCCAGATGGTGAGCGTACCGCGTTCTGTCGGCCAGCCCAGCGCATTGCCGAGCCCGACAAACAGCAACAGCAGCGACAGGCCGGTAATCACATCGGGCATGACCAGCGGTGCAGTGAGCATAAAGGCAAAGCCGTTATGGCCACGAAAACGCCCAAACCGCACGATGATCACCGCCGCCATGGTACCCAGCACCACCGCCATGGTGGCGGAAAGCGCAGCAATGGTGAGGCTCAGCAGCACCGCATCGATCATGGCATCGTCCTGAAACAGCACCTGATACCAGTGAAATGAAAACCCTTCCCAGACCGTAACCAGCTGGGAACTGTTAAAGGAGTAAACCACCAGCAGCAGCATCGGCGCGTACAGAAACATAAAGCAGCAGGCCAAAATCGCCGTGCGCCAGGGAGAGCGGATCGTTGGCAGATTATTCATCCCTTCTCTCCCATTTCTCGGTTTTGATGTTTATGGAACCAGATAATCGGCAGAATCAAAATCAGCAAAATGATCACCGCCAGCGCGGAGGCCACCGGCCAGTCGCGGTTGTTAAAGAACTCCTGCCAGAGAATACGACCAATCATGATGCTGTCCGGTCCGCCCAGCAGTTCGGGAATCACGTACTCGCCGACCGCCGGGATAAACACCAGCATGGAACCAGCAATGATGCCGCCTTTGGTCAGAGGCACGATCACGCTGAAGAAGGTTTTCAGCGGGCGCGCGCCCAGGTCCAGCGAGGCTTCCACCAGCGAGTAATCGATACGCGTCAGCGCGGTATAGATGGGCAAGACCATAAACGGCAGATAGCAGTACACAATCCCGATATAGACCGCCGTATTGGTGTAGAGGATCACCAGTGGATGATCGATCACGCCTGTCCACATCAGAAAACGATTAAGAATACCGTTATTGTTCAGCAGCCCCATCCAGGCGTAAACCCGCACCAGGAACGACGTCCACGACGGCAATATGACCAGCAGCAGCAGGACAGACCGCATCGAGGGCTTACTGTGCGCGACGGCCCAGGCCAGCGGATAACCAATCAGCAGACAGATGACAGTGGAGATCGCGGCCACTTTTAACGACTGCAAATAGGCGTCGATATACAGCGGATCCTCACTGAGCGTGACATAGTTGCCCAGATTCAATACCAGACTCAGTTGATCGTCAGCCCAGGTGACCAACTCGGTGTAAGGCGGAATGGCACGGGCAATATCCGCAAAGCTGATTTTTAAAACAATCAGGAACGGCAACAGAAAAAACAGAATCAGCCACAGGTAAGGCAATGCAATGACGAGCTTGCGCCCGTGCTGCATTTTTATGCGCGTTGCCCAGCGCTGCAACGGTGTACCGAGCAGCTTAGCCGGGGCTTTCGTGCGTTGAAAAATCTGGCTCATCGCGCCTCCTTAAACTGTCAAAACCACGCAGCTGTCACTGTCCCAGCACAGGCGCACCTGGTCGCCCCAGGTCGGCATACCTTTGCGGTAGCGATGTTCATTTTGCAGCTGGGCACTGAGCATCTGACCGCTGTGCAGGCGAACATGGTAAATGGAGAGATCGCCCAGATACGCGATGTGTACCACCTCACCGTCCGCGACGTTACAGCCATCGGCAGGGATCTCTTCACACAGCATCACCTTTTCCGGGCGCAGGGCAACGTGAACCGGCACGTTATCGACGACCGACACATCGGAATCCACTTTCAGAGGATGCTTGAGGCCCGGACTGTCAATCACCAGGCCGTCTTCCTGACGTTCACGCAGCAGACCGTCGAACACGTTAACTGAACCGATAAACTCGGCGCTGTAGCGGCTGGTAGGATGCTCGTAAATCTCTTCCGGCTCACCAATTTGGACGAATTTGCCCCGGTTCATGATGGCAATTCGCCCCGCCATCGTCATGGCCTCTTCCTGATCGTGCGTCACCATCACGCAGGTCGCCCCGACCCGCTCCAGAATATCGACCACTTCCAGTTGCATACGGTCGCGTAGCTTTTTGTCCAGCGCCCCCATGGGTTCATCCAGTAGCAGCAGTTTAGGCCGCTTTGCCAGGCTGCGCGCCAGCGCCACGCGCTGCCGTTGACCCCCTGAAAGCTGGTGCGGCTTACGTTTGGCAAATTCCTGCATGTGCACCAGTGACAGCATTTCTTCCACGCGGCTGGCGATTTCGCCCTTTGCCAGTTTGTCTTGCTTTAGGCCAAAGGCGATGTTCTGCTCAACCGTCATATGGGGGAACAGCGCATAGCTCTGAAACATCATATTGATCGGCCGCTGATAGGGCGCGACATGGGAGAGATCGTGCCCATCCAGCACAATCTGGCCGCTGGTGGGCTGTTCAAAACCCGCCAGCATGCGTAAAAGGGTAGATTTGCCACAGCCGGACGCGCCGAGCAGAGCGAAAATCTCCCCTTTGTAAATGGTCAGGCTGACATCATCCACGGCATGCTGGCCGTCAAACGATTTGGTCAGGTTGCGAATTTCCAGCAGCGGCGTTAACGCTTTTGCGGTTTTATTTTGCGGGCGAGGGATGGCATCGTTCACGAATGTAGTTCTCCGGAGCCAGGCGGAACAACGCGGCAAACAGTGCCGCTAAAAATGGCACAACAGAGGCCTGCACTGCGCCTCTGTTGCTGTCACAAAACATATGCTGTCGAATTACTTACCGCTTTTAACCTTAGTCCATGCACGCGTACGCACACGATCCAGTTTTGGATCTTGGACCTTCAGCACAAACAGTTTGGCCATGGCATCCGGCGTCGGGTAAATACCCGGGTTATTACGGATATCGGCATTAATCAGCGGCAGTGACGCTTTATTGCCGTTGGCGTAATTCATTTTATTGGAGATGTCAGCAATCACTTTCGGATCCATGATGTAATTCAGCCAGGTGTAAGCGGCATCCACATCTTTCGCGTCTTTTGGAATCGCCATCATATCGAAGAAGGCCAGTGCGCCCTCTTTCGGTACGCTGTAACCAATGTTGACGCCATTCTTTGCTTTCTCCGCACGGTTTTTCGCCTGAAGAATATCGCCTGACCAGCCAATAGCCACACAGATATTGCCGTTCGCCAGATCGTTAATATATTGCGAAGAGTGGAAGTAACGAATATTCGGACGCAGCTTAAGTAGCAGATCCGTCGCGGCGCCAGAATAATCTTTTGCATCGCTGCTGTTAGGATCTTTGCCCAAATAATTAAGTACGGTTGCGAAGATCTCTTCAGGCGCATCCAGGAAAGACACGCCACAACTTTTCAGTTTTTCCAGGTTTTCCGGCTTCAAGACCAGATCCCAACTGTTTACCGGCGCATCCGCGCCCAGCGCAGCTTTCACTTTTTCGACGTTATAGCCAATGCCGGTGGTGCCCCACAAATAAGGAATCGCATATTTGTTACCCGGATCGTGTTGCGCCACTTTCGCCATTAACGCGGGATCCAGATTTTTATAGTTTGGCAGTTTGCTTTTATCTAGCGGCTGAAACACGCCGGACTGAAGCTGACGCGCCAGGAAACTGGAAGAAGGCACCACGACATCGTAACCCGTACTGCCGGCCATCAGTTTGCCTTCCAGCACTTCATTGGAATCAAACACGTCGTAGACGACTTTAATGCCGGTCTGCTTTTCGAAATTAGGCACGGTATCTGGCGAAATATAATCCGACCAGTTATAAACGTGCAGCGTCTTATCTTCCGCCATGGTACTGGCTGAAGCAGCCATCAGCACCCCAGCAACCACACCTGACAACCATTTTTGACGTTGGTTGAACATGCTTTTAATCCTCCTGAGCGGGTTATAACAACGCTGCACATCAGTGATTCAGTTTTGCGTTTTGTGATTAAAATTCAGTGACACAATGAATCATTATTCAGTGGACGTTTAATAGTAAAAACCTATACCTGCGCGGCAATCTAAGGCTTGTCGCCGCCCCGCAAGCATAGCCCCCCCGTTAAGGGTTCACCAGACCTCAGCGTAAAAAACGCCTGAACTCAATATTTTAGGCATGTTTAAGCTATGAGGTTCGGCTTTTATGGCATAAAGAACGTCATAAATCTGGCAATTAAGGGCTTAATGCAGAATAAAACATTACGGTTATAAATTAATCTATGTCGTTCACAATTGATAACATTAAGAATTACGCGTGCCGGAGACAGGGATCTTTGCGGCTGCATCGGCGGGGCGGGAAATAGCGCGGGTCAGCAAGTAGACATTCGCCGGGAATAAAAAAAGCCGTCACGGGTGACGGCTTAATCAGATCCTGTTCTTAGTGCAGAACAGAATGGATGCTGCTGCTTGAGACGTGCTCTTCGTCTTCACCTATCATCAGCAGATTATTGGCAAAGGCTTCCATAATGACCATGGAAATTTCTTCTTCGCTCTGCTTCATAAAGTGTGCAAACTGCCCGAAGGTTAACCCGGCAGTGGTCATCATTGACTGACAAACAATAAGCTTAGGCAGGTTGTCATCCTGTATATCGATGAACGCCTTCACCGTGAGCGAACTGGCGTTAATTTGCGATAAGTCACCCACCAGCGGAATAAGCGCAGTCGGTTTTACTTCGGCCAGTGCCGAAAACAGAATGACGTTATCGACCAGGTCGATTTTAGCGTCAAACACCCCGTCGAAGTTTTGCATGTGCGGCAAATGAAGTGCCTGACAAGCATCACATTCAAACCAAGTGATATTTTGCTGATCCAGCCAACGACGCAGCAGGTCGATATCCGGAACGACAAGAGAATCCATTGTAAAATCCCATGGGGTGATAAATAAGCGACCTAGCTTACGGAAAAACGTGGTGAGATTCCACGAAAACCACTGAAAAGCGCGGGTCAACCCGTGGTTTTAGGACGGAGCCCGGGGGTAGCATGCCGTTCAATGTGGTCAATCATCATGCCTGCGATGTCAAGACCGCTTGTGGTTTCAATCCCTTCCAGACCTGGTGAAGCATTCACCTCCATCACCAGCGGGCCGCGCGCCGAGCGCAGAATATCCACCCCCGCGACGTCCAGCCCCAGAACCGCGGCGGCTTTGACTGCCATCTCGCGCTCCTGCTCGCTAATGTCAACCGTGCAGGCTTTGCCGCCGCGATGTAAATTCGAGCGAAAATCGCCCTCTTTCGCCTGGCGCTCAATGGCCGCCACGACCCGATCGCCAATGACCAGACAGCGCACATCGCGTCCGCGTGCTTCCTGAATAAACTCCTGCACTAAAATGTGTGCATTCAGCCCACGAAAGGCATCGATAACGCTTTCTGCCGCCTGGCGCGTCTCTGCCAACACCACGCCGATCCCCTGCGTGCCTTCGACCAGTTTCACCACCAGCGGCGCGCCGCCTACCATGGCGATCAGATCCTGCGTGTCGTCAGGAGAAGAGGCAAATCCCGTTACCGGCATATCAATCCCGTCCCGTGCCAGCAGCTGCAGGGAACGCAATTTGTCACGCGCGCGGGTCACGGCGGCGGATTCATTTAAAGGATAACTGCCGCACATTTCGAACTGGCGTAGCACCGCCGTGCCGTAGAAGGTAATCCCGGTGCCAATGCGCGGAATAACGGCATCGAAGTGCCCCAGCGGCTCGCCACGGTAGTGAATACCGGGCGAGGCGGGGTTGATGTTCATGTAACACGAGAGCGGATCGATGATTTGAACAAAATGACCGCGCTGTTCGGCGACGTCACGTAAACGGCGACAGGAATAGAGCGTTCCATCGCGCGACAGAATGGCCATTTTCATCAATCAAAATCCTTGCGTTAAATTAGCGTGTTGCCCAGCCCTGCTGATGCAGGTAATCCAGCATAAACGGGCGCGTCTCTTTGATGATCAGGCGCTGAATCAACTGGCTCCAGGTTTCGCTACGCTGGTTGCTGTCGCGTTGTTCATAGTAGATCGCCGTGCGGCTATCGTAATCAGCCAGCACCGCAGGATCCACTGGTTGATAACGATTTTCGTGCACCAGCATCGACTGCGGGATGCGCGGTTTAACATCCGGTATGGATTCAGGATAGCCAAGACAGAAACCAAACAGCGGCAGCACAAATTTTGGCAGGCCCAGCAGTTCGGTAACCTGAGCGATATTATTACGAATGCCGCCAATAAAGACGCCGCCCAGCCCCAGGGATTCCGCTGCCACCATGGCATTTTGCGCCATCAGCGCCGTATCCACACAGCCCAGCAGCAGCTGTTCTGCCCGGCCTAACTGGGCATCAGGGCAGATTTGCAGGTGACGATTAAAGTCAGCGCAAAATACCCAAAACTCCGCCGCCTCGGCCACCCATGTCTGACCGCCCGTCAGGGTAACCAGTTGGTCACGTAACGCCGGATCGGTGATGCGTACAATAGATGAGCACTGCAAAAAGCTGGATGTGGACGCCGATTGCGCCGCAGCAATAATCGCCTCACGCTGTTCAGCACTCACCTTTTGATCCGTAAAAGAACGGATGGAACGGTGGCTGCATAATAAATCGATAGTCGGTGTCATAAAATCTCCAGCTAATTATCTTTTTTTTCAGAAAGGTTGAACAACTGCGGCGCAAGTGCTTTGGCACAGCGCCACATCAATAGCCAGGCGGCAGGTAACATCAGCAGAATGCCAATAATAAACAGTGCGGTCGCCAGGCGCGTGCTCCCGGCACCGGCAGGCAGTGCGGGTAACCACTGGTTAACGACCAGCAGCGCGCTCGCGATAAGTACGCCGCCCAGCGCCTCCATTGCCAGTATGGTCTTGGGCAATTTTGCGACATTCCGCATGGTTTCCTCCTGCCTCAGGGCTGACTGAGTCTCAATTATGGATAAGATCCTTAAAATTGCCCATCAGCGGTTTCGGAGAGTGCCATTGCAGAGCACCGGGCCCGGCTTTGCGACGTCATAGGATGCGGGCATCAGACTAACAGGTAAATCCTGCTTTCTTTAAGCACGACGAGCGGGCATCATTACCGGCTTTCCAGACTTTGTCGTGTGATCGTCATCACACACTGACCTCGCAAGGAGTTCTCAATGATTGCTGTTATTTTTGGTCGTCCCGGCTGCCCTTACTGTGTTCGGGCGAAAGAACTGGCGGATAAGCTGCAGGCCGGGCGTGACGATTTCAATTACCAGTATGTTGATATTCAGGCGGAAGGCATCACTAAAGCCGATCTGGAAGCCAGTGCAGGTAAACCTGTCAGCACCGTACCGCAGATTTTTCTGGATGAGCAGCATATTGGTGGCTACACCGAATTCGCCGCCTGGACAAAAGAGAATCTGGGATTTGTTGCCTGAGCAACGGATGTATCAGAACTGACGTCCTGAAAAGTGCGCGCTGGCGTGATGCCAGCCGCGCCTTGATGATCGGTTAAGCCAGCTCCGCGTGCGATAACGCGACAACGGCAGGATGCAGCTCAACACAGTAGCCTAACGCTTTGACGCCGCGATCAGTCGCAGCAATCGCACCAGCAATGCCCCGCATCCCGCCCAGAACATACCGCTCATGCTCCAGACAGCAATATAATTCCAGCTGGCACTCCCGGCAAACACGCTATGTAGCAGCAGTGCAGCCAGCACCGTTCCAGTAAACGCCATCACCAGCGTGCTTTTTAGCGGCGCCTCCCGCTGCATGAGCGCCATGACGGCACCCGGCAGTAAAAAAAGCAGCAATTCAGGCTGGCTGTGTAGCGTCTGCGTGCCTGACAGCCGGAAATCCTGGGTAAACATAAACACGACACAATAAAACACGCCACCTGATACGCAGGTTGCCCAGAAATAATAACGCTGCGGCATAACTCCCCACTCATTAAAAACATGCCAAAACTTCGCCTTTGACCTTGCCGAGCCTGGTGGAAATAAAAAGAAACAGTCGTTTTGAGAACGAATGAAAGTCGCCAATGGCTGAGAATGATTTTTCTGATTAGAATATTGGCCGCGTTACCTTTTCAGACATCAGTGATAGCTGGAGGTAATCTTACGGCCTGCTCAAGATAGCGAAAAACAGGCCTCTCTTCAATAGGTTACAAGTAAACAAGAAGTTAAAATGTTGAATGT
This sequence comes from Pantoea ananatis PA13, assembly GCF_000233595.1. NCBI lineage: Bacteria > Pseudomonadati > Pseudomonadota > Gammaproteobacteria > Enterobacterales > Erwiniaceae > Pantoea > Pantoea ananatis. Next base: position 3,074,731 of record NC_017554.1, read on the forward strand.
TAACATCGCAGAATTGTTAAGAGGTAATGACATTCTGTTATTATTTTTCGTACTGGCACTGGGACTTTGCCTGGGGAAATTACGTTTTGGCTCGATACAACTCGGAAATTCCATTGGCGTATTAGTGGTTTCATTATTATTAGGTCAGCAACACTTCTCGATGAATACGGATGCCCTGAGCCTGGGTTTCATGTTGTTTATTTTCTGCGTCGGCATTGAAGCAGGCCCCAACTTTTTTTCCATTTTCTTTCGGGATGGCAAAAATTATTTCATGCTCGCCATTGTGATGGTGGTCAGCGCCCTGCTGCTGGCCCTGGGATTCGGCAAGCTCTTTGGCTGGGACATCGGCCTGACCGCAGGCGTACTGGCCGGCTCCATGACGTCCACGCCGGTCCTGGTTGGCGCGGGTGATACGCTGCGCCAGAGCATCAGCGATCCCAGACAGCTGAGCATCATGCAGGATCAACTCAGCCTGGGTTATGCCGTAACCTATCTTGTCGGGTTAGTCAGCCTGATTTTCGGCGCACGCTATCTGCCCCGTTTACAACATCAGGACTTACCCACCTGCGCCCAGCAGATTGCGCGCGAACGCGGTCTTGACGCCGACAGCCAGCGCAAAGTGTTTCTGCCGGTGATTCGCGCTTACCGCGTCGGCCCGGAACTTGTGGCGTGGAGCGGCGGCAAAAACTTGCGTGAGCTCGGTATTTACCGGCAAACCGGCTGCTATATCGAACGAATTCGCCGCAATGGCATCCTTGCCAGCCCGGATGGTGATGCGGTGCTGCAACTGGGGGATGATATTTCCCTGGTGGGCTATCCGGATGCCCACGCGCGCCTGGATGCCAGCTTTCGTAACGGCAAAGAAGTTTTTGACCGCGATCTGCTGGATATGCGGATTGTGACGGAAGAGATCGTGGTGAAAAACCACAATGCCGTCAACAAACGGCTAAGCAAACTCAACCTTACCGATCACGGCTGCTTTCTCAACCGCGTGATTCGCAGCCAGATCGAGATGCCTATTGATGACAACATCATGCTGAACAAAGGTGATGTGTTGCAGGTCAGCGGCGAAGCGCGACGGGTGAAGAGCGTAGCGGATCGCATCGGCTTTGTGGCGATTCACAGTCAGATGACCGACCTGCTGGCATTCTGTGCTTTTTTTATCATCGGTCTGATGGTCGGGTTAATTACGTTCCAGTTCAGCAACTTTAGCTTTGGCATCGGTAACGCCGCAGGGTTGTTGTTTGCCGGCATTATGCTGGGCTTCCTGCGCGCTAACCATCCTACCTTTGGCTATATTCCGCAGGGTGCGCTGACGATGGTGAAAGAGTTCGGGCTGATGGTATTCATGGCGGGCGTCGGGCTGAGCGCCGGCAGCGGTATCGACCACGGTATATCGGGTAACGGCGCACTGATGCTCTTATGCGGCCTGCTGGTCAGCCTGTTACCGGTAGTGATTTGCTACCTGTTTGGCGCCTATGTTCTGCGCATGAACCGCGCGCTGCTGTTTGGCGCCATTATGGGTGCACGCACCTGCGCGCCAGCCATGGAGATAATCAGCGACACGGCTCGCAGTAACATCCCGGCACTTGGCTACGCCGGGACCTATGCTATCGCGAACGTTTTGCTGACGCTGGCGGGAACATTAATCGTTATTATCTGGCCGTTACTGCCCTTATAAAATTTTTTTACTGACGTCCAGAACTTTTTTTCCCGACCACAGTCTGAATAAGTGCCACTGCTTTTCTTTGAAATCCCCAAATTGTGGAGCCCGCTGGTCTTTTTCCCAGCGGGTTTTTTTATGCCTTTCTCCTGCCCGCCCTGCCTGGACACTAAAACATCATTAAACTTAAACCGTTTTGCAACCTTAACGCAGATTAAGAACCTTGTGATGGACTCTCTGACCGTCTGCACGCAGGATAGGCAGCTTATTTTGTTAGCAGTATGTGCTAGCAGATGCGACAGACTCAATCCGGTTTCGCCCGTTAGCTTAAGCCCTTTTTCCCGGATTGAGAGAATCTGAACATCAGTAAGAGGAACCGAGCCCGTAATGGAAGAATTGAACCGCACCCTGTTTATGGCAATTAACGCAACACCGGATTCGCCTCACTGGTTATTGCAGCTTGCCATCTTCATCGCCAGAGACTTAATCGCCATCGTTCCGCTGCTGATTGTGGCACTGTGGCTGTGGGGACCGCGCGATCGGGTTGCCTCACAACGTGTGCTGGTATTAAAAACCGGCATTGCGCTGCTGTACGCGCTCGCCATCTCCTGGTGCGTTGGGCAGCTGTTACCGCATCCGCGCCCTTTCGCGATCAATTTTGGTCATCAGTTTCTTGCGCACGCGGCCGATGACTCCTATCCCAGCGATCACGGCACCACGATTTTCACCTTTGCGCTGGCTTTCCTGTTCTGGCATCGGCTCTGGTCGGGCATCATTCTGATGGTGGTCGCCACCGCAATCGCCTGGTCCCGTGTTTACCTTGGGGTTCACTGGCCAATGGATATGCTGGGCGGTTTTCTGGTGGGAATGCTGGGTTGCCTGGCGTCACACCTTGCCTGGCAACTGTATGGCGAACGCCTGCTCAATATCATCAACCCGCTCTATCGGGCGCTGTTCGCTTTACCGATTCGTAAAGGCTGGACACAAGGTTAAAAAAAAGGGACGCCACGGCGTCCCCTGTTTTTAGCTGAACCACTTCCCGAACCAGCCATTAAATTTCATCATGACGAAATCAATGATGCGGCTGAAGAAGCCGCCTTCCGGCACATCCTGCAGCACCACCAGCGGACGTTGTTCGATCGTTTTACCGTCCAGCTGAAAATCAATGGTGCCCACGACCTGATTTTTCTTCAACGGCGCCTCAAGCTGCGGCGATGTCAGGCTGTAGCTGGCTTTGAGGTTTTTCATCTGCCCTTTAGGAATGGTCAGTGCCGCGTCTTTTTCCACGCCCAGGTTGACCTGATTGTGTTCGCCAAACCAGACGCGCTGCTGGGCAAAAGGCGCACCTGCTTTAATTGGGGTCACGGTTTCAAAGAAGCGGAAGCCCCACGTCAGTAATTTTTCACTTTCCCGGAAGCGAATGGCATCACTGGCGGTGCCCAGCACAACCGAGATCAGTCGCATATCGCCTTCGGTGGCTGAAGCGACCAGGTTATTTCCCGCGCCAGAAGTGTGGCCGGTTTTAATCCCATCCACCTTCAGATTGCTGCTCCAGAGCAGACGGTTGCGGTTCATCTGACGAATATTGTTAAAGGTAAACTCTTTTTCCTTGTTCAGGGCGTACTCTTCCGGCACATCCCGAATCAGTGCCTGACCAATCAGCGCCATGTCCCGCGCGGTGCTGTACTGACCGTCGGCATCCAGACCATGCACCGTCATAAAGTGGGTGTTTTTCAGGCCAAGCGCTTTCACATAGTTATTCATCAGACCGATAAAGGAATCCTGACTGCCGGCAACATAGTCCGCCAGCGCGATGCAGGCATCGTTCCCGGACTGGATCACAATCCCTTTGTTCAGCTCATGCACCGGGATACGATCGCCGGGCTTCAGAAACATCAGAGAAGAGCCCCGCAGTTTAGGATTGCCGGTAGCCCAGGCATCCTGCCCCACTGTTACCATGTCGTCAGGTTTAATTTTGCCGGATTTGATTGCCTGGCCAACCACATAGCTGGTCATCATTTTTGTCAGGCTGGCGGGATCGAGTCGCTGATCGGCATTGGATTCGGTCAACACTTTGCCGCTGGCGTAGTCAATTAAAATCCAGGCTTTGGCGTCAATTTGAGGGGCGGCCGGTGCCTGTTCCGCGAAAACAGCCATCGGCGCAACGAGTAGCAAAGAGGTTGCAGCAATACGCCGCAGGTGAGATGAAAAGCAAGTATTTGTCATGGGCTTGGCCGGATTGTCCTTAGTAAAACGAGAGTCAAAGGCTTAACACCTTCTGTGAGAACGCTACCCGCTGGCGTCAATGAAAAAAACCGCTTAATCGTAAAGTTTTATAGATTTTAGTAGATTAACCCTGGCAAGCGTGCCGCGCGCGTGCCATTTTCCCTCACGAATGTCGCACATAAAAATGCGCTAAATTCTGATTTTTTAATCAGAAAGTTAAGGCCGTCACAAAACTGGGTTACCCTGACTTTATTCAATTGAGGAGAACCCCTATGGATCTAGCCCTGTTTGATCTGGACGAAACGCTGATTAGTGAGGACAGTACCGGCCTGTGGCTACGCTGGCTGGTCTCACAAGGCTTTGCCTCCAGTGACCTGATTGATGAAGAACAGGAATTAATGCGTCAATATTATGCCGGGACGCTGTCGATTGATGAGTACATGCATAAAACCCTTTCCCCGCTGACCGGCATGGCGACGATGACGGTGGAAGGATGGGTTCGACGCTTTATCCACCGTGATATCATGCCGCGCGTTTACCCGGAAGCCCGGGCGCGGCTTGACTGGCATCAGGCGCGCGGTGACAGAATTATCGTGATCTCCGCCAGCGGCGAACATCTGGTGAATCCTATCGCCAGCCAGCTCGGTGCCTGCGGGGCCCTGGCCATTGGTGTCGAAGTGGTGGACGAACGTTATAGCGGCAACACCTACGGCACCCTGACGTTTCAGCATGGCAAAGTGAAGCGGGTAGAAGAATGGAAAGCCGCGCGCCCTGCCGAAACCTACGCGCACACCTGGGCTTACAGTGATTCCATGAACGACCTGCCCATGCTGGCGCAGGCCGACTATGCACACGTAATTAATCCGGCGGAACCGCTGTTACAGGAAGCCGAAAAGCGCGGCTGGCAGGTCTGCCACTGGGCTCGCTGAGTTAACCGCGGGACGCGCTGGCGTCCTGCGTCAACCCAACCCTGAGCAATTTACCGTTAGCCTCATCCGTCAGTAAATAGAGATAGCCATCGGGCCCCTGACGGACATCGCGGATACGCTCATTGCGCCCGTCCAGCAACCGTTGTTCTTCGACGACCTTCTCGCCATTGATATGCAACCGAATCAGGTTCTTCTCTTTCAGCGCGCCAATAAACAGCGAATTTTTCCACTGTGGAAAACGTGCGCTGTTATAAAACGCCATACCGCTGATCGCTGGCGAGACTTTCCAGTAAAACGCCGGCTGTTCCGTGCCTGCCACATGCGTGCCTTTGGATTCCGGCACCTTATTGCCGTTGTAATCAATGCCGTAGGTTGCCAGCGGCCAGCCATAATTTTTGCCCTTCTGAATAATATTTACCTCATCGCCACCGCGGGGACCATGCTCACTTTCCCACATCACCTGAGTCCAGGGATTCAGTGCCAGCCCCTGAGGATTGCGTAAACCATAGGCCCAGATTTCGGGGCGCGCGCCGGGTTTATTGACGAAGGGATTATCGTTTGGCACGCTGCCGTCCGCGTTCAAACGCAGCAGCTTGCCCTGAAGTTTATCGAGGTCCTGTGCGGCACTGCTGACAAAGTTGTCGCCAAAGGCAATCCATAAAAAGCCCTGACGATCGAAGGCCAGCCGGGTGCCGATATTATTGCCACTTGAGAGGCGCGGCGTTTGCTGAATCACCTCATGAAAATCGGTTAACTGGCGGTTATCAGGGCTGAGTTTGCCGTAGCCCACCACGGCGCCGGCCTTGCCGTTGCTGTCCGCTTCGGTATAGCTGAGCCAGACGCGACGGCTCTGGGCAAAATCGGGGGCCAGCACCACATCCAGCAGTCCGCTCTGACGCTGCGCCCAGACCTTTGGCACGCCCTGAATCGGTTCGGACAAGCCGCTGTCAGGCCGCCAGCTGCGCAGTTGGCCGGATCGTTCAGTAATCAGCAACGTCTGATTATCGGGCAAAAATGCCACAGACCAGGGGTGATCCAGCTTATCCTGAAGCACCTCAACCTTAAGGTCACTCGCCCACAGCGGGCTGGAAAAGAGTAATGCGCCACTCAATAACAACGGGGTCGGAATACGAACCATAGTCTTCTCCTGACAGCGTGCAGTGCTGTTAAGCGTAGTCAGACCGTCTGGAATGCAGTAAAGGATTTACAAAAGATTAAACAAGGCGTTGGCAGCAGGATGGGCAATGGCATGCGCTGGGAAAACCGACCGAAAAGGGATCGTGAAGAGAAAAGAAGAGACCGCCCGAAAAGTGATCGTGAAGAGAAGAGACCGCCCGCAGTAAGATAGCGGGCGGAAGCGGTTATTCGAAACAGGTATCGGGATTTTCTGCCAGTGAGATAAACTCTTTACCGCCCGGCGTCAGCGCCAGAATCGTACCGCTCTCAATATCGTACACCCAGCCGTGCAGGCGCAGCTTGCCCTGACGTAACCCGACCGAGACTGACGGGTGGGTTTTCATGTTGTTCAGCTGGGCAATCACGTTTTCCTGCACCATTTCGTTGAGCTTCTTCTCAGGCGAATCGTATTCACGCTGCTCAACCACCGCTTTTGCCGCATCGGCATAACGCAGCCAGTGCTCGACGGCTGGCATCGAATCCATACAGGCACAGGAGGCGATAGCGTTCATCGCGCCACAGTTTGAGTGACCACAGATAATGATGTCAGAAACCCCCAGCGCCATTACGGCATACTCAATTGTCGCTGACACGCCGCCCGGTTCCGGACCAAAAGAGGGCACAATGTTGCCCGCATTACGGATGACGAACAGCTGTCCGGGTTCCTGCTGAGTAACGAGTTCCGGCACCAGACGGCTGTCTGAGCAAGAGATAAACAGCGCTTTTGGATTCTGATTAGATGCCAGACTTTTAAAAAGCGCCTTTCTTTCGGGAAAGACTGTCTGCTGAAAACTCAGAAACCCGTTGATGATCTCTTTCATTATTTTGCTCTCACATTGTCCACGTCATGATCTGAAGAAACGACGCCTTCAGTACTGGTTAAGCGATTCATTATTAATGAAAACAAGCAAATATCAACTTAGAATGTGACCAAAATCGCTGTCGTAAAGTTAAAGATGTTTAATATTTATCCACCTGATTATTCGGTGTTTATTAGAAATTCTTTTACACAACGGTGAGTTACTGACTTTCGGTTGCCCTCGTGTTCTGCCGTCCGACCCCGGGCGATGGGTGCAGACCTTTACGGGTTTTTGCGTTACTTTACGCTTAACTAATCCCTTACAGATAACGCTACAATTTTCATCACAACACAGGTAAAATCGCGCGCCATTGCTGTGCTGAACCGGAAACCACCTTATGTCCACTACCAATACACTGCCGCCGCGCGTCGGATTTGTCTCGCTCGGCTGTCCAAAAGTAAATAATCCAATCTAAATATTGAGACAAAAAAAGAGGCCGTAGCCTCTTAGATTAAGAGAAGGTTTTTAACCCTTCGGTGGGAATGGATCTTTGCCGTGTGAATCCCTTGCTCGGATCTGTCCATCACGTCCATGTATTAAAAGTTCACTACCCTGATTCTGGGCGATTGTTCTTGCAGCATCAATTGCTTGCTGTTGAGTATCATGAACTGATGTAGCCTTTCCATTACCCTCACCTTTTACTGCCCAATCGCCATTGTGAGGCACTACGTGTTGGTTCTTACCCATTCTACAGCCCTCCAGTTTAGTGAGGTTGTATTTTACACTAACAAACCGACCGCTAACACCATATATGGTGTTTAAATGAGAAATTGATCACTACATATATTCAACCGTCACTACCTCACACACTACGTTAGTCCCATGCCACTGATCCCGGTAGATCGACGTATCAATCCCACATCCTGCTTCAAAGTGAAAGCCAGTCTGTTCCGCAAACTTGCTGTACTTCGTCGATTCCTGACGTTCATAGCAACGAGCACCGCTGTAGACAAAGCCCGCCGAACCCTGTGGAACAATCCATACGCCATAAGGTGCCAACGATGCACCGTGGGTAATCACCTTGTATTCAAACTCAGAACCTCTGTAAGAGCCTGTAGCAGCCTCAGAGGTTTTGATCTTACCGAATGGTGGATTGCCATAAACAATGTCGTAAGGCTGTTCTGAGACGTATGTAAGGGCATCACCAACAATCCATTCAGCCTCTGGTAGTACTCTCATACCTATCTGAACGTAATGAGGATTGAGTTCTACGCAGGTGATATGTTGTGGTTTACATCTTGTGTACTGACAGAAACTTAACGCCCCTATACCAGCACATAACTCAAGGCATCGCCCCGATGAATAGCTATCAATGGTGAAATCCCATGCGAACATTTCAGGTGTGAAAAATGCCCCAGTACTGCCAATGCCATCACCTTGATAGTTCCAAAGAATGAATTCCTTTTCTTCAAATGATAGTGGCTTGTCTGAATGAACTAAGTCCATTACCTGTTGATGTAGTTTTGATTGTTGTTTCGTAATACGTGCCATAAAAAATACCTGCATAAGTCAATATGCAGGTATTTAGTTTTGAAATTACTTTACAGCGAAAAACTTAAATAGATGTGGTTCACCTTCGAAGTACGCAGCGTGTGATTTATTGAGTTCATCCTTTGCAGTTGAATAGTTACTCACAAAATTTATAACATTCAACTTGGATTCTTCATCTAAACCTTGAAATAAAGGCCGTCTGGTAACTAATTCATCAGCATTCAACTGTTTGACTTTTTTGGGGAAATCGTCTTTGAAAATACTACGATCCATCATAAAAGAGCCAGTGTAGTTAGTTAAAACTTGAAGAGCCATTGAATAGTTTCTTGCTGATTCGATAAGCTTTTCATATTGGGTTTGCTTACCGCTCACAACACCCCAACCACACGTAGATAGTCTCCTCAATACCTTATCGAATTCAAAAAGCAATTCCTGAAATCTTACACATTCAGCATCGCATACTTTGAATGATTCCATAAAATGAACAAAGTAATCCCTTTTTGAGAATGGTTTTTCAGAAATTAGTTTAACGCCGTGATTCATATTACTGATAGTTACACCGCCAAAAAAGTCGGGCTTCAAATGAGGAAGTATCTCTTCTTTTAGTTGAACAGCGGCTTCATAACCATCTTTAGTTGCAAGTTCATTGACATATTTACGAGCATATACAACACCAGTAATAGCAGCACCAGCCATTACAACGTTGGCAATTGCAATAATCCAGTTCGTTGTTTCATTAACAGCAGTTGATTTATTAACTATCAAGAACATAACGAATATTATCAAAAACGCATACGTTATGTGTTCCAAACGTTTCTTCATTAGCATCCCTCCTAAAAACCTCATTAAACTACTGAAGCATTTGGAAATCAACTACCATCTTTTTTGCTTCATGTAGTTAGGTATAAACATCCCCTTAGCTCACGGGATCATGGGATGCAATACTTGTTAGTAAAACACATCTTTAGCCATTTGATAATTGAAATCCATATAGCCATAATTATATATAAAATCAATCAACTTCAAACTAGATTATAATTTTTAGCCTTCACCTTAAGAAAAACTTAAAGTTTTCTTCAAACCAGCCGATAACTATTATTTATTCTTACTTCACAACACATGGAAGCAACATCTTTAATTTCAACTCAAATCAATGGATAATATCATGGAAAAGATAGACCTTCAGAAAGAAACTAATAGAGAAAAAGTACGCAAAGCTATTGAAGCAAAGATAAAAGAAATAAAAGACTACACACCTAAAATTGGTATCTGGGGCTCTACTGGCGTTGGTAAGTCCTCTCTTTGTAATGCATTATTTGGTCGCGACATTGCTAAAGTGAGCCATGTCGCCGCTGGAACTAGAGAAATTCAAGAAATACACTTGAAACCTGAAAATGGTGAAGGTGGCGGTGTAATTATCGTCGATTTCCCAGGAATTGCGGAAACCGTCGCAAGAAACGAAGAGTATTTGAAGTTATACAAAGAGAAAGTAAGCGAATTGGATGTTGTTGTTTGGGTTATAAAATCAGATGAAAGACAATATGCTGACTCACAAAAGGCATACCAAGAAATCCTACTTCCAAACATTAAAAAATGCCCAGTGATATTTGCTATCAGTGCTACTGAAAAAATTGAACCCATGGAAGATGATGATGGGGAAAGATACTGGAGTAAAGCAGAGAACAAACCGACCAGCTTACAACTGCATAGCGTAAGCGAGAAAGTGCTTGAAATTAGTCGTGCCTTTGACATGCCTGCCAAAAATATTATTGCAACATCATCGAAGAAGAATTACAACCTTTCCGAACTTATGGAGTTGATTATAGATGTGATCCCAAACGAAAAAAAGTACGGATTTTACCGAGAAGCAGGAGAAAGCGTAAAAACAGAAACCATGGCGGAAAAAGCAGAAAAAGGCGTGTGGGATTCAGTTAAAGAATGGGTTGGTGATGCCTGGCATTCAGTGAAAGATGTGGTAGTTGAAGCAGCGGCAGCAACACTAATCGCAGTTGGTTCTAAGCTGCTTGGTAAATTTAAGTTTTGGTAACTTCATTGTGATTGGTGTGTCTAAAAATTGGCAAGCTTTTATTCTTAAACTTGCCTGCATTAGGTATTAATTACCACCAACAAGAATAATCAGTACTTTCCACACATCAGCAAGTGGGATTGTGGGAAGTACAACCCCAAACAATGCCAATATTGGAATCACTACATAGTTCCATGCGACGATAAACGTAAGCACATAGCCTAATGCCTGACGCCACGTAAAGCCATTACGCGTCTCTTCAAGAGTGATTTCATTTTGTTGTTCTGAGTTCTTCGCATCTAACTCTAGTTTGCTGTCCTGCTTCTTAGTGAAGTACCCTACTGCGGTCTTCACCAAATCTATGATTGTCCCTAATCCGAACAATTTACTAACTCCTTTAGTTGTACGACGAATAGTTGAACCCATACGCCCTTTATATATACTTTTCTTTTACGTAGAATCCTACAAGGCCATTCTTCATCGTATCGTTTCCATACTGAAAACTGACCGGGTTTAAGTGATGGTTCAGAACCATCCATGTGACCTGCTCCTCATTGATCATCAGTCGTAAGAACGGATATGAATCATGCTCATGGTCGAGTACTGATACCGTTTGGAAATCTATTGGAACGACCAACACCAAGTTGTGATCCATGAAATACTGTACTTTGTCTTCCAGTCCTTCAAGCAACTCCCGGCTGAACTTGCCCTGATATTGAAGCCCTATAATTTGCCCATCGACATTGTTTAAAACTGAACAAAACGCTTCCATTTATCGATATCCAAAATGAATAAAAAAATCATTATTGATCACTTTTAGATATCAAAACAGTGCAAATAGCACTCAATGATCAATGTAAGTTGCTGAAAAAGATAATTTTTTATCTATTCCCCCTTTAACTTTGTAATTCATCAAAGAGACTGTGAATACATACAGTACTGTAATACTTAGAAGGTAAACCAATGGGGAACAAAGACGGATATGATCCGAGCACTACACGGTGGGCTTCAGTACTGCGTAATCCGTGGTGAACGTTTTTCAATCATCCATAAGTACGGTTATCTTCAGAAAATAGAGCAGGGTGAGCTGGTACTCTCTGAAACGAAGCCACGCGAGGCTGAAAGATTGTTTTGGGTTGGAAGAAAGACAAACACGGCATATTGGTTGAGGTTTGATACAACACAGACAATCTTTGAAGTGATTACTTGGTTAGGCTATCAGCAGGACATGATTCTTGCTCATGATGGAGAGTTTGATTTCGTCGATGTGGATAGGCAAGATGAATTGCTGTTTTGATAGTGCTAAACAACAACAAGTGATGCATAATTCTTAGAGCTAAAAACCTGGAGTTGAATATATGGAATTAGGTAATGCGTCAGATATTGTGAGTGCTGGATGTAATATAGCTATGGCTGTGGCTGCTATATATGCTGCATGGAATGCGAGAGATTGGTTTTCACAAAAAACTCATACCAAAGGCTTCGATAAAGCAGAAGATATACTATCTTCTATCGATGAATATACTTTGAACACAAAAAAAACCGTTAGCGAAACACACTCAACCTTTTCACTGTTTGAAGAAATATATCAAAGCCGTTCGGTTCCTAATAAAAGGTCACAATCTGAATATAATGTAAAGTTGTTATGGCATAGTAACTATAAAAATAGCGTTCAAACCTTGGTTGAGGACTTATTTCGTCTAGAGCGTTGGGCCATAAAAGTTTCAAATCCCGGTGATATTTTAAATGTAACGAATGAATTGATTAATATGCACATATCTGCTGCTCACTTCTATACATGTTGTGATAGTTGCCTATATCAACTATATAATATGGGTTGGTCTGAATTTGAGCAAGAGTTCAAATTACTTAAAACCAATTACAATGATTACCTTTCATCTTTAACTAAGCTAGAGAAGGCTTACGATAAGTTTAAAACCCAAAGATTTGAACATTTCTTTAAATTACAATAAAAATAGCCCTGAACCACGGAAAGTTTGTGCAGAACAACCCGCTGTTAACGGTCCAGGGTTGAAGTATAATATACTATTTTCCCGTCAATTACTCAATAAAAATCAAATCAATATCGTTGGCTATTGCATCGCCATTATATTCTGTGATAGGAATGCAGTGAATCAGCGTTGAATGAGATAACTCTAGGGTTCCCATTTGAGGTTGTTATCTTTTGATTCGTGATCATACTTCTCTTTGAGTACTTCCAAAGTAATCTTCTCTGGTGAACCATACTCAAGTTCAGCATATGACACTTCTTCGCCATCGATGAAGTATCTAATCACACCCTTAGTGTTTGTTAGACCGAAGCGGCCTATTGTGAATTTATCTATTTTCATAGTGTTAATCCTCTGAAGTTTATGGTATTTATCATGTTTTGGGTTGAGGGATAAAACCATGATTAGGAAGGTGTGGAAGGTAGTTAAGGAAGTAGCGATTGCAGTACTTTTAGTTGTGGGGTTGTGGTTAGTTATAGGCAGTGCTTATAAGAAAGATATTGGCAATCTATCTGATTGGATTAGTGCGGCATGTAATGTGGTAATGGCATGTGCTGCTGCTTATGCTGCTTATCAAGCTAAGAATTGGTTTCGTTCAAAATCACAGCAATTTGCATTTGACAAATCAGCAGATTTCTTCTCAAAACTAGATGATGTGGTCTACGAATACGATATGATTTTTCAAGAGTTTCGCGTGGTCAATCAATTTGTTGACAATCCAATTGAATCATTTGAAGAAACGATGATTAGGATTAATTCACTCGAGCTCGAGTTAGTTGAAATTATTAAAATGAAGAATAAACTTAATCGATTTAATGTTTCCTTTAATATCCCTATTGATGAAGCGTTGAAAAGCATCAAGCAATTCTCAAGAAAATTTAGCGAGCATCTTTACTTTAGCATTGATCATCATAGATCTTATAATCCTAATGCGAAACAACAAACACCCGAATACCTTACCAAATTTATAGAAAACATTGAGTCACTCAACTCCTTGTTTGAAACTATGGACAGGTCATCAAAATTAGTTATGGAATCTTCTAAAAATATTAAATCAGCAGTTAAAATAGGCTATTGAAATCTGCAATTTTAAACAATCTCAATTAAACTAAAAAACATTGAGTTATATCTACAACCCGTCTATCGGAGAGTAGTTTGGCAGTCATACTCAGCGTATATCCATTCTGATGTTGGTTAAATCTTCCATAGATCTTAACCAACTCATGAGGTATCTGTAACGCATATCGAATACTGAAGTCTGGATGGTAGATAACAGCAATGAGATCATCAAATTGATTGAGTTCATAGTTTCGAATTATACCAAGTATCATTGATTTATTCTTAGCATTATTCTTTCGTGACTTTATCTGAACTTTTCTACCACCACTGGTGATTGCGTCATACCCTTTGGTACTTGCAGGTGCAAGTACCATTCCCATACGATTTGATACAAGCCATTCTGTATACTCACTAACTGGATTATTTCGTGTACGTAAAACATTTCTAAGCTCAAGTTCAGCCAAGGTTTTTTGGTTAAGCTGCATCAACTCGATTGTACTTAGCTCTGATAATTCCATTACCGCATTTTCTCTTTAAGAGTTTCAATGCTAAGTACTTCACTACCACGATGCACCATTGCGTGACAATTGGGGCAAAGTGGAACCAAGTCTGTTATTGGGTTAACTTCGTAATCTTCACCGACTGTGTACAAAGGCTTGATATGGTGCACGTGAATGAAGCCTTTACCATGCTCGCCATAAACCTTCTCGAAGTCGAAGCCACAACACCCGCATGTAGTTCCATGATGGTCAATACAGGCTTGTCTTGCCTTTGGATCACGCTCGTAAGAGTTTACTGTTACTTGCTTCTTCGCACCTTCCGCGTAGTTCTCTGGTGCTGGGATTTCATCAGGAAATGGGTTTGGTAAGTAGTCAGCGTACCAGACAGTACCTTCTTTTCTCAGAAAACGTTTTTCGATTTTCCGCTCAAAGTCCTTAATGACTGCGACTTCTGGATTATCTGGATGCTCAGCAAACACCATATTGAAAGTGTATAGTTCGTAACCTTCGTGAACCAACTGTATGTGTTCAAGTGCCTGGGTATAGCCTGGTTGCTTCTTGTTATTGGAATTGAACTCCCAACGCTCACGAAGGATTACAGACCTCTCCTGCTCACTTTCCACGTCCCATGCACCAAAAATAACTTTCTTATTTTCATGGTCAACAAACGACCAACTCCAGGTCCAGTTGCTGCAAGTAGCCCCATGTGACTGGATAAACTGTTTTCTGTTCATATTCATGCCCATTTCCCTTTGAAGTTCTTCTTTGTACATACAAACAGAGCTAATGATCCAGTACTTTATGTGGTTTTAATCATGAGGGGGATTTGGACAATTGGTCGGCATGGTGGCTACTTGTCCAAGTCACATTGGCAGTACTTTAGAGAGGCTTAAACAGCCGAACGACCCAAGCAAGCGGAGCAAAGCGTAGTGCGGTAGTTACTCACGAAGACGGCAGACCAAATCATTTTGTTCAGTACGATTTAGTGACCGAGCAAAGCGAGAAACAAACGCGGCGTTCTTTGGAGTACTTCAGTGCGACAAAAACGCAAGTTATGATCTTATCATTGAGTTTTATAGAGACTGGCGAGCAAAGCGAGTCAGGCTCTCTGAGACTGAAAGATATGTAAGTCAATTGCCTTTTAAAGTAAAAAGTGAAAGTTATATTATATTAAGTTACGGTTATTCCTGAAAACGGCCAAGAACGCATAAACAATGAATAAAAAGGCTAAATTATGCATAAATTGTGCTATTTAATGCATTATTATGCACTAATTAATCACTTCAAAAAATTATAACCGTATTTTTTTACTACCATGTTACGGTTATAGTTACGGTTATCTTATGGTCTGTAGAAATGCGATTACCTCACTTGCGGATGCATTTGCATTCAGTAGTTCTTGTACTGCCTGCTTGTGGGCATCGCTCATTGGCTTTGGAAGTACTTTTTCCGTAGCGGCCTTTAGTCCACACAGTAGACCGCCACCTTCTGTAAATGCTTCAAGAGCAATAGCTACGGCTGAACATGCCTTCTTGTACTTCTCTATGGATGAAACGCTATTGGGTAGCTTTTGTGATTTGTCGCTACGGTAGATTGTTAGATGGTACTCAACCTGTGCCTTTGAAAGTTCACCAGCATTACGGATGATGTAGAAAACATCATCAACTGGTAGTTTGTACTGTCCGAGTGATGGACAATTCTGAATGGCTTCATTAATAACTATTTTGGCTTCATTTGATAGGCCATTGTAGGTTATACGCTTCAATGCTGCGTTAAGCTTGCTGTTGTCGAGAATTACTTCTTTTTTAGCCATGATAAATACCTGTGTGAAAAGATTCCTTTTTCATAATCAAAAATTTCCTTATATTAATCAAAGCCCGGTATTGTGACATTTACCGGGCTTTTCATTTTTTAGTATGTCTTGCGACTTGCGTTAAGTACTTTGATAGCCTCACGTTGTTCATCAGTGAGATAACCTTCATACCAGTCCTTGTAGTGCTGGCCTTTGATGATACACATGTACACGATTCGGTGTGAGTTACGCCCATACGTATCATTCATGTAATCGGTTATCTGATAGTGTGAGTACTTGCCAGTTAGAAATGCATACATCAAATCCATCCATTGATGTAACTCAAGATGTTTTTCCTGTACTTTGCGTACCTTCTGGTTAAGCTGTTGTTCAGTGCGTGTAGCCCAACGTAAGTTGACAAGTCGGTTATCTTCCCCGTTACGGTTGATGTGATCAGGTGTATAAAGTTGTTCATCATCAGGTTTAGGTACTTCAAAGATAGCCAACATTAGTTGGTGTACATACTTGTAATCGACTCCAACACTTTTAGGTATCATTACATACCCATTAGGGTTTGTAGTTAACTTCAAGTATTGTTCACGTCGATTACTCCAGATTTGACCGTTACTGTTTATTGAGTACTTGTCATTGATTTGTTTCCATTCCATATTGTATTTCCATATACATTAGGCAACGTCCTGTTACCTTCCCGGTGTTTTGCGACCACCAAACGCTTTTACTTTTTACCTAAGATCCCGTATTGGTTGATTAGGTAAACAAGTGCGGCACTTTGTGTTTTGACAGTACCGTTCTGTACGAGACTTTGAAGGATAGCTATCTGATCCTCAGTTAGTCGCACATTGATTTGTTTGTTCTTCATTAGCTATACATTTCCGTATTATTTCCAAACGAAAAAACACCCCATAACATGGAGTAATTTTTCGTTTGGAGGTTATAAACTGTCACGCTGAGCCGGTGACGGGATGATACATAGATTATACCGCAAGATATTTTTTCGTTCCAAAAACTTTCAATAAATCTTTCAGGTATTGTGATTCGTATTAGTGCCAGTACCGAAGAATGACTTTGCTAACTATCTTCAATGTTAATGGTAGTGATACTGCGATTAAGATAACTGTGATCATATGATTCTCCCTTTCATTTATTTATGAATTCGTGGGGAAAATCGTCTCAATTAAAACCGGTCAATGTTATGACCGCCACAAGTTTTTCACTTGTGTTTAATACTATAAGTTACTTCGCCATAAGAGCATTAGCAAAGGTAACATGATCATTAAACAGACCGTCAGGATCTTCACTCAAGAGTTGACCATTAATGTAAGTTGAAAGTGTTACATCATCAGCAAGGCGGAAGTAGAAACTATCATCCTCGTGATTCTGTTGAATCGTTCCTTTGTTAGTAATATACAATGTTTGAATACACTTCTTACCATAGAATGGAGAATCTGACTTCTTACCATCTGTATATTCTACTTCATCACCATTCTTACATGAGTATGTTAGATTACCATTGCTCCAGATCTCTTTGTCCTGGATATTTACATTATGGTCGTCGCTAAAGAATTTATGAGCTTCAAGAATGTTAAGCATAATAATTACCTTTTTATTCAATAGAATACCCGCTACTGTTTCAGTAGTGAATGTGTGTTTAATGTTTTTCACCCGCTCGTTTGGGCTGAATTTAATTTATCAAAGCACGGCGAGGTCAGCAAGTAATTTCATCAAATATTTAAAATTAATTCCTGATAAATTGATATTAAATAACGATCTATCACTATATACATTCCAAATAAGTATGTATTTTAATTTATCAAATTTGATAGTATTTAAAGGCTCAATAAGTCTTGTTACCCATCCAACGTTTCATAGACTATCTGAACTACAACATACCAAGAATCTGCTTCAACCCATTCCAAGAGTATCTCTTGTCTGAGTATGTTAGTCACCATTACACATGAAAAAACCCCATAGAATCGCTCCTATGGGGCTAGATGCATCTTGAAACGTGTCCTCGCTCTATCAAAAGCATCAACCATTGCTGGCTACTTCTGAAGAGGCTTACCTTTCTTATTCTCACTTTCAAGTTTCTCTTCAGCTTTCATTGCTGAAATAACCATACATTCAGCTATTCTCTCGTCAAAGCCTGCTTCAACAAGGAACTTCAATAACTGTGATTTTCTTTCTTCACTCATTGTCCAGTTCCAATACCTTGTGAGTATCAAGAAACTCTTTGCGTGTGTAACCACTGGCTTTGATCATATTCTTCACATCCTGTGGCAAGTTACCAGTTAATGAAACCGAATAACGAACATGCTGATATTCAATCATCACCTTTTTGCCACCACTGGTATTAGGCCAGAACATTTTTCCGTCGATCTCAGGATATCCAAGTGGGATTAGTGCTTTTGTCATAACATCACCAAGCAGTTTCCTATACTCACACAACACGTTATCTTTAATCCTAAAGGCTTCATTGAATGCGTCTGACTTAATCAAAAGATCTTCAATTGGTTCGCCTTCAATCATGAAATCCACATCAAATTTCCAATGAGGTTTCCTACCTTCACCAGTAAAGATAAAGGTAACATCATCATTGTATAACTTGGTCTGTATTGATATACAGCCATCTACTTTATCTACCACTACTTTTTCAATGATTGCATCAATAACAGGTCTGAGTTTATGTCTCATTTCGTTAGAAGTATCACTAATGACCGACCAAGTTATCATTGAGAAAAGTTCATCCATAGCAACATTAATCCCACCTTTTCCTTCAAGTGCGATCATCCGCTGCTTTATCTTATCAATATTAGTTATTACTCTTTCGCGTTCATTTGATAATTCTTTAAGACGCAATACCATAGCTTAAAGATTCACACCTTGCTCAAGAGCATATGACACATTTGCAATGGTTTTATCTAAACGCTCTAACTCACCAAGATCTTTTTCCAGTAGTGAAGTGTTTTCAGTATTATCAATCTGTGAATCTTTCTTGTCATTGATATAACCAATAACTAAAGTAGCGATTAAACAATATTCAATCAATAATGCATTAACTGACCATCCATGACAGTTTTTCTGTAAGTGTCTCCCATTGAGACAAATGTATCTTGGTTTCTCTTTATTCATAAAGGAAGACATTGTACCGCCACACTTACCACATCGTAATAGTGACAAACCTGATAACAGCTTAATGTTTACCACATCATCTTTATCTTTTGATTGATAATCATTCTTCCTTTTCAATTCCTGTAAACGTAGGTATTCAGCCTCATCAGTGCATAAGGAAGGATAATAGTTAACTAACTTAAATGCCTTACCATTGATGTTAAGTGTGCGTTCACCATACAATGCCTTATTCTTACGCATACGGATTAACATCTGGTAATCCCACTCCTTACCCTCATAACCATTTGGGTACTTTGTATCAAGGTGACGTTTCACTTTATACGCACCCTTTCCAGCCAAATAGAGATCAATGATTTCCCTTGCGATGGGCCAGTACTTTTCATCTTCGCGTACTGCTTCGTACTGGGAACCAGAATCATCAATCCACCAAGGATGTTTACCGACACTTTTGATGTTAACTGGTAGTCCTTCTTTGTGACGGGCAATCAGTGCCAGTACGTTTCCCTTTGTCCTTTCTGATTTGGTCTTACTCTCTTCATTCGCACGACTGAACAACAAAATGGAAATCATGAATTCAGTAGGATTGTTGTTAACTGAATCCAGCGTGTAAATCCGTTTATCCATTCCAGTTACAAGGGTTAAGCCAAGATTCAACAGTCGGATGAAAAGAGTTTGTGCTTCGGTTGCTGATTGACGCGTGAGGCGATCAAGGTTCTCAACATATAGCCAGCTATCCCGTTCAATGGCTCCGGCTTCAACTGCATTGATGAAATCACCAAGTTTACCGTCTTTTGCATTCTTACCTTTGAAGGCCGATACACCTGGTTCGATGATTTCAACAAGATCTAAACCATTATCATTAGCAAATAGCTTTGCACTCGCCATCTGACGTTCAAGGGTAGTGCCTTTAGTTTGTTTATCTGACGACCACCGAACGTAGGAATAAAGTTGAGGCATATGTATAATCCCGTAATCTTCTTGAGAGCAATGTACAATAAAATGTCTAAGATTGGATTTATATCACTCGGTTGTCCAAAAAACCTTGTCGACTCAGAGCGCATCCTGACGGAACTGCGCACCGAGGGTTATGAGGTGGTACCACGCTATGACGATGCTGAAATCGTTATTGTTAACACCTGCGGATTTATCGACAGCGCCGTCCAGGAATCTCTGGAAGCGATCGGTGAAGCCCTGAACGAAAACGGTAAGGTCATCGTGACCGGCTGTCTGGGCGCCAAAGTCGATCAAATTCGTGAGGTGCATCCGAAGGTGCTGGAGATTACGGGTCCACACAGCTATGAACAGGTGCTGTCGCATGTGCATCGCTACGTGCCTAAGCCGCAGCACAACCCGTTCCTGAGCCTGGTGCCGGAACAGGGCGTGAAGCTGACGCCGCGCCATTACGCCTACCTGAAGATTTCTGAAGGCTGTAACCATCGCTGCACCTTCTGCATTATTCCTTCGATGCGTGGCGATCTCGACAGCCGTGCCATTGGTGAAGTACTGGATGAAGCGAAACGTCTGGTTGAAGCTGGAGTGAAAGAGTTACTGGTGATTTCACAGGATACCTCGGCCTATGGCGTGGACGTGAAGCACCGGACGGGCTTCTGGAACGGTGCGCCGGTAAAAACCAGCATGGTCAGCCTGTGTGAGCAGTTAGCCAAACTCGGCGTCTGGGTCCGCCTGCATTACGTCTATCCGTATCCCCACGTTGATGACGTTATTCCGCTGATGGCTGAAGGCAAAATTCTGCCGTATCTCGATATTCCGTTACAGCATGCCAGCCCACGCATTCTTAAACTGATGAAACGTCCTGGCGCAGTAGAACGGACGCTGGAGCGCATTAAGCGCTGGCGTGAAATCTGCCCTGAGTTAACCCTGCGCTCAACCTTTATCGTTGGCTTCCCCGGTGAAACCGAAGAAGACTTCCAGATGCTGCTGGACTTCATTAAAGAAGCCCGTCTGGATCGCGTAGGCTGTTTCCAGTACAGCCCGGTCGAAGGCGCGACGGCGAACCAGTTGCCCGATCCGGTTGATGAAGCTGTTAAGCAAGAGCGTTACGACCGCTTTATGCAGTTGCAGCAGCAGATCTCTGCTGAACGCCTGCAGGAAAAAGTGGGACGCGAGATTATGGTCATCATTGATGAGGTCGATGAAGAAGGTGCGATTGGTCGTAGCATGGCTGATGCGCCGGAAATCGACGGTGCCGTTTACCTGAACGGCGAGAGCAACGTTAAGCCGGGTGATGTCCTGCGCGTGAAGGTGGAACACGCAGACGAATACGATTTGTGGGCCAGCCGCGCTTAACCGTACTTCTGCTGGTGCGCTTTTTTGCGTGCCAGGTAGTCATCATCAGCACGTAGCTTGTCCCAGTATGCTTTGAAAATGGCCGCCGCAGCGGCCTTTTCTTCGTCCCTGCCCCAGGGCAATTCCTTCCCCTGGGCATCGTATTTCCGTCCGCCCTTGTGGTTGCTGTAGCGACGCGCGCGGGTATAACCCATCTGGATAAATTTGCGTGCCATGTCCATGCCGACAAAATCATCCTGCTGACGATAGGCTTCGAACAGCGCCATGATTTCTTCTGCCGAAGCTTTGGCAACCTCAACGGTACGAAAACGCCAGTGCGGTAAGATCTCGCCCTTATAAGGCTGGACCATGAGCACGCCCTGCTCTCCGCGCCCCACCTGGTAACGCTCAGGCTGCTTGCGAAAATCGATGGTGCTGAAGTCCTGGTCATAATCAAAAGGTTTCATGCCTTAAGTTTAGGATCAAGTGCGTCACGTAGCCCGTCGCCAAGTAAATTAAAGGCTAAAACCGTAAAAAAAATGGCCAGCGCCGGAAAAATCGCCACATGCGGCGCAATGACCATATCGGCCCGCGCTTCGTTGAGCATGGCACCCCACTCCGGCGTGGGCGGTTGCGCGCCCAGTCCCAAAAATGACAGGCTTGCCGCCGTGATAATCGAGGTACCGATGCGCATAGTGAAGTACACCACAATGGACGATACCGTCCCTGGCAACAGGTGGCGCAGGATAATCGTCCAGTCGGATGCCCCGATGCTGCGTGCAGACTCGATATAGGTTTGATGTTTCAGCACCAGCGTATTGCCGCGCACCAGACGGGCAAACGCCGGAATACTGAAGATCGCCACGGCGATAATCACGTTGCTGATACCGGTGCCCATAATGGCCACCACGGCAATGGCGAGCAGAATACCGGGAAAGGCAAACAGGACGTCACAAACGCGCATGGTTATCCTGTCCCACCAGCCTTCGTAGTAGCCCGCCAGCAGGCCCGCCAGGGTGCCGATAAACGCGCCTATTGCCACGGAGACAAAACCGGCAATCAGCGAAATTCGGGTGCCCACGAGTACGCGGCTGAAAATATCGCGGCCCAGTGAGTCCACGCCAAACCAGTGCATCAGGGACGGCCCGTCATTCAGGCGGTCATAGTCAAAATAATTTTCAGCGTCGAACGGCGCAATGGCCGGGGCCGTAAATGCCAACACAATCAGCACCAGCACGAAGAGACCGGCCAGTAACGCCACGGGCTGATGGCGAAAGCGCCGCCAGAACTCGCGCCACGGTGTTCTCACCCGGTTGCCGTTTAACAGCGGCATACTTTTTAATGCCGCTTCCCGTCGCCAGTTTTTCATCAGGTGTCCTTAAAGCGAATCGCCGGGTTAATGACGGCATATAACATATCGACAAACAGGTTAATCAGGATAAACTCCAGCGAAAACAGCAACACCTCCGCCTGAATGACCGGATAGTCACGCATCTGCACTGAATCCACCAGCAGACGCCCCAACCCCGGCCAGTTGAACACCACCTCCACCACAATCGACCCGCCCAGCAGGAAACCAAACTGCAGGCCCATCATGGTCACTACCGGAATCATGGCATTCCGTAATCCATGTTTAATCACCACGCCGGATTCACGCACGCCTTTCGCGCGCGCGGTGCGCATGTAATCTTCCTGCATCACCTCAACAAAAGAGGCCCGGGTAAAACGCGCCATGACGGCGGCGACGGCCGCCCCCAGGGTAACGGAAGGCAAAATGTAGTGCTGCCAGCTATCGGCTCCCACCGTGGGTAGCCAGCCCAGTTGGACAGAAAACACCTGCATCAGCAGCATGCCAAGGGCAAACGCCGGAAAGGAAATGCCCGAAACCGCCAGCGTCATGCCCAGGCGGTCCGGCCAGCGATTGCGCCACACCGCAGAAACAATGCCAATCGCCATTCCCAGGATCACCGCCCATACCATACTAACTAAGGTCAGCCATAAGGTTGGCATAAAGCGGGTGGCGATTTCCTGTGAAACCGGCCGCCTCGACACCAGCGACTGGCCAAAATCCCCCTGTAGGGCATTGACGACAAAGTGCCAGAACTGCAGTGGCAGCGGTTGATCCAGCCCCAACTCCTGGCGTACCAGCGCGACGACGGAGGCATCGGCTTCCTGGCCGGCAATCAGGCGTGCGGGATCCCCTGGCAGTAAGTGCACAAACATAAACACCAGCACCGCCACGATAAACAGCGTGGGAATCAGGCCCAGCAGTCGTTTCAGAAAATAGTTAAACATGTCAGATCCTACACAGCCGCCAGCCGTCGCGGCTGGCCTGCCCGCCCGCTTCAGCACACACGGCAAAAGCGGGCATTACACGGCCCGCTCAGGTTTGGCTGTGGGCCGTGCCCCCTCGCGTCAACCTGAACGGGTCCGCTGGGTTACTTCAGCTCGGCATCGTCAAAACTAAATGAGGTATCCGGCATCATATAAAAGCCACTCAGGTTTTTGCTGTGGGCTGAAACCAACTGCTCCACCACCAGTGGAATCCAGGGATGATCGTTCCAGATCGTATCCTGCGCATCTTTGTAGAGTTCGGCTTTTTGCTTGCTGTCGGTGGTTTTCAACGCATCGGCCAGATCCTTATCGACTTTCGGATTGCTGTAGAAGGCAGTATTAAAGATCGCTGGCGGCCAGGCGGTCGTGGCAAACAGCGGCGTTAATGCCCAGTCAGCTTCCCCGGTGGAAGCAGACCAGCCGGTATAAAACATGCGTACGCCGCTCTCTTTCTGACCTTTGCCTTCCACTTCCGCCGCGCGCTGTCCCGCATCCATGGCGGTAACCTTCACCTTAACGCCCACCTGTGCCAGCTGCTGCTGCACAAACTGCAGAACTTTCTGTGCCGTACTGTGGTTGTGAGAGGACCAGAGCGTGGTTTCAAACCCGTTCGGATAGCCGGCTTCTTTCAGCAACACTTTTGCTTTGGCAGGATCATAGGGAATGGGCGGATAGGTTTGAGCGTACTCAATCGATGGCGGCACAATACCCGTAGCCGGTGTGGCATAACCGGCAAACGCGACTTTGACCAGGGCCTGACGATTAATCGCGTATTCCAGCGCCTCACGCACCTTGGGATTATCGAAAGGCTTTTGTGTCACGTTCAGGCTGATATAGCGCTGCATGATCGAGGGCGAGACCACCACGTCAAGCTTGCTGTTTTTCTCCAGCAGTTTGGCCTGCTCGTAGGGCACCGGGAATGCAAAGTTCGCCTCGCCCGTTTGCAGCATGGCCGCACGGGTGTTGTTATCCACCACCGGACGCCACGTGATACTGTCGAGTTTTGGATAGCCCTTCTTCCAGTAGCCATCCCATTTTTTTACCTTAACAAAGTCGGTCTGGTTCCAGGTGACGAATTCAAACGGCCCGGTTCCCACCGGATGGAACCCAATCTCCTTACCATATTTTTTCAACGCAGCGGGCGAGATCATCGCGGCGGCCGGGTGCGCCAGAATATTGATAAAGGCCGAGAAAGGCTGTTTGAGCGTGATTTTTACCGTCACAGGATCGACGGCTTCCGTGCTGGCGATATATTTGAACAGGTTATAGCGTTTCAGATGATTATCGGGATTACTGGCACGGTCGAGGTTGGCCTTCACCGCCTCGGCATTAAAGTCGGTGCCATCCTGAAACTTCACGCCGGAGTGCAGTTTAATCGTATAGGTCAGACCATCCTCGCTCACCTGGTAGCTGTCGGCCAGCACGTTGATGCGCTTCATGTCTTTATCAAAGCCGAACAGCCCCTGATAGAACGACTTTGCGACCGCCTGCGACAGCGTATCGTTAGCGTCGTAGGGATCGAGGGTGGTGAAATTAGAGGCCACGGCAATGACTGCATCCTGTGCGGCCCAGGCGGGTAACGCCATTGCACTGCTGAGTACGCCCGCTGCCAGTAAGCCTTTTCGCATCGTTATCTGCATTGTCTTCTCCTTGTTATCCCTGTCTGATTTGTCGCCGTAGCGACGGCTTAGTTATTCAGGTCGCGCGCTGGCGTGACGTGCCACGAAATGGCCGGGCGCGACTTCCATCAGCGAAACCGTTTCGGGTTCATCGCCCAGTAAACGAATTGGGCTGGGGATCTCATCGACCAATAAACTGCGCTCGCGCTGCCGCTGCGACGGATCGGCAATCGGCACGGCGGCCATAAGCTTTTTAGTGTAAGGATGCTGCGGGCGTTCAAACACCGCCTGACGCGGCCCCATCTCGACGATTTGTCCAAGATACATCACCGCAACACGATGGCTGATGCGCTCAACGACCGCCATGTCATGGGAAATAAACAAAAATGCGATGCCAAACTCGCGCTGTAAATCCAGCATCAGGTTAATAATCTGTGCCTGAATAGACACATCCAGCGCCGAAACCGACTCATCGGCAATCACCACTTTCGGGTTCAGCGCCAGCGCCCGCGCAATGCAAATACGCTGCCGCTGGCCGCCGGAGAACTCATGGGGATAGCGCCTTGCATGCTCCGGCAATAACCCGACCTTTTCCAGCAACCACGCGACGCGCTGCTCTGCTTCATGGCGCGGCATCACCTTGTGGACCAGCAGTGGCTCCATAACAGAGAAGCCGACGGTCAGGCGAGGATCCAGCGACGCATAGGGATCCTGAAAAATAAACTGAATATCGCGCCGCAGATGGGCCAGGGCTGGACCGGAGAGATCGTTTATGCGCTGACCGTTAAAGGTGATACTGCCGCCCTGGCTGGCAACCAGCTTTAGCAGGGAGCGTCCGGTGGTGGATTTTCCGCATCCGGACTCCCCCACCAGCGCCAGCGTTTCACCTGCGTAGAGATCAAAACTGACATTCTCGACCGCGTGTACCCGACTTTTCACCCGGTTAAATAACCCTGAGCGGATATCAAACCGCGTGACCAGATTGCGTACCTGTAAAATCGGTGGCCGATCGTGGCGTACGGTATTCTGTGGTACTGCCGGTTCGTCGTCGCTGCCAATCAGCGGGAACCTGGCGGGCAGCGGCTGGCCCCGCATGGCACCCAGCGCCGGTACGGCAGCCAGAAGGGCGCGCGTGTAAGCCTGGCAGGGCGCACTGAACAGCTGAGCCGTTTCGGCATTTTCCACCACTTCGCCACGGTACATCACCTGTACCCGGTCAGCCATTTCAGCCACCACGCCCATATCGTGAGTGATAAAAATCACCCCCATCCGCATCTCTTTTTGCAGTTCGCGAATCAGTTGCAGAATCTGCGCCTGAATCGTCACGTCAAGCGCGGTGGTGGGTTCATCTGCAATCAGCAGCGCAGGTTGACATGACAGCGCCATGGCAATCATTACGCGCTGACGCATGCCGCCCGAGAGCTGGTGGGGAAAGCGGCGCAGGATCTTTTGCGCATCGGGAATACGTACCCTGTCGAGCATGCGACGCGCTTCTGCCAGCGCCCCGGCGTGGGATTGGCCCTGATGAAGACGAATGGATTCGGCAATCTGCTCGCCAACCGAGAACACCGGATTAAGCGACGTCATGGGTTCCTGGAAGATCATCGCCATATCGGCCCCACGTACCTGCCGCATCTGACCGCGCGGCATGCGCATCAGATCCCGTACCTCGCCGTTACGACCGCGCAACAGGATCTCGCCGCTGACGTCTCCGCCGGCCTGCTCAATCAGGCGCATCAACGCCAGCGAGGTCACTGACTTGCCCGAACCAGACTCGCCCACCAGGGCCAGGGTTTTACCCCGGTAGACGTCAAGGGAAAGATGGCGTACAGCCTGGGTGACTACGCCGTCGTTTTCAAAACGCACGTTGAGATCGCGTACGGCCAGCACCTGCTCGTCGGTCAATACTGTTGTGCCAGACAGGCTGTTGTGGAGGGCCTCACGATTAGCTTTCACGGTAAATTGCCACCTCTGCGGCCTCATCTGTGCGGGCATAAGCCCGGTACATGCCTTCGCTGTTGAAAGGCAGCGCGACGTTGCCCTCACGATCAACCGCAATCAGCCCGCCGCTGCCGCCTAACTCCAGCACGCTGTCGTGAATAACATTTACGCTGGCCTGTTGTAACGTGCGTCCACCGTAGCGCATCTGCGCCGCCACATCGTAAGCGGCCAGCGTGCGGATAAACACTTCTCCGGTGCCGGTACAGGACACCGCAACACTGTCGTTGCTGGCATAGCAACCCGCACCGGGTAAGGGCGAGTCGCCAATGCGGCCAACCTGTTTATTGGTCATCCCGCCGGTAGAGGTGGCGGCGGCGAGATTGCCATCGTTGTCCAGTGCAACCGCGCCCACCGTGCCGAACTTACGGTCCGGATCAAGGGGATCGCCGCCCTGAGCCGCACCATCATGGTCCAACAGCGCGGTATCGCTGCCGAGCGCGCGCTGCAGTTGCTCCCAACGTTCAGGCGTAGAAAAGAAATCAGGCTCAACCTGCTCAAGGCCTTGTGCCCGGGCAAACGCTTCAGCGCCCTCGCCCGCCAACAACACGTGCGGGCTGTTTTCCAACAGCGCGCGGGCCGCCAGCACCGGATTGCGTATACGGGATACGCCCGCCACTGCGCCGGCCTGTAACGTCCGGCCATCCATGATGCAGGCATCCAGTTCATGGGTGCCCTGCCGCGTAAACACCGCGCCTTTACCCGCATTGAATAACGGGCACTCCTCAAGCCTGCGCACCGCCTCAGTCACCGTATCCAGCGCAGAAGCCCCCTGAGCCAGCATGCTCTGCCCGTGCGTCACAATGTCGTAAAGCGCCTGTCGGTATGCCTGCTCTTTTTCTGCGCTCATGGCGGCGCGGGTAATTGCCCCCGCACCGCCATGAATGGCGATCGCTGCTTTAGCCATACTGCGTTACCCTGTGGTTGCATCAGAAGGAAAAACACTGATTTTGAATGGTTTTAACTCGGTTTGGACCATTTTTGAATATAGAAAGCCCGCTATAGGTTGTAAAGCGGAAACTGACAATGCGCTAATAACCTTTCGTTGTGCCTTATGCCGATGTGACTCTGAAGGGAAAAGTCACCATAATAGACAGCCCTTGCAACAGACAAGCTGAGAATAGAATGGAAAGCTTTACTGCCGGACTGATTTCCCTTGAGGACGCGCAACAAAAGATGCTGGCGTCGCTAACGCCCATCACAGACTCGCTTGAGCTGAGCCTGCCAGACGCGGCCGGGCGCATTACTGCCTGCGCGGTCACGTCACCGATCGATGTTCCCCCTTTCAACAACTCGGCGATGGATGGTTACGCCGTCAGGCTGGCTGATATTGAGAGTAACCAGCCTCTGCCGGTTGCGGGTAAAGCCTTTGCCGGGGCCCCGTTTAGCGGTGAATGGCCGGCGGGTAGCGTGATCAGAATAATGACGGGCGCCCCTGTACCTGCCGGTTGTGACGCGGTCGTTATGCAGGAGGAAACCCGTCTGCAGGATGAGAAGGTGATTATCACCGCCCCGGTCAACGCCGGACAAAATATCCGGCTGACGGGTGACGATATTCGGGCCGGCCATCAGGTGCTGGCGGCGGGCGTGCGTCTGGGTGCTGCCGAACTGCCCTTACTGGCCTCGCTGGGGATCGCGACCGTGCGGGTGCTGCGTAAACTGCGCGTCGCGATTTTTTCCACCGGCGACGAACTTCAGCCTGTGGGCCAGCCGTTAGCGGCGGGGCAAATCTATGACACCAACCGTTTTGCGATTTCGCTGATGCTGCACAAGCTGGGATGCGAGGTTATCGATCTGGGCATTATCAAAGACGATCCTGCTGCACTGCGTGCGGCCTTTACCGAAGCCGATCGCCAGGCTGATGTGGTCATCAGTACCGGCGGCGTTTCGGTGGGCGAAGCCGATTTCACCAAAACGATGCTGGAAGAACTCGGCGTGATTCGCTTCTGGAAGCTGGCGATGAAACCCGGTAAACCTTTTGCTTTTGGTCGTCTGGCGAACAGCTGGTTCTGCGGCTTACCCGGAAATCCGGTTTCTGCCGTAGTGACCTTCTATCAACTGGTGCAGCCGCTGCTGTCCACCCTGACGGGACAAACGGCTGCCGCGCTGCCGCCCCGCCAGCGCGTACGCACGGCAACCGCGTTGAAAAAATCGCCTGGCCGGCTGGATTTCCAGCGTGGCGTTCTGCGGCAAAACAGCCAGGGTGAACCAGAGGTTGTCAGCACCGGCGCGCAGGGCTCCCATGTCTACAGCTCTTTTTCTCAGGCCAACTGCTTTATTGTGCTGGAACGCGATCGCGGCCCTGTTGAAGCAGGTGAATGGGTGGATGTCGAACCCTTTAATACGCTGCTGGAGGGGTAAATGCTGCCCGAACTGAGCCACGAAGAGATGCTGCGCTACAACCGACAGATTGTATTGCGTGGTTTTGACTTTGACGGTCAGGAACGATTAAAAGCCAGTCATGTGCTGATTGTCGGGCTGGGCGGTTTAGGCTGTGCGGCCTCGCCCTATCTGGCGGCAGCGGGCGTGGGCAATCTTACGCTAGTGGACTTTGATACGGTCTCACTTTCTAATCTGCAGCGACAGATTTTGCATTACGATGCCGATATTGGCCGCGCCAAGGTGGAATCCGCCCGGGAAACGCTGGCCGCCATTAATCCTCACTGCCAGTTACAGGCTGTGCAGGGTCAACTGGACGATGAGGCGCTCAACGCCCTGATTGCCCGGCAGCAGGTGGTGGTGGACTGCACGGACAATGTGGCGGTGCGCGAGCAAATTAACCGGTTATGCTACCAGTTGAAAGTGCCGCTGGTCTCAGGCGCGGCGATTCGTATGGAAGGCCAGCTCAGCGTGTTTGACTGGCAACCCGATACGCCCTGTTATCGCTGCATCAGCAGGCTATTTGGCGCCCAGGTTCTGAGCTGTGTGGAGGCCGGCGTAATGGCACCGCTGGTGGGCGTCGTCGGCGCTATGCAGGCGATGGAAACCCTGAAGCTGCTGACGCACTTCGGCTCACCGGCGCGCTCGCGTTTGCTGATGTACGATGCGCTGAGCGCGGAGTTCCGTACCCTGAAGGTCGCGCAGGATCCCCATTGTGAAGTCTGCGGTCATCATGATTGAGCCGTTAATTGGTAGGGTTCATGCGTAAAGCGGAGGGGGCTGCAGGTCAGGTAAAGAAAGGACTTTAAGCCGGATCGTCGCAGGCAATCCACCCTGACGCACAGACCCAAACGATAACGGGGTAGCCATCGCTACCCCGTTCTTGTTAGACGATGCCCTGGCTGCGCAGGTAATCTTCGTAATTACCGGTGAAGTCCACAATGCGATCGGCTTTGATTTCCATCACTCGCGTCGCCAGTGAACTGACGAACTCACGGTCATGAGATACAAAAATCAGCGTACCTTCATACATTTCCAGCGCCATGTTTAATGACTCAATGGATTCCATATCAAGGTGGTTTGTCGGCTCATCCATAATCAGGATGTTGGGCTTTTCCATCATCAGCTTGCCAAACAGCATCCGACCTTTTTCCCCACCCGACAGCACCTTAGCCGGTTTTTTAATATCGTCCTGTGAAAACAGGAGGCGGCCAAGAATCCCACGCACGGCCTGTTCATCATCGCCCTGCTGTTTCCACTGGCTCATCCAGTCGAATACCGTCAGGTCGTTAGCAAAATCGTCTGCATGATCCTGGGCATAATAACCAATCTTCGCGTTTTCAGACCATTTAACGCTGCCGCTTTCCGGCGTCAGTTCACCGACAAGCGTTTTTAACAGCGTGGATTTACCAATACCGTTAGCGCCGAGGATCGCCAGCTTTTCGCCCACTTCCAGCAACAGATTTAAATTTTTAAACAGCGGACCGTTATCAAACCCTTTCGTCAACGCTTCGACTTCCAGCGCATTACGGAACAGTTTCTTATCCTGTTCGAATCGAATATATGGGTTCTGACGACTGGAGGCTTTTACCTCTTCCAGCTTTATTTTGTCCATTTGTTTCGCACGCGAGGTCGCCTGACGTGATTTAGAGGCATTAGCACTAAAACGGCTGACAAAGGATTGCAGATCGGCAATTTGTGCTTTTTTCTTGGCGTTATCCGATAACAGTCGCTCACGCGCCTGGGTGGCAGCGGTCATATATTCATCATAATTACCAGAATAAACACGCAGTTCGCCGTAGTCCAAATCAGCCATGTGGGTACAGACCATATTGAGGAAGTGACGGTCGTGCGAAATGATAATCATGGTGCTGTCGCGTTCGTTGAGGACCTGCTCCAGCCAGCGAATAGTATCGATATCCAGGTTGTTAGTCGGTTCGTCCAGCAGCAAAATATCCGGGTTGGAAAACAATGCCTGAGCCAGGAGAACACGTAATTTAAAACCCGGGGCAATTTCGCTCATTGGGCCATAATGCTGCTCTACCGGAATACCGACGCCCAGTAATAATTCACCGGCGCGCGGTTCAGCGCTGTAGCCATCCATTTCACCATACAGCACTTCAAGGTCGGCGACTTTGTAGCCTTCCTCTTCTGTCATTTCAGGTAAGGAATAAATACGGTCACGTTCCTGCTTCACTTCCCATAATTCATGGTGCCCCATGATGACCGTATCTAACACGCTATATTCTTCGAAGGCGAACTGATCCTGACGTAATTTACCAATACGTTCATTAGGATCGTAAGAGACATTGCCGCCTGATGGCACCAAATCGCCACCCAAAATCTTCATGAAGGTGGATTTTCCGCTGCCGTTCGCACCGATTAAACCGTAACGATTACCGCCGCCAAATTTTACGGAGATATTTTCGAACAGTGGCTTGCTGCCAAACTGCATGGTGATATTGCTGCTAACTAACACGGCGTTGACCTTAGTGAAGAGAGTGGATGGAAAAACGGCGGCTATTATGCCAGATGTGACGTAGCGCACGCCAGTCTCCGGCAAGGATTGCCTGAGTGTCCCTTGAAAACGCGCAACTTTTAATTATCGTCCTGCACGGTTTCCTGCAGCTGGCGCGCAGGTCGCATCGGGTTGCCACGCATGCCACAGACGTTGCCGTCACGCACGACGAGATTAATTAACGTGTGGAGATCGTAAACAGGGAAACGGCACGCAGGGTTTTTTAAATAAAAAAAGCCGGGAACATAAATGCACCCGGCTACCGCTTACAAGGATTGTGTCGATTAATCGATCAGGAAACTGTCCAGGCTTTTACCTTCATCCAGCGCTTTTTTAATAGCTGCTGGGGTGCGACCCTGGCCGGTCCATGATTTTTTCTCGCCGTTTTCATCGGTGTAAGAATATTTAGCCGGACGCGGCGCACGCTTAGTGCGTTTTTTACCCTGCTCCAGGGCACCTAATAATTCATTAGGATCGATGCCGTCAGCCAGCAACATTTCGCGATATTTAGATAACTTCTCTTCTTTTTCACGATTCTGCTGCTCTTCAGCGTGAGCTTCTTCACGGCGTTCAGTCACAACGACGGTCAATTTCTCAAGAATCTCTTCCAGATCGCTCAGTGGCAGTTCACGAGCCTGGGCACGTAATGTGCGAATGTTGTTTAGAACTTTAAATGCGTCACTCATCACAATATCCTTGATTAAGGGGGTTTAATTAAACTGTAGCGACAAGACTACCTAATTCAAATAAAAAAATAAATTAATTTATTACTACAGATAATTCCGAGTGTTTTTTTAAATGGCCGTGAAGTATTCAGAATCCTTATGTGGAGAGATTATTAACCACGAATTAACACTAAACGCCTGCTATCCTTGCACAATGTAAACGATTTCATTGATTACGCACGCTGCATGAATCCACCCCAAAACTTTATAACGTTCCGGTCGATTATTTTATCGTCTTTAAAGAATTTGCATTAAATTCGCTGCCTTCCCGTCTGTTTTTCTCACCACGACCGCTCTGCCGCTCACAAAATTAACCTGCATATAACGGCAAAGTTATCCGGTTACTCGGGACAATATCGGGATGCTTTTTTATCATTCCGGCGTTTGTATCGCGCGTTCCTGCGTTTCTCTGACGTAAAAAAATACGCGCGCGTTTACAGACCCGGTGAGTGCTACTTCGGCGAGGACGTGATTCCTTCTCTTAACGTCGGGCGTAAAAGATAAATAGCGGAGCGTCGTTGGGCGGCGAGTTCGACAGAGTAACATGAGGCGTTTGATGATTTTTATTTGACGATAAAACGCATAAATAATAAATCATGGGTATCAGTAGAGCGGATTGTCAGGCCGCGCCCTTTTAACAGGGGGCACGGCCTGAACGCTTAGTTCACCTGCGTGGCGGGACCAAATACATCGTACTGCGGCAACTGCACGTTCTGGTAGGTCTCCCAGCCGCCCCCTAAGGCTTTATACAGGGCGACGAGATCCAGCCCGCTTTGCATGCGCGCCTGGGTCGCCTGTTCCCGGGCCTGCGCCAGCTGGCGCTGTGCATCCAGCACCTCAAGGAAAGTGGATAATCCCTGACGATAACTGTCACTGGCCAGATCGAAGGTACGCTGCAGCGCGCCAGTCGTCTCATCCAGTGCCGTTACCCGTTGCTGATCGGCACGGTAACTGACCAGGGCATTTTCCACATCCTGCAGGGCAGTCAGCACCGTCTGACGGTAGTTCAGTGCCGCGCTGGCCTGTTGCGCCCGCGCCAGCCTGACGCTGGAAACCAGCCTTCCTCCCTGGAAGATGGGAATAGATAACGACGGTCCCACGCTGTAGAAATGACTGCTCCAGTTATCAAGATAGCTGACGTCAGTGTTACGCACGCCCAACTGACCGGTCAGCGACAGGCTGGGGAACAGCTGCGCAACAGACACGCCAATCTCGGCGGTCTGTGCATGCAGTGTGGCTTCTGCCTGACGAATATCCGGACGACGTCGCGCCAGTGTGGAAGGAATGCCCACAGAAACAAACGCAGGCAGTGCAGACAGTGCTTTCGGCTCGCTTAACTCGGCATCCAGCGCGCCCGGCGTTTTGCCCAACAGCACGGCCAGCCCGTTCATCGCCTGGCGCGTTTGTGCCTGATACTGCGGCAACTGCGCCTGCAGACTGCTTAACTGCGCGCGGGCATTTTCGACATTAGTGACTGGCGCTAAGCCGTTGCGCTGTTGGCTTTCCGTCAGTTGCCAGGTCTGATCCGCCACCGCAATCTGTTGTTGTAACGTTTTTACCGTTGCCTGCGCGCCACGCAGCTGTAACCACGCGCGCACCACTTCGGCCTCAAGCGACACCAGCGCGTCGTTGCGCTGCTCAATCGCCGCCTGCTGTTGGGCATTCGCTGACTCGATCTGGCGGCGCACCTTGCCCCACAGATCCAGTTCCCAACTGGCATCGAAACTGCCCTGATACAGCGTGACGGGCTGTGTCAGGCCGTTCAGCTGGCTGGCGACATTACTGTCGAGCTGGTCGGCACCGTTGGCTTTCAGTAGCCCTTCCAGGCCAAGCTGCTGACGGGTAACTTTGGCTGAACCGTTAAGGCTGGGAAACAACCCGCCCTGCGCCTGTGATAACTGCTCGCGCGCCCCGGCAATGCGCAATACAGCCTGTTGTAATGAGAGGTTACCTTCGATGGCGCGCGCAATCAGGCTATCGAGCTGAGGATCCCCGAAATTGCGCCACCAGCGCGAATCCACCGCTGACGTTTGCGGCCTTGAGGTTTCCTGTGAATCCAGCGCGTGATAGCTGCCCGGGAGCTGGGGCTTTGGCGCCTGGTAGTCCGGGCCAACGCTGCAGCCCGTCAGGGCGAACAACAGCATCAGGTTGAGTGGATTCAGGCGATGCGTAGTCATAACTTTCATGTCAGTGTGCTCCTGCACTGCCTTCGCTCTTGACAGGCGACAGCAGCCAACAAAATGGAATCAAAATCAGGGCAACGATACTCAAGCCTGAAAAGACGTCGATATAAGCCAGAATGCGGGACTGGACAATCATCTCTTTGTAGAGCTGACCCGTTGCCAACGTAACGGGATCGCCCACCGCAGAAGTGAAGTCGCGAATCGCCTGTGCCCAGTGCTGAACGGTGATGTTGAACTGTTCGTTCAGCGGCGTCATGTTGTGCACCATATGGGCCGAACGCGCCTGCTCCCGTTCAGTAATCGCCGCAGTGGACAACGAGATACCAATCGAACCCGCTACGTTACGGAACATGGTGAACAGGGCTGAGGCGTCCGCATTCAGGCGCTGGGGAATCGTAATAAAGGCAATGGTAGTCAACGGCACGAACAGGAAGCCCAGGCCAATTGACTGCGCACTGCGCATCATGACCAGCGTAGTGAAATCGACATTAGGCGTTAAGGACGCTGAATAGAAGAAGGCCAGCGCCAGGCAGCTAAAACCAAAGGCAATAATGTAGCGGGTCTGCACCACCGGCATCAGTTTCAAGACCAGCGGAATGGTCAAGACAATCAACACCGCGCCGGGAGACAGCACCAGTCCCGACCAGGTCGCCGTGTAGCCGAGATCCTGCTGCGCCAGCTGGGGCAGAACCACCGAGCTGCCGTAAAGTATCATCGCCATGCCGGCCATTAATAAACCGGCGACCCAGAAATTGCGATCTTTCATGACCAGAATGTCAACGACCGGTTTACGGGCATACATCAGCCAGTAAATGGCCCCCACGATCCCGACCAGCGCCAGCACGGCAAACAGGACGATAAAGTGCGAGGCGAACCAGTCTTCATCCTCGCCACGATCCAGCATGACCTGCAAACATCCCAGGCCGAGCGTAATCAGGCTGATGCCGATATAGTCGATCTTGAGTTTGCCCTTGGCCCATTTACGCTCCCACGGCGGATCTTCCAGCAAGGGTAAAATGGCCATGATGGTCAGCACGCCGACCGGGATATTAATAAAGAATACCCAGCGCCAGCTGTAATTATCGGTGATCCAGCCACCCAGCGTCGGGCCAATAACCGGCGCAACGATAATCGCGATGGAAGAAAGGCCAAACGCTTTGCCCCGATCTTCGGGTTTGAAGTAGTCGAGCAGCACCGACTGTTGTACCGGCTGCAGCCCGCCGCCAAAAAAGCCCTGCAGGACGCGAAACAGAATAATTTGCCAGAGTTCCGTGGCAATACCGCACAGGAAGGAGCAGATGGTAAACATCACAATGCAGATTAAAAAAAACTGTTTGCGGCCAAACAGACGGCTGAAAAAGGCAGAGATGGGCAGCACGATACCGTTCGCTACCAGATACGACGTCAATACCCAGGTTGATTCATCGTAACTGGAAGAGAGTGAACCCGCAATGTGCGGCAGGGCCACGTTAACGATGGTGGTATCCAGGATTTCCATAAATACCGCCAGCGTGACCGTAATGGCCACTAGCCAGGGGTTACTGGCGGGTTTCCAGCTCTGCGATTCGCTCATTCCACGGTTACCT
Organism: Pantoea ananatis PA13; assembly: GCF_000233595.1. Lineage (NCBI taxonomy): Bacteria > Pseudomonadati > Pseudomonadota > Gammaproteobacteria > Enterobacterales > Erwiniaceae > Pantoea > Pantoea ananatis. The sequence continues at coordinate 3,111,240 of NC_017554.1, forward strand.
TGGGTTCAACCGATAATCCCAGTGGCAGCGGTCGGTTTGGATCCAGCCCTTTATCAATCACGATTTTCACCGGAACACGCTGGACAATTTTCACGTAGTTACCCGTGGCATTCTCAGACGGGAAGGTGGAGAAACGCGATCCTGTGCCCATCTGAATACTGTCGACATGCCCTTCCAGCTTCATGTCTGGCCAGGCGTCTACGCTGATTGCCACTTTGTCACCGGAATTCATTCGCTCAAGCTGAGACTCTTTAAAGTTTGCGGTGATCCAGATGTCCGGAGAAACCAGCGAGAACAGAGCACTTCCCGCCTGGACCAGCGTGCCCATCTGGACATTGCGCTTCGTGACAAAGCCATCGTAAGGCGCACGAACCTGAGTGTAAGAGAGATTCAGCTCAGCCACGTTGAGCTGCGCTTTGGCCTGCTCAACCTGCTCCTGACGCGCTTCAACATTGGTTTCCTGCTGACGAATTTGCAGGGCAACCTGCGAGGCCACTTCCACCTGAGCTTTGGCACTTTGCAGCTGTGCCTGCGCAGAACGGAGCTGTGCAGATGCCGAGTCGATGTTTCGCTGGCTGGTGGCGCGCGGATCGACGCCACGCTGGCGCCGGTAGTCCGCCTGGGCGTTCATGTAGTTGGCTTCGGCTTTCGCCTGGTCGGCCAGCGCCTGATCGCGCTGGGCCGGATACTGAACACGAGAGAGCGCTAACTGCGCCTGCGCCTGATGCAGCTGTGCCGTGGCCAGACCCAACTGGGCTTTAGCCTGAGCACGCTGGGCCTCATTGTCACTCGGATCGATTTCAACCAGCAGATCGCCCTTCCTGACGCGTTGGTTATCGTTAACCAGCAGTTTAACAACATAGCCGGACGCTTTTGCGGCGATGGTGACCGCATTGCCTTCGGTAAAGGCGTCGTCAGTGGTTTCTTCGTTACGGGTCGTAAACCAGAAGAAAAAGGCCACGATTAGCATGACCACCACGACAACGGCCAGGATGATTAACGGTTTTTTGCCGGGGCGTTTGCGCGGCTTTTCGTCGTCATGATCCTGATTGTCATGTGGCTGGCTGTTTTTATCTGGCGCGTTTTCTGCGTCTTCCTGATGTGAATCGCGGTTGTTGTTCTCGCTCATAGTGTCCGTCGCTGGCTAAGGCCCTCTGTCCTGGGCGTAGAAAGTCCACTAAACATTAGATCGAAAACTGACAAAATCCAGTACAACTTTACGTAACTTGAGAAAGGCAGCACATCCTGCACCGCGGCAGGATGTGTCTGAGTCAGGCGACCAGTTTCAGCAACAGCCAACCCGTGAGCATTGACCAGGCGAGTAAGGGCACGGAGAAGAGATGAAAACGCCACCAGATGGCGCGATCTTTGGCCATTCGTAGCGCAATAAGGTTAGCGAGCGAACCGGGAAGCAAACCAAAGCCACCAATATTGACCGCCCAGGCAAGCACTTCTGTCGGCTGCACTTTTTGCAGTAGCAGGATGGTGGCCGGCACATTACTGATGACCTGGGACAGACCGATGGCCAGCAGATAAAGCTCGCCTTTGCCCAGATGCGTAATGGCATCGAAATGCGCCTGAACGACCGGTAAACGCGTCAGCAAGAAGACATCCAGGAACATCACGATGAAGACCACCAGCAGGCTCCAGTCGATATTGAGCAAGACCTGACGAGCCATAATCAGGAAACACACCATAATCAGCAACAGGGCCCAACCGGTCACATGCCATTCCAGCGCGGCAATAAAAAGCAGATACAGCACGACACTGACGGCAAAAAGGGGTTTCTGCCAGCTGTGCTCTTCGCTGGTCTCGTGCTTGTCAATCGTGCGTTTGGCAAAGCTGAACCAGGTCACCACCATCAGGCTCAGCAGCAGCCAGGCGGCCAGCGGCGTCATTTGCAAGATAAAACCGCCCACGCTCAAAGAGCCGTGGCTCCACAGCAAAATATTTTGTGGATTGCCCACCGGGGTGAGTAGCGAACCGGCATTGACCGCCAGCGCTTCAAAGATAATCAGGCGCGAGATAGGTAAATGCGAAAATTTGCGTAACGTCAGCGTCAGCGGCACCAAAATAAACAGCGCCACATCGTTGGTTAAGAAGGTCGACAGCAGCGCCGCCGCCAGCACCATAAAGAGTGCCAGCGTGCGTTCGTGTTTGAAGCGCGCAATTAACCTGGCCCCGAGAACATCAAAATACCCGCTGGTTTCTAACCCTTTTGTGAGAATAAGTAATCCACTCAGGGTAATGATGGTATGCCAGTCCACCGCGGCGGGAAGATCCGGCCAGCGATAGTCAGCAAGAAACAGCAGAACAACCCCAACAACGACTAACAAGTGCAATATATGGTCATGCAAAAATGAGCGAAGCACGATGGGCATGATGTCCGGCGCCTTACCTGAGGGTTAATTGTTTTCGTAAAATTTCTGGAATACAGCCAGGGTTTCATCACTCACGTGATGTTCAATGCCTTCTGAATCGCGCCGTGCCGTCTCCGGACTGATGCCAAGCGCTAACAGAAAGGTTTCAACAATATGATGGCGGGCGCGGCTCTCTTCAGCCAGCTTTTCGCCTTCACGTGTCAAAAAGACACCACGATAAGGGACCTGCTCTACCAGCCCGGCGGTACCTAATCGCTTTAACATTTTTGCGACGGTGGGTTGCGAAACCCCCAGGCGCGCCGCCATATCGACCTGACGTGCTTCACCAAATTCACCAATTAAATCAGAGATTAGCTCAACATAATCATCAATCAGCTCACGGCGATGCGCCTCGCGCACCTGCCGAAACCCTTCGACATGCTCTTCAATATCTTTTAGTGGTCCTTGCGGGGCAGAAACCACGCTTTTGGCACGACGACTCATTCAGCTTCCTCTTTATTTTTTTCCACACCAGCCCTGCCGTATGGATTTAGCTGCGCTCATTGTAAACCAGGCGCAAATAAGCTCAAATTTTTCGTCGTTAGCCTTGGCTAAACGATATAGCCAATGCTATATTTGTTGATAATGTAAACAGAGTGGTGCATTAAAGCACGATTAGGCCAGTCTGCTTACCGTTGCGTTAAATTAATTGGGAGGTGATGTTATGAGCACCCTGAAAAGCTGCATCGACTGCGGCAAATGCTTTCAGGCAGAAAAATCTACATCAGGTATGAAATCCTGGTGGTGCCTGCTGACGCGTTCTCCTTTTACGCTGCGCCTGATGTTGATCAACAAACTCCTGGGTCACGAACCTGAAGAACGCCACTGCCAGAAACTGATCTGGCGCGGCTAATCGTTGATACCGCCTTCTGGCTGCAAGCCTGAAGGTGCCATCTTTCGGCTGCTCGCCCTTCTTTTTCGCTGTCTGGCTGTGCCATCAACGCACGATTTGCCTTTTGCTGTCGCCCGTTTGCACACCTCCAGCGCTTCTCGCTTTTGCATCACCCTGTCTGTGGCAATCCCACGTTTATTTTGCCACCCACGACCACGTGGCTGTCTCCGGCATCGCCTGGCGAATCGCTTTTCTCATTGTGCAGCCGTCGTTTTCAGCACGAGCAAGCCGGTAAGCTCAGAGGGAGACAGACTGCGGTGCCGCATCCGGTAGGGAGTCAGGGTACTTGAAGATATCGGGAAGACGTGAAGGCCAGGCTGACGCTCTCTGGCGGGCTGTTTTTTTGTCACCAATAAAAACGGCCCTTAACAGGGCCGTTTTTTTAAACTCGACTAAGATCACTTAGAAGCTGTAACCTACGCCAGCAATCCAGGTGCCAACGTCAACGCTACGGATGCGGCTCTGCTCATAGCCCACGTCCAGTGCAACGTTTTCCATTGGGTTGAACTGCATACCTGCGCCGTAAGAGAAACCGTAATCGCTGGTATCAGTTTTGCCGCGTGAAGCAGTGTCGTTCTGCTGGTATTTACCGTAGCCAACACCGACTACACCATAGATGCTTGCCCAGTCATTCAGACGGAATGCTGGACCACCGGTGATGCCGTAGTACTGGCCTTTATTGTAAATGCCATCTTCGGTACGATCTTTCTCGGTGTAGGTGAATGAGCCGATCCAACCCAGTGGGTTAGAACCGTCTTCATAACGATATTTCAGGTTGAAGCCGTTTGCTTTGTTAGCAACGCCCTGGTAGTCGCTCTGTGCGTAGCCACCGGTTACAGTGCTTTGTGCCATGGCGGAACCTGTCGCTACTGCTAACACACAGGCTAATGCTGAAAGACATGCAATTTTTTTCATAACCACCTCAAATGTGAAAGTACTTCTCTCCTGACAACGCTAAAAATATAACAAAAATTAGCGAGAAACTCTGCCCGCATTTTGTTGTCTAACACATAGTTTGGTGTAACAGGAAGTTAATGAAGTTTCGTATGTCATTATTTTTTCTTATAAAATACGTCATATGATTGCAACAAACCTGCTTAATAAATTTTCATGCTTTAAGTTAATTCCTAAAAAATCCTGACATTAATTTACTTTTGCAGCCGCAAATGTGCCTAAAATCCAGGCAAACAGACAAAATTAAAATCGGTTTACGTCCTCTTTTTGACCGCCACTTCCATTACACTGGTCATCTTTAGCTCATGTTTGGGAAGTGCCTACAGGATGTCAGCCACCTCATTAAAGTCCATTACACCCGTTTTTATTCCCGTTATTGTTCTGCTTGTCTCAATGTTGTCACTTCAGGGCGGTGCCTCGCTGGCGAAAACCCTGTTTCCCACCGTGGGCGCAACCGGCATTACTGCGCTGCGTCTGGGATTTGGCACCCTGATCCTGTGCATTATTTTCAAACCCTGGCGACTGCGTTTTAGCCGGGAACAACGTACGCCACTGCTGATTTATGGTTTGTCACTGGGCGCGATGAACTTCTTGTTCTACCTCTCCATCCGTACCGTGCCCTTAGGCATTGCGGTGGGCCTGGAGTTTGTCGGTCCACTGACGCTGGCGCTGCTCGGTTCGCGCCGCGCGCTGGACTTTGTCTGGGTCCTGCTTGCCGTGGCAGGGCTGTGGTTCCTGCTGCCGTTTAGCACCGGCATTGCCTCGGTGGATCCGGTCGGCGCGCTGTTCGCGCTGGGTGCCGGCGCCTGTTGGGCGATATATATCTTATCGGGCCAGCGCGCAGGGGCAGAACATGGTGCTGCGACCGTGGCCATCGGATCGCTTATTGCCTCGCTGGTTTTTGTTCCCGTGGGTCTGACGTTTGCCGCCAGTGGCATCTGGCAGTGGAGCGTGGTTCCCGTCGCGATTCTGGTGGCGTTTCTTTCTACAGCACTGCCCTACTCGCTGGAAATGGTGGCATTAACGCGCTTGCCGGCGCGCATCTTTGGCACATTGATGAGCCTTGAGCCTGCAGTGGCAGCTCTGTCGGGGATGATGTATCTGCATGAAAGCCTTTCGGGTAAGCAATGTCTGGCGTTGCTGGCCATCATTCTGGCTTCCGCAGGCGCCACCCTGACGATGCGTCCAAGAAAGAGTCAGTTAAATGAAGTTGAATTGACCGACAACGCAAAAAAATAATCCGCTTTAGCCTGTTGAAAAACAGGCTAAATAACAATAAAAATCATCTTGATAATTATTTCATTAGAAATGTCATTGAAAATTAATATTTTGAAACACACAAAACCTCTTTCCAGAACTCCCACCTAACCAACTGATTTTTATTACCTTTAAAGCGCTGTTAAATTTAACATATTATTAACTCTTTCGGTGTTTACGTCGTTAGAGCTAAGGCAGATGCTATTTCAGCCATTGATAAGGCCAATCCTGCAAACCCCGGAATCGCTGCTATACTTAGTTTCGTACTTGATTAGGACAACCATTGAATGAGAGGACTGAAACAATGAGTACCGCTAAACTGGTTAAAACAAAATCTTCTGATCTACTTTACACCCGTAATGATGTGGCAGATGACGAAAAGAGAGCCACCATTGAGGTGCTCAACCGCCTGGTAGTGGAGTTCATTGATCTGTCGTTGATCACCAAGCAAGCCCACTGGAACATGCGTGGTGCAAACTTCATCGGCGTGCATGAGATGCTGGATGGCTTCCGCACCGCGATTACCGATCACCAGGATACTATCGCAGAACGTGTTGTGCAGTTGGGCGGTGTGGCACTGGGTACGACCCAAGTTGTGAACGACAAAACGCCGCTGAAAAGCTATCCGTTAAATATTCACAGCGTACAAGATCATCTGAAAGCGCTGGCCGATCGTTACGGCATTGTCGCTAACGATACGCGTAAAGCGATTTCGGAAGTTAAAGACGAAGATACTGCAGATATTTTCACTGCCGCCTCGCGTGACCTTGATAAATTCCTGTGGTTTATCGAATCCAATATCGAATAATGCCAGACACTGAGGTGTCAACAGGCGGGGAAACCCGCCTTTTTTACGTCTGTGTAATTATAATTTTATGACTTTGTTAACAGTTCTTACTTCCTGCCCTTCCTGTTTTTCCCGTCTGATGCACACTACCTCTGCACCACCGCAGCACACCGCACCAACACAGAGCACCAAAACAGTGCACACCGTTTGACCTGTGCAGAATCGTGTCAGCGATTGTGTCTCAGGCGGTGAATTCTGCGGTTTTTGCAAAGTTGGCATAATTTTTTCATATGATAGCCCGCAAACGATAGCTCGCAAACCTGGCTTTGAGCCCGGTCGTAAAAAGGAAAAATAATGAAATCGCTGTTTAACGTCTCTGTGGCCGCCCTGGCGCTGGCCTTCTCTCTCTCCGCTACCGCAGCCGAAAAGAAACTGATTGTCGCCACTGATACCGCCTTTGTCCCGTTTGAATTTAAACAGGGTGATAAGTACGTTGGGTTTGATGTGGATTTGTGGGACGCCATCGCCAAAGAATTAAAACTGGATTACACCCTGAAGCCAATGGATTTCAGTGGCATCATCCCTGCACTGCAAACGCGCAACGTTGACCTGGCCTTAGCCGGTATCACCATTACGGATGAACGTAAAAAAGCGATCGAATTTTCTGATGGCTATTACAAAAGTGGTCTGCTGGTGATGGTGCGTAAGAACGAAAACGACATCAAAAGCATCAATGACCTGAACGGCAAAGTGGTCGCGGTGAAGAGCGGAACCGGCTCGGTGGATTACGCCAAGAGCCACATTAAAACCAAAGATCTGCGTCAGTTCCCTAACATCGATAACGCCTATATGGAACTCGGCACCAACCGTGCTGACGCCGTGCTGCACGATACGCCAAACATCCTCTACTTTATTAATACTGCGGGCAAAGGCCGCTTCAAGGCAGTCGGTGATTCCATTGAAGCACAACAGTACGGTATTGCCTTCCCGAAAGGCAGTGACGACCTGCGTGAAAAAGTGAATGGTGCCCTGAAAACGCTTAAAGAGAACGGTACGTATAACCAGCTCTACAAAAAATGGTTCGGCACCGATCCTAAATAATAACTGAAACGGTTTTACTTTTTTCAGCAGGGAAGATTTCCCTGCTTTTTTCCATCGCAACAACTGGAGTTTCACCATGGAGTTTGACTGGAGCGTCATTTGGCCAGCCATGCCCGCGCTGCTCGAAGGCGCAAAAATGACCTTAATTATTTCCATTATCGGCCTGGTGGGCGGTTTGATCATCGGGCTGGTCGCGGGTTTTGCGCGCGCTTACGGCGGCTGGATAAGCAATCATATTGCCCTGGTTTTTATTGAAATCATTCGTGGCACGCCTATCGTTGTGCAGGTCATGTTTATCTATTTCGCCCTGCCAATGGCTTTCCCGGATTTACGTATCGATCCTTTCACCGCTGCCGTGGTGACCATCATGATCAACTCGGGCGCTTATATTGCGGAAATCACGCGCGGCGCAGTGCTGTCAATTAATAAAGGTTTTCGCGAAGCCGGCCTGGCGCTGGGCCTGTCGAGCCGTGAAACCCTGCGCTATGTGATTATGCCGTTAGCGCTGCGCCGTATGCTCCCTCCGCTTGGTAACCAGTGGATCGTCAGTATCAAAGATACCTCTCTGTTTATCGTGATTGGCGTGGCCGAACTGACGCGTCAGGGCCAGGAAATTATTGCCGGTAACTTTCGCGCGCTGGAAATCTGGAGTGCGGTAGCGATTATCTATCTTGTGATTACGTTGGTGTTGAGCTTTGTGCTGCGCCGCATTGAGAAAAGGGTGAAAATCCTGTGATTGAATTTAAAGACGTCTCAAAGCATTTTGGCAAAACCCAGGTGCTACACAATATCGACCTGAAAATTAAGCAGGGAGAAGTGGTGGTGATTATTGGCCCATCCGGCTCCGGTAAATCCACACTGCTGCGCTGTATTAACAAGCTGGAAGAGATCACCAGCGGTGAGCTGATTGTCGATGGATTGAAAGTTAACGATCCGAAAGTCGACGATCGCCTGATTCGTCAGGAAGCGGGCATGGTGTTCCAGCAGTTTCACCTTTTCCCGCAGATGAGCGCCCTGGATAACGTGGCTTTTGGTCCGATTCGGGTACGGGGTGCCAGCAAAGAAGAGGCTCGTCAACTGGCGCAAAGCCTGCTGGCTAAAGTGGGCCTGGCCGAACGCGCCGGTCACTTTCCCTCTGAGCTGTCCGGCGGCCAGCAGCAGCGTGTCGCGATTGCCCGCGCGCTGGCGGTTAAGCCTAAGATGATGCTTTTCGATGAGCCGACCTCTGCGCTGGACCCGGAGCTTCGTCATGAAGTCTTGAAGGTGATGCAGGATCTGGCTGAAGAAGGCATGACGATGGTCATCGTCACCCATGAAGTCGGCTTTGCACAGAAAGTCGCATCGCGGCTGATCTTTATTGATAAAGGTCGCATTGCTGAAGACGGCGATCCTGATACGCTGATCAGCCATCCGCCAAGTGAACGTCTGCGCGAATTTTTACAGCACGTCTCCTGAGTGATTAACACAGCAGCCCATAACGGGCTGCTGTCTCATCGTGACAGACGCTGTGCGCGTTGGGCGGCGGACATAAAGCTCCACGCCAGAAAACGGCTCTGCTTCTGCCCCTGCGCCATATTGACGACCCGGACCACCGCGGTATCCAGTGCCTGTAACTGTTTTTCCAGCGCAGGCAAATGCTCTTTTCGCGATACCAGTGAGGTAAACCACACCACCTGACTTGCCAGGCCAGCGCTTTCCGCAATCATTTTCCCCACAAACGCTTTTTCACCGCCTTCGCACCAGAGCTCATTATGTTGACCGCCAAAGTTGAGCGGCGCCGACTGCTGTAAGCCCAGATTTCGTGATTTACGCTGTGAACCCGCCGCCGCCTCTGCAGCCGACGCATGAAATGGCGGATTGCAGATGACCGCATGGAAAAACGCACCTTTATTCACAACGCCGTTCAGCACCGCCTGAGGATTTTTTTGCCGACGTAAGCGGATCAGACGCGCCATACCGGCGTTGGCGGCGACAATTTTACCTGCGGCTTTCAGGGCAGCATCGTCGATTTCGGTTCCGGTGAAACGCCAGCCGTATTCTGCGGCCCCAATCAGGGGGTAGATGCAGTTTGCCCCGCAGCCAATATCCAGCACGTCGGCCGAGGGAACCCTGCCCTGATTATCCAGCGCCAGGAGATCCGCCAGATAATGCAGGTAGTCGGCGCGCCCCGGCACGGGCGGACACAGCGATCCCGGCGCCAGCTGCCAGTCGAGTCCGTAGAAGAGTTTAAGCAGCGCCTGGTTAAGCAGCATCACGGCCTCGGGATCGGCAAAATCAACCGACATGACGCCATAACCATTGGGCCGGACCTTTGCTGCCAGCGGTGGATGCGCCGCCGTGAGGGCAGCAAAATCATATTCACCCTGATGGCGGTTTCGGGCGTGGAAAAGCGACGGGCTGGCAGACTTTTTCATACTTTCTCTCATGTTTTCAGGCGCGCGTACAATACGCTGTGACTGGCAGAAAATAAACAGCATTCTCGGCTGAAAGCAGACTTTATGGCGGGCAAGCCAGGTGACGTTATGCAGGCGAACCGCAGTTTAGGGTGTTTTGCAAAGCGAATAAAAGGCAGACGAAGGGAAAAGCATGAGCAGAGAGCAAAATGCGCGCCGCCAGTCATCATGCTGGCGGCGCGACGCACGAATGCGGGATTATTTAAAATCGACGCGCATTAAATCCTGGATGGGCATCCCTTTCGTCGTTTCTACACAACGATCGATATAGCTGGTAAAGCCCGGGGGCGAACTCATTCCCAGACGCAGCAACTTATCATTAGAGAACACGACATTCAGACGGGCAAACTCGCCGTACAGACGCATCGCGCGCAGCATCAGGCGTTCGTTGCAAGGCCCGTAAATCTTTTTAAAGTTCTTACGCTCTTTAACGATTTCGCTGAAATCAACTTGCAGATAGTTAGGTGCCAGCGGTGCACTTTTTTCTGCGGTGGCAAAGGCCGAATCGATCTCAGAGAAGGTGTTGCTGCTGCGCTCACCGGCAGAAATATGGTAGACCATCTCTTTGGTGCAGCCGTGATCCATCAGAAATACCAGGGATTTTGCACAGTAGTCCACCGGGATAACATCGACACGGTCATCAAGCGAGCAGAGGAATTTCTCCAGCTTCATCACCATTTTAAATACCCAGAAAATACTGCCTGACGGCGTACAACCTTCCTGAGAATGGCCAACAACGATGGACGGACGGGCAATGACCAGCGGCAGGTGCGGTAACTCCTGCTTGATCTTGTTTTCGATATAAGATTTGGAATAGGTGTAATCGACAATGTGATCTTCACGTGACGACAGCACCAGGTCCTCTTTGACGACTTCACCCTGATCCGGCGCGGAAGACATTGCCGTGCCCACGTGAACAAATTTTACGAATTCAGGCAGCCCAGCCATCCTGGCAGCCAGCTTAAAGGTGCCTTCGACGTTGACGCGCCAGATATCGTTATTTTCACCAAATGACGCAATCGCTGCGCAGTTGATAACGTGGCTGACCTGATCGATACGCGCATCACCCAGAAAAAGTTCGGGTGCAAGGAGATCGCCGACCAGAATATGATCTGCGGTCAGGCGTTGAATCGCCTGTGCCGAACATGAAAACTTGGTTAAATTTTCTTTAACCCTCTCCAGTCCCTGGTTAGCATCGCTGGCTCTGACAAGCAGCAGCAACTCAACATCCTGGCGCATCAGCAATTCTGCCACAACTGCACCACCAACGAATCCAGAAGATCCTGTAACAAGAATTTTTTTCATATCGACCACGAGAACAATTGATGAGGTTGTATAGTGCACCTAATTCGTTAAACAAATACGAAACTTTGTTAGCACAAAATGTATAAAATGCAATCGTTTACTTTTCGTTTACTTTTGCACCATCTGTTTTCAGCAGTAAAATCGGAAAATAACACTTAACTAACTGATATAAATAAAAATTCATCCGTTAGCACAGAAAGTAACGGCTGTTATTATTCAGGAATAATCCGGTACCTGATCGAGACCTTTTTTACAGATTTGCCCCGCCAACAGCCATTTACCCACTACGCTTGAATCAGCTTTTACAGGGAGACAACCATGAACAAACGTTATTCATACCAGCCACGCGCCGGACACGGTCTGCCGCACGATCCACTCAATGCGATTATCGGCCCGCGCCCCATCGGCTGGATAAGCTCCACCAGCGCCAAAGGCATACGTAATCTTGCCCCTTACAGCTTTTTCAACTGTTTCAATTACCTGCCGCCGATCATTGGTTTTGCCAGTAGCGGCTGGAAAGACAGTGTGCAGAATATTGCTGAAACCAAAGAATTTGTCTGGAATCTGGCGACCCGTCCGCTGGCTGAGGCCATGAATGAAAGTTCGATTTCTGCGCCCGCCGATCAGGACGAGTTTGCCCTTGCCGGTTTAACGCCCCTGGCCGCCTCTCAGGTTAACGCCAGTCTGGTGCAGGAAAGCCCGGTGAATTTTGAATGTAAACTCACGCAGCTGATTCAGTTGCAGGATGCGCAGGGAAAAGCCATCGACAGCTGGCTGGTGTTAGGCGAAGCCGTCGCTATCCACATTGATGAAAGGCTACTGGAAAACGGGATTTATCAGACGGCAAAAGCCGAACCGATTCTGCGCGCGGGCGGCCCCAGTGCCTATTACGGGATCACTGAGGCGCAGCGGTTTGACCTGGTGCGTCCGGATGCGCGGCGGGGATAAATCTCAGAGCACCTCTGGCATCTGGGTTCGAAGGACCTGCACCGCGCGGGCAATCTCCGGTGCCAGCCAGCGATCCTCTTGCCAGCAAGGTACAATCTGACGCAGACGTCGCCAGGCGCGAAGGGTTCCACTTGCCAGTTGCGCCTCACCGTGGAACTCCAGCGCCTGGGCCGCCAGCAGGTATTCAATGGCGAGAATGTGATAGACGTTACTCACGGTTTTCAGCAATTTTAATGCCGCACCGGTTCCCAGACTGAGGTGGTCTTCCTGTAGCCCGGAGGTGATGTAGTTATCCAGCACCGCCGGCTGGGCCAACTGGCGATTCTCAGCACAGAGCGAGGCCGCCACGTATTGCGCAATCATCATGCCGGAGTTGACGCCGGGCTGGCCGACCAGGAAAGGCGGTAAGCCGCTGACCAACGGGTTGACCAGACGATCCAGGCGCCGTTCGGCAATGCTCCCCAGTTCCGCCAGGGCGATGGCCAGCAGGTCGCAGGCCATCGCGACCGATTCACCGTGTGGATGCGCTTGTGAGACCACCCGCCAGGCCTGCGGTGTGCCCATTACCAGTGGATTATCGGTACAGGCGTTGAGTTCGGTTTCAATCTGACGCTCGGCATGTGCAAACTGATCGCGGCAGGCACCGTGCACCTGCGGCATGGATCGCAGGCTCAATGCATCCTGGGTCCGGATGCCGCTGCTTATCTTCAATAGCGGGCTGTCGCCCAGTAAACGCCGTAACCGCTCGCCGCTGCGCTGGATACCCGGGCTGGCTTTAAGGGACAACACCTCTTCATCAAAGGCAACCAGTTGCCCACGCAAGGCTTCAAAACTCATGGCTCCGGTAACGTCTGCCCAGTCCAGCAAACGGCGGGCATCATCCAGCGCCAGGCAGGCCAGTCCGGTCATGCACGGCGTACCGTTTACCAGGCTAAGCCCCTCTTTTGCGCCGGGTCGATAGGGCGTGAGTCCGGTCCGCGCCAGCGCCTCACAGGCAGGCACAATCTGCCCATCAAGTTCCGCCTCGCCCACGCCAATCAGCGTCAGGCTGATATGCGCCATGTGCGTCAAATACCCTACCGATCCCTGCGAAGGCACCTGAGGCGTAATGTGCTGGTTAAGCAGCACCAACAGGCGCCGAACCAGTTCGACCGACACGCCGGATTTCCCGTGACTGTAGTTCGCTATCGCGGCGCATAAGATAGCGCGCACCTCATGTTTTGCCAGTAGCGGCCCCACGCCACAGGCATGACTTAACAAGGTGTTACGCGACAGCTGACTCAGCTCTTCTTCCGCCAGCATAATATTGCACAGCGCCCCCAGCCCCGTGTTGATGCCATAGGCGATCTGACCACTCGCAACGATATTCGTTACGATTTCTCGCCCCCGGCCAATGCGCTGCCAGGCACTCTCGCTCAGCACCAGCTCGGCATCGTGGCGGGCGACCTCAACCACCTCCTGCCAGGCTACCGGCGCGTCTCCCCAGACAACAACGCGACTCATTACACAGACTCCGCTGCATGGTGGCTGGAGATAAACTGCCTGAAGCGCGCCGAGCCGCCCTCACCGAACATGTCATCCGGCGTTCCCTGACAGTCAATGGTGCCTTGATGCATAAATATCACCCGGTTTGATACGTGGCGGGCAAACCCCATTTCATGCGTCACCACTAACATGGTGCGCCCCTCTTCTGCCAGACTGCGCATGACCTTCAGCACTTCACCGACCAGTTCAGGATCAAGTGCCGAGGTGGGCTCATCAAATAACATCACCTCCGGGTCCATGGCTAGCGCACGGGCAATGGCGACGCGCTGCTGTTGACCCCCCGACAACTGGGCCGGATAAAAACCTTTGCGATTCAAAAGTCCGACCCGGTCCAGCAGCTGTTCTGCCTGCGCAATACAGGTTTTCTTATCGCGTTTCAGAACATAGTGCGGCCCTTCAATGACGTTTTGCAGCACGGTCATATGGGACCAGAGATTGAAGCTCTGAAAAACCATCCCCAGGCGTGAGCGCAAACGTTCCACCTGTTTGGGATTCGCGGCCAGTTGATGCCCACGGGCATGGCGTTTCATCTCAATGGTTTCCCCGCCGACGCTTACCACGCCGGAATCGGGTGTTTCCAGCAGGTTAATACAGCGCAGCAAGGTACTTTTGCCCGAGCCGCTGGCACCGAGGATCGAAATGACGTCACCTTTGTGGGCCTGTAATGAAATGCCTTTCAGCACTTCCATGGCGCCAAATGATTTATGGATATCGCTGGCGGACAGCGTTACGGCGGATGAATCCTGCATCTTAATCTCCCCCAGGGACGGGTTTAATGGCCGCTAGCGGCTTCTTTGCGGGCTGATGAACCGGCGTCAGTCGACGCTCAAGCAGGGCATACAGCTGCACGATGATGAAATTGAGGATCAGGTAAATGGCGGCGGCACACAGAAACACTTCCATCGTGCGGTAGGTACGCTGGATAATCTGCTGCGCCACGCCCGTGACATCCCACACGGTAACCAGGCTGGCAAGTGCGGTGGACTTCACCAGCAAAATGGCTTCGGTTGAATAGGCCGGCAAGGCATAGCGCAACATCACGGGCGCAATAATGCGCCGCAGCAGCAGCCAGCGCGACATACCGCACGCCATACCGGCTTCCACCTGCCCGGCGGGCACCGCCAGCAACGCACCACGCAGGATTTCTGCCGTATAGGCAGCGGTGCACAGGGACAGCGCCAGCACGGCACAGCTGAATGGCTCACGTAAAAACGGCCAGACAAAACTGTGGCGAATCACGCCAAACTGGCCCAGGCCGTAATAGATTAAAAACAGCTGGATCATCAGGGGAGAACCGCGAAACACCAGAATATAGCCACGGGCAAAACTGCTCAGTATGCGCCAGCGGCTCATGCGCAGCGCCAGAATGCCCACCGCCAGCACGCCGCCGCACAGGAATGAACTGATAAACAGGCCGAGCGTAACCGGCAGGGCGGCGCTTAACTTCAGGAAAGTATCAGCAAGAAAGGCAAAATCGATCATGGTGCGGTTCCTTAATGCTGTGCCGCCGTTCGGCTCTGCCAGGCGCGGCCCAGACGAGCTTCCACGCGCAGAAAAGCCCGATTCGACAGCACAGTTAACAACAGATAGCATCCGCCGCCGATCAGATAAAAGGTGAAGTAGTCACGCGTAGAACCCGCCGCCACCTGACTGGCGCGCATCAGCTCCACGATGCCGGTGACCGAAACCAACGCAGAGTCTTTCAGGCTCATCTGCCAGACATTGGACAGGCCAGGCAGCGCGTAGCGCGCCACCTGAGGCAGCAGGATGCGCTGACGAATTCGCCAGCGCGACATGCCTGTTGCCACCGCCGCTTCCACTTCGCCCCGGGACAGCGCCAGCCGGGCAGCACGATAAACTTCAGCCTGATAGGAGCCCGAAATCAGCCCGATCGCCAGTGCGCCGATCAGAAAAGGCGGCGCCTCAATAAATCCCTGCGCACCAAATATTTGACCAATCTGGGTGATCAGGCCTGAACCACCAAAGTAAAACAGGTAGATCACCAGTAGCTCCGGGATGCCGCGAAAAATCACCGAATAGCCCTCACCCAACCAGCGTAAGGGACGGTGAGAAGACAATTTCGCCGCGGCGATGCCTGAGCCCACGACCGCTCCTACCATCAGCGCGACCAGCGACAACAGCAATGTAGTAAGCGTTGCGCTCACTATCAGCCGCCCCCAGCCATCTGCGCCAAAACCCAGCAGG
This sequence comes from Pantoea ananatis PA13, assembly GCF_000233595.1. Lineage (NCBI taxonomy): Bacteria > Pseudomonadati > Pseudomonadota > Gammaproteobacteria > Enterobacterales > Erwiniaceae > Pantoea > Pantoea ananatis. Next base: position 3,127,107 of record NC_017554.1, read on the forward strand.
CTTATCATGCTCGACCTCACTTATGGCGTAACGTCAGTTTTAAACCATTTCTCGCTGAGCTCTTTTACGGTGCCGTCAGCCAGCGCGGCCTTAATGGCATCGTCCAGTTTTGCTTTCAGATCGCCGTCTGCCATCCGCACGCCCATGGCTTCACCTTCGCCCCAGATCGGGCCGCCCAGTTGCGGACCGCTGAAGGCCAGGTTGCTGTTGTCTTTGCGCGTCAGCATTGATTTAGCAAAGGTCACATCGTCAAACACCGCATCAATACGTCCAGCCTGTAAATCCAGAATGGCATCGGCAGAGGTGGTGTATTCGCGTATGTCGGCCACGCCTTTGAAATATTTATCGATAAAAGGCGTGTATACCGTGCCGGAGGCAATACCGATGGTTTTTCCTTTCAGGGCCGCCTTTATCGGTGCCAGTGCGGCTTCAATCTCTTTTTCATCATCATGCAACTTCGTCACGCCCTTGCCCGGGGGGAGCAGCGTCCCTTTTACGGCAATAAAGGTGGCTGGCGTAGAGGCATAGGGAAGCGTAAAACTGACCACTTTTTTTCGCTCTGGCGTGATCACAATGGCGTCCATGATCACGTCGTATTTACCCGCATTCAGCCCGGCAATCATGCCATCCCAGTTCTGGACAACCAGTTTGCATTCCATGCCCATGCGCTTGCACAGGTTGGCCATGAGTTCCGGCTCAAATCCCCCGAGTTTGCCGCCGGGCAGCGTCAGGTTCCAGGGTTCATAGCTGCCTTCCGTCGCTATCGTGATCGATTTCCACTCTTTCGCCTGCACCGCAACGGTGCTGAGCAGCAGGCTGGAAAACAGGGTCGTAAGGCAAAAACGGCGAAACGCTTCGGGGTGCTTCATACGGCTTCTCCTGGATGAAAATGCGTTTTAAGAGTGTCAGTGTTGTTTTAACAAAAAACTTACAAGATGATGAATCATGTATATACAAGCTAACATTGTCGAATTCATTGTCGGCTTGATCGTTTTGTGAGCCAGACACGATAAATAGCAACGGGATATCGAACAGAGCTAACTTGTACATACAACCTAGCAAAGGTCGTGCCAGTTCAGGACGCTCGGCAACCGCCGCCCCATTGCCCGGTGAAAGTGCTCTTACCAGGCCAATGCCCGTTTCAGGTGCAGCACTGCACACATTCAGCGCAAACTTGCGCGCAGTGCTGCGGCGGACAGAAACAGATCGGCAACCGATTATGTTATCGCCTGGCGGGGATCACGGATAAGCGCCCTGCATTTAGCCCCTCTCACTGGTCTGGCGAACATCATCGCTCAGCCTCTTCATGCCTGGCGCGCACCTGTAAATGCCTTGCCTGAACAGGCGAAAAGATGCTGAGAGTCGTGGGAGAAAGTCGTGCGCTATGCGGTAAAAGGAGGCAGCCGGGACCCAGCGTGGCGCCCGGCTGTGTGCTATTGTGCCAACGGGCGCTAAGTGGCCGAAGCCCATCAGGTCCGTTATTCTGCGCCGGCCAAAACCGCCAGCCGGGCCGCGGTGATTGGGTTACGCCTCAGCCCGTTTTTCCCTGTTCGAGAAAGCTATGCAGCAGCGGTTTTAACACCTTCTTCAACTGCGCAGCCCGCGCTTCATGCCAGGTAAACGGCGGCGTTTCATCCATATAGTTAATTTGCGACAGCTCCAGCTGCACAGCCTGAACCTGCTGCTGCGGCTGCCCGTAAGCACGCGTGATATAGCCGCCTTTGAAACGGCCGTTCACCACCCAGCTGTAGCGATCCTGCGCGCGGCACACCGAGGTGAGTCCGTTAATCACGGCACTGCTGCAGCTCGCCCCATCGTTGGTACCAATATTGAGATCCGGCAACCGCCCCTCAAACAGACGGGGAATTTCACTGGCAATAGAGTGCGCATCAAACAGCAAAGCGTAACCAAACTCCGCTTTCATTTGCGCCAGCGTCTGCTGAATCTGCTGATGGTAAGGTTGCCAGATAGCGTTGATGTAGCCCTGGCGCTGCGCATCCGTGGGCGTTTTGCCCTCGATAAAAGTCGGCGTGCCGTCAAACAGGGTTTCGGGGAACAGGCCGGTCGTGGCCGTGGTATAGAGCGGTTGATTATCCGACGGGCGATTCAGATCGATAACAAATCGTGAGTAGCGACCGATGATAATGCTCGCTCCCATATCACGCAGAAAATCATAAAGTTGTGGCAGGTGCCAGTCGGTGTCAGGTAAGTTGCGGGCGGCCTCGCTGAGTCCCTCCTCCACTTCCGGTGTCAACAGCGTACCGGCATGAGGGATACTGACCAGTAGGGGAATATTGCCCTGGGTGAAATGAAAAGGTGTCATTGTGCTTCTCCGCGATAGATGACAGTACAGGGCAGTTCACCGCCCAGCCAGTAAACCAGTTCCGCCGGGCGAGCCAGCGGCCAGTGGACAAAACTGGCAACTTTGCCAGCCTCAAGCGAGCCGTGGCTGGCTTCCAGCCCTAGCGCCTTCGCGCCCCACAGGGTGACGCCGGCCAGCGCCTCTTCCGGCGTCATGCCAAATAACGTGCAGCCCATATTGAGCATTAACCGCAGTGACAGGGCCGGAGAGGTGCCAGGGTTGGCATCACTCGCCAGCGCCATGGGCACGCCATAGCGGCGAAACAGCGCCACAGGTGGGCGCTGCGTTTCCCGTAACAGGTAAAATGCGCCGGGCAGCAGTACCGCGACCGTGCCGTGCCCGGCCATCGCCTGGACATCCTGCTCGGTAGCATATTCCAGGTGATCGGCTGAGAGCGCGTCATGGCGTGCTGCCAGCGCCGCACCACCCAGCGCAGACAACTGCTCTGCATGAAGTTTTACCGGCAGCCCCAGCGCCTTTGCCCGCTCAAACACCCGGGCTACCTGCTGAGGAGAAAAGGCCAGATGTTCACAGAAAGCATCAACCGCGTCAGCCAGCCCTTCGGCTTTGACCTGAGGCAGCAGGCGTTCGCAGATAATCGCTATCCAGCCCTCGGGATCCTGTTTAAATTCCGGCGGAAAAGCGTGCGCAGCAAGGCAGGTTGCCTGCACATCCGCAGCCACCTCTTTACCCAGTTGGCGGATGGCGCGCAGCATACGTAATTCGCTCTCTTCGTCCAGCCCGTAACCGGATTTGATCTCGACAGTCGTCACGCCTTCAGCCAGTAAACGATTCAGTCGCCAGCGGGCCGATGAAACCAGTGCCTGCTCGCTGGCCGCGCGCGTAGCCCGAACGGTAGAGAGGATGCCCCCGCCCTGTGCCGCTATGTCGGCATAACTGACCCCGTTGAGACGCTGTTCAAATTCCTGACTGCGATCCCCACCAAAAACCAGATGCGTGTGACAATCGACGAGCCCTGGCGTGATGATCCCGCCCGGTAACTGATGATGTTTTTGTGCGCTAAAGGCAGGCATATCCGCGGCGGCGCCTACCCACACCAGCTTGTCTGCCTTCACCGCCAGCGCCCCCTGCTCAATCATCGCGTAGCGGCCACCGCGCATGGTCACCACATCAGCACCGGTCCACACACTGTCTACCTGGAGTTCTTCTGCCATTCCTGCCTCTCGTTACTCTCGCCGTTTACAGCCCACTTTAAAGTATGTATATGTATATACAACCACATCCCTTGAGGATCAACTATGGCAACTTTTTTTGCGCCCCGCGCACTGCTGGCTGACGGCTGGTACAAACAGGTACGCATCCACGTCAGTCCGGCCGGAATCATTGAGGCCATCACGCCCAACAGTGATGACCGTCAGGCATGTCGCTTACCCGGCGAGGTCATTCCCGCTATCGCGAATCTGCACTCTCATGCTTTTCAGCGCGCCATGGCCGGTCTGGCCGAAGTGGCGGGCGATCCGCAAGACAGCTTCTGGACCTGGCGCGACTTAATGTATCGCATGGTGCAGCGCCTGACGCCCCAGCAGGTGGGCGATATTGCCGCGTTGCTGTACATCGATATGTTAAAAGGTGGCTACTGCCAGGTTGCAGAATTCCATTATCTGCATCACGACGTTAACGGCCTGCCCTATGCGGATGATGCCATGCTGCAGCAGTTGATTGCCGCCGCCGAGACGGCAGGCATTGGTCAGACCCTGCTTCCGGTGCTTTACAGCTACAGCGGGTTTGGCGCGCAGCCGCCTGTGGCCGGGCAGAAACGCTTTATTCAGCAGACCGACAACTACCTGCAACAGCAGGCACGCCTGCAGACGTGGGTGAAAGACAAGCCATTGCACAACGTGGGCCTGTGCTTTCACTCACTGCGTGCGGTGAGCGAAGTGCAAATGCACGAAGTGTTAGCCGCCAGCGATCGGTCGTTACCGGTGCACATCCACGTTGCCGAGCAGGAAAAAGAGGTGAACGACAGCCTGGCCTGGAGCGGCGAGCGCCCGGTGAGCTGGCTGATGAACCGCTTTGACGTTGACGCGCGCTGGTGCCTGATCCATGCCACACATCTTGATGACAGCGAGGTGACGCGCCTTGCCACCAGCGGCGCGGTCGCCGGGTTGTGTCCGACTACCGAAGCCAATCTTGGCGACGGCATTTTCCCGGCGGTGGACTATATCGCTCAGGGCGGTCGCTGGGGCATCGGCTCTGACAGCCATGTCTCATTGAGCGTTCAGGAAGAGCTGCGCTGGCTGGAATATGCTCAGCGTCTGCGCGACCGCCGTCGTAACCGTATCGCCCTGGCTCACCAGCCTTCCGTCGGCGACCTGCTGTGGCAGCAGGCAGCTGCAGGCGGCGCTCAGGCCTGTGGGATCAGGAGTGGTTCACTGGCCGTGGGGCAGCGCGCCGACTGGCTGGTACTGCGCGATCAGGCCTGGCTGGGCAGCGTGAATGAACACGCCCTGCTTAACCGTTGGCTGTTTGCGGGCCAGCGCGATCAGATTCGCGACGTGTATGTGGCGGGCAATCGGGTCATTAACGACGGGCATCATGCCGAAGAACACGCCTGCGCGGCGCGCTTCGCCCAGGCAATGGCGGCGCTGCAATGAGAACATTATTTTCTCTGGAAAACTTACCCGTCAGCCGCTGGCGCAACGGCGGAGGCGAAACACGCGAGATTATCAGCTTTCCGCCTGATGCCGACGATTTCGCCTGGCGAGCCAGTATTGCGACCATTGCTCAGGACGGCCCGTTTTCGACGTTCAACGGCATAGATCGCACCATTACTCTGCTGAACGGCAGCCCGGTGCTGCTGCGCGGTCCGGCAGGCGAGCACCGCTTACTACCTGAAGTCCCCTGGGCTTTCGCGGGGGAATGGGCGCTTGAAGCCAGTCTGGAAGGCAAAGAGGCCAGTCAGGATTTTAACGTCATGACGCGGCGTGACGCATGGCGGGCGCAGGCCGACGTCGTTACGCAAGCCGTCTGCAGCGAGCACGGCGTAGCGTGGGTGTTAGCCGGAGAATGGCGCATCGCGGATGACGCGCGGTTAGAGGCGCAGCAGGGGACATGGTGGGTAGATCACTCCACCCTGCTCTCGCCAGCCAGTCCGGAGGCAAGACTGCTGTTCGTGCGCCTTACCCGTGTCCTTTGAAGCGGCCCAGCAGCTTATAGCGCGAGCCCGGATAGAGTAATCGCGCATAGGTCACGATTTTATTGTCGCTCCAGGTCTGGCGGCGGATAAGCAGACAGGGCTCATGCTCATCGATCGCCAGATGTTTACGCTGACGCGCATCGGGCATCACCGCTTCAACGATGTGCTCGCCTGCCGTTAACGGCGCCGCCCGCATCAGATAAGTATAAGGCGTGAGCGTATGGTAATCCTGAGTCAGATAGTCCGGAGCCAGCTGCGGATTCACCAGTCGGTCTTCAAGCTGCACAGGCAACTCGTTTTCATAATGCACAATCAGCGAATGAAACAGCGTTTGCCCGGTGGTCAGCCCCAGAACCGAAGCCTGCTCGGGATCGGCTTTGTTCTGACCCATCATCAGAATTTTGCAGCTGTGCTGGTGACCGCGCTGGGCAATTTCATCGGCGATGTTATGCACTTCGAGCATGGCCGTATAGCCTTTCATTTCGGCAACAAATGTCCCCACGCCCTGCATACGCACCAGAAACCCTTCGCTGGTCAGCTCGCGTAATGCACGATTGATGGTCATCCGGCTCACGCCGAGTTCATTGACCAGCTCGCTTTCGGAGGGCACGCGCTGATTTGCTTTCCAGTGTCCTTCACGAATCTGGCTGATGATAGCCTGCTTGACCCGTTGATAAATAGGCGCAGGTTCATCGCTCATGGCCGCCGCCAGTTGTGCAATTGCCGTATGCTCGGCCATAACGTTTTCCTTTCGCAGATAATGCGCAGAGTTTACTGCCTGCAGGGTTGGATGTATATACATTCAGACGCGGTTTCAGCACTTTAACCGTGCACCTGCTGCCTGATAAAGGTGCAGCAATACCGGTCGTTGCTCGCTCCCCCCTGTCCTGACGCCCGATCAATTTTGTGATCGGTTTGGCACGCTGATTGCAACTTGTATAGACAAGAATAGACACTTATGGTTCACTCGCGTTATTCAGTTGATCAGGGTCAATAAAGATGCCCTGCGGCAACCCAACCCTTGTATAGACAGGAGCAGGTTATGTCATGTTCGACTCAGGTATTACACCTGGTGCCAGGTAATGTTGATCTCGCGACGTTACGCGCAATTTATCAGGGCAACGTTACCCTCAGCCTCGACGATGGCGCCCGCCAGGCCGTCGCCGAGGCACAACGCACCGTTGACGCGATCGTCGCCTCCGGCAGCGTGGTTTACGGCATTAACACCGGTTTTGGCAAACTGGCCCAAACTCAGATCCCCGCCAGCCGTCTGGCGGATCTGCAACGTAATCTGGTGCTGTCCCACAGCGTCGGGTTAGGGAATTTACTGCCTGATAACGTCACGCGGCTGGTCGTCGCCAGCAAAGTGATCAGCCTTTCGCGGGGCCATTCGGGTGTACGCATCGAACTGATCGATGCCCTGCTGGCCCTGTTTAATGCCGGCATCATGCCGTGCATTCCGGAAAAAGGATCGGTGGGTGCCTCGGGCGATCTGGCACCGCTGGCGCATATGTCGCTGATGCTGCTTGGTGAAGGTCAGGTCAGGTTCAAAGGGGAACTTATTGCGGCGACAGAAGGCCTGGCTAAAGTCGGGTTGACGCCCTTTGTTCTGGGCCCGAAAGAAGGTCTGGCATTGCTTAACGGCACCCAGGTTTCCACGGCGCTGGCGCTGCGTGGCCTGTTTGAAGCCGAAAACCTGTTTGCCGCAGGTTTACTGGCGGGCGCCCTGTCATTAGAAGCGATCAAAGGTTCGTTAAAACCCTTCGATGCACGTATCCATCAGGCGCGCGGTCAGCACGGGCAGATTGCCGTGGCCGCCGCGATTACCAGCCTGATTGAAGGAAGCGAAATCCTCGGTTCACATACCCACTGTGGCCGGGTACAGGATCCCTATTCTATCCGCTGCGTACCTCAGGTAATGGGCGCCTGCCTGGATAACCTCTCTCATGCCGCGCGCGTCCTGCAAATTGAAGCCAACGCCGCCTCTGATAATCCGCTGGTTTTCAGCGAAACCGGCGATGTGATCTCCGGCGGCAACTTCCATGCTGAACCGGTCGCCTTTGCAGCCGACATTATTGCGCTGGCCGTGGCTGAAGTGGGCGCTATCTCGGAACGTCGACTGGCCCTGCTGCTGGATACCGGCCTGTCCGGACTGCCACCTTTCCTGGTTCGCGACGGCGGCGTGAACTCCGGCTTTATGATTGCCCAGGTCACTGCGGCGGCGCTGGCATCAGAAAATAAATCGCTGGCCCATCCCGGCAGCGTAGACAGCTTACCGACCTCGGCTAACCAGGAAGATCACGTTTCCATGGCCACCTATGCCGCCCGCCGCCTGGGGGATATGTGCTTTAACAGCGCCGCCGTGGTGGGCATTGAAGCGATGGCCGCCGCCCAGGGCATTGAGTTTCATCGTCCCTTGCAAAGTTCTGCACCGATAGAGCAGGCCCTTGGCCGCATTCGCGAACGCGTTGCCTTCCTGGAAGAAGACCGCCTGCTGGCACCCGACATTGAGGCGATGCGTCAGTGGGCAAGCCGCTGCGACTGGCCAGAGGCACTCACCGCATTACTACCCAGCATGGGCACCTATTCAGTTAAATAAGGAATCCGTCATGAGCGAAACCCTGTCTAAAGCGGTAGCACGCGAGATCCGTGCGCCGCGTGGAAATGAACTGCACTGCGCTAACTGGTTAATTGAAGCTGCTTACCGCATGATTCAGAACAACCTGGATCCCGACGTGGCAGAACGTCCGGAAGATCTGGTGGTGTACGGCGGTATTGGTAAAGCCGCGCGCAACTGGGAATGTTTTGAGCAAATTTTACGATCGCTGCAGCTCCTGCAGCCGGACGAAACCCTGCTGATCCAGTCGGGCAAACCCGTCGGCGTGTTTCGTACCCATGCGGATGCTCCCCGCGTCCTGCTGGCCAACTCCAATCTGGTTCCTCACTGGGCTAACTGGGATCACTTCCACGAACTGGATAAAGCCGGGCTGATGATGTATGGCCAGATGACGGCCGGCTCATGGATTTACATTGGCGCCCAGGGAATCGTTCAGGGCACCTACGAGACGTTTGTCGAGGCCGGACGCCAGCACTATAACAATGATCTAAGCGGACGCTGGATCCTGACCGCCGGTTTAGGTGGCATGGGTGGTGCGCAACCCTTGGCAGGCGTGCTGGCGGGCGCCTGCGTACTGGCGATTGAGTGTCAGGAATCCCGTATCGATTTTCGTTTACGCACGCGTTATGTCGATTACAAAGCCACCTCGCTGGATGAGGCACTGGCCCTGATTGATGAGGCGACCAAAGCGAAGAAAGCCATTTCTGTCGGCCTGCTGGGCAACGCGGCGGAAATCCTGCCCGAGCTGGTTAAGCGCGCCAAAGCGGGTGGACCTAAGCCTGACATCGTCACCGACCAGACTTCGGCGCACGATCCCCTTAACGGCTATCTGCCCATTGACTGGGACGTCTCACGCTGGGAGCAGGAACGCAAGACACATCCTAAAGCCGTGGAGAAAGCTGCCCGTGCCTCTATGGCCGTCCACGTTCAGGCGATGCTCGACTTCTGTCATATGGGCATTCCTACCGTCGATTATGGCAACAACATTCGCCAGGTCGCACTGGATGAAGGCGTCAGCAATGCCTTTGATTTTCCCGGTTTTGTGCCAGCCTATATCCGTCCCCTGTTTTGCGAAGGTAAAGGTCCGTTCCGCTGGGTTGCCCTGTCTGGCGACCCCGAAGATATCTATAAAACGGATGCCAAACTCAAAGAACTTTTCCCGCAACATAAAACGCTGCATCGCTGGCTGGATATGGCGCAGGAACGCATCGCCTTCCAGGGCTTACCGGCGCGTATCTGCTGGCTGGGATTGGGTGAGCGCCATCTCGCGGCCCTCGCGTTCAATGAAATGGTACGCAACGGCGAGCTAAAAGCACCGATTGTGATCGGTCGCGATCACCTCGACTGCGGCTCTGTTGCCTCGCCAAACCGTGAAACCGAAGCGATGAAAGATGGGTCGGATGCGGTATCCGACTGGCCGCTGCTCAACGCCCTGCTGAATACGGCGGGCGGCGCGACATGGGTGAGCCTGCATCATGGTGGTGGCGTGGGCATGGGCTTCTCCCAGCATTCTGGCGTGGTGATTGTGTGCGACGGCACTGAAGCGGCTGATGCCCGTCTGGGCCGCGTGCTGTGGAACGATCCTGCTACCGGCGTGATGCGTCATGCCGATGCGGGATACGAACAGGCACAGCAGTGTGCGACAAAACACGGTCTGAACTTACCGATGCAATAACCTGCAACGCCGATTTTATTGAGTCGCGTCATGCGGTAAAAAACGCTGTTCCGGGGAGTGCGGTTCCGGAACAGCGGCGCGAAATGCTCGCAACAGGCTTACTCAGGCTTCGCGGACGTCAGCGTAATCCGTTCCAAAGGCCCGACAATAAAGAGATAGGAAATCAGGCCGAGCAGCCCCATCGATCCCACATATAAAATCGCATAATCAAATGATTGCGTATTCGCCAGAATGATCCCGATCACCAGCGGGGTTACGATACTGGCCATATTGCCGCACATGTTGAAAACGCCTCCGGCAATGCCCAACACCTCTTTCGGCGATGTATCGCTCAGCACGCACCAGCCCAGATTGCCAAAACCTTTGGCGAAAAAGGCAACGCTCATGGCCGCAACCACCACAATTTCCGAGGACGTGTAATTGGCAATGACAATGACACAGGAGAGCAGCATCCCACAGATGACGGGGAGTTTACGCGCAACCGTCAGGCTGTAACCGCGTTTGAGTAACGCATCAGAAAACACGCCGCCCAACAGGCCGCCCACAAAACCCGCGATGGCCGGTATACTGGCAATGAATCCCACTTTCAGAATCGACATGCCCTTGGCCTGATAGAGATAGGTAGGGAACCAGGTCAGGAAGAACCAGGTAATTGAGGTGACACAAAACTGGCCAATGTAGACACCAATCATCATGCGGTTAATACACACGCTTTTAAACTGCGCCAGTGTAATTTTCTCTTGCGCCTTTTTACTGCCTAATGCGGGTTCTCCACCGCCGTCACGAATATACTCGATTTCCTCCTGATTTACTTTGGGATGCTGTAAGGGATCTCTGACTTTAAACAGCCAGACGATCCCTAAAATAACGCCAATCGCGCCGATATAATAAAAAACATAGTGCCAACTTAAATTATGAAGAATAATTGTCATCAAAGGCGTAATAATTCCGAGCGAGATATATTGTGCTGACTGATAAATCGACGTCACAAATCCCCGCTCTTTATTTGGAAACCACTGCACACTTAACCGACTGTTTGCCGGAAACGCTGGCGCTTCAATGGCGCCCATCAATAAACGCAAAATCACCAGAACGATAAGCGGACTGGCGTAGAGATAAATCGTGCCCTGCAGCATGGTTACCAGCGACCAGCCAATCAGCGCACAGCCGTATACCATGCGGGCACCGTAGCGGTCCAGTAACCAGCCGCCGGGTAATTGCATAATGACATAGGCAATACCAAAGGCCGAAAAGGCCAGCCCCATCGCTTCAGGATCAAAGCCCAACTCCTGACTCATAAAAGGTGCGACCACAGATAACGTCGCACGATCGGCATAATTAAATACGGTGGCAAGAAACAGAAATAGCAAAATAGAATAACGTACCTTGGTACGTTTTATTATTGTATTCATCACCCACTCCTGGATATCGGGTTGAGAGAGATTTAAAAGGAGAGGTGGCGGGAGAGATTCCCGCCAAAAAGATTAGGGACGTTTGCCGAACTCACAGGTTAATTGAGTCCAGCTTCGTGCCTGTTCGCTGAGCGTAAAACCAAGTCCGTGGCGATCTGAAACAAACATCCGTCCGTCACGTAATTCCAGTTGCTCATTAAATAACGGGTTCAGCCATTCGAAATGCTCCAGCCAGGGCTCAAGCGGATAAGCCGCCGCCAGATGCAGGTGAACCTCCATGGCGAAATGTGGCGCAAGTTTACGACCGTGCTTCGCCGCCAGATCCATGATTTTCAGGAAAGGGGAAATGCCACCCACGCGCGGCGCGTCCGGCTGAACGAAATCACTGGCGTTGCCCAAAATCAGTTGCTCATGCTCACGGAAGCTGGTGAGCATCTCACCGGTCGCAATGGGCGTGTCCAGCGCGGCGGCCAGTTGTGCATGGCCTTCCACATCGTAAGCATCCAGCGGTTCTTCAATCCAGATCAGATTGAACGGCTCCATTTTGCGGCCCATACGGATAGCGGTCTCACGATCCCACTGTTGGTTGGCATCAACCATCAACGGAAAATCGTCGCCCAGCGCTTCACGCACTGCCGTTAAGCGACGAATGTCTTCGGCACAGTTTGGCTGCCCCACTTTCAACTTGATCCCGCCGATGCCGTTTTCACGTGAAATCACCACGTTCTTTAATACCTGCTCCAGCGGTGTATGCAGGAAGCCGCCCGAGGTGTTGTAGCACTGTACGGAATCACGATGGGAACCTAACAGTTTTGCCAACGGCAGCCCGGCGCGTTTCGCTTTCATATCCCACAGCGCAATATCAATGGGAGAGATAGCCTGCACCGCCATGCCGCTTCGTCCTACCGATGCGCCCGCCCACAGCAGTTTGGTGTAGATTTTATCAATATCGTTTGGATCTTCCCCCAGCAGATTATCGGCAATCTCCTTAGCATGCGCGTAAATGCCCTGCCCACCAGCGCGTTTGGAATAGCTGAATCCCACCCCTTCAAAACCCTCACGGCTACGAATTTCAGCAATGATAATGGCCACTTCGGTTAACGGCTTTTGGCGCCCTGTCAGCACCTTGGCATCGCTGACGGGCGTGGCCAGGGGTAAAATCGACAGGGAGAGTTTGACCCATTCAATACGATCACCGACGTCAGCCGCCGTTTTGGCGTTCACCGTTTTGGCATAGCTCACGGCATGAGAATTTGCGCTTACAGACATAGTTATCTCCTGTGGTTTAAAAATGATTGCGCTAACATTTTTATCTTTACATCCCGGCATGCGGCAGAAAACCGCGTTGTGTTTATTTTGAACAACAGATCACATTTACCTTGCAAAAAGGGAGACATGCTGCCAGCGAGATCGCATTTATGACTTTTTCTTCGTGTTAAACAACATAATGATTGCGTTAACATCTATCGCGAATTTTTTTTAGTCATGTCAGCGCATATTGCTTAATGCGTAACGCACCGGCTGGAAATGCTCAGGAACATGAAGAATAATGCCAGTGCGAATACCGCCGTCACCGTGAAATGGATTGCCGTGAAAAGTTCGAAACCGACCCATGCGCCCACGCTTGAAGATGTCGCCCGTCATGCCGGACTGTCACCGATGACCGTCAGCCGCGCGCTGAATGCCCCGCAGTTAGTGCGGCCTAAAACGGCAGAAAGAGTCATGGAGGCGGTGCGGGTGACGGGATACATTCCTAATGCGCTGGCGGGAAGCCTGGCTTCAAGGCGCAGTAAGCTCATCGCTGTCGTGGTGCCGCAAATCAACAACAACATGTTCGTGGATACCATTCAGTCGTTGAGTGATGAGCTGGGCTTGCGGGGTTATCATATCCTGCTGAGCGTGGCGGGCTATCGCACTGATACTGAAGCCGAACTGGTGGCAACACTGCTGTCACGACGTCCGGACGGGATTGTTCTGACCGGGATCCATCATTCGGCCGCCCTTAAAAAGGTGATCCTGAATGCCGCGATACCGGTCGTTGAAATCTGGGATCTGACGCCAACGCCGCTCGATATGCTGGTGGGATTCTCGCATCAACGCGTTGGTCAGGCCACGGCAGAATACCTGCTTGAACAAGGCTTCCGTCGGCCCGGCCTGGTGTGGACGTCAGACAAACGTGCCGGACAGCGTAAACAGGGATTATGTGACGTCTTCAGCCAGCAGGGAATTGACGCAATTCCACAGGCAGACGCGGCGCTCCCCGCCTCTCTGGCATCCGGACGCGCCGGTTTAACGCAGCTCTTCGATCAGGGTGAGTATGACGTCATCGTCTGCAGTTCAGACACGCTGGCACAGGGTGCGATTATGGAGGCAGAAAGCCGTGGCCTGCGCGTGCCTGAAGATATTGCGGTGATGGGCTTTGGCGATCTGGATTTTGCTGCCAGCAATCGCCCTGCCCTCACCACGGTCAGCGTCGATCGGGTCGCTATAGGTCAACGTGCCGCTACGCTGCTGGCCGATCGGATTGAACAGCGTCCCTGCGCAGAAAGCATTATTGATATCGGCTTCCATTTAATTAAGCGTGAGTCGGCATAACAGGCGATACGGTTGCACGCTTGTTTATTACTTATTCCATTTTGATTTAGCCCATTCGCTATTTTATCGCGCCTGCCGATAGACGCGCTCTCGCCCGGCCTCTAAAGTGAAGCTTCCTGAATGATATGGAGCGCGACATTGCATGACTCTTTCCTCTGACCTGCTTGATGATGCGCTGCGCTGGCGCCACCAGTTTCATCGCGAACCCGAACTCGGCTATGAGGAACATCGGACCAGCGATAAGGTTGCGCATGAACTTGAGCAGGCGGGCCTGCAGGTATTTCGTGGTCTTGCCGGGACGGGCGTGATTGGCACCCTGAAAAATGGAAGCGGACCGGTCATCGGCCTGCGTGCCGATATGGACGCGCTACCCATCAATGAAAAAGGCGAAACCGCCTGGCGCTCCAGTAAACCTGGTGTGATGCACGCCTGCGGCCATGATGGCCACACGGCGATTTTACTGGCGGCCGCCAGACAGCTTGCCGCCACGCGTCAGTTCAGCGGCACGGTGCATTTTATTTTTCAGCCTGCGGAAGAAAACCTCGGCGGCGCCCGGAAAATGGTGGAAGAGGGATTATTTACCCGTTTCCCCATGGATGCTGTCTATGCGATGCACAACTGGCCCGGCCTGCCGCTGGGATCGCTGGCGGTAAACGCCGGTGCGATGATGGCCTCTCTGGATGCGTTTGAAATTACGCTGAGCGGTAAAAGCTGCCACGCGGCCATGCCGGAAAGCGGTGCCGACCCGATGGTGGTGGCGGCTGAACTGATTCTGGCCCTGCAAACGATCCCCTCACGTCGCCTTTCTCCCCTTTCCTCGGCCGTGGTGAGCGTCACGCAGATTCAGGGTGGTGAGGCAATTAACGTGATTCCCGAACAGATCGTTCTGCGCGGCACTGTGCGCTGCCTGCAAGACGATGTGCGCAAACGGGTTCATGCGCTTATTGATGATTTTGTCACTACGCTGCCGAAACCCTTTGGCGTCTGCGGCGCGATTCGCTGGCTACCTGGCTACCCGGTGACAACCAACCATGCAGGCCCGGCCCGGCAGGTTCACGACGTTGCCATCAGTACGCTGGGGGAAGAGCAGGTGCGGTGGCAGGTGAATCCCTCCATGGCCTCTGAAGATTTCGCCTGCATGCTGGAAGCCTGCCCAGGCGCCTATTTCTGGCTCGGTGCAGATGGCGCAACCCCATCCGCCCCTTTACATAATGCTCACTACGATTTCAACGATGCGCTCATCCCCACCGGTATCCGCTTCTGGCAAAACCTGGTTGAGCACGCCCTGCCACAGGCGCGCCGTTAAAAACCGGCCGCCGCCAGTTTCTCAAGGCCGGCTTCCCGCGAGGCGCACTGACCGCTTGCGCGCAGGCAGCAGGCAATTTGCAGTCGCAGCGCCTCTGGCAGAGGGCGCTGGTGATTCAGCACCTCTTCCGTCCACCGCGCCGTCTCGGCGGCCGACTTGTCGGCGGGTAGCGGCACCGCTACCTCCGGCTGTCTCTCTACCCAGACCTCTGCCTGCTGCGCTGCACCGCCCACATAGCTGATGGCCGGGCAGCGCTGCGGATTGGCATAAACCTCACCTTCGGTCCCGTTCAGCAGAATCGCGGGGGCATCGATAGCGCTAAAAAAGGTCGCCACCCGTGGAACATACTCCGGATGGGATACGCTTGACAGGCGCAGGGCCTCGCGCTCACCAAACGGCGTGGCCAGCTTCGCCAGCGTGTGGGCGCTGTTACGCACGCCCATGCGCCAGCGTAACGACAGCTGTTTTGCCATGGGTGGGCAGAGGTGATCGATGGTAATAAAGGCCAGCTCACCCCTGTCGAGCTTTGCCTGTGCCTGTTCGGCCGTAGTGACCGGCAAGATCCCCAGCGCGGCAAAGACCGCTTCGCTGGTCACGCGCGTGGCATCGTCACTGACGCCGTGAACCAGCACGGGCAGACCGAGCCTGTTAAGCACCTGCGCCAGTAATGGGGTTAAATTTCCCTGACGGCGCGCACCGTTATAGCTGGGAATGACCACAGGCATTGGACGACCGCTCGGCGCCTGCAGGCGCATCACACGCGACTGCATCGCCTGATAGAAGCCGCGCATTTCTGCTTCGCCTTCACCTTTGATTCGCAGGGCGATTAAAATACTGCCCATTTCAAGATCCGGCACCTCGCCGTCCAGCATTGCGCCGTAGAGTGCCAGGGCACTGTCGAAATCGATATCGCGAGCATGGTTCTTACCGCGCCCGACTTCTTTGATAATTTTATTCAGTTCCATCACGCATTTCCGCTCAGTGGCAACGACTTAACGCCGCTTCGCACGCGGTTTGCGCGTGCCGGGATTGGGTTTGGTGTTTCTGGCCTCGGGTTCAGGCGTGACCGGCTGCTCAATTGAAAACACCGGCAGCGCCGCCAGCAGCCGACTGCCGTAAGCTTTACTCAACAGGCGGCGATCGTAAATAACAATCTCGCCAAAACACTGATGGCTGCGGATCAAACGCCCGACCTGCTGAATCAGCGTAAAAGAGGCGCTGGGTAAGCTCTGTACCTCAAACGGATAACGCCTGAGGCTCTTCAGCCATTCGCCCTCGGTTAAAATTACCGGACTGTCTATGGGCGGAAAAGCAATTTTATGGATATGTACCTGACTGAGCAGCTCACCTTTTAAATCCAGCCCTTCCGCAAACGACTGCAGGCCGATGAGAATACTGGTATCGCCCTGCTCTACCCGTTTGCGGTGCAGGGCGATCAGGCGACTGCGGGGCTGATCGCCCTGCACCAGCATCATCAGTCGTAATTCCGGCAGCGCCTCGACAAACTGTTGCATGGCGCGCCCGCTGGCAAACAACACCAGCACGCCTTTATGCTTTTCTGTCTGCATTTGCTGGCGGAAAAAGGCCGCCATCTCCGCGATATGCTCAGCCTCATTCGCCATCAACGGTTCGTAGCGCATCTGCGGGATCACCAGCTTGCCCTGATCGACGTGGCTGAACGGCGACGCCAGTGCCACAAAACGGTCGCCCGCCTTTTCATTCAACCCCGACATTTCCTGCAGGCGGCTAAAGCTGTTCAATGAGCGCAAGGTCGCGGAGGTCACGACAACGTGAGGAATCTTGCGCCACAGCATTTTTTCCAGCTGATCGCAGACGCGAATTCCCGCGCAGTGGAAGAACAGGTGTGCCTGACCGTCGCGCAGTTCACGGGTTATCCATTTTGAAACGGGCGCACCAGAGGCTTTTTCCATCGCAGCCAGTCGCCACAGCTTGCTGACTGATTCAAACCAGCCAAAGTGGCGGTTGAGCTGCAATAAATTGCGGTGCAGACGCACGAGATCGACGCTTCCGGTTTGTTCACTCAAGGCGTTAATCAACCCTTCGCTGAGTCCACGTAGCCCGTCGCTCAGCTTGAACAGCCGGGCGCACAGCGCCAGCAGCTCGTCGGGTAAGGTGCCCAACACGAAACGAAACTCGCCGGGTTGATTGTGCGGCGGAAGCAATGGGCTTAATGCCTCACTTATGGTGGCAAGGCGTTCGCGCAGTTCATCACAGTGGGCTTTAAGACGTTCGGGATTAGCCAGCGGCGGGGGTGATTTGGGCCGCATCTGGCTCATAATCGCCTCCACCAGCTTCACAAACAGATCGAGCTGCAGGCTGGTCCAGCCGGGCGTGATATCGGCGCTCATCTCCAGTGCATCACGCGCCACTTCAGGCAGGTGATGCCCTTCATCCAGCACCAGCATCAGATTTTTGGCCGGGGGCAGCACCGATTCGTTTTCCATGGCCGCCATCACCAGCGCGTGGTTGGCTACCACCACATCGACCTGCTCGATTTCCCGCCGGGCAACGAAAAACGGACATTCGCGGTACCAGCGGCAATGCACGCCAAGGCAACTGGCTTTGTCAGTAGACAGACGCTGCCACAGGCTGTCGCTGACGTTCTCCTCGCTGTGATCGCGCAGGCCATCCCACTGGTAGCGATCCAGTGACTTTTGCAGCCGTCCGCACTGGATCTGCTCTTCTTTGGTGCTGCTGACCGCTTCGTCATCCAGGTAGAACAGCAAATCGGCCTGCTGATTATCGTCTGCAACCAGCGCGGCCAGATTGCGCGGACACACATAGCGCCCCCGGCCAAAGGCCGCCGTGAAGGTCAAATCCGGAATGATTTTTTTAAGCAACGGCAAATCTTTGCTGAAGATCTGATCCTGCAAGGCGACGTTGGCCGTGCTGATCACCAGCCGCTTCTCTTCCGCGCGGCTGACGGCGATGCCAGGAATAAGATACGAAAGCGTTTTGCCCACGCCAGTCGGCGCTTCTACAGCCAGGTGGCGCCCGTCATCACCCGACAGACATTTCGCGACCTCCGCGATCATCTGCCGCTGAGCAGGACGGGGAATAAAGTCTGGCACCTGTTGCTGCAGCGCTTTATACCACTGTGCGATCTGGCTTTTTAATGCTGCTGTCAGGGCCATGTTAAGATTACCACTTTACTCGATGGCCTGTATTTTTACACAGTATCGCAGTGACGTCAGCTTTCGGGTCTTTTTTTTCGTGCTGGCTTCAGAAAAGGCCTGCTCGTGCTGTCGGGTCAACAGCAGGCCACAGCCGCCGTATCGTGTTGTCGCGTCTTGCGCAGGGATAAGGCGGCGGCCCGAAGGCCTGTACTTCAGCCGCCGTGCGAATCCAGCACCTTAAACATCACCGTGGTCGCGTCCAGTTTTCCCTCAATAGACTGCGCATAGGCAGGAATCTCACCCGCAACCTGCCAGTGCAGCGCGCGATAAAGATCGCTGGCCACGTCCCCGGATCGGGTGTCCAGCACCAGCAGGCGCTTTCCCTTCTGATACGCCCGCTGTTCTGCCTGCTGCATTAACCTGCGCGCTATCCCCTGCCGCCGCGCCTGCGGATGCACGAGCAGCTTACTGACTTCGGCCCGATGGCTTCCATTGGGCATGGCGCTGTCATTGAGCATCACGGTGCCCACCACCCGGCCATGCTGGCGGGCAACCAGCAGTTCACTCTGGCCTTTTTCCAGCGCGGCAAGCTGATTTTGCCAAAAAAGGGTTATCACACTGATGTTTTCAGGATCGATAAAACCGATGCTGGCACCCTCGGCCACACAGGCCTGTAAGACCTGGGCCAGTTCGGGTAAAACCTGTTGTGCCTCAGCGGCGCTGAGTTGTTGATACGTCATCATGATTTGCAGACCACCAGTAAGTAGCGGGCACCTTCAGTAAGATGTGCCTGAAAAGCGGACGCGCCGCTAAGATGAAAACGCAGGCTGTCGCCGGGTGCCAAGGTCCAGCTCTGCGCGCCCATGGTTATCGTCAGCTGTCCCTGTTGCATCCAGATATGTTGTTCCATGCCCTGTAGCGGTGGCGCGTCGTATTCGACGCGCGCGCCGGGTCGCAGTGTGCCTTCGATCAGCTCACAGCGGAAATTATGGGCGGGCGGTGAGACATTGCGGCGGCTAAATCCACTGGCTTCGTCGTTCCAGATCGGCTGGCGTTCGCGAGGGATCAGGAGATCGCTTTCCGCTTCCACTTCACTCAGCAGGCGCGACATGGTCAGACTGTAAGCCACACACAAACGATTAAGCAGGGCAGCCGTTGGGCTGGTTTCAGCACGCTCAATACGCGATAATGTGGGTCGGCTAATGCCGGTGGCGGTTGAGAGTTCATCAAGTGACCAACCCTGCTTCATCCGTAATTCTGCAAGGCGGGCTGCTAAGCGTTGCTCCGTATTATCAAAAGACATGTTTTATCTCACTTATGAAAAATAAATCTCATAATTGAGATGGGACAACAATTAAGCGCAGCCGTCAAGTTGTACATCTAAAAATTGGTTGTACAACTTAACAGGCTTCGTTATGGTGTTTTAACTCAGGTCAGTTTAAAGAGGTAAATATGACCTTATACAGTATCGGCGATGTCGCCGAACGCTGTGGCATAAATCCGGTTACCTTACGCGCCTGGCAACGACGTTATGGATTATTGAAACCACAACGTACCGAAGGCGGTCATCGACAGTTCGATGAAGAAGATGTTCAGCGTATTCAGGAAATCATGCGCTGGATTGAAAGTGGAGTACCAGTAGGCAAGGTCAAAGCACTACTGGAAGGTGGAGATGTTGATTCCAACGATGGCTGGACCGCCATGCAGGACGAACTCATCAGCATACTGCGCCATGTAAGACCGGCTAAGCTACGCAACAAGATCGCTTTAATTGGTCGCGAACATGCGGTTGATGCCTTGATCGATCACGTTTTTATGCCCATAAGGCAGAAACTCAGTCTGGATCAGAATACAGCACGGACAATGTGCAGCCTGCTGGATGGCATCCTAATCGACTACGTGGCTTTTTGTCTGGCAAGCAGTCGCAAAAAAGCCGGTAAAGAAGCGCTGATTATTGGCTGGGGCATTGAAGATCGCACGCGCATCTGGCTGGAAGGATGGCGACTGTCGCAGCACGGCTGGCGTATCGACGTGCTTGCCGAACCGCTTGATGTTCCCCGACCCGAGTTATTTCCGGGGCTGAATATGTTTGTTTTTACCGGTAAAAGACTGACGCGCCGTCAGCAGGAACAGCTGGCACACTGGCAGGAACAGGGATTCTCTGTACGTTTGCACGACGCACACTGAAATAAAAACGCACGCTCGGCACTATGACGGCTGCCTTGCGCGCGCTATTATCCCCGCCTTGACGTAAACACCCTCAGGTTAGTTATGAACTGGAAAAAAACATTTTTTGCCACGCTGTTTGCCATTATGGCTATCGGCGGCACCAGTGGACTTATGCTGGTCGGCTATTCACTTATCGTTCATTCACGCTAAGACGGCGCTGCAGCCGTTCAAACAGGCGATCGCTGACGATCGCTAACAG
This sequence comes from Pantoea ananatis PA13, assembly GCF_000233595.1. Taxonomy (NCBI): domain Bacteria; kingdom Pseudomonadati; phylum Pseudomonadota; class Gammaproteobacteria; order Enterobacterales; family Erwiniaceae; genus Pantoea; species Pantoea ananatis. The sequence continues at coordinate 3,147,796 of NC_017554.1, forward strand.
CCCGACCAGCAACGCGCCTTGTATGACATAGGCGGTATTAAAGCCGCTCAGGCCGATGATGATGGGCGATCCCAGGCTCTTTGCCCCGACGGTAGAGGCGATGGCCGCCGTGCCGATATTGATGATGACGGAGTTACGTATCCCGGCAATGATCACCGGTGCCGCCAGCGCAAGCTCAACCTGCCACAAACGCTGCCAGCCACTCATGCCGACACCCACGGCGATCTCACGACTGCTGGCCGGGACGCTGTCCAGCCCCGCCAGTGTGCCCTGTAAAATTGGCAGCAGCCCATAAAGCAGCAATGCCACCACGGCAGGCCACGCGCCGAATCCCATGACAGGCACGGCTATCGCCAGCACCGCCACCGGCGGGATCGTCTGACCGGCGGCGGCGATGGTTTCCAACAACGGGCGAAAAGCCCGTCCCGCAGGGCGAGTGACCAGCACACCGCTGCCGACGCCGATAACAACCGCCATCAGGCTGGCGGTTACCACCAGAAAAAGATGTGCCAGGGTGAGCTGCCAGAAACTGTCCTGCTGATAAAGCGGGCGGGCCAGATCGGGAAACCAGGCGGCAAACACGGGGCCGCTGTAGGGCATGGCCGCCAGCAGGCTGAGATAAAACAGGACCAGCCACAGCAGAGGATCGGCTAACCGTCGCATTGTTGAGCCTCTGCGTGATGAAGGAGATCGCTGAAGTAGAGCACGCCCAGCGGTTGCTGATGCGCATCTACGACGGGCAGTTTATCCGTGCCGCGGCTGATAAACTGTGACAACGCTTCGCGCAGGCTCAGCGTCGCCGCCAGCGGCTCGGCATCCAGCCATTCCCCACGACGTACTGCGCGTCCCACCTGGCCAAGCGCCAGCAGACGCAGCCCTATCTCGCTGCGCCCCAGAAAATCACGCACAAAGTCGTTGCCTGGTCGGGTCAGCAATTCAAGCGGTTTACCCTGCTGAACGATCTCACCGTCGTCCATAAGTACAATATTGTCGGCCAGCGTCAGGGCTTCATCAATATCGTGCGTGACCAGCACGATGGTGCACCCTGAGGCACGGTGAATGCGTAACATCTCCTGCTGAAGCGCAGTGCGCGTGACCGGGTCCAGTGCGCCAAAGGGTTCATCCATCAGCAGTACGTCAGGATCCGCCGCCAGCGCCCGCGCAACACCAACGCGCTGCTGTTGTCCCCCGGAGAGCTGATGCGGATAGCGGCGAAGTAATGCCGGATCCAAATTCAGCAGTGCGATCAACTCGTCAATACGTTCGCGCCTGCGCGCTTTTGACCAGCCCAGCAAAGCAGGGACGGTGGCCATATTCTTTTCAATCGTCCAGTGCGGAAACAGACCAATCGACTGAATGGCATAGCCGGTACGGCGGCGCAGCGCCTGGGCATCCATCTGACGAATAGATTCACCTGCAAAGCGGATTTCCCCTTCATCGTACTCCACCAGACGATTAATCATTTTAAGCGTGGTCGATTTACCTGAGCCCGAGGTGCCCAGCAGCACGGTAAAGGTTCCTTTTGCGATGGTCAGCGACAGGTTTTTAACCGCGGCTTTACCCGCAAAGAACCGGGTGACGCCATCAAACTGAATCATCTTTTCTCTCCAGCAGGGAAATCAACAAGCGGAATAACGCATCCAAAGTCACCGCCATCGCAATCACCGGGATCACGCCTAACAGCACTAAGTCCAGCGCGTTGCTCAGCAGCCCCTGGAAAATAATCGCGCCGAATCCGCCTGCGCCGATCAGCGCCGCCACCACGGCCATGCCCAGTGTCTGCACCACCACAACCCGTATGCCCGACAACCACACCGGCAAGGCCAGCGGCACCTCCACGGCGAAAAACTGCTGCCTGCCGCTCAGCCCCATGCCGCGCGCACTTTCGCGCACGTCTGGCGGCACCTGTTGCAGTCCGGTTACCACGCTGCGCACCAGCGGCAACAGGGCATACAACACCAGCGCGATCAGCGCGGGCGCCATGCCAATGCCGCTGATGCCCCAGGCACCTGCCCAGGGAAAGCGTTTTGCCAGCCCCGCCAGTGGGGCAATGAGTAAGCCAAACAGGGCCACGGAGGGCACCGTCTGAACCACATTCAGCACGCCGAAGACGCTGCTTTGCCAGCCGGATCGCCGGTAAAGCACGATGCCCAGCGGGAAAGCAATCAGTAAAGCAGGCAGGACGGTGGCGACCAGTAGCGTCAGATGACGCAATAAGGCCGCATCAAAGACCGACTGGCGGTTGGCATATTCTTTCAGTAACGACAGGTCGTCCAGCTGGCCGCTGAACAGCAGCCAGAGGGGAAGGATCCATACCAGCAGATTCAGCACCAGTTGCCACAGCCTGCGGCGGGTGAGCGCACGCGCGGTATCGGTGATCAACAGTAGCGTCAGCGCGCTGCCGCACCACATGCCGCTCGCAAAGCTGGTTCGCGCCAGTCGGCTGCCCTGCCCGGTCAGCACCCTGGCCTGGTCGCCGCTGAGCCAGATCATGACCGCCAGCACCAGCCCGGCGCTCATTAACTGCAACGCGCAGCGAAACCCCGTCGGTCTGGCCCACAGCAGTAACCACAGCAACGCCAGCGGGGGCAGAAGCGCCATGCCGTGCGACATTTGCCAAAGCATCACCGGCTGGCCGGCAACCAGACGATTAGCCGCAAAGCTGACAAACGGCAGGCAGCCTGACGTCAGGCTCAGTAACATAATCAGTACCAGCGCCACCGGCTGCTGTCGAGGCCGGGATATCGCCTCCCGCGATAGCCACATCGGTTACAGCAGCTTTTTCTGTTCTAACCACGCTTTCGCCACGCTGCTGGCGTCCTGCCCTTCAACGGCAATTTTGGCGTTGAGCTGCTGCAATGTCTTTTCATCCAGCGCACTGAAAACGGGTTTAAGCCATGCAGCCATTTGCGGATAAGCCTGGAGAACCGCTTCACGCACTACTGGCGCAGGCGCATAAATGGGCTGAACGCCTTTTGGGTCGCTGAGCGTTTTCAGGCCCAACGCGGCAACCGGGCCATCCGTACCGTAAGCCATGGCGGCGTTGACGCCTGACGTTTGCTGCGCGGCTGCGCCGATAGTCACGGCGGTATCGCCCCCGGCCAACGATAACAGCTGATCCTGTTTTAACGTAAAGCCATAGGCTTTTTCGAATGCGGGAAGCGCATCACTGCGTTCGATAAATTCCGCAGAGGCAGCCAGCTTGAACGTGCCCCCTTTTTTCAGATAGGCGCTGAGATCGTCAAGGGAGTTAAGGTGATTTTTCTCCGCGACGTCGTTACGGACCGCGATGGTCCAGGTGTTGTTCGCCGGCGCGGGCGTCAGCCAAACGAGATGATTTTTTTCGGCATCAAGTTTTTTCACTTTTTCATAGCCTTCGCGGGCATGCTTCCAGGCACTGTCTTTTTCATCATTAAAAAAGAAGGCTCCGTTGCCGGTGTATTCCGGGTAGATATCCAGTTCGCCCGCGGTGATAGCGCCCCGCACCACCTGGGTTGCCCCCAGCTGGATTTTGTTAACGGTCTTGACGCCGTGCTTTTCCAGCACCAGCAGGATGACATTGCCCAGCAGTGAGCCTTCAGTATCTATCTTGGAACCCACACGCACCGGGTCGGCCGCGTGCGCCGTTCCCAGACTCAGCAGTAAAAGGCTGATGCCGGCCAAACCGCGAATGTTTGCCATGATGCTTTCCTTATTGATGTATTCATCTGGAAGTACGGTTGGCCGTAGGGATAACCTGCCAGGCACGCCCACCGTTTTAGAGGTTGCAATAAAAGCGTAGCCTGGCAATCGCATTCCGCGATCTGTTTTGTCCTGAAATCAGACGCGGCTAACCCTGACCGCATCGGCCAGGGCTCGGTGATTAAGCCGGGAAAGTGAAACTGTCGAGACAGGCAGGAATACGGGGAAAGGTATGAAGGAACCAGGGCGTAAACTGCTGGGGCTGCTGCTGCATTTGCTGGGCAATGTCCTGCATTGAGCGGTAGTCAAATGCATCCGCCTCCTGCGGGTTAAGCACGGGTAGCGCGTCGCTTACGGCAAAAAAGACATGGCCGTACTCGTGCTCTGTCAGGCCATTACTGAGCGGCAGGTTATAGCTCAGTTCGAAGACAGGCGTCAGCGACAGGATCATGCCCATTTCTTCGCGCAGACGGCGTTCGGCCGCCTCTTTGGTCGATTCATGAGGATAAGGATGGCCGCAGCAGGTATTGCTCCATAATCCGCCGCAGTGATATTTATCACTGGCGCGACGCTGGAGCAGCAGCTCCTGCCGGGTGTTAAAAACGTACACCGTGACAGCGCGGTGCAGTAATCCTTTTTCATGCACTTCCAACTTTTCCATTTTGCCGGTGGGACGATCAAGATGGTCGACGAGGATAACTTCAATAGCAGACATGAGGATTCCTTGAGTGTATTCCTCATTATTCTGGCACAAGATTGGGGAGGTTGAGGGGATAAAATTGTGCTGTTTATGCACAAATCTGTCAGACGGCAATGGCGATCGTCAAAAACGTCAGGCCAGCGGGCGCTGGCCTGACTGTGAATTACAGTTTGAAGCTTTGTACAACCTGTTCCAGTTGCAGACTCTGGGCTTCCATCGCCTGCGCGGCAGAGGAGACCTCTTCCACTAAGACGGCGTTCTGCTGCGTGGTGCCGTCAAGCTGAGTAATGGCAACGTTAACCTGTTCGATGCCCATGCTCTGCTCACGACTGGCGGCCATGATCTCGCTCATTAGCGTAGTGACGCTGCTCACGCCCTGCACCAGCTCGTCCATGGTTTGTCCTGCCTGTTCGACCAGCTGACTGCCTGCATCGATATTCGCGACCGACTCCTCGATCAGTTTTTTGATTTCACGTGCGGAGTTGGCCGAACGCTGCGCCAGATTACGCACCTCCGAGGCGACCACGGCAAAACCACGGCCCTGCTCGCCAGCACGCGCGGCTTCAACGGCGGCGTTGAGTGCCAGGATATTGGTCTGGAAGGCAATGCTGTCGATCACGCTGATGATATCGACGACTTTACGCGAAGAGTGGTGAATTTCGCCCATCGTGCTCACCACCTGACGAACCACTTCCGTTCCGCGCGACGCCACTTTAGAAGCCTCACCCGCCAGCTGGTTCGCATGCGTTGCGTTGTCGGCGTTCTGGCGTACGGTGCCGGTCAGTTGCTCCATAGAAGCCGCCGTTTCCACAATCGAGCTGGCCTGCTCTTCCGTGCGCGAGGAGAGGTTGGTGTTGCCGCTGGCAATTTCACGCGACGCCGCAGAGATGGCCAGGGCGCTGCTGCCGACCTGCTGCATTAACCCCTGCAGATAGCTGATAAAGTGGTTAAAGCTCTGCGCAACGGCGTTAAATTCCGGGCTGTTACTGGCTGGCAGACGCTGCGTGAGATCCGCGCCCCCTGTCGACAGCGCTTCGATATTTTGGTTGAGCATGCTCAAACGCTTCATCATGGCGCGCATGAAACCCAGCATGACCAGCAACAGAATAATGGCCAGAGGGATCTGCACCAAACCCAGGCGCATCAGCATATTGTGGGACTGGGCTTTCAGCAGGCTGGACGGTACGCTACTGGCCAGATACCACGGGCTGCCCGGAATAGCCTGCAGAAACAGCGTTTGCTCGCCATCGTTGCTGCTATAGGTTGACTCTGCGGACTTTGTCCCCGCACTGGCAAGCATCGCTTTCAGCGGCGCAGCCATAGGATTTTGCAGATCGCTCAGGTTTTCGAGTTTCGGCGTGCCGTTAACCAGCGCCGCGTTACCCACGACTTTGCCGTCGGACTCAACGATCAGGACGTCTCCATGAATCGCCTCGCCCATCTTTTTAGCCAGTTGGTTGAAGAAACCCAGCGTAACGTCGATGGTGGAAACGCCCCAGACTGTCCCGTCGCGGTAGATTGCCATGGCACAGTTGGTACGCGGCTGTGGGCTGGCGGCATCCTGATAAGCTTTAGCCCAGGCGCACTGCCCTTTCGGCGCGGCCATGCCGTCTTTATACCAGGGCTGCTCCCAGTATTTGTCCGCGGCTTCAGAGTTCCAGTAGGTGTTAACCTGGAGCTTGTTGCTGGCGTCACGTGCAAAAAAGCTGCTGTCTTTCTCTTTACCCGCCTCGCGACGATGGGGTAAAGGCCAGATACCGCCACCGAAAACGTTACTGTCCTGATACTGGTTAACCAGTGCAGGTAATAAGGTGTCGATGGCGGCGCTGTCGATGACCGAGGCGGCCTCGGTAATGGCACGTTGCTGTGCCTGAACACGGTTCATTTGCTCAACGATGCCGGTTGCCAGCGAATCCACCTGATAGCGAATCAGGCGGCTTTCATTGTCCACCAACTGAGGCGCGACAAACTGGTTGATCACCCAAATAGTGACCAACACTAGCGCAACAAAAAAACCGATAAGCGTTGCTGTGAAGCGGGATTGCGTGGTCTTTAACATCATTGTTCCCCTGGACCTTTTGTGGCGCTATTGCCTGATCGGGGTTAACGGCACGGCAAGGGGGAACTTGAGTAGACCAGATCACAAATTTAACAAGTCTTTTAACAATAAAGATATTTAGTTACGCCAGGTCAGTAACTTTTTCCATCAGGAGGAAAAATCGCCCTGTCTCCGGCGTTTATTCTGTGTTCACGACCTGTTCACGCGGTCGAAATATGTGCGTATTTCCCCCGGCGGTGAGCCGTTCACGCAGATGCTGCCCGCCCTGGGCTTCGCTCTGGGCAAATTGCCGTTCCGCTTCGGTTACCGGCGTGGCCCACAGGAGCGTGGGTCTGTCGCCATCCTGTCTCGGCAGCGCGAACTGGGCCTGTTCCGGGGCCAGCTCGTTGGCTAACAGGTAGCTTTCGAATCCCACCGGTGCCACCTCTGAGGCCAGCGTATGGCCTTCACCCAGCCAGGTCAGCCGCGCCCACGGCAAATGGACAAATTCAGCCAGCGCGCTGGCCATCTGGACCGCATTGCTTTCTGTCATGACTTCGCCATCGACCGCCATCGCCAGCTCTGCCCGGCGGTACTGCGGGGCCAGCTCATCGAACAGAAAATCAACCTGCGGCATGGGGCGAATGCTCATGCCCAGGGTCAGAAAGTACCAGATGCCGTTATGGTAGTGCTGAGAGAGCGCCATGGGCGGCCAGTTGCCCTGATCGATCGCGTAGTATTTGACCGACTCGCCAAACTGCGCCTGATAACAGGCCAGCAAGTCCTGTTGCACCTTGTCCCATTGGCTGCCGTCATGCCATTCACGCCAGAACTGGCGCTGCTGTTCGGCAAGGGCATAGTAATGATTGGTCGAGGCTGAACCGAGCGGCGCGGTCAGGCGGTTTTTTTTGATACAACCGGCGGAGAAACTGACCTGTTTATCCTGGTAAAGGCTCCAGCCAGGAATTACGGCAAGAAGTTGCCCGTAGTACCACAGTGCCGCTCCCGCATCTCCGGGTTCCCAGAGAATTTGCAGACCTGCGGGATCCAGCGGCGGTTCAGCTTCCAGATTACGGCAGTATTCTGCACTCAGCAGAGGGGCAATGCCCTGTTCCATCGCCTGGTGATCTTCCTGAACCGGCGCAGGGAGCAGGTTTCGTAACCAGCAGCCACGCACCGCAAACTGGCTACGAAACAGATCGGTTGGCCAGATATAGAAATAAGCAGTCCGCGCATCCTGTTCGACAATTGCCGTCAGGGTGCGCTGCTGATTGTGGACTTCAGCAATCAGTGATTGATACGTCATAGCGCCTCGACAGTACTTGAGGAATCCATTTTCCCCGAGGATAGAGCAGGATCACGTCTGCTGCCACGACAGGCAAGGGTAAAACTCTCAAAGTGAATCGATGAAGGCAGAAGGCAGAAGGCAGAAGGCAGAAGGCAGAAGGCAGAAGGCAGAAGGCAGGAACGGAGGATAAACCCGCCTCCCCGAACGGGGAAGCGGTGACATCGGCAGGAACCTGCAACCAGGTCCGTCTGAGGTTTACTGATAGGTGAACTGGGTGTTTTGCGTGCGGACTGAGTCCAGACCAATCATGACGTTAAATTTACCCGGTTCGGCAACGTGCTTCATCTGCTGGTTCCAGAACTTCAGCGCATCCACATCAATCTTAAAGGTCACCTGCTGAGATTCACCGGCTTTGAGCATGATGCGCTTAAAGCCATGCAACTCTTTTACCGGACGGCTGATGCTGGCAACGGGATCGTTAAGATAGAGCTGTACCACCGTGGCACCGTCCACTTTGCCGCTGTTCGTTACGGTTACGCTGGCTTCGATACTGCCGTTATGCGCCATCGTTTCTGATGAAAGCGTGACTGGCGATACGGTGAACGTGGTGTAGCTCAGGCCATAACCAAACGGGTAAAGCGGGCCGTTTTCCGCATCGTAGTAGTGCGATGTGTACTTGTTGGGCTTGGCAAAATTGTACGGGCGGCCGGTCGGTAAATGGTTGTAATAGATGGGGATCTGACCCACGGAGCGGGGGAAAGACATCGGCAGTTTACCCGATGGGTTGTAATCGCCAAACAGCACATCCGCGATAGCATTGCCCCCTTCTGTTCCGCTGAACCAGGTTTCCAGCATGGCATCGGCCATTCTGTCTTCATCAACCAGCGTCAATGGGCGACCATTCATCAGCACAATCACCAGCGGCTTGCCTGTCGCTTTCAGCGCGGCTAACAGCTTCTGTTGCGAAGGCGGGATCATCAGATTACTGCGGCTGGACGCCTCGTGCGCCATGCCCTGCGCTTCCCCTACCGCCGCCACGATGACATCGGCCTGCTTCGCTTTCTCGACCGCCTCATCAATCATTGCCTGCGGCGAACGCGGATCGACCGCCACGGCCGGTTCATACATGTTGAGGAAGTCCTGAATGCCTTTGTTATCTGACACGTTCGCGCCTTTGGCGTACAGCAGCGTGGCTTTGCCTTCGGTGGCGTTTTTCATGCCCTGCAGCAGGGAAACCGACTGTTTGGCGACGCCCGCCGCCGACCAGCTGCCCATGACGTCACGCTGGCTGTCGGCAAGCGGTCCAATCAAGGCAATGGTGCCAGATTTCTTCAGCGGTAAGGTATCAAGGCGGTTTTTCAGCAGCACCATACTCTTGCGGGCCACATCGCGGGCTTCCGGGCGGTGTAAGCGGCTTTCTGCGTTAGTATCCTGCGGATCGCTCTCTTTCGGGCCAAGATGACTGTAGGGATCGTTAAACAGCCCCATATCGTATTTCACATTGAGCACGTGCCGGGCCGCATCATCGATTTCGGCTTTGCTGACGATGCCGCGCTTCACCAGGTCGGGTAAATACTGGCTGTAGTATTCATCGCTCATACTCATATCTACGCCAGACTTAATGGCAATACGCACGGCATCCTGGGGATCGCTCGCCACACCGTGCTTGATCAGCTCTTTAATCGCCCCGTGATCGCTGATGGTTATTCCTTTGAATTTCCATTCATGACGCAGCAGATCTTTCAGCAGCCAGCTGTCGGCCGTCGCGGGCACGCCATTAATGGAATTCAGCGCGACCATTACGCCGCCGCTGCCGGCATCCAGCGAGGCTTTATACGGCGGCAGGTAGTCCTGGAACATGCGCTGTGGGCTCATATCCACGGTGTTGTAATCGCGTCCGCCTTCCACCGCGCCATAGAGCGCAAAGTGTTTCACGCTGGTCATAATGTTGTAGCGGTCTGCGGGGCTTTTGCCCTGCATCGCCTGCACCATGGTGCGTCCCATGGCAGAGGTTAAATAGGTGTCCTCGCCGAACCCTTCAGACACGCGGCCCCAGCGCGGTTCACGGCTGACGTCGACCATCGGTGCCCAGGTCATATTTAACCCATCGTCCGCCGCTTCATAGGCAGAAATGCGCCCCACTTCATTGACGGCGTCGAGATCCCAACTGGATGCCAGCGCTAAGGGAATCGGGAAAATCGTTCGCTGCCCGTGTACCACGTCATAGGCAAAAAACAGCGGAATTTTCAGGCGGCTTAGCTGCATAACCTGGTCCTGCATCGCGCGAATATCCTGACGCGTCACGGTATTAAAAATGGCGCCAACCTGACCTTTGTGGATCATCTCACGTACGGCTTCTTTTGGCGTATCCGGGCCCACGCTGATTAAACGTAACTGGCCGATTTTCTCGTCCAGCGTCATTTTTTTCAGCAGGTTGTTCACGTAGGCATCACGCGCCTGTTCGGTCATGGGATGGTGAACGGTGGGCTCCCCGGCAAATGCAGGTTGCAGAGCAAGGGAAACAGCGAGGCTAACAGAGCAAATCCATTTCATCAGGTTGGGTTCTCTTAAGTAACTGCGCAATATCGACTAAATGCAGAATGCCATCTTCAGAGCATAGCATGTCACCTGCGGCTATCACACTGCGCCCGACGCAACTCACGTGCTACAGTAATGACGCATGCATAAGACAAGGGAATTGCCCATGATGACACCTTCTGCCCTGATCGCCGATCTCCGCCGCCAGGTCGGCTCTGGTAACGTACTGACCGAGGCCGCCCATACCGCCCGCTATCGTAAAGGCTTCCGTTCCGGTGAGGGAGACGCGCTGGCGGTCGTCTTTCCTGCGACGCTGCTGGAACTGTGGCGCGTCCTGCAAACGCTGGTGACTGCCGATGCCATTATTCTGATGCAGGCGGCGAACACCGGCCTCACCGAAGGCTCAACGCCGCAGGGTAACGACTACGATCGCCCGCTGGTCATTGTCAGTACCCTGAGGCTGGATAAGCTACAGCTGATCGACAACGGCAAACAGGTGCTGGCCTTTCCGGGGAGTACGCTGTATCAGCTGGAAAAAATCCTCGCGCCGCTGGGCCGCGAGCCGCATTCCGTTATTGGATCATCCTGCATTGGCGCGTCGGTGCTGGGTGGCATCTGCAACAACTCCGGCGGTTCACTGATTAAACGTGGCCCGGCCTACAGTGAGATGGCGTTGTTTGCCCAGATTGATGCCCAGGGACGGCTGAAGTTGGTTAACCACCTTGGTATTGAGCTTGGCACCACGCCGGAAGAGATTCTGGGGCGGCTGGATGATGATCGCTGGCAGCCCGGGGATGTGCTGCATGACGGCCGTCATGCCTCCGATCACGACTACGCCGAACGGGTGCGTGATGTTGATGCGGATACGCCCGCCCGTTTTAACGCCGATGCCCGCCGCCTGTTTGAAGCGTCGGGCTGCGCAGGCAAGCTGGCGGTATTTGCGGTGCGCCTGGATACGTTTGCGCGCGAACCGCAACAGCAGGTGTTTTATATCGGCACCAATGATGCCTCGGTACTGGGTGACCTGCGCTGCCATATGCTGGCGAATTTCAACAATCTGCCCGTGGCCGCGGAATATATGCATCGGGATATCTACGACATCGCCGAAGTCTATGGCAAAGATACCTTCCTGATGATCGACAAGCTTGGCACCGATAAGATGCCGCTGTTTTTCAGTCTCAAGGGCCGGGTCGATGGCTGGTTGAACAAACTGTCGTTTATCAAACCGCATCTGAGCGACCGACTGCTGCAGCGCGTCAGTCGCCTCTTCCCCGCCCATCTTCCCAGGCGCATGAAACAGTATCGTGATAAATACCAACACCATTTAATGCTGAAAATGTCGGGTGATGGCATTGCGGAGGCGCGTGACTATCTGCGTGAGTTTTTTCGTGAGGGCGGCGGCGAGTTTTTTGAATGCGAAGGTAAAGAAGGTGCGCATGCCTTTCTGCATCGCTTTGCGGCCGCGGGCGCGGCGGTGCGCTATCACGCCGTTCATGCGGATGAGGTAGAAGATATTCTGGCGCTGGATATTGCGTTGCGTCGCAATGATAAAGCGTGGTTTGAGAGCCTGCCTGATGAGATTACCCAGTCGATAAGCCATCGCCTTTATTACGGGCACTTCTTCTGCCATGTCTTCCATCAGGATTACATTGTGAAAAAAGGCGTGGATGTTCATGCGCTGAAAGAAAAGATGCTGGCGATTTTGCACAGCCGCGGGGCGGAATATCCGGCAGAGCATAATGTCGGGCATCTGTATCAGGCCCAGCCACAGCTCACCGCGTTTTACCGCAAGCTCGATCCCACCAACAGCTTTAATCCGGGCATCGGTAAAACCAGTAAGCTAAAAGGCTGGGCGGTAAAACAGCCCTGACTGGGCACGTCGCACCTGAACAGAGTAAAACGGGCGGCCAGCGAAAATGACCGCCCGTTTATTTAGCGAGGAGGTTCTTCGGTTACCGCATCAGAAGAAACCAGCTGACGGCGCTCAATAATCATGGTCTGCGGCGTGGACAGCACAATGCCCTCTTTACGCAAGCGGGTCAGAATATCGAACAGTAGATCGCTCTTCGCGCCCGCGATCTGGCGCTGACTGGCAACGTTGCCGGTGACGCTCAGCACGATACCCTGGGCGGTAAGATCTTTAAAGGATACCGAGGGTTCCGGGTTCTCCAGAATACGCTCGTTTTCCTCATAGACCTTCAGCAAAATCTCCCGCACCTGTACCGGATCGATATCCAGCGGAAACGTCAGGCTAATGGTCACCACGCCCTGCGCATTGCCCATTGTCGCATTACGTACGTTCTGAGAGATGAACTGTGAGTTAGGCACGATCACGGTGGATTTATCACCCAGCTGGATTTCCGTTGCGCGCACGTTGATGCGGCGAATATCCCCTTCAACGCCACTGATCGTCACCAAATCCCCGACTTTGACCGGACGTTCAGTCAGCAAAATCAGACCGGAAATAAAGTTTTTAACGATTTCCTGCAGGCCGAAACCGATACCGACCGACAGGGCGCTGACGATCCAGGCCAGCTTGTTCCACTGCAGCCCCATAATCGACAGCGTCAGCAAAATAATCAGGACATAGCCGACGTTGCTGAACAGCGTCACCAATGACATGCGCATGCCACTGTCCATCGTGGTCTTTGGCAGGAAGTCGTTATCGAGCCAGCGACGTACCGAGCGCAGGATGTAAATGCCGACGATCAGGCACAGCAGCGCGTTAACCAGGTGCGCCGGGACAATATTCAGGGATTCAAGGCCCTTACCGCCCCAGAACTCAATCGCCTTTTGCAGCAGCTCAATCGGTGTTGAAGAGGCAAAGGTGCCGTTAAGCAGTGCCAGCGCGACAAACATGATCAGCAAGGTTTTACCGATCGCCGCAAGAATGGTGGCGACCTGCTGCAGATGTCGCTCATCAATGTTTAGCGAGCCCTGAATACGCTTGCCCGTCGTATTATTGACAGAGAAAAGGCTTTCACAGCCGTCGTTAATCAAATGACTGAGTATGTAAAACGAACCAAACAAAATGCCACACCACACCAGCTCGTAGCTTAAAAAACGCGCCAGGGTGACGTAACCAATCACCAGCGAAGCCAGAATCGTCAGCGACGTCAGCGTCAGGGCCATCTGAATCAGCCCGACCAGCGTTGAGCGCGCTTCCGGCGGCGTGCCTTCCTGCGCCAGACGCCGACGAACGCGCTTGGTGCGCATGCTGATTGCCAGCGCCGTGCTGCCGATCAGCAATGCCGTCAGGCCGTTAGCAAAGATACTGGTATTCAGGCTGGTCCCGGCGGTGTAGTTAAAGGACTCTACCGTCTGGAAAATAAACACCAGCAAGGCGGTGATAGGTGGGAAAGGTTTCAGGGCCAGCGCCACCTCGTTCGAGATGGTGGGTAAACGCCAGCTTGGCCGACGCGTGGACAAAAATGCCCGCCCGAGCCCGGCAATCAAACCACAATAAACGCTTAATTCGACCAGACGATAAATAAAGTCCTGCACGTCGCTGGAAACTTCATCGCGGCGGGTAAAGGCCTGGGAAATAAAGGCAAAGGTCAACACCACCGCCACCAGGCTGGTCAGGGCCACGGCCGTCGCCAGAAAGCTGCGGCGCAGGCGTCCTTCCGGCAGTTTATTAATGCTGACCCAGGCTAAAAATTCTTCGCCATAGCGGCGTCCCAACGTCATCACCAGCACGGCGGCCAGCAACCAGCCTAGCGTACCCAGACGCCAGCCTGACTCCCAGGACAGCGCAGCGGTATCTTTCAGCTCATTTAAGAAATCGCCAATCTTCTCATCATCAAGATCCTGACTGCTGAATACCGGCGACCAGAAACGTGGCCCTAAAATGCTGCCAGAGTTAAGCGCCAGTTTGTTTTTCAACTGATCGCGGCGCAGATTGACGATTTGCGATGACAGCATCAGGGCGCTGTTTTTAATGCCCTCCGCCTGCTTAATCTGATCGTCGAGCTTACTTTTCTGACTTTCCAGCGCGCTACGTTTGCGCGTGACGTCTGCCGTCTCTTTGACGCCGCTTTCCGGTTTGGGGGCTGGGCCAAGCACGGCCAGCTGGGCCTCAAGCTGCTGACGGTCAGGCTGCAACGCCTGGGCCAGCGTATCCGTATTGCCTGACAGCTCCAGCGCCATTTCATTCAGCCGACTCAGCTTATTTTCATCGCTTTCAACGGAAACCTGACTTTTAATTTTGTCGAGGATTTTCTGCATCTTGGGCAGCTCGACCGAGGCGTTCACTTTCGGCTTGTCGTCAGGCTGCTGGGTAGTGGTGGCCTGAGCCGGATCGTCTGCGGCGACGCTCAGGGTGGGAACGGCGGTGAACAATGCTAAAAAAATCAGAACAATAAAGGATCGTAACGTGAGCATATGAATGAGATTCCGGCACAGTAATCAGGCGAATCACCCTCGCCATTTGCGGGTAGTTTAGGTTTTCGCCTGGCGTGAAACTATAGGAATACCGATCAATATTGGTCGGGCCGCCCGCGGCGCGGCGGCCCGACGGGATATTACTCTACTTCAGAACCGCTGGCAGCGTTGCTGGCAACCTGACCTGCTTTCTGTTTTTTATAGGCCAGCGCGGCCGCCGGAACCGGCGCCGCTTTGCCCGTTTCCAGCCAGTCGCGCAGACGGTTAGCATCGGCAAAATGGGTATATTTACCAAATGCATCCAGCACCACCAGTGCCACCGGGCGGTTTTTAATCATGGTGCGCATGACCAGGCAATGTCCCGCTTCATCGGTATAGCCCGTTTTGGTCAACTGAATGTGCCAGCCATTCTTATACACCAGATGATTGGTATTGCGGAACGGCAGCGCGTAGCTGGGATGGGTAAATACAGCGGTTTCTTCTTTGGTCGTGCTCAGCTCGCTCAACAGGGGATATTCGCGCGTGGCTTTTAACAGCTTCACCAAATCTTCTGCGCTGGAGACGTTCTGAATGGAGAGACCGGTAGGTTCAACGTAATGGGTATGGTTCATGCCCAGCGCACGCGCCTTAGCATTCATCGCCTTAATAAAGGCGTTATATCCGCCGGGATACGCATGGGCCAGGCTGGCCGCCGCGCGGTTTTCAGAAGACATCAGCGCCAGCATCAGCATGCTCCGACGGCTTATCTGGCTGTTAAGCTTCACGCGTGAAAACACGCCGCGCATCTCTGGCGTCTGACTGATATCAACCGTGACCATCTCGTTCATCGGCTGATGCGCATCCAGTACCACCATTGCCGTCATCAACTTGGTGATCGAGGCAATCGGCCGCACCCGGTCAGGGTGACTGGAAAATAACGTTTTCCCGCTCGTCAGATCGACGATCAGGGCGCTGCCTGAGGCAATTTGCGGCTGAGCAATGGGCGCCATTTGCGACAGCGTCGTGGTCGCCTGTGCTGGAAGGGAAAGAACCTGCCCGGAAACGAGCAGCGCCAGCGTTAACAGTGAAAAGCGAATTTTTGCAGGCATCGTGAAAAAAAGACCCGGTTAAGATTGTGCGCTGTGTAAACACAGGCCGCCGACGACTGAGCAGGCAGAGCGCGGGCTGGCCGCAGCATCATACTCTGAAGCGGTAAAATTATCCTGGTGAGATTGTTTCTGAGCGTTAAAAAGATGTTGCCGCCCTGCAGGCGGCAACGGCACGTTAAAACAGGTGCGGGCCATAGCCCCACAGAATCACGGTTAAGGCCAGCAACACTTCAAATACCAGCACGCCGATGGCCAGAGTGGAACTGGAAAAACGCAGGCTTTCATCCCGGTCAATGTTCAGAAACAGCGGGATGCCCACGTACAGCAGATAGCCGGTATACAGCAGCGCCAGCGCACCCGCTAATACGCACAGCCATACCAGCGGATAAAGTGCCACGAGTCCGCTTAAAAACAGCGGCGTAGCCACATAGCCCGCAAACACCGTACAGCGTTCAACGCCAGGGCGCTGCGGGTAGTCACGCGCCATCCAGTGAATAACGCGTCCCATCACCGCCACGCCGCCCAGAATCAACAGATAAAACAGAATACCCAGGCCCAGTGCTGTCAGGAAATTCAATTGTACATACTGCCCTTCACCCAGATTCCAGCCTGAGTTCGTGGTGCCGATTATGGCGCAAATAACCGGAATGGCTGCCATCAGCAGAACGTGATGAGTGTAATGGTGCGAAACCGTTTCGTTCTCTTGCTTGATATTGCGCATTTCCTGATTAGGATGCGCTAACAAACCCCAGACATGGTTCATACGCTTACTCCTCTGATGCCGTTGGGCTACCCCGTTTTGATGCAGCATCCACGTAAGGGCAGCATTGCTTACAGTATAAACGGCAAGGCAACTTCTGTGGGGCCTGCGCAAAAAAACAGCGAAAAAGATCGCTGATTAACGCTTAAACGGATGGCTTAACGAATCAGGTATAAACTGAAAGAAATTTCTTCACACAGGAAGTGCACCTTGCATTTGGATATCAACGCATTAATTACGCAGTACGGCTATCTTGCACTGTTTATCGGCTGTATTGCCGAAGGGGAAACATTTCTGTTGCTGGGCGGCGTAGCCGCGCATGAAGGATTACTGCATTACGCGGGTGTGGTACTGGCGGCGATGGCAGGCGGCATTCTGGGCGACCAGCTGCTCTTCTGGATTGGCCGGCGCTTTGGTACAGGCATCCTGCGGCGGTTTAAAAAACATCAGGACAAAATTGTTAAAGCTAACCGCCTGATTAAGCGGCGTCCCAGCCTGTTCGTGATCGGCGCGCGCTTTATGTACGGCTTTCGCCTGATTGGTCCCATTATCATTGGGGCAAGCCGCCTCAATCCGCTGAAGTTTCTGGCGCTTAACATCATTGGGGCGGCATTATGGTCACTGCTGTTTGTGACACTCGGCTATTTTGCTGGCGGAATCATTGCCCCCTGGCTGCACAAGCTTGATCAGCACTTTAAACATCTGCTGTGGCTGGCTGCCGCCGTGCTCTTTGCCTTTGGGGTTCGCTGGGCCATTCGCCACTGGAATAACCGCCGGGCCGACGATCAGTAACCCTTGAACTGGGGATTTGCCAGCATAAAGCCGCCATCGATGATAAATGACTGGCCGGTGGTATAGGTGGCCCATTCAGAGCTCAGCCAGGCCACCATGCTGGCAATTTCGTGCGTATCTCCTGGACGACCCGCAGGGATCTCAGGCATTTTGACCTTGTGCGCATCGCCATCGGTCATTTTGTTCATCGGGGTGGCGATCGCGCCTGGCGCCACGGCGTTCACCAGAATATTGTGGGGCAGCAAACTCAAGGCCATCGATTTAGTCAGCCCGCCTGCCGCATGTTTGGCCGCGGTGTAGGCAACGGAACCCGGCAGCGGAGTGTGTTCATGCACGGAGGTGATGTTGATGATACGTCCGCCCTGCCCCTGCTTGATCATATTGCGTGCCGCAACCTGGCCGCAGATAAACACGCCATCCACATCTACGCTAAATGTCTTACGCCAGTCTTCCCAGGTCACGTCCATAAAGTCCGCTTTGAAATTCGCCCCGGCATTGTTGACCAGAACATCAATGCGGCCCAGCTTGTCTATAAGCTGCTGCAGCACCTTGCCCCCTGCGGGCGGATCGGCCAGGTCGAGCTGGATCGTCTCAGCTCGCTGCCCAATCTCCGCCACCCGTTTTGCCGTGCGCTGTGCGCCTTCCTCATCAGACCGCCAGGTGATGCCAATATCAAACCCCTGCTCTGCTAACATTTCAGCACAACGACTGCCAATGCCTGAATCCGACGCGGTAACGATTGCAACTTTTCGTTGTGGTGTAGTCATGACGGTCTCCTCTGGAAGTGTATGAAAAGTATATACCGCAATGAAAATTGTGCCGTTTGCGGACGGCCCGGCGCCCGGATTAACGATCTGTGTCAGAACACAGCGCGATGAAGGCACCTGGCTATAGTTAAGGCTGACACTGACAGGGAGAAACCGATGAGTAAGGTTAAACGTAAGATTGACGACCATGGCGTAATAGGCGATTTACGCACCTGCGCCCTGGTCGCAAACGATGGCACTATCGATTATCTCTGCTGGCCGGAACTGGACAGCCCATCGGTGTTTTCCGCCCTGCTGGACAGCGACGAGGCCGGCCTGTTTTCCCTTGCACCCGACTGGCAAAACGCCCGTCGCCAGCAAATCTATCTGCCTGATACCAACATCCTGCAGACCCGCTGGCTGGCCGAAGAAGGCGTCGCCGAGATCACCGACTACATGCCGATTTGCGACCGGCAGGATAAACTGCCGCGTATCATCCGTCGGGTAAAGATGGTTCGGGGCCGGGCACGCTTTAATATGGTGTGCTCCCCGCGCCATGATTACGCCCGGGCGGACACCCGCGCTGAGGTACAGCGGGGCTGTATTGATTTTCACGCCACCGATCAGCCCTCGCTGCGCCTGGCAGCAACGGTGGTGATGACGCTGGAAGGCAATCACGCCACCGCCAGTTTTGAGCTTAAAGCCGGTGAACATGCCGAATTCGAATTTGGCAGCGTACAGGATGCCCACATCGAAAAGCTGGCCACCGCCAACTGCTTTGAAGAAACGCTGAGCTACTGGCGGGAATGGAGCAGCCGCAGCACCTATCACGGTCGCTGGCAGGAGATGGTACAACGCTCTGCGCTGGTACTTAAGCTGCTGACCTCCTGGCAACACGGCTCCATCGCCGCGGCTGCCACCTTTGGCCTGCCCGAGGAGCTGGGCGGCGAGCGCAACTGGGATTACCGCGCCTCCTGGATACGGGATGCCTCATTCAGCATGTACGCCCTGATGCGGCTGGGTTACGTGGACGAAGCCAAGCACTTTACGGAATGGGTCGGTCGCTGTGTAGAAAACAGCCACCACGATGAAATGCGGCTGCAGGTGATGTACCGCCTGGACAGCAGTACGGATCTTCAGGAGATGTCGCTGCTTAACCTCTCTGGCTATGCCAACTCCAGTCCGGTGCGCATTGGCAACGATGCCTGGCGGCAAAAACAGTTAGATATTTATGGCGAACTGATGGATGCCATCTACCTGTCCAACAAATACGGCGAGGCCATTTCTCAGCGGGGCTGGAATCATGTGTCAGAAATGCTGGACTGGCTGTGCGATAACTGGCATCAGCCCGATGCCGGCATCTGGGAAATGCGCGGCGAGCCGGAGCACTTCCTTCACTCACGTTTAATGTGTTGGGTCGCTCTGGATCGGGGCCTGCGGCTGGCAATGAAGCGTTCACTGCCGATGCCTTACGATCGCTGGGACAAAACCCGTCGCGAGATCCGCGATGATATCTGGAAGAATTTCTGGAACAGTGAACGCGGGCATTTTGTTTCGACCCGCCACGGTGAACACCTTGATGCCTCCATGCTGCTGATGCCGCTGGTGCGTTTTGTGGGCGCCACCGATCCGGACTGGATCGCCACGCTGGATGCCATCCAAGTGAACCTGGTGAGCGACGGCATGGTACGTCGTTATAACATTCACGAAACGCCAGCTGATGGGCTAACGGGCGCAGAGGGCTCCTTTGGTGCCTGCTCGTTCTGGTATGTGGAATGTCTGGCGCGTGCCGGACGCATTCGCGAGGCACATTTTGAGTTCGAGAAATTACTGAGCTACGCTAATCCGTTGGGTTTGTATGCGGAAGAGTTTGACAGTCATGGGCAGGCACTGGGAAATACGCCCCAGGCGTTGACGCATCTTGCGTTGATCAGCGCCGCGTTTTTCCTGAACCGTAAGCTAAACGGGGACGTCACGCTTTGGCAGCCATAATGGGCTGTTTTTCGCCCAAATTGGTAAAGAACAAAGGCGGATAACGCAGGCGAGTCAGGTAAAGTATTTTAAAGCGGTTAAAATCCTGATTCACAACATCAGTTTAATGAACATATAATGCGCAGCAGGTCATAGTGACCAGCATGGGTTCGATACATTGACAAGCCTGAAACATGGCGATAAAGACTTGTAAAATATGAAAAAAAGCATTCGCGCGTTCGCTTCACTTGCATTGGCTTTGGCGGCATTCAGTCAGTCAGCCCTTGCTGTTGTTTACCCGTTACCGCCGGCAAACAGCCGTCTGACCGGGCAAAATATTGAAATTACCATTCCCGAGGACAGCAAATTACCTCTGGAAGCTTTTGCAGCTCAGTTCCAAATGGGCCTCAGCAATATGCTGGAAGCCAACCCGGGCGTTGACGTTTATCTGCCAAAACCTGGCAGCAAACTGATTATCCCACAGCAGTTACTGTTACCTGACGCGCCGCGTGAAGGCATTGTGATCAACAGTGCAGAAATGCGTCTTTACTACTATCCGAAAGGCACCAAAACGGTGGTTGTACTGCCTATCGGTATCGGTGAACTGGGTAAAGACACGCCGCTGAACTGGACCACCACTGTTCAGCGTAAAAAAGATGGTCCGACGTGGACGCCAACGAAAGCGATGCACGCGGAGTACGCTTCACGTGGTGAAAACCTGCCTGCCGTGTTCCCGGCTGGTCCGGATAACCCGATGGGGCTGTATGCGCTCTATATCGGTCGTCTGTATGCCATTCACGGCACCAACGCTAACTTCGGTATTGGCCTGCGGGTCAGCCACGGTTGCGTGCGCTTACGTGCCGACGACATCAAATGGCTGTTCGATCATGTGCCGGTTGGCACGCGCGTGCAGTTTATCAACCAGCCTGTGAAAGCCTCGGTTGAGCCAGACGGTTCACGCTGGATGGAAGTGCACAATCCGCTCTCGACCACGGAAGAGCAGTTTAACTCTCGTGAGCTGGTGCCAATTACGCTGACCCAGGCCGTTGGCAAAGTTCTGGTAGACGGCAGCATCAACCAGTCTCAGGTTGATAAAGCGATTCAGAACCGCTCCGGTATGCCCGTACAGGTTAACGCGCCAGAAAACAACGTGGTGCCCGCGCCTGTTCAGGTAACCGAAGGCGAAGACGCCGAGCCGAAGGAAGAGCCGATGACGCCGGTGATGTCACAGCCAACGAATCCGGTCGCTGTGCAGCCTGAGCCTCAGCAGTCGCAACCGGCAGAACAGCAGCCGCAGGTTCAGCCTTCACAGCCTGTGCAGCCGTCACAGCCTGCGCCAGCAAGCAATGGTAATCTGTAAGGTCTGATCCTTCACTGGGTAAAAAGCCAGCGCCGGTTAACCGGGCTGGCTTTTTTTTGTGCCCTTTACAGGCTTTGTCACCGGGCGCAGCCTCTACACGCTGGGCCTTCGCAAGGCCAGCCAGCCCGCCAGCAGGGTAAACGCGAGCACGATCAGCACCAGCAGTAAAAACCCGTGCGGATTCGCTGCCAGCGGAATACCGCCTACATTCATGCCAAAAAATCCCGCCACAATATTAATTGGCAGTGCCAGAACGGTTATCACGGTTAACAGGTAGAGCGTGCGGTTACTCTGTTCCATCAGACGCGCTGCAATCTCTTCCTGCAACAGCCGGATGCGCTCCATCAGGCTGGCGAGATCGTTGAGCACCACGCTGAACTCTTCGGTAAACGCCCGCAGCTCGCGGAGCGTGTCGTGGTTGAGCCAGGCCGGAGGTCGGTTGAGCAAGCGAAACAGCGCCGCCGGTTCAGGTGCCAGGAGGCGCTGAATCCGCAACAGCATGCGCCGATAGTGCCCCAGCTCGCTGCGATTAGCTTTAATGGCGGGGCTTAAGAGGCGCTCTTCAATGTTATCGACCACCTGACTGATGCGCCGCACGACCTGTTCCAGTTGCGACTCCTGCTCACCAAGCAGATAAAGCAACAAAGCCTCTGCACTGGGAAAGCTATGCCGGGCTAACCTCTGCTGCATCTTTTCAATCATCACTGACGGGCGATAACGTGCGCTGACCACCAGGTTACGCCGGCACCATATCCACAGCGTCGCATTTTGCGTACTGCGGTTCTCCTGGTTAAGCGTGACGTCGTTGAGTACCGCCAGCAACGCGCTACTTTGCTCCGCCAGCCGGGTTCGCGGCGAGGCCGAGTGAATTTCATCGAAGAAGTCATCATCCACCTGAAAATGACTCTGCACCCAGTGCTGCGCGCGGGCATGGTTCAGATTGATATGCAGCCAGAGAAAGCCGTCATCAGGAAGATGCTCACCGAGTTTGACTGCTTCACGGGCATTCAGGCGAACAGGAAGGGCATCGGGAGAAAAGAGATAACCATGAATGAGTCCTGCCACATCATCATCAAAATCACGTTTTTGTGGGGTAAGAACAACGTCTGTCGCCATGGCTATCCTGTCAGCATCATTAATAAAGAGGTTCAGCCTGCTGAAGTTTTGTTACAGCAAAATGACCTCTCACGGCGCAGATCATTTTTTTGTCACAAAAAGCGGGTATCACACAGCGTGAAACAGATGTAAATCCGCATCTGCATCCGCTATGAGGTTTTGCATGAGCGAAAACAGTTTACCCTCTTCAGGCCCGACTCATGGACGACCCGATTTCAATGGCAAAGGTAGCCGCTTCACAAAACCGATTTTCTTTCTTCTGCTGATCGCCGGTCTGGCCTTTGCCGGATTTAACCTGTTTCATGACGTAGAAAAAACCAACACGCCGGTCACCAGTTACTTACCCTTCTTTTTATTGGGCCTCGCGCTGCTGATTGCGCTGGGCTTTGAGTTTGTAAACGGTTTTCACGATACCGCAAATGCGGTCGCGACGGTCATCTATACCCACTCTCTGACGCCCGGTGTTGCCGTGGTCTGGTCGGGATTCTGCAATTTCCTTGGCGTGATGCTCTCCAGCGGTGTGGTGGCGTTTGGTATTATTTCATTGCTGCCCGTCGAACTGATATTGCAGGCCAGCAGCGGCAACGGTTTTGCCATGATTTATGCCCTGCTCTTCTCGGCCATTATCTGGAACCTGGGCACCTGGTATCTTGGCCTGCCCTCCTCCTCCTCGCATACCTTGATTGGCTCGATCATCGGAGTGGGCGTTGCCAATGCCATGCTGCACGGGCGCAGCGGGCTGAGCGGTGTGGACTGGGAGCAGGCCCTGAAAGTCGGTTATGCCCTTCTGCTGTCGCCGGTGGTGGGATTTGTCTGCGCCGCCCTGCTGCTGTGGACGATGAAGCTGTTTATTCGTAACCGTCAGCTTTATCAGGCCCCGCAGAGCAACGAGCCGCCGCCCGTCTGGATCCGTGGACTGCTGATTCTGACCTGTACCGGCGTCTCTTTTGCCCATGGATCGAATGACGGACAAAAAGGCATGGGGCTCATCATGCTGATCCTGGTCGGCACCATGCCGATCGCCTATGCCCTGAACCGTTCCCTGCCGCCCGATCAGATCCCGCGCGTGGCCGCCCTGACCGACGTCACGGCGCGCCAGCTCCTGCACATTCAGCCTGCCACCACGCCCGCACCGGCCCCACGGGACGTGTTAACCGCGTTTGTCAGCAGCGAAAAAATGAATGCCAACGTGCTGCCGGCCCTGGCGATGACGCTGCACGACGTGGGCGAACAGATCCGCCGCTACGGCTCGATGGAAAATATCCCGGCGCAATCCGTGAGCAACACGCGCAATCAAATGTACCTCGCGTCGGAGTCCATTAAACATTTGCAAAGCGCCCACGTTGCCCTGCCGGACGACACTGAACGCAATTTAACCGCCGTGAAAACCGAGCTGGACAGCGCTACGCGCTTTATTCCTGTCTGGGTGAAGGTGGTCGTGGCGATTGCACTGGGGCTGGGCACAATGGTGGGCTGGCGTCGCATTGTGGTCACCGTGGGGGAACGTATCGGTAAAACCCATCTGACCTATGCGCAGGGTGCCAGCGCCGAACTGGTGGCGATGGTGACCATCGGTGCGGCCGACGCATTCGGTTTGCCTGTGTCCACCACGCACGTTCTCTCCTCCGGTGTGGCAGGCACCATGGCGGCGAACCGATCAGGCCTGCAAATGTCCACGCTGCGGAATCTGGCAGTGGCCTGGATATTGACGCTGCCGGTTTCAGTCTTACTTTCTGCCCTGCTCTACGGGCTGTTTATCCACATCTGACCAGGTGATTCGTTATGGCAACACACGATAACAGCTTCAACCGGGATACATTTAATCAGCGTCTGTTACAGGAGTTCTACGACAGCTACGATGAAGAACTGGAGATGGAACTCGACGACCTGCGTTTTGGCGAGACCACGCCTGACGGGAATGATGAGAAGGCCTGGCGTCGTCGCTATTTTCGCGAACTGCTGCACCTGCAGGGCGAACTGGTTAAGCTTCAGGACTGGGTGATGCGCACCGGCCATCGGCTGGTCATTCTGTTCGAAGGCCGCGACGCCGCCGGTAAAGGCGGTGTTATCAAACGCATCACACAACGCCTTAACCCGCGCACCTGCCGGGTTGCCGCCCTGCCAGCACCTAACGACCGCGAAAAAACCCAGTGGTATTTCCAGCGTTACATTGCTCATCTGCCCGCCGCCGGGGAAATGGTGCTGTTCGACCGGAGCTGGTACAACCGGGCGGGCGTGGAACGGGTGATGGGCTTTTGCAGTGAGGCTGACGTCGAGGAGTTCTATCGTAGCGTGCCGGAATTTGAAAAAATGCTGACCCGCAGCGGTATTCAAATCGTCAAATACTGGTTTTCCATTACGGACGAGGAGCAGGAACTGCGCTTTTTGAGCCGTATTCACGATCCGCTGAAGCAGTGGAAACTCAGCCCGATGGACCTGGAAAGTCGCCGCCGCTGGGAAGATTATACCGAAGCCAAAGAAGAGATGCTGAGCCGGACCCATATCCCGGATGCGCCCTGGTGGGTCGTTCAGGGCGTGGATAAAAAGCGTGCGAGACTGAACTGCATCAGCCACCTCTTGCAACAGGTGCCTTATGAAGACGCTACGCATGATGAAATTATTTTGCCACCGCGTGAACGGTCGCAGGATTACCGCCGTAATGACGTGCCGGACACGATGATCGTGCCTGAAAAGTATTAATGGCAAGCGCGGCAGGACGCTGCGCTAACCGGTTTTCACCACACTGAAGGCTTCAGAGCTGGCCTGCTCGTGCAACCGGGCATAACGGTCGATGGCCGTGGCGATATCCTGGGATGATTTTAACGCGCGAATCTCACCGAACAGCTCACCGGCTTCAACGTAGGCTTTACGTAAATACCCGAGCCACTGTTTGATACGGGCAACATGGTACATGCCGGTATCGCCCTGTTTTTCCAGCCGGGTATATTTCTGCAACAGCGCCACCACCTCCGGCCAGGGCATGGGCGCGTCATTGTATTTGATGACCCGACTCAGGTTAGGCACGTTAAGCGCGCCTCGGCCAATCATCACGGCATCACAACCGGTGGTCCGCAGGCAGTCCTGGGCCGTTTGCCAGTCCCAGATCTCGCCATTCGCGATAACCGGAATACGCAGGCGCTGACGGATGTCGCCGATGGCCTGCCAGTTGATCGCCTCGGCACGATAACCGTCTTCTTTGGTTCGACCATGCACTACCAACTCGCTGGCGCCGGCCTGCTGTACCGCATCCGCAATTTCCATACTGCGCGCGCTGGAATCCCATCCCAGCCGCACCTTCACCGTGACGGGCAACGAAGCCGGTACCGCTGCGCGCATGGCTTTTGCCGCGCGATAGATTAAATCGGGATCTTTTAACAGCGTGGCACCGCCGCCGCTGCCGTTGACCAGCTTTGACGGACAACCACAGTTCAGATCAACGCCCCAGGAGCCCAGAGTAACCGCTCGTGCGGCGTTTTCTGCCAGCCAGTCCGGATGCTGCCCCAGCAGTTGCAGACGGACCAGCGTGCCCGAGGGCGTGCGGCTGGCATGGTGCAGTTCAGGGCAGAGTCGATAAAAGGATTTTACCGGCAAGAGTTGATCCACGACGCGCAAAAATTCTGTAATGCACAGATCGTAGTCGTTGACCTCCGTTAACAGCTGGCGCACCAGAGAATCCAGTACGCCTTCCATCGGTGCTAATAAGACTCGCATGTAACACCATCTATAAAATTGTTTTTAGTTTCAATAAAACTATAGATTTCATTTAAATACCGCCTTATAATCATCTTCTTAGAATTTTGTAATGACCTATAAAAATTAGGCGATTTAATATAATTCATAATCTTATTATGCTCTATATGATTTATACCATTTTTCTCAATCAAAATATAGAGTGCCTCCAAACACCTTAAAGCTTCATACGTAGAGTTATGCTCTCTTTTAAATAGACAATCTATTAATCTCATACTTGTATCAATTGAAATTAAATTAAACTTTACACTAAGTATATTGAACCACTCATGTATCATGAATGATACATCATCAGAACTGAACTCACAGCGCCCTCCCTCTCTGTTTATAGCTTTAACTCTCCTAAGCTTTTTAAATTTATCAAAATCATTTTTTTTAAAATCAAAATATATTGATGACAAATCTATTATCTCATCAATATTAAACGCCAACACCCCTTCCACTGCCAATTTCTTTATTAAAAAATCACGTGTCACACAATAGAAAAAATCAGCCTTCCAAGTTAACAATGCCACATCATCGGGAAGTGAGTTTATAAATATTAAAGTAGACTCACACCTTTTTATCTCATGTGAATCAGGAGACATAAACTGACAACTATTCAAAAATGATGAGAGTGCATTCCCCTCATCATGTAAAACCACACCATCTCTCTTTATATGCTGCAAAAACAATGAACCTTTATCCCTCATTAAAAATAATTGTTTATTTGAGAAAAAAGAAATATTGTATCTCGTGTGTTTATATTTTTCATGAATTGATTTTCTTTGTTTGTCTGGACAAACAATCAGAAGGTCAATATCACTATACTTGTCCATGGTTCCTTTAGTTATCGAACCAAATTTTACAGTAGCGTACATGATCACGACCTCAATACGCGGTTAATAAATGCACTGACAAATAAAGACATGAAAATAAAACCGATAAGAGATTCAATAATAACAATTACTTTAGTGGTTGCTAAGGTTGGTGTTATATCTCCATATCCTAACGTAGTTACAGTAACGCATGTGAAATATAGTGCATCAATATAAGTTTCCATTTTATTATGGCTACCACTATAGAAACCATAATTATAATGGAAATTAACGATCGACATAAGTAAAATAGCACTAATAACAGTTAATAAGATCCGGCCAATTTTGAGTCCATATCCGGTAGCAAATCTATTGGTTACATTCATACACTTTTCGTACATAAATCTTAATAAGCTAATTTTTTTCGAACTATACTTATAATTAAGGTTGTATCCGAGTGCTACGTTCATTTTATATAAACTTTCTTTAGAATATTCAGGCTGCTCTTCATTTTTCGAATTCTTATATATCTCCTGGAATAAATCCACAGCTATATTGGCATCTAACTTTAATTCAAAATTAGAATTAAACTGCTTCGGGTTTATTAAACAATTTCTAATTTTAATCTTGTGCGTATTCGTACTGTAAAACTTACAATCAACAAACTCACAATTATTTAAAAAACTGCCTGCGAACAGGCACTTATTGAAAGTGCAATTAATAAAATTAACATTCTTAATTATTGTGTCTTTAAATGAAATTTCATTAAAAAATTTCCCTTTTAAGATCAAAGGTGCCTTACGATTGGATCCAAAAAATGAAGGGTAATAATTTATTGACGACCAGCCATGATCTTTCTCTTGGTGAAAGAAATCCTTTTGTGAATGTGAGTTTTTATTGTTCTCAAAAGAGAAAAAATTAGCTGCCATAAGATTCTCGCACATAATTTACAAGGAATGTATATTATATAATATATGTGCACATTATCTAAAAGACCATAATAATTGGTGGGTGTTCTTTGATAAACTTTGTCTGACCACAGTTCAGATCAACGCCCCAGGAGCCCAGAGTAACCGCTCGTGCGGCGTTTTCCGCCAGCCAGTCCGGATGCTGCCCCAGCAGTTGCAGCCGGACCAGCGTGCCCGAGGGCGTGCGGCTGGCATGGTGCAGTTCAGGGCAGAGTCGATAAAAGGATTTTACCGGCAAGAGTTGATCCACGACGCGCAAAAATTCTGTAATGCACAGATCGTAGTCGTTGACCTCCGTTAACAGCTGGCGCACCAGAGAATCCAGTACGCCTTCCATCGGTGCCAGTAAAACCCGCATTGTCAGGCGTTTCCGCTACGCTTAGGCGCTGGGCGACGTGGACGCGCGGCTGGCTTGTCAGACGGGCCCGCTGCCGGTCCCTGACGACGGGGCTGTGAACGCTTGTCCCCTTGCGGACGCGCAGCGCCTGCACCCTGTCCGCCCTGGCTGCGACCACGGCCGCGTGGCTGCTGTGACTGACGGCCATTCACGATAGGTTCCGCTTTGATGCTTGGATCCGGCTCATAGCCCGGTACGGCCAGACGCGGAATTTCACGCTTAAGCAGACGTTCAATATCGCGCAGCAGTTTGTGTTCATCCACGCACACCAGTGACAGTGCGACGCCGGTTGCCGCCGCACGGCCGGTACGACCAATACGATGCACATAGTCTTCCGCTACGTTTGGCAGCTCATAGTTTACGACGTGTGGGAGTTCTTCAATATCCAGGCCACGGGCCGCGATATCGGTAGCCACCAGCACGCGAATTGCGCCGGATTTAAAATCAGCCAGTGCGCGCGTACGTGCACCCTGACTCTTGTTGCCGTGAATCGCCGCAGCGGTAATACCGTCTTTACCCAACTGTTCTGCAAGGTGGTTAGCCCCATGCTTGGTTCGGGTAAACACCAGCACCTGCTGCCAGTTACCTTCGCCGATCAGCTGCGACAGCAGTTCCCGTTTGCGTTTCTTATCAACAAAATGCACCTGTTGAGAAACCTGCTCCGAAGCGGTGTTGCGGCGTGCCACTTCCACCTGCTCCGGGTTATGCAGCAGTTTTTCTGCCAGGGTTTTAATCTCGTCCGAGAAGGTGGCAGAGAACAGCAGGTTCTGACGTTTGGCAGGCAGTTTTGCCAGCACACGGCGAATATCGTGGATAAAGCCCATATCGAGCATACGATCGGCCTCATCCAGAACCAGCACTTCCACCTGAGAGAGGTCAACCGCGTTCTGATGGACCAGGTCCAGTAAACGGCCCGGTGTTGCCACCAGAATATCGACCCCGCCGCGCAGCTTCATCATCTGCGGGTTAATGCTGACACCACCAAACACCACCAGCGAACGAAGCGGTAAATACTTACTGTATTCAACAACGTTTTCCCCGACCTGAGCGGCCAGTTCACGGGTAGGCGTGAGGATCAGCGCACGCACCGGACGACGTCCACGTACTGCGCCGGTATTCGCCGACAGCTTCTGTAGTAAAGGCAGCGTGAATCCGGCCGTTTTGCCGGTGCCGGTCTGCGCACTTGCCAGCAGATCGCGGCCGGACAGCACCACAGGAATCGCCTGGCGCTGGATAGGAGTCGGTTCGCTGTAGCCTTGCTCAGCAACCGCACGCAAAATATCGGCACTCAGGCCGAGAGAGTCAAAAGACATGACGAGTATTACTCCGGTCCACTCTGACCGTGTTTCACGGTGTAGTTTTCAGAGGGATAGTGACGCCAGCTGACGCTGACGCGTGAAAAGGGTGCAAACTACGATGCATAAGCGGCGGAGTGTAACAGCTTTAACGTTCCTGTGCGAGATAGCTCACAATTGATTACAAACGGCCTAAACAACAAAGCCACCTTACGGTGGCTTTGGTTATCGGACGGTTCAGTTAACTGCGTTTTTTCTCAATGCGTCGTGCAGGCTCTTTGGCCAGCAGAGAAACCAGTGCCGGGCCCAGTAGCATAACCATGCCCAGGCTGGCCAGCAGCAGATTGTTGTGGAAAATGCGAGAGACCAGGAACAGCGTCATCATTGCAGCGCCGAAGTAGTAGGTGGTCGTCGCCTCTTCGAGGTAATCACCGAGGGTACGCAAACGGGCACTACGCTGCGTGATCAGCATGGCGATAAACACCCCTGCATACGTCACCACCAGGGTACTGCACACTTCGACCAGTGCTTTGTGTTTCCAGCCCCATACCAGCGCGGCAATCACCAGCAGGTGCATAGCGATATGGGCCCAGGTTTGACCGGTAATAATTTGAAAGCGATTAGACAATTTCATTTTTTCTCCTGCAGACCTGGCGGGTTGCCTGAATGCAACCGGATCCGGCCAGGGACGGTTTCATCAATGTAAAGCAAATATCAGATAACGCCTTATTTATTCCTCTTCTTCACCCTCCATTTGTGACAAAGACTACACTTTGTGGTTGATGAAGATGAAAAGGAGCGCGTCGCGAGTATGCCACAAATCCAGCAAGGATTTTCATTTAAAGTCCTGACGATCAATACCCATAAAGGTTTTGCCCCGTTTAACCGACGCTTCATCTTGCCAGAATTGCGCGAAGCCGTACGCGCAACGTCGGCAGATATCGTCTTGTTGCAGGAGGTGATGGGAACACATGACATCCATCCTCTGCAACATGAAAACTGGCCCAATACCTCACATTACGAGTTTCTGGCTGACACCATGTGGAATGATTTTGCCTATGGGCGTAACGCAGTCTATCCGGAAGGACACCACGGCAATGCCGTGCTGTCGCGCTTTCCCATTGCCGAATATCAGAACCGCGATGTCTCGGTGGCCGGTAGTGAAAACCGGGGCATGCTGCACTGCCAGATTACGCTCCCCGCGCCCTACGGTACGCTGCACGTTATCTGCGTTCACCTGGGTCTGAAAGCGGCCCACCGTCGCGCCCAAATGGCAATGCTGAACGAGATGGTGCTGGCCCTGCCGCCGGATGCGCCCGTGGTGGTGGCTGGCGATTTTAACGACTGGCAGGGACGCGCCAATAAAATCCTGCAAAAAGGGGCCGGGCTAAAAGAGGTATTCAGCATCAAACATGGGCGACCGGCACGCACCTTCCCGGCCCGCTTTCCTCTTCTACGACTGGATCGTATTTATGTTCGCAACGCCACGGTGAGTCATCCCTGGGCGCTGCCGCGTAAACCCTGGTCACACCTTTCCGATCACGCGCCGCTGGCGGTGGAGATCCATCTATGAATTTTGACTGGCAAAACGGCAATAAACTGCGCCTGCTGGAAAATGGGGATACGTTTTTCCCCCGGGTTTTTGGCGCAATTCAGCGTGCCGAGCGCAGTGTGCTGTTGGAAACCTTTATCCTGTTTGAAGACGATGTCGGTAACGCTTTACACCGCGAGTTGCTGGCCGCAGCACAGCGCGGCGTCAAGGTTGAAATGATGGTGGATG
Source organism: Pantoea ananatis PA13 (assembly GCF_000233595.1). Classification (NCBI taxonomy): domain Bacteria; kingdom Pseudomonadati; phylum Pseudomonadota; class Gammaproteobacteria; order Enterobacterales; family Erwiniaceae; genus Pantoea; species Pantoea ananatis. The sequence goes on from NC_017554.1 coordinate 3,179,244, forward strand.
GTTACGGATCGTCGGAGCTGTCAGACGACTTTGTGAACAGCCTTACCCAGGCGGGCGTCCGTTTTATTTACTACGATCCGCGTCCGCTGGTGATGGGCATGCGTACCAACGTCTTTCGCCGCCTGCATCGCAAAACCGTGGTGGTTGACGGGGTTATCGCCTTTGTCGGCGGGATTAATTTCTCCGCCGAGCACTACACCGACTATGGCCCTGAAGCCAAACAGGATTACACCGTTGAGGTGAAAGGGCCGGTAGTGGCGGATATTACCCGCTACCTGCAAGAGGCAATCGGCAGTCAGGCCACCACCCGCCGCTGGTGGGGACAGCGCTCACATCGTCCGGCTAAGAACGCCCTGCCCGGCGACGCGCAGGTGCTCTTCGTGTATCGCGATAATGATGATCACCGGGACGATATTGAACAGCACTATCTGGATATGCTGCGCAGTGCCAAACAGGACGTGATTATCGCGAATGCCTATTTTTTCCCCGGCTACCGACTGTTGCGGGAAATGCGCAATGCGGCACAGCGCGGGGTTCGGGTGCGTTTGATTGTGCAGGGCGAGCCAGATATGCCGATTGTGAAAGTGGGCGCAGAGCTGCTCTATAACTATCTGGTGGATGCTGGCGTGGAGGTCTACGAATACTGCCGTCGTCCGCTGCACGGTAAAGTGGCGGTGAAAGATCAGCAGTGGGCGACAGTCGGCTCCAGCAACCTCGATCCCTTAAGTTTATCGCTAAACCTCGAAGCGAACCTGATCATTCACGATCGCCACTTTAATGAGACATTACGCGACAATCTTGAGCATTTACTGGCAGAAGATTGCCAGCGCGTTCAGGAGGATAAACTGCCGCCGCGTAACTGGTGGCAGTTGTCGAAAAGCGTCGTAGTGTTCCACTTCCTGCGCCACTTTCCTGCAATCGCCGGCTGGCTTCCGGCACACACGCCAAAACTGGCCCAGGTTGACCCGCCCGTGCAGCCTGAAATGGAGACGCAAGATCGCGTCGAAGCCAACAATGAAGGAGCGAAATCCTGATGGCAAACACGCATCCGCGCTGGAAACTGGCAAAAAAAATACTCACCGGCCTGTTCTTCGTGGCCGTCATTCTGCTGCTGGTCATCTATGCACGCAAGGTGAACTGGGATGACGTCTATAAAGTTATCGTCAACTACAACCGTTTCGTGGTGCTGACCGCCGCAGGCCTGGTGATCGTCAGCTACCTCGTGTATGGCTGTTACGACCTGATTGGTCGCGCCTACTGCGGTCATAAACTGGCCAGGCGCCAGGTGATGCTGGTGTCGTTTATCTGCTATGCCTTTAACCTGACCCTCAGTACCTGGGTTGGCGGCGTGGCTATGCGCTATCGACTTTACTCACGCCTTGGCCTGGACAGCGGTACCATTACGCGCATTTTCTCACTTAGCATTGCCACCAACTGGCTGGGCTATATCCTGCTGGCGGGCGTCGTTTTCAGCGCGGGCATGGTTTCCATTCCCAGCGGCTGGTTTATTGGCGAAACCACGCTACGGCTGATCGGGGTTGTCTTGCTGGTGCTGGTCGCCTTCTACCTCTGGTCCTGTGCCTTTTCGAAACGTCGCCGCTGGACGGTCAAAGGCCAGACGTTACAGCTGCCTTCATTACGTATGGCGCTGTTTCAGTTTGCCGTTTCCTGTGCCAACTGGATGGTGATGGGCACCATTATCTGGTTGCTACTGGGCCGGGATGTGGGCTATCCGATGGTGCTGGGGGTTTTATTGATCAGCAGTATCGCTGGCGTGATTATTCATATTCCGGCGGGGATTGGCGTGCTTGAGGCGGTGTTTTTAGCGCTGTTGAGCGGCGAAGATCTCTCTCACGGTACCATTATTGCCGCCCTGCTGGCCTACCGGGTGCTCTACTTTATTTTGCCCCTGCTGCTGGCACTGGTGCTGTACCTGGGGCTGGAGAGTCGCGCTAAGCATATGCGGCATAAAAACGAACAGAAACTGCAGAAGTCGTAACCGGGGAGCGGCTGCTCTGGCAAACCAGAGCAGCCCGTTTTTTAGCGGCGATTGCCGAAAATACGCAGCAGCATCAGGAACAGGTTGATGAAGTCAAGGTAGAGCGTCAGCGCGCCCATGATCGAGTAGCGACGCAGGTTTTCCGTGTCGCGCGCATCAATCTGCTCGCCAATGTTTTTCAGTTTCTGCGTGTCATAGGCCGTCAGGCCCACAAACACCACCACGCCAATGTAGGTAATCGCCCACATCAACGCCGGGCTTTTCAGCCAGAAGTTCACCAGCGATGCCAGCAGAATACCGATCAGCGCCATAAACAGCAGGCTGCCCAGGCGGCTCAGATCGCGCTTGGTGGTGTAGCCATAGAAGCTCATGGCACCAAACATCCCCGCCGTGACAAAGAACGTACTGGCAATGGAGGAATAGGTGTACACCAGGAAGATGCTGGCCATGGTTAACCCGGTCAGGGCCGAGTAGAGCATAAATAACCCGGTCGCTACGGCACCGCTCAGGCGATGGACCATGCCAGAGAGGAAGAACACCAGCGCCAGCTGCACAATAATCAGGCCGAAGAAGGTAATGCGGTTTGCAAACACCAGCTCCATCACCGCCGGCGTGCGGGCGGCAAACCAGGAGACAAACGCGGTGAGTAATAAACCACAGGTCATCCAGCCATAAACCTGTGCCATGTAAGCCTGCAACCCGCGAGATGCAGGCTGAACTATTGAATCATTCTGTGGATATCGGTCCATGATGCACCTCTTGTTGAACAAATGGGTTATTCCCCTGACAGGGGAGCCTGGTTAAGTGTGGCACAGCTCTGTTCAACTGCGCCACAACGCCGTGCTTATTGACGTTTCATGCACTGCTGATAACGACCGTCCACGCGCTGAGCAAACCACGCGGTGGTTAAATTGCGGGTGATTTTAGGGCTTTCAAGCTTAATGCCCGGCAACATTTCACGGGGCAGGCGCCGTCCGGCCATTTTATCTGCCAGCGCAAAGACCTGCTTCCACACGTCGCTGTTGCTGAATTCGGCCTTTTCGCCCTGCTCAAGATCGTCGCGAATTTCGCTGTTGCTCATATCCAGGCGTTTCGCCAGGGTGCGCACCGCCAGCTCCGTCGATCCCGCCTTGTCTGAGCCGTACTGAATGAGATCGCCATCCAGCGCCAGTTTCATGCCTGTCGCACGAGAGACTGCCGCCTGGAAAGCGGCATTGCGGCTGGCGTACCAGCCCGCGTTATAGTCCGCAAAGCGGTAAAGTGGCTTGCTGTAATCGGTGGGATAACCGAGCAGGTGCATCGTGCCGAAATAAACGCCGCCATGGCGGGTGAAAACCTCACGGCGGATGGAGCCGTCAACCGGCCATGGGTAGCCTTTGGCATGGGCTTCGGCAAACGCGATGCTCACCTGCATCGGCCCGCCGGTATGCACGGGGTTAAGGTTGCCAAACAACGTCTGCCCCATGGGCACCATCTCGATAAAGTCGTCGAAAATATCGCTCAGATCTTTTTCACTTTTGGCTTTATCCAGCCGCGCGGCATAGCTTTCGCCGTTGCTGGATTTGATGAGCAGCGCTGTGCGCACTAAAAACGCCGGCACGTGAACCTTCGCCGCGCGGCGGTCGATCTCGTCCCAGGCGATTTTTGACATGCCGGGCACGTTACCGCTGGCGTCAAAACCCGACTCCTGTCCTGCTACGGCAATGACCGCGCACAGGTTGCTGTCGCTGGCCTCAAGCCCCTGGGTGCGGAATGAGGTATAGATATCATCTGCCCAGCCTGATTTATTACTGACGTTGGCAGGCAGCAGGCGTTGGATCTGCGCTTTTACATCCTCAGGCTGCTTTGCAGGCGCTTCCGGCGTTTTTTTACTGCTACAGCCCGCCAGGATCAGCACGGCAAGCAGCGTCAGGCGTTTGGGTAAAGAAGTGAATGACATACCTGTCCTCTGAGGGGAAAAAGAGTAGCTTAACATTGCCCCGCTTCGCAGAGCAGGGTGGATTATCTGAACTCAGGTTATCGCTTTTCGCGCAACTGGCGGAAAAGGGATCTGTGATGTCAACGCGCTGGACGGTAACGTGATGCCGTTGCAACGCGACGAGGGCGGCGGCGAGCACGCGTAGGGAAAGATCCGGTTTGCCCCCGCAGCGCAACGCTCGCCCCTAATCCCAGCGCTGAGCGGCCTCATGATCGCTGTTGCGCGCATCCACCCAGCGGTCGCCCTGTTCGGTGGTTTCACGTTTCCAGAACGGAGCGCGGGTTTTCAGGTAGTCCATAATAAACTCCGCGGCGGCAAACGCGCTGCTGCGGTGTGCGCTGGTGACGCCAACAAACACAATTTCATCGCCGGGGAAGAGTTCACCAATGCGGTGAATCACGGAAACCCGCTGCAGCGGCCAGCGCTGGCGTGCGTCATCAATGATTTCCTGCAGCGCCTTTTCCGTCATGCCGGGATAATGCTCCAGCGTCAGGGCCGCCACATCATCCCCCAGATTATGATTGCGCACTTTGCCGGTAAAGGTCACCACAGCGCCGTCTTCTGGACATCCCGCCAGCCACTGGTACTCCTGAGCCATATCAAAGGCAGCCGGGCCCACCCGAATTTGCGTGTTCATTTATCCTCCCGTCACCGGCGGAAAAAAGGCCACTTCATCCCCGTCCTTTAGGGGATGATGCAGTGCGGTGAGCGTCTGGTTAACTGCGGCGAGTAAACTTTCGCTGTCCAAGGCCAACGCCCAGCGTTCGCCCCGCTGCGCCAGAGCAGCCCGCAGCGCCGCCACATCGGGGTAATCCGAAGCCAGGGTGAGCGAATCGGTGCCCACCAGTTCCCGCACCTGAGCAAAAAACAGCACCTTAATCATGGGCAACCGCCTGAAAATCGCCGCTTTTGCCGCCGCTTTTGTGCAGCAGGCGCAGTTGGTCGATGACAATGTCTTTTTGTACCGCCTTGCACATGTCATAGATGGTCAGCGCGGCTACGGAGGCCGCCGTCAGGGCTTCCATTTCTACCCCGGTTTTCCCGGTGAGCCGACACAGTGACGTAATGCGCACCCGGTTCCACGCTGGCTCAGCCACCAGCGCGACTTCCACTTTGCTCAGCATCAGCGGATGGCAAAGGGGGATCAGCTCCCACGTGCGTTTTGCCGCCTGAATACCGGCGATGCGCGCCGTCGCGAACACGTCACCTTTGTGGTGACTGCCCTCAATAATCATCTGTAAGGTTTCCGGCTTCATCAGCACCAGCACTTCAGCCTGTGCCTCGCGCACTGTGTCGTTTTTAGCGGAAACATCCACCATATGGGCTTCGCCAGCGGCGTTAATGTGGGTAAGTTGTGACATGCTCAAAGCTTCTTTAAATGAGTAACAAAGTTGCAGGGACGCGTACGGGCATCCAGTTGATCGGCGATGATGCGCTCCCAGGCGCTGGTACAGGCCGATGTCGAGCCGGGAACCGCGAAAATTAACGTCTGGTTTGCCAGACCGGCGACCGCGCGGGACTGTAACGTCGAACCGCCGATGTCTTCATAGGAAATCATGCGAAACAGCTCGCCAAAGCCTTCGATTTCCCGATCGAACAGCGGCAGGAGCGCCTCAGGGGTGCTGTTTTTCAGGTTAAAGCCGGTGCCGCCGTTGACGATAACCACCTGCACATCCTCGCTGGCAATCCAGCGTGAGACAATGGCGCGAATGCGGTAAAGATTGTCGGGCACGATGGCGTGGTCGATGACGCTGTGTCCGGCTTCGGCCGCGGCCTCACGCAGATAATCCCCGGACGTATCATTACTGGCATCACGGCTGTCTGAGACCGTCAGCGTGGCAAGCTGTAACGGTTGAAACGCGCTGGCTGGTTTACCCATATTTGCTCCTGCAATTAACCGCCAATGTAAGAAAGATTCTGTGTGATACCGGTATTGCCCTGCAACAGGAAATGCGTCTGTTTTTTCTGGCCCAGGCTGCTGGCAATGCGCGCCTGCAATTCATCTTGCTGATCGTCGGACGCCAGTAAATCACGCAGCGGAATACCGCCATCGCCAAACAGACACAGGTGCAGGTTACCCTGAGCGGAAACCCGCAGGCGGTTACAGCTGGCGCAAAAATCTTTGGAATACGGCATGATGAGGCCGATCTCACCCACGTAATCCGGATGATAAAACACCTGGGCCGGGCCATCACTGCGGCCGCTGATACGGCGCTGCCAGCCCTGCGCGATGAGTTGATCGCGGATCACCTCGCCCGACACATGCTGCTCGCGAAACAGCGCACCGCCCTCACCGGTTTCCATCAGCTCAATAAAACGCAGTTGAATGGGGCGCGTACGGATCCAGTCAAGAAAGGTCGTGAGATTATGGCTGTTGACGTCGCGCATCAGCACGCTGTTCACTTTGACCTGGCTGAAGCCGGCCTCAAAGGCCGCATCGATCCCGGCCATCACCTGGTGGAATTTATCCTGACCGGTTATGGCATGAAACTGGCGTGCATCAAGGCTGTCCACGCTGACGTTCAGGGCGGTGAGTCCGGCATCGCGCCACTGCTTAACGTCACGCGCCAGCCGGTAACCATTGGTGGTGACGGCGATATGGCGGATAGCCGCGTTTTCTCTGACAGCCGCAATGATGTCGGTAAAATCGCGACGTAATGAAGGTTCACCGCCGGTCAGGCGCACTTTCTCCGTGCCCGCCGCCGCGAAGGCGCGCGTGACCCGACGAATTTCATCCAGCGAGAGAAAACTTTTATTGCGGATACCGTTTGGCTGATAGCCATCGGGCAGGCAATAGGTACAACGGAAGTTGCATACATCCGTGACCGACAGGCGCAAATAGTAAAATTTGCGCGCAAATGCATCAGTAAATTGTGACACCAGAACACCTTTCCAATTCGGGAGATGCAGTCATTTCTTCCTGCACCCTGGCAGCGCGTAGGCTACGGCCTGAATCCCCTATCCACCGACGTAGGCATTCAGGCTTGAGTGTACGTTAACCGGCTGGTTAACGCGGTATACAGATGGTAGCGCGATTAGTGGTGATGCGCCATCCACGGCTTTTACTCTGTGTGCTTCATAACGTTAACTTTCACCGTATTTCGCTCACAGGATAAGTTAAAATACCCGGTAAGCATTGACGTAAATTACCCCCGTCTGCATCAACCGGGCCGCTGGCCGGCGCAGACGTGAAAAGGAGAAGTATGAATCGAACACTGGCGGACCTGGATCGCGTGGTGGCCTTAGGTGGCGGACACGGATTAGGACGCGTGATGTCGGCCCTGTCCCCTCTGGGTTCACGCCTCACAGGCATTGTGACCACGACAGACAACGGTGGCTCCACAGGCCGCATTCGTCGCGCAGAAGGTGGCATCGCCTGGGGCGACCTGCGTAACTGTATTAACCAGCTGATCACGGAGCCGAGCGTGGCCTCCGCCATGTTCGAATATCGCTTTACCGGCAACGGTGAACTGGCCGGACACAATCTGGGTAACCTGATACTGAAAGCGCTGGATCACCTTAGCGTGCGGCCGCTGGAAGTGGTCAACATCATCAGAAACCTGTTGAAAGTTGACGCCTTTTTAATCCCCATGTCAGAGCATCCGGTTGATTTAGTTGCAACCGATAGCGAAGGCAACGCGGTGTATGGGGAAACCGCTATCGACGCCATGCAGCTTCCACCGCAGGAACTGATGCTGCATCCCGCCGTGCAGCCCACCCGCGAGGCGCTCGATGCCGTTGCAGAAGCCGATCTGATTCTGATTGGACCGGGCAGCTTTTACACCAGCCTGATGCCCATTCTGCTCATGAAAGAGATGGCGCAGGCATTACGCCGGACGCCCGCTAACATGGTGTTTATCGGCAACCTGGGCCGCGAGTTGAGTCCTGCGGCGGCAACGCTTACCGTGGCCGACAAACTGGCGATGATGGAGCACTACATTGGCAAGCGGGTGATCGACGCGATCGTAGTTGGCCCGTCCACGGACGTCAGCCGGGTGGAAAACCGCCTGATTATTCGTGAACCGCTGGAGGCCGCCGATATCAAGTACCGCCACGACCGCCAACTGCTGCGCGCCGCGCTGGAGCACGCCGTTCAGGGATTTAACTGAATCAGGACACCGCAATAAACAATGTGCGCAATTCCTGCAGCTGATCGCGCAGGCCCGCCGCCTGTTCGAACTCCAGGTTTTGCGCATGTTGCTGCATCTGCCCTTCCAGCTCGTGGATCTTTTTCTGCAACGCCTGGGGGGACAACGCCAGGTAATCGGCGTCTGCCTCAGCGGCATTGCGCTTAGCGGGCTTGGCTTTACCACGCGTTTTCACCACGTTATTGCCCAGTTCCAGGATATCGGTGATTTTCTTGTTCAGGCCCTGAGGCACGATGCCGTTTTCTTCGTTATGCCGCTGCTGCTTCTCACGGCGGCGTTCCGTTTCTTCAATCGCTCTGGCCATTGAAGGCGTGATCTTGTCGCCATACAGAATCGCTTTACCGTTAATATTACGTGCCGCACGACCAATGGTTTGAATCAGCGAACGCTCCGAACGCAGGAAGCCCTCTTTGTCCGCATCCAGAATGGCCACCAGCGATACCTCAGGCATGTCCAGCCCTTCTCGCAACAGGTTGATCCCAACCAGTACGTCAAATTTGCCCAGGCGCAGGTCACGAATGATTTCCATCCTTTCCACCGTGTCGATATCCGAGTGCAGATAGCGCACCTTTTCACCGTGCTCTTCAAGGTACTCTGTCAGATCTTCCGCCATGCGTTTAGTCAGGACGGTCACCAGGACACGCTCGTTGATCGTAACGCGCTGGCGGATCTCAGACAGTAAATCATCAACCTGCGTCGCCACGGGGCGGACCTCAAGAATCGGATCCAGCAGGCCGGTTGGACGCACCACCTGATCGATGACCTCGTCGCCGGATTTCTCCAGCTCATATTTGCCCGGCGTTGCCGACACATAGATCGTCTGAGGGGCCAGCGCTTCAAACTCTTCGAACTTCATCGGACGGTTATCAAGCGCCGAAGGCAGTCGGAAACCGTACTCTACCAACGTCTCTTTACGTGCACGGTCGCCACGGTACATGCCGCCAATTTGGGGAATCGTGACGTGGGACTCATCCACCACCAGCAGGCCATCTGCGGGGAGATAGTCAAACAGCGTAGGCGGCGCCTCTCCCGGCCCACGGCCCGACAGGTAACGCGAGTAGTTTTCGATGCCGGAGCAGTAGCCCAGCTCGCCCATCATCTCCAGATCAAACTGGGTGCGCTGAGTGATGCGCTGCTCTTCCAGCAGTTTGTTGTTTTCCAGCAGGGTTTTACGCCGGTCGGCCAGTTCAACCTTGATGTCTTCCATGGCCTGCAGAATGCGCTCACGCGGCGTAACGTAGTGCGTTTTCGGATAGATGGTAAAACGCGGTACAACCGATTCAACCTGCCCGGTGAGCGGATCAAACAGGGACAGGCGCTCGACCTCTTCGTCAAATAACTCCACCCGCAGTGCCATATCATCGGACTCTGCCGGAAAAATATCGATGACCTCGCCACGCACCCGGAAGGTGCCGCGCTGAAACGCCTGGTCGTTGCGCGTGTACTGCAGCTCTGACAAGCGACGCAGAATGCTGCGCTGGTCGATGATCATACCGCGCGTCAGGTGCAGCATCATTTTCAGATAAAGATCGGGATCGCCCAGACCGTAAATGGCCGACACTGAGGCAACGACGATAACATCACGCCGCTCCAGTAATGCTTTAGTGGCGGAAAGACGCATCTGCTCGATGTGTTCGTTAACCGAGGCGTCTTTTTCGATAAAGGTGTCAGAGCTTGGGACATAGGCTTCAGGCTGGTAGTAATCGTAATAGGAGACAAAAAACTCCACCGCGTTGTCCGGGAAAAACTCCTTCATCTCACCATACAGCTGGGCCGCCAGCGTTTTGTTCGGTGCCAGCACCATGGTGGGCCGGTTAAGATCGGCGATCACGTTAGCCACGGTAAAGGTTTTACCCGATCCGGTAACGCCTAATAGCGTCTGGTGCGCCAGGCCATCTTCCAGTCCGGCTTCAAGACGACGGATCGCCTCTGGCTGATCGCCGGAAGGCTTGAAAGCGGAGTTCAGTTTAAAATCTTTACTCATGAATGCGGTTCCTGCAGATGAAAGACGGCGGGCAGCCCATTATTTTACTCTGCTATGGCGATTTTGCCAGAAAATAATACTGGATATAATAACAGTGTTGATGCACAGTAACGGCAACCACTTTACGCTTGACTCTTTGACATTATCGCGCGCGCTAACCGGATTCTGTTGCGCAAGGTTATCCCCAAGCCCGATATTGATTTAACATTTGTCAAGCATGTGTCATAAAATTGCAGTTTGATGAATCGGCCCCAATCCGGCAGGCTTGTTTTTTGCTAAGTCACTGAATTAATGTCGTTACTTTAAAAAGCCCAGATTCTCATCATCGGATTACCAGGCCCCGTATTTCCTCGCTTCCAACCTGTTTTCATTACCTAATACACAAGGTTATCCACAGGAATAGTGGATAACTAATGACAGCCCTTTGCACATCGGCTGTGTATAATTTTTTTCACTCTCCTTTGGGCGATAAAAAAATATTTTTTTTCGCTTATTTTCTGACGCTAACGGGTAGTGATTTAGCTATCAGCGCAATCCGTGCCTTGATCGGCGACAAGTGCGTCTCACTTTTCTTTTTTTCATTGCCCCATTAACGAGCAGGTGCACTTCCCGGCTTCATGAACCTGCACCAACGCTGTACCGCGTAAGCGTCCTGACATGGAATTGTTAACTTTTATTTATCTTTAAACAGGGTGATTTTCGCTGGTTAGCCCCGACTCCACTCGCCGTTGAGACTCTGGCCTGGTAATTGCATGCTCTCTCATCTGAGTGTTACAGGCAGTAGCCGCGTGAAATGCGCCGCTATCTCATTAGAGCGATTTACCAGAAATGAACGGCGAAAGCATTCAGGTTAATTATCTGGAAGGAGCGCGTCAGATGCTAAGTTTACGGTCGGTGAATCAGTTTTACGGTAAAAATCATATTCTCTGGAATGTGGATCTTGATCTGCCTCCCGGCACCTGCACCGGCATACTGGGACGCCCCGGTATGGGAAAAACCACGCTGGTGAACTGCATTATGGGCAAGCTACCGATTAACAGCGGGACGATCAGCTGGCAGCAGGATGGCTCGCCGCCGGAAGACCTGCTCTCGCAGCCTGCTGAGCTGCGGGCCCGACAGGGGATCGGGTTTGTTCCGCAGGGGCGCCACATTTTTACTCAGATGAGCGTTGAGGATAATTTACTGATTGCCTTACTGGCAGGTGCACAGGCGAATGACGCTTATCGGGCGATCCCGGAAATGATCTTTGATCTGTTACCCGCGCTCTATTCGCTGCGTCAGCAGCGCAGCGGCGACCTGCCGGTCTATCAGCAGCAGCAGTTGGCACTGGCCCGTGCGCTGGTGCTGCAGCCCCGCCTGTTGATTCTGGATGAGCCCGCCGACGGCATGGCGCCCTGGCTGGAAGAAGAGATGGGGAATCTGATTCGTCGCCTTAATCGTGACTACGGCCTGACGATTCTGCTGCTTGAACAGCGCGTCTCGCTGATTCGCCGCGTGGCTGACAACTTTCTCCTGCTGCATCGCGGGCGCAATGTAGCACAGGGTAACGTCGCCCAGCTGGATGACGCGACCCTGGAGAAGTGGTTAACGGTGGCCTGATCGATCCGGCAGCGTCAGATAATGTCCACAGTTTGCCTGCTGGTCTTCCTGGGTTAGCCAGGGGATCACGCCCAGGCAAGGTGCAGGAAGCCGCTGCGTTAAGGCCGCCAGGTAGGCCTGATAACGCTGGCCGGGTGGCTGTACCGTATTGGCGATCCAGCCCGCCAGGTGCAGGCCGCGTGCGCGAATCGCATCGGCAGTCAGCATGGCATGATTGATACATCCCAGCTTGACGCCCACCACCAAAATGACCGGTAGCTGCTCCTCCTCGACCCAGTCTGCATAGGTTTGCGTCTCAGAAAGCGGCGTGTACCAGCCGCCCGCACCTTCCACCAAAATCCATTCTGCCAGCGGCTCAAGTTCCCGCAGCCCCGCCGACAGCGTGGCAAACTCAATCGGTCTGCCCTCATCCGCGCTGGCGATATGAGGTGAAGTCGGCTCCATAAACGCCAGTGGATTGACCTGTTCGTAGCGCAGCGGGACGTTGCTGTAACGCTGTAAGGTCAGCGCATCACTGTTGCGCACGCCTGCTGCGGTGAGCTCGCAGCCTGAGGCCACAGGTTTATAGCCCGCGCTGCGGTAGCCTGCGGCGGTGGCAGCCTGCAGCAGCGCCGCACTGGCAACCGTTTTACCGACTTCGGTGTCGGTACCGGTAACAAACCAGCGATTCAACATTGTGTCACTCCAAACATAAGATGGTAACTGAGGCGGAAACCCTGCTCATCCCGCGGCCAGTGGGCTTCGAGCTGAGCAAGACGCTGGCGCGTTAATACGCAGCCAGACCGTCCGGTATGCAGATGCGTTGCCCCGATGCCCTTCAGGGAGCGCATTGCACTCAGCGCATCGGGAAAATGCAGGGTAAGGGTTTGCGCATGGCAGCGCAGACGCTGTGTTTCACAGGCGGCAGCAATCTCCTGTGCAGGCAAAAAGCGGTTCGCATGGAGACGGCCATCCACCTGTGACCAGGCCTGATGCACTTCGTGCAGAGAGCCCGCGCTCAGGGTGGAAAACAGCAGGCAGCCGCCAGGCCTGAGTACCCGGTTAAACTGCATCAGCGCCGCCTGAAGATTCTCGCTCCACTGCACCACCAGATTGCTCCATACGAGGTCAACAGACTGGTCTGCCAGTGGCAGAGCATCAATATCGCCAGCCAGATAGTGATGCGCGGCCCCGTTTTGCCGGGCCTGTTGCAGCATCTGCGGGGAAAGATCCAGCGCCGTGACCTCTTTACCCCGATCGCGCCATATCCGGCTGTACCAGCCGGTTCCGCATCCGGCATCCAGCAGTTGCAAACCGCTGTGCGCTGGCACCTGCGCCAGTAGCGCGTCCCCGCTCAGCCGCTGGAGTTCAGCATAGTGATCATACTGAGATGCGGCGCGGCCAAATGCCCGTGCAACCGCGCCTTTATCAACCTGCAGCGTCATACAGCGCCTCCAGCAGGGCATCAATATCCTCTGGCTCATGGACGGCGGTAAGCGTGATGCGCAGACGGGCCGTGCCCGGCGGCACGGTCGGCGGACGGATCGCACTGACCCAGCAGCCCGCCCTGGCCAGGCGCGCAGACAGCGCCAGCGCCTCGCCGTTATCCCCGACGATTAATGGCTGAATGGCGCTGGACGACGCCATAAGTTGCCAGGGCAACGAGGCCGCGCCGTGCCGGAAATGGGCGATATTACGCGCGAGACGTTGACGGCGGTCATCACCCGCCTGCACCTGTTTCAGCGACGCTAACAGCGCACTGGCCTGGGCTGGCGGCATCGCCGTGGAGTAAATCAGATGACGGGAAAATTGCACAAAGTAATCGGCGGTCGCCTCATCACACAACAGCGCGGCCCCGCTTACGCCAAAGGCTTTGCCAAAGGTCACCACCAGCAGGTCGGGTTTCATGCCCTGTGCCCAACAGCTGCCACGTCCCTGCTCGCCCGTCACCCCTATGCCGTGCGCATCATCGACCAGCAAACAGGCACCGGCATGTTTCGCCCGGTCGGCGATCGCCTGAAGGGGCGCGCTGTCGCCGTCCATACTGAAAACCCCTTCGGTTACCACCAGCGTTTGCCCTTCGCAGGGCGCATCGAGGCGCTTAGCCAGACTGAGAGGATCGTTATGGGTAAAGCGGCGCAGCTGAGCAGGGCTTTGGCTGGCGGCCTCCAGCAGCGAAGCATGCGTCAGTTTGTCGGCCAGAATGCGGTCATTTTTCTCTGCCAGCAGGTGAATCACCGCCTGATTCGCTGCAAAGCCGGAAATAAACAGCAGCGCGCGCGAATAGCCCAGCCAGTCTGCCAGCTGTGCTTCCAGCTCGGCATGTAAACGATGAAAACCGGTTACATGGCCCGATGCACCCGCACCGGCACCGGCCTCGTCCACGCCTTGTTGCCAGCCCGCCATGACGGCGGGATGCTGGCTCAGCCCAAGATAATCGTTACTGGAGAAATGGCGAAAGGTCTGACCGGCATGGCGGATCAGGCGCGTCTGATTCTCTTCTATCACGCGCCGTTCGCGCCAGCCATCTTCAGCACGGCGCTGTATCAGCGCCTGCTGGATGCGTTGCTGCCAGCTCATTACAGCGCCGCGTTATAGAATGTTTCTGTATCGGCATGAAGCAGTTGCTCACTTAACTGCTGCTGCTGAGCATTGTCGCCGTTTGCGGTCTGCGTATGCTCAGGATTCAGCCCCAGCTTACGGAACAGCAGCATATCTTTGTCTTCTTCCGGGTTCGGCGTCGTCAGCAGCTTGCAACCGTAAAAAATGGAGTTTGCCCCGGCCATAAAGCACATCGCCTGGGTTTGCTCGTTCATCTGCTCACGGCCTGCGGACAGGCGAACATGCGAGGTGGGCATCATGATGCGCGCCACGGCGATGGTGCGGATAAAGTCGAACGGTTCAACGTCATCATTGTCTGCCAGCGGCGTGCCTTTCACCTTCACCAGCATGTTGATGGGCACACTTTCAGGCGGCGTCGGCAGGTTAGCCAGCTGTACCAGCAGTCCGGCACGGTCGTTTACGGTTTCACCCAGGCCCACAATCCCGCCCGAACAGACCTTGATGCCGGCGTCACGCACTTTCCCCAGCGTATCCAGTCGTTCCTGATAGCTGCGCGTGGTGATGATATTGCCGTAAAACTCCGGTGAGGTGTCCAGATTGTGGTTGTAGAAATCCAGTCCGGCACTGCCTAAACGCTGCGCCTGACTGTCGCTCAACGTGCCAAGCGTCATGCAGGTTTCCATGCCCATCGCTTTGACGCCTTCGACCATCTTTTCCAGGTAGGGCATATCGCGATCGCTGGGGTTTTTCCATGCCGCCCCCATGCAGAAGCGGCTGGAGCCTGCGGCTTTGGCTTTTTGCGCGGAACGCAGTACCTCATCCACTTCCATCAGTCGCTCAGATTCCAGGCCCGTCTTGTAGCGGGCGCTTTGCGGGCAATATTTGCAGTCTTCCGGGCAGGCACCGGTTTTAATCGACAGCAGTGTGCTGACCTGCACCTGACGTGGATCGAAGTGCTGGCGGTGCACCTGTTGCGCTTCAAACATCAGTTCAAGAAATGGCCGATCAAACAGCGCCTGGGCCTGAGCCAGAGTCCAACGTTGTGACATTACTTACTCCAAAAAAGGTGTCATCCCGACAGTTAACGTGGTTATACTTGTAAACTAAATCTTTTTATTTTGGTTTACAACTCCGATGTTTACTTCTCAGGACGCTGAATTTGATCGCCAGCATATCTGGCATCCCTACACCTCAATGCAGCAGCCGCTGCCCTGCTATCCGGTTGTTGCGGCACAGGATTATCATCTGCAGCTGGCAGATGGTCGTACCCTGGTGGACGGAATGTCGTCCTGGTGGGCGGCGATACATGGCTATAACCATCCGCGCCTGAATCGCGCCCTGCAACAGCAGATGGGGCAGATGTCCCACGTGATGTTTGGCGGCATTACCCATCCTGCCGCGGTGGCGTTGTGTCGTCAGCTGGTCTCGATGACGCCAGACGCGCTGGAATGTGTATTTCTGGCCGATTCCGGCTCGGTCGCCGTTGAAGTCGCGATGAAAATGGCGCTGCAATACTGGCTTGGGCGAGGCGAGACGCGTCAGCAATTTTTGACGCTCAAACGCGGTTATCACGGCGATACCTTTGCCGCGATGTCGGTATGCGATCCGGATAATTCCATGCACAGCCTGTGGCGCGGCTACCTGCCGGAACACCATTTCGCCGCGGCGCCGCAGTGCGGTTTTGATGACGAGTGGGATGCGCGTGATGCAGAGGATTTTATCCGGCTGATCCAGCAGCATCGGGGGCAGCTGGCCGCGGTGATTCTGGAACCCATCGTTCAGGGTGCCGGGGGAATGCGTTTTTACCATCCGCGCTATTTGCAGTGTGTACGAGAAGCCTGTGATCGCGACGGCATTCTGCTGATCGCCGATGAGATCGCAACCGGCTTTGGCCGCACCGGTACGCTGTTCGCCTGCGAACATGCGGCGATTTCACCGGACATCATGTGCGTAGGCAAAGCCCTGACCGGCGGCACGATGAGCCTCGCCGCTACCCTCACCACCCGTGACGTGGCCGATACCATCAGCCTCAGTCCGGCGGGCTGCTTTATGCACGGCCCCACCTTTATGGGCAATCCGCTGGCGTGCGCGGTGGCGTCAGAAAGCCTGGCAATGGTGCAGGAAGGTGACTGGCGTCAGCAGGTTGCGGCGATTGAGCGTCAGCTGCGTGGCGCGCTGCTGCCCCTGCGTCACGCGCCCGCGGTGGCTGACGTGCGCGTGCTGGGAGCCATTGGCGTGGTGGAAACGCATCAACCGGTCAATATGGCGGCGCTGCAACAGTTCTTTGTCAGTCAGGGCGTCTGGATTCGCCCTTTTGGCCGCCTGATTTATCTGATGCCGCCTTATATCATCTCCCCTGAGGCGCTGGATAAGCTGGTCAATGCGATTGGGGCGGCACTGGAGCAGCCCGCTCACTTTCTTTCTTAATGTTGCAACGGCTGGACGTAAACCGGCTTTTGGTTAAGATGAAAAGGCAGTGACCATTAACGCAAGGAGATGTAATGCGAGTTTACAGCCAGGATTTACACGACGGCGACAAGATGCCGGAGAAACACGTTTTTAACGGAATGGGTTATCAGGGCGATAATCTTTCCCCTCACCTTGCCTGGGAAGATGCGCCAGAAGGCACCAAAAGTTTTGTCATCACCTGCTTCGATCCGGATGCGCCTACCGGCTCAGGCTGGTGGCACTGGGTGGTGGCGAATATTCCGGCCGAGACCACATCGCTGCCTCAGGGTGCCGGTTCGGGTAAAGCCGCACTGCCCGCCGGGGCGCTACAAACACGCACGGATTTCGGTCAGGCCGGATACGGCGGCGCAGCACCGCCTGCCGGTGAAACCCATCGTTATATTTTCAGCGTTCATGCGCTGGATGTGGACAAAATCGACGTCGATGAGGGTGCCAGCGGCGCCATGGTCGGGTTTAACGTGCATTTTCACGTGCTAGCCAGCGCATCGCTGACCGTTCATTACGTCTGATCGCCGCATAAAAATGCCGCTTCCGGCCTGTCGAACGATTCCGGAAGCGGCAATTTGCAGGTTATCCTGCCAGCTGATGTACCACTACCCACATCGGACCCTGTCCAACGGCGTAACGGCCCACCGGCTTCAGTAAGCCCTGTGGCTGAGTGATATTGTAGACTTCAATGTGGTGTGACTTCTGCCCCGCCGCCACCAGGAACTGGCCCGCGTGATCGATATTGAATCCGCGCGGCTGCGTTTCGGTCGGCTGAAACCCTTCGACTGTCAGCACGGCACCGTCTTCGCTGACGCTAAATACCGTTAAGGTGCTGCTGGTGCGATCGCAGGCGTACAGGAAACGTCCGTCTGGCGTCAGATGAATATCGGCAGCCCAGCGGGTACCGGTAAAATCAGGCGGCATCATATCCAGCGTCTGTACCGACTCAACCTTGCCCTGCGCATTGTTCAGCGCCCAGACCTCGACCGTGCTGTTCAGCTCATTGACGCTGTAGGCGTACTGTCCGTTGGCATGAAACGCCATGTGGCGAGGCCCGGCGCCTTCCGACGTGGTAACCTGCTCCTGCGAATGCGGGGTTAACTGACCGTCTGCGCCAAGGGTAAACAGGCAAATGCGATCCTGCTTCAGGGCAGGCACGTACAGCGTCCGATCGGCATTGTCGATATTGGCGGAGTGGCATCCCGCCAGGCCGTTAATGACCTGGCTCGGTGCCTGTGGCACGCCGTCATCCCCTATTGGGCTGATACTGACGCACGCATCGTTGTAAGAGCCGCAAAACAGGAAACGGCCGGCATGATCGGTGGAAATATGGGTCGGGCTGCCTGGCAGAGGCGCCTGTCCGGCTTCGGTCAAGGTGCCGTCTGAGGCGATGCGAAACGCCAGTACACGGAAGTCGGGGCGCACGCCTACATACAAGAAATCTTTTTTTGGACTCACCACCATAGGCTGAACCTGACCGGCGACGTCCGTAACCTGCAGGAGCGTCAAGGTGCCATCTTCATTCAACTGCCAGACATGGATTTGTTGACTCTCGGGACTGGCGGTGTAGACAACCTGCTTCATGTATTCTCCTTTTTCGCTGACTCATGTTGTTCTGAGGGTCACTGTAGCGCGTTTTTTTCTGTCTCGCTGGAATGATTTGTGCCCTGATTTTTGTTTCTGTACCACGGTCAGGTGTAGACTTACTGTTCTGCTAACCCATCCCGATGAGAGGATTAATGAGCTATCGTGTAATCGCCCTCGACCTTGACGGCACGCTGTTAACCCCGACGAAAACCATTCTGCCCCAATCCGTGGAAGCGATTACTCAAGCGCGTCAGGCTGGCGTCAAGGTGATTATCGTGACCGGCCGTCATCACTGCGCTATCCATCCTTTCTACCAGACGTTAGCCCTGGATACGCCTGCAATCTGCTGTAATGGTACCTATTTGTATGACTATCCTGCCAAAAAAGTGCTGGCCGCTGACCCGCTGGACGTCGGCAGCGCGGTGCGCGTCATTGAGATGCTGGACGAACATCAGATTCACGGCCTGCTGTATGTAGACGATGCAATGCTGTATCAAACGCCAACCGGCCATGTGATTCGCACACTGAAGTGGAGTGAGTCGCTTCCGCCGCACCAGCGTCCTGTGTTTAAGCAGGTGGACAGCCTGGCGCAGGCGGCCAGAGAGGCCGGGTCGATCTGGAAGTTTGCCCTGTCTCATGAGAACACCACCGAACTGCAGCAGTTTGCGCAGCGCGCGGAAACCGAACTCGGGCTGGCCTGTGAATGGTCATGGCACGATCAGGTCGATGTAGCCCGCGGCGGCAACAGCAAAGGCAAGCGCCTGGCGCAGTGGGTAGAATCCGTGGGGCTGAGCCTGCAGGACGTCATTGCCTTTGGTGACAACTATAACGACCTGAGCATGCTGGAAACGGTGGGGCTGGGCGTGGCAATGGGGAATGCGGATGACGTGATTAAATCCCGGGCAAAAATGGTCACTGGCACCAACCTGGAAACCAGTATCGCCGACACGCTTTACCAGTACGTCCTGTAATCCTGCCCAACCCGGCAAGGCACGCCTGCCGGGTTCAGGCCGTCACCGACACGCTTTTAATCTGGGCATACAGCCACTGTGACGGCCGGATATTGAGCTCGTCGCGCGCCCAGGGCGAGATGCGCGCCCACAGTTCGCTTACGCCAATGCGCAACCTGACCTCAACCTGATCGCCCACCTCAATGAGTTCGACGACCTGCGCAGGCAGGATATTGCGGATAGAGCTGTGCTGAGCCGGTTGCAGCGTCAGGGAGACGTCCGCCGAGGCAATACGGATCCGCAATGCCGATTTAACGGGCAAATTCACCCGACTGACCCAAATATGTTGATCGCCCAGAGACAGCGCCGACATAGGATAATCAGGATGGTGCTCCAGCACCTGCACACGCAGCACGCTGGTCAGATCGCTGGCGGGCAGCCATGGCCGCATTGCGCTGCTGCTCCAGACGCGCTCCAGCGGGCCAAAGGCTTTAACCTTACCCTGATCCAGCACCAGCACGTTATCGGCCAGCTGCAGAATCTCCTCCAGGCTATGGGAGACGTACAACACGGGAATATCAACCTGCTTCGCCAGCTTCTGCAGATAAGGCATCAGCTCACGCTTGCGCGGTAAATCCAGCGACGCCAGCGGCTCATCCATTAACAGAATATCGGGCGCACTGAGCAGGGCGCGGCCAATAGCAACACGCTGCTTTTCTCCGCCCGACAGCGACAGCGGAAAACGATCCAGCAGCGGCTCAAGGCCCAGTAACGCCACCAGCGAATCAAACTGGCCCTTCATGCTGGCCGAGAGGCCGTAACGTAAATTCCCCCGAACCCGGTAGTGCGGAAACAGCCGTGCGTCCTGGAAAACGTAGCCGATGCGGCGCTTTTCCGGCGGCAAGGCGATCTGCTGATCGGCATCAAACAGTATTCGCTCATTCAGCTGAATGCGTCCGCGCTGAGGTTGGGTTAAGCCGCCAATGGCGTTAATCAGTGAGGTTTTGCCCGCGCCCGACACGCCGAATATCGCGGTGATACCGCTGGCGGGGATCGTCACATCAACCTCAAGCTGATGCTCGCCCAGGCGTTGAGCCATGTTCAGCGTCAGCATGAAGCCCCCATCCGTTTACGCCCCCACTGCGCCAGCCATTCAGATGCCAGTAAGGAAGCCAGTGCCAGAACGATCGCGATAACGCACAGACGTGCGGCGGCCCCTTCCGCCCCGGGCGTTTCAATCAACGTATACATCGCCAGAGGAATGGTGCGGGTTTCGCCGGGAATGTTGGAAACGAAGGTAATAGTGGCACCGAACTCGCCAAGGGAACGGGCAAAGGCCAGTACGGTGCCGACAATAATACCGGGCAGCGTTAACGGCAGCGTAATGGTAAAAAAGACCCGCCAGCGTCCGGCACCTAAGGTGCGCGCAGCCTGCTCCAGCCGGCTATCCACCGCCTCCAGCGCCAGACGAATGGCCCGCACCATCAGGGGAAAGGCAATCACCGCAGAGGCCAGCGCCGCGCCGCGCCAGCTAAAGGCGAAGCTGAAGCCAAACCATTCATACAGTTTTTCACCGATGATGCCGCGCCGACCCAGGCCAATCAGCAACAGGTAACCCACCACCACCGGCGGCAGCACCAGGGGTAAGTGGATCACACTGTCGAGGATGGCTTTGCCGGGGAAGCGGCAACGTAACAGCACCCATGCCATCAGGATACCGAATGGCAGACTGCACAGTACGGCAATGCCTGACACCTGCAGGCTGAGCAGGACCGCCTGCCATTCAACATCACTGAGTATCATTTTTTAGGCGAGAATCCGTATTGTTTGAACACTGCGGCCGCTTCAGGCCCTTTCAGGTAGTTATAGAAAGCCTTAACGGCAGCGTTGTCGCGATCGTTAACGATTGCGACAGGATATTCGACCGGCTTGTGGCTGTCTTCCGGAAAGGTGCCCACCACCTGAACTTTTTTACTGGCTACAGCATCTGAGCCGTACACAATGCCATAAGGCGTTTCATTACGTTCCACCAGCGCCAGGGCGGCGCGCACATTACTGGCACGCGCCAGCGCTGGGGACACAGAAGACCAGGCACCCAGCTTTTGCAGCGCTTCTTTAGCATAGATGCCCGCCGGCACGTGATCGGGATCGCCCACGGCCAGACGTTCGCCCTTCAACAGGCTTTTCCAGTTGGTTTGATCGTTGATCGTCACCGGTTTGGCGCTGTCGCTGCGCGGTGCAATCAGCACCAGGTCATTGCCCAACAACGTATAGCGGGTGCTGTCGATCATGCTTTTTTTAGCAACGGCATCGTCCATCCACTGTTGGTCGGCTGAGATAAACAGATCGGCAGGTGCGCCCTGCTCAATCTGACGCGCCAGTACCGAGGACGACGCAAAGGATGAGACAACGTCAGTGCCGTGCGTTTTTTTGTACTGTGCTGCAATCTCTTCCAGCGCGTTAGTGAGTGACGCCGCCGCAAACACGGTGACCTTATCGGCCGCCAGCGCCTGGCCTGCCAGTGAAACGCTCATTACCAGCGCAATGCTCAGACGACAAAAAGGTAAACGCATGATTTTTCTCCAGTGATCGTTATATATTGAATAATACAACGCATTATCTGACAGCGGCGTCAAATTAGCAAAAAAGTAAAAAGAGGCGTTCAGGGCGAGGACAACGTCCGCACTGAGGCGGACGTTGTGTGGGGATTAGTTCTGTGAGCGGGCGTTGTTGTTGTCGCGGCGACCCGTTTTAGAGATGAGGTTAAACACTTCACCCAGGCCGTAGATCAGGCCTAACATAATCGCCATTACCACAGGTACCATGATCACTGCCACGGCGAGGCTTTTGATGAGTTCCAGCATGAAGAGTCCCACTTTGCGTGTAAAAAAAGAGATTGTAACGGCTTAGTAAAACTTTGCGCAGACCTTTTCGTGCTTTTACTTTGAGGCTGAAAGCTCGTTATCATCTGCCTGATTACGCGATTCATTCTTTGCAGGAGCCACCATGCAAGCCGAACTCACCCTTCACATCCGCCTGCAGCAAAAGCTGTTTGCCGATCCACGCCGCATTGAACTGTTAAAGCGCGTGCAGCAAACCGGTTCGATTAGCCAGGGCGCGAAGCTGGCGGGCATCAGTTACAAAAGCGCCTGGGATGCCATCAACGAGATGAACCAGCTGGCTGAACAGGAAATGGTGACGCGGGCCACCGGTGGCAAAGGCGGCGGTGGCGCGCAGTTAACCCGCTATGGCGAACGTCTGGTACAGCTGTTCGGCCTGATGGAAAAGATTCAACAGCACGCCTTTGATGCTCTGCAACAGGACTCGCTGCCGCTGGACAGCCTGCTGGCCGCTATCGCCCGCTCTTCATTGCAAACCAGCGCACGTAATCAACTGTTCGGCACCGTGGTGGATAACGACGCGCAGCATATCCAGCAGCACCTGACCATTCTGCTCTCGGATGGCGTAACCCGGCTCAACGTCGCCCTGACCGCGCGCAGCACAGAACGCCTGCATCTCAAGGCAGGCAAAGAGGTGCTGGTTCTGATTAAAGCCCCGTGGATCAGCCTTCATACTGATGCAACCGGGGCGGATAATCAGCTGGCCGCCACCATAAGCGCTATCGAAACCGGTGAGCAGGTCAGTGAAGTCCTGATGCGCCTGCCGGGCGGTGAAACGCTGTGTGCCACGCTGGAAAACGCGGAAATTGCGCGTCGGCAGTGGCAACCGGGTCACGCCGTGATCGCCAGCTTTAGCGCCAGCCACGCCATCGTCGCCGCTTTGCGTTGATTTATCATTCGGGTTTGACTTCGTTCGAAGCAGTGGCTACAACAACGGTTAACGCTGCAAAAAATGGAACGAATCATGGCTTCATTGCATATTTCGCAAGGCATATTTCATCTTAATGATGCGCGAGTGTTGTCGCTGACCGATGTACACCTTCAGCCCGGCGAGCGCTGGGCATTTGTCGGTGCCAACGGCAGTGGTAAATCCTCACTGGCGCGCGCCCTCTCGGGGGAACTGGCACCGCTGTCAGGTCAGGTAACCTGTGATTTTCAACGTCCCAGCCGCCTGTCGCTGGAGCAGTTGCAGAAGCTGGTCGCCGATGAGTGGCAACGGAATAACACCGACCTGCTGAGCGAAGGTGAGGATGATACCGGCCGCACAACGGCTGAAATCATTCAGGATGAGGTTAAAGACAGGGTGCGCTGCGAGCAGCTGGCCACGCAGTTTGGTATCACCGGCCTGCTTAACCGCCGTTTTAAATACCTCTCTACCGGTGAAACGCGCAAAACATTACTGTGCCAGGCGCTGATGAAGCAGCCCGACCTGCTGATTCTGGATGAGCCTTTCGATGGCCTGGATGTCGAATCGCGCGCGAATCTGACCGCCACGCTGCACCAGTTGCCGCAGGCGGATTTTACCCTGGTGCTGGTGCTGAACCGCTTCGATGATATTCCGGACTACGTTGACCAGGTTGGCGTGCTGGCAGAATGCAGCCTGACGCATGTCGGACCCCGTGAGGAAATTCTGGCGCAGGCGCTGGTGGCCCAGCTGGCGCGCAGTGAGCAACTGGCTGGCATGGCGCTGCCGGAAGCCGACGTCCCGGATGCGCTACCGCCACTGGCAGATGACGCGCCGCGAGTGCTTCTGCGTAACGGCATCGTATCCTATAACGACCAGCGTATTATCGACGGCCTCGACTGGCAGGTTAATACCGGGGAGCACTGGCATATTCTCGGGCCAAACGGCGCGGGCAAATCCACATTACTCAGCCTGGTCACGGGCGACCATCCCCAGGGCTACAGCAACGATTTAACCCTGTTTGGCCGGCGCCGTGGCAGCGGCGAAACCATCTGGGATATCAAACAGCATATTGGCTATGTCAGCAGCAGCCTGCATCTTGATTACCGCGTAAGCGTCAACGTCCGGACCGTGATCCTGTCCGGCTTTTTTGACTCGATTGGTCTTTATCAGGCCGTCTCCGATCGCCAAATGGCGCTGGCGCGTCAGTGGCTGGCGCTGCTGGGCATGGATAGCAGAATGGGAGATATGCCCTTTCACGGTTTATCCTGGGGCCAGCAACGGCTGGTGTTGATCGCCCGGGCGCTGGTTAAGCATCCTACGCTGTTGATACTGGATGAACCCTTGCAGGGGCTTGATCCACTCAACCGCCAGCTGGTAAGACGTTTCATCGATATTTTGATTGGTGAAGACCGTACTCAACTGCTGTTCGTTTCACATCATGCTGAGGACGCGCCCCAGTGTATTACCCATCGTCTGCATTTTGTGGCCCAGCCTGACGGCGGCTATCGCTACCAACAGGACAGGATTTGAGTGCCCTGACGCCGTGCCAGCGGCGTTGTTTACCACCAGATGTAAACGCTACCATTTAAACCTGTTTTTTAGCGATGCGATGTGCGAATCCGCCTTTAAATAAGAATATTCAGCTTGTGTAAACGATACCACTTATCCAGACTGGATCACGTTTTTGACTCACCCGATGTGCTATTTTTTCTTGATGACTTTTTAATTTTGACGCTTACCAGGATGCAACATGGAAAAATTTAACCCGGCCGATCATCCTCATCGCCGTTACAATCCCCTGACCGATCAGTGGATTTTGGTTTCTCCTCATCGTGCCAAACGTCCCTGGCAGGGGGCTCAGGAAACGCCCGCAGTGAATACGCTGCCGTCACACGATCCTGACTGTTTCCTGTGCGCAGGCAACACGCGCATCACGGGCGATGTGAATCCTGATTATCAAGGCACCTACGTTTTTACGAATGATTTTGCCGCGTTAATGACGGATACGCCCGACGCGCCTGAAAGCGATGACATGTTGATGCGTTGCGAAAGCGCGCGCGGTACCAGCCGCGTCATCTGCTTTTCGCCCGACCACAGTAAAACCCTGCCCGAAATGTCACTGAGCGCGTTACAGGAAGTCGTCCGCACCTGGCAAGAACAGACGGCTGAACTGGGTCTGTACTATCCCTGGGTGCAGGTCTTTGAGAACAAGGGCGCCGCGATGGGCTGCTCTAATCCTCATCCCCATGGACAAGTGTGGGCCAACAGCTTTCTGCCTAATGAAGCCCAGCGCGAAGACGATCTGCAGCGCCGCTACTTTGCCCAAAAGGGCTCGCCGATGCTGGTGGATTACCTTGCGCGTGAACAGCAGGATGGCAGCCGCACCGTTGTTGAAACCGAACACTGGCTGGCCGTGGTGCCCTGGTGGGCGGCGTGGCCGTTTGAAACCCTGCTGTTGCCAAAAACCCATGTTAAGCGCCTGACCGATTTGACCGATGCGCCGCGTGACGATCTGGCTTGTGCCATCAAGCGCCTGACCAGCCGTTACGACAACCTGTTTCAGTGCTCTTTCCCCTACTCCATGGGCTGGCACGGCGCGCCGTTCAACGGTGACGACAATGAACACTGGCAATTGCACGCCCACTTTTATCCGCCGCTGCTGCGTTCAGCAACGGTGCGCAAATTTATGGTCGGCTACGAGATGCTGGCTGAAACCCAACGCGATTTAACCGCAGAACAGGCAGCCGAACGCCTGCGTTCCGTGAGCGATATTCATTTTCGTGAGGCACAACAATGAGCTTAAAAACCATCACGCAGCAGGTGTTTACTGAAACCTTTGGCTATGCACCTACCCACGCGATTCAGGCCCCAGGCCGCGTTAATTTGATTGGCGAGCACACCGATTACAACGACGGTTTCGTGCTGCCTTGCGCTATTGATTATCAAACGGTTATCGCCTGTGCAAAACGCGACGACCGCCAGGTACGCGTGGTTGCCGTGGATTACGATCAGGCGCAGGACACCTTTTCACTGGATGCCCCGATTACCAGCGTAAAAGAACCCATGTGGGCGAACTATGTACGCGGCGTCGTCAAGCACCTTCAGCAACGCGCACCGGATTTTGGCGGCGCCGATATGGTGATTAGCGGCAACGTGCCTCAGGGCGCGGGCCTTAGCTCTTCCGCCTCGCTGGAAGTGGCGGTCGGAACGGTTTTCCAGCAGCTGTTTAACCTGGCACTGGACGGCGCCGCCATCGCGGTCAACGGTCAGGAAGCAGAAAACCAGTTCGTGGGCTGTAACTGCGGCATTATGGATCAGCTGATTTCCGCGCTGGGCCAGAAAGATCATGCCATGCTGCTGGACTGCCGGACGCTGGGCACGACACCGGTTTCGATGCCGGACGATATTGCCGTGGTCATCATCAATTCCAACTTCCGTCGCAGCCTGGTGGGAAGCGAATACAACGTTCGCCGTGAGCAGTGTGAAACCGGCGCACGCTTCTTTAACAAAAAGGCGCTGCGGGATGTCGACCTGGCCGAGTTCAACGCGGCTGAGTCTCAGTTAGATCCGCAGGTTGCCAAACGCGTACGTCACGTCATCACTGAAAACGCCCGTACGCTGGAGGCCGCCGAGGCGCTGTCTCGCGGCGATTTAGCCCGCATGGGCGAACTGATGGCGGAATCTCACGCCTCCATGCGTGATGACTTCGAAATTACCGTGCCGCCGGTGGATACCCTGGTCGAGATTGTTAAAGCCGAGATCGGCGATCGTGGCGGTGTTCGCATGACCGGCGGTGGCTTCGGTGGCTGTATTGTCGCTCTGATGCCGCTTGATCTGGTGGATCGGGTTCAGGCCGCCGTCGCCAGCCAGTATGAAGCCAAAACGGGCATCAAGGAGACCTTCTACGTGTGCAAAGCATCAGAAGGAGCGGGCCAATGCTAAACGATGTGAACTCCCATGCGCCGGACGGTCAGCCGTGGCGCATCACCGTATTACGTAATGCCAATGGCATGATTGCCACCTTTATGGACTGGGGCGCAACCTGGCTGTCGGCGCGAGTCCCACTGCAGGACGGTCACGTGCGTGAAGCCCTGCTGGGCTGTGCAACCCCTTCCGACTATCTGCATCAGGATGCCTATCTGGGTGCCACGGTAGGCCGTTATGCAAACCGTATTGCCGGCGCAAAACTGAATAAAATCAGCCGCCCGTTGAGCGCCAATCAGGGCGAACATCAGTTACACGGCGGCCCAGGAGGGTTTGATAAACGCCGCTGGCAAATTGTCAGTCAGTCAGAAACGGAAGTGCATTATCGTCTTGATTCGCCCGATGGCGATCAGGGCTACCCGGGCAACCTTATTGCTGATTTACGCTATGCGCTGGATGACGATAACTGCCTGTCCATTCACTATCAGGCGCAGTGCGACCAGCCCTGCCCGGTCGGTCTCACCAACCATGCTTACTTTAATCTTGATGCGCATCATGGTGATGCGCGCCAGCATCGGTTACAACTGCACGCCGATCGTTACCTGCCCGTGGATAGCGAGGGGATTCCCAACGGCCCACTGAAGGCCGTGGACGGCACCAGCTTCGATTTCCGTCAGGCCAAACGCATTGAGCAGGATTTTCTTGCCGATGACGATCAGAAGGCAGTTAAGGGCTATGACCATGCTTTCCTGCTGAACAGTGCAGGCGATAGCAGCCAGCCTGCCGCTGAACTCTGGTCAGAGGACGGCAAGCTCCAGTTGAGCGTGACCACGTCAGCGCCCGCGTTACAGTTCTACAGCGGTAACTATCTGGCCGGCACGCGCGCCCGGGAGCAGGAAAGCTATACTGCTTTTCAGGGGATCGCGCTGGAGAGTGAATTTTTACCGGATTCGCCTAATCATCCCGAGTGGCCACAGGATGATTGCTGGCTGCAGCCGGGAGATCGTTGGGAATCCGTCACGCGCTATCGCTTTACACCACGCTGAGCCACCGTGTGAAAAACGCGCAGTGCGTCACAGACAGACTTACGCAGTGCGCCGTTTTCCGCTATGGTAGAACGCAATTGGTCAGCCAACGGGCTGGCGACAGCAGGTTTCCATTATCTCAGAAACATCAAGTATTAAGGAGTTAAGCTATGGCTGTAACTAAGCTGGTTCTGGTGCGACACGGCGAAAGCCAGTGGAACAACGAAAACCGCTTCACCGGATGGTATGATGTAGACCTTTCTGACAAGGGCCGTACCGAAGCTAAAGCAGCCGGACAGCTGCTGAAGAAAGAAGGTTTCGTGTTTGATTTCGCCTACACCTCTGTGCTGAAACGCGCCATTCACACCCTGTGGAATGTGCTGGATGAGCTGGATCAGGCCTGGCTGCCCGTTGAGAAATCCTGGCGTCTGAACGAACGTCACTATGGCGCGCTGCAGGGCCTGGACAAAGCTGAAACCGCCGCAAAATACGGCGACGAGCAGGTTAAACAGTGGCGTCGTGGCTTCGCGGTGACTCCGCCAGAGCTGGACCGCAGCGATGAGCGTTTTCCTGGACACGACCCGCGTTATGCTTCGCTGAAGCCTGAGCAGCTGCCCACCACCGAAAGCCTGGCGCTGACCATCGAACGCGTGATCCCTTACTGGAACGAATCCATTCTGCCACGTATCAAAAGTGGTGAGAAAGTGATCGTGGCGGCCCACGGTAACTCACTGCGTGCGCTGGTGAAATACCTGGACAACATGAGCGAAGAAGAGATTCTTGAACTGAATATCCCGACCGGCGTTCCGCTGGTGTACGAGTTCGATGAAAACTTCAAACCGATCAAACATTACTACCTGGGTGATGCTGACGAGATCGCAGCGAAAGCCGCGGCCGTTGCCAATCAGGGTAAAGCGAAATAATTTTGCTTCCGTGCAAAAAGGGCCAGACAATGTCTGGCCCTTTTTTATTGCGCCCTGCTTACCGGCGACGCTTTATAACCGCATCGGCCAGCTGACGCAGCACCTTTTCGGTATCGGCCCAGCCAATACAGGCATCCGTGACGCTCTTGCCGTAAACCAGCGGCTCGCCGCTTTCCAGGCTCTGATTCCCTTCAACCAGATGGCTTTCAATCATCACGCCGATAATACCGCGCTCACCGTTGATCATCTGCTGTGCCACATCGTCCGCCACCTGCATCTGCTTCTGAAACTGCTTGCTGCTGTTAGCATGGCTGAAGTCGATCATTACCTGCTGAGGCAACCCGGCTTTTTCCAGACCGGCTTTCACCGCGCTGACATGACTGGCGCTGTAGTTCGGCTCTTTACCGCCGCGCAGGATGATATGGCAGTCGCCGTTACCGCGGGTTTCCACAATCGCGGAGTGACCGTATTTGGTCACTGACAGGAAACAGTGCGGTGAACCGGCTGCGTTGATGGCATCAATCGCCACTTTAATGGTGCCGTCCGTACCGTTTTTAAACCCTACCGGGCAGGAAAGGCCGGAAGCCAGCTCGCGGTGAACCTGTGACTCGGTGGTACGGGCACCGATGGCACCCCAGCTCATCAAATCCGCCACGTACTGCGGCGTAATCATATCCAGGAATTCGCCAGCGGCAGGCAGACCGGAATCGTTGATCTCCAGCAGCAGCTTACGCGCCAGGCGCAGGCCGTCGTTTAGCTGAAAGGAGCCATCCATGTAAGGGTCGTTGATCAGCCCTTTCCAGCCAACGGTGGTACGCGGTTTTTCAAAATAAACGCGCATGACCACTTCCAGCTCGCCTTTAAGCTGCTCACGCAGGGTTAACAGGCGCGCCGCATACTCTTGTGCGGCTTCCGTATCGTGAATTGAGCAAGGCCCAATGACCACCAGCAGGCGATCGTCCTGGCCGGTCAGAATCTGGTGAATGGCCTGGCGAGCCTGAGACACGGTCTGCGCTGCACGTTCGGTGGCAGGAAATTTTTCCAGTAAGGCTACGGGGGGCAGGAGCTCTTTGATCTCTTTGATGCGTAAGTCATCGTTCTGGTAATTCATACTCATTCCATATAATTTCTGGCCCGGCGCCCGCCGGACACAACCCAGCCAATGTAGCCCGAAGCGCACAGGGTGTAAATTCCTGATGAGCGCATAATGTATGCGTGAAATTTGCATAAATGGGTAATGCGTCTAGACTTTTAAAGGTAATCACTGAGGAACGGTGGCTTACTTTTATTAACACCTGTCTTTAAGCTAACCAGCGAAATTTTATTTCGCTCAGGGCGCTTTTTCTCTGAACCTTATCTGGCAGCGGTTAGAGACAGCAAATATCATTTATTAACGGGAGCATAATGATGAATAAGTTTGCAATAATTTTTCTGACGGCAGCAATGACTCTGGGCAGTGGCGCAGCAATGGCTGCCAACGGAAACTCTAACCAGGCCGCAGCAGCAGGCGCAGTCGCCGGCGGCGCGAATGAGAATCTGCCACCGAACAAAGTGGATAACAGCAAAATTAATAACACCGGCACTGAGATGTCTTCTCCAACCCGAGACAGCACCTCCAGCAGCAAACACATGACTGCCGATGAAATTGACAAGAACACGCAGTGTAAAGATGGCAAATGCCCTGACATGAATAAAAAAGTGCACACCAAAAAAGGTGGCGGTCACGTCAATACCAAAACTGACGGCACCACGCAGTAATCACTGACTGTTGAGCTGATAAGGAGAGCCTGGCTCTCCTTTATTTTATCCCGCCGCAACTTCCGCTATGCTGAGCCTGTTAACTTGACAGGGAAATGTTCATGGCCTCACTGCTTCTGATAGACGATCATCCACTGGTTGAAGTAGCACTCGAAGCTGCGTTAGCTAAATCCCCCATTCCTCTTCAACTTTATTCCGCCTGCAGCGAACAGTCCGCACGCGCTTTTCTCTCGCTTCCGCCCGATATCGTCGTGCTGGACATCGGCTTGCCCGATGGTGATGGGCTGGAGATCCTGCGTCGCCTGAAAATCCATTTACCCAACTGCCCGGTGCTGATTTATTCTGCCCAGCAAACTAGCCACTACGTCAGGCGCGCTCAGGCCCTGGGCGCGGCGGGCTATGTGGTGAAGAGCCAACGCATGGAGCAGTTACTCAGTGCGATTCTGGCGGTACTCGGTGGGCACGCCGCCTTCCCCGACTGTCCTGACGAGCCGGAACTGCCGTTGACCAGTAAAGAGCGCCAGATACTGGCTTTGCTGGCCAGTGGCTTATCCAACCTGCAAATTGCCGAGCGGCTGCATATCAGTAACAAAACCGTCAGCACCCACAAAAAGAATATTCTGGAAAAAACCGGCACCCGCTCCGTCGTTGAGCTGGCTGATTTATGGAAATCACAGCAGTGAGACGCTGGCTGCTCCTGTTCTTGCTGGTGTTTACCACGCTAGCGCAGGCCGATGTGCGCCCGGTCAGCAGCATCAGTCTGCCCATGATGATGCCGGTCAAAGGCGCCGAGCTGATGCAGGGCAAAGTCTTGCGGGTCGGCCTGCTGGAGGAGAATAATGCGCCCTGGACAATGCGGGTGGGTAACGATCTCTACGGCATCGATGCCGATTACCTGGCCGCGCTGCACCAGTTAACCGGGGCGCAGTTCACGCTCAGTCTGTATGCCACTCAGGCTGACTTATTAGGCGCACTAACGGACGGCCGGATAGATTTTGCTTTGGGAATGATTGCCCCGCCCCTGCCAGCCAATACGGTCGCCAGCGACAGCTGGTTTAGCAGTCCGTTGCGTATTTATCGCAATCAGCAGAACCAGCGTGCCGTGATGTTCAATAGTCATAATGCTCAGTTGGCTATCAGTCATCTCACGCTGGCCCAGCTGCCCCCGGCCCTGGCGGCCCGTCATCAGTGGCGAACCTACGGCAGCGATCTTCAGGCGCTCTATACGTTGTTGAATCAGCAGAACGATTACGTTGTGGCGGATGAAACCAGCGCGGGTTTTCTGTTGAGTCAGTTGCAACAGGGACAAATCTACCAAATCGCTTCCGGCATCGATGCCGGTCAGCTCAACCTGCGCGCCGTGGCACGCGATCCGGCGCTTATCGCGTGGCTGAACGAGAGTCTGCGCCAGCTTCCCGCCGAGCTGATGAGTACCCTGCAGGCGCGCTGGAGCAGCAGTCTTCCCCGCTATCAGGACACGCAGACGCTGATGCTTAGCGCCAGCGAGCGCGAGTGGATAACGGCCCACCCGGTTGTGGCCTACGCCGCTGAAGCGGATAACTATCCCTGGAGTTACCGTGACAGCAACGGCACCGCGCGAGGCTACGGTATTGATCTGCTCAACGCGGTGGCGCAAAGCACAGGATTACGTTTTACCCCGCACTGGGTTAGTAACCCTCAGGAGGCCGCCAGTCTGATCGCTCAGCACCAGGTGATGTTACAGCTGATGCAGCCGCTTAACGGCGAAACGCAAAGTACCAGCCTGCCGGTCTGGCGCGCGCTGTGGGGCATTTATATCCGCCAGCCAGCTAACTGGTCGCACTGGAGCGATCTGGCAGGCAAGCGCATCGGAATTCTGCAGAATGACCTGGCGCAACGCCTTATTCCTGAGAACGCGCAGGTTCAACGCTACAGCGACCGAAACAGCCTGTACGATGCGCTGGCAACCGGGCAGATTGACGCCTTAGTGGATAACGTGTTGTCCGCGCGCTGGCGGATTGCCAGCCGTAACGATCCGCAGATTCATCTGGCTTTTGCCGCCAGCGATATTGCGTGGCCCATCGCGGTGGGCATCGCGCCCGATCGGCCCGAGCTGCGTTCCCTTCTGGATCGCGCATTGCAGCAGATCCCCGCCGATACGCAAAACCAGATGCGCGATCGCTGGTCGATGCCACCGCAACCTGGCAGCGTTGCGGCGATGCGTGTTCTGCCGGTGGCCGTATTGTTGACGGGCGGCGTCGCCATCGTGATTTTGCTGGTGCTGCTTGCCCGGCGTTACTGGCAACAGCGACGTGACCGTCAACAGCGTGAGCAGGCCGAACGCGCCAACGCGATGAAAAGCCAGTTTTTAGCGACGGTCAGTCACGAACTGCGCACGCCCATGCAGGCGATACTGGGCTTGCTGGAGCTGGAAAAACAGCAGCGTTCCAGTGACAACCTGCAACTGCTGCACCGCAGCGCGCAGTCACTGATGACGCTGCTTAACGATCTGCAGGATCATGCGCGTATTGAAAATAACAGTTTTGCCCTGTCGCCCCGTCCGCTGGCGCTAGCCCCCTGGCTGGCGCAGCAGCGCCATTTCTACCACCCGTTGATGCGCCCGGAGGGGCCGCGGCTGCAGGTTGAAGCCCTGACCCCGCTGCCTGACGCGATTATGATGGATGCCGATCGCCTGCAGCAGGTCGTGAATAATCTCATCACCAACGCGTTTAAATTTACCCGGCAGGGCCTGATTCGCCTGACGCTGTCGGCCACGGACAGGTTGCAGTTAACCGTGAGCGACAACGGCAGCGGCATCCCGGCAGAGGAGCAGCGTAAACTGTTCGATCCCTGGTACCAGGCACCGTCGGGAAAAGCCGTATCGGTCCAGGGCAGCGGACTGGGGTTGTTTATCTGTCGGGAGATGGTGCAGCGGATGGGCGGCGATATTGCACTCCATTCCGTACCCGGCAAAGGCACGGATGTCACGATCGTGCTGCCACTGATCCCCTGTGATCCCGTTCCTGACAGCGACCCGACGGCCCTGCCGGGCTTTCCGGGGCTGCGCGTGGCGGTGGTTGACGATCATCCCACCAACCTGATCGTCATGGAGCAGCAGCTTGCCCGCTTTGCTGTTCAGGCTGACTGTTTTGAGCATGGCCGCGATATGCTGCTGGCCGATGCGCGCTGCCCTTACGACCTGCTGTTTATCGATCAGATGATGCCGCGTCCTGATGGCACGCTGCTGCTGCGCCTGTTACGCCGTCGGCAACGACAGCGTGGCGGCAGGCAGCGACGGGTGCTGTGTTCCGCCGACGCGCAGTTACTTAACGTGCAGCTGGCTGCGAACGAGCGCGTGCTGATTAAACCGGTTCAGCTACAGGATATCGGCGAGATACTGGCAGACTTCCGCGACGATCCGCTGGCGTCAGTGGAGGACAATCTGTGGCAGCTGGCACAGCAAAACGAGAAATTTCTTAACCGACTGGGTAAAACATTACGTGATACCCTGGAGAAAGATCGGGCACAGCTGTATGCCGCGCACCAGGCCGGTGACGCGACGCAGCTGGCCGAGTCGGCACACCGTATGAAAGGAAGCTGGCTGTTGATTGGCATTGAAGAAGGGGCAAGGCTCTGTCAGCAGCTGTCTGACAAGGCGAAGCACCAGCAGGACAGCTCAGCAGAATGGCAATTGCTGATATCATTGACCGACAGGTTATTACTCAAACTGGATACTTATGGCACACACCCACTCTCATAGCGGTCAGGACACCAACCGTAAGCGCCTGATGGCGGCCTTTGCCGTGACGGCGCTCTTTATGGTCGCGGAAGTGATTGGCGGCTGGATTTCAGGCTCACTGGCCCTGCTGGCGGATGCAGGTCATATGCTGACCGACGCCGCCGCGCTGCTGATGGCATTACTGGCCGTACAGTTTGCCAAACGTAAACCCAACGATCGTCATACCTTTGGTTTGCTGCGGCTTACCACGCTGGCCGCCTTCGTTAACGCTATTGCCCTGATCCTGATTACCTTCCTGATTGTCTGGGAAGCCATTGAACGCTTCTCCCATCCGCAGCCCATCACCGGCGGCCTGATGCTGGGCATTGCTATTGGCGGGCTGCTGGCGAATATTCTCTCATTCTGGCTGCTGCACCACGGCAGTGAAGAGAAGAACCTCAACGTGCGGGCGGCCGCCTTGCATGTGATGGGCGACCTGCTGGGTTCTGTAGGTGCCATCGTCGCGGCGGTCATCATTCTGTTGACGAACTGGACGCCTGCTGACCCTATTTTGTCGATTCTGGTGTCACTGCTGATACTGCGTAACGCCTGGGCGCTGCTGCGGGAGAGTTTTCATGAGCTACTGGAAGGCGCGCCTGATTCGCTGGATGTGACTAAGCTCAGACGCGATCTGAAGCGTAATATTGCAGAGGTGCGCGATGTTCATCATGTGCATGTCTGGCAGGTGGGCGAGAAGCCGATTTTAACGCTGCACGTTCAGGTGATCCCGCCACGCGATCACGATGGTTTACTGCGCCGCATTCACACCTATCTGCACGACCATTATCAAATTGAACACGCGACGGTGCAGATGGAGTTTCAGCCCTGTGTGGGACCGGACTGCGCGCTTAACACGCCGGTGATTGAGGGTGCTCACCACCATCACGAGCACGGTGAGCACGCACATCATCACTGAGCAGACAGCGCACGAGAACCCTGTTTTCGTGCGCTGATTATCCACATCCTTGAGCCATTGAGCGCAATCAACGTCAAAATAGCGTACTCCAGCGCCATCGCATAAACCCCCTGACGGGCAAATATCATCACGCTGATGACGTTGATAATCACCCAAAGCAGCCAGTTCTCAACGTACTTACGCGTCATCAGCACCATGGCCACAATCGACAGCACCATCAGGCAGGCGTCCCAGAAGGGAAACGCATCCGGCTGCAGCGTCGGCATCGCCACGGCAAAGCCCGCCGCATTCATGAGGCTCACCGCCATTTGAGTGAGAAAGGCAAAGACCGGATCGATATACACCGTCATAAACGCAATCGCGATCACGCAGCCAACCGCCCAGCCAATGGCTTTTGCGCGCGGTAACCAGCGTATGGTTAACTCGGCCTGATGATCAGACGTTTGCCGACTCCAGGCGTACCAGCCATAAACGTTAGCCGCAAAAAAGAACAGCTGTAACAGCAGGCTGGCATAAAGCTGAATTTGAAAAAAGATCACCGCAAACAACGTGACGTTTAGCAGACCAAACGCATAGTTGACGATCTTTTCCAGACTGGCGAGCCAGATACACAGCAGGCCCGCCAGTGTCCCAATGGCTTCAATCCATGACAGATCGTAGCCCGTGGCCCCCAGGGGGATGTGCACTAAAATATTTTGTGTGCTAAAAAAATCCATATCAGCCACCTGTCAAAAACGCGCGTTACGCGTTTCCTTTCACGTTATGTTTGAGATTTGCAGCAAAGGATAGCATACGGTTCAGCGGCACCAGTGCGGCTTCACGCAGCGCCGCGTCCACGTGAATTTCATGTGCCTGCCCACCTGACTCCAGCGCCTCGGCAATGGCTTGCAGTCCGTTCATGGCCATCCAGGGGCAGTGCGCACAGCTTCGGCAGGTCGCACCTTCGCCTGCCGTCGGCGCTTCCAGCAATATTTTGTCGGGCACCGCCTGCTGCATCTTGTAAAAGATGCCGCGATCGGTCGCCACAATCATCTGCGGATGCGGCAGGCTTGTGGCAGCCTGAATCAGCTGGCTGGTCGAGCCTACCGCATCGGCCAGATCCACAATCGCCTGGGGCGATTCGGGATGAACCAGCACCGCCGCATCCGGATAAAGCGCCTTCATCCGCTGCAGTGCCTGGGTTTTGAACTCATCATGGACGATGCAGGCGCCCTGCCAGCACAACACATCGGCCCCGCTTTTTTGACTGACGTAGCGCCCCAGATGCCGATCGGGTGCCCAGATAATCTTCTCACCCAGGCTATCCAGATGCTCGATTAATTCCACCGCGATACTGGAGGTGACCACCCAGTCGGCGCGCGCTTTCACCGCCGCCGAGGTATTCGCGTAAACCACGACTGTACGATCGGGATGGGCATCGCAAAAGGCGTTAAATTCCTCAATCGGACAGCCCAGATCCAGCGAGCATTCGGCTTCAAGCGTGGGCATCAGGACGGTTTTTTCCGGGCTGAGGATTTTGGCCGTTTCCCCCATAAACCGGACGCCGGCCACCAGCAGCGTACCGGCCGCATGCTGGCTGCCGAAGCGCGCCATTTCGAGCGAGTCAGAGACGCAGCCACCGGTTTCTTCTGCCAGGGCCTGAATCTCAGGATCGGTGTAGTAATGCGCCACCATCACGGCATTGCGAGCCTTAAGCAGCGCTTTAATTTTTTCCCGATAAAAGGTTTTTTGCTCGTCGTTCAGCCGGGCAGGCTTCGGCGGAAAAGGATAAACAGCATTTTCTGGATCAAAGATTGCGCTCATGACACCGCTCTCGTTCTGTAAAATTAACGAAAATCGCCAGTTATGGCTTAACAGGACGTAAATATTGCCATCGTGTTTTATATGCTAAACACGATAGCGGAAAAGCGGCAGAGTGTCGTGTTTTATTTGTTCGCTACGATGAAGAGAGGCCGACAAGCCCCTGCTGGGGCGCTTCCAGCTGGAGTAAGAAGGCTTTGACCGCCAGCCCGCCCGCAAAGCCGGTCAGTTTGCCATTCGTCCCAATCACTCGATGACAGGGCGCCACAATCGACAGCGGGTTTCGGCCATTCGCCGCGCCCACCGCGCGCACCGCAGCAGGATGACCAATCGCCTCGGCAATTTGTCGATAACTGCGCGTTTCGCCAAAGGGAATGGTGAGCAGTGCCTGCCACACTTTTATCTGAAAGTCGGTTCCGGCGAAATCCAGCGGTAAGGTAAAACGCTGGCGCGTCCCCGCGAAATACTCGCCCAGCTGGGTTTCGGTTTCGCGCAGCACCGGATGGTTATCGTCGCGTTCTACCGGCGATAAGCGGGGATGTCTGCGCACTTCGTCCTGCCATAAAATGGCCGCCAGACCGCGATCGCTGGCGATAAGCGTGAGTTCGCCGACCGGGGTTGTCACAGGTTTGCAGTAATACATGCTGTTCCTCCCATCATCATTCTGTCGGGCATTATCGCACTTTTTTAGCGTCAAACTGGCTGTTTTCGGTCATTACAATAAACTGATGTGCTGTCCGAAAACAGCCAGTCAATCTCATCCGCCAGCGCTACGCTGTCGCTATTTGCCGGAGAGCAACCATGTTTGATCCAGATACGGCTTACCAGGCGTTAACGTCGCGGGATACGCGTTTTGACGGCGTGTTTTTTGTTGGCGTGACCTCAACCGGCATTTATTGTCGTCCGATATGTCCGGTTAAGCCGCCGATGCAAAAAAACTGCGTGTTCTTTAGCAGTGCTGAGGCCGCGGAGAAAGCACGTTTTCGCCCCTGCCTGCGCTGTCGTCCTGAACTGGCACCTGGTAATGCGCCCGTCGACAATGCCCACAGAGTCGCTGACCGTCTGGTGCAGCGCATTGAAGAGGGGTTGCTGGAAGAGCACGCAGGGCTGGACGACATCGCCACCGAGTTTGGCATGAGTGCCCGTCAGCTGCGGCGGATTGTGCAGCAGGAGTTAGGCGTCACCCCGCTGGAGCTGAAACAGACACGGCGCATGTTGCTGGCCAAGCAGCTACTGACCGAAACCACGCTCCCGGTTACCGATGTTGCCTACGCCAGCGGCTTCGGCAGTTTACGGCGCTTTAATGACGTGTTCCAGGCCCGCTATCGCATGACACCCGGCGCCTTGCGAAAAACCGCGCCGCAACCCACACAGCAGCCAGGCGATACCATGCAACTGCAGCTCAGCTATCGCCCGCCCTATGACTGGCAGGCAATGCTGGATTTTCTGCAGTTGCGGTTGATGAAAGAGATTGAAGCCGTTGAGGGCCAAACCTACCGCAGAACCGTGGCGCTGGGTCAGTATCGCGGCTGGGTCAGCGTTTCACCGCTCCCGGCCAGGCATGCGCTCCGCGTTGAGTTCACGCTGTCCCTGACGCCGGTATTACCTGCACTCCTGCGCCGCCTGCGCGATCTGTTCGACCTGAACGCGCAGCCGCAGCGAATTGCGGCTCACCTGCAGCAGGATCCTCTGCTGGCACAAAGCCTTCATGACGCTCCCGGCCTGCGCGTGCCTGGCGCGTTTGACAGCGTTGAAATGGGCGTCCGTGCCATTCTGGGTCAGCAGGTCACCGTGAAAGCAGCGACCACCCTCAGCAGCCGTTTTGCCCAGGCGTTTGGTGAGCCCTGCTCGACGCCATTCCCGGACCTTTCCCGCTATACTGTCCAGCCACAGCGCATCGCACAGGCGACGGTCGATGAGATTGCCAGCCTTGGGATTGTCAGCGCGCGAGCCAGAGCGATTCTGGCGTTTGCAGGTGCCTGTGTTGAGGGCAGCCTGCGTTTTAACGCTACGCTCACGCCTGATGAGATCATGACGCGGCTGGTCGCGCTGCCGGGCATTGGCCCCTGGACCGCGCATTACATCGCCATGCGCGCACTGCGCTGGCCTGATGCTTTTCCCAAAGAGGATATTGCCATACGCAATAAGCTGGGAGGCCTGACACCTAAGGCCGCAGAAGTTCGTTCGCAGCAGTGGCGCCCGTGGCGCAGCTATGCCGTGATGCATATCTGGAAAAGCCTGTAAGCCTTACGCGGCGCGCTCATAATTTCTGCATTATCAAAAAAATAACCGCGTTCTTACTAAACTCCTGCCCTGTGCAACCGATAACCAATTTGGCTTAACATCGTTGACATGGGCAGGAGGCAGAAGTCATGGGGTTGCGGTTAGAAAATACAAAAATTGCGCACAAACTCAGTTTAGGATTTGGACTCGTTTTATTGTTAGTGGTGGGCTCGGGCAGTATCAGCGTATTACGCTTTAAAAATATTCGTGATGTTTATGAACAAAGCACCCTGATTTACGATATCAACATTGATGTCTTTCAGGCCAAAGTCAACCGGCTCAAACTGCTGTATGGGGATGAAAAAGCCGGCAAAGTGATGGCAGATTACATTGCCCACGCCTCTCAGCTCACTCAGGATGCTCAGCAGTTCACATGGCAGCCTGAACAGCAGGCTGAACTTCAAGCTATCGCCAGTCAACTCAGTCACTTTCAAAGCAGCATCACCACCATGACCCAGGCAGTCCAGACGTTGGCCGCCACGGGTAAACAGCTCGATCAGCGCAACATGCAAAGCCAGTCAACCCTGTACGAAGCGTTAATTAAAACGCAGATGACC
Source organism: Pantoea ananatis PA13 (assembly GCF_000233595.1). NCBI lineage: Bacteria > Pseudomonadati > Pseudomonadota > Gammaproteobacteria > Enterobacterales > Erwiniaceae > Pantoea > Pantoea ananatis. The sequence goes on from NC_017554.1 coordinate 3,219,237, forward strand.
GATGCCAGCGTACTGTTCCAGCAGCTTCTCGCCATCAGCCAGCTACGCGATCAGCTTCAGTTACTGCGCTACGACCCGGTTAATGCCGCTACGCTTCAGGTGCAGCTTGAACAACAAGCCAGGACGATTCAGTCCAGCCTCTCCGCCTTATTACCGCAGTTGCCCCCGGAGGCACAGACGCAGTTGAACGCACTGTGGAGCGCAACGCTTGACGTGAAACAACTCAGTGAGCGTTACGCGGCAGGCTTTCGCGAACTCAGCGTTGCGGAAAGCGCCGTTAAAACGGACGGTGATAAAAGCAGTGCCATCATTAAAATGCTTCTGCAGCAGATGAAAGCGGAAAACAGCAACCTGACCCACGGTTCAATTAATCTGACGCTGCTGACGGTCAGCATTGCGGTTCTGCTGGGTATTCTCATCGCCTGGCTGATCAGCCGTCAGATCACCGCCCCTGTCCGAAACAACCTGCTGCTGGCCGAGCGCATCGCCAGCGGGGATTTAAGTGCCGATATCAAACCGGGCGGCCGTGATGAGCTTAGCAAGCTGGCCGGTGCAATGGGCGCAATGAATCACCGCCTGCGGACGATGATTCAGGAAGTCCGCGACAGCGTCTTCACCGTCTCCCAGGCGGCGAGCAGTATTAACAGCGACAACCACAACCTTTCCTCACGGACTGAGCAACAGGCAGCGGCTGTCGTGCAGACTGCTGCCAGCATGGAGCAGCTCACCGTGACGGTGAAGCACAACGCGGATAACGCTCGCCATGCCAGCCAGATAGCGGCGGAAGCCTCTTTGCAGGCTGAGCAAGGCGGTGCTGCGGTGAGTGAAGTGGTGCAAACCATGGGGGACATCTCTGCCAGTTCCAAAAAAATTGCCGAGATCACTGCCGTCATTAACAGCATCGCGTTTCAGACCAATATCCTGGCACTGAATGCGGCGGTTGAAGCGGCGCGGGCGGGCGAACAGGGGCGCGGATTTGCGGTGGTCGCCAGCGAAGTGCGTAATCTGTCTCAGCGCAGCGCTCAGGCGGCGAAAGACATTGAGCAGCTCATCAGTGCGTCCGTTGGTCAGATTGCCGAAGGCAATAACCGCGTTGCGCGTGCGGGCGAGAGAATGGGACAGGTGGTGAATGCCATTTCCCGCGTCAATCATATTGTGGGTGAGATCTCTTCGGCTTCTGACGAGCAAAGCCGCGGTATTGAGCAGATCGCCCGGGCGGTATCGGAGCTGGACAGCACCACGCAGCAAAACGCCTCGCTGGTCTCCGCCTCTGCCCTGTCCGCCAATGCCCTGGAAGATCAGGCGCTGCGGCTCGAAACGCTGCTGAAACAGTTCAATCTCGAACCGGGCCAGACCGCCGCACGCTAATCCTGCTGATGCCTCACGCCACACAAGCGCCCACAGGGCGCTTTTTTTATGGCAGATGGCTAGCAAGGAGGCGGATGATTCAGTCGGCCTGTGGCGGGCGCTTATCGCACGTTTAACCGCACTGCACGCCTGACGAAATGCCCGGTGGGCGTGCTTTTCTGAATGGGTGGGTCGTGCAGGATTGCCTCAGCGGGCGGGCCTCGCCCTCCGGGTAATGCTGACGCATCAGCCTGAATCGCTCCGCGATTCAGTCGAACCTGCTGCAGGTTCTCATCCCGCACGTTTAACTATGCGGCGCGACAAACGAAAAGAGCGCCCGGAGGGCGCTCTTTTCTGAATTGGTGGGTCGTGCAGGATTCGAACCTGCGACCAATTGATTAAAAGTCAACTGCTCTACCAACTGAGCTAACGACCCGCTCGGAGCTGACAACCGCTCAAACACATTCACCAATAATGCCTGAGGTTAAGATGGTGGGTCGTGCAGGATTCGAACCTGCGACCAATTGATTAAAAGTCAACTGCTCTACCAACTGAGCTAACGACCCATCTTAAGGTTGTGAAGCAATACTGAAGGTTCTCTTGGGGAACAACGTCCTGCGGGAGATGGTGGGTCGTGCAGGATTCGAACCTGCGACCAATTGATTAAAAGTCAACTGCTCTACCAACTGAGCTAACGACCCATCTTCAGGCTTGCCAGACACATCTGCAATGTGTCCCGGCAACGGCGGCATATATTACTGATTTACCGAGGTAGCGCAACCCTTATTTTCTGTTAAAGGGTTCAATTGCCTACCTTTCATGCGGCAAGACCAGAAATCACTCGATATCCGGTCAAACCTGCACAAATTACATACCAGACAACCGTTTTTGCGCCTGCTTAGCAGATTCGGTATCAGGATAAAGTTTGATCACCTGTTGATAAACGGCTTTGGCTTTCGCCGTGTCGTTTTTCTCCTGCATGATCACGCCAACCTTTAACAAAGCTTCAGCAGCCTTGGGGGATTTTGGATACTGCTTCACCACCGTGGCGTAATAATACGCGGCGTCGTCTTTCTTGCCTTTGTTATAAAACAGCTGCCCCAGCCAGTAATTGGCATTCGGCTGATACGTCGAATCCGGATAGCGTTTCACCCACGCCTGTAGCGCAGCGATCGCCTGGTCATACTGTTTTTTCTCCAGAATGAGCGCGACAGCAGCATTGTAATCGCTGTTGGCATCGCCACTCTGTACCGGCGCATTGCCGCCGGCTGCAGCGGCACCGGAATCCGTGCCAGAGGCTGCTGCCGCGCCCGCAGCACCGGCGTTATCACCGGCACCTGCGGCTGGCTGGCTGGCGTTGCTGTTATTGCTGCTCAGACTGTCGATCTGCTGATAGATCTGCTTCTGGCGCTCAACAACCTGGTTCAGCTGATAGGTATTTTGCTGGATTTCCCCACGCAACGAGTCGATATCCCGCTGGTTATCACTCATCTGCTGCTGCAGTTGCTGCATCAGCTGTGCCTGGGCGTTTGAGATTCTTTCTAGACTGGTGACGCGGTCTTCGACCGAGCCGGAGCCAACGCTACTGATTGACGCTTGGGCATTAGCGGCCCAGGGGGCCGCTACGCCAATCAGTAACGACAGACTCAACAGGTGATGTCTGAAGTTACTAACCATATGATTCTCTTAGTATACCAGTACGGCACGACGGTTTTTAGCGTAAGCCGCTTCGTCGTGGCCCAGAACGGCCGGCTTCTCTTTACCGTAAGAAACGATAGACATCTGATCGGCTGACACGCCTTTACCTTGCAGATACATCTTAACGGCGTTAGCACGACGCTCGCCCAGCGCGATGTTGTATTCTGGCGTACCGCGCTCATCCGCATGACCTTCGATGGTCACTTTGTATGATGGATTGCTACGCAGGAAGTTAGCGTGCTGATCCAGCATCTGAGCGTAGTCAGACTGAACGTCATATTTGTCCAGACCGAAGTAAACGATGTTGTTCTGTTGCAGCTGCTGCATCTGCAGACGCGCCTGCTCATCAGAAGACATGTTACCGTTGCCGTTCATGCCAGAGTTAGCACCGTAAGCGCCATCAGCACCTGCGCCAGACTGGTCATTGTTGTTATTTTTGTGTGAGCTACACGCCGCAACTGCCATGATTGGCAGAGCCAGCATTAAACCCTTCAGTACTTTGTTCAGTTGCATTTGAAAATTCCCATTATTGTTTATTTTTTTGTAATGTCAGAAAGCTCAAACATTACAGGTACGGCGACCAGGCAGGAAATTTGACCTGTCCATCAGTTGCCGGAAGACGCGCTTTGAAACGACCGTCAGTCGAGACCAACTGCAACACGGAACCCATGCCCTGAGTAGAGCTGTAGATCACCATAGTGCCGTTTGGTGCCAGGCTCGGCGTTTCATCCAGGAACGTGTCCGTTAACGTTTGAACGGCTCCCGTTACCAGATCCTGTTTGGCGACGTGTTGAGCACCGCCACTGGTGCTAATCATCACCATTGATTTACCATCGCTGGCCACATCAGCATCCTGGTTCTGAGCCCCTTCCCAGGTAATACGCTGTGGTGAACCACCATTGATACCAATCTTATAAATTTGTGGTGCGCCAGCCTGGTCAGAGGTGTAAGCCAGCGTCTGGCTGTCCGGGAACCAGGTCGGTTCAGTACTGTTATAACGGCCGTCGGTGATCTGACGAATCTGACCAGAAGCCAGGTCCATTACGTACAGATTCAGGCTGCCGGTTTTCGATAAGGCGAACGCCAGTTTGGTGCCGTCAGGCGAGAACGCCGGAGCACCGTTATGACGTGGGAATGAAGCCACCTGACGCACCGCGCCGTTCGAGAGCGTCTGAATAACCAGCGCCGACTTGCCGCTTTCAAAGGTCACGTAGGCCACTTTGCTGCCGTCTGGCGACCAGGCCGGCGACATCAGTGGCTGTGGTGAACGATGCACGACGAACTGGTTATAGCCGTCGTAGTCCGCCACGCGCAGTTCGTAAGGGAACTGACCGCCGTTGGTCTGCACCACATAGGCGATACGAGTACGGAATGCCCCTTTGATGCCCGTCAGTTTCTGGAACGCTTCATCACTCACGGTATGCGCCGCGTAACGCAGCCACTGTTTCGTGATTTTGTAAGAGTTCTGCGCCAGCACGGTACCCGGAGCACCTGCCGTATCGACCAGCTGGTAAGATACCTGATAGCTGCCGTCGGCGTTAGGCTGAATCTGTCCTACGACGACAGCATCAATGCCCAGTGCGCTCCATGCAGCAGGCTGGACTTCCTGCGCGCTGGTCGGCTGCTGTGGCAGGCGAGAACGATCGAGCGGATTAAACTTACCGCTGTTACGCAGGTCTGCCGCGACGATGCCACCGATATCTTCCGGTGCCGCGCCAGGGCCTGCCCACTTGAACGGAACCACACCAATGGGACGCGCGCTGTTGACGCCCTGGGTGATTTCAATGCGAACCTCTGCGTGCAGCACTGCTGCCCACAACAGGATAAAAAAGCCTAACGTTACGCGAAGAGCTTGCTTCATTTTATCTCCCTTATCTGAACCTGAGTCCGCGATAATTGGCACTGTTCCTGAAAACCACGAGTACAACTAGAGTACGGCAAGCTAACCATAGATCAACCTGCCGCCGGTTACTGCATTATTGCGGTCTGAAACGCATCGGCGCGTTTTTAAACACTTCGTACACCGCTTGTGAAGGCGGTTTCGGAATACGTGCCTGCTTCGCTGCCGCGATGGCAGCCTGACAGAGCGCCGGATCGCCCCCTTCTGATTTCACATCAATCAGCATACCGTCAGGAGCAAGTTTAATACGTAAGTCACAGCTTTTGCCGCTATACAGGTCCGCATCGTAAAAACGGCTCTGGATAGCACTGGTAATCTGGCCAAGGTACGCGTTCACATCTGCGCCAGAGGCACCCGCTTTCTTCTGGTTGCCCTGCCCTGCAGCACCGCCAGAGGCGCCGCTTTTCGGTGCATTCTTACCGGACGCTAAGCCGCCCAGCAGATCGTCGACGTCGCTGTCGTTCGCTGCCTCAGCCGCCGCTTTCGCTTTTGCTTCCGCTTTTGCCTTCGCGTCTGCTTTGGCTTTTGCGGCAGCATCGGCCTTGGCTTTTGCTGCGGCTTCGGCTTTTTCTTTCGCGGCTTTCTCTTTGGCTTCAGCCGCCGCTTTCTCTTTAGCTTCCTGCGCGGCCGCGGCTTTAGCTTCGGCGGCGGCTTTCGCTTCTGCCGCTTTGGCTTCTTTAGCGGCTTCCGCTTTAGCCTGCTTCGCGGCTTCAGCCTTGGCCTGTTTCGCAGCCTCGGCAGCCTCGGCTTTCGCCTGTTGTTCAGCCTGTTTCTTTGCTTCGGCCGCGGCGGCTTTCGCCTGTTGCTCAGCCTGCTTCTTCGCCTCGGCCGCAGCCTGCTTAGCGTCTTCCTGAGCCTTTATTTTCGCGTCAGCGGCGGCTTTGGCCTGGGCATCGGCTTCCGCTTTAGCATCCGCTTTGGCTTTCGCGGCAGCCGCCTCGGCCGCTTTCTGCTGAGATTCAGCCTGTTTCGCCGCCGCTTCGGCTGCTTTCTGCTGTTCAGCCTGGGCTTTCGCCTGCTGCTTCGCGTCTTCCTGGGCCTGCAGGCGTTCTTTTTCCAGCTCTTTCAGCCGCTGTTGTTCAGCCGCCTGCTTCTGCTGGAGCTCTTCGGCCTGCTGTTGTGACTGTTTCTGGCGCTGCTGCTCGGCACGCTGACTGTCGCTTTGCTGATTCTGCTGACGATTATATTGCTCAACCACCGCACCGGGATCGACCATAACTGCCTCGATATCGCTCCCGCCGCCGCCGCCGCTGGCTTCAATGTGCTCATTAAATGAGCTCCATATCAGCAGCGCAATCAGCACGATATGCAGAATCACCGAAATGATTATCGCGCGCTTTAATTTTTCGTTTTGCTCGGTTGCCTTCGACACACTCGGTTCCCAAAAACGGTTCGACTTTAAATCGGCTGCGTCATCAAACCGACAGATTTAACTCCAGCCTGATGCAGCAGGTTCAGCGCCTTAATGATTTCATCATAAGGGACCTCTTTGGCACCGCCGATCAGAAAGACAGTTTTCGGATTGGCTTCCAGACGACGTTGCGCTTCGCTAATCACCTGTTCAGGGGGTAGCTGCGATAAACGATCGTGATCCACCACCATGCTGTATTGGCCCACACCGGACACTTCTACAATTACTGGCGGATTATCATCACTGGAAACCGTCTTCGAATCCGTCGCATCCGGCAAATCCACTTCCACGCTTTGGGTAATGATCGGGGCCGTCGCCATAAAAATCAGCAACAGCACCAGCAAGACGTCCAGCAGTGGAACAATGTTGATTTCCGACTTTAGCTCGCGGCGACCGCGACCACGCACTCGGGCCATCATTTACCTCTGTTTACTTAGCGCTGTCGCTGGAAAAAGCCTGACGATGCAGGATAGCCGTGAACTCTTCCATGAAGTTGTCATAGCCCTGTTCCAGTTTATTGACGCGCTGGTTCAGTCGGTTATAAGCCATTACCGCAGGAATTGCCGCGAATAAACCGATAGCGGTCGCGATCAACGCTTCTGCGATACCCGGCGCAACCATCTGTAGCGTGGCCTGCTTTACGGCGCCCAGGGCAATAAAGGCATGCATAATCCCCCACACCGTACCAAACAGACCAATATACGGGCTGATGGACCCTACGGTGCCAAGGAAGGGAATGTGATTTTCCAACGCTTCCAGCTCACGATTCATGGAAATGCGCATCGCCCTGCTCGCCCCTTCCACTGCCGCCTCAGGCGCATGGTTGTTGACCCGATGCAGACGTGCGAACTCTTTGAAGCCGGCGTAAAAGATTTGCTCCGAGCCTGCCAGCTCTTCGCGACGCGCCTGACTTTCCTGATACAGGCGAGAAAGCTCAACGCCGGACCAGAATTTGTCTTCAAAGGCATCAGCTTCCCTTCCCGCCGCATTCAGAATACGCGTGCGCTGGATAATGATTGCCCATGAAGCAATCGAAAAGCCGATCAAAATCAACATGATAAGTTTGACCAGAAGGCTCGCCTTCAGGAACAAATCAAGAACGTTCATGTCAGTCACTGCTTGAACTCCGCGACAATAGACTTGGGAAGCGCAATCGGCTTCATTAGGTGTGGGTTGATGCAGGCAATCAAGACTTCTGCCTCATTGAGCACTTTGCCTTCTGCATTCACGATACGCTGGGTAAATGTCATCGTCGCCCGGGTCATTGATGTCACTTCACTCTGAATTTCCAGAAGATCGTCAAGACGCGCCGCCGAAAGATAGTCCACCGTCATGCGCCGCACCACAAAAGCAATCTGCTGTTCTAACAGCGTCTGCTGATTGAAATGATGCTGACGCAACATTTCGGTACGTGCTCGTTCATAAAAAGCGATATAGCTGGCGTGATAAACCACACCACCGGCATCGGTATCTTCATAGTAGACCCGAACCGGCCAGCGAAACAGCGTTGTACTCACTCTACATCCCGGCCTCGTTTTAAACGTTGCTACTATACGCAAGACAATTGGGGTTGGGAATGGGCTGCCAGGGCCAGGAGAAAATAATTATCAGTTGGTTACAACCGGAAGGCTTTAGTGGAGGTTTCTTGACCAGACGCTGAAGTAAACTCACGCTTCAGCGTAAAATGCTGACGGGCTGTCAGAGATAAAACCGGCTTACGCCCCACAAGAGTATCACTAATGCGGGTAAAGGGGTAAACAGAGCACGCCAGCGTAATCGTCGCGGACGAAACCCAACACCGTAAATCACGCCGGTGCATACCGCCCAGATGAGCAACACGCCCTGCCACAGCAGAATGCCGCCAGCACCGCTGGCATAACGTGCGGGATTCCACAGCAGACATCCCGCCAGCCAGAGTGCCAGCACCAGTGAAAGGGCCCGGAACGGGCCCTTATCCATCAGACGACAGGTCGTCTGTAGCCATCCGCTCATCAGGATTGTCGATCCGATGCGGCGCTGTCTTCGATATGCTCTATGGCCAGCGCCGTGATGATACCAAAGGCGCAGGCCAGCAAGGTGCCAAGAATCCAGGCAAAATACCACATGTGTTGACTCCTTATCAGTACAGTGAGTTGCTGTTGCTCTCAACATGCTCTTTGGTGATACGGCCAAACATCTTCCAGTAACACCAACTGGTGTAAAGCAGGATGATGGGCACAAAAATAATCGCGGCAAAGGTCATGGTTTTCAGCGTCAGCAGACTGGAGGTTGCATCCCACATGGTCAGACTGGTGCCCGGTACCGTGCTGGAAGGCATAATAAACGGAAACATGGCAATACCGGCCGTCATAATGACGCAGGCAAGCGTCAGTGAAGAGAACACAAACGCCCATGCGCTTTTGTGCATACGTGAGCACAGCACCGTCAGCAGAGGCAGCACAACGCCCAGCAGTGGGAACAACCACAGCACGGGATGCTGCTGGAAATTCACCATCCAGGCACCGGCTTCGCGCACCACGGTTTTACCCAGCGGATTCGATGCCGCATAGTGATCAAGCGTACTGGTCACCACATAACCGTCAATGCCGTACTTCACCCACACGCCCGCCAGTGCGAAGCACACCATCATCACCAGCGTGGAAATCTGGGTCGTGGCGCGTGCGCGCAGGTACAGTTCGCCGTTCGTACGCATCTGCAGGTAGGTTGCGCCCTGCGCCAGTATCATGGCGACGCTCACCACCCCTGCCAGCAGGCCAAAGGGATTAAGTAACTGGAAGAAGTTACCGGTGTAATACAGGCGCATATACTCATCAGCATGAAACGGAACGCCCTGGAGCAGGTTGCCAAAGGCCACGCCAATCACCAAAGGAGGGACGAAGCTGCCGATGAAAATGCCCCAGTCCCAGGCACCGCGCCAGCGCTTGTCTTCAATCTTAGAGCGGTAATCAAAGCCCACCGGACGAAAGAACAGCGACGCCAGCACCAGAATCATTGCCACATAAAATCCTGAAAACGCCGCCGCATAAACCATCGGCCAGGCGGCAAACAGCGCACCACCCGCAGTAATTAACCAGACCTGGTTACCGTCCCAGTGCGGCGCAATGGTGTTAATCATTACCCGACGCTCGGTATCGGTGCGTCCCAGCAGGCGCGTCAGCATGCCCACGCCCATATCAAAGCCATCAGTGACGGCAAAGCCCACCAGCAAAATGCCGATCAGCAGCCACCAGACAAAGCGCAGAACTTCGTAATCAAACATGGCGGTTCTCCTTATCCACGTGCCGGCTGAACGGTTTTCGCCATCTGCTCATGGTGATAACGACCCGTTTTCAGGCTACTTGGACCCAACCGGGCAAATTTAAACATCAGGTACATCTCGGCGACCAGGAACAGGGTATACAGACCGCAGATCAGCCCCATGGAGAACAGGATATCCCCAACGGTGAGCGAGGAATTCGCCACAGCCGTAGGCAGCACTTCGCCTATCGCCCAGGGTTGACGGCCGTACTCCGCCACAAACCAGCCTGCTTCAACCGCAATCCACGGCAGCGGAATGCCATACAGCGCGGCCTTGAGTAACCAGCGATGTTTGCCGATACGATTACGAATGACGCTCCAGAATGACAGCGTGATAACGCCGAGTAACAGCACGCCGCAGAGCACCATGATGCGGAAGGCAAAATACAGCGGCGCCACGCGTGGAATGGAATCCTGTGTTGCCTGCTTGATTTGCGCCTCGCTGGCATCTGAGACGTTTGGCGTATAGCGCTTCAACAACAGACCATAACCCAGATCTTTTTTGCTGTGATTAAAGGCATCACGCACGGCCGGATCGGTATTCCCGCTGCGCAGTTCATTTAACAGTGCGTAGGCTTTCATCCCGTTACGAATGCGAACTTCATGTTGGGTCATAAGCTCTTTCAGGCCCGTTACAGGCGTATCCGTAGAACGGGTGGCAATGAGTCCCAGCAGATAAGGAATTTGAATGGCGTAGTGGTTCTCTTGTGATGCCTGATCGGGCAAACCGAACAGCGTAAACGCAGCCGGTGCGGGCTGGGTTTCCCATTCGGCTTCAATGGCCGCCAGCTTGGTTTTCTGCACATCGCCCATTTCGTAACCGGACTCGTCGCCCAACACGATGACTGACAATACGGCTGCCATACCGAAACTTGCCGCGATAGCAAAAGAGCGTTTGGCAAACGCCGTGTCGCGGCCTTTTAGCAAATACCAGGCGCTGATGCCTAAAATAAACATGGCACCGGTGGTGTACCCTGCCGCGACGGTGTGAACAAATTTCACCTGGGCGACCGGATTTAAGACCAGCTCAGAGAAGCTCAGCATCTCCATGCGCATGGTTTCAAAGTTAAACTCAGAGGCAATTGGGTTTTGCATCCAGCCGTTTGCCACCAGAATCCACAGCGCCGACATATTGGATCCCAGCGCCACCAGCCAGGTCACGGCCAGGTGCTGAACTTTGCCCAGCCGATCCCAACCGAAAAAGAACAGGCCAACAAAGGTGGACTCAAGAAAGAAAGCCATTAATCCTTCAATAGCTAACGGCGCGCCAAAAATATCGCCGACATAATGAGAATAGTAAGACCAGTTGGTGCCGAACTGAAACTCCATGGTCAGTCCGGTCGCCACGCCCAGCGCAAAGTTAATACCAAATAACTTGCCCCAGAATTTTGTCATATCCTTATAAACTTGTTTGCCACTCAGCACATAGACCGTTTCCATTATCGCCAGCAAAAACGCCATACCGAGCGTTAAAGGTACGAAAAGGAAATGGTACAAGGCTGTTAAGGCAAACTGTAAACGCGACAGCTCGACAATATCTAGCATAATGACTCCTTGCTCCTCACCTTAACTCTGTATCCGTACAGACTGAATAAGAGTCAGGAACGACTGATTATTGATTCCAGTTTTGTCATCGACAGGACAGTTCTGTGTGCGGCCTGGGATGAGGGCGTAACCGTTAGCGGTAACCTGTGAAACACCAAGGCAGCCGCGTGGTTCAGACGTTTAACGGGGCATAATTTAAAAATTGATGCTTTCCCGTATTTGAACAAACGTTTGATTATTTTTTTAAAAGGCTGGATTGATGCAGCGCAATTTAAGCGCTTAACCGCGCCCTTTGCTAGCAGTAAAGTTTGTTATATATGGCGGGAAATTGATTTGGAATAAGGAAATAATGTGGGGAATATGTTTAAACGGAAGCTTTGTTAAAAATGTGTCACCGGGCAATTTAATTTTATATAAATATTTAACTTTATAGCGTGTTTAATAACGCCCATTCTTTTTGCGCCCCAAAAGCCAGGTCAGATAAAGCATAGCAAACACCACGGAAATACTTAAGATTATTTTATGTTATTTAAGGCACGACGCCAATCAGTTATGCGGCAAAAGGGCGTGCTCAGGTTTAAGCGATAAAAAAAGCCACCCGAAGGTGGCTTAATGCATTCCGCTCAGACCGCTTATTTGGCTGGCAGAACCGCTTTCACGGCATCGCCGATGTCAGCCAGGCTGCGTACGGTTTTCACACCTGCGGCTTCCAGCGCAGCAAACTTCTCGTCTGCCGTTCCTTTACCACCGGCAATGATGGCGCCAGCGTGGCCCATACGTTTGCCCTTCGGTGCCGTTACGCCCGCAATGTAGCCGACAACCGGCTTGGTCACGTGCTCTTTGATGAACGCAGCAGCTTCTTCTTCCGCACTACCACCGATTTCACCGATCATGACGATCGCTTCAGTCTGTGGATCGTCCTGGAACATTTTCAGGATGTCGATGAAGTTAGAGCCCGGGATCGGGTCACCGCCGATGCCGACACAGGTAGACTGACCGTAACCGATATCGGTGGTTTGCTTAACGGCTTCATAGGTCAGGGTACCGGAACGCGAAACGATACCGACACGGCCAGGCTGGTGAATGTGGCCCGGCATGATGCCGATCTTACATTCGCCAGGGGTGATCACACCCGGGCAGTTTGGCCCGATCATGCGCACGCCTGCTTCATCCAGCTTCATCTTCACGGTCAGCATATCCAGCGTTGGAATGCCTTCGGTGATGGTGATGATCAGCTTGATACCGGCATCGATAGCTTCCAGGATACCGTCTTTGCAGAACGGAGCTGGCACATAGATAACGGTTGCGGTCGCGCCTGTGGCTTCAACGGCTTCACGCACGGTGTTGAACACCGGCAGGCCCAGATGGGTCGTGCCGCCTTTGCCCGGTGTTACGCCACCAACCAGCTGCGTGCCGTATGCCAGCGCCTGCTCAGAGTGGAAAGTTCCCTGTCCGCCGGTGAATCCCTGGCAAATGACTTTGGTGTTTTTGTCGATCAAAATGGACATTATTTACCCTCCGCAGCAGCAACAACACGCTGTGCCGCGTCTGTCAGACTGGTTGCTGCAATGATGTTCAGACCACTGTCCGCCAGTTTCTTAGCGCCCAGTTCAGCGTTGTTACCTTCCAGACGTACCACGACCGGTACGTTAACACCGACTTCTGCTACTGCACCGATGATGCCGTCTGCGATCAGGTCGCAACGCACGATGCCGCCGAAGATGTTAACGAATACCGCTTTCACCGCGTCGTCAGACAGGATGATTTTAAAGGCTTCGGTTACGCGCTCTTTGGTCGCGCCGCCGCCGACATCCAGGAAGTTCGCTGGCTGGCCACCGTGGTGCTTAACGATGTCCATCGTACCCATCGCGAGGCCTGCGCCGTTAACCATACAACCGATGTTGCCTTCCAGCGCAACATAGTTCAGTTCCCACTGTGTCGCGTGCGCTTCACGAGGATCTTCCTGGCTTGGATCGCGCATTTCACGCAGCTCTGGCTGACGGAACAGGGCATTGCCATCAGCACCCAGTTTGCCATCCAGACAGATCAGGTCGCCCTGCTTGGTGATCACCAGCGGGTTGATCTCAACCATCGCCAGATCGCGCTCCAGGAACATGGTGGCCAGACCCATGAAAATTTTGGTGAACTGGCTGACTTGCTTACCGGTCAGGCCCAGTTTAAAGGCTAACTCACGGCCCTGATAAGGCTGTGGACCGGTCAGTGGATCAAGCGCCATTTTGTGGATCAGGTGTGGCGTTTCTTCTGCCACTTTCTCGATTTCCACGCCGCCTTCGGTCGATGCCATAAAGATGACGCGACGGGTTGCACGGTCAACCACGGCACCCAGGTACAGCTCCTGATCGATATCGGTTGCCGCTTCAACCAGAATCTGGTTTACCGGCTGACCATTGGCGTCAGTTTGGTAGGTCACCAGACGTTTGCCCAGCCAGTTTTCAGCGAAAGCACGGATGTCTTCTTTGCTGTTAACCACTTTCACACCGCCCGCTTTACCGCGGCCACCGGCATGAACCTGACATTTAACTACCCACGGGCCTGCACCGATTTTCGATGCCGCTTCTTCTGCTTCACGTGGTGTAGTACAGGCGTAGCCGGTCGGTGCTGGCATGCCATACCGTGCAAACAGCTGTTTAGCCTGGTATTCGTGTAAGTTCATGATGTTCTATCCATTCAGATCTGAAAAGAGTATTGAGATTGGGCACGCAACGCGTGCCCAGTGATGAATCAGACATCCAGCAGCAGACGCGCGGGATCTTCCAGCATCTCTTTCACCGCGACCAGATAGCCGACAGATTCACGACCATCGATTAAACGGTGATCGTAGGAGAGAGCCAGGTACATCATTGGCAGGATCACAACCTGACCATTGACCGCCATAGGACGATCTTTAATGGCGTGCATGCCCAGAATCGCGCTCTGTGGCGGGTTGATGATTGGCGTAGACATCAGCGAACCGAACACACCACCGTTGGTGATGGTAAAGTTACCGCCCGTCAGATCGTCAACCGTCAGCTTGCCGTCACGGCCTTTCACTGCCAGTTCTTTAATTTTCTTCTCGATGTCAGCCATGCTCAGCGCATCAACGTCACGCAGGACAGGCGTCACCAGTCCGCGTGGCGTAGAGACGGCAATACTCACATCGAAATAGTTGTGGTACACCACGTCTTCGCCATCGATAGAGGCGTTGACTTCTGGATAACGCTTCAGCGCTTCGACCACGGCCTTGATGTAGAAAGACATAAAGCCCAGACGCACACCATGACGTTTCTCGAACGCATCGCCGTACTGCTTACGCAGATCCATAATCGGCTTCATGTTGATTTCGTTGAAGGTCGTCAACATGGCGGTGCTGTTCTTGGCTTCCAGCAGACGCTCCGCGACGCGCTTACGTAAACGCGTCATCGGAACACGTTTTTCGCTGCGGTTGGCAACAGGCTGCTGAGCCGTTGCTGCACCCGCCGCTGGCGCGGCGGCTTTCTCAGCCTGCGGTTTGTTCGCCAGATGTTTTTCAACGTCTTCACGTGTTAAACGTCCGCCCACGCCGGTGCCTTTGATCTGCGCAGCGTCAAGATTATGCTCCGCAATCAGGCGACGGATCGCCGGGCTGAGCGCATCGCTGCTCTCTTCTTCAAGCGACGCTGTCTGACGCTGGGCTGGCGTGGTGTCATTGCTTTCCGCTTTGGCACTGCTTTCTTTACCCGCACTGTTGCCTTCTTTCAGGCGACCCAGGATCTGGCGGGACGTAACGGTTGCCCCTTCGTCTTCCAGCACGGCTTCCAGCACGCCATCGGCAGATGCCGGCACTTCCAGCACGACTTTGTCAGTTTCAATTTCGACGATGACTTCATCGCGGCTGACTGCATCGCCTGGTTTCTTGTGCCAGGTTGCTACTGTGGCATCTGCAACCGATTCAGGCAGGTCGGGAACGAGAATATCTACGCTACTCATTATCTTTCCTTTTAATTAATTGACGTTCAGTGCGTCATTAACCAGGTCTTGCTGCTGTTGTTGGTGTACGGACATATAACCCACGGCCGGAGAAGCCGATGCCGGGCGACCTGCATAACGCAGGGTGGCGCCAAACGGCACGACATCACGGAAATGATGCTGGCTACAGTACCAGGCGCCCTGGTTCAGTGGCTCTTCCTGGCACCAGACAAAGTCCTGTACGTGAGAATAGGCTTTCAATGCTTCCTGTACCGCCTGATGCGGGAACGGGTAAAGCTGTTCGATGCGCACGATGGCAACATCGGTTTTCTCGTCTTTACGACGCTGTTCCAGCAGATCGTAGTAAACCTTACCGGAGCACAGCACGACGCGTTTCACGCCCTGCGGATCCAGATCGTCGATCTCACCAATGGCCGGCTGGAAACTGCCGTTTGCCAGTTCATCCAGCGACGAGATCGCCAGCGGATGGCGCAACAGCGACTTCGGCGACATCACCACCAGCGGACGGCGCATCCCGCGCAGCGCCTGACGGCGCAGCATGTGATACACCTGAGCCGGCGTCGACGGGACGCAAACCTGCATGTTCTGTTCGGCGCAAAGTTGCAGATAGCGTTCCAGACGGGCAGAGGAGTGTTCCGGGCCCTGACCTTCGTAGCCATGCGGCAGCAACATCACCAGGCCACACATACGGCCCCACTTCTGTTCGCCAGAGCTGATGAACTGGTCAATCACCACCTGAGCACCGTTGGCAAAGTCACCAAACTGCGCTTCCCAGATGGTCAGCACGCGCGGCTCAGCCGTGGCGTAACCGTATTCAAACGCCAGCACGGCTTCTTCAGACAGCACAGAATCCCAGACTTTGAACTCGCCCTGGCTGTTATGAATATGGTGCAGCGGCGTATAGGTTGAACCATTAGCCTGGTTGTGCACGACCGCGTGGCGATGGAAGAAGGTTCCACGACCGGAGTCTTCACCCGAGAGGCGAACCGGAATACCTTCATCCACCAGCGTGGCGTACGCCAGATTCTCGGCACCGCCCCAGTCGAACGCTTTCTCGCCTTCGGCCATCAGCTTGCGATCGTTATAGATCTTGGCCACGCGCGACTGCACTTCAATCTGCTCAGGGACCTGACTGATACGCAATGCCAGTTCCTTCAGGCGTTTCATGTCAACCTGTGCCGGATAAGGCTCATCCCATTCGTGGTTCAGATAAGGCGACCACGTGAAGGAGTGCAGGCTCATCGGACGCCATTCCGGCACCACGCATTCGCCCGCATCGAGCGCATCGCGGTACAGGTTCACCATCTCGGTGGCATCTTCCTGCGACGCGACACCTTCGCCTTCCAGACGATCGGCGTAAATTTTACGCGGCGTCGGATGCTTTTTGATTTTCTGGTACATCAACGGCTGGGTAGCACTTGGCTCATCCGCCTCGTTGTGACCATGACGGCGATAGCACACCAGATCGATAAACACATCGCGTTTGAAGGTGTTGCGATAGTCCAGCGCCAGGCGGGTAACAAAGGCCACCGCTTCCGGATCGTCAGCATTGACGTGGAAAATCGGTGCCAGCACCATCTTGCCGATGTCAGTACAGTACGGGGTTGAACGCGCATCTTTCGGGTTGGAGGTGGTAAAACCAACCTGGTTGTTAATGACGATACGTACCGTGCCGCCCACTTCGTAGCCGCGCGCCTGAGACATGTTCAGGGTTTCCTGAACCACGCCCTGACCAATCACCGCCGCATCACCGTGAATGGTGATAGGCAACACTTTATTGCTGACCGGTTCGGCCAGACGATCGAGACGTGCACGTACCGATCCCATGACCACCGGGCTGACAATTTCCAGGTGAGACGGGTTAAACGCCAGCGCCAGATGCACCAGACCACCTTCGGTTTCGATATCCGAAGAGAAGCCCATGTGATACTTCACATCACCGGTGCCCAGATGCTCTTTGTGTTTACCGGAGAATTCGTCGAACAGATCCTGTGGCTTTTTACCCAGTACGTTAATCAGTACGTTAAGACGGCCACGGTGCGCCATCCCCAGTACCACTTCACGTGTGCCGCTTTTGCCCGCATGACGAATCATCTCGCGCAGCATCGGCACCAGCGCATCACCGCCTTCCAGCGAGAAGCGTTTTGCACCCGGGAATTTCGCGCCCAGATATTTTTCCAGCCCTTCTGCCGCGGTCAGCTCTTTCAGGAAACCTTTTTTCTCTTCGCCACTGAATGACGTCTGGCTCGCACCGGATTCGATACGCTGCTGGATCCAGCGTTTCTCTTCAGTGTTATTGATGTGCATATACTCTGCACCAATCGAGCCACAGTAGGTCTGCTTCAGCGCGTCGAACAGATCGGCCAGCTTCATGGTTTCTTTGCCAATGGCAAAAGAACCTACGTTAAAGCTTTCCTGAAAATCGGCGTCGGTCAGATCGTGAAAGGCAGGATCGAGATCGGCAACGCGGTCCTGTTTCCACAGGCCAAGCGGATCGAGATTTGCTTCCTGATGTCCGCGGAAACGAAACGCGTTAATCAGCTGCAGCACTTTCACTTGTTTGGAGTTGGTTGCCGGATCGGTAACTGAGGAGGTGTAACGAGATGCGTCTTTCGCCAGGCGACGGAAATATTCGCGAGTTGCGGAGTGGAACTGCTCAGGTTTCACTCCCGTGCCTGGTAACTGTTGGAACATCGAGCGCCACACTGCATCCACAGAGTCAGGATCGGTCAGGAAATCCTCATAGAGTTGCTCTATGTAAGACTGATTCGCGCCGGCCAGCCAGGAGGAGTCCAGCCAGGGCTTCATCGCGCTGTTCTGCATTGTGATCCCTTAAGCAATGTTATGCTTTTTTGAGGTTTCATTTGTTGCCGCTTTCGCGGTTTGCCGTAGTGAGTTCAGCGATACGAGCACTGTGCGCAGCGCGCGCCCGGCCCGTAAGGGAACCTTTGTAAACGTGGTCGGGACCGCGTTTACAGAGGCTTCCGTAAAATACCGGGAACCTGAGGTTCCCGGTGGTACAACTACGCGCTGCGTTGCAGCAGCATCGACTTAATGTGGCCGATAGCACGCGTCGGGTTTAGCCCTTTAGGACAAACACTTACACAGTTCATGATGCTGTGACAGCGGAAAACGCTGAATGCATCGCTCAGATTATCCAGACGCGCATCCGTTTCCGTATCACGGCTGTCAATCAGGAAGCGGTAAGCGGCCAGCAGGCCTGCAGGACCAATAAACTTGTCCGGGTTCCACCAGAACGACGGGCAAGAGGTTGAGCAACAGGCGCAGAGAATACACTCATACAATCCGTCCAGATGCTCACGCTCGCCCGGCGACTGCAGATGCTCACGCGCTGGCGGGTTTTCACCGTTATTCAATAAGAAAGGCTTAATTTTCTCATACTGGGCATAAAACTGGCCCATGTCCACCACCAGGTCGCGCACGACCGGCAGGCCCGGTAGAGGACGGATAACGATTTTCTGCTTGCCGTTGCCTAACGCCGAGACCGGCGTGATGCAGGCCAGGCCGTTTTTCCCGTTCATGTTCAGGCCGTCTGAACCGCACACGCCTTCACGGCATGAGCGACGAAACGCCAGGGTAGGATCCTTCTCTTTCAGACGGATCAGCGCATCCAGCAGCATCATGTCACGGCCGTCTTCCGCTTCCAGGGTATAGTCCTGCATGCGCGGTTTGTCATCGACGTCCGGGTTGTAACGATAGATCGAAAATTCAAGTCTCATGATGATCTCCGCAATTAGTAGGTACGCGCTTTCGGCGGGAAGGCCGCACGCAGTTTCGGTTGCATGTTCACCTCACGGCGCGTCATGCTTTCCGTTTGCGGAACATAGAGGCTATGGCACAGCCAGTTGGCATCATCACGTTCCGGATAGTCGAAGCGGCTGTGTGCGCCACGGCTCTCAGTGCGGTAGTTGGCCGCCACTGCGGTGGCATAAGCGGTTTCCATCAGGTTATCCAGCTCAAGGCACTCAATACGCTGTGTATTGAAGTCAGGTGAGCGGTCATCCAGGCGCGCGGACTTCAGACGCTCACGGATCTCTTTCAGTTCAGCAAGCCCTTCACGCATCGCATCGCCTTCACGGAATACCGAGAAGTTGTTCTGCATGCAGCGTTGCAACGCCTTGCGGATTTCAACCGGATCTTCACCCGTGGTGTTATTTTCCCAGCGGTTGAAACGCGCCATCGCGGCATCAATGTTTTCCTGGCTGGCTTCACGCAGTTCACCCTGCTCTTCCAGACATTCAAGCAGATGCACGCCAGCCGCGCGACCGAAGACCACCAGGTCCAGCAGCGAGTTGCCACCCAGACGGTTCGCCCCGTGTACCGATACGCAGGCGATTTCACCCACCGCGAACAGGCCAGGAATCACTTCGTCTTCGCCCTGCTCATTCACACGCAGCGCCTGACCGGTGACTTTGGTTGGCACGCCGCCCATCATGTAGTGACAGGTTGGGATAACCGGAATCGGCTCTTTAATCGGGTCAACGTGAGCAAAGGTACGGGACAGCTCAAGGATGCCCGGCAGGCGCGATTCCAGCACTTCCGCACCCAGGTGATCGAGTTTAAGCTTGATGTGCGGGCCCCATGGACCGTCGCAACCGCGACCTTCACGGATTTCCACCATCATCGAACGGGCCACAACGTCACGACCGGCAAGGTCTTTGGCGTTAGGCGCATAGCGCTCCATGAAACGCTCACCGTGTTTGTTCAGCAGATAACCGCCTTCACCACGACAGCCTTCGGTGACCAGTACACCAGCACCGGCGATACCGGTTGGGTGGAACTGCCACATTTCCATATCCTGCACAGGCACGCCCGCGCGCAGCGCCATGCCAACACCGTCGCCGGTATTGATGTGGGCGTTCGTCGTGGACTGATAAATACGTCCTGCACCGCCCGTCGCCAGAATGGTGGCCTTGGCTTTGAAGTAAACCGTTTCGCCGGTTTCCATGCAGATTGCCGTACAGCCTACGATGGCACCGTCGTCATTTTTGACCAGATCCAGTGCATACCATTCGGAGAAGATAGTGGTTTTATTTTTCAGGTTCTGCTGGTACAGCGTATGCAGCAGTGCGTGGCCGGTACGGTCGGCCGCTGCGGCAGTACGCGCCGCCTGCTCACCGCCGAAGTTTTTCGACTGACCACCAAACGGACGCTGATAAACGCGGCCGTCATCAAGACGGGAGAAGGGCAAGCCCATGTGCTCCAGTTCCAGAATCGCTTCCGGACCGACGTGACACATGTATTCAATCGCGTCCTGGTCACCGATGTAGTCGGAACCTTTGACGGTGTCATACATATGCCATTCCCAGTTATCGTCATGGGTGTTACCCAGCGCAACGGTGATTCCGCCCTGCGCGGAGACCGTATGGGAACGGGTCGGGAAGACTTTGGACAACAGGGCACAGGTCTGGCCCGACTGGGAGATTTGCAACGCCGCGCGCATACCCGCGCCGCCTGCGCCGATCACCACGGCATCAAATTCTCTTACTGGTAAACTCATTTACACACCCCACACCACAACAAATCCATAAATTGCATATGACAACAGCGCCACTACGATGACCAACTGCAACAGCAGACGCGTTGCCAGCGGTTTAACGTAGTCCGTTAAGACCTGCCACATACCGATCCAGCCGTGGATCAGAATGGAAAACAGCGTCAGGAGCGTGAACACTTTTGTAAATGCAGAAGCGAAGAAGCCACGCCAGATGTCATACGTCAGCGTGTCTGTCATCACCACGAAACCGAGGAGATAGATGATGTAAAGCGTGATGAGGATTGCCGTCGCGCGCAGCAGCAGCCAGTCCTGAATGCCATTGCGACCCAACGCGGATGCATTGCTTACCATACGAGGACTCCTGCTAAAATTGAAAGCACGACAGTAATACCAAACGTCACCTGCGCAGAACGCTTACCTGCTTCGAGCGTTTCGGCCAGATAACCAAAATCCATTAACATATGACGTATCCCGCCCACTGCATGATAGGCCAGCGCAGTCAAAATGCCCCACATGATGAACTTCGCAAAGAAGCCATTCATGACAGATGCAGCGTGCTGGAAACCTTCAGGAGAAGAGAGGGAAAGACCGAGAAGCCATAACAGGATGCCGAGAGCAACCAGGGTGATGACGCCGGAGACGCGGTGAAGAATGGACGATATTGCAGTAACGGGAAACCGGATCGTCGAGAGATCCAAGTTGACAGGTCTTTGTTTTTTCACGGTTTTGCCCACACAGCTCTTTTTTATTTTGCTTCCTCCGGACATAAGACCTGAACCCTAAACGTGTTCAGACTTTATCCGTCACCAAAATAGCAACATCCAGTGTTAAATGACGTGTTACAAACGCTGGGTGGCTCCTGGTGTCAGGGTATTCCGGAGACCTGGCCGGAAGTATAGGACGATCACATTCTGATTACAATTCCCCTACAAACTCTTTGGAGAATTTTGGGTGGAACAGTGATCATTCTCACGTTTTTCACAATTCATACAAATTTAATTATCTGATTTGACAATAGTTCAACAATTCAGTTACAAACTATCCCGATAAAATCCTATGATGCACAAAAGTTATGGGGATACACTTTCTCCTAAGCTCAAGTTATGTAACATTGCCACTAACAGCTTTTAAAACCATCAGGTTATTGGTTACAAAGAAGTTATGTCCTGACCGGATCTTTAACAACCGCGATATGCACATGTCACGGCTTTACATTTCCTGTGGAACGCGCCTCTCACTCTGTACCCTTCACTGCTTATAATGCAGAGTGACATCGTGAAGTACTGCCTAAATGCAACATGCGCGCGTTTCAGGTGTCGAAAGATCCTTACCTGCCCAAGGCGCTATGGAGACGAAAATGACAGATAAAAAAGTGACGCTAACCCTACCCGACGAAAAGCCTATTGAACTGAAAGTGCTGCAAGGCACGCTGGGCCAGGATGTCGTCGATGTCCGCGAACTGGGTTCTAACGGCCTGTTTACCTTCGATCCTGGTTTCACGTCTACCGCGTCCTGCGAGTCAAAAATCACCTTTATCGATGGCGATGAAGGTATCCTGCTTCACCGTGGTTTTCCCATCGATCAGTTGGCCACCCACTCTAACTACCTGGAAGTGTGCTATATCCTGCTGAATGGTGAAGCCCCGACGCAGAAACAGTTTGAAGAGTTCAAAGTCACCGTTACCCGCCACACCATGATTCATGAGCAGATCACGCGTCTGTTCCACGGCTTCCGTCGCGACTCACATCCAATGGCTGTGATGTGTGGCGTGACTGGCGCCCTGGCCGCGTTTTATCACGACTCGCTGGATGTGAACATTGAGCGCCATCGTGAAATCGCCGCTTTCCGCCTGCTGTCTAAAATGCCTACCATGGCAGCGATGTGTTACAAGTATTCAATCGGCCAGCCGTTCGTTTATCCACGTAACGACCTTTCCTACGCCGGTAACTTCCTGCACATGATGTTTGCAACGCCTTGTGAAGAATACAAGGTCAACCCTGTGCTTGAACGCGCCATGGATCGCATTCTGATTCTGCATGCCGATCACGAGCAGAACGCCTCAACCTCAACCGTCCGTACGGCAGGTTCATCAGGCGCTAACCCGTTTGCCTGTATCGCGGCCGGTATCGCCTCCCTGTGGGGACCGGCGCACGGTGGCGCAAACGAAGCCTGTCTGCGCATGCTGGAAGAGATCAGCACCGTTGAACACATTCCAGAATTCGTACGTCGTGCAAAAGACAAAAACGACTCCTTCCGCCTGATGGGCTTTGGTCATCGCGTTTACAAAAACTATGACCCACGCGCAACCGTCATGCGTGAAACCTGTCATGAAGTGCTGAACGAGCTGGGCATGAAAGATGACCTGCTGGAAGTGGCGCTGGAGCTGGAACACATTGCGCTGAACGACCCGTACTTCATCGAGCGTAAACTCTATCCAAACGTGGACTTCTACTCCGGTATTATCCTGAAAGCCATGGGCATTCCGTCTTCCATGTTTACCGTGATTTTTGCCATGGCACGTACCGTTGGCTGGATCGCCCACTGGAAAGAGATGCACGACGAAGGCATGAAAATTGCCCGTCCGCGTCAGCTGTATACCGGTTATACCGAGCGCGACTTTACGTCACAGCTGGATAAATAAGCCTGTCGCCTGGGCGAATATCGCACCGGGCCATCGACGACAAAACGGCTATGCTGACAAGGCATAGCCGTTTTTTTATGCCCGAAGGATGCAGGTTCCGTTGAGGCCGGACAGGTTTAACCTTATCGCTAAAGATGCTGTCGGATCACGGCAAAATGTTACTTTTTCGCTGCCGTTTCGCCAGCCTGAGCCGCTCTGAATTTGCGCCACTCATCCCGCGTCACCTCCCAGAGCTCGGCGTCATGTTCGCCTGAAACATAGCGTTGCTTTCCCGTTTTGATACAACGCATACCGCTTTTAACCGAGATAGCGACCGACCGCACGTTTGCTGCGGCTTTGGGCGTTCTTAATACCGGTTTATTCAGTACATTGAACCAGTAATCGGTAACGGCATTGCTGGCCTCCGACATGTAACCCTGCCCCTGCCAGTGGGGTACTAACCAGAAGCCGCGATGGTTGTCCGGCGTGTCCATCAGGCTGATGACCCCGATCAGCATCGTCTCCGCTTCCCTGCGCCGTATCGTCCAGTACCAGCCTTTTCCCGCCTCAACAGCGGGTAATGCCACGTTCGCAACAAAGTCTCTGGCGGCGCCGTCCGGATAGGGCCAGGGCACCGAATCGATCAGGTAACGGACAATTTCCCATTGGGGAAACGCCACCTGAATCGCATCCGCGTCCTGCAGGGTGAGCGGTTTTAAAACCAGCCGTTCGGTCAGGATTTCAGGCGTCATGATGATCTCCCTGCAGCAGAAAACGGAATGATTAACGGAGCCTGCCCGTCAGGCCCGCCTGTCTTTTTATACCTGACAGCCCGGACACCAGTAAAATGGCCGTGAGGATAAAACGCCCTTCTCAATCACCGTGCCGCAGCGCCGACACGTCTTGCCCTGACGATGAAAGACTTCAAAACGAAAGGCAGCTTCGCTGTGATACTTTTTCATCGTGCCACGCATGCGGTAGGCATGACGCGGTACGGACAGCAGCGCGTCGCTGAAGGCGTCAAGCTGTGACTCGCTCAGTGACTGCGCGTTATGGTGTGGAAGCAGCTGTGCCAGCCAGAGGATCTCCACGCGCAGATAGTTGCCTAATCCGGCCAGAAACGCCTGGTCGAGTAATAAACCGCTGAACTGGCGACGGCGGAAGCGCGCTGAGAGCAGGCGCTGCTTTACCTCCTCCGGCGTCAGCGCGTGGCTTAACACATCAGGCCCAATGCGATTCAGGAACGGATGACTGGCCAGGGTTTCCGCATTCAGCAATTCAATATCCGAAGCGCTGTAAAGCAGGATGGCCTGGTCTGCCGTTGCCAGGCGCACACGTAACTGCCGTTTAGTCTCGGGCTGCACGTCTGGCGACACGATGCGCCAGACGCCGTAAAGTTGATTATGCGAATAGAGCGTCAGACCATTGCTGAAATGTGTCAGCAACGCTTTGCCGCGCGTTTCAATCGACTCTACCTTTTCCCCCACTAATGTGGGCTCGTAAGTTTTTAATGCAGGGAAAGCAAACCAGACGTCGGCCAAAGGCTGCCCGACAATGGCCATTTCAAGCTGATCCGCCACACGGCGAATCTCCGGTCCTTCTGGCATCACTCGTCCTCTTAATGGGTTGCGCCACCCGCTTCCTTGAGATCGTTGGCGGTTTCCAGCGTGGTCTGCACCGCAATTTTCAGCGCCTCGATCACGGTTGCGGCGGGCATGCTGGGTGCGCCAGGATGGTGGACCGCCTGCTCTGGCAGGTAAGGGATATGAATAAATCCGCCACGCGCCGCGCTGTCATGTTGATGCAGCCAGTGCAGCAGACCATACATCACCCGGTTACAGGTAAAGGTGCCGGCGGTTTGCGACACCGAAGCCGGAATACCGGCTTTGCGCACGGCCGCCACAATGGCTTTGATCGGCAGGCGTGAAAAGTAGGCGGCCGGGCCATCCTGCGCAATCGGCTCATCCACGGGTTGATGGCCCGCGTTATCGGGAATGCGGGCGTCATCGACGTTAATGCCGATGCGCTCGACGGTGATATCGCTGCGCCCGCCCGCCTGCCCCACAGCAATAATGGCATCCGGCTTAATCTCTTCCAGCGCCTGATACAACACGTCCAGCACCTCGCTAAAGACCACCGGCAGTTGGCGCGTCACGATACGTGCCCCGCCAATCTGCTGGCCTTCAAGCGCGCTAACCGCCTGCCACGAGGGATTAATGGATTCGCCACCAAAGGGCTCAAACGCCGTCATCAATACCGTTTTCATGCTGCCTCACAGAAACATCAGGAAATAGAGTAAAAACACGTTAACAATTAACAGTAGCACACCGGTTGGGACCTGAGCTTTGATGACCGCGTTACGATCCGGCAACTCCAGCAGCGCGGCGGGCACGATATTAAAGTTCGCGGCCATTGGTGTCATTAAGGTTCCGCAGTAGCCGGAAAACATGCCGATTGCCGCCATGACAGCCGGATTACCACCATGTTGTAGCACCAGAATGGGAATGCCCACACCGGCGGTAATAATCGGGAAAGCGGCAAAGGCGTTGCCCATGACCATAGTTAACAGCGCCATGCCAACAGCGTAAACGGTCACGGCAATAAAGCGGTTATCGACCGCCAGATAATGTTCGGTCAGATGCGAGATGGCGCCGCCCACGCCCGCAGCGGTGAACAACAGCCCCAGCGTGGCCAGAATTTGCGGTAGCAGGAAAGCCCAGCCCACACAATCCAGCAGACGCCGGGTTTCCTGCATCGACTGAACCGGCTTCTCATGCGTCAGTTTCATGGCGATTAGCCAGCCCAGCAGGCAGCCCACCGTCATGGAAAACAGCGTGACCAGGGTGGAATGATTGCCGGGTCCAAATACCCCGCTCTGCAAACCGGGAATATTATTAAAGGCCAGAACGCCAATCACCGTTACGACAGGAATCGCTAACGCAGGCAGAAAGAGTTTATTTTTAAGGCGTTGTGCGCTGGCCTCTTTTTCCTCTTCGCTACGTTGATGGTAGCGACCAAGCTTTACGCCACCACAGCCGGCAATTAAGCCCATCAGCACAACTGCCACGCCCACGGTAATATGCAGGGTGCGCGTGCCGCTCTGTGTTGATCCCATCAGCTGTGACATCAGCTGCGTTGTCCAGTCCCCCACCAAAAAAATCAGACCGTATAAGCCCCAAAACAGGCCGGTGGTAAAGCGACGTGGGTTCCCGCTGTCACGCCAGGATAAAAAAGCCACGACCAGCAGAATCACGCCAGCCAGCCACATCAAATATTGTTGCTGGAACATTAGCGATCTCCTCTGGCGTTGATGGCCTGGCTGTTGATGGCACTCAGTTCACGCGCGAGCTGACGGTCCAGCCTTATCAGGCGCGCGGAGTGAATCAGAAAAGCCGCAATGGCCGTCGGAATGCCCCACAGCGCGATATGTAGCGGCTCGGTCTGAATACCGGCGGACTCCTGCATAAAGTTGTGCATAAAGATGATGGCGCCAAAGGCGACAAAGATATCTTCGCCAAAGAACAGGCCGACGTTATCCGTCGCAGCGGACATGGCTCGCAGGCGATGGCGAATCTCAGGCGACAGTTCACCGTAACGGCTTTCGCTGGCCCCTTCGGCCATCGGTGCCAGCAGCGGTCGCACCATTTGCGGGTGACCACCCAGGCTGGTCAGCCCCAGCGCCGCAGTGATCTCGCGTACAAACAGGTAGATGATGAGCAGTCGCCCTGCCGTCGCCGTTTTAATCTGTGCGATCCACGTCTGGGCGCGCTGTTTCAGACCATGGCGCTCCAGCAGGCCAATGACCGCCAGCGGCAACAGCAAAATAAGCGGCAGATTGCGGGTATTCAGGAAGCCCTCGCCCAGTTTTTGCAGAATATCGCCCAGCGGCATCATGGCGGCAATCCCGGTGACGAAGCCCGCGACAATCACCACCAGCACCGGATTAAAGCGTAAAACGAAGCCTGCGACGATGGCAGCAATGCCCAGTAGTGGCCAGAGATTCACTACGCTGTCCATATTTTCCCCTTGTGATAGACCAAAAAAAGCCTGAGCTTATCAGCCCGGCGGTGCTGTTTTATTGACTGGTTACAGCAATATTGTTATTCGCGAAGCTGGCACGTAATCGTTGAGCGAACTGCAGCGCGTGTGCGCCGTCACCATGCACGCAGACGGTCTGCGCGTTAACCGCTACCCACTCACCACTTACGCTTTTTACCCGCCCCTGCTGCACCATCATCAACGTCTGATCGATTGCCTGAGCTTCCTCTTCAATTAATGCGCCGGGTTGACCGCGGGGCACCAGAGCACCGCTGCTGAGATAACCGCGATCGGCAAAAACTTCCTCGCGGGTTTTCAGGCCATGGTGCGCCGCCGCACGAATCGATTCGCTGTTCGCCAGCCCCACGACGATCAGTCCGGCATCGACGGCCTTAACGGCACGCGCAATGGTGTCCGCCAGGCCCGCGTCGGCGGCAGCCTGGTTATACAACATCCCATGCGGCTTTACATGGACCAACGATTGCCCTTCGCTCTCCGCCAGGCTTTTCAATGCGCCGACCTGATAGATGATTTGTGCGTAAAGGGTTTCTGGCGGCAGTTGCATGGCGCTGCGGCCAAAGTTTTCACGGTCAGGGAAGCTGGGATGCGCACCAATCGCCACACCAAACGCTTTGGCCCAGCGAACGGACTGCAGCATCATTTCTGCATCGCCCGCGTGAAACCCGCAGGCGATATTGGCGGAGCTTACCAGTTGCAATAGCGCACGATCGCTACTGCCGCCCTCGCCCAAATCGGCGTTTAAATCAATTTTCATTAGCCAGTCCCCATGCCATTTGATCCAGGGCGAGCTGTTGCTGCCGCTTTGCCGCCTGCGCTTCCTGAGTCGTGCAGAGAATAAAATGGATCGGTTCCCCCAGACGGATCTGCGCCAGATGGTAGAGATCGCTCTCTATCACACAGGCGATGCGCGGATAGCCCCCGGTGGTTTGTGCATCCGCCAGCAATACAATGGGTTGTCCGTTTCCCGGCACCTGAATAACGCCGGGTACCAGTCCGTGAGATAACAGCTCGCGTGAGGCCTCACGCTGCAAGGTTGGCCCCTGCAAACGGTAGCCCATGCGGTTGCTTTGCGGATTGAGTGTCCATGCCGCTCGCCACAGCTTTTGCTGTGCCTCTTCACTAAACTCATGATATTCCGGCCCCGGCAGTGCCCGAATGCGATTGCCCCACAGCAACTGCTTTACCCCTTTCTTATGCGTAAAGGGCTGCCCCGGTTTGCCCAGAGGAATACGATCGCCATCCTGCAACGTGCGCCCCTGGAAGCCGCCAAACCCGGCTTTGATATCTGTGCTGCATGAGCCCAGTACCTCTGGGACATCGAATCCTCCCTGTATCGCCAGATAACTGCGCATACCGTGAACCGGTTTCTTTAACACCAGCACCTGGCCTTTTTTAACCGGCAACCGCCAGCCGGTCCAGACGGGTTTCCCGTCCAGTTCGGCCTGACAGCCGGCGCCCGTCAGGGCGAACCAGCCATCGCGTCTGAACTCGGCTTTAAACTGGCCCAGGACAATTTCCAGAACGGCGCTGCCCGGCGGATTACCGACCAGTAAATTTGCCGTGATCATGGCAGGCTGATCCAGAACGCCACTGACGCCGATACCGTACTGACGCCAGCGGTTGCGGCCCAGATCCTGAATGCTGGTGGCCAGCCCCGCCCGAAGAATTGTTAACATATACCTTCCTTTTGCGGCACAAACCGGACTTTGTCGCCGGGTTGCAGCAACGTCGGTGGCTGCTGTTGCGGAGTGAAAAGCGCCACCGGGGTTTGACCAATCAACTGCCAGCCGCCCGGAGAAGCCAGCGGATACACGCCCGTCTGGCTCCCGCCTATTCCCACCGAACCTGCCGGTACGGCTACGCGCGGTTCCGCGCGGCGCGGCATGTGCAGGCGGGGATCAAGCCCGGCCAGATAGGGGAATCCCGGCTGAAAACCAATAAAAAAGACGTCGTACTCGCTACTGCTGTGTAACTCGACCACCTGCTTTGCTGACAGTCCAGCATGATCCGCCACCTGAAGCAGATCGGGGCCTGCTTCACCGCCGTAGATAACCGGCACTTTTACCAGACGAGACCCGGTGGCCTGCGCTTCGCTTTCCAGCCACCACTGCTGAAGCTGCGCTGTGGCCTGCTGCGCGTCAGAGGGCGCCTCCTCCAGCAACAACGTGAGGTTGTTCATGCCGGGAATCACGTCCCGTATCGCGCCATGTGACTGTAAGCGCTCGCTCAACTGCCATATTCGCTGCTGACTGGTGAGGGAAACCGGCGGAGCCAGCTCCAGCACCACCGCGCGTTCGCCCAGCATGTAACATCGTGTTTCTTGCAACGCGCACCTCCCGGTTAAAAAAATGGTTGCGCTCAGGCAGTATGCTGGCGTCCAAAAGCAGGCACTGGTATTGCGGCCTTAAGAAGGTAGTTATGCGAAAGTGACAGAGATGTGTCAATAGATTTGGGTTCTGCCGCGTGATACAGAACCCGGAGGATCAGGCAGGATTGGGAATATCAATAAAGGTCACATCAAGGCCATGCTCTGCTGCCAGCCACTCGCCCAGCGCCTGAATGCCGCAGCGTTCGGTGGCATGATGACCCGCAGCAAAAAAGTGCAGACCCTGCTCACGTGCGCTGTGAATCGTCTGCTCTGACACTTCGCCAGTAATAAAAGCGTCTACCCCAAAGCCAGCCGCAGCGTCGATAAATCCTTGCCCACCGCCGCTGCACCAGGCTACACGACGAATTGCAGCAGGTGCATTATCACCGCAGTGCAGCGGTTGGCGCCCTAATACCTCGGTGATACGCTGTGCCAGCTGCTCACCGGTAATGGGCTGAGCGAACTCGCCCCACGGCACCAGCGGCATGATCTCGCCTACCACATCGATCCCCAACAGCCTGGCCAGTTGCGCATTATTCCCTAACTGCGGGTGCGCATCGAGCGGCAGGTGCCAGCCATAGAGGTTAATATCGTTAGCCAACAGGGTGCGCAGCCGCTGGCGCTTCATCCCTTTAATGACCGCAGGCTCGCTTTTCCAGAAATAACCGTGATGGACCAGCACGGCATCGGCCTGGCGGGCCACCGCTTCATCCAGTAATGCCTGGCAGGCGGTCACGCCCGTAATCACCGTTTTTACCCTGGCGCGGCCTTCAACCTGAAGGCCGTTTGGCGCATAGTCGCTGAAGGCAGCGGTATTGAGCTGCTGGTTGACGATTTTTTCTAACTCGTAGTGATTCATTTCTGCTCCTTGCCGCCTCAGGCCGCGTTCTTCGCGCGCTCAAAGGCGTCGAGTGTCTTTTTACGTGCGTCCTTATGTTCCACGATTGGCGCCGGATAATCGAGTTTCTTGTTATTTTTCTGAGCCCATTGGTGAGGCTGATGGATATCGCTGTCAGGCACCTCTTTCAACTCTGGCAGATAGCGGCGAATAAACTCCCCCTCTTTATCGAAGCGCTCGCCCTGCGTGGTCGGGTTGAAGATGCGGAAATAAGGCGCGGCATCGGTGCCGGTTGACGCCGCCCATTGCCAGCCGCCATTGTTGGCAGCCAGGTCGCCATCGATCAACTGCTGCATGAAGTACCGCTCGCCTTCTCGCCAGTCGATAAGCAGGTCTTTCACCAGAAAGCTGGCGGTAATCATGCGAAGTCGGTTGTGCATCCAGCCGATGGTCTGCATCTGACGCATGGCGGCATCCACAATGGGATAACCAGTTTTCCCCGCCTTCCAGGCGTCGAAGTGCGCACTGTTACGTTGCCACGCCACGTTGCGTGTCCAGTGAACAAAAGGCTGATGTTTGCACAAGCGCGGATGCGCCACGATGAGGTGACGGTAAAATTCACGCCATATCAGTTCGTTGATCCATACGGCAGCCGGACTGCTCTCCAGCGCTTTGGGTTGTTCATGTAGGATTCGATGCAGGCATTGCCGTGGCGAGAGCACGCCGGTAGAGAGATAGACCGATAAACGACTGGTGCTGTCCAGCGCGGGCAAATCGCGCTGCTTTGCGTAATCGAGCACCGCCTGTTTGGCAAACTCACGTAACCGCTTAACGGCCGCCTGTTCACCGGGCGGAAACAGCGACGTGTCGATATCCGCTTTTGGATAATCGAAAGGAGGAAGGCTTTTTGGCTCTTTAAGCGGCGCACCTTCACGGGCTTTGGGAGCCGGCACACACTCGGGTAACCCCTGTTGTAGCCGCCGTAAAAAGGCCTTGCTGAACGGCGTAAACACTTTATACATCTCGCCATCGCCGGTTTGAATACTGCCCGGTGGCAGCAGCAGGCTGTCATCAAAGCCCTGGCAGACTACGTTCGCCTCATGCAGGCGTTTTTCTGCGCTGGCATCCCGTTCACGCTCATTGACTTCGTACTGGTAATTGTAGAAAAGCTTATCGACCTGCTGCTTCTGGCAAAAGCCGACCAGAAAATCGATGCTGGCCGCGAAATCATCACACTGATGAAAATGAAGCGGAATGCCCCGCTCCGCGAGGGAGGACTGCAGCATATCCAGACTCTGATGAATAAATGCGACCTGGCGGGCCGCCATCTCATGTTGCTGCCACTGCCCGGGCGTTGCGATAAACAGCGCAATCACCCTGGCATCGGGTTGGGTGCAGGCCGCGTGCAGCGCCAGATTATCGTTAATACGCAGGTCGTTTCGCAGCCAGACTAAATGCGTGGTCATAGTACTCCTGAATCATTGTCCGTATCGCAGGCGCAGGGCTTCGGGGTAAGGATCGAAGTAACGCTGCTGCGTCAGCCAGGGGTGCGGATATTCCGCCATATAGTGCTTAAGAATTGTAATGGGTGCTAACAGCGGTTGCGTTCCCTGCCGGTAGCAGTCAATCAGCGACGTCAGCTCTTTGCGCTGAGGAGAGCTTAACTGACTACGGAAATAACCCTGAACGTGCATCAAAACGTTAGTGTGATTCGTGCGGGACGCGGGCTGTGACATCAAATCCATCAGGCGGCTGCGGTATTCAAAGGCAAAAGCCTCCAACGATTCCCACTGGTTCATTGAGGCAACAAACGGCCCCAGCTCACGGTATTTCTTCTGGGAATGCGCCAACAGCAGCAGCTTGTAGCGGCTGTGAAAAGCCATCAGGTTGTGACGAGTCAGGCCCTGTTTCCACATCTGATTAAACTCATGCAGGGCACAAATCCGGCCAATAAAATTTTCGCGCAGGGTGGGATCGTTAAGGCGACCATCTTCTTCAAGCGGTAGCCAGGGCATTTCACGCTGCAAAAAGGCGGTAAAAATGCCGGTGCCTGCTTTGCGGTTATTGTTGGTGGCGGGTTCATAAATCCTGACCCGTTCCATGCCGCAGCTGGGTGATTTTGCGCACAGGATGTAGCCACAGAGATGATGAAGGGATTTAACGCGGTTTTCGGACCAGTCGCGCATTTTATCGGTGATGTCCTCTCCGCCCTCTTTGCTGAAGCACAGGTGCAGAGCGTCATCATCGCCCATTTTAACGAGGCGTAAGGCCGGGCGAGGCGTAGGAAGGCCAATCGCCATTTCGGGGCAGACAGGTTCAAAACGTACAAAAGGGGTGAGTTGATCAGTAGCGAAAGCCAGGCGCTTATGGCCGCCATCAAATCTGACGCTCTCACCAAGCAGACAAGCGCTGATTCCAACCGGAATTTTCTCACTCATACTTGTACAACCTCCGAAAACTTGTAGAGGTTTAAGTGTAGCGCAAAATAGTGGGGAAATCAGCCTGCGGGGCTTTGCAGATGACGATAATGCTCAAAAAAAGCCCGTTCCCCGTAATAAGATTCAGGGAACGGGCCAGAAATTCAGGGGCTGAGGCGTTTTAATGCAGTCTGATTACCAAAAGACACCGGCAGCGGCTTCAGACTGTGCCAGCCAGACCGGCTTGGTGCTGGTTTTGCACCACATACGATGCAGATAGCTGTAAAAGCGGGCACGATCCTTGCGAAACAGCATGACCGGCAGAGCCAGCAGGCCCAACAGGATAACCAGCGTACGGCGCAAAATGATTTTATGACGAGAATAAGTCCGGTACATGGATTCCTCCTGACGAAAAGTCGGTTAAATGTGATCTGCGTCCAATATTACGCCTGATTGTGTAATTTTACTACTCATCTGACCACTAAATTTGACGCTTTTTTGCACTGTTAATGACAATCTGAAAATTAGTTACATTTTGGTTAAATAATGGTTTTGACGATGATCTTTAGCGCGATTCGATGGCAACACGGACGAAAGGCTGAAAAGTTGATACAGTGTGTTTTCCCTTTTCAGGCAATGGCAGGATTGGCGTGACCACGGTTTTAATCATTGAAGATGAGAAAGAAATTCGCCGCTTCGTGCGCATCGCGTTGGAAAGCGAAGGCCTGAAGGTTTTCGATGCCGAAACGCTACAACGTGGGTTGATTGAGGCGGCGACGCGAAAACCCGATCTGGTCATTCTCGATCTCGGCCTGCCCGATGGCGATGGCAAAACCTTTATTGGCGAGCTGCGTCAGTGGAGCACGCTGCCCGTGATTGTGCTGTCGGCCCGAATCGACGAACAGGATAAAATTGACGCGCTGGATGCAGGGGCCGACGACTACCTGACGAAACCCTTCGGTATTGGTGAACTGCTGGCACGCGTTCGCGTCGCCTTGCGCCGTCATGCCGGACAACATACCGATCCCAAGGTCAGCTTCGCCGACGTTACCGTGGATATTGCGGCCCGCAGAGTGCTGCGCGCTGGCGAGGAAGTGCACCTTACGCCGATAGAGTTTCGTTTGCTGACGACGCTGCTGAACAACGCGGGCAAAGTGCTGACCCAGCGGCAGCTGTTGAGCCAGGTGTGGGGACCAAACGCCGTTGAACACAGCCACTATCTGCGGATCTATATGGGGCACCTGCGGCAAAAGCTGGAGGCGAATCCTACCCAGCCGGTACATCTGCTCACGGAAACCGGCATCGGCTACCGGTTTATGCCATAAAAAAAGCGCCACTTAGGCGCTTTTTTCATTTAACAGGCAAATCAGGCGTTTTTCAGCACTTCGCTGACAATCTCTACCGCTTCTTTTTCTATCTGCGCGCGGTGTTCTGCGCCCAGGAAACTTTCACAATAGATTTTGTATGCATCTTCGGTGCCTGAAGGACGGGCAGCAAACCAGCCGTTTTCCGTCATCACTTTCAGGCCGCCGATAGACGCGCCATTGCCCGGCGCAGCGGTCAGACGCGCGGTGATCGGATCGCCCGCCAGCGTGTCAGCACTCACCATTTCAGGTGACAGCTTAGACAGCGCCGCTTTCTGTGCGGAACTGGCTGACGCCTGCAGGCGATTGTAGCTGGGTGCACCAAAACGCGCGGCCAGCTCATCATAGTGCTCCTGCGGGTTCTTGCCGGTGACCGCGGTAATCTCCGCTGCCAGCAGACACATGATGATCCCGTCTTTATCGGTGGACCAGGGCGTACCGTCAAAGCGCAGGAATGAAGCGCCCGCACTCTCTTCCCCACCGAAGCCAAAGCTGCCGTCGAACAGGCCATCCACGAACCACTTAAAGCCCACCGGCACTTCCACTAGCTTGCGGCCGATGTCGTTAACGACGCGGTCAATCATGGCACTGGACACCAGGGTTTTCCCCACGGCAACGTCTTTGCCCCATTGTGGACGATGCTGGAACAGATAGTTGATAGCAACGGCCAGATAGTGGTTCGGGTTCATCAGGCCGGCAGGCGTGACGATACCGTGGCGGTCATAATCGGGATCGTTGCCAAACGCCAGGTCAAATTTGTCCTTATAGGCCAGCAGGCCCGCCATGGCAGATTCGGACGAGCAGTCCATGCGCACCACGCCGTCTTTATCCAGATGCATAAAGCGGAACGTCTGATCAACGGCGTCATTCACCAGGGTCAGATCGAGTTTGTAGTGCTCAGCAATGCGCTGCCAGTAAGCGATGCCGGAACCGCCAAGCGGATCGACGCCGATTTTCAGGCCCGCTTTTTGAATCGCCGGGAAATCGATGATCTGTGAAAGGCCTTCAACATAAGGCTGGATCAAATCTTTCTCAACCACGTGACCGCTGGCCCAGGCCTGGTCCAGTGGCAGACGCTTCACGCCTTTCAGGCCCTCTTTCAACAGCTGATTCGCGCGATCTTCAACCACTTTGGTGACGTTGGTATCGGCAGGGCCACCGTTCGGCGGATTGTATTTAATCCCGCCGTCTTCAGGTGGGTTGTGCGAAGGCGTAATAACGATGCCATCCGCCAGCTGATCGCCCGATTTATTGTGCTCAAGGATGGCGTTTGAAATCGCCGGCGTTGGCGTATAGCCATTGTCCTGTTGAACAATCACGTCAACGCCGTTTGCGGCCAGCACTTCCAGCACGGACAACAGCGCAGGTTCAGAAAGCGCATGCGTATCTTTACCTACGTAGCACGGACCGGTAATCCCGTTCTTTTTACGCTCTTCGGCAATCGCCTGAGCTATGGCCAGGATGTGCTTTTCGTTAAAGCTGTGGCGTCCTGCGCTACCGCGATGGCCTGATGTGCCAAATTTCACCGCATGTTCTGGGTTAGCCACATCGGGCTGCAGGACATAATATTGTGAAGTTAATTGTGCAACGTTAATCAAATCGCTCTGCTGGGCAGGCTGCCCGGCACGGGGGTGATTGGCCATTGGCGCTTCTCCCTGACGCTTCAGTTTAAATGGTGCCGCAAACTTTCTCTGCCAGTTCCGACGGGAACTGCATCGACAGCATAATGTGTTCAACCATGCTGCGTTTGCGACCGGTATTGGTATTGGTAATAACCCAGTACGGCGTGCCGGGAACGTGCTTCGGCTTGGTATGGGTACCGCTTTGCAGCAACGTATGTTCATCGCCCGCGAAATAGATGCGCGTGCGGCCCTGCAGCGACGTTGTCGCCTCGGCAAACGCTGCGGTATCCAGACGATAGAGCGTTGACAAGATTAGCATAAAGCGGTTAACCGCCCGCTTCTGCTCCGCATATTCATCCGACAGCATAAGCTCACGCACCGCGCGAACACGATCCTGAGGACGCGATTCATTACCTGCCGACGGTGCCGCTTTAGACGGGGCCGGTGCGGAGAGGGGCTGCGTGTCATTGACCGCCGCGGGCTGACCGGCAGTAAACTTCAGCATACGGCGCAGAATATCGGATGCACTTTCGCCAATGTGTTGCGTGTGGCTGGCAATATAACGGTAGAGCTCTTCGTCAACTTCGATCGTTTTCATCTTATTCCGTACGGTTTTTTTACTCACGACAGAACCCGCGATTTTCTGAATACCCCGAGCTGCTGATCGGCATTTCAAAAAGGAGGCAGGTTCTAACATGAAGATTATAAAGTTAAATTCAGACAGGCTGATAGCATTCAAACGGTTTATGGGCAAAAGTCAGAATATGTCCTAATGCCGCCGGAAGCAGCGCGCCTGAAAAGGTGAAACCATGATAACCTAAGCTCAGGTCTCACACTTAAGAACTTCGCTATGATTTTGAATGCGCGCCTGCAAACTGAACAATCTTCTTCTGATTCCACACCTGTCCTGCTGATTCATGGTCTGTTTGGCAGTCTTGATAACCTTGGCATTCTGGCCCGAGGGCTTAAAGACGATCGACCGCTTATTCAGGTTGATGTGCGCAACCACGGGCTATCGCCGCGCGCAGACGAGATGAACTACAGGGTGATGGCTCAGGACATGCTGGATACGCTGGATGCTCAGGGGATTGAGCGGATCGCGGTCATTGGTCATTCCATGGGCGGTAAGATCGCCATGACAATGAGCGCGCTGGCACCAGAACGTATCGAACAGATGGTGATGATCGACATCGCGCCCGTTGACTATCAGACACGTCGGCATGACGAGATTTTTGCCGCTATCCGGGCCGTCACGGCCGCTGGCGTCACCTTACGCACTGAAGCCGCAGAGATCATGCGCAACCACATTGATGAGGACGGCGTCATTCAGTTCATCCTGAAATCATTCAGTCAGGGCGAATGGCGCTTTAATGTCCCGGTGTTATGGGACAACTATGCGCTGATCTCCGGCTGGCAGGAGGTGCCTGCCTGGCCACATCCCGCGCTGTTTATTCGCGGTGGCGACTCACCTTATCTGGATAATCAGTATCGTGACGCGTTACTCAGGCAGTTCCCGGCCGCGCATGCACATGTGATCGGTGGTGCTGGTCACTGGGTCCATGCTGAAAAACCTGATGCCGTTTTACGCAGTATTCGACGCTTTTTTGCGCTTTAAAACATCTTAACTGGCTGTAAAAGTTTAAGATTGGCGTCCGCGGTTAGCCTGGAGTATGATGGCGCGCTAAATTTTTGCCGTAGGCGCGGTTGCCCGCGGGAAGAGTCAATACTTTAATCTGCGCAGCGGAAACGTCTCGTTCGCGCCCACTCAGTTGTACTAAGTCATGGCAAAAGAACACACTGACCGTACGACGCTCGATCTGTTCGCTAACGAGCGTCGCCCGGGTCGCCCAAAAACCAGTCCGCTTACGCGTGATGAACAACTGCGTATCAACAAACGCAATCAACTGAAACGTGACAAAGGGCGCGGACTTCGTCGTGTCGAACTCAAAATGAACAGTGAAGCCGTTGAAGCGCTGAATATGCTGGCTGAGCAGCGCAATCTCAGCCGCAGCGAATTAATTGAACAAATGCTGCTGGCACAACTCAAACTGGACTCACGCGGGTAAACCGCACACAGAAACAAATGTCGCGGCTTTACACATTCCGCCCTTTTGCGCGGTCTGCTATCATTTGCTGAACAGGCTCCGGCATTCATTCTATCATCAGGATTTAAGAGGTTATTTTACCCATGGCAATCGTAGGCATCTTCTTTGGCAGCGATACCGGTAACACCGAAAACATTGCAAAAATGATCCAGAAACAACTGGGTAAAGACGTTGCAGAAGTTCACGACATCGCGAAAAGCACTAAAGAAGACTTAGAAGCCTTTGACATTCTGCTGCTGGGCATCCCCACCTGGTATTACGGTGAAGCCCAGTGCGACTGGGATGACTTCTTCCCGACGCTGGAAGAGATCGACTTTAACGGCAAGCTGGTTGCGCTGTTTGGCTGTGGCGATCAGGAAGATTACGCAGAGTACTTCTGTGATGCCATGGGAACCATTCGTGACATCATCGAACCTAACGGCGCCATCATCGTGGGCCACTGGCCGACCGAGGGTTACCACTTCGAAGCGTCAAAAGGCCTGGCTGATGACAACCACTTCCTGGGTCTGGCTATTGATGAAGATCGCCAGCCAGAGCTGACCAACGAACGCGTTGATAAATGGGTTAAGCAAATTTTTGATGAGCTGCAGCTCAAAGAAATCATTGAAGCCTGATCGCGCTGAGCTCAGTGTGGACGCAGGTTCACACTGGGCAAACGGCTTTTCCTATAAAAATAATAGCTACATTTTTGTAACTTTCCCCATTTAATCTGTAGAATACCCGCATCGATCATCTGCTTATTTCCCTGGAACTGAGATGACAAAACGCGAAATGCGACTCGTCCGCTTTCCATGCCATGCGCAGCGAACATCGCCGCTGGCGCATCGCAAGGACATCGGTTTTCATTTCAGCGCATCAGTTCTATAATGAGACGCAAATGAGAATGGCGGTCGATCGACATACAGGCTACGTGCCACAAGAGTGACTAAAGTAACAGGACAATATCCGCATGACTGACAACAATACCGCATTAAAGAAGGCTGGCCTGAAAGTCACATTGCCCAGACTCAAAATTCTGGAAGTGCTTCAGGAACCTGCATGCCATCACGTCAGCGCGGAAGATCTGTATAAACGCCTGATCGACATGGGCGAAGAGATTGGACTGGCCACGGTCTACCGTGTGCTTAACCAGTTCGACGATGCAGGCATCGTGACCCGCCACAACTTTGAAGGCGGTAAATCGGTGTTTGAGCTGACGCAGCAGCACCATCACGACCACCTGATCTGTCTGGATTGCGGTAAAGTGATTGAATTTAGTGACGAATCCATTGAGACGCGTCAACGTGAAATCGCGACCCGTCATGGTATTAAGCTCACCAACCACAGCCTGTACCTGTACGGCCACTGTGCACTGGGCGACTGCCGTGAAGACGAAACGCTGCACGACAAATAAGCGCTTTCGGGTACAAAGTAAAAAAGCCGATGTTCACATCGGCTTTTTTATTGCTGTCGCTCAGGTCACGAGCGTTTCCTGCAGGTAGCGCCAGCGTGGAACAGAGGTGGTGCAGTCCAGAATCGCCAGCGAAATACGGCTTTTATTTTCACCATTCATCATCTGCAGTTCGCGATACTGAATCGTCACTTCGTTCGCATGCTCAGAAAGAATTACATGCTCACTGGTCGCAATGCGCATCCCTTCCCTTGCCCCCTGCAGTCGTCGAAAAAGATCTTCAACCTGATCCAGATTCAGCTGTTTTCCCTGCGGCGTGACCATCTTAAAATCGGGATGAAAGTGCGAGAGCAGCAGATGAAAACTGTCGCTACCATCCCGAACATGATTAAAAATATGTTCAATAAGCTGATGTAACACGACAACGCTATGTTTGGCTTCCTGTGCAAAAAGTGTCATTTTTTCCTTTTAAACCCACAAACTGATACTTCAGAGGGTTAGCGTACCTGAAAAAAAAGAATTAACACTGGGAAATTTATTAAAAAAATTAAAC
Organism: Pantoea ananatis PA13; assembly: GCF_000233595.1. Taxonomy (NCBI): domain Bacteria; kingdom Pseudomonadati; phylum Pseudomonadota; class Gammaproteobacteria; order Enterobacterales; family Erwiniaceae; genus Pantoea; species Pantoea ananatis. The sequence continues at coordinate 3,259,255 of NC_017554.1, forward strand.
TGAGAGCGGTTCCACAAAAATAAAATTAATACTCTGACTCTGCTCAGGAGAAACGTCGGTACTAAAAAAAATCGCCGCAATAAAAAAGGGCGATAAGTCGCCCTTTCGATTACCCTGCGGTCAACATCACACAGAAATTATTCGCCGATTTTCGCCCAGGTATCGCGTAAACCTACCGTGCGGTTAAACACTAACTGTGAAGGGGTTGAATAAACGCTGTCGGCACAGAAGTAGCCTTCGCGCTCAAACTGGTAAGGCGCGCTGGCCACCGCATCACGCAGGCCGGGTTCAACGAAGCCCTGTTTGACTTCCAGCGAGTCGGGATTAATCGTGGTCAGGAAATCGTCTGCCGCGCCAGGATTGGGTACGCTAAACAGGCGATCGTAAAGACGGAACTCAGCGGGCAGCGCATGTTCAGCGGACACCCAGTGAATCACGCCTTTAACTTTACGGCCGTCAGCAGGATCTTTGCTCAGCGTATCCACATCACAGGTGCAGTAGATGCAGGTGATATTGCCTTCTTCATCTTTCGCGATGCGCTCGGCTCGGATCACGTACGCATTACGCAGGCGCACCTCTTTACCCAGCACCAGGCGTTTATACTGCTTGTTAGCTTCTTCACGGAAATCGGCCCGATCGATCCAGATTTCGCGGCTGAACGGCACGTCGCGCGTCCCCATCTCCGGTTTGTTAGGATGGTTCGGCATGCTAAGCACTTCGTTATGGCCTGCCGGCAGGTTTTCCAGCACCAGCTTAACCGGATCCAACACCGCCATCGCGCGTGGCGCATTTTCGTTGAGATCGTCGCGGATACAAGACTCCAGCGAGGCCATTTCAACAATGTTGTCCTGCTTGGTGATACCAATACGCCGGCAAAACTCACGGATTGAGGCCGCGGTATAACCACGGCGACGCAGGCCGGACACGGTTAACATACGGGGATCGTCCCAGCCTTCCACATGCTTCTCACTGACCAGCTGCGTGAGTTTGCGTTTTGACATCACCGCATATTCAAGATTCAGGCGCGAAAATTCGTACTGACGTGGATGAACCGGAATCGTGATGTTGTCCAGCACCCAGTCATACAGACGGCGGTTATCCTGGAACTCCAGTGTACAGAGTGAATGCGTAATGCCTTCCAGCGCATCGGAAATGCAGTGGGTAAAATCGTACATCGGGTAGATGCACCATTTGTTGCCGGTTTGATGATGTTCAGCAAACTTAATGCGGTACAGCACCGGGTCGCGCATAACGATAAAGCTGGAAGCCATATCAATTTTTGCACGCAGACAGGCTTTACCTTCTGCAAATTCACCGTTGCGCATTTTTTCAAACAGGGCAAGGTTCTCTTCCACGCTGCGATCGCGGTATGGGCTGTTTTTACCCGGCGCGGTTAACGTTCCCCGGTATTCACGAATTTCTTCAGGGGTCAGTTCATCAACATAGGCAAGTCCCTTTCCGATCAGTTCAACCGCATACTGGTAAAGCTGATCAAAATAGTCAGATGAATAACGAACGTCGCCACTCCACGAAAAACCCAACCACTGCACATCACGCTTGATGGACTCAACAAATTCCATATCCTCTTTAACCGGATTGGTATCGTCAAAACGCAGATTGCACTCGCCCTGATAGTCTTGTGCAATACCAAAATTCAGGCAGATTGACTTAGCATGACCGATGTGCAGATAACCATTTGGCTCTGGCGGGAAACGGGTATGCACACTGCTGTGCTTCCCGCTCGCCAAATCCTCGTCAATAATCTGACGAATAAAGTTAGTTGGGCGGGCTTCAGCCTCACTCATCTCAAAATCCTCAACGCGTAGAAAGGGTGGTTTATACCACGTAATATCCGGGTATGATCCACAAAGCGTTGCAGAGAAACAACCGTTTGTTGGGCGTTTAAAATAAAAAAGGCAGGAATCGCTTCCTGCCTTTTGTTGTCGATACAGCGAATTAGCCTTTAATTTCATACAGCGGGGTTTCACCCGCGATCACCTGGCCCTGCGTCAACAGCGTTAATCCTGCGAAGTCTTCAATATTGCTGACCACCACCGGACTTATCATCGAGCGGGCATGAGCGTTGAGATAGTCAAGATCCATCTCCAGCACCGGCTGACCTGCCGTAACCTGAGCGCCCTCTTCCACTAAACGGGTAAAGCCCTGACCGCCCAGCGCCACGGTATCCAGCCCCATGTGCACCACGATCTCCACCCCATTTTCACTTTCCAGGCAGAACGCATGGTTAGTGTTAAAGATTTTCACCACGGTGCCCGCAATGGGGGCCACAACGCGCTTGTCGCTGGGTTTGATTGCCACACCGTCGCCGACCGCTTTACTGGCAAAAGCCTCATCCGGTACGGCATCCAGCGGCACAATTTCACCGCTTACGGGCGCCACTAAGGTCGCGATAACGCGTTTTTCACTGTTTAACACAGCCTGAGGTTTCACGTCGCTGGCCGCAGCGGGTGCGCTGGCGGTAGCGGCTGCAACCGGGCCTTTCACCAACACTTTTTTCATGGCCATGGCGATACTTTCAGCCTGTGTGCCGACGATTATCTGAACGCTCTGCTTGTTCAGGCGGATCACACCTGAGGCACCCAGGCGTTTCGCCACGCCTTCATTAACCTGCCCGGCATCCTTCACATTCAGACGCAAACGCGTAATGCAGGCATCGATCGCGGTTAAGTTGTCTGAACCGCCCACCGCGCCAATGTAACGACGCGCCAGAGATTCGGTCGCGCTCTCACCGTTGTCGGTAGTATCCACATTCACGTCATAACCATCGGTTTCATCGCCAGCAACCGCCAGTTCACGGCCCGGCGTCATCAGGTTGAATTTTTTGATGGTGAAACGGAACACAACATAGTAGATAACGAAGAACACCAGCCCTTGCGGAATCAGCATGTACCAGTGCGTCGCCAGGGGATTGCGGGATGAGAGCACCATGTCCACCAGCCCCGCGCTGAAACCAAAGCCGGCAATCCAATGCATGCTGGCAGCAATAAACACAGACAGACCGGTCAACACAGCATGGATGACATAGAGTACCGGTGCCACGAACATAAAGGAAAATTCCAGTGGTTCGGTAATGCCGGTAAAGAAGGCGGCAAAAGCCGCCGCCAACATGATCCCGCCGACCTTCGCCCGATTTTCAGGACGAGCACAATGGTAAATCGCCAGCGCTGCGCCGGGTAAACCGAACATCATGATAGGGAAGAAGCCCGCCTGATAACGGCCCGTGATGCCCGGAATAGCGGTGCCATTCGCCAGCGACTGTGCACCGCCGAGGAATTTAGGAATATCGTTGATGCCCGCGACGTCGAACCAGAACACGGAGTTCAGCGCATGATGTAAGCCCACCGGAATAAGCAATCGGTTGAAGAAGGCATAGACGCCGGCCCCTACCGATCCCAGCTTCTGGATATGCTCACCAAAGCTCACCAGACCATTAAAGATGACTGGCCAGATATACATCAGGATGAACGCGACCAGAATCATCAGGAACGAGACCAGAATCGGGACCAGACGACGGCCGCTGAAGAACGAGAACGCTTTGGGCAGTTCAACATGGCTAAAGCGGTTGTAGACTTCGGCTGACAGAACCCCAACCAGAATACCGACAAACTGATTGCTGATTTTCCCAAAGGCCGCAGGGACGTCAGCCACCGGTATTTTCTGAATCATCGCCACGGCGGCAGGCGAACACAACGTCGTCACGACCAGGAAACCAACGAAGCCGGTGAGTGCGGCCGCGCCGTCTTTATCTTTTGACATACCGTACGCCACGCCAATCGCGAACAGCACCGACATGTTTTCAATGATCGCGCCACCGGATTTAATCAACAGGGCGGCAAAGGCATTGCCCGCGCCCCAGCTGTCCGGATCGATCCAGTAGCCGATCCCCATAAGTATTGCTGCAGCAGGCAAAGTGGCGACCGGCACCATCAGCGCCCGTCCCACTCGTTGTAAATAACTTAACATTGACCCTTCCCCCTATGAACTGACTCTGTAGCTATGCTGCCGCTTAATGTTGTTATGTCAGCAGCAAGCCTCTTACGGCATTACACTCAATGCTGAGGAGTGTAATAACAATTTAATTCGCTTCACAAATTAATAGCTACTATCTGTGACAATTATCACCATAAATCGATTTTTAAGGTCACTCTCACTGGCTATAAAGGCAAACTTATTTTATGATGCGAAATATCAAGATGTGCGCTTTCTTACACCCTTTGCGCCTGCCACTTCAGGCCTGACCCGCGTATTAGCTGCACGTCTGACCGTTAACTCACATTCGAGGTGCAATATGAGACTGATTCCTTTATCCACCCCAACTCAGGTCGGCAAATGGGCGGCACGCCATATCGTCAATCGCATCAATGCGTTTAATCCCCGTGCTGACAAGCCTTTTATCCTGGGACTGCCCACGGGCGGAACGCCGCTGGAAGCCTATAAACACCTGATTGACATGCACAAAGCGGGCCAGGTCAGCTTTAAACATGTCGTGACCTTTAACATGGACGAATACGTTGGCTTGCCGAAAGAGCATCCGGAAAGCTATCACAGCTTTATGTACCGCAATTTCTTCGACCACGTTGATATCCAACCAGAAAATATCAATTTACTGAATGGTAATGCGCCAGATATTGACGCAGAATGTCGCCGTTATGAAGATAAAATTCGGACACTGGGTAAAATTCACCTGTTTATGGGCGGCGTTGGTAACGATGGGCATATCGCGTTTAATGAACCCGCCTCCTCTCTGTCTTCACGCACCCGGATTAAAACCCTGACGCACGACACGCGCGTAGCGAACTCGCGTTTTTTCAACGGTGATGTGGATCAGGTACCCAAATACGCGCTGACAGTCGGCGTTGGTACGCTGCTTGATGCCGAAGAAGTCATGATCCTGGTCACCGGGCACGTAAAAGCCCAGGCGTTGCAGGCTGCTGTTGAAGGGAACGTGAACCATATGTGGACGATTAGCTGCCTGCAGCTTCATCCTAAATCCGTGGTGGTCTGTGATGAGCCTGCCACCATGGAGCTAAAAGTCAAAACGGTGAAATACTTCCGTGAAATGGAAGCGGAAAATATGCAGGGCGTTTAACACAATCATTTCGTCACCTGCGGTTAGACGCGTTAACGGCAGGCAAGCCGGGAGAACAAGATGTACGCATTAGTGAACGGCCGTATCTACAGCGGCGATGACATTTTCGATCATCATGCTGTCGTCATCGCTGACGGCAAAATTGAGCGGGTTTGCTCTCTGGCAGCCTTGCCGCCAGAAATAGAACAGCAGGATGTTGGGGGCGCGATTATCGCACCCGGCTTTATTGACCTGCAGCTTAACGGCTGTGGAGGCGTGCAGTTTAATGACGATATCCATGCCATCAGCGTGGAAACGCTGGAAACCATGCACCGCGCCAATGTTAAATCCGGCTGCACCAGCTTTCTGCCAACGCTGATTACCAGCAGTGACGAACTCATGGTGCGCGCCGTCGAAACAATGCGCGCCTTTTTGCAGAAGTATCCCCACTTTCTGCTGGGATTACATCTGGAAGGTCCGTGGCTGAACGTCGCCAAAAAAGGCACCCATAACCCTGCCCTTATTCGCCAGCCCGATCCGAAGATGGTCGATTTCCTGTGTGCGAATGCGGATGTGATTAGCAAGGTCACACTGGCGCCAGAAAGCGTCGGAAGCGCCGTGATTCGCCAACTCAGCGACGCCGGTATTGTGGTGTCTGCGGGTCATTCCAATGCCACTTTCGAAGAAGCCAAAGCGGGTTTTGCCGCCGGCATCACCTTTGCGACGCACCTTTATAATGCCATGCCGGCCTTTGCAGGGCGTGAGCCGGGCCTAATCGGTGCGCTGTTTGATGCGCCTGATGTATACTGCGGCATCATTGCGGATGGTTTACATGTTCATTACGCTAACGTTCGTAATGCCAAACGCATTAAGGGTGACAAGCTGGTCCTGGTAACCGATGCCACTGCGCCCGCAGGTGCCACAATCGATAAGTTTATTTTTGCTGGTAAAACAATATATTATCGTGATGGACTCTGTGTTGATGAACATGGCACGCTGAGCGGTTCCGCACTGACGATGATCGAAGCCGTGCAAAACAGCGTTGAACATGCAGGCATTCCACTGGATGAAGCGCTGCGCATGGCATCACTTTATCCGGCACGGGCAATGGGCGTAGAAAAACAGTCAGGCACTATCCAGGCAGGAAAACTCGCCAATCTGACCGTATTTACACGCGACTTTAAAATTATTAAGACGTTAGTCAATGGAGATAACGTCCTGAGCGAGTAAGCACTGAATGACTACTGGCGGCCAGACACAAATTGGAAATGTCGATCTTGTCAAACAACTGAACAGCGCAGCCGTCTACCGGTTAATCGACCAACAGGGACCGATTTCGCGCATTCAGATTGCGGATCTGAGCCAACTCGCGCCCGCCAGTGTGACCAAAATTACCCGCCAGCTTATTGAGCGCGGCCTGATCAAAGAGGTGGACCAGCAGGCGTCCACCGGCGGACGCCGCGCGATCTCCATCGTCACTGAAACCCGTCACTTTCACACTATCGGCGTGCGCCTCGGCCGCAACGATGCGACCTTAACGCTGTTCGATTTAAGCGGCAAATCACTGGCTCAGCAGGATTATCCCCTGCCGCAAACCACGCAGGACACGCTGGAGCAGGCGCTGTTCGATGCCGTTGCGCATTTTATTCAGCAGAGCGAAGCGAAAATTCGTGAGCTGATAGCCATATCGGTGATTCTGCCTGGCCTGGTCGATCCGCATAATGGCGTTATCCGTTATATGCCGCACATTACGGTGGACCAGTGGCCTCTGGTGGCCAACCTGAAAAAACGCTTTAAGGTGACCAGCTTTGTGGGTCATGACATTCGCAGTCTGGCGCTGGCAGAGCACTATTTTGGCGCAACCCGTGATTGTGCTGATTCCATATTAGTGCGACTGCATCGGGGAACGGGCGCAGGGATTATTGCCAACGGACAAATATTCCTGGGCAGTAATGGCAACGTGGGTGAAATCGGCCATATTCAGGTCGATCCGCTCGGGGAACGCTGCCATTGCGGTAACTTTGGCTGCCTTGAAACCATCGCGGCGAATGGCGCCATTGAACAGCGCGTCAGAGAGCTGTTGAATAAAGGCTACCCCAGCATATTGACTCAGGATGCCTGCCAGATGCCGCACATCTGTCAGGCGGCGAACCAGGGCGATGCGCTGGCAAGTGAAGTTGTCGAATACGTGGGTCGCTATCTGGGTAAAGCCATTGCTATCGCCATTAACCTGTTTAATCCGCAAAAAATTGTGTTGGCCGGCGAAATTACGGAAGCTGAACGCGTGTTGCTCCCGGCCATAGAAAGTTGCATTAATACCCAGGCGCTGGCGGCCTTCCGTAAACATCTGCCGGTGGTGCGTTCACAACTCGATCACCGCTCCGCGATTGGGGCCTTTGCCCTGGCAAAACGGGCGATGTTAAACGGCATTCTGCTGCAACATCTTTTGGAAGACTAAGCGCGGCCTTACTCAGCGCGGCGCGTATCGGAACCCCTTTATGACGATTAAAAATGTAATTTGTGATATCGATGGCGTGCTGATGCACGACAATACCGCAGTGCCCGGCGCGAAAGAATTTTTGCAGCGCATCCTGGCGAAAGACATGCCATTGGTGGTGCTGACCAATTATCCTTCACAAACGGCGCGTGATTTGGCAAACCGTTTTTCCTCGGCGGGAATCGACATACCGGATTCGGTGTTTTACACCTCAGCCATGGCCACCGCGGACTTTTTACGCCGCCAGGAAGGCAAAAAAGCCTATGTCATTGGCGAAGGTGCGCTGGTACACGAATTGTATAAAGCCGGCTTTACCATCACTGACGTCAACCCGGATTTCGTTATCGTAGGGGAAACCCGCTCATTCAACTGGGACATGATGCACAAGGCCGCTTTCTTTGTGGCAAACGGCGCGCGGTTCATTGCAACCAATCCCGATACGCATGCCCGGGGCTTTGTGCCCGCCTGTGGCGCACTGTGTGCCGGTATTGAAAAGATTTCAGGTCGCAGGCCATTTTACGTTGGCAAGCCCAGCCCCTACATCATGCGCGCCGCGCTGAACAAGATGCAGGCCCATTCAGAGGAAACGGTTATCGTGGGCGATAATCTTCGTACCGATATCCTCGCTGGTTTTCAGGCCGGTCTGGAAACGATTCTGGTGCTTTCTGGCGTATCCACGCTTACCGACATTGATGCGATGCCTTTCCGTCCTGACTGGATTTTCCCGTCTGTTGCCGATATCGACCTCTTTTGATTCATTTCTCTTATGACGCACTGCCAGATTCTGTGGTGCGTCTCACCTTTATGGCTCTCTGCGCCCGTTATCCTCACTCAAAAAGCGTGCTGAAATTTCATTTCATTGCCGATTCAACAATAAAAACCCAATTCTGTTAGATAAAATTCAATATACCTCGCCACACAACAACATTTTCATCAGCAAAATACGATTCCTCTTGCATTGGGGACCGTAAATAACGCATTTTCTTATACATCACGCAGCCACAGGCTGCCGGACAAACGTAAAATTACATCGCCGCAGGTGAGTTCAGGAGTCAGATATGTGTTCTATTTTTGGTGTGCTGGATCTGAAAAGCGATCCCGTTGAGTTACGTAAAAAAGCATTGGAAAGCTCACGTTTGATGCGTCACCGTGGGCCGGACTGGTCAGGCGTTTACGCCGATGACCACGCCATTCTTGCTCATGAGCGCCTCTCAATTGTTGACGTGAACAACGGTGCACAGCCGCTGTATAACGCTGACCACACCCACGTACTGGCAGTCAATGGTGAGATCTACAACCATCAGGCCCTGCGCGCAAAATTGAGCGATCGCTACGCGTTTCAGACCGGTTCTGACTGCGAAGTGATTCTGGCGCTGTACCAGGAGAAAGGTGTCGATTTTCTTGACGAACTGGAAGGCATGTTTGCCTTCATCCTGTATGACAGCGTCAAAGGCACCTATCTGATTGGCCGTGACCATATCGGTATCATCCCGCTGTATATGGGCAACGATGAGCACGGTAACCTGTTTGTCGCCTCAGAAATGAAAGCGCTGGTGCCGGTGTGCCGTTCAATCAAAGAATTCCCGCCGGGAAGCTACCTTTCCAGCACCGACGGTGAAATTCGTCGTTACTGGCAGCGTGACTGGATGGAATACCAGAACGTTGAGAACAACGTGACCGACGCAGCAGAACTGAAACATGCGCTGGAAGAGTCAGTAAAAAGCCACCTGATGTCCGATGTTCCGTATGGCGTGCTGCTGTCTGGTGGTCTGGACTCGTCAATTATTTCAGCGGTAACCAAACGTTTCGCGGCCAAACGCGTGGAAGATCAGGATAAAAGTGACGCCTGGTGGCCACAGCTGCACTCGTTCGCGGTCGGTCTGGAAGGATCACCGGATCTGAAAGCGGCCAAACTGGTGGCAGAGCATCTGGGTACGGTGCACCACGAAATTCACTTCACGGTGCAGGAAGGCCTGGATGCGATTCGTGACGTGATCTACCACATTGAAACCTATGATGTGACCACGATTCGCGCCTCCACACCGATGTACCTGATGTCGCGTAAGATTAAAGCCATGGGCATCAAAATGGTGCTGTCGGGCGAAGGGGCTGACGAAGTCTTTGGTGGTTATCTGTATTTCCATAAGGCGCCAAACGCGAAAGAGTTCCATGAGGAGAACGTTCGCAAACTGCTGGCCCTGCATATGTTTGACTGCGCACGCGCCAACAAAGCGATGTCTGCCTGGGGCGTTGAAGCACGCGTGCCGTTCCTGGATAAGAAATTCCTGGATGTCGCCATGCGTATCAACCCACAAGACAAGATGTGCGGCAGCAACGGTAAAATGGAAAAACACATTCTGCGTGAATGCTTCTCCTCTTACCTGCCCGAAAGCGTGGCCTGGCGCCAGAAAGAGCAGTTCTCTGACGGCGTGGGTTACAGCTGGATTGACACACTGAAAGAAGTCGCGGCCAAACAAATCAGCGATCAGCAACTGGCGACGGCGCACTTCCGTTTCCCGTATAACACGCCGGGGTCGAAAGAAGCGTACCTGTACCGTGAAATCTTTGAAGAACTCTTCCCACTGCCGAGCGCTGCAGAGTGCGTACCAGGCGGGCCGTCTGTTGCCTGTTCATCGGCAAAAGCCATCGAGTGGGACGAAGCCTTCAAAAACATGGATGACCCGTCAGGACGTGCCGTGGGCGTTCACCAGTCTGCCTACAAATAAGTGCTATACTGAGTGACAATATGGGCCGTATACGGCCCATCTTTTTTGTTATTGCCGTTGTATTCACTGAAAAATTGCCGAATAAAGCATCACCCTGGTTATAAGCCAGACAAACAGGCGTTTGAAGGCAAAAAACGGCAAAAAACTTGTTGACGCTGTGTAGTCAACTCCGCATAATGCGCCCCGCAACGCCGATGAAGGTTGCGCGAAAAAAAGATGGCTACGTAGCTCAGCTGGTTAGAGCACAGCACTCATAATGCTGGGGTCACAGGTTCGATTCCCGTCGTAGCCACCATCTTTTTTCTGCGGGAGTGGCGAAATTGGTAGACGCACCAGATTTAGGTTCTGGCGCCGCAAGGTGTGCGAGTTCAAGTCTCGCCTCCCGCACCATTTCATGATTCGGCAGCATGGATGGGGTATCGCCAAGCGGTAAGGCACCGGTTTTTGATACCGGCATTCCCTGGTTCGAATCCAGGTACCCCAGCCAATTTCGATGTATCTCGCGGCTGCGAGTGGACGAATGGGATATCGCCAAGCGGTAAGGCACCGGTTTTTGATACCGGCATTCCCTGGTTCGAATCCAGGTATCCCAGCCATCATCGAAAGGCAGTACAATTTGGCTACGTAGCTCAGCTGGTTAGAGCACAGCACTCATAATGCTGGGGTCACAGGTTCGATTCCCGTCGTAGCCACCATTTTCTTGGGGTGTCGCCAAGCGGTAAGGCACTGGTTTCTGATACCAGCATTCCGGGGTTCGAATCCCTGCACCCCAGCCATTTTTAGACAATTTGATTTGACACCATTGGGGTGTCGCCAAGCGGTAAGGCACTGGTTTCTGATACCAGCATTCCGGGGTTCGAATCCCTGCACCCCAGCCAAATTAAGCAACAAAGCCCGCTTCTGCGGGCTTTGTTGTTTTTGTCTTTCGGTCAAACAGGCCACGCATCACCTCAAGGCAACGCGCAGCCGATGCTTACAATCCCAGTGCGTATCGCAAAACCTGACGCTTCAGCACGCCTGAATGCTCAGCGGCAATGAGCCCCAGATTGCGCACCAGCTTTAGCGGCCCAACCTGGTTACTGAAGGTAAAATAGAACAGGTCCATGCCACTCTGCATCAGTAGGTTATCGTTGCGCCGCTGGCGTTGATAACGCAGCAGTATGCGTTCGGATGACCAGTCCTCTGCTTTATCGCGCGCCTCAATCAATACGTCCATTAATGCATCGATATCCCGATAGCCCAGATTGACGCCCTGCCCCGCCAGAGGATTAATGGTGTGCGCGGCATCCCCCACCAGCGCCAGCCCTGGCATAACATAGCGCGAGGCGTGACGACGCACCAGCGGGAAGCCCCCGGCTGCATGGGCATGAAAGCGTCCCAGCCGTGCCGGGAAATGCCGGGCAATTTCTTTTTCCAGCTGCGCCATCGGCATAGTCTGTAGCTGACGAATGCGTGCAGCGGAGTCGTACCACACCAGAGAAGCATGGTTGCCAAACAGCGGCAGAAACGCACGTGGCCCCTGCGGCGTAAAATGCTGCCAGGTGGCATCGCCAGCGGGATGTTCACAGGTGACGCTGACCAGCAGACAGGACTGCGCGTAGCGCCAGCCACGAATGCCGATACCGGCCATTTGCCGCACCTGTGAGTTGGCACCATCGGCCCCCACGACTAATGCCGTGCTGACCGCAGCCCCATTGCTCAATGACAGCGTCCAGCCGCCATTGCAGGGCTGGAGATCGTCCATCGTCGCCGGGCACAGCAGGGTGATGCCGCGCTGTTCCATCTCTTCCCAAAGGGCGCGTTGCAACACATTATTTTCAACCATGTAACCGAGTTCAGGCAGCCCCAGCGATTCGGCGTCGAAATTAACCTGCGCCGTTTGCCACTCCCAGGTTTCAAGTTTGCGATAAGGCGCACAGCGCATCGCCTCAACACGTTGCCAGACGTTGAGCTGTTTCAGGAGTGCCACGGAAGAGGATCCGACCGCGGAAATACGCACATCGGGCAGGCTGTGTGGATCAAAAGGAGGTGGCGTTGCCCGCTCTACAACCGCCACACGAAACTGGTGCTGCGTCAGACCACATGCCAGCGCGGCGCCGACCATGCCACCGCCCACTATCACCACATCAAACCGGTTATCCTGCATAACTTTTTTCCCTCTTATCTGCCGTCACTTTTCAGCGCGGTTGTCTTACGGCAAAGTGTACCGGAAAAATCAGACACGATCAGAAAAGCCCTCAGGCTGGTCACATCCGCAGCAAAGCATTACAATACGCCCCCAGCACTTCACTGCACTGATTTAATGGCTAGCTCGATGACAAAAAAACTGCATATCAAAACCTGGGGATGTCAGATGAATGAGTACGATTCATCTAAGATGTCTGACCTACTGAACAGCACGCACGGCTATACCCTGACAGAGGAAGCCGAAGAGGCGGATATTCTGCTGCTCAACACCTGCTCTATCCGCGAGAAAGCGCAGGAGAAGGTCTTCCACCAGTTGGGGCGCTGGAAAAAACTGAAAGAGCGCAACCCGGATTTGATTATCGGTGTCGGCGGCTGCGTTGCGTCACAGGAAGGCGATCATATTCGCCAGCGTGCGCCGTGCGTGGACATCGTCTTTGGTCCGCAAACCCTGCACCGTCTGCCCGAAATGATTAACACCGTGCGCGGCAGCAAAAGTCCGGTTGTGGATATCAGCTTCCCGGAAATCGAAAAGTTTGACCGCCTGCCTGAACCGCGTGCCGAAGGGCCAACCGCGTTTGTCTCCATCATGGAAGGCTGCAACAAATACTGTACGTTCTGCGTGGTGCCTTATACCCGCGGAGAAGAAGTCAGCCGTCCCTCAGATGATATTCTGCTGGAGATCGCCCAACTGGCTGCACAGGGGGTTCGCGAGGTCAACCTGCTCGGTCAGAACGTCAACGCCTATCGCGGCGCGACCTTCGATGGTGACGTTTGCACCTTTGCTGAGCTGTTGCGTCTGGTCGCGGCCATTGACGGCATTGACCGCATTCGTTTCACCACCAGCCACCCGATTGAATTCACTGATGACATCATTGAGGTCTATCGCGATACGCCAGAGTTGGTGAGCTTCCTGCATCTGCCCGTACAGAGCGGTGCCGACCGTATTCTGACGCTGATGAAGCGTGCGCATACCGCGCTGGAATACAAGGCCATCATTCGCAAACTGCGGGCGGCGCGTCCGGATATTGAAATCAGCTCTGACTTTATCATTGGCTTCCCGGGGGAAACCCAGCAGGACTTTGAACAGACCATGAAGCTGATTGGCGATATCAACTTTGATATGAGCTACAGCTTTATCTACTCCGCGCGTCCCGGTACACCGGCGGCAGACCTGCCTGACGACGTCAGCGAAGACGAGAAGAAACAGCGTCTCTATATTCTGCAGGAACGTATCAATCAGCAGGCGATGGCCATCAGCCGTCGTATGATGGGCAGCGTGCAGCGCATTCTGGTCGAGGGCATCTCACGTAAAAACGTGATGGAGCTGACTGGCCGCACCGAAAACAACCGTGTGGTCAACTTTGAAGGGCCCGTGGAGATGATTGGTAAATTTGCCGACGTGGAAATCGTGGACGTTTATACCAACTCACTGCGCGGCAAGCTGGTTCGTACAGAAGAGGAACTGGGCCTGCGTGTGGCGGAAAGCCCGGCGTCCGTTATCGCCCGTACCCGCAAGGAAAACGACATCGGCGTTGGCGTATTCCAGCCCTGATGCTTCGTTTTGTGCGGCGGCCCAGCATTCGCCGCCGCACATTCTGCTGTTTTGCACTTGGTTTATGCCAGTGCCGCCCAAATATCACTTCACAAGCTTGCGCCCCGGCGCTACCGCATAAATAATTTCGTTACGATGCATCCGCTTAACGCGTTTGATGCAGCAGCAAACCCTTTCAACTGGCCCTGAGTGACCCAAAGGATTCGTTTGAATATTGAAACCCGTGAAATCGCCCTTGAACCGGCTGATAACCGCCGTCTGATGAGCCTGTGTGGTCCGTTCGACGATAATGTGAAACAGCTGGAACGTCGTCTTGGCATTGAGATTAATCGCCGTGACAACCAGTTTAAACTGGTTGGTCGGGTGCTGTGTGTGAATGCCGCGGTTGATATCCTGAAAACGCTCTATGTCGATACTGCGCCAGTGCGCGGGGAGATCCCGGATATTGAGCCTGAACAGATTCACCTGGCGATTAAAGAGAGCCGGGTGCTGGAACAAACGGCGGAAAGCGTGCCGGACTATGGTAAGGCGGTCAACATTAAGACCAAACGTGGCGTCATTAAGCCACGTACGCCGAATCAGGCACAGTACATTGCGAATGTTCTCGACCATGACATCACCTTTGGCGTGGGTCCAGCCGGTACGGGTAAAACCTATCTGGCCGTGGCCGCCGCGGTCGATGCGCTTGAGCGTCAGGAGATTCGACGTATCCTGCTGACGCGTCCCGCGGTCGAAGCGGGGGAAAAACTGGGCTTTCTGCCGGGCGACCTGAGTCAGAAAGTGGACCCGTATCTGCGCCCTCTTTATGACGCCCTGTTTGAGATGTTGGGATTCGAAAAGGTCGAGAAACTCATGGAGCGCAACGTCATTGAAGTGGCCCCGCTGGCCTACATGCGCGGCCGTACGCTCAATGACGCCTTCATTATTCTTGATGAAAGTCAGAACACCACTATCGAGCAGATGAAGATGTTTCTGACCCGTATTGGCTTTAACTCTAAAGCGGTCATCACCGGTGACGTGACGCAGATTGACCTGCCGCGCCACACGAAATCCGGTTTACGTCACGCCATTGAGGTGCTGTCTGAAGTGGAAGAGATCAGCTTTAACTTCTTCCACAGCGAAGACGTTGTGCGTCATCCCGTAGTGGCACGCATTGTGACCGCTTATGAAGCCTGGGAAGAAGCCGATCAAAAACGCCGCGATCAGCAAGCGGAAGAGCGTAAACGTGATGCCCTTGCGGCCCAGCACAGCGCCCAGGAGAATTCATGAGCGACGTGATCCTCGATCTGCAGCTGGCCTGCGAGCAGACCGATAATTTACCGACTGAAAGCCAGTTTCAACGCTGGCTGGAAGCGGCGGTAACGCCCTTCCAGCCAGAAAGTGAAGTGACCATTCGTCTGGTGGATGAATCCGAAAGTCATGAACTTAATCTGACCTATCGGGGCAAAGATAAACCGACCAATGTGCTGTCATTTCCCTTTGAAGCCCCGCCCGGCATTGAATTACCGCTGTTAGGCGATCTGATCATTTGTCGTCAGGTCGTTGAGCAGGAAGCGCAGGAGCAGGGAAAAACCCCAGAAGCCCACTGGGCGCACATGGTGATCCATGGCACGCTGCATCTGTTGGGTTATGATCACATTGAAGACAGCGAAGCCGAAGAGATGGAAGGTATTGAGACAGAGATAATGCTTGCTCTTGGTTATCCTGATCCGTACATTTCGGAGAAAGAAAACACCTGAGTATCTGATTCAGGCCACCCTGCTGCTGGTGAACAGGCCGGCAGCGTAATTTCCTTACCAGAGAGATCTTTAAAAACCGCCATGAGCGACGACCATTCTCAAAACAGCGATGCACCCAGTAGTAAAAAGGGATTTTTTTCCCTTCTCATCAACCAACTGTTCCACGGTGAACCTAAAAACCGTGACGAGCTACTGGGCCTGATCCGTGACTCCAATCAAAAAGATCTGATTGATCAGGATACCCGGGACATGCTCGAGGGCGTGCTGGATATTGCAGAACAGCGCGTGCGTGACATCATGATCCCCCGCTCCCAGATGATTACGCTGAAACGTAATCAGAACCTGGAAGAGTGCCTCAGCGTGATTATCGATTCCGCGCACTCCCGCTTTCCGGTCATCAGCGAAGACAAAGACCACGTTGAAGGGATCCTGATGGCGAAAGATCTGCTGCCGTTTATGAGCAGCGAATCTGAGCCTTTCAGCGTGGAAAAAGTCCTGCGTCCGGCGGTGGTGGTCCCTGAGAGCAAGCGCGTTGACCGCATGCTGAAAGAGTTTCGTTCCCAGCGCTATCATATGGCGATTGTGATCGATGAGTTTGGTGGTGTGTCCGGGCTGGTCACGATTGAAGATATTCTGGAACTGATCGTGGGCGAAATCGAAGACGAATATGACGATGAAGAAGATCGTGATATCCGCCAGCTCAATCGTCAGACTTATACCGTTCGCGCACTTACCCCGATTGAAGATTTCAACGAGGTATTTGGCACCCAGTTCAGCGACGATGAAGTGGATACCATCGGTGGACTGGTGATGCAGGGCTTTGGTCACCTGCCGGCGCGCGGCGAAAGCATCGACATCGATGGTTACCAGTTCAAAGTTGCCATGGCTGACAGCCGTCGTATCATCCAGGTTCACGTAAAAATTCCGGAAAATTCGGCGCAACCTCAACTGGATGACGAATAAATTTATGGCATTAGCCTCACTTTGCCAGCAGCAGCGGGTCCGTCTGCTGCTGGCTTTACTCAGCGGTGCCTGCGGCACGCTGGCGTTTTCCCCTTATGATTTTTGGCCTGCCGCCCTCGTCTCGCTGTGTGGGTTGCAAATCCTTACGTTAAACCGCACCAGCCCGCAGGCCAGCGCCATAGGTTTCATCTGGGGGTTTGGCCTTTTTGGCAGCGGTATCAACTGGGTCTATGTCAGTATCGCTACCTTTGGCGGAATGCCAGGCCCGGTTAACGTATTCCTGGTCGTTTTGCTCGCGGCTTATCTGGCCGTTTATCCGGCGCTGTTTGCCGGACTGCTCAACCGCATTTGGCCGCGAACTACCCTGTGGCGACTGGCCCTGGCCGCGCCGGCGCTGTGGCAGATCACCGAATTTTTACGCGGCTGGATATTAACCGGCTTTCCGTGGCTGCAGTTCGGCTACAGCCAGATTAACGGCCCGTTAAAAGGGATTGCGCCCCTGGCCGGTGTGGAAACCATCACCTTCCTGCTGATGATCGTTGCGGGCTTACTGGTTTATGCTCTGCAGCAACGCCATCTTAAAAGCCTGCTGGGCGCGTTAGCATTACTGGCGGTATGCTGGCCGTTACGCTATCTGCACTGGTATCAGGCGCTGCCGAAGCAGGCGGTAAACGTGGCACTGGTACAGGGTGATATTCCCCAGTCAGTGAAGTGGGATCCGCAGCAACTGCTAAATACCCTGCGCATCTACAGCGATTTGAGTCAGCCGCTGATGGGCAAAGCCCCCATTATTATCTGGCCTGAGTCGGCCATTACCGATCTGGAAAGCAACCAGCAGCCTTTCCTGCGTTCGCTGGATAATGAACTGCGCGCGCGCGGCAGCTCGCTGGTAACCGGCATCGTCGATTCACGGCTGGAACAGAATCGTTACCACGACTACAACACGGTCATCGTGCTGGGCGGCCCGAAACCCTATAACTACTACAGCACTAACCGCTACCAAAAAAACCACCTGGTACCGTTTGGGGAATTCGTGCCCATGGCCGATCTGCTGCGTCCGCTGGCCCCTTTCTTTGATTTGCCGATGTCCGCCTTTAGCCGCGGCGCTTATCTGCAACCTCAGCTTAATGTGGCGAATTATCATCTGACCACGGCCATTTGCTATGAGATTGTGTTGGGTGAACAGGTGCGCGCTAACTTCCGTCCGGATACCAATTTCCTGTTAACCGTTTCTAACGACGCCTGGTTTGGTCACTCGATTGGCCCCTGGCAGCATTTCCAGATGGCGCGTATGCGAGCGCTGGAACTGGGCAGGCCACTTCTGCGCGGCACTAACAACGGCGTAACGGCCGTGGTGAATGCCGATGGCGATGTGGAGAAAGTGCTGCCCCAGTTCACCCGGGATGTTTTAGTGGATAACGTGACGCCCACCCGCGGTGAAACGCCCTATTCTAAAGCCGGCATCTGGCCGGTGTGGTTAGCCGCGCTACTGAGCGGCGTCATTGCCTTTATCAGGCGTAACCGCTAATCCTCTGCGGCGAAGCGCTGTTTCGCCGCCTCTTCTTCTGTCTGCCTCTGCCTCTGCCTCTGCCTCTGCCTCTGCCTCTGCAGTAAAACGGCCATTTCACCCAATTGTCATTTTATTTTGGCACGATGATTGCAAAATGTTTCTGTATTCATCGACATTCGGGCCAGTTAACGGACGAGACGCACTAAAAAGAGTCCAGATGCGCACCTTTTACGTGCAATGGCGATTATTTGCCTTTTTTTGGTGCGAATGACATCGCAAAAAAGAAACTTTTTTGTTTCATTGAGTTAACAATCCGCTATGTTAGTGAATATTCTTAGCGCAGTCGCGCGAAGGGATAACAAAAAAAGCAGCGCAAAATACACACAACATCACACAATCAGTACAGGGTAGATCCTGTGCACTTTCCACATGAAGGAGTTGGAACATGCAATTACGCAAAGTGGCATTATCTCTTCTGCTGTTAAGCGCAGCGGCGGGAGCGGCCCAGGCGGAAGATCTGAGCGGTACCCTGAAGAAAATCAATGACAATGGCGTCATTGTCATCGGGCATCGTGAATCATCAGTTCCCTTTTCTTATTACGACAACCAGCAAAAGGTCGTTGGCTATTCTCAGGCGTATTCAAACGCTATCGCAGAAGCCATTAAAGCCAAGTTAAATAAGCCCGATCTGCAAATCAAAATGATCCCGATCACCTCACAAAACCGTATTCCCCTGCTGCAAAACGGCACATACGATTACGAATGTGGCTCTACCACTAACAACCTTGAGCGCCAGAAACAGGCGGCGTTCTCCGATACCATTTTTGTTATCGGCACCCGTTTGCTGGTTAAGAAAGGCAGCCCGATCAAAGATTTTGACGATTTGAAAGGCAAAACCGTTGTAGTGACCTCGGGTACCACGTCAGAAGTGCTGCTGCACAAACTGAACGACGAGAAAAAGATGGATATGCGCATCATCAGCGCCAAAGACCATGGTGATTCATTCCGCACGCTGGAAACCGGTCGCGCCGTGGCCTTTATGATGGATGATGCCCTGCTGGCAGGCGAACGCGCCAAAGCGAAAAAGCCGGATGACTGGGTCATCATCGGTACGCCACAGTCTAAAGAAGCCTATGGCTGTATGCTGCGTAAAGACGATCCGCAGTTCAAAGCCCTGGTCGATGACACCATTGCCAAAGCCCAGACCTCCGGTCAGGCAGAGAAATGGTTCGACACCTGGTTTAAACAGCCTATTCCGCCAAAAAACCTGAACATGAACTTTGAACTGTCTGACGACATGAAAACGCTGTTCAAAACGCCGAATGACAAGGCACTGAATTAACAACGATAACAAGGGCGGCCTCGTCGCCCTCTCGATTGCTGAAACCGCGGCGTGGACAGACAGCCTGAACGGGTCGTTCCCCCGAATCAGGCGAAATTAGCCGCTCATCAATCTTCAGGGTAGCTCTGCTACCCTTTTTTACCGGAGCTCGTTATGGGTATCGATTGGAACTGGGGCATATTTCTCGAACAGGCCCCGTTCGGTAATACCACCTATCTCGGCTGGCTGTGGTCCGGTTTTCAGGTGACGATTGCCGTCTCCTGTTGTGCCTGGATTATTGCTTTCTGTGTGGGTTCATTTTTCGGCATTCTGCGTACTGTGCCTAATCGTCTGTTATCAACGATAGGAACCTGCTATGTAGAACTGTTTCGTAATATCCCCCTGATTGTTCAGTTCTTCTTCTGGTATCTGGTTGCGCCAGAGTTGGTAGGACAGGATCTGGGGATGTGGTTTAAGTCGGAGCTGGATCCCAATCTGCAATTCTTTATCTCCTCTGTTGTCTGTCTGGGACTGTTCACCGCTGCCCGTGTGTGCGAGCAGGTGCGTGCAGCCATTCAGTCTTTACCGCGTGGACAAAAGAATGCCGGGCTGGCCATGGGGCTGACGCTGCCCCAAACCTATCGCTATGTGCTGTTGCCCAATGCTTACCGGGTAATCGTGCCGCCAATGACGTCAGAAATGCTTAATCTGGTGAAAAACTCGGCAATTGCCTCGACGATCGGCCTGGTGGATATGGCGGCTCAGGCCGGCAAACTGCTGGACTATTCCTCGCACGCCTACGAATCCTTTACGGCGATTACCCTGGCTTACGTGGGAATTAACCTGGTGATTATGGTACTGATGGGCCTGGTCGAACGCAAAGTGCGCCTGCCTGGCAACGTGGGAGGCAAATAATGTACGCATTTGACTGGAGTTCGATTCCTCCCAGCCTGCCTTATCTGTTCAGTGGCCTGATGATCACCTTTAAGATCACCCTGACGGCCGTTGTGTTTGGCATCCTGTGGGGCACCCTGCTGGCGGTGATGCGCCTGTCCACTTTTAAACCTGTCAGTTGGTTTGCCAAACTGTATGTCAACCTGTTCCGCTCAGTGCCGCTGGTGATGGTGCTGCTGTGGTTTTATCTGGTCGTTCCCAGCTTTTTACAGCAGGTGCTGGGGATTTCGCCCAAGACCGACATCCGCCTGATCTCAGCAATGGTGGCCTTTTCCCTGTTTGAAGCCGCCTACTATTCTGAAATCATTCGTGCCGGGATTATCAGTATCGCGCGTGGGCAGTCCAGCGCTGCGCTGGCGCTGGGAATGACGCAGTGGCAGTCGATGAGGCTGGTTATTCTTCCTCAGGCGTTTCGCGCCATGGTGCCGCTGTTACTGACGCAGGGCATCGTCCTGTTTCAGGATACCTCGCTGGTTTATGTATTGAGTCTGGCTGACTTCTTCCGTACCGCTTCCACCATTGGCGAGCGTGACGGTACCCAGGTAGAAATGATTTTGTTTGCTGGTCTGGTCTACTTTGTGATCAGCCTGAGCGCGTCGCTGTTGGTCAGCTATCTAAAAAGAAAAAGGACGGTTTAAATGATTAACCTGAAAAACGTTTCCAAGTGGTATGGTCAATTTCAGGTGCTAACCGACTGCTCTACCGAGGTTCAGACCGGTGAAGTGGTGGTGGTATGTGGACCGTCAGGTTCCGGCAAATCAACCCTGATTAAAACCGTCAATGGCCTGGAGCCGATCCAGCAGGGCAGCATTACGGTAAACGGCACAGAGGTAAACAATAAAAAAACCAATCTGGCCACGCTGCGCAGCAAAGTCGGCATGGTGTTTCAGCATTTCGAACTGTTTCCTCACCTGAGCATTATCGACAATCTGGTACTGGCGCAGGTCAAAGTGCTGAAGCGTGATAAAGCCGCCGCCCGTGATAAAGGCCTCAAGCTTCTGACTCGCGTCGGTCTGTCTGCCCATGCGGAAAAGTTTCCCGGACAGCTTTCCGGCGGTCAGCAGCAGCGTGTCGCCATCGCGCGTGCGCTGTGCATGGATCCCATTGCCATGTTGTTCGATGAACCCACATCGGCGCTGGATCCTGAAATGATCAACGAAGTGCTGGACGTGATGGTGGAACTGGCGCAGGAAGGCATGACCATGATGGTTGTTACGCACGAAATGGGCTTTGCCCGTAAGGTAGCCAACCGGGTCATCTTTATGGATGAAGGCAAAATTATCGAAGACACGAATAAAGACGACTTCTTTAATAATCCGCAGTCAGAACGGGCGAAGGATTTCCTGGCAAAAATTCTGCACTAAAAAACAGGCGGGCACCCTGCCCGCCTGCTTCTTTTACGGCTCAAAAGGCTGACGATAAAACTGATCGTGGTGACATTCCGGGCAGCGCGACAGGGTTTCTGGCGTATAAATCGCCCGGGTAAAATGGCATTTTTCGCAGACCAGGTTGCCCAGGCCCACCACCTCACCACTTTGGTAAACGCCGTGGTGTTGCAAATCCTGAAAGACTTCCCGCCATTCCAGCTGACTTTTATCGGTGATGTCCGCCAGCTCTTTCCAGATACTTTCCCGGATCACGCGCATAAAGACCGAGTCCGCCACCGGTTCTTCTGCTTCGGCATAGTTACGACCAAACTCCGCCAAATCGCGGCGCACCGACGCCAGCGCCCGATCGATTTCGTCCGGTGTCAGATCGGAGTGCGCACGTAAATGACTGCGTCTATCTTCTACCAGCGTATCCAGATCGCGATCGCCGTGGCGAAGACGTTCGGTTAATACCGCCAACGACTCATGATACTCCTGTGCCACTTTATTCATTTTATTCTCCTTTTTGCGCTCGGTACCTGTACTAAGTTTAGCTACTTTGTCACATTTGCCCGGTTCCCTGGGTAAGGAATGGTAAAAGAGTGAAAGCACTGACGCTTTGACGATAAATCGCCTCTGCAAAAGTGGGAAGTGTTGTTGATGCGCGGCCTTATGGGTATGCTATGCGGATCGTAAAGTCAGCAAAGTGTCATTTATTAAGGACCACAGGCAGCCATGCAAGAGCAATACCGCCCGGAAGAGATTGAATCCCGCGTTCAGCAGCAGTGGGATGAAAACGAAACGTTTAAAGTGACTGAGCAGGAAGGCAAAGAGAAATATTATTGCCTGTCCATGTTGCCCTATCCTTCTGGCCGCCTTCATATGGGTCACGTTCGTAACTACACCATCGGCGACGTCATCGCGCGTTATCAGCGCATGCTCGGCAAAAATGTGCTGCAGCCTATCGGTTGGGATGCGTTCGGTCTGCCTGCGGAAGGCGCGGCGGTAAAAAACAACACCGCGCCCGCCCCCTGGACTTATGACAACATCGCGTATATGAAAAACCAGCTTAAACTGCTGGGCTTTGGCTATGACTGGAGCCGCGAACTGGCGACCTGTCAGCCAGAGTATTACCGCTGGGAACAGTGGTTCTTTACCAAACTCTATGAGAAAGGCCTGGTTTACAAAAAAACCTCGGCGGTGAACTGGTGCCCGAACGACCAGACGGTACTGGCCAACGAGCAGGTTATTGACGGCTGCTGCTGGCGCTGTGACACCAAAGTTGAGCGTAAAGAGATCCCACAGTGGTTTATCAAAATCACCGATTACGCCGAAGAGTTGTTAAACGATCTGGATACGCTGGAAGAGTGGCCTGAGCAGGTCAAAACCATGCAGCGTAACTGGATCGGCCGCTCTGAAGGCGTGGAAATCACCTTTGACGTGGCGGACAGCCTTGAGAAAGTCACGGTTTATACCACGCGTCCAGATACCTTCTACGGCGCGACCTATGTCGCCGTGGCCGCCGGTCATCCGCTGGCGCTGCAGGCGGCTGCCAGCAATCCTGCCCTCGCTGACTTTATTGCCGAATGCCGCAATACCAAAGTGGCCGAAGCCGATATGGCCACCATGGAAAAGAAAGGCATGGCCACTGGCCTGTCTGCGGTGCACCCGTTAACAGGTGAGGCTGTTCCTGTCTGGGTCGCGAACTTTGTGCTGATGGAATACGGCACGGGTGCCGTGATGGCGGTTCCGGCACATGACCAGCGTGACTGGGAGTTTGCCACGAAATACGATCTGCCGATCAAGCCGGTGATCCTGAACCTGGACGGCAGCGAGCCGGACGTAAGCACTGGCGCAATGACCGATAAAGGCACGCTGTTTAACTCCGCCGAGTGCAGCGGTCTGGATCACAGTGCCGGTTTCAACGCCATTGCGGATGCGCTGGCAGCGAAAGGTGTTGGCGTACGTAAAGTCAATTACCGCCTGCGCGACTGGGGCGTTTCCCGTCAGCGCTACTGGGGCGCGCCCATTCCGATGGTGACGCTGGAAGACGGCACCGTGATGCCCACGCCAGAAGATCAGCTTCCGGTTATCCTGCCTGAAGATGTGGTCATGGACGGCATCACCAGCCCGATTAAGGCCGATCCCGAGTGGGCAAAAACCACCGTGAACGGTCAGCCTGCGCTGCGCGAAACCGATACCTTTGACACCTTCATGGAGTCTTCATGGTATTACGCGCGCTACACCTGTGCGGACTATAAAGATGGCATGCTGGACCCGGCTGCAGCGAACTACTGGCTGCCAGTGGATCAGTATGTGGGCGGTATCGAACACGCCATCATGCACCTGATGTATTTCCGTTTCTTCCATAAGCTGCTGCGCGATGCAGGCCTGGTAAACTCGAATGAGCCTGCTAAACGTCTGCTGTGCCAGGGCATGGTATTGGCGGATGCGTTCTACTATCTGGGCGTCAACGGCGAACGTAACTGGGTGTCTCCAGTTGACGTCACCGTCGAGCGTGATGAGAAAGGCCGCATTACCAAAGCCGTGGACACACAGGGCCGTGAGGTGATCTACGCAGGCATGAGCAAAATGTCGAAGTCGAAAAACAACGGCATTGACCCACAGTTGATGGTTGAGCGCTACGGCGCCGATACCGTACGTCTGTTTATGATGTTTGCCTCACCGGCCGACATGACGCTGGAGTGGCAGGAATCCGGTGTTGAAGGCGCGAACCGTTTCCTGAAGCGCGTCTGGAAACTGGCCTATGACCATTCACAGAAAGGTGCGACTGTCGCTCTGGACGTTGCCAGTCTGAACGATGATCAGAAAGGCTTACGTCGCGATCTGCATAAAACTATTGCCAAAGTGTCCGACGATATCGGCCGCCGTCAGACCTTTAACACCGCGATTGCCGCCGTGATGGAACTGATGAACAAGCTGACGCGTGCACCCCAGGACAGCGAACAGGATCGTGCACTGATGCAGGAAGCGTTACTCGCCGTGACGCGTTTACTGTATCCGTTCACGCCTCATGCCTGCTTCGTACTGTGGCAAACGCTGGGCGGCCAAGGCACCATCGACAATGCAGAATGGCCGGTTGCCGATGACGCCGCGATGGTTGAGGATGCCTTATTGGTTGTCGTGCAGGTTAACGGTAAAGTCCGTGGTAAAATTACCGTGGCAGCCGATGCTACCCAGGAACAGGTTCAGGCTCGTGCGGCTGAGGAACCATTAGTGGCGAAATACCTTGATGGTGTTAGCATTCGTAAAGTCATTTATGTACCGGGCAAACTGCTTAACCTGGTTGTGGGTTAAGTTCAGGAGGAACTGTGCGACATCCGATTATCAGGTTGTTTGTCATGCTGGCGGTGGTGATCACCGCCGGCTGTGGTTTTCATCCGCGCGGCACCACTCAGGTGCCAACTGAACTGAGAACGCTGATTTTAGACAGTGGTGACCCTTATGGCCCGCTGACGCGTACCGTGCGCCAGCAGCTGCGGATTAACAACGTCAATATTGTTGAGGCGACGCAGAAAAACAGCCTGACCGTCCCGACGATGCGTCTTGGTGGAGAAGCACAAAGCCGTAGTACCGCATCCGTGTTTATCAGCGGTACCACAGCGGAGTATCAGCTGACGATGTCGGTTTCTGCTCAGGTGCTGATCCCCAATAAAGGGATCTATCCGATCAGCGCAACCGTCTACCGCTCGTTCTTTGATAACCCGAACGCGGCGCTGGCGAAAGATGCTGAGCAGGACATGATTATGCAGGAGATGCGTCAGCGCGCTGCCGAACAGCTGGTTCGTAAGCTGCTTACCGTGCATGCCGCGCAGATGGAAAATCAGCAGATGCCCTCTACATCGACGGTTTCAAAAGCGGTTCAGCCTGCTGCCGGGGTCTCTTCCTCTGCGGCAACCAAGTCGAAATGATCAGGATTTATCCGGAACAACTCAGCGCGCAGCTCCGTGAGGGGCTGCGCGCCTGTTATTTATTAACCGGTAATGAACCCTTGCTGTTGCAGGAAAGTGCAGATGCGATTCGGGCCAGTGCCCTGGCACAGGGCTTTGAAGAACATCTGAGTTTTACACTGGATGCGCAGACCGACTGGGACAGCCTGTTTATGAGCTGCCAGTCGCTGAGCCTGTTTGCCCAGCGTCAAACGTTAACGTTGCAGTTCCCGGAAAATGGCCCTAACGCGGCGATTGCCGAGCAGTTGATCAAGCTGGCCCCGCTGCTTCACGCCGATATTTTGCTGATTTGCCGAATGGCGAAGCTCAGTAAAGCCCAGGAAAACAGTGCCTGGTTTAAAGCGCTTTCCGCTCATGCCGTGCTGGTCCCCTGCCAGACACCCGAACAGGCTCAGCTCCCCCGCTGGGTTGTCAGCCGAGCAAAAACCCTCAAGCTCGATATCGATGATGCGGCCGTCCAGCTGTTGTGTTACTGCTATGAAGGTAATCTGCTGGCTCTGGCCCAGGCGCTTGAACGGCTGTCACTGCAATGGCCCGATGGCAAACTGACCCTGCCGCGCGTTGAAGCCGCCGTCAGCGATGCCGCTCACTTCACGCCCTACCACTGGGTGGATGCGCTACTCGGCGGCAAAAGCCGCCGCGCCTTGCACATCCTGCAGCAGTTAGAAAGAGAAGAGAGCGAAGTGGCGATATTGCTCCGCACCCTGCAGCGCGATTTGATGACCCTGCTGCATCTGCAACGGCATCAGTCGCAACAGCCGCTGCGCACGCTAATGGATCAGCAGCGTATCTGGCAAAACCGTCGCAACCTGTTTACGGAAGCACTTCAGCGCCTTGATGCCTCCAGGCTACAGCAGGCCATTCATCTGTTGATGCAAATCGAACTTACTCTAAAGCAGGATTATGGTCAGTCGGTCTGGCCGCAGTTGCAGACGCTGTCGATGTTGATTGCCAATCGCGCTTTCCCTGCGAGCCTCGCCCATGTCTGATTTACACGCGCTGTTTGGCGGTACCTTCGATCCTGTGCATTTTGGTCATCTGCGCCCGGTGGAAACGCTGGCCGGGCAGATTGGCCTGTCGAGGATCACACTGCTGCCCAATAATGTGCCGCCGCACCGGCCCCAACCAGAGGCCAGTCCGCAGCAGCGGGTTGAAATGCTCGAGTGCGCTATTCGCGATTTGCCGCTTTTTGACATCGACACGCGGGAATTACAACGTGATACGCCCTCGTGGACGGTCGATACCTTAGAAGCGCTGCGTGCCGAACGGGGTGAACAACCTCTGGGTTTTATTATTGGTCAGGACTCTCTGCTGTCGCTGGAAAAATGGCATCGCTGGCAGGAGCTGCTTAGCCTGTGCCATCTTTTGGTCTGCAAGCGACCGGGCTATCCGACGGAAATGGCGTCTCCAGCAATGCAACGCTGGCTGGACAGCCATGTAACACAAGACAGCCAGCAGCTTCACCAACGTCCTGCAGGGGCGATCTGGCTGGCGGAAACCCCGCTTTATGCGATATCGGCCACCGAGATCAGACAGCGCCGCCATCAGCACCTCGCCTGCGACGATTTATTGCCCGCCTCTGTGATAACCTACATCGACCGCGCCGGCTTATATCGCGACTGATATGGGCGTGATATACTGCGCCGCTAAATTTTTTGGCTGTCTTCCGGGTTTCAGCCAGCCCGCTATCACCAGTTTTGAAGGGGAACCTTTTGCAAGGTAAAGCACTCCAAGAGTTCGTTGTTGATAAGATTGATGATTTGAAAGGCCAGAACATCGTGACTCTCGACGTTCAGGGCAAATCGAGCATCACTGATTTCATGATCATTTGTACCGGTACCTCAACGCGCCACGTGACCTCTATCGCGGAACACGTCGAGCAGGAATCCCGTGCCGCCGGCCTGATGCCGCTGGGCGTGGAAGGTAAAGCCGCCGCTGACTGGGTCGTTGTGGATTTGGGCGAAGTGATCGTGCACGTCATGCAGGAAGAGAGTCGTCAGTTGTATGAACTGGAAAAGCTCTGGGGTTAAGCGGTGAAATTGCAGCTTGTTGCCGTCGGCACCAAAATGCCTGACTGGGTTCAGACCGGTTTTATGGAATACCTGCGTCGGTTTCCCAAAGACATGCCGTTTGAGTTAACGGAAGTCCCTGCGGGGAAACGCGGGAAAAATGCCGACATCAAACGCATTCTGGAAAAGGAAGGCGAAGCGATGCTGGCAGCGACAGGTAAAGGCAACCGCATTGTGACGCTGGATATCCCCGGACAACCCTGGGAAACCCCACAGCTGGCGCAGCAGCTGGAACGCTGGAAGCAGGATGGCCGTGACGTCAGCCTGTTGATTGGCGGGCCTGAAGGATTAGCGCCGGCCTGTAAAGCGGCGGCGGAACAAAGCTGGTCTCTCTCAACGTTAACGTTGCCTCATCCGCTGGTGCGCGTGCTGGTTGCAGAGAGCCTCTATCGTGCATGGAGCATTACGACAAATCATCCTTATCATCGTGAATAACCGATAAGCTCACTCCAGACATTACAAGTAGCGGATGAAATTACAAAGCAACGCCTTTCGCGATTACAGCGCCGAACAAAAAGTCTTTGTCCGCAGGGCTTTTATCGCTTTTGTCGGCATCTTACTGCTCTCCTCCGTGCTGGTGGTTAATCTCTATCACCTGCAGATTTTACGTTTCGACGACTACAGTACCCGGTCAAATGAAAACCGCATTAAGCTGGTGCCGGTTGCACCCAGCCGCGGCATTATTTATGACCGTACCGGCACGCCGCTGGCCCTGAACCGCACGATTTATCAGGCAGAACTGGTGCCGGAAAAGGTCGACGATTTAAAACAAACGCTGCAAAACTTACGCCCTGTGCTCGAACTCACCGATGACGATATTGAGGCGTTTGAAAAAGAGCGTAAGCGCTCACGTCGCTTTACCTCTATCCCGGTAAAAACCGGCCTTAATGAGGTGCAGGTTGCACGCTTTGCCGTGAACCAGTACCGCTTTCCCGGCGTGGAAGTCAAAGGCTACCAGCGCCGCTACTATCCCTTTGGGCAAACCCTGACCCACGTTGTGGGCTACGTATCGAAAATCAACGATCGGGATGTGGCGCGTCTGGACAAAGAAGGTAAATGGCCAAACTATGCGGCTACGCACGATATCGGTAAACTCGGTATCGAAGCCTATTACGAAGACCTGCTGCACGGTAAAACCGGTTATGAAGAGGTTGAGGTAAACAACCGTGGCCGGGTTATTCGTCAGTTGCACGAGCAATCCCCGCAGGCCGGGCGTGATATCTATCTGACCATTGATCTGAAACTGCAGCAGTACATCGAAACGCTGTTAGCCGGCAGTCGTGCCGCAGTGGTGGTCAGCGATCCCCGCACCGGAGAAATTCTGGCCATGGTGTCCACGCCCAGTTACGATCCGAACCTGTTTGTTGACGGAATTTCCAGCAAAGACTATCGCGGATTACTGAGCGATGAAAACCGTCCACTGTATAACCGCGCTATTCAGGCCGCCTATCCGCCAGCCTCAACGGTCAAACCCTATGTCGCCGTTTCCGCGCTCAGCGCAGGCGTTATCAACCGAAATACCAGCCTGTTCGATCCCGGCTGGTGGCAACTGCCCGGCTCTGAAAAACGCTATCGCGACTGGAAAAAGTGGGGCCACGGTCGTCTGAACGTCACCAGATCGCTGGAAGAGTCTGCGGACACTTTCTTTTATCAGGTCGCCTATGACATGGGCATCGATCGCCTGTCGGAGTGGATGACCAAATTCGGCTACGGTGAACGTACGGGCATTGATTTACCCCAGGAGAGCGCGGGTAACATGCCGACGCGCGACTGGAAAATGCGCCGCTTTAAAAAGCCCTGGTATCAGGGTGATACCATTCCTGTTGGTATCGGTCAGGGCTACTGGACGGCAACACCATTGCAGATGAACAAAGCGATGATGATCCTCATCAACGACGGGGTTATCAAAGTGCCGCATATGCTGCGCGCCACGCGCGAAGGCCGCACCCTGGTGCCTTATCGTCAACCGCCTTCCCAGCCGATAGGCGATATCCACTCGGGCTACTGGGAAATTGCCAAAGACGGGATGTATGGCGTGGCCAATCGCCCCAATGGTACGGCTCACAAGAGCTTTGCCGATGCGCCATACAAAATTGCCGCGAAATCGGGTACGGCTCAGGTCTTCGGTCTGAAAGAGAACGAAACCTATAACGCACACAAAATCGCAGAACGCCTGCGTGACCACAAGCTGATGACCGCGTTTGCCCCTTACGATAAACCGCGTGTCGCCGTGACCATGATTCTGGAAAACGGCGGAGCCGGACCCGCCGTAGGCACGGTAATGCGTCAGATACTGGATCACATCATGTTAGGTGACAATAATACTGTCCTGCCGGATGCGGCCCCCACACCGCCAGGCTACGAAGGTGAATAATCATGTCGATGAATGACAGCCCGCAGAAGCGGTCAATATGGATGCGCATGCATATTGATCCGCTATTTATGCTGATTATCCTCGCGCTGCTGACCTTTAGCGCCATTGTTATCTGGAGCGCCAGCGGGCAGGATCCCGGCATGATGGAGCGTAAGCTCGGCCAGATCGCCATGGGGCTGATCATTATGCTGGTGCTGGCCCAGGTCCCGCCCCGGGTATACGAAGGCTGGGCGCCTTACCTGTATATTGTCAGTGTCATCCTGCTCGTCGCCGTGGATGCCTTTGGCCAAATCAGTAAAGGGGCGCAGCGTTGGCTGGACCTGGGTTTTATCCGCTTCCAGCCCTCTGAGATCGCTAAAATCGCCGTTCCTTTAATGGTCGCGCGCTTTATCAACCGCGACGTGTGCCCACCGACCCTGAAAAACACCGCCATCGCTCTGGTGCTGATTTTCCTTCCTACGCTGTTAGTGGCCGCGCAGCCTGACCTCGGAACCTCGATTCTGGTCGCGGCCTCGGGATTATTTGTGCTGTTCCTCTCTGGCATGAGCTGGAAGCTGATTGGTATCGCCGTCCTGTTAGTTGCGGCCTTTATCCCCATATTGTGGTTCTTCCTGATGCATGACTATCAGCGAGACCGCGTGATGATGCTGCTCGATCCCGAAAGCGATCCGCTTGGCGCGGGTTACCACATTATTCAGTCTAAAATCGCTATTGGCTCTGGCGGACTGCGCGGTAAAGGCTGGCTGCATGGGACGCAATCACAGCTGGAGTTCTTGCCGGAGCGTCACACCGACTTCATTTTCGCCGTGCTGGCAGAAGAGCTGGGACTGGTGGGCGTACTGTTGCTGCTGGTGCTGTACCTGCTGTTGATTATGCGTGGACTCATCGTGGCTGCCCGTGCGCAAACCACCTTTGGCCGGGTGATGGCCGGGGGGTTAATGTTGATTTTATTCGTCTATGTTTTCGTTAACATTGGCATGGTTAGTGGTATCTTACCGGTGGTTGGCGTTCCGTTGCCGCTGGTCAGTTACGGCGGCTCGGCGCTTATTGTGCTTATGGCGGGATTTGGCATCGTAATGTCGATCCACACACACCGAAAAATGTTATCTAAAAGTGTTTAAGAGGTCGCAGATGCGTAAGGACTGGCTTGGCGTTGTATTGGCTTCAATGGTTTTAGCTGCATGTTCTACCCAGGAACCGCAACAACAAAGTGCGCCACCGCAGCCTGCCTATAACGGCCCGGTGGTAGAGATTCCTGGCGTTGAGCCTCGTTATGAGCCGGTCAATCCGTCGACCAATCAGGACTACAGCGTCAACGGTAAAAACTACCGTATCATCAAAAATCCGGCCAACTACAGTGAAGTGGGGCTGGCCGCCTGGTACGGTGAGGAAGCCCAGGGTAATCGTACTGCGACGGGCGAGACCTTTGATCCCGATGCCCTGACGGCTGCCCATCCAACGCTGCCCCTGCCCAGCTACGTTCGCGTGACAAACCTGGCAAACGGCCGCCAGATTGTGGTGCGGGTTAACGATCGCGGCCCGTATACGCCGGGACGCATTATCGATCTGTCCCGTGCGGCAGGTGACCGCCTGAATATCTCCAACAATTCCCGCGTGCGGGTTGATTACATCAGTGTCGCACCGGATGGCACGCTTTCCGGCCCCGGCACCATCGGCACCGTCGTGGCAAAACAGAGCTATGCCCTGCCTGCGCGTCCCGACCTGAACGGTCCGGTCATGAGCAGCCCACAAGGCATGAGCGGTGGCAGTCAACCCATCATGAACGGTAGCAGCCAGCCGCAGACCGCCCCGGCGGCTGAACCCGAGGCTCAGGATATTTCACCCATCAGCAATGCGACGCTGCAAAGCAATAATGCTATGGGCGCGCCAGTGCAAAGTAGCGGCTTCCTGGGCGCGCCGCAGCCGTTACCCAGCGGCGTGCTGGAAAGCAGTGAGCCCGCTGCCAGCCCCCCTGTCGCAGCCGCGCCGGTTGCGGCCAGTGCCGCCGCATCACCCCGCCAGCCCGCCGCCAGCCAGAGTGCCTCATCCCTTTCAGGCTATGTCGTTCAGGTGAGTGCCATTAATGATGCAGCACGGGCCCGGCAGTTAGTTAACAGTTTACGCCAGCGCTTTGGCGTTCCTGGCGCTGTGGAAAACGCAGGCAATGTGTACCGCGTGCAGCTTGGTGGTTATAAAACCCGTGCAGAAGCCGTGGCCTTACAGCAACGGCTGAGCAGCGAAGGCCAGAGTGCGGCCTTCGTTACCACCGCAGGTCGTTAATCGACAGAGGTTACCGTGACAGGTAACCTCTGCTAACAACTCATTCACTAAGCCGGATGTCTGAAAATCAGGCATTTGTTATGATGAGTGACTTTTTTAAACCTTAAACCCATGGATGTTGTCGTCCCACACATGAACACGCTGAAACCTTCTCGTTTGTTAAAACGCCTGACAGTGGGATCACTGATCGCCTTCTCCCTCAGCCATGCTGCCATCGCTGATGATGTTAATCTCAAGACCATGATTCCCGGCGTACCGGACATTGATGCCGAAGCTTATGTCCTCATCGACTACAATTCAGGCAAAGTGCTGGCAGAGAAAAACGCGGACGCACGCCGCGACCCGGCGAGCCTGACGAAGATGATGACCAGCTACGTCATCGGTCAGGCAGTTAAAGCAGGAAAAATCCACCAGGACGATATCGTTACCGTGGGGCAGGATGCGTGGGCGACCGGTAATCCGGTATTCAAAGGTTCATCCTTAATGTTCCTGAAGCCTGGCGACCGCGTTCCGGTTTCCCAGTTAACGCGCGGTATCGTTCTGCAGTCCGGTAATGATGCCTGTGTGGCGATGGCCGATTATGTCGCCGGCAGCCAGGATGCCTTTGTTGGCCTGATGAACAACTACGTGAAAGCGCTGGGTCTGCAAAACACGCATTTCCAGACCGTTCATGGCCTGGATGCGGAAGGTCAATACAGCTCAGCACGCGACATGGCGCTGATTGGCCAGGCGCTTATCCGTGATGTTCCTGAAGAGTACGCGGTTTATAAAGAGAAAGAGTTCACCTTTAACAATATTCGTCAGATGAACCGCAATGGTCTGTTATGGGATACCAGCCTGACCGTTGACGGCATCAAAACCGGTCACACCGCGTCAGCAGGCTATAACCTGGTGGCCTCTGCGACAGAAGGACAGATGCGTTTGATCTCTGCCGTGATGGGCGGTCATACCTTCAAAGGCCGCGAAACGGAAAGTAAAAAGCTGCTGACCTGGGGTTTCCGCTTCTTTGAAACCGTCGCACCGCTGAAAGCCGGGAAAGAGTTTGCCTCTGAGCCCGTGTGGTTTGGTAACAGCGATCGCGTCCAACTGGGCGTTGAAAAAGATGCTTATCTGACCATTCCACGCGGCCGGATGAAAGATCTGAAAGCCAGCTATGTCCTCACCAATACCGAGCTGCATGCGCCACTGAAGAAAAACCAGGTGGTTGGCAGTATCAATTTCCAGCTCGATGGCAAAACTATCGATCAGCGTCCTCTGGTGGTGTTAAATGAAGTCTCTGAAGGCGGCTTCTTCAGTCGTATCGTTGACTATATCAAACTGATGTTCCACCACTGGTTCGGTTAATGGTGCCTGGCGGTTGAAAAACCGCCACTCTGCCCCCATTACAGGTTAATATGATGCTCCCGCTTCGGCGGGAGCCTGTTTTTTATGTACCGGAGTGATTATGAAAACCAAACTGAATGAACTGCTCGAATTCCCTACCCCATTTACCTACAAAGTAATGGGGCTGGCACAGCCGGAGCTGGTTGATTTGGTGCTTGAGGTCGTGCAACGCCATGCACCCGGCGATTACAGCCCAGAAGTGAAACCCAGCAGCAAAGGTAACTATCACTCGGTAAACGTCACGATCAATGCCACCCACATTGAGCAGGTCGAAACCCTGTACGAAGAGCTGGGCAAAATTGAAATCGTGCGGATGGTGCTGTAACGCTGTCAACACCGGTCAGCGGGTCAGGCTGCGCAGATAACGCGCTGACCCGTATTTTCTGCCCTACCGGCCCAGCCGCTCTGTACTCATCCTCTCATCCCGAAGGCGTTTAACTTCATCGCCGCCAGCGTTATACTCAGCGTCTCCCCTCTTTAACGGATACTCGTTTTGTCTGCAGACACGCTTCTTATTCGCCAGTTTGGGTTATGTGACTGGCAATCGACCTCAGACGCCATGCACCACTATACCGATCAGCGCCATAGCGAAAGCCGGGATGAAGTCTGGCTGGTGGAACATTATCCGGTCTTTACACAGGGCCAGGCGGGAAAAACCGAGCACCTGCTGATGCCTGGCGATATTCCTGTGGTACAAAGCGATCGTGGTGGGCAGGTGACCTATCACGGGCCTGGACAACAGATCATGTATGTTCTGATTGATGTGAAACGCCGTAAAACCGGCGTGCGTCAGCTGGTGACCGCCTTAGAAGAAACGGTCATTGCCGTACTGGACCACTTTGTCGTGGCGGCGCGGGCCCGACCCGATGCGCCAGGCGTCTATGTTGGGGATGAAAAAATTTGCTCGCTGGGGCTGCGCATTCGTAAGGGCTGCTCGTTTCACGGGCTGGCATTAAATGTGGCGATGGACCTGTCGCCATTTTTA
Source organism: Pantoea ananatis PA13 (assembly GCF_000233595.1). Classification (NCBI taxonomy): domain Bacteria; kingdom Pseudomonadati; phylum Pseudomonadota; class Gammaproteobacteria; order Enterobacterales; family Erwiniaceae; genus Pantoea; species Pantoea ananatis. Next base: position 3,294,222 of record NC_017554.1, read on the forward strand.
CGGATTAACCCGTGCGGCTATGCCGGAATGCACATGACGCAGCTGCAACACTTCCGGCCTGAAGTCACGTTAGCCGATGTTCAGCCGTTGCTGGCCGAAACCTTTGCCCGCCAGTTGGGTTATCAGCAGGTTGAATGGCATCAGGTTGAAAACCCACGCTGAGTTAACGGTGAATGCGTATTTACAAATATGTAACTTATCGGTGGTGTCTTTGGCTGCTTCCTGGCCGTTGAGATGATATAATTTTTGCACTTTTTTCAAATAAAGTTGAAAGCCGCCTTCTCTGATTGAGTGAGACAGCTTTCAAATCGCAATCCGACCGGAACCTGCTGATTTATGAGTAAACCAATTCAGATGGAACGCGGCGTCAAATATCGTGACGCAGACAAAATGGCGCTGATCCCGGTGAAAACCGTGGCCGTCGACCGGCAAGAGATTCTACGCAAGCCGGAGTGGATGAAAATCAAACTGCCGGCGGACTCCAGTCGTATTCAGGGCATCAAAGCCGCAATGCGTAAAAACGGGCTCCACTCCGTTTGTGAGGAAGCCTCCTGCCCTAACCTTGCTGAATGTTTTAATCACGGCACGGCGACCTTTATGATCCTGGGCGCGATCTGTACCCGCCGTTGCCCGTTCTGCGACGTGGCCCACGGTCGTCCTAACGCACCCGATGCAAACGAACCGGGTAAACTCGCCCAGACCATCGCCGACATGGCACTGCGTTATGTGGTTATTACCTCGGTGGATCGCGACGATTTACGTGACGGCGGCGCTCAGCATTTTGCCGACTGTATTACGGCTATCCGGGAAAAAAGCCCCAGCATCAAAATTGAAACGCTGGTGCCTGACTTCCGTGGCCGCATGGATCGTGCGCTTGAAATTCTGACTGCCACACCGCCGGATGTGTTTAACCACAACCTCGAGAACGTGCCACGCGTGTATCGCCAGGTGCGGCCGGGTGCAAACTATGAATGGTCGCTGAAGCTGCTGGAACGCTTTAAAGAAGCCCATCCCGAGGTACCGACAAAATCCGGTTTAATGGTAGGCCTGGGAGAAACTAACGCTGAAATCGTCGAGGTCATGCGTGACCTGCGTCGTCATGGCGTGACAATGTTAACTCTGGGTCAGTATCTGCAGCCCAGCCGCCACCATTTGCCTGTTCAGCGCTATGTCAGCCCGGCGGAATTTGATGAAATGAAAGAAGAGGCACTGGCGATGGGCTTTACCCATGCTGCCTGCGGTCCTTTTGTCCGTTCGTCTTACCATGCCGACATGCAGGCAAAAGGCCTGGAAGTGAAATAACCGTTCGCCTGCTGGCTGCCTTAAAAAGCAAAAAACCAGATTGCCCGCAATCTGGTTTTTTTATGGCTGTCAGAAATAAAAATTAACACTTTTCTAAAACTGACGCCGCGTTAATCTTTATGAGAAACGCGTTCCGCAGGGGTTTCTTCTGCCGTGGTGCGCGCTGCACTGGTGTCTTCGTCTTTCATGGCCTTTTTAAAGCCTTTGATTGCGGAGCCCAGATCGCCACCCAGAGAACGTAACTTGTTGGTGCCGAAAAGCAGTACGATAAGCGCACCGATAATCAGCAGCTTGGCAATACTGATACCTTCCATATATAACCTTTATAATCTGGCGAATAACGGTAACGCTTATTTAGGCGCAGTTTAGCGCTAACCTCAAGCGTAATCTGTAACAGATTAAGATCGCGCAGCGGCGCCGTCAGGTTTCAGGCCCAATCGGGTAGCGATGATCCCTGCCCCCGGTTAGCGCGTTCCATCCAGTTCGGGCCGGCTAAAACGGCGGTTATCCAGCACCGGCAGCATTGCGCGCGCTGTTGCGATTCTTTGTGGATCGAGCTCGGCAAAAATAAGTGCCTGGGACTCGGCCGCCCGGCTTATCGGTACGCCAAGGGGATCGACCACCATGCTATTGCCAATATTACGCATACCGCACTCGCCTACAGCCACCACATAACAGGTATTTTCCAGCGCGCGCGTGCGGGTAAGTAAATCCCAATGCATCTCTTTTAGCGCCCCTTTGACCCATGCGGAGGGTAAGACCAACACCTCGGCCCCCTCCAGCGCCAGACGCCGCGACAGCTCGGGAAAACGCACATCGTAGCAGGTCATCAGCCCGACTTTCATGCCCGCAACGTCCACCAGCGGCGGAATCTCTTGTCCGGCTTCAACCCGCTTTGATTCCTGCATCGCGAACGCATCGTACAGATGCAGCTTGCGGTATTCTGCCACGATCTTGCCATCACGAATGACCACCAGCACGTTAAATACTTTGCGCTCACTGCCCGGCATATGCATTCCCAGCACGGTAGTCAGCCCATGGCCTTTGCTGGCGCTAAGCAGTTGCGACAGAAACGGCCCGTCAGGCGACTGAGCGGCTTCCAGTATGAAATCGGGATTAGTGATATCAGTGGCCAGCACCGCTTCTGGCAGAACCAGCAGATCGGCCCCGGCACGGCTGGCCTTGTCCATCATGTCCTGGCAGGTTATGGCGTTTTCCTGCCAGTCACGCTGAACCGCAAATTGCCCTAATGCGACTTTCATCGTGGGTTCTCCCTGAAAGCAGTACTGCCGTGATACAGGCCCTTTGGTAACCTTTCAATGCTCTTACAAAGGCTGAAGGGCTTTCACATGGTAGCGTGGTGATTCAACATAGCCTTCACGGCCATAAAACTGGTTAGCTTTAAGACGTGAAGCATGACAGTGAACTTCCATGCGGTCGCAGCCGTGCTGCGCTGCCAGGGCTTCTGCATGCTGGAGCAGTTTCTGGCCCACACCTTTGCTGCGCTCACCGTCCGCGATGCAAAAATAGCTGATACGGGCAAAATCCCCTGCCAGCGCCAACTGAGGGATAAAATGCAGGGAAAGGAATCCCAGTACATGATTACCCTGTTCTGCGATCAGCAGCTTTTCATTGGGATCCGTCATCAGCTGGGCCAGACGTTGTTCAATAAAATGCTCTGTACCGCCATAACCGAGTTCACTTAACAACGCGCTCAGTACGAAGCTGTCCTTCGCCTGAGCCGGACGAATATCCATCCTGGCACCTCTTTATCTGTTATGCGGAGAGTCAGTTATAACCTGAGACGCGCTAAAATGCTCCCCCTGCGAGTTGTTATGATTATGTTACAAGGATTATCTGTGACTCGCGCCGCAGTTTACTGGCGGTTATCGTGCTGCAGTAGTCTGTCTGGCGCAGTGTGCCAGCGTGATATCGAAAAGCGCGGGAGGGCGTGATGTGCAGGAAATGATCCGGGGACGAGGCAGTGGCAGTTGCAGCACTGCAATTGCGCCTTAAAGCCGCTTCTTCCTTCAGCCAGAAATGTGACACGTACCGGCATAAAAAAACCCGCCAGAAGGCGGGTTTTTAGAATTCTGACTGTTAACTTACAGACTGATAACGTTAGCAGCAGATGGGCCTTTTGCGCCGTCAGTGATTTCAAACTCTACACGCTGACCTTCAGCCAGAGTTTTGAAGCCATTGCTCTGGATCGCAGAGAAGTGTACGAATACATCTTTGCTGCCATCTTCAGGAGTAATGAAACCGAATCCTTTAGATTCATTAAACCACTTAACGTTACCTTTAATCTTAGACATCTATATTACCTTTACATGAAAAATGGACACTAAACTGTGTCGCCATCTAGTACAGCAATTGCTGAGGGTTTTGTCCAGCCTGATTTGATGAAAAAGTGATAAATATCGCTATTATTTACCCTTTGGTTACTTTTTCACTGGCTCCAGAGCTTAAAACTGCCAGCGCAGCCAGGCAAAATACACGTTCCCGTTGTTGTAAGTACCTGGAATATAAGTCATTTGAAAGTTCAGCGAACCATAACCTATTGACGCCAACGGTAATATGGCCGGAACAGGATAGTATCCCCAGTTATGCCGTGCCGTTACCCCTGCGGTATAGCCCAGACCATAGTGAAAATTTTGATCCTGCAAAGGTCGCCAGGTGGCCTCCCAGCCGTAACCGCCAAACGGTTCCCACTTGTTGAAAGAATCTTTGAACGCCATCAGGTAAAGGCCGTGCCAGTTCCCTTTCTCATCGTAACGCGAAACGCCACCACCGGCGCCCCAGGGACGTTCGTTATATCTGTGAATATGCTCTTCATCATACGTCCAGCGGTTGTGCCAGGTGATGGCGGGCACATAAACATCAATTGCATCAGGCTGTTGCCAGGTTTGCTGGACGTTGCCGGTAAAGGTATCCCAGCCTGATTTAATCTCTTGGGAGAGCATAGCGGCCTGGAGGGAAAAAGAAAAAAACAGCGCCAGTAATGGAGCTGATAACATTGTTAAAAGGTACCTGTTCACTTCGGTATTACCTGTCTCTTATTGATTGAACGCAGTGTTCCATGCTGAAAATCAGCAACGGGAAGACCCGCCTGACCCGAAATTTAAAAAAAAATGCTCAGGGTATTCAGCATGTAATTATCATTGACGTAATAAAGCACGAGCAATTTTAGCGCAAAAAAGATGAACCAAGCCCAAACAGCAAGAACTTTCAACATTTCCACTAAGTTCTGTAGTTTTCACAACCAAACTCAACACTTACGCAACATCACGTCGCGCCTTCATACAGGCGCCGAACGGGGCGAGCAGTGATAAACAGCGACTTTTACCATCACACCACCTCAGGTAAACCACATAAAGAATGATTAAGGATTGGGGCAATGCCAGTAAAAATGCGCTCGCTTAACCAGGTAGCAGGTAGCAGGTAGCAGGTAGCAGGTAGCAGGTAGCAGGTAGCAGGTAGCAGGTAGCAGGTAGCAGGATGAAAATCTTACCGGCTCGCGGTGTCAAGAGAAATGCTCAATGGTCGGGCTGCGGGCACCCGTCAAGATGCCCGTCGAATCAGAAAATCAGTTTGAATACCCCTGTCAGGGTCAACAGTCCCACGATAAAAATAATGGCGATAATCCACAGAATTATTTTCATTTCCTCTCCCTTACCATTAAAAAACATTCCCATAACAGTATAGGCAAAATTCAGCGATGTGCTTTTTGCTTATTGCGTTCTCAACTATGAAAGCAACATTCAGCTTTAATTGTGATTTTCTGTGAGAAGCATCGCATAGCGGCCTTTTTGTCGCCCCTGTCGCTTCGTTTTAAGAATCATCTCTGGCTAAAATTTAGGCGGACAGGACAGCTCGACGGTTTTGACACTAAAAATGCAAAGCAGGGAGAGAGACCTTATGAGTAGCATTAATACCAGCATGGGCCGCTACAGCCTGAAGGCAAAAGACAGCGGTGAACAAATCAAAGGTTTTTTCGCCATTAATGATGAAGGCGGCACGCAACTTACCCGACAGGAATTTGCGGAGCATTACCTTGATGATGTGGTGAATAACGTGATTTATCCGGTTACCGGAGGTAACCGGGAGATCGCCCGCGCACTGCGAGAACAGATGGTAAAAGCGGGCTTTGAAGCGTCAGATTAACGGCAGGGGCCGCCATGTTTGCGCGGCCCTTTTGTCACGTGCAGGCGCCCTTACACCACGTAAGAAAGTAGCAAGCATCCCACTAAACCACACACTGATATAATCGTTTCCAGTGCTGACCAGGAGCGGATGGTTTCGCCTATCGTCAGGTTGAAATACTCTTTAAACAGCCAGAATCCTGGATCGTTAACGTGTGAAAAAATCACACTGCCCGACCCCACAGCTATCACCATTAATTCAGGACTGGCACCGCTGGTTACAATTAACGGCGCGACAATGCCTCCGGCGGTAATCGCCGCCACGGTTGCCGAGCCAAGCGCGATACGCAGCACAGCAGCAATAGACCAGGCCATAAACAACGGCGACAAATTGGTGGCATGCATCATATTGGCAATGTATTTATCCACGCCGCTGTCCACCAGAACCTGCTTGAAGGCCCCACCGCCGCCGATAATCAGCAGCATCATGGCAATAATTTTGATGGAATCGCTTAACGTGTCCATCACCTGTTCCATGCTGCGCCCGCGGTTCAGACCAAAGGTGAAGATCGCAATCAGCACGGCAATTAGCGTCGCCATAACAGGATCGCCAAAGAACTCGGCATAAGGCAACAGCGCGTGTCCCTTGGGCAGCACCATCTCCGCTACCGCACGCAGTGCCATCAGGATGACCGGAACAAGCGATGTCCAGACGCTGACGCCAAAGCCTGGCATTTCGGTTTCACTAAAGGTTTTGGGGTTGTAGAGCCCTTCAGGGATAGGCTTATCAATGCCTTTGAGGAAACGCGCGTAGACCGGCCCCGCCAGGATAACGGTCGGAATGCCCAGTAAGGTACCAAAAAGCAGGGTTTTTCCCATATCGGCGTTAAACAGCGTCGCTATTGCCGTTGGGCCAGGATGAGGCGGTAAAAAACCATGGGTGACAGACAACGCCGCCGCCATAGGAACGCCAACAAACAGCAGCGGTACCCGTGCAGAAGCCGCAACGCTAAACACCAGCGGCAGCATCAGCACAAAGCCCACTTCGTAGAACAAGGCAAAACCAACGATAAAACCGGTCAGCACCAGCGCCCACTGGATTTGCCTTGTGCCAAATTTATCGATCAATGTGGTGGCGATACGTTGTGCACCACCACAGTCGGCCAGTAATTTACCGAGCATGGCACCAAATCCCATGATCAGCGCCAGTCCGCCCAGCGTCCCGCCGACGCCGTTTTTAATCGAAAGAATGACTTTGTTGACCGGCATGCCCTGCATGATCCCTACCGCCAGGGCGACCAAAATCAGTGCGATAAAGCCGTTGAGTTTAAAGCGAATCATCAGCAGTAACAGTAATGCCACGCCAATCGCCACATAGAGTAATGGCATAATTTTTCTCCACCTGATGCTCTGAATCTTCTCAGTGCCGCTTTGTTATCGTCGTCCCGGAGGACGCGCAAAATTGGGGCGCTGCCATGGTCGTAACATTTTGACAACGCCTGTTACCGATAACATGTTAAGGGTAACATCCGTGTTAAAGCATCACTCCACGTCGTTGAATTTGCGTTTTGCGAAGACGATCAACTTTTGCTCCCCTCGCTATAAGAAAGTTTCCCGGGGCCGATCGCCCGCTTTTCGTTACACTCAGATTTTAGCGAAGATATAAAAGGATGCGCTGGTGAGTGACAATCTGAGTGAGCTGTACAGCAATCAACAAACCCTTTTCGGCCAGGGAAGCCTTAACAAACTGATTCCCCTGTTGGCCGCCCAACCCCAGGCTACCCTGCTCTTTTGCGGCCGTTCGTTCTTACAGGGCGACGCCTATGCCCGAATTAAAACCACGCTGAACGATCACATTGTGGGTTATGAAATTGTGAGCAACGAGGCCTCGCCTGCCGATATTGATGGCTGGGTGGCGCGCTGGCGCGGCCATGTCGATCGGGTTATCGCCGTAGGAGGCGGCAGTGTTCTGGATGCCGCCAAGGCCTTCAGCGCCATGATTCAGCACCCGCTTCCCACCGCCCGCTACCTGGAAAAAGTCGGAGACACGGCAGTCAGCGCCGTTACCTTGCCGCTCATCGCGATTCCCACTACGGCGGGCACCGGCAGTGAGGTCACGCAGAACGCCGTCGTAACTGACCAGCGGGATATCCAGATAAAAGCATCGTTGCGCCATCCGGTGTTCGTGCCACAGGTCGCGATTCTCGATCCTGACTTGCTTAAGGGCGCCCCCGATAAGGTGCTGGCCACCTGTGGAATCGACGCGTTTACCCATTTATTTGAAGCCTATCTTTCCAGCAAGGGCAACCTCTTTACGCGCCAGTTAGCCCTTACCGGACTGCGTCAGTTTATTCAGGGATGGCCTCGGCAAAACCAACAAGACGAAACCGGCGATCGCGCGCGTGAGGCGATGATGATGGCGTCCTGGTTGGGCGGTGTCAGCCTGAGCAGCGCGGGGCTGGGCGTCATTCACGGCATCGCCGGAGAGCTGGGCGCGATTAAACCCTTGCATCATGGTGAAGTGTGCGGCAGGCTGCTGTTCACGTTTCTGGATCATCTTGCAGACAGCCAGCATGCGCGCCAGCGTCAGCTCATGGATGAAATGCATGCGCAGCTTTTTGACGAGGAGACCGATTCACCCGCGCGCTATCTCAAAGCCTGGCTACAACGCTCAGCCATTATGACGTTCTGGCAGGAGGGGCCAACGTTAAGCCCGTCGGATATCGACTGGATCCTGGCCCGGGCCAACAGTAAAAACAGCCTCGTCAGCTACAGCAAAGATGAGATGCGCGACATGATTACACGCGCCTGGCCGGTCAGCGCGTAAGCGTAGTGCGGGCGGTGTTTTAGCCCGCACATTCCCCCTGTTCCGCCCCGCCAAAGGGCGTTTCACCTGCAAGCATTTGCTCGATCACCTGTAGCACACCTTCATCATTATTCGCGGGTGCCAGGAAGCGCGCGGCGTCTTTAACCCGCTGCGGCGCATTGCTCATCGCGAAACTGAAACCCGACTGCTGCAGCATCTCGAGATCGTTACCGCCGTCGCCAAAGGCCAGTACCCGATCGTGAGAAATGCCCCAGCGCTGCGCCAGCAGGTTCAGGCCGTTAGCTTTATGCTGACCAGGAACGATTAAGTCAACCGAACCGTGCCCGCTCGATGTTGCCGCCGCCGAACCTTCGTGCAGGCGCTGGATATCCGCCATTAAAGGCTCGACATACTCATCAGACAGATTAAGGGCAAACTTAAGTATTTTGTCGTCGGCAACCTCATCAAGAGAACGAATGGGCCTGAGCCGGTGGCAATAATGCCGCATCTTGACCAGCCACTTCTCATCCATCCCTTCGAAGTAGTAGGCGCTCTCACGTCCGCAGAGCAGATAGCGCAGATCAGGATAGTGGCCATTTTCAAGCGTATCGAGTACCGCATCAATGTCATTACGGCTAAAAGAACCGCAGAACAGTTCTTGATCACGATCGATAATTAACGCGCCGTTTTCTGCGACAAACGCAATCTCATTGGCGATCTCAGGGAAAAATGAGCGGAGTTGATGGTATTGATTGCCGCTGGCCACGACAAATTTGATATGTCGCTGAGTGAGCTGGTGGTAACAGGCGAGGAAACGCGCGCGGTTATACTGCTTTTTGTCATCCAGAAAGGTGCCATCCATATCAACAGCAACCATCTTAACCGTGGTCATCAGAACTCCTTAGCAGGTAAACGTTCAGGATTAACTGTCAGAATAGCCTGGTAACGGGCGTTCGGTGCATAAAAAAGGGATGGCATCGGCCATCCCTGTGTCGCTATTGAAACGCGTTATTCAGGATCAGCGAGGTAATAATGCCGGTGGCGGCGGCAATCAAAACATAGTTACCGTCGATGTCGGCCCAGTGCTGACCCGGCGGCGGTTCTCTCAGACCACGCTCACGCCAGTCATCAACCCGATAATCTTCACCGCAGTACTCTCGCGGTACAGGACCACCACGGCGAAACTCATGACCGCGCCAGGCAAAGCGATCGTGATGATAATCGCGCCGCACATCTGGCGGTGGCGGGCCAGGCCGGTGGCCGGGAGGTCCATCGCGATCCAGGCCTGGCGGGCCATCGCCGCCGGGACCGCGGCCAGGATGATGCCACGGACCGTCTGGGCCGCCTGGCCCCTGTGCCAGCCCAGGGCTGCTGTACATCGTGCTGTATGCTAAAAGGGCGATAATCAAACCTGATTTTATTTTTTTCATGGTACTGCCTCCAGTGGTAACGGCGACTCAGCGCCGTTGCCATTACTATTGTCGTAACTGGAAGAAATAAGAATGACCAAAACTCTTAAAAGTCAGCGCGCTAAACAGGCGCGGACGGCGTCTCTCTCTCGTCAGGCACGCTGCATCAGGCGTGAAACACAGATACCTTGCGGAAAATCGTTTGGGGACTCAAACCTGGCGAGGCATCAAAATAAAACCCCGATCCTGAGATCGGGAAGTTATCGTCATAGCCAGTAAACTGAAAAATGCCCCTTAAGAGAAAAAGGGAGAAGCAAAGCAGACAACACCACATCACAAGTGTCGGGATGAAATAATAACCTCTGGTTAATGACAGTTGGATGAAAAACGGCTCGGATATATTTTACATGCCGGTTTGATCCAATAAGAAATACACCGCTGCACATCGCAAACCTGAAAACGGGTGTTCAGTTTTATCCGTTCAGGCGCGCTTTACGCCTGAACGGATGACCATCAGGGATAACTCAGCAGCACAGGCGCATCCGGTAATTTTGTAAACCTGCGGATGATTTGATGGTAATCCGCCACCGGATCGAGCTGACTAAACTGCTTTGGATACAAATCTTTTGCCAGAATCTCCATCCCGATAATGTTGTAAGGATGGTTGTAGAAGTGGTGATAGATCCCGTAGGTGCGCCCCTGTTTTACCGGCTCAATCTGCGCTAATCCTGTACGCTTCAACAACGTCGTAAAGGTTGCCGCAACCGCTTTCCTGTCCGATCCGTAACCGAACGGCAGTACATTACTGTTGGAACGTTTTGACCCCGTCATGATGTAAACGTCCGGCTTCATGGCAATGATTTTCTCAAGGGAAACAAAACCTGCGTTACCCGGCAGCAAAGTCGATCCGATATTTTTGCCGCCGACCGCTTCCACCAGTCCACCCCAGCCGCTGTGGCTATGCGTAAAGCAGCAGCTGTCGCTGTTGCCGGCTATCGGTTCAATAAAGACGGTGGGTTTGGTTTTAACCTGGTCAATGCCCTTCTGCAGATTCTGCCAGTGCTGCTGGTAAAAATCGGTGTAGGCCTTCGCCTCGGCTTCACGGTTCAGCACTTTACCCAGCAGCGTAATACCCGGCACGGTGTTTTCTTTAGGATGCAGTTCATAGTCAACAAACACGACCGGGATGTTCAGGCTTTTGAGCGTGGTCAGCACTCCCGACTGCATCAGCGCAGGTTTGGCACGCAACTGCGCAATCATGATATCCGGTTTCTTTGCCAATACGCTTTCGAGGTTCACCTGCCCCTGATCGTTGAAGCCCATATCCACAATCTTTTCAGCCTGCGGCCAGGTTTTCTTCAGCAGCGCCCAGGTTTGCGTATCCTGTTTCTTTGGCAGGTTATTCCATGCCACAACCCGTTTAAAAGGGTTATCCCGGTCCAGCAGCGCCAGCGTCATGATGTCTCGCCCGTCCTGGAGAATGACGTGCTGAGGTTCTTTCTGCAGCGTAATCGTCTGTCCATCCACATCCGTTACGGTCAGAGGATAGGTGGTGGCCGAACAGACCGTTGAGGCCAGCAACGTGGCTGCAAAAATACCGAATTTCATGTTTATTAACCCTGTTGAGAAATAAGAATTATTCTCGTTAACTTTACCATGCTAATTCGTAACAAATATAAACCTTTGTTTAATGAATACGTCTGAACGCTGTCTCAGGTTGGCGCCGTCCCGGCATAAGGATCGGACGGCGCCTTGATATCAATGAGAATTACGCCTTAAGCAGCGAATAAAAAATGGCCGAAATGGCGATCAGCCCGGCGAGCATCACAAACAGATTACTGAGTTTGCCACTGTATTGACGCATAGCGGGCACCCGCTGGATAGCGTACATCGGCATCAAAAACAGAATTACGGCAATGATCGGGCCGCCCAGCGTTTCAATCATTTTGAGGATATTGGGATCGAGCGTTGCCACCAGCCAGGTTGTCAGCAGCATAAACACGGCCGTCAGACGATTCAGCCTGTCAGGGGCCATCGCTTTGCCCCGGCTACGGAGCGCTTTATTCACCATGCCGTTGAACCCTTCACGTGCGCCCAGATAGTGGCCAAGGAATGACTTGGTGATCGCCACCACGGCTATCAACGGCCCAATCCAGGCGATAAGCGGCGCATTAAAATGGTTGGCAAGGTAGGACAAGATCGAAATGTTTTGCGCTTTAGCGGACTGTAAGTCTTGCGGCGAGAGGCTGAGTACGCAGCTGAAGACAAAGAACATCACGGTAAGCACCATCAAAAGGTGCGCGCAGGCCAGAATCCGGGAGCATTTTCGCTCGGCCTGCTCGCCGTACTCCTGCCGCTTCGCCAGGGCGAACGAGGAGATGATTGGCGAGTGATTAAACGAGAATACCATGACCGGCAGGGCAAGCCACAGCGTCATCCACAGATTGCGCCCGCTGCCCGTATTGAGGGTTTCCAGTGCGGCCCCGTGCCAGTAAGGAATCAGACAACACGCCATCAGCATCAACACGGCGACAAACGGATAAACCAGGACGCTCATCGCTTTCACAATCATGCTTTTGCCAAAGCGCACCACCGTCATCATGCCGATAATCAATATCAACGACAGGAGCGCACGCGGCGGCGGCACCAGGCCCAGTTGGTTCACCATCAGGCTTTCAACCGTATTAGTCATGGCTACGCTGTACATCAGCAAAATAGGGTAAATGGCAAAAAAATAGAGCAGCGTAATCAGTTTGCCCGCCCCTGCGCCAAAATGCTCTTCAACCACGTCGGTGATATCCCCTGCCGGATTGCTGCCAGAGAGGACAAAACGCGTTAAGGCCCGATGGGCAAAGAAGGTCAAGGGAAACGCCAGCACCGCCATAACGATCAAGGGTAACAGTCCCCCCATGCCCGCATTGATCGGCAGAAACAACACGCCCGCACCGATAGCGGTGCCATATAAACCTAGCATCCAGACGGTATCCGTTTTTCGCCAGCCAGTTTCATCATTAACGTGAGGGGTTTCCAGCGTGCGGGTTTGCGAGGTTTTCATCAGATCTTCCAGAATATGCATCAGCCTGAATCAAGGCTTGCAGCGGGTAAAGGGTTGGCGTTTTTCGCCATCAACGCATGTGTGCAACCTGCCAGATTCAGCCCGCCCCGTCAGGACGTAATCGATTGCGCCCCATTTTTTACACTATCTGACGGTAAAAATTCAAGTTAAGCGCCATATCGTGCACCTGTCCGGCAAAAACAGGGGAAAACGTGTGATGACGGCGTTACGGCCTGCCCCGTCCGCCATAGTTTGCGGATACCGCTCTGCTTACCCATTTTTTCCTCACTACACTTCAATCACCTTTAACGTTTTGGACAGGACAGTGCGCTCAACCGCGCTGTTAATGCAGCCGCCCGATCGGCGGTTGCCGTCCAGTGATTTACAGGAGTCGACTCTATGAAAGCGTTAACCTATCACGGCCCTCATAAAGTCAGCGTTGATAACGTTGCCGATCCCGGACTGGAAGCCGCCGATGATATTATTCTGCGCGTAACGGCCACGGCGATCTGTGGCTCTGACCTGCACCTTTATCGAGGAAAAATTCCCGGCACCGATCATGGCGATATTTTCGGCCACGAGTTCATGGGTGAAGTGGTGGAAGCCGGCAGTGCGGTAACGGCCGTGGCAAAAGGCGACCGCGTGGTGATCCCGTTTGTTATCGCCTGCGGTGACTGCTTTTTTTGTCATCTGCATCAGTATGCCGCGTGTGAAAACACCAACAGCGGCAAAGGCGCGGCGCTAAACCGCAAAAGCATTACTCCGCCGGCGGCCCTGTTTGGCTACAGTAAACTCTATGGCGGAGTGCCCGGTGGTCAGGCAGAATACGTGCGCGTGCCTAAGGCCAACGCCGGCCCTTTTAAAGTGCCGAACACCCTTTCAGACGAAAAGGTTCTGTTCCTGTCCGACATTTTGCCTACGGCCTGGCAGGCGGTGAAAAATGCCGAGATTAAACAGGGATCGAGCGTCGCTATTTTTGGCGCAGGTCCTGTGGGCCTGCTCAGTGCCGCCTGTGCCCGACTGGAAGGTGCAGAGCAGATCTACATGATCGATCACAATGACTACCGGCTGAATTTTGCCAGAGAGCGCTACGGCGTGATCCCCATCAACTTTGATAACAACGACGATCCCGCCGCCTGGATTATTGAGCACAGCGCGGGACACCGCGGTGTGGACGCCGTGATTGACGCGGTGGGTTTTGAAGCCAAAGGCAGCATGACCGAAACAGTGCTAACCAACCTGAAACTAGAAGGCAGCAGCGGGAAAGCGTTACGTCAATGTATCGCTGCGGTTCGCCGTGGCGGCATTGTCAGCGTGCCCGGCGTATATGCGGGATTTATTCATGGTTTCCTGTTTGGCGATGCGTTTGACAAGGGCCTGACCTTTAAAATGGGCCAGACGCATGTGCATGCTTACCTGCCCGATCTGTTGAATCTGATTGAAAAAGGGCATTTAAAACCGGAAGAAATCGTGACGCATCATATGCCGCTGGAAGATGCCGCTCGCGGTTATGAGATTTTTGAAAAGCGTGAAGAAGCATGCCGCAAGGTTATTCTGGTGCCTGGCATGATGCCAACCCAGGCCACGCTGTAAAAACATGGGCGGGAGATTCCCGCCCATGTTTTTTATCTGTGGGATTTGGCCTGTGCGTATGCGGCGTCCAGATCCAGCCGCTGCCAGAATGCCTGATCGGCGCCCGGTCCACCCAGCGGATAACCGGCAGATAAGGCACTTTTCACCATCAGTTCACGGCGCTGTTTTGCGGACAGCTTTGGTAAGGCCGTTTCCAGCAGCACCTCGGCCCCGTCCGGTACCCGCAGTTTGGCCGTGTTCCCGGCGACCTTGGGCAGGTTATAGCTCATCGTAAAGCGATAAAACGGCTTCATGCTGCCATTGCCGTAAGGATCGTCGCTACCGGCAGGTTTGGCGCACACCGCCAGGGTTGTTCCACACTCTTTTTCCAGCGCGCTACGCAGTTGTTGACGGGCATCATTGAATAACGTCCGATAAGCGGCATCGTTCAGATAATGGGCAACGTTGTATTGCGCCACCATGCGCGAGCCCATCACGTCGAGCGGATAGTGCACGCCCAGAACCAGCCGTGAATAGCCGTAGCGTGCGCCGCGTTGCAGTAAGGCTTCAAACCGCTCCGGCACCATCTCGGCCAGCAGCAGCGCATCGGTATAGCCCGTGTTGGTGTGCCCGCTGGGGAACGAGCCGCCATCGGCCGTGTAGGGATGATTGTCTTTGATCACCGTATCATCCGGCACCAGATGAATCGTATTTCCTTTGTGCAGGAAAGGACGCGGATAGTTAAAATGTTTTTTTGCTTCACCGGTACTGACTTCACTGGCTTTGATCAGGGCTGCAGCCTTATTGATTTCGCCTTTGTCATAGGCGGCCAGGAAGGCTTTACCTAAACGCGGCCCAAGGGCATCGGCGAGAAAATAGAGATAGCTGATCCCCTCTGCGTCCGCCAGCGCCTGATGGCGCTCGCCCTGAGTGGCATTGAGATTAATTGATGTCACCGTGGCACGATTGGCGTCCAGTACCGCTTTCGGCAGCGTGCTGAACCCTGATAACAGGGCAATACCTGCCTTTTGCAACGCATTCCCCTGGAAATCATAACCACTGGCTTTCAGCCACTGGTAGTCAGCGAGTTTATCACTCTGCTTCGCCTGCTTGAGTTGGTCACGGCTGAGCGCAGGCGCGCCATGTTGTATGGCCGCCCGCTCTGCCGCCAGCGCCTGTAATTCAAGTGCGTTTAAAGCCGGGCTGGACGATCCCTGCGAGGTGTTGTTTGCCAGCGTGCTGGCCTCGGACAACGAAATTGCCTGTGCCTGCTGCGCCACCAGCAGTGCCGCCGCAATCAGCGTGAATTTCATTTTCATTATTATTCCTTTGATGTCTGATTATCTCTGACCTTGCCGGTTGTCACGCTAGCATTGCCCTATGACATTTTTATTTCAGCTGTTATGCCAGAGGTTTACCCCCAAAGCGCGTTGCGCGCTGAAAAAACCACCGCGAACGGGCAGCAAAAACGGCCTAACCCGCTACGCTAGTGTAGGATTGACCGGTGTTATTCACAGATAACGAGGTCTTGCCCAATGGCGATGTCAAGACTACGCCCCGCCACCTCTTTACGACGTTGTGAGGGCGTTACCGCACGAATGCCGTCTGACATTGATTAAAAAACAGAATTGATCGTTGATTACCGTTGCGACATTCATACACTCTCGGGTTGCGAATGGCCGCATCGGCGTGCGTGCTTATTAAGGGATGTTTACATGAGGTTATCCAATGCGCTTTAAAGGACTTACTGTCGGGTTTTTCCTTCTGATTTTAGCAATGGCCACCATTGCCTTTTTTGAAGTATTAGCGCCCTACTTTTCGGCCATTTTGTGGGCAGCGGTGCTGGCCGTCATCTTCCACCCGCTCAAAAGGTATCTGCGCGGCAAACTGGGCGATCGTAACGGTCTTGCCTCACTGCTGACGCTGGTTTGCATCTGCCTGATCGTTTTCACCCCGTTAGCGATCATCGCCTCATCCATGGTGGTGGAGGTGAACACGGTTTATCACAAGCTGCAAACCAACTCCGCCCAGTTTCCGGTGGTCTTCGCCGATTTGTTACAGCACCTACCGGGCTGGGCTAAACACTATCTGGCTGAAAATAATCTGGACAATGCCACGCAGATTCAGCAGAAGCTGTCGGCATTTGCCCTTAAGGGCGGTCAGTATCTGGCGGGCAGCGCCTTTATCATCGGTAAAGGTACGTTCAGTTTTACCGTTGGCTTCGGCATCATGCTTTACCTGCTGTTCTTCCTGCTGAAAGATGGTTCCTATCTGGTGCATCTCATTCTGGAAGCACTTCCGCTGTCTACCTACGTTAAACATCATCTGTTTATGAAATTTGCTGCGGTGTCACGCGCAACGGTGAAAGGCACGGTCGTCGTTGGCGTCGTGCAGGGGATTCTGGGCGGGCTGGCTTTCTGGTTTACCGGCATCGATGGCAGCCTGCTATGGGGCGCATTGATGGGCTTCCTGTCACTGGTTCCTGCGGTCGGTTCCGCCATTATCTGGGTTCCGGCGACCATTTTCTTCTTCGCCACCGGTGCGCTGTGGAAAGGGTTGTTCCTCGTTGGCTTCTTTGTCGTGGTTGTCGGCCTGGTAGATAACATTCTGCGCCCGCTGCTGGTGGGCAAAGACACCAAAATGCCTGACTACCTGATTCTGATTACGACGTTGGGTGGGATGGAAATCTACGGCATTAACGGCTTCGTGATTGGCCCGGTGATCGCCGCGCTGTTCATTGCCTGCTGGAATCTGCTGTCCGGACGCGATAACCGTGAAAACATCGAAGAGATCGATGAAGAGTTTATTGAAGAAGGAAAAAAACAGTCTGATACCGCACAACAGGATGCGGCAGAAGCAGAGGCCGCAAAGGCCGAGGCCTTAGAGGCGAAAACGGTTCCGGCCGAGCCGGCTCGAAAATAAGCCATAAAAAAACCCACCATCGGTGGGTTTTTTCACACTAAAGCGGCTTAGTTAGTCGCTTTATTTTTCAGGTCTTCAGCACCCTGCTTGGTTTTATCCCAGCCTTTCTCGGTGCCTTCTTTGGTTTTGTGCCAGCCTTTCTGCGTGCTTTCAGAAATTTTGCTGGAGGTCGAGTTGCTCTTGCCTTCTGCGGCATGCTCAGACTTCAGCTTCAGCTCTTCGCCTTTATGCTCGGTCTGATGCAGTTTTTCTTTAGCGGTATCTGCGCCTTTGTGCGCTTCAGCGACAGTTTCATCCGTTGTGGTAGCAGCGAAAACTGGCGAGGCCAGTAAAACAGCAGACAGTGCAATAATTGCTTTCTTCATCGTAATTCCCTCTTGTGTGAAATTTGTCGTCTTGCGTGATTATCCTGGCACAGGAGACCAAAGAACGATTTAAGAATAGACCTGAAATGAAATATGGCGAACCTGACTGGTTAAAAGTCCATCAGCCACATAATCTTTTCTACCACAAATCCAGCTGCTGGCTGCCCGGCGAAGGTGATTTGGCGGCGGCTCTGGCCTTACTTACGCGCGGCGCAGGCGCGGGTTGCGCCATCGCCTGATGGATCCAGTGCATAATCACCGCAACCACATAAGCCTGATGTTTATCATCCAGCGCCTGATGCTGAGCAATCCCGTGCCATTTCGCCAGACAGCCACGACAACAGGTCGCGGTGGCGTGCTGCGCGATGAAAACCGGATGGCCGCGCATTGGCGTCTGTTTACCGTCATTAGGCGGTGCGCTGGCAGCCAGCCGCTGCTGGACAAACGTGGCCGCATGGGCTGCCACATCGGCCTCTCCCTTCGTCAGGCAGTAGTCATATTCCGCCCGCCCCAGACGGAAACGCTGACGAAAAGGCGATTGGGCTAAGCGCTGAAACAGCGCGTCAAAGGTGTTCATCACTGGCGCATCACCGGATTAACTTTTTCTGCCTGACAGATAGCGAACGCCTCGGTCGCCAAACGTCTCGCGGTGCGGCTGCCCTGCATGCAGGTGAAAAATATCGCCTTCGCGATAGGTGGTCGCCTGATTTTCGGTGTACAAGGTAATATCGCCACTCAGGATCAGAGCCATTGCCTCAAAGGGATGTTCATGATGATCCAGCTCGCTGTTTGCGCCCCGTTCCACAATAACCGGCTCTGCAAACCCTTTTTCTGCCAGCAGGGTTCGAAATTGCTGTTCTGTCATTTGTGCTCCCGTGAGTCGTGCCATTTTCTGGCAGTGTAGACAATCCTGGCGCAGTTTGTCAGGGCCATCTCCTGTCCTGGGCTTACGTAAAGTAGCGCAAGCAAGGTTGTAAGAGATAATCCCGCATGTGTACTTTCTGGTTACTTCATCACTAACATTTCATTAAAAATGGACGAAGCATGCAGCAAAGGGTAAAGACGGCATTACTTTTAATCAACCAGCGCTCACGTAAAGGTCGCATTGATGCCGCGCGCGCCACGCAGCTGCTGCAGCAATCCGGTTTGATTCTGCTAGAACCCGCTTACGACGACAGCCGTCCTTACGCTGAGCTCATCACCGCGTATGCCAGCCAGGTGGATCTGGTGATTGTCGGCGGGGGCGACGGCACCCTCAATGCGGCGGCAGCGGGCCTTATGCAGACCGGCTTACCCTTAGGCATTTTGCCCCTTGGCACCGCCAACGATTTTGCACGTACGCTCGGGATTCCGCCTCAGCTGGAGCTGGCTGTCAGCATCATTTGCCAGGGACACGTACGCTTTGTGGATTTGGGTGAGGTAAATGGTCATTTGTTCCTGAACGTATCCAGCATCGGTTTTTCGGCAGAGCTGGCGCGGAACCTTACGGCTCAGGCCAAAAAACGCTGGGGCGTGCTGGGTTATGCTTTTGCAGCACTGCGCATCTTGCGGCAAAGCCGCCCCTTTAGTGCGACGTTACATCATGAGGGACAGGCTATTGCGATCAAAACCGTTCAGGTTTCGGTCGGTAACGGACGTTTTTACGGCGGTGGCATGACCGTAGAGCAAAGCGCGGCCCCGGACGATGGGCTGCTGGACGTCTACAGCCTGGAGTTGAAAAGAAGCTGGCAGTTGCTGGCGCTCTTCCCCTCTTTGCGGCGCGGCACCCAGGGCCGCTGGCGTAACGTACGCACCTTCAGCACCACGGCACTCACACTGCATACGCGCCGTCCGCACTACATTAACGCCGACGGCGAAATTATTGGGCAAACGCCCGCGCAGTTTTGCCTGATTAATGATGCGCTCAAGGTGCTGGCCCCTGAAAAGCGCCACCCTTAACGGGCAACATCAGCAGGCTGAGGTTTTAGCATAGCGACCAGCGCCATGCCCATCAGTCCCAGACCGATAAGCACCAGAAAATAGTAGTTCAGCAAATGCCACAGCCAGATACCGGCCACGCCGCCCACCAGAAAAGCAAGAATCGTGTAGGTATGCAGTCGCAGGCGTTCCAGATAGAGTGGCGCATCTTTGGGTGATTCTTTTCGCCGGAGGACATCAAACAGCATGGCCAGTTCGATGCCAATGTCTGTGGAGGTACCGGACACGTGCGTCGTTCTGACGCGCGCATTCGAGATACGCGTGACCACCGCATTTTGCAGCCCCATTAAAAAGCTCAGGCTCAGGATCAGCACCACACCGGATGCAGCAATGGGATAGCGAGCCTCAATCACGCCCAGCGCCACCAGCGCAATGCCTTCTATAAAGATATTCACCGCGTAAATAGTACGAATTTTGCGTCTGCGTCCGGCATTAATAATTAATGTGGAAAAGAGCGCGCCCACAATAAACATGCAGACGATAAACAGGAAAAACAGACCGTTGTGAAACTTTGCCTTGGCCAGAAAATCGGATAGCGAAGAGACGTTACCGGTCATATTGGCGGAAAAGAATCCTACAATCTCAAACGCGGCGGTATTTAAGGCGCCCGCCACGGCGGCAAGGGTGCAGGCAAGACGGCTATCAGCGATATACGTCCGTTCTGTTTCTGTGCTGATAAGCATAAGATCCACTCTGCAAGACAACCCACTCAGGTTGGCCGATTTTACGCCAGCCGCCTGTTATCGTGAAGAAACGCCGGAATAATTTTTTAGGCGGTCTTCACGAATGGGCCTGGTAATACGCGATTAAGGCCAGCAGGTTAACGATGACCGCTGGCCTGTCTGGATGTCACAGCCGAATTTTCTTTAGTCCTTCAAGCGCTTGTTGCAGATACGCTCGCGGACAGGCCAGATTTAGCCGGATAAATCCTTTACCTTCGGGTCCAATTGGATACCCCATGAAGGGGCATGAGAAGTTGAAAAGCAGAGCGAAGATACCTGGTTGTTCGCCAGGGTTTACATCGCTCTGGAACAGTAAATTAAGCGCATGATGTCACTCTTTTATCATCTGGTTTTCCCGGCGGCGTGTTACAGAGGTTGTCTGTCCGGCATATTATATCGCGCCTACTCACCCTGGTGCGATAAAACACATCGCGTAACCGGTCAATGCCGCAGATGACAATCTGTTGCGCTTTTCATGTAACAGATCAAGATGGCGAAGCGTTAAAACATGCAGGCTCTGCAATCTGATGATTTTTTATTTGATACAGGGCCTTATGAAACGCGCGACGACTGTTTTTTTTCTTTTTATATCGACAGTTTTAATCTCAAACAGCGCCCTTGCGGAGCGCGCACCGCTGCTGGGTAATCTGCCTGCCAGCGGACAGCAGCTGTGCGGCAAAACCATAAAGCTTCAACTGGTGAAAACGTCCGATAACATCATGCTTTTAGGTTTGAAAAACCGGGAAAGTAGTGAGATGGATCTGTTTATGTCCAGCGTGGCGTTTACTGCAGACAATACCTATTCCCGCTTCGTGCCCGTGAAGTTTGATCAGTTATCGAAGCACTTCATTGAAACGCACAATCCAGCGCTGGAAGTGGTCTGGGGCGCGGCCATAGACGATAAGAACGTGCTGAGCTATAAACTGGCGTTAGGCAGTTATACCTATTCCTGCGGTGACATTGAATCCTGGCCAAACGACACGGCAAACCAGCTATATGGTGAATCAGAAAATGGCGCTGAAGCCGAGATAAAATAGCGCGATGAAGATCAAAACAGACTGCCAGAGTAAGTCGCGGGCAGCCCACCATGCGGTTAACGGCACGCTGTTTGAGGTGCCCGCGTAAAGCGCCCATGAACGATAGCAAAGCGTTCCTCTATCGTTGCCTGCTCACCGACAGTGACATTCTTTAAGGTCATCTCAAGCGGATAAACCTCGCTGTAACCATCCAGCGTAAGTTTCCCCTTGCCTGTTTTGACGTTATCGAAGGTGATATCGCGGTAATCCGGGATCATCGTGCCGCTCGCGTGCGTATCATAGTGCGTATCCATGACCACGGGATTGTCCACGTTCTGCATACAGACATTTTGATAGCGAATCGCCCGGACCTGCCCGCCCCGCGAGCGATCGCTTTTGATACGCAGGCCATTCGTCGTGCCGGTTAACGTCAGCCCGTCAACCAGTACATCACTAACGCCACGGTTGATTTCACTGCCAATTGACATACCGTGCCCAAAGCCAAACTGGTTATTCAGGATGGAGATATGGGAGGCAGGCGCATTGCCCGCTTTAATCGCCACATTGTCATCGCCGGTGCTGATTCGACTGTTAATTAGCGTGACATCGGAAGAACCCATCGGGTCCACGCCATCGGTGTTTCGCGCGGTGGCAGGCGTGTCGATGGTGATGCCCCACAGCGTAATGCCCTGACTGTCATTGATGACTACATGAAAGTTTGGCGCGTTCTTCAGGGTGATCTGGTACAGCGTAATATCACTGGCATGATCAATCTGAATCAGTCGCGGGGCGTTTTGCTTCGCCTCATCATTTTTGGCGCTGGCTGCCAGTTGCCACCAGGTTTGCCCCTCACCTGCCATGCTGGCAGCGCCCTGCCCGTCGATCACGCCTTGCCCGTAAATCCCGCTGCCGTGGACGTGATTAAGCGTAATAAACGCCCGGCAACCATTGCCCTGGTTATCCAGCTTCCCGCAGCTCCCCCGGCCGTTATCGTATAAGCGTGGATCCGGGATGGCGCTCAGCACCGCACCCTTATCAACTCCCAGGCTGACGCCGGAGGGCAAAGACAGGGGGCCGCTAGTCAACGTCTTTACAGTGGGCGATGGCACTAACAGTACCATCCTGCCAGGTGGGCAGTTGTTCAGCGCCTGTTGAATGTGCAGGCCGATATTGGATTGATTGCTTGCATAAATCCGCTGGCAAACGGGCGGCGAGACAGGCTGTGTCACCCTTCTTCGATCGCCAGCCTGAGCCGTAAAACTCATCAATACGCTCAAAACTGCGAACAGAATAGAGGCGCTGCGGCACATCGTCACATTCAGATTCGTCATAGTGAAAAGGCGATAAGGAAACAGAGCCTCACAATACGCAAGTCCTTCTTTGCAGGTAAAGCAGAATCACGGTAGCAGCGCCAGGAGTGGTCAAAATGTTAAATTCTGACTGCTTGCCGTTCTTCAGGTCATCATCTTTTTATTGCGCTGATGCCTGATACGCCCGGTTTGTTACCTGCTGATGCCCTGTGGTAAAAGCCGCTAAAAATCACATAATCTGTCATGACGCTCTTTGAATAAAAGGTGAGCCTGACGTGGAAAGCTATGACGCTATTTATCGTCGCCTTCAGAGGGAAGGCCATGAAGCCTGGACCGGCAGCGGTTATCAACGGGCGCATCAGCAACTTAACGCCACCATTGGCTGGCTGGGTGCTGCGCAGTTCATTCCAACTGGCGGAACGTTCCTTGAGTTGGGCTGCGGCAACGGTGCCATGGCCTCACATTGTTTTGCCGAAAAAGGCTTTCGGGTTTTTGGCGTGGATATTTCAGCGGTCGCCGTGGACTGGGCCAGATCGCGATTCGCGGCGTCAGGCTTAAGCGGCTGTTTTGATCAGGGCGATGTCTGTGACCTGGCACATTATCCGGATGCAACGTTTGATGTCGTCTTTGACGGCAGTTGCTTTCACTGCCTGATCGGTCCCCAGCGCGCGGCGTGCCTCAAGGCTCTGCATCGGGTTTTGGCTGCCAATGGCACATTGATCATCAGCAGTATGTGTGGTGCGCCTAAACAGCGAACCGACCTTGACCGCTATGATGCCCGCCGCGGGGTTTTAATGGTTAACGGTCATCCCTGGCGCACCCTGAAGCCGCTGGATGCACTTATCGCCGAGATCGCGGACGCGGGATTTATGCTGGTTGGGCAGGCGGTAAATGTTAATCCTTGGTGGGATCACGCGACGCTGGTTTATCACAAAGCGCCTTCTCCGTCCGTAAAAGCCCAGGCGTGCTTTTAAGCGTAATGGCGCTGAAAACAGGCGTTTGTCGCTCTGTTACAGCCTTAACGCGGTGCATAAAAAAAGCCCATAAAATGGGCTTCATCAAACAGGCAACCATTACATGCAACATCCTGACCTGGCTGGGTCAGGATTCAGAAGTCATGTTACTGGTTAGCCGCGCGCTCTTGCTTGATCTTGTGCGCGTAATCAATGACTTCTTCACCGGTCTTGCCAGCCAGCGCGCCTTTGATCTTTTTATCGATCAGTGCGCGTCCGCCTTCGTCACCGCTGCCCGCCTGCATCAACTCTTTCATACTGACCTGGCTGAACGCAATGACTTGAATAGCATCGTTAAAGGCCGCGCGTTTATCTTCGGCAAGAGAATCACGGACTTTTTGCATAGAGGTTTGAAAGGCCTGTTCGGATGAACCATCGATCTTTGGCTCGCCACAACCTGTTAACGCGAAAGCTAATAAAATGACTGCCACTGCTTTTTTCATATCGTCTTTATCCTAAAAAAGTTCTTCGCAATGGTAAGTTTTTGTGATGTTTTTTTAAAGAACTATTTATTGTAAGGCATCAGCCTGTATGCCTTATCAACAGCACCGTTGAAAGCTCAGGGGCTTTGTTGAATAAATCAAATTTCGGGTAAGTATCCCCGTGCCGGGCTGCGTTTTCAGGCGATACGCTCGCTTTCAGGCATACCTGCTTTCGTCATTTTGTTCAACGCGCGCACCATGGCTATAACCTCCGTAACCTGACCATCATAATCCCGCAGCGTCAGTGAACCGCCGAACAGCTGCTTCACCTGCTACATCGCCGTTTCCGCTATTGAGCGGCGATTGTAATCTGTTGTCCATTTCCATCGGGCATTGCTTCCGCTCAAGCGCTGATTCGCAACAGCACGGTTGCGATACGCGTATTCACCGGGCCAGTAACCCATGCTCTTCCTGGACGGGATAAGCGCGCTGATTTTCTTGCGCCGCAGTTCATCGTGACAGAGCCGGGTGTCGTAAGCTCCGTCTACCGCTGCTGCCCTGATTTTTCTGTGCGTCTGCCGGATAAGTCCCGGGAAGGCCTCTGAGTCCGTTACGTTGTTCAGCGACAGGTCTGAACAGATGATTTCATGTGTTTTACCATCGACAGCAAGGTGCAGCTTTCGCCAGATACGACGGCGCTCTTTGCCGTGTTTTTTGACCTTCCATTCGCCTTCACCGAAAACTTTCAGCCCGGAGGAATCAATCACCAGATGCGCGATTTCACCCCGGGTGGACGTTTTGAAACTGACATTGACCGACTTCGCCCGCTTACTGACACTGGTGTAATCCGGGGATCGCAGAGGAACGTCCATCAGGGCAAAAACGGAATCAATAAAGCCCTGAGCAGCTCGCAGGGCCAGCCGGAACAGGCGTTTAATCATCAGGACAGTCGTGATAGCAAGGTCAGAATAACGCTGAGGTCTTCCCCGGGATGAAGGCGCTGCTGACTCATACCAGGCCTGAATCGCCTCATCGTCAAGCCAGAAAGTGATGGAGACACGGTTGATGAGGGCTTTGTTGTAGGTAGGCCAGTTGGTGATTTTGAACTTCTGGTTTGCCACGGGACTGCCTGTATTGTCAGGAGAATGCGTGTTCTGATCCTGCAACTCAGCAAAAGTTCGATTTATTCAACAAAGCCGGAGAGTATATAAATGCTCATGCCGTGCAACGCTTTGACAGGTAACAGACGAAAACTCAGCGGCCATTACCTGTCCTGAATTAATTAAGGAAATGCATAGTTGGATACTGTCATGAAAGTAATTATCGCCCCAAATCCCGCAACTTCTCACCCGCCATCAAATTCCTCTCAATCCGTTCCAGCGTCACATTCTTGGTTTCCGGCACCAGGTACACAGTAATGACAATAAACACCAGGTTAAAACCGGTATAGAGCCAGAAGGTTCCGGCCGCGCCGATGCTGCCCAATAGCGACAAAAATGTCGCACCGATAATCATGTTCGCCACCCAGTTCGTCGTGGTGGAACAGGTAATACCAAAGTCACGGCATTTTAGCGGCTGGATTTCAGAACACAGGATCCAGACGACGGGTGCTGCACTCATTGCGTATCCACCAATACATAACATGGTCATGCCGACAGAAACCCAGGACAGGCTGCTGCTGATATTTCCCTGCCCTGCTTTCATCAGGCAGTAACCTAATACCAGAGTGGCAAAGGCCATCACCGAGAAGCCAATTTTCAGGATGGGTTTTCTGCCCGCTTTGTCTACAGTAAAAACGGCAATAAAGGTGGCAAACATAAAAGTCAGGCCAACGATAACGGTGGCGATCATCTGCTCCTGAGTGCTTTTAAAGCCCGCCATTTTAAAAATCTGCGGCGCGTAATACATGATGATATTCATCCCGGTAAACTGCTGCATGCCCTGCAATAACATGCCCATAAAGACCGCACGCCTGACATTTTTATTGCTTTTGAAAAGCGAAAAACCGCCCTGCTTCATGCGCAGACTTTCCCGAATCTCATTGAGTTCCTGGCGGGCTTTTTCCGACGTATCGCGCAGCATGCGCAGCACTTCCTCCGCCTCAATATGCATCCCCTTAGCCGCCAGCCAGCGTGGACTGTTCGGTAGGAAAATGACCATAATAAAAAGTACAACGGCGGGAATGGCCAGAACCCCCAGCATGGCCCGCCAGTTACCGCTGTAGCTAAAAGCAGTATCCGATATAAAGGCCATTACGATGCCCAGGGTAATCATCAGCTGATACAGGCTTATCATTTTGCCACGCACGTTTTCAGTGGCCATTTCAGATAAATAAAGCGGCGCGGTATAGGATGCCACGCCAACGGCCAGGCCCAGCAGCAGACGAAAGATCAACAGCATTTCAACGCTGGTTGCACCCGCGGAACCGAGTGATCCGATAGCAAACAACACGGCGCCCGCCATCAGGCTGTATTTTCGGCCAAGCCGATGCGATACCCAGCCATTACATAGCGCCCCTAGCGCGGCACCCAGCATCATGATGCTGACCACCCACTCCTGCTCATGGCTGCTCAGGCTAAAATGATGAGTCAGAAAAGGTAGCGCACCGGAAATCACGCCAATATCCAGTCCAAACAGCAGCCCGGCTAGCGCGGCTGAAACTGAGATGAACAGGTTCATACGACGAACTTTTTGCTTATGTTCGCTTTGAATAGTGAAAGTATTTACATGAGACATCATTAAGCTCCGCTCATACAACATGTCGTGTCCATGCAGCATATAAAGTAGCGATAGCGGGCGATGAGGGCAAATGAGGTCAGGATATGGACGATTTTACTGATCCCACTCTAAGTGTGATGCAGATCTCACTGAATGAGGGAGGGCGCATTTATCGTTTTATGACCTGATATTTCAACACGCTTTTTTTGGCGATAATGTGTAAAAAGCCCGATGGTGACCGCTGACCTGTGGAACCATCCAAACCCGGCGGGTAATTAACCTAAGCCATCATCGCGGCAGTTTTGCATGAAGCGTCGCCAGAAGACCTGACCGTCACGGTGCCGCGCTGGCGATATGATGCATCGTATAAGAATAAATAGCCGCTATGTACCCGTCTTCTTGTTAACCACGCTCACCGCACACGCGATGAAATATCGTAATTTACTTTTCTGGTTATCGATGCTTCTTGCTGCTCATTTAGGCAATACAATACTGCACAGCAAAGCGCATCAATTTATTACCTGAGGGTGACAACGACGAAATACCGTTTTTTTAACACGTTCTTGTTCGACCCAATGCGCGCCCTTTCCTTTTACATCATTTTTTAACAGTCACTTTCCCTGTCTGCCGTGTTTGGAGCGTTCATCCTCAAGGAAAAGTGACGACAGGAAACAGGCAATGACCAGCATCATTTTATTATTACTGTTCTTTATTAATTTGATTCTTATCCTGGGTTTGATGGCTATCCAGGAAATACTTGATGATCGTTATTCGCCCCATTACGAGAACGGTGACTACGATTAATAACGGCCACATTTCCGCACCGCCTGGCGATGCTCAAGAATCCCTGTTCATCATGGGATCCTTCCGGATTAAACTGTTATCGTTTCTGGATAAGCCCAGTTATAAACCGCAAATACCAGCCTGATGTCGCCCGAAATGGCCCCATATCTTCGGTGCATATTGTCGGTAAAATACGATTTGAGCGTGTCGGGCAGGCTTGTTGAACGATAACGTAGCAACGTGGTGTGCCAGTATTCCGGTGGCGTTGTTTTTCCACCATGTCTTTGCAGAAGCAAATCCCGCCACTCTTCCAGTGACAGCAGTGCATTCCAGCATGCTGCTCTTTGCGCTACGGCGTGGCCTTCAGGAATACCTGCCAGTAGCAGTTGATCGGGAAGCGCCACCAGCCGTAATGCGTCAACCCTGAGTGACGAGTCGGTCACGTTCTGGCGAAAGGCATCCCTCAGGCCCGCTAAAGCCGGGAGCTGCTGCGGGCTTTGATAGCGCGCTGGCGTGACGGGCAGGAAGGTAACGTGAAAATGTTCGGCCCGCATGACGTCTGCCAGCGGATCCCCCTGAGTTAAGCCACGAAGATCGGCAAGGAGTGACTGAATTTGCGGATTCAGGACGGGCTGAATGCCACTGGTCAGGGCGTGAAGCCCGGCAGGATAGAAAAACTTGTCTGCTTGCTGATGTACACTCGCTGTTTCTTGCCGCCAGCATTGCTGGGTTTCCCTGTTACGCTGCGCGTAGAGAGCGTCAAAATAAGCGGCCGCCGTCATCTTCTCTCCTGAGATATCGTTAAACATCATGTCGGTAGCATAGCCAGATGAACACATGAATGCAGCACTTTCACGAAACAAGAAATGAAAGTCCATTTCATACTTCGCGTAATGCGGCTGTTTATCAGCCCATTCAGGTACGTGGGTTTCATCAATTGTTGCGTCGTTGGTATCGCCCTGGTTCTTTTCTCGGGTTGCACATCGGGATGATCGCTCTTTACAGATCTGTCTGTCATCGTGGCTTCGGATTACAAGGCTGGATATGTTCTCTGCCGTCTTAGCCAAAGGTCAGCACAACAGTTTCCCGGCATTACATTGCACAGTCTGGATTCACTACCGTCAACCTGATGATATGGCTTACTTTTTCCCTCCAACATTGACTTAGCAGAAATACCGACCAGGCTTATCAGGCGAGCTGTTTTATAGTGTATTCATCACGAGGGAAAGACATGAAAAGCATTTTGAGCGGTTTATTGATTGTTTCCAGCCTTATAATGATGTCGGGTTGCCAGCAGGACAGCGGTGCTGTGGGCAATGATGGTCGTCCACATGCGCCAAGCGGGCAATCTGTTCCAGGCGGCCCGTTAGGTAAAGGCCCTGTAGGCCAGCCACAGGCTTAAATAAAAATCCGGCTCTGAGCCGGTTTTTTCACTTTGTGTTTGCGTAAATCTGATTTAACTTTCCACCAGACTCGCAAAATGACTGTACAGCGCCGGCAAATGACAGCCGCTAAGCACGGTTATTATCCTCTGGATGCCGCCGTTATTTATCCCCCTGGCAGCAAAAGTCCCGCACGGTGGTGTTTCATTACCGTTCTTAATTTGATTATTATATTAACATTTCACCCTCAACCATAAGGGAGCAGATTTAAGATTTTTCCTGTCCAGACTGAAAAATATTTTATCGACCACCACAAATGACGCGTCTGTCATCCCAGGTATTCGTGATCCATCTCTCATTAATGAAGTCTTCCCTCACGTTCTTATCAAACATTACCCCGACGAAAATATTATTATTGCATTTACTGAGAATCTAAATAATTAAGCAGCCGATTAAAACCTGCCAAACGCCACGCACCTAATTTCTTCATTTTCATCGACATCAACAGAAGATACCTGTTGTCTCTTCTCTATCGCCTTGTATTCAAACGTGAGCTTCTCTTACGAATAAACAGGACGTATCGATCAATTAATTATGTACAATAGCCTCGACCTATCAGGAACGCCGTACCGATCGATATTAACTATTTTTAAATGGTCAGCATCTCTGCAAAATAACTTTCACGCTCCGCTTAGGATTAAGGAGTATTTCTATACATTTAATTAACCTAATTTCGAGCAGATTAAAACATTCAGTCAACCACACCACCAAGGTATAAAAATGACGTCACATTAATTTAATAATAATTATCATTAAGAATAAAGCGTTAATCCTTAATGTTAATTCATAAGTTAACGGATGCGTTATTTAAAATATTCACATTAAAAATAATTATTTTAACAGAATGCTTAAAAAGAATGTTCCTGCCTGATGAAAAGCGATCTTCTGAACATTTAACAACCCCATTACGCTAAGAAAAACATCGATGAAATAAATGGATGAATAAATAACAATGAGCAGAACAACGCGTAAGTTTGTTATCGCTACGGTGATGAGTACGTTTGGATTAATGAATGCCCCTGCAGAGGCGGTCTGTAGCCAAGAAGGGAACAAATACACCTGTAGTGGCGCCGATCATGACACACAAAACCTGACAGGCGATGTCCTCGACGTCGTGCTGGACGGGACGTCTTACATTAATACCGATAGCGGATATGGCTTATCCGTCACGGGTTCATCCCTGACCATTACGCAGCAGGAAGGCGGCATTATCGTAGCCGATGGTTCAGGGATAAATATTGAAAATACCGGTACGGGCGACACCACGCTTAACATTTCCGGCACTGTGGTGGCGAAAAGAGCCGATGGTATTGAAATCATTACGTCCTACGAAGCAGGCGCAATCACCCTTATTCAGGAAGCAGGCACAATATCAGGGGAACAGAATGGCATCCAAACGCAGTCTATGGGAACGGCCGATACGTTTATCGCGGTATCCGGCGAGGTGAAGGGAGAATCGAATAACGGTATTAATGCCCTGAATGGCAGCACGGCAAAAAACCTCTCCATCATGCAGTCTGGCGGAAAAATAACCGGCAGATTTAACGGTATTCAGGCATCTAACCAAGGTACCGGAAACACGTCCATCATCACAACCAGTGATGTCTCAGGTGAATACGCGGGCGTTTTTGTCGATAATCATGCTTCGGCACAAGACATCCTGGTTATGCAGGCAGATGGCCGTATCACCGGGGGCCATTACGGTATCTATGCCTCCAACCACGGAATCGGTGATACCACCATCCTGACCGCGGGTAACGTCACAGGCACAAACGGTTCAGGCATTTACGTCGACAATGCTGAGAGCGCAAACAATCTGTCCATTGTGCAATCTGGCGGGAAAATAACCGGCGGTGAGCATGGTATCTACGCGAACAATCACAGTCGCGGCGATACTTCCGTTACCACCCGCGGTGAAATCGTGGGTGAAAATGGCTCCGGTGTCAGCGTCTCGACCATGGACGGCGGCGATATCGCCTTCACTCAGATTCAGGGAAAAATTTCAGGTACTCAGTCAGGCATAGATATCTTAAACCGCGAAACGGGCGCCACGACTGTGAATATATCGGGTGAGGTTATTGGCGGTAGCGTCGCAGGTATCAATACAGATTTTAGAGGTAATGACGGAAAAACTACCATCAACCTGAACCAGGGTGCGGATATTTCAGCCGCCTCAGGTATTGCAATCAGGTCTACTCATTCTGATGCAACGGTAAACCTGAATAACGGCGCCAAAGTTTCCGGACAGATTCTGTTGGGAAACGGGAATAACATCCTGAATCTTAATCAGGGTTCAGATGTAAGCGGCCTGACAGTGATAAATGGAAACGATGACGATGATCCTGAGGACAGTATCACTACCCTCAATATCAACCAGTCACTGACGGGTTCTTCTTTTTCTGAGGGGGCAGCAGGCGATGTCGCCATTCTGAACTGGAATATCATTAATGTTGGCAACGCAGCGCAGACCCGTAATGCGACGTTAACCCTTTCCGGCGATCTCAATGCAGATCAGATCACTATCGCATCAGGGGGAAGGGTTAACGTTTCTTCTGCGGTCCGGGATGTCACTCTTGCGGGTAAGGTAAATAATGCAGGCTCCCTCGATCTGGGCATTGAGCGAAACAGTAACAACAGGTTAACCATTGAGGGTGATTATTCAGGGGATAACGGCAACCTGGTCCTGAATAGCGTTCTCGAAGGTGACAATGGCACTGCTGACCGACTGATCGTCAATGGCGATACGGCCGGCCATACCTGGGTCAGTATCAATAATCTGGGCGGACAGGGAGCACTGACCGATAAGGGCATTGAAATTGTCACGGTTAAAGGTGATTCCGCCGGTACCTTTGCAAAATCAGGCCGAATCGTCGCCGGGGCCTATGATTACGATGTAGTTAAAAAAGACAGCAACTGGTTTCTTGCCAGCGAAAAAGCGTACCGTCCCGAATTTGGCAGCTATCTGGCAAATGCCCGTGCGGCCAACACGCTGTTCCATACCCGCCTCCACGACCGCCTGGGTGAAACACAATACACCGACAGGTTAACGGGCGAACAAAAAGTCACGAGCCTGTGGATGCGCCATATCGGTGGGCATAACCGCTTCAGAGATGCTTCCGGCAAACTCCATACCCAAAGTAATCGTTACGTGATGCAGCTCGGCGGCGATATCGCACAGTGGAGCCGCAATGGACTGGATCGCTGGCACCTTGGCCTGATGACCGGCTACGCCAATAACCAGAGCCGCACGCATTCTAAAGCGAATGGCTATACCTCACGTGGAGACATTAACGGTTACAGCGTAGGCCTGTACGGCACCTGGTACGCTAACCAGAAAGAGAAAACCGGGGCCTATGTCGATGCATGGATGCTGTACAACTGGTTCGATAATCAGGTTACCGGGCAAAATCTGGCGACGGAAAAATATCATGCTGATGGGATCACCGCTGCCCTTGAAACGGGCTACACCTTTCAGACAGGAGAGAGCCGCGATGGCCGCACGCGTTACTGGCTACAGCCAAAGATACAGCTTACCTGGATGGACGTGCAGGCTGACGATCACATCGAAAATAACGGCACACATGTTGTCAACAACACCAACGGAAATCTGCAGACCCGTTTGGGCATGAAGTTTTATCAGCAGGGAAATCACATCAGTGATGAGGGCAAAGATCGCACTTTCCAGCCGTTTATTGAGGCCAACTGGATCCATAACACCCATAACGACAGTGTCATGATGAATGGTATCAGCAATGCGATCACAGGCGCGCGCGATGTGGGTGAACTGAAACTTGGCGTCGAAGGTCAGATCAACGCTCGCCTGCAACTGTGGGGCAACGTTGCTCAACAACTCGGCGATAATGGCTTTAGCGATACACAGGGCACGCTGGGGATAAAATACCAGTTCTGAATGTTCGCATAATATTCCACGTGAGCCCATTACCTCAGATGTCCGGTTTTTACGTTTGGGTACCATGACAGAAACCGGCCTGAATGAACCTGTTCAGGCCGACCAGTCGCCCGACCGCACTACCAGGACAATCTGCATTTGTTGTGATGGCGTTCCACTCAGCTCCCCTTCCGCGCAGTTCTGCAATACTCGAGTAAACTTGATCATACTGGCTGAAAGGAAAAACCTGTATTGAGGCTTTGCCTGTCCTGCGGCGAGATCAAAACACGCCTTACAACCGTCCCCCATAACAATAATAAGGTGCGAACAGTGATGAAAAAGATCGCGATCGTCGGCGCTGGGCCAACCGGTATCTACACGTTTTATGCGCTTCTGGGTCATCATGTACCGATGTCCGTTTCCGTTTACGAACAGGGTGATGAGGCCGGTGTTGGCATGCCCTATAACGATGAAGAGAATTCCCGGATGATGCTGGCAAACATTGCCAGTATTGAAATCCCGCCTGTATTTATGACCTATATTGACTGGCTACGCGCCCAGAGCGACAGTCATCTCAGGCGATATCACGTCGATCCTGCCTCTCTGCATATCCGTCAGTTTCTGCCGCGTATCCTGCTTGGCGAGTATTTCCGCGATCGGTTTTTAGCGCTGGTGTCCCGCGCAACGGCACAGGGTTTCGAGGTAAAAATACATGAGCGCTGTCAGGTCACCGATCTTGAGGCCACCGATGCTGGCGTAAAACTCTGGACGCAGGGCGATACTGCCCCAGCAATATTTGATCAGGTCGTTATCGCCACAGGCCATGTCTGGCCAGACGACAGCGCCGCCACCCGCACCTACTTCCCCAGCCCCTGGTCCGGTCTGATGGAAGCGAAAATAGCGGCATGTCACGTGGGTATTATGGGCACCTCCCTGAGTGGCATTGATGCCGCAATGGCCGTGGCGATCCAGCATGGTGACTTTCAGGAAAGCGAC
This sequence comes from Pantoea ananatis PA13, assembly GCF_000233595.1. Classification (NCBI taxonomy): domain Bacteria; kingdom Pseudomonadati; phylum Pseudomonadota; class Gammaproteobacteria; order Enterobacterales; family Erwiniaceae; genus Pantoea; species Pantoea ananatis. The sequence continues at coordinate 3,328,083 of NC_017554.1, forward strand.
GACGACGCGATCGCCTTCACACTGGACAAAGGCCACGAAGCCCTGAAGATCGTATTAATGTCACGATCGGGCATTCTGCCAGAAGCCGATTTCTACTGCCCGATTCCCTATGAGCCACTGAGCGTCGTTACCCAAAATGCCATCGATAACGCGATTGAGGCAGGCGCTGACGGATTACTCGATCGCGTATTTGCACTGATGGTTGAGGAGTTGGAGGAGGCTGCGCCCGCGTGGAGCAAAACGATTGATCTGAAAGCACTCAATGCCGACAGCCTTGCAGAAGCCTGGTTTGCCAACCGACATAAACAGGATCCTTTCCACTGGGCCAGCGCTAACTTGAATGAAGTCGAACGCAACAAACGCGACAGGCGCACCGTGCCCTGGCGCTATACCCTTTTGCGACTGCATGAGGTGGTTGAGGAAATCGTTCCCTTCCTTAACGAAAGCGACAGTAAACGCTTTTCAGGTGGCCTCGCTAAAGTGTTTATTGATAACTACGCGGCGATTCCTTCTCAATCCATCCGTCGACTGCTGGCCTTACGAGAGGCCGGAATCATCAGCATCCTTGCCCTTGGCGAAGAGTATGAACTGCGAAGGCAACAGCAGAAAACGCTGATCACGACTGAGGGGCAACAGCGAACGTTTGACGTGTTTATTGATGCGCGAGGGCAAAAGGCTCTTAAGACCCGCGATCTGCCCTTTGCAACACTGAAACAGCAGATCCAGCGCTGCGGCGATGAGATTCCGGATGTGGGTGACGATTATACTTTGCTGTATCCTGAATCTGCCCGTGGACGCATTGCCCTGGCCGCCCTGCCCTATTTAATGCATGACCAGCCGTTTGTGCAGGGACTTACGGTGTGTGCCGAGATCGGTGCCGCCATCGCCAGTACGCTTGTGGAATCACCTTAACGTCCCCGAAAGCGCCTGGCGTATTTTGAACCCTAGGGCAACGCGATGCCGCTATCTTGTTAACGCTGAAACGGCTGGGCGACAGCGCATCTCGTCGTCCTGCTCTGGCATCAGCCACCTGATTCGGGCACGTGATTAAGGCAGAATATGCTCTGTGATGGCGTCAGAACTCAGTTGCACCAACCCTTTGACGCCATAGTGATAACCTGTTTTATCATGTTTAATGCGGATACCGCTGATATGCGTGTCTGCATTCGCTGCGAGTATCGCCTGCGCCAGTGGCAGCACCTCGTTGCCATAGTCTTCAAACAGCTCACCGGTGACAATCACGTGTCTGATATTGTGAATCGGTGCGGTGCAGCAGATAGCAAAACAGAGCGCTCTGGCGGTGGCCAGTACCGTTGCGGGCTGGTTATCCGGATCGACAGCAAAGGCCTGCTCAATACCGCCCTCATAAGGTAAATGCACTATCTCCGGATAAAATCCGTTCTCACCCAGTACCGGCTCGCCGTGAATACATTGCCCATAGCCCAGGCTGCCAAACCCAGGCATAAACGCCACCCACGATGAGTAAGGTAAACGCTGAGCCAACTGAAAGGTGGTGCAGAACGCAATATTAAAAATCTGTGTGCTGATACACATCGCGTCTTCAATCCGTTTTTTAAGCGCCACGTTCGTCTCACTGAACAACGGGCAATAACGTACGACGCCGGTGAAATGCTCGATGCCGCCCTGCAACGCCACGCTTATTACGTTGACCTGCTGCTGACGGACATTGCCTGACAGGCATAACGCCGCAACGCTGGTGGCGATAAAGGCAACCAGGCGTTGTGGCGTTAGCAGGGCAGGCAAGGAGATCCTGTGGTGCGCCAGCGCGGGCACTTGCGTATTGAAGTCGTTTAGCATCGCCTGGAGCTGGCCTTTGCGAAGCGTAATATTGACGCTGAAAAACTGGCCCGGCGTTGCCGCCAGCAACTGTTGAGGTCGGCCAAACGCACTGTCCTTTACGTCCCGCTCCTCAATAACCCGCTCTTCCAGCAGCTGCGACGTCAATTTTGTCACGTAGGCCTTCGTCACACCCAGGCGGCGCGTCATCTCTGCCCGTGACTCGCATTCGCTGTGCAGAATATTCAATATCTGCTTCTTGTAATCCATTCACGACCCTCTGCCCGCTCTGCGCTTCTGAGCGGACAGTAACACAGTTCGCCTTATCAGGAATTTGCTCTCAACACGAGTATCCAGTCATTTCCGCTGGCGGGTGGGTCGATGTTAAGGAAGAAGGTCTCCGACATATCATTGCTCAGCCAGTTCATGATGCCATAGCGGGGATCAAACCATCCTGTTTCGAATCCCGTTGCGGCAAAGGCGCTGATATCCAGGGTGATATTTTGCTGTTGCGGAATATATACCGCTATCCAGCGCTGCTGATGATCGCGCATCACACCACAGTGGCGTTGATCGCTGGGATTAGGGTTGATAAGCAAAGATCGATCGGGAACCCGTAGATGCCAGTCAGGCAGGGATTCAATAAACCGTCGCAGGATGCCAATGGCAAAGGCGCCGGGATAGTCAAGCGCATCAAACCAGTACGGAATGGTATCGCCCTGATAAGTACTCGCTGCGCTTTCAGGTATCGCCACGGCGTCATCTTCCGGTCGGCGCATCTGCCAGAGACTGTAGCAACCATAGGTAATGCCCGCGCCCCCCGCAAAGACTGACCAGTAGCTGCTGCGGCGCACCTCACGATCGGTAAAGCGGCTGGCCTCCTGTGCACGACGGAACTGATGCTGACACATGATCGGATGGGCTTCATAGCAGGGTTCAGCATCGAGAACCGGCTTGCTCTGACGCTGGTAATCCATTTCAATGGCGCGCCACGACGGATAAGCCTCACCCATGTGTCCCGATTGCCAGACGATAAAATCATGCCAGGGCCGATCGCCCAGCATGTCCAGCGTGCTTCGCCCGCCCTGCGAGTGCACGGTCAACAGCGCATCGCCACTGCCGCCCTGTCGCAACCCTTGGGCCATATTTTCCATCAGCTGGCCTTGTTCCGGGGTTTGCACTGCACGATCACCGCCGATCATCCATATGATGCCCGTGCCTTGCAGCTTGTCACTGAGATACCGACAGAATGCCTGAACGTTTTCTGCGTTAAATAAGGGTGTTTTGGCCGCTCCCCAACTGTTGTTCGCACTCCAGTGTGACCCCCACATCGGCACCAGGGCGATATAGAGATCTCGCGAGTTGGCGATGTCGGTGACTCGCCTCAGATGATCAAAATAGGCTTCATTGGGGATCAGAGACGTTAAATCCCTAAAGGGCAGATGTCCGCCTTCGTAAGTCGGCGTCTGTAAACCGTCAAGCTCACACAGGGCAACGGCCTGAATCACATTAAAGCCTTTTTTTGCCCGATTTGTTAAATACGCTTCTGCCTCTGTCAGCGTCAGTTTGTGAAACAGCTCCCAGGCAGTACAGGCCGTATAGAAAAAGGGGCGATCCTCCTGATAAAAACTTCTGTCACGAACCGTTAGTTTTTTCATCTACCACTCCTGATATCAGAACGCTTTTTCATTGATAAATGACTGGCAGGTTTTTTCATCCAGTTTGTAACGTGAAAATATTCCGGCGGTGATAAACATGCAGGATGCGGGGAGCCAGACATAAAGGAGGTTAAACGCAGAAAGTTGATTTTCTGAAGCCGTGGTCATGAAATCGGGGTTATATCCGTACCATGCTAAGACATAACCAATAATTGCCCCACCGATCGCCATTCCGGCTTTTGTGGCAAACAACATGCCGCCGCCAATCATGCCGTTTATTCGGACGCCATATTTATAAAAGCCGTAGTCAGCCACATCCGCGACGGTTGCCCAAATAATTACGGCGATAAGTTCAACAACCAGTGTCGCCGTGACAAACAGCCCCGCATGTACCCAGACGGCTTCGGCAGAGGTAAAACCAATGATTAACGTAATAAGTCCGCCCGCGATCTGACTCCAGATCAGTAATGGAATCCGTTTTACCCGTCCGGTTTTAAGGACATATCCGGTAATCAAGGGGGCAATAATTCCGGCAATTGAACCCGCGGTAAGCAAAATACTCAGAAATGAAACAGGCAAGTTAAGCACATATTTTACAAAATACGCCGCCGCACCAAACTTAAGCGTATTCATAATCATCACCACCAGCTGTGCAGCAAAAATGATTAAAGCCTGATCGTTTTTCAACATCAGCCGTATCTGGTTGCCGACGCTGAGCGTCTGTACATCCCCCGCTGAAACGCGTTCCTGAGTATTGTAATAGCAAATTAAAACCAATAGCGTTGAGAGCAGGCCAATACCGCACATCACAACCCGATAACCCATCACCTCATTATCAAAAAGCGCAATCAACATGGGGACCAGTAAAGAACAAATTAAGTAAGAGACCTTGGCTAACGGAAAGCGAATCGTGTTTATCTGTATCCTCTCGTCACTGTCTGCTGAAATGGCTCCCAGCAGAGAGACATAGGGCACCGCCACCAGGCTGAACGCCATAACCAGCATGATATAGGTGGTGTAGGCATAAATGATCCGGCCGGTTTCACCCAACTCGGGTGAAAGGAAAACGGCTGCGCAGCTAAGCCCATAAGGCACAGCGAACCATAATAGCCAGGGGCGGTAACGGCCATGTCGAGAACGCGTGCGATCGGCCACCACGCCAATTAATGGATCGCTTATCGCATCAATTAAGCGCGTAATCAGAAATAAGGTTCCCATTACTGCAGGGCTGAGCTTGAATACATCGGTGTAATATATCGACAAAAACATCATGGTCATGCCCATGAAGATATTTGCTGAGGTATCCCCAAGCCCGTAACAAAATTTTTCGCGAAAACTCACTTTTAATGGTTTATGTAATTCCATTCCAGCATCCTCCCGCATTAATAAAGGACGCCAACCATATAAAAACAGGGAACAGAAACAAACTGCATTAAGTTTCTTTTGTGAACTTAGTTCAATAAAAAACAAATCACACCTTCAAAAATACATCAATATTTAAGTTAATTAATTAACGCATCTCGATAAAACATCTCTTCATACCTCTAACCACCAACAACCAAAAACACTATTAAAGATAATAGTAACTGCCAAAAACCACGCCTTATTTGCGGCATACACTCCATTTAAAAAAACAAAAATAGACAAAAACAGGCATCACGAACAATGTGAGAATGAATTAATAAAATCAAACTCACCCGATAAGAAAAGCGTCCACTTGAATGGTTTGCACAGATCACACCATCTGTAAAAGCCAGAACAAAATAAACAACATCATTAACAATGATGAAATTTTAAAACATCAAAACACCCATAATAAACCTATGCATACCGGAGAAAAATCATGTCAAGAATACCACATCAATTAACCATGGCCGTTATTATCGCTAACCGGGGGTTCTTCCCCGGATACGTCGTCAATGAGGCGCGCGAGCAGATTATTGAGGTGTTTATTCAGCACGATATCAATCCGGTAATGCTCGATGAAACCCAGACCCGCTACGGTGGCGTTGAAACACGTGCAGAAGCCAAAATATGTGCAGCATGGTTACGCGCTCGTCGTGACGATATTCATGGCGTGGTGGTATTGCTTCCCAATTTTGGCGATGAAAAAGCCGTTTCAGAAGCATTACGTCTTTCCGGACTTAATGTTCCTGTGTTAATTCAGGCCCAGCCAGACCGCCTGGACAAGATGCATCTCGCCAGTCGGCGAGACAGTTTTTGCGGCAAAATCTCCCTGTGTAATAACCTGCGTCAATATGACATTCCCTTCACCTTAACCACCCAGCACGTGAGTGACTTAGCGGGTGAATCTTTTGCCCGGGATATAAGCCGGTTTAAGCAGGTTTGCCGGGTGGTCAGCAGCATGCGCGGCGCGCGAGTGGGCGCAATTGGTGCGCGTCCTGCTGGTTTTAATACCGTTCGCTACAGTGAAAAATTACTTGAAAGGCTGGGCATCGCCGTGGAAACCCTGGATTTATCGGAGGTGTTCAGCAGAATGAAACGGTTAGGCGACAGCGATATTCGTGTCGATGAGAAGCGCCGCCTGCTGCTGGATAATGCGCATGTCAGCACGATGGCTTCAGATAAAATCACCCTCATGGCAAAGTTGTTCGTGGTCATCGCTGAATGGGTTATAGCTGAAGACATTGATGCCACCGCCATCCAGTGCTGGACCTCATTGCAGGAAACGCTCGGTATTAACGCGTGCTCTGTGATGAGCGTGATGTCCGGTCAGTTACTGCCCAGCGCCTGTGAAGTCGATGTGATGGGCGCATTATCCATGTATGCCCTTGCCAGTTGCAGCCTGAGTCCGGCCTCCATTGCCGACTGGAATAATAACTACGGCGACGATCCAGACAAATGTGTGCTGTTTCACTGTGGCAACTTTGCCACAGCCTCTTTGGAGGACGCCACAATGGGCACCGCCAATATTATTGGTCATCGCGTCGGCAACGAAAATACCTGCGGTGCCGTTCATGGCAGAAGTAAAACTGGCAACATCACCTTCTTCCGACTGAGCTCAGACGATCTGAGGGGAGAAATTAAAGCCTATGTGGGTGAAGGCGTCGCCGTGAACGATCCGCTAGATACCGTTGGCTGTCGTGCGGTCATTGAAGTGCCGCAGCTGGAACGCTTGCTGGCGTGGATTTGCCGTAACGGCTTCGAGCATCACGTAGCCTTTAACCACGCATCCTGCGCAGAAGCTTTGCATGAAGCCTTTACCCGCTATTTGCAGGTTGGGACGCATTTTCATTGCCAATAAGGTTGATGTTAAATCAAGGCGGTTTGGTACATTCACCGATGAGCCCCTTCATTTCTGGTAAGAATCTGATGGGGCCGGTTTAAAATATATTCACGATGAAAAGACCAAAATTATGGCTATCGCTTTCTCCTCTCCTACCTGTCTGCCCGGGCCAGGTAAGTCACTATTATGAAGACAATATTTTAACCAAGAGGCTCTACGCTATTGAAGTTAACAGCTCAAAAGCGACAAAAGTAAAAGCAGAACAGTAGAAATAATGAATCCAGTTTGTCGGGCTATTCCAGCCTTAACAACGGCGTATACCGAGACATATCCCTGAAGGTACAAAACTCAGGCGCACCCAGCGTCATCACCGGCGCAACCCGCAGCAGCTTTTCCAGATATCCGGCTCTTAAAATTTGCAGCAGGCGCAACTCCTCATCGTTCGGTTTATTGATGAGATAAGAGACACTGACATGAAATTCGTAGACATCATGATTATTTCGTTTGCAGTTAAGCGTGCGGCTGAGCGCATCTCTGAGCGACCGTATTTTGCGCTCTTCCGCCCTGTCCAACGGCGCCAGCGACAGCGAGACGCCACGTTTTAAGGCAATGGCCCCAATGCGCATCTGCAAAGGTAACGAGGGCATGAGCCTGAAATTTGCCAGCTTCGCCGCGAACAGCCGATCGCACTCTTCCATCGACGCATCAAGATTCAGGTCTTGTGGCCAGGCCGGATAGTGCCGTGCCCGGTCATTGGCACCGTTAAACACCGTCATATGGTAGCTCGACTGCGGCAGAAATGCGTAACAACGCCCCAGCCCTGCGGCTTTCATTGCATCAACCATTTCGCCAGTCACACGGACGATTTCACTGTCCTGTTCGAGATGACAAATCAGCGTGTTGCCTCTGAATGGCAGTACCTCACCTTTGGCGTTAAATTTTTCACCGATGGCATTTTCTATCCATCCTTCCTGCTCCAGCACTTCTGACATGATTCAGGCTCCCGCGCGCTCGAGATGGCTTTCCTGAGACGATTACTCTCTAAGCTGGCATAACCAGGCGATATGATGACGTGCTTCAGGAACGCTCTTTGTGACTGCCGAACCACAGCATAAAGCATGATTGTGACCGTTATCAGGCAGCAGGAGCGATGGAAAATCAGGACAGCGGGCTGGCTTTAATACAGAACAGGCAAAAAAGACATCCGAATGCGTTTTATGAAGCCATCATGGGCACAAAGCAGATAATTAACAGGTTGGTTTCTCACCGCTGTCGGGTTTGAGCCTGGCCTTTTTTAACCAGGCGTTGTGCCCCGCCGCCTGCGGATATCCTCAAGCGGGCTATTTTTTCCGTAACAGAAAAACAGCAATGGCGGTAAGCACGCCCATCAGTGGCATAGCGATCGCGCCCGAGAAGAAGTCGTGATGATCTTTTTGATTGCTTCGACGAATATCAGCAAAGCGGTTAAGTGCCCGATGCTTGTCAGTTGCACTCGCCTCTTCGAATTGCTTTTTATAGCCCTTATCTTCTAACTGAGAACCACCGTCCGCATCATGTCTTTCCAGCACGACGGTGTGCTGACCTTTTTGATAGAAACAGTAATCTGGCATTTTGCGCTTCGCCTGAAAGAAGAGGAGAAATGACTCTATCCTGCTGCGGTTGATGTTGTAAATACCTCTCCCCCCTCACGCTTCAGCCACCAGCCTGATGGGTTACACATTATGCGCTGATACCGAATGATGCCCACTGTTGAAGGAATTACCAGACTGGGCATTTATGGTCTGAAAATGCGCTCCGCCAGGGTTGTCTCTGTGCATGCCGGCTACTGGCTTATCGGATATCAATCTGGTGGTCGCGGTTTGCTGACTGTTGGCTTCACCAGCCTGACTCGATTGCTCCCCTGTCATCCTGTTGTCAGCCTTCGCGATAACAGATTTCACTGAACCGTCAGAAGGCATATAGAGCGCCTGCTGCAGGATAGTTTCATTTTGTGACAGGTTCTCATCCACCTGCGCCAGCTGACGACGCAGGACGTTAAGCTTTACGGATGTGGCTAGCGGTATTTGAAGCTGTTGGTCGTTCAAAACGTTTAACTGCTGGCGGGCACCATACTGTTGCTGTAACAGCGCACGGTACTGGCTTTCATAGCCCCATACCGTCGATTGCTCCTGCTCAAACTGAAGCGTGGAGATGTATCCCTTTGCTAACAGCGGTCGCCAGGTGTTGACCAGCTTCTGAGCCATACCTATTTGCGCCGATTCAATTTTAATCTGGTCCGCCAGTTGCTCAAGTTGCCCATTCAGCATGGCCTGCTGGAAGCGGCTGTCGCTGACCTGTTGCAGAGCAAGCTGCTGGGTGTGATCGATGTCCTGCAGCAGACTGCTCTGCTCAAGCTTCAACTGCGCACTGACGAGCCGAATTTTTTCCGCAGCTAACCGGGTCTGGGCTGAGGCAAGTTCAAGCGAAGCGGCGGTCAGCGCGGGCTGGCCCTGGCTGTTCTTCCCCTGCTTAACCGTGCCGCCTGCAGGCGCATTGAAGGCCACAGGTTGTGGCTGCGCGGCCTGTCTGGCGGCTGACGGGCGCACGTGAAGCGGATGGCTTTGAACGAAATAAATGACGGTTATTGTCCCAACAACGAGTGAAACCAGGTTCCGGCGAAGCAACAGTGCCAACGGGGACAGGGTTTCACCGCACTCAGCGCCGGATGATTCAACGATCTGTTTCTTAAAAAATGGGTTTTCCATTTTTATACCTTCAATAATGACGTATGGATATTACCGGGCAAGGCGCCATGTAACAGATGTTTTGTGAGTGCGGTTAATTCAAGGCTAATCGGGTAACGGATTCCCCTCTGCGCTTAACATCCCATTTCCTTGTGCCGTTTTAAAACAGAAGAACATTTCCAGTCGTTACCTTTTGCAAGCGAGTTTCAATCTTTCGGGTTTGCTGTGTCAGAGAACGGCTTTGACTGCATATGAAGGGACGTTTTACGGCGCTGACAGAAAAAGCGGGGGATGTCACCAGGCTCGCTGGGGCCAAAAGCTGGCCCCAGCGAGCAAACAGCACTCAGCAGTTCGGTTACGTCAGAAACGTACCGGCGCGCGTTTTATTTAACAAGATAAAGGTCCTTGGTGTAATAGAAACCCAGATGCGATGGGGCATAGCCGCCGACCTTTGGACTGACCATCTTGTTGAGCGCACCATAGAAAACCGGAATAACCGGCGCATCTTTTGCAATAATGTCGCTGGCTTTCTGGTAATCCTGGGTTACGGCGTTTGGATCGGTATCCATTCCCGCGGCTTTTACTGCCGCATCAAACGCTGTGCTGTCATAACCTGAGCTATTCTGACTGTCGCCACTGCGGAAGGTATTTAAAAAAGTAGAGGGCTCACTGTAGTCACCAATCCAGGTGTAGCGCACCAGATCATATTGCCTCTGATGCATGGTATCCAGCATGGTTTTCCATTCCTGATTTTGCAGCGTGACCTTCGCACCTAACGTTTTACCCCACATGGAAGCAGCGGCAATCGCGATACGTTGGTTATCCTGATTGGTGTTGTAGAGCAGGGTAAAACTCAGAGGATGGCTGGCTGAAAAACCGGCTTCGCTGAGTAACGCCTGAGCTTTTTTGATGCGCTGCGCCTGCGTCCAGCCAGCCCAGTCTGGCGGAGACAGTTTGACGTCCCCCATTGATAATGGCACAACGGTATAAGCCGGTTTCTGTCCCATGCCGATAACCTTATCGGCGATGATGCCTTTATCCAGCGCCAGGTCCAGCGCCTGACGCACGCGGACATCGGTAAAGGGTGCCTTGTGCGTATTTATCTGGAAATAGAACACGCTATAAATAAATAGAGGTGCTGTGTACTTCTTTGGGCCGCTCTTTTTTCATTCGAGGGAAATCAATGGCGGGAATGCTGTCCGTAATGGTAATGCCGCCGGCCAGGTAGCGGTTAAGCTCGGCAGAAACATCATTAATCGGTAAAAACGTTACGCGATTAATTAGGGTATGCGCGTTATCCCAATAGCGATCGTTACGGTTCAGCGTGATTTTTTCATTAACTACCCACTGATCCAGCTTATAGGCACCGCTGCTGACCATGTTGCCCGGCCGGGTCCAGGCCTCACCAAACTTTTTAACGTTATTTTCGCTGACCGGAAACAGGGAAGGATGGGCAACAAACTGCAAAAAATAGGACACCGGCTGATCCAGAGTAACCTGCACGGTGTGCGCGTCTAAGGCTTTAACGCCCAGGCTGTCAGGCGGGCTTTTACCGCCCGTCACCGCATCAGCGTTAAGGATATGCGCATAGTTAGCAAAGGATGCATAAGGCGATGCCGTTTTGGGATCGGTCAGACGACGCCAGCTGAAGACAACATCTTCAGCTGTCAGCGGCGATCCGTCTGACCATGTCAGGTCAGGACGAAGATGAAAGGTCCAGACTTTGTTGTCGGCCGTGTCCCACGAAGCAGCCAGTCCCGGTATGACTTTGCCCTCTGGATCAGTCCGCACCAGCCCTTCAAACAGGTCGTTAATAACTGAAAAGGCATCGTTGGTTTCAGCTTTATCAACATCCAGGGTAGCAGGCTCGGCTCCATTGCCCCGCACGATCTCCTGCACGGGAGCCAATGTCACACCATTGGGTACGTTTGCCCCAAAGGCCGCCGTCGAGCACGATAACCCCGTGATTATTACAGACAACCCCATACGGGCAACATATAAACGGCTTACCGACATTCGTCCAACTCCTTTCGCATTGTTTTAAGGTGACTTCACCCCATCAGCACTGCAATTTACAGGCCAGAGATAAGGGTAAGCGCCACGCCAGCCTGCACCCGATCTGAGACTAAAACCGCGTTGTATTGCACAGTTCTGATGCAAGGAGCCGGCGTATCCGCTCAAAAACAGCGCCGCTGTAATCTGCATATGTTCATTTTCAGCTATCAGACATAACGATGTTGCCTGCGTGAATAACTGTCGTGGTTCGTTTATCAGGGAAGCGGGAATATTCGGAAAGGTGTTCTCAGGATTAAACGCGTGCGACAAGGCCAGAACATGGGGCTGCGACCGGTTTTCGCTGCTGAACGCCCCGATTAACGGAACTTTTACGCTATCCTGCCGGGTCTTTTTCATCTGCCACACACTTGTACAAGCAGGGCTTGATATAGTCATTCATATCAATCAGGAGCCTGTATGAAAAAAGTGATTCTGTTCGTTATCGCGTTAGCAAGTGTTTCTGCCCTTTCGGGTTGTGTCTGGCCATTCTGGAGCCCTGGAGGCGATGGCCCGGGACATATGGGCCCTGGCGGCGGCGGTGGGCCTGGCGGCGGTCCACACAGGTAACACATGATGGCCTCACCAGGAGGCCATTGTTTGCATCGCGATCAGGATTATTCTGACATTACATTTACGCCCTCTCTCTGCGCATGCCTTTGCTGGAGATTCGCCGCTTTTCATGACAAACTTGAGCACATCTTAAGGATAGGGAATCTGCACGATGTCAGGCTCAAACATCGCTTGTCTGTTTACTGAAGGCCAAATCACACTGCCTGATGATTATCAGGACCGCACGGTTAACGCTTTCACCGCCTCTGATGCCACTGCTCCCGCTTTTAATATTTCACGCGATACGCTTAACGAGGGTGAAACGCTGCCTGCGTACATCGACCGTCAGCTCACGCTAATGCAAAAACACATAAAGGGATGGAAACAAACCGAACGTAGCGCTGCGGTATTGGGTGACGCGCTGCTACAGGGTGAATGCGTACACGCCAGTTTTCTGCGTGACGGCAAACGTATCTGGCAACAGCAGTCGGTCTTCACGCCCGATGGTCACAAAGTACTGGTCTTTACCATGACCTCTACGTCCGCCATTGGTGACGCGGACAGCGAACAGTTTCAGGCACTGCTTAAAAGTTTTCGTTTTAACGCTTAACGACAAGGGCAATTATCATGTTTGAAGCTGCACGCCTCGGCGATGATATCGGTCACTCTCATGCCCTGGCGGGCATGATTGCAGGCACTATCGTCGGTGGACTGATCGCTGCGGCGGGCGGTATTGCTGCGGGTGCATTGATGATTGCCGGGATAGGCGCCTCCTGCCTTGGCGTGGGCGTATTGCTGGTTGGACTCAGTATCGGCGTGGGTTACCTTACTGGCGAACTGGCCACCGCCGCGCGAGACGGAATAGCGGATGCTGGGGCGGCCAGCATGACCCCAAAGGGCAAGATTACCACCGGTTCGCCCAACGTCTTTATTAACAGTAAACCCGCCGCCATGGCCACCAACAGCATAGTGGCCTGCAAGGACGATGGTCCGCAGCAGATGGCGGAAGGCTCCTCCCGGGTGTATATCAACGGCCTGCCTGCATCACGCATCGACGATCGCACCACCTGCGATGCCAAAGTGATGACGGGCTCTGACAACGTCTATATCGGCGGCGAGCCTGAACAAACGCTGCCTGTCCAACCTGAAGTGCCCGAATGGGTTTATAAAGCCTCCGATCTTACCCTGCTGTTTGCCGGGCTGGCCGGTGGCGTGGGCGGTGCGGCTGGCAAGGTCGGCGCGCTGGGTAAATTACTGAGCAAGATTCCCGGTATCAATAAAATCGCCCGGGTGGCCTGCCGTGCTGGTGCCTTAATGACCGGTGTGGCGGCCGCAGGTATTCTTGCCCGTCCCGTTGATATCGTAAGCGGCCAGAAGTTTCTTAGCGGCGATGATGAACTGGATTTTGTGCTGCCCTCCCGGCTGCCGCTACGCTGGCAGCGCTACTGGCGCAGCGGTAATCCCGGCGACAGCGTATTAGGCCGTGGCTGGAACCTGTTCTGGGAAACACGGCTGGAACGCTACCAGGATGGGCTAGTCTGGCGTGCGCCCTCCGGCGACTACGTCTCTTTTCCTCTGGTGCCCAAAGGCCAGCGTACCTACTGCGAAGCGGAGAAACGCTGGCTGGAACATCATCGGGACGACAGTTGGTCATTGTATGACATCAGCGGTGAGCGCTGGCATTTTATGCCCCTGCGCGATGATGCCCCTTCTCTTCCCCTCTGCCTGACCGAGCCCTGTGGCAATGAGATTCAGTTCGACTGGAACCCCGATCACACATTGGCTGCGCTGACAGACAGTGCCGGTCAGCGCGTAACCTGCCGCTATGCGAATAACCGGCTCGCAGGTGCCTGGCTGGATGACGATATTTGTCTGGTCAGTTACGCTTATGATGATATCGGCCAACTCGTTACGGTAACGGGCCGGGGCGGTAGCGTGCGCCGACGCTTCCAGTGGCGCGATGGCCTGATGGTGGCCCATGAAGATATGAATGGCCTGATAAGTGAGTATCGCTGGCAGGAGATCGATGGCCTCCCAAGAGTGGTGGCCTTCCGTCACAGCGGCGGCGAGCAGCTGGATTTTGAGTACGATTTTGATAATGGCATCCGACGCGCGCGACGTGATGACGGCGTTGAAGCTCACTGGCTCATTGACGATGACGATCATGTCGCCCGCTTCACCGACTTCGATGGCCGCCAGACCATGCTGGTTTACCGCGCAGGCGAGTTGTGCGATGTGATTATGCCCGGCGGTGCCATGCGCTGCAGCAACTGGGACCGCTATGGCCGCATGACGCAGGAGATCGATCCGGTCGGACGTCGAACCACTTATCACTGGTTCCGCATGACCGACCGCGTGATCCGTACGGACTATCCCGATCTGAGCGCGGCTCAGGCGGCTTACGATCTTAATGTTCGCCTGCTGACTGAAACCGATGCGCTCAATAACGTCACCACCTATCACTACCCTGATGACACAGAACTGCTGCCAGACAGCATTACCGATGCAACGGGCGGCGTGGTGAAGCTGGAATGGAACCGACAAGGGCTGCTGACGCAGCGCACCGACTGCTCTGGCAGCGTAACGACGTTTAGCTACGACCGATTTGGCCAGCTTGTTCGCAGCGTGGATGCTGAAGGTCATGTCACCCAGCGCGAGTGGAATGACAAGGGACAACTCTGCGCCATCATCCATTCAGACGGTAGCCGGGAAACCCTGCACTGGAACACCCAGGGGCAGCTCAGTGCGTGGCGCGATCCGCTGGAAACCGAAGTCCGCTGGACCTATAACGCACTCGGATTACCGGTAAGCCTGACGGACCGCATTGGTCGCACGCGTCGCTGGCATTACGATGCCCGCGGTAATCTGCTGCGGCTGGAAAACGGCAACGGCGGTGACTATCGCTTTACCTGCGATCCGCTCGGCCGTCCATTGAGTGAGATCCGGCCCGATAAGACCTCACGCAATATGGAATGGAATGCTCGTGGCTTTCTCATTGGTTTACAGGAAAATGGCCAGCCCGCTAATGACGGTGGCATAGCTCGACGCTGGCAGCGCTTTAGCTACGACGACAGCGGCTTGATTACCCAGCGCACAACGCAGCATGCTGAATACCACTACCGGCGTCATCGTAGCGGTCAACTTGCCAGCCTGGTTCGCACGCCGACCAGCGACGGAATGGCGCTTGGTATCGAAGACGATGAAATCGCCTTTACCTATGACGTCGCAGGTCAGCTGTTAACAGAAGCTGGTATAAACGGGAAACTGGATTACGAATGGGATGCGCTGGGCAACCTCACCCATCTGACCCTGCCGGGTGAACAGCAACTTGCCTGGCTGCACTACGGTTCGGGTCACGTCAGCGCGATTCGCTTTAATCAGCAACTGGTCAGTGAATTTACCCGCGACCGCCTGCACCGGGAAATTCGCCGCAGTCAGGGCGCGCGTGAGCAGGCGCGTCAGTACGACAGCCTTGGCAGGCGCACGATGCAGCGCAGTGAATTGCATAGCGAGGTGGTGCTACCGGAAAAAGCCATTCTGGAACGCGCTTTCCGCTATTCGGCGCGCAGTGAACTGGAGTCTGTCAGTGATACGCTGCGCGGCGACATTATCTATGGTTACGATGATGAAGGCCGCCTGCTGAAGCACTACGAAGCCAGACAGGGCCACAGCACCTCGCATTTTGCTTACGATAACGCGGACAACCTGGCGGCAAACGACGATGCACTGCACGCGTTGCCAGTTACCGACAACCGTCTGCATCACTGGCAGAACCTGTTTATGAAGTACGATGACTGGGGCAACCTGGTCAGTCGACGCAGCGGCCTGCATGAGCAGCATTTTACCTATGACGCCGAAAACCGGCTCATCAGCGCCAAAGGCAATGGCCCGGACGGCGGGTTTACCGCACACTATCATTATGATGCGCTGGGCAGGCGCACCCGCAAAGTGGTCAGCACCCAGCACGATCGTAAAGAAGTCCGTTTTCTGTGGCAGGGCTATCGCCTGTTACAGGAGCAGCATGAAAACGGCCAGTGCCAGACCTACGTGTACGATCCCAACGAGGCCTGGAGCCCGCTGGCGCGCATCGACCATATGGCAGCAGGCGAACGGGGCGATGTGTTGTGGTTCAATACCGATCTCAACGGGGCACCGCTAGAGGTAACCGATGAACGCGGCGACATCCGCTGGAGCGGTCAGTACGGCAGCTTTGGTGAAGTGCGTCGGCAGACAGAGGGCTTTACCCGGCTGGCAAAACAGTCTGCCCTGCCCCATCAGCCGCTGCGCTATGCGGGCCAGTATGCGGACAGCGAAACCGGTCTGCATTACAATCTGTTCCGCTATTACGATCCGCAGGTGGGAAGGTTCACGGTTCAGGACCCGATAGGGCTGGAAGGCGGCTGGAACCTTTATCAGTATGCGCCGAACCCGCTGAGTTGGGTGGATCCGCTGGGGTTGAGTAATCTGTCCACAACTTTCAAAGCTATGTTTAGGGAAGCTAAAAGGAAATTAGGTATACCTAAAAATACAAATACACCACAAGCTATAAAAGTTTTCGATTCTAAATATGAAAACAGAACAGTCTGGGAATTTAATCATAACGGTGATAAAAAATATATCATCATGCATGAGGATGATAAATTTGGCAGGGGCCCTCATTTACACACTGCCGATGATTTGCATGGAAACCCATTAGATAAAAATGTCCGTTACAATCAACATCCAGGACATATCCCCGAAAATAAGATTGGAATTACAGATATGCGAGGAAAAAAAAGATGTCCTTGACATTAAAAGAGAAATTAAAAGAAGCCCAAAAAAAAGGTCAGTTAAAAAAACTGATAGAATTGATAATCGCTGAAACAGGTGTTCGAGAAGATAGCATTGAGGTTTGTAGCATCTCTTATCAATCAATAATTGATCATGTTTATGATCTATTAGTACTAGAAAATGAAGTATACGACATTAATACGCAGAAAAGTAATTTTGAAAATTTTATAGATTCAATCTCAGGCTTTGAATATCTTATAACATATTTCATGACAGAAAATAACATCTTTTTTCTGAAATTACCCTCTCAGACCATTAAAGAAAGTCAAGAGTTATTCTGGGATGGTAAAGAAATCATGGGTAATAGTAGAGACAGGATATTTATCAAAGAAGATTTCAGTAGAGGTTTTGTTGTTCTTAGTAGCGAGTATGGTATTGAAAAAGCGGAGTGGTAGTTTATAAAAAACAATCACAGTAGAAAACATTAAATATAAAGCTAAACCAATCGGGAAAACATCCAAATAATTGTGGGTAAAAAATGCAAAGCATCATATATTACGCCAGATCTATTTGTATGAGGCATAGCTCCTGTCGACTAACCCCGCAGAGTATGCGCGAGCATGTGTGGCTGTATTGAGGACCTTAGCGTCACAAGCTTTAACTGTAAAAGGTCAGCGCCTGGCTGAAAGACCTTCCGGGGGCGCTGACAGATGCCGGAGATCAAATAGTATTAGGCGGGCTGATAAAAAGTTCCCGAATTTAAGCGTGAACTACAAAAAAATATCCTGGTTTTGTTGAACATGTTCAACGTATGAAGAATAATAAATTTAGAGGTTCTTCGCCAAAAAACATGGCTTGGCATCACGGCGATTCACCCGGCTCTTTACAACTTGCTGATTTTAATGATCATAAAAGCTACCATAAAATTTATCACCCCGATGGAACAGGTGGGCGAAATAAATGGGGTGGTGGAACTAGTTGCCGAAAAAAAGGTGTTAAATGATTGTAATTAATGGTTTCGATGAGTTATTGACAAAGCGTGATGAAATTCCTGACGTAGGCTGGCTTTATGTTGAGGAGTCATTTGATCTTGAATCTAAAAAAGATATTAATGAGGGAAAATACTTTATCGCTCAAGATGAAGATGAGGAGATTGATCTTGAAGAACATTACGGAACATTCTTAGAGGCACCTATTTTCAAAGCTATAGTTGAAAATAAGCTTGAGCATCATCCCGATTCTGATAGAGACGACTTTTTAAATGCGGTCGTCCATTATCTTGAAAATGATGATTTTCTGGATTAATTATTCAAAGCTAAAAAAATAAATACTATTTTTCCAGTTTTTTTTATCAAAACACGACATTCAAAATTCTTTCTCCTGCTCTAAGCGCATCAAATTTGTTATATAAAAATAATAGATATTTCGTAAAATCATACATGAAAAAAATTTATTAAATAACGCCCACTTAAGAACTATGTGTACGATCCCAACGAGGCCTGAGGCCCGCTGGCGCGCGTTGATCATATGTCAGAGGGCAGCCGGGCCGATATGCTGTGGTTAAACACCAATATTTACGGTGCGCCGACAGACGGAGGGCTTTACCCGGCTGGCAAAACAGTCTGCCCTGCCCCATCAGCCCCTGCGCTATGCGGGCCAGTATGCGGACAGCGAAACCAGTCTGCATTACAATCTGTTCCGCTATTACGATCCCCAGGTGGGACGGTTTACGGTTCAGGATCCGATAGGGCTGGAAGGCAGCTGGAACCTGTATCAGTATGCACCTAACCCTCTGAGCTGGGTGGATCCGCTGGGGTTGAGTGTTGATAAAATCAATATATACAAAGATGCTGCTTATCATGGCGCCTCAGATAACATCGTAAAAAGTAGAGCACCCATCAACGGCCAGTCAGCTTTGGACAATTCTATTCAGGTAACCAACGTCTCTAAGAAGCGTCAGGACTGATGTAAAAGACAATAAGATTTTTTTAATAGATTAAAAGCAGTTTTTATCTGATTTAGGCGATAAATATCTGGCCACATAGATGAGTGGGATGCTTTAGATAACAAAAAACAACCCACGTTTAAAATCCGGTAAAATGACGAGAATAGCCATTTAATGAATGTCACAGCAGTATTTTCTATGTCTTTATTAACAGTATGTACTTTTTTACCCGCCAGCCCTATGATTTGGCTGTGTCACCTGGACACGGTGGAGGTCGATATGAGAAATTTCGGTTTCGTCGTTCTTGGTCTGGTGGGTTTCTCTGCATTCAGCGTTGCGTTTTGCACACTTTGTTTAACCACTGCCGGTGTGTTGCATTAATCGCGTCTGAATTCCTCGACATGGCCCTTTGTGGCCATTTTTTTTCACTGCATCAAACGTAACTTCTGCTATTTTCTTTCTCCGCTTCATAAAAACGTCATACTGCACAGCCCGACTTTGCAGGGCACTACGCAGCGGCAGTGAAGCAGTAAAGCCAATACTGTTTTTTTCCGGCCGAAAGCGCCTGATTATACTCGCAACCTTTGCCGCACGAGTTCCTTCTGCTAACGTTGTTATGATAACGACACTTTCGGACAAGGTAAGCTATGAATCAGTATGACAATCTCTGGAATGCTATTGAGACGCGCGTCAAGCAGAACAACGATGCCACGACGCTGGATATGGGCAATTCCGAAAATGTTTTTGTGAATCAAATCAGGCAACGGACAGCACAGATTTTCATTCTTGAAATCATTCTGGACAAGCATCGCAAACAATTTGGTACGCGCTATTTTCCCTTGTCGGGAGATGAAGCGCTTTATCATCTGATCTTCACGCGTACAAACTGGTTACCTGCGCAAATCAGAACGCTTTCGCTTTCCGATGCCCTGTTTGTTATTGCTGAGCTGTTTCGTGACGGTAATCTTCAGGAGGGCGTAAAAAACTTTCTTGGCACCCAGGGGCTGCGCAATGTCTCCTATTCTGTAGATGAGTTCTCTGACAGAGACTGGGCGCCAAAAGAAAATGAAGTTCATCTGTCGCTTCCCTGAGTGCAGATTTTACTGAAATAGCCGATGTAACGAATCGTCACTCGCCTGCAAAATGATCTCAGGCGAGTTAAGCATGAAAAATACTGGCTTATCTGTTCAGTCGATAAAGTTGGTAATTCTCTTCGTTATCCGCAGGCCGCTCCCCTTGCCAGACCAACGTCCCGTCGACAAACTCCTCAGGATGCCTTTTATCATGTTGCAGGAATAGCCAGTTACAGCGGTAGGCACCTCTGTGCTTCCCTTCTCGCAGCGTTACCAGCCCATCGTAATATTCCAGTAAAGCCCGTTGTGGTTCACCAAGATGCCGGCTCGCGACACATTCATCCCTTGGCAACCATGCCCGCAGCGGGAGAAAAACATCAGAATAACGCTTGGTGTAATCCAGATACGGCATGCCCAGCGTCATGGCCAACACCCAGCACAGCGTGATGCAACTGGTAAAAATTGATAAGGGACTTTCCCGGCAGGTGCGATTCAAAAACACCAGCCCACTCAGCAATAAAGTAGCCAGTAATGCTGCTGCAAACATCACTGATGAAATCTGAGGCGTAAATCCGGGCGCACCCTGTGCCACCCATTTATTCCACAGTGGCGCAGGCCAGCCGGTCATCAGGATGATGCCCGCTCCCCACATCACCGTTGGAAGCAGGCAGAATAAGCCGAGTGCCCATGGCCGCAACTTTATCGTCCAGAGGGTTTTCTGCTGACAGGTACCTGCTGCCAGTATGGCCAACGGCAGAAGCAGCGGCATGGCGTAAAGCTCCCGCGCGTCAGATGCACTCGACAGAGTGACAAAACCGGCTAAAAAAAACGTTACCAGTACCATTGCGGATGCGCTGATGCCGGTTTTCCAACTGCGCCAGAGCCACCACGCAGCCATCGGCAATGCAGGAAAGGCATACCAGGGAAGCAGTTTAAAGTAAAAGAAGTGTTTCGCTTTAGGCCCGAGCTTAGCGGTACCGTCAAAACGGCCAAAATTATTGACCAGTAGCCAGGTTGAAAACAGCTTTTCAGAACGCATCCAGAGCGCATACAGCCACGGCACTACCAGCGGGCAAAAGACCAGAAACGCGATAGCACAAAACACGATATAGCGTCTGCTACGAAACGCTGTATTCATCAAGGGTAACGTCAGCGCTGTCAGTCCCAATATGCCCGGGCCGAGAAGCCCTTTAGAGAGAAACATCACCGCTGCGCCAATACCCAGTATCGCGCCACCCAGCACATGGCGGCGAATCCCCAAAATGAAACCATAAATGCCAGTGGCACCGCCTGCCAGCAAGGCGATATCGGTAATCATTTGGTGTGCCCGGACAGGAAAGCCCAAACAGGCAAACAGGATAAGTACGGCCCAGCGGCCTGCGCCCTTGCCGAACAACTCTCTGGCCGAAAGCGCAATGGCATAGCATGCAAGCACGATAAAAAACCCGGTTGCCATACGCGCGGCATCGGGCTCGCCTAACAACGGACTGAAGAGGCGGAGAAAAAAAGAGGCCACAATAAAATACAGTGGCGGCTTCTCCATAAAGGGTTCGCCTGCCAGGGTAGGTACGACCCAGTCGCCAGTCTGGGCAATATGACGGATTAGCCCGAACGTATAGGCTTCATCCGGTTTCCACGGTTCATGTCCAAACAGCCCCGGTAGTAACCAGCAGATAAAGACAAGCACGCACAATACGAGTGAGATTTGCTGGGGAGCAGGTAAAAAGGGCATGGTCGCGTAAGCGTGAGTGTTGCTTTTACTGGCGAACTTTCGAAGTAAAAAGCGTTCCGGACCTGTTGCCCGCGTAACTGGAAAGACGCTTTGGCAATTTTTTGTATTCACCATTTACTGGCCTGCCCTGCCTGTTTTTTACGTTAATGGGTTGGTTTAAACTTAACCTTGTCGATGCTAACTCAGTCGTCATGTCCATGCGAAAGCTATCTTTTAAATACCCGCTAACCCGATTCATTTCAGATATAACGTATACAGTTAATGCAATGACCTTTTCAATTTTGCTTATACATGGGTGAACTCACCACGAAAAGGGAAGCATTAGCGCTTACTGATATTGCATAAGATAAAGAATTCGAAGTAAACGAGGAATAAACATTCTGTGCTTTAGGCAGAGGTTTAAGATAAGAATGATGTGGGGCTGTTTGTTGAGAAAAAAATTTATGTTGAGCAAAAAACCTGCATCTGTAACACCTCCGCCAAATGAATTTGTTCAAAAAACATCAAAAAGAGGGGGCTTACTCCTCTGTTTCAGTCTCAATACCCTGGCATCCACAAACACCAGTCACATTTTACGAACGTTCTAACGCATTAATAAAGCAAAATAAAGTGTGCTTTTTTGAGGTTAGCGCTTGTCATCTTGATGTAAAATAATCAGATAAGTAATATTAATAAAAAGGACTTAGTCTCATGGTTCCAAAACAGTATGGCGTTGCATTACTCGTATCGTCTTTTATTCTGGGTGGTGCTGTATTTTGTGCCGCGATGGTTAATAAAGGACTCATTTTTGAAGAAAAACATATCATTACGACCGCAGCCGGCAGCGTAAATCTCGGCGAAGTTTATAGCGAAAGACGTGGGATGGATATTACCTTAGCACCTGCATCTGATAATGCCCCGAAAGAAATCAACCTCACTAACCTGGATCCAAAAAATTTCTCAGACGATATTCATAATGCTTTAACTAACATCGCAAATAGAGTTAACGAGCAGCAAGGTCTTTCCGGAGATAAGGCAATGAAAGCGGGTACGCTGTCCTCTAACTTACCCTTTAAGTTGCATGTAACGACATACATTCAGTACAGATCTGAGCATATACCCAATTACACACTGGTCATCGATGAAAAAGATTTTCTTATCGACAAAGAAATATTTGAAAGACGAATCAACACTGAAGCAGAAAAAATGGTAAAAGAAAGCGCTTCCGCTTTTTCTGCTAACAGTTTTATTAAAAAATAAAACTTATATTTCCCGTAAAATCCTCAAACCAAAGAGTAAAAACTGGAGTATTAACAAACCAGTTTCTACTCTTTTTTTACATCTTATTAGTATCATCATTGGCTTTTTTTTCAGTTTGATCTTTATATGTTTTTTAATTTACACAAAAAGTAGCACAATTTTTGTCATAATCTCTTAGGCGCAGCGCCTTAAGACAGCTCCAATAAGAAAAACTCTGGCATAATTCTCCCCGTCACAGGATTCAGTTTAAAACTGACCACAAACGTTGCTTAGTGAAACCCTTCAGCCTTAATCCAATAAGCTTATCAGCAGGTCATTCCGAAGATGTGGATAACGAATGCGTTTTTAATACCGTTTAGCCTATTCCTTGTAAGATTTCTCGTCATGCAAGCTCCTTTTGAAATGAGTAGCGTGAGGTGTAGCCCATTGATTTAGCTATAGCGAAATTTACAGTAAAGGTTAGCGCGTGCACCAACAACAGCAGAGGTTAATACCAAACTTAAAACAAAGTCCCCGCCATATTATGTACCAGGCGATTAATAAGACCTCTTTTTTGACAAACGATGTGGAGCGTTCTGCCTGCACTGAGCTTCACACGCATGTTTGATGGCGTCGTTCATAGGCTTGTTTGGATTCTGGCTAAATTTCAGTTCATTTTCTGTGTCGTAAGGGTGCTAAACATTTTTTAAGACGAGGTCATGTCAATCTGGCACAAGATCGAACAAGCCCCAAAATTGACGCGATTTATGGCAGTCGTGTCCCAAATCCGTCCCACATTGAAAAGCTGGCTTGAAGCAAATGGAGGTAAGTTATTGAAATATATTGGCGCGCCCTACAGGATTCGAACCTGTGACCTACGGCTTAGAAGATAGTAGAGCGTAATTTAACATACTGATTAAACGCACAAAATCCATGCTCGCAACAGGCTTTGTGTCGTTGAATGTCATCGAGTGCACTTAACGGTAATTCGTGTTTTTCTTGTGACGCCACAATTACGACACAGCAGCGCCACAGGAAAGATTCGAACCTGTGATTCAAACTGGCATCCAGTCAGCCTCGTAAACCGACAGGATTTCGTGCGTCACCACTCCGAGCATCACAACGCCTTCCAGTGATTCCCCGTCGATCGTCTCACCTTCTTCCGTTACAATTCCCGTTCTGAAATACTTCCCAATCATCGGGTAGCCGTCAACCTGCCAGGCTACCTTATTGCCCGGCACGGGAGTGATGGAACTATCTACCAGCGCAAAACCTCTCTGCGTCTCGATCCTTATGGTTGACGATGGACGCTGAATCATCAGCTTGTTCAAATCTATGCGGCTCTCAACGAAGTCTGCCGCCGGTGATGGAAATCCCATATCAATACTCCCCGTAGTGGTAGAAACGCTGCCAGAGCTTGTTATGCCCCTCATCAGGTGACACGTCGCGGAACGTCATCACGTGCTGCGCTATCCACTCGTTAGCGCTCTGGTGGCTCATCTCCCAGTTGCGCTTTGCAAGCTCAGCAACGAAGTCAGAAGTGGACACAGTGACGCCGTACTTTGCGCTGCGCCGCATCGCCTCATGAAATGAAACCCGTATGTCGCCGTAACGTGGCATTACTATAGCTCCGATAGATACTGTATATAATTACAGTAATATCGATCGGTAAAACCGATCAAGTGCGGCGGCGGGAATTTTTGTAAAGCCATTGGTGCGCAAGGGATTTAATTTTTCCTTCCCATGTTGGTTAGCTTTTTGTGCGATTCCTCTCTCATCCCATGATCTGAATCACAAATATTCCAACTTAACTTAACTGTTCAGATTTCCTGATCTGTAGGGTATGATTTTGCCCATTTTCAGCAGGGATGTGAGCGCATCATCAGGAGCACCATGACAGCATATAAATCAAATAATCGAATCGAGTGGGTTGATACACTTAAATTTCTGGGTATTTTTGCCATATATATAGGGCATCTCGGGGATTTATCCGGCAAGTCATATCCATTCGTTTTTCTTTATCATGTGCAGATATTCTTTTTTGCTGCCGGTTTCTTCGCAAGCTACAGGCCTGAACTGACATTCTTCAGCTTTATCAAATCCAGATTCATGCGCCTGATGGTTCCCTACTTTGCATTTGGTTTTACCACTGTGACATTCAGAGCGGTTATGGATGGGTATGGTGTGGTGCAGTACCTGTCTGCCTTTAGCAGCATACTGTATGGGGTGAGAAACGATGAGTTTGTTGGCGGGACGTGGTTCGTAAACTGCCTGTTCTTTATCTCGGTTATTGATTACGTTGCCTTCCGGCTACTGCGCAACAGCTATCTGGTACTGCTGGCATCGCTGCTGGTATTCCTGGCTACACAGTACATCCTTCCATGCAATCCACTTGGCGAGCCATGCTGGTTCATGAACACTGATTCAGCGCTGGCATACTGGTGGCTTATGGCTGCCGGTCGGATTATTTTTCCGTTCATCAACAAGGCACTGAACTCCGATCGTAACTGGATGCTGTGGTTGCCTTTTGCTGGGTTGTCACTGATAGCGGCCTATACATATTTCAATACAGGGCATTTTTATTTCTGGCTGATGCAGCACGCTATGCCATCAGTGGCTCTTGAAAAGCCTTTCTGGGTCATCAATTACCTTATCGAGCCACTGAGCCTTGTGCTTTTCAATGTCGGTGCAGCGGTATTGCTGAGCAGGTCAGACATCATGAATACACTCGGTCGTAACAGCCTAAACCTTTGCGGTCTTGAAACTGTCATGAAGCTTTTTATTCCTGTGGCTATTGCATGCATTGGCCTGAGGATAGAAATCAGCTCAGAGATTCAGGCGTTGTTTTACTGCCTTATTTGCTTGGCAGCCTCTCATTTCGTCAGTGGCTACTTGGCGAAAGCTTTTCCTGGGATATTCGGCATAAAATAAAAGGCGGCCGAAGCCGCCGTTGTCATTTATATATGCCCCACAGTTCAATTGCGTAGCCTGATGCAATCAGATCGCCGACCGTATCGGTGAGCTGGGCAGTGGCTGCGCCTGATATCCCTATCGGTGTAGCAAGTGTCACGGATGCTCTTAGGGGGTTTCCGGAGAATGAGGTTATCGAGTTATTTCCGTTAAGCTTGAAAACAATCGTGCCAGTCGTTGTCTGCCCGGAATTTATGGCGCATTTTATGCCAGAAACAAACCCATCATTAACCGGGAACGCGTTCGTTATTTCAGTCTGATCGTGCGTCGTGCCGCCTTTGAAAGAAAACGTCCTCATGGTTTTAAACGTCGGCGCGAACTTTGTCACGTCATTGAAAGATCCAACGTTGTCACAGTTGTGAACATCAATGACGACACTACCGGTCGCCGACCCTGAACTGCCCTGCGTGAAGTAACGGGCCACACCTTTGGCAAAGTTGCTACCCTGCCACTGGAATCGGCTGGGGCTGCCATAATGCACGATGAGGTCGGTAACGTCCTTGAATGTAGAGTTTTTGACAATGTTTCCGGTACCGTCATACATCACTACCGCTCTCATAACTGAGACGACCTCAACGTACCGACTGAAAGAGCGCCTCAGGCAGTCGCTGGTGAGGGCGGTCGTACAGGTGAATCCATACAATTGTCCAAACTGAGGGTCGGTGATGTTTGCTTCGATAGTGGCAATCGTGTACTGAACACCATTATCAAACTCTATTACCGATCCCACTGGTGGAGCCGTATTTCCTTCTTTCGTGGGGCTGTATGCAATTCCGCCAGAAAAACGATAGACGCGGTCATAAGTTGACGTTCTGCTGAAAAATTCAGTGTCATCGCGTACTGCTTCAACTGAATCAAGGGTAACGTCATTGACATATGACAGCGTGTAGCAGTTTTTACACGATGTCGCCTTGAACCCCCTCACGGTTATATTCGTTGGGATTGTCGTTGCAGTAGATGGGGCCCTCTCAATGGACACACCATTAAAACAGTTGAGCGCCTGGCCACCCGACACAAGGGTATCGGTCACCTGATTGATTATAGCTACCGCCTTTGTACAGCCGGTAATTATTCCGCCTATCATCTCGCTAATTTCATTGGAGTTGACCGTTTCATTCTCCCACCCAGCCAGACCGCACTTATCAATGAGCGGATTAATGACTGTCCCTTTTTTGACGCCAGTCCCGCCTATACCAGACTGAACCTGGCAGTTTTTCAGGTTTGGATCGGTTATCAGGTAGTTTTCCACGTTGATGTGGATCACGCCCCACGTCTTAACATCCTTGCCGCAGGGGTTAATGGTGTAGCAAAGGCCAGTACAGTTCATGTACTCAATCCCTGCGTCACCATCCTCTATGGGGTCAACACCGCCGTTGAATTTGTCCAGCTTCGCTCCGGTGAACCTTACGGAGTCAGACTTCGGATCAGCGCAGCCATCAAAGACAATAATCCCTCGGTATGAATCGGCAAACGTGAATGACGTATTGATGGTGACTGTCGCCTGGTTTGCAAACGTGATGACCGGATTGGTTTTATTAAGAAACAGGATATGCGTGCTGACAAAGATATTCCCCGGAACAAGAATTTTACCGCCTGTGTCAGAAATGGCCTGCGTTATTGCCGCTATGTCATCGGTTACGCCATCACAGACGGCACCCCATCCACGGATATCCCCCACCGATTTCCACTGCTGAATCTGCATGGATGGTAGCAGGGTGTATCCGGTCGCTGATGCCAGCTCTGCTCTCAGCTGCGCGTCGCCCGCAGCTTTCCATCCACTGTCTGACAAAGGGTCAGAGCCTGCGACTACCGTCTTATTAAAAGTTCCTGTCCAGTAATACCAGGTGTTATTCGCAGGATAAAAGATGAAATCACGGATCGATGTCAGCGTGCCGCCACCAGTGAATGTCAGGCCGCCGCTTATCTGGACGCCAACTTTATCCCCTACGTCTGCCAGTGTTCCAGCCCCATACCCAACTAGGGATGCGCCGGTGCTTTTGGCAAGCTCCTCATAAACCTCTGTCGCTGAGCCTGAAGCCGGCACAGAGGCGATCACATCACCTGAATCGTTGAATGAAATCAGTTTTCCGGCACGGGTTGCTGCATCAGGGAGAGCTGACAGTGAAATGTCAGTTGCGCGCACTGTTTTTGAAAGCTCGGCCGTCACCTCTGATGCAGCAGACTGAGCCTGTGATGCTGATGTTGCAGCCGATGAAGCGCTGACAGAAGCAGAGTTGCTTGCCGTTACTGCGGTTGCTGCTGCCTGAGTGGCTGTGGCGGCATTCTGAGATGCCCCTGAAGCCGCCTGCAATGCCTGCTGAGCGTTCGTTGCAGACTGCGCCTGCGCAGCCTCGGCCGCTTCTGCGGATTGCTTTGCGTCACTGGCATACTGTGGTGAGTTTCGTGCTTCTTCAGTGTAGAGCGCGCACTGCGCGGCAGATGCCTCGGCAATTGAGGCGTAGCGTTTGGCGTTAGCGGTATCAGAAATAGACATCTTATGCCCTTAAAATAAAAAACCCGCCGGAGCGGGTGTCGTCGTTAACGTGATGTCATGAATATTCCCAGACAATTACCAGGCCTGATCCGCCGTCGCCTCCGGGCGCTGATGAGCCATTATTGAAACCCACCGCACCCGAACCTCCCGCGCCACTGTTGGCCGGTCCGTTATTGCCTGCGGTCAGACCCGGGCCGAGGATTGAGCCGTATGGTGTCTGGGGGCTGTAAAAAGTGTCGCCACCCGCGCCAGACAACGAGAATGCCGGGCCGATAAGTCCTACGCCGCCCGCGCCACCCGATCGGGTAACATCTGACGTGGTCGATTTTCCACCCTGCCCGGCAGCGCCGGACGTGACTACCTGGCTGGATGTCGGCCCGCCGGTGCCCCCACCCGCACCTCCGTTGCAGACAACGATATTCCCGAACCGACTTAGTCCGCCGTTACCGCCCGCGCCACCAGATGAGCCAGATCCGCCAGCACCAACGACTATGTCCACCCCTGCAAACGCAGAAGTGATTCGGCGACGTCCATAGGCACCACCCCCACCACCGGCCCCCGCGACAACTCCCGAAGGCGATGCAGACACACCTCCGCCAGCGCCGCCAGCGCCAAGCACCTCAACAACTACTGACCGCGTTCCAAGACTTGGCGTGTATGTTCCTGATGCAGGGAAAAACTGAGTGTTGATGAGCATACCAGGATAGCCAAGCACTGCCGTATCCTGGAATATATTGGTGCCGTCACACACGATCGTGGCCGACTGGCCCGCAGGGATGGTAACTCCAGTGCCGGATGCTGTTTTGCAGGTAACTGAGAACGCGCCTGAGCAGTTATTTGCGACGACCCATGATCGCGTCCATGCCGGGAAGACAAGGTTGATATTTGCCGTCAGGGTGCCAGTCAGGACGATTCTGTCTTTCGCTGCCTGTATTGAGCTCATTACCACGCTTGTACTGGCGAGGCCGGAAATGGTCGTAAACCCATAATTCGCCAGCGGAGCCCAACCGGTAACCGCCCCTGTTGATGATTCGGGGCTGATGCTGTTTGCCTCATTGAGGTTCACCCAGAATCCGCTAAGCGTAGCGTTTGGCAGAAAAGCACCTTTGGGGTAACCGCTGATAACGCTGGCGAAGTCACTGTTAAACTGATATCCCATGCCCGAGTTTTGCCACTGCTGCTGCAGCGTCACTGAGTAGAGCACACCGTTAACATCTTTTCCGTCAGGCGGAAGTCCACCCGCGCTCAGTGGCTGCATCGTTACGGGCGGGAAACCTTTATTGAAGGTTGCCACGCCGTTGCTGTCAGTGGTGGTGGTGGAGTCGACAGGAATGGTGTTTTTGTCGCCGTTGATCGCAAACGGCTTTGATATTCTTGATGGCAAATCCGAAGAGTTCATGTCATACCTGCTGGACTATATTAACTGTTACCCCGACCGGGGCCGGAAGCGCGCCAGAACTCTGCACAATGGCAAGCTCAGCAACGGATAGCGGGAACTCAAACACATAACTCATCACCATTTCCCCGTCATTTCTGACGTAACAGCGCCCTTTATCGCCAAACATAAACATGAGCAGCCTGTTGAGGTTCGGGATGGTGCAGTCAGAAATATTGGCCGCAGCCTTCATCATGATGAGTTTTCGGTATATGTCGTTGGTTAGGGTGACAGTTGAGGTCAGAAGTTCGCCGGAATAAAACGGGGCCTGATTAAATGGCTGCGGGTCATCTACCACGGGGGGGGTGGACTGCGCCTCTTTGAAGCCAAAATAAATCTTGTTCTCTGTCACCGTAAGCTGTCTACTGACAACCACGATTTTCCCCCACACATTCAGACCGTATGTGCCTGCCGTCTGTATGTTCCACACCATGTCGTAAAACGTATCCAGAAACCCCTCGATGCCAACGGCTTCGTTGAATGAATAAATCATCGACTGAAGTTTTGGACTGCCTGCATACTGCGTCAGGATGGTATCAGCGGCGTTTATCATGTCAGCGTCACCGAAATGTTTGTTGCATCCAGGGTGGGAACTTCGTCAATCCCAAAAGCCAGTGAGGTACCGAACGTTGTGCCATTCCGGCTTAGTGTAATGCTGAAGATATCCACGTTTTCCGGGTCTATTTCCTGCACGCCGGAGTAGTAGCGCCCCGCATAGATGGTCGAGCCTATCCTTGCCCGTGTTCCGCCGTCCTCGCCATTAAAAGAACTAAGGACGGCGGATCTAACTCTGGTTACGATGTCACCCGGCAACGCGTTGTTATTGGCAAGTTCGACCTTTACATAAACATTAACGGCCGTTGGTGTTTGCCAGGTAATGTCGTATTCAGGGAATGGCTGAACGTAATTGACGTTATCAACTACCGTAAAGGTTGTATTCCCTGCCATTGGCGGCCCGGGTGGCAGTTTCTGCCAGATGGCTTTAGCAATATCTGCCGACGCGCCGCCATAAACACACACGTAAAGGGAGTGAGCAGGAAGCGGGAATGACGTGGCACCTTTGTTAACCGTGGCATTGGTGTTGTTCTGAGTTACGTAGGCATCTGTTACGCCACTGACCGCCAGCACGTTCGCATAAATGGCACCGAGCTGGTTGTTTGAGTTACCAGCAACTGACTGCTTGCGGCGATACTCAAAATTTGCCCGGCTCTCTACATCATTACCCAGAACGCCTGCTGTCAGGTTCGTAATTCCGGACCAACCCACTACAGCCCGATAAATCGTATTAAGCGCGCCTATCGGGCAGGCTATCGGTCCGGTGGCCTGATTCTGGAATACTACGTCAACGGTACCTGATGAAGGTATGGTAGCTGCTGACAGCGATGCGTACAGATAACCATTGCTGTCCTGTGCCAGGCTTCCCGCCGGGATTACAGTGCCATTAAGTCCGGTGCAGGCTGCCGTTACGGTGGTTCCAATCGCGGCAATGCGATCGATGAAGTAAATCTGACCGATGGCATCCTGCATGCGTCCGGAGGCAAAGTCTGGATTTATCTGGTTAATCAGCCATGCCAGGTTGTCGTTTTTATCACCAATGATTGCCGTATCGCTCATGGCAATCTGACCCTGAGGTGTTGTCAGGCTGGTGCTCATTCCGCCTCCCATGGCGGTATCAAGATCGGTCAATCGGCCATTCAGAATGTCGATTTCATCCGGTACAGCCACGCCGGTATCGGAAAGCGTTACAGCCGGTACGGCCGTGCTCACTGTGACTTCAGCCATTGGCTACCTCAGAATTGAACGTTGATCTGTGTGTTATTAGTGTCCGTAACCGTCATGACGCCGGATGCTGTGCGATCGCCGTTGCTGACCGTTGTTGTGCAGAAGGCTGACTGGACGTAAGGGAGTTTTTTGGCCTCGGTAGCCATTTTTGTGTTTATCAGTTGTGTCCCGGGCCACTTTCCGAGTATTCGCTCGTAATACGGAATGCCGAGACTTGTGTCGTACCACGCCTCACCAAGGAAGGTAGAGCAGGCACAAGCTACGTCCTGAGCAACGGCATAGGGATTTGATGTGATCGCAATGTTGCCTGTGTCATCCAGTGAGATATCCCACGTTTCAGTCACAAGCTGGAATGATTTGGTGAGCATGGAAACTCCGGGCAATAAAAAACCCGCCGGAGCGGGTTAGTTAGATGGTGGGTCTGTTTGGTCAGTACCGTGGTCCACGCCGCCGTGTTTGTGCGTAGAGAGATGTATACCATTGCCGGTGACTTCACCCACTGCCGTGACAGATCCGCCAAATGTCGCATTGCCCGCAAAGCTGCCAGAGCCCTGAGTAAGCTGACCATTCGCTTCTATGATCGGCGCGTTGATGGAAACCCGGTCATCTGCATTCAGGCTGACAATGTTGGCCTGCACGTTAACTACCAGCGGCGACACAATATCTATCCCATCACTGGAGAATTTCACATATTGCGTGGGCTCGGCATTAAGCAGACCGCCAAGATAAACCGCGTCAGAATAACTGTGAATTCGGTTGGAACCGGGTAGCGCGTCGGATTTTGTCTTTTTGACTGAGGTGATGTCACGATCGCAAATCGCTATCAGGCCAATATCGCCAGCGACAGGTGGCATAATCACAGCGCTTGCGCCACGCTGAAGCCGCCATACCGGAGCGCCGTGGATAACCGAGTTTGGTATGACATCACCGCCACCGGTAAACCCATGAACCAACGGCCTGACAGAAACTGTGTCGCCAGACTCGCTGACGTCCGTTACGACAGCCAGGGTAATAAAGGCCTTTCCCATCAGGTACTGCTGCATCATGAACTGCTGCGTATTGGCGTCCGTTGCAGTGTCCTGTGGGCGGTTTGTGAATAAATTCATTACTGCCTCACTGTTAACTGCCCGATAGATGCCCAGACGATTGTCAGCCATGGGCCGCCCTCTACCCATGAGGAAAGATGGTGGATTGCCGACTGAATGGTATATACGCCGCTGCCGTTCGGAAGTGACGTCTCCAGTTGCACTTTTCGCCCGCGCAGGATGAGGTCGCTGTACTGGCACTGGAAATTGATACCGTAGTTACTGAAAACCGGGTAACCAATCAGACCATGCTCCGGCGATATCAAGGGGATAGTTTCATCAACGCTTCCGCCCTGGGGCCAGATGTATACCGCGCCCAGACGAAAATCTATCTCGATGCCCGCAGCGTGCGCACACTGCTGAATCTGGCTAATCGGGTTTCCCTCAAAGTACGGGTTTTCCAGTTGCGCCGTTACGCCGCTGTTTACCACGGTGTAATTTATGCTTCCGGCGATCGCCGTTATGATGTCGGCAACATTCACCACACCGCTCTGTGAGAAGGGCGCAGCAACGACAGACTGGTCGAACCCTGTTGAGAACGCGCTGATGATTAATGGCGCGTCGGGCATCTGGTTAAAGTCGGCAAAGCAGTTTGTGATGGAACCAAAAAAAACGGGCCTGTCGTCAGCCCAGACTTTCATCATGTTCTGCTTTGCGCCGTTTAACTGTATGCCCTTGTAACTGAGCAGTGCCATGTTCTCGATGCTAAGTCCATATACGCGCGCCTCCAGCGTGGTACCTGTGATGCCTCCATAGGCCCCGATTTCAACCTCAGCCTTAATATCGCCTATCGTCAGAATGTTGTTGCCAGACTCATCAAATGCACCCTCTTTCAGGGTGAATTCAAACTTCAGCGTTCGCTTTTTGTAGGTCATGCTGCCATCTCTTCTGCAGTGGCATAAAACAGCTTGTAACGGGAGCCAAGTTCGTCATAAACCGGATCTTCACTTCCTTTGGTGTCAGCGAAGAAAAGCTCACCCTGAAACTTCAGATAGGGATACCGGACAATCTTGTTGCAGTTCAAGCAAAGAACGCCCTGTGCTATCCAGGTATTGCCCACGCCAATATCCATAAACAGGCCGGTTGACCGCTGAACGATGCGAAGCGTTACCGACTGCCCGCCCAGCGTTACACTGACCTCTTGCGCCTTAAGCGGCTTTAGCGAAATGTTTTGCATTACGACAGCCCCGCGACCAGTTCAGTGATTGTGGATGACAGGTTGTTTATCGCCGATGTCGCCGCCCCGTTAATGGCGCTTGTCGCTCCGGAGGTGGCGCTGCTGACCGCATTGCTTACGGATGTAGCAACCTTAACCGATGCGCTTGACACAGACGATTTGAGGCCTGTCAGCGCGCCTTTCACATCATTCAGTGTGGAGTTTGTCGCCGTGGAGTTTGCTTTCTCTGTGATGGCGCTGGCTGCTTTGCTTGTTGCATTGGCGGTCGTGGAACTGTTGGCTGTCGTGCTGGTCAGCGTGACCTCTGCCGACTGCAAGACAGCCTGAAATATCGCCTCTACGGTCAGCAGGGTGACATCGCGATCTGATGTTCGGTAGTTGTACCTGACTAGGTCGTAATCCTCGTAGGTCGTATCCGGCGTCTCAATGTCGTAAACATCAGCTGTCGCCACCATATCATCCAGCGCTGCCAGCATGTCAGCCCGGCTTGTGAGGCTGAAGTTGGTCAGGTTTGGAATGCTGCCACTAAACCCCGTCCATCCCTCAAGCGTGAACAGTACCCGAATGACCGGGGGCCGCTTTACTTTATTGAAGGATGAATACGAGCCCTGTTCGATCGGAGCCGACACAACAGAAGCATCAGCGCCATATTCGATGCCAAGGAACGATGTGGGGTTAAGGGCGGCCGCGCCCGACTTCAGGTATATTCCGTAGCCGGGCGACAGCGTACTGTTAATGATGGAGAAGATATTGCCGCTGTTTATAGCACTGAGCAGCGTTGTTTCATTCAGTGAAAATGCCATATCAGCCCTGCCCTGACAGTGATGGTGTTACCAGCCGGTTCCTCTGTACGCTGCGCATGATGTCCTGCCCTAACGCGTTGGCGTTGGATGCGGACGTAGTCATGTTGACTTCACCGATATGAATCTGCGGTCCTGCTCCGGCAGGTGAGGGAGAGCCGTTCATTGACGTAACGCCAGCACCCAGCCGTATGCCGCCCATGATGTCAGATGAGCTGATGTAGCCCTTCCCGTTTTCATGGTCGACAATCCCCTTCATCAGGCGCGCGATGGTGCTGGTGTCGTTCGGATCAAGCGCCTCGTTAGCACCCTTGCCTGTAGCCGATGACAGCGCACTGATATAAGCGCCGACATTGTTGTTGTCACCGGCAGGCGCGTATTTGTTGACGATGGCAGAAAGCGTATTAACGCCGCGTTTAAAATAAACCTGCAGCTGCTTATACAGCGCCGCCACCCCTTCCTGCATTGACCCAAATACTGCAAAGCGACCGTTTTCGCCGCCTTCTTTAGTGGCTCCAGCCTGACCTGCAAAATTCAGGTTACCGGGGTTATTGTTGCGAATGCCCCGAGGTGCAGATTTGTATCCATCGCCGCGGGGAAGCTCTATGCCGGTTTTATCAAATACCCAGTCATGAAACTTCTTGCCCCACTCAGTTGTTGTTCCCGTACCCATACCGCCATTAAGCGTGTTTGCCACAGGGTTATTGACGAGCCAGGAGTATTTTTTCTCAAGCTGTTCGGCGTACTTCTGAAGCTCAACCAGACCGGCGATAAGGCTGAGACGAGAAAGTCCAAGCAGCGCGCCTTTCACACCACCAAACGCTCCGAGCATGCCCGTAAGCCACTTTCCGGCCACAAAGACAAGCAGCAGTGATAAGGCGTTTTCCCAACCACCAACCGCATCGACAGCGCTGCTTATCTCTTTTGATGTGTCAGAGAAAAATTTCTGAATTTCCGGGCCATGAGTGGCAATCCAGTTACCGAATTTTTCGATAAGCGGGATCAGCTTTTCAACGTAGGGGATCAGCGCTTCATAAAGCACCTGTGAGGCAGCGGAGAAGTTTTGCTTCATCTCTGCCAGGCGACGGTTGAATTCCTGCGCCTTGCGCGTCGCCTCGTCGGTAGCGCGCGACATCCTGGAGAAGCGATCGGCATCCTGAACCAGATTGCCACTACTCATTGCCTGCTGGGTGGCATTGTCAAAGCCGAACATGCTGCCGAAGCGTCGCTGTGCATCTTTGTTCAGCTTGCCCCAGTTCTGCGCAATCTTGCGCATGATGGCTTCTGAGTTATCGTTTTGATAATCGAAGTTAGCACCAGTTGCCGCGCCAAAGCTCGCCAGCGCGCCAAAAAGCGGATCGTCCTGCGCGCCACCGGTCCTGATTTTGGTCAGCGTGTCCTGAAATGCGCCCAGCGTGCCGGTAATCTTCTGCGCACTCGAACCGGCCGCCTCTGCTGCACGCTGCCAGCCATCAAGTGATTTCGACGACATATCCAGCGATTTGGAGCTAACCGCAAGCTGCTGCAGGTTGCTCGTCATGCCGGTTATGAAGGTCTTGATGCCCTGAGCAGATAGCGTGACGCCAACAAGAGCCAGCAATTCAGTACGGATTGACCCAAAGAAAGAGGCCGCTCTTTTACCTGCGGCCTCCATTTCCTTCGCTGTCTGATCGGCGTTGTCTTTGGTGTCTTTCAGGCCTTTCTTTACATCCGCCTGACCCTTTTTAAAATTACTTGAGTCAAGCCCCAGCGTAACAATCAGGGAATCAATGATGTTAGGCATTACGGATTCTCCTGAGAGCGGTTAATAACCATCTGGTTGTAGTTTTCCACGGTGTTGATTTCCAGCAGCCGCCATAAGTCCTCTGTGCCGTATACGGTATCCAGCTCGATGAGGGTCGCAAGCTTTGAGGAGACGACAGTTGCGATGGTGCTGGGAACATTTTCATATTTCACCAGCCCCACCACGCCACTCCCCATAGTAGGCGGAATGTCTAACCTGCGACGGCGGTGAAAAAATCAACGTGCAGCTTCAGCACTTCAGAGCGCAACTTCAGGCGAGTTGTCACTTCCTCGATCGCGTCTTCCATAATGGGCCGTTTAACCGATCGGTCTTCAGGGTTTGGTACGTATTCAACGCAGGCCATCAGCTCGTCGAGTAGCGGTTTTGCTTCTTCCGGGTCAATTTTGGCAACCATTTCGAGCCCGACTTTAGCCATGCCTGCCATACCCAAATCTGAAAAGTTATCCGGAAGATTAACGCCGTTCTTAGCCATCGCCAGTCCGGCACGGATCGCCCACCATTCAGCTTTTGAGGCAGCCATTTCGCGAATAAAGAAGACCTTCCCCTGATCACGACCTTTTCCCTCTACAGTGTAATAAAGCTCTTTACGTGCCATGTGATTCCTTACGCCTGATAGGCCTCAGCGGTGACATTCTCCCAGTTGATCTGGAAGGTCATGGCCTGCAGTACGCGCTGCGCATCAGGGATGGCTTTAACGCGCTGCAAGACGCCGTTGGTCAGTGTGAATTTGCGGCCAATAGCCGGAAGGATGATTGTCGCGTTGCAACGGAAAACCGCCTTGGACGTTACCGATGTCAGTTGCCACGTTTCGAAAAGCCCACGAGATGGGCTGTCTGGCATGATGGTGATCGTCTGAAGATACTCACCGAAGACGAAACCGGCCGACAGCTTACCGTCAGCACCACGGACAGAAACCGCCATTTCGGTATCGCCCAAGGCGAACATCGCATCAGCGGCGTAGCCCTCCAGCGTTTGCGCGCTTGGGAACAGGTTGGTAACAGTGAGGGCGAAAATAGAATCAGCGCTGGTGATAGTGTTGGACATTATTGCACCTCAATGCTTGCCAGAGTAATTTTCTGCACACAACCGCCGTCGCAGTACCATAGGGTCATGCTCGGGCTTGTGCGCGCCTGACGCTGTTCTGGCGTCGCGTCTGCGATAAACAGGTAGTAGCCTTTGGCGATCAGCGAGGCTGAAACATCGGTGCCAACAGCGTTCTGGATCTCTGAAATCTGCGAAGATGACAGGTTTACGCCTGTCCGGATGCCGCCAAACGTAATGCCCTGATTCAGGGTATCCGCAAATGACGCCTCAATAATGGCCTTGCCGCGCGCGTTGTAAGGAATGCTGCGGTTAGACTGGAACAGTTCAATCGCGTCCTGAGCCAGGTTAGCATTGAGCCAGATCTGGAAACAGAAAGAGTCAAACCATTTGAAATCGCCAGAAATAGTGCCATCGGCCCAGTATCGCGTGTTGTAATTGTTCGCCGTGTATGCGCCGTAGAAGTTGTATCCGTTGGCGATCAGCGCATCGTAATCCGCTGAAGAATCCACAGTAGGCAGAAGACCTGACAGAGAGCGGAACTTGAACGGTACCCGGCCTTCCTGACGACTGAAGTCCAGAGAAGCTGAATAACCCAACACTGATGCTGCATGCGCCTGACTTCCGTAAACCGGCACCACGTTTGCATAGGCATTGGTGGTCAGAATCAGGTAGGCGAGCGTTGCTGTTGAGCCAGAAACGAGCGCGGCGGTTTCCTGTGTATATGGCACGTAGCCAAAACGGAAGTTCTGACCATTTACCCAGGCAGAGAACGCCAGCGCCTGATCGTTGCTTGGAGCAAACGACGTGGTGAAGATGGCCCAGTTCTGAGATGAGTCAAGAATCGCCTGCATTGCAGTAGTCACAACAGCCGCATCGGCACCCTGGGAAAGAAGCGCTCCATCGGTTGCAGTGAGCTTTAGGCCATCGGAAAGCGTACCGGTCGCATAGGTGATAGTGCTTTCCGCGCCGGTCGTCGCAGAGGTGATGACGAAACGCTTCTGGGTCGTGTCGTAATCAACTGTGACGCTGGAACCAATTCCGGTTTCAATCAGGTCTGCAGCCTGCGCAAAGCTTGTAGCCCCGCTCAGGTTGATAGAGGCTGAGGTATGAGAGGTTCCGTCTACCGTAAGCGTCAGGACACCTGACAGCAGCTTTAGCTGGTCCAGGGTGACGTTTGCCATGGAGCCTGAGCGCAACCACGCTGCAGCAGCCGCCGGGTTGAACCGGGCGAAAAGCAGCGCGCCAGGCGTTTTAGTTGAACCGTCATAGCCCTGAAAGTAAATCTCAGCCATGCTGAACTCGTTTGACGAGCTGCCGAAATATGCCGACACGTCATCCTTGCTGGTGAACGTGACAACACTCCCCACCGGAGCATAGGCGCTGTCGGTCAGGATAAGGCCATTCAGATCGAGCGCTGAACCGCCAGCAGGCAAAACGCCAGGGTTGATCTGGACATCTTTACGTAATGGGATTGCCATTTATGCATTCTCCGGAGGGTATTTTAAATCTGCGGCAATGGTGCCGACGGTGATGCTGTCCATGAAGTCCTGGCGCGTGGTAACGGTCGGGTTGAACTGACCAATAAACTCCATCGTCCAGCGGCCTTCATACTGTTGTTCGCCGTTTATCATGGTGGTCTGGTGTGGGTCTGAGCAGTAAAGCGGGATTAGCACGGGGCCATTGGCGCGAAACCAGTCGCATGCATAATCAGATCGCACTAAGGTGCCGATGATGGCTGCGTTATCAGCTGCGCTCTCACCGTAACAGTCAATCTGGCAAGGCCATTGAGTGCTGCGCTGGTTGAGCTGCTTACCCTGCCCGTAGATGCCGTTATCGTTGAAGCTGACGCGGTTTGTGGACAGGCCTATTTGCTTCAGCGGCGTCATGATGATGAAGTCACTGAGCGGCATAGGGTCGAGGTTTTGCTGACCGACCAGCACAAAGTCCATCGCCAGACCAGTCACTTCCATCAAAAAAGCCTGTAGCGCTATGCGCAGGTCTAATTCAGTGACATCTACGGTGGCTGTCATGTCGACCTCTGCAGGTTAATGATGAGCCGGCACCAGTCAGGCCAGAGTTCAGCGACTTTGACGACAAGCCACTTCTGATCGCCCACCATCAGAAAGTCACCGCCTTTTTGCTCTGGCCGGTTAATGCCATTGAAATTACCGCTGACATAAGCTGATCGGAGAATCCCCTGGATATTGACGGCATCCACCTGCTTCAGGTCTGTCGATGACAGCTCCTGCAACTGAACCGTCACATCCACATTGGTGTAAGACTGTGTCTTTTTACCGCCGGGTAACGTAGCCGAGCCTGTGTTAACCATGAACGTGCCAGGAACATCGGGATTGACTCGGGTAATAGCCCCGCGCACGATTCCGTGTAGGTTCATCAGATCACCTCGTAGTTGACGTCGCCGATCATTACGCGGGTATCGACAAGAGGTTTATCCGACTGGTTTGGCATGACCTTGCGATTTCTGCGTCGCTCAAGCGTGACGGGCGATAACGCTGGCTCGGTCAGGGTCGCAATTGACTCCTGAACATCGCCTTTTATCTGCGCGCCAACCACTTCAAGAACGGTTCGGGCATCATGACCGGCCGCAAGGCCACGCTCGATCGCTTTTGTCCACTCACCTTTTTTCTCTGCAATAGCATTGCGGAAGAAAGGCCGGGGTGGCTGATTGTGTGCAGGGTCGCCGTATTCGTTCCGTGTAGCGACCAGCGCAACACTGGTTCCGTCAGGATATGTTGACCCACCGAGAAATCCGGCGCGCACTTCAGTGGCATTCAGCCTTTCAAGCATCCCCTCAAGGTACTTCTCCAGTCCGTCAGCCATAAATGCTCCCCGGATAGTAAGTCGCCATGCGGTAGACTTTGGTCGCCTGCCAGAAGCTCATGCCATAAGGGCTCTGCGTATACCATG
Organism: Pantoea ananatis PA13; assembly: GCF_000233595.1. Lineage (NCBI taxonomy): Bacteria > Pseudomonadati > Pseudomonadota > Gammaproteobacteria > Enterobacterales > Erwiniaceae > Pantoea > Pantoea ananatis. Next base: position 3,368,369 of record NC_017554.1, read on the forward strand.
CATACCGGAACTCAATCGGGCCGAGCTCGGACGATACCGACACGCTGCCCTCTGAAGCCGATGAAATCCGCCCAACCATCCCGGAGCCACCATTACCCTTATTGTCGCCGTATCTCACGTACGCGATGTGCGCCATCAGCATATAGAGCAGGCGCTCGCGCTTGATGGGGTCATCAACGAGTGAGAAATCGGTGTTATTCAGATAGTCGGTTGCTTGGTCGAACAGGATGGGTAGGATTGCATCGGTGACGTTTGAGAACTCAGGATACATGTCGCGGAAGCTGGTAATGTTCAGCGTCACGACAGCCATGATTTAGTCCTCTTTGAGGTCTTCCACTCCGGCAGCGGCGGCATTGGCCTGTTCCAGGCCGGTCTTCACGCCTGCGCGTTCAAGGGCGGCGTCACGCGCTGAAGTCTCATCGGATACCGCGAAAACGATGCCGTTGCGAATCAGCGGATGATTTTTGTGCGCCTTCTCAAATGCATCCCATACATCTGCCGGTACGCCAGAGGTCAGGCCAAACCCGTTAATCAGCGAAGAGTGGTTTGCACCTTTTAGCTCAACGCGATTAGCTCCTTCCCCAATGCGAAGTCCGGCTGGCAGTTTGCAGCCAACAACATATGACTCGGTTTTGCCGGCGCGATTACTTTTTGCTTTTTTGGTGGTGGTTTCCTGCTCCTGAGTTTCAGGTGGTGTGATCTGCTCTTCAGGCTGCGGGTTTAAGATTTCGTCTGCCATGTGTTACTCCACGAATTAGAGGGGCCAAAACAGCCCCGGTTGATCAGACGCCCAGCATCTGTGCGAACAGGAAAGGCTGCGTGATAACCGCGCCGTAAGTGGTGCCGGAGTGCTTCTGCTTCCAGCTTGAGGTCATGGTGATGACCGGATGAGCACGCAGCTTTTCACTGTATGCGCAGTAGCCGACATCCTGACCCTGTGCGGTGCGAACAAACATCTGCACCAGCTCACCTGCATCAGTGCTGTACTGCGGAGCAACTTCGATGGTGATGTTGGTGAAAGTGTCTTTGACCATCTTCTCAACGGAGTTTCCGAACACTTCGTTCGACTTCTTGAACCACACCGATGCTTTAGGCGACATCGCCAGAACCAGAGGAGAGGCCATGTCAACGCCGTCACCAACTGCACCATTGGTGCGGGTGATCAGGTCTTCGTACAGCGCCAGGATATCGTTGTAGATATCGATGACCTGTTTGGCAGACCACAGCGTTGCGCCTCCCACAGTTGCCGGAATCAGCGGAGAAGGCAGTGACGGGTCATTCAAAATGCCGTAGTTCAGCAGGCCATTGACGCCGTAGAAGTAAAACTTGTTCTGTGCCTGATTCATGGTCCAGGCAGCGGCGCGCTGTTTCTCAGCAACGTATGGCAGCATTGCCAGGCCATAACGCTCCTGCTCAAGTTCACCATAGGTGACCATGGTCTGGTAGCGGTACACCTGACGGTTTTCCCAGCGAGAGGTAACCTGGTTGGCACCCTGTTCGCTGTAATCGTCATACGCCACCACATCACCAGACTGCTCAACGCGCTGGATCATCATGGTGTCTTGCGCCCACGAACCTTTTTTCTTCTCGCCCAGAATGTCCACCGCCTTCTGTTTGGCGAAGATGGTGCGCACGATTTCAGGGTCAATGAAGGTTGAAACGATTGCCGGGATGCCGCCGTTAGCTGTCAGGCTCGGCTGCGGGTCAGCATCCATTGCGAATTTGGTTACCGAAGCGGGCAGATAAACGCCACGGGATTCGGCTTCCGCTTTAAAGGCCGCGAAATCAGCCTGAGTCAGTTGAGGCATTATGCTTTGCTCCAGGTAGAAATGATGATCAGGTTGCCGGTGGTCGCCGCGTAAGAGACGTACCAGTCAGTCTCTACAGCGCCCGAAATGGTCGCACCTGCCGCGCCAGTCTTCAGCGTGCCGTCTGCCAGCACAGCAAATACTTTCTGGCCTACAGTGGCATCAGTAGCCGCCAGCGCCCAGAAGTCACCACCAACCACAGGAGAAGCCTCACGGCCTGCCGGGATGGTCATGCTGGTATTTTGCAGATAGCCGATAGTGGCATTGGCGTTGTTGTAGATAAAACCAACAGGCTTGCCGGTACCGGTGTTGTTCAGCAGCAGAGGGTTGGTTCCGTCACGCCATGCGAAACGGGCCATGACCAGACCGCTTGCGCCAGCCTGGAATGCACCAGGACCACCGGCTGCGGCGATGATTGGGCTGTTTGATGCAGGCTGACCAGCCTGACCAACGCCAGAGTAAATGTTAACGCTCGTCTGGAAAGCCATTGTTATTTGCCCTCAAAGAAGTTTTTAACGTTTTCGCGTGAAGAGTGGTTGATCGGCGCTGAGTCCCGAGCCATAGCCGGCGTGCGGGCATAGGCCTTAAACACCGAGCTCAACGCAGCTGATGGTATAGATGTGTGTTCTTCGCAGCCCAGTTGCTTCAGGGCAGTGCGGTAAACCTCATCAGCGCTGTCACAGGCCAGTTCGCCTACTACCGGGCGCACATCGCGCTCAGCTTTGCGCAGGTCAATAAATCGCTGCTCGACAGCTTTAACCGCGGCGTCCATGGCTAATTTGCTGTCGTTAGCCATTTTTTCTTTCTCTTTTTTCTCTTCCTCGGCCTCATCTTCAGCCTTTTTCTTTTCAGACTCTTCATCCTCGGCGAGCTTTTTCTTCTCTTCCTCGGTCATTTCGTCTTCAGCGGTTTTTTTCTTGCCGTCGTCTTCATCTTTAATGATGGCTTCGACTTTCTTTTCCATCTCTTCAGGGTTGGCGTCATTCGCCAGATGGGGCTTAAAGAGCGCCATCAGTTTCTGGATTTTTGACATCAGTTTGAGTCCTGTCGGTTGTGAGTCGTATACAAATACATCCGGGCCTGCCCGGCCTGATGGCACGATTGCCACGTGGTTACAAACGATGTCACGCATGACGCCATCGTATGCCTCTCCCTCAAACTCGCCTGGGGTCATGTCTGGCCTGTAGCGATATGAGGATGAAATTTCGCGCTGCTGCTTGTTCTCAACGCCGATGATGGAATTCACATCCCATATGACCATTGAGTTTTTCAGGTAGGTGCCGTCGAATTCAGCGCTTTCACCCGTTGAGCCGATAATGGCGTCTTTAGGCGGGTCGGTAATGGTGACGGCGATATGCGTATTCAGCAGCGGCTGATTGTTAAACGTGTCTGCGGCCTTGCGGAGCTCTTCAGGGTCGCGCAGGAGGCGGTAAGCTTTTTCAGGTTCAAGCCCAAGCTCCTGCCAGCCGGGGATTTCTTTGCCGTAGTAGACGCAGACATTAGCCTTGCTGATTGGGGTTAGTTCTACGTGAAGCTTTCCATCCGCGTCATAAGTGCGCACGCTTGCCCTGTCGAATGCGAATGCAGAATCACGGGCGTAGCCATTGGCATAAGCGGCGCGCTCAACCTCTTCAGCCTTTTCCTGTGTATCGAATGGCCCTTTCGAACCCCAATACCACTTGCCGTCTTTTTGATGTACTGGCATTGGATTACCTTTCTTCAGGCAATAAAAAAGGGCCACCGAAGTGACCCTGATGATGTTTGATGTTTAAAACGGTAATTGTGGCTTCCATGTGCAGCCGCAACCAATTTCCTCGCCAGGCAGGACATACTGACCTTTGTCGCCAATCGGTAACCCCTTGTCGAGGTCAAACTCTTTACCGTTCGCCAACACATGCTTGTGACGAGGATGATTGCCGCCGCCGCTGTGCAGCCAGATACCTTTCTTGATTCCTGCCGTCTGCTGCCGCGCATTGGATAATGCACTGGTAGCCTTGCGAACCTGATCGCGTGCAATGAACTCTGCGCGCCGCCTGGTGATGCCATTGCGCTTGCCAAACTCGCGCTGAATCTCATCAGCCAGTTGCTTGCGGTCGCCACCTTTTGCAATCGAGCGAAACACCATAGACTCAACCTCGGTGAAATATTTCTCCGGGATAGAGCGAATCAGCGCCACGTTCTCAGCAATAATAGCGTCGCGCTTTTGCAGCATGGCTTCAGTCCATTGCAGGTTGATAACCAGCGAGTCTTTGCGGGCGGATGCAAGAATTCCGCGATCAACCGCTTCCTGCGTGCGGTCAGCGATATCGGATGCCGTGGGAATGGCCTTTTCAATGAACCGGTCAATCCACTTTTTCGCCAGCGCTTTGATAGCGCGACCAACAAGCTCCACAGGGTTGGCATCCATCGCAAGCGAGTCCTGAGCCATTGGATTGTCGAGCATGATGGTGACGACCTGCTCGCGCACATCGTCATTCATCTCACGTATCGTTCTGAGCAGCTCTCGCTGATACCACCGGATGTTTCCCGCGTTGTAGTTCACTGGTTTCAGACTCTTCGTCTTCTTCCGGTTCATAATCACCATCCAGATTTTCGAAGCCAGCGCCTTCAATGGACTTCAGCGCGTCACGGGCCTCTTCGGAATCGACCAGTTGAGAATCAGCAGCGGTTGCCACCGTTTCGACGCGCATTTTCGCAATCTCAGCCTTCTCTTTCTCGCTCAGCTCATCCAGTGGGCGGAACTCGAAATAAATGTCATCTTTGATATCACCAAACTCGGAGAGCTGGATAATCTTGAAGATGTTCTCCAGGGCACGGCGTATATCACGCTCCTGCATCCCTGAGATTGTTTCATGCCACGTCTCAAGCTCTGAGTCACCAGAAGCGTTCAGGCCCGCAGGAGCGTTACCCAGGAGCTTCAGGTTGGTGATGCGCGCCGGGATACACATCTGGTCCTGATAGTTCGATAACAGGTTGGACAGCTCACTGAGAGAGGTCTGCATGTGAAGCAGGTCTTCACTCATGTCCAGCGCCCAGATGCCGAAATTGTCCTGGTACTTGGTGAACATCTGTATGCGTTTATCGAACTGGCCGGGCTCCTGCAGGCGCGCATCCATATCCGTTTTCAGCGCCCGCATACGCAGAGAGCGGAGAATCTTGATCACGTTCTTCTTGGCATCACGCCAGTCGGTAACGTAGTCCTCCATCAGCTGCGTCAGTGACAGCCCACCGAACACGTAGGAAGGTTTGAGGATGTCAGGCACCGGGCGACTGATGATGTCGATGAAACGTGACTCATGCAGCGTCTGACCCATCACGTACCACGCCTGCGGTTTGTAATAATCAGCAGCAAGGGGAAAGCGCGTGTTGTACATCGCCGGATAAATCCAGGTCGGGTCAACGCAACGTAGCCCCTTAAGAGAGCCCTTTGGTATTTTACGCGGGTCAAGGAATAGCGGCTTCTGCAGCTCTTTCTCATCCGCGCCGGTATCAATGTAGATGTGCGCCACGCCAAACATGGAGTCCTGCTTGACCGCTTCGTGAATCAGGCGTTTTACGTCGAACTTAACAAGCGCCTGCTCCATCAGATCGATATCAGGGTCGCCATCCGTACGGCTTTTAACCTCAATCCAGTTACGCGTCATCTCATCGGCCATGACGGTATGCATGTTGGCATACTCGACCTGCTGAGACATGGCGGCCAGAATGGGGTAGCCACGGAAACCGGAATACTCAGTGCCTATTGACATGCTGTTCAGCATATCGTAAGGCGTGGCGTCCATCGCCAGCACAGTTTCTCGTTGAGTATCAGGAACCACACCAGGAAGCGGCTCAGCGCGTTTAAACTCGGCATACTGCTGCGCGTCGTTTGCTGATGATGCGCCGTCTAAATGTGCCTGCGTAATTTTAACCAGTTCCCGCCGAGGGGCCTGCGCAGTCTTCGTGCGTCTTGTCATTGCAGTATCTCGTCAGGAATATGGAACAGAATGCCCGCTTTAGCTTTCATCTCAGTGATGGCGTCCATCATTGGATCCAGCTGGTCATCATGGGTGTTAAACTCAGGGTTAATCGCCTCCATCTCGACGAGGAAGTCGTTGATGAAGGGCTTATCAGATGGAAGCTTGATGTAACCTGACTCGATATATCCCTGCGTATCCATGAGGCGGGTATATTTGTCTTTGTCGCGCTGAATAGCTTTAACAGGGCATACGGCATCTTTGCGGATGCTCTGTATCAGGCCTGTGCCGGATGCTTTATCCTCTATTGCCATGTGGCGGAGCGGGCCGTTTTTCACCTGCTTACAGGCATTCCAGAAGGCCACCGCCCGACGCTTTAACTCGTCGGATTCCCACTTGCCGCGAATCATGTCTATCAGGTACATGTAGCCATCCACGCCAAGCCCCCAGTGCTCAAATACCGAGAAGTCATTGACCTCTTTGGTTTTCTGCGCGGTGTCTCCATATACGGCGCGCCACTTCATGGGGGGCAGCTCTTTGTACTCACCAAACCACTCTGATTTGATGAGTCCGCCACCTTTGGCGGTTGGGCGCTGCTGATACAGGGCATTCCATACAAGCGATCCGCGCTGCTTAGCCTTATCGACGAAGTCCTGAGGCATTCGCTCGGGGAACAATATTTCGCCCGGCTTGCGCAACAGGTATTTTTTGCCATTCAGCTCATGAACTTCTTCTTTCTCAGCCTCCATTGGGAAACTGACAACGCGCCACTGCTCACCGCCTTCTTCGGCCTTTTTCAGCAACTGGCCGGCAAGGTCATTCTGATGCCAGCGGGTGAGGATGATGATGATCCCGTTTATCTTCGGGTCAGCACGCGTAAAGAACGTGGTGTCGTACCAGTCAATCACCGCCTCCTGATAGGTGGGCGATGCTGCTGTTTTGTAATCTTTGGCCGGGTCATCAATGATGCCGATGTTCATACCCTGGCCGGTAATGCCCCCGTTAACGCCTGCAGCACGGTAAGAGCCTCCGTGAAGCTCACCATTACCGTTAACCACTTCCCATAGCTCAGCCGTGCGAATAGCACCGCCGGCACCAGATCGGCCTGATGGAAGGGCTGTGTCGGGGAACACGTCAGAATATTTCTTCGAGCCAACGATACGCTGCGTGTCGCGTGACATGCGGTTAGCGAGATCAGAGGAATATGAACAGGCTATGACGTTCCAGTCTGGATGCTTCCCCAGCACATAAGCCGGGAAACGGCGCGATGCTTTCTCGCTTTTACCAGAGCGTGGAGGCGCGAATATCATCAGGCGAGGCATATTCCCCGCCTCAACCTCAGCCAGAAAGTGGTCAAGCTCAGCAGACAGTAACTCGTTAAACCAGCCAGTTTCATACAGTGGGTTGGTGTAGAGCGTGAAGCCCATGAGGGACTGTCGTGCTTCGGCTATGGCCCGGCGCTTGAATGCTTCAAGAGTCTGCCTGTTTCTCAGCGAGCTGTGATCTGTGTCGACCATGACCAAGCTCCTTAAGGCGTTCGTCTAACTCTTCTTCGGTGATGTCTGAATAACGTATCGGACCACCATCGGCACCTGTGCTTTCAACCTTGAGCCTGTTGGTATATGCATCGCCGACCTCCTTAGCAGCCTGCTCCATCAGTGATGCAGCCAGCGCCATGTTTCGCATTCCCTCAGCTTTAACCGTCATGCGGTCGAGTACGCGAAGCCGGTATGCTTTATTTGCAATGGGGATTTCAGATATTTCGCTTTGAAATCGCGCGCGGGTGGAGTTAAAAAGGTCTCGCCACTTTTGAGCCAGCGCAACACCAGCAGCTTTTGTCGGATCATGTGACGCCACTTGCTGGCGAGTAATCTGTAACGCAAATTCATTTTGTACGGCCTCAACTATCTGTGAGGGCGTATCAAAGCATGCAAGCTGCTGGACAATGAAGGCTTTCACTTCAGGTTTGAGTGATGCCATGTTTCACCATCCGTATAATTCAGTATGATTGCTAAGCCAATTTCATGAGGCATGTTCCGCATGCTCTGGCTATGTTTATTTTCGCTACCTCTGCCGGGCTGTTGGCTGCATAAACCAACTCCTGCACATCTGCGCTTGCTCCATACCTGCGGACAACTCCGACGAACTCTTCGACGTCATGCCCCCTGATGCAGAGCTTCGGAATTCCACTGTCGCGATAGAACTTCGGAGCGCCAAACTCATCCCTTTCCTGTGCGATGTGGTAAAGCTCATGCTCAACCAGCGCACAAAACTCCAGGTCACTGCACTGAGAGCAAAAGTCAGCAGCAAGAGTTATTACGTAATCCGGCTTGTGCCCGAACCATTCATTCATCTGCTGTTCCATGCGCGCCTTTTGCCAGCCGCCTGCACGAAACATCACCTCTTCAGCCTGGCCTACTACAGTGCGCCCCTTCTTTGTGAAACCATGCTGAGCCCACAAAAAAGCAATATCTGCACCCTCAAGATGCGCATGGTCAGGATTATGGAGGGCCCCTGTATCAGCAATGATGTTGCGATGCACCCAGTCATGAACTCCCTCTGCAGGAGTTAAGCGGTTGTATGGATGGAATGCCGAGATAAAGCTTTCAGCCGCAATCGGTCTTGACTCACGGGCAAACAGCTCTTGTTTGTCGGTGAGCTTTGCCATGTTATTTCTCGCTAATGTATTGAGGTTCAATTACGAACTTTATGACTTCCGCAAGGTTTATTCCTTCCATTGCTCGGTTAAGATTTTCGTAAATCAAGAAACCGCTCTGAATTAAAGGATTTGGGTCTTTTTGATTTCCGCAATGGATAGGGCCTCGTCCGTCAGCAATCATCTCATATGTAATGATCAAAACTTTGTAGTGACTTACTAATTTGCAATCCATTAGCCCTCCCTCTCAAAGAGAAATGTTTTCTTTATGCCGTACCGGTTGATGAAGCAGCACAACACATGCTGATCAACTGGCAGCCGAGTAATGGATAGCCACATGCCTGTTGCAATGATCAGCGGGCGCACCCACCAACGGAATTTGATTTTGCAGTACAACCGACATGTAGCCATGATACTTACTCTTACAGCACTTCGATTGAATGCACCCCTTTAATTGGGGATTATGCGTTATCAGCTTGCCGCCATCAGACCTGCAGCAATCAACTTGGTCAGCAGGCTGTTGAAGTCTGCCTGTGTTGGTGCAGCTGAAAGCTGAGCTGTGAATGTCATTTGCTTAACCAGGCCAGCAGTGCTTGCAGTAGCCGCCACGGGGAGGTCAGATGAAGTTGCTACGGTGGTAGTCGAACCGTTTTGAGCGATTACGCGTTGAGTCATTTTAGAGTTTCCTGCTGGATTGTTTTATATCTGTGCCGTGATTTCCGAGACCACAGGCATCCAATACAGTGTGTTTATTCTGTCAAAGGCTCTCAGTGAAAGCCTTTTGCAGAATTTTATAAATACTTCACTGCCAGCGCTTTCAGCTCATCTTTCGCCGCTGCACCTAACTGAACCACGCCACTCTCGACAAATCTCAGTGCCGCTTCGAAGTCTTTAACGCCGGCCTTTGCTTCCTGGACAGGCACCGCGATAGCACCATCAGAGGCAGTAACGGTAATCTGCTGCGGCGCTCTGATTGAGGATGGCTGAGCATTGCTAACCTGTACTGCATTGTCGTTTAGTGGCTCTGACATGGTTTTAGTCTCTTGCTTGGGATGGATGAACAGGCTTATCAGCCATTGAATGAATTTTGACATGGTCAGTCTGCCGGAGTGATGTCTAGGGTGTATTCCTCACCGGTTACCAGCTTGCCAAAGAGTGTCGGATTGGAAATGTGAACGATGAATTTATCGCTCTTTTTCCACAGTGAGGCTTCCCCTTCAGCCTCAGACGGGCTCATGTGGACTGTCTGACTTTTCCCTTCAGTCTCCTGAATGAAGTCACATTTAACTTTCAATCGAACGGTCATTGTGATTTATCCTGTCGAGATAATTCGATTTTCCTGATGGCTGCCTTGTCGCGGTTGCAGCTCTCTAACGATTTCAGCAGCTGCTCATTCAGCGTGAGACTGTCACCCCAGGTAAACGGATCGGGTATTGCAGGGATGTAGCAGTCAGCGGTCAGATTTACCGGAATTGGAACCGGTGGCACCGTTACGTAATTTGTCGACGTGCGCGCGCAACTCGCCAGAAGCAGCGGCAGGAACAGGTAACTTAGCGCAGGCATCATCTTTGACCGACTGGCGAATGATGACCACGCGCTGATCGCTTTCGGCATCGCTTTGCTGATTCGCTTCATGGGTGGCCTGCGCAATATCGTTAAAGAGAGATGTGGCTTTAATCACGTTGCTCGTGACGGCCTGAGCGGAATCACGTTCCTGGGCGAGCTGCTTGTTCTGCTCGGCAATGACAGCTTTCGATGACGACTGAATCTTTACCGTGACGCCCAGGATGATTATCAGCAGGAGCATCACAGCGATGCATACTGCACCCCACTTAATCCGGGATATCATTGGTCTAATCCCCAGCAGGCCAGCGCTGATTCCTGGTCACGGCGTGCCACCTGCCCGAAGCAGTTATTGGACCGGATGCGACAGTCTTTACCGCCGTCATAAATCCAGCGGCGCATCTCGGCGCAGGCGCCTTTACGGTCTCCGCTGTTGAGCTTCTTATAGAACGTCGATGACAGGCACTTCCCCGGCCCTATATTCCACGGACAGAAAGACGCGATGCCAACCTTCTGCACTTCGGTCAGCGGCACTTTGACATTGCGATCAACCCAGTCGAGTGCTTTTCGCTGCTCTATAGCATCAATCCGATCACACTGTTGCTGTGACAGCTTCATACCCTTAACAACTGGCTTGCCGTCGACATAAGTCACGCCGCCGCAGATAGTCCAGAGCCCGCCAGCATCCTGATAGGCCAATAAGCGACTGCCTTCTTTCTCGCTCTGGAACTGCTTCATCAGGGTTGGTGCTGAAGCCCCCGCAGCAATCAGGGCCAGCATGGCGGCACTGAGCCGGTTACGTAATTGCGGGGACATTGCCATGGTTTTCTCTTCAGATTGACTCAGGCGGATCTACGTCAGGGGATTTCATCTCTGTATCGATACTTCTGACGATCTTGTTTGCTTCGGCAATGTTGGTTACATCGCCACGGGCATAAGCAGCCTTGAGGATGTCGGTACGCTTGCGATCTTCTTCAATCGCAGCCTGATTTTTTCTGTTGTTCGATCGGTAGGTTAGCCAGGTGAAGGTCGCCGTAATGGCAAAACCCAGGGCAAAAAGTACGTCCTGAAGTGTTAGCATGGCGAAAAATCCTGTCATTCCAGACCATAGATAAGGCCAGAAACCGTTTTGTGTATTCATGCGGAACATGCTCTACCCCATAGATTTGGGGATTTGTTCAAAATAAGAATTAAGGACATTGAGTGCTGAACAAATCCGATATATCGTCTTGGTGTCTGATCAGACGAGATGGGCCTCGGTCTTTGTTCGTGACTAAATCCCATGAGCAAGATGGCCGCCGGTAGCTCCAACTACTTGCGGTCGCCCATTTTCACGAAGCCTCGCTAATGCGGGGTTTTGTCTTTTTAAAATCGCTCTAACCCGTGGTCACAGCTGTACATGAGAGGGTATTTGTCTGTCTGACTCTTGGCGAGAGAGCGATTTCAGAAATTCCGTGCATAACAAAAAGGCCGCACATGGCTACCCTTTGTAATTAGTGCTCTGACGCTATTGCGATTAACTGACCGGCACGTCTGCCCAGAGCAAATTCACCAAAACAAAAAAGCCCTGCCAGGTGGTGAGCTCTGGAGGGCTTTTATTTTCAGCCTTCGTTGCGGGAGAAGTTGCTGAATCAATTCTGTTGCTCAACGTACTATGTCACGAGCATAGCACAAATCTAGCAGTCTCATTTCGCGTTTTCAACATATTTTTTGCATGATGCAACATTTAGGCAGCACTTTGTTGCACAATGCCGTCCAGTTCACGCTTTATGGCATGATAAACGCTTTCCTCAAGCAATTCCCGGCACCATTTCACCCTACGCCATGCCGACTGAACATCAATGCCGGTCAGCCTGGCGAGGTCAGTGGCAATATCTTGCGAGCACTTGCGTTCGCAATGGTATTTAATAGCCACCAGTCGGATCGGATTGTTTGCTGCAAAGATACGACAGATTACGGATTCAACAAGGTCGGCATCTTCCTGTTCGTTGGCGCGGTCGAGAAGATTGCTGACAGTGTTTTGAGGAGAGATGATTTGCTTCGCTTTGAGGAATAACTCTGTGCCGGTGTAACCCTGTTCATGAAGTGCGTTTACGACTTCCTTGATTCGCTCCGCCTCCCTTTCGCTCCACTCACCACGAATCATCAACCGGCCTATCACGTTTATCTTGCCGCCATCCGGCCCGACGCTACCGCCGTACTTTTCACCCCATGTATTCAGCAGGCAACGAACCCATGTGCGCTGCAAAGGTGTAATGCTCTCCACCTTCCCGAGATAACGCTTTTTCATTTCTGACTTGCGTGCGCAGTCTGTCAGTTGAGTGAACTGATCGCTCTTCATGGCTACCTCTGTTTAGTCTGGATTTTTTCTGGAGAAGGGAGTAATCGGTGCTGAATGGGATGTTTAATGCTTTGCTGCTGAGTCGGAGTAATTGCCAGTATTGCCGGAGGTCATCCATGGCTAATCCTTACGCCTCGAAGAAGGTCATCCATGCGCTGTATGGGGCTATGTGTTTTGCACTCCTGGAAGATGCGATTGCCTTCAGTGGTTTTTCCTTTGCACAGAAACACCATGGTTCGGGTATTGCGCCGCGCTTCTCGCCGCGCTAATTCACGCTCGCGGATTCGCTCCATCTCCTGCAATTGCCTCTCACTGGGCGACTCTTTGACATAGCGCTTGCCCTGATAGCCGTTGATTTCGTAAATGACGCCAAGGTCTATCATTGCCTTGATCGCCTTGCGGACAGTTGGAAGTGAGCACATGAAGATGTGTTGAATCTCACGGATGGAAAGTGTTGGCTGATTTTTAAGCGTGGCTTTGACTTGCTCTATACCACTATCAAAGTTAATAACTTTCATGGCTTTCTCCTGCGTTTTCTGCGTGGCATCGCATCCCAACTTTGGATGTGTGCTGGCTGAATTACTGGGTAAATTGGCCGGAAATGGAAAATTAACTTTCTCCATTTGGCTTTGAGGTATTCGGTCATAATGATGACCTACGATCGATATAGTATTCGGCATATAAAGCGCCAAACCTGGTGTAAATCCAGAGTCGCTTTCCGGACGACGGTGAGTGAATGGTTAGGCTTACGAGTGAAAAGGATATTTGCCGCCACCATGGCCAAGACTGGGGCCCATGCGATGGCCGATGCTCGGCATTCATGAAGTGCGCATTTGAAAATCGAACTCTTAACTTGCTCATGCTGCTTCTCTCTGCTTAACCAATGCACGTGTCAAAGCCCTGTATCGCGCTCTAATCGCGTCCAGTTCATCACGGGTGTATCGGTGAGGGTTGTTGTCTGATTCGAGCGCCTCAACGCGCTGAATGCCGATTTTTTCAATGAGGTTGATGCGGTAGGGTCCGATGTTGCCAGAGTGGTGGGTATTACAGGATGCACACTGGCTATGAGTGTTGTCCTCGTTGAAACGTAACTGCGAAGCCGCTGCAGTGGTCCTGTAGTGACCGGCGTGGTAGCTGACCGCCGTTGTGCTCCCGCAGCTTATACAGACATCTCCATCTCTCGCACGGATGTAATCGTTAAACGCACGCTGGGTCATTGAAATCCAGTGGCTTAACGGTTTCATATCGGCTTTGCGTTTATTCCATGCGGCGCGCTCAGCTTTCTCCCGCTGTAACTTACGGCGTTCTGATTGCTGCTTGGCTAACTGTATGGCGCATTGTTGTGAGCAAGTGGTATGAAGGCTGTTGCGGGGGACAAACTTTTCAGGACAGATTTTGCATTTTCTCGGCTTCGGCTGTTTTAAGCCTTTAGCCATGTGTCAGTTCCTTATGTCTCTCATCTTCATGTTGGAAGTCGTCGCCGTCGATAGGCATCAACCAGCTTCCAGGGCAGAGGCAGTAGTCATCAAGAACTTTTCCATTGCCCAGCGTCACAAATATCCTTTCGTTATGTATTAACCAGCGCCCCTTCCATGCATTCCGCATCCGGAATCCTGTAGGCAGTGTTATCGACTCGCCAGGGCTTACATATCGCATGGTATCGACCTGAAGCCCTAGAAGTTCTGTTGGCCCGGCAATAAAAATTGCCATTCCACCTGCTTTTAACTCAGCCATTGTCTTCTCCTGATAAACGGTAATTTGGATCAAGCATCAGCGTTACCTCGCAGGCGGTGCAGCAATAAACCTGTGAGTCTGCCAGGGTAGTACCGCAGAACGCGCAGGCAGTAGCAGATTGCGCGCCATCGCCAGTAGGCTGACTTGATTGGGTTGTGTCGCTCATGGTTCTCCCATTCGATATCGCACTCGCAAGATTCACAGTTAGCTCCGTAGTGATACTTATCCTCTGAGGTGAGGATGGTGTGACATCGGCAGCAGCGGTCATTCATAACCTGCTCCACATTGGGTTTTGATACTGCCTGGATGGTATTGGCTCCTCCCTGTACTCCGGCAACATCGCAGTGACAATCCAGAGTCGCGGGTCGAATGCGAGCGTCTTGGTTGCCTGGATGTTTCGGAGTTTGTATCGGGAGAGGAGTTCGTCGGCTGTTGCGGTGTCTACGGGGTCGTGGGTAAAAGGCGTGAGTCGCATTGCTTTCTCCCTTTTCGCTTTGACAGCGCCTTGGTTCGAACCTTAGCAAGATGCTCTGGTGACTTGCTCAGCCCTAACTGTTGCGCTTTGCTGCTTACTGATTCCTGTGCAACACGCAGCCTTGCGCCTATCTGCTTGTTGGTCATGCACGGGAATAGCTCGATGAGCCTTTGTGTTTTCTCTTTGGTCCAATGGGTTCTCATGCTGCACTCCCGTATTCAGTGGTTACTATGCCCGGCGCTCCAGTGGTATACATTGGATTGCGGTCGGGATGCTCTGGCCTGACCTCCATAAGCCCATCGAAACGCTGATAAACGCAATGCGCCTTTCGGTAGATATGGGAAAGCCATACAGCTTCTTCGATTGCTGCTGATATGTCGGTGAAGGGTGTCATCTTTCCCTCAGAAATAGGATTGAAGCTGGTTGATGATGTTCTGGTCTTTGGTGCCGGCGAATACATGCTTTATGGCCGCGTTGATTAGCGACGAATAACAGCGCTCGAATTCCTCCTGTTCCATACTCCCGTAAGCCAGACTCTTTGCCTCGGCCCTCACCTCGCCACGGATGTTCGTCACCATGTCGTAATGACCTGCCAGGATTGTGAGGTCTTTGCGAAATCGGTTGAACTGTGTCGTTTCATCGGCATGCTCTAGCCCTGCCCTGTCAGCAGCCCAGTGCTGAAAGCAGAAATTGAAGAATGCGAAAGCTTTTCGATGAAATGCGGGGTTGCGGGTCAGCTTGATTTCGGCTGTGTACTGCTCGCCGTTCTTGAATCGGGTAAGGCGGGGTATGTCAGACTCAAGCGCTGGGGTGAAAACCCCCCCTGCCGATTTGATCAGCTCGATTTGCATGGCTGGCCTCAATTATCTTCTGCACCAACGCTAAGGCCTCATCAGTGATTGACTGCTGAGATATCGTCAGTTCGGTGTCGTTTAGTTTATCGATGAGTTCGTAGAGATTGCGAAGTGGGTCAGGTCGGAGTGGGATGACGTTGTTCATGTTCTACCCCTATTCTCTTTGTAAAGTGCGTCACAAATGCGCTCATACTCTATTTTGAAGAAGTCGTGCTTAGAGTTGTAATCATTTCTGATTGAAATGCCAGCAATCTTTGCTGAAGCAAGACTCGAAGCGGCGTTGATTAACGCGACCTGAACCTCAACAGGTAGCTCGGGGAATTTAGGCGCAACATCACTCATACTTCCCCCTGCTTGCTTTTCAATGCTGCCTGCCATGCTTCCCATTGAAGCCTTGATTTACTGTTCTTGTAATTCCCACCGATTTGCATTCCAAATCTTTCAGTAAATATCATTTTGTGAAGCTCGCTCATTCCTTCGGTAGCCCAATCCTCAAACCTCTGCCGCTCCATCTCATCGTTGCTTGCTTCACTGGCGGTTAGTTGGCGCATGAGTCCTCCTCACTAATAAGCTCGAATTCATCGCTATGAAACGACCATCTTGGAAGCATTTTACAAGTTAAACCCGCCCCTATTTCAATTAGGTCTTGCGTATTTACATGCACTGCGCCATCCAGAAAAGAATGCTGTTCAGCTTTAATTTCAACAGGAAGCGCAATGCCTTTCATAAACCGGAAACCGCCATCGTTTAATAATTTCACTCTCATCCTATGACCCTCCCCCTCTCTTTGGTTTAACCGGCTGCTGGCGTGAGTCCATCATGGCAATAGCTTCTGCTGCCAGTGTGTGGATGTGCTTAAGTGTTTCAGTGTTTGCTGGTCGCTTTGTCGCAATATCTAAGATGCCGCGGATTAGGTTGCTGATTTGCCGATCGCTTGACGGGGCGATGATTAGCTGTGTTACCTGTGTCATGCGGCACTCTCCAACCCTTCCAGCCAGAAGAAAAAAGCCCGATCTACGATGGCGTCCTGATAGCCAAGATGTGACCGAGTCAGATTATGCTTGTCACCGTGAACACTGCGATACAGACGCTCAAAGCAAATTCGTGTCGATTCATTCATGATTAATTCCTCAGCCCATGCTTACGACGCAGTTCTGCGATGCGGTCCAGGCCTTTCTCGTTGGTAAGCGGAATGTGAAGCAGCGGGATTTGCTTGCGCGGCGGTGGGATATCTTCACCGGCCTCAATGCGGCGAGTCATCTTGCGGGCCTCTTCGTTCAGTCGCTTACGACACTCGGCGTCAGAGAGGTTGAAAGAACGCATCTGGTTATACACTGCCGTCACGATGTGAAAGCAGGCATTGCTTTGCCAGGGGAAATTCTCGCTGCAATCGTAAATGCCGCGGTCACGACAGAACACCCGGAACATTTCATAAAGCTCTTCGTCGCCCGGAACGCCAGCGGCGCGGATATCGCCCTGCTTGCACCACTCAATAAACTGGCCTGGTGATGGCAGGAACGGTGATCCGTTGGCGCGGGCGAAACGCATTCCAGCCGAAAGTTGCGTTTTGTTGCTGATGCCGTTCTCGGCGAATGCGGCGATCCACTGGCGCTTAGCATTTGCCTCATCACGCGGGTCTTTCCAGGCGGTGCTCACAGATGCCGGAAATACCTGCTTGAGGTTGGCAAACAGCGCGTCAACCAGGCGTTCAACATGCTCGTTAACACCACGATCTACCGGCTGAGGCCCGTCACCGGCGATTCTTGCCAGTGCGCCTGCGTCACGGTTTTGAATTGCTGATACAAGATTTCTCATAGGAATTCGTTCTCCCAGGATTCTCGGCTGTTCCAGTGCTGCGATGGTTGCTGAACTGGTAATTGCTTGCGAATTGGAAACTTAGGTTTAAACAGGCCTTGATAGCCGTTTGCAATACTCGCGTTTATCACATCTACCGGGTCATGCCCGTTATCTAGGCAGTCTTTCAGAACGCCAAACGCCTTGGTGACCGTCATTTCAGTCTTGATTGGCTTCTTGGCTTCCTGTCGATATTGAACCCATTCATGCCATGCCTTCTGATTCAGCCATTCAGGAACAGGTATCGAGAGAGGGTCAAACATTGGTGATTCCCCCTTGGGGGATTTAGGGGGTTTTAATTGTTTATCTGTCTTTGGAAGAATGTCTTTGGTGTTCCCTTTTTTCGGGGATACCTCTCCCTGATTTCGGGGATGGATATCCCCTTTTTCAGGGATGGTTGGGGAGCCCATTTTTTCGGGAGTATTTACCGTTGCCACCGGCTTCTTGTAAGCCCATTTCCCTAAATCTGTATTGATTCCAATATAGCGTGTCTGCCCTATGCGTCTCAGGATCAGAATCTTCCGCTCAGCAAGGTTGTTCACCGCTTCCGATGAGTGCTTAACACTCAGGTCAGTGGTTTCAGCAATGAGGCTGTTAGTTATCCTGTCCTCTTTTTTTGACCATCCATATGTCAGGCGGATAATTGAGTTCAGAACGCGGAACTCACGCCCTGATAGCTCAACCTTGCAGAGTGCATCCTGAATCTGATTAGCCAGTCGCAGATAGCCGTTTTCAAGGTCGGCCACATGACCCCCTGGCTTATCTAGTAAGGTTTTGCGGTTGGAGAAATCAACCTTCTGAACATTGCTGATCATGGCGCGATTCCTCCCATTGTGTTTCAAGATTTTTTATCAGTGATACTTGGCCATAGCAGTCGATAACCACGGTAGCGAGCTTGTGGGAGATGATGCTCTTCATCTGGCTAATTCCGAGCCGGATTAAAAAATTGGTTGCAGATCGTTCCTCTCCACAATAGCCACCTAAGCCAGCCTCCATAAGCTCAGCATCAAGGTCTATAGGGTCCTCCTTGTGGAAGGAAATTATTGAGTCGTACAATGCAAGCTCAGCTGCGTCCGCATTTCTTTCTGGGCCGACTAACGCTCTAAGCTCATTGAGGAGGCTATAAAGTGCATGCTCATCGAGCTTGAAGAACTCACGTTTCTCACTAACGCGAAACCCAGCAAAGGCTTCGTGAATCATCCTTTCATCTGCCTTGGGGCTTTTTGAGTGGTATGCGGCTAAAACAGTGAAGGGAGTTGGAACTCCTGTGGTTGATGAAATCTCCTTAGCCCTTAAGTCAGGACAGTTGGTAGTCATGCCTATCTTGTAGATGTCAGGCATATATTCATTTTTCAGGACATAGACAAAGCCTTTCCTTTTATAAGAATCAGGCACTTTCATTTCTGTAAGTACCTGGTATTCGTCACCGGGTTCGTGCATAATTACTCCTGTGAATTGATTCGGTCATTTCGCATCAGGCCTCAAGCGTTCCAGCGTTTGGGGCCTTTTCTTTTGTCAGCAACTGCTCAATTCTCAACAGCCTCTGCGCAATCTCTGAATCCGGCGCTACGACGTCGAGATAAGCCATTACCAGGCTCATCACCTGGAAGAAGCTGTATTTCTGCTTCCCTGATGGGCGTTTCATTCGGCTTACAGCTGCCTCGTTCATTTCCAGCACCTTCGCGAGAGACACCTGACCGTTTTCAGCTAACTTGCTGAGTAACTGGCTTTCGATCTGACGCGCTTTCTTGCGATAGCTTGCGATTTCCATATGTGATACTTCCTTTTAGTTAACACAATATTGATTAGCCTTATGGCTAACTTAGGGTTGCTCCTGCATTTCGGCGGGAGCGGCGACAAATTTTTAAAGAGCGGTGAAACTAAGCTGCCTGGCGATAGGCCTTTTCTTGGTACTTCAGGGCGCCAGCTGTAACGACTTCCAGTCGGTAGGCGTCTTTCTCTGGGATAATTTCTTTCCACTGAGAAACTGCAGCGTCACTAATTCCTAAAGCTTTAGCGACGGCTCGCTGGGTTCCGAAGTGGTCTATAACGTGTTTTTTATACATTGACTCGCTCCGAATTTAATAAAGAACACTTAAATTATCCACTAAAGGAAACTTTAGTCAAGTAGAATTAAGATGTCTTAACTATGAGAACAGAGACCATTGGCGATCGCATCCGCGCGAGACGCAAAGAACTTCACCTGACGCAGAAGGAGCTGGCCGCTAAGGTTGGCGTATCAAACGTAGCTATCTCCCAGTGGGAGAAAGATGAAACCGCACCGAAAGGAGACAATCTTCTAAAACTTACAGACGCACTTGGTTGTAACCCCATTTACATACTTCATGGGGAGGATTCAGAATCCAACGTCGCGCTTTCGACAATCGATACCCGACTTGTTCCTATCATCAGTTATGTGCAGGCCGGCACGTGGACTGCCGAATGCAGCATTCGAAACATTGAAGGTGAAATAGACTTTTTACATACCAACATGGACCTATCAGATTCGGCTTTTACCTTGATTATCAAAGGGAAATCGATGGAGCCTGAATTCATGGACGGTGATGCCATTGTTGTTGATCCTGAAGTTCAGCCCCTTCCTGGCGACTTTGTAGTGGCCAAGAACGGGGATGAAGAGGCTCTTTTTAAAAAATACAGACCTCGTGGGTATATAAATGGGATGGACGTTTTTGAACTCGTACCTCTCAACGATGATTTTCCGACAATTAGGTCAGATCACGAACCCGTGCGTATAATTGGTACAATGATTGAGCACCGCAGATACAGGAGGAAAAGATGAAGTGTTGGTTGCTCGCTTTAGTTGTACTTGGATTTAATAGCGCCGCCACCACCAGGGACGCATCAAGCCAGCCAGATGTTAAATACAACTTCTGCATGGCAACAGCAGTGCTCTACTCATCCGCCGCAGCCGAGGCTGCCGGAATGACAGGCCTCGTGCAAAACGCTTATGATGCCGCCGAGAAGCTCAATATGAAGCGTAGCAAGGTAGATGATTTGGTTAATATTTATCGTTCCGATCCTGTGAAAGCAAACAGCGATGCGCAGATAGCCTATTCGCCCAGCGGAACGCAGAACGTAATGCAGTTTGCATCTATGTGCAGCCAGAGGCCAGAAAACTACATCCCCAACTACGCCAGCCTAAAATCCTCAGGAAAAATTACTGACTAAAAATTTACACTTCAATTAAGCGCCATTTCGGCGCTTTTTTTTCGTCTTAAATTCATAGTCTTACTTAATTCTCTTAAATTTATTTAAGTTATCTTGATTTTGGTCTTGACGCGCGACTAAAGAAATCTTAAATTAAATCCATCAGCACGAAGCACAGCAACAAACGACAGGATGTCGGCGCTCTTTAACATTGATGGGAATGTCCCGCCGAAATGCGGGAACCAAAGTGCAGTTGGCTTTGGGAAAGAGAATGGTGGAGCTAAGGACCAGATAAAGCTGCCGGACTGAGAAGCCATTTAAATCGCTGGATTGAAACAGGCCAGCGCTCTTTCACCTGAGACAATTCTATGCCAAGCCGCTGGCTAACATGCGCGGCATACAAATCAGGAGGTGTTATGTAACAGGTAACAGTGAAGACTGAAAACTTTCAAGATCGAGGAGTGTGCCCCGCCACCACAGTGGCTGGCGGGGCGAGTTGATTTAGCAATGCAGAGTATCGCTAAGCCAATTACCGGAGGTACACCATGACAATAGTCGTCACTTATCTGGCCTCTGATACGGCCAAGAATCGTCGCAGAGAGCGCCGTGCTGCTCTGCGTGATCAAGCTAATGCAGACGGCCGACTGGCACGCAAAATCGCAGTAGCTGGCACCGGATGCAGCCTGACAGTCTCCCGCGCAATCAACTCTCCTTCTCTGCGTAGTAAGCATGAGAGTGGGTCAGCTTGTTTGCCAGAGGTTGCCTTGTATCAGGCAGGTCACAGAGCTGTCCGCAAGGACGCAACGCACATTGTTAAGTGAGGGTGGAATGAAAAAAATAATAACGGTGGTTGGAATGCTAATTCTTGCAGGTTGCGATAGCGCCAGCGATGTTGCCAGCCGGAACCTGTCAACAGCCTCTGACAACTTCGAAGTTAACCGGCGGTTCGTGTTCTACAACGGCATCACCGGCGACTATATCCTCACCATTGAGGGCCTTTGCTCCAAAGACAATTCCAGCACCGATAAAACCCTGGGTGTTGTCTGTAAAGTTGGTCCGAACACTTACAAAAAGCACATGCTCGGTCTATCAGACAACGTGACTTGGTTTATGGAGCAAATGCAGCCAGTCAATGCCAGTGAATACCACTATCGAGTAGTGTTTAAGCCGTCCGTAATCATCCCAGATATTGAAATCAAATAGGTCGCTTAGGCGGCCTTTTTACTGGAGCACTCCCATGATATCCACTGACAACTATTGGCTAGGCTGGGCAGTCTTTGCGGTTATGGGAGTGTGTGTTTATGCGTTTGTTTAGGGGGTTGTATGAGTGAAGAAGCGGGTGGATATGCATTCCCGATACCAAATGCGGATTTCCAAACATTTGCTCCAAAAACTGTTGATGAGTATAGGCGCATACAGTCTGGAATGACGCTTCGTGATTATTTTGCAGCAAAAGCACTAGCCAGCATTCCGCTTTCAATTGATAGCAGAGAGCAGGAGCTTATTGCCAATGCAGCTTACAGGCAGGCCGACGCAATGCTACGTGCCCGGGCCAGTAACCACTACAGGAGATAGAGGATGGAATGGATTAAGTGCAGTGAGCAAATGCCAAATGATGAGGAAGCAGTGGCTGTTGTTGTAAATGGTGAGGTGCAGCTCGAGGCGTTCTCAGTTGAAGAAATAAAGAGCGATGAAGGCGAGTGTGATTTGTGGTTCATTTCACGCGTTGATGATTATCACGAGGGTTTCCTTGCATCCAAGGTTTCTCATTGGACCCCATGGTTTTCTCCCCCAACTGAGTGACACCGTAAAGCTGTCTGTTTAGACGGCTTTGAGGTGCTACGCACCAACGCCTTTAGAGGGCTCAGATAACCAGACAGTAATACCCTTAACGGCCGGCGCAATGTCGGCCTTTCTTTTTCCTGAAGGATAACGAAATGAGCGAGTCAACGGATTTAGCCTTGGTTGAAATAAAGCCGGAACAGGCACCTGCACTTTATGTAAAGAATGGCCTTGATGCTTACCTTGATCAAATTCGCCAGTTTGCGAAAGAGGTTCCTGATGTAAGCACGAAAAAAGGGCGCGACCGAATCGGATCACTCGCCCGCTCTGTTGGTGCCAGCAAAAAAGCTATCGAAGAGCCTGGGCGTGCTTACCTGAGACACCTCAAAGAGGCCGTCAAGCCAGCCGAAGAAGAGCTTCGCCGCTTTACCCGGGAATGTGATCTGATTCGTGACGCAATACTCGCACCACGCGCTGAGTGGGAAGCTGAGCAGGAGCGCATTAAAGCCGAGGAAGAGGCGCGCATTGCCGCTGAGAAGATGGCGGCGCAAATCGAATCAGATTACGAAATCGCCCTCCTCATGGATGAGAAGATTGATCGTGAGCGTGCGGAAGCTGCTGCAGAAGCAGAGCGTAAGCGCATTGCACACGAAGAGGAAATTCGTCGCCAGGCTGCTGAACAGGCTCGCATTGAAGCCGAACAAGCAGCACAGCGTGAACGTGATGCTGCAGCCAAACGCGAAGCCGATTTGCAGGCAGCAAAGGAAAAAGCTGAGGCTGATGCCAAAGCTGCGCAAGAACGCGCAGAGCGTGAAAAGCGTGAAGCGGCAGAACTGGCAGAGCGCCAGCGCATTGAAGCAGCCCAGCGCGCAGAGCGGGAAAAGCAGGAGGCTATCGAAGCTGAGCGCCGCAAGGCTGAAGCAGCAGAAGACGCACGCAAAGCTGAAGAAAGGCGCATCGCTGATGACGCAGCTGCGCGGGCAGCAAATGAAGCACATCGCAAGGCAATTGGCACAGCAGTAGTCAACGCACTAATTGCGCACGCTGGCCTGTCACGTGATGACGCAATCAAAACGCTTGTAGCACTGAAAGACGATCTTATTCCCCATACCAGCATCACCTACTAATTATCTAACACAGGATACCCACGATGAACTATGCCATCGCGGGCGGCACCATCGTGGGTGTCGCCTCATTAAACACGTCTCAACTTTCCCGCTTAACCGAACAGCTTCGCCGTATTGGCCGCTGGTTCATTGACACGCTTACACAGCCTGGGAGGCCATAGCCATGAAAACCAACTTCTTTAAACGCGCTCAGGAGCTTTCAAGAGAGGCTCAGCTATACGGCGACAAGGTTAAGTGGGCTATGGCAATGAAGCTGTTAAGGAGGGCGTGCAAATGAGATTCAACATCAAAGAAAAACGCGAGATTCAGGATATTGCAGACACCCTTCCTGATGATGAATTAGAGCGCATCGGCAAGGAAGTCGATGACAACATGGAACGTCACAAGATTAACCCGCTGATTGCGCCCGCCTGCCAGTTCCTGACACGTTTTTTCGACTACCCAGCTATTGAGATGTTCGATGAGGACGACGACCAGCACATTGAGGCTGAAGCGTTCCTGCGCGACATGATGGTGAAGGTGGCACGGCGCGAGCGGGCAATTGCAATCTGGACCATTAAAAACAGCTTTGACGAGGTGGCGTGATGAATATTGTTGAGTTCGTGAAGTCTCAGGAGTCGCTTTTTTCCGGCGCTGTGACTGACCAGTCTGTTACATGGTCAAAGGAAAGCCAGTTCGCCATTCAATTATTTCAGAAAAACGACTTCCTAGCCAAAACCGCAATAGCCAACCCAACCAGCGCGCAGAACGCAATCATAAACGTGGCAGCCATTGGTATCAGCCTTAACCCTGCAAGCAAGCTGGCTTACCTGGTTCCAAGGGATGGCATGGTTTGCCTCGATATTTCCTATATGGGTTTACTCCACATAGCCCAGTCAGCAGGCGTAATTCGCTGGGGCCAGTGCAAGCTTGTGCATGCAAATGACAGCTACGAATCGAATGGCCTCGATAAAGCACCCACGCACAAATACAACGCCTTTGCATCTCCTGAGCATCGAGGCGAAGTAGTTGGCGGTTATTGCACAGTTAAAACCTGCGACGGTGATTATCTCACGGAAGAGATGAGCTTGGCGGAAATTAAGCAAACGGAAGCAACCAGCAAAGCTAAAAACGGGCCATGGAAAAACTTCTGGTCAGAGATGGCGCGTAAGACGATCGTCAAGCGCGCGAGCAAATACTGGCCTCGAGCTGAGCGTCTGGATAACGCCACCAACATGCTGAATGAGGATGAGGGCGTTTTCACTGAGCCTGTAATGTCTCATACGCCAACCGAGCGAGTGATTGAAGGTGAAAGCCAGCGACAGACAGAAACTGAAAATAAGGTTTCTGAGCTTTGCGATCAGATGGGAATGGCCGAAACACTAAATGAGCTTAAAGGTCTTTTCCAGCAAGCCTATCGCATGACCAATGGCATGCCGCTGCAGAAAAACGTTCAGCAGATTTATGCCGAAGCAAAATCCAAGCTTGAGGTGACTCAATGACAGCCTTATATCAAATCGCAAATGAATTCGCGAAGCTGTGCGACTCTGGCATGGAGCCTGAATTAATTGCCGATACGCTTGATGCGATTGAGTGGGAGTTAGAGGGAAAGGTTGAGCAGATACTGGCTATATGCAAGAACGAGCTGGCAATGGTTGCTGCTCTCAAGGATGAGGCAAAAAACCTTACTGAACGCGCCAGAGCCACAGAAAATCGAATCGCAAGCATGAAGGAATACATTGCTCTCTCTCTTGATGCGGCGGGAAAGAAAACCCTTAAAGCGGGGATTCATCAGGTGACAGTTCGCGCCCCATCTAAATCGGTAGAAATAACTGATGCCAATGCATTACCTACCGATTTTGTAGAGTACGAGACCACAATAAAGCCTGACAAGTTGGCAATTAAGCATCAGTTAGAGGCTGGAATTGATATCCCCGGGGCGATCATACGGATCGGGAAGCCATCTTTGGTTATTAAGTAGCGAGGTTCTGAAATGAGAAAGCTCGCTCAGTACCGGCGCAACAATCACCCGAACAGCGGATTCAAAGAGAAAGTCACCTTCCAGCTATCCAAAAGACCACAAACAGGGCGCGAATTAAGCGCCTTTTTTCATGTGACGCTCGGTGAGTTTAACGGGCTGATGCGCGGCTGTTTGCGCGGTAAGACGGCGGTGATTGAGGCAGCCAATCCGGTGCCGGTTGATGGATGCACCGATTATACCTACACGCTAATCAGCACCAGTCGAATCACGCCAGCAAGACCGCAAACCATGATCATCAGTCGCCGGTCACTGGCAGAGCGCGGAGAAGATAAACGCCAGCAGCATATCGAAGCCGCTAAACGCCGGGCGCGCTTAATCAAAAAAGGCATCAATCCCGGCCTGTTTGACTAACCGGACACACTCCCATGCAAACACTTCACCGCAGGCAATGCCGTATACCGGCCTATCGCCTCAACAGCTTCATGTTCATCGTATTAGCCGATGAGCAGTTAGCCATGGTTACCAACGTCAGGCACCTTGCCAGTAAGGTGCTTTGTTACATCAACGATAAGCAAGAGTCATTCGATAACGATGAGCTTGTCGTGGTGTCTGTAGCGGATTCAGGAGAAGGGAAATGAAAATCACCGAACACGAAATGCGCGGGTTACTGGCGGGCAAATGCTTACCTGGCGACATGCGTATTAACGAAGAATTACCGGTTTATCTGGTACGCAAGTTTGATGAGTTGCAGCAGAGGCTGGATGCGCTGGCGGCGGAGAGCGATACCAATCTTCGCAGTGCTGCAAGCGAACTGAATACATCCTGGATGTTGCACAAAACAATGATGGGCGCTCAGGCCGCGCTTCTCTGCCTGTCTCAGGGGGACATTCTTTCTGCCAAAGAATGGCTGGAAGGCACCACTGACGAAGCAATTATTGAAATGCCTGACGATTTGAATCCCCGCGACCTCCAGGAGTGGTTTGACAGCAATATGGTCAGCAACGGCGGCTCCAACGGCTTCCTGACGCATAGCGAGGCGCTTGAGTTGTTACGTAAACGAGCGCCAGCCACCGACGCTTACATGAACTCGGTGCGGGCGGAAGGCGTGGAAATTCTGACATCAAGGTTGCAAACGCTGATTGATGAAGGAGTGTTTGACGCTAAAGAAATTGGCGTGGCAGCGGGTGCTGTTTATGAAGGTGCTCAAATAGCTGCAAGCCTCCGCTCCGGCACCCATGACACTGCGGATAAGGCGGGTTGATATGGATAAGTTCGTCCGTCATTACGACAGCAAAGAAAAAGAAACCTCTTTCACTCTCAAGTCGAGCGGTAAAGTCGTAACCCGCCTGGCAACCAAACTGAGTCGCGATGACTGGGAACAGATGCACGCTCTTTTAGGAATGGTCTATCGCATGGGCATTCAGGACGGAAGCGAAGACCGCGCTAAACAGATTCGCACCGCATTAGGTTTTTCGGAGGCCAAACATGACAACTAATTCCCCCAATCCATTTGTAGGTGATGTGCAGGCGCTGATTGATTGGCTAAAGCCGCAGATTGCCGAACTGGAAAACATCTGCGATGAGCTTCCTTTTGGCCTGGATGAAGATGACGCAATGCAGCTTAAGGTTATGCGCTTTGCTCTGGATCGCCTTAACGCCACCGCACAGCCAGTAAGCGATGGCTTGTATCGTATCGCCAATCACATAGCTGGAGCCAAAAACTCATTGCCGCAGGAGTGGCAGGATTGGGCCGAAGAGATTGAGTCAGATTTGCGCAAGCTGGCAGCAGCGCCGGGAGGTCAGGATGATTAGTGATGCGCGCATTGATGAGCTAGCCAGCGATAATGTTATTTGCGTTGTGAGTTGGGATGAGCGAATCGCTATGGCGAGGGAGATACAGGCATATCGCAAGGCATTTAACAACCCCGTCGCGTGGGAGGTTAAGGGCGTTTACTGTGGCTCTTATAGCGAGGCAAAATCCATGTTCCCACAGAGAATTCCATACCCACTATTCGAAAAACCAACCATCCCCGAATAACCAACCTGCTCCGGCAGGTTTTTTTACGCCCAAATTCAGGAGTAACCACTATGTGCGCAGATATTCTCGACGAAGCTGCCGAACACACGCAGCACATGATTGACCTGGCATTGGCCAACCGTCAGCATCCGACAATGCAATTCACCGGCACCTGCCATTACTGCGAAGATAAGGTATCGACCGGATTCTTCTGCTCACCAGAGTGCTGCGAGGACTACGAACGTATTGAGTTTGCCAATAAAAACCGGAGGGTAGCATGACTTTACTTGAATTATTGGCGCATGAGTTGCCAAAGCGTGGTGGCTGGCCTGAAGGTGCAACGTGCGCGCGTCAAGACAGAGATAAAGAGGTTTGCTTCATCGGCACGGGCTGCGTGGATGACTTTACTGCCTCTGAGCTTGCTTCGGATGTGAATGAGTATTTCCTGGATCGTCCGCGAGCTAGTACAAGCGACGTTTACATCACAAAGAAACAATATAAAGACATTCTGGCGAAAAATCGCAAATAAGGCTGACCGATGACGCCGGAAACTGAAAACGCCATCCGCGCCGTAGCCCGCAAGTGCAGACAGGAAATCATCAAAGCCACTGACGGCAAGCCTAAAGCAGACCACGACGCCATCACCACCGCTATCCTCGATAAACACGCCAAATCAATCACCGCCCTGCCGCCAGATACCTTCACAGCAAAGCTGTGGCTGAGCTATTTTGTGCGGCAGGTAGACAGGGAGATAAGACAGTGAGCAAAACTTTTACTGAGCGCCTGATGGAAATTCTTGCCAGGCGTGATGCGGCAATCCGCCTATGCGGTGACTGTGAATGTTGTGGTAGTGAGCAGGTTCAGATGGTTGACTGGCTAGGACTGCAATTTAAATACCGATGCCGAAGATGCTGTCAGGAGTGGTACATCGAGCCAACAGCAGAAGAGCTTCAGTCCAGAAGCAAATAACCCACCTCATTTATCTTTATCGCGCTCTGCGTGAGGAGTTGTTATGTCCGGAAAGTACCGGCTCATTTACGCCGATCCGCCATGGTCATACCGCGACAAGGCCAATGATGGCAGCCGCGGTGCATGTCACAAATACCCGGTTATGACGCTGCAGGATATCTGTCGTTTGCCGGTGTGGTCACTTGCCGATCCTGATTCCTGCCTGCTTGCTATGTGGTGGGTGCCAACTCAGCCTCTGGAAGCGTTGAGGGTTGTCGAGTCGTGGGGCTTTCGGCTAATGACAATGAAAGGCTTTACCTGGCATAAGACGAACAAGCTCAAAGGGAACAGCGCGATCGGCATGGGCCACATGACACGGGCGAACAGCGAAGATTGCCTGTTTGCAGTGAAAGGTCGGCTTCCAGAGCGCATGGATGCATCCATATGCCAGCACATCAGCGCGCCACGCATGGAGCACAGCGCTAAACCACAGGTTATCCGCGACAGCCTGGTAAAACTCATCGGCGACGTTCCGCGCATTGAGTTGTTCGCCCGCACCGCCGATCAGGGTTGGGATTCATGGGGTAATGAGCTGGATACCAGTGTTCATTTAACCGAGGGAGGTTTTCGCCAAGTCATTCGCAAGAGTGCTGCAGCATGAACATCACCATCACCGCCGACCCGGGCGACTTAATCTCAATCGCCCTTCTCATCGCGCTCATTTACGCATTCAAACGCAGCAAGCCACCTGAGGAGTAGATATGGAAAACGACGAGCCATTGACGCTTGCCGAGGCCGCGCTTTACCTGAAAGTTTCAGCAAGAACAGTAAGTAACCTGATCCGCCGCGGAGAGTTGCCGGCGCGCAGAACAGGTGGTGGCAGCGGCAAGTACCTGGTGCTTCGCTCCGCCTGTATTGATTATGTTCGCAATCCATCACAGAATCGCCCGGCGAGCATGGGTGATGGCACAAACGGAGGTCCATCATGTCAATCACCCTCAGAGGCGGGGTATGGCACTGTCATTTCTTTACCCCGAATGGCAAAAGAGTTAGGCGATCGCTTAACACAGCGGACAAAAAGCAAGCGCAGGAGTTGCACGACAGGCTGAAAGCGGAGGCGTGGCGGGTCGAGGAGATAGGCGACCTGCCTTTGAGGTCTTTCGAGGAGGCATGTATGCGCTGGCTTGATGAGAAAGAGCACAAGCGAAGCCTGGATGATGACAAGGTAAAGATTGAGTTCTTTCTTGGTTATTTCTCAGGACGGGATATTGCTTCTATTACCGGCGAGGAGGTGCAGAAGATTGTTGGCAGGATGATCAACCGCAACCACCGCAGGAAATGGGAGATACAGCGCGATGCGGCCATAAGGGACAGCAAGCCTGTTCCTGAATACAAAGACCGGCCAGTCAGCGCAGGAACCAAAAGCCATTACCTTTCTTTTATGCGGTCACTTCTTCGTGCCGCGGCTAACGAATGGGGATGGATAAAGACCGCGCCAGTTATCAAGACCAAGAAGCCCGTAAGCAAAAGGATTCGCTGGCTGACCAGAGAGGAAGCAAACAGGCTCATCGACTGCATGCCAGACAGCATCAGACCGGTTGTGGTGTTTGCGCTGTCCACCGGGTTACGCCGTTCAAACATTTTGGATCTGGAATGGACTCAGGTTGATATGCAAAGGAAAGTGGCATGGATAAATCCGGAGAACGCCAAAGCGGGCAAGGCTATTGGCGTGGCGTTGAATGATACCGCATGCCGGGTGCTGAAGGAGCAGATAGGAAAGCATTCACGATGGGTTTTTGTTCACACGAAGGAGGCAACCAGACCAGACGGCACCAAAACGCCATCAGTCCGGAAAATGCGCTGTGATGATAACACGGCGTGGCGGATAGGACTCAAGCGGGCAGGCATTGAGGATTTCCGTTTTCATGACTTACGGCATACCTGGGCAAGCTGGCTGATTCAGGCAGGTGTTCCACTTTCTGCATTGCAGGAAATGGGGGGATGGGAAAGCATCGAAATGGTACGCAGGTATGCACACCTGGCACCTAACCACCTGACCGAACATGCGCGCAAAATTGACTCACTTTTGGGTGATAACGACACAAATACGACACAAGGAGAAAATCAGGTAGGCTTGAAGCTTGCTTAAGTCATTGAAATATATTGGCGCGCCCTACAGGATTCGAACCTGTGACCTACGGCTTAGAAGGCCGGTGCTCTATCCAGCTGAGCTAAGGGCGCGGAGAGGTTGGGTCGAATTATACGGTTGAACGCTGTTACGTCAACGTTTTTGCCGCTGAGGCGCGGCGAGTGCCCAGGTAATAACCAATTTGCGCTAATGACGGTCGCGCCAGGCGCTGAGCGAGACCAGATTGCTTACTTTTGTCGTTTCCCCTTCCAGCTCAACGCCCTGCTGCGTTACGCGCGCGTTGTATTGCTCGCGAAGCGCATTCAGCTCCTGGCTGTCGGGCTCTAACTGGCGCAAAAAGCCCAGTGCCAACAACAGTTGCTGTCGGGTAAGCGTGGCAGAGAAACCGGCTCGGGTTAGCACGCTGTGCCAGCGCCAGGTATTTTCATCGCTGCCATCCACAATCAGCACCTGCCAAATCAGCAAAACCGCTGCGCCGTTGTTTAAGTGTGCTTCGTTATCACCCGCGATGTAATCAGTAAACTCTTTCGCCGCCTCTTTACCCATCTGCGACAGCATTGATTCAATATGGACCGGCGGCAGTTGCAGACGCTTGCTGAGTGCCTGTGCGGCATGGCGTGAACCGGCGGTCAGCAACTGAAATCCTACAACAAATACAACAGCCAGAGTGGCAAGCATTAACCAAATCATCACGTCATCCAGTAAGGTCCCTGTCTGGCATCATAAGCGTTAACCCACACTTTCGTCACGGCGAAATGTCGTAAACCAACCTGCTGCAAGAATCTCTACCTGACAGCCGGACGTGCTTCTGACAAAATAGGCGCCATCCCCGACTTAAACTCAACACAGTGGATTTACGCTCTGATGGCAGCAAAAATTATTGACGGTAAAACGATTGCGCAGCAGGTACGGCTTGAGGTTGCAGAAAAAGTGAAGCAACGTCTGGCAGCCGGTAAACGTGCTCCGGGTCTGGCAGTCGTTCTGGTGGGTGAAAACCCTGCATCGCAGATCTACGTCGGCAGTAAGCGTCGTGCCTGTGAAGAAGTGGGCTTTATCTCCCGCTCTTACGATCTGCCCGCCGCCACCAGCGAAGCCGAGTTGCTGCAGCTGATCGATAAACTTAACAGCGACAACGAGATTGACGGCATTCTGGTGCAGCTGCCGCTCCCGGCAGGCATTGATAACGTCAAAATCCTGGAGCGCATTACGCCCGATAAAGACGTAGATGGCTTCCATCCTTATAACGTTGGTCGCCTGTGCCAGCGCGCACCAAAGCTGCGCCCTTGTACACCACGCGGCATCGTCACGCTGCTGGAGCGCTACAACATTGATGCCTATGGCCTGAATGCCGTCGTGGTGGGCGCCTCAAACATTGTGGGGCGTCCAATGAGCATGGAGCTGCTGTTAGCGGGCTGCACCACGACCGTAACGCACCGCTTTACCCGCGATCTGCGCCATCACGTTGAGCACGCCGATCTGCTGATCGTCGCGGTAGGCAAGCCCAACTTTATTCCAGGTGACTGGATTAAGCCGGGCGCTATTGTTATCGACGTCGGGATTAACCGTCTGGAAAGCGGCAAAGTCGTCGGTGATGTGGATTTTGATGCCGCCGCTGAGCGTGCCGCTTATATCACGCCCGTTCCAGGCGGCGTTGGGCCGATGACGGTCGCAACCTTAATCGAAAATACCTTACAGGCATGTGAAGAGTTTCACGATGGAGAGCAGGCATAATGGCGACGTTTTCTTTAGGTAAATTCCCACACGTTGATCTCTGCGATCTGCTGAAACTGGAAGGTTGGGTGGAAAGCGGCGCGCAGGCCAAAGTCGTGATTAGTGAAGGTGAAGTGCGAGTGGATGGGGAAGTTGAAACCCGTAAGCGCTGCAAAATCGTTCAGGGGCAAACGGTGGAGTTTGCCGGACAGCGCATCACTGTCGTTGCCTGATCGTCAGGTGCCCTGTGCCCGGGGCACCTTAAATCCTTTCTTCCCCAACTATCCGCGTTTCCCCGTTAATCTGCTCCAGCTCAATGTGATTCACTTCTGCATGCTGCGCGATCAGTGCGGCCAGCTTCGGTGAGTGACTGGTGATCCACAGCTGACTAAACTGGCTGGCTTCAGCAATCAGCGCCGCCAGCGCCGGGAGCAAATCCTCATGCAGGCTGTTCTCGGGTTCGTTGAGCGCCATAAAGGCAGGCGGGCGGGGGCTGAGCAGTGCAACCACGAGGCACAGAAAGCGCAGCGTCCCGTCAGAGAACTCGGCGCTTTCCAGCGGGCGCATAATGCCCTGTCGCCGCATCAGCATCTGGAAACGGCCGTTCTGGACATCCACCTGAAATTCGGTATCAGGGAAGGCTTTCGCTGTCACCTTGTAGAGCAGCTCATGATGACCCCGCTCAACAATGGTTGCCCATGCCGCCGCGAGGTTAGCGCCATCGTGCGCCAGAATGGGCGCGCGCACGCCAATCTGCGGCGCACGAATCGGCGAACCGGGCCAGACGGCAAACTCGTGATAGAAGCGCCACTGGCGCAGACGTTCACGCATCTGAGAAAGCTCAGGATAGCGGTGCGGCTCACCGAGCTGACCAAACAGGGACTCTTCGGGATGTAATACGGCCGGATAGCTTACGCGCTCCCCTTCTACATTATGCAAAAATGCGGTCTGGTTCGTGCGCTGCATGATGCAGGAAGAGGGACGCCGCTGCTGACCACTCAGCCAGATACGTTCTTCTTTGACCAGCGGATCGAGGTTAAACAGGCTGGTCTCAAGCTTCTGAGGAAACCCCACCGCAAGCTCAAAATCCATGTCGTCCATCAGGACCGAGAGGATGAGTCGGCTGGCATCCTGACGACGAGCGCTGCGATGCAGTTCCCCTGCCCACATGACTTTTTGAATGCCGCCCTCTTCTGCCAGCGCTAACGCCAGGCGACCATTGGCGGCCTCGTGCAGCAGGCGCACGGCCTTATACAGGTTGGATTTACCACAGCCATTAGGCCCGCTTACCACGTTCAGTTGCTGAAGCGGCAGGGTCAGATCGCGTACCGAGCGGAAACCGCGAAGGTGAATCTGTTTTATCGTCATAGACAAAAAAGGGCGATGACTCGCCCTCTCCTGTATTGCCCGTTATTTACGTCGCCAGCTGGAGCCCTGAGGGCCATCTTCGACAATCACGCCAAGCGCGTTCAGCTTGTCGCGGGCTACATCAGCCTGCGCCCAGTCTTTTGCCGCGCGTGCGTCGGCACGGGCTTTCACCCAGCGTTCGATTTCTGCCACTTCTTCATCGTTGCCCTGCGCACTGCTTTGCAGAAACACTTCTGGCTCCTGCTGCAGAATGCCCAGCACGTTGGCAATTTCACGTAGCTTTGCCGCCAGCGCATTGGCTGCCGTCATGTCTTCGCCTTTGAGACGGTTCACTTCACGCGCCATGTCGAACAGCACGGAATAGGCTTCCGGAGTGTTAAAATCATCGTCCATCGCCTCGCGGAAACGGGCCTCGAAGGCTTCACCGCCGTCGGCAACCGCGTTGCGATCGGTATGTCGCAGCGCGGTATAAAGACGTTCCAGCGCCGCACGTGCCTGGTTCAGGTTATCTTCGCCATAGTTAAGCTGGCTACGATAGTGGCCGGACATCAGGAAATAGCGCACGGTTTCGGCATCATAATGCTGCAGTACGTCGCGCACGGTGAAAAAGTTATTCAGCGACTTCGACATCTTCTCACGATCGATCATCACCATGCCTGAATGCATCCAGTAGTTCACATAGGGACCATCATGGGCGCAGGTAGACTGGGCGATTTCGTTTTCATGATGTGGGAACATCAGGTCAGATCCGCCGCCGTGGATGTCGAAATGCGCGCCAAGCTGTTTGCAGTTCATGGCTGAACACTCAATATGCCAGCCTGGGCGCCCCTGGCCCCACGGTGAAGGCCATGAGGGTTCGTCCGCTTTAGACATCTTCCACAGCACGAAATCCATGGGATTACGCTTCACATCCGCCACTTCAACGCGGGCGCCGGCCTGAAGCTGGTCCAGATCCTGACGCGACAGCGCACCGTAATCCACATCGCTCAGCACATCAAACATGACATCGCCGTTTTCCGCCACATAGGCATGACCGCGGGCAATCAGCTTTTCCACCAGCTCGACGATTTCCGGAATATGGCGCGTGGCGCGCGGTTCCCGATCTGGCGGCAAAATGCCCAGCGCATCAAAATCGCTGTGCATCTCGGCAATCATGCGATTGGTCAGGGTTTCGATGCTCTCGCCGTTCTCGTTGGCACGCTTGATAATTTTGTCGTCGATATCGGTAATATTGCGCACGTAATTTACGTCAAAACCGACGTAACGCAGATAGCGCGATACCACATCAAACGCCACAAACGTGCGCCCGTGCCCAATGTGACAGAGGTCATACACCGTGATGCCGCAGACATACATGCCGATTTTGCCAGCATGAATAGGGGTAAATTCCTCTTTTTGTCGACTCAGGGTGTTATAAATCTTCAGCATTGGGGTTTCCGTAGTAAGCGTGCGTAACGCACCGTTTTAAGTATCCTGATATTGTGCCGTATTTTTATCTGTCACGCGATGCAAAGCAAGCCAACTGCGCAGCCTGGCTGACGTATTATCGGAAATTATGATATAAGAACGTTCGAGAAAAAGGCGTGTGCACCCTAACCGCGCACCCTATGCTACTGACGACAACCTTTACAGGACGAAAAAAATGGTAACTTTCCAGACTAACCATGGCGATATCGTGATCAAGACCTTCGATGACAAAGCGCCCGCAACCGTAAAGAACTTCCTGGATTACTGCCGTGAAGGTTTCTACGACAACACCATTTTTCACCGTGTGATTAACGGCTTTATGATTCAGGGTGGCGGTTTTGAACCCGGCATGAAGCAGAAAGCCACCAAAGAAGAGATCCGTAACGAAGCCAACAACGGTCTGAAAAACACCAAAGGTACGCTGGCGATGGCGCGGACTTCTGCCCCGCACTCTGCGACCGCACAGTTTTTCATTAACGTGGCTGACAATGACTTCCTGAACTTTCGTGACGAAAGCCTGCAGGGCTGGGGTTACTGTGTGTTTGCAGAAGTGGTTGAAGGTATGGATGTGGTTGAGAAAATCAAAGCCGTTTCAACCGGCCGCAGCGGTATGCATCAGGACGTGCCGAAAGACGACGTTGTGATCCAGAAAGTGACCGTCAGCGAGTAATGCCGCGCACGCTGTTTATCGCAGATCTTCATCTGTGTCAGGAAGAACCGGCGATCACCGCCGGTTTTCTGCATTTTTTACAGCGCGAAGCCCCACACTGCGACGCGCTCTATATTCTCGGCGATCTGTTTGAAGCCTGGATAGGCGATGACGATCCCAATCCCCTGCATCAACAGGTTGCTGATGCCCTGCGAGCCGTGCCTGTTCCGGTGTACTTTATTCATGGCAATCGCGATTTCTTAATCGGTCAACGTTTCGCCCGCGCCAGCGGCATGACGCTGTTGCCTGAAGCGCGCGTGCTGACGCTTTACGGCCATCGAGTGCTGATTATGCACGGCGATACGCTGTGTACCGACGATGTGGGTTACCTGCAGTTCCGCGCTAAAGTCCACAACCCCTGGATTCAACGTCTGTTCCTGGCGTTGCCACTGTTTATTCGCAAACGCATCGCAGAACGTATGCGCGCCAACAGTAAACAGGCCAATCAGCATAAGTCGCTGGAGATTATGGATGTGAATCAACAGGCCGTGATCGATGCCCTGCTTCAGCATAAGGCGCCACTGCTGATTCATGGGCACACGCACCGTCCCGCGATACACGATCTGTCGCTGAATGGCGTAAACGCTCAGCGTGCCGTATTAGGGGCCTGGCACAGTCGGGGATCCATGATTCAACTCGATGCCAGCGGCATTCAGCTGATCGATTTCGACTTCTGACAGGGCGAATCGGTTAGCTTCTCATCCAGGAAGGGATGGGGATAGTCTGCACCAAATTGTTCACGCCATGTGCGCTCAATTCGTGCTCTGTCCGTCTGGATGATCGCTTCCCGCGCCAGGTATGCCATGGCTTCATGCGCATGACGCAACGCTGCAGCCTGGTACGCATCCGGCCAGGCGACAGACAACATGCCCAGCGCCTTAAGTAACCGTAACTGCACTTCTTTTATCGCCGAGCCGTCTCGCGCGACAGGTGAGAAAAAATCATCGAATAATGCGTCTACTGACAAGGGCGCGACGTGAATGGCGGGATAGATCACCGTTGGCGCCGCACATTCGCGTGCAAAGCAGGAGAGTATTCTGACGGCTCGCCCGATCACATCGATGGCGGTGCCAGGGTCATTAGTCGCAGGCGACAGCGCACGCGAGGCGATTTCTGCCATCACACACAGGCAAAAACGTGGATCCTGGGCGAAAGTGCGAGACGCGGCTATTGTCAGGGCAGACAACATCAGTTTGCGTTGCTCCGCAGACAGGGCGTGGGTGACATACATGACCGGGCGGGCGGGATGAACAAAAAATCCGGGTTGCGCGACCAGGTAAACATGTACAGGACTGTCTGTCATCGCCTTATGTAGCCTGTCCATATCAATATGCTGAACATAGCCAATAGCGTCCGAATAAACAGCAAACGTGCCCGCAGGTTGACGATCGCTTTCCCGCCAGGGCCTGGCGCCGAAACAAGGAGATTGAGCACGCGCGCTAAAAACATCAAGCGCCATGCGTTCCACACGTGAGGTCGTTTCATCTACGCTGCCAAGCGAGGTGAGATGGTGAATCCAGCGCAGAAGCGTCACCAGAATTAATGCAATGACCACCAGCGTGACCGCAAACAGGATCACTCGCCCCTGTTCACCATAAGCCCCCATATTCAGTGCGATGATGCCGACCAGACTAAACAGGAATGAGCCAATAAAGGTCGCAAGAACATTTTGTGTTGTACTGTCTTCAACGACCAGTTTCGTGGCGCGCGGCGTAACATGGGTAGTTGCTGAACCAAACGCCGTTACCATCGTACTCAAGGAAAACGTGGTGACCGCCAGCATGCTGGACGCCAGAATATTCAGGATATTGTCCACTGCGTCAGCACCCACCTTTACCGAAACCGAGGGGGGAATTGCAGATTTAAAGACAATGGAGGCCAGGGCGCTGACAACCGCAGCAAGGGCAAATAAAGTTGCCCTGAACCACAGTTTTCTGCCTGCTTGTCTGAAAATCAGTTGCCAGCGTGAAATCATCCTGTTCCTCTTTCTGTCAGTTAACGTCATCCCTTACCAACCGGGTGCAGCGCGGCTTATCATGTCAGTCACCTTGCAACTCTGTTAACTAAAGTTCAGCGTTTCTTGCGCGTCAACGTCAGAGAACAGAATGTCGATAAAACCCTGCCAGCGCGACGTGTAATCCCGACGCAACCGTTTTCCTTGCGCCCTTCTCATGCTATTCTCTTTGCCCTTCAAAACCTGTCCGCCTGGTCAGGTGTGTTTTCATTCACAGGAGTTGACCGCATGTCGTCGAATGCCGCCCCGGCCCGCATCGCTGTTGTTATGGGTTCCAAAAGTGACTGGTCCACCATGCAGTTCGCTGCGGAAATCCTCTCCAGCCTGGACGTGCCCTTCCATGTGGAAGTGGTCTCAGCGCACCGTACCCCGGACAAGCTGTTTAGCTTTGCCGAAACGGCTGCAGATAACGGCTTTCAGGTCATCATTGCCGGTGCCGGTGGCGCGGCGCACCTGCCTGGCATGCTGGCGGCAAAAACCCTGCTGCCGGTGCTGGGCGTGCCTGTGCAGAGCGCAGCGCTGAGCGGCGTCGACAGCCTCTACTCTATTGTGCAAATGCCGCGCGGTATTCCGGTCGGCACGCTGGCAATCGGTAAAGCCGGTGCCGCCAATGCGGCATTACTGGCCGCGCAGATTCTGGCGATTCACGACAGCGCGCTGTCATCTCGTCTGGCCGCCTGGCGTGAGGCACAGACCGATGAGGTGCTGGATAATCCGGATCCGCGGGAGGACGCATGAAGCCGGTTTGCGTACTGGGTAACGGTCAGCTTGGCCGCATGTTGCGCCAGGCGGGCGAGCCGATGGGCATTGCCGTTCATCCCGTGGGGCTGGATGCCGATCCCGCCGCCCTACCTATCGCCGAAAGCGTGATTACGGCCGAAATCGAGCGTTGGCCCGAAACCGCTCTGACGGGCGAGCTGGCGAATCATCCGGCCTTTGTGAACCGCGATATTTTTCCGCGTCTGGCCGATCGCCTGACGCAAAAGCAACTGCTGGACGAGCTTAATCTGGCGACTGCGCCCTGGCAGTTGCTGGCGGATAAAAGCGAGTGGCCTGCGGTTTTCTCTCGGCTGGGTGAACTGGCGATTGTTAAACGCCGCACCGGGGGTTACGACGGTCGCGGTCAGTGGCGTTTACGGGCCAGCGAAACGGCCACGTTACCCGACGACTGCTATGGCGAGTGTATCGTCGAACAGGGCATTCACTTTTCAGGTGAAGTGTCGCTGGTCGGCGCGCGCGGCCACGACGGCAGCACCGTGTTTTATCCCCTGACACATAATCTGCACGAAGAAGGCATTCTGCGGACCAGCGTCGCTTTTCCCCAGGCAGATGTGGAACAGCAGCAGCAGGCCGAAGGAATGCTGGGCGCGATCCTTCACGCGCTTGACTACGTTGGCGTGATGGCGATGGAATGTTTTGTGACGCCTCAGGGTCTGTTGATTAATGAGCTGGCGCCGCGGGTGCATAACAGTGGACACTGGACGCAGAACGGCGCCTCGATTAGCCAGTTCGAACTGCATCTGCGCGCGATTTTGGGGCTGGCGTTGCCCCAGCCGGTCGTCATTGCGCCCTCGGTCATGATCAACCTGATTGGCACCGATGTGAACCCAGACTGGCTACAGCAGCCGCTTGTCCATCTGCACTGGTATGACAAAGCGGTTCGGCAAGGTCGCAAGGTGGGCCATCTGAACCTGACCGACAGCGATCAGCCCCGACTCAAAGCTGCACTGCATGCGCTGTTGCCCCTGCTGCCGGCTGAATATGCCAGCGGTATTCGCTGGGCCACAGACAAGCTTTAAGACGGACTGACGCCGTGCGCAGCCTTGCCGCGCACGGCGTTTTTATGCGCCGTCGAACGTCCTGAACAGCGCTTTGCCCTTGAGCAAACGCACGCCCAGCCAACCTCCGCACAGCGACAACAACAACGCGCCACACAACGGTAACGCCAGCCACAAGGCCCAGTCGGGCTGCCACGGGTAATCGAAGATTTTACGCTGCAGCGCCCAGAGCGCCGCTTCAGCCCCCACTGCGGCCGCAACGCCTGACACTACGCCAATCAGCGCAAACTCACACCACAAGGTCGTCCGCAGCAGTCGCTTGCCTGCACCCAACGTGCGGTACACCACCAGTTCCTGACGGCGCTGACGCATGCCCACCTGAATCTGGGCCATCAGCAGCAATATGCCACAGGCGGTCACCAGCACCACCATAATCTCCAGGGCCTGGCTGACCTGGGTCAGCACCTGTCCGATCTGACGCATGATGCTGCCAATATCCAGCAGGCTCAGGGTCGGGAACTCACGGTTTAGCTGCGCCAGCAGCGTGGGGTTATTGTCCAGCCGAAAGCTGGTGAGCCAGGTCAGCGGCTGGCTGTCGAGCGCACCGGGTGGAAAGATAAAGAAGAAGTTTGGCTTCAGGCTTTCCCAGTCAACCTTGCGCAGACTGGTAATTTTGGCACTGAACTGTTGCGTATCCCCCTCAAACGTTAAGCTGTCTCCCAGCTTCACCCCCAGCCGCTCCGCCAGCTCGGCCTCAATAGACACTTCCCCCACGGCAGGCGGCCAGTTGCCCGCCACCAGCGGATTATGCGCAGGGAGGGCCGCCAGCGAAGTCAGGTTGAGCTCACGGTTAAGGGCATTATCCCGTTCAGGATCGGCGGCTTGGCCGTTCAACTCGCTCAGCCGCATCCGTGCGATGGGATAAAAGGTTTCTGGTTTAATCTGATGCGTCTGCAGGAAATCACGCACCTGCGGCACCTGATCGGCCGTCATGTTAAGCAGGAAAAAGTTCGGGCTGTCGGCGGGTAACTGCTGCTGCCAGCGATCCAGCAGATCGCCCCGCATCACCAGCAGCAGGGCCAGCAACATAAACGACAGTGAGAACGCGGCAAGCTGGCTCAGCGTCATCGCGGGCTGTCGCAGTAGCCGATTAATCGCCAGACGCAGCGCCAGATTTCGCACTGTCAGACGGCGCAGAAGCAGTAACGTGCCCCAGCCAAGCAGCGCCAGTAGCCCCGCCAGCACCACCACGCCCGCCAGCAGCGCCCACAGCATTTTACTGCCGCCCACCAGCGCCGCCAGCAGCCCCACCACCACCACGACCATCGCCGGCAGGTAG
Organism: Pantoea ananatis PA13; assembly: GCF_000233595.1. Classification (NCBI taxonomy): domain Bacteria; kingdom Pseudomonadati; phylum Pseudomonadota; class Gammaproteobacteria; order Enterobacterales; family Erwiniaceae; genus Pantoea; species Pantoea ananatis. The sequence continues at coordinate 3,409,146 of NC_017554.1, forward strand.
ATTTTCAGCGGCCAGACGGTGGCGACGGCATCGCGCCGAAATACGCGCACAGGCTGCGTCGCCAGCAGCAGGCGATAAGGACGCAATCCCACCAGCAGGGAAATGACAAACAGCGACCCCGTGGCCCATACCCACGGCCACAGGCTCGCATCAGGCAGGGATGCGGGCAGAACGGGTTTAAGCATTCTCATCAACAGGGCTTCGACGCCCAGCCCTGCTGCCCCGCCCGCTACGGCCGCCAGCAGTAATACCGCCAGCCACTGTCCAATAATCAGCTTTTGCAGCGCGCCGCGCGTAGCACCCAGCGTTTTCAGCACCGCCACCAGATCGTAACGACTTCGGCAATAATGGCTCATTGCCACGGCCACGGCAGCGATTGCCAGCATCAGCGTTAACAACGCCGATAACAGCAAAAACTGCTGCGCGCGCTGCATTGAACGGCCCAGCGCATCTTCGCTGTTCTCAATACTGATCCAGCGTTGACCGGTTTTTATTTGCGGCGTTATCCAGCGGTCGTAGTTTTCCAGCTGCTGAGGGGTGCCTGCGAACTTGTAGCGCCAGGTGATGCGACTGCCGGGCTGGATCGCGCCGGTCTTATCGGCATCGGCCAGATTAATCAGTAAACGCGGCGCCATTTCGAACGGATTGAAACCGCCATCCGGTTCCTGTATCACCTCTCCGGCAATACGCAGCGTGGTATCTCCCACATCGAGTTCATCGCCCACGTGGAGGTTAAGCAGCGCCATTAAGCGCGGAGCGGCCAGCGCCGTGCCGGGCTGAGGTTTCAGGCCCGGCGGGCGGGTTTGCAGCTCGCCAAACATCGGGTAGTGGTTATCGACGGCTTTGACCGACGCCAGCTGCGGCGTCTGGCCGGCAAAGGTCATGGTCATAAAGCTCAGCTGACGGCTAACCGATAATCCCGCTTGCTGCGCTTTCGCCAGCCAGTCGGGCGGTGCCGCCGTGCTGGTGCGCAGGGTACGATCGCCCGCCATAAAGTCGCGACTCTGCTGACTCAGCCCTTTTTCCATCCGGTCGCTGATTGATCCCAGCGCCAGCACGCAGGCCACCGCCAGAGTGAGTGCCAGCCAGACGATTAACAGTGAGGGCGAACGCCACTCACGCCAGAACCAGCGCCAGATCATTGCTCCTCCCACAGTTTGCCGTCACGCAGACGCAAGCGTCGGTTACAGCGCGCCGCCAGCTGTTCATCATGAGTGACCAGAATCAAGGTCGTGGCAAAATCGCGGTTGAGGGAAAACAGCAGATCGACAATACGCTCGCCCGTTTTACGATCCAGATTCCCCGTGGGCTCATCGGCAAACAGCAGGCCCGGACGACCGCTGAAGGCCCGGGCAAGCGCGACGCGTTGCTGCTCACCACCGGATAACTGCGCGGGCAGATGCAGCAAACGCTCACCCAGGCCTAACTGCGTGAGCAGTTCCCGTGCCTGGTCACGGCTCTGACGGTCGCTCTCACCGCGCAGCAGTGCAGGCAACTGGACATTTTCCAGCGCATTTAACGTTGGCACCAGCATAAAAGACTGGAACACGAATCCTACCTGCTGCGCACGTAAGGCCGCCCGCTGCTCTTCATTCATCTGATGCAAGGGCTGGCCCAGCAGATGCACCTCGCCCTGGCTGCCGTCATCCAGACCGGCCAGAATCCCCAACAGCGTAGATTTGCCCGATCCTGACTCGCCAATCAGGGCGATTGTTTCAGCTGGTTTGACAACTAACTCAACTCCGGTAAGGATGGTTAACTGATGCTCTCCCTGACCCACGGACTTAGTAAGATGATGAACTTCAAGAATGTTTTCCGCTGGCATTATCCTTTCCTGTTATTGTGCTGTCTGTTGGTGTCCCGTCTTGCTGCGGCCGATACGTTGCTGGTGCTGGGCGACAGCCTGAGTGCAGGCTATCAAATGTCGGCCAGTAAAGCCTGGCCCAGCCTGCTCGATAAAAACTGGCAGCAGCAGCCCAGAGTGATTAATGCCAGTATTAGCGGCGATACCGCCGCACAAGGACTGGCGCGCTTACCTGCCCTATTAAAACAGCACCAACCGCAGTGGGTGTTAATCGAATTGGGCGGTAACGACGGCTTACGTGGCTTTCCGCCAAAGGATATAGAGCAAACGTTAAGCACCATCATCGAGCAGGTAAAAACCGCCAGGGCTAAACCGATCCTGATGCAGGTACGTTTACCCGCCAACTACGGCCGCCGTTATACGGATGCGTTCCGCGCGATTTATCCGCAGTTGGCGAAACAGCACGATATTCCTTTACTGCCCTTTTTCATGGAGCAGGTTTATTTAAAACCCGAATGGATGCAGCAGGATGGTATTCATCCCAATCCTGACGCCCAACCCTTTATCGCTGAACTGATGGCGAAAGAACTGGCCCCATTAGTTAAGCAGTAGTTGTGCAAAAAAGGTAACACATGCAAAAAACCATTTTGATCACGGGCTGTTCGAGCGGTATTGGCCTGGTTGCAGCCAATGACCTGCTGGCTCGCGGCTATCACGTTATTGCAGCCTGCCGAAAAGCCGACGACGTGGCGCACATGCAAAGCCTCGGCTTTACGGGGCTGATGCTGGATTTGGACGACGCAGAGAGCGTTGACCGCGCTGCCGATGAGGTGTTGGCGCTGACCGGTAACCGGCTGTTTGCCCTGTTTAATAACGCCGGCTTCGGCACCTATGGTCCGTTAAACACCATCACGCGTCAGCAATTTGAACAGCAATTTTCCAGCAATGTGTTTGGCACCCACCAACTCACTATGCGGCTGCTTCCGGCGTTGAAGGCTTTTGGCAATGCCCGGATCGTGAATACCAGTTCGGTGTTAGGCCTGATTTCCACGCCAGGTCGGGGCGTTTATGCCGCCAGTAAATATGCGCTAGAAGCCTGGAGCGATGCGTTACGCATGGAGCTGCACGCAAGCGGCGTGCGCGTCAGCCTCATTGAACCGGGTCCAATCCAGACCCGATTCACCGATAATGTGACGCAGGGTGAGCAGGATAATCCGGTGCTGAATCCCGGTCTGGCCGCGCGGTTTACGCTGCCGCCTGAGGCCATTTTACCTAAGCTGCGCCATGCGCTCGAAAGCAAACATCCGCGTTTGCGTTATCCGGTGACGCTGGTCGCACACGCGATGGGCCTGTTGAAACGCGCGCTGCCAGGCTGGATACTGGATCGCATAATTCGCAGTCAGTAAAGGTATTGCGCGAATACAGCTTGAAGCAGGGCCAGTCGGCCCCATATTCTTTAAACATTTTCTGCAAAGAGACTTAGTCATGTCACCACACGCTTCGATTATCGACATTAACGAATCCAACCTGCAACAGACCCTTGAGCAGTCAATGCAGATACCGGTGCTGTTCTACTTTTGGTCGGATCGCAGCCAACATTGCCAGGAACTGACGCCGTTGCTGGAGCGACTGGCTCAGGAATACGCAGGCCAGTTTATTCTTGCCAAACTGGATTGTGATAAAGAGCAAAGGGTGGCATCGCAATTTGGGTTACGCTCCATTCCCACCGTCTACCTGTTCCAGAACGGCCAGCCTGTTGACGGTTTCCAGGGGCCACAGCCGGAAGACGCCGTGCGCGCCCTGCTGGAAAAAGTGCTGCCGCGTGAGGAAGAGTTAAAAGCCCAGCAGGCGATGGCGCTGATGCAGGAAGGCAAACCGCTGGACGCATTACCGCTGCTGAAAGAGGCATGGCAGCTCAGTAATAAAGACAGCGAAATTGGTTTTCTGCTGGCGGACGTGCTGATTACCCTGAACCGTAGCGATGAAGCAGAAACGGTACTCAACGCCGTGCCGTTGCAGGATCAGGACACCCGTTATCAAAGCCTGATCGCCCAGATCGATTTACTGAAACAGGCGGCCGATACGCCTGAAATTCAGCAGCTGCAATCACAGCTGGAAAGCGACCCGGATAACGCTGAACTGGCGACCAAACTGTCACTGCAGCTGCATCAGGTCGGGCGTAATGAAGAAGCGCTGGAACTGCTGTTTAACGTCATTAAACGCGATTTGAACGCCGCTGACGGCCAGGCGCGTAAAATGTTGCAGGAGATCCTGGCGGCATTGGGCACGGGCGATGCGCTTGCCGCACGCTATCGCCGCCAGCTCTATTCCCTGCTTTACTGATGTAAGCAGAAAACGGGCCGAACGATTTGGCCCGTTCATCTGACAACCTGGAGGTTATATGCTCACCGTGATTCCTGTTCTCATCCTGGTCGCCCTGGTCACCGTATGGTCCGGCGTGAAAATCGTTCCGCAAGGCTATCAGTGGACGGTCGAACGCTTTGGCCGCTACACCCGCACGCTTCAGCCCGGCCTGAGTCTGGTTGTTCCCTTTATGGATCGTATCGGTCATAAGATCAATATGATGGAACGGGTGCTGGATATTCCCTCTCAGGAGATCATCTCCAAAGATAACGCCAACGTCACGATTGATGCGGTCTGTTTTGTCCAGGCCATCGATCCGGCGCGGGCCGCCTATGAAGTCAGCAATCTGGAGCTGGCGATTCTTAACCTCACTATGACCAATATGCGCACCGTGTTGGGCAGCATGGAACTGGATGAGATGCTGTCTCAGCGAGACAGCATTAATACCCGCTTACTGCATATCGTTGATGAAGCCACCAATCCCTGGGGCGTAAAAATCACCCGTATTGAAATTCGTGACGTTCGTCCGCCACAGGAGCTGATTGGCGCCATGAACGCCCAGATGAAAGCGGAGCGTACTAAACGAGCCGATATTCTGGCGGCGGAAGGTGTGCGGCAGGCGGAAATTCTGCGGGCCGAAGGGGAAAAACAGGCGCAGATTTTGAAAGCGGAAGGGGAACGAACGTCGGCTTTCCTGCAGGCTGAAGCCCGTGAACGTCAGGCGGAAGCGGAAGCCCGCGCCACGAAAATGGTATCGGAAGCGATAGCCGCCGGCGATATTCAGGCCATAAATTACTTTGTGGCGCAGAAATACACGGATGCGCTGCAAAAAATTGGTGAGTCCAGTAACAGTAAAGTGGTGATGATGCCGCTGGAAGCCAGCAGCTTGTTGGGTGCGATCGGCGGAATTGGTGAGCTGTTAAAAGAAACCCGCAGCGAGTCGAAACGCTGATGGTGAGTGAGATTGTTGCCCATCCGCACTGGTTCTGGCTGACGCTGGGCGGGCTGCTACTGGCGGCTGAGATGCTCGGCACAAATGGCTACCTGCTCTGGAGCGGGCTCGCAGCCATGCTGGTCGGTATCACAGAATGGGCTTTGCCGCTCAGTTGGACAGCCCAGGGCTCTTTGTTTGCCGCATTAACGCTGGCGAGCGTATTTATCTGGCATCGCGTAATGCGCTATCGCGAGCGCAACCAGCAGCCAAATTCCCTTAATCAGCGCGGCAACCAGATGATCGGCCTGCAGTTGACCCTGGACACTGCGTTGCAAAACGGTATCGGTCACGTCCGCGTTGGCGACAGCAGCTGGCGCGTTCAGGCAGACCAGAATCTTCCTGCCGGTACGTTGGTTGAAGTGGTAGCTGTGGAAGGTATTACACTGCGCATTCAGTCTCGCGTGCCGTCACCCTGACTGCAGCAGCCTGCCAGGTTATTGATGATCGGGCAATCGGCGCTGTCATTACCCGGGCAGGCCGCCGCCAGCGCCAGCAGGCGTGCGCGCATGGCGTGCAGTTCTTCAATATGCGCAGCAATTTCGTCAGCTTTCTGCAACGTACGCGCCTTAACGTCCGCGCTGTGGCGTTCAGGGTCGTTAAACAGCCCGACCAGCTCGCGGCACTCATCAAGGGTAAAACCCACCTGCCGTGCCTGGCGTAATAAATTCAGCTCATCAAGATGGTGTGAATTGTAATGCCGGTAGCCGTTATCGCCGCGCAGCGGGGGCGTGACTACGCCCTTTTCTTCATAGAAACGAATAGCCTTACTGGTTAGCCCGGTCTTTTTCGCCACGGTACTAATATTCATAACAGTTTTCCTGATCTTCCCCTATACGGGGCGCTTCTAAAAGGCCCAGCCCGTGAGCTGCCGGGCTAAATCAGTGTTTGATTCTACTTCACTCGTGCCCGACTCTGTCGTTTTGCACCCGAGAACAGGTGGAAAACAAGGCATTTCATGCAGGAGATTATAGATCACCCTGCCAGGTAAAAGGGTTCTCGTCCCGGTATCTGAGTCAACGCGGTCGCTGCAGAGACCTTCGGCTGACGCTTCCGGTTAACCTGAGTAATGCCAAAACGCGCCTGAGTGCAGAACAAACTGGCCAGCCGGTCAATCTGCCATCAACCTCATCAAAAATAAGATGATAACGCTTGTCAATGATGATAATTCCGATAAAATCCCGCCAGTTTGTAACAAATCATTATCATCATTAAAGTATAGGGGATTGGATTATGGCTTTAGTCAGCTGTCCAGAATGTCATAAGGAAGTGAGTGATTCAGCATTACGTTGTCCATCATGTGCCAGGCAGCTCAGAAAGCCGCGTCGCTCTTTTTTTGGCAAAATGGTTAAGTGGACTTTCATTCTGTTTAACATTCTTATGGTGTACTGCCTGTTCGCAGGATTAGGTGGAAGTGGCGACGTTATCAATAACGCGGCTTCCGATGCGGAAAAAGCCGGTGCTGCGCTTGGAGCAGGTTTAGGTTTAATGGCGATCGGCACCCTTTGGGTTATTGGCGACATCATTATCGGGACGCTGGTCTTCTTTACCAGACCCAAAGGGTAATTGACTCATCCTGCGTGCCTGCAAAGGGTTTAGCATGCCTGGCGAAAACTGTTGCACAGCAGGGAACAGCGAAATGTCGATCCCGTTAACGCGGATAGCAGGTAAATCAGTCCCGCTTATCTGGCGAAGCACGGAACTGTGTATATCTTGAGCGACAGGCATGATCGAACAGGATGAAGCCTCGGCAGTAAGCGCAGGGCTGGCCGTCATTTCGTCACCCCTTTTCATCAGCGGGCTTGCACGCCTTTAAGCCGAATGAAAGTCAAAAAAAAGCCCTGCTTATCTGGACTGCCGCAAAAGTTGGACAGTGCAGGTTACGCGGGGCTTTCTTCTTGTGGCGTCCTGAATAATGTCAACACCAGCAAGCCGGGTACACCACCGGTGAATAAACTTCCTTTATCTGGCCATTCAGGATTTGACCTTCCCCTTGAGGGAAGGTTTAACCTGAATAACAGTCACATCTAAACGATCAACCCCGCACATCTGATAAAGGAGTCAACCATGTCAAACACGATTGTTCTGGCGCTGGACGGATTGTCCTGCGGCCACTGCGTAAAACGCGTCAAAGATGCGCTCGAACAGCGCGACGATGTCGAGCTGGCGGAGGTTACTCAACAGGAAGCCCGCGTGTCAGGCCGTGCAGACGCTACCGCGCTGATCGCTACCGTTGAACAAGCGGGCTACCATGCAACATTAAAAGCTGCGGGTTCCAGCCCAAAGCCTGAGCCGTTGACAGCAGCAGAGCCGCCGCCGGAGGCGCTGACAACGGAGTCTTCTCCTCTTCCGGCAACTGAAAATCAGCCCGCTCACGTGCTGTTAATCGACGGGATGAGCTGCGCCAGCTGTGTCAGCCGGGTTGAGAAAGCCCTTGAGCAGGTAAGTGGTGTGCAACAGGCCCGCGTGAATCTGGCCGAACGCAGCGCGCTGGTGATGGGCAATGTGGCACCCCATCTGCTGGTCGCCGCTGTGGATGCGGCCGGCTATGGGGCGGAAGTGGTCGAAGACGAACAGCAACGCCGTGAAAAACAGCAGCGCAGCGCCCGACGCGCCATGCGACGTTTTAGCTGGCAGGCGGGACTTGCACTGCTGTTTGGCGTGCCGTTAATGATCTGGGGCATGCTGGGCGACAACATGATGCTCACCGAGGACAATCATACCACCTGGCTGGTGTTGGGCACGGTTACGCTGTTGGTGATGGTCGCCACGGGCGGTCACTTCTACCGCAGTGCCTGGCGCAGCCTGCTCAACCGCAGCGCGACAATGGATACCTTAGTCTCGCTGGGCACCGCCGCTGCCTGGATCTACTCCTTTAGTGTGGTGATTTGGCCGGCGTTCTTCCCGCTGCAGGCGCGTCATCTCTACTTCGAAGCCAGCGTAATGATTCTCGGCCTGATCAATCTGGGCCATGCGCTTGAACAACGCGCGCGCCAGCGTTCCTCGCGAGCCCTGGAACACCTGCTCGATCTGACGCCGGAACAGGCAAGAGTCGTAACGGAACAGGGTGAAACCTCAATGCCGGTTAGCGCGGTACAGCCCGGCATGATCCTGCGGCTGGTCGCGGGCGATCGCGTGCCGGTCGATGGCGAAGTCCAGGACGGTGAAGCCTGGTGTGATGAGGCCATGCTAACGGGTGAGGCGGTGCCGCAAAGCAAAACGCAGGGCGATCGTCTGTTTGCCGGCACCCTGGTGCAGGACGGGACAGTACGCTTCATTGCCCGCGCGACCGGCGGCAATACGACGCTGGCGCGCATCATTCAGTTAGTCCGTAAAGCCCAGAGCAGTAAGCCAGATGTGGGTCGCCTGGCCGATCGTATTTCTGCCGTGTTTGTGCCGGTGGTGGTGCTTATCGCCCTGATAAGCGCCGCAGTCTGGTATACCGCCGGTCCGGCGCCTCAGATTGCCTACGCGCTGGTGGTGGCCACCACAGTGCTGATTATTGCCTGCCCCTGCGCGCTGGGCCTGGCCACGCCCATGTCGATTATCGCCGGAACCGGCCGCGCCGCCGAATACGGCGTGCTGGTTCGCGATGCCGATGCACTGCAGCGCGCCAGCCGTATCGATACGCTGGTGTTTGATAAAACCGGCACGCTGACAAGGGGCACACCGCAGGTGACCGAGGTGATGAGCTGGAACGGCAGCACGCGCGATTCGGTCCTGTCTTCGGCGGCGGCGCTGGAACAGGCATCGGGTCACCCACTGGCGAAAGCGATCCTGGCGGAAGCGGGTACCGCAGCAACGCCCGCGATTGCGCAATTTCGTACAATACGCGGCAAAGGCGTAAGCGGCATACTCAATGGCAGACAGCTGTTACTGGGTAATGTCAGTCTGTTACACGATTACGGCGTGGATTGCCAACCGGCGCGGGCTGAAATTGACAGGCTCACCCGGCAAGGGGCAACCCCGGTATTACTGGCACAGGATGGACAGCTTACCGGTCTGATTGGCTTGCGGGATACGCTGCGCCCCGAAGCGAAAGCAGCACTGCAGCGGCTGCATGAAGCGGGTTACCGACTGGTTATGCTGACCGGGGATTATGAAAATACGGCCCGGGCTGTTGCGCATGAAGTCGGCATTGATGAGGTGATTGCAGGCGTACTGCCCGAAGGTAAAGCCGATGCGATAAGCCAACTACAGCAGCAAGGAAGGCAGGTTGCCATGGTGGGCGATGGTATCAATGATGCTCCTGCACTGGCGCAGGCTGATGTCGGTATTGCGATGGGCGGCGGCAGCGATGTGGCGGTAGAAACCGCAGCGATTACGCTCATGCGGGCCGATCTGCATGGCGTGGTGGATGCCTTAAAGATTGCCTCCGCCACCCTGGGCAATATCCGGCAGAATCTGTTTGGCGCGTTTATTTACAACGTTATCGGTATTCCGCTGGCGGCAGGCGTGCTCTTTCCTTTTACCGGCCTGTTGCTTAGCCCGGTTTTTGCCGGTGCCGCCATGGCGCTGTCGTCAATAACCGTGGTGAGCAATGCTAACCGCCTGTTGCGCTATAAGCCGCGCGTTTAGCAATAACTGCCCTGCTCTGTCTTTCGCAACGGGATCCCGCTAGCATGGTGGCTTTCAAACAGTGAAGGACAGGGAATGACAGCGCGCCTTTTGCAACGTTTACGTAACTGGATTAATCCGCTTTTTCCAGCCAGCTATCGTTGGCCCGCCGTGGATATTCAGTCGGGCGAATGCCGGTTTCATCTGGTGGGTAGCATTCATATGGGCACCCGTGACATGCAGCCCCTGCCGGTCCGGCTGCTACAGCAGTTGCAAAAAGCCGATGCGCTGGTGGTTGAAGCGGATATTACCCAGGGAGGATCGCCATTTGAAAACACGGAAGAGCGTCCGCCACTGATCGCCAGAATGGATGATGATGCGCTGGCGAAGCTTGAAACACTGTGCAACGAAACCGGTCTGTCCCTGAGCCGGTTTGATACGTTACCGGCCTGGCAGATTGCGCTGATGCTACAGGCCCAGCAGGCCCAGCGGCTGGGGTTACGTCCTGATTTCGGGATTGATTATCAGCTGCTACAGGCCGCGCGGGCGATGGATAAACCCGTGATTGAACTGGAAGGTGCGCAGGCGCAAATCACCCTGCTGAAATCCTTGCCCGACGATGGCATGGCGCTGCTGGCGGATACGCTGACCCACTGGCACACCAACGCACGCATGTTGCAAACGATGGTGAGCTGGTGGCTGGAAAGCCCGCCACGCGATCCCCAGATTGCGTTGCCAGCGACATTCAGTCAGACCCTGAACGACACGCTGATTAGCCAGCGTAACAGCCAGTGGTGTGATCATTTACGTCGCCTGCCTTCGGGCCGATATGTCGTCGCGGTCGGCGCTCTGCATTTATATGGCGAGAATAACCTGCCGGGAATGATGCGCGTCAGATAACTCACGGCAAAAAAAGAGAGCCGACAGTCATATCGGCTCTTCAAAGAGGAATGTGTTAATGATTTTAGTTGTCGCCAACAACAGGATTGCTGGCGCGTGGCAATTCTCGCCTAAAGCACATTATTTCGCCACATTTATTGTTCATTAATACGTAATAAGATTTTTCTGAATATGAGGCAACAATGACGCCCGCGGTAAAACTACTGGAAAAACAAAAGGTCAGCTTCACACTGCATCCTTATGAGCATGACAGTAACGAAACCAGTTTTGGCGACGAAGCGGTTCGTAAGCTCAACCTGGACGCCCGGCAGGTGTATAAAACCCTGCTGGTGGCGTTGAACGGCGAGGCGAAACACCTTGCCGTGGCCGTTACGCCCGTCGCCACTCAGCTCGACCTCAAGAAAGTGGCAAAAGCGTTCAATGCCAAAAAAGCCGAGATGGCCGATCCCATGCTGGCCCAGCGCATCACCGGTTATCTGGTGGGCGGTATCAGCCCGCTGGGCCAAAAAAAGCGCCTGCCTACGGTGATCGACAGCTCGGCAAACGCCTTTGCGACGCTGTTTATTTCCGGCGGTAAGCGCGGGCTGGATATCGAGTTAAGCCCACAGGATCTGTCACGGCTGCTGGAGGCACCCTTAGCGGATATTGCCCGACGCGACTAAGCCGGTTGCAGTGCGCAGAGTTCATCAATCATCCAGCGCCCGGCAGGGCCGGGCGGATTGCGGCGCGACCAGACGACGTCAACTGCGATGCGCTGCGGCCATCCTGGTAAGGGCAACTCCTTTAAAACACCATGTCCAAACTGTTTCACCAGCCAACGGGGTAAAATACTCCAGCCAAAGCCCTGTTCCGCCATCTCCAGCAGCACATAATAGGTTTGAGCAGACCAGGCTCTCCCCTGGAAAGTCGGTGCACGACGATCGGTCCAGGTATTGAGGCGCAGGTGACGAAGAGGTTCGAGCTGACTTTCGCTGATCGTGGTTTCCCGCGCCAGGGGATGATCACGATGCAGATAAACCCCTAATTCAGCATCAACCTGCAGGCGCGCGATCGCAATGTCAGCCGGCAGCGTTGGCTGTGCACGAATCACCCCAATATGCGCACGCCCGGTTTGCAACAGCTCAACGACATCATCATCTTCCGCCGCAATGCCTTCCAGCTCGACATCAGGATAATGCTGATCAAATTGCTTAAGCAGTCGCTGATGGTAATGCGTTTGCCAAAAATCTGAGACTGCGACGCTGAGCCGCGGCTCTGTTCCCTCGGACAAGCGCGTCGCCAGCGCATCCAGCCGCTCGCTGGCGGCGAGGATCTGCTGCACCTGAGGCAGCACGCGTCGCCCCTGCTCGGTGAGCTGTGGCTGGCGGCCGCGCCGGTCAAACAGGGCGAAACCGAGATCGGCTTCCAGATTAACCACAGCCACGCTGACGGTAGACTGGCTTTTTTTTAACGCCCGCGCGGCGGCTGAGAACGAGCCGCTGGCAACGGTCTGGACAAAGGCTTCCAGAGATTCCGGTGAGTAACGCATGAGAACCATCGCTTTTATCGATAGATGATCATTTTATCTTAGCATTTTGTCGTGGGAGAATGCGCAGCCTGAATAAAGGAGATTGAAATGCAAACCCGTTCACTCACAGAGCGCATCGTCCATGCCACCCTGTTTGAAGGCCTGGCCATCGTGACGATTGCTCCGCTGGCAGCATGGTTTATGAATAAACCCCTGTTTCAGATGGGAGCGCTGGCGATCATGCTGTCTACGGTGGCAATGCTATGGAATATGATTTACAACAGCGTGTTTGATCGGTTTTATCCGCCAGGGAAGAAACGCCGCGCCCTGCTTCGAGCGCTGCACGCATTGGGTTTTGAGGGCGGTTTTATCCTGATAGGCCTGCCGCTGGCGGCCTGGATGCTGGAGATTTCACTGTGGCAGGCATTTTTAATTGAAGTCGCGTTTTTTCTGTTCTTTCTGCCCTACACCTTCGTCTACAACCTGGTGTGGGACAAACTGCGTCCACACTGGTTCGGCCGCAAATCCTGCCGCGCCTGAAAAAAAGCAGGGAGGCGTTCTCCCTGCCTGGACTTAATGCAGCGTTGCACTCTCTCCATTCCAGTGCCGGATCCACGTCAGTACCATTTTGGGATAGCGCCGCAACGGCGTCGCGTCTTTCGCTTCATCCTTTGGTGGTGCTGCCTGCTCAGCCTGATAAATAACCGCCTCACGTGGCTGGTAATCGCTGGCGTTCACCGGAGAATGGGCGCTTAGCCAGTCCCGCAGGACCTGCGCATCCACCTTGCCGCTGTTCACATAACCCGGATGCGTGTCGATGCGCGGATAGCCATCCCCGCCTGCGGCATTAAAACTGTTTGTCGCCATACGATAGGTTTTTTCATCTGCCAGCGGCTGTCCGTTGATCCTGACCTGGCTGACGCTGCTGCCGTTGGCGATCAGACTGACGTTGGCCAACTGGGCAAAACCGCCTGAATCAGGTTTGATGTTTGCCACAACCGCCAGATAGCGTTTGATTTCTGCGCCGGTCAGCGTGACGGAAACGACCTGATTACCGAAGGGTTGTACCTGTAACAGATCGCGCCAGGCAACCGGGCCGGATGTCAGCGAGGTACGGATCCCGCCCCCGCTCATCACGGCGAAGTCAGCCTGCGTTGCGGCCATCTGCGCACGCAGTATTAACTGCCCAATGGCGCTTTGTTTAAACCGCACGGTTTCTTTTTCGCCGGGAAAATCCCCTTTAATGCTTCCCACGTTGACCCGTAGCTTCGCGTCTGCGCGCTTTTGAAAAGGCGTCAGTAGTTTCATCATTGCGGTGTTAGCCGGGATGGCTTCCTGCCAGGTCAGTGAGGATTCACTGCCATCAAGATTTTTGATTTTGTGTTTGAGGTTGACCGGTATCAGCTGGTAGGCCTCCAGCGTCACCTCTCCATTGCGGTAGGTAAAATCGCCGCGCCCTACGTATTTACCCCATTTTTCCGCCTGCATGATCCAGACGCCGTTCTGCCGATCGGGCTCACAGGGTTGGCCTGGCTGATAGTCTTTACGGCTGACATTCTCTTTTTCCATACATACCGCATCGTGAGAATGCCCCCCGACAATCATATTGAGGGTTCCCTTTGGCAGACTGCGGGCCAGCGTCACGTCATCAACACCGTTACTGCCGTGTTGACCGTCGTCATAATGGCCAAGATGGGTTAACGCGACGATAACGTCGGGCTTCTCAGTAGCACGCAGCTCGGCGACGGCCTTTTCGGCCTCGGCAATGGGATCGCGGAATTCGATATCGCTTAACTGCGCAGGATTTGTCAGCCGGGCGGTATCGGGGGTAATCAATCCGAGCACGGCGATTTTTAACCCCATGCGCTGAAATACAGCCCAGGGCTTAAACAGGCGCTTACCACTGCTTTTTTGATAGACGTTGGCGGCCAGGAACGGAAATTTGGCCCATTTTTCCTGCTTACGCAGGACGGCGAGCGGTTTATCGAACTCGTGATTGCCCAGCGTCATGGCGTCGTAGCCAATCAGGTTCATGCCGCGAATGTCGGGTTCCGCGTCCAGCTCATCCGACTCAGGCACGCCGCTGTTAATATCGCCAGCAGACAAGATTAACGCCCCACCGCCTTTGGCCTGAATATCGTAACGCTGCGTATCCATTAGCGTTTTTTGCGCCGCCAGCCCGTATTCACCCTGATCATTAGTCCAAAAATGCCCATGTTGATCGTTGGTATGCAGAATGCTGAAACGGTAACTGCGGTCAGGCACTGCAGCATGGGTAAACAGCGACGATAACATCACGAGCAGTGCCAGACCTGCTCCTGCCCCTCGAAATATCAACACAGCCCTTCTCCTTTGATTGTTATCCGTTTCACCCGCCGGCCATCGGCGCCCTTCTGTGTCGCACAGAAACGGCCGTAACTCAAGATGAATACGGCTCCGTCTGGCCATTATGGCAGGCCAGGCGACCTGGCAGGAAACGCCAACCGTCTGATTTCTCCGCTCTCTTCTCTCTGACGCGCTGTTAAAAGGCTAAATGTTGACGGGATATGAAGGTGTTGTTCATTAAACCTGCAACATTGTTAACCGCTGCGACATCAACTCGACAAAGTGGGTCTTTGCGCTTTTTCCGGCATGACTGCTGTTTTCAGCTCAACCTGACAGCCAGACTTTTTTCATGAGTGCTGTCAGCTTTGCGCTGTAGCTTCGGCACAATAGTCTGTTTTCACGATGTTTTTACCCGACATCCAGCAAAGCGATGGCACCGCTGCTTCAATCTGAAAAAACCGTTATTACGCTTGTGAGGCTGACTGGCCTCAGCAAATCTCACACTGGTTCCGGTTGGTGACGGTTTATAGCGCATTCGCGCATCATTGGCGTCACGTCTGTGTCATTTAACGAGCGTAAACTTATTCCGTTCTGTTCCTGATGAAGCGCTAAACCAGCCGATGATAGGGATAAGTGATAAAAACAGCCTTCCGATTGCATTTCTCTCGTATTTGCATAATTTTTTCTGTTAATCCCACAAATTATTCAGCGATCCTTTCCGATATGCATTAGACTCATTTGTTACAAGCGGACACATTTATACCCATGGAGACTGGCATGCATCACACCACACCGTTGATTACGACTATCGTCGGGGCTCTGGTCCTGGCTTTTCTCCTTGGAATGCTGGCAAATCGGTTACGCATTTCGCCGCTAGTGGGTTATTTAGTCGCGGGCGTACTGGCTGGCCCTTTTACGCCGGGGTTTGTGGCTGATACCAATCTGGCACCGGAACTCGCAGAGCTGGGCGTTATCCTGCTGATGTTCGGCGTCGGCCTGCACTTCTCACTGAAGGATCTGATGTCGGTAAAGCGGATAGCCATTCCCGGCGCTATCGCACAGATCGCTGTGGCGACCTTACTGGGAATGCTGATGTCGTGGGCGATGGGCTGGTCCTGGATGACGGGCTTAGTGTTCGGTTTGTGTCTTTCTACCGCCAGTACCGTGGTGTTGCTGCGCGCATTAGAAGAGCGTCAGCTTATTGAAAGCCAGCGCGGCCAGATTGCTATTGGCTGGTTGATTGTTGAAGATTTGGTCATGGTGCTTACGCTGGTCCTGCTGCCCGCGATTGCCGGCATGATGGAACAGGGTAACGCCAGCGCCAGCCTGGTGATATGGGACCTGCTCTGGACCATCGGTAAAGTCGCCGCCTTTATGGTGTTAATGATGGTCGTTGGTCGCCGTGCCGTGCCCTGGATCCTCGCGAAAAGTGCCGCAACGGGTTCACGTGAGCTGTTTACGCTGGCCGTATTAGCCCTGGCGCTGGGCATTGCGTTTGGCGCCGTCGAGTTCTTTGACGTCTCTTTTGCCCTCGGGGCCTTCTTTGCCGGTATGGTGCTGAACGAGTCCGAGTTAAGCCAGCGCGCCGCCCGCGACACGCTGCCGCTGCGTGATGCCTTTGCGGTGCTGTTCTTTGTGTCTGTCGGGATGCTGTTCGACCCGATGATCCTGGTGAAAGAACCGCTGGCGGTGCTGGGGGCGCTGGTGATCGTCGTGATAGGAAAATCTGCCGCGGCGTGGCTTCTGGTCTCGCTGCTGGGTCATTCACGCCGCACCGCGATGACTATTTCGGTCAGCCTGGCGCAAATCGGCGAGTTTGCCTTTATTCTTGCCGGGCTGGGGATCTCCCTGGGGCTGCTGGATGAAGAGGGCCGTAATCTGGTGCTGGCTGCCGCCATTCTTTCTATCATGCTCAACCCGGTGCTGTTTACCCTGCTGGGGCGCTATCTGTCTAAGAACGAAACGATGGAGCAGCAGACGCTCGAAGAGGCGCTGGAAGAAGAAGAACAACAGATTCCGGTGGATATCTGCCATCACGCGGTAATCGTTGGCTATGGTCGCGTCGGCAACCTGCTGTGTGAGCAACTGATGGCGCTCAATATTCCGGTGGTGGTGGTCGAGAGTTCGATTCCTCGCGTCAAAGCACTACGCGATCAGGGCATTCGGGCCGTGCTGGCCAATGCTGCCCGCGCAAACACGCTGGAGTTAGCCCGTGTGGACTGTGCAGCCTGGCTGCTCATCACCATTCCCAACGGATATGAGGTGGGGGAAATCGTTACCGCCGCCCGCCAGAAAAAAGCGGACATCAACATCATTGTGCATGCCCATTATGATGATGAGGTGGAGTACATTCTGGAACGTGGCGCAAACCATGTCGTGATGGGCGAACGCGAGATTGCCGCCAGCATCATTCAGAAACTGCAGGAAAACCTTGAGCAGGAGCACACCAGGCTCGCCTGTGAAGGCAACAGCTAATGACCTGCCCTTCAGCAGCGGCAGCGTTGCTGAGGGGCAGTTTGTCTTTCCGGCTTAACGATCCCAGTAGGACTCTTCCAGGCTGTCTTCCCGCTCGGGCAGGCCGCGCGTCAGTCGGGGAGAATGCTGGTTCAGCACCTGATAGCTTACCCGGTTCGCATATTTGCAAACCTGCGCCAGGGACGAATAGGTGAGATAAGCGCGCGCATGCTTACTGGAATTAGGCACGTTGCGGCGATGATAATTGTTTGCCGTAATATCGTGCAGCAATGCGGCCAGTGCGCCGTCCCCTGCCCCGTTGGTATTCATGATCTTTTCCGGGCCGCCCATATAAGGGGCGATGTGAGAAAA
This sequence comes from Pantoea ananatis PA13, assembly GCF_000233595.1. Lineage (NCBI taxonomy): Bacteria > Pseudomonadati > Pseudomonadota > Gammaproteobacteria > Enterobacterales > Erwiniaceae > Pantoea > Pantoea ananatis. The sequence continues at coordinate 3,426,420 of NC_017554.1, forward strand.
AATGCGTAGCGGCTGCTGGCAGTCCTGTTTACGCATCGCCCGGCTAAATTCGTACAGGTTGAACTCCGCAATCGCGCCAGGCAGCAGCGGATGATTCGTTTTGCGCTTGAACGCCTCTTCCGTATAACCCGCCATATACAATCCGGTCGGCCCTGCGGTACACAACACCAGGTCAACCCATTCCAGCGCCATATCCGATGCCAGCAGAGGATCGGCTTCGCCGGTCAGCGCCAGGGCTTCTTCTTCGTTCATGGCCACAATTGAAACGTGATCGCGCAGAAAATCGCGCCAGAACTGCGGGTTGTCGCCGATGACGTGTTTGGTGCCCAGCGTCAGGACCACGGGCACGTTGTGGCGTTTGGCGTATTCAATGGCCTTTAACGTTGCCTCAGGCATGGGCTCGCCCGCCTCGCAGCGGATTAGATAGGAGGTCAGCACCAGCGCAGAGGCGCCCGCAATAACGTCTTCAGGGACGTTTTCCGCCCTGAGCTGATTCATTTGCCCCGGGCTGATAGCAAAGGTGCGGTCGCCCTGATCGCCAATCAGCGTAAAGCAGCGGCCAATCGCACCGTCAACGCCCTGCAGATAGTTCAGGTCCATTCGGCTGGAGGTATTACACAGATAGCGGTAGGCATAACCGCCAATCTGGATATTGTTGCACATCACCCCCAGCAGTACGGAACGATCGTCCGCCAGCACCGAGAAATTATGCAGCGTATTACCAATTGTGCCGCCCGCAAACTGGTGGGTCACCAGTTCGTCACGCATCAGTTCCGCATACAGCGCTTCCGCCACGGCATCGTCGATAACCAGCGAATGGCCAGCGCTCAGGCCGTAGCGAACAAGAAAGGCGTCATCGACTTTGGCTTCGATATCGACCAGCGTCTGATCGATGCCGACCACCCAACTGCCGTCTTCACTATCAAATTGGGAGGACTGTAACAGCGGATCGCGGGCGCTAACGGGGAAGTAATGTTTGGATTTACGTTTGCCGGGAAATTTCATGGTAACTGCCGTGAGGAAAAACAGGCAGAGAAGCATATCACATTCTGTATCGTGACTTTACTGTCGCAAGTAGACCCACTGCATATTCATCTCAGTATGTTCTGCCATTGTATTTAGCACCAGGCGAACCTCGGCCTTCTGTCCAGCAGCATGCAGTAAGAGGAGAGAAACAGACACAGGGGAAATCAACGCGTTGAGGGCAAAAGGGGCCAGCCTGGCCAGCCCCAATCCGCTTAGCCGAGAATCTTAGCCAGCTCTGCGCTCACGTCGGACACGTTGCGCGTACCGTCGATCTTGTGATACGCGGTGTGCCCCGCTTCCGCTTCTTTGCTGTAGTAAGCAATCAGCGGCGCAGTCAGCTGATGGTATTCCACCAGACGTTTGCGCACCGTTTCTTCCTGATCGTCTTTGCGCGTGGTCAGCTCTTCACCGGTCACGTCATCCTTGCCTTCCACTTTCGGTGGATTGAATTTGACGTGGTAGACGCGGCCTGATGGCGCGTGAACACGGCGGCCTACGATACGCTCAACAATCAGCTCGTCCGGTACGGCGAACTCCAGCACGTAGTCCACTTTAATACCGGCTTCTTTCATTGCGTCAGCCTGAGGAATGGTGCGTGGGAAACCATCAAGCAGGAAACCGTTTTTGCAATCTTCCTGGGTGATGCGCTCTTTAACCAGCGCAATGACCAGCTCATCAGTAACCAACTTACCGGCATCCATAATGGCTTTCGCCTGGTTGCCAAGTTCGGTGCCAGCTTTAACCGCTGCACGCAGCATGTCGCCAGTGGAGATCTGCGGAATACCGTATTTCTCCATGATGAATTGGGCTTGAGTCCCCTTACCTGCGCCCGGAGCTCCGAGCAGAATAATACGCATTGCGTAAATCCCCTTGCGAATCGCATTGATGAATCTGAGAAGCGGAAGAACATACCATTATGACCCGCCCACCACAAGGAAGCGGCGGGTCAGGAAAGTTTAGTGTACTGGCTTTAGCGCGTGATAGCAGTGTGTCAGGTCAGCGAAAGGGCATTTTCGGACTGGCGGCTTAGGCTGAATGCATTTCATGGCGTTTGCGCAACAAAACGGCTCGCTGAAATCAGGCGATGCACTTAAGCAAAAAAAAACCGGTGGACCTTGCCACCGGTTTTGATTGGCTTACGCCGTCAGTAACTGATTCATACGGCGGATAAACTGGTTAGGATCGTCCAGCGTGCCGCGCTCGGCCAGCAGCGCCTGATCCAGTAACAGCTCTATCCACTCACCGAAGCGGGTTTCATCCTGGGTATCCGCCACGCGTTTCACCAGTTGGTGATCGGGGTTGATTTCAAAGATGTATTTCACTTCCGGCACGTCCTGACCTGCCGCAGCAAACAGTTTGGCCATTTGCGTGGTCATCTCGTTCGCATCCGTGGTCACAATCGCCGGCGTATCGGTCAGGCGGTGCGTCAGACGCACTTCTTTCACGCGCTCACCCAGCAGCGTTTTCACGCGTTCAACAAACGGCTCCAGCGCTTTTTCAGCTTCTTTCTGCTCTTCCGTCTCTTCGTCGGCCAGCTTATCCAGTGCGTCATCGGCTTTGCTGACAGACTGGAAGACTTTACCGTCGAACTCGGTCAGGTAGCTCATCATCCATTCGTCGATGCGATCGGACAACAGCAGCACTTCGATGCCTTTCTTACGGAACAGCTCCAGATGCGGGCTGCTGTTGGCGGCGGCATAGCTGTCGGCCGTGATGTAGTAGATCTTCTCCTGACCTTCTACCATGCGGCTGACGTACTCTTCCAGCGAAACGGTTTGCGCCGCGCCTTCGCTTTGGGTACTGGCAAAGCGCAACAGTTTAGCAATCGCTTCTTTATTCGCGTGATCTTCCGCCGGGCCTTCTTTCAGTACCAGACCGAACTCTTTCCAGAAGGTCTGGTATTTTTCGCTGTCGTCTTTTGCCAATTTCTCCAGCATCTGCAGCACACGCTTGGTCAGCGCGCCACGCAGGCTCTGGGTTACCCGGCTGTCCTGCAGGATTTCACGCGATACGTTAAGCGGCAGATCGTTTGAGTCAATCAGACCGCGCACGAAGCGCAGGTAATTCGGCATGAACTGCTCGGCATCATCCATGATAAACACGCGCTGTACGTACAGTTTCAGGCCATGTTTATGATCGCGGTTCCACATGTCGAACGGCGCACGCGCCGGGATATAAAGCAGGCTGGTGTACTCCTGTTTACCTTCAACACGGTTGTGGCTCCAGATTGCCGGATCGCTGAAATCGTGGGCGATGTGTTTGTAAAACTCGTTGTACTCTTCATCGCTGATGTCAGCTTTGTTGCGCGTCCACAGCGCCTGGGCCTTGTTGATTTTCTCCCAGGTGGTGGTGCCGGTCTCTTCGTCTTTGCTTTCGATTTCTACCGGCAGGGCAATGTGATCGGAGTACTTACTGATAATGTTGCGTACGCGCCAGCTATCAAGGAACTCATCTTCGCCCTCGCGCAGGTGCAGGGTAATTTCGGTACCGCGTTCGGCTTTGCTGATATCCGCGATGGTGTAATCCCCTTCACCCGCGGATTCCCAGAAGACAGCTTCGTCTTCTGCCGCGCCCGCTGCACGGGTGCGCACAGAGACCTTGTCGGCCACGATAAACGCCGAATAGAAGCCTACGCCAAACTGACCGATCAGCTGGCTGTCTTTCGCCTGGTCTGAGCCCAGAGACGCCAGGAAGGATTTGGTGCCTGATTTAGCAATGGTGCCCAGGTTTTCAATCACTTCATCACGACGCATGCCGATACCGTTATCGCTCAGCGTAATGGTACGGTTGTCCTTATCCACAGAGAGACGCACGCGCAGGTCGCCATCGCCTTCATACAGGCTGGCATCAGACAGCGCGCGGAAGCGCAGTTTATCTGCCGCATCCGAAGCATTGGAAATCAGCTCACGCAGGAAAATCTCTTTGTTTGAATAGAGAGAATGGATCATCAGGTGCAGAAGTTGTTTTACCTCTGACTGAAAGCCACGAGTCTCTTGTCCTTTCATGGTCATTGCTACCTCAACAGAATCAGATTTAACGAACGTTGAGGAGGATGTGGGGATAAATGAGAGGTTTTCAAGCCGGTGTCTTTCACAACACCGGCAAGCGTTTAAAATTTAATCTTTTGACGACCGGCCAGGGAGTGGGACAGCGTGGTGCCATCGACCATTTCCAGTTCACCGCCCATCGGAACCCCATGCGCAATACGGCTCGCGTCGACGCCATACTGTCCGCACAATTCAGCGATGTAGTTCGCGGTAGCTTCACCTTCAACCGTGGGATTGGTCGCCAGAATCACTTCGTGAAGCGTTTCTTTTTCCAGCCGTTGTTCCAGTCGGTCAAGACCAATATCGGCTGGACCAATGCCGTCCAGCGGCGAAAGATGCCCCATCAACACGAAATAGCGGCCGGCAAATTGCCCGGTTTGCTCAATAGCATGGATGTCTGCCGGGCTTTCAACCACGCAGATTTGACCATTTTGCTGTCGCCGGGGATTGGCGCAAATGGTGCAAATTTCCTGCTCGGTGAAGGTGCGGCAATCGGCACAGTGGCCGATTTCCGACATCGCCCGGGTCAGAGCCTGCGCCAGCCGCATTCCGCCACTCCGATCGCGCTGTAGCAGTTGAAACGCCATACGCTGGGCCGATTTAGGCCCAACGCCCGGCAAACAGCGCAGCGACTCCATTAAAGACTCTAGCAGGGGGCTGGTTTGCATCAGAACGGCATCTTGAAGCCTGGTGGCAGCTGCATGCCTGAAGAGACAGAGGCCATTTTCTCTTTCTGCACTTCGTCAATGCGACGAGCGGCATCGTTGAATGCGGCGGCAATCAGATCTTCCAGCATGTCTTTGTCGTCCTCAAGCAGGCTCGGATCGACTTCTACCCGGCGGCAGTTGTGAGCACCGTTGATCGTGACTTTGACCATGCCAGCACCTGATTCACCCGTGACTTCCAGGGCGGCAATTTCTTCCTGAACCTGGGCCATTTTGTCTTGCATCTGCTGGGCCTGCTTCATCAGGTTGCCCAATCCGCCTTTACCAAACATAGTTTTCTCTCTCTGCTGAGGCTACAACGCGGTTTATTCAGACCGTTGCAGCGTGTTCAAACGGGTCGAATGCTTTCCTCATCCAAATCGGCATCAAAAAAGCGACGAAGGGTTTGAATGTGGGTGTCACTCAAGATTGACTGACGCGCCTGCGCCAGCTTCTCTTCATAAATGGCCTGACGCCACTCCAGTGGCGTCAATACCGAAGAATTATCGTCTTCAATAACCGACAGTTCAACCTGATGGCCTGCTGCCTGACTTAACGCGGCGCTCAGGGCCTGCTGCGCCGACGCGGAATTCAGGTGGCGCTGACTGGAACGTAAATGCAGGCAAATGCCGTTATCCGTGGTTTCTTTCCATGCATTCAGGGCCAGTTGCTGAACCAGTTTAGGCAGCGGTAAGCCCGCGACCTCTGCCGCCCATGCATCGCGCTGCTGGGCTTCTTCCGCCAGTCGCGCGGCCAGCTCAGGATTTTTCTCATGCTCCAGCGCAGAACGCAAGGCTTTTGGCGTCGCGACCGGCTCAGCGACCTCTGTCACTGGCGTCTGTGCTTTCCAGCGGTAAGCCTCTTTTTTTACCGGTGCCGCAGGCGCGCTGTCTCGGACTCGCTGCTGGCTGCGTTCGGTAACAGAGGCCAGTCGTTCCAGCGCAGAGTTGGCCGGCCGCGCACCTGGCGCTGCCGGCTCACTCTTTTTTGCTTTGTTTGCTCCCTGGCGCAGCAACTGGGTGCGCGCCTGCAGGAGCTGGCTGGTGGAGCTGGACAGTGACGGATCGGGCGAAGCCGGCGGCACGGCCTGCTGACTGACAGCCGGTTCCGGCGCGGCCATTTGCGGCTGCGCCGCGGGCGCCTTTTGAGCGGGCTGGGCAGCGACATTCTGCACCGGTGCCGGTGCCGACTGCGCCGTCAGCGTTGGCCGCGCGATCGGTTCGGCGATGGCTGCCTTGGGATGGAACGCCAGGGCGCGCAGCAATGTCATTTCAATCCCCATGCGGCGATCGGGCGCAAGCGGTAAATCTTTACGCCCCATGAGCAGGGTTTGGTAGTACAGCTGGAGATCGGCCGGTGGCACCGCGCGCGCCAGCTCACGCAGGCGTAGCGCATTGCTCTCTTCATCGTCATTGAGCGACGTGGGCAGGAGCTGCACCATGGCAATCCGGTGCAGCAGGCGCAGCATCTCAACCAACAGCGCTTCCCACTCAACGCCGCGTGAAGCCGCGTGGGCTAGCAGCGTCATCATCTGTTCGCCATTGCCCTCAACCACGGCTTCGAGCAGGCCAAGCGGCTGTTCATCATCAAGCGTTCCGAGCATCGTGCCCACGGTGGCGCTGGTCACGCTGCCCTCGCCCATTGCAATGGCCTGATCGGTAAGGCTTAACGCGTCACGCATGCTGCCATCGGCGGCTCTGGCGAGCAGTTGCAGGGCGCGTGGCTCACGCGCGATCTGCTCCTGCTCTAAAACATGATCCAACTGCTGGCGGATCTGATCGACCTCAAGCGCTTTTAGATGAAACTGCAGGCAGCGCGACAGAATCGTCACCGGCAGTTTTTGCGGATCGGTCGTGGCCAGCAAGAATTTTACATGCGAAGGCGGTTCTTCCAGCGTTTTCAGCAGGGCGTTGAAGCTGTGACGCGACAGCATGTGCACTTCATCGATCAGGTAGACTTTAAACCGGCCGCGCGCGGGCGCGTACTGCACGTTATCGAGCAGATCGCGTGTGTCTTCCACTTTGGTGCGCGAGGCCGCGTCAATCTCAATAAGATCGACAAAGCGCCCCTGCTCAATCTCACGACAGTTGTCGCACTGACCGCAGGGTGTTGCGGTAATACCGGTTTCGCAGTTAAGCCCTTTTGCCAGCAGACGGGCAATCGTGGTTTTCCCTACGCCCCGCGTGCCGGAGAAGAGATAAGCATGATGGATGCGTCCCAGAGACAATCCATTCGCCAGCGCCGTCAGAACATGTTCCTGACCGACAACATCAGCAAACGCCTGTGGACGCCATTTTCGGGCAAGTACCTGATAGCTCATGTGGTTTCGACGAATTTGGATGGAAATGTGAGCGCAGACGCACTGCAACCCCTGTATATGATTGCAGTAGTCTAACAGCTACGCTTTCACCTATCACTCGTTATCTTGAACAGGGAAAGATGTGCGGCCTGCGGAGCACGAGGCCGCAAGCGAGGGTTAGTGGCCGGGAAAATTGACCAGGCTGTAGCTGTCAACGCCCAGCGCCTTGAGACGCGCTTCACCTGCCAGATCGAACAGGTTGATAATAAATGCCGCATCCTTAACTTCGCCGCCTGCACGACGAATCAGTTTGATGGTCGCTTCGAGCGTGCCCCCCGTTGCCAGCAGGTCGTCGACCACCAGCACCACATCGCCTGGCTGAATAGCATCTTTGTGCAATTCCAGTCGGTCGGTACCGTATTCCAGCTCGTAAGCTTCGCTGAAGGTTTCACGTGGCAGTTTGCCCGGCTTGCGCACCGGAACAAAGCCCAGCCCCAGTCCGAGGGCGACAGGTGCCCCGAACAGGAAACCCCGCGCTTCCGTGCCCACCACTTTGGTGATGCCTTTATTGCGATAACGCTCTACCAGCAGCGAGATGGACGCGGCATAGGCTTTTGGGTCTTCCAACAGGCTGGTGACGTCACGGAAAAGAATACCCGGCTTCGGGTAATCAGGAATACTTTTGATACTGTTTTTAATCAGTTCAAGCTGCTGCGCAGTGTCGGTCATAATCTTAAGCCTGGTAAAAAAAAAATTCTGTTCTGTTTTGCGCAGCTTCAATAGCGCCAACACCGGGTTAAAGGCTCAGCGAAGAGGCATGAATAATGGGAAGCTACACACGAAGAGGCCCAAATCTAAGCAAATGGTCGGCTAATTGCAACTTTATCGCGGCGGTAAACGTTCATCCGCTGTTTCTGCCACCACCGGCATGCGCCCGATAAACAGCAGTAGCACAGCCAGCATAATAAGTAACATGACGCGTACCCACCACAGCGGAACCAGCCAGAGAGACACCGCAAAGGTTATTACAATCACGATCATCGCCCGGCTTTTTGCACCGGGGGGCATGCCACGGTGCTGCTGCCAGTGGCGGATATAACGGCCAAAAGGCGATCTCCAGAGCAGCCAGTAGTGGAATCGGGGAGAAGAGCGGGCAAAACACCAGGCCGCCAGTAGCATAAATGGCGTGGTGGGTAATAAAGGTAATACAATACCCAGTATGCCAAGCACAATCGCCAGCCAGCCAAGGGTCAATAATACAATGCGTTGCATAACGATCGCTCAGCGCGTTTCCAGTCACGTAACCTTAGCATACCTGAGTCTCGGGCGATGAGTTACGTCACTGCACACCAACGCCTGCTTAACTGCATGCTTGATTTACGACAGGATATTGCCAGCCATCCTGATGGATACTGCCGTTCCCCCCGCTTTGACAGCCAGCTTTTTACCACCAAAGGCACCCGGCTGGCGGATTATTTGCAGGAGATTGAACACAATTATCAGCGTTTGTGCCAGCCCAACGGTGACGTGGCCCGCAGCCAGTGGCTGGCCAGCCATCTGGTCGATCAGATTGCTGCTCTGCAACGTGAGGCCCGCACCCAACAGTTGCGTAGCCCACAGGAGCGCGCTCAGCCCTCTTCCCGGCAGCGAAAATATCAGGAATACCGCGAGTATGAACGTCGACTGCAGGCTATGATCGACCAGCGTGAACAGCGAATGGCGCTGGCGGAAACGCTGGCCGTGCAGCAGCAGTTGAAGAAAGACCTGGAGGTGCTCGAAGGTCGTATGGCACGCTGTCGACAGGCCATACGTTCGGTGGAGTGGGCAATGTCGCTGGCAAACAGCGCCTTTAACACTTAATGCGCTATCCGTGCTGGAGGGGATTCACGGATGGCACGCTTATCTGGCCCATGATACAACTGCTCAGGAGGAAAGATGTCCCTGGAAACGGCGCCTGAAGAGGTAAAACTGGCCGTCGATCTCATTCAGCTGCTTGAAGAGAATCAGATCGCGGTAGAAACCGTGCTGTCTGCACTGGCCATCGTTCAGCGCGACTTTGAAAGAAAGCGCGACACGCAGCGTAAAGATTAGGCCTTTTTAGCCAGCGTTGGGCTGAAGCGCAGCATATCAATCAGCGCATCAACCAGCACAGGCGCATCGGTAACCAGATCAAACTTATCGGGTGTAAACAGCCAGCTTTCCATCATGCCGTTCACGTAGCCGCGCATAATCAGCGCGGCCTGACGCGTCTGGAAGGTTTCCGGGAGCTGCCCGGCATCAATGCACTGGCGCAAAACGTCTTCTATTTCATTGTAACGCTCCAGCAACAGGCTTTGCTGAATGCTTTTTACCGCCGCCATTTCCCCCACAAACTCGCATTTGTGGAAGATAATTTCCATTAGCGCGCGGCGCTGAGGATCTCTGGCCGTCGCCTGAAAGATATACACCAGCATCGCTCGCAGAATGGAAAGTGGATCACCGGGGTATTTTGTCTGATACTCAAGTTTCACATCATCCAGCCCTGCATCACTGCGAAGCCATATTTCGTTTAACAAATCGGCTTTGTTTTTGAAATGCCAGTAGATTGCCCCCCGTGTTACGCTGGCTGCGGATGCGACATCCGCCAGGGAAGTGGCTGAAACCCCCTCTTTAGAAAAAAGGGCAAGTGCAGCGTCAAGAATTTGATGCCGGGTTTCAAGAGCTTGCGCTTTGGTTTTTCGTGCCATAGGGGACTTTTTTTACAATCGAGTAAGTTTACATACATTTGTGAATGTATGTACCATAGCACGACCTAAACTCTTACGCAGCAATGGGTTCCTGGCTTTGTGATCCATTGATCATTCGATATCGGACTCTAGAGGTTTATTTATGACTAAATTCAGAGGGTTAACGCCTCTGGCGGCCGTCCTGATGCTATCAGGCAGCTTCGTGTTAACAGGATGTGACGGAAATAAATCCGACCAGGCCGCCCAGCAGCAGCAGCCACCTGAGGTGGGTGTTGTTACGGTTAAAAGTGAACCCCTTAAAATTTCGACTGAATTACCCGGCCGCACTTTGGCTTTTCGTATTGCTGAAGTTCGCCCGCAGGTTTCCGGTATCATCCTGAAGCGTAACTTCATTGAAGGCGGAGAGATCAAAGCAGGGGAATCGCTGTATCAGATCGATCCGGCGACCTATCAGGCGTCCTACGACAGTGCTAAAGCCGATTTAGCGAAGGCGGAAGCTAACGCACGCATTGCGCAGCTTACCGTGAATCGCTATAAGCCGCTGCTCGGCACTAAATACATCAGTCAGCAGGATTATGATACGGCTGTGGCCACCGCCGCGCAAAACAATGCCGCGGTTCAGTCAGCCAAAGCCAATGTGGAAACCGCCCGTATTAATCTTGCCTATACCAAAGTCACCTCGCCCATCAGCGGCCGTATCGGTAAGTCTTCCGTAACGGAAGGTGCTCTGGTGCAGAGCGGGCAAACTACGGCGCTGGCAACCGTGCAGCAGCTTGATCCGATGTATGTCGATGTCACCCAGTCGAGTGAAGATTTCCTGCGTTTACGTTCAGAACTCGAATCGGGTCAGCTGAAACAGAACGATGGCAAAGCGAATGTCACCCTGCTGATGCAAAACGGCAAAGACTATGCTCAGCCGGGTACGCTGGAATTTTCCGACGTGACCGTTGACCAGACCACCGGATCCATCACCCTGCGTGCGATCTTCCCGAACCCTGACAAAGCGTTGCTGCCTGGCATGTTTGTCCGTGCTCGCCTGGAGGAAGGCACCAACCCGAACGCCCTTTTAGTGCCACAGCAGGCGGTGAGCCGTACCCCAACCGGCGATGCCTCTGTCATGGTGGTGGGCGCGGATAACAAGGTTGAAGCACGTAAGATTAAAGCGGCCCAGGCTATTGGCGACAAATGGCTGGTGACTGATGGGCTTAAAGCGGGTGAGCGCGTGATCTTTACCGGTCTGCAACGCGCAAAACCGGGTGCGCAGGTTACGCCTAAAGAAGTCACCGATGATGCCAAAGCCGCCAGCGGCGATCCGTCCAAAGCGCAGTCTGCTAAAACATCGTCATAACAGGAGCCGTTGATACATGGCTAAGTTCTTTATCGATCGCCCCATCTTTGCGTGGGTTCTTGCTATTATCGTGATGCTAGCGGGCGCGTTATCGATTCTTAAATTACCGATCGAGCAATATCCCAATGTTGCGCCGCCGGCAATTGAGATTCAGGCCAACTACCCAGGTGCTGACGCCAAAACGCTGCAAGACTCGGTGACTCAGGTCATCGAACAGAACATGAATGGTATTGATGGCCTGATGTATATGTCATCAAGCAGTGACTCATCGGGCGCACTGACGCTGACGATTTCGTTTGAGTCAGGCACCGATGCCGATATCGCCCAGGTTCAGGTGCAGAACAAACTGCAACTGGCCATGCCTTTGCTGCCTCAGGAAGTGCAACAGCAGGGGATTCAGGTTAAAAAATCCTCCAGTAGCTTCCTGATGGTCGCCGGTTTTATCAGCGATGACGGCAGTATGAATCAGAACGATATTTCTGACTACGTTGCCTCAAACATCAAAGATCCGATCAGCCGTACGCCTGGCGTCGGTGATACCCAGGTATTCGGGGCGCAGTATGCCATGCGTATCTGGATGGATCCCAGCAAGCTTAATAACTATCAGTTAACCCCTGTTGACGTTATCAACGCGCTGAAAACCCAGAACGCCCAGGTCGCTGCCGGTCAGTTAGGCGGCACGCCACCGGTGCCGGGACAGCAGTTGAACGCCTCTATCATTGCACAAACCCGTCTGACCTCGACCAAAGAGTTCGGCAACATTCTGCTTAAGGTGAATGCTGACGGTTCTCAGGTTCGTCTGCGCGATGTGGCTCAGATTGAACTGGGTGGGGAAAACTACGAAATCATCGCACGTTATAACGGTAAACCCGCTTCCGGTATTGGTATCAAACTGGCGACCGGCGCTAACGCCCTGAACACGGCGGAGGCGGTGAAGGCAGAGCTGGCTAAACTGCAGCCCACTTTCCCGGCGGGTATGAAGGTCGTTTACCCTTATGACACGACACCTTTCGTAAAAATCTCGATTTTCGAAGTAGTGAAGACACTGATGGAAGCCATTCTGTTGGTGTTCCTGGTGATGTATCTGTTCCTGCAAAACTTCCGTGCCACGCTGATTCCGACCATCGCCGTGCCTGTTGTTCTGCTGGGTACCTTTGCCATTATCAGCGCCTTTGGCTACTCGATAAACACCCTGACGATGTTTGGGATGGTGCTGGCCATCGGCTTGCTGGTCGATGACGCCATCGTAGTGGTCGAGAACGTCGAACGCGTAATGGCGGAAGAAGGGCTGCCGCCCAAAGAGGCCACCAAGCGATCGATGGAACAGATTCAGGGCGCGCTGGTCGGTATTGCCCTGGTGCTGTCGGCAGTATTCATTCCTATGGCCTTCTTCGGCGGATCTACCGGGGTCATTTACCGTCAGTTCTCTATCACTATTGTTTCAGCGATGGCGCTGTCGGTACTGGTTGCGTTAATTCTGACGCCGGCGCTCTGCGCCACCATGCTCAAGCCGGTGAAAAAAGGCGATCATGGCAAAACCACCGGTTTCTTTGGCTGGTTTAACCGCCTGTTCGACAAGAGCACGCATCACTATGTCGACAGCGTGGGCCATATCGTTCGCGGTACCGGTCGCTATCTGCTGCTTTACCTGCTGATTGTGCTGGGCATGGCGTTTCTGTTCCTGCGCCTCCCCTCTTCCTTCCTGCCGGAAGAAGATCAGGGCCTGTTACTGGCTCAGGCACAGTTGCCTGCGGGTGCAACCCAGGAACGCACGCAGAAGGTGCTGGATCAGGTTTCTGACTACTTCCTGACAAAAGAGAAGGACTCGGTTAAGTCGGTCTTTACCGTTGCCGGTTTTGGTTTTGCCGGACGGGGCCAGAACACCGGTATCGCCTTCGTCAGCCTTAAACCCTGGGATGAGCGTACCAGCAGCGATATGAAAGTCCCGGCTATACAGGGACGTGCCATGCAGGCATTAGGGCAAATCAAAGACGGTATGGTCTTTGCGTTTAACCTGCCGGCCATTATTGAATTAGGGAACGCGACAGGCTTTGACTTTGAGCTGATCGATCAGGCAAACCTGGGCCATGACAAGCTAACGCAGGCGCGTAACCAGCTGTTTGGCATGATTGCCCAGCATCCGGATACGCTGGTCGGTGTTCGCCCTAATGGCCTGGAAGATACGCCGCAGTTCAAGCTGGATATCGACCAGGAAAAAGCGCAGGCGTTGGGCGTGTCACTCAGTGACATTAACACCACGCTCGCAGCCTCGTGGGGCGGCTCTTACGTCAATGACTTTATTGACCGCGGTCGCGTGAAGAAAGTGTACGTGATGGGTAAAGCCGACGCGCGTATGCTGCCGGACGACATCAATAAGTGGTTTGTCCGTAACAGCAACAGCGAGATGGTGCCCTTCTCTGCCTTCTCTTCGGCACACTGGCAGTATGGTTCGCCGCGTCTGGAACGCTATAACGGTCTGCCTGCCATGGAGATCCTGGGTCAGGCCGGACCGGGCAAGAGTTCCGGTGAAGCCATGAATCTGATGGAAGAACTGGCCTCTAAACTGCCAACCGGCATCGGTTTTGACTGGACGGGAATGTCCTATCAGGAACGTCTGTCAGGCAACCAGGCACCGGCTCTTTATGCCATTTCACTGATTGTGGTGTTCCTGTGTCTTGCTGCCCTGTATGAGAGCTGGTCCATCCCGTTCTCTGTCATGCTGGTCGTTCCGCTCGGTGTGGTCGGTGCATTACTCTTCACCACCTTACGTGGCCTGAGTAACGACGTTTACTTTGTCGTGGGGTTACTGACAACCGTTGGCCTCTCGGCGAAGAACGCCATCCTGATCGTGGAATTTGCGAAGGATCTGATGGAGAAAGAAGGTAAAGGCCTGGTGGAAGCGACGCTTGAAGCCTGTCGTATGCGTCTGCGTCCGATCCTGATGACCTCGCTGGCCTTTATTCTTGGCGTACTGCCTCTGGCCATCAGCACCGGCGCAGGCTCAGGTGCCCAGAATGCGGTCGGTACGGGCGTAATGGGCGGTATGGTGACCGCCACCGCGCTGGCAATCTTCTTTGTACCGGTATTCTTTGTGGTGGTGCGCCGTCGCTTCGGTAAGAAAGCGGACATCGAAAAGGATCATCCTGTCGATAACCACTCGCATTAATCCGTAAACATAAAGGCCGCGTCAGCGGCCTTTTTTTTTGTCCTCATCGTGCCTTCTCATACCTGACTGCTCACATTCTCTGTCTGCCACGCCGATGGGCCCGATGCCCGCTTAACTCTGACTGCACCTCGCCCTCTCCGCTATGGATTTCTTTTCCGCCTGTCTCACGCGCATCGCCACCGGGCTGTATTGTTACTGCCCCTGTTTTTCCCTGCTTTTTGGAGGGTTGCAATCGAATCGGCTACGGCGCATAATATTGTTATAGTATAACATTACATTAGTGAGAATCATGAAAGCGAATATTCATCCTACCTATCGTGCAGTGGTGTTCCACGACACCTCTGCTGACGTGTATTTCAAAATCGGTTCCACCATCAAAACCGATCGTACCGTTGAGTTTGAAGGCGAAACCCTGCCTTACGTTACGCTCGACGTCTCGTCGGCATCTCATGTGTTTTATACCGGTAAGCAGAAAGACTTTGCTAAAGAAGGCAGCACTGCCCGCTTCAACCAGCGCTTTGGCCGCTTTCTGGGTCGCCGATAAGAGAGGACATGATGCAGGTATTAAGTTCGCTGCGCTCGGCGAAGAATCGCCATCGGGATTGCAAGGTTGTGCGCCGTAAAGGCCGCATCTATATCATCTGTAAAACGAATCCGCGCTTTAAAGCCGTACAGGGAAGAAAGAAAAAACGTTGATGTGTGTCGTGAACCTTAGCCGGAATGTCGCTCACCCGCCATTCCGGCTTTTTTTATGCTCAGCGCATGCTGTTCAGCATCGCCTCTACGTTATGTTTAAAAGCGGCCTCGTAGGTGGGTGCAGGGCCGGAAGCCGTTGACAGCGCTTCAGGATAAAGCTCTCCCCCCGGCTTCGCGCCTGTGGCGCTGGCAATCTGCTTCACCAGACGAGGATCGGTCTGGTTTTCCATAAAGTACGTTTTAATATGCTGCTGCTTAAGCTGCGTGATCAGGCTGGCGACATCGCTGGCGCTGGCTTCCGCTTCCGTTGAGAAACCGACAGGTGCCAGGAACGAGACGCCATAACGTTGCCCAAAATAGCCAAAGGCATCGTGGCTGGTCAGCACTTTGCGTTTTTGCTGCGGGATAGCCGCAAAAGACGTTTTGGCCCAGCTGTCCAGCTTCTGGAGCTGCTGAATATACTTTTCGCCGCGCTTACGGATATCATCGGCATCCTGCGGATCGGCCTTGATTAGCGCATCCATCACGTTTTTGGCATAAATCGTGCCGTTATACATGCTGTTCCACGCATGAGGATCGGTGATGGTTTTGCCATCTTCTTCCATCGTCCGCGTTTCGATGCCCGTTGACGCCACTACGGGTTGACCTTTATAGCCCGAGGCACTCACCAGACGATTCATCCAGCCTTCCAGCCCCAGCCCGCTGACGAAGACCACATCCGCTTTCGCCAGCGCTTCGCTGTCTTGTGGTGTCGGTTCAAAGGTGTGCGGATCGCCATTTGGCCCGACAAGACTCTTCACGTGGACGTGATCGCCACCAATTTGCTTCACAATATCGGCCAGGACGGTAAAACTCGCTACCGCATCGACCGTTTTTGCCATAGAGAATGGACTGATGACTAACGCACCGACTGCCAGACTAATGGGTAATATCTTCATAGCTACCTCTGATTAATGGCGGCGCAAAATCCCACCGCACGGCCCTGTTAAGATGGAGAGAAAGAACAGCATTGCGGCACTCAACACCACCGCCGGTCCTGCCGGCAGTGAAAAGTGCCAGGAAAGCACCAGCCCGGCAAACGCCGACAGCACGGCCATTAGCATGGCCGAGCCCAGCATGATGACGAGGTGACGACTCCAGAAACGGGCGCTGGCGGCGGGCAACATCATCAGCCCCACCGACATCAAGGTTCCCAGTACCTGAAAACCTGCGACCAGGTTGAGCACCACCAGCGTCAGAAAAATACCGTGCACCAGCGGCGCGCTCCATTTGCCCTGTGCGCGCAGAAAGTCGGAATCGAATGCATCAATGACCAGAGGACGGTAAATGACGGCCAGCATCAGTAGCGTAAACGCAGCGATACCACCGACCACCGCCAGCGCAGGGTTATCCACCGCCAGCAGGGAGCCAAACAGAACGTGCAGCAGATCAACGCTGGATCCGCGAAGTGAGACGAGCGTGACGCCCAGCGCCAGCGAGCCCAGGTAAAAGCCAGCAAAACTGGCATCTTCTTTGAGCGGCGTGTAACGACTCACGGCACCCGACAGCAGTGCCACCGCCAGGCCGGCAATCAGCCCGCCCACGCCCATCGCAACCAGGGACAAGCCGGAGAGTAAATAGCCGATAGCGGCACCGGGCAGTACGGCATGGGATAAGGCATCCCCAATCAGACTCATGCGGCGCAGAGAGAGAAAAACGCCTAGCGGGGTGGCGCTAAATGCAAGCGCGACACAGGCCACCAGCGCCCGTCGCATAAAGCTGAACTCAATAAACGGCTGAATAATTGTCACGGCGCCACGCTCCGTAAGGGCGCGGCATCGATCACACTGCGGCGGTGAGCACCATCATCCATAGACAAGACATCGCTAAAATAACGCTCAACCAGCGGGCGATCGTGGAGCACCACCATGAGCGTGGTGCCAGCCTGCTGCTGCTGCTGCAAGATGGACATCAGTAGCGTTACCGTCTTGCTGTCAATGCCGTTAAAAGGCTCATCAAGCAACCACAGGCGACTACGTTGCAGCATCAGCCGGGCAAACAGCACACGCTGCAGCTGTCCGCCGGATAAAGTGGCAGGTTGAGCATCGGCATAGTCGCTCATCTGCACCGCCTCCAGGGCCTCGCTAATTTCTTTACGCAAGCGCCGGTTGATTCCGCCAAACCAGCCACAGCGCGGCCAGCAACCTATTGAAACCAGCTCGTACACGGTTAAAGGAAAACGTGTTTCCAGCTCGCTTCGCTGAGGCAGCCAGCCAACTTCCCGGCGCGGAAGATGCAGTTCACACTGCCCCTGCACTGGCGGCAATAAGCCAGCGATGGTTTTAATCAGTGTGGATTTTCCGCTTCCGTTCGCACCAATCAGCGCGGTCATGCTGCCCTGGGGCAACTGGGTGGTCAGAACGGGTGAGACAGATTGCCCCTGATAACCCACCTGTAGATTTCTCAACGCTATCACGGCTGCATTCCCCACCACATCGCTGTTGCCAGAACAGCGATTAACAGGAGAGCCACCGCTAACCGTCCTCCGAGTGACATTAACAGTCCACTTTGATTCATCACCGCACCAAAAAAAATGTTATAACATAACAACTATGATATCCGATGTTGTCGCGTTATCACCACGGCAATGTGTTTCAAAAAATAAACCAGCGCACGATTTGCCATAAAAAGGGCTATAGAGAAGCAGCAACGAATCAACCACTTGCTTAAATTTGCCCTCAACGAGGCCTTATTATGTGTGGCGGACTACTTGCAAACCGCCACAAGAACATCAATGATGGGTTTATAAGTTGTTATTCATGAGCAGACTATGTCAGTAAGAATTGAATGCGATGTCGCGCAGGATGAAACGGATTGCGCAAAATTAGCCACAATTATAGAGCGGAATATTCTCAAAATAACAGATTCACTTGTTGGCGATTTACAATGGTATTCAGCCAATGCCATCTTAGTGCCAGGCAGTTTACGTGTTATTGCTGTTGAGATGACAGAGACGAATAGATTTAAGTTACTTTACGATTTTCAGTGGAATTTATTTAACCCGTGTCTCGATTTAAATGAAATCGTTACGCAAAATGAACAAGTCAGCTTCCGTATCCGCCCTGCCGCGCTTGTATTTGAGCCGATTGAGAATCAGCGCCCCTCACCTGGCGATGAATTGTAATATTTAGTAATGGAGGTGAGCAGAACTAATGATTTTACACTATTCTTAACTCAGTCCGTTATTTAAAAACCCGATAACCACTTCCTGGCCGCTTCACCTAATCGCGCCGCTTTGCGGTAACTTTGCTCGCTACGGAGGGGAAAAAGATGGACGAATACTCACCGAAACGGCATGATATTGCCCAGCTTAAATACTTGTGTGAGAGTCTGTTTGACGACAGCATGGCGACATTAACTGACAGTCATCATGGCTGGGTTAATGACCCCACTGCCGAAAGCAACTTACAGCTAAACGATTTGATTGAGCACATCGCCTCTTTCACCATGAATTACAAAATTAAGCACGTTGAAGACGAAGCACTGATTACCCAAATCGATGAATATCTTGATGATACCTTTATGCTGTTTAGCAACTACAGTGTAAATACTCAGGATCTTCAGCGCTGGCAACGCTCAGCGAAACGTTTATTTAATGTGTTTACTGAAGAGTGCGCTTTTCTTCAACAGCCAAGCCATTCATTATAGTACTGACGTGAGAACGGTTTATTTATGAACAAAACCCTAACTAAAACTGATTATTTGATGCGACTGAGGCGCTGTCGCTCTATTGACACGCTGGAACGCGTGATTGAAAAAAATAAGTACGAATTACCCGATGAAGAATTAGCAGTATTTTACTCAGCAGCCGATCACCGCCTGGCTGAACTGACGATGAACAAGCTCTATGACAAAGTCCCGGTGTCAGTCTGGAAATTTGTACGCTAACCTATTTTGTATTACGTTTGATCTGATTTCACCAGCCCGTTTTTGCACAACTCGCCTGCCGGCAATGGAACGGCCCAGGCGAGATTCGCCTGTTTATCATCTGGGAAGAGGGATGTTTACGAGATGAAATGGTGGAGGCCCCGCCAGCTACATCCCGGCACACACGTCACCTGCTGCGGCTGCTTCCTTCCGGACCTGACCGAGTTCACAAGCTAGCATTGCGGGAGAACCAACAGGGCCCCCATTGACTAGCCCTCATTTCGAGAGCGCAGGCATTATCGGGGATGCCCCCGGCAATTGCAAGCCTGGTCGGGATGACCGTTGGTTTCTTGTACGATCGCCGATAATTAACCCTCAATGTGATAAAATTATCGCCTTTTCTCGGGCAGGTAAGTTTATGGACAGCTCTGACAGCTTCAAACAGCGAATCTGGCAAATCGTTGCCGCAATTCCTCCCGGCCGCGTCACGACCTATGGTGACGTCGCCCTGCTGGCGGGCTCGCCAAGAGCAGCGCGCCAGGTCGGTGGCGTCTTGAGTCGCTTACCTGAGGGCAGTACGCTTCCCTGGCACCGGGTGATTAATCGCCACGGTACTATTTCGCTGCAGGGCGATCGGTTATTTCGTCAGCGAGATGCGCTGGAGGCGGAAGGCGTTGAGGTGAGTGACGCCGGTGAGATTGATTTAGACCAATATCGCTGGCGATTTTAAGGCGTCAGGGCGGCGGCAATGCCGCCCTGGTAAGGTTGCCCTGAGACCTTACATGGTCGTCGGTGCCGGGACAGCGGCTGACGGTGTAACCTGCGTCGGTGACGTTGCCGGTACGCTCGTGGCTGCGCCAGGCTGCGTTGGCATCGCCATAGAGGGGACCGGTACTAACACCAGATCGGTTTTTGTTCCGCCCTGATTGATCACCGGTTTAACCTCTTCGGTAATGAAGGCCATCTTGCCATCAACCGTAATGGCAGCGCTTAACAGGATGCGCGCATTGGGCTGAATGTCGGCCGGGTTGAAAGGCAGCACAAAATGGAATGGCGCCTGCTTCCCTTCCGTGCGCACGACGCGCTGGGACAGCACTTTCGACGGAGCATCCGCAACCGATGCATCTGACAGCGTCACGGTCAGTGCAGCATTCGGCGGCAGCGCAATGCGCTGACGAATATAGACGGATCCACTGACGTTAGGCTGAGCAATCGTTGCTGTTTGTCCTGCAACCGCTGACCCTAAAGTCGGGGTTGGAACCGGTTTGCCTTTGTGCGCACAACCCGCGAGAGCCATCGCCATCGTTACGCCACTTAACACATGCCAGAATTTCATTGATGTCGTCTCCTTTTGATCAAAATGATTTTTAGCAGTGAATCTTCATTACAGCGTTTCACTCGCCGTATGTCTTTAATGTTGGCACAAAATCAAAAGTTTGCCTGGTCGGATGAAAGACCGAAAGTCTGATTGACGGAAACTGGTCGGATCTTTCACACTTAGGCAAATACTTATTATCAGGAAAGCGTCATGAGTCAGGCACTCGAAAATCTGCTTAATTTAATCCATCTGGAAAAAATCGAAGAAGGCCTCTTTCGCGGCCAGAGCGAAGATCTTGGCCTTCGTCAGGTCTTTGGCGGTCAGGTAGTGGGACAGGCACTTTTTGCGGCCAAACAGACCGTGCCGGAAGATCGCGTCATTCACTCATTCCACAGCTATTTTCTCCGGCCCGGCGACAGCCAGAAACCGATTATTTACGACGTGGAAAGCCTGCGTGACGGTAAAAGTTTTAGCGCCCGCCGGGTCAGCGCCATTCAAAATGGTCAGCCTATTTTTTATATGACGGCCTCTTTCCAGTCGCCGGAAAGCGGCTTTGAACATCAGAAACCCATGCCGCAGGTGAAAGGGCCTGATAATCTCCCCAACGAGCAGCAGATGGCGCAAAAAATGGCCCATATGCTGCCAGAAAAGCTGCGCGAGAAATTTATCGCCGAGCGTCCGCTGGAAATCCGCCCGGTGCAGATCCACAACCCGTTACGAGGCCACGTTGATAAACCGCAGCGTCAGGTGTGGATTCGGGCTAACGGCACCCTGCCCGACGATTTACGCATCCATCAGTATCTACTGGGCTACGCTTCCGACCTTAACTTTTTGCCCGTGGCGCTGCAGCCCCATGGCAAAGGCTTTCTGGAATCCGATATGCAGGTGGCAACGATTGACCACTCTATGTGGTTTCACCGTGAGCTGAATTTTAACGACTGGCTGCTCTACAGCGTGGAGAGCACCTCTGCATCGGGCGCGCGGGGCTTTGTACGCGGTGAGTTTTACAACCAGCAAGGGGAACTGGTGGCGTCAACGGTTCAGGAAGGTGTGATGCGCCAGCGCAGCGAATAGTAAAAAGGGGCGAAATCGCCCCTTTTCTCTTATCGTTACAGATGCATTAATGGTTGTATGCGTTCTCGCCATGGCTGTTGACGTCCAGGCCTTCGCGCTCCTGCTCTTCCGGCACGCGCAGCCCTACAATCATATCCGCCAGTTTAAAGCCAATGAAGGCCACCACGGCAGACCAGACGATAGTCACCCCTACGCTGAACAGCTGAACGGCAACCTGATGCCCCATAGTGACGCCTGGTGCATAGCCTACGCCGCCCAGAGAAGAGGACGCGAACACGCCCGTCAGGATACAGCCGATGATGCCACAGACGCCGTGAACGCCGAATACGTCACAAGGATCGTCAACCCGCAGCCATCTTTTCAGCGTTGTTACGCCCCAGATGCCCGCCAGACCACCGGCTAAACCGATAATTAACGCGCCACCGACGCCGACATAACCACAGGCTGGCGTAATGGCAACCAGACCCGCAATAAAACCAGAACAGGCACCTAACAGAGAAGGTTTACCACGCAGCGCCCACTCGCCGAAGGTCCATGCCAGCACAGCAGCGGCAGTCGCCACAACGGTATTCAGGAAAGCCAGTGCGGCAATTTCGTTAGCTGCCGACGCCGAACCTGCGTTGAAGCCAAACCAGCCGACATACAGAATCGCGGTACCGGTAAAGACCATTGGCAGGTTGTGAGGTTTAAATGCCTCTTTGCCGAAGCCTGCACGTTTGCCCACCAGGTAAGCACCGACCAGTCCGGCAACCGCCGCGTTAATGTGCACAACCGTGCCGCCAGCAAAGTCCAGCGCGCCATCCTGAGCCAGTAAGCCGCCTGCCCAGACCATATGCGCGATAGGCAGATAAGCCAGCGTCAGCCATACCGCCACGAAAATCAGCACGGCTGAGAAACGAATACGTTCCGCAATGGCACCGACGATCAGCCCCACGGTAATACAGGCAAAGGACGCCTGGAAAGCCACATGGATGTATTGATAAAAGCTGCCCATTACCGCTGTCAGCGCAATGTTTTTCAGCATCACCCAGTTGAAGCTGCCAAAGAAAGCATTGCCTTCGCTAAAGGCCAGTGAGTAGCCATAAATCACCCACAGCACACATACCAGCGAAAAGGTGACCGCCACCTGAGTGAGCATAGAGAGCACGTTTTTACCGCGGATCAAGCCGCCGTAAAACAGCGCAATCCCGGGAATTGACATAAACAGCACCAGCGCAGTGCAAATCATCATAAAGGCGTTATCGGCTTTGTCTGCAACGGCAGGCGCAGCAGCCATTGCCAGCGACGGTAACAGTGCCAGGCTGGTGAGGCCCAACTTGGTCAGCATTTTATTCATTTTTTTTCCATCCCATCACATTACTGAGTCTTGTTTACAGTGCGGCTTCGTCGGTTTCGCCGGTACGTATGCGAATCACGCGCTGCAGTTCAGCAACGAAAATCTTGCCGTCGCCAATTTTTCCGGTGTAAGCCGATTTACTGATTACGTCCACCACTTCGTCCAGTTGGTCGTCTGCAATGGCGATATCAATTTTGACCTTGGGCAGAAAGTTCACGCTGTATTCCGCACCACGGTACAGTTCGGCGTGCCCTTTCTGACGTCCAAAACCTTTCACTTCGGAGACGGTCAGTCCCTGAATACCAATGGAGGATAATGCCTCTCGCACATCTTCCAGCTTGAACGGCTTAATTACGACGGTAACCAGCTTCATAGCCTCTCCTTAAGGAATTGAAATAAGTAAGTCTCATGGACACGCAGAGACTTAAGCAAAGGCTGTGCCAGATGTAAGTATTGTGCGAAATCCGTTATCAGGCCGCGACGGAATAAGGCTCAGGAAATGCTGAATATCGGTCTGGGAAAAACTGGGGGATTAATAAACGAAGCGGATGCACTCCTTTGGTGCTGTTACGCTCAAAGGCGTGCATCCTGACGGAACAATGGAGAAAAAGATGCGCAAAAAAGGTGCAATCACCCTGCACTGACTAACGGTGCTGCCGATTCCAGTTCATCGCCAACCTGTTGCAACTGATACATTTGCCAGTAGCGCCCTTCCTCTGCCAGCAGCTGCTGGTGCGTGCCCTGCTCGACAACATGACCACGGTGCAGCACCAGTATGTTGTCTGCTTCGGTAATGGTGGAAAGACGGTGGGCGATAACCACCAGCGTCGTATGCTGACGCAGGGTGCGCAGCGTGTGCTGGATGGCCTGCTCTGTACCGGAATCGATATTTGCGGTGGCTTCATCAAGGATGAGAATCTGCGGCAGTTGTACCAGTACGCGTGCCAGCGCGAGTAATTGCTTTTGCCCCACCGACAGGTTATTCCCCTGTTCGCCCAGTCGGGTATGAATACCAGCAGGCAATGCCCGGGCCAGCGGCGCCAGCTGTACCTGCTCCAGCGCCGTCCACACGGCTTCTTCGCTGATATCCCGACCCAGCCGCACGTTGGCCAGCAGCGTGTCGGCCAGTACGACCGGATCCTGCTGTACCATCGCGATGCTGCGTCGTAGCGCCTGGTGGGAATATTGCCCCAACGGACGATCGTCCAGACGGACTTCACCGCGCGTCACCGGATAGTAGCCCATTAACAGGTTTGCCAGCGTGCTCTTGCCGCTGCCGGTATGACCGACCAGAGCGACAAAGCCGCGTGAAGGCACATCCAGCGAGATGTTGCTTAGCACGTCACGATCATCGCGATAGGCAAAGCTCAGGTTATCCAGCGTAATGCGTCCGGACGCCATGGGTCGATCGCTGTCACCATAGTGCTGCTGGGGCGCATCCATCAGTTCAAAAATACGCTCGCCCGCGACAACCGCCTGCTGCAACATCGACTGCTGCGTAGTGAGTTCGATTAAGGGCTCGTTAAGCCGGCCCAGATAGGTGATAAACGCGTACAGCACCCCGACTTCGAAAACGCCGGGCATTGAGAAACTGAATAACAGCAGCAGCCCGCACAGCACCAGCGCCGAAAACAGGCTTAAAAGCGGCCGTAACAGGAAGCCATCGAGCCGCAGGGTTTCCATGCGCGCCAGATAGTGAGAGCGGCTGGCTTCCCCCATGCGTTCGCCAAAACGTGCCTGCTGGCGGAACTGCTGAATCACGCTCATCCCGCTAATCACTTCGTTAAAACCGTTGTTGATATCGGCCAGATAGCTGCGAACGCGACGCGCTATCGGTGTACTGAAGCGCTGATAAATCAGCATGACGATGAGCACCATAGGGAAAATCAACATCGCCACCAGCGCCATGCGCCAGTCCAGGCTGAACATGGCCACCATCATTGCGCCCACCAGCGCGGCGCTGCGCAGGACCGTCGCGACAACGGTCACATACAGATCCCGGACGACTTCCGTGTCGTTGGTGACCCGGGAAATCAACTGACCCACCGGCTGGGTATCAAACGCAGCGAGCGGCTGACGCAGCGCCGCGTTCATGGCATCGGTGCGTAAACGCTGCACCACGCCAATCGCAGCCTGGTTAAACAGTAACGCCTGCCCGTAATGCAGAGCGGCGGCCAGCAGCTGCAGCAGAATAAAACTCACGACCAGTCCTGCCACGATGCCCCAGGGCATTTGATGCTTCGCCACCAGATTATCGATGAAATAACTCACCAGAACCGGGCCGGTGACTTCGGCGGCGGCGGCAATCCAGAGCATCAACACGGCCAGCGACAGCGATTTGCGCCACGGTTTACCGTAGCTCAGCAGGCGTTTAAGTGTTGGCCACATACGTTGTGACTTAGCCATGCGGCACTCCTTTTTCCGTTTCATCATCATCCAGTGCGGCTTCCAGTTGCTGATAGCGATACATATCCCGATACCAGCCCGCCGCGTTCGTCAGGGCAGCGTGGTCGCCTCGCTGCGCCACGGTGCCCTGATGCAGCACCAGAATCTCACTGGCTTCCGTGAGTGCCGACAGGCGGTGGGCGCTGATGATCAACGTGCGCCCTTTGCCCCACAGGCGCAGATTATGCAAAATTTCGTGTTCTGTGCGTCCGTCCACGGCCGACAGCGCATCGTCCAGAACCAGGATCTCCGCATCAAGCAGCAGGGCACGGGCGATTGAAATACGCTGTTTCTGACCGCCAGACAGCATGACTCCGCGCTCCCCGACTTCGGTTTCGTAGCCTTGCGGCAGGCGTAAGATATCGTCATGGACGCAGGCCATTTTTGCCGCCTGCTCAATATCCTCCTGACTGGCATCCGGCCTGCCCAGCGCAATGTTATTGGCCACGCTGTCGGAAAACAGAAACGGCGTCTGACTGACGACGGCGAGACGGCTGCGCCAGCTGTCCAGCCGCAGCTGTGGCAGCGGGATGGAATGGTAGCGGATATCCCCCTGCTGAATATCGAAGTGACGCTGAATCAAACTCAGCAAGGTCGTTTTACCACTGCCGGTCGGGCCGCACAGGCCCAGCATATCGCCTGGCTTGAGTTGAAATTCAACCTGGCTCAGTATCGCACCTGAACTGGCGGGATAGCTGAATTCGCGAATCGAGACCTGTAACGTTCCGGCCCTGTCAGGCAAGGTTTTATCACCGTCTTCAACGACCGGTGCCTCAGAAAGCAGCGCACGAATTCGGCTCCAGGCAGCACTGCCACGCTCAACAATGTTAAACATCCATGCCAGCGCCAGCATCGGCCAGATCATCAATCCCAGGTACATGACAAAGCTGGTGAGCTGCCCCAGCGTCATTTGATCATGCCACACCAGCCAGCTTCCGCCGCCAATCGCCAGCAGGTTGGCAAAGCCAATCGCGATATAAATGGTGGGATCAAAACGCGCATCCACTCGCGCAACGCGCAGGTTTTTCTCTCCGGTATCACGTGCAATATCGGCGAACTGCGCCGACTGATGTTGCTCCAGCCCAAATGCCTTAATCATTCGGATGCTGGTAAGGCTCTCTTGCGTCTGATCGTTCAGGCTGGAAAAGGCCGCCTGCGCCAGTTTGAAACGGTTATGTAGCTGCTCGCCATAGCGGTGAATGACCAACGCCATGAATGGCATCGGTATTAGCGATATCAGCGTCAGCTGCCAGCTGATTTGTGTACTCATGGCAATTAACACAACGCATCCCATGACCAGAGAATCCACCAGCGTCAGCACGCCTTCACCGGCAGCAAAAACCACCCGATCGACGTCGTTGGTGGCGCGGGCAATGAGATCGCCGGTTCGGTGACGCAGGTAAAACGCCGGCTGCTGACGGCTGAGCTGACGATAAAAATCCTCTCGCAGCTCAACGGCCAGTTGGTAGGATGCGCCAAACAGCAGCACGCGCCAGACATAGCGCAGCAGATAAACCACCACGGCGGTCAGCAGCATAATGCCAATCCACATCAGGATGCGCCGGGCATCCATGTTTTGGTGGGTCACGCCGTCCACAATCACCCCGACAATCCACGGCGGCAGCAACTGCAGAACGGCAATAACGATCAGTAAGGTGACGGCGCCCAGATAACGCCGCCACTCACGGATAAAATACCAACTTAACTGGCTGAATA
This sequence comes from Pantoea ananatis PA13, assembly GCF_000233595.1. NCBI lineage: Bacteria > Pseudomonadati > Pseudomonadota > Gammaproteobacteria > Enterobacterales > Erwiniaceae > Pantoea > Pantoea ananatis. Next base: position 3,453,227 of record NC_017554.1, read on the forward strand.
ATCGCACAAGGCTGCTCTCAATCTCAGATACTCAGGGGCCAACAGGCAGGGCTGTCGTGTATTTAATCTCTTCCATCGCGAAGCTGGAGGTCACATCGATCAGGCCTGTTACACCATTAACTAAACGCTTATAAAAGGCATCATAACTTTTCATGTCGGCAACCTGAATACGCAGTAAATAATCGTACTCACCGGCCATACGGTAAAAGCCCATCACTTCCGGCATGCTCTGCACCACCGAGACGAACTCCTGATACCAGGCTTTGCTGTGCTGGGTGGTTTTGACAAACATAAAGGCCGTGAGACAGAGGCCAAGCTTTTCATTATCCAGCAGAGCGACCCGTCCGCGAATAATGCCGTCTTCTTCCAGCTTTTTAAGGCGCTTCCAACAGGGCGTCGTGGTGAGATTAACCGCATCTGCCAGTACCTGGAGTGAAGTGGTGCAGTCCTGCTGCAGCATAGCCAACAGTTTAAGGTCAATTTTATCTGGCATACGGCCCTCCGGTAGAAATATTTTCTCCATTACCGCCATTTTAACGCAAAACCAGCAAGCTCTTTTTCCTACACGTGCCTTAAAATAATGACTTTCATCCGACCGGAAATGAACGCCATGTCAACATGCTGGGTACGCCACGCGATTAACGAAATTAACGCTGATTTTCAACGCTCAGCGGACACACACTTAATTCGCTTCAGTTTGCCGGATTTTCCGGGCATCAGGTTCTATCTCAAAGATGAAAGCACGCATCCCAGCGGAAGTCTGAAACATCGTCTGGCGCGCTCTCTGTTTCTGTACGCGTTGGCCAACGGTTGGATCAAACAAGATACGCCGGTTATTGAGGCATCTTCGGGCAGTACGGCCGTGTCTGAAGCCTATTTTGCCCGCCTGCTGGGCTTGCCTTTTATTGCCGTCATGCCCGCCAGCACCGCGAAGCGTAAAATTGAGCAGATCACCTTTTACGGCGGTCAGTGTCACTTTGTCAGCGATCCCTGTCAGCTCTATGCAGAATCCGAGCGCCTCGCCCGGGAACTGAACGGCCATTTTATGGATCAGTTTACCTACGCGGAACGGGCCACCGACTGGCGCGGCAACAACAACATTGCTGAAAGCATCTTCCGTCAGATGGCACACGAACCCTTTCCCGTTCCTCACACCCTGATTATGAGTGCCGGCACTGGCGGTACCTCGGCCACGCTGGGACGCTATATTCGCTATCAGGGATGCGATACGCGATTACTGGTCGTTGATCCGCAGCATTCCGTTTTTTATGACTACTGGCACAACCGTGACGCCACCCTGACCAGCAATCGTGGCAGCATGATTGAAGGCATTGGTCGTCCACGCGTCGAGCCTTCCTTTATGCCCGATGTGATTGACGAAATGCTTCGCGTACCGGATGGCGCATCAATTGCCGCCATGCTGAAGCTGGAAACGCTGCTGGGACGCAAACCGGGCCCGTCTACCGGCACCAACTTCTGGGGCATGATGCAGGTGGCAAAACGCTTACGCGATAACCACGAGCAGGGCTCGCTGGTGACACTGCTGTGCGACAGCGGAGAACGTTATCCTGATACTTACTATCAACCTGAGTGGGTTGCCGAGCACATTGGCGATATTACGCCCTGGCAGCGCGAACTGGGCTAGTGCGCTATCAGACCTTGACTAACGGGGTTAAGAAGCGCCAGATCGGGCCAGTTATTGCCCCTGCAGCTGTTCAGCCGCGCGTTCAGGTATTACCATAAGCACCAATTTTTATTATTGGGACGTGCCATGAAACGCGCCGTTGTCGTATTTAGCGGTGGACAAGACTCCACCACCTGCCTGGTTCAGGCCCTACAGCATTACGATGAAGTGCACTGTGTGACCTTCGACTATGGTCAGCGTCATCGTGAAGAGATTGACGTGGCCCGGGACCTTTCCTTAAAACTGGGCGCCCGAGCGCACAAGGTACTCGATGTGACCATGCTGAATGAACTGGCCGTCAGCAGCCTGACGCGCGACAGCATTCCGGTTCCCGCTTATGATCCCGAGGCTAGCGGCCTGCCGAGCACTTTTGTACCGGGCCGCAATATTCTGTTTCTGACCCTGGCCTCGGTTTACGCGTATCAGGTTGAAGCGGAAGCCGTCATCACCGGCGTTTGCGAAACCGACTTCTCCGGTTATCCCGACTGTCGCGACGAGTTCGTCAAAGCGCTTAACCACGCGATCGGCCTTGGCATGGCGCGCGATGTTCGTTTTGAAACCCCGTTGATGTGGCTCAATAAAGCCGAAACCTGGGCGCTGGCCGATTACTGGCAGCAGCTTACGTTGATCCGCGAAGAGACGCTCACCTGTTATAACGGCATCAAAGGTGACGGCTGTGGCGAATGTGCCGCCTGTCATCTGCGCTCAAACGGCCTGAATGCTTATCTGCAGGATCGCCCCGGTATTATGGCAGCCATGAAGGCAAAAACCGGTTTGCCGTAACCTCGGGCGCGGCGGCGACAGATAGCCGCCGCCTTGATGACATGAGTTAAGACATCAGTTAAGACATCAGTCTTTCCAGTCGCTGCCGCAGTTCGCCTTCCAGCGGGACGGCTTTCTGGGAACGCAGGTCGATGCACACGAAGGTCAGTGCCGCATCTGCAACAACGGTCTCACCACCCGCTAAAAGAACCCGCTGAGAAATGATGCCGCTTTTTCCATTAAGCTGCGTGATGTCGCTGCTGATCTCCAGTACATCGCCCAGCACCGCCGGGCGACGATAATTGATGTTGATGTTTACCACCACAAAGGCCAGTTTCTGCTCAAGCAACCAATTAAAGGCGTCCGCTTCTTCCAGCCATTGCCAGCGCGCTTCTTCTAAAAACTCCAGATAACGAGCATTGTTAACATGCTGATAGACATCCAGATGATAGCCGCGCACTTTTATCGTGGTCTGCATTCCTGTTCTCCTGCTGCTATAGATTAACTGGTTGGACCTGTTCACTTTAGCAGAGTCCGCCCGTAACAGCAGGTTAAGCATCAGAGTTGCGCATCACTTCACAATTTCAGACGCGACAGGTTTCTTTCAACCAGGGCATTGCCAAAGCCGGGCACCTCTTTCAGCTGATCGATAGCCGTAAACGGCCCGTACTCTTCACGATAGCTGACGATAGACTGCGCCTTCTTGAGGCCCACCCCGTTCATCGCCTTTGATAGCTGCTCTGCCGTCGCGTCGTTGATGCTGACCAGCTCCTGCTGCGGCATGGAAACCTGCGCGGCCTGGGTTTCACTTGGGGTTTCTGCCGCTGAAAGAGGCATTTGATACAGCGCGCCACACAGGGCGAGGGAAAGATAAAAGGCGTGTAAGTTGGGTTTAGCCATGCTGTGTTTCTCCTTGTGTTAAACAGCAGGCTCAGGTTGTCACGACAATAACCTGCCCTCAAACGGCAAAGGTTAAAAATGGAAAAGGCCGCATAAGCGGCCTTGGGTTGTTTCAGTCATTATCTGAAATTTGCGAGGATCACTGCATCTGCTGGGCAGCGGCACCGTATTTGATTTTGGCCTCTTTACGCAGATTTTGCAGCAATGCTTCAAAGGCAAGCTGCGCGTTGTTCTGCGTGACGCCTTTGACCATTTCATTAATCTGCGCCTGTGGCATCGTACCGGTGCTGACCTTATCCACCGCCACCAGAACCACATTGCCCTGCATATCTTCGCTGACGCCCCAGGAGGGTTTGTTATCCTCAGGCTGTGGCAGGTTAAAGGCAGCCTGTGCCACCGGATCCTGCGTATTTCGATCAACCGTTTTACTGGCGCTCAGGGTCAGGCCTGCCGCTTTAAGCACATCTTGTTTTCCGGCTTTGAGGTCGGCTAACAGTTTATCGGCCTGGGCTTTAGCCTGCTGCGTCGCTTTGTCGTGTTTCAACGTGTCGATAATCTGTGCATTAACCTTTTCCAGCGGTTCAACCGCTTCAGGTTTGTGCTCACTGATACGCAACACGAAGGCACGATCGCCATCCACACTGATGATGTCAGAGTTATTGCCTGGCGCGCCATTTTGTCCAACAAGCCCGCCGTTGAAAATTGCCTGCTTCACCGCGTCAAAATCGAGATCTTTCGGTACGTCGTCACGGCTAAACCAGCCCGTTTCTGTGGCTTTCATGCCCGACGCCTGCTCCGCGCCCGCAAGAGACTCATTATCATTGCTGGCCGCTTCACTCACCTTCTGCTGCAGCTTATAGAAGGCATCCACTGCTTTTTCCTGCTTGACCTCATCCGCCACCTCACTGCGCACGTCGGCCAGCGGCTTGACCTGCTCAGGGATGATATCGTCGAGGCGCGCGATCAGGAAGCCAACGGAAGACTTGATCACGCCTGACAGCTGGCCTTTCTCTTTCAGTCCGGCATTTTTCAGCTCATCCGGCGTGGTAGAAGGTTCCAGCCAGCCCATATCGCCGCCTTTGCGGGCAGAAATCGGGTCAATGGATTTGGTTTTCGCCAGTTCGGCAAAATCAGCACCGCTTTTCAGCTGAGCCAGAATGGCGTTGGCATCGGCTTCCGTTTTGGTCTGAATGACGCTGTAGCGATCGCGCTGTGGCTGGGTGTAATCCGCTTTATGCTGATCGTACCAGGCCTGAATATCCGCATCGCTGGCGTTTTCCTGCATGCCTGCCGCATCCAGTTTGATATAGCTGACCCGGAACTGTTCAGGCGCCATAAAGCTGTTTTTATGCTGCTGATAATACTGGTTGATCTCGTCATCGTTGACGGTCTGCTTCGCCGCAAGTGCATTCACGTCCAGGGTTGCGGTCTGAATATCGCGCTTCTGCGCCACCAAATCCACCAGCTTGCTGGTTTCATTTTTCAGCATAAAGTCGGTGTTGGCGATGGCGTTGATGAGCTGCTGTGTCGCCAGCTGCTTGCGCAGCGCTTCCGCATACTGGTCGGCAGTAAAGCCCATGTTGCCGATCATCGCGTTATATTTGGCGTTATCAAACTTACCGTTCGTCTGGAAAGCAGCCTGATTGAAAATCGCCTGCTTAACCTGATCGTCACTGATGGCAATGTGCAGATCTTTGATGTAGCTGTCCAGTAAGGCCTGATCGATCAGCTGCGACAGCGCCTGCTGGCGCATCTGCTGCATGTAACCATCGTTACCTGCAAGCTGCGAGAACTGGTCGCCCAGCATCTGCTGCTGGCGGTTACGTTCGCTGTTAAATGCCTGATCTAACTGCGCCCGGCTGATCTCCTGACCGTTCACTTTGGCCGCATAATCATTGTTGCCGCCAATCAGATAGTTGCCAACGCCGGTCAGCACAAAGGAGAGAATGATCAACCCCAAAATAATCTTGAGCACGACATGGTTCGACGCCGCGCGTAAATTGTCCATCATGGTATGACAACACTCCGCTGTAGTGTGAATGTAAAGCCCTGTCGCAATAACGCCCTCTTCCCGGCGCATTACTCAGCTGCAAATCTTGCTGGCAGCAATAATCCTGTTGAGACAAGCCTTGCGACCTTTACTGCCTCTCTGGATATAAAAAAAGGCACATCTTATCGATGTGCCCGTATGTTACATGAGAACGCGTTAACCGTCCTCTAATCCACTCAAGAAAATGTGTTAATGAGTGGTGGCGTTGTCATTAGTTGACAGCGTCTTTCAGTGCTTTACCTGCACGGAAACCCGGTACTTTACCTGCCGGGATAGTGATCTCTTTACCGGTTTGTGGGTTACGGCCTGTGCGCGCTGCGCGCTCACGTACTGAGAAAGTGCCGAATCCCACCAGCGCCACTTCATCTCCGCCTTTCAGCGCATCAGAAACAGAGCCCATAAATGCATCTAACACACGTCCTGCTGCTGCTTTAGAAATGTCGGCATCGGCAGCAATTTTATCGATCAGTTGTGACTTATTCACTCTATTCATCCCCTCTTTATTATTTCACATCGTACCCACGCTTCCTGTCGGGTACGAACGCGCAGCAAGTTATATCAAGCCTTATAAGCTGAAACAACGGTAATCCTCTTATAACGATGGTTCAGCAGCCACCTAAATTAGCGGCACAAAAAAAAGCTGGCAAGCACCAATTGGTGTTGCCAGCTCTGCTTTTTAACGGTTTATGCCATTAATCACTATTTTGCGGTAGCGACCTGCATGCCGTAAGGCGCGTTTTCCAGTGCAAGGTTCAATACTTCTTCGATGCGCTTAACCGGATGGATTTCCAAATCGGCAATCACGTTCTGTGGAATTTCTTCCAGATCGCGCTTGTTCTCGTCCGGAATCAGGACCACTTTAATGCCACCACGGTGCGCTGCCAGCAGCTTCTCTTTCAGTCCACCAATCGGCAGCACCTGACCACGCAGCGTGATCTCGCCGGTCATCGCCACATTTGACCGCACCGGGTTACCCGTCAGACAGGACACCAGCGCCGTACACATCGCAATACCGGCACTCGGGCCATCCTTCGGTGTTGCCCCTTCTGGTACGTGCACGTGGATATCACGTTTTTCGTAAAAGTCACCGTTGATACCCAGTTTCTCTGCACGTGCGCGCACGACGGTCAGGGCGGCCTGAATCGACTCCTGCATCACTTCACCCAGTGAACCGGTATAGGTCAGTTTCCCTTTACCCGGTACACAGGCGGTTTCGATTGTCAGCAAATCCCCGCCCACTTCTGTCCAGGCAAGACCGGTTACCTGGCCTACACGGTTTTCGCTGTCCGCACGACCATAGTCAAAACGCTGAACGCCAAGGAAATCCTTGAGGTTCTCACCATTGATGGTGATGTGCTTTTTGGTTTTATCCATCAGCAGCGTCTTCACGGCTTTACGGCACAGTTTGGACAGTTCACGTTCCAGGCTACGTACGCCGGCTTCACGCGTGTAATAACGAATGATGCCCACAATCGCGCTGTCTTCAACGCTGATCTCAGCGGCTTTCAAGGCATTGCGCTCAATCTGCTTCGGCAGCAAATGCTGTTTCGCGATGTTGAGCTTTTCGTCTTCGGTATAACCCGACAGGCGAATCACCTCCATACGATCCAGCAGCGGTGCCGGAATATTCATGGAGTTTGACGTTGCCACGAACATCACATCGGAGAGATCGTAATCCACTTCCAGATAGTGATCGTTAAACGCGATATTCTGTTCCGGATCCAGCACTTCCAGCAGAGCGGATGCCGGATCGCCGCGCATATCCGAGGACATTTTGTCGATTTCATCCAACAGGAACAGCGGGTTTTTTACCCCCACTTTCGCCATTTTCTGGATCAACTTGCCCGGCATTGAGCCAATATAGGTGCGGCGGTGACCACGGATTTCCGCTTCATCGCGCACGCCGCCCAACGCCATACGAACGTATTTACGGCCAGTCGCTTTTGCGATGGACTGTCCCAGCGAGGTTTTACCCACGCCCGGCGGTCCGACCAGGCAAAGAATCGGCCCTTTGATTTTGCTGACGCGACTTTGCACCGCAAGGTACTCAAGGATACGGTCTTTCACGCGTTCCAGACCATAGTGGTCCGTGTCCAGCGTTTCCTGGGCTTTGCGCAGGTCTTTCTTCACTTTGCTGCGCGCGTTCCAAGGAACCTGCACCATCCAGTCGATGTAGCCGCGCACCACTGTTGCCTCTGCAGACATAGGCGACATCATTTTCAGCTTCTGCAGTTCGGCTTCGGCTTTTTCACGCGCTTCCTGCGGCATTTTAGCCGCATCGATTTTGCGTTTTAACGCTTCGTACTCGTCAGGCGTATCATCCATCTCGCCTAACTCTTTCTGAATGGCCTTCATCTGCTCATTCAGGTAGTACTCACGCTGGCTCTTTTCCATCTGCTTTTTCACGCGGTTGCGTATGCGTTTTTCAACCTGCAGCAGATCGATCTCAGACTCCATCATCGCCATTAGATATTCCAGACGCTCGTTAACGTCTGACATCTCCAGCACGGACTGTTTGTCTGCGAGTTTCAGTGGCATATGCGCCGCAACCGTATCCGCCAGGCGCGCCGCATCGTCAATATTGTTCAGGGAGGTTAAGACCTCAGGCGGGATCTTTTTATTCAGCTTGATGTAACCTTCAAACTGATTGATCGCCGTGCGCACCAGCACTTCCTGCTCACGCTCTTCGATCTCTGGTGAAACCAGATATTCAGCCTGGGCTACAAAGTGATCGCCGTTGTCGGCAAGCGTCGTGATGTTGGCACGCTGCAAGCCTTCAACCAGCACTTTCACCGTACCGTCTGGCAGCTTTAGCATCTGCAAAACGGAGGCGATGGTACCCACTGAAAAAAGATCGTTTATGCCAGGTTCATCCGTTGAAGCCTCTTTCTGTGCGACCAGCATGATCTTTTTATCATGATCCATTGCGGCTTCGAGGCACCGAATTGATTTTTCCCGGCCAACAAACAACGGAATTACCATGTGCGGATAAACTACCACGTCGCGCAAAGGCAAGACGGGGATTTCAATGCGTTCAGAACGCTCAGGATTCATAGAGCTCTCTCTTAGTTTCGTGTCCGCCAGGTGATGGGTACCGCAAAGGCAGGTATGCGGTTAAACCCACAGGTGTCTGAGTATATGGGGATGATTGTCAGACATTCAATGTCACAACGGTGAGAAATGCAAAAGGGGAAAGATTTTCCCCTTTATAGATGGCACAATGTGGACGATTTGTTTACTTATTCGCCAGAAGCCTGAGCTTCATGCTTGCCATAAATCAGCATGGGTTCGGACTGACCCTCAATGACTGACTCATCAATCACGACTTTCTCGACGTCGTCCATCGAAGGCAGATCGTACATCGTTTCCAGTAGTGCACCTTCCACGATAGAACGCAGACCGCGCGCGCCAGTTTTACGTGACATCGCCTTTTTCGCAATCGCCGTCAGGGCTTCATCACGGAATTCCAGATCAACGCCTTCCAGGTTAAACAACGCCTGGTACTGCTTGGTAAGCGCATTTTTTGGCTCGCGCAGAATCTGAATCAGCGCCTCTTCACTCAGCTCATTAAGCGTCGCGACGACAGGAAGACGGCCAATGAATTCCGGGATCAGACCAAACTTGATCAAATCTTCCGGCTCACACTGTGACAGCAGCTCGCCTTCCGTTGCTTTCTGCGATTTGCCTTTTACAGTGGCGCCAAAGCCAATGCCTGAACCGGTTTCAACGCGTTGTGAGATGACCTTATCCAGCCCGGCAAACGCACCGCCACAGATAAACAGAATTTTCGAGGTATCAACCTGCAAAAATTCCTGCTGCGGGTGCTTACGGCCGCCCTGCGGAGGAACCGCAGCCACCGTACCTTCAATCAGTTTCAACAACGCCTGCTGCACACCTTCACCTGACACGTCACGGGTGATTGATGGGTTGTCTGACTTACGTGAAATTTTGTCAATCTCATCGATGTAGACAATACCACGCTGCGCTTTTTGCACATCGTAGTCACATTTTTGCAGCAGTTTCTGAATGATGTTTTCAACGTCTTCCCCCACATAACCGGCTTCGGTCAGGGTGGTGGCGTCCGCCATGGTGAAAGGCACATCCAGTAAACGGGCAAGGGTTTCTGCCAGCAGCGTTTTACCGCTCCCGGTAGGACCAATGAGCAGGATATTACTTTTACCCAGCTCGATACCGTTGCTGGTATCACCGTTGCGTAAACGTTTGTAGTGGTTGTACACCGCCACGGCCAGCACTTTCTTGGCCCTTTCCTGACCAATAACGTAATCGTCGAGGTGATGGCGGATCTCATGCGGCGTAGGCAGGGCGCTACGTTCGCGATGCGGGGCAACCTCTTTTATCTCTTCGCGAATAATGTCGTTACACAGATCAACGCACTCATCGCAGATATACACTGACGGCCCGGCAATCAGCTTACGCACTTCATGCTGGCTTTTGCCGCAAAAAGAGCAGTACAGCAACTTTCCTGAACCGTCTTTGCGCTTATCTGTCATCAGTTAACCTCTTCTTATTCTCAGGCCGTACCAGAAGTACAGCACTGGCCGTGGGTACACGGCCGATGTTCATTCAACCCATTATCACCTTGTCCTGTTAACTATAGACCAGAGACAAGGCGAAGTTAGGGCTTATTGGCGATGCGTCAGGATGGAATCGACCAATCCATACTCTACCGCTTCGCTGGCGGAGAGGAAACGGTCACGCTCGGTGTCACGCTCAATTTCTTCCAGTGACTTGCCGGTGTGCTCCGCCATCAGTTCGTTCATGCGCTGCTTCACCTTCAGGATTTCGCGCGCGTGGATCTCAATGTCAGTTGCCTGTCCCTGATAGCCACCCAGCGGTTGGTGAATCATCACGCGTGAGTTTGGCAGGCAGAAACGCTTGCCCTTCGTCCCGGCAGTCAACAGGAAAGCCCCCATTGAACAGGCCTGGCCCATACAAATGGTACTGACGTCCGGCTTGATAAACTTCATGGTGTCATAAATTGACATCCCGGCAGTAATCACGCCACCCGGTGAGTTGATATAAAGGTAAATATCTTTTTCCGGATTCTCTGCTTCCAGAAACAGCATCTGGGCCACAATCAGGTTAGCCATGTGATCTTCCACCTGACCGGTAAGGAAGATTACGCGTTCTTTAAGCAGACGGGAATAGATGTCGTATGAACGCTCGCCGCGCGAGGTTTGCTCGACCACCATTGGCACCAACGCATTGTGCGGTGCAGTAAACTCACGATCGCCACTGTATGACATTACCGTCTCCTGGATAAATTTCGTTGGCAACATTCTGTACCGATTTTACGTAAGACGAGCGACAAAAACTATGCTCTGCCTCTTACCGACAACTTCAGGACGGTTAATCAGTCAGCCGAACTGTTTTTGCATACTCCCTGTATCTTGGGATGCTGCTCAGTTGTTTCAAGCATAACAACCTTTTCATCAATCGCTAACCAGGAAAAAGCGATGCGTGAACAATTTGCCTAAAAATTAGCCAAATAGCGACAAACCAACTGGCAGCAAGCGTAATACAGAAAAAAGCCCGCGACTTTTCAGGCGCGGGCTTTAGCACAACCGGTTAAAAAGATGATTAGGCCTGAGCGGTCTGATTCATCAGTTCCTGGAAGTTAGTTTCTTTCTCAGAAACCTTCGCTTTCGCCAGCACGGCTTCAACAGCCTGCTCTTCCAGCGCAACGTTGCGCATGTTGTTCATCAGCTCGTTATTCTTGCTGTAGAACTCGATCACTTCCTGCGGATCTTCGTAGGCAGAAGCCATCTCTTCGATCAGCACTTTCACGCGGTCTTCGTCAGCTTTCAGCTCATGGGTGCGGATCACTTCGCCCAGCAGCAGACCGACAACAACGCGACGTTTTGCCTGCTCTTCGAACAGCTCACGTGGCAGTTCCAGCGCCTGCTTCTCGTCACCACCAAAGCGCTGTGCAGCCTGACGACGCAGAACGTCGATTTCGCTGTCGATCAGCGCAGCTGGCACGTCAATTGGGTTTGCGTCAACCAGACCGTCGATAGCCTGGGTTTTCACGCGGTTACGAATAGCGCCTTTCAGCTCACGTTCCATGTTCTTGCGCACTTCGGCACGCAGACCGTCAACTGAACCCTCTTCCACGCCGAAACGTTTAATGAATTCTTCAGTCAGTTCTGGCAGTTCACGCGTTTCAACTTTCTTCAACACGATCTCGAACTTCGCGTCTTTCCCTTTCAGGTTTTCCGCATGGTAGTCATCAGGGAATTTCACGTCGATAGTGAAGGTTTCGCCTGCTTTATGACCGACAACGCCCTCTTCAAAACCTGGGATCATGCGGCCCTGGCCCATCGCCAGAACGAAATCAGAGGCTTTGCCGCCTTCGAATTCTTCACCGTCAACAGAACCGGTGAAATCGATAGTCGCGCGGTCTTCTGCGCCGGCTGCTGCATCGGTTTCAATCCAGTTAGCCTGCTGCTTACGCAGGGTTTCCAGCATGGTATCCACATCCGCGTCAGTCACCTGAACCTGTGGCTTCTCGACTTCGATGTTTTCCAGGCCTTTCAGCTCAACTTCTGGATACACTTCGAATTCTACCGCATAGGTAAAGTCCTGACCTTCGGTGTATTCGCCTGGCACGTAGTTCGGTGCGCCAGCCGGATTAATTTTCTCTTTAATGATGGCGTCAACAAAGTTACGCGTCATCAGATCGCCCAGCACGTCCTGGCGCACAGAAGCACCATAGCGCTGTGCCACGATGTTCATTGGCACTTTGCCTTTACGGAAACCATCGATACGGACTTTCTTCGCCACATCCACCAGTTCTTTTTTAACGGCGCTCTCGATGCTGTCAGAAGCGACAGTAATCGTAATGCGACGGCCCAGGCCCTGAGTGGTTTCTACAGAAACTTGCATCTTGTTACCTCAAAAAATCACGTGCTCGGTCAACTTCAGACACCACACATTGGTTAATGCGCCGTATCCAACAACCGGGACGGCTTCCGTGAAGAGAACCTGATCCCTGTTACCAGAAGCGTCCCGAAGACATTCCGGAAAAATAGACGCAGCATTATAGCGGCATCGCTGAGATGAGTCGAGGATGCTAAGTCACCACTTTTCAGGGAGTTTGCTGTTTTTTTGAGCCACAGATCGCGTTTAGCCACCCTTAAACGCAAAAAACGGCCCGAAGGCCGTTTAAAACGCGGGCAATCAGGCTAGCGTTCCGGCGCCCCGGCAGTGAGGTGAAGCCAGTACCGTATCCTGCAATCCTTCCCACTCTTTCAAGGTGTAAGTGTGCAACGCAAGGGCATGGACGCTTCCCGCCAGCTCCGCGCTGAGTTCGCTGTAAATTGCGCGATGGCGCGCCAGGAAACGCTGGCCGGTAAAACGGTCACTGACGATCACGACTTTAAAGTGACTTTCCGAACCGGCAGGCACGTTGTGTCGGTAGCTTTCATCGTGGACCTCCAGATGAGCCGGCTCAAAAGCCAGGCGCAGCTTCTCTTCTATCTGTTCTCGAATCATGGTTTTACCCTCAATGGCGAGCGCTGTGCCCCATCTGTTTAAATATTAGTTGGTTTTCAGCCACTCTACGCGGTGACGGGCGGAATATTATCATTCCGCTGGGCGTATCGCGCGCCTTATCAGCCTGCTGTTTATGCCAGAAAGCGGGGGCGAAAAGCCGCAGCGCTCACTTTACCTCTTGCAGGGGGCTTTAATCACTGCACCGCTTTGCTATGATGGCCGCAGTTTTTGCACACCAACCCATGACACTAACGAGAAAGCGTATGTTGAAAAAACTGTTATTCCCACTGCTGGCTGCCTTTATTCTGGCCGGCTGTGCTTCCAGCAACAACACACTGACAATCCAACCCAAGATTCAGCTGCCGCAGCGCGATCCCAGCCTGATGGGCATCACCGTCAGCATTAACGGCGCAGACCAGCGCCGCGATCAGGCGCTGGCAAAAGTGAACCGTGATGGCCAACTGGTCAGTCTGACCCCTTCACGCGACCTGCGTTTCTTACTGCAGGAAGTGCTGGAAAAACAGATGACCGCACGCGGCTATATGGTAGGGCCTAATGGCGCAGTGGATCTGCAAATCATTGTTAATAATCTGTATGCCGACGTCACCCAGGGCGACGTGCGTTACAGCATTACGACCAAGGCGGACATTTCTATTATTGCTACCGCGAAAAACGGCAATAAGCAGATCAAAAACTACCGTCAGACCTACAGCGTAGAAGGTGCATTCAGCGCAAGTAACCAGAAAATCACCAATGCGGTTAACTCAACGCTGAGTGACGTGATTGCGGATATGGCGCAGGACACCAGCGTCAACGAATTTATCAAGCAGAACGCCCGCTAATTTTGTCCCCTGCCCGGCATGACGCCGGGCCCTTCTCAAGGTCAGTATGAATCACTACTTCCGCGTCTTCCGTCAAAAAAATGCCGCTGTTTTACTCCTGCTGGGATTTGCATCCGGATTGCCACTGGCATTAACGGGTGGAACGTTACAGGCGTGGATGACCGTGGATAATATCGATCTGAAAACCATTGGTTTCTTTTCGCTGGTTGGCCAGGCCTACGTATTTAAGTTTCTCTGGTCACCCATGATGGATCGCTACACGCCACCTTTTCTTGGTCGCCGCAAAGGATGGTTGCTGATCACCCAACTGGCGCTAGTGGCCAGCATCATCACGATGGGGTTCATGCAGCCCAGCCGGGATTTGACCCTGATGGCGGCGCTGGCGGTGTTAATCGCGTTCTGTTCTGCGTCACAGGATATTGTATTTGATGCGTGGAAGACGGACGTGTTGCCGCCGGAAGAGCGCGGAAGCGGCGCGGCCATTACGGTTCTCGGTTATCGGCTGGCCATGCTGATATCGGGAGGTCTGGCGTTATGGCTGGCCGATCGCTACCTCGGCTGGCGAGCCACTTACTGGCTGATGGCGCTGTTACTGGTGCCCTGCATCGTAGCAACGTTTATGGCTGACGAGCCGGATGACCGCCAGTCCGCGCCCCGCTCATTACGTCAGGCGGTGGTTGATCCGCTGCGGGACTTTTTTAACCGCAACAACGCCTGGCTGCTGATTACCCTGATCATTCTTTACAAGCTGGGCGATGCGTTTGCCGCCTCGCTCACCACCACGTTTTTAATCCGTGGCGTGGGCTTCAATCCGGGCGATGTTGGCCTGGTGAATAAGACGCTTGGCCTGCTGGCCACTATTATCGGGGCGCTCTATGGTGGCGTGCTGATGCAGCGCCTGAGCCTGTTTCGCGCCCTGATGATTTTTGGCCTGTTACAGGCGGTGTCCAATTTTGGCTACTGGCTGCTGGCCGTCACCGACAAACATCTGTGGAGCATGGCGAGCGCGGTGTTTATCGAAAACCTGTGTGGCGGGATGGGCACGGCGGCTTTCGTCGCGCTACTGATGACGCTGTGTAATAAATCCTTTTCCGCCACGCAGTTCGCGCTGCTGTCCGCGTTGTCAGCGGTCGGCCGCGTTTACGTCGGCCCTGTGGCGGGTTTTTTAGTGGAATGGTGGGGCTGGCCAACCTTTTATGCCTTTACCATACTGGCTGGCCTACCCGGCCTGGCGCTGTTAGCATTTTGTCGCAGCACGCTGGATTTCACACAAAAAACCGGGCAGTTTTTGCCGCGTACCCGCTTTGCATCGGGCTACCGCTGGACAAACCGCCTGTTTGCCGGCGGCTGTGGATTGCTGGCTTTATGGCTGCTGGCGCTGGCGCTGGACGCCGCGGGCCTGACTCGCCTGTCGGCCGTGCTGATTCCCTTGTTTGAGGCTGGTATGACGCTGGCGCTTTGTGGTGTACTATTCGGTGTGGTGCTGGATTATCGTGCGCTGCAGAAAGCAGAGGACTCCGCCGTTATCCGATAACGGCTCGTGATTTCGCCGCAATTTCGTACAGTCGATTAAGCGCGCCTAATTTGTCTTTGCGTGTCAATTTACAAAAAATTATTTCACTCACCGGGGGGATTACCCCCTGATATTTAAAACCGGTGCGCAATTAATTTGGTTAAAAATAATCGAATAAATGATGCAACATTGTTAAATAATTGGGTGATTAAAGTCAGGGTTATTCCTTTACCACTTTTGTTTAACCCTATATCCATCTCTTTTTGTTATATTGCCGCCAACTGCTTGTCCACGTTAATAATTTGTCACCGAGAACAACATCTGTGACACCCTTAGCAAAAGGTGTCAACATGGTTCTGACACATCCTTAAGCTGGTTTACACTGCATAAACCTTCCCGTAAAATGCGCGCACACTTAAACGACAATAGAGCCCTTTGTCATTGAGGTCGTTAAATGAGACTCAGTAAATACAATAAAAGTTTGGGGATTTTGTCATTAATCGCAGGCACTTTATTAATGAGTGGCTGCGATAATGCATTGTTAAATCCCAAAGGACAGATTGCGCTGGAGCAACGTTCGCTGATCCTGACCGCTTTTGGTCTGATGATGATCGTCGTGATACCTGCAGTCTTGATGGCCATCGTGTTTGCCTGGAAATATCGGGCTTCAAACACGAATGCCAAATACAGCCCTAACTGGTCACACTCTAACAAAGTGGAAGCCGTGGTCTGGACCATTCCGATCCTGATCATTGTTTTCCTTGGTGTGCTGACCTGGAAATCAACCCACGCCCTGGAGCCGAGCAAACCGCTGGTGTCAGACGTGAAACCGGTTGAAATTGATGTGATTGCCCTGGACTGGAAATGGCTGTTCATTTATCCAGAACAAGGTATTGCGACCGTTAACCAGATCGCTTTCCCGGCGAATACACCGGTTAACTTCAAAATCACCTCTAATTCCGTTATGAACTCCTTCTTTATTCCTACGCTCGGTAGCCAGATCTACGCGATGGCAGGCATGCAGACTAAACTGCATCTGATTGCCAACGAGCCAGGAACTTTCGACGGTATTTCCGCCAACTTCAGTGGTCGCGGTTTCTCTGGTATGAAGTTTAAAGCCATTGCCACCAAAGACGACGCGGAGTTCCAGCAGTGGGTTGCCAAAGTTAAAGCGGCACCTAACACGCTGACAACGATGGATGATTTCGAAAAAGTAGCGGTACCAAGCGAAAATCACCCGGTGGAATATTTCTCTTCTGCTAATCCTGAACTGTTCTTGCAGGTCATCAACAAGTTCATGCATAGCCACGGGAAGATGGACATGCCTGAGCATAAAGGCATGGACATGAGTCACACCGCTACCGCGGGAGCCGAGGAATAATACGATGTTCGGAAAATTAACACTGGATGCTATACCGTTCCATGAGCCGATTGTCATGGTCACGGTCGCCGGTATCATCATCGCAGGTCTGGCGCTTGTCGCCGCCATCACTTATTTCGGTAAGTGGAAATATCTGTGGTCAGAATGGTTCACCTCCATCGACCACAAAAAACTGGGTATCATGTATATCATCATGGCCTTCGTCATGCTGCTGCGCGGCTTTGCCGATGCGGTAATGATGCGTACCCAGCAGGTTCTGGCTTCGGCCGGGGAAGCAGGCATACTGCCGCCGCATCACTACGACCAGATCTTCACCGCGCACGGCGTGATCATGATCTTCTTCGTGGCGATGCCGTTCGTTGTGGGCCTGATGAACATCGCGGTACCTTTGCAAATTGGTGCACGTGACGTTGCCTTCCCGTTCCTGAACAACCTGAGCTTCTGGTTTACCGCGATTGGTGTAATCCTGGTTAACCTGTCTCTGGGTGTCGGTGAATTCGCACAAACAGGCTGGCTGGCCTATCCACCGCTGTCGGGGGCAGAGTACAGTCCTGGCGTGGGGGTTGATTACTGGATCTGGAGTCTCCAGCTTTCCGGTATTGGTACCACGCTGACCGGTATTAACTTCTTCGTTACCATTCTGAAGATGCGTGCACCGGGCATGGACCTGTTCAAAATGCCAGTATTTACCTGGGCATCACTGTGCACCAACGTCCTGATCATCGCTGCGTTCCCGGTTCTGACCGTTACGCTGGCACTGTTGACACTTGATCGTTACCTCGGCTTCCATTTCTTTACCAATGATATGGGCGGTAACATGATGATGTACGTCAACCTGATCTGGGTTTGGGGTCATCCAGAGGTGTACATTCTTGTTCTGCCGGTCTTTGGTGTCTTCTCTGAAGTCACTGCGACCTTCTCGAAAAAGCGTCTGTTCGGTTACACCTCGCTGGTATGGGCAACCATCGCCATCACCGTGTTGTCGTTCATCGTTTGGCTGCACCACTTCTTCACCATGGGTGCGGGCGCGAACGTCAACGCCTTCTTCGGTATCATGACGATGATTATCGCCATTCCTACCGGGGTTAAAATCTTTAACTGGCTGTTCACCATGTACCAGGGCCGCATTCAAATGCACTCTGCTATGCTGTGGACCGTAGGCTTCCTGGTCACCTTCTCTGTCGGTGGTATGACCGGTGTTCTGCTGGCGGTGCCAGGTGCGGACTTCGTCCTGCACAACAGTCTGTTCCTGATTGCTCACTTCCATAACGTGATTATCGGTGGTGTGGTGTTCGGTTGTATGGCCGGTGTGACTTACTGGTTCCCGAAAGCGTTCGGCTTTACGCTGAACGAAACCTGGGGCAAGCGCGCCTTCTGGTTCTGGATTATCGGTTTCTTCGTTGCCTTTATGCCGCTGTACGTACTGGGCTTTATGGGCATGACCCGTCGTCTGAGCCAGGACATCGACCCGCAGTTCCACTCGCTGTTAGTGGTAGCGGCAGGCGGTGCGGCACTGATTGCCTGCGGTATCCTTTGCCAGATCATTATGTTCTACGTTTCTGTGCGTGACCGCGACCAGAACCGCGATCTGACCGGTGACCCATGGGGCGCGCGTACGCTGGAGTGGGCAACCTCTTCACCACCGCCGTTCTATAACTTTGCTGTTATCCCGCATGTGCATGAGCGTGACGCTTTCTGGGAAATGAAAGAGAAAGGCGAAGCGTACAAGCAACCGGCTAAATATGAAGAAATTCATATGCCGAAAAACAGCGGTGCTGCGATTGTTATTGCCGCGTTTGCGACCATCTTCGGTTTTGCGATGATCTGGCATATCTGGTGGCTGGCTGGTCTTTCTTTCCTCGGCATGATCGTAAGCTGGATCGTGAAGAGCTTCGACGAAGACGTGGATTACTACGTTCCGGTTGCCGAAGTAGAGAAGATTGAAAAGCAGCACTTTGACGAAATCAGCAAAGCAGGTCTGAAATAATGTCAACTGAAACCGTAAAACACCACCACGACGCCCATGCGGAGCATGGGCATCACGATGCAGGAGCCAATAAAGTCTTTGGCTTCTGGATCTACCTGATGAGTGACTGCATTATCTTCGCAACCCTGTTTGCGACCTATGCAGTTATGGTTAACAGCACCGCCGGTGGTCCGGCAGGCAAAGATATCTTTGAACTGCCGTTCGTGCTGGTTGAAACCGCGCTGCTGTTATTGAGCTCTATCACCTACGGCATGGCCGTTATCGCCATGAACAAGGAAAACAAAGGCGCCGTTATCGGCTGGCTGGCGTTGACCTTCCTGTTTGGTGCTGGATTCATCGGGATGGAAATCTATGAATTCCATCATCTGATTGTTGAGGGCTTCGGTCCTGACCGCAGCGGCTTCCTGTCTGGCTTCTTCACGCTGGTCGGTACTCACGGTCTGCACGTTACCTCTGGTTTAATCTGGATGGCCGTGCTGATGTTCCAGATCGCTAAACGCGGTCTGAACGCCACCAACCGTACGCGTATCATGTGTCTGAGCCTGTTCTGGCACTTCCTGGACGTGGTCTGGATTTGCGTGTTTACCGTAGTTTATCTGATGGGAGCCATGTAATGAGTCATTCTGTTAACGAACATGGTGCATCACACGGTAGCGTGAAGTCTTACATGATCGGCTTCATCCTTTCTATCATCCTGACGGGAATCCCGTTCTGGATGGTAATGGATGGTAGCGCTTCTCATGGAACCATCCTCGGCGTTGTGCTGGTCTGTGCAGTAGTTCAGGTGCTGGTTCACCTGGTTTACTTCCTGCACCTGGACAGCAAGTCTGAAGGTGGCTGGAACATGGTGGCCATTGTCTTCTCAGCAATCATTATCCTGATTGTTGTCGTTGGCTCACTGTGGATCATGTGGAACCTCAACTACAACATGATGCCCCACTAAAGAGTCTGTGTAATGTTTAAGCAATACCTGCAAGTTACAAAGCCAGGAATTATTTTCGGGAATTTAATTTCTGTGATTGGCGGATTTTTGCTGGCCTCTAAGGGCAGCATTGATTACGCCCTGTTTCTCACCTCGCTGGTTGGTGTGTCACTGGTGGTTGCCTCAGGTTGTGTTTTCAACAACGTGATCGACCGCGACATCGATATCAAGATGGAGAGAACCAGGAATCGGGTGCTGGTTAAAGGCCTTATCTCCGCGAAAGTTAGCCTGGTTTACGCCACTGTGCTGGGTATTGCTGGCTTTGCACTGCTGTATTTTGGTGCTAATCCGCTGGCCATGTGGCTGGCGGTGATGGGCTTCGTGGTATACGTTGGCGTTTACAGCCTGTATATGAAGCGTCACTCTGTCTACGGTACGCTGATTGGCAGCCTGTCCGGTGCTGCGCCGCCGGTCATTGGCTACTGCGCCGTGACCAACGAGTTTGATGCCGGTGCCTTAATCCTGCTGGCTATCTTTAGCCTGTGGCAGATGCCGCACTCCTATGCGATTGCCATCTTCCGCTTTAAAGATTACCAGGCAGCCAACATCCCGGTGTTACCGGTGGTGAAAGGTATCTCGGTGGCGAAGAATCATATTACGCTCTATATCCTGGCGTTTATGATTGCCACGCTGATGCTGACGCTGGGTGGCTACGCAGGCTACAAATATCTGGTCGTTGCGTCTGCCGTTAGCGTGTGGTGGCTGGGAATGGCGCTGTCAGGCTACAAAACCTCAAACGATCGGGTTTGGGCGCGTAAGCTGTTCGTTTTCTCGATTGTGGCTATCACGGCCCTGAGCGTCATGATGTCGGTTGACTTTATGACGCCAGCATCGAAAGACCTGCTGACCTACGTGCGCTAATGTGTACTGCAACAGCATGAAACGGGCGCGATTTTCGCGCCCTTTCTTTTTGTTACGACTGCTTAAGAACTATTGTTTTACCCGCCCGCTCTCCCTACCTAAAATAAATGCAGCACATCAACAGAGGTTGGAATGAACGATAACAAAATGACTCCGGTGGAGCTGCGCGCCACATGGGGCCTTGGCACGGTCTTTTCCCTGCGCATGCTGGGAATGTTTATGGTCCTGCCGGTGTTGACCACCTATGGCATGGCACTTCAGGGAGCGAGTGAAACCTTAATCGGCGTGGCAATCGGCATCTACGGTCTGGCTCAGGCTATTTTCCAGATCCCCTTTGGCCTGCTTTCCGATCGCATCGGACGCAAGCCGCTGATCGTCGGCGGCCTGCTGGTCTTCGTCCTTGGCAGCGTCATTGCGGCCAGCACCGATTCAATCTGGGGCATTATTCTGGGGCGTGCGCTGCAGGGCTCCGGTGCAATTGCTGCCGCGGTCATGGCGCTGCTGTCCGATTTAACCCGTGAACAAAACCGCACTAAAGCGATGGCGTTTATCGGTATCAGCTTTGGCGTGACCTTTGCTATCGCAATGGTCTTAGGCCCGATCGTCACCCACAAGCTGGGCCTGAACGCGCTGTTCTGGATGATCGCGATGCTTGCTTCACTGGGCATAGCGATTACGTTATGGGTTGTCCCCTCCTCTTCTCATCACGTGCTAAATCGTGAATCAGGGATGGTACGCGGCAGCTTCAGTAAAGTGCTGGCCAATCCCCGATTGATCAAACTGAACCTGGGCATCTTCTTTTTACATATCTTGCTGATGTCCAGCTTTATCGCCCTGCCCGACCAGTTTGAACAGGCTGGCCTGCCGCCGTCAGAACACTGGAAGGTCTATCTGATCACCATGCTGATTGCGTTTGCCGGTGTGGTGCCCTTTATCATCTACGCCGAAGTGAAGCGAAAGATGAAGCGGGTCTTTGTCGGCTGCGTAGGCATGATGGTCATCGCCGAAATCGTCTTATGGGGCGCCCAGGGGCATTTCTGGACGCTGGTTGTCGGCGTACAGCTGTTCTTCCTGGCCTTTAACCTGATGGAAGCGATTCTGCCATCGCTGGTAAGTAAGGAGTCACCCGCTGGCTATAAAGGCACCGCTATGGGACTTTATTCCACCAGTCAGTTTCTGGGCGTCGCCATTGGAGGAAGCCTGGGCGGCTGGCTGTTTGGTCATTTCGATGCACAAACCGTGTTTATGGTCGGGGCGATTGTGGCCGCAGCCTGGCTGTTTGTCAGCATGACCATGCAGGAACCGCCTTATGTAAGCAGCCTGCGTCTGGTGCTGAGCGATGCCGCGCTGGCCGTGCCCACTCTGGAAAAACGCCTGAAAGCACAGCCCGGCGTCTCATCGGTGCTGATTGTGCCGGAAGAGAAAAGCGCCTACATCAAGATAGACAGTAAGGTCACCAGCCGGCCTGAGCTGGAAGCGCTGATCGGCAGCTGCTAGTCGCGAGCGGCGCTTAACTGCGCGCGATCGTGGCGAAAGGTTAAGTCAGTTCGTGTCAGACATGTCGCCACAAACCACGTGAAAAAGGTGCCCTGCTTCAGGCACCTTTTTTTCATCCGGCGATTGAGGGTGGTTTACAACGACATATCCACCACAATACGGCCTTCAATCTTGCCTGCATGCATCCGGGCAAAGATATCGTTAATATTGCTGAGCGGTTCCACCGCCACGCTGGCTTTCACTTTATGACGGCTGGCAAAATCCAGCGCCTCCTGTAAATCCTTACGCGTTCCGACGATAGAACCCCGCACCGTAATGCCGTCCAGCACCATATCGAAAATAGACAGATCGAATTTGCCAGGCGGCAAGCCGTTTAGCACCATGGTGCCCCCACGACGTAACGTGCCGATCGCCTGCTCAAAGGCTTTAGGCGACACCGCCGTGACCAGCACGCCGTGCGCGCCGCCAAAGTGCTCATGAAACACCCTGGCCGGATCGACGTTTCTGGCATTCGCCACCACGCTGGCGCCCAGGCGCTGGGCAAAGGCCAGCTTATCGTCATCGATATCGACAGCCGCCACGTTCAGCCCCATCGCGACGGCATACTGTATAGCCATGTGCCCTAACCCACCTATGCCGGAAATCACCACCCAGTCACCGGGTTTGGTGTCGGTCATTTTTAACCCTTTGTAGACCGTCACGCCCGCACAGAGCACCGGTGCCACCTCGTTGAACGCCAGGTTTTCGGGGATGATGCCGACATAGTTGGCGTCCGCCACGCAGTATTCGGCAAAACTGCCGTTAACCGAATAGCCGGTATTTTGCTGGCTGTGGCACAGCGTTTCCCAGTTATCGAGACAGTGCTCGCAGTGACCGCAGGCGGAGTAGAGCCAGGGCACGCCGACCCGATCGCCCACCTTCAGGTGATGTACGTTATCCCCCACCGCGACCACCTGCCCGACGCCCTCATGTCCCGGGATAAAAGGCGGAACCGGCTTCACCGGCCAGTCGCCCTCTGCCGCATGCAGATCGGTGTGACACACGCCGGTTGCCGCGATTTTTACCAGAATCTGCCCCGACCCAGGCTGGGGTACGGGCACCTGCTCAATCACCAAGGGTTCGCCGAACGCTTTAACAACTGCTGCCTTCATCATCGTGTTGATTGTCATCGTCATGATTTACGCTCCAGGGATAGGTTACGGACTTAAAACAGCCCCAGCGGTGCCGTGTCATAGCTGACTAACAGGTTTTTGGTCTGCTGGTACTGGTTGAGTGCCATTTTGTGTGTTTCGCGACCCACGCCGGACTGTTTGTAACCCCCAAAGGCAGCATGGGCCGGGTAGATGTGGTAACAGTTGGTCCAGACGCGCCCGGCTTTGATGGCCCGCCCCATGCGATAGGCTAAATTGCTGTCCCGCGTCCAGACGCCCGCCCCCAATCCAAACTGGGTTTCATTGGCAATACGCAAGGCTTCAGCCTCATCTTTGAAGGTGGTGATGCCGATAACCGGGCCAAAGATTTCCTCCTGAAAGCAGCGCATGCTGTTGCTGCCTTTAATCAGCGTGGGCTGAATATAGAAACCGTTATCCAGTTCGGACGATATCAAGGCCCGCTCACCCCCGGTCAGGATCTCGCCCCCTTCGTTGCGGGCAATCTCAATATACGACAAAATTTTATCGAACTGCTGACGCGAAGCCTGGGCGCCAATCATCGTGTCGGTATCGAGCGGATCGCCGCGACGAATGGTGGCGACTTTGGCCATCACCCGCTCCATGAAAGGCGCGTAAACGGACTCATGGATTAGCGCACGTGACGGACAGGTACACACCTCGCCCTGATTAAAGAAGCCCAGCACCAGCCCTTCCACCGCCTTGTCAATAAAGTCCGGCTCGCCATTCATGATGTCGGCGAAGTAGATGTTCGGCGATTTCCCGCCCAGCTCCACGGTACAGGGAATAATATTTTCTGCGGCACAGGCCATGATATGACGTCCCACCGGCGTAGAACCGGTGAAGGCGATTTTGGCAATGCGTTTACTGGTTGCCAACGCTTCGCCCGCCTCGCGGCCGAAACCCTGTACCACGTTTAGCACGCCTGCAGGAAACAGGTCGCCGATCATCTCCATCAGCAGCGTAATGCCCAGCGGAGTTTGCTCCGCAGGCTTAAGCACCACGCAGTTACCGGCAGCCAGGGCCGGCGCCAGCTTCCATGCGGCCATCAGCAACGGAAAATTCCAGGGAATAATTTGCCCCACCACGCCCAGCGGCTCATGAAAATGGTAGGCCACGGTTTTTTCATCGATCTCGCCCGTGCTGCCCTCCTGCGCGCGCAGGCATCCTGCGAAGTAACGAAAATGGTCGGCCGCCAGCGGCAGATCGGCATTGAGCGTTTCCCGAATCGGTTTGCCGTTGTCCCAGCTTTCCGCCACGGCCAGGGTTTCGAGATTGGCATCAATGCGATCAGCCACCTGGAGCAGCAGATTAGATCGGGTTTGTACGGAGGTTTTTCCCCAGGCTTCTGCAGCCCGGTGCGCGGCATCCAGCGCTAAATCAATATCGCGCGCATCGGAACGAGGAAACCGGGCAATGTCACTGCCGTTGACGGGTGAGGTATTCATGAAGTACTCACCACTCAGCGGCTCGATAAATTTGCCATCAATGTAGTTGCCGTAGGCAGATTTAAACGTCACTAACGCACCAGGTGTGCCGGGATGGGCATAACGCATCGCAAACTCCTTCTGTAGGGTAGACAGGCAGCGGCATGTTGATTTTTAACGGATAGCGCGCTGTCACCTGATGTTTGCAGGGCCTGTGCCAACTTCCCTTACGCGCTGAAAATCCAGATAAAAATAATAAAAATCAATCACCTGAATAGTAATCTCACAGGCATGCGTTGAGGACTAACCGGCTTTGATCCCGCTTTGTGTTGCAAATCGCAACACCGCTAAAACCAAAACGCTACAATCCCGCTACACTTTTCCGAGCCCACGAGGTCATTCATGCAGCACAAGGTTTCCGATGCTCTATTGCCCGCTATCGATAACAACCCCCTGCTGAGTGATTCCTGGCTACGCAGCCAGCTCTACGGACTGGATCGTTCGGCCGATGATTTTCCTCGCGTACGTCAGGCCGAGCTGACAGAGCTGGTGGCCAGTAATACTGACCTCCAGCAGTTTGCTCAGCCCATCATGCACAAGCTGGCCCAGAAGGTGACGCAGATGCAGTCGGTGGTCATTCTGTCTGACGCGGCAGGCCGGGTGCTGCACACCTTTGGCGAGATGCAGGCGATGCAAAAAGCACAGCGTTTCGCCCTTGCCCCCGGCAACATCTGGAGCGAATGTGGCCGTGGCACCAACGCCATTGGTACGGCGCTGGCGATAGACGACGGTTGTGAAATCGAGGGTAATCAACACTTCCTGACCCGCAACCAGGGGCTTTACTGTGCCGCCATGCCGCTGCAAATGCCTAACGGGCAGATTGCGGGGGTACTGGATGTCTCCGGCCCTGCGCATTTTTCCCATGCCCATACGTTTGCCTGGGTCAAACAGGCGGCACGGCACATTGAGTATCTGTGGGTTAAGCAGAGCCTGCATCCCCAACAATGGCTGATGAGCCTGCACAGCAACGCACACCGGCTAGACAGCCCGGATGAGCTGCTGCTGGTGTTTTCAGACAACGTGCTGACTGCCGCAAATCGGCTGGCCCTGCGTGGGCTTGGCCTGCACGCCGAACAGCTTGGCGTCATCACATTTCAGCAGCTGTTTCCTCACGGCGATCTGCGGGCCACCGCACTGCCAACGCCGGTGATGATCGGACCCCAGCCTTATTATTTTCGTCTGCGTGCGCCCACCCGAACCCGCTTCAGCGTAGCAGCAGGCCCTGCGCGTCCGCTGCCTTTCTCACTGCAACATGAGGGAGATAAAATGGTGCGGCTGCTGAATGCCGGCGTTTCATTGTGCATTCGCGGGGAAACCGGCAGCGGAAAAGAGTACGTCAGCCGCGCGTTACATCAGCAAAGCCGCTGGCGGGAAGGAAAGTTTGTGGCGATTAACTGCGCCGCGATTCCGGAATCCTTGATCGAATCTGAACTCTTTGGCTACCAGCCGGGGGCATTTACCGGTGCCAGCAAAAATGGCTACATCGGTAAAATCCGTGAGGCCGATGGCGGCGTCCTGTTTCTGGATGAGATCGGCGATATGCCACTGGCGCTGCAAACCCGGCTCTTACGCGTGCTACAGGAAAAAGAGGTCGCGCCGCTGGGATCCAGTCAGAGCTGGCCGGTTAACCTGGCCGTGATCAGCGCGACACATCGGGATCTGGCGCAACGCGTCTCACAGGGCGACTTCCGCGAGGATCTCCTGTACCGGCTGCAGGAATTTTCATTCACGATCCCGCCGCTGCGTGACTGGTCTTCTCTTCCGGCGTTTATCACGCAACTCTGGGACGCGCTGGGCGGCGGCGCGCGTCAGATCGGCTTGTCTTCCGAAGTGCTGGCGACATTAACGCGCTATTCCTGGCCGGGCAACGTGCGCCAGCTACGCAGCCTGATGAAAGTCTTGCTGGCGCTGGCGGAAGATGGCGATAGCGTGGAGATCACGCATTTACCTGAGGAGTACCGCAGCGGCAACGCCGCGGCATCACCCGCGCGCCAGCAGCATGACGATCGTCTGATAAAAGCGACGTTGCAGCAGTTTAACGGCAACATCAGCAAAACGGCGCAGGCGCTCGGCGTTGCGCGCAGCACGCTGTATCGCCGCGCTGCACGCGAGAAGTGAGCTTAATCGCGGAAGTTTTTAAACTGGAATGGCTGGCCCAGATTTCCCCCGCGCACCAGCGCCATCGCCCCCTGCAGATCGTCACGTGACTTACCAGTGACGCGCAGGGATTCACCCTGAATCTGGGTCTGCACTTTCAGCTTGCTGTCTTTGATCAACTTCACCAGCTTCTTCGCCACATCGGCTTCAATGCCTTTTTTCATTTTGGCATCCAGGCTCCAGCTCTTGCCGCTGTGCTCAATTTCTTCCGGCACGTCCAGGGCCGCGCCTTCAATGCCGCGCTTAAGCATTTTTTCACGCAGAATATCGACCAGTTGCTTTACCTGAAAGTCAGATTCACTGATGACTTTAATGGTTTCATTTTTTTCATTGAGTTCGTAACTGGCGGTGACGTTACGAAAATCGAAACGGGTGGACAGTTCGCGGTTAGCGTTATCTACCGCATTGCGAACTTCCTGCATGTCGACTTCTGAAACGATATCGAAAGATGGCATCTCTTCTTCTCCTGAGGCTAAACTGGCATGCATAATACGCGTCTTAGGCCACTAAATAAAATCACGCTGTGCAGCGCTATACTTAACCCATTGTCACAGCGCATAAATAATACGCCCGCGAGCGGGAGGCAGCATGAAAATAACCGTATTAGGATGCGGCGCGCTAGGCCAGGTCTGGCTTACCGCCCTTGCCCATTCTGGACATGATGTACAGGGATGGCTGCGTGTTCCCCAGCCCTACTGTTCAGCCAACGTGATTGATCCTCTGGGTCGCGTGTCGAACCGGACCTTTATTGCCAACGATCCGCTGTTTCTGGCCCAGAGTCAGCTGCTGCTGGTCACGCTGAAAGCCCCCCAGGTTTCGACAGCCGTTAAAAATCTGGAGAGCGTGATGGCGGAAAACTGTCCCGTGCTGCTGCTGCATAACGGAATGGGGACGCTGGGGGAATTAAAGGGCCTGCGACAGCCGCTGTTGCGCGGCATTACCACGCACGCCGCCATGCGGGACGGAACGGTGATTAAACATGTCGCCAGCGGCGTCACGCATATTGGCCCCGGCAACCGTAAAAGCGAAGGCTGGAGCGCGATTGCCGACGTTCTACATGATGCACTGCCCGACGTCGCCTGGCATGACAATATCCGGGCCGCCTGCTGGCGCAAACTGGCGGTTAACTGCGTAATAAACCCGCTGAGCGTGGAGCACGATTGTCAAAACGGCGCGCTCCGCCAGTACAGCCGTGAAATACAAACCCTGTGCGATGAAATCAGTTGGGTGATGGAACGAGAAGGCCAGTCCGTTGACAGCCAGAGTCTGCAGGATCAGGTATTCGATGTGATAGAAACGACGGCGGCGAATACGTCGTCAATGCTGCAGGATATTCGCGCACAGCGGCTGACGGAGATTGAATACATCACCGGTTTCCTGCTGCGCCGGGCACGCACCCACGGCTTCGTGTTGACAGAAAACACGCGCCTGTATGACATGATTAAACGCAAGGAGTCTTTTTATGGGCGCGAACGCCTCAGTACTGGTCTGTCTGGCTCATGGCAGTGAAGAAATCGAAGCGGTCACCACGCTGGATCTGCTGGTACGTGGCGGGATAAAAACGGTTACCGCCAGCGTGGAAAGCGACGGCAGCCGTGAAATCCTCTGCTCGCGCGGGGTCCGCCTGCTGGCCGATGTCCCGCTGGTCGAGGTCGCGGATAACGCCTACGATGCCATTGTACTGCCCGGCGGATTGAAAGGCGCCGAGACGTTTCGCGACAGTCCGCTGCTGGTGGAAACCGTGCGGCAGTTTCATCTGACCGGGCGTATTGTTGCCGCCATCTGCGCCGCGCCTGGCACGGTGCTGGTGCCGCATAACCTGTTTCCCGTGGGAAACATGACGGGTTTCCCCGGTTTGAAATCCACCATACCGGATGATAAATGGATGGAGCGGCGCGTGGTGTGGGATCCGCGCGTCAATCTGTTAACCAGCCAGGGGCCGGGCACCGCGATGGATTTTGCGCTGAAGTTAATCGATCTGTTAGTCGGCAGTGATAAAGCGCGGGAGGTTGCCGCTCAACTGGTAATGGCACCCGGCATTTACGATTACCAGGCCAGTTAAGATTTGGCGTCTGAAAAGCGGTACAGGTAGCACTGTGCCCGCTTCCCGGTCGGGTGCGCGGGCACAGCGCGCGTTTTAAGGGCGGTAAACTTTGACGTTTTTAAAGCCCTGCTCATGCAGATACAGCGCCTGAAGTTTACTCATCACGCCGCGATCGCAGTACAACAGCCAGGTTTTATTCTGATCGAGGTCGCCAAACTGGGTGCTGAGTTTGTAGAAAGGCATCGACTTCACCTCTGTTCCCACCAACTCAAGCGGTTTGTCTTCCTGCTCATCCACCGAACGGATATCCAGTACGCTGTCGTTTTCGTTCAGCAAGCCGACCGTTTCAACCTCGACCACTTCGTCCTGCGTTTGCTCGGCAATTTCGCGGATATCCACGTTGGTCGCTTCGGCCACCATGCGTTCCAGAATCGAGAAGTCAAAATGGCTTTCTTCAGCGTCGATTTTGCCCTTCACCGCTTTGACGGTTGGGCTTTTGGATATCACACCGCAATATTCCGGCATGGTACTGGCAAAATCTTCGGTGCCGATCTCACGCGCAACCTTGATGATGTGCTCTTTATCATGGGAGATCAGCGGACGCAGAATCAGCGTATCCGATGCATTGTCGATCAAACGCAGGTTGGTCAGGGTCTGACTGGAAACCTGTCCCAGAGCTTCACCGGTCACCAGCGCCTGAACGCCATAGCGTTCAGCGACCATCGACGCGGCGCGAACCATCATGCGCTTCAGTACCACGCCCATTTGGCCATCGTCGACTTTTTCTAAAATTTCGCCCACGACCGGTTCGAAGTTTATCGCGACAAAACGGACCCGATGTGAACGACCGAAACGGTTCCAGATATAATGCGCCACCTGACGCACGCCGATTTCGTGTGCGGCACCGCCAAGATTAAAGAAGCAGTAATGCACCCGGCAGCCGCGACGCATCAGCATGTAGCTCGACACGCCAGAGTCAAAGCCGCCCGAGATTAGCGACAGCACATCTTCCTGCGTGCCAATCGGGAAACCGCCCAGCCCCTCATAGCGTGCGGTCACCAGCGTTAAGCGGTTCTCTTCCACTTCGAGATTGACCGTCACCTCTGGCTTTTTAAGCTGCACCGTGGCGCTCTCGATGTGCTGATTCAGGCCACCGCCGACGTAGCGTTCCACATCCTGCGAACTAAAGCTGTGTTTGCCCCGGCGTTTAACACGCACGCAAAACGTTTTGTTTTCAAGAGCATCGCGGTACTGCGCCAGCGTCTGCTCAAAAATATGATGAATATCGGTATATTCACGCTCTTCCACCGCAAGGACATGGTGGATACCGGGAATGCGCATGAGCTCATCAGGAATAACCGTGCGCATGGCTTCATCTTTGCAGCGCACTTCAATATGATCCCAGTAACGGACGACCGCGATCTCGTCGCTGACGGTTTTAAGCACGTTGCGAATATTGCTGGCAAGAATCTTAATAAAGCGCAGGCGCACCGACTGACTCTTGATGGTGATTTCGGGAAATAACTTGACGATAAACTTCATGGCGATACAGCTTCGTTGGGCAAATAAGTGCTAAAACAGGCTGCACTTAGCTGGTAAGATCATAAAATTGCGGGCTGCCAGGCGCATCCGCATCCGAGGCGCGGAAGTATATCACCTTTACCTGGTGACTGCTTCTGCAACAGCATGCACATTGATTATTTTGCTAATCATTCTCTCTCAGCTACCATGACCGATTGCATGATAACGTTCCAACCGTGAGTCGATCCTAACTATGCCGAAAAAAGCCGAACAGCCAGCCAGCTTTGAAACGTCATTGCAGCAGCTGGAACAGATTGTCAGTCGTCTGGAAAGTGGTGAACTGCCGTTGGAAGAGGCCCTCAATGAATTTGAGCGCGGCGTGCAGCTGGCACGCAATGGCCAACAGACGCTGCAACAGGCCGAGCAGCGCGTTCGTATTTTACTCAGCGATGATAAAGACGCCGACCTCTCCTCTTTTACGCCGGAAAACAACTAATGGATTTTCCTGAACTGCTCGACGCTTATCACAGGCAGGTGAATCGTGCGTTGACGGGCTTATTAGACGCCCTGCCTTTTCAGAGTTCTCCTCTGGTGAATGCCATGCAGTATGGGGCATTATTAGGCGGAAAACGCCTGCGCCCGTTTCTGGTCTACGCCACCGGCGAGATGCTTCACGCCGACAAAGCGAGTCTGGATGCGCCCGCTGCAGCAGTTGAGTGTATTCATGCCTATTCACTGATTCATGACGATCTTCCTGCCATGGACGATGACGCTCTGCGTCGTGGGCAACCGACCTGCCATATTAAATATGGTGAAGATACCGCCATCCTTGCAGGCGATGCGCTGCAAACGCTGGCATTTTCTATCCTTGCCGACCAGCCCATGCCGGGCGTGAGCGCGGAATATCGGCTGGCCATGTTGTCAGAACTGGCAAAAGCCAGCGGCGTCGCGGGGATGTGCGGCGGTCAGGCACTGGATCTGGCGGCGGAGGGTCAGTCGGTGGGGCTTGCTCAACTTGAACAAATTCATCGTCATAAAACCGGTGCGTTGATCCGCGCGGCCGTTCGGCTTGGCGCGTTTGCCGCTGGCGAAAAAGGCCGCGAGGCGCTTCCGTATCTTGATCGCTATGCAGACGCTATCGGTCTGGCTTTTCAGGTGCAGGATGACATCCTGGATGTGACGGGTGACACAGCTGTCATCGGAAAACGCCAGGGTGCCGATCAAGATCTTGGAAAAAGCACCTATCCTTCACTGATGGGTCTGGATGATGCCCGCACTAAGGCACTGGATTTATATCAGGAAGCCGTCGATGCTTTGCACATGCTCTCTGCCAAATCCTATAACACCACAGCCTTGAAGGCGCTGGCGAGCTTCGTAATTGAACGCGATAAATAACTTCCATGATGAGTCACTGATGAGTTTTGATATTACAAAATACCCGACACTGGCGCAGGCAGAAACGGTTCAGGCGCTGCGAGCCCTGCCAAAAGAGAAATTGCCTGCGCTCTGCAACGAGCTGCGCCAGTATTTATTAGACAGCGTGAGCCGCTCAAGCGGCCATTTTGCGTCGGGCCTGGGCGTGGTCGAGCTGACTGTGGCGCTGCATTACGTCTATAACACGCCGTTCGATCACCTGGTGTGGGACGTCGGTCATCAGGCTTATCCGCACAAAATTTTAACGGGACGCCGCGATCGCATTGGCTCTATTCGCCAAAAGAACGGCGTGCATCCGTTTCCCTGGCGCGGCGAGAGTGAGTACGATGTGCTGAGCGTGGGCCACTCTTCGACCTCCATCAGTGCCGGACTGGGCATGGCTGCGGCTGCCGAACGTGAAGGCAAAGGCCGCCGCACGGCCTGCGTTATCGGTGATGGTGCCATTACTGCGGGCATGGCGTTTGAAGCCATGAACCATGCAGGCGATATCAAATCGGATATGCTCGTGATTCTGAATGACAATGAAATGTCGATTTCAGAGAACGTCGGGGCGCTGAACAACCGGCTGGCGCAGATCCTCTCGGGCAAAACCTATGCGCGTCTGCGTGAAGGCGGCAAGCGTGTTCTGACCGGCCTGCCGCCGATTAAAGAATTAGTGAAGCGTACCGAAGAGCATCTGAAAGGCATGGTCGTGCCCGGAACCCTGTTTGAAGAGCTGGGTTTTAACTATATCGGCCCGGTGGACGGCCATGATGTGCTGACGCTGGTAAATACGCTGAGTAATATGCGTAGCCTGAAAGGGCCACAGTTCCTGCATATTATGACCAAAAAGGGCAAAGGCTACGCGCCGGCAGAACAGGATCCTATTACCTGGCATGCTGTGCCGAAATTTGACGTCGCCAGCGGTGAGCTGCCAAAAAGCGCCGAAGGTTTGCCGAGCTATTCCAAAATTTTCGGCAACTGGCTGTGTGAGATGGCCGCTCACGATACGAAGCTGATGGCGATTACGCCTGCCATGCGTGAAGGTTCAGGTATGGTCGGTTTCTCTCGCAAATACCCCAACCAGTATTTTGACGTTGCCATTGCCGAACAGCACGCGGTGACCTTCGCCGCTGGCCTGGCGATTGGGGGCTACAAACCGGTGGTGGCCATCTACTCCACCTTCCTGCAGCGCGCCTACGATCAGGTCATCCACGACGTGGCAATTCAGAAACTGCCGGTGTTGTTTGCCATCGATCGCGGCGGCATCGTCGGCGCTGACGGGCAGACGCACCAGGGCGCGTTCGATCTCGCCTATCTGCGCTGCGTGCCGGACATGGTGATTATGACGCCAAGCGACGAGAATGAATGTCGCCAGATGCTGTATACCGGTTATCACTATCAGGATGGCCCGGCCGCGGTACGTTATCCGCGCGGTACCGGTACCGGTGCTGCGCTGACACCGCTGCAAAGCCTGCCGCTGGGTAAAGGCGTGGTAAAACGTCAGGGCGAAAAACTGGCCATCCTCAACTTCGGTACGCTGTTGCCGGAAGCGAGCAAGGTGGCGGAAGCGCTGAACGCAACGCTTGTGGACATGCGCTTCGTGAAACCGCTGGATACGTCACTGATCGCCGAACTGGCAGCCAGTCATGAGTCCCTGATTACGCTGGAAGAAGGCGCGATTAAAGGCGGCGCAGGCAGCGGCGTGAATGAGTTTGTCATGGCTAAACGCCTGGGCGTGCCCGTGCTGAATATCGGCCTGCCTGATGAGTTTATTCCGCCTGGTACTCAGGAAGAAATGCGCCACGACTACCAACTGGACATTGACGGTATTCAACAGCAGATCAGCCGCTGGCTGGCGCAGTAGGTCCCCTGCCCGCGCACTGTGGAGCGCGTCATTCCTGCTATGCTTAATCCCCTGGGTTAGACATAGCAGGAGTCTTCATGAAAACCATTCAATTAGCGAACACTGACTTAACGGTTTCCCGGCTTTGCCTGGGTTGTATGACCTTTGGGGAACCCGATCGCGGCAAGCACGCCTGGACACTTCCGGAAGAGAGCAGCCGTCCGCTCATCCAGCAGGCGCTGGAAGCAGGGATCAATTTTTTTGATACCGCGAACAGCTATTCTGACGGCAGTAGCGAGGAGATTGTGGGCCGGGCGCTCAAAGATTTTGCCCGACGTGATGAGGTGGTCGTTGCCACCAAAGTTTTCTTTCCCATGAGCAATCTCTCGCAGGGCTTATCTCGCCAGAACATTCTGCAATCTATCGACGACAGCCTGCAACGGCTGGATATGGAGTATGTCGATCTCCTGCAAATTCATCGCTGGGACTATGACACCCCGCTGGAAGAGACGCTGGAAGCCCTTGACGCAGTGGTGAAGTCTGGTAAAGCGCGCTACATTGGTGCCTCCTCAATGCATAGCCACCAGTTTGCTCAGGCCTTGGCCCTGCAGGACCAACAGGGCTGGGCACGCTTTGTCAGCATGCAGGATCAGTACAACCTGATCCAACGTGAAGAAGAGCGGGAGATGCACCCTTTGTGTCTGCGGGAAAACATTGCGGTATTGCCCTGGAGCCCCCTGGCACGCGGCAAACTGACCCGCCCCTGGGGAGAAACCACCGCACGATCCGTATCGGATGACGTCATTCCCTCGCTCTATGCCACAACCGAGGAGAACGACGCGATGATAGCCGAGCGCCTTGCAGAGGTTGCGGCGGACAAAGACGTGACGCGTGCGCAGGTGGCGCTGGCATGGTTACTCAGCAAACCCGCCGTCACCGCCCCGATCATCGGTGCTTCACGCGCCGGGCAGTTCGCCGAGTTGGCTAACGCCGTCAACGTGGAACTGACCGGGGACGAGATCGCCCATCTGGAAGAGGCCTATCAACCGCACCCGGCAACAGGTTATCAGTAAGCGGGTTGTGAAGCGCTTTGCATGCTGCGCTATGCGCTGTCCGACAGGCAAAGCGGCAGACCGTTCCCGCAGGGGAACGGCCATCATGCTGAACGACGAAATGAGGGAGAACAGGCGGGGTTTTTCGCTGTACAGGCCCGGTGTGGCAAGCTTAAGCGGCCAAAAAGACGCCCGTCGCGTACAGCATCGCCGCCGCGATAATACCGGCGATAATATCATCTACCATGATGCCCATACCGCCATGCACGTTACGATCGAACCAGCGAATCGGCCAGGGTTTCCAGATATCCAGCACGCGGAACAGAACAAAACCACTCACCACCCATTGCCAGCTGTTGACCGGAATCGCCATCAGGGTAATCCACATCCCGATAAACTCATCCCAGACAATGCTGCCGTGGTCATGCACGCCCATGTCCTTGGCGGTGCGATGGCAAAGGTAAACGCCCACACTAATGCCCAGCAAGACCACCAGCGAGTAGAGATCATGGGGGAGCAAGGTCATGAGCCACCAAAACGGAATGGCGGCCAGCGATCCTACCGTTCCGGGCATAAACGGGCTCAGGCCGCTGCCGAAGCCGGTCGCCAGCAAATGCCAGGGATTGCGCAGGCGCAGGCGGCTTTTCGCGAGGGTTTTATCTGAGGTCAAAATGGTCGAATCCTTTATGGCGGAATTCCGTGGGTTTACCGTTTTCCAGCAGTGACAGCCCTTCTGACTCCGGTGCCATCTGGCCAATGCAGGTATAAGGCACGCCAAGATGCCCCAGCGCCACATCCAGCGCGCCACGATTGACTTCCGGCACGCTAAAGCACAGCTCGTAATCTTCTCCGCCGCTGAGCGCCCAGCGCAGCACCTGTTCGGCATCAAAGTTTTCACGCAGTGCAGAAGAGAGCGGCAGCGCATCCAGATTCAACCGTGCACCACAGCCGCTGGCTTTCAGTACATGGCCAAGATCGGAGATGAGTCCATCCGATAAATCAATGGCGGACGACGCCAGGGAACGCAGCGACTGTCCCTGTAAAATGCGCGGCATTGGGCGCAGGTGGCGCTTGATCAGGGCTTCGTGTATCGCCGGATCGTCAATGCGGCAGTGATGCTGTAATAACGCCAGCCCGGCAGCGCTGTCGCCCAGCGTACCGGTCACGTAGATCCAGTCACCCGGCCTGGCGCCCGAGCGTTTCAGCGCCTTGCCGTGGGGAATCAAGCCATGAATCCCCAACGTGAGGCTGAGGGGGCCACGCGTGGTATCGCCGCCCACCAGCTGCATGTCGTAGTATTCCAGCAGGTCAAACAGGCTTTCGCTAAAGCTGCTGAGCCAGGTTTCATTCACGTCAGGCAAGGTCATGGCCAGCGTCAGCCAGGCAGGATCGGCTCCCATCGCGGCCAAATCGCTCAGGTTTACCGCCAGAGATTTATACGCTA
Organism: Pantoea ananatis PA13; assembly: GCF_000233595.1. NCBI lineage: Bacteria > Pseudomonadati > Pseudomonadota > Gammaproteobacteria > Enterobacterales > Erwiniaceae > Pantoea > Pantoea ananatis. The sequence continues at coordinate 3,489,334 of NC_017554.1, forward strand.
AATCCGCAGGATGGATGGAAGACAGGAAATGGACGCCGGAAACCAGCGTATCGGTGCTGACCGCCAGCGTCTGTTTTTCGGGCACGCTAAGCAACGCGCAATCGTCGCCAATGCCGAGTTCGACATCACGGCGGCTACGCGTTCTGCGATTGAAGTAGCGTGCGATGAGTTCAAATTCACCACATGACATAATTGCGTTCCGCTTAACCATTAATGAAAAAGGCCGGCAAGCCGGCCTTATTGATTATTTGCGTTGGGGTCTGATTTGTGGACCGGCTTTATCCAGTACGCCGTTGACAAATTTATGGCTGTCTTCGGCACCAAACACTTTCGCCAGCTCAATACCTTCGTTGATGGCCACTTTATAGGGCACATCAGAACGCTTGCTCAATTCATACAGCGAAACACGCAGAATGGCTTTTTCAACCTGTCCCAGCTCTTCGAGCTGACGCGACAGATACGGCTTCATCAGGCCATCCAGGTACGCGCTGTTGGTCGCCACACCGGACAGCAGTTCGCGGAAATAGGTAATGTCGACGTCTTTGACGTCTTGTTCCGCCAGAAACTGGTATTCCACATCGGCAATGTCGTTGTTGGACAACTGCCAGGAGTAAAGCGCCTGGACAGCGCACTCACGGGCGCGACGACGAGCAGCAGGTTTCACAAAATTCCCCTTACAAAAATCAGGCTTTAATGGCTTTCAATACGTTGATCATTTCAAGCGCGGTCAGGGCCGCTTCGGCACCTTTATTACCCGCTTTCGTTCCAGCACGCTCAATGGCCTGCTCGATATTTTCAGTCGTCAGTACGCCGAATGCCACCGGAATATCACTGTCCATGGCAACGCTGGCAATACCGGAGCTGGCTTCACCTGCGACATATTCGAAGTGAGCAGTGCCACCACGAATTACGGTACCCAGCGCGATCACGGCGTCGTACTTGCCGGTTTTGGTCAGCGCACGGGCTGCCAGCGGCAGTTCATAAGCGCCTGGAACCCAGACAACGGTGATATTGTCATCGCTGACCTGGCCAATGCGCTTCAGGGCATCAACCGCGCCGTCTAACAGGCTGTCATTGATAAAGTTGTTAAAACGCGCGATAACGATGGCAATGTTTGCCTCAGGCGTTGCAACGGCAGCTTCGATAACTTTCATACATATCCTTTCAGGGGTTTGTTTGGCCCCGCGCAGGGGGGCGGATTCTAACATACTCTTTGGCGGCGTGCTCTCGCTTTTCCGCCTCCGTTATTGCGGTGTCAGCGTCAGGCGCACATCATCGCCGACCTGACGGATATCGCGAAAGGCAAAGACCGGTGCATCGGCCAACTGCGTTAACCCCGCAAGCTGGCACAGGCCACGCGCGTCATTGCCCAGTAATTTCGGCGCAACATACACAATCAGCTCATCCACCAGCCCGGCCTGAATGAGCGCGCCCGCTAGCGTCGCACCGGCTTCCACCCAGACGCTGTTAATCTGCCGCTGGCCCAGCACCATCATCAGCGCCACTAAATCCAGCTGGCTGTCGCGCAGTGGAACAGGAATCTGCGTCACCGTTTCCGGCCAGTGCCGATCGTCGACCTGCTGGCGCATCAGCCAGGTTTCGCCTAATTGTTCAATAAGTTTGTGGTCCGGCGTTACGCGATTCTGGCTATCGACGATCACTCTTACCGGCTGACGTAGCTCGGCTTCATCCACCAGGCGCTGACTTTCGCTGTCCAGTTCTGACCAGCGCACCGTTAACGAGGGATTATCCGCCAGTACGGTTGCACTGCTGCTGAGGATGGCGGAACTCTGGGCGCGCAGCCGCTGCACGTCGCGCCGGGCCGCCGGCGAGGTGATCCACTGGCTTTCCCCACTGGCCATGGCGGTGCGGCCGTCCAGCGAGGCACCCAGTTTTAACTGTATCCAGGGAAAGCCGGTACGCATGCGTTTCAGAAAACCACGGTTCAGGGCTTCCGCTTCCTGCATCATCAGCCCGTGGCTGACCTCAATGCCCGCCTGATGCAGGCGGTGTAATCCCCGTCCGGCTACCTGCGGATTGGGATCCTGCATGGCCGCCACCACGCGGGTTACACCTGCGGCAATTAATGCATCACAACAGGGCGGCGTGCGCCCGTGGTGACTGCAGGGTTCCAGCGTCACATAGGCGGTTGCGCCACGTGCGCGATCCCCCGCCATACGTAACGCGTGCACTTCCGCATGCGGTTCCCCGGCGCGCTGATGCCAGCCTTCCCCAACAATCTGACCGTCACGCACAATGACGCAGCCTACATTGGGATTGGGTGTGGTGGTAAAACGGCCGCGGCGCGCCAACTCCAGCGCGCGCGCCATATAGCGTTCATCGGTCATGATTTAATCCTGTAATCTGGCAATCTCTTCGCCAAAATCACGCACGTCCTCAAAGCTGCGGTAAACAGAAGCAAAGCGGATATAGGCTACCTTATCGAGCTTCTTCAGCTCGTCCATCACCAGGTTGCCAATCAGCTTGCTGGGGATTTCACGTTCTCCTGTCGCCCGCAGTTGGGTTTTAATATGGCTTACCGCACTCTCAACGGCATCCGCACTGACCGGACGCTTCTCCAGCGCTTTCATCATGCCGCTGGCCAGCTTGTCTTCATTGAAAGGCTCACGCACGTCGTTGCTTTTCACCACGCGCGGCATCACCAGTTCAGCCACTTCAAACGTAGTGAAACGCTCATGGCACACCAGACATTGACGACGGCGCCGCACTGACGAACCCTCACTAACCAGACGAGAATCAATCACTTTAGTGTCTACAGCGGAGCAGAATGGGCAATGCATGACGTTTCCTGACACGAGATAAATGGGTTATACAGTGTAGCGCGAACTGCAGGTCAACAAAATCGATTCCCGTGCTTTCCCCTGCCTGCCTCACAGCCTGAGCGGGCAACAGGCCAGCGACGTTAAACAGTACGACACTTACAGAGCCGCAGGCGGGATGTGGTGAGCAGACCGCCAGCCTCCCTCACCGGAGACACCGGCACACACGCAGGAACGCGTGAACGGGCCGTAACAGCTTCAGCGCATTACGGCAGCAGCCTTTGCCTGAGCGGGACAACGGGAGAAGGCTGACTCGGCTCCCCTGCCGTTCAGACGATTCCGTTAACGAACAAACCGCCGTCTGGCCGCTCAGGACAGGCTTGACGACATCGCTAACCTGGAAGATAACGTGCTGTTGGCCCTTTCAGGTTACCCAGGCGAAACCGGACAGAGCCATGCCATGAATATTAATGAAACACAGAAGCCACACCGGATAACCTTCACCCGGACAGTTTCTGGCCATTTCTTTATAACGGATAAGGATAAATAATGATCAGGATGGTTTGGGCCCCCGCCGCCCTCTCACTGATGCTGTTGAGCGGTTGCAGCACAACGGCCGGGCAGCCACAGGTTAAACAACTTCATCAGGAAGTTAGTCAGTTGAACCAGCAGATGCAGCGGCTTACCAGCCAGGCAAGCGCGGTGGAGATTCAGGGGCAGCTTAACGGACATTCGCAGCAGGGTGCCTGGTTATTACCTCAGGCCAATACGCCCGTTGAATTACAAACCCAGGCCGGCACGCTTCGCTTGTCTTTATCGCGTGTTGAGGCAGAAGCCAACGGCTCACGCGCTAACCTGACCCTACAGACGCGGGATAATACGCCGCTGCCGGGGCTGGAGGCTACCGTAGTCTGGGGCCAGCTCGATCCCGCGACCGGTAAACCGCTTGAGGCCGACAGTCTGACGCAAACCATCCGGGTTCCCGCCTTGCTGACGCCACGCAGTTCGGTCATTGTGCCGTTGCGCCTGGGCGGTATTACGCCGGACCAGCTTGGCTATGTGCGGATTCATCAGGTACTGGCCAAAACGGCTGTACCCACACCATAAAGACAAAAAAAAGCCGCCAGTTGTCTGAACTGGCGGCTTTTTTATCATGCAACGATTACGGCAGGATTGAAGGCTGATCTGCGCCCTCTTTCTCCACTTTTTGTACCAGCATGTGTTCGCGTTTCATGCCCAGCTTCAACGCCAGCGCTGAAGAGACGTAGATCGACGAAATCGTACCAATGGTGACACCGATCAGCATGGTCAGCGAGAAGCCTTTCAGCAGCGCACCACCAAAGATGAACAGGATCAGGATCATCGCCAGCGTCGTCAGCGAGGTGATCAAGGTACGGCTCAACGTCTGGGTCAGGGACACGTTGGTAATGTCGTAAGAAGAGCCGCGACGAATTTTACGGAAGTTCTCACGAATACGGTCCGAAACCACGATTTTATCGTTAAGCGAGTAACCGATAACCGACATCAGCGAGGCCACGATGGTGAGGTCGACTTCAACCCGGAACAGCGACAGCAGTCCACAGGTGATGATCACGTCGTGCGCCAGCGCCAGCACCGTACCCAGCGCCAGGCGCCACTCAAAGCGAATACCGATGTAGATCAGGATCGCAATCAGTGCCGACAGCAGAGCCAACGCTCCGGCCTGCGCCAGATCGCTACCCACGCTCGGTCCAACAAACTCGATACGTTTTACCGTGGCGTTTTGCTGGGTGGTCTGGTTAATCACCGTGACTACTTTGTTGCCTAACTCTGTGCCTGCAGGCCCCGTGACAGGCGGCATACGCACCATCACGTCGCGGCTGCTACCAAAGTTCTGGATCAGCGGCTCCTGAAAGCCCGCCTTGACCAGCTCGGCACGGATCGTGTCAAGGTCAGCGGGTTTTTCCAGGTTGATCTCAATCACCGTACCGCCGGTGAAATCGAGACCCCAGTTAAAACCACGTACGCCAACAATGGCAATCGAGATGATGATTAACAGTCCCGAAATGATAAATGCCAGCGTATCCCAGCGCATAAAGTCGACGACTTTACGGCCATGGTTTAACTGCTCAATGTTATATTCCTGTGCCACAACGCACTCCTCAGATAGACAGCTTTTTGATGCGCTTGCCACCGTACATCAGGTTAATGATGGCGCGGGTACCGACAATCGATGTGAACATTGAGGTCGCAATACCAATAGCCGTTGTAATCGCAAAGCCCTTAATGGAACCCGTACCGATCGCATACAGAATCACCACTTTGATCAGGGTGGTGACGTTAGCATCGACAATACTGGAGAAGGCGCCTTTGTAGCCCTCATGAATTGCCTGCTGCACGCTACGCCCGTTACGCAGTTCTTCTTTAATACGCTCGTTGATCAGTACGTTGGCATCGACCGCCACCGCCAGCGTCAGCACGATACCGGCAATGCCAGGCATCGTCAGCGTGGCGCCCGGCAGCAGTGACATGATACCGACAATCAGTACCAGGTTTGCCAGCAGTGCGCTGGTGGCAATCAGGCCAACTTTCTTGTAGTACAGCACCATAAACAGGATAGAGGCGACCAGGCCCCACAGGCAGGCTTCCAGACCCTGAGTAATGTTCTGCTGCCCCATCGTTGGACCAATAGTCCGCTCTTCCACAATCTGGATAGGCGCAATCAGCGCACCGGCACGCAGCAGCAGCGACAGCTGACGTGCTTCGTTCGGGTTACTGATACCGGTGATGCGGAAGCTGTTACCCAGGCGAGACTGAATATTGGCGACGTTGATCACCTCTTCCTGTTTCACCAGAATGGCACGACCGTTAGCATCTTTCTTGCCGCTGTCTTTGTACTCCACAAACAGGGTCGCCATCGGCTTACCGATGTTGTCCTTGGTGAAGTTAGACATGATATTACCGCCCGCGCCGTCCAGTGAAATGTTCACCTGAGGCTGGTTGTACTCATCCATGCTGGATGTGGAATCGGTAATGTGGTCACCGGTCAGGATCACGCGTTTATAGAGCACCACAGGGCGTCCATCACGCATGTCTTTCACTTCAGAATCACCCGGTACACGGCCGCTGGCGGCGGCGGTAGGATCCACGCTGGTGTTAACCAGACGGAATTCCAGCGTCGCCGTCGCACCTAAAATTTCTTTGGCGCGCGCGGTGTCCTGAATACCTGGCAGTTCAACCACGATGCGGTCAGAACCCTGACGCTGTACCAGCGGTTCTGCAACACCCAGTTGGTTTACACGGTTACGCAGGATAGTAATGTTCTGCTGAACCGCATATTCACGTGCTTCGCTGAGGCGGGCATCGGTCATGGTGGCGCGCAGTGCATCATCGCCACTGCTGTTAATGACGAGATCCTGATGACGCGAGGATAGCCACTTAACCGCAGCATCGCGGCTGGCTGCGTCACGGAAACGAATTTCCACGCCGTAGTTAGCAATCTTGTTGACGTTGGTATAAGGGATATTCTTTTCGCGCAGGTCGCTGCGCAGGCTGTCAGCATTCTGCTCTTGCAGTTTGCTCAGGGCAGTGTCCATATCCACTTCCATCAGGAAGTGCACACCACCACGCAGATCGAGGCCAAGCTTCATGGGCTGTGCCGCCAGCAGCGTCAGCCAGCGCGGCGTGGCCGGTGCAAGGTTAAGCGCGACCACATAGTTTTCGCCCAGCGCTTTCATGATCGCTTCGCGGGCACGCAGTTGCACATCCGTATTGGCAAAACGCGCGGTAATCGCGCCATTTTCCAGCGCAACAGACTTACTTTGAATATTGTCTTGTTTTAATACGTTCTGAATTTGATCCAACGTTTGCTCACTGGCGGCGCTTCCGCGCGCGCCAGTGATCTGAACAGCCGGATCCTCACCATAAAGGTTGGGAAGTGCATACACCAGGCCAATGACAAGCACCACGACCAGCATTATGTACTTCCACAAAGGATAACGATTTAACACGGCAGTTCCCTTAGGGAAGTAAAAATTACAGCGCCTTCATAGAACCTTTCGGCAGGACGGCAGCCACGAAATCACGTTTAATAACCACTTCAGTAGTGTCGTTCAGCGCAATCGCAATGTAGCCGGTTTCTGCCACTTTGGTTACGCGACCCACCAGGCCACCATTCGTCAGGACTTCATCACCTTTGGAGATAGAATCCATCAGCTTCTTATGCTCTTTTGCACGCTTCTGCTGCGGGCGCAGGATCATGAAGTAAAAGATCAGGCCGAAGACGACCAGCATGATCACCAGAGAATACGGACTTCCCTGAGACGGTGCGCCTGCTGCAGCCACAGCGTCAGAAATGAAAAAGCTCATTAAATTTCCCTCATTGATGAATTATCAGACGTTAAAGGCGGAACCGCTTTGCCCGTCCGTTGGTAGAACTCGCTAACAAAGCGCTCTAATTTACCCTCTTCGATAGCCTGGCGTAAACCCGCCATCAGACGCTGGTAGTAGCGCAGGTTATGAATCGTGTTGAGACGCGCGCCCAGTATTTCGTTACAGCGATCAAGATGATGCAAGTACGCGCGGCTGTAATTGCGACAGGTGTAACAATCGCACTCTGCATCCAGCGGCGAAACATCATCTTTATGCTTGGCATTGCGAATTTTTACCACGCCATCGGTCACAAATAAGTGGCCATTGCGCGCATTGCGCGTTGGCATGACGCAGTCAAACATATCCACGCCGCGACGTACGCCCTCGACCAGATCCTCAGGTTTACCCACGCCCATCAGGTAACGCGGTTTATCCGCTGGGATCTGCGGGCAAACATGCTCAAGAATACGGTGCATATCCTCTTTCGGTTCACCGACCGCCAGGCCGCCCACAGCGTACCCATCAAAGCCGATCTCTACCAGACCTTTCACAGAGACATCACGTAAATCTTCGTAAACCGAACCCTGAATAATGCCAAACAGCGCATTTTTGTTACCCAGGCTGTCAAAACGGTCGCGACTGCGTTGTGCCCAGCGCAGAGACATCTCCATGGAGCGCTTGGCATAATCCCAGTCCGCCGGGTACGGCGTGCACTCATCAAAGATCATCACGATGTCCGATCCCAGGTCGTACTGGATCTCCATCGATTTTTCCGGATCGAGGAAGATAGAATCGCCGTTGATCGGGTTGCGGAAATGGACGCCGGCTTCGGTGATCTTACGAATATCGCCCAGGCTGAAGACCTGGAAGCCGCCGGAATCGGTCAGAATAGGGCCTTTCCACTGCATAAAATCATGCAAATCGCCGTGCAGCTTCATGATTTCCTGGCCGGGACGCAGCCAGAGGTGGAAGGTGTTGCCCAAAATAATTTGCGCGCCGGTTTCCTGCACTTCTTCCGGCGTCATGCCCTTCACAGTGCCATAGGTGCCCACGGGCATAAAGGCCGGGGTTTCCACCACGCCACGATCGAAAATCAGACGACCGCGACGCGCGCGACCGTCTGTGGTATCAAGCTCAAATTTCACAAGACCTCCATCGGAGAAACAGTCCGATGTTCAAAGTAAACAGATCAGGCGCCCACTTTTTCCAGCAGCGCCTGGGGGTTTTTGCTGATAAACATCGCGTCGCCGTAGCTGAAGAAACGGTATTCTTCCGCCACCGCCGCACGATAAGCAGCCATCGTGTGCTGATAACCGGCAAAGGCCGAGACCAGCATGATCAACGTCGATTCGGGCAAGTGGAAATTGGTGATCAGCGCATCAATTACCTGATACTCATAGCCCGGATAGATAAAGATTTGGGTGTCATCAAAGAATGGCGCAATCAGCGCATCCTGACTGGCTTTGGCTGCGCTTTCCAGCGAGCGTACCGAGGTGGTGCCTACCGCCACCACCTTGTTGCCGCGCGCTTTGCAGGCCAGCACCGCATCCACCACCTCCTGCGGCACTTCCGCATATTCGGCGTGCATATGGTGCTCTTCAATCGTCTCTACGCGTACCGGCTGGAACGTCCCTGCCCCAACGTGCAAGGTGACAAAAGCCATCTCAACGCCTTTGTCTTTTAGCGCCTGAATTAAGGGTTCGTCAAAGTGCAGGCCGGCGGTCGGTGCCGCCACGGCGCCAGGGCGCGCGCTGTAGACCGTCTGGTAAAGCTCGCGATCCGCTTCTTCATCCGGGCGGTCAATGTACGGCGGCAGCGGCATATGGCCTACGCTGTTGAGAATGTCCAGCACGGCACGATCGTCTTCGAATGCAATCTCGAACAGCGCATCGTGACGCGCGACCATCGTGGCTTTCACGCTCTCATCGTCGCCCAGCAGCAATTCTGCGCCTGGCTTCGGCGCTTTGGACGCCCGAACGTGTGCCAGCACGCGCTTGTCATCAAGCATGCGCTCTACCAGCATTTCAATTTTGCCGCCGCTTGCTTTACGCCCGAACACCCGGGCCGGGATCACGCGCGTGTTGTTAAACACCAGCAGATCGCCAGGCTGAAGCTTGTCCAGTACATCGGTAAAAACGCCATGGGCCAGCGCCCCGCTCGGGCCGTCCAGCGACAGCAAGCGACAACCGCTACGCTGCGCCTGAGGGTAATGGGCGATAAGGGATTCGGGCAATTCAAAAGCAAAATCGGCGACACGCATGAAAGACTTCTTACTCAGAAAAACAGGCGGCACAGTTTAGCGGAAAATCGAACAATTCTGAACAACTGGCTGCGCAAAGCGAGTTGCGCTTATAATAGCGCATGAATTTTCTTGCTCATCTTCACTTAGCCCATCTTGCAGACAGCTCACTCCTCGGCAATCTGATGGCGGATTTTGTTCGCGGTGCGCCGCATCAACACTGGCCCAAACCGGTGGCCGACGGCATTCTGATGCATCGCCGGCTTGATGTCATGACCGATGCCCTGCCGGAAGTGCGTGAGGCACGCCAGCTTTTTCGGGCAGAAACCTACCGCGTTGCGCCCATTACGCTGGATGTCGTTTGGGACCATTTTCTGGCGCGTCACTGGGATCGCTTCCATCAGGCGCACTCGCTAAAACAATTTTCGGCCAACGCCGAAAGCGAAATTGTTCCGCAGCTGGCTGCCACACCCGACGAATTTAAAGCGCTCAATGCCGTAATGTGGCGTGAACGCTGGTTCGAACATTACGCCGACCCGGAACGTCTCGAACGGGTACTGAATGGCATGGCGAGCCGTCGCCCCAGGCTGGCCGCCCTGCGCGACTCTTATCACGATTTTACGGCGCATTACTCCGCGTTTGAGGCCTGCTTTTTTCAGTTTTATCCGCGTCTGATGCAGCTGGCAGCCGATCAACAGTTGTAACCTTCCCCTGACGGCGTCAGGTTTGTGAGCGCATTTCATCGCACCACAAACCTGTAACGCTGAAAAAGCGCGCAGTCAGTAGCACGGCCGTATTGCCATTGGTTCCGGTCTGCGGCTTAATAAGTCTTGCTTAACTATGATTCACGATGCTCTCACTGTCAGACCGCCTGTTCAGGCGCTTCCTTTATCCGATATGTTTTAAAAATCATAAGAGGGAAACATGTCATCCGCTTCGCATTCTGAGATTGACGCGCGCTATCATTACGCCTGCGAAATCGCCCGTGCGGCCGCAAGCCGCGCCTGGTCATGGTATCAACAGCGTCAAAAACTGGTGGTGGAACATAAGAGGGACCTTCAGGATGTGGTCAGTGACGCTGACCGCAACGTTGAAGAATTAATTAAGTCACTGATTTCGGAGCGCTATCCTGATGATGCCGTTCTGGGAGAAGAGAGCGGCGGTGACACTCAGGGTGCCCGTATTGTATGGGTGATCGATCCCATCGATGGCACCGCCTGTTTTGTGAACGGGTTGCATAACTGGTGCGTATCGCTGGCAATTGTTTGCGACTGTGAGCCCGTCGTGGGCGTGATTTGCGATCCCAATCATCACGAACTGTTTCATGCCCGCAAAGGCAGTGGTGCCTGGCTCAACGATACCCGACTTGAGGTGCATAAAGCCCAACAGCTTAATGAGGGCCTGCTGGGAATCAGTAATTCCAGTCGGATTCCCGGAGAGCACGTGACGCAGCTCATCGATGCCCTGCTCAGGCAAGGCGGGATGTTTATTCGCATCGGCTCCGGCGCGTTAACCAGTGCCTGGGCCGCTGCAGGTCGCTTGATTGGCTATTATGAAGCGCATATGCATCCGTGGGACGGCCTGCCGGGCATCGTATTGATGCGCGAGGCCGGTGGGGTGACTAACGATTATATGCGCAACGACGGACTGAAAAAGGGCAATCCTGTTTTGCTGGCGAATGCGGTAATCTATCCGCAAATTAAAGCGCTGCTCGCCACGCACGAAATTGAGGATTGATGATGTCTGCCTACCTGCCCCGACATTGGTTTATGCTCTGCACTTTTTGGCTCCTGGCGGGGCCGCTGTACGCCGCCCCCGAGTACCAACTTGAGAAAGTCGTGGAGCTGAGCCGACACGGGGTACGTCCGCCGACGCCGGGTAACCGCACAGAGATTGAAGCGGCAAGCCAGCAGCCGTGGTACGTCTGGAGCACGGCGGACGGCGAACTGACGGGCCATGGCTACAGCGCGGTCGTCAATAAGGCCCGCTGGGAAGGCGACCACTATCGCCAGTTGGGTTTACTTAACGCAGGTTGCCCTGACGCGAAGGCGATCTATGTCCGTGCCAGCCCGCTGCAGCGCACGCGGGCGACTGCCGAGGCGTTGGTGGATGGCGCGTTTCCCGGCTGTGGCGTGGCGATTCATACCGTTGCCGGCGACATCGATCCTCTCTTTCAAACCGAGAAACTGCCCTTTGCCCATACCGATCCCCAACGTGAACGAGAGGCAAAACGTGACGCGGCCGGGGATTTAGCGCAGCGTCAGCAGCAGCTTCAGCCCGCGATCACGCTGCTTAAACAGTCGGTATGCCGGCCCGGCAGCGATTGCCCCTTTTTCGATCGTCCGTGGGCGTTGAAACAGACGAAAAGCGGAAGCGTCTATGTTGAGGGCCTTAGCGCCATGGCCGCCATGGTCGAGACGTTGCGTTTGGGCTACAGCGAGAACCTCCCTTTCGCGAAACTGGCATGGGGACACATCACCTCTGCCCGGCAGATCACCGCTCTGCTTCCTCTGCTCACCACTAATTATGATCTCAGCAATGACGTGCTCTATATGGCACAACGTCACGGTTCCCTGCTGCTGTCCCAGATGCTTGAGGCCATTAAAGGTAACGACCCTGACGTGCGCTGGCTGCTTCTGGTGGCACATGACACCAACATTGCGATGGTGCGCCGCTTAATGGGATTTGAATGGCAACTGCCTGGTTATACGCGGGGCAATATCCCCCCTGGCAGCAGTCTGGTACTGGAACGCTGGCGCGACAGTAAGACGCATCAGCGCTTCCTGCGCCTCTATTTTCAGGCACAAAGTCTGGACGGCCTGCGTCAGTTACAACCCGTGAACGACAGCCATCCGCTTTTACGTCAGGAGTGGCGGCAGCCCGGATGTCAAATCACCGCAGTCGGGACGCTGTGCCCGTTGCAGGCTGCCCTGACGCAGTTGGGTAAACACCTGGATAACGACGCGATGGCTCCGGTCAGCATGATCTTGCCGCCTTCGGGCTAATGAACCCAGACAGGCCGGGCGTTTACGCTGATGCGCGCGCTGGCATTTGTCTTATTTTACGGCAACTTATTTAACGGGGATGCATTTTGCATTAGCATGATTTTGTCAATCATCCCTCTGTTTGTTTCACTTGCCCTGTCCCGTTTCGGCGAGTCATTTCGCCGATTTTATTTTGTGTTGCCGGTCATTATTGGCTGTCCCAACCCCGCACATATCGGGACCGGGACAGCAAGCGTGGGTTATTTGCGCACCAGCTTATAGCCCAGCAACAGCACCACGATCCATACCATCCCGACATACAGCGAAACGCGGGTATCCGGGAAATAGCCGATCAGGCCAATGATGAAACATAAAAACGCCACGCCTGCGCCTGCCGTCCAGCTTCCACCGGGCAAGGCAAAGGTTAACGTCCGGGCGGCCGCTTTGCCGATCTTGCGTCGAAACGCCATCTGCGACAGCAGAATCATGATCCAGACCCAAACGGTGGCAAAGGTCGCCAGCGAGGCGATAACCAGAAAGACTTTTTCTGGCATCAGGTAGTTGAGATACACCGCAATCAACATGGCGAACATCATCACCACCACCGTCACCCAGGGAATACCGCGTTTAGAGACCTTCATAAACATTTTGGGTGCATGGCCCTGCTGAGCCATGCCGTGCAACATACGCCCCACGCCGAAGACATCGCTGTTTATCGCCGACAGCGAGGCGGTCAGCACAACAAAATTCAGGATGGACGCGGCGGCGGCAATGCCCAGATGCTGGAACGTCAGAACAAACGGGCTGCCGTTAGTGCCGACCTGATTCCACGGGTAAATGGACATGATGACAAACAGCGTGCCCACGTAAAACACCAGGATACGCATCGGAACCGAGTTGATAGCGCGTGGGATAGAGGTTGCCGGATCTTTGGCCTCACCCGCCGTAATACCGATGATTTCAATGCCGCCGTAGGCAAACATCACCATCTGCAGCGACAGCAACATCCCAACGATACCGTGGGCAAAAAAGCCGCCATTGGTCCACAGGTTATGGATACCGGTCGGTTGGCCGCCGTTGCCAATCCCCCAGACGATCATGCCAAACCCGGCCAGAATCATCACAATAATGGTCGCGACCTTAAAGAAAGAGAACCAGAACTCCACCTCACCAAACACCTTCACGCTCATCAGATTGACCGCGCCGATGATCAGCACCACGCTCAGCACCCAGATCCAGTGCGGCACCTCCGGAAACCAGACGCCCATATAGATCCCGAACGCGGTGACATCGGCAATGGCCACGATCAAAATTTCAAAGCAGTAGGTCCAGCCGGTGATGTAACCCGCCATTGGCCCGAGATAATCCTGCGCATAGCGGGAAAAAGAGCTGGCCTGAGGGTTATTGACCGACATCTCCCCCAGCGCGCGCATGATGATGTACGCCACCGCACCGCCAATAATATAGGCCAGCAGCACGCTGGGGCCCGCCATTTTGATGGCGTCCGCCGAGCCGTAGAACAGCCCGGTGCCGATCGCCGATCCCAGCGCCATAAAACGGATGTGGCGCGTGCTCAGTCCGCGTTTGAGCTTGTTGGTTTCTTGCATAACAACCTGTACCTGTGAAATGAAAAAACCACGGGCAAGCCCGTGGTTAAAGAAGAATCGATCTTAGCCGTTACGAGTGAACCGACACCTGTTCAGCCCCTTTTAACCGATCAACCAGCGCCACAATCAGCAACATCACCAGTGATGGCGGCAACCAGGCAAGGCCCTGGTCGGCTAACGGCAGATGCTGACTCAATGCGGGTAACGCTGCTGTAAACCCGGTGGTTTTGATGGCGTCAAGGATACCAAAGAGCAGGCTGACCAGCATAGTCGGCGCGATAATACGGCTGCTTTTATTCCACCAGTTCAGCGTAAAACTCAGCACGACCAGCACGATACAAGGCGGATAAATAGCCGTCAGCACCGGAATCGAAATCTGAATCAGATGGCTCAGCCCCAGGTTCGATACCACCATCGAGAACAGGCCCAGTACAAAGACCAGCGTTTTGTAAGACAAGGGCAAATACTGCGCGAAAAACTCTGCGCAGGCACAGGTCAGCCCGACCGCGGTCACCATACAGGCAATAAAAATCAGGGCGGCAAGGAAGAAGCTGCCCATATCACCAAAGGTCTGCTGAACGTAAGCATGGAGAATTGCCGCACCGTTGGCATTCTGATCCACTAATGCACCACTGCCTGCGCCCAGTTTAAACAGACTAAGGTAAACCAGGGTCAAACCAATGCCGGCGATAACCCCGGCTAAAACCGTGTAACGGGTTAACAGCGCCGCATTATCAATCCCGCGCGAACGTGCGGCGTTAACGATGACAATGCCGAAGACCATTGCGCCCAGCGTATCCATGGTGAGATAGCCGTTAACAAAACCACTGGAAAATGCGGCGCGCTGATAGTCCGCCGTCGCAGGAATCGTTCCTCCCGCCGGCCACAGCAGAGCCGCGACGCCCAGCAGCGTCAGGGCTGCAATTTTTAGCGGTGCCAGAAAATGGCCGACCGTATCCAGCAATTTCCCCGGATAGAGGGAAATCACCATCACCAGCACAAAGTAAATCAGGCTGTAGATAAACAGCGGCAGCTCGCCATCGCCGGTAAGTGGAGCAATGCCCACCTCAAATGAGACCGTGGCGGTACGCGGCGTGGCAAAAAGCGGCCCTACCGCCAGGTAGCAGACCGTGGCCAGAACCACACCCGCAACTTTGCCGATGGGCGTGCTCAGGGCATCAATCCCGCCGCCGACGCGCGCAAGCGCGATCACGGTGATAACGGGCAGACCGACTGCGGTAAGCAGAAAACCAATAGCGGCCACCCAGACATGTTCGCCTGACTGAATACCCACCATGGGAGGAAAGATGATGTTACCCGCACCAACAAACAGGGCAAACGTCATGAAGCCCAGCGCGAGAATGTCTTTAACGGTTAAACGATGTGTCATACGGCCTGTCACTGATGTTGCGATGAAAGATAAGTTTGCGTTGCCCCCTCGCTGCGTTAATACAACGACCGACCAGATGATGACAGCGCATTATGCGCAGCGTCTGGTTTAGCGCAGGTGATTTAAGCTGCTTTTTTTCTGTTCACAGAGGGATAAATCGACAACGGCGGTAAGTAAAACGTTTATAGCGAAGAAAGGCAATACGGGATCGGAAAACCAGAGGGTTATTTCGCAATTTGAATCAATATTAGAGGATCACATCAATATTCTCTGCAACAGCATCAGATGATGTGCTTTAAAAATAAACAAGCGATGGTAAATATCAGCATAAATGCGGGTTTGTATGCACAAGTGGCGCATTTATTGCGCCACGCTGCACACATTCCGCTATCACCAGACCTGATTCGCGACGTTCACGACCAGTCGAATCTTCTGCCACTGCTCTGCTTCGCTCAGGCTGTTGCCCTCTTCCGTCGAGGCAAAACCACACTGCGGACTGAGGCAAATCTGATCGAGGCTGATGTACTGGGTCGCTTCCTGCAGGCGCGCTTTCACCTGTTCGGCATCTTCCAGTTCACCCACCTTCGTGGTAATTAAGCCAAGCACCGCCTGCTGATGGCCGGGCTTGATGAACCGCAGTGGTTCGAATCCGCCAGAGCGATGATTGTCGTATTCAAGGAAAAACGCATCCACATTCACGGAGCCGAACAGGATCTCGGCCACCGGTTCGTAGCCACCTTCAGAAATCCAGGTGGAGCGGAAATTGCCACGGCACACATGCAGGCCTACGGTCAGGTCGGCCGGTTTCCCTTCTAACGCCTTATTCAGGACGCGCGCGTAGGTGCGGGCCAGCTGGTCTGGATCGTCGCCACGTTCGCGGATCTCCCGCTTTTGATCGTCTGAACAAAGGTAGGCCCAGACGGTATCGTCCAGCTGTAAGTAGCGACAGCCCGCGTCGTAAAAAGCTTTGATCGCCTCTTTGTAGGTCTGTGCCAGATCGTCAAAGTACACATCGAGATCGGGGTAAACGTCAGCGTCGATGACTTTTCGGCCGCCGCGAAAATGCAGCACGCTCGGGCTGGGAATCGTCATTTTGGCTACCGCATCACCTGCTACGCTCTGCAGGAAACGAAAATGATCCAGCATCGGATGCCCGTCAAAACCCAGTTTGCCGGTGATTTTTACGCCGTGCGCTTTCGTCTGCACGCCGTTGAACTGAATGCCCTGCTCGGCTTCAAAATGCTCAACACCTTTCAGACCGTAGAAAAAGTCAAAATGCCACCAGCCGCGGCGAAATTCGCCATCGGTCACGACCTTAAGGCCATTTTCACGCTGCTTCGCGACCACGTCCCGAATCGCGTCGTTTTCAATATCGCGCAGTTCATCAGCGTCGATCTCACCCGCATGAAATTTTTCGCGGGCATGCTTAATAGCGGCGGGACGAAGAAAGCTGCCAACGGTGTCGGCGCGAAACGGGGCGGTTTGTCTTTGCATGATCACTCCTGGTCACCGGCCAGATAATTTCGGGCGGGAATAGTTACACAATGTTATTTTAGCCTTCCAGATGGCTAAACGTCTGGATGTAGATTCCCACGCGATGTGCTCACGTGCAAACGAATAATATTCACTTGAGATGAAATAATTTCATGTTGCGAGGCCGGATTCTGACTGTGCTCCCCTTGAGGTTTGCACCGAGGCAATCGGCGGGAATTTATGCCCCTGATGCGGCACAGGTCCCCGCCAGCCATGCGGCAGGAACGGGAAAACATGGGCGAAGGCGGTAACCCCTTCGCCTGTGGGCGAGCGGGGAAACTTACCGGAGGGAGGCGCGCGCCAGGTTCATTTGCGTTTCAGACAGCGGCAGATAGCCGGCCTCGATGACGCGCTGCTGCCCTGCACTAGACAGAACCTGTTCCAGAAAGGCGGCTAACAACGGCGGCAAGGGCTTACCTGGCACTTTATTAACGTACAGATAGAGCGGACGTGCCCAGGGATAGCGACCGCTGCGGATGGATTCAGGATCAGGCGCAACGGCTTCCCCCCTTTTTGTGATAACCGGCAGCAGTTTTACCCCACTCAGGTGAAAACCGAAGCTGGCATAACCGATGCTGCGCGGATCCCCGGCGACCGCCTGTACCACCGCCGCCGAGCCGGGAAACTCCGCCACGTCGTTGCGGAAATCGCCCTGACACAGCGCCTGCTGCTTGAAGAATCCCCATGTGCCGGAGGCCGAGTTGCGGCCATAGCGCTGGATAGATCGCTGCTGCCACTCAGCCTGATGCAGACCCAAATCGCCCCAGCGTTCGGGCACCTGGTTTGCGCCACACAGACGCGTGACGGAGAACAACGCATCAAGCTGGTGGGGATCGATGGACGTCAGCGGATTGCGCTGGTTGACCACCACCACCAACGCGTCCATCGCTACCGGCACGGCCAACGGAGGATATCCGTATCGCGCCTCAAACGCCTGGCGCTCATCCGCCTGCATGGGACGGCTCATTGCCCCTAACTGGACGGATCCGGCTGTCAGCGCGGTTGGCGCCGTTGAGGAGCCCGATGCCTGAACCTGCACATTTACCCCGGGTGACTGACGGCTAAAGTCATCGCCCCACAGGGTCATCAGATAGCCGAGCGTGTCCGAGCCTGCGCTGCTGAGATTGCCTGAAAGCATCACAGGCTGTGCCTGCACCAAGGCAGGCAAGAGAGAAAAGAACAGCAAAAAAAGAAGGCGCATCGTTCCGGTCCGTCAGCAGTTAATGAACCGCATTCTCCTGCATCCCGTTAGTCACAATCAACCGTGGTGCCAGGGTAAAGGTAAAACAGGTTTCCTGGTGCGGGATGCTGGTGATCTCCAGCCGCGCATTGTGATGGCTGAGCGCATGCTTCACGATGGCCAGCCCAAGACCGCTGCCGCCGGTCGCACGTGAACGCGCTTTATCCACCCGATAAAACCGCTCTGTCAGGCGCGGGATGTGCTCAGGTGGAATGCCGGGGCCGTTATCACAGACTGTAAATACCGCGCCCTGCTTGCTGCGCAGCCAGCTGATATCAATGCGCGTCCCCTCGGGCGTGTGGTTCACCGCGTTGTAGACCAGGTTGGAGATAGCACTGCGTAATTGTTCATCATTGCCAAACACTTTCAGGTGAGGATCGGTATGAAAATGGATGGCGTGACGTCCGCCGCTCAGGGTTTCAGCTTCATGCTGCAGGAGTTTGAGCATAACCGGTACATCAACCTTTTCTTTCAGATTAATGGCCGGAGCCGCCTCGATGCGCGACAGCGTCAGGAGCTGTTTGACCAGGCTATCCATTCGCCGGGTTTGCTCCGACATGGTGTGCAACGCTTTGTCCCGTGAGCGCTGATTCATGACGGAGTCATTCATCATTTCCAGATAGCCCTGAAGCACCGTTAAAGGCGTGCGCAGTTCATGGCTGACGTTGGCAAAGAAGTTTCGCCGTGCCCCTTCAAGCTGATGCATCTGGGTTACGTCGCGAGCCACCATCAGCCACTGGCCTTCGCTGTAGGGCATCACACGGAATTCCATGTGGTGCTGGTTATTCAGCACCAGCGTAAGCGGCTTATCGAAATCACGTTGCCGCAGATAGCGAGAAAATTCAGGATAACGCAGCAGATTAAGGATATTTTGCCCGTTATCTTCTGGCCAGCGCAGCCCCAGGTGCTGCTGGGCCAGGCCGTTGCACCAGAAAATAGTGCCCTCTTCGGTGGTAAGTATCACGGCGTCCGGCAGCGACTCCGCGCCGCTGCGAAACCGCTTAATCAGATTACCTAATTCGCGCCGCCGCCGCCGGTTGCGCAGTTGCATTTGATACAACCCGTAAAACAGCGGTTCCCAACTGGCCTGTCCGGACGGTGGCGTCATCGTGCGATCCAGCCACAGCCAGTGAGACAGGCGCATCAGGTTGTAAAAATGCCACAGTAAAATACCGACTACGCTCAGTAACAGCAGCCACGGCAAATAGCCGAACAGCAGGCCGAGCACCAGCGCAGGCAGACACGCCAGCACCAGTTCGGACAGTAATCTCTTCCAGGAGAGGCGTTCCAGCACGGTTAAAGCTCCGTTTAAAAGCGGGCAGAGAAACGATAACCTGTTCCGCGTACGGTTTGTACCATGCGATCGTGGCCGGTCAGTTCCAGCGCCTTACGTAAACGACGAATATGAACGTCAACCGTACGATCTTCAACATAGACGTTAGTGCCCCAGACATGATTGAGTAACTGCTCACGGCTGTAAACACGTTCAGGATGGGTCATAAAGAAATGCAGCAGCTTGTATTCTGTCGGCCCCATTTCCAGCGGTGTGGTTTCTGACATCACGCGATGCGAAGAGGGATCCAGGCTCAGGCCCTGCATTTCGATCACATCTTCTACCGCCATCGGCGAAATACGACGCATAACGGCTTTAATTCGCGCCATCAGCTCTTTCGGGGAAAACGGTTTGGTGATGTAGTCATCGGCACCGACTTCCAGTCCGCGTACCCGATCTTCTTCCTCGCCGCGCGCGGTGAGCATCATGACCGGTATATCACGCGTCATGGCTTCACGCTTAAGATGTTTAATAAATTGTATGCCGCTGCCGCCGGGTAACATCCAGTCCAGCAGGATCAGGTCAGGCCAGGGTTCAATCAGCTTGCTGACGGCGCTGTCATAATCTTCTGCCTCAATCGGCTGATAATCGTTTTGTTCCAGTACGAAACATAACATTTCACGGATTGGAGCTTCATCTTCCACAACTAAAATGCGCTTAGCCATTATTACTCCTGCAGGTAGGACGGCTTTCACTGATATTTGCGGCGCCATTATGCGTCAGTTTTGTGACACTTTTATGAAAAAGTTAGCCATAAAAACCGGCCTGCAACAACCATTTATGACAACATGACGACATGTTTTGTGGCTTTAGTGACTGAGCCAGTATAATTGCCGGGCAAATCGATTTGGCAGGGAGTTTTATGCGCATTATTCACACCGCGGACTGGCACCTGGGGCAGTTCTTCTATAACAAGAGCCGCGCCGCCGAGCACCAGGCCTTTCTTGACTGGCTGTTAATACAGATCGAACAGCATCAGGTCGATGCGCTGATTGTGGCGGGTGACCTGTTTGATACCGGTACGCCGCCCAGCTATGCGCGTGAAATGTTTAACCGCTTCGTGGTGGCGTTACAGCCCAGCGGCTGTCAACTGGTGGTGCTGGCGGGCAATCATGACTCGGTGGCAACGCTGAATGAATCGCGCGAACTGCTGGCCTGTCTGAACACCCGGGTCGTTGCCACGCCGCAGGAGAGTGACGACGTCATGATCCTGACAACCCGTCAGGGTGAACCCGGCGCGCTGCTGTGCGCGATTCCCTATCTGCGCCCGCGCGACATTATGCGCAGCCAGGCCGGTCAGTCTGGACGGGATAAACAGCTCAGCCTGCTGGAGGCCATCAGCGCCCATTATCAGCGCAGCTTTGCGGCGGCACAGGCGCTGAACATGTCCCTGCCGATCGTGGCGACCGGCCACCTTACCGCCCTTGGCGTCAGCAAAAGTGACTCCGTGCGCGATATCTACATCGGCACGCTGGATGCGTTTTCTGCCTCGGCGTTTCCGCCGGCCGATTACATCGCCCTTGGACATATTCATCGCGCTCAGCGCGTCGCGAACAGCGACCATATTCGCTACAGCGGCTCCCCTATTCCGCTGAGCTTTGACGAGCTGGGCAGCGAAAAAAGTGTCTGTCTGCTGACTTTCAGCCCGCGCGGCCTGGAAACCCTGACCCTGCCGGTTCCCACCTTCCAGCCGATGCAGATGCTTAAAGGCTCCCTGGCGCAAATCAGTGAGCAGCTCGCCCACCTTTCCCCTCCCAGCGGAGAGAAGCCGGTCTGGCTCGATATAGAAGTCACCACCCAGGAGTACTTAAGCGATCTGCAGCGCCAGGTTGAAGCGCTGACGGCAGATTTACCGGTGGAAGTACTGCTGTTACGCCGCAGTCGTGAACAGCGCCAGCACAGCCTGGCGCAAACGGATAACGAAACCCTGAGCGAACTTAAGGTCGAAGAGGTTTTTGCCCGACGCCTGGCGCTTAATGAGGAGCTTGATGACAAGCAGATCGCCCAGGTCACGACCCTGTTTAAGCAGACGCTGGCCGACCTGGAGGCGAACCCATGAAGATCCTCACGCTGCGATTCAAAAACCTGAATGCGCTGAAAGGAGAATGGTTTATCGATTTTCGCACCGAACCTTTCGCCAGTAATGGTCTGTTTGCCATTACCGGCGCGACAGGTGCCGGTAAAACCACCTTACTGGACGCTATCTGCCTGGCGCTGTATCACCAGACGCCGCGCCTGGGTGCGATTTCTCAGGGCCACAACCCGCTGATGACGCGCGACTGCGCCGAATGCCTGGCCGAAGTCGAGTTTGAAATCAAAGGCGAGGCCTGGCGGGCATTCTGGAGCCAGAACCGCGCACGAGGCACGGCCGACGGCAAACTGCAGGCTCCCCGCGTCGAGCTGGCTCGCTGCGCAGATAATCAGATCGTTGCAGACAAAGTGGGCGACAAGCTCAAGCTTACCGAAACGCTTAGCGGCCTGGATTTTGAACGTTTTACCCGTTCAATGATGCTGTCACAGGGCCAGTTCGCCGCATTTCTTAACGCCAAAGCGAATGAGCGCGCAGAGCTGCTGGAAGAGCTGACCGGAACGGAAATTTACGGGCTGGTTTCCATGGCCGCGTTTGAGCGCCATAAAGAAGCCAAAAATGCGCTGGAACTGATGCGCAGTCGGGCAGACGGCATGGCACTGCTTGATGAGGCGACCCGCGCCGGGCTGCAGCAACAGGAGGCAGCCCTGACTGAGGCCGAGCAGCAACTCAGCCGTCAGTTTGACACCGCTCAGCGGCAGCAGCAGTGGCTGCAGCTGGCACAGCAGCTGAGCGCGGATGCTGAACAGGTGAACGCCGCCCGTCAGGCCGCCGACGCGGCGAGTCAGGCGGCAGAGGCCGATCGCCAGCGTCTGGCACGAAGTGAACCGGCAGAAAAACTGCGCGGTGCGCTGCAACAGCGCGACAACCTGCAGACTGAACGCACGGAGCTGCAACAGCGTCAGCAGCAGTTAAACCAGCAGATGCAGGCGGCGGCCCACGAGCAGCAGCAGTTGCAGCAGCGTTATCAGGAAACCGAAGCGGCGCGCGAACAGGTGCGTTTGCAACAGCACCAGCAGGAAACGCTACTGAGCGGACAGGTTATTCCACTCGATCAGGCGCTCTCGGCCCTGCAGCAGCAAATTCAACAGCTGCAGCATGAAACCGCACAGCAGCAGGCGAGCTGTACGCAGCGTGAACAGGCGATGCAAACCGAGCAATATAAGGTCAGCGATCTCCAGCAGGCGCTGGCACAGCAGCAGTCGCGTCGGCAACAGCTGGCGGATATGCCGGTTTGGGGCGAAAATCTTCCGCTGTGGCAGGACCGCTTTGCTCAACTGGCCCGCCATGAAACCGATCAGGCGGCGTCGGCGCAGCAGATTCAGCAACAGGCACTGCAGCTTCATCAGCGCCAGCAGCAGGTCGAACAGCTGCAACAACAGCTTGCGCCATTGAAGCAGGCCGGGCAGCTTACGCAGCAGACCTTGTCTGACGCTGAGCAAGCACTAACATCGCTTCATAAGGCGCATCCTCCCGAAGCCTTGCGTCAGGCCTTAAAGCAGTTAACTCAACAGCGTGACGCACGTCAGACGCTGACGTTACTTGCAGCCCAGTGGCAGCCGCTACATCAGCAGCGCGGTCAGTATGAAAAACGGTTACAGGATCTGGAAAAAGCCTGCCAGCAGGCTGAGGCTGAATTACTGATGCTGCGGGAAACATGGAAGCGGGAGAAACAGCAACTCACCGATGTGGAGAAGATTTGCCAGCTTGAAAGCCATATTGCCGATCTGGAAGAACACCGGGCGCGGCTGGAGGCCGGGCAACCCTGCCCTTTATGCGGCTCCTGCGAACATCCCGCGGTTGAAACCTACCGCACGCTCGAAGTCAGCGCCAACCAACAGCGCAAAGCCGTGCTGCAAAAACAGGTGGAAGCGCTGAGCGAAACCGGTACGGCCAAAAATGAGCAGATAAAACACCTGAAGGGCCAGCAGCAGTCTCTGCGCGACGAGCTCGCCAGTATAATGCAGCAGCTGGATGCATTGACCCAGCGCTGGCAGGCACTGAGCGGTGAGCTTGCGCTTACCTTCACTCTGAACGACACCGACGCCCTGGACCACTGGCTGCAGGCGCAAAGCCGTCAGGAACAGGCATTAACTTCGCAGACAGAGACGCTGGAACACGCCGAGCGAACGTATCAGGCGGCAAAAGAACAGCATCTGCAGCAGCAGCAGACACAGCAGCAACACCAGCAAACGCTGCAGTTGGCGCAACAGCAGTTGGAGAACGAACACCAGGCGTTACTGACTATACAGCGCCATCACCAACAGGCTCAGGCGAATGCTCAGCCGCTCCAGGAGGGGCTGGCGCAACAATTCGCAGGCTTCGGCCTGACGCTGCCTGACAGCGCACAGCGCGACAGCTGGCTGGCTGAACAGCAACAGCGCTGGCAGCAGTGGCAGGAAAGTGAGCGGTTGCTTGCTAACTTGCAGCCTCAGTTGGCGCGTGCGGAAAGCCAGGCTGACGCCCTGCGCCAACAGCTGCAGCTTGAGCAGCAGCGCCTGAATCAGCAGCAGCAGCAGCTCGCCGCACTGGACCAGCAATACCGCGAAAAACGTCAGCAGCGTGAGGCGTTGTTTGGCGATCGGGATGTCATTCAGGCCCGTCGGCAGATGCAGGAGAGCGTCGAGCATCATGAGGCGCAGCTGACGCAGCAGCGTGAACGGCTGCAGCAGTCTCAGGCTGAAGCCAGCCGCCTCCACGGCCAACTGACGTTGCTGGAGAGCCAGCTACACAGGTTGGGCACTCGCCTGACGGACGCTGAGCAGCACTTCAACGCTGCGCTGGCTGCGGCGGAATTCCCGGACGAGGCGAGCCTGCGGGCCGCGTTGCTTGACGAGCATGAAGCGCAGCAGCTTCGCCAGCGACTGCAGCAGATCGATCAGCATCTGCTCCATCAACAATCCCGCCTGGCAGAGCTGCAGCAACGGCTGGCAACCCATGAGCAGGCTAAACCCGATAAGATGCCTGAGTCCGCCGATGCACTGACCACACAGCTGGAAGCGTTGCGGCATTCCCTGAGGGAGAACGCCAGTCAGCAGGGACAACTGCAGCAGCAGTTGCAAAGCGACGCCAGCCTGCGGACCCAGCAGCAAACGTTGCTGGCACAGATTGCGCAGGAGGAAACCACGCTGGCGCAGTGGGCGTTGCTTAACGATCTGATCGGCTCGGCGACCGGGGATAAATTCCGGCGCTTTGCCCAGGGACTCACGCTCGATCACCTGGTGGCGCTGGCTAACCGCCAGCTGGATCGTCTGCATGGTCGCTACCTTTTACAGCGCCGCGCCATCGATGCGCTGGAACTGGACGTGGTGGATACCTGGCAGGCGGACAGCGCACGCGATACCCGCACGCTGTCAGGTGGAGAAAGCTTTCTGGTGAGCCTTGCGCTGGCGCTGGCGCTGTCCGATCTGGTCAGCCATAAAACGCGCATCGAGTCATTATTTCTTGATGAGGGTTTCGGCACGCTGGACGCAGAGACGCTGGATACCGCCCTGGATGCGCTGGATGCGCTCAATGCCAGTGGAAAAACCATTGGCGTGATCAGTCACGTCGAGGCGATGAAAGAGCGCATTCCGGTGCAAATTAAGGTCCGCAAAATGAATGGCCTGGGTTACAGCAAACTTGAATTGCCGGGTACGTAAGAGGTTAATTATGTTGAGATGTACAGGAATCATGGCGGCCACGATGCTGCTGCTGGCAGGATGCAGTCATCATCCTGAGGCTTCCGAAGCGCAATGCGCGTCAGGCCTGCCCCAGGCGCAGTGCCAGGACGTGAACCGCTATATTCGCGAGGTTAACGCGTCCGTCATGCGCAATTTTCACAATGCGAAAAACTATGTGGGCCAGCGTTGCCTGGTGACGGCACAGCGTCGCCCGGATGGGCGCTATAACGTGATGCGAACGGAAGGAAATGAGTCGCTGTGCCTGAAGGCCTGGCAGAGCGTCAGCAGCGCGCGGGATATGCCTTTGCCTCCACCGCACGCCCCACAGCAGCTCGTCTTTGCCTTCGCGCCGGTTCGCTGAGCCAGCCCTGTGCATCCTTCAGTATGTTGCACAGGGCCGCAGGCCACGGCGGCGTTTATTCCGGCCACAGCCAGGCCGCGCCGCGCACACCACTTGAATCCCCGTGCATCGCTTTCAGCACCGGCGTTTCACACTCGCCGCCAAAAACCCATTTCTTCATCAGCGTGGGCACCGTCTGGTACAGGCGGTCCACGTTGCTCATGCCGCCGCCCAGCACAATCACGTCGGGATCGATCAGGTTGACAACCTGAGCCAGGGATTTTGCCAGACGGATTTCATAGCGGCTCATTGCCAGGGCAGCCACGGGATCCTGCTGCTCCAGCAGTTTGACAATCTCAGCGCCTTTGCGCGCCACACCGCTTAACCGCTGATAGTCGATAGCAAAGCCGGTACCGGAAACAAAGGTTTCAATGCAGCCCTGCTGGCCACAATAACAGGGGACTTCCGCGCGGTAACGCAACTCGTCTTCATCCATCCACGGCAAAGGATTATGACCCCATTCGCCCGCATTGCCGTTGCCGCCAATGCGTGACGCGCCGTTTATCGCTACGCCTGCGCCCGAACCGGTGCCGATGATTACCCCAAACACCAGTGCCTGCCCCGCGCCTGCGCCATCGACCGCTTCGGACACGGCCAGACAATTCGCGTCATTGGCTATGCGGATGTCACGATTCAGCGCCTGCGCCAAATCTTTATCCAGCGGCTGACCGTTTAGCCAGGTGGAGTTCGCGTTTTTCACCCGCTGCGTATAGGGCGAAATCGTGCCCGGAATACCTAAGCCTACCGTCCCGGTTTGGCCGGTTTTTTCTTCGGCGAGGCGGACTAAATCAACGATGGCCTGCACGGTCGCCCGGTAGTCGTCACGGGGCGTGGAAATCCGATGGCGAAACAGCTCTTTTCCCTCGCCGGACAGCGCAATCACTTCTGTTTTGGTGCCGCCCAAATCAATGCCTATGCGCACGGTTTATTCCTCATTATTCGTTAGGGTGTTTTCTACACTAAAAGGCGAATGCCTGAAAGGCAATGAAACCGCTCCGATGTTTCGCTATCATGCGCACACTTAGTGAGATTTGTGCGCCCGATCGCGCCACGGTAAGGAATCCCGATGTTGTGGTTTAAAAATATGATGGTTTATCGTCTGAATCGTGACATTCCGTTGTCCGCAGACGACATGGAAAAACAGCTGGAGGCTTTCACCTTCTCGCCCTGCGGCAGTCAGGACATGAGCAAGACCGGGTGGGTGGCACCGATGGGCAATCGCAGCGATGCCCTGACCCACGTCAACAACGGTCAGATTGTCATTTGCGCGCGCAAAGAAGAAAAAATCCTGCCCTCTCCGGTCGTGAAGCAGGCGCTGGAGGCCAAAATCGACAAGCTTGAGGCAGAGCAGAGCCGCAAGCTAAAAAAGACGGAAAAAGATTCGCTGAAAGATGAAGTGCTGCACAGCCTTTTACCGCGTGCGTTCAGCCGTTTCAGTCAGACCTATATGTGGATCGACACCGTGAACAACCTGATCATGGTGGACTGCGCCAGCGCTAAAAAAGCCGAAGACACGCTGGCTCTGCTGCGTAAAAGCCTGGGTTCGCTGCCAGTTGTGCCCCTGACGCTGGAAAGTCCGATTGAACTTACCCTGACCGAATGGGTGCGTTCCGGGGATGTTCCGGCCGGTTTTGCCCTCATGGACGAAGCCGAGCTCAAGGCCATTCTGGAAGATGGCGGCGTGATTCGCTGCAAGAAACAGGATCTGGTGTGCGATGAAATTGCCAACCATATCGAAGCCGGTAAGCTGGTGACCAAGCTGGCGCTGGACTGGCAGGAGCGTATTCAGTTCGTATTATCCGACGACGGCTCGGTGAAACGCCTGAAGTTCAGCGATACGCTGCGTGACCAGAATGATGATATCGATCGGGAAGATTTTGCGCAGCGTTTTGATGCAGACTTTATTCTGATGACCAGCGAACTGGCGGCCCTGACCAGCAATCTGGTTGAAGCGTTAGGTGGCGAAGCTCAGCGTTAATGCATTTGGCCGCAGATTGCCTGCGGCCGTTCTTCTTAGTCTTTCAGATAGCGGCAAAGATATGCGCTCGGCTCGCCTACCTGCAGATGAAACTCGCTGTGGCCCGGTACGTTAAACACCGATCCCGCCTCAAACCATTTCCACTCTGTCTCACCCGGCAGCAACACTTTCATTGAGCCGCTTACCACGGTCATCTCTTCCGGTTGGGCGGTGCCAAACGTGTATTCACCTTCTGCCATAACACCGACGCTGGCACGGCCGGTGCTCGCACTGTCAAAACCGATGGATTTAACTTTTCCGTCAAAATACTCACTTACATTGAGCATAAACCTTCCTCACAGCACATTAGGGTGACTGGCAGTGTAGAAGGGAACTTGCTGATCTGTCACGCGAAATAGTGAGTGATTGTGATCGCCGCGCGGCAATGGCTGCCGCGGGAACCAGGGGAAATCAATGGCTTCCTTGCCAGAGCAGAGGCTTACTCTTTTTCTACATCTTCATAGCGATCTTTTGCATCATGCGCTTCCTGCTCTGATTCGTGCTCGCTGATTAACGAATCTGGCTTGGGATGGTCGGCCCGCAGTTGCCATGACGTCACTTTTTTGCCTTCGGGGCCTTTTTCCACAGTGACAACGCGCGCTTCTCGGGGGTAAGGAGGTCTTGTCGGCATAATGTGTCCCTCTTCGCTAAATGACATTCCACACGACAGGCGATTGCCTGCCATGGGATAAGTATAGTCAATACGGCGGAAAGGACGGCGAAAGCGGGATAAATCTGAGGGTTAACTGGCACGCGCCAGAGATAACGACTGCAGGATCTGTTCAACGACGCGTTCAGGTGCCAGCATGGCGTTCACCTCGTGATGCGCGGCAGAACGGTACAGGTGCGCACGGGCGCGCAGCACTTCACCCATTTCTTCCGCGATGGGGCGTCCGGTTAACGTGGGGCGCTGAGCATTTTCCGGCTGGCTTTCCAGACGACGAGCCAGGATATCAGGCGGTGCACTTAACCAGATCACCTGACCGTGCTCACGCATATAACGGCGATTACCTTCCGCCAGCACCATTCCGCCACCGGTGGCGATAATGGTTGACGGGGCGGTTACGGCTTTGAGCGAGTCGGTTTCACGCGCACGAAAGCTCTCCCATCCTTCCGCAGCCACAATTTCCGCTACGGTACGCTGCGTCGTGAATTGCAGGTGATGATCGGTATCGCGAAACGCATAACCCAGCGCATGAGACAGGGCTTCACCGATAGTGGTTTTTCCGCATCCGCGCGCACCGATCAAAAAAATGGACAAGGACATCAGGGCAGTTCCTCCGCCGCGCAGCCCATCACAGCTGCAGGTTAGGCTCAATAATAGGACGCATCATAGCGGGAATTTATTTCGTCCTCTACCCATTGAGCGTATTTTACGCATGATTGCACCCAATCTTGCAAAAAAACAAAGAAATACAGAAGGTTAACGATGCACATTTTGTGCATTAGGTAAAAAAGTTTACGTCAGCAACATTTGCTTACCGCCACGAATTTACATTGCTGCACGTCGCCCCCATATACTGTTAACAGTCGCAACGGGAGAGTCATCATGCAACGCGAAGAACAAGAACTGATTGAAAATCTGTTTAGCCGTTTGAAACAAGCTGAAAGCCAGACTGTGGCACGCGATGCTGCTGCCGAACAACTGATCAAACAACACCTGCAGGCGCAACCAGGCGCGCCCTACTATATGGCTCAGGCCATTTTGATTCAGGAAGCGGCACTTAAAAAACTGAATGAGCGGGTTCAGGAGCTGGAAAATCATCTGGCTCAGCAACAGGCTCAGCAACAGCAGCAGCAGCCAAAAAGCAGTGGCGGGTTTTTATCCAGCCTGTTTGGCGGCGGCAGTCAGCAGGCCCAACCGGCTCAGCCATCGCCCCAGTGGAACAGCGCACCGCAACAGCCGCCGCAGCAGCCCTATGCCACCGCACCTGCGCCCCGTGGCAGCGGATTTCTGGGCGGCGCACTGCAAACCGCCGTGGGCGTAGCAGGCGGTGTGGTCATGGCCGATATGCTGACCAACATGTTCCACCACTCGCAGCCGGAAGAGATCGTTAACATCATTAACGAACCCCAGTCGCTGCCTCAGGTCGATGACAGCCTGAATACCTTTAATGGCGGGAACGATCAGTCGTTTCTCGATCAGGGAACAGGTGCCGACAATCAGTCCTTCCTGGATCAAAGCAACGGCTGGAGTGACACCTATGCCGACAATGGCGATCTGAATGACTTCGGCGGCAATGATTACGATGACGACGACAGTTTTGTTTGATTTAACGTTGTCGCTGTCTGAGCCAGCTGTCTAGTTCATTGGCAAACTGCTGGCGGTCCCGCGGGCTCATGGCGGCGGGACCGCCTGTCTGTACGCCGCTGGCGCGCATCGTGTCCATAAAATCACGCATCGTCAACCGCTCGCGTATGGTGGCAGGTGAATACCGTTCCCCGCGCGGATTCAGCGCCGACGCCCCTTTTTCAATCACCTCTGCGGCCAAGGGAATATCTGCCGTAATCACCAAATCGCCAGCCTGCACACGCTTCACGATTTCATTATCGGCAACATCAAACCCAGCCGGCACCTGTAGCGTGCGCAACCAGGGCGATGGCGGTACGCGTAAAAATTGATTCGCAACAAAGGTGACCATGGTTTGCGTTCTGTCCGCCGCCCGGTACAGCACGTCTTTTATGACGTTTGGGCAGGCGTCCGCATCGACCCAGATAGACATTGGTGTTCCTTATTCTGGAAAATAGCGACGATGTTAACCTGTTTTGCAAAACGGGGTTAAGTAAAATTCCCCGGCTTCCGGCATCCCCAGATCTCGCGTTTAGAACGCACGTCAGCCCCCCGAATATCGTCAACGATGAAGGGAGTGCTCAACGCGCGTTCACCACAAAAACGTGCCGCCATCACTCTCTTTTGCTCTCTGGCACCGGCCGCCGTGCGTTACCGCTAACTTGTTATTAATCCTGTCTGCAGTAAGCTACAGCGTTGATAACGGTGAAAACAGGAAAGGAGACGGTGATGCTGGAAAAGAAAATCGGATTTATTGGCGGTGGCAACATGGCAAAAGCCATCATTGGCGGGCTGATAAACAGCGGGCAAATGACACCGTCAGCTATCTGGATTTACGACCGCAAACCGAGCACCAATCAGCAAATGGCCGAACAGTACGGTATTAACGCCGCGGAGAGTGCGGAAGCGCTGGCCCAGCACGTGGATATTCTGTTTGGTGCGGTCAAACCCAATGTGATCCTCAAAGTGCTGAAAGAACTGGCTAACAGCCTGAAAAAAGAGGCAGTAGTCGTTTCAATTGCCGCGGGCGTGACGCTGGATAACCTGGCTTCCGTGCTGGGGCACGATCGTAAGATCATTCGCGCAATGCCAAACACCCCTTCCCTGGTCGGTGAAGGCATGACCTCCGTTACGCCCAACGTGCTGGTTGAACAGAGCGAGACCGATGAAGTGGTCGCGATATTTGAGAGCTTTGGTCAGGCGGCGGTCGTCGATGAATACCTGATCCACTCGGTGGTTGGCGTCAGTGGTTCAGCTCCGGCTTACGTGTTTATGTTTATTGAAGCCATGGCCGATGCCGCCGTGGCGGGCGGCATGCCGCGCGCGCAGGCTTACCGGTTTGCGGCCCAGGCTGTGAAAGGCTCCGCACAGATGGTGCTGGAAACGGGTAAACATCCCGGTGAGTTGAAAGATATGGTCTGCTCGCCCGGCGGCACCACCATTGAAGCGGTGAAAGTACTGGAAGAAAAAGGCTTCCGTTCAGCCGTGATCGAAGCCATGCAGCAGTGCATGGCCAAGTCGGACAAGCTGAGCCGCAGTTAACCGATATATCTGGCAAACATGCCGTTTGCCAGACGGTTTTGCGGGCCCATTATTGTGCAGAATGGTGGGCCTGATACCATGCCAGTGCCTGTTCCATCGTCATGGGCTCCTGCATCTTTTCGACCAGCGCGGCGGTCAGCGTGTAGAGTCCACACGAGAAAACCGCAGCCAGCCGCCCTTCCTTGCCGTAAAAGGCCATAAACGTTTTCTCTTCCAGCGATCCCACCTGCTGGTAGTCGTCCCAGTCTGTGGCATGACCAATATATTCATAGCGGGTACCATAATGCGCGGTCCAGAAAAACGGCACGCGGTCATAGTGATGAATATTTCCCAGCATATTCATTGCTGCGGTCTGGCCCTGCTGCTCTGCCACGCGAAAATGCTCGATGCGCAGCGGCCCCTGGGCGGAAGGATAGGTTGCAATATCGCCGGCTACCCAGACGTTTTCTGCCACGCGTAGCTGCTCATCAGTTTGCAGGCTGCCATCTTCAACCCGCGGCAGGTCGTGAATAAACGAGGTGGCCGGTTTAACGCCGGTGGCGAACAGCACCACATCGGCAGCGATCTGCTGACCGGTTTTTAACCGCACGCCCGTCACGTGGTTTTCGCCCTGAAGCGACGCAATCTCACCTTCCACAAATGTTACGCCGTTGGCCTGATGCAGTTGATGGAAATAACGGCCGATCGCCTCACCAAACTGCGCCGCAAACGGCAGCGCGTGACGTGCGATGACGGTCACCTCAACGTCACGGTTACGCAGCGACGAGGCCAGCTCCATGCCAATAAAGCTGTTACCGATAATCACAATCTGCTGGCTTCGATCGACGGCCGCTAGCAGGGACGCGGTATGCTGCTTGTTGCGCAGAATATGTACGCCCGCTAAATCAGCGCCGGCAAGCGACGGCTTGACAGGTTCTGCGCCCGTTGCAATTAATAATTTATCGAACTGCAACGTGCTATCGTCGGCAAACACCAGACGGTGCGCCTCATTATCAACTCGCTCAACGCGCTTTTGGATGCGCTCGACGTGATCGAGTATGTCACTGCCAAGCAGCGACGGCACATCATCGATATCCATTTTGCCTGAGGGAACAAATTTCGTCAGCGCCGTGCGGTCGTAAGGGGCTTCAGGCTCACTCTCTACCAGCACCAGGCGGCCCTTAAAGCCGTCGTGGCGTAATCGCCACAGTGCCGCACTCCCGGCCGCGCCCCCGCCCAGTACCACAAAGACCGGGGCGCTGGCACCGCTGCCCACTGGCGAAGCAGGTGACATCGCTTTAGGGTTAACCAGAATCTGGCCATTTTCGATGCGAACGGGATACTGTTTCAGGTCGGCCAGCGCCAGCGGCTCGCACATTTTACCGCTGCTCAGTTCAAACGCCGCTTTATGCCAGGGACAGATGAGCCTGTCGCCGCAGATAGCGCCCTGCTCAAGCGGCGCGCCTGCATGAGGGCATTTTGCCTGGAAAGCCTGGACGCTGTCAGCCTCACGGATGAGTAAAAACTCTGTTTCACCCAGCTTTTTTTTAACCGGCTGACGTTGCGGTAAATCCTTGAGAGCAATAACAAATTGATAGTTCACGACATGGCTCCTTTTCCAACCGTCACGGGTAAAAGCACCGCGCCCGCACGCGCGCGGCGCAATCCCTTATAAACAGTAAGTGTGGCAAAGGATTGGAAAAGCTTGCGCCTCAATGGCGATTTTTTTCGCTAATCATCTGTTTCTTCAGTAATTAAAAGCGTGCTGCAGCGCACTGATGGCAGGCGAAGAGAGGAGGCGGCCACCGAAATGGCCGGCTGAGTCTTAGCTTTTTTTGAGGCATTGACTCATAAAGGTTTTACGTGCGTCACCGGTCAGCTTTTTATCTCCGGCCTGGAGATTACAGGTTTTCATTTTTATTTGTTGCGGTGACATGTCCGCGACTTTGCTGTCTTTCTTCAGGCAATCGCTCATAAATTGCTTACGCACATCGCCTTTTAACGATTGGCTGCTGGCATGTTCATTACACATCGCCATTTTTTGCTGCTGCGGCGTTTTATCTGCTGCGCTGGCGTGGCTGCTCATCATTATTCCTGCCAGGACTATCATCAGGATATTGCCTTTCATTGTTTTCACTCCGTTGTGATAAAGACAGTATTTATTCTGGCATGCCAGAAAAGAATCAGACGACTTTTGCTTTGGAATAATACAGAGATCGCAATTTTATTCTGGTGATCGGCGTGATTTCAGCTGTGGGGCCGGTGAAGTAATCGGGTGACAGCGTTTTTTAATAACGCGGCATTGTGATCGTTGTGATCCACTTCGGCATGAATCATGGCCGTATCAATGCTGTTGACGAGGGACTGATGCTGCTCAGGCGGCATCATGCGCAGCATTGCGGTGATCACAAGTTCCAGCGCTTCGATCTGCACGACCTGCTCTTTAGACGCTTCTTCTTTTTCTGCCAGCGTAATTAATAGCTCAGCAATCAGATTTTTCATGCCGGTGCCTCTTCAGCAGGGTGAAGAAAAAAATATCACCCGCCAGAATAAAAAAAAAGGAATTTTTTATTCTGTTTATCAGTACATTAAAATAACAGCGCGGGGGCGGTGTTATCTTATTCTATTTATTGTGAGCGAAACGTTTTTATTCCACTGACAAGCGAGGCGTAACCATTTTGTCATCATGGTAAGCGTCGATAAATGCCCTGTTTTTGTTGCCAGCACGTTCTGCACTTAACTGGCAAAGCGTATCTGACGCTTCTCTGGCCACGGATTTATCATCATGGTAAGCGTCGATAAATGCCTTGTTTTTGCTGCCAGCACGTTCTGCATTTAACTGGCAAAGCGTATCAGACGCTTCTCTGGCCACGGATTTGTCATCATGGTAAGCGTCGATAAATGCCTTGTTTTTGCTGCCAGCACGTTCTGCATTTAACTGGCAAAGCGTATCAGACGCTTCTCTGGCCACGGAAAGACAGGGCAGGAAATCTTTCAGCGTCACCGCCTTTCGAAAGGTCAGATCCCGCAGTCCCATGCCACGAACCCTGCAGATTTCCTCTTCACACTACGCGTGTGTCGGGCGACGTTTCCCGAGATAAGCACGATTTTTTTGCCTCCGCTCTGGGGTTTATCTGCGGTAATAATAAACTTATTAATCAGTTAACTACGTGCTAAAACCCTGTCGTAACCTGTCGGCATTATTTGAAAATCACTCATCACATTTGAAAAATATTTCAGGTTGTTACTGACAAGACGTAACGGCAGACCTATGTTTAAAAAACCGCCAGATTCGTGCGGGACGTGGGTCGTTCTGATCAACGTAATGCGCCCGATTAAACCCTTGCCGTGCATATCGGGAGCCACTAACTCACCTGACTCTGCCTGCTGCGCATTCGCGTACCGGGCGGGCTGTCTGTTTGCGGAGATGGAGAATGAGAGTGCAATCTAACAGCGCCAGCCGTGCTATCACCGATTATTTCAACAGCCCGGACTGGAATGTCCCGCCAGAGTCGGATTTGCTGGCCGTTATTATGCGGGAACTGATGGAAGCCGGGCAGCCCACGACCAATAAAGCCGTTATCGCACGCGTGATCAATAAGCTGGAATTTGAAGGGGATGAGCAACGCCTGCAACGCTATCGTGCCCTGTTAGCCCGGCTGATGGAGGCGCGGCCCCACGAGTGAGCCGCTGTTAACCTACTTCGCCAGCCGGTACTGGTTGGCCTCGCTTACGCTGGCCCGACCGCTGCTGCGCTGAAACAGGCAAAGCTCTCGTCCCCGGCGGTTTTTCATGTGCTTCTGCGGATAGAGCCCTTCAAGCAGTAACGCGCTGTAGCCTACGCTGTCATCGTACTCGACAACCTGACCCAGTACTTTTGCCTTGCTTAAGGTGCTGGCGTTGATGCACGCCTGCCGCATCACCTGCTGGCTTTTCTGCCATGCCTCCGGGCTTGAAGCCAGAGCAACCGGGCTGACCAGCAGCAAAAATAAGACTGAAATCCTCTGGAAATATTCCATGCGTTGCTCCTTCTTCGGGCTTAACCAGAAAAAAATTCCCGCCTGAGCGGGAATAAACAAGACGAGCATTGCATATTGATGTAACGAGGAAATCCTTACCCTGTTGATTGAACCGATCGATAACGGTTATCGCCTACCCACAGGGTACAGGCGTTATCTTCGCCTGACGCCATGACAACTCTATGACAATGCGCTGTTTATTTGCCACTTAACCGCAATAGACACGGCTGATATTACCGCTTTTGTCGGCCATAAAGTTCAGACGGGTGAAATTAAAGTCCATCGTTACCGCTGAATTCCACGGGATGGCACGCACTTTTTGCGTGAAACGCTGATTATCGATGGCAGACAACGGCTTGCCCACAAAGTGTTGATACTGAGATGCGCCACAGCTGTCCGCCTGCGCATCCAGCGGCACGGCGGCCTTGTCGGATTGTGTGGCCGACTGGCAGCCCGTCAGCAGTAAAAAACCGGCGGCCACCAGCGCTTTTCCATAATGATTCACGTGTTTTCTCCTCATGGACGTGTAAAACCTGACTCCGAAGAGTAACAAGCCTGTCAGCAGGTATGAACCGCTAAAATCAAACTTACCGCACAATACCAGGGATTAAATGCTAGGGAATGCGGTTATTGACAGATGAATCGCACTTGCTGGCTAAAATTACCGCGAGAAGCCTCTGATAGTATTTGCGGAATCACCCATGACACGATGAGTTATTGAGGAAGCGCGAGTGGAACTGATCCTTTTTATTAGCTTTGCCCTCTTGTTGACCCTGATCGCGGTCAGCATCCGCTAGCCAGTCCTCATGCCCTTGTTGCTGCACGTCTTGTTCTCAGGCTGCGGCGCAAGCGTCTCACAGCCTGTTGCAACCCTCTCTGACAGTGGGTTTGCCTCCTGAATCCATGCACATCAAACCGGCATAACGCCCTGACGGCGTTGAACAAAAAATATTGTATCGTACGCTCTCTCGACAGCGATCCGACGCGTTGCTACTATGCGTTTATCATCGCTGGCTGGGTCGCCTATGAACACCAATTCCGACAGAGTGACGCTGACACTGTTTTATGTCGGCAGCTTTGTTGTCTATTACCTCGTTACCATGCTGATTACCCTGTTTCCGAATTACGGTATTCTGCGTAATGACGGTTTGCTGGTGCCTGTACTCTGCCTGTTCGAGTTTGCGGTCATCTATCCGCTGTATCGGTTCTACTGCCAGCGTCGTACGGATATTCCATTGGGCTTTTTACGCTCAGGTCAGACGTTACTTTTTATTGGCGCCCTGTTTATTTTAATGGCGGCGCAAACCCAGTACTTACAGCCTGAAGGCTGGCTGGTCGCGCAAACGCAGCAGGGACGCAGCTCGATGCTTATCCTGTTGCTCACCGCCGTCTTGCTGGCCCCGGTATTTGAAGAAGTGCTGTTTCGCGGCTTTTTGTTGCAGGGCTTTCTGCTCTGGGCACCCAACAGCCGTTTTGCCTGCATGCTACTGACCTCCCTGCTCTTTGCGCTGATGCATACGCAGTATGTTCACTGGGAAACCGTGGTAGCGCTGACGCTCTTCTCTCTGCTGCTTTGCTATGCCCGCCTGCGCAGCAATTCGCTGGCCTTGCCGGTCTTTCTGCATACGCTGAACAACCTGATTGCTATCCTGCCCGCCTGGTATTTCGCCTGACAGGCTTCATTTTTTTATTGCCCCTCCGTCAATAACCTGCGAAAAATCAGCTAGTATCCTTTTTTAACCGCAGGGATGGATGGTCTGTAAGCCAATGATTACCATGCTGGATGTGGCCCGCAAGGCCGGAGTTTCTAAAGCCACCGTCTCGCGCGTGCTGGCGGGAAATCGTTACGTCAGTAAAAGTACGCAGCAAAAGGTCTATCAGGCCATTGCCGAAACCGGTTATCGCCCCAATCTGCTGGCGCGCAGCCTGGCCACACAAAAGTCCCAAAATATTGGCTTAATTGTTACCCACTCGCTTTTTAACGGCCCCTACTTCAGCGAGCTGCTGTTTCAGGCTGCCACCCTGACCAATAACTACGGTCGCCAGTTAATTCTGGCTGATGGCAAAACCTGCGCGGACGACGAGCGCGCCGCAATTGAGTTTCTGCTCGACCTGCGCTGTGACGCGATCATTATCTATCCCCGCTTTCTGGACACCGAGGCACTGGATGCCATTATCGAGCAGCACGATATCCCAATTATGGTGGTGAATCGCCAGCTGCCGCGTCATCCGGCCCACTGTGTCTGGGCTACACATCAGCACAATACCTTTCAGGCGACGCATTATCTGATCGCGCGCGGGCATCACGACATTGCCTTTATTCGTGGTATGACGGGTTCCCCTACCGCTGCCGCTCGCCTGGCAGGTTATGAGCAGGCCCTGGCTGAGCAGGGGCTTGCGGACAGGGCCTGCATCGTGCAGGGCGCGTGGACGCCGGCCAGTGGGATGGCGGCGGCAAAGCAGCTGCTGGACGCGGGCGTGACATTCAGCGCCCTGATGGCGAGTAACGATGACATGGCAATCGGGGCCGCGCTGGCGCTTCATGCCGCGGGAAAACGGCTGCCACAGGATGTTTCTCTGCTGGGATTTGATGATATCCGTATGGCCGAGTTTTTCCTGCCGCCGCTGACCACCGTGCATGTGCCGGTCGCAGAAATGATTCAGCACACGCTGGCGCAGCTGGTCGCCATGCTGGAAGGTCAGGAGGTGGAAGCCTTGCCGCCCTTTAGCGGCCATCTGATTGAGCGCGCCTCGGTCGCGGACGGGCCTCATAAGCGGTAAGTCGCGGCATCCCTGCCGCGCGGTCTTAGTAGTCCACCGACGCGTTCAGCGTTGCGCCGTTACTGCGAATCAGCTTCTGATACCAAAAGAAGCTTTTTTTGCGGTAGCGTGCCAGGTCCTTTAACGCTTTTTCATCGCGGTTCACATAAATAAATCCGTAACGTTTGCTGATGCCCTGATGGGTACTTACCAGATCAATAGCAGACCACGGGCAATAACCGAACAGCTCGACGCCATCGGCAATGGCCAGCTGCAGCTGAGCGATATGCTCACGCAGATAGTCGATACGGTAATCGTCATGCACCTTGTTGTCGGCCGCCAGGGTATCAAACGCCCCTAAGCCATTTTCGGTAACGATGAGCGGCAAGGCATAACGTGCATAAATCTGGCGCGCGGTGATGCGAAAGCCCACCGGATCGATATACCAGCCAAACTGATTTTGCTGCAGATGCGGATTATTACAGCCCACGTAGACGGAGCGGTCGATGCCGGCCATTTGCTGATCGGCATGGGGCCGACTGTCGGGGTCATGATGTTCGCCCTCTGCCCCGACGGTGGCCGAAGCATAATAGTTAAAGGCGATAAAATCGGGCTGACCGGCGGCGATGATGGCCATATCCTCATCCTCGATCGTCGGAAGCCAGCCGCGCTGTTTTAAGAAAGCCCATACCACAGGGTTGTAGCGCCCGTGAACGGCTAAATCCAGATAGAGCCAGTTACGGATTGCAGAGAAATTGTCCGCCGCCAGCACATCCTCTGGCCGCGAGCTTGCCGCATAGACGCAGGAGATATTCGGTGCCGGGCCAATTTTAGCGTCTGGCAAGCGTTCGTGGCAGGCAATCATCGCCTTTGCCTGCGCCAGCATCATGTGGTGATTTTGCTGATACAGGGTTTTCTGTGGATCGGCGGTGCCAGGCGGTAACGTCCCGATCACGTCGCCTTTCAAAATCATCATGTTCTGTTCGTTGATGGTCAGCCAGTATTTGACCTGGCTGCCATACTGCTCAAAACAGGTAATGGCAAAACGTTCAAACGCCGCTACCGTGCGGCGAGAAGACCAGCCTCCGTCCTGCTGCAGGGCCCAGGGCAGATCGAAGTGATAAAGCGTGACCAGCGGTGTAATGCCGTGCCGGCAAATCTCATCAATTAACTGCTGGTAAAAGGCCACGCCCGCCTCGTTTAACGCGCCGTCGCCTTCAGGATAAAGACGGCTCCAGGCGATGGAGAAGCGGTAGGTTTTTAGTCCCATTTCCGCCAGCAGGGCGATATCCTCTTTAAAGCGGTGGTAGTGGTCACTGCAAACGGTAAAATCCGTAATTGCCTGGCTGAACGTGGCTTTGTCGATAACCGACGGCCCTTTACCATCTGCATCCCATCCGCCCTCCACCTGATATGCCGAGGTCGAGGCGCCCCAGAGAAAACCGTCCGGAAATGCGGTCAGTGTCGAATGTTGCATAAAATCTCCTTTTTTAACGTGCGGCAAGCTCCCGACGCAGTTGAATAATTTCTTCTGCCAGCTCGCGGCAAAGCATCGCGTTCATCAGGTGATCCTGGGCGTGAACCATAATCAGGTTGACCGGGATTTTTCCGCTGCCCTCATCAGCACCGATGAGCCGGGTCTGTATCTGATGCGCCGCCTTTGCCGCCGCCGTCGCGGCGGTCAGCATGCTGTCTGCTCGTTCCCAGTTTTGCTGACGAGCTGCACGCAACGCTTCCATTGAGCAGGAGCGCGCTTCGCCCGCCTGAATAATCAGTTCGATTACCGTGCTTTCATCGATTTCCATGCATTACTCCTTTACCGGTTGTGCTGCACTCAGTTCCTGCTGCAGCAGTTGACGCTCGTACATTTTAAAAAACGGGTAGTAAATCAACGTGGCAATCGTCACCAGCACGGCAATCAGCACGATGACGCGCCAGTCCCAGCCGGTTGACCAGGCCGCACCAATTGGGGCTGGCGTGGTCCACGGTGCCAGCGAGATGACGTGGTTAATCAGATTGGTTTTAGTGGCGACCCAGGCAATGACGGCATTGACCAAGGGAGCAAGAACGAAGGGAATAAACAGAATGGGGTTCATCACGACAGGCGAGCCAAAAATAACCGGCTCGTTGATGTTGAACATACTGGGCACGATGCTGAGTTTGCCAATGGAGCGCAGATGGGCAGACTGGCTTCGCAAATAAAGTAATACCAGCCCCATGGTGGAACCGGAACCGCCAATCACGATAAAAAACTGCCAAAAGGGTTCGATAAACACATGGCTGACAGGCTCACCCGCATTCAGTGCCTGCTGGTTCAGGCCGAGATTGGTCAGCCAGAAGGCCTGCAAAATCCCGCCGACAATCACGGCACCGTGAATGCCTGCGAACCACAACAGGTGGCACAGCAGGACGGCGACCAGCACGGCGGGCAGTGAATCCGAGGCGGAGATGATCGGAGAGAAGATCGCCATGATAGCCTGCGGCAGCAGCATGCCAAACTGTGCCTGTACCCACAGGCTAAGCGGAAATAAGGTAATAAAAATGGTAATGATGGGAATGAGCAGGTCAAAGGACTGACGAATTTTCGGCGGCACCTGTTCGGGTAATTTAAAGCCGATGTTGTGTTTCTGCAAAAAGTGCATCAGCTCCGTGGCAAAAAGCGCGACAAGAATGGCGGTAAAAATCCCCTCCCCGCCCAGCGATCCTACCGGCAGCATTTTGCCCGTTTGCGGTGCGGCCACGACCAGAAACGCCATCAGCGACAGGCTGGCCGCCATAAAGCCGTTCATCTTATAGCTGTTTGCCAGGTTGTAGGCGATAGCACTGGCGATATAGAGCGCCATAATGCCCATCGTCATGTTGTACGGCATCATGATTTGTTCTTCATGTGCCTTGACCATGCCGAGCCACCACTGTGCGAAGGCCCAACTGCTGTCTGCCGAAAAAGGAGGATGCGCAAACAGCAGCATGAAGGAACCCACAATCAGAAACGGCATTGAGGCAATAAATCCATCGCGGATGGCGATGACGTGGCGCTGGCTGGAGAGGCGCCCCGCCAGCGGACTGATGCGGTTTTCGATAACGCCGAATAACGATTCGCTTAAGCGGCTCATCCCTTAACTCCTGCTCAGGAAAACGAGAATAACGCTGCACAGGCAAATACAGGCCTGCGATATATTTTTCAGTTTCTTACTCATCAGGAATGAATAAGCTTAAGTGCATCACTTAATATCTTTTCACCCTTCATCATTCCGTAATCCATGCTGTTAATCACTGCGATGGGTTTACTGTGTTGTTGGGCGACAGGCTCAAAATCCGCCAGCTTATATTTAATCTGCGGCCCCAGCAGGCAGCAGTCATAGTCGGCAATAAGATCAGTAAACTCTTCAATTCCCACAGCTTTTATCTCTACCGCTATGCCTTGTTCTTTAGCGGCTTTTTCCATTTTCTGTACCACCATACTGGTGGACATTCCGGCGGCGCAGCACAGCAAAATCTTTGGCATTGTTAATTCCTCCGTGTGATGAATGATTAACGAATACACAGGGTAAAGATTTTCTGCAACCGGTTTCAGATTTGCATGTCAGAAGTGTGAGAAATATCAAAACGTACCGGCATCGCTGTTGAGCAATAAAACCTTCAACAGGCGCGATCATTTTCTGACCCTGAACATCGTCACGGCAGAGATAAAAATCGATGGGGTTGCGGCGTCAGAAATTAACGCGACGGCGTGGCGGCGCGTGCTGTTAACAATAAGATTTCACTGCTGTTCAGGCGCGCAAGCCTTATAATGCGTCAGAGCAATCCGATACCGTCCAGCGTGATGAGTGCCCCGACGGCAATTAGCTATACTGGTTTTATAAAAAAGGAACACTCATCCATTTCGTGATGTGCGAACCGGGAGAAGGAGTCGGTTATGTTGATTGGTTTTGTATTGTTGGTGAGCGCCTGTGGACATGATGCCTGTGAAGCGTTGCCGGTGTCGGAGCGCATCTATCCAACGAAAGCCGCCTGTGAAGTCATGGCAAACCGCATTCATAAAGTCCGCCCAAACGTGGTGCTGCTTTGTGGTGAAGTGCATCGTTCAGATAACTGAACAGGCGCAAGGACACAAAAACAGGCAGACAACATTGCAAGGATGCCGTTTAGCGTTCAAAATATAAGCTGTTTTACACCAACACAGTCGTGAATCCCATGAAAAGTAGTCGTCCCCGCCGTCCAACTGGGCGTTGGGTTTATTACATTTTGTATGAAGGCATTCTGTGGCCCTGTCCGGTACGCTGGGAATGGGAAAGCGCCTATGGCGGCTGGCTTCCGTTCTACTATTCGCCAACATTTGAATTTGTGGCAGGCGATCCCGGTAAGGCTTACCGTATTGCGCGCAGCGACGTGCGGACTAAGCGTGGAGAAGAGATGTATGCCTGACGTGTCAGGTGGCGTTCCAGGGAAACCAGGATGCGGTAAGCAGAAAGCAGAGTAACTCCATCAGCAGTACCACCATTAGCAGCACACCAAGCTTGTGGCGAGAAAGCCACGATTTCATGCGCATATTATCGCTGTCCCCTCATTCGACAACAGTACGTCACGCGTTACTGGCAAGACGAACCGCCTTTTTCTCGTGCTTTGCAGAACCGCCTGCCCCTGCGACGATTGGATGCCGCACACGAAGATGCGCCCGCAGGCGCATCTGGATTCGGTACTATCAACGATGACATCACGACCGATTGCATCACGAAAAGTGACGCAGGATCGTCGTCAGTTGTTCAGGGTGTAGTCGAGCGTGATTTCTG
The DNA here is from genome assembly GCF_000233595.1 of Pantoea ananatis PA13. Classification (NCBI taxonomy): domain Bacteria; kingdom Pseudomonadati; phylum Pseudomonadota; class Gammaproteobacteria; order Enterobacterales; family Erwiniaceae; genus Pantoea; species Pantoea ananatis. The sequence continues at coordinate 3,532,338 of NC_017554.1, forward strand.
CATTCAGCACCTGAGAAACCGGACAGCCTGCTTTGGCTTTATTGATGATTTCATCAAAGGTGTCGTTATCAATGCCCGGCAGAGAAACGGTGCTGGTTAAGGCGATTTTGGTGATCGCGAAGCCTTCACCTTTTTTATCCAGCGAGACGTCTGCAGTGGTATCGATGCTTTCAGGCTTATGGCCTGCGTTACCCAACATCAGCGACAGCGCCATAGAGAAACAGGCCGCATGTGCCGCACCAATCAGCTCTTCTGGGTTAGTGCCTTTTTGTCCTTCAAAGCGGGTGTTGAAGCCGTAGGGCTGTTGGTTCAGTACGCCGCTCTCGGTGCTGACTGTGCCTTTGCCTTTAATATCGCCTTCCCAATGCGCCGAGCCTTTCTTATGAATGGTCATGTCATTCCTCCTGTTGGTAAAGAAGGTAAGTATAGACAACGCATCTGATTTCGCAGCGGGCGACTATGCCGGACGCAGATTGGCTTCCTGCAGGAGCGCATTTGCCTGCACCAGCGAAGCCTGGGTGATATCGGCAATGCGCTTCGCGCCGGTTAAGGTCATCGCGACTTTCATCTCTTTTTCAATCAGCGTCAATAAATGCTCAACGCCGCGCTGTCCCTGTGTCGCCAGCGCATAGATAAAGGCGCGCCCCAGCAGGACGCTGTCTGCGCCCAACGCAATCATACGCACCACATCCAGTCCATTACGAATACCGCTGTCGGCAAGGATCGTGATATCGCCTTTGACCGCATCCGCAATCGCAGGTAAGGCACGCGCCGAGGACAGCACGCCGTCCAGCTGGCGTCCGCCATGGTTAGAAACCACGATACCGTCAGCGCCAAAGCGCACCGCGTCACGGGCGTCCTCAGGGTCCAGAATGCCTTTGATCACCATCGGGCCATCCCAGAAATCACGAATCCACTCCAGATCCTGCCAGGAAATGGAAGGATCAAAGTTCTTCGCCAGCCAGCCAATATAGTCCTCCAGGCCGGTAGGCTTGCCGAGATAGGTGGAGATATTCCCCAGATCGTGCGGCCTGCCCTGTAATCCTACATCCAGTGCCCACTTTGGATGGGTGATGGCCTGCCAGTATCGCCGCAGTGCGGCATTTTCACCGCTCATGCCCGAATGCGCATCGCGATAACGCGCGCCCGGCGTCGGCATGTCCACGGTAAATACCAGCGTAGAGCAGCCCGCCGCTTTGGCCCGCTCCAGCGCGTTGCGCATGAAGCCTCTGTCCCGCAGCACATAGAGCTGGAACCACATAGGGCGATTGATCTGCGGGGCAACCTCTTCAATAGGGCACACAGAGACGGTGGACAGCGTGAAAGGAATGCCTTTGCCTGCGGCGGCGCGGGCAGCCTGCACTTCGCCCCGACGAGCATACATGCCGCACAGCCCGACCGGTGCCAGCGCCACGGGCATTGACAGCGTTTCATTAAACAGGGTGGTTTCGAGACTGAGTTCGGACATGTTGCGCAGGATGCGCTGGCGCAGCGCCACCTCCGAGAGATCGGCGACGTTGCGCTGTAATGTGTGCTCCGCATAAGCCCCGCCATCCAGATAGTGAAACAGGAAAGGCGGCAAAATACGTTGTGCAGCGGCGCGGTAGTCACTGGCGGCAGAAATGATCATCAGCGTGTCTCCTTGTGGTTGTCCAGGTGATGGCCTGGTAAACGCGTAATACGCGCCTGTCTGGCTTCATCTTCATCAAGCGTTTTCATCGTGGTATGAACAAAACCAAGATGATCCATCGCCGCTAAGCGGGCGGCCTCGGCATCACCCAGTAAAATGGCGTCAAGCATTGCCCTGTGCTGAACGGTGAGGCGGTCGAAAATCGCCGGGCTGGTGTACATCAACCTGCGGCTGTGCAACATCGAGGACTGCAGCAAATCAAAAAATCCGCGCATGGTTTGTAGCAGCACCACGTTATGCGAGGCTTCCGCGATAGCGAGGTGAAAGCGCAGATCGGCCTGACCGGCCAGATGGGGATCGTCGCTCTCCTTTAACGCCAGCGTGGCGTCAAAAGCGTACTGCAGTCGTTCCTTATCTGACTCTGTTGCCCGAAGTGCCGCATGCCATGCGGTGCTGGCTTCAATCGCGTGGCGCGCTTCCAGAATGTCATAGCGGTAATCCGGATCGTTGGCCAACAGCTGACGAATCGGCTCAACAATGCGCTGTTCAGACCAGGGCTCCTGGGGCTGACGCAGCCAGGTGCCGTCGCCGCGTCGGCTCGTCAATATTCCGCTGCTGATAAGCTGCTGAATAGCTTCGCGCAGCGACGAGCGCGAGACGCCAAGCGCCGCAGCCAACTGGCGCTCGGCAGGCAAACGCATGCCGGGCTCAAGCTGATGGTCGTGAATATACTGTTGGAGGCGAACCCGCAGCGGATCGGCGGACGGCAGTAAGTTTGGTGTCATGGGATCATCCAGGGAAAAACGTAAGCCTGAAGCGTGGTAATGATGCCCACCAGGCAGGTAAATATCAGGCTGTGCTTGACGGTAAAACGGAACAGATCCGACTCCCTGCCTACCAGCCCGACGGCGGCACAGGCAATGGCTATCGACTGCGGCGAGATCATCTTACCGGTCACGCCCCCGGTGGTATTTGCCGCCACCAGCAGGATATCGGAAACGCCGATCTGCTGCGCGGTCGTCGCCTGCAAGGCGGCAAACAGGGCATTCGATGACGTATCCGAGCCGGTCAGAAACACGCCGAGCCAGCCCAGGAAAGGCGAGAAGAAGGTAAACGCATGGCCGGTGTGGGCCAATGCCAGCGCCAGTGTGGCAGAGAGGCCGGAGTAGTTAGAGATAAAAGCAAACGCCAACACCATCCCGATGGAGTAGATGGGCAACATGAGCTCTTTCAGGGTTTCAGCAAAGGTCACTACCGCAGCCCGGGGCTTCATCTTCAGGAAAATGATAGCCACGAGGGCGGCAACCAGAATAGCCGTACCGGTTGCCGAGAGCAGGTCGAGTTTAAAAATGGCCGGCCAGCTACTGGGCTGCGCGACCACCGGCGGCATTCTGGTTACCCAGCCATCAAGGCCGGGCACAGGGAGGCTGAGCACCGATTCCGCTAAGGCCCCGCCTTTTGCGAACAGCGCTTTAAAAGGTGGAATGCTCCATAACGTGACGGTTGCCGTCAGAAACAGGAACGGCATCCAGGCGCGCACCACCTGACCTGTCGTGTATTTTTGCCGGTTCACAGGCTGGCCCGCGTGCGGGCTTTCTGTTTCGCTGAAGCGAAAGATGCGCACTGGCTGCCAGATGCGCAAAAACAGCGTCAGCGAAATGAGTGAGGCGAGCGAGGAGATAATATCGGGCAGCTCCGGCCCCAGAAAGTTGGAGCTGAGGAACTGGGCTATCGCGAACGATCCCCCCGCCACAATCACGGCGGGCCAGGTTTCTTTGACACCGCGCCAGCCATCCATAATCGCCATGATCCAGAACAGCACGACGATCGTCAGTAGCGGAAGCTGACGGCCTGCCATCTGACCGATGGCAAAGCTGTCCAGCCCGGTCACCTGGCCCGCCACAATTATCGGGATCCCCATCGCGCCAAACGCCACGGGCGCAGTATTGACGATCAGGCACAAGCCTGCGGCATAGAGCGGATTAAAACCGAGCCCCACCAGCAGCGCGGCCGTGATGGCGACCGGCGCGCCGAAACCTGCCGCACCTTCTAAAAAGGCGCCAAAAGAGAACCCCACAATCAACATCTGTAAGCGCTGATCGGGCGTGATCGATAAGATGGAAGCGCGGATGATGTCGAACTGACCTGTCTTAACCGAGATCTTATAAACAAAAACCGCCGCCACGATGATCCAGGCGATGGGCCACAGGCCATACATAAAACCGTAAACCGCTGACGCCAGCGCCTGCTGTAGCGGCATCCGATACAGCAACAGCGCGACCAGCAGCGCAAGGACGACCGTGAGCGTGGCGGCCTGATAGCCTTTCATCTTTAACCTGATTAACGCAAAGAAGAAAAACAGAACAGGAAGCAAAGCAATCAGGCTGGAGAGCCAGATATTGTTGAGCGGATCGTAATTTTGCTGCCAGATCTGCATGCCATGATCTCCATAAGAGGATGAAAGCGATGCGCGATCGGCAAACCAGGTGGCGCATCTGTCACTTCAGCCGCGCCGATTGGTCCTACCAATCTGGTAATCAGCGCTTGCTTGCTACAGATACTTAACCCACTGTTAACTCTAGGCAACAGTTACTGCACTATTTTTAACGTTATGTGAGCCGCTGAAAACGTTTTGCTGGTTTGGTAGGACCAATTACCGTTCAGGAAAAGCCTGTTTGTAGCTTTCTGGATGAAAACGCAGGTTCAGGCCGATCAGCATGACCGTTACGCTCCCCTGCAACAGCCAGATAGAGGAAAAGTGGCCTGTAAGCTCATGCAATTGCCCGGCAAGAAACGGCATACTGCCCGCGATAATAAAGCCGACGCCCTGCATGAATGCCACCAGACGCGCCCCGGCCTGAGGATGCGCCAGATGGTCCAGCGCCAGCACCAGGGCAAGGGGAAATGCGCCGCCCAGGCCAACGCCCGCTATCCCTGCCCACAGCCAGGCTGGGTAGAGCGGTGCCACCAGCAGGCCTGTTAATCCGCAGAGCTGAAGTGCCAGCGTCAGCAGAAGCAGCGGTCGCCTGTCCGCCCCCCGCACCAGCAGGGGAAACACCAGGGCACCGGCAACCTGACAGGCAATCATCACGCCCAGCAGGCCGCCGCCCGCCTGCGCGCTCCAGCCCTGTTGATGATAAAAATCCGGCAGCCAGGCCACACAGATGGCGTAGCCGCCGTTTACTAACCCAAAGCTCAGCGCCAGCGTCCATGCGCGCGTATTGCGCCAGACCGAGGGCATAACGGCTGATGTCTGCCGGGACGGGGACGCCGCAGGGATCCTCCACCACAGCATGACGGCCAGCAGCGCAGGCACACTCCAGCTGCTGAGCGCGCCCTGCCAGCCCAGGTGCGCACTGATCCACGGCGTCATCGCCGCGCCCAGCCCACCGCCGCCCATTAACGCCGCCGCCCATAGCCCGGTGATCATGGCGCTGCGCTGCGTAAAGCGCTGACGGATCAACCCCGGCATGGCCATTTGTACAATCCCGATGCCGATACCGCCAGGAACCGTGCTCCACACCAGCCAGGCGCCTTGCGCGATAAAAAACCGGCTGGCCAGCGCCAGTACTAACAGCGCCAGCCCGCTACACAGCAGCCTACGTAGCGGGATACGTTGCAGCAGCGGCGCGCTCACTAAGGCTATTGCCCCCATCATCATCATGGGAATCGCGGGCAGAAGTGAGGCCGCCAGCGAAGATAATCCAATACTTTCCCGTAGCTGCTCCAGCAGTGGACTAACGGATGTCATCAGTGGCCGCATGTTCAGTCCGGCCAGTATCAGGGCGGCAATCATCAAAAAAGGGTCTTTTTTCATAGGGGATCCTGGAATTAAACGTTGTCAGCCTGACAGCAGCGATTACTATTTGGAAATGAAATAACAGGATGACAGGCAGTGGAAAAATGAATCGCCAGCCCATGTTTACGCCCCAACAGCTGTTGAGCTTTGTTGCCGTATGCGAAACCACCAGCTTTACCCGCGCCGCCCAACGGGTGCACCTGTCGCAATCGACGGTCAGCCAACAGGTGCGACGGCTGGAAGAGATGGTTGGTAAAACGCTGCTGGCACGCTCGTCCCACCAGGTGCAGATCACGGAAGAAGGCGAAAAACTGCTGGGCTATGCCCGCCGGATCATTGCCCTGAACGGTGAAGCCCACGATGTACTGAGCGATAAGTGGCGCGATGGCATCCTGCGCCTTGGCGTTCCGGAAGACTTCGCCGCCCCCACAGCGGGACTGCTGGCGCGGTTTAGCCGCGAACATCCGCACCTGCGGCTGGATGTCATGAGCGGAATGCAGGTGGAACTGCGGCGCGCCTGGCAACGGGAAGAGCTGGATATCATGCTGATCAAGCAGCCTTACGGTGAGCGCCCACTGGCTTCGCGCCCGGAGCCGCTGCTGTGGCTGGACAGCGCCGCGCATCCCTGCTTCGAGCAGTCGCCGGTTCCGCTGGTGTTGTTTCCGCAACTGGGGCTGTACCGGGAGGAGATCTGCCAGACGCTGGATTTACTTGGTCGCAGCTGGCGGATTGGGTACAGCAGTGCCAGCCTGGTGGCACTCTCCGCCGCCAGCGCCCAGGGCTTAGGGATAACGCTGCTGCCGGCCAGCTGTCGCTTACCTTCGCATCGGGTTCTGGATAGCCAACAGGGTTTACCGGTGATTGATACGTTTGAGCTGGCACTGTTTTGTCGTCAGCCCGAAGATGTGCTGCAGCGCCAGCTGGCGGATGCCCTGGCCGACTTCGCCGGTCTGAACTGGCAGTGATTTTTTAAATAGCAGGCAGTGGAAAACAACCCAGCAGAGAAAGCCGCAGTTTGTCAGATTAAAGACTCACTCACTTTCGCAGGAGTCGCTGATGCAGACCGCTTTACCTACCAGCCGCCGCCGCTTTCTCCGCCAGGGGGTTCGCCTGACCGCCGCCAGCAGTATGATCATGGCCGGAATGACCGCCCCGGGCATGGCCGCCAATCGCAGCGCACCGCCCGCGTCCTCTGGCAAAGCTTTGCCGCAAACCGCTCACTACGTTTTACGTAATGTAGTGCTTGAAGAGGGCTTCGGACGTGACGGTGACGAGATTGTTGAGACGAAAACGGCGCGCTACGACATCACACTTCGCGATGGTCGATTTCATCAGATCAGTCCGGCCGGACAAGGTGACCGTTCACTGCCGTTTTGGGATGCGCAAGGTGCGCTGCTGCTGCCGTCTACGCAGGATATGCACATCCATCTCGACAAAACCTTTTACGGCGGCCCCTGGCAGGCACCGCGGCCGCGTAAAGGCAAAACGATTATGGACATGATTGCCCGCGAACAGGTGCTGATTCCACAGCTGCTGCCCACCTCTCAGGCCCGAGCCGAAGGGCTTATCGCCCTGCTGAACGCCATGGGCACGACCCGGGCGCGCAGCCATTGTAATATCGATCCGGTCAGCGGCCTGCAAAGCCTGGAACATCTGCAGGCCGCGCTGGCAAACCATCCCGATTTCCCCTGTGAGATTGTCGCCTTCCCCCAGCATGGATTGCTGCATTCTCAGGTTGATGGGCTGATGCGCGAGGCCATGCAATCTGGCGTGCAGTATGTTGGCGGACTCGATCCCACCCATGTGGATGGCGCGATGGAGAAATCCCTGGATGCCATGTTCCAGATTGCGCTCGACTACCAGCGCGGTGTCGATATCCACCTGCATGAAACCTCTGCTGCTGGCGTGCAGGCGATTCGCTACATGATTAAGACCGTGCAGAATAATCCCTCGTTACGCGGTAAGGTCACCCTCAGTCATGGTTTTGCGCTGGCAACCCTACAGGGCGCAGAGCTGGACAAGATGATTGCCGATCTGGCCGAGCAGCAGTTCAGCATTGCCTCCACGCTGCCCATCGGCAAGCTGACCATGCCCGTGCCGCAGTTGCAGGCGGCAGGGGTAAACGTCATGACGGGCACCGACAGCGTGATCGATCACTGGTCGCCATTTGGCACCGGCAGCATGCTGGAAAAGGCCAATTTATATGCCCAGCTGTACGGGGGATCGGATGAATTCTCTTTAAGCCGCGCGCTGGCGATTGCGACTGATGGCGTGCTTCCGCTTTCTGCCAGCGGCGAACGCCAGTGGCCGCGCATCGGCGACAGCGCCAACATGATGCTGGTTGAGGCCAGTTGTTCGGCGGAAGCGGTGGCACGGATTTCGCCCGTGATAGCGAGTTTCTCGCGGGGTAAACCGCAGTTTGTGCGACAGCAGGTTTAACGCAGATGCGCCTCACTTCAAGCAACGGCGCTAAAGTGAGGCGCGGACATCTCAGGCACAGCGATGTTAAGCCCGGCCAGCCTCCCTCTTTTTCGACATTAACTCCATCGCCAGCGCATAGAGCGGCGCGCCGTCAGGGGCAACAGGATCGTCTTCTGCATAACATCCGATCATAGAGGCAACTTTATCTGCCGATAAGGTTTCACCATAAAGATGGAGCGTCAGGACAGCACGACCAACGATTTTTAGTACGTCTTCATGCAAGATCTGCGGGATATTATTCAATGAAAAAACCCTCTGCCAGTGGTTATATCGATCTATGTCGCTCAATATAAAGGAGTTACTCAATGATTTTTACAGGGGCTGAAGCCAATACTTTTACATTACTAATGCTATTTACCCTGTAAAAAAAACGGGCTTCACCGGTTAACTCAATATTCGCTCTTATAAACAAAAGATTATGAATTTATTAACGTTGTCAGACGGTTATCGGACCCGATCCTGGCGAATGTATTCCGCTGTCATTCATTAAAATAATCCACCTAACGCACATCATCTTCAGTTTATTCTTAAAAAAACTCGCGTGAAATGGATATTATTTATTCACAAGGTTAACGTTGCCGTTGCGCACGCTTTCTGACAGACTTGCGCACGCAATGATGCCCCCCACTTTTAGCCGCAGAGGCCGCACCCGTGACCGCTTTTTCCTCGCTTAATTCTCTTCCCGACAGCCAGCTCGATAACCTGCGCGAAATGGGCTATACCCGCATGACGCCGGTTCAGGCCGCCACGCTGCCCGCGATTTTAGACGGACGCGACGTGCGTGCGCAGGCCAAAACCGGCAGCGGTAAAACCGCCGCATTTGGCATTGGGTTGCTGCAGCATATCGACAGCGCTCACTTTCAGACGCAGGCGCTGATTTTATGCCCGACCCGGGAACTGGCCGATCAGGTCAGTAACGTCCTGCGGCAGTTAGCCCGCTTCACGCGCAACATTAAGATCTTAACCTTATGTGGCGGCCAGCCTATGAGCGCCCAGCGCGATTCGCTGGTGCATGCGCCTCATATCGTGGTCGGCACACCGGGCCGTATTCTGGATCACATTAAGCGTGAGACGCTGAAGCTGGAGAGCCTGCGTACGCTTGTACTGGACGAAGCCGATCGCATGCTGGAAATGGGCTTCCGCGACGATATGGAAACGATTATCGCTGCTACGCCAGCATCACGTCAGACGCTGCTGTTCTCCGCGACCTGGCCGGAAGGCATTGCCGCCCTGAGCCAGCGCTTTCAGCGTGAGGCGCTGAGCGTGGTCACGGAAGAAGTGAGTGAACTCCCTGCTATCGAGCAGCAGTTTATTGAAGCCAGCCACGGTGAAAAGCTGTCACTGCTGATCAGTCTGCTCAGCGAACGCCAGCCCTCTTCCTGCGTGGTCTTCTGTAATACCAAGCGGGAGTGCGATGATATTGCGGCTGCGCTCAATGCACGCGATATCAGCGCCCTGCCCCTGCATGGCGATCTGGAACAACGCGATCGCGAACGGGTGCTGATCCGTTTTGCCAACGGCAGCGGCCGCGTATTAGTCGCAACCGATGTTGCGGCCCGTGGGCTGGACATCAAGTTACTGTCGCTGGTGGTAAACTATCAGCTGGCCTGGGATCCGGAAGTGCACCTGCATCGCATTGGCCGCACCGCGCGCGCTGGCGAACAGGGCGCAGCGGTGAGCTTTGTCGCTGCAGACGAAATGGCACGCGCTCATGCTCTTGAAGACTTCCTGCAACAGAAGCTGCCCTGGGTTGCGGCCAGTTCGTTAAAGAAAAGCAGTAAAGCGTTACCTGCCGCCATGATGACGCTCTGCATTGATGGCGGGCGTAAAGCCAAAATCCGCCCCGGCGATATCCTGGGGGCACTGACGGGCGAGGCGGGTTACCGGGCTGACCAAATCGGTAAAATCGATCTTACCGCGACTCATGCATATGTGGCGATAGAAGCGGCCCAGGCTAAGCAGGCATTGGTCAAGCTCAAGCAGGGTAAAATTAAAGGCAAGACCTGCCGCGCAGTCCTGTTAAAAGATTAAAAAAAAGGGCGAGACTCACTCTCGCCCACGCTTTTATGGCTCATCTATCCGCGTCACGTGCAGCGTTGTTTTATCGCCTTTCCCCTGCACCTTGCCACTCACTCGCACTTTGTCATTAGCGGTATAGGTTTTACCACCGAACGTTTTTTCCGGCGCGATAAGGGTCACATGGCCGGTATCGTCACGAAACTGATAATTATCGCCCTTTAATTTTTTAAGGATATAGCCTTCCAGCGTGACGTAACCGCCCTGGCGGAAGTCACGGATCTGATCGATGTGGGTTTGCCCGGTATCTTCAGATCCTTTATAGCCCGCATCCTGTTTGCTCTGCGGCGGCGGCGTATCGCCTGTCTTAAAACCACCTTGCTCTGCATATGCACCAGACGTTGCCATGGCTAACAAGGCGGCCAGTAATACTTTTTTCATCTCGTACTCCTTTAAGGGAAGGTGTCCATGTTGAATAGTCACTGTTAAGCCTGGCACAAGAATATGCTGCCGTTAGATTTTCCCCTCTCACCTTTTTGCACTTGCTGCCGATAACTTCATCACAACCCTTTTCACCTGCTGCGCTGATGCTGAGGCAACAATGGATAATTTTCAGAAAGAGATCGACGAGAGAGCAAATCTCGCGTTATCGAACAAATTTGAGCTGCTGCTGTTTCGCCTGGGCTCTGACCAGTTAAAAGGTAAATCAGAGCTGTTTGGTATCAACGTATTTAAACTGCGTGAAATTGTACCGATGCCGCCGATTACCAAAGCCGCAGGCATGCGTTCGCCGTTGCTCGGCATGGCCAGTATCCGCGGACAGTTTATTCCGGTGATTGATTTACCGGCTGTAGCAGGCTGTGTTCCAGAAACGGGACTTAACCTGCTGCTGGTGACCGAGTACGCGCGAAACACCCAGGCGTTTGCCGTCGAGTCTGTCGAAAACATCGTGCGCCTTAACTGGAGCCAGGTGCATACCGCTGAAGCCGGGATCGGTGGCCGTAATATCACCAGTATCGCCTGCCTTGATGACGATGAACAAAAAAGCAATCTGGCCATGGTGCTGGACGTTGAGCAAATTTTGTATGACATCATCCCGTCTGTGCGCGGCGTTGAGCCGGAAGCCCCGAAAGAGCGTCAGTTCAAAATGAAGCCGGGTTCAGTGGCGATTGTGGCGGAAGATTCTAAAGTTGCCCGTCAACTGCTGGAGCAAGGCCTGAAGAGCATGGGTATTCCCGCCATCATGTGCAACACCGGCCTGGAAGCATGGGAAAAAATCAAAGAGATGCATCAGCAGGCTCAGGCCCAGGGTGAATCCATTCACGACAAGATTGCGCTGGTGTTAACCGATCTGGAAATGCCAGAAATGGACGGCTTTACGCTGACACGCAATATCAAGCGTGATACGACGCTGCGCCATATTCCTGTGGTGATCCACTCCTCGCTTTCTGGCAGCGCAAACGAAGATCACGTGCGCAAAGTCGGTGCCGATGGCTATGTGGCGAAGTTCGAACTGAACGAACTGTCTGACGTGATTTTTAAAGCAATGGAAGCCGCGAGCTAAGACGTAACGGGCAGCTTATCCCTGCCCAGTAAGGCTTGATATCCACCACTCGAGAATATAAGAATGCATAGTGAAACGCTTCCCGTCATCCGTAAGTCACTGTTTCGTGGGCGTGTCCGTCAGCTGAGCTGGATTGCAGCGATCGCTTTCTGCCTGCTGTTCTGGGGCGGCGTGCTTGCCCTGATGGTTTAGTCAATAGCAGCGGAACGTTGCCTGAAGGGAAACAAAAAAGGCTGCCAGTGGCAGCCTTTTATTACGGTAAATGCAACAACGCTATAGAACTCTTTAGCCTTTTCAGAGCGCCTGAGGCTGGCTCTGAGCTGCAATCCTTGTCGCGTTAATTTGAACAACGACCGTTTTGCAAAAAATGCATTTCGCTCCATGCGGGTTGGCTCTTGTCACATCGAAATGTGATGTACGGTACTGCGAGCCACTACAGTGAGGACATTTAAAACGCGTAATTTTCAGTCCTTAGAGACCAACAACGTTCGCAGCAGCTGGGCCTTTGGCACCATTTTCTACTGTAAACTCAACTTGTTGACCTTCATCTAATGAACGGAAATCTGTGCCCTGAATTGCAGAGAAGTGTACGAATACATCTTTGCTGCCGTCCTGAGGAGAGATGAAACCGAAGCCTTTCTCAGCGTTGAACCATTTAACGGTACCGCGGATTTTGTTAGACATGTTTAATTCCTTAATAATAGAGCCTTCCGGCGTAATGGCCTGAGAACAGATTTTAATCAGAACGTAAGAGAAGACTCAAAAAGAAGGAATGTCTCGCGACAGGCTTAGAGATGAGAACTGCTTTGGTTACTTACTTTGATAGTGTCTGTTAATCAAACCGACGATTCATTAGGTCATATCCTGCTGATGCATGCAAGGGTTATTTTAAAATAGTTGCGAGTGGGCCAGATGAACGTCATGCGCAGAAATCTGGCCCGCTCATCTGTTACGGTTTGCGAATATGCACGTGGTGCCCCTGCTCGCCTGCCGCCAGGTCGTCGCGCAAAGTAAGATCCGGTATCCTGTAATCGCCGTCGTTTTGCCGATAATAGGCGACAGGTTCGGTCACAAACAGATTATCCAGACGCTCGCCCAGCTCTGCACACAGTGCTGCAAAGCGCGCGCTGTCGGTGCGGCCGGTGCGATAAAGCGTGAAAGGCGGCAGCACGTCAAAACCGGGATAAAACAAGATGCCATGCTGAATGGGGAACAGAATGTCATCGATATGGCCGTTGATGCCGCGTGGGCTGTAGTGGGATTCCCATCCGCCCATCGTGACAACCAGCATCGCACGCTTCCCTGCCAGCGTTCCTTCGCCATAGCGGTCGCCCCAGTGCGTATCTGAGTGCTCCCCCACGCCATAGGCAAAGCCGCAGGCGTAAACACGATCGATCCAGCCTTTCATGATTGCCGGCATGGAAAACCACCAGAGCGGAAACTGTAGAATTACCGCATCGGCCCACAACAGTTTTTCCTGTTCCTGGACAATATCTTCACTCTGGACGCCGCCTTCAAAAGCCTGGGTGGATTCAAAAGAGGGATCAAAGCGTTCGGCATTCTGGCGATGCTGCGTATCAGCGGGCGATACGCGCGCCTCCCAGTTCATGGCATAGAGATCGGAAACGCGCACCTGATGACCCATCTGCTCCAGGTGGCTGACGGAGAAACGCGCCAGCGCGCCGTTAAGGGAATTGGGTTCAGGATGGGCAACAACGATTAACACATTCATAAAATCACCTGCTTTGATGGGAATCTAAGATGTAGCCTGCATCCGAATGTGCTATCAGTAAAAGTAAATGAATGGATATTCACTATAGGCAAGACTGATACCATGAAACCCGATCTCAACCTGTTAATGACTCTGAATGTGCTGTTACAGGAAAACAGCGTGAGCCGGACGGCGCAGCGGCTAAATCTTTCTCAGCCTTCTGTCAGTGCCCGGCTTGAGCGCCTGCGTGAGTGGTTTAACGATCCCCTGCTGATCCCGGTATCTCATGGCATGCGCCCCACCGCGCGCGCCGAGGCGTTACGTCTTTCGCTTGAGCAACTGAGCGGCATGATCGATGAGGTGATTGCTGCGCCAGGCCCGTTTATCCCTGCCGACGCCGTTCAGGAGTGGCGCGTGGCCGCCACGGATTACGGCGCACAGACGGCACTGGTTCCACTAATGGCAGCATTACGTCAGGAAGCACCGGGCACCCGGCTCGCCATTCTGGATATGAAACCCGCGTTGATCGCGCAGCAGCTGGAAAAAGGCACGGTCGATCTGGTGCTTCATTTGCGTGACGGCGTACCTGACGGGCTGCATATCCGCCCGCTGTTTCAGGAGCGTTATGTGGTGGCAGGACGTCAGGGTCATCCCGCCCTGCATTCTGATATCACCGCCGAAGCACTCTGCGCGCTGGAGCATGTAGTGGTATCGCCCGACGGCGGCGGCTTTCGCGGGGTGACGGATAGCGTGCTGGAAGCCAGAGGGTTGAGCCGGAAAGTGGTGCTCTCTGTGCCCCACTTTCTATTGATGGGCAGCGTGCTGAGCACCAGCGATTTGGTGGCGTTGATGCCGGAGAGAGTGGCGGCGATGATGCCAGGATTAATGACCGTGAAGCCCCCGATGGCGATTCCGGGCTTTGAGCTGGTGATGCTGTGGCATGAGCGATCGCACCGGGATTTGGGGCATCGGTGGTTGAGGGAAAGGGTGGTGGGGATGTTCTAGAATGGGTGTTGGGATGGTGGGGTTTTTTGTTGGTGCTGAGTTTACATAGTGCTGAACTTTTAACAACGATGCCGCTTTGGTATTCTTCTGCAAAGTCATATATAAGAGATGCTACGGCTCGCTCGGTTCGGGGGCTTGAGATAAAAATTTTTGGGTTTTAGCCAATTTTTTAAATATAATCAAACTGCTCGCCCGCCGCTAAAAATTTCAATTTGAATATATAAACATGCTCCGTGAGATTACTTTAACAACGAAATTGACGTTCGAAAAATATAATCAACCATAGCGTTACCCGAAACATTTAGAAGCAATCAATTATTCAGACAGATAAACACTCTAAAGCGTAAGCGAACTTCATTAAGTATTTATCCGCCTTCGTCAAGAAAAACCAGCCTAAGACTCAAAAAAATCATAAGATGGCTTAACGCCTCATCCATTCAATAAAAATCGACAGCACCCTTATTAATAAAATCCATTTATGAAAAAAATCAACCCACATGGTGAGTAATTAAATCAACATTGAACTCTTTTAATGCCACCTGAAATTTAGATAAAAAATCATCAACTTCTTTCGGCGGTAAAAACTTAAAAAAAACCTCAATACAGAATTTACTTTTCCCACATGCAGCGGGGAATAACTCTATCATTTGCCCACTAAGAATGAAGTTTAAATAAGCATTTACTTTATCTTGAAGCAAAAGTAAATGCTCATTAACATCATCCCCCCATGATAAATGATCTGTAATACCCAAAAGTACTAACTCATCATCTTCATTCGATGTGTTGATAAAGTCGATCTTATTTATTTCTTCAATTGACATAGCTACTCCCGTTTACTTTCTGGCCTAATAATTATCACCTGAGTTGGCGGGATTTTAGTGCCTCCCTCAAAGCCGGGTTTGCCTGCCTCCACTATAATGCCACCATTTTTCTCTAGGTCAGGAGAACCGATCTTTTGATTCTGTGTTAATGGTGCAGTTGATAAAGATTTACATTCGATGCAAGAAAGCCCACCATTCCCATCCCTCGTCATAATATCACCCCTGACGTTTGTGCCACTGCCTGTTTTGATTGTAATCTCACGTGCCGATTCTGGTTGTCCCTTTGAGTATTTATTATACATTTCATCTTAGAATGATTTGCCCTTTTGCGTAAGGACTGATAAAAAAAACGGCTTGTTAAGTTCGGCATTTGCATTTTTATAGAGCACCATTTCATTAAAGGCCCATTTATGATCAACTCTCTTTTCTTTGAAAAACACTATAACCCTGGCCTAGAATAATTTTTTCTGGGCAGTCAATTCTTTTTATAATAGTTTCTATATCAAAATCGTCTTCAAAATCAGCCATGACCTCTGCTTCAATTATAGAGATATTCTCTTTATCATCATCTTTAATTCCCCCATCAATAAAAAAATACAGAAATATTTTATTTTCATAAATATCTACAGCTATGTTTCTCATATTTTCAGTAACAGCACCAAGAAGAGCCGATTGCATTGATAACTTTAACCTTTTTATATATTCATAGTTATTTCTCATCATAATCTCCCGTTCATGGACGCGCTGGCACTATATGAGTACCATCCTTACCATAATGAACAATTCCTTTTGTCGTCGGCACAGATAAACCCGTATCTTTATCGACAAAAGTGCCGATAGTCTTGCCAAAATCAATTCGTTCTTTAGAACCAGCCAAACTCACTACTACCTTCCCGACCTGCTGTCCTGTTCCCAATTGAGGCAACAAAGATTTTGGGTCAGCCGTTAAGATACTAAGTTGACTTCCTGATGAAGCGGCTGCAGTTTTATACTCATTGGTGCCGGGGATGTGTTTATTCTGCTGACCTTTATTAATAGTAATAACCTTACCGCCAGATGCCAGTACATTTCCTGAATCATCTACTATCCCGGTTTTCATCGGATTTATAGGGATAACTTTTACCGGGCGATTGCCATGTTCCCACGGCAATTCCTCATCATCATCTCCCAGCGCATTATTCTCAGCCGCATTTTTCCCCGCCTGAGCGCCCGCTATTGCTCCTGACGCACTGCCGTCTGCCAGACCGCCAGCAAGCCCCGCTGCCAGCGTTCCGAGTGCGCTGATGGTTTGCTTCTGCTCTTCATTCAAATTCGTCCGCGCGATACCCGGATACATCTCCTGAGCGATAAATTCGCCCAGCGCTGCCCCACTGGCACCGGACAGCGCACTGTTGCCCTGCGCCTGTGCAATGACGGCGCCTACAACCGCATGCGCCATCAGATTTGCTGCGGTATTCACCACTTCCTTGCCGTCAGGGCCTGTTGTGGTGGTATTTTTGTGGATCAGTTCGGCGAGGTAAGGGGCGGATGCGCCAGCCAGTGCCGCTTTAAAATCTCCGCCTGCCAGTCCCTGCACTGCTGCGGTGGCCGCCTGAATCCCCCGCTGTAATGAACTTCCGGTACCGGAGTCAGCGATTGCTTTTTTGTACTCAGTTGTGGCTTTAGGCTCTCAATGTAGGCATTACGTACTTTTTCAGACGCGCCTTCAGGTGCGGGGCCTTTTACCTTCTGGGCTTCCTTCAGCGCACCAATCTCGCCCTGCGTACGAGCAATATCCGCCACCTGACTGCCAATCTCGCCAATCATCTGCGCGGTATGCAGTCGCTGCTGTTCTTTCTCTTTGTTAAAGATCGGGCTGATGCCGTCGTTGGCATGCGCCGTGTCACGACTCAGCGTGGCGGTATCCTGCTTTTGATTAGCCTGATCGCGCACCACTATCGTACCGTTAGCCACAGCTGACTGGGTAGTCCCTTCAGCATGGCCCTTATCGCCAGTACTTGCCAGCATGGTGTTTGCCATATTACCGGCAAACTGACCGCACAGACTGGCACACGAAATCATGCCAATGCACGCCTTAACCCAAATATGATTTTAAAAATATTCCCTTAACTAAAATGCACTCTCTTGAGCCTTTCCCGAATAAAAATAAACATGAAATCCCAAGGTAGTCCCTGGCCGAAGACCATTTGTGGGACGCGATTTATTTATGTTTTCTGATTGAAATATCGAGTAATTATTGGATAAAAATGCGCCAAAATGAGAGGGGAGTTGTCGAAAGGTTAAGGGAACAAAAAGAGATTTAACTGAAATTTTTTGTCAGGGCCAAATAAATTAAAGCCCCTGAAACAGATACCAGAGGCTAATGAACACTAGCGTTATGCGCAACTCACGCGCTGTGCAGCGGGATCAATCAATAGTCTGTCCTCTGGCTGAATGATATCCAGCACTGCGCCCTGCTGACAGATAAAGGCAATACCGGCCTGCTGAGCAATGATTGCGGCATGTGACAGCGTGCTGCCCTCCCGCAGGCAAATGCCTTTTACCAGTTGCGCATCCAGATTAACGACCGCTGACGGAAAGATATCGTCTGCCACGATAATGGCGGGCACGTCTGGTGTCGGCAGCCTGATGTCGCGCCCTTTCAGATGACACAGAGTACGGTACAGTATGTCTTCGATATCAATAAACCGCGCCTGCAAATACGCATCATCCAGGTGCTGATATTGCTGGCTTAATTCCATTAGCACCTGATACCAGGCTGATTCAGCGCAACACGAGTCATTACGGATGACCTTACAGGCAGCGTCAAACAGGTCGGGATCGTCCAGCAACGTGTGATGGCCTGAGAAAATAGCCGCCACCGAAGCACCATATTTCTTCTCTGCCAGGGCAGCCAGCGCATTCAGGTCATTGAGCGTATCTACTATCGCCTGCTGCAGCCGCCGCTCTTCCTGCCCGACATCGCTGCAAGGGTGCCTGGCAGGCTGCGCCAGCGGCAGGGGATAAAACACCGCTTTACCCTGTACCTTCTCGACGGTGGACGCCGATGTTTTTAACGCCATCGACTCGGGATGTTCGCCAAAATCTTCCGCCGCAAGGGATTCAAATGCCGCCAGGGCACGCTCAGCATCGGGCCCACTCGCCGACAAGGTAACGGCGTCATGACAGCGAACCTGAAGCAGAGCAATCTGGTTGAGGCTGTCTGGCTTCACGCACTGCCCCTGTTTCTCTAACACCAGATCAGCGTTCATTCCCGCCAGTGCAGCGACCAGCCGCGAAGCAGGACGAACGTGCAGACCGTGGTGGTTCCTGATGGTGACTGTAACCGAACGCGCGTCAGAATCGGGCGCTTGCGCGGGCAGCGAAGCGGCGTGCGCGGGAGGCGTTATCCCTAACTGGGCCTGTTTCGCCGCCAGCGCATTCATGGCAACGTCAATGACTGTGTCGATGTCCGCCCCCGCCGCCGCGCTAACGGTGGCCGCCAGCGTGCCTTCCACCAACGGTGCTGCACACAGGCGCACTTTTTCAGCAATGACCGGATCGAGCAGATCAAGTGCCGTCTCAGCACTGAGCAGGGCACTTCCCATATCCATCATGACCAGCACATGATCGGTATCCGCGACAGCCTCAATCGCCTCCATCACTTTTATCGGATCCGTGCCGATGGGATGATCAGGATCATCAATGCCGGCGGCGACCGCGATCCTGCAGTTATCGCCGGTTAACATTTGCCGGGCCAGCATTTCCACGCCCTCGCCTAACATTGCACTGTGTGACACGATCACCAGGTTTACCATTCCTCTCTCCTTACTCCCAGGCGGCGGCGGCCAGCATTTGCATCATGAACATGACCGAGGTTGCACCGGGATCCTGATGACCGATACTGCGCTCACCCAGATAGCTGGCGCGCCCTTTGCGGGCCTGCATGGTGATGGTTGACTGGGCGGCTGACTCCGCCTGTTGGCAGGCGGCATCAAGAGCGGCGATGAGTGAGACATTCTGCTCACTGGACTGACGCAGTGACGCTACGACCGCGAGCCAGACGTCGCACATGGTTTTATCGCCAGGCTCGGCTTTACCGCGGTTAATGACCCCTTCCGCCCCTTCGCGAATCATCTGATACAGCTCTTCCAGCGTCAGGCTCTGGTGCGCCTGGGTAACCTGAGCCGCACGAATAAAGAACGTACCAAACAGCGGCCCGCTGGCTCCGCCTACGTTTGAGAGCAGCGTCATACCGGTATTTTTAAGAATAAAGCCGATATCTTTATCTTCGACAGAAGGCAGCTTCTCGACAACTTTACTGAATCCCCGATGCATATTTAACCCGTGATCGGCATCGCCGATTTCACGATCCAGTCCGGTCAAAAAATCACTTTCACGGGTAAAAACTTCACCACAGCGGTAAAGCCAGCTCACAATTTGGGCGCGGGTCAGTGACATATCGATCTCCTTATTGGCCCCAGTTCAGGGCTGGTGTATGGACCGGCGCATCCCACAGCGCCAGGGAATCATCGTCCACGCTCAGCAACGTGATGGAAAAGCCCACCATATCCAGTGAAGTGCAGTAACTGCCTACCAGACTGCGCTCAAGGGTGATCCCCTGCTCTTCACAACGCTGCGCCAGGCGGTTGTACACGCCATATAATTCTGATAGCGGCGTCGCGCCCAGGTTATTGACCAGCGCAATGACTCTGTCGCCGCGTGTTAAAGCCTGCTTGGTGTGCTGCACTTCTTGCCAGCTACCGGTCTCGACATCCCAGTGACGCAGCGGGCGGCTGTAGGTGCCATTCTCCAGCAGGGTTTCAAACATCTCATCGACCGTGTTATCCAGTGAAGTAAAGGTGCGGCGATCGATACCCGGCTCGCCATGAATCCCGACACCAAACTCCATTTCATTGTCCTGAAGTTCAAACGAGCGCTTTCCTGCAGCGGGAACGGTACAGGCGCCCAGCGCGATGCCAATAGAGTGACCACAGTTATTCAGCTTACGTCCCAGCGCAGCGCAGGCTTCAAGAGAATCGCCCCGCTCTGCGGCAGCGCCAACCAGTTTTTCAATCAGCACGGTATTTGCCACGCCACGACGTCCAGCCGTATACAGGCTGTCTTTTACGGCGACATCATCATCCACGACTATCGTCGTGACCTTCACGCCGCTTTCGTGCAGCAGTTCGGTTGCCGTTTCAAAGTTGAGGATATCGCCGGTGTAGTTTTTAATGATCATCAGTACGCCCTCACCGCCGTCAATTTTCATGGCGCACTCAAACATTTTGTCTGGCGTGGGTGAGGTAAAGATTTCGCCGGGGCAGGCGCCAGACAGCATGCCATGACCAATAAAACCGCAGTGCATCGGCTCATGGCCGCTGCCGCCGCCCGAAAGTAGTGCAACCTTTCCCACTACAGGCGCATCGGCTCGCGTCATGCAGACGGGATCCTGATGAAGCGTCAGTTCAGGATGGGCTTTTGCCAATCCTGCCAGTTGTTCACTCAATACATCTTCCACACGGTTAATCAGCTTTTTCATTCTTTATGCTCCGTTGGATGCGGTTAGCTGTCACTCTGCCTGAGGCAAAGACAACCCGATTACGGGGGGAACGGTAACGGCGGCAGACCGCTCGTCGACGCACTGATTCTCATGGAGTCGACGAGAAAAAAAATGTCAGGATGAAGAGTTTCATAACGGAACATCGTGAGGTTTTTTATGTTCCATAATGAAACATATCACGCGTCTGTTGGGTAAAAATGAGAGGCAAAGCAAGTCATGACAGCGGAAGCGATAAATAAAGGCCGTTGAGCAGGCAGGTTTTTTAGCGGCAGACAGCATCGCGCGTCATGTAGTCAGGAAAATCGTCGCCACATTTTGCCGTTTTACACTGCTGGAGACGATCGCGATCGCAACATAGCTTTCAAACCTGGTTTATTGTTCCAGTATGAAACGTGCGGAGCGGTAAGGTGTTCCATATCAGAACGTTGGCCGCAAAACTTTTTCACCTCCATGTCGCGCGTAAAGTGAAACGCGACGTCGGCCATCATTCGGCTTTCACTGCAAGTCGAGCCAGAGAGATGCCAGCGTTCACTATGCGAACATGTTCTTACTTGAGGGTGAAAGGAATGCCAAAAATTATCCAGTCTCCAGCGAAATATATTCAGGGCCCCAATGCCGCCATGTCCTTCGGCCAGTACGCAAAGAACCTGGCCGATCGTTTTTTTGTGATTGCCGATGACTTTGTAATGAACATGGCGGGCGATAAGGTGTTGAGCGGCCTTGCTGAACATGACGTCACCTGTCATGCAGAACGTTTCAGCGGGGAATGTTGCCGGACTGAAATCAACCGGCTGATGACGTTAGCAGAACAAAACGGCTGCCGCGGCGTCATCGGATTAGGGGGCGGTAAAACGCTGGATACGGCCAAGGCGATTGCGTGGTATCTCAAACTGCCAGTGGTGGTTATCCCCACCATCGCCTCCACCGACGCGCCCACCAGCGCATTGTCGGTTATTTACACCGAAACCGGTGAGTTTGCAGAGTATCTGATCTATCCCAAAAACCCCGATATGGTCGTGATGGATACTACGATCATTGCCAAAGCACCGGTACGTTTACTGGTCGCGGGAATGGGCGATGCCCTGTCCACCTGGTTTGAAGCCAAAGCCTGTTACGATTCTGGCGCAACCAGCATGGCAGGCGGCAAGTCGACGGCCGCAGCGTTAAGCCTGGCGCGGCTGTGCTATGAAACACTCCTGGCGGAAGGCGAAAAGGCTCGCTTTGCGGCTCAGGCAGGCGTGGTAACAGATGCGCTGGAACGTATCGTTGAGGCCAACACTTACCTCAGCGGGATTGGCTTTGAAAGCAGTGGTCTTGCCGCCGCGCATGCCATTCATAATGCGTTTACCGTACTGGAAGAGTGCCATCACCTTTATCACGGTGAAAAGGTCGCGTTTGGTACGTTATCCCAGTTAATTTTGCAGAACAGCCCGACAGAAGAGATCGAAACCGTGCTGGCGTTCTGCCAGAAAGTAGGATTGCCTGTCACCCTGGGGCAAATGGGCGTGAAACAGGATATCGAGAAAAAAATTCAGGCGGTTGCCGAGGCGGCCTGTGTGGAAGGCGAAACCATCCACAATATGCCGTTCCCGGTCACACCAGACAGCGTTTATGCGGCGATTATCACTGCCGATCTGCTAGGACAGCAGTGGCTGTCGCGTTAATCTGTCACAGGTAAACCGCTGGCCCGAGTCTCCGGGCAACGACTTCCCCCTGGCTGCGCGGCTGGGGGGATTCTTTATGGTCTTTCAGCGGAAATGGATATGACAGTGTTCGCGCCCGAGAGCGATAAACACGTTTCAGCGGTGATAGCTCAGTCATGGCACCGCTGCAGTAAATACATGCAGCGTGATAACTGGCAAGCACCGCATCAGGCACAGGGATTAACTTACGCGTCGATTTGCCGCCGCAAAACCGCCCTGCTCACCATAGGCCAGGCCACGCTTGAGGATGCGTGGGAATATATGGCGAACCGCCCTTGTGCGCTGTTTATTCTTGATGAATCCGCCTGTATCTTAAACCGTTGTGGCGATGCACAGATGCTGCTGGATCTTGAGAAATTAGGCCTGCAGGAGGGAAGTTACTGTGCGGAAAGTATCATCGGTACCTGCGCCCTGTCGCTGGCCGCGCTTGAAGGCCAGCCATTAAAAACCAGCCGGGAACAGCATTTCAAACGGGCTCTTCATCCCTGGTCTTTCTGCTCTACACCCATATTCGATAATCACGGTCGTTTATTTGGCTCCATCGCGTTGGCCTGTCTTTATCAGGATCAGGCGCCCTCCGATCTCTCGCTTACGCTTTCTGTTGCCCGGGAAATAGGCAATTCACTGTTAACAGACAATTTGTTAGCCGATTCCAACCGCCATCTGAACCAGCTTTATGGCCTGCTGGAGAGCATGGACGACGGCGTCATGGCGTGGAATGAGCAAGGCGTCCTGCAGTTCCTGAATGCTCAGGCAGCCCGACAGTTGCACCTTGATGCCTTAACCAGTCAGGGAAAGAATATCGCTGACCTGATCACGCTGCCGGCTCTGCTGCGCCGGGCGATTAAGCAGGTACAGGGATTAAAACATGTGGAAGTCACCTTTGAGAGCCAGCATCAGTTTGTTGATGCGGTGATTACCCTGAAACCCATTGTTGAAGTTCAGGGCAACAGCTTTATTTTACTGCTCCATCCGGTTGAGCAGGTCCGTCAACTCATGACCAGCCAACTGGGTAAAGTCAGTCACACCTTTGAACAAATGCCAGAAGAGGATGCCGACACGCGTCGTTTAATACATTTTGGTCGTCAGGCAGCCAAAGGCAGCTTTCCTGTCTTACTGTGCGGGGAAGAAGGGGTAGGTAAAGAGTTGCTTAGTCAGG
The DNA here is from genome assembly GCF_000233595.1 of Pantoea ananatis PA13. Taxonomy (NCBI): domain Bacteria; kingdom Pseudomonadati; phylum Pseudomonadota; class Gammaproteobacteria; order Enterobacterales; family Erwiniaceae; genus Pantoea; species Pantoea ananatis. The sequence goes on from NC_017554.1 coordinate 3,555,769, forward strand.
CAATTCATAATGAAAGTGACCGGGCAAGCGGCCCTTACATTGCGGTTAACTGTCAGCTTTATGCCGACAATACACAGGGAGAGGATTTTACAGGCAGTGCACCCGGCGAGGATAGAGATGGCCGTTTAAGCCGTCTGGAACTGGCCAGCGGCGGCACGTTGTTTCTGGAAAAGATTGAATATCTGACACCCGGACAGCAATCTGTCCTGCTTCAGGTCATCAAGCAAGGCGTGCTGACTCGCCTTGATGCGCGGCGGCTGATCCCCGTTGATATTAAAGTGATTGCCACGACTACCGTTAATCTGGCCCATCTTGTGGAACAGAATCGTTTTAGCCGTCAGCTTTATTACGCATTACATTCCTTTGAGATTGCCATCCCGCCCTTGCGCGCGCGGCGTAACAGCATTCCCTATTTAATTAATCACCGCCTACGCAGGCTGGAAAAACGTTTTTCCTCGCGCTTTAAACTTGATGACGAGGTGATGACGCAATTAATGGGTTATGGCTGGCCCGGTAATGACTTTGAATTAAACAGCGTGATTGAAAATATTGCTATCAGTAGTGAACATGGCCATATCCGATGGAATAACCTGCCAGAATCGCTTTTATCTGAGCAACCTGACAATGCCGCAAACGCCTCTCTGCTGCCGGATAATCTGTCATTTAGCGCGATTGAAAAAGAAGCGATCCTCCAGGCTGCCCGCATGACTCAGGGCAAAGTACAGGCGATGTCTGATCTGCTACACATCGGCCGCACCACGTTGTGGCGAAAAATAAAACGATACGCGATTGATGTAAGGCAGTTTAAACCCAAATAACGGTGTTCACTGCCTGTATTATGGATTCAGCCAGACGCTGAGTGCTGTTCTGGCTGTCATTCCCTTTCTACATCACGATACTCGGCACGATGATCGCAAGGAATATCAGTACAATCGAGGAGTGCTTAACCCAGTAATAGACTGTCCTGTTCCGTTTTTTTAAATTTTGTCCGGCATCGCGAATCGCATTAACGTATTTAAAAATGCGGTTGATGAAACCCGTTTTGTCATTTTCGTCATTGGGTGAGGCTGCTGCCGACATCAGGGTACTGCCTACCCAGTGATTAATGGCCTGTGCCCAGCGCCACTTCATAGGACGCTCAATATCGCAGAATAAAATGATACGCGTTTGCTCACTTTCATTCTGTGCCCAGTGCACGTAGGTTTCATCAAAAATAACCGCCTGCCCGTCGCGCCAGCTGTGACGTTGTCGATCCACCTCAATAAAGCAGCGGTCATCGTTGGGCGTCACAAGGCCGAGGTGATAGCGCACCGATCCGGCATAGGGATCGCGGTGTTTACCTAAATGACTGCCCGCCGGCAGCTCTGCAAACATCGCCGCTTTCACTGAGGGGATTTTACTGACCAGAGCCGTGGTGACCGGGCAGAGCTGCTGGGCAGACGGATGTGCGTCGCTATACCATTTAAGGTAAAACCGTTTCCAGCCACGCTTAAAAAAGGTATTAAACCCTGCATCATTATGGCTTTTGGCCGCTTTGATATGATCCTGAAGACGTATCGCCTCTTCGCGAATGACCTGCCAGTTATCGGTCAACTCACGAAGCTCTGGAAATTCCTCTGCCGGAAAATAGGGCTGTTTCGCTGGCAATCTTGAAAAGCCTGTCATGAACATATTAACAGGTGCCATAAAGGTCGAGTGATCAAACAACTGACGCGAGAACTTTTGTTTTTCTACACCGCGCGAGTGTGCATAGATTACGCTAATAATAAAAATACCAATAATGATGGCAGCCACCATACAACGTGTTCCTTATGTTGCAAGAATGGATGGTTTCTTGCGGAGATTTAATGGAAGAATAATTTTTAGTATTAAATTGCAAAATTTTTTGTCAAGTAGTGCGCTTTCAGGTGTTACTCCCGCAACCTGAGTTGACGTCGTTTAACAATCGTTTAAATAACAAAGACTGGCATCAATGCGTTCCACGAATATATCCGGCAGGCATTCAGATCCCCATCAAACCAAAGAGCGGCGGAAGAGACAGGTACTGCGCTTAAAGCAAAAAAAAGCGAGGCCGAAGCCTCGCGTAGGATTGCCAGCGTTAATCGTAATAAGGGACTTTACGATCGGTACCGTTAATATTGATGAGCACAAAACCCGTCGGCGTTGTTTTATTGGTCGGCGACCCCGCCGCCGTGGCGAGGGTTACCACGCCTTTTTCATTGGCGCCCACGCCCGCGACGCCATTATGTAACCCAAAGCGTGCGGCAGGCTTAAGCGTGCCCACTTTCGATACGTCATCCACCAGCGACAGGTCACTTTGAAACAGGGAACAGGAACCCGTATCAAAGCGTGTCGGACCGGTGGTTTTGAGGTTAAACATGGTTTCACCACTGTTGGCTCGCAGCTTAACCCAGATACCGGCATAGGTGGTTCCCACACGGTTATAGCGAATGTCCATCACCGCAGGCTGCCCCATATGGCAGGCATCTGCCCAGACCGTATCCAGCCGCTGCAGGTTGATCCAGGTCTTGCCCGTGCCGGGCATATTGACGGGCGAGCCTGCCGTACCTGAAGGCGTGGTGTTATCCGCTTTACCGATCAACTCAATGACCCACTGTTGATTGGGTGCCGGGAAAAATACCTGTCCAAGACGATACCAGTTATCCGTCTCCGTATTGTTCACTACCTTATAGCCACTAAAGTACCCGGCCCGTAGCGAACCGCTCATGAAAGTGCCGTAGTTCTCGTCACGTCGATAGCCATACTCGAAGGTAGAAAGCCACTTGCCTGCCACAAGGTCCTGGCTGAGCTTTGAACCTGACTGCAGGTTAATATGACGCATTACCACGCGGGCGTTGTTCAGTATTAATGGGGTACTGCAGTTCTCGACGTTGAGCGTATCAATGGTCCAGCCGCCATCAGACAGATCGCCGGGATTGCGCGTATGTTCAATCCAGACGTTACGCATAATCGCCTGCGTCATACGCGGCATATACAGCGTGGCATCACCATAGCCCGTCTGGAAATTCGCATTGCATAACTCAACGGCCGTAGAGTGATCCCAGACGCCGTTGGGGGAACCTGACCAGCCGATATCGAAAACGCGCGAGTAGGTGGTATTGGTATAGATTTGCTCAAACTTACTGTCGAGCGTGTCCTGCAGCTTAAAGATGGTTCCACCGCTGCGCTGCCCCCGAAAGCAGCTGATATTAACGATTTGCCCTGCCATACAACTGTTTTCAAAAAACGGCTGAACATTGCTGCACATTTCAGGGGTAATGGTGGCCGTGTTGGTGACGGTATCCGCCGTGGCCTGTCCGTCCCAGGTAATCCCACGAATGGTGGTACGCCGTGCCTGAACTTTGAACAGGGTATTGGCACTTTTATCTGACACGATGGTGGTGCCGGGCAGAGAACCCAGCGCCAGATCGTCCCCGGCCAGGCCAAAGAACGGGATTTCTGCATTGCTCAGATCCATGGGCATAATCAGAAAACGCCCGCCCGGGAAACGTACCGGCAATCCCTTCATATTCTGGCTGTAAGTTTGTGACCAGCCGAGAATACGTTTAAACGCATCGGTGTCATCCGTGACGCCATCGCCCTTGGCCCCAAAATGCAGGATGTTCACTTCTCGCGGATCGTTGATTGAACGCTTCCAGTAGAAGCCGTTTCCTATGGCTACCGTACCGCCATCATCTTTTAAAATCGTGGTGCCGGTAAACCCCACAAAATCGCCGCCGCCACGAAAGCTGGAATCTTTATCGTAGTAGCGTTTCAGTACGGCAATTTCACCTGGTTTTGACGGCATGGTCGTACGAAGCTCAGCAAATGAGTTAACTTCAATCATGATATCCTCCTCAGGATAATAGGCTGTAAATCAGAAGGTTAAAGAATCTTCGGCAGCGGAATGACCACACAGGACATCCCATAAATCGTTATGGCTGTTAATGGCGCGCACGGTGCGAATGTCGGCCTTATTGGCGTCATCGCCATGGGTATAAATCGGGGAAAAGAGGATGCAGGCTGAATCGCGATAAATGATGGGCTCAGGGTTGGTGATATTTGGACTGCTGCAGCTTGTCGCGAGCAGCAGCGTCATCAAGATTAAGGTTATCAGTCGCCACACGCTTCGCCTCCTCACTATTGCGTTGCTGTTGATGAGTAACATTCGCCATGCGATTTGCCTCTTGCCTGGCGCTGTCGGCTTCCGACCGGGCTTGCTGTTGCACCTTGCCGATTTTCTTACCTCCGACGTAGCTGGCAACGACGGCGATGATCAGTGCACCCATCGCCGCCAGCCCGTGCCAGCCGCTGGTAAACAGAGAAAAAAACGTCATGATGCCTCCTCTTTGCTCTGGCGCTTTTCATTCAGCAGGTTTTTCTGGCGAACAAATTGCGCAATGACGCCCATCGCCACCATAAAGGCGCCAATGAGACCAAGGTAATTGTGGGGAAGGATGCTCTTCACATCGTCAGGCAGCGTTTGCCACGCACTGAGGGCAGACGACGGAAATGACTGAACCCAGGCGCTGAGCATTGACCCCAGCGAAGCCAGCCATACAGACCAGGTTTTAAATAACAATTTGGCATGGGAAACGAACTGCAACGTGGTGAAACGCTGCATCAGCAGCAAAATAATGATGACGGTCAGCACGGCAATGATGAAAAATAACCATCTCATAGCAGCCCCCGGTAGATGTCATAGTTACCGCTACGCATGACTTCAGCATGACGCCTGACGCGCCCGGGGGTTTGCCGGGCCCAGAGACTGTTGAGCATGGCATCGCCCGCCTCCGTAAAATGCTCGCGCGTGATGGCACTGAGCATATTTTTAAACTGCAAAACTCCGTCAACGCCCAGTTGGTATGCCATGCTCATCAACACATCGGTTCGTGCGTCATTGCACTTTGCCAGCGCCTGCTTCAGGGGAGCGCGACTTTGCATATCCGTGATTTTGTTTTCCAGAATGCACTGTTTCCACACATCGCCCACCCGGCGCGGCACCCGCAGCACATAGTTACTTAATGACGCCCCTTTTGGTCCGATACGAATCCCTCCGGCAACCGTAGGAAACCCCAGTGAATCGAGATAGGGCATTTCGGCGTAACCTTCTTCGAAATTCAGTATTGCAATAATCTGGCTCATAAAAACTCCTCAGTGATGATGCAGGCAGCCCATCCACCATGAAAAAACATAAAGCAAACTGATTAGTGCCAGCGATAAACGCAACGGCAGAACGGTAAAAAATGCAGCAGCACTAACGTTTTGCCTAAAAATCAGGCGCAGGAAGGGAGGATGGCGCGGCCTGCTACAGGCAGTGGATCGGTGACGGTCGCAGCGTTCAGCGAACCGCGTAAAGGTGAACATGGGGCAGACAGCAGTTATCAAAACCTGAAATCTCTTTGCTTCTCCGCTGGGGCGCGCTTACCGCGCGGTCAACCACAGAAGTAACCTGCCGCTGACAAATTTGTTCAGCGCGTCGCAAAGGTCGGGGTTCGGGTGGGTAGTTAAGCGCATCGTCGATGCTTTGTTTGAGACGGTTGAGAGGTTGACGCCGCTGATGACGGCGGGTACGTGCGTTGCCGATGAAAACGCTTTTGCCATAGTGAATTATCGCCATAACTCCTCCTGTGAATGAGTCTTTGGCGATAGGGTGGCTGGCGAGTGTTTTGGGTCTGAAGAACAGGCTCGAATGTCGCTGAATGCTGTTCGCAGGCGCACCTCCCGGCTGATTAATCAGTCAGGTGGAAGGGTCAGCAAAAGGGAACAGGCGGCATCTGACGACGCTGCATTAGGCGCATCCACCCCATCCCAAAGCTCATTAGCTTTTGGGGGGGTTGATTCGCGCTTGTGCAGCGCCTCAATTGTTTAAGAGCGTTTCATCCATGAGGTAACACGTTGTTTCATCCATGTTCAAATTATTAACAGGTTCTTATGCTTTATCAAATACCACCAGTTAATTTATTTTTAACTGAAAGTTAACTTTTTGAATTTAGGCCGATTATTTTTTTGCAGAATATGCGGGCAGGCCTGCTGGATGGCCTATCCCAGAATATGATACTGCCGGGCCTGACTCATAATGACTTTAGCCAGTACGTTTAAACTCCCGACATCGTCTCTGTCGAGATACCAGGTTTCGTAACGTTTGTTGTCCGATATGACGGCAATTCTTTTGTGTTGCAGCTGCAGACGCTTGAGATACAGCTGCTCATCCAACGTAAAAATGTAGATACCGTCTCCGTCAAAATTCTGAACGCTTATGTCAACAAACAGCTGATCGCGCGGGCCAAAGGTATCGGACATGGCATCGCTGTTTATGGCAATGAGCCGGATATGGTCGGCAGGACGGCCGCTGAACAGAACCCGGGCCTCATCCTGATCGTATTCAATGGCCTGAATGATTTCGACAAAATCATCGCCTACCGCTGACTTTTGCCCTAAATCAAAACTGTTCACGCGAAAGGTGTTTTTTGGGCCGGGAAATGCGTGAAGGGGATAGGATTCCGGAGGCTGATCCATACCGTGTTGCAGCCACTCAACCCTGACGCCCAGTAACTGGCTGAGCGCGAGTAAATTGCCATTATCGGGTACGGACTGCGCGTTGAACCATTTCCACACGCCCGGTGCTGAAATCTTGCAACCCTGGCGTTGTAACGCACAGGCGACCTGTTTATTGCGTCCGTGTCCAGTAATGCCCGCACTTTCGCAGGCTGCAATCAGCCTGGCGGTGAAAGCTTGTCTGGTACTTTCTTTTTTAACCATTAGTTAATAATTGACCGTGAAAGAGGCGCTGAATGTTCTTTTCATTTTTGCTACCAGTTCATTTTATATTACCGTCAGTTTACTACCTAACAGCATGACTTAGCATTTCTGATTATTTGTCACCCTATCACCGCACAGCGAACCACAAAATGCGTCGGCAAGCCGCGTGCGGTCTCACTTTTCAGTCATTCTTTGTAAAAAAAGGCCAGGCTACTGAATCGTCCTGGTCGATCAATATCATTCTGACGGCTTAAAAACGCATCAAAAAACGTAAGACTCTACCATTGAGTGGCGCGGAAAAAGCAGCATAAAAAAAACGGGAGCCTGAACAGGCCCCCGTTTTATTTTAAAAAATGCAGTTATGCACGCAGGGTGTCATCACCCCAGGCAATCCATTTGTAGGTGGTCAGCGCTTCAAGCCCCATAGGGCCGCGGGCGTGCAGTTTTTGCGTACTGACGGCAACTTCTGCGCCCAGACCGAACTGTGCGCCGTCGGTAAAACGTGTACTGGCGTTCACGTACACCGCAGAAGAGTCCACCTGCTTCACAAAGCGGGCCGCATTCTTGGTGCTACGCGTCAGGATAGCGTCGGAATGTTGGGTGCCATGCATACGGATATGCGCAATCGCCTCATCCATATCAGCGACCAGTTTGACGTTCAGATCGAGCGACAGCCACTCATCGTCATAGTCGCCCGCTTTCACGGCCGTTACGCTGGCAGGCCCCTGTTGCAGCCGCGTCAGAACATTGGCATCAGCATGTAAGGGGATATTTTCTTCGGCCATGCGCGCAGTAAAAGCCGGTAGAAAACGATCGGCAATCGCGGCGTCAATCAACAGCGTTTCCAGCGAATTACAGGCGCTCGGACGCTGTTTTTTGGCATTGACGATGATGTCCAGTGCAGGGGCAACGTCCATGGTGTCATCGATATAAATATGGCAAACCCCGATTCCACCGGTGATCACCGGGATAGTAGAATTTTCCCGGCAGAGCTTATGCAGGCCCGCCCCACCACGCGGGATCAGCATATCCACATACCGATCCAGTTTGAGTAGCTGATTGACTAACTCACGATCCGGATTCTCGATAGCCTGAATCGCCGCCGCCGGTAAACCGTGCTGCTGTAGGGCAGTCTGAATCACCCGCACCGTCGCTGCATTGGTGCGCCACGTTTCTTTCCCGCCGCGCAGAATCGCGGCGTTGCCGGTTTTCAGGCACAGGCTGGCGACGTCCACGGTAACGTTTGGACGCGCTTCATAAATCACTCCGATCACGCCCAGCGGTACGCGACGGCGCTCAATGCGCAGCCCACTGTCCAACTGGCCGCCATCGATCACCTGCCCGACGGGATCGGCTAACTGGCAGACCTGGCGGACATCGTTGGCAATCGCGCTGAGACGCGCCGGCGTTAAGGTCAGACGATCGAGCAACGCGGCGCTCATACCGTTCTGTCGCGCCTCGGCCAGATCCTGCTCATTCGCCGTTAAAATAATCTCACTTTCTGCTTCAAGTCGGTCAGCAATCGTGAGCAAAACCTGATTTTTTTCGACTGCGGACAGGTCCGCCATCGCCCAGGCTGCGGCACGCGCCGCCTTTCCCATTTCTTCAAGCATATCTGTTCCTTAGCTGACGATCATATCGTCACGATGTACCGCAACCGGCCCGTACTCATAGCCCAGAATTTCGCTTATCTGTTGACTATGATGCCCTGCGATCATGCGCATCGCGTCGCTGTTATAGCGCGAAACGCCGTGGGCGATATCGCGCCCCTGCAGGCTGCGGATACGGATGACTTCTCCACGGGAGAAATTGCCCTGAATCTCGCGGATACCTTTTGGCAGCAGTGAGCTGCCGCGCTCGATAATGGCGGCAAGCGCGCCGTCGTCCACGGTAATTTCGCCTGCTGGCGGGGCACCAAAAATCCAGCGTTTGCGGTTTTCAAGCGGCGTTTGCTGCGCATGAAACAGGGTGCCCACCGGCTTGCCCGCAATGACATCGCTAATGACGCCGCTGCGGCTGCCTGCAGCAATAATCACATCGATACCGGCGCGGCAGGCAACGTCTGCGGCCTGCAGTTTGGTCGACATTCCGCCCGTTCCCAGTCCGGACACGCTGCCGCCCGCTAAGGCGCGCAACGCATCATCGATAATATGCACATCGCTGATTAATTCCGCCTCTGGATTATTACGTGGATCGGCAGTAAACAGCCCCGGCTGGTCGGTCAGTAAGAGCAGCTTGTCTGCCCCACCCAGCATGGCTGCCAGCGCAGACAGGTTGTCATTGTCACCCACTTTGATTTCAGCGGTGGCAACCGCGTCATTTTCATTGATGACAGGCACGATGTGGTTATCCAGCAAGGCACGCAAAGTATCGCGCGCATTAAGAAAGCGTTCACGATCCTCCATATCGGCGCGAGTCAGTAACATCTGACCGATATGAATGCCGTAGATGGAAAACAGCTGTTCCCACAGTTGAATAAGACGACTTTGCCCCACCGCAGCTAACAGCTGCTTTGAGGCGATGGTAGGCGGCAGTTCGGGGTACCCCAGATGCTCACGACCGGCCGCCATCGCGCCGGAGGTCACAATCACAATACGATGGCCGGCGGCGTGCTGTTGCGCGCACTGACGCACTAATTCCACCATGTGCGCTCTGTTTAACCGACGCGATCCGCCGGTAAGAACGCTGGTACCCAATTTGACCACAAGGGTCTGACTGCCACTCATGTTGTCCTGCCGTAAAAAATTTCTGTGAACCGACTTTTTAACAGGTGCAGTGAGGGAAGCCAACAGCCAGTAAGGGAAAAACTGCAAATTTCGCAGAGCGTCAATTAGACCAAAAGTTCCCTGTTAACAACAAAACATCAAAATTGTCATAAAAAGTTCATCGTTGATCGGTAAAAAGTCCGTGTTTTACAAACTTTTTCATTGATGCCTCAAAAGTTTTCTTGTTGTAACAAGGCGGCAACTGAATGCCCCCCGGCCTGTTCACTGAGCAGCCGGAGAATAAAGGCAGCCATGCCTGTAACAGGAAGACGTTGAGGACAAAAAATTTTTACTCATTGGGATTGATAGCAAATGAAGAAAAGTACACTGGCAATCGTGGTATCTGCTCTGGCCCTGACCTCTGCTGCGCAGGCCGCTGAAGTTTATAACAAAGATGGTAACAAGCTGGATTTCTACGGCAAGGTTAAAGCCGAGCATTACTTCAGCGACAATGCCGGTGCTAACGGCGATAAATCTTATGTGCGTATTGGTTTTAAAGGCCAGACGCAGATTAACGATATGATGACCGGCTACGGCCAGTGGGAATATCAGTACAACGCCAACAACTCAGAAGGCTCCGATGCCAACAACGGCAACAAAACCCGTCTGGGCTTTGCCGGTCTGAAATTCTCTCAGTACGGTTCATTTGACTACGGCCGCAACTACGGCGTGCTGTATGACGTTGAGTCTCTGACTGACGTCTTCCCGGAATTTGGTGGTGACGGCACGGCACGTACCGACAACTTTATGGCACAGCGCGCCACTGGCGTAGCCACCTACCGCAACACCAACTTCTTTGGTCTGGTGGACGGTCTGAAGTTTGCTCTTCAGTATCAGGGTAAAAATGATGACAAGAGCGCGAACACTCGTGGCTTAGGAACGAATAACGCCATCGATACAAGTCGTCAGAATGGCGACGGCTATGGCGCATCACTGGGTTATACCATTGCTGATTCAGGCGTGAGCGTGCTCGGTGCGATTACCTCTTCTGACCGTACCAATGCCCAGCAGGCAGGCGCATATGGTCACGGCGATAAAGCCACCTCGTGGGGCACCGGTCTGAAATATGACGCCAACAGTGTTTACCTGGCAGCGATTTACACCGAAACGCGCAATATGACGCCAATCAGTGGAACCAACCGCGTCGCGGGCGGCTCCGTTTCAGGCTCTGCCAACAAAGCAGAAAACCTGGAACTGGTTGCGCAGTATCAGTTTGACTTCGGCCTGCGTCCATCCATTGGCTACGTGCAGACCAAAGGCAAAGATATCGAAAACGGTATCGGCAACGAAGACCTGGTTAAATATATCGACGTGGGCGCGACCTACTACTTCAACAAAAACATGTCGACCTTTGTTGATTACAAAATCAACCAACTGGATAAAGACAACAAGCTGGCGCTTAACAACGATGACGTTGTTGCTGTTGGCCTGACTTACCAGTTCTGATGAATCTGAGTCTTGCCTGGCGAGAGGGACTGTCGAGGGAATGACGGCCCGCGCTATGGAGAGGCTTAGTGCTTTACCCTCAATGTGAATGTGTCTGCTAAAAGGGCGAGTTGCAAAACTCGCCCTTTCCTTTTCCTGTCGCCCCATGACTCTGTCTGCCTGCAGATACTCTGGCTGCCTGAGGCGGGTACAAAAAAGGCCCTCGCAGGGGCCTGATGTCAGGCGCTGAGTTTTACCGGTTTTTCATCAAAATCACTGGCAGGCACCAGATCCAGTTCAAACTCTTTCAGCATCTCTTTTAGACGGCCGTGGAAATTACGTAACGTTTCTTCCACGCGGGCGTTGTTATCTTTGCCCTTGATCGTAGCGACAGACCAGTCGCCTTCTTTGTCAAACAGACCAATGTGATAAACGTAGGTAAAGTGATCGGCGTGCGCTTCCAACTCTATCCACCAGCCCCAGAACTCACGCAGTTCGGGCGCAGGTTTTACATTCACGCAGGCAGCCAGGCAGTCGAAGAAAAAACGGTTTTCACTACACTTTCCATCACGGATGTAAGGTCCCAGTTCCGTGAAGCGTTTAAGCAGGCGACTGCGGGGATGGCCACTCGGTAACGTCATGCTAATTCTCCATAAGGACAGGCTTTATATTCCGAACCGTAGCAGCCATGCTGCTCTGTCTTTCGACGATCCGAATGATTCCAGCTAGTAGTTGTAGCAAACACGGCAAATTTTGCCAGCTATCTTTGCAAACGTTGTGCCAGCCAGTCGCTGATTTCATTAAGTGCCTTATCAAAACTGGCGATCACCGGTTTTACCGGAATTAACAAGGCCTTACCCTGCGACGAGGAGCTAGCGATTAATTTGCTCTCCTCTTCCGGGCTGAAGAGATCGTTTGTCCAGTAGGCGGACAACATTGGCGTTGAGGTTCTGCGCCCCAGCAAGCCCTGATTTTTCAGGGAGTAGCTAAGCAGTTCCGCCCGCAATGCGCTGTCCGTGGTGCCCGTCATGCCGAGTCGGCTGGCAAGCATATCCATATACATATCCGGCACTTTGTTCTGCAGAGGAGCCTGCGTCAGCAGACTGTGTACGACCGGTCCCAGACAGGCCACGGCTTTAAGCCGCTGTGATTCGAGATAGGCCAGACGGACCGCCACATTGGCACCAAAGCGAAAGCCCAACGCGGCAACGCGTGTGTGATCGATCCAGGGGACAGAGGTCAGGTCACGCAGGACCTGCTGATGCAGAAAGCTGGTATCCTGGCTGAGCTTCCACTTCATCGAATTGCCCACGGAAGGCATATCCAGCGTGAGCATGGCAATGCCACGCGGTGCCAGATAGTCATGGAACAGACGATAATGATCGGTTTGTAGCGAATCCAGCGCGCCGCAAAACATGACGGTGGGATAAGGCGCGTCCACGCCGGACGGCATATGCAAAAAGCCGCTTACCGGGCTGCCGCCCTGAATCGGAAAGGTGAGCGTTTTAAGCTCTCCGGGTAGCCGTTGGGTTGCCTCTTCATAAGCGCGGCTGGCCAGCGTCTGCGCCTGATCGGCCAGCTCATCGCCTTTTATATAAGGATACGCCGCCACGCTGTAGAGATGCGACGCATGTAACCAGTCGTGACCAGCCCGATCGTGTTCGTCTGTGTTCGCGTCAAGTGCCCGCTGCTGCCAGATGCCCGCCTGCCTGCTCCACTCGTAGTTCCAGTTACCGTTACGGTAACCGATGACCGTATCCAGCAGCGCCGAATTGGTGTGCTCAACATCGCTGATGGCGATTCGCGCCAGCACCTCGCTAATCTCCTGGGAGGGCAAACCACGCCAGGCCCACATCAGCTTATTAAGCATCCGGTACCAGCCACGCTGGCTGTCCCCATCCAGCGCAGAATGCACCTCATGTGTGGCGTGACGACGCAGTCGCACCAGGGTCGAGGTTTCAGGGTGTTTAAAACGAGGCTTGAACAGCTCAACGCTCAGGTTTTTGCCAGGCATATTACCTCTCTGACAGCATTAACAGCGGTAAGTAAGTGTACTGTACTGCAAAACAACTCGCGAGGCGCATAAAGCACAACGCCCGGAAAACCGGGCGTTGTTTGTGTTACATCAATCAGCTTTTTACAATCGGCGGAATATAGACCACGCCCATGTCCCATGGCTGCTCAATCCAGGTGTTCTGAGGGATATCAACAATATAATCGTCAACCAGCTCACGGCCCGCAGGCTTAGCAAAAATGGTGCAGAAACGGGCTTTTGGGTACATTTCGCGAATGGCCTGTGCGGTGCCGCCGGTATCAACCAGGTCGTCAATCACGATAAAGCCTTCGCCATCGCCTTCAGCGCGCTTTAACACTTTCATTTCGCGCTGGTGATCGTGATCGTAGCTGGAAATACAAACGGTATCGACATAGCGAATACCCAGTTCACGTGCCAGCAGCGAAGCCGGTACCAGACCGCCGCGGCTGACTGCAATGATGCCTTTCCACTGTTCAACAGGAAGCAGGCGTTGAGCCAGTTTACGGGCATGAATCTGCAGCATGTCCCAGGTAACGACGTATTTTTCGCTCATAAATAGGTATCCCAGCCAGTCAGTGTGGCTTAAAAAATGTGCAACGGGGAAAAGGTTGCGCGAGATTATAAGGACATGACGCGCTAAAAACCAGCACCTGGCTTCTGGTTGCGGCTTTTTAACGCGTTGAATATCACACCGGGTGAGAAACAGTGATATTCTCGCCCTATCTCGTCGGTATACTGACGGCGATCTTTCACTGGAACTTCGCAATGTCCGGCCTGGCCGGCGCACTGACACAGGAGACTTGTCGTGTCTGAATTGTCTCAACTCTCTCCACAGCCACTGTGGGATTTTTTCGCTAAGATCTGCTCTATTCCGCATCCTTCTTTTCATGAAGAAGCACTGGCAAGCTATATCGTTGGCTGGGCTAAAGAACAAGGTTTCTGGTGTGAGCGCGATCAGGTAGGCAATATTCTGATCCGTAAACCAGCCACCCCGGGGATGGAAAAGCGCACCCCGGTGGTGCTGCAGGCTCACCTTGATATGGTGCCGCAGAAAAACAACGATACCGTTCACGACTTCACCAAAGATCCTATCCAGCCTTATGTTGATGGCGAATGGGTGAAAGCGCGCGGCACGACGCTGGGTGCCGATAACGGCATTGGCATGGCGTCTGCGCTGGCCGTCCTGGCGGACAGCAGCCTGACTCACGGCCCGCTGGAAGTCTTGTTGACCATGACCGAAGAAACCGGCATGGATGGCGCGTTTGGCTTACAGCCAGGCTGGTTGCAGGCCGATATTCTGATCAACACCGATTCGGAAGAAGAAGGTGAGATCTACATGGGTTGCGCGGGCGGTATCGACTTTATCACTACGCTCCCCCTGACTCGTGAAGCCGTTCCGGCTGGTAGCGAAACCCTGAAGCTTACGCTGAAAGGTTTGCGTGGCGGCCACTCCGGCGCAGATATTCATATGGGCCTGGGGAATGCCAACAAGTTACTGGCTCGTTTCCTTGCCGCCCATGCCGCAGAGCTGGATTTACGTCTGGTGACGTTCACCGGGGGAACGCTGCGTAACGCGATTCCACGTGAAGCCTTTGCGACCGTGTCTGTTGACAGCAGCAAAGTGGACAACCTGAAATCGGCAGCCGCCAGCTTCCTGGCTGCGTTGCAAAATGAACACGGCGTGAAAGAGAAAAACATCGCCTTTGTCAGCGAGCCGGTTGCCCATCAGGATGATGCGCTGACAACAGAGAGCCGCGATCGCTTCCTGAATTTGCTGAACAGCACGCCAAACGGCGTGATCCGTAACTCTGACGTTGCCAAAGGCGTGGTTGAAACCTCACTGAACGTCGGCGTGGTCACGATGGAGGCCGATAAAGCAGAAATTAACTGCCTGATTCGTTCGCTGATCGATACCGGCCGCGATTACGTTGTGCAGATGTTAACCTCACTGGGCCAGCTGGCAGGTGCGCAAACGAAGCCGAAAGGCGGCTACCCTGGCTGGCAGCCAGATGCAGATTCGCCCATTATGGCACTGACCCGTGAAACCTACATGGCACTGTTCAACAAGACGCCTAACATTCAGGTTATTCACGCAGGCCTGGAATGTGGTCTGTTCAAAAAGCCTTATCCAGATATGGATATGGTTTCAATTGGCCCAACGATCACCGGTCCCCACTCACCCGATGAGCAGGTGCACATCGAGAGCGTCGGTCTTTACTGGAAACTGCTGACGACGCTGCTGAACGTGGTGCCCGAAAAGTAATTCCAGCGCGATAACGTCTCTGAGGGTTTATGTTCATCATAAACCCTTTTTTATTGCCCCTTTTGGCCCCCTCCCTCGCTACCCGGCACTGACTTAGCATGCGCTTTCGCTATCGCTCGCTAAAACAGCTAAATGCGTTTATTCCACCCGCAAATTGACATTTTCTGTTGCACCGCCGATGCAATAATGCGCATTAGCCAAACTGCCTCCGGCCACGGCATCATGCCCTTTGTGTGACGGAGAGGCGTTCTCCACTGCACAATGAGAGGGTGCATGAATACGTTATTGCTTACCAAACAGGAAGTCCGTCAGCTCATCAGCACCGACGACGTCATTGAGGCCGTAGAAGAAGCCTATAAAGCGTTCAACAGCAACCTGGTGGAACAGCCGGATTATATTGGCCTGCATCTCCCCGAAGCGGGAGGGGAAATCGACTTCAAAACCAGTTATTACAAAACCAGTGAACTGATTTCGATGAAGGCTTCCTCCGGTCCTTTTCCCCAGAATCCGGTGGAATATGGCCTGCCGGGCGGCATGGGTACGGTAATTTTATTTGATGCCCGTAGCTGTGCGCTGTGCTGCGTCATGGACGGCAGCCTGATTACCGGCCTGCGAACCGGCGCCTCGGGTGCCGTTTCTGTGAAGGCGCTGGCGCGCGCCGGGGCAAAAAAAATTGCGATGATAGGCACCGGCAATCAGGCCAGAATGCAGATCAGCGCCATTGTCAGGGTAATGCAAATTGAGGAGATTCATGCGTGGAGCCGAACGCCAGCAACCCGTATTGCCTTTAAAAAGGATATTGAAAGCGCGTTTGGCATTCCGGTGATTGTGGCTGAGAGCTGTCAGGCCGCGGTGGAGCAAGCCGATATTGTCATTACCACCACCCGAGGCAAAGGGCCGCTGGTCGAAGCCAGTTGGATCAAGCCCGGCACCCATATCATCGCCATCGGCACCGACCAGCGCGGCAAGCAGGAGTTCGATCCGCAGATTTTCAGCCGGGCAAAAATCGTTGTCGATTCCCTGACCCAGTGCACGCAGAAAGGGGAAACCTGGCACGCGCTGGACAGAAACATCATCAGTGAAAACGCGATTCATGCTGAGATAGGTGAAATCTTGCTGGGCAATAAACCGGGCAGAGAGAACGAGGCGGAAATTACCTTTTTTGACTCCACCGGACTGTCCATCCAGGACAACACGACCGCCGGTAAAATTTACCGCAAAGCGATTGAAAAAGGCGTCGGAACCCGTTTTGCTTTTTTTGAATAATTTTTCGTCCAGACGAAGGTAACCGCTATGACGCGTCAGTATCCTACCCTGCAAGATATTCACGAAGCGCAACAGCGCATTGCCGCCCATATTCGTCACACACCCTTGCTGCGCGCTGAGAAAATTGAAAAACAGGTGGGCTGCCAGCTCTATCTCAAACCGGAAACGCTGCAAATTACCGGCGCGTTTAAAATTCGCGGTGCGTTAAATAAAGTGCTTTCCCTGCCCGTTGAAGCCTTTGCTCACGGCATTATTTCAAGTTCATCAGGCAATCATGCGCAGGGCCTGTCGTATGCGGCCAGCATGCTGGGCGTGAAAGTGGTTCTGGTGTTGCCGGTAACGACGCCGAAAATCAAAATCGAGAACACCCGGGCCCTGGGTGCGGAGATTATTCTCTTCGATGGCGACAACGCCTCGCGCTGGAAAAAAGTCTATGAGATTGCCGAGCTAAACAACTATGCGGTGGTGCATGGCTTTGAAGATCCAATGGTTATGGCCGGTCAGGGCACGATCGGCTGCGAAATACTGAATGATTTACCGGATGTGGATACCGTGATCGTGCCGCTGGGCGGTGGCGGGCTTCTTTCCGGTGTCGCCACGGCCATCAAAGAATCTCGCCCCGCTGTCAGGGTCATTGGGGCTGAGCCAGCCCTGACGCCGAAATATTATCAAAGCCGGATCAACCAGCAGCCCACCTCCCTTCCGCTGCTCAACACCATCGCTGACGGCTTAAGAATTAGCGTACCGGGACGTAATCCCTACCCCATTATCGAGAGGTACGTCGACGAGATTATTGTGGTAGATGAAGAACATATTATTCAGGGCATGCGCGTGCTTGCGAGGGATGCAAAATTGATTGCGGAACCGGCCGCCGCAATCGGTCTCGGTGCGCTACTGGCGGGATCGGTTAGCCTGCAACCCGACGAGAAAGTGTGTGTGCTGCTCACTGGGGGAAACTGGGATCTGGCCGACTTAGCCGAGGTTTACGCATTCAAATAACCTGCCCTGCCCCCGTTTTAAAGATTAACCGGGTCACGTTGGCCTTCAGCATCCCAGCGCGCGCGCATTCTTTCCTGATGAGTGAAAGCGCGTCACAGCGTTCCTGGTGCCTGCGCAGCATAATCCGCTGGAGTAAGCCCACTTCCTGCCGCTAAATCACCAACTTACTGCGCTTCACCAGCTTTAGCCGCCATTATGTCCAGATGTCTGGATGGCTAATAAGTTTCTGTGCTAACTTATGCGCTTTCGGCTGTTGCCGTGCCTGATGCTTCAGGAAAAAATGTGGTCAGTGACTTTAATGGAGATCCCTGCAATGCGTGCTTTAAATCGCCTTGAGATGCGTAACATCTCCATCGATTTTGGCGGATTTGCCGCGTTAACGTCGGTGGATTTTCAGAGTGAAGGCCACTCGGTTCATGCTCTGACCGGGGCCAATGGTGCCGGTAAGTCTACGCTGATGGCGGTGCTCTCGGGCGCCCATAGTCACTACAGCGGCGAGATTCTGCTGGACGGTAAACCTGTGTCGATTCGCAGCCCGCGAGACGCGAAGCAGTTGGGCATTCACCTTGTACAGCAGGAGGTGGATGTGGCGCTGGTGCCGCAATTAAGCGTCGCTGAAAATATTCTGCTGGATCAGCTGGCCGAGCCCGGCCACGGCTTTCGCTGGGGCGATATTCGTCGCCAGGCGCGCCAACTGCTGGCCCAACTGGATGCCAGCATAGATGTTAAACGCCCGGTAGAGCGCTGCTCGCTGGCGGAGAAGCAGCAAATTCTGCTGGCGAGAGCCCTGTCGCATCACTGCCGCTTTCTGATCCTCGATGAACCTACTGCGCCGCTAGACCAGCACGAGAGCGAACGCCTGTTCGCCGTGGTCCGTCGCCTGCAGACCAGCGGCATTGGCGTGGTGTTTATTTCTCACCGCATCCACGAGCTGAAAGCCATTTGCGATCGCCTGACGGTGCTGCGCGATGGACGGCTGATCGAAAGCGCCCCGATGGCTTCGCTGAGCGGTGAGCAGATTGTTGAAAAAATGCTGGGGCATCCGTTAACCGATATTTATCCCCCGCGTCGCCCCTTTCAGCCGCAGTCAGTGCTCATGGCGGTGGAGGGTTTGCATGATGAACACCTGCTACAGGATATCTCGCTGCGCCTGCACAAAGGCGAGATTCTGGGCATTGCCGGTCTGGCCGGTGCAGGGAAAACCGAACTCTGCAAGGCGCTGTTCGGTGCCAGTAAGAGCCGTGTTTCAGACGGTGAACTGCACGGTAAACGCTGGAAACCGCGATCGCCACACGACTCGGTGCAACAGCGCATGGCCCTGGTGCCCGAAGAGCGTCGCAAAGAAGGCATTTTCATTGATGAATCGGTGGCGATGAACCTGAGTATCAGCGCAGACGACAGTTTTTCCCGCTGGAGCCTGTTTGGTCATCGTCAGGCCTGGCGCTGGGCAGAGGAGGTTATCCGTCGTCTCAGCGTACGTACGACAGGCCCGGCGCAGCAGTTGCGTCGTCTCTCAGGCGGTAATCAGCAAAAAGTGGCGATAGGCAAGTGGTTACGCAACAACGCCGACGTACTGATTTTTGATGAACCCACGAAAGGCGTGGACGTTAAAGCCAAAACCGAGCTGTTCACGCTGATAAGCAAACTTGCCCAAGAAGGCAAAGGCATAATTTACGCCTCTGGCGAATTTTCTGAACTGGTCGGCTTATGCGACCGTATTTGTGTGCTCTGGGATGGACGTATTGTGGCGGAGTTAGAGGGACGGCAAGCCACAGAAGAGACACTTTTGCTCTATTCCACCGGAGGAACCCCTGCGTGAGCAGTAAAGACTTATCCCTGAATGCAGCGTCTTCCTCGCTGCGCCATCAACTGTTCGATTTCCTGTACAAGTGGGGCATGCTGCTGACGGTAGTGATATTGATCGCAGCCTTTGGTCTGGCGTCCGACAGTTTTCTGGAGCCGAACAATATCATTAATATCCTGCGATCCATCGCCATCGTGACCGTTATCGCCGTGGGCGTTTCCGTGTCGCTGACCGTGGGCGGCTTCGATCTTTCCGTTGGTTCGACCGCCTCACTGGCAAACGCCCTGGTGATTTCGTTATTCGTCTGGTACGGCTTTGATACGACGGCGGCTATCGCAATTACGCTGGCCCTTTGTACGCTGGTCGGCCTGTTCAACGCCTTCCTGATCGTGGTGCTGCGTATTCCCGACATGCTGGCAACACTCGCCACCCTCTTTGTGATTCAGGGCGTGGCAATGACCTACAGCTTTGGTGGCTCGATTACGGAAAATATGGTGTTGCCCAGCGGCGACATGGCTGAGGGCACAATTCCGGCAACCTTTAACCTGCTGGGCCAGGTGCCCACCATCGTCATTATCATGTTGGTTGTCACGGTCGTTGCACAGCTGGCGTTATCCCTGACAAAGCACGGTCGCCGCATGTACGCGTTGGGCGGTAATCCTGAAGCCGCCAGACTTTCGGGTATTCGTACCACGCGTTATCGCGTACTGGCCTATGTTATCGCCTCATTGTTAGCGGGGCTGGGCGGTATTCTGCTGGCCTCACGCATTGGATCGTCGCAGGCGAATGCGGGCGGCGGTTATCTGATGGATGCCGTCGCTGCGGCCTGGATCGGCTTATCCCTTGCCGGTTCAGGTAAACCGAATGCGCTGGGTACGCTACTTGGTGCCGTTATTCTTGGCGTGCTGCAAAACGGTCTGGTGATGTTATCCGTGCCCTATTACGCCATGGACATTATTAAAGGGCTGGTGCTGGCTTTAGCACTGGCTATCACGTACGTTCAGCGCCGCTGAGGCGCGTTCCCCTTACTGGAGTTAAGAATAATGAAAAAGATAACACTCTCGCTGCTGGCATTAAGCCTGCTAAACGCCAGCGCAGCGTTTGCCGACACCGTTACGCCCGTTCCTGCCGCTATCGCTAACCATGAAGGGCCGATCCGTATTGCGGTTATCCGTAACCTTGGCTCAGACGACAACACCACGCAGTTTGTTGCGGGGGCGATTCAACAAGGCCGCCAGTTGGGCTTTAAAGTCAGTACGTTTCTCAGCAACGGCGACGATGCGCGCTTTCAGGATTTCGTGAATCAGGCCATCAGCCAGAAATACGACGGTATTGTTCTGTCACATGGCAAAGCGCCATACGCCAGCGCGCTGGTAAAACGCATTGCGGACGCTGGTATTAAAGTCTCGGTATTTGATACACCGGTGGATACCCCGATTCCGGGCGTTACGGTGACAGCTCAGGATGATGCTTCTCTGGCTCAACTGTCTCTGGGACAGTTAATCAAAGATTTCAACGGTAAAGCCAACATCGTTAAATTATGGGTAGCGGGTTTCCCACCGATGGAACGTCGTCAGGTGGTTTATGAAAAATTGCTGAAAGAGAACCCGGGCATTCATCAACTTGAGTCGATTGGCGCGGTATCAACGGATGTTCAGGGCGACACCGCCAATAAAGTGGGCGCTATTCTGGCGAAATACCCCAAAGGCAAGATCGATGCCATCTGGGGCGCGTGGGATGCGTTCAGCCAGGGCGCTTATAAAGCGCTGCAGGAGAATGGCCGTACAGAGATCAAACTGTACAGCATTGATGTCTCCAATCAGGATTTGCAGCTGATGCGTCAGAAAGGCAGCCCGTGGGTACAGACCGTCGCCGTCGACCCTAAAACCATCGGGGCCGTAAATATGCGCCTGGTAGCGAACAAGATTGCCGGTGAAACCACCCCAGCGACGTATGAATTCAAAGCCGCATCGATTTCTCAGCAGGCGCTCAACAGCCATCCTGGTGCGGTGAACGTGGCATCGCTGAACAAGATTATTCCAGGCTGGGGCAGTAATGAGGATTTCGTCCAGCCGTGGTTTGCGACGCTGGAAGCGAAATATAAGAAGTAGGTGTTCGTCGCCGAACAGGGGTGGTTAAGGCGGGCTGCCTGAGCGGCATCCAGTCACAAAGCTCCGAGAAGGTTTCGCTCGCCAGGCGGCAGGCAGTTTCAGCTCGCCCCGTGCGGGCGACCGACAAGGGGCCGCCAGTCGCCGCGGCCCCTTGACCCCGGGCTCCCGGCTTTACAGCCTGAGCGGCGTCCAGTCATAAAGCTCCGGGAAGGTTTCGCTCGCCAGGCGGCAGGCAGTTTCAGCTCGCCCCATGCGGGCGACCGACAAGGGGCCGCCAGTCGCCGCGGCCCCTTGACCCCGGGCTCCCGTCCTGCCCACCCGCCGCTGCGCGGTCCCTTCGCTGCTTCAGGATTTCTGCCGGACCGCCAGGCCGCGCCATCCCTGGCGCGGCCTGACTTTCGCCGACGTCCTGTCGGCTCATCCGGAAATCCTGCATCCGCTCAGCGAGTGGGAAGGCCGGCCCACTCCACCGCTTTGATACCTGTGCCAAAACTACTTTCCGCGTCGCTTCAGATGCCAGAAAAGCATCACAGCTTATTGCTGTTCATTTTTTCATTTTCGTCAGGCCTTCCTGTCTTCAGTTCTGATTGCGCATGTTAATAACAGGCAAAGCAGGCCTTTGGGAAAAATACACGCCCTCACAGGCGAGGGTTTGCTCGAGGCATCCGCCGCGCTGAGGAGAGAACGAAGGCCAGGACGGCGCGGCACGGAAGCCGCGACGAGGACGGCTGCGCCAGGGACGGCGCATCCGGACGGTCCGTCAGGCCGCAGTGAATGACGAAGGTACAGCGGCGGCTGCCGGACGCCGGGATTGTTAAGGGGCTGGCGCAAGCCCCTTAACCCGACCGCCTGCATGGACAGGCTGAAACTCCCCACCGCCTGGCGGGCGGAACATTCTCGGAGCAAAACCGTGGACTTATCACCTGGCAGGCCCCAGGCAAAGCCGCACAAAAAAAAGAACAAAATCCCACAGGCGGGGGTTTTCAGGAGGCATCCGCCGCGCTGAGGAGAGAACGAAGGCCAGGACGGCGCGGCAGGGACGCCGCGACGAGGACGGCTGCGCCAGGGATGGCGCATCCGGACGGTCCGTCAGGCCGCAGTGAGTGACGAAGGTACAGCGGCGGCTGCCGGACGCCGGGATTGTTAAGGGGCTGGCGCGAGCCCCTTAACCCGACCGCCTGCACGGGCAGGCTGAAACTCCCTGCAGCCTGGCGGGCGGAACATACTCAGAGCAAACCCCATCCCCGCCAACGGCGGAACTCCCTCTATATGCCCAGCAACAGCTGCCGCTCCAGCTGCGGATCCACCAGCGTCACATGCAATCCCACCAGCCGCACACCGCGACCCGCCCGGCGCTCATCCCAGGTTTTACGCGCCACGGCAATCATGTCTTCTTTATTTAGCACCGGCCAGACATGCTCCTGAGTCGTCTGCTGGAAATCACTGAACTTCAGCTTCACGCCCTGGCGCGCAATATGCTTATCGGGGCGAATCTGCGTCAGGCGCCGATCAAGCTCGGCATAGAGGTAATCAATGATTTCCAGGCAGCGCTCCCAGCTGTCGATATCGTCAGCCAGCGTACGCTCAACGCCTAATGATTTCCGTTCGCGTTCCACCACCACACCGCGTTCATCAATACCGTGGCTGCGCTCCCATAATATCCGGCCAAACTTACCAAAACGTTTTAGCAGCAGTGCCAAATCGGCATTTTGCACGTCGGCGCAGGTGTGCAGGCCCATCTCTTCCAACTTTTTTGCCGAGACTTTCCCCACGCCGGGGATTTTTGCCAAGGGTAATGCCAGCAAAAAGTCAGACATCTGCGCAGGCGTGATGACGTACTGACCATCCGGCTTATTTAAATCGGAGGCGATCTTGGCAAGGAACTTGATCGGTGCGATGCCCGCCGAGGCGGTAAGCTGCGTTTCGCGAAAAATAGTGGCGCGGATCTCCTGGGCGATCAACGTGGCAGAGCCCTGGCAGTGCGTGCTGTCGGTAACGTCCAGATAGGCTTCATCCAGCGACAGCGGCTCAATAAGGGAGGTAAAACGGGAAAAGATGGCGCGAATCTGGCTGGAGGCTTCTTTATAGACTTCATAGCGCCCGGGCAATAAACGCAGATGGGGGCAAAGCTTTAATGCCATACCGGTCGGCATCGCACTGCGCACGCCATATTTACGTGCCGGATAGTTAGCGGTACTGATCACGCCGCGGCGATCGCGGCTGCCGCCAATGGCCATGGGAATATCACGTAATGAAGGGTCATCACGCATTTCCACTGCAGCAAAAAAGCAGTCCATATCGACATGAATGATCTTACGCATCGCCCCTCCAGCACTGGATAAGTATACAGTCAGAAGAGACTTGTGCAATATTTCTTGCAGTTGCTAACAAACTTTACAAATTTTCAGCGCTATTCCATCAAAGAAATGGACATTTTGCTCTGCGCTGTATTGCTAAAAAAACACACAATGTTTAATGTTGCGCTGCGGTAGCGGAAAGTTCCGATAATGCAAACAGAGGCGCACTTACCGCGCCATTGTTCTTCTTCACTTCAAGGTATACACAGCATGGGCAAAATCGCACTTCTGTTTGCGATGATTTTACTGCCAGCCCTCAGCATGGCAATGACTCCTGAGCCGGTTCAGCAACTGGCCCCGGTCAGTAAAGAATTAAAGAAACAGCTAATCGGTACACCGGTTTATATTCAGATCTTTAAGGAAGAGCGTACGCTTGAGCTATACGGCAAAATTGGTAATGAGTACCGTTTGCTGGATACCTACCGCATCTGCAACTTTTCTGGCGGCCTTGGCCCTAAACGTCGTGAAGGCGATTTTAAAAGCCCGGAAGGTTTTTACAGCGTAAAAATGAATCAACTGAAGCCAGACAGTCGTTTTTACCGCGCGATTAATATTGGCTTTCCCAACCAATATGACCGCGATCAGGGCTACAGCGGTAACTACCTGATGATTCATGGCGACTGCAAGTCTATCGGCTGCTATGCCATGACCAATGCTTACATGGATCAGATTTTCACTTATGTGAACGCCGCATTACGCAATGGCCAGCAGGAAGTGAATATTGCCATTTATCCGTTTCGCATGACGGAGAGCAATATGCAGCGTCATCGCTATTCCACCTATGCGGATTTCTGGAAGCAGCTTCAGCCCGGCTATGCCTACTTTGCGCAATATCATCAGCCGCCAACGGTAAATGTTGCCAGCGGCAGATATGTGATGAACAGCAGCCCGGTCATCACACAACCCGAAGCGGCCTCACAGTCGTTCCTGGCGCTCTCCAAGGTAAAATAAAGCCCATTCGCCTGGCACGATCCGGTGCCAGGTTTCATTCCCCGTTAACGGCTGTGTCGCAATGACAGTGACCACATCGTTCGCGCTGGTATGTTTCTGGAAATCAATTTCCACATCCTGATCAAGTAGCTGCGCCCGGCCAAAAGGGGCTCGGCGGGTAATCCAGAACAGATTGGTGGAGCAGAACGCCATTAAGTAGCGACCATCCGACAGCAGCATGTTAAACACGCCCTTCTGCCGCAGTTCGCCCGCCAGTTCGCCGATATAGCGAAAGACCGCAGGCCAGTTACCTGGCGTACGCGGATAGCGCGTGGCCAGCTTGTGCAGGATCCAGCAGAATGCCTTTTCACTGTCGGTTTCACCAACCGGACGAAAGGTTCCGGTCTCTAGTTGCCTGTAGCCTTTAAGCTGCCCGTTGTGCGCATAGGTCCAGTTTCGCCCCCACAGTTCCCGCGTAAACGGATGGGTGTTTTCCAGAGAGACCGGCCCACGGTTCGCCTGGCGAATATGCGCCACGACGGAATGGGACTTGATCGGGTATTCCTGCACCAGACGCGCAATGGGGGAATTAAAACTCGGCAAGGGATCTTTAAAGGTGCGGCAACCTTTATCTTCGTAAAACGTAATACCCCAGCCGTCTTTATGCGGCCCTGTTCCGCCGCCGCGCTGCACTAATCCGGTAAAACTGAAACAAATGTCGGTGGGAACATTGGCGCTCATCCCGAGCAATTCGCACATAGCAACCGCCTTATGTCAAAACGCCTCCTGCCGCTCAGGAGGCCAGTCGTGCTGTTACCTGACCATCTCTTTTTCAATCAGCAGCATCAGGATATGAATCACTTTAATATGGATCTCCTGAATGCGATCGGCATAGCCAAAATGCGGCACACGGATTTCAATGTCCGCGCTGCCAGCCATCTTGCCGCCATCTTTACCCGTCAGAGTGATCACTTTCATCCCCTGCGCACGCGCAGCCTCAACGGCCTTGATGATGTTGGCCGAGTTTCCTGACGTCGAGATCCCGAGCAGCACGTCGCCTGAACGCCCTACCGCTTCAACGTAACGGGAAAAGACGTGGTCATAGCCGAAGTCATTGCTCACGCAGGAAAGGTGGCTGACGTCTGAAATGGCAATAGCCGGATATCCAGGACGATTTTCACG
The DNA here is from genome assembly GCF_000233595.1 of Pantoea ananatis PA13. Taxonomy (NCBI): domain Bacteria; kingdom Pseudomonadati; phylum Pseudomonadota; class Gammaproteobacteria; order Enterobacterales; family Erwiniaceae; genus Pantoea; species Pantoea ananatis. Next base: position 3,581,668 of record NC_017554.1, read on the forward strand.
GTAGCGGCCCGTGAGTTCTTCAGCAAAGTGCATCGCATCACAGTGAGAACCACCGTTGCCGCAGGAAAGCACTTTGCCGCCCGCTTTGAAGCTGTCAGCCAACATCACCGCCGCCCGTTGGATGGTGTGAATGTTCGCGTCGTCACTCAGAAAGTGATTCAACGTCTCTGCCGCTTCATTGAGCTCTGAACGAATAATGTCCTGATACATAGACTTGTCCTTTGTAGGGGAGGTTAATCGCAGCAAGTTTAACGGAATGGTTGACCTGCGCAAAGCACCACAGGGTCAGATAGCCGTGTGCCCGCCGTTTTTTTCACGTTCGTTATTTTCATTACGGGCGCTGTTTCGCTGATTTTGTGAGTCAGGTTGTAATTGCGATGTAAACAAATTGATAAATGCCAGCAGGTGATTTAAACCTCTCCTTATAACAGGTCAGACCTCTTACTACTTAACGGAGCACTTCATTATGATGGTTGTCTCGATTCTTGCGACAGTGGTGCTAATTGGCGCCCTGTTTTATCACCGCATCTCTCTGTCACTCAGTAGCGCAATCCTGCTGCTGTGGACCGCTGCGATGGCGGTGGCCCACCTGTGGACGCCGTGGCTGCTGTTGCCGCTGGCGATCATCCTGGTGCCGCTGAACCTGACCAGCCTGCGCCGCAAACTGTTTTCCAAACCGGTGCTGCAGCGCTTTCAGCAGGTCATGCCGCCGATGTCTCGTACGGAAAAAGAGGCGATTGACGCGGGCACAACCTGGTGGGAAGGCGATCTGTTTCAGGGCAAACCTGACTGGCAGAAACTGCACAACTACCCGCAACCGCGCCTGACGCCGGAAGAACAGGCCTTTATTGATGGCCCGGTGGAAGAAGCCTGCCGCATGGCGAATGATTTCCAGATCACCCATGAACTGGCGGATATGCCGCCAGAGTTGTGGGCCTATCTGAAAGAGCACCGCTTCTTCGCCATGATCATTAAAAAAGAGTACGGCGGACTGGCATTCTCCGCCTATGCCCAGGCACGCGTGTTGCAAAAACTGTCGGGCGTATCGGGTATTCTGGCGATTACCGTGGGGGTGCCTAACTCACTGGGTCCGGGCGAACTGCTGCAACATTACGGAACGGAAAAACAGAAAGATCACTATTTACCGCGTCTGGCGCGGGGCGACGAGATTCCCTGTTTCGCCCTTACCAGCCCGGAAGCCGGTTCCGATGCCGGGGCAATCCCCGATACCGGCGTCGTTTGCATGGGCGAATGGCAGGGCCAGCAGGTGCTGGGCATGCGACTGACCTGGAACAAGCGCTATATCACGTTAGCCCCAATCGCCACCGTACTGGGTCTGGCCTTTAAGCTTTCCGACCCCGAGCATCTGCTGGGCGAGAAAGAGGAACTGGGCATTACCTGTGCCCTGATCCCAACCAGCACGCCGGGCGTGGAAATCGGTCATCGCCACTTCCCGCTCAACGTACCGTTCCAGAATGGTCCAACCCGTGGGAAAGACATTTTTGTCCCCATTGATTTCATCATTGGCGGCCCGGAAATGGCCGGTCAGGGCTGGCGGATGCTGGTGGAATGTCTGTCCGTCGGACGTGGCATCACGCTGCCGTCAAACTCAACCGGTAGCCTGAAAACGGTGGCACTGGCGACCGGCGCCTATGCGCACATCCGTCGTCAGTTCAAGCTGTCTATCGGTAAAATGGAAGGTATTGAAGAGCCGCTGGCGCGCATCGCAGGTAATGCCTATGTAATGGACGCGGCCGCTACGCTAATCACCACCGGGATTATGCAGGGTGAAAAACCCGCGGTTCTGTCAGCCATCGTCAAATATCACTGTACCCATCGCGCTCAACAGTCAATCATCGATGCGATGGATATCGCGGGTGGTAAGGGCATCATGCTGGGTGACAGCAACTTCCTGGCGCGTGCCTATCAGGGTGCGCCCATCGCTATCACCGTGGAAGGCGCGAACATTCTGACCCGCAGCATGATTATCTTTGGTCAGGGGGCAATTCGTTGCCATCCTTATGTCCTGCAGGAAATGGCCGCCGCCGCCAGCAACGATGTTGCCGCCTTCGATAAGGCGCTGTTTAGCCATATTGGTCACGTTGGCAGCAACGCGATGCGCAGCCTGTGGCTAGGCCTGCTGGGCGGTCGCACCAGCGCCGCGCCAACCCGCGATGTAACGCGTCGATATTATCAGCACATGAACCGCATTAGTGCCAACCTGGCCTTGCTGTCAGATGTCTCTATGGCGGTCTTAGGCGGCAGCCTGAAACGTCGCGAACGGATGTCTGCTCGCCTGGGTGATGTGCTGAGTCAGCTCTACCTGGCGTCTGCCACTCTGAAACGCTATGACGATGAAGGACGCCACGAAGCCGATTTACCGCTGGTGCACTGGGGCGTGCAGGATGCACTGAATAAAGCAGAGAAAGCCATGGACGATCTGCTGAGTAACTTCCCGAACCGCCTGGTGGCTGGCGTTATTCGACTGATGGTGTTTGCCGGTGGTCAGCACTGCCCTGCACCGTCCGATCGTCTTGATCACAAACTGGCAAAAATGCTGCAGGTGCCTTCGGCGACGCGTACGCGTTTAGGTCGTGGTCAGTATCTTGCGCCGAGCCAGCATAATCCTGCAGGTCAGTTAGAGCAGGCATTGCAGGACGTGATGGCGGCGGAAGTGATTCACGACCGCCTGTGCAAGCAGCATAAAAAACACTTCTCATTCACCCGACTGGATGCGCTGGCTAGACAGGCGTTGGAACAGGGCTGGATTGACGACAAAGAAGCTGAAGTGCTGAAACGCGCCGAGCAGAGCCGTCTGCGTTCCATTAACGTGGATGAGTTTGAGGCTGATGCGCTGGCCGTGCCGGCAAAGCAGGATGTCTCAAAACCCGCCCGCCCCAGTGAGGCGGCATAAACAATCAGGCCGACATCATGTCGGCCTTTTTTTATCCTGCCTGACGAATGCGGGCAATCAATGCCTCGACATCGTCCACGTGCCCGGCGGCCAGAATCAGGGTGCGGCCTAAGGTAATCGCATTGCGAATACAATCGGTGCGCATTTCATCATCCCGAATCAGCTTCATGTCCGCCACGTGCGACATGCCCACCGTTCGACGGATCAACTCCGTTCCACAAAAGCCAATGGTATCCGCCCAGACTTTGCGCAGAAACGCCTGTGCATAACCCGGATACGCCATGGCCACATCCTGGGTGTGACTTTCTGCCAGCGCCAGGAAGCGCGTCGCAAAGGTATTCCAGACATCACGCACGTCGCTAAGGCGCTGCTCACGGGCATCAACGGCTTCGCGGGGAGGCAACAGGCCCGGTAAACCACAGTAGTTGATCAGCAGGTTACCCAGCGCGGTGCCCACGTCAAAGCCGATGGGTCCAAAATAACCAAACTCGGCATCAATCGCTTTTAAGCTGCCGTCAGCCACAAAAATCGAGCCGCTGTGGATATCCCCATGCAGTAACGCCTCGGCATGGCTGAAGAAAACGTGTTTGAGCCCGGCCACAGCAATACGCAACGCGTCGTCAGTGCGGAGGGATGCGACCAGCGGCTCCAGCGCGTCAGGATAGCTGTTGCGCTCGTGGTCAGTGTAGGGATCGTTAAAGAACAGATCTTCGGTGATTTCGCACAGCTCAGGGTTGATAAAGCGCGCCACCTCGGCTTTCTTGTGATGCGGGTGCAGAATAAAGTCTGAGGTGTGAAACAGCGTCTGCGCCAGATATTCACCGAGCTGACGCGGCGCTTCAGGGTAGTAGGCGCCTTTCACCAGCTCACTGCGCCAGATGCGGTGGCTGGAAAGATCTTCCATCACCATCACCGCCAGATCCGCATCGTAATGCGTAACCTTAACCGTGTGCTGGGGGCAATATTTGTAGTGCTCAACCAGCGTTTGCGCTTCGATACGCGCACGATCCAGGGTTAACGGCCACGATTCGCCGACGCAGCGAACATAGGGCAGCGCCTGTTTGACTACCACGCGGCTTTTACCCTGGTTGTCGTAAATTTTAAAGACCAGATTGAGGTTACCATCGCCAATCTCTTCCGCGCTGCTTAGAACAGAAGGATCATCCATGCCGCCAAACGTTTTGGCATATTCCACAGCATCGGCTGCAGTGAACGTACGGTATTGCGACATTGACCTTTCCTCATCAACAAACGCCGGTGCAAGCCGGACCTGATTAATCTTTCGTAATAAGCCGTTCAGACGTCTATACATCCGTTAAGCATGTTGGCACAATATCCGCTATTAACGCAACATGGATTTCACCAACAATGCAGACATTCCAAACTACCAGCTTACAGGTTCGTAACAACCAGCTCTGGATACTGGATCAGCAGGCCCTGCCCCAGCAAAAGAACTGGCTGCCTGCCCATTCGGTCGCGCAGTTGGTTGAACATATTCATGCGCTGCGGGTGCGCGGTGCGCCGTTAATTGGCCTGTCTGCATCCCTGCTGCTGGCACTGCTAGCGGAACAGGGTGAAACGCGCGAGCAGCTGGCACAGTCGCTGGAAATATTGCGGGCCGCCCGCCCGACCGCGGTCAACCTGATGAATAACCTCGATCGTATGAAACAGGCGCTGGAGCAGCCAGACAGGGTGACGAGCCTGGCAGAAGAAGCCTTGCGGCTGGTACAGGAGGATAAACAGCTCTGCGATCGCATCGCCGAAGCCGGAAGCTCGCTGGTCAAACCCGGCAGCCAGCTGTTAACCCACTGCAATACAGGCGGCCTGGCGACCGCAGGCGTCGGCACAGCCTTGGGCGTTATCGCGCGCGCGCATCAAGAGGGCAAGGTCCGAAATGTTTGGGTCGATGAAACGCGTCCCCTGTTGCAGGGCGGGCGCTTAACCGCCTGGGAACTCGGCGAACTCGGCGTGCCTTACCAGTTGATCACCGATTCGATGGCCGCCAGCCTGATGGCTGCGGGCAACGTGGACGCTATCTGGGTGGGCGCGGACCGTATCGCCGCCAATGGTGACGTAGCGAACAAAATCGGCACCTACAGCCTGGCGGTGTTAGCGCACTATCACGGTATTCCGTTCTACGTTGCGGCCCCGCATACCACGTTGGATCGGCTCTGCCCGACGGGTGCGGCCATTCCTATTGAACAGCGTGCCGCCAGTGAAGTCACCGGTGTGTCCGGAAGCTTCGGCAGCGTGCAGTGGGCCCCTGAAGAGGCGCAGGTCTACAATCCCGCCTTTGATGTTACGCCTGCAGCGCTGATCAGCGGTTGGGTGCTGGATACCGGCGTGATCGCACCGGCTCAGGTTGCCGCTGGCATCTTCCAGCCACAGTAAGCAGGACGGGCGGCATATTGCGTCAGCCGCCCGCAGAATGCGCCGTGATTACGCGAGGCGCGGATAGGCATCGGCAATCTTGTCGCCGGTGAAATTGGCGATCCAGCCTTCCTGATTATCAAAAATGCGAATCGCGGTGAAGTGCGGGGACGATCCCATATCAAACCAGTGCGGCGTGCCGGCGGGCACCGAGATCAGATCGTTCTTTTCGCACAGGATCTGCAAAATTTCACCGTCCAGATGCAGACAAAACAGCCCCGCACCCTCGACAAAGAAGCGCACTTCATCTTCGCCGTGCGTGTGTTCCGACAGAAACTTCTGGCGCAGAACGTCCTTCTGCGGGTTATCGGCACGCATGCTAATCACATCCCAGCTCTGATAGCCTTTTTCGGCCACCAGCCGGTCGATGGCATGCTGATAGGCGTTGATGACCGTTTCCGCATCCGGGTTTTCGCCCAGATCGCGGTCGGCCTGCCAGCGTTCAAAACGGACGTCTTTGGCATTCAGCCGCGCGCGAATCGCCTCAGCATCGGTGCTGTGCCATATCGGCTGGCTGGGATCGCTATCGCTAAAAATGGTCAGTGCACTCATCTCAAATCGACTCCGGGTTAATCTGGGAAAAATCGGCGACCTGACGATGATGGCTGTCATCATCTGCCGCGTCACGAATCAGCTGCAGCGTGTGCCAGCCGGCTTGCTCTGCTGCGTCCAGCTCCTGATGAATATCAGAAAGAAACAGCAGTTGTTCGGCCGGCAAGCCCGTTTGCGCAGCGATGTTCTGATACGACGTCTTCTCACGCTTGGCGCCCACGTGGGTATCAAAATAGCCGCTGAACAAACCAGTAATATCACCTTCGTCGCTGTAGCCAAATAACAATTTCTGCGCGGCAACCGAGCCAGAGGAATATATATATAATTTAATGCCTTGCGCGTGCCAGGCCGTAAGCGCGGGCAGCACATCAGGATAAAGGTGCCCGGTAAAGCGGCCGCTCAGGTAGCCCTCGCGCCAAATCATTCCCTGCAACGCCTTCAGGCCGGTCGATTTGCGATCCGCATCCATGTATGAAAACAGAATAGCGATGACCTCGTTTGTATCGGCATCGGGTTGCCCCGCTTCGGTACGCACGGCGTTTAGCGCCTGTTGCACCTCAGTCTGCGTCTGATTCTCGCGAACATAATCAGCCAGATGCGCTCGGGCATAGGGAAACAAAACGTTATGTACAAAGCGGATATCGCTGGTGGTCCCTTCAATATCGGTAACAATGGCCTTTATCATGCTTTCTCCAGCAGGCGACGTTGGCGCTCGCATTCAAATAAAAATTCCAGACCTTCAAGATGACGACGGGCTTCAGCGACGTCTTTGCCCCAGCAGGTCAGGCCGTGTCCGCGCAGCAGAAAGCCATAGCGCAGGGGAAAACGGGCGGCATAATCCTCGATCTCTGACGCCAGCGCCGCCACATCCTGACTGTTGTCAAACAGGGGAATCGCCACGGTAGCATCGTGGGTCGTTTGCCCGCTCAGCGACTTTTGCATCTCATAGCCGTAGAGCAGCACGGCGGCGCCCTGCTCGACCCGCGACAGCACCGTGGAATTGACTGTGTGCGTGTGCAGTACCGCGCCCGCCTCCGGGAACAGACGGTAAATCAGCGTGTGCAGCGCGGTTTCTGCCGAAGGCTTACGGCCCGAGGGGGCCAGATTAGTGGCAATGTGGACCTGAATAAAATCATCCCGCGTCAGGCTGCCTTTGTCTTTGCCCGACTCACTCAGCAGGCAAACATGTGCATCCTGGCGCACCGACATATTGCCACCGGTGGCCGGTGCCCAGCCCTTCGCGCCTATCCAGTGACAGGCTTGCACCAGCTGATCTACTGCAGAAGAATCGGACATCATCGTTCCTTTTAGCCGTCTAAGCGTCTTGATTGCCAAATACTAGCATCCTGTTTATAGTGGCATCAACTAAGGGTTTTTCCGCTACCGTTTTTGCGCGTAAGGCTACCTAATCATGACGCAGTCCAACCTGACGCCCGAGAGCAAGCTGCCTGCACTCGGCACCACCATATTCACGCAAATGAGCACGCTGGCACAGCAGCATAATGCGATTAATCTTTCTCAGGGATTTCCGGATTTTGATGGTCCGTCTTACCTGCAGGAAAGGCTGGCTTACCACGTCAGTCAGGGCGCGAATCAGTACGCACCCATGACCGGCGCACAGCCGCTTCGCGAAGCCATTGCGGATAAAACCGCCGCGATCTATGGCTATCGGCCCGATGTGAACAGCGATATCACCGTGACGGCAGGGGCTACTGAAGCCCTGTATGCCGCCATCACCGCCCTGGTGCGGCCCGGTGACGAGGTCATCTGTTTCGATCCCAGTTACGACAGCTATGCGCCCGCGGTACAGCTGGCGGGCGGCACACTGAAACGCCTCACCTTGCAGCCACCGTTGTTTACGGTTGACTGGCCTGCGTTCTCCGCGCTGCTAAGCGACAAAACCCGCCTGGTCATCTTAAACACGCCGCATAATCCCTCGGCCAGCGTCTGGCATCACGCGGACTATGCCGCGTTATGGCAGGCTGTCGCCGACCGGGAAATCTACGTACTGAGCGATGAAGTCTATGAGCACATCTGCTTTGCACAGGAGGGTCATGCCAGCGTGCTGGCGCATCCTGAGCTGCGTCAACGTGCGGTGGCGGTGTCATCCTTTGGCAAAACCTTTCATATGACGGGCTGGAAAGTCGGTTACTGCGTGGCACCGGCGGCCATTAGCGCCGAGATCCGTAAGATCCATCAGTACCTGACGTTTTCAGTCAACACGCCTGCGCAACTGGCGATTGCCGATATGCTGCGCCAGCATCCCGAACACTATCGTGAACTGCCCGAGTTTTATCGCGCGCGCCGTGACCGACTGATACAGGCCTTGCGCAGCAGTCGTTTTCACCTGTTGCCCTGTGAAGGCACCTACTTCCTGCTGGCGGACTACAGTGCCATTTCGGACCTGGACGATGTCAGTTTTTGCCAGTGGCTGACGCGTGAAGTGGGCGTAGCCGCCATTCCGCTGTCGGTATTCTGCGAGGCGCCTTTCCCGCACAAACTGATTCGGCTGTGCTTTGCAAAACAGGAAGCCACACTTGATGCGGCAGCGGAGCGGTTATGTCGACTTTAGCGATAACGCTGCTACAGGAGCCACTGACGTGGATGGATGGCGAGGCCAACCTGCGCCATTTCGATCGGATCTTAGCCGACCTCACGCAACGGGATGTCATTATTCTGCCCGAAATGTTCACCACCGGTTTTGCCATGGAGGCCGCCCAGTCGGCGCTACCGCAGGCGCAGGTCGTGGAATGGTTACAGCACCATGCTAAGCGCACCAATGCGCTGGTGGGCGGCAGCGCCGCCGTTCATACCGCTGAGGGCGCCGTAAACCGTTTTCTGCTGGTTGAGCCGGACGGCACGCTGCACCATTATGACAAACGTCATCTGTTTCGCATGGCCGATGAACAGCAGCATTATATTGCGGGCAAGGCGCGTACGGTGATTCCGTGGCGCGGCTGGCGTATTCTGCCGCAAATCTGTTACGACCTGCGCTTTCCGGTGTTCTCACGCAATCAAAATGACTACGATCTGGCGCTGTATGTCGCCAACTGGCCTGCAGCGCGCGCCCTTCACTGGCAGGCCCTGCTGCTGGCTCGCGCTATCGAAAATCAGGCATATGTAGCAGGCTGCAACCGTGTGGGCAGCGATGGTAATCAGCATCAGTACAGTGGGGACAGTCGAATTATTTCTCCGCAGGGGGAGATTCTGGCGGCGGGCGAGCCGTTCAAAGCCGGTCAGGTTGAGGCGTCGCTGTCGCTAGCCGAGTTGCAGGCTTATCGCGAGCGGTTTCCGGCATGGCGCGATGCGGATGGCTTTACGTTGGCAGAATAAAATCGCCCCCGGCCAGGCCGGGGGCGATTCAGGCGTTTACTGCAGGTCGAAACGGTCCAGGTTCATCACTTTCGTCCAGGCCGCCACGAAGTCGGTAACAAACTTCTGTTTTGCATCGCTGCTGGCATAAACTTCGGCCAGAGCGCGCAGGATGGCGTTGGAACCGAACACCAGATCGGCGCGCGTCGCGCTGTACTTCACTTCTCCGCTCTGACGATCGCGGCCTTCGAAGATCTCTTCACTGCCGTCGGTCGCACGCCATGCGGTGCGCATATCCAGCAGATTCACAAAGAAATCATTACTCAGCACGCCCACGCGGTCGGTGAACACGCCGTGATGGCTGCCGTCAAAGTTGGTGCCCAGGACACGCAGGCCACCCAGCAGGACGGTGAGCTCTGGGGCACTCAGCGTCAGTTGCTGCGCCTTATCCAGCAACAGGGTTTCAGTGGATGATCCTCCCTGTACGCGACGATAGTTACGGAAACCATCTGCCAGCGGTTGGAGTACGTTAAAGGATTCTACATCAGTTTGATCCTGACGAGCATCCACGCGGCCTGGGGTAAAGGGCACCTGTGCGCTGACGCCGGCTGCGGCTGCGGCCATTTCGATGCCGACGCTGCCCGCCAGGACAATGACGTCAGCTAATGAAGCTTTACCGGATTCCTGCTGGATCTGCTGCAGTTTCGGTAACACATCGTTAATGACGCTGGCGTTCACCGCCCAGCTGTTCTGGGGCGCCAGCGCCAGACGGGCACCGTTTGCGCCGCCGCGTTTGTCGCCACCACGGAAGGTTGAAGCCGAAGCCCAGGCCGCCGAAACCAGCTGGCTTACCGTCAAACCTGATGCAGCGATTTTCGCCTTCAGTTCGCTGATATCATCGGCCGTCGGCTGATGCGTTGGCTGCGGTAACGGATCCTGCCACAGTAAATCTTCCTTTGGCACTTCCGGACCGATGTAACGCGCTTTTGGCCCCATATCGCGGTGGGTCAGCTTAAACCAGGCGCGGGCAAAGGCTTCGTTAAAGGACTGCGGATCGTTCAGGAAGCGGCGAGAAATCTTCTCGAACTCGGGGTCGAAACGTAACGTCAGATCCGTCACCAGCATGGTCGGTTTGCGCTTTTTCGCAGGATCGAACGGATCCGGAATAATGTCGTCAGCGTTGACCGCTTCATACTGAATCGCACCCGCCGGGCTGTGCGTTTTTACCCACTCATATTTGAACAGGTTCTCAAAGAAGTAGTTGCTCCACTGGGTTGGCGTTTGCGTCCAGACGACTTCAAGGCCGGAGGTAATCGCATCTGCACCCACACCGCTGCCGTGGCTGTTGTTCCAGCCAAAGCCCTGTGCTTCGATAGGTGAGGCTTCAGGATCGACGCCCACGTGACTCGCGGCGGCGGCACCATGGGTTTTGCCCAGGGTATGTCCACCCGCAATCAGCGCCACGATCTCTTCGTCGTTCATGCCCATGTTGCCGAATGTCGCGCGAATCGCTGGCGCGGCAGAAGCGGGATCGCCGCTGGCTTCAGGCCCCTCTGGGTTCACGTAGATCAGCCCCATTTCGGTCGCGCCCAGCGGTGCGTTAGCCAGGCTTTCCGGATGGCGATGGGCCAGCCACTCGGTTTCGTTACCCCAATCCACGTCCATATCCGGTTCCCAGACGTCTTCACGACCGGCACCAAAACCAAAGGTACGGAAACCTGAATTTTCCAGCGAAACGTTGCCGGCGAGGATATAGAGATCGGCCCAGGAAATTTTCTGACCGTATTTTTGTTTTACCGGCCACAGCAGGCGGCGGGCTTTATCAAGGCTGACGTTATCTGGCCAGGAGTTCAGTGGGGCGAAACGCTGTTGACCCCGGCCTGAGCCACCGCGCCCGTCGACGGTGCGGTAAGTACCGGCACTGTGCCACGCCATACGAATAAACAGGCCAATGTAGGTGCCCCAGTCGGCTGGCCACCAGGATTGGGAGTCGGTGAGCAACGCCCGGATGTCGGCTTTCAGTGCGGAGTAGTCCAACGTGCTGAACGCTTCGCGGTAGTTGAAGTTTTCGCCGAGGGGATTAGAACGGTTGGAGTGCTGGTTTAGCAGATCCACGCGCAACATGTTTGGCCACCAGTCGCGATTGCTGGTACCACTGCCGGCTCCACGAGCCAGAACGCTTTCTTCTTCCGATTTACCGTGATGAAAGGGACATTTACCTGAAGCGGCTACATCATTATCTTTTGGCGTGCTCATTATCGGCTCCGTTGCCTTCACATTATTGACCTTAAGATAACCCTGGCGTTAGCAGGAATATAGTCGGATGGGCCGAAGGTATTGATAGCCGATAGCTCTCAAGCGCAGCGGAAAAACGCTGCGCCTGATGCACCTGTTAACTGCCGCGATAGGTAGACCAGCTCCAGGGCGAGATTAAAAATGGCAGATGATAATGGCTGGCGCTTTCCGTCAGCACAAAATCAATTTGCGCACTGACGTACAATGTTTCTCGTCCGCCTGCGCGGAAGTATTCGCCAATCGCGGCCGTCAGGCGGTACTGTCCCGGCGCAAGCGGCTCGGGTGTCAGATCCTTCAGGCGACCATCGTTATCCGTGATGCCCCGGGCACAGGTTACCCACCCTTGTGCCCCGTGCTGTTCCAGCAACATGGCTACGCCTGGCGCGGGTTTACCCAGCGCGGTATCCAGAATATGGGTGCTGATAGTGCTCATGAAAAACTCTCCTTAAGGCGCAGCAGGGTGATTTCCCGCAGTTGTTCCAGAGATTCCTGGCGCTCGCTTTCCGGGCTGTTGTCCAGCCGCCGTGTAAGTTCATCAAGCATATTCTGTGCGCTGCGCCCTTTCGCCCGGATCAAAAAGACCCGGTTAAAGCGCGCCTCATAAGCCTGGTTGCCCTGCACCATCGCCTGCTGTAACGCATCGTCTGCCTGTTGCATGGCCGCTTGTTCGCTGCGTGATAACCGTTTTTCCTTCTCGTCGCCCTGTGCCTTTTCCCCGATGCGCGGATGAGCTGAAAGCGCCTGATTCAGATCGTCTTCCTGCCAGGCCTGGGCCAGCCGTTGTGCCTCAGCCAGCAGGGCCTCAACGCTGTGAAACGGGCGGGCCGCCACCAGCGCCTGCTGCCAGCGAGGAATCGCGACGCAGTGCGAGAGCGCAAGCTGAGCGACGGCTTGCGGTAGCTGGTTAAAGGTGCCTAAATCCATCTTAATGCTGCTCCGCAAGGTGACATATCGTCTGCAAATAGGCCTGAACCGCCGGGGCGACATCGGCTTCATTGACCGATTCGGCCGGATGGTGGCTGATACCGCGATGGTTACGCACAAACAGCATGCCTACCGGCCAGCGTTCTGCGATTGCGATAGCATCATGGCCTGCGCCACTGGGCAGGGCCAGGCTGCGCCCCTGTACGGTTTCAACCGCGTGGCTCAACGCCTGTTGCAATCCGGCATCGCAGGCCGTCGCCGCAATGCGGTAATACTCATGAGATTCGAAGGTTAATCCCCGACGCAGCGCAATGGCTTCCGCCTGGGTCAGCAAGGCGGACAGCAGCGCTTCAAGCGGTGCGTCTTCGGGCCCGCGCACATCCAGCGACAGATTCACCTCGCCCGGAATGACGTTGACCGCGCCCGGTGCGCAGTTGAGCGTGCCTACCGTTGCCACTAACTGCCCCGGCTGTTCGCGCGTCGTGTGTTCAATAAACACCATCCATTCCGCCGCCGCCGCCAGGGCATCTTTACGATGCTTCATCGGCACCGTACCGGCATGGCCCGCCTCGCCCGTAAAGCAGCAGTTCAGACGACGGGCACCGTTGATCGCCGTGACCACCCCGAGCGCGAGATCTTCCTGCTCCAGGCAAGGTCCCTGCTCAATGTGCAGCTCCAGATAGGCCACGATATCGCTGACGTTGCGCGCGGCACGCTGGATCTGACTGGCATCCAGCCCCACGTCGCTCATCGCCTGGGAAACCGTGATGCCGTTGCCGTCAGGATGTGTCGGCCAGCTGTCAGGCCAGGTGCCGGTAATGCCGCGACTGCCCAGCAACGTGATGCCAAAGCGCGTGCCCTCTTCATCCCCGAAGCCGATGACTTCAATGGCCAGCGGCAATCGACGCTGGCGATCGTGCAGCCACTGGACGGTTTCAATGGCGCTCAGCACGCCCAGCATCCCGTCATAGCGGCCGGCGTTGCGTACCGTGTCCAGATGCGAACCCAATAACAGTGCGGGAGCGCCGGGCTGCGCGGCCTCATAGCGACCGCAGATATTGCCCACCTCATCCTGCCAGACCGTCATACCGGCAGCCTGCATCCATTCGCCCACGCGCGCATTGGCCCGCAGGTGCTCTGGCGACAGGTAAACCCGTGTCAGGCCCTGATCGCTTTCACTGATCTCAGCCAGCGCGTCACAGCGCGCCATCACGCGCCGAGCGGCAATCTGAGCCTCGCTGGCATTCATCATCATGCATGGCTCCCATAGTGGTTCCATGCCGCCTGCGAACCGGCCCCCTGTGGCGTACGATAACCGACATGGGACAGGACCATTTCCAGCGCCGCCAGCGTTTGCATCACGCAGTCTTTACGCGCGTTATAACCCATGGTGCCGATGCGCCACACTTTGCCATGCAGCGGGCCAAAGGACGTGCCGATCTCAATGCCAAAATCCTCCAGCATGAGCTTACGCACTTCATCGCCATTGACGCCCTGGGGAATCACCACGCCCAGGACATTGCTCATCTTGTTACTGAGATCGCCAAAGGTTTCCAGCCCCATTCCCTGAATGCCTTTCAGCATCGCCTCGCCGTGAAGCTGGTGGCGGGCAATGCCGTTGTCCAGCCCTTCCTGCAGAATCAGACGCGCACACTCACGCGCGCCGAACAGGGCGCTGGTGGCTTCAGTATGGTGATTGAGCCGTTCCGGGCCCCAGTAGTCCATGATCATGCCGAGATCGAAATAGTTGGAGTAGATCATCTCGTCGTCACCATCCTGATGCTCGTCGGTGCGGATCCCCTGCTCCACGCATTTGCGCTTGCGGACTATCGCCGCCATCTCATCGCTCAACGTAATCGGGGAGGTTCCGGACGGGCCGCCCAGGCATTTCTGCATGCCCGCGGAGACCGCATCCAGTCCCCATGCATCGGTTTCCAGCGCATTGCCCGCCAGCGACGCCGTCGCATCGGTATAGAACAGCACGCCATATTTTTTGCAGATGGCACCCAACTCAGCCAGCGGCTGCAGCATGGTGGTCGAGGTATCGCCCTGCACGGTCAGCAACAGGCGCGGTTTGACTTTTTTGATGGCGTCTTCAATCTGGTCTGGCGTAAAGACCTCGCCCCATGGCACGTCAATCGTGTGCACATCGGCACGGCAGCGGCGGGCAATTTCACACAGCAGATGACCAAAACGGCCAAAGACCGGCACCAGCACTTTATCGCCGGGGCGAATCGCCGACAGCAGAATTGCCTCAATACCAGCGCGTGAGGTGCCGTCAATCAGTAACGTCCAGCGGTTTTCCGTGCGAAACACGCCACGATACAGCGCCATCACCTCATTCATATAGTGCGTCATGGCCGGATCGTATTGCCCGAGCAGCTGGCTCGACATCGCACGCAGCACGCGCGGATCGGCATTGATAGGGCCAGGCCCCATTAACAGACGCTGAGGAGGATTAATTTGCGGAAATTGAGAGATATCCATAGTGAATTCCTTGTTAAGCACTCAAAGACGCACAGAGGAAATAAACTGCTTTAGCTCCGCCGTCTGTGGAGAAGCGAACAGCGTTTTACTGTCGCCCTGCTCCCAGACGCGCCCCTGATGCATAAAGACCACACGATCGCCCACGTCGCGGGCGAAGTTCATTTCATGGGTGACGAGAATCAACGTCATGCCCTCGGCGGCAAGCTGTTCCAGCACTTTTAGCACTTCACCGACCAGCTCAGGATCCAGTGCAGAGGTAATCTCATCACACAGTAAGACGCGGGGTTCCATCGCCAGCGCGCGGGCAATGGCAACGCGCTGCTGCTGACCACCAGACAGGCTGGAAGGGTAATAATCCAGCCGCTCGCCCAGCCCCACTTTCTCCAGCATGCGCGCCGCCAGTTCGCGGCACTCCGCCTGGTTTTTTTTCAGCACCCGACGCGGCGCCAGCATGACGTTTTCCAGCGCCGTCATATGCGGGAACAGATTGAAGTTCTGAAACACCATGCCGACTGAGCGGCTGATTTCCCGCGCCTGGGAATCACGGTCGGTAATCGTCATACCGCCGAGTTTAATGCTGCCATCCTGATAGCCTTCCAGCCCGTTCATGCAGCGCAACAGCGTACTTTTGCCTGAACCGCTGCGCCCGATAATGGAGATCACTTCTCCCATATCGATATCCAGATCCACGCCTTTGAGAACGTGGTTGGTGCCGTAATACTTCTGCACCTGATTAATGGTGATGAGCGGCATTAAATTTTTTCTCCAGATACTGGCTGTAACGCGACAGCGGATAACACAGCAGGAAATAGCCCAGTGCCACCAGCCCAAAGACTTTAAAGGGCTGATAGGTCACGTTATTCAGAATGGTGCCGGCCTTGGTCAGCTCGACGAACCCGATAATGGATGCCAGCGCCGTGCCTTTGATCACCTGCACCGCAAATCCCACCGTGGGGGCAATCGCAATGCGAATCGCCTGGGGTGCGATGACCCGCGTCAGCGTCTGACCAAAATCAAGCCCGAGGCAGCGTGATGCTTCCCACTGGCCCTTGGGCAGGGCCTGAATACTGCCATGCCAGATATCCAGCAGAAACGCGCTGGTATAAAAGGTCAGCGCCAGCGAGGCGGCGGTCCAGGGCGCGACGTCGATACCGAACAGTCCGACGCCAAAGAAAGCCAGAAACAGCTGCATCAGCAGCGGCGTGCCCTGGAACAGTTCGGTATAGGCACGGATCACGCGCGTCAACCATTTACGCTTTAACAGGCGTAAAAACAGCAGCGGCAGCGTGACCAGCGTGCCGCCTAAAAAGGCCACCAGCGACAGCGCGATGGTCCAGCGAGCCGCCAGCAGCAGATTGCGCAGGATGTCCCAGTCAGTAAAGGTTGTCATCATGCCTGCACCCCCAGCCATTTGCGGCCAATCGCCAGCAGCAGCTGACGCATCACAATCGACAACGCCAGGTAAATCAGCGTGGTCACCGAGTAGACTTCAAAGCTCAAAAAGGTGCGCGACTGAATCAGGTTGGCGGCGAAGGTCAGTTCCTCATAGGAGACCTGCGAAACCACCGAGGATCCCAGCATGACAATGATGCACTGGCTCACCAGCGCCGGATAAATCCGCTGCAGCGACGGCGGCAAAACCACGCGTAAAAACGTCTGGCTGCGCGTCAACCCCAGAACCCGACCGGCTTCCCACTGCCCTTTTGGCGTGACCTGAATACCGGCACGGATAATTTCCGTACTGTAAGCCCCCAGGTTAACCAGCATGGCCAGCAGCGCGGCTTCACCCGCCGTGAGTTTCAGCCCCAGGTTCGGCAAGCCGAACACAATAAAGAACAGCTGCACCACAAACGGCGTGTTGCGTATCAGTTCAACATAGAGGCCCCACAGGCGGCTTAACCAACTGGGTCTACCACTGCGCAGCGCCGCGCCGATGATACCGATACTGACGCCCCCGACCGTTGCCAGCACGGTTAACTGGATCGTTACCCACAGGCCGGAGAGCAACTCCGGCCAGTACGGCCACAATGCAGGGAAATTAAGTTGCCCGGTCATTGCTCCGTCCTTATGCGCCCAGGTTGGCTGGCAGCGGCGCTTTCAGCCACTCTTCGGACATTTTATTCAGCGTGCCGTCTTTAATGCCCTGCTCGATCAGCGTATTCACTTTCTCTTTCAGCGCCGGCTCGTCTTTCTTCAATCCGATATAGCACGGAGAGTCTTTCAGCATAAATTGCGCAACAGGGGCTTTTGCCGGGTTCTGACGCGTAATGGCCGCGACCACAAGGTTACCCGTTGCCACGTACTGCACCTGGCCGGAGAGGTAAGCGGATAAGGTGGTGTTGTTATCTTCATAACGTTTCACCTGCGCATCCTTAGGGGCTACCTCACTCAGTACCATGTCCTCTACCGCACCGCGGGTGACGCCAACAGATTTACCGCTCAGTGCTGCGGCATCTTTCAGATGATCGCCTTTAGGACCGAAAACGCCCAGGAAGAACGGCGCATAGGCCCGGCTAAAGTCGATCACCTTTTCGCGTTCCGGGTTTTTCCCCATGCTGGAGATCACCAGGTCAACTTTGTCCGTTTGCAAGTAAGGTACGCGGTTCGCGCTGGTGACCGGCACCAGCTGCAACTTAAGTTTCATCTGCTTAGCCAGATACTTCGCCATGTCGATGTCATAGCCCTGGGGTTGCAGATCGGTCCCCACTGAGCCAAACGGCGGGAAATCCTGCGGTACCGCAACCCGCAGCACGCCGCGTTTCTGGATATCCTGCAGTTGATCGGCCAACACGTTGCCCGCCTGCACCATCAATACTGCCGCTGCTGCGACCGCCATCAGAACTTTTTTCATTATGCACCCCGGTGAGATTATGTGAAACAAAAGATTCTTATTGAAGGCATTCTGCAACTAATGTGCCAACGCGGACGCACGCTGAAAAATGCGACTTAATGGCTGATAAGCGCTATTTATAGCAATACAGAGGCATCAGACGTTGCCCCGCAGGACGTTCCAAAACGGGGCAAAGCACCAAAACGGTGCCTGTTAACGGTGCTCCAGCTCGTCAAGCTGGTGATAAAGATCGGCAATATGGTGAATGCGCTGGCGTCCGTCTGACAGCAGTTCATGCAGCAAGGCATTGGCAAGCAGGTTGATCAGGCTCATGGCCGACGCGTAACTGTCAAACGCTGACACGCTGTCCAGCGGTGCGCAAAACTGCCAGCGCGCCAGGGCGATAACGCTCTGCGCCTGAGGCTCGCACAGCGCCAGCACGGGAATAGCGGCGCTTTGCAACTGCTGCATCAGCGGCTGGATAATGCGGGTGCGCCGCCGGAAGGCGATAACCACGACCATATCCTCAGGCGTTATATCCACCAGGTCCTCGGCCAGCGTCTGTCCCGGCTGGGGCAGGATATGCACCTGCGAACGCGTCTGGATCAGCTGTTGGCGCAGGTGCAGCGCCACCGGATAGGCATTGCGCATGCCGACAATGTAGATACGTTTCGCCTGAGCCAGTTGAGCGATCACCTCAGTAAACTGCCGGGCATCAATGCTGTTTACCCACTGTGTAAGGTTGGCCATCTCCTGCTTGTAATGGCGCGACAGTAAGGTATTGCCCTGCACGGCATCGCGGTTATCCGTTAGCGGCATCCCGCTCTGGCGCAGGGTACGCAGCTCATCGCGCATATCTTTGTACTTGTCATAACCGAGCCGTTTAAACAGCCGGCTGACGGTCGCTTTTGACACGCCGCTCAGGCGCGCCAGCTCGGCGCTGTTATAGCTAATCAGATCGTCGAAGTGGTCAAAGATAAAGTCGGCAATGCGCTGCTCCTGCGGCGAAAGCTGGGGGTAATGGGTTTTGAGCCGTTCATCAAGCTGTTTCATTCAGGTCCTGTAACTTTTGTTTCAACCGCGGGGTTTAACAGAAGCTAGCATAATTTGGGCCAGATGAACCGGTTCCGATCCTTAGCGACGATAAAAACTGGAACGGCTCTTGCTTAGTTATTGGTTCTGTACCCTGAATAACACAATGAGAAGAGCATGATTCAGAGCAATATGGCCCCGCTGGGCATGGCGGTAACGCCTCATCATCTGGCCAGTGAAAGTGCGCTGGCGGTGCTGCGTGAAGGCGGCAATGCGATTGAGGCCATGGTGGCCGCTGCTGCGACTATTGCCGTCGTCTATCCGCATATGAACGGCCTGGGCGGGGACGGTTTCTGGCTGATAATGCCGGGTAAGGGCGACCCTATTGCTATCGACGCCAGCGGCAGAGCGGGTTCTCTTGCAAATATCGACTTCTATCAGGGTGAAACGCAAATTCCACATCGCGGGCCAAAAGCCGCATTAACGGTGGCGGGCACGGTGAGCGGCTGGCATGAGGCATTGGCGCTGTCAGCCGAGCTCGGCGGCACGCCCCTGCCCCTGGCACGATTACTGCGTGACGCGGTGCGTTACGCGGCAGACGGCATTCCGGTCACGGCCTCGCAGGCCTCGGCCACCCGCAGCAAGCGCGAAGAGCTCCAGCATCAGCCCGGCTTTTCCGCCCTGTTTTTGCCGGACGGAGATGTTCCGGCGGAAGGCAGTCGTTTCACCCAACCCGATCTGGCGCGCACGCTCAGTCTGTTAAGTGAAGAAGGGCTGGAAAGCTTTTATCGCGGCACGCTGGCGCACCATCTGGCAGGCGAGATGGTCAACCTGGGCATTCCCGTTACCCTGGCCGATTTACAGCAGCAGCGGGCCAGTCGGGTCAAGCCGTTGCATGTCAGACATAGCGAAGGCGATATCTGGAATATCACACCGCCGACGCAGGGGCTGGTTTCTCTGGCGATCCTGGGCATTACCGATCATCTGGATATGGCGAATGCCGATGAAGCACAAACCATTCACCGCATCGTTGAGGCGACAAAAAAAGCGTTTGCTTTACGCGATCGGCACATCACCGATCCTCGTCATGTGGTGGACGATCTGCAGGCGCTGCTCGACAGCGATCTGCTCACAACGATCGCCAGCCAGATTGATGATAACCGCGCTGCGCCATGGGGAACCGGACGAGGCCCCGGCGATACCGTCTGGATGGGCGTCATGGACAGCAGCGGCCTTTCCGTCTCTTTTATCCAGAGCATTTATCATGAATTTGGCAGTGGCGTGGTGATGCCCGGCACCGGGATCGTCTGGCAAAACCGCGGGGCGGCTTTCAGCCTCGATCCCGATCACCTGCTGGCACTCGCCCCGGGTAAACAACCTTTCCACACGCTGAACCCTGCCGCGGCGCGCCTGAAAGACGGCCGGACGATGGTATATGGATCCATGGGCGGTGACGGACAGCCCCAGACCCAGGCTGCCATTTTTACCCGCCATGTGATCCAGCGCCTGCCGCTGCAACAGGCGGTCAGCGCACCCCGCTGGCTGTTGGGCCGAACGTGGGGACAGACCTCGGATTCCCTCAAGCTGGAGAGTCGCTTCGCGCCAGAAACGCTGGAGCGGTTACGTCAGTTAGGCCATGAGGTGGAGTCACTTCCGCCATTCAGTGAAGTCGTCGGCCATGCAGGTGCGATTGTTCGTCACAACAACGGTATGTTCGAAGGCGCAAGCGATCCGCGTAGCAACGGCAGCGCCGCCGGTTTTTGACAGGAGTACGTTATGAATCACATTGAGTGGGCAACCTATATCGCCCAAATGGAACACATTCTTCATCTGGAGCTGGACGACGCACGCCGTGCAGCCCTGCTGGTCCAGATGACGCGCATTGCCGATATGGCGGCCCCGCTGATGGCTTATCCGCTGGACGATCGTCTTGAAGTTGCAGGAGTGTACAACGCATGAGGCTGAGCGAGGTTTCCATTCAGGCACTTCAGCAGAAGATTCAGCAGGGAGAGATCAGTGCGCGTGAAGTGGCGGAGCAGACGCTGACCGCGATTGAGAAACAGAATCCGCAGCTTAATGCCTGGACGGATATCACTTCAACGCGAATGTTGCAGGAAGCGGATGCGATTGATAAACAGCGCCTGCGCGGTGAGATGTTACCGCCGCTGGCGGGCATTCCCTATGCGGTAAAAAACCTGTTTGATGTGCAGGGTTACTCAACCCTGGCTGGGGCTGAATTATTTGGTCAGCGCCCGGCAGCCAACCGTGACGCCTTTGCCATCACCCAACTGCAACAGGCCGGCGCCCTGCTTTCTGGCATGGTGAATATGGATGCCTATGCCTACGGTTTTACCACTGAAAACAGCCACTATGGCGCCACGCGCAATCCGCATGATCTGGCGCGGATCGCCGGGGGATCCTCCGGCGGTTCAGCGGCAGCCGTGGCGGCCGGACTGGTGCCTTTCTCGCTGGGCACGGATACCAATGGATCGATACGCGTGCCGGCTTCCCTGTGCGGCATCTTTGGCCTGAAGCCAACCTTTGGTCGCCTGTCCCGCAGCGGTAGCCATCCGTTTGTCGCCAGTCTGGATCACATCGGTCCCTTTGCCCGCCGCGTTGACGATCTGGCGCAGGTTTACGATCTCCTGCAGGGTAAAGACAGCATGGATGCCTTTCAGGCCGATCGGCCTCAGGCACCCACGCGGCCTCAGTTGGAACGGGGGGCACAGGATTTGCGCTGTGCGGTTCTGGGCGGCTTCTTTTCGACGTGGTGTGATCATGATGCCCGTGCCGCGCAGATTCAAATCGCGACCGCGTTGCAGGCTAGTGAGGAAGTGATTATGGCGGAAGCCGAACTGGCCCGCTCAGCCGCCTTTATTATGACCGCGTCAGAAGGCGGCAATCACTATCTGCCGGCGCTGCGTCAGCAACCTGAACGGTTCGAACCTCATTCCCGTGAGCGCCTGCTGGCGGGCGCGATGCTGCCGGGTGCGTGGTATGTGCAGGCGCAACGCTTCCGTCGTCATTTCCAACAGCAAATACTGCCGTTGTTTGAGCGGTTTGATGTCCTGATCGCCCCCGCCACCCCTTGCAGCGCGCCGCTGATAGGTCAGGAAACTATCGCCATCAACGGGCAGAACTTGCCGACCAAGGCCAGCATGGGCATGTTAACCCAACCGATCTCTTTTCTCGGCCTGCCCGTCTGTACTGTTCCACTGGCCACGGCAAGCGGCTTGCCGATTGGCGTACAGCTTATCGGTGCGCCGTTTAACGAACAGGCGGTATTACGAGCCGCCTTTGCCCTTGAACAACAAGGTCTGACATTTTCGCCTACCTGTATGGCTGGAGCCTGATGAATACTGAAGAGATTAACCGCCCCGACGTGCTGGATGCCGTAACCGCCGCCTTTTACCGTTACGAACAGGCGCTGACGGGCAACGATATTGCCGTTCTGGATGCGCTGTTCTGGCACGATGCCAGAACGGTGCGGCTGGGTGCCGGAGAGAACCTGTACGGCATTGATGAGATTCGCGCTTTCCGTGCCGCCCGCCCTTCGGCGGGGCTGGATCGCACCTTACAGAATACGGTGATCACCACCTTTGGCGATGCCTTTGCCGTGTGCAGTACCGAATTCACCCGTGCAGGCACGGAGAAAATTGGCCGTCAGCAACAAACCTGGGTGAAATTCCCCTCAGGCTGGCGCATCGTCGCGGCCCAGGTCAGTCTGATGAGTTAAACCGAACCATTGCGCCAGAGGCAAGGATGCCTCACCTTCATGCTGGTCGATCATCGTCCCGGTGACCAGTGCAGGCCCCTCAGGAAAGGGAGGCGGCATCCCCGGCTGGCTTTCCGGCGGGACCGCGCTCTGCCGCGCGTTCCCGCAGCCAGGCAATCATCTCCTCACTTCCCTCCTGGCTGGCTGTCCGCGCAGGCCAGGCAAGATAATAGGGTTTACTGAGCGGCAGACATAAGGAATCGATCGCCACCAACTCGCCCCGGGCCAGTTCCCCGGCAATCATGTGACGTTGCCCTAACAGCATCCCCGCGCCTGCCACCGCCGCATCAATCGCCAGTGAGGTCAGATTAAACGTCAGGCCGGGCTGCGCCACGGGCTCAGGGAGTCCTTTTGCCTCAAACCACGCAGGCCAGTCCGGCAGAAAACGTCCCTCTTTCCCCCAGTCGAGATGAATCAACGGAGCCTGGTTTAATCTGTCTGCGGCAGCAAAGGTATTGATCAGCGCGGGACTGGCGACCGGAAAAACCTCATCATGGAACAGATACTGTTTGTTCAGCCAGGGATAGGCCTCTTCCCCAAAGCAAATAACAAAATCAGCCGGGGTTTTACTGAAGTCCACGTCGGCGTGCGTGCCATGAAGAGAGAGGCCGACATGCGGGCAGCGCGCGCGCCAGTCAGACAAATGCGGCAGGACCCATTTTGATGCCAGTGCGGGAAGCGCATACAGCGTAAGCTGAGCGGCGGTATCTTTTCGCCCGATATTCCGTTGACCAAGCTGCAGTATATCGAAGGCTTCCGACACGTAGCGGAGATACTGCCTGCCCATCTCAGTCAGCATGACGCCATGCTGAGTCCGTAAAAACAGGACGCAGCCAAGGTGATCTTCCAGCTGACGAATCTGCTGGCTCACCGCGGCTGGCGTCAAGGCCAACTGCGCCGCCGCCTTTGTCAGGCTGCCGGTTTCCGCAGCGACCTTAAATGACTGAATAACGTTAATTTTAGGCAGGCGCAACGACGGCGTGGGCATTAAGGCTTCCTTATCAGGGTCTTAAATATTTATTGGTATTCAGTACAATCGGGCCTCGTTACAGTGATGACTAAATAATCACGCGTAGGAAATAAACGATGTCTGAATCTCTGGTACGCACTGACTTACATCCTCTGTCCAGTCACGCCTGGCGTCAACAGTGTCGGACGCAACTTCATCAGCAGGGCGCGCTGGTGCTGCGCAATTTTTTACAGCCCGCCGCCTTAGCGGCCATCGTCGCAGAAGGCGATGCGCAACGCCACCGTGCTTACCATACCCAAAGTAAGCATAACGTCTACCTGATGAAAACGGACCCTGCGTTTAGCGATACGCATCCCCGGAACCGCGAAGTCAGTAGCACTAAGGGCTGTATTACTGATGACGTCATCGCGCTGGATTCTCCGCTGCGTCAGCTCTACGACGATGCACTTTTTCAGGCTTTTTTGTGTGAGGTGCTTGATGAAGGGGCGTTGTATCCGTACGCCGATCCTTTGTCGTCCATTAACCTTCACTATGCCTCGCACGGGAAAGAGCTGGGATGGCATTTCGATAACTCGTCGTTTGCCATCACGTTACTGGTGCAGAAACCAACCGGCGGCGGGCGGTTTCAGTATGTGAAAGATCTGCGGGATGCCGATGCGGGCGAGATGAATTATCCGGGCGTGGCCGACGTGCTGGATGAACAGCAGCCCGTCGAAGAGCTGGCAATTGAAGCCGGTGACCTGGTACTGTTTCGCGGACGTAATTCCCTGCATCGCGTGACGCCTACCGAAGGCGACGTGACCCGGATGCTGGCGGTGCTGGCTTACAATACCGCGCCCGGCATCGCCTTGTCTGAGACGGCCCGGATGACATTTTACGGTCGGTTGTAAACGGCACCGGCGAGCGGATGGGCTCAGGCCACACGGGGCGTTCCGCCCTGCGTGGCTTAATCGGTCGCGTTTACAGATGTGACCGCATCCACTGGCGCAGATTTTTTAACATCGTCATACAGCGTTCAAGCTGTTCAACACTGACAAACTCATCTGCTTTGTGTCCCTGTTCCATACTTCCCGGCCCACAAACCAGGGTCGCTATTCCCATCTCGTTAAATAACCCGCCTTCGGTGCCAAAGGCCACCGTGGTGAAGTCGTCTTGCCCACTCCACTGCGCCAGCCAGCGGGCAAAGTCGGTCTGCGGATCCGTCAGCAAGCCGGGATAGTCGCTCAGCGGCTGAAAGGCAATGTGACATACCGGATCAATGCGCTGCATTTCAGGCATCAGCTCAGCTTCGGCGAAGTGGCGCACACTGTCATACAGGTTCTGTATATCCGTATCGGGCAGCGTTCGCCACTCCACATCAAACTGGCAGGTTTCAGGCACAATATTGAGTGCTGTTCCGCCCTGAATCGTGCCCACCTGCAGCGTGCTGTAGGGCGGTTCGAACCGTTCATCACGTTGCTGCCTGAGCGCCGCTTCCTGATGCAAAAGATGCGCAATTAGCCGCCCGGCATAGTGAATCGCGTTGACGCCCTGGTGCGTATAGGCGGAATGGCAGGCAAGGCCCTGTACCCGGCAGCGCACCGCCCGCTTTCCCTTATGTCCGTAAACCGGCTGCATGCCGGTCGGCTCACCCACGATACACATCGCAGGCTTTGCCGCTGAGGCATTGAGCATCGCCACCAGCGAGCGCACGCCCAGGCAGCCGACCTCTTCGTCATAGGAAAAAGCAAGATGTAAGGGCATGCGGAGGGGCTGTTGCAGAAAGTCATCCAGCGACGCCAGCACGCAGGCAATAAAGCCTTTCATGTCGGCGCTTCCCCGCCCATAACATCGCCCGTCACGCTCCGTCAGGGCGAAAGGCGGAACGGACCAGTTTTGTCCCTCAACCGGCACCACGTCCGTGTGCCCCGACAGCATGACCCCGCCCTCGCCGTCCGGCCCCAGACGCGCATACAGATTGGCTTTTTTACCGCTCTCATCAAGCAGCCACTGCGTCGTCACGCCTCTGTCAGTCAGGTAGTCGTCAATAAACTGAATCAGGGCCAGATTTGACGCCCGACTGGTTGTGTCAACGGCCAGCAGTGAGGCCAGAATCGCCCTTAAACGATCATTCATCGCCGGGCACGCCATAGGAGGGAGCCTCACGCGGATCCAACGCGCGCGTGACATAGGCTTCCATCTGCGGTTCATAGGCAAGCCACAGTTGCGTCAGTTGTCCAACAGGATCGCCCTCTGTCCAGTCGATGCGCAGATCCACCAATGGCCAGGTGTAGTCATCCACCAGTTTGAGCGCGGCAGAATGTAACGGTCCGGCTTCTCCGCCCGCCGCTACACCGGCCTGAAGGGCCGCAAGCAGCCTGCTGGCCAGTTCACCGGAGGCCGCAGCAAAAGCCGCACACATTGCTGCCGTCACGCCTTTGTCCGCCAACATATTACCTGCGGCGATACAGTTTTTTCCTTCAGCCACGCTCCAGATCCCCAGGGTTTGGCTGCCACTGAAAAACGCCGTATTCCCCTGGATATCGATTGCGGCGACCTGACGGTAGTCACTGAATCTGTCTTCAGCCAGCGCCAGCTTGAGCGCCACATCGAGCGCGCGGCCCTGATCCAGATACACCAGAATCTGCTGCCCCAGAGAAGGCAACGTAATGTTCTGGCTGGATACGGCCCCCACACCAGCCTGCAGCCAGGGGCAGCGCGCGCCCACGGCGATGCTGGATGAACTGATGGCGATGCCAAGTTGACCGGTTTCTTCACAACGTGCCGTTACCGATAAGGTCATTGGGTCGCTCCACCTTTCCAGTCATCCGGAATCACCGCAATGACATCTATTTCCATCAGCCACTGCGGCTGCGCCAGGGCTGAAATCACCAGACCAGTCGAGACGGGGAAAACGCCTTTGAGCCATTTTCCTACTTCACGGTACACCGGCTCGCGGTAGCGCGGATCGATAATATAGGTTGTGGTTTTGACGATATGCGACAAGTCGCTTCCTGCCTCTTCCAGCAGTTGCTTCACATTTTTCATCGCCTGCGCCGCCTGTGCAGCCGGATCGCCCAGACCAATCAGATTGCCGTCGAAGTCCGTGCCGACCTGGCCCCGCAGGTACACCGTGTTACCTGCACGCACGGCCTGGCAGAGATCGTTGTCCAGCGTTTGATTGGGATAGGTTTCTTTGGTGTTAAACATCCGAATACGTGTATGGGTTGGCATAAAGACAGTCTCCTGGTTCAGTTTTCTGAAGCGGCACGGTAATCCTGATACTGGCGCTGGATAGCAATATGGTCGGCGACATATTTTGCGTCATGCCACACGCCCCAGATAAACGAGGACCCCCGGCGCGACTGCCAGGGAAGCCCGAGAAAATAGAGCCCGGACTCGGTGGAAACGCCGCGTTGATGAACGGGTCTGCGCTTCTCGTCAAAGGCGTTAACCTTCAGCCAGCTGTAATCGGTGGCATAGCCCGTTGCCCAGATGAGGGTGGTGATCCCTGCGCGGACGAGATTGAGCGACTGCACAGGATGCGAGACGCTTTCCGGATCGGGCAGAAACGCGCGCGCGGCCGGATCCTCGGGCAAATCCAGGCCATGCCGTTTTACCCAGGCATCAGCCGCGTCAAGCAGGGATAAATAGTTTTCATCACCCGAGGCGATGTTTTGCGCCAGATCGGGCTTAAAGGTCACGACATCACCGGAAAAGCGTTCCGTTAACCCGACCAGGTTGATGCCCTGTTCCGCCAGCCTGCGAAAGTCAACGGTGTGGCCGCCTCGCGCGCCGCTGACCGCAATGGTGACGTGCTCTTTACCTGGTTGACTGGCAGCAGCATCCCACAGGCCGAGCACACCTAACCACCAGCAAAAATCCCGGTTGCGATAACGGCGCGGCGGCCGATCGTGCGGCCCAACAGAGAGCCAGACGTCTTTTCCTGCACGCTGCAGCTCATCGGCAATCTGCACCCCTGACGAGCCCGCGCCGATCACCAGCACGCCGCCTTCAGGCAGTTGTTGCGGGTTGCGATAGTCTGCTGAATGCAATTGAGTGAATCCCGCATCCGTGGGCGCAATCGCGGGGATAATGGGCTTCTGAAAGGGGCCTGTGGCAACGACCACGCGTTGAGCGACGAGCGGGCCTTCAGAGGTGAGGACATCGAACCCGCTGCGCCCGGCACGGGGCGCCACGCTGATGACCTCGACGCCGGTCTTGACAGGGGCTTTAATGTGTTGCGCATAGGCTTCAAAATAGTCCGCGATCTGTTCTTTAGGCACAAAGCTGTCGGGATCCTGCCCCGAAAACGTCATGCCGGGAAACCGGTCGTGCCAGGCCGGGCCGTTGGCGACCAGCGAATCCCATCGGCGGGTCCGCCATGCCTCAGCAATACGTTTTTTTTCCAACACGCAATGCGGAATGCCGAGCCGCCCCAGATGCTCGCTCATGGCGATACCGGCCTGTCCTGCCCCAATCACCAGGGTGTCTGTTTCTTGCTCTGTTATTGTCATTCCACCATCCTCAAGCCCGCCGTTTCAATGACGTGTTCCTGACACGCGATAGCGCCAAGACTATTTGAGGCAAGTGAATGGGTAAAATATTATAAAGCTAATATCTGAATAAGAAATTAATAAGCAAAGGATGTGCAGCCGATTATTATGGCCACCCAACGATTACAACGCGGAATGACTCAACACCGTGGTCAAAAATACTTTTCCTTTTCTTACCGAACTGCACGATAAATGCACCCTGCTTTTCACGCCGTCGGCCCTAATGCACTATTCTGGCAATAGTCCATAAAAAGTTTTGTTGGGCGCGTCGGTTCATTATGACTTAACCAGGCCATGATTAACGTCGAGGCTTCCATCTCATCTTCAATATCAATCTGCGCAAGTTTTTCACCGTCATAAGTCATATCCGTGTAAGGCCGGGTGACCAGCACGGAAAAGCCTAATCCCTGCCCCACCATGCACCGTACCATTTCGATGGAGGGCGAACTGTAGGCAACCTGCGGGTGATAACCTTTGCTTTTGAAAATATTGATGAAGTAATTCCTGCTGGGTACAGCATCCAGTAAAATCATGGGTTCCTGACTCAGCTCACGCAACGTGACGAGGGATTTTTGCGCCAGCGGATGCTTTACTGGCAAGAGCGCATAGGGTTTATGCGGCGCGTTCAACGCCGCTTTTTGTATCGTGTTATCCAGCTCAAGATCGTACAGGAAAGCCAGGTCGAAACGTCCGCGATGGAGCCCGTGCATCAGTTCATGCTGCTCGCCATCGTAAAGTTCAATGGTGATGTCGGGATAACGCTTTTTGAAGCCCGCAATCAGTTTTGGCATGTACAGCGGTGCCGCAGATTCGAAGCAACCTATTGCAATCGTTCCTGAAATCAGCGTGTTATCTGCACGTGAATTTTGCTCAAACTCATGTGTCAGGCGTAACAGCTCCTGGGCTTTTTCATAAAAACGGCGGCCACCGGGCGTCAGAGAAACCCCTTGAGCATGATGACGGATCAACAGCTGCTGATCGAAGGCGTCTTCCAGATTTTTAATGGAGACAGAGATAGAGGGCTGTGCGATATGCAGCTGGCGCGAAGCTTCAGCAATGCTTTCTGTCTCTACGACGGCGACAAAATACCTGAGCTGTTTAAGTGTAAAGCGACTCATAGCGTTACCTCTGTTTTTTATGGCTAACCGGAAGCCTTGCTTCGTTTTCGACTAAGTAGCGCTGCAAATGCTGTGCCACATCACGTTCAGTTAGCCTGCGTGCCCTTTATTCAAAAATACCGCCCGCCTGTTTTTTTAGCGGCAACCGATCGCGACACTCAAAAAAATAAATTGCACCAATAACTCTCACGTTGCGTCTTAATGATCAGCGCCCTGCCCTAAATAAGCGCAAAAAGGGAAGCAATACGCTAATTATTCCCCTGTGATATTAAAAAACACGTCATTTAAAAAGGCAGATAGCCATTGGATAGTTTTTTTAAAATCAGAACCAAAGAAATTACTAATTGCTATCGTTCCCGTCATGCCGCCATAGTGAATTACAGAATTAAATGACTAACCCTCTTCTGTTTAATGTGAGCAAGCCCATGACATTTAACTGGAACTATATGTTCAGTCTGTTTAGCGACGCTAACTTTTGGCTGGCGACCTGGACCGTCATCAAACTGAGCCTGCTGACCTGGGGAATGAGCATTATCGCGGGATTTATTCTGGCGCTGGCCAAGCAGTCGCGCCATCCCTTGTTGACGCTGCCTGCCCGATTTTATATCTGGCTCTTTCGCAGCCTGCCCTTACTGGTTCTGCTGATCTTTGTTTACAACCTGCCTCAGGCAGTGCCCGCCACGTCGGCGATATTGAGCGATCCGTTTTGGGCCGGGTTTATTGCGCTGACCATTTGTGAGAGCGCCTACATCGCGGAGATTCACCGCGGTGGGCTGCTGTCAATTCCCAGGGGCCAGAGCGAGGCTGCCCGGGCACTGGGACTACGCTATGCCGGTATTCAGTGGCGCATTATTATTCCGCAGGCTCTGCGTGTGGCCTTGCCAGCGCTGGCGAACGAATACATCGCGATCGTGAAGCTGACGTCGCTGGTCTCTGTTATCTCACTTACCGAAATTTTGATGGTCGGCCAGCGGCTTTACTCGCAGAACTTTCTGGTCATGGAAACCATGGCTGCCGTGGCCTTCTATTACGTGCTGATCGTCACCGTCTTTGATTTCCTGTTAAAGCAGCTGGAGCGCTATCTTGACGTCACGCAGCGTCAGCCTTCCGGCAAACCCGATGCGCAACTGTTCGACCTCGCACAACGCACGGCGGTGAGCCCGGTTCGTCAGGCAGTGCACGACAGCGGGCCAGCGTTGCAGGCCCTGCGTCTTCACAAGGCTTACAACAATGTTGAAGTACTGGGCGCAGTGAACCTGCAGATCCACGCTGGTGAGGTGGTCTCGGTGATCGGGCCTTCAGGCTCGGGAAAAACCACGCTGATTCGCCTGCTCAACGGCCTGGAGCAGATCGATAACGGTGAGATTCGTATTAACGGAAAACCTTTTATTCACCTTCGTCAGCAGGGAGAACAACGTAAGCCACGCTTCATTGAGCATACCGAGCACCGCCTCAACATTGGGATGGTTTTTCAGAGCTTCAACTTGTTCAGCCACCTCAACGTTATGGATAACCTGATGCTGGCACCGCGCTATCACAAGCTCGCGCCCACCCAGGCCTTAAAGCAGCAGGCCGCCGCGCTGCTTTTCAAAGTCGGCATGCTCGAACATGCGTGGAAATACCCTCATCAGCTCTCCGGTGGTCAGCAGCAACGCGTGGCTATCGCACGCGCCTTAATGATGCGCCCCCAAATCATGCTGTTCGACGAACCCACGTCAGCGCTGGACCCTGAAAAAGTGAATGAAGTCCTTCAGGTGATTGAAGCCCTGGCAAGCGAGGGCATCACCATGGTGATCGTGACCCATGAGATGAACTTTGCCTTCAAAGTTTCTGACCGAATTGTCTTTATGGAAAAAGGACGCGTGGTCTGTGACGACGCACCCCAGGCGCTGCGCGATGGCCAGCATCCGCGCGTGGAAGCATTTCTGAAGGATGTCTCGCTGGCGTAACGATGTATTCAACACGAGGGCACGACCATGATTGAACAGTGGCAGGTAGATCAGTATCACCAGCAGGGATTTCTGGTAGTTGAACATGTCCTGACAAGCGAGGAAATCGCCGCGCTGCAGCACGATTTTGACCAATGGGTTGAGGAAAGCCGCAGCCAGAGTGCCCCCTGGGGCAATACTCAGGATGGCCGTTCGCGTTTCGACATTGAGAGCGATCACAGTGCCGACCATCCTTCTTTGCGTCGCGTGAGCTCACCAAACGACATCTCTGCCGCCTATCGCCATGCGGCACTGCAGTCACGAATGGCGCAGATTGCCGGGCAGTTAATTGGTGGCAGCGGCGCACGCTATCATCACAGCAAGATCAACTCGAAGCTGCCCCATACCGCAACGAAAGTGGAATGGCATCAGGATTTCCTGTTCACCCCGCACAGCAACGACGATATCGTGACCGCGCTGCTGATGGTCAGTGAGGTCACGCCGGAAAATGGCCCGCTGAACGTGGTGCCGGGCAGCCATCGGGGACCACTGTATTCGCACTGGCAGGACGGGCGTTTTACCGGGGCCGTCGAGCCTGCGGTGGTGAAAGAGCAGTGTCAGCAGCCCAGCGCCTGCTTTGGTCCCTCCGGGTCCGTGTGCTTTATGCACACAAGGCTGCTGCACGCCTCCAGCCCCAATGAAACCGAGTGGCCGCGCACGCTGTTTATCGCCGTGTACGCGGCGGAAGACGCGCTGCCTTTCGGTGAAAACCCCTTGCCCAGCCCGGATGCCGGAACGCTGGTTTATGGTGACGAAAGCGGCATGGTCCGCAGCACCCCAAATGAACTTCGCCTGCCGCAGAAACCGCGCGGAGCCTCGTTCTTTGTTCAGCAGGCAGGTCAAGATCTTGCCAACGTCTGATTGCGCCTAACAGAGAGATAATAATGATGAAAACATGTGTATTAAGTCTGCTTGCCGCAGGCGCTGTCCTGGCGTCATTTAACGCCTCAGCCTTTTTACAACCAGGTAAAATCATCGCCGGATCGGATATGACCTTCTTTCCTTATGAATACATGAAGGATAATAAACCCGCTGGCTTTGACATTGAGTTTCTTGATGGCCTGGCAAAAGTGATGGGCCGTCAAGCCGTGAATATTGATACCCGTTTTCCTAACCTGATCACCGGTTTACAGAGTAACCGGTTCGATATCACTAACTCGTCGATGTATATCACCGCCGATCGCATGAAAGTGATCGACATGATTCCCTACCTGAAAAGCGGCGAGGCTATCCTGTCGCTGAAGGGAAGTGATTATCAACCCAAGACGCCTGAAGAATTCTGCGGCCATAAAATTGGCTCAATGGGCGCCACCTCCTGGCTACAGCAGTTGCATAAACTGTCTGACGATTACTGTGTGAAAAACGGTAAGCCCCCTATCGCGATCAGCGAATATGCGACCGATCCTCAGACGACTCAGGCGATGCTTTCCCATGCGGTGGAAGCGCAGATCACCGATGCCGCGGTGGCGCGTGGCGTTGTCCAGAAGCTGGGCGACCGCATCCAGATATCTTCCACGACGCTCATCTATCCCGTATTAAACGGTTTCGGCGTGAAGAAGGACAATACGGAGGTGAAACAGGCCCTGGTTGCGGCGCTGGAAGCCTACAGTAAAACGCCAGAGTATGCCGCACTGCTCAAAAAATACCATTTTGAAGCGCCGACGGCGGACGATCTCAAGACCTTGATGCCTAAGCCTTAATCTCAAACGCGTGCCGGGCACGCGTTCATTTTCTGGAGGTAATATGGCGCTTTCTTTCGAAGAACAAACGCGTATCGATCTGGCGGCAGCCTTCCGCATTATTGCCCACCTGGGCATGCATGAGGCGGTAGCGAATCATTTCAGTGCCGCTGTCTCACCGGATGGTAAGCAGTTTCTGATGAACCCAAAGTGGAAACACTTTTCACGCCTTCGCGCCAGCGATTTACTGCTGCTCAATGCTGAGGATGCATCCTGTGCAGAGTGGGATGATGTTGATGCCACCGCCTGGTCCATTCATGGGCAAATTCATCAGCGGCTGCCAGAAACCCGGGTCGTGATGCATCTGCATCCGGTTTACACCACCAGCGTTGCCTGCCTGGCGCAGCCGCACATTCCGCCTGTCGATCAAAACAGCGCGCGCTACTTCAACCGCATCGCGGTAGATACGTTATACGGTGGCATGGCCGATACGAAAGAGGAAGGCGCACGTCTGGCCAGCCTGCTGACCGATAAGCGTCGCCTGTTAATGGGCAATCACGGCGTCATGGTTACCGCCCAGACCATTGGCGAGGCCTTTGATGACATCTGGACGCTGGAGCGCGCCTGCCAGATTTTGGTCACCGCCTGGTCTACCGGGCAACCCTTGAAAGTCCTGAGCGATGAGGTTGCGGAAAAAACGGCCCGCAACTGGGAAGGTATTCCCGACTTCTCTCTGCGGCATTTCGAGGAGATGAAGAAGTTGATGATTGAGGCCGATCCCGCCCTGTGCGACTGAGCGCTTCCACGCACGGCCGTCACGCAGGTGACAGCAACAGAGACAGCACGTGGCGACAGCCTTTTGCCGCCACGCGCTTGCCGCCCGAAAGCGATTACGCTTCTGAAGCGGGATGCGTTTTTATCCAGTGCTCGGCAATCTGCTGCCGGGTACAGATCCACACATCCTTATGCTGCTGAATGTGGTCAAGGAAGTTTTGTAGCGCGCGGAATTTTCCCGGGCGCCCTAACAGGCGGCAGTGCATCCCCACCGACATCATTTTGGGCGCGGTCTCGCCTTCTTCATACAGCACGTCGAACGTATCGCGCAAATACGTGAAGAACTGCTCTGCGGTGTTAAAGCCCTGGGGCGATGCAAAGCGCATATCGTTACATTCGAGCGTATAGGGAATGATCAGATGCGGTTTTACCGTACCATCCTGACAGGTAACCTGCGTCCAGAAGGGCAGATCGTCGCCATAATAGTCGCTGTCGTAACTGAATCCGCCCTGTTCGACCACCAGACGACGCGTATTCGGGCTGTCGCGTCCGGTGTACCAGCCCGTCGGCGCCTGACCAAACAGATCCGTTAACACATCCACCGCCTGCTGCATGTGCTGACGCTCGGTTTTAGCATCGATGCCCTGATAGTGGATCCAGCGCCAGCCGTGACTGACCACGTCGTACTTCGCCTGTTTAATGGCGTCTACGATTTCCGGATGACGCGCCAGGGCCATCGCCACACCGAACACGGTGAGGGGCAATCCCCGTTTCTGAAACTCGTTATGAATGCGCCAGAAACCGGCTCGGGAACCGTATTCATACAGCGATTCCATCGACATGTGACGATCGGGATAGCTGGCGGCACCAATGATGTCAGACAGGAACTGCTCTGAACCCGTGTCGCCATGTAACACGCTGTTCTCGGCCCCCTCCTCGTAGTTGAGCACAAACTGCACCGCCACCCGCGCTTTTTTGGGCCACGCCGCATGAGGAGGATTCGCGCCGTAACCGATTAGATCGCGCGGGTAATTTTTATTGAAGCTGTAGGTTTTCTTATCCTGGCTTTCAGTCATAACTTGCATCCTGTCGGTGAACGGGAACATCTGCTTAGTTTAGGTGCTGAAAGGCACCCGAGAGGGGTTTATGTAAAGGATAAGCCAAATCGCCCTGTTTGCTGGTGCCAAATCCCAGCGCCACCAGCGATTCCACCATTTTTACCGCCGCACTGACGCCATCAATCACCGGCATCTCCAGCTCCTGTGTGAGCGACGCCGCCAACGTTGCCATGCCGCCGCAGCCTAAAACAATCGCCCCACAGCCATCTTCCCGTTTTGCCTGTATACAGCGCTGGCGCACTTTCTCCTGTGCCAGCCCGCTGCCATCCTCCAGCGCCAGCACGGGTAAATCGATAGCATGTAAGGCCGCACAATGGTGGGTAAAGCCATACTGCTGAAGTAAATGTCGTGCGATGACCAGCGTGCGCGGCAACGTGGTGACGATCGAGAAACGCGTTGCCACCAGTGTGGCCGTATGCATGGCCGCTTCTGCGATGCCGATGACCGGACCGCTGGCCAGTTCACGTGCCGCCAGCAGTCCCGGATCGCCAAAACAGGCAATCACGTGGCCACTGACGCCCTGTGCTCTGCCAAGTTTCACCTGCTCCAGTACGCCTATCGCCGCAATCGCCTCATCGAAATGCCCTTCAATGGAGGGCACGCCCTGCGAAGGGCACACGGCGAGGATGTCCGTACCGGGCGCGGCAACGGCGCGGGCGGCCTGACCGATGGTTTCCGTCATCGCCTGGCTGGTATTAGGATTGATAACCTGAATCAGGCTCATGATACGGCTCCTTTGTGACCCGAAAATAGCCGGGTGAAATCGGGCAAGGTTTCGCCGCCGCGTTCGAAATGCAGGCTGGAAACAATGTGTTCAAAGTGGTGCTGCAGTGAGTCAGTGAGCGGCACCAAGGCCTTTTCACGTAGCAGCTGTAACAAACGATCGTGATCATCACAGCGACAACCGCGTTGCCACGGCGCGCCCCATGCGGCAATCACCAGAGACGATCGCTGCGCCAGGCGCGTAACAAGATCGGTTAACACCTGATTGCCGGAAATCGCCTGCAGCTGAATATGAAATGCCGCCGAGAGACGAATCGCCGCAGGGCCATCGTGATGTTCGATGGCCGCCTTTTCCTGGGCGACCAGCGCAGCCAGCCCGGCAAGGTGAGGCGGCTGCATATGTTCCAGCACAGCGGGAAGGTTGGCGCACTCGAGTAAACTGCGGGTACGAAAAATATCACGGGCTTCATCAACGCCGGGCGTAGCAACATGTGCACCACGTTTGGGCGTAAGCGTAACCATTTGCACCGCAGCAAGGCGCTGCAACACTTTACGGATGCCCGTGCGGCTGACGCCAAAGACCTCTGAAAGCGCCTCTTCCGGCAATTTGCTGCCGGGCGGCAGTTGGTGTTCAACAATGGCGTTCATTAACGCCTGATAGATAGGTTCATCTTTATCATGCAGATCGGCCGCCGTTCTCTGGCCCTTTTCACTCTTCATTACCTGCTCCGGTAAACAGCGTTGCGTCACTTATCGTATACGTTAAAAATAAATTTTGTATACAAAAAACAAATTTGGCCTGGATCCTGCAAAGTCATTTCACAAGGTTATTTTATTCATGTCTTTGAGAGGAGCAGGTTTCATGCCAAATCATTCAACGGTGAGTAGCACATCGGCCTCTGAAGCCGGGAAAGCATACAGTCCAAAGCTATGTAATGAAGACCTGGCGCCTACGCGCCATCAAAACTGGTCCTGGTACAACATCTTTTCTTTCTGGATGTCGGACGTACACAGCATGGGCGGCTATGTGGTAGCGGCGAGCTTCTTCACGTTGGGCCTGGCGAGCTGGCAGGTGCTGCTCTGCCTGTTGGCGGGGATCTGCATTGTTCAGCTCTGCGCCAACCTGGTCGCTAAACCGAGCCAGATGGCCGGTGTGCCTTATGCGGTTATTTGTCGTCAGGCATTCGGTGTTTTCGGGGCTAATATTCCGGCGGTAATCCGCGGCCTGATTGCATTTGCCTGGTACGGTATTCAGACCTGGCTGGCGGCAAACGCGCTGATGCTGGTGCTGCTGAAGTTTTACCCGTCGCTTGAAAGCCTGACCCACAGCCACTGGCTTGGTTTATCGCAGCTGGGCTGGTACTGCTTTGGCGTGATGTGGGTTCTGCAGGCAATGGTGTTCTGGCATGGCATGAGTGCGATTAAGCGCTTTATCGATATCGCAGGCCCCGCAGTGTATGTGGTGATGCTGGCACTGGCGGGCTGGATTGTATACAAAACCGGTTTCGACGGTATCTCCTTTACGCTGGCCAGCAAGTCGCTGTCGGCAGGCGAACAAACCTGGCAGATGATTACGGCAACGGCATTAGTGGTGTCTTACTTCTCAGGCCCGCTGCTGAACTTTGGTGACTTTTCCCGCTATGGCAAAAGCATGGGCGAGATCCGCCGGGGTAACCGCTGGGGACTGCCGTTCAACTTTCTGCTGTTCTCCATCGTGACCGTTGTCATTGTATCGGGCACTCAATCCCTGTTTGGCAAAATGATTACCGATCCTATTGAAACCGTCAGCATGGTCGGCAGCGATTTAGCCGTGGCGATTGGCTTACTGACCATGATCACCGCAACGATCGGTATCAACATCGTGGCGAACTTTGTCTCGCCTGCTTTCGATTTTTCAAACTGTTCGCCGCAGAAAATCAGTTTCCGCACCGGTGGCATGATTGCGGCAGTCGGATCGGTCCTGCTCACACCGTGGAATCTGTTTCAGTCTCCTGAACTGATTCACTACACGCTCGACGTACTGGGTTCGTTTATCGGCCCGCTGTTTGGCATTCTGTTAGCCGATTTTTATCTGATTAAGGGCGGCCGTATTTCAGTAGACGATCTGTTTGATGCCACACCGCAGGGGCGCTACTGGTATCGCGGTGGATTTAACCCGAAGGCCATTATCGCTTTGCTGCCCTCAGTCGCTATCTGTCTGGTGATCAGTTTTATCCCTTCCCTGCATCAGGTGGCCAACTTTAGCTGGTTTATCGGCGTGGCGCTGGCGGCAAGCTGCTACTGGTTAGTGGCGCGAGAAAAGCAGACCGAGCAGAAAGACCTCACTATGCCTGCCGGCACGGTGGTCATGCAGAAGGAATAACGCCCTGTTCAGACGCAGTATGACTGTACAATAACCATATAAACGACTCTGACTGGAGTCGTTTTTTTTAATAGCCGAACACCGGATCGCCTTGATGGCGAATACTGCCGACTGTTTGGCGCGCCAGCCCTGACCGCCCCAGATAATGTTCGTGGGTGAATACGCGCTCATCCTGTTTGCCCCCCTCTCCCTTTCGTGCAAAAGCGCCGTGTGCCCGTTACCCCCTGTCTTGACCTGCTAGAAATTTGCAGTGACAAGGCATTTAAAATCAGCGAGATAAGTCATTAAACCCTCTGCGTATCCCGGCGTCGCGGTAACGAAAGAACGCGGGATTCCCACACCCGATAACATTCATTTCAAAATAAAAAAGATTCAAAATGAAAGTTAAATGATTTATTTGTGATCTATATAAAATATTTATGCTTTTTAAACGACTATATTTTCTGCGTGTTAAGACCTAACCAACGTGAAAATCCGGGCAACCTTAAAAGGAGCGGCACATGATTGATGCAATCACCTTTGGTGCGGAATGGTTTATTGGACTGTTCCAGAAAGGAGGTGAAGTTTTTGTCGGCATGGTGACAGGAATTTTACCTTTGTTAATTAGTTTATTAGTCGTAATGAACGCGTTAATCCGATTCGTAGGGCAACATCGAATTGAACGGCTGGCACAGAAATGTGCGGGAAATTCTGTATCACGCTATTTGCTTTTACCGCTTATTGGCACCTTTGTTTTTTGTAACCCGATGACACTCAGCCTGGGGCGATTTATGCCCGAGAAATATAAGCCAGGATATTACGCGGCCTCGTCATACAGTTGCCATTCAATGAATGGGTTATTTCCGCACGTGAATCCGGGTGAACTCTTCGTTTATTTAGGGGTTGCCAGTGGCCTGACAACCCTGGGCTTACCCCTGGGCCCTCTTGCTGTCAGCTATTTTCTGGTTGGGCTTTTTACTAACTTTTTTCGCGGCTGGATTACCGATCTCACCACCAGCCTGTTTGAAAAAAAGATGGGCATCAAACTCGATAAAAACGTTCAGCTCTAATAAAGGCGGAAAATAAAATGACGACACAAATCCGTATCGAAAAAGGAAGCAGCGGTTGGGGCGGCCCTTTACAACTTGATATAACACCCGGGAAAAAAATTGTTTACATCACCGCCGGCGCCCGACCGTCAATCGTGGACAGGATTAGTGAAATCACCCATTGGGAAGCCGTAGATGGTTTCAAACAAGGGGAACCGCCAGCCGATGAAATTGGTCTGGCCATCATCGATTGTGGTGGCACGCTGCGTTGTGGTCTTTATCCCAAACGCGGTATCCCCACCGTGAATATCCATGCGACAGGAAAGTCCGGACCGCTGGCACAATATATCCTGGAAGACATTTATGTCTCTGGCGTTAAGCCTGAGAATATCAGCATCGTCAATCGCGAGGATCACGGCAGTAAAGACGTCATTCACACCCATGACGAAAAACGTGCTGCCCCCGCGCCCCGTGGCGCGGGCGCGGGCGCGGGGAAAGATTATGACTCGAGTAAAAAAATTACCGAGCAAAGCGACGGTTTACTGGCAAAAATTGGCACAGGAATGGGGACCGTCGTTGCCGAATTTTTCCAGGCCGGGCGGGATACTATTGATACCGTACTCAAGACCATCCTCCCTTTTATGGCATTTGTGGCGGCCATCATTGGCATCATCATGGCCTCAGGTTTGGGCGATATGATTGCCCACGGGCTGACGCCACTCGCCACCAATCCTCTTGGCTTAATCACGCTGGCCTTAATCTGTTCCTTTCCGCTCCTGTCGCCGTTCTTGGGGCCGGGCGCCGTGATAGCCCAGGTTATTGGTGTACTGATCGGCGTTCAAATCGGACTGGGTCATATTCCGCCCCATCTTGCCCTGCCAGCCCTGTTTGCCATCAATGCACAAGCCGCTGCAGATTTTATTCCTGTGGGTTTATCGCTGGCGGAGGCGAAACAGGACACCGTGCGCGTGGGGGTTCCTTCCGTTCTGGTCGGCCGCTTCCTGACCGGTGCCCCTACCGTGCTGATTGCCTGGGCAGTCTCTGCCTTTATTTATCACTAAACGCCCCCCTTCTGGAGAAAAGTCATGACGCACTTTGAAACCGAAATAATCAAAGTGGGCATAAACGCCCACGATGCGCTGCTTGAAAACATGATGATTTTATTTCGGGAAGGCGCACCCGCCGATATTCAGGATTATTGCTTTATCCACCAGCATGGCACGCTGACGGGGCATCCTGTCACGGGTTCAACCCTGCAGCTGGGAGAACGGTGTTATGCCGTGACGGCCATCGGTGAGGTCGCGATCGAAAACTTGCGCGAACTGGGCCATATCACCGTTGTTTTCGACGGGCAGCCAACCGCGCAACTGCCTGGTTCAATCCATGTTAGTGGAAAAGCGCCCGACAGAATTACGACGGAAACATCCGTAAAACTCTTTGCATAGGAGCGAGTTATGTCTGAAGTTGCTGTGGTTATCGGTGGTGGGCAAACGCTGGGGGCATTTCTGGCAAAAGGGCTGGCCGAAGCAGGTTACCGCGTTGCCGTCGCGGATTTGAAAGGGGAAAACGCCCGAAAGGTCGCCTCAGAAATTAACGCCGAATATGGCGCCGATCGGGCCGTGGGTTTTGAGGTTGATGCAACAGATGAGGCGAGTGTTATTGCGCTTGCTGGCAATATCGATAAGGTCTTTAAACAGGTCAATGTGATGATTTACAGTGCCGGCATGGCAAAAGCGTCCTTTGTCACTGATTTCGCCTTAAAAGATTTTGAAATATCTTTGCAGGTCAATCTGGTTGGGTATTTTCTCTGTGCACGTGAATTTTCCCGACTGATGATTCGCGATAATATTCCGGGCCGCATTATTCAGATCAATTCGAAGTCGGGAAAAACAGGCAGTAAACATAATTCGGGCTACAGCGCGGCTAAATTTGGCGGCGTGGGATTAACACAGTCACTGGCCCTCGATTTAGCGGATTATGGCATCAGAGTACATTCGCTGATGCTGGGTAATTTGCTCAAATCGCCGATGTTTCAGTCTCTGCTTCCTCAGTATGCAAAAAAACTGGGCATCTCGCCCGAGGAAGTTGAAGCCAGCTATATTGCAAAAGTGCCACTCAAGCGCGGTTGTGAATACCAGGATGTGCTGAACGTCTTGTTGTTTTATGCAAGTGACAAGGCCTCATATTGCACCGGGCAGTCTATCAATATCACGGGCGGCCAGGTGATGTTCTGATTGCCCCCTTCAATATCGCTGGCCTGGTATGTTGGCCTTGCTCAGGAGACGAAGATGAGTAGCGGGATAATTGCTGTAGCACTGTTGGCATGGCTGGCCCATTCGTTGTTTGGCTGGTATCAGTTACGACGCTTTAACCATATGCTGGAGGGGTTATTTCAGCAAGGTCGGGTTGGCATCGGGCGATCGGCTTCAAACCGCTTCAACGTTAAACCCCGCGTAATTATCGCAGTCGCGGTCAATTCCGAAGGACGAATCCTGGCGGCTGTCATTATGAAAGGCTTCACCGTTTTTGCGCGTCCACATGCTTTGCCTTTGTTAACCGACTGTTATCTTGATGATATCGATGCGAAAAAAATTTTTCCCGAACGTGAAACGTGTCAAAAAGCCTTACTTTCCGCCATATCAATGAAAGAGTGATGTGTTAAATTGAAAGCAGGATGAAAATTTTAGCGCTGCTTTAATTTTGACAAAACCCCTTTCAGATAAGGCGTTACTGATGAAACCGCAACAAAGACAGGAAGCTATCCTTGCCTATCTCCAAAAAAATGGCAAAACCACCATTGGCGATCTGATCGACTATTTCAAAGCAACAGGCACGACGATTCGCAAAGATCTGACCGAAATGGAAAAGCGCAGCGAGGTGATTCGTATTCACGGTGGCGTCATTCTGAGCCATGAAGAAGGCGATCAACCTATCGACCATAAAACGCATATCAACAGTGACAGAAAAAGGCACATTGCTGAATCGGCCATACAGCTGGTTAACGATGGTGATTCGCTAATCCTGGATACCGGCAGCACCGTGCTTCAAATGGTCAGGCATCTCAAACCCTTCAATAACATTACCGTCATGACAAACAGCCTGCACATTGTGAATGCGTTAATGGAATTAGATGGCGATCAGACCATTTTAATGCCCGGCGGAACGTTACGAAAAAAGTCCGCCTCATTTCATGGCGGACTTGCCGAGTCAGCCTTCCGCTCTTTTAACTTCGATAAGTTATTTATTGGCGCCGATGGTATTGATTTGGATATGGGGATCACCACCTTTAACGAAGTTCATGCCGTCAGCACGTCGATGTGCGCGGCGGCTGACAGGATTATTGTTCTTGCTGATTCATCCAAGTTTGGTCGTAAAAGCCCAAATGTGGTGTGTAGTCTGGATAAGGTGGATACCATTATCACGGATGCCGGTATTACGCCTCATTACCTTCAGCGACTCGTGGACAAAAAAATCAACGTCATTGTCGCAGGAGGGGAGGATGAAGAATAAAGAGGTGCTGCTCGAGTATGCCAGAGAGGCGCTGTCGCTTGAAATTGCCGAGGCTCAGAATCTGTTTCACAGCTTAGATGACGCGTTTATCAATGCGTGTGAATTAATTCTGCAATGTCAGGGCAAAACGATTGTTTCTGGCATCGGTAAATCTGGCCATATTGGAAAAAAAATCGCCGCTTCGCTGGCCAGTACCGGCACTCCCGCTTTTTTTGTGCATCCTGCTGAAGCCTTGCATGGCGATCTGGGCATGATCACTTCGCAGGACGTGTTTATTTTTATCTCGAATTCCGGCAGCGCGGCTGAATTACAGATTATTGTTCCTGCCCTTAAGGCGCTCAACGTTCCCATTATTGCGATCACTAATGTCGCCCACTCCTTTCTGGCCCAGCAGGCCAACCACGTACTGCATCTTGCTGTTAATCGGGAAGCCTGCCCGATGGGGCTTGCGCCCACGTCGAGCGCCGTGAATACCCTGTTATTGGGTGACGCTTTGGCAATGGCGCTGATGCGTTCACGTAATTTTAATGAGGAGCAATTTGCCCGCTCCCATCCCGGAGGCAGCCTGGGCGCTGGCCTGCTTAATTCGGTTGCGCAATGTATGCGAAAAGGCGAACGCATTCCTCGCGTAAATAAAAACGCCTCCGTGTTAGATGCCATGGAAGAACTGACCCGTACCGGTATGGGGATTGTGATTGCCTGTGATGACGACAACGCTATCGAGGGTATTTTTACTGACGGCGATCTGCGCCGCGCGCTGTTAGCTGGTAAAAAGCTGGACGATCGGCTTGATCCTCTCCTGACGCGCCCCGGCTACAAACTGGCCGAACACCTTAGCGTTGCGGCCGCTACGCAGAAATTATATGACCGACGCATTAGCGCGGCGCCAGTCGTCAATCAACAGGGTCAGTTAGTTGGAGCCATCAATCTCTATGATTTGCATAAATAACATTTATTTAGCCCGTTTTTAATCTATCAGCCACCTGGGAGGGAATATGGAATTGTATATCGATAGTGCAGATACGTTAGCTATTCACGATCTGGTCAACGTTTTACCCGTTAATGGCGTGACCACCAACCCTTCGCTCGTCGCCAAATCTGGCGTCGAACTGACGAAGTTAATCAGCGAGCTACGCACGATTTTAGGGGAAGAGAAGCTTATCTTTGCTCAGGTTCTGGCAAAGGATACACCAACGATTATTCGCGAGGCGCAGTACCTCCATGAGCTGTGCGCCAATATGGTCGTGAAAATCCCCGTCGACCGGGCCGGACTCGCCGCGATTACCCAGTTGAAACAACGTAACATTCCTACTTTAGGCACGGCGATTTACTCTACCTCACAGGCGATGTTGGCGGCCTTTGCTGGCGCTGATTATATTGCGCCCTATTTCAACCGTATGGAAAATAA
The DNA here is from genome assembly GCF_000233595.1 of Pantoea ananatis PA13. NCBI lineage: Bacteria > Pseudomonadati > Pseudomonadota > Gammaproteobacteria > Enterobacterales > Erwiniaceae > Pantoea > Pantoea ananatis. Next base: position 3,625,432 of record NC_017554.1, read on the forward strand.
TAATATCAATGCAAAGCAGGCCGTTTCAGATATGCAGCAATTTATTCAACTGCATAAGATGGAGTGCAAGATATTAGCAGCCAGCTTTAAAAACACGACGCAGGTAGCGGACTGCATGCTCTCTGGCGCGGCGGCTGTCACCTTACCTGTCGATGTGATGTGCGAAATGTTTAACTCCCCTCTGGCAAAGCATGCCATTGATGATTTCAGTCATGACTGGAATCGGGCGTTCAACCGTTTGCAGTTAATGATTTAGTGGTGCGAAGATGTTAATCGTGCTGGCGTGAGACAACGTTTTTATTTGGCAGCATTAATACTTTGGTTGCCTGAATGAAAGGAAATTGTTTCGGAGTTTTCGACGCTAGAAAACTAAAAACGCCATGCTGATAACCAGCATGGCGTCGAAATTTGGCGGAACGGACGGGGCTCGAACCCGCGACCCCCTGCGTGACAGGCAGGTATTCTAACCAACTGAACTACCGCTCCGCGCTTTGTTCCCCGTCGGGAACGAGGCGAATATTAATCACAACAAGAGTACGCGTCAACGCTTTTCCCCGTGCAATATTCTGTTTGCTGCTATTTTCGCCCCAATGTTGATTTTACACACAAATCTTTGCGACTCAGGCGCGCCACAGACAGCTGCCGCCCTTCTTCATAATGAGATCTAACCGGGACTCATGCTGGTTAACTTCCTCATCGCTGGCGGTAACCACACGCAATCCCGAGCTGGGGCGAGCAATACGCTGAATACCTTCGCTCTGCTGCTGACGTGCTCGTTCCTCTTCCGATGAGAACGACAGCGAAGTTTGCCCGCCGGTCATCGTTAAGAAAACTTCGGCCAGTATCTCGGCATCCAGCAGTGCGCCGTGCAGCGTACGCTTGCTGTTATCTATTTCGTAACGTGAGCACAGCGCATCAAGGCTGTTGCGCTTGCCGGGAAACATGCGGCGCGCCATTGCCAGGCTGTCGGTAATCTTGCAGAAGGTTTCGGTTTTCTCAATACCGCGCTGCAGTTTACCGAATTCGTAATCCATAAAGCCGATATCAAACGACGCGTTATGAATCACCAACTCCGCACCGCGGATGTAATCGAGAAACTCATCGGCAATATCGCTGAAGGTCGGCTTATCCAGCAGGAATTCATCGGCGATACCGTGAACGCCAAACGCTTCAGGATCCACCAGCCTGTCGGGCTTGAGATACATATGGAAGTTATTGCCCGTCAGGCGGCGGTTAATGACTTCGACGGCACCAATCTCAATGATGCGGTGACCTTCATAATGTACCCCGATCATATTCATACCGGTGGTTTCAGTATCGAGAACAATTTGACGGTTATTTGCAGTGCTCATAGGCCTCGTTTTATGTCAGACTTGGCGTTTTGTCAGAAGGAAGTCTACCAGAGATGCGTAAACAGGTAGAGATTTTCACCGATGGATCTTGTCTCGGCAACCCGGGCCCCGGTGGTTATGGCGCAATTTTGCGTTACGGGCAGCATGAAAAAACCTTCAGTGCGGGTTATCGCCTGACGACCAATAATCGCATGGAGTTAATGGCGGCCATCGTGTCACTGGAAGCCCTGACGCAACCCTGCGATGTGGTGTTAAGTACCGACAGTCAGTATGTGCGCCAGGGTATTACACAATGGATACACAACTGGAAAAAGCGTGGCTGGAAAACAGCTGAGAAGAAGCCGGTTAAGAACGTCGATTTGTGGCAACGGCTGGATACCGCGCTCAGCACACACCAGATTCAGTGGGAATGGGTTAAAGGTCATGCCGGCCATCCCGAAAACGAACGTTGTGATGAACTGGCGCGCAGCGCAGCGAACAACCCGGCCTTTGATGATATTGGCTATCAGCCAGAATCCTGATCTTTGACGTGTCGGAACTGGCGCGTCGCGTTGACCGTCTGGGGCAATTGTCTTTTGCTCAGGCTCATCCGCGCCTTGGTGGGCGTAAGGGGAAAACTTCGTTTACGCGCCACAACAATGTTCAGGCAACCTAACGCGGGAAGATGGGCGCTGATCATTTTCCCCCCCTGCCGATGCCAGGGCAGCACCTGGAAACGCGTGCGGTAAACCACTTCGTAATTCAGTAAGCCCAGCCAGTCCAGTAATCGCATCTGACTAAACATCCGGCTGCTCCAGGGCGCTTTACGCTGGATGCCCGGCACCATCTTACTGATGCCCAGCAGACTGAACGGATTAAAGCCACTGATGATCATCCAGCCGTCATCGATCAGAACGCGATCAACCTCGCGCAATATCCGGTGCGGATCCTGACTCCAGGATAACGTGTGGGCCAGTAAACAGGCATCAACAGACTTCGATTCAAACGGCAGCTGTGCCGGATTTGCCAGCACCTGTAGCTGTTCCCCTTCAGTGCCTACACTGACCTGATGTGAGATAGCACAATTTTCTGTATTGATTTCTGCGCTGAGGTTGCCAAGCTTAAGCATATGAAAGCCGTACAGCTTTCCCAGGTAAGGCTGAAGCTGCTGTGTAAGCGCATCGCGGAAATAGACGCCCCAGGGCATATCGTGCCATGAGCGTGGCGCGTTCAGGATTTGGCGTGTTTTAGCGGGCTTCATGCTTTACCATTTTCCTTTTTATACGGCCAGCGAGAGGTATCTATGAATCTTACCAGTATTCCTGCATTACAAGATAACTACATCTGGACGTTAACAGATGACAACGGAAAATGCCTGATTGTCGATCCCGGTGAAGCTCAGCCGGTACTGGAGAAGATCAAAGCTAACGGCTGGCAGCCTGAAGCGATTTTGTTAACCCATCATCATAATGACCACACAGGCGGTGTTAAAACCCTCTGCGAACATTTTCCTGACATTGCCGTTTATGGTCCGCAAGAAACAGCGGACAAAGGTGCAACCATTCGGGTCAGCGAAGGGGATAAATTCAACGTTCTGGGTCTGTCTTTCGAGGTTATCGCTACGCCAGGACACACTTTAGGACATATCTCATATTACAGTTCGCCTTATCTTTTCTGCGGTGACACTCTGTTTTCGGGCGGCTGCGGTAGATTATTTGAAGGTACGCCAGAGCAAATGTTTGAGTCTTTTCAAAAGCTTAACCAACTCCCAGAGGATACCCTGGTGTGCTGTGCACATGAATACACTTTATCCAATCTGAAGTTTGCTGCTGCAATTTTACCCCACGATCCGCAAATAACGGCTGAATACCATAAAATTAAGGACTTACGGGCCGAAAATCGCATTACTTTACCTACAAAACTGGCTCACGAGCGTGTGATAAATTTATTTCTCAGAACGCAAGATCCTGATTTACAACATGCTTTGAGCGTTGATTCAGAGGTAGAGCCTGTATGGAAGACATTTGCCGTTCTACGCGAGAAGAAAGACCGTTTTTGATTTTTCAGGTTGTGTTGTGAAGGACCGTCACGTATAGTTGCTCGTCTTTTAAGCGAACTATTGACACACACATGAAGGCTAAAGCGATATTACTCGCCTCGGTCTTGCTGGTAGGATGTCAGGCATCACGGAATGACGCCAATATCCCCGAACAGCATGCACAGAGTCTGTCTTCAGCTGGTCAAAGTGAAAATGGAAAGTACGGTGATCGACTTTTATCGCCGCGATGGCAGGAAGATGGAACTGGCCTCGCAGAAGATAGTGATCTCTGGAGTTTCATTAGTGACGAGTTGAAGATGGGGATTCCGGAAAACCCCCGGATCCGCGAACAGAAATTAAAGTTTTTAAAAAATAAGAGCTATCTCCACGATGTAACATTACGGGCAGAGCCGTACATGTACTGGATAGTCGAGCAGATTAAGAAACGTAAGATGCCGATGGAACTAGTACTGCTACCCATAGTGGAGAGCGCTTTTGATCCTCACGCAACGTCATCTGCAAATGCCGCTGGCATCTGGCAGATTGTTGGCAGTACGGGTCGAAACTATGGTTTAAAACAAAACCGTTACTACGATGGTCGTCGCGATGTTGTCGCTTCAACCAAAGTAGCGCTGGATATGATGCAGCGTCTAAATACCATGTTCGGTGGTGACTGGCTTCTGACAGTTGCGGCCTACAACAGTGGCGAAGGACGTGTGCTCAAAGCGATTAAGCAGAACAAGGCACGCGGTAAGCCTACCGACTTCTGGCATCTTTCGCTTCCACGTGAAACGACGGTTTATGTTCCAAAAATGTTGGCCTTGAGCGAGTTGCTTAAGAACAACAAGCGTTACGGTATCAAACTGCCGACACCTAACGAAAACCGTGCACTGGCACGTGTTGAAGTGGGTCAGCAGATAAAACTGACGCAAGCCGCTGAAATGGCCGGTATGTCGCTCACAAAGTTGAAGAGCTTCAATACCGGGTATAAAGGCGGTGCGACAGCACCTAATGGGCCACACTACATTATGGTGCCGAAAGCTAACGTCGCACAGTTGCGGGATTCACTGGCTTCCGGTGATATCTCTGCAGTGCAGCCCACCCAACTGGCAAAGGCCAGTAATGATGGTGGCTACAAAGTGCGAAGCGGCGATACCCTGTCGGGCATTGCCAATAAGTTAGGCGTCAGCGTTGCAACACTGAAGCAGCAAAATAACCTGCGCAGTGCCAGCATTCGTCCGGGCCAGATACTGACCGTCGGATCGAGCGGCACGAGCCTGGCGGATAATGGCAACAGCATCACCTATCGTGTTCGTAAGGGTGATTCTCTTGACAGTATCGCCCGTCGTCACGGCGTGAATATTAAAGACGTGATGCGCTGGAACAGTGTTGTGAGTAATGCAAAAGATATTCAGCCTGGCGATGAGCTAACGTTGTTTGTTAAGAATAACGCAACGCCAGATACCTGATACGTTGAAAAGGCTGACAAATGTCAGCCTTTTTTCTTATTCGATTCTTCTGCACTTTGCATGATCTCCCGGCGTTTCGCCCTCTCCTCCTGACAGAACGCCTCTCCGCGATTCTCCTCACCGACTGGCGTTAAATTCGACCAGTAAGGGATTATGATCGGATGCGCGCGTCACCAGCACTGACGCCTCACTAACGTGCATGTCGCGATAGAAGACGAAATCTAACGGCCGGCCAAAGGCTTTACGTCGATGATCCGCGGTGAACATCACCTCTTCCAGCTGCATCTGATGAGCAAACCGGTAAAGCGCGTTAATCCGTTGACGACTCCACGCATTGAAATCGCCAGCCATGATAACCGGACCACGGTGGTGAACGATCTGTTCGCCAATAGGCCCAAGTTGTTTACTGTAGACATCCACGCCCAGACTAAAGTTTACGGCATGAATGTTGACTACCATAAGCGTTTCACCCGTGGGTAACGGATAGGCCGTGACTAAAGCCGATTTAGAGAGCCTCAGAAGCGGCTCTCGCTCACGCAAAGGGCAACAGTAGACTGGGTGAGCGGAAGCCAGTGTCATCACGCCAGAGGGATGCTGAGGCAACACGAATGCCGGAACCTGATCGGCCGCCAGATAGTTGCTGGTCGCAAACCGGATAAGCTCTGGCGTGGTTTGCGCTTCCTGGAGCAGAACCAGATGCGCATCTTTACCAAAGCCTTCCAGTACGGACATCCAGTCGGCACGCTGCTGTTTAAAGATATTCCATACCAGCACTTTAAGATTGGGGTGAGCGGGGAGCGGCGCGCCGGGAGGCAGCGCCTGGCCGAGATGAAACATTGCACCCGGGGGAAAGATCCTCTCCGCTGGCTGTCCGGCTACATATCTCATCGCGTAGGTTTTTTTGCGCACTTTCCCGCCTGGCTAATCGTTCAAAAAGTCGTATGACTTATCTGTTATAGGGATTTTAGTACGCGGTTTCAATAGATGCTGCCGATTGTTCCAAACCCACTCTGTTTATTTTAATCATAACGGGCTGTATTGATACGCTGTCTTGTGGGCCGGTCTGCTCAAGCGCGGCATAATTTATCATCTGTCTTATCGGGAAAAAGCCTTTCGCGCCAAGGGGCCAGGTCAGTGCTGTGCTTTAATAACAGTTCTATCGGCCTACAGGCTATTTGGCGTGAAGAGACACCATGAAGGCATCGTCTGAAGAACTGAAAGTATTTGTGAGCGTGGTTGAAAGTGGAAGCTTCAGCCGGGCTGCCGAGACGTTAGAGATGGCCAACTCTGCCGTAAGCCGTACGATTAAGAAGCTGGAAACTAAGCTGGGGCTGGCCTTACTTACGCGAACGACCCGCAATCTTGCATTAACGCAGGAAGGGGAACGTTATTTTCAGCAGGTCCAACATTTTCTTCAGGTGATGACCGCGGCGGAAAACGAGTTGATGGAAAGCCGTGATGTGCCCAAAGGGCTGTTGCGGATAGACGCAGCTACGCCAGTCATATTGCATCTCATCATGCCGATGATAAAGTCCTTTCGGGAACGCTATCCGGACATCGCGCTTTCGCTGATTTCTTCTGAAAACTTTATCAACCTGATTGAGCGAAAAGTCGATGTGGCAATTCGGGCAGGCAGCCTGACGGATTCTGGCCTCAGAGCGCGACTGCTTTTTATTAGCTATCGCCGTCTCATTGCCTCTCCCGACTATTTGAAAAAACACGGTATACCTTTGCGGGCGGCCGATCTGGATAATCATCAGTGTCTTGGTTTTATTGATGCACCGCGCCTTAATCGTTGGCCTGTGGCCTGTGAAGGCGGCGAACTTTATGGCATTCGTTCTGAGCTCGATTCAAATAGCGGAGAGACCATCAAGCAGCTTTGCCTGGAAGGGAATGGTATCGCCTGTCTGTCAGATTACATGGTGCATAAAGAAATTGAAGAAGGCAGCCTGGTGGAGATCATGGCCGATCAGCGTTTGCCGGTTGAGATGCCCTTTAACGCCGTGTATTACAGCGATCTCGGCGTAACCCAGCGCGTGCGTGCCTTTATTGATTTTCTCAGTGAGTGGGTGGTCAGACAGCCCTGGCATGTGCAAAACGATTTGCAGCAACACCTCTCTATAAAGCCCTGAAGGGCTGTGCTCGCTACAGCCTGTGAGACGTTGCCGTGTGGAAGAGTAATGGCAATTATTTTGGCTCAGAAATGGAAAAAGCCCTGACCGTTAAGTCAGGGCTTTCCAATTAAGTGGCGGAACGGACGGGGCTCGAACCCGCGACCCCCTGCGTGACAGGCAGGTATTCTAACCAACTGAACTACCGCTCCACCGATTCTGTACTGACGTCAGAAAAACGTTCTGATATCAGGTATATCGCCCTTCCGCGTCACCGGTAAGGTCACGACCAGCGTGCTGGTCTTAATTTGATGCCTGGCAGTTTATGAATCATGCTGTGATTCACCCTTCGGGCCGCTGCCTCGCAGCGTTCAAAAGCGTTCGCTTTTGTCCTACTCTACCGAGTAGTGAACTGCCCGAGGTTACGTGCAGGTCCTTCAATTTGATGCCTGGCAGTTCCCTACTCTCGCATGGGGAGACCCCACACTACCATCGGCGCTACGGCGTTTCACTTCTGAGTTCGGCATGGGGTCAGGTGGGACCACCGCGCTAAAGCCGCCAGGCAAATTCTTTGTGCTCCGTCCTGCGTCTTTCACGCTGCTGCCGCGTTGGCTTCCCTCGCGCCGCTCAGTCACATACCTCAGTATGCTCCTTCACCCCGTCTCGGTTGCCGCCTTGCACTCAGCGCAAAATCCTTCGGACTCACGTCCGCAGAACAGAACTAAATTCTTTATCCGGTAAACAATGCTGAAAATTTAAATCGTCTCTCAACCAAAACGCCTCTGGCGTTGTAAGGTTAAGCCTCACGGGTCATTAGTACCGGTAAGCTCAACGCATCGCTGCGCTTACACACCCGGCCTATCAACGTCGTCGTCTTCAACGTCCCTTCAGGAGCCTTAAAGGCTCAGGGAGAACTCATCTCGGGGCAAGTTTCGTGCTTAGATGCTTTCAGCACTTATCTTTTCCGCACTTAGCTACCGGGCAGTGCCACTGGCGTGACAACCCGGACACCAGCGGTGCGTTCACTCCGGTCCTCTCGTACTAGGAGCAACCCCCCTCAATTCTCCAGCGCCCACGGCAGATAGGGACCGAACTGTCTCACGACGTTCTAAACCCAGCTCGCGTACCACTTTAAACGGCGAACAGCCGTACCCTTGGGACCTACTTCAGCCCCAGGATGTGATGAGCCGACATCGAGGTGCCAAACACCGCCGTCGATATGAACTCTTGGGCGGTATCAGCCTGTTATCCCCGGAGTACCTTTTATCCGTTGAGCGATGGCCCTTCCATTCAGAACCACCGGATCACTATGACCTGCTTTCGCACCTGCTCGAGCCGTCACTCTCGCAGTCAAGCTGGCTTATGCCATTGCACTAACCTCCTGATGTCCGACCAGGATTAGCCAACCTTCGTGCTCCTCCGTTACGCTTTGGGAGGAGACCGCCCCAGTCAAACTACCCACCAGACACTGTCCGCAGCCCGGATTACGGGCCTACGTTAGAACACCAAACATTAAAGGGTGGTATTTCAAGGCCGGCTCCACGCAGACTGGCGTCCACGCTTCAAAGCCTCCCACCTATCCTACACATCAAGGCTCAGTGTTCAGTGTCAAGCTGTAGTAAAGGTTCACGGGGTCTTTCCGTCTTGCCGCGGGTACACTGCATCTTCACAGCGATTTCAATTTCACTGAGTCTCGGGTGGAGACAGCCTGGCCATCATTACGCCATTCGTGCAGGTCGGAACTTACCCGACAAGGAATTTCGCTACCTTAGGACCGTTATAGTTACGGCCGCCGTTTACCGGGGCTTCGATCAAGAGCTTCTCCTTGCGGATAACCCCATCAATTAACCTTCCGGCACCGGGCAGGCGTCACACCGTATACGTCCACTTTCGTGTTTGCACAGTGCTGTGTTTTTAATAAACAGTTGCAGCCAGCTGGTATCTTCGACTGGCTTCAGCTCCGGGAGCAAGTCCCTTCACCTACGCGCCAGCGTGCCTTCTCCCGAAGTTACAGCACCATTTTGCCTAGTTCCTTCACCCGAGTTCTCTCAAGCGCCTTGGTATTCTCTACCTGACCACCTGTGTCGGTTTGGGGTACGATTTTGTGTTACCTGATGCTTAGAGGCTTTTCCTGGAAGCAGGGCATTTATCACTTCAGCACCGTAGTGCCTCGTCGTCACGCCTCAGTGTAAAGTGAACCGGATTTGCCTGGAACACACACCTACACGCTTAAACCGGGACAACCGTCGCCCGGCTGATATAGCCTTCTCCGTCCCCCCTTCGCAGTAACACCAAGTACAGGAATATTAACCTGTTTCCCATCGACTACGCCTTTCGGCCTCGCCTTAGGGGTCGACTCACCCTGCTCCGATTAACGTTGAACAGGAACCCTTGGTCTTCCGGCGACAAGGTTTTTCACCTTGTTTATCGTTACTTATGTCAGCATTCGCACTTCTGATACCTCCAGCATGCCTCACAGCACACCTTCGACGGCTTACAGAACGCTCCCCTACCCAACAACACATAGTGTCGCTGCCGCAGCTTCGGTGCATGGTTTAGCCCCGTTACATCTTCCGCGCAGGCCGACTCGACCAGTGAGCTATTACGCTTTCTTTAAATGATGGCTGCTTCTAAGCCAACATCCTGGCTGTCTGGGCCTTCCCACATCGTTTCCCACTTAACCATGACTTTGGGACCTTAGCTGGCGGTCTGGGTTGTTTCCCTCTTCACGACGGACGTTAGCACCCGCCGTGTGTCTCCCGTGATAACATTCTCCGGTATTCGCAGTTTGCATCGGGTTGGTAAGCCGGGATGGCCCCCTAGCCGAAACAGTGCTCTACCCCCGGAGATGAGTTCACGAGGCGCTACCTAAATAGCTTTCGGGGAGAACCAGCTATCTCCCGGTTTGATTGGCCTTTCACCCCCAGCCACAGGTCATCCGCTAATTTTTCAACATTAGTCGGTTCGGTCCTCCAGTTAGTGTTACCCAACCTTCAACCTGCCCATGGCTAGATCACCGGGTTTCGGGTCTATACCCTGCAACTTAACGCCCAGTTAAGACTCGGTTTCCCTGCGGCTCCCCTATACGGTTAACCTTGCTACAGAATATAAGTCGCTGACCCATTATACAAAAGGTACGCAGTCACCCCCATAAAGAAGGCTCCCACTGCTTGTACGTACACGGTTTCAGGTTCTGTTTCACTCCCCTCGCCGGGGTTCTTTTCGCCTTTCCCTCACGGTACTGGTTCACTATCGGTCAGTCAGGAGTATTTAGCCTTGGAGGATGGTCCCCCCATATTCAGACAGGATACCACGTGTCCCGCCTTACTCATCGAACTCACAGCCTGTGCACCTTTGTGTACGGGAGTATCACCCTGTACCCTGCGACTTTCCAGACGCTTCCACTGATGCACAAGCTGGTGATGGTTCTGGGCTCCTCCCCGTTCGCTCGCCGCTACTGGGGGAATCTCGGTTGATTTCTTTTCCTCGGGGTACTTAGATGTTTCAGTTCCCCCGGTTCGCCTCATACAGCTATGTATTCACTGCATGATAGTGTGTCGGAACACACTGGGTTTCCCCATTCGGGTATCGCCGGTTGTAGCGGTTCATATCACCTTACCGGCGCTTATCGCAGATTAGCACGCCCTTCATCGCCTCTGACTGCCAGGGCATCCACCGTGTACGCTTAGTCGCTTAACCTCACAACCCACAGGCGTTTATCTGTTTTACCGTAACGGCTTCACAGTTAGCTTGTAAGCTGTAAGCTTTTGAGAGACTCGAACGCGTTGTACTGTGTTCCTTATTACGGAGGAACACGACAATGCGTCGTTTCAAATTTTCAGCTTGTTCCGGATTGTTAAAGAGCAGAATACTTCGCAGCACACCGTTGCCGGTACGCTCTGAAGTATTTTCAGAAAAAATACAGTAGTGAGTATGGTGGAGCTAAGCGGGATCGAACCGCTGACCTCCTGCGTGCAAGGCAGGCGCTCTCCCAGCTGAGCTATAGCCCCATACAGTTACTGCAGAGACCACTACTACCACTCAACCGAGTAAACATCCTTCATCAAGAAGGATGCCATTTCGTCTCAGGCAAGGCATGCGGAAGGGACGTTTACGTCTGTAAACGACCGCGCGCATAACGCAGCATAAGAAGAAATTTGGTAGGCCTGAGTGGACTTGAACCACCGACCTCACCCTTATCAGGGGTGCGCTCTAACCACCTGAGCTACAAGCCTGTAGAGGTTTTTTCTGCTCGTGACTTTCTATCAGACAATCTGTGTGAGCACTTCGCGGGAAAGTATCTTCAGGTAAGGAGGTGATCCAACCGCAGGTTCCCCTACGGTTACCTTGTTACGACTTCACCCCAGTCATGAATCACAAAGTGGTAAGCGCCCTCCCGAAGGTTAAGCTACCTACTTCTTTTGCAACCCACTCCCATGGTGTGACGGGCGGTGTGTACAAGGCCCGGGAACGTATTCACCGTGGCATTCTGATCCACGATTACTAGCGATTCCGACTTCACGGAGTCGAGTTGCAGACTCCGATCCGGACTACGACGCACTTTATGAGGTCCGCTTGCTCTCGCGAGGTCGCTTCTCTTTGTATGCGCCATTGTAGCACGTGTGTAGCCCTACTCGTAAGGGCCATGATGACTTGACGTCATCCCCACCTTCCTCCGGTTTATCACCGGCAGTCTCCTTTGAGTTCCCGACCGAATCGCTGGCAACAAAGGATAAGGGTTGCGCTCGTTGCGGGACTTAACCCAACATTTCACAACACGAGCTGACGACAGCCATGCAGCACCTGTCTCACGGTTCCCGAAGGCACTAAGGCATCTCTGCCAAATTCCGTGGATGTCAAGAGTAGGTAAGGTTCTTCGCGTTGCATCGAATTAAACCACATGCTCCACCGCTTGTGCGGGCCCCCGTCAATTCATTTGAGTTTTAACCTTGCGGCCGTACTCCCCAGGCGGTCGACTTAACGCGTTAGCTCCGGAAGCCACTCCTCAAGGGAACAACCTCCAAGTCGACATCGTTTACGGCGTGGACTACCAGGGTATCTAATCCTGTTTGCTCCCCACGCTTTCGCACCTGAGCGTCAGTCTTCGTCCAGGGGGCCGCCTTCGCCACCGGTATTCCTCCAGATCTCTACGCATTTCACCGCTACACCTGGAATTCTACCCCCCTCTACGAGACTCAAGCCTGCCAGTTTCAAATGCAGTTCCCAGGTTAAGCCCGGGGATTTCACATCTGACTTAACAGACCGCCTGCGTGCGCTTTACGCCCAGTAATTCCGATTAACGCTTGCACCCTCCGTATTACCGCGGCTGCTGGCACGGAGTTAGCCGGTGCTTCTTCTGCGGGTAACGTCAATCGACGCGGTTATTAACCACATCGCCTTCCTCCCCGCTGAAAGTACTTTACAACCCGAAGGCCTTCTTCATACACGCGGCATGGCTGCATCAGGCTTGCGCCCATTGTGCAATATTCCCCACTGCTGCCTCCCGTAGGAGTCTGGACCGTGTCTCAGTTCCAGTGTGGCTGGTCATCCTCTCAGACCAGCTAGGGATCGTCGCCTAGGTGGGCCGTTACCCCGCCTACTAGCTAATCCCATCTGGGTTCATCCGATAGTGAGAGGCCCGAAGGTCCCCCTCTTTGGTCTTGCGACGTTATGCGGTATTAGCCACCGTTTCCAGTGGTTATCCCCCTCTATCGGGCAGATCCCCAGACATTACTCACCCGTCCGCCACTCGTCACCCGAGAGCAAGCTCTCTGTGCTACCGTCCGACTTGCATGTGTTAGGCCTGCCGCCAGCGTTCAATCTGAGCCATGATCAAACTCTTCAATTTAAGTTTGATTTGCTGAAACAAGTCCAGCGGTGCTCATCTGTAAAACGTCATAATGAATTTCATTATGTGTTCACTCGTGAGGCTTTGATATTTTTTACGTCCGGAGACGCTGATATCAATCCTGCGAGTGCCCACACAGATTGTCTGATAAATTGTTAAAGAGCAGTGCGAACAGCGGGTTAACCGTCTGTCGCGAGGTGGCGTATATTACGCTTTCCTCCTTCAGAGTCAACCTCTTTTTCAGAAGTTTTTCTCCGGCGGAAACTCCTGGGAGCCTCCTGCTGAACACCGCGTTACGTAAGCCGTTGTGCCGTGTCAGTGGAGGCGCATTATAGGGAAGCTTTCACAGAGCGCAAGTGCAAATTTGAACTTTTTTGCTGTTCGTCTGAAATTTGCACAAAGGGGCTGTTTTACGCGCTTTTAATACGGGCAGGTAACTCGGCAAGACTCTTTATTACCCAGTCAGCCAGCGCTTCACCTTCAGCCGTGACCGGCTTACCGCTGCGCACGAGGACTTTCTTACCTACGCCGGCTGCCTCGGCGGCCTGCATATCTTCCAGTTTGTCACCCACCATATAAGAGGCCGCCATATCGATGTGCAACTCTTGTTGCGCGGACAGTAACATCCCGGGCTGAGGCTTACGGCAGTCACACTGCTGGCGATATTCTTCAATCGTCGCGTCGGGAAGGTGCGGGCAGAAATAGATCCCATCAAGGTCAATATCCCGATCGGCCAGCGACCAGTCCATCCACTCGGTAAGCCGCATAAACTGATCTTCGCTAAACATACCGCGAGCAATACCAGACTGGTTAGTCACGACAACCAACGCAAAGCCCATCTTCTTTAATTGTTGCAATGCTTCAATGACGCCATCAATAAACTGGAAATTATCGATTTCGTGGACGTAGCCGTGATCAACATTGAGGGTGCCATCGCGATCGAGAAAAATGGCCGGGACTTTATTCGTCACGTAAAAACTCCTGCTATAAAAATTGCCGATCAGTATCGCACGATTGCGATTAAAGGGAGAATGTCTGATTGAATCACTTCCATTGATTTAGACGTCTGGATGCCTTACCATCCATCCAGCTTATGCATGCTTTCAGTGATGAGAGCACACCAGACCACGGACAATGCAAGACGATAATAAATAACGTAATGATTAAATTAGAAAATATTACCAAAGTGTTCCAGCAAGGTTCGCGATCGATACAGGCATTATCGAATGTCAGCCTGCACGTACCTGCCGGGCAAATCTATGGCGTCATCGGTGCATCCGGTGCCGGTAAAAGCACGCTCATTCGTTGCGTGAATCTGCTTGAACGCCCGACTTCCGGCCGCGTGCTGGTTGACGGTGCAGACTTAACGGCGCTGGGCGAACGGCAACTGACTCAAGCCCGCCGTCAGATCGGCATGATTTTCCAGCACTTTAACCTGATGAACTCACGCACGGTTGCGGGCAACGTTGCGCTGCCGTTAGAGCTGGGTCAGCTCTCTCGTGAGGAAATTAAAAAGCGTGTGACCGAGCTGCTGGATCTGGTCGGCCTGGCTGATAAACACGACGCCTGGCCAGCCAATCTTTCCGGTGGTCAGAAACAGCGCGTCGCTATCGCGCGTGCGCTGGCAAGCAACCCTAAAGTCCTTTTGTGTGATGAAGCCACCAGCGCGCTCGATCCGGCAACAACCCGTTCGATTCTTGAATTGCTCAAAGATATTAACCGTCGTCTTGGCCTGACCATTCTGCTGATTACGCATGAGATGGATGTCGTAAAACGCATCTGCGATCAGGTCGCAGTGATAAGCCAGGGCGAGTTAATTGAAAAGGACAGCGTGAGCGAAGTCTTCTCGCATCCTAAAACGCCGCTGGCACAACAGTTTATCCAGTCAACGCTGCATCTGGATATTCCGGACGATTATCAACAGCGCCTGTCACCTGAAGCAGGCCCAGAGAGCATGCCCTTACTGCGTATGGAATTCACCGGGCAGTCTGTCGATGCACCTTTACTGTCTGAAGCCGCGCGTCGTTTCAATATCAACAACAACATTATTAGTGCGCAGATGGATTATGCCGGCGGTGTGAAGTTCGGCATCATGCTGGCGGAAATTCACGGCAGCGAAAGCGATACACAGGCCGCGATTCAGTGGCTGCAGGAACATCACGTAAAAGTAGAGGTACTAGGTTATGTCTGAAGCGATGATTGCGTTGCTGGGGCGCGGCGTGTGGGAAACGTTGATGATGACCTTTGTCTCTGGCTTTTTCGGTTTCGTACTGGGATTACCGGTAGGCGTCCTGCTCTATGTGACCCGTCCGGGTCAGATTCTGGAAAACAAAGGTTTGTATCGGGTGCTGTCGGCGCTGGTCAACATCTTCCGCTCTATTCCCTTTATTATCCTGCTGGTCTGGATGATTCCGTTTACCCGCATCATTGTTGGCACCTCTATTGGCTTGCAGGCCGCCATTGTGCCACTGACCGTGGGTGCGGCGCCCTTTATTGCCCGTATGGTTGAGAACGCCCTGCTGGAACTGCCAACCGGACTGATCGAAGCGTCACGCGCCATGGGTGCCACACCGATGCAAATCGTGCGAAAAGTGCTGCTGCCCGAAGCCCTGCCCGGCCTCGTCAATGCGGCCACCATCACGTTGATTACGCTGGTCGGCTACTCTGCAATGGGCGGAGCCGTGGGCGCGGGCGGTCTGGGACAGATTGGCTACCAATACGGTTATATCGGATATAACGCGACAGTGATGAATACGGTATTAGTGTTATTAGTCGTTTTGGTGTATCTCATACAATTCTGTGGCGACCGCATCGTGCGTGCTGTGTCCCATAAATAAGCAAGCAATATCACTATTAAGGAAAGGATATGTCTTTCAAATTTAAAAAAATTGCCGCTGTGGGTGCATTAATTGGCGCGATTGCGCTGGCAGGATGCGATCAAAAAGCCAAAGATCCAAACCACATTAAAGTGGGCGTGATTGTCGGCGCAGAACAGCAGGTTGCGGAAGCGGCGGCTAAAGTCGCTAAAGACAAGTATGGCCTGGATGTTGAGCTGGTCACCTTTAACGACTACGTGCTGCCTAACGAAGCACTGAGCAAAGGTGATATTGATGTGAATGCCTTCCAGCATAAACCGTATCTGGATCAACAAATCAAAGATCGTGGTTACAAGCTGGTATCCGTTGGTAACTCTTTCGTTTATCCGATTGCGGGCTACTCGAAAAAGATCAAATCACTCGACCAACTGCAGGACGGCGCGCAGGTTGCCATTCCTAATGACCCAACTAACCTTGGTCGTTCGCTGCTGCTGCTGCAGAAAGTGGGCCTGATTAAGCTGAAAGACGGTGTGGGCCTGCTGCCAACCTCACTGGATATCGTTGAGAATCCAAAACATCTGAAGATTGTTGAGCTGGAAGCGCCACAGCTGCCACGTTCACTGGACGATCAGCAAATCGCACTGGCGGTCATCAACACGACTTACGCCAGCCAGATCGGCCTGACACCGGCGAAAGATGGCATCTTTGTTGAAGATAAAGACTCACCGTACGTGAACCTGATTGTTGCGCGTGAGGACAATAAAGACGCAGAAAACGTGAAAAAATTCGTGCAGGCTTATCAGTCTGACGAGGTCGCGGATGCGGCGAACAAAGTCTTTAACGGTGGTGCAGTTAAAGGCTGGTAATTCAGCCTCCCATCTCTCCTCAGGGCGGCTTATAGCCGCCCTTTCTGATATTGCGCTTTGCTGACTTGTTATTTATCCGTGTCCTTGTTTCAATAACGCCACTTTTTGAAACTTGAGGATGTTGCCATGCGTTTTTTACCGCTCTGCTTGTTAGCATTGATGCTGACAGGGTGTGTTCGAGAGTACCACCCAATAAGCAGCGCACCTTCTCATCCGCAGCAATCCAGCGAACCGACACGTAAGCCAACGTATCGTCCCGCGCCTGTTAAGGTTTACACCGATGCGGCCGATCTGGTGAGCAAACCCTTCCGCGATTTAGGCGAAGTGTCCGCTGAAGATTGCCAGGTGAGCAATCAGAGCTCCCCCCCAAATATCGCTACCGCACGTAAACGTATGCAGATTAAAGCGTCACAGATGAAAGCCAATGCTGTGCTGCTGCATAAATGTGAAATCGTCAGCAGCACGCCGGGCTGCTACCGTCAGGCTGTTTGTCAGGGATCGGCGTTGAAAGTCACCAGTCAATGAGTGAATTCGCCTTTGCGCAAATCGGCGTGATCCGTTCACCCTGGAAAGAGAAGTTCGCCGTGCCGCGTCAGCCTGGGCTGGTACAGGACGGCGGCGGCGAACTGCATCTTTTGCCGCCTTATAACCAGGCGGATGCCGTGCGCGGCCTGGAAGACTTCAGCCACCTCTGGATTCTGTTTGTTTTTCATCAGACCATGGAAGGCGGCTGGCGCCCTACCGTACGGCCTCCACGGCTGGGCGGTAACGCGCGCATGGGCGTTTTTGCCACCCGCTCCACCTTTCGCCCCAATCCCGTCGGCATGTCGCTGGTTGAGCTCAAAGGCATTCGCTGCGAGAAGCAGCAGGTCATTCTGCAACTGGGCAGCCTGGATTTAGTGGACGGTACGCCGGTTGTCGATATTAAACCTTACCTGCCTTTTGCCGAGGCCCTGCCCGAAGCGCGCGCCGGTTTCGCGCAGGCCGCGCCGGAAAGCACTATGCCGGTCCGGTTTTCAGCGCTTGCCCAACAGCAGTTGCAACAGCACGCCCGCTATCCGCATCTGGCACGCTTTATCAGCGACGTTCTCGCTCAGGATCCGCGGCCCGCTTACCGTAAAGGTGAAATCCAGGACAGGGAATATGCCGCCTGGCTAATGGAGTTTAACGTGCGCTGGCGCATTGATGACGCAGGGACGGAAGTGGTGGCTATCGATCCGCGTTAAAACCCGCTTTTTAGCCAGTGATCTCACTGGTACACTAGCCGCCAGCAAATTTTGTCTGTGAATTTCCGATCAACTGGAATCGTAATCAATGCGTACTACTCAATATCTGCTCTCTACTCAGAAAGAGACACCTTCTGACGCGGAAGTGATCAGCCACCAGCTGATGCTGCGTGCCGGGATGATCCGTAAACTGGCTTCAGGCTTATATACCTGGCTGCCAACCGGACTGCGCGTATTAAAAAAGGTCGAAAACATCGTCCGTGAAGAAATGAACAATGCCGGTGCCATTGAGATTTCAATGCCTGTGGTGCAACCCGCCGATCTGTGGCAGGAGAGCGGTCGCTGGGAACAGTACGGTCCAGAGCTATTGCGTGTTGCCGATCGCCATGAGCGCCCGTTTGTGCTCGGTCCGACGCACGAAGAAGTGATCACCGATCTGATTCGTAATGAGCTGAGCTCCTACAAACAGCTGCCGCTGAATCTGTATCAAATCCAGACTAAATTCCGTGATGAAGTGCGCCCGCGCTTTGGCGTAATGCGTTCGCGTGAATTCATTATGAAGGATGCTTACTCCTTCCATACTTCTCAGGAATCGCTGCAGGAAACCTATGACGCGATGTATCGCGCCTACAGCCAGATTTTCAATCGTATGGGGCTGGATTTCCGTGCAGTGCAGGCTGATACCGGCTCAATTGGTGGTAGCGCATCTCACGAATTCCAGGTGCTGGCGCAGAGCGGTGAGGATGACGTGATTTTCTCAACGGCGTCTGACTTCGCCGCCAACATTGAATTTGCTGAAGCCGTCGCGCCCGCGGGCGATCGTCCTGCGCCTGCAGAAGAGATGCGTGAGGTGGATACGCCGAATACCAAAACCATCGCAGAACTGGTGAGCCAGTTCCAGCAGCCGATTGAGAAAACCGTGAAAACCCTGATGGTGAAGGGCGCAGAAGAAAGCGGTCACGCGTTGGTGGCGTTGCTGGTTCGCGGCGATCACGAACTGAACGAAATCAAGGCAGAGAAATCGCCTCTGGTTGCTTCTCCGCTGACCTTTGCCACCGAAGAAGAGATCCGCGCAGCGGTTGGTGCGGGTCCTGGTTCGCTCGGCCCAGTGGGGCTGAATATGCCAGTTATCGCAGACCGTACCGTGGCGAAGATGAGCGATTTTAGTGCCGGTGCCAACATTGAGGGTAAACACTATTTCGGCATCAACTGGGAACGCGATCTGCCAATGGCGCAGGTAGCCGATCTGCGTAACGTCGTGGAAGGTGACCTGAGCCCGGATGGCAAAGGTACGTTGCAGATTAAACGTGGTATCGAAGTCGGCCACATTTTCCAGCTGGGCACCAAATACTCTGAAGCGATGAAAGCCTCCGTACAGGGCGAAGACGGTCGTAACCAGATCATGACCATGGGCTGCTACGGCATCGGCATTACCCGCGTGGTTGCGGCGGCCATCGAGCAGAACCATGACGACCGCGGCATCATCTGGCCTGCTGCGCTGGCGCCGTTCGAAGTGGCGATTCTGCCGATGAACATGCAGAAATCGTTCCGCGTGAAAGAGTTAGCGGAAGAGCTTTACAACACGCTGCGCGCCAAAGGCGTAGAGGTGATTCTGGACGATCGTAAAGAGCGTCCGGGCGTGATGTTTGCGGATATGGAGCTGATTGGCGTACCGCACACCATCGTGATTGGCGATCGCAATCTTGATAATCAGGAGATTGAGTATAAAGCCCGTCGTGCCGGTGAGAAGCAGATGATCAAGCAGGATGAGATTGTCGAATTTCTGCTTAACGCGCTTAACAAGTAACCGCACTATAACGCCCCTTAAGGGGCGTTTTTTTTGCTGAATAACGCGCGGCTATCAGGCTTGTTCCCGCATTCTGTTCCTGTCTGACTTGTCATAACGCCCCATGTACATACCCCTTATTGCACCTTACCGCGCAGCGCTTTGGTATTGCTGCGCCGTGACTTGCCTTCCAGCCTGCGCTCTTTCGAGGCGCGCGTAGGTCGTGTTGAGCGCCGGACTTTCTCTACCGTAGTAAGTTCGCGGATCAGGTTGACCAGCCGCTGCAGTGCCGCCTCCCTGTTCATCTCCTGACTTCGGTACTCCTGCGCCTTGATGATCACGGTTCCGTCACCGGTAATTAAGTGGTGGCTGGCATTTAGCAGTCGCTCTTTATAGAACGGTGGCAAGGACGAGGCGGC
The DNA here is from genome assembly GCF_000233595.1 of Pantoea ananatis PA13. Classification (NCBI taxonomy): domain Bacteria; kingdom Pseudomonadati; phylum Pseudomonadota; class Gammaproteobacteria; order Enterobacterales; family Erwiniaceae; genus Pantoea; species Pantoea ananatis. Next base: position 3,645,342 of record NC_017554.1, read on the forward strand.
AATGTCGAAACGTAGATGAATGGCTGTGCTGGTTTTATTCACATGCTGACCGCCAGAACCCTGCGCCCGAATAGCCGTCAGTTCAATTTCACTGTCCGGCAGCTCAACGTTGCGTGACAGCATAATCATCTGTCACCTGCCTGCGTGCAGTACGCGTTTTTTTGTATCGGGCTATCCATTCACTGAACCTTTCGTGCTTTATCCTGAGTCGTCTTAGACGGCGTAGCCAGCTACTTTAGCAGTGATTTGCGCGCGGTTCCTGTTTTTGCCTGGCTGATTTTCTGGAAATGCCTGTGATATAGTCGCTAATCAACCAGAGTGTTTCTGCTCTGCTGAGGAGGTGCCTGTGCAAAAATATTGTGAGTTAGTTCGCCAAAAATATGCCGAAATCGGCAGCGGAGATCTGGGATATGTACCCGATGCCATTGGCTGCGCCTTAAAAGCGCTGGATGATATTGCCGCGAATGTTGCGCTAAACGCTTCTCTCAGGGAACAGGCGGCCTATGCCGCCGCAAACTTATTGGTGAGCGACTATGTTGATGAATGAAGCTTATAAACCCATCAATTGCGATGACTACGATAATCTGGAACTCGCCTGCCAAAAAAACTGGATGCTGTCGCTGGAGTTAAAAGACGGTGAACAGCTTAAGGCCAAAGCCAAAGATATTCTTTCACGTAAAAACGTTGAATATCTGGCGATTGACCTTTCCGGTGAAACGCGCGAGTTACGCCTCGATCACATTGCCAGCTTCAGCCATCCTGAACTCGGCACCGTTGTTGTCAGCGAAGAGTAATTCACTTCCCGTCGGGCGGGATGCACTCCCGCCCACCTCATTCAGGTTTCAACGAACTGTAATAGGCGGCTAAATTCGCCATATCCTCATCATTTAAGCCTGCCACAAATGCCTTCATGACTTCAGCCTGTCCCCCGCTTCGTTCCCCTTTCTTATAGGCATGTAATGCCTGGTTAAGATAGGCCGCATTTTGGCCAGCCAGATTGGGATAGAGAGGCGTGGTTGCTTTACCCTGTGCCCCGTGGCAGGCCATACAGGCGGCCGCGCGTTGCTCACCCGCTTTCACATCGCCTGCGGCGTGGACCGGTAAAACAGTTATCAGCAGCAAGGCTGCTATGCGTTGCATTATTCCGGCTCTCCCGTCGTTTTCTGCCAGTTGACTTGCCAGCCAGCGGCATCCTCGCTGGCACCTTCGCGGGTAACAAACAGCCCGGGCGCGCAAATCAACGTCTGATTAAAATAAATTAATGGAATGCGCGCGCGTTGCCAGGGCGGGATATTCAGCCTCTGCCAGATTTTTTTTATGTCTCGTCCGCCTGGGCGATTCACGATATGCACATAGCCTGTTGCGTGAAACCGCACGAATACCTGCTCCTGCGGTTGTGGGCAGCGAAGCGTACTCGTGCTTTTTTCGGCCGTCAGTACGCCCAGGTTTTGTGGCAAATGCAGAGGTTGTTCGACGTCATTCCAGGCGATTTCACAGTCAGCTAAAGAGGCGCTGAGCGGCAAGTGGTAAAGCTGCTGCCGGTAGCGACGGATCTCGTGGTTGCCCAGCTTCAGGCGCGGCTGCGCATCTTCACGGCACAACATGATCTCCTGACGGATTCGACGTAATGCTTCGCGCGACGGCATTTTCTCGCCCTGAGCGGCCAGCCAGCGGCGCAGCAGGGCGTTGCCTTTTACCTCACTCATGGTCAGCAAAGGTGTGAAGCACAGGCTACCGTCGGGTTGAATAAGCTCGCTAAGCGGCTCAGCCAGTAACTCATCCAGCAGTTGCTCCTGCTCGCCACACAAGGCGGCACTGCGCGCCGACGCCTCGGCAAAATGCGGCCAGCGGCGCAGAACCGTCGGCAACAGCTGCTGACGCAGAAAGTTTCGGTCATAGCGCTGATCCTGATTGCTTTCATCTTCAACCCAGACCAGTTGATGCGCCTCGGCATACTGCTCCAGGCTCAGGCGGGAATGGTTTAACAAGGGTCTGAGTAAGGCATGTCCGGCAAACGTCGTCGCCGCCGGCATGGCCGCCAGGCCTGCCGGTCCACTGCCGCGCTTCAGCGCCAGGAGCAGCGTTTCACACTGATCGTCCAGATGTTGCGCGGTTAGCAGCTTTTCATCCGCGCACAGTGCCTGCCCCAGAGCCTGATAGCGCACCTGCCGCGCTGCCGCTTCAATGCCTTGTCCCTGATCCGTTACCTGCACACGCAGGACTTCACAAGGAATCTGCCACCGTTCGCACAGGCACAGGCAGTGCGCTGCCCAGCTATCGGCATTCGGGCTGAGGCCATGATGCACATGCAGCGCACGCAGCCGTGACTGCGGGCGCGCTTGCTGCCAGGCCCGCAGTTGATGAAGCAGAACGGTAGAATCCAGACCACCGCTGAACGCCACGACCAGCGCGTCATTTTCCTTTAACAGTGCGTCAAAATCAGACATGTTCTCAATCCATACCGCGGCCAGTGGAGTCGCCCAAAGCCGCCATTTTACGCCTGATAGAGTTCCAGCGGCAAACCATCCGGATCGGCAAAGAACGTGCAGGGCTTTCCGGTTAGCTCATCGATGCGGATCGCTTCACATATCACGCCCTGCGTTGCCAGATAGCGCATCGCCGCTTCAACGTCCGGCACGCTGAAGGCCAGATGACGCAGGCCACAGGCTTCCGGTTGACTGACGCGTGCGGGCGGTTTGGGAAACGAAAACAGCTCAATCGTATACTGACCGTTCAGTGCCAGATCCCCTTTCCACGAATCACGCGCTTCACGATAGTGTTCGCTTTGCAGTTCAAACCCCAGAATGTCGCAGTAAAACGCTTTGCTGCGCGAATAGTCTGATGCAATGATCGCGATATGATGGATGTGCGTTAGCTGTAGCATCGTTGCTTCCTGTTAAACATGACGTCCTGTTAGCCGGCCTGTTTCAGCACACGTACCCGATATTCCCCCTCTTCGGTGAGGATCGCGCCGTGAATATCCGTCTCAAAGCCAGGATAGTGGCGTCCAATGCTACACAGCATTAACAGGAAGTCGAGTACGGCGCGGCTTTGTTCTGTGATCATTTCACCAGGCATCACCAGAGGAACGCCCGGAGGATAAGGCAGGATCATGTTGGCAGAGATGCGGCCCACCAGCTCATTGATGTTCACGGTTTCAATATTGCCCTTCACCTGTTGCTGAAAAGCCTGATGCGGCGTCATTTTCATCTCGGGCAACACGTCAAACGCCTTCAACATGAGCTGCGGTAAATCATGTTGCTGGATAAGACGGTGGATCCCCTGCGCCAGCGTCTGAATACGCATGTTGCGATAAAAATCGGGATCCTCCGCATAGAGATCCGGCAACATATTTTTGACCCGGAGATTGAGATCGTAGGCGCGCTTAAATTCCGTTAACCCTCGCAGCACGCTCATCGCTTTGGTTTTATCAATGCCGATACTAAACAGGAATAACAGATTGTAAGGGCCGGTTTTTTCAACCACGATGCCGCGCTCATCCAGGAACTTCGCCACCAGCGCCGCCGGAATGCCCTCTTCCGCCATCACGCCCAGCTCGCTCATGCCGGGTGTCAGGATCGTTACCTTGATCGGATCAAGATACATGTGGTCGCGATCGGCCTGGGTGAATCCGTGCCAGTCCTCTTCCCCCGGCTGTATCGGCCAGCACTGGGCTTCATCAACGTGTTCAGGCTGCCAGATATCAAAAAACCAGCTGTCGCACTCTTCTCGCAACCGCTGTATCTCACGACGGAAATGCAGGGCGCGTTCCACTGACCGGTTAATGAGCCTTTTGCCCGGATTTCCCCGCAGCATCGCCGCCGCTGTCTCAATGGATGAGACGATGGCATAGTTCGGTGAGGTGGTGGTGTGCATCATGTAGGCTTCATTAAACGTCTGCTCGTCATAGTCGCCTTTAATATGAATCAGCGAAGCCTGGGAAAAAGCCGCCAGCAGTTTATGGGTGGACTGCGTTTCATAGAAGACTTTACCCGGCACCCGCTCACCGCTCATGCCGCTTTTCCCCTCATAGATGGGATGAAAGTTGGTATAGGGAACCCAGGCAGAATCAAAGTGGATCGACGGCACCTCAAGGGTTTGCTTGATGTACTGAGTGTTGTAGAGCAAACCGTCGTAGGTCGAATTGGTAATCACCGCATGTACCGGCCAACTGGCGCGCGGCGTGACCGCCACTTTTTGCTCGATGCTGGCACGGGTGAACTCTTTTTGCGGAATACCGCCCAAAATACCCAATGCGTTGCGTGTTGGCTTGAGCCAGATGGGGATCAAATCGCTCATCATCAACAGATGCGTGAGCGACTTATGGCAGTTGCGGTCCACCAGAATCGTGCTGCCTGCCGGGGCAGCATACATTCCGACGATTTTATTCGAGGTCGAGGTGCCGTTGGTCACCATGTAGCTCTGTTCCGCACCAAAAGTGCGGGCGATATACTCCTCGGCTTCCAGATGCGGCCCTGTGTGGTCCAGCAGCGATCCCAGTTCCGTTACCGAAATCGAGATATCCGACTTCAGCGTATTGGCACCAAAAAAGTCATAGAACAAGCAGCCGACCGGGCTTTTCTGGAAGGCCGTACCGGCCATATGGCCTGGGGTACAGAAGGTGTATTTCCCCTCTTTCACATAGGTAAACAACGCTTTGGTCAACGGCGGCGTGATGTTGTCGAGGTAGTCATCTGTGTACTGTCGGATGTGAAGAGCAATATCGTCGGCGGCATTCAGCGCATATTCAAAGAAATGCAGCGGCATACGCATTTCATTGATACTGATATCCATCTGGGAATGGGTATTGATAAAGGCATACAGCGGCAGGTATTCATTAAGCTGATTGATTTCACCACACAGCTCCGGGCTGTTGTGTTCATCCCAGTCAAAAATGACGCCGCTGATACGGGGATTGTGTTCAATGAGTTTTAGCAGATCGTCATTGTTTTTCGGCCGGATGAGTTGAAAACCTTGCTGACTCAGCGCGACTTCCAGTTCGCGCAAGGGTTCATCTTTGTAAAACACGCCATGCGCGCCCATGATCGCCAGAATATTCAATGCACATCTCCCTGATAGTTGAGGCATTAAGTAAGCATAGCGAATGATGCCACTCAACTGCAGTCAGATTAATGGCATAAAAAAAGCGGACCGAAGTCCGCTTTATCGTCATGAAGCACAATCAGGCGTAGCCGTAGCTCATCAGACGTTGATAACGGCGATCGAGCAGTTCTTCGGTGCTGAGCCCTTCCAGATCGGCCAGATCGGCCAGCAGTTGCTGTTTCAGCGACTGCGCCATTTCGACAGGATGACGATGCGCCCCGCCCAGTGGCTCAGGGATAACCGAGTCAATCAGCTTCAGCTCTTTCAGACGCGGCGCGGTAATACCCATCGCTTCGGCTGCCAGAGGCGCTTTATCGGCGCTTTTCCACAGAATAGAGGCACAGCCTTCCGGAGAGATAACAGAGTAAGTGCTGTACTGCAGCATGTTAACTTTATCACCCACACCAATGGCCAGCGCACCACCGGAACCGCCTTCACCGATGACCGTACAGATCACAGGCACCTTCAGACCGGACATTTCCCGCAGATTACGGGCAATAGCCTCAGACTGACCACGCTCTTCCGCACCAACGCCAGGATAAGCGCCAGGCGTGTCGATAAAGGTCAGGATTGGCATCTTGAAACGCTCAGCCATTTCCATCAGGCGCAGCGCTTTGCGATAGCCTTCTGGTGCTGGCATGCCAAAATTACGGCGAATCTTCTCTTTGGTTTCACGTCCTTTCTGGTGACCAATGATCATGACCGGGCGACCATCAAGGCGCGCAATCCCGCCCACAATGGCTTTGTCATCCGCATAAGCACGGTCACCCGCCAGCTCATCGAAATCGTCAAAGGCATTGCGCACGTAATCAAAGGTATAAGGACGTAGCGGATGGCGTGCCAGTTGTGCAATTTGCCATGCGCCCAAATCGGCGAAGATTTTACGGGTCAGCTCAACGCTTTTCTCGCGCAGTCGCTTCACTTCTTCGTCGAGATTGACGTGTTTATCGTCCTGACGACCAATCGAGGTTAGCGAATCAATCTTCGCTTCCAGTTCTGCAATTGGCTGTTCAAAATCCAGGTAATTAAGACTCATAATGTTCCTGTTTTAGTCAAACTCCAGTTCCACCTGCTCCGATCCAATTAACGACCGCAAATCGTTGAGTAAACGATCGCTGGGCGAAATTCGCCACGCTGCACCAAAGCGTAGCTTCGCTCGCGCGTCGGCTCTCTGATAGTAGAGATGCACCGGAATTGTCCCTGAACGATGAGGTTCCAGGGACTGACGGAGTCGGTTTAATAGCTGGTCATCAATTTGCCTGTCCGTCAGCGAGATAGCAAGTCCACGGGCGTATTTTTCGCGCGCTTCGTCGATGTCCATGACTTCCCGGGCGGTCATTTTAAGCCCACCACTGAAGTCATCAAAGCTGACCTGTCCGCTGACGATCAGGATACGGTCTTTCTCCAGCAGTTGCTGGTATTTATCTAACGCATCGGTAAATAACATGACTTCGAGACGGCCGGAACGATCGTCAAGTGTACAAATACCAATTCGGTTGCCGCGTTTGGTCACCATTACACGCGCAGCAATCACCAGACCTGCCGCAACGGTAATCTTACCACGATCGGTAGGATGCATATCTTTCAAACGCATCCCGCCAACGTAACGCTCAATTTCTTTTAAATACTGATTAATAGGATGGCCGGTAAGATACAACCCAAGGGTTTCGCGTTCACCATCCAACTGCACCTGTTCCGGCCAGGGCGTCACGCTGGCATAGGACTGTTCTACCTGTTCAGGCTCGTCGGCCAGTACGCCAAACATGTCCGCCTGGCCGATCGCTTCGGCTTTCGCATGCTGATCCGCCGCCTTCAGCGCATCGTTAAGGGCACTCATTAAGGCAGCGCGATGCGGGCCGAGACGATCAAAGGCACCTGACATGATCAGTTTTTCCATGACCCGACGGTTGATCTTTTTGGTATCGGTGCGCGCACAGAGATCGAACAGCTCCCGGAAATAACCGCCCTCGTTACGCGCATCGATGATCGCTTCGATCGGCCCTTCACCGACGCCTTTAATGGCGCCGATGCCGTAAACGATCTCGCCCTCATCATTGACGTGGAACTGATACAGGCCCGAGTTAATATCCGGCGGCAGGACCTTTAGCCCCATGCGCCAGCACTCATCCACCAGGCCAACCACTTTTTCCGTGTTATCCATATCCGCCGTCATGACCGCAGCCATAAATTCGGCCGGATAATGCGCTTTCAGCCACAGCGTTTGATAGGACACCAGCGCATAAGCCGCAGAGTGCGATTTGTTAAAACCGTATCCGGCAAATTTCTCTACCAGATCGAAGATTTTCATCGACAGTTCGCCGTCGATGCCCATGCTTTCAGCGCCGTCTTTAAAAACGGAGCGCTGCTTGGCCATCTCTTCGGGTTTCTTTTTACCCATGGCGCGACGCAGCATATCCGCCCCGCCGAGCGTATAGCCAGACAGGACCTGGGCGATCTGCATCACCTGTTCCTGATACAGGATAATGCCGTAGGTCGGCTCGAGAACAGGCTTCAGGCTTTCATGCTGCCACTGGATATCAGGATAGGAGATGGCTTCCCGACCGTGCTTACGGTCGATAAAGTTATCCACCATGCCCGACTGCAACGGGCCAGGGCGGAACAGCGCCACGAGGGCGATCATGTCTTCAAAGCAGTCAGGTTTCAGACGCTTGATCAGATCTTTCATGCCGCGCGATTCAAGCTGGAAAACCGCCGTGGTTTCCGCGCGCTGCAGCATATCAAAGCTTTTCTTGTCTTCAAGCGGAATGGTGGCGATATCGATCGGCGGCAACCCCTGCTTTTCACGGCGCGGGTTAATCATCTTCAGTGCCCAGTCGATAATGGTCAGCGTACGCAGCCCCAGGAAGTCAAACTTCACCAGGCCGGCATATTCCACATCATTTTTATCAAACTGCGTCACCGGATACTGGCCGTTTTCGTCACAGTACAGTGGCGCAAAATCGGTAATTTTGGTGGGCGCGATCACTACCCCACCCGCGTGCTTACCGGCGTTTCGCGTAACACCTTCCAGCTTGCGCGCCATATCAATTAGCGCTTTGACTTCCTCATCGGCCTCATAAATTTCCGGCAGTTGCGGTTCTGCAGCAAAGGCTTTTTCCAGCGTCATGCCCGGATCGGGCGGCACCAGCTTTGAAATACGATCGACAAAACCATAGGGATGGCCCAGAACGCGTCCCACGTCACGAATGACCGCCTTAGCCGCCATCGTACCGAAAGTAATAATCTGAGACACCGCTTCGCGGCCGTACATGTCGGCCACGTGTTCAATCACCTGGTCACGTTTCTCCATGCAGAAATCGACGTCGAAGTCGGGCATGGAAACACGTTCTGGGTTCAGGAAACGTTCGAACAGCAGGTCGAACTCGAGCGGATCAAGGTCAGTGATCTTGAGCGCATAGGCGACTAAGGATCCCGCACCAGAACCACGGCCCGGCCCAACCGGCACGCCGTTATCTTTCGACCACTGGATAAACTCCATCACGATCAGGAAGTAGCCAGGGAACCCCATCTGGTTAATAACGTTGAGTTCCACTTCCAGACGTTCATCGTATTCCGGCCGCTTTTCGGCCCGTACGGCTTCGTCCGGAAACAGCATCGCGAGGCGCTCTTCCAGCCCCTCGCGGGATTTCATCACCAAAAAGTCTTCTGTGGTCATATCCCCTGTCGGGAACTGGGGCAGAAAGTACTCACCCAGCCGGACCGTGACGTTACAGCGCTTAGCAATCTCTACGCTGTTTTCCAGCGCTTCCGGGATGTCCGCGAACAGCTCGCACATCTCCTCTTCGCTGCGCATGTATTGCTGAGGACTGTAATGACGGGGACGTTTCGGATCGTCGAGCGTGTAACCATCATGAATGGCAACGCGGATTTCGTGGGCGTCGAAATCTTCTTCATTGATGAAGCAGACTTCATTCGTGGCAACAACGGGGATCCCTTCTGCAATCGCCAGCTCAACCGCCGCATGCAGATAGCTCTCCTCATCAGGACGACCGGTACGGACCAGCTCCAGGAAGTAGCGATCGGCGAAATGCTGTTGATAGAAAGCCAGGCAGTCAGACACCAGCGCGCTGTTACCTCGTAGCAGGCTGCGGCCAACATCCCCTCGACGGCCCCCGGACAGCAGAATCAGCCCTTCCTGCAGTTCGGCCAGCCAGTCGCGATCGATAATCGGGCCAGCAATACCGTAACCCCGTTGGTAAGCACGGGAAATCAGCAGTGTCAGATTCTGATAGCCGGTATTATTTGCCGCCAGCACGGTAATCTGGGTCAGTTCATCGCCCATCAACTCGCTGGCAACGTTAAAATCTGCCCCGATAATCGGTTTAACCCCTGCCCCGTGCGCACTACCGTAAAATTTCACCAGCCCGCAAAGGTTGGTGAAGTCGGTAATCGCGATGGCTGGCATACCCAGCGCAGCCGCTTTCTTGATCAACGGGCCGGTTTTCGCCAGGCCGTCGACCATGGAATAGTCGCTGTGTACGCGCAGATGTATAAAACGGGGTTCGGCCATATCAGTTTCCGGTTAAAACAGGTTCGGATTAGCGCAGCGTGGTCAGGCTGCTCGCCAGTACATCGGCATCAATCAGCGCATTACGCACCGGCGCAAAGCTGCGGCGGTGATGAGGGGTTGCTCCGTACTGCGTCAATTTTTCCATGTGTAACGCCGTAGGATAACCTTTATGCTGCGCAAAACCATACTGCGGAAACAACAAATCCAGCTCTGCCATTTCACGATCGCGCGTGACCTTGGCGATGATGGAGGCGGCACTGATTTCGGCGACCAGGCTGTCGCCCTTCACCACCGCCAGAGAAGGCATCGGCAACGCCGGACAGCGATTGCCGTCAATCAGCACAAAGTCTGGCGTGATGGACAGGCCAGCGACCGCGCGCTGCATCGCCAGCATCGTGGCGTGCAGGATATTAAGATTGTCGATCTCGTCCGGTTCTGCGCGCCCCAGGCTCCAGGCGAGCGCTTTCTCTTTGATTTGATCAAACAGCGCGAGACGGCGTTTTTCTGACAGTTTTTTGGAGTCTGCTAGGCCGGGAACAGGATTCGCGGGATCGAGGATCACGGCGGCGGTCACAACGGCCCCGACTAATGGCCCGCGCCCGACTTCGTCCACCCCGGCAATACAACCGGCGGCAGGATAGATAAAATCAGCCATTGGCAAGCTCCAGCACCGCATCTGCGGCTTGTTCGTCAGCGTTCCAGCGGATCTGCTGGTGCAGTTCATAAAAGGTGTTCAGCAGCGTTTCACGTTCACGACTGGCATGCAGCAACGGATCCAGCGCCGCGGCCAGCGCCTCAGGCTGACATTCATCCTGCAACAGCTCTTTGACCAGTTCGCGCCCGGCCAGCAGATTCGGCAAAGAGACGTAATCCGTTTTGACCAGTCGTTTAGCCAGCCAGAAGGTAAACGGCTTCATGCGGTAGCCAACCACCATCGGGCATTTTGCCAGCATGCACTCCAGCGCCGCCGTTCCCGAAGCCAGTAGCGCAGCATCACTTGCCACCATGGCTTCCCTGCCCTGACCATCCAGCAGGTGCATCGGCAGCTCAGGCGCGACCTCCGCTTTAATTTTTTCAAACTGTTCGCGGCGCTTAGCGTTAACCAGGGGCACGACAATTTCCAGCGCCGGATAGTGCGTACGCAGACGCTGTGCGGTTTTAAGGAAATCCGCACTCAGCATTTCGACTTCGGCACCCCGGCTGCCGGGAAGCAGTGCCAGACAGAGCGCGTGCTCGTCTATGCCAAGATGGCGGCGAGCGGCGGCCTTATCGGGCTGTAACGGCATGGCATCCGCCATGGTATGACCAATAAAGCGACAGGGAACGTTGAAACGGTCGTAGAAGGCTTTTTCAAACGGCAGAAACGCCAATACCAGATCGGTATTGCGGCCGATTTTAAAGACGCGCTTTTGTCGCCAGGCCCAGACAGAGGGGCTGACGTAATGAATGGTGCGAATGCCTGCGCGTTTGAGATGGCCTTCCAGCGTGATGTTGAAATCCGGCGCATCAATACCGACAAAGACGTCAGGCTGAAGCGCGGTAAAGCGCTGCGTAAGATCGCGACGAATACTTAATAAACGCCGTAACCGCCCCAGCACCTCCACAATGCCCATCACCGCCAGCTCTTCCATCTCGTACCAGGCTTCGCAACCTTCGGCCTGCATTAGCGGACCCGCGACGCCAACAAAACGGGCATCAGGATGACGCGCTTTTAATGCCCGAATCAGGCCTGCGCCAAGGATATCGCCAGAGGTTTCTCCGGCGACCAGGGCAATCGTAAGGGGACGCGCTGACATGAATTAGCGAATTAATCCACGAGTTGAACGAGCAAAGAAATCAAAGAAAGGCTGCACTTCGCTGTGCTGCTGAGCAATCGCCTCGATTTCCGGTTTGACTTCATCCAGCGTTCTGCCGCTGCGATAAAGTAACTTGTAGGCGTTGCGGATAGCGTGCAGTGCTTCTTTGCTGAAGCCACGGCGCTTCAGGCCTTCAATGTTGATACCGAATGGCGTGGCATGGTTGCCTTGCGCAATGACATAGGGCGGCACATCCTGAGCCACGCCTGAACAACCACCAACCATCACATGTGCGCCAATGGTGCACCACTGGTGCACGGCCGTCATGCCGCCAATAATGGCGAAATCGTCGACAGTGACATGGCCGCCTAGTGTCGCATTGTTGGCCATAATGCAGCGGTTGCCAATGACACAGTCATGCGCGATATGGACGTTAACCATCAACAGATTGTCACTGCCGACAACCGTGACATTTGTGCCCTGAGTCGTGCCACGATGAATGGTCACGCTTTCACGAATACGGTTACGATCGCCAATGTCAACACGGGTGGGTTCACCCGCGTATTTCAGATCCTGATTCACTTCACCGATAGAAGCAAACTGATAGATCTGGTTGTCTTTACCGATACGCGTATGGCCGTTTACCACCACGTGTGACTTAAGGACGGTTCCCTCACCAATCTCGACATTCGCCCCGACAAAACAGAAAGGACCAATATGAACGCCGGGGCCGATAACAGCCCCGTCTTCGATGACTGAACTGGGATGGATGTTGGCGGTTGGATCAATCACGAGTTATGCCTCCCGGCTACGGGCACACATCATGGTCGCTTCACAGACGATTTTACCGTCGACAGTCGCTACGCCATTGAAGCGAGTCAGACCACGGCGGGTTTTCTCGAAGGTCACTTCCATAATCATTTGATCGCCCGGTACGACCGGACGCTTGAAACGGGCATTATCAATGCCAGCAAAATAATAAAGCTCGCCTGGCTCCAGTTTACCCACGCTTTTAAATGCCAGAATGCCGGTGGCCTGTGCCATCGCTTCCAGAATCAGAACGCCGGGAAAAATCGGTTTACCAGGGAAATGCCCCTGGAAAAACGGCTCGTTAAAGGAGACATTCTTTACGGCGCGCAGATATTTGTTTTCTTCAAAATCCAGCACGCGATCTACCAGCAGAAACGGATAACGGTGCGGCAGCAGCTCTAAAATCTCTTCAATTTGCAGAGTATGAGTTTCAGTAGTCAAAATACTCTTCCTGTCCTAAAAATCTGATGACATCAATAACACGGCCTGCACCGATCATCATGATCGTTGGCAGGCCGCAAATAGGTTCCGTGGCGCCTGGCTTCCCTGCTTAACACTGTTATTATGAAAGCCGGTCTGTCATGGGATGGCGTCTAGTCGTCTTTGCCGACTTTCCGCTCGATTGCTTTTAAGCGTTTGCTTAGTTCATCGATATTCATCACCAACGCTGCAGTTTTGCGCCAGGTTTTGTTGGGCTGTAATGGAATGCCTGAGGAGTATACACCAGGTTCTGTTATCGGACGCATAACCATGCCCATGCCGGTTACGGTTACTTTGTCACAGATTTCCATATGGCCATTAATGACGCTGGCACCGCCAATCATACAATAACGACCAATTTTCAAACTACCCGCCATGATCACACCGCCAGCAACCGCAGTATTGTCGCCAATAACCACGTTGTGAGCAATCTGACATTGGTTATCTATGATAACACCATTGCCGATCAGAGTGTTATCCAGCGCACCACGATCGATGGTGGTACAGGCACCGATTTCGACCCGATCGCCAATGATGACCGAACCCAACTGCGGGATTTTCACCCAGTTGCCACGATCGTTAGCATAACCGAACCCATCTGAACCTATCACTGTGCCGGACTGAATCAGACAATCCTGACCAATCTGCACCTCATGGTAAACCGAGACGTTAGCCCATAAACGCGAGCCGTTGCCGATACGGGTTTTTTTGCCCACAAAACAGCCTGGGCCGATGACCACGTTGTCACCGAGTACCACGTCGGACTCAATAACGGCATTGGCGCCGATGGACACATTCTCACCCAGTCTGGCGCTGGAATCGATCACGGCGCTCGGCGCAATGTGCTGCGCAGGCTGCGGCGTCGTATCCAGTAACTGCGCCATTCGCGCATAGGTAAGATAGGGGTTTTTAACAACCAGCGCGGCGGTTTTACACCACTCCAGATCCGCTTCCGTCAGCACCACGGCTGAAGCCTGGATCAGGGCGAGCTGCTCGCGGTAACGGCTGTTGGCAAGAAACGTGATTTGACCAGTGGTGGCGGATTGCATAGAAGCAATGCCGGAGATGACGATATCGCCATCTCCGTGCAATTCTGCATCCAACTGCTGGGCTAAATCAGCCAGTCGAATTGATGACATCGATTATTTAACCTGCTTCGCAACTTCATCGGTGATGTCTTTAACATCAGAACCCGAATACAGCACAGCCTGAGAATTCAGCACCAGGTCATAGCCGCCGCTCTTGGCAACCGACTGAACAGCAGTCTGGATTTTTTCCAGCAGCTTGTTACGCTCCTGAACCTGGCGGGTCTGGTTGTCTTTCTCAAACGCGTCGGCTTTTGCCTGGAAAGCATTACGCTCAGAGTCAATCTGCTTCTCTTTCTTGCTGCGCTCGCTCGCCTTCATGGTTGGCGCATTACGCTGCAGATCCTGCATTTCCTGCTGGATTTTGTCGTGCTGAGAACGGAGTTCTGCCGCGCGTCCCTGGAATTCACTCTCGAGCTGCTTGGTGATAGTCGCGCGCTGAGGTGATTTCTGGAAAACCTGGCTCAGATCCACAGTTGCGACTTTATCCGCCGCCTGTGCGCCAGCAGAAGCAGCCAATGCAACACCCAGAGTAACTGCACATAACAACTTTTTCACTATAAACTCCTTACCCTCAACATGTATGTTTGCAGCGTGGAGCATAGCAATGCCCCACGTGTGCAAGCTAATTTTTTAACATCCCTGTACAGAACATTACCAGGTTTTACCAATGTTAAACTGGAACTGCTCTGACTTATCTCCCTCAACTTTCTTAACCGGCTGGGCATAGGAGAAGACTAACGGCCCCAGCGGTGACATCCACTGTAAAGACACACCGGTCGAAACGCGAATGTTGTTCGGATCGCTGTAGTCAGGAATACCGGCCGCGCGCGTCTCCGCCGTGTTCTGCCATTTAGTATCCCAGACCGTACCCGCATCCACAAACAGCGAAGTGCGGACGGAATTCGAATATTTCTCACTCAGGAACGGTGTTGGCGTGATCAGCTCAAGGCTGGCAATCGCCATCGCGTTACCCCCGATTGCATCGCTCGACTTACAGATACCGTTCGGATCGCTCAGGTTACAGTATGACGAACCATTGTTCAGGTAAGCGGCTTTCGGACCGATGGTATTGGACTGGAACCCGCGCACGGTACTCGAACCGCCGGCGTAGAAGTTCTCATAGAACGGCATCTCTTTACCGCTAATGCCGTCACCGTAGCCCACACGACCGCGACCTAACACAACCCAGGTATGATCTTTATTGATCGGAACATACTGCTGGCTGTCCAGGGTCATTTTGTAGAACTGGTTATCTGAACCTGGAATCGTGACTTTGCCGTTCAGGTTAGTACGGTTACCTGAGGTGGCAAAGAAACCACGATCGAGCGTGTTATAGGTCCAGCCATAGTTAAAGGTGAAGTCGTCAGCAGAGAAGTCGCCGTTGCTGTTCAACTGCTGTGGCTTACCGACCGAGTCAAGATAACGCCACATCGCAACCTGTGGACGCATGTCAGACAGGTCGTTATGGACATAGCCCAGACCGACGCGCAGCGAGTTGTTCTCGTTGATTGGGAAGCCCAATGTACCGTCTGTACCGTAACTTCTGTTGGTATAGCCGGAGAGATCGGCGTTGCTGGCCTTAAAGTTGTTGTAGAACACCCGGCCGCCCAGACTCACACCGTCAACGGTAAAGTAGGGATCGGTCAGGGAGAATTCTGCATAGGTCTGGTAATCGTTTTTAGTGCCGCTAATCCCCACGGTATTACCGGTGCCGAGCCAGTTATCCTGGGTAACACCGACCTGGAAACTCACGCCACTTTCTGTACCGTAGCCGACGCCAAAGTTAAAGGTACCGGTATTGCGTTCTTTAACTTTATAGACCACGTCAACCTGGTCAGGTGAGCCGGGAACGCGCTGCGTATCCACGTCAACGGTTTCAAAATAGCCCGTACGATTCAGACGCTCTTTGCCCTGATCGACCAGGTCGCTGCCCAGCCAGGCGCCTTCCATCTGACGCATTTCACGACGCAGTACGGCATCTTTTGATGTATCGTTTCCTTCGAAGCGCACTTTACGCACGTAGTAGCGGTTACCCGCATCGACGTTGATGTGCAGCTTAACGGTTTTATCCGCATCGTTAATTTCAGGCTGTGTCACAACACGTGGATAGGCATAGCCGTAGCGACCCAGCAGTTTCTTAATGTCATCTTCCATCGACGTGACTTTCGTGCCGTTATACAGCTCGCCCGCCGGGATTTTGGTCAGATGTTCGATTTCGGCCGAATGACCCGCCATGCTGCCGTTAACGATTACGCCAGCAATCTTGTACTGATCGCCTTCGGTAATGTTCACGGTGATGTAGATGCCTTTCTTATCCGGCGTCAGGCTGACCTGGGTCGAATCAATGTTGAAACGCGCATAACCCCGATCCAGATAGAAGCTGCGCAGGGTTTCAAGGTCGCCCGCCAGTTTCTGCTTCTGGTATTTACGGTCGCCCACCACGTTCCACCACGGCACTTCGTCACGCAACTGGAAGCGGGAAATGAGCTCGTCGGAGCTAAAAGCTTTGTTACCGACGATATTGATCTGCTGAATTTTGGCAGAAACACCTTCGGTAAACACCAGTTTCAAATCGACGCGGTTACGCGGCAGCGGTGTGACTACGGCTTTAACGCTGGCGGTGTATTTGCCCACGCTGTAGTAGAAGTCTTCCAGGCCCTTCTCAATCGAAGAGATGGTGGTGCGGTCCAGCGCTTCGCCGACGCGCACGCCTGAGGCTTCGAGGTTTTGTTTGAGCTGATCGTCTTTAACCGCTTTGTTACCGCTGAAGGTAATGCTGGCGATGGTGGGACGTTCTTTGACCTGAACAATCAGCGTATTACCATCTCGCAGGACCTGAACATCCTCAAAGTTGCCAGTTGCGAACAGGGAGCGAATGGTATTTCTGACGTCATCGTCATTCACCGTATCGCCAACCCGAACTGGCATGCTCAGCAGAGCCGCGCCGACGGCGACTCGCTGCAGCCCTTCGAAATGAATGTCCTTCACCACGAAATCGTCTGCACCGTAAACGGTGGCGCTGCTAAACAGCAGCGACGCTATGAGCAACTTTTTCATCGCCATCGTTATTATGCGTTTTCCTAACACATCCCACGTAAGCTCGCGTTCCAGCGGTTACAAACGTGAGAAATCATTGAAAAGTGCAAGCCCCATTAACATCACCAGCAGTATTGAACCGATGCGGTAACTAAAGTCTTGAACTCGCTCGGACACCGGTCCCCCTTTGATCTTTTCAATCGCAAGGAAGAGCAAGTGCCCACCATCTAAAACCGGTAGCGGGAACAGGTTGATGATCCCTAAGTTGACGCTAATCAACGCCAGGAACATCAGGTAGTAAATCATTCCATACTCGGCTGACAAACCTGCACCTTGCGCAATCGAAATCGGGCCGCTCAGGTTGTTCAGCTTCACATCGCCGGTTATTAACTTGCCCAACATAGAGACGGTCAGCTTCATTAACTGCCAGGTTTTTACACTGGCTTCACCAATGGCTGAAAACGCACCATATTGTCTTACCGTTTTATACTCGTCTGGCAGCGGTACGACTCGGGGAATCACCCCCGCAAACCCTTGTGCTTTGTTCCCAGGTTTCGCTTCGGGCGTCAGGGTTAAGTGCACCGCCTCACCGTTGCGATCGACCTCAAGAGCAATACTTTTTCCTGGGTTATCCCGAACCTGGGTAGCAAAAGGCTGCCACTGCGATAATAACTGACCATCGACTTTAACGATCCTGTCGCCAGCTTGCAAACCGGCTGCACTGGCAGGCGAATTCTTTTGCACTTCAGCCAGGGTCGTTTCAATCTGCGGGCCCCGGGGACGAATTCCCAGCGCGACGACAGGGTCCTGCTTATCAGGTTCGAACTGCCAGTTGCGCAAATCGACCTGTTTTTGCTGCGTCCCCTGTTCGCCAAAACGACCCACTGTTAACGTTGTGCTGGCATCACCGATTTTACCGATCAATGCCATGCGCACAGCTTCCCAGTCAGGCGTTTCGATACCGTCAACGGCCTTAAGTTCCGTCCCGGGTGTAATTTGCGCTTCTGCGGCGACCGAACCGTTCAGAATTTCACCAACTACCGGTTTAATACCCGGCACGCCGTGGATGAACACGACCCAGTAGGCAAAGATAGCAAACAGGAAATTGGCAATCGGGCCGGCAGCAATAATAGACGCGCGCTGCCAAATCGCTTTATTGTTAAACGCCTGGTGCCGAAGCTCGGCGGGAACGCTTTCTACCCGCTCGTCCAGCATTTTGACATAACCGCCAAGGGGAATGAGCGCAATCACAAATTCGGTGCCGTGACGATCGCGGCGTTGCCATAACGCCTTGCCAAAGCCGATAGAAAAGCGCTCTACTCTCACACCGCAACGCCGCGCCACCCAAAAATGGCCAAACTCATGCACGGTGATTAACACGCCCAGTGCAATGATAAATGCGGCAAAACTCCAGATTACGCTTAACATCGTCGCTTGCCCTTAAAGTGTCTGAAACACCAACAGCAATAAACAGGCAAATACCGGCACTGCTGCTGTCAGGCTGTCGATGCGGTCAAGAATACCGCCATGTCCGGGAATCAGGCTCCCGCTGTCTTTGATACCGGCCTCGCGTTTAAACATGCTTTCCGTCAGATCGCCCAGTACCGAAGCAAGGGTGGAAATCACGGCGCAGATCACCAGCGTGCCGGTGGGAACGGAAAGCGGCGCAAAACTGGCGAACAGGACGGCAATCAGCGCAGAAGAGATCAGTCCGCCCAGAAAACCTTCCCATGTTTTACCGGGCGACACTTTTGGCGCCAGCTTATGTTTGCCAAACAGTTTGCCGAACATGTAGGCACCGGAATCGGCGCCCCATACCAGAAACATAACAAACAGCAGCCACCAGGCACCGGCAAAGTGATCGGCTTCGTAATGATACTGGCGGAGCGCCATCATGCCCCAGAAGAAAGGAATGACCGTTAACGCACCAAACAGCAGACGCAAGGGTCGGGAAGTCCGCCATAACGCAGCAGAGGCAGGATAGAACAGAACCAGTAACAGCGCAGCAATCCACCAGGCCAGTGAGGCCCACAGCCAGCCCGCCACCTGCGGCAGGTGCGCGTTATGTTCGTAGGGAGGAAGCGTAAACAGCATCAGCGTCAGAGCCAGACCGCATATCAGCGCGAGCCAGATCCGTTGCTGACGCGATGCCATACCAGACAGCTGCCCCCATTCCCAGGCGGCCAGCATGCAGATAATAATCGTAATAATTGCAAAGCCAACAGGCGGTAACCAGAACAATGCAGCGATCACCAGCGGGATGAGAATCAGCGCGGTGATCAGACGAGACTTCAGCAAAGGTTACCCCCAGATTGCTCAGGCGCCGCCTGGTGCAGCGCCGCCAAAGCGTCGCTCCCGCAGAGAGAATGCATTCAGTGCACCTTCAAAAACGTGTTCATCAAAATCCGGCCAGAGCACATCAGTAAAATAGAATTCCGCATAGGCAATTTGCCACAACAGGAAGTTGCTAATCCGATGCTCTCCCCCGGTCCTTATCACTAAATCCACTGGCGCCAACTGGTTCATGCACAGTTGCGACGTCAGGCTCTCTTCGGTTATCTGATCAGGGCGTAACAAGCCTTCCTGAACCTGTTCAGCCAACTTTTTAACGCCTTCGATAATATCCCATCGCCCGCCGTAGTTCGCAGCAATGTTTAGCGTGAGTCGATCGTTATTCTCCGTCAGCGCTTCTGCCCGACGGACACGTTCCTGAATGCGGGGGCTGAAGCGGCTGATATCGCCAATGATGCGTAAGCGAACATTATGCTTGTGCAGGCTTTTCACTTCACTGTCCAGCGCCCAGACAAACAGCTCCATCAAGGCAGTGACTTCCTGCGCAGGACGGCTCCAGTTTTCGCTACTAAAGGCGTAAAGCGTTAACGCTTCAAGATTATTACTGACGGCAAAGCTAACGGCGCGACGTACTGATTTCACGCCCGCTTTGTGACCGGAGATACGCAGTTTTCCCTGGTTCTTAGCCCAACGGCCATTGCCATCCATAATGATAGCAACGTGGCGTGGACCGGTTCCCTGTTGGTCATCGGTGTTGTTGTGATTTTCAGACGACATAACGCGTAATCAATTCCTTTCATCAGAAATGCTGTGGTTTCTGAATACATTGCGCCCGGTACAAATCCCGGCACTGTCTGCCAGGCCACACCGAATTTGGTGACAGACCGTTAAACGCGAGCCAGCGACTATAACATTTTCACCTGAAGCGAACAAATAGCCTCAACGCAATCGTTGTTATGCCGTGAAGCGTGGCAACATTTCGGTCGCAGCGGCGCGTGCCATACGATCGATTTCGATGACAGCGTCCACTGAATCCGGTTCCTGGCCGTGCTGCGATGACAGCACTGCGCTGTTTAACGCTGCGATATCGGTAAAACGAATTCGCTGATTCAGGAACGCCGCCACGGCGATCTCATTGGCAGCATTAAGCGTGGTGGTGGCCGCCTGCCCGGCCTCGCAGGCATCAATTGCCAGTTTAAGACAGGGGTAACGGCCAAAATCAGGTTCTGAGAACGTCAGCGCCGACATGCGGGTAAAGTCCAGCGGTGTGACCCCAGCGTGAATACGCGCTGGCCAGGCCATACTGTGGGCGATAGGGGTTCGCATGTCAGGTGAACCTAACTGTGCCAGCACGCTGCCATCGCAGTAACGCACCATGGAGTGGATCACCGATTGGGGGTGCAAAATCACTTCCATCTGCGCGGCACTGGCGTTGAACAGCCAACGAGCTTCAATGTATTCAAGACCTTTATTCATCATGGTGGCCGAATCAACCGAGATTTTACGCCCCATTGACCAGTTCGGATGTGCACAAGCCTGATCTGGCGACATATTGCGCAGATCCGCTAAATTTGTGTCACGAAAAGGGCCACCCGATCCCGTAAGAATAATCGACTCAATGCCGTTATTCTGCAGGTCAGCGTAACCTAACTGATGCTGGATGGTAGCGGGCAAACTCTGAAAAATCGCATTGTGCTCGCTGTCTACCGGCAACAGCTGCGCCTTATGCTGGCGCACCGCCTCCATAAATAAACGGCCGCACGTCACCAGGGATTCTTTATTCGCCAGCAGGACGGTTTTACCCGCGCGAATCGCTGCCAACGTGGGCAGTAAACCTGAGGCGCCCACAATCGCCGCCATCACCTGGTCAACCTCATCCAGCGCGGCCAGTTCACAGGCTGCCTGAACGCCGGAGAGCACTTCAGTCTTCACCTTCAATGCTCTCAGTCGCTCACGTAGCGCAACAGCGGCTTCTTCGTCTGCCATCGCCGCATAGCGGGGTTGGAACTGTACGCACTGCTCAGCCATCAGGGCCACGTTTTTACCGGCAACCAGCGCGGTGATCTGATAGCGCGTAGGATTGGCACTGACGACTGCCAGCGTGCTGGTGCCTATCGAACCGGTTGAACCGAGCAGAGTTAATCGCTTCATAATGCTGTCCATGTAGAGGTGAAAGCGTGGGGCACAATGTAAAACGCCGCCAGAGGTGACATTCTGTCAGAATGCCTCTCTGTACGGCGTTTTGGTCGGC
The DNA here is from genome assembly GCF_000233595.1 of Pantoea ananatis PA13. NCBI lineage: Bacteria > Pseudomonadati > Pseudomonadota > Gammaproteobacteria > Enterobacterales > Erwiniaceae > Pantoea > Pantoea ananatis. The sequence continues at coordinate 3,666,729 of NC_017554.1, forward strand.
GATGATGGAATCAGAAGTCCATCAACTCCGCTTCTTTTTCGGCCAGTGCCGCATCAACTTTCTTGATGTGCGCATCGGTCATTTTCTGGATTTCATCCTGCGAACGACGTTCGTCGTCTTCGCTGATTTCTTTATCTTTCAGCAACGCTTTGATTTTATCGTTGGCGTCGCGACGAACGTTACGTACAGACACACGTCCCTGCTCGGCTTCACCGCGTACGATTTTAATCAGATCTTTACGACGCTCTTCCGTCAGCGCAGGGAGCGGAACACGAATGTCCGAACCCGCTGAGTTTGGATTGAGGCCAAGATCGGACGCCATAATCGCTTTTTCAACGGCCGGGCCGAGAGAGCGATCAAACACGTTGATTTTCAGCGTGCGGGAGTCTTCAACGGTAACGGAAGCCAGCTGACGCAGTGGCGTCGGCGTACCGTAATATTCAACGATAATGCCGTCGAGCAGAGAAGGTGAAGCACGGCCTGTGCGTACCTTGCTGATAGTGGTTTTGAATGCCTCGACGCATTTGTCCATGCGCGTATCAGCATCTTTTTTAATGTCGTTAATCACGTTAAAACCCTTGGATTCGGTTTGACCTGGCCAGTTCCGGCATCACCGGAAGCGGGATCGATAATCATCGATAATCCTGACTGGTGCACGGCTAAACATTACCGCACTGACAGAATATACCTTATTTTATCTCGCCTCGGGTATTAATGCGTAATCAGGGTACCTTCTTTTTCACCCATCACTACGCGACGCAATGCGCCAGGTTTGTTCATATTGAAAACGCGGATTGGCAGTTTGTGATCGCGCGCCAGCGTAAACGCGGCGAGATCCATCACTTTAAGCTCTTGATCCAGCACTTCCGCATAAGTCAGTTTTTCATACAGCGTTGCATCAGGGTGCTTCACCGGGTCGGCCGAGTAAACACCGTCAACTTTCGTGGCTTTCAGCACCACATCCGCTTCGATTTCAATACCACGCAGACAGGCGGCTGAATCCGTCGTGAAGAAAGGATTGCCCGTACCCGCAGAAAAGATAACCACACGGTTATTACGTAACAGGCTGATGGCTTCTGCCCAGCTGTAGTTATCGCAAACGCCGTTGAGGGGAATCGCGGACATCAGACGGGCATTGACGTACGCGCGGTGCAGTGCATCACGCATCGCCAGGCCGTTCATTACCGTAGCAAGCATCCCCATGTGGTCACCCACAACGCGGTTCATGCCCGCCTGCGCCAGGCCGGCTCCGCGGAACAGGTTACCGCCGCCAATCACAACGCCCACCTGGATACCCAGCTCGACCAGTTCTTTGACTTCCTGAGCCATGCGGTCAAGCACGCTCGCGTCGATACCAAAACCCTCTGCACCTTGAAGTGCTTCGCCACTGAGTTTTAGCAGGATACGTTGATAAACAGGTTTTGCGTTGGTCGCCATGGTCAATTCGTCCTGGAAGATATGATGAATAAGAAGTAATTCCGATCAATCATCCGCTTAGAGCAAAAGAATTACTATTGGGATGAAACTGAAAACGTATCTTTTGCCTGTGGCAGACAAAAAAGAACCGCCATCTGGCGGTTCTTTCAGATCATTAAGACTGTTTGGACATTGCTGCAACTTCAGCAGCAAAATCAGTCTCAACTTTTTCGATGCCTTCGCCCACTTCAAAGCGGATGAAGTTGATCACGTCAGCGCCCTGCTCTTTCAGCGCCTGGCCAACGGTTTTGCTTGGATCGATAACGAATGCCTGACCGGTCAGAGAGACTTCACCGGTGAATTTCTTCATACGGCCTTCAACCATCTTCTCTGCGATCTCTTTTGGCTTACCAGACTGCATCGCGATGTCCAGCTGAACCTGGTATTCTTTATCAACCACTTCCGCAGAAACGTCTTCTGGCTTAACAAACTCAGGTTTGCTTGCCGCAACGTGCATTGCGATCTGTTTGATCAGATCTTCGTTAGCGCCTTTGGCAGAAACCAGAACGCCGATACGTGCGCCGTGCAGGTAGCTGCCCAGTTCTTCGCCTTCCAGAAGAGCAACGCGACGAATGTTGATGTTCTCGCCGATTTTAGCAACCAGGGCAACACGTTCTTCTTCGAACTGTGCTTTCAGCACTTCAACGTCGGTGATGCGGTCAGCCGCAGCAGCGTCAAGAACTTTATCAGCAAACGCCTGGAAACCACCGTCTTTTGCTACGAAGTCAGTCTGGCAGTTCACTTCCAGAATCACACCGTAGTTACCAACGATTTTGGTTTTGATTACGCCATCAGCAGCAACGTTACCCGCTTTTTTCGCTGCTTTAATTGCGCCAGACTTACGCATGTTTTCAATCGCCAGCTCGATGTCGCCGCTCGCTTCAGTCAGCGCTTTTTTGCAGTCCATCATGCCTGCGCCAGTACGCTCACGCAGTTCTTTTACCAATGCAGCGGTAATTTCAGCCATTCCAGAATCCTCGGTTCGTACCTGAGCACAAGTGCGTCAGAAGGTACTTATTTGCGGAAAATTTACTCTGTCCCGCCGTCCTGAACAGGGGCGTAACAGACTTGGATAAAATAAAGGGGCCATGTTTGGCCCCTTACAGATCACATCTGAATGCTAAGGGCTCTTATGCAGAGCAAACCTTAATTAAGCGTTTTCTAAAGACGCTTCTTCAGCCTGCTCAGCCAGATCCTGAGAGCGGCCTTCGCGAACGGTGGTCGCAACGGCAGTCAGGTACAGGTTGATAGCACGGATCGCATCGTCGTTACCTGGGATAACGTAATCAACGCCATCTGGATCAGAGTTAGTATCAACGATAGCAAATACTGGGATACCCAGGTTGTTTGCTTCTTTGATTGCGATGTGTTCGTGGTCAGCATCGACAACAAACAGTGCATCCGGCAAACCGCCCATGTCTTTGATACCGCCCAGGCTGTTTTCCAGCTTGGCCAGTTCACGAGCGCGCATCAGCGCTTCTTTCTTGGTCAGTTTGTCGAAAGTGCCGTCCTGAGACTGCGTCTCAAGCTCTTTCAGACGTTTGATAGACTGACGAACGGTTTTCCAGTTGGTCAGCATGCCACCCAACCAGCGGTGGTTTACGAAGAACTGGTCGCAGCTCAGTGCAGACTCTTTGATCGCTTCGGCAGCAGCGCGCTTAGTACCAACGAACAGAATCTTACCTTTACGGGAAGAGATTTTGGTCAACTCAGCCAGAGCGTCGTTGAACATTGGTACAGTTTTCTCAAGGTTGATGATGTGAACTTTGTTACGCGCACCGAAAATGAATGGCTTCATTTTTGGGCACCAGTAACGGGTCTGGTGACCGAAGTGAACACCAGCCTTGAGCATATCGCGCATGGAAACAGTTGCCATGATTACTACCTCTAGTTTAATTGGGGTTGGGCCTCCATGTATCCCATACAACCGACCTCTTTCAAGGCACCCCGGCGTATGTGTCGATACATGTGTGTTTTATTACACATAGTGAGATTATTGCGTTTCCCGCTGACCTTAACGGCCATACAGAGAATCGTCGGCGCGCTTTATACCACAATCACGCTTTGGACGCCAATAAATGTTCGCTTACGGCCTGTGGTGCGTTCTCTGTTTGGCAGCCCTTTTGGCTTACTGTTAACATGAGAGCACAGCATTCATTATCGCTGAAAATTTCAGCAGCAGCGGAATAATTTAATGGCAATCTCAATTAAAACCCCCGAAGAAATCGAAAAAATGCGCGTCGCTGGCCGCCTCGCCGCCGAAGTGTTAGAAATGATCGAACCCCATGTGCAGCCTGGCGTGACCACGGGTGAACTGGATCGTCTCTGCCACGAACACATTACGCAGCATCAGCAGGCGATTTCTGCCTGCCTGGGTTACCACGGTTTTCCGAAATCCGTCTGCATCTCGGTAAATGAAGTGGTCTGTCACGGTATTCCGAGCGACGATCGTCCGTTGAAAGATGGCGACATCGTTAACATCGACGTGACCGTGATTAAAGACGAGTACCACGGCGATACCTCGAAAATGTTTATCGTCGGCAAGCCGACGATCCAGGGTGAGCGCCTGTGCCGCGTGACTCAGGAAAGCCTTTATTTATCACTGCGTCTGGTGAAGCCGGGTATTCGCCTGCGCGAGCTGGGCCGCGCTATCCAGAAATATGTTGAAGCGAATGACTTCTCAGTGGTGCGTGAATACTGCGGTCATGGCATCGGCAAGGGCTTTCATGAAGAGCCACAGGTTCTGCACTACGATGCAGACGACAGCGGTGTCGTCCTGCAGGCCGGCATGACCTTTACCGTGGAACCGATGGTGAACGCCGGTGATTATCGCATTCGTACCATGAAAGACGGCTGGACGGTGAAAACCAAAGATCGCAGCTTGTCGGCGCAGTACGAGCATACTATTGTGGTGACGGATAACGGCTGTGAGATTTTAACCCTGCGTAAAGACGACACCCTTCCCGCGGTGTTAGTTAACCAGGCGTAATTCCTCCCCTGATAAAAGGCCGGCGCTCTGCCGGTTTTTTTATGGTTACTGATGAGAACGCTGCATGAGCCTGTCGCAAGAAGTGAAAAACGGTCTGAATGATTCGCCTGGCGAGTGGCAGGACGATCAGCTATCACGTGAAATACTCAAGCAGCGCCTGGAGTGCTTTCAACAGCACCTGGCGGCGGCCTTTGATAGCGGTGAGGCGGCAGAGAATCTGATTCATGCCCGAACCCTGTTTATCGATCGCCTTCTGCGTCGCCTGTGGCGTTACTTTGGCTTCGACAGCATGAAATCCATCGCTCTGGTTGCTGTCGGGGGTTATGGTCGGGGTGAGCTTCACCCGCTTTCCGATATTGACATATTGATTCTCAGCCGCCAGCCGCTTAACGAAGAGGCCGCCCAAAGCGCCAGCGCGCTGCTGACGCTGATGTGGGATCTCAAACTGGAAGTGGGCCACAGCGTGCGTAGCCTTGAAGAATGCCTGCTGGAAGGCCTATCCGACCTGACGGTGGCGACCAACCTGATTGAAGCGCGGATGCTGGCCGGTGATGTCGCGCTGTTCCTCGAACTGCAGAAAAATGTCTTTAGCGATGGCTTCTGGCCGTCGTCCCGCTTTTTTGCCGCCAAAATTGAAGAGCAACAAGAGCGTCATACGCGCTATCACGGTACCAGCTACAACCTGGAACCGGATATTAAAAGCAGCCCGGGCGGTTTACGTGATATTCATACGTTACAGTGGGTTGCGCGACGGCACTTCGGCGCGACAACGCTCGACGAGATGGTGGGCTTTGGCTTTCTGACCGACGCCGAACGCGCCGAACTGAATGAATGCCAGGCCTTTCTCTGGCGGATTCGGTTTGCGCTGCATCTGTTGCTGCCGCGTTATGACAACCGGCTACTGTTCGATCGCCAGCTTAGCGTTGCCCAGCGCCTTCAGTATCAGGGCGAAGGCAACGAGCCGGTTGAACGCATGATGAAGGATTTTTATCGCGTCACGCGTCGTATCGGCGAACTGAACCAGATGCTGCTGCAGTTGTTCGATGAAGCCATTCTGGCCCTCTCTACCAATGAAAAACCCTGCGCTATTGATGATGACTTTCAGCTACGGGGTAACCTGATCGATCTGCGCGATGAAACGCTGTTTGATCGGGAGCCTCAGGCGATAATGCGCATGTTTTACGTCATGGTACGCAATGACAATATCAAAGGGATCTATTCGACCACGCTGCGCCGCCTGCGCCACACACGTCGCCACCTTAAGCAGCCGCTCTGTCAGTTGCCTGAAGCACGCCGTCTGTTTATGTCGATCCTGCGTCATCCCGGTGCGGTCAGTCGTGCATTAGTCCCGATGCATCGCCATAGCGTACTCTGGGCCTATACGCCACTCTGGGGTCAGATCGTTGGGCAGATGCAGTTTGACCTGTTCCACGCCTATACCGTGGATGAGCACACCATTCGGGTTCTTCAGAAGCTGGAAAGTTTTGCCAACGAAGCGACGCGTCCACAACATCCTTTATGCGTTGAACTCTGGCCGCGCCTGCCTCAGCAAGAGTTACTGCTGATGGCGGCGCTGCTGCATGACATAGCGAAAGGACGTAACGGCGATCACTCTGTTCTTGGCGCGCAGGATGCGCTGGAGTTCGCCGAGATGCACGGCCTTAACTCGCGTGAAACGCAGCTTGTCGCATGGCTGGTACGGCATCATCTGTTAATGTCCGTGACCGCGCAGCGTCGTGATATTCAGGACCCCACGGTGATTCAGCAGTTCGCCGAGGTCATGCAGAACGAAAACCGACTGCGTTATCTGGTGTGCCTGACGGTGGCTGATATCTGCGCCACCAATGAGAGCCTGTGGAACAGCTGGAAGCAAAGTCTGCTGCGAGAGTTGTTCTTCGCCACCGAAAAACAGCTGCGTCGCGGCATGGAAAACAGTCCGGATCTGCGGGAACGCGTACGTCATCACCGCCTGCAGGCGCTGGCGCTGCTGCGTATGGACAACATCAATGAAGAGCGGTTACATCACATCTGGAATCGCTGTCGCGCCGACTATTTTCTGCGCCATACGCCCAACCAGATTGCCTGGCATGCCCGCCACTTACTGGGACACGATCTTAATCAACCGCTGGTGCTGGTCAGCCCGCAGGCAACGCGCGGCGGGACCGAAATTTTTATCTGGAGTCCCGATCGCCCGCACCTGTTCGCCGCCGTGGCAGGAGAGCTGGATCGTCGCAACCTCAGCGTGCATGATGCGCAAATTTTTACCAGCCGCGATGGCATGGCGATGGATACCTTTATTGTACTGGAGCCGGATGGCAGTCCCCTGTCGCCCGATCGTCATGCGATGATCATTCAGGCGCTGGAGCAGGCGATAACCCAGAGAGAGTGGGTGCCACCGCGCACCCGCCGTCAGGCCGCCAGGCTTAAGCACTTTAGCGTGGATACCGAAGTGAATTTCCTGCCAACTCACACCGATCGCCGCAGTTATCTGGAGCTGGTAGCCCTGGATCAGCCCGGTTTACTGGCGCGCGTGGGGGAAGTGTTTGCCGATCTCGGCGTCTCTCTGCATGGTGCGCGCATCAGCACCATTGGCGAGCGCGTGGAAGATTTGTTTATTTTAGCCAATAGCGAACGCAAGGCACTGGATGAGGAAATGCGTCAGACGTTGCAACAACGGTTGACAGAAGCCCTTAATCCAAACGATAAAGTGTGACCCGCTTCAATTTGTGAACATCAACTTTTTACCCGTGCCGGTCACTGGCTGGCACCACAAATGACAGATCAGGAAAAAATATGCAACAGTTACAGAGTGTTATTGAATCTGCCTTCGAACGTCGCGCTGACATCACCCCGACCAGTGTGGATACTGAAACCCGCGAGGCGATTAATCAGGTTATCGCCAAACTGGACAGTGGTGAACTGCGCGTTTCTGAAAAAATCGACGGCGAATGGGTAACGCATCAGTGGCTGAAAAAAGCCGTTCTGCTCTCTTTCCGCATTAATGACAATCAGGTGATGGAAGGGGCTGAAACCCGTTTTTACGACAAAGTGCCAATGAAGTTTGCCGACTGGGACGATGCGCGCTTCAAAGAAGCCGGCTTCCGCGTGGTGCCGCCCGCTGCCGTTCGCAAAGGGGCTTTTATTGCGCGCAACACGGTTCTGATGCCTTCCTACGTGAACATCGGCGCCTTTGTGGACGAAGGCACAATGGTTGATACCTGGGCAACCGTCGGTTCCTGTGCACAGATTGGTAAAAACGTACATTTATCCGGTGGTGTAGGAATCGGTGGCGTGCTCGAGCCGCTGCAGGCCAACCCCACCATCATTGAAGATAACTGCTTTATTGGCGCACGTTCTGAAATCGTTGAAGGCGTGATCGTTGAAGAAGGCTCCGTGATTTCAATGGGTGTTTATATCGGTCAGAGCACCAAAATTTATGACCGCGAAACCGGCGAAATCCACTACGGTCGCGTGCCTGCCGGCTCGGTCGTGGTATCCGGTAACCTGCCGTCTAAAGATGGCCGCTACAGCCTTTACTGCGCAGTCATTGTGAAAAAAGTTGATGCGAAAACGCTGGCGAAAACCGGCATCAATGAACTGCTGCGTACGATCGACTAATCTGTCGGACGGGCTGTACAGCAGCCCGTCATCTTTTGTTTACAGCTGTTACGGGTAATGTTGTTTTTCTACACGAACCAACAGGTGCGTTTACTTTTCATCCAGGTCATAATTCGCGCCAGTTAAATCCTGTTGCGCACTGATTCATGTTATTTATGTCTATAGTCATTAAGTCATGAACAATTCTGCGCGCCTATCATTTGGTGGAAAATAATTATGTATGACAATATTAAGAGCTTAGGCATTAGTAACCCTGACGATATCGATCGCTACAGCCTGCGTCAGGAAGCGAATAACGATATTTTGAAAATTTATTTCCGCAAAGATAAAGGTGAATTTTTCGCCAAAAGCGTGAAATTTAAATATCCTCGCCAGCGCAAGACCGTCGTTGCTGATAACGCGTCACAAGGCTATCGCGAAGTGCAGGAAATCAGCCCGAACCTGCGTTATGTGATCGATGAACTGGACCAGATCTGCCAGCGCGATCAGGTGGAAGTCGATCTGAAACGTAAAATCCTTGATGATCTGCGTCATCTTGAAGGCGTCGTTTCCCATAAAATCGCCGAAATTGAATCCGATCTGGAAAAACTGACCCGCAGCGGCCGTTAATTATTTCAGATTTACATCAGGCCAGCCGCATTAAGTGTGATTCACTTGACGCGTCTGGCCTTTTTTATTGGCAATCTGCGCGGCTATCGCCTGAGTAACACCACATCACGTAGCACCTCTGCTGAGCCGGTACGCCATTCAGGACGATCAATCCAGGATTGGTAACGTTCTGACTTAAGTGTGACGTCAGCCAACAGCAGTAAGGGGATTAACCGCTCGCTTTGGCGTTCGCGGGTTTTCCACGGCCAGCGGCGTGATGGATCGCTAAAGGGCGCCATATAATCCAGCGCCGCCAGTAGCGAGCCACCCTGCTTGTTTTGATAGTGCCAGAGATCGTCCAGCCCACGCTGAGAAGCTAACGCCGCGATAGCGGTTAGCGCCTGCAAATTAAAGACGCTGTAATGAAAGGAGCGGGTTCGCGCCAGCTCAAGTGGCTGAGTCCCCTCTTTCTGTATTTGCCCATCAATTTTTCGTTTGGCCAGCGCCGACATATCAGCGATCACCGTGTTTTTGCCCAGGTAAGCGGCAATACCGGCAACCTGTACGCTGTACCAGCTGCCATGATTATTTGGGGCATCCCGCTCCTGTTGCGCCAGCTGGCTGGTCTGCAGCCAGCTAAGATAGTCACTGAACCAGCGATGTAACGCCGCCTCGTCGCTGTCGCGCCAGCCGGGTGACTGGCGCAACAGCACCAGCGCATCAACAATGCGGGTCGCAAAATAGCGCCCATCCAGTACGCCATCATGACGGCCAGGCGTCCTGCCTGGAATCCCCTGGGCATAATTCAGGTTTGGATTCATACGGCTGGCAGGATCGATAAACCAGTGGCGGATCATCGATTGTGCTTTGCTGGCATAGCGTGCATCGCCAGAAAAGAACCAGGCCAGCGAGAGTGTCTGTACATCTGCGCTAAAGCGCGCCAGCCGCACGCCGTCGGTTTGGTTATTTTTCGTGTCGGGATTAATCTCACCATCCCGACGAATCCAGGGCAACCCCGTTTTCTGCTTTCCGTCCGGCCACCAGTAGGCGCTCAGGCTCAGATAGTCATGCCGCGATCCGCTGGGCGGCATCAGCCCCTTATCCATCACGCTGGGATCGGGCTGGCTGAGCGCCTTTTCTGCCTGATGTTGCAGCTGACGCCAGGCCTGTTCCGTCAGTGTGCTCGCCTGATGATTCTGCAAAGCCTGCCGGGTATTCATCAGGGCATCAGTAGAGAGAAAAATCAGGCTGTCAGGCCGTGCCTGGCAGGTAAACGTAACGATTAGCAGGCAAAGTATGGCGGGCAATATACGCATCGGGCGTCCTCATGGTTTCATAAGCAGCGTCATCAGCCCTGCTCATCCAGCTGTAACGCAATATACAGCAGTAATCGATCGTCAAAATGACCAAGGTTCAGTCCGGTTAACTCAGCGATCCGATTCAGTCGATACTCCAGCGTATTACGATGAATAAACAGCGCGCGTGATGTTGCGCCGGGCTGGACGTTATTGCTGAACCAGGCGCTTAAGGTCCGGCGCAGTAAACCGTTGCTGTCCATGCTTTTCAGTTTTTCCAGCGGACGTGCCAGCTCGTTCGCCTGCCAGCCACCGCGTAAACTGTCCAGTAATACCGGCAGCATCAGATCCTGATAAAAATAGCTGCGGACGTCTGGCATGCGCTGCTTTCCAACGGCCATGGTGGTGCGCGCAGTGCGGTAAGAGCGGGCGATGCTGCCCGGACCGGTAAAGAAGTTGCCCAGCGCAATACGCATGCGCAGATGACCGCTTTCGTTCATTCGCTGCATCAGTTGCTCAACCCGCTTGCGATGATCGTGACGGTCGTAACGTCCGTGTGTGTTTAATGCCGGTTTCAGTACGACCATTTCGGTTAGCGACACAATGGCTATCAGGTTATCCCGAACGGGGGTGGTGAGTAAGGTTTGCAGCTGCTGTAATTCAGACATGGCGCTGTCCACGCCTAACTGCCCGCTGTCGACTTCGATCACCGCCACCACGCGGGGCTGATTAAGATCGATCCCCAGGCGCTGTGCCCACTCTGTCAGCTGTGGCGTCAGCGCATCACTTCTTATCAGGTTGAGCACCAGCTCTTCACGCAGTCGGCTGTCCTGAGCCAGCATATGTAATAGTCGGGCCTGCTCCAGCATCATCTCTGCCGCCATACAGACTAATTCGCCATAGTGACGCAGTGCGCCCGGCTCGCCTGTCAGGCCAATGACGCCCACGATCGCCCCGTCAATACGTAGCGGAAGGTTGATGCCTGGCCGCACGCCGTGCAGATGTTTTGCCACAGCATCGTCGATATCCACGATGCGCCCCTGAGACAACACCAACAGCGCGCCCTCATGCAACTCCCCGATGCGCTCCCTGTCACCACTGCCAATGATTCGCCCACGCGCATCCATCACGTTGACATTGCCATCAATGATTTTCATGGTGCGCGCAACAATTTCCTGCGCCAGCCGCGCGTCGAGATGACAGGTAGCCATCCTTATCTCCTGAGTCATATGAGAGGAAGGACAGAATAGCCGTGTGACACGCGGAGAACATTATGCATTCGCCCATAGCCGCGCCGGCTTTGGCAGAAATGCGGCAGGCATCACATTTGTGATCTGTGCCATAAAAAAGGCGGACCGAAGTCCGCCTGATAAGCATCAAGCAGTGATTACTGCATCAGCAGGTAGAGCGATGTGTCGCCACGTTGCACATTCAGCGCCAGTACCGGTGGTTTGGTATCGAGGATCTTGCGTAGTTCCCCTAAGTTGGTTACTGGCTGCTGGTTGACGCCAAGAATCAGGTCGCCTTTTTTCAGACCCACTCTTGCCGCCGCACTGCCCGCTTTCACGCTATCGACCCGCACGCCTTTCTCTTTGCCTGCGTTATTACTCAGATCTGCACCTTCAATGCCGGTGTAAATCGTAGCGGACTGCACTTTGTCCTGGGTGCTCTGCTGCAGCTGCACGGAGACATCCAGCGGTTTGCCATCACGCAGCAGGCCAAGCTTCAGCGTCGTGCCTACCGGTAAAGAGCCGACTTCAGCGCGCAGCGAGGCAAAGCTGGTGAGCGGCTTGCCGTTCATAGAAACGATCACGTCACCCGCTTTAATACCGCCTTTCGCTGCTGCGGAATTGGGCACGACCTGACTAACAAAGGCGCCGCGCTGCGCATCGACCTTCATCGCTTTAGCCAGTTCAGAGTTGAGCTCTGTTCCCATGATACCCAGCTCACCGCGTTTCACCTGACCATACTCCACCATCTGTGCGGTCAGGTTTTTCACCATGTTGCTGGGGATGGCAAAACCAATACCAATGTTGCCGCCGTCTGGGGCCAGAATCGCGGTGTTAATACCAATCAGCTCACCGTTGAGGTTCACCAGCGCGCCACCCGAGTTACCGCGGTTAATCGCGGCATCGGTCTGGATAAAGTTTTCGTAGTTTTCAACGTTGAGGCCGCTGCGTCCCAACGCCGACACGATGCCCGAGGTTACGGTTTCGCCCAGACCATAGGGATTACCGATTGCTACGGTATAATCGCCAACGCGCAAATTATCGGAGTCAGCCATTTTAATGGCGGTCAGATTTTTCGCGCCTTCCAGCTGAATCAGCGCTATATCCGAGCTGGGATCTTTGCCGATGACTTTGGCGTCGTAGCTACGACCATCGCTCAGTTTGACCTGAATTTTCGTCGCATCGTTGACCACATGGTTGTTGGTTACCACATAGCCTTTTTCTGCGTTAATGATCACGCCAGAACCCAGCGCTCTGAATTTTTGCTGCTGCGTATCCGGGCCTGCAGGCGCACCGCCGCCGCTCCCGCCCGCGCCCTGGCACAGCGGCGAGCCCATGAACGGAGAACCGTCCTGACAGAAAGGCGAATTATCGCCAAAAAATTGCTGGAACTGCTGCGGCATACGCGGCGTTTTGACCGTTGTACTGCCTTCCACGCTGATGCTCACAACGGAAGGCATCACCTTCTCCAGCATGGGGGCAAGGCTTGGCAACGGCTGGCTTGGGGAAGATGAAACGGAAGAGGATGTCTCCGCAGCGAAAGCACTCACAGGGGTCAGTGCCATGCCAAGACTAAGCGCCAGAGCGCTTAACATTAACGAGGTTTTTTTCATTTTGGTATCTCACAATGATGGATATACTGACCATTGCTGTGGTCGAATGTTGAGATAAATGTTTTAGCGCGAAGTTCCTCGAAAAGTTTTAGGCAAAGGTAAAAATTTATTCGCGCTCTTTACAATTCTCTGCTTATTCCACCGCCATCAAACGACGGTACTCATCCCAGGCATAGAGATCGGTCATGCCGCTAATGTAATCCTGAATCAGACGAAAGCGATAATAACGTTCCCATAACAAACGCTCATATTTGTGTTCAACAACCAGCGTGCGCATTTTATACAGATAGGCTTTTCTGTGCTTTCCGGAAAGTTTATGGAAAAGACGTGTCTCAATCGGATGGTTGCGCAAAAAATCTTCATTTATCAGTGTAGTAAAGTCTTCATAATTCAACATCATTAACGGTTGGTATATTTCAAGCAACCCCTTTATGACGCGATAACCCTGCAGCTCCAGCTGTTCAACTTCGGAATGATTAAACACCTGCTGCCGTGCTACAGTTTTAAATATTTGTAATAAACGCCCCTCTTCGCCGCCATCTTCTAATAATGCATGGTTGAAGTTTCCGTCAAAAATAGCGGGCAGATTGTCGATAAAACGTTTAACGGCATAGGTGACCAGAACGTTCTGAACATTAACCCGGAGGGACATGAAAAATTGATCGCTTCGGCTGCGGCGTTTTTTACTTCCTGCTTCGCGCCAGGCCTCACCTACGGTACGGCTGAACGCATCATTGTTATTTATTGGCCCCCAGGCTTTGCTGAGGAATTCATACAAACTGTCGACATTGAAAATGGCTTTTTCGACGGCGTCATCCAGATCGGCAATACAATATGAAATGTCATCAGCCGCTTCCATGATATAGGTCAGCGGGAAGCGATGATGCTCCGTCAGATGCGTCGCGGCACGGAGATCGCTGATATATTCCCGCTCAGACAAATAAAAGCCCGGCTTTTTCATTAATACGCTAAATTCGGCCGGTTTCTCACCCTGCCACCATGCCGGCGCGGTATATTTAAGAATACAGGCCACCTGAGAGTAGCTCAGGTTGAGCTGCAGCAAGGTGTGCACCATACGGATCGCCTGGGCATTGCCTTCAAAATGGCATAAATCCTGACGAATCATAGCGTTCATTTGATCAAAGGACTGTCGCTGCTCTTCGCTTTCGACGCCAGCCACCAGCGGATCGACCAGTTCGGCAGCCAGATTATCTTCAAACCAGTCGTTAATGGCAGCTTCGCCAAAATGCCCGAACGGAGGATTCCCGACGTCATGCAACAGACACGCCATTTCGACCAGACTTTCAAAGGCCCCTTCCATGTCGTCCAGTCCATATTTTGCCAGCCCACCCTGCATTTTTAAGGTTTGCAGAATCTCTTTGCTGATATATCGACCGGTTTGCTGCACTTCAAGCGAATGCGTCAGGCGTGAACGGACGGCGGCATTGCGCTCAAGCGGAAAGACCTGGGTTTTTTGTTGCAGTCGGCGAATGGCCGCCGAATTAATGATGCGTCCACGATCGCTTTCAAAATGGCGGGTAATAAAATATTCACCTTGCGGATCTTTACGGTTGCTATAAGGGCGAGTGAAGCTGATCTTCTTCCTGAAATTGATCGCCGCCATACCTGTCCCCTTATTTTTTCGTGAAATGATCCCGTCAGTGCCATGATAGACTATGCCCGATTTTTACATTCATTACATTAGCGAGACGCAAAATGAAAGCAGGCATCATTGGCGCAATGGAGCAGGAAGTGACCCTGCTGCGTGACAAAATTGAAAATCGTCAGACTCTGTCTCTGGCGGGCTGTGAAATTTACACTGGCACACTCAATGGTGTTGACGTTGCCTTGCTGAAATCAGGCATTGGTAAAACCTCGGCAGCTCTTGGCACCACGCTGTTGCTGCAGCTGTGTAAACCCGATCTCGTTATTAATACCGGTTCCGCAGGCGGTTTAGCCCCGACGTTAGCCGTAGGTGACATCGTGGTGTCGGAAGAAGTGCGCTATCACGATGCCGATGTGACCGCGTTTGGCTATGAGCCGGGCCAGATGGCAGGTTGTCCGGCTGCCTTTACGGCTGACAGCACCCTGATTTCCGAGGCGGAAGCCTGCATTAAGCAGCTCAACCTGAACGCGGTTCGCGGCCTGGTGGTGAGCGGCGATGCGTTTATCAACGGGGCTGAGCCCCTGGCGCGCATCCGGGCGACTTTCCCACAGGCTATTGCGGTTGAAATGGAAGCGACCGCCATTGGCCATGTCTGTCATCAGTTCCAGGTGCCTTTTGTGGTCGTCAGAGCGATTTCCGACGTGGCCGATAAGGAATCACACCTGAGTTTTGACGAGTTTCTGAGCGTCGCGGCCAGCCAGTCGTCACTGATGGTTGAAAATTTGCTGGCCCGTCTGGCTCGTGGCTAAACGGCTGTTGTTGTGCTGGCTGCTGCTGTTGAGCAGCAGCCTGTATGCTGCCCCACCCCGCGTCATCACCCTTGCTCCCCATCTGACTGAGCTCGCCTTTGCCGCAGGTATTACCCCGATTGCGGTCAGCGCCTGGTCCAGCTATCCGCCTGAAGCAAAAAACATTGAACAGGTCGCTAACTGGCAGGGCATCAATCTTGAACGTATTTTGCAGCTTAAACCCGACGTAGTGTTGGCGTGGCGCGGCGGCAATCCGCAGCGTCAGGTAGACCAGCTGCAGCAGTTGGGTATTAAGGTTGAATGGGTCAATGCCGCAACGCTGGATGGCATGATTGATGCACTGGCAGGATTAGCAAAGTGGAGTCCAGCTCCGCAACGTGCCGCACAAGCCGCCGAGGAGCTGCGCCAGCAGGAAGCGGCTTTGCGGGAGCGCTACCACACACAACATCCCGTTCCCGTCTTTCTGCAGTTTGGCTTTTCGCCTATGTTTACCGCGGCTAAGGCGACGCTGCAAAACGATATCATCAGGCTGTGTGGCGGGCAGAATATCTTTGCCGACAGTGCGGTGAACTGGCCCCAGGTGAGCCGGGAACAGGTGCTGATGCGCCATCCGCAGGTCATCGTCACAACAGGTGATGCACAGCAGGCGAGTCACACGGCGCAGTTCTGGCGACCGCAGCTTAACGTCAGCGTGATTGCCATTAACGACGACTGGCTCAGCCGTCCGGGACCGCGCATCCTGTTAGCCGCCGACCAACTGTGTAAAGGCCTGCACCCGGTTAAATAATGCTGTCGGTTCTGCATGCGTTACACCGTCAACTAAAGAAATCACCCTGACTGCCGTTAATTTTAAGTATGAGACACGTGCCACGTATGCCCGATGTCCGTTTTAGCGCTTAGCGCATTCGACTACACCAGGAATTTAAATATGACCAAAGCACCGCTTCTGGCCATAGGGCTTCTGATCGCGCAGCAGGCCTACGCGGGATCGACGACCGGCTCGATTAACGTCAGACTCGTCATCTATTCACGTTGTGAAGTTAACCGTTCAATGGGGCAGTCTGTGCCGCAGGTTGAGTGCGGTCGTCAGATAAACGCACAGCCGCGCGTGACACAAACGGTGTTAAAGCGACAGGGAAGCAGCGGGACGAACGATCGTCTGGTGACGGTTGAATGGTAGCCGAGGCCGCCCGCTGAGGCGGCCCGATAATCAGATACTGAATGACGACCCGCAGCCGCAGGTGGTTTTGGCGTTAGGGTTGGTGACGATAAAGCGCGATCCTTCCAGCCCTTCCGTGTAATCCACAGAACCGCCCACCAGATACTGCAGGCTCATGGGATCAACCACCAGCGAGACGCCCTGCTTTTCAATGGTCATGTCGCCGTCGTTCATTTGATCGTCGAATGTAAAACCATACTGAAAGCCGCTGCAACCACCACCAGTGATATACACACGCAGCTTCAGTGCCGGGTTCTCTTCGTCAGCAATCAGATTCTTAACTTTTTTGGCTGCTGCGTCGGTAAACTGCAACGGCAGTGCTACTACTTCATCACTCATGAGTTACTCCGTAAACGTCCGGGTCAGAAAACGACCTCAATATTGCTATTATCTGCCAGCGACCCGGCGCAATCAAGCTTTCAGCTTCGCACTCTGTGCCGGATTCACTTTGATGATTATAGCGGCCTTTCGTCAGCAGCCCCTCTTCCGTAGAATAGCCCGATATTTTATGAACTGCTGGAGCCGAAAATGAGTAAGTCTGAAGAACTGTTCGCCGAAGCACAACGCCTGATCCCCGGCGGTGTGAACTCGCCGGTACGGGCGTTTACCGGTGTGGGTGGCGTTCCGCTGTTCATTGAGCATGCTGACGGTGCATATCTTTATGACGCCGACGGTAAAAAGTACATCGACTATGTTGGGTCATGGGGCCCCATGGTGCTGGGACATAACAATGATGGCATTCGTCAGGCCGTGATTGAGGCTGCCCAGCGCGGCCTGAGCTTCGGGGCACCAACCGAGATGGAAGTCACCATGGCGCAGCTGGTGTGTAAACTGGTTCCCAGCATGGAAATGGTGCGGATGGTGAACTCCGGCACCGAAGCCACCATGAGCGCGATTCGTCTGGCGCGCGGTTTTACCGGTCGCGACAAAATCATCAAGTTTGAAGGGTGCTACCACGGTCATGCCGACCATCTGCTGGTGAAAGCCGGTTCCGGTGCGCTGACGCTGGGGCAGCCTAACTCACCGGGCGTGCCCGCCGATTTTGCCAAGCATACGCTGACCTGTACATATAACGATCTGGATTCGGTGCGCGCTGCGTTTGAACAGTATCCGCAGGCTATCGCCGCTATTATTGTCGAGCCCGTGGCCGGAAACATGAACTGTATTCCGCCCCAACCCGAATTCTTACCCGGCCTGCGCGCGCTCTGTGATGAGTTTGGCGCACTGCTGATTATCGATGAAGTGATGACGGGTTTTCGCGTTGCCCTGGGCGGTGCGCAAGAGTACTACAACGTTAAACCGGATCTCACCTGCCTCGGCAAAATCATCGGTGGCGGTATGCCGGTGGGTGCTTTTGGCGGCCGTCGCGAAGTCATGGAGGTACTGGCACCGACCGGACCGGTTTATCAGGCGGGTACGCTGTCCGGTAACCCTGTCGCTATGGCTGCCGGCTATGCCTGCTTAACCCAGATTGCCCAGCCGGGCATGCATGACAAACTCAATCGTCTGACCTCACAGTTAGCGCAGGGACTGCTCGACGCGGCAAAACAGGAAAATATTCCGGTGGTGGTGAATCAGGTTGGCGGCATGTTTGGCCTGTTCTTTACCGATGCCGACAGCGTCACCTGCTATAAAGATGTGACGCAGTGCGATGTTGAACGCTTCAAGCGCTTTTTCCACCTGATGCTTGAAGAAGGCGTTTACTTTGCGCCGTCCGCCTTTGAAGCCGGCTTTATGTCGCTGGCGCACAGCGCAGAGGACATTCAGCATACTGTCGATGCCGCCCGTCGCTGCTTCGCTAAGCTGTAAAAAATGCAGACCGGCAAACGCCGGTCTTTTTTTTAACGAGCGCGCCGCAATAACCAAATAAAATAGGGTGCCCCTAAAAATGTGGCCATCAATCCCGCCGGAATTTGGTTTGGGAACGCCACCATTCGCCCACACCAGTCAGCTATCATCATTAAACCTGCGCCAAGCACACCCGACAGTAACAGCTGCGGCAACGCGCGACGGAACCCCAGCATGCGCGCCATGTGTGGTGCCATCAGCCCCACGAAGCTCAATGGCCCAATCGTCAGCGTGGCACTGGCCGTTAAGGCCGCGGCCAGCAGCAGCAGCGCCAGCCGCGAGGCGGTGAGCGCCATGCCGGCCGAGCGCGCCGTGGCGCTTCCCAAAGGCAGCAGCGTGAGCCAGCGGCTGGCCAGCGGCGCTAACGACACCAGCACGACTGCACAGCCTGCACTTTGCAGCGCCTGGGTGGCACTGACGTTATAGGTTGAGCCGGAGATCCAGGTCAGTAAACCCGACATCCGGGGATCGCCACTGGCCATCAACAACATCAGAATGGTGACAAAAGCGCTGTTTAACGCCATCCCGGCCAACAGCATGCGTTCGGGTGAAAACCCGCCACGGCTGGCAACCAGCATAATGATCGCCAGGGTTACCGCTGCGCCCAGCGCACCGGCAGGCAACAGAAACGCCAACGCATTACCGGGTACCAGGAATAACATCACGACCACACCACAGGCCGCCCCGGAACTGATGCCCAAGACTTCCGGGCTGGCCATCGGGTTACCGGTCAGTCGCTGAATCAGGCTACCGGCTACGCCCAGCATTAAGCCTACCGCCAGGGCCGCCAGCACACGCGGTGCGCGCCACGGAAGCAGCGCATTGAGCATGTCACCCTGGGTCCAGATCCAGCCTTGCGCGTCCCGTCCAAACGCCAGACAGAGCCAGGCCAGCATGCCTAACACCACCAGACCGGTCAGGCTCCAGCGCAGAAAATGATGACGTTCAACCGGCACGCTGTCGCCCTGATCCAGTGCGGGGGGAACGGACCCCGTCCGCAGGCGCGGGAGCAGCCAGAGCAGAATCGGCACGCCCAGTAACGCCGTCACCGTGCCGGTGGAAACCTCGCGCCAGTGCGTCGTAAGCCACAGGACGCAGGCATCCGCCAGCCACAGCAGCAATGCGCCAATCAGCGGAGCCAGCAGCATGCGGCTCAGCAAGCGGCGTCCACCGAGCAGCCTTGCCAGCAGCGGCGCAAACAGGCCGATAAAACCAATGATGCCGGCGACGCTCACCAGCTGTGCGCTCAGCAGTATTGCCAGCGCCAGAATCGCTAGCCGGGTGACGGACAGGGCCAGACCGAGGTTTTTTGCCACGCCATCGTCCAACCCCATGAGCGTCAGCGGCCGCAGAAGCGCCAGTGACAGTATCAGCGCCAGCACCAGGCGCGGCCAGAGCTGGGTAACGCTGTCCCAGCTCATCTGGTTCAGTGCGCCCGTGCTCCACAAAAACATATTTTGCAACTGGTCGTGATTGAAGATGGCGAAGATCTGATTAACCGCCCCGCTGTAGAGACTCAGGACCAGCCCTGCCAGAATCAGGGTAACGGGCGATAAGCGTTTACTCCAGGCCACGCTAAAGACCAGCGCCCCCACCAGCAACGCACCACCTGAGGCGGCAAGCTGCTGGGTGAGTGCTCCGCCCGGCAGGTGCCACAATGTGGCGACGGTGATCCCCAACTGTGCGCCGGATGAAACCCCTAGCGTTCCCGGTTCCGCCAGCGGGTTTCGCAGTACCTGTTGAAACAGCAAGCCCGCTAATCCCAGACCGGCACCCACCAACAGCGCCAGCGCCCAGCGCGGCAGCAAACTGTAGTGAAACACCATCTGCTGGACATTAGCGGTATCCGGTGACCACAAGGCCTGAGTCCACTGCCCCGGAGGCAGGGCCTGCTGAAGGTTTATCGCGGTGAGCGCCAGCGCGAGCAGAAACAGGACGCTCAGCACAGTGACAGGAAAATAACGATGCCGCATCAGACCTTCTCCAGCGCATGTTCCAGCACGCGTATAAAATGCAGGGCCGACAATGTTGCCCCGTAGTACCAGACCGCCGGTACGCGTTGAAAATGACCGCTTTGGACAAAAGGCATTGCCTGCCACAGCGGGCTGCGCGACAGCTGCTGCATAACGGCCGCATTGTCGTGGTCGAAGCAGATGGCTTCGACATCGTGAAACGCCGCCAGCCTTTCCAGGCCAATCACTGAACTTCCCCAGAAATTGGTTTCTCCCTGCCAGGCATTCTTCAGGCCAAGCCGTTCCATGACTTCAAGGAATAAGCTGTTCTTACCGAAGGTGATGGCATGGCGGCTGTCAAGCAGTGACATCAGCAAGATAGCGCGTCCGGCATAGGGAGCCAGACGCTGACGGGCTGCGGCGATTTCCGCATCCACGTATTGCAGATGCGCTTCAGCCTGAGCTTCCCGCCCCAGCCTGGCCCCGAGCGCGCGCAGCGAGACACGCGCGCGCGACAAGGGTTTACCGTCGCCGCCGTGCAGGTCAAACCCCATAATGGGCGCAATACGCTGGAGTTTCTCTTTAGGCGGTCCATAGCCGTTTGAACAGAGAATCAGGGAGGGATGCATCTGGGTCATCAGTTCAAGGTTAGGCTCGGTACGCAGCCCAACATCCACCACGCCGGCAGGCAAGGCTGGCTGCCCGACCCAGATATTATAATTATGCACATCGGCGACCCCAAAGGGCTTAACGCCTAACGCCAGCAGCAGTTCGGTGGGTAACCACTCCAGCGCGATGATGCGAGCGGGATCGGGCTGCGCCGCCTGGAGTGAAAAGGGGCTCATAAGTGGCGATAACGCCATCGCCATCATCAGGCGACGGCGGAATAAATCGGGCATTATCCTGTCCTTAACACACAAAGCTCACCGGCGCGCCGCCGCCAGGATGGGGAAAGATCCCCATTGGAATACCATAGATATCCTGCAAAACGTCCGCCTGCATGATGTGCTCCGGGCCGCCTTGCGCGATAAGCCCGCCGCCACGTAATGCCACCAGATGGTCGCAGTAACGGGCCGCCATGTTGATGTCATGCAATACGGTAATGACGGTTAAGCCATGCTCCCGGCTCAGCGTCTGAATCAGGGCCAGCACGTCCACCTGGTGGGCAATGTCCAGTGCGGAAGTGGGTTCATCCAGCAGCAGACAGCGGCTGTTTTGCGCCACCATCATCGCCAGCCAGGCCCGTTGCCGTTCCCCACCCGATAAGCTGTCTACCAGACGAGAGGCAAAAGGCGTTAATCCGACGAGCGAAATCGCCTGCTCAACGCGTGCCCGGTCCTCCTGACTGAAACGTCCCAGCGCCCCATGCCAGGGGTAACGCCCGATGGCCACCAGCTCACGCACCGTCATGCCTTCGGCAGCCGGTAACTGCTGCGGTAAATAGGCGACCTCACGGGCAAACACTTTGCTTTTTAAGCTCTCTACAGGCCGACCATTAAGGAGCACCCGGCCTTCGCTGGCCGCGTGATGCCGTCCCAACATTTTTAACAGCGTGGATTTGCCTGAACCGTTATGACCTATCAGTGCGGTCACTTTGCCTGGTGTAAAAGAGAGAGACAGCGGCTGGAGAAGCGTGCGACCGGGTACACGAAAGCTGGCATTCTCCAGTTGGAAGGTCGTTTGTTGATGCTGCGGAAGCTGCATGGTAATCCCTGTAAACGGGCGCCGGAGCGCCCTCATCTATCAGAACCGGAACGTGGCGGTACCTGTAATCTGCCGTTCTGCGCCCCAATAGCACGCATACTCACGGTAACAACTGGCAACGTAGTCGCGGTTAAACAGGTTGTTAACGTTAACGCCTACCGTTGAGCCAGGCAAACCAAAACGTCCTAAATCATATTTCAGTGCAGCATCGACAGTGGTATAACCCGCCACGCTAAAGTTCTGGTTGACATCAGGACCTGTGCTATACAGCCCCTGACTTTCGCCCACGTAACGGACGCCCGCTCCGACCGTGACGCCTGACAGCGCGGTTTCGTGGAAGGTATAGTCACTCCACAGTGACGCCATGTGTTTGGGCACCTGTACCGGGGTTTTGCCCTGGAGCTGGGTATCTTCCGTATACTCGGCATCGGTATAGGTATAAGAGGCCGTCAGGTTTACGTTGGCGTTTAGCGCCGCTTTGGCTTCCAGTTCCACACCGCGAGAACGGATTTCGCCGCTCTGGATGCTGGCAAACGGATGCAATGGGTTGGGATCTGCCGTCAGATTTTTGGTCTTAGTCAGTTCATATACCGCGGCTGTCATGACGATTGGCCGATCTTTCGGTACATATTTCACACCGGCTTCATACTGCTTAGCCCGAGAAGGATCGAACGCGTTCCCCTCATACGTCGAGCCCGCATTAGGAAGGAAGGCTTCGCTGTAGCTGAAGTAAGGTGCGATACCGTTATCGAATACGTAGTTCAGACCGCCGCGCCAGGTAAAGGCCTGATCGTTTTGACGATCGAGATTACCGTTATAGCGGTTGTATACTGACGTCATGGCGTAATCATATCGGCCACCTAACGTCAGAACCCAGCGATCCCACTCCATCTGATCCTGCGCATACAAACCTGTCTGGCGCTGTTTATTTAAGTGCTTGTAGGGTTCAGCATAGGGCGAAGTCGTATCATTGCCATATTGCGGGTTAAACGGATTTAACGCTGTTGCCGTACCGAACTGTGCGTCAATATCATTACGGGTACGCTGGAAATCAACGCCAAGCAATAAGGTATGAGCGAGTTCACCGGTGGCAAATTTAGCCTGTACCTGATTGTCCACAGCAAACTGGTTCAGCTTCTCTTTGGAAAGTGCTGAATTGCGCGTAATCAGCTGCGTGTCCGGATTATAACCAAAGCCGTAAATACTGCGGTAATCCGTGGTTAACTCGGCATAGCGCAGATTCTGACGCACCGTCCAGGTATCATCAAAACGGTGCTCGAAGCTGTAGCCCAGCATTTTGGTGTTGCGTGAGATGCGGTTGCTCTTCTCGCCCTCATCAAAGTTGGTCGGCAGTTTGTACTGGCTGCCATCAGGCCGGGTGATCGGCACAACGGTCCCTTCACGCGGCAGCCAGCCGTAGTAGCCGGTGTCCGGCTCGTTCTGGAAATAGGTCAGCAGATCTAAACGGGTATTTTCATCCGGACGCCAGCTGAATGAAGGGGCGATAGTGTAACGCTTTTGTTTATTATTCGCCTGTTGGGCATCCTGGCTGCTGGCCTGGCCTGTCAGGCGATAGCTGTATACGCCCGCATCGTCTATGGCACCGCCAAAGTCAAAACCGGTGGAGTAAAGATTATGGTTGCCCATCTGGAACTGGACTTCGCGCAGCGTTTCCTGAGTGGGACGCTTGCTGACTAAAGCGACAACACCGCCGGGATTGCTTTTACCGTACAGCACGGAAACCGGACCGCGCAGCAGTTCAGCCCGCTCCAGAAAATAGGGATCGATAGCGAATTCAGAGTAGTTGTCACCCTGCAGCTTCAGCCCATCAAGATACTGATTGGTGTTGGTTTCGCTAAAGCCGCGAATCGACAGCGCGTCAATGACCGAAGAGCTGCCGCGGTTGCCGGTGAGTACGCCAGGCGTATAGTTAAATGCCTGCTTGACGCTGCTGACGTTGCGCATCTCCATCTCTTCACGCGTGACCACGGAAACCGACTGCGGGTTCTTTTCAATCGGCGTATCCGTTTTGGTACCGGTAGCGCTGCGTTTCGCAGCAACGGTGGCCGCCGGTCCCCACGGATTTTCCTGCCCGACAGCGGCACCACCGTTGGCCGAAACCACCACCGTTTGTTCGGCGAAGGCCAGCGAACTTGCGCCGCCGGAAAGCAGCGCAATCATCAGTGCCAGAGGGCGACGGGTAAATAACCTTTGTGGGAAACCAAAAGTGGTAGTGCGCGCAGTCATGAAGGTGTCTCTCAAATGGGGATGAATAAGCGAATCGAAACGATAATGATTATTATAACGTTTCGATAATATGCGAGATCCAACATTTTCTGCAAGCGGAATTCCCTTCAGTGGCGCTGTTTGTCGCTCGATTCCTTCATCATCAGCAGGCACAAAAAAAGGCACCGGAGTGCCTTTTTTTAACCGCTTTTAGCCGGTTATTTACCAAACATATCTTTTATCCAGCCCGCAACGCCATCACTGTCTTTCTGTTCCTGTTGTTGCTGCTGTTGCAATTGTTGCTGCTGCATTTGCTGCTGCTGAACCTGCTGCTGCTGCTGTTGACACAGCGCGTTGGGATCCAGCGCCCAAACCGGTAGCGAACGCCAGGTGCTGCTGCCCGAGCCACAAACAAAGTTGCCTGCCGAATCTATATTCATCATCGTGACATCTTCAGGCGGCGTCAGCTGCAACGGCATGGGTGCCTGGTTATCAAGATAGCGACGATAGATCTGCATGGCGCCGCTGGCACCGTACAGTTTGGTGGGCTGGTTGTTATCACGCCCTACCCAGGTTATCGCTACTTCTTTACCGTCGATGCCCGCAAACCAGCTGTCGATCAGGTCGTTTGTGGTGCCTGTTTTACCTGCCAGATGCGCATTCGGGAAACGCGCGCCCAGGGCGCGCGCTGTACCGTGATCGGCAACCTGCTGCATCGTGTAGAGCGTTAAATAGGCCGCCTGCGCCGGTTCAACCCGCTGGGCCTGTGGGAAGCTCTGGTACAGTACGGTTCCGTCTTCCGCAATGACGGAGCGCACTGCAGACAGATCGGCACGATTCCCTCCGCTGGCAATCGACTGGAACGCCTGGGCAACTTCAACCGGCGTCAGGTTGAGTGCGCCCAGCAGCATAGCCGGCACCGGGTTGAGCTGATCTTTTGGCACGCCCAGTTTGGTCCAGGTATCCACCACTGCATTGAGCCCCAGCGTCATGCCCAGGTTCACCGTTGGCACGTTCATAGAGTTGGTTAACGCGTCCACCAGCATAACTTTGCCACTGAAGCGGCGGTCGTCATTCATGGGTTTCCAGACGCTGCCGTTGGGCTGTTTCAGCGCAATAGGTTCGTCGGCGATCCATGTATTCAGCCGGTACGTATTCGGCTGGCTCAGTGCGGTAAGATACGTCGCGGGTTTCGCCAGAGAACCAATTGAACGGCGAGCCTGTAACGCACGGTTATAGCCTGCAAACTGCGGATCGGCGCCGCCGACCATCGCGCGAACTTCACCCGTGAAGCGGTCAACGACCACCATTGCGGTTTCCAGATCTTTCAAACCGCGCTGCTTTTTCAGGGTGGGAATACCGTCGATCACCGCTTTTTCAGCGGCATCCTGTGAGACCGGATCTAACGTGGTGAAAATTTTCACACCCGACAGATCTTTGACCTTGTCGCCCAGCTTCGCCTGCAGCTCATTGCGTACCATTTGCATAAAGGCAGGCTGAGGCGTGATCACACCGCCTTTCGGTTGCACGCCTAACGGACGGGCTGACAGCATGTCATACAGTTCCTGGTCGATGACTTTCTGCTGCTGCAGTAAGCGCAGAACCAGATTGCGTCGTTCCAGCGCCAGCTTCGGGTTACGCCATGGATTATAGAGCGAAGCGCCTTTTACCATGCCAACCAGCATTGCCTGCTGATCGAGGCTCAGTTCATCTACCGGTCGGCCAAAGTAGTAAAGGCTGGCCAGGGGGAAACCACGAATCTGATCGTTACCTGCCTGGCCGAGGTACACCTCGTTAAGGTAAAGCTCCAGAATGCGATCTTTACTGTAACGGGCGTCCATGATCACGGCCATATAGGCTTCACGCGCTTTACGCCACAGTGAACGCTCGTTGGTCAGGAACAGGTTTTTTACCAGCTGCTGAGTCAGCGTGCTGCCGCCCTGCACCGCTTTACCTGCCGTAATATTCGCGACGAAGGCACGACCGATAGAATAGGGGCTGATACCGTCATGCTCGTAAAAATGGCGATCTTCGGTGGCAATCAGCGTATCAACCAGCAGATCCGGGAAACCCGCACGGGGCACAAACAGGCGTTGTTCACCGTTGGGTGACTGCAGCATGGTAATCAGACGTGGATCAAGACGGAAGAAACCAAAATCACGTCCGGTTTCAACGTTTTTAATCTCGCTGAGTTCATCTTTGCTAAAGGTCATACGGGCATGGATCTGCCCCTCTTTGCTGTCCGGAAAATCAAACGGACGGCGCAACAGTTCAATGGTGTTGCCCTTGACCGAGAACTCACCCGGGCGCGTAATACGTGAAACTTCACGGTATTGCGTGCCTTCAAGCAGCGCGATCATTTCACTTTTGTTGTAGGCCATGCCAGGTTCAAGGCTGACCATACGACCGTATACGGCGGCGGGCAGTTGCCAGACTTTCCCGTCTATACGGCTGCGAATTTCCGAGTCGAGGTATACGCCCCACGCGGCCATTACCACCACAAATACCAGGAACAGCTTAATTAACCATCCCAGCCAACGGCGTTTGCCGCGCGGCGGTTTTCCACCTTTACCTTTACGTGGCACCGGCGCTTCCTCCTCGTAGTCATCATCAAAATCGTCCTGAGCATCGTCATCGATGTCTCTGCGCCGCCCACGGCGGGCGCTACTGCGCGGTGGCAGCGGTTTTCCTTTGCGCCCAATAGGTTCGCGATCGTTCCCAGACATGCGTTTTATTCTCCAGGCATAGCTTACGGCTGCGCCGCTACTCTAACTGCTTTCTTCACTGTCGCATGGCAGAACCCTCTGAATTAACCTGAGGTTCCGCCCTGTGACGTATTCTTTTTTGTCCGCCTTGTCGGCAAGGCAGAGGCAGGATCGTCAGGCCAGAGATGTTTGGGATAACGCCCTTTCATCTCTTTTTGCACGTCCGCATAGGCACCCCGCCAGAAGGCCGCAAGATCGCGGGTGATCTGTAAAGGGCGCTGGGCGGGCGATAACAGCTCCAGTACCAGTGGAACCCGCCCTTCTGCCACGGTCGGATTGCTGGCTTCGCCAAACATTTCCTGGATGCGTACCGCCAGTGCAGGCGGTTTATCCGCATCATAGCGGATGGGCAGCCGACTTCCGGTGGGCACAGTGTAATGAGTTGGCAGCACAGTATCCAGCCGCTGACGTTGTGACCATGTGA
This sequence comes from Pantoea ananatis PA13, assembly GCF_000233595.1. NCBI lineage: Bacteria > Pseudomonadati > Pseudomonadota > Gammaproteobacteria > Enterobacterales > Erwiniaceae > Pantoea > Pantoea ananatis. The sequence continues at coordinate 3,694,090 of NC_017554.1, forward strand.
GCAAATGTAAGAGCGCGCTGACAAGGTTCACGGACTGTAAACTCTTCAGGTCGCGCACTCCGCTCATCTCAGGCAGAAGCCAGTGTTCGAGCGACTCAAGCAGGCTGGCATCATCAACCTGAGGCCATGGCTCCTCGGGTAACCATTGGGCCGCACACTGAATGCGCAGGCGCAACTGCCCGGACGCCGGCGTCCAGCCCAACACCGAGAGTCCTTTTTTACTGATCCACCGTAGCATGGCCGCCTGCAGTACTTCTGCATCGGGCCGGGCAAGCGGTTGGGTTTTCAGGACCAGTTCGCCAATCTGCTCACGCCGCAACGTGCGCAGTGTGCCTTTCTCCTCATCCCATTCCACCTCGGTACGCTGTTCAACGAGCAGCGGACACTGTTGCGTCAGGGTATCAATATCGACGGGCATGGCCAGCAGGATGCGCGCGTCCGGCGCGCTGCTGCCCTGTAACAATGTGGGCGCGATTAACCATTCGTAACGCGTCAGTGCCTGTTGTTCGTCCAGCATCGCGCCCAGTCCGTTAGCGAGCTGATACCGGCCGCTGTTATCGCGACGTCGTGCCAGGCGATCGCTGAATCCAGCGGTCAGCAGCGCGGCAAACCGGTCTTCGTCCACCCGGCCACCGAGGACGCCGATGCGTTTTTGCCAGTGCTGTGCGCGGCGTTGCCACTGAGGCGATGGACGATAAAGCGCGTCACGTAAATCGACGCTGGCGCTGCGAGGAGGATCTTCCAGAATGGCCACCAGCAAGGCCGCGCTGGCAACGGCATCAGCGTCGCCGCCTGCCGCACATAACATCGCGCTAAGACGGGCGTCGCTGCCCAACTGCGCCATTCGTCGTCCCTGGGCATTAAGATGGCCCTGATCGTCCAGCGCCCCCAGCCGCAACAGCTGCTGCCGGGCCGCACGCAAATGCTTTTCCGGCGGCAGATCGATCCACTGTAGCTGATCGATACGGGTACATCCCCACTGCAGCAGCTCCAGCCACAGCGAGGTGAGATCGCTGTGCAAAATTTCCGCTTCGCTCTGCGCAGGCGCGCGTGAGGCCTGTTCCTGCGCTACCAGATGCAGGCAAATACCGGGCATGACACGTCCGGCTCGTCCGGCGCGCTGCGTCATGGAGGCCTGACTGACGCGCTGGGTCTGCAGCCGCGTCACACCGCTGCGGGCATCAAACAGCGCGCTTCGTTCCTGCGCGCTGTCCACCACCAGGCGAATGCCTTCAATTGTCAGGCTGGTTTCGGCGATGTTGGTCGCCAGCACCACTTTGCGGCGTCCGCTGGCGGCAGGCAGGATGGCCCGTTGCTGGGCCGCAAGGGGAAGTGCGCCATACAGCGGAGTCAGATCCACATCAGCGTCAACGCGCGCTTCCAGCTCTCGCTTTACCCGCTCGATTTCCGCAACGCCAGGCAGAAACAACAGCAGTGAGCCCGTTTCCTCTCGCAGCAACTGCGCGACTTCGCGCGCCACCGCCTCTTCAAACCGCAGAGTCTGGCTCAACGCCGTGTAGCGGCGTTCAACCGGGTAGCTCCGCCCTTCCGAGGTAATGAGAGGGGCATTCGGTAACAAGGCTGCCAGCCTGGCGTTATCGAGCGTCGCCGACATCAGCAGGATTTTCAAATCTTCACGCAACCCCTGCTGCACGTCCAGCAGCAGCGCCAGCGCCAGATCGGCCTGGAGGCTGCGCTCATGAAACTCATCCAGGATAACCAATGATACGCCGTCCAGCATGGGATCCTGCTGCAGCATTCGGGTCAGAATGCCTTCGGTCACCACTTCAAGCCGGGTCATCGGCCCTGCGCAGCTTTCGCCACGCATACGGTAGCCTACGGTCGCGCCGGGTTGTTCACCCAACTGTTCTGCCAGCCGTTGCGCCACATTACGTGCGGCAAGGCGACGCGGCTCCAGCATAATGATGCGTCCCGCTATCGCCTGATGCTGTAAAAGCTGAAGCGGCAACCAGGTGGATTTACCTGCGCCAGTGGGCGCGGCCAGCAGGATGTTTGAGGCGTCGTTAAGCGCGCTCAGAAGGTCAGGCAACACCGCGCTGACGGGTAGATCACTCACCGCAAACTCCACGAATGGCTGTGTTAAGATGGCGCGCATTGTAGCACTCATCCGTGAGGATTGCCGGAGACCGCCATGGCGTCACAACGCTTATTTTTTGCTATTACCCCGCCAGAGGCGCTGCAACAGCAACTGGTGCACTGGCGGGCACACACGTTTAATGAGGATGCTGGCCGCCCGATTGCAGCCGCCAACCTCCACCTGACGCTGGCTTTTCTGGGGGATGTCTCCCCTGAAACCTCAACCCAGTTGCAGACGCTGGCGTCGCGTATCCGCCAGCCCGCGTTTGACGTCGCATTAGACGATGCGGGCCACTGGCCTCGTCCCGGCGTGGTGTGGCTGGGTTGCCAGCGTCCGCCGCGCGGCTTGTTACAGTTAGCAAGCCTGCTGCGCGCCCAGGCCGCGCGCCACGGCTGCGGGCAACCGGCCCAGCCCTTTCATCCCCACGTGACGCTGCTGCGTGCGGCGACGCAGCCCGTCGCCCTGCCCCCTCGCGGCTTTCACTGGCAATTTTCAGCCAGCGAATTTTCCCTTTTCGCCTCCGAGTACGTGCAAGGCCGGACCCGCTACCGCACGCTGGCCAGTTGGCCCTTACTGCCTTAATCAGGAGCCTTATGCTTTTTTCCCCCGTTCTCAAATCTGCGCGACTGGTTACCCGCTATAAACGTTTTCTGGCCGATGTCGTGACGCCTGAAGGCGAGACGCTGACAATACATTGCGCCAATACCGGCGCAATGACCGGCTGTGCAACCCCGGGCGACACCGTTTGGTATTCAACCTCTGACAGCCTGACGCGCAAATATCCGCATAGCTGGGAGATGACCGAGACGCAGCAGGGCCACTGGATCTGCGTGAATACCCTGCGCGCCAACCAACTGGTACGTGAGGCGCTAAGCAAAAACCAGATTTTACCGCTGGCGGGCTACGAGGAATGTCAGGCCGAAGTCAAATATGGCACTGAAAAAAGCCGAATTGATTTCCTGCTCAAGGCACAGGATCGACCTGAGTGCTATATTGAGGTGAAATCCGTGACGCTTTTGCAGGAAGGTAAAGGCTATTTTCCGGATGCGGTGACGATTCGAGGACAGAAACACCTGCGCGAGCTGAGTCAGGCTGTGGCAGAGGGGCATCGGGCCGTTTTGTTGTTTGCCGTTCTGCACTCGGGGATTGAGGACGTTTCCCCGGCGCGTCACATTGATGCCGCTTACGCAGAGCAACTGGTACAGGCGCAGCTGAGTGGCGTGGAGATTTTGGCTTATCGGGCAGAACTGTCATCCGCCGGGATGTTATTAACGACGCCGGTTGACGTAACATTGTAATATCACTGGCATCCTTCTGTGATATGACTACCTTCTGTCAGGGGTCAACTACGCTGTTCCTCACAGGCTTGTCAAGATGCGATCAGGAATAATTGCCAACCTTGACTGCTTCTGTTATTTATAGCGGCCTGTTTTTTCCCCGTTGGGGGATCGATGTACCCAGGAGAGGGCCATAAACACGGTCAGCGTGAATGCGCTTACCGATGGCTATCGAAGGGTATAGTGCGTGTTATCCAGGAGAGAAACAACATGCAAGAAGGGCAAAACCGTAAAACATCGTCCCTGAGTATTCTCGCCATCGCTGGGGTGGAGCCTTATCAGGAGAAGCCGGGCGAAGAGTATATGAATGACGCGCAACTGGACCATTTTCGCAAGATTCTGGAAGCCTGGCGCAATCAATTGCGGGACGAAGTCGATCGCACCGTTACACATATGCAGGATGAAGCTGCTAACTTCCCTGACCCGGTTGACCGTGCCGCTCAGGAAGAAGAGTTCAGCCTGGAACTGCGTAACCGCGACCGCGAGCGTAAGTTAATTAAAAAGATCGAGAAAACGCTGAAGAAAGTCGAAGATGATGACTTTGGCTATTGCGATTCCTGTGGCGTAGAGATCGGTATCCGCCGTCTTGAAGCGCGTCCTACCGCCGATCTGTGTATCGACTGTAAGACACTGGCAGAAATTCGTGAGAAGCAAATGGCGGGTTAATGTTGCCGTCTGACTGCAGCCACACGGCGGAAGAAGTCCCACTTTTTCCGCCGTGTGATTCATAACGCCTATGTCATACTCATCCTGCGTTGGGCGCTTCGCGCCATCTCCCTCTGGCGAACTCCATTTCGGCTCCCTGATTGCTGCGTTAGGCAGTTACCTGAGCGCACGTTCACAGCACGGCCGCTGGCTGGTTCGTATTGAAGATATCGATCCGCCGCGCGAAGTCGCCGGTGCCGCAACGCGTATTCTGCAACAGCTGGAGCATTACGGCCTGTTCTGGGATGGCGAGGTGATGTGGCAATCCCAGAGACACAACGCTTATCGCGATGCACTGCACTGGTTAAGAGCGCACCGTCAAAGTTATTTCTGCACCTGTACCCGAAGCCGCATTCAGCAAGCCGGTGGCTTTTATGATGGTCACTGTCGGGATCGTCAACGCGGTCCCGAAGGTGCGGCCCTGCGCCTGCGCCAGCATGCGCCTGTTTATGGTTTTCAGGATCGACTCAGAGGCGAGATCATTGCCGATCGGCGGCTGGCTGAGGAAGATTTTATCATTCATCGTCGTGATGGGCTGTTTGCTTACAATCTGGCTGTCGTCGTGGACGATCATCATCAGGGCATCACGGAAATTGTGCGCGGTGCAGACTTAATTGAGCCTACGGTACGGCAGATTGCTCTTTACCAGCAATTTGGCTGGGCGCTACCGGACTATTTGCATTTGCCGCTGGCAACGACGGCCGATGGTCACAAACTTTCTAAGCAAAATCATGCGCCCGCGTTACCGGAAGGGGATACGCGGCCGAGCCTGGTGCAGGCTTTACGCTTTCTGGGGCAGCCTGTCGCCGAAGGCTGGATGGACAAAACGCAGGAGAAACTGCTGTCTGACGCCGTGAAGCAGTGGAATATCGCTTTGATACCTCACGATAACGCCCTGATAACGGATGCATAGACAACAGCATTCTCAAATGATTCACAACAGGCTATGATTAGCCGCTGATTTTACCTACACCCTAATTGTCACTGTCGAGGTGTCCCATTTTTACCCGAGTCGCTAATTTTTGCCGGAAAGTCCTGAAGCGTGATGACGAGGAAGCACCAGCAGAGGTTGAACCTGAGAGTCATATGACCATCATTCCTCGTGAAAGCCACACCATCTCACGTAAAGACATCAGCGAAAATGCCCTCAAGGTGCTGTATCGTCTGAATAAAGCCGGTTATGAAGCCTATCTTGTTGGCGGCGGCGTGCGCGATTTGCTGCTGGGACAGAAGCCTAAAGACTTCGACGTGACCACAAACGCCACGCCGGAGCAGATGCGTAAACTGTTCCGCAACTGCCGTCTGGTTGGCCGCCGCTTCCGTCTGGCGCACGTGATGTTTGGGCCGGAAGTGATCGAAGTGGCGACATTCCGCGGTCATCATCAGATTGAAGAGACCAGCGACGATCATAACAATTCTCAGCGTGCCCAGAGCGGTATGCTGCTGCGCGACAATATTTTCGGCAGCATCGAAGATGATGCTCAGCGTCGCGATCTGACGATCAACAGCCTCTATTACAGCGTGGCCGATTTTTCGGTGCGGGATTATGTCGGTGGTCTGAACGATCTGCAGCAAGGCATTATTCGCTTGATTGGCGATCCGGAAACCCGTTATCGCGAAGATCCTGTGCGCATGCTGCGCGTTGCGCGTTTCGCTGCCAAATTAAATATGCGTATTGCGCCTGAAACGGCTGAGCCGATTCCCCGTCTGGCGTCGTTACTTCGTGACGTGCCCGCCGCGCGTCTGTTTGAAGAGTCGCTAAAACTGCTGCAGGCCGGCTATGGTTACAGTACCTGGCTTAAGCTGTGTGAATACCAGTTATTTCAGCCGCTGTTCCCCACGCTGGCCCGTAACTTTACCGAGAACGGCGACAGCCACATGGAGCGCATGCTGGCCCAGGTGCTGAAGAACACGGATAACCGTATTCAAAATGATATGCGGGTTAATCCGGCCTTCCTGTTCGCCGCGATGTTCTGGTATCCACAGCTCGAAGCGGCTGAACGCATTGCGCAGGAAAGTGGCCTGACCTATTACGATGCCTTTGCCCTGGCCATGAACGATACGCTGGACGAAGCCTGCCGTGCGTTAGCCATTCCTAAGCGCATCACATCGTTGATTCGCGACATCTGGCAGTTGCAGCTACGCATGTCTCGTCGCCACGGTAAGCGGGCCTGGAAGCTGATGGAGCATCCTAAGTTCCGTGCTGCTTACGACCTGCTCTCGCTGCGAGCGGAGGTAGAAAACAATCCGGAACTGCTGCGCCTGAGTAAGTGGTGGGGAGAGTTCCAGGTTGCCGCGCCGCCACAGCAGAAAACGATGCTGAATACCCTGGGAGACGATCCGGCCCCGCGCAGCCGTACGCGCCGCCCTCGTCGCCGTTCAACGGCTCCGCGTCGTGATAACAACAACGCCTCATGACCCGGGTTTATCTGGCATTAGGCAGTAACCTTGCCGATCCGCTGCATCAGATTGATGCAGCGCTCTCAGCCCTGGACGCTCTCCCTGAGACTCAACGCGTAGCTACCTCCCCCTTTTACCGCACGCCGCCCTATGGCCCACCCGACCAGCCGGACTACCTTAATGCAGCGGTAGCGCTTGAAACCACGCTCACTGCCGAGGCGCTCCTGGATCAAACCCAGCGAATTGAACGGGAACATGGTCGCGTTCGCAAAGCCGAGCGCTGGGGCCCGCGCACGCTGGATATTGATATCATGCTGTTTGGTACAGCCAGCCTCAACAGCGATCGGCTGATCGTGCCGCATTACGACCTGCTTAATCGCGCATTTATGCTGGTACCGCTGCTGGCGATTGCGCCCAATCTGCACCTGCCTGATGGCCGCCCGCTTCAGCCGCTTCTGGCCAGACTTGACTGCTCCAGCATCCGTCCCTGGCACAGTTGATCATCTATTCACACGTCACAGATTCCGCTCAGCAACGCGATACAGTAAAATGCGTCCATCTGAATTTCTGAGTTGAGAGCGCCATGAAACCCACCACCATTTCTCATTTGCGTCAGTGGAAAGAAAGCGGCAAAAAATTCGCGACCCTGACCGCCTACGAGTTTAGTTTCGCCCGGCTGTTTGCCGATGAGGGCATTCAGGTGCTACTGGTAGGCGACTCGCTGGGAATGACCGTACAGGGCCATGATTCGACGTTGCCTGTAACGGTAAGCGATATCGCCTACCATACCGCAGCGGTGCGTCGGGGTGCGCCTCAGTCGCTCTTACTGGCTGACCTGCCCTTCATGAGTTATGCCACGCCAGAGCAAACCTTTAATAACGCAGCGCAGCTCATGCGAGCCGGAGCCAATATGGTGAAGCTGGAAGGCGGCGCATGGCTGGCAGACAGCGTACGCATGCTGACGGAGCGCGCCGTGCCGGTATGTGGCCATCTGGGATTAACGCCGCAGTCTGTGAATATTTTTGGCGGTTATAAAGTACAGGGGCGCGATGAAGCAGGCGCGGAGCAGCTTCTGGCTGATGCGCTGGCTATCGAAGCGGCGGGGGCTCAGCTGCTGGTGCTGGAATGTGTCCCTGTTGCGCTGGCGCAGCGCGTGACCCAGGCGCTGGCGATTCCGGTGATTGGTATCGGCGCAGGTAACGTTACCGACGGTCAGATACTGGTCATGCACGACGCCCTGGGGATCACCGGCGGGCACGTGCCCAAATTTGCGAAAAACTTTCTGGCTGAGACCGGCGACATCCGGGCGGCCATCCGCCGCTATATTGCTGAAGTTGAAGCAGGAAGCTATCCCGCTGTTGAACACAGTTTCCAGTAATTCAGGAGAATTGCCGTGCTGATCATCGACACTCTGCCTATGTTGCGACGTGACGTTCGTCGCTGGCGCGAGCAAGGTAAACGTATCGCGCTGGTGCCGACAATGGGCAACCTGCACGAAGGGCATTTAACGCTGGTCGACGAGGCGCGTGAACGGGGTGATATCGTTATCGTGTCCATTTTCGTCAACCCCATGCAGTTTGATCGTCCTGACGATTTGGCTCGCTATCCGCGTACGCTCCAGGAGGATTGCGAGAAGCTCAACCGTCACGGCGTCGATGTCGTGTTTGCGCCCTCACCTGCCGAGGTTTATCCCCAGGGGCTGGCCAATCAGACGTTCGTAGAGGTCCCGGTGTTGTCATCGCTGCTGGAAGGCGCGAGCCGTCCCGGCCATTTTCGCGGCGTCGCGACCATCGTCAGCAAGTTGTTTAATCTGGTTCAGCCCGATATAGCCTGCTTCGGCGAGAAAGATTTTCAGCAGTTAGCCATCATTCGTAAAATGGTGGCGGATATGGGGTTCGACATCGAGATTGTCGGTGTGCCCACCGTCCGTGCCAAAGATGGCCTGGCACTCAGCTCACGCAACGGCTATCTCACTGACGATGAACGCAAGCTGGCACCCGGTTTGAGTCAGGTAATGAATGAAATGGCCGCCCGACTGGCTAATGGCGAGCGGCAGATTGACGATATTATTGATGCCGCGAATCTGTCGCTGCAGGAAAAAGGATTGCGGCCGGATGGCCTGGCAATCTGCGATGCAGAAACGCTAGCCCCTCTGACGGTGGACAGTCAGCGTGCCGTGGTTTTAATGGCGGCCTGGCTGGGGAACGCACGGCTGATCGATAATCAACAGGTCGACCTCACGCAGTAAAGGCTGCAGGTCGTATTTTTGGCTGTATAACAAGGTTTCTGACTATGATTCGCACGGTTTTACAAGGCAAATTGCATCGCGTGAAGGTGACGCAGGCAGACCTCAACTATGAAGGCTCCTGCGCCATCGATCAGGATTTCCTTGATGCTTCTGGCATCCTGCAATACGAAGCCATCGATATTTACAACGTGACCAACGGTCAGCGTTTCTCTACCTATGCTATCGCCGCCGAACGAGGTTCAAAAATCATTTCGGTCAACGGCGCAGCGGCGCGCTGTGCCTGTGAAGGCGATATCCTGATTATCTGCTCCTATGTGCAGGTTGAAGATGCAGAAGCCCGTCAGTGGAAGCCCAACGTGGCCTACTTTGAAGGGGATAATCAGATGAAGCGCCTGGCGAAAGCCTTGCCGGTACAGTTGGCGTAAGCCCGGCCCACATAAAAAAAGCAGCGATATCGCTGCTTTTTTTGTCCGTCATGGCATCAGGTACGCAATCCGCGCCCGCGCTGAATCAGGAAGTAGACCGCGATATAGAACACCACGATAAAGGCAATCAGTACCGATAAGGTCAGCGCCAGCGGAACATCGTGGATGCCGAGGAAACCAAAGCGGAAGCCGCTTATCATGTACACCACCGGGTTCAGCTTTGAAATGGCTTGCCACACGGGCGGTAACAGCGTCAGCGAATAAAACACGCCGCCCAGGTAAGTTAATGGCGTCAGTACAAAGGTCGGTATCAGGCTGATATCGTCAAAGGTACGGGCAAACACCGCGTTAATCAGGCCGGCCAGCGAAAACAGCACGGCAGTGAGCAGCAGCGTGACGGCAACCATCATCCATGAATGAACATGGAAAGGGACAAAAAACAGCGACACCGCCGTAACCAGCACACCGACACAAACGCCGCGTGCCACACCGCCACCGACATAGCCCGCAATGATGATGTGCGTCGGCACCGGTGCCACCAGCAGCTCTTCGATATTGCGCTGAAACTTGGCGCTAAAAAACGAGGAAGCCACGTTGGCATAGGCGTTGGTGATCACCGACATCATAATCAGGCCAGGCACAATAAACTGCATGTAGCTGAACCCATTCATATCGCCGATACGCGCACCAATAAGGTTGCCGAAGATAATAAAATACAGCGTCATGGTGATAACGGGTGGCACCAGCGTCTGAATCCAGATACGGGCGAAGCGGTTCACCTCCCTGGCCCAGATGCTCTTTAACGCCACCCAGTACAAATGTGTCATGCTTTAGCTCCTGTTTTTCCTTGCGTCAGGCCGACGAACAGCTCTTCCAGACGATTCGCTTTGTTGCGCATACTCAGTACCTGCACGCCCTGAGCGCTGAGCTGGCTAAATACACTGTTCAGCCCCTGCTCACGTAGGACTTCGACCTCCAGCGTCGATGTATCGACCAGGCGATACTGGAAACCTTCCAGCGACGGCAGCGGACTGCGCGGGGCCAGATCCAGGATAAAGGTTTCCGATTTCAGCTTTGACAGCAGAGATTTCATTGAGGTGTTTTCCACCAGCTCGCCATTTTGAATAATGCCGATGTTGCGGCACAGCATTTCTGCCTCTTCAAGATAGTGAGTGGTCAGAATGATAGTGGTGCCCTGCGCGTTCAGATCTTTCAAAAACACCCACATCGAGCGGCGCAGTTCAATATCGACCCCGGCGGTAGGTTCATCCAGAATCAGCAGCTTGGGCGCATGCATCAGGGCGCGGGCAATCATCAAACGACGTTTCATGCCACCGGACAACATCCGCGCGCGCTCGTTGCGTTTTTCCCACAGGTCGAGTTGCTTCAGGTGCTTTTCCGCACGTTGCAGGGCTTCACGGCGCTCAACGCCATAGTAACCGGCCTGATTCACTACGATCTGCATGACCGTTTCAAACGGGTTAAAGTTAAACTCCTGTGGGACGAGGCCCAACTGGCGTTTGGCGTTCACTACGTCTTTTTCCAGATCGTAGCCAAAAACCCTGACGCTGCCCTCAGACTTATTCACCAGCGAACTGATAATGCCGATAGTGGTCGATTTACCCGCGCCGTTAGGCCCTAAAAGCGCATAAAAATCACCGGCTTCGACGTTCAGATCGATGCCCTTGAGCGCCTGTACGCCGCCGGGATAGGTCTTGGTCAGCCGGGAAAGTTCCAGTGCATAGGTCATTCTGAATACATACCCTGTTGTATGGCATTGTAATGCCGTTTGAATTTAGGAAGCCTTCGCCTATAGTACGCGCACGCAAATGCGCAGTAACAGGTTGCTTAACGCCATGACAGATATTGATACCCTGATCAGTAATAACCGCGAATGGTCCACATTACTGGTCAAAGAAGATCCCGGCTTTTTTGAGCGACTGGCTCAGGCGCAAAAACCGCGTTTCCTCTGGATTGGCTGTTCAGACAGCCGCGTGCCCGCCGAACGCCTTACCGGCCTTGAGCCCGGCGAACTGTTTGTTCATCGCAACGTCGCCAACCTGGTCATTCATACCGACCTCAACTGCCTTTCTGTGGTGCAGTACGCGGTAGAGGTGTTAGAAGTTGAACATATCATCGTGTGCGGCCACTATGGCTGCGGTGGTGTTCAGGCCGCTATGGATAACCCGGAGCTGGGTCTCATAGATAACTGGCTGCTGCACATTCGCGATCTCTGGTACAAGCATAGCGTGTTACTGGGGGAACTCCCGCCGGATAAACGCCTGGATAAACTTTGCGAAATCAACGTTGTTGAGCAGGTTTATAATCTTGGGCATTCCACGATTCTGCAATCCGCCTGGAAACGTGGACGCAAAGTGTCGCTCCATGGCTGGGTTTACGGTATCCAGGATGGCTGCCTGCGCAATCTTGATGTGACGGCAAGCAGCCGGGAGAACCTTGAACAACGCTATCGTCACGGCATGGCTAATCTGTTAGTTAAGGGCGATTTTCAGCGCCAGTAACGCTGTTGCGCGACAAGCCTACACGAAACGACGGGCTCAGGCCTTGGAAGAATGTGCGGTCAACGGCATTCAGTCTTCGAGCGGCACCACTTTGCCGATGTAAGGCAGGTGGCGATAATGTTGCGCATAATCAATACCAAAGCCCACCACAAACTCATCGGGAATAGAAAAGCCGACGTATTCAACGTTGACGTTGACTTCCCGACGTTCAGGCTTATCCAGCAGCGTACAAATCGCCAGGGATTTTGGCTCACGCAAGCGCAGGATTTCACGCACTTTCGAAAGCGTGTTACCGGAGTCGATAATGTCTTCGACAATTAAAACATCTTTGCCGCGAATATCTTCATCCAGGTCTTTCAGGATTTTCACATCCCGGGTCGTGGACATACCGCTGCCGTAACTGGATGCGGTCATAAAATCCACTTCGTGCGGGACATCAATGACGCGGCATAAATCAGCCATAAACATAAATGAGCCACGAAGTAGCCCCACCAGCACCATATCACTGCCGCTGTCGCGGTAATGGTCGGTGATTTCTTTGCCCAGTTCAGCGATGCGCGCGGCGATTGCCTGTTCAGGGATCATTACGTCAACAGTATGTTTCATTGCCTTTTGCCCGGTAGCTCACAAAGCCACGCAGTCTATCATAGTAGAAAGGCGTACTGATGCCGCGCGGAAAAAGCAAACGTTTACGTGTAGTAAAAATCTTCACCTGTCGTCTGGCAGTTGCACACTCAGCATTACCTTAGAACAACACAGCATTTAACAGCATTAATTGCTGCATGATAGGATTTTATCAACATATCGTTATGCAGTTAACGACCTTATTGGGAGATCTCAATGACTTCACCCTCAAGTAAGAAAACGCACGTTGGCGATCGTCAACTGCATCCTGAAACCCAGATGCTGAATTATGGCTACGATCCTCGCCTGTCGGAAGGTGCCGTGAAGCCGCCCGTGTTTCTTACCTCTACCTTTGTTTTTGACAGCGCAGAAGAAGGCCGCGATTTTTTCGACTATGTTTCAGGCCGTCGTCAGCCTCCGGAAGGCAAAAGCGGCGGACTGGTTTATTCCCGCTTTAATCATCCCAACAGCGAGATCGTAGAAGATCGCCTGGCCATTTACGAACAGGCGGAAAGCTGTGCCCTGTTTGCTTCCGGTATGGCGGCTATCTCGACAACGCTGTTAACCTTTGCACGACCGGGAGAAGTCATTCTGCATTCGCAGCCGCTGTATGGCGGCACGGAAACGTTGCTGAGTAAGACACTGCACAATCTGGACATTCAGGCGGTCGGCTTCAGCGACGGACACGATGAAGCAAAAGTGCGTGATGCGGCTCATCGTGCGATGGCGCAGGGGCGCGTCGCGATGATTCTGGTGGAAACCCCGGCGAATCCCACCAACAGCCTGGTGAATATTGCGCTGATGGGGCGCATCGCCGACGAGATCGATCGGCATCAGGGTTCGCGTCCGGTCATCGCCTGTGATAACACCTTGCTGGGCCCGATTTTTCAACAGCCGCTGACGCTGGGGGCGGACTTATCGCTGTATTCTCTGACGAAATATGTCGGCGGGCACTCTGACCTGATCGCTGGCGCGGTGATGGGTAAGAAAACGCTGATGACGCAAATTCGCGCCCTCCGCAGCGCTATCGGTACGCAACTGGATCCGCACTCAAGCTGGATGATTGGCCGTTCACTGGAAACGCTGTCGCTGCGCATGGAAAAAGCCTTTCGCAATGCCGAAGCCGTTGCCGCCTTTCTGCAGCCGCATCCTAAGGTAGCAGCGTTGCACTGGTTGCCCTATCTGGATGCAGAAAGCCCCGCGGGCAAAACGTATCGCGAGCAGTGCAGCGGCGCCGGCTCGACCTTCTCTTTTGATATCGTGGGCGGACAACCTGCCGCGTTTCGCTTTCTCAATGCGCTTGCGTTGTTTAAGCAGGCCGTTAGCCTGGGCGGCACCGAGTCACTTGCCAGCCATCCCGGCACAACCACGCATTCTGGCGTGCCGGATGCAGTCCGTGAGCGCATCGGTATTACCGACGCGACGATACGCTTATCGATCGGCATCGAACATGCCGGAGATCTGGTAGAAGACATCCGACTGGCCCTTGAACAAGCCTGATCAGGTCACGGTGAAGCCCAGCATCATCCCGGTATCTTCATGCTCCAGCAAATGGCAGTGGGCCATATAAGCATGATCGGCGGCGGCGGCGTGATTGAAACGCACCAGTACTTCACTGCGCCAGCCGTCGACATTCACCATGTCTTTCCATCCCTGACGATGGGCGGCGGGCGGTTTGCCGTTTTCTGAAAGAATACGGAACTGCGTACCGTGAATATGAAAAGGATGCAGCATGCTGTCGCCTTCGCCGGAAATGGTCCATTTTTCCACGGCGCCCTGTTTCACATTGAAGGCGGGACGCGTCATATCAAATGCCAGACCGTTAATTTTATTGCCGTTATGGAAATCATACGCGGCAGTGGACATTGCGCCATGGTCCATATTTTGGTGATCCATCGTCTCTGCGCCGCTGTCATGATTCATCTCGCTCGCGTCGTTGCCCATTGGCATAGCGTGCTGCCCTCCTTTGCCCATGGCTTTCTCACCGTAACGCGCCATTAACGCCTGCATACCTTGCTGATCCAACTGGGGATCCATACTGAGCTGCAGCCAGCGCGTTGTCAGGCCTTCTGTTTTTGGCACAGCTGGCAGCGTGGCGAGCTGGTCGGGTAAAGTTGCACTGGCCATGATCCGCAGCGGCAAGATATTCACCAGCGGCAGGGGGCGATCGAAAGGTGCCAGCGTCATGCCCATTTGCGTGACCGGCAGCGTGACGATATCAAAGGCGTTGCCGTCAGAGGTATCGACCATGATCTCAAAACGCTCACCAGGGAGCAGCGGAAGTGAATCCACTTTCACCGGCTCCGACAGCAGCCCACCGTCACTGGCGATAACATACAGGGGACGTTTGTCGCTGGCCGCGATATGCAGCGAACGGGCATTGCAGCCGTTAAGCAGGCGCAGACGTAGCCAGCCACGCGGCACGGCGTGCTGCGGATACTGCACGCCATTCGTCAGCATCATGTCGCCAAACCAACCCACCGCCGCGCGCATCACGTCAAGTTGATAATCGATATGCTCGCCAGACTGACTCAGCTGCTTATCCTGAAAGATAAGCGGTACATCGTCGGTGCCCCACTGGCTGGGCAGCCGGAGCGTACCTGACGGCTGATCCTCCAGCAAAATTAACCCCGCCAGGCCCTGAGCGACCTGATGGCCGGTTTTGCCGTGTAGATGCGGATGGTACCAGCAGGTTGCCGCAGGCTGATCCGGGGTAAAGGTCACCTGACGCATCGCACCCGGTGCAATGACGCCCTGTGGGCCGCCGTCTACCTCACCGGGAATGTCCAGCCCGTGCCAGTGAAGCGTCGTCGCTTCTTTAAGCCGGTTATGAATGTTGATGGTGGCTGTCGTACCGCGCTTCAGGCGAATGGCCGGGCCCAGCAGGCTGCCATTGTAGCCCCAGGTGGGTACGGCTTTCCCCTGCCACTGCGTCGTGCCCTCCATCGCCGTCAGGCTGTACAGGCCATTCGCATCCGCCTCCAGCAACGCGGGGATAAGAAGCGGCGGTCGGGTGGCGGCCATGAGCGAGCGGCTCCAGAGCGGCAGCGCACCCGCCGCGCCCAGTGCCGCGCTGAGTTTCAAAAAGTGGCGACGTTGCATAATCAGCATCCTTGTAACGAAATTACCTGAAGCCTAAACCCTGCCCTTATGGCAAGGTCAAGCATAGCCGGACAGAATGCCCCGAAAAGCGTAAATTGATCGAAAATCTTTACATAACTGTGCTAACGTCTTAAGACAATTATCTGATGAGAATAACTATGAAGAAAAGCATCAAGATCCTGCTGCTGGCGGGACTCTTCGGCTTCTCCTCCACCAGCTTTGCCCTGAGCGAATCCGAAGCAGAAGATCTTGCCGATCTCACTGCCGTATTCGTTTATTTAAAAAATGATTGTGGCTACCAGGATTTGCCCGATGCGCAGATTCGTAAGGCGTTGGTGTTTTTTGCTCAGCAGAACCGCTGGGACTTAAGCAATTACAACAACTACAACATGAAAGCCCTCGGCGAAGCCAGCTATCGTGATTTAAGCGGCATCGCCATTGCTAATGACCAAAAATGTAAGTCGTTGGCCCGGGATTCTCTCAGCCTGCTTGCTTATGTAAAGTAGCGCGCCAGCCCGCTCTCCCACCAGACATTTGCCCGTGCAAGGACTATCATAGTTAGCTATGATGTCCCGCCGATTTTCGGGGTGATGTCACGAAAGGAGAGCTTCATCATGGCCCAAAATGAGATGTGGTATGAAACACTTCATGCCGGCTTTGGCCAGTATTTTACCGTCGATAAACAGCTTTATCGGGATAAAACGGCCCACCAGGATTTAATCATCTTTGAAAACGCGGCCATGGGTCGCGTCATGGCGCTGGATGGCGTGGTGCAAACAACCGAACGTGATGAGTTTATCTATCACGAGATGATGACGCACGTGCCGTTGCTGGCTCACGGCTCGGCAAAAAGCGTGCTGATCATCGGCGGCGGCGACGGTGCCATGTTGCGCGAAGTGTCCCGCCACGCTGATATCCAAAAAATCACAATGGTCGAGATTGATGCTGGCGTGGTCACCTTTTGCCGTCAGTATTTGCCCAATCACAGTGCCGGCGCTTACGACGATCCGCGTCTCAATCTGGTTATCGATGACGGCGTGAATTTCGTCAATCACACCACTGAAAAGTTTGACGTTATTATCTCAGACTGTACCGATCCCATCGGTCCGGGCGAAAGCCTGTTTACCTCTGAATTCTATGCAGGCTGTAAAAAAGCCCTGAATGAGAACGGTATTTTCGTTGCACAAAACGGCGTCTGCTTCCTGCAGCAGGACGAGGCAGTGAACAGCCATCGTAAACTCAGCCACTACTTCCAGGATGTCAGCTTTTATCAGGCGGCTATCCCGACCTACTATGGCGGGATCATGACGTTTGCCTGGGCAAGCGACAATCCTGCTTTGCGCCAGCCCGACGCGGCCCTGTTACAGGCGCGTTTCGAAGCCTCTGGCTTGCGCTGCCGTTACTATACACCGGCGATTCATACTGGCAGCTTTGCCCTGCCACAATATCTGTTGAATGCACTGGAAGACCCGCGCTGACTGGGCATTTATAAGGGGGTGAATAAAATTGCAAAAGCTAAAACTACATGGCTTCAATAACCTGACCAAAAGCCTGAGTTTTTGTATCTACGATATTTGCTATGCAAATACTGAAGCTGAACGTGATGGGTATATTGCTTATATCGATGAGCAATATAATGCCAATCGCCTGACAGAAATTCTGACCGAAACCTGTTCCATCATTGGCGCAAATGTCCTGAATATTGCCCGTCAGGATTATGAGCCACAGGGTGCCAGCGTGACCATTCTGGTCAGTGAGGAACCCATCGATCCCAAAGATATTGATACGTCAGAACATCCGGGTCCGCTGCCCAACTCCGTCGTTGCGCACCTTGATAAGAGTCATATCTGTGTACATACCTATCCAGAGAGCCACCCAGAAGGCGGCCTTTGCACCTTCCGTGCCGACATCGAAGTATCGACCTGTGGCGTGATCTCCCCTCTTAAGGCGCTTAATTATCTGATTCATCAGTTGGAGTCAGACATCGTCACGGTGGATTATCGCGTGCGCGGCTTCACGCGTGACGTGAACGGCGTGAAACATTTTATCGACCATGAAATCAATTCTATTCAGAACTTTATGTCTGAAGACATGAAGGGCATGTACGACATGGTGGATGTTAACGTTTACCAGGAAAACATCTTTCACACCAAGATGTTATTAAAAGAGTTCGATTTAAAACACTATCTTTTCAATACCCGCCCTGAAGATCTGACGCCTCAGGAGCATAAACGTATTACCGACCTGCTGTGGAAGGAAATGCGTGAGATTTACTACGGCAGAAATATTCCGTCAGTGGGATTAAAAACGTACTAGTCACCCTACCGCTGCCCTGCCCCCTGCGTTGGGGGCCATTTTCTCCTTCGTCATCATCCATGCCTCTTCCGGTTTCAACCAGAACAGGACTTATTATGCGCTGCAAACCAGGATGGCCGCCGTCCGGTTAATTTGCCTCTTCTGGTGGCTTTATCGCCTGGTTGCCGCGAGCACTTTTCTTGTAATACGCGCAGAACCCCGCGTCTCACTTTCTCCTGCTCAGCGCTGTCATCGCTGCCCTCCTCCGGCCGTTCTTGTCTCTTTTCCGCTACAACACAGGTATTAATTCAAATATTCAGTACTAAACACTAAAAAACCAATCCAGATCCGCCCAAATCATTAATTTAGTTAACATGAATTTCTGTAATGAAAATGATGTGACCTAACAAACTGCATCGCTTTACGCCATGCTAACCAATGCTTTTTCCATGAGGAAGATCACATTGTATCGCAAGAAAACATAAGCTTAATTTTTGATTAAAAGTAAGCCATTTAAGGTTAGTCATCTAAAACCTCGTTAAAAACCTTAACTATCATAGGCATAAAATTAATCCCATTAAAAAAACCAATAAAACATAAAAATAACTTAATGATCACATCACCCTGTGATATACATTAAAAAAATTTACTTTTCGCGGGTAATCGTTGGTAAGGAGAGTGATATGAGTCACGCATACTCTGTTATAAACATAAACAAACTTAACGTTTATGTGGAATTAGTGAAATGCAGCGTGCCCACACGTAACAGGACCATCCTGATAAATGGCGCGCTGGCGACCTCGTCTTCCTTTCGGAACTGGAAGCGGTTTCTGGCGGATAAATCAGATGTGATTACGTTCGATCTGCCTTTTTCCGGCAAATCGAAACCCTACAATGAGCAGGACTGTAATATCGTTACGCTGGATGATGAAGTGGCGATCATTCGGGAAATTATTTCAATCTATAAGCCTAACATTATTGCCTCTGCTTCGTGGGGCGGCGCATCGACGCTGAAGCTGTTAAATAACGGCGAAGATGGCCTGGAACACGCCATTATTGCGTCTTACTCTTTCGAATTTAACGATCGAATGCGCACCTACGTTAAACAGGCAAATCTGTACTCAAAAGAGAAAAAATTTGTCGATCTTGCGCATTTGATGAACGAAGAAGTCGGCGCCTATTTGCCGAACAAAATGAAATTCTGCAATTTCAGACACCTCACCACGCTGGATGAAATTGAGTACCGCCAGGGGCGCTTCCACCTTGAGCAAATCGCTAATATTCGCAATCATGACTACAAAAGTATTATCGATAATTCGGCATGTCAGTTTCACTTTATCAATGGCGATCTGGATATTCATACGCCGCAGAAAAACATTGAAGAGATTTGCGGCGAGTCGGACAAAACCTGCTTTTATCAGATCAGAGATGCGGGACACTTTTTAGATCTGGAAGGAAAAGTTAGCCGGGAGCGTACGGCTGCCGCCTTTAACACCATTTTTAACCAGATTGGTGTCTGAAATGAAAGTGATCATTGGCGCACTCGGCTCAGCTGGCGATGTCTTTCCCTGTATTGAAATTGGATCGCTTCTGAAAGAAAAAAATCACGATGTTTATTTGCTCGCTAACGATTACTTCAGGTCAGAAGCCGTTTCTCGCGGACTTTCCTTTGTTGCGGTGGGCGATAAAGAAACGTACGTCAACGCGGTACAGGACCGTTCGCTGTGGGAAAAAAAGCACTCTCTGAAACGTATCTCACACTATATGGCGGAACAGCAGGAAGCCATGTTCAATGCCATGAGCGCCCTTGTGGATGATGACTGCATTATCATTCATTCTTTATGGTGCTTCGCTGCAAAAGCGGTAAGTGACAAATACCAGATTAAGAAATATGCAATCAGCCTGACCAATTCAAATTTAAAATTGCAGCCCGGGCGCGTGATTAACGCGCTGGAAAAAGGCCTGCGAGTGAATCTGAACTGGAAACTGGCCTTATTTCAACGCGCACTGGTGTCACCCGCACTTCAGGATACGCTGGACAAATTACGCCGCGACAATCACCTGCCCGCCTGTCGAAATATTTATGCTGACTGGGTGAGCGGTGGACAGCGTTCGATCGTGTTATATGAACCCTGGTTCTATCAGAAAAAAGCGCGTAACGGGTTTTACGCTGGTTTTATGCTTAATAAAAGCCGTGCATCAACGGATGACGAACAGATTACCGCCTTTATTGACTCCCGGACGGTGGTCTTTTTTACCAGTTGGGCACTGGCTGAGAAAAAGTCCGTTAGCCAGATATTGCAGGACTTAAAAGCTGAGGGGTTAAAATGCGTACTTGTTACGCCAACAGCAACCGCCTTGTCGGTGAACGATGACGTGATGACCGTACCTCAACTGAATATTGCCCTTGTCGAAACGTGCTTATTTGCCATTCATCATGGCGGTATTGGCACCACCGCGCAGTTACTCAAGAATGGCGTTCCCCAACTGATCTATCCCCGCGCGTTCGATCAGTTTGAAAACGCCCGCGCACTTGAGCGGCTGGCCTGTGGGCTGAAAGGAAAAGGGATAAAGGAAATCCGGAAAATGGCGTCGCTTTCACGCCATAAGAAACATAATTGCGATTACTACGCGGCGCAATTTGATAAAGCGGGCAATAAAGGTCACGAACTGGAAAACTTTCTGACCCGTTAAGCCATCCGGCACAGCCAGCCAGGCATGATTTACCCTGGCTGGCCGATGGGCATCAGATCTGAAACGCGGCCGTTAATACTCTCAGGCTCCTTGCCTGTTCCGTTAACGACTGGGATGCAGAAGCGGACTGTTCGACCAACGCCGCGTTGCTCTGCGTTACGCTGTCCATTTGGGTCACAGCCACGCTGACCTGCGAAACGCCCTGCATTTGTTCTACCGATGCCAGAGCCAGCCCATCCATATATTGTGCCAGCGAGGCGACCTCGCTCGCGGCTTTAAGAATACTGTGTGCCGTATTATCTGCCGCTTTTACGCCTTTCTCGACGCCACTGACGGCTTCTTCAATCAGGGTGCCGATTTCTCGTGACGACGAGGCGCTGCGTTGAGCCAGCGTCCGGACTTCGCTCGCCACCACGGCAAAACCGCGACCATGTTCACCTGCTCTTGCTGCTTCAACGGCGGCATTCAGCGCCAGAATGTTCGTCTGAAACGCGATGCTCTGAATGACCGCCGTAATCTCTTTGACCTTGGCCGCACTCACCGAAATGCTGTGCATGGTCTGACTCATTTCATTGACGGCTTTTTCACTGGCGCGGGTCAGCGATTCCGTCTCGCGAGCCGAAGAGGCGGTGGATTCTGCGACGGAAGTGTTGTTGCGCACGGTAGCGGTAATCTGCTCCATACTGGCTGCCGTCTGCTGCAACGCGGCAGCCTGCTCCTCCGTGCGGGAAGAGAGCTCTGTATTTCCCTGTGCGATTTCGCTGGCTGCCAGTTCAACCGACGCAGCGGAGTCTTTGATCTGAGAAACCAGTGTCCGCAGATGATTTTGCATATTGGCCAGCGCCGCAAGCAGCTTGCCGGTCTCATCCTTTCGATCCACGGTAATCACGGAGGTCAGGTCGCCCCGGGCGATGGTATCAGCCGTATTCACCGCCAGCGTCAGAGGACGGGAAATGCTACGGGAAATAAGCAGTCCCAGCACCAATGAGATGGCTGTCGAAAGCACCAGCCCGCCTGTTAACGTCATTCTGGTCTTTGTACGCTCAGTGATTAACTCGTCTGCACGGGCCTGCAGCAACGATTTTTCAGTGGCAATCATTGACTCAATGACAGAGCGCATCGCATCCATTTGAACTTTCCCTTCACCCGAGGCAAAGAGCTCAAAAAAGCGCTGCTGATCCAGCGAGCCCTGATTCAGGCGTTCGCGCGCATCGATCACCTTTTGGGCATAGGTTTCCAGCCAGGCCTTTTGTCTGTTTTCCAAATCAACTAAACGTTTCTGCTGTTCCGGATTATCCTGGGTCAGCTGATGCGTACTCTCTATATATCGACTGAATGCCTGTTTTCCTTCATTAAACGGGACCAGCATCTGCGGTTTGCCGTTGAGCGCAAAACCACGCACGCCCGTCTCCATATTAAGCAGGTTTTCGGTGGCCTTGTTTAATCCTTCAACAACCTGATAAGTATGAATATTAAGCTGGCTGGCTTGTGTTACCCGGCCAAACCCGGCATAAAACAGGCCACAAACGACAATCATGACCAGCGTAATCGCGCCAAATGCAATATAGAGTCGTGTTCTGATAGATGTGTTGCTGAGCATAATTTCTCCGCGAGTGGAAAAAAATAAATAAATTCCATTAATTAACTGAGACTAATGGCAAAAACATTAATAATCAGGCATGTAAATTTAATGAAAAGCCTGTTAACGCACCCAAAAATGAGTGACGCCAATATAAACGCATTAATGTCCAGTTGATTATTAACGCAGTTGCTGAAATTTCCACTGCGTTACCTTTTTAATTTTAAGCCACTTCAAAAAATCGCAGAGATGCTTATCTATCACTATGCAGCTTCAGCGGAGCGTGAATTAACCCACCGAAATAAAAAAGATTAAAATCAAAGACTTTTAAAAGAGATGAGAATGAAAATGCTTACAACATTGCGTTGAATGAATAAAGTGCAACGTTAATTTGACTTAGCGCCATCGCATTATTAACCAATTAAATGTTATCACTCATGTCAAAACCGCCTGTCATCTCCTCGTCCTTTTGGTGAAAGGTTATATTTTAATAAAACAGAACATCGCGCGCGGCGTTAAATATTGCCCTGTGCCCCGTGCTCTTAATACAAATCAGCCCTACCTTGTGCTCTCTGAAATCGATTTTAACCTGCACATCGACTGCAACGTCGCCGGTGTACAGGCCAGGGCTTAGGGTTGGAGATACAACTCTTCTATGTAGTGCAGGGCTTCGCATAGCGTACTGTCTGTGCCAAATCCCCCCGCCTTGGTAATAACCGGCAGGTCATCAATTTCACTGTTCACGAAGGTGCCGCAGGGGATACAGGGAGCGACTTCGCTCTGAATACGATAACCTTCAGCGCCCAATGCGTTAGCCACCGCAATAGCGATGTCCCCACCGGTGAGAAACAGGCCGCCGGTACGAGCACGATCGAGAATCGCCAACGTGATTTCTCCCAGCCGCTGACTCAGCTTTTCACCTAAGGCTTCACGACTCAGTTCGTAGTGCGCGATCAGAGCATCAATCTGATTACGATCGTCAACGCTACTGCTGGTCTGAAGAACACAGTGCCTGTTCTGCATCAGAATCTCGCACGCCTGGGCCACGATATGCTCGCACTCATCTTTAGGCCCCAGAAGGGTTTGTACCGCAATTCTGACAACGTCAACGCGTCCTGAGCGCTGCGCCTGCTCAACCTGACGTCGGGTCATTTCACTCATTGAGCCTGCCACCACCAGTACGGGCAGAGTTTGATGCATAGTCATGTAACTTTCAGCCGGAAGTGCATTCGCCAGCCCCGCCGCACCGACCAATAAAGGGGGATGGGTCATGGCCAGGGCGGCCTGGGCAATTAGCGTCAGATCGTTATCATTTTCGGCATCCATGACCACGATGCCCCCTCCCTGCCGGGCCAGACTTTCAAGCCGGGCACGTAGCTCACCGCCTCTTACCACGTCCAGCGACATTTCACTCACCGGCAGACGAGTCTGTAAGCCGATAAGCGTACTGATTCGCGACGAAATAATCGGGGTGCGAGGATCGCTGGCAAACTCTGTCTCCAGCAACGGACGCTGGTGCACCAGGCACTCACCCTGGCGCGTGATGCGGCCTGCCGAAGGTATGGCCGCGGCAACGATCGCCAGCGTGGCACCACTTGCCGCCATAGCCGCGGCAATCTCCGCCCCGGGGTTCCCCCGCAAGGTCGAGTCGATTTTTTTATAAATCAGTACGTTATTTTGCGTCGTGCCCAGCCAGGCAGAAAGCGCCTGAGTAACGGCAATGCTCGCCTGCTCTGCGCTAAGCGCCCGGCTATCCGTGTTGATGACGAGTACGTCAGTCCGCCGCGAGGGTTTCTGCTGTGGCGTCAGCATCACTTCGGTGCGTGCGCCCTTTTTAGCCAACTGGACACCGGTATCGTTTGCGCCCGTAAAATCGTCGGCGATGACAAGCATTTTCATCATAACTTCTCCGTGGATGACAGCGATCGCTGCTGATTACTCTTTGCCACCCATGAGGTCAGCATGGGCGTTAAAATTGCGGTAACAATGACCGACGTCGCGACCAGCGGCGTGGCCGACGCAACGACGTCCGCCAGGGCGGGATCGGCGTGAGCAATAGCAACAGGCGTGGCGACAGCATTGCCCGCCGTGCTGGATGCCGCCGCGCCGGCAATTCCGCTGCCACCTAACAAGCGATCGACTTTTATATTAAAGAAGCCGCCGACGAGCGTGGTTAAGCCCCCCAGAACAATGCCAGCCAGCCCGCCTTTGAGCAGCATGGCAAAATCAATGCTGGCGCCCAACGCAAAGGCAAAGAAGGGAATCAGTATCGGGCCGCCCTGAGACAAAAAATCGCGCATTTTTGGATCGAGATTACCGAGCAACATGCCCAGCAGCATGGGGACGATCACCACCACCACCGACATGACAGGAATATTTGCCATCCCTGCCGCGCCCAGGGCAATCATGGTGAGTACCGGACCATCGTTAAGGGAGATCACGGGGGTCGCGCCGACTTCATTGTCCTGGCCAAACTCCCCCGCGAGCGCAGCATAAAGGCCGCCATTCGTATTGCTCATGGCCGAAATGACGGCGACCGACGTCAGTCCCCACAGCCCCTCCGCGCCAAAAAAGGTATCCACAGCAAAGCCCACGGCCACAGCAACAAGAAACTTGCTTGCCGTGACGCCACCGCCTATCAACAAGGCTTTGGGTGCCGCTTTGATATATATCCCTGCGCCCATACAAAACAAAAATGCCCCAATCAGAGCAGGTGCACCTTCTTTAAAAAGCGCGGTGGTAAAGCCGCCCACCTGTAAGGCTTCGGGCGCGAGCGTATTCACGATGGCCCCTAAAACCAGCGGGACAACCATCATACCGCCCGGGATTTTTTCAACTGTTGCTTTAATATCCATATTATCACCATTATGATTAATTATAATCACCATGATGATATTAAATCATTAAGAGGAAAATTGCGGCATGAATCGCAGAATAGCGCGCGGTTAGTTGAGCATAATCAATCAATACGGAGGGGAACCACAGGGCCTGCAATACTCACCGGTATTATCTGTTTTGCATGAAGCGCCGCCAGGCAGCAATGACCGCCAGAAAATCTTCCATACCGCAGAAGCATAAGCTTTCTTCATCGTAATAATTCATGCCCTCTTCCATTTCATCGCCTTCAAAATTCAGCGTATTCGCGCGGACAATCACCTCTTCGTCATCCATCCACAGCGTGTATTCCCGCCCGATACGTTGCCACTGACGTTCACTTCCTTTTAATTTATGGGCTTCCGCTTCTACCTCATCCAGCACGCTGGCATCGTGCTCGACCTCATCATTAAACCAGTGGCCCAGTGCTTCATGTCCCATCGACATACGAACTTTCACTTTGCCCGTGATGTCACGTAGAAATTCATACTCCATGATCTTATCTCTCTATCAGTCACTCGCGCTGTTATACCGCTATTTTCATTACCATGCACCTGCTTAGCGCACACATCCGGCTTCCTTCATGACACTTTTCAGGCATAAAAAAAGAGGAACGCCAGAGCGTCCCTCTTAAATGGACCAACGATCAGCAATCAGACGGCGGTCTGGAAAATCACGCCATCCGCTTTTTCAGTGTACTGGCTCAACTGGTCAAAGTTGAGATAGCGATAGGTATCGCTAGCCGTTTTATCCACCTGCGCCATAAACTGCTGATACTCATCTGGCGTTGGCAGCTTACCTAACAGTGATGAGACCGCCGCCAGCTCCGCAGAAGCCAGGTAGACGTTAGCCCCTGTACCTAAACGGTTCGGGAAGTTACGGGTTGAGGTCGAAACGACCGTTGCGCCATCGGCGACACGTGCCTGGTTACCCATGCACAGTGAACAACCCGGGATCTCAATACGCGCACCGCTCTTACCGAACACGCTGTAGTAGCCTTCTTCCGTCAGCTGTGCCGCATCCATTTTGGTCGGTGGTGCGACCCACAAACGGGTTGGCAGCTGGCCTTTGTGGCTGTCCAGCAACTTACCTGCCGCGCGGAAGTGACCGATGTTGGTCATGCACGAACCGATAAAGACTTCATCAATCTTCTCGCCCTGCACATCTGACAGCAGACGCGCATCGTCGGGATCGTTTGGCGCGCACAGAATCGGCTCTTTGATCTCCGCCAGATCGATGTCAATCACCGCAGCATATTCTGCATCGGCGTCGGCTTCGAGCAGCTGTGGATCCGCCAGCCATTTCTCCATGCCTTCGATACGGCGCTCAAGCGTACGACGATCGCCGTAGCCTTCTGAGATCATCCATTTCAGCAGGACAATGTTAGATGTCAGATACTCTTTGATCGGCGCCTGATCCAGCTTGATGGTACAGCCTGCAGCAGAACGCTCAGCAGACGCATCGGTCAGTTCGAACGCCTGCTCCACTTTCAGATCGGGCAGACCTTCAATTTCAAGGATGCGACCGGAGAAGATGTTCTTCTTGCCTTTCTTCTCAACGGTTAACAGGCCCTGCTTAATCGCATACAGCGGAATGGCGTGAACCAGATCGCGCAGCGTAATGCCGGGCTGCATTTTACCTTTAAAACGTACCAGTACCGATTCCGGCATATCCAGTGGCATAACGCCGGTCGCTGCCGCAAAGGCAACCAGACCCGAACCTGCCGGGAAGGAAATACCGATTGGGAAGCGGGTGTGGGAATCGCCACCGGTGCCGACAGTATCCGGCAGCAGCATACGGTTCAGCCAGGAGTGAATTACCCCATCCCCAGGACGCAAGGAAACGCCGCCACGGTTCATGATGAAGTCTGGCAGCGTGTGGTGCGTGTTCACATCGACTGGCTTAGGATAAGCCGCCGTGTGACAGAACGACTGCATCACCAGATCGGCAGAGAAGCCCAGACATGCCAGGTCTTTCAGCTCGTCGCGGGTCATAGGACCGGTGGTATCCTGCGAGCCTACCGAGGTCATTTTCGGTTCGCAATAGGCACCCGGACGGACGCCGTCCACGCCACAGGCGCGGCCAACCATTTTCTGCGCCAGTGAGTAGCCACGTGAGCTTTCCGCCACGTCTTTCGCGATACGGAACACGGTGCTGACAGGCAGCCCCAGGGATTCACGCGCTTTGCTGGTCAGGCCACGACCGATGATCAGTGGAATACGGCCACCGGCACGCACTTCATCAATCAGCACGTCGGTTTTCAGTTCAAAACTGGCCAGCAGATCGCCGGTTTCGTGATTGCGCACTTCGCCTTTAAACGGATAGATATCAATGACATCACCCATATTCAGGTCGTTCACATCCACTTCGATCGGCAGCGCGCCGGCATCTTCCATGGTGTTGAAAAAGATAGGCGCAATCTTGCCGCCCAGAACAACACCACCGCCTTTTTTATTCGGCACGTTAGGGATGTCATCGCCCATAAACCACAGCACCGAGTTGGTGGCCGATTTACGGGATGAACCTGTGCCCACAACGTCGCCCACATAGGCCAGCGGGAAACCTTTAGCCTGCAGTGCTTCGATCTGCTTAATCGGACCGATGTTGCCTGACTCATCCGGCTCAATGCCTTCACGGGCATTTTTCAGCATCGCCAGGGCATGCAATGGGATATCCGGACGTGACCAGGCATCCGGTGCCGGAGACAGGTCGTCGGTGTTGGTTTCACCCGTGACTTTGAAAACCGTAACGGTAATTTTTTCAGCCAGCTCAGGACGAGACAGATACCATTCGGCATCCGCCCACGACTGCATCACCTGCTTCGCGTGTGGATTGCCTGCTTTGGCTTTTTCTTCAACGTCGTAAAAGCTGTCAAACATCAGCAACGTGTGGGAAAGCGCTTTTGCCGCAATCGGTGCGAGTTTCGCATCATCTAATGCTTCAATCAGAGGATGGATGTTGTAGCCGCCCTGCATGGTACCGAGCAGTTCAACAGCTTTTTCAGGAGATACCAGAGGAGAGGTTGTTTCGCCTTTGGCGACAGCAGCCAGGAAACCTGCTTTAACATACGCCGCTTCATCGACGCCGGGTGGTACGCGGTTGACCAACAAATCGGTCAAAAATTCTTCTTCACCCGCAGGTGGATTTTTTAGCAGTTCAACCAGCGCGGCCATTTGGGAAGCATCTAATGGCTTAGGTACGATCCCTTGGGCAGCACGCTCGGCAACGTGCTTACGGTATTCTTCTAGCACGACGTTCTCCTCGCTCTCATTGTATGGGTTTCCGGTGCACCCTGATGACAACGCATTCCATGAGTAGGGTAAGGTGCCCGGTTCCGCGTGGGGCAGCATAGCAGGATTTAACCGCCTTGTTAATCTGTTTACAAAAAAGCAACATTAGGGTTTTCTGTAGCAGAATGCGCTAACTAATCCGGTGTAAACGGAAAAAAAGCAGGGCGTAAAGCCCCGCCTGCTAACACAGTCATACCCGATTACGTTTAGCGGTCGATCATACCGTATTCTGCATTGGCGTAGCGCTCACCGCGAATGTTTTCCGGGGCAAACACAGTATCCAGCATGTCGATGTCGATCTTTTTCAGGGCAACTGACGCGGCGGCACAGTTTTCTTCCAGATGGTGGACTTTGCTTGCTCCCGGAATAGGCACGATATCCTCACCCTTCGCTAAAACCCACGCCAGTGCCAGTTGACCCGCAGAAATACCATAACCCCGCGCCATCTCCATCAGTTGATCCACTAACTTTTGGTTATGTTGCTGTGACTGCTGCTGGAAACGCGGCAAGCCACGGCGGAAATCATGCGGATCAAGGTCGGTCACCGCTGCCAGCTTACCGGTCAGAAAACCGCGGCCCAGAGGGCTGTATGGCACGAAACCGACGTTAAGTTCGCGGCAGGTAGCAAGAATGCCCTGCTCGGGATCGCGAGTCCAAAGTGAGTACTCGCTTTGTAAGGCCGAAATCGGATGTACGGCACAGGCACGGCGCAGCGTGGCGGCAGACACTTCCGACAGGCCGAGGTAGCGCACTTTTCCCTCATTAATTAAATCTGCCATCGTGCCCACCACGTCTTCGATCGGCACCGCGGGATCGAAACGATGTTGATAAAGCAGGTCAATATGATCGGTGCCGAGACGCGTCAAAGATCCTTCTACTGCCTCGCGAATATGCTGTGGCTGACTGTTCACACCGGTCATGTTCTCCCAGCCCTGACCGGCACCGCTAATGCTAAAACCAAATTTCGTCGCAACGGTCACGCTATCACGGCGGCCTTTAAGGGCTTTTGCAATCAGCGCTTCGTTTGTGAAGGGCCCGTAGATCTCAGCGGTATCCAGAAAATTAATGCCCAGTTCAAATGCGCGGGAGAGCGTATTTAATGCCTGTGACTCATCCGTGTTGCCATAGGCGAAGGTCATGCCCATGCAGCCCAGCCCGAGTGCCGATACCTGTAAACCCTGATTACCTAATTGACGTTGTTGCATGACATCTTCCTCATTATTGCGGTGTTATTGTTATAATCCTCATCAATCGCAACAACAATTGTGCTTAATTTTCTAATTCAGTGAGAAAAACTCATCAATGATGCTATCCCGGGCAACGCTTCAGGAACTGGAAATGTTTTGTGCGATTGCGCACCATCGTAGCTTTCGCAAAGCCGCGCAGGCGCGTAACGTCACGCCCTCGGCACTCAGCCATGCAATGCGCCATTTCGAGCAGCGGCTCGGCGTGAGGCTGCTTAACCGCACCACTCGCAACGTTTCCCTGACCGAAGCGGGCGCGCATTTTCTCCAGCGTATTCAACCCGCGCTGGTCGAACTCTCTCAGGCCGTGGATGAACTTAATGACTGGCGGGCGCGTCCACACGGCAAGCTGAAACTCAATATGCCGCGTTCTGCTGAAACACTGTTCTTTGAAAGCTTGATTCTGCCGTTTATCCAGCGCTATCCGGAAATCACGCTGGAAATTGACAGTAATGATGCGCTGGTCGATATTCTGGAAGCGGGTTTTGATGCAGGCATTCGCTATGGCGATGTGCTGGCACAGGATATGATTGCCCTGCCCTTTGGCCCGGCAATGCGCACTCTGGTTGTCGCAAGCCCGGCCTTAATCGAACGTCATGGCGCACCGCAAACGCCGGATGAACTGCTTGCATTTCCCTGCATCGAACGCCGCTTCCCCAGTGGCCGACGCTATCGCTGGGAATTCTGGCACGCGGGGCAAAGGCAGGAGGTCGCGGTCAGTGGCCCGCTGGTGCTGGATAACAACGAGCGGATTTTGCAGGCCGCCCTTTCAGGGGCAGGGATCGCCTTCTTACAGGAAGCCGTGGTCAGCGCCCATCTGCAGCGCGGCGCACTCGTTGAACTGCTCAGTGGCTTTACCCAACATGCAGATGGCTTCTGGCTGTATTATCCTGGCAGGCGTTATGTCTCTGCGCCGTTGCGGCATTTTATTGACTGGCTACGCCTTAATAATAACGAAGCAGGCAATCATAAAAATTGAATAACAACGCGATCTCGCGTTAAAAAAATTAAAAAGGCGCCAAAAAGTAAATATAAAACCTTTTTAATCAGGACGTATTAACCTCTGACGATCTTATTAATGGTTCACTAAATAATCCAATAAAATATAAAGAGACTCTGAAATAATACATGCGCAGACTGCGGTTGGGCTCATGAATCATTCTGCCTGACGTGAGAATCTGAGGTGGAAAGAGGCAGGAACCGCTCACAATAATTTTAACGCGTGCGAGCGGGGAAACCCTGATACCTCAACACTGCAAGCCCTAACCCCTCTCACGATAAAAATCAAGAGAGGTGCCACCATCAAGTCGAAATACGGTTCGCTTGTTATCAGCGGGTCAATGCTCTTAGGATTACGTTTATCAAATTGACGTTCATTATGTGAACTTCGCCTCAGAATAATGAGTACTGAACTTTCGGCTGTCTTGAATAA
This sequence comes from Pantoea ananatis PA13, assembly GCF_000233595.1. Lineage (NCBI taxonomy): Bacteria > Pseudomonadati > Pseudomonadota > Gammaproteobacteria > Enterobacterales > Erwiniaceae > Pantoea > Pantoea ananatis. The sequence goes on from NC_017554.1 coordinate 3,724,959, forward strand.
CGAAACCAGACAGTAAAAAATGCGTTAATGGCGGGATTGACTACGCCATTTTTGCCCGTGTAAAGGTGTTAGCACAGGCGCCTTTTCTTTTATTCCTTTCATTATCCGATTGAATCTAAGCCATAAAAAAACGGCCCCATAAGGGGCCGCTATTTCAGTTCTGAAAATTATTTCTTTTTCGCTTTCGCGTTAGGCAGATCGGTGATGCTGCCTTCAAAGATTTCAGCGGCCAGGCCTACTGACTCATGCAGGGTCGGGTGCGCATGGATGGTCAATGCGATGTCTTCTGCATCACAGCCCATTTCAATGGCCAGACCAATTTCGCCCAGCAGCTCACCGCCGTTAGTACCGACGATGGCGCCACCGATAACGCGATGGGTTTCTTTGTCGAAAATCAGTTTGGTGATACCGTCTGCGCAGTCAGAAGCAATAGCACGGCCGGATGCTGCCCACGGGAATGTGGCAGTTTCATAGCTGATGCCTTTCTCTTTCGCTTCTTTCTCGGTCAGACCAACCCAGGCAACTTCTGGTTCAGTATAGGCAATGGACGGAATCACTTTCGGATCGAAGTAGTGCTTCAGACCTGAAATGACTTCTGCCGCAACGTGGCCTTCATGCACGCCTTTATGCGCCAGCATCGGCTGCCCGACGATATCGCCGATAGCGTAGATGTGCGGCACGTTGGTGCGCATTTGTTTGTCAACGCGGATAAAGCCACGGTCGTCAACCTCAACGCCGGCTTTATCTGCATCCATGCCCTTACCGTTTGGCACGCGACCAATTGCCACCAGAACCGCATCATAACGCTGGGCTTCGCCTGGCGCTTTTTTACCTTCCATTGAAACATAGATACCGTCGTCTTTTGCTTCAACGGCGGTCACCTTAGTTTCCAGCATCAGGTTGAATTTCTTGCTGATACGTTTGGTGAAGACTTTCACCACGTCTTTATCGGCAGCCGGGATAACCTGGTCGAACATTTCAACCACGTCGATCTCTGAACCCAGCGCATGGTAAACCGTCGCCATTTCCAGACCGATAATACCGCCGCCCATGACCAGCAGACGTTTAGGCACTTCTTTCAGTTCCAGCGCATCGGTTGAATCCCACACGCGAGGATCTTCATGAGGAATGAACGGCAGCTCGATTGGGCGTGAGCCCGCAGCGATAATGGCGTTGTCGAAGTTAATGGTGGTTGCACCACCTTCACCTTCAACCACCAGCGTATTCGCACCGGTAAATTTGCCCAGGCCGTTAACAACCTTGACTTTACGACCTTTTGCCATGCCTGACAGACCGCCAGTCAGCTGGTTAATCACCTTCTCTTTCCAGCTGCGGATTTTGTTGATATCCGTTTGCGGCTGACCAAACACAATGCCGTGTTCTTCCAGCGCTTTCGCTTCTTCAATCACTTTGGCAACGTGCAGTAGCGCTTTAGACGGGATACAGCCTACGTTAAGACAGACACCGCCGAGGGTGCTGTAGCGCTCAACCAGTACGGTTTCCAGACCTAAGTCAGCGCAACGAAAAGCTGCAGAGTAACCTGCAGGACCTGCCCCAAGTACCACGACCTGAGTTTTAATCTCTGTACTCATCATGACCTCTTATTGGATTTCCGGCGGGTCAGACGCTGAGCCTATCCCATTAGGCTAGTTAACTGGCCATATTGCGTATGTTGCTACCACCCTACCGTTGACGGGTTTGCGTGGCAGGTACGCAAGCTGACTGCGCCAATTATGCCTAATGGAATAGGCTCATGATGTCCTTATTCCACCGGGACATGTTCACCGCAAGAGTTTACAGAATTGTTAATAAACTGCCAACCGCGGTGCCCTGAATGTTACAAAAAGGCCGGCATTTGCCGGCCTTTTGCGCTTTTTACATAACCAGACGACGAATGTCTGACAGCATATTGCCAATAATGGTAATGAAACGTGCGCCATCTGCACCGTCGATAACGCGGTGATCGAAGGACAGAGAGATTGGCATCATCAGACGTGGTGCAAACTCTTTACCGTTCCACACTGGCTCCATCGCTGACTTTGACACACCAAGGATGGCCACTTCTGGCGCGTTAACAATCGGCGCAAAGTGGGTGGTGCCCAGGCCGCCAAGGCTGGAGATGGTGAAACAGCCGCCCTGCATGTCGCCTGCGGTTAGTTTGCCATCGCGCGCCTTTTTAGAGATCGCCATCAGTTCACGAGACAGTTCTGTGATGCCCTTCTTGTTCACGTCTTTAAAGACCGGAACCACCAGGCCATTTGGCGTATCCACCGCCACACCGATGTTGATGTACTTTTTCAACGTCAGCTTCTGCGCATCTTCAGACAGTGAGCTGTTAAAGCGTGGCATCTGCTCAAGCGCCGCCGCCACCGCTTTCATGATGAAGACCACTGGCGTGTATTTCACGTCCAGCTTACGCTTCTCCGCTTCGGCGTTCTGCTGCTTACGGAAAGCTTCAAGCTCGGTAATATCGGTTTTGTCGAAGTGCGTAACATGTGGGATCATGACCCAGTTACGGCTCAGGTTCGCACCCGAGATTTTCTGGATACGGCCCAGCTCCACTTCTTCAACTTCACCAAACTTACTGAAGTCAACCTTCGGCCATGGCAGCATGCCCGGCAGGCCGCCACCGCTGGCGGCGGCTGGCGCGGCTTCTGCGCGTTTCACGGCATCTTTAACGTAAGCCTGAACGTCTTCTTTCAGAATACGGCCTTTACGACCTGTGCCTTTAACTTTGGCCAGGTTAACGCCAAATTCACGCGCCAGACGACGAATGACCGGGGTAGCGTGAACGTAAGCGTCGTTCTCTGCGAACTCACCTTTGCTCTCTGTTTTAGCGGCGGCAGGTGCTGCTGCGGCTTTCGCTTCAGATTTGGCAGCAGGCGCCGGTGCGGCTTCCTGTTTCGCAGCCGCAGGGGCAGCCGGAGCAGCACCTTCAACTTCGAAGACCATAATCAGTGAGCCGGTGCTGACTTTATCGCCCGTCGCGACTTTCAGCTCTTTGACGATACCCGCAAACGGTGCTGGCACTTCCATAGAGGCTTTGTCGCCTTCAACAACGATCAGTGACTGCTCGGCTTCCACCTTGTCGCCAACCTTAACGAGGATCTCGGTGACTTCAACTTCGTCTCCCCCGATATCCGGAACGTTAACGTCTTTTGCGCCCGCAGCCGCGGCAGGTGCCGATGCCGCTTCTTCTTTCACTTCTGGCTTCGCATCAGAGGCCGGTGCTGCACCTTCTGCTTCAAAGACCATGATGGCTGAACCGGTGCTGACTTTGTCGCCGGTCGCAATGGTGATCTCTTTGACCACACCCGCGAACGGAGCCGGAACTTCCATTGACGCTTTGTCACCTTCGACGACAATCAGTGACTGCTCGGCTTCGACTTTATCGCCAACCTTAACCAGAATCTCAGTGACTTCAACTTCGTCACCGCCGATATCCGGCACAGCAACTTCTTTGCTGGCAGTGGCCGCAGCAGCGGCTGGCGCAGGCGCCGCGTCCGCTTTCTTCTCTTCGGCGGCGGCAGGGGCTGCTTCCGCAGCGCCTTCAGCATCAAACATCATGATCAGCGAACCGGTTTCCACTTTGTCACCGGTTGCGATTTTGATCTCTTTCACCACGCCAGCCTGCGGCGAGGGAACTTCCATAGAGGCTTTATCGCCTTCCACGGTGATCAGCGACTGCTCGGCTTCCACCTTGTCGCCAACCTTGACCAGAATTTCGGTGACTTCAACTTCGTCTGACCCGATATCTGGTACCTTGATTTCAATAGCCATTACTCTGTTACCTCTTAAGCCAGACGCGGGTTAACTTTATCGGCATCGATCTTGAACTTCACGATCGCATCCGCCACGACTTTCTTATCGATTTCGCCACGTTTAGCCAGTTCACCCAGCGCGGCAACCACAACGTAAGATGCATCCACTTCAAAGTGGTGACGCAGATTTTCACGACTGTCAGAGCGGCCAAAGCCATCCGTACCCAGCACGCGGTAATCGCTTGAAGGCACATAGCTGCGAACCTGCTCAGCGAACAGCTTCATGTAGTCGGTGGAGGCCACGGCTGGCGCTTCGTTCATCACCTGAGCGATGTAAGGCACGCGTGGGGCTTCCGTTGGATGCAGCATGTTCCAGCGCTCACAGTCCTGACCATCGCGGGCCAGCTCGGTGAACGAGGTGACGCTGTAAACATCTGAACCAATGCCGTAATCGGTCGCCAGAATCTGGGCAGCTTCACGCACGTGACGCAGGATAGAGCCTGAACCCAAGAGCTGAACTTTACCTTTGCTACCCTCAACGGTTTCCAGCTTGTAGATACCTTTACGGATACCTTCCTCGGCACCTTTCGGCATCGCTGGCATGTGGTAGTTTTCGTTCAGCGTGGTGATGTAGTAATAAATATTTTCCTGCGCTTCGCCGTACATACGAACCAGACCGTCATGCATGATGACTGCCACTTCGTAGGCATACGACGGATCGTAGGAGATACAGTTAGGGATCGTCAGTGACTGAATATGGCTGTGGCCATCTTCATGCTGCAAACCTTCGCCGTTCAGGGTGGTACGGCCTGATGTACCGCCGACCAGGAAGCCACGCGCCTGTTGGTCGCCCGCCAGCCACATCAGATCGCCAATACGCTGGAATCCGAACATCGAATAATAGATGTAGAACGGAATCATCGGCAGGTTGTTGGTGCTGTAAGAGGTTGCCGCCGCCAGCCAGGATGATCCTGCGCCCAGCTCGTTAATCCCTTCCTGCAGAATCTGACCTTTCTCGTCTTCTTTATAGTAAGCCACCTGCTCACGGTCCTGCGGTGTGTACTGCTGACCGTTCGGGCTGTAGATACCAATCTGACGGAACAGGCCTTCCATACCGAAAGTACGGGCTTCATCCGCAAGGATAGGCACCAGACGATCTTTGATCGACTTGTTCTTCAGCATCACATTCAGTGCACGCACGAACGCGATGGTGGTCGAGATCTCTTTGTTCTGCTCTTCAAGCAGCGCACTGAACTCTTCCAGCGCCGGCATTTCCAGCTTTTCAGTGAACTTCGGCTGACGTGATGGCAGGTAACCGCCTAACTTCTCACGCTGGCCGTGCAGGTAGTTGTACTCTTCAGAGCCTTTATCGAAGGTGATGTAAGGCAGAGATTCGATCTTGTCGTCTTCTACCGGCACGTTGAAGCGATCGCGGATGTAGCGAACGCCATCCATGTTCATCTTCTTCACCTGGTGCGCGATGTTCTTACCTTCGGCGGTGTCGCCCATACCATAACCTTTAATGGTATGGGCCAGGATCAGAACCGGCTTGCCTTTGGTATCCTGCGCTTTTTTCAGTGCCGCATAGATCTTCTTCGGATCGTGACCACCACGGTTCAGTGCCCAGATTTCATCATCTGACCAGTCTTTCACCAGGGCAGCGGTTTCCGGATATTTGCCGAAGAAGTGCTCACGCACATAGGCACCATCACGTGACTTAAACGTCTGGTAGTCGCCGTCAACGGTTTCGTTCATCAGCTGGATCAGTTTACCGCTGGTGTCATTACGCAGCAGTTCATCCCAACGACCGCCCCAGATAACCTTGATCACTTCCCAGCCAGCACCGGCAAAAATGCCTTCCAGCTCGTTGATGATCTTACCGTTACCGGTGACCGGTCCATCCAGACGCTGCAGGTTACAGTTGATGATGAAAACCAGGTTATCCAGTTTTTCACGGGTGGCGATGGTGATCGCACCTTTGGATTCTGGCTCATCCATCTCGCCGTCGCCCAGGAAAGCGTAAACGGTCTGACCGGAGGTATCTTTCAGACCACGGTGTTCCAGATATTTCAGGAATTTAGCCTGGTAGATGGCATTGAGTGGGCCCAGACCCATGGAGACGGTCGGGAACTGCCAGAATTCCGGCATCAGTTTTGGATGCGGATAAGAGGACAGGCCTTTGCCATCCACTTCCTGACGGAAGTTATTCATCTGCTCTTCAGTCAGACGACCTTCCAGGAAAGCACGGGCATAGATACCCGGAGAAATGTGGCCCTGGAAGTACACCAGATCGCCGCCGTCTTTTTCACTGCGCGCGCGGAAGAAGTGGTTAAAACACACTTCATAGATGGTGGCAGAAGACTGGAAGGAGGACATGTGGCCGCCAAGTTCCAGATCTTTCTTCGATGCGCGCAGCACCGACATGATGGCGTTCCAGCGAATGGCGGAACGGATACGACGTTCAAGTGAGGTGTTGCCCGGATAATCCGGTTCATCTTCAACGGCAATAGAGTTGATGTAGTTACTGATTGCGGCAGCACCGCCAGCAACTTTCACACCGCCTTTGCGGGCTGCACTCAGCACCTGATCAATCAGATACTGTGCACGTTCAACACCTTCTTCACGGATGACCGATTCGATCGCCTGTAGCCAGTCACGAGTTTCAATCGGATCCACGTCATTGTGTAAACGTTCTGACATGGGGGTATTCCTTATCTGTGTCTAATACGTTGAAAAATCGGGAGCCTGTTAACGTCAGGGAGACAGGCTCGTCGCACATGTTCGCACGATCTTTGCCGCACGTTATTCCTTACGTTGCTGTAAACGACGCAGGGAGCGTTCTCGACGGCTCTGCTCCCGACTTCTGTCCAGCAAGATTTCCTCAATGAACGCCAGGTGACGGTGTGAAGCCTCGCGTGCTTGTTCCGGCTCACGAGCCACAATCGCCTCGAAAATTCTGGCGCGGTGACCGCTCACTTTCGCCAGCATTTCCCGGCGCGAGTAGAGCAATTCAAAATTCTGTCGAACGTTCTGTTCCAGCATAGGTCCCATTGATCGTAGCAAATGCAAAAGCACGACATTATGGGCTGCTTCTGTGACAGCGATCTGATACTTCATTACTGCGTCTGCTTCAGCGTCGAGATCGCCGCTGTCCTGCGCCTGCTGAATATGAAGATGGCAGTCGCGAATCCGCTGTAAATCCTCTTCTGTACCGCGCAGCGCGGCATAGTAAGCGGCGATGCCTTCTAACGCGTGGCGCGTTTCCAACAGGTCAAACTGCGATTCCGGATGCTCGGCAAGAAGCCCAACGAGAGGATCGCTCACGCTCTGCCAGAGATGTTTCTGTACAAATGTTCCGCCGCCCTGACGGCGTAGTAACAATCCTTTCGCTTCTAAACGCTGGATTGCCTCACGGAGAGACGGACGTGAAACATCGAATTGTTTGGCGAGTTCGCGCTCGGGGAGCAACTTCTCTCCCGGCTGCAGCGTCCCTTCCATAATCAGGGATTCAAGTTGCTGCTCAATGGCATCGGAGAGTTTGGGTTGACGAATCTTAATGTAAGCCATCTTCCCTTCTTAGTGTGCCTGTCTGATAAAGTAAATTGGTAATACCAATTCAAAAAAGGAGCCCGTAAAGTAACAAAGTATTCACCTTGTGTCTATACGGCATCGGTGACATTAAGGTGACGTAAGGCTGTGCTTTTGCATTAACTGTTGAGTTGAAAAGTGGAAAACAGGGTGTTAACTCAATGTTAAATTTTTTCGGGTTTACCTAAAATTACACAAAGCTCCCAGTTAAACCGATTTAGCTCGCTGCGCTTTCCTTTCGCTGCGTTCAGGTTCGTTTTTTACCCACCTCGTCAACATCCCCCTTTTTCCGCTGCTTCTTTTTCAGCCAACTCGTAACAGGTAAAGCGAAAGCAGGTGCAAAGCCCTGCGCTTATCACTATTCTGGTCGGCAGGTTACAGCTGGCGGCATTACGCAAGTCAGATTCCCTAAAAATATCAGTCTTACGTGTATTTAATTCTTTACAGTCAGAGCATCCTGCGGCGAAGAATAACAACATCATGAGGTGTGTATGGAACAACAGCACGGCGAATCGCTGAAGCGCGGTTTAAAAAACCGCCATATTCAGTTGATTGCCCTGGGTGGTGCAGTGGGAACCGGCCTGTTTCTGGGCAGTGCGTCGGTTATCAAATCCGCTGGCCCGGCCGTTATTTTAGGCTATGCCATTGCCGGATTTATCGCTTTTTTAATCATGCGCCAACTCGGCGAAATGGTCGTAGAGGAGCCGGTCGCCGGCAGCTTCAGCCATTTCGCTTACAAATACTGGGGCAACTTCGCCGGTTTTGCCTCCGGCTGGAACTACTGGGTCCTGTATGTGCTGGTGGCGATGGCCGAGCTGAGCGCGGTGGGCAAGTATATCCAGTTCTGGTGGCCTGATTTTCCTACCTGGGCCTCAGCCGCCATCTTCTTTGTGCTGATCAACGCCGTTAACCTGACCAATGTAAAAGTGTTTGGTGAGATGGAGTTCTGGTTCGCCATTATTAAGGTGATTGCGGTTATTGCCATGATCCTGTTCGGCGGCTGGCTGCTGTTTAGCGGTACCGGCGGTCCACAGGCCACCGTGCGCAACCTGTGGGAGCAAGGCGGCTTTATGCCCAACGGCCTGGGCGGACTGGTGATGGTCATGGCCATTATTATGTTTTCGTTCGGCGGATTGGAGCTGGTAGGGATTACGGCTGCCGAAGCGGACAATCCTGAAACCACGATTCCTAAAGCCACTAATCAGGTGCTGTGGCGTATTCTGATCTTTTATATCGGTTCGCTGGCGGTACTGCTTTCTTTAATGCCGTGGACGCGCGTAACCGCAGAAACCAGCCCGTTTGTGTTTATTTTCCACGAGCTGGGCGATGCGATGGTGGCTAACGCGCTGAACGTCGTCATTCTGACTGCGGCGCTGTCGGTCTATAACAGCTGCGTTTACTGTAACAGCCGTATGCTGTTTGGTCTGGCGCAGCAGGGCAATGCACCTAAAGCGCTGCTGAACGTGGACCGTCGCGGTGTGCCCGTGATGAGTATTCTGGTGTCGGCCGTTGCCACGGCATTGTGTGTACTGCTCAACTTTCTTATGCCGGCTGAAGCGTTTGGCCTGTTGATGTCGCTGGTCGTTTCTGCCCTGGTCATCAACTGGGCGATGATTAGCCTGGCGCACCTGAAATTCCGTAAAAAGAAAAATCAGCAAGGCGTAACCACCCGATTCAAGGCCGTTCTCTACCCGCTGGGTAACTGGATTTGCCTGGTGTTCCTGGCCGGCATTCTGGTTCTGATGGCCATGACGCCGGGGATGGCCATCTCCGTCTGGTTGATTCCTGTCTGGCTGATCGTTCTTGCTATTGGCTATTTCGTCAAAAATAAGACGCAAAAAGCCTGATCCCCCTGCCCACCCGCCGCCATTTTTCAGCGGGTGGGCCGTCACCAGACCCGACGCGGTTCACACTTCTTCTCGCATGGCTGTTTTGTCCATCATCGCAACGATTTATTGCCGCTCATCCTGCTGATTAAACATTAATACTTCTTTTCTGTTTAATTGTTCTGCAGGAAACATTAATGACAGGTAAAACCCTCTCGTTCAGAGAAAAGCTGGGTTACGGCATGGGTGATGCCGGCTGCAACATGATTGGCGGTGCCGTCATGTTATTTCTCAGCTATTTCTATACCGACGTATTTGGCTTAGCCCCGGCGCTGGTCGGTGTGCTGTTACTCTCCGTCCGGATTCTGGATGCCATTACCGATCCGATAATGGGCGCGATTGCCGACAGAACCCAAAGCCGCTGGGGGCGCTTTCGCCCCTGGCTGCTGTGGGTATCGGTGCCCTACGTTATATTCAGTGTGCTGATGTTTACCACGCCTGACTGGAGCTATCACAGCAAAGTTATCTGGGCGTTTGTGACCTATTTTTTCATGTCCCTGACCTACACCGCGATCAATATCCCCTACTGCTCGCTGGGTGGCGTGATCACTAACGATCCTGGCGAGCGTGTATCCTGTCAGTCGTACCGTTTTGTGATGGTGGGGATTGCCACGCTGATTCTCTCGCTGTCTTTACTGCCCATGGCAGAGTGGTTTGGCGGCGACAATAAAGCGCGCGGCTACCAAATGGCGATGGGCGTACTGGCCCTGGTCGGCCTGGCGATGTTCCTGTTCTGTTTCGCAAACGTCCGTGAACGTATTCATCCTGCCGTGCCGACAAATGATGACCTGAAACACGATTTGCGCGATGTCTGGAAGAATGACCAATGGGTGCGCATTCTGCTGCTCACGCTCTGCAACGTGTGTCCGGGGTTTATTCGTATGGCGGCGACCATGTATTACGTGACCTGGGTAATGGGCCAAACGCCGCACTTTGCGACGCTGTTTATCAGCCTTGGCGTGGTGGGCATGATGCTGGGCAGTACGCTGGCCAAAGTGCTGACCGATCGCTGGTGCAAGCTGAAAGTCTTTTTCTGGACCAATATTGTCCTGGCCCTGTTCTCCTGCGGCTTCTACGGGCTTGATCCTCATGCCACCGTAGCAATCGTTATCGCTTACTTCCTGCTGAATATCCTGCATCAAATTCCTTCCCCCCTGCACTGGTCCCTGATGGCAGACGTGGATGACTACGGTGAATGGAAAACTGGCAAGCGCATCACGGGTATCAGCTTTTCAGGCAACCTGTTCTTTCTCAAGGTCGGGTTAGCGGTAGCAGGGGCGATGGTGGGGTTCCTGCTCTCCGCTTACGGTTACGATGCGGGAGCTAAGCAGCAATCCGCCCAGGCGATTAACGGCATCGTGCTGCTGTTTACCGTTATTCCTGGCATCGGCTATTTGATCACCGCGGGCGTAGTACGACTGATGAAAGTGGATCGTACCTTAATGCAAACCATCCAACGCGATCTTGCCCTGCGTCGCATCGCGGCACAGTCGGGCAGCAACCAGCCGCTGAGCGAGATCCAGACAGGAGCACTGAAATGAGTGAACACTGGCCGAACCCCTTTATCGAACGACGTGCCGATCCTTTTATCCTGCGCCACAGAGAGCACTACTACTTTATTGCCTCTGTGCCGGAATACGATCGTCTGGAAATCCGACGCGCCAGTACGCTAATGGACTTACGCCACGCGGAGCCGGTGGTGATCTGGCACAAGCCCGATATCGGTCCCTTCAGCGAGCTGATTTGGGCGCCGGAGCTGCATCACATTGACGGTCAATGGGTCATCTATTTTGCCGCAGCGCCCTCGCGTGACATCAAAGACGGGCTGTTTCAGCACCGCATGTATGCGCTGGTTTGCGAGGGTGAGGATCCGCTCAGCGGCCGCTGGCAGCCTGTACGCCAGGTTTTGAGCCATATCGACAGCTTCTCGCTGGATGCCACTCACTTCGTTCATCAGGGTAAAAACTGGTATTTATGGGCGCAGAAAGATCCCGGCATTCCGGGCAATTCCAACCTCTATCTTGCGGAGCTGCGCAACCCATGGACGCTTAAAGGTAAACCGGTCATGCTGAGCCGTCCGGAATATGAATGGGAGTGCGCAGGCTTTAGTGTTAATGAAGGGGCGGCGGCGATAGTGCATGGCGATCGGCTTTTTATTACCTATTCCGCCAGCGCAACGGATGAGAATTATTGTATGGGCCTGCTGTCGATTCCGCGTGATGCCGATCCGCTTAATGCCCTGGCCTGGCAGAAGTCAGCGCGGCCGGTATTCTCAACCAGTTGGGAGAACCGCCAGTACGGCCCTGGGCACAGCTGTTTTACCCAGGATGAAGCGGGGCGGGATCTGCTGGTCTACCATGCGCGCAACTACACGGAAATTGAAGGGGATCCACTGTGGGATGGCAACCGCCACACGCGCCTGAAATATTTTTACTGGCGTGAAGATGGCACACCGGATTTTGGCGTGCCACCTGCGGATCACACCAGCGTCCCGTAAATGGTCAAGAGCGCCACGACCACCACTAATACCAGTGAAATGCGTTTTGCCAGCGCCACCGCAACACGTGGCGTAGCAACCTTATCGGTATGAGGATCGCGGGCCAGTGAAAACTGCGCCAGCGTCGTCAGCACATGGTATTGAGAGCGATGCCTGTCGGTTAATGATGCAAACCAGGCAGGCAACGCTTTTTCACCATGCCCCAGCAGCGCATAGGCAACGCCCGCCAGGCGGACCGGGATCCAGTCAACCAGATGCAAAAGCGTGTCTACGCCTGATTGCGCGCGCGCCATTGGCGTACCGTGTTTTGCCAACCAGCTTTGCCAGGCCCGTAAAAAGGCGTAGCCGACCAGTAAAACTGGCCCCCATGCGCCGCCCACCACAAACCAGAACATTGGCGCCAGATAGAAACGAAAGTTAATCCAGATAAGGGCGTTTTGTAACTCGCGTAAAAATTCGCGTTCGCTGCATTCAACCGGCACGCCGTGGATCAAGGTCAGTTCTGCCGCCATCGCCTGATGCGCGGCCGCCTCATCCCGACTCGCCGCCTGCAGATAGGCATGATAATGCTGACGCACCACACCGGCACCGATGCACAGTAATCCCACCACAATCCAGAACACAAGCTGCGGGATCCCAAACAGAATCCCTTTCAGGCTCCACACCACCAGCGCGGTCAATGCCATCACGACCAACAACATCAAAAGAGTACGCATGAGGGAAACCTGCCGACGGCGACGAAAAACAGGTTCAAGCCGATGATCCAGTTGCCAGTGCTCTCCCAGCTTAAACAGCCGCTCCCAACCTAAAACCAGTAACAAGGTAAATAACGTCATAGTTACTCCAGATGAATCACGATTTTTGTTGCGGTAACCGCTGCAGATAATATTGCCAGTTAAACGCCGGTCCGGGATCGGTTTTACGTCCCGGTGCAATGTCGCTGTGTCCGGTAATGCGAGCAGGCGTTATCGGATAGTGCTGTAACAAAATTTGCGTGACCTGATGCAGCGCGTGGTATTGCGCTTCGGTATAGGGCTCAACGTCCGTTCCTTCCAGCTCGATACCGATGGAAAAGTCGTTGCAGTTTTCCCGCCCTTCAAACTGCGATATGCCTGCATGCCAGGCGCGTTGATCAAAAGGAACATATTGCACAATCTCGCCATCACGACGAATTAAGCAGTGGGCTGCAACGCGCAAATGCGCGATATCAGCAAAGTAGGGATGCGCGTCTGAGGGCAGTGTGCCCGTGAACAGTTTATCGATCCACGGCCCGCCATATTCGCCAGGCGGCAGGCTGATATTATGAATGACCAGAAGAGAGGGCGCCTCGTTGTGCGGCCGTTCATTACAGTGGGGTGACGGTACCTGGCGCACACCGGTCAGCCATCCATGTTCTAATTTCATACTGATTTCTCATCGCGAAGTCGAATTGAGAATAGCATGAATTCTAAGGCATTATTGCGCCAAAATGCGCCGCGCCCTCCTCACTCTCGCCCGTTTGTTAAGTATACTAAACAAAAATCCCCTCGGGGCTGGCACCGCTTTGTTATCCAGGATATGGTAATCCCACTGTTATCTGTCTTTTGCTGGAGCTGAACGCTATGTCTGTGCGTCGCTATGATCCTGACAGTCGCCGGAGTGCGCTGCTTGAACGTATTGAAAATGATATTCCTGAAACGGTCGCACGCGCATTACAGGAAGATCTTGGCGGTGAGGTAGACAGCGAACGGGATATTACCGCCCAACTGTTGCCCGCCGAAAGTCGCGCCCACGCCCGGGTGATTACCCGCGAAGCCGGTGTTTTTTGTGGTAAACGCTGGGTAGAGGAAGTCTTCAACCAGTTGGGTGCCTATACCGCGCTGACATGGCACGTGGAAGATGGCCAAACGCTTACGCCGGATCAACTGCTGTTTGAAATCGAGGGCCCTGCCCGCCTGTTGCTCACCGCCGAACGCACCGCCCTGAACTTTGTGCAAACGCTGTCTGGCGTTGCCACCGAAGTCCGTCGCTATGTTGCGCTGCTGGAAGGCACACAGACTCAGCTTCTGGATACACGCAAAACCCTACCAGGGCTGCGCACAGCTTTGAAATATGCGGTGCTGTGCGGTGGCGGCAGCAATCACCGTCTGGGTCTGTCAGATGCCTTTTTGATTAAAGAAAATCATATCATTGCCAGTGGTTCGATTCGCGAGGCCGTGGAAAAAGCCTCCTGGCTCTATCCGGATGTACCGGTCGAAGTCGAAGTTGAGTCGTTAAAGGAGCTACAGGACGCGCTTACGGCGTCGGCCGACATCGTCATGCTGGACAACTTCACGCTGGATGAGATGCGCGAGGCGGTGAAGATAACCGAGGGCCGTGCGCTGCTGGAAGTCTCAGGCAACGTGACCGAAACGACGATCCAGGAGATTGCTCAGACCGGTGTGGACTATGTTTCCGTCGGCGCACTGACTAAACATGTCCATGCCCTTGATCTTTCTATGCGCTTTGACGCTAAATAACAGCTTGTGCCGTGCCGCTTGGCACGGCCTGTTTTGTGCTATTTCTTCCAGCGTAACCGCTGTATTGCTGTAACCCGCTGTATTTACTGCCTGCCCTTTTCCACTCTTTCCTTTTGCTGCTGTTAACGCCATCACAGGCTTTTTAAACTGCGACCTTCTTATTCAGGAGGTAATGCAATGATCTCTCAACGTGGATTCACGCTGGTCGAGTTAATGATTGTGGTCGGCATCGTGGCAATACTCAGCGCTATTGGGTTGCCCGCCTACCAAAATTATCTGCAGCGCGCCGCGCTGACCGACATGCTGCAAACGATGGTGCCGTTTAAAACGGCGGTTGAGCTTTGCGCCATTGAACGCGGCGGCCCGGACGCCTGCCAGGCCGGGCAGCGAGGGATTCCGCAAGGCACAACATCACGGTATGTTTCAGCGGTCACCGTCGTGAACGGCACGATCACCCTGACCGGACAGGAAAGCCTTAACGGGCTAAGCGTTGAAATGCTGCCCGTGTGGGACAGCAATGAAGGCAGCATTCAGTGGCAGCGCACCTGTACCAGCGCTAATACCACGCTACGTGATAATTGTCAGGAGCAGTTCCGCTTTGCCGATCGGGGAGGTGCCTATGCCCACGTCTGATGATGCGATTGCGCTCATCTGCCAGCGCTTTCGGGCGATTGTCCTTGAGCACAGTGCGACACACTTGCGCCTTGCCGTTCCTGAAAGCGTCCCGGCGGGCCTGATGGAGGCATTACAGTTTGCCAGCCAGTGTCAGGCAGAGGTGGAGTGCTGGCCTCGTGCCCGGATAGAACAGTTTGAATCGATGCGTAAACCTTTGGTGGCCAATGAAAAAGCTCCCGGCGAATCGACCATTGATACGGCCAGTCAGCTTTTGCGCCAGGCAACTCTGCGTCGTGCATCGGATATTCATATCGAACCTTATCAGAGCACTCTGCGTATTCGCCTGCGGATTGACGGGGTCCTGCATCCTCTCCCCCTGCAGTTTGATACACAACCGGCTGCGCTGCTGGCACGACTGAAAATTCTGGCCGGTCTGGATATTGCCGAACGGCGCCTGCCTCAGGACGGACAGTTTAGTTGTGACATTGACGGAAAATCGGCCTCTTTTCGGCTCTCTACCCTGCCCGTTCAGGGCGGCGAAAAAGCCGTCGTTCGCCTGCTTCAGAGTGAGGGCGCGGCCTTGTCGCTGGACAAGCTGGGATTACCCACCGCGCAGTTACGCCTTCTGACCGCCGCGCTCAGGCAGCCACAAGGGCTGATTTTGGTAACGGGCCCTACCGGGAGTGGCAAAACCTTCACGCTTTACAGTGGCCTGAGCGCGATCAACCAGCCTGATAAGAATGTCTGCAGCGTGGAAGATCCTGTTGAAATCCCTCTCCCCGGTATCAACCAGACCCAGATTAATCCAAAGTATGGCCTTGATTTTAATCGCGTGTTACGCGCCCTGTTACGTCAGGATCCGGACGTGATGATGGTCGGTGAAATACGTGACGGCGAGACGGCGGAGATTGCCGTTAAGGCAGCTCAGACCGGTCATCTGGTTCTCTCTACCCTGCATACTAACTCGACAGCGGAAACGCTGACGCGCTTGCGTCAAATGGGCATTCCCGGTTATCTGCTGGGTTCCGCACTTCGTCTGATCGTTGCCCAGCGGCTGGTCAGGCGTTTGTGCCCTCACTGCCGTAAGCCAGCACAGGCGGTTGCCCACTTTCCCGCCTCACTTTGGCCCGGAACGTTACAAACCTGGCGGGCGCCGGGCTGCGATCACTGCTTCTCCGGTTATTTTGGTCGGCTGGCCTTGTTTGAATTACTGCCCATAACGGCTAAGTTACAAAACGCCATTGCCGCCGAAATGCCACTTGAGGGCTTGCTGAGTCTGGCAAAACAGCAGGGCATGCGCACCCTGCTGGCGTCGGGTCTTGAAGCCGTCAGCCGTGGGGATACCTCCCTGGAAGAAATGCAGCGCGTTGTCGGACTGGATAATGACTAGCCTTTATGTGTATCGCTGGCATGCGGTAGACGGCAGCGGAAGGTTGCAAACGGGCCACCATCTTGCGCCTGACGGCGAGACGTTGTTTTCTGACCTGGCACAGCGTCATTTACTGCCCGTCAGTTGGACGCGGGGAAAGGTGATGCGGCGAAGAGACTGGAAGTGGCAGCACAAAATTGATTTGATTCGCCAGCTCGCCACGCTGCTTAAGGCAGGCCTTCCTCTGTCACAAAGCCTGAGCCTGCTTGCCGAAGGACATTCGCAGGCGCCCTGGCGAGCCTTGATGCTGGCCCTACAACATCAGATATTAGCGGGCGAACCTTTTTCCAGCGCCTTACGACAGTGGCCGCAAATATTTCCCCCGCTTTACCCGGCGCTCATGGAGGTGGGTGAGCTGACGGGCCAGTTGGATGTCTGCTGCGAGCAGCTGGCACAGCAGCAAACGCGCCAGCAACATTTGCGGAGCAAGGTGATCAAGGCGCTGCGCTATCCGCTGTTTATTCTGGCCGTCGCACTGACCGTTACCTGCGGCATGCTGCTGTTCGTCTTGCCGGAGTTTGTTTCCGTGTATGCTTCCTTCAATGCTCCCTTGCCTGCGTTCACTGCGGCCGTGATCGGCCTCTCTGAGCGATTACAGGCATGGGGATTCCCGCTAAGTGGATTGATTATTCTGCTGGTCGCAGGGTGGCAACAGTGGCGGCGGCGTTCTGAAAACTGGCAGCGGCGCGAGCAGCGCGTTTTGATGCACATTCCGATCGTTGGCGGGCTATGGCAGGGCAATCAGCTGACACAAATCTACAGCGTTCTCCAGTTGACGCAGCAGGCTGGACTCACGCTGCTACAGGGACTTGAGGCAGCGAAAGTCACCCTGTCCTCGCGACTGTGGCAGGACGCCATCAGGCTGCTACAGAACCACATTGCGCAGGGTAATCCCCTGTATCTGGCGCTGAGCAATCATCCCTTATTTAGTCCGCTCTGCAGCCAGTTGATTCGCGTGGGGGAAGAGGCTGGCGCACTGGATGTGATGCTGGCGCGCCTGGCTGAATGGCATGAAGGGCAAACGCTGATGCGGGCTGATAACCTTGCCGCCTCGCTGGAGCCTGTCATGATGGTGGTGATTGGCGGCATCGTTGGCACGCTGGTGATTGCCATGTATTTGCCGGTGTTTGGGCTGGGAGAAGCGATGCAGTAAAGGCGCTGTATAGCCCTTACTGCATACGCAGCAGGCAACCTTAACGATTAAAGGTTCGGTTTTCCTGCTCGGCGACCCGAATAAAGGTGGTGCGCTTGGTTAACTCTTTCAGACGCTCAGCGCCAACATAGGTGCAGGCAGAACGAAGACCACCAAGGATATCGCGGAGGGTTTCCTCTACCGGCCCGCGCAACGGAAGCTTCACCGTTTTGCCTTCGGCCGCGCGGTATTCTGCGACGCTACCGGCATGACGCTTCATGGCCGATTCTGAACTCATGCCGTAGAACAGCATGAAACGCTCACCGTTTTCTTCTGTTATACGACCTTCGCACTCATCATGCGCCGCCAGCATGCCGCCCAACATGACGAAGTCTGCGCCACCACCAAAGGCTTTTGCGATATCGCCGGGTACGCTGCAGCCACCGTCGCTGACGATCTGACCGCTCAGACCGTGCGCTGCATCGGCACATTCAATAACCGCAGAAAGCTGGGGATAGCCGACACCCGTTTTGACTCGCGTGGTGCAAACTGAGCCAGGCCCAATGCCCACTTTGACGATATCCGCCCCAGACAGGATGAGCTCTTCCACCATCTCACCGGTTACCACGTTACCCGCGCAGATTGTCTTGCCGGGAAACGTTTCACGGGCACGCTTCAGGAAATCAACAAAGTGTTCAGAGTAGCCGTTGGCGACGTCGATGCAGATAAATTGCAGCGCATCGGAGATCGCCATGATCGCAATCAGTTTATTGAGATCGGCATCCGAGGTACCGGTTGAAACCATGACACAGTTCAGTACAGAACCCGGCACGCGCTGAACAAAGGCCCGCCACTCTTCCACGCTGTAATGCTTATGGACGGCCGTTAAAAGATGAAAACCCGCCAGCGCCTCAGCCATCATAAAGGTGCCAACGGTATCCATATTGGCGGCGATAACCGGGACGCCGCTCCAGCTCAGACCGGAATGCTTAAAGGTGAAGCGGCGATCCAGCTCAACCTGTGAGCGACTTTTCAGCGTGGAGCGCTTGGGGCGAATCAGTACGTCTTTAAATCCCAGTTTCAAATCTTCTTCAATGCGCATACATCGTGTCCTGGTAAGAGGTTATACACTGCCGTACATGACACCATCAGGGTTTTCCCTGTCTCATGATACGCGCCATTCCGGCCGCAACAAGACTGCGAATTTCACTTTATTTACGCTACAATCCATTACATTCAGATGCGGATTTTTAGTGTGATCCGGCACGCATTTTATCCTGTAACGACGCGTTGACCTGCGTGATACTGACCGACTAAGAGAGTTCGAGTGAGAAATCCCCCCTACACCGTGGCGCTGACTGGCGGAATTGGCAGCGGTAAAAGTACGATTGCCGGGTATTTTGCTGCGTCCGGTGTCGATATCATTGATGCGGATGTCATTGCACGCGAAGTCGTTGAACCCGGCACGCCAGCGCTTCAGGCCATTATCGAACGCTATGGCGATGCGATATTGACCGAACAGGGAACCTTGCAACGTTCACGGCTTAGAGAAATCATCTTTGCGACGCCCGATGAGAAAAACTGGTTAAACGCGCTGCTTCACCCGCTTATTAATGCCCGGACGCAACAGCTTAAAGCTCAGGCGGCCTCACCTTATGTTTTGTGGGTCGTGCCCTTGCTGGTCGAAAACCGGCTGCAGCGCCAGGCCGATCGCGTGCTGGTGGTCGATACCGACGAAGAGACGCAGCTCAGACGAACGCTGCAGCGCGATAATGTTTCTCTTGAGCAGGCTAAACGTATTCTTGCAGCACAGGCCACTCGCCAACAGCGCCTTGACTGTGCTGACGATATTATTGATAACAGTGGCGCACCTGAAAAGGCGCTACCCCAGGTTGCCAAGCTTCATCAGCTTTATCTAAAGCTTGCGGCAACGAGACAGGATTAACCCATGAGTACAGTCGTTCTGTTTGAACATCCACTGAATGAAAAAATGCGTACCTGGCTGCGCGTGGAATTTTTGATCGACCAGCTGCATGACATTATGCCGCTGGAAAACACCGCCACGGCACTGACTTTTTTTCGCCTGGTTGGCGAATTACTGGATATCTTCGAGCGCGGCGACATGCGCACCGAGTTGCTGAAAGAACTTGAACGCCAGCAAACGAAACTGCGCGCCTGGGCGGATGTCCCCGGTGTCGATATGTCCGTGGTCGATGCATTGCGTGACAAACTCAAAGCGCAGTCTGTTTTGCTTAACAGCGCCCCACGAATGGGCCAGCAGCTGCGGGAAGATCGTCTGATTGCCCTGGTGCGCCAGCGACTCAGCATTCCCGGCGGATGCTGTAGCTTTGATTTACCCGGCCTGCACATCTGGCTGCACCTGCCCCAGGCGACGCGCGACGCGCAGGTGACGCGCTGGATGGAAACGCTTATCCCGCTGCACAGTACGCTGGCGATGTTGCTGGATTTGATTCGCCAGTCAGGCACCTACCGTTTACAAACCAGTTTGAACGGGTTTTACCAGGATAATGCTGAAGGCGCTGATTTACTGCGGCTGCAGCTGGAAATGGAGGATGCGCTGTATCCTCAGGTTTCAGGCCATAAAAGCCGTTTTGCGATTCGTTTTATGCCATTGGACAGTGAGCGCGGCGAAGTGCCTGCGCGCCTGAATTTCCAACTGGCCTGTTGTTAGAGGTGAACATGCAGGAAGAGATAATGACGGTGGAATGTCCACAGTGCGGTAAAACGGTGATTTGGGATGAACTCAGTCCGTGGCGGCCATTTTGCAGTAAACGCTGTCAGTTGATCGATCTGGGCGAATGGGCGGCGGAAGAGAAGCGCATTCCCAGCAGTGATGATTTAAACGACAGCGACAACTGGAGTGAGGAAGAGCGCTGAGTGAGACGTGGGGCTTTGTTGCCCCACTCTGTTAAAGTTCGCCCGCCACCAGACGTGCGATTAGCTCATGATTCGCCGCCGGAAACTCATCGGCGATCAGCGCCTGTTGATCGACCCAACGCTGTGGTTGCCCTTCTTTGCCCCAGGGTTCTCCTTTCCAGCCTTCCACCAGAAAAAAGTGCAGCGTCACGCGCAGGTCATCGTAAGTGTGATCTTTCGTGCCAATTGCCCGCGCCTGCGTCACTTCAATCCCGGTTTCTTCGGCCAGTTCGCGCACCAGCCCTTCCTCTGCGCTCTCACCGGCTTCAATTTTGCCGCCGGGAAATTCCCATTTATTGGCCATATAGGAAGAAGCCGCACGCTGGGCAAGGAAAATTTGTTTACTGGCATTACGAATGATGCCGACTGCAACCTGCAGGTGCTTCATGAAAATATCCCGAAGAGTGGGTGAATGAGGGCTGATTCTAAAACATGTTAAGCAGGTTGTTAACCGCTCAGGGGGCCTAATGGTCAGCGGAAAAGTAAAAAAAAAGGAGCCAGTGGCTCCTTTTCGTTAACCGCTTATCAGGCCAGACGACCGTGACACTGTTTGTATTTTTTACCTGAACCGCACGGACAAGGATCGTTACGCCCCACTTTGCGCTCACCACCCTGCTGCGCAAGAGATTCCGCTGCCAGAATTTCTTCGCTGGCGTGGCTCAGATGCTGCTGTTGCGCCAGACGCTCGGCCTCTTCACGACGCTGTTGCTCCATCGCTTCAACCTCTTCCGGCATGCGCACCTGGACTTTGCTCAGCGTGCTGATCACTTCGTACTTCAGCGTTTCCAGCATCGCGGCAAACATGGCAAAAGATTCACGCTTATATTCCTGCTTAGGATCTTTTTGCGCATAGCCACGCAGGTGGATGCCCTGACGCAGATAGTCCATTGCGGCCAGGTGCTCTTTCCACAGCGAATCCAGCGTTTGCAGCATGACGCCTTTTTCAAAGTTTCGCATCATTTCTGCGCCGACAATCTCTTCTTTTGCCGCATAACTTTCGGCCGCGTGCGTCATGATACGTTCACGCAGAGTCTCTTCATGCAGATCCGGTTCTTTGTCCAGCCACTCGCTAATCGGCAGATCCAGATCGAAGTCGTTACGCAGGCGCTCTTCAAGGCCCGGTACATCCCACATTTCTTCCAGCGACTGAGGTGGAATGTAGCTGTCGATAATGGATTTATAGACGTCTTCGCGAATGCTGTTGATAGTGTCTGATACATCGGACACATCCAGCAGTTCATTACGCTGGCTGTAGATAGCACGACGCTGATCGTTGGCCACGTCGTCATATTCCAGCAGCTGCTTACGAATATCGAAGTTACGGCTTTCCACTTTACGCTGTGCGTTGGCAATCGCTTTGGTCACCCACGGATGCTCAATGGCCTCGCCAGGTTTCATGCCCAGCTTGCGCATCATGTTTGAAACACGATCCGAAGCAAAGATACGCATCAGCGCATCTTCCATTGACAGGTAGAAGCGTGAAGAACCGGCGTCACCCTGACGGCCTGCACGACCGCGCAGCTGGTTATCGATACGGCGAGATTCATGGCGCTCAGTACCCACGATATGCAGACCGCCAGAGGCCAGCACCGCATCATGACGAATCTGCCAGGCGGCTTTAATCTCGTCGATTTGCGCATCGGTTGGGTTTTCAAGCTCGGCAACGTCCGCATGCCAGCTACCGCCCAGCATGATATCGGTACCACGGCCCGCCATGTTTGTCGCGATGGTAACCGCGCCCGGTTGACCAGCCTGCGCCACGATATCCGCTTCGCGGGCGTGAAACTTAGCATTCAGTACGTTGTGTTTAATGCCTGCACGTGTCAGCTCGTTCGATACCACTTCTGATTTTTCGATGGAGATCGTACCCACCAGAACCGGCTGCCCGTTAGCCGTACGCTCACGAATATCTTCGATGATGGCGTCAATCTTCTCTTTCTCGGTCATATAAACCAGATCGGCAAGATCTTTACGCACCATCGGACGGTTGGTCGGGACAACAATCGTGTCGAGTTTGTAGATGGAACTGAACTCAAACGCTTCTGTATCAGCCGTACCGGTCATCCCTGCCAGCTTGTCATAGAGGCGGAAGTAATTCTGGAAGGTGATTGACGCCAGCGTCTGGTTTTCGTTTTGAATTTCAACGCCTTCTTTGGCTTCAACGGCCTGATGCAGACCATCTGACCAACGCCGGCCCTGCATCGTACGACCCGTGTGCTCATCAACAATGACAACTTCACCCTCTTTGACGATGTAATCAACGTCACGCGTGAACAGCGCATGGGCGCGAAGCGCAGCGGTAACGTGGTGCATCAGCATGATATTGGTTGGTGAATAAAGCGACTCACCTTCTACCATGATGCCCTGGCTCACCAGCAGTTCTTCAACTTTGACCAGGCCGCGCTCGCTCATATGTGCCTGGCGCGCTTTCTCATCAACCCAGTAGTCACCTTCGCCCTGGAAATTGTCTGAGTCTTCTTTTTCCTGACGAATCAGATGAGGAATGATTTTATTCACTTTGGTGTACAGGTCTGAACTGTCTTCTGCCGGACCCGAGATGATTAATGGCGTACGGGCTTCATCAATCAGGATGGAGTCAACCTCATCCACCAGTGCATAGTGCAGCTTACGCTGTACGCGCTCGTCAGGGCTGAACGCCATGTTGTCACGCAGGTAGTCGAAACCGTATTCGTTGTTGGTACCGTAAGTAATGTCTGCGGCATAAGCTTCACGTTTGGCGGCGGAAGGCAGGCCTGACATGTTGATCCCGACGCTCAGGCCAAGGAACTCAAACAGGGGGCGGTTATTTTCCGCATCACGCTGGGCCAGATAATCGTTGACGGTAACGACGTGTACGCCTTTTCCGGTTAACGCGTTCAAATAGGCTGGCAGGGTTGCCGTCAGGGTTTTACCTTCACCGGTGCGCATCTCTGCAATACAGCGGTTATTCAGCACCATCCCGCCAATCAGCTGCACGTCGAAGTGGCGCATGCCAAACACACGCTTACTGGCTTCACGTACCGTCGCAAAAGCTTCAGGAATCAGGCTTTCGAGTGATTCCCCTTTTTTCAGGCGCTCACGGAACAGCTCAGTTTTGGCTTTCAGTTCTTCATCAGAGAGCGCTTCGAATTCCGGCTCCATCTTGTTGATGATATCAACGTTTTTACGCATACGGCGCAAAGTACGATCGTTGCTGCTACCAAAAACTTTGGTCAACATTTTGATTAACATAATAAATATATTCTCAATTCAGCCGGGTCACCCGGACTGCGAAATCTAAAATGGGATTTAAAGCACAAAGATTAGCAGAACAATGGCGCGGGTCCGGCACGGATACCGTGCACTTTGCCGTGTCCGTCAGCCTGTGAGGATACCGGAGCAGCAGGAAGAGGTTGCGGAGACAAACCAACAGGGATGCCGGACTGTGCCGCCTGAGACGTTAATAACGCATGAAGGGAATCAATCAACGCCAGCTTTTGTGCGGCCAGCGGATGCACCTGCTCTTCCGCCTGCGCCTGTGGCGTTAACGTGAAAGAGAGATGGCGGATAACCGTGCGAATGGCATGCTGGTGCCAGTAGTCAACCGTAAAACTAGGGCGTCGCGAGGCTTCCTGAAGACGGATCAAATGATCAAAACGGACGGCATTGCCAATGAACAGGCTACTGGCTGAGGCTTCGGATGCCGTATTGAGTTCAGTGGTTTGCGCACACGCCGGCAAGCCAAGACTGGCCGCCACCATTCCCAGGAGGAAATGAGGCCAGAAATAGCGTCTACCTATTTGTCGCCAGCGTAGAAAAATTCCGATCACAATTGTTCCATTGCGCATAACATTTTAATTATTCACTGCTGTTTTCAGCAGCATGCAGCCTGTAAAAGCGCCAGAGATAGTAACACTAATGTGGCGCGGCGACACCTGAGTTTAGTGCGACAGTGGGAGAAATCGCGCGCGATTGTGCAGCAATTCAGCAATTGGTCGTTCTGAGCGGAGAATGCTGTCGCAGCAAGCGGAAATGAATGGCGAGGCAATAAAAAACGGCTGGTGCAACTGACCGGAGAGAGTGTCAGCGCAACCAGCCGTTTTTACGTTCTGAGCCGATATCAGGCCAGAACCAGATTAGGTGCTTTAAACGCCAGTGGCAATTCAGCTTCGTCTTCGAAGGTCGCCCATTCCCAGGCTTCCTGCTTCGCCAAAACGGCCTGCAGCAGTTTGTTGTTCAGAGCATGACCCGATTTGTACGCGGTAAACGCGCCAATAACGTTATGGCCACACATAAACAGATCGCCGATGGCATCTAACATTTTGTGACGCACAAACTCGTCTTCAAAACGCAGGCCTTCTTCATTAAGCACGCGGAAATCATCAAGGCCAATCGCACAATCTAAACTACCGCCCAGGCACAGGCCTTTAGACTGCAGATATTCGATTTCACGCATGAAGCCAAAAGTACGTGCACGGCTGATCTGACGAACAAACGCTTCGGCAGAGAATTTCATCTGGTAGCGCTGAGAGCTGGAATCGATAGCCGGGTGATTGAAATCAATGGTGAAATCAAGCGAGAAACCGTTGTAAGGTTTGATCTCAGCCCATTTGTCACCGTCTTCAACACGCACGGTCTGCTTAACACGCACAAATTTCTTCGCGCTGTTCAGCTGCTCGATGCCTGCATCCATCAGCAGATAGATGAAAGGCGCTGCACTGCCGTCCATAATTGGGATTTCTGGCGCATCAACTTCGACAATAATGTTGTCAATGCCCAGACCTGCCAGTGCGGCATTTAAGTGTTCAACTGTCGAAATACGCACGCCTTCATCGTTCACCAGGCAGGTGCTCAGCATGGTGTCGCGCACGTATTTTGCATCAGCCGGAAAATCAACCGGTGGATTCAAGTCAGTGCGACGATAGATGACCCCGGTATTAGCCGGCGCAGGGCGCAGGGTCAGGCTGACTTTCTTGCCGGTATGTAAACCGACACCTGTCGCCTGAACAATACGTTTTAATGTCCTTTGTTTGATCATCGTTATTATCTCGCAATATCGCTTTCCGACCGCCAGTATACGTTACCAGCGGGCGAACACTTTAGCACAAAGAGCGGGAAATCCCAATTATAAGGTTATTCCTAGTCGGCCTGCTTGCGCAAAAACGCCGGAATATCAAGGTAATCGGGCTCTTTGTTTGACTGTGCACTCTGATCGTTTACCACTTTCGCAGCAGGTTTTTGCTCCTGCGGCAGCGGGGACATACCATGCTGCTGGTAACGATGATCCATGACAGGCTGGCTGGCTGGTTTGTTCGTTACCAGCGTGATCTCTGGACGCTTATCCATGCCGATACCAGTTGCCACCACGGTGACGCGCAGTTCGTCATTCATCTCTGGATCCAGAGAGGTACCAATTACAACGGTCGCGTTGTCTGAAGCGAAGGCGCGGATAGTGTTACCCACGGTTTCGAACTCATCCAGACGCAGGTCGAAGCCCGCAGTAATGTTGACCAGCACGCCGCGCGCACCAGAGAGGTCGATATCTTCCAGCAGTGGACTGGAGATCGCCATCTCAGCGGCTTCTTCTGCACGGTCTTCACCACAAGCCACGCCTGAACCCATCATCGCGTAACCCATTTCTGACATCACGGTACGTACGTCAGCAAAGTCCACGTTCATCAAGCCAGGACGGGTAATCAGCTCGGCGATCCCCTGTACGGCACCTTTCAGCACGTCGTTAGCCGCACCAAACGCGTCGAGCAGGGAAATACCACGTCCGAGAACTTTTAACAGCTTGTCGTTCGGGATAGTGATCAGTGAATCCACGTGCTTGGACAGCTCAGCGATCCCCTGCTCAGCAAAGGCCATGCGCTTTTTGCCTTCAAAATTGAAGGGCTTGGTCACGACCGCAACGGTCAAAATACCTAGATCTTTGGCCACTTCAGCCACAACAGGCGCAGCGCCGGTACCGGTACCACCACCCATACCTGCTGCGATGAACACCATGTCTGCCCCTTCCAGCGCAGAACGCAGTGCTTCGCGATCTTCCTCTGCAGAGTTACGGCCGACTTCCGGGTTCGCACCCGCTCCCAGTCCTTTGGTAATGTTATTACCAATCTGGATGGTCTGGCCGACTGCTGTTTTACGCAACGCCTGCGCGTCGGTATTCACAGCGAAGAATTCCACACCTTCGATACGCTCGCGTACCATGTGCTCTACGGCGTTGCCACCGCCACCGCCGACGCCGATGACTTTAATCACCGCGTCATTGGTTAATTCCATAGGTTCAAACATGATTTCTCTCCGTTATGTGCCTGTCGCCTGGAGATCACTAAAGAAAACAGCATGATCCCCTTTTACAAAAATTAAAACTCTTTTTTTAACCAACTATTAATACGTTTAAACCAGTTACCCACGGAAACGCGCTTTTCAGCCTCTGCGTCACCGTTCATATGTGACTCTTTACCGTAGTGCAACAGCCCGACCGCCGTGGAATAGTAAGACTCCTGGGCGTAGTCCGTCAGGCCAGTAATGTTCAGCGGCTGTCCAATGCGCACCTGCGTATGGAATACGCGCTGCGCGCAGGCTGCCAGACCTTCAATCTGCGCCGCACCGCCGGTTAACACAATCCCGGCTGCCAGATGGTGCTTAACGCCCTGCTGGCGAAGCTGTTCCTGTAACTGCAAAATCTCGTCATTGACCAGATTTAAAAGCTCGGTATAACGCGGCTCAATCACCTCTGCCAGCGTCTGACGTTGCAGGCTTCGTGGCGGACGTCCGCCTACGCTCGGCACTTCAACGTTTTCATCTTTACCTACAATCGATCCTAGCGCACAGCCGTGACGCACTTTAATGGCTTCCGCATCGGTGGGCGGCGTACCAAATGCGTAGGCGATATCGCTGGTTACCACATTCCCCGCATAGGGGATCACCTTAGTATGACGCAATGCACCGCCAGTATAGACGGCGATATCCATTGTGCCGCCACCGATATCCACGACACAAACACCCAGTTCACGTTCGTCTTCGGTCAGGACCGCAAAGCTGGACGCCAGACCGGCAAAAATCAGTTGGTCAACTTTGAGGCCACAACGTTCAACGGCTTTAACAATATTTTTTGCCATGTCGTTGTGACAGGTGATCAAATGCACCTTTGCCTGCATGCGCACACCAGACAGACCGACCGGATTTTTGATGCCTTCCTGGTAGTCGATAGCATATTCCTGCGGAATAACGTGCAGGATACGATGCTCATCACGAACGCGCACTGACTTCGCAGTATGCACCACGTTCTCGACATCATCCTGAGTCACTTCCTCTTCGGAAATCGGAACCATCCCGATTTCGTTCTGACAGCTGATATGTTTGCCCGATAAAGCAAGGTAAACAGAGGAGATCTGGCAATCCGCCATCAACTCAGCCTGATCGATGGCGCGCTGAACGCATTTCACCACCGACTCAAGATCGTTTACGCCGCCTTTATCCATACCGCGGGACGGACAACTGCCGACCCCAATAATATTGACCATACCATCGGGCAGAATTTCCCCAACCAGGGCGGCGACCTTCGCAGTGCCGATTTCGAGTCCAACTACCAGTTTTCTGTCCGTTGCCTTGATCATTGTTGTTTAGCCTGTGCCTGGTTTTGTTGCTGATTACTGTCCTGTGGATCCATCACTATCGGTGTCCAGCCAACAGAAGCGCCAGAGTCATAGCGTAAATCAACCGAGTTGATGCGCTTGTGTTCATTCTGACCTTGCTGCAGTAGCACCGGATAGAGCTCAATAAAACGATTCAGACGCTTCATGGTATCGGTACGCCCCAGCTCAATGCGGACATCATCGCTGGTCACTAACTGCCATGAACGTCGCGCCGTCATCGACGCCACCTTCAGGGTAAACTTCCTGGCCTTCAGCACGTCATCCATACTGTGATAACCCGCCAGCACCTCTTTTTCACTGCCTTCTGGACCGTATAACATCGGCAGCGTTTCTTTACCCATGTGGTTAGCCGGGACGCTGAATGACACACCGTCGCTGTCCACCATGTGTGAGTCATTCCAGCGCGCTACCGGTGTAAACTCCACCAAATGAATTTTCAGTTCGTCTGGCCACTGCTTACGCACGCTAACCTGTTTAATCCATGGCAACCGTTCTATCTGCTGCTGGATCACGTTCACGTCCTGCGACATAAACGTGCCCGGTGAACCCAGTGACAAAATCGCCTGACGAATATCGTCATGGGTGGTGTAGTGCAGTTGCCCTGTGACCACCAGCTTCGACAGCGGTAAACGGGAGGCATCGTTCATCCACTTCAGAACGACCAGGCCACCCGCAATCATTACGCCCATCACCATCAGCAGAAACACGATGCCGAAGAGCCGGGCACCGTTACTGCGACCGGTGCGTGCCCGCTCCTGCGCTTCACGATTACGTACATTCATCGCCGCCTGTGACATATCAGTCGGCCAACTCCAGAATACGTACGACCAGTTGAGAAAATGTCAGCCCGGCCTGCTTTGCCGCCATCGGCACTAAGCTGTGGCTGGTCATGCCCGGTGAGGTGTTCGCTTCCAGCAGTTGGAAGTGTCCTTGATCGTCAGTCATGACATCAACGCGTCCCCAGCCGCTGCATCCGAGTGCACGCCAGGCTGACCACACCAGCTGTTGTAATTCCGCCTCGCGCTCGGCACTCAGCCCGGCTGGACAGAAGTACTGAGTATCGTCAGAAATGTATTTCGCTTCATAGTCATAGAACTCGCTGGCGGTCTTTATTTTTATCGCGGGCAGAATCTGGTCACCCAGAATGCCAACGGTATATTCCTCACCGCTCAGAAAAGCTTCGACCAGCACATTGTCGTCGTGGCGAAACGCCTCTTCCAGCGCAGCTGACAGATCGCTTAACTGGTTTACACGGCTGATGCCGACGCTGGATCCCTCGCTGCTCGGTTTCACGAACAGGGGTAATCCCAATGCGCTAATCGCCGCCTCGGTCGCCGCATCCAGACCGCTCTGCATCTGTTCACGCGTAATCCAGACAAATTTACCCGCCGGCAGTCCCCTGCCCTGCCACAGCAGTTTGGTGCGCAACTTGTCCATGGTGACGGCGGAAGCCATCACACCGCTGCCGGTGTAAGGCAACTGCAGGAATTCCAGCACCGCCTGAAGCGTGCCGTCCTCACCGCCGCGACCATGCAGGGCGATAAACACCTTTTCAAAACCTTGCGCGGTTAACTCCAGCACTGAGACGTCGCGGGTATCAATACCCTGTGCATCGATACCGGCTTCACGCAGGCCCGCCAGCACGGCACCGCCGGACATCAGGGACACGTCGCGCTCGGCTGACGTGCCGCCCATTAAAACGGCAACTTTAGTCATGACGGCCCTCCACTTTGCGTGCTGGCTGCAGTTTGCATTCAGCCAGCTTCCGCGCCACTTTACCGACGTTTCCTGCCCCCTGAACCAGAATCAGATCGTTGCCTGACAGCAAAGGCGCCAGCATTTCAACGAGCGCATCATGTTCCGGCACCAGAATAGGATCGACCTTGCCGCGATGACGAATGGCGCGGCACAGTGCACGGCTGTCTGCGCCTGGGATGGGCGTTTCGCCTGCGGCGTAGACATCCAGCATCAGCAAAACGTCAACCTGAGACAGCACGTTGGCAAAATCATCAAACAGGTCACGCGTGCGGGTATAACGGTGCGGCTGAAACACCATCGCCAGTTTTTTATCCGGCCAGCCCGCTCGCGCGGCTTTAATGGTGGCGTCAACTTCCGTGGGATGATGACCATAATCGTCCACCAGCATGGCGGTGCCAGGCTGCCCATTAACCGGCTCCGTAGGAAACTCACCCAGCTGGTCGAAACGACGACCGGTACCCTGGAAGCTTTCCAGCGCAGCCAGAATCGCGCTGTCTTCAATCCCTTCTTCGCTGGCCACCGCCACGGCGGCGGCGGCGTTTAAAGCATTGTGTCGACCCGGCGCATTCAGAGTGATCTGTAACGGCGCTTTGTCCTGACGAATCAGGCTGAAATGAACCTGCGCGCCGCGTTGTTCAAACGCCTCGATGCGAAAGTCGGCGTCGTCGCTGAAACCATAAGTAGTAATCTGGCGGCCGACACGCGGCAGCAGATCGCGAATCACGGCATCATCAACACACATCACCGCACGACCGTAAAACGGCAAATTGTGCAGGAAATTAATGAACGTCTGCTTCAGGTTTTCAAAATCGCCCTGATAGGTGTCCATATGATCCGCTTCGATATTGGTGACAACGGCGACCATTGGCTGTAAGTGCAGGAATGACGCAT
This sequence comes from Pantoea ananatis PA13, assembly GCF_000233595.1. Classification (NCBI taxonomy): domain Bacteria; kingdom Pseudomonadati; phylum Pseudomonadota; class Gammaproteobacteria; order Enterobacterales; family Erwiniaceae; genus Pantoea; species Pantoea ananatis. Next base: position 3,755,591 of record NC_017554.1, read on the forward strand.
CGCTCTCGTCCGCTTCGGCGATCAGGTAGCGGCTACTGCCCAGACGTGCATGCGTGCCTGCGGCTTTTACCAGCCCCCCATTCACAAAGGTGGGGTCCAGACCGCCTTCCGCGTAAATGCTCGAGACCATCGCCGTCGTGGTGGTTTTGCCGTGCGTGCCGGCAATCGCAATACCGTGGCGAAAACGCATCAGCTCTGCCAGCATCTCTGCGCGGCGGATGACCGGGATTCGCTGTTCGCGTGCAGCCACCAGCTCAGGGTTGTCCTGCGCCACCGCACTGGAGACCACGACAACGCTGGCATCCGTTACGTTTTCCGGGCGATGGTTAAAGTAAATGGTCGCGCCCAGATTGATCAGATTCTGTGTCACCGGATTTGGCGCCAGATCAGAACCGCTGATATGGTAACCTTCATTCGCTAACACTTCGGCAATACCGCCCATGCCAGCACCACCGATGCCGACAAAGTGAATGTGCCGGACGCGACGCATCTCGGGCACGATAGAACGCAGTTTCGCCAGTTGTTGTGTATTCATTACGCTTTATTACCTACCTACTCATTCAGTTTGTGCTCAATATGAGCACGGGTCAGCCAGGCTGACCTGATGCGTTAATGTGCGGCGCGAGCCACTTCCTGCGCGACCCGTTCAGTCGCATCGGGTACCGCCACCTCGTGGGCTTTTTCAGCCATCGCGAGTAATGTTGGTCGATCCCAGTGACGCAACGTTTCCGCTACCGCCTCCGCTGTAAACTGCGGCTGCTCAAAAATTTTGGCTGCACCTGCGCCCTCAAGCGGCAAGGCATTCCAGTACTGCTGACGATCTTTATGCTGAAACGGCACGAAGATCGCCGGTAATCCTGCCGCGGCGATCTCACTCACCGTCAGTGCACCTGAGCGACAAATCACGACGTCTGCCCAGGCGTAGGCCGCTGCCATATCATCAATAAACTCGGTCACCTTGTGATGGTCCTGACCCACTTGCTGATAAGCATGTTGAACGTCCTGCAACGCGCCTTTTCCGGTCTGATGCCAGACGGTAATCTGCTCACCCAGTAGAGCCGCAATCTGGGGCACGGTCTGGTTAAGGATACGTGCGCCCTGGCTGCCACCCACCACCAGAATACGGATAGCGCCGCTGCGCCCGGCCAGACGCTGAGCCGGTGAGGGCAGTGCCAGCACGTCTGTACGTACCGGGTTTCCTACCACCTCTGCGTGAGGAAAGGCGCCGGGAAACGCCTGCATAACCTTGGTGGCGATTTTTGCCAGCCACTTGTTTGTCAGCCCGGCGATCCCGTTTTGCTCATGCAGCACCACAGGAACACCACAGCTCCATGCAGCCAGGCCACCCGGCCCCGAAACATAGCCACCCATGCCCAGCACAACGTCAGGCTTCCAGGCTTTAATAATCTTGCGAGCCTGACGCCAGGCGTTGAAAATACGCACCGGTGCCAACAGCAGGGCTTTGATGCCCTTGCCGCGTAATCCGCTGATACGAATGAAGTCGATGTCGATACCGTGCTTCGGTACCAGATCGGCTTCCATACGATCTGCAGTGCCTAACCAGCGAACTTCCCAGCCCTGCGCTTTCAGATGATGGGCAACAGCCAGCCCCGGGAAAACGTGTCCACCGGTGCCACCTGCCATTACCATCAATCGTTTACCACTCATCGACCACCTCGGGTAAACGCCTGCGCTTTAGCCAGACGCGTTTCATAATCAATACGTAATAAAAATACGATGGCCGTCGACATAATGATCAAACTCGAGCCACCGTAACTAATCAGCGGCAACGTCAGACCTTTGGTCGGTAACATACCGGCCGCAGCGCCCACGTTGACCAGTGCCTGAAAGCTGAACCACACGCCAATTGAACAGGCTAAAAAGCCGGAAAAACGTTGATCAAGTTCAAGCGCGCGCCGGCCAATCGACATCGCACGAAAAGCCACGAAGAATACCATTAACAGCGCTAAAACCACACCGATGTAACCCAGTTCTTCTCCGATAATGGAGAAAATAAAGTCGGTATGGGCTTCGGGCAAATACTCCAGTTTCTGAACCGAATTCCCCAGCCCCTGCCCCCAGAATTCACCGCGGCCAAACGCCATCAGAGACTGCGTCAGCTGGTAGCCGCTGCCGAACGGATCTTCCCACGGATTCCAGAACGAGGTGACACGGCGCATACGGTATGGCTCGGCGATGATCAGCAGCACCACAGCAAAGATGCCGGAGCCGATAATGGCCAGGAACTGCCACAGTTTGGCCCCCGCCAGAAACAGCATCGCCAGCGTAGTGACAAACAGCACGACCACCGTCCCCAGATCGGGCTGGGCCAGCAGCAGTACGGCCAGCACCACCATCACGCCCATTGGCTTACAAAAGCCCCAGAAGTTATTTCGCACCTCTTCTACCTTGCGCACCAGGTAACTGGCGAGATAGCAAAAGAGCGTGAGTTTAGATAACTCGGCGGGCTGAATACGCAGCGGCCCCAAGGCAATCCAGCGTGACGCACCGTTTACCGAACTGCCCACCACCAACACAATCAGCAGCATGGCGACGGAAACCATCAGCATTATGTTGCTGTAGCGCTGCCAGAAATCCATCGGAACGCGCAGCGTGACCAGCGCCATGCCGAATGCCAGCGCAATGTAGAACGCATCACGCTTGGCAAAGTAGAACGGATCGTCATTCAGACGCTGACCTACCGGCATTGATGCCGACGTCACCATCACAAAACCAATCGCGGCTAATCCCAGGGTTAACCACAGCAGCGTACGATCGTAGAGCACCAGTGAGGTATCGTCGCTCTCACGCGACCCCATCACCCAGTTGCTCAGGCGACCTGACAGATAATTCACTATGCCTGCACCAGGAATCCGCATCAGCTTAACTCCCTGGCCAGCTGCGCGAAGACGTCACCGCGCTGTTCAAAATTGCGAAACTGATCGAGGCTGGCACAGGCGGGGGAAAGCAGTACCATATCGTCCGGCTGGACCTGTCTGGCGATCTGCTCCATGGCCTGCTGCAGCGTATCGGTACGCACCGCCACGTCAGGCCGCAGCGCGGCGAGCGCATCGCCATCGCGACCAAAGCAGAACAGCCGGATACGATCGCCTTGCAGATAAGTGGCCAGCGGCGAGAAATCAGCCGATTTACCATCGCCCCCGAGCAGCAGCCAGAGCGTGCCGTTAACCTGTAAGCCTTTCAATGCCGCTTCCGTGCTGCCAACGTTGGTCGCTTTTGAATCATTGATCCAGCGCACCCCGCGACTCTGATGAACCAGTTGAAAGCGGTGTGGCAGTCCAGAGTACGCTGCCAGCGCAGACAGGCTGGTTGAGCGGGGCAGCCCTACCGCATCTGCCAGCGCTAAAGCCGCCAGCGCATTGGTGTAATTATGTTGGCCTACCAGCGTCATTTCGTCGGTATTCAGGACCTTCTCGCCTTTGGCGCGCAGCCAGATGCTGCCCTGCTGCTTATTAAGGTGATAATCGCCAATATCGATGCCAAAACTCACGCAGCGCGCGTCAGCGCCGCGTACCGGCATCGTCATGCCATCATCCGCGTTCACGACACAGACCTGCGCGTTTTCGTAAATCCGCAGTTTTGCTGCCCGATACTGCTGCATACCTAACGGATAGCGATCCATATGATCTTCAGTCACGTTAAGGATGGTGGCCGCTGCGGCTTTCAGGCTGTGAGTGGTCTCCAACTGAAAGCTGGACAGTTCAAGGACATAGAGCTGCGCAGGCGCTTTCAGCAGGCTGAGGGCGGGTAAGCCAATGTTGCCGCCGACACCGACCTGCCAGCCTGCGGCCTTCGCCATTTCGCCGACTAAGGTGGTGACCGTACTTTTTCCGTTCGAACCGGTAATTGCCACGATGGGTGCCTGTGCTTCACGGCAAAACAGCTCAATATCGCCCACGATTTCGATGCCCGCATCCGCGGCTTCGCACAGCGCCGGATGTGCCAGCGCAATACCGGGGCTGGCAACAATCAGGTCGGCAGCCAACAGCCAGTCGCTGTTGATCCCGCCCACATAGCGCCCCACCTGCTCAGGCAGCTTGTCCAGCCCGGGCGGTGACATACGGGTATCCATCACGCGTGGCGTTACGCCCTGCGCTACAAAGAAATCAACACAGGACAGTCCGGTCAGGCCCAGTCCGATGATGACAACTTTTCTCCCGCGATAGTCAGCCATGATTAACGTACCTTCAGCGTCGCCAGGCCAATCAGCACCAGCATGAGCGAAATAATCCAGAAGCGCACAATCACGCGCGGCTCCGGCCAGCCTTTAAGTTCATAGTGGTGGTGAATCGGCGCCATACGGAAAATGCGTTGCCCGCGGAGCTTGAACGATCCCACTTGCAGGATCACCGACAGGGTTTCAACAACAAACACGCCGCCCATGATCACGAGTAAAAATTCCTGACGCAGCAGCACGGCGATGGTGCCCAGTGCGCCGCCCAGCGCCAGCGATCCGACATCCCCCATAAACACCTGGGCCGGATAGGTGTTGAACCAGAGGAACCCTAAGCCCGCCCCCACGATAGCGGTACAGACGATCACCAGTTCGCCAGCGTGGCGCAGATAAGGAATATGCAGATATTCTGCGAATTTCACGTTACCCGTTGCCCAGGCAACCAGCGCAAAGCCCGCCGCAACAAAGACGGTCGGCATGATCGCCAGGCCGTCCAGACCATCGGTGAGGTTAACGGCATTGCCGGTGCCGACGATGACGAAGTAAGCCAGTACGATGTAAAACAAGCCCAGCTGTGGCATAACATCTTTAAAGAAAGGCACCACCAGCTCGGTCGCCGGGGTATCTTTTCCGGCCAGGTAAAGCGCAAAAGCGACGCCCAGAGAGATCACCGACATCCAGAAATATTTCCAGCGCGCAATCAGCCCTTTCGTGTCTTTACGGACCACTTTGCGGTAATCGTCGACAAAGCCGATCACGCCAAAGCCCACCAGCACCACCAGTACGCACCAGACGTACGGGTTGGAAGGGTAAGCCCACATCAATACTGACAGGGTTATCGACGTCAAAATCATGATGCCGCCCATGGTCGGCGTACCGCGCTTGCTAAAGTGCGACTCCGGACCATCGTTACGCACAACCTGGCCGATTTGCAGTTTTTGCAGCCACGCAATCAGCCGTGGGCCCATCCACAGTGAAATAAACAGTGCGGTCAGCAGGCTGACAATGGCGCGAAACGTCAGATACGAAAAGACGTTGAAGCCGGAATAAAATGCGACCAGATGCTCGGCCAGCCAAACTAACATGTTCCTTTCTCCTGTAAACTCTGTACTACCTGCTCCATGGCGGCACTACGCGAGCCCTTAATCAATACGGTCATTTCCTGGTGTTCGGACAGCAGCTGGCGTAAACGTTCAGTCAGCGCAGTTTTATCGCTGAAATGTTCGCCAACGCCACTGCTTTCACTCAGGAAGTGGCTGAACTGACCGGTGCTGAGCACCCGATCCAGCCCTGCGGCTTTGGCCGCCAGCCCGACTTCACGATGAAACTTTTCGCTTTCATCACCTAATTCAGCCATATCGCCCACGACCATCACACGGTAGCCCGGCATCTCAGACAGCACCTGTGCCGCCGCAACCATCGATCCTACGTTGGCGTTATAACTGTCATCCAGAATGAGTTGATGCTCAGAGAGGCGAACAGGGAATAAGCGGCCGGGAACGGACTGAAGACTTTTCAGGCCCGCCTGAACTGCGCTAAGCGGCGCATCGACCGACAGGGCGAGCGCAGCAGCGGCCAGCGCATTGGCGATATTGTGCCGCCCGGGCAACGGCAGAATGATGTCGGCTTCTCCACGGGGCGTGTGCATCACAAAATGGGTCCCATCCTGACGAATGCGGATATCATGCGCACCGAAGTCACAGTCTGCGGCCTGAGGCGAGAAACGCCAGACCGTTTTACCGTGCAGGTTCTCCTGCCAGCGCGGCCAGTCATTGCTGTCAGCATTTAAAATGGCCGTTCCCCTGGCAGGCAGGCCGTAAAAAATTTCACCCTTCGCTTTTGCTACACCTTCCAGCGACCCGAAGCCTTCGAGGTGCGCGGCGGCCAGATTATTGACCAGTGCCGCTTCCGGACGGACCAGGTTAGTGGTGTAAGCGATTTCGCCCTGATGATTGGCGCCAAGCTCAATGACGGCATACTGATGTTCTGGCGTGAGACGCAGCAAGGTCATGGGCACGCCAAAATCGTTATTCAGGTTACCGGCGGTATGCAGCGTTTCGCCGCACTGACGCAAAATGGACGCGGTCATCTCTTTCACTGACGTTTTGCCGGATGAGCCGGTCAGCGCAACAACGCGGGCAGTGGCCTGCTGGCGCACCCATGCTGCCAGCTTACCAAAGGCGATACGCGTATCTTTTACAACCACCTGAGGCACTGAGACAGGTAAATGCTTACTCACCAGCAAGGCTTTGGCACCCTTGGCGATGGCATCTTCTGCAAAGTCGTGGGCATCAAAACGCTCGCCCACGATGGCCACAAACAGGCTGCCTGCGGTGACCTTACGGGTATCCGTCGTGACGTCATTTAAAACCAGGTCATCGCCGTGCAGGGTGCCGCTGGCGATCTCTGCCAATGTGCTCAATGAAACCGGAATCATGCTACGCCTCCTAGCAGTGTGGCGACCGTGGCACGATCGGAGTAATCCAGGCGTTGATTGCCAATAATTTGATAGTCTTCGTGACCTTTTCCAGCCACCAGTACGATATCATCGGGCTGGGCCTGCATAATGGTGCTGGTCACGGCCTGCGCCCGACCGGCGACCACGCGGGCACGGCCAGGGTCAAGCAGCCCACTCAGAATATCCTGTACGATGGCCTGCGGATCTTCGCTTCGTGGGTTATCATCTGTCACCACCACGATGTCGGCAAATTGCTCAGCGATCGCTCCCATTAGTGGGCGCTTACCTTTATCACGATCGCCACCACATCCAAACAGGCACCATAGTTTGCCTTTGCAATGCAGCCGCGCCGCTTCCAGCGCTTTCTCTAATGCATCTGGCGTATGGGCATAATCCACTACCACGGTGGGTTTACCGGTGGCGCTAAAGACCTCCATGCGTCCGTTCACCGGCTGCAGTCTTGCCGCTACGCGCAGCAGATCGTCCAGGGCGTAGCCCAGCGCCAGCAGCGTCGCCAGCGCCAGCAGTAAATTGCTGACGTTGAAGGCGCCCATCAGGCGACTGTTCATTTCGCCCTCGCCCCAGCTGGAGTCAAAACGAATGTGCGCACCATTGTCGTGATAATTCACGTCAGTCGCACGAAGCCAGCGGCCATGACAGCCAGGCTGCAGATTATTTTCCATCGTGACGGCCACAGCGTCTGGCAGGTTTGCCAGCCAGCGGCGACCGACCTCATCGTCAGCATTGATAATGGCCACACCGACCTGATGTTCGGAAAACAGCAGCCATTTAGCGGACTCGTACTGCTGCATGTCACCGTGATAATCAAGATGGTCGCGACTGAGATTCGTAAAGACGGCAGCGGCAAACGGCAGCGCTGCGACCCGATGCTGTACCAGCCCGTGCGAGGAAATTTCCATTGCCGTCAGCGATGCGCCCTTCCTGACCAGTTCGTCCAGGTTATGTTGCACATCCACCGCTGAACCGGTGGTGTTTTCAGCCGGGACCAGTTGCCCGACCAGACCATTGCCGACTGTCCCCATCACCGCGCTGGTTTCACCCAGCAGGCTGGCCCACTGCGCCAGCAGCTGTGTGGTCGTGGTTTTGCCGTTCGTACCGGTCACGCCAATCAGTTTCTGCTTTTCGCCCGGCTGCTGGTAAAAACGGCCTGCCAGGGCAGAAAGGCGCTGATGCAGTTGCGCCAGATAAATCACCGGCACGCCGTGCATCTCCCGAATTTCACCGTCGCTTGCTTCCCCTTCCGCTTCCGCGATAACGGCCGCCACGCCCTGCGCAATTGCCTGAGGAATAAACCGGCGTCCGTCAACCTGATGGCCTGCAATTGCAACAAACAGATCACCTGCAGCCGCTAAGCGACTGTCCAGAGTCATGTCACGCAACGGGCGCGCAGGTGCGTCAGGCACCCACGGTCCGAGTAAGTCGCGCAGGTTACGATCTGTCACTTGATTCCTCACTTCTGTTTGTCACCAACTCGTTTTTGTCATTGGTCGGCAGGGCATCCGGTTCGATGTTCATGGTGCGCAGCACGCCGCCCATGATGGCACCGAACACCGGTGCAGAAACCGCACCACCATAATATTTACCGGCCTGGGGATCGTTAATGACCACCACCAGCGCAAAACGAGGGCGACTGGCAGGCGCAACGCCTGCGGTATACGCAATGTATTTATTCACGTAACGACCATCCGGGCCGACCTTTTTCGCCGTACCGGTTTTGATCGCCACGCGATAGCCTTTAATGGCGGCTTTCACCCCGCCGCCGCCCGGTAGCGCCACGCTTTCCATCATGTGGACCACGGTTTTCACGAGGGCCTCAGGAAACACGCGCTCTCCGCCTACCGGCGGATCAACTTTCGTTATCGACAGCGGACGGGCAATGCCAAAGCTGCCAATGGTTGCGTAGACTCGCGCTAACTGTAACGGGGTTACCATTAGCCCGTAGCCGAAAGAGAAGGTGGCCCTCTCTATGTCAGACCACCGTTGTTTTTTAGGGTATAAGCCACTACTTTCCCCGACCAGCCCCAAATTGGTCGGTTTGCCCAGCCCAAAGCGCGCGTAAGTTTCTACCAGTGCTGAGGAGGGCATCGCTAACGCCAGTCGTGAAACACCGACGTTACTCGATTTCTGTAAAACACCTGTCAAAGTCAGTTCGTTATAGCGCGCGACATCTTTGATTTCATGGCCGTTGACGCGGTAGGGAACGGTATTCAGCACGCTGTTCTCTTTCACCACGCCACGTTGCAGCGCCGTCATCACTACCATCGGCTTCACCGTTGAACCGGGTTCAAAAATGTCGGTGATGGCGCGGTTACGCATCAGGTCTTTGGCCGTGTCGCTCAGATTATTCGGGTTGTATGCCGGACTGTTGGCCATCGCCAGCACTTCACCGGTGTTAACGTCCACCAGCACCGCCGTGCCTGATTCCGCTTTGTTAAACGCCACCGCGTTATTAAGTTCGCGGTAGACCAGCGCCTGCAGGCGTTCGTCGATGCTCAGCGTCAGGTTATGCGCGGCACGGCTGTCTACAGAGGAGATATCTTCGATAACACGGCCATAGCGATCTTTACGTACGGTTCGCTCGCCCGGCTCGCCGGTCAGCCATTTATCGAAGCTCTTTTCGATGCCTTCAATGCCTTCGCCATCAATATTGGTAAAGCCGATGAGGTGTGAGGTGACCTGCCCCGCCGGATAGTAGCGACGGGACTCTTCGCGTAGGTGAATGCCCGGCAGCTTGAGTTTTTTAACATATTCCCCAATGGCGGGATTAACCTGGCGCGCCAGATAAATAAAGCGCCCTTTGGGATTGGCATTTACGCGCGCGGCCAGCTGATCGATCGGGATGGAAAGCGCATCTGACAACGCTTTCCAGCGGCTGTCGAGCGTGACGCCACCGGCATCGTGCAGCTCTTTAGGATCGGCCCAGATCGCATTAACCGGCACGCTGACCGCCAGCGGACGGCCACCGCGATCGCTGATCATCCCGCGCGCGGTCGGCACCGCCTGAACGCGTAAGGAGCGTAAATCGCCCTCTTTAACCAGCTTGTCTGGATTGATCACCTGCAGCCACGCAACCCGGGACAGCAGCCCACCTAACGCCAGCAAAATGCAACCGCATAACAACGCAAAACGCCAGCTTACAAAGCTGGCTTTATCTTCTGGTTTTTTTAACTTCAGCGTTCTTTTTACGCCGTTCATTAGCAGTAACAGATCCTTATTTTTGCACCACGATGTTTTCCTGCGAAGGATCAACGTGCTGCATCTGCAGCTTTTCGGTGGCGATCCGCTCAACGCGGCTGTGATCGCCAAGGGCGTTCTCTTCCAGAATCAAATTGCGCCATTCAATGTCCAGCGCATCGCGCTCCAGCACCAGCTGCTCTCGCTGGGCAGTTAACAGGCGCGTTTTATGCGTAGTGGTGACCACCAACACGGCAGAAACCAGTACAGCAATCAGCAACAGCAGTGGAATTTTGCCTTTGCGCAAAATATCCCCGGCGATAACGCCGGGTAGGCTGTGCCTTTCGTTGCCGATCATGCGTCGGTTCTCTCCGCGATGCGTAAAACGGAACTACGCGCACGGGGGTTCTCTTTCACCTCGGCGTCACCCGGTACCATCTTGCCCAGTAACGTTAACTGACGACCGCCCAGCGCATTGAGCTGCTGTTCGGTCATTGGCAGTCCACGCGGCACCTGCGGACCCCGACTTTGATCGCGCATAAAGCGTTTTACTAAACGGTCTTCCAGCGAATGGAAGCTAATAACGGACAAACGCCCTTGTGGAGCCAGGACCTCGACCGCGCCTTTCAGGGCGGTATCGATCTCTTCCAGTTCGCTGTTAATCCAGATCCGAATCGCCTGGAAGCTGCGGGTGGCCGGATGTTTAAACTTGTCTTTAATCGGCGTGGCCGCGGCGATCACCTCTGCCAGCTCTTTCGTGCGCGTCATTGGCTGTTCACGGTTGCGCTCGACGATGGCGCGGGCGATGCGTTTTGCAAAACGCTCTTCCCCATACGTTTTCAGCACAAATGCGATATCGGCTTCTTCCGCCTGCATTAACCACTCGGCGGCAGAGTGGCCCCGCGTTGGATCCATTCGCATATCCAGCGGTCCGTCGCGCATAAAAGAAAAGCCACGTTCAGCATCATCCAGCTGCGGGGACGAAACCCCCAGATCCAGCAAGATGCCGTCGATGCGCCCAACCAGTTCACGCTCTGCCACGTAGTCCGCCAGGGCGGAAAAAGGGCCGTGAACAATGGAAAAGCGCGGATCCTTTATCTCAGCCGCCGCGGCGATAGCTTGCGGGTCACGGTCAATGGCGATGAGCTTTCCGCTGGCGCCAAGCTGCGCCAAAATTAAGCGTGAGTGACCGCCACGACCAAAAGTGCCGTCGATGTAGATTCCGTCTTCCTTGATGTTGAGGCCATTAACCGCCTCATCCAACAGCACGGTGGTGTGTTTGTAATTTTCCTGCATAGCTATAGCGATAAATCCTGCAACCGCTCAGATAAAGGCGCCTGAGCTGACTGTTCTGCGTCAATATCTTCCCTGACTTGTTGATACCAGGTCTGTTCATCCCACAGTTCAAACTTGTTGAACTGCCCAACCAGCATCACTTCTTTGCTTAAATTTGCATGCTGACGAAGCGTATTCGCCACCAGTAAGCGGCCCGCATTGTCCATCTGACATTCACTGGCATGCCCCAACAGCAAGCGCTGCACGCGGCGCTCCAGAGGATTCATGCTGGAAAGACTCGCCAGCTTCTTCTCAATGATTTCCCAGGCGGGCAAGGTGTAGAGCAACAGGCATGGCTGGTGGAGGTCGATGGTACACACCATCTGCCCCTGTGATTCCTCGTTCAGCAAATTGCGATAGCGGGTTGGTACCGCCAGGCGTCCTTTGCTGTCGAGATTGACTAACGTTGCTCCACGGAACATGCCAGTCTCACCCCTCAATTACCCAATAACACCACTTTATCCCACTTTTTACCACAAAACGAGTTTAAGGATCGTAGGAAATCATTGTCAAGCCGGAGCGGCAGGTGAATATGATTATTTACCGAGGCGGGAATTAACGCTGGGAAGGTTTCAAAACGCCAAAAGATGATTAATCAAAATTAAACTAATGAATAACTGAATAAAAAAACCTGCCCCGAAACAGCATGGCTAAAATTAGCGCGCTTATTCCGGCCGAACGGCGGCGCGTCGTTTTGAGACAGGGGACGCATTTTAGGGGATTTCTTAAAGGATGCACAGCGGCACGCGCGCGGACGGGGGTTTTAAACAGCGGCTAAGTTGTAAGTAAACAAGAATGGTCTGTTAAGTTAATTTGTTAGCATAGATGATTAGCGCTGACGCTTTTTTACTTTGTAAGGAAAGAGTTTAAAAACAGCAGGTAATAGTCAGGGGCAGACGCATTGCTGCCCTGATTTTATTTAGAAATTCTGCTTAATTGTCCCCGCCGTAATAAATTACGACGAATTCGGGTTAAACCGGGTTTGGGTTTTCTGGGTTCATCTAAAGAAGCCAACACTAATTCCAGCACCCGTTCGGCGACATCACGATGACGTTGACCCACAGACAGGACCGGACATTCAAGAAAGTCCAGCAGCTCATGATCGCCGAAGGTGGCAATCGCCAGGTCGGCCGGTAAGCGGCCGTTACGTTTCAGCGTAACATCCATAACGCCCTGCAGCAGGCCAAAAGAAGTGGTGAAAAGCGCATCTGGCATTGGATGATTTTCCAGATAGGTTTCGAACAGGGCTGCGGAGGCAGTGCGTTCAAAACTGTTACAGTAAAGGTAATCTATCGGGCGCTCATCCCCTTTCCAGGCATCTCTGAAGCCCAGCTCGCGCAGAAAACTGACCGACAATTCAGGTAACGCGCCCATAAACAGCACATTACTGATTTTAAGCTGACGCAATTCAGCAGCCAGCGCAAAGGCATCATCCTGATCGGCACCCACCACGCTGGTAAAGTGTTCGCGATCCAGCGCCCGGTCCAGCGCAATAATCGGCAGCGGGTGATTAATCCAGCGCTGATAAAAAGGGTGCTCGGGCGGAAGCGACGTTGAAACGATAATCGCATCAACCTGGCGTTGCAGCAGATGTTCAATACAGCGCATCTCGTTATCGGGCTGATCTTCAGAACAGGCGATCAACAGCTGGTAGCCGCGCTGGCGGGCCTGGCGTTCAAGGTAGTTAGCAATACGCGTGTAACTGGTATTTTCCAGATCGGGGATGACCAGCCCAATCGAGCGCGTGCGACCGGCGCGCAGACCTGCCGCTACCGCATTGGGATGGTAATTGTGCTCGCGCACCACCGCCATGACTTTCTCAACGGTTTTGTCGCTGACACGATACTGCCGTGCTTTCCCATTAATAACGTAACTGGCCGTGGTGCGCGATACACCCGCCAGACGCGCAATTTCATCCAGTTTCACTGTAACCCCACCATTAAACAGGCTTAAGCTGATCGTTAATCCGCAGATAAGCTATGGACATCCTTTCTAGCACATCTAACAGCAGAAAAGTGCGCGTAGCAACCGCTTTTCCGATGGTTGGCTGTCTTACGCATTAAAAAGAAAAAACCCGGCATTTCGCCGGGTTGCAAATTTCGCTGAGGCTACCAGTGCGTCATTAACGCATAATGCGCTCACCACGAGACACGCCCACAATCCCCGAGCGGGCTACTTCAACAATTTCCGCCACTTCCCGGACGGTGTTCAAAAAGGCATCCAGCTTGTCGCTCGTCCCTGCCAGCTGAACCGTGTAAAGCGAAGGCGTGACGTCAATGATCTGTCCACGGAAAATTTCGGCGCTGCGCTTTACCTCTTCACGGCCATAGCCCGTTGCCTGAATTTTCACCAGCATAATTTCACGTTCAACGTAAGCGCCCTGCCCCAACTCCGTGACGCGCAGTACATCGACCAGCTTGTGCAGTTGCTTCTCGATCTGCTCCAGCACTTTCTGGTCGCCCACGGTCTGAATCGTCATGCGTGACAACGTAGGATCGTCAGTGGGCGCAACGGTGAGACTCTCAATGTTATAGCCGCGTTGTGAAAACAGGCCCACTACGCGAGACAATGCGCCGGATTCGTTTTCCAGCAAAACCGATAAAATGCGACGCATAATTATGTCCTCTCCGTTTTGCTCAACCACATTTCGTCCATACTGCCACCGCGAATCTGCATCGGGTAAACATGCTCGCTGCCGTCAACGTTGACGTCAACAAAGACCAGCCGTCCTGTCGCCAGGGTTTCCAGCGCCATGGCCAGCTTCTCTTCCAGCTCAGCGGGATGATTAATGGCAATACCCACGTGGCCATAGGCTTCTGCCAGACGAACAAAATCAGGCAGCGATTCCATATAGGATTGAGAGTGGCGGCCAGAATAGATCATATCCTGCCACTGCTTCACCATGCCCAGGAAACGGTTATTCAGGTTCAGCACCAACACCGGCAAATCGTACTGCAGTGCGGTAGAGAGCTCCTGGATGTTCATCTGAATACTGCCATCGCCCGTAACGCAGATGACGGTTTCGTCAGGCAGGGCCATTTTCACCCCCAGTGCGGCAGGCAGGCCAAAGCCCATGGTGCCGAGACCACCGGAGTTGATCCAGCGACGGGGTTTATCGAAGGTGTAATAGAGGGCGGCGAACATCTGATGCTGACCCACATCCGAGGTCACATAGGCCTCCCCGTTGGTGAGACGACAAATGGTTTCGATAACCGCCTGCGGTTTGATTTTGTCGCTGGTGCGATCGTATTCGAGGCATTGACGACCACGCCAGGTTTCAATCGACTGCCACCAGTCGCGCAGACTGTCCAGTTGCTGCTTCGCTTCGCTTTGGTCAAGCAGTTCGAGCATTTGCTGTAACGTCTGTTTGGCATCCCCAACGATCGGAATATCGGCCGCCACCGTTTTTGAAATGGAAGTAGGATCGATATCGATGTGCATCACGGTAGCGTTCGGGCAATACTTCGCCAGATTGTTCGTGGTGCGGTCATCAAAACGGACGCCCACCCCGAAGATCAAATCGGCATTGTGCATGGTCATATTTGCTTCGTAGGTGCCATGCATGCCAAGCATGCCTACGCACTGACGATGACTACCGGGAAACGCGCCCAGCCCCATCAATGACGTGGTAACCGGAATATTCAGGCGCTCGGCCAGCTGCAGCAGTTCGGCTTCGCACGAAGAGGTAATCGCGCCGCCTCCGGCGTAGATCACCGGCTTATGCGCTGCCAGCAACGTGTTTAACGCACGCTTGATCTGGCCCTTATGCCCCTGAATCGTCGGATTATAGGAGCGCATGCTCACTTCCTGCGGATAATGATAAGGCAGCTTATTGGCAGGGTTGAGAATATCTTTTGGCAGATCGATAACTACCGGTCCAGGACGCCCCGTGGATGCCAGCCAGAAGGCTTTTTTCAGTACCGTCGGGATCTCTTCGGTATTTTTCACCAGGAAACTGTGTTTCACCACCGGACGGGAAATACCCACCATGTCACATTCCTGGAAGGCGTCGTAGCCGATCAGGGATGAAGGCACCTGACCTGACAGAATAACCAACGGAATAGAATCCATATAGGCCGTCGCAATACCGGTGATCGCATTGGTTGCGCCCGGACCCGACGTTACCAGCACCACGCCCACTTCGCCGGTTGCGCGAGCCAGGCCATCGGCCATATGCACGGCGCCCTGCTCGTGACGAACCAGAACGTGATCAATACCGCCGACGGTCTGCAGCGCATCGTAAATGTCGAGCACTGCGCCACCCGGATAACCGAATACCTGCTTAACGCCCTGATCGATTAACGACCGGACGACCATTTCGGCTCCTGACAACATCTCCATTTTCTGCCTCCCGGCTTGAGGAACTGAATCTACTGACGACTGCTTTCCCGCTAGCCACATGCATCCTGCCCTGCTATTCGCCAATTAAGATCAAAACCTTATGTTTTTGCAAAGACAGCAGAATTCATTTCTGCTGTCCCGATACAGAGAATTCTGCTGGGTTATTTTTTCTAAGAGTAGGTCGATTACCATAACCGCAGAAAAACGGGCTGGCAAACGCCAAACGCCTTTTATTAAAGGGCGCAGGATACAAAGGCTCTGCTCGCCAACTTTGGCTTACGATTATTAAACTAAATACGTCTGTTAATAGCAGAGGAAAATGCTGGGATTGATATTTTTTCCAGCCGTATCTAAGAAATAAAAAAAACATATGATGCAGGCCTTCAGGCAGCCGTGTTTTGGTCGGGCACTTTTATGGCGTAAGTCTCTTATAAACGCGTCATGCACATTCGATTATGCTGCCTTTAAACAAAACCGCCTGGGTAAAATGATGCCATGACAGTAAATTATCATTATATTTCATTGCATTACTCCATCACCGCAGCCCTTCAGGCCCGGATCGTCGGCACTAAACGCCGCGCGTGCAAAGGGTCTCGTTTAATACTCTGCGCAGGCGTTAAATGTCAGAACATTTTTCTTTACTGTGACAAAAAAATAACCCTTCGCTTATGGTTGACATTGATTGGCGATTCCAGTACCAATAGAGGCAGCAAAAAATTCACGAGGTTTGAAACATGTCACGTTCTTTCCGTCTATCAGGTCTACTACTAAACGCAACTTATCTGCGCGGTAGACTTGTGGGCGAAATCAAACACTGATTCGAACCTGCTAAAAGTTAAAAACCCGCGCCTGTCGCGGGTTTTTTTATGCTCGTTGCAAGGCAAGAAACGCAAAAGGATGAACACGATGAGCCAGCAAGTTATTATTTTCGATACCACTCTGCGTGATGGTGAACAGGCATTACAAGCCAGCCTGAGTGTGAAAGAAAAACTGCAAATTGCGTTAGCGCTGGAACGTATGGGCGTTGATGTTATGGAAGTCGGTTTCCCTGTGTCCTCACCGGGTGATTTTGAATCCGTGCAAACCATTGCACGCACGATTAAAAACAGCCGGGTTTGCGGCCTGGCACGCTGTGTTGAACAAGATATTGATGCCGCCTACGAGTCTTTACGCGTCGCCGAGGCCTTCCGTATCCATACTTTTATTGCCACCTCACCCATGCACATTGCCACCAAGCTGCGCAGCACCCTGCCTGAAGTGATTGAACGTGCGGTGCGCATGGTGAAACGCGCCCGTAACTACACGGACGATGTGGAGTTTTCCTGCGAAGACGGTGGCCGTACACCGATTGACGACCTGTGCCGCATGGTCGAAGCCGCAATTAATGCCGGTGCCACCACCATTAACATTCCGGATACCGTTGGCTACACCTTGCCAAACGAGTACGCCAACATTATCAGCCAGTTAATTCACCGCGTGCCAAACATCGATAAAGCCATCCTGTCTGTTCATACCCATGATGATTTAGGTATGGCGACCGGCAACGCGATTGCTGCCGTGCAGGCTGGCGCGCGTCAGGTGGAGGGTACGCTGAACGGGTTAGGTGAGCGCGCCGGTAACTGCGCACTGGAAGAAGTGATCATGGCGATTAAAACCCGTCAGCAGATCATGAATGTTCACACCAACATTCACCATCAGGAAATTTATCGTACCAGCCAGATGATTAGTCAGATCTGCAACATGCCAATCCCGGCTAATAAAGCGGTGGTCGGTTCTAACGCCTTTGCCCACTCTTCGGGCATTCATCAGGACGGCGTCATTAAAAACCGTGAAAACTATGAAATCCTGACTCCAGAATCCATTGGCCTGCACAAAATTCAGCTTAATCTGACATCCCGTTCCGGCCGCGCAGCGGTAAAACATCGTATGGAAGAGATGGGCTACACAGAAAGCGAATACAATCTGGACTCCCTGTATGACGCTTTCCTGAAACTGGCGGACAAGAAAGGTCAGGTGTTTGATTACGACCTGGAAGCGCTGGCTTTCATTAATAAACAAAACGAAGAGCCTGAATTTTTCCAACTGAATGATTTCAATGTGCAGTCAGGCTCCAGTATCACGGCCACCGCGTCGGTGAATCTGGGCTGCGGCGAACAAACGAAATCAGAAGCGGCGACCGGTAACGGTCCGGTTGATGCGGTTTATCAGGCCATTAACCGAATTACCCAGTTCAACGCAGAGCTGGTTAATTACAAGCTGACGGCAAAAGGCCACGGCGAGAATGCGCTGGGTCAGGTTGATATCGTGGTGGGCTATAACAATCGTAAGTTCCACGGCGTCGGTCTGGCGACGGATATCGTCGAGTCTTCTGCCAAAGCGATGGTGAACGCATTAAACAACATCTGGCGAGCCAAACAGGTCGAGAAAGAGTTACAGCGCAAGTCTAAAGATCAGAAGGAAACGGTGTAATCATGTCAAACTCTTCACATATCGCAGTACTGGCGGGCGACGGAATCGGCCCGGAAGTGATGGCCCAGGCTATCAAAGTATTGGATGCGATTCGTCAGCGTTTTAACCTGCGTATTACCACCAGTGAGTACGACGTCGGTGGTATCGCCATTGACCGTCACGGCGAACCCTTGCCACCGGCTACCGTTGCAGGCTGCGAACAGGCCAACGCAATCCTGTTTGGATCGGTAGGTGGCCCTAAGTGGGAGCACCTGCCCCCGGCCTCTCAACCCGAGCGCGGGGCGCTGTTGCCGCTGCGTAAACACTTTAAGCTGTTCAGCAACCTGCGTCCTGCGGCGCTCTACAGCGGCCTGGAAGCATTTTGTCCCTTGCGCAGCGATATCGCAGCACGCGGTTTCGATATCCTGTGCGTACGTGAACTGACCGGCGGCATTTATTTTGGTCAGCCGAAAGGACGCGAAGGCAGCGGCCCGCACGAGCGCGCTTTTGATACCGAAGTCTATCATCGTTTTGAAATCGAACGCATTGCGCGTCAGGCTTTCGAGTCCGCTCGCAAGCGCCGTAATAAAGTCACCTCTGTCGATAAAGCTAACGTGCTGCAAACATCCGTTATGTGGCGGGAAATCGTGAACGAGATCGCGAAAGATTATCCCGATGTTCAGCTGAGCCACATGTACATCGACAACGCCACCATGCAGTTGATCAAAGATCCTTCTCAGTTCGACGTGCTGCTGTGCTCTAACCTGTTTGGCGACATTTTGTCAGACGAGTGCGCGATGATCACCGGCTCAATGGGCATGTTGCCGTCCGCCAGCCTGAGCGAAGACGGTTTTGGCCTGTATGAACCGGCTGGCGGCTCGGCGCCGGATATCGCCGGGCAAAATATTGCTAATCCCATTGCCCAGATCCTGTCACTGTCGCTGCTGCTGCGCTACAGCCTGAATGCCGATGACGCCGCCGCCGCTATTGAGCGCGCCATTAGCCGGGCGTTAGCGGAAGGCTATCGCACCAAAGACCTGGCCGGTGACGGCCCTGCGATCAGCACAGATGAGATGGGCAGCATCATTGCCCGCTTTATCGCCGAGGAAAAATAATAAAATGAAAACCTTATACCAGAAGTTATTTGATGCACATGTCGTTCACGAAGCGCCGAATGAAACACCGTTGCTCTATATCGATCGTCATCTGATTCATGAGGTGACTTCGCCACAGGCCTTTGATGGCTTGCGTGCCCACGGTCGTAAAGTTCGTCAGCCTTCAAAGACGTTTGCCACCATGGATCACAACGTGTCCACCCAGACCAAAGATATTAATGCTTCGGGCGAAATGGCGCGTATTCAGATGCAGGAACTGATGAAAAACTGTGCCGAATTCGGCGTGCAGTTGTATGACCTGAATCACCCGTTCCAGGGCATCGTGCATGTGATTGGGCCAGAGCAAGGCATGACGTTGCCCGGCATGACCATTGTCTGCGGCGATTCCCATACGGCGACGCACGGTGCCTTTGGTTCACTGGCCTTTGGTATTGGTACGTCAGAGGTTGAGCATGTTTTTGCCACGCAAACCCTGAAACAGGGCCGTGCCAAAACCATGAAGATTGAAGTGACAGGTACGGTTGCGCCGGGCATTACGGCGAAAGATATCGTACTGGCGATTATTGGTAAAACCGGCAGCGCAGGTGGTACCGGCCACGTTGTTGAATTCTGTGGCTCGGCGATTGAAGCGTTGAGCATGGAAGGCCGCATGACGCTGTGCAACATGGCTATCGAGATGGGCGCAAAAGCCGGTCTGGTCGCCCCGGATGAGACCACCTTCGCTTACCTGAAAGGTCGCCAGTTTTCACCTCAAGGTGAAAAATGGGAGCAGGCCGTTGAGTACTGGGGCACGCTGAAGTCCGACCCAGGCGCTAAGTTTGACCGCGTGGTGACGCTGCATGCGGAAGAGATTGCACCGCAGGTGACCTGGGGAACCAACCCCGGCCAGGTGATCGCGGTGGATGCGCAGATTCCCGATCCGGCTTCGTTTGCCGATCCGGTCGAGCGTGCCTCTGCGGAGAAAGCGCTGGCTTACATGAATCTGCAACCCGGCATCAAACTGACCGATGTCAGCATTGATAAAGTCTTTATTGGCTCCTGCACAAACTCACGCATTGAAGATCTGCGTGCCGCCGCCGCGATTGCCAAAGGGCGTAAGGTCGCGCCTGGCGTTCAGGCACTGGTGGTGCCGGGTTCAGGCCCGGTTAAAGCACAGGCCGAAGCGGAAGGGCTGGATAAGATCTTTATTGAAGCAGGATTTGAGTGGCGCCTGCCCGGCTGCTCAATGTGTCTGGCCATGAACAACGACCGTCTGAACCCCGGCGAGCGCTGTGCCTCAACCAGTAACCGTAACTTCGAAGGCCGCCAGGGCCGTGGCGGACGGACGCATTTGGTTAGCCCGGCAATGGCCGCCGCTGCCGCCGTTAATGGCCATTTCGCCGACATTCGCAGCCTGACATAAGGACACCATCATGGCAGAAAAATTTACCCAACATACTGGTTTGGTGGTTCCACTGGACGCCGCTAACGTCGATACCGATGCCATCATTCCAAAGCAGTTTTTGCAGAAAGTCACCCGCGTAGGCTTTGGCGCCCACCTGTTCAATGACTGGCGTTTCCTGGACGATCACGGCCTGGAACCCAATCCGGACTTCGTTCTCAACTTTCCGGAGTATAAAGGTGCTTCTATCCTGCTGACGCGGGAAAACTTTGGTTGTGGTTCGTCACGTGAGCATGCGCCCTGGGCACTGACCGATTACGGCTTTAAAGTGGTGATTGCGCCCAGCTTTGCCGATATTTTCTATGGCAACAGCTTCAACAACCAGTTGCTGCCGGTTACGCTGAGCGATGAGCAGGTGGAGGAGCTGTTTACGCTGGTGAATGCGCATCCGGGTATCCGCTTCGAAGTGGATCTGGAAGCGCAGGTCGTGAAAGCGGGCAACAACACCTACAGCTTTAAGATTGATGACTTTCGTCGTCACTGCATGCTGAACGGGCTGGACAGTATCGGCCTGACGCTGCAGCACGAAAGCGCGATCTCGGCTTACGAAAGTAACCAGCCTGCCTTTATGCGTTAACGCGTAAATAATGTAACCAGCCCGTTCGGCTCTGCCGTTCGGGCTTTTTTTCATCTGGCAAAAACTGCGCTAAAACAATTAATCGCGATTTATTTTATTGCAGAACTCCTGTTATTTATTCAGCAACAACGTTGATATTTTGACTCGCATCATTTTCCTCTCAACTTTCCCTTCTCTTTTTTCACAAGACGTAAATGGCTTGCTGATTTAATTAATATCATTTTCATTTTTATGTTATTTGATCGTTAACTCCATAGAGCTCACCTATAGCTTGTAGAAAAAAAAGCATTATTTCCGCTCATTCCCCCTCGCTATCATCGCCACAGATAAAGATTAACGCAAAACACATCGAGATCGTCTCAGCCTGGCTGTCGGATCTTTTGTGGAGACTCTGTATGCACGCTTATCCTCACCTGTTTACCCCGCTCACAATCAACGGAATGACATTAAAAAACCGTGTCATCATGCCGCCAATGGGCACCAACCTGGCCAGTCTGAATGGCGAAGTGTCTCAGGAACAGCTTGATTACTATTCACTTCGCGCCAGGGGCGGCACTGGGCTCATTACGATTGAGAATATTTGTGTGGATTTTCCCTTCGCGTCGAACGGCACCACACAACTGCGCATTGATAATGATCAGTATATTCCTGGCTTATACAAACTTACCGAGACGTTGCATAAACATGGAACCTGTGTCGCCATCCAGTTAAACCACGCCGGTGCATCAGCCTATGCCTATCGCCTCAATGGGGAAATGCCCATTTCCGCCTCCGCGGTCCCCTCCAAAAAGAATGGTAATATTCCCCGTCCGATGACACATGAGGAAATATATCGGGCGGTTGACAAATTTGGCGACGCAGCAGAACGCGTCAGACGCGCCAATTTTGACTGCGTAGAGATTCATGCCGGTCACTCTTATTTAATCAGTCAGTTTTTATCTCCACTGTTTAATCAGCGTACTGATGAATTTGGTGGCAATATCGAGAATCGGTCGCGCTTTTTAACCCTGATTGTCGACAAAGTTCGGGCCTGCGTGGGACCGATGTTTCCCATCAGCCTGCGTATCAGCGCGGATGATTTCTTACAAGGCGGAAACACGCTGGAAGATTCGCTACACATTCTTGAACGTTGTCAGGAAAAGGTCGACATCATCAATGTGTCAGCGGCGCAGAATGACAACCTGTATTTACAGATAGACCAAATGTCTCAAGAGGATGGCTGGAAACGCTATCTGTCACGTGCCGTTCGCACCAGATTTAATAAGCCCACCGTTGTCGCAGGCAATATTCGCACCCCGCAACTTGCTGAAGACATTCTTGCTCAGGGTGACGCGGACCTGATCGCTATTGGTCGTGGGTTGATTGCTGAACCGGATTGGGTACAAAAGGTACAGAGTGGGCATGAGGAGACGATGCGTAAGTGTATCTCATGCAATATTGGATGCGCCGACCATCGCATCGCCCGCTCTCTTCCCCTTCGCTGCTCAATTAACCCCGATATCATCCATGGCGACGCTTATAAGCAGCGCCAGGTCAAGCGACCGACGCGTGTCGTCGTGATCGGGGCTGGCACGGCAGGCATCGAAGCCGCCTGCACCGCCGCAGAGGTAGGGTGCAAGACCTGGCTGTTCGAAGCCAAAAACCATATCGGTGGGCTGGCTGTCGAGATCGCACGATTACCCGAAAAAAAACGTATTGCCGATTTTCCGCAATTCCTGCGCAACCGTATGGCCCGGCTGGAGAATTTGCAACTGCATCTGGGACAACAGGTTCAGCCCGAGCAGCTTGAGGTTCTGCGTCCCGACTTAATTGTTAATGCCACGGGCTCTGTCCCCCTGCTGCCGCCCATTGCGGGATTACATGAGACGATCGACCGCCCCGGCAGCGTCGTGTTCACGATTACGGGCATGATTCAACACCTGGATACATTCAGCGCGCTGCAAGGCAAACGTATCGCCGTGGTCGGCGGCGGTGCCGTTGGACTCGATGTCATCGAGTATTTTGCCACCCGGGGCGCTGAAGCAGTACTGATTGAAATGCAGAATTCACCAGGACGCGACCTCGACATCATCACAAAGAGTGCCATGTTAGCGCTGCTTGAACAGCACCAGGTAGAACAACACATGGACACGCAGCTCATTGAGGTCAAACCCGATCGCTTCCGCGTTAAAAACGCCCACCACACCTTCGACATCGCCTTCGACTACGGCTTTATCTGTCTGGGGATGTGCCCCAACCGCAGCGGTTTCGAGGCCGTTGAGCGCTGGGCCACCGCCAGACATATCAAAATAATGAACATCGGCGACAGCCTGAAAGCCCGGCGAATTATTGATGGTGTACGCGAAGGACGCAACGTACTGGATGCCCTGGAAGAGACTGGCGCACTGGGCAGCCACGAAGCGACAAGCATTCCACTTTTAACTTACTGAGGACACTATCATGGCAGAACGTATTACCGGGCATACCGAGCTGATTGGGCTGATCGCCACCCCCATTCGCCACAGCATGTCGCCAACCATGCACAACGAAGCCTTCGCGCACCTTGGGCTGGACTATGTTTATCTGGCTTTTGAGGTCGGCACTGCGGAACTGGAGAAGGTGGTGCAGGGTTTTCGTGCACTGAAGCTGCGCGGATGCAATGTTTCCATGCCCAATAAGACGGAGGTTTGCCGCTATCTGGATACGTTGTCTCCCGCAGCACAGCTTGTGGGCGCGGTGAATACTGTCGTCAATGATAACGGCGTGCTGACCGGGCACATCACGGATGGGACAGGTTATATGCGCGCCCTCGCTGAAGAGGGCATCGATATTCTGGGCAAAAAGATGACGATTCTGGGCGCGGGCGGTGCGGCAACGGCCATTTGCGTTCAGGCCGCCCTGGATGGCGTTAAGGCGATCTCGGTCTTTAACCAACGCGATAAATTCTTTGCAAATGCCCAGGAAACCGTCGCGAAGATTCGCGCCCATACTGACTGTGAGATTCACCTTTTTGACCTCGACGACCACGATCGTTTGCGTGCTGAAATTAACGACAGCGTTATTCTGACCAATGCGACCGGCGTCGGCATGAAACCCTTTGAAGGACAGATGCTGCTTCCCGACGAGAGCTTCCTGCGTCCTGAGCTTATTGTCTCCGATGTGGTCTATATCCCACGTAAAACACATTTGCTTGAGACGGCCGAGAAAAAAGGCTGCCGTATTATTAACGGTCTCGGCATGATGCTGTGGCAAGGCGCAAGCGCGTTCGAAATCTGGACGGGAAAACCGATGCCGGTTGATCACATCAAAAACATCCTTTTTTGAGGATGGCTGAGATGAAAAACAAGTATATTCCCACCGCCGCCGGGCTGTATCTCAATTACCTCATTCATGGCATGGGCGTGCTGGTCATCACTCTCAACATGGCTAACCTGCAGGCACAATGGAATACCGATGCGGCGGGCGTATCGATTGTGATTTCCTCACTGGGCATTGGCAAACTGATTACCATCGTTACCGGTTTTCTGTCGGATCGTTTTGGCCGAAAGCCTTTTGTCTATTTTGGCATCATCAGTTACGTGGCCTTTTTCATCGGTATCCTGTTTACCCGGGATATTTACACGGCCTATTTCTTTGGCGTGCTGGCAGGAATGGCTAACAGTTTCCTTGATTCTGCTACCTATCCGGCGCTGATGGAGGCCTTTCCGGACTCCGCCAGCCGCGCTAACGTGCTGATAAAAGCGTTTGTCTCCGCCGGACAATTTTTATTGCCGTTTATCATTAGCCTGCTTATCTGGGCGGATTTGTGGTTTGGTTGGTCATTCGTGCTGGCAGCAGCCTTAATGACGATGAGCGGAATCTACCTGATCAAAATGCCGTTTCCCGATCACCGGGTACAGAAAGTCTCGGAAACATCAGCCAGCGTGACCGCGCCACCGCGTAGTCGTCTGTATCAGCTGGATATGGTTGTGTTCACCTTTTACGGCTATATCAGCATGGCGACGTTTTATCTGGTGAGCCAATGGCTGGCACAGTATGGGCAGTTTGTCGCGGGCATGCCCTACACCGCATCGGTGAAGTTACTCAGTATCTACACGGCAGGATCGCTGACCTGCGTATTCGTCACTGCGGTCATGGTGAAAAAAGTGTTGAGCTCAGCCATCGCGATGGTCTTTTACACGTTCCTGTCGGCCCTCTCACTGCTGATCGTCTGCCTCTATCCAACGCCACTGATTGTTACCGGTTTTGCGTTCGTATTTGGGTTTGCGGCCGCGGGCGGCGTTATGCAACTGGGTGCAACGATTATGG
The DNA here is from genome assembly GCF_000233595.1 of Pantoea ananatis PA13. NCBI lineage: Bacteria > Pseudomonadati > Pseudomonadota > Gammaproteobacteria > Enterobacterales > Erwiniaceae > Pantoea > Pantoea ananatis. The sequence goes on from NC_017554.1 coordinate 3,780,983, forward strand.
CGATGAGTTTTCCACAAGCGAAAGGCTTTGCGACAGGCGTGTTTTATACCGCCGGCAGTCTGGCCAGCTTTACCATCCCTTTATTTACAGCGCATCTCTCACGAACCAGTATCGCCAGCATCATGTGGTTTGATCTGATTATTGCGGTGACAGGTTTTATCCTTGCGCTTTATATCGCTTCCCGCCAATTTCAACGTCATTGTGCGGAAACACGCCGTCAGTCCGCTACAGCGGCTAGTTGAACAGTTAAAACAGGAATGACTATGACTCAAACGGTTAGGGTTAAAAAAATCGTCTTTCAGGCAGGGCAAACGCGGCTTTGTGTGCCCTTGACAGGCCGCACTCGCGAGGAGCTTCAGGCCAGAGCACAGTTACTGACTTCCGCACAGGCAGACATTATCGAATGGCGCGTCGACCACTTCATCGAGGGTAAAGACGAGAAGCAAGTCTTGCTGGCGCTGGCCGACATTCGTCAGCAACTTGGGGAAACGCCGCTGCTCTTTACCTTCCGCAGTAAAAAAGAAGGTGGCGAAATGGACATCAGTGATGACCAATACTTCGCGCTCAACCACGCGGCCGCCTTAAGCGGGCTGGCTGATGTGATTGATATTGAGTTGTTTAACGATGAGTCACGCATCCGTTCGCTGGTAAGCGAGGCGCATAACGCAGGTGTTAAGGTCATTATGAGTAATCATGACTTTCACCAAACGCCCGCGAAGGAAGAGATCATTTACCGGTTACGTCGCATGCAGGATTTAGGTGCAGACCTGCCCAAGATTGCCGTAATGCCTCAAACACCTCAGGATGTGCTGACGCTGCTGTCTGCGACCCTGTTAATGAAAGAGCACTACGCAACGCGGCCGCTTATCACGATGTCGATGGGAAAAATGGGCGGAGTCAGTCGGGTCACCGGACGCCTGTTCGGTTCCGCAATGACGTTTGGCACCCTGGGCCAGTCCTCGGCACCAGGGCAAATCGCCGTTACACAACTGCGGGAGATGATGGAGACGCTTTCCTAGCGGCGGACATGCCCAAAGCCGCGCTTTGGGCATGTTTCCTGGCGACATCACTGTGAGTAATAATAAAGTTTTTTAGCCTCAGCGCCGCCGGTGAAAGCATTTTTGTTTTAATTGTCGCCAGACAAATATAACGCGGTGGAAGCGAATTTTTGATCGTCAGGATATGGAGATTGTAGTGCGTGAGCGCCGCAATTCTTGGCATGATGGCAATACCATAGCCGATACTGACCAACCCGGCCATTGCTAAATCCTCTTCCACATAACAGGCAATATCCGGTGACAGCGTTTGCTGGTGAAAGATGTCGTCAATAAACGGACGTAGCCCACTACTTTCTGAAAAATAGACATAGGGATAATGGATAGTTTCCGCTAAATCAACGTCGCTTTCGTGAAGACGCGCTAACGGATGATCTTTCGCTGTCACTACCACTAATTCTTGTTCAATAACCGGGATAAATTCAATATCAGGATCGTCGCCAATCCGCGAACAGATGACCATATCAACCTTATCCGCTTTGAGTGACTGCAACAACGCAACTGACGTCCCCTGTTTAAAAGAGAATGTCACATCATTATGACGAAAGTGTTGGGAGTAATTGTTGATAATTTGCGGAATAACATATTCCCCCATTGTATAGATAAATCCAATTCGGATATTTTCCCGGCACAGAAGGTGATTGTTTTTTAGCCTCTCCCTGCCATTTTCCAGTGCCGACAGTGCTGTCTCAACATAGGGTAAAAAACATTTCCCACTTTCACTAATCCTTACATTTCTGCCCTGACGGAAAAAGAGTGAAACGCCTAACTCCTTTTCTAACTCAGCGATAGCATGGCTAAGAGAGGGCTGGGTGATAAAAAGACTGGATGCCGCTTCCGTGTAATGCTCCGTTTCTGACAGGCGTTTAAAATAATAAAGTTGCTTGAGGTTCATGGCATTTGCCTTTGAATGAAAAGTAAATCTGCTATCGCTACTTTATCACCGTTAAAAGGACTAATTATGTACTCAGGTCAAAATTAATGACGCTTAAAAAATGCTATAAAGAAACAAAAAAATTAGCAATATCAGACTATTTTTCAATGTAAAAAAAACATCAAAAAATAGTTTAAACTTCAGGGATACATCATGGAAAAGTTATACAATGAGGAACACGCTGGCAGGCGCACGCCGAAAAATAAACCCACGAAAGTCAGAATAATCATTCTGCTATTAATATCCGCTGGCACAATGATTAACTATCTTGATCGGACAATTTTAGGCATCGTTGCGCCAAAAATCACCCGCGAACTTGAAATCGATCCCGCTATGATGGGCGTGGCTTTTTCTGCCTTCGCCTGGACGTATACGCTGGCACAAATCCCCGGAGGGATGTTTTTAGATCGCTTTGGTAACAAACTGACCTACGCCCTTTCCGTGCTGTTTTGGTCGATTTTCACTCTACTGCAAACATTTACTCTTGGGCTCAAGTCTTTGATCTTCCTGAGACTGGGGCTGGGATTGAGCGAAGCACCCTGTTTTCCGGTTAACAGTCGCGTAGTGGCAAAATGGTTCCCGCGTCATGAACGTGCCCGCGCCACCGCAACCTATACCGTCGGGGAATATATTGGTCTGGCGGCTTTCTCGCCCTTACTCTATCTCATTCTGGAGTATCACGGCTGGCGCAGCCTTTTTTTTATTACCGGCGGAGCCGGTATTCTGTTCACGTTTATTTGGTGGCGACTTTACCATGAGCCTGAAGCATCCCAAAAAGCCAATCAGGAAGAAATTGATTACATTATCAATAATGAACCCATTGAAACATTAAAAAACACGCCCTTTAATTGGCCCGATGCCAAACGTTTACTCTGCTGCCGGCAAATTATTGGCGCCAGTCTCGGACAATTCGCTGGAAATACGACCCTGGTGTTTTTTCTGACATGGTTTCCCACCTATTTAGCGAAAGAACGGCAACTGGAATGGCTTCAGGTGGGCTTTTTTTCTGTATGGCCATTTATGGCTGCCGCTGTAGGCGTTTTCTTTGGCGGGTGGCTCTCAGATAAACTGTTGAATGCAACAGGATCTATTAATCTGAGCCGAAAACTTCCGGTTATTAGCGGCCTGGTGCTTTCCGGCACGATTATTGCGGCTAACTGGATGAGTTCAGACAGCGCCGTTATCATCGTTATGTCCATTGCCTTTTTTGGACAAGGCATGGTCGGTCTGGGCTGGACAATAATCGCAGATATTGCCCCGGCTTCTATGGCAGGACTCACTGGTGGTATATTTAACTTTTGCGCCAATATGGCTTCGATTTTAGCGCCCCTGATTATCGGCATTATCATTTCAATGACAAGCAGCTTTTTTTATGCGCTCGTGTATATCGGTATCACTGCGGTGATTGGCTTAGTCGCCTATATCTTTATCATTGGCGATATTAAGCGGATTGTGCTCTAAAGCACCGTTCCCCCGGCACTGTTCTGCCGGGGGAACGTGCTTATTAAACGTCTTTAACGTTGCGTATCATTCCCAGCGTCAGTAAAGCAATCGCGGCGATCACCCAGTACACGCTGCCGTGACCAAAATGTTCAACCAGTATGCCCTGAAATAACCCCGCCAAAATAATGCCGGTCGAAATGCTGTTGGTAAACAGGGTTGTGGCTGCGCCTGCCCGCCCCGGCATCAGATCCTGAAACCACAACATTCCAATGCCCGCGACAACGCCGATAAACAGAGCGTTGAACACCTGCAGGACCAGCAGCGCCAGGTGACTGTGAAACAGAATCAGGCCGCTGTAAAACACAACGGCGGAGGCCACCGCGCCCACCATCATCTTTCGCTTACCCCAACGTTTGGCATAGAAACCGGCCAGGATCATGACCGGGATTTCCAACCCGGCGGCCGTGCCCATTAAGAGACCGGCAAGCTTTTCGGGCAGGCCCAAATCGTTGCTGATCCACAGCGGCATATCGATAATGTACATGGTGTTACAGGTCCACATCAGCGTTGATGCGGCAAACAAAATGCGCACGTCACGAATCCGCCAGCCGCTCAGGGGGATCCCGCCCGACTGCATCAGGGAAGCCGCACGCGGCACCGAGGGCACGGTAAACCAGATCAGCAGGAAACAGAGAAAAAACAAGCCGGCCGCCACGCTGAACAGCGTAACGAAACCAAAATTCAGCGCCAGCGCAAACGACAGCGGTGGCCCAATCACCCACGCCAGCGACACCTGAGCGCGCATAATGGAACTGAACATCACCACTTCGCGCGAGGAACTGTCGGCATATTCTCGCGCCAGCGCAAAGAGCTGCGGCATGGCGACGTTCGCCAGCGACGATAACAGCACGCCCAGCGTTATCAGCGTCAGGTAATGGCGGGTAAACGCGAACAGTATGGCGTTTGCCAGGGCAAGGATACAGCACACTAAGATGATATTCCGCCGATCGCCAACGCTGTCGGAGCGCTTTGCGATCATCATGCTGACCACAATGCCGGCGATGGCATTGATGGTAAAAAACAGCCCGACCCACAGCGGTGGCACCTGTACTTCTCGCGATAAAAACAGGCTCAGCGTCGGCGCCTGCAGCGCACCGGCCACGCCGAGGATAAAGGCGGTCACCATAAAAGCCAAAAAGACCGGATTGAAACGGCGCGAGAACGATAACAAAGATTTCATGCCTTATCCCTGACAGAACAACGGGAGAAACGGGAACAATGGAACCCCGACCCAAACCTACAACGTAAAAAAAACCAGCAGAATAACCCTGCTGGCGAAATCGTAACACACTACTCAGAAGGGACAGACATCGCTGCCAGTCCATGTCAGAGCGCCATTCATTACTGAATGCCTCCCGCTCTTCCAATACAGGAAAGATTGCCTCTAAAATGGGGTAAGAAAAACAGAGCACCTTTATCAGGGAGTTCCTCTTTTATGTCGTCATCACGTCTGAAGCAGCAGTTCATTCGTCTGTGGCAAAATTGCCAGGGACAACCACAGGAAACAACCCTGGGCGAACTGGCTGATTTGCTGCACTGTTCGCGTCGCCATATGCGAAACCTGCTCAACAGAATGCAAGCGGCTGGCTGGCTCACCTGGCAGGCCGAAGCCGGACGGGGCAAACGTTCCCTGATGACCTTCTGCTACACCGGGCTGGCGCTGCAGCAGCAGCGTGCCGAAGATCTTCTGGAGCAGGATCGTATCGATCAGTTAGTCCAGCTGGTGGGGGATAAAGATCAGGTCAGACAGATGATCAGCGCCCACCTGGGGCGGAGCTTCCGCCAGGGCAAACATATTTTGCGCGTCCTCTATTATCGCCCTCTGCTGAATCTGTTACCCGGTTCGCCCCTGCGCCGTTCGGAAACCCATATTGCCCGCCAGATCTTTAGCGGCCTGACGCGCATAAATGAGGAAAAGGGGGAAATCGAGGCCGATATCGCCCATCACTGGCAGCAAACATCCGATCTCCACTGGCGCTTTTATTTACGTCCTGCCATTCGTTTTCATCATGGCCGGGAGCTGGACATGGCCGATGTGATCGCAAGCCTGGAACGCCTGCGTCAGTATCCCCTGTTTTCTCATATCCAACGGCTCGACTCACCGGCCCCCTGGACCCTGGATATCTATCTGGATCAGCCCGACAGCTGGCTGCCCTGGCTGCTGGGCAGCGTCAGCGCCATGATTCTGCCACGGGAATGGCCTGAAATTCGCGATTTTGCCCGTCAACCTGTGGGAACAGGTCCTTATCGGGTCGTCCGTAATCAGCACAGCCAGTTGAAGATAGAAGCGTTTGACGACTACTTTGGCTATCGCGCGCTGATCGATGATGTGTCGGTGTGGGTACTGCCAGAGATCAGTGACGAGCTGGTTTATGCAGGGGTTCGCCTGCAGGGCGAAAAAGCCGATGAGAAACAGGAAGAGAGCCGGCTTGAAGAAGGTTGCTACTATTTACTGTTCGATCAGCGTTCAGAAAAAATGGCCGATCGAGACATTCGACGCTGGCTCAGCGACCTGCTTAACCCGATTGCACTCCTCAATAATGCGGGCAGGGGTTATCAGCGCTACTGGTTCCCGGCTTACGGCCTGCTACCCCGCTGGCACCATCGCCGCGATCTGACCCCAGTGGACAAACCGGCGGGCCTCACGAGCCTGACGTTAACCTGGTATAACCAGCATATTGAGCATGTCAGTATTACGGATGCCTTACGTCCGTTGCTGGCAGAACAGGGCGTTACGTTGAACACCCGGGAAGTCAGTTACGAAAGCTGGCATCAGGGCGAAGGCGAGAGTGATATCTGGCTGGGCAGCGTCAATTTTACCCTGCCCCTCGAATATTCCCTGTTTGCCCTGTTATACGAAACGCCGTTGATGCAGCACTGTCTGCCTGTTAACTGGCAGCAGGATGCCACGCGCTGGCGTGAAAAAACGCTCTCCCTCGCTGAATGGGGTAAATATCTGGTGGAAAATAGCTGGCTTCATCCGCTGTTTCATCACTGGCTGCTGCTGGAGGGCCAGCGCAGTATGCGCGGCGTGCGGATGAATACATTGGGCTGGTTTGATTTTAAATCCGCCTGGTTTGCCCCGCCTACGCTGTGAGCCTTTCCCCTTGCGCATTTAATGACTAGAATGTGGCGTTCTCAACGGGGTGCCCCTTTCCACAGTGTCAGGGCGCTGAGAAATACCCGTCGAACCTGAATCGGTTAATACCGACGTAGGGATTTGAGAGGTTGTTTTGCTCAGATCCTTTGCGACTCAACCCTGCCGCCCTAGGAGCGCAAAGTGTTAAAAAACGTCCTGCCCGTGCTGCTGTTACTTTCTGCCCCGGTCTTTGCGGCCAAACCTGTCCTGACGGTTTACACCTACGACGCCTTTTCCGCTGACTGGGGGCCGGGTCCGGCCGTCAAAAAAGCCTTTGAAGCCCAGTGCGGTTGCGAGCTGAAATTTGTCGCGCTGGAAGACGGTGTTTCGCTGCTGAACCGTGTACGTATGGAAGGCAAGAACACAAAGGCCGATGTGGTACTAGGCCTGGATAACAACCTTCTGCAGGCCGCGCAGCAAACCGGCCTGTTTGCCAAAAGCGACGTGGATACCCGTGAGCTGCAGGTGCCCGGCGGCTGGAAGGACACCACCTTTGTGCCGTTCGATTACGGTTATTTCGCATTCGTGTACAACAAAAACACGCTAAAAAATCCCCCTACAAGCCTGAAAGAACTGGTCGAAAGCCCAGAGAAATGGCGCGTGATTTATGAAGATCCTCGCACCAGCACGCCAGGCCTTGGCCTGCTGCTGTGGATGCAAAAGGTTTACGGGGACAACGCGCCTGAGGCCTGGCAAAAGCTGGCGAAGAAAACCGTCACGGTCACCAAAGGCTGGAGTGAAGCCTACGGCCTGTTTCTTAAAGGCGAGAGCGATCTGGTGCTGAGCTATACCACGTCACCGGCTTATCACATCATTGAAGAGAAAAAAGATAACTATGCTGCGGCATCCTTCGCCGAAGGCAACTATCTGCAGGTTGAGGTGGCCGCCCGACTGGCGAACAGCAAGCAGCCCAAACTGGCAGAACAGTTTATGCAATTCATGGTTACGCCAGCCTTTCAGAACACCATCCCTACCGGGAACTGGATGTATCCGGTGATCAAAACTGACCTGCCCGCCGGGTTTGCCTCGCTCAGCGTGCCGAAGACAACATTGCAGTTTTCACCGGAAGAGGTTGCCAGCCACCGTTCGCAATGGGTTAGCCAATGGCAACGCGCCGTCAGCCGTTAATCCCTTTCTGGCTGATTCCGGGTTCGCTCGCCACGCTGCTGCTCTGCAGCGTGGCGCTGCTGGCCTTCACAGCACTGTGGATGGCGGCGCCAGCGACCGACTGGCGGTCTGTCCTGCAGGATACGTACCTGCATCATGTTATTGGCTTTTCGTTTAAGCAGGCGCTGCTGTCCGCCCTGCTCTCCTTGCTGCCGGCCATTCCACTGTCCCGAGCCCTTTATCGGCGGCGCTTTCCCGGACGTCAGGTGTTGCTGCGCCTGTGCGCCATGACGCTGGTTCTGCCCGTGCTGGTGGCCGTATTCGGCCTGCTCACCGTCTATGGTCGGGTGGGCTGGCTGGCGCAGCTTTGCGCCTGGCTTGGCGTGGACTATCACTTCTCGCCTTACGGGCTTCAGGGAATTTTACTGGCCCATGTGTTTTTCAACCTGCCGCTGGCCACGCGCCTGATGCTGCAGGCGCTGGAAAGCATTCCTGCCGAACAGCGTCAGCTTGCTGCCCAACTGAACATACGTGGCTGGCATCATTTCCGGCTGCTTGAATGGCCCTGGCTGCGCCGCCAGCTCCTGCCCACCGGGGCATTAATCTTTATGCTCTGTTTTGCCAGTTTTGCCACCGTGCTATCGCTGGGTGGCGGGCCGCAGGCGACCACCATCGAACTGGCCATCTTCCAGGCGTTAAGCTATGACTACGATCCGGGCCGCGCGGCGCTCCTGGCGCTGATTCAGCTCAGCTGCTGCCTGGTGCTGGTGCTCCTCAGCCAGCGCTTCAGCAACGCCATTCCGGCGGGTAGCCCGCAACTGCACGGCTGGCGCGATCCTCAGGATTCCACGCTGGCCCGCGTCAGCGACGCCGCCATCATCTTTTTCGCCCTGCTGCTGCTGCTGCCGCCGCTGCTGGCGGTGATCGTAAATGGTCTGGATGGCGGGCTTCGGGGCGCGATACAGCAACCGGCGTTATGGCAGGCAACGTTGACCTCGTTACGTATCGCGCTCGGCGCCGGCGTGCTGTGTCTGGTCCTGACCACCATGCTGTTGTGGAGCAGCCGGGAGCTGCGCCTGCGGCGGCATACACTCGCCGCACAGATCATGGACACCAGCGGCATGCTGATTTTGGCAATGCCCGGTATCGTGCTGGCAACCGGCTTTTTCCTGCTACTGAACGCCACGACCGGCTTGCCGGACTCCGCGGATGGCGTGGTGATCTTTGCCAATGCGTTAATCGCGATTCCCTACGCGTTGAAAGTGCTGGAAAACCCGATGCGGGATATCGCTGAACGTTACGCCCACCTGTGCGGGGCACTGGGCATCAGCGGCTGGAACCGCCTGTGGCTGATTGAACTCCGGGCGTTGAAACGTCCGCTGGCGCAGGCGCTGGCGTTTGCCTGCGTGCTGTCGATTGGTGATTTTGGCATCGTGGCGCTGTTTGGTAATGCCGATTTCCGCACGCTGCCGTTCTACCTTTATCAGCAGATAGGCGCCTATCGCGGTGCCGATGGCGCCGTTACTGCACTGTTATTGCTGCTACTCTGCCTGTCTCTGTTCACCTTGATGGAAAAATTACCGGGCCGCCATGCTGACACTGAATAATCTGACTTACCTGTATCAGCATTTGCCGATGCGTTTTTCCCTTCACGCCGGGCGCGGCGAACGACTGGCGATTCTCGGCCCAAGCGGGGCAGGTAAAAGTACGTTATTAAACCTGATTGCCGGTTTTCTGCCCGTCAGCCAGGGCAGCCTGACGATTAACGATGTTGACCATACGAATAGCGTGCCCGCCCAGCGCCCGGTATCAATGCTGTTTCAGGAAAATAACCTGTTTCCGCACCTGAGCGTAGAACAGAACCTGGGGCTGGGCTTACATCCCGGTCTGAAGCTGACCTCAGATCAGCGCCAGCAGGTGACGACCATTGCGCAGCAGGTCGGACTCAGTGAGATGCTGTCACGCCTGCCGGGCCAGCTCTCGGGAGGACAACGCCAGCGCGTTGCCCTGGCACGCTGTTTACTGCGCGATCGCCCGGTGCTGCTGCTGGATGAACCTTTTTCGGCGCTCGATCCAGCCCTGCGCGGCGAGATGCTTAATCTGGTGCGCACCGTCTGCGAAACCCGTGCGATTACGTTGCTGATGGTGTCGCACAGTCTTGAAGACGCACAGCAGATAGCGCCACGTAGCGTGGTGGTGGTGGATGGACGCGTTTACTGGCAGGGATCGACGGACGCACTGTTGTCAGGGAACATACGGGAAGCCGATGTGCTCGGCATCCCGCGCCGTTAACCGATAAAGACCTGCCACAACAGGTGGCGGAAAATCGGCATCATCGGATGAAACTGGATGCCGACGAACGCCGCAACGGCCACCACAAAACTTAGCGGCGCCAGCCAGCGCAGACGTTCGGGTGGCAAATAAGCCGTCGCCCAGTCGCGCGTTTTTCCACTGCGCCACCAGCGCCAGCACAGCCAGCATCCCAGCCATACCAGGATAGCAACGCCTAATAACAGCCAGATGAAATGGCCGCCCTGGGCTTCTTTCGGAACATCAATCGCGACGCCTGCCAGAATACCCGGCAATAAATAGAGCGGTGGCCATAAAATACAGCCGATCAGATTGGGGGGCAGAAATTTGCGTACCGGCAATTCCAGCATGCCCGCCACCAGCGGGATCAGCGGCCGGGTTGGCCCGACAAAGCGCCCGACCAGAATGGTAAACATGCTGTGCTGATACAGCGCGTGTTCGGTCTTATCCAGCAGCCCTTTGTACTTTTGCAGGTATTTCCAGCGATGGAGCGGCCCCTGAAACTTCCAGCCAATGCCATAGGAAACCCAGTCGCCCAGCAGGCAGCCAATGAAGCCCGCGGCCCAGGCGGGATATAAGCCGATCTGTCCACTGCCCACCAGCGCACCCAGGCTCGCCATCATGACGGTGCCAGGGAGTAACAGCCCCACGAACGCCAATGACTCCAGAAACGTCACCAGCGCGACGGCAAACAGCGCCCACTCCAGCGACTGTGTAATCAGGTGTTCAACCCAGGCTTCCATATCAATCCTCAGAAAAAGCAGAAGGCTGGATTGTCCAGAGCAGACATCACAGCGTCAAGGCAAGAATTGTAGGCCAATATTGACAAAACGCACCGGCAGACACTGTATAAATATCCATGTTATACTGGTCAATGAGATGTCCGACTCGCTATCTGCCTGGAGAATACGTGAATAAGCCCCGCGCAGGGTTTCTGCTCAGCCGTCACTGGCGCGACACGCCGCAAGGCACCGAAATTACGCTGTGGCTGGCCACCGACGAGGGTGCTCAGCGCGTTGTGCTGCCTTTACAGGAATCCGTGACGTTTATTCCCTGTGAATATCAGGCGCAGGTCGACACGCTGTTGCAGGGCGAGCGCCAGCTGCGGATGCAGCCTCTGCAATTAAAAGATTTTCGCCGCCGTCCAGTATTTGGCCTGTACTGCCGGCAGCATCGCCAGTTGCAGTGGGTTGAAAAGAAACTGCGCGAAAGCGGTATCCCCCTGTATGAATCCGACATTCGTCCACCCGAACGCTACCTAATGGAACGGTTTATTACCGCGCCCGTGTGGTTTGATGGTGACATTCAGGGCGACACATGGGTTAACGCCCGTCTGAAACCCCATCCCGATTACCGGCCCCCGCTGAAGTGGGTCTCGCTGGATATTGAAACGACCCAGCATGGCGAGCTTTACTGCATTGGTCTGGAAGGCTGCGGACAGCGCCAGGTTTTCATGCTGGGACCGCCTAACGGCGACGCCAGCGAACTGGATTTCGAACTTATCTATCTTGAGAGCCGCCCGCAGTTGCTGGAGGCGCTGAATCGCTGGTTTGCCGATAACGATCCGGATGTGATCATCGGCTGGAACGTGGTGCAGTTTGACCTGCGCGTGCTGCAGAAACACGCCGATCGCTACGGCATTCCGTTACGTCTTGGCCGCCAGCAGGCCGCGCTGGAGTGGCGCGAGCATGGGTTTAAACCCGGCGTGTTTTTTGCCCAGGCGACAGGTCGCCTGATTATTGACGGCATTGATGCCCTGAAATCCGCCTTCTGGGATTTTCCCTCTTTTAGTCTGGAATCTGTTTCGCAACAGCTGCTCGGTGAAGGCAAAGCCATTGATAACCCATGGCAGCGCATGGAAGAGATCAACTGGCGTTTTGCCAACGATAAACCGGCGCTGGCGCGCTACAACCTGAAGGACTGCGAGCTGGTCACGCGCATCTTTCATAAAACCGAAATCATGCCGTTTTTACTGGAGCGCGCAGCCGTTAACGGGCTGGCAGTCGATCGCCACGGTGGCTCCGTCGCGGCATTCGGTCATCTGTACATCCCCCGCATGCACCGGGCCGGTTTTGTCGCCCCGAATCTGGGCGATGTGGCGCCGGAAGCCAGCCCCGGCGGCTACGTGATGGATTCCCGGCCCGGCCTGTATGATTCCGTGTTAGTGCTGGATTATAAAAGCCTGTATCCCTCGATTATCCGCACCTTTCTGATCGATCCCGTCGGGCTCATCGAAGGTCTGGCGCACCCAACGGATGCGGACTCGGTGCCCGGTTTTCGCGAGGCGCGCTTCTCACGTGAGACGCATTGCCTGCCCGCCATCGTAGAGCAGATTTGGCAGGGGCGCGAAACCGCAAAAACACAGGGCAATAAACCCCTGTCGCAGGCCCTGAAAATCATCATGAATGCGTTTTACGGCGTGCTCGGCACCAGCGCCTGCCGCTTTTTTGACCCTCGCCTGGCCTCGTCTATCACACTGCGCGGTCATGCCATCATGCAGCAAACCCGTGAACTCATTGAAGCCGAAGGCTACGATGTGATTTATGGCGACACCGATTCGACCTTTGTCTGGCTGAAATCCGCCCGGGATGAAGACGAGGCAGAGGCAATTGGCCGGGCACTGGCCGGGAAGGTCAACGGTTGGTGGCGTGAACACCTGCAGCAGCAATACGGCCTGACCAGCGCCCTGGAGCTGGAGTATGAAAATCACTTTTGCCGATTCCTGATGCCGACGATTCGCGGTGCTGAACAGGGCAGTAAAAAACGCTATGCGGGCTTAATTCGGGAAGGCGAAAGTGAGCGTATGGTGTTCAAAGGACTGGAATCGGTACGTACCGACTGGACGCCGCTGGCGCAGCAGTTTCAGCAGGAGCTTTACAGCCGCATATTTCATCGCCAGCCGTGGGAAGACTATGTTCGTAACACGGTGGCCCAGCTGTTGGCAGGTGAGCTGGACGACAGGCTGATTTATAAAAAGCGCCTGCGCCGCCCACTGAACGAGTATGAACGCAATGTGCCGCCGCACGTTCGCGCCGCCCGTCTGGCTGATGAGCAGAATCGTAAGCTGGGCCGGCCGTTGCAATATCAGACCGGGGGCCGCATTCGTTATGTGATTGCCACCGGCGGCCCCGAGCCGGTAGAGGCCCGAACCACGCCGCTGGACTACGATCACTACGTGACTAAACAGCTGCAGCCCGTAGCCGAAGGCATTCTGCCTTTTGTCGATGGCGACTTTGCTACACTCATTACCGGGCAGTTAGGCCTTTTTTGACAGGTGACGAATGCCCTGCCATCCAGTACCATAACGCCCTTCCTCAAAACTCACTGCTCTGACATGACGCACCAGGCCCTTTTGCCTGGATGAAATGCTATTGCCTGAGAATGGGGAACACCTTCAAAAACGTTAAAAATTCGAGCAAAAATTATATGGTTTTTACATTAGGTCAGCGTTGGATTAGTGATACAGAAAGTGAACTGGGATTAGGCACCGTGGTGGCGATTGATACGCGCATGATCACCCTGCTGTTCCCGGCCACAGGGGAAAATCGCCTCTACGCTCGCAGCGACTCGCCGGTCACCCGCGTGATTTTTAATCCGGGTGATACCGTTACCAGCCACGAAGGCTGGCAGATGCAGGTCGATGAAGTACGCAATGACAATGACCTGATAACCTATATCGGCACGCGCCTTGATACCGAAGAAACCCACGTCATGCTGCGTGAAGTGATGCTCGACAGCAAACTGGTGTTCAGCAAACCTCAGGACAGGCTGTTTGCAGGCCAGCTCGACCGTATGGATCGCTTCGCCCTGCGTTTTCGCGCACGTAAATATCAAAGTGAGCAGTATCGCCTGCCCGTCAGCGGCCTGCGCGGCATGCGTACCAATCTGATCCCCCACCAGCTGCATATCGCCCACGACGTAGGCCGCCGCCATGCGCCACGCGTCCTGCTCGCGGATGAGGTCGGCCTGGGGAAAACCATCGAAGCCGGCATGATCATCCAGCAGCAGCTGTTGGCAGGCCGTGCTGAACGCGTACTTATCGTCGTGCCAGAAACCCTGCAACATCAGTGGCTGGTAGAAATGCTGCGCCGCTTCAACCTGCGCTTCGCCCTGTTTGACGACGATCGTTACGCTGAAGCGCAGCACGACAGCGACAATGCCTTCGACACCGAACAGTTGATTATCTGCTCGCTGGACTTTGTGCGTCGCAACAAACAGCGTCTGGATAAGCTGGCGGACGCCGACTGGGATTTAATGGTGGTGGATGAAGCGCACCATTTGGCCTGGTCCGAAGGCGAACCAAGCCGCGAGTATCAGGTGATCGAAAAACTGGCTGAAAAAACGCCGGGCGTCCTGTTACTGACCGCGACACCAGAACAGCTGGGCATGGAGAGTCATTTTGCGCGCCTGCGCTTGCTTGACCCCGACCGTTTTCATGATTTTGCCGCCTTTGTTGAAGAGCAGCAGCACTTCCGCCCGATTGCCGATGCGGTGACATCGCTGCTGGCCGATCATGCCATCTCACAAAACGAGATGAATATGATCAATGAGCTGGTCGGCGAGCAGGATATTGAACCGCTGCTGCAGGTGGCAAACAGCGATCGTGAAGGCAAACAGGACGCGCGCAGCGAACTCATTTCCATGCTGATGGATCGCCACGGTACCAGCCGCGTGCTGTTCCGTAATACCCGCAACGGGGTGAAAGGCTTCCCGAAACGTGAGTTACACGCTATTCGTCTGCCCCTGCCGGCTCAGTATCAAACGGCCATTAAGGTGTCCGGTATTATGGGCACACGTAAAAGCGCAGAAGCGCGCGCGCGCGATCTGCTCTATCCGGAACAGATTTATCAGGAGTTCGAAGGCGATACCGGCACCTGGTGGAACTTCGATCCGCGCGTTGAATGGCTCATGGGTTACCTGACCAGCAACCGTAAAGAAAAAGTGCTGGTGATCTGTGCTCAGGCCGCTACAGCACTTCAACTGGAGCAGGTGCTGCGTGAACGTGAAGGGATTCGCGCCGCCGTGTTCCATGAAGGGCTGTCGATCATTGAACGCGATCGGGCTGCCGCCTGGTTCGCTTCTGAAGAGAACGGCGCACAAGTTCTGCTGTGCTCAGAAATTGGTTCCGAAGGCCGTAACTTCCAGTTCGCCAGCCGTCTGGTGATGTTCGATCTGCCGTTTAACCCGGATCTGCTGGAACAGCGTATTGGCCGACTGGATCGTATTGGCCAGGCGCACGATATTCAGATTCTGGTCCCCTGGCTGGAGAAAACGGCCCAGGCCGTGCTGCTGCGCTGGTATCACGAAGGGCTGGACGCGTTCGAGCACACCTGCCCGACCGGCAGAGCCATCTACGACAGCGTCAACGCAGAGCTGATTAACTACCTGGCCGCACCGGAAAACAGCGACGGGTTTGATGATTTCATTAGCGAATGCCGTAAGCAGCATGATGCGCTGAAATCCCAACTCGAACAGGGCCGTGACCGCCTGCTGGAGCTAAACTCTAACGGTGGTGAAGCCGCCCAGGCGCTGGCCAATACCATTGCCGAACAGGATAATGATACCGAACTGGTTAACTTTGCTCTTAACCTGTTTGATATCGTCGGCATTAATCAGGAAGACCGCAGTGATAACCTGATCGTGCTGACACCTTCAGATCATATGCTGGTTCCGGACTTTCCGGGCCTGCCGGAAGACGGCTGTACGATCACCTTCAATCGCGACCAGGCCCTGTCGCGTGAAGATACGCAGTTTATTACCTGGGAACATCCGTTAATCCGTAATGGCCTGGATCTGATTCTGTCAGGTGACACCGGCAGTTGTGCGCTGTCGCTGTTAAAGAACAAGGCATTGCCTGTGGGGACACTGCTGGTCGAGATGATCTACGTGGTGGAATCCCAGGCACCGAAACATCTGCAGCTAACCCGCTTCCTGCCCCCTACGCCGGTGCGCCTGCTGCTGGATCGCAACGGGACGAACCTGGCCGGTAAAGTGGAATTCGAAAGCTTCAACCGCCAGTTGAATGCCGTTAACCGCCACACCGGCAGCAAGCTGGTGAATGCCGTACAGCAGGACGTTCACGCGATCCTGACGCTGGCTGAAAAAGAAGTCGTCAGTGAAGCACGTGCCGTTATTGACGCGGCACGGCGCGAGGCGAGCGAAAAGCTGGGGGCCGAGTTATCACGTCTGGAAGCACTGAGAGCCGTTAACCCCAACATCCGTGACGATGAGGTCGAGGCGCTGGAAACGAATCGCCAGCAGGTACTGGAGAGTCTGGATGAAGCGAACTGGCGACTGGATGCACTGCGTCTGATTGTGGTTACGCATCAATAAGTTCAGGGCCGCAAGGCCCTCTTTTTTGGAATAGAGTATGGAACCCTACAATCCACCGCTTGAGCCCTGGCTGCACATTCTGTATCAGGATGCCCATATCATGGTGGTGAATAAGCCCAGCGGCCTGCTTTCAGTACCCGGTCGGCTTGACGAGCACAAAGACAGCGTGATGACGCGGATCCAACGCGATTATCCTGAGGCGGAATCTGTGCATCGGCTGGACATGGCGACCAGCGGCGTGATTGTGGTCGCCCTGACAAAGGCCGCAGAGCGCGAGCTTAAACGCCAGTTTCGTGAACGCGAGCCTGCAAAGACCTATGTGGCCCGGGTTTGGGGCCATCCGGCGCAGGAGAAGGGCATGGTGGATTTACCGCTGATTTGCGACTGGCCTAATCGCCCGAAGCAGAAAGTGTGTTTCGACACCGGCAAGTCGGCGCAAACCGACTATCAGGTTGTGGAATACGGTGAAGATAACAGCGCGCGCGTCGCGCTCAAACCGATTACCGGGCGCTCGCATCAGCTGCGCGTACATATGCTGGCGCTGGGCCATCCGATTCTGGGTGACGGTTTTTACGCACATCCGGAAGCAAAAGCCATGGCAGATCGTCTTCTGCTGCACGCCGAATCGCTGACCATCACGCACCCGGCGTTTGGTAATGCCATGACCTTCAGGCAGCCTGCCGATTTTTAATCTGCCATGATGCTAATGCTTCTGCTTCGCGCGCCCTCGCCATCAGCCCGGGCGCGCATCTCACTTATTTAAAGCCTTTTTCTTTGCGAATCAGATCGTAAGCCGACTGAATGTCCTGCGCTTTCTGTTTCGCCATCTCCATCATCTCGGGCGGCAGACCTTTCGCCACCAGCTTATCCGGGTGATGTTCACTCATCAGTTTGCGATAGGCGCGTTTGATGGTGGTGGCATCGTCGGTGGTTTTCACACCCAAAACGTTACAGGCATCGGATAACGTCGGGCCTCGTTGCGCCTGCTGAAAACCGCCCTGCTGTGAATAGCTGCGACCGCCGCCGAACTGCTGTCCCCCCTCCATCATGCGCAGAAACTGGTCGAACTGACTCTGAGAAATCCCCAGTTCTTCACCAATCACATACAGCACCTGACGTTCATTGGGATGCAGCGACCCATCGGCAAACGCGGCCTGGATCTGAATTTCCAGAAACATCCTAATCAGATCAAAACGTCCGAAGCAGGCACTGCGCAATTCACGCAGTTTGGTACGGAGCGGATATTCCCCCTGCTTGCCTTCGCGAAAGGCGCGCTGTGCAGCCATTCGGGCATCGCCATGCAGCTGCATGCGATCCATAAACAGCGATGCAATCTGAATATCCGCTTCGGTTACGCGCCCTTTCGACTTGGTTAAGTGCCCCATGACCTGAAAAGTCGTGCTGAAAAAGAGTGACTGCCGGGTCTGATTATTTGAGAAGTAAGCTTTGCTCTGCGCGCCGCGAACCTTGTCAAATCCATGCCCAATGATCAGACCAATAACAATTCCCCAAAAGCCTGCGCCGGACAGCAATCCAAGCACTAAACCTATTACTTTTCCCCAGTAGCGCATAAACTCCTCAATTCGCCATGCTTACGGCTGAAAATTGCATTATCATACCTGTCATTTATCTCAGCGCCTAACGGCAGCGCGGACAGAAAAGGATTAACACTGGCGCAACGCCAGGCAGTGCGTTAGTCTCTGACCCGATTGTCGGCATGATGCCAGTTTTCATGGAATTCTCGATACCGCGTATGAAAAAACATATACCTACTCTGCTGGCCACCATGATCGGCGCAGCCATTAGCCAGCAAGCCTTCGCCGATGATTTAATGTCGCAGTGTATGTTAGGCGTGCCGAGCTACAATCGCCCCCTGGTTAACGGCGATCCTAATCAGCTGCCCGTTACTATTCACTCGG
Source organism: Pantoea ananatis PA13 (assembly GCF_000233595.1). Taxonomy (NCBI): domain Bacteria; kingdom Pseudomonadati; phylum Pseudomonadota; class Gammaproteobacteria; order Enterobacterales; family Erwiniaceae; genus Pantoea; species Pantoea ananatis. The sequence continues at coordinate 3,799,283 of NC_017554.1, forward strand.
ATTCCCTGAAAGGCAACTATCCTGACGATGCGGTCTTCACAGGTGATGTGGATGTGCAGCAGGGTAACAGCCGCATGCTGGCAGATGAAGTACAGCTTCACCAACGCCAGCCTGAAGGTCAGACCGTCCCCGCTCGTACCGTCGATGCGCTAGGTAATGTGCACTACGATGATAATCAGGTCATCCTGAAAGGTCCGAAAGCCTGGTCAAATCTGAATACCAAAGATACCAACGTCTGGAACGGCGATTATCAGATGGTAGGCCGTCAGGGCCGTGGAACGGGCGATCAGATGAAGCTGCGCGGTGAAAACCGTTACACCATCATGGAAAACGGCACCTTCACTTCCTGTCTGCCCGGCAGCAACAGCTGGAGCGTCGCGGGTTCTGAGATCATTCAGGATCGTCAGGAAGAAGTGGCTGAAATCTGGAATGCGCGCTTTAAACTGGGTTCCGTTCCGGTGTTTTACAGCCCCTATCTGCAATTGCCATTGGGCGATCGTCGCCGTTCCGGTTTTCTGATCCCCAATGCTAAATACGGCAGCAGCAACGGTTTTGAGTTCATTCTGCCCTACTACTGGAACATCGCGCCGCAGGCCGATGCGACCATTACGCCGCATTACATGAGTAATCGCGGGCTGCAATTACAGAATGAGTTCCGTTATCTGACACAGGCTGGCGCAGGCCTCGTTGAGTTTGACTATCTGGCCTCAGATAAACAGTATGACAACGACAAAGCTGCACGCGGCATTGCCCAAAATGACAGTTCGGACCGTTGGTTATTTTACTGGCGTCACTCTGGTGTTTACGACCAACACTGGCGTTTCAGTGCTGACTACACCAAAGTCAGCGATCAGTATTATTTCAACGATCTGACCTCGCCTTACTACAGTTCGACAGATGGTTACGCCTCGCAAAAATTCAGCGTGGGCTATGCGGATACCAACTGGGACGCAACGCTGTCGACCAAAGATTTCCAGATTTTTGGCAACACGAGCAACAGCAACGTCTATCGCGCCTTCCCGCAACTGGATCTGAACTGGTACCAGAACGATGTGGGTCCGTTCGACACCCGCATCTATGCGCAGGCCGTCAAGTTTACCAACGTCAACAGCAACTATCCTGAAACCACGCGTTTACACGTTGAGCCCACGATTAATCTGCCGTTGTCCAACGGTTGGGCCAGTCTGGATACCGAAGCGAAGTTTCTGGCGACGCACTATCAGCAGAAAGATGTTGATTACTACAACACGAATTTTGCGCCAACCAGTACAAGTAGTGGCGTGCTGAAAGACTCTGTTAACCGGACCTTGCCACAGTTTAAAGTTGACGGTCGTATGGTGTTTGACCGCGATATGGACTGGGCGCAGGGCTACACGCAGACGCTGGAACCCCGGGTTCAGTACCTGTATATCCCGTATCGTGACCAGAGTGATATCTACCCTTACGACTCCACCCTGCTGCAAACCGACTATACCGGCCTGTTCCGCGATCGTTCATACAGCGGCCTGGATCGCATCGCATCGGCCAACCAGGTTGCCACCGGTGTCACTACGCGAATTTATGATACCGATTTGGTTGAACGTTTTAACGTTTCTGTGGGTCAAATCTATTCGTTCACGCCTTCTCGTACGGGTGTTAACCAGGTCAATAAAGAAGACGACACCGGTAGTCTTCTGTGGGCGGGTGACAGCTACTGGAAGATAAGTGACCGTTGGGGCGTGCGCGGCGGGCTGCAGTACGATACCCGCCTGAATAACGTGGCACAGGGAAATACCGTGCTGGAATACCGCCGTGATGCTGACCGTATGGTGCAGTTGAGCTACCGTTACAGTAGCCCGGAGTATGTTGCTTCTGCGCTGAACGACAGTTCACTGGTGAATAACCCGATTTATAAAAACGGGATTTCACAGGTCGGTACGACGGCGAGCTGGCCGATTCATGATGCCTGGTCGGTGGTTGGCGCGTATTACTATGATACGCGTAATAATCGTCCTGCATCACAGTTGGTTGGCCTGCAGTACAGCTCTTGTTGCTACGCAATTCGTCTGGGATATGAGCGCAAAATCAACGGTTGGGAAAACAACGACAGTAAGTATGACAACCAAATCTCATTCAACATTGAGTTACGTGGCCTGAGCTCAAATTATGGCCTGGGAACCGGCCAGATGCTGAGTCAGGGTATCATCCCTTATCAGCGTGCATTCTGATGTTGTGATGTTTGACAGGCAATCCCGCAGTGCGGAACCAATAATGGATAAAGTATGAAGAACTGGAGAATGCTGATTCTTGGTGTGGCGCTCAGTGCCAACACCGCGTTCGCAGCACCACAAGTGGTTGATAAAGTTGCAGCTGTAGTGAATAACGGCGTGGTCCTCGAGAGTGACGTGGACAGCATGATGAGCACCGTTAAATCTCAGGCGAAGCAGGCAGGTCAACAGTTGCCTGATGACAAGACGTTGCGCCATCAGATCCTCGAACGTGAGATCATGGACGCGATCATCCTGCAGTTAGGTGATAAAGCCGGTTTACAGATTACCGATCAGCAACTGGATCAGGCTATTCAGAATATCGCCGCGCAAAACCGCATGAGCGTTGATCAGCTGAGAAGCCGCCTGGCTTACGACGGGATGAACTACAACACCTATCGTGCTCAGATCCGTAAAGAGATGCTGATCTCTGAAGTGCGTAATAATGAAGTCCGCCGTCGTGTCACTATCCTGCCGCAGGAAGTCGATACGCTGGCGCAGCAGGTTGGCGCTCAGAATACGCAGGGCACTGAAATGAATATCAGTCATATCCTGCTGCCTCTGCCGGAAAACCCTACGCAGCAGCAGGTTGACGATCAGGAGAAGCTGGCAAAACAGCTGATAACGGAACTGAAAGGTGGCGCAGACTTTGGCAAGCTGGCCGTGACCTACTCCGCCGATTCTCAGGCGCTGAAGGGCGGCAACATGGGCTGGGCAAAAATCGAAGAGCTGCCTACCCTGTTTGCTCAGGCGCTGACCACAGCGAAGAAGGGCGACATTGTTGGCCCTATCCGTTCAGGTGTGGGTTTCCATATCCTGAAGGTGAACGATCTACGCGGCGAGAGCAAAAACGTCTCTGTTACCGAAGTGCATGCGCGCCACATTCTGCTGAAGCCGTCTCCGATCATGACTGACGATCAGGCTCGCGCTAAGCTGGAACAGATTGCTGCCGACATTCGCAGTGGTAAGACGACCTTTGCCGCGGCCGCCAAACAGTTCTCCGACGATCCGGGTTCGGCTAATCAGGGCGGCGATCTGGGCTGGACCTCACCAGAAGTGTTTGACCCGGCATTCCGCGATGCGCTGCTGCGTCTGAAAAAAGGCGAAACCAGTCAGCCGGTCCACTCCTCTTTTGGCTGGCATCTGATTCAGCTGCTGGATACGCGTCAGGTGGATAAAACCGATGCAGCCCAGAAAGAGCGCGCTTACCGTATGCTGTTTAATCGTAAGTTTGCGGAAGAAGCGCAAACCTGGATGCAGGAACAGCGCGCCGGCGCTTACGTGAAAATCCTGGATAACAATGCGCAGTGATTTTCGTGTGGTGATCACGCCCGGCGAACCCGCCGGGATTGGTCCCGATCTTGCCGTTCAACTGGCTCAGCGAGCCTGGCCTGTTGAACTGGTTGTGTGTGCTTCTCCCCAGCTGTTGCTGCAACGTGCCGCTCAGCTGGGTTTGCCGTTGACGCTGCGCGTTTACGACGCCGCAGGCGAACCCGAACCGCAACAGGCTGGCACGCTCACCGTCCTCCCCGTTGAAATACCGCAGCCGGTCACGCCCGGCACGCTATGCGTCGCCAACAGCCACTATGTGCTGGAAACTCTGGCACGCGCCTGCGACGGATGTTTATCCGGGGAGTTTTCTGCCTTAATTACTGGCCCCGTTCACAAGGGCGTGATTAACGACGCGGGCATTCCGTTTACCGGGCATACCGAATTTTTTGCCGAGCGCGCGGGCGCGCAGCGCGTGGTGATGATGCTGGCCACCGAGCAACTGCGTGTCGCGCTTGCCACTACGCATCTGCCGTTAAAAGATGTTGCTGGTGCCGTCACCCGCGATTGTCTGCATGAAGTCATCACCATTCTGCATCAGGATCTCAAGCATAAGTTTGCCATTGCTCAGCCGCATATTTTTGTCTGCGGACTGAATCCCCATGCCGGAGAAGGCGGTCACATGGGGCGGGAAGAGATAGACACGATCATCCCGGCACTCAATGCGCTGCGCGAGCAAGGCATTCAACTCACCGGTCCGCTGCCTGCGGATACGCTGTTCCAGCCCAAATATCTGCAACATGCCGATGCGGTGCTGGCGATGTATCACGATCAGGGGTTACCGGTGCTTAAATTTCAGGGATTTGGTCGGGCGGTTAATATTACCCTCGGCCTGCCGTTTATCCGTACCTCAGTCGACCACGGCACCGCGCTTGAATTAGCCGGGTTGGGTCAGGCTGACGCGGGCAGCTTTATCACGGCGCTTAACCTCGCCATCACTATGATCAAGAGCAGTAATGAATAATCGCGTCCATCAGGGGCACTACGCCCGTAAACGTTTCGGGCAAAACTTCCTGAACGATCAATATATTATCGACAGCATCGTCTCCGCCATCCATCCACAGCGCGATCAGGCAATAGTGGAAATCGGTCCGGGTTTGGGTGCACTTACTGAACCCGTGGGCGAACGCCTGGACAGTTTAACCGTGGTGGAGTTAGATCGCGATCTGGCTGCACGCCTGCAAACTCATCCGTTTTTAGGGCCCAAGCTGACGATTTTCCAGCAGGACGCCATGACGTTTGACTTCGCTGCGCTGGCCAAAGAGAAAGGCCAGCCGCTGCGGGTCTTCGGTAACCTGCCATATAATATTTCGACCCCGCTGATGTTCCATCTGTTCAGCTATACTGGTTCGATTAAAGATATGCACTTCATGCTGCAGAAAGAGGTGGTTAATCGTCTGGTTGCAGGTCCCGGCAGCAAAGCCTATGGTCGTCTGAGCGTAATGGCTCAGTACTATTGTCAGGTGATTCCGGTGCTGGAAGTGCCGCCGCACTCTTTTACCCCGCCCCCGAAGGTGGACTCGGCGGTTGTGCGGTTAGTCCCTTACATGACACCGCCTCATCCGGTCAAAGACGTGCGTATTCTGAGCCGCATTACCACTGAAGCATTCGGTCAACGCCGCAAAACGCTGCGTAACAGCCTGAGCCATATGGTCGTTGCTGGCGCACTGGATGAGCTGGAAATCGACACCAGCCTGCGTGCCGAAAATGTTTCGGTCGCGCAGTATTGCCAGTTAGCAAACTGGCTGGCAGATCATCTGGATCAACCCCAGGAGTAACCCATGAGTGAACCGGCCCGCGTATCGCTGCACGTACAAAGTCTGTATGTCGCCTCACAGTCCTCACCGGAAGATGAGCGCTATGTCTTTGCTTATACCGTCACGATTCGCAACGTAGGCCGGTCCTCAGTGCAACTGCTCCGACGCTACTGGCTCATCACTAACGGCAACGGCCGTGAGACGGAAGTTCAGGGTGAAGGCGTCATAGGCGAACAGCCGCATATTGCACCGGGAAACGAATATCAGTACACCAGCGGTGCTGTTCTTGAAACCCCGATGGGCACCATGCAAGGTCACTATGTGATGGTCGATGAGCAAGGCGATGAATTCCACGTCGAGATCCCGGTATTCCGCCTCGCGATTCAAACCCACATCCATTGATACTGGCGCCCTTCGCCCGCCTGGCGGGCGACTGTCTGAGTTGGATAATCCTCTATGAATACTTACCTGATTGGCGACGTTCACGGTTGTTATGATGAATTACGTGCTCTGCTGAACCAGGTTAATTACGATCCCAGTCAGGATACCTTATGGCTGACGGGTGACCTGGTGGCGCGAGGGCCCGGCTCGCTGGAGGTTCTGCGCTACGTAAAGTCATTGGGTGACAGCGTCCGTCTGGTGCTGGGTAATCACGATCTGCATTTGCTGGCCGTTTATGCCGGAATCAGTCGTAATAAACCCAAAGATCGCCTGACACCGCTGCTGGAAGCGGAAGATGCAGATGACCTGATTAACTGGCTGCGTCGCCAGCCGTTGCTGCAGGTCGATGAAGAGAAAAAGCTGGTGATGGGCCATGCCGGCATTACGCCTCAGTGGGATCTGGATACAGCACAACAGTGCGCACGCGAAGTGGAAGCCGTGCTGTCCAGCGACAGTTACCCACTGTTTCTTGACGCAATGTACGGCGACATGCCGAATAACTGGAGTGAATCCCTGACCGGCCTGGCCCGCCTGCGCTTCTCGACCAATGCACTAACCCGTATGCGTTTCTGCTTTCCTAACGGTCAGCTAGACATGATCTGTAAGGATGCGCCGGAATCCGCCCCGCCGCCGTTAAAACCCTGGTTCATGATTGAAGGCCCGGTCGCACGCGATCACACTATTGTTTTCGGTCACTGGGCGTCGCTGGAAGGGAAAGGCACGCCAGAGGGCATTATCGGTCTGGATACCGGCTGCTGCTGGGGCGGGAACCTGACGCTCCTGCACTGGGAAACCCAACGCTACTATATTCAGCCATCGAACCGTCAGTTGTCCGTACCGGACGATCTTACTCCGCAATCGTCAACCCGCTAACGCGCAGCCATAAAAAAACGCCTTGTCACAACAAGGCGTTATTTACTGCGCGTAAATTAACGGCGGCGTTCGAGGATCTCAAAGCAGTAACTGTGCGAGTTCTGCTCATCGGCATCATGAAACTCACTGAACGTGGAGTGCCACTCATCCGGCTCGTAATCCGGGAACTGCGTATCGCCTTCCACTTCCGCATCAATGTGCGTCAGATAAAGACGGTCGGCGCGCGCCAGCATCTGCTCATAGATGCGGCCGCCGCCAATGACCATGATCTCTTCAGCCTCACCCGCCGCACTGATGGCGTCGTCCAGCGAAGTTACCCAGGTTACGCCTTCGGCACTGCCCGGCTTGCTGCTGACCACAATGTTGAGCCGGCCAGGCAATGGACGACCAATAGATTCAAAGGTCAGTCTGCCCATAATAACTGGCTTTTTCAGTGTGTTGCGCTTAAACCACGCCAGGTCTGCAGGCAGGTCCCACGGCATGGCGTTTTCCATTCCAATAATGCGATCTGCTGCTAATGCCGCGATAAGACTAATCATGTTAAAAGGCTCGCTGAAAAAAACAGGCGCCATGATACGTAAAGGTTAAACCTTCGTCGATAGCAGGAAGGTGCTTATTGCATAAAGCGGCATTGCCACCATGTTTCAGACGTTGTACAGGGTTTTACTCCATAAGAAGGGCAAGTCCACCGCAAAAGTCGCCAGATAATGGCGTCACCTCGCTATAAATCATGATAATAAAAACGGCTCCCTGGGGAGCCGTTGTGTGTCATCAGAAATCGTAGCGGAAACGAACCAGGTTCATATCGCCCTGATTGTCCGTACTGGAAGTGAAGACATGTTCGTAATCCACACGGAAACCGTAGTCCAGGAATAACGTTACGCCCAGGCCATTGTCAATGCGCTGGTAGTTGCGGCCATTCACGTATTCTAAACGGTCGCCCATCACGTAAGGCTGAACGGCTTTGAAACCATATTGCGCCACCGGGATTTTGTATCCGGCGTAATATTCGATGCCCCAGGCATCGTCCGCAAAATAGTTATTCACGTTGCGCTGTTTGGTCGTCAGGAAGTTTTGATACCAGCCACCGCCTGCTGACAGTGTCCAGTTACCCGGCGTCCAGCTCAGTGCCGTGCCAAAAATGTTTTGGTCGTACTCTTTATTGTTGCCCGTGACCGGATCACGCATGCTGGCGCGGGTGTAGTTCCAGGCCGTGCCCCATGCCAGCGTTGGCGTAATGTTGTAATTCACGCCCAGCGAACCGCCGCCCTGACGCTTGTAGCGCAGTCCATTGCCCGGCAAATATTCGTTATCGCTAAACAGGTAAGAGGCATAAAGATCAACTGCACCATAACTGTTTTTGTATTTCAGCTGCTTACGAGAACGGTATGAACCGTCGTAATCACCGTTAATGCCGTTACCCGGTGCCTGGGCCAGCATGTCGTAATCCCAGATATCCGTCTTGGCACCCACAACGTCGTAATAAACGCTGTTCTGCTGACCGAAGGTCAACTGGCCCCAGGTTTTACTTTTCAGGCCGGTATAGAGCTGGCGGCGCGTGGTTTCATGCGCCCCTTCAGCGTAGTGATTATCCCAGTTGAATACGGCCGGAATGTTAACGCCCAGCTCGTAGTAGCTGGTCCAACTGATATCGTCGAACAGGTAGTAATCCGCGCTAAAGCGGAAACGTGAACCACCGTCAAAGCCATTACGCTTATAGGATTTATCATTCACGCCGGTTTGATGGTTAAACTGAGGACGAATACTGCCACCGAATTTAAAATCGAGACGGCTAAGGGGATCGCCTGCTTGTGGGTCTTGTTTGAGAAGAGTGATTTCAGCCTGGCTGGAAAAAGACGCCAGAGCCAGGAGTGCAGCCACTGCACTCAGTGAAAAAGAACGCGCTTTCATTGTTATAACTATCCTGTTTACGCTCTAATAATGAGCGAGCCGGATATTACAGCGGTCAATGTCAGCCTGGTAGTTTTTTGTATTATAGATTTGTGCGGATGAGCAGATTGGGCATGATTGGCTAAAAATTAAATCAAATTTATTTGAGATTGCTGCCGCTTACCCCAGTATGAACGGGTTGATACAGCGCCAGTGGGCCGCATCAGCAGCCTGACTGAGAATGCGTTACATCGCCGGTCTTCCCTCTGGCTGTGAGCCGTATTTAGTTTGCCCCTGGCAGATCGACCAGCACTTTTTCGATTAACGCGACGATGCCTCTAACCCTGGGAGGGATAAAGCGCGCATCCGGGAAAACGGCATACACAAAGCGATCGGGATAGCGATACGCTGGCAACACCCTGATAAGCGAGCCGGATTTCAACGCCTCAGTTGCAAGGGGTAATTGCATACCGCCTACACCGATTCCCGCCTGCAACGCCTGTAATAACCCTTCACTGCTATTGGCCCTGAAGGCTGTCTTTACGGCCAGTTCTACGGTTTCATCGCCCCTGACAAGCCGCAATGGCGCAGACTCGGCAATGCTGCTGAAACGCACGTGCGGTTGGCACATCAATGCATCCAGTGAATTGAGCGGCGGGAAATCCGGTGATGCGAAAAGCGGTGTTTCAATACGCGCGATTTTCCGTGCCGGATACACTTCCGGCGCATCCTGAGTAAGGCGGAACGCCACATCCACGCCTTCTCTGGCCAGGTCGGATATCCTGTCATCAAGCGAGAGCGTCAGATGCAAACCCGGATTCGCTTTTTGCAATCCGAGCAGATGAGGAAGAAACAAACGCCCTAATCCGCCCGGGAGTTGAACGTTTATCTTGCCCTGCCATTGCTGTGCGACAGGGGATAGCTGGTTCTCGACCGCCTGCATTGCCTCAAGTATGGGCTGCATCTTACGCCGGTAATATTCTCCTTGCGCTGTCAGTACCCTCACCCGCGTCGTCCTGTGCAGCAGCACTACGCCGAGTTCAGCCTCAAGCGCGGCGATCTGCTGGCTGACCGCAGACTGTTTGATATTCAACTGGCGTGCTGCCTCAGAAAAAGACCCCGCCTCAGCCACGCGTAAAAACGTTCGAATGGCATTGAGCTTGTTATTCATTTACGCATTTCTCTTATAAGTGACATCAGCTTTCGGGGATACCGACAAAAAACAATTTATAGCAGGCTGTCTGCAACCAAACTGGAGGACAAAAAATGTCACAGAAGCCTCAATCTAAAGTCGCACTGGTTGCGGGTGCAAGCGGTATTGTCGGCAGCAAACTGGTTAAAACGCTGTTGCAGAATGAATGGCAGGTTATTGGATTGTCTCGCGCAGGAGGCGCTCACCGGGGCACGGTGCCGTTTGTTAACGTCGATCTGCTCAATGAAAAAGACACTGCACGCGCCCTCAAGCCCCTTCGGCACGTTACCCACATTTTCTACAGCGCCTGGCTTAATGCCGCGAGCTGGCGGGAAATGGTTGAACCCAACGTCACCATGTTACGTAACCTGGTCACTCAGGTTGAGAACGTGGCTCCGCTGGAAACGGTGAGCCTGATGCAGGGCTACAAAATTTACGGCGCTCATCTTGGCCCGTTCAAAACCCCCGCCAGAGAAAGCGATGCCGCTATTCCCGGCGCCGAATTCAATACGGCGCAACAGGACTGGCTCTGCCGCTTTCAGCATCATAAAACCTGGCACTGGCATGCACTTCGTCCTGGCGTTGTCGGCAGCGCGTTAACCGGCAATACCATGAATCTTGCGCTGAGTATCGCGATATACGCTTCACTGTGCAAAGCGCAAAATCTGCCCCTGCGCTTTCCAGGGTCGCAGCGCACCTGGCACAGCATTATCGATCACACCGATGATAGCTTATTGTCTGCCGCCACCCTGTGGGCATCAACCGCATCCTCCGCCAGGAATCAGGCATTTAACATCAATAACGGTGATATCTGGCGATGGTGTGAGCTCTGGCCCCTCATTGCAGGCTGGTTTGAACTGGAGACGGCGCCCCCGGTTGCGTTGTCATTTCAGCAGCTTTTCGGCGATTACCGCAGGACATGGCATGCCTTGGCGGAAAAAAAACAGCTGGTTGAGGCTGACATCATGAGGCTGAGTGACGGTCAGTTCGCCGATTTTGTCTTTAGCTGGGATTACGATATGTTTGGTGATGGCAGCAAACTGAGGCGGGCAGGGTTTACCGAATTTTGCGCCACGGATGAGATGTTTATCCGCCTGTTTACTCAGTTCAGGATGGCGAACATTATTCCCTGAGGCATGCAGCGAGCCATTTTCCCCTGCCGCAGCGCTGGCAGGGGAGCATTGATCAATCGCGCTTCGCAGGCAAAAGCCGCCCACGGGAGCGGAAAAACAGGGCCATCAGGCACCTGGTCGAATCACGCTAAACTGGCTTCACGACGCAGAGGTATGTCAACGCGCCGACAGAACGGATCAATCAGATGATGACCCGGCCGTTATTAACCGAATGGCACCAGCGGTTTTTATAGTCTCCGGACATCGAACCGTAGGAGTAATGAAGAGGAAGCTGCTTTTCTGCTGCTTCCTGATACAAGGCTGTCAGGTTCTTCCACATCAGCATTGTCCCCACCGCGCCAGCATTGCTGTCTATCCGGTAGCCAATATTAATAAAATCAACGAACATCCCGGCACTGCTCGAGACAGAAAGCAGGAGCTGCAGTGCAACAGGTTCATTATGCAGGAACATCATATAGCCTTTGAAACAGGGCTGAAACTCCCGGAAAAACGCTTTATTAATGGCCCTCTCCGCGATGGCCTGATTGCGTCTCGCCTGATAGAGAATCTCAAACACCTCAAAAATATGTTCCCCGTCAAGCTGGCTGACATTGAGAAAACTCCCCCCGTCATTGAGAAACTTTCTGAGCTCTCTCTCCCGTGTCGAGACCGTTTTACGGGAAAAGTCGGCGACAGGGCTCTTGGTAAAAGCGGCATGGCTCTTACTAAACAGGCTATAGGAGGTATTGAGGAAGCGATGACGCTGCAAATGATGTAGCGACTTGCACCGGAAAGGTAAAAGCACCTTTTTCGACGCCTCGTTGCAAAACGGCACATAGACAGAGGTTGAGGGAGCAAGTAGCGCGGGAAGCGAACGCTGCCGATGTCTGCCATCGTTGGCAAGCCAGCCCTTTTCAACGCACACGCTCCCCATCGTTTTCCCTTTCCTTTGATAAGAATAAAAGTCAAAGGACTGCCCACATCGCATTTTAAAGGCAATAAATTCCGGTGCGGACTCGCAGTTATAACCAAAATTATTACAGGCTCTTTGATAATCCTCAAAAGAGCACTGCCCCCATCTGAAAAACTTGGGAATAAACATGTCAGGCGCTAACTCTTAATCAAGCATGTAAACTTCAGAGAAGCGAATGGGTTCTCTGGGTATGTAAACCATGAAAAATACAGGGTATTTTAAAGATAAGCGCTGCGGCTGAACAGGTGATTATCGAGCACTGTAAGCAGTAATGCGGGTTTGTTTAAAATCGGTTGAGCAACGGTCAAATAGCGAAAATACAGTAGAGCGTTAAGAAACAGATCGTAAATAATTAAAAACATTAATGCGTATTTAAACATCAAGGCATCAATATTTAAAAAAAACTATTTAATTAAAGTCTGTTTACTCAGAAACGTTCATGAGCCTGAAAAGAATATAAAAAAAAATACCGGTTTATTCGAAATGTCGCGCTGACCTGAGAATCGCTGCCCAGAAACAGGGGTCATCCCGTTCTGTTAGGAACAGACTGCTTTCTGACCAACCCCAGACTCACCAACCATTCTAAAGGCGATGCCCTTTTTTACAGGCGGCGCTTGCCGCAGGCAGGTACAGCCTCCACGCTGCCTGCTAAGACAGAAACGCACTCAGCAGAGGGTGATCTGTACCCGTGCCTGTAGAACTGCTCAGTTCAGGCCCGATCTCTCAAAAAAAAGCCCCTGCGAGGAGCGTTAAGCCAGCACACTGGCAAATCGTCCTACCACAGGGGCTATTACCGCCACTCAGCCAGCGCTATTTATGCGCAAGGATCTGCGCATGCATTTCCTGTACTGAAATCACTTTTTCAGTCGGGTCGGCGTTTAGCGCCATGGCCGTTGCAAAACCCCCGTTTAGCGTAGTGTCGTAATGAACTTTGTATTGCAGCGCACTACGACGAATCAGCTTGGAGTCTTCAATAGCCTGGCGGCCTGCCGTGGTATTCACGATGTAGGCATATTCGCCGTTTTTCAGCCGGTCCTGAATATGTGGGCGGCCTTCGTGAACCTTGTTAACCAGGCGAGGATTAATGCCCGCTTCCCCCAACACCACAGCGGTGCCGTGAGTGGCATCCAGCTCAAAGCCAAACTTCTGCAACTTCGCGGCCAGGTCAACGATACGTTTCTTATCGCCCTCACGGACCGACAGCAGCGCGCGTCCGGTTTTCTTCATGTTGCTTTGCGCACCCAGCATCGCTTTGGCAAAGGCCTCTGCAAAGGTACGGCCCACGCCCATGACTTCACCGGTTGAGCGCATTTCTGGCCCCAGAATGGGGTCAACGCCCTGGAACTTGTTAAACGGCAGCACCACTTCCTTGACAGAGTAGTAAGGCGGAATCACCTCTTCGGTGACGCCCTGCTCTGCCAACGTTTTGCCTGCCATCACGCGTGCGGCGACTTTCGCCAGCGGTACGCCCGTCGCTTTTGACACAAAAGGAACGGTACGCGCAGCACGTGGGTTAACTTCAATCAGGTAGACTTCATTGTCTTTCACCGCGAACTGCACGTTCATTAAGCCGCGAACGTTCAGCTCAAACGCCAGCTTTTCAACCTGCTGACGCATTACGTTTTGAATATCCTGACTCAGCGTGTAGGCCGGCAGAGAACAGGCCGAGTCACCTGAGTGAACGCCTGCCTGCTCAATGTGCTCCATGATGCCGCCGATCAGTACACGCTCACCATCACAGATGGCATCCACATCGACTTCTACAGCATCGTCAAGGAAGCGATCCAGCAAGACCGGCGCATCGTTAGAAACCGACACCGCCGTCTGGAAATAACGCTTCAGGTCTATTTCGTCGTAGACGATTTCCATCGCACGTCCGCCCAGCACGTACGAGGGACGGACCACCAGCGGATAACCAATCCCGGCAGCTTTTTCTACCGCCTGCTCCAGGGTGGCAACGGTGGCGTTGGCAGGCTGCTTCAGGTTCAGGCGGTCAACGGCCTGCTGGAAGCGTTCGCGGTCTTCTGCCCGATCAATCGCATCCGGGCTGGTCCCGATGACCGGTACGCCAGCGGCTTCCAGTGCACGAGCCAGTTTCAGCGGAGTCTGACCACCGTACTGCACAATCACCCCTTTCGGTTTTTCGATGCGGACGATCTCCAGCACGTCTTCAAGCGTTACCGGCTCGAAGTAAAGGCGGTCAGAGGTGTCATAATCCGTGGAGACGGTTTCCGGGTTACAGTTCACCATGATGGTTTCGAAACCGTCTTCGCGCAGCGCCAGTGCCGCATGAACACAACAGTAGTCAAACTCAATGCCCTGGCCGATACGGTTTGGTCCACCACCCAGTACCATGATCTTGTCACGATCCTGGTTAGGATTCGCTTCGCACTCTTCCTCATAGGTAGAGTACATATAGGCTGTATCGGTCGAGAATTCTGCCGCGCAGGTATCCACCCGCTTGTAAACCGGATGCAGATTGTGATGCTGACGTAGCTTACGAATTTCACCTTCTGCCACGCCCACCAGTGAGGCCAGGCGCGCATCGGCAAAACCTTTGCGCTTCAGCGTGCGCAGGAAATCGGCGTTCAGCCCGTTCACGCCTTCGCGCGCTACCTGCTCTTCAAGACGAACCAGCTCTTCAATCTGCACCAGGAACCAGCGGTCAATATTGGTGAGATTGAATACGCCGTCCACCGACATCCCCGCACGGAAGGCATCGGCGATGTACCAGATCCGATCGGAACCGGCATCTTTCAGCTCACGACGGATACGGGTTAAGGCTTCCGCATCGTCAAGGTGGACTTTCGGATCAAAACCATTCGCGCCAACCTCCAGGCCGCGCAGCGCTTTCTGCACCGACTCCTGGAAGGTGCGACCAATCGCCATGACTTCGCCCACTGACTTCATCTGCGTGGTCAGACGGTCATTCGCACCAGCAAACTTTTCAAAGTTGAAGCGAGGAATTTTTGTGACGACGTAATCGATTGAAGGCTCAAACGAGGCAGGCGTCCGTCCACCGGTAATGTCGTTCATCAGCTCATCGAGCGTAAAGCCAACCGCCAGCTTTGCCGCCACTTTCGCGATCGGGAAGCCGGTTGCTTTGGAGGCCAGCGCCGAGGAACGTGACACGCGCGGGTTCATCTCGATCACGATCAGACGACCATTTTTCGGGTTCACCGCAAACTGTACGTTGGAGCCGCCGGTTTCCACACCAATCTCACGCAGCACCGCCAGCGAGGCGTTACGCATAATCTGGTACTCTTTGTCGGTCAGCGTCTGCGCGGGCGCAACCGTGATGGAGTCGCCCGTGTGGATCCCCATGGCATCAAAGTTTTCAATTGAGCAGACAATGATGCAGTTGTCGTTTTTGTCACGCACCACTTCCATCTCATACTCTTTCCAGCCAATCAGCGATTCGTCAATTAACAGCTCGTTGGTTGGGGAAAGGTCGAGGCCGCGTTCACAGATCTCTTCAAACTCTTCGCGGTTATACGCGATACCGCCGCCGGTGCCGCCCATGGTAAAAGACGGACGGATAATGCAGGGAAAGCCCACATCGGCCGCCACTGCCAGCGCTTCATCCATGGTATGCGCGATACCGGAGCGCGCGGTATCCAGACCGATGCTTTTCATCGCCACGTCAAAACGACGACGGTCTTCTGCTTTATCAATAGCGTCTGCGGTTGCACCAATCATGGTGACGCCGAATTCTTCCAGCACGCCCTGACGCTCCAGCTCCAGCGCACAGTTCAACGCCGTCTGGCCGCCCATGGTGGGCAGCACCGCATCCGGGCGCTCTTTTTCAATGATTTTACGTACCACTTCCCAGTGAATCGGCTCAATGTAGGTTGCATCGGCCATTTCCGGGTCGGTCATAATGGTGGCCGGGTTGGAGTTCACCAGAATGACGCGGTAACCCTCTTCACGCAGGGCTTTACACGCCTGTGCACCGGAATAGTCGAATTCGCAGGCCTGACCGATCACAATCGGACCGGCACCAAGAATCAGGATGGATTGTATGTCTGTACGTTTTGGCATGATTAGCTCCTGATTACTTTGCTTTCGAACGGAATGCGTCAATCAACTCAATAAAGTGGTCAAACAGCGGTGCAGCATCACCCGGTCCCGGGCTGGCTTCCGGATGGCCCTGGAAGCTAAACGCAGGCTTATCGGTGCGGTGGATGCCCTGCACCGTCTTATCGAACAGGGAGATATGCGTCACACGCAGGTTCGCAGGCAGATTCGCCTCATCCACCGCGAAGCCGTGGTTCTGCGCCGTGATCATGACGCGGTTGTTGTCCAAATCTTTAACTGGATGGTTGCCGCCGTGGTGGCCCAGCTTCATTTTGACGGTTTTCGCGCCGCTGGCCAGGGCCAGCAGTTGGTGGCCCAGGCAAATACCAAACACCGGGATATCGGTTTTCAGGAAGGCTTGAATCGCCTCAATGGCATAATCGCAGGGCTCAGGATCGCCAGGGCCGTTAGAGAGGAAGATACCGTCCGGATTCATCGCCAGGACCGTTTCTGCTGGCGTTTTGGCCGGCACCACTGTCAGGCGGCAGCCGCGGTCCACCAGCATACGCAGGATGTTGCGTTTCGCGCCGTAATCATAAGCGACGACGTGGTAAGGCAGTGCTTCTGCCTGTTTCTGTTCTGGCAAATCCCCTTCCAGTGTCCAGCTCCCCTGCTGCCAGGCATAGGTTTCAGCCGTCGTCACTTCCTTTGCCAGATCCATGCCTTTCAGGCCAGGGAAAGCCTGCGCTTTTTGTAAGGCCAGAGCCGCATCCAGATTATCGCCTGCAATAATGCAGCCGTTCTGCGCGCCCTTTTCCCGTAACAGTCGCGTCAGCTTGCGCGTATCAATATCGGCAATCGCCACGATGTTATTGCGCTGCAGATAAGCCGATAAGCTTTCTTCGCTACGGTAGTTGCTGGCAATCAGCGGCAGGTCACGAATGACCAGGCCCTGCGCATGGATTTGACTGGATTCTTCATCGGCGGCGTTAGCACCAACATTGCCGATATGGGGATAAGTGAGAGTAACAATCTGGCGGGAATAGGAGGGATCAGTGAGGATTTCTTGATAACCGGTCATTGACGTATTGAAAACGACTTCCCCCACTGCCGACCCTGTAGCCCCGATGGCCCGACCGTGGAATTGGGTTCCGTCTTCCAGAACCAAGAGCGCTGACTTAATCAAAACATCCTCCAGGGAATAAACAGTCACAATATCTGCATATTAATTCAAAATAGTGATCTGAATCAATGCAAAAACTGCCTGAGTGGTCAATTTTTGGCAAATTGCGCGCATTCTAATGATCGTCCTGATACTTGTCCACCCTGAAGCAACATTTTTAACATCTTTTCAGGCTCAGAGCGAAAATGAAGAGGATAAGCGTTAAAAACAGGGGTAAACACAGCCGAATAAACGTTTGCCGATCGCAGTCGATGTTTATTCCGGGAAAACCAACTGCTAATTTTGACCAAATGGTCAAAATTAGCAGGTTTACTGAGAAGCGAAAGGAAGAAAAACCCGACTTTCATTCATCACAATGAAGAAAAAGGCCAAAGCGACTATTTTTTAGATAAAATTAAGGGCAATTAAAAAATTGCCCTTCTCAATCAAGTTATTAGCGATTGAAATCACCACATCACACAGGTAAAACTCATTACAAACTTGATAAATCCAGCACGTCACGCATATCGTAAAGCCCGGTTTTATTCTCACTCAGCCAAATGGCAGCCTTTACGGCGCCATTGGCAAAGGTCATGCGACTGGACGCCTTGTGCGTTATCTCTATGCGTTCCCCTTCGTCGGCAAATAACGCGGTATGCTCTCCGACAATGTCTCCTGCCCGCACAGTGGCAAAACCAATGGTATTCGCTTTTCGCTCACCGGTATGGCCCTCACGGCTGTAAACGGCATGTTCATCCAGTTTCCAGTCCATCGCCTCTGCAATCGCCTCGCCCATCGCCAGCGCCGTGCCGGAGGGTGCATCCACCTTGTGGCGATGATGCGCTTCAATAATTTCAATATCCGCATAATCGCCCATCACTTTGGCGGCTTTCTCCAGCAGCTTCAGGACCAGATTAACGCCTACGCTAAAGTTAGCGGCAAACACAATGCCAATATCCGCCGCCGCGTCGCGAATCGCTGCTTTACCGGCGTCATCAAAGCCTGTCGTACCGATGATCATGGCTTTGCGGTGCTCACGACAGATGGCAAGGTATTCCAGCGTTCCTTCAGGGCGGGTGAAATCAATCACGACGTCAAAATCATCGACGACGGCGCGTAAGTCATCTCTCAGGGTAACGCCAGCGTGGCCGATACCGGCCAGTTCACCTGCGTCGCTGCCGATCAACGAGGATCCCGGTCGGGCTAACGCTGCGCCCAGCTCAACGCCTTCCAGCTGAGCAACCGCCTGAATCAGATTGCGCCCCATGCGCCCCGGCGCGCCCACGATGGCAATGCGGATATTCTTCATATTTATTCATTCCTAAAACAAATCTATGCATGCAAGCGCAATCAGGTTAACCATGAGATAACAACTGCGCCACTCTTTCTCGGGGATAATAAGAATTTTTATGCCAGGTGGGGCGGATTATCAGTAAAAGCAATTTCCGCCGCCAGCACCCGGTCTGAAAAGCAAAAAGGCCGAACAGAGTCGGCCTTTTGATTGCTTAACGTGTGCGGATTACTGCACGTTGCGGACGTCAACCCGCAACTCTTTGGGCACTTCAAACACAATGTTTTCTTCCCGCCCTTCCAGCACTCTCGCTTCACCACCGCCCAAGGCCTGCAGGCGACTAATCACGTTCTGAACCAGAATATCGGGAGCCGAAGCGCCCGCCGTTACGCCAACACAATCGACAGAAACCACCCACTCAGGCTGAATGTCCGCCGCATCATCAATCAGATACGCCGCTTTACCCATGCGCTGGGCCAGCTCGGCCAGGCGATTGGAGTTAGAGGAGTTTTTCGATCCGACTACCAATACCACATCGGCCTGCTCGGCCATCGCCCGCACGGCTTCCTGACGGTTGGTGGTGGCATAACAAATATCATCTTTACGTGGGCCCACGATTTTCGGGAAGCGAGCGCGCAGCGCATCAATCACTTCCGACGTGTCATCCACCGACAGCGTCGTCTGGGTCATAAAGGACAGGCGGTTGTCATCTTTAACGTCCAGCTTCCAGACGTCCTCCGGCGACTCCACCAGGTACATCCCACCTTTAGGGTTATTGTACTGCCCCATGGTGCCTTCCACTTCCGGATGGCCCGCGTGGCCAATCAGTACCGATTCTTCACCCCGACGGCTGGCGCGGGCCACTTCCATATGCACCTTGGTCACCAGTGGGCAGGTGGCATCAAAGACGGTGAGATCACGCCCTTTTGCTTCATTGCGTACCGCCTGCGAGACGCCGTGGGCAGAGAAAATCAGGATAGCGCCATCAGGCACTTCCGCGATCTGCTCAATAAAAATCGCGCCGCGCTGGCGCAGGCTGTCCACCACGTAGCGGTTATGAACCACTTCGTGCCGGACGTACACCGGCGCACCAAACAGCGTTAGTGCGTTTTCAACAATGCTGATGGCGCGATCTACACCTGCACAAAAACCCCGTGGATTAGCCAGCAGAATTTGCATTGTTCGCCTCCAGTACCGGATCGATATCCAGCACCTCAATATCAAACTGAACGCGGTGGCCTGCCAGCGGATGGTTGAAATCCACGGTGATTGAATCACCGGAAATTTCCCGAATCACGCCTGGCATTTCACTACCGCCCATTCCGGTAAACAGCATGATGGCGCCAATCTCAGGCTCTCCCGTGTCAATAAAATCACGGCGGGAAAAGTACTGGATAAGATCGGGGCTGACGCTACCAAACGCGTCTTCTGGTGCCAGCGTGAATTGATGTTTTTCACCCGGCGTCAATCCCAACAGTGCCTGCTCCAGCGCGCCGGACAGGCTACCGTCGCCGAGACGAAACAGCGCAGGTTTACCGTTGGCACGAGTGGATTCCGCCACTGAGCCGTCTTCCAGCTTCATGACGAAATGCAACAATACCGCGCTGTCGCCCTGTACAGACTCAGTCATGGTTTACCCTTTTTTAACCTGCTTGCTGGAAGGATTGAAAAAGCCCTCCAGCACCACCAACGCGGCCCCGATACAGATGCCGCAGTCAGCGATATTAAATGTAGCAAAGTGCCAGTTACCGACGTAGAAATCGATAAAATCTACCACAAAGCCATGATACGAACGGTCAAACAGATTGCCCACTGCGCCGCCAATGATTAAGGCATAGGCGATATTGGCGATCTTCTGACTGGCGCTGTTGCGGTACATCATGACCAGTAACGACACCACGATCGCCAGGGCAATGCCGGCAAAGAACCAGCGCTGCCAGCCGCCTTTATCCGCGAGGAAGCTGAACGCCGCGCCATAGTTATGCGCATAGAACAGGTTAAGGAACGGCATCAGCGGCTGCGTTTCATGCAGCATCATGTTGTTCATGACCCACTGCTTGCTGATGAAATCAACAACGATAACAACCAGCACCAGCCACAGCCAGCGCAATCCGGTGGAGAAAACAGGTCTACTCATCAGGCAAACTTACGCTCTTCGCCGTTGCCGGCTACGTTGGTGTAACAGCGACCGCACACCGCAGCGTGCTCCGGATTCTGACCGACGTCAGTCGTGTAGTGCCAGCAGCGCGGGCATTTCTCGCCTTCTGCCTTATGCAGGCCGATTTTCAGCCCTTTTACCAGTTCGCTCTGCTGCGCTTCAGCCTCTGCCTCTGCGTAATCAGCGACCTGAGCACCGGAGGTCAACAGCACAAAACGCAGTTCGTTACCTAACGCCTGCAGTTTCGTCGCCAGGTCCGCATCGGCATACAGAGTAACGGACGCTTCCAGCGCGCCACCGATACGTTTGTCGCTACGCGCCTGCTCGATCACCTTGTTCACTTCACCACGTACTTTCAGCAGTTCTGCCCAGTACGCATCGTTCAGCGCTTCGTTTTCTGGCAGACCAAACAGGCCGGTATACCACTCTTCAGTGAAGACATACTTCGCCCGATCGCCTGGCAGATAGCCCCAGATTTCGTCGGCCGTGAAAGACATGATCGGTGCCATCCAGCGTACCAGCGCTTCAACAATGTGCCACAGCGCTGACTGGCAGCTACGGCGGGCCAGGCTGTCGCCTTTCGCGGTGTACTGACGATCTTTAATGATATCCAGGTAGAAGGAGCCCATCTCGATGGAGCAGAACTGCATCAGGCGCTGAATCACTTCGTGGAAATCGTAGTGCTCGTAAGAGGCGATGATATCCGCCTGCGCCGCCTGCGCACGTCCCACCGCCCAGCGATCGACCACCACCATCTCTTCCGGTTTAACCAGATCGGTGGCCGGGTTAAAGCCGCTCAGGTTGGCTAACAGGAAGCGCGCGGTGTTACGAATACGACGATAGGCATCCGCAGAGCGTTTCAGGATTTCATCGGATACCGCCATCTCACCCGAGTAATCGGTAGAAGCAACCCACAGGCGCAGAATGTCCGCACCCAGCTTGTCCATGACATCCTGGGGTGCAACGGTATTGCCGATGGATTTGGACATCTTGCGGCCCTGACCATCGACGGTAAAGCCGTGCGTCAGTACCTGGCGATAAGGCGCTTTGCCTTTCATCGCGGTCGAGATCATCAGCGACGACATAAACCAGCCACGATGCTGATCGGAACCTTCCAGATACATATCCGGTGTATTGCCACCAAATTCCGGGCGGGCATCCACGACCGAATAGCTGGTGGAACCTGAGTCAAACCAGACGTCCAGCGTGTCCGGCACCTTCACGTAGTGGTCAGCATCGTCGCCCATCAGATCGCGCGGATCGAGATCCCACCATGCCTGGATGCCATCCTGCTCAACGCGCTGCGCCACTTTTTCCATCAGCGCCAGGGTATCCGGATGCAGGGCTTCGGTTTCTTTGTGTACGAACAGCGCCATTGGCACGCCCCAGGTACGCTGGCGGGAAATACACCAGTCAGGCCGGTTGGCAACCATGGACTCAATGCGCGCCTGACCCCAGTCCGGGATCCACTGCACGCCTTTGATCTCCTGTAATGACTGAGCACGCAGGCCTTTCTGATCCATGCTGATAAACCACTGCGGCGTGGCACGGAAGATAATCGGGGTTTTATGGCGCCAGCAGTGTGGGTAGCTGTGCAGCAGTTTTTCAACGTGCAGCAATGCGCCTTTCTCTTTCAGCAGCTCAACGATCATATCATTGGCTTTAAAGACGTTAATGCCGTCGAGTCCCGGATACGTACCCGGCAGGTAGGCACCATCAGGGCCGACCGGGTTAGCCGTTTCCAGACCATATTTCTGACCAATCACGTAGTCATCCGGGCCGTGGCCTGGCGCGGTATGAACAGCCCCCGTACCGGCATCCAGCGTGACGTGCTCACCTAATACGACTTTGGACTGGATCTGCTCAAGCAGAGGATGCTGGAACAGCTGCAATTCCAGGGCCGCGCCCTGACATTCGCCCAGCACGGTCCAGTCGCTGACGCCCGCGCGTTTCATGACGCTCTCAACCAGATCTTTTGCCAGGATCAGGCTACGTCCTGCAATCTGCACCAGCTGATAGGTGAACTCGGGATGCAGTGAAATACCGCGGTTAGCCGGAATGGTCCACGGCGTGGTCGTCCAGATCACCAGCGAAACCGGGCCTTCTGAGGCGGTCACACCGAAGGCTGCGCGCGCCCTGTCCGCATCAACGGCATTGAACATCACATCGATGGAGGGGGAGGTTTTGTCGTAGTATTCCACTTCGGCTTCCGCCAGAGCAGAACGGCAATCCATGCACCAGTGCACCGGCTTGGCGCCTTTGTGCAAGTGGCCATTGCCGATGATTTTACCCAGGGCACGGATGATATTGGCTTCGGTGGTGAAGTCCATGGTGAGGTAAGGACGATCCCAGTCGCCCAGCACGCCCAGGCGAATAAAGTCGGCTTTCTGCCCTTCAACCTGTTCGGCGGCATACTGACGGCAGGCGGCGCGGAATTCGGCGGCGCTGACTTTTTCGCCCGGCTTGCCGATCATCTGCTCAACTTTATGCTCGATAGGCAAACCGTGACAGTCCCAGCCTGGCACATACGGCGAGTCGTAACCTGCCATGCCTTTAGACTTCACAATAATGTCTTTCAGAATCTTGTTAACAGAGTGACCAATATGAATGCTGCCGTTCGCATAAGGAGGGCCATCATGCAGGATAAAGGTTTTTTTCCCTTTCTTGGCTTCGCGGATGATGCCGTACAGGTTGTCATCATACCAACGTTGCAGCATTCCCGGTTCGCGCTTGGCCAGATCGCCACGCATGGGGAACCCCGTTTCCGGCAAATTCAGGGTTGATTTATAGTCACTCATCAGATTCTCGATTCCGTTTTTCGCTCAGGTTACAGACCAAAAAATTGTCGGGCCGTTACCGTATCTTTCGCAATTTGCTCTTTCAACGCATCCAGTGAAGCAAAGCGCTGCTCGTTTCGTATTTTCTGCTTCAACACCACATCAATGTGGCGACCATAGAGATCCATATTGATGTCCAACAGGTGAACTTCAAGCTGTTGGCGCAAACCTTTTACCGTCGGGCGGGTGCCGATATTGGCAACGCCAGGCAGGGGTTGTGGCCCCAGCCCATGGACTTCCACCGCATAAACGCCTTTAACCGGCGACACGCAGCGGCGTAAAGGAAGATTAGCCGTAGGGAACCCCAGCGTGCGTCCGAGTGCATCACCGTGCACGACGCGCCCAGAGATACTGAAAGGATGGCCCAGCAGCGACTGCGCCAGCGCTAAGTTGTCCTCGGCCAGTGCCTGACGCACCGCCGTGCTGCTGATGCGCTTACCGCCGTCACAAAAGGTTTCTGTGCTGACCACATCAAAGCCATACTGGGCGCCGGCTTTCTGTAATAGCAGGAAATCCCCCTGGCGACCAGCGCCAAAGCGGAAATCATCCCCGACGGCAAGATAGTTCACGCCCAGCTTGTTCACCAGCAGTTCGCTGATAAAACTCTGCGCCGACAACGCGGCAAAGCGATGGTCAAAACGCACGCACAGCACGGAGTCCACGCCGATCTCTGCCAGATATTTTAGCTTCTCTCGCAAGCGAGTGAGCCTGGCGGGTGCGCTTTCGCCCGCAAACAGTTCAAGCGGCTGGGGTTCAAACACCATCACCATCACTGGCAGGTTACGTTTCCGTCCCTCTTCCAGCAACCGCCCCATCAGCGCCTGATGACCGCGGTGCACACCATCGAAATTACCAATGGTCAAAACGCAGCCGTGATGCTGCGCGTTAAGATTATGAATACCGCGGATAAACTTCATGGCTGACTCAAACCGGTGGAAATCGGCGGATTATACCCTCGAAAGCCGCCAAGGTTAACCCGTGAACACGCCTTTCATGCGTTACAGGCCGTATTTACTGCCTTGCAAAGCCGCTGAGAGAATTTTGTTGCGAAATACTGTATTCAGGGAGCGGAAGCTGGTAGAATCTTGCGCCATCAAATACGTAACCGAGTGTCATACAGGTTATCACTTGTAAACGACGCTTATTTGCACAAATCCATTGACAACAGAAGGTCCAAAAGGCATAGTCCTCGGCCTTTGATTTGTCTCTATCGAACATATTTGGGAGTTGGACCTTGGCTAATATCAAATCAGCTAAGAAACGTGCCGTAACATCTGAGAAACGTCGCAAGCATAACGCAAGCCGTCGCTCTATGATGCGTACCTTCGTTAAGAAAGTATACGCGGCGATCGCTTCAGGCGACAAAGCTGCTGCGCAGAACGCATTTAATGAAATGCAACCAATTGTGGACCGTCAGGCTGCTAAAGGTCTGATCCACAAAAACAAAGCTGCACGTTATAAAGCAAACCTGACTGCACAGATCAACAAACTGGCTTAATCGCCATTTGTTCATCGCTTTGTTGAAAGAACCGGCGCTAAGCCGGTTTTTTTATGCCTGCTGTTTAGCACCGCCAGGCGACTGTCTCTTCATGACTTTATCTTCCTGACTTTATCTTCCAGCCCTGCCCTGCCATGCCAGACAACCCACCGCCTCTGCACTGCTCTCAACCTGCCGAACAATGCTGCCCCAGGTTCAGGCTCGTAGCGCTCCGGACAGCCTCTATCACGAGCCCTCCTTCGGGTTATCAGGTCCAGGGTGAACAGAAAAGGTCAATCACGGCGTCCTTGCGAGTTCAGACCGGCCGCAGAGTAACGCGATAACAGCCAGTCAACGCGCGATGTCATCGTGGGTCACAGGCCATATTGAGATGTTGAGATGTTGAGACAGGAAACAGCATTGCTGCAACACCGGATGAATGTGTTGCAGCAATGGATTTTTATCGCAGCTTGATTCGCAATAAGGTGTAACCCAGAACGGCGGAAAGCAACGAACCGCTGAGGATACCCAGCTTAGAGAACGTCACTAACTGCTCGTGGGCAGCGTCAAAGGCCAGCGAACTGATAAATATCGACATGGTAAAGCCAATACCGCACAGCACGCCAATCGCCATGATATCGCGAATAGTCGTGCCGCTCGGCAAGGCTGCCAGCCTCAGCTTCACCGCCAGCCAGCAAAACAGCGTAATCCCCAGCGGCTTACCGATTAACAGGCCCAGGATGATGCCCAGCGGCTCTGGTGACAGCACATCGCCAAAGGTGATACCCGTCAGCGAAATCCCGGCATTCGCAAAGGCAAACAGCGGCAGAATCAGCCAGTTCACCCACGGCATTAATCCGTGTGCCAGATGTTCCGCAGGCGAATGGCCGTCTTTCTCTTCCAGCGGTACAAAGAAGCCCACGATCACGCCCGCCAGCGTAGCATGGACGCCCGATTTCAGCACGGCCGTCCACAGCACTATGCCGACCAGCATATAGATGGCGATATTCCGCACGTTACAGCGGTTCAGCACCGCCAGCACCACGATAGCGCCTGCCGCCACGCTCAGAGACATCACAGACAGATCGCTGGTGTAAAACAGCGCGATGATCACGATGGCACCCAGGTCATCAATAATCGCCAGCGCCATCAGGAATACCTTCAGGGCGGTCGGCACACGGCTGCCAAGCAGGGCAAGGACTCCGAGCGCAAACGCGATATCCGTCGCGGTGGGGATCGCCCAGCCATTTCGGGCAATCTCATCACCGTGGTTAAACAGCAAAAACACCAGTGCCGGTGCCGCCATTCCCCCTAACGCGGCAATCACCGGAAAGATGGCCCGATCGCGGCTGGCGAGTTCGCCTGAGATCAGCTCGCGCTTCACTTCCAGACCAATCAGCAGGAAGAACAGTGCCATCAGGGCGTCGTTGATCCATAGAAGCAGATTTTTACTGATATCCAGTTCGCCGAAGCGAATATGTACCGGTGTATCCAGCAAAGCCTGGTAGCCCTGGGCGGTGGAAGCGCCATTGGCGAGGATCATAGCGACGACCGCAGCCAGAATGAGCACCATGCCGTTGCTGGCATCGCTCTCAATAAAACTTTTCAGTAAATGCTTAATTCGACGAGGTTTTGACAAAATGCACTCCTCCTGAGCGTAATACAGAATGCTGAGCAGTGTAACGATTCAACGAACCTGATAAAAAGCTTATTTAGTCGCTTTTACATTACGTTAGACTTTTGGCTACAACAGCCCGCGAATGATAACCCGACGGGAGAACCGGATAGCCGTGAAAGGTGCAGAGCTGGTCTGTGCCAGAAACCGTTTCAGCAGTGCAGGACGCAAAAAAAAGCGGAGAGTTTCCTCTCCGCTTTCATCGGGTCTGACGTCAGTAACGCGATTAACGCGTCAGGTCGTCGAAGAATTTCTTCACGCCGTCGAAGAAGCTTTTGGAGCGCGGACTGTTATGCTCGCCGCTGGGCCCACCAAAGCTCTCTTCCAGCTCACGCAGCAACGCTTTCTGCTTGTCGTTCAGGCTGACTGGCGTTTCCACCACCACACGACACAGCAGATCGCCTACCGCACCGCCGCGCACCGACTTCACACCACGCCCGCGCATGCGGAACAGCTTGCCGGTCTGGGTTTCTGCCGGGACTTTCAGCTTCACGCGACCGTCCAGCGTCGGCACTTCAATCTCGCCACCCAGGGCGGCCATCGCGAAGTTAATCGGTACTTCGCAGTAGAGGTTGTTCTCTTCACGCTCGAAGATCGGGTGTTTTTTCACCGACACCTGCACGTACAGATCGCCCGCAGGTGCGCCCTGCTCACCGGCTTCACCTTCGCCGCTCAGACGAATACGGTCGCCCGTATCCACACCGGCAGGAATTTTTACCGACAGGGTTTTCGATTTCTCTACGCGACCGTGCCCGTGACAGGCATTGCACGGATCTTTAATCACCGAGCCGCGACCGTGACAGGTCGGACAAGCCTGCTGTACGGTGAAGAAGCCCTGACGCATCTGTACCTGGCCTGCACCATGACAGGTTGAACAGGTTTGCGGTTTGGTGCCCGCTTTGGCACCGCTGCCGTGGCAAACGTCACACTCTTCCAGCGTCGGTATACGGATCTCTTTGGTCACGCCGCGAACCGCTTCTTCCAGCGTCAGCTCCATGTTGTAGCGCAAATCTGCACCACGGGCTGCGCGCTGACGGCGGCCACCACCAAAGATGTCACCGAAAACGTCGCCAAAGATATCGCTGAAATCTGCACCGCCGCCGCCAAAGCCGCCGCCGCCGTATCCGCCACCGCCCATACCACCTTGTTCAAAGGCAGCATGGCCGTACTGATCGTAGGCCGCACGCTTCTGAGGGTCGGTCAGAATCTCGTAGGCTTCTTTCGCTTCTTTAAATTTGGTTTCAGATTCTTTATCACCGGGATTGCGGTCCGGATGATGTTTCATCGCCAGGCGTTTGTAAGCCTTTTTGATTTCACGCTCGTCTGCAGATTTGGCGACGCCTAAAATCTCGTAGTAATCACTCTTCGCCATTTATTTAGCCCTTAACATGATCGCACGGGCGTGGAGAAAACTCCTACGCCCGTGCTGGTTTCAACGGCTGTCAGGGCAACCGTCGCGCCCGGTCAGGGGCAATTATTTCTTATTGTCTTTCACTTCTTCGAATTCAGCATCAACCACGTCGTCATCTTTCTTCGCTGACGCATCGTGGGCATCCGCTGCACCTGCCTGAGACTGCTGTGCCGCTTCCATCAGCTTGCTGGATACTTCCATCAGCGCCTGCATTTTGGCATCGATCTCTGCTTTATCTTCGCCTTTCAGCGCAGTTTCCAGCGCGCTCAGTGCAGCTTCGATAGGCGCTTTATCATCAGCTGACAGCTTGTCGCCCGCTTCATCCAGCTGCTTACGTGTGCTGTGCGCGATCTGGTCGCCCTGGTTACGGGTCTGCACCAGCTCTTCGAACTTACGGTCAGATTCTGCGTTCGCTTCAGCATCACGAACCATCTTCGCAATCTCGTCCTCGTTCAGGCCGGAAGACGCCTTAATGGTGATCTTCTGCTCTTTACCGCTGTTTTTGTCCTTCGCCGACACGTGCAGGATACCGTCCGCATCGATGTCAAAGGTCACTTCAATCTGCGGCATACCGCGTGGCGCAGCCTGAATGCCGTCCAGGTTAAACTGGCCCAAAGACTTGTTGTCGTTGGCACGCTTGCGTTCACCCTGCAGCACGTGAATCGTTACGGCAGACTGGTTGTCTTCTGCCGTCGAGAACACCTGGCTGTGCTTGGTTGGGATGGTGGTGTTCTTGCTGATCAGCGATGTCATCACGCCACCCATGGTTTCGATACCCAGTGACAGCGGGGTCACGTCCAGCAGCAGAACGTCTTTAACATCACCACCTAACACACCGCCCTGTACCGCAGCACCTACGGCAACTGCTTCGTCCGGGTTCACATCTTTACGTGGCTCTTTACCAAAGAACTCGGTCACTTTCGCCTGAACCAGTGGCATACGTGTCTGACCACCGACCAGGATGACATCGTTGATGTCAGAAACTGACAGTCCGGCGTCCTGCAGTGCCACTTTCAGCGGCTCGATAGAGCGAGCAACCAGATCTTCAACCAGTGATTCCAGTTTAGAACGAGTCACTTTAATGTTCAGGTGCTTAGGACCGGTTGCGTCCGCCGTGATGTACGGCAGGTTAACGTCGGTCTGCTGCGCAGAAGACAGCTCGATCTTCGCTTTCTCTGCCGCTTCTTTCAGGCGCTGCATCGCCAGCGGATCGTTGTGCAGATCGATGCCCTGATCTTTCTTAAATTCCGCGACCAGATAGTTGATCAGACGGCTGTCGAAGTCCTCACCACCCAGGTGGGTATCACCGTTGGTTGCCAGCACTTCAAAGGTTTTCTCGCCATCAACTTCATCGATTTCGATGATAGAGATATCGAATGTACCGCCACCCAGGTCATAGACCGCGATCGTGCGGTTGCCCTGGCCTTTATCCAGACCGTAAGCCAGTGCCGCGGCGGTAGGTTCGTTAATGATACGTTTGACTTCCAGACCTGCGATACGGCCGGCATCTTTGGTCGCCTGACGCTGCGCATCGTTGAAGTAGGCTGGAACAGTGATAACCGCTTCAGTCACTGGCTCACCCAGGAAATCTTCAGCCGTTTTCTTCATCTTTTTCAGGACTTCCGCAGAAATCTGCGGCGGTGCCATTTTCTGGCCTTTCACTTCCAGCCATGCGTCGCCGTTATCGGCACCCACAATTTTGTATGGCATGATTTTGATATCACGCTGCACTTCTTCGTCCTGGAAGCGACGGCCGATCAGGCGCTTAATCGCAAACAGGGTATTCTGCGGGTTGGTGACGGCCTGACGTTTAGCCGGTTGTCCGACCAGAGTTTCCCCATCCTGGGTGTAAGCGATGATCGAAGGCGTGGTGCGATCGCCTTCCGCGTTTTCGAGTACGCGCGCTTTGGTGCCGTCCATGACCGCAACACAAGAGTTGGTTGTACCCAGGTCAATACCAATAATCTTACCCATCTAAACATCTCCCACTTAAATTCGTTGCCAGTTTGGGTTGTGAACCTTTTATGTGGGCAGGTTGTTTACATTCAACCCAACCTCACATGCTTTTTTTTACAACGTTCACAACGCTCGATGACAAGTAAATGGGGTCGCTTAGAAGCGCATCAAGGGTTAAATGAAAAAAAATTTTCAGTCCCTGTCAGACCAGGATCAAAGACGGCTATGAATACGCTGACTATTATGCGGCTCGCCGCGCTTATTCTGCATTGAGGCGGGCAGCGCCTTTTACGCTAACAACACCGCTGAGGAACGATGACAACGACAACACTGGCCAATCCTGCCCCCCTGGGGTTGATGGGATTCGGCATGACAACGATTTTACTGAATTTGCACAATACGGGCCTGTTTGCCATGGATGTGACCATTCTGGCGATGGGCATGTTTTATGGTGGGATTGCGCAGGTGCTGGCCGGACTGCTGGCGTTTAAAAAGAATAATACGTTTGGACTGACGGCCTTTACCTCTTACGGCATGTTCTGGCTAAGCTTTGTGGCTATTCAGTTACTGCCTGAAATGGGGCTGGCGAAACCGGCCAATGAGACCTTTTTAGGCGCCTGGCTAGGACTGTGGGGCCTGTTTACCCTGTTTATGTTCTTTGGCACGCTGCGGAGCGCAACGATGCTGCAGTTTGTTTTCGGCTCGCTGGCGTTATTGTTCCTGTTACTGGCGACGGGTCACCTGGCGCATCTTCCCGCGCTGATCCCCTGCGCAGGCTGGGTCGGGTTGGTGTGCGGTGCCAGCGCCTGTTACCTGGCCATAGGTGAAGTGCTAAACGAAACCTTCCGACGGATCGTTCTGCCCATCGGCGCGTAAGCAAATGGTCGAGGCAGCACGCGGAGCCCGGCTCCGCGTGCGTGTTTATGCCTGTTTTATCCCGTCACACAGATTCGGCTCATGGCTGATATCCTGTCTGAGCCAGAGACCGGTCAGCAACCCGACCAGCGCAAGCGTCATGACATACCAGCCGGGTGCCATGGTGGAAACGTTCATCAGCAGCGTCACGCAAATCGGCGTCAGGCCACCAAATACCGCATAAGAAAGATTATAAGAGAACGACAAGCCGGTGAAACGCACCTCAGCAGGGAACGCACGTACCATCACAAAGGGCACAATCCCCACGACGCCCACGCTAAAACCCACCAGCCCATAGAGCTGAAACAGGTAATCAGGATACTGAGGCGCGAGGGAATAGAACATCCCGCTACACAATGCCAGCAGCACGCTACCGAGGCTTAACGTCCGACTGGCGCCAAAACGGTCCACCAACAGCCCGGCAACGATGCAGCCGATACATAACATGATAATCGCGATGCTGTTGGCCTTTAAGGTGAGCGCCGGGGCCATACCATGCTGTTTCTGCAGCCAGACCGGCGCCATTAAAATCACCACCACGATGCAGGCAGACAGCATCCAGGTCAGCAGAATCGAAATCACGACCGATTTTTGGTGTTTAAGGATTACGGTTTTCAGCGGCAGCTCCTGCGCCAGCGTTTTACGCTGCTGCATTTCAATGAAAACCGGCGTTTCATGTAGCCAGCGGCGAAGATACATCGCCCCCAGGCCAAACAATCCGCCCAGGAAAAAAGGAATGCGCCAGCCGCCATCATGAATGGCCTGCTGGGTCATGGTGGTATTAATTAAGGTTGCCACGACCGACCCTAACAGGATGCCGATAGTGAGTCCGGCGGTCAGCGTGCCGCAGGCGATACCAATACGTTTGTAGGGCACGTGCTCCGCCACAAAAACCCATGCGCCCGGGACTTCCCCACCAATCGCCGCGCCCTGTAGCATGCGCATCAGCAGCATTAACAGGGGGGCCGCCAGGCCAATCGCGTCCCAGCCAGGCAGTGCGCCCATAGCCAACGTGGGCAGCGCCATCAACAAAATACTCAGGCTGAACATTTTTTTGCGTCCCACTTTATCGCCAAAGTGGGCCATGATGATGCCGCCCAGCGGACGCGCCAGGTAGCCCGCTGCAAAAATGGCGAACGTCTGGAGCTGGCGGAGCCATTCAGGAATATCGCTGGGGAAGAAAATCTCGCCGATCACGGCAGCGAAAAAGACGAAAATAATGAAGTCGTAAAATTCCAGCGCGCCACCCAGCGCCGCGAGTGCCAGCGTTTTGTAATCCTGGGGTTTCAGGCGCGGTGTCTCAAGTGTGGTCATAAGCGTCCAGAGAAAGTGAAAACAGTTGTAAAGATTCGCTTACTATACCGTCAATTTATCACCACACCAGCGAGCCTGTAGCTTATTCCTGAAAAGCAAAATATTTAGTTATTTATCTCACGTATCGCGCCTTTGGGGCGAAAAGCTGCTACCACATCCGCGTGCGTCTCCACGTAAGGGCCTTCCAGAAGCTGTAAACAATAAGGTACAGCCGCGAAGATGCCCGGAACGTTTATCTTGCCCTGGTCGTCTTTCAGGCCTTCAAGGGTTTCCCTGATGGACTTCGGCTGGCCGGGCAGATTGAGAATGAGCGACTGTTTACGGATCACCCCTACCTGACGCGACAGAATGGCAGTCGGCACAAACTGCAGGCTGATTTGCCGCATTTGCTCACCAAACCCCGGCATCTCGCGATCGGCAACGGCCAGCGTGGCATCGGGCGTAACATCACGCCGGGCCGGGCCTGTCCCACCGGTGGTCAATACCAGGTGGCAAAAACGCTCATCGACCAGCTCGCAAATCGTCTGTTCTATCATGGGCTGCTCATCGGGCACCAGGCGCGTTTCCACTTCAAAGGGCGTGCTGATCGCGCTGTTCAGCCAGGCTTCCAGGGCAGGGATCCCCTGATCCTGATAAATCCCGTTCGCGGCGCGATCGGAAACCGAGATCAATCCGATACGTAATGTGTTCATGATGATATTCGCTGTGATTTACCGCAGTGCGGTGCATGGGGAAGGAGGTACTAAGAAGAATAACAAACGGTGGCGGAAAGGGAAAACCGTGGCGACAGCGCCGCCACGGTAAAACGATTACAGCATTTCTGCCAGCATCTTCTCAAGCTTGCCCTGGTCGATGGCAAAATTACGAATGCCTTCGGCCAGCTTGGTCACAGCCATAGGATCCTGATTGTGCTGCCACAGGAACTCGGATTCTGTCATCTTAGCCGGACGCGCTTTAACTTCACCCTTGTAGCTCAGCTTACGCTCCAGTGTGCCTTCACTCTCCGCCAGCTCTTTCAGCAGCGCAGGAGAAATGGTCAGACGGTCACAACCGGCCAGTTCGATGATCTCACCGACGTTACGGAAGCTGGCGCCCATCACAACGGTTTCGTAACCGTGCTGCTTGTAGTAATCGTAGATTTCAGACACGGACACCACGCCAGGATCTTCGTGTGGCGCGTACTCTTTCTTATCCGTGTTGGCTTTGTACCAGTCGAGGATACGGCCAACAAACGGCGAAATCAGGTAAACACCCGCTTCAGCACAGGCACGCGCCTGAGCGAAGGAGAACAGCAGGGTCAGGTTACAGTTGATACCTTCTTTTTCCAGCTGCTCTGCTGCACGAATGCCCTGCCAGGTGGAGGCCAGTTTGATCAGGATACGATCGTTGCTGATACCGGCATCGTTGTACAATTTAATCAGGCTGCGAGCTTTGGCAATGCTGGCTTCGGTGTCATAAGAAAGGCGAGCATCCACTTCGGTGGAGATACGGCCCGGCACCAGCTTAAGAATTTCCAGACCGATGTTAACGGCCAGCTTGTCGGATACCAGCTGCAGCTGTTGTTCTTTATCGCTGCTCTGCTGACGCGCCCAGGCGATCGCTTCATCAATCAGTTTGCGGTATTCAGGGATTTGAGCAGCATTGAGAATCAGAGAAGGGTTGGTCGTTGCGTCCTGAGGCTGATACAGCTTCATCGCTGCGATATCACCAGTGTCGGCCACTACGGTGGTCAGTTGACGCAGGGAGGTCAGTTTGTCCGTCATGTTTTTTCTCTTAGTTAACTGTCAGGGTGATAAAAGGCTGTTGGGATAATATCACGCGGTAACGGTGGTGCAAGGTCAGGGAATGCCGTTTACGATAGCGCGAACAAATAGGAGTGATTTGCCGATCCTTGCGGCTTTTTTGCTACACTCGCAGGCAACAATTACAGGCTAACCCCTTAAAAAAGGGACTCATTGAGGAAGCGACGATGTTGATGGTGATTTCTCCTGCCAAGACGCTGGATTATGAAAGCCCCCTGACGACGCAGCGTTTTACCCAGCCCGCGCTGTTAGAAAAGTCACAACAGCTGATTGAAATTGCGCGTAAGCTCTCGCCGGCGCAGGTCGCTTCACTGATGAGCATTAGCGACAAGCTGGCACACTTAAACGCTGACCGCTTTAACAGCTGGCAGCCGGATTTCAATCTGAAGAATGCCCGTCAGGCTATTCTGGCGTTTAAAGGTGATGTCTATACCGGTTTACAGGCTGAGACGTTTAGCGAGCAAGATTTCGACTTTGCCCAGCAGCATCTGCGTATGCTGTCCGGACTTTACGGCCTGCTGCGGCCGCTGGATTTAATGCAGCCCTATCGGCTGGAGATGGGCATCAAACTGGCTAACCCGGCCGGTCAGGATCTCTACAGCTTCTGGGGCGATCTGTTAACGGAAAAACTGAACGACGCGTTGGCCAGTCAGGGCGATGACGTGCTGATTAATCTGGCTTCCGATGAGTACTTCAAAGCCATCAAACCCAAGAAACTGCAGGCGCGCCTGATTAAACCGGTCTTTCTGGATGAGAAAAATGGCAAATTCAAAGTGATCAGTTTCTATGCGAAAAAAGCGCGGGGTCTGATGAGCCGTTACATCATTCAGAATCGCCTGACGAAGCCAGAGCAGCTTACGCGGTTCGACGTGGATGGCTATGCTTTTGCGGCTGAGGAAAGCCGTGAGAATGAGATGGTGTTTAAACGCGCCGAACAGTAACAACAGCCCGACGCATTAGCCCTGCAAAAGCGATGAGGTGGTCAGCCCACCTCATCCTGACTGACAGAGCATTACTTGAGCAGAAACGCCCGTAGTTGGGCAAAATCTGCGCCCATCTGATGCGACAGCAGGGGCAGATCCGCGCGCTCAGCCAGCTCGGCAGGCAATGCCAGTTTCTGATCCAGAATGCTTTCCACGCTCTCCAGGAACTTAGCCGGATGGGCCGTTCCGAGGAATAAACCAAACTCCCCTTCCTGCAGCTGGTCACGCAACAGACGCCAGGCAATTGCTGCATGCGGCTCAGAGACGTAACCCAGCTTCGCCAGCTCGCGCATCGCTTCACGCGTAACATCGTCCGTTACCGCACCGTAAGCCAGATCGCTCAGACGCCAGGTTTTACGGCGGAACAGCTCTTCCACACGCGGCCAGTTGTTTGGCTGGCTAA
The DNA here is from genome assembly GCF_000233595.1 of Pantoea ananatis PA13. Lineage (NCBI taxonomy): Bacteria > Pseudomonadati > Pseudomonadota > Gammaproteobacteria > Enterobacterales > Erwiniaceae > Pantoea > Pantoea ananatis. The sequence goes on from NC_017554.1 coordinate 3,834,497, forward strand.
CGTCCATAGCATTCGACAGCGTCGCCACGGTGGCGTTAGGCTGCCATTCACCCTTGCCCAGGAAACGTGGCACCGTGTCGTTGGCGTTGGTCGCGGCGATAAAGCGTTTAATCGGCAGGCCGAGTGATTTCGCCAGCAGGCCGGCCGTTAAATCACCAAAGTTTCCGCTTGGCACGGAGACCACCAGCTGATTACGCTTCTCCTGCGGCAGTTGGGCAACCGCTTCAAAGTAGTAGCAAATCTGCGCCAGCAGGCGGCTGATGTTAATCGAGTTAGCGGAGTTCAGGCCGATCGCCTTTTTCAGCGCCTGATCGTCAAACGCCTGCTTAACCAGCGACTGGCAGGCGTCAAAATCGCCGTCAATCGCAATGGTTTCGATGTTGCCGCCCAGCGTGCAGAACAACTTCTCCTGTAACGGGCTGATTTTCCCCTGCGGATAGAGGATGACAACACGCACATTCTCCATACCGTAAAAGGCGTGAGCCACGGCAGCACCGGTATCGCCGGACGTCGCCGTCAGAATGGTAATTTGCTCATCGGACCCGCTGACGTATGACAGCATCTGCGCCATGAAGCGGCCGCCAAAATCTTTGAACGCCAGCGTCGGGCCGTGGAACAACTCCAGGCAGGCAATGTCGTCGCTGACGGCCTTAACCGGCGCCGGGAAGGTGAACGCGGTTTTCAGGCGTTCAGTCAGGTGCGCTGCCGGGATTTCATCCCCGATATAGGCTGAAAGGATTTTACTGCTGCGGGTAACAAAATCCATTTCCAGCATGGCATCGATGTCGGTCAGTTCAAATTCCGGCAGTTCGAGCGGAAAAAACAGCCCTTGCTGTGAACCCAGACCTTGTTTCACCGCCTGGGCGAAGCTGACCTGCTCGTTATGATCCTTAAGGTTGTAGAGTTTCATGCGTTATCCCAGTTTACGTGCGCCAGCCGTATCAAGACGGCAGATATGGACGAAGCCTTCATCGTTCTGCAGATAGTGCTGGCTCAGCCAGTCGGCCATCTGCTGCGCCGTTTCCATCTGGTTGCAAACGGCAAATAGCGTGGGGCCGGAGCCCGATATTCCACAGGCCAGCGCGCCAATATCCTGCGCGGCCTGGCGAGCCTCGGCAAAGCCCGGTAACAGCTGAGTACGATAAGGCTCAGCAATGACATCCTGCATAAGTTTAGCCGCCAGCGCGGGTTGGCGCGTATGACAGGCGTGAACAAAGCCTGCCAGCAGACGACCGTGTTTGATGCAGTCCTGCTTTGCATACTGCGCAGGTAAAATCGCCCGCGCTTCCGCCGTCGAGACTTTAATACCCGGATAGGCCATGACCCACAGCCAGTCGTCAAATCCGGGTACGGCCTGACTGATAATGCCGTTTTCTTCCAGCATCAGCTGAATACCGCCAAGGAAGCAGGGCGCGACATTATCGTAATGTACGCTACCGGAGATGCGCCCTTCCAGTTCTCCCATCAGGGTCAGGAGCTGAGTTTCATCAAGCGGGTTACCACAAAATTCATTCATCGCCATCAGGCCAGCCACCACGGAGCAGGCGCTGGAGCCGAGGCCGGAGCCGATCGGCATATTTTTTTCCAGCGTCATCGCTACAGGTACGGTTTTGCCAATCGCTTCACAGAAACGCTGCCAGCACTGATAGACGATGTTCTCTTTGGGATCGCTGGGCAGCTTACTGACAAAACGTCCCGCATTGCTCAGGCTAAAGCTGTCGGCCGCCTCGACCGACACGCAGTCACCCAGCAATGTACCATCCACTGGCGATACCGCCGCGCCCAGCACGTCAAAACCCACGCTGACGTTACCGATTGAGGCCGGCGCATAAATTTTTACCATCATTACACTCCCAACTTCCATGACAGTGTGCGCAGCAGATCGGCAAACACGCCCGCAGCTGTCACATCGTTTCCTGCACCGTATCCGCGCAATACTAACGGAATCGGCTGATAATAGCGGCTGTAAAAGGCCAGCGCGTTTTCGCCATTTTTGACTTTGAAAAGCGGATCGTTACCGTCAACCGCATCGATCTTCACTTTACATGCCCCGCCCTCTTCGATCACGCCAACCAGACGCAGCACTTTGCCTTCAGCACGTGCCTGTTCCACCCTGGCTGCAATAGCCGCATCGGCTTCGGGTAACTGCGCCATAAACTGGTCGACATCGGCGATGGCATTCAGATGCGCGGGCAGCAGGGGTTCGATTTCAATGTCGCTCATTTCGAGCGAATGCCCCGCTTCACGCGCCAGAATCAGCAGCTTGCGCGCGACATCCGTACCAGAGAGATCGTCACGAGGATCGGGCTCGGTAAAGCCCATCTCGCGTGCCATCCTGGTCGCTTCTGACAGCGATACACCTTCATCCAGCTTGCCAAAAATATAGGATAACGATCCTGATAAGATTCCAGAGAACCTGATCAACTCATCGCCTGCATTGAGCAGATTTTGCAGGTTCTCAATGACGGGTAAACCCGCGCCGACGTTAGTGTCATACAGGAACTTACGACGCGATCCCGCCGCCGCCACACGCATCTTCTGATAGTATTCCCACGACGAGGTGTTGGCCTTTTTATTCGGCGTGACCACGTGAAAACCTTCCGCCAGAAAATCTGCGTACTGGTCGGCAACCGCCTGGCTCGAGGTACAGTCCACAATCACCGGATTCAGTAAATGATACTCTTTAACCAGGCGAATTAAGCGCCCCAGGTTAAACGGCTCTTTGGCCTGCGCCATTTCGCCTTTCCAGTCGCTGAGATCGATACCGTGCACGTTGGTTAACAGCGCCCGGGAATTCGCAATGCCGCAAACGCGGAGATCGATGTGCTTTTGTTTAAGCCACGTCTGCTGGCGATGCAGCTGATCCAGCAGGGCGCCGCCGACTCCGCCGACGCCCACCACAAAAACCTCAATCACCTGGTCGGTGGCAAACAGCATCTGATGCACGACGCGCACGCCCGTGGTGACGTCATCATTATTGACCACGACCGAAATAGAGCGTTCAGACGATCCCTGAGCGATAGCGATAATGTTGATATTGGCGCGCGCCAGGGCAGAGAAGAATTTCGCTGAAATCCCGCGCAGGGTGCGCATGCCATCCCCTACAACCGAGATCACCGCCAGATTTTCGATAACGTCCAGCGCATCCAGCAATCCATCTTTCAGTTCAAGATAGAATTCGTCTTCCAGCACACGGCGCGCTCGCGCCTGCTCGCTCTGAGGAACACAGAAGCTGATGCTGTATTCAGAAGAAGACTGGGTGATTAACACCACTGAAATCCCGGTGCGTGACATAGTCGCGAACACGCGGGCGGCCATGCCCACCATGCCTTTCATCCCCGGGCCAGACACGTTAAACATCGCCATATTATTCAGGTTGGTGATGCCCTTAACCGGGAATTCATCCTTTTCACCATTGGCGCTGATCAGCGTACCTGGGGCCTGCGGATTGGCCGTGTTTTTGATCAGGCAAGGGATCTGGAACTGGGCGATAGGCGCGATAGTCCGTGGATGCAGGACTTTCGCCCCGAAATAGGAGAGCTCCATCGCCTCCTGGTATGACATGGATTTGAGCAGGCGGGCATCCGGCACCTGACGGGGATCGCAGGTATAAACCCCGTCTACGTCGGTCCAGATTTCGCAGCAATCGGCACGCAGACAAGCCGCCAACACGGCAGCAGAGTAGTCGGAACCGTTTCGGCCCAGCACCACCAGCTCGCCCCGCTCATTACCGGCGGTAAAACCGGCCATCAGGATCATATTTTCAGCCGGAATTTTACTGGCTTCGATGCGGCGGGTTGATTCTGCGATATCCACGGTAGACTCGAGATAGTGGCCGATGGCTAACAGCTTCTCGACCGGATCGATAACGCTGACGCCATAACCTCGTGCCTCAAGCAGCTTTTCCATAATCGCAATCGAGAGCTTCTCACCACGACAGATCATCGCGGCGTTGACGCTGTCAGGGCACTGTCCTAACAGGCTGATCCCGTGCAGCACCTGTTTAAGCTGAGCAAACTCGCTGTCTACGCGGCTTTTAAGCCCGTCATAGTCGAAACCGGGTTGCGCCTCGGCCAGCCCCTGCAGCAGCTCCGCAAAGATGCGCGTCGCGTCACTGATATTCGGCAGCGCATCCTGACCGCTAATGGTTTTTTCGATCATCGCGACCAGATGGTTGGTAATCTTAGCGGGCGCAGAAAGCACGGTGGCAACCTGTCCCTGTTGCGCATTACTTTCCAGAATATCGGCCACGCGCAGAAAACGCTCTGCATTAGCAACCGAGGTCCCACCGAATTTCAGCACTCGCATGATGTCAACTCTCCTGATTTTGAGTCAAAAAAAAACCCGCACTCGTGAGGTGCGGGCTTCTTTTCTGTTTTTCCTGGATGCGTCAGCCCGCCCCTTTACCGATCGTAATGGTAATGGTGGTGGTAATAATTGTGGTGTTCAGGCTGTGATTACGCATTCAGATTTATTTTTTCTGTCTGTCATTGATTGTCCGTCTGCGTCAAGAAGTAAAGCAAAGCGCACATTAAGTCAACGGTTTTATCCGTTGCGCAAATACAGACCACAATGTTTAGCATGCTGTTAAACAAAAAAAGCCTGGTGAATCGTTTGTTATACCGCATTTCGTTAACATCTGTGACTGTATAGTCACGCTTAACCCGAGGATTTATCTGCCAGCTTTTTTTCCACGTCATGCAACAAACGGTGCAACATCGCACTGTCGCGCTGCTCTAACAGGCCAATACGCTGATTAATCCAGTCGGCCATTTTATTGTCGTCACTCACCTCTAACCGGCTCAGTAACTGTTCAAACCGCTGGCGCAGGGCTTGGAGCTGCTGACCATCGGCCGCTGGGGCGACAGGCGCAGCCACCTGATTGAGCGCCGACAGCTGGTAACAGTAAACCATAACGGCCTGCCCCAGGTTCAGTGAAGGATAATCGTTTGCCATTGGAATGCCGGTGAGCAGGTCAACCTGCTCCAGCTCTTCATTGGTCAGCCCGCTGTCTTCACGGCCAAATACCAATGCCATGCTGTTTACCCACTGACGTTTTTCCCGCAGTTGCGCTTCCACCTGCTGCGGCGTTGCATAATAGCGGAACCTGGCCCGACTTCGCGCGGTCGTGGCGACGGAAAAGTCGATGTCTGCCAGCGCTTCGGCCAGCGTATCAAAGGTTTTTATCCTGTCCAGAATATCACCTGCGCCATGAGCTACGCGGCGGGCGGCCGGATCCTGCCATGCATCACTGGCAACAATACGCATTTCATTAAAGCCCATGGTTTTCATGGCACGCGCCGCCGCGCCAATATTTTCTGCCCGGGCAGGTGAGACGAGGATAAGAGGAAAAAGCATGATCATTCCATCAGTAAATGTGCACGCTGCTAGTGTAACACGCACCTGCTTTATTGAGGGATATAGGTGGTCATGTTAAGACTCTGACATACATGTTAAAACACGTTAAAAAAGGCCGGAGCGCGCCTTTTTATCATAAAGTGCACATTATCAAAACCTTCAAAATAAAAGCCTTTCATTTCAGTCCACTGTAATAGTAAGTTTCTAACATCATATTTAGTGATAAGCCGGGCTGGCGGGGACAAAAATGAGACGTAATGTCAGCCAGCACGCTATTTTTTGAGATGTTTTTCACAGAAATGTTAACGTGCTACAATTGCATTTGATATAAGTCAACGAAGCGTTGTTTTTATGCTTACCAGTTGTTGTTATTGCTGTTAGGTTGCTGTTAATACAGTTAGTATGTGTTTCAAATTATTATTCCGCAGGGCATGGAATTTTTACCCCGGCAGGCTGGCGAATACGGTTGTTGACCTTGATAAAAGCTTATCAAAATTTACTTTTGTACAACGGTTCAGCAAAGCTTGCCGTTCTCCGCACTGGAGAGCACCTAACCGCTGTACGCCCTGTTTTCAATTTAGTTGGCAAAATTAGGTAGCTAAACATGCAGACCCCGCACATTCTCATCGTTGAAGACGAACTGGTCACGCGCAATACCCTCAAAAGCATTTTTGAGGCGGAAGGTTATGTCGTGTACGAAGCGACCGATGGTGCAGAGATGCACCAGGTGTTGACCGACAATGATGTCAATCTGGTTATTATGGACATCAATCTGCCGGGTAAAAACGGCCTGTTACTGGCACGTGAACTGCGTGAGCAAGCCAATGTCGCATTGATGTTCCTGACCGGACGCGATAACGAAGTCGATAAAATTCTTGGGCTGGAAATTGGTGCAGACGACTACATTACTAAGCCGTTTAACCCACGCGAATTAACTATTCGTGCACGTAACCTGCTGTTGCGCACCATGAATTTGCCTTTACCCAATGAAGAGCGTCGCCAGGTTGAAAGCTATAAGTTCAACGGCTGGGAGCTGGACATCAACAGCCGCTCACTCATCAATCCCAACGGTGAGCAGTACAAACTGCCGCGCAGTGAGTTCCGTGCCATGCTGCACTTCTGCGAAAACCCCGGCAAGATTCAGACGCGTGCTGATTTGCTGAAGAAAATGACCGGACGCGATCTCAAGCCACACGACCGTACTGTTGACGTGACAATCCGTCGTATCCGTAAACATTTTGAATCCACGCCAGATACCCCTGAAATCATCGCCACCATTCACGGCGAAGGTTATCGTTTCTGTGGTGACCTGCAGGATTAAGCTGGCAATCATTTAACGCCCTTACGGGCGTTTAATGATTGCCTTAGTGCCACGGCATAATCGGTACGGCGCTTAGCGCATTTTTAGGTGAACCATCCACCACTTTATCTGAGTAAGCCAGATAAATTAATGCGTTACGCTTGCTGTCAAAGAAACGCACGACCTGCAGTTTCTTGAAGATCAGCGATGTGCGCTGACGAAACACTACGTCACCCTGTGCTTTGCCTTTGGCAATTTTCTCGCTCAGTTCTACCGGCCCGATTTGCTGACACGAAATGGCCGCGTCTGATGTATCTTCCGCTAATCCCAGCCCGCCCTTGATACCGCCTGTTTTCGCCCGGCTGATGTAGCAGGTGACATTTTTTACGTCGGGATCGTCGAATGCCTCAACCACAATTTTGTGGTCGGGTCCAAACATCTTAAACACAGTGTCGACGGAGCCAATCTCTTCAGCCAGAAGCGGACTGGAAAACAGCAAACCCGCGAAGGTGACGAGCAGGAGACGAGGTATTGTCATTGAGTTACCATTGCAAATGTAATAGATGAGCATGTAATGTACTGTCAATCGATACAATAACCAACGTAAAAAGGGTATAAATTCCCGCGTAGATAGCACAACCATCCCAGTCAAAACCAAACATGTCTTTAAAGCAATAAGTGCTATTATTCGTCGACTTCATTTAGCTGCGCCACCAGAGTATGAGGATGTTTTATGGACCAAGCCGGTATCATTCGCGATTTGCTTGCCTGGCTGGAGAGCCATTTGGATCAACCACTTTCACTGGATAACGTTTCCACTAAAGCCGGTTATTCTAAATGGCATCTACAACGGATGTTTAAAGACGTTACCGGACACGCCATTGGCGCCTATATCCGGGCACGACGTCTTTCCAAAGCCGCGGTGGCACTTCGCCTGACCAGCCGCCCGATTCTCGATATTGCTTTGCAGTATCGGTTTGATTCACAGCAGACCTTTACACGAGCCTTTAAAAAGCAGTTTAATCAAACACCTGCATGGTATCGCCGCTCGTCTGACTGGAATTCATTTGGTATTCGCCCACCCATTCGGTTAGGAAACGATCAGCAGCCGGAATCGCAGTTCGTCACCCTGCCGGAGACCGTTCTGGTGGGACAGACACAGAGCTACACCTGTACCCTGGAACAAATTTCCAGCTACCGCGATGAAATGCGTGTCCATTTCTGGAAACAGTTTCTGTTGGAAACGGATACGGTTCCGCCCGTGCTCTACGGTCTGCACCAGGTCCGTGCCAGTCATGAAAAAGACGATGAGCAGGAGATTCTGTACACCACAGCCGTGCCAACCGACAGCGCGACCAATATGCATTCGGGCCAGAAGGTCATTCTTGAAGCCGGGGATTACGTTCAGTTCAACTACAGCGGTCCGCGCGTTGAACTTCAGGAGTTTATTCTGTTGTTATACGGTACCTGCATGCCGACGCTGGGCCTGACGCGCCGCATGGGGCAGGACATCGAGCGCTTTATTACCCACGGCGGTAAAAAGCGCAGCGAACCGCCTACAGAGATTCGTTGTGAATATCTGATCCCGATTCGCCGTTAATACCTGGTGTGATGCCGCCGTAATGACGGCATCATCGATTAACGCTGAAGCTCGTCCATCGCGGGTTCGTCGAGGTGGGCAATATCACCCGCCGTTTCCACGACCCAACCCTGTGCCAGCCATGCGCTCTGCTGATGATCAACGCGGGAAATCGAACAGTTGCGCAGGCGCAGGCGACGTTCGGCATAGGCCGGTAGTCCCAGAATGGTGCTGACCAGCACGCCCAGCGCCATGCCGTGGCTGACCAGTAGCGGGCGGCTCCCTGCCGGCAGCGCCAGGCAGGCATTAAGTGCCTCCTGCATACGCTGCGCCAGTTCCGTCATGGATTCGCCCTGAGGAATGCGGCCGCCCTCGCTGCCGTTTACCAGCGAAGCACGCCAGCCCTCTTCTTCCGGGCTCAGTTCATCAAGCAATCGTTTTTCCAGTATGCCCATGTTCAGCTCCCGCAGTCGCGGGTCGAAAGTGATATCACAACCACAGGCATCGGCAATGATTTCAGCGGTGCGCCGGGTGCGCCCTAAATCGCTGGAAATAATATGCGTGATACCGGCGCTTTTGATGCGTTCACCGACCTGACGGGCTTGTTGCTCACCTTTTTCCGTCAGCGGACTGTCGGAGTGCCCTTGAATGCGACGTTCTGCATTCCATACCGTTTCACCGTGACGAACAAGATAGACCTGTAGCATGCTTAGTTTCCGTTATACTGCGACCAAAATCGCCTTAATTACCTGAGGGTTCAATTAATTATGTACCATGTTGTCGCAGCTACCATCAATCCAGCGAAGATTCGTGCGATTGCTCAGGCATTCAACGACGTTTTCGGCGAGGGATCCTGCCATATCGAAGGGGTCGAGGTCGAGAGCGGCGTTGCGGCACAGCCTTTAACCAACCTCGAAACGCGAACTGGCGCACGCCAGCGCGTGATGAATGCCCGTCAGGTTCGTCCGGAAGCCGACTTCTGGGTGGCGATTGAAGCCGGAATTGAAGAAGAGTGCGCTTTTGCCTGGATGGTGGTGGAAAACCAGAAACAGCGGGGAGAGTCACGTTCGGCCAGTTTTACCCTGCCGCCGGTGGTGATGGCCGGTTTACGTGAAGGACGCGAACTGGGTGAGGAGATGGCGCGCCTCACCGGCATCGACAATATTAAGCACAAAGGCGGCGCAATCGGCACCCTGACCCAGGGCCTGCTCAGCCGCTCCAGCGTTTACCACCAGGCTCTGATACTGGCGCTCTGCCCGCTAACCCATCCGTTCTATCAGCAGTAATCAGCGACGCTTCAGGTGTGCTTCCAGCCACTCCTTCAGTGCCGGAGGCGCCTCTTTCAGGCTGTTTGATCCGCGGGTAATCGTGGCAATTCCCACGCCCAGTTCGTTTTTCAGTTCACGCTGGCTGATGTCGCCATTCAGCAGCGATTCAATGATACGCAAGCGTGTACCAAAGGACTCTCGTTCATCTGGCGTCGTCATCAGCTGTAACAGCGGCAGCGCCTGGTTATCCGCAAAAGCCTGTTGCATCAGCTCAACAAAACGCAGCCAGTGCGCGTCCGTAGCCGGGTCAGTCGTGGATGGCACAGAGGGTTGATTCATGAGAGGCTTCCGTACTCGCTAAAGAGTACGGAAGCTTAACACAGCTAGTAGCGGCGATTCCACTCAGCATCGGACAGGATCTTGTCCGGCTGACCCAGGAAGTAGCGGTAGTACGCATCATAGGCCAGCACATTCTTCACGTAACCCCGGGTTTCCGAAAACGGAATGGTTTCGATAAAGGCGACGGCGTTGAGATTGCCTGCTGTACTGCCTTGCCAGGTCCGTACGCGTCCCGGGCCGGCATTGTAAGCCGCTGAGGCGAATATCCGGTTCTTATCAAACTGCTGATAAACATACTCCAGATATTGCGTCCCGATCTGAATGTTGGTCTGCGGATCGAACAGCTGAGACGCGTTCACATAGCCCGGGATGCTAAACATCTTCACGGTGTGTGCCGCGGTCGCCGGCATAATCTGCATCAGTCCGCTGGCACCCACCGGGGAACGGGCTTTCGGGTTCCATGCACTTTCCTGACGGGAAATCGCCATCGCATAACTCTGCGGAATGGATTTACCCTGGGTGTTCTGCTTATACAGATCCTGCCATGCCAGCGGGAAACGCTCTTTCAGGCTGTCCCACATTTTCGCGGTGATCGTGGCCTGTACGCTCAGATCCCACCAGTCCTGTTCGCTTGCGTAGCGCGCCAGCATCTGCTGCTGGACATGGGTTTTGCTGCCGATCAGGTTGGCCCACTCGCTGCGTGCCAGATTGTCCATGCCCCAGTACATCAACTCACGCACGCGTGCGAGTTCTGGCCCCTGGGTGGTTGCCGCGTCAGGTTTGGGTGCCGCATCGACCTGAAGAGGATAGTCCACCCCTAAACGTTGTGCGGCAACCATAGGATAAAAACCGCGCTCTTTCATCAGCTTACGCAGAATGTCATCGGCTTCTTCTTTGCGATCTTTTGAATAAAGCAAATCGGCCTGCCAGTACTGCCACTCGTCTTTCTCTTTCGCTTCAACCGGCAGACGCGCAATCCAGGTGTTCAGGCCACGACGATCGTTTTCACTCAGCGCCAGGCGCACCCGCCGTTCTACTAACGCGGTCGATTCGCTGTTCATTACCACCGCATCGCGCCAGCGCGCCTGCTCGGAGGTCAGATCGCTGCCCATCATCCGCCAGACGACAATCTCTTTCAGCGCCTGCTCATCTTCTGGCCCCATTTTTTGTGCGCGCACCAGCTCAGGGATCAGGCTACGGGCTGTTTCCATATCGGCACGGGCGACGCGGGTAAAGGCAAAAATCGTGGCCTGGCGCGTGAAGTCGGTTGCGCCCACGCTGTTGGCAAAGGTCGTGACGGACTGAGGATCTTTCTGCAACGCCAGTAATGCATCCGACATCGTCTTGTAATCGGCAGGCAGCGTTTTGGCCAGATAGCTGACCAGGCTGTCATTGCCCGCTTTCATTGCCAGGCGGATACGTTCAAGAATAGTGATGGGAGAAAGCTGACCGCTGGCCTGCCACACGGAGAAGAGCTTGTCGCAGTCATTCGGCAGGGCCGTGCCGCGCAGCCAAATGGCTTTGGCACCGTCAAATGCCGCCTGCTGCTTTCCGGTTGACCATTTGGCATAGTACCAGTTACAACGTGCCTGCACCGGCGTGGGCTCGTCGGGGCTGAAGTTAAGCACGCCTTGCCAGTCCTGACGATGCGCAAGTACGTTAACAAAACGCGTTTTCAGCGAGCGCGCTGGCGGTAAAGTCGGATACTTTTGAATAAAATTTTGTACTGCCAGGCTGGTTTCCTGGTCCAGGTCCTGCGCCAGCAGACGGTATTCTAAATAAGGATAAAGCGGATAATCCTGTAGCGTCGGTAACAGCTGTTCAACTGTTGCCATCTGATTACTGTCCCAGGCCTGCTTAATTTGTTGATATCGTTGCCGTTGTTGATCAAGCGAATCAGCCCATGCGCTGCCGGCCGTGCTGACCAGGCAGATCCCTATCATCCAGTTACGCCACTTCTCCACGTAAATCTCCTCTGTTGCTGGGCGCTGGCTCTGTGCCAGACGTTATTCATGCTAACCAGGGGAAGCCACTCTTGCCATGTTCTTCACAAAATTTACCTTCGCACCGCTTTAACGCACCCTGATGTCACACTGCCTGCGCGACAACTGTGCGTTTTATCATCACATCTTCTTATGGCTGTTCGAATTATCTCATTGATTCATGGCATTAAAATTCTGGCACGTCCTTTGCTCTGTTGAATCCCATCTTGTATACCTGTTGGAATTCACTGCATGGCTTCGACATTCGGTTTGACCCTTAATGACTGGCAGCAACGCGTTCGGCAACACCCGGAGCAGGTTCACACGCTGCTGGCTGAACACCTTTCTGAGCTGGATCCAGACGATAATGCGTGGATCTGTCTTGCCACTCCCGCCCAGTTAGTGGCGCAAACTGAGCCGCTCCTGGCGCGTTACCAGCAGGATCCGGATGCCCTTCCACTGTTCGGTGTTCCCTTTGCCGTGAAAGATAACATTGACGTGGCTGGCTGGCCGACAACGGCAGCCTGCCCTGCATTCCGTTACATCGCCGCCGAGGATGCCTTTGTGGTGGCACAGCTTAAAGCGGCGGGCGCGGTGGTGATGGGGAAAACTAACCTCGACCAGTTTGCTACCGGACTGGTCGGTACACGTTCACCTTACGGCGCGGTATGTAACACCTTTGACCCGGACTTTGTAAGCGGCGGCTCCAGTTCGGGATCGGCCTCGGTACTGGCTCGAGGGCTGGTGGCGTTCTCTTTGGGTACCGATACCGCCGGTTCTGGCCGGGTGCCCGCCGGTTTCAACAATATTGTCGGTCTGAAACCGACCAAGGGCTGGCTGTCTGCGCGCGGTGTCGTTCCTGCCTGCCGCCTGAACGACACAATTTCTGTCTTTGCGCTGACGGTGGACGATGCTTTTCGCGTCGCCAGCCTGGCGGGAGGATACGATGCTCAGGATGCCTACTCGCGCGTTCATCCTCGTACGGCGCCCGCGGGCATGAAATCCCATCCTGATTTCGCAATTCCTGCCGCCCCCGTGTTTTTTGATGATGCAGCTGCCGAAGCGGCCTGGGACGCCGCGCTGACCGCACTGCAGGACAACGGCGCCACGCTGCATCCGATTGATTTCACCCCCTTCACGCAGCTCGCCGAACAGCTCTACTACGGCCCGTGGGTGGCGGAGCGTACCGCTGCCGTAGGCGAGATGCTCAACCACCCGGAGAAGATGGATCCGGTGGTGCACAGCATTATCTCGACGGGGCTGAAATACAGTGCCGTCGAGGCCTTTGAGGCCGAATACCTGCGTGCCCGGCTGGCGCGCCAGATTCAGCAGGCTCTGGCGCCGTTTGATGCGCTGGTCGTGCCCACGTCCCCCACGATCTATACCCTGGATGAGATGCAGCAGGAGCCGGTGATTTACAACTCACATTTTGGTACTTACACCAACTTTACCAATCTGGCCGATCTTGCCGCACTGGCGCTGCCCGCCCCTTTCAGAAACGACGATCTGCCCGCGGGCATTACGCTCATCGCCCCCGCCTGGCATGACCGCGCGCTGGCGCAGTTTGGCCTGCGCTGGCAGCAGGCTATGGCCCTGCCGCGCGGCGCCACTGGCAAGGCCCAACCCGCTGAGCCTGCGCCGCTTCCCCTTTCCAGCGACCACGTTCGCATTGCAGTGGTGGGCGCGCACCTGACCGGCATGCCACTTAACTTTCAGCTCACGCAACGCCAGGCCGTCCGGGTAGAAGAGACCCAGACGGCCAGCCAGTATCGCCTGTTTGCCCTGCTGGATGGCCCGGTCAAAAAGCCGGGACTGATGCGGGCGGAACAGGGCGCCGCCATCGCCGTCGAGCTCTGGGATATCCCCCTGGCGCGCTTTGGCGAATTCGTGGCCGAGATCCCACAACCCCTAGGCATTGGCAGCCTCACGCTTGCCGATGGTCGCGTGGTGAAAGGCTTTATTTGTGAAGGTTCCGCGCTGACGCACGCGCTGGAGATTACCGAATTCGGCGGCTGGCGTAACTGGCTCGCTTCTCTGGAGAGTTAATCAATCATGTTCAGCACCGTTCTGATTGCCAATCGTGGCGAAATTGCCTGCCGCGCTATCCGTACCCTGAAACGTTTGGGCATTACCAGCGTCGCGGTCTTTTCCAATGCCGACCGTAACGCGCAACATGTCAAAGATGCCGATATCGCTATTTGTCTGGGCGGTGACAAAGCCAGCGACAGCTATCTGCGCATTGATAAAATTCTGGCGGCCGCACAGGAAAGCGGCGCCCAGGCTGTCTGGCCGGGCTACGGTTTTCTCTCTGAAAGCCTGCCGTTTGCCGCCGCCTGTGAGGAGGCCGGCATCGTATTTGTTGGACCGACAGCGCAGCAAATTGGTGAGTTCGGTTTAAAGCACCGTGCCCGTGAACTGGCAGCGCACGCCGGTGTTCCCATGACGCCAGGCACGCCGCTGCTCGACTCGCTGGATGACGCCCTGGCCGCCGCGAGCCATATTGGTTATCCGGTGATGTTAAAAAGCACGGCCGGGGGCGGCGGCATCGGCCTGACGCGCTGCGCGGATGCCGAGGCGCTCCGGCATGCCTGGGAGAGCGTGCGCCGGCTTGGCGAACAGTTCTTCAGCGACGCAGGCGTATTTCTTGAACGCTGCATCGATCATGCCCGCCATGTTGAGGTACAGATCTTTGGCGACGGCAAAGGCACCGTGGTCGCTCTGGGCGAGCGCGACTGCTCTCTGCAACGCCGCAACCAGAAAGTGGTAGAAGAAACGCCCGCTCCCTGTTTGCCCGCTGCAACCCGCGATGCGCTGCTCGCCTCGGCAGTCCGGTTGGGCGAGGTGGTCAATTACCGCAGCGCGGGCACCGTCGAATACATTTACGATGCGCAGCAGGACGCCTTCTATTTCCTGGAGGTCAATACCCGCCTGCAGGTTGAACATCCGGTCACCGAATGCGTCACGGGTCTTGACCTGGTCGAGTGTATGTTGCGCGTGGCTGCCGATGAAGCGATCGACTGGCCGCGCCTGCAGCAGGCACCTCAGGGCGCCTCGATCGAAGTCCGGCTCTACGCTGAAGATCCGCTTAAACATTTTCAGCCTTGTCCCGGTGTCTTAACCCATGTGCACTTTCCCGAGGATGTGCGCGTCGATAGTGGAATCAGCACCGGTAGCGACGTATCGAGCTACTACGATCCCATGATCGCCAAGCTGATCGTTCATGCTGAAACCCGGGACGCCGCGCTGGCCAAACTGCAACGCGCGCTTAATGCCACTCAACTGCACGGCATCGCCACCAATCTTGATTACCTGCGGCAGGTCATCGCCACCGACGCCTTCCAGAGCGGCAACGTCTGGACTGGTTTTCTGGATGATTTCACGCCGTCGGCCCCGGTGGTGGAAGTTCTGCAGCCCGGCACCTTTAGCTCCGTGCAGGACGTTCCGGGCCGCCTTGGCTACTGGGATATCGGCGTACCGCCCTCCGGCCCCATGGACGACTATGCTTTCCGGCTGGCTAACCGTATCGTCGGCAATCATGAGGCCGCAGCAGGACTGGAATTTACCTTACAGGGTCCGACGCTGCGTTTTCATTGTGCGACGACAATTGCCCTGACCGGCGCTGACTGCGCCGCCATGCTGGATGGTGAACCCGTTGCAAACTGGCAGCCTGTCACGGTCAATGCGGGACAAACGCTCACGCTGGGCCGCGCGCTGCAAGGCTGTCGCTGTTATCTGGCCATCCGTAATGGTTTTGACGTACCGGAATACCTCGGCAGCCGCTCCACTTTCTCGCTCGGTCAGTTTGGTGGGCACGCGGGGCGGACGCTGCGGGTTGCCGATATGCTGCCGGTTTCCCAGCCGCTGCTGGCCGCCTGCACCACACCGGCCCCGATCAGCGCGCCCCAGGCGCTCAGCCCGGCGCTGATACCGACCTACACGAACGAATGGCACATTGGCGTGCTGTACGGGCCGCACGGCGCACCTGACTTCTTCACCCAGGCCGCCATCGACGACTTTTTTGCCAGCGACTGGCAGGTACACTACAACTCAAACCGCCTTGGCGTACGCCTGGTCGGGCCAAAACCGAGCTGGGCTCGCGCTAACGGCGGTGAGGCCGGTCTGCATCCCTCCAACGTACATGACTGCGAGTATGCTATCGGCGCAGTCAACTTTACCGGTGATTTCCCGGTGATCCTCACCCACGACGGCCCCAGCCTTGGCGGCTTTGTCTGCCCGGTAACGATAGCCAAAGCCGAGCTGTGGAAAGTCGGTCAGGTTAAACCTGGTGACAGCATCCGTTTTCACCCCATCAGCGTAGAGGAAGCGACCGCGCGGGAACAGGCTCAGAAGCAGGTGATTGCCACACTGCGGCCACACGCTGCGCCCGCGTTTGACGTCCCCTCGCTGGCTGAAAACCGCTTTGGTTCCGGCACCCTGCTCGCCGCTGTCGCCGCCACGGAAACCTCCCCCAGGGCGGTCTATCGCCAGGCCGGTGATAAATACATCCTCATCGAATATGGCGACAACGTCCTCGATCTGGCATTGCGTCTGCGTGTGCATTTGTTAATGGAGGCGCTGCGTGCTCAGCCTGTTACCGGGATCGAAGAGCTCTCTCCCGGCGTACGCTCGCTGCAAATTCGCTACGACAGCCTGGTCCTGAGCCAGTCGCAGTTAATGAACGTGCTGCTGGAACGGGAAGCGATGCTCGGCAATGTCAGTCACCTGAAAGTTCCGTCACGCATCGTCTGGCTGCCGATGGCCTTTGAAGACAGCGCGACGCTCGGTGCGGTGGAACGCTATAAAGAAACCGTGCGTGCCAGCGCGCCCTGGCTGCCAAATAATGTCGATTTTATTCAGCGCATTAACGGATTAACCAGCCGCGACCAGGTCCGCGACACGATCTTTGAGGCCAGCTATCTGATTTTAGGGCTGGGGGATGTGTATCTTGGCGCGCCCTGCGCCGTGCCTGTCGATCCTCGTCACCGCCTGCTGAGTTCCAAATACAGCCCGGCCCGTACCTTTACGGCAGAAGGTACCGTCGGCATCGGCGGGATGTATATGTGCATTTACGGCATGGACTCGCCCGGCGGCTATCAGCTGGTGGGCCGTACCTTACCTATCTGGAACAAGTTCCTCAAAAATGCGCAGTTTACTGCTGGCGAACCCTGGCTGCTGCGCTTCTTCGATCAGGTGCGCTTTTATCCCGTAACGGAAGAGGCGCTGACGCAGTTACGTGACGATTTCCGCGAAGGTCGCGCCACGCTGCGTATTGACGAAACTGAATTTGACTTTGCCGCTCACCAACAATTCCTGGCGGATAACGCTCAGGACATCACGGCGTTTCGCCAGCGTCAGGCAGCGGCTTTCGAGCAGGAAGTCACGCGCTGGTCGCAGGAGGAACAGGAGATCGCCTCTCCTCCAGATAAAGCGCCTCACACCGCCGCTGAAGATGACAGCGCGCACGCGGTGCAGGCAGATATGAACGGCAATATCTGGAAAGTGCTGGTACAGCCCGGGGATGACGTCAGCGCGGGTCAGACGCTGGTGATTGTTGAAGCAATGAAAATGGAGCTGGCGATTGCAGCCCCCTGCGCCGGTCGGGTGAAACGCATCGCCTGTCAGGCAGGGCGTGCCGTCAGCCCTGGCGATACGCTGCTGTGGCTGGAATAAGGAGAGCCGATGACAACCCGTTTACCCCGTAATAAAGCGCGTCCGGAAGCCCTGGCGGAACGTGTTTACCAGACGCTGAAAAACGACATTTTTGAGTTTCGCCTGATGCCCGGTGACCGCTTCAGCGAGAGTGAAATTGCTGAACGTATGGCGGTCAGCCGCACGCCAGTCCGGCAGGCACTGTTCTGGCTGGAGCGTGAAGGCTATGTCGATGTGTGGTTTCGCAGCGGATGGCAGGTCAAAACCTTCGATTTTGCCTATTTCGAAGAGCTGTACGATCTGCGCACGGTACTGGAGTGCGAAGCCGTGAAGCGTCTGTGCGAACTGCCCTCGGCGCAGTGCGCCGCCCGGCTGCGCGAGCTTTATCAGTTCTGGTGTGAGGCCGCCCGGCTGGATGACGGCAAGAAAGTGTCGCAGCACGATGAGGCCTTTCATATGACGCTGGTCGCCGCCGCAGGCAACAGTGAGATCGCGCGTATTCACGCTGAACTGACCGAGAAGATCCGCATTATTCGTCGTCTCGATTTTACCCGCGAAGACAGGATCGCGGCGACGTATCGCGAGCACGCGCAAATTTTACAGGCCATTTTTTTGCAGCAGACCGGCAAAGCCCAGCAGATGCTGAGCGAACACATTGCCGCCAGTAAGGCTGAGGTCAGGAAGATCACGATCCATATGTTACAGCAGGCCAGGCTCCAACCCATCGAATAACGCATCCATCTAACCAGGGGTTTAACATTGATGAAAAGACGTTCATTGCTCAAGGCTTTTGCACTCTCCGCTACCGTTGCAGGTATGGGATTCTCATGGAGCGCCCAGGCGGCTGACACCATCAAAGTGGGTATTATGCACTCGCTTTCCGGCACTATGGCGATTTCCGAAACGCCACTGAAAGATGTCGCCCTGATGACCATTGATGAAATCAATGCGAAAGGTGGCGTGCTGGGTAAAAAGCTCGAACCGGTGGTGGTGGATCCCGCCTCAAACTGGCCGCTCTTTGCCGAAAAGGCGCGCCAGCTGCTGACCCAGGACAAAACCGCGGTGGTGTTTGGCTGCTGGACCTCGGTATCACGAAAATCCGTGCTGCCGGTCTTCGAAGAGCTGAACGGCCTGCTCTTCTACCCGGTACAGTATGAAGGTGAAGAGATGTCACCGAACGTATTCTACACCGGGGCAGCCCCTAACCAGCAGGCTATTCCGGCAGTGGAATACCTGATGAGCCAGGATGGCGGCGGCGCGAAACGCTTCTTCCTGTTGGGAACAGATTATGTGTATCCCCGCACGACCAACAAAATTTTGCGGGCTTTCCTGCACACCAAAGGCGTACAGGATAAAGACATCGAAGAAGTTTATACCCCGTTCGGCTACAGCGATTACCAGACCATCGTGTCCAATATCAAGAAGTTCGCCGCAGGCGGGAAAACCGCAGTGGTCTCCACCATCAACGGGGATTCCAACGTGCCGTTTTACAAAGAGCTGGCGAATCAGGGCATCAAAGCCACCGACATACCGGTGGTGGCGTTCTCAGTGGGCGAAGAAGAGCTCCGTGGAATTGATACCAAACCGCTGGTCGGCCAGCTCGCCGCCTGGAACTACTTCGAATCGCTGGATAACCCGACCAACGCCAAATTTGTCGCCGATTACCGTGCTTATGCCAAAGCCCATAACCTGCCGAATGCCAGCAGCGTTGTGACGAACGATCCGATGGAGGCGACCTACGTAGGGATCCATATGTGGGCGCAGGCCGTCGAAAAAGCGGGCACCACCGACGTGGATAAGGTGCGCGCCGCCATGGCCGGGCAGACCTTTAAAGCGCCGGATGGCTTTACCCTGACGATGGATCAGACTAACCACCATCTGCATAAACCCGTGATGATTGGCGAAGTGGAAGAAAACGGTCAGTTCAACGTGGTCTGGCAAACCGACAAACCGGTACGCGCCCAGCCCTGGAGCCCGTACCTTCCCGGCAATGACAAAAAACCCGATCACCCGGTGAAAACGTCTCAGTAAGACAGGTGCCGCCCCTGATCCCTCTGTGGGGCGGCAGTAAGGACTTCCTATGATCGCCTATTTGATGAGGCTCTCCCATGACGCTTCGCCTGTGTTTCTTTAGTTTTTTGCTGCTCCTGCCGCTGTTTGCCAGCGCCGGACCGGCGGCCGACTTCGCCGCGGCGAGCCGCGCTCAGCAGGCGGAATTGCTGCAACAGTGGGCCGCTGCGCCAGATGTCAGCCGGTTGCCGCTGCTTCAGGCGCTGAAAGCCGAAACCGTGGTCACGGATCAGGATCGTCATCCTTTTAGCCAAACCGGTAATGGGCTCCAGCCGCTGGATACGTCATCACAGCCGAAGGGCGCGCTAAAAAAACTGTTTATGAATAACCGGTTGCGCGTGCTGGTCGCCAGTGCGCTCGCCGCACATCAACTGGTGAGCAGCGACGCCAGCGTACGCCTGAGTGCGGCACAGCAGTTACAAAATGACGCCGCCGCCGATCTTCTCCCGCTGATTACGCAACGCCTGAGCCTCGAAAAGGATGCGCGCGTGCATGCCGCGCTGGCGATGGCGGCGGCCAGCCTGCAACTGTCCAGCCCTCAGCCCATGGTTCGGCTGCGGGCGGTGAAACTGCTGGGCGAGTCCGGCGATCCTAACACCCAGGCCAGCCTGCAACGGCTGACCCAGCCCACAGTGGAGCCCGATGAAACCGTACGCGAGGCGGCAACAGAAAGCCTGCAACAGATTAAAAGCCGCCTGATGTGGGGCGATCTGTTGGGCCAGGCGTTTAGCGGCCTGTCGCTGGGTTCGATACTGCTGCTTGCCGCCCTGGGCCTGGCGATTACCTACGGCCTGCTGGGCGTGATCAATATGGCGCACGGGGAAATGTTGATGCTGGGTGCCTACGCGACCTGGATGGTGCAAAACCTGTTTCAGCAGTTCGCGCCGCATTACATCGGTTGGTATCCGCTGCTGGCGCTCCCGGTCGCCTTTGGGTTAACGGCGGTTATCGGTATGGCGCTGGAGCGCACCATTATCCGTCATCTGTATGGCCGTCCACTGGAAACCCTGTTAGCCACCTGGGGCATCAGCCTGATGCTGATTCAGCTGGTGCGGATGCTGTTTGGCGCGCAGAACCTTGAGGTTGCGAACCCCGCCTGGCTGTCCGGCGGATTGCAGGTGCTGCCGAATCTGGTTCTGCCCTGGAACCGTATTGCGGTCATTCTGTTCGTGGTGTTTGTGCTGATCCTGACCTGGCTGCTGCTGAACCGCACGCGGCTGGGGATGAACGTGCGGGCGGTAACGCAAAACCGGGCCATGGCCGACTGCTGCGGCGTGCCAACAGGCCGAGTCGATATGCTGGCTTTTGGCCTGGGCTCCGGCATCGCCGGGCTGGGCGGCGTGGCCCTGTCCCAGTTGGGAAATGTCGGACCGGAACTGGGCCAGGGCTACATTATTGACTCTTTCCTGGTGGTGGTGCTCGGCGGTGTGGGGCAACTGGCCGGCACCGTCGTGGCTGCGCTGGGTCTGGGCATTCTCAATAAAGTGCTGGAGCCGCAAATCGGCGCGGTGCTGGGGAAAATCCTGATTCTGGTCATGATCGTGCTGTTTATTCAAAAACGTCCGCAAGGGTTATTTGCGGTGAAAGGAAGGGTGACTGACTAATGACGCAACCCATCTCCTTACGTCTGGCTCGTCAGGCCCCGCGCCTGACGCTGGGTATTGGCGCACTGGTTACGCTGATGCTGCTGATCATGCCATTTCTGGCGCTGCTGCCGGCAACCCATCCGCTGGCGATATCGACCTATACCTTAACCCTGGTGGGTAAAATTCTGTGCTATGCGGTGGTCGCGGTGGCGCTGGATCTGGTCTGGGGTTATGCCGGTTTACTCTCTCTGGGACACGGCCTGTTTTTTGCGCTGGGCGGCTATGCGATGGGCATGTACCTGATGCGCCAGGCGGCGGGCGACGGCGTACCGGCCTTTATGGCCTTTCTCTCCTGGGATCGGCTGCCGTGGTTTTGGGCGGGCACCCAGCATTTTGCCTGGGCGCTGTGCCTGATTGTGCTGGTTCCCGGCCTGCTGGCGCTGGTCTTTGGTTTTTTCGCCTTCCGCTCGAAAATCAAAGGGGTTTATTTCTCCATCATGACCCAGGCGCTGACCTATGCCGGCATGCTGCTGTTTTTCCGCAATGAAACCGGCTTTGGTGGCAACAACGGCTTTACCGGCTTCACCACCCTGCTTGGTTTTAATGTTACCGCCACGGGCACGCGCATCGGCCTGTTTGTCGCGACGGTGATATTGCTGTTAGTCAGTTTAGGCCTGGGTTTTGTCCTGGCACGCAGTAAATTCGGCCGGGTGCTGACGGCGGTCCGCGACGCGGAAAACCGTCTGATATTCTGCGGTTACGATCCCCGTGGCTTTAAGCTGTTCGTCTGGACGCTGTCCGCCGTGTTATGCGGCATGGCGGGCGCACTTTATGTGCCGCAGGTCGGCATTATTAATCCCGGTGAAATGTCCCCCACCAACTCCATCGAAGCCGCTATCTGGGTCGCACTGGGTGGACGCGGCACCTTAATTGGCCCACTGCTGGGCGCCGCGATTGTTAACGGCGCGAAGAGCCTGTTTACCGTTGCCTTCCCCGAATACTGGCTGTTCTTTCTGGGGATGATGTTTATTCTCGTCACGCTGTTTCTGCCGCGTGGCGTGATTGGCTTACTGCGCCGGAGAAAAGATGACTGAGCACCCGTATACCCAATCATTTCCCGCCGATCGTCATCGTGTTCAGCGCGATCCGGTGCTGCAACTGGAAGCGGTCACCGTCTCTTTTGATGGCTTTCGCGCCCTGTCCGATCTGTCCTTACAGATCGGCGTGGGCGAACTGCGCTGTGTGATCGGCCCTAACGGCGCAGGAAAAACCACGCTAATGGATGTGATTACCGGCAAAACACGACCGGATAAGGGCCGGGTCATTTACGATCAGGATAATGACCTGACCAGCCACTCCCCCGTTGAGATTGCCCGTCGCGGTATCGGACGCAAATTTCAGAAACCCACGGTGTTTGAAGCGCTGACGGTGTTTGAAAATCTGGAAATTGCCCTGAAAACCACCAAAACCGTTTGGGCCAGCCTGCGCGCACGGCTTAACAGCGAGCAGCGGGATCGGATTGACGAGGTCCTCGTCCTGTTGCGGCTCACGGGTTCGCGTCACCGCCAGGCGGGCCTGTTGTCGCATGGACAGAAACAGTTTCTTGAGATCGGCATGCTGCTGGTGCAGGAGCCGCACCTGCTTCTGCTGGATGAACCTGCGGCCGGCATGACCGATGCGGAAACCGACTATACCGCCGAGCTGTTCCGTAGCCTGGCAGGGAAACACTCACTCATGGTGGTTGAACACGACATGGGCTTTGTGGAAACCATTGCCGACTACGTCACGGTTTTGCATCAAGGCAAGGTGCTGGCGGAAGGTTCGCTGCGCGAGGTTCAGGCCAACGAGCAGGTCATCGACGTTTATTTGGGGCGCTAAATGTTACAGGTATCTGAACTGCATCAGTATTACGGTGGCAGCCATATTCTACGCGGCCTGTCTTTTGAGGTAAAAACAGGCGAAATCACCTGCCTGCTGGGCCGTAACGGCGTGGGCAAAACCACGCTGCTGAAATGCCTGATGGGATTGATTCCGGCCAAATCGGGTGAGGTACGCTGGCAGGACAAGCCGATCGGGACGCGCAAGCCGCATCAGCGCGTGCAGTCCGGCATCGCTTACGTGCCACAGGGCCGCGAAATTTTCCCCCGTCTCACGGTTGAGGAGAATCTGCTAATGGGCCTGTCCCGCTTCTCCGCCTCACAGGCCAAACAGGTGCCTGATGAGATCTATCAGCTGTTTCCCGTGCTGTTCGACATGAAGTCGCGGCGCGGAGGCGACCTGTCCGGGGGACAACAGCAGCAGTTAGCGATTGGTCGCGCGTTGGCAAGTCGTCCGCAGTTGCTGATCCTCGACGAGCCGACGGAAGGGATCCAGCCGTCGGTGATCAAAGAGATTGGCATGGTGATCCGTCAGTTGGCGCAGCGCGGCGATATGGCGATTCTGCTGGTTGAGCAATTCTATGATTTCGCCGCTGAGTTGGCCGACAGCTATCTGGTGATGTCGCGCGGCGAGATTATCCAGCGCGGTCGTGGCAGTGACATGGAGGCGGAGAACGTGCGCGGTCTGGTCGCCATCTGACACTCCTCCCCGGCAGGCCAGATCGCCTGGCCTGCCTTCACGTCGTACGTGAAGCGTGTTGAATGTTTCTCCCCCGCCCCGCCCGATACAACCTGCCCGAAAAGGCTTCCCTGACGCACGTTCCACGCGTGTTTACCCCGTTAGCCTGCAATTTCTTTAACAATAACGCTGAAGACATCTTGTAATGATTAACAGTAAAGGCAATAATTCTCATTTGCATTCAATGTAAATAACCTGTTCTTAACACCAATTTTCGCTCCTTTCCTCTGTCGGGAGCGGCGTATCTACCATTTGTAAGGGATAAACAATGAGAATGCCTTTCTGCCGGAAACGGTTAGCGTTGCTGTGTTCCATCGCCATTGCCACACCTGCAGTGACCTTTGCCGCCAACACGCTGGTGGTCACAGCAAAGCCCGAAGAAACGTCGACAACCCCGACAGAAGGCTATACGGCGACCGTCAGTAAAGGCGCAACCAAGACCGATCGTCCGCTGATCACCACCGGGCAGTCAGTCTCGGTGATCACGCGCCAGCAAATGGACGATCAGGGTGCGATGGATGTGAATCAGGCGCTGAATTACACTGCGGGCGCCTTTACGAACTTCGCCGGTGCGGCCACCCGCTACGATACGGTATCGTTGCGCGGTTTCCACGGCGGCGACGTTGATAATATTTTTCTGGACGGCCTGCGGCTGATGAGCGATCCGGGCAGCTACAACGTGCTGCAGGTTGATCCCTGGTTCCTCGAACGCATTGACGTGATCAAAGGCCCCTCTTCTGCCCTGTATGGCCAAACCGTTCCCGGTGGATTAGTGATGGAGACCTCTAAGCGTCCTCAATATGCGCCTGAAGGACATTTCCGTCTGTCCACCGGCACCCATAACACCAACAGCGCCGCATTTGATTACACCAACGCGATCAACGATCAGTGGGCTTTTCGTCTGACCGGCATCACGCGCAACAGCGATACGCAGTACGATCATACCCGCGAAGAAAAATATGCGATTTCGCCCTCGCTGCTGTGGCAACCGGATGAAGATACGTCACTGCTGTTACGCGCCTATCTGCAGAAGGATCCTTCCGGTGGCTATCACAGCGCCGTGCCGGGTGATGGCAGCATAACCGAGCATAACGGACGTAAGCTCAGCACCGGTTTTTATGACGGCGACAGTACACTGGATCAGTTCAAACGTCGCGAGCAAATTTACAGCGCGGAGTTCGCTCACCGCTTTAATGAAACCTGGGCCTTCCGCTCCAATGCCAGCTATTCCCACTCCAATGTCGATTTGGATCAGGTTTATCAGGCTGGCTGGGATTCTCCGCAGTCTGAACTGCTTAATCGCTACTATTCCGGTTCACGTTCTTCACTGAATGCGTACGCGATCGATAATCAACTGGAAGCCGATTTTGCCACGGGTCCGGTAGATCATAAGGTCGTACTGGGCGCGGAATATCATAAGTACACCAATGATTTGCGTGATGCCAGTGGCTTAGCCAGTCAGCTTAACGCGCTGACAGGCCAGGCCGTGGGGACGAATCCGGCTTACGTATTCCAGAACTCACAGCGCCGTTACTACCAAACCGGTATGTATCTGCAGGATGAGATGAAATGGGACAAGTGGCATCTGGATCTCTCCGGCCGCTACGATCGGATCGTGTCTGAAAACAGACAGTACAGCACCGATACGCAATATCGTCGTCAAGACGATCACGTCAGCGGTCGCGCGGCGCTGCTCTATGCATTCGATAACGGTATCTCTCCGTATGCCAGCTACAGTCAGGCCATTACGCCGCAATCGCTTTCCGGACAGGACGGCAACCTGCTGAAACCGACTACATCTGAGCAGTACGAGGCCGGGATTAAATACCAGCCCGTGGGCACGTCCGATCTCTACTCAGCAGCCGTGTACGACCTGACGCAAAATGATGTGGGTAACCGCGTGGTGGTAGGCTCTTATTACGAACCGGCCGGGAAAGTGCACTCTCAGGGCCTCGAACTGGAAGCCCATAATCAGCTCACTCCGCGCCTGAGCACGCTGGCGAGCTTTACGCTCAACCACGTGCGCTTCAAAGATTCTATCGACGGTAACAACGGTCATACGCCTTACGTGACGCCCAACTCGATGGCTTCTGCGTGGGCGAAATACCAGTTTGATGCCGGGATCAGCGTAGGCGCAGGCGTCCGTTACATTGGTCGGCAGTGGGCAGACAATGAAAACACCACTCGTCTGCCTTCCGCTACGCTGTTTGATGCCTCGGTACGTGCCGATTTAGGCGTCTGGAACAGCAGCCTGAAAGGGGCTTTTGTGCAGGTTAACGCGAATAACCTGACCGATCGCGACTATGTCTCCGCCTGCTATGGCACCGGCTTCTGCTACTGGGGAGCTGAACGCACCATTGTTGCCACCGTCGGCTACGATTTCTGATCCTTCCCACAGGCGGCACCAGGCCGCCTGTCTCACCTCAGGCCGTTACGGTGCTGTGTCGCCGCTGTTTTTCGCGCAGAAACGACCGCACCAGTGCCAGCCATAACAGCCCGCACAGCAGATTAATCAGGCTGAACCAGGCCGTTCCGCCACCGAAGTACGCCGCTTTCACCGCCTCAATGCCCAGCGCAAACACCACCATACTGACCATCCCTAACATCGCCGCGACGCTGCCCTTGCCCGCCCGGCTGGAGAACAATGTCAGTCGGTACAGCCCGGCATTCACCATTCCGGTGCCGAATCCGTAAAGGCTCAGGCCCGCCGTCAGCCATGCCGCGTTGCCTGCATTGATAAAGGTGCCAATAGCGGCCACCGTCAAACCCGCCAAAATCGGCCAGGCCCCCAGCCGCAGCGGCTGTTCAACCGGCAGACGGCTGGCAAGCCGCCCCAGCAGCAGATTTCCGGCGATCATCGCCAGAAAGACCGGTAACTGGAGCAGCGCATAATCCATGCGGCTCAGTCCCAGATCGTGAATAAGGATAACGGGAGAAAGCGCTACCCAGGCCAGACAGGGAATCGTCACCAGGCCGATGGCCAGTGAACCGCACATCACCTGGCGGTCTTTTAACAAGGCGTAATAGCCGGCCGCCAGGGACTTCAGCGACACGGAGGTGTTTCTGTCGCCCGCCGTTTCCGGCATCGAGAGCCACAGGCCCGTCAATGCCAGAGCAGACAGGGCGGCAAAAAACAGGAACAGCGTGCGCCAGTCCGCAACAGCCAGAAACGCCGTGCCCGCCAGCGGCCCGGCCAACGGTGCCAGCAGCGCTACGTTAGCCATCAGCGCCATCATCTTTACGCTGAGCGCTTCGTCAAATGCCTCCTGAATGGCGGCATAACCGACTGCACCGATGAAACACAGGCTGATGCCCTGAAGAAAGCGCAGCAGGATAAACTGCCCAATGCTCTGCACCCAGTGGGTTGCGAGGCAGGTCAGCATGAAAAAGGCAACGCCTGCCAGCAGCACCGGACGTCGTCCCAGCTTGTCGGATAGCGGGCCCAACAGCCACTGCAACAGCATGCCGCCCATCAGGTAAGCGGTCAGTGACGTGGAGACCCACTCCGGACCCACGTGAAATGCCTGCGTGACCAGCAGCATGCCTGGCTGAATCATGTCGTGCGCCAGATAGGTGGCAAACTCAAATAACACCAGCGATAAGGGGAACAGGAAATGTCGACGCGTGAGGCGCGAGACCGGTTGAAAAAGAGCCATCGTGTAGAATGTCCAGAAAAACGATAAAAAACGCGGTCGCCTGAGCGACCGCGCTGATGTGAAAGGAGGTCATTATCCCGTTACCGCCATTTGGCGATGGGATTCTCCAGCGTACCGGCAAACTTGAGGTTTTCTGCAGGATCGGACAGGTTAATCATCTGCTGATTGTTCGCCAGCTGCAGGCGATTCAGGCAAGAGCGGGTGAATTCGGGCGCAAACATATCGTAGCGGGCGAACTTACTGGCAAGCTGCGGATGGGCCTGCTGATAGTCCTTGACGCACTGCGCCACCCGCTGCCAGAACTGGGTTTCCGACAAGGTATCAGACTGATGCAAAATCGCGCTGATAAAGCGGAAAATGCAGTCGAAGACGTCGGTAAAAATCGACAGCAGCTTCAGATGTTCAGGCACGTCCACCGCCAGCCGCTGCACCTTTTCAGGCAGAACCGCATCCGGATTCATCACCGCAATCTCCTCGCCGATGTCCTTCATGTAGGCGCTGACCGGCACATTATTTTCCAGCAGCAGAATAAGGTTCTCGCCGTGAGGCATAAACACCAGATCGTGTTGATAAAAGCAATGCAGCAGCGGGCTGAGATAGCAGTTCAGGTAACGGTCAATCCACTGTTCCGCTGGCAGCCCCGAATCGGCGATCAGCGCCGGTAGTAACGGCTGCTGCTGATGATCGACATGCAGAAACGCCGCCATGGTCATTAAACGCTGGCCAGGCTGCAGGTCAGTGACCGGATTATCACGCCACAGGGCCGCAAACATTTTCTTGTAGGCAGAGTCGCCTTTGATCGCGCGTTCGTAATGTCGGTTGTGATAGCCCACCGCGGCCACTTCACGCAGGATGCGGAAATCACAGCGCTGGAGCCAGCTATCGTTTGCCACCAGCGTTTCCAGCCATTCGTTAATCGCGGGCGTGGTCGCCATATAGTAAGGCGAAAGACCGCGCATAAAGCCCATGTTCAGCACCGACAGCGCCGTTTTCACATAGCGTTTCTGCGGCTGGCTGCGGTTAAAGAAGGTGCGAATCGACTGTTGAGCCTGATAGTGGTCCTCACCGATTCCAAGATAAATAATGTCCTGGTTAGCAATATCCGCAGCAAACACCGTCAGCAGTTTATTCTGCCACTGCCAGGGATGGACCGGCATCAGGATATAGTCTTCGGCGACGACGTCTTTGCTCGCCAGTTGAGCGGCGAACTGGTCGAGGGCACCCTGTCCTAACTCCTCCTGCAACAGCCGCGCATAGCTCAGCTCACTGATGCTGGAGAAGTGAGCATTACGTCGATGCACAGCGACCCAGATCAATCTCACCGGCGTCGCCGCCTCAGGCGCATAAGCGAGATAATCGCGAGCATCAAAACCAATACGGCCGTTATTGGCGACAAAGCAGGGATGCCCTTCCGTCATCGACGACTCCAGGGTCTGAAAGTCCGCCTTCACCAGCGCCTGGCTGTCTGGATTGTTCTTCTGCAGTTTAAACACGCTACTGCACAACGTGCTGCTAATCTCTTCCATATAGGTCGCCAACAGCGCCTGAGGGATGCCGATTTGGGCATTGAACTCTTCAATAAACTGCAGCGCATCCAGCGGTAAACGGTGGCCGTTTTCCTGTTTTTGCAGGGAAGCCACATCGATTTCCCAGTGGTCCAGCGCCAGCCGTTGTGCGGAAAAAACATATTCTGATTCGCCATTCGGCACGGCCAGCTGGTAACGGCCACTGCCGACATCAACAGGGGTGATCAGCTTCTCGTGCGCGAATTCGGCAATGGCTTTGCGAATCAGTAAACGGTTGGCCTGCAGCCAGTCATGTCCGGTGAGGTGTGAACCGTTCAACAGCGGTGTGGTGTTATTCATATGTGATTCCTGCAGTAGGGCCTGCTGATAATCATCGCGCTGGCAGAAAGCCAACCAGGCCGTTTTATGTCCCATATCAATGGTGTGCTGATAGCGAAAACCCGCACGTTTATTCAGGCGATGGATTTTGTCATTGCGCACGTCCGGCTCGACCACCACGCGGTTAACCTCGGGGCGGCTGAACATGTAGTCCATGACCGTGCTGAACACCTGCCAGCTAAACTGGCTGACCGGTGTCACCGCGGGCGCGATCAGAATATGCATGCCGTAGTCGTCTGGCTGGGCGGGATAATGCCTGCCGACCTCATCCTCACTGGCACGATAACATTCGATAAGAAACGCCGGTTCGCCATCGCAGCAGCCGATTAACGCCGCATGGGGATCTTTTGCCGTCAGCTGTTGATAGAATTCGGCGACCTGCTCTGGCGCGTGATCCTGCATTCCCCAGAAGCGGGCGTAGTCGCGCGTGACCCAGCGGTGAATAAGCCTCACATCAGCGGGCAGCAGGGGACGAAGGGTAAACTGCCCCGCTGGACGGGCCGCAGTGAAAAGTGTGGACTGTGACATATTAGTGTTCCGTTTGGGCCGGGAAAGTCTGGAAGGCGATTTGACGCTCAACGGGATAAACTTCCCGCCCGGTGAGTTCACGCAGGAGCACCGAGTTGCGATAGCAGGCCATGCCAAGATCCGGCGTCACAAAACCATGCGTATGCAGCTCCGCGTTCTGGACGAAGACCTGGTTGTGCAGGTCGATACTGTAATTGCGCTGGACGTCGTAACGGCCCTTTTCATCCCAGCGCAGACGCTGGCTGATGCCTTCGATAAACATCGGCGGGCGATACTGATAACCCGTTGCCATGACCAGGCCCTGAGTACGACGCGTGTAAGCACAATCCTGTTCCTGATGATGCAGCGCGAGTTCACATTCACCGCCTGGCAACCAGCGCATACCGGTAAGTTCAGAATGGGTGAACAGGTTAACGTCCAGCGCGCCATCCAGTTGCTTGACGTACATCAGGTCGTAGATGTCGTTGATTAAGGTGCTGTTAATACCTTTGTAGAGATTTTTGTGGCGCGCGTTCAGCGCATCGCGCTTCTCCCCCGGCAGCGCGTGGAAGTAGTCGACCCATTCTGGCGAGGTCATCTCCAGGGTCAGTTTGGTGTATTCCAGCGGATAAAAACGCGGCGCGCGGGTGATCCAGTTCAGCTGATAGCCAAACCGATCGATGTCCGTCAGCAGATCGTAATAGATCTCTGCAGCGCTCTGCCCGCTTCCCAGCACGGTGAGGGTGCTTTTTTTCTGCAATTCCGCTTTGTCTGCCAGATACTGGCTGGAATGGGTGAAACGCGACTGGTGCGGTCGGCTGCACGCCGGCAGCCAGGCGGTGGGTCCGGTGCCCAACACCAGCTTACGGGCCAGCCACTCTTGCTGCTGACCCGTGAGCGTATCCACCGAGCGAACGCAGTAGCACTGTCGGGCATCGTCGTAGCTTACATAGTCTACGCGCGTGTTCCAGCGTAAATTACTCAGCTGTGAACAGGCCCACTGACAGTACTGGTTGTACTCTTTTCGCATCAGGAAGAAGTCTTCGCGAATGTAAAACGAATAAATTTTCCCTTTCTGTTTCATATAATTGAGCAGGCTATAGGGATTGGTGGGATCGGCCAGCGTCACCAGGTCAGCCATAAAGGGCGTTTGCAGATGCGCACTCTCCAGCATCATGCCGGTGTGCCAGTCGAATCCCGAATTTTGATCCAGAAAAATCCCCTTCAGCCCCTCAACCGGTTCGCTCAGGCAGGCCAGGCTGAGATTAAAAGGACCGATACCAATACCGATAAAGTCATACATCTGGTTGTTCATTGCACCGTTCTCACTGGTTAGCCACGGGTAATGTCACGTCACGCGCCTGTTCTCGACCGTAATGGGCGATCAGGGCGATCACATCTTCAATGTCAGCCACCGAGGTGGTGGGATTCAGCAGGGTAAATTTCAGGTACTGCCGCCCCTCCACTTTGGTCCCGGCAATCACCGCATTACCGGATCGGAACAGCGCCTTGCGGATACCGGCGTTGATGGCATCCAGCTGTGCGGGATTCATGCCAGGGCGTGGCACGAAGCGGAAGATTTGGGTGGTCAGTTCAGGCGCATGCAGAACCTCAATCGCCGGATGGGCGTTCAGCCGCTGATGGGTTGCCTGAGTCAGCGTCAGAATGGTATCGAATGCCTCACCCAGTGCAGACGGCCCCATAATGCGTAAGGTCAGCCACATTTTCAGCGCGTCAAACCGACGCGTGGTCTGAATACTTTTATTGACCAGGTTTGGCGTCCCTTCCTGCTGGGCGCTAAGCGGATTAAGGTAATCAGCATGGTGCGTTACATGGCTAAGGTGCTGTTTCTCGCGCACAAAGAACGCGCCACAGCTTACGGTCTGGAAGAATGACTTGTGGTAATCCACCGTCACCGAGTCGGCTTTTTCAATGCCGTTGAGGCGCTGGCGATGCTGTTCGGAAACCAGGAGGCCGCAGCCGTACGCCGCGTCGACGTGCATCCAGATGCCGTGCTGCTGACAAAGTTTCGCGATGCTTTCCAGCGGATCGATACTGCCGAAATCGGTGGTGCCGCTGGTGGCAACGACGGCGATAGGGATCAGGCCCTGCTCATGACAGCGCTGAATCTCCTGCTCAAGCTGCACGCTGTCCATGCGGTAATGGTCGTCATACGCTACCGGGATGACCGCATCGTAGCCCAGGCCGAGAATGGCCATCGATTTCTGGATGCTGAAGTGGCTCAGTCTGGAGGTCAACACGCGCCATTTTGCCGCATCGGCAGGCAGGCCCTGATGTTTGATCAGGTGGCCCGGATGATGTGCGGCGCACCAGCTGTCGCGCGCCAGCAGCATCGCCATCAGATTCGACTGCGTCCCGCCGCTGGTAAAGATGCCGTCTGCGCTCGCAGGCAGACCGATGCGGCCCAGCGTCCAGTCAATCACCTTCTGTTCTATCAGCGTTCCGCCCGCACTCTGGTCCCACGTATCCACGGAGCTGTTGACTGCCGCCATGATCTGCTCGGCCAGCAGAGACGGCAGTACAACCGGGCAGTTAAGGTGCGCCACGTATTTGGGATGGTGGAACCAGACGGCATCGCGCAGATAAAGCGTCCGCAGCTCTTCCAGCGCGGCCTCGTTATTTCCCAGCGGCTGGTCAAGATCGACAGCGCTGAAAGCCGGAGCCAGCTCGTGGGGCAGAATACCGCTGAAGGGCTTTTCAACGCGCTGAATGGTGCTGGAGATCAGCGCCAGCGCCTCTTGCGTTTGCTGATGCCACGCAGGGATTTGCGCGTCGTTGAAGATAAAGTCCTGAGCAGTCAGGACCTCATCAGGCAGATGTCGGCGAGGCACCGACAGATTTTGCTTACGTAACACCATATCCTGTTCCTTTGTTAAAGACGTAGGCCGCCCGGCCACCGTGAAAACAGGGCAGCAGCATGCGCCAGACCGCGCGAGTCAGTTCAGATTCAGTAACCTTTAGCCGAGCTGGCTAACCCATGAGATCAAGAAAATTAAGAATTTATGTTTAAAAAAATCATTAAAAACTACATTTTATGTGGTTAATTTGCATTAAACATGCGCTTTTTAACGATAATGACAACATTAATAATAATCATTATCATTCAATTTTTAAAAGGGTAAGCATTCTCATAAAGCTGGCTAATGTCTTTTTATGTGATCTTGATCACATAAAACAGCTTATGTTCGGCGCGGGAAGATGAAGAGATGGCGAAAATCATCTCCATCGGCGCCAAACTAAAGAAGAAGGGTTCTCAGCCGGGCAAAAAACAGGAGGCGTGACGGCGGGGTTCTGACATGACGCGGCATAACGGTGTGTTTATCCGGTCTGAAGAGGCCGGCTTCAGTAAGAAGCCAGCGCGAACGAAGATATCGACAGGCTATCCAGCGCGTTTCGCCACCGGGATTATCCGGGACGTATGACGCTCCCGGAATCCCAGGGGAAAAAGACGATGCGATAACAACAGCCTGTTTCACCGGGTAAGGTTACGACCCTGAAGCGTCGCCGTACGGGTTTTACAGCAGACCGGTTTCGACCTGAAAATGGCGCTGCTCGCCGGGCATCAGCGCGATTAACGTTCCGGCGCGCGTTGCCGCAGCAAAGCCTTCAGGACGGCAGGTGGCGGGCAGCACATAGGCAGCAACCTGTTGATCCGCATTATGCAGTATCCAGCGCGTGGCATGCGGGAACTGCGCAG
This sequence comes from Pantoea ananatis PA13, assembly GCF_000233595.1. NCBI lineage: Bacteria > Pseudomonadati > Pseudomonadota > Gammaproteobacteria > Enterobacterales > Erwiniaceae > Pantoea > Pantoea ananatis. The sequence goes on from NC_017554.1 coordinate 3,868,029, forward strand.
TAGAAAAGCGGGTCATCAGGGCGTAACCGTCCGGAGAATGGAGTTCAAACTGAACGTTCTCACCGTACTGCGCCAGATGATCGGCAAAGAAGACAATCTCTGGATCGTACATCTCGGGTTGATCCAACCGGCGTAAAGCGGCGGGATCGCTGGCAAGGGATGCGGTAAAAGCGGTCCATTGCGGCGTGGGCCGCACATGTGCCGGTAGGGAGCGGCGCAGCTGAAATGCCTCATCCGGTATCGTCTGCCTGAACTGCCCCTGCGCCACCCACGCGCTGTTGATGTGGCACATGTACTGCAACGGCATCGGCGCGCCAGCCAGGTTGGTGACGCTCATCTCCAGCACCAGTCGTGCCTGACTGGCCCCTAATCTTACCGCCGGAGCCGCCCGATAGTGGTGACCAAACCCCTTGATGTATTCGGTTTCGCCCTCCACCGAAAGTCTGTCGTCCTCCAGCACAATCCATGCTGTATCCATGCGTGCGCAGGCCATTTCGCCGTGCAGCGCGTGCGTGTCTTCCGCAGCAGGGCAGCCATTCGCCAGCAGGCCAGAGTGAAAGGCAAAGCAGCCATAGGTATCGATAATCGAATCACCCGGCAGCGGCTGTTTAAAGCGATGTCCCATGGTTAATGCGCGGCCGTCAAAATTCACGTCCCACACCATCTGGCCCAGAAACGGCAACACAATTACCGTGCCCCGTCGGTTGTGAATGCGAATGGCTTCAATGCCCGCAGGATAACGAAACAGCTCGACGCTGAAGTCCTCGCTCTCCAGCAGCAGGCAAGGCGTGTAGGTGAACTGTTCGCGACAAAGCGGTAAACGGGTTTTCATCGCCCCTCCTCCGCCAGGTTTCCGCTAAGGCGAGGCTGCTTTTTGTGGCGCAGCTCGCCCCAAAAATAGAACCCAACCCATGCGAAACACAGCAGCGACACGCCGAATGCCAGCTGCATCGATCCCAGGTGATCGGAAACAAAGCCCTGCAGCGCGGGCACAAAGGCCGCACCCACAATGGACATCACAATAAATGCTCCCGCGACTTCGGTGTATTTACTGTCAACGGTCGCGAGCGTCCCGGCATAGATCGTCGCCCAGCACGGGCCAAACAGCACGCTGACAAACACCGCGGCGTAGACTGCTGTGAAATTGGGCACCAGCATCACGTAGCCCAGCGTTGCGATGCCAAGGAGTGAAAAGGCGATAAGCACTTTCTCTGGCCGGAAACGCGTCATTAAAATGTTGGCGACAAACTTGCCAATAAAGAAACAGATAAAGCTGTAAATCATAAAGCTGGATGCCTCGCGCTCATTGGCCGCTCCCAACGTAAGCGCCAGACGGATGGTAAAGGACCACACCGCCACCTGCATACCGACGTACAAAAACTGCGCCAGAATACCGCGTTTAAAATGGCGATTTTTAGCCAGATAGCGAAAGGTTTCCCCCAGCGTTGGCAGCGATTTTTCGTTGCTTTGCGGCTTGCAGCGTGGATAGCGGGTGAACATAAACAGCAGCATGACAACCACCAGCACCATCACCAGATATTTATAGGGTTCCAGGGTATGTTCCAGCATGGACAGGCGGAAAGCATGCGCCTGCGCCGCCGTCATGTTTGCCATTTGCGTTTCCAGGCTTTCTCCATCCTGAAACACCAGATATTTTCCCAGCACAATGCCCATCAGCGCCCCCACCGGATAAAACGTCTGACTGATGTTAAGACGCAGCGTGGCATGCTGACGCTGTCCGATCATTGAGCTGTAGGTGTTCGCCGCCGTCTCCAGAAAGCTTAACCCAATGGCAATGGCAAAAATCGCCGCCAGAAACATGGTGTAGGTTGCCATATGCGAGGCGGGATAAAACAGCAGGCAGCCCAGGATGTACAACGCCAGACCGGCTAATATAGCCAGCTTGTAACTGGTTTTACGGATCACCAGCGAGGCAGGAATCGCAATCAGAAAATAGCCGCCGTAAAAGGCGCTCTGCACCAGGGCGCTGGCAAAATCGCTCAGGGCGAAAACGCTTTTAAACTGCGTAATCAGAATGTCATTCAGGCTTGCCGCACAGCCCCACAAGGGGAACAGGCAGGAAAGCAGAATGAACTGGAACAGCGGAGTCTTATTTAGATAACCGTCATTTTGCTGAACAATGTTCTGGTGCATGGCTGTACCTCACTGAAGGTCAAGAAAGCGCTGAAATTCCGCTGTATCAGGATAAGAACGTTGTGTGCCGCGCGCCGTCACGCTACAGGCCGCGTAGGCGGAGGCTTTGGCCATCGCCGCAGGAATATCGCCCGTTTTCACCAGTTCATGAGCGAAGCAGCCGATAAACGCATCACCGGCACCGCTGGTATCCACTGCCTTAACCGGCACAGGCGCAACCTGGTGCTGTGTCTCTCCGGTCATCCACAACGATCCGCGACTGCCCAGCGTAACGATCAGGTTTTTCAGGCCACGTTTCAGCAAGGACGCTCCGGCCAGCCTGACGTCATCATCCGTCCCCACCGGCATCCCGGTAAGAATTTCCAGCTCCGTCTCATTGGGCATAAAAAAGTCGCACTGGCAGGCATAGCGGATATCCAGGTCTGCCACGGCGGGCGCAGGGTTGAGGATGACGCGAATATCATGCTGACGGGCAAAATCGATAGCGTAGTACACCGTTTCCAGCGGAATTTCGAGCTGAAGAATGATCAACCGACAGCGTTTCAACGCATCACCCGCAGCGTCAATATCCGCCGGCTTGAGGTGCTGATTCGCGCCTTTGATAATTAAAATGCGGTTTTGCGACTGATCATCAACAAAAATGGGGGCCACGCCGCTGGAAACCCCTTTTTCGGTTGTGACATAACGCGTATCCACGCCCTGCTGTTGCAAATTAGCCAGCGTGGTGGGCGCAAACAGGTCATCGCCGACTTTACTGACCAGCATCACCTCGCCACCCAGTTTTGCTGCCGCCACAGCCTGATTGGCCCCTTTTCCCCCACAGCCAATCGCAAAATCGGGTGCCTCAAGCGTCTCTCCAGCTTTAGGAAAGCTGTTGGTATAGGTGATTAAATCCACCATGTTTGAACCAATAACGGCGATATCCATTTTTCCCCCGGTAATGAACAGCTAAAATGTTATAAAAATAACACTACCAATTCACCGGCGTTTAATATGTGATAAATTTCACATTTAACGTGACATTATTCCGCGATTTATCGGATTTTTCGCCCTCCAGATGTTACTATTATAACAAATTCAGCTGTCTGAACTGTGCGTTATTCTTAGCTTTAGTGCAGGTTTGCGGGGTAATAACATTGCGGGTAAGATGAAAAATCTTAACCGGTGAGCACGCAACACCTTATATTTTTTGAAATTTGTCACAGCCTCAATAAAACCACGGCGATTTCAGGTAAATTTAATTGCGCGATAACAATGTGACAGGCACTGACGTATGACGTCTTCTTCAAGGAATACAGGTTCAGAAATGACAATGGAAACCCGCCGCGACGAACGCATTCGCAAACTGGCTCTGGCACTTAAGCGCACCGATAAATTACATCTGAAAGATGCCGCACAGCTGCTGGACGTCTCCGAAATGACCGTGCGCCGGGACTTAAGTGAACCGACATCGAGCGTGGTATTGCTGGGCGGTTATATTGTGAGCGATCCCCGAAACCACGCCGGACACTATTTCATCTCCGATCAACATGGCCAAAATGCGGCCCGCAAGCAGCGGCTCGCTCAGGCAGCAGCCAGCCTGATTAGTGAAAACGACACGGTGTTTTTCGACTGCGGCACCACCCTGCCCTATGTCGTGGATGCGATTCCGGATGAGCTGCCCTTTACCGCTATCTGCTGTGCCATGAATACCTTTCTGGCGCTGAAAGAAAAACCCGCCTGCAACGTGATCCTGAGCGGCGGGGAATTTCATGCAGACAATGCCTTATTCACGCCCGTCGGCGGCCATTCCATTCTGGATGACCTGTGTCCCAGCCTGGCGTTTATCTCTGCGGCTGGCGTAGATCGGGATCAGGGAGCGACCTGCTACAACCTCAACGAGCTGCCGATGAAACACCATGCCATGCTGCGCGCCCGCCAACGTATTTTGGTTGCCGACAGCAGCAAATATGGCAAAGTGCTGCCCGCGCGCATTGGCGAGCTCGCCCGCTTTGATTTACTGGTCAGCGACAGCGCGCCCGAACCCGCCCTGCGTGAGTGGTTAACCCAACAGCACATTCCCGTCCGCCTTCCCTGACGCTTTTCTGTGACGCGGCGGCAACAGGCTATTGCTAAATTCTCGTCGCGGACAGCAGACGCGCTGCGCTAAGGCGGCCGTTTGCTGCTCCATCTGACAGCGGACACAAATCAAACAGTTACGCCTGACTGCACGACTGCGCGGAATTATCCCGGCGCATCGGCTGTGAATAGGCGGCGAAAAAGGCTAAACTTCGACATCATCCAAACGACAAACAGACCCAGAGGCTCAATACAACGTGGCTCAATTCGTCTATAGCATGCATCGCGTCGGCAAAGTAGTTCCGCCCAAGCGACATATTCTCAAGAACATCTCCCTTAGCTTTTTCCCAGGCGCGAAAATTGGTGTACTCGGCCTGAACGGTGCGGGTAAATCTACGCTGCTGCGCATCATGGCCGGTATTGATAAAGATATCGAAGGTGAAGCTCGCCCACAGCCCGGTATTAAAATCGGCTACCTGCCACAGGAACCGCAGCTTAACCTTGAGCACACCGTGCGCGAGTCCGTTGAAGAAGCCCTGTCCGAAGTGGTCGGTGCGCTGAAACGTCTTGATGAGGTTTATGCCTTATACGCTGAAGAAGATGCGGATTTCGATAAGCTGGCTGCCGAGCAGGGACGTCTGGAAGAGATCATTCAGGCACATGATGGCCATAACCTGAACACGCAGCTGGAACGCGCCGCCGATGCCCTGCGCCTGCCGGACTGGGACGCAAAAGTCGCAAACCTGTCTGGTGGTGAACGTCGCCGTGTCGCGCTGTGCCGCCTGCTGCTGGAAAAGCCCGACATGCTGCTGCTGGACGAACCGACGAACCACCTGGATGCCGAATCTGTCGCCTGGCTGGAGCGCTTCCTGCACGACTTCGAAGGGACCGTGGTAGCGATTACGCACGACCGCTACTTCCTGGATAACGTTGCTGGCTGGATTCTGGAACTGGACCGCGGCGAAGGTATTCCGTGGGAAGGTAACTACTCCTCATGGCTGGAGCAGAAAGATGCCCGTCTGGCACAGGAAGCCTCTTCCGAAGCCGCACGTCGTAAATCCATCGAGAAAGAGCTGGAGTGGGTACGTAAAGGGCCAAAAGGCCAGCAGTCTAAAGGCAAAGCCCGTCTGGCTCGCTTTGAAGAACTGAACAACACCGACTACCAGAAACGTAACGAAACCAACGAGCTGTTTATTCCGCCGGGTGCCCGCTTGGGTGACAAAGTGCTGGAAGTCAGCAACCTGCGTAAATCCTACGGTGACCGCGTTCTGATTGACGGCCTGTCGTTCTCCGTACCGAAAGGCGCCATCGTCGGCATCATCGGCCCGAACGGCGCCGGTAAATCAACGCTGTTCCGCATGATGTCCGGTCAGGAACAGCCGGACTCCGGCGAGATTGTGCTGGGTGAAACCGTGAAGCTGGCTTCTGTCGATCAGTTCCGTGACAGCATGGATAATGCCAAAACCGTATGGGAAGAAGTCTCCGGCGGTCAGGATATTATGCGCATCGGCAACACTGAAATGCCAAGCCGTGCCTATGTCGGACGCTTTAACTTTAAAGGCGTGGATCAGGGCAAACGTGTCGGCGAGCTGTCCGGTGGTGAGCGTGGTCGTCTGCATCTGGCAAAACTGCTGCAGGTTGGCGGCAACATGCTGCTGCTCGATGAGCCAACCAACGACCTGGACATTGAAACCCTGCGCGCGCTGGAAAACGCCCTGCTTGAGTTCCCTGGCTGCGCCATGGTGATCTCGCATGACCGTTGGTTCCTTGACCGTATCGCGACCCACATTCTGGATTACCAGGATGAAGGCAAGATCGAGTTCTTCGAAGGTAACTTTACCGAATACGAAGAGTACAAGAAACGCACGCTGGGCGCGGATGCGCTGGAGCCGAAGCGTATTAAGTACAAGCGTATTATTAAGTAACACAGGGGCGGCAGCGATGCCGCCCTTCTCTTTTCTTCAGTGGTAGAATTCGCGAAACACCGGCGACTGCAACGCAAATTCAATGTACTTCATCAGCGCAGGTGAGTTCAGTTTTCGGCTGGGATACACCAGCCACAGTTCATTCCCCTCCATTTCCCATTCCGGCAAGACCTGCACCAGGCGCGCATCATGCATCTCTCCGTCGATTAAAAAGCGCGGCAGAAGCGTAATACCGGCACTGCCTAACGCCGATTCGCGTGCATACAGTAAATTGTCGGTGAGGTGTGCAGGCGGGAGCAGCCAACGGTGATACTGATCGTGCCGTTTTAGCACCCACTCGTTCCAGGCCCGGTGCGCAATGCAACGGTGCGCGGCTAACTGCTGAGGATGGGTCACCGGAGGATGCTGATCGAGATAGGCTTGCGCGGCCACCAGCGAGCGCTGGCAGTAGCCAACGCGCCGACCAATCAGAGACGACTCCTGCGGCTGGCCGGTGCGCAAGGCCAGATCAAAACCGTCCTGCACCAGATCGCGGATATCATCCGAAATGGAAATATCCAGCGTCACATCCGGATAGCGCCGTAAAAACGCGGCGTTGCAGCGGGCCAGTAAGGTTGCGCCAATACCCGCCGGGCTGGTAATCCGCAGGCGACCGCTGGGATTTTCCCGCAGACTGGCAATAGCCTGCTCAGCACGTTCGCTGGCCTGCATCATCTCCTGGCAATGCAGCAGGTAGCGTTCGCCCGCAAACGTCAGGTTTAACTGGCGCGTGGTGCGGTTTAACAGGCGAATGCCCAACCGCTGTTCAAGCTGGCTGATGCGCTGACTGACGCTGGATTTGGGTAAGCTCGCCCGTTCTGCCGCGGCGGTAAAACTGCCACACTCTGCCACTAACGCAAACAGCGCCATATCCTGCCACTGACGAAACGCCATTGTTCACCTCAGACGAACACGCTAATAACGATTGTCCATCTTATCAGTATCGCCTCAGGGTTCTACACTTGAGAAAACACTACAGGAGATAAACCATGTCTGTTCGCGCGATTGCCGTCGATCCCGAAAACCCAAAAAACTTCGTCGAAATTTTTCCAGAAACCCTCACGCCTGGCGAATATGACCTGCGCGTCCAGGTGAAAGCCGCTTCGGTCAACCCGGTGGATACCAAAGTCCACAAAGGGGCGATCAAAAATGGTTTACAGGTGCCGCGTATTCTTGGCTGGGATGCCAGCGGTGTGGTACTGGAAACCGGCAGCAAAGTCAGCGGCTTTAAGCCAGGCGATGAGGTTTACTACGCGGGCGATATTACCCGCCCGGGCAGCAACAGTACGGAGCAGTTGGTCGATTCACGCATCACCGGCCACAAACCGAAAACCCTCGACTGGGCGGCTTCTGCCGCTATTCCCCTGACGGCGCTGACCGCATGGGAAGGCCTGTTTGAACGGCTGGATATGGCAGCCGCACGTGAAGATCAAACACTGCTTGTCGTGGGCGGCGCTGGCGGCGTCGGTTCGCTGGCCATTCCGCTGGCAAAAATGCGCAGCAAAGCCAAAGTGATTGCCACCGCCTCACGGGAAGATTCCGCCCAGTGGTGCCGCGATCGCGGGGCAGACCTTGTCATTAACTACAAAGACATGGTTGGGGAGCTGGAAAAGCACGGTATCAAACAGGTCGATTATATTTTCTGCCTTAACGACACCGACGGCCATTGGGAAACCATGAGCCAGCTCATCGCCCCTCAGGGCCATATCTGCACCATCGTCGAGAATGAACATCCGCTGTCGATGGATCAACTGAAGTTAAAAAGCGCCGCACTGCATTTTGAGTTCATGTATACGCGCAGCATGTACAACACGCCGGACATGGCGCAGCAGGGTGAAATCCTCAATACCGTCGCCAGCCTGCTGGACGAAGGCAAGCTGCAAAGTACACTCAACGAAACGCTTCATGGCCTGAGTGTGGAAACGCTTGAGACCGCTCACCAGCGCGTGCTGGAAGGCCATATGCGCGGCAAGGTTGTCATGGTTTACTGATCACTCGCGGGTGCCAGACAATACGGGCACCCGCGTACGGTTATGTTACGGGGAAGCCGAAGCCTGGCTCAGCGTTGCCGTGAAAACCTGAGGATTCCCCTGATCGTCCAGCGCGGTAAAGTTAAGGCTGCCCTCACCTGTGGCTAAAGGCGGCGCATCACCCATGAGGGGATACGCTTTATGGGTGAAAGGTGCCAGCGTTTTATCCCCGTCCAGATAAACGGGATAACGTTTCCCCCCTGCCGTCACCGTCATTTTTCCCGGCGTAAAAAAGTAACGGCTATGATTCATGGCCTGAATAAAAAACTGTCCCTGCTTTTTTCTTACCTGAAAGGTGACCGCGTTTACCCGTGCCGCAAAGGGCGTAATGTCCGTGAACGGCCGGTTAATCACTTTAAGCTGAGTGTTCAGCGCCATGCTGATCTTGTCGTTGTCCGCCCGTAGCGTGCTTTTTTTCACTGCGCTGATCTCGTAAAGATTGAGCCAGTAAAGGGATTCCCGATCCTTTGGCAGCTGTGCGGCCAGCTCGGTGCGCAGAACCGCAATCTGCTTTTTTTCCTCTTTATTCAGCGTAAAAACGCCGGGAAGCGCAACAAAGGGAAAGGCTTTACTGCCGGGTGATCGTTCCGGTGAACCGCCGTCTATCCAGGTCTGGATCAGTACAGGCGCGTCACCACTGTTGACCAACAGCAACGGAATTTGTACCTCGCCAGGATGAAAGATGAGCCGGCTTTGCTGTGGAATCACTGCGGCATGGGCATGAATCGCGATAGACATAACTAACCAAAAAAACGTTTTCATGTTATTGCAGCCGAATAAGGATGGATGCGGTCGCATCGACACGGCCCGCCGTCACTGTTTGACCGGGAATCTTTGCAAGACGGGCACTGAACGTACGCTGGTACAGCTTTTCGTCACTCTGCTGGCCACCGCTGATAACCTGCGCGTCTTCCAGTACCGGCCGCCAGCCCGCATTACTGCTGAAGCTGCTCCAGCTCAAAAAGGAGACAGGCTGACCACTGGACGTCTGTAACTGAATGCCGACGCCTTTTGCCAGTGAAGGATCGCTGTCATAGCGATCGGACACCAGGTAGCGCGAGATACCGCCTGTCGTCGTCAAACTCAGTTGCTCGGCCTGCAGCCAAGCCGCGTAACTTGGCTGGAAGCCCAGAGAGAGCTGGCCTGAGTTAATACCCGAGATGTTCTCGGTCCCGTTTGCACAGGCCAGGGTAATGCTGAGCGGCGCTGTCACGGCCTGGCCTTCATTAAGCCCGTTGATGCTGATGCCGGGGAAAATGACGTTTGCGGTATAATTTTCTACCCGGCAGCCCTGGGTCATATTTTGCGTCAGGGTGGCGACCGGCGCGGTATTCATCCCAAAGGCCATATAACGTCCGGAACCCCAGGTTTCAAAATGGTTCCAGCTGTCCTGACCCGCTTCGGGCACATTCATCCCCGGCCCCATAAACACCACATAGCCATTGGGCTGATTACAACTGTATGCGCCGGTATAATTATCGGCTGCCGCCCAGGGGCAGCCCCATGACGCGTAACCGGGCGTGCGGTTGTTGCTGTCGGTACGAATGAGCTCCGCGCTGATGGGGCTGAAATCGCGCCCCCTGATCTTGATTTTGTTCCCGTCTATCTCATACTGCGTGAGCGGCACTTTTTGCCAGATACGGGTAAAAGGCTTACCACTGCGCACGTGAACCAGCTTTAATGCGGTAAAAGGAAAATAGGTCTGGAAATAGTTGTTCCCCATGTCCCAGGCACCGCCAACGTTGCTGTCACCGTTGGTGGCGAAGACTTCAAACAGTTGGTCTTTATCAGCAAGGTCACACTCGTACAACACGCGATCGGGATTATTGTTAGCCACAGACGGCACCACCCGAAACACCGAACGGGCCAGCACGGTGCCGGCGGGCTGATAGCGAAGATTCATTAACCCGATATTGCCGAAATTCAGGGGCGCACCACAGGCATCACAGCCTTGATCGACCGGCTGTATACGCGTGCAGGTCGCGTGAGCCGGGAGCCACACCGTCCAAAAAAATACTGTTATTACCGCTAAAATGCGCTTCATCATTTATACCTCAGATTCTAAAAACGACAGACGGCATCCGCGTAGGTGATCACCGCGTCGGGCTTGGGTTTCGGGATGCGGTAATCAATTAAACAGGATGACTGTGCGCCCTCTCCCCAGACGGCCTTCAGTTGCCCCTGAGTTTTAGCCACCCGCAACCAGGCATTGCCGCCCTGACCAAATGTCCCCACCCGATTGCCCGACGCGTCCAGCAGATCTGCGCCCATCGGCACCGTGTTATCGCGATTGGTGCGGGTCTTTAACATGAGCGGATAACCGCGTAAGGTTCTGAACGACACCTTCACCATCGCACCGGCATAGGGCGCGACGATTTTCTCGCTGTCCTGTATCTCAACATGGCTATCGCTGCCGCCGGCTCCCAACGAAATCCGGTTGTAGTGATAGGGGTTAAGCGACGGCACCAGGGCATAGCCGAAGCGGTCGATCTCGGTACCCTGGCTGTTGAGAACGTGGGCGTTCCTGGCGCCTTTCGCCTCGACAAGGGCGAAGGTGTCGCCGAGATAATTGCCCAACGTCACGCCGCCGCTGTGGATCACTGCTGCGCCCATCGCGTTAACGGACATCTGGTTAAACCGCGAAGAGGTCGATGCGGTACCGGTCACGCTGGCTTCTGAAAACTTTTTGCCCAGGCTGCCACTTAACGTCGTATCACGTTGCTGCTGATCGCGATTCACATTCACGCTATAGCTGGTGCCGCTCTCGCCGCTCAGTCCGCTGAGCGACGCGTTGTAGTTACTGCCGTTCTGGCTTCCCCGCGTGCCGCCCAGAGCCAGATAGGGTGAGGTGGCGTCCGAGCCCAACGGCACAGAGAGGCTGACCTGCAACTGGGTATCTTTATAAAAGGTATCGTCTGCATGCTGGGCCATCACCGCCATGCGCGGATCGGTTGAGTAGGCTCTGCGCGAATACTGGCGTGAGAGCGAAATATTCAGCGCGATATTTTTGGGCAGCACCGTGCCATAGCCGACCTGAAACTGCGTCGTCCGGGAGCGTCCATCATAGTAATTTTGCTTCGAGCCAGAGAGATAGACATTGCCCCACTGCCCCAGCGTTTGATTAAAGGTCATTTGCAGGCGGTTACGCTGCATATATTCGCTGTTGATAAGGTTGCGGCCGGGCGTTTCTGCATTATTCAGTGCAATCACGTCGTTAAGATCCCGGTAACCCTGAGTGGAATACTGGTATCCGGCAAAGGTCAGTGTGGTATTGGTAGGCTGAAAGGTTCGACTGTAACTCAGTGCGTAACGCCATCCCTGGGTCGACTCACCGCCGTTCAGATCGGCTTCAGAATACGCGCTGTTAAATCCCACTGCGCCGATGTCAGAGGCCCAGATGCCGCCGGCCAGCAAAGCATGATAGCGTTGGCCCAGCCGTACGCCGCCATTAAGGGTGATGGCGTTGGTCAGTCCGTGCTTAACGGTTAATTCGGTAAAGGCGTTGTCTTTACTGTAATCCCTGACTTTACCGGCAGCAAAGTTGTAGTCCGTCCGGCCAGGACGCAGCGACTGCGGTAACACCGCATAAGGCACGCTAAATCGATGAAGGCTGCCGTCAGACTCCTGAACCTCAACGCTGAGATCGCCGCCATAGCTCACCGGACTCAGGTCATTGATGATAAACGGACCCGGCGGCACGGTTGTCTGGTATATCCGCTGCTTGCCCTGCCAGATTGTTACCCGTGCATTACTGTTTGCCACGCCGCGCACCACCGGGGCATAACCCCGAACAGAATCCGGCAGCATACGATCGTCAGAGTCCAGACTGACGCCGTTAAAACTGACAGCAGTAAATAAGTCACCGTTACTAAAAAGTTCCCCTATCCCCGCCTCACTTCGTAAAGTGGGCAGCGCACGTTGCACCCAGGCCCGGGCGCTTTGCCAGCGATTGCCGAACTCGTCATGGGTGAAATTTCCCTGCTGACGGAAACGCCACATCCCGACGTTCATACCACTGTTAATGCCCAGATAGGTGGATTCAAAACGCTGCGCATTTTTATAATCGGAATAAAACTGGTTAAGGTTGTAATTCACGAAAGCCATGGTATCGCCCGCCGTCAGGTTTTCGGGCGCGATATAGCCTACGGGCCGCTGGACCAGCATCGCCTGAGGAATGGTCACATCCACGCGTAAGCTTGCCGTATTCACGTTGACGGTCGCGCCGGGCAAAAATGCCTCAGGCCGTGCGCAGTCTTCCGCCTTCAGGGCGGACAGATAAGGGGTTTTGACGCCAAACGCCCGATAAAACGGCGAGGTAAGACACACGGAGAGCGGCCCCTCGGCGCGCACGATTTGCAGAGCCGTGGATTGCTGGAACTTACCATTGAGGTAAAGATCGACATCGTAACGGCCAGGCTGAAACCAGGCATCCTGTGAATCAACGGGCATCGCAACCTGTCCCGGCATCATTTCACGGATTAAAGCAGGATCAAACGTATAGTCATTTTGCGCATCAGCCGCCTGACTTGCCCTGGCTGCAATCAGGCTCGAAGCGAAGAATAACAATAATGTGGCTTTATTCATTTCTGCTATTTTTCGTTTACGTTGATTTTTTCGTCGGCGCCAAAATCATTAATCAGGACGGCATTAAGCGCATATCCAGAGAGGGATGAATGGCTTTTCAGCGTAATGCGCTGTTCACTAAAAGGTGCCAGCGTGACGGCATCGTCCCAGGGAAGCGTGTGATTACCTTTTACCAGGACAAACGAGCGAATATTGGCGTAAAAGGGAGACGCATTTTTAAGGAGGATTGTGTGCCCCTCGATACGCCAGGAAAGCGCCTGTCTGACTTTATCCACAGAGAAATCGAGATCCCCGGGACGAACGATGACTTTCACCCTGTTCTTGATAACCAGATAAAGTTTATTTTTATCTTCATCGCCCTTTTTAACAGAGGGGAGCTCCGTGTAGTCCAGATAAAACAGCGACTCTCTGTCCTGCGGCAAATTTTTTTCAGTGACGTTGACTTTCACCGTTTGACCGGCGACCGGTGCTATACGAAAAATTTGCGGCAGCGCCACAAAGGGCGGCGTTGAATTTGCATCAGGATTCACTGCCTGAATTTGAATAAGCGCAGGCTGATCGCCTGCGTTAGTAAACTGGATGGTCTTTTCATTTTTCGAACCATCAATAATTATCCGGGTGCCGTTTAGTACCACACTCGCCTGACACAGAGTGGCTGACAGCATCAGCAACAAAATAACGCTAGATTTAAACACAGGTTTCTCCTGCCCTCTTAAATAAAGAGGGCCTGATAGTTATGGATAGCTGACAGAATATTGGACGCTACTCAAAACTGTACCTGCACCAGCGCTTCCAGAGTCGCTGTAATATTCGACCGAAAAATTTTGTGATGCACTGGTACTTCCGCTCGCCAGCGTCATGCCGCTGACCGTCGCCGCACCGCCAGATAAATCGATCGCTTTATCACTACTATCCAGCAAACGCAGTGCCACGTTTTTCGCTGTTCCGGTATTCAGTAAATCACCAGTCGATGAAATGTTGTTGCCGACCAGATTAATATTAATTGCCTGCGTTGATCCTGATGCCGGTGCAACACAACCGGTTAAGTTAATGGTAAAAGGCGTTTTTCCGGCGGTTGATTTTGCCGTACTCAGCGCGGTAGTGGAAACCGTTGGCAGCAGAATAATCGGGCTACCGGTTGCATCATTGACATTAACGTTACAGGTTTGTGCATTGACCTCGCCCTGAAAGCGAATGGTATTTTGTGATGCGGAAAAAGCATTAAAAGAAATAAAACTTGCACCGCATAAGGCAATTGTCATGCCGAGTGATAAAGACCTGGCTTTCATTGGTTCCCTCTTGTGATTCTGATTAATAAACATGCTCATTGGCGGCGAGAATCATAAGGGGCATGGGAGAGAAACTGTGTGTGAAGTGTTCTGACCTTATGTGAAGAAGGCTTTAGAAAACAAAAAATATATTTAAATTCAATATGATAATGTTAACCCTGTGTTGCTGAAGAGAGACATTTCATAAGATAACAACAGGCCAGGCCGTGCGCGCAACGACAGCGAACGCCACATTGACGACATTACTTTTCGCAAAGGTAAAGCGGTACCGGCCCAGAATAGAATACCCACGTCTGCAGGCCTGTCCTTTTAATGACAAACGGAAATGTCGCCCCGACGGTAATGAAAAATGCCGGCAGCCACTTTTGTTGCTCCTCTAAAGACATTTGATTATCCGGTGAGGGTTCTATTAATGTTGATCGCGCAAGATACAGATCACCCTCGCGCTGATAAGTAAAACGGATAATTTTACTCAGGCTGATAACCTTATGCGCGCTATCGGTGAGTCGGCCCGTAATCGCAATAATACCCTGACCGTTTCGCATATCGTGAGAGGCGATCACTGAAAATGTCTCACCGCCTCTGATGTAATTAATGTTTGCTATACAATGGACAGAATCCTGTCGAAACATAAATACGACAATGCCTGCTGCTGTCATCACGATTACAGCTAACAGAAAGGTTAACTTCACCACTGACTCCTTATATAATAATACGAAACACAGTCCGGGGAGCCGAAAAGTGAAAGGGTATTTTTACACTGTAAAACTGAAATTCTTTCACCATTGGTGAACGCTGTAATAAAAATTTTTCGTCGCTCCGTACAACCGACTTTAATATCGACAGCGACTCGTGCCACCAGACTGTTATCCGCTTTTTCATTGCCATATATTTCGCATCCATTCATATCAAAGCGTTTAACAAAATCCATTTCCTGGCGGTAAAGTGAAAAGACCATGATGGCAAAACCACAAATCAGTATCGTCAACCCCGTCAGCCCTGTCACAAACAGATGACGGGGGGAAATCGCATAGCGATTTGCGCTTTTTCTGAGTGTTAATATAGCAGATTCAGGATCGCCGATCGGTTTTTTTGATTTTGGTTCAGAAAGCGGCATGTCATTAATGAGGTTTTCTGAAATATTCTCATCATCCTGAATAACGGACTGCGTCGTATTTGGCGAAACCTCATCTTCACTGGCCGAAGGTGAGAGCGAAATGCGCTGTTCGTCTTCCTGGGCACATTTACCAGCCACTGCTTCCTCATCAGAAATACGCTTTTCAGGCGCAGTCGTCGATTCCTCAATGAGGATTGCGTTTGAAAGCATAAAGCCGCGACGCGGAATTGTTCTGATCACGTCCTGGCGGATATCGCATGCCAGCAGCGCTTTTCTGATCAGGGAAATACTTTGATATAAGGCATTGGCACTGACTTCCATACCGAACCGGCGCCAGGCATATTGATAAAATGCTTCATGATCGACAATTTCGCCCTGGCGCGCGATCAGCAATTCAAAACAATAGGAGGCCGATGAGTGCAACTTCACTGTCTGATCATGACTAATAATTTCCCTTTTCCCAGGATAAAAAACCACATCGCTACCAATACTAATCTTTTTCATCTTATTACATCCGGGTATATCATTATTTCTATCTTAAGAACATTCCCTCAATATAAACCAGTTAAAAATATTGAACTTACATTTAACAGCAACACACAGAAGAAATGAAATAATATCAGTTTTTAAATACGTAATAATGTTACCTGGGAATTCAAAATCTCTTTTTTTGTTTTCTAATGTTACGCGCGTTATTTGGCTGCACGTGGTTTTTCACGAGCCATTATTTCTCATGTTCAGGTTAGAGAGGGCGCGAATAATATGAATAAAAAATAGCCATTAAAGGGGCGACGTCTTGTTCCTTCCCCGCCCCGGTATGAAGGTAAAAGCCTTAGAGCGGGCTCTGTTCGCCCAGCATTCCTTTCACCAGTTCAATACAGCGCAGGAAACGCGTATCGTAGTCTTCTTCCTGCACATGAACGAAATCGATGTGGTTTTCACCCAGCATCGAGATCAGCATGCTCTGGAACTCACGGCGATCCACAGAGCTGCCCAGGCTGCGCAATCCGTCCGCCACCCAGGGCACGTTATTCTCCAGCAAAATGACCAGGTCAAAGCGATACTCATCAATCATTGCCTGAACAAAAGGATGCTCACGTCCCTCATACTTTTTGCAAAAGGCCTGGGTGGTGACAAAGTCGGTATCGATAAACGCCACTTTATTGGCATATTTCACCGCAAAATCGATGTACTGTGCATGGCCCAGCGCGATCTTATCGTAGTCAGAGTACTGCAGTGCCATCTCATCGCCGCCCAGATGGGAAAAAACATAGTCACGGCCATATTCCCACGCACTGGACGTATTAAAGATGTTCGCCAGCTTGTTCACCAGCATCGACTTTCCGCTCGACTCACCGCCCAGAATGGCCACGGTGCGTACAAAGAAAGGCTTCACTT
Organism: Pantoea ananatis PA13; assembly: GCF_000233595.1. Lineage (NCBI taxonomy): Bacteria > Pseudomonadati > Pseudomonadota > Gammaproteobacteria > Enterobacterales > Erwiniaceae > Pantoea > Pantoea ananatis. The sequence goes on from NC_017554.1 coordinate 3,884,623, forward strand.
CGGTGGGAATATACTCCCAGAAGCGGAAGGGATCCTGACGAATCTGCGCGCCGCTGATATTCATAAACGATCGTTTTGGATCGATCAGTATCGTCTCAATGCCCAGGTGCTGTTGATACATTTCGGCATCGGGTGCTTCACTGGTATAGATGCAGTCTGCGGCAATCCCCTGCTCGTCCAGGAAGGTTTTCACCCCTGCACTCCACACATCCCAGCCGTGTGGATAGGGTTCAATGCCCTCTTCATCGAAGGCATGAATGCGAATATTTTTCTGGTACTTGAAGGTTTGCAGTAACCAACGCAGACGATCGCTAACGGTAGGCTGCTGCGACATGGCGCTGTTTTCAAACAGGCTCAGATCGCGCGGCTCGTCGTAGCCCATAATGATATGCAGCTCATCGACCTGACTACAGGCACGCTGGATCAGATAGATATGGCCGGTATGTAGCGGATAAAACTTACCAAATATCACCCCAATTTTTTTGTCGCGACGTGGAAACTCCAGACCGAGAAAACGGTGCAGGGCTTCCAGCTTTTGTGCACTGGGGCTTTTAATTTTCGCGTTAAGCAGTTGGCTTAAGTACCCTTTGGTCATGCCACTGGCATCGGCCACCTGTTGTAGCGTGTGGCCCTGCTGGCGAATGGCCGTTTTTAAATAATCAAACGCCGACATGTGGTGCCTCCTGCAAAAAATGATCAACGACGTGAGGACAGTTGTCCCTCACCGGCCCTTTTGCACAACGGCAAAAGGGCATTGGGGAAAGCTTAAAGATCATCGAGAATCGCCAGCGCATCCGCCAACTTTTTCGCGCTGTAGACGCGCATGCCCTCAATCGGCTTTTTCGGCGCGTTACCGGCAGGCACAATCGCCCGTTTGAAGCCATGTTTAGCCGCTTCTGAAATCCGTTCCTGGCCGCTGGGCACCGGGCGAATTTCGCCGGCCAGCCCGACTTCGCCAAAGATAACCAGATCCTGCGGCAAGGGGCGATCGCGCAGGCTGGAAACCATTGACAGCATCAGCGCCAGGTCGGCGCTGGTTTCTGTGACTTTCACGCCGCCCACGACGTTGACGAACACATCCTGATCCGCCATTTGCAATCCACCGTGACGATGCAGTACCGCCAGCAGAATCGCCAGGCGGTTTTGTTCAAGCCCGACGGCAACACGACGGGGATTCCCCATCATCGAATGGTCCACCAGCGCCTGAATCTCGACCAGCAATGGCCGGGTTCCTTCCCACAGCACCATGACCGAACTGCCCGACGTAATCTCTTCACCACGCGACAGGAAAATGGCGGAAGGATTGCTCACCTCACGCATGCCCTGCTCCGTCATGGCAAAAACCCCCAGTTCATTCACGGCACCAAAACGGTTTTTATGGCTGCGCAAGGTGCGGAAGCGCGAATCGGCATCGCCATCCAGCAGCACCGAACAGTCGATGCAGTGCTCAAGGACCTTCGGCCCGGCCAGCGATCCGTCTTTGGTGACATGGCCCACCATGATAATCGCCACGCCGCGGGTTTTGGCAAAGCGCGTCAGATAAGCGGCGGTTTCGCGCACCTGGGCGACGCTGCCGGGTGAAGACTGGATATCGGCCATGTGCATCACCTGGATGGAGTCGATGACCATGATTTGCGGCGCTTCCTGCTCGGCGATCAGGCAGATCTGTTCGATGCTGGTTTCCGACAGCATGTTCAGGTTTTCAGTCGGCAAACCCAGCCGATGGGCACGCATTGCCACCTGCTGTAAAGATTCTTCGCCGGTGACATACAGCGTTTTCATGTTCTGCGCTAAGCGGCACATGACCTGCAGCAACAAAGTGGATTTACCGGCCCCGGGATTACCACCAATCAGAATGGCACTGCCGGGCACCACGCCACCGCCCAGCACACGGTCAAATTCTTTAAAGCTGGTCGAGAAACGGGGCAAGGCTTCCAGGCTGATTTCGGACAGCTTTTGCACCCGACTGGTCCCGGCACTGCCCGCATAACCGCTGAGGCGCTCATTGCGCGCTGCAGCGGGTGAGGCGGCAATCCGTACCTCGGTAATGGTGTTCCAGGCGTGACAGGCGCTGCATTGCCCCTGCCAGCGCGGATAATCTGCGCCACACTCGTTACAAACAAATGCGCGTTTTGCCGCTTTGGCCAAAACAACTCCTCAGTTAACGCTCTTCGTGAATCAGGCTTCCGGTCAGGATGCAAAACACGCCCATTAAATCGGCATGGCGAATGGTGACGGCCGTTTGCTCATTGACCTTCGGTTTGGCGTGGTAAGCAATGCCCAGCGCCGAGGCTTTGATCATCGGCAAATCATTCGCCCCGTCACCCACGGCGACGGTTTGTTCTGGCGCAATCCCGAACCGCTTCGCCAGTTTTTTTAACGTCTCGGCTTTGTACTGGGCATCCACAATCTGGCCCAGCACTTCACCCGTGAGTTTACCGTCGCGGATTTCCAGTTCGTTAGCCGCGATGGCCGACAGATGCAGCTTGTCGCGCAGGAACTCCGCAAAATAGGTAAAGCCGCCAGAGGCGATAGCCACTTGCCAGCCCAGCGCCTGCAATTTTTTGGTCAGCGTGGTTAAGCCTGGCATTAACGGTAGCTCATCGCGCACCTGTTTAAGAATATTGGCGTCGGCATCTTTCAGCTTGCCCACGCGCTGGCGCAGGCTGGCGGTAAAATCCAGCTCGCCGCGCATCGCCCGCTCGGTGACCTCTGCCACCTGCTCGCCGCAGCCCGCCAGTCTGGCTATCTCGTCGATACATTCGATTTGGATCGCGGTGGAGTCCATGTCCATGACCAGCAGGCCCGGCGTTTTCAGATGCGGGATTTTCCCGAGCGGTGCCACATCCAGCGCCAGATCGTGCGCCAGTTTGCTGGCAAACGGCGTCAGGGAACCTGCCAGACGAATCACCTGGTAGTCGTCTACGTTCCAGGCACTGACGATCACCATCGCGGCGCCAAGCTGGTGCTGATAATCGGTCAAACGCTGTTTATCCAGGCCGCGACCATAGAGTAACCAGCCGGTTCGACCCGCACGGTAGTCCAGCGGCATGACTTCGTCACCGCTGAGTGAAAGGGGCAACCCCGGCCAGAGAGAGACATCAGCAGGCAGATCGCACCAGGTAAGATGATTTGACATCAGGGCTCCTGTAGGAACAACAAAACCACGCAAGAGGCTACCTTGTCTGCGCTGCTTCTGGCAACATAATATCCAGGCTTTCTGTCGTAACGTGATTCGGATAATTAATGGCTAAAACCGCACTGAAATTTCGCTTACATCGCACGGTGATCGTTTTGATTTCGCTGGCGCTGTTAGTGGTGCTTATGCAAGGCGCATCCTGGTTTAGCCTTGGCCATCAGATGGCGCGTTCTGAACAGGCAGAAGAGCTGGCTCAAACGCTGACCCGCCAGGTGGCGTTCAGTCTTAAGCCCCTGATGGATAACAGCGAAGACAACCGCAGTCAGATTGAAGCCATTATTAATCAGATGACCGAAAACAGCCGTATTCTGGATGCGTCCGTCTATGCAGGCGATGGCAGCCTGGTGGCGCACAGCGGCGAAAATATTAACGTGCGCGATCGGCTGGCGCTGGATGGCAAACGCGCGGGAAGCTACTTCAATCACCAAATCGTTCAACCGCTCACCGGCGGCAACGGCCCCGCAGGGTTTCTGCGGGTGACGCTGGATACGCACGTGCTGGTCACCGAATCGCGTCAGGTGGATAACACCACGAATATTCTGCGCCTGATGATGCTGCTGGCGCTGGCGATTGGCATCATCCTCAGCCGTACGTTACTGCGTGACCGCCGCACGCGCTGGCAGCAGTCTCCGTTCCTGCTCACGGCCAGTACGCCTGTGGAAGAGGATGATGATGAGGACGAGAAAAAGGACGATACCGCAAACCCCTCGGTCTGACGCGACGGCCCGGCGCGGTTTACTTTACCGCCTGCCAGACATTGCTCTCATGCCTCACCAACTCACTCGATGAAAAAAGGCCCGTCTTAAGGGCCTTTTCCTTTCCAGATCCGCGTGACGCGCCAGGATCAGCCTTTTAGCAGCGCTTCCAGCTCGGATAACGTATTCACCCGCCAGTCCGGTTTGATCGATTCGGGCAGCGGGCGCGAGCCGTGGTCGATCCAGCAGGTTTTAACGCCCGCATTCATGCCGCCGAGGATGTCTGATTCTGGCGTATCGCCAACCATCAACACGCGATCGCGTTGCGGATGTCCCATCTGTTCGAGCGCATAGTCAAAAATCCTGGCGTCAGGTTTAGGCACGCCCACTTCTTCTGACACCACCAGTGCAGAGAAGTACTCGAGAAAGCCGGTACGCTCCAGACGACGCTGCTGCAGCGCGGTAAAGCCGTTGGTGATGATGCCCATTTTGACGCGGCCGTGCAGCAGCGTCATCAGGCTGACTGCACCCTCGAGCGGCAGACAAATTTCCGCCATGGCTGACAAAAAGCCATCGTTAAGGATCGCCGGTGCCACGCTGAGTTTCTGCCCCCAGCCGACAAAACGGCGGGTCTGGAGCTCCAGTGCAGACAGCTGGCCATTTTGATACTCCACCCAGAGTGGCTTGTTGACCGCCTGGTAATCCGCAAAATCCTGGTCGGTGAACTGCACATCGTATCCGGCAAACAGACGTTGCAGGCCGGCAAACGAGTCAAAGTGAAACAGCGTGTCATCCGCATCAAACAGGATGCAATCCCAGTTATCTAACATCAAAACTCCTCAGAAACGGCTACAGCGTGAGCGCCATGATCAGTGCATCTTCACGGCCGCTGGCGGTGGGATAATAGTGGGGACGGCGGCTGACCTGGTTGAAATCCAGCTGTTCGTACAGCGCGATGGCGGGTGCATTTGACGCACGCACCTCCAGCCACAATGTCATGACATCGCGCGCAATCAGTTGATCGATTAAATGCTGCAGCAGCGCCCGGCCAAGGCCGCGCCGTTGATAAGCCGGGTCGACAGCAATATTAAACAGCGACGCTTCATCCAGAACCACCTGGGTGATCGCGAAGGCGGCCATCTGGTTATCGACATCCAACCGCAGATTCAGAAAACGTTCGCCCTGATTGCTGTTAAAGGTCTCTTCGCGCCAGGGGAATGCATGGCTGCGACATTCAATAGCAAAGGCCTCGGGAATCGCGTCAGGCGTGAGGAAAGAAATGGCTGTCATGTTCACACATCTGTTGCCAGAGCGCGCGCCGGGCGGCACCGCTGCTAAGCAGTTCATTAAAAGAAGCGCTGGTTAAAGCAACGCCATTAAAGGTTTGTTCGCTCTCAACGCCCAATAGCCAGCCCGCGCAGTTGAGCGTTTCCGGCAGCATTTGCAGCTGGTCAGGCGTCACAGTCATCACCTGCGTCGGTTTGAGACTGAGCGTGTGCAGGACATCACGCAGGATGGGTTCCTGCAAACCTGGCGGATTCTCCGCCACAATAATCAGCTGCGTATCCGGCAAAAGCCGTACGGCGATCTCGCCCTGGAGCACGCGCGGGCGGCGCAGTTGATACTGCGTAATCCCCATTTGCTGTAAAAGCCAGTCGCGCCTGGACGTCATGATATACCTGCTTTGCTCGCTGAATGCGACGCTATGCTAGCAAACCCATCGAACATGCGCCAACAAACCACTATAATCTCCGCTCAGATCTTACAGGAGCCCTACATGTCTGCTTTTACCCCGGCCAGCGAAGTCATTCTGCGCCACAGTGATGAATTTACCGCCCGCCACGTTTTATTTGCTGGCGATCTGCAGGATGACCTGCCCGCACAGCTTGAGACCGCCTCTTCACGCGTGCACACTCAGCAATATCATCACTGGCAAAACCTGAGCCGCCGTATGGGGGAACAGGCGCGTTATGGACTGGTCGCTCAGGCAGAGGATGTTCAGGGCTGCGATACGCTGGTTTACTTCTGGACCAAGAACAAACCGGAAGTGCAATTCCAGTTACAAAATCTGCTGTCTCTGCTGCCGGTTGGCTGCGATGTCTTTGTGGTAGGCGAAAACCGCAGCGGCGTGCGCAGTGCGGAAGGGATGCTGGAGCAGTGGGTGACCCTGGAAAAAATCGACAGTGCACGCCGCTGTGGTCTTTATCATGGTCGTCTGGAGAAGCAGCCAGCCTTTGATGCATCGGCCTTTGGTAACAGCTACCAGCTGGATGATCTGACCATTCATACGTTACCCGGCGTATTCAGCCGCGACGGTCTGGATGCGGGCAGCGCATTACTGCTATCCACGTTCACGCCGCACACCAAAGGGAAAGTGTTGGATATCGGCTGCGGCGCAGGCGTGATCGCCGCGTCGTTACCGGCGCATTCACCTAAAGTGCGCCTGTGGCTGTGTGACGTACATGCCGCCGCCATCGAGGCCAGTAAAGCCACGCTGGCCGCTAACGGCCTGGAAGGCGAAGTCTTTGCCAGTAACGTCTTTTCCGACGTGACCGGGCGCTTTGACATGATTATCTCTAACCCGCCGTTCCATGAAGGCACGCAGACCAGCCTGGATGCCGCCCAAACGCTAATCCGGGGTGCCGTTAAGCACCTGAACAGCGGTGGAGAGCTGCGCATTGTCGCGAACGCCTTCCTGCCTTATCCCCAGGTGCTGGACGAAGCCTTTGGCAATCACGAAGTGCTGGCGCAAACCGGCCGCTTTAAAGTTTATCGTGCGGTTTACGGTCGCGGAGCCAAAGCCCGTTAATACATTTTCTCTGCCTTTTTCGCCGTTTTAGCGCGTCGCCAGGCTGAAAACGTCGCTTTTTGCAGCGATCGTTTCCGTCTGGCGAAATATGTGTTGACGCACTGAGTAAAATCTCTAAAATGCGCCTCCGTGGTTGTAATACGGTAACGTATTGCGGGTATGCGAAGGTGGCGGAATTGGTAGACGCGCTAGCTTCAGGTGTTAGTGTCCTAACGGACGTGAGGGTTCAAGTCCCTCTCTTCGCACCAAAATCACATATTTCATATCGCGAGCACTGCGCGAAGGTGGCGGAATTGGTAGACGCGCTAGCTTCAGGTGTTAGTGTCTTAACGGACGTGAGGGTTCAAGTCCCTCTCTTCGCACCATTGCGGTGATATGAAAAGACAACTCGATGCGAAGGTGGCGGAATTGGTAGACGCGCTAGCTTCAGGTGTTAGTGTCTTAACGGACGTGAGGGTTCAAGTCCCTCTCTTCGCACCAACGTTGTCATTCCCACTCTATTATCCCTGCATTTTCCTTTCCCTTGCCTTACCCGTTTCACTCCCCGGACAGACTACAGCCCGCTGAATTTGAAGCCTGTTGCCGCAATGCCGCCTGCCAGCGCGAGACAGGAAGGCAGCAATACATAGTGCCGCATGCGCTGATTAAACAACATAAGCAGGGTGAGCAATAACGCGATTAACATCACGATGCGCCACTGCTCAAAGGTAGGCTGCCATGCTGTTATTACCGGTATTGCCGCACATGCCAGCATACTTCCCCATGCACTATCCAGTTTGATACCGCGCATTGCCTTCCCCCTGACCACCTGTGAGCCGTTTTAGTCAATCCGATATGATAACCATTCCCATTAGCATATGATAATAATTCTCAACTTTCAGCTTGTTTTTTTACAGGCGGGCGGGAAGATGACAGCTAAACAAGAAAATGTTAAATTGCAACCGATTACACTTTTTATAACAGCAATATAATGCCTGTCGACCGGCTGAAATCCTGCGCCGGTTTTTGCTTTGTTATTTCAGGGCCGTCACGAGTATGAATAATGAAAATAGAATCTTATGATGAATTGAAACACAGCAAATACCGCCTCTCGTTGATGCTCTTTTTGTTTTTAAACGCATCCGTTTCGCTATTTTGTCTGCTCCCTTTGGCCGAAAATAATGAAACACAAATCACCGTGCCGGTGATGATGGTGGCGTTCTTTAGCCTGACCATGCTGAGCACGTGTTTAATAAAAACTAAACTAAAATTACCGCTGTTAAATCCCGTCGCGCTCATCCTGGGCGCGTTATGGGCATGGCATATTCAGTATCGCTATCATTCTGTTTTAATTGACGATGGTGTTTTTTTGATTGTCAGTCTGCTGTGCGTTTTTTTTATCAGCGCCATTGCACTGAGCGATTATTTGGTCGCGTTTTGCCTGCACATTACCCCTTCCATGTTAACAGTGCTCATGCTGGATCACGGGCAACATCTGCCGTTGATTTTATTGACGATTGCCTTACCCTTGATTGGCTTTTCATTGCAACATCTGATGCGACGCCGTTCGGAAGACTTTACGCTGCGCTTAATGTATCAATTGTATGAAGAAAAAGAGTCATTCAGCGACCTCAGTATGCTCGATCCCTTAACAGGCTTATATAACCGACGCGGACTGAAAAATCGCCTTGATAACATTCTGGATAATCATGTCGGCAGTCATTATGTGTTGCTGTTAGATATCGATCACTTTAAGGCTTACAACGATAATTATGGTCATGCGATGGGTGATCAGGCGCTGGCACGCGTTTCGGTTGCCATTCGCGATGCGGTACGCTCACGCGATGTGGTAACACGTTACGGCGGAGAAGAGTTTTTAGTATTAATGACCAACGTCAATGCATCAATCGCTATGAAGCTGGCGGAAAGAATTCGCCAATATGTGGTGAATCTGGAAATTCCCCATTTGTTTAATGAGCGCGTTTCGACGCATGTCACCATTAGTGCAGGTATTGCGCCGATTTACGACAATGAATTTGATCAGGCCGTTGCCAATGCTGATCGCGCATTATACGTCGCAAAAAATCGGGGGCGAAATACGATTCTGGCCTGGGAAGATCTGCCCGGTGTTCCCAGCCCCGCGACGAGTGACGTCATATAAGTGCGTGCCGGATAGCCATGTTATCCGGCGGCACTTAGTGAAAACAGGAAGAGATAAAACCGTGCCAGCCCCTTAGCGCCCTCTCGTTTTGCCTCCGCCCTTCCCCAGCCCTCTCGCCGCTATGCATTCTGTTACCTATTCTTTCTCTCTCTCGTTTACACCGCTGCGGGCTTGTGGCAATTTTTACGCCTTCAATTAGCATGGAGAGAAAAATGAGCCTGGAGTCTGTACGCCAGTTTTTTGCCGAGCGTGCGCCGGAAATCGACATCATTGAGATGCCTTACAGTACGGCAACGGTAGAAATGGCGGCTCGCGTTCACGGTGTGGCGCCGGGACAAATCGCCAAAACCCTTTCCCTCAAGGTCAAGAATGAGGTGATCCTGGTGGTGACCCGTGGCGATGCGCGGCTAGACAACCGCAAACTCAAAGCCGTCCTGGGTGCCAAAGCGCGGATGTTAAGCGTGGACGAAGTGATCAACTGGACCGGGCATCCGGTTGGCGGGGTTTGCCCTTTTGGCCTGGAAAATCCGGTCACGGTATATTGTGATATCTCGTTAAAAAGCTTTGATGAAGTGTTGCCCGCCGCGGGCGCGGTTCACAGTGCCGTACGCATTTCGCCGCAGCAGATGGCTGAACTTACTGCGGCAAAATGGGTAGACGTCTGTGAAACGCGTTAATGTGTCTGCTTTGCCATCGCGCCGGAAATTTTAATTCCGCGCGTTTCGCGGCCAAAGGCGACAAAAACACAAATCAATACGGCCACGGTTCCCGCTACGATGGCCATACCGAGCCCGTAGTTGCCACCGTGCGCTTCAGCAATACGTGACTGCAGCGTCGCGTTGACGGACGCAATGAGATTACCTAACTGATAAACAAAGCCGGGCAATACCGCTCTTGCATTCCCCGGCACCAGTTCGTTCAGGTAAGTCGGTATCACGCCCCATGCGCCCTGCACCATAAACTGCATCAAAAAGGCACCAAGACCAATAGCCCATGAACCGCTGGAAAAGGCCCACAGCGGCAGCACCGGCAGCGTCAGCAATGCGGCGATAATAATGGCTTTCTTGCGGCCAATACGTTCAGACAGCGTGCCGAAGAAGATGCCACCCAGCATAGCGGCAATGTTATAGCTGATGGCAATAATACTCACGGTGTGGGCATCAAACTGGTGCTGCACTTTCAGGAAGGTCGGGTAAAGATCCTGCGTACCATGACTAAAGAAGTTAAAGCAGGCCATTAACAGCACCATGTAGATGCAGATTTTCCAGTGCTGGCGCAGTATCGGCATCAGTGCGCTGCTCTCTTTGCGCTCACGTGCCGCCAGCCACACGGGCGATTCAGGGACGTTGAAATAGATAAAGGGTAACAGCAGAATCGGAACAGCCCCGATGAGGAACATGCCGCGCCAGCCCACCGCATCAAAAAATAAACCAAAGACGATGGACGCGAGCAGGTAACCGCACGGATAGCCGGCCTGGAAAAGTCCCGACATCAGACCGCGGGAGCGATCGGGAATGGTTTCCATTGCCAGCGAAGAGGCCACGCCCCAAATGCCGCCCATGGCTATACCATAGAAAATGCGGAAAGCCAGAAATGCAGCGAAGGTCGGTGACCAGGCAGACAGCAGTTCGAACACGGAGAAAAAGACAATGTTCAGCATTAAGATCGGCTTACGGCCATATTTCTCCGCCATCCGCCCAAACAGTAGCGCGCCAATCGGGCGCACCGCCAGCGTTAGCATGATGGCGACGGACACATCGGTGACAGAATTGTGGAAGTACTGAGCAAGGTTACTCAGTACAAACACCAGAATAAAAAAATCGAATGCGTCCAACGTCCAACTGGCAAAACAGGCGAAAGCCACGTTGCGCTGGGTCGATGTCCAGTCAAGCATACACGTCTCCTCTGTGAGACACTCTGGCGCATCGCCCATAACGTTCCTGGCCGCTGTCGGAGAGTGATGTAATTGTTAATCAAATGTATACATCATGTTCTAGAGGAGAGCGTACCGCGCAATTGTCAGGCAGTGGATCAGGCTGTAAGAAAGCGTGTCTGACGGCAGAGAATCCAGGCGACGAATCGCCTGGGTTTTACTCGGGGAGGTGGTTAAAGGCCTGCTCAATGATTGACAGCAGGAGCGCGTTATCCACACTGTGCAACACATGCACCAGCGCGCCGGCGTCAGGCGGAATACCCACGTCCAGACGCAGTGGCTGCCGATAGCGCCAGGTTTTACCGCGCGTCGCGCCCGGACGAAGCTCAATATCAACACGGTAGTCCGTTCCCCATGCCACGCGCTGATTAAGCAGCCAGGCGACGACCAGCGCATCATGGATCCAGCATCCGGCCAGTTGACGGGTTTGCATTGAGTAGTCGATCCAGGGCTGCAAGGTGTCATGCACAAAGCGCGTCAGCGGATGTTCGCGACAGGTCATGCGCGTCAGATCGTCCTGAGTCAGCAGCGTTTGCGTGGTGACATCCATGGGGACCAGCGTAATGGCGGCGCCGCTGTGTAATACCTGATGAGCAGCTTCCGGATCGATGCCGAAATTGGTGTCTTTGATGTAATCATCCAGCGCAAAAACGCCGCCCATAATCACTATCTCTGCCACCGATTCTGCCATGTCCGGAAAACGCTGCATGGCCAGCGCCACATTGGTGAGTGGGCCAATCGCAATCAGCGTGATTTCGCCGGGGTTATCGCAGATGAGTTGCCCCATCGCCTGCGCGGCATCCGTTGCATCGGCCTCTAACATGGCAGGCTGAGGAACGCCCTGCCAGAGTGACAGCAGATTGAGCTGTTCAACCCGCTTGTCCAGCACAGCGCGCCAGGGGCCGGGATCTTCACACAATGCCTGACGGGCACCCTGCACGACAGGCACGGCACAGCCCAGCCGTGTCACCAAATCTTTGGCGACCCGCGCACCGACATCACTCGGCGTATTCCCTGCTACGGTGGTAATTAATTCTAACGACAGCCCTGGTGAGGCTAATGCCAGAGAAAGTGCAAGGCCGTCATCCGTGTTCGCCCCTGCAATACCATTCCCCGGATCACAATCAATAATCAGTCTTTTCATTATTTGGTTTATTTACTCTGGCCTGTGATGGCCGACAGCCACAAGATTCACCAATTTCAAGATGGTGTGGAAACGATTCAATGCGTGCCTCGCCATTCCACTGTTTCAACATATGGATAGCGCAGCGTGCCATCTCTTTTACCGGCTGACGCACGGTCGTTAATGCCGGAACGTGATAGGCAGACTGTTCTGTGCCATTAAAGCAGACCAGCGCGACATCTTTCGGCACGCGAATGCCGTGCTGACTCAAGGCGCGGATACAGCCAATGGCCTGGCCTTCGTTACTGGCAAACAGCGCGCGGGGCAGCTTCTGGCTGGCTATCATGCGTAGCGTTGCCTGATAACCGCCCTCACGGGTATAGGTAGTGGGGAAAATCAGTGATTCATCAATCTGTACATTGTGCGCCTGCATCGCGTCACGCCAGCCCTGAATACGATCCTGGGCATTGAGCATATCCAGCGGTCCGCTAATCATGCCGACCTGCTGATAACCATGGCTCAGCAAATGTGCGCACACCTGAAAGGCGGCTTGTCGCTCATCCACCCGTAACATGCTGACCCCGGGCTGCGCTTCAACCCGATCAAGCATAACCAGCGGTGTCCCGCTGGCTGTGATGATATCAATGAAAGGATGGCGATCCACGCTGTTATAAAACAGGCCGTCGACCTGACGATTCAGTAGCCCCTGAATCAGCTCCAGCTCCCGTTTGCGATCGTCGCCTGCATCACCAAGCAGCATTACATGCCCGTGATTGAGCGACTCCTGCAGCAGCATGTGCGCCATCGACGCGACAAAGGGGTTGCTGATATTCGGCACCACCAGCCCAAAGGTTTTGGTGTGGCCTGACGCCAGGGCGCGGGCGGCGGCATTCGGGCGATAGCCGGTTTGCTCGATGGCGGCAAGCACCCGCTGACGGGTGGCATCCGCGACCGGGCGTGGTCCGTTATTAATGACGTAACTGACCACGGCAACCGAGGTCCCTGCGGCTTTTGCCACGTCGTTGCGCGTGACCGTCGTTTTTACCGGTTTCGCCACTTCGCCCTCCTCATCTAATGCCGCTTGCCATGTAACTTCATCGTATTCAGATGGCGTCCTCTGGCAGATTAAGATCGCGCCCGCGCGTTTCCGGTGCCACAAAGGTGGTCAGGAAACCAATGGAAGCCATCGCTGAGAAATAGATCGCAATGGACCACCAGTGCCCGGTGTACGACAGCATCGCCGCCGCCACCAAAGGTGCAGTGCCACCTGAAATAATCGAGCCCAGCTCTTTGGCCACGGCCATCTTAGTATAACGGTGGTTCACGCCAAACAGTTCCACGCCCCAGGCCGCCTGAACGCCAAAGATGCCCAGAGAAGCCAGCGCCATGCCCACCACGATAACCGGGATAACAATCGCAGGTTCGCGCGTATCCAGCAGCGTAAAGGCTGGCCAGGCATAAATCATCAGCAACAGGCAAAAAATCCGATAAACGACCCGGCGACCGAAGCGGTCTGACAGCCAGCCGGCCAGGGGAATAATCAGGAAGCCGAGCAGCGAGGCAATAAAGACCGCCGTGGTCGGCACGGATTTATCGACCATCAGGACCTTAGCGACATACCCGACGATAAAACCCTGCGCCAGATAAGAGGGACCGTTTTCGCCAATACGTAAGCCGACCATGGTCCAGAAAGCACGGGTACGCTGAAAGAAGGGGCGCGTATCAACCGTCTGATGCTGCGTGGCGATAAGGTTCGCCCGCTCCGCTTCCAGTTGCGCTTTCTTGCGCTCGAACACCGGGGTTTCCCGCAGGTTGCGGCGGATCCACAGTGCCACAAGGGCAATGACGGCGCTGCTCAGGAAGGGAATACGCCATCCCCATTCCAGCAGGCTTTGTTTATCCATCTGCACCACCAGCAGCCAGACAAGCGATGCCAGCAGCGTGCCGCTGTTAGAGCCGAGGGCGATAACGGAAGACACCAGGCCACGCCGCTTAACCGGCGCATATTCTCCCAGCATCACGGTTCCGCCGGAAAGCTCAGCGCCTGCGCCAAACCCCTGACTGAAACGTAGCAGAACCAGACAGGCAGGCGCCCAGATGCCAATGGAGGCGTAGCTGGGAATCAAGCCGATTAGGGTTGTGGATGCGCCCATCAGAATAATGGTGGTTACCATGACGACTTTGCGACCTTTTCGATCGCCCAGCCAGCCAAAAAATAACGCGCCGATGGGGCGGGCAACAAATCCAACCGACCAGGTTGCAAAGCTGGCAAGCAGCGCCATGGCGGGGGTTTGTTCAGGAAAGAAAACATCACCGAAGATAATGCCGGCGGCGAGGCCATAGAGTGCGAAATCCGCGTACTCCATTGCCGTCCCTAACCAGCATGAAACCGTCGCGCGCCAAAAATCTTTGCGGCCGGCTGGGGTAGTAAACCGCTCATCAGCGGCGGAGGTGGAAGGCTGTGCTGCCTGCTGCGTAACGGAGTGCTGTGGCGTCATAAACGCTGTCCCTTGAAAATATGCAGATCGATAAATGCCATTCCGAGAGACGGTTCCCTGACTGCGAGCAGAACGCCCCGGTGGCGACATTCAGTTGGCTAACCATGATGAAAGGAAAGTTAAAGATTCCCTGGTGTTGGAATCCGCAGTATCGCGAGCTTCGCCGCTGTATATTTCAGCGGTCGTATTAATCTGGCGAATGTAACTTGATCCTCGATCGGCCTACCGTGCATCGAGCACCGTGAGCAATCACTGGAAGCTAGTGTATCTACGCGCGTAGATAAATCAATAGCCTTTGAGAAAATTTGTTAGATTTCCTTCACTATCAAGCTTCATTAATATGCCATTTTAAGCGCAAAATCAGGCGGTTAATCCCGACCCGGCGCACAAAAAAACAGCATACACCGGAACCAGAGGCACTTTTCTTTTAACATTAAGCCAAACTGGCTGTCTGACCCTTTCATCGCCTGATGTTGTCGCACATTGGTGTGACTGCCTGATGACAGCACAGGAAGCGATTGCCACATACCGCATCCTCAGATATACCTGACTGGCGCATAAACCGGAGAACGCCGTTAAATCATTATGACCATTATCCTGATGCGACATGGTAAACCTGACCACCCTTTTGCCGGACGTTTAAGCGCACAGGGGCTGGCAGACTGGTGTGAAGCCTATGATCTGTCACTGGTGAGCGATGGCCCGCCCGATCGCAGCATCAGCATCGCCAGAAAAGCGGCGGTTGTGGTCTGCAGTCCTCTGCCCCGCGCCCACTCTTCGCTGGAGCGCCTCGGACTGCATCCCCATCACGTTGATGCGCTGTTCAGTGAAGTCGGTATTCCTTTGCTCCGGGCTGATCGCATTCAGTTACCCACCTTTGTCTGGCAGGCCATCCTGCGCGCCATGTGGTTTTGTGGCTATGCCGGGGAGACCGAGTCGCTGCAGCATGCGCGCGCCCGCGCCTCGCGTGCCGCCGATCGCCTGATCGCCCTGTCGCAGCAGGGTACGGTTTTGCTGCTGGGGCACGGCATTATGAACAAGATAATTGCCCGTGAATTGCGTAAGCGCGGCTGGCAGGCGGAAAAACACGCCAGCAGCCGCCACTGGAGTTCGGCCATCTACCATCGCCCCTTTATTTAACCAATTTGAAAGTAGCTCAGCGTTTCGTAGCCAGCCCCCACCTCGGTTGTCGCAAGAACGGTTTTCTGCACCAGATCAATGACGCTCAGCGTCCGGTTATCATCATGGGTGATCAATAGCCGTTTCTTGTCCGGACTGAAACAGCCATCCAGCGGCTGGTGAGTCAGCGCTATATGCCCCAAAGGATTCAGTAATTCATCAAAAAGCGTGACGATGGGTTCCTGGTGCCCGATCGCCATCAGATACTCGCCATCCGGACTAAAGCGAACCTTCTGACAGGGCTGTTGATGGCCAGGAAGCGCCAGACGCTGGCGGATTCGATGGCTCTGGCGATCGACGACATAGAGCAGCGGCACATCGGCGGCGCTGGCGATGAGATAGGGATGCCTGGGTGATGCAGTAAGGCCTGAAACCGGGCCGGGCATCAGGATGGTATCAATGACTCGCCCTTCCGCTTCGCACAGGTCGACGACGGTAATGGTGGCATCCTGCTCATTGTCGGTAAAGAGCTTGCGGCCGCTGGGCGAAAGCGTCAGGCGATGGGTATTATCAAGCGGAATGGGAATCGTCTTTTCAACGCGGTGGGTAAGGGGATCGATCACCACCACGACAGTAGGATTTTCGCAGCACAGATACACTTTGCCGTCGCGCCCTAACTGACC
This sequence comes from Pantoea ananatis PA13, assembly GCF_000233595.1. NCBI lineage: Bacteria > Pseudomonadati > Pseudomonadota > Gammaproteobacteria > Enterobacterales > Erwiniaceae > Pantoea > Pantoea ananatis. Next base: position 3,900,822 of record NC_017554.1, read on the forward strand.
GCTGTGCGGCGCTTGTGACGGTGAGAGATCGATATAGTCATTAATCGCCCGCTGTCGTAAATCAATGACCGCCACTTTATGGCCAGGATGAGGCGCATCGCCTTGCATATCGTCACCGTACAGAGGGAGAAAAGCCTTTTCCCAGGGCGCGAGCATCAAAAGCTCGTGCAGTCGCGTTGGGATAACGTCCACGGCCTGGCTGACGTCAAAGGTGTCAGGATCGAGAAACAGCGCCCGTCTGGTTTGCCTGTCAATCGCCAGTAATCCTCGAGATTCAAACGGCATGTCATCTCCTTTTCGTCTGTATAGCTAAAGCGTAGACAATGACTGTCAGGCTGCGCACATCTGTAAATTCATTAATCATGCTGAATATTTCACTTATCTCGATTCCGCACTGATGCTCATACTCGCGCACTGTTTATCGGTTTCATGACAGAAAAACGCCCCCTCTGTCGATATAAAGATATTGCCATAGCGGAATAAAACATTAGCGTAAATAAATATTTATTTTTATTTCAGGCGAAGGCTTATTTCCGTTTTATCCTAAAGTTTCCATCAGGAATAGCGAATTGTTGAATTGTGTTCTATTAAATAAATGAGTCGCGGCCGCTCACGTCACGCTTGTGCACAGAAACTGTCGTGGCTCGCCATTGAACCATCACCGGGGAAATACAATAAAAATTGCGCAGCGCAGCATGTCTGCGTTTATGGCGGTTTATATACGGGATGACAGCTTAAGCCCTTATTTTGCCGACTGGCATAAACACTATAATCAAAATAACAGGTGAAACATGAATTCACACCGCCGTTCCTTGCATCATCTCTGGCGTCAATGGGAAAAACTTGCTTTCACCAGCCGCATGCTGTGGACGATTAAACAACACCGGGCCGTAAGCGCGCCTGAATACGATCCTACGCTGGAACAGGACGTGCTGCTGGAATCCGTACCTAAGACCCTGCCTGCCATTGCTAAAAAAGTCTGGCTGTACTGGCCCGGCGACCGGCTACCTGCTTCCGTTGCCCTTAACGCCAGTAAAATTTGCCGTGATAATCCGGATCATGAGATCCACCTGCTTACCCCTCAGACGCTGGGACAGTGGCTGCCGGATGTGCAATTTGTCTCTTCCGATCTGACTCCGCAGCTAAAAAGCGACATCATCCGGCTGGAGCTATTATTACGCTACGGTGGCATCAGCATCGACTGCAACACGTTGCTGTTCGAGGATCTTGCCTGGGTCCATCAGGCCCAAAGCGACCGCCCCATGGATGTGCTGGGATATTATCGTCAGCAAAACACGGTTAACCCACTCAGACCGATGATTGAAACCGGCTTTATCGCGGCGCCTGCTCAAAACCCCTTTATTCGTGAATGGCTGAAACAACTGGCCCCGGTAAAATACGTGGGGAGACAAAACTATCTGCTGGAGTTAATGAAACGCAGTGATTTCCCTGCAGTGCAACAGAATCTCAGCAACCCCGGTGACGAACTCACGGCGCTGGCACATCAGTTGGCTATGGATGAGCATCGTCGGGTTAATACCAGGTTACGTAAAGCGGAAGCCAGCGTCGGCTATTATCAGCAGGTGCATGCTGGCAGCAACGATGCCTGTGTGCGCTCTGTTCTGTTTCAGCAGCGTCCGCTCACGCCGCCGCCGGTCATCCGGCTCAGTGACAGTGCGCGCGCGCACCTCGATTTTAACCTGCGGTTACGCTTTTACAATCGTGCCAGCCTGGTCGGAGAAGCGATGCACGACAGCCCATCCTCTCCCGCCAGACTTTCAGCGCCGCAGGAACAACGCGCGTAATCCGCCCCCTGCCCGGCCGTTTCATTAGAAATCGCCGGGCACTTCGCCCCTGTTTAACGTCGAATTGACTGTACTGTGAGTCTGCAGCCAAATCTGCGCAGAGATGTTGCAGCCTGATGACAGCCACTATAGATTGAGTCAAAAATCCATGGAATGTCCCCCTGTTGATAAGAGACATATTCATACGATAAGAGGATTTGACGTTGTCTGAATTCGTGTCAGTGATACTTTTTCTGACCGCGATTGCTGTTTATTCCTGTAAAGCAGGCCGAAGCAGAATCTGGTTTTCCCTCACCTTGTGCTTGTTAATGCTGTTCGTGCTGCTCAACGCCACGCTGTTCGCCAGTAATTATTTTACCGGCGACGGCATTACTGACGCTGTAGTGTATACCCTAACGAACAGCCTCACCGGTGCGGGCCTGAGTAAATACGTTGTGCCCGCCCTTGGGCTGGTCATCGTGCTGTTTTTACTGTTTTGTGCCCTGTCATGGCTGCTGTGCCGCCGTGAGCGGCCCTTTCATTCAGGCTGGAGCCTGGTGGCTTTTGCCTGTGCCGCCGGCGCGGTACAAACAACGCCAGCCTTTCAGCAAGTGAGTTCTCTCATTACCTCGCACTCACTGCGCGAAAACTCCGACTTTGCCACCGTCTATAAAGTCCCGAAAAAGCGCATTGCGCAGCCCGCACTTAACGTGGTGTATATTTATGCTGAAAGCCTGGAGCGGACCTACTTCGACCCGATTGCCTTCCCTGGGCTGGCTCCCGAACTCAGCCGGGAAAAAGAGCAAAGCATCGACTTCACCCAGACCGAGCAGCTTCCCGGCACGGATTACACCATTGCCGGTATGGTCGCATCGATGTGCGGTATCCCGCTTTTTGCCCCTTTCGACGGAAATGCTTCCGCCTCCCTTTCCAGTTTTTACCCACAGAACGTTTGCCTGGGCGATATTTTAAAAAATTCCGGTTATGAAAACTGGTTTATTCAGGGCGCTGACCTGCGCTTTGCGGGTAAAGATGTCTTTTTACGTTCTCACGGCTTTGACCCTGCGCGCCTGTACGGTTCACAGGAACTCAAAGACAAGGTTAGCGATCCCACCTACCGCAACAACTGGGGTTATTACGACGATACCGTGTTGGACGAGGTGTTTGAAACCTATGAGGCACTTTCGCGCCAGCAGAAACGTTTTGCGCTGTTTGCGCTCACGGTGGATACGCATCATCCTGATGGGTTTATTTCCCGAAGTTGCCAGCGCAAAAGTTACAGCTATGCGGGCAAGCCAAATCAGTCGTTCAGCGCCGTATCCTGCTCGCAGGAGCATATCGCACGCCTGATTGCCCGTATTAAGGCCTCTCCCTGGTTTAAGAATACCGTGATTGTGGTGGCATCCGATCATCTGGCCATGAACAACACGGCGCATCCCTTTCTGATCAAGCGTCCTCGTCACGATCTGTTTATGGTGATCCGTGGCGATCAACCGCAGGCAGAAGTGATAGATATGAAACGCAGTACGCTGGATAACGGCGCGACGTTACTGGATATTCTGGGCGGCGACAATGCGATAGGTTTGGGACGTAGCAGCCTGTCTGCAGTGTCGTTGTCGAGCCAGTTTGAGGATATGAAAACCAAAGTGTTGAGCTGGAAAGCCGATATCATTCAGCTGTGGAACTTTCCCAAAAAGATCGACAGCATCACGCTGGATCAGACGAAAAATACGCTCAGCTTTTCCGGGGCCAGCTTTGCCTTGCCCATTCTGCTGCGGGTGACGGAGAAGCATGTAGAGCCACTGCCTGAGGGGGAATATTCGGCGCCTTTACGTTATCAGCTGGCCGACTTTACCTCGGCGGAAAAGTTTGTCTGGGTCGATCGCTGCTTTAAAATTGCCCGTATCTGGCAACCGGCGCTGGCCCTGTCCAGCGACTGGTGCCTGGCAATGGGCCAGCTCGCGGGCCATCCCTCCGTCATGCGTATGGATAGCCCCCTGTGGAAAGGAAAGGTGCAGTTCCCGGCAGGCCCCCAGAACGATGCAAACTATCAACATGCCGTGGCGCAGCTGCGCATCGACGATAATGCGATTCGTTATGATGCCGACAGCTTTCTGTTCGCGGTTCCCGGCGCACCCGCAAGCGTGAAGCAGTTCAGCGGCCTTTCCCGTACGGAAAACTGGGGCCGCTGGTCAAACGCCAATCTTGCCCCGGAAGTGACCATAGAATTCGTTAACCCTTTGCCCGCCAGATTTGATCTGGTGATTACCGCTCGCGCCTATGGCCCCAATGCGCACCGACCCACAAGGGTGCAGGTAGGCGACACAAAACAGCCTCTGATGCTGGGAGAAGAAGCATCAACCCAGACGCTGCGTTTTGATAACACCCGCGGAAGCCATCGGTTAACGTTTACCCCACCAGAGCCGCAACTCAGCAATCTTAACAACATCGCAGGTCAGGACCCACGCAAACTCGGCATCGGTCTGATTACGTTAAAGGTTGTCCCCGTTCCCTGATGTTTATTCACGATGACGGTTAGCCCCCACCTTTTACACTGCCTGGTAAGCGGGCTGTGTAAAAGAGGCTAACTGACAACTTTTTTTTTGCGGCCCACCCCGCAAAAAGATGAAAACTACGCGTTTAACTAATTGATATAATGGAATTTATTTCGCAATATGTTTTTTATCTTCTGTGACCAGACCGGCTCTCCTGACATGATATTCAAATAACGTGATGAATCGGGAAGGCTCTTGAATGACACTCACCATGATGAATACACACAAAGCGTTTAAACGTTTACAGCGCGCAGGCATCAACGATCGCCAGGCAGAAGCGATGGTGGATATTTTTTCGGCATTAAAGCAGGACAATGCGCTGTCCCGTGCTGATGTCATGCAGGCTTTTCAGCGTCAGAATCAGCATATCTTTTCGCTAAGCACGCAACTGAAGAAAACGGAGTCGTGCCTCAGAACCGATGTGGATGAACTCAAGGCAGACGTCAGCGTACTCAAAACGGACGTTGCCGTGCTCAAGACCGATGTCAGCGTACTCAAGACCGACGTCGCCGAGCTCAAAACGGATGTCAGCGTACTCAAGACCGACGTCGGGAGTTTAAAAAACGATATGCGTTGGGTACAGCGTCTGCTGATGATCATGACCACCACGTTGCTTATGGCGACCATTAAATATGTGCTTGCCTGAGCCGTTACCCGCGCTTCAGGCCTTAACCTCGCAGAGTTTCCAGCTTTTCACGCTGTCGCCCGTCGGCTGTAAAGTTAGCCTCTGCCAGCCAGCGTTCCAGCCCATTTTTAACAGCTGGCCATTCACTGTCGATGATTGAGAACCAGCTTGTATCGCGCGTGCGGCCTTTATAAACGCGGGCCTGACGAAATTCACCTTCAAAGCGAAATCCCAGCCGAAGCGCGGCCCGACGCGAAGGCAGATTACAGCTGTCACATTTCCATTCATAACGCCGGTAGCCCAGTTGCTCAAAGGCATAACGCATCAGAAGAAAATGCGCTTCGGTCGCCATTCTTGTTTGCTTTAGCAATCGGGAAAAGGTGACATATCCCACTTCCATCACCCCATTTTGCGCATCAACACGCATCAGCGATAGCGTTCCGACGGCCTTACCGGTTTCAACATCAATGACGCTGAAATGCAACGGATCCTGACTCGCCTCCATCGTAGCAGCATGGGTGAGCCAGGCGGCTTCATCATTAAACGGCCCATCAGAAAGATAGGTCCAGTCACGGCCATCTTCTGCCAGCGACCAGGCCTGCCAGAGTGCTTCAGCATGCGAAGCCACGCTAAAGGGCTCCAGACGGCAAACCTGACCTTGAAGCACCTCACGCTGAGGTAAGGGACGTGGCTGCCAGTCGGGCATGGATTGCCCTACAGGTTGACCATACTGATTGACGTGTTGCGACATCATGCCTTCTCCATTGCAGTGAATAAAAACACGTTGCCATGTTGCAAACACGTTGAGAAGTCATCACTGATAAAAAAGACAGAAATAGAAAACGGCCGCTTAACGCGGCCGTTGAAAGAAGAGATAACTAACAAAGCGCCGCAGGACTATCCGCGGAAGAAGATATCGCCGGATTTACCCATAACGATCTTACCGGTGTCGTTAGTAATCAGAATGTAATTGGCATTGATATAAGCCCAGTGGGTATCTGGCTGAGGCGCAGGCAAATTACGTTTCTGCCACTCGGTGATGGTGTAAGTCTTGCTGCGGTACTTATCAGGCACGGTATCACCGATTTTATGCTCTTTATAATCAATGATAATAGTGCTGAGATCGTAATTTGGCTTGCCTGGATTGCCTGCTGACTGCGAAGGCGTTGTTGGGGTAATACCGTCGTTAGAGTCAGAACTCATCGGCGCCTGCGGCTGGGCAGGTGCTGCAGCACCGGGCTGCGCGTTGTTATCGCCAGGTTGAGCGGTTGGATTAGCCGGTTGAATCTGCGGCGGCGGTGGCACATTGTCGGTGGTTTCACCCGCAGCCTGAGCGGCGGGGATCAGGCTCAGCGAGCCGAACAGTAAACCAGCTGAAATAAAAGCAATTTGAGTCCTGCGCATAATAATTTCCACATTGAATTGATTTTAATAACAGTAGACTACTCTGAAGACAATCTAAACAGGGCTGCGGTTCCGTCACTCATAAAGGTAAGTGTAAGGAATCACGACTCATTCTGGACCCAACCTACACCTTACCTGTCTTTCTCTGCCAGGTTAAGCAACAATGTGATACCAAGATAGTTGCTCCAGGTAAACGCGTTTTGCAGTACCACGATGGCATTGCCTGCCTGCTTGTCAAAACCGATAAAAGCCGAATAACCACCAATATAGCCGACCTGATAGGTAATGTTCCTTCCTGCCAGCCTGTCTGTAACCCAGGCGATATTCTGCGTCTGTGCGCCCTGCTGATACACGCCTTTATTGATCTCAGCAAAGGCACGATTACGCGCCGGATCGCTGCCCGCAGTGAGATGTGCACGCAGATAGACGCTCAGATCCCGTGCGTTGCTGTAAAGACTGCCCGCCGCGACCATATTACGCTGGAAACGCCAGTCCGGGGTGAGATCACCGCGCGGGATAAGCTTTGGCTGATCGCCAGCATGCCCTAACGCCCGTGTGGAAAAACCGCTTAAACGCTCAGGCACAAAGCTGGTGTTGTTCATTCCCAGCGGTCGGAAAATCCGTTGGTGGGCAAGCGTTTCAATATCACTATGGCAGCGTTCACGCAAAATATAGCCCAGCAGCGCATAGCCAAGGTTAGAGTATTGCGCTCCCCGCTGACGCGGCGCAGAAAAATCCGCCAGGTATTCCAGAACGTCATCACTATCCAGGTTGCCATAAAAGTTCTGACCGCTGCGCAGATAGCCCATAAACTGCATAAACATCGGCAAATCCATATCCTGACGCGGCAAACCCGAGGTATGGGTCACTAACTGTAATAGCGTGATTTGACGTGCATCCTGGCTCAATCTGACGTCAGAGGGCAACAAATCGGCCAGCGTGTCACTCCAGTGCAGTTGGCCTTCGTTAACCAACTCAATAATCACCTCTGCGGTTACGCCTTTACTCAGTGAGCCGAGCGCAAATAAGGTTTCAGGCGTAATCGGATAGCGATGTACGTCATCGGTGACACCCGCGCTGTAAAACAAGGTGGGATTAAGATGATGGATAATTGCAATACTGATGCCGGACACCTGTTTACGCTGCATATAATGGCGCACCAGATCGTCCAGGTTGTCATGAAAATCGCTGTGCGTCAGATAAAGCTTGTCGCCTGCTGGCGCAGAGGTCTGCGACAGCGTGCCGCAGGCAGCCAATAACAGCGCGCTTATCATCAGAACTGCACTGCGTCTAAACAGGTGCCCGCATTCGCTCAACAGGCGGTGTAACCTCTGGGGGTATACTCTTTTCTGGTCACGTCCTCGCGCCCATTTTATTGTTGTTATCAGGCACTGACGAACGTTCATATCAGCATCATGCTGGGGGATTATTCCGCTGTGCTTATATCGACACAGATTAGCCAAATCTTTATGCTTCTGGTCATCGTTTCCTACTGAAGGATGTCACCCCTGGCAGGACATACGTAAGGGAAACGAAGCAGGTTGGCGCCCGATAGCCACGATCGTGCAGAAAAACGCATTGCAGGCCGCGAAGAGTAACATAACAGGCCTGGTAATGCCTCTGCTGAGTCCGCTGCCGTTCAGGGTAACCCGACGACACTGCCATCAGCGCAATAAGCGTGTACACTGCGCGTTTTTACACGCAGTAAATTTTCTGCTGCACCAGATACGTCCGGAGATATCCCATGAAAGAAGGCCCGTTAAGCGAAAAAGAGCTGCAATGGCTCGAAGATATGCTGGAAAAATACGGTAGTGAAGCGTCGATTCTTGATGTTTCAGAACTGGATGGCCTGCTTACTGCCGTGCTTTCAGGTCCGACGACGGTAGAGCCAAGCCGCTGGCTGGTCGCGCTCTGGGGCGGCGAAAAGCATATTCCCAAATGGAGTAATGAGCGCGAAATGACGCGCTTTATGGAACTCAGTTTCCAGCACATGAATGACATTGCTGACCGCCTGTCTGAGTTTCCAGAACAGTTTGAACCCCTGTTTGGCGTGCGCGAAATGGAAGGTCTGGAATTTACCGTCGTTGAAGAGTGGTGCTACGGCTATATGCGCGGCGTGGCCTTAACCGACTGGTCTGCACTCCCTGCTGAACTCCAGGACTCACTGGACGCCATCGCCCTGCACGGCACAGAAGAGAATCTGGAAAAGGTTGATGCGCTCACGCCTGAAGAAATGGAAAGCAGCATTGATGCTATCCGCCCTGCCGCCCTGGCGCTTCATGATTACTGGATCTCACAGCCCGAAGCGATTCCTCAGGTGCAGCAGCCGGTCACTGCGGAAAAACAGCCGGGCCGCAACGATCCCTGCCCCTGCGGCAGCGGAAGAAAATACAAGCAGTGCTGCCTGCATTGATTGAAGAGGGAGCCCGGTCCACTGGCTCCCTTGTTTATTCTGCCACCGTTAACTTCACCACTCACGTCGGAAGAGCCTTATGGCTAACCTGCCGCTTCGCCCTCATTTCTGACAGAATGCTGGATCGCTACGTGCTCATGACCCAGACCAGCGCGTTACTGGCGATAAAACGGACCAGCAGGGCAATGGCAATAAGAAGCCTGTCACGGTGAATCCTGTTTTCCTCAGCCTGCAGAAGGGGGTGGCTTTTTTCGCGTTCCCGCAGCGCGAAACAGCCTATTCCCCCTCTTCTTTTTTAATCATATCGATGGCGACCACGTTATGTTTCATCGCCTCATTCAGCACCTGTACCGCCGAGGACGCATCGCGGTTTTTAATCGCCATAAAGACTTTGATGTGCGCCTCAACACTTTCAAGCGTAATGCCCAGTGAGCGATTCAGTTCTTCAAGATAATAGTAATAAATATCTTTGATTGACTTCATCACGTTGTAAAACACGCTGTTATGAGAGGCACGGATAATCGCCAGATGAAATTCGTAATCCGCTTCCGAATATTTCTTATAATCGCCTTTATTAATAAGCATGTTATTGAGCGCCTGCTCCAGCAGGCCAATATCCTCTTCAGTGGCATGTTCCACTGCCAGCTCAACACATTTAAACTCGACGGTCTGGCGAAAAACCATCATGTCGTTAAAGGCTTCCCGGCTCAGATGCATTAACGGTCTGGCATTGTGATTAAGCATCTGTGGCGAAAAGTCTTCACACACGTAACTGCCGCTGCCCTGACGGGTAATCACGATACCCAGATCGCGCAGGCGCTGCACCGCGCTGCGTATACTGACCCTGCTGACATTAAAAGAGTGCGTCAGCTCCGCTTCAGAAGGTAAACGCGTGCCTGCGGACCAGCTACCGTCCAGTAGCTTCGCCTTAATTTGCTCGAACACTTCGTTAACGACGTTCTGTTTCTGAATGGATTTTATGCTCACAACACCTTCTCATATGATGTCCTACATGACGCCATTCTATCTTATCCTTTCCAGCAAAGTCCTGCGCTAACGCAGTGACAGACAGGGTTCAACCTTGCCTTACTCGCCGCTTCCTGCCCGGATCGAGGGGGCAACAGGATGACAACCATCCGGCACGCCGCCCGAGGCATCGGCCTCTGCGGTAAGATCCCGATCCACCACCTCTGGCATTATCAGTGAAGCCAGCAGGCCGATACAGGAATAGCCGATCAGCATGATCGCAATCGGATACCAGGTGCCCGTGAGCTGGCAGAAAATACCGGCCAGGAGCGGCCCTAAGCCAGTGGCAAACAGCCCACCGATCTCCTTAGAGATGGCCATTTGCGCGAAACGGTTTCTGGAACCAAACATCTCTGCCATGGTGATCCCTTCAATCGCCGCCTGGCCCAACACTGCGATATTGTGAATGACGATCAGGCAAACCATGATGGTACTCACCGCCTGCGCGTTATCGACGATGAGTGAAATCATCGGATAAGCCAGAATAATCGAGCCCAGCGTCAGAATGCGGTAAGGAATACGGCGCCCTATCCGGTCTGAGAGCCAGCCGATAAGTGGAATTGTCATAAATCCTATTACCGAGCTCACCATGATGGCATCGGTGGGAACCGCCTTATTGAACAACAGCGTCTGAACCATATAACCCGCCAGAAAGGTCTGGATGATGCCCGAGTTACCCGCCTGACCAAATCGCAGCCCGGTAGCAATCCAGAAGGCTTTGCCTTTGATTAACTGAAAAACAGACTGTGCCGGCTGATCGTGGGGCTTGACGGTGGCAGATTCGGCAACGTTTTCAAACACCGGACTTTCTTTCAGGTTGAAGCGCAGCCAGATAGCAAATCCCATCACGACGAAACTGGCCAGGAAAGGAATACGCCATGCCCAGGCAATGACTTCGTCATTGGTGAAGAAAAAGAACATAGCCGCCCAGATGGCGGTTGCACTTAACGTGCCGCAGTTGGTGCCCATGGCAACCAGCGAGGCAATAATGCCCTTTTTCCCTTTGGGCGCATATTCAGCCAGCATAGTGCTGGCACCCGATATTTCTGCACCGGCGCCTAATCCCTGAATAATACGCAGCGCCACCAGCAGCAAGGGCGCTAAAATACCCACCTGCTGGTAAGTGGGTAATACGCCAATTAAGGTGGTACAAACGCCCATTAAGGCGATAGTGATAAACAGGACTTTTTTTCGGCCAACACGGTCGCCCATTTTCCCAAAAAAAACGGCGCCGACGATTCGCGCGATATAACCTGCACCGTAGGTTCCCATTGCCAGAATCAGCGCCATCGCACCCGACTGTTCGGGAAAAAAGACTTCATGAAAAACTAACGCCGCACCAAGAGAATAGAGCTGGAAATCCATAAATTCTAACGTTGTACCCAGCCATCCTGATACGGATGCCCGGACCAGATCAGAGGTATTACGTTCTGTGGTGTTGGTATTTAAATGACTCATGTTTTCACCCTGAGGTCGACGATGCGTTAACAGGCGACTAAATGACAGGCGAGTGCCGCTTACGCGGAGCGTGAGGATTTCTTCACCCGCGACAATCACCGATGTTTTAAGCCAGAGTAATAACTACAGGTTCTGAGATATTTTATGAAAACTGAACTAATACTTTTGAATGTTGTGTTTTATCACTGGCCGCCTTTAATGCCGCCTCAATATCGTGATAGGCATAATTGCCGGAAAGAATCGGACGCGGATCGATAATGCCTTTTTCCAGCCATTTCACCGCCACATCAAATTCATCGATAAAACGGAAGGAGCCTTTCCAGCTAATTTCTTTTACCAGCATCTGCGCTACCGGGAAATTAAGCGGACTTTTTCCCATCCCAATTTGAACCACAACGCCGCCAGGCCGCGTAACCAGAATACTGGATTCAATCGCTGCTTCGGCTCCGCTGGCTTCCAGCGTAACGTCGAAATATCCCCGATTTTCACCGTAGCGGGCAACGGCGGCACGATCGCTCGCATCCACTGCCGAGTCAGCCCCCATTTCTAACGCGATGCGGCGGCAGCGCTCGCTCGGATCGAACGCCACGATCTCTGCCGCGCCGGAAGCGCTTGCGGCGGCAATCGCTAAGGCGCCGATGGGGCCCGCACCCATCACCAGCACCCTTTTCCCGACGATGCTGCCTGCCACGTTGAGCGCATGGATCACGACGGCGGTAGGCTCAGCAACGGCCATGACGCTGGCCGGAACCTGCTCATCATAAGCCACGCACTGCTTCGCAGGCACCACGACATATTGTGCAAATCCACCATTCACGTGCGGAGTGAACTGGGCGCTCCCCATAAAGCGCATGGTGGCGCAGGCATTCTGTTTACCTGCCCGACAATACTCACACTGACCACATGGCTGTGATGGATTAATCGCGACTTTTTGTCCCGGTTCTAACCCTGATGCTGCCGGCGCCTGGAAAATCCGCCCCACAAATTCGTGACCTATCACCAGTGGTTGCTTAATCACGGATAATCCGGCACGTCCTTCATGGTAATAATGAATATCCGAGCCGCAGATGCCGCCGCACTCCACTTGAACAACGACATCATCATCCGAATACTTCAGTTCGCGCTGCTCAACCGCGATCTCTTTTTTACCCTTTGCCACGCAGGCATGCGTCATTATGCTGTGCACATGTTTTTCCTCTTCCGGGTCAATAACGCTTACAGCACGGCCAGCCAGCCGCCATCCACGTAGATAATCTGACCATTGATATAATCTGAGGCAGGCGATGAAAGAAAAACGGCCGTACCGGCCACTTCTTCTGGCCGTCCCCAGCGCTGCGAAGGGTTACTGCTTTTCACCCAACTGTCGAACCGGGCATCGTCCACCAGCGCACTGTTCATGTCCGTCAGGATATATCCCGGCCCAATCGCATTGGTCTGGATATTAAACTGCGCCCATTCGGCCGCCATTGAGCAGGTCAGCATCTTAATGCCGCCCTTGGCAGCGGTATAAGGTGCAACGGTTGGCCTGGCCGCCTGGCTGGTCAACGAACCGACATTGATGATTTTGCCGCCCCGATCGCGGGCAATCATGCGTTTGGCTGCCGCGCGCGAAACCAGAAAGGCGCTGGTGAGGTTGGTATCAATCACCTTTTGCCAGTTTTCCAGTTCCAGCTCCAGCATGGGTTTGCGGTACTGGATCCCGGCATTATTTATTACGATATCGACTGCGATGCCCTGCTCATCCAGACTGGCGAACACCTGCTCTATCGCGCTTTCACAGGTCACATCAAACACCCGGCCGGAGACGCGATAGCCTTTATTTTTAAGCTGTTCAACGGCCTCGTTCAGCACCGCTTCACGCGTGCCGTTCAAAATAACCTCTGCCCCGGCAGCGGCTAATGCTTCGGCGTAGGCAAACCCCAGGCCGCGGGAGGACCCCGTTATCAAAGCCGTTTTACCGGTCAGATCGAACATTGCAGTCATAATCCACCTTCAAATATGTATGACAACTATCTTATTAAGGTGAATTTGCCGGCAGATTAAATCAATACACAAAGCGTATTTATGAGGCACATATCACAAATGCTTAACAGAAAAATCCATCAAGTCATTGTATTTAATAGACATAAAAACAATACATTTAGCCTGAGACGTTTCATTAGATCGCCGTCACAAAAATAGCAGTGCAGAGTTCAAGCCGGATAAATTTATGATAGAAAGGCAATGTTGTATGACAACATACCATTAAACCCTGCGTAGCAGCGATGAGTACGGTGCGGTTAATGTTCTGAATAATAAGGAGCTAGTGTGAGCAATCTGTTCATCACCAATGTAAAAACAATTTTGACTGCGCCGGGCGGCATCGATCTGGTGGTGGTTAAAATTGAAACTAATGAGCCCGGACTGTACGGTTTGGGTTGCGCCACCTTTACCCAGCGCATTTACGCCGTACAAAGTGCCATTGATGAGTACCTTGCCCCGTTTCTGATTGGCAAAGATCCCGCCAGAATAGAAGATATCTGGCAGTCCGCCGCAGTGAGTGGCTACTGGCGCAATGGTCCGGTAATGAATAATGCCCTTTCCGGCATTGATATGGCGCTATGGGATATCAAAGGTAAACAGGCTGGCCTGCCGGTTTATGAACTGCTGGGTGGGAAATGTCGCGACGGTATTGCGCTCTATGTGCACACCGATGGCGCCGATGAAGTTGAAGTGGAAGACAGCGCTCGCGCCAAAATGGAAGAAGGCTACCAGTATATTCGCTGCCAGATGGGCATGTACGGCGGTGCCGGTACTGATGACCTGCGACTGATTGCCAATCGCATGGTGAAAGCGAAAAATATTCAACCCAAGCGCTCGCCTCGCACCAAAGCCCCGGGGATCTATTTTGATCCGGAAGCCTATGCGAAAAGCATTCCGCGTCTGTTTGATCATCTGCGCAATAAACTGGGTTTCAGCGTGGAGCTACTCCATGATGCCCATGAACGTATTACGCCGATTAATGCCATTCATATGGCTAAAGCGCTGGAGCCTTATCAGCTTTTCTTCCTTGAAGATCCAGTTGCTCCCGAGAATACGGAGTGGCTGAAAATGTTGCGCCAGCAGTCTTCCACGCCGATCGCAATGGGCGAGCTGTTCGTTAACGTGAATGAGTGGAAGCCGTTGATCGACAATAAGCTGATTGATTATATCCGCTGTCATATCAGCTCGATTGGCGGTATCACACCGGCGAAAAAAATCGCCATCTACAGTGAATTAAACGGTGTTCGCACCGCCTGGCACAGCCCTGGGGATATCTCCCCGATTGGGGTTTGCGCAAACATGCATCTGGATCTGAGCTCGCCTAATTTCGGCATTCAGGAATACACGCCAATGAATGATGCGCTACGTGAAGTCTTCCCGGGCTGTCCTGAAGTGGATCAGGGCTATGCTTACGTCAATGACAAGCCGGGGTTAGGGATTGATATCAACGAAGCGCTGGCGGCGAAATTCCCCTGCGAGGGCGGCAATCCGACCTGGACGATGGCCAGGACTCCGGATGGCACAGTCTGGCGTCCCTGAGTCATCAGGTCTTTTTGCAGAGGCTCAGCAATGGGCCTTTTTGCTTTTCCCTGGCATTGTTGGCCTGGCCGGCCTGGACCACAACAGGCCGTTCAGGTCGGCTTTACTGTGTTCAGGGACAGATAAATAACCAACAAGAACACGCTTCTCTGCTTTTTTAAGCCTGGTCTGCGCGCTGTTTAAACCTCCCGTCCCCTCGCGAACATTCCCTCTGTTATGGCGATTATTCTTCGGGTTTATTCACGATATTATTGTCCTCATCCATCTGGTAAGGCATATCCGCTTCTATTCCCCCCTTTCCGGTTTTAGCGACCACATTAGTGTAGCGCTTTCCATCCCAGCAGCGAAAAATCAGAACTGAGTTTTCCCCGGCGGTCAGGGTTGAACCATTGCTTCCTATCAGCTTGCTACGGCATCCGGCGGTGAGAATGCTGTTGATGCCCGCCGTCAGCTTGCTTCGGTCTCCCGCCATGAGGATGCAGTCATTGCCTGCCGTGAGTTTGCTGCGATCGCCAGCAGTAAGGTAGCTGTTGTTGCCTGCCAGAAGCTTGCTGCGATCCCCGGCGGTTTGGGTGCTGTCCGCTCCGGCAATCAGCTTGCCGCGCTCTCCGGCCATTTGCACGCTGTCTGCCCCGGAGATCAATGTGCTGCGATAACCCGCCGTTTGTGAGCTGCCCTTTCCCGCAATCAGCATGCTGCGGTTGCCGGTGATTTGGGTGCTTTCCGGGCCAGCAATCAACGAGCTTCGGTGGCTGGCGATCTGATTACTGCCATATCCCGCCGTCAGACTACTGCGTCTGCCCGAAATCAGGCTGCTTCCGTAACCGGCGGTGAGTACGCTGCGAAGTCCGCTGATCAACGTACTACCATAACCCGCCGTCAGGAAGCTGCGAATACCGCTGGTCAGCGAACTGCCGTAGCCTGCGATCAGGGAGCTGTCGGCGCCCGCCGTTGCGGTACTGCCGTAACCTGCCGTTAGCGTACTACTGTGCTCGGCCGTTTGCGTGCTGCCGTAACCGGCTGTCAGCGTACTTTGATAACCCGCCGTCTGGGTACTACCGTAACCGGCAATCAATGAGCTGTCATAACCGGCCATTGAGGTACTTCCGTATCCGGCAGTCAACGAACTCTGTTCTCTGGCAGTCTGCGAGCTCCCGTAACCAGCCATCAACGTACTTTTAAAACTGGCGGTCTGGGTGCTGCCGTAGCCTGCGATCAGTGAACTCTCATAACCTGCCGTAGAAGTACTGCCGTAGCCGGTCGTCAGATCGCTATTCTCCTGCGCCGTCTGGGTGCTGCCGTAACCGGCCGTCAGGATGCTGTTGTAACCCGCTGTCTGCGTGCTGCCGTAGCCCGCGATTAACGAGCTGTCGTAACCCGCCGTCGAGGTACTGCCGTAGCCCGTGGTCAGATCGCTATTCTCCTGCGCCGTCTGGGTGCTGCCGTAACCGGCCGTCAGAATACTGTTGTAACCGGCGGTCTGCGTGCTGCCGTAGCCCGCGATCAGGGAACTGTCGGGGCCTGCCGTCGAGGTACTGCCGTAGCCCGTGGTCAGATCGCTGCGCTCCTGCGCCGTCTGGGTGCTGCCGTAACCGGCCGTCAGAATACTGTGATAACCGGCGGTCTGCGTGCTGCCGTAGCCTGCAATCAGAGAGCTGTCGGCACCGGCGGTTGAGGTGCTGCCATAACCTGCGGTGAGATCGCTGCGCTCCTGCGCCGTCTGGGTGCTGCCGTAACCGGCCGTCAGGATGCTGTTGTAACCCGCTGTCTGCGTGCTGCCGTAGCCTGCAATCAGGGAGCTGTCGGCACCGGCGGTTGAGGTGCTGCCGTAGCCGGTCGTCAGCACACTCTGTTCGCGCGCCGTCTGCGTACTGCCGTAACCCGCCGTCAGGCTACTGTGATAGCTGGCGGTCTGGGTGCTGCCGTAGCCCGCAATCAGGGAGCTGTCGGCACCGGCGGTTGAGGTACTGCCATAACCTGCGGTGAGATCGCTGCCCTCCTGCGCCGTCTGGGTGCTGCCGTAACCGGCCGTCAGAATACTGTTGTAACCGGCGGTCTGCGTGCTGCCATAGCCTGCAATCAGGGAACTGTCGGCGCCGGCGGTTGAGGTGCTGCCGTAGCCGGTTGTCAGCACACTCTGTTCGCGCGCCGTCTGCGTACTGCCGTAGCCCGCCGTCAGGCTACTGTGATAACTGGCGGTCTGGGTGCTGCCGTAACCTGCAATGATTGAGCTGTCCGAGCCTGCCGTGCCGGTGCTGCCGTACCCGGCAGTGAGGTCACTGCCTTCTCTCGCCGTCTGGGTACTGCCGTAGCCCGCCGTTAGCACACTGTTGTAGCTGGCTGTCTGCGTGCTGCCATAGCCTGCGATCAGTGAACTATTTGCCCCGGCTGTAGACGTACTGCCATAGCCGGTGATGAGATCGCTTTCGTTCTGCGCGGTCTGCGTACTGCCGTAACCCGCTGTCAGCGTGCTACCGTAACCCGCTGTCTGGGTACTGCCATAGCCCGCGATCAATGAACTTTCATAGCCTGCCGTAGAGGTACTACCATAACCGGCCGTAAGATCGCTGCCCTTCTGCGCGGTCTGGGTACTGCCGTAACCGGCTGTCAGCGAGCTGTCTTCGCCCGCCGTCTGGGTACTGCCGTAACCGGCGATCAGAGAGCTGTCGTCACCCGCCGTACCGGTACTGCCGTAACCGGCCGTAAGGTCGCTGCCCTTCTGCGCGGTCTGGGTGCTGCCGTAACCGGCTGTCTGAGTGCTTTCTTCCCCGGCCGTCTGGGTGCTGCCGTAGCCCGCGATTAGTGAACTGTCGGCACCCGCCGTGCCGGTACTGCCATAACCCGCGGTAAGATCGCTGCCCTTCTGCGCGGTCTGCGTGCTGCCGTAACCGGCTGTCAGCGAGCTGTCTTCGCCCGCCGTCTGGGTACTGCCGTAACCGGCGATCAGGGAGCTGTCGTCACCCGCCGTGCCGGTACTGCCGTAACCGGCGGTGAGATCGCTGCCTTTCATGCCGGTCTGCGTGCTGCCGTAACCCGCCATCTGGCTGCTCTCTTCACCTGCGGTTTGGGTACTGCCGTAGCCCGCGACTAATGTGCTGTCTGATCCCGCTGTACCGGTGCTACCATAACCGGCAATTAATGTGCTGCTATCACCCGCCGTCTCAGTACTGCCATATCCGGCAATCAGCTGACTCTGATGCGTGCCGCTGAGCGTACTGCCATAGGTTGCGATTTCAATCGTTTGTGTCGGCTGCGTACTGCCTGATTCGATGGTCGCATCAATATCATCTGTTACAGGGAGCGATCGATTGCCTGCCTTTACCTCTGAAATGACATCAGGCGCTCCAGGCCCGGCCTGCATTTCCGTACAGGCAACGTAATCAGCCCGATGGTGCAGGATAAATTGCATCGCACTGGTTTTCGTTCCAACGTGAAGAACCTCAGCACGGGGAAATTTAATCCAGCCATGAGTTTCAATAGCGATACACTCATCGGCATCCACTTCAGCGACAACCCACCTGGCATCAGCGTGCAGGCTCAGCGGTGAATCCGATCCTTTTCCCCAGATTAGCCCCGTTAGTCCGTTCTCAAAGCCTTTAACCGGCTTCCAGTATTTACACTCTACGATACCGCTTAACGGCCAGATGATTCCGCCGTGATCGGCCATATTATTAGCACAGGTACGTAATATTAAAACCTTGTCTTCTTTCATGTCTAAACCTTCATTTCATTAGGGCATGAAAACAGTCTTACTCCTCTGGTTCTAAAAGAACCTAATCCTAATTGTTTAACCATCGCCCAACTCACAAACATTAATGAGATCACGAAATATTAATAAATAATAAATTACCGCCACTTAATTTTCAGAAACCATAAAATTAATAAATAAAACAGAATTAAATATTCACCAATAATCAATTCACCCCAAAATAATAAGAGAAAAAAACACGAACAAGCCAGTTAAACAACTGGCTTTCAATGTGCAGGCAATGAATTATAGTTATCAAATACCACAATAAACCATTTACCTCTGAGGAATAAGAACAGTGTAAACCGCGTTTATTTATCTTTCAGAAAGGATTATTGCCTTGAGAATCTTTCAGGCACCATCCCGTGCAGAGTAACGGGATGGTGTAAGGGATAGCGCAACGTTTTGCTGAGCGAGCAGAATTAAAACTCAACGTCTTCCAGACTAAAATATTCGGTCTGATCGTTATAAGAGAAGATCTCTGCATAGCGGCCCCAGTTGATCACGCTGTCCAGCGTCTCTTTGGCGGCGCTGTCAGCCAGTGAGTCTTCCAGCTCCTGCTCGAAACGCATGCGTGGCGCACGATGACCGGGACGTTCATCCAGCACGGTTTTAATCAAGGCGGCCAGCGGCACATAGCGCAGCAGATGATCGGCAAACATGACTTTGCGCTGCTGGGTATCCGATTCGGCAAAAACCCGGGCAGGTGGCGTCAGGAAAATATCCCCTTCCCTGACGTCGGCAAAGCCCAGTGACTGTAGCACTTCGGCTATCGGGAACAGCTCATCGACCTCCAGATGCAGCGAACGCGCAACATCCGGCATGTCTGCACGACCGTGATAGGGCGCGGCCGCCAGGGTTTCAATCAGGCCGGCCATCAGGTTAGTTGATACCTGCGGCAGGTGCGTGCCCAGCCTGAGGCTCTTTTTCACATTATCGCTGGTTGGCCTGGCGGTCATCTGCGTGTACACATCATCAACCAGACGACGGAATGCGGGATCAAGGCGATTGCGGGGATGGCCAAAGGGCACTTTGATTTCAGCCACCACGCGTCCGGGATTCGACGACAGCACCAGAATGCGGTCGCACATAAACACGGCTTCTTCGATATTGTGAGTGACAATCAGCACCGACTTCATCGGCATCTGCCCTTCGTTCCACAAATCGAGTAAATCCGTACGCAGCGTTTCGGCGGTTAATACGTCCAGTGCAGAGAAAGGCTCATCCATTAATAAGAGAGTGGGATCGACCACCAGCGCGCGAGCAAAACCGACACGCTGACGCATTCCGCCTGACAACTCGCGTGGGTAGGCGTTTTCAAAACCGTCCAGGCCGATCAGGTCGATGGCTGCCAGGGCGCGTTTTCTGCGCTCCGCTTTTTCCACGCCCAGCGCCTCCAGGCCAGCTTCCACGTTTTGCAGTACCGTCAGCCAGGGAAAAAGCGCAAAGGTCTGGAACACCATCGCCACGCCTTTGGCCGGCCCATTAAGCGGCTTGCCCAGATACTCAACCGCGCCCGAACCTGGCGTGATCAGGCCAGAAATGATGCGTAACAACGTGGATTTCCCTGAGCCTGAGCGGCCCAGCAGACCGACAATTTCCCCTTCCTGCAGGGTGAGATTAACGTCATCCAGAATCAGTACTTCACCATGCGTTTTATCATAACCGTGCTTAATGTCTTTCACCGTCAGGACCGCTTTGCGCCCTTCTGGTTTCCTGTTCGACACGTCTGGGTTCAGTGTGGGTGGATTATTTAACATCAGGTGTCCCTTAATTGGCACGGAATTTTGATTCGGCGTACACGTACAGCGGTCGCCACAACAGACGGTTGAACAGGGTGACAAACAGCGACATCACCGCGATACCAAGAATGATTTTGGGGAAATCCCCGGCGGCGGTGGTTTGTGCGATGTAGGCACCTAAACCGTGCGCCGTGACCTGCGTATTCCCCCACTGCACAAATTCAGACACGATGCTGGCGTTCCACGCGCCTCCGGAAGCGGTAATCGCGCCCGTAATGTAATAAGGAAAAATGCCGGGCAACATCACCTGGCGCCACCATTGCCAGCCACGGATATGAAAGTTCGCTGCAGCCTCTTTGTAGTCATTCGGAAACGCAGTAGTCCCTGCCACAACGTTAAACAGAATGTACCACTGGGTGCCAAGCACAATGAGCGGTGACAGCCAGATATCGGGATTAAGATGAAAATGCACAATCATAATCACGAAAACCGGGAACATCAGGTTTGCCGGGAAGGCTGCCAGAAACTGAGCCACGGGCTGAATCTTGCCCGCCAGAGCAGGCCGCAGGCCAATCATTACGCCTAACGGCACCCATATCAGCGACGAAATCAGAATCAGCACCGTCACGCGCAATAAGGTAATCAGCCCCAGCGTGAAAACGTGTTTCACCTCATCCAGCGTCACGCCGATCTGAACGTAAGTAGTGACCCGGTACACCACATACAGGGTCAGTAAAATGACGAACGCGCCCCAGACAATGTCACCCAGCCTTGAAGCGCGGCGAGTATTGTTCTCGAAACGCACGGTTGCCGCTGTCGGCCAGCGCCATGAGATACGCGCCAGCGCGGACAGCAGCAGCCGTAACGGCGTGAAGATCTGATGAATCAGACGGGTTCGACGCATTAAATCGCGCACCCAGGAGGTTGGCGCATTTCCTGAGCGGGTGTTTTCCATGCGGAACTTATCTGCCCAGGCGACCAGCGGTCTGAACAGCAACTGGTCGTAAGCCAGAATCACAATCACCATGGTGAGTAACACCCAGCCTACCGCGTGGATATCTTTATGCAGAATAGCCTGCGCCAGATAGCCACCGACACCGGGCAAGGTAAAGGTGTTATTGCCGACCGTGATCGCTTCAGAGGCGACAATAAAGAACCAGCCGCCTGACATCGACATCATCATGTTCCATACCAGCCCCGGCACAGCAAAAGGCGCATCCAGCTTCCAGAAACGTTGCCATCCGGTCAGATGAAATCCGCGCGACACTTCCACCAAATCGGCTGGCACGGTGCGCAGCGACTGATAGAAGCTAAAGGTCATGTTCCACGCCTGGCTGGTGAACAGGGCAAAGATGGCCGCCAGTTCTACGCCCAGCACCTGCCCCGGAAAAAGCGCAATAAAGAAGGTGACGGTAAAGGAGATGTATCCCAGCACCGGCACGGACTGCAGGATATCCAGAATTGGCACCAGCACCTTTTCAGCACGGCGGCTTTTGGCGGCCAGCGTGCCGTAAATCAGGCTGAACACCAGGGAAGCCAGCATTGCCACCAGCATGCGCAGCGTGGTGCGCATGGCATATTCCGGCAGATTAGTGGGATCGAGCGAGATAGCCTGGGTTTTTAAACTGTCTATCGGCATCAACGTTTGATGAAAGCCGACCGCGACCATAGCAATCAGACAAATGATCAAGGGAAAAGCCACGGCATCCCAGACGTTAGGCAATAACCGTCTGTTGGCCGCCAGCATGGTGAATCGGAAGTTCATGAACCCTCTCTTCTTTTCATCACGGGAGCGACTGAATTATTTCAGGTGAGGGATTATCAGGCAGGATTGTTAAACGTATGCTCACCTGATGACCGGGTTTTTATTAATTTTTTGTGAAAGCCCGGTCCCGATTTTGGCGGGCTCATCTGGTGCAGCCATTTTCTTAACACCATCAAACCTGCCATAGCGGAAATGGCACCAGAGACTCACGCCCAAAACTCTGGCAACTGAAGCGTACTAAGACGGCAATAACCCCCGTTGTTTCATCACGGCCCACTCAGTCTTTGCCTGCGCGACGAACGACTGCACCTGTTACTTAAAATATAAACCCCATTAATATTTTTTGTACATCTTATCCAGACAGAAGCAGATTGCTGACTCGATTTTTCTGTAAATGCATTTGCGGGACTAATCGGTTATTGAGACTATTCTTAATTTATCAGCTTCCGCTACGCTTTATCCTTTAGGGTTGACAACCCGGCTTTCATGATCAAGGAGTGAGCGAATGGCCTTACCAGAATCGTATTCAAATAACCTTCCGGATTACGGCCTTGGCCAACGGATGGGGATGGTGTCCGCAGATGACATTGATTTCAATGCTCTGGCAAATCGTTTAGATTGCACGCGGGACTTCAGTCAGGTCGGCATTATTTACTCTGATGGTCTTGCACAATGGCTGGTTCGCCCTTCACGTCGTCACGCTCAAGCCAGCAAGAGTAGTGTGAGCCATGTAATCATTACCAAGGTTAATGCCACAAATCCTCAGGTTGCTGCAAAGGCGCTGACGGAAACGCTTAGCAAACCGTCATTGGCTAGCGAGATTACATCGACGATGTTTTCATGTGGTGCTTTAGTGGTGACGGGATTCCTTGCATTTGGTTCTGCTGCAGCCGTGCCATTGACAGCAGGCGCATCGGGTGTTGTCGCGGGTATGATTATCGCAGGCGGATTGGCTACAGGTATGCAATGCGCTATCGGCACTGCACGGTTGTATGCTATCTATGAAGGCAACGAAGATTATGTCGCGTGGCTTGATTCACAATCCTGGTACGTTGCAACAACGACTGCGCTGGATGTGATATCGCTTGCAGGAGCGGGAGCCGGTCTGAAGAGCGCAATTGAAACATACAAGGTAATGAAAGCATCCTCTTCTGCAAAGGCCTTCGAATGGCTTAAAACGTTAAGTCGCGCTGAGAGAAAAAGAATTACAGAAGAAATAATACGCGCTCAAAATCCCGGTATTTCAAACGGGGGTATTAAGGCAGCGATGAAAGCAGGTGTTTACCCTAAACGTTACCCTGCTGAGGCTATACAAAAATCTCTGCAGCGCGAATTAACGTCAGCGCTGGTTAATTCATCGGCGTTTGCTGGTAGTGCGTTGACAGGCACATTAAGAAATCCACAAAACATTGTTCAATCGGGAAAGTATGTTATCGGCGTTATTCAGTCACTTTCCTCTACATAAGTTATAAAAATGAAATACATTAATAAAATAATCAAATTAAGCGAAAAAACAAATAAAAAAATAGAGGTTAGTGGTGTTGATGAACTAGAGAACATTAAAGATGATATGAAAGAAAAAATGGGCATGCCAATTGGATTACATACCTTTGGCGCACCATTAATCATTAGTATGGTGCTTACTGTGATCAGTTTTTCCCTGCCTCAATTTTCATTCTGGTTATTTATCTATGACCTGATGGGATGGGAACAACACGCCGTTTTTATCGGTATTATTGCCGCAGCCTTTATCTATGTACTCGTATTGTTTACGACAATGATGATGGTTTCGCGCGGAATATATTTGGCGCTAAGGGCTTATATTTTCATATTAATTCTGGCATTGATTACCGCTTTATTTTTTCTACTTATCACTATGATTTCATCAATAAGCGGCAACAATAATTACTCTCTTTCTTTTACTGGCGCATTATTAAGCATCGGGTTAAGTTTGATCGCTCTTAAGTGTCTTAATAGCGAGATGTTTTATAAGTCCTGCGCTTTTATTCTTCACAATCGAGCCTGGAGAAAACAGTTGGACTTGCAAAGAAAAACAACCGCTTTCCGATAGTGAAAATTTACCTAATTTAAATATATGGCCCCTTGCATGGGGCCCTGACAGGAAAAAGGACTTTCTTTCAAAAATTAACTTTATAAATAGAAAATTTAACATCATATACCCCTCCCTTTAATGAACTTTCTCTTCCCCTTCGGATAGTACTTATTTAAATTAACAATTAAATAAAACCGTCCTAATACACTACTTTTAAAAAATAAGAAGAATGCTGCAAAGTTAGCTATTACACTTACAAAAATCATTAATTCACCCAAAAAAACCAGAGCCATCTCACCAATTCAATTTAAAAATAAAACATTGTTTCAATTTTAATTGAAAAGAGATTTTTTGCCGAATAGGATGCACAAAAATGAATTCATGCTGCTTTAATTCATTACTGAATAAATTTACTTGCACCACTAACGGGAGGTTAACGTGGAAGTCAGACAAAGCATTCATAGCGCCCACGCCAACGCGCTGGATACACAAGGATTACGCGATGAATTCTTGATTGAGAAGATCTTTGTGCCCGATGAGTTCACCATGGTGTACAGCCATATCGACCGTATCATTGTTGGCGGCGTGATGCCGGTCGGCCAGGCTGTCGCGATAGGTAACGATGTGGGTAAGCAACTTGGCGTCAGCTATTTTCTGGAGCGTCGCGAACTCGGCATGATTAATATCGGCGGGCCCGGTCAGGTCACCATTGATGGCGAAGACTATGAGATCGGTCATCGTGAAGCGCTGTATATCGGCAAAGGTGCCCGAGAAGTCCTGTTCAGCAGCCTGGCCCCCCATCGCCCCGCGAAGTTTTATTACAACTGCGCACCGGCGCATAAAACATTGCCCATCCGCAAAGTGACGGCTGGCGATGCCGCTGCCGTCACGCTCGGCGATAACCTCACGAGCAATCGCCGCACGATCAACAAGTATCTGGTTCCTGACGTCCTGGAAACCTGCCAGCTCAGTATGGGGTTAACGCAGCTTGAACCCGGCAACCTCTGGAATACCATGCCGTGTCATACCCATGAACGCCGTATGGAAGTCTATCTCTATTTCGATATGGATGATGATGCCTGCGTTTTTCATATGATGGGTGAGCCGCAGGAAACGCGTCATCTTCTGGTTCACAACGAGCAGGCCGTCATTTCACCGGCCTGGTCGATCCATTCAGGTGTCGGTACGAAAGCCTATACCTTTATCTGGGGAACAGTCGGTGAAAACCAGGTGTTTGATGATATGGACCACGTATCGGTCAAGGATCTGTGCTAATCCTCACCAATGCGCCGCCTGTCAGAAGCAGGTAGCGCGTGAATAAGGAGTCCACATGATACTGAATGCGTTTTCTCTTCAGGACAAAATCGCGGTGGTTTCGGGCTGCAATACCGGCCTGGGTCAGGCTATGGCATTGGGACTGGCTGAAGCCGGTTGCAATATTGTTGGTATTAATCAGGTTGAACCCGACGAAACGATTAAACAGGTGACCGCGCTGGGACGTCGCTTCCTTAGCCTGAAAGCTGATTTGCGTAACATTGATGCTATCCCTGCCCTGCTGGACAGCGCCATCGCCTGCTTTGACCGCATTGATATTCTGGTGAATAACGCGGGCATGATTCGCCGTGAGGATGCCATCAACTTCAGCGAACAGGACTGGGATGATGTGATGGATCTGAATATTAAGAGCCTGTTCTTTATGTCGCAGGCCGCCGCCCGACATTTTATTGCCCAAGGGGATGGGGGCAAGATCATCAACATCGCCTCAATGCTCTCTTTTCAGGGCGGGATCCGCGTGCCTTCTTACACCGCGTCTAAAAGTGGCGTAATGGGCATAACCCGCTTGCTGGCCAACGAGTGGGCGAAGCACCGTATTAATGTCAACGCAATTGCCCCGGGCTATATGGCAACCGATAACACGCAGCAACTGCGCGCTGATGCACAGCGAAGTGCCGAAATCCTCGATCGCATTCCCGCCGGTCGCTGGGGAAAACCAGAGGACCTGATGGGGCCGGTGGTATTTCTTGCCTCACGGGCTTCTGACTATATGAATGGCTATACGATTGCCGTCGATGGCGGCTGGCTCGCGCGTTAAGGCTGAGCATTAAGCCTTTACGTCTGCCCGGGCGAGCCTGTCGTTATACGTAAATAATGATGGCAGGCAGCCCGATTAATCAGGCAGGCAATCGCATCATTAAAGCCGGTTTTACTCTCTTATGAGAAAGAATAATGATTGAGGCCAGAATAGTGACCCTGAACGCCAACCGTATGAATAAGTCAACATATCTGGTTAATGTAAAACTGGCTTCTTGAGGCCAGCCGATAATGATGACGTCATGGGATTTCATTTCCCAGAGAAACCTATGGATAACCGTTATTCCCGCCTGTCGAGGCGAATAAGGACTTCACGGTTACGGTTACGGTTACGGTTACGGTTACGGTTACGGTTACGGTTACGGTTACGGTTACGGTTACGGTGAATAATCACAGAAATATAAAAAAACGAGTAAGGATTTATACAGCATTGAGGGAAATATAATGGAATTATTATCAACAGCCCGCCAACTTGATCTGTTACTGAATGGATTTACACAGCTAAAAGACGAAGGCAAATTTAACGAACCCAATATAGATGGCACAGCGGGGGATTACATCTCATTTGCTCACTGGGAATGGCCGCAGGGCGTTGGCCTGTTCGGTCTGGTGAGATTATGGGAGTTGACCCGTCGCGACGATATTTACCAAATCATTGAAAACTGGTTTCAGCAAAATATTCAAAAAGGCCTGCCCCCGTTAAATATTAATACCACCGCCCCCATGCTGCAGTTATCCCTGCTGTGGGCACATAACCGGGCACCACATTATCAAGCGGTGCTGGATAGCTGGGCCGACAGGGTGATGACAGAACTGCCGCGCACCCCGGAACAAGGCTTCCAGCACGTGGTGTCCGACGGCATTAACCCCATGGAGATATGGGATGACACGCTGTTTATGGTGGTGCTGTTTCTCGGCCATTACGGTGTAGCTTCCGGACGACAGGCGCTGGTCGATGAGGCCGTACGCCAGTTTTTACTGCATGCCCGTTATCTTAACGATCCGCAGACCGGTTTATGGTTTCACGGCTGGAGTTTTACCGAGAAGAGCCATTTTGCTCAGGCCCGCTGGGCGCGGGGAAATGCCTGGATAACTGTCGGCATTATTGAGTTTCTGGAACTGACCCAGCTTCGCGGCGGCGTCCGTGACTATTTACTCGAATGCCTGAAAACGCAAATTAATTCATTAATCACGCTGCAATCTGAGAGCGGTGCATGGCACACGCTGCTCGACCATCCAGACAGCTATGAAGAAATATCGGCTACCGCCGGATTTGGCTATGGCTTATTAAAAGGCGTTCGTCTTGGCTATGGCGATGAACGTTGGTTGCAGGCAGGTTTACAAGCCCTGGGCGCGGTACGGCGAAATATTGACAGCAGCGGCACAGTCCACAACGTCTCTTATGGCACCCGCATGGGAAGAACCCTGCAGTTTTATAAAGACATTCCGCTACAGCCAACCGGTTATGGCCAGGCGCTGGCTATTTTATGCCTGACCGAAGGGTTAAGACATTTAAAAAAATAACAGGACGTCGACACCAGGAGAATATCATCATGGACCAGAACCAATATTGTTACTTCCCCCTTAACCAGAATGAAGCCGTTCGCTACTGGCAGTTATCCGCGATTTCTTCACAGCGCTATGATGTGCCCAATGCGCCGATGTCCGGTGAAATGGATCCGTTTTTCTTTCTGAGCCAACATAAAAACTTCATTCCCCATACCTATCCCTGTCGTATGCAGTTTCAGCAACACTATGCTGGAAAAAAGCCCACTCCTTTCGGCGATACTACCCTGAAAAACTGGTGGTTCCCTTTTGGTTCCGATCGGGTCGATTTATCAGGTTTCTGGTTCCGGGCCACGCGCATCGGCGCTCAGGCAGAAACCTACCTTGTTGCGGAACAAGGTGGCCTGTACCGTTTTCGGCTGACCACCTGCGGTGCCGCCTGTATTACGCTGAACGGCGGTGATGTGGCATGGCAGGCAGACTATCAGCGTAATCTGGAAAGCACCGTTGAGTTCGCGCTCATGCTGGATGCCGGAGTGAACACTATTGCGGTCTGGTTCGATGACCTGGCCGAACGCGATGCGCGCTTCTTTTTTCAACTGGACTATGTTGAAGGTGCGCCGCTGCAGGTGGCACTGGCAACACCGATTGAGGCAGATCGGGTGCGGCAAATGGAAGCCCTGCTCGAAGGCATGGCGTTTGAACAGCCGACCTACACAGGCGGCACCGTTCGCCTGTGCTTCCCAATCCCAGCCCCGGAAACGCTGAACCTGAATATCCGCGTGCAGGGCGACTTTATTTCGCTAGACCAGCCCGTACTGCTCAACGCGGTTTTACATCAAGGCGAAACGGTAGCTGAGATTGCCGAAAGCGACGCGTTGCCGGCTGATTTTCGTCATTTCGTTATCAGCATGGAAAAAGACAACTTTCATATCAGGCGCACCCTGGGCGTGGAGATCTGCCATGCAGAGCAACAGGCGCAGGTGCCGAAAACGGCAGACGCGCGTGCAGACGAAGCGCTGATGCATGTTGCCCTGCACGGCGAATACAGCAGCGTAAAAGCGCTGGCCCGGCTAGCCTGCGGGATGGATGACACCGAAACCCAGAACATGCTGGAAGGCGTTTTAACACCGGTTGAAGAGTGCCATGACTGCGCCGACTTTACGCTTGTGCCGCTGCTGTGGTGTCGGATCCAGTGGGCGGATCGCATTGCCGCTCCCGTTCGCGAGAAAATGGATCGGGCGATTTTAGCCTTTCGTTACTGGATGGATGAGCCGGGAAATGACGTGCAGTGGTATTTTTCTGAAAACCATGCGCTGCTGTTTCATACCGCCGCCTACCTGGCGGGAAGCACCTTTCCGGATAAAACCTTTGTACGATCCGGCCGCCTGGGCAGCGATCAGGCAGAGGCAGGCCGTCAGCGCGTGCTGGCATGGCTGGATCACTTTGAACAATGCGAGATGGCCGAATGGAATTCCGCGCCTTACTTCCCTATCGATCTCAAGGGATTAACCGCCCTCGCCGCCCTGGCACCGGATGCCGATATCGTTGCCCGTAGCCAACGCGCTATCCTTCGCCTGCTGGAACAGATAGCACGCTCTTCCCACCAGGGCATGCTCACCGCATCGCAAGGTCGTTCATACGAGCACACGCTGCGCGCAGGTCGCTCGCTGGAGCTGTCCGCAATTTCGCGCCTGTTGTGGGGCAAAGGCAACGTTGGCTGTCGCTTTCATGCCTTACCGCAGCTGGCACTACTGTTAAAGCAGGGCAAACTGACGCACTCACCTGAACTGGCAAAGGTGGCGGTATGGCGAGGTGACAGCGCGCTGGAATGGTATTTCGCTCAGGGGCTTAACCGCATTGCGCGCCTTTACCACTATAAAACCCGCGACGTGGCAATGGGTTCCCTTGCCGGATACCGCTGGGGCGAATGGGGCTATCAGGAAACCCCGATTCATCTGAGGATCGGCGAGACGCCTGAGGCGCAGATCTGGATCAACCATCCAGGTGAACGCCTGCACAGTGGCTTCGGGCGGCCTTCCTACTGGGGAGGATGTGGCACGCTACCGCGCGTGCAGCAGTATCGCGGCCTGGCGATCGTTCTGTTTCGTGTTCATGAAGGGCAGCCTGATTTTTCTCACGCCTGGCTGCCGCAGCGCTATTTTGAAGACGTGCGTTGCTACGATAAACGCATTCTGCTGCGCAGTGGTAAAGGTATGGTACAGATCTCCGGCAACCGCGCGTTCCAGCGGATCGCTCATGGCCCGACACAGCACTGTGAAGTCCGCTTGCCGGGGCAGGAAACCTGCTGGCTGATTCGCCTGAATGACGATCCGCGGCTGGATAACCTGGCGGATTTTGAGGCGCGATTTGCACAGCTCACCGTTGAGCGGCGCGAAGACGGCACCTTTTACGTCAACGATCCGCAATATGGCGAGGTGTTTTTCCAGCCAAACGGCTGTGTTTTCGGGCAGGGGCGGTTACTGGATCCTGACAGCTGGACAATTTCCGGCGACAGCCACGAACTCCCCTTGTAATTCTGCCGTGCCAATCCCTGGCATCAGGTTTTACGGATATCGCCAGCCCGGCTGACGTCGGGCTTTATCCGTGCAGTGATGACGGGCGTTATGCGACGCGTGCAGCATTCAGCAAAATCATCCCGTTACCGCCCTGTCCTGTGCCCGGCAGCGGCCTATCCCTGCAGTTTTTTCAGGCAGCGATCCATCGCGCTGACTACCCAGTCGATATCATGCGTCTGGAAGCACAGCGGCGGCCGAATTTTCAGCACGTTGCCGTAAGGCCCGGCGACAGACGTCAGCACACACTCTTCGCGCAGCGCCTCGACCAAATCGAGCGCCAGCCGTTTGTCAGGCTGCTTCGTCTCTCTGTCCGTGACCAGCTCAAAGCCAATAAACAGGCCAGCGCCGCGCACGTCGCCTACGCAGGCATAGGTATCCTGAAGGGACTGCAGGGCCGCTAACAAAGCTTGCCCGGTTTTCAGGCTGTGCGCCTGAAGCGATTCCTGCTCGATCACATCCATCACCGCGTGCGCCGCCGCCATCGACACCGGATTACCACCAAAGGTATTAAAATACGGGAGCGAGTCGCTGAAGGCCGCCATAACCGGGGCTTTCGCCATCAGACCGGATACGGGAATACCGTTGCCCATCGGTTTACCCGTGGTCACCACGTCGGGCACCACGCCGTGGCGCGCAAATCCCCAGAATGATTCCCCTGTACGGGCAAAGCCGGGCTGAACTTCATCGGCAATAAAAATTCCGCCGTTTTGATGGACGACGTCGATAGCCTGCTTTAAAAAGCCCGGCTGGCCGGGCAATACGCCGTCCGAAGAGAAAATGGAATCCGCCAGAAAGCCCGCAAACTTAATGCCGTGCGCGGCCATATCATCGATCTGTTTCTGAATTTCGTGGGCAAACCAGGCCCCCTGATCGGCGGGCTGAATGCGGTAAAAATCTGGCGATGCTACCAGCCGGGTATGCGATGACAGCGGCTGGCCGCTGCCCAGTGCCGGTGATACGCCGGACGTCAGCGCGCTGGTGCCGTGATAGGCCTCTTTCGAAACGATAATGCCCGTGCCGCCGCTCCACGCATGCGCCATACGAATCGCCAGATCGTTTGCCTCGGACCCTGTGCACATGTACATGGCCCGATCGATGGCCGCCGGCATCGTTGCCAAAATGCGTTCGCTGTAGTCCAGAATAGACTCATGCAGATAACGGGTGTGCGTATTCAGCCGCATCATCTGCTGGTGCACGGCTTCCACGACCGCCGGATGACAGTGGCCGATGCTGGCGACGTTGTTATACATATCCAGGTACTGTTTGCCCGCCTGGTCCCAGAGATACTGCCCCTGCCCGCGCACCAGAT
Organism: Pantoea ananatis PA13; assembly: GCF_000233595.1. Lineage (NCBI taxonomy): Bacteria > Pseudomonadati > Pseudomonadota > Gammaproteobacteria > Enterobacterales > Erwiniaceae > Pantoea > Pantoea ananatis. Next base: position 3,932,441 of record NC_017554.1, read on the forward strand.
GCACGGGGTTACGGTAAAACAGCCGATATGACTCGCCCAGCACCTTGCTGCGTTTGTCGGTTAACTGGCGAATCGCCGGGGCCAGCGCTTCCGCATTTTCTGCACGAAAGCTGTTGGTATCCATAATGGTTGAACGTACCGTCATCATCACTCCTCGGATTCAATACTGTCGCTGCCGTACATCAGTGCGCGGCAGCGTCTGTCTGCGTTAGTCGATCTCCGCCGCGACAGAGGTTTGCGCGATCGTGCCGCGCCGGGACTGGGTCGTCAGGAAATAGAGGTAACCCACGACCATAAAGGCCATAAACAGCGCGCCAATCTCTGGGTTAAACCACAGCATCGCCGCCAGGCAGATCAGCGATCCGCACAGGGCAATGGCAGGGATCACCGGATAACCCGGCGCACGGTAACTGCGCTCCAGCGTGGGAGCGGTACGACGCAGCTTAAACAGGCTCAGCATGCTCATGATGTACATCACAATGGCGCCAAACACCGACATCGTGATCATGGCGGCGGTCAGGCTCATGCCCTGAAAGCTGATCCCGTCAGAGAAAATGGCCAGAATGCCCACTACGCCACCGGCCAGAATGGCGCGGTGCGGTGTGTTAAAGCGTGAAAGCTTCGCCAGGGCGGGCGGCAGATACCCTTCGCGGGCCAGCGCAAAGAACTGGCGGGAATAGCCCATGATGATGCCATGAAAACTGGCGATCAGGCCGAATAAGCCAATCCACACCAGCATGTGCATCCAGCGCGAGTCATTCCCGACCAGCATTTTCATCGCCTGAGGCAGCGGATCGTTAATGCCCGATAACGTACGCCAGTCGCCTGCTCCACCGGCAAACACCATCACGCCAATCGCCAGCACCACCAGCGTTAAAATACCGCTGATATAGGCGCGGGGAATGGTGCGGCGGGGATCTTTTGCCTCTTCTGCCGCCATCGCGACGCCTTCAATCGCCAGAAAAAACCAGATGGCAAAGGGGATCGCAGCGAACATACCGGACACGGAAGCCAGCGAGAAGGTTCCCTGGCCCGCCCAGCCGTTCGCGACGAAATTCGCCAGGCTAAAGCCGGGCGCCACAACGCCCATAAACACCAGTAATTCAATCACGGCAAGCAGCGTAACCAGCAGTTCAAAGGTCGCGGCGATGCTCACGCCGATGATATTCAGCCCCATAAACACCAGATAGGCGCACACGGCGATAAGCTTGGGATTAATTTCAGGAAACTGTACGTTGAGATAGGCGCCAATGGCCATCGCGATAGCGGGAGGCGCAAACACAAACTCAATCAGCGTGGCGATTCCGGCAATCAGCCCGCCGGTGTCGCCGAACGCCCGGCGGCTATAGGCGAACGGGCCGCCCGCCTGAGGAATAGCCGTTGTCAGTTCGGTAAAGCTGAAGATAAAACAGGTATACATGACGGCAACAAAAAACGTCGTGACCAGAAAGCCCAGCGTGCCCGCTGCGCCCCAGCCGTAGCTCCAGCCGAAATACTCACCCGATATCACCAGCCCCACGGCAATGCCCCAAAGTCGCAGGGTGCCCAGGGTGGGTTTCAGTTTCTCTTTCATCACTGCGTTCCCCGTCTGTGTTAATTGAAAAATGCTGCACAAAAGCTGTCGGGTAGATGATGGACACAGTGGGAAGGGAAAAACTTGACCGCAGAAAACAGAACGCCGTGATTTAAGGTCAACTTGCCCTTGGCCTGGCTGCCAGGTGCCTGCCAAAGTCAATTTTCCCCTGCTTTCAGGTCAAGCGTGCAGGCAGGGTTCAGCGCCATGCTGGCCCTACACGCAGAAACCCGGGAGCCGGACATGAGCCATAAACAGTACGATACGCTGAGTAACGACACCATCCTTCAGCTTGCCCACCGGGCATTAGTGAACTATCCCGCCTGTGCACAGGCTGAGGTCAGGCTGCTGTGTCGCTCAGAAAACGCGACGTTATCTGTCAGCACGCCGCAGGGCCGCTACGCGCTGCGCATTCACCGGGGCGATTACCACGCGAAGCAGGATATTGAAAGTGAGCTGCTCTGGCTGGACGCGCTTCAGGCGGCGGACATCAGCGTCCCCGCTGCCGTAGAAGATCGTCAGGGTGAACGCATTCAGGTCCTGCCGCTGCCCGATGGCGGCGAACGCTATGCGGTGCTGTTTCACTGGATAGAGGGCGATATGCTGACCGACAGCGTCGATCCGGCTGCGTTTCGTCAGCTCGGTGCCATTACTGCCCGTCTGCACCATCACAGCCGGAAATGGCAGAAGCCGCAGGGGTTTCGCCGCATCATCTGGGATCATCATACGATGGTGTCTCCGGCAGGCCACTGGGGCGACTGGCGGGACGTTGCGGGGTTACCCACCGCTGAACACGCGGTGGTAGAAGAAACGCTGGAACACGTGCGCCGCCAGATGCTGGACTTCGGACAGTCACCTGAACGCTATGGGCTGATTCATGCCGACCTGCGCCTGACCAACCTGCTGGTGCATAAAGGCGAAACCCGGGTGATCGACTTTGATGACTGCGGCATGGGCTGGTACCTGCACGATCTTGCCGCAGCCATCAGTTTTGTTGAGCATCATCCGAGTGCGCCGCAGTGGGTGGAAAACTGGTTACGCGGTTACGAACAGGTCGCACACATCAGCGATCGGGAACTGGCTATGATCCCTGCCATGCTGATCCAGCGGCGTATCCAGTTGACGGCCTGGGTGGCTTCCCACCGCGAAACCGAGATGGCGCGCAGCCTGGGCGATCGCTGGGCCAGCCACACCGTCCGGCTGTGCCAGCGCTATCTTGAAGGTGCCGCGCTGCCGATTGGCGTTTAACGCACCGCCGCAGTGCCTGATCGCGGTGCAACACGGAAAGCGAATCAGGTAAGCGATTGTTATCGCGTGGTTTCCAGCTGGTACGTTTTTTGCAGAACCTTGAGACGTTCACTTTTTGCGGAAAACAAGATGACCAGCAGAGTTCCAGAGGCCGCGTTAACGGCCATCTCCGGCGCAGGCGGCCATCGCGGTGTGTTGTCTGCCGCCGCAACGGGCTTAGGCGAATTTATCAATGCACAGGGCGGCGATGTCGATCGCATTTTCGGGATCAGCGGGATCGATCCCGACATGCTCGCCTGCCCAACGCTGAGCCTGGACCTGGTCAGCTATTGCCGGGTGCTGGAGGAAGCAGCAAGCCAGGCTGGCGTGGACAACTTTGGTCTGCAATACGGTCATCAGTTCCGACCCCAGTCACTGGGGCTGATCGGCTATATTGGCTTGTGTTCAGCCACGCTGGAACAGGCGCTGCGGAACGTCGTCAATGCCTTTCCCTTTCATCAACACAACACCTGCATCCGGCTGACCGAACGCGGCGACTGCTGGCAACTGGATTATCAGGTTCGCCATGGCGTGATCCTGATGCGCCGCCAGGATGCCGAGTTAACGCTGGGCATGTTCCTCAACCTGATCCGCCATGCCGCAGGTCGGCACTGGGCGCCGCGGGAAGTGCATTTTGAGCATCCGCGCCCTGAGCACTGGCACGAACACTGTAAAGTGTTTGATGCCCCGGTTTACTTCGATCAACCCTTTAACTCGATGATCATCGCGAAAGCGGATCTGAACCGGAAAATGCCGGATCATGATCCGATGCTGCTGCTGGTGATGCAGGATGCCATCCGTCGGCTCAGCCCGCCCGTGGTGCGTCAGGACACCGTTAATCAAACCCGAACGGACATTCATCTGCAACTGCTGAACGGCGAACCTTCACTGGAAATCATCGCGGAAAAACAGGGGTTATCCGCCTGGTCATTGCAACGGCGCTTACGTGATGAGCAAACCAGCTTCTCGGCGCTGGTGGACAGCGTACGCAAAGAAATGGCCACGCATTATCTCAAACAGCATCATCTTTCTGTTTCCGAGATGGCGCTGCTGCTGGGCTACTCTGAAGTCAGCGCTTTTTCACGCGCCTTTCGCCGCTGGTTCGGCTGCAGCCCGCGCGATTGCCGTAAATCACAGGAGGGGCTGTTCTTGTAGTTAAGCTATCCAGCCAGAACAGCATTCGTTACGCTGCGTGCTTCAACAACCGGCTGTAGGCTTTAACCCTCTCAGCCAGTAATAAGACAGTGAGCAAATTTACGATCAGAATAAATCAAAACGAGCAGGCAGCGACGTTAAGAATAAAAGCGTCGTCAGGTAATGGCATCAAAAGAAAAGGCTTTAAAAAGATAGCCCTGAAATGCGGCAGCATGGGGTTTAGCAAACTGGAAGTAGGTGTCCTTTTCTACGCCTTCGACAATGATAAACTGGCAGTAGTCTTTAATTTGCGTCAGCGTCTCTTTCCAGAGTGGACGATTATGATGTTCCCAGAAAAAGTGCTTATCGATTTTAACCGCCTCATATAATCCCTCCTGCAAACAGGGAAAATGAGACGATGCACTGCCAAAATCATCCAGCCATAAAGTGTAATTATTATATAACTTTCGCAGTAAGGGATTATTTAGCCCCTCAGCCAGGTTGGGAAAGTCTTCTGAAACCTCGATGCGAAGAAAAGAATGCGCTGTGGCGAGCTCGTAAATATCCCGTTCTTCCAGCAGCGCAAAAGCCATCTCTACATCTACATTGACAGAACACAGCAACTGGTTACGTTCAAAGAAATGTCTTTTTTGGTGAATTAAGCACAACTGCTCTCTCAGGAGCCTTATTTTTTGTTCTTTATTCATTTTACTTATATGTGAAAAAGGCGTCCCTGGTGCGGCAAATCGGGTTAAGACTTCAACGGCAATACGTTCGGATTTCAGGTTTACGATGGGTTCAGCAATGAACCGCCAGGCACGGTTATTATTATCAAGATTCTGGATTTCCATTCCCATGCTCTGATTAACGATGTTGAAGTGGATTGATTATTGATCGCCTTTAGCTATCAATCAAATGAATTTTAACGGATTAAACTATGATTAAACCTATCAAATCCCAAAAATCGATCGTTAAACCCTTGTTATTTAATGATGAATGGCAAACTATAAAACTCCAGTTTTCCATGGACCGCATTTTTTGCCGGTCATCCCTGTTGGGCAATGTGTCCCGATTAATTCCTTTCAGAGTACAGGGGAAATGGGAACAGGGCTGGGTTCAATCGTCCCGGCGGCCTTAAGGCCAGCGTTAAACAGAAGAAATTGACAGACCGATGACAGACCGATGCCAGCCAAATGAAAAAAGCGGGTTAAAAACCGCTTCCGGGAAATACAGAGGTCAACCCAAATATTGGCGACTTGAAATACCGCGGTCCAGACGATAATGTGTTCCAACTTCACCGTCATGTTATACAGAACGACCATGTCTCTTTCCTTTTTTAAACTTGAACCCCGGCACCTTAAAGAAATATATGAAATACGCTTTTCCGTAACGGAAAACCGGCTTCACGCGCATCAAATTCACTATTTACAGCGTGAGCAAGCGCTGGAGGATATATGTCAGGGCGGCGGCTGGATTTGCCAGGTTGGGGATGATTATGCAGGTTATGGATTGGGGATCTATGCGCCCGAACCGCTAATTGGCGGACTGTTTGTTAAACCTGAATATCAAAAACAGGGCATCGGGACGCACCTGCTGAATGCGATCGTCCAGTGGTTTAGCGATCGGGGCGCAGAGACGATTATGCTGACCACCGATCCCGGCTCGAACGCGGAGGGGTTTTATCAGGCAAATGGTTGGGTCGCAGAAGGCAGTGATGCGTTTGGGCAGCGGGTGATGCGTAAGCGCTTACCGCGTGGCTGATATGACGCAATCAGCCGCCAACGAAACAGCAGCGTTCCCGCCGCGTTGGGGAGAATGCGCACAGGATACACAGGATGCCCTGCTCATCCTGTGCGCGGTCAGCGTTGAAGCCAGAATTAGTGCGACTGTGGTTTAAACAGCTGCTGCACAAACTCCACATACGCAGGTCGCCAGACGTCCATCTCATGTCCCAGCCCCGGATACTGGGTGTAATGGAACTTCACGCCCTGCTTTTCCAGTTCGGTTTTCAGCCCGGCAATGTCTTTGCCTGTCACGATATCTTTATCGCCCACCACCAGCGTAAAGTTTTTCAGCTGTTTATTCACGGTCTGCGGCTGGCTCAGCTGACGCGTCACGAACTCATTAGGCACTGTACTGGTGGTTACGCCGCTAAAACTGGCCAGCCAGGCAAAGTCGTTCAGGTGCGTCATGCCGGACACCAGCGCCTGATAGCCGCCCTGGGATAGCCCGGCTATCGCCCTGTCAGCCGGTTTGCGACTCACGGTAAAGCATTTTTCCACCAGCGGGATAATGTCCTGCATTAACTCTTTATCCGCAGCAGCGGCATTCAGCGGATAGAAGTCCTTGCGGCGATCGGCTGGCGGGAAGTTTTCGGGAATAGCCTGCACGATGTCGGTTTCGGTATCGGGCACCACCACCAGCATCGGCTTAATTTTGCCTTCTGCCAGCAGGTTATCCATGATCTGCGGCAGGCGGAGCTGAGAGATGGCCGACAGCCCGGTATCGCCAAAGCCATGGTAGAAGTAGAGCACCGGGAGCGGCTTGCTATCGGCCTTGTAACCCGGCGGTGCCCAGACAAACACCTGACGTTCAGACTTCAGGGCGGTGGAGTGATAGGTCAGGGTCAGTACATCGCCGTGCGGCACGTTGCGCTCATCCAGAATACTGCCCGGCACCAGAATCATACTGGTGTTTACCTGGCGCTGCGGTTTCGGGAAACGGCTGCCGGTATCCGGCGTGCGGAAACCGTCTACGTCAAAATAGTACTCATACAGGTTGGGCTTCATCGGCTCGCTGGTCCATGACCAGATCCCCGTGCTGTCCTTTTTCATGTCATGCGACTGCTGGCTCAGCGGCGTGGCGCCGGTCACCACGGCAACCTGCTTCGCGGCAGGGGCAAAAAGACGAAAGGTAATGGAGTGATCCGGATTCAGCGCCGTAATGTAGCGACTTACCGGGATGCTCGTGTCTGGCGTTAACGGCAAAGGGGCGGCAATCAGTGCAGGTGCATATCCCGTGAGCAGGCTGCCTGCCAGGAATGAAAAACAGGCTAAAGTTCTTTTCATCGTGGGTTCCGGTTGTATGTATGGCGAGGTAGTTATTGCATCTTTACGTTCAGGAAGAGAGCAAAGGGATACGCGAAAAACGCAGGGTGTGATGCGGTTCAAAAAATTCAGTCCCTCTCTGGCATGAAAAGTCCGTCGCTTTTTCTGCAACAGTCGCGCAACGACTCGCATTTTTTTATCCGCCCGCCTCGCATTCGCGTTATCGTCGCAACATGAACACTTTTCCCCCTTGATAAGGACTGAGTATTGATGCGTAAACTTCCCTTCCTGCTGGTCACGCTGGGCCTTTTGATGTCGGTTACCTCTCAGGCGCAGGCTGAAGGCTGCCTGAAAGGCGCGCTGGTGGGCGGCGTAGCGGGTCATCTTAAACATCATGCGGTTGCCGGTGCCGTGGCGGGTTGCGCAGCAGGCCATTACCTGGCGAAGAAGCATAAAGAAGAAGACAGCAAACAGAGTCACTAAACAATCAGGGCTGCCCGGTGAGAACGTGGCCAGCCCTTTATGCCAGCCGCCGCAGAGTGGTCGCGCTCAACTCAAACGGCGTCGGCGTACAAACCGCCAGCGCCAGTTCGCCTGCCTGGAGCGTGCTGAACGACAACGTAGTCGGTGCCGTGCTGTCGACGCGGGCCATCTGCCAGGCACTTGCGCCACGCTGCTTGATGATCGCCTCTTTTAACGTCCAGATGCGCCAGAAGGCCGCTAACTGCTGCTCTGGGGCTTCCGCCGCTATTTGCGCCTGTTCCTGCGCGCTGAACAGGTTTTCCGCCAGGCTGCGCCAGCCCGCTCTTGGACGCAGTACCTCAATATCGCAGCCGACGTCCCCTTCATCGCTGAGCAGCAGGGCAATATCGTCGCCGCTGTGGCTAAGGTTAAACCAGAGCCGCACATCGGTGGAAAAAGCCGGTTTGCCGTGCTGGCCAACGACAATCTCCGGCAGGGGCGAAATCACAGAGGCAAGCATGACGCGACCGGCAAGCCAGCCTGCGCGGCGGGCGCCCAACGCCCAATGGGGCACGATCTTTCAGCACAGACGCTGTCGGGCCAGCGCTGAGCGAGGAGATTTTCCCCAGAAAGATCTGATACATATCAGTGCCAGCGTTTGATGATGATGGAGGTGTTAATGCTCCCGGGAGCAGTTGTACCAACCGGGGATTGCTTGCAGGCCAGTCGCTCAACATGCGTCATCCGGCATTTCAGCTCGCGGCAAATGAAACGTTTAACCTGAATAGCAGAAAGCCCCTTCCGGGCGATGAACACTTACTCGCCCGGAAGGACCTTTTTCTTGAAGGACAATCGACTGGCCGGCCATCCTGAAACCGCGTCACAGGCAACCGGCCGTGCCTTTTGCGGTGGTGAGCCATTTCAGGTGCTTTGATTTCAAGGCGGTACACTATGACAACCTCGACGCCTCGCCAACGGCACCACTCAGCGTGCTTTTTCCATTAAGCCGCCTTGCCACCCTGGACCGTGGTTGGACTTTCTATCCTGCCTGCAGCGGTTTACGCACAAACAGGCCGTAGCTCAGCGCGCCCAGCATCAGGAGCGCTGCACCAAGCAAAAACACATTGGTGAATTTACCGGTGGTATCCAGAATAATGCCGGTAACGATCGGTGCCATTGCCGCCCCCAGGAAACCGCCAAAGTTCTGAATAGCGCCCAGCGAGGCCACCTGCGACTTCGGTGCGATGTCACTGGCCAGCGTCCAGAGCGCCCCCTGCGGCATCTGCGAGAAGAAATAACCCAGCGCCAGCAGGCCAATGGCCAGCGGGGTGCTGTTTACAAACGGAATCGGCGCCACGAAGCAGGCCGCCAGGGCCGCACCCGATACGATTGGCACCTTACGCGCGGTGATGGCCCTGACGCCCCGGCGCACCAGGTTGTCTGAAAGCATACCGCCCACCAGCACGCCCAGAATACCGGCCAGAAACGGAATGGAGGCAATCCAGCCGGTGGCTTTGAGGCTAAAGCCCAGCGATTTTTCCAGATAGCCCGGCAGCCAGGTCAGATAGACCCAGATCGTGAACATAATGGAGAAGTTGCCGATCACCATAAACCAGGTGGTGCTGTGTCGGAACAGCGCACGCCAGCGCACCTCGCCCTTCGCTTGCGGCACTGCGACGCTGGGTTGTCCGGCATGCAGCAGCGCATCTTCCCGGGCATTGGGATCGCGATAAAACTTCCACCACGCCAGCAGCAGAGGAAGCCCCATTACGCCGATCGCCACAAACATGCCGCGCCAGCCTAAGGTCAACAACAGCACGGTCAGAATGGGCGGCGCAATGGCGTTGGCAATTTGCGAACCGGTATTAATAATCGCAGTGGGTAAACCGCGTTCACTGTCGCCAAACCAGCGATGGGTGATTTTAATTCCCGAGGTAAAGAACGGGGATTCGGACACGCCCAGCAGCATACGCAGACCGTAGAAATAGCTGTAGCTGTTGGCAAACGCCGTCAGCACGGTAAAGCCCGACCACAGCCCCAGCGCCCAGGAGAACATCTTTTTGGGGCCTAACTTGTCCACCAGCCAGCCTGCGGGCAGGTTAGCCAGCGCATAGGGCCAGAGAAACGCCGACAACAGCAACCCCATTTCGGTTTGCGAAAAGCCAAATTCCGCCGCAATGGTGGTGTTGGCAATACTCAGGTTGGCGCGGTCCAGGTAATTCACTATCGCCGCCAGCAACAGCAGCGTGACAATGCCCCAGCGCAGCTTCCCTTTCAGCGTGCCCTGCCCGCTCAACGTTGTTTCTGACATCGCCGCAGAGGGTTTCATGATGCCTCCCGCCCGGCAAACAGATCGAGATGGATTTTAATCACCGCTTTACGGATAGTCTGCGCCACCGGCGACGCACAGCCAGGGCGATGAATATCGTGAGGGAAAAACAGCGCAAACTGCCCCGGCGTCAGCGCGATGCTGTACTCATCCGTGATGTCCTGATAAAACACCACGTCATTTTCCTCCCGCCGGTCTTCCGCTATCACATGCTGCGGATGGGCACGCGTCACGCCGATCGTTTCGCGTCCGGCCAGCAGGTACTGAATATCGACATAGCGAAAATGGGATTCGGCCCGGCGGTCGCTGGCGGGCTCGGTCGTCATTTCCTGTAGCAGGCAGAACATCTGGTTGTCGGGCAGTAAATCGTATTTCCCCGTTTCCATCTGGCTGAAATCGCTGGCCGCTATCCAGCGAATCGCCTCGTCAACGATGGGATGAAACGCGTGACGCTCACGCGCCCAGTCAAGTTGATCGCATACAATCATGGTGTTTTCCCTTGTGGTAAAACGGTGCAGGAACAGACGGTGTCCGGTTTTTTTATGAAAGACGGTGTTGCCACAGCGCACTGCCATCACGAATCTGGTCAAGCAACACGCCAAGCCCCCAGAACTTCTCCAGCACGTTGTCCCGGTTAACGCGGCAGTGCTCGCTGGCGAAGGTGCCGAGGCGCTGGTGATAAATTTTGGCGTTTTTGGGATAGCCGAGAGTTTCGGTAACGGCGCTCAGCGACAGGAACAGCGACAGCTCATGGGCTTTCTCAGGCTGCTGGGCGCCCTGGTGATAAAGCCAGACGTAGAGGTTCGGATGAAAGTTCGTGAACACGCCGCTGAAGCCGCGCGAGCCCGCCTGAATGGCCGGCCACGCAATGGCCGCATTGGCGTTAATCACCGCCAGCGGAGTGCCTTCCGCCAGCCTGACGCGGCGTTGCACCGTGGGCAGATCACAGCTCACGTCTTTCAGCACCACAAAGCGGCCGCTGTTGGCACAGAAGCTGAACTCGTCGTCGCTCAGCAGACGACGATACGGCGCCGGGCACTCGTAGAGCCCCAACGGCAGCCCGGCAGGTAGCGCGTCCAGAATGTGATTCAGGTGAGCATAAAAGGTTTCGCTTCCCTGATTGTGCGGATCGAGGTGATTGGTCACCAGCACCAGCGCATCGATGCCCGTTCCGGCCATCGCCTGCAATTCCTGAGTCTGCTCGCTTAACCCATCGCTGATGTGGCCGGAGGCAATCACCGGCACCCGGCCCTGCACTTTCTCCACCACAAAACGCGCCAGCGCAACGCGCTCGTCCAGGCTTAGAGACTGCATTTCGCTGGACTGGCACACGGCGAACAGCGCATCCACGCCCTGCGCCAGATACCAGTCGATCAGGCGTGACAGGCCGGGATAATCGATCTGATTCTCTGCGGTGAATGGGGTCAGCATGACCGGGACAATACCTTCAATCTTTTTCATGGTTTCTCCTGCCAGCGCCAGCGCGCGGCTGTTGCGTTACGTCGGATTACGTTGGTTAAGTCGGGTGATGACCTGATGCCGCTTGGGCATATTGCTTGCGCCTTCCCGCTCTACGGCCAGGGACGCAAAGGCCGATGCCCATGTGGCGGCCTGCAGTAACGGCTGCCCCTGCGCCAGCGCGGCGGCCAGCGCGCCGTTAAAGGCATCGCCCGCGCCGGTGGTGTCCACGCTGAGCGCAGGAAAGGCAGGAATGACGTGACAGTGCGGCGCATCGAACAGCAGCGCGCCGCGCGCGCCCATGGTGATGATCACTCGCTGCGCCCCCTGCGCCACAATCGCCTGCGCCGCCTTACGCGCACTCGCCATGTCACAGATTTCAATGCCCGAGAGCCGCGAGGCCTCGGTTTCGTTGGGCGTCAGCACATCGATCATCGGCAGAACGTTCACGACCTCAGACGAGAACGGCGCCGGGTTCATGATGATGCGGACGCCCAGTGCATGTGCCAGCCGGATAGCGCTGCGCGTGGCCTCGACGTTGTTTTCCAGCTGCAGTAACAACACATCCGCATCGGTGAGTTCATGGGTCAGCTCGGCAATTTCGGCATCCGTCAGGGTTTTATTGGCACCGGGGTAGATGGCAATCATGTTCTCGCCGTTTTCCTGCGAGACATAAATGATGGCGCTGCCTGTGGGTTCGGTATCCGTCTGGTATAAACGGAAAGAGTGAATGTCCGATGACGAAAGGTGATCAAACGCAAACTGGCTGAACCGATCGGTTCCGACCTTGGCAACAAAATGGACGCGCGCTCCGGCCCGGCTGGCGGCCATGGCCTGATTGGCCCCCTTGCCGCCGGGCCCGAGTGTGCTGCCTTGCGCCATCAGCGATTCACCACTTTGCGGAAAACGCGCCACCCTGGCGACGATATCAACATTGAATGCGCCAAGGATGCAGACTTTTCCCTGCCTGCTGGTGGTCTTTACGGTGGTTTTACGCGCCTGCAACCGCTTGAGTAAAACATCAAAATGGCCACTTTCGCTGATGAGCTTTTCCTGCAGATTACGGCGTTGCACTATGGCACCGCCGTAGCAGCGCTGAACCAGCCCCTGCTCTGCCAGCGCACGCAGATCGGTGCGAATCGTCTCCCGAGTAACACGCAACTGGCTCGCCAGCCCGTTAACAGTGACGCGTTCATGTTCGTCCAGCCATTGCAAAATTTGATTGCGTCGTTCTTCCAGAAACATCATCCCCCCTCCTGCCTCGCCGTTAAGCGTAAGGGAGCGCACGCAGCGTGAAAGTGATGCAGATCTCAGCACCTGGGGAAAAACGGAAGTAAACGGAAGTGAAGGGTTGTGTCGCTAAAGCGTTATCAAAGCGGGCAGTGTGATGGCTGAAAAGCAGAAAATGTGAGTCGTGAAGGGCGCGAAACAAAGGGTCTGTGGACGGTAAACGCGTGTTGAATGCGGATGATCATCTTCAGGAAAGGCCTGGCTTATCGCGCTGAGCATCTGTCGTGCGTCCCCGCCAGGCACCTGAGCGCGGGCTAACGTTTTCGCTTTCGGTATCCCCACGAGGCCAGGACAGCCAGCACGAGAGACAGGACGAACTTCACCACGATGAACGTAAACGAATAGCTGTTCATCGCCTCTTCGCCATCGCCTTCAATAGTGATATGGCTCATGAATAACGTGTTGATCCAGCTATCCGGGATCAGCACAAAAGCCGCCAGCAACACAATAATAAATATCGCAATTTTCATCTCACACCACACCGACTAAAATCTGGAATGCCGCGCACATCAAGGCGGCCATAAGCCATCAGATCTTTCCCGCCAGGCACTTTTATCTTAGGTATCCGCAGCAAAGCATTTCTGAGGGTTTGAAAATCCGATGAACTGTACAGCGTTACGCAGCCCCAAGAAACCCCGGTGCCGTCGCTGTTCAATGGGTGAAGCCGAAAGCTGCCCCGACGTGTGCCATTGACGTAAGCATGATCACTCATGGTTTCTGCGTTATATAAACCAAACCATTCGGAATGATGATTTCTGTACAAATGATACGCATCAATCACTTCTGCACGCAGTTGATTTAGCACGCTTCCTTTCGGGCGGTCGACTATCCAGTATGTGCCCGGCGGGATCGCGGCCTTTTCTCTATCTGAACAGTCTGGGTTATTGAGATAACGGTCAATTCCTGACAAAACATCAAATGAGCCGATGCCGTAACAGTCAAGCTTGACCCTTTTTCCGTCTGGCGAGAGAGGAGCATAGTCCATCGTACAGATTTGCATCTCACATCCTTTGCGGGTGGCACAGGGTGAAAATAATACTGAATCCCTGTTCAACATCAAACGACGACCTTTTAAGATTCCTCTTATAAAGTTGCAACCTATTCCTTCACGCTCGTATTTCCATGAACGATTAACATCGCCATCATTTCTGTTTTTTCAGCAGGAATAAACGCTCCGCACCGGCAGCGTAAACGAACAAAAGAGAAAAGCGTCTGAATTAAAAAATATTCATAAAAGCGCGATCTTATTTGCGTTAAAAACGACAGGCTGCCTTATTGACCATCAGGCATCCAACCCGCTGTGGTGATTAACATCACGTCTGAATCAGTCGAAATAAAAACGCACCTCGCCTCTCAACCTGCAAGGGACATGCCCTTATGCACGCCAGCAAGTGGCTTCAGGTATAAAGATTTGGCTGCAACGTCTTAGTGTTAACCTGATTCCAGGCCATCTTGCCGCTATTTAATCTTTTTATCTGTGTGGGTTACGTTGATCACATTATTTACCAAAAGTGATTTTCACGGCATTAAACAATGCGCCTCATCACACCACGCAATTCCGTGTTTATTGCAAAATCGCTTACCTAATAATAACAAGGTGCAATCACGAGATTTACTAACACTCAATTAATTAACCTGCCTCTAATTTAAAAACCATGTCACCTGTTTAGCAAAGTCATAAGGAAAAGGTAACAATGAGGGAGCAATCATGAAAACAATCAAACATTACCGATGGCACATGATATTACTGGTGTGCTTTATTACGATTATTAATTACCTCGATCGCACTGCCTTGGGCGTTGCCGCCCCGACAATTATGAAGGAGCTGGATATTACCAAGGAGCAATATTCCTGGGTCGTCAGCGCCTTTCAGCTGGCTTATACCATCGGCCAGCCCGTGATGTGTTATTTCATTGATACCATTGGCCTGAAGCTGGGCTTTTTTATCTGCGCCATCGTCTGGGGGCTGGCCACCTTAGCGCACTCACTGACGGGTTCCTGGCAGGGCCTGGCGTTTATGCGCGCCATCATGGGCTTTAGTGAAGCCTCGGCGATTCCGGCCGGGGTGAAAACCGCTGCCACCTGGTTTCCGGCGAAGGAGCGCGGCATTGCCACTGGCGTATTTAATATGGGCACCTCTTTTGGTGCCATGCTGGCACCGCCGCTGATCGCCTGGTGCATACTGTTTCACAGCTGGCAGTTTGCATTTCTGGTTGCCGGTGGACTGGCTATTGTGGCGGCCTTTATCTGGCTCATCTTTTATAAAGATCCCAAAGAGGCCAAACGGCTGTCGGCGGACGAGCGCGCCTATATTGAGGGCGGTCAGGAAAAACACCTTCATACCGAGCAGAAAGAGAAGACCTCTAAATTAGCCATCCTCAAACAGCGTAATTTCTGGGGCATTGGCCTCTCACGTTTTCTGGCCGATCCGGCCTGGGGCACCATCAATTTCTGGGTGCCGATCTTCTTTGTGGAAACCCTGCACTTCAGCCTGAAAGAGATTGCGATGTTTGTCTGGCTGCCGTTCCTGATGGCCGATCTGGGCTGCCTGGCCAGCGGCTTTGTGGCGAAGTTCCTGAACGATCGCGGCATCGGCCTGATCAATTCGCGCCGTATTACCTTTACGCTCGGGGCGGTGCTGATGACCACCATCGGCCTGGTCAGCATTGTTCAAAACCCCTATGTCGCCGTGTTGCTGATCAGCATTGGTGGCTTCTCGCACCAGTTGCTTTCTACCGTAGCTGCCACGCTGGGCGCAGACCTGTTCAGGAAGGATGAGGTCGCGACTGCCGTCGGCATGGCTGGCGCCTGTGCCTGGTCCGGTCAGTTGATCTTTAACCTGTTTATCGGCGCGTTTGTCAGCATCATCGGCTTTGGTCCGTTCTTTGTTGCGCTGGCGGTGTTTGACCTTATCGGTGCGGCGGCTCTGTGGATTCTGATCAAAGAACCAAAGGAACCTGGAGAACCGGATGCCGGGTTAGCGGTATCGCAGTAGTGTTGTCGCGGAATGTGTCCCGGGGCACGTGAAGGGACGTGCCTCCTTTTTCAGCTTCAGGCGACCAGTACGACGCGGGAACATTCTCATCGTCGAAAGTGCGGGATTCAGTGCTGAACAGCGTTAATCACGTGGGGTCGAGCATTGCTGTGCACGTCCATCCAATACAAGCCGTTATGTATGTTTTTTAAAATTATGTTAATACATGCTTATGCTTTCTGTTGGGGTTGGATAGATGTGGGATATGTCTTCATTCTTTGCAGCATTACTGGTTTACAGCATAGGGACGGCATCGCCTGGCCCGGGCAATCTTTCCATTGCCAATGCGGCGATGAACTATGGTCGTAAAGCTGGTCTGGTGCTGGCCACCGGTGTGATTTCAGGTTCGATTTGTTGGGGCCTGTTAACCGCCTTTGGCGTGTCCGCGATTTTGGTTTCTTCCCACGGTTTTATCGTCTGGTTAAAACTGCTCGGCGCGGCTTATCTGCTCTGGCTGGCCTCGAAAGCGCTGCGCAGTGCCTTTCGCCCTAGAGAACTTTCGGCACGACCAGCCCAGGCCCACGCGCGTTTACGCGGCTATTATTTGCAGGGTTTGGGATTGCACCTGACCAATCCCAAAGCCGCGTTAACCTGGTTCACCGTGACCAGCGTGGGCCTGACGAACTCTGCGCCACAGTGGCAGAGCTATATTCTGGTCGCCACCTGCGCACTGACCGGCGTGATGATATTTAGCCTGTATGCGCTGATTTTTGCTTCGCAAATGGCGGAGACGTATCTCAATCGGGCACGGCGCAGTTTCGATCTGATTTGTGCGGGGTTTTATGCGTTGGTGGCGGTGGGGTTTTTAGTGTCGCTGGGTTAAAAAAGCCCCTTTCACAGGCGGTTGTTCGATCTGCCTGGCGCGTCAGCTTCGCAGATAACAACCTGAGGATACGACTTGAAAATGGCATGACGCTGGCTGCACTCATCCTGAACTTCAGAAAAGATGACGATCTCTGATTTAGCACCGCTCGCGGTTCAGCCGTTGGAAAACGCGTTCTGCCAGCAGGTTATCGCAACCATTAACGCGATGCCCGCTAACCGCATAGTTTCATTGCTACCCATGGCTTATGTCCTGACAGCCCTTATCGCGACTGGCTCACCTCATGACCGGCACTGAGCCCGTCCCCAAAGAATGCTCAACAAGATGCCAGCGCGACGCGGTTTCCACTCGCAATCTGCCATTTTCTACTGCGGGCAGAGCCATAAAAAAACCTATAGATAAGAAATATTAACAGACCCGCGAGAGGGGTTTTCCTGTAAAAGTTTATGTCGTGATTGCTTACATTTTAATTATCACGGCCGGGATAAAGATTGCCGGGTCTGCGCCGAAAGATCGTCGTCTCCCCTCCCTTCTTCAGGAAAGATTTATGAAAATCTCAACACGGCTCGGCTCGGGTTTTGGTACGTTAATCGTCTTCTTTTCCCTGTGCATAGTGGTTGCCATTCATTCTTTGTATCAGTCCAAAAACGCCCTTGAATCCATCGTTCAGGGAGATATGAAAAAAACGAAACTGATAACAGACCTGACGCTAATCCAGCGCGACATGGCCATTACAGTCAGGAATCTGTCGTTATTTACCGATGAAAAAGGCATTGAGGAGCAATCCGCGCGGCTTGGAAAATTAAAGACCCGCTTTGTCGACAGCAGCACTCAACTGGGGCAGATGATTGACCAGTCTGGCAGCAATGAGGAAAAAAAAGCGTTCGACGCGATTAAAAACAGTGAAAAAGAAGCACTGGAATCATTCAGTAATACGGTTCCACTCGCACTGGGAAAAAACAACGCCGCGACCGTGAAGTTTCTTTTGGATACCGTCAGGCCCGCCCAAAATCCCCTGATTGACGGACTGACGGCGATGGGTCAGGTGCTCACTCAGCGGTCTGATGACGCCGTCAGTGCAAACAGTAAAACGACGGAACAGGCTTACGTCATTTTACTGGTACTGCTCGCTGTCGCGGTTATTTTTGGCCTGTCCACGGGCATCTATTTAATTCGTAAGCTGATGAGTGAACTCGGTGGTGAACCCGCTACCGCACAGCGCCTTGCCTATGCAATTTCTCAGGGAGATTTAACCTCAGCCGTTCAGCTACGCAAAAATGACACCCGGAGCCTCATGGCCTCTTTGTCCAGTATGCAGGCGCGGCTCCGCGGGGTGGTATCCGACATTAAATCTGGCTCGGCTTCCGTTGCACTTTCAGCAAACGAAATCTCTCAGGGTAACAACGAACTGGCTTTCCGCACTGAAGAGCAGGCAGCAGCACTCCAGCAGACAGCGGCAAGTATGGAACAGCTGACGGCCACCGTGCAGAGTAACAGCGCCATGGCCAGACAGACGGCCAACGCCGCGAGGGATACGGCTTTACACGTAAAAAATGGTGAAAACGATGTCCGCCGTATGTCTGGGACCATGGGCGAAATTTCACAAAGCGCGTCTAAGGTCAGAGACATTACCTCTGTCATCGAAAGTATTGCATTTCAGACGAATATTCTGGCGCTTAACGCGGCAGTAGAAGCGGCACGCGCGGGTGAAAGCGGGCGTGGATTTGCCGTGGTGGCAGCGGAAGTCAGGACGTTGGCACAGCGAAGCGCCACAGCGGCAAAAGACATTAAATCACTCATTGAGCAGGCGGTGGGTCAGGTGGAATCTGGCGTCACGGTGGCGAATGAAACAGGCCAAAATATTCTTAAAGTGATCGATCTGGTTGACGAACTGGCCACATCAATGGATACCATCGCCCTGTCGTCCGCTGAGCAGATGCAGGGGATCTCTCAGGTGAGCGTGGCGGTAAGCCAGATGGATGGTGTAACGCAGAACAACTCTGCGTTGGTTGAAGAGTCGTCAGCCGCCTCACAGTCGCTTTCTGAACAGGCTCAGACGTTGCGTCTCATCGTAGAGACATTCAAGGTCTGAATGAAAAAACGGCCGACGATAGAGATTCCCGCCGTCGGCAGTTATCGCCTTTGTTCTGTAAACTGATGACGGTATTGTTAGCGGTGGCTCACCATTACCCAGAATGGGCGGACCCGCAGCGCGCCGCAGTGGCAAAGCTATGTTCTGGTCGCTACCTGCGCACTAACCGGCCTGATTATATTTGGCCTGTATGCGCTGATTTTGGCCTCGCATACGGCGGAGAAATACCGTAATCGGGCACGGCGCAGTTTCGAACTGATCTGTGCGGGGTTTTATGCGTTGGTGGCGGTAAGGTTTATGGTGTCGCTGAGATAAAGCCGTTCAGAGGCCTTCATTATATTCTCGGAGGTGTGATCCGCGCTATATCGCCTCCGTCACCAGTGATTGTAAAAGAAAATCCTCGCTGGCTTGCTAGCCCTCTCTTTATAGAATGCCATGGAATTTCAACTTTCATTTCTGTCACGGAACAAATAACTTTCACATCTAACAATATGAGTTACGGAAAAAATTCATCGAAACCACTGAATTGGTATACAGTTCACACTATTATTAATTTAAAAAACAAACCACATAACTTAGATTTTTAAAATAAGATCACATGCAATTCAACAACAACCATAGCTCGTAACAAATTAAATCGTAAAAATAAACCCACAACACATTAATTGAATATAAATTCAAATTCGCGAAAATAAAGTTGATAGCTTAATCTTTCATTTATATGATAAGCCACAAACCCTCACTATGGAATGGTACATCATGGCATTACAAGGAAAAGTGACGCTTGATGGTGCAGATTATGCACCTTTTAATTTATATGGTGTGGGTGTATTCATGGCCTTTTCTGGTAATGGTATCTACCGTAATAACGGTGCATGTGGTGCCGTTAAAAGTAACGGTCCGTTACCACTGGGTAAATACTGGATTGTAGAACGTGGCTCTGGTGGATTTTTTTCTAAAGCAAAGACGGAAATCCACGATACATGGAATAAATTTTATCATGGGACGGCCTTTGGACGCGATGAGTGGTTTGCTTTGTACAAAGATGACCTGAGTATTGATGACGGAACATGGATAGAAGGCGTTTACCGCGGATTATTCAGGCTTCATCCTGGGCAAGTATCAGAAGGATGTTTAACCATACCCCATAATTCAGATTACTCGCGCATAAGGGATGCAATCCTTAAAACGGATCCTGTTCAGGTCCCCTGCATGCGTGATCTTATGGCTCGTGGCTGGATTGAGGTGGTAACTAATGGTTATAGCTCTTGCCCGTAAGGCGGTTAAGATAATATTTTTTTTAATTATAACGTTTGCTGCTGCTCGCTCACTCGGTCATCCAGAGAACTACGCAGGCCATGAATTTCCCCGTCAGTTAGCCCTACTATTAACTGGTGATGTCAATGCAGAATCCATCTACGATGCCTATTTCTACATAGACGTCTTCACTGTCATAACGCTCAGCATTGTTTTTTATTTAATAACCATGATATTAATTAGAAAAATCAGGAGAAGTTAGTATGCCAATCCCTCCCTATATGTGGCTTAAAGACGACGGCGGTGCAGATATTAAAGGATCTGTTGACGTTCAAGATCGAGAAGGAAGTATAGAGATCATCGGACTGGGCCATGGTGTCAACCTCCCTGTTGATAACACTAACGGGAAGATTACTGGTACGCGTCAGCATTCATCAATGATGATTGAAAAAGATGTAGATAGTTCTACACCTTACTTTTATAAAGCAGCAGCTACTGGTCAAACATTAAAAAGTGCAGAAATAACGTTTTATCATATAAACGATGCAGGACAAGAAGTTTGTTATTACACTGTCCTGATGGAAAACGTTAAAGTCACTGGTGTTAACTGCGGCGTACCTAATGTCCGATTATCGGGTAATGATAAAATGAACCATATTGAAAGTATCAGTCTGCAGTATAAAAAGATCACCTGGCGAATTATCGATGGAAATATCCAGTTCACCGACGCATGGAACGAACGTGCTACCGCGTGAAAGTATGATATTTTTAAAATTGATAATGGCCAGCAAGAGACAATTTTTTGCTGGCATTTTTCAATGCCAAAATCTGCAATTCGATTATGAATAATTTATAAAATCATCATCACTTCTCGAAAATAACGACTATTTGAAGATTATCGCTGGCACTCAGTCATACAACCATTTTCCTGCCTTAGCTGATTCTATCAACATACCGATCGTAAAATCAGGCACGAGTATAGGTTCAATTTTCTTAAAGGGGTTCCACGAAAAAGGGACATCTGGATAGTACGTTTCAATCTTAAAACTGCCCCTCTTCACCTGGAATTCTTCGAAAAAATTATCCATCAGCTCTTCGGCTTCACCAGCATCTAATTGCATATCAGAGTCGATATCAGTATTGCAGTTTAACAGTCGTTGATTCTTTTCGTTGTTAAACAGGTAAAAGCCGTTGTGGCGGCGCGCAAGCGCAAAAACACGCTGTTCGATATCATCTGTCATAGTTAATCGCTTCCTGAATCACTGGGTTGTCTTCATGTAATGCGGGACAGGTAATTCTTGATACATCCCAAGCAAAACCTCCTGTTCAGCCAAGGGAAGCTGCGTAACAATGATCACATGACAGGGAGAAAGCATACTCAGTCTCTCGATAAACTGGAAAAGGGTCTGGCTGGCTGGTTACGTTAGTTTATAAAAAACCGTATAGTTTAACCCTTAGTGAAGGTATATGATTTTTTATAAACCAGCACCGTGCTTGTGCAAAAATTCGATTTTCCACTGCCTTAACTGTGCTTGATCTAATGCACCCGACTTCTCATTTTATTAACTCACCTGAGTCAATGGTAATATTACGCCACTTTCAAACACCTTCTAAAAAAATCTATTACTCTTTTAATTGAACAAGATGGATTTAATTACCCCCCCATTAAATTACTATAAATCAATCTTACCCTTTAATATAATCAGAAAAAAACAAGAAAAATCAATTAGCTTTGGGTTACAATAAAATTACATTCAAACATTATTCACAAGATTGTAAAGCGCTCCAGGTGTGATGCCGAACATATTTTTAAAATTACGTGTGTAATGAGCTTGATCGCTAAAACCAAGATCTGCAGCTACCGCCGAAATGGCATCCCCACTAAGAATAAGCTGCTTCGATAATTTGAGTTTTTCACATCGGAGCCAGGAAATAGGCGGTAAACCATAGGTGTGGCTAAAAATACGAACTAATTGCACTGGTGTAACGAAATTTTCGGCAGCTAAATCAATAAGGGACGGTGGAGATAACATTTCACTTTTCAAACGGCATGCGATTTTCTCCGCCAATAAACTATCATTATGACCAAGCTCACATTTATAGCGGACACCCGCTCTTTTGATCACGGTGTTCAAAAGGCACGCCAAGTGTTCAATCACTTCTCCGTTACTGTTACTGGAATCAAGGCAAAATCGGGCCGTTTCCCGAATCTGGTGAGCGGTATCCGGAGCGCAAAAAATGCTACGTTTAAACTCTTCATCATCGTGAAAACCCGACAGGCTTCTTAACATATCGGGTTGAATATAAAAACTATAGTAAAGCCATGTGTAAGGCGTAGGAATCGCTGACTGTACCTGGCCTGGGTTATAAATTGTGATTTCGTCTACGCTTGCTTCATCACTCTTACCGTCCAGCCAGATTTTTTCACGTCCTGAGACATTGGCACCAATGTAAAATTCATCATGTGAATGCTTAGGAAAAGCATGAGCAGTGCTGTCTGAGAAAGTAATCTCAACTCCGCTTATCTTCCGGTACGCCGTTATAGCCATTGTCCAGAGTGCTTCCTTTATGTCTGATTTGCCAAATCTCAGTGGCGAGTGAAAAACAACACAATAGCAAGATGGCCACGAGCGATGAATAGGTTGGAGACAACCTGGGATCTAAAAGCTGAAACACATAAGTAAACACAGGGCTTATGGACATAAAAATCATAACCTTAGCTGGTGCTAAATGTTTAATAGCATACTGAAGGCACCATAAAGGCAATATCACTCCCAATATAGCCAGAAAAAGGACGCCCGGGAACAGGCCACTATCGCTTAGATGTTCAATATTAACATCATAAATGTAACTAAAAGTAACTATTATGGTCAGGTAAAATCGGTGAGCCATGATTGATTCAGGAATACATTTTCTGTCACTCAGTTTCTTACTCAGTATATTCGACAAGATACTGAAGAAAGCACAGGAAATCGCTAAAACTATTCCAGCCACTATTTCATAGTTAGTGTAACTATGATTTTTATTATCCACTTGCAAGCTGATGATGCTCAACCATAACGAACACAGAGCAATCCCCAGAAGTAAACTTAATCTATATTGCCTTTTCTCATTACGGTATAAAAATGGAGAAATAATAACAATAATAAGTGGGGCAAATCCTGTAATTATTGCTGAAGCAATAGCGGGCTCTATATAACGAAGGCAATAAAAAAAAGTCACCCAAGAACCCACAGTAGTTATATTTAAAAGTGTAATGATAACAGGGTACTGCAAAGGAATAATATAATCCCTGCTTAATTTCACCAAGCATATGCATTGAAAAAAAACCAGCACTGTTGAAAATACAATAAAAGTCACTAGCATTGGATGCAAACTTTGCACCAAGTGGCCAGAATAAACTTCCTTTCCTGCATCAAGGAAATTATAAATTAACACCATAATGAGGCCAAAAACAGCACCAGTTTTTATTTCCATGATTTTCTCACATCAATTCAAACAATAAACCATCACTTTCAAGCTCGCGTATCTTTATATAATCACGTTTAATTTGATCTTCACAATCATGACAAAGATAAATAATTCCAGGGTTCGTAAAAAGATCAGTCGTGCGAAAAATATTTTCACCTTTTTCTGGCGTATGCATTAATCCAAAATAGGATGGAAACTGGCCGATTAACTCTTTACATCTGTTATTTTTGACAACGCCATCTTCTTTTGAAGAAAGTGTCACACAATAAAGATTTTTCTTGAGATTATACTTATCATTGATTTTCCCTAAAAAAGCATTCGGGTTGATATATCGCTCAGCAGTCAGGGTAACGTGGCTGTACCCAAGAGCAGAAATTACCGCATCATGCATAATCGTACCTTGCATTCTCGCAGCTGTTTCAATCAAAACAGGCCCCTGTTCAGTGATGATTAACTCGCTGTGTGAAGGACCATTATCAACACCCAGAAGTGTTAACGCCTTTTTCATATATGAAACAAGTGTATTTTGTATTTCTCCCCTAAAAGGAAGAAGGATTTCTTTTTCACATATCAAGGAAGCATCTGAAACGGGTATTTTATCATCTGTCCATATTTCAGTGATGAGATGCATGCCATCCATGCTGACGGCATTGACGATAAACTGTTGACCACGCAGTCTTTTCTGAATCAGTACAGTGCTGTTAAACAGACCGAGTTTATTTTTCTTACCAAGAATATTATTGAAAGCGTCTTCCAGCTCTACGTGGTTTTCACAGAACCTGACACTATCAGCTCCAGCACTGTCAACAGGTTTAACAACCACCGGCCAGCATTGATGCTGTTCTGCCCAGTCTACCGCTTTAATGACATCATCGGTGACAAATTGAGGAATAGATAAAAGTCCGCCATTATTAAGCGCCTCCTGCATTTGAAATTTATTTCGTCGCAGGGTACTGCTTTCCCAAGCGTTACCGGGTTTAGATAATCGATGGGAAAGATAGTCAGCGATTTTGACGCCTGTCTCTGTACCCGGGATAATATATGCCGGGTCAAAAAGTTGTAATTTCTCAACGATACTTTCGAATCCACTTAACTCATCTGAGTCAGGCACCATCAGAAAATCAAAGTTTTTGGGAATAAATGAAGGCAGATAATTATCCGGAATAACAGCATTAGACTGAACGTGTATACATTGCCATCCTGACTTCTTAAAAACTGGAGCCAGATCTGCGCCCGTTGAATAAGCATCCACAATGCAGATAATATTTTTCATAATTATAATCCTTTACGCGCAATGATAAGCAAATTATCGTCTTTCCCCTTCGGATTTTGTGAAAAATCACCATAAAGCTCGACACTGGAAAAACCACAATTTAGTAACGCATTTTGTAAAAATTCTTTTTCGTAGAGTCGTGTTGAACACGTCCATGACTGACCATCTTTGTCGTAATTTACCGTCAGAATCCTTTGCTCCCAATCCATAAAAAGCGTTTCAGTAACACCACTATTCATACGTATTAATCTGCCAGATACATCTATTCGATTCCGGGCTCTGTCCATATCGGCCAACTCCATTATCAGTATGCCCCCTGGATTTAGGGCTTCATACCATTCGGGCAAAACGGCCAAATCTTCATGTTCAGTGCTGCAGTAGCCAAAACTCGTGTAGACATTAATAAGAATATCGAATTTATCTTTAGGCAGATTACCCATGTCTGCATGGATATATACCGGTCCTTTACACCTCTTTTTAGCAACAGACAACTGCTCAAGAGATAAATCTAACCCCACAACCTCGTAGCCCAGTTCAAAAAGTGAAACGCTCATTTTTCCTATGCCACAACATATGTCGAGCAGACGAGGAAACTTACTGGGAGGAAATTTTTCTGCTATTGCTCTGGCTGCATCCTTGTAATTTTCATAGCGTCCCAGACAGTCTGATATTTCCGTAAAAAACACGGGAAAACCTGTGTCATCGTTCATTCCGCCCAGTGAAGTTTCTTTCGACATTTTCACTTCCCTTTATTTAATTAAGCCTGTGTATCCTGCGGATAAATTGCTTCCATTGAATCATGCGTAAGACCTTCATCCGCCAGATCGAAGTCATTGGCATAGGTGAAGACAATAACCGTCCGGCGAGACTCATAAGTGAGAGGAGAAATTCGATGCAGGGCATCCCGAGCCCTCAACAGATAGCATTGTCCCTGTGAGACATGGTGGCTAAAAATTGTATTATCTTTTAAAACGTTTTTAATCCACTCACGTGTTTCTTTTTTCTTCCAGGGAATACGTGGAACATATTCAACGCGAGCACCTGAAAGAACATCTGGCTCATCAATGACCCAGACCAATGCATAGGAATAATCATCCCAATGCCATCCATGCGTATCACCACTTTTATTTTGTGAATTAATTATAAACTCTTCGGGCTCATAAGGTACACGGTGTAACTTTTCACCGGTTATTTGCATAAAAAAATTAAGAATGCTTGGGCTATCAAAAAAAGCAGGTATATACTTCCCTCTTTCCCGAATCGCATTTCTGCCCACGCTATCATAAGCGCGCGGTGTATGACCACTTTCAGCAATAATTACTTCCCGACGCAACGACTCCTCTGCCAATAGTTCGCGCGCCTCATTTTCCATTGCTGTTTTTATATCACCAGGTAGTAAATCATCTATAACCACCATTAAGTCTTCTTCATAGTCGCTTTTCAGGTAGTTAATTAATGATGCTGGAAATGATTGAATATGCCTTTCAATTTTTTCTTCGATGTTAATCACTTTTTCGCCCTGTCCATAAGAAGTGTTGTATTTGCCCTTCTCATTCTCCGGCTATACGCGATTTTTTCTTGTACGTGATTTCAGAAAATGTCTAAATTTTGAGCAATCACACGACGCGATCACATCTGTTTAAAAATTTATTGGCATTTCTTTGAGAACAATGAATCACATCAGACATAATACGCTCTACTCTGCATCGTACCAGCCGTCTAAAACATATCGACGGCAGCTGGCCGTCTCCCGACAACGCCCAACAGCGCCGATCGCCTGCACAAGTATCTGGCTCGCTTTGCATTGAGTTGGGAAAACATCAAAGCCTGAGGCTCTCCCTACTGCCCCTCATAGCCATAGTAATCCACCGACAGGCGCTGGCCGTTAATCTCCAGATCGCGCCACGCTTTTGGCACTATGTCAGGCATTGCTTTACGCATAGCGCTATCGGCGCTTTGCGGCACGTTCGCGCTGCCTGTCTGCCGCCATGTGTTGCCGCGCAAGGTATAGATAACAATGAGGGATGAATGTGGGCTGTATAACAGCACTTCTGGCGAGCCATCGTTGTTGAGATCCTGCATCCACACCAGACAGGAACCCACATCCATCAGACAGGTTCTCAACGCCTGTTCTGAGCCTTTCTGTGCCTGCCACCAGCTTTCTGGCGGCGTTTCGCTACCCGGACGCACCGGGATAGCCTGCCTGAGCGTGCTGATATCGTGCTGAATGTCTGTCTTGTTATGCCCTGCCAGGATCTGCATCAGCATGACTTTTAATCTTACAGGATCCTCAAGCCACTGAGGATGGTCATTCAGCGTCTGCAACAGCTGGTTCCCACGTATAGAGATCCCCCGCGTCCGCTTTTGCTTTGCCCTGTTCGTAACGTGCCTGCTGGCTTGTGACCATAATGCGCCAGGGATCGATCACCGGTGAATGCAGCAAAAACCAGCCGCCGGACGCTAACGCCAGCATCAGCACGATATAGGTATTCATGCTGTTGGCGTTCTGAAACCAGACTGGTCGCTGGAACCACACCATCAGCAGCGAGCCGGCAAACGCAATAAACGCGATTACCGCGCCATAAACCCGATCCACCGTCCAGCCATAATCGGCAACACGCAGCCATACGGCCCAGACAGCCAGACCGGCCAGGAGCGGCGTCAGCCACAGTGCAGCCAGCACCAGTTGGGCGCTTACGCGCTGCCAGCGTGGTTCGCTCTGCTCTTTTATAACGACCATCGCGCTGAATATCAGCATCAGCAACGTCATGGTCAGCAGCAGCGTGGCGGCCGAGAACGATTTGGGGATAATCGCCAATCCGGTAAAGGGCAAACAGGCCAGGAACAGCAGCAAGGCGATCGCCTGCAACGGCACTATCACGCCCACCGCCAGCGTGACGACGTTGCGGTAAACACCGACAGCGCCAGGCAGACATCGACAAAATACAATGCCCGCCGCTATGACCGCACCGGTCGCCATCGACGGGAAAAAGTCATTTCTGAAAAAGAGCCGCTCGAACAGGCTAAGGCCGATCAGACTGAAGAGTTTGCTCCATAGCAACAGCACCAGCCAGAACAGCCCGGTCATGATGGCGGTCACGCATAGCGTAAAAGTGTTGCGCCACATCGCTTCGACGATGATTGCACTGCGGGAGAGGTTATTGTGCGGCGTCGGCGATTCATGGCAGATAGCGGCGAGAAACGGCATCGCCAGCACGAGCATAAGCAGGACCGCACCACTGTTTCTGAAAAAAGCATCATCATCATGAGACGCAGGAAAATTCCAGTGCTGCCAGCCGGTCATCAACGCAATCAACGGCAATACCGCAAGCGCACACAGCCAGGGTTTAACGGCGTTCAGGCGATTGAGCGTGAACGCCAGCACGCTGGCCGCGCCCAGTGAAAGTGGCCACAGATAATGCGCATAGCTCGCCGGCAAATGTAGCGCATCGGGCAGCGCCCCTGTCAGCCCGGCCAGCATACCAATCACGATAATGGTCCATTTTGTCCTGCCAGGGAAAGCGTCTTTTTGCAACATGGCGATCCTTTGCGGGTTAACCGAGGGGAATTGAATCAACGTCGAAAACGCATGAATTCATCTGAAACGAGCGGGGTTCTTCTGCGTGGCCTTTCGCAGTTTTTTATTATCACTCTCGATGCGTTCACGCCTGCCTGATTAAATCATCAGGTCATTTAGCGCGATACGAATGTGGGGCAACACATCCGCATCGCTGATCACAATCACTATTAAACAGGAATAGTCATCATGACTGTCATCAATTCTATTTCAGGTCAGATTGAAGCTAAAGATCAAACCTATACCCAGCGCTATGCGACCGTGGGTTATGTGACCCGCACTCCAAATTACCGCCGCGTTCCAGCGATTACCCTGAAAGGCTGTTGGTTAGGAGAAGCGGGTTTTCCGATTGGGGTGCAACTGGATGTGAAGGTCACTTGGTGCCAGATTATTATCAGCTTTAAGCCCAGGGACGTGATAAACGGAACGCGGGTGGGATCGGTTGAGGATCTGGCTTCGCTGTCTGTGCAGCAGAGAAAGCGGGTGATGAAGGCGATTGGGCTGACTGATTGGTAAGGGGTTGATGGGGCTTGCCCCTGCGGAGGTGGGGGCGAGTGGGGTTTTATAATAATTACTCCACTATAAGATCCGTGCCTAAAGGACAGGCATCTGAATTGAGGCGTTGGAAAAAGTTGATTTTATCGCTTAAGTGCCCATTACAATTGGATTTTTATCTTAAAAAACAACAAGCGTGACTAAATACTACATTGCGAGGGGAAATTAATATGAATCTTTAGGAAAATTAACACTAAAAACACATCAAAAAATTCCATATAAAAAAACTTCTTTTAGCATAGAGACCACTCATTACTGAATAATTTTATAACCTAATAATTATTTTTATCGATCTCGATGCTTAACAACAGAAAACAATAATCAAAACCTATCAAAAAACACATAACAGAAAGAATACTTGACTATAAATTCCATATAGAAAAGCTAATTGTAATTTTCACTCTCAACAGGCTAACAATTGCTGTTATTCATAGTGATTTTCTCGCATTTACCTATTAACTTGATAGGATATGAATAGTCTTGGAGAGGAAAATAACATATGCCATATGAATCACAGATAAGTCGTAATAATCCAACAGCATTTCTTTTCGTGGTCGATCAGTCCGGCTCAATGTCTGACAAAATGTCCTCCGGACGAAGCAAAGCAGAATTTGTCGCCGATGCGCTAAATCGAACGTTAATGAATTTAATTACTCGTTGTACAAAATCTGAAGGCGTCCGTGATTATTTTGAAATTGGTGTTTTGGGCTACGGCCATCACGGAGTTTCTAATGGCTTCTCCGGCCCTCTTGGAGGACAAGTACTCAATCCAATTTCTACTCTCGAACAGAATCCAGCCAGGGTAGAAGATCGTAAAAGGAAGATGGACGATGGTGCAGGTGGAATTATAGAGACAGCAATTAAGTTTCCAGTATGGTTTGATCCTATCGCAAGCGGTGGTACACCGATGCGTGAAGCCCTAACCAAAGCAGCCGAAGAATTGGTGATTTGGTGTGATTCCCATCCGGATTGCTATCCTCCAACTATCCTGCATGTGACTGATGGCGAATCAAACGATGGAGATCCAGAAGAAATTGCCAATCATTTGCGACAAATTCGCACCAATGATGGTGAAGTTCTGATTCTTAATATTCACGTTAGCTCTCTCGGTAATGATCCAATCAGATTTCCCGCCTCTGATACTAGCTTACCTGATGACTATGCCAAGTTGCTTTTCCGCATGTCTAGCCCTTTACCAGAGCACTTGGTACGCTTCGCGCAGGAAAAAGGGCATACGGTGGGAATAGAATCTCGTGGTTTCATGTTCAACGCTGAAGCAGCCGAACTAGTCGATTTCTTCGACATCGGAACACGTGCTTCTCAATTACGTTGAGTCCGCAATGAAACTGGAATTCTCAGGAACAGTTCCAAAAGACCCTGAATGCCCTGAGGCAAATGAGGACAAATTCGCCTTCTCCGAAGACGGGAGAAGGCTTGCTTTGTGTGATGGAGCAAGTGAATCCTTTAATTCAAAGTTATGGGCTGATCTTCTGACTCGCAAATTTAATGAAGATCCTAAAGTCAGGCCTGAGTGGGTAGCATCTGCTTTAGCAGAATATTCTGCCGCACATGATTTCCCGTCTATGTCTTGGTCACAACAGGCAGCATTCGAACGAGGAAGTTTTGCCACACTCATAGGCGTTGAGCAATTTGAATATCATCAGACGGTAGATATTCTTGCTATTGGGGATAGCATCACCATGCTGATTGATTGCGGGAAACTTATTCGTGCATGGCCTATTGATAATCCTGAAAAATTTAAAGAAAGGCCGACATTGCTTGCTACGCTTCCCACTCATAATAATTTCATTGGTGGAAGTACTTTCTGGACACTGCATGGAAAAACTTTTTACCTAGAAAAACTAGTTCAACCTAAGCTCTTCTGTATGACAGATGCGCTCGGCGAATGGGCACTGAAACAAGCACTGGCAGAGGATCCAGGTTTTATCGAATTACTTTCGTTGCAAACTGAAGAGCAGCTTGCACAGTTAGTTCTCAGGGAGCGTACAGCCAAACGTATGCATATCGACGACTCAACGCTGCTTGTCCTATCGTTCTAACGCGGAAATTAAGATGCCTTACCCGTCTCTTGAGCAATACAATCTGGCATTTCAAGAACATAGCAGAGTGCTAGACGATCCTGAATTAAAGTCAGGTACAGTCGCAACGACAGGATTGGGGCTACCACTCGCCATTAGTGGCGGCTTTGCGCTTACTTATACGATCAAATCAGGCTTTAAGAAATACGCGGTTCGTTGTTTTCACAGGGAATCAAAAGCGTTAGAACAGCGCTATAAGGCTATATCCAGGAAAATATCCAGCCTTCGTTCTCCCTATTTCCTCGACTTTCAGTTTCAGCCACAAGGGATCAACGTTGGAGGAGTATCTTACCCTATAGTCAAAATGGCATGGGCTAAGGGAGAAACTCTAGGAGAGTTCCTTGAGGTCAACAGGCGTTCTGCACAAGAGATGGCAAAGCTGTCGGCCTCAATTGAATCACTTGCCGCCTATCTTGAAAAAGAAAAAATTGCACATGGTGATTTTCAGACTGGGAATCTGATGGTTTCCGACGGAGGTGCTACCGTCCAGCTAATTGACTACGATGGAATGTTCGTTGATGAGATTGATACATTAGGAAGTTCAGAGCTGGGGCATGTCAATTTTCAGCATCCCCTTCGTCAAAAGACGAATCCGTTTAATCACACACTAGACCGTTTCTCACTAATATCTCTCTGGCTGGCACTTAAGTCATTACAAATCGATCCTTCCATTTGGGATAAATCAAATTCGGAACTGGACGCAATAGTTTTTCGAGCTAATGATTTTGTAGACCCCGGTTCATCATCCATCTTAGGAATGCTATCGGGCATTCAGCAGCTTTCCACTTTTATAAAAAATTTCGCCGCAATCTGCGCTTCAGCGATGGAAAAAACGCCTTCTCTTGGTGACTTCATTGCTGGAAGAAACATTCCCTTATCTCTAACTTCCGTTAGTATGAATGGGGATATACCAAGCAGCAGACTGAAATCTGGTTACATAAGTGCCTACGCCGTTCTGCCAGCCTGGGATTATAGTGCTTGCCTTCAGAGAGTTGGTGATAAAGTTGAAGTTATCGGTAAAATTATTAACGTAAGACTTGATAAGGACCGAAATGGAAAACCATATATCTTCGTTAATTTCGGGGATTGGCGGGGTAAAATCTTCAAAATATCCATATGGAGCGAAGGCCTCAGGTCTTTCCCTGTCAAACCTGATTCCTCATGGGTGGGGAAATGGATCAGTGCAATCGGTCTTATGGAACCACCTTACACTAACGACAAATATAAATATTCACATCTCGCAATTACTGTCACGACAATCGGTCAAATGACAGTTATCTCCGAAGCAGATGCCCGTTGGCGTCTTGCCGGGCCAAATAATAGTCGAAAAACATTAACTTCTACTAGCAGCAATCAAGAAGCTCTGGAGCGCATTA
The DNA here is from genome assembly GCF_000233595.1 of Pantoea ananatis PA13. Lineage (NCBI taxonomy): Bacteria > Pseudomonadati > Pseudomonadota > Gammaproteobacteria > Enterobacterales > Erwiniaceae > Pantoea > Pantoea ananatis. The sequence goes on from NC_017554.1 coordinate 3,964,578, forward strand.
AGGGTAAGAGTACCACTTCAACTCCTAAGCCTGTGAGCAATAACGCCACAACTGCAAACCAGGCAATCCTCAGCAAGTTACGGGCTTCTACACAAAATGCATCGCAAGCAAGAGCGCAAACTCAGCATATTGTGCCTAATAAATCATCATCACCTTATGTAGGTCAGACGAGAACATCAGTTTCACAGTCGGTATCACCAGCTCAAAGCATTCAGAGTAAGACTGTTACTTCAAATCAACAGACTTCTAAGACAAATATAATCATAAAGATTTTCAAATGGCTTTCGAGATTGCTGCATTAATCAGCAAGGCGGGCGATATGCATATCACGATGCTTGTTTTCTAACAATCGAAAAATAAAGTAAAAAATGGATGCAGAGAAAATTCAGTCAGATATAGATGCTCTTTTAACATATATGAACGATGACCTGGAGAACCTCGGAGAGACGATCAAAACTGTTTCATTTGGATTTGATATGGACCAGAACGATCGCATTGCTATTGACGAGCGGCTCCCCTAGTCGGAAGAGTATTTGTTCAAAATCATCAACATCTGCCATTCCCGTTCTCTTCTACGTAAGGACTATGGAGATTTTGAACATGTATCCCTGACAGAAGAAGGCCAGAGCATGGCTATATCAGTCTAACATGGGAAAAACCGTTCTTACGAGTTAGGATCCAGCATGCAAATCGCGACGTTAAATGTTCATGGGCCAGCACAGGTTGGCAATCGCAATACGCAAAAAATTCACAATTTATTCAATAAATTACTTCATCACATCGAGGATATCTTCAGCTTCTGACGAAGAAAAGCAGTAAGCCAAAAGCCGGCTTGCTAAATTTTTGGAACACCCTTTGGTTGGCTCTATTGTCGGAGGTCTGGCTGGTTCACTTCCAGGTCTGACAGGATTGTAGTGGTCAACTAAAACTGGCCACCGCTTTAGAGTTTTTCCAGTATCGGTTTTCCGATTCGTTTGGGGGTAACCCACCGTTATAGTCATGCGGCCTTAGCGAGCTGTAATACCCGACGATATAGTCTGTGATCGCATGTGCAGCTTCGCTAAAGTTTATATAACCTGTCACTGGCACCCACTCGTTTTTCAGACTTCTGAAGAAGCGTTCCATCGGGCTGTTGTCCCAACAGTTTCCACGTCGGCTCATACTCTGCCTGATCCGGCAACGCCACAGTAACTGCCGGAACTGCCTGCTTGTATAGTGGCTACCCTGGTCACTGTGGAACATCACTCCGGCTGGTTTACCGCGAGTTTCCCACGCCATTTCCAGTGCTTTGATGGTCAGCCTGCTGTCCGGTGAGAATGACATTGCCCAGCCCACCGGTTTTCTTGCGAACAGATCGAGAACAACAGCGAGGTAAGCCCAACGCTTGCCTGTCCAGATATACGTCACATCGCCGCACCATACCTGATTAGGCTCTGTCACTGCGAACTGTCGCTCAAGGTGATTCGGGATAACGATGTGTTCATGACCACCACGTTTATACCGGTGGGTAGGTTGCTGACAACTCACCAGCCCCAGTTCTTTCATGAGCCTGCCGGCAAGCCAGCGTCCCATTCTGAAGCCTCTCAGGGTTGCCATAATCGCGATACTTCTTGCGCCAGCAGAGCCATGGCTGATGTTATGCAGTTCCAGAACCTGACTGCGTAACACCGCTCGCCTGCCGTCTGGCTTTTCGGGGCTTTTTTCCCAGTATTTGTAGCTGCTGCGATGAACCCCGAACACGTGGCAAAGTGTGACCACAGGATACTGCGCTCTGAGTTTCCCGATTAACGAGAACTGTTCAGGGAGTCTGACATCAAGAGCGCAGTAGCCTTTTTTAATATGTCGTTTTCCATTTCAATGCGTTGTAGCTTTTTCTTCAGCTCGCGTATTTCAATCTGTTCCGGGGTTATAGGGGAGGCTTTAGGTATTTTGCCCTGTCGTTCATCCCGCAACTGCTTTACCCATCGCGTCATGGTAGAAAGACCCACATCCATAGCACTGGCCGCAGCTGCAACGGTGTAGTTCTGATCAAGGACCAGTTGAGCTGATTCGTGTTTAAACTCTGCGCTGAAATTTCTTTTTTTCATTGGGACACCTGTGTTGTTCTGAGATGAGCATATCACCTCTATTCAGGTGGCCAAATTCAGTAAACCACTACACTTATGGAGTTTTTAAACGATGAGCTGACAGAAATACAGCAAGTAAAGCGGGTGGTTCAGCAGGCCATCGACCAGTACCCACGTCTGGCTGTCTCACCAATAGAATAGGTTCCTTTAGGAAGAGGTTCGAGCAGGTCACGGGGAATGGTGGCAAGAGATGTAGTGAATAAAAAGCCTTCGCGGTTCAACAGTGCGGAAGTCACCAGAGGCGTAACTATACCTGGTGCGCCTGCCGTACGTTCCTTGCCATACTTTAGCAGGCGGATCCATACCTGCGGCCGTAACAACACCTCGACGGTTTTAACCTGCTCGTCTTCGCCCTTGAAGAACGATTGCACGATCTCTTCACCCAACCTCCCCTGATCGACATCCATCCATTGCGTGAATGAATCTTCATCTTTGCGCTCAAATGCCCCTTTTCCAGACTCGGCATCAGCTAAGGTATTACGCCAGTATGAAGTGAATCCTTGAGTATTGCTGTCCATTCCCATCCCGTAACTTAAATAAAACTATTGATTTCGTTGATATAAAATCATCATGGTTAAACATTGTCCACGATGCGAGTACGAGCGCAAGAATTTGTTTGTGCTGAGAGGAATATCAAATTGCCTTTTGCCCTGAAGCTGTTAAAACAACCGAGGCAGAAGCCATTTATTATGTGATACAGCATGAATATCAAGCTGTTCTTTAACACCATCGTTCCATACTAGGTTAGGGCTGGACTAAGGAGCGTACTTGGTTAAACTGGGACGATTCGAAACTATCCTTGGCTGCTTGTACCTTTTTGTGAACATACCAACAGTCATGCAGGCGAAGTTTAGTTCTTCATTCAGATGTAAAAATGAGCAGTGATTAGGAAGAAAAATGGATCATAGTGTACACAACAAGCTTATCTCTTTTATTTGGAACATTGCCGACGATTGCTTACGCGATGTGTACGTTCGAGGTAAGTACCGCGATGTGATTTTACCTATGGTGGTTTTGCGACGTTTGGATACTTTGTTAGAGCCAACCAAGGAAGCAGTGTTGGCGGAAGTTAAGTTCCAAAAAGAAGAGATGCAAGCTACAGAGCTGGATGATGAGCCCTTAAAGTCAGTCAGTGGCTATGTGTTTTATAACACGTCAAAATGGACATTGAAGTCACTGTTTAGCACCGCGACGAACAATCAGCAAATACTTCTGGCAAACTTTGAAGAGTATTTACTGGGCTTTAGCGATAACGTTAAAGAAATCATTGAATGCTTTAACCTTAAGTCACAAATTCGCCACATGGCTTCGAAGCAAGTTCTGTTGGATGTGGTTGAAAAATTTGTCTCTCCTCACATCAATTTAACGCCAGAAATCGTGGAAGACCCTGATGGCAACAAGATGCCAGCCCTCACCAACTTGGGTATGGGCTATGTGTTCGAAGAGCTAATCCGTAAGTTTAATGAAGAAAACAACGAAGAAGCCGGTGAACATTTTACGCCCAGGGAAGTGATCGAGCTGATGACGCACTTGGTTTTTGATCCGGTGAAGGACCAACTTCCACTCACCATGACTGTTTACGACCCAGCCTGTGGTAGTGGCGGTATGTTGACTGAGTCTCAGAATTTCATTGAAGAGAAGTATCCCAACGAGAGCCGAGATATCTATTTGTACGGCAAAGAGATTAACGACGAAACCTACGCTATCTGTAAATCAGATATGATGATTAAAGGTAATAACCCTGAGAACATCAAAGTAGGCTCTACACTATCTACAGACGAATTTGCATCTTCGCGGTTTGACTTTATGTTGTCTAACCCGCCTTACGGCAAGAGTTGGGCGTCCGAACAGAAGCACATCAAAGATGGAAGTGATGTGATTGACCCTCGCTTTAAAGTGAGCCTGAAAGACTATTGGGGTAACGTTGAAGTAGTCGATGCCACACCGCGCTCAAGTGATGGCCAGTTGCTGTTCTTAATGGAAATGGTCAACAAGATGAAAGATCCCGGAGTCAGCCCACTTGGTAGCCGGATCGCATCTGTTCATAATGGCTCATCCTTATTTACAGGGGATGCGGGCGGTGGAGAGAGTAATATTCGCCGGTTAATTATAGAAAACGATATGCTGGACGCCATCGTTCAATTACCTAATAACCTGTTCTATAACACAGGTATTACTACCTACATTTGGGTTCTTAACAACAATAAGCCAGTCTCTCGAAAAGGCAAGGTGCAGTTAATTGATGCCAGTTTACTGTATCGCAAACTGCGTAAAAATTTAGGCAATAAAAACTGCGAATTTGCACCTGAACATATCACTGAGATCACCGATACCTACCTTTCTTGCATAGATGTTGAAAGGCAGTTAGACACAAACAATGACCCTATTGGTATTTCCAGTAAAGTTTTTAGCAATGATGACTTTGGTTACTATAAGGTCACTATTGAACGTCCAGACCGGCGTAAAGCACGCTTTACTCAAGAGGCCATTGCACCATTGCGTTTTGATAAGCAGTTTAGCGACATCATGATGCACTTGTATGCCGAATATGGTGATAATGTCTATAATAATACAGGTTTCGGCAGTGATCAGAAAAAGAGTTTTCTGAAATCCATTGAGAAAGAAATATTCGCCTGGTGTGAAGAGAACGAAATTAGCTTAAATGCAAAAGCCAGGACAAAACTACTTGATGTCAAGCATTGGTTGGCACTTAGAACCGTTCTGGAAACTGCTCAACAATTGATGTCTGACATTGGCGATCATGAATTTGATGATTTTAATGAATTCACGAGCCTTGTCGATAAATCACTTAAATTGAGTGGTGTAAAATTATCTGCGTCTGAGAAAAATGTCATATTGAATGCCGTCAGTTGGTATGACGAATCAGCAAAGAAAGTAGTTAAAAAAGTCGTTAAGCTAAGCGGTGACAAATTAAATGATCTGCTTGACCGCTATGAATGCGAAGTAGATGACTTGCCTGATTTCGGTTACTACCCAAGCGGGAAAAAAGGCGAATACATTACTTACGAGACTAATGCTGATCTTCGTGACTTTGAGTCTGTTTCATTGAAACAAAGCATTTATGAATACTTTCTCGATGAAGTAAAACCCTATATCGATGAAGCCTGGATTAATTTAGAAACAGTAAAAATTGGCTATGAGATTAACTTTAATAAATACTTTTATAGACATAAGCCACTGAGAGGTCTGGAAGAAGTGGCGAAAGACATTATTGCACTGGAACAAAAAGCGGATGGATTGATTGCAAATATTTTAGGTGTAAAAGTGAAAGAGGTTCAGGGAGAAGCTTCATGATTAATTCATTTTTAATACCTAAATATGAAGCATACACCGACTCAACCGCAGAGTGGTTAGGTTATTTACCTAGTCACTGGCAAACAATGAAAATGAAATTCTTATACAAAGATACTTCTACAAAAAACAAAGCTAGTGAAACACTTTTATCTGTTACCCAAAACAAAGGCGTTGTTCCTAGAGAATGGGTAGAAAATAGAATGGTGATGCCTTCTGGAAATTTAGAGAGTTTTAAATTTATTGAAAAAGGTGATTTTGCAATAAGTTTACGTTCCTTTGAAGGAGGCTTAGAATATTGTCATCATAATGGAATTATCAGTCCAGCCTATACTGTACTCAAGTCTATAAGGACTGATTTACAGGAAAGATATTACAGATATTTATTCAAATGCCAGGCTTTCATTTCGGAATTGCAAACATCCATTATTGGCATTAGAGAAGGTAAAAATATTAGTTATGATGAACTACAAAATTCATTATTACCTATACCCAATATTCAAGAGCAACTCTTAATCGCCAGCTTCCTTGACAAAAAAGTTGCGCAGATTGATGATGCTATTTTGATAAAGGAGCAGGAAATCAAACTGCTTAAAGAATGCAAGCAAGTCTTAATTCAAAAGGCAGTCATACAAGGGCTTGATCCAAACGTACAATTGAAGGACTCTGGTGTGAATTGGGTTGGAAAAATCCCAAAACATTGGGAGGTCAAGCGCCTTAAATATATTTTAGAAGAGCGAAGTGAACGGTCAAAAACAGGAGAAGAACCACTGTTTATGGTCAGTCAGATTCATGGTTTAGTTGTTAGGGCAGATTATCACGATAAGGCAGAAGTGGCTGCTAGCAACATTGACAACAAAGTCGTTTACGAAAACGACCTAGTTTTTAATAAGCTGAAAGCCCACTTGGGTGTATTCTATAAAAGCTGCATTGAATTTAAAGGATTAGTCAGCCCTGATTACGCAGTATATAAATGTAAAGCTCACATAGTAGATGCGAAATATTTGGAGATATTATTTCGTCATCCCTCATATATCGAACAATTCATTATTCGAGCAACAGGAATTGTAGAAGGCTTGATTAGATTATATACCAGTGATCTTTTTGACATTCATGTACCAGTAGCACCCGCAGAAGAGCAATTGGCAATTCTAGCATATGCTGAAGAACAATCTAAAACATACGACTTTACTATTGATTTGCAACAGAAACAAATAAAAAAACTAAAAGAATACAAAGCCACTCTGATCAATAGCGCCGTGACAGGAAAAATAAAAATTACACCAGAGATGGTGGAATAATAGGACGCTGTAATATGTTCACGGGGAATTATCAAATCAGCCAAGTTAAGGCCAAAAAGCTCAGCGAATGTAGCTTTTGGGCCTTTAGCGCACAACGTCTTAAGAAATTGACGGCGTACCGACCTAAAGCACTATGCAAAGAACTGCAGATAGTACTACAGGGAGATAGTTTTGGTAATGCCCGTGAACATCTGGATCTACTGGTGCTAAATAGAGTTATTTTGAATAAGGGATCTTACAACTATGGTTAGTCAAACCAATGAACAAGCATTAGAGTCAACCATTGAAAAATGTTTGGTAGGTATCAGTGCTGAAGAGCTTAAAGGTGGCCTAAGCCCCCAGTTCTCCGGTACAGGGTATGTCATTGGTGCTTCTAGTGACTTTAATATGCAATATGCCATTGATGAGCGTTTTTTCTGGAAATTTCTAGAAAAGACACAGGAAGCTGAACTGACTAAATTACAAAAAAATAATCCAGCAGATTGGCAACGCAAGTTATTGGAACGGTTTGATCGACTCATCAAAAAGCACGGTATTTTGCACGTACTCAAGAAAGGCCTGAGTGTAGATGATGCCCATTTTATTTTGCTCTATCCGGCACCACTAGCGAGCAGTAGCGAGAAGGTAAAGCAAAACTTTGCTGATAACGTTTTTAGTTGTACCAGGCAGGTACGTTACTCGGTAGCGAATCCTTTACAAGAAATAGACATGGTGTTGTTCATCAACGGTATACCGTTGATCACCTTGGAGTTAAAAAATGCCTGGACGGGACAAACGGCTCGCTACCATGGGCAAAAGCAATATCGTGACGATCGTGATGCTACTCAGCCATTACTGACCTTTGGTCGTTGTCTGGTGCATATGGCAGTGGATACGGACGAGGTCTATATGACCACGAAGTTGGCGGGAAAAAATACATTTTTCTTGCCGTTCAATAAAGGGCACAATCTTGGCCAAGGTAATCCCCCTAACCCAGCTGGCCACAAAACGGCATATCTATGGCAAGAGATATTCACCAAAGAAAGCCTGGCCAACATCATTCAACACTTTGTCCGTCTGGATGGCACAAGCAAAGAGCCATTACCGAAGCGAACCTTGTTTTTCCCTCGATACCACCAACTAGATGTTGTCAGAAAATTGGTCGATCATGCTGCCACTCATGGCGTTGGCCAGACATATTTAATTCAACACTCGGCTGGTTCTGGTAAGTCTAATTCAATTACCTGGGCTGCCTATCAGCTTATTGAGACCTATCCTGCTACCGAATCTGAGGCAGGTGGTAAAAGCTTGGAGCAGCCTTTATTCGACTCTGTGATTGTCGTGACTGACAGACGCCTGTTGGATAAGCAATTGCGGGATAATATTAAAGAGTTCTCAGAGGTAAAAAATATTATTGCCCCTGCGCACAAATCATCTGAGCTTAAGCAAGCACTTGAAAACGGCAAGAAAATCATAATTACGACGATTCAAAAATTTCCGTTTATCATTGATGGTATTGCCGATCTGAGTGATAAGCGTTTCGCCGTGATCATCGATGAGGCACACAGTTCTCAGTCAGGTTCAGCGCATGACAATATGAACCGAGTAATGGGTAAGGCTGGAGTTGAAGAGGCTGAAGATGCTCAGGATAAAATTCTTCAGGCAATGAAGTCGCGTAAAATGCGAGGTAATGCATCGTATCTGGCGTTTACTGCAACGCCGAAAAACAGCACGCTAGAAAAATTTGGAGAGCGTCAGGAAGATGGTGCATTTAAACCCTTACATCTTTACTCGATGAAACAAGCGATAGAAGAAGGTTTTATTCTGGACGTGCTTGCCAATTATACGACTTACAAAAGCTATTATGAGATTGAAAAATCGATAGCTGACAACCCAGAGTTCGATACTAAAAAAGCCCAGAAAAAACTTAGAGCCTATGTTGAACGTAGTCAGCAGACTATTGATACGAAGGCAGAGATCATGCTGGAGCATTTTGTGCCTCACGTGGTAAATGCGAAAAAGCTCAAAGGTAAAGGAAAAGGGATGGTAGTAACTCAAAACATTGAGACTGCCATTCGATACTACAAAGCCATCAAACGTATACTTGAAGAACAAAGCAACCCATTTAAAATTCTGATTGCATTCTCGGGTACGAAAGAAGTTGATGGGATTGAGTACACTGAAGCCGATATCAATGGCTTTGCCGAAACTGATACTAAAGATATGTTTGACACTGATGAATATCGACTTTTAGTCGTCGCCAACAAATATCTCACCGGATTCGACCAGCCAAAGCTTTGTGCGATGTATGTGGATAAAAAGCTAGCGAGCGTCTTGTGTGTGCAAGCATTGTCGCGACTCAATCGTAGTGCACCCAAGTTGGGAAAGAAAACAGAGGATTTGTTTATACTGGATTTCTTCAATTCTGTTGAAGATATTCAGTTAGCATTTGATCCGTTTTATACAGCCACATCTTTGTCGCAAGCCACCGATATTAATGTGCTGCATGAGTTAAAAGACGAAATGGATGATGTGGGGGTCTATGAGTGGCTTGAAATTGAAGAGTTTGTAATTCGTTACTTTAATAATGAGGATGCCCAGACTCTCAGCCCGATAATCGATGTTGCAGCAGCTCGTTTTGACTATGAGTTAGAACTCGAACCTGAAGCTAAAGTTGATTTCAAAATTAAAGCCAAACAATTCGTGAAAATCTATGGGCAAATGGCCTCTATCATGCCTTATGAGATGGTGACTTGGGAGAAACTGTTCTGGTTCTTGAAATTCCTCATACCTAAGCTGAAAGTTGAAGACCCTGATGCAGATGCCATTGATGAGCTTTTAGATTCTGTTGATTTGAGTTCCTATGGGCTGCAGCGTGTGAAGCTCAATCACACAATCAAGTTGAGCGATGAGGAAGCGGAGCTTGATCCACAAAACCCAAACCCACGTGGAGCACATAGCAGTGAAAAGGAAAAAGATCCATTAGACGAAATAATCCGTACCTTCAATGAGAGGTGGTTCCAAGGGTGGAGTGCTACGCCTGAAGAGCAGAAAGTGAAGTTTATAAACATTGCTGAGAGCATTCGTAATCACCCTGATTTTGAGACTAAGTATAGAAATAATCCTGATCCACATAACAGAAACTTGGCTTTTGAAAAGATGCTCAAAGAGATTATGTTGCAACGACGTAAGGATGAGCTGGAGCTTTATAAGCTGTTTGCAGGAGACTCAGCATTCAAAGCATCCTGGACACAAAGCATGCAACGAATGATCGGTGAGTAAATTGGAGCTTCCCCAGAGATAATGCTGTATTGGTTGCTAAGATCAGCGAAAAAATTAGAATTGAAGAAGAGTTGAGGTTAATAAACCTCAACTTAATTCATGCCATAAGAAAATTGTTACAGCATTTAAATTAAACACCCCAAACATTAACTGTTTTTGCATCAAAAATTTTTACTTTTGCGTGGAATTTTGATTGTATTGAACGAATATGTTCCGCATCATTATCAGAATAAACCCCAATATAAACACTCCATAGTTTTGGAGGGGTTTTATTTTGAGCATGCGTCGCTTTGTTGATCGCTTCAATGATATGCTCATCATACTCACCAAAATTAAAACCAAAAGTAATCAAAGAGCCATCGACTGATGATAATTTATCAAAACAATGAGATAGATATCTATTATGCCTAATGTGGTTAAGTTTTTCATCTCCGTTTCCGGCTGTTACAAATATTGGATAACTTCCTCTATCGAGTCTTTTTTTAATCTTTTCTAATAAAAAATTACTTTGATCATATTGTTCCTTTTCAATATCAACCCCTGAGTCAAAAATATGTAAAGCACCATGTAAATAATGAATATTTTGGTTCTCTATATTTGGCCCCCACACAAGTTCCGAATATTCAGCCGTTTCTCCACGGAGCACTTCATCAAGATTTTCTATCTCTCGACCAAAGCCATCGATAGCATTTTCAACATGCTTGCGCATAAGGGTCCAATATAATAACATGTCATAATTCGTAGAAAAAACATGCCCGCCGCTTTTAATAAATAGATTTAAGAATTCAGCACAAGCAATTATCTTTTTCTCTGGGATTTTATATACATGCTCAGGATGAAGTTGATGTATCGAACTTAGCAAACCGTCTTTCAACTTTTTGCTTGCTAAAATAATATCACTCTGCAACTTATCATCCGAGCCAAAAGCCTTTAACAAGGCCAATGTTGTATCTAATTGCTGCATTACTAATTCAAAATTTTTAGTTTTTATCACATCAAAAAGTTTATTGATTAATTGATCATCTCTCGACGTTAAAAAATTATAAAGGGCATTATATGAGAATATTTCGTTATCATAGGCCATACTAAAACCATTCCCCATAAGTAGAGAATATGGCCGAGATTTCTTATGTAAATAAGTAATTACTTCCTCAAAACTCATTATTTCCATTTAATTCTTTATTCCTAAAAAATCCAAGTTTGGATATACTTACTATTATTCACAGCAGTAAGAGTAAAGAAGTCGATAGTAAACATCTGTAATCTTCATCACATTTACATAAGCAGACCATCTTCAAATGAAAGAAAATATGTTATAGTGAGTAATAATCATACACTTATAGGAAAATGCACTGAGGTTTTTCATCAAAGTATCTCAGCGCATTTCAATTATTTTTCGAAAAATCAAACGGACTTATCCCCTTCACCCGATTAGCATCCAGATAATCCGCCCACCACTGCAACATCAGTCTGCGTTCATCCAAGTGCTCGGCCTTATGGATATAAGCTGCACGTACTGAGTTACGCTCCTGGTGACTCATCTGCCGCTCTACCGCATCTCTCGACCACAGCCCCGACTCAATCAACGAACTACACGCCATCGTCCTGACCCCATGCCCACAGACTTCCGTTTTTGTGTCATAGCCCATCACTCGAAGAGCCTTGTTCACCGTATTCTCACTCATCGGCTTACGGGGATCGTGATCGCCTACGAAAATCAGCTCTCGATTCCCATTCATGCTTTTGATCTTTTCCAGAATGGCTACTGCTTGCCGCGACAAAGGAACAAGGTGAGGAGTCTTCATCTTCGAACCACGCTGAGAATGCTTTACACCTTCCAGCGGTTCACGCTCACCAGGGATCGTCCACATAGCCGTTTCAAAATCCACTTCTGTCCAACGGGCAAAACGCAGCTCGCTTGAACGGATGAAAACTAACAAAGTGAGTTCAACAGCCAATCGAGTTAAGGGTCTGCCAGAATAGTGATCAATGCGATGAAGCAATTCAGGAATGCGGTTAAGCTCCAGAGCAGCACGGTGCTGTCTTTTCGCCGTAGCAACCGCGCCAGCAATCTCTTGCGCGGGGTTGTAGTCGATTAAACCACTCTGCACTGCAAACCGCATAATCGCGGTAGTCCGCTGTTGCAAACGAGCCGCAACTTCGAGTCGTCCGGATGATTCCACCGCTTTGATGGGTACAAGAAGATCCCGCGTCTTCAGTTCCGCAATGTTCCGCTTACCAATGGCATCAAAAAGATTATCCTCCAGACTTTTCAAAACACGAGCGCTATGCGATGCGGACCACTTCTGATTGCTGGCATGCCATTCTCGGGCAACCACTTCAAACGTTATCGCTTCCTGCTCTTGTTCTACCTTAGCAGCTTTCTTATTCTCACTAGGGTCGACGCCGTTAGCTAATAGCTTACGGGCTTCATCCCGGCGTGCCCGGGCATCCGCCAGCGACACTTCAGGGTATTTCCCCAGCGCCAACATCTTCTCTTTACCACCGAAGCGATAACGTAGCCGCCAGTATTTGGAGCCGTTAGGGTGAACCAGCAAAACCATACCGTCGCCGTCAGTAAGTTTATAGGCTTTTGCTTCAGGCTTAGCCGAACGAACCTTCACATCACTCAGAGCCATGATGAGTATCCTTTCAAGGGTTCTGTGTGGGTACAAGCATAATCGAACCGGGATATACCCGCAGATGTACCCACATCAGTAAGTTGATGTAGATTGAATCAGGTTGACTTAGGTTGAGTGAAAAAGCGAGGAAAGCCTTGCGGATACTGGATTTCAGGCACAAAAAAAGACGTCGGTTGACGTCTATTGATGTTCCGATGGTGCCGAAGGCCGGACTCGAACCGGCACATCTTTCGATGGTTGATTTTGAATCAACTGCGTCTACCGATTTCGCCACTTCGGCACTGAAGAGGATGCGGAAAACGTTGGCGATTATACCGTTACATGCCCAGCACGCAACCCAATTCCGCTGTGATGTGCGCTAAGCGGCGAAAAAACACACGGAAGCCGGTAAACCCGCGCTGTCCCGCTGCCAGAATCCTCCCAAACCGCCTTCTCCTCATCATCCCGTCGGAACTTTCTCATCCGCACCGCCTCTTAACAGCACGAAGCATAAAACCCAACCGAGGTCGAAATGAAAAAGCGCCATATCGCCTGCGCCCTGGCAGCCCTGCTGCTGGCGGGCAATGCGTCAGCCGCAAGCTGGCAGGATCAACTGAGCAGTGCCGCCAACCAGCTGAGCCAGCAAAACCACGGTGCAGCAGGTCAGCAGAACGGCGGGCTGTCGATGTCCTCTATTACCAGCCTGCTGAACAGCAACGACAGAGCCATGAGCGCCAACAGCATGACCAATGCCGCCGGCGTGATGCAGTATTGCGTGGAGCACAACGTGGTGAAAAACAACGTGCAGTCGGTAAAAGACCAGGTGCTGAGCAAGCTGGGCCTGAATACCACCGCCGCGCAGGAGCAGAAACCGGATTACACTCAGGGCGTGGCCGGGCTGCTGAACACCGGCAATGGCCAGCAGCTAAACCTGCAAAGCCTCAGCAACTCGCCGATGGGCGAGAAGCTCAAAACCAAAGCCTGTGACGTGGTGCTGAAACAGGGTAAAAACTTCATCTCCTGACAGCCGCCTGCCAGCCCCGCGCTGGCAGGTTTATCGCCCCTTCTTACCCGCTTTTTTCCCGCCAGTCAGTCCCCCGCCCTCTGTCTGCATCACCTTGTATCGCAACACGTTAAGTCATAAGTTTTCCTTCCTAATGCGTTGGGCGCTATAGTGATGTTTTGGATTTGAACAGGACAGCACGCATGAAAGGTATCAACATCGCAATTTACTTCGATCCAGACCTGATCACAGCCTGCGTAAATGCGTCAGAAGGGAGCTATGTAAACAAAAAGTTCGAGTACGACGATGGGGTGATCGAAGAGATCTACCAGTGGCTCGAAGAGTACGATCCCAACCGCACGCATATCTGTCTGATTGAAAACGAAAGCGCCGAGCTGCTGGCCGACGAGCTGGTGGATAACGGTTATCACGTCCATCAGGTGACCATCCACCAGCTGCTGACCTGGTTCGCCGCCGAACCGCCCAAGTCCCCCGATGGCACGCCGATGCGCCTGATGCTGCGCTATATGGCAGAAGAGCATCCGCGCGAATATGAATCCCGCACGCCGCAGACCGAAGCGTTGATGGAGATGTTCGACGAGCTGGACGCGCTGGAGATGGTGGAAGATAACGAAGACGAAGATAACCTGCCCGCCGACCTGCTGCGCAGCATGAAGAAGCACAAAATCAGCGCCAGCGATGCGGCACAGCGCCTGATCCCAGACGTAAACGAACGTATCCGCGAGCACCTGATGCAGTACCCGGAGCTGATGACGCCGGAGATCCTGCAAGACTTCTTCCCGGAGCTGCTGGAAGCGCTGGAACGTCCTAAACACTAAGCGGGATAAGGCATGCTGGAGTTAATCAAAGCAATCGGGTTGGGGCTGGTGGTGATCCTGCCGCTCGCCAACCCGCTCACCACCGTGGCGCTGTTTTTGGGCCTGGCCGGTGAGATGAGTTTTCAGGAGCGCAACCGCCAGGCGCTGCAGGCGAGCATCTATGTGTTCGCCATCATGATGGTGGCCTGGTACGCCGGCAGCGCGGTGCTGCACACGTTCGGCATCTCCATTCCGGGGCTGCGCATCGCAGGCGGGCTGATCGTGGCGTTTATTGGTTTTCGGATGCTGTTTCCGGCGAAGCCGGTGGGCCATTCGGTTGAAGCCAAACACAAGCACGATGAGCTGGAAACCGCGCAGGAACCGGTGAACATCGCCTTTGTGCCGCTGGCGATGCCGAGCACGGCCGGGCCAGGGACGATCGCGATGATCATCTCCTCGGCCTCTACCGTGCGCAGCGGGGTGGATTTCCCTGCCTGGGTACTGAACGTCGCGCCGGTGCTGACATTCCTGGTAGTGAGCGTGATTTTATGGATTTCCCTGCGCAGTTCAGGGGCGATCATGCGCCTGGTGGGTAAAGGCGGCATCGAGGCAATCTCACGCCTGATGGGCTTTTTGCTGGTCTGCATGGGCGTCCAGTTCATTATTAACGGCGTGCTGGAAGTCATTCATAACTTCCACTGACGGCCTGAGCCGCCCGCCTCTGGGCGGCCTGTCATCTAAGGCAAATCGGCTAAGACAAATCGGCTAAGGCAAAACTGGCATAGCTCAGAACAAACCGGCATTTTGACCTGCTCTGGCGCGGGTTACAGTAGGGTTATCAATCATTAAGGATAACCGCTATGCGCAAACCGCTGCTCCTGCTTACCGCCCTTGCTCTCTCCTCTGCCGCCCACGCGGCAACGCCGAAAGATACGTTTGTGGTCGCCGTGCCGCTGGACGGCATTATCAGTTTCGATCCGGCGGAAAGCTTTGAAACCGTCAGCAACAGCAGCCTGCGTAATATCTATCAGACGTTACTGGAGCCGGACCATCAGGATCCGCAGAAGCTGGCCCCGCTGGCGGCCCTGCGCTGGCAGGCGGGCAAAACCCCGCACAGCCTGGTGTTTGACCTGAATCCGCAGGCGCGTTTTGCCAGCGGCAATCCGTTAACGGCGCAGGACGTGGTGTTCTCCTTAACCCGCGCGGTAAAGCTGAACAAAGCGCCCTCGTTTATCCTCGGGGAATTTGGCTGGACGCCGGAGAACATCGAGCAGCAGTTCACCGTGATCAACGATCATCAACTGGAGCTACGCTGGCCGGCAGAGATCGGGCAGGATCTGGCCCTGCGCCTGTTGACCGCGCCGGTCTCCTCCATCGTTGACAGCAAGCTGGCGCAGTCGCATGTCGCCAATAACGACTTCGGCAATGGCTGGCTGAAAACCCACTCGGCGGGCAGCGCGGCCTACGCAATCAAGCAGTTCGTGCCCCTGCAGGCGCTGGTGCTGGAGGCCAATCCCAACAGCACCCAGAAAGCGCACCTGAAACGGGTGCTGCTGAAAGGCGTGGCCGATCCGGGCACCCGTCGGCTGTTGATCCAGCAGGGCGATGTGGATGCGGCGTACCAGTTGGGGCCGGATCAGCTTGCCTCGTTGAAAAGCGATCCCAACGTGCACATCGCCGCGTTTCCCTCCAGCCTGATCTACTACCTGGGCTTTAACACCAAAAGTACGCAGCAGCCTGCGCTGGGCAATCCGGCCTTATGGCAGGCGGCGCGCTGGCTGGTGGACTACGACAGCCTGGCGAATCAGCTTCTGAAGGGGCAATATCGCGTACACCAGAGCTTCCTGCCCCAAGGCTTTGACGGCGCGCTGGAAACCAAACCGTTCCACTACGATGTCGAGAAGGCCAAAGCGATTTTAGCCAAAGGCGGCATTAAGCCCGGCGCGCACATCGCGCTGTCGGTGGTGAATCAGCCGCCTTATATCGATATTGCCCAGGCGCTGCAGTCGAGCTTTGCGAAGGCGGATGTAAATCTGGATATCCAGCCGGTGGCGGAATCCGAGCTGTGGAGCAAGATGCGTAGCCGCAACTTCGAATCCATCTTTACCTACTGGGGCGCGGACTACATCGATCCGAACACTAACGCCAGCACCTTCGCCTATAACGTGCCGAACGGCAGCAAAACCCTGGCCTGGCGCGTAGGTTGGGATATTCCGGAGCTGAGCGCCCTGACGCGCAAAGCCGCCGGAGAAAGCGATGCTGCGAAGCGCCGGGCCGATTACGTCTCGCTGCAACAGCAGCTTCAGCAGAACTCGCCTTACGTGGTGATGCTGCAGGGCGAGGTTCAGGTAGCGCTGCGCAAGAACGTGACGCACGCGCAACAGGGGATTGGCGTCACGCTGCTGAATTTTGAAGAGGTGGAGAAGTAAATTTCAGGGCGGCAGCACGTAATCTTTACTGACGGCTGCCGCCCCGCTGGCTATGCTTGACGCATGACTGACTATTTGTGAGTACTTCGCTATGACCGCTCCCCTGCTTATCGCCCAAACCCCTGACGTTCAACTGCACCTGCTGCCGCAGATGGCAAACCGCCACGGCCTGATCACCGGTGCCACCGGCACAGGCAAAACCGTGACGCTGCAAAAGCTGGCGGAATCCTTCTCTGCCATCGGCGTGCCGGTGTTTATGGCGGATGTGAAAGGCGATTTAACCGGCGTGGCGATGGCAGGCCAGAGCAGCGAAAAGCTGCAGGCGCGGCTGGCCAACATCGGTGTGACCGACTGGCAGCCGACCAGCAGCCCGGTGGTGCTGTGGGATATTTTCGGCGAGAAAGGCCATCCGGTGCGCGCGACGGTGTCGGATCTGGGGCCGCTGATGCTGGCGCGGCTGCTGAACCTGAACGAGGTGCAGAGCGGCGTGCTGCAGATCATCTTCCGTATCGCTGACGACCAGGGCCTGCTGCTGCTGGATTTTAAAGATCTGCGCGCCATGACACAGTACATCGGCGATAACGCGAAAAGCTTTCAGACGCAGTACGGCAACATTAACAGCGCCTCAGTGGGCGCGATCCAGCGCGGGCTGCTGGCGCTGGAGGAGCAAGGCGCAGAGCACTTCTTTGGCGAGCCGATGCTGGAGATTAGCGACTGGATGCGCGTTGACAGCAACGGCAAAGGCGTTATTAACATCCTGTCGGCCGAGAAGCTGTATCAGATGCCCAAACTTTACGCGACCAGCCTGCTGTGGATGCTGTCAGAGCTGTATGAGCACCTGCCGGAAGCGGGCGATCTGGATAAACCGAAGCTGGTGTTCTTCTTTGATGAGGCGCACCTGCTGTTTAACGAGGCGCCGCCGGTGCTGCTGGAGAAGATTGAGCAGGTAATCCGCCTGATCCGCTCCAAAGGCGTGGGGATTTGGTTTGTGACGCAGAATCCGGCGGACATTCCCGACAGCGTGCTGGGCCAGCTAGGCAACCGGGTGCAACATGCGCTGCGCGCCTTTACCCCGCGCGATCAAAAAGCGGTGAAAACCGCCGCCGAAACCCTGCGCGCCAATCCGGCCTTTACAACCGTGGAGGCGATACAGGCGCTGGGCACCGGCGAAGCGCTGATCTCCTTTCTGGATGCCAAAGGCAGCCCGTCGGTGGTGGAGCGGGCGATGGTGATCGCACCCGGCTCGCGCATGGGGCCGGTGAACACGGACGAGCGCAACGGGCTGATCAACCATTCTCCGCTGTCGGGCAAGTACGACACAGAAGTCGATCGGGAATCGGCTTACGAACGTCTGCAACAGGGCGTTCAGGCCGCCAGTGACAAGGCCAATGCGCCCGAAGCCAAAGGCAACGCGGTGGCGGTCGATGACGGCATTCTGGGGGGATTAAAAGACATTTTGTTTGGCAGCACCGGTCCGCGCGGCGGCAAGCGGGATGGCGTGGTGCAAACCATGGCAAAAAGCGCGGGACGTCAGATTACTAACCAGATCGTTCGCGGCATGCTGGGCAGCCTGTTTGGCGGACGTCGTCGGTAAAATACGGTGGCAGCCGGGCTGCCACCTCAACGCTACTTGTGCTTCCAGCTGGTAGACACCGGATTGGTGACGGTGTTCTTTTCCTGGGTGTAGGTGCCGTTCTGCTGGGCGATCGCCTCGCCGGTATCAACAATCGCGTTCTGGATAAACACGTTCTGCTTGTCGCCGCGCACAAAGGTCAGCTGATGGAAGGCGGTTTTGTTGCCCCAGTCGGTGGAAGGCAGCGAGATAAAGCGCACCGTGAAGGTCTCATCATCAAACTTACCCTGCATCACGTAAACGCCGTAGTGGTTTTCCCCCTGCGAGATGATTTTATAGGTGCCGTTGTCGTAGTAATAAATTTCGGCATCGGGGAAGGGTTTTTTGTCGTACATTTTACGGTAATGCAGCACCTGCTTAATGGTGGGCTGGCCGAAGCTGACGGTCAGGTTTTTACCATCCTGCGAGGTGGTCAGCCCTTCCGCCTGCGCGGATACGCCACTCATTAACATCAACAGACTTGCGGTTGCCGTTGCGATTGCTTTCACGTGAATTCTCCTGGTCTGGTTCCATGGATAGGGTGCGTCAACAAATTGAGATACCGCACAGTGCATTGCGGTTGAGCCCAGAGTAAATTGAACAATTAATGCAAATAAGCCACTCAAGAACATCCACTTTCTTAACAAATTTTCCACGACATGCGCCAGTCGTGCGCTAAATCTGAGTGACAAGCGCCGGATAAAGCGTGCTATGGGTGCGCTGCTGCGAGGATAACCAATAGCAATTTTGTAGGGCGTTAACGATCAGAAATGTCGCATACTTTCACCATGTCTGACATGCATCCCCGTGGCTATCGCCATCATGAAACGGTAATGGCCAGGCTATCCACTGTCGCGCACGCTTTTTCCCCTGCGCTCCGCATTGATAATGAGCTTAACGATATACGCTGAACTGACATTTCTATGACAGTTCTGCGCTTTTACGTACAGAAATCAGGTTGGGGTGATGTTCTCGCTACCCGCTCAGAGGCATAAATTATGCGAATTCGCGTTGAAAGGGTCAAAACGAAGATTGATTGTACAACTTCAAAAAAGGGACTATATTCCCATCATTGAACCAAAATTGGGAATTTAGTCCCGGATGATAGGTTGATGGCAAAACGAGATTTGCACAATGTGTTGTTTCCCAGGCAACGCAAAATCCTCATGCACTTTGGTGAGGATTTGCTATTGGCGATGAAACGCCGTGGCTTCACTAAAAAATTGCTATGCGAGCGAACCGGTTTTGATCATAAGACGATAAACAAGGCCTTCGCAGGCGATCCGGGCGTTGCCATTGGCACCTATTTAAAAATCATGGCCGTGCTGGGAATGGAAAACAATTTTGCAGAAATGGCGGCTCACGATGAGGTCGGTATTAAGCTGCAAAACATTAAACTGCTGGAAGGTTCAAAATGAGTCGTGAAAGCATTGAGGTCTATGCAGACTGGCAACCCATAGAGAAACCTTTATTGCTGGGCCACCTTTCTTACAGTGATTCCAGTCGTGGCGGTGTATTCAGCTTTTCATATGACAACGCATTTTTAACCTCTCCCCACCGTTTGCAAATCGATCCTATGCTGACGCTTCACTCAGGGGAACTCTACAACGACGAAGCAAATAAAAACTTCCGCGCTTTTCTCGATTCGTCACCCGATCGCTGGGGGCGTATTTTGATGCAGCGTCGCGCAGCGATTGAAGCGCGTAAGGGCATGCGGGCGAATAGTCGACTGACTGAGCTGGATTATCTTCTGGGCGTACATGATGCTTATCGAATGGGCGGTATTCGATTCAGGAAATCAGGATGCGATGATTTTCTGGATAACAACAGTGATTTTGCCGCCCCGCCAATCGCGGCGCTGCGAGAATTAGAGCATGCCGCCCTACAAATTGAAAAAGATGAAAATATTGATAGTGATGAATATTACGCCTGGTTGAAAATGCTGATTTCACCAGGGTCATCATTAGGCGGTGCAAGGCCAAAGGCCTGTGTGACCGATGAGAATAACCAGCTGTGGATCGCCAAGTTTCCCAACACCACAGACACCTGTGACATCGGTGGATGGGAGATGGTGTGCCATCAGTTGGCCATCGCGGCTGGCGTTAATATGTCTCCTGCCGAAATCAGGCGGTTTTCATCAACACACCATACCTTTTTAACTCGCCGCTTCGATCGCGAGGGTGAAAAGCGGATTCATTTTTCATCGGCAATGACACAGCTTCACTACTATGATGGTGAGCAGTCGCAGGGGGCCAGTTATTTAGAAATCGCCGAATTTCTCTCCACTCAGGGCGCGCAAACAAAAGCCGATTTAGCCCAGCTATGGCGCAGAATCGTGTTGAATATTGCCGTATCGAATACTGACGACCATCTGCGCAATCACGGTTTCTTGCTCACACGGCAGGGCTGGACGTTATCACCGGCTTATGACGTAAACCCGATTGTCGGCAAGCAAGGGCTTCATCTCAATATTAATGATTCAGACAACTCGCTCGATTACCGACTCGCTTTTGAGGTAAAAGATTTCTTCAGGCTGTCACAGAGTGACGCAACGAAAATCTACGATGAGGTGCTGAGCGCGGTGAAGTCGTGGCGACATGTTGCTAAGGGCTTAGGCATTGGCCGGGCCGAGCAAGCCCTACAGGAATCGGCATTCAACGTCTGACATCATAATGGGAATTTATTCCCATTAGGTAGCGATAAATGGGATTATAGTCCTTTTTTTGTCGGCAATGTACCTTACTTCCCAGCGTCAGTGCGCTGCTGGAGACTTGATTCGTTTCGGCTGCCCGTCGCCGGTTAACCCGTGATTTAACCCTGATCCGTTTCGTGCATTGAATCCTGTTTCTGATGCCGGGCACCTGATTCACGAAAGCCGTTATCCAGGGATAAATTTTGGTGTGATTCATCTCACTACTCATCTAATTTGTCGCAAATTTACTGCGTTAAACAAGCCCCATTCTGTTCGGGGTAACACGGGCGCAAACCGGCATTTTATACTTAATCATCAGGCAAGCTGCTAAGATCAGGACATGGATAAACAACGTGAACTAAAACGGACCAAACGTCTGGCGCTGTCGCTGCTGCTGCTGGCTGCCGCTACCTTTGTGGTTACCCTGTTTCTGCCGCCCAGCTTTTACGTCAGCGGCATCAAAGCCATCGCCGAAGCCGCAATGGTCGGCGCGCTGGCTGACTGGTTTGCGGTGGTGGCGCTGTTTCGCCGCGTACCGGTGCCGTTTATTGCCCGTCATACGGCGATCATCCCGCGCAATAAAGATCGCATTGGGGAAAATCTGGGCCGCTTTGTGCAGGAAAAGTTTCTGGATACCGATTCGCTGCTGAATCTGATCCGCCGTCACGATCCCTCGCAAATGCTGGCCACCTGGCTGAGCGCGCCCGGCAATGCCGATAGGATCGGTCGCCACCTGCTGCAGGTCATGCGCGGCTTTCTCGATCTGACCGATGACGCGCGCATCCAGCACTTTATGCGCCGCGCGGTGCATAAGGCAATCGACAAGGTGGATCTCAGCCAGAGCGGCGCGCTGATGCTGGAAAGCCTGACCAAAAATAACCGGCATCAGGAACTGCTGGATGCGGCGGTCGAGCAGTTGCTGCGGCTGCTGCATAAGCCCAGCACCCGGGAATTTATCGCCAGCCAGCTGGTGCGCTGGCTGAAGCGCGAGCACCCCATCAAGGCCAAAATGTTGCCGACAGAATGGCTGGGAGAGCACAGCGCAGAGCTGGTGGCCAACGCGGTGGATTCCCTGCTGGATGACGTGGCGCTGGATCAGGGCCACGAGCTGCGGCTGGGCTTTAATCGCGCGGTGGATCGCCTGATCGAAAAGCTGAAAAACGATCCCGAGATGGCCGAGCGCGCCGAGGTGATCAAAGGCTGGCTGAAAGACGATCCCACGCTGAACCGCTATATTGGCGAGCTGTGGGGCGATCTGCGCGACTGGCTGAAAGCGGATCTCAACAGCGAGGCGTCAAAAGTGCAGGACAAGGTCCGTCAGGCGGCCCTGTGGCTGGGCGAAACCCTGGCCGCCGATGAAGGACTGCGTAGCTCCATGAATCAGCATCTGGAAGACGCCGCCCGCAGCGTCGCGCCAGAATTCGCGGCGTTCCTGACGCGCCATATCAGCGACACGGTGAAAAGCTGGGATGCGCGCGATATGTCGCAGCAGATCGAGCTGAATATCGGTAAGGACCTGCAGTTTATCCGCATCAACGGCACGCTGGTGGGCGGCACCATCGGCCTGATTCTCTACCTGCTGTCGCAGATTCCGGCGGTGCTGCCGGTGGTGAAAGGCTGGCTGGCCTGACGTAACCGTTCTGCTTTTTCGAACCCTGTGATTAAAGGGAGGTGAATATCACCTCCCTCAGGTGCGGCCTGAACGTGCTTTACCTGAAGGAGTTCACGATAATTTCAAGCAGTTGCAGTAGTGCAACCATGAGCTTAAGAAATACGCGAGCGATTTCTATCCACCTCATACGCTGGCTCCTGTGGTCAGGAGCACTTACAGCCTGCGACCCTTTCCGCTGCCTGTAACAGGCTGATTAGGTTGATAATGCATGATGTGCACCGCACGTAACCGTGCTGACGTAAACAAAAAACCTCGCCTCACCCGCGGGGTTTTTTGTTGCCTGTGGCTGACGCTAAACGGCGGCTAGGCCTTATCCAGCGCCGCCTGCGCCACGGCCATAAAGTGTTTAACCCTTTCCAGATCCACATCGTTCCACCAGACGCCGTCCACCTTGAGCGCGCTGGCGACAATCACGCCCTGGGTGCGGCCCAGGATCTGGCAGACATTGGCAGGCGTGACGCCCGACCCCACCAGCAGCGGTAAGGCGGTGGCGGCGCGGATCTCGTCGATTTCGTCCAGGGTGGCGCTGTCGCCGGTGCGCTGTCCGGTGGCGATCACGGCGTCCGCGTCAAAGAAGTCAACGTCGCGCGTCAGTTCCTGAATGGAGCGGTCGGCCACTATCGCATGGCTGCCGTGTTTAACATGGCTGTCGGCAAACACCCGAATATGTTCGGCACGCAGCTGGCTGCGGTAGCGCAACGCTTTGGCGGCGGCCCCTTCAATAAAGCCTTCATTGGCGATGTAAGCATTCGCCCACTGGTTGACGCGGATAAAATCCGCCCCGCCCGCCAGCGCGGTGGCAAAGGCCGGCAGCGCCGCGTTCGCCAGCACGTTAATGCCCAGCGGCACGCCAAACCGTTCGCGCACTTTTTCCGTGATAACCGCCATCAGGGCCGACGTTTCCGGGCCAATATCCTCGGGTTTTGAAAACGGAATATCGCCGTGGTTTTCAATAATCAGGCCATGAACGCCGCCGCAAATATAATTTTCCGCATCGCGCAGGGCACGCTCTGTTATCGCCTTAACTGATTTCCCCCGGTATTTAGGCGAGCCGGGAAACGGGTCACAGTGAATCACGCCAATGACCGCTTTGGGGCGGGAAAATATCGCTTGTATTGCATCATTTTTTTCTGCTGATATAGCAACCATCTTGTCTTTATCCTGTTCAGGGAAACACTATGCGTGTTTATGTGGCCGGAAATATCACTGTCGATGAAACCTGGAGCATTGCCGATATTCCGTTAAAAGGCGCATCGGTTCATGGAAATAAAGTTTCGCAGGATATCGGCGGTAAAGGCGCGAATCAGGCGATTCTGTTATCCCGCTGCGGCATAGAAACCCATTTAATTGCCGCGACGGGCAAAGACAACAATGGAATAACTCTTCGCCAGCAGCTCACTCTGGAGCCGCTTTATTTTATGCCCGCTGAACCGGTTCATCCCTTTAGCGATACCTCGCTTATTCTAAACAGCGCCGACGGCGACAACGCCATCATTACCAGCACAGGGGCAGCCGATGCGTTGAGCATTGATATCATCAGTGCACATTTGGCCGCGGCACGCGCTGGCGATGTCCTGGTGCAGCAGGGCAACTTCTCGCCGGAGAAAACCCATGCGCTGTTCCAGCTGGCGAAGTCGCGTGGCCTGATCACCGTCTTTAACCCTTCGCCGGTCCATGCCGGGTTCAGTGCCTGCTGGCCGCTGGTGGATATTGCCGTGGTGAATCAGCACGAAGCCCGGCAGTTGCATCCTGAAGCGGTTAAAACGTTAGTGGTTACTCACGGTAGCGCGGGTGCCTGGCTGATTCAGGGAGACCGCCGCGAGTTTTGCCCTGCCACGCCCGTCGAGGCGCTGGATACCACCGGCGCGGGCGATACCTTTCTTGCCGTCATGCTGGCGTCGGCACTCAGGCGCCAGGTTCAAATTGATAAGTTAGCACTTACTCATGCCAGTCAGGCGGCCGCCATCACGGTGAGCCGTCGTGGCACGCTGAGTGCCTTCCCCTCCGTCAACGAACTCGCCGCACTGCTGAGTGCAGGCGGCGAGTCAGGCGTTACTTAAACATCGCGCGGTAGCTGTCCACGTTGGCTTTGGTGACAACCGTCGCCGGTACCAGAATGGTTTTCGACACGGTTTTGCCGGACGTCACCGCGTTCAGAGCTTTGACCGCCTCTTCACCCATTTTTTTCGGGTCCTGCTGCAGAACGGCAGTGACATAACCGTTATCGATACCGGTGATCGCCTTTGACGTCAGATCCCAGCCGAACACCTTGATGTCTTTCTGCCGCCCCTGGTTCTCTACGGCCGCAATCGCGCCCAGTAACGCCGGTTCACCAGTGGCATAAATGGCCGTCAGGTCCGGGTTGCCGGTGATCAGGTTCTCTGCTGCCGTCATCGCGGTGTCCTGCACGTTCTGGCCATCCACCACGTCCGCGACGGTAATGCCAGGATTGCTCTTAATGGTGTCTTCAAAGCCTTTCTGACGCTGGTTTTGCACGGCTGAGTTCAGCGCGCCTACAATGCCCAGCCGCGCTTTGCCGCCCATATTTTTCGCCACGTAATCGACAAAATATTTGCCGATAATCTTACCGCCTTCCAGATTATCCACGCCCACCTGCGCCGCCTGTGGGCCCGCCGGTAATACCGCATCAATCGCAATCACCGGTATTTTAGCGGCGGCCGCTTCTTTAATCGCAGGCATAATGCCGTTGACGTCAATCGCGTCCACCATAATGCCCTTCACGCCCTGCTGAATATAATTTTCTATCGCGTCGTTTTGCGATACGGGATTATCGTTGGCGTTGAAGATCACTAAATTTTTACCGCTGGCTTTCGCTGCCTCCTGTGCACCCTGATTCATCTGATTAAAGAACAGGGCCTGCTGGTTGATCTGTACCAGCGCATAAGTTGGTGCTGCATGAGCCAAAGTAAAAAACGAACCCGCTGCCAGTAAGCCCGTTGCCAGCGCAACAGAACGCAGTTTTCTGGTGTTAAATGCCATCATCTTAAAATTCCTCGTCGGGAATGTGCGATAACCAGTCGATCTCCGCATCGAAATGCAGAGGGATTATTGTTGGCGGGCAAATATCGTGTGAATGGCTTATTCAGCCTGAACCTGAATAACCGCGTTTCTGCTCACTGTCCATTATGGTGAACACCTGAAACGGGCTAAGCCGGTGTGGGAGTGACTCCCGGGTAATGCGGTAAACTGTCTCTACCATTCTCTTCCGCTCAGATTTTGTCAAGCGATTATTTTATCGCCAGGGGCGGCGCAAAAATACTGTATCCGGCGCGCGTAACTGTGTTACAGATAGCCGATTCTGGGCAAGATGGCTGTGGATATGATTAAAAAACGGGTGCTGTTATCCGACGTAGCGACGCTGGCCGGGCTGTCAAAAGCGACCGTATCCCGCTATATGAATCAAAGCATTATGCTGCCGCAGGACACCATCGACCGCATTGAAGCCGCCATTCGCCAGCTGGATTATCGCGGCAACAGCCTGGCGCGCCGCCTGAGCAAAGGCGGCAGTGAAACCTTAGGGCTGGTCCTGCCCGATATTACTAACCCTTTCTTCGCCGAACTGGCGGACGCGGCGGAAGAAGCCGCTTCGGCCTGTGGCTACAGCCTTGTGCTCTGCATCACCCGCAACCATCCCGGCAAAGAAAGCCAGTTTATCCGCTGGCTGGATACCTGCCAGGTGGATGGCCTGCTGTTTACCACCAACCACCCGGATAACGGGCTGCTGCGTAAGGAAATTAACCGCCACCAGCGTATTGTGCTGCTGGATGAAGATATTCCCGGCAGCAGAGTGCCAAAGGTGTTCGCCGATAACGTGCAGGGCGGGCGCATTGCTACCGAAAAGCTGATCGCCGCCGGTCATCGTCACATCGCGTTTGTTGGCGGGCCGGATGAGCTGATGAGCGTGCGCGAACGCTATCAGGGCTTCTGCACCGCCATGGCGCAGGCGGGCCTGACCGTGCCGCCTGAATGGGTAATGTACGGCGAATACCAGCGTGAGTTTGGCGAACAGGCGCTTCAACACCTGTTCAGCCGGCCGCAACGCCCAACCGCCGTGTTTGCCGCCAGTGACTATCTGGTGCTGGGCTTGCTGGATGGTCTGCGCGCACGCGGGTTACAGGCTCCCGAGGCGCTGTCGCTGGTGGGATTTGACGACGCCACCTATGCCGATTTTACCCAACCCCGCATTTCCACCATCCGCCAGCCCGCCCGGGAACTGGGCCGCACGGCGGTTCACATTATGCTGCGCATCCTGAATGACGAGCCCGATATTCCCCCTGAAACCCGCCTTGCGGTGGAATGGGTGGCGCGCGATTCGATACGGATGTGTTAACAGCGTCCCAAAATGGCGCAAAAGTGCACAACTTTAGCGCAAATAACGCGCTTTTTAATTTCTGCGCGTTATAGTTAGTAAACCGGTTTACCAAAAGTTAGCATTTAAACGTTTTTAAAAACAACGTGTTAAACCGGATGTGTACTGCCTGTTTTGCAGGCTGGCACGGATGCTGCAATGACGTATCTGGCAAGCAAATATCGTTACAGCGGTTGTTCAGAGATTATGTATGAAGGCTTTATCTGGCAGGTAAACCGGTTTACAAGGGCGTAAACCGTGCACGATAACGTTTTTTTATCTCTGTTCAGCTTTTCCCGTTAGTGGTGATGGGAGTTATCGAATGCAGCAATCACAAACTGCCCCGGCACGGGTAGAGATGGTGAATATAACCAAAACCTACGGCGCGATACGTTCCCTGCGCGGCGTGAACTTACAGCTGGCGCCCGGCGAAGTGCTGGGCCTGGTGGGCGATAACGGCGCGGGCAAGTCCACGCTGACCAAAGTGCTGTCTGGCGCGGTGGTGCCCACCAGCGGCACGATCCGCATTGACGGTGAAGAGCAGCAGTTCAGCAATCCGGCGGATTCTCGCCGCTGCCATATCGAAATGGTTTATCAGGACCTGTCGCTGTGCGACACCGTGGATGTGGCGGGCAACCTGTTTATGGGACGCGAGCCGATGAAATCGATCCTCGGCATTCCGTTTCTTGATGAAGAGAAAATGCACGCTGATGCGCGCGAGATGCTGAAAGGCCTGGGCATTTCCATTCCTGATACGCGTTTGCTGGTGCGCAATCTGTCCGGCGGACAGCGTCAGGCGATTGCCATTGCGCGCGCGGCCGCCTTCGATCCCAAAGTGCTGATCATGGATGAGCCCACCGCCGCGCTGGCCGTGGCCGAGGTGGAAGCGGTGCTGGAGCTGATTCGTCGGGTATCGGCGCGCGGCGTCAGCGTGATCCTGATTACCCATCGCCTGCAGGATCTGTTCCTGGTCTGCGATCGCATCATGGTGATGTACGAAGGCACCAACGTGGCAGACCGCCGGGTGGCGGACACCGATCTGGGCGAAATTGTGAATTTGATCGTGGGCGAAAAATTTGTCGCCCGCTCTGCGGCGACGCACTGAGCGAGGTAACAGGATGACTATTATGAATCTGAGCGGTTCCCGTATGGCCCAACACTCGTTGCCGCGTCGCCTGCTGCACAATCACTCTGGCGTGGTCAGCATCGCGCTGTTCTTTGTGTTCTGTTGCGTGGTGTTTTCGTTGATCACCGGCAACTTTCTCAGCAGTGCTAACTGGCTCAATATCATTCGCCAGAGCGCGCCTCTGCTGATCGTCGCCACGGCGATGACCCTGGTGATCACCACGGGCGGGATCGATCTTTCGGTGGGATCGACGCTGGCGCTGGTCGGTGCGCTGTCGGCTATTGCGCTGAACAACTGGGGACTGCCCTGGCCGGTGGTGTTGCTGGGCGGCCTGCTGCTGGGCGCGCTGGTGGGCGCTATCAATGGCTTCTTTATCTCCTATGAGGGCATTCCGGCCTTTATCGTCACGCTTGCCACCTTAGCCGTGGTGCGCGGGGTCGCGCTGCTGATTACCCAGGGCTATTCCATTCCCATTCCTGCCGACAGCCTGTTTGCCTTTATGGGGCGCGCGAAAGTGCTGGGCGTGCCGATGCCGGCGCTGATCGGCATTGTGGTGCTGATTGTCGGCCATATCGTGCTTAATCATATGCGTTTTGGTCGCTATGTCACCGCGATTGGCGCGAATGCCGAAGGCGCGCGCCGCAGCGGGATTAACACCAAAGCCGTGACCATGAAGGTCTATATCATCAGCGGCATGGCTGCCGCGCTGGCGGGCATGATTATCACCGCCCGTCTTGGCAGCGGCTCCTCTAACCAGGGCGAAGGCTTTGAGTTACAGGTGATTGCGGCGGTGGTGCTGGGCAGTACCAGCCTGTTTGGCGGCTTCGGCACCATCATCGGCACATTGCTGGGCGCGCTGTCGATTGCCATTATTCAGAACGGCCTGATTTTGTCGCACATCTCTCCTTTTTACACGCAGATCGCGACAGGTACGATTATTTTGCTGGCGATCTGGCTGAATACCCGCATTCTCAACCCGACCCGCGCGGCGGCAAAAGGATAGCCAATGAAACACTCTATTTTTCGGCATCCGGACCCCCTACCGCTCGGCATCAACAGCGGCTATGTCATGACGGTGCTGGGGCCGCTGCCGGTCAGTGAGATGGGCGTGACGCTGATGCATGAACACATTCTACTGGATGCGTCCGGCAAGTGGGTGCCGCCCTGCTGCTGTGGCGATCGCCATTTAGCGGAAATGCCGGTGAGTATGGAAAACCTGGGCGAACTGTCGCTTAACCCGTTAATCAGCCGCGATAATTGCCGGCTGTTCGATGTGGATCTGGCGATTGAGGAGCTGATGAAGTTCCGTGCTCTCGGCGGTGACACGGTTGTCGATCCTACCAATATCGGCATCGGTCGGGATCCCAAAGCATTGCAGCGCATCGCCCGCCTGACCGGGCTGAACATCATCATGAGCACCGGCCTGTACCTGGAGCCTTCGCATCCGGAATGGGTGAAAACGATTAGCGTCGAGGCGTTAGCTGACAAGCTGATTTACGACCTGGGCGGCCGGGAAGAAAAACCCGAGGTACTCGCCGGGTTGATCGGTGAGATCGGCGTGTCCAGCCGCTTTACCGCCAGCGAGGAAAAATCCCTGCGGGCGGCGGGCCGGGCCAGTGCAGCAACCCGGGTGCCGATTGAGGTGCATCTGCCCGGCTGGGAGCGGCTGGGGCACAAGGTGCTGGATATTCTTGAACACGAAGGGGCCGATCTGCGCCACGTGGTGCTGTGCCACATGAATCCCAGCTTTGCCGACAAGCGCTATCAGCGTGAGCTGGCCCAGCGCGGTGCGTTTCTGGAATACGACATGATCGGCATGAGCTATTACTACGCCGACGAATCCGCGCAGTCACCGTCCGACGAAGAGAACGCCCGCGCCATCCGCGAACTGATCGATGACGGCTTTATTGAGCAGATTTTGCTGTCCCAGGACGTGTTCCTGAAAACCATGCTGACCCGCTACGGTGGCCACGGCTATGGCTACATCCTTAAACATTTTGTTCCGCGCCTGAAACGCCACGGCGTCAGCGGCGAACAACTTGAAACCTTACTGATTGCTAACCCACAGCGCGTTTTTGGTGGGTAAGGGAGAACCGTAATGCAGAAGAAAATTTTACTGGTCGGGGAATCCTGGACCAGCACGTCCGTTCACGTTAAAGGCTTCGATCAGTTTGCCACCGCCACCTGGCACAATGGGGCAACCGACTTTATGGCGGCGCTGGCCGACAGCGACTATGCCATCACCTATATGCCCGCGCACGCGGCGGCGACCGAATTTCCGCTGACGCTGGCCGGGCTGCAAGCGTGGGACGCGATAATTCTGTCGGATATCGGCGCGAACACGTTACTGCTGCATCCGGATACCTGGCTGAAGAGCCAGCGCACAGCGAACCGTCTGACGCTGATCCACGACTATGTGGCGGCGGGCGGTGCCTTGATGATGATCGGCGGCTACTTCAGTTTTCAGGGCATCAACGGCGGCGCGCGCTATCGCAACACGGCGGTCGAGAAAGTGCTGCCGGTACGCTGCCTGGCCTGGGACGACCGCATCGAAACGCCTGAAGGTTCTTATCCGAGCGTCACCGAATCCCACGCGCTGTTTACCGACATGCCCGACGAATGGCCGTGGTTACTGGGCTATAACGAAGTGGAAATGCACCCTGAAGGCAAACTGCTGGCAACCATTGCCGGCACCGCGCATCCGTTGCTGGCGGTGCGCGAATATCAGCAGGGCCGCTCGCTGGTGTGGACCAGCGATATGTCTGCCCACTGGCTGCCGCAGGAATTTGCCCAGTGGCAGGGTTATCGCCAGCTGTGGATCAACTGTCTTGACTGGTTAACGGTTCGTCACTGATGGCCCTTACCCGCACGGCGGATCTGGCGTTACAGCTGACCCGCTTTGATACCCTCAATCCACCGGGTAACGAAGCCGCCTGCATGATGTTTTTTGCCGGCTGGCTGGAGGAAAACGGCTTCGAGGTCACGCTGTCATCCTTCGGCGAAGGACGCCATAACCTGATAGCCCGCCTGCGCGGCGAGCAGGCCGGACCTGCGCTGGCCTTTACCGGCCATCTGGATACGGTGCCGCTCGGTAACGCCGACTGGCAGCACGATCCCTTTGGCGAGATCGTGGACGATCGGCTCTATGGCCGGGGATCGAGCGATATGAAAGCGGCCGTTGCCGCCTTTGCCGTGGCCTGCGTTACGCACCAGCAGGCCATTCGCCAGGGGCCGGGCGTGGTGCTGCTGATTACCGGCGGTGAGGAAACCGGCTGCGACGGCGCGCGGGCGCTGATCGATACCGCTGACCTGCCCGAGGTGGGCGCGCTGATCGTTGGCGAACCCACCGCGAACTATCCGGTTATCGGCCACAAAGGCGCACTGTGGCTGCGCTGTGAAACACGCGGTAAAACCGCGCACGGCGCGATGCCCGAGCTGGGCATCAATGCGATCTACCTGGCGGCCGATGCGCTGGGTAAAATTCAGCATTTCTCCCCCGGCGCGCCGCATCCGCTGATGAAACAGCCCACGATCAACGTCGGGCGCATCACAGGCGGCCTGAACATTAACTCCGTCCCTGACCGCACGCAGTTTGACGTGGATATTCGTAGCGCGCCCAATCTTCAGCACGCCACCATCCGTCAGCAGCTCAGCACCTTACTGGGCGAAAGTGTGACGATATCTACGCTGGTGGACCTGCCCGCGGTGCTCAGTGAAGGCGATCACGCATGGATTCAGACGGTTTATCAACGATGCCAGCCATTGCATGATGCGCCGCTGGTGCCGCGCATTGTGCCCTACTTCACCGATGCGTCGCTGCTGTTGCCTGCGCTGGGCAATCCGCCCTGCATTATTCTGGGCCCTGGCGAGCCGTCGATGGCGCATCAGACCGATGAATATTGCCTGCTGAGCAGGTTAGCCGAGGCGGAGACGCTTTATGGTGCGTTGATTTGTGACGGAGTGCGATGACCTGTGAAGCGGTATTCTCCTGAAGCACGGCCGGGTGAAGGCGATCTGCCCTACAAGGTCGGCAACAATGCGGGGATGGTGTCGGTGATGTAGACGCGCTGCTGGCACGCCGCCCGGTAAACCCGATTTAGCTGTCTGTTAAAGCTGTTCGTAAGATGGCAGGAGAAAAAATCATGAGAGCACAGGCCGTGGTCACCGATGAATACAGGTCGGCATTCCCCGATCCGATTACGATTAAGGCCGACGAGATAGCCGTGGTGAGCCACTGCGATCTTGAATGGCGAGGATGGATATGGATTACGCTGCCCGATGGCAAAGCGGGCTGGGCGCCAGAGCAATACTTTTTGCCACTGAGCCCAAATGAGGTTGTCTGTCTGGAAGACTATAGGGCACAGGAGTTAACCGTCCTTCCCGGTGAGTCGGTGGTAGTGACGCACGCGCTTAACGGCTGGTACTGGGCTGAGAAGCCTTCTGGGGAAAATGGATGGGTTCCTCAGGAATGCCTTACCTTTCTAGATCGATAATCCAGTCTGTAAAACATCAGGGCAACCGGATGCACCTTTACTGGCACGTGACGATCGCCACCGCATCAGGCGGTGAAATTCAGGCGTTCGATTCGTCACCGACACCAGCCATAAAAAAAGGCCGCATCGCGCGGCCTTTCTGACTGTCAGCATCTATCGCCGTTTTATCAGCATAAACAGACTGATGGCAAAGAAGGCAAAGCTTGGCAGTATCGCGCCGAAAATCGGCGGCAGACCATAAACCAGGCTGAGCGGGCCAAAAATCTGATCCAGTACGTAGAACAGGAAGCCGAAGCTGATCCCGGTGACCACGCGCACGCCCATGGATACGCTACGCAGCGGACCAAAGATAAACGACAGCGCCATCAGCATCATGACCGCCACGGACAGCGGCTGGAAGATTTTGCTCCACATGTTCAGCAGGTAACGGCCAGACTCCTGACCACTTTGCTTAAGGTATTTGCTGTAATCGTAGAGGCCGGTAATCGACAACGCATCCGGATCCAGCGCCACCACGCCCAGTTTGTCTGGAGTCAGGCTGGTTTTCCACTCGCCAGTCAGGCTTTGTGAGCCGGTGATTTGTTTCGGATCGGTCAGATTCGATTCGTCCACCTGAGACAGCACCCACAACTTCTTGTCTTTATCCCATTTCGCCGTTGCAGCATAGCGGACGCTCTGTAAACGGCGATCGTCTGTGAAGCTGTAAATGCTGACGCCGTCAATTTCATCGTCGCCTTTAACACGTTCAATGTAGATAAAGTTGTTGCCGTCTTTGGCCCACAAACCGCTCTGCGTCGACACCAGCGCGCCACCATAGAGCTGCTGCGCACGGAAGTTTCGCGCCATCTGCTCGCCCTGAGGGGCGACAAACTCGCCGATAGCCATGGTC
This sequence comes from Pantoea ananatis PA13, assembly GCF_000233595.1. Classification (NCBI taxonomy): domain Bacteria; kingdom Pseudomonadati; phylum Pseudomonadota; class Gammaproteobacteria; order Enterobacterales; family Erwiniaceae; genus Pantoea; species Pantoea ananatis. The sequence goes on from NC_017554.1 coordinate 3,998,302, forward strand.
AGCAGCACCAGCGGAATCGCCGTTTTCATCACCGACAGGGCCACCTGCATGCGGGTAAAGCCCGCCGCCTGCATGACCACCAGTTCACTACGCTGCGCCAGCGTTCCCAGCCCCAGCAATGCACCTAACAGGGCCGCCATTGGGAAGAAGATTTCGATGTCTTTTGGCACACTCAGCAAGGTGTAATAACCTGCATCCAGCGCGCTGTAGGCACCCTGTCCGGTTTTACGCAGCTGATCGACGAACTTGATAATGCCGGACAGCGAGACCAGCATAAACAGCGTCATCAGGATGGTATTAAATATCGTTTTACCGATATAACGATCGAGAACGCGAAACATCAGACCGATCCTCCGCGTGTAAAGCGCGCACGAATTCGACGCATCGGCACGGTATCCCACAGGTTAAGCACGATCGCTAACGCCAGATAACTGATATTCACCACCCACATCCAGATAGCCGGATCGAGGCGGCCTTTCGCCCCGCTTGAGCGCAGCGAACTCTGCAGCAGGAAGAAAATCAGGTACAGCAGCATCGCGGGCAGCATCGAGAGCACGCGTCCCTGACGCGGGTTAACCACGCTGAGTGGCACCACCATTAACGCCATAATCAGCACGGAAAAGACCAGCGTAATACGCCAGTGAAGTTCGGCCTTAAACTCAGGTGTTTTGTTCGATAACAGCGTAGCAAACGTGGCCTGGTCTACATCGTTAGGATCCAGCGTGGCCTGCTTATAACCTACGTAAGCCTGGTAGTTAGTGAAGTCGGTGATGCGGAAATCACGCAGCAACGCCGTTCCCTCGAAGCGAGTGCCTTTATCCAGGGTCACAATCTGTGAGCCGTCATTCTTTTGTTCCATATGGCCGCTGTCGGCCAGCACCACGGAAGGCCGCGCATTCCCTTTTGGCCGCAGCTGTGCCAGGAAGACATGGCCAAAATTGCTGCCCTTAACGTCTTCAACAAACAGTACGGTGTTGCCATCGCTGGATGTCTGGAACTTCCCGGCAGCCATTGCCGCTGCGCCGGGGTTCGCTTTAGCGTTTTGAGTGACCTGTTCCTGATAGCGCGACGACCAGGGGCCAAGCCAGATGACGTTAACCGCAGCCACTAACGAGGTGAACAGCATCAGCACCATCGCCGCTTTGACCAGCACCGCCTTACTCAGGCCGCAGGCATGCATAACGGTAATTTCACTTTCCGTATACAGCCGCCCGAGCGTCATTAAAATCGCCAGAAACAGGCTTAGGGGCAAAATAAGTTGCGCCATTTCAGGCACGCCGAGTCCTAACAGCGTCAGAACAAGGTTTGTCGGCACTTCGCCATCCACCGCAGCCCCTAAAATCCTTACCAACTTCTGACAGAAGAAGATCAACAGCAGGATAAACAGGATAGCCAGCTGGCTTTTGAGCGTTTCCCGAACCAGATATCTAATAATGATCACGCTTAATACGCCTGTGAAAACTTGTCTTTTTGCAGGAAAATCGCTAATTTCAACGCTTATTAGCCATTTTTCTTCATAAATGGCCGTCGTCGACGCTAAAAATGTATGGTAATCGCGTTTGGGTGGTGAAAAAACAACATCTTGTCACCCTGATTCATTATGACCTCCAGCAGCATGCTGTCATGTTGCTCTAATTAATAAATGGGTCACGAACGCGCTACATTCTAGCGGCAGCAGCGGCCGTTGTCTTTAAGATTCAGGAGAGTGCATGGAGTTCAGTGTAAAAAGCGGTAGTCCGGAAAAACAGCGCAGTGCATGCATTGTAGTTGGTGTTTTCGAACCGCGTCGTCTGTCACCGATTGCCGAGCAACTGGATAAGATCAGCGACGGCTATATCAGCGCCCTGCTGCGCCGCGGTGAACTGGAAGGCAAAGTGGGCCAGACGCTGCTGCTGCATCATGTGCCGAATATCCTGTCAGAGCGTATTCTGCTGATTGGCTGCGGTAAAGAGCGTGAGCTGGACGAGCGCCAGTACAAGCAGGTGATCCAGAAAACCATCAACACGCTGAATGACACTGGCTCGATGGAGGCCGTGTGCTTCCTGACCGAGCTGCACGTCAAAGGGCGTAATACCTACTGGAAAGTGCGTCAGGCCGTCGAAACCTCGAAAGAGGCGCTGTATAACTTCGACCAGTTGAAGAGCAACAAAGCGGAGCCTCGTCGTCCCCTGCGTAAGCTGGTGTTTAACGTGCCGACGCGCCGTGAACTCACCAGCGGTGAGCGCGCCATTCAGCACGGGCTGGCGGTGGCCGCCGGTGTGAAAGCGGCAAAAGATCTGGGCAACATGCCACCTAACATTTGTAATCCTGCGTACCTGGCATCTCAGGCGCGCCAGCTGGCGGATGCCTACAGCAAAAACATCACGACCCGCGTGATTGGCGAGCAGCAGATGAAAGAGCTGGGCATGAACGCCTACCTCGCGGTGGGCGCGGGATCGCATAATGAATCCCTGATGTCGGTCATTGAGTACAAAGGCAACCCGGATACCGACGCGCGCCCGATTGTGCTGGTTGGCAAAGGACTGACGTTTGACTCCGGCGGTATCTCCATCAAGCCTGCGGACAGCATGGATGAGATGAAGTACGACATGTGCGGCGCGGCCTCGGTTTACGGCGTGATGCGCATGGTCGCCGAACTGAATCTGCCGCTGAACGTGGTGGGCGTGCTGGTCGGCTGCGAGAACATGCCGGACGGCAAATCCATGCGTCCGGGCGACGTGCTGACCACCATGTCCGGTCAGACGGTTGAAGTGTTAAATACCGATGCTGAAGGCCGCCTGGTGCTGTGTGATGCGCTGACCTACGTGGAGCGCTTCGATCCGGAAGTAGTGATTGACGTTGCCACACTGACCGGCGCCTGCGTCATTGCCCTGGGTCATCACGTCAGCGGACTCTTGTCGAACCACAATCCGCTGGCGCATGAACTGATTGGTGCCTCGGAGCAGTCTGGCGACCGCGCCTGGCGTTTACCGATGGCCGATGAGTATCAGGAACAGCTGGAATCCAATTTCGCCGATATGGCAAACATTGGCGGCCGTCCGGGTGGGGCGATTACCGCCGCTTGCTTCCTGGCCCGTTTTGCGCGCAAATATAACTGGGCGCATCTGGACATCGCCGGTACCGCCTGGCGTTCAGGCAAGGCCAAAGGCGCCACCGGTCGTCCGGTGCCGATGCTGTCGCAGTTCCTGTTGAATCGTGCTGGCCTGAACGGCGACGATTGATCGTACGGACCACCGAACCCATCGGGGCGGAGCTTACTCCGCCCTTCTTTTCTTTAAACAGGCAATTCGATGAAAAACGCAACCTTCTACGTGTTGGAAACCGATGCATCCAGCGATGGCTTAAGCGCCGTTGAAGCGCTGGTGTGCGATCTGGCGGAAACACGCTGGCGGGCCGGTAAGCGGGTGCTCATCGCCTGTGAAGATGAGCAGCAAGCCATTCGGCTTGATGAGGCGCTGTGGCAGCGCCCCGCCAACGCCTTTGTGCCGCACAATCTCGCCGGGGAAGGTCCGCGCTACGGCGCACCGGTTGAGCTGGCATGGCCGCAGCGTCGGGGCAATTCGCCACGCGACCTGCTGATCAGCCTGCTGCCGCAGTTCGCAGATTTTGCTACTGCTTTCCATGAAGTGATAGACTTCGTTCCTTACGAAGACGCTCTCAAACAGCTGGCGCGCGATCGCTACAAAGCGTATCGCAGCGTTGGCTTCCAATTGAATACGGCAACGCCGCCACAGCCGCAAACGACATAGCAGAAATGGATAAGACATATAACCCGCAAGATATCGAGCAGCCGCTTTACGAGCATTGGGAAAAGCAGGGCTACTTCAAACCGAATGGCGACACCAGCCAGGAAAGCTTTTGCATCATGATCCCGCCGCCGAACGTCACCGGTAGCTTGCACATGGGTCACGCCTTCCAGCAAACCATCATGGACACCATGATCCGCTACCAGCGCATGCAGGGCAAAAATACCCTGTGGCAGGCCGGTACCGATCACGCAGGCATCGCCACCCAGATGGTGGTTGAGCGCAAGATCGCCGCAGAAGAAGGCAAAACCCGTCAGGATTACGGTCGCGATGCGTTCATCGACAAAATCTGGCAGTGGAAAGCTGAATCGGGCGGCACCATTACCCGCCAGATGCGCCGCCTGGGCAACTCGGTTGACTGGGAGCGCGAGCGTTTCACCATGGACGATGGCCTGTCTAATGCGGTGAAAGAAGTGTTTGTGCGCCTGTACAAAGAAAACCTGATTTACCGTGGCAAGCGCCTGGTGAACTGGGATCCGAAGCTGCGTACGGCAATCTCTGACCTGGAAGTGGAAAACCGCGAGAGCAAAGGCTCAATGTGGCACATCCGGTATCCGCTGGCCGATGGCGCGAAAACCGCCGACGGTAAAGATTATCTGGTCGTCGCGACCACCCGTCCGGAAACCCTGTTGGGTGATACCGGCGTGGCGGTAAACCCGGAAGATCCGCGTTACAAAGATCTGATCGGTAAATTTATCATGCTGCCGCTGGTTAACCGCCTGATTCCTGTGGTGGGCGATGAGCACGCCGACATGGAAAAAGGCACCGGCTGCGTGAAAATCACCCCGGCGCATGACTTTAACGACTACGAAGTGGGCCGTCGTCATAAGCTGCCGATGATTAACATCCTGACCTTCGACGGCGATATCCGTGAAAGCGCCCAGGTTTATGACACCAACGGCGAAGCCAGCACCGCTTACAGCGACGCGATTCCTGCTGCGTTCCAGAAGATGGAGCGTTTTGCCGCCCGTAAGGCCATCGTGGCTGCGGTAGACGCGCTGGGCCTGCTGGAAGAGATCAAACCGCATGATCTCACCGTGCCTTACGGCGACCGTGGCGGCGTGGTCATTGAGCCGATGCTGACCGATCAGTGGTACGTGCGTACGGCACCGCTGGCAAAAGTCGCGGTTGAAGCGGTTGAGAATGGCGATATTCAGTTTGTACCGAAGCAGTACGAGAACATGTACTTCTCCTGGATGCGTGATATTCAGGACTGGTGTATTTCCCGTCAGCTGTGGTGGGGACACCGTATTCCGGCCTGGTATGACAACGACGGCAACGTTTATGTGGGTCGTACCGAAGACGAGGTTCGCGCCGAGAACAACCTGGCCGCCGATGTGGCGCTGCGTCAGGACGATGACGTGCTGGACACCTGGTTCTCATCAGGCCTGTGGACCTTCTCGACGCTGGGCTGGCCGGAAAATACCGAAGCCCTGCGCACCTTCCACCCCACCAGCGTGCTGGTGAGTGGCTTCGACATCATCTTCTTCTGGATTGCCCGCATGATCATGCTGACCATGCACTTCATCAAAGATGAAAACGGCAAGCCGCAGGTGCCGTTTAAAACCGTCTACATGACCGGTTTGATCCGCGACGAAGAAGGCCAGAAGATGTCGAAATCCAAGGGTAACGTGATTGACCCACTGGATATGGTTGACGGCATTTCGCTGGAAGATCTGCTGGAAAAACGCACCGGCAACATGATGCAGCCGCAGCTGGCGGAAAAAATCCGCAAGCGTACCGAGAAGCAGTTCCCGAACGGCATTGAGCCATCAGGTACCGATGCCCTGCGCTTTACGCTGGCGGCGCTGGCCTCAACCGGCCGTGATATCAACTGGGACATGAAGCGACTGGAAGGTTATCGCAACTTCTGTAACAAGCTGTGGAACGCCAGCCGCTTTGTGCTGATGAACACCGAAGACCAGGACTGCGGTCAGAACGGCGGCGAGATGACGCTGTCGCTGGCGGATCGCTGGATTCTGACCGAGTTCAACCACACGGTAAAAGCCTACCGTGAGGCGCTGGACAGCTATCGCTTCGATATCGCTGCCAACATCCTGTATGACTTCACCTGGAACCAGTTCTGCGACTGGTACCTGGAGCTGACTAAGCCGGTCATGAACAGCGGCAGTGAATCCGAGCTGCGCGGCACGCGCCATACGCTGGTTCATGTACTGGAAGCGCTGCTGCGCCTGGCGCACCCGATCATTCCGTTTATCACGGAAACCATCTGGCAGCGCGTGAAAGGCCTGAAAAACATCAGCGATGACACCATCATGCTGCAGCCGTTCCCGCAGTTTGATACGGCGAAAGAAGATGCCGAAGCCAAAGCCGACATCGAGTGGATGAAGCAGGCGATCATCGCGGTCCGTAATATCCGTGCGGAGATGAACATCGCGCCCAGCAAGCTGCTGGATGTGCTGCTACGCGACTGCTCTCCGGCGGCCCAGCGCCGCGTTGAGGCCAACCGTAACTTCCTGTCACGCCTGGCGCGACTGGAAAGCCTGACCATTCTGCCTGCGGGCGAGAAAGGCCCGGTGTCGGTGACCAAAATCGTGGAAGGCGCCGAGCTGCTGATCCCGATGGCGGATCTGGTGGATAAAACCGCCGAGCTGGAGCGCCTGGCCAAAGAGCTGCTGAAGCTGGATGTGGAAATCGAGAAGATCCAGACCAAGCTGGCTAACGAAGGCTTTGTGTCCCGTGCCCCGGAAGCGGTCGTCGCCAAAGAGCGCGAGCGCGTCGCCGAGATGGAACAGTCAAAAACCAAACTGATCGAACAGCAGGCCGTCATCGCCGCGCTGTAATCGTACAGCTTCGTGTTTGCTACAGCCCACGCTTTGGCGTGGGCTTTTTTATGGCTTCACATTGACCTCATCGGGCAGGAGCGTTTTCAGTACCGCCGCCGTCGTCACCTTATCGCCCTTAATCAAGAGACAGTTCTGGCTCATGCCAACCAGGTCCGTTTTGGCTTTCTCATCAGCCTGCCACAGTAAGGCATTCCTTTTCAGCGCCCTTTGCCTGAGCGCCTTTAAGCGTGCCGGGCAGATCAGGTGGGTTTCGCCGTTGGTAAATGCCTCGATGCCTGTAATCAAACGTGCATCGCCCATCGCTTTACTGGGCCCCCAGACCGACGCGGGAAAGTAATAGGCCGGGAAGTCTTTCGAGGGCACGGAAAACACCTTTTCGTGCCAGGACGCCATGCCGACGATTTCAATCGCACGCTGATTAATCTGCACCAGCTGAACAGAAAACAGCGTAAACACGCCGATGACCAGACCAGGTGAAAACGCCAAAATGGGTTTGAAGCCATGATGCGCTTTTATTTTATTGGTCAAGAGTGAGAACAGTGCCGGCATAAAGAGCAGCAGATATAAACCGGTAATAATAAAATACTGCGGCAGGGTATTTTTCGCTGAGAAATAAATATCGCCCTGCAGTAAAAACAACAGCGGTAGAAAAGAGACCAGGGATACAAACACGGCGTAAATAACGTAACGAAGATTGATGACAACCACGTTCAAGCTTATTTCCGCCAGACAAAATTTTCTTTTAAGGCGGGTGCTTAAGTCGTTATTCGCCGACCGCATGCGCTTCAGCCTGGCAAGCAACTGGCGGTGATGTTGCTGCCGAAGCCGATTAACTCGGTGATTAACCAAACTGTGTACGCCTGTGGCCACGGCACCTGCCGCGGATAATATCAGCCAGGCATCTGAACTTTCTCCAAAATAGATCGCTGTAAAGGCTGTAAGAAAGGCGCTAAAGGCGGTTATTGCGCAGCAGCCTTCGTTATAGCGCCGCGTCGGGCGAGCTTTTTTGCCCTTTTGCAAGGCGGATAATGAACAGAGCCCGGAGGGAATAAGTAACGTGACCGAAAATACGCTGAAAAACAGTATCGAGGTGATAAGGACAGCAATAACGCCAGCCACATTATTTATTATCAGCGGAAAAACATCCGGCCTGCCAATCCATTGAAAATATGCCCAGACGTTGATAAAGCCGACAATAATAAAGAAAGGGAAAAGGTCTTTAATGGTTTTAAAACTGAAACGGGAAAACACGTTATACGCCTCCATGCACGGTGAACATTATTGCTTTTGCCCGACGATAATGCTATTTCTGACGCATGTCTAACCTGATTCCGTCACGCTACCCCGTTATGATCCCTGATACTCAGCCGCAACCCTTGCTGCGTCCTATCGTCGCCGACGACAATCCTCATATCGCCCGGGTGATCCGCGACGTTTCTGCGGAATTTGGCCTGACGGCGGACAAAGGCTATACCGTGGCCGATCCCAATCTGGACCAGCTTTATGAACTTTACAGCGCCGGGCACAGCGCCTACTGGATTGTGGAACATCAGGGAAAAGTGATGGGCGGCGGCGGCATTGCCCCCCTCGCCTGCAGCGCGCCGGATATCTGTGAGCTGCAAAAGATGTATTTCCTGCCGGGCATCCGTGGCCTCGGCGTGGCGCGTGAACTGGCGCTGCTTGCCATGGAACACGCACGCCAGCGCGGCTTTCGCCGCTGCTATCTGGAAACCACCGGCAGCTTAACCCGCGCCATTAAGCTCTATGAATCGCTGGGTTTTGCCCGCATCGACCATGCGCTGGGCTGTACCGGACATGGTGACTGCGAGTTCAGGATGCTGAAAACGCTGTAATGCGCTTAAAACGCCGGAACACCGCTGTGAAAGCGCAGCTCCGTGTCCGGTTCACTGATTAGCCTGGCCTCCGCTTCCCCAATCGCCCGTACGCGCGCCGAAATGTCTTTCGGTGAGATCTGCGCGGCCAGTGCCAGGTAATCCTGGTAATGCCGAGCTTCTGAACGCAGTAGCGAGATATAAAACTTCTCTAATTCGCTATCCAGATAAGGCGACAGGCTGGCAAAGCGTTCGCAGGAACGCGCTTCAATATAGGCACCGCAAATCAGCTTATCCACCAGCGTATCGGGTTCGTGGGTGGTCACTTCACGCAGCAGGCCTTTGGCGTAACGGCTTGAGGTGATTTTCTGATAGACCAGCCCGCGCGCCTGCATAATTTCCCATACCTGATAAAAGTGATGCAGCTCTTCTTTAATCAGCAGCACCATTTTCTCAACCAGATCGTCCGCCCAGGGAAGCTCGTTACGCACAATAATGGCTTTGGTCAGATTTTTATGGGCGTTGATAAAATCGCTGTCGCCGTCCTCGCGGAAGATAAAATTCTCGTAAGGCTTCAGCCACGCCAGAATCCGGTCACCGCTGGGTTTGTCGGCAACGTATTTGCGGATCAGCCACACGGCGGTCTGGGCCGCTTTCAGTTCGCATACCAGATGGTCAGTGAGCAGCAGGGTCAGGTTTTCCGGTTTACGCGCCTCAAGGATCCAGGACTGAGGCGTGCGGCAGAGCAAAAACTGATGTATCGGTTCAAGTAAAGGTGCGTAATTCATGGATGTCAGACAGGGCCGGAGAACAGGAAAGGCGGAGCAGGCTCCGCCGGTGTTGATTAGTGGCGAATGCCGTTGTCGTCTTCGTCGATCGCCTCGCCGTCGTCTTCGTCATCATCCTGGGCGTTCGGGTCTTCGAAGTAGGTACCCCAGCCGTCATAGTCGACGTTGTATTTGGCTACCAAGTTCACCAACTGCTCCACCTGGGCATCAATCAGCTCCGCTTTCAGCGCGCCTTCGCTGAGGATGTCCACACACATCACGGTAGTGCCGTCTTCCAGCTCCAGCTCTTCTGGCTCGGTGACTTCATAGCCCAGTTTAAAGGCGTCCACCGCCGCTTTTTCCAGCGAGTCGAAGTTATTACAGGAGAGATGGTGCTCAATGGTATAGAGCGCATCGGGATCGCTGCCATCCTCTAACAGTTCTTCGATGATCAGCCGCGTCTCTTCACGCTGCTCTTCCAACAATGCTTCAAATGCCATGGCGATATCCTCTCTGAGTTCGGCAATAAGTGATTATTTTCCCATACTGCCTGTCGCGCCACTACACAAAACAGAAAAGATTATTCTCGTCAGGGTTGAAAATGCATATTCATACGGTTAAATTGAATTTTAATTCATTATAAACCCCGTACCGGAGTGCTGTATGAGTCAGTTGTATCAACGTCATTTCCTCAGGCTGCTGGATTTTACCCCGGCTGAGATTGACTACTTGCTTACCCTGTCCGCCGAATTAAAACGCGCAAAAAAAACCGCCAGTGAAACCCAGTACCTGAAAGGCAAAAACATCGCGCTCATCTTCGAAAAAGACTCGACCCGTACCCGATGCTCTTTCGAAGTTGCCGCTTACGATCAGGGGGCAAACGTCACTTACCTCGGCCCAAGCGGCAGCCAGATCGGCCATAAAGAGTCGATGAAAGACACCGCGCGCGTGTTAGGCCGCATGTATGACGGTATTCAGTATCGGGGTTACGGTCAGGCACTGGTCGAAACCCTGGCGGAACATGCTGGCGTGCCGGTGTGGAACGGCCTGACCACCGAATTCCACCCAACGCAGCTGCTGGCCGATCTGCTGACCATGCAGGAGCATCTGCCAGGCAAGCCGCTCAGTGAGATGACCCTGGTGTACGTGGGCGATGCTCGCAACAATATGGGTAACAGCATGCTGGAAGCGGCGGCACAGGTTGGCTTAGATCTGCGTATGGTCGCGCCGCAAAGCTGCTGGCCGGAAGCCGACCTGGTGGCCCAGTGCCGTCAGGTTGCCGAACAGACAGGCGGCAAAATCACCCTGACGGCAGATATTGCCGAGGGCGTGAAAGGCGCCGATTTCATCTATACCGACGTCTGGGTTTCCATGGGTGAAGCCAAAGCAGTGTGGGAAGAACGTATTGCCCTGCTGCGCGACTATCAGGTCAACCACGCGATGCTCGCGCTGACCGGCAATCCGCAGGTGAAATTCCTGCACTGCTTACCGGCCTTCCATGACGATCAGACCACGCTGGGCCGTCAGATGGCGGAACAGTATGACCTGCAGGATGGCATGGAGGTCAGCAATGACGTCTTTGAGTCGGCGCACAGCATCGTATTCGACCAGGCGGAAAACCGGATGCACACCATTAAAGCGGTGATGGTGGCCACGCTGGGACAGCGCTAATCGGGTTGCCGCAAACGTTTACCTGTGGCGCGATTTTTCCTTGATGCGCATGCCTGATGGCGTATAATGCGCCACAATTTGCCGGAGGAAACATGCAACAGCATCGTGCACAATGTGACGCGCTACCTCGCCTCAACGCAGGCGGCACCGCTGTTTCTTTCCGTCATCGAACCGATCTTAAAAAAGCCCCTTTCTAAGGGGCTTTTTTTTGTCCGCAATCCGGCCGCGCCGCAGAGGAGAGAGCTATGGCTAACCCGCTATATCGCAAGCATATCATTTCAATTAACGATCTCAGCCGCGACGAGCTGGAGCTGGTCCTGCACACCGCTGCGCAGCTTAAAGCACATCCCCAGCCGGAACTGCTGAAACATAACGTGATCGCCAGCTGCTTCTTTGAGGCCTCGACCCGCACCCGGCTGTCGTTTGAAACCGCCATCCATCGCCTGGGCGCCTCTGCGGTGGGCTTCGCCGATGGCAGCAATACGTCACTGGGTAAAAAAGGGGAAACCTTGGCCGATACCATTTCGGTTATCAGCACCTACGTGGATGCCATCGTGATGCGTCATCCGCAGGAGGGCGCCGCGCGGCTGGCCACTGAGTTTTCCAACGGCATCCCGATTCTGAATGCCGGAGACGGCGCAAATCAGCACCCAACGCAAACGCTGCTGGACCTGTTCACCATTCGTGAAACCCAGGGGCGCCTCAGCAACCTGAACGTGGCGATGGTGGGTGACCTGAAATATGGGCGCACCGTGCACTCTCTGACCCAGGCGCTGGCGAAGTTTGACGGCAACCGCTTCTTCTTTATCGCCCCGGACGCGCTGGCGATGCCGGCGTATATTACCGATATGCTGGACGAGCAGAATATCACCTGGTCACGTCACGACAGCTTTGAAGAGGTGATGCCGGATCTGGATATTCTCTACATGACCCGGGTGCAAAAAGAGCGGCTTGACCCTTCAGAATATGCCAACGTCAAAGCGCAGTTTATTTTACGCGCCGCAGACCTGAACGGTGCGCGCGACAACATGAAGGTGCTGCATCCGCTGCCGCGCATCGATGAAATCACCACCGACGTGGACAGCACGCCGTACGCCTGGTACTTCCAGCAGGCCGGTAACGGCATCTACGCACGCCAGGCTTTACTGGCACTGGTTTTAAACAGCGACACCGCCCTGTAAGGAGTGACAGTATGAGCCAGGATAACAAACTGCAGGTCGAAGCCATCAAAAACGGCACGGTTATCGATCACATCCCTGCGCAGGTAGGCTTTAAGCTCCTGTCGCTGTTTCGCCTGACCGAAACCGACCAGCGCATCACCATCGGCCTGAATCTGCCGTCGGGGGAAATGGGCCGCAAAGATTTGATTAAGATCGAGAACACCTATCTCACGGAAGATCAGATCAATCAGCTGGCGTTTTATGCGCCGCACGCCACCGTCAACCGCATTGATGACTATGAAGTGGTGGCCAAGATCGCCCCTGCGCTACCGGATCGCATCGATCGGGTGCTGACCTGCCCGAACAGCAACTGCATCAGCCGCAGCGAACCGGTGTTCTCCAGCTTCGCCGTGAAGCACCGCGCCGATGAGGTACACCTCAAGTGTAAATACTGTGAGAAAGAGTTCGCCCGTCATGTGGTATTGGGTCACTTTTAATCGGCCCTGCCGCGCTTATAATGAACCGCGTTTTATGGCGGGCAGCGCCTTTGCTGCCCCGGCCTTACTCTAAGGAGAAATGATGTCTCGTGAAATCAGTACGGAAAAAGCCCCAGCGGCTATCGGCCCCTACGTGCAGGGCGTTGATCTCGGCAGCATGATCATCACCTCGGGTCAGATTCCGGTGAACCCGGCCACGGGCGACGTTGCTGAAGACGTATCGGCACAGGCGCGCCAGTCGCTGGAAAACGTGAAGGCGATCGTCGAAGCGGCGGGCCTGAAGGTTGCCGATATCGTGAAAACCACGGTATTCGTGAAAGATTTGAATGACTTTGCGACCGTAAACGCCACCTACGAAGCCTTCTTTACCGAGCACAATGCGCCCTTCCCGGCGCGCTCCTGCGTGGAAGTGGCCCGTCTACCCAAAGATGTGAAGATTGAGATTGAAGCGATCGCGCTGCGTCGCTAAATCTGACCGCGCACGGCACTGACCGTGCGCGTTTTTGCACACTGTCCTTACCTTTCCTGGTACAGCACTCCCCGCGCCCGTTGATTTGAGCGGTAAAGCGTATCACGCACCGGCAACATACCACTGTCCACGCACGTCAGCCACTGCTGGGTTGAAAGCACCGCCGCAAAATTTGACTGCATTACCACACAAAATACCCGATGGATCTCTTCTGCGCTCGCCTGTCCTGCCTGATTCTTATACGGCAGCGATCCGCTGGCATCATGAAGGTATTCTACGGCGGTTCCCCTGTGCCAGGCGTGGTTAATGGTTGAGGCATTACAGTTGTGGGTCATGTAACCCGTAACGGTAAGCGTATTAATATCGCGCTCTGCCAGCCACTCCGCCAGTTGCGTGCCGGCGTAGGCGCTGGCACGGGATTTTTTTAGCAGAAGATCGTGCGGACGTGAAGCCACGGTGGGATGCAGTTGCCAGCCGTCGCTGTCTACCGCAAACAAGGGGGCATCAGCAGGCGAGGTCTGCTGCACCACAATCACCGGGATCCCCGCCTCACGCGCCTTATCCATAACAAGACCAATATTGGTCAGCGTTTCATCAGGGCTGGGATATTCCAGTGGAAGATTGCCGCTAAAATACTCATTCTGAACATCAATTACGATCAAGGCGCGCTTTGCGGTAAAGGTTGTGACCATTAGCAGAACTCCTCCAAAAATGCCGGGCTGACAGTGCGCCAGTCCTCTCACCCCATCTTCCCCTGTAGCCGGAATGCGATATAGTGGCCCGAAAGACAATAAACGAAATAATCGGGCCAATATGGAAACCAGGATGCCACCCAGCACTATCGCCGTTTTGGCGTTTAACGGTATGAGTCCTTTTCACCTTTCAGTGCCTTGCCTGGTGTTTGAAAACCGTGCCGGTGAAGGTTTACCTGCCTTCGACCTGCGCGTCTGTGCCGTGGATGCTGACGAAAATGCTAAGCTGCGCACCGTCGCGGGTTTTACGTTACATAGCGATCTGACGCTTGAGGATGCCATGCAGGCCGAGGTGTTAATCGTTCCTTCCTGGCGCAGCGCAACGGAACGTCCACCCGAGTCCATGCTGAATGCGGTTCGAATGGCCTGGCAGCGCGGGGCAACGGTAGTCGGCCTGTGCCTGGGCGCCTATGTGCTGGCGGAAGCCGGGCTGCTTGATGGACAGCAAGCCACCACGCACTGGAGCGCAGTGGCAGATTTTTCGCAGCGCTATCCGCAGATCACATTACTGCCTGACGTGTTGTATCTGGATGCGCATGACGGGCGACTGGTGACGTCGGCCGGCACCGCAGCAGGGATCGATTGCTGTCTGCATTTAGTACGCCGCTGGTATGGCGCAGAGGTGGCGAACCAGATTGCACGGCGGCTGGTCGTTGCGCCCCACCGTCAGGGCGGCCAAGGGCAGTATATTGAACAGCCCCTGCACCATCAGCCGGGCGGAGACCGTTTATCGGATTTATTGAACTGGATGGTGGCGAACCTCGCTGAGCAGCATACGCTTGATGCACTGGCGCAGCGAGTGTCCATGAGCCGGCGAAACTTCACCCGACGCTTTCGTGAACTGACGGGAATGACGGTCAACCAGTGGCTGCTGGGCCAGCGTCTTGCGTATGCTCAACGTTTGCTGGAAAGCACGCGCCAGCCGATCGAAAACGTGGCGCAACAGTCAGGCTTTGGCAGTGCGGTATCCTTGCGCCAGCACTTTAACAGGACTTTCAAGACCTCGCCGGGAGCCTGGCGTAACTTGTTTAGCCGCGACTGACTGCGAGAATGTTACATTTTAGGACGCCACAGCCACAGCACGGCAATCGCCAGTGCAAACAGTGCGCCGAAGCCCATGCCGGTCGCCACCGCGGGCGCGCCAGCCCGAATGGCTAAGGTATACAGCCCAAGCATCACCAGCATGGCGGTGTTTTCAACGAGGTTCTGTACCGCGATGGCATTACCGGATCCCACGCTCTGTTTGCCCCGCTCCTGCAGCAGCGCGTTAAGCGGAACCACGAAGAAACCGCCGAGTACGCCAATCACTAACAGCAGCAGGTAAGCATTCAGCAGCGTATGTTGCAGCGAGAAAATCACCACCACGATCCCAATCAGCACACCGGCAGGCATACAGCGGCGCACGGTCTCCAGCGTAACCAGCCTGGCCGCCAGCGCCGCGCCCACGACGATACCGACCGCCACCATGGCATTCAGCGTGGTCGGGGTTTTGTTATCCTGGATCCCCAACGCCACCGGCACCCATAATACCAGCAGAAAACGCAGCGTGACGCCTGCGCCCCAGAACATGCTGGTCCCGAGCAGGGAGAAACGCGTTTCAGCGTTGTTCCACAGTACGCGCGTTGCGGCAATAAAGCTGCGCAGCATGGCCGCGAAGTTCCAGCTCTGGCCGGGACGCGCGGCGTGCAGTTTAGGGATAAACAGGTTCGCCGTTACCGCCACGGCATAGGTCAAGGCACAGACCGCCAGCGCGGCAACCAGGTTCCAGTCAGCCAGGATGCCGCCCGCCACCGAGCCCAGTAAGATCGCCGCAATGGTGGAAGCTTCCATCAGCCCGTTGGCTTTGACCAGCTTCTCGTCATGGGCGATTTCCACAAGAATGCCGTATTTGGCGGGCGAATACGCCGCCGCGCCGATCCCCACCAGGGTGTAACCCAGGAAGGGATTGAAGCCAAAGCAGATGATCATCGCACCCAGTAGCTTCAGGCTGTTGGCGAACATCATGACCCGCCCTTTGGCAAAGCTGTCCGCCATCTGCCCCACAAACGGGGCCAGCAGGATATAGGTTGCCACAAACAGCATCTGCAGGATCGGCTGGCTCCAGTCGGGATAGAACTGGTTTTTTAATAATGCCAGGGTGGCAAACAGCAGGGCATTATCGCCGAACGCGGAGAAAAACTGCGCCACCATTACCGCTATCATGCCGCGCGACAATAACGGCGCATCACGTTCTACGATCATGCCTGTTCCTCTTCCGCCATGTTTTTCAGCGTGACATAGTCAGGTTTACCACTGCCCAGGAGGGGCAACGTTTTTACCACGCGAATGTCGCGAGGTACGGCCAGCTCGGCAGCCCCCAGCTCACGCGCGGCTTTTTGCAGGCTCTCGCGTGCCAGTTCGCTGTCGGTAGTAAACAGCACCAATGCTTCACCCCGATTACCGTCAGGGCGCAGCGAGGCCGCATGCTGTTTATCCGAAGAGGCCTTCAGGGCAATCTGCTCGACCACCTCCAGTGACACCATCTCACCGGCTATTTTGGCAAAGCGTTTGGCTCGCCCCTGAATCTGGCAGAAGCCGCCCTCATCAAAGCTGACGATATCGCCGGTATCGTACCAGCCCGCTTCACTCTGGCCTTCACCGTTATCAGCGGCCGGGGTTTCCAGCACGCCGGGGTTCTCGACCCGCAGATAGCCCTTCATGATGTTGGGGCCACGCAGCTGTAGCTGCCCGCCGTTTTCGATGCCCGGCACCGACATCAGGCGAGAATCCATTCCCGGCAGGATACGGCCCACGGTATGCGCTTTCGCGGCCATCGGCACGTTGATCGCCACCACCGGCGCGCATTCGGTGACGCCATAGCCTTCCAGAATACGAATGCCATACTTGTCCATATACAGCTGGCGCGTGGTTTCCTGCAACTTCTCTGCCCCGGCCACCACGTAGCGCAGTCGCGCAAAGTCATAGGGCTGGGCAAAGCGGGCATAGTTACCCAGGAAGGTGGAGGTTCCAAACAGGACGGTGCAGTTACGGTCGTAAACCAGCTCCGGCACGATTCGGTAGTGCAGCGGGCTAGGATAGAGAAAGACCTGCGCCCCGGTCATCAGCGGTGTAAACAGCCCCACGGTCAGGCCAAAAGCATGAAACAGCGGCAGGGCCGACATAAAACGGTCGCGCGGCGTAAAGTCTGCCACGGTACGGATCTGTTCAACGTTGGCCAGCAGGCTTTTGTGCGAGTGCACCACGCCTTTGGGATGGCCTTCCGATCCCGACGTAAACAGCACCATCGCGGCCTCTTCAGGCTGTTGCGCCACCTGGGCCTGGCGCGGCGCGATCAGATGCGCCAGTATCCAGAGCTTGTCTTTGAGCGTGACGGTATCCTTCAGATCTTCCAGGTAGATCCACTGTACCTCTGTCAGGCCCTGCGGCAGGTGCCACAGGTTGCCCTTGTCCAGAAACTGGCGGGACGTGAACACGGTTTTCACTTTTGATGCGGTCAGCGCCGCGCGCATGCCGCTTACGCCAGCGGTATAGTTCAGCATCGCAGGCACGCGCCCACGCAGTGAAGCACCCAGGATAGCCGCCGCGGTGACCGTGGCGTTAGGCAGCAGCAGCCCTACGTACTCGTTGGGCTGACTGTAACGCTCCAGAATCCGTCCGACGCTCAGCGCTTTTTTCAGTAAACCGGTATAGCTGTCCGGTTTGAAATTCACATCTTCAATGCAGCGTTTAAACGCGCCGTAGCGCTGGCGGGCATTGAGGAAAGCCTCAAACAGGGTTTCCCGTGGGCGCACGGCCATGCGTGCTTCCATCATAATGTGATGCAGGTGTTCACCGGCCAGCACGCGACGATCACGGGCGCGTTTCGCTTCAGGCATCGGAATATGGGTGCCGGGTAAAATGCTGAGTGTGATGCGCGGAAACAAACGACGCTTAAAGACGCCCGCCAGGCGACCAAACGGCGTAAACTCGGCGCCTTCAATGCGCATCGGCACCACGGTGGCACCAGATTTTGCGGCGACAAATCCGGCCCCGCTGTAAATTTTCATCAGCGATCCGGTGACGGTAATCCGGCCTTCCGGGAAAATGACCACCGGACGCCCGCTGTCGATCAGCCGCACCAGCTGCTTCAGCCCCAAAGGTTTAGTGGGATCGAGCGGAACAAAATCCACGTACGGCTTGATGAGACGTAAAAACCAGTGCTCGCTGATCGACGAGTAAATCGCAAAAACCGGTTTGATGGGCAGAAACAGCGCCAGCAGCGCCCCATCCAGAAACGAGGTGTGATTCGGGGTAATCAGCACCTTCTGCTTATGCAGTTCAGCGAGATCGCCCCGGAGTTCAACCCGCCACAGCAGGCGGAATACCAGGCGGAAAAAGGTGAATAACATGCCGGCTCCTTAGCATCTTAAAAATAGCCACTCACGATGCAGGATTTAGCCGTAATCGACAACTGATTATTGGCAGATTTCAGCGCTATGCCGCCTTCATGGTACGGTATGCCAGCCGCCGCCCAGCGCCGCGATCAGCGCCACGCTACTGACCCACTGGGTGCTTTTCAGCGTCAGTAAACTTTGTTGCGCGCTCAGGCTGCTGTTTTCGGTTGTCGCCACATCCAGATAGTCAATCATCCCGGCCTCATACTGATTGCGTGTGACCTGCGCCGAAGTCTGCGCGGCGGCGGTGGCGCGCTGCTGTGCGGCGATTTCGCCCTGCAGCGTGTTCAGTTCCACCAGGCGGTCTTCGACATCCTGCATCGCCGTCAGCACCGTCTGTCGATAGTTCGCCACGCTGGCATCGTAGGCAGCGCGGGCCTGATCCACACTGGCCGAGGTGGCGCCAAAGTCCAGCAGCGAGCCGCTCAGCTCGGGTCCCAGCGACCAGACGCGGTTAGGTAACGCGAACAGGTTATGCAGCGCAGAGGCGCTCACGCCGCCGCTGGCGCTGAGGGTGAGATCGGGATAGTACCCGGCGGTGGCAACCCCGATCGCCGCGTTGGCTGCCGCCATTTTACGCTCGGCCATGGCGATATCGGGACGGCGCTGCAGCAGTTCGGCCGGTAAGCCGCCGGGGATCGCCGGTAAGGTTGCCGTCAGGGTTGCGGCAGGCAGGCTGAAATCCGCGGGCGCTTTGCCCACCAGCAGGGCGATCGCATGTTCCATCTGGGCGCGCTGCCACTGATAATCCTGGGCCGAGGCGCTGGCGCTCTCCAGCTGTTGCTGCGCCTGAGCCACCGTGGCGCGGGATTCCGTTCCCGCCTGATACTGGTTCTGTATCACGCTCAGATAGCGCTGATAGGCGGCGATGCTCTGCTGATACAAACCAATTTTTTCGTCCATGATGCGCAACTGGAAGTAGTCTTCCGCCAGCTCGGTCTGGGCGCTCAGGGTGATATTGGCGAGTTCCGCTGCGCTGGCCTGCGCGCTGGCCTGATCCTCTTCCCGTGTCCGACGCAGTTTGCCCCATAAATCCAGTTCCCAACTGGCATTCAGCGCCGCCTGATGGCTGCTGCTGGTGGTGCGCGTGCTGTCAGTGTGGCTGCCGCTCCGCGTCGTACTGGCGTCATAATCCAGGGTGGGAAACAGCGCCGCCCGGGACTGCGCCACCAGCGCCTGCGCCTGGCGGTACTGCGCCGCGTATTCAGCCACATTCTGGTTAGAGAGGCTGACCTGACTGAGCAGGCTGTTTAGCGTGGCATCCTGGTACACCGACCACCATTCGCCCTTGTGCCGATCGTCCTGGGGCGCTGCCTGCTGCCAGCCTCTGGCCTCTTTGTAGTGAACCGGCATCGCCATCAAAGGGCGTTGGTAATCGGGGCCAACAGTACAGCCGCTCAACAGCAGCACCAGCACGGCCGGAAGACGTGATTTCATGATTCAGGTTCCCGCATGGCGCAGACGACGCCATTGACGTTGGGTGGCACGGCTCAGGCGATCGAGCCACAGATAAATAACCGGTGTGGTAAACAGCGTCAGCAGTTGGCTCAGCGCTAACCCCCCGGCGATGGCAATACCGAGCGGGCTGCGTAAGTCGGCATCACCGCCGCTGCCCAACGCAAGCGGCAGCGCCCCGAAGAACGCGGCCAGCGTGGTCATCATAATGGGGCGAAAACGCATCAGGCAGGCCTGGGTAATCGCCTGCTGCGGTGACAGGCCAAGCCGCCGCTCGGCATCAATGGCAAAGTCGATCATCATAATCGCGTTCTTTTTTACGATACCGATCAACAGGATAATGCCGATCAGCGCGATCACCGTGAGCTGCGTATTAGTCAGTAACAGCAGCAGCAGCGCGCCCACGCCCGCCGAGGGCAATGTCGACAGAATCGTCAGCGGATGAATATAGCTCTCATACAGCACGCCAAGAACGATATAGACCGCCACCAGCGCCGCCACAATCAGCCACGGCATCGTGGCGGTCAGTTGATTAAATTCGGCCGCTGTGCCGGCATAGCCCGCCTGAATGGTTGAGGGCAAGCCAATCTGGGCCATCGCCTGTTTGATCAGCGCCTCCGCCTGCTCCAGCGAGACGCCGTCATTCAGGTTAAAGGCCACGGTGCTGGTAGCTGACTGCCCCTGATGCGTCACCGTCAGCGGGGCATTGCCGCCCGTGAAGCTGACAAAGGCCGACAGCGGAATGCGGTCGCCGCTGTCGTTAATGACGTACAGCTGCTGCAATATCGCCGGATCGCGGGTATCGCTGTCCTGCAGCGACATCACCACGTGATACTGATTGAGCGTATGGTACAGCGTGGCAATCTGGCGCTGGCTGAACGCGTTATTCAGCATAGTGTCCAGCATCTTCACATTCACCCCCAGCCGGGTGGCCTGGTCGCGGTCGATCGTCAGCATCACTTCCTGACCGCCGGTTTGCGCATCGGAATCAACGCTGTTGAGCTGCGGAATCGCCGCCAGTGCCGCCTGGACTTTAGGCGTCCACTCGCGCAGCAGGGCCAGATCGTCCGCCTGCAGGCTGTACTGATAGGTGGCATTGGCACTGCGCCCGCCGATGTGCAGATCCTGCGCCGCCATCAGAAACAGCTGCGCGCCGGGGATCTTACTGGTTTTCTGGCTTAAGCGGTTAGCCACCTGGCTAGCCGTGGCATCACGCTTGTCAAAAGCTTTAAGCCGGACAAAAAAGTCGGCGTTATTGCGCGAGCCAAACATCCCGCTGCCCATGGATGACATCACGCTTTCAACGGCAGGATCGGACCGAATGATGTTGGTGAACTGCAGCATCTTCGGCTTCATCGCCTGAAACGAAATATTCTGATCCGCCCGTAAGGCCCCCATCAGCAGGCCCGTATCCTGTTCGGGGAAAAAGCCTTTCTGCACCACCGTATAGAGAAACAGGTTAAGCAGCACGGTGAGCAGCAGGCTGAACAGGGTCAGTTTCTGATGGCGCATGACCCAGTTGAGACCGCGCGAGTAGGCCGCAAGCGCGTGGTTTAACTGATTTTCAATCCACTGATAGAGCGGATGCGGGCGCTTGCTCACGTTGGGTTTCGGTTTCAGCAGCCGCGCGCAGAGCATCGGCGTCAGGCTCAGCGAGACAAACATCGAAATCACCAGGGAAACGGTTAGCGTGATCGCAAACTCGCGAAACAGTCGCCCCAACAGGCTGCCCATCAGCAGGATGGGAATAAACACGGCAATCAGCGAGATCGTCATCGACAGCACGGTAAAGCTGACTTCACGCGCACCGCGGATGGCCGCACGCAGTGGGCGCTGGCCGGCTTCAATATGGCGGGTGATATTTTCCAGCACCACGATGGCGTCATCGACCACGAATCCCGTGGCGATGATCAGCGCCATCAGCGACAGGTTATCCAGGCTGTAACCCAGCAGGTACATCACCGCACAGGTTCCGATCAGCGAGACCGGTAGCGCCAGGGCCGGAATGATCACCGCCTGCAGGTTGCGTAAAAAGACAAACACCACCGCAATCACCAGCAGCACCGCAATCAGCAGCGTTTCTTCGGTATCGTATAGCGAGGCGCGCACGCCGGGCGAACGGTCCACCACCACCTTAAGCTGAGTATCGGCAGGCAGATCTTTTTCCAGGGCAGGCAGGCGGGCTTTGATGGCATCGATGGTGTCCAGCATGTTGGCGCCCGCCTGGCGCTTGATGCCCACCATGACCGCCGGTTGGGCATTGAGGAAGCCGGCCTGATAGCGGTCCTCTACCGAATCGTACACGCTGGCGACGTCGCCCAGCCGCACGACATTGCCCTCTTTGTTGCTGATAATCAGGTTGCGATAGCTGGCGGCTTTGTCCAGTTGGCCATTGCCGTCCACCATCCACGACTGGCTGCTGCCCTGCAGCGAGCCTTTAGGCAGCGTGGTGGTGCTGTTGGCCACCGCGCTGCGCACCGTATCCAGCGAAATACCCGCGTGGATGAGCTTAAGCGGCTGCAGATCGATGCGGACCGCAGGCAGCGCGCTTCCCATTAATGACACGTCGCCCACGCCCTTGATCTGCCCCATCGCCTGCTCGATTTTACTTTCGGCCAGATCGTAGAGTTCACCCGGCGAGCGGGTGGCGGAGGTCAGCGCCAGCATGACAATCGGCGCATCCGAGGGGTTGGCTTTGTGGTAGGTCGGCAGCGATGCCATCGCGCTTGGCAGCAGGCTGCGTGCCGCGTTGATCGCCGCCTGCACGTCGCGTGCCGCGCCGTTGATATCCCGGTTAAGTTCGAATTGTAAAATGATGGTGCTGGAGCCCTGCGAGCTGTTTGAGGTCATCTCGGTGATACCGGCAATCTGCCCCAGCGAGCGTTCCAGCGGCGTGGCAACCGTTGCCGCCATAGTTTCCGGGCTGGCACCGGCCAGGCTGGCGTTAACCATAATAGTCGGGAAATCCACCTGCGGCAGCGGGGCCACCGGCAACAGGCGGTAGCCCAGCACGCCAAGCAGCAGAATCGCCATCGTCAGCAGCAGCGTGGCGACCGGGCGGAAGATAAACAGCCGGGTCAGGTTCATTGCCCGCTCCGCGCCTGTTGCTGACGGCGTTTCACCCAGGCATTGCCGCGCTGGGCAATCCCATCAAACCACAGATAGATCACCGGCGTGGAGAACAGCGTCAGTACCTGGCTGACGATCAATCCGCCGACAATCACCAGCCCCAGCGGCTGCCGCAACTCGGCACCCGATCCGGACGCGAGCATCAGCGGCAGTGCGCCCAGCAGCGCCGCCATGGTGGTCATCAGTATCGGGCGGAAACGCAGCAGACAGGCCTGATGAATGGCTTCCCGGGGGGAGAGATGCTGCTTGTTTTCGGCCTCCAGCGCAAAATCGATCATCATGATGGCGTTCTTCTTCACGATGCCGATGAGCAGAATCACCCCGATCAGCGCAATCAGGCTGAACGCCGTATTCGCCAGCAACAGGGTTAACAGCGCCCCGACCGCCGCGGAGGGCAGCGTCGAGAGGATCGTCACCGGATGGATAAAGCTTTCATACAGAATGCCCAATACCACATACATCGTCAGCAGGGCCGCCAGTATCAGCCACAGCGTGTTACCTGTGGCGCTTTGAAACGCCGAGGTTTCTCCCTGATAGCGCAGCGTAATCGCCGAGGGCAGCTGCAGCTGTGCAGTCACTTTGGTAATGGCGTTCTGCGCATCTTCCAGCGAATAGCCGTCATTGAGATTGAAGGAGATCATCACCGCCGGAAACTGATTCAGCCGCATGTGCATCAGCGACCCGGTCCGTTGATGGATCGTGGCGATGGCGGTCAGCCTGACCATGCCGCTGCTGGTGGTTGTGGCCGTGCTGGTGGCGGTTGAGGCTGATGAGGTATCCGGGCTGCTGCTGGCAGACGTGCTGTCTGATACGGTGCTGGACGTGCTGGCAGAGGGTTTCAGATACACATCGTCGAAAGCGGCCGGGCTTTGCTGGTATTGCGGAGCGACTTCCAGCACCACGCGATACTGATTCGACTGGGTAAAGATCGTCGAGACCAGCCGCTGTCCAAACGCGCTGTAGAGCGCGGTATCAACGTCCGCTGCGGTCACGCCCAACCGCGCGGCTTTGTCCCGGTTCAGCTCGACATAAGCCACCTGGCCCTGATCCTGTAGGTTACTTACCACGCCGTTGAACTCTGGCCGTTTCTGCAAGGCCGCCACCAGTTTCGGCGACCAGGTCACCAGGTCTTCGCTGTTGGCATCGTCAAGCGTGAACTGATACTGGCTCGGCGTGACCTGATCGTTAACCGTCAGATCCTGTGCCGGTTGCAGATAGAGCTGAATGCCGACTACGCGCGTTGCCGCCTGCTGCAGCTGTTTGATGATTGCACCGGCTTTGTCGTCGCGTTGACCAAAGGGCTTCAGGTTGATCTGCAACCGACCGCTGTTCAGGCTGGTGTTGTTGCCGTCAATACCGATAGTCGAAGAGACGCTCTCAACCGCCGGATTCTGCATGATCACCGCAGACAGCGCCTGCTGGCGCTTCGCCATCTCGGTAAAAGAGACGTCCTGCGTGGCCACGGTCACGCCCTGAATCAACCCGGTATCCTGAGTTGGGAAGAAGCCTTTGGGGACAAGGATATACAGCAGCGCGGTGAGAGCAAAGGTCGCCAGCGCCGCCAGCAGCGTCAGTTTCTGATGATCCAGCACCCGGGTCAGCAGGCGGTCGTACCCGCGAATCAGCCAATCAAAAACCTCGCCGCCTTTGCGCGCGAAACGGGACTGCTGCTCGGGCGGAACAAAGTGCAGCAGGTAAGCACACAGCATCGGCGTTAAGGTCAGCGAGACCAGCATTGAAACCAGAATGGATACCGCCAGCGTGATGGCAAACTCGCGAAACAGGCGCCCCACCACATCGCCCATAAACAACAGCGGAATCAGCACCGCAATCAGGGAAAAGGTCAGAGAGATGATGGTAAAGCCAATCTGCTGCGATCCCTTTAACGCCGCCTCCAGCGGTGGCTCCCCTGCTTCCAGCCGCCGGGAAATATTCTCGACCACCACGATCGCGTCGTCGATCACAAAACCGGTGGCAATCGTCAGCGCCATCAGCGACAGGTTATTGAGGCTGAAGCCGGCGAGATACATCACGCCAAAGGTTCCCACCAGCGAAAGCGGTACCGCCACGCTGGGGATCAGCGTGGCCGCCACGTTACGCAGGAACAGAAAGGTCACCATCACCACCAGCGCAATGGAAAGCATCAGCTCAAACTGGACATCGCGGATGGAGGCGCGAATGGTTTGGGTACGATCGGACAGGATGGTCATTTTCACGCCGTCGGGCAGCGCGGCCTGCAGCGTGGTCAACTGCGCCTTGATGCTGTCCACCACCTGGATGACATTCGCCCCCGGCTGGCGCTGCACGCCGATCACGATGGCCGGGTGGTTGTTGGCCCAGGCAGACTGAAAGCTGTTTTCCGGTCCCTGCTCAATATGGGCGATGTCCTTCAGCCTCAGGGCGGCGCCGTTCTGGTAGGTCAGAATCAGGTTGCCGTATTCGGCGGCGGTGCGCAGCTGATCGTTGGCGTCGATGGTGACGGAGTGATAGCGGCCGTCAAATCCGCCCTTGGAGCCTTTGACGTTGCTGTTGCCGATAAGCGTATTCACGTCTTCCAGCGTCAGGCCATGGGCCGCCAGCGC
This sequence comes from Pantoea ananatis PA13, assembly GCF_000233595.1. Lineage (NCBI taxonomy): Bacteria > Pseudomonadati > Pseudomonadota > Gammaproteobacteria > Enterobacterales > Erwiniaceae > Pantoea > Pantoea ananatis. The sequence goes on from NC_017554.1 coordinate 4,023,662, forward strand.
CTGAGGGTTCATCTGCACGCGAATTGCCGGTTGGTGACCGCCCGCGAGCGTTACCATGCCCACGCCGGAAATTTGCGAGAGCTTGAGCGCAACGCGGGTATTCACCAGGTCCTGAACCTGCGTCAGCGGCAGAGTATCCGAGCTGGCAGCTAAGGTGATGACCGCACTGTCGGCCGGATTGACCTTTTTATAGGTGGGCGGCGTGGGCAGATCGGTCGGCAGCAAATTATTGGCGGCGTTGATGGCGGCCTGCACCTCCTGCTCGGCCACATCCAGCGACAGATCCAGGCTGAACGTCAGGGTGATGATCGACGATCCGCCTGAGCTGGTCGAGCTCATCTGGCTCAGGCCTGACATCTGTCCCAGCTGGCGCTCCAGCGGTGAAGTGATCGTCGATGCCATTACGTCCGGGCTGGCACCGGGATAGAGCGTTGTCACCTGAATGGTTGGGTAATCGACCTGCGGCAGCGCCGACGTTGAGAGAAACCGGTAAGCAAACAGGCCAGCGATCAGCACGCCCGCCATCAGCAGGATGGTGGCGACCGGACGCAGAATAAAGAGGCGTGACGGGTTCATTGTGCCTCAGCCGGTGGAGTCGGTTGGGTGCTGTCCGCGACCGAAACTTTACTGCCGTTGGTCAGGCGATCGATCCCTTCCGTGACCAGACGGTCGCCAGGCTTCACGCCCTGCAGAATAGCCTGCCACGTCTCACCGTAAGCCGGACCTGCCGTAACCGGCTGGCGCGTCACGGTGTTGTCTTTATTGATGATAAAAACAAAGCTGCCGTCGCTGCTCAACTGTAACGCCTGCGCCGGAATAATGGTGGCGCCTTTCAGCACGCTGGTTTGCAGGCGTAGGTTCACAAACTGGTTGGCGTACAGCGCCTCGTCGTCGTTAGCGAACATGGCTTTCAGCGTAATGGTGCCGGTCGCCGTGTCGATCTCGTTGCTGATAAATTTCACCTGCCCCTGACTCAGGGCATGCTGGTTATCCTGATCGAAGGCGGTGGCGGGCAATGTCCGATCGTGATGAAGGGCTTTTACCAGCGTCGGGATATGACTTTGGGGCACGCTAAAGGTAACGGCGGCAGGCTGCATCTGGGTAATGGTCACCAGCCCGGTCGTGGAGGCACTCTGAATCATATTGCCCGGATCGACCTGACGCAGCCCTACCCGACCACTGACGGGTGCGGTGATGCGCGCATAGCCAATATTCAGCCTGGCGCTGGCAATCTGGGCCTGATCGGCAGCCACTGCGCCGCGATACTGTCCCACGGTCGCGATTTGCGTATCTAAATCCTGGCGGGACAGCGAGTCCTGGGCCGCCAGTTTACGGTAGCGTGCCAGCGTCAGTTCGGCACTTTTAAGCAACGCCATATTTTCGCTGAGCTCCCCCTGATACTGATTCAGCGTGGCCTCGTAGCTGCGGGGATCGATCTGCGCCAGCAGCTGGCCCGCTTCAACCTTCTGCCCTTCGGTGAAGTAGACCTTCTCCAGTTGACCGTCTACCCGGCTGGTGACCGTTACGCTGGCATTGGGGATCACCGTACCCAGCGCGTAGAGATAGACCGGCACATCGGCGGTGCTGGCGGTGCCGCTGTGAACCAGCGTCGTGCCGCCTTTCAGCATACCAGGGCCGCCATGGCGTCCGGCATGACCGCGCGCGGGCAGGGTGCCACCTGCGCCTTTATGGCCCATCAGTCGCCATGCCACGGCGGCAACGATTAACAGCGCAATGAGCAGAAGCAGCCATTTCAGCCAGCGGGAACCACGGGTACGGGGAGCGTGAGTAGTCATCGAACTCTTCAGGTAAACAGGGATAAAAGAAATCCTCCGGATAGGAGGCATCGTCGAAACGGCATCTGCAAAGATTATCGGCTACTTGTGTTACGACTTTCCATCGCCAAACCGTAAGGGTTGCGTTAAGAAACCTTACCAGTCCCCTGCCCACGGGGTGGACCCGCACGAATAACAGGGGCTGGCGGCCGGAATAGTGGGCAAAAAAAACCCACGCATCTGCGTGGGTTGGTGTAATAACGATTGGCCTTGCCGGAGCAGTGCCCGTTTTCACACCCATCAATACCTCTGGGATGTCCATACTCTCACCCTGCAGGAGTCAGTGACAGGTGAAAAAGGAAAATGAATTCGGCGAAATGAAACGAGGTGTAAAAACATCCACACCTCACTTACAGTTTGATTTGGTTAGGATTTATCTGAACCGCTATCCACAGGCTTGCTGTAGATGGCATCCGGGGCAATATTCATGTGCTTGAGCACCGGCCCCATGATGTTACCGAACACCGGCGCGGCTACGGAACCACCGAAGTGATCGCCCGCGGTAGGATGGTTAATCATTACCACCAGCGCCACCTCAGGATGGCTGGCCGGGGCAATACCTGCGGTGTAGTTCACATAACCGCCGTCATACTTCCCGCTGCTGCCCATCTTTTCAGCCGTACCGGTTTTGGTGGCCAGTCGATAGCCCGGTACCGCCGCTTTCAGTCCGGTACCGCCCGGCAGGACGTCACTTTCCAGCATGTGCACCACTTCCTTGACCGTTTCCGGATTAGCGACCTGCTTGCCCAGCACCGGCGGCGTCACTTTGGTGATCGACAGCGGACGATAAACGCCATAGGAACCCAGCGTGGCGTATTCACGGGCAATTTGCAGCGGTGTGACGCGCAAACCGTAGCCGAAGGAGAAGGTCGCGCGTTCGATATCGGCCCAGCGCGTGCGGTGCAGCGGGAAATACCCCACGCTTTCGCCGGTCAGCCCCAGCCCGGTGGGTTTACCCAGGCCAAATGCGTAGTAGGTGTTCACCAGGGCTTCCGCCGGCATCGCCAGGGCGATATGAGAAACGCCGATGTCGCTCGATTTTTGCAAAATGCCGGTCATGGTCAGGCGCGGCCAGTGACCGACGTCGCGGATCAGGTGGCCGTTAACCCGGTAAGGCGTGGTATCCAGCACGGAATCCGGCCGGACGAGGTGACGTTCCAGCCCTTCCATCACCACAAGGGGTTTTACCGTTGAACCCGGCTCGTAGCTGTCATTAATGGCGGTATTGCGCATCTGCGCTGGGGTTGCCCCCTGATAGTTGTTGGGGTTGAACGAGGGATAAGAGGCCATCGCCAGAATCTCGCCCGTATCAATTTTAACCAGCACCGCCGCGCCCGAATCCGCCTTGTTTAGCAGCACGCCATCGCGCAGCTTACTGTAGAGCGTGTACTGGCTGAATTTATCAATGCTGAGCTGCACCGTCGGCGGCTGAGTGGGCGGCTGGTAGCTAATCATCGCGATAATATTCCCCGCCGCATCCTGCCGGTAGACTTCTTTGCCCGGCTGGCCCTGCAGGACTTTATCAAAGCCCTTTTCCAGTCCGTTGAGGCCGGTGTTATCGGCCCCCACAATACCAATCAGCGGCGCGGAGGCTTCGCTCATCGGATAAAAGCGACTGTCGTCGTAGACTTCACTGATGCCTTTAAGCTTCAGATCTTTAATATCTTTGGCGATCCCCAGTTCGACTTTGCGCCCGAGATAGAGAAAACGACGTTTGGGGTTAGCGGTGATCTGCGCCGCGACCTCTTCTGGTCGCATACTTAATGCCGCCGCCAGATAGGCCCACTTGGCGCTGGTAAAATCAGGGTTGCTCTCCAGCACGCGCTGCGGATCGGCGATGACATCCCGCGACGGTACGCTGAGCGCCAGCGCTTCGCCGTTGCGATCCAGTAAGGTGCCACGGCTGGTCGGAAGCGTAACGGTACGCAGCGAGCGCTGATCGGCCTCGTGTTCCAGCATGGGCTGATTAAGAAACTGCAAATCGGCGACGCGCACCAGCAGAACAGCCATGCAGGTAAATACGCCCAGGCAGATCAGGCGAAAACGGAAAGGGTTAAACGGGGCTTTTATCTGGTCTTTACCCAGTAATTTTTTAATCCGGGGCATGGCAATCCGCTGCGCTTAAAAAAAAGAGGTCAATCCCGCAGTTATAATCAAAGCACGGGTAAAAACACAGGAAAACTGTGTATCAGTTCGTTATCGTTCAGTTTATTTCGGGCAAAAAAAACCTGCGTATCTACGCAGGTCGGTGTAATCAAGAAAAAATCAGTTGATGTTCACCCATCAATACCTCTGGGATCCTGAATGTAGCAAGCGAAACGGCTTTTTCGCCACGACTGAAACGCAACAGATGCCTGCAAAATGTAACCAGCCGTGTGAACCTTAGGCTTTTGTGCAAACGACATGTTTTTTAATGTCAACCAGGCAACTCATGGCGTTGGGTCCCTGCGTCAGGGATGACGTGCCGATATCCAGGGTTAACACATTGGGGTTGCCCGCCCGGTCAAACGGCTGCCACGCTTTGCCAAAACCGGGATCAAACCAGGCGCCGGTGGAAATGATCACCACGCCCTGCTTCAGCCCCTCAGTCAGACGCACGCCGGCCAGTATTCTGCCGCGCGCATTGCTGACCTCTATTTCGTCACCGTCTCCGATATCCCGCACCGCCGCATCCTGCGGATGCATATACAGGGTTTCATGCCCGGCGGTTTTGTTACCCTGAACGGTAGCCGTCGCATCTAACTGGCTGTGTAACCGGTCCGATGGCTGAATGGAGATCATGTGTAGCGGATAATCACGGCTGGCTGCCGCGCCCAGCCATTCCTGAGGCTCACGCCATTCCGGATGCCCGGCCATATCCTCCAGGTGGTAGTCGGCGATGGTCTGGCAGAACAGCTCAATCTTACCGCTGGCAGTCTGTATCGGGTTGGCCTCGGGATCGGCGCGGAAGTCTTCCATAAAGATATAAGGCTTACCGCCTTCGGGGATCTCCACAAAGCCACGCTGCCAGAACTCACCGAACTCAGGGAAAGGAATGCCACGACGGCCGTGCGCCACCGCACATTGCTGGTAGAGATGTTCTATCCACTGCATCTCGTTGCGCCCTTCGGTGAAGGTATCGCGATAGCCTAAGCGCTCGGCGAGATCGGCAAAAATATCAAAGTCGTTCCGTGCCTGATGTTGCGGCTTAATCGCCTGGTGCATTGCCAGTACAAAACGGTCACGTGATGAACCGCCGATGTCATTACGCTCCAGCGTGGTGGTGGCGGGCAGCACGATATCGGCCATCTGCGCCGCAGGTGTCCAGACGATATCCTGGACCACCACGGTATCCGGCTTCTGCCAGCCTTCCACCAGCCGGTTAAGCTGCTGGTGATGGTGAAACGGATTGCCGCCCGCCCAGTGCACCATATGAATGTCCGGATAGTGCAGAGTTTCGCCCTGGAAACCATAAGGCTGGCCGGGATTGAGCAGCATGTCACTGATGCGGGCAACCGGAATGGACAGGCCCGAAGGGTTCGGTCCGGTGCTCATCATCGGCGCGGGGCCTTCCTGACGCGGATTGCCCACGCTGTTCATCGAGCCGTGTCCAAACGAGAAGCCCGCACCCGGCAAGCCCGGCTGCCCGAGCATGGAAGAGAGCGCGATCATCATCCAGTAAGGCTGTTCGCCACGGTGGGCGCGCTGAACCGAATAGGAGCAGGTGATAAAACTGCGTTTGCCGATCAGCTGTCGGGCCAGATGTACAATGCGATCCGCCGGGATATCGGTGATCTTGCTGGCCCAGCCGGGCGTTTTGGCGATGCCGTCGCTTTCACCCAGCAGATAGGCACGTAGCTGTGGCCAACCGGTGCAGTGACGGGCCAGAAACGCCTCGTCTGTCGCGCCACGCTGACAAATTTCGTAACCGAGTGCCAGCATCAGCGCCACGTCGGTATTCGGCCGGATCGGGATCCACTCCGCGTTAACAAACTCTGGGCAGTCATCGCGCATCGGGCTGATGTTAATCACCGGCGTGCCTTTTGCCGCCAGCTGCTCCAGCGCCGGTTTCAGGCTGTGCTGGCCTGCGCCGCCGGATGCCACCTGAGCATTTTTTAACGCCAGCCCACCGAAGGCGACAAACACCTCCGCATGTTCCACCACCTGCGGCCAGTCGGTGACGCGCCCGGTCAGCGGCATGTAGGTGCCCATCACGTAAGGCAGGAAAAACTGCGCGGCGCCCCAGCTGTAGTTGCCTTGCTGATCGACGCCACCGCCACCCTGGAAATAGAAGCGGCGCACTAGCGTACGCGCATGGTTGACGCGCCCTGCCGATGACCAGCCGTAAGAGCCATTAAAAATGCCGGATGCACCGTAGCGTTCGCGAATACGGCGATTTTCCTCTGCCACCAGATCCAGCGCCGTCTCCCAGTCAACGGCAACAAAATCTTCGCGTCCGCGCAGCGTGCGGTCACTGTTTTCGCGCGATTTCAGCCATGAGCGGCGCACCATGGGCTGGCGAATACGTTTGTCTGAGTAAACCAGTTCCGGGATGGTGTTGAGCATCGGCGAGGGATCGGCGTCGGCAAAAAAAGGTTCGCAGCCGATAAGACGATCGTTTTCGCTTACCGCGGTAAAGGCGCCCCAGTGCGCCAGATGTGGCACTTTAATTTTCATGGTCATCGCTATGGCAGGTGTTGGGATCAGCAGCATAGCATGGGCCGCAACCTGAACAGAAGGCATCACCAACCGTCTGATTTTACCCTGTTTGCGACAGCGCTGGCATTCTGTTGTCTTGATGTGCGCCCGCTTTTCCGTAACACTGGTGCGATGTGTAAACGTTTCCCCAAAATCAGGTAATCGCATGGCCACCATTAAGGATGTTGCCCGGTTGGCGGGAGTTTCCGTCGCCACGGTTTCCCGCGTCATCAACAATTCGCCTAAAGCCAGTGACAGTTCACGCCAGGCGGTCAGCCAGGCGATGGAGTCGCTGCAGTATCATCCAAACGCCAATGCACGGGCGCTGGCGCAGCAGTCCACTGAAACGCTGGGGCTGGTGGTCGGGGATGTTTCCGACCCGTTTTTTGGCGCGATGGTGAAAGCCGTTGATGAGGTGGCGGGCCAGACAGGCAACTTTCTGCTGATTGGTAACGGTTACCATAATGAGCAAAAAGAGCGGCAGGCTATTGAGCAGCTGATGCGCCATCGCTGCGCGGCACTGGTGGTGCACGCCAAGAAAATCCCCGACAGCGAGCTGGAAGTGTTGATGAAGCAGATGCCGGGCATGGTCTTACTGAACCGTCTGCTGAAGGGCTTTGAAAAGCGCTGCATCGCGCTGGACGACCGCTACGGCGCCTGGCTGGCGACGCGCCATCTGATTCAACTGGGCCATCAGAATATTGCGTTTATCTGCTCCACTCACACGATTTCCGATGCGGAGGATCGCCTGCAGGGTTATTACGACGCGCTGCAGGAGCACGGCCTGCCCTGCAACGATCGGCTGGTCGCCTGGGGCGAGCCGGACGAAGTCGGCGGCGAGCAGGCGATGACGGAGTTGCTGGGACGCGGTAAAAACTTCAGCGCCGTGGCCTGCTACAACGACTCCATGGCCGCCGGTGCCCTGGCGGTGCTGAGCGACAACGGCGTGCAGGTACCGGAAGAGATGTCACTCATCGGCTTCGATGACGTGCTGGTTTCCCGCTACGTTCGCCCTCGCTTAACCACGGTGCGTTACCCGATTGTCACCATGGCGCAGCAGGCCGCTGAACTGGCTCTGGCGCTGGCACATCAACAGCCGCTGCCGGAAGTGACCAATATGTTCAGTCCCACGCTGGTCCGCCGTCATTCAGTCGGCGGACCGGCGACCTCATCCTGAGTTCATCTTTACCTTGCCGCGACGCTCAGCGCGGCATAACCGCCCCCTGGAAACCCATCCGCCAAATCATCCCCAAGCCATTGTTCCGTATGTCTTTTCCATCACTCATCTTCTGCGGAATAAGCCTGTGGCATTCGTGTTGCAGGAAGGCGGCAAGGTGAGTCATCCCCGGGAGCTTACTGCAGTAAGTGACCAATATGTTCAGTCCCACGCTGGTCCGCCGTCATTCAGTCGGCGGTTCGGCGATCTCATCCTGAGTTCATCCTTGCCTTGCCGCGACGCTCAGCGCGGCATAACCTCATCCTGGAAACCCATCCGCCAAATCATCCCCAAACCATTGTTCAAAATGTCTTTTCCATTCCTAACCTTCAAGGGAATAAGCCGGTGGCATTCGTGTTGCGGGAAGGCGGCAAGGTGAGTCATCCCCGGGAGCTTACTGCAGTAAGTGACCAATATGTTCAGTCCCACGCTGGTCCGCCGTCATTCAGTCGGCGGACCAGCGACCTCATCCTGAGTTCATCTTTACCTTGCCGCGACGCTCAGCGCGGCATAACCGCCCCCTGGAAACCCATCCGCCAAATCATCCCCAAGCCATTGTTCCGTATGTCTTTTCCATCACTCATCTTCTGCGGAATAAGCCTGTGGCATTCGTGTTGCAGGAAGGCGGCAAGGTGAGTCATCCCCGGGAGCTTACTGCAGTAAGTGACCGGGGTGATGAGCCGCGGCCAACGCACCTGCGGCGCGAAGGACGCCAGCTTATTGGCTGGGGTGATGAGCAGCGGCAAAGGTCACCTGCGGCGCGAAGGACGCCAGCTTATTGGCTGGGGTGATGAGCCGCGGCCAAGGACACCTGCGGCGCGAAGGACACCCGCTTATTCATTTGAAGGCGCGGAGGAGGGCCTCAAGAGGCCTGACAAGGGCGATGACGGTTTCGTCCTGCACCTGCGCCGCCGCATCCAGCTTCGCATGCATTTGCGCCATTTCGCTGGCCCCAAACGCCTGGTTACGGACATAGGCATTCACCATGTTGATGCCCATGACGCTCAGCTCATCCACCTGTTTCGCGCTGCTTTCCAGCGCCTTAAGTGGCGCGCTGCCGTTGAGTAATGGCGCAACCTGAGCAGCGTTATCGTGCCAGCGTTGGAGTTGAGAGCGAATAGCTGCGGCAGCCGCCACGTTGCTTCTGTCTTCAACCAGCGCGACCACCTGCTTATCCAGTGTTCTGACGGCGTCGCTTTCTGCCGGTAAAACATCGGCCAGCCGGTTCAGCGGCTCAAAGTAGTTGTAATGCCCGGCCTGAAACTTGAGATGCTGTCGAGTGTAATACTGGGCCGGTTCCAGCGCCTGAGCCAGCACGCGCAGCGGCTGAATATCCGTGCTGTTTGCAAGCCGCGTCATCTGTCGGTCTGCCTGATAATGCTGCTGCAGCCCCACCGATACGGTCGTCCAGCGGTCCATTGCCGCCAGCCGCTGGTACATGCTGTCGGGATCGGTGACATCCTGGGCTGACCATAACCGCTCCGCCACCACAAACGCACGCGGCCAGAGTTTGGTATCAATAATCGCGCTGTTGACGTTTTCGGCCCACAGCGCGGCCTCACCGCCCAGCAGGTTTTGCTGCATCTGGCGCGCATCCGGCAGCACAGGCTGAATCCCCCTGGGCACCGCGTCGAGCCGCTGCCCTTCGGCCGCGTAACGGACGTTACCCACCAGCATGTATCCGCTCAGTTGATTGTTCGCCAGGGTGACGACCGGTTTGAACGGTCCCATCCAGGTATCCACCGTGAACGTCAGCCGGTTCGCCGAAAGCCAGTCGATGGCGTTCACCAGACGACGCGATTTTCCGGCAAAGTCGATAAAACCGCGCCAGCCGTCGCGGCCTTTAATCAGGGTGAAACTCCCCGTTACCGGGCTGCCTTTTAACCGTGGCATGGTAAAGGACCAGCTCTGAGCCTGTTCGCCCGACTGCACCACATCCTGGCCGTTAAGGCCCTGAGGATAGATTTCGTTGCGATAGTGATAGCTGGCCGGCTGAGGCTGATCGAGATAAAAACCCGTGGACAGAATGCCGCGATAGCCGTTTTTCGCTACCGTGCCCAGTGCATCCTGTCCCTGCCAGGACTGAATCAGAATGCTGTGCGGCAGATCGGGATGGGCAATTTCATCCCAGCCCACCATGCGCCGCTGGTGTTTTTCGAGGATTTTCTCAACGCGCTGATTGAACCAGGCCTGCAGCGCATGGGGATCGGCTAATCCACGATCGCGCATAAACTGCTGAACAGCGGCGGATGCCTGCCACTGGCTGGGATCCACCTCATCGCCACCGATATGCAGGTAGGGATCGGGGAAGATCGCTGCCATCTCCCCCACCAGCGCGTCAATAACCTGATAAACCTGTTCGTTGCTGGGATCCAGCAAGGGTTTGAAAACGCCCCACCCGCGCTCCATCTGATACGGCCCCGGCGCGCTGATCAGTTCCGGCATCGCCACCGCCAGCGCGGAGGCATGGCCGGGTATATCCAGCTCCGGCACCACGCGCACGCCACGCTCAGCCGCATACTGCACCACCTCACGCATCTCCGCCTGAGTATAGAAAAGCCCGTCGCTGGCTTTCTGCTGCAGTTGCGGATAGCGGAGGGAGGCAAAGCGCCAGCCCTGATCGTCGGTGAGATGCCAGTGCAGCACGTTCATTCGCGCCGCCGCGATCCCATCGATCTGGCGTTTCAGCGTTCTGACCGGCATAAAGTGGCGGGCGCTGTCGATAAGGATGCCGCGCCAGGCAAAGCGCGGTTTATCGTGAATCGTTATCCAGGGAATGCGGGTGCCTTCGGCACTGTTTTCTATCAGTTGCAGTAACGTTTCCATGCCGCGCATCGCGCCAAAGCGGCTGTTGGCTTTCAGCAGCACGCCGTCGCGGTTGACGTCCAGTTGGTAACTTTCATCGCTGTCAGGCTGAGGGACAGGGTTGACCGCCTGCGCGATAGCAATACGAATTGTGGGATGCTCAACCGGCTGATCGGCGGGTAACAGCGGCCAGCCGGTTTGGCGAGCGATGCGCGACAGCCAGCGTGTTTCGGCGCCGGGCAGCGTGTCCCCGACTATCTGTAGCGTCAGCTGTGGGGTGAGCGTCAGCCAGCCTGCGCGGGCAGGTTGCTCAACCTGCTGTGGCCACGGCATGAGCGGCAGCGTATCGGCGGCGGCGGAAAAGGTCAGCGCACAACAACAGATCAGCACATTTCGACGTAACGGCATTGGCACGGCTCCCTGCGGGTCAATGGCTAAAAAGAACGATAAACAGAGTTAAGTCATTTTGCTCCGCTAAGCAAATTCGCCCGCCGGAAAAGGCGATCTCGGGTCTGTTTTTTTTCAGTGTCGATTTTATCTTCTTGTTCAAGGCTTCTTTGCTTCAGGTCAAAAACAAGCCGATTAATTCGCTGCAATTACTACATGTTGAGTCTAAAATCCAAAAACACACCCATATGTAGTTAACGGAGAAAAAATGGCAACGGTGGTGGTGAAGCGCGACGGATGCCGCGTAGGCTTTGATTCACAGCGTATCGCCGCAGCAGTGAAGGCTGCGGCACGGGCGGCAAACGTGGAAGATGCACGGTGGTGCGACACGGTGGCCGATCGGGTCAGCACTCAACTGGCCCATCGTCAGGAAGTGGATATCGGTGACATCCAGTATGCGGTGGAAGAAACGCTCATGGCCGGGCCTTACCCGCAGCTGGCACGCACCTATATTGAGTATCGTCACGATCGCGACGTGGAGCGCGAGCGCCGCAGCCATCTGCATCACGCCATTCGTGGTCTGGTGGATCAGACCAACGCCGCCCTGCTGCATGAAAATGCCAATAAAGACAGCAAAGTGATCCCCACCCAGCGCGATCTGCTGGCCGGGATCGTCGCGAAGCACTATGCGCAGCAGCAGATCCTCCCCCGGGACGTCGTTCAGGCGCATGAACGCGGCGAGATCCACTATCACGATCTCGATTATTCCCCCTTCTTCCCCATGTTCAACTGCATGCTGATCGACCTGAAAGGGATGCTGACCAACGGCTTCAAGATGGGTAATGCCGAGATCGAGCCGCCAAAATCCATCGCCACCGCAACGGCCGTCACGGCGCAGATCATTGCGCAGGTCGCCAGCCATATTTACGGTGGAACCACGCTGAACCGCATTGATGAAGTGCTGGCACCCTATGTGGAAAAGAGCTTCGCAAAACACCTTGCCGTGGCGCAGGACTGGCACATTCCTCAGGCGGACGCCTATGCTCGCGAACGTACCGAAAAAGAGTGCTATGACGCCTTCCAGTCGCTGGAATACGAGGTAAATACGTTACACACGGCAAACGGGCAAACCCCGTTCGTGACCTTTGGTTTTGGCCTGGGCACGAGTTGGGCGGCACGGCTGGTTCAGACCTCCATTTTGCGTAACCGCCTGGCGGGGCTGGGTAAAAATCACAAAACCGCCGTGTTCCCAAAGCTGGTCTTTACGATTCGGGAAGGCGTGAACCGCCGTGCGGGAGAGGTTAACTACGACATTAAGCAACTGGCGCTGACCTGTGCCAGTAAGCGGATGTATCCCGACATTCTGAATTATGATCAGGTGGTCCAGGTCACTGGCTCCTTTAAAACTCCCATGGGCTGCCGCAGTTTTCTGGGCGTTTACGAGGAAAACGGTGAGCAGATTCATGAAGGCCGGAATAATATCGGCGTCATCAGCCTTAATTTACCGCGCATTGCGCTGGAAGCAGACGGAGACGAAACCCGTTTCTGGACCTTGCTGGATGCGCGGCTGGCGCTGGCGAAGCGGGCACTCATGACGCGCGTTGCCCGACTCGAAAAAACCAAAGCCCGCGTTGCGCCTATCCTGTACATGGAAGGCGCCTGCGGCGTGCGGCTTAATGCCGATGATGAGATTGGCCCCATTTTCCGCAATGGCCGCGCCTCGCTGTCACTGGGCTATATCGGTCTGCATGAAACCCTGAATGCCCTGAGTGGCGCGCAACACCATCCTTTCGATGATGCGGCGCTGCGCGCTAAAGGCGTTGCCATCGTGGCCCATATGCGTGCGGCTACCGATGCCTGGAAAGACGAAACCGGCTACGGCTTTAGTCTCTACAGCACGCCCAGTGAGAACCTGTGCGACCGCTTCTGTCGTCTGGATGCCGCGCAGTTTGGCGTGGTAAAGGGGGTAACCGATAAAGGCTACTACACCAACAGCTTCCATCTGGACGTTGAGAAGAAGGTGAATCCCTACGATAAGATCGATTTTGAAGCGCCCTATCCGTCGTTGGCTAACGGCGGGTTTATCTGTTACGGCGAATATCCCAACGTGCAGCACAACCTCAAGGCGCTGGAAGACGTGTGGGATTACAGCTATGACCGCGTGCCCTACTACGGCACCAACACGCCGATTGACGAGTGCTACGAATGCGGGTTCAACGGGGAATTCACCTGCACCAGTCGCGGCTTTACCTGCCCCAACTGCGGCAATCACGATCCTGCCCGGGTTTCGGTTACGCGCCGCGTATGTGGCTATCTCGGCAGCCCGGATGCGCGTCCGTTTAACGCCGGTAAACAGCAGGAAGTGCAGCGTCGGGTGAAGCACCTGGATAGCGGACAGCTGGGATGATGCGCATCCATCGTTACTACGATGTGGATATCGTGAACGGGCCCGGCACGCGCTGTACGCTGTTTGTCTCAGGCTGCGAGCACCAGTGTCGCGGCTGTTACAACCAGAGCACCTGGCGGCTGGATTCCGGCGTGCCGTTTACGCTGGAAATGGAGGAGCAGCTGTTAGCGGATTTACAGGATACGCGTATCCCGCGTCAGGGTTTATCGCTGAGCGGCGGCGATCCGCTGCATCCTCATAACGTGCCGCATGTTCGTCGGTTAGTGAAACGGGTAAAACAGACGTGCGCAGGCAAAGATATCTGGTTGTGGACCGGCTATGACATGCAGGCACTCAGCCCGGCACAGCGCGCGATCCTGCCCTGGATAGACGTGGTGATTGACGGGCGGTTTGAAGAGGCAGAACGCGATGCCACGCTCCTGTGGCGCGGCAGCCGAAATCAGAAAATCTGGTATCTACGCTGAAACACGGGGGATCGCGCCGGACTCGATCAGCGTGAACCCCGTATTTTCTTCGGCAAACGCCTGGTGATGCAGGCAGCGAGCCACGTCCTGAGCCGACACGGCACGCCAGTTGCCTGGCAACCAGGCGAACAGCGGAGCCATCAGGCTTTCTCCCCGACGTTTATCTTTTCGTTCACCCAGCAACAGCGAAGGCCGGACCACCGTCAGGCTCGGCCACGCCTGATGGCGCAGCGCATTTTCCATCTCACCTTTCACGCGATTGTATAAAAAGGGGGAGTGACGGTTAGCACCGTGCGCACTGACCACCAGCATCTTTCTGGCCCCCAGACGTAACGCGTTCAGGGCGGTGTCCACCACCAGCGTGTAATCCACGTGAATAAAGGCCGCTTTACTGCCCGCCTGCTTACGCGTGGTGCCAAGACAGCAAAATACCGTCGTCAGCGGTGCCTCCAGCGGGCGCAGGACATCCGTGAGATCGGCTTCAACAGGGTTGACGACCTTGTTCATTGCGGGAAGCGCACGACGGCTGGGCGCAATAATTTCATCCACGCGCGGATCGTCGATCAGTAAACGCAGCAGACAGGATCCCACTAAGCCGGTTGCGCCCGTCAGTAATACACGATTCATCTCAGAATATTCCCTGTTTCGCTGCCAGACGTGCAAAATCTGGCCAATGTGAGCCGCCTGGCTTGCGTTCTCAGAATCGACAACCAGGCTTAACAGGTCATCAGGATAGCGCAGTATGCGCCTGACATGCCTAAAGGAGAGTATAGATGAGCACCAGAATTGCGGTTCTGATCACCGATGAATTTGAAGACTCTGAGTTTACCTCGCCAGCCGAAGTCTACAAACGTGCGGGCTATGAGGTGGTTACCATTGAGGAGCAGGCAGGTAAAACCGTGAAGGGCAAACAGGGCGATGCTGAAGTCACCATCGATCGCAGCATCGACGACGTTAGCCCGGCGGAATTTGACGCACTGCTGCTACCGGGTGGACACTCGCCGGATGCGCTGCGCGGTGACGACCGCTTTGTTGCCTTTACCAAAGACTTTGTGGCCAGCGGCAAACCCATCTTTGCTATCTGCCACGGTCCACAACTGCTGATCAGCGCCAACGGCGTTCGCGGTCGTAAAATGACCAGCGTGAAGGCCATTGCGATCGACCTGATCAATGCGGGTGCCGACTTCCGTGATGAGGAAGTGGTGGTTGACGGTGACAAGCTGGTCACCAGCCGTACGCCGGCGGATCTGCCTGCCTTTAACCGTGAGTCCCTGCGTATTCTGCAGGCACTGTAACGGCCCACGCCCTTTTCCGCCAGGAAGGGGGCGCTTTATTTACGCCTCGCGTTGCCAGACAATTTTTTTGCCGAAACCCAGCGCATTGTCGGTCATTTTCAGCTCATCAAGCGTAATTTCCCACAGGGGCGCAGAAACCTTGCGCGAAACCGGGAAGCGACGTTGGTATGCGGTGCGCGCCTCAGACGCGTCTTCTTCGCTGAGCGGCCGGATATGACCCCGATACTGCACGCCTTTTATCAGCAGTACCGTCTTCGGCTGTCCATTGATTGTCCCCGCCACGCGGTTATTTTTCATTGCTAACAGGCCATGGCGCGTATCCGACTCCGTCATGAGCCAGAAAGCCATGCGTAATTCATCAAACACGTAGTAGCAGTTTGCACACCACAGATCATCGTCAGCACAGCAGCACAGGGACAGCACATGCTGCTTTTTCAGGTAGCGAACAAGATGGGCAAGGTCAGACACAATCAACTCCGGGTAAGGGCGACGGATAGCACGGCGCAAAGAAGCGCGCTACACTGCCGGGCGGGCATTTCTGGAACACATTATGAGTCAGCACTGGCAACTTTACCTGATACAAACGGCCGCAGGCATGCTGTATACCGGCATCACAACCGACGTTGCGCGCCGCCTTGGACAACATGCCTGTGGGCGCGGGGCCCGTGCCCTGCGCGGTAAGGGCCCGTTGGCGCTGGTCTATACCTGCGCGGCGGGCGACCGGTCGCAGGCTTCCGCGCTGGAGTACCAGGTTAAGCAACTGACCCGTCAACGAAAACTACAGTTGGTTGCCGAGCAACCCGTAAGCCTTGCCGCCTGGCTCACGGCAGTGGATTAAAAGGCGCGGAATACTCAATGCGCCCTTCGGCCCCGTCAAACGCGTTGTCTGCCAGAGGGTACACCAGGAAAGAGGCTTCGCTATCCGGCCAGCGGCAGTGCAATCCATGCCGTGCTGCGGGCTCGAAACCCAGGTGGCTATACAATGCGGGATCGCCCCTTACCACAACGGCGCTGTAGCCAAACTCATTCAGCGTATCCAGACCTTCGTAGACCAACTGTTTCGCCATGCCCTGACCACGCAGGCTTTCATCCACGGCCAGCGGAGCCAGTCCGACCCAGTTGCGATCTTCCCCCTGCAGGGTAACCGGGCTGAAGGCGGCATAGCCCAGCACCTGCCCTTCATCGTCTGTGGCGACGACGCCCAGCGTTAGCAGCCCGTCTTCACGCAGGGCCTGAGTCAGCTCGGCTTCGGCTGAGGTGGGAAAACAGCGTCGCAGTAATGCATCGATACCGGCGGCATCCACGCCAATTTCTGTGCGTATTAACATGAGACACCCGCGCGTGCCTGTGCGGCTTTCGCGTCCTGTTGCATTGTTGTCTCCACGATTGCGGCCATCTGTTCAATGGCGGTACGTAACCCCTTGGGCATGGTGTTGAGTTCAATTGCATCCATTACGTTCTTAACCTCCAGTCCCAGTTCCGTATCCCCTTCGATCAGCAGTCGGCGCTGAAAGAAAAGCATATCAGGATCCGCTTTGCGTGCTGCTATCAGCAACAAATCATTGGCGTTGCCCCGGAACCAGACATCTGCTTCGGCATGCTGCAACACCCTCAGTTGGCCGCCTTCCAGCGTGGTGATCCACGTGAGATTAATATCGCTAATCTCAATCCCCAAAAAGCGTCCCTGAAGAAAGTCTAACTCACCTTCGGCTAAAACATGACGAAATTGCCAGTTTAAGAGTTGTTGCAAGAGCTGCTTCTTCAATATGAAGGGAGCAAGTGTTGCAGGTAAGCTAAGGATTTTAGGGCCGTTTTTGACTAAACTGGCAGATAACCGCTGGAACACGTTTTGCACTCCTGTCACAAAAATTTTAGCTATATTGCCATAGAGTGCCATTCCCGCCTCCTTTGAGATCAATAAAACCTATCGTAAGCGGGTTAAAAAAAAGCCAGGCTATCTCATCAATGACCGTTTCACTGCCCTAAATCAACATTTACCCAAAGCGCCATGACTAGACTCGTGCTCCATCTGCATCACGAGAGGATTGAGTATGGAGCTGCTGTGTCCGGCCGGAAACCTGCCTGCGATACGAAGTGCGGTCGAAAATGGCGCCGATGCGGTTTATGTCGGACTGAAAGATGACACCAACGCGCGTCACTTTGCAGGATTGAATTTTACAGATAAGAAACTGCACGAAGCGGCGTACTACCTTCATCAGCATCGCCGTAAACTGCACGTGGCGATCAATACCTTTGCACATCCTGACGGCATGCAGCGCTGGCAGCGGGCTATCGATGTGGCGGCAGACAGCGGTGCTGATGCGCTGATCCTGGCGGATATTGCAACGCTGGAATATGCCACCGCGCGCTATCCTCACATCGAACGTCATCTGTCAGTGCAGGCTTCCGCCACCAACCTTGAGGCCATTCGTTTTTATCATCGCCATTTCAATTTGCACCGAGTGGTACTGCCGCGCGTACTGTCGATTCATCAGGTAAAACAGCTGGCACGCAGTACACCTGTTCCGCTGGAGGTCTTTGCCTTTGGCAGCCTGTGCATCATGGCCGAGGGCCGCTGCTACCTCTCTTCCTGGCTAACCGGTGAATCGCCAAACAGTAAAGGCGCCTGCTCCCCCGCGAAGTTTGTTCGCTGGCAACAAACACCGGCCGGCATGGAGGTGCGCCTTAATGACGTGCTGATCGATCGCTATCGCGCAGAGGAAAGCGCCGGCTATCCCACGCTGTGCAAAGGCCGTTATCAGGTTGACGACCAGCGCTATCACGTGCTGGAAGAGCCCACCAGCCTGAATACGCTTGAACTGTTGCCAGAGCTGATGCGGGCAGGCATTGCCTCCGTAAAAATCGAAGGCCGTCAGCGCAGCCCTGCCTACGTATCCGATGTCGCCCGCGTCTGGCGTCAGGCTATCGATCGCTGTCAAGCTCAGCCGGATAACTTTGAAGTGGCACAACAGTGGACGAAAACGCTGGGGGCCCTGTCAGAAGGCACGCAGACCACCTTAGGCGCCTATCATCGTGACTGGCAGTGAGGAAAAACCATGAAATACTCTCTCGGCCCCGTGCTCTGGTATTGGCCCACCGCCACGCTGGAACATTTTTATCACCTCACTGCTGAAAGCAGCGCTGACATTGTTTGTCTTGGGGAAGCCGTCTGCAGCAAGCGACGCGCCACGCCTTTTGCCGCCTGGATGGATTTAGCACGAATGCTGTCAGCCCGTGGGAAGCAGGTGGTCATTAGCACGCTGGCTTTGCTGCAATCCCCTTCTGAGCTCAAAGAGCTACAGCGCTATGTAGAGAACGGCGAGTTTATTATTGAAGCCAACGACCTGGGCACCGTGAATATGGCGGCAGAGCGCAAGCTGCCCTTCGTTGCGGGGCCCACGCTCAATGTTTATAACGCCGATACGCTGCAGCTTTTAGTCAAAGAGGGCATGACGCGCTGGTGCTTGCCCGTTGAAATGCCGCGCGACTGGCTAGTGGAGCTGCTCCAGCAGTGTGAGACAAGGGGCATCCGCCAGCAGTTCGAGGTGGAGGTGCTGGGTTATGGTCATTTGCCGCTGGCCCTGTCAGCCCGCTGCTTTACAGCACGTTCGGAGAATCGCGCCAAAGATGCCTGCGAAACCTGCTGTATTCATTATCCTCATGGACGCCGGGTCCTCTCACAGGAATCGCAACAGGTTTTCGTCCTGAACGGTATCCAGACCCTGAGCGGTTACTGCTATAACCTGGGGAACGATCTGGTTGGTATGCACAACTATGTAGATATCGTGCGGTTGTCACCTCAGGATGAGGAAACCTTAAGCCTTATTGACCGTTTCCGCGCAAATGAAGAGGGGCAGGCGCCCCTGGATCTGGCGAAAAATCGGGACTGTAATGGCTACTGGCGCAAGCTGCCGGGCATGGTTTTGCATGCTGGAGACTGAAAGGCACATACAGGCAACATACGGCGAGTGTAAAAAGTTTTAATATGGCGGATGTTACGCAATACTTGATGGCGCAGGGTATGACACCTGCGCTATACACTCTGGAGTACTCATGTCTGAGAAAAAAAGCGTTCGCCTCTCCGTACTCGATCTTGCCCCTGTTCCTCAGGGTGCCACGCCTCGTGATGCGTTTCACCATTCACTCGCGCTGGCGCGTCAGGCTGAAGCCCTGGGATTCGAACGTTACTGGCTGGCTGAACACCATAATATGACCGGCATTGCCAGTGCCGCCACGTCTGTGCTGATTGGCTATCTGGCCGCGAACACCACAACGCTGCGTCTGGGTTCGGGCGGCATTATGTTGCCGAATCACGCGCCGCTGGTGATTGCAGAACAGTTCGGCACCCTCGCCTCGCTTTATCCCGACCGTATCGATCTGGGATTAGGCCGCGCCCCCGGCTCGGATCAGCGCACCATGCTGGCCCTGCGCCGCAACCTGTCGGGCATTCAGGCCGATACCTTCCCGGACGATGTCGCTGAGTTGATCGACTGGTTTGATGCGGAAGCCGGCGCGCAGCCACCTGTTCAGCCGGTGCCCGGCTTAGGCCTGAAAATTCCGGTGTGGCTGCTGGGTTCCAGCCTTTACAGCGCACAGCTGTCGGCCAAAATGGGACTGCCGTTTGCCTTTGCCTCGCACTTTGCACCGGACCAGCTTTTCCAGGCTCTGCATGTCTATCGCGAGAACTTTACGCCTTCAGCCCGTCTTGCCGAGCCGTACGCTACGGTGTGCATTAACGTGGTTGCCGCTGACAGCGAAAGCGACGCGCGTTTCCTGTTCACTTCAATGCAGCAGCAGTTTATTAATCTGCGCCGTGGCAAGCCGGGCCCGCTGCCTGCCCCGGTCGAGAACATGGACAGCCTGTGGTCGCCGTCAGAACAGTATGGCGTTCAGCAGGCGCTGAGCATGTCGCTGGTAGGGGATGTCGAGAAAGTGCGTCACGGACTGGCTTCACTGCTGCGTGAAACCCAGGCGGATGAGATTATGGTTAACGGTCAGATTTACGATACGCAAGCCCGTCTGCACTCGTTTAAGCTGGCGATGGACGCTGCACGCAGCCTGTAAAGCAGCAGCCGCCCTTCTGGGATAAGCCAGAAGCAGGACAAAAAAAGGGAAGCCCGCAGGCTTCCCTTTTTATTACGACGACTTAGCTCGCTTACGCGTCACGACGACGTGGTGCAGCCGCACCGTCTTCACGACGTGGACCACGACCGCCTTCGCGGTTGAAGCTGCGTCCGCCTTCACGACCACCTTCACGGCGCTCAGAAGAGAAACGACGCGGGCCCTGACCTTCAGGACGTGCACCGCCGCCACGACGTTCGCCAGCACCAGCGCCAGGACGACGCTCGCCACGGCCACCTTCGTGCGGCTGAGCATCACCCAGCAGCTGCATATTCATTGGCTTGTTCAGAATACGCGTACGGGTAAAGTGCTGCAGCACATCACCTGGCATGCCTTTCGGCAGCTCGATGGTGGAGTGCGTACCAAACAGTTTGATGTTACCGATGTAACGGCTGCTGATATCGCCTTCGTTGGCAATTGCGCCCACGATGTGACGCACTTCAACACCGTCGTCACGGCCCACTTCAATGCGGTACAGTTGCATATCGCCAACGTCACGACGTTCGCGACGTGGGCGGTCGCCATCACGGCTTTCGCGTGGACCACGTGCATCACGGCTCTCACGACGATCGTCACGCTCACGGAATTCACGACGCGCTGGACGTGGTGCATCAGCAGGAACGATCAGCGGACGCTCACCCTGTGCCATTTTCAGCAGCGCAGCAGCCAGCGTTTCGATATCCAGCTCTTCTTCAGGCTGCATCTTCGCCAGCAGCGCACGGTACTGTTCCAGATCGCTGCTTTCCAGCTGCTGCTGAACTTTTGCCGCGAACTTAGCCAGACGACGCTGACCCAGCAGTTCTGCATTTGGCAGCTCAACTTCTGGAATGGTCAGCTTCATGGTGCGTTCGATGTTACGCAGCAGACGACGTTCGCGGTTCTCTACGAACAGCAGTGCGCGACCTGCACGACCAGCACGACCGGTACGGCCGATACGGTGAACGTAAGATTCTGCGTCCATCGGAATATCGTAGTTAACAACCAGGCTGATACGCTCAACGTCCAGGCCACGGGCCGCAACGTCGGTAGCAATCAGGATATCCAGACGACCATCTTTCAGGCGCTCCAGCGTCTGCTCACGCAGTGCCTGGTTCATATCGCCGTTCAGTGCCGCACTGTTGTAACCGCTGCGCTCCAGCGCTTCAGCCACTTCCAGCGTTGCGTTTTTAGTGCGCACGAAAATGATCGCAGCATCGAAGTCTTCTGCTTCAAGGAAGCGAACCAGCGCGTCAGTTTTACGGCCGTAAGCCGTCCAGTAGCTCTGGCTGATGTCTGGGCGCGTAGTCATGCTTGACTGAATGCGCACTTCCTGCGGATCTTTCATGAAACGCTTGGTAATACGACGAATCGCTTCTGGCATGGTGGCAGAGAACAGTGCGGTCTGATGACCTTCTGGGATCTGCGCCATGATGGTTTCAACGTCTTCGATGAAGCCCATGCGTAACATTTCATCGGCTTCGTCCAGCACCAGACCACGCAGGTTAGACAGATCTAACGTGCCACGTTTCAGGTGATCCAGCAGACGGCCTGGAGTACCTACGACAACCTGTGGTCCCTGGCGCAGGGCGCGCAGCTGCACGTCATAACGCTGGCCGCCGTAAAGGGCAACCACGTTCAGACCGCGCATATGTTTAGAGAATTCGGTAACAGCTTCAGCTACCTGCACCGCCAGTTCGCGGGTCGGTGCCAGCACCAAAATTTGCGGTGCTTTAACAGTTGGATCGATGTTGTGTAACAGCGGCAGCGAGAACGCTGCAGTTTTACCACTCCCGGTCTGCGCCATACCTAATACGTCACGGCCCGCCAGCAGGTGAGGAATACACTCAGCCTGGATTGGGGATGGCTTGACATAGCCCATGCCGTTCAGTGATTCAAGGAGTTCGGCGTTCAGGCCAAGTTCTGCAAAAGTGGTTTGAATATCAGTCATGTAGTACACGTGCCTCGTTGATTGCGGCGGCCAGTCTACATAACTCGTCGTGAAAACTTTCAGTCATTTTCATCAAAAAGTGTGAACCGGCTCAAATTAGAAGTTTTGACGAACAGAAAAGCCCTCATCCCTGAAGATGATGACTTGACAGGTTTTACAGGCAAAAAAGTTCGTCAGCTATTGCTGGTCAGATTCTGATAAATCGTCTTGTGCCTGGCCGAGTTGCGCCAGTTCCAACAATGCGTATCGGTGTTCAACAAAGTTATTCACGTTGTTGGCAACCGCCAGTTTGAACAACGCTTCTGCGTTGTCCTTCTCCCCCAGACTTAGGTAATACTTACCTAAATAGAAGTTGGTTTCACTGAGATGTTCAGCGAGCGAGGTGTTATCCGTTGCGTCCGCCTTGAGACGTTCCATCAGTGTTGCTTCGCTGATGTCGCCCAGGTAGAACTCGACAATATTCCATCCCCATTGGTCCTTGACCGCTTTGTCGTAACGCTGCTTAAGCGCCACTTTTGCTTTGTCGGCATCCATCCTGCTTTCAACCAGGTAGAGCCACAAGCTGCGGAAAGGATCGTTAGGATCGTCTTGATAAAACGCCAGCAGATCATCTTGCGCTAACTTGTATCGACCGCCGTAATAGAGGGCGATACCACGATTTAAATGCGCATAGTTGTAAGTTGGATCAAGCTCAAGTACAGAATCAAACGCTTCATAGGCGGCATCAAAGTTGCCCGCCTGCGTTAAGTATATACCAAGATAGTTAAACACTTCTGGCATATCTGGTCTTATAGACAGCGCTTGCGAAAAATCGTTCCGCGCTAATGCCCTCAGACCCAAACTATCATACAACACTCCGCGCTCATATAACAGCTGTGCGCGTTCATCATCGGTAAGGGCTCGACTGGCAAGAATTTGTTCCATGCGAGCCAGAATCACTTCCTGTTGCAGTGTGGGCTGTAAAGGTACTGCAAGAACTTCGTTCTTACGCCAATTGGAGTTGCTGCATCCTGCCAGCGTCAAAGCTGTCGCAACAAAACACCAGCGCAAAAAAGGCTTCATTTCCCACTCCCGAATACAAACATTGGGACAACCATCCTGTTATCCGCCTGCTGTGCACAAGGATTCCCGCCCTCGCGATGACACAAAAGCCTCTCCCTGCCAGGCAAGGAGAGGCAAATCAGGAAAGACTTATTCAGCGTCAGGTGCGCTCTCAGCTGCAACAGCTTCAGGCTTGGTTTCTGTCGCTTCTTTGATGCTCAGACGTACGCGGCCCTGGCGATCGACTTCCATCACCTTCACCGGGACTTCCTGACCCATCTGCAGATAGTCAGTCACTTTCTCAACGCGCTTATCGGCGATTTGAGAAATATGCACCAGACCTTCTTTACCACCGCCGATAGCGACGAAGGCACCAAAGTCTACGATACGTGTGACTTTACCGCTGTAGATACGGCCCACTTCGATTTCTGCGGTGATCTCTTCGATACGACGAATCGCTTCTTTCGCTTTCAGACCATCGGTTGCTGCGATTTTCACGGTACCGTCATCTTCGATTTCGATGGTTGTACCGGTTTCTTCGGTCAGCGCACGGATCACAGAACCGCCTTTACCAATCACATCTTTGATCTTGTCTGAATTGATCTTGATGGTGTAAATGCGCGGTGCGAACTCAGAGATTTCCTGACGCGGCGTGCTGATAGCCTGTTCCATTACGCCCAGAATGTGCAGACGCGCACCTTTGGCCTGGTTCAGCGCAACCTGCATGATCTCGCGGGTGATGCCTTCGATTTTAATGTCCATCTGCAGCGCAGTGATACCTTCACGGCTACCGGCGACTTTAAAGTCCATATCGCCCAGATGATCTTCATCACCCAGGATGTCGGACAGGACAACAAACTTGTCGTCTTCTTTCACCAGGCCCATTGCGATACCCGCAACAGAGGCCTTGATTGGCACACCGGCATCCATCAGTGCCAGAGAGGCACCACAGACCGAGGCCATAGAAGAGGAACCGTTAGATTCGGTGATTTCAGAAACCACACGCACGGTATACGGGAAATCTTCAGCTTTAGGCATCACGGCCAGCACGCCGCGCTTCGCCAGACGACCGTGACCGATTTCACGACGCTTAGGCGAGCCCACCATACCGGTCTCACCAACGGAGTACGGAGGGAAGTTATAGTGGAACAGGAAGCTGTCAGTGCGTTCGCCCATCAGTTCATCCAGGTTCTGCGCATCGCGGGTGGTGCCCAGCGTCGCGGTCACCAGCGCCTGTGTTTCACCACGGGTGAACAGTGCGGAACCGTGTGTACGTGGCAGAACGCCCGTGCGCACGTCCAGACCACGGATCATGTCTTTTTCACGGCCATCAATACGTGGCTCGCCGTTCAGGATGCGGGTACGAACCACATTCTTTTCCAGGCTGTGAACGATATCGCCGATTTCGGCCGCATCGAGTGATTCATCTTCTGCCAGTAGCGCAGCAATGGTTTCGTCTTTAATGACGCCAACCTGGGTGTAACGCTCTTGCTTATCGGTAATGCGGTATGCATCGCTGATACGGGTTTCGGCCAGCGCCGCAACGCGTGAAATCAGTGCAGTATTTGCCTGCTCTGGCTGCCAGTCCCAACGCGGTTTGCCCGCTTCGGCAACCAGTGAGTTGATGTTTTCAATCACGATCTGCTGCTGATCGTGGCCAAACACCACCGCACCCAGCATCTGCTCTTCAGACAGGATTTCCGCTTCAGATTCCACCATCAGAACGGCGTTCTGTGTACCGGCAACCACCAGGTCCAGACGGGATGTTTTCAGCTCATCAGCCGTTGGGTTCAGTACGTACTGGTCATTGATATAACCTACGCGTGCCGCACCGATAGGGCCGTTGAAAGGCAGACCTGACAGCGCCAGGGCTGCAGAAGCACCGATCATGGCAACGATGTCCGGGTGAACCTGTGGGTTAACTGAAACAACGGTCGCAATAACCTGCACTTCGTTGACGAAACCTTCCGGGAACAGCGGACGCACCGGACGGTCAATCAGACGTGAAATCAGGGTTTCGCCTTCGCTTGGGCGACCTTCACGACGGAAGAAGCTACCTGGGATACGACCAGCAGCGTAAGTACGCTCCTGATAGTTAACGGTCAGTGGGAAAAAGTCCTGACCTGGCTTGGTTTTTTTCTGACCAACAACGGTGACAAATACTGCGGTATCGTCCATGCTCACCATCACGGCGGCGGTCGCCTGGCGAGCCATCATGCCGGTTTCCAGCGTGACGGTATGTTGACCATATTGGAATTTGCGTACGATCGGATTAAGCAAAATCAAAGTCCTTAACATCGGGGCAGTGCTATATTGAGCCTGCCATTGATTACCGATCCTCGTTGCATCCTCGCGACTAATGACAACCCTTAACCGCCCCTGCGGTAAAAGCCTCTCATTAGCCGCGCGAACCTCTGCAAACAAAGATCACACCCAACAACAATACATGAGTTTGCTCAGGATTGCTGCGCATTGCTCGAAAAAAGGGGCCATAAAGGCCCCCTTTTCATGAAACTCGCACAAATCAGATCGCCAGTCGGGTTTTAGCGCACTTAAGTGGCATCCCTGACGACCCGATTTTAAGACTTAGCGACGCAGACCGAGACTTTCGATCAGGCTGCTGTAGCGTGCAACGTCTTTACGCTTCAGGTAGTCCAGCAGCTTACGACGCTGAGATACCATGCGCAGCAGACCGCGGCGGCTGTGGTGGTCTTTCTTGTGCTCAGAGAAGTGGCCCTGCAGATGGCTGATCTGCGCGGTCAACAGTGCAACCTGAACTTCGGTTGAACCGCTGTCGTTAGCACCACGACCATATTTAGCAACGATCTCTGCTTTAGCTTCTACGCTTAGAGACATAATAAACTCCAGTTAAATGAATGTATGGGCGCCGATCTCTAATTCAGCATCCCGCTTTAAAGCCGCGCCATTCTACTCTTCGCCAGAGGGCAACGCAAATGCCCAACGCGGAAAGCGCACAACTTAATTCTGATACTCCACCACTAAACGGCGGGGAGCAATTCGGCCATCCTCGGCAATTTCAGCCATGCCGATAAATTTGCCCTCTTCACCTTCGGTGACGCGGACTAAGCCCTGGGCTGGCGCCTGACTGGCGTGAACCGGCTGACCCTGCTTAAAGTACGCGGCGACATCGGATGAGACGTTAACCGCCGGATAATCGGACGCCGGGCTGTCCATTGGCAGAAGCAGCGGATCAAGGTGCTGCGCCAGATCTTCACCTGCCTCACTGGCGCGATGCTGCAGTGCCTGGAGCTGCTCCAGTGTGACCATCTTCTCAAACGGATAACGGGCAACCTGTACCCGGCGCAGCATGATGACGTGCGCACCGCAGCCAAGCTTCTCGCCCAGATCGTCAATAATGGTGCGAATGTAGGTGCCTTTGGAACAGTGGACGTCCAGCTCCAGCTCATTGCCCTGCCAGCGAATAAACTGCAGCGCATAAACGGTAATCGGGCGGGGTTCACGTTCGATGGTGATGCCTTCACGTGCGTACTCATACAGTTTTCTGCCCTGATGTTTCAGTGCAGAAAACATGGAAGGCACCTGCATGATATCGCCACGAAAACTGTCCAGCGCCGTGTCGAGTTCTGACTGAGTGAAGGTCACAGGACGAGTCTGCACCAGATTGCCGTCCGCATCGGATGTATCGGTGCGTTCACCCAGGCGGGCAATCACACGATAGCGCTTATCGGAGTCCAGCAGATACTGAGAAAACTTGGTGGCTTCACCCAGGCAAATCGGCAACATGCCGGTGGCCAGAGGATCGAGCGCGCCGGTATGTCCTGCACGGTTAGCGTTGAAAATACGCTTGACCTTTTGCAGGACATCGTTGGATGACATCCCTTGTGGTTTATCCAGCAATAAGACGCCATGGACGTCGCGACCGCGACGACGAGGACGGCTCATTACGCCTCCTCGTCATCGTCCGTGGCCTCAGGACCACGACGCTCAACGTCTTTTTTCACCACGTTGGTGACGAGGTTAGACATGCGCATCCCTTCGATCAACGAGTTGTCGTAGAAGAAGGTCAGTTCCGGCACGATACGCAGGCGCATGGCTTTACCCAGCAGCGTGCGGATATAACCCGAGGCTTCTTTTAACGCTTTCAGGCCATTTTGTACGGCTTCTTCATCTTTATCATTGAGGAAGGTAACAAACACTTTGGCGTAAGCGAGGTCACGGGATACCTCAACGCCAGAAACGGTCACCATCATGCCCAGGCGCGGATCTTTAATTTCACGCTGCAGGATCATGGCTATCTCTTTTTGCAGCTCCTGCGAAACACGCTGCGGACGGCCAAATTCTTTCGCCATTTTTATTTCTCCCAAATAATTCGGGAGGCCAGCGGCCTCCCAAATTGCATCATTAACGCTAAGACTTAAGCGATAGTGCGTTTAACTTCAATCACTTCGAAGACTTCGATCATATCGCCGACACGAACGTCATTATAGTTCTTCACGCCGATACCGCACTCCATGCCGTTACGCACTTCGTTCACGTCATCTTTAAAGCGACGCAGTGATTCCAGTTCGCCTTCGTAGATCACCACGTTATCGCGCAGTACGCGGATTGGGTTGTGACGTTTGATATTGCCTTCCGTCACCATACAACCTGCCACTGCACCAAATTTCGGTGATTTGAACACGTCACGCACTTCAGCCAGACCGATAATCTGCTGTTTGTACTCTGGAGCCAGCATACCGCTCATCGCGGCTTTCACTTCGTCAATCAGGTTATAGATGACGGAGTAGTAACGCAGATCCAGGCTTTCAGCATCGATCACGCGGCGCGCGGACGCGTCAGCACGAACGTTGAAGCCCAGCAGGATAGCGTTGGATGCCGCTGCCAGCGTGGCGTCGGTTTCGGTGATCCCACCTACGCCTGAACCGACAATCTTCACCTTCACTTCGTCGGTGGAGAGTTTCAGCAAGGAGTCGGAGATCGCTTCCACAGAACCCTGTACGTCGGCTTTGAGCACGATGTTCAGTTCGGACACTTCGCCTTCGGTCATGTTCGCAAACATGTTTTCCAGCTTAGATTTCTGCTGACGCGCCAGTTTCACTTCGCGGAATTTGCCCTGACGATACAGTGCCACTTCACGCGCTTTCTTCTCGTCACGTACCACGGTCGCTTCATCACCCGCTGCCGGTACACCGGACAGGCCGAGGATCTCAACCGGGATTGAAGGACCCGCTTCCATCACTTCGCGGCCCAGTTCGTCACGCATCGCACGGACACGGCCGTATTCGAAGCCGCACAGAACGATGTCGCCCTTGTTCAGCGTACCTTCGCGTACCAGCACGGTGGCAACCGGACCACGACCTTTGTCGAGGAACGATTCAATCACCACGCCGCTCGCCATACCTTCACGGATAGCGGTCAGCTCAAGGACTTCAGCCTGCAGCAGGATAGCATTTAACAGGTCATCGATACCGGTACCCGCTTTCGCAGAGACGTTAACGAACATGTTTTCGCCGCCCCACTCTTCGGGGATGATCCCGTACTGCGTCAGCTCGTTTTTAACACGATCCGGATCGGCTTCTGGCTTATCGCACTTGTTCACCGCAACCACTACCGGCACTTTCGCCGCTTTGGCGTGCTGGATAGCTTCAACGGTCTGTGGCATCACGCCATCATCCGCCGCGACGACCAGGATAACGATATCCGTTGCCTGCGCACCACGTGCACGCATCGCGGTAAACGCGGCGTGGCCCGGGGTATCCAGGAAGGTTACCATGCCGTTTTCAGTTTCGACGTGATACGCACCGATGTGCTGCGTAATACCGCCCGCTTCGCCAGAGGCGATTTTGGTCGAGCGGATATAGTCCAGCAGGGAGGTTTTACCGTGGTCAACGTGGCCCATGATGGTCACGACCGGCGCACGGGATTCCTGTGCGGCATCGGTATCACGATCGTCCATTACCGCTTCTTCCAGCTCGTTCTCACGACGAAGGGTCACTTTGTGGCCCATTTCTTCGGCAACCAGCTGTGCGGTTTCCTGGTCGATGACCTGATTGATGGTCGCCATGGCGCCCATTTTCATCATCGCTTTAATGACCAGTGAACCTTTGACGGCCATTTTGTTAGCCAGTTCGGCAACGGTAATGGTTTCGCCAATGATGACATCACGGTTAACCGCCTGCGCTGGCTTGTTGAAGCCCTGCTGCAGTGCGCTTGGTTTGCGATGCTTACCGCCTTTACCGCCACGAACCTGCGCACGCGCTTCTTCGCGGTCAGTTTTGGCTTCTGAATGCTTGTTGCCTTTTTTCACCGGACGGGCAGCTTTCGCACTGCGGGTACGGGCACGGCCTGCTTCAACCTGACGATCGTTCTCGTCTTCGGCCTGGCGGGCATGCGTAGAGGTGGTGACGTGATAGTCGCCCTTATCCTCTTCTTCAGGCTTTTCCCATTCAGCCGCTTTTTCTACGGCTAAACGGCGGGCTTCTTCCGCAGCGAGGCGGGCAGCCTCTTCCAGCTTACGGCGCGCTTCTTCTTCCGCTTTACGCTTCAGTTCGGCGGCTTCCGCTTCACGACGTGCTTTATCGGACTGCGCGGCCTTGGTCACTTCGTCGGTAGGTTGATTAGTCACTTTCTCATTTTCCGCTGCTGCACGCTTGGCCTTTTCAGCGGCTTCGCGCCTGGCTTTCTCTTCGGCTTCACGTTGCGCTTTCTGTTCCGCTTCACGACGCGCTTGTTCAGCGGCCTCGCGTTGCGCCTGCTCTTCCGCTTCACGCTGTGCCTCAGCTTCCGCTTCTGCCTGAGCTTGCTCAGACTCTGCATCACCTTTCACGTACGTACGCTTTTTGCGGACTTCGATTTGCACCGACTTACTTTTACCCCCGGTGCCAGGAATATTCAAGGTGCTACGCGTTTTGCGCTGCAATGTCAGTTTGCCTGAACCGGCCTGACCATGCTTCAGGTGAGACAGTAAGGTTTCTTTCTCGTGCTGGGTCACCGCATCATTTTCAGACTTTGGGATCCCCGCATCAGCAAACTGCTGTACCAGGCGATCGACCGAAGTCTGAATTTCTGCTGCCAGCGATTTTACGGTTACATCTGTCATGCTGTTCCTTCCTGTTATTACGCGTCATCGCCGAACCAGCAGATATTGCGTGCGGCCATAATTAGCGCGCCAGCTTGCTCATCAGTCAGCCCTTCAATATCCGTCAGGTCGTCAACACCTTGCTCGGCGAGATCTTCCAGCGTGCAAACGCCTTTCGATGCCAGACGGAAAGCCAGTGCACGATCCAGACCTTCGAGATTCAGGAGGTCTTCTGCAGGTTCCTGATTACCCAGGCTCTCTTCTTTTGCCAGTGCCAGGGTGGTTAACGCATTTTTTGCTCGTTCACGCAGGGCTTCAATGGTCTCTTCGTCGAGGCCGTCAATTTCCAACAGCTCGTTGATTGGCACATAGGCCATTTCTTCCAACGTTGAGAAGCCCTCTTCCACCAGAATGGTGGCGAACTCTTCGTCGATGTCGAGATGTTTAGTGAACATATCGATCGCCGCATGTGCTTCAGCCTGATGCTTGGCCTGCAGATCATCGACGGTCATCACGTTCAGCTCCCAGCCACTCAGCTGTGAAGCCAGACGCACGTTTTGGCCATTACGGCCGATCGCCTGGGCCAGATTGCCAGCCTCAACAGCGATATCCATCGTGTGGTTATCTTCATCAACCACGATTGACGCCACATCGGCCGGAGCCATGGCGTTAATCACAAACTGTGCCGGGTTGTCGTCCCACAGCACGATATCGATTCGCTCGCCGCCCAGCTCACTAGACACTGCCTGAACACGCGCACCGCGCATACCCACACAGGCACCAACGGGATCGATACGTTTGTCATTGGTTTTTACTGCAATTTTGGCACGCGAACCCGGATCGCGGGCAGCGGCTTTAATTTCAAGGACTTCTTCGCCAATTTCTGGCACCTCAATGCGGAACAGTTCGATCAGCATTTCAGGTTTAGAACGCGTCACAAACAGCTGCGCGCCGCGTGCTTCAGGACGCACGGCATACAAAACGCCGCGGATACGGTCGCCCGGACGGAAGTTTTCACGTGGCAGCATGTCTTCACGCAGGATCACGGCTTCAGCATTGTTGCCCAGGTCCAGCGAGATGTTGTCGCGGTTAACTTTTTTCACCACACCGGTGATGATTTCGCCTTCCTGCTCGCGGAACTGATCCACCACCATCGCACGTTCGGCTTCGCGCACTTTTTGTACGATAACCTGTTTCGCCGTCTGCGTCGTGATACGGTCAAACGTAACAGATTCAATCTGGTCTTCTACGTATTCGCCCAGATTGAGAGACTCGTCTTCGTAGCGCGCCGCATCCAGCGTAATTTCGCGCGTGGGCTGCGTAACCTGCTCTACGATTTCCCAACGACGGAACGTGTCGAAATCGCCGCTCTTACGGTCGATGCTGACGCGTACGTCAATTTCCTGCTCGTACTTTTTCTTGGTCGCAGTCGCCAGCGCGCTCTCCAGCGCTTCGAAGATTTTCTCACGCGGCAGGGCTTTTTCGTTAGAAACGGCTTCTACAACAGCTAAGATCTCTTTGTTCATCCTGGTTAGCCTCAATCCGGACTTTTAAAAGTGGGGGACCAGGTTCGCTTTCTGAATATTACTCAGCGCGAACACCTCGTCGTTACCCTCAACGTTTACCGTTATCATCTCGCCCTCAACAGACTTGATGATTCCCTGCCATTTACGGCGGTTTTGAACGGCCATACGCAGCACCAGGCTCACCTCATCGCCGGTAAAGCGTGCATAATGTTCTGCAGTGAACAGAGGACGATCGAGCCCCGGTGAGGACACTTCAAGGTGGTAAGGCACCGTGATGGGATCTTCCACATCCATCACCGCACTCACCTGGTGGCTGACGTCCGCGCAATCGTCAACATTGATGCCATCTTCACTATCAATATAGATGCGCAGGGTTGATGTGCGACCACGAACGAATTCAATTCCGACCAGTTCGTAGCCGAGCGCTTCTACCGGAGCAGATACCAACTCTGTCAATTTTTGCTCTAATGTGGACAAGCCCACCCCCAAGACATAAAAAAAGGGCCTATAGCCCAGTATTACGATTCGCTAATAACAAAAAACCCCGAATATTCGGGGCTTTTTATCACTGGACCCTGTATGCCGCACTGCGGCCCGGACGCCCATCCAAAAGAATTTTTTTCAAAATTCGCTGCTTATGCGCCCGTCGATGCACACAGTATATTTGAAAAAGAACTCTAAGGGAAAGTGGTTGCGGGGGCCGGATTTGAACCGACGACCTTCGGGTTATGAGCCCGACGAGCTACCAGGCTGCTCCACCCCGCGTCCGAAAACGTGGCGAATATTACGCCGAACATGCATAAAATGCAAGTAATACTAAGATTTGGTACCGAGGACGGGACTTGAACCCGTAAGCCCTTTCGAGCACTACCACCTCAAGGTAGCGTGTCTACCAATTTCACCACCTCGGTACTGCACTGACTGCGACGCTGTTCTGCCGCTTTTTCCTGACGCTATATTGCTGCTATTAGTGCGGGATATCATTGCCCGGCGTAGCCGGTTTAGCTGGCTGAGTCTGCTGTTGAGACTGAGCTGGCGCAGTGAGGTTTTCCCACTCGCTTCCTTTGGACGTCTTGTTACTGTTCAGGTTACCCAGAATCAGGCTGATCACGAAAAACAGCGTAGCCAACACTGCGGTCATGCGAGTCATAAAGTTACCCGACCCGTTAGAACCAAACAGCGTGCCAGACGCGCCTGCACCAAATGATGCTCCCATATCAGCGCCTTTGCCTTGCTGCAGCATAATAAGACCCACAAGGCCAATCGCTACAATAAGGAAAACAACTAACAGAGCTTCGTACATAATCAACCTGTTTCCTTGCGCGTAATCCGCACAGTTAAAGCTTCAACCAATATGACGGGGAGTATGTTCATCACCCATCAGAAGCGGGTGTGAATACTAACCAATGGAGCATACCTCTGCAAGTGCAATTTAGCTGTGGCAGGCTGATTGCAGAAAAAAGCGCCAGTGCGATGATTTTACAGGCAGGAACAGCACGCTGTCCCGGCCTGTCACCTGCGTCAGACCGCTTTCACCGCATCCGCAATCTGGTTAGCTAGCGCAGTGACCTGGGCTGCATCCTCGCCTTCTACCATCACGCGGATTAACGGCTCCGTACCGGATTTACGCAGCAGCACGCGCCCACGGCCGGCCAGGGTTTTCTCCACGTCCTGCGCCACGGTTTTCACCGTTTCGCTTTCCAGAGGATCGTGTTCACCCGTAAAGCGCACGTTGACCAGCACCTGAGGCAGCATCTTCATCCCAGTGCACAGGTCATGCAGGCTCATGTGATTGCGCACCATCGCAGTAAGCACTTGCAAACTTGCTACGATCCCATCACCGGTAGCGATTTTATCCAGCAGAATCACGTGGCCTGAGTTTTCAGCGCCGAGCCGCCAGCCTTTTTCCTGTAATTTTTCGAGCACATAGCGGTCACCTACTTTGGCCCGCACAAAAGGAATGCCTAACTGCTTCAGCGCCAGCTCCAGCCCCATATTACTCATCAGCGTGCCGACAACGCCGCCGCGCAGTTGCCCCTGACGCAGGCCTTCACGGGCGATGATATACAGAATCTGATCGCCATCGACCTTCTCGCCCAAGTGGTCCACCATCATGATGCGATCGCCATCGCCATCATAGGCCAGGCCGATGTCCGCTTTCTCGGCCAGAACGCGCTGCTGCAGCATTTTCAGATCGGTCGCACCGCACTCTTTGTTGATGTTCATGCCATCAGGCTGTACACCAACGGCAATCACCGTTGCGCCCAGCTCACGCAGGACATTCGGCGCGATGTGGTAGGTGGCACCGTTAGCACAGTCCACCACAATTTTCAGGCCACTCAGGCTCAGCTCACTGGGGAAGGTGCCCTTACAGAACTCAATGTAACGTCCGGCGGCATCCACAATTCGGCTGGCGCGACCCAACAGGGATGATTCCACACAGGTCAGCGGCTTTTCCATTTCCAGTTCAATCGCTTCTTCTACATCATCAGGTAGCTTGGTGCCTTCGGCTGAGAAGAACTTAATGCCGTTGTCGTCAAAAGGGTTATGGGAGGCGGAGATAACAATACCGGCCTCAGCGCGAAACGTGCGGGTCAGATAGGCAATGGCAGGCGTCGGCATTGGGCCGGTAAACGCCGCTGACAGCCCTGCGGCGGCCAGTCCTGCCTCCAGTGCAGATTCCAGCATATAGCCCGAAATGCGAGTATCTTTGCCGATAATGATTTTTTTTGAACCGTGGCGCGCCAGCACTTTGCCCGCAGCCCAGCCGAGTTTTAAAACAAAATCCGGGGTAATCGGAGACTCTCCCACTTTGCCGCGAATACCATCTGTACCAAAATATTTACGATTACTCATGCTCTATCATCCTTTAGCTCTTTGTGTCGCCTCGACCACCCGCATCGCCTCGACCGTTTCTTTTACATCATGAACGCGAATAATGTGTGCTCCCTGCATGGCGGCGATCACCGCGCAGGCCAGGCTGCCGGTCAGACGCTGGCCAGGCCCGACATTCAGCAACTGACCAATCATTGATTTTCGTGACATGCCAACCAGCAGGGGCAGACCAAAATGGTGAAATTCGCTGAGTCGAGCCAACAGTTCATAATTGTGGCTGAGATTCTTACCGAAACCGAAGCCCGGGTCGAGCAGCAGATTCTCTTTTTTTATTCCGGCCGCCTCGCAGCGGGCCAGTTGCTCAACGAAGTAAGCATCCACTTCGCTGACGATATCTTGATAGGCCGGTGCCTGCTGCATGGTGCGTGGATCGCCCTTCATATGCATCAGGCATACCGGCAAGCCAGTCGCGGCGGCGGCGGCCAGCGCTCCTGGTTCAGACAGAGAGCGCACGTCATTGATGATGTGTGCCCCCACGCTCGCCGCTTCCCTGATGACCTCAGCCTTAGAGGTATCCACGGAGATCCAGACTTCAAAGCGCTGAGCGATTGCTGCCACCACGGGGATGACCCGCTCAAGTTCTTGCTCAACGCTGACCTCATCCGCGCCGGGACGCGTAGACTCGCCGCCCACGTCGATAATGGTTGCGCCGGCATTCACCATTTCATTGGTATGCGTGAGTGCATCCACCAACGCATTGTGTTTACCACCATCCGAAAAAGAGTCCGGCGTGACGTTAAGAATGCCCATCACATGTGGAAACGACAAATCAAGATGGGAATCACGGGCGAACAATTTCATGGTGATGTACTCCTTGTAGCGCAATCTATAGATGTAAAAAACCCCGGACCAGCCGGGGTTTTATTAAAAGACGTGAAGTCTTATTTGTCGAACTGTTCTGACATGGTGTTGCCTGGATTTGGCGTACGCGGCTCATCGACCGGACGCGGTGCCTTTGGCGTACCATTGTTATCAGAATTGCTGCTGGTGCCGGGATCTTCCCAGCCCGCAGGCGGACGCACTTCACGGCGAGCCATCAGGTCGTCAATCTGCGGTGCATCAATGGTTTCATACTTCATCAGCGCATCTTTCATGGCATGAAGGATGTCCATGTTTTCACCCAGAATCTGACGCGCACGCTGGTAGTTCGTATCAATCAGGTGTTTAACTTCCTGATCGATAATACGCGCGGTTTCATCTGACATATGCTTGGCTTTCGCCACAGAACGGCCGAGGAACACTTCACCGTCTTCTTCTGCATACAGTAACGGACCGAGTTTTTCAGAGAAGCCCCACTGGGTCACCATGTTACGTGCCAGGTTGGTCGCCACTTTGATGTCGTTTGATGCGCCGGTTGAGACATGCTCAACACCGTAGATGATTTCTTCTGCCAGACGACCACCGTACAGGGTCGAAATCTGGCTTTCCAGTTTCTGACGGCTGGCGCTAATCGCATCGCCTTCAGGCAGGAAGAAGGTCACACCTAATGCACGACCACGCGGGATAATGGTGACTTTATGCACCGGATCGTGTTCCGGCACCAGGCGACCAATAATGGCGTGACCGGCTTCGTGATAAGCGGTGGACTCTTTCTGCGCTTCCGTCATCACCATGGAGCGGCGCTCTGCACCCATCATGATCTTGTCTTTGGCTTTTTCGAATTCCACCATCGATACAACGCGCTTGTTGCTGCGGGCAGCAAACAGCGCGGCTTCGTTTACCAGGTTAGCCAGATCGGCACCTGAGAAGCCCGGCGTACCGCGCGCGATGATCGCCGCGTCGATATCCGTCGCTAATGGCACGCGGCGCATGTGCACTTTCAGGATCTGCTCACGGCCACGCACGTCTGGCAAGCCAACAACAACCTGACGGTCAAAGCGGCCCGGACGCAGCAACGCGGGGTCAAGCACGTCTGGACGGTTGGTTGCGGCAATCACGATGATGCCTTCGTTGCCTTCAAAACCGTCCATCTCAACCAGCATCTGGTTCAGGGTTTGTTCACGTTCATCGTGACCGCCACCTAAACCGGCACCACGCTGACGACCGACCGCATCGATTTCATCGATAAAGATAATGCACGGTGCCGCCTTCTTGGCCTGTTCAAACATATCGCGCACACGAGATGCACCGACACCGACGAACATTTCAACAAAGTCAGAGCCCGAAATGGTAAAGAAAGGCACTTTCGCTTCGCCGGCAATCGCTTTTGCCAGCAAGGTTTTACCGGTACCCGGCGGGCCAACCATCAGCACGCCTTTCGGAATTTTACCCCCGAGCTTCTGGAAGCGGCTCGGCTCACGCAGGTATTCAACCAGCTCACCGACTTCCTCTTTCGCTTCGTCGCAGCCTGCAACGTCAGCAAAAGTGGTTTTAATCTGATCTTCCGTCAACATACGGGCTTTGCTTTTACCAAAGGACATCGCGCCTTTGCCACCGCCGCCCTGCATTTGACGCATGAAGAAAATCCACACACCAATCAGCAGTAACATTGGGAACCATGAAATGAAGATAGATGCCAGCAGGCTCGGCTCTTCAGGTGGTTCACCAACCACTTTGACGTTCTTGGTCAACAGGTTATCGAGTAACTTGGGGTCATTGACAGGAATGTAAGTGGTGTATTTATTGCTGTCTTTTTTGATAACGTTAATTTCACGCCCGTTAATACGTGCCTCGCGGACCTGATCCTGGTTCACTTCCGACAGGAAGGTTGAATAATCAACCCTACGGCCATTCGACTCGCTGGGCCCAAAGCTCTGGAAGACCGACATCAGCACGACCGCGATGACTAGCCAGAGAATCAGGTTTTTCGCCATGTCACTCAAGGGATTAACCTCATATTACAACGGTGTTAACAGATAGCGTAGGGTACTATAGATCCTTCGTACATGGAATCGCAGCAGGAATGCCGGGTTATCCATCACGTCGGTTACAGTTTGCGCCCAGTCGCCACAATATAAACTTCACGTGAACGTGAACGTGAAGCGTCAGGCTTACGTATTTTCACTTTCGTAAACAGGGAGCGAATTTCCCGCAGGTATTCATCAAAGCCATCTCCCTGGAACACTTTCACAACAAAACTGCCGCCTGGAGCCAAAATATCACGGCACATATCCAACGCCAGCTCAACCAAATACATCGACCGGGGAATATCTACGGCAGGTGTACCACTCATATTCGGTGCCATATCCGACATGACGACCTGGACCTTCTGCTCGCCCACACGTTCAAGTAATGCTTTGATCACCGATTCTTCACGAAAATCACCTTGAAGGAAATCGACACCAACAATAGGATCCATCGGCAGAATATCACAAGCGATAACGCGACCTTTGGACCCAATTTGCTGTACCACATATTGCGACCAGCCGCCGGGTGCAGCACCCAGATCTACCACGGTCATCCCGGGTTTGAAAAGCTTGTCACCCTGTTGGATTTCATCAAGTTTAAACCAGGCGCGCGAACGCAACCCTTTTTTCTGTGCCTGGAGCACGTATTTATCGCTAAAGTGTTCCTGTAGCCAGCGGCTGGAGCTGGCTGAACGCTTTTTACCGGTCATAAAATTTCCAACTAAATCGTCATCGTAGCGATAAATCTGCACGCGATAGGCTGCGTCGATTTGGCGATATACCCGAGATGGCGGTAGAATGAACCGTTTTCAATCCCCGAGTAAGTAAATAATACGATGAATCTAAGTACCAAACAAAAACAGCACCTCAAAGGCCTCGCCCATCCGCTCAAGCCAGTCGTCATGCTCGGAGGCAATGGCCTGACCGAAGGTGTACTGGCTGAGATTGAACACGCGCTGGAACATCACGAATTGATCAAGGTGAAAATTGCCTCTGAAGAACGTGAAACCAGGCAGCTGATCGTTGAAGCTATCGTACGTGAAACCCGTGCCAGCAACGTTCAGGTCATTGGCAAAACGCTGGTGCTGTATCGCCCCGCTAAAGAGAGCAAAATTTCTCTGCCACGCTAGGTGGGCAAAGAAAGTGCCATGCTCTTACATGGGATAAAAGGCCGCAGCGCGGCCTTTTTCCTTTCTTTACACTGTACGGCAATGCTTTTCAGACAATTGCACCCTGTCAGATGTACTCCACCTTCAGGATTTCGTACTCGACATCGCCGCCTGGCGTTTTGATAATCGCCACGTCATCGGCTTCTTTCCCTACCAGGCCACGGGCCATCGGCGAGTTAACAGAAATCAAATTCTGCTTAAAGTCTGCCTCATCATCACCCACGATGCGATAGGTAAACTCTTCATCCGTGTCCACGTTCAACACGGTTACCGTTGCGCCAAAAATCACGCGGCCGGTTTTCGGCATCTGTGTGACGTCAATGACCTGCGCATTAGAGAGTTTGGCTTCAATCTCCTGAATGCGTCCCTCACAGAACCCCTGTTCTTCACGCGCGGCGTGATATTCGGCGTTCTCTTTCAAATCGCCGTGCTCGCGGGCCTCCGCGATGGAGGCAATAATGCGCGGGCGCTTCACCGTTTTCAGCTCATGCAGCTCTTCGCGCAGCCTTTCAGCGCCTCTTAACGTCATCGGAATCTGGTTCATTTTAGCTCCTCGTCATCATTCCTGTTTCACGGTGCATCCTGACCGGTGACTGCAGAAAAAAGCGTTCTGCGGCGCAAGACCTCGTTTTGCAAATAAAAGAAGACTGACCCGGAAAGTGTTCCAGGCCAGAAAAGGTTTTGCAATTTGATACGTATTTTAACCCAGAGTTCCCTGCGGGTCATCGTTTACTTTCCACCGTCCAGGGACGTAGTATTGTCGCCTTCACCTGTCAGTTGCCGCGAGATTATGCGATTTTCACGACTTGTTACCGGATTAACCTGTGCTTTTATGCTGCAGGCACAAGCAGCGCCAGTTGATGAATACATGCAATATCTGCCAGATGGTGCCAATCTGGCTTTGCTGGTGCAAAAAGTGGGCGCATCCACGCCAATTATCGATTACCACGGGAAACAGATGGCACTTCCCGCCAGTACCATGAAAGTGATCACCGCCTTGGCGGCATTGCTGGAACTGGGCGGTGATTACCGTTTTCAAACCACCTTTGAAACCAAAGGCGCGCTGGTCGATGGCACGCTTAATGGTGATTTAGTAGCCCGGTTTGCTGGCGATCCTACCTTGGGTCGTCAGGATCTGCGGAATATGGTCGCGGCGTTAAAAAAACAAGGCATCACACACATCAAAGGTAATCTGGTCATCGATACCTCGGTGTTTGCCAGCCATGATGCGGCGCCTGGCTGGCCGTGGAATGACATGACCCAGTGCTTTAGCGCACCGCCGGCGGCGGCTATTGTGGATAAAAACTGCTTCTCGGTTTCACTCTACAGTGCCGACAAACCGGGCGAAAATGCCTTTATCCGCATTGCGTCCTACTACCCGGCTCACATGTTAAGCCAGGTGCGGACGATTGGGCGCAACAGCGGTGACGGACAATACTGCGAGCTGGACGTGGTGCCAGGCGAGCTGAACCGCTACACCTTAACCGGCTGTATGCGTCAGCGTAGCGATCCGCTTCCTTTAGCCTTTGCGGTTCAGGATGGCGCGGCCTGGGCAGGCGAAATCCTGAAAGCAGAACTGCGTTCCGCCGGTATTGATTACAGCGGCCATCTGCTACGTCAGACGCAGGTGACCGAGCCGGGCACCGTGCTGGCATCAACGCAGTCAGCTCCGCTGCATACGCTGCTGCATATGATGCTGAAGAAGTCCGACAATATGATTGCCGACACGGTGTTCCGCACCATTGGCCATCATTACTTCAACGTACCGGGTACCTTCCGCGCAGGATCAGATGCGGTTCGTCGCATCCTGCGTGAAAAAGCCAATATTGATTTGGGTAACAGCATCCAGGTGGATGGTTCGGGCCTGTCACGTCACGATCTGATCTCGCCCGCCACCATGATGCAGGTGCTGCAATATATTGCGCAGAACGACAGCAAACTGGATTATATTTCGATGCTACCGCTGGCCGGACACGATGGCACGCTGCAGTACCGTGGCGGACTGCACGAAGCCGGTCTGGATGGCAAGGTCTCGGCTAAAACCGGCTCACTGCAGGGCGTATATAACCTTGCAGGCTTTATCACCACCTCTAGCGGGGCACGCGTGGCGTTTGTGCAGTTCCTTTCTGGCTATGCGGTTCCGCCGCAGGATCAGCGCACACGCCGTATTCCGCTGGTGCGCTTTGAAAGCCGGCTCTATCGCGATATCAATAAGAATTACTGATTTATGTTAGGAAACGCAGCGGGCGACCACCTGCTGCGTTTTTTTTATCATCGCCAAAAAGTCAGGGATAACGCCTCGGCTTCAGGCGCGCAACAACCTGTTCAGGATACCTTCGCCTGCGCGCCAGGCCGCATCACTCCCAGCCGCATGGCTTTTCTTATGCCCGGGTCTTACAGAATCGGTACCTGTTTAGCGGGTTATCTGCGCCCCGCCTCACGCTGGCACCCTGGGTAATCGCATAAATTTTCTTAACCGAATCCACCCGGGTTCAGGGACGATAACGGGGATCGCAGGCAGAGGCTGCAACGCCCTGTCGCCCGGCCCAGTAAACGCCC
This sequence comes from Pantoea ananatis PA13, assembly GCF_000233595.1. Classification (NCBI taxonomy): domain Bacteria; kingdom Pseudomonadati; phylum Pseudomonadota; class Gammaproteobacteria; order Enterobacterales; family Erwiniaceae; genus Pantoea; species Pantoea ananatis. Next base: position 4,064,892 of record NC_017554.1, read on the forward strand.
TTCTGTTACCCTTGAGATGCAATGCTGATGTAAAACTGGACAGCCGCAGGCGGTTATCACTACGCTAATTCTTTCGCCTCTGCGTCACGTCACGTGACATCGCAGCGGAAGACGATGGCGCAACCCTGGGAGCCTGACAATGGCAACGATCTGGAAACGCGTAGTTTGTCTGGATGCGCTCAATGCGCAGAGCACTCATACGCTGGTGGCGCATGTGGGCATCCTTTTCACCGCAGTGGGTGATGACTATCTTGAAGCCACCATGCCAGTAGACAGCCGCACGCAGCAGCCCTTTGGCCTGCTGCACGGCGGCGCCTCAGTGGTGTTAGCCGAAACGCTGGGTTCTGTGGCGGGTTATCTGGCATCAGAGGATGGCAGCCGCGTGGTGGGCATCGAAGTGAATGCCAGCCATCATCGGGCCGTTTCAGGTGGTCTGGTGCGCGGTATCTGTCGTCCGCTGCATGTGGGGAAGCGGAATCAGACGTGGCAGATTGAGATTCGTCACGAGCAGGATAAATTATGCTGTAGCGCACGGCTTACCGTTGCGGTGCTGGCGCAGCCCTGAAAGAAATCTGCCCCCGTTCCGGTGGAAAGGGGGCAGTCGTAAGCGGTCTAGCGCTGGTAGATGATTTCGACGCCTTCGTCGTCATCCTCATCCCAGTCGTCATCCCACTCTTCATCTTCTTCAACCGCCGCGGTTTCAATGGCTTCTTTGTGGTAATCGTCCCACATGAACTCCACTTTCTCCGGCTGTTTTTCTTCAACGTCAGCTTCTTTCGGATTGGCGTTGATAAAGCTCATGACGTCCCAGCACAGGTCCGTAACGCCCTGACGGCTGGCGGCAGAGATAAGATAGTATTTATCTTCCCAACCCAGCGCCTCGGCAATGGCTTTTGCACGCGCCTGAGCTTCTTCTTCATCAATCAGATCGACTTTGTTGAATACCAGCCAGCGCGGCTTGTTAAACAGCTTATCGCTGTATTTCTCCAGCTCGCCCAAAATAATACGGGCGTTCTCAACCGGATCGCTCTCGTCAATGGGCGCAATGTCGATCAGGTGCAGCAGCACGCGGCAGCGTTCCAGGTGCTTCAGGAAGCGAATACCTAAACCTGCGCCCTCGGCTGCGCCTTCAATCAGGCCGGGGATATCGGCCACCACAAAGCTCTGCTCGCTATCCATACGCACCACGCCCAGGCTTGGCACCAGCGTAGTAAAGGGATAGTCCGCCACTTTTGGTTTAGCAGCAGAAACCGCACGGATAAAGGTCGATTTCCCGGCGTTAGGTAAACCCAACATGCCTACGTCAGCCAACAGCATCAGCTCCAGCTGCAGGTCGCGTTTCTCACCGGGCGTACCCATGGTTTTTTGACGCGGACTGCGGTTTACCGATGATTTAAAGCGGGTATTTCCCAGACCGTGCCAGCCGCCTTTTGCCACCATCAGGGTCTGCTGGTGACGCGTCATATCGCCCAGCGTTTCGCCCGTTCCCTGGTCGATAACACGGGTTCCTACCGGCACTTTAACGGTGATATCTTTACCACGCTTACCGGTACAGTCGCGACTCTGACCATTCTGTCCCCGCTCGGCGCGGAACGACTTTTCGAAACGATAATCAATCAGGGTGTTAAGGTTTTCGTCAGCCACTAAGAATACGTCGCCGCCGTCACCGCCATCACCGCCGTCCGGGCCGCCTTTCGGGATATATTTTTCACGGCGGAAACTGACACAACCATTACCGCCATCACCTGCGACGACCAAAATTGTCGCTTCATCTACAAACTTCATTTTCTTTCTCCGTCACACAATCGTCTGCAATACGCTGCAGACGGGTCCGCCAGGGTCTTCTGCGCGACCAGCGGCGGATAAATCAAAACTGGCTGACGCCAGCGTGTACATAAAGTGTACAGCAAACATTCAGGCGATGTCGCCTGTCGGGCAAGGGGTCGCAGAATGTAAAAAGCCCCGCAACAGTTGCGGGGCCTTCAATTCGTGCGTTCAGACGTTAACCGTCTGCGTCACGACAACCTTACTCAGCAACGATGCTGATGTATTTACGGTTGTTCGGACCTTTAACTTCGAATTTTACTTTGCCGTCTGCAGTAGCAAACAGGGTGTGGTCACGACCACAACCAACGTTGCTACCTGCGTGGAATTTGGTGCCACGCTGACGAACGATGATGCTACCTGCCAGAACAGATTCGCCACCGAAACGTTTTACGCCCAGACGTTTTGCATTGGAGTCACGACCATTTCGAGTCGAACCACCAGCCTTTTTATGTGCCATTTGTCAGATCTCCTCTTACGCCGTGATACCAGTAATTTTCACATCAGTGAACCACTGGCGATGGCCAGCTTGCTTACGGTAGTGCTTACGACGACGAAACTTAACGATCTTAATTTTCTCGCCACGACCATGAGCAACAACTTCTGCCTTGATCACACCGCCTGAAACCAGTGGCGCGCCGATTTTCACGTCTTCGCCATTTGCAATCATCAGAACCTGGTCAAACTCAATGGTTTCACCGGTTGCGATGTCCAGCTTTTCCAGGCGAACGGTCTGACCTTCGCTTACTCGGTGTTGTTTACCACCACTTTGGAAAACCGCGTACATATAAAACTCCGCTTCTGCGCTTGCCTTTCAGTTCATCAGGCGGCGCGCTAAATATTCACAATAGGGCGCGAATTCTACGCAAAACTCAAACAGAAGACAAGAGCACTTTGCACACTCTTGCAGAAAAAAAACACAGGCTCAATGCAAACGTTTCTCAACCTGAAAATTCAAGTACAATCAGTAACAGATTACTGAACGCTGGCTGGGTAAAACCGCTTACCATGGCAAAGAAACGAGTCATAGCTGAAAAGACGAATGAACTTAGAACAGATTAACGAATTAACCGCACAGGACATGGCTGCCGTTAACCAGACCATACTCGACCAGCTGAATTCAGATGTCTCGCTCATCAACCAGCTGGGTTATTACATCATCAGTGGCGGCGGTAAACGCATTCGCCCCATGATTGCCGTGCTGTCGGCGCGCGCCATGGGTTATCAGGGCGATCTCCACGTCACCAACGCGGCGCTGATCGAATTTATCCACACCGCCACGCTATTGCATGACGATGTCGTGGATGAATCCGATATGCGCCGTGGCAAGGCCACCGCGAACGCTGCATTTGGTAATGCAGCCAGCGTGCTGGTCGGTGATTTTATTTATACTCGCGCCTTCCAGATGATGACCAGCATGGGATCGCTACGTATCCTGGCGCTGATGTCAGAAGCGGTGAACGTTATCGCGGAAGGGGAAGTGCTTCAGCTGATGAACGTCAACGATCCTGACATCACAGAAGAGAGCTATATGCGGGTGATCTACAGCAAAACAGCTCGCTTATTCGAAGCCGCCTCTCAGGCCTCGGCGATTTTAGCGGAGGCAACGCCAACGCAGGAAAAAGCCCTACAGGATTATGGGCGCTATCTGGGAACCGCTTTCCAGTTAATTGACGATTTACTTGACTACAGTGCCGATGGGGAAACCCTGGGTAAAAACACCGGTGACGACCTCAGCGAAGGTAAACCCACCCTGCCACTGCTTCACGCCATGAACCATGGTTCGCCTGAGCAGGCGAAGATGATCCGCGATGCCATCGAACAGGGCAACGGTCGCCATTTACTGGCGCCCGTTCTGGAAGCGATGAACCAGTGTGGCTCACTGGAATGGACGCGTCAGCGTGCGGAGCAAGAGGCCGATAAAGCCATTGCAGCCTTGCAGATTCTGCCAGAAACCCCGTGGCGCTCAGCCCTGGAAGCGCTGGCGCATATGTCAGTCCAACGCGATTTCTGATTTCTGTTCCTGACGGAGCCACCACGGCTCCGTGACCTTCTCCCACTCCCCTTCTTCTTTCACGCGTTACACTCCTTTTGCGTCAGGCCGCTCAGTTCTGTCTGCTTGCCTAAATATTACTGGAATCTTATGGAAATTTTCTGATATAAAATTCGACAACTTTCCAGATAGGATGTAGACAAGTCAGCATCACTCGCGCGTTACGCACTGACAAGGACAAGGAGAAAAGGTTATGCAGAGCAGGACAGAGGACTGGCATCCCGCCGATATCATTGCCGCACTACGTAAACGTGGCACCACGCTGGCGGCGCTTTCACGTCAGTCGGGATTAAGTTCATCAACCCTGGCCAACGCGCTCTCGCGCCCCTGGCCCAAAGGCGAATGGCTGATTGCCGATGCGATCAATGTTCATCCGTCAGAGATATGGCCAAGTCGTTATTACGATCCCGAAACCCATTGTCTCCTGGATCGCAAAAAGCGTGTGCGACCGACTCACAACGAGACCAAAAGCTAGCGTAACGCGATCGGTAGCCGAAAAAAAAACCAGCCTTGTGATAAGGCTGGTTTCATTAGCATGACGCCGCGAGATTATTCGCCGCTGATGCGCTCAATATTCGCCCCCATCGCTTTGAGCTTATCTTCGATATGCTCGTAGCCACGGTCAATATGGTAAATACGATCGACCAGCGTTGTTCCTTCCGCAATACAGCCTGCCAAGACCAGACTGGCCGAGGCACGAAGATCCGTTGCCATCACCTGCGCACCTGACAAGGTTTCTACACCGTGACAGATTGCAGTATTGCTCTCAATTTCTGCATGCGCGCCCATACGAATCAGCTCAGGGATATGCATAAAGCGGTTTTCGAAGATGGTTTCGGTAATCAAACCCGTTCCTTCTGCCACCAGATTCAGCAAGGTAAACTGTGCCTGCATATCGGTCGGGAATCCCGGATGCGGAGCCGTACGCACGTTAACCGCTTTAGGTCGCTTGCCGTGCATATCCAGGCTGATCCAGTCTTCACCGGTTTCGATGTCTGCCCCTGCATCGCGCAGCTTCGCCAGCACCGCATCCAGCGTATCGGGCTGTGCATTGCGGCAGATGACTTTACCGCCGGAGATGGCTGCCGCAACCAGGAAGGTGCCGGTTTCAATGCGATCGGGCAGTACACGGTAAACGCCGCCGCCCAGACGCTCGACGCCTTCGATAGTAATTTTATCGGTACCGGCACCGCTGATTTTGGCGCCCAGCGTGTTCAGGAAGTTGGCGGTATCAACGATTTCAGGTTCACGCGCCGCATTCTCAATCACGGTAGTGCCGGTTGCCAGCGTCGCTGCGCTCATGATGGTGACGGTCGCGCCCACGCTGACTTTGTCCATCACGATCAGCGCGCCCTTCAGGCGTCCGTTAACGGATGCTTTGACATAACCTTCTTCCAGCTTGATCTCTGCACCTAACTGCTCAAGGCCCGTAATATGCAGGTCAACCGGGCGCGCACCGATGGCGCAGCCGCCCGGCAGTGACACTTCGCCCTGGCCAAAACGCGCCACCAGCGGACCCAGCGCCCAAATTGAGGCACGCATGGTTTTCACCAGTTCGTAAGGCGCACAAAAAACGTCTACACCGCTGGCATCAACGTGTACAGAACCGTTGCGCTCAACCTTTGCACCCAGTTGCGTCAACAGCTTCATGGTGGTGTCGATGTCACGCAGCTTTGGCACATTCGTGATCTCTACCGGCTCTTCAGCCAGCAAAGCAGCAAACAGAATGGGTAGCGCGGCGTTTTTCGCGCCGGAAATGGTGACTTCACCACTTAAGCGGGTGGGGCCTTGCACACGAAATTTATCCATTAACACGGTTCTCAATTAACTGGCTATAAAACGGTCACGCTCAGGCGAGCAGCCCCGGAGGGAATCAAAAACCGTTGAGTTTACGGTCACGCGCCCACTCTGCAGGCGTGTAAGTTTTGATGGAGACGGCATGAATACGGTTGTCCGCAATAAATTCCATCAGCGGCGCATAGACAGCCTGCTGCTTCTTCACGCGGCTTAACTCACCAAACAGCTCACCCACGGCGATAACCTGGAAATGGCTGCCATCATTGCTCATGACATGAACTTCATCTAAGGGCAGCGCTGCCATCAGCACGGCCTGAATCTCACTGTTTTCCATTGCTCTTAACTTCACTTAATAATAATAAGGCTGACATAGTAGAGGAAAGTGCCTGATTCTTAAATACGCAAAAGCCCCTGTACGGGACCGGGGCTTTGACGAGAAAGGCCAGTTCAGGCGCTTTAATCCGCAGAAACAATAATTTGTTGCAGGTTGTAAAGGGTGATCAACGACTGCAATTTGTCGCCGATTCCCACAAAGCGCAGCGAGCCTCCCTGCTGCGAGGTAATCTCCCGCAGGTGAACCAGCAGCGCAAGTCCCGATGAATCCACCCTTTGCAGGGCGGAAACATCGATCAGTTCGACCGCGTTAACCAGCGCTTCACGCTGCTCCCACAGACTCAGCAGCGTGTCACGATCCAGCTCGCCTTCCAGCCGCAGCGTGTTTGCCTCGCGTGACCAGTGCAGTGATGCCTGCATTATTTGTTTTGATCCAGGGTGATAGGCTGTTTCGCTGAGGCTTCCAGCTGAGCGGTCAGCGCATCGATCCCCTTGGTACGCAGCAGATCGCCCCACTCATTCTGTTTGGTGGTGATCATGCTCACGCCTTCCGCGATCATATCGAAAGCCTGCCAGTTGCCGGTCTGGCTGTTCTTACGCCACTGGAAGTCGAGGCGTACAGGCGGACGGCCCTGAGGATCGATAATGGTCACGCGGATAGCCACAATATTGGTGTTGCCAATCGGCTTCTCAGGTTCAATCTGATAGGTCTGACCGTGATACAGGGCCAGTGCCTGGCCATAAGCCTGAGCCAGATAGTCGCCAAAGGCTTTGAAGTAAGCTTCACGCTGTGCTGGTGTGGCATCGCGGTAGAAACGGCCCAGCACTAATGCACCGGCATATTTGATTTGCACGTAAGGCAGGAGCTCCTGACGAACGATCTCACGCAGATAGTTTGGATCCTGCTTAATTTTCGGCTGTTCGTTCTTGAGACGGGTGAACGTTTTGTTAGCCGCTTCGTTCATCAGTTTATAAGGATTGCTTTGATCGGCCGCGGTGGCTGCCAGTGGCGTGACCACCAGCATGGCGATCATCAGAAAACGTTTAAACATCATGTTATCCCTCTATTTAAGGTTGAGCCGCTGCTGCCGGTGCGGCCATCTCGCCGCCCTGCGCGTCCTTACTGTCACTGGTTTGCTTGTTGCCTTTATTGTCGCCGCTTTTATACAGGAACTGGCCAATCAAATCTTCCAGCACCATCGCCGACTTGGTATCGCGAATCGTCCCGCCGTCATTCAGCATTGACGATCCTAGCTCAGGATCGTCAAAGCCGATATTTAACGACAGAAACTGCTCGCCCAGTAACCCCTGAGTGCGGATCGCCAGCGAACTGGTATCCGGAATCTGGTTGGCATATTTATCACTGATATCCATTGTAACGCGCGGCAGTAACGTTTTAGGTTCAAGAGAAATGTCCGTTACGCGACCAATCACCACGCCGCCAATTTTCACTGGCGAACTGGCTTTCAGGCCGCCGATGTTATCGAAGGTGGCATACAGTTTCCAGGTGGGCTCCGTACCTAAAGATTTGAGATCTGCCACGCGCAGGCAGAGAAACAACACGGCAATCATTGCCATGATCATAAACACGCCAACCCAAATTTCGCTTTTTTTGCTTTGCATCGCATCAATTCCCAAACATCAGTGCTGTCAGCACAAAATCTAAACCGAGCACCGCCAGTGATGCATGCACCACGGTGCGCGTCGTGGCGCGGCTAATCCCTTCAGAGGTCGGGATGGCATCGTAACCGTTGAACAATGCAATCCAGGTGACAGTGACGGCAAACACAGCGCTTTTAATAATGCAGTTGACCACATCGCTACGAAAATCGACGGCGTTTTGCATCGCCGACCAGAAGAAGCCAGGGTCAATCCCTTTCCAGCTCACGCCTACCAGCGCTCCGCCCGTAATCCCTACAGCAGTAAAGATTAACGCCAGCAGCGGCATGCTGATAAAACCCGCCCAAAAGCGCGGCGAAACGACACGGCGCAGGGGATCGACCGCCATCATCTCCATACTGGAGAGTTGCTCCGTGGCTTTCATCAGCCCGATCTCTGCCGTTAAGGCCGATCCTGCGCGCCCTGCAAACAGCAGCGCCGTCACAACCGGACCCAGTTCACGCAGCAGCGACAGCGCCACCAACATGCCCAGACTGGTTTCAGCGCCATAGGTGGTTAACACCAGATAGCCCTGGAGGCCCAGCACCATGCCAATAAACAGACCGGAGACGACAATGATGACCAGAGACAGTACGCCGATGCTGTAAAGCTGTTTGATCAGCAGCGGAAAGTGTTTACGGAACGCGGGCTTACCGACCAGCGCATGAAAAAGCATTAAACCGGCACGCCCAAAGCTGGCGCAGGTTCCTATTCCCCGGCGTCCTAACGACGCCAGTGCTTTCAACAACATCAGCTTAGATTCTCCCTGAGCCGGTTAAGTCGGCCAAATAGTCGCCCGCCGGAAAACGAAACGGCACTGGCCCATCCGCAATGCCGTCAATAAACTGGCGCACACGGGGATCGTTGTTAGCACGCAGGTCTGGCGTCGTGCCGTGCGCAATAATTTTTTGTCCTGCCACAATGTAGGCGTAATCAGCAATACTCAACACTTCGGGCACGTCGTGGGAAACCACGATGCAGGTCAGGCCCAGCGCATGATTCAGTTCATCAATAAGCTTAACCAGCACGCCCATGGTAATGGGATCCTGCCCTACAAAGGGTTCATCGAACATAATGAGTTCAGGCTCAAGCGCAATTGCGCGCGCCAGCGCAACCCTGCGGGCCATCCCGCCTGACAGCTCCGCAGGCTTCAGCTGCGCAGCACCGCGTAGACCCACGGCTTCCAGCTTCATCAGTACGGTACTGTGTAAAATCGGCGCGGGCAGCCGGGTATGTTCACGCAGCGGCCAGGCCACATTTTCGTATACCGTTAAGTCGGTAAACAGCGCGCCTGACTGAAACAACATGCTCATCTTTTTACGCGCTTCATACAACTTTGTGCGCGACAATGTCGGAATGTTCTCATCCCGAAACCAGATCTCACCGCTATCAGGTTGCAGTTGCCCGCCGATTAAGCGTAGCAGCGTTGTTTTCCCGATCCCCGACGGCCCCATAATCGCCGTCACTTTACCTTTTGGCACCGTCAGCGAAATATCGTCGAAAATTTTGCGATCGCCACGTGAAAAACTCACGCCACGAACCTCAACCAGGTTCGTTTTTTGTTGGATCATTATCACCTCTATTACGGATCGGGCGTCAACATAGGGTACGATGGTAGCCTGTTAAGGCTAAACGCACGATAGCTTTACAGAAACTTAATACAAAGATTTGGCGAAAACGGTCATAAAATTTACTTTTGCCGCTCAGAAGGTCAAAATCAGCGCCTGTTTTGTCACAAAGAACCTGAAGGCGAGCCGACAGGGGTTTTAAGCAAGGATTTTTCATGTTCGTCGCTACCGCACTGCTGATTATCGGACTGCTTTTACTGGCTTATGGTGCCGATCGTCTGGTGTTTAGTGCTGCAATACTTTGTCGATCCTTTGGCATCCCGCCCTTGATCATCGGCATGACCGTCGTCAGTATCGGCACCTCGCTCCCGGAGATCATTCTCTCTTTCTCGGCAGCGCAGTACGGACAGATGGATCTGGCGGTGGGCACCGCGCTTGGCTCAAACATCACCAACATTCTTTTGATTCTCGGTGGCGCGGCCTTGCTGCATCCCCTGAGCATCCATTCCAATTTAATACGCCGTGAACTGCCGCTGATGGTGCTGGTCTCACTTCTTAGCGGCATCATGTTATTTGATAACTATCTTAGTCGCCTGGATGGCCTTGCACTGATTGCTATCGCCGCGATTTATCTGATAGTGACCATCCGCATCGCGCGCAAAGCAGAGAAGGACAATAACGATACGTTAACGCGCGAACAATTAGCCGAACTGCCGCGTGAAGAGAGCGGAAATACCGTCGCCTTTCTCTGGCTGGCCGTCGCACTGATTATCCTGCCCATGTCGACGCACATGGTGATCGATAACGCGACCGTATTTGCGGATTACTTTGGCGTCAGCGAGTTGGTCATGGGGCTGACGCTCATCGCGGTCGGCACCAGTCTGCCAGAGCTGGCAACGGTCATCGCGGGCGCGCTGAAAGGTGAAGATGATATCGCTATCGGCAATCTGATTGGTGCCAATATTTATAATCTGGCTATCGTTCTGGGTCTGCCGGCCCTGATTCATCCCGGCAGCGTAGACTATCACGCATTTGCGCGCGATTACTGGATAATGCTGGGTGTCAGCGTGCTGTTCGCCATGCTTTGTCTGCTGCGTCGCCGCCGGGTTGGCCGTACGGCGGGCTCGCTTTTACTCTGTGGTTTCTTCGTCTGGGTAACGCTGCTGTGGCTACAGCCGGCGTTTATGGACGGCTAACAAGGACAGATTCGCCATGTCATATCAGCAACCAACGGTAAATTTTGATTTTCAGAAAGCCGGTAAAACGGTATTACGCATCGAGCGCGAAGGCCTGGAGCAGCTTGATCAATATATTAATGAGGCTTTCGCCGACGCCTGCGCACTGATTTATGCCTGTCAGGGAAAAGTGGTGGTCATGGGAATGGGCAAGTCGGGCCATATCGGGAAAAAAATGGCGGCCACCTTTGCCAGCACCGGCACGCCGGCGTTCTTTGTGCATCCCGCTGAAGCCAGCCATGGCGATCTTGGCATGGTAGGTAAAGACGATGTCGTCATCGCGATATCTAACAGTGGCGAATCCAGTGAGATTTTGGCGCTGATACCGGTAATGAAACGCCAAAAGATTCCGTTGATCTGTATGACAAGCCGTCCTGAAAGCGCCATGGCCCGCGCCGCAGATATCCACCTGTGCGTGAAAGTCCCACAGGAGGCCTGTCCGCTCGGCCTGGCCCCCACCACCAGCACAACCGCAACGCTGGTCATGGGCGATGCGCTGGCCGTTTCCCTGCTGGAAGCCCGCGGCTTTACGCCAGAAGACTTTGCCTTGTCCCATCCGGGCGGTGCGCTGGGCCGGAAGCTGCTGCTACACGTCAGCGACATTATGCACAGCGGGGATGAACTCCCGCACGTCACTCGCGATGCTTCCCTGCGTGATGCCCTGCTGGAAATTACCCGTAAAAATCTCGGCCTGACGGTTATCGTGGACGATCTGATGAAGATCGAGGGCATCTTTACCGATGGTGACCTGCGCCGCATCTTTGATATGGGCATTGATTTTCAACACGCCACTATCGCTGAAGTCATGACCCGGGGTGGCATTCGCGTGCGGCCTAACGTGCTGGCGGTGGATGCGCTGAATTTGATGCAAACCAAAAACATTACTTCCCTGCTGGTGGCCGATGACGACCGTCTGTTGGGTGTGGTACATATGCATGACATGCTGCGCGCTGGCGTAGTGTAAACAGGAAGACATAATGCAGTCGGAAAATGCCACTTTAGAAACGTGCTACGGCCCGGTCAGTTCAGATGTCATGACGCGCGCCAGTAAAATTCGCCTGCTGATCTGCGACGTTGACGGTGTGATGTCGGATGGCCTGATTTATATGGGGAACAGCGGCGAAGAGCTGAAAACCTTTAACGTGCGCGATGGCTATGGCGTTCGCTGCCTGCTGACCTCTGACGTCGAAGTAGCTATTATTACCGGCCGCACGGCCAAATTACTGGAAGACCGCTGTAAAACGCTCGGGATTCGCCACCTTTATCAGGGGCAATCAGATAAGCTTTTGGCCTATGGTGAACTTCTGGATACACTGTCGCTCTCTGACGATCAGGTCGCCTATATTGGCGACGATCTGATTGACTGGCCAGTGATGGCGAAAGTCGGGCTAAGCGTGGCTGTCGCCGATGCCCATCCATTGCTATTGACGCGCGCGAACTACGTTACCCGTATTGCCGGTGGGCGCGGCGCGGTGCGGGAGCTGTGCGATCTCATCTTAATGGCGCAAAATAAATTCGAGGATGCCAAAGGGCAATCAGTATGAGTAAAAGCAGGCGTTGGATAACGTTGGGTCTGGCCTTGATTGCGCTGGTGCTTATTGGCTGGAATTTCACTAACCGGGATGGCGACAACAGCGCGCCGGTAGCGAATAATGATCAAACGCCAACCTACACTAGTGCCAATTCGCATACCGTAGTCTACAACCCGCAAGGCGGGCTGGCTTATAAGCTGATATCGGACAAAGTCACCTATTACGAAGACAGCGGAATAAGCTGGTTTGATAATCCGGTGATGACTACCTATGACGAAAATAAAATGCCGACCTGGACGGTACGTTCAGATAAAGCAAAGCTTACCAAAGATCGTATGCTGTATCTGTACGGCCATGTTGAGCTGAATGCTCTGGCTCCAGATTCTGAGCTTGAGAGAATTAAAACGGATAACGCTCAGGTCAATCTTGTCACGCAGGACGTCGCCTCTGACGACCAGGTGACGTTATATGGCCGCAGTTTTAACTCTACCGGTATGAAAATGCGCGGTAATTTACGGACAAAGAACGCCGAGTTAATCGAAAAGGTCAAAACTTCTTATGAAATTCAAAATGAACAAAAACCGCATTAAGTTTTTACTGGCCAGTATGCTGCTTGCAACCAGCCTGCCTGCTCTGGCGCTGACCGGTGACTCGGACAAACCCGTCAATATCGACTCTGAGAATCAGTCTCTGGATCTGCAAGGCAATGTCGCGACCTTCACCGGTAATGTTATTGTCACCCAGGGATCGATCAAAATTACTGCGGATAAAGTGGTGGTCACGCGTCCGGGCGGTGACAGTAAAAAAACCATCGTTGATGCTTACGGTAACCCTGCCACCTTTTACCAGATGCAGGACAACGGCAAACCGGTTCAGGGTCATGCGTCCAAACTGCATTATGAGCTTGCCAATGACTTTGTTGAGCTGACCGGCAACGCCTACATTGAGCAACTGGACAGCAACATCAAAGGCGACCGCATCACCTATCTGGTAAAAGAGCAAAAAATGCAGGCTTACAGCCAGGGCCAGAGCAAGCGCGTAACGACCGTGCTGGTGCCGTCGCAGTTGCAGGATAAGCCCGCGTCAACCAACAGCGAAAAAAAGAGTAACTGATCACTATGGCCACATTAATCGCAGAAAACCTGGCAAAGGCTTATAAAGGCCGCCGCGTGGTTGAAGACGTCAGCCTGCAGGTAAAGTCCGGTGAAATCGTCGGGCTGTTGGGTCCAAACGGTGCGGGTAAAACGACCACCTTTTACATGGTGGTGGGCATTGTTCCGCGCGATGCGGGACGCATCATTATTGATGACGAAGATATCAGCATCCTGCCGCTTCATGCGCGTGCGCGCCGCGGCATTGGCTATCTGCCGCAGGAAGCCTCAATCTTTCGTCGCCTGAGCGTTTACGACAACCTGATGGCGGTCCTGCAAATTCGTGATGACTTAACCGAAGAGCAGCGACAGGATCGGGCTAACGAGCTAATGGAAGAGTTTCACATTGCTCATCTGCGCGACAATATGGGGCAATCGCTGTCGGGTGGTGAGCGCCGTCGCGTAGAAATTGCGCGTGCGCTGGCAGCGAATCCGAAATTTATCCTGCTGGATGAACCCTTTGCCGGGGTCGACCCGATTTCCGTTATCGACATCAAAAAAATCATTGAACACCTGCGTGACAGTGGCCTTGGTGTTCTCATCACCGACCACAACGTGCGTGAAACGCTGGCGGTCTGTGAACGCGCCTATATCGTCAGTCAGGGAAACCTGATTGCGCACGGTACGCCGAATGAAGTCCTTGCAGATGAGCAAGTTAAACGGGTTTATTTGGGTGAAGAGTTCAGACTCTGATAAGGTGTCGTTAATACTGATGTTTACCCGGGAATATCCATCCTGTCTATGAAGCAAGGTTTGCAACTCAGGCTCAGCCAACAACTGGCGATGACCCCACAACTGCAGCAGGCGATACGTCTGCTGCAGCTCTCTACGCTCGAACTCCAGCAAGAGTTACAGCTGGCGCTGGAAAGCAATCCCCTGCTTGAGCAAACCGATCTGCACGATGAAATAGACGCGAAAGAGTATCAGGAAGGCGAAGCGGGACTGGATACCCGAGAAGCGCTGGAACAAAAGGATATGCCTGAAGAGCTGCCGCTTGACGCCACGTGGGACGAGATTTACACCGCAGGCACGCCTTCAGGAACCGGTACCGATTATCAGGATGACGAGCTGCCGATTTATCAGGGCGAAACCACACAGTCACTGCAGGACTATCTTATGTGGCAGGTCGAGTTAACGCCCTTCAGCGATAACGACCGTGCCATTGCGACCTCTATCGTCGATGCCATTGATGACACCGGTTATCTTACCGTTTCACTTGAAGAGATTCTCGACAGTATCGGTAACGACGAGCTGGAAATCGACGAAGTCGAAGCCGTGTTAAAGCGCGTTCAGCGTTTCGATCCTGTCGGCGTCGGCGCGCGTGATTTGCGCGACTGCCTGCTGGTGCAGCTGTCGCAGTATGCGCCTGAAACGCCGATGCTGGCGGAAGCAAAATTGATCGTCAGCAGCCATCTCGATTTGCTGGCGAACCACGATTTCCGCAGCCTGATGCGCGTAACGCGTCTGAAAGAAGACGTACTGAAAGAGGCGATGCTGCTGATTCAGTCGCTCGATCCGCGCCCGGGTCAGTCGATTAACACCGGTGAACCCGAATACGTGATTCCCGATGTGCTGGTACGTAAAGTGACGACGCGCTGGACGGTCGAACTGAATACCGACAGCCTGCCCAGGTTGAAGATAAACCAGCAATATGCCGCCATGGGCGGAGCCGGACGCAACGACAGCGACAGTCAGTTTATCCGCAGTAATTTGCAGGAAGCCCGCTGGCTGATTAAAAGCCTTGAAAGCCGTAACGAGACATTGTTAAAAGTCTCCCGCTGTATTGTGGAACAGCAGCAGGCCTTTTTTGACCAGGGTGAAGAGTTTATGCGTCCTATGGTGCTGGCCGATATTGCCCAGGCGGTGGACATGCATGAATCGACGATTTCCCGCGTGACTACGCAAAAATACCTTCACAGCCCACGAGGCATTTTTGAACTGAAGTATTTTTTCTCCAGTCATGTTAATACTGAAGGTGGCGGAGAAGCGTCATCTACCGCTATTCGTGCGCTGGTGAAAAAATTAATCTCGGCGGAAAACCCCGCCAAGCCCTTGAGTGACAGTAAACTGACCTCCATGTTATCTGATCAAGGGATAATAGTGGCACGTCGAACCGTCGCTAAGTACCGCGAGTCTTTGTCCATACCGCCTTCAAATCAGCGTAAACAGCTGGTTTGACAGAAATGAGAAGGAAGACCTATGCAGCTGAACCTTACCGGGCAAAATGTTGAAATCACCGAACCCCTGCGTGAGTTCGTGACAACGAAATTTGCCAAACTGGAACATTACTTTGATCATATCAATCAGGTGTATGTTGTCCTGAAAGTTGAGAAGGTGACGCAGATTGCTGATGCAACCCTGCACGTCAACGGTGGCGAGCTGCACGCCACATCTGAAGCGGAAGATATGTATGCGGCAATTGACGGATTGATTGACAAGTTGACCCGTCAACTGACCAAATATAAAGACAAGCTAAAAAAACACTAACCTTCACGCTGGCAGGCGCGCCCGGCGCGCAAAGCTGAAAGGATGGGGCGGATTAACCGCCCCGTTTTGTCATCTGTGCCAGCGCCATTATTCCGCGACGTGATTTTTACGTACCGGGTTGATGGCTATGTGAACTCGCAAGTGAAACGACAATGAACAATGATTTAACACTGGAACTGAGCACGGTGCTTTCGCCAGACTGCACCCGCAGTAGCGTACACTGCCAAAGCAAAAAACGGGCGCTGGAGATTATCAGCGAACTGGCCGCTAAGCAGCTCAACCTGCCGCATCAAACGCTGTTTGAGGCGATCCTAACCCGTGAGCGCATGGGGAGCACCGGTATCGGTAACGGTATCGCGATCCCTCACGGCAAGCTGGAGGAAGATACTTTACGGGCCGTGGGCGTCTTTATCAGCCTGGAGCAACCCATCGCTTTTGATGCCGTGGATAACCAGCCTGTCGATCTGCTTTTTGCGCTACTGGTGCCGGCTGACCAGTGTAAAACCCATTTACATACGCTGTCGTTAGTGGCAAAACGACTGGCGGATAAAACGGTTTGCCGCCGCCTGCGTGCCGCGCAGAGCGATGAAGAACTGTATGCGATTATTACCGAAGCACAAACAGAGCAATAAAGCGCGTGATTTACCGGCGTAAGCCGGCTTTAAAACGGGAGAGAAGGTCATGGTGCTGATGATCGTCAGCGGTCGGTCAGGCTCGGGAAAGTCAGTGGCGCTTCGCGCGCTGGAAGACATGGGTTTTTACTGCGTTGATAACCTGCCAGTGGTGCTGTTGCCTCAACTGGCTGAATCACTGGTCGAGCGCAATATCTCTGCGGCCGTGAGTATTGACGTACGCAATATGCCCGAATCTCCTGAGATTTTTGAGACGGCGCTCAGCAGCTTGCCTTCAGCATTCTCACCGCAGTTGCTGTTTCTTGATGCCGATCGCAACACGTTGATCCGCCGTTACAGTGATACGCGCCGTCTGCATCCGTTATCCAGCAAGAATCTGTCGCTGGAAAGCGCGATTGACGAAGAGAGCGACCTGCTTGAGCCGCTGCGTTCCCGTGCCGATCTGATTATTGATACTTCAGAGATGTCGGTACACGAACTGGCGGAGATGCTGCGTACCCGCTTGCTGGGTAAACGTGAGCGTGAGCTGACAATGGTGTTCGAATCGTTTGGCTTCAAGCACGGCATTCCCATTGATGCAGATTACGTTTTCGATGTGCGCTTTTTGCCTAACCCGCACTGGGATCCTAAATTACGTCCCATGACCGGTCTGGACAGGCCCGTGGCCGCGTTCCTCGATCGTCATACTGAAGTCCATAACTTCATATATCAGACGCGTAGCTATCTGGAACTCTGGTTGCCGATGCTGGAAACCAACAACCGTAGCTATCTTACCGTGGCAATTGGCTGTACTGGCGGCAAACATCGCTCCGTGTATATTGCCGAACAGCTGGCTGACTATTTCCGCTCCCGGGGTAAAAATGTACAGTCTCGTCATCGCACGCTGGAAAAACGTAAATCATGACCGTTAAGCAAACCGTGGAAATCAGAAATAAGCTCGGCATGCATGCACGTCCTGCTATGAAGCTGTTTGAACTGGTGCAGAGTTTCGATGCCGAAGTGCTGTTGCGTAACGAGAGCGGAACAGAGGCCGAAGCCAGCAGCGTTATAGCGTTGCTGATGCTGGATTCGGCCAAAGGCGGTCATATTGAGATCGAAGCCAGCGGTCCACAGGAAACGGAAGCCCTGGCCGCCGTCATTGAACTGTTTGAAGCCGGATTCGACGAAGACTAACGTCAGTTCAGGTGATTGCGCTGCAGGAAGCCTTCGCCACCCAGCTGACGCATCTGGCGCAGGATCCACTGCTGGCGTTGACGGACATAGCCTGAAGGTGCGTCTGCGCGGAAGCGCAGCGGATTAGGCAAGACAGCAGCCAGCAGCGCCGCTTCGGACAGGGTTAATCGGCTGGCAGGTTTATGAAAGAAGCGGCGTGAAGCCGCCTCTACCCCGAACGTGCCTTTGCCAAACTCCGCGATATTCAGATAAACCGTCAGGATCCTCCGTTTGGTCCATACGGTTTCCAGCCCGACGGTTAATCCCGCCTCCAGTCCTTTACGCACCCAACTCCGGCCATCCCACAAAAACAGATTTTTTGCCGTTTGCTGTGACAGCGTGGATGCTCCACGCATCCGGCTGTCACTGTCGTCCAGTACGGACCGGATTGCCGCTACGTCAAACCCCCAATGGTCGGGGAAGTGTTGATCTTCAGAAGCGATGACGGCCAGTTTCATCCAGGGTGAAATTTCATCTGCTCCTACCCAGTCCGAATGAGAGACGTAGCCAAAATCGCCCCTGAACCAGGCACCTACCTGACGTTCTGCCATCACGGCTGAAAAGGGGACAGGAATGAACGAAAAGAGCAGAATGCCCGCCAGCCACAGCCCCAGCCAAATAAACACAATGCGCATCACTACAGGCTTCACGCGCCGCCACAGGTTCCCTTTATGCTTACTCATGCGCTCGTCTCAAGATTTTTATGCGTTAATTAATTTCAGGCGTGACCACTGCCCGGCGTACACTTTTTTACTGACAAATGCGCTGCTACATTGTGCAACGTTTATAACAAAACAATGAAAATGCATTCTGAATGCAACAATAGTTTGAATGAGTTCAATTACTTCCACGCGTAAGGAATCGGTTCCATCTTTTTTGTAATGCGCCCACCTTTCTAAAAAGATGATACCATTTTGTGACAATCCCATACCTCAATGTTTCACAAAACTTATATATAATTCTGCGGACTGTAAAAAGCCCTCACGGCACCTGCTGATAAAATGTTCACTCAGTGACCTTGCTAAGGGATTTATTTGTCACACAGCGTTATTTTAACTCTATGTTTTTGCCGAATTATAAAAGACTTTCTATCGGCAAAACCTTTTGATGATGAGATAAGATCCGGTGACCCGAAACGTTTTGGGTCCGATCGACCTGTTTTCTTCATTATTCTTTATTATCATAAGTTTATATCTATTTTACTCGCAAGCTACGGCAAAAAATTTTGGTTACCGCGCGCAACACAGGTTTTGTTAACAAATTTGGCTTAAGCCCGTACAAAAAACAGTAGGTTTGATTAAAAAACAACCAATACGACGGTAAAATTGATTCATTGCTTGACTATGTTGTCGAATTAATGTTTCCTGTATTTAAACGCGGTTCAACATCACAAATTTTAATGAATCTTGTCACAAAGTAATTTGAATTTGCTAAGGTGTTGCAAGTGTTAACCAATACCCCGCTGTTGCATGAATAACATTAAGCATAGCAGCAGCGTCTTTTTCCCTGGTGTTGGCGCAGTATTAGCGCACCCCGGCTTCGGCTGGGGTCATTTTTTTGTATCAACGCTGTTTTTCAGCAACCCACTCGCGCAGTACCTGCACATCGTGTTGCCATTCACGCTTCAGTTCTTCGACCCATTCGCCCACGTTGTCCCACCATGCCGGTAGTTCAGGGCTTTGAATCTGCTTTGCCACCTGCTGAAGATGCTGTAACCCAACCGAGCCTGCTGCACCCTTGATTTTATGTCCTTCCTCCGCAATGCCTTTTTGGTCACGCGCCATCATGTTGGAATCCAGCACCTCAAGATAACCCGGCATCATCTGTTCAAACATAGTCAGGCTTTGCGTAATCAGCTTCGGCCCCACCAGATCCAGATATTGTTCGAGCATAGGAACATCCAGTATTGCATCGGTTTTACTGTTATTCACGAACCTGGCCGGCTGCGCATCGCTCTCAGACTGATAGTCCCAAAACTTTTTAATGATGGCCGTTAACGCGGGCACGGCAAGGGGCTTACTAAGCACGTCGTCCATGCCAGCGTCGAAGTACTCTTTTTTGTCTTTCAGCACGTTGGCCGTTAACGCAACCAACGGCGGCAGGTTTGCGTCTGGATGTTGCTGACGGATGGCGCGTGACACATCCATCCCGGTCATGTCCGGCAGTTGGATATCTAACAGCACCAGATCAAACTCAAGCGGATCGAACATCTCCAGTGCCGCCTTGCCGGTCATCGCCACTTCTACGCTGCATCCGAGTTTTTCCAGTACCGAGCGTGCAACAACGACATTCAGCTCGATATCTTCCACCAGCAGGACGTGCAAAGCCGGGAGCGGAAGCGGGTCGTCCACGCCTTCATCTTCCACTTCTTCTGCAATGCGTGGCGCTTTTATCACAACGGTAAAGCAGGAGCCCTGCCCCGGTGCGCTGTTTACGCTGATATCCCCGCCCATGGCCTGTGCCAGGCGGCGTGACACTGCCAGACCAATACCGGTTCCGGTCGCCGGCTTCCCGCCGTGTTGATCGGTAACCTGATAATACATCGCAAAAATTTTATCCTGCTCTTCCTGCCGAATCCCCTGCCCTGAGTCCTGAACCTCAAAGCGCAGCGTTTCATCCTGCTCGTACGCGACGCGTACGACGATCTCTCCCTGCTGGGTGAATTTCACCGCGTTACCAATCAGATTCCACAGAATCTGCCGCAGGCGCGTGCCATCAGTTGAGATCTTATGCGGCAGTGGGAGTTGTGGCGCCATGACAAACTTCAACCCTTTAGGCTGTGCCAGCAGGCCTGAGAGGTTTTCCAGATCGGCCAGGAAACTGGTGAAGTCGACCGGCTGGTTATCCAGCTGAACCTTGCGGCGTTCGATCTTATCGACTTCAATGACGTCATTGAAAATGTTGCCCAACGTAATCGCGGAAACGTGGATCGTTTTCAGGTACTTAAGCTGCTCCTGGTTCAGATCGGTATCTAGCAAGATGCGACTGAGCCCGACAATGCCGTTAAGCGGCGTACGAAGCTCGTGGCTGATCGTTGAGATAAAGGTGGTCTTCTCGCGGCTGGCACTCTCCAGCGCGTCCTGATAGCGTTTACGCTCGGTAATATCGCGTCCGAAGCCCATCAGCCCACTGCGCTTACCCACGCGGTCATAATAGGGCACTTTGCGGATCTCAAAACAGGCTTTACGGCCATCGGGATACTGCAGCCACTGCTCATAGGTCAGCGAGACGTTATGCCGGAAGACTTTTTCGTCTGTCTCCAGCACCTTGGTGGCCGTATCGTTGTCATAGATGTCGCGAGGCGTCAGACCAATAAGCTGTTTTTCGCTTTTGCCGGTTAACAGCTCCATGGCCCGGTTACAGCCCGAAAACTGTTTATCGATATTGCGGTAAAAGACCAGATCCGGTGAGGCATCCAGGAACGAACGCAGAAAGGAAGACTGTTGCTCCAGCTCAATTTGCGCCTGCTCGCGGCGCGCCACCTCTTCACGCAGCTTCGCCATCACCTGCTCACGTGCTTCCTCAGCTTTTTTACGATCGGCGATTTCATTATTAAGCTGTGAGATGGTCTCTTTCATCTGTTGATTTAGTTCGAGATCGCGCGTGCGCATCTCTTCCAGCTTATCCACCAGCCTTGCCAGACGCTGACGAGACTCTTCCAGCTGGTCAACCACCACAGAAAGGAAGTAGACCGCCCAGGGCGTGATTAAGAGGCCAAAAAAGACCGAACGCACCATATCGATACTTTCGACGTGGCCACGCAGTACCATGGTGACCGCCATCTGCACAATCATCGCCAGCACGACCAGCGCGGAGGCCAGCAGCAGCGAGAAACGTACCAGGCCAAGCTTGACCATTAAATCAACATAATATTGCGCCAGCAGGCGAATCTGTTTCATAAACACTCCCTGGATGAGAACAGCCACATGATAGCGTATTTATTTCGCTGTCGTCGCAGTGCATAAGGTAAGATCGCCGCGCGGATGCACTTATATGGTGCAAAACACGGTCTCTTCTCCGACGTTCAGCTCCTTAATGCTAAAACCCTTGACTAATTGTGCTAACTCAATGAATCTGTAAGGCCGCCTTTTTGCAAGGCGGGCTATTCCTGCCTCTGCTTTTTCGCCAAATAACCTCCTGTTATCGCGACGCCATGCTTTTCATGCATACTCATTCATATAAATTGCAGTTTTAAGCAACCTGACGTGATTAATTTTGCTAATCATGATGCCCTTATTCATTCAAATTTGGTGCTATAAGAAAAACAGATACATCCTGTGCTTACACTGCCTGCAGCAGCATTTGATGCTGTTTAGTCCCTTATCGCCAGCATACTTCAGTGATTTCACGCCTTCTGCACAGTGATACAGTTCACATTTCATACCCTATACCTGAATGGCAAACTGACACATTTTAGACATGAAAAAATAATAAATTCATTCAGTTAAGGATACAAAGACGGGATTAAACTGTGTCAGTATCACTATTTGACCTCGATTCGCTTTCCCGATAAGTTGGAATTCCGCTGAAAGCTTTCATGATGGATACGTGTCACGGCATATCTATGCAACATGACGCCCACATGGTTTGAGTCATCTCCTTTCGAGAACGGAAAAATCAAGCGCAACGCCTCAAGGGACCTTTCTCCTGGCGATGAAAAGTGCGTAAAACCCAATCGCGCAGGCTGTCAGGCGCGGAAATGAAAGAATTTGCGCTGGGAAGTGTGCAGTTGAACTCAGTGCCTGAAACAATGCAGGTAATGTCTAAAGCAGTTTTAAGGAGACCCTCAATGTCCAGTAAAAAACCTGATTCCTATGGCTTATATGACCCAGCAGCAGGAAGTGACAGCTGTGGTGTAGGTTTCATTACCCGTAAGGACGGCGAGCAGACTCATGAAATTCTGCGCATGGCGCACAGCGCACTCTGTACGGTTCCGCACCGTGGCGGTATGTCCGCCGAAGGCGTGGGCGATGGCGCCGGGGTTAACGTCGATCTTTCCCTGCATTTTTTCCGTAAAATTACCGGTCAGGCGCTTGAGGCCGGACGCTTTGGTGTAGGTAACTTCTTCGTGCCGAAAGACACGGAACTGCGCGCCAATGCCGAACGTTTAGTCGAAGAGACGCTAAATCGCTTTAATCTGCCGGTTATCCTGAAGCGTGAAATGCCGCTGGATAACAGCGTCACGCGCCCGGCTGCCATGCAGTTTCAGCTTCCCATTGTGCAGTGGATTTTTGCCGCACCTCAGGACATCAGCAATCAGATCGATTTCGAAAAACTGATTTATCGCGCCCTGCTGACGATCGAGGCACAAGCCTTTACCCAAACCGAATTTGGCGGGTTATATCCACTGTCATTGTCGTCGCGCACCCAGGTCTTTAAAGCGCGCCTGAATTCGAATGAAGTGATCCCTTACTTCAAAGATCTGACCGATCCCGATCATCACGTACGCGGACTGTTTTTCCATACTCGCTTCTCAACGAATACCGATCCGCACACCACCATGGCACAGCCTTTCCGGTTGATGGCCCACAACGGTGAGCTGAATACCGATCGTAAAAACCGCATCGCCGAATCTGCGTTGGCTTCCGCCCGTGGCAAAACTATTGTGCGTCCGAAAGGCCAGTCAGACAGTTCGCGACTGGATCAGAGCATTCACAGCCGCCTGATGGAAGACGATCTGGACCTGATCACCGCGGTGGTGTCGATGATGCCGCCTGCCTGGGAAAACGATACCGCGCTCTCCCCTGCCGTGCGTGACATGCTGGAATACTTTTCGCTTTATGAAGAGAAAAACGATGGCCCGGCCGCCTTAATTTTTGGTAACGGCGAGGTAATCGGTGCTCGTCTTGATCGCCTGGGGCTGCGCCCGCTGCGTTCAATCGAAACGGCGGAATACATCGGTGCCATGTCTGAAGCGGGACAAATTGCCTTTCCCCCTGAAAGCGTGCTGCGCCGTGGCCGTATTGAAGCCGGCGGCATGCTGTATTTTGACCATCGCGAAAAGCGCAGTTACACCACGCACCAGGCGCTGGAGAAGCTGGCTGCTGAAAAAGACTATGCGGCATTGCTCGGCAAGTCGCGTGTCGATTTACGAGAGCTGCCGGTTATTCCTGCTGAACAACAGGGTTCTCCCCTGCGCTATCGCGGCGATCTGAAAACCTATCAGCGCTTCGTGGCGTACTACTACAACCAGGAAAGCTTTAAGTTCATGATGGATCCGATGCTGAACACCGGCGCCGAGAAAATCTCTGCGATGGGTTACGGCAATGCGATTAACGGCCTCTCCGATCATGAAGGCGGCATGGCGCACTACTTCTCGCAGCGCTTTGCCCAGGTGACCAATCCACCACTGGACTCCATTCGCGAAGCGGATGGCATGACGCTGCGCGTGGCGCTGGGCGCTAAACCGCATCTGGGCCGCAGTAAAGGTCGGCAGATCATTGTGCCAACCCCGATTCTGACCCATCTGGACATGCTGCAGCTGCGCGAGCAGAACGTGGCCCCTTACGCTCGCTTCGAAATGCTTTACGAGCCGGTCACCGGCAAAGATCTGCTGAGCCGCACAGCGAACGCCAGCGCGCTGGAAAAAGCGATTGACGATCTGGCACAGCAGGTGGTGGATTTTGCCCGCTCAGAGGGCGGCATTGCCGTACTGACCGATCGCCATATCTCTTCTACCCAGGCCGCATTGCCCATGCTGCTGGTCATTTCTGCCGTTAACCAGCGTCTGGTACAGGAAGGTTTACGCCTGGATGTGTCGCTGGTGGTGGAGAGCGGACAGATCATCTCTTCTCACCATATTGCGGCTACGCTGGGCTTTGGCGCGTCAGCCGTTTATCCGCTCGGCGTGCAAATGCGTGCTGAGGAAAAATTTGGTGAAGGCGAAGAAGGCAACAAAGCCTTTAAACGCTACGCTAAAGCGGCCGAAAAAGCCCTGATGAAAACCATGGGTAAAGTGGGGCTGTGTACCGTTGAGAGCTACAGTAGCGGAGAGTTCTTCGAGCCTAACTTCCTGAATACCGATGACCCGGTACTGAGAAAGTATTTTCCAAACATCAAAACGCCTGTGGGCGGCGCGGGCTTCGCAACCATCGCTCAGATGGCGGTGGACTGGCATCAGAGCGCACTGAAAATTCAGGGCGAGTCCGAAGTGCCGCTGTTAGGCCTGTTTAAAGAACGTGCAGAGGGCGCAGGCCACTCTTACGGCACCATTGCCGTACGCACCTTTATTGATATGACGGAAGAGCCGATTCGCTTCGCGGACAAAGCGCGTGAAGAGGATAACTTTATTCGTCTGATGACGCTGGCCCGTCTGGACAATGCCTTTGGCATCAAGCCGGAGACGTTTAAAGACAGCAGCTTTGAGCGCATCCCGGATGAGGTGATGAATGATTTTGCCATTACGGCCGATTATCGTCAGTTCTCCAGCCTGATGTACGAAGAGCGCAAACGCCGCCCAGCCGCGCTGCGCGATATTCTGGCCTTCCCGGCAGATCTTACCCACATCGACAGTGAGGCCGAATTCCGGCGTAAGCTGGGTCGCTACTCGCTGACTAACAATGGTTTTGCCACCCGCGGCCTGGTCTGTGACGCCATTGAGGGCAGCCAGAATGCCTTTATGCTGCGTCTGACCGATGCCATTGCCGGACTGAAACCAGAAAGTGAACGCCTGCTCAACCTGTCACGTGCGCTGAAAGCCCGTTTTAACGACGAGATTGAAACCGCAGAAGTGGTTGCTGGCGGCCTGAAAGTCACCGCCAGCGGCAAAGCAGCGGACTACCTGTCACGTATTTTCACGGCGCTGCCGTCGCTGCCGTTGAGCGATATTCAGCCCGCGAGCGAAATTACCCGCACTTTCGCGTCTGGCGCGATGAGTCACGGTGCGCTGGTCGCACCGGCGCATGAAGCCGTTGCGCATGGCACCAACATGGTCGGGGGCATGAGTAACTGTGGAGAAGGCGGTGAGCACTACTCCCGTCACGGCACCATTCGCGCTTCACGTATCAAACAGCTGGCGTCAGGCCGCTTTGGCGTCTGGGCGGCCTACCTGGCCGATCCGATGCTGGAAGAGCTTGAGATCAAAATCGGCCAGGGCGCCAAGCCCGGAGAAGGCGGTCAGCTTCCGGCGGCAAAAGTTACCGTAGAGATCGCCGCCGCGCGCGGCGGCACGCCAGGCGTTGAGCTGGTTTCCCCGCCGCCGCACCACGATACCTACTCTATCGAAGATCTGGCGCAGCTGATTCACGACTGTAAAGCGGCCCGCGTGCGCGTCATTGTGAAGCTGGTGTCATCTGAAGGTATTGGCACCATCGCCGTGGGCGTGGCGAAAGCCGGTGCTGACGTGATTAACGTTGCCGGTAACACGGGTGGTACAGGCGCCGCCTCGGTGACCAGCCTGAAATATACCGGTCGCGTTGCCGAAATCGGTATCGCCGAAGTTCACCAGGCCCTGTGTGCAAACGGCCTGCGCGACAAAGTTCTGCTGCGTTGCTCAGGCGCACAGCAAACCGGCAGCGACGTGGTGAAATCCGCACTGCTGGGCGGCGACAGCTTTGAGTTTGGTACCACCGCGCTGATGATGCTGAAGTGCGTGATGGCGAAGAACTGTAACGTTAAATGCCCGGCGGGATTAACCACTAACGCCGAAGCCTTTGATGGCGATCCGCGCCAGCTGGCACAGTACTTCCTGAACGTGGCGCATGAAGTGCGTGAGATTCTGGCGCGTATGGGCCTGCGTTCCCTGCGTGAAGCCCGTGGCCGCGCCGATCTGCTTCATCTGATGGATCACCCGTTGGAAGTCGGTAAGCTGGACCTGCGTGCCATGCTGACCGTGGTGCCCGAGCTGAAGATTGCTAAGCCAGTTTATCTGGAGAAAGATTTTGAACTGGATGACCGCTGGGTTGAAGAACTGAGCCAGCAACTGGTCGATCAGGGTAAAACCTCTCTGCAACTGGGTAAGGATGTTGTACTCAACAACCGCAATAAAAGCGTGGGCGGCCAGTTAGCTATCGATATTGAGCGCATGCTGAATCACACCCTGACGGCTGCACAGATTCAGGCAATGCCGGCCGTGCTACGTGACGATCGCGGTCGTCGCTATCTGGCACCTGCCAGCGTAGAAATCACCACGACCGGCTCTGCCGGTCAGTCCTTCGGGGCCTTCTGCAATGACGGCATGCTGATGAAACATCGTGGAACCTGTAACGATGGCGTCGGCAAAGGTCAGTGCGGCGGCGAACTGGTCGTGCTCTCACCGGGCGGCGGCGCGCAGGACAGCGATGGCAACGTTCTGATCGGTAACTTCGCTCTGTTTGGCGCCACCGGCGGCCGTCTGTTCGTTCAGGGCCAGGCCGGCGATCGCTTCGCGGTGCGTAACTCCGGTGCCACTGCGGTGGTGGAAGGCGTCGGTGACTTTTGCTGCGAATACATGACCAACGGCGCAGTGTTAAACCTGGGCACCTTTGGTAAAGGCTTCGGTAACGGCATGAGCGGCGGCTTTGCTTATCAGTACGATCCCTATGGTTCACTGGCGAGCCATGCGGCGGGCGACTCCGTTCTGTTTGGCTCAATCGCTGACCCGGATGAGCTGGCACAGATTCATAAGCAGGCGGTTCTCACCATGCTGAACTGGCACCTGGAGGCCACGCAGTCTCCGCGTGCCGCCTGGCTGCTGGAGCACTGGGAAACCGAATGTCAGCACTTTGTCTACGTTATGCCGCGTTCCCTGCTGCTTTACCAGGATGGCGGTGAAATTCTGAAGGCCAAGTCCCGCAAGGATCTGCTGGAAGAGCTGTCAACGGCGCTGGCAGGCCATCAGGTTGCCAAGTTTAAAGCCGCCTGGCGCGAAGGCAAGACCATTGCCGACGGCGCGGTTCCGGCTTATGGCGCGACAGATACGCAGGAAATGTTTGTTTTACTGAATAACTACACCGTACTGAGCTTTGCCCAGCAGTTGGCACTCAGCAAGCTGCCGAAAGGCACGCCGGTTGAAGACGCCGCCGTGGAAAAAGCCGTGCGGAATCTGCTGATGACCGAAGACTTTTCACTGGTGAGTAAGCTGCAACGCCATGCGCGAGCAGCGATTGAAAGCTATAGCGACAGCGAGTTGGCCAGCCTGATCGGTTCAAAACGCATGTCCGATTACAAAGCGGCACTGACGCAACGTAATATCCGCTCAATGGACAGCCTGGCCACTTACGGCTGGATCATGTATCAGGATGCCTGCAACCGTGACATTCTCGGTCGCCTGCCTGATTTTGAAGAGTTGTTTGCGCGTGCGGCGTTACCTGAAATTGCAGCGGCCGTGGGTAAACTGGCCTGACAGCAGGCTCAGTGAACAGAACTGTGTTTAATGATGATGACCCTGATTTGTTCGACGTGCCGGGCGCAGCGGCATCCTTATCCTCTCAGCAGCAGGCCGTTGCTGAGAGCACAGGAACCGCCCGCCATCGGCACAGCGAAGCATGACGGTTAAGAGCGGGATTGAGTAAAGGTATCCATGAAAATTCCATATATTCCTGAAGATGCACCTTTCAATGGTGATCAGAAATACTGGCTGGCGGGCTTCCTGGCTGGCCTGCACTCCCGTTTGTTGGTGCTGGAAGACAAACAGCAGCCGGCGGCGGGCAGCAGCGCTGCCGCGACCACCCAACTGCACATCCTTTATGGTTCTCAGACCGGTAATGCTGAGGCGCTGGCCCAGTCAGCGGCGAAGTCAGCCCGTGCCAAAGGTCTGGTGCCGGTCGTTCAGGCATTAGGCGATGTGGATCTCGACGTGTTCGCCACCATGCGACACGTGCTGATTGTCACTTCGACCTATGGTGAAGGTGAAATGCCCGACAACGCCCAGCTGTTTTGGGACGCTATTTCCGCCAGCACCGCGCCACGCCTGGAGCAGATGCACTTCGCCGTGCTGGCCATTGGCGATACCGGCTATGACGGATTCTGTCAGGCAGGTAAGTTCCTGGATATGCGCCTGGAACAGCTTGGGGCAAAGCGCGTTGTTGACCGCATTGACTGCGATATTGATTACGAAGAGCCGTCAAATGAGTGGATTAACAGCACGATGCCCCAGTTTGCCAGCAGCGCAGGCAGCAGCGGCACGGTGCTGGAGAGCGCCCCGGAAGCGCCGGTTATTCCTGGCAGCAACAAATCGAATCCGTATGCGGCAGCCCTGATCACCAATAAACGCCTGTCGAGTGAGCAATCGGCAAAAGATATTCGCCACGTCGAGTTTGATCTCACCGACAGCGGCCTGAAGTATGAAGCCGGTGACGCACTTGGCGTGATTCCGGTCAACGAGCCGTCGCTGGTCAGCCTGCTGCTTACCCAGTTGAACGCCGATTACCAGACGCCGGTGCCGGGATTCGACAGGAGCCTGGGCGACCTGCTGACCTACCAGTTTGAAATTTCAGAGCCTTCACGCAAGCTGATCGAGTGGGTGGGCCAAAACACCACCAACCAGGAGCTGCGTCACGTGCTTCAGCACGACGACAAAGATGCGCTCGGTGTCTGGCTATGGGGCAAAGATACGCTGGATCTGCTCCAGCTCGAACTGACGCGTAGCCTGAGCGTACCCGAGTTCGTCGCCCTGCTGCGCCCGCTGCAGCATCGCGCCTACTCCATCTCGTCCAGCTCAAAAGCGCATCCGAATCAGGTTCACCTGACCATCGCCTCAGTGCGCTATCACAGCGGTGGCCGCAACCGCAGCGGCGTGTGCTCTACCTATCTGGCTGAGCGTGTACGCCGTGGTGAAAAGCCCGCGATCTTCATCTCACCCAACAAAGCCTTTCGCGTTCCGGCTAACGGCAACGCCCCGCTGATTATGGTCGGCCCCGGCACCGGTATCGCCCCGTTCCGCGCCTTTTTGCAGGAGCGTCAGGTAACAGGCGCTCAGGGTAAAAACTGGTTGTTCTTTGGCGATCAGCATCAGGAACACGACTTCATTTATCGCGAAGAACTGACGGCCTGGCAGGAAAGCGGGCTGCTCACGCGTCTCGATCTGGCGTTCTCACGCGATCAGGACAAGAAAATCTACGTGCAAAACCGGATGCTGGAACAGGGTGCAGAGCTCTATGCCTGGCTGCAGGAAGGCGGTCACTTTTACGTGTGTGGCGATGCATCACGCATGGCGAAAGACGTGGATAGCGCGCTGTATGAAATCGTACGTCAGTTTGGCGGGCTCTCCAGTGAACGGGCCGCTGACTACATCGATCAGTTGAAGAAAGAGAAACGCTACCTGCGCGACGTTTACTGATCGCTGCGGCAGAAAGTAAAAATCCGGGCAACCTGTGTTCCCGGATTTTTTTATGCCTGTTACCGGCTGGCAGACAGGCAAAAAAATACCCGTCAGGTGACGGGTATTCTGTGTTATTTCACCACGCGCAGTGCGGGACGGCCACCACGTGGCGGGGGATCGTCATCCGGTGAATTATCGTCATCGCTGGCATCATCAGGGCGGTCGCCGTCAATCACTGACATGACCGTCTCTTCCTGATTCTCAGCAAATTCCTGTGTGCCGCCTTCATAGGCCGGTTCAGGTTCAAACATCGTGCCTGCGCCGTTTTCACGCGCATAGATGGCGAGTATGGCCGCCATTGGGACATTCACCTGACGTGGAACGCCACCAAAACGTGCGTTAAACGAGACTTCGTCATTGCCCAGATCAAGGTTACCCACGGCACGCGGCGCAATGTTCAGTACGATCTGACCATCGCGGGCATATTCGAGTGGAACCTGAACGCCAGGCAGGTTGATGTCGACGACCAGATGCGGTGTGAGCTGGTTATCCAGTAACCAGTCATAAAAAGCACGCAGCAAATAAGGTCGGCGGGCTGTGAGTTGTGACATTTCCATACGTTAGCCCCGGGCTTGCAGGCGCATTTCACGTTCAGCTTCAGTCAGTGAAGCAAGGAAGGAGTCACGCTCAAATACGCGGTTCATGTAGCCTTTCAGCTCTTTAGAGCCCGACCCGAGCAGATCGATACCCATTGACGGTAAACGCCACAACAGCGGAGCCAGATAGCAGTCTACCAGGCTGAACTCGTCGCTCATAAAGAATGGCGTACGCCCAAACAGAGGAGCAATAGCCAGCAGCTCTTCACGCAGCTGCTTACGCGCCGCTTCAGCTTCCTGACCGCTACTGTTCTCAACCTTTCTCATCAGGCTGTACCAGTCTTGCTCAATACGGTGCATCATTAAACGGCTTTCGCCACGTGCAACCGGATAGACAGGCATCAATGGTGGGTGGGGAAAACGCTCATCCAGATATTCCATGATGATGCGTGATTCGTACAGCGTCAGTTCGCGATCTACCAGCGTCGGCACAGTGCGGTACGGATTGAGGTCAATCAGATCCTGCGGCAGGTTATCCATTTCGACCTGCTCGATCTCTACGCTGACACCTTTCTCGGCAAGCACGATACGTACCTGATGGCTAAAAATGTCAGTAGGACCAGAAAACAGCGTCATTACCGAACGTTTGTTGGCAGCGACAGCCATGAAAACCTCCCAGTTTGTTCACAAAAAGTTACTGCGAATGGCCAACCACACGGCGACTCACCTGCTCATAGAACTCGCTCGCAATCCGCGCTAACCACCCCCGACTAATGCGAGGCGCATAACGCGCCAGCTTGCGGGCGCAAAGTGACACAGAGTTTACCAGATTTTAGGCAGCTTGTGGGTGGGGGAATGCATTTTTGCGGGTAAAATGCGAACAGTATTGTGGTTTTATACGACAGGATGACCTGAGAATAAAAATAAAAAACCCGCCGGAGCGGGTTTTTTGTGCCAACTGTGTCTGCCGAAGCAGCAACAATTAACGCTTGGAGAACTGAGGACGACGACGTGCTTTACGCAGGCCGACTTTCTTACGTTCAACCTGACGAGCATCACGGGTAACGAAGCCTGCTTTACGCAGTTCGCCACGCAGTGACTCATCATACTCCATCAGAGCGCGGGTGATACCATGACGGATCGCTCCTGCCTGACCAGAGATACCACCACCTTTAACGGTGATGTACAGGTCCAGTTTACCAACCATATCAACCAGTTCCAGAGGCTGACGCACGACCATGCGTGCAGTCTCGCGACCGAAATACTGCTCCAGAGAGCGTTGGTTGATTACGATGTTACCGCTACCCGGCTTGATGAAGACGCGTGCGGATGAGCTTTTGCGGCGACCAGTGCCGTAGTTTTGAGTTTCAGCCATTGCCTTTAATCCCGATTAAATGTCAAGAACTTGCGGTTGCTGTGCCGCATGGTTGTGCTCGTTACCTGCGTAAACTTTCAGTTTACGGTACATAGCACGACCCAGCGGGCCCTTCGGCAGCATGCCTTTAACCGCGATCTCAATCACGCGCTCAGGACGGCGAGCAATCATCTCTTCAAAGGTCGCCTGTTTGATACCACCGATGTGACCAGTGTGGTGATAGTAAATCTTGTCAGAACGCTTGTTGCCGGTTACAGCAACTTTCTCAGCGTTCAGAACGATGATGTAATCACCAGTATCAACGTGCGGAGTGTATTCCGCTTTATGCTTACCACGCAGACGGCGCGCCAGTTCAGTCGCTAGGCGACCCAAGGTTTTGCCAGTTGCGTCAACAACATACCAGTCACGTTGGACGGTTTCTGGTTTAGCTGTAAAAGTTTTCATCGAAAAGCTTACCCAAATTAAGTTACACGTTGGTGAAATCCCAAACGCTTAAGTAAACGAATGAGGCTCACACGACCATTTTGACCAGCAAGCCACCCCTTCGGATAGCGTTACCGGAACGCAGAGGATTTGGGAAAAAAATCCTGTGCTGTAACGTGGGGTCGCAAGATTATAGAGAAGTCGATTACAAAAATCGAACCCTATTTTCATTTATTACCTGGAATCTCAGGGTAAATGCGCCAGCCGCAGGTACTCTTCGCTCTGCATTTCCTGCAAACGGGACAGACAGCGCTGATATTCAAATTTCAGGCGCGTGCCCTGATAAATTTCGAACAAGGAGGTTTCTGCAGCGACAACCAGTTTGACATGGCGCTCGTAAAACTCATCCACCAACGCCAGAAAACGCCGCGCCTGATCTTCCGTCTTGTAGATCATGACCGGTACATCAAACAGCAGGACGCTGTGAAAGCGGCGTGACAGCTCAATATAATCATGCTGGCTGCGCCCTTCTCCACACAGGGTTTTAAAATCAATCGCAATCACCCCTTCTGCCACGCCCAGGGTCGGCATTTTACGGTGATTGATCTCCAGCACCGGTGCGCTGTCGCGTTTTTCGCCTGACAATGCCTGGAACATGCGGTCCATCTCGGCGTAGGTTTCCGGCCCCAGAGGAAACGTCCACAAATGCGCGGACGTCAGCGTACGCAGACGGTAATCAATGCCCGCATCGACATTCATTACCTCACAATGCTGCTTAATCTGCTCGATGGCGGGCAGAAAACGGGCACGCTGCAGGCCGTTTTTGTACAGGTTATCAGGCGGAATATTCGAGGTCGCAACCAGGCTGATGCCGCGCGCAAACAGGGCTTCCATCAGCGTTCCCAGCAGCATGGCATCCGTGATGTCAGACACAAAAAACTCATCAAAACAGAGAATATCGGTTTCTGCTTTAAAGCGGTCGGCGATGATCAGTAACGGATCGCTGTGCCCCTGCAGTTCGGTCAGCTCTTCATGCACGCGCAGCATGAAACGGTGAAAGTGTAAGCGCAGTTTGCGGTCGCCAGGAATAGACTGAAAAAACAGATCCATTACCCAGGTTTTCCCCCGGCCAACACCGCCCCACATATACAAGCCACGGACGGGCGCTTTGGGCTGCGACTTTTCTTTTCCCATCAGCTTCGACAGACGACCTAACAGCCCCTGCGAGGGAAGTTCGGTGGTGTGCTGACGCGCGATCAGCCCTTGCTGGATAGCATCTAAGCGGGTAATCGCTTCACGCTGTACGTCGTCGGGCTTGAAATCGCCCTGTGATAGCGCCTGCTCATAGCGGGCAAGCGGAGATGAGGTTTGCATGGTTCGCTCAGTGTCCCTGAATTTTGTCTTATTCAAACGTCGTTTGTCGAAAAAAAGGCCGCTCTACACTAAGGCATGGCGCTCCAGAGTTCCACATCCATAAGATTAACGGGTATAGTGACTATTATTAAGTGGTGCAACGCCCTACGGAACAACGGAAATAACACGGGAGTCATTATGACCTGGGAATACGGGCTAATTGGTTTAGTGGTAGGTATTATTGTCGGCGCAGTCGCAATGCGTTTTGGCAACCGGAAGCTGCGTGAGCAGCGCAGCATGCAGTACGAACTGGATAAGACGAAAGCCGAGCTGGCAGATTATCGCGAAGAGCTGACCAACCACTTTGCGCAGAGCGCAGAGCTGCTGGATAACATGGCGCGTGATTACCGTCAGCTCTATCAGCACATGGCGAAAGGGTCCAACGACCTGCTGCCGAACATGCCCGGGGACAAAAACCCCTTTGCATGGCAACTGACCGAAGCCGAAGCGGATAACGATCAGGCACCGGTGCAAATGCCGCGTGACTACTCTGAAGGCGCCTCTGGCTTACTGCGTGGTGAACGCGCCGTCCGCGACTAAGCATGATCGGGCACAGTGACGCTGTGCCCGCTGTTTTTGCGAACCCCGGCCGCAAACGGCTGTCTCATTGATTTACTCCCCCCATTTTTGCAGCGAGAGCGTTGTAGCAATGAAAAAACAAGCACGACTGTTAAGCGCATTAGCCTTGAGTATTGGAATGAGTCTTGCCGCTGCGCCCGGCGCGATGGCGACGCTGCCTGCACAGATTCAGAGCCAGCCGCTTCCCAGCCTGGCACCGATGCTGGAAAAAGTATTACCTGCTGTGGTCAGCGTGCACGTTGAAGGCACCCAGTCTGATGCCCAGGCCCAGACACAGGATATTCCCGAGCCGCTTAAGCGTTTCTTTGGCCAGTTGCCCGGTGGCGCCCCAAGCCAGCCTCAACCCTTTGAGGGGCTGGGGTCCGGTGTCATCATTGATGCCGCCAAAGGCTATGTTCTGACTAATAACCACGTGGTCAACGGCGCGGATAAGATCAACGTCCAGCTCGGCGATGGCAGCGAATATGATGCCAAACTGATTGGTCACGATGAGCAGACCGACATCGCCCTTATCCAGATTCAGGGCGCGAAAAACCTGACGCAGATAAAAGTCGCCGATTCGGATCAGCTGAAAGTCGGTGATTTTGCCGTGGCCATCGGCAATCCTTTTGGCCTTGGTCAGACAGCGACCTCCGGAATTATTTCGGCACTGGGCCGCAGCGGCCTGAATCTCGAAGGGCTGGAAAACTTTATCCAGACCGATGCCGCCATTAACCGCGGTAACTCGGGCGGCGCGCTGGTTAATCTGAACGGCGAGCTGATCGGCATTAATACCGCCATTCTGGCCTCCAGTGGCGGCAATATCGGCATTGGCTTTGCGATTCCGAGCGATATGGCCATGAACCTGGCCGAGCAGTTAATTAAGTACGGCGAAGTCAAACGGGGTCAGTTGGGTATCAAAGGTACCGAGATGACCGCGGACATCGCAAAAGCGTTTAACGTTGACGCACAGCGCGGCGCGTTCGTTTCTGAAGTGCTGCCCCAGTCTGCGGCGCAAAAAGCCGGTATCAAGTCAGGCGATATCATTGTTTCGGTCAACGATAAACCGATTACCAGCTTCGCAGAACTGCGGGTGAAGATCGGCACGACGGCGCCGGGTGAGAAAGTGAAGCTTGGCCTGCTACGTGAAGGTAAACCGGTGAGTGTTGATGTCACCCTTGAGCAAAGCGCCCAGACGACGGCAAGCGCACAGCTGCTTTCTCCAGCCCTGCAGGGCGCGACTCTGAGCGATGGTCAGACCAAAACCGGTGATAAAGGCGTGAAGATTGATGCCATCGAAAAAGGCACTCCGGCTGAACAGGTCGGCCTGCAAAAAGATGACGTGATCATTGGCGTCAACCGCACGCGAATTCAGAATATTGCCGAAATGCGCAAGGTGCTGGAAGCCAAACCGCCGGTGATGGCGCTGAATGTGGTTCGTGGTGAGGAAAGTATCTATCTGTTATTGAGATAAACCCCGCACGATGGCGGACACAAGCACGTGTGTGTCCGCCGCTCTCATGTTATTCTCCCCAACGTTCTCCCCTGACGTGATTTAACACCATGTTTCTTAAACTCTTGCGTTCAGTGGTGTTGGGACTGATTGTTGCGGGCATCTTGCTCGCAGCGCTGCCCGCACTGCGTTTGGGCGGTGCTGCCCTGTATAGTCAAAATGACAGTAACGATGAAACGCCCTTTGGCTTTAATCAAGGGGTGAGGCGTGCCGTGCCTGCCGTTGTGAATGTTTACAACCGCAGCGCGCATGGGAACAACAACCGCGGTATTACCACGCTGGGCTCTGGCGTGATTATGAATAACCGGGGTTATATCCTGACCAACAAGCACGTTATCAATAATGCCGATCAGATCATCGTCGCTCTACAGGATGGCCGTTTTTTTGAAGCCACGCTGGTGGGTTCAGATGCCATGACCGATTTGGCCGTGCTAAAAATTACCGCGTCAAACCTGCCGGTTATCCCGATTAATCCCAAACGCGTCGCACACATTGGCGATGTGGTGATGGCCATCGGCAACCCCTATAACCTGGGACAAACGGTCACACAGGGCATTATCAGCGCCACGGGCCGCGTCGGACTCAGCTCGTCAGGCCGCCAGAACTTCCTGCAAACGGATGCATCAATCAATCAGGGGAACTCCGGTGGCGCACTGATTAACTCGCTGGGCGAACTCATGGGCATCAATACCCTGACGTTCGATAAGAGCAGCGATGGCGAAACGCCCGAAGGCATTGGTTTTGCTATCCCCACCGCGCTGGCAACCAAAATAATGGATAAGCTCATCCGTGATGGTCGGGTCATTCGCGGCTATATCGGCATTACCGCCCGCGAAGTGCCGCCGCTTCACGGCCAGGGCAACAGTCTCGATCGGGTTCAGGGCATTATCGTCAGCGTGGTGACGCCGGGCGGCCCGGCTGAGAAAGCCGGTATCCAGGCCAATGATGTGCTGCTGAGCGTAGACGGTAAACCGGCGCTCTCCGCACAGGAAACCATGGACCAGGTTGCGGAAATTCGGCCCGGCTCGGTGGTGAATGTGCAGGTGCTGCGTAATGACAAGAAGCTGACCTTCCCGGTGACGATTCAGGAGTTTCCGGACAGCAGTCAGTAGCGGTGAACGCAAACAAGGCCCACTTGAGGCCTTGTTTATCCGCTTAAACGGCGCTGCGCCATTCTGTCAGCACGGCGTTAAGCGTCAGCAGCGGTCTACCGGAAACGCAATCACCTCCGACAGCGACTCTGCCTTCAGCGCCAGCATAATCAACCTGTCCACGCCCAGTGCAACGCCCGAACAGGCCGGCATGCCGTGCTCCAGCGCGGCCAGCAGGTAGTGATCAATCGGATGTTGCGGCAACCCTCGCGCCGCACGCCGACGATTATCCTGCTCAAAGCGTTGGCGCTGTTCACGGCTGTCGGTGAGTTCGCGGAAGCCATTCGCCAGCTCAATGCCCTTGTAATACACCTCAAACCGCTCTGCCACCCGATGATCTTCCGTACTGATCTCCGCTAATGCCGCCTGGCTGGCCGGAAAGTGGTAGATAAAACACGGCTTGTCCTGACCAATCTTCGGTTCCACGCCCAGCATAAACAGCAGCATCAGCAAGGTATCGCGGTCCTCTTCCCGACTGGCCAGCTCGCCCTCACCCAGCTTTTCCGCCGCCTCACGCAGCTGCGCTTTGTCGGCAGAAAGCGGGTCCAGCTCAAGATGACGAATAAAGGCCTGCTGATAAGAGAGCGACTCCGCGCTGTCGCACTCCAGCACCTGCTGCAGCAGATCGTCGACCTCATTCATCAGGCGGTACATATCGTAATGGGGGCGATACCACTCCAGCATGGTGAATTCAGGGTTGTGGTAGCGCCCGGCCTCTTCGTTGCGAAAGCTGCGGCCCATTTGATAGATAGGGCCACTTCCGGCCGCCAGCAGGCGTTTCATGTGGTATTCCGGGCTGGTCATCAGCCAGAGATCGCGGCCTTCAGACAGGCCAGGGCCGACAAAGCGCGTCTGGAATGGCACCAGATGAATGTCGGTAATCGTGGCCTGACTCATCGCGGGCGTGTCGACTTCCAGTACGCCACGATCGGCAAAGAAACGACGCACTTCAGCAATAATGGCTGCGCGTTTAATTAAACTGGCAATCGAAGCGCCAGGTTGCCAGCTTGTCGTTTCACTCATGGTGACGGCTCCTGATACAAATAAGGGAGGGAAGTCTACTCGTAATGTCAGTGGCAAACAATCGTGGCGCAAGCCTGTCCAATAAACTGACCGGCTTCTATAATTAACAGGTTAAATAACAAAGGAATCTTTTTATGTCTCCATGGAAAACATTGGTCGCCAGCCTGAGTGCCTTCCTGTCCGTCGCCTGCACGACCACACCGCCAAAAAACGTTACCGTCGTTGAAAACTTCGACAGTCAGCGTTACCTCGGTCAGTGGTACGAGATAGCCCGGCTGGATCATGGCTTTGAACGCGGCCTCGAACAGGTTACGGCAAATTACAGCCCACGTGAGGATGGCGGCCTGAAAGTCGTTAATCGCGGCTATAACGTTAAAAAGCAGCGCTGGCAGGAGAGCGTGGGTAAAGCCTACTTCACCGGCGATAAACAGCGTGCGGCACTCAAGGTCTCGTTCTTTGGGCCCTTCTATGGTGGCTATAACGTGATAGCGCTGGATCCTGACTACCGTTACGCACTGGTATGCGGGCCTAACCGCCACTATCTGTGGATACTGTCACGGACGCCGCAGTTGGATGAAGGTGTGAAACACAAGCTGGTGCAGCAGGCACGCCAGGCCGGTTTCCCGGTAGATGAGCTGATTTGGGTGAAACAGGGCTAGAGAAAGGCCGGTACGAAAAACGTTCGTACCGGTTTTACCGTTACTGCGCGCTACGCTGGATTGCATGGCCGCCCGCTTCAACGTCTTCGCCGACGCCGCGCGTGGTGTTGCAGCCAGAAAGCAGTGCAGAGAACATCATCACAGAGAAAATCGCAACAATACTTTTCTTCAACATATCCATATCCTTTTTGGTTGCATTATAGGTACAGCTTTTAAAGCATAGACTGATTATGCAACGTCGCGAGCCTGAGCCGCCGAAAAAAGGAAGGCAGGAATAACTTATTTAGCCGCGCGCGAGATTGCGCCGCCCAGGTGAGATACGTCTTCGCCAAAACCGTGGAAGGTGTTACAGCCGCTTAGTCCAGAAGCCACCAGCAACGCCAAGGCGATAAGTTTTGCTCGTTTTTTCATGGTGAACTCACTCAAAAAAAGGCGCATCACAGGATGCGCCTTTCAGGGTTATTTTACGCGTGACACGTATTCGCCAGAGCGGGTATCAACCTTCACCACCTCGCCAATCTGCACGAACAATGGCACTTTAATGACTGCCCCCGTAGACAGCGTTGCTGGCTTACCGCCCGTACCGGCAGTATCACCTTTCAGGCCTGGGTCAGTTTCAATGACTTCCGCTTCAACAAAGTTTGGTGGCTGAACCGCAATCGGTTTATCGTTCCACAAGGTTACGATACACTCCGCGTTGTCCTGCAACCACTTCTGCACTTCATCCAGCACTTTTGCTTCAACCTGGTACTGCTCAAAAGATTCCGGGTGCATGAAGTAGTAGAAATCGCCGTCGTTGTAAGAGTACTGCAGCGTCATATCCTTCACGTCTGCGCCTTCGGCAGAATCCGTTGATTTGAAGGTTTTCTCAACGCGTGAACCGGTCAGCAGACGACGCATTTTTACACGTGCAAACGCCTGACCTTTACCCGGCTTAACGAACTCGCTTGATTCGATGGCATAAGGTTCGCCTTCGAACATGATTTTAAGACCGGGACGGAAATCGTTGCTAAGATAAGTCGCCATAAAGGCCCTCTGTAGATATTAACTGGTAATAGCCAAAAAAATGGCACACATTGTAACCCTAAATTCCCCTTCCAGAGAAGATTGGTTGCAGCAACTTGCTGATGTTGTCACTGATCCTCATGAATTACTGCAACTTTTAGCGCTCGACCATCATCCGGATCTGGCTGCTGGCGGCGACGCACGCCGACTTTTTGCCCTGCGCGTGCCGCGCGCCTTTATCCGGCGAATGAAAAAAGGCGATGCGCAGGATCCCCTTCTACTCCAGGTCCTGACCAGCCGTCAGGAGTTTGTCGACGCGCCCGGTTATAGCACCGATCCGCTGGACGAACAAAATAGCGTCGTGCCGGGATTACTGCATAAATATAAAAACCGTGCATTGCTGCTGGTCAAAGGCGGCTGCGCGGTGAACTGCCGCTACTGCTTCCGCCGTCATTTTCCCTATCAGGATAATCAGGGCAACAAGCGTAACTGGCAGGCCGCGCTGGATTATATTGCAGCCCATCCTGAACTGGATGAGATCATCTTTTCGGGTGGCGATCCGTTAATGGCAAAAGATCATGAACTGGCCTGGCTCATTGACGCGCTGGGCGCTATCCCGCATCTGAAACGGCTACGTATCCACAGTCGACTGCCGGTCGTGATTCCGGATCGCATTACCGAGGCGCTGTGTCAGACGCTGGCGGAAACGCGGCTTCAGGTCTTGATGGTCACCCACATCAACCACGCCCGTGAGATTGATGAGGCGCTCTGCGATGCCATGCTGCGCCTGAAACGTGCTGACGTGACGCTGCTTAATCAGAGCGTACTGCTGCGCGGCGTGAATGATGATGCACAAACCCTGGCGGCGCTGAGCAATGCGCTGTTTGATGCCGGCATTCTGCCCTACTACCTGCATGTGCTGGACAAAGTGCAGGGCGCAGCGCATTTCTTCGTTTCTGATGAAGAAGCCCGGGCGTTGATGCGTAGCCTGCTGCCGCGGGTGTCCGGTTATCTGGTGCCGAAGCTGGCACGTGAGATCGGCGGGGAACCCAGTAAAACCCCGCTGGATCTGCAACTTCGGCAGGAATAAATCACGGGCGGCACACAGCCCGGTAGCCGCAAGCCTCATTTCCGCCGAGCAGCGGGCTGCCAACCCGTTGCACTGGCGGCTAAAAGCCATTGATAAACGCTAAAAAAACGACCGGCACATTGGCCGGTCGTCTCAAAAAATGTTGCCTGTTCAGCGCAGGCTCAGTTAGGGCATTTATAGACCTGGCCGGTCATCTTGCTGTCGAGTGGTGCAAAGGCTGAAAGCAGGTTTTGTGTAGGACTGGTTGCGCCATAAATGACGTTTCCGCCCATTTCGGCAGCACGGTTCCGCAGGTCGTTAGCCGCACCGCGCAGCGCGCTGGTTTCGCCACCGGCTCCGCTTAACCAGTTACTTTGCGAGCCGGTCAGGCTGCCCAGAAGCTGACATTGTTTGCCAGGCTGCTGATCGGTAAAGGTGACGCGCTGTCCAGCAGAAGTCAGGTCGGTTGAGCTGCTGCAGCCTGCAAGCAATAACGCACCAGCCGTAAGACCGAGCAAGAGGTTAATACGCATTATAATCCCCATTTATTATCATCAGTGTCGGATGGCAGCGTAGCAGAAAAACACGCATTTTTTCTGAACATTCATTGCCCTAATCCGTGCCAACGTAACCGTTGCGCCCCTACTTATACCCTTTCCTCTGCAAAAGAAAAACCCCCGACCGTTTCCGATCGGGGGTTCTTATGACGCAAGCGTCAGGGGCGATTACATCATGCCGCCCATACCGCCCATGCCACCCATACCGCCAGCGCCTGCACCTAAGTCTGGCGCATCGCCTTTCGGCAGGTCAGTGACCATACATTCGGTGGTGATCATCAGGCCAGCAACCGATGCCGCGTACTGCAGAGCAGAACGGGTCACTTTGGTTGGGTCCAGAATACCGAAGTCGATCATGTTGCCGTATTCTTCAGTCTGCGCGTTGTAACCGTAGTTACCGTCGCCTGCTTTCACGTTGTTCGCCACAACAGAAGGCTCTTCGCCGGCGTTAGAAACGATCTGACGCAGTGGAGATTCCATTGCGCGCAGCGCAACTTTGATACCCACGTTCTGGTCTTCGTTCTGACCACGCAGTTCGGTCAGCTGTGCTGCAACGCGAACCAGCGCCACACCACCACCTGCAACCACGCCTTCTTCAACCGCAGCACGGGTTGCGTGCAGGGCATCTTCAACGCGTGCTTTTTTCTCTTTCATTTCAACTTCAGTTGCTGCGCCCACTTTCAGAACGGCAACGCCGCCTGCCAGTTTCGCTACGCGCTCCTGCAGTTTTTCTTTGTCGTAGTCAGAGGTGGCTTCTTCAATCTGCTGACGAATCTGAGTGACACGACCCTGAATAGTGGTTTCTTCACCCACGCCATCGATGATGGTGGTGGTGTCTTTGTTGATCACGACACGCTTCGCCTGGCCCAGATCTTCCAGTGCTGCTTTTTCCAGCTCCATACCGATCTCTTCAGAGATCACGGTACCGCCGGTCAGGATAGCGATATCCTGCAGCATGGCTTTACGGCGGTCGCCGAAGCCCGGTGCTTTAACCGCAGCCACTTTCACGATGCCGCGCATGGTGTTCACCACCAGCGTTGCCAGCGCTTCGCCTTCTACGTCTTCCGCGATGATCAGCAGTGGTTTGCCTGCTTTCGCAACGGCTTCCAGCACTGGCAGCATTTCACGGATGTTAGAAATCTTCTTGTCAGCCAGCAGGATGAACGGGGTTTCCAGCTCAACGGCACCTGTTTCTGGCTTGTTGATGAAGTACGGAGACAGGTAGCCACGGTCGAACTGCATACCTTCAACCACGTCCAGCTCGTCCTGCAGGCCGGTGCCTTCTTCAACGGTGATGACGCCTTCTTTGCCCACTTTTTCCATCGCCTGAGCGATCAGGGTACCGACGGTTTCATCAGAGTTAGCAGAGATAGTCCCTACCTGAGCGATAGCTTTGGAGTCTGAGCAAGGAACAGACAGTTTTTTCAGTTCTTCAACCGCAGCGATGACCGCCTGGTCGATACCGCGCTTCAGATCCATCGGGTTCATGCCCGCTGCAACGGCTTTCAGGCCTTCGGTGATGATGGACTGCGCCAGCACGGTTGCCGTGGTGGTACCGTCGCCTGCTGCGTCGTTCGCTTTAGAGGCAACTTCTTTCACCATCTGTGCGCCCATGTTTTCGAACTTGTCTTCCAGCTCGATTTCACGCGCAACAGAAACACCATCTTTAGTGATGGTCGGTGCACCAAAAGATTTATCCAGAACCACGTTACGGCCTTTCGGGCCCAGGGTAACTTTTACTGCATCTGCCAGTACGTTCACGCCACGCAACATTTTTACGCGTGCGTCATTACCGAATTTTACGTCTTTAGCTGCCATTTCAAATTTCCCTTAAATTCGTTTCGTTCAGTGAATTACGCGTAAAACTTACGCTTCAACAATCGCCAGAATGTCGCTTTCAGAGATGATCAGGACTTCTTCGTTGTCGATTTTTTCAGTTTTGGCACCGTAGCCTTCGCTGAAGATCACGACGTCACCAACTTGTACGTCCAGCGGCTTCACTTCGCCACTCTCAAGGATACGGCCTTTGCCCACAGCCAGGACTTCACCACGCGTGGATTTGCCTGCTGCAGAACCGGTCAGCACAATGCCACCCGCTGACTTAGCTTCAACTTCTTTACGCTTCACGATGACACGATCGTGTAATGGACGAATTTTCATTTGATAGCTCTCCTTTGAGAAGTCCAATCATTCATTTTTGGGTTGAATACCGGGCTGTGTGGCTTCCGGCCTCGTGACCAGAGAGATAGGGCCGCGACCTGACACTTTCAAGGGGGCAACCCACAAATTTTTTTAGTCTGATGATGCAACTGATGACTTTTTAGACAAACCGCGCGGACGGGTCAGAAGACAAACAAAAAGCGCGACCTGATGTCGCGCTAAGAGGATGAGATTAACGATCTTTTGGATCGTCATGATGTTCAAGGCGATCGCTGTCTTTGCGTTCGAACTCGCCATCCATTGTATAACCGCTGTCCGGGCCTGCACCCGGCCCCCGCCAGACGCGCAGATGCGGCATCAGTTTTAAGGTCAGGTGTTTTTGCACTGGTGGCAGTAAGAGCAGCAGGCCCAGCATGTCGGTAAAGAAACCCGGCAGCAGCAGCAGGAAACCGGCAATGATCAGCGAAACGCTTTTCACCATTTCCTGCGCCGGACTTTCGTTACGAGCCAGCTTCTCCTGCATCAGCATAAAGTTTTTCATGCCCTGATTTTTAACCAAAGACACGCCGATGCAGGAGGTGAAAACCACCAGCAGCATGGTGAGCAGCACGCCAAGGACGTGTGCAACCTGAATGAAAAGCGAGATCTCAATCCAGGCCAGTACGAAAAAGATCACTAACGGTAACCAGCGCACCGGATTCTCCTGTGAGTCAGGCTGCCCGGCTGATGACCCGGCAGCGTAAAAATGATGATAACAAGATACAGAGATGGTCATTCAGGCCGCCCATTTCAACCGTGCCAGGCAAATTTTTGCTGCAGGGTTAAATTTGTGAGCAATTTCACATATTGTTAACGTCATAAGGCCAGTAAGGTGATCTCTGTTCGCGCTTTAGGGCTGGGTCAGAATAGGATCGTGCTCACCCGCCTGAATACGGATAAAATAGCGGTTCTGGCGCTTCCCCACAAAACAAACACATCATCTGCGATGGTTAGCAGTGACAACAAGAAGGTTATCATGGCGAACAACATTCGTATCGAAGAAGACCTGTTAGGCATGCGCGAAGTTCCGGCGGATGCTTATTATGGCGTTCA
The DNA here is from genome assembly GCF_000233595.1 of Pantoea ananatis PA13. Lineage (NCBI taxonomy): Bacteria > Pseudomonadati > Pseudomonadota > Gammaproteobacteria > Enterobacterales > Erwiniaceae > Pantoea > Pantoea ananatis. The sequence goes on from NC_017554.1 coordinate 4,109,207, forward strand.
TACTTTGCGTGCGATTGAAAACTTTTACATCAGCAACAGCAAAATCAGTGATATTCCTGAGTTTGTGCGCGGCATGGTGATGGTAAAAAAAGCGGCGGCGATGGCCAATAAAGAGCTGCAAACGTTGCCGCGTGACATCGCCAATACCATTATTCAGGCCTGCGATGAAGTGCTGAACAAAGGTCGCTGCATGGATCAGTTCCCGGTCGATGTGTATCAAGGCGGCGCGGGCACCTCGGTCAACATGAATACCAATGAGGTGCTGGCCAATATTGGTCTGGAGCTGATGGGGCATCAGAAAGGCGAATACCAGTATCTGAATCCCAACGACCACGTGAATAAATGCCAGTCCACCAACGATGCTTACCCGACCGGCTTTCGCATCGCCGTTTACAGCTCGCTGTTGAAACTGCTCGACGGCATCAGCCAGTTAGCCGAAGGTTTCCAGCGTAAAGCTGACGAATTCCAGACGATTTTAAAAATGGGCCGTACTCAGCTACAGGATGCGGTGCCGATGACGCTGGGTCAGGAATTCCATGCGTTTAGCGTGCTGCTCAATGAAGAGACGAAAAGCATTTTGCGCACCGGCGAACTGCTGCTGGAGGTTAACCTGGGCGCGACCGCTATTGGTACTCGCCTGAATACGCCGGATGGCTACCAACACTTAGCCGTTCAGAAACTGGCAGAAGTCAGTAACCTGGCGGTGGTGCCAGCCGAAGATCTGATCGAGGCCACCTCCGACTGCGGCGCCTACGTTATGGTGCACTCTTCGCTGAAGCGTCTGGCCGTGAAGCTTTCTAAAATTTGTAACGACCTTCGCCTGCTCTCGTCGGGTCCGCGTGCCGGCCTGAACGAAATTAACCTGCCAGAATTGCAGGCCGGCTCCTCAATCATGCCTGCCAAAGTGAATCCGGTAGTGCCTGAGGTGGTAAACCAGGTGTGCTTCAAAGTGATTGGCAACGATACCACGGTCACCATGGCGTCCGAGGCCGGGCAGCTGCAGCTTAACGTTATGGAACCGGTGATTGGCCAGGCGCTGTTTGAGTCGGTCAGCATCCTGACTAACGCTTGCTACAACCTGCTGGAAAAATGCGTTAACGGCATCACAGCCAACAAAGCGGTCTGTGAAGCTTATGTGTTTAACTCCATTGGCATCGTCACTTACCTGAACCCCTACATTGGGCACCATAATGGCGATATCGTCGGTAAAATTTGTGCCGAAACAGGTAAAAGCGTTCGCGAAGTGGTGCTTGAGCGCGGCCTGCTCACCGAAAGCGAGCTGGACGATATTTTCTCTGTGCAAAATCTGATGTATCCGGTTTATAAAGCCAAACGTTACACCGACGAAAACGAACAGTAAGGCTTAATTGTACTTACTGATGTAAAAGGCACATCGTAATCAAAACGATGTGCCTTTTTGTTTGTTAAAAGGATGAGTTTGCTTACCGGCTAATCCTGTTTGAGGAAGTGACAGATGTTCCTGATTGAGCTGTTTATCGTGTTGATGGCGATCTGGCTGGGCGCACGCCTGGGCGGCATCGGCATAGGTTTCGCAGGCGGCACAGGCGTCCTGATCCTGACGCTGGGCTTTGGCATGAAGCCCGGTGCGATCCCTTTTGATGTGATCGAAATCATCATGGCCGTGATCGCCGCGATTGCCGCCATGCAGGTGGCGGGCGGCATGGATTATCTGGTCAGCCTTGCCGAACGTTTGCTGCGTCGTCATCCACGTTATGTCACTTTCCTTGCGCCGCTGGTGACCTACATGATGACCCTGCTGGCGGGTACCGGCCACACCGCCTTCTCCACCTTGCCGGTCATTGCTGAAGTGGCGAAAGAGCAAGGCGTCCGGCCTTCCCGCCCGTTATCGATTGCGGTTGTCGCCTCTCAGGTCGCCATTACCGCCTCTCCCATTTCGGCAGCGGTGGTGTTCTTTGCCACGCTGCTGGAACCGCGCGGGGTGAGCTATATCATGCTGCTGGCGATTGCCATTCCGGCCACCATGGTGGGGCTGTTTCTTGCCGCCCTGGTGACCAATTTTCTGGGTAAAGAGCTAAAAGATGATGAGGTTTACCAGGCAAGGCTGGCGAAAGGTGAAGTGACGCTACGCGGCGAGACGGTTTATCAGACTCAACCCGGCGCTAAAAAATCGGTACTGCTGTTCCTGGCCGGTATTGCCGCCGTGGTGATTTACGCTACCGTCACCAGCGAAAGCGTCAACCTGATCGCTAACCCACCGCTGCCGCGCAATGAGGCGATCGTCGTGTTTATGCTCACTATTGCCACGCTGATCAGTCTGACCTGCAAAATTGATACCGGTGCTATCCTCAGCGCCAGCACATTCAAGTCTGGCATGAGCGCCTGCATCTGTGTGATGGGCGTGGCCTGGCTGGGCGACACCTTTGTAAAAGCCCATCTGGCTGATATCCAGATGCTGGCGGGCGATACCTTAAAAACCTATCCGTGGATGCTGGCGCTGGTGCTGTTCTTCTCTTCCATGCTGCTTTATTCCCAGGCCGCCACCGCCAAAGCCCTGCTGCCTGCCGCGTTAGCGCTTGGCGTAACGCCACTGACAGCCATCGCTTCATTTGCCGCCGTGTCTGCGCTGTTTGTGTTACCGACCTATCCCACCCTGTTAGCCGCCGTGGAGATGGACGATACGGGTTCGACCCGAATCGGTAAGTTTGTCTTCAACCATGCCTTTATTATTCCTGGCGTCCTTGCTATCACCTTGTCTGTCATGTTCGGCTTTATTTTTGGTGGGCTGTTACTGTAACTCCAGCCGGGCAGGGAACGTGCTACTATCGGCGTTATTTTCAACAGGATCGTTACGATGAACGCCGTTATCATCCTCTGTACTGCGCCAGACCAGGCCTGTGCGCAACAGCTTGCCACACAGGCGCTGCAGGCCAGGCTGGCCGCCTGTGTCACCCTCTTGCCGGGTGCAACGTCATATTATGTCTGGCAGGGCCAACTGGCGCAGTCCAGCGAAGTTCAGATGTTACTCAAATGCGACACAGCCCATCAGCAGGCCTTGATCGAACTGCTTAAGCTCGCGCATCCTTACGATGTACCAGAACTGCTGGTACTTCCGGTTCAACATGGAGACAGTGAATACTTGTCATGGCTGCACGCATCTCTCGCTTAATCACACTGGTACTGGCGCTGTTTATCTGCCTGCAGGCGCAGGCTGCCTTATTTTCCCCCAAAACCACCAGCCGCTTTTTGCCCGTTGATCAGGCTTTTGCCTTTGATTTCGATCAGCAAGGCTCGCAGCTTAACCTGCACTGGAAAGTCAAAGAGGGCTATTACCTTTACCGCCAACAGATTAAGGTCGTGCCCCATGATGCACGTATTGCGCCGTTAGCCCTGCCTGCGGGCCAGCCGCATGAAGATGAATTTTTTGGTAAAAGCGAGATTTACCCGCAGGATCTCAACGTGCCCATCATGCTGCAGCAGGCCGCGAAAGGAGCGACCCTTAGCGTAAGTTATCAAGGCTGTGCCGCCGCCGGCTTCTGTTATCCACCGGAAACCCGCAGCATCCCCCTTTCCCCGGTAGCCGCCACAATGTCCCCGCCAGCCGTTGCGCCTGCCAGCGCCAACCCTCTGCCCTTTTCGCCGTTGTGGGCGCTGCTGATTGGCATCGGCGTGGCCTTCACGCCATGTGTATTGCCGATGTATCCGCTGATCTCTGGCATTATCCTTGGCGGTAAGCGTAACTATTCACTGGGCAGGCTGTTTGCGCTGGCCATGGTCTATGTGCAGGGAATGGCGCTCACTTATACCTTACTGGGCGTGATTGTGGCGGCGGCGGGCCTGCGCTTTCAGGCGGCGTTGCAGCATCCTTATGTACTTATTGGCTTATCGGCGCTGTTTATCCTGTTAGCCCTGTCGATGTTTGGCCTGTTTTCGCTACAGCTTCCCGCCAGCGTGCAAACGCGTCTGGCACTGTGGAGCAATCGTCAGCAAGGCGGCTCACTGCCGGGCGTTTTCCTGATGGGCGCGCTGGCAGGCCTAATCTGCTCGCCCTGCACCACTGCGCCACTCAGCGCGATTCTGCTTTATATCGCGCAGAGCGGAAACCTGCTGGCCGGTGCCGGTACGCTGTGGCTCTATGCCGTCGGGATGGGATTGCCGCTGATTGCCGTTACCCTGTTTGGCAACCGCTTTCTCCCTAAAAGCGGCCCCTGGATGCAGACCGTCAAAGAAGGGTTTGGTTTTGTTATTCTCGCGCTGCCGGTCTTCCTGCTGGAGCGGATACTGGGCGATCTGTGGGGCATGCGTTTGTGGAGCCTTTTGGCCGTGGCATTCTTTGCCTGGGCATTCAGCGCGAGCTTACGCGCCAGCGGCGGCAAATGGCGCGTGATGCAAATTATGATGCTGGTCGCCGCCCTGATCAGCGCCCGCCCGTTGCAGGACTGGGCCTTTGGCAGCGGCGCGCCGCAGCAAAACATCGCGCACCTTCCCTTTCAGCCTGTTCAAACCCTTGAACAGGTAGACCAGGCCCTGCAGCAGGCTCAGGGCCGTATCACCATGGTGGATCTCTATGCGGACTGGTGCGTGGCCTGTAAAGAGTTTGAAAAATATACTTTTAGCGACAGCGCGGTACGTGACAGCCTGAACAATGTGCAGCTGTTGCAGGCTAACGTCACGGCGAACACCGCCACCGATAATGCGCTGTTGCAGCATTTGCACGTGCTCGGGTTACCCACGATTTTGTTCTTTGATGCGACAGGAAAAGAGATCCCGGAATCGCGTATTACCGGCTTCCTGAAGGCGAATGATTTTCGCGCGCATTTGCAGAAATTGCATGAGTAAACAACACTGGAACCAGGACACAGTCTGCTGAACAAAACAGGCTTGCACACCAGAGGAGAACGATTTGCAACGTGAACAGATACTTGACCATGCGTTAAACGTACTGGAACAAAACGGTCTGGCGGCGACCTCATCGCTGGCAATCCTGGCCGATGATATGCAGCTCAGCCTGACACAGCTTGAACAGTTTTGGCCCGATCGTGACGCGCTGCTCTACGATGCACTGCAGTTTCACGCCCAGCAGATTGAACAGTGGCGCCATGACATTCTGCAGAACGACGCTCTGCGTCCTGATCAGAAGCTGATGGCACGCTATGAAGGATTAAACGAGCAGGTCAACAAGGGCCGCTTTCCCGGTTGCCTGTTTATCGCCGCCTGCAGTTTTTATCCCCAGCCCGATCAGCCCATCCATCAGTTGGCAGAAAAGCAGAAGCGCGCCTCATGGCAATTTACGCATACCATCTTAACCTCGCTTGGTCTGGATAATCCCAGTATGGTTGCCGATCAAATGGAACTGATACTGGAAGGCTGCCTGAGCAAACTGCTGGTTAAACGCAACGTGCAGGACGTTGATGTGGCGAAACGCCTGGCGGAAGACGTATTGAGTATCGCCCTCTGCCGTAAAAACGGCGCACTGGCCTGAGTTTCATCGTCTTTGACTGAAATTCAGGCAATCAGTCACGTTTTGCGTGGTTTTTTTATCAAAGCCGTTGACGGCCTGCGGCCTTTACGGTTTAATGCGCCCCGTTGCCCGAATAGCTCAGTCGGTAGAGCAGGGGATTGAAAATCCCCGTGTCCCTGGTTCGATTCCGGGTTCGGGCACCACTCTTCAGAGCCTGTTCGTTAAGAGATGAGATCCTTAACGGGCAAGACAGAGATCCCTTTTCGTCATCGTGCAGGATGAGTCACATTCGTTCTACACTTGAAGATTATGGGATTAAGAATCCGGATGATGTTGACGCATCATCCGGATTTCTCACATCCCGAGTATTTCAATTACAGGTTTTTACCTTTTCACAAGGTTTGTGTCAACGATCTGTAAATGAAACCGCGCTAATTTTTCCTCCACTGATATCAATCCGTTAGAAATTTGACTTAGGAATAGTCCTAGAGCATAAATACGCTTTCCAGATTTCTTCGAAGATGATCCATATTCGCTTCAACATATTCCAGAGTGACCGCAACACTTGAATGCCCCAGCAACATTTTCACGTCATTCAGGCTTCGTTCCGGTGTTTTCATCAGATCTGTAGCGATGGTATGCCTGAAACGGTGCGGGCTGACATCACACTGACACTCACGTGAAAGCCGCCTGAAAAACGCCCGCATTGGGGGGTGATCCATGTTACCGCCCATGACGTTTTTCTTTTTTAAGCGACTGAAACGGTTGATATTAAACAGTTGATCCTTCGGCCTTGCGCCCATTTGTTTAGCCTGACGGTACAGATCTTCAAGGCGAGGCCTCAGCTTGTCAGTGACAGGCACCCGGTGTTCACGATGATTTTTTGAGCCTTCAGGTCTCAGCTCAATAACACCCTGTTTAAGATCAACATCGCACAGCCTTATATGCAGCAGCTGGTTCTGACGCATGCCCGTAAACTTTAGCGTTTCAATCACTGTCATCCAGAACCATGCGGGTTCTAGCGCGTTCGGCCGGGGATCATGAATACCGATCTGCTCCTGTTCAATTTTTCGATGCATTACGAGATCAATTTTCTTCATTTGTTCCCGGGTAAGCGTTTTCTTTCGTTTACGGTCTGGCTTAACGACCACGCCATTGAACGGATTGTCCCGGGCAGTAATGAGAGAGTGCGTTATAGCGTGGTTAAACAGCGCTCTCATATGTGCAACTTTATTATTCCATGTCCGTTTACTGCAGTTTTGTTCGTTCAAAACGTGACGTCGCCATTTAAGAACATCAAGGCGACATATACTTTCAGGCAATATTTTACCTTCACTGAATTCTGTGAAAGTTTTTACAACCTTTCTGTAGCTCCATTCACTGGCTGGACGGAGAACCTTACTGAAAAAATAGTCGTTCAGAATGTCATCGAAGGTCGTTTTTTCAGACATGGTAACCTCGTATTTTATTAACCCTGTAATTACTCTTTTTTGGGAAAGAGCCATTTGCTGTCTGAAAGACAGCTTCCATTCTTTAAAATAATGTCAGACTTAATCATGTAGCCCGACAGTTTGGTGAACTGACCGCGTTTATCCGGCGAGTCATATTTATGGTAAGAGTAAAGACCCTTACCATTTCGTGAGTGATGAAGGCCCAGTGATTCAAAGTTTTTCTGCAGCTTGTTTTTTTCGTATTTATTATCTGGCTGCGAGGAAATAAACCGGAAAAACACATCGGGCGATATCATAAAAATAAAGCCGGACAGCACATGCAAAAGACTGTCAGACTCATTAATGGTAATTTTACCGGCCTCCACGTTCTCCCGCAGCCAGTCCAGAAAAACGTTGCCCCCACAGAGTTCACTGTCGACCGCCGGCTTCCAGTCTTCCGTTTGCTCCTGCTTCATTACCACAGCAGCTTGCTCGGCTGATAAAACGGGTGCTTCCCCTTTAGCCATCAGGTCCAGTACCGAAAGTAAATCCACTCCCTGTTTAATTTCTAAATCTTCCTTTTCATTTTCACTGTCTGAACCATACTCAGTCGCTTCGTTCCCGCCGAGTGCTGACTGCAGTGCGGAGCTCAGTAACGGTAACTCTGGTATTTCTGTTCCCGGAGCCGTCTCCTCTCCGGCTGCCTGAGGGGGAGTATAAGTCGCCTCATTACTTTCAATTGGCTCTGAAACATTTGCTGAAATGATGTTACTGGACAAAAGGACAGGTGCGTTATGTGCTAAATTTGGGTGATTATCAACATGTTGCATTTCCGGCGCCGGGTTTACAGAAGAAGCTCCAGTAGTATCTGAAAGACCATCTATAGCAACACCCGCCCCCTCCCGTGCCTGCATGATGATGCTGTAAAGCACACCAGCCCCGGCGCGTTCACCCGACAGGAACTGGAGAAGGCAGCGCGATGCTTCCGGCCACTGGTGAAGCCACAGCATACCCGTTTCTGGCAGTAATCTTGCTGCCATGTACTGACCTGTCAGGGCCGGAGCCCGGGCACTCTTTGCGGGCCGGACCCGCCACGGGCCGTCAGGCTTGTGCAGCCCCGGATACCAGATTTTTCCGGACTGCGTCGCGCCTTCCACCTGCGTCAGCCAGGGCAGATGATGGAACAGGCCTGCCCAGAATACCGCACAGACCCAGCCCGGAGCCTGTGACGACTGCTCTTCAGGTGTGGCGCCTGGCGGCAGCATCATTCCCCTGACGAGCCTGACCGCCCGCACTGCCACGCCGAGGCTAAGGTCACCAAATCCCCCCGGTGACGAATAGGCACCGTTCCATGCGGCCGGGCAGTCCTGCACACGCTCAAGCATCGTCTGCGCAGGTCCCAGCCACCATGCCCCGGTGACAGACTGCGAAAGAGGACTGTTATCTGCCAGCATTCTGACAAACCTGCGTCGCTCCTCCGTCTGCAAAAGCGTACTACCCTCCAGAACCGGACGAAACGCCACTTCTCTGACGACCGTATCCGCCGGCTGCCCTGTATGCCTGTTGTTTCCCCGCCCCGTCAGCCACTTCATCACCCGTTCCATCGACACCCGCTCTTTATCTGAAATGACGTAACGCTAAGATACGGGGCGACATTTGCAACGTTAATCCTGGATTTAGTGCAGAGAGATATTCTGCTTGCGTTAATTTTCAGGAACGGATTCAGGATTAACGGCGGACGGCTTTAACGTCCCGTGCTTTTCTTGCGCAACCTTCCTTTAATTAAACTGAACACACTCATGCAGCAACGTCTGGTAGCGCTGTACCTTCTGCTGTGGCTGACGCTGTCCGGCAGCATCAGCCTTTTTATTTCATCCGGCTGTGACGCATTCTTTTTTATGTGGCTGCTTACGGCACTCTCTCCGTTTCTGCTCAGCCCCCTCGACTGGCTGACCCGTCAGCTGCTCAGGAAGCCCTGCATGCTTAGCCGCAGAAAACGCATCACCGTTCATCTGTCACCCTGTCAGCCAACCGTCGGACTCACGCCTGAGCGCGTGAGCTGGTTCTGGTCGGGGGTGTTTGAGTCAACGGAAGCCGCCTTAGCCGGGGGAAAAACCGTTGTTGTTGCTTCGCACCTTCTGACGCCTGCCCGTGCGGCCAGGCTCAGGACATACCTGAAGGTGCGGGGCTGGTCTTACCGCAGCAGGCTTACCAGCGTCCCTTTCCGGGATTCAGCCCGCGCGCTGATGCAGCTGGAAATCCTTTTCCGGCAGTGGCACTGGCGCTGTCCGTCCAGGACCCGGTGGCCGGTGATGCTGCTGAAAAAAACTTCTGAACCGGAAAAATAATTTCGGGTGTTAAGTCACGATGGCAATGTTCACACTGATTACATACATGTATTCGATCTGAACGATCGAAATATCGCGTTATACAAGGCACGGTTTTGCCAGGTACTGTATTCACACCGAATACAGAAATGATTAACAAAATATTTTCTCATTCAGCCAACACCAGGGCCTTTATGAAACGAATGAACCTGACAGAAATTCTGTCCCGCGTCGCCTTAGAGCAGACCGATGAGCAGAGGCAGCTGCTTGAGCAGTTTGCGGAAGGGAAGAAAACCGTAAGTCCGCCAGTGACCATTCGTTTCCGGCCGGCATCAAGAGAATTTTTGAATCAGGTATCACACAAGCTCGGCATCTCCGTTTCGGAGCTGGTTAATGTGATTGTTGAGGGCGTCATGACAGAAACCACAGCACCCCGAAAAGCCTCGGTAAACCGCGTTTATGAGCGCTTCTGGCACCTGATGGACCGCCACAGCCTTGATGTGGCTCAGGTGGCCACACTGCTCTCTGACCTGAACATCGGCATGAGTGTGCTTGAGAACCGGGAGCGCACGCTTGATCACCTTACCCTGCCTGTGCTGGAGCAGCTTGCGTCATGGTTCGGCGTTCAGTCCGGCTGGCTCGCCGGAAAAGACATCCTTCCGGTTCCGTCCGTGGTACTGCGTGACTTCTGGCAGGCAGCTGAATGCCTTCTGCCGCATAAAGGTACAGTGATTAACTCCTTACATTTTTACAGACGTCAGCATAATGAAGGTGATCCAGCGCTAAATTTCAGCCACGAGATGGTAATCACAGCGACCCGGGATAAATATATCAATGGCGTGTCCTTTGAAAGTAATTATTTAACCGGTGTGGTCCCTCTTAATGTCAACAATGAATCAGAAACAAACGCTTTTCTTTCTTTCTGTGAATTACTGCGGTTAAAAGGAAGGGTTGCTCAAATTTCTTTTCGCAAATTACCGGACAGGTTATTTGACAGTCTGAGAGAGGGCTCTGAGTTGCCGTTTTCGGTCTCATCCGTCACTGATGAAAGAATTATAGGTAAGCTCAGCCCAGGACATAATTTCATGTGGAGCGAGGAGGAACGGATACCTTTCCTAAATCCGGCATTTCATATTACGCCTGAATGGGAAGACTATCTGAAAGAAGTCATAAGTTTCGGTTAACCGTATTTAAATAACAAAAAACCGGGCTGTTTATTTTATTGGTGCGTCAGCACCAGGGAAACCCCTTTGTCAAAAACAAGAAAAGGAAATAAATGATGAAAGCAAAACTGTTAACCCGCAGCATCACTCTGGCATTACTGGCTTCAGCCGTGCCGTCAGTGAATGCTGCAACAACCTGGACCGAAGCGCGTAACGACGCCATGGGGGGAACCGGCGTGGCCTCTTCCGGTTATCTTGCCTCAGCGCTGGCCAACCCCGCGCTGATGACCCGCCACGATGCCGGTGACGACGTCGGGCTCATCCTGCCGGGCGTGGGGGCACAAATCAGCGATCCGGATAACCTGCGTGACGGACTGGACAGGGTAAAAAGCACCTTTGACGACTTCCGCGAATCAGCGGGCACCGGCAACAGCTCACGACAGGCGGCCGCGCTGAAACTGGCCCTGCAGGACGTCGACGGCGACAGCGGGCATGCCAGTGCCGGGCTTTCTGCGGTGATTGCCATTCCCAATGACACCCTCCCTTTCGCCTTTGTGGCCAGAGGCTGGGGACAGGCGAAGGTCCGCACTGAAATCACACAGCGTGACCTGGCGTATCTCGATGCGGCACAGAGCGGCATTTTCTCACCGACTCAGACGGATATTGACCAGATGACCTCCCGGGCGCAGGGCGTTGCCGCACTGGTCACGGAGTACGGTATCGCCGCAGCGCATCAGTTTACCCTGGCTGACACGCCGGTTTCTGTCGGTATCACGCCAAAGGTCCAGCGCGTGGATACCTGGAACTACAACGTTTCCGTCGGTAACTACAGCGCGTCAGATTTTCGCAGCGTCGACTGGAAGCATTCCGAAAGCGGCGCAAACGTCGACGTCGGCTTTGCGGCTCAGCTGACGCCAGAGTGGACAGTCGGACTGACCGGACAGAACCTTGTGGCGCGTAACATCAGTACGCGTGAAATCAACGGCATCACGGACACGTTCCAGATCCGCCCGCAGGCGACTGCCGGCACGGCGTGGAGCAATGGTTTTGTCACTCTGGCCACAGACGTTGACCTGACACCGGCCAGCGGTTTTGCCTCGGATGAAAAAGTGCAGTATGCCGGCGTGGGTGCTGAGCTGAATGCATGGAACTGGGCGCAGCTGCGTGCCGGTTACCGCGCAGACATGCACAACAGCGATCGCAGCATGTTTACCGCCGGTTTGGGGATTTCACCCTTCAACGTCGTGCATCTCGACCTGACCGGCATGGCCGGCACTGACCGCAGCTATGGCGCTGCCGCGCAGCTTTCTTTCACTTTCTGATGATGAACAACGCGGGTTGCCGGGTGCAGCCTGCCTGTTAACCGGAGAATAGCATGTCAAAAAAAGCCTTAAATCTGTCTGCCATTTTGCTGGCGACCACACTTACAGGCTGCAGCAGCTTCATGAGCGGTATCGGCCAGTTTGGTTCGCTGAATGACGGCCATCCAGTGCCTTCAGACGTAAAAGACCAGACAACAGCGGAACAACGCAATCAGGTCAGTGATGCCTACGGCCCTATTGCCATACCGGCCGATACGGTGGCCATGCGCCTGAAAGAAAAGTTTGGCTTCCTTTCTGACGGGGATGTTGCTGCCGCGCGTAACAGCGGCCAGGGGAATGCGGGCTGGTCAGCCTCGGCCATTTCAGAAGGCACCAGCTGGTCAGCAGAGCCAGGCAACTATTACCGCATGTCCAGAAACTGGGCGGAAAATGACAGGCTGACGATTGAGGTTCGCCGTACATTCAAAGGCACGGGTGCCACCGGCAACAGAGCGGGGAGCTTTGTTGTATCAACGTATATCTCATCCGCTCCAAAGCACGTCACTGATGCATGGACGAAGCGACTTTTCAGTCAGATTCATGCGGGAGCACGCGGTGAAGCGGAGTAAGGCTGTCAGCTGGCACCGGACTATCCGGTGCCTAAGAACCATGAAAGAGCATGCTGTCTATGAGGTGTTTTGCACGGATGAGGCTCATATTCATACGGTGATCCGTTTATCAAACGCGACGTTATTTACTAATGGCTCAGGGGAGCATCGGGAGGGGTTAGCCCTGTAATGGCGTTTAAGAAATCTGCCGTGCAGCCGCAGCCGGCTGTCTTCTCAGGCACCAATCGTCTCCCCTGCCCATTGCGGCGGATTTGCATCTAGTCTGGCCAGAAACTCGCTCATGGCTTAGCCTCTCTGCTTATCTAGTAAATCGCAACCGCGACCAGACCACACGACATCGTAAATTCCCGGCTTAAGACATGCCGGCCCGGGCGCTCAGCAGATGATCTGCCTCCCGCATATGTGTACATGTCGATGCTGTCACTGTCTGCTTATGGCACAAAGTGGATCTTGAACGCCAATCGTCCGCTTTGAGCGAGGAGCGGACATCAAATGGTAGTCACAGGGAAGCTCTGGCACATTAAACATAACAACCCTGTTGTGCATCACAGCTAGGAGCTGATTTTACCTAGCGAAGATACCATTTAGGCTAGGCGCTTGAGCATGTGGATAGCCACTCCGCCGTTTCGTTCCTCACTGTATTCAAATTCATAGCCTAATGATGCGTATAGGCGAAGGTTTACTTCAAATAGCGAGTTCGTATAGAGCCGGACGACATTTAAACCCGCTTGAACTGCCAATTGCTCTGCATGAGCCACCATTTTTCTTCCATAACCGCGCTTCTGAAAACGTGGATCAACAGCAACGTTTTCAATGAGGATATCTTCCTTGCGCTGAATTGTTTCAACGAGCGCGGCCAGTTCTGAATCACAGAACAAAAGGTCAACTCTGTGATCTTTGATGAACGCAGCATGATCTGCCTTCATTGGAAGAGGTTCTCGACCAATCACAGGCACCCACTTGGCGTAGGCCATTCTTGTTAGTGTCGTAACGGCCTCTGCATCGTTAATCGCTGCTATTCGCATTATCTCAGTCATAGTTTTATTTATCTCTTTATGACGTGGGGAGAAACCCAGATTTAACATAAGACTACCTGGCCGCACCATCTGAAAAGCTCTCAGCGCGTTTCCGCCGCGTCCGGGCTGTTTCCGGCACCTTTCCCCTGCTTCAAAACCTGAAAAACGCGCCTGATGATTTCTGCGCGCCTGCATGATTATGTAGTAAAAGCTATTCTCCACAAATTAGTGCGTGCAGATGCTGAAAACGTCCGCTTCTGGCACAAAGCGGACTTGCTGACTGAACTGAAGGTCCGCTATGAGCGAAAAGCGGACCAAGCGAGTTTCGCTCATGAGTTGAATAACAGCGTTAGAGAAATTAAAAGTATGTACTTCATATAAAAGCCTTTAACTCCTCAGCCTTTATGTTCGCCAGCATTGATGCTTTCAAATGTGGGGATGAAGCGAGATACCTTGATATCAGATTGAACCCTGCGGTATAACCCAGCCACCTTGGTAAATCTCCTGTTCCGAAAAACCAGGTATTATGGTCGTAATCAGTGTGATTCCAGATTTCAAACATGAGTGGATAGTAGGGCTTAACAATATCGGACTTGAGGCTTTCCCAGGGCTCAGCTTCACCACCCAAAAGCTCAAGAGAAAAATGGCCGGCAAGTCCTTCAGAGACCAGTGCTTCTCCCAGCGTTGAGCCGTATCCCGGTCCTGCCCACCTTGCCGCATGGTGAAGTTCATGAGCGAACATACGTTCAATAGAATGCGCAACGTTTTTGCAAAATGCAGGATTTTCAGGATCGACGGTTATATAGATAACACCAGATTCAGGACAAAAACCGGCATGCCCTTTTTCAGGGATAACAGACTTCCCAGCCTTAACTATGACATCAACTGAAGGGGTCGCCATCAGCCTTGTGACTTTTACATAGGTATCGGTCAGGGTAGTTCGCAGCCATTCACAGTGAACAGTGAGTTTTTCCTGAGCATTCAGAATATGGATGGTTATTTGAGGCATGTCAGTCTTACCCAGAATCATTAGTAATGTGCGTATATTAACAGACATACAGGGCATGTAATGTTGCTGCTCAGCAGTGGCCGACCAATGATCACTAATGTCAGCATCTGGCACTAAGCGGACGTTCCGTAGACCCGCTAAAAATTACATTTATGGTTTAATTAATTATTAGCGTACAAGCATGCGTACTTGCTTACCGCGATAGGTAACATAATCTTGAAACTGGAAACCAAAGCGCTCAGCCAGATGATTTGAACGTTTATTTTCTTCGTCAATAATGCAGCACAATGGGGAGGATAATGTCTGATCGGCCCATAGTAAAACTGCGGCCAGTGCTTCAGACGCATAACCTTTGCCTTGAACTTCAGGAATTAATGTCCATCCAGCTTCAGGGTATTTTAACTGAGGTGTGATATCACGATGAACATCCTGGAAACCAAACGAACCAGCATAACGGCCTGTAGTTTTCTCAAACACCGCCCAGTAGCCATACCCTAACGCTTGCCAGTGTCCGATATAACGTAATAAGCGGCTCCAAACACTTTCTGTCGTTGGTTTCTCACCGCCATTAATTTTAATCATTTCAGGCGTGCTCCAGCACGCCATAAGCGCTGGAAAATCGTCGAGCGTAAATTGCTTTAAAATTAGTCGTTCTGTCTCAAGTCGAGGCGCATCCTGAAATGTCATCACTTCTCCTGGTGTTAGCATATTTAAAGCGACTGCTTTACCAAAATGCACAATTCTTCTTTCAGGGACAATAAAATTTTGCCAATGCCCGCTTCTGGCACAAACCGGACAAGGTAACTAAGTTGAAGGTCCGCTATGAGAAAGCAGACATTAAGCGTTAAGCATGTCCTCAAAAGCGAGGCTCCACGATAAAACCTCAACCGATGCTCGTAAACCATGGATCCAAAAAGGGTCATCGGAAAATATGGATAAGGCTTCTTCTTCATGCTCAGCCTTAACTACCCATAGAGCTCCGACAGGTTGATCGTTATTTTTTTCACGTAATGAACCAGCAGCAAGAACCACACCTCGTTTTTGCTTTAACCAGTCCAAATGAGGATTAAGATATTGTTTTCTGACATTGTATTCACCTGGGTGATCCGTAAACCTTATTGCGAAAAGCATTCCTTCTCCCATTTTGCAGCATTTTGGATGCCGATTCCTGAATGTTAATAAGCACTAAAGATGACTTTTTATCAAGCGTTGACGTCCGTTTTTGGCACCAAGCGGACATTAAAGAATACCTGAGTCCGTTATGTGCGACACCGGTCAAAGTCGGGTCAGAAGTTAAAACGAACCCTACTGACATGCATACTTGAGGTCTGTGGTGCTCAATAGTTTTAAAAGCTATGGGCTGACACATCTGGCCTGTGCGCATTTCATATATGCATGTAGATATAGCTCACTGAGGGGTTATGAAAAGCGTTGATGGAACCAGTCATAAAGTTCAGGACGCGCTGCTACCACCGAACCTTCACGGGCTTCTTCGCCAGAAAAT
This sequence comes from Pantoea ananatis PA13, assembly GCF_000233595.1. Taxonomy (NCBI): domain Bacteria; kingdom Pseudomonadati; phylum Pseudomonadota; class Gammaproteobacteria; order Enterobacterales; family Erwiniaceae; genus Pantoea; species Pantoea ananatis. Next base: position 4,125,026 of record NC_017554.1, read on the forward strand.
TGCCTGACCTGAATGCCGTTCTCCTGGGCAATCAATTTTCCTGCGGCGATATCGTAATAACTCAACCCGTCCTCAAAAAACGCGTCCAGTCTGCCTGACGCGACATAGGCAAGATCGAGCGCCGCCGAACCCAGTCGCCGGACGCCTGCGCTTTCAGCCATAAGCCGCGCCAGGCCGTTAAACAGCACCGCCCGGTCAATCACCTTTAACTGGCCTGGAACGGGCAGCGAGACTGAGCACAGTGCTTCAGCCGGTGTTTTCGCCGTCAAATCCGGAAGCGGCATACCATCCAGGCGGGCACCGTGACCTCTGATGGCGGTAAAGCACTCTTCCCGAAGCGGATCGTATACAACGCCCAGTATTTCCCCCTCGTCATCGCAGAGCGCAATGCTGACCGCAAAGTAAGGGATACCCCAGATAAAATTGCTGGTGCCATCCAGCGGGTCGACGACCCAGTATTGCGAATGGTGGCCGCGGGTAAACCCCGTTTCTTCTCCCAGGAAACCAAAACCCGGCGCGTCTTCGTTAAGACGCGAAAAGATGATGCTTTCTGCAGCCAGATCGGCGGCAGAAGCATAATCTGCGGTGCCTTTCTTACTGATGTCGGTGTCTTCCAGACTGCCAAAGCGCTTAACCAGCTCAGCACCGCCTGCCCGGGCTGCGCGTTTCGCCGCCAGCAGAAGGCGAGGTCTGTCGAGGTCATTTTTTGTCATGCCTCCTCCTTCATAAAACGTGGGTTGCCAAACGTAATGCCAACTCGCTTGCCGCGCGGCAGAGGTGCGCTGGCTTCAGCTGAGAGGCTGTGCAGGGGGCTGAATGACAAGGTGTGAACCCATGCGCGGCCAATATAACGTACATCCGTGACGGTGACGTCGCAGGCGCCAGTGCCCGGCTCACAAAAGTGAACGCTTTCGGGACGCACGAAAAAGGTTGCTCGTCCTCTGCGTGACGGATCGATGATGTTTAAAAAAGGACCGTCATCCGGTCTGAAGCCCTGGTCTTCCAGTACGCCGTCGATAAAGTTGGCCTGACCGACAAAGTCTGCCACAAAGCGCGTTTCGGGACGGGAATAGACCGCTTCCGGGCAGGCGAGCTGATCGACTTTTCCTCCCTTCATCACGGCAATGCGGTCAGACAGCGCCAACGCCTCTTCCTGATCGTGTGTGACATAAATAGCGGTCACACCGATGCGCTGCTGTAATTCACGCAGTTCCTGCCTTAACGAGACGCGGAGTTTTGCGTCAAGGTTGGACATCGGCTCATCCAGTAACAACAGTGGCGGATCGATAACAAGTGCGCGGGCCATTGCGATGCGCTGCTGCATGCCGCCGCTCATTTCAGCCGGATAGCGGTCTTCCACATGGCGAAGCTGCACCTGAGCCAGTGCAAGGCGAACCCGTTTTTGAATGTCTTCTCTACTTATTTTCCGTAACTTAAGTCCGTAAGCCACGTTATCGAAGATGGTTTTATTGGGCCACAGCGCGTAGTTCTGGAAGACAAAACCGATATTTCTGTCCCAGGGGGCGCGTGTTGACACGTCGACGCCGTCAAATAAGATGTGGCCGCTGTTAATCGCGTGAAAGCCAGCCACTGAACGAAGTAAGGTCGTTTTACCGCAGCCTGACGGGCCCAGCAACGTAAAAAACTCACCCGGTCGGATCGTCATTGAGACATCATCCAGAACAAGATGCGTGCTATAGCGTTTTGACACAGACTGAATAGTCACCTCACAGCCTCGCCGCGATGCTGCGTCGTGATGAATGTCAGACATAATTGTTCCTCTCCGACTGCCCGTAGCGGACAACGGCATAAAGTGGCACATAGATAATCAGCATCAGAAAAATCGTCTGGGCTGCAGAAATGCCAAAATCGGCATCGACCAGCGTGTTTTCAAATATTACGGCCGTCATGGGCTTCCAGGGCGGACGATAGAGGACGATTGTCGAAGACAGTTCAGTGACGATATGTAAAAACGTCAGCGTCGCACCGGTGAGTGCCCCGGCCAGCATTAGCGGGGCCGTGATGGTCAGAAAAACGCGAGCGGGTCTGGCACCTAAACTGATTGCGGCTTCGTCGAGAGCAGGATGAACCTGGCGGAGTGCGGCTTCAGACGCTTTAACTGTAAAGGGCAGGTTTCGGACGACATAAGCCAGTGCCAGAATAAACCACGTCCCGGTGAGCTGCAGAGGTGCCTGATTGAAAATCAGGATCATCCCGATGCCCAGCACGGTTCCGGGAATAACATAAGGCAACATGACAAGACCGCTAAGCGAAGGCGCAAGGAATGTGTAGCGTTTACGCACCAGAACGTAAGCCACGCCCAGTCCCCCGGAAAAGGCAACCAGCGTGCCCGAAAGACCCAGTGACAGCGTGACCCATGCGGGCATCAACCCGTTTTGCCACATGGTTACATAGTTAGCCAGCGTGGGCGTCAGCGTTGGCAGGCCCACACGCCATTTAACAAAGCTTGTAACCAGCACAGTGATGTGCGGGACAAAGGCCAGCAGCAGAACACAGCCGCTCAGAAAAAGGGTCAGGCAGTGACCTGCACGGGAGAGTTCGCGTTGTTCGGGACGCCGTGATGAAACGGCAGCATAGCCACGACGTGAAAGATAGAGCTGCTGCATCATGAGAAAAAGGCTGGAAATCGCGACCAGAACCACTGAACCCGTGGCCGCCAGTGCAGGGTTTCTTCCCGCTTCACTCAGAAACGCGTTATAGATCAGTACAGGTAAGACATTCAAATCAAGACCAATGATGCGCGGTGTGCCGAAGTCTGACAGGGCCGCCATCATCGCCAGATAGAGCCCTGTCACGATTCCCGGCATGGCTAACGGAATCTCCACTGTCAGACGGGCACGTAAGGGGGATGCGCCCAGGGACTCAGCTGCCTCAATATGGGACGCATCCAGTTGCCGAAAGGCGCTGTAACTGAGCAGAAATATAACCGGAAAAACCAGCCAGGTGATGACCCAAATGACCCCATAAATGCCCACAATTGACGTCTGCAGGTCCAGCAACGTCGTCACAATCCCGTTGCGTCCCAGCAGAAGCCGCCAGGCATAGGCACCAAGGAAAGGGGGAGAAACCGATGCCATTGTCACCATGAAAACAAGCGCGTTGGCGCCTGCAATTCTGAAGCGCGCGATCATATAGGCCAGCGAAACGCCAATTAACGCGGCGAGCGTCGTGGCAAAAAAGGAAATCATCAGGCTGTTCAGGGTAGCGTGCAGCGTTTCACTGGTGGCAAAAAAGGCAAAATAATGGCTGAGCGTATAGGTCAGCGTCGGATTTTCTGCTGTGATAAACGCATTCGTCGCGTGCCCGAGAATGACTGTTCCGTCTGGCTGCAAGGTAGCCGTCAGCGATTTTGCCGCTGTTCGACTGAAAAGGCTTCGCGGCGCTTGCTGAGTCAGGAGTAAAGTGTCGCTGCCCACGCCTAAATGCATTTCTCCGCGGCTTGCAGAGGTAACGCTGAGCGGCGATGTACTGTGAATCACTATTTTATTTGTGCCCGAGGCGACAAAACGCAGTGGTTCATCGCCACGTTTTGTCACCGTTACGCCATCCTTATCCGTGTTCAGCGTATAGTCGCGTGTCATTTCCGGAACGGCGTCAAGCCCTCCAGCCCGACTCACAAGGGTAAATTTGCCACTGTCGCTCAGCAATGATGCGCTGAGCAGGCGAGCCTGAGGCCAGAGGATGGTTATTCCACAGAACAGCAGCATAAGGACGGTGAACCAGCGCCATGAATCACGAAGCCCTTTCATTTTGGTAACGCCGCCTGAAAACGTGCGACGACAACCTGTTTAGGATCCTGTGGCGAGATAATGTTGAGCGTGCTCAGATCGGGAAGCGCTGCGGGAGGCGCGACATCTGAGCGGGCTGAACGACGTATCGTGAGATCCCTGACTTTTTCATGGGTGTCTTTCTGTCCGAGAAAGTCGATAAACAGTTTGGCCTGGTCGGGATGAGGAGCGCCCTGAACGACAGCCTGTGCATCAATCTGACCGGTCACCGCATCAGTGGGATAAACAATGCTGACCGGCAGTCCGTTGGCTTTCCATTTAGCGCCCAAATCTTCGTTTATCCAGCCTGCAGCGGCTTCGCCATCACGGACGGCGTTGAAGGCATCATCGGAGCCTGCTGCGATCCGTGCACCTTTGACCAGATTGCTGATAAACGGCCAACCAAACTGTCCGGCAAGCGCCGATATCAGGGTATAACCGGTTCCCGAACGGGCCGGATCGGGGATGATCAATGTCCCCTGTTTTCGCCATTTTCCTGTCACCATATCGGCCTGCGAGGACGGCATTTCCGTTGAAGGGACACGTTTCGTACTCACGATGATGGGTTGCAGAAGAAGGGTAAAAGGATGCCAGATATGACGTGGATCTGCGGTGACCATTGCACTGTCTGTTTTGCTCTCATAAGGCTGGAACAGAGCCGCATTTTCATCGTAAATCTGTGTGGGTCCGCCCCACAGGAGATCGGCTGAAGGGTTGCCGGCTTCGGCGCGCAGCCTTTCGACCACTTCGCCAGTACCGCCTCTGACCAGTGTGACGTTAATTTCCGGATGCACTTTTTTAAACATCTCAAGGACAGGTGATGTCGTCGTTTCACCGTGAGCCGTGTAAATCACCAACTCAGAAGAACTGGCGGTGCCCGTCATTAATAACGCGCTGACGGTCAACGCAACCAGGGAATAAAACACCTTACTCATTGTCGGCACACTCCTGCATTTAAATCCAGTTAATGGTTTAATTAAATTGTGATTGTGGGCAATTAAACGGGGCTTTTATGATTTTTTTATGACAAAAATCGATTTTTTTTAAAATTGAGCGCTGGACGTGATTAGGCTCTCCATCCTATTATCCATTTAATGGATTTAACAAAGGCGAGAGTATTGTGGCATACCCGGGTAATAACCATGCCTTTTCAGGCCGCTATAATCGCAGGCTGGTTTTTGATCTGATCCGTACTGCTGGTGTGCTGTCGCGATCGGACCTGGTCAACGCAACAGGACTCCAGCCTCAAACGATTACCAACATCACAAAGGATTTGCTTGAGCGTGGGCTGGTCAGTGAGGAAGGGCGCCTGCAACACCGACGCGGTGCCCCGCAAAAGTTGTTGCGGCTTAACCATCGGGCAGGTTGTGCTTTAGGAATACATCTTGATCGGAAGGGGATTACTGCTGTCGCCTGTGACCTTGCCGCAAATGCGTTAGCCAGCCTGCACGCGCCAATGGAGTGGAATAATCCTGAAGCGAGCCTTGACACCATCGCCCACGTCATTGCCGATCTGACGCTGAAGTGTGAGGGGATACCTGTGTGGGGAACCGGCATCGCGATGCCGACCCTGCAGGAGGCCGGATACGAGGAGTACGTTGGTGCACCGGGTTGGCAGTCGTGGAGCCAGATTCCCGTCGCCGACAGGCTTGAAGCGCGCTGTGGGATACCGGTTATTGTTGAGAATGATGCGACTGCCGCTGCGATAGCAGAACGCCATGCGGGGGCAGCCAGTGGACTGACGCATTACGTCTATATCTTCGTCGGTCACGGACTGGGTGCCGGAATCATTATCGACGGTCTGCCGTTTCAGGGGGCGTTTAACAATGCGGGTGAGATTGGGATGATCTGCTGGCCACCTGAGTTAACGAAGTGCCCCCGCGATATTCCCCCTTTCTCATTAGAGGAACTGGCAACCACGTTGAACGTTGACCTGAATGCGGTAGAAAAGCCCGGCTATCTTGAAAAATTGTACGTTCAACGAGACAGTCATCTGATGTCATGGCTGGAATGCAACAGTAAGCGGTTACGTATCCTTATTTCAGTCATTGAAAACATGTTCGATCCGCAGAAAATTTTGATTGGGGGCTATCTTCCTTCAGCACTGTTTTCCTCGCTGGTTGATCGCACCTATCCGTTACTTCCTTCTGTCTCTGCCCGAAAAACAAGAGACACGTCGCGGTTAGAAAGTGCGCGCCTTGGGGCTATGGCCCCTGCAACTGGCGCTGCACTTTTGCCTGTTATTGCGCATGGCAGCCCGCACTTCAGACAACTTTCGCTGATGCGCACCAGAACTAAAACTATAGATCCTGAGGTCTTATTTGATCGGATTGCTGGTAAGGTTAATTAAATTCGTTGTCAGTCGGATACCATGAAAACATCCCTAACCGTGCTTTCATTTTTTAATTTTAATCTCCCTCAAATGAGGTCTGCTTTTGGCACGCAGCAGTTTAGGAAAGCTCAAGGACTGCAATGAGCGAGAAGCGGACATTGCTAATAGCGTTATGAGTGAATCAACGGGGAGCAGGTCACTCGCAGCGATCAAAGCGCCTGCCAGGTCAGATAGTTTTGCTTCACCTTACACCCCCGAGACAACGTCCTTCGGCGACATATTAATAATACATGTGCGCGAACCGCATTTAGTTCAGCCGACTCATTCAAATCTCAGTAAAAATTCTCAGATGAAAATCCAGCAATGGCTAATGCCGCTGCGAACAGAACTTCATCCCGAGAAAAAATGATTATTTAGCTTAAGTGCTTTATTTAACGTTACTAAAAGTTTATTCCGTAAAGCAGTAAATCAACAATGCGGTATAAAGTTAATGAAGGAATAACCGATAAAAAGGTTAAGGTGCTTTGCAAATGTATCTTTTGCAATTGTCACTATAACGAACTAATTCACCAGGAATTATAAATGAATAAGATTCTAAACAATATAAGTCTTACCGCCAAATTTGCCATTCTGGGCCTGTTTTCCCTTGTTCTGTTCTCAGTTCCTACCATGCTTTTTGTGTCCGAAGGTAATAAATACATTCAGGATAAGCAACGAGAGGTAACAGGTGTACCCGTAGAAAATAAGATTTTAGCCCTGCTCAATTTGATACAGCGCCATCGTGCAGAAACCGCCCTTGCCATTGCAACCAAAAATCCAGCAACACCGTCCCGCGTTCAGGTCAGAGATGAAATTGAAAACATCACTGATGTTATTACCAAAGATATGGCCAAGACAGAAGGCAGCGCTGCCATAATCAGCAAAATCAATGATGTGCGCACACAGTGGAGCCAGCTACAGCAGAGAATCGATTCTTCACAACTGACTCTGACAGCCAGCCTTGATGCGCATGCCCTCCTCATCCGCAACCTTTTGAACGCGAACCGTGATGTGCTGGATTTTTACGGCCTTTCACTTGATTCAGATATCAACACGTACCGTTTAATTACGAGTAATTTTTCATCATTGCCTGAGCTAACCGAAAGCCTTGGGAAAATACGTGCATTCGGCACGTCACTTCTTGCCCGAAATGAAACCATAAGTGAAGCAGACTCTGTCCGTATGGAGTCTTTAATCAGTAATGGTTCGTATAACCTGAATTTATTTGCTCAGGATTCTGAAAAACTATTTTTATCTGATAACACACTTAAGCAAAAATTTAGCGCAAATGCAGATGCAGCCGTTGAGGAGGCAAAAAGTGCTCTCAAAACCGCTGAAGCGATTTTCATTAACCGGAGCATGACGAATCAGAACCCGAAGGACTATGCAGCGCTCTTTACGCACGCTATTAACAAATTCAGCGACTACGCCATTGCCGGAGGTAATGAACTGAATGAAATGCTGAATGGGCAGATTAAGGAACACCGGTATGCACAATATGCACTACTGACCGTTCTTGTTTTTATCGTCCTGTTGGCAGTAATTTTCGCTCTGGTTATCATTCGCTCCGTTACCAGACCTGTCAATGTAGCATCAAAGCTGGCGCTTGAAGTCGCAGGTGGTGACCTTACGTCAACATTTACGGTGACAGGACGTAATGAAACTGCCGGGCTGCTCAAGGCATTACTGCAAATGAGTCAAAGACTTACACTTACGGTTGAAAACATCAAAAGCAACGCTGCCACTATCGCTACCTCATCTGAAGAAATTGCTCGCGGAAATGGTGATCTTTCTGCGCGAACTGAACAACAGGCAGCCTCTCTGGCTGAGACTGCGGCCAGTATGGAGCAGTTATCGTCAATTATCGGCAATAATGCAGATAACACGCGCCATGCTGCTGAAATGGCCAACTCCGCTACCAGTGCGGCCTTAAGAGGCGGTGAGGCGATGGAGTCAGTACTGGATTCAATGGAAAAAATAAGCAACAGTGCGGGGCAGATTAAAGAAATCATCTCCGTTATTGACGGGATAGCGTTTCAGACGAATATTCTTGCTTTAAATGCAGCCGTTGAAGCTGCCCGGGCAGGTGAGCACGGCAAGGGCTTTGCTGTTGTTGCATCTGAAGTCAGGGCACTGGCACAGCGATCGGCTGGAGCGGCGAAGGAGATCAAAGGACTGATTGAGCAGTCAGTTGAGCATGCCGAACAGGGAATTTCGATGGCCCGGGATGCCGGTGAAAAAGTTAAGCAAAGCGTGGAAGCTATTGAGCAAACATCTCAATTAGTCAGAGAGATTGCATCTTCTTCTGAAGAACAAAGTGCGGGCATATCTCAGATAAATATTGCGGTGACACAGATGGATCAGGTTACGCAGCAGAATGCCGTACTGGTTGAAGAGTCTGCATCATCTGCTGATGAACTTGCAAGCCGGGCCGCAAGCCTGAGGGATGCTGTCAGCGTATTCCGCACAAACGCTGTATAATTGGTTCAAATACTTTGGTTGTGTGCCATTTAATGCGGCAACATTTTTACAAAACTGCGTCTGTATTTGCATTTGATAAGCCATCTTCAGGGATGGCTTATCTCATTTAAAACCATGATAAAGCTATACTTTTGCACTTAAAGGCCCGGTGGACTAATTAAACGCCTGTTGAAATATTTGGCATTACCCCCCAATTGCCCATATGAGCTACGCTCATAACATCCGTTATGCAACCTGCAACGCGTTCATCTTTAAAGTTGTTTCTATTGCAGATGGCCTTCATAATTCCTCTCGTGCCGGACGGCGCGTTACACCTTCCCCCTGGGGCGCTGTTCTGCACCCGCGCCATCCGGCCATTCAGTCAAATCTCTTACTACGCAGTTTCATAAATCAGACTTCAAATTTGAAAATGGCGATATGCAGAAAATCATTAGATGCGGGGTTAGCTGCATAGAGGCGCTGACCTGCTCCCGGTAAACTAACATTTCATGATGCAAGCAACGTCCGCTTTTGGCACAAAGCAGACGTTTGGCCTGAATTTTCATCAGGCCTCAATACTGACCATGAAAGTTGGAGCCGGCATTTTAACTGCTGGCTTCCTTTTTAAACCCAGTGAGCGGGCTTCACGGTGCCTGCGAAGTGAAGGGCGTGATTTTCGGGGCCTTGGCGTCGGCAGCTTGCTGCTGACGCTTAGGGGGGTCCATAAACGCTTTCAGCGATGGATGCGGAACTTAACACAGTAGCTGATATACTTCTGCCAGGGAGGGCTTCATATGTCACACAACATAGCAGCAAAAAGCAAAGAAGAGCGGGATAAGGTCAACGTGGATCTGGCCGCATCAGGGGTAGCTTATAAAGAGCGTATGAATCTGCCGGTGATTCCTTCGGAAGTCGAGAGACAACAATCGGAAGAGCTTCAGGAATACTTCAGACAAAGACTGCAGCACTACAGAAATGAAGCCTTGAAGTTTCCGCGTGGCACTGACCCTGTTTACCAGAAAGAGGATGGAAAATAGTGTATAAGCCAAAAACATGTCCCTTTTGAAATTTCTATGGCATCAGGAAAAATCCAAACGAAAAATGGTCCTGCGATAAATGCGGACTCGAATGGGCACCCGAACAGGACAAACGCGAAACCCCGTAGATACGGGGTTTTTATTTTTTGCCAGTTGCTAAATTAATCTCGTAAAAATTCACCTTCATGATAGTCAATGTTAACTACTATCGTAGAAATGACAGGGCCGGACCAAAAAGGTACGTTATTCCTAATGCAATAATCCATTCGTCTCATGTGGAAATAATATTGACGTTCAATCCACTCAAGAGTTTCAAAGTCTTTATTTGTAACCAAGCATTCGAATTCAAGTTGGTCCAAATACGTAAGCCATTGCTGATGATTTATCATCAAGCCGAGGCTGTTGATGTAGTCAGGTGCATGTCCGGATGATGTATACACCCTTTTTTGATTCTCGTAGCCTTTCATTGTTACTCCATCGTAACTTGTCAGCAAATCATCAATCATCCTTGACCATGCGCAGCTCCTGTCTATGGCACCATTTCGAATTTGAACATCCCTTCCCATCGTCCCATGTTTGAGCATTTCTTTGATGATTGCCTCTAGGTAATTTGTTGTTGTACCGAGACTTTTATTTGATGAGTTTACTGGCCAACCTATTACGTACGGATCAACATAGTTAGGCGTGTTATAGCTCCACGTTTCATATTTCGGCATCATTAGGTACTTAGCGCAATCAGCCAGTCCTGGCGCATTGCCCCCCAACGTGTAAGACCCTATATCCTTACCAGACGCTTTTGTACCAGGATATAATGTCAGTTTTTCATTCCGGTTAACTGATTCAAGTAGCTTCCTTTCTTTCTCTGTTGAAGGCCCATTGGGTAACAAATTATCTTTATCTGAGCACTTACCCTGTAACAAAACGGCGCGTACTCTTTTAGAACTATTTTGGCTATTGAATTCATTGAAAATAAACAAAAGGTCTGCCAGTTCACAATTCAGGACTTCATTCTTGTAAAATTTAAAGTTTGGCTGTGTAGCATTGCCGCTGATTGAGGATGAATTGTTATACACACGCTTGTAATGGCTAACTGTAAATTCTGCCTGAGGTGTCCCATCAATCCAAACTGAGTTTGCGCTGACTTTGACATGAGGGTTGTTATTTAAGTATGTCTTTTTAACTTCAGATACAATGTGATCAAGATTTTCCACAGAATGAAGATTTCGTAGCCCCCACCGTTCAAGTGAGGCCCTTTTATTTTTTTTCTTGTTTAAATAAACCTTGCTCCAGTTCTCCCAGCTTAAAGGATTTGTCATCATATTCATTCCATAGAAATTTTCGAATAATCATCATATACGGATTGTCTAAATCCTGGCGACAGGAATATCACTCCAGCGTGTAGTATAGGCTGGTGAAAGCATCTCTCGCTTCATCTGCCAGGCCGGCGCTATTCCTCGGCCGGCAAACCAGATATTCCCCATCCCGGTCTGATTAATATGATCTATCACCTGCATCAGAGGCTTACTGTTAGCTCTGGGTTGAACTTCGTCAAAAAGGTTGAGCTGGGCTACACCTGAGGGGGTGAAGTCGTTCAGCATAACGCCTGCTTTCGCGTAGCGATGGCCACTTATCCACACCCGATCTAGTGCTCTCATCGCAGCTTCAATAATGTCTCTGGAATCCTGACTGGGCGACATCAGTGTCTCTGAAGCCACGTTACCGTAGTAGGTCTCCCCGGGCGAAAAAGGAGAGGTTTTTATGAATGCACAAACCTGTCTGCAGTATTGCTTTTCCCCTCTCAATTTAACGGCCGCACGTTCGGCATGCTGACAGATTGCCTGCCTCATGTGTTCATATTCGGTGACCCTTTCGCCAAACGAACGGGAGCAGACGATCTGCTGCTTCGCCGGCTGTGCCTCTTCCAGACTGATACAGCTCTCGCCGTTCAGCTCGCGCACCGTTCGCTCCAGTACCACGCTGAAGTGTTTACGGATCATTGCAGGATTGGCGCGGGAGAGCTCCAGTGCGGTTGTAATTCCCATAGTGTTCAGTTTTTTGGCAATGCGTCTGCCGACTCCCCAGACCTCCTCAACGGGCTGGCGGGCCAGCATCTTCTCAGCCCGGACGTGCGATGTGACGGCCAGCACGCCGCCAAACTGGGGCCATTCCTTGCTGCTCCACTGGGCTGATTTTGCAAGCGTTTTGGTTTTACCTATACCGACCCCGACCGTAAGGCCGGTATGTTCACGCACACTGCGCCGGACTTCGCGGCCAAACGTCTCGAAATCCGTGCAAAAATCGATTCCGCGTACGTCCAGAAACATCTCATCAATCGAATACTGTTCCACGCGAGGTGACAGAGCCTCTAAAACGCTCATTACCCTGTTCGACATCGAGGCGTTTATGTGGAATGCAATTTAAACAAAAAAAATCAGTTACCATTCCTCTGAAGTTTATTTTCTGAACAGGAATTATTCAGCCTTGAACTACCTCAGTATGCTTACTGACAGGGGGGAAGGTTGAGGGTGGTAAGACATAGTCGGAAAATCGATTTCCCCGCCAGGATTTAATCTGCCACGCTTACTCTGAAGCCCTCAATCGGGCAATGAGTCTTATCCCTTACCCACCCCAATGCAGGAAAAATGATGATAAAAAAATACAGGATCCCGGGACTGACCGCGGTGGCGTTTCTTCTTATCAGCACCCTCGCCGGTGCCGCAGAGGAACGCTGGACGTTTGACGGCGATATCCACAACAATTCCCTTGCTGTCAGTCCCGATGAGAAAACGGCGGTGGCGTCCTACAGTGAGCGCTCTGAGGTGGTGGTCTACGACCTGGCTGCCGGGAAAGTCAGAAAGGTGCTTAAGGGATACGTCACGCCCCGCAATGCGCTTTTCTCCCCCGACGGGAAGGCCGTATATCTTTCAGACAGCAGCCTCGGCGTGGTCAGAAAAATCAGCACCGGGACGCTTGACGTGGAGACCTCGCTGCCGCTGGGGCCCGGGGCATTCGGCACAGCTATCAGCCGTGACGGTCAGCGCCTGTATGTGAATAACGAGGCCGCCAGCACGCTCTCGGTGTATGACCTGACGCACAACCGGCCCGTTGCGGTCGTGACGGGTTTTGCCCAGCCCCGTCAGGGCATAAAAATCAGCCCGGACGGCAAAACCGTCTACGTCACTAACTTTAAGGGCGATAAAATTACCCTGGTTGACGCCGTAACGGGCGAGATTCGCGGCGAGATAACAGGCTTCAGCAAGCTGCGCGCCATTTCAGTCAGCGCCGACGGCCGCACACTGTACGCGGCTAACAGCGGCAGCAACACCATCGCCGTGGTTGACACGCAGAAGCTCGCCATTACGGCAACCATTCCCGTGGGGCAGGATCCTTACGGTGCCGCCCTGACGCCGGATAACCGCTATGTTTACAGCGGCAACCTGGGCGACAACAGCCTCTCCGTTATTGATACCGCCGCCGGTAAGGTGGTCTCCACCGTTACCGGACTGGATGCGCCCCGTCAGGCCATCGTTTTCAGCAAAGACGGTGCCCGCGCGTGGGTGCTGAATAAAGACCTCAGCATTGCGGTCGTTGACCTGAAACAGAACCGCGTCACGGCCACGATTAAAAGCCCGCCGCAGGCCTGATTCAGTCCTTCCCTCACTCCGGCGGTGTGACGGTCCTTCCCGGAGTGGGAGAGTCTAACCACTTTTACTGGTTTATTTTAACTGAATAACCTGTTTTAAAGATTTAACCCGACGTGCCTATACTCTTTCTGTCTACTCAGGAGATTACGGCATGAACGATAAAATATTTACCCTGCATAACGGAGCGCGCCCGCTGAGCGCGCTGAGCAGCCCGAAAGAGGCTATACGTCAGTTCACGCCTAACTGGTTCGCCGCGACCATGGGGACCGGTATCCTGTCTCTGTCTCTGGCGCAGTTCCCCTGGCCGGTTCCGGGATTACGCCTCGTCGCCGAGGGACTCTGGATGTTTAACATCTTCCTGTTCAGCGTCTTTGCCGTGATGTATCTGGCCCGCTGGGTGATGTACTTCGGTGAGGCAAAGCGCATCTTTGGCCATTCAACGGTGTCCATGTTCTTCGGCACCATCCCGATGGGCATGGCCACCATCATCAACGGGCTGCTGGCGTTTGGCCTCCCCCGGTGGGGGGCTGACGTCATTCCCGTAGCGCACGCCCTGTGGTGGCTGGACGTGGCGATGTCGCTGCTGTGTGGCGTGTGTATTCCCTACATGATGTTTACCCGGCAGCAGCACAGCATTGACCAGATGACCGCCGTCTGGTTACTGCCGGTCGTGGCCGCCGAGGTTGCGGCAGTCAGTGGCGGCCTGCTGGCACCGCACATTGCCGACCCCCACGCGCAGCTCGGCATCATTATTACCAGCTACGTGCTGTGGGCGTACTCGGTGCCGGTGGCGCTGAGCATCCTCGCCATCCTGCTGCTGCGTATGGCGCTGCACAAGCTACCACACGAAAGCATGGCGGCCTCAAGCTGGCTGGCACTGGGGCCGATTGGTACCGGCTCGCTGGGGATGCTGGTCATCGGCGGAGATGCGCCCGGGGTGTTTGCCGCGGCGGGCATGCCGGAAATCGGTCATATCGCGCAAGGCGTGGGGTTCGTTGCCGGCATTCTCTTCTGGGGCTGCGGCCTGTGGTGGATGCTGCTGGCCACGCTGATAACCGTGCGATACTTCCGTGAAGGCATTCCGTTCAATCTGGGATGGTGGGGCTTTACCTTCCCGCTGGGCGTGTACACGGTCGCCACGCTGAAGCTGTCCACCCTCGTTGACCTGGCGTTCTTTAAAGGCTTCGGTGCGCTTCTTGTCGTCATGCTGGCCGCCATGTGGCTGCTGGTCGCGGTGAAGACGGTGCGCGGGGCATGGAGCGGGAAACTGTTTGTTTCCCCCTGTCTGGCAGGCCTGGACCGGAAGCCGTGAGTGAAACCTGCACGTCGCTGCTGGACCCGTTTTTACGCGAGGAACGCCTCGCGGCAGTCACCGCGCCGCACGTGGCCGCGCTGAATCGCTGGGTCAGCGGGCTGCGTCAGCACGGCGTGGAGCTGCCGTGGTTTGATCCGGCCGACGGCGGGACCGGGGCCGGACTGCTCGTCCTGCTGCAGTCGCCGGCGCGCAGCAGCCCGTCACCCCGGTTTGTGTCGCGGGATAACCCGGGGCCGGCCCAGCAGAACCTGGGGCGGTTTCTGGCGGAAGCCGGTATTGCGCGCCGGGACAGCGTGCTGTGGAATACGGTGCCCTGGGTCAGCGACGGGCCGCAGAAACGGCCCTCAGCGGCGGACATCCGCAGCGGCTGCGCCTGGCTTGAGGACGTGCTGGCGTATCTGCCCGCGCTGCGCGTGGTGGTGCTGGCCGGTGCCGTAGCGGCTCAGGCCCGCGGGACGGTCAGTCATCAGTGCCCCGGCGTCACGGTGCTGAAGATGCCTCACCCCAGTCCGCTTTCACTTTGCACAAGCCCGGCGGTGCCGGAAAACATCCGCCGGGTGCTCCGCGAGGCACGCGCTGCGCTGGCGGGCTGAGGGTGCCAGCAGAATAATACTGACAGGCTTTCCGTCTGGCTCTATACTCAGAGTACAGGGTGATGGCGTTCCACCTTTCCCAACCGCTCCGTTCCGGAGCTGATGACGCCTGATGTGACTCTTGATTTTCAGGAGGTACGTCAGGCCGTCCTTACTTTCCTCCCGGCCTGCGTACTTCCCTTTACGGGGAGAGACCCTTGATACACGTTTTTGGCCACATCAATCCTGACAGCGACGCCATCTGCACGGCGGTCGTCACCGCTCACTGGCTGACCGGGCGCGGCATGGACGCCCGCGCATGGCGTCTCGGCGAGGCTAACCGGGAAACCCGCTTTATCTTTGACACCGCCGGTCTTACGCTGCCGCCGCTGCTCGCTATTCCGCTGCAGGATGAACGGGTGTGGCTGGTCGATTTCACCGAGCCGGCGCAGGGGCCTGACGACCTGCTCCGGAGCAACGTCGTGGGCATCACTGACCACCACCGGCTGGGCGGGCTGATAACGCAACTGCCGCCGGAGGTGCATATCCGCCCGGTTGGCAGCAGCGCCACGCTGCTCTGGCTGCTGATGGACGCTGAAGCGCGCCGCACGCTGCCCCCGACGCTCGCCGTGCTTCTGCTGGGCGCACTCCTGAGTGACACCGTGAATCTTCGCTCGCCGACCACCACCGAAGACGATATCCGTTCGGCGACCGAACTGGGCGTGCTGTCCGGCGTAAACCGCAGAGCCTTCGCCCGTGACCTCCTCACCGCCAAAACGGACGTCAGCGGCCTCAGCGCCCAGCAGCTGCTGGGCAGGGATCTCAAGGCCTTCGTCATTGCCGGCACCGACGTGCGCATTGCCCAGATTGAGGTCAGCTCACCGACACAGGTTGCCCCCGTGATGGACGACCTGCTCGCTGCCCTGGCGTATCTGGCGGACCAGTCGGGTGCCGGGCTGACGGTGCTGATGTTGACCGACATTCGCGCCGGGTTTTCAACGCTTTACTTCGCCGGGCGGGAGAGCGTTAACGCGGCCTCCTGCTCCGTACCGGGCATGCTCAGCCGCAAAAAACAGCTTCTGCCGTGGCTTGAGTCCCGCCTTAACCAGAACGGGAGTTCATTATGACCTGCTACACCCACGCACTGATACTTGTGAACGACAAAGACGACGGCACCCTCCTGCTGAAACGGGCGGTCGCGCTGGCGCAGCCGCTCGGCATGAAAATCACCCTGGCCCACATCAGCGACGACTACCGGGAAATGAACTACGTGTCCGACAGCCTGATGGACGACGTCGTGTCGGAAGAGGTCCTGAAAGCCAAAGCGTTTATGAGCGAGCTGGCGGCCTCCGTGCCTGAGGCGGTAGACACTCGGGAGCTGGTGACCATGCGCCGCTTTGAGGACGTGGAGAAGTGCATCAATGAGCTGGGCGTGGACCTCGTGCTTGCCGGGCACCGCAACCGCTTTATGGGAATGCTGACGTCCCGCTCGGCGGAATACATCAACCACCTCACGGTGGATGTGCTTATTACTCACCTGAATGACTAAACCGGGAGAAACGCTATGCATTTTACACTGGATAACGTGACCGCCCGGGAAATTCTTGACTCTCGCGGCAACCCCACCGTTGAAGTTGAGGCCCGGACCCCGGACGGGATGATGGCACGCGCCTCGGTGCCTTCCGGGGCCAGCACCGGGTCGCGCGAGGCCGCAGAGCGCCGCGACGGTGACGCACAACGTTTTGGCGGCAAAGGCGTGCTGGATGCCGTCAGGGCGGTTAATACGGAAATCTGCGAAGCCGTGCGCGGCCTGGACGTGCGCGAGCAGCGGCAGCTGGACAACATCATGCTGATGCTGGACGGCACGGAGAACAAGAGTCGCCTGGGTGCCAATGCCATTCTGGGCGTATCGCTGGCGGTGGCCCGGCTGGCGGCACAGGCCTCGCACGAGCCGCTGTGGCGCTACCTGGGGGGCCTGCAGGCGAATCTGCTGCCCGTGCCGTGCATGAACATCATCAACGGCGGCGTGCACGCCCGCGGTCAGGGCGCGGACTTCCAGGAGTTCATGATAGCGCCACACGGGGCACCCACGCTGCGCGAGGCCGTGCGTCAGGGCAGCGAGGTCTACCAGGCGCTGCGCCAGATCCTGCTGGACAAAAAACTCTCAGCGGCAGTGGGCGACGAAGGCGGTTTTGCGCCCGCCGTGTCGTCGAACCGTGACCCGCTGGCGTTTATCGTACAGGCGATTGAGAAGGCGGGATACAGGCCCGGAGAGGACATCAGCATCTGCATGGACCCTGCCTCAAGTGAGTTTTTCGCTGACGGTCAGTATCATCTGCGCACCGAGGGCAGCGCGCTGAGCGCGGCGGAAATGACGGCATACTACGGCGAGCTGATGGACCAGTTTCCGGTCATCCTGCTGGAAGACGGCCTGGCCGAGGACGACTGGGCGGGCTGGAAGCATCTGCACCAGCAGCTTGCGGGCAGGGCCGAGCTGGTTGGTGACGACCTGTTTGTAACCAACGTGAAGTACATCCAGCGCGGCATTGACGAAAACCTCGCCAGCGCCGCGCTGATCAAGCTCAATCAGATAGGCTCGCTCAGCGAAACGCTGGACGCCGTGGCTCTCTGCCAGCGGCACGGCTGGGGTGCGTTCATGTCTCACCGCAGCGGGGAAACCACGGACACGTTCCTTGCCGATCTGACGGTGGCCCTGCGCGCGGGACACCTGAAAACCGGCGCGCCGTGCCGCGGCGAACGCGTGGAAAAGTACAACCAGCTGATGCGCATTGAGCAGGCGCTGGGTGAGGACGCGCACTACGCGGGGCTTCATGCGTTTGTGCGCCGCACGTAACACATCCGCCGGACGGTCCCCGTCCGGCAAAGAAGGAATGCCTGTGGCCCCTGCAACGCTGATCCTCCTGCGGCACGGCGAAAGCCAGTGGAACCGGGAAAACCGTTTTACCGGCTGGACGGACGTGCCGCTGACGGTCAGGGGGCGGCAGGAGGCCGACCGAGCCGGTGACGCGCTGCGGGCAGTGGGCCTTATGCCCGACCGTGTCTTCACCTCGGTGATGACACGCTGCGTTCACACGGTCTGGCGGGTGCTGGACCGTCTTGACCGAAGCTGGACGCCCGTGGAAAAGAGCTGGCGACTGAACGAGCGCCACTACGGTGCGCTGCAGGGGCTGAACAAGGACGACGCTGCCCGGATGATGGGGGAAGAGACCGTCCGGCTATGGCGCAAAAGCTTCAGCGGCATTCCGCCCGCAGACGCGGAGGCTCCGGCGCAGCTGCGTCGGGATCTGCGCTATCGCCGCGTTGCGCTGGCCGACCTGCCTGCAACGGAAAGCCTGGAAATGACCCTGCGTCGCGTCATGCCATACTGGCACCACGTTGTGGTGCCACAGCTGCGCTGCGGAAGTACCGTTCTGATTGTGGCGCACGGCAACATGCTGCGCGCCCTGACCGCCTTTCTGAACGGCATGCCCCACGACAGCGTGGCACAGCTGCACATCCCGACCGGCGTGCCGGTTGTATATGAAATGGATACGGCCGCACAGGTCGTGTGCCGTTATGTTCTGAATATTAAAAAAAAGGAATGAACGTGAATCAGCTTTTTGCCGTCATCACCGGCGGTGCTTTAGGGTGTGTTATCCGCTGGCAACTGGGCGCACGCCTGAACGCGCTTTTTCCGGACCTGCCGCCGGGGACGCTGCTGGTCAACCTGCTGGGTGGATTTATCATCGGGGCGGCGCTGGCGTATTTTCTGCGCCATCCCGGCCTCGATCCGGCCTGGCGGCTGCTCATTACCACCGGGCTGTGTGGCGGAATGACGACCTTCTCCACATTCTCAACTGAGGTTTTTGCCCTGCTGCAGTCAGGCAGCTATGCCTGGGCAGCCGCCTCGGTGCTGATACACGTGCTGGGTTCGCTGGCCATGACGGCGGCCGGATTTTATATCATGACGCTGTGTGGTTAACCCGGACCGTACGGCCTCTATCCAGGGGAGACCTCAGTGCAGCGACCGCTGCACTGAGGTCAGACAGTTCAGTATATTGTTCAGAAGCGCTCTCTGCGGGCCTGATCCGACAGGGTTTACGCCTGTAAGGCTTCCCCTAAATCCGGGACACTGTCGTGACAGAGTTTCAGGTCTGCCTGTTCTGGTAAAGGTCCCAGCGATTGCCATAGATGTCCTCAAACACGACAACCATTCCGTATTCTTCCTCGCGCGGCTCCTGACAGAAGTGGACGCCTTTTGCCTTCATAGCATTGTAGTCGCGCCAGAAGTCGTCGGTCTGCAGGAACAGAAAAACCCGTCCGCCGCACTGGTTGCCGATAAAGCCTTCCTGCCGGTCGTTCGACGCGCGGGCAAGAAGAATAGCACAGTCGCTGTCAGGGTCCGGCGTCACCACGACCCAGCGCTTACCCGGCTGCGGCGTGTCCTCAATCAGGGTAAAGCCCAGCTTATCGGTGTAATACTCAATTGCACGATCGTAGTCATCGACCACGACAGCCACATACCCCATACATCGCTTCTGTTTTCTCATCTGCTGTTCCATCAGTTACGTCATAACGCCCGCTATAATCAGATTCATATCAAATACGACGTTCGGTCGTCTGTACTGACTCTGAACTGACACCCTCAGACCGGACATTGAAAGCATTTGAGCACTCAGGATTTTGGGCCCAATTTTGTAAGAGCCTGCTCAACCTTTTCAGCATCCTGCTCCAGTACGGCTTTCTCATCGGGAGTGAGCGGGACCTCTTCGAGATAACGCCGGATGGATGCTTTACTCTCCAGAATAAGCCCGCGCGCGCTGTCCTTCAGCAGGTTAAAATCGCAGCCGATGCAGGCCATCCGGTGCGGGCAGCTGCTCCAGAACGGATTTGTGCAGTATGAATCACCTAAATCATAATACGTTGCAGGTCCGGTCAGGCTGGCGGCGTCAGGGTCGCGATCAATCAGTACGCTGATCATGTGCGCGACTCTGTCTGCTTTTACAAACGAGGCGGCCAGCTGTGTCGGGCGGATACGGAGATAATGCATGGTGGACTGGGGCGTTGAGTGACCAGCCCACTGCATCAGTTCATACAGTGACATGCCCTGCGGTACGCTGGCCAGTGCGGTCACGGCTGAGGCGCGTCCCCGATGGCTGGTTATCACTCCGCCGCTGTCTTCAGAAGGAACGCCCGCTCTTGCGCAGAGCATCGGTATCACCGTGCGGTTGAGGATAGCGCTGCCGGCAGGCTTCCCCCGGTACTGAAACAGCAGCCGGACCTTCTCACCGGTCCGCTCATCAGCCAGCATGGCCTGTTCTGCCGGGCGTTCGGCCAGCCAGATGTCGACATATTTTTTTACCACTGTCGCCACGGGTTTAACAAAGGCTTTTGATGTTTTTCCGGCGGGGACATGCAGGTAACAAAGGGTTCCGGCCGGGATGACGCTGCCGTCATCTTTCGTTATTTCATCTGCCTGCGGCGCGATGCAACCGGTAGTCAGGCGGAGCAGCTCATTTTTCCTCAGCCCCGCATGGGTCCAGATGACGGCCATCGCCTGCAGCATGGCCAGCGGATAATGTATTTCAGTAAGCAGGTCTTCCTGACGCAGATTGAGGCTGGCCCAGATGAGCTTGAGCCAGACCGGATCGTCGATAACACGGGGATTGACGTCGCGCCGAAACAGGGTGGTATCCGGTGTGGAAAGATGACGGGCAGGGCTGAAGCGCAGGCGACCCCAGCCCCAGTTTTCGTAGTCGACCATAAAACGGCGCAGTGAGTAGATAAAATGCGCCCTTGAATGCGGCATCATAGGCTCACCGGATCGCACCGATTTTCGGGTGCCCCTTTC
Source organism: Pantoea ananatis PA13 (assembly GCF_000233595.1). NCBI lineage: Bacteria > Pseudomonadati > Pseudomonadota > Gammaproteobacteria > Enterobacterales > Erwiniaceae > Pantoea > Pantoea ananatis. The sequence continues at coordinate 4,146,064 of NC_017554.1, forward strand.
CGTGCCCAACTGTAGCTCATCCACGTTCATCCGGCCGACCGCAGCGATAAAGCTGGCGCAGATTTCCATGCTCCAGTCTGACGGTTCACGCACCTCCGGATGCGCCTTTGCCAGCCAGAGGCCGCAGCGCAGTATAAAACTGTACTGGCCTTCACGGGTGCGAGGCCTCAGCACAGACGTTTCCCGCCAGCGCCGGCACCACCTGACCCAGGCCGGATCGATCCCGTCTACGGGTTTTTCATACCATCGGGTATAATTACGCATCCTCATCGGGGCGCTGAAGATGCCCAGCGCAGCAAGGCCGTGTGAAATCCGGCCAATGTACCGGGATGTCCCGCTATCTGTGTTGTTCTGGGCTTCCCACAGCAGTTCAGGCGTAAAGGTTTCAAGACGGGGATCTCTGTTCATGACCATCAGCGTGGCCAGTATGCCCGACAGATGCGTGACCTGACTACCCGCAGCATAGCCCAGCGATTTCAGGGTTTCAGTCAGGCGGTGAAGCTCCCGGAAGTAAATAGCCTGACCAAAAATGGCACAGGTATACAGGGCAGGTTTTCTGATGTCTGGCAGGCTGAGGGGATCATACCGTCCGGCGAAATGCCATGCAAAGGCGGCCATCAGCGGCCGTCCTTTTCCGTCCGTCCGGCTGAATGTCTGCCAGCGTTCCTGCGGCCATCGCCAGTACGGTATACCCGAAAGGTGCATCTCACGCAGGAGGTCCAGTATTATCAGGTCAGCAACCTCGCGGCTGCATCCGCTTTCTGCTGCGATGTCTTTCAGCGGCCTGATAAACTCAGGAGCAGGTTTCATCCGCAGCAGCCTGCCCCGGCTGTGAGAGGTGGCCAGTGCGGCCTTTTCAGGCTCAGTCAGTAAAGCATCAAGCCTGTAAGCGGAGAGGTCGAAGGGAAGCCACACATTCTCAGGCTGTTCAGACGCTGCCATATTATTCCTCCGTGCCGAAAATGAGGTTCGCCATCCTGATATCTGCCGTTTCAATTGCTCCTGCCATCCGGGCGGCAAGATCCCTGCCGGAAAGGTGAATATAAATCTGAGTGGTGCGCGGATCACGGTGACCTGCGTAGGTGGCAAGTTCGTGCAGTTTCCAGCCCGCACGGGCCAGATGCGTCAACCGCAGGTGGCGGAAAGTATGGGTTGAAATGTCGGGCAGCCCTGACTCAAGCGCCCATTTCCGTACCGTTTTGCTCCAGCTCCAGTAAGAGAGCGGTGCCCCCTGATTACGATCGGACTCAGAGCGGAACAGGGCTCCTTTTACCATCCCCGACAGCTTCATCTGTAAAAGATGAGCCGCCAGCACCGGCGTCAGGGCGGGACTGTAACAGACGATCCGTTCATGACGGTTCTTGGTGGTTTCAGCCCGGACGCGGATGAGGCGGTGGGCAAAGTCAAGGTCATCAGTACTCAGCGCGGTGACTTCCGATCGTCGCAGCGCACCGCAGTAGGTTAACGCCAGCATCAGCCGGTCACGAAGCGGAGAATCCGCGGCATGAGCCTGAAAAAGCTGCCACTGTGCATCGTCAGGAATACGCGGCAGCTTTACGATACGGGGAACCAGCCCCCGTGCGGAACACAGCATGCCCGGCGTGCCGGAACGGGGCAGCGGATTTACCTTACACAGGTCAAGATACATCAGGAAGTCGTACCAGAGACGGACAGCCGACAGGCGCAGCTGGAGCGTGGCGCTTGCGGCCGGGAAAGGCATACCGGGTAACTGAGGACGGATGTAGGCAGCCATGTCATCAAACCTGACCTTTTCAGGTTCAATCCTGTTCCGGCTGCAGAACGCAAAATAATGACAGAGGGCTGCGCGGTAGGCGGTCAGGGTGGCGGGTGCCCGCCCCAGGTCGGACAGCAGCTTCAGCCAGCGTTCCGCCAGTAAAATGGCACTGTTGTTTAGTGGAGTCGTCATTGCGTTTACCTCTGAGGTCAGCGTTGCTGTTCAAAGTCTATACGATCAATGTTGCATTCCACTTAACTTACTATAACGCATAGTTAGAGCTAAATGCATGAATTTTAACAGGGAAGTTCTCGTTTTTAATCTTAAACCAAGGTTCGCCCATTCGTACATATTTTTTACTTTCAGCACTACGGGCGATGACGCAACCATCGTTGTTACTCAGGACGACGACAGCCTGGTTACGCAAATCAGGTCTGAAGACTTTTTCACAGCTCGCATAAAAGCTGTTTACGTCCACAATGGCGAACATCACTCACCCCGGGTCTTATGAATAAACGAGGTAACCACCCCGAAAATCTGGAGCGTTTCCGGATCGGGATATATGGGAGGGAAGGAAGGATTCATAGGCTGAAGCGTCAGCCTGGGGCGGAGCAGCAGGCGTTTAACGGTAAACTCGCCCTCTATCTCAGCAATGACTATGTCGCCATGCCGGGGAGATTCGGCCTTATCGACCACCATTAAATCACCGCTGTTGAGACCAATGTCTGTCATGGACTGCCCGGAGGCGCGGACAAAAAACGTGGCTGCAGGACGCATTACACAATATTCGTTGAGGTCTAACTCGCGCTCAACGTAATCCTGAGCAGGGCTGGGAAAACCTGCCTGACAGGTTTCGAGGAAAAGTGGTGCAGCTATCGAGATTGGGGATAGCGGGTATTTGTATAAAGTGAACATGTCATGGCACCTCCTGATGCACTGTTTATATATACAGTATTGTCGAGTAGCAAGCCGACAGTCAACGAAGCTCAGGTAGGTTTTTTGTATGCTCCTGATATACGGAAAAAAATATCGAGACGGTGACAAAAGAGACAGAACGACTTTTAAACACCATAGAAATCGGCAGTCGATCATAAAGCGCAATTTTTTAAGCAAGGTTGACAAGCCTTGCAGCCTTGCAAGGCTAAGGCCCAAGAAAAACCGCAGAAAATACCCCCCCACAGACATCATTTTTACCTCTTGTTAACCGCCAGTAACTACCTAAGACACTACTATATGAATCGCCATGGGTTTAACAGACACCTCAGCGTCATTTATGAATTGGCTATAGCAAGACAAAAGTTATGCCGGCACTTTCTGCCAACAGGACAACCGCGACCTGACGGAAAGAAACTGATCAACCGGGGATAATTTTGGCGGACGAAAAAATCCGGGTTCCGGCGCAGAACTCCTTCATGTTTGTAAGTAAAAATTTCTTAAGTTTATCACTCACGAGTGTTGGGGAGCTTGCGCTTCATGACATAGTTCTTTAGCTAAGACCATTGTCATCTTATTTAAATTAAATATTTTTAAAACCGTCATAAATAAGACACACAAAAGAATAACATTAACTCCCTTTATAAATAAAAGGATTGAAAAGTGAGTGATAATTTTCGTTTTATTCAGTCGTCATCACCAGTAAAAGACAATACCGTCAAGTCGAACAATGCCACAAAGCTCAGAGAGCTAATTTTCAGTGCTGAGATCTCATTCATTATGGAGGCCCACAATGGCCTTTCTGCGAAAATTGTGGAGGAAGAGGGTTTTAAAGCTGTCTGGGCTTCTGGCTTATCTATTTCAACGTCACTAGGTCTTAGAGATCGTAATGAGGTTTCTTGGACGCAGGTTATCGATGTGCTGGAGTATATGGCAGACAGTATAAACATACCGATTCTGGTCGATGGTGATACCGGCCATGGTGATTTTAATAATGTCCGCCGCTTTGTGAAGAAACTCGGACAGAGAAGCATCGGGGGAGTTTGCTTTGAAGACAAGCAGTTCCCTAAGACGAATTCTTTTCTAGGTGAGAATCAGGAACTGGCTTCAATTCCGGAGTTTACTGGGAAGATAAAAGCAGCCATTGATACGCGAGAACATGACGATTTTTGTATTATTGCCAGAACTGAGGCGCTTATCTCTGGATTGGGGATGTCAGAGGCACTTAAACGCGCAGAGGCCTACCATGCTGCAGGTGCCGATGCCATTCTGGTTCATTCCAAGAAAAGCACAGCAGATGAAATTTCTGGTTTCATGCGCGAGTGGGATAATCGTTGCCCTATTGTCATCGTGCCAACAAAATATTTCGACACTCCCGTCAGCCTGTTCGAAGATATCGGCATTTCAACGGTTATATGGGCCAATCACAACCTCCGTTCTGCCATAACTTCAATGCGTGAAACAACCCGTCAAATTTACCGGGACAAATCAATCAAAGCCGCTGAGGGCAATATAGCCAGCCTTGCTGAGGTTTTTTCACTTGTAAATATGGATGAAATCGACGCTGCCGAGAAAAAGTATTCGGCTTAATCAGGATGATTGAGAAAATGAAAATAAAAGGAACCGCATTATTTCAGTCTCTCTCTCAGGCTGGCTGCAAGTTTTATACAGGTGTCCCTGACAGCGTTCTCGCCAGCTTTATTGATGCTATTGAGCAGGCCCACTGCAACGATGAGGTAAAACATATCATTGCGGCGAACGAAGGCAATGCCATTGCCATTGCAGCAGGAAAGTGGCTAGCAACTGGTGAGGTCCCCGTTGTGTACATGCAAAACTCCGGGATCGGTAACGCCATCAATCCTCTCATGTCTTTAACCCATGAGTGTGTGTACCGCATCCCGATGTTACTGATAATCGGATGGCGGGGACATGACGACAGGGATGAACCTCAGCATCTGCCGCAGGGCAGCATAACGCCAAGTTTACTTAATAGCATGGGCATTCAGACGGAGACTCTTGCGGCAGAGCACCATGCAGAGGAAGTCCTTGCTGATGCTCTGGAACGATGTCGCAGGCTGCAGTCCGTGATTGCTATTTTGGTACCTCGCGATGCGCTTGAGCCACTTCCGGCTTCTGAGATCATCGTTTCGGGTACAGAACTGTACCGGGGGGAGGTTCTTGGGATGCTACTTAAGCGTATCCCTCAAAACGACATCATTGTCAGCTCTACCGGATTTATCTCACGTGACTTGCTCCATCAGTGTCGTAAAGAAAACAGAAGTTCGGATGGACTCTTCATGAATGTAGGCGCGATGGGGCATACCTCCCAGATTGCATTGGGCATCGCGCTTAGTCTGCCTGACAGAACCGTGTGGTGTATTGAAGGTGATGGAAGTTTTCTTATGCATCTTGGCGCGGCGGCTACAACAGCCAATCTGGCTCCCCCGAATCTGAAACATGTCGTCCTGGATAACGGTGTCCATGCATCCGTGGGGGGAATGAGACACGCGGCATCAGGTCTATCATTGTCCCAGGTGGCGTCGGGCTTAGGGTTCCGACAGCAGACTGAAGTCAGCGAAATGGCGAATCTTGAGGTGCTTCTTGGCCTGGAAATTCATCAGATACCGGCACTTTTAATTATCAGGATATCTGAAAAGCCGGAAACGCTGATGCGTCCTGACAGAACGCTTATCGAACTCAGGGACCGCTTTATAAATACGCTACGACATTCATCTGGTGAGAAAAATGCATAACATGCTTTCGTATGAACAGCCTCTGCCACGCAAACTGGTACACAAATGGTCACCGGAACAGATTTTACTGACTGACTGTATTCAGACCGCAGAAGATGAGTTTTATCTTGGAGCAATCCTGCCCCGGACACACGTCCTGTACTGCGAAAATTATCTGCACGGCTACGAAGCAGATATTCAGTGTCTGGTCGAAATATGTCGACAGGCCTGCTTTGTCACTGCACACCATTACTATGATGTGCCTGTCAGTGAACCTTCATTCCAGTTCTTATTCCAGAGGCTGAACGCACGCATCCACAGTTTTTTACCGAAGTCCTGTACGCCAGAATCACCGGTTACAAACCCAGTTGAGCTCGTAGTCAAATGTTGCGTAGTAAATAAGCGAAAACGCGGTAGCAATTATTCCGGGTTGAATTGGACTTTTAGTGTTTTTGATGCTGCTGGCGGTGAGGTAATGGCCACTATAGAAATCGGTCAGACTTGGGTTGAGAAAGGCCTCTGGCTGAATTACCGGGACATTATGCGAAGAGACAGAGAACTACCCCAGAAGAATTTATTGCCCACCCCGGCGGCCAGTGAGGTATCACCTTTACGAGTAAACAGGAAGGACATACGCAACATTCTTATACATCGAGCTCGCAGAGAGGCCGGTGTTTTTGTGGCGGATCTGCAGGCGGATGCTCGGCACCCCGGTTTCTTCGATCACGCGATCGACCACATTTACGCTATGGTCCAGTTAGAAGCGAGCCGGCAGTTTGCTTTTTTCATGCTCACTGATGACCCATCCTATGCGGCTGACGATTATGTCATAACGGGGTGTATCTCTGAATATCTGTCAGTCGCTGAATTTGACGTGCCGGTTACGCTGACAGGTCGTAGAACTGGACATTCAGAGCACATTGAATTTTCGGTCAGCATGACTCAGCAAAACAGAAAAGTATCTGAATTTACCCTCATCATGATTGAAAAAAGGATCTCTTATGAAAACTCCCGAGCTAGCTGACATTATTGCGCTTCTTGCAGAAACGGGCGACCAGGACGACAGCTTACAGGCTGAGTTGACTGTCGAGGATGCAGATAAGAGCCTGGAAGAGCTTGGCTTTGATTCTCTCGCACTCTTTAACTTCGCGATTATGGTTGAAAAAGAGTACGGCGTTCATCTGTCATTTGATGATCTGATGAACTATCGCACGATCTCGAGCCTTTCCGACGCGATTCAACATCTCTTTATCAATCGATCTGAGGGGTAGACCATGTGCGGAATTGCCGGCTGGTCAGCATTCGACAATGACTTACGAGCGCAGAGCGCCATTATTGACGCAATGGCAGATTCCTTGTCATCGCGTGGTCCGGATGAGCGAGGAATATGGCTTGATAAACATATTGCGCTTGGCCATCGGCGGCTGTCGATCCTCGACCTGGCACATGGCCAGCAGCCCATGTTTTTTTATGAAGCAGGCAAGCCTGTTCTTGCAATGGTATTCTGCGGCGAAATCTATAATTTTCAGTCGTTACGCGGCATGCTGGAAAAAGAGAGTTACTCATTCCGCACCCGCTCGGACAGTGAGGTACTACTTTCTCTCTATCACCGTTATCGGGATGAGATGTTTCCCTTATTGCAAGGCATGTTTGCAGTAGCAATCTGGGACATCCCCCAGAATGAACTGACGTTAGGGCGGGACCGTCTTGGCATCAAACCCCTCAACTATGTTCTCAAAGATCAGCAAATCATCTTTGGTTCTGAACCGAAAGCTCTGCTCTGTAACCCTCATTGCGAGCGGATGACGGGTCCCGATGAGTTGTGTGAAATTCTGGATATGGTAAAAACGCCCGGGAAAACACCCTACAAGGATATGAAGGAACTACGTCCCGGTGAAATACTTAAATTCAGTAGGCACGGTGCCCGCAGCAGTCAGTACTGGAACCTTTGCACTGCTCCTCATACGGATAATCAGAAACTCACGTGTGACAAGGTTACAGCACTGCTTGAGGAGTCTATTCGATCTCACTTAGTTTCAGATGTACCTATCAGCTCGCTGCTGTCAGGTGGACTCGACTCATCGATAATTGCGGTACAAGGAAGCCGGCATCTGCCCGGACAGCTGCTTACTTTCTCAATGGACTTCACTCGCAACCTGTCTGCGTTCAGAGCGGATGCTGTCCGTTCATCGCCTGATGAATTGTATGCGCGAGAGCTTGCCGCGTTCGCGGGTACGGCACATGAATCCGTACTGCTTAATACAGAAGAAATAGCGGCCGCCTCTGTTCGTGATCGGGTGCTGGAGGCCGTCGACTCACCGCCAGCTTACTGGGGTGATATGTGGCCATCAATGTATCTGCTCTTTCGTCGCATTAAAGAGAAATCCAGCGTGGCATTATCCGGGGAGGGGGCAGATGAGCTCTTTGGAGGATACCGCTGGTTTCATAACCCAGCCGCCATTGCCTCAGAGACCTTCCCATGGCTCACGCCTGGCTCGTCACGATACTTTGGTGGCTCGGGATTGTTTAACGAGGAGTTTCTAAATAGCCTCCGGATGGAGGAGTATCGTAGAGCCCGCTATGAAGAAGCTGTGAGAGAAGTAACCTATTTGCCTGGTGAATCTGATGACGAAAAAGCAATGCGCCGAATCAATTATCTCAATATCACCCGCTTTCTTCAGACGCTGCTTGATCGCAATGACCGTATGAGTATGGCCGCCGGTGTGGAAGTTAGAGTTCCATTCTGTGACCACCGCTTGGTGGAGTATGTTTACAATATTCCCTGGAGTATGAAGAACACGCGCACACAGGAAAAAGGGTTGCTGAGAGATGCCACCCGGCAGTGGCTGCCCGCGGATATCAATGAACGGGTTAAAACGCCTTATCCTTCCACTCAGGACGGCGCTTACGAAGTTCTGCTGAGAAATGAATTAAGGCGGATAATCGAGGATCGCAACAGTCCCATTCATCCTTATTTAAATACTGAGCGAGTGATAAAAAACAGCCAACGTAAGGCATCAGAACTGAGCCTCCCTTACAACAGAGGAAGCATGGAAATGGTGATTTCGATGAATAACTGGCTCAGGCGTTACAGAGTAAGTATTGCAATATAAACAAGGGGGGTAGTCCCCTTGTTTATTTTCAACCTTGATGAGTTGACGATTTTATAAGCGTCAGTCCAACGGTTGCCAGCATAAGAAAGAGTGCAGAAAAATAAAGCAGTGTTGACTGAGCAACGTGCTGGGATGAAATTCCGGCAATAATCGGGCCAAGCCCTGCTCCTATATCCCGCCAGATCGCATTGTTTGCAAGTTCCGTAATACGATGCTCATCAGAGGTACCATCTGCAACAACAACCGGGACAAGCGGCAGCTGTATCGCCCGGAGGATAAGAATGGCAACCGGTGCTATGTGTATCCATTCATAACCGTAGAGGAGCAGAAAAAGACAAGTCACCCCGGAGAACCCCGTAAGCATTCTCTTTGCGCCGAACCGGAGTGCAAGATGCCCTCCCAAAGGACTGAAGAACACTTCAAAGGCATAGCGTGAGGCCATGATTAAACATGCGCTGATAACAGCATGCGTATTGTCCGTATAGCGGAAGACGGCGGCAAGACTGAATATAAAAAGACCGTCTATAACTACTCCCTCTGCAAAGGACCAGACTGAAATAGTTGAAGGAAGCGACACGTTTTTTTTCTTTGCAAAACCCTGATACTGCGTGGGTTTAACAAAAAATGATAGGCTAAAGGCTATCAGTGAGATAAGGGCGAGCAAAAGATAGGCCTGAACAATCCCGTATGACCAAACGATGATGGAGCAGACAGGAAGCAGTAGCATCTGGCCAGACGAAATCAGCGATCTGGAAGAACCTGCGACTTTGCTCCGTGCATGTCTGTCAGATGTTGCTGTAGCCTGCGTTGACAAATTCATTCCCGCAAAAGACAACCCCCACATAATCCGGATGACAAGCAGCAGAGCAAAACCTTTTAACCATACATACCCAAGACAGCACATTAAGGTGCCAATTGAAGAGAGCTGACAAACTAACCGGTCACCCCAACGGTTGTAAAGCCGGACAACATAACTGTATCCGAATATTCTTATAATTCGGTTCGCAGCAAGTAATATTCCAGCTTCCGCCAGTGACACGCTGAAGAAATCATGAAACATGGGCAATAATATATAAAGTAACGTATCCCCCGGTCCGCAACAGGCTAAAATGATGGCGGTTTTTTTGTAATCGGGTAAGTTCTGCATCCAGCGAAACATCTGTTATTCCCACATTTTAAGATAAACACAGTGTATTGATTTGTTTTTAAAAAGTCCCTCAGGTGGCACTGCTTTCATAAAAGTTTCACATAATGCAGATAAGTGTAATGTTCTCTCCATTTTCTCAGATAAATATATGCAACAACTCTTCGAAGCTTTAAAAAATCGTGCTGAAGCACTTAAACCCGTGGGCGTTCTGCTTGCAGGGGCTGGACAGATGGGTACTGATCTTATTGTGCAGCTACGACAGATGAAGGGCATGTCTCTGGTTGCAGTTACTGTACGCTCAGATTTTGAAAAATGTTTTGAAGCGCTCCGGGTTGCCGGGTACGCTGAAGAGCACTGGCGTGTGGTCAGCACCCCCGCGCACTATGCCGACGCACGCCGGCAAAATAAAATTGCGGTTAGTGATGATATCAATCTTCTGCTTACGGATGACGGCGTTGAAGTAGTAATCGATGCAACGGGGCACCCGGAATCAGGAGCAGTGATTGCGACAAAGTCAATTTCCGCTCGTAAGCATATCGTGATGCTGAACGTTGAAACAGACGTGACTGTAGGACGCTATCTGCAAAATCTTGCGCGACAAAATGGTGTGGTATACACAGGGGCGGCGGGGGATGAACCGGCGGCGGCGGCGGAGCTTGTTTTTTTTGCTCGCACGCTGGGCCTGGAGGTGGTGGCGGCAGGAAAAGGAAAAAATAATGCGTTTGATGTGACCGCCACGCCAACCCAATTGGAAAAAGCCGCGACTGATCGCAACATGAACCCGAGGGTACTCACAGAGTTCGTGGATGGCACTAAAACCATGGTGGAAATGGTGGCACTTGCGAACGCGACGGGTCTGCGCATTGATATTGCCGGCATGCATGGCCCCAATGCAGAGCTCGAGGCCCTTTCTGATATTTTTCGGTTACGGACTGACGGGGGCGTCTTGCATCGAGAAGGCGTTGCGGATTTTACTGTAGGAAAAGGCGTGGCGCCTGGTGTTTTTTGTGTGGTGAAGACTCCTCATTCAAGGATTTCAGAGCGCTTATCAGACCTGCATATTGGCAAGGGTCCCCTGTATACACTTCACCGCCCGTATCATCTGACCAGTATCGAAACGCCTCTTTCTGCGGCCAGAGCTGTGTTGTGTGGGCAGTCGGATATTGTGCCACTACATACCCCGGTTGCGGAGGTGGGGGCGGTGGCTAAGCGGGACCTTGAGCCGGGTGAGAGACTGGGTCGGATTGGAGAATGCGACTACAGGGGATGGGCCATGGACTGGTCAGAAGCACGCAAGCATGCTGCGCTGCCGCTGGGTCTAGCTGAAAGGGCTGTGATAGCACAACCTGTCAGGAAAGGAGAGATCCTCACTACTGCAAACTGTATTCCCGACGAAAAGCTCATGATTGTTCAGCTCAGACGTAAGCAGGACGAACTGTTGGAGTAGTGCATGGGTGAGCGCTGAATAGCATGGCTAACTGAGCATTGTGAACACTGCAACATCATGTTCCTGCCACCTTAGCAGAGGAAGATTCTTCCCTAAACAGTTGCCCCTTAAACCCTTGCGATGAGAAAAACGGCGGCCGAATATTACGCTGGGTTAGGGAACTTTGCATTGATTCACTAAGGTGGCGAGCATGCTGTGTTGGCGACGTTGAAATCATTGGCACTTTGCCCGTGATAAAATGTCACAATACCCGCAAAAAAATAAAAAAGGCCGGTTGCCCGGCCTTTAACTTTGCGCAATAAATCACGCCTTCTTTCAAGTTATCCTGAAAGGAATTAGGTCACTTTATGCTGCGGTGTCAGTCCTGATGTCATTATGTGCACGTAGACGCGCTGACCATCTCTCCCAGTAATGTACCGGCGTAAGCAGAACACGTCGCCGTTGGTCACATAATGCGTTCCCTATAACAACCTCGCCGGGTATACCGCAAAGCGACAGCTGGATATAGGCCATGCCCGCCGCCAGCGGGTCGATGTCAGTTACCGACACCCACAGATACCGGTGAGGCGAGTAACCTGCCTGCTTCAGCATGCTGGCAAACGCCAGCGTCATGGCACCGGCACCGCAGGCCGGTTCAGCAAACGTGATAAACGGCTTGTCTCTAAACACCTCTTCAGGCTTGCTGAGTTGTGCGCCGAACTGCAGCTGCGCCATCATCAGCGCCACGCTCCATGGAGTAAAATACTGCTCTTTGTCTTTGTCACCGAGCTCCAGCAGCATGTAAATGCGCCCGAGAAAGTCACAAATCTTTTCTTCCAGGCCGTTCACCACACAGGCCAGCAGTCTGGCCATCGATAAAACGTCCTTTTTTTTGTATCTGGCCACGATGGCCATGTATTTCTTTTCACGTTTATCACAGAACTGCACACCATTCTGAATCGCAATAACACTGCAGCTGATGAAATCAGTAAACACCTGAAGACGTCGGGTGCCACTGGCGATGGAGTTAAACAGGGAGATGAACTCTTTCTCATTGTCGATGCGGACACTCATGCGTGTTTCCTCAGTAAAAAAGGGGGAACACGCCCCGTAAGGGAAACGAGGTTCCCCCTTCGGGTGAAAAAGCGGCCACAGCAGATGCTGTGGCCATTGTCTGACAGACCTGAGATGCCGGTCTGTCGGTTGGTAACGTCATGCGCGAACGCCAGCGTAGTGTGCAACGGCCGGAGTGGCTGGTGCGCCTGCTTCACTGAACTGATACAGACGCGCTCCTTCACTCACCGGATACTGCACTTCATCTTCCGGATAAGGGCCGCTGTCGACGTGGTCACCGCTGTCAAAACAGTGGTAACCCGACGTGCCGGCATCCGGAGACAGCCAGTAATGACGGATTTCACAGTCAAACTTCTGCGACATCTGCCCCATGACTTCCGCCGACGGCGGATACCAGGGAGAAGAGAACGTCAGCTTTATTGACCCGACATCGTCACGACTCCACTCCATCCGGTGCCCCGCCGGAAACTCCGTCCCGTAAAGCTGGGTATAGAGTTCTGACGTAGTGCTGAGGCCACTGAACAGACCGCTGTCCCCGTTGAGCTCGGTGGCCAGACGTGACGGCATCACCATCAGCATGTCGCAAGGACAGGTTGTGTCCGGTTTTATACTGAGCCACTCCCAGCGCTCCTGCGGATCAAACTGACCGCCCGCAGAGGCGACGCCGAACCAGTCGGCGTAATGAACGGCCATAAGCCGGGTGATGGTCTGGCGGGCAGCATAGGGAATACTTTCCCATTTGATGTCACCGATGCCGGACTGAACCCAGATTTTGTCCATTCGCGAGAGCGTTGTGCCGTCAAGCCAGGCATCCTTCTCAAGCAGCTCCAGAAAATGCTGAAACGCCTGGTTCGGTGATGTGCTGACGCCGGTGCCTGATGAAACCAGCTCCGGATAAACACGGTATTCCGTTGACTTAACGGGTTTGAGCATACCGGCACAGCCGGCGAGAAACAGCTTTATGGCCTGCCGTATGGCGTGGCGGTAAAGCGGCGCTTCTGTTCCGGTAATCCACGACTGCATGACATCGATGCAGACAGACTTACCGGTGATTTCCAGACGGTTTTTGCACCATGAAAACATCGTTGTACTCCTCTTTTACGTTTAAAAAAGAGGGCATCTCCCTGAGGAGAGTGCCCTCAGGGGGATGATGGCGACTGACGTCGCCGGGGTTAATTACGCTGCTTCACTCCGGGTTTCACACAGCGGCTTCAGCAGATATTCCGATGCTTCCCGGGCAAACCGGCAGGCACGGAAAAACGCCTTCTTGTCATTACGTAAAACGCTTAGCCAGCCGCTCAGGTAGCTCTCGTGCTGTACCTCACCAAAAATGCCGAGATGCGCACAGAGAAACGCACTGCCGGTTTCCGCTATCAGCTCCTCAAAAGCGTAAACGGGGTCACCGAACTCTCTTGATGAGGAGGTAATCCCCTCACGATCGAGGCGGCTGCGGTGGCCGGTCGCGTGCACCAGTTCGTGCAGCAGCGTGGACCAGTAGTCTTCAGGTGAACGAAACTGTGAAGTTGTAGGCAACACAATCCGATCTGCCCCCGGGCTGTAATACGCCCGGTTCTGCCGGTGAGAAGAGCACTTCACGCCGGTTGCGTTGAGTATCTCCAGAACCTGTTGCTGCTGTCCGGTTGAGAACCCCTCAGGGGGAGTCTCCGGTTGCATCATCGTGGGTGCATACACCTTATCGGGTAGCCCTTCACACTGCGCAACGTTGAACAGCTGCAGGGGTTTCATCATGGCCAGCTTTTCCATCACCGGCACGCCGTCTCTGAACACCGGACTGTCATTGCCGTCGCGGAGCTGCTTTTCAAACGGTTTAAAGATGATGGCCATTGAGCTGCGTTCGCCTTTTCTGACCTGTCCGCCGGCAGCCTTTGCCTGCTGAAACGTGAGCCAGCGATCGGCGCCGTAACCCGCCTCCTCTGCAGCCATCCACAGCAGCGGCACGTTGACGCCGCTGTAGTGCCTGCCCGTGACGGCGTTGACCGGCAATCCGCTGCCGTAGACCTTCTGCGCGGAGCGCCATGGCCGGCGCCAGGGGGGCACGCCGTTTTCCAGTGCGATGATGATTTTGTCGGTGACCTGCTGGTAAAAGTCAGTCTGTTGTTCCGTTGTGGCCTTGCGGCCGGAAGTTTTTTTCTTCATGGGATGCGCCTCTAAAAAAAACGGCGCATCTGTCCCGGTGGCGGACAATGCGCCACCGGTGAGTGGGAAAAATGTTATGAGTAAAAACGTAACGAACCGTCTGATGAAATCTGGCTGATACGCTTGCGAACATCCTGCACAGCGCTGGCCAGCATCTGAAGGTCAGAGGGTTTAGCCCGCCTTGAATCGAGCCGGATAACCCTGTCGAGCACGTTCAGCGCCTGTGAACGCCAGCTGAGGCGTTCCGCATTACCGACGCAGGAATGGAAGTGGCGTAAGGACTGGTCGTAAAGCCATGAGATCCTTTCACGGTAAATACCGACAGGAAGATAAATCTTCTCAGGCTCACCTGTTTCGGCAAAAACCCTGACGGCACCCGGAGTCTGGCAAATGAAGGAGATAACCAGGTCCTGATGCTCATTCAAAACTGCGTCACAGGCGTTCTGGCTCAGGTCAAACTGATGAGAAAAGGTTTCATCGGCTATCAGGCTGTCGGAAAGCTTACGCCATCCGTCATCTGACAAGGGATTACATCCTTCAGCCCAGGCCAGCGGGATGGTTACAAGCCTTCTGAAGTCAGGGCGGTGGAGACAGATACCGTTGTTTTTTTCGAGTATCACCGGGCCTCTGAAGCCCCGGTTAAGAGACAGAACCGGACGAAGCTGAGTGGAAGTGAAACGTATCATAGTGGCTCCTTAAAAAGGAGGCGACCTCCCCGGGAGGGAAGGTCCCTCCGGGAAGTGTCATTCAGTTAACATCAGTCAAAGCGGTAGCGAAGTTCCGCCATCTGCTGCGCCATCAGCCGACCGGCCCTGAGGGCCTTACGGGCTGTTGCGTACGTACCGGCACAGGGTAACTGTTCTGTACGCCAGTCACGCTGGGTGAAGCCGGTGCGACGGGAGATGACGGGCGTAAACCCGTTCTCTGTCGGCACGACGTCTGCCTTAAAACTGCAGCGGCCGCTGCGGTTTGTAAACCACTCTGCCTGCTGTTGCTGCAGGTTGCCGGCAAGCCGGTTGAGTGCGCCTGAAAGGCGGGTGATAAGTGAAAGCATTATACTACTCATGGTTTTCTCCTGATTAAGCGCGGAGAAAACCACCGCCGCTGTTGCGGGGAGGTTGTCCCCGCGCGGGTTAAAGCCTTTGTCAGAAACTGACGCAGGCCGGTGGTTCATCACTAACCAAAATCGTGGTAGTAAGCGTTACCCGAATCCTGCGGGGTAAAGCGCTGGCTGGCAGAAATGTTAACACTCACATTCCCTGCCACAGGGTGACAGCGGTGTCTGAAGTGATGGAAATAACATCTTTCAGTTCCGCCGGACGGTGATGCCAGTGTTTCAACGTACTCCCAGTCTTCGCCGCCGTGGTAAGTCTGCCCGGGGGCGGCGAGAGAACGGTTAAAGGGGTGCTCCGCAAGCCTGTTCCACATACGGTGCCACTCTTCGCTGTTGTGCTTAACCAGCAGTGATATTTCAGAAGCCTGAATGTTCATCGACAAATCCTCTTAAGAAGAAAGGAGGATTTATCTCCACAGGGAGAAAATCCCCGCAAGGGAAAAACCGATATCAGTCTGTTCAGCATTCGCCATAACGCAGATATTCGCGTTCTTCGTACATCAGCCCCTCTTCGTCCTTAACGGCACTGCCGAAAAAAAACGTCCAGGCGGCTTCATCAATGTTTCTGGCCATGTGGCAGAGGCTTTCAAAAAAAGACTGCCATGATGCCGGCACGAGTTTGCGTACAGACAGCTCGGCCAGGTCCCGGGCAACGTCAGCCATTTCCCAGACATAGTATGGAAAACCGTCTTCATCACTATCGGTGTTAAGACCAAGGCGACGATGCGCTGCAATAATCAGCAGGTCACCTTCTGCTTTGGCCAGTGCAACTTTGTAAGCGTTACGTTCGCTGGTACTGATTTGAAAATCTTCGGTAAGCGTTAATGCGTTCATAAAGGATTCCTTAAAGAATTGAGGAACCCTGCCCCTGACGGGGACAGAAGTCCCGTTAGGGTGAGAAGCTATTAGGTGAATAAAGCGGTCAGACGATGTCAGAAGCATCAGCGATCTGATAAAACATTGCTCGCAATTGCTCCGTAGCGTTGTCCAGCGCTTTATCCTCGCGAGACCGGGTAGCGCCCTCATGAAAAGCCGCATTCCAGTGAAGACTGTTAACACTTGTCCCCAGGAGAGTAAGTTCGGCCACTGCCTCTTTGGTAAAGGCATCTCTGATATAGCCGTGCTCAGTTGCAAAACCAACTGCGCGCGCGACATATCTCAGAAAAGTCAGGTAGTCCGGAAGGCCGTCTGCAGGAGCCTGTGGATCTGCATCGACCATGAGTCTGTAATCCAGACGAACGTTAAGCTGAGTTTTTACGTAATCCACCATGATTTTTGCTGAAGCTGGCGAGTCACAATTCAGCAACGTAAGAGGGTTGAACATTCTGGTGTAATGCATGGGTACGATTCCTTAATAAAAAAGGGAACCGTCCCGGAGGGAAAGTATCCCTCAGGAGTGAAAATCAGGCACAGAA
Source organism: Pantoea ananatis PA13 (assembly GCF_000233595.1). NCBI lineage: Bacteria > Pseudomonadati > Pseudomonadota > Gammaproteobacteria > Enterobacterales > Erwiniaceae > Pantoea > Pantoea ananatis. The sequence continues at coordinate 4,162,910 of NC_017554.1, forward strand.
TGCCAGATGAGTAAAACAGGTGTATGGGGGGTGATGCGAAGTAGAAAAGGACCTTAACCGCAGGGGTCTCTGTTTTCAAAGGTTAAACAGATTTATTACCGCCCGAAAGCGTCATCTCTCAGGTAATGATGACATTGGCATGTGATTACCCGAAGGCGTTCCTCTCAAATCACCGGAACATTGGCAGTTGTCGAGATGACAACGGTTAGCATGGAAAATGTACTCCAGCGCACTGTCCAAATCAATAACGCCGGAGTGAATTTTATGAAGTTAACCAGGACGCTTTCACCGTCTCGCACCGATCCCCAAACCAGGCGTCTGCCATAATGGCATCGGGATCACACTGCTGCAGGTAGGTTCCGTTTTTAAGCAACGTGGCTAAAACCGCTGAAAGAGGAATGGTAAACTCACCCGCCGCAATGTTTTCAATGCTGTCGCGGCTACACATCTTTAATGAACCCGTAAATACATAGCCTGTTTCTGAAATGGCAGTCGCGCAACTGAAGTCGATACCGTCATCATAATAACGGTTAACTGTCGAAAACGTATCCGTTTCATTAACCGGTGAAAGACAACTAAACGTAATCCTGATTTCTGAGGGTGGTATTTCAGATAAGCTGATTTCGTGAATATATTCAACAGATAAGATGCTGAAAGTTATAACGGGTAAATTATTCACAGTACACCTCATGATTAATCATCAGTCCATCAGGGACTGGCAGTAAACATTTCTGATATAGGTTCCTCGTCCGTCACCATGTCCGAGGTCCATCGAGGTCAGTGCAAGTGATTCGTCTTTCGAAAAGCCTCTGGCAAGGTGATATCTGAAAGCATCTTCCGCGTAACTGTAACGTAAGCTGTGTGGTGTCTCATGCCCCCCGGTCATTTCGGTCCGGAGCGTATTTCTGTAATAGTCCATCGCGGATTTTAAATCGGGCTTATCAATAATCTTACCGTTATTGTTTTCTGCGTGTTTAATAGCACGGTTAACGGCATCCAGAACTTTATCCCTGTCGACGATTGTGGTCAGCCTTGCACGTCCCCCTTTCGTTCCGAAAATAACCTTCAGGGTTTTATCGCCCCGCTGTAATGCCTTCTGCCAGGTATTTAACGATTTTGCTGACTGAATAGCTTCTTCATTTCTCAGTCCGATATAACGTGACAGACATACCGCCACGGCAACGCCTTCATTTTTTTTCTCAATGTTCTGAAGAATCTCGATGTAGCGCTCCTCAGAAACAGATTTTTTTGTGCCCATGCGACTCGTGTCTGAAATACCCAGACTTTTATTATTCAGTCGTTCATGTGAAGGGGCAGCCAGTTTGTGTTTACCGGCATTACGGAGCATTACCCGTATTGCCGACATTTCATTCTGACGGGTTCGCCGGGAAACATCATCAGATGCCCGGCTGTTCATATACAACTCAATGTGCCGGACTTTGAGTTGTGATACCGAGTTTATCTGAATATTGAGCGCGGCGAGACGCTCAGCAAACCGGTGCATAATTCTGGAATAGTCATCCTGCTTTTTAAAGCTCCCCCCGCTTTTACGGATTTCAGCGACAAGTTCCTGCTTTAACAGTTTTTCACGTCTAGACATCTGTATCTCCTTAACAGTTTTGCCACGTAAAACAGCATTACAGGCAGATGTCGTTTTCTGCCGTTCCGTGAAAACGGCAGAAAACGACACCCGCATTACCCTGGCGACACGGTTTGAGTTCGCGCATCCTGCGTCGTAATGAGTACCTGAGCACCAGGGAAGTGCAGAGTGTTGAGGTTTTGAGAGGTGTCAAATCAGTGTTCTACACTGACCGCAGCTTTCGCTGTACCTGTTTCCAGGTCGCCCCCGACATCATCCTCCGATGATGCCGCCGATTCGGTATCTCATTACATAACTATTCCCTAATTAACAATGTGATAAAACGGTTTCTTTTTACGTTTTTCACTAGGTTGATAAAATTGTGTTCGTCTTCTCACTTCGTTTCACGTTGTAGTGAAAGGAGAAAAGACACGGAAAATGCGCGTTCAGGACGTGTTTTCGCGCGCGTCACTTGGTACTCGTTTCACTCGTACACAAGTGACGCCGCGCTCCTCTGCTTTCAATGCAAACGTGGAAGATGCCCAAATGTTCCAAATGGTCATACCCGCGTTGCAAAGTTCGCAGCAGCTCTTCAGCGTCAGTGTGTAAAGAAAAGTGAAAGCGATACGGCCGAAACCGTTATCAGAAAATGCCAGAATTGGCTTTGTTATCGAAAGGACCTTTATCGCATCGCGATCTTCGTTCTCAAAGGTTAAACGAAGTTACCGCCCGAAGGCTCCGTCTCTCAGGTCATGACGGTTTTGGCAGTGCAATCACCCGAAGGCGTCCCTCTCAGATTGCCGGGACATTGGCGTGTTGCTAAAGCAACAGTACAACAACAGGAATGTTAGATCGTTATGCGATCCATTTTCAAGTTTTATCAGTGGTCATAATTCATGTGCTACCAAAAGGTATTGATAATCCATCCTACAAAGCATTTTCTAATGCCAGATCGAAGCAATAAAATCTGGCATTATTTTTTAGATTGATTTATTTGCCTGGCAGATCATCATAACTGGTTATTACTTTATTAACTATTCCATAGTCGAGGGCTTCATTTGGTGACATCCAGTAATTACGGTCCGTATCTTTTTTTACTTTATCAAGTGGCTGGCCAGTAGCCTCTGAGATAAGTTTATTTATGCGATCATGCATTCTGATAATCTCTTTAGCTTCAATTTCGATATCAGAAGCAGGGCCTCTTACTCCACCCATTGGCTGATGGATCATAAAGCGTGTGTTTGGCAATGAATAACGATGTTCTTTTTTAGCAGCTAAGAAAATTGTGATTCCAGCGCTTGCCACCCACCCTGTACCGATTATATGCACATCAGGCTTTATAAATTTTATGAAGTCATGAATAGTATCACCCGATTCGACATGACCACCCTGACTATTAATATACAGTCGGATAGGGTCATGACTGATGCTTTGCAAAAGTACTAGTTGAGTGACAACTTTTTCAGCCAGAGTTTGGTTAACTTCCCCTGAGATAATTATTGAGCGCGATGAGAGAAGCTTGTTTTGCAAAAATGCCGAGCCTTGTGATTCTGTTGCTTCATTATCCTTATCAACTTCTTTATCACTCATAAGCATTTTGATTCCTCCGGTTTACCGTATTGATGTTCTAGATCTGTATGACGAACAAAAGCCTTGTACTTATATCATAGGGTTACCCCTGCCATGACAATAAGAAAAATGTATTTCTTTTACTGAGTCCTATTTCTCTTGATAGCGTTCCGTGAGCTTGTTTTCACAGGCTCAGCCCTGAAAACCAGAGCGCTGCGAGTTGTACAAAAACTTGCCAATCCAGCTGTATTTAAAGTAATCTTGAAGCAGGGCATTTCCCATAGTATCGGAGGCAGACTTCATGGCCAGCGACTGGAAAGATGAGCTTGATAAGTACGAAAATGGCCGTAGCTTTGGTGAGGATTTGAGAGACTCGGTCAGAAGTGTTTTTTCAGCGGCATCATTGATTGCATCAAAGTTACCAGATTCTGAGAATACGGCGTCTGTGAGCGATAAAGAATTCAGAAAAAATAGACCATGGCTTTGGTATAGTTGGGAAAGGAAAGAAGATTTCGATTAAACGGTGACAAATGTCACCGTTTCCAACTGGCTATTTTAATCCCCCTTTGACACCTGCTTTAACCATACCTTGAGCCTCTCTTCCTGCTTCGGCACCTGCTTGCATTGGCATTTTTGCTCCGTCAGCTAAATTGCTTGCCATCGACCCAATTTTTGCTCCTGCCCATCCAAGCATCCCTACCCAGAACGCCGGAAACACCACATACATCATCCCCAGAACCAGGTTCATGATCCATCCGTCACGTGGTGAGCTGAGGAAGTCCGCAATAGGCTGTCCCGAAGCCAGTCCCCCTTCAGCCAGGTTTGAGTAGAGAATGGTGATAAGTCTGTCATCCAGCCAGCCCGCCAGTGCCCACCAGAACGTGATGAACTGCAGCGCAAACAGCGCAAACGAAATCGTTACTACTGTCTTTGGCTCATAAGCACTGAACATCATCAGCACGGGGATGACAATGATGATCATCATCTGAAGCAGCGCCTGTATCATAGGCAGTGCCTGCTTGAGCGCATCAAAGCCCGGCAACGCCTCAACCTGCTTCATGCCCAGCCCGACCGTGGACGTAAACCGTGACAGGCTCCCTCCTATACCACTCGTTGTGTCCGCACTGCCGGACATGTAGGTGACGCCGCTCCCTGAAATTTCTGCGTTGCTGGGGCTGACCAGCCAGCGCAGCGCCGGCTCTTCCCACTGTGTGCCCGGGAACTGGCGCTGAAGCTCTTTTCGGGTAGAGTCGCTGAAGCTGGCCAGTACACGCTTGCGCAGTCCGTTGCTCCCGTCTGACCACCAGGTTTTGCACGTCGGATACCCTCCCTGGCCCGTATCCGGATAGCCGCTGTCACGACTGCTGCTGTAAGGCCACTGGCTCCGTGGTGTCATGGCCGTGTAATAGTCGTAATAGCCCGAGGTATTGAGAAAATAGTCGCTGCCAATCCAGCCGACTGAGTTGATGGTGGCGTCGCTCAGCTGGCTGTTGCTGTTTTTCAGCTTGAAATAGGCCCGGGAGTAGCATTGGTTTGCGAAGTCCTGAACCTCCTGCAGCACTACCGGGTCGCGCAGTTTAGTGTTCTGAACGTCAAAGCGCAGTTGTCGCAGCTGCGTGCCGCAGGGAATGGACGCTATCATTGCCTGCGTGGTGCCTTTCGACATCATATGCAGCAGATACCACCACACCGGCACTTCAGCCGTGCGGCCGTCGAAGTCATTTACCAGCCCTTTATAGCCGGAGTTCTGCGGCGTCGGTACGCTGAAGCCACACTGTTTTGCCCGCGCGTCGTCAAACTTTATCGTGCTGATATCCACCGGCAGCAGCGGAATGCAGCAGACCAGCATGACCAGAAATGAGACATAGATGGCGTGCTCGATGCGCGGCAGTGCGAGTACACCTTTGTTTCCCTCATCGGCCCCTTCCTCCCGCACCTTCAGCCACACGCCGAGAACCTTAAAAACCAGCGGCAGCGCGAACAGACCGGTGCTGCTGAGGATGCCCCACATCGAGTTATTGAGGACCCAGCCAAACAGGATGAGAAAGTATTCCAGGTAACTGTTCGCCGTCATCTCAGCCTCCCTGAACCGCATTTGACCAGGCCACGTACTCCGTGGCCAGAAGATAAACGATGGCAAGGCGCTCTAAGCGCGGCAGGCCGCCGGCAGCGTCCGGCCAGTGCTTCAGCAGGCGCGGCCGCAGCTTCATAATCCAGATGCACCCGATGAATACGTACATGCACAGTCGCCAGGCAAACATGGCCCACCGGCTGTCGTAGAGCCACGTCTGAAGAAGGTGCCCATCGGGGTCATACGCCATGAACACTGATGCCAGTCCCAAAATCGCGCCCACTGCCAGGAACGTGTAGAGGAATATCAGTAGAATGCGGCCGGTGTAGCTAATCAGGAATCTTAGCTTCATTTCAGTTGCCTCCCGGCTGAGGCTGGCTCATCTGGCTGAAACCCTGGTCCTGATTGCCGGTTTTCTGCTGCAGCTGGTTGTCCTGATTGCGTTCGCCCTGGCGCTCAAGCGTGGTGAGCAGGCTGTTGCTGCTGATGGACTTGCGCAGCTCCATCTCGTTACGCAGCGCGTTCAGTTCGCGGTCGAGCGCATCCACGCGGCGGTCACCTTCGGCGATGGCCTCAGGCTGTTCGGCCGCGTTCGGTTCAGACTCACCGGTCGTCAGCATGCGGCGCATGGTGAGTGCCGCCTCAACCGTGTCAGACATGGCCAGTTCACCCGCCAGTCGCTGCACCAGTGCGGCCCGGTCCGGATCATCGCGCAGCGCCTGAATCACGCCGCGCGTGACAACTAGGCTGCCGGTTTTGAGCGCGGCCAGATTATCGGCCGTGGGCTGCAGCTGACCGTTAACCAGTTTGCTGAGCTGCTCCAGGTTGGTTTTGGTGGCGTCTTCCAGTACTGGCGAAAAGCCGGTGCCGGCAACGGTGCTGCCCGGCTGGTTATCCGCGCCGCCGCTGGTGCATTCGCTGGTTTCACGGCAGGTGCGGATAGAGCGATCGCCGAGGACCTTAACAACGGCCGCAGCGGCTTCATCGGAGGATTTGTAGCGCTGGCAGACCGTACCGTTACAGCTGGCCGAGCCGACGCTGCTGTTGCTGTTTACCGGCAGGCTGTTCATCATGTTGTAGCCGGCTTTTGCCAGGTCGCGCGTGGGCTGAATCGCCGGCTGTCCCTTGCCGCCGCGTTTCTGGCCACCGACCCAGGTCACACCTTCTTCACCCGTGGCCTTCTGCAGCTTCTGGTCGCTCGATACCGCATCACCGCCGCTCGATGCCACGATGTCTTTATACTCTTCTGACACGGCCGCCTGCTGCCACTTGCTGCCCAGCGTGTAGTCGGCCAGCTTTTTCGACATGTTCTGGCAGTTGAGCTGGGCCTTGTCGAAGTTCAGGCCCGCCTGCAGCACGCCGTTGGTCAGCATTTCATACAGACCCGGATTGGCACGCTGAATGGCCATTGCCGGCATACTCATCACCGCGCCAGTCGCGCCCTGAATGACGTTACCCATCAGGTCCTTGAATCCGCTGGTGATGCCGTTGAGCTGGTTACCGACGGTGGTTTTCAGGTCGAAGTTGCCGCACATCAAATCACTGCTCCAGCCGCCGTCCAGGCCGAGCCGTGACATGTTGCTGCGCGTTGAGGGCGGCGAAATGACCGAGCCGCCGCCGATGGAATAGAAAAGCCCGTCGTTGATGGCGCCGCTGACGCCGGCCCCCTGTGAGGAAAGCGTGGTATCGATGGCCAGTGCCGGCATCGCCGAGGCAAGCAAAAGCGCGCCCGTGGCCACGCGCAGTTTTTTAACGCTGAAATTCTTCATGCTGTGTGTCCTTATGAAAAGTCGGTGCTGTACAGAAAGGTCTGGCCACGTCGCTTACAGCAGCTGTAGGGCTGCCAGAGTGCCCAGGCGTAATCGCCTCTTTCCGCCGTCTGGCCACCCGTATCCGGAAAGACTGCGCAGCTCTGCGACAGCTGAGGCGAAAGCCGTTGCCACTTGTGATTTTTTGTGCCGGTGTTTTCGGTAACGGGGTCAGGTGGCCAGTAACCCGGAGACCGATGGCCAACCAGCGGGTTGTAGACGTGCAGCTGTCCCTCGCGGGTGATGATGTCGGCCACGCGCTGGACCACAACGGCCGCCGATTTGTAGCTGTCGGTCTGCGTCACGAAGCCGCTGCGGGGATAAACGTTGCCCCACATCTCGCCGGCAAACGTGTTTCCGATTTCACGTTTTCCGGGGATGAGCGCTTCCGGATAGAGCGACTCCGGAATGCCCGTTCGCCACGCGAGGGAGTCCATGGCGCTGACGAAATACGGCACGAACGGCGCGGCGGCTGAGCGGCAGGAGTAGCCCGGCACCATCCCGCCGATGAGCGACGTCGCCGGGTGGCCATACGCATCGCCGTAGTAGAAATGCAGGTTCTGTTTGCGCATGCCCGGGGCCTTCATCTCCTGACGGCCACCACCTGCAGGCACGCCGGCAAGAGCGTCGGATATCAGGCTTTCAGCGCCGCCCACCGTGGCGCTCACGGCGGACATTTCGGTCCAGGGGTTGTCGCCCGGGTTAAGGTAGGCAGAGACCACGGCTTCCGGAATGTAGTGGGTGACTTTGACCGAGGTTTTGACCGTGCAGCCAAAGGGGGTGCAGAGCAGCCAGTAGCAGATGCCGCTGATGCGCCAGCTGATACAGTCCGGGCTCATGGCGCCGGAGACCAGGCTCGCGGTGTTCACACTGGCAAGCGTGCCGGTACAGGTAAACAGCGTGGCCAGCATCAGCCGGCGCGGACGGGACAGGCGCATGTTCACGGCTGTTTCTCCCGCCAGGCATCCAGTTTCGCCCGGGCTGCGGCGACGTCGGTTGTGCCGTACACCACCCATTTATCGTCGAATACCACTGCTGGGTACTTTTCCAGCCCCAGCGACCAGGCATGTGCGACACCGGCATAGCTCGCCGCTAAGGCCTGCTGATTCTGGCGGAACGCCGGTGAGGCGATGACAGCCCGGGCCTGCTGCCCGGCCTGCGCCGGGTTAGCGGAGAGCGGTCCAAAGAGTTCAGCCTGGAGGCGATCGGGCGCGTCCAGCTCGGTCACGGTGACGTCGGGACTCAGTTCGCCGCTAACGGGGTGCGCATGGTCGGTGTAAATCACGGTGCCGGCGTGGGCACCTGCGCTAAGGAACAGGACGGCAAGACTGCAGAGGGGGATTTTCATGAATAACACTCCCTGAGTGGACAGTGCAGTCAGGGTGCGTTTTTAGTGTGGCAGGGTCAGCCGTTAACTCTTATCTCAGAAATGATAATTTCAGGGGGAGTCTGCAGTGCGGCATGCTGATTCATAAAAGGTTCACAATCCGAACCTCAAGAATTGAAAAAAACGGCCGATAGAAATTAAGCGACCCGGTACTGAGCTTTCTCCGGACTTCGTCACAGGTGAGCATGTCATATGAATAATTGTGATCATTAGCTGATTCAGCGCGGGGCCTTGCGGGCCCCTTTTTTTTCTGAACCGACCTGAGAGTCATCTCAAAGCCTTTGCTGCTTACGCAGAAAAAAAACGCTCAAAAGAGTGCTAAAGGTCAGACGGATGCTGTCGATAACTTAAGCGTACACCCCTGAATCTCATAATAAAAAAGTCATTAGCAAATTCAAACTCTCGGGGCCCTCCAGGCCCCTTTTTTTTATCTGTCACTCCTGAATATCTGTCTCATTTGAATGCCGCCATTCAAGATAATCAAGCTCCCAGTAAAAACCTGCAGCGGCCGCATTGCGCTCAATCGTTTCGCGTGTCTCACCCTCATTAACGTACGGCAGCCATGATTCCGGGAGGCTGTCTTTTGGTCGGGCCTCAGACTTTTCAACAGCTGAGGCGTTGTCGTCTGCTGCGGGCAGAGGTCGGTATCCGCCGGGCTGTTCCCATGTTTTTCGCTGCCAGGCATCCAGTTCCTCTTCATCTGTATCTGTGATGTAGACAAGATATTCTAAAATTTCCTGCGTGAGGTTTTCAGGGGTTGCGCCGGGAAGAGACTCAAGTAAACGAAGACGGCTGGACGCCATGAACTCTCGCTCTTCCTGCTCAGAGGCACCAAAATACTCGGTCTGGTCTTTTATAAGCTGCAGGTATTCGGGCGATGCTTTGTAAGCTTCCAACTCCTCCTCGTGAATTCTTCTCTCCTCAGCCCTGCGTTCGCGGGCGACGCCGGCCTCCTCGATCCCCGCAGCCACAACGTCAGCCCAGTCGCCGGATTCAGGTGACTGCGTACCCGCTACTCCGAGCTGCTGATTAAGGAAGGTCAGAAGGTTACCGTCCTCCGGTTCGACAGCAGCCCCGACGTCATCAGCCAGGCTGTCAGCACTGATAATCCCGGGCAGGCCGTTCCTTTCACGACCGGTGCTGGCGCGTTCAGTCAGGTAACGCTCACTCCACGCCTGGCCTTTCGCGCGTTTACCGGCACCTTCAAGGCTAGTCGTGTATTTCATCAGCCAGACGTGCATAAAATGCTGACGATCAGTTGCACACGCTGTGCTGATATCGTGAAACCGCTGATAAAATCCCTCATCGTGGCCGCAGTCCATGCTGTCACCTTCATGTGCCACCTCGTGCTCCGTCAGGCTGAAGAGGCGACTGGCCGTTCTGAGCGCGTCGGTTTTAAGCTGACGCACGATATCAGTGTTATACGCGATGTACGTCTCACCGTCCGTCCAGGCGTCGGCCGACGTCGACTCGCCCAGCAGAATCTGGAACCGCACGCCGCCGTAAGCCCGGGAGGTGCTCCCGCGCTCGCCGCCCGAACACACCCGGGCATACTGGGCCAGGCAGTAGCGCAGCGCCGTCCAGGCCCTGCGGGTTTCCTTATCCAGCGTCGTTTCACTCACCATCTGCGTGCGGTCAACAAAATTCGCGCTGAGCGTGTCAAAATCAATAAGCTGCAGCTCTGAGCTGAACGGCATTCCCCAGCGGCCGGAAGACGGCAGCTGTGCGCGGTACGCGATGAGGTTGTCGCGCACGCGACGCATGCAGTCCATAAAATCGTCCGTGCCGTCGCAGTTAAAGCGCGTCAGCGTCACCGGGTGAATTACCGGCGCGATGCCGGCACGCGCAATAAGCTCCCCGCGCGGGACGTCCCGTGCATACTCAGCCACAGTAAAACAGTTTTTATCGACGGCAGAGGGATAGTAGCGGCATTTGCGCAGGAAGTGCTCCAAGGTAACGTGCTGTTTGCCCGGGAGCAGTGTAATCACCTCTTCGCCGTTAACCAGCGTCTGCAGGTCTCCCTCACCGGCAAGCAGCGCCCGGGCGGTTTTCTCGCGTCGGGCCTCGGTTTTGCGGTGGCTGCCGGTGTTGTCAGAAAAGGCCTGAGCCAGCTCGCTGAATTTTGCTGCTATCTTCTTCCAGACCGTGCAGCTCTTGCGTAGAATCTCCGTTCGCGAAACGTTGAGCGCAATGCCTTGTTTACTCACGATAAGGCCGCCCACACCCCAGCTGTGGCCCGGGTCGTGCCTGACAAGTACGCCCTGGTTATAAATGGATACGGCGCCGTCTTCCCGCAGCCGATACCAGGCTGCGTCATCCTCAGCATCCCATTTTTCCAGCTCCGGTTTGCGCGTAATCACGTTGCCGTTGAGGCTGACCGAGACGGGCGTGTAACGCACCAGATCACGAATTTCCTGCATGCATGACATACGCTCCTGAGTCGACATGGGCTCATACCAGTCACCACTGATGGCACACCCCTCCTGAATCTCTCCGGACTCCGTCAGTTCATATTCATAACCCATTACACGGGTGTCGACGTCCATCTGCCAGCGCTGCGAGCGCCAGACGGTCCGGGCATGCGCCATAATCTGGCCACGGCCGAGGCGAAAACGACCATAAGTGGCATCGCCTTCACGGTGTGGCGTACCGAACCGGCCAAAATAGCGTTTCACATCGTCATATGACGCAAAACCGCGACCGTCGTCACGGCAGGTGAAGCCCTCCGGGGTAATCTCCAGAATGACCGCACCCGCGCCGGCATCGACGCTGTTCATGATGAGCTCGATGAGGGCTTTGGCCACGGAGCCGGCCTGGCTGTAGATGATGTGGTGAATAATTTCGGGGTCGAGTTCGAAGGGATGTCGCATCAGAATGCTCCTGTTATGGATTCAGGGCCATTTTCCTTACACCGACTCAGGTTCAAATAAGGAAGTCATAATGCGGGTCTGAAAGAATATCCGTTAAGATCAATGCGGATAGGAAGAACGGAAAGGCACAATAAAACTGGAAGACAGCACTGCGAAACACTTGAGCAGGCAAGGGCTGCTGTGAGCGAAAAGCGGACGATTTAGATTTTATGATACTGCCAACTTTTGTTGATTAAATATTGCCCGCCTCAATTGACTAATGCATTATCAGATAATTCTAAATGCTACTTAAACGTGGCACCAATGTGCAGGGAGGCGCATTTAGTTTCGCTTCCTTTATCATAATGAATTGAGGGGCAGTACTAATGGACGTTAAGGCCGATATAATCGCTTGGCTGTTAAGGCAGCAGGACTGGTTTCAGGATCTCGCGGAAAGACTCATTCAACAGGATGGCCTGACAGATGAAGATCTTCAGCAGGTTGTTGACTTACTCAAGACTCCCCAAGGACAGATAAAAACGACACACCGTACTTTTCCTGGTCTGGCATCTGCAGAGCAGGGAGCTGGAATCCTCAGGTTAAGCCGGATCGAAGCTGTAAAGGGTATAGAGAACCTCGCTCCTCGTTTACCGCTCGACTTCGGTTCAGGTAATCTGACAGTTATTTACGGCCATAATGGGTCAGGTAAATCCAGCTATACGCGTGTGCTCAAACGCATATCCGGTAAGCCCAGAGCTGCTCAGCTTAAATCTAATGTATTCAATCCTTTGCCACCTGAGCGAAGTTGCTATATTAAGTGGGAGGCGAATGGAAGTGCTGCTGAAGCGGACTGGTCCCCTGACAGCCCTTCGATTGATGCTCTCAAGGGCATTGATATCTTCGATACGGATGAAGCCCTGCATTACCTCACCCAAGAGAGTGCCGCAACCTATATACCGGGAGTGGTGGGGTTATTTGAAAAACTGGCTCAGTACCTAAAACTGGTACGCGATAAGCTAGGTGATGAGCAGTCTCGGCTTGTCAGCACACTTCCCACACTTCCCGCTGTGTATCAGCGTTGTCGTATTGCCACCACTTATGGTGCATTAAGTACAGCAACTACTGAAAATATAGCGGTGATGACGAACTGGTCTGAGGAGGATGAACGGGCGCTGAGTGCCTTGAATGAACGTCTGAGCGTTCAAGATCCTGCTGAAAGTGCCCGCAACAGGCTTGCGGTTCAAACATCTGTTAATCAGATCATCTCTAAACTTGAGCAGACGGCACAGGCTTTTAGCCAGGCAAATATCGACGCTCTCCGAGCGTTACGTGCTGATGCAACCATCAAGCGCAGAGTTGCGCTTGACAGTGAACGGGTAAAAGATGGCTTGCTGGAGGGCGTAGGCTTGCCTGTATGGCGTGCCATGTGGGAAGCTGCTCGCGAATATTCTAGACAGCCCTATCCGGACAAGGCTTTTCCGGTAACAGATGAAGCTCGCTGTGTTTTATGCCATCAGGATCTATCAGCAGAGGCTCAGCAGCGTCTGAACAATCTTGAGACTTTCGTGCAATCACGTCTCGAGATCGATGCTGCCACAGCTGAGTGTCTGTATGCTCAGGCAATCGGTGCCATCACAACTCCCCCCTCTATGGCTGAAATTACTACCCTTTGCGCAGGCGCTGCGCTTCAGGAAGAATGGAATGAATACCTGGCGGAGATCTGGAATGCCGCCTCTCTAAGCCGCCTAGCGCTCACCGAGCATGAAGCCAGCCAGACTGCAGTTCCTCTGGCTGATTCGACCGAAGCCATCATGAACTTATTGATTTACCGCGACCGGCTTCAGGGAGAGGCGGAGCAGTTTCAGAGGGATGCAGCGGGATTTGACAGAGCCAAAGCCTTGCAGGATAAAAACGAAGCCGAAGCACGACGCTGGCTTTCTGGTCAGGCCGAGGCTATTAAGGTCGAAGTTGAGCGCTTGAAAAAAATAAGTGAATTTGATGCATGGATATCACTTGCTGCTTCCCGCGCATTATCAACTAAATCCGCAGAAATTACTCAAAAAGTCGTCACTGAAGCCTATGCCGCCAGATTCAATCACGAGCTAAATGTTCTTGGTGCCCCAAGCTTGCAGGTCGAGCTGGTTAAAATAAGGACAGAAAACGCGAAAGTTTTGCATCAGCTCCAACTTAAAGGGGCACAGCGGGATAAGTTGCATAATGTTCTGAGTGAAGGGGAACGAAGGATTATCTCACTGGCTGCATTTTTAGCCGATGTCAGTGACCGGCCTGGGTCTACTCCCTTCATTTTTGATGACCCTATTTCATCGCTGGACCACGAATTTGAGTGGCATGTTGCTAAGCGCCTCGTTGAACTCGCTAAATCACGTCAGGTAATTATTTTAACACACAGACTTTCTCTTTACGGGGTAATTGAAGATTTAGCAAAAAAAGAGGGAGACCCGTGGAAAAGACAGCACCATAAATCTATATGCATTGAATCATTTGATGGCGCGGCCGGTCATCCTGCCGATCAGGAGGTCTGGAATGCGAACACAAAAACAGCTAATAATATTCTCCTTACCAGATTGGACTCGGCCTACAAAGCTGGACAAGAACATGGCGCAATGACTTACCGTGGGTTGGCTCAGGGAGTTTGCAGCGATTTTCGTAAACTCATTGAACGTTCTGTCGAGGAGGACTTGCTTAATGGTGTCGTTATACGTCACAGAAGAGGCATCCAGACTGACGGAAGGCTTCCGTATGTTCAGGATATAACGGCAGAGGACTGTAAATTTGTTGAAGGTCTCATGACAAAATACAGCTGTTATGAGCATAGTCAGTCTACTGAAATGCCTGCCTTTATACCAGAGTATAAGGAGTTGCAGGCAGATATAAGCACGTTGAAAGAGTGGCGTGAGCAGATCAAATCAAGACGTACAACTCTGAAATAGCTTCGAACTGAACCCAGTATCTTTATTTTCTTTGCAAAAAGATTCTGGGTTCGGTAGAAAGTCTCATTCCTGTGTGGGTTGTGAATTTCATCGGTAAATCCGGATAGTATGTTTGGTGGGGCCCTTCTTGATCCTTTAATTACTGGACCTGCCAAACCGGCCAACTGAACCAGAATCGCTGGAATGCAACGTCCGTTGCCAGCACAGTTCTAATGCGAACTGCGGCGCTGAAATTCTGTTATGAGCGAGAAGCGGAGGTTAACATTTTTAACCTCCCCCAAACTGAATATAGAAGAAATGGCTATTCAGTTCTCAACGAATTGTCTTGGAAACGACTCTGTTTTTCAATTCAATTTCCAATTTAGATAACTGGTCACTCAACCTCTTAGAAAGAATCTTATAGTCTTCAGTAACCTGCTCCTGACTCTTATTTGCAAGGAAAAATAAGTTGCCTGACATCTCTTTCAACAAGAGAATCGCGCCATCAGCATTACTGAGATTATTGTTATTAGACCATCGTTCTATAGCTTTCTCTGTCAGACTTAACAATGGTTCACGGAATAGCCCTGAACCATTGACTACTTTCAATGCTTCCCTTTGAGCTTTAATTCTATTACTAAACTCGCTCATATTTGCCACCAGTTAATTTTATTTTTTCTCGCATCCATGACTCAATTAAACCCAATTGAGACTTGACTTTCTTAATGTCATCAGCATTCAGGATTTCACCAGTACCTCTCGTACATAGCACTCTGGACCTTTCTAATAATTGATAGGTCAAATCACAAATTGGTATGCTATGAATGCCCAAATTACGTGCAGAATTTCGCGAAAAGTCGGGTCTTACATCGCAATCTAAAGAAAAGCATGTCGCAAAATTTCGTATCGATAAAAACACTGAAGAAAGATCAAAGATCTCTGTAAGATCAGATGTTTCAATAGAACGTCTAGCGCTAATAAATATCTCTAGAAAGTTTTCACAATCAACTAAGCCTGAATTATAGTTACTCGGTTTACCTAAGCCCCGCAAATAATCAATGTTATCGGGTGAATAAATAATTTTGGATTCCAAAAAAAGATGCCACGCAAATGGATTACCTTCTTTCCAGAGTTCATTTATTCGTTCATACGAATAAATCGAGTAATCTCTCGGGTTAAACCTTTCATCCCGACCACTGACAATAGCTAACATGTCAATGTCTGAAAATGAATCAACCTCTCCGCGACATATCGAACCAAAAGCATAGATATGCATAATTATCGCCTATTGAACCTTTTAATTATTATGGACATAAAGAAACCAAACATAATTAGCCTTACTAGAACGACTATTGTCAAAAAGTATGCTGAATACTGAGGAAGTTGTAATGTACCCAAAAATATCTGTGGGGACATTGCTAACGCGTCAAAATATGAACTAAGTAGTTTGGGATCACCATAGTTAAGCACGTGATGCAAAGCTATGATGCACAGAATAACAATAACAGCTCTGCATAATTTAAAAGCTGACTCTCCGTTTCCCCAGATAAGATCTAATGCCTTAAACTCAACCCATTCGCCAAACATTTTAAAGCGGTAAAATCCTTTATATTTCTTTCGGTAATAAGATTCCTTTGATTTCCATGCTTTATGAAGGTGCTCTCCTGTAGCCTGTAATTCGATTGCTATGGCTTTATTTGCTGATTTTGAATCACCTATTTGCTGGTAATTCAAACGTAAAGAACGTGCAAACTTGAGCCTAAGGTTGTCCGGTCCAGGACACCCACTTTCGAGAATGTCATTATCAATGTAAGTCTTATCAAAAGTGGCATAGTCAAATTTGCAACCACTAAAGCTTGACCCAATTAAGTTGCAATTTAAAAATCTGCAACCAGTAAAGTCACAATCCTGAAAACTACATTTTCTGATGTACGCAGCATCGAAAATACAGTAGCTAAAGTTAACATTCTTAAATTCAATATTTAATGCAACTAATCTTTCAAATAATATATTAACAAACTTGTCCCCAACTACTTCAGAGTCAAATTTTTTGTCTGACAGCTTTTCTCTTCCGCTATCTTTTATCATTTTTTTCTCTATAAGCTAATAGACTAAATTTTATAAATCATAATGCTCTTTTGGGCTGATTTGAAGCCATCCTGACCTACTATAGTAACGTTCGCTCCTGGCACAAAACAGACATGCCAGTAGTTGTTGGAATCGTAGTATTCGCGGGCTCTATGCCGCCCGCACCCGCAGCCTCCGTTCCCGCCCGACACCACACACCGGTGCCGGGCAATAACGGAGGGCCGGTTTAATGGCACATCTCAGCTTCTGTCGCCCGGTCAATCTCCTTCAACACCCACAGCATATCCGTCGCATCTGGCACGCAAATGTTCCAGCGAATGCCGGTCCTGTAATCCCCCTCGGTTGGCCATAACGTATTACCCGTGACGGTGATGAGAATGTCCAGAGCCTTGTTATTGGCACCGGAGAGATGCACGGCCGTGCAGCTGCGGCGCCCGACGCGATGCGGATAAACCGATACCAGCAAGGGATGCTCAAGGCGCTGACCTATCTCCTCCCGGAGCTGCACGATGGCACGGTTATCCGTCTCACCGACCGATGCCTGCCCCTGCGGCGGGACGGTAAAAATGACAGTGGCGATTAAAGCCTTGTCCTGGACAACCTGTGGCGGCGCCATGGTCAGTTTTTTCATAAAATCCCCTGTCAGTGAATAAGACCACGGCTCTCGTCAAGGCGACGTGCAACATGGTAAACGGCCTCAAGTTCCGTACACTTAAATTCATTCATGATGTCCCGGCGTTCTGCTTTCTCTTCCTTTTCCGTCATGCCCAGCGCCAGGTAGAGGCTCGGCGGTACGGCCCGAAACAAGGCCTGCGTGTTAACGGAAAGAATGACGCCCTCGGTATACTTCTGGGGAAGTTTTTTGGCCGAAAGCAGCATGGACTTTTGCTCATCTTTAAGCGTCTTGAAGCGGGCAATCTGCTCAACCTCTGCTGGGGGCATGACCAGACAAATCCACCACTCTGCCATGTTGAGCATTTTTTTGGCCGTGTCCGGAAAGTCCTCAAGGTTCTGGGTAAAAATCCACAACCAGGCACCTAACTTACGCCACATTTTGGCGATTTTCGTGGCATAGGGTCCGAGCAGTGGGTTGGTAGTGACGATGTGCCCCTCATCAATGGCCACGATAATCTGCCTTTCCAGATACTGATCGCGCTCGGCGATGTTATTAATGGTGTTCAGCAGGGAAATCACCGCTACGGCTCGCTGGGCCTCATAGCCCTCCCGCGCAAGCGTGGCAAGGTCAACGATGGTGACATCGGCCTCAGGCCAGGGTGTGCCTGGCTTGTTGAACAGGTCACCCTCAAAGCCTTCCGTGAACATACGCAGCGCCTCTGACATCTCCTCGGCGCGTGCGCGTCGGGCCGGCGTGCGTTTCTCCCGGCCGTCAGCGCCCTGGCTGACATCATGAGCGATGTCCTGCAGCGCAAACATCAGGTCCTCGGGCAGCATCTGACGGGACTCAGCATAAGCCTTACGGGCGGCATTCATGATAGCTTCGCGGATCATCCCCCGGTCGGCACGCGACAGTCTGGATTCTTCTGCGGCTTCTCCACCGGTAATCATCAGGCGGGCGGCAATTTCCATTTCTCCCAGAACATCACGTTTACCGTCTTCATCATCCTCATCCACAACGTCAGCGTCTATTTCCGGTAAATCCTCCTCGTGGATGAGCAGCTTTTCGGGCTCCACTTCCAGCAACAGGTGTGAGTCAGCAAAGGGTGCCAGCGATACGGCTTTACCGGGCTTAATGCTGACACGGTGAACGCTGAGGCCCAGCGACGCACAGTAGTCACCGAAAAGGCCGAAACTGTTGCCTGCTTCGACCAGGACAATACGAGGCCGGTAGATGGCCGCCATTTGCGTCATCTTGTCCACCACAGTGGCAGACTTGCCGGCACCGGTCGGACCAAACAATATAAGATGCGCGTTCTGGGTGCGGTCCGCTTTATTGAGCGGATCAACAGACAGAGGACCGCCGCCCCGGTTAAAAAAGGACAGGCCGTGATGGCCTGTGCCGGTATCGCGCCCGTAAACCGGCACCATACAGGCGAAGTGCTGGACAAACATCAGGCGCGTGTACCAGTTCTGGCGGTCGTGCTGCGGGTTAAAGCACATCGGCAGCGCCCGCATGTAGGTACTGAGGGGACTGATATCGTGCTCCGGATTGACCGGCTCCAGTCCGCAGTTCAGCAGCTCACTGCTGAGGTCACGGTAGCGTTCGCTGAGGGCGTCCTCGTCCTGACCTTTTATGAGCAGGGTAATGGCCGCCCGGTACATCTTGTGTTTGTTACCCAGATACGTGCGGGCCGTGGCGGCATCCTCGCGGGCCCGCATGGAATCGACGTTTTCTCCCATTGAGCTCTTACTGAGACGGGAAAAATCCTTCTCAAGCCTGTCCTGGGGTTGTACGACGAGCGTCATGGCCAGCACGGTGCCTTCCGGCAGCAGGTCCATAATGGCGTTAATCTTTTCGCCGCGTTTAACTTCACCCGTGAGGTGTCCGGTCTGAGGACTTTTACGGAGCCGGGCTACCGGCACCGCTTTGTGAGCGACGTTATCAAACCACCAGATGCCCTTGTCCGCATCGCTGCGGGGGCGGGTAAACCACAGGCTTTCACTGAAGTCATTGAGCAGCGGCAGGTCACCGGGCGCATCATCGCGGTAGCGGGCGCAGCGGTAAAGCGTGGCTTTGTCCGTCCACTGCGGGGCCGGGTTGAACCAGCGCAGCAGCCAGCTGTGTATCTGCTCGCCGTTCTGACGCACGGAAAGGATGCCGGCACCTTTTAATGCAGAGGTCAGACGGTCACAGACCTGATTCAGTAGAACCTCCGGCGCCATGGGGTCGCGGTAAGGCTTTTCCACCCAGCGGTATACCACCATGCGCGTACGGCGTATCTGTCCGCGCCAGGGCGCACCGGTCACGGTTTCATCAACGAAGAGACCTTTTTCAGTGGCCACGTTTTTGAGATGCCTCTCCTGCTCGTTCAGCCAGGCCTCGGTAAACGCCGTCCCCTGTGCGCGGGGTCTGACGTAGCCCCGGATGGAATCCATGTAAGCCGACAGATCGGTGTCGTCCTGACAGAAGCACTGCACCACCCACTGGTGTGAGTCCAGCTCGGGAATACTGTCCTGCAGGGCGTTTTCAACCACGTTGCGGATTTCCTCCAGACGCCATTCGGGACGGCCTTCGGTGCCGACCGGATTGATCTCATAGACGGCACCCACAGAAACGCCGTCGTCGAGAAGGATGCACTGGTGTTCCGGCAGGTATTCTCCCCAGGGAACGTGGTCAATAATGGAGGGACCAGTGGCATAAAGACCCGATTCATCGGCATGCGTCAGGCGGCCGTCGCGGGTAATAGGCTCATGGCCCTCAATGGAAAACGGCCCGTTACCGTACTGATGTTCAGTCTGCGCTTCACGCCTGCGGCGAAAAAGACTAAAGGCCATTTACAGCGCCTCCGTGCGTTCGCCGGGCAGCGCATACTGCACCTGGCTGTAAAACGGGAACACGGTACTGTAGCCCGGCACCGGCGTATTGCCGTCGGCCAGATGCGGAAACACATACATCACCATGTCCGGATTGGGCAGGCGCGGAAACGTCTGCTGAATTTCATTTTCCTGGGTGCGGCTGTAGCTGTCCCGGGTCTGTTGTCCGATCGTGCGTTCGCTGTCGGAGACCGGCCGGCGCAGCGTGGTGCGGCTTTCAGCGGTGGCGTGCGTGGTGGATGCGCCGTTGTTCCAGAGCTCCAGCATGGTGCTGTCACCGGGGGGCAGCATTTCATCTTTGGAGGTGCTGCAGCCACTGAGCATCAGCGCGGTCAAACCAGCCAGTGCCAGCGCCGCCAGAGGTTTACACTGATGCATCAAGCACCTCCGGGGCTGGGTGTTCATTATAAAGGGAGGCGAGACGCCGGAATTTACCGTCTGCAGTTCGCACGACTGTTTCACACTCAAGCCCCATCAGCCTTTGCATCACCGCCGCCGGATTGCCCGCGGGACCAGCACTTTCAGCCAGATGCCCGGCCTCACAGGCCCGCACATAATCATTTAAATTACTGGTTGTTAGTTCATTTTTCATCAGTCCATCCCCGTGCCTGAGCCTGCAAGGCTGAAGTCATACTTCACCCTGCGGCCTTTTTCTTCATAGTCGATCGCCAGCTGGCGGGTAATGTGCAGCGCCACGGTCTGACCCGGCGGCACGTATATCGCGTCAAACGTCTGGCCATAACGCTGTTTTACCCAGTCCACCGTTTCTTTCATGCTCCCGGACAGCGATTTACCCAGCACGGCCTGTCCCGCATCACCGGTCAGGGTCTGCGTCACGCCGCCCATGGCGTTGGTCTGGCCCGTCATCTGGTTCTGTGAAAGGGCATCGCCGGCAGCGGCAGCGCCGGCCAGCAGGCTGATAGTCGGCAGATAGGTAGAGGCGTTGCTTTTACGGGTGCCGGAGATGCAGGGAATGCCGTTGTCATCTGAAATCCAGCCAATGCTGCTGTTGCCGTTTCCGCTGCTGTTTTGTGAATTCTGGTTATTACTGCTGGCGTTCTGACTGTCCGGCGACGGTAGCGTGCGCACCGTGCCGTCCGCGAACACAAACGTGATGCTGGTAATGGACCCGCGCACGCAGGACAGCGTCCAGTCACCGGTCGCCGTACCGGACACGATGGCACCCTGAACGTCCGGCAGCTCGATGCCGTTGGCCGTCAGGTTGTCTTTGCCTAACATAACTTTGAACGGGTACGGATCGGTGACTTTGCCGTCAATGGGAACGCGGCCAAGCAGTGCCGTCATGGCGCGACTGCCGACCAGCGTGGAGTTCTCCGGCAGCGTAAACACCGGATCGACGGGTTTCACCGCATCCGGCACAGCCTGGCTGACGGCTGTGGACACCGCTGTGCCGGCCTGCTTACCGGCGTCACCCGCTTCACCGAATGACGAGGCAAACGAGAAGCCGGTCGCGCTGTTTTTATTGCTGTCATTCACGGGTTTGCCGCTGGCATCCACCGGGATACCGTCTTTAGGTTCGACCCACTGCAGACCGTCTGAGGCAGGGGATGACATCGCGACGCTGCCACTGGTGCCGTTGTCATAGCCCAGACCAATCGGGATGTCGCTGCCCGGTGAAGTGGGTTTAGCCGGCGAGCCCGAATTTCCGTTTTTAAGCTGCTCAAGCATCTGACCGACCTGCGAACTGAGGTCGGAAACCTGTGCGCTGAGTCTGGCCCGCTTCTCAGCCTCTTCAGCCCGGGCGTTGGCCACGGCCTCGTTGATTTGAGCATCCACGTTGCCGTTGGTCTTTTTCAGCTCCTTGTTTTCTTCGTTCAGCTTTTTGTTGTCACTGGCAAGCGTATCGAGGCGGTCCTGAACGCGGCGAAAGTTGCCCACTATCGTGCGCAGGGTATCCTGAGGCGTGTCACCTTCAACGCCCAGTGCCTTGAGCTCATCAGGCGTCAGGTCTTTCAGCGCTGCATTGGTGGTTTTTTGCGTCGACGTCGTTTTGTCCTTTGAATCCGAGCAGGATTTGACGCCCACGACGATGGCGACGGTCAGCACCACCGGCACCGCAATTTTCACTATCAGGTTTGTGCCGGGCTGGCTCATTTCTTCGCCCTCCGCGCCGTTTTGGGCATAACCGTGACGGGTTCAGCGATAAACGCGCCTTCAGGGCGTCCCTGTATCACCAGGTACACGACCGTTGTGTCTTCCGGCGTGCCGGCACGCCCCAGCCAGCGGTGCTGAAAGGTCGCCGTCTCGAACCGGCCCTGCAGCTCACGCGGATCGAGGACGACTTTATCGGCCGAGCGGTTACGCACCTGCAGCGCCACCACACTGTCGCCCAGCAGGCTCCAGGCCGCCATCGGCGTGACTGACACGGGCTCGCCGGGCATCAGCGTCGTAATGGACGATGGCAGCTTCAGCGACACGGGGCTGATGCCCGGCACCGGCTCCACGGTGCGGACCGGCCCGTACAGGCTCTGTGCGGCATAGCGGGTCAGTACCACCGGCAGCGGAGCACTGAGTTTTGGCGGCTTGCGTGCCGGCGCTGATTCAGCCTGGGCATCAGGAGCTGTGCTCTTACTGCCGCTGTCGGCATCGCCGCTCACCGACTGTCTGTCACTGGCCGTTGCAGTGGCCACTTCACCGTCATACACCAGTTTTACCGGTTCGCGGGTCACCTTGCCCGGCACGGCGCTGACATCGAGGAGGATGATTTCGCCGTTTTCCTTGTTCTGCAGCTCAATGCGCGTCACCGGAAAGGCCTCTCTGGCATCGAAGTACACCGCGCCGCCGGTGCTCTGAATGCGCACTTTGCCGTTGAGGGACGGCGGGAAGCCCACTCGCACGTTTTTATTCACGAACACGATGCGCTCCTGGCCGACGGTGAGCGGTATCTGCAGCGGAATACGCTCCCACTTCATGAGCTCAACCGCCTGCGTCAGGCCAGAGACCAGCAGCAGGCACAGCAGTAGCAGAGGACGTTTCATCACTGGAACACTCCTGATTTTTTCTCTGGCTCCACCTGAGGCATGGCTTCGAGCTGCTGCGGCGTGGAGGCATAGCAGTCAAGCGCCATGCCAAACGGGTTGCGCGCCGGATCACCTTCCCAGCGCACGACTTTGAGGGGATAGCGCACAAGAGCGCGCTTGACCTTCTCGGCGTGGTAATACTCGTCAGCTATCAGGTCGAGCCGGACCACCCAGCGATCGTCACTCAGGATGTCGACGCTGCTGTCGCTGTAGCCGCGACGGGGAATTTCATACACAACACGCACGCGGTCCTTGAGCTCGCCGCTGTTTTTACGAAACTCATAGTCCCTGTTCAGAAAATCCTGGCAGGACGGTGTCAGGTAAGGGCTGAGCTGGGCAATCTTCGCCGAATAGTCCACCTCACCGTTGGTCGGCCAGGCGTTGAGCTGCTGGAAGATGTAGAACGCAAAGGCGTACACTGTGTAGGGCGGAATAACCCACCATTTCTGCGTGCTGCCCGAGCGCAGGTCGGGCGGGATATGGATAGTCATATCCGAGGGCGCACGCATCCAGCCGACTGAGGTGACCAGCATGCCGGCGAAAAAGAGCACGCAGAAAATCCGCAGGGAAAAGATGTGGTTATCACGCGCCGTGATACCGTTACGAAACCGGCTCATGTGGACCTCCTCATAGCGCGTGCGGACGTGCGCTGCAGCTCCCAGGCGCGGCTGGCCAGAATCATCGAGCGCGACAGGCCCAACTGGCAGCGTATTTGCTCCAGCCGCTGCCAGATATAGTTCTCAGGTTTGCCGCGCTTGTAGGCAGCAATCCAGCTTCCGCCGAAAAAAACAGTCAGAATCGGCATCAGCAGCATGCAGGTCGGAAATGCCAGCCAGCCGACGTGCGGCACCAGGCAGAGCGGCACGGCAAGCGGAATACCCACGATACTGCCCGTGCCTGCCGCCAGCAGAAACTCGCCGGCGGTAAATCCCCGGTACACCACGGGCGGGTAATTGAGCCGGTCGGGGAGAAAGTCGATAACGGCCATCACTGCTCCTCAGAGAATGTCTGCTGCCTGGGTTGCGAGATAAATCACCACGAGGATGAGGATGATGCCCACGACGCAGTAAAGAACAAATTCGGTCCAGGTGCCTTTGCCTTTACGGACATCGTGAAACGAAGTAATGACGGCGTGCGCAACGGCCAGGAATGCTGCGACAGTGACAAGAAGACCAAGACCCAGTGCGCCCATTTTTAAGTAGGCCATCCAGGTGTTCCAGGCTCCTCCACCTCCGCCACCGGGGGGCGGCTGTACGGGCGGAAGGCCTGCCCGGGCCTGACCGGCAGCCAGTGTCAGTGGCAGAATCAGCAGCGTGGCGCGAAGTCGTGCGGCACGGCAGAGCCTGATAAAACGAAATTTCATGGTGGTGTCCTTTCAGTTAAAGAAGAAAAACAGGGTCAGCAGCCACAGAAGCGCCAGACGGATAAACGTCTCGGTAAACTGCCGAAACGTCACCGTTTTAGACGCGAGGCCCCGGTACGCCTGGACCAGCGCCCAGGCAGAGAACAGCAGGATGACGATGGCGAGCGCGCTCAGGATGAGAATGTTCAACTGGGAGGGCGTGAGGCTGCCGCCGGTGCCCGCCGCCCAGCCGGAGGTCTGAGCGCCGTTCATCGCCACGCCGGCTCCTGTGCCCGGTACTGTCCGGTCACCGACGCTGAGCCGGTGTTAGTCTGCGCGCGTGACGGCTCCAGATAGGTGGAAATGCCCCGTTTCATGGTGGCGATGTCGCGGGTGGCCTGCTGATAGTCGAAGTAAAAGCGGGCATCCTGATTCTGGTTCGCCACCACGCGGGCGCGGTCAAGGCCCGCCTGGACCTGATCCAGCTGGCGCATCACCAGCGCGAGCTCGTCCTTTTCGGAGGCATGACACGCCACGGCCGGCATGACGCAGACGAGGAGTGCAATGAAAGGGGGTAAACGGCGCATGTACGGCTCTCCCGGGTAACAGATGAGAGTGAGAGTGACGCAACCGCGCCCGCCGGGCAGCAGTAAAATCTTTATGGATTTCTGAAAATAAAAGCAGATTGTTTCTGGCGAAAACCGCACCGGCTGGGCGATGATTAATTAAACAATGCATTCATATCCGGAGCTGAAGGCACATGGACACGACCGAAGAGCTTAATGGCACGTATTTCTATGGCGGATACAGCAACATTACCCACGTCCAGTTGTTCTGGCTTGTAGGGGTACAGGTGGTGAGTGAGCACCTCGGTCTGGCGGCGACAGACGCGGCACTGGTTCTGGCAGGACAACCTCTTATTCCCACCCGCGCAAAACCCGGTAGCGCAACCAAAGGCACGTCGGTCGCCTCTCTGGCTTCCCGATATCTGCTGAATTACCGTTTTCCAAAAGGCATGTTACTGCCGACACTCAACGGCAAAACCATCAGTCAACTGCACGTGAGCTGGACCAACCATCTGGGGGCGTTCGTTGGCCGGAATGTCCCGTGGCTGGGCTGGATAATGACGTTTACCACGGTCTACAACATCTTTAACGATATCCGTAGCACCTACAACCGGGTTGCGCGGCCGGAACACCGTATTCAATGGACCTATTTTTAATGGACAGCCTGAGCGAAGAAATCATTACCTTTGTGAGAGATAACTATGCCCGCCGTCGCTTTATCTTCTGGGGCGAACGTCTGCCTGTTACGGCAGAAACCAGCCTCCGGGACGACCTGAAGCTGACTATAGAGACGGCAGGCGCATTGATGCATGAGTATTTTGAGCGCTGGAACGTCGAAAGTCTGGGTTTTGATATCAGAAATTACGTCCATCCGGAACTGCCAGGAACAGAGGATATTCCGGACCCTCATAAGCCGCTTACGGTCAGCATGCTCATTGACTCGGCCCGGGCTGGCCACTGGCTTTACACATAATGATGACGAACGCTGGCGTGTTACGGAACTCCATCAAAATCCTTACTACCACAATACATGTGAATCGATCTTCAGGAACCCGTTCTTCTTATCGTAGAAATTCACATTCAGTCGGCTGAAGACGGGCGCTGAAGTTTCAGTAGAGAATTAATGTCTTTTCTATTAAGGCAATCCATTGCAATTTTAGGCAAAAGTAACTTACGGTAGTTTGCCAATGACCTCTTTATCACAATGGAACCATCCTTTTGGAGATGTCCAAATAATTGGGTCGGGATTGTTGCCGTTTACAATGTTCAGGTCTCTTCTTCCATGCCACACAACCCTGACTTTTAATTTTCTGTTAGCTTTGGCTTCAACGTAACCGCCAAAGTAAACAGGCCCCTGATAGTACTCATTTTGATGATCTAAATCTTCAGTACAGATAAAATCACCTACCGAAGCATTAACAGATTCATTCATTCTCATTTTTTTCTGCAACTCCAGTGCCACCTGTTTTACATGCTTACGTGAGACTTCATTTTCAACTTGAGATTCATATTCTTTCTTAGTCATGAAGCCCAACTCTGAACGTGCCAAACTATCCCACTGATTGTCAGTAAGAACATCGGATTTTTCTTTAACACCATATTTATAAGAATAAAATAATGGTCTGTTATTTTTTACACACCAGTCCCCACGAGAATCATCTGTTTCAAACTCACCACCATGAAACTGACAAAATCTTTCCAATTCTTTTTTAAAGCTGCCTAAACTACATCTGGATACATCGGTAAAATAATGACTAACCGAAAATTCTTTAACTCCATGGGGACTGACCGTAATACGTCCAGGGCTGTAAGCGTAATTACCTACCCCCATGCAGCCGCTACCACCCAAGACAGCATCTGCAAAATCACTTGCATCTCGATATTTGGTAGGCGTGGGGTGATTAAATGAAGCCGAGCAGCCGCTCAAAAATAAAACAACTGATGTTATTAATAGTTTATTCATTCTTCATCTCTTCGTATTCACATTCAAAATTTAATAATTAGCAAATTATCCCAGAGTCTGGGAGCTTTACTGTCATAGAACTTTGGAAAGCCTTGAATAAGTTTTATCACCCACCATCTTCTCCTGAAATCACCTTTTGTTCTGGGACAGAACATTATCTTCACTCACTGCCTTTACAATAAATTTACAATAATTACTAACTTCAGAAAAGGTAAAGTTGACGTCTGCTACACTTGACGCTCATATATTTCATCGTGTTAGAGAAAAATTTTTTATAATCAACTTCCAATAACAAAAACCACTTCTTAAGTTAAATTAAAAGCAAGATTATCTATTGGATGTAATTTTCTTCATTTCTTATTGTAGCTAACAGCATCATCTGACTAAAAAAAAGCCTGCAGCAGCGCAGGCCCCCGGGCATGTTCCCGCAACCACACACATCACAAATACTTTTTAAACGAGGCAGTGACTACTGTAAGAACCGCACCAACCAGCAGCGCAGAAGGCAGCAAAAAAAGATTCGGCCAGACAGCTGTCGGCCAGGCCAGATACAGCATGCAGGGGCCGTACAGCGCCGGCTTAACGAAGCGTTTGGCATGGTGATAGACAAAGCTCGATTCGTAGCCCGCCCCGTAGCGACGCAGGTCGCGCCTGACCAGCCCCTCAACGATGCCGGTGATGATGACCAGCCCGAACAGCGGGATGCTGAGAAACAGGATCATTACGCGGATAAAGAAAATCAGCGTCACCCAGAGCGTTGCCTGCAGGTACTCTCCCAGCCAGCTGATGAGGGATGCGCCGAAGCCGTTCAGGGACGGAATGAGGCCGCTCCCTTTCCGGCTTGTTTCCCTGAAAGAGGCCAGCCAGTGACTGAATCCACTGTCCACAAACAGCCAGTGCCAGGCGGCCTGAACCCAGCGGGTGATGGTTTCCACCGGCGTGGCCATCAGCAGGCTTCGGGTATACCCCGAAGACAGCCAGTGGCTTTCGGCCAGCATCACCTGATAGCTGTGCGCCGCGCCCTCGTCCGGCCAGAGGAACGTCATGCATGCATATTCAGCACCCAGGCTGACGAACAGCGAACCTATCAGGATGCCGATGATGCTCAGCGGCATGTCCCACAGCAGCAGCGTAAAAGGGCCCGGTTGTCTGTGTTTCGCGGGAGCGCTCTGCCGGGTATTTCCGCCGTCATTCTGGGACATGAAGGCCTCCCGGAATGCCAGCGTCACCACCCGTCCACCAGGATTCACCGCTGTGGTAGTTTTTCTCCATCGCGTCAGCCAGCTGTTTCAGGCTCGCCGGCATAAAGCGGTCACTCTCATCGCTGACCGGCAGCGGCATACGGATTTTCCACAGCCGTCCGCCTTCCAGCAGGGCAAAGGCCTGGCCTTTCGGCAGGTTGATGATGTCAGAGGGGCTTATCATCGGCACCTTAACCAGCGTCACCTGATCGCTGACGTTGCTGTTGAAGTCCGTACCTTCGCCCGGGCGGGAGACGTCGGTTACGCCTGACGTCAGGGTTTTCTGATACACCCCCACCTCAGGCAACTGATCGGTCAGCAGCATGGCCGTGTTTTTCTCTTTCACTCGGAGCATCACCAGGGAGTTGAAGTTACCGATGACCTGGCTGGCTTTGGCCGCATTCCCGATCCGGGCCTCAATGTCGGAAAGCGTCTGCGTGTAGGCAGTAACCTGAAAGCCGGCACCGCCGCCCTTGTTGATAAGCGGAATAAACTCGTCCCCCATCAGCTCGTTAAATTCGTCGCAGTGCAGGTTGATGACGGCCTTACCGGCTTTTTCGTCACCCTCATCGCCCAGACCAAACTTATAGATGTGCCCCCCTTCAGAAACCAGGTCGGCAAACATGCTGTTCCCCACGGCGGCGGCCACTACCGGGTCAGACAGTGCATCGAGGCCGACATAAACCACGCCGCGTGACTTGATGATGTTGTGCCAGTCGAGTATCGGACGTGGGTCGCTGAGGTCGGTGTAATCAGGTGCCAGCAGCGCGGCCGTCTTGCCGGTTGTGAGCTTTTCCAAAAGCGGCAGCAGCGACGCCACGATTTTATCGAAATACGTCCGGTCATACTGCACCGCACTGCGCAGGCCATCGAGGACCGGGTCCCAGAGCTTTTTACCCTCAGGACTGCCGAGCACCTGCTCAGACGCCCAGATTTTCTTGCCGTTCTCCCGCCCCTGGAGGTGTCGTGGCAGATCTCTGTCTGCTAACGGGAGCGCCATCTTAGCCTGCATCGAAGCGACCAGCTCTGGAGCCTTTTCGCTCAGCAGATTATCGACATAGGTCTCATACAACTCGCCGATGTTGGTGACGTAACGCAGGATCAGGCTGTAATCCGGTCGCTGGCCAAGGGCAACCAGCGCACGGGTGATAATGTTTACGAACCGCCAGGCAAACTCGCGGAAGGCGGCAGCATTACCTTCATTTGAGAGCTGACCCGCGACGCGTGACGCCACCTCCGAGATACGACTGAAACGGCCCACTGCGTTATAGCGGGCGCTGATGTCGGGCCAGCCCAGGTGGAACACCCAGAAGTTATCCTGCCGCCCGGCGCGGTGCGATTCGGCATACATACGCCGGAGCAGGTCTGCATCACCTTTGGGATCAAAGACGATAACCACCTCAAATTCGCCGGAGGCGTTACGACGTCGGATATCCTGGGTAATCATCAGCTCCGCCAGACGGGTTTTACCGACGCGGGTGGTGCCCATGACCAGCATATGACCCACGCGCTCGCCCAGGTCAGACATGACGTTAACCTCGTCAGGCTCAACCCCGTGATAAACGGAACTGCCGCCGACCGGCGGCAGCGGCCGGAACGGATTTATGGCGGAGTCGGCCGACGTCAGCCGGCACAGCCACGGCAGGCTGTACTCCATCTTTTTTTCCAGCTCCCGGGCCATGCGGTAAATGACGGAGGGCTGGACGTAGATTTCGCATTCAGGACGGCGGGCCTCCATCAGCCGCTGCGAGTGCCGGGGCGACCACTGAAAACCCTTGCCGAGGAACAGATGCCGGCGGCTCACCGGTACCTGGTCACTGGTCAGCGCATAGCGGGGAAGGCGACGTATATTGCGGCGGTAGCGCAGTATTTTTAATCCCTGAGAAGTGCGCTTCAGCGCCAGCACGCCAAAGCCCGCAGCAGTCACCCAGCTTACCGAGGGCGCCAGCGCAACAGACCAGGGCGCCGTCAGGCAGATAAACGTGGCGCTGCCGGCAACGGTTGCTGAATACATCTCGACTGCAGGACGGAGCAGCGACTCCATGACGTAACGATCGCTCATGCATCTTTCCTGCCAGACAGCCAGCTGAAAACACCCTTACGCTCAGCCATGCGTCGTTCACGCCAGAGCCTGAGCGCAACCAGCAGCGCAATGCCCTCAGCAGGAGCAGTAATTTCACGGGCTTCGCTGACAGCTCTGACAGCCGGATTTTGCTCATAACGCCGGCTCCACGAGCCGGTGCTGAAATAAAGGGATGTGGCGTAAATGTCGGTTTTCCAGCCAGGATTACTCTCTCTGCCGCGGTGAACGCGATTCACGCTCAGGTCCATGAAAAAACCCTCCGCCGTGTGCAGATTCAGCTCTTCCCTGAGGGCGAGAAAGACATTCAGAAGCGGTTCATTGAATTCATAATGATTCAGTTGCACACCGTGCAGATAAGACTTTCCCAGGTAGTCAAACAGAAATCGTGCCAGGGCGGCACGGTGATTGCCGTCTGCGCCAACATACCAGTCTATGCCGTTGTAGCTGTTAAAACACATAGCGGGCTGTTTGGCTGCTATCTCACAATAGTAAGACGTGTAGCACTCATAGTAAGCCTGATTGCTCTCAATGAGGGCAAGGTTACTTGCCATATGTTTGCCCTGGTGCAGAAACTCAGACCAGCTGAGGCCCTGATAATCCGGATGCGATGTGCCTTTGATGCAGAAGACGTTGATCGTGCCGGATTCCGTCCAGTGATGCCGTGTGAGAAAACCAGCGTACTGATAAAGCAGTGTGTCATCCCAGGCGTCGATAATCTCGCCGGCCCAGTGTGGCGGATTTGCGTCAATTTTCGACAGGAATTCGCTCATGGCTCGTCTCTTTGCTTATGTGTTAAATCACCACCGCAACCCGACCCGGCATGAACGATTTCCCGTCCATATATACGATCGCGCATTCTCGTAAATTCGCGGTTATATTCGCGACGCAAAAAAAGCAGCATGTCGGCCTGGAGACTCAGCAGGATTAACACCGGCCACATCTCAGGAAACTGATGGATTACCTTTAACAGCCCGCTGCAGGCGCTACTCAGTGTAAAAACCGGACTGGCAAACAAAAGAACAGGAACCACCATCATGAGGAGGGTCAGGACTGCGGACAGGAACATCAATGGCCAGAGGAACACGGGCTTCAGCAGGTACATAAACAGCAGTAACATATAATTCAGCAGGCTGAGCAAAAGGAGGAACAGGGATTTACATGCACGGCCTGCGTTCAGTGACTGCAGCAGGTTAATGGCAGCGACCGGCACGGTTCTGAAGAAAATACGCATAACAGATGACCTCAGTGGCGGGATGAAGGGGCGCTGAAACCGGACTGCAGCTCCAGGTGATGAACGTTGTCATGAAAATCCAGCCAGCGCCGGTCGCCGGCAAGCAGCTGAAGCAGGCGCTGGCCACTGATGAGAATAACTAACGGGCAGCGCCTGAAAGCATCATGGCTGCTCAGGCCGGTGCGACCGGTATGAATAAACAGTCCCCGGGACTGTTCCTGAACGGCCAGCAGACCGAAGGCGGCAACGTGCTGTGCATTGATGGTGGCGCCGTAGCGCTTCGCCTGAATCAGCCAGCGCTGGCCGGCTATCCAGACCTGGCCGTCCAGGCCGCCGTCGCCGCTGTAGCGGGCATTGCGTTTGATACGAAACCCCTGGCGGGACAGCGCCGTCAGCAGCATCTCCTCGAACACGTACGGATTCACTTTGCGCAGCCAGACCATACGGGCAGCGTCGTCACGCAGCTCCGTCAGGCGGACGAGTGCTGATGCTGCGCGTTTCTGATAACGGCGGTGTCGACGATCGCTGGCGCTCCTGAGATAGAAAGGCGAAAGCAGGCACACCAGAACGAGGGCCAGCGCCACAACTAACGCCACCTGGACAGGATTCGCCTTTATCAGCTCTGCAATGACATATACCGGCATCACTGAGACAGCCCCTTATCAGTGATTAATACGGGGTAATGGGCCAGATGCAGGCGGCGGGCAAGGTCACCGCCGCTGACCGGCACCATCTCAGTGGACGGCGCCAGCGCACGAAGCGCGCTCAGAGCAGCCGCGTCTTTCACGCTCACCACCATGCCCGTGGCATGCATCTGACTGAGCGCTGCCGCATGCTGTGAAAGCCACTGTCTGGACAGGCTGTCGTCGCCCACAACAAACACCGGCGGCATGCCTGAAAGCTCAAGCGGCTGAGGCGACACCGGGCCCGGGCTCATCTCCGGCGTGCTGACGGGCAGCATGTCGGAAATGGACAACGATTCAGGTGGCGCAGCCGGTACGGCGGGGGCATCGGTAACGGCATCTTTATCGGCGTTGATGGCATCAAAGTAAGGCGCAGTGGACTCACCACCCAGGTCACCAACCACAACCAGCGCCGCGCTGGCCCCCGTGACGACGGAGAGCAGGCACGCGCTGAACAGAGCATTCCGGATAAAGCAGTTTCGTTTCATCATTTCGGTTCGATCCAGGTAAGGGTGTTACTGGCGAGCTCGACCGGCGTGACAGACGGTGCACCGGACGTATCCTGGGCAATCTGGCCAAGCTTTCGGCGGACGATGGCGATGTAGGTCTGCGCCGCTTTACCGCCGGCCGGATGGTGATAACAGCCCGCCGCGCTTAACCAACTGCCGGGACGCGCGTCATAGCAGGCCCGGAGTATGCGGGCGGCCGCGCGGAGGTTGAGATACGGGTCAAAGGCGTCGCGGTAAGTCGGAAAAAAATGCCCGTTCCAGCCCAGGTTGACCTGCGCCACGCCGACATCGATGTTCTTCAGCGGCCAGCGCTGCATGAACCCCAGCAGCGCGGTGAAAGCCGCTTCACGCGTCTCATAGTGATAACCCCGCCCGGCGACGTTGATGGTCCACGGCCAGGGTTTGGCACCCCAGGCGGTTTTGCGGGTGCTCTCTGCCATAGCCAGTGAATACAGCGACTCCGCCGGCACGCGTTCTGCTGCCGCTATCTGCCGGTATGCATCCGGAATGACCTGGCGGCTGTCAGCCGCACTGCAGGCGCAGCTGACAAGACAGAGCACGAGGGCCGCCTTTTTCAGTACGCCGCGACCTGCCATCCGGTCTCCCCCTGCTGCAGAATGACCGGCATCTGCCCCATGCCGTACCTGAACCACAGGCCATTGTCGTGATTAAGCGTTATCTGACGACTGCGGACTTTTTCTACCGGAATGTTGTGCTTAACGGCCCAGGCACGCAGGCCGTCATCGCTGTCGATGCCGACCAGATACAGGTCGACGGGGCGGTTATCAGCCAGAACGGCGGCAAGGCGCGCATCACAGCGTGAGCAGTTCTCCTTCAGGAATAGCGCCAGGCGACCCTGCGTGTCGTGCGCAATGCCGGCCGCGTTGGCGCCCATGTTCACCGCCAGCGTTTCCGGATAGAGGCGAAGCCAGGCCGCGTTAAGGTCACGCTGAAAAGCGAGTTCCTTCTCGGTTCGCTGATATTCGTGTTTCACCCACAACTCAGCCAGACGCCGGCGTTCCGCGCTGTTATCGGTTTCCACGCCAAGCGCTGTGAGCGGGTCCAGACCCGGTGACATGATCCCGCGCTCGCCCTTCATCAGCGTCTGATATCGGCTCCAGTCGCTGTCAGATAACCCCCACTGCTGGGCCTGCTGCTGAGTGCTCAGACTGGAAGATGTGTTTTCCTGAAGCTGTGCCACACGGCTGTTAACTGCCGGCGTCTGCGCTGTGGATGCCAGCGCCCAGAGCGGCAGTAATATGAGAAATGCGGTCAGTGTTTTTTTCATGAGTTGTCCTTTTACTGAAGCTGAAGACGAACGGCACTGCCGTTAACGCTGAACAGCGCGGCGTTGCCCTCAAGCGCACGCAGGGTCCAGCCCATAAAGCCGTCCCCCGGTGAGAGCAGGCGCATTGAGGAAATCACGGTGACGCCACGGGGAATGACGACGGCGAAGGTCTGGCCTCCGCGACGTTCGATGCCGGTCAGCTCAAACGGTGCAGCCGGCATCACCGCGTGCCGGACTGACCGTTTAGCCTTTTTTGGCGAGGAAACCGCCTTCTGAGACGGCTGCGGCTTAGCCTTTTCCGGCTCAGTGGCTTTGGGCGTGGTCACGGCCTGCTGTTTCAGCGCCTCAATGACCGAAGCCGACGTCTGAACCGTCTGGCTGAGCTGACCCAACTGCTGCTGCAACTGCTGTACAGACTGCTGATCGCTGAGGCCGGCATCGCTGAGCTGACTCACGCGGGTGCTGAGTTTCAGCTGTTCAGTCGACAGCGAGGTGATTCTGTCCTGCACCGGCGCAAGCGCTGACACCTGTTTTTCCAGCGTTTTCAGCTTTTCCTGCATGATGGTGACGTTTGAAGACAGCTGGCCAATCTCGCCGCTGCGGAAAGCGGCATCCAGGGTGTTAACCCGGATAGTCAGGTTCGACACGCGTACAAGCAGTACCGCTGATGCCGTCAGGGTGCCGAGGAGAGCGATAACCACAATGGCAGCACAACCCTGACGCAACCGTCGCCGTATGTCGGGCGGCCGTTTTTCAGATGCTGGCGAAGAAACAACGGACTCATCTGTTGTGACCCTGGCCCCCGATACGGGCGCAACCAGTTCATCAGGTGAGGCATGGGAAAGTGACATCGGTGAATTCCTTATGGCTGCACAGCAGAACGGCCATAAGGTGCAAAATTAACGCAGCACTGGCGATGATTAACTCATCAGCCGCTTTCAAAGATTTATGAATCCGTTACAGGCTACTCAGGAGATTTAAATCGGACTGACGCAGCTTAAAGGAATTTTTTGCAGGATAGCTCCGGTTGTTCAACAGCGAGGAGGAAGACACATGAAAGCGGGATTCCGTTTTGCAGCTCTGTGTATGTTCGTCACCTTTACCGCAATGGCCAGAGACATTCCGCATGTAAAGCCGCTGCCCTGGCACCGCAGCGGCTATACCGGCCATTCAGGTATAGCCGACACGGCAGAAACACCTGACGAACACATCAGAGAAGAGCAACCCCGGGTGTCCCGGTCAGCAGTATGAAACTCAGACCGCCAGAGGGCGGTCTTTTAGTGCTCGCCCGTTCTGTATAGAGACATCACTGATAAATGAAGCCGCTGAAGGCGCCCGGTGAACATCCGTATTCAGGTAAGGGGTTGGAAACGATACTGAAGCTGGTATTAGCCGGCACCTCAAAACTGATAAACCCCATTTTTGCCCAGCCCGGATTATTATCGTGCGCCTGTGCAACATACTTACCTCCGGAGTAGCCAGTAAGATCGTAAGTGTTAGTGCAGTCACCACCATCCCCCACTTCTCTGTGGACAGTCGGGGAGCCGCCTGTAGCATAAACGGTAATGGTATAAGGCTGGCCGTTATAGCCATTATACTGCCCCGTGATATAACCCAGGTCAGCGTACTGGCCGGTTGATTTCATACCCACCCATTTACCATCTTTGCAGGAGAGTATGCCGCCACTCCAGTCGCGGCTGACCAGACCGTTTGGCCCGCATCCCGCACCGGGACTGTTTACCCCGTCAAGCTGAAGGACATCCCCCGTGGAGAGCCGGCCGTTTGACCTGACCGTTCCGCCCTGTAGCTGGCCGCCGGTGTAAATGCTCTTATCGTTAACGGCGCGAACCCAGTCGTTATCCGACATGTAAAAACCGCCACCGTGCGCTTCATCCAGCCAGCCTTTACCGTCGCGGGTGATGAGCCAGCCACTGTTACTGCGAATATCGCCGTTCGCCGTGATGTTGCTGCCGGCAGACATGTTGCCGCGTGCGTTAACGTCCTGACCCGTTACGGTGCCGTTCGCCGTGACGTTGCTGCTAAAATTGCCATTTGCCGCGTTCACATTGCCCGTATTGTTCAGGTCATTTCCGCCCATATCGATGCTGGTATGCATGGTGTTGAGGTCAGGTTTGCCGTTCACCGCAAACCGGTATAACCGGTCACTCTCTGCCCGTGAGGCGCCAAGGTCATCCGTGGTCAGAAGTGCCGCGATATGGCCGGGCGAGGTGTTTGCGTTAAAGGTCTGGAGGGAGGCCGACCATCCTCCCCGGGCACCGGTGACGGTGCCGGCTGTATTGATGTAGCCGCCCATTCCTGAGTTGATGCTGACAGCGATCTGATCCATGGCCATAAAAGGCAGTGGATTCCCGTTCTGCGTGTAAACCAGCGCCTGCAGCTGATTATTCTGGGACGGATTTCGCACTACATTGGCCAGATACTGCTGCCCATAATCGTTATTTTCATTGAATCCCTGCTCCAGAAATCCCGTGTTTTTCAACATGGACGGCGTCACGGTGACTGGCGCGGTCGACAGCAGGGTATCGTAATAGCGGCCCGTATAGCTTTTGACCGCCTGGGTAAAACGCGAGGCCTGCGTGGCGCTCCTGAGCCAGTTCTGTCTTGCGTTCCAGTCCTGAATCAGTGAACTCCCCCAGGTTGTAATATAAACCAGAACGATAAGCGCAGCGCCCACACTGAGTAGTGCCCAGCCCTGATCGTGACATTTTTGTGTTGGCATGATGTTCACCAGGTAATAAGGGGCTGATAGAGCTGAAAGAGCGTTACCATTACAGCGCCGGCTGCCAGCCAGGGGCCTAATGGTCCGCCCTCAGAAGCGCGGCGAGACTGTAACTGCCACATCGCAAAAAGCATGACACCAATGCCGACGGCATGAAAACCGCTGAACCCCAGCCAGGCGCAGACGGCACCACTCATCCACACATCACCCATTGCCGGATTTTCTCTCCCTCCCTTGAGCAGACTGACGTAGCGCAGACCGCCGGTAATGACCAGCATGGTGGTCGCCGCCACAATATGTGAAAGCAGAGATGACAGAGCGGATACGGAGGCATCTGTCAGCGGCTGCCAGAGCGAAGCCATCAGACCAGCCATCAGGCACTTGACCGTCACGGAACGTGGCAGCAGTCCGGTGAGTGCATCGGTCAGGGTCAGCCTGAACAGGAACAGGATAAAAAAGAACCATGGCAGACGAGCGGAAAGTGGAGACAGCACAGTTAGGGTCGCGGCCGTTGCAAACAACCAGCACACAGCCGATTCGGTGACATCCTGATCAACAGTGACTGAAGGGTACAAAGACAATTTCAGGTCTGCGCGAACGCGGGCGGCCATCAGACACAGCAAAAA
Source organism: Pantoea ananatis PA13 (assembly GCF_000233595.1). NCBI lineage: Bacteria > Pseudomonadati > Pseudomonadota > Gammaproteobacteria > Enterobacterales > Erwiniaceae > Pantoea > Pantoea ananatis. Next base: position 4,199,996 of record NC_017554.1, read on the forward strand.
AAGAAACAATGGAAAAAGGCCCGCAGCGAACTGCCAGGGCATACTCAGGGTCAGCAGTATCACAGTTTTATTCCCCGCTCTTTTAACAGCAGTTTTTTATAAATGGCATACACGCGGTTGGCGTAGGACTCGCGGGTTTCGTGCCGGTCTTTTCGAAATCCTGCGTTGTACGAACCCAGGCAGTTCCAGCTGATGCCACAGACCTGAAAATGGGTGGCCAGAATCCAGGTGCCTATCTGCACGTTGAGGCAGGGTTTTGTCAGCAGATCCTGCGGGCTGCTGATAAAGCCCTTTGCGATAAGCGACGGAATATGGGTTGAGTTCACCTGCATCAGTCCGTAATCCGTGCTGAGTGCCCGCCCGGTGCGCGCATCACGATTAATGTGTGTAATACCCGCGTGCAGGCTGCTCTCACCGGTTGCTATCGCCTGAATCAGAAGCGGGTCGATGTGGTATTTTGCGCCCGCTGCGTCAAAACAAAACGCGTGCGCGCGGGCGCAGAACAGAACCATTAGCATCAACACGATCAACACAGTACGAGGCATGACATCAGCCGTTGTGCGTGAATACCAGTGTGTTATTGCCGGTCCGGCCGCTGTCTGCGGTACAGGCCTGACCGATCGCCTCAGAGCTCACCTGACCGCTGCTGAAATCGGTACTGTTGATGGCCAGTGAGCTGGAGGAGCCTGCAGAAGCCATGCGGGTGGCAATGTCAATGCAGCCGGCCTGCGTCACGCTCTGGGTCGTCACTGAGAATCCATTGTTATAACCATTGCTGTTTGCCACCGGCGCCATGACCACCTGTCCACCATAGCTGTTGGTGAGCGTCGCGGTGCCGGATGAGGCTGTGCCGTGCACGGTAAAGCCGGACGGTGCGCCGCCTTTCTGGATCAGGAAGCCGGTCATAGAGGCGCCGCTGCTGAAGTCATAGCCGTTAGGTCCTTTCAGTGCCGTCCCGTTGCTCATCATAGTCTGCAGGCTGGACACCTCCGTTGTGGAGTCTTTGGCACTGAACAGCTTCCAGACGCCCCCCAAAACCACTGTGATGACAATGGCATAAAGGAGGCCGATGGCACCCTGTTCCATAAATCCCCAGCCCCTATCAGGGTGCTTTCCTGCAGTAGTGTTTAAAAAAGACATGGTGCGTCCTCAGTGAAGGTTAAGTGAGCCGGAGTCCTGGATCTGCATGACCATCATGATGATCAGCGCGAAGAACCCCATAATCAGAAGCATGGATAAAAGACGGGTTACATTAGCCCTGCGGGCCACCCGCCTGAGGGTCTGTGTCAGCCAGCGGTCGGCATAGTTGCTGATAAGCTCAGCGGCGCCGTCTCCGTCGTCAAGCAGTGACAGGTAGTTCACGGCCTCGCGACTAGGGAAGTCGTAACCACTTTTGCGCAGCGCCATACCGAGTGAATTGCCTTCACTCATCTCGTCCATCGCCGCATCAAGGCGCTCCTGCAGCCAGGGCGGCGCGAAGCTGTGCAGCAGTTGCATGGCTTCAAGCTCATGCACGCCGGCCCCAAGAAGGGCACCGGTGTTCATCAGAAAGACCGCACCCTGCAAATCTTTATAGAGAGACCAGGGCATAATGCTGTCAGCAAGACGACGAATTCTGCCGCGCCACCGGGGAAGGGACCACAGGCTGGCCACAACCAGAGCAGCACCGGAGAATGCCGCGGCAGGTCCCCACTGTTCTGTCCAGTCAGAAAGCCCCTTCATGAACCCGAGTGCCCCGCTCCAGCTGGCCGGATCAGACATTCTGCTCAGCATCGGGACGAGGGACTGGTTATTGACCCCGAGCAGACCGCCGCCCAGCACGAGCAGAACCAGCGGGTAAACCGATGCAAACACGACCTGACCGAAGATCTGCTCACGGGCATTGATGAGTTTGTCTGCCTGCATCAGGGCAACGGGAATATTGCCCGTCTTCATCCCGGCACTGATCAGCGCGGCCTCTTCGTAGGGCACCCATACCGCCAGCACATCCGCCAGAGTCCGGCCTGGCGAGTTATCCCGGAGCCCCTCAAGGCAGTCTTCGGTGAGTTCAAGGAAGGGATGCCATTTCTCACCGAAACTGGTGTGCACCTCGCCAATCATTTTCAGCGAGGTCTCAAGATGCTTTCTGTTTTCCAGTAGAAAACGCATGTTTTCATAGAAGACCTGCCGGTGTGACCCGGTGAAGGTCAGCCTGACGGCGTGATAGCGGCATTTTTCAAAAAGGGACAAGTCCCGCTCAGTGCGAAAGCGCAGATTACGCGACATGGGGAACCTCGCAGCGCATCAGCTCGTCTTCGTCCAGTGGGCAGACCAGGTCACCTTCAAGCGGGTCAACGCGCCCCTCAGCAAGGTAGCGCAGAAGGTGCATCACGCGGGTGATGCCGCCTTTGTTCACCCAGTACTGACGGGCCACGGCCGCTCCCTGATTGAGCCACAACTGCATCATCATCGCGTCAGTGCGGACGACTTCCACCACGGCAGTTCGGCCAGTGATGCCTTTGCTGACCACGCGCTTCGTGACCGGGATGACTTTGCGGCAGCGGTCGCAGCCTTCCGGATTGCGGAAAAAAAGCTGCTCAGGACGACAGCCCCCCTTCACTGTGCAGTATTTTTCCAGACGCTCGCGGGTATCGCTGTCCAGCTCAGGCAATTTGTCTGCCCAGGAGATTTTGCAGTTGTCACACAGCAGCGGCACCAGACGCTGACCAATCAGCCCGGTGATAAGGGACGCATCGGCCAGCAGCTGTCGCTTGATACCAAAATGCTCCATGCGACTCAGGGCGCCGATAGCGCTGAGCGTGTGCTGGGTAGACATGAAAATATGCCCCGTTTCGGTGCCGTAAATGCCCGCCATAATGGAATAGAAGTCCCGCATTTCACCGTTCAGGATGGCGTCGGGATCGAGTCGCAGCGCCGAGGCGTTGGCGTTATTCCAGGCCCGGCTGATGGCTTCCGGCGTGTTGTCATCGGGCATAACCGGCGTCTGGATTGCGCCGGGGATGAGGCCTTCCGGCGGGTTTTCCAGTGTCAGCAGGCGCTTTTTACCGCCGGTGAGGGTCAGCCAGATATCGCTTAACACGCGAAGGGTGGCGCTTTTTCCTGCCCCGGTCGGCCCGGTCACCAGCACCATGCCAGACGGCAGGCGAAGGATCTGCGTGATGATTTTGATCTGCTCAGCCAGAAAACCCAGCTGCGGCAGTGTGGGAATGTTTTTGCTGTCATCGGGGATCATGCGCATGACCAGGTAGAGGCCGTCAGGCGTGGGGCGGTGTTCGTAACGCGCCCCGAAAAGGCCGGCCTGACGCGCAAATTTCGAACTGACGCGCCCCGACTGCTCGCGCCCCGCGACAAATGACTGTTCGCGCACGTCGCACATGGAAATATACACGGTGGATGCCAGCGTCGTGCCTTCCTCGTCGGTCAGCTCGTCAATCACCTCAAGCTCGCCGTGGATGCGCAGCTGAATGACGGTAAGCTTGCGGTCGGCGCTGATTTCCAGATGAATATCTGACGCATTCAGTTCATTCGCCAGGCGGAAATAGCTCAGCACTTTATCCTGTGAACGGCTGACGTCCTTTGTGCTCAGGTCATCCTCCGTCACGCCCGGGCCTAGTGCGGCGGCACTTTCACGACGCTGGTTCAGCTCACTGAGCGAAACAAATTCGGTTCTGGCGCCCGGATACTGTTTCGCCGAGTCCATCGCCCAGCGCTGAATGGCCGGGTCCTGGCGGCGGTTTTTATCGATAAGCAGCGTCACGCCCTGAACAGGGTGGTGCTCGGCGAACACAAAGTCTGCGATTTCCTTAGCCGGTATCATCTTTACCTCAGAATGAAAGTTCGGTGTCGTCACTGAGACGCACCACGGTTTCGGTTACGGCCGTCACGCGCTTAGACGTACCGGGGACGGGGTCGCCTTTGACCACTTCAGCGATACCACCGCTCGGTAACAGCAGGCGGGCACGGAGCTGGCCGGGCTTACCGTAAATCTCGACCAGCCGGATGCCGGCAGACTTAGGAGCTGCTGATCTGCTCTCTTTTACCTGTGAGGATAATGACGGCATCTGCCCCGCCTGCGAATAAGAGGAGAGCGGCGGAACGACGGCTGACAGCGCTGGCGCAGAGGTGACAGGCGCCAGGCTCTCACGCAGCTGCTGCTGCAGTCGCGCCGTCTGTACCCTCTGCTCAAGCAGCAGGTTTTGTGCCTGAGCGGATTCCAGCTCGCCCAGGGTGACGTTGGGCGGAAGAGAGCCGCTGTCTGCTGCCTGAGCGTGATGCATCAGCGTCCATGACAGCAGCAGACAGATAACTGCAGGGCTATTTCTGCGCATAAACGCTCCCCTTAATGGTGTAATTGAACTTCGCCTGCTCGTTCATAGAGATGGCCACGCTCGTCAGACGAATCCCCGTCGCATCCAGCCCCTGAAACAGCAGCTCGGGTTGCAGGCGGGAGTTGATGATGAAGGTGAATTCCCGCCAGTCCTGCGGAGCTGTTTTCATTTCCTGCCCGGGAGCGAGAACAGGCGGCTTAACTTCATCAAACTTCACATCAATGTTTCGCCGCTGCAGGTGAGAGATGAAGCGCATCAGAAGCGCCTCAGCACCAGGCAGCTTTTCGTCTTCAAACAGCTCAGGGGTAACCCTGGCAGGGATAAATACATCTCCGTTTTTGCCGCCTTCCTGAAGGTTGAAGACCGCATCAAGACCAAACAACTCCTTGACGCGTCTGGCAAAATCGCTCACCGTGGCACCCGGCGTAGCGGTGTAGCGCAGGCGGATGCCCTTTGGAATACATTCCGCATCTGAAACGCGCCAGCCGGCAACAGAGGCGTACAGCGGTTCACGCGTCAGCCAGCAGAAGCTGAGCATCACAGGCACTGGCAGCTGATGCGCCCAGGGATGCGGCGCAGTTGCTGGCGCGGCCGGTTTTGCTGGCGTCATGGCAAGCCTTGCACGGAATGCGGCTTCATCGGCGGCCTGTCTCGCCCGTTCGCTGAGGGTGTCGCGGGCATACCAGCCGGCGCCCAGCAGTGTAATGAGCAGCAAAGAAGGAAGCGCGAGCGCGACCGGGGCCACGCGGCGGTGTAAGCGGCAGCGTCTGAGCTGCGTTCTGGTCAGGCGCGACGTGAAGGAAAGCGCATCGGTGCCGTCTTCAGCCCTGGCGGCGCAGCGGAGTTCACCTGAATCATTGAAAAGCAGAAAGTTTTCAGCCGCTGCCTCCACGTCAGCCCGGGTGCCGGTCACGTCGCCCATAACGGACAGGTGACCGTTGCTGACCGCAAAAAACACCCAGCATTCCTGCTCACGGCTCAGCCGGTATATACCCCAGGCATTGCCGCCCTCGCAGAGCTGAAACGCCACGGCCAGTGAATACACGCCACTGCGGGTCCGGCCCGGCGAAACGTTACCCACCATGGTAAGCGGGCGACTCCCCTGAATCCGGTAATGCGTATCCGCAGCCCTGACGCCGTGGCGGAGCCACTGAATGCCTGAAGAAGCCTTTTCCCATTCCATACCGGCAACCCATTCCCGGCGGTTTTTTCTGTCCCTGACAGTTACGCCGTTGTTGAGATGAAGTGATGCTTTCTTTTTGATTTTCATCGTTATTGCCCCAGTAAAACCGGCGTAATCATAATGATGAGCGTGGAACGACTCTTCGCGCCGCTCTGACCTCCACCCAAAAGATAATTTTCAGGCGAAAAGGTGCCCTGCTTATCTGAGGATGCGTTTTGTTGATCTGAGCCGGTAAGAACCAGCGTCTGACCCGCGCGAAGGTTGACCTTGCGCGCAAGGCCTTCGGTTGCGGTATTAGCGACGTCGTTACGGGTATTGCCGTCCCTGCTGATAAAACTCTTGATATCGGGCGGTGTGGTGTAGCTGTAGGCAAACTGCAGCTGGATATCGCCATTTGCCTGCACAAAAGGCAGCATGGTAATGAAGAGGCCGGTAGTAATACTGGATACGCTCTGACTGGAAGTGACCCCTACGTTTGCCACTGCCGTGGAGCTGGAGCTGTTGAGCATCCCCGTATTGTTGGATAACTGGTAAGCCACCGGTGTCAGGTTAGCCGTCGGGTCGGTCTGGTTCAGGGCCATCGTGACCGTACCCTGCTGCTCAAGCGCTCTGATCATGAGCTGCGATCCGGAAAATCTCTCAGCCCCTCCAGTCGCGCTGTTCAGGATGGACAGACCAAAACTGCCCGCATTGGCCGGGGCACCGGTAAAGGTACTGCCAATACTCGCGCCCAGGCCGGAAACCGTTTTGGCAACCAGACCCCAGTCCAGACCCCGATCGACGTTTTTGGTCTGGGTGAAACGGACTATCTGCAGTGTCAGCTGTACCTGACGGTGCAGGACCTGATTCTGGTAATCAATGTAACGGCCGACCCTGTCCAGTACATCAGGCGTGTCCGTCACGCTGAGCGTGCCGGTGGCGTCAGACAGCCAGTAGCGGCCGCTTTTTGGCGTGAGTATCTGCTCTACTGTTTTGCGGATATCGTTATAGAGGTCGCTGTTCATGCCGTAGTTGGTTTTCTGATTCGAACTGACGTCGCCTTTGGTGCCGCCATTTCCGCTCTGGTTGCCCAACTGAGCACCCGCACCGGAGTTAATAGACGCGGAGCTGTCGACTTTGGTATTGAGGATGGCGAGCTGAAAGGTGCGCGTGTCCTGAATAAAGAAATCCACACGCCCCATTGTTCGGCGAACGGAGAGGCCCAGCGTACTGGCGGCAATGTTCAGGGCTTCCTGCGCATCGCCCTGAAACCGCGTTCCCTGGAACAGGACAGGTTCAGACGTCGACATGACAGCGGGCTGCGCCGGCATACCCATCTGTGCCAGAGGCACCCGACCGTTGTCGTCCGGTGCTGGGAGACGGCCGCTCATCTGTGACGTGACGACGCTGCCACCTGCGGACTGCAGCAGCGCAGCAGATACCTCCGGCGAGATGTAAACCCGAAAGCCACAGATTGCATTAATGCGGCTGGCGATCTGCGGCAGTGTCAGCCCTTCGGGGCTGTTAAAAAATACCTGGCAAGGTGGCATTTTGACGTCGTCCGGCGCCGTAATAGCCGACTGAATGGGTTTCAGGTTTACCCAGGGCTTGTCCGCCCACACCACAGCCGGCTGCGTCATATCCAGGCGGCTTTGCAGTATCCGCTGCGCTGTGTCGCCCTGCGTATTGTTGTCTTTTTCAATGGTGGCCACGTCTCTGACCGAGCACGCAGAGAGCAGCACGGCAATGGCCAGCAGCGTCAGTTTTAATGGGGTGCGCGACATCCGCTGCTCCTCAGTTAAGGTAAACAATGCTCCCCTCCGTCACGCCGGACGGAAGGGAAAGATTCATATCAGTGCCGTCATACATGCGCAGCCGCCCCCCCGAAACGGTCAAAGCCAGCGCCGATGTTGTCGACTGATTACGGAGCGCGGCATAAACGCCCGGCGTATCAGCGACCCACACCCACAGCCTGCCGTTCTGGATGACACTCTGAACCCGTGAATCAGGGGGCGGCATCATGCCGGTCGCTGCCGGCGAAACCGGTCCGTCACCCACTGAGCGGCCATGCCGCCAGTCGTTCACCGCATCAGCCGTTCGCAGCATGTCGGTGGCAAGCCGCGAGGGCGCGGCCACGGTCACTGACTGCGTGACAATGTCAGAATTACGGCGCTGGGCGTCACTGGCCATCAGCCCGAAGAACATGGCCAGCGCGATTATCGGCAGGGCAAAACCCATTTCATCGCCCTCCGGGCGTGGGGGTGTCGCTGACGGACACCAGGCACTGAATGCGGTTGGCTTCGGCAAACAGCGGCTTTTCAGCGTGGCGGTACAGGTCAAATACCTGCACCAGAACCGACTCGAAATTGCCATGAAACACCAAGGGGGCATCGATGCGGTAATCCAGCGCAACGGGCCAGATGAGGACCCAGTTGCCGCCATTGGCGCAGGGCGCTTTTGCCGTCCAGGCGGTGAGCGCTTCTTTAAGCGTGGTGCCCGGCTCAGCCCGCCAGGTCTGCCCCGTGACAGGCGGCGTTACCGGCGTGCCCGTCGAATATGTGGGTACGATGCGGCTGTCCGCAGCGGGTGCCGGTGTGACAGCCGAGGACGGCTGCTGATGCACGACTGAAGACGCTTTTGGCGTGGCATTCACTGTAGTCAGGGGGGGAGTCTGGGTTTTGACGGCTGCCGGCGTAATGACGCCGTGATTCTGCTGAGCCAGGGTATGCGCAGTAGCTGCGGTTCCCCCTGAAGTTAAAGAGGCCGGCTTCTGTGAAGATGACTGTAAATTGCCTGAGGTTACTGACGACTGACTCTGCTGCAGTACCGGCGAGGGAACGCTGAGGCTCTGCGGTTTAAGCCCTGATGGTGTGACCACATCGCCGGTGAAAGGGTTTCTGGCAAGCCCGGATGCAGGTGTCTGAACTGATACGGCTTTAGCCTGCACAACCGGAGCTACGTATGGCCTGGTTACCGGAGCGCTGACCGCAGGGCGAATGGCCGGAAGGCTGGCAGCCGGTGCTGAAAAGCTGCGGTACTGGTCGCGGAGCTCAAAGCAGACTTCGCGGTTTACTTCGTCCACCTTCAGACGCCAGGCGGGACCCGCGACAACCTGAAGCGCTTCACTGAGCTTCAGCGGGCCGATGGTGCGCTGAACGGCGGGCAGCGGGCGGCTCAGGAGTTCGGAAAACGCAGCGCTGGTTGCTGAACACAGTGAATAACCTGACTCCAGCAGCAGATACCTGAATCCCTCGCCGACCGTGCTGACCAGCTGCGCCGGCATAGTGATATCGACAACCTGATTCAGCGGGTCCAGCTGCGCATCGGCAGGGCGGGTGCTGACAAGGGTATAGCGATCGTAGCGCACCACCTCAGGCGAGCGGTTGCGGTAGATATCATCAAACCGGGCCGGCGTGCGGCTGCGGGAATACACCGACGCGGTGTCTGTCGAGGCTGTATTCACACAGCCTGCCAGCATCACAGTACAGGCAATGATGCCGGCACGTTTAGCGGCCTGTCCGGAAGGTACTGCCATCAGGTTCCACCCCAGGAATAGTCTTAATCAGGACTGCTATTCTCGCTGTGGTGTAAAACCGGACAATTCAAAACTCTGACTGGGAGCTGAACAAAAAAAGTTGAGGGGGTTCAGGAAGGCGTGCAGGGAATTTACCGCTTACGCTTGCATACCGTGGCAAAGGTGGCCAGGTTGAAAATGTTCTCCGCAAAGAACACACCTGGCAGGGTGCCGGGTGATTAAGCCGCCTGCGGGCGGTTTTTTTGTCTGCTCAGTCTGAAGCTTATATATGCCATACCCCTGCGGGGGAACCCCGTCAGGCCACAAAAGCGAGTTTTATGGCCTGACGGCGTTGACTCTCAGGAGCGGTAGCGGGCCAGACTACTGAGTGTGAACGGGCCTTCGACAGCATCCCGGTATAAAAAAGCCAGCGTAAGCTGGCTGGGTTAATCAGTAACGGTCAGGGTCAGTCCTGTTCTGGATAGAATTCCAGGGAGAGGATTTGCCCCATGTCCCAGATACAGTCTTCAGGAAATACATCGAGCTGTGTTTCCTGCGCGGCAGAAGAAACTGCATCGGCCCACACCGTCGCAATCCAGTCTGGATCGGCCAGGGCCACTTTCAGACTCGGCGTACCTTTTATATGCAACGCCAGAGCTTTACGCTGCTCTTTAATGGTACGTTGCCAGCTTGATCCACGGCGTCCAGGCTGAAACTTCCATTTGAGAAGATGTGCAAGCAGAACCGCCATACGACTGGCTAACTCACGCTTTTCGCTTTTGCCCACGTCTTCGATCTCCTCGGCGATATTAGCAATATCAATCTCAGAGAAACGACCCGCACGCAGTAAAGCCGCCTGCTCCTGTGCCCAGGCAACAACATCGGCTTCATATCGTGTATTCATGGTTGATCTCCAGTGACATTCCTGATTAATGAATATCATTATAGAATAAAAAAGCGCCAGAAAAAACTGGCGCCGCGAGGGTATAACTTAATGAATCCTTTACGAAATTGCGTAAATGGTCTTACGACAGACGCCATACCCGTGTCCGAGGAACGGTATGTCATCGTCAAAGTCCATTGGCGGCTCGTTCGCCGGATTACTCGGAGCCGACTGTTGTGCCTGAGAAGGCTGAGGCTGTTGTGGCTTACCCCATCCATCTTGCTGGCCTGACGGCTTATTGTTTCCACTGGTGTTGGTGCTGCTTTTAGCCCCGCCCAGCATCTGCATCGTTCCGTTTATGCCCACAATTACTTCGGTCGTATAACGCGTAATGCCTGCGTTATCTTCCCATTTGCGGGTTTTCAACTGACCTTCAATGTAAACCTGTGAACCCTTACGCAGGTATTCACCGGCTACTTCAGCCAGCTTTCCAAACAGCACGACGCGATGCCATTCGGTTATTTCCCGGTTTTCACCGGTCTGTTTGTCACGCCAGGTTTCGGAAGTGGCCAGCGAAAGGCCGGTCACTGCTTTACCGCCAGGCATATAACGAACTTCGGGGTCCTGACCGAGATTGCCGACCAGGATAACTTTGTTGACGCCGCGTGCGGACATAATGAATTCCTCTTAGAAATGGGGTTGAGAGGAACACACCCGCCGGGATGTGTTCCGGCGGTGTGTCCGTGACGCTTAGAAAGATTCCGGATCGTAAGCCTTTTGAGCGGCCGGACCGGTTTCTGGCGTCTGGGAAGCGTTAGGAGCCTTGTAAACAACGTCCTGTCCCTTTTTGATGAACTCAACCTTTATCAGGCGGGCCTTCAGTGAGGGGCGGGATTCACCGGCATGCTCACCGCTTTGCAGGGTAAACACGTCGGCTTTAAGGCCACTGAGTACAAATCCAATCAAAACTTTTTCCTCTTCATCAACGGCTTTCTGACAGCGGTTGATGAGGGAGGTCTGCTCTTTACCTGCAACGGTAATGTCGAAGCGGGTATAGGAAGCATTATCAGTCGGACCGGTCAGGGCATTGATTACGGCACAGGTAAACTCACCATTTGAGCCCTGCAGTCGACGAATCGAACTGAGGTAGCCGATACCACTGACGTTCAGGTTGAAATACTCTTTCTGGTTGTTGCCGGTAGTGGCAGAGCCAGCAGAAGCAGTGTTGTTTGAAGCAGGGGTGTTTGCAGTTGCAGTCATGATGTTATCTCCGGAGTAAAACGAAACAGGGTGCGGAGAAACATCAGTCCCGTGCGGGAGAGAGTTTCCCGCACGGGGTCAGCAGTGAATGCCGACAGGCTGTATTGGTGAAGTGGACCTTAACCCGGATTACAGGTCCCTGTTTGCAAAGGTTAAACAGGTTTGAACCGCCCGAAAGCGCCATCTCTCAGGTTATGATGGCATTGGCATGTGATTACCCGAAGGCGTTCCTCTCAAATCACCGGAACATTGGCAGTTGTCGGAAGGACAACGTTTAGCCTCTTTATCTTTCCCTTACACGCGGCGCTTGTCAATCTGGCCACGTATAAAAATTCATCAGTGCGCGGATAATAAAAAGCGGCACCTCTCGGCACCGCCATCGGGGTCTGCACCATCGACCTTTTGTTAACCTGCCTGAGGCAGTTGCTCCGCTGGCGTGTTCAGCGCCCGGCACGGGTTTCACGGAGTTTTCGTACCTTACCGTCTCAAGCTCAGGTGTGGGCATGGGCGGTCAGACTGTACTCCGGCAACACATGCATTAGATGCTGAAGGAGCCCGCAGTCACGGGGTGCGGCTTCAGAGCCGGCGTCACAATAACAAAGGCGCTACCCGCCCGCAATCGGATAAGACGGGTTAATTCTTTTTTGTTTTTGGCGACTTAGCGCGGGCGGGGCTTTTACGCCTGCCTGAATCCAGACTGATGATGCCTTTGCATTCCGGGTAGCGCGTACAGCTGCGGAATTCTCCTTTAGGGCTCCTGCGCAGGGCGGTTTTGCTGCCGCAGAGCGGGCACGGAGGCGAAGGCGGCACCCGGATGCTGATGCGCTGCTGCATTCCCTGGCTGACCAGCGTCGAGGTCCAGGCGGTCTGACGCTGCAGAAAGTCGTTGAGGTTCATACGACCGGCAGCCACTTCGTCAAGCGCCTGCTCCCAGAGCGCAGTCATACCCGGGTCGGTCAGCTGCGGCGGCAGGGCATCAATGACGTCCGCTCCCAGGTCTGTTGCCAGCAGTTTACTGCCTTTGAGCGTGATGAAACGGCGGCTCAGCAGCTGCTCGATGATGCCGGCCCGCGTTGCTTCAGTGCCGAGCCCGGCGTTTTCTTTGAGGATTTTACGCAGCTGAAGGTCGGTAACGTACGCAGCGGCGTTCATCATGGCACCAATCAGCGTGTCAAAGGTGTAGTGTGCAGGCGGCTGGGTCATCAGTTGCTTAACCTCTGCGTCAGTAACGCCGCACTGTGCCCCTTTGCTGAGCGGTGGCAGGGAACCTGCGATGTCTTCCTCAGCAGTGTCCTTATCTTCTTCGTCCTTCGTAAACAGCACTTTCCAGCCCTTTAAGACTTCAGTTCGGCCAGTCGTGCGGAACAACTGGCCACCAATATCAAAGGAAATGCGCGTCGCATCTGACTCGCAGAGCGGCAGGAACTGGGCCAGGTAGTTACGACGGATAAGCAGGTAGACCTGGCGCTCTGTCTCAGTCAGGCTGGACAGCTGAACGGCGTTGCGCGTGGGGATAATGCCGTGATGCGCCGTGATTTTTTTATCGTTCCAGATGCGGGAAGCAAACCCTCTGTCCAGCTGTGAAAGCAGAGATGCGAACTCAGGTGAGGGGTCAGTACGCGCCATGGCATCAAACACAGCCGGGATTTCTTCCCGCATTGACTTCGGCAGCCAGCCGCAGTCTGTGCGGGGATAGGTCGTGGCCTTGTGCGTTTCATACAGGCTCTGAGCAGTGTCCAGCACCTTCTGTGGCGACATATTCCACATCTTGCCACAGGCGCGCTGCAGCGTTCCCAGTGAAAAGGCCAGCGGGGCGGCTTCTTTCTCCCGTTTTGTTTCGTACTCCGTTACGGTTGAAACACCCGCCTGACGGCAGAGCTGCGCCACCTGCTGAGCAATATTCTGGTGAATACAGCGCTTTTCCTCATCAGCATAGACGGCGGCAGGCACCCACGATGCCTGAAAACTGACACCTGAGGCGCTGAGCGTTGCCTTAACCTGCCAGTAGGGCTTCGGCACGAATGCGGCAATCTCGCGGTCGCGACGAGCAACCAGTGCAAGCGTGGGCGTCTGTACCCGCCCGACTGAGACCACGCCCTCAAAACCTGCTTCGGCCGCCCTGAGGGTATACAGTCGGGACAGGTTCATGCCGATCAGCCAGTCCGCGCGTGAACGCCCCAGCCCGGCATGGTACATCCCGACCGAAGCCTGTCCTGGACGCAGGTCGCTCAGAGCAGCCCGGACGCTGAGCTCGTCCAAAGCCGAAAACCAAAGGCGCAGAATCCGCCCATCCCAGCCGCAGTAGTCCAGCAGTTCGCGGGCGATGACTTCACCTTCACGATCGGCGTCGGTGGCGATGACCACCTCATCAGCCTGTCTGAGCAGTTTCTCAATGACCTTAAACTGATCCTGCGTGTCCTTTTTAACGACAACCTGCCACCTTGAAGGGAGAATTGGCAGTGCAGACAGAGACCAGGGCTTGCCGTACTGCTGGCCGTAGACCTCTGGCGGAGCGGTCTCCAGCAGATGGCCTACCGCCCAGGTGACCGTCACGCCGTTTCCCGTCATAAAACCTTCACCGCGCCGGCTAGCCCCCAGCACAGCGGCGAGGTCACGGCCCTGAGAAGGCTTTTCGCACAAAAATAACCGCATCTCCGGCCCCGCTATTGACCGGCTTTATAACGCAGGCGCAAAAGGCTTACGCTCGCTTCATTAACCGGCGGAGAAAACGCCGAGCGCTTTTCGCCGAGCAGAACGGCGCGGTCGGGTTCGCCGGCCGCTTCGCACGCTTTTCGCCAGGTTTCATTATCTTCAGCGGCGTCGATACGAGTGGCGTCAACATGACGGTATGAAAGTACCGTACCGTAAATCTGTCGTAAAAGCCGGCCACCTTCGCTCAGATACTGGTCTCTTTTAGAACGTGTTATCAGACCATAATGTGATGCCTGCAAAACCTTTTTGGCAAACTGATCGAATCCCATGAGCAGGAATACACAGCGATAACCCAAAGGGGTTCGGGTAAAGACATTAATGTCGAGTGGCTCAGCTGATTCAACGTCGCTGACCGACACACCTTTAGGCAGCATGCTCATGTCTTTATCAATCTGTTCCAGCAGAGAAGTCATGGCTTCAGAAGCAGACCTTATTTTTTCTTCAAGCTGGTACATCGCCTGATCTGCCCAAGGGTTATTCCTGAGCGAATCCTGATTTATCTGGCCTGCTCTCTGGAAGAACTGAGGCATACCGATGATCCCGTGTCGCCCTGGCTTATCAGACTCATTCTTTTCAGGTTTGCGTCCCTGCCAGAGCCCAATTGCATAATTAGTATGAAGCGCTATCGTCATTTCGGACTGCAATGCGCCCGTCCGTTTGTCCGTTTTATCAGCCATTGTTGTCACCTGCCGTCAGTTAAGATGAGGCGACATGGTCCTGAATTATCTGGTTTTACAACAGCCTGAAACTCATAATTCCAATCCGCTAATTATTCTATTTAAATGTTGAGACCTTTTAGCACCAGTTGCGCTGCTTGAATTTGACCACTGCTGCGCCCCGAGGTGCTGGTTATTATTTGACCGCTGTTGCGCCCCGCAACACCGACTATTATTTGACCACTGTTGCGCCCCGCAACACTGGTTGTAATTTAACCGCTGTTGCGCCCCGCAACACTGGCTATTATTTGACCGATGCTGCGCCTAATGACACTGACTTTTTTAAATCGCAGAATAATTGGCCAGCATAGATAATCCCGTTAACTGAACTGTCGCCTGATAGCGGCGATAGCAGCGCCGACCTGCTCAGCAGATGCCCGTTTCTCAGGCAGAACGGGAGCAGTGAATTTTGACTCAGAACGCAGCCCAGAACTGACTACGGCACTCCTGACGGTTTTTGAAGTTCGCTGCGCAGAAGGCGTCGCAGGGTATTCAGACGGCCGGAATTCACCCTGTCTGGCGCGTTTCAGCATGGCAAACATCCAGCCCGCCGGGTTTGCCAGGCGGCCACTGCGCAGCTGCTCCTGCAGCAGTCCACTCAGCCCGGTTGCCACCGCCACCGGCAGGGCACCGAACTGCTCGCTGAGCATCTGACGGTCTTCACCGCTCAGCATCGCCATAAAGCCCTCTGGCAAAACCGGCTGGTCAGCAACGTACGTTTCTTTAATCACACTCTGTGTGAAAGAACGTACGTTACGGTTCGAATTTCGAACTCTGTTATAAGTGCCTGATTTAAAACTGAGTTCGGATTCCGTACCCAGTGATTTTAGACCCTGCGCATGACTGAGTTCGGATTCCGAACTCAGTGTTTCAAGGGATTTTTCAACAGCTTTTTGACTGAGTTCGTTTTTCGAACCCGGTCGTGCCGCACCGCTTTTCCGCACCATGGCGCCCGGCGTTGACGGAGCATTCAGGCGGCTTTCAATCAGCGCAAGACGGCTGTGGCGGTGGCGCATACCGCTGTCCTGGAGTATGTCGTTAACAACGGCCAGCGCCGTCATGCGCACGGACTTGTTCTTACTCTTGCAGCTCTGCTCAACCAGCGTCAGCCAGCCCGGGTCGAAGGTCTCTGCATCACGGTAGCCCAGCGGCTCATCGTGCTGGGCATAGATGTTGCCACGTACCCGGCCGCACTCATCGCGCACCTTTTTGCACAAGCTTATCCAACCTGTGAGCCGCAGCATCAGCAGCGTGCGGCTCACGGTTTCACGCGAAGCTTTGTCCGAATGTGCCGAGGCCAGCTGTTCCTGCAGTTCGTCATAGGTAGGAAACACTGCTCCCTCATTCTGCTGGGCATAAAGGCGTATCATCACCCAGGCAGTTTTATCGAGCGGTGACAGGCGCGTGTCGAGAAATAAACGGCGGGGAAACGCGTCGTGGACGTTGCCCATAAACAGCAGGCCACTCCGTTCCTGGCCGGCGTCGCCGCTCACTGCCCTGCGCTCAAGGCTTTTTTCCATACGTGACAGCGTGCGCGCCACGATGCAGTCGGCGGGTATGTTCATTTTTTGTTCCCCTTTTTTACCTGAGACAGCACAGTGCCGGGATAAACCCGGCACTGTCTGGTCATCGCTGGTCGTCCGTTACCGGCGTATTTCACGGTTATATGTCTCATGGTCCATCAGCCACCACTGCCGGCCTCCGTCCTTGCTGAGCATTCGCCAGTAGGGGCCGACATCAATTTTGAGGTAGCCGTTTAGGGCGAGCCGCCGGAACACCTTTTTACCGCTGCAGAACGCAAGGAACAGCTGCTGAGCCCGGCGGCGCACTGCCGGCGAAACCTGCTGGCGCCGGGTGAAATCACTTAAACGCATCAGGCCTCCTTACGCAGCGCTTGTACTGGGGAAACCCGTTTTGATGCCTCCCGGCACCACTGGCAGACCTTCGTCCATACGGCGGTCAGCGACAGGCTGTGAAGCTCAGCCGCCAGCATCATCGCCTCAAGCGCCTTGTGTGATTCCGGCGACTCAAGACCGGTGTTTTTCCACTCGTTCCAGAGAAGCGCATCCTGCTCCTCGGTCAGAGACTGCGTCCGGCCCTGGCGGCTCTCAATGCCCATCAGACGGCGACGGCTGCTCACGTCAGAAGGTGACATGCCAAAGTATTTGTCCATCAGCTCCATAGAGCCGCCCAGCTCAAGGGCGCGGTCGATCATCAGCATACGGGCCTGCTCGTTGCGGGCCTGGTTGAGTATCAGCCAGAAGTTCTCGTGGTTTAATTTGACGTCCAGGACGGACACCTTCGACTGACCTATATAGTGCAGTTCGTCGAGGCTGAGGCCGCTGAGCACGCGAATTTCCTCAACTGACAGGCCCAGCGATTCGCAGCGACGTATGTTGCCGCTTTTGATGTCCATCAGCAGCGAGTTCAGAATGCTGGTTGTCGCGCCGGAAAGGGTGTTTTGGTTCACAGATCACCTCCCGGGCAGACCTGGATGGTTAACTGTATTGCATCAAAAAGCCAGCCCGACAGGCAGGCGCCAAATAAGAGTGTGTTAATCATTGCGTGTGTCTCCCGCCGTAAGCTGCTTATTAGCCTGCGCCCCTGCCAGGCCGTGACTGAGTTCGGCCTGACGGCCTGCGAACCATCCGGCGTTCCTTGCCAGTAAATCACCGCGACAGCTTTTCGCCTGGCGCGTTACAACATCGGATAACGTCTGCCCCGAATGCCGCTGCGCAAGCCAGCGCTGTAGCACCTGATTCTCACCGTCAGGCGTACTGAAAGACTGCAGAACCTGCCAGACGCCGGAGACCCAGCCTTCACGGAACTGGTCGGCGCGGCCGCGAAGCGTACTCTTCTTAATACGCTGCCTGCGGTAAGTCGACATGTGCGCATCTGTTGCCGCCCGCACTTTGCGCTGTAGCACGGTATAGATATATAGGGCCAGCTCGGGACGTTCCCCGAAGCCGTAGAAGTGGAGTGAGCGACGGACCAGGCGCAACCCGCCCGTGCTCACGTAACCGTACCAGCCGAACCAGCACCGGCAGCCTGTAGCCATGCAGACCACTGTGGCCAGCGAGTGCATCCAGGCGGGGACTTTCTCAGCGTTACTGGTCAGCTGTTCGCAGACCGATTCACCTATCTCACTAAGCGTAATCTGATCGTCAGTCAGGCCGTGACGGCGCATGAGCCGCTGGGCCAGCGCAACCGCCCGTGCGGCTTCATGATCGTTGCTGTTTTGCGTCCCCAGCGTCATAAGGCGACGGATGCGCCGTGTGAGTTTTGACTTATCTGCCATGACGGCCCCCCCAGTTACCGCCCGCCATGTGGCGGTTCTTTTTCTCTTCGAGATACTGGCAGTCGGCGCAGAGTTCCGCACCCGGCACAGCACGCTGACGGGCAAGAGGAATGTCAGCACCGCAGCACTCACAGAACTCGTTTGACGGCCTGTCAGAGCGGAGCTGCGAGCGGACGGCATCAATACCGCGCTGAATGAATAAAGCCGTACTGGCTTGTGCCATTTCGTCATTCAGGTCATCAGACATTTTCTCCCCCTTTTGCGGCAAGGCGCTGCAGCTCTCGCAGGCGGCGAATGATGCGGATAAGGCGCATCATTTTGACCACCATGACGTCGTCAAATACCGGCGTGTCAGCCGGTTTCTGTGAACCAAAAAAATTGAGACAGAACATGAACATGTTGCACTGCTGATTGGGCAGGCAGCCGGACAGGCCTGAAAGGAACAGGCTGAATTCTCTGCTGCCGCCGGATACGGAAAAACCGGCAGACTCAGGGCTTTTGTCCTCACTGATGTCGCTTACACAGCCCATCCCCTCGGCAATTTCGTAGACCAGCCGATAGGCCATGTCCTGGAGATGCTCAACATCATCCTGCATAGCCGGGATCAGCCATATGTCGCTGACGGGTTCAAGGCCGGTTTCGGCAAAGCTCACTGACCCGGTGGATACCGGTGCCGAGTCGTCATGCTCGCTGAACGCAGAAACAAGGGAATGGCTGCCTGAAGAAACCAGATCGGCGCCATGCTCACTGCTTGTGCTGACGCCATCACCGGTAATAACGGAACGGCCACCAAACAGGTCATTCTGGATTTCACTTCTGGGCAGGCTACCGGCGCTGATGCCAGTGCTGTCAGGCAGCACTGTAAGGCCAGCTGGCTCAGGAGCCGGTTCGGGGCGGGTTGAACCCGTGAGGGTGCCTGAGCGCAGGCCGGTGACGGGCGTGACGGCGGTCGGGTCATCCGGCAAAACGGTGACAGGCGGAGCCTTCCCGCCGGAACCTTCTGACAGGCGAGTAAGCGTCAGCGGCGGCATGGCCGGTGGCTCGCCAAACTGCTCGCGGCGCTTCTGCTCCTTAGGGTCGAGCTCAATCAGCCAGCGGTCATAGTTCAGGCTGGGGTGTGGCAGAGCCTTTATAAGATGACCAATAAATTCGTCACGAAAATGCTCAAGGGTATAACTGTCAGGGTCGTTGAACAGACTGCAAGTCTGAGAAAACACTGACTGAAAATTATCAACCGTGTCCTCAGCCAATTGAAATTTAAGCCACACTTTCTCGGCGAGGGAGCGAAGATTGAGTAACGGAATAACCTGAGTACGACTCAGCCCGCTTTCAAGTAACTCAGGCATAGAGGGATAAAGATATTTTAACGTATCCTCCATTCTGCTGATGCTGGAAGCATGAATCGGATAACCTTCTAAATTCAAAAGGTCTGAAAGTTCACGAAGCGAAACAGAATGCCCAAGTAACTCCTCCTGAATAGTTCTCGCATTGTGTACGCCAAGTGCTTTATCCAGATATGTAAGATCCCCCCTGACCTCATTCTCAGCAAGATGGCCCACTAGACATTTAAGACGCCCAGGCCAGGGCTTGAAAATTGTATGGAGGCGATAGAAACGCTCTTCGCCTGTTTCCTGCCACAGCTCACATAAGATCTGATAGCGGGTATTCCCGCCATCACTGAAAATATAAACATCGTCACCCTCTGGGTCACGGGTAACTTTGGGTATAGAATCCAGGCCTCTCGCCCGAATTGAGGCTTTAATCTCGTCAAAACGGGGGTTTCTGCTTTTGCGCGGATTGTCGGGATTCGGACGAAGTTGATCCAACGTCAACACCATGGCCATCTCGCTGACTGGCAAGGGGGCCTCTGAGACATTATTCCCCTGCTGCGCCGGTGATTTTCCCCGGAGCAGCATCGCTGACCCCAGGTTCAGGTTGCGAACGTTACTCATGCATACCTCCCGACATCGCTCTGAAGATTTTCAAATCGGGTATAGCGGCCTTCAAAACGCAGCCGCAGGGTGCCGGTTGGTCCCTGACGTTGTTTGCCGATAATGAGCTCAGCCAGGCCTTTGTCAGGGGAGTTTTCTTTGTAAACCTCGTCACGGTAAACAAAAATGATGACGTCAGCATCCTGCTCAAGCGCACCTGAGTCACGCAGGTCGCCATTGTTGGGCCTTTTATCGGCCCGGCTTTCCAGTGCACGATTGAGCTGTGATAGTGCCACCACAGGACAGCCCATCTCTTTGGCCAGCGCCTTCAGCGAACGAGATATCTCTGCGATTTCCTGGGTGCGGTTTTCCTGATCCGGACAGCGCATGAGCTGAAGGTAGTCGAGACCAATGATGTCAGGTTTACCGTAGCGGCGGGCATTACGTCGCGCACGAACGCGAAGCATGGCTGGCGTCAGATCACTGGTGTCATCAATGAGCAGACGCTCTTTAATATCCTCTGTGAGTAACTTAAAAACATTCGATACGCGGGCCCAGTCCTCTTCGTCCATCATTCCGCTTTTCATACGGGTCAGGTCAACATTGCCAAGCGACGAAACCACGCGCATCAGAATTTGCTCTTCAGGCTGCTCCAGGCTGTAAAACTGGCTGTTTGAGGCCACGTTTTTCATCAGAGAATTCATGATGATATTAATTAGGAGTGCAGTTTTTCCCATGGAGGGGCGTGCCGCGACGAGAACAAGGTCACCCGGCTGAAGTCCGCTTGTGAAAGCATCCAGGTCGTCAAACCCTGTTGGTGTGCCCGTGATGCCGTCAGGAGTCTGACAGCGTCGTTCAAGTTCGGCCGCCAGCTTTTCCAGTCCGTCAACTATGGTCACGCCCTGCTGTGGTTCGGCCCGCTCTGCAAGCTGCGTGATTTTCCGCTCGGCCGTTTCCATCGCGGCCGCGATGTCAGCGCCCGGCGCGGTGGCTGACGCATGTATCTCACTACCGATGGCTGCCAGCTGGCGCCCGCGACTGTAGCGGGCCACGATGTCGCAGTAGTGCGTGATGTTAGCCACGCTGGGGGTGTTTTTGGCGAGCTCAGCCAGATAGGCAAAACCGCCAAGTTGCTCAAGCAGGTTCTTGCCCCGGCTTTCAATGCTCTCGGTAAGCGTTAGCAGGTCAATCGGCCTGCCTGCCGCCACAAGATGCGACATGGCATTGAATATTTCCCGGTGAGCCTTATGAAAGAAATCATCAGGCCCAAGACGCATGACAACCTCATCCCAGCAGTCATTGTCCAGCATCAGGCCGCCAATGACGCTCTGTTCCGCGTCCAGTGCATAGAGGCCCGGAATATTTCGGCGGTTATCAGACATGACACCCTCCGCTGACAGCAAAGGAGTCAAAACGCTCTTTGAACTCGGGGAACAGTTCACTCGCAAGCTTGTGCATAGAGTCAAATGCTGAATCGCTGACGCGGGACGTTTTGCTCTCAAGCCGGTGAACAGGGAGTCCGCTGGCATGGCCCTGCTCATAGACGGTGAGATCGTAAATACGCGTCTGCAGCATGGATATAGCTATTTCATCAGCATGAGCGCTGTACTCTCTGCTGTTAATGATGGCTTCGGCCTGCTCAAAGGTTGTTTTTGCAAGAGCTGTATATTTCATGCAGTTAACTAGCATGCGCACAGCCGGCAGTCTGATCCCGAATGCAGAGTAGGAACGCAGGTCCTCCATCAGCGCGACCGTTCCGCGTAAAAACTCCCTAACATCTGGCAGCACAGGCTTGACCATGCCAATCATTTCACCCGTCGAAGCCAGTATAATCAGCTCCAGCATTACGGATTTGGCACCCTGTGAATCAATCAGGATCACGTCATAGCTTTTAAACAAAGGAGCTGAGAGCGCATTGCGCAGACGTACACGACCATCGGGCACATTAAGCATGTGGGTCGGGAGAAGATTACGGGGATCGTTCGATGCAATGAGATGAAGGTTATCGATGGAGGTGCGGGAGATGATGTTATCAGCCACTGACAGGTCTGCATTCTGCATAAGCAGTTCATACAATCCGCAGGGGGCTTCATAAGTCAGAGGAAATATACTGCTGGCCGTTGGCTGGGCGTGATCGCCATCAATGATGAGAACCTTCAGGCCGGCATCAGCCAGAAATCCACCAAGATTAGCGGTTTGAGTTGATTTACCCTCTCCACCTTTGGTAGAAACAACGGGTATGACTTTAGTTTTTGAATGCATTTAATCACCTGATAACTATGCGTTATTCAAGTGCAAGCAAATGCGTACTTCACTGCGTTTCAGAAACACGGGGATTGAAAATCCCCGTGTCCCTGGTTCGATTCCGGGTTCGGGCACCATATTATTGTCTTGGGATAGCTTAGTCAGTCCGGAGACATAAAAAATCAGTACGTTAAATAAACCCGATGATATCACTGAATATCAACGGGTTTTTTTAAATCTGGATTTTAGGGTATAACTGCAAGCTCGTGGGTTCGATAAACGCTGGAACCCCCATCAATACGCCATCCGCACTGCCACGCTGCACAATGAACCTGACAAGCTGCAGCAACATCATTCAACGAACAGCGCTATGCTCTGGCAACCCATGCAAGCACGACACGCGTCGCCAGTAGGGTTATATTTCGGCGTGACAATCCCGGCAGCTGATTTTGCAGATGTGGGGGCAAAATGGCGATCGGTAAAGGCCCGCAAACAGTTTTATGCGGTTTAGCGAGGCGCGACGCTGATATCGGATCCGCCCTGCAAAACCCTATTAGGGAATAATGTGATCGCGGCCTGTCCGTTGATTAGCAGACAGGAATCCCTCACGGCGTGCAGCGAGTCGCTGATTTCAGGCTCTGATTTTTTCTGGTGGAAAAGGGAATTCATCGCTGTTTAGATAAATTTGTGCACAACCGACACGTCTTAAAGCGTAGTGTCAATCACCTGAGAACAGAGCCTGACATTTCTTTCAATGTGTGCCCGACGCATTACTGAAGATGGATGGGCGTACAGGGTATTTAATTCCCTGCCGGATACATTTAATTCAGCCAGACCGAAACTGGCTAGCCCTGATTATAACTGGATTAAACTCGGGGTCAGGATTAGACGTTAGGATATAATGATAAGGTTAAATCTGATTGAGGCGGCGCGGTGCCAGAGCGCTAACGACGAAATCCGTTCTACATCAATTATTCATAAAAAACGAAAGTCAGTCGTAAAGCATTGGCAATAAAAATTTAAAAAAGAGGGTGACATATAATCTCACCCTCTTTAACTTCCAGTTTTACATATACCAATTACTTACAACGTTGTTTTTATCAAACCAAACGGATAAATAATCACTATGTTGCTCAGTATTGCCAGTCAGTTTGCCGGATGCTTTTGTCATTGACTCAGAGGCACCTTGCGCACTCGAAGCCATGCCAACGGCGCTTGAGAGGGCACTCACGCCCGGAATATATCCTAAGACGCTTGACGCAGTACTTAAGTTTCCACCCTTTCTATAACGCCAGTTGACCGAACCATCTGAGGATGAACTTTGATCGTCAGGTACGCCATAAAGCGCCTTGACTTCAGCCTGTGTGGTTTTGTTGGCTATGATATGGGATGAAACATAAGTGCGGCTAAATTTATCCTCCCCACCCGATGTGCTACATCCTGTTAATACGAACATTATTGTGAAAAGAACCATGATGCTTTTCATTTTTTTCTCCATGAGTTGTGAACGACTGACCGCTTTATGGAATCGATAAAAAAGGTGAGTTAGCTTTTATTAATATTGAATGTCTTGAGTTTGAATAAACACCCGATTGCCCCTTTTAAAGGCTTCGCGTCAACAGGTATAGACGTGAGAAAATCACCGGCAGTACTTACAGAACATCCCGCGGTATCCATTGCTGAATCATCAAAACCCCATTTTAATCCACCTGACCACATACAGACCTCTTGTTTACCATTACTCCAGGCAGTACAGGGAATACCTTTATATTGCTTTTCTCCCGTTATTTTCCAACCGACAGACTGGGCATTCTGATGATTTTGAATGCGACTGTCGCTGTCGATAGCCTGATACATTCCTTCCTCTGCAGCATCTTTAACTTCGTTTTGGTCTGTGTGTTCTTCGAGTTTAATCATACAGGCATGTTGAGCATCCTCACCCTCAGCGCCCATCGTCCAGCTGACTTCCTTAGCAACCTGATGATGTCCATCAATAGATATCTCTACCTCTCCCTTACCCAGCCTGGCCTCATCTTGTGCTGAAAGCGCTTTGAAAGGCATACCGGAACCCTTGCAGGCATCAAGTTTCACTTGATAATTCTTGCGCGCAAGGTTTTCACCATTTGGCAACCACTCCCATTCAAGTACCACATACATTGTCGGGAGCGCCAGGGCACTACCCTCTGAATGAGAGGCTTTGTCACTGTTTTCTTTATAGTCGTCTTGATTATCTGTGGCAGATAATATTCCAGCAGACTGGGCATAAGCACCACCGCCAGAAAAAAAACAAAAAATAAAAGCGATAAGCGCTGAAAAGAGCGCCGCTATGCTTCTGTTAAAAACAGCGTTGCGTGTCTTTTTTACGAAGCATAATGGAATGTTTTTTTTGTTTTTTTTCATTTTTACCTTCAAGTAATTTTTACTATAAAGCTTCAATGAAAGTTAATATCAAATAAATCTGGCATGACAGATTTATTTGATATCAATATTATGACCAGCTAGCTTTAAAGCGTTGATTTTGATACCGGTGTGTTGGGAATCAACTTCGCACCTTCAGGTCTTTTCGGACAAACGCCAGAAGAATAACCTCTGGTTATTAGGCCATTTTCAACACGAAAACGCTGAAAGCAGGTGGCATATTGAGGAATAGAATGCCATATGGTTGAGTCGCTGCCATTTATTTGCCACCTGTACTGGTAAGCCAGTATGCTGCAACCCTTACTCAGGGTTCCGCTTTTTTTTGGTGGCCTCCATGACATAACAAGGTCATCTGCCGATTCCCCAACCTGTGATGCAGCGATATTCGAACTTGTCTGGTATCGTTGATTCATCATTAAATTACTCAGGGGCAATCCTGCACATCTATTTAGAGATTTTAGGGTTAACAACGCAGAAAGTCTTTTCATTTCCCTCTCCAGACAGAAGTGAAAGCTGTCAGGTGTGTCAGTGTAAAACTTTATTAAATGTTGCTAAATTGTAACCTTTCTATGCTTTTTTTACGGTTAATGCAAGCGCAAAACTTACAAAAAATTACA
Organism: Pantoea ananatis PA13; assembly: GCF_000233595.1. Taxonomy (NCBI): domain Bacteria; kingdom Pseudomonadati; phylum Pseudomonadota; class Gammaproteobacteria; order Enterobacterales; family Erwiniaceae; genus Pantoea; species Pantoea ananatis. The sequence continues at coordinate 4,225,079 of NC_017554.1, forward strand.
TAGGCTGCTATTAATTCAAATTGGAATGATTGCCGATATCGTTACCCATTGTTTTTTTGATATTTTTTATTTAATAATATTTTAATGAATCGTTTGATACTTTTGCATCTCTTTCCAATTCGGCAAAACTCGTTTCATGCATTCGATTCAGAATTATTGATTTATATTCTGACTGTTCATTATTACAGAAAGAATCCGGACCTGACGTCTTTATCCCTGCGTGAAGCGGTGGGTGGGGATATCGAGGCGTAGTGCGAGACTGGAAACAGAATGGCCGCGATCAACGACCTGTTTCACTGCTTCGATTTTAAACGCTTCGGGATAACGCTTACCGCTCATGGACACCTCTCATTAAGTCATTTCAACTGACGCTGAGAGGGCGGTTAAACCCGTGGCGATTGACTGAAAATGGTTATCGATCCTTTAAAAGACATCAGGCCACACACTATCGCGGCTATTTTGGAATTCGTCTACAGTTCAGCTTACGACATCTGGAAAGAACGCGAGTCTGAAGCCACTTATTATGATGTTCTTGATGACGTTTTTTCTCTTATTGAAGAGGGGATAAATCACTCTTGTGTATCATAATCCATCAATCTCATGGGGTCGTTGCCCGATGCTGGCATTGATCAAAGCGATAAAACCCACCCAGCGTGCTCTTATTCCGCGTTTCAACTGGACGTGACGACCTGCCAGACGGGTTGTTATATCGCTCAAGGACACTGACTGAATTTGGGAAAATCACAGAGCGTTGGCTGACGGCATTCAACAGCCCGCGCTCTTATGCATGCCTTAACAAACTGACGCTGGAAAAACAGCGCCTGATGCTGACGATCCGGAAATCGCAAAACCAGGTAAAGTTAAAACAACAACATGCCCCGCCCTGCACCAGAAGGCTGGTAGTGAATAATGAAAACAGGCGACAGTTTGAATCTTAAAAAAAACGCAATCTGTAGAGCATATACAGCACCAGATAGGCCGCTCTGGCATTGACGTTCATGACATGATACTTCACTTTCTCGCTTCTGTTTAACAGCCCCAGGACATTCTCAGGATAACGCTTCTCTTTAATACGCTTGATGCTGTTACGCACCTCATTAATATTCAGCGTGGTGTAGTACATCGCGGTCACGATCTGCATATCCAGCGTCAGCTTACGTTTGGTTATTCCAGTAGAAAAGCGAGCCATATCGCCGTTTTTATACTTAACCAGCAGCCTTTGATATAAGTCGTTGAGGTAATGTTTACGATCCAGCAGCTCTTCATACAGTACGCGTTTCTTTGAAAGCGAGTTCTCTACATCATCATAGTGATAGGAGGCACTGTCGAAAACAAACAGGTTATCGATGTAGTAGAAATAGTTAAGATTAAACAGGAGATCTTCACTCATCGAAATGCCTTTAGTGAAGCGAATACTAAAATCATCGATAATTTTTTTTCTGTAACACTTGTTATGAAGATAACCAATATTATCGCTGAGCTCTATCTCGCCCAGGACGGCCGGAATCTCGGGTTGGGTAAAATAACCGTAAGTAGAAAGGTCGCCCACGCGATCGCACTTGAGGTTCCCTACCATCAGATCAACAGGTTGTGGAATGCCTGAGTAAAGGTGCTGACGAAATACAGCAAGGAAATCACTGTCAACCCAGTCGTCGGAATCGATAAAGATAACATAGTCACCCGATGCCGCTTCCAGTCCAGTATTGCGGGCGACGCTAACCCCGGCATTATCCTGAGTAATGACTTTAAAATTATTGTACTGTTTGAACTCCTCAAGGATCGCAGCGCAGTTATCTTTACTGCCATCATTGACCAGAATGATTTCATAATTTTTAAATGTCTGGAGAAGAAGGCTTTGCAGCGTACGCATCACCGTTTTCTCGGCATTATAAACCGGTATTATTATACTGAATAAATATTTATCATTCATTTTAAAACCTCGTAACCAGCATACGTCATGGCACTATCGGACAGAGGAAAACTGGCGCTGTTTAGTCGCCTTCATTCCTTATCTCCCTGGAGAAAATGAGCTTTTTAATTATTTATAAATCCACGATCACAGTATAAAAGCGCTAAATTAAACTGACTATAAACAGGTATAATTCCGGCAACGAAGATCAGTAATTAACCTTAATCAAATACTGTAGATAAAATAATGAATAAAATAATAAAGGCATACGTACGCCTCCCGCAGGTTTGCAGGATTATAAAAATAATATTTATCTGAAGCCTACAGATAATCGACGAGGAAATTAAATCTCAATGAATGTATTTCAATATGATGAAAGGTATTATTTCTCAAAAATAATAATACCTTTCATAAAAGCTTAACTTAACGGCCAGAAAACAGGGTACGGTTAATCAGGAACCATAATTTACCCGGCTGGATGAATATTTTATGAATATTCATCATCGGCTGACCACGGAAAAAATAATTAAGAACGGTGAAAGCCATAAACTCGGTAATGACAACGCTTATCGCCGCTCCGGTGATGCCAAACAGCGGCACCAACGTTACCGTCGTTGCCAGACACACGGCCAACACACAAAACGTTTTTTTGATCAGATAACGATAACCGTTGTACTTGATGATGAATCTGTCCATTACGCTGCTCAGCACACCGAACATGGCACCAACGCTTAGCAGCACCATGGGCGCAATTGCTTCGGTGTAGGCCGCCCCATAGAAATGCGCAATAAACCACGGGCCGACAAGGATGATGCCAAGGATCACACCAAGTGAGACGGCAATGACCAGCAACTGCAGTTTTTGGGCCCGCACCACGGCCACGTCAGGATCGCGTTCGGCAAACAGAGCCGGATAGAAAGAAGCCAGCAGCGCATTAGGCAAAAACACCCACGCCACTGACAACGTCATCGCGACCGAAAAAATACCCGCCTCTTTCAGGCCTAAAAACCATGAGACGCTGAGCTGATTCAGTCGGGTGTAAATGGTAATCGCGATAACCGACATCACCAGCGAACGCCCGGCCTGAAGGATATAGCGGCTGTAACGGCGAATATGGCTCAGCCTGGGAAGCGGCGGTCGTACCTGAGAATGCCTGTGATACCAGCCAAACACGCAAATTTTAATGACGAAAGGAATAAAAGTCGCCAGTACAATCGGAATCGCCAGCAACTCAGGTTCGAGCTGGTAGTACGAAATTCCATAGCGAATGCCCAGACTGATGAGCAGACCGGTCAGATTCGCCATGACATTCAGCCTGGCATTCAACACCGCTTCGTTATAGATGTTAATCAGGTCGATAGCAGAAAACAGGCAGGCCAGCGCGGCGGCGCAGATAAAGACAAAAGCCTGAGCACTCATCTCCTCACGCATCACGATGATGCCAATCACAGACAACACGCAGTAGATGGCAAAGACCAGCATGACGGCGGGCACCATAAGCCGGATGCCAGAGCGGTGGTTCTGCGCAATGCGTTTGAGCAGAATGACGTCGCAGCCCATCATGGCAACCGACTGGATAAACTGGAATATCAGCATCGAAATCGCGATGACGCCGAACGTCACAGGCCCCACGTATTTCGCCACAAAAGAGGTGACGAACATCAGCCCAAAGACGGCAACCAGCTTCTCAATAATCATCCACAGGGAGTTTTGTAGCTTCTGTTTCACGACCGTGCCCTCAGCACATTCTGTGCGAAGTGACGCAGCCCCGATACCAGCCGCGGAGACAGAAAGAAAAAGGTGAAGTACAGGCTCCATGCATCCGGAATGACACCGGCGGCGCAATAAGCACGGTAATTTTTACGGTAGAGATCGATATATTGCTTAACAAACGCAGCGTTGAACTCCCTACTGTGCAGTGCTTTGTAAATGTGCGAAGCGGTCACCTTCAGGAACAAAAAGTAGTAAAAGCGTTCATGGGGGCGCAGCAGCAGCATTTTAATTCCGGCAAACGCCCTGACATAGGTGAAGTGTTTTTCTTTAAGATCCGAACGCGTGGCAGAGTTTCTTGATTCGACATAGTGATAAACCACACGACGGCTAAACACGACCTGCCCGTGGCGCGCAGCAGACAAATAACTGATGACAAACAACAGATCTTCAAAGTTAAAGATATCTTCACGGAAGCGCAACTGCTGCTGCTGCACGATGTCTCGGCGAAAAAACTTGTCGCAAAGACCGTGCCTGGGCGTGTGATACAGCAGTTCACTTATCGCCTTATCCGCACTCATACAGCGCTGTGTGTCGTTTTCTGTTACCTCTGACAGAGGTTCCCCATCATGAGAAAACGTACGCGATTCGCCTACGGCCAAAATTGCATCGTCCTTCATGAGCATCAGCCAGGTATCAAGTACACGTGGGGGCAGGAAATCGTCAACATCAACGAAAGAAATAAAGGTACCCTTTGCGGCGTCCAGCCCACAGTTACGCGCTGAAGAAACCCCGCCATTAGGCTTATCGATGATCAACACACCAGGATAATTCTGGTATTCATTCAACAGTTCAAGTGAATTATCGCTGGATCCATCATTCACCAGAATCAGTTCACAGCGCTCAGCCTGTGGCTGCTTAAGAATACTCTTAACGCAGCGCGCAATAAATTCGGCGCCATTGTAAACGGGCACAATAAATGACACTAAAGGGCCCTGCTGATTATTAATCATATAACCTCTGGTGTGACAAATTTATTAAAATGAAATGCAGAGAGATGGCCAGTTAGTCCCAACTATATTTTATTTGAACAATTTTTGGCTACTCTAAATCAGTCGTATGTAGGCACATCGTCAATTTTTGTATCAAAATGTTTTAAAGAACTCCAGTGATAAAAAAAACCCAAAAAAACAAAACAATAACAGATAAATTAGGAGTATTCTGTAATTTATAAAGGACCTGGAATACCGTCTGAAATGCACAAAGAATGGTATATTCCACTTTACATAAATGCGGATCGTTTTCGCAATAAGCCGGCTCTACAAACCGCCCCACAATGCGAAATCAGGACTCTCTTAATCGTAGTCTTACTGGGAGGAAGTGGGGATTCTGTCTCAGGAATAAGAATATCCTTATAATAGCCATCAAAATGCTAAAGGCGGCATAACTAAAAAACCAGCAAAGTCCACAACTAAATAAATATATAAAGCAGAAGACGCCATCGTGTTTAATTAACGTTTAACTTCATGCATCGATGTATTGAAGATATATCGCCACGCTAAATATTCACGTGGCTGATATATCGAATACTCTTTTTTGCTTAAACAACCTGTTTTTTTAAACATCACATTTTGGCCGGTAGCCGTCATGCTCACACGGGCCTATGAGCACGCACTATGTATTGTACCTAAATCGAAACAGGCTGAGGGCCAATCAACTGCCGCGTGATTAAGGCTGTTGTCAGCGGGCACAGTGGTTTTCAGGATCGGGGCAACTGACAACGCCCTGGCGTCGGACCATCAGTACCATTGCGCCCATCACGCCAACAGCAACAGAGGCGAGTTCCGGGCGCTGATTCGTCGCACGGCAAACGCCCTAACCTGTATGCTGATGTTTGGCGCATCCCTGGCAGCCCCCACAACCCACTGAGGTTGCCGCGCTGGAAAAAGGCGTCACCTTCACGCGCGTGCTGAATCGCCGCAGCAGAACAAACACCACAGCGTTGACCATTACGACACCGATCAGGCAAAGCGCACTCACGCCAGGGTGGCTGCGGAAGCTGACGCTCTGATAAAACAGCGTGGCGACGGAATAGGCGACGTTTAAACCCCAAAAGAATGAAAACAGCATCCAGTTTCTTCCAGCCTCGCGGGCAATCGCCCCCATAACCGAGACGCAGGGCACGTAAAGCAGCACAAAAATTAAGTAGCTGTAAGCGGCAAAGCCGTTGCCAAACTTCGCACTCATCACGCCCATCTGCCTGGCATTTATTTCACTGTCTCCTTTGCTGGCCTCGATAGGATTTGCCAGCGCGCTCAGGCGAAACGCCGCTTGCAGACTGTTGCCGGTTTCTGTGAGTGCGTCGCCCAGCTCACCTAACAGATCAAAGTGCTGCGGATCAAAGGCACCGCTTTGCACATCTTCTCCGACATAGAGGCTGTTCAGCGTTCCAACCACCACTTCCTTTGCCATAATGCCGGTGACCAGGCCCACAGTGGCCTGCCAGTTATCCGGAGTGATCCCGATTGGCCGCAGTGCCGGCGTGACGACTTTGCTGGCTGAGGCCAGGGCGGACTGGTTGATATTGTCCACCGTCGATCCGTTAAACGAAAAGCTGCTGAGCAGACCGATAACCATGCTCACTAAAATGATGACCCGTCCGGCACGGATGATAAACATTTTCAGGCGCTGCCAGGTCTGGATCAGCAGGCTCTTGAGATGGGGACGGTGATAGACGGGCAGCTCCATCACAAACGGAGACGCTTCTCCACGCAGCAGCGTATGTTTCAGGATCAACCCGGTGATAATCGCCACAGCAATGCCCAGCACGTAAAGGGAAAAGACCAGGCTGGCGCTGTAAGCCCCAAAAAACGTGGCGGCAAATACAGCAAAAATGGCCAGACGAGCGCCGCAGGACATGAAGGGCGCAATCAGCACCGTAAGTAAGCGCTCACGGGGTGTGTCGAGCGTGCGGGCGCCCATAACGGATGGCACATTGCAGCCAAAGCCGACGATTAAGGGAACAAAGGATTTACCGGGCAGGCCCAGCGACTGCATCAGGCGATCGATAACAAATGCCGCACGCGCCATGTAACCGGAATCTTCCAGAAAAGAGAGAAACAGATACATTAGGCCAATCTGCGGCAGAATCGGTAGCACGGTATTGATTCCGGCACCGATTCCCTGTGCCAGAAACACCGTCACCCAGTCGGGAAAGTGAAAGTGAAAACCCAGCCATTGCGTGCCATGAATAAACAGCGCCACCGAACCGCTATCGAATAGTGGCTGGAGGGCGGCACCAATATTGATCGACAGAACAAACATCAGGTACATCACACCCAGAAAAACTGGAATACCTGCCCACCGGTTGAGCACGATGCTGTCCAGTCCTTCAGTCAGCGTGCCCGGCGCCGACTGCTGAATATTACTGACGGCGGCACAGAGCGTCGCAATGGCCTGATAACGGCTGTCGGCGATCACCATCGCCGGATCGCCGCCAGCCGCCTCAACAATCTCGGGCAAATGCGCTACGGCCGCAGGACAAACCTCACGACTGTGAACATCGCCTTCCAGTAGCTGTAACGCCAGCCAGCGCTGTTTTTGCGCGCTGATATCGCCGGGCATCATAGCGCGGAGCCGGGAAATCGCTGCTTCGATCCCGGACGGGTACACCACCGGCGGCGGCGCGATCTCTTTTTGCCAGCTATCAATGGCGTCTTTCAGCTTAGCGATGCCGTCAGCACGGGTAGAAGTCAGGGTGACAACCGGACAGCCCAGACGGGCTGAGAGTGCAGCGATATCAATGCGAATGTTATGGCTGGCCGCAATGTCCTGCATAGTCAGCGCCACAATGCAGGGAACCCCCAGTTCCAGTAACTGAAACGTCAGGAAAAGATGGCTCTCCAGGTTTGAACTGTCGATCACGTTCACAATCAGGTCGGCGTGATCGTCAAACAGGTATCGGCAGGCGATGCTTTCATCAACAGAGCCGTCCGCCGAACAGGTGGTGAGCGAGCGGGTGCCTGGCAAATCCACCAGTCGCACATCCGTTGTGGCGGTAAAAAACTGCCCTTCTTTACGTTCGACAGTGACGCCAGCCCAGTTGCCTACGCGCTGACGTGCGCCAGTAAGCTGGTTAAACAGCGTGGTTTTGCCGGTATTTGGGTTGCCAATCAGGCCTAGAGTCAATGTTTTCATCAGCGTATTTCTTCCAGCATGACGGACGCCAGGTCCTGCTGCCTGACCGCAAGGCTCACGCGACGCGTGCGGACCTGCACGGGATCGCCCAGCGGTGCGATCCGAACGACCTCAATCAGCGTGCCGGGTAACATGCCCATAGTTAATAATTTTTGCCGCCAGGCGGGATGAATAGAATGTTGGTATCCCCTGATGCGATAGGTTGTACCTGGTGTAATTTGCATGGCCTTATCCGTTCCGGTAACAGCAGAAAGGGATTATACAAATGATAACTATTCTTGTTTATTGATCTGGATGGGCAGAACCCCAGGAAAGCAGAAATGAATGTGGTGGAGGCGATCGGGATAAGCGGGCCTGTTCAACAACGGGCCGTGGCGAGCGCAAGGCCGTGCGCTGGCCGGGTTTGTTACATGGCCGCCTGCCTGTCTGACTTAAATAAAATTAAACCTTGCTTAATACGTTCAACCTCTATAGTGTAGCGACATCGGTTTGGAACACAGACCTTATGAAAGCAGTTTTAGTAAAGCAGTCCTCAGTTCAAGCGTCATTCCCAGATGCCCTTCTTCATGAGCCTCCTCCTAAGTGCCCAATAAGTAAAATCTGCAAAACAGGCCATCTTCGTCACCTTGCGTGGCTCAAAATGAAAAGGACACATCTATGTCAACTAAAATGACTGGTTTAGTAAAATGGTTTAACGCTGATAAAGGCTTCGGCTTTATTTCTCCTCAGGACGGCAGCAAAGATGTATTCGTACATTTCTCTGCTATTCAGAGCAGCGATTTCAAAACATTAGATGAAGGCCAGAAAGTGGAGTTCTCAATCGAGAACGGCCCTAAAGGTCCTTCAGCTGGCAATGTTGTTGCTCTGTAACAGCTGATGCCCTCACGACCGCTTACGATAGCGATGATGGCAACAGCCTGAGCAGTTAAGTCGTTGTGAAAAGAACCCGCCTTGTGCGGGTTTTTTTATGCCTGTCATAAACTGCATTCGCCCTTGCTGCAGCCTTCCAGAATATTGTTCGCCCTCCATTGCGCCAGCACGCCTGACATCCGCTAACCTCTGCATCGCTTGCACGAATAACGCCAGTGGGAGAAAAGCGCCGGGCATCAGGTTTTCATTATTATTTCAAAGCGTTATTATATTCACGTGAAAATACAGGCATCGGGTGTGCAAAATAACGACGCATGGGCGCAAACCGTGGACCTTTTTATTATTGTCAGATCACAATAATGTATCTGATGGTACATTTTAGCCGCGCTGCCTTTTATCATTGAGACGATGTTCCCCAAGGGCTCGCTAACATTTTCTCTCTTCAGAAAAGCCGCTTTTATTTCTTAGTTATTGTCATAGATCACATTATTTAGCGCGTCACTATTAAGCTAATCATTTTAATACCGATAAACCTGTATCACCTTTTATCGGGATTACTGCAATGCTTAAAAACCTTAAAATCACGACGGGTATTGTTGCCGTGTTATTTCTGTTTAGTGCGCTATTGACCATTACGGGCTTTCTTTTTTATTCCTCTGTCAGTCAGGCCGGGCGAAATTTCTCTCATACTGAACAACTTACGCTACAGCAACAGCAGTTGAGCGACAGTGTACAAACGCTGATTAAAACCCGCGTGACGATCAGCCGCGTGGCGATTCGCTTCCTTAAAAACCAGAAAGATCCGGCGTCACTGGCGTCTATTGCCAAACTGCTGGAGGTGGCAAAACAATCCGCCGATAAAGCTGATGAGTATTTCCAGGCTTATAAGACCGCACCCGCATTACCGGGTCAGCATGCTGAGGTGACAAAAAATGTCGAGGCGGCTTACAACAAGATGCACGAAACAATGCTCGCCTCAGTAGACTTCCTGAAAAATAATAACTATCAGGGTTACGGGAATCTTGATGCGCAGGAAGCTCAGGATAATCTGGATAAGGCTTATCAGACATGGCGCAGTACGAACTACCAGTTAATGAAGCAGATCGCCGCTGAAAACGATAGCAACTACAGCAATATGCTGTGGACGTTGCTGATTATCGCGATCATTGCCCTTGTCACCGTTGCCACTGTTTGGGCCGGTCTGAGAACCCTGCTGCTGAAACCGCTGAGCATGGCGACGGATTACATGCGTGCTATCTCTGCCGGTGATCTGACTCAGGAGATCGCCAGTGAGAGTCAAAATGAAACCGGCAGACTGCTTCGCCAACTCGAAGAGATGCGCAGTGCGCTGGTTGTCACCATCCGCTCTGTGGATGATGCCACGCAGTCAATTTTTACCGGCGCGGCAGAAGTTTCTGCCGGCAGTACCGATCTCTCCTCGCGCACCGAACAACAGGCCGCAGCCCTTGAGGAAACCGCAGCCAGCATGGAGCAGCTCACCTCAACGGTAAAACTGAACGCGGAAAATGCTCAGCAGGCAACCACCATGGCGAAAGATGCCTCCGTGATGGCCTCGCAGGGTGGGCAAATCGTCGCGAAGGTGATCGCCAACATTGAACAGATAAGTGAAAGCTCAAAACAGATCGCCAGCATTATTGGCATTATTGACAGCATCGCCTTCCAGACCAATATCCTGGCGCTTAACGCCGCAGTGGAAGCCGCGCGTGCGGGCGAGCAGGGACGTGGTTTTGCTGTGGTGGCCGGTGAAGTGCGGTCTCTGGCCGGTCGCAGCGCCAGCGCGGCCCAGGAAATCCGCACGTTGATTGACCAGTCCACCCAACGCGTAAACAGTGGTTCGACGCACGCCTCAGAAGCAGGCGATGTGATGGGCAGCATTGTGAATTCCGTTAACAGCGTGACGCAGTTGATGGCAGAGATTGCCTCCGCCTCGGCCGAGCAGACGCGCGGCATTGAGCAGGTGAGTAAAGCGGTATCTGAAATGGATGGCGTCACGCAGCAAAACGCCGCGCTGGTTGAAGAGTCGGCCAGTGCCGCTGCATCGCTGGAGGATCAGGCAACGCAGTTACGCCAGTCGGTAGCGGTGTTTAACACAGGCAGAACCCCGGCCGCAGGTCAGAATGTGCTGCGTAAACCATCGCTGAAGAAGCCATTAGCGGAGAGCACTAGCGCTGGCCTGTCAGCGGAAAACTGGCAGTCCTTCTGATCGCTTAACCGCAGAGCAAGGTTCCGCTCTGCGGTTAAGCCTCTCATCAGATGATGGAGATGACGCCGCTGCGTTATCGCCAGTGGATAGCCGCACGCGCGTCATCTGAGATCCGGTGATGAGCGGAGCGCGTGCAGCGCCGCCCAACTGGCCTCTTTAATGCTGCCGTCTTTACCAAACAGCAGCGGCCCGGTCGCCAGCGCGTCCCCCGCCTTCGGTGTCGCAGCCGTGCGGTGCGGCGTATCCCAAACGCCCCACGTTAAAATGGCGGCAACGCCCGCCTCCAGAACCAGTGAAAGATAGCGTTTATACAGCGCGGCAACCGCCATCGGCCGGCTCTCCATCGGCACGCTGCTGTCATCCACGTCCAGTTCGGTGATGTACACCTTCAGGCCAAGCGATTTCACGTCGCGAATAAATGCCGCCAGCCCCGGCCCAAAGGCGGGATGAGGCCCGGCTTTGAGATGAGACTGGATGCCGAGCGCGCCAATCGGAATATGTCTGGACTGCAAGTCGCGCAGCATCGCCAGTACCGCCGCCCGTTTCCTTTGCCCACTCACATCGTCACTTTCCAGCCCGTAATCGTTGTAACAGATGACCGCATGGGGATCGGCCTGGTGCAGCGCCTCGCAGGCAATATCCATATAACGCGTACCAAGCCGCTGATACCAGAAACTGTTGCGCCATCCACCAGGTTGTCCGTCGGCGAGATTGATGATTTCGTTTGCCACGTCCCAACTGTGAATCTGCCCGCGGTAGCGGCCCGCAACGGTCGCTATATGCTGCCTCAAAACTTTCTCCAGCTCAGCCTTATCAGCAATAGCCTGTACCCAGTCCGGCAGGGCGCGGTGCCAGCAAAACGTATGCCCGCGAAGCCTTATCCCCTGCTCGCGGGCAAAGGCGGCGATCGCATCGGGCCCGGCGAAATCGTAGCGATCGCGCGCGGGATGGACGGCCATCCATTTCAGCGCATTTTCCGGCACGATAATGCTCGCCTGACTCGCCACAAACTGCCGATAGTGCGCATCGGATTGCAGACTGTCGGGCCCGACGGCAAAGCCAAACAGCCGATGACTTTGCGCCGCAACGGTTTTAAGGGCGGGAAAAGGTGGGATGGATGCCAGAACCGGCAACGGCAGCGCGCCCGCCAGCATCAGCGCCGCGCTGCTTTTCAGAAACCGGCGTCGGCATGGCGAGGTTGAGGTTGAGGTTGAGGTTGAGGTTGAGCTAAAGACGGTATCGGTAAGACGTAGCGCCACGATGCCTCCGGATTCCAGTGGGCAATATTCCGGCCACGTTGGCCCGGCCCCTGCTTTTTTATAGCGCCAAACGACCTCGCCGTCTGCCGCGATTCTTTGCATTCTGGTTAAGATGGGTTTCAGACTGTAAAAAATGCAAGGTCAGGTTCCGTGCCGGGAAAAGATGGCCTTATCAGCTGGCATCGCCGGCGCCTGATGGCGGGCAAAACAGATGAAAATACGTTCCCTTTCATCTGCCCTATACGGGCTAAATTCATCTCACCCTTCTCATCCGTCTCGGCACATTGCATTCGCCTGGCGCACGGGTTGATAAGCCGAATTAAATAACGAGGATTTTCCTTTGCTAAGCTGAAAGATATACCTTATTCGTTTAACCAAGGAGAATGCTATGACGCAGCTTAAAACCCGCCAGCTCGGCAACAGTGGTATCAACGTGCCGCTTCTGACTTTTGGCGGCAATGTGTTTGGCTGGACGGTAGACGAGAAAACCTCGTTTTCCCTACTTGATGCGCTGGTTGAAAAAGGTCTGTTCTTTATTGATACCGCAGACGTCTATTCCCGCTGGGCACCAGGCAATCAGGGTGGCGAGTCAGAAACCATCATCGGCAAATGGCTGAAGAAAAGCGGCAAACGCGACAAGATCGTGCTGGCGACAAAAGTCGGTATAGAGATGTCGCCAGAGAAAAAAGGGCTGAAACCCGCCTATATTCGCCAGGCCGTGGAGGATTCCCTGCGCCGCCTGCAAACGGATGTTATCGACCTCTATCAGGCACATCGTGACGACGAATCCACGCCGCTGGCCGATACGCTGGGCACTTTCGACGCACTGGTGAAAGAAGGAAAAGTGCGGGCGCTGGGTGCATCCAATTACAGCGCGCAGCGGTTGCAGGCGGCGCTGGATATCAGCAAGCAGCAGGGGCTGGCGCGCTATGAAACCCTGCAGCCGGAATACAACCTTTACGACCGTGAAGGTTATGAAAGTGAACTGGAGCAGGTCGCACGCGACAACCACCTTGGCGTGATCAATTACTATGCGCTGGCCAGCGGCTTTCTGAGCGGTAAATACAAGAAACCTCAGGATGCCGCGAAAAGTCAGCGCGGCCAGGGCATTGTGGATAAATACCTGAACGAACGCGGCTTGCGGATTGTTGAGGCGCTCGAAGATGTCGCCGCCTCGCATGATGCTTCGGCTACTCAGGTTGCACTGGCCTGGCTGATTGCCCGTCCGGGTATTACGGCACCGATCGTCAGCGCCACCTCCCTGCAACAGCTTGATGAACTGGTAAAGGCAACGGAACTGGCCTTAAGTAAGCAGGAGATTGAAGAACTCTCCCGCGCCAGCAAAGCCTGAGGCGAAAGGGATGCTCCGGCATCCCTTTTTTTACGCTGCCTCGCAATAAATGCCTTTTCTGTTAAAAACATATTCGTTCAGAGAGAGCTGTCACACTTGCGTTAATTACTTATTATCTTGACGTTATATACGCACGGATTTGCAAAAATTGACATTTAGTCAGCATTATTCTCTGCCCTGTCAATTACTGTCATTCACACAAGAATAATGATTATGAATATGCAAAAAGCAGTGCAGTTTATGCCTCGCCTGGCCGCGGGCACCCTGATGTTTACGATGCTAAGCGCCTCCGCGCTGGCCGCCGATGCCTTCAGCTACGATTCACCTTATCTGTTTGGTGACTGGAACGGTTCGCGAACACAGCTGGAACAAGACGGCATTAAATTAGACGTTAATTACACCATGGAAAGCGCCGCTAATCTGGGCGGCGGCGCCGATACCCATACCTCAATGCGTTACAGCGATCAGTGGGCTTTCGGGGCCAATTTTGACCTGCAAAAACTCCTCGACTGGCAGGATACTCAGTTCCAGGTGACCATCACCGATCGTAATGGTCGCAACATCTCCGATCAGGTTGCCGACCGTCGCACCGGGATGCTCTCTTCGACACAGGAAGTCTACGGCCGCGGCCAGACCTGGCGACTGACGCAGTTCTGGTTAAGCAAAGGCCTTTTCGATAACACAGTGAATGTTAAAGCCGGCCGCGTTACCGTCGGAGAAGACTTCGATAATTTCGACAGCAAGTTTCAGAACCTGGCATTCGGCAGCGGTCAGGCCGGTAACTGGCGCGGCGATCGCTGGTTTAACTGGCCGGTATCCCAGTGGGGCGGACGGGTGAAGGTTAACTTTACCCCTGAGGTCTTTTTCCAGGTTGGTTTCTATAATCAGAACCGCGCGAACTACGACCGGGGCGACGGCTTCCGTCTTGATACCAGCAATTCTGAAGGCAATCTGGTGCCGGTCGAACTGGGCTGGAAACCGACTTTCGGACCGGAGAAGCTGCCGGGTAATTATCGCATCGGCTACTACTACTCGTCGGCAAATGGCGATAACTACGGCAGCTGGCGTGATGGCGCCTATCAGAGCAAAGACCATGCCTACGGCGGCTATGTGCTGTTACAGCAGCAGCTTACGGCACAAGGCGGTGATGCCAGCCGTGGCCTGGGCGTCAGCCTTCAGGCGGTCATGAACGATCATAAAACCTCTAAAACAGATAACTACCAGTCCATCAGCTTCACCTGGAAAGGGCCGTTTGATGCCCGTCCGCAGGATGAGATTGGTGTGGGGGCCGCGCGTATTCACGTTAACAGCGCCTATACCCGCTCGCTGCGTGAGCAGAACGATGCCAGCGGCCAGACTGACTTTACGAGTCCAACCTACCTGCCCATCCAGGAGGGGTCGGAATACAATTATGAGATTTACTACAACGCCCAGTTGACCAGGTGGCTGCAGTTGCGTCCTAACCTGCAATACGTTGTTGCGCCGGGCGCCGTCAGTGAGGTGAAAGATGCCTTTGTGGGTGGAATCAGCGCTAACGTGAACTTCTGATTCCGCCTTCATGCCAGCCGGGCAGGTGACCGCATCCGGCTGGCTGGTTTTATCGTGCACGTGGCAGCGCCCCGGCGTGCCGCGCTGGCTCACCTGGCCCCGTGCGAGTGACCTCCCCTTCCTCTGCCAGCAATATGCGCAATATTTTGCAAATCATGCCTCATGTGATGCGATATAACCGTATCACACGCGTTCAGACTGTCAGGAAAAAAATGAAAACCTACGTCAGCAAAGCTTTCTCAGCCGAAAAGGCCTGGGGCGCCCTCGACATTGCTAATTTTGAAGGCACAACCGTGCGCCTTCACTGGACAGACAGGCCTTACAAATGGCATATCAATGATGGCCAGGAAGTGTTTGCCGTTATGGATGGTTGCGTTGACATGCATTACAAGGAAGCGGGAGAAACGAAGACAATTCGTCTCGAAACGGGCGATATTTTCTATGCCAGTATCGGTACCGAGCATGTCGCCCATCCCCAGGGTGAAGCGCGAGTGCTGGTGATCGAAAAAGAAGGTTCAGTCTAATTCTGCTGGATTGCCCTTCTGCCCTTCTGCCCGTCGGGCTGAGGGCAATCCACCACACCGTCTACAGGACCGTCGCCATGAATGCGTTAATCAGTCTTGAGGATCTGGGGCCACGCATCTGCATTATGGGGCCGTCTAACAGCGGAAAATCAACGCTTGCGACCGCGATCTCACATCACACCGCCCTGCCTGCCATTCATCTTGACCAACTTTATCACCTGCCCAATACCCACTGGCAGCCAAGAGAGAAGGCTGAGTTTTTGCATTTACATCATCAGGCTATTCACCGGGATTGTTGGGTAATGGACGGCAACTACACAGCCTGTCTTAACGAACGACTGGCGCGAGCAACCGGCTATATTCTGCTTGATGTCCCAATGCCCGCCAGCTTGCTGCGTTACGTCAGACGTTGTTACGCCAGTGCCAACCGGCCGGGCGCACTTGAGGGCAGTGTGGATAAGGTGAACTGGGCGATGATAAAGCACATCGCGTTGACAACGCCGGGAAACCGCAGGCGCTATAAAACGCGCTACCCGCACATCGATCTGCCCAAATGCTTTTTGCAGGGCACAAAGGCGATTGATGAGGCTTACAGGCGCTGGAATTTGGCTGTGTAATCCGCGTATTCTTGTCCAGGATCGGTCGTGTCTGGCCCGGTTGTATGGTGGGAGGCGTTGCGCCTTACCGCGTCTGGTGCAGCCAACCTGGCCTCTGCCGGTGAAGCGCGATGTCCGGTCGTTTTTATTCTGATGACAATCCCCTTTCGCGACGCTAACAGGCAGGGAGACAGTGAAATGGAAATAATACTGGCAGAAGACAGCCACGTTCCGGCAATACAACAGATTTACGCCCATCACGTATTACAGGGCACGGGCAGTTTTGAAATCGTCCCGCCCGACGAGGCAGAGATAGCCAGCCGGCTGGAAAAACTTCGCGCCGCCGGGCTGCCCTGGTTCGTCGCCCTCAGTGAAGGACAGGTTTGTGGCTACTGTTATCTGGGCTTTTACCGGCCCCGTTATGCCTATCGTTTCACCCTGGAGGATTCCCTGTATATTGCGCCCGCGTTCCAGGGAAAAGGCATTGGCAAACGCCTGCTGGCCCATGCTATTCACTGGGCTGAGTCCCGCGGCTTTCGCCAGATGGTGGGAAACGTAGGTGACAGTGCCAATGTGGCCTCTATCGCCCTGCACCGTGCCGCCGGTTTTACCGTGACCGGCACATTAACGTCGGTGGGGTTCAAGCATGGCCGCTGGCTGGATACGGTGCTGATGCAGCGCACGCTCGGTGAGGGAGACAGCACGCTCCCTGAAAACTAAGACTGGCTCGGCAGGCCTGCTGTACCGAAAAGGGCGTTTTCAGGCGGTGAAGCCCAGCTCTTCTGAAATGGCCTGCGCCGTGGCAACCACCTTCGCCATCAGATGCTTCGCGCCAATCTGCTGCAGCTTGGCCGTCGGCAGGGATACCGAAACCGCATAAGGGACACGCTGCTGAATATCGAACACCGGTGCCGCAATGCAGGTGACGCCCAGTTCATTTTCTTCGCGATCCATCGCGGTGCGCTGCTGAAGAATATCGTTGAGTTCCTGCTGCATCTCGGGCAGCGTGGTAATGGTATTTTTCGTCAGTTGCTCAATGCTGTCCTGATGGTTTTGCCAGTATTGCAGCAGGTACTCTTCGCTGCCCCAGGCCAGAAAAATTTTGCCCATGGCTGAACAGTAGAGCGGCATATGCTGACCGATGTAGGCGCGGGTGCGCATCATGCCCGTAGTCGGTTCTAACTTGTTGATCAAGACAACGTGATCGTCTTCGCGGCTGGAGAAGTTCACGGTTTCACCCACGTCCAGGTTGAGTTTTTCCAGATGTGGCCCTGCAACGTGAATAATATTGAGCGACGACAGCGCCTTCTGACCGACTGAAATAAACTTGGTGGTTAAGCGGTAACTCCCGGGCGAAGGTGCCTGGGTCACGTAACCGCTGCTGTGCAGCCCCTGCAACAGGCGATGTACGGTGCTTTTGTTCATTCCAGACAGTTCAGCAAGATGGGCTAGCGGGCAACCGTTAGGATAATTACTTAACAATTCTATTAACTGCAGGCCACGAAACAGGCTTTGTGTCCCTAAGGGTTTATCGCTCTTCGTTTCCTTTGCTTTATCCACTTTCACCGCCATCCACCGACCCTCTCCATTTCTCACTTCCTGAACGCGCTAACGCATGATGTTAACTCAAGGCTTACCGACAGGGAATCTTTAGCTTTTTAGTGTGGTCGGGCGCACGCTTCTCGTCGTGACAGAAGTGCGCTGTTCATCACAAATTCAAAACAATATTTTAACTTACTGTTTCTTATAGATAAATATCCGCCCTCCTTCTTTGCTTTTCCCCGGCGTCAGGAATACTATTTTTTGGAATAGTATTTCACATATTGAAATTAGCAACGAGCGGTCGCCGCTCTTGCTGCCGATACTCACCAGGCGTCACGGGAGGCAGAAATGCAACCTCATCCGGATAAACCGGTTCTTACACTCAGCCATATCACCAAACGCTTTGGCGGCAACCCCGCGGTTAATGATGTGAGTCTGGACGTCTTCCCCGGCGAGGTGGTGGCGCTGCTGGGGGAAAACGGCGCAGGTAAATCCACCCTGATCAAAGTGCTGGCTGGCGTGTATACCAGCGATGAGGGGCAGATTACCTTTCAGGGAAACGTCACGGCATCCGCCGCCGCGTTGAAAACGGCAACCAGCCAGCCCATCGCGTTTATTCACCAGGACCTGGGGCTGATTGAGTGGATGACCGTGGCGGAAAATATGGCACTGGTGATGGGATTCAACCGCCGCTTTGGCCTGGTCAACTGGCGGGCGGTGCGTGAGCGGGCGCGTTCGGCGCTGGAGGAAGTCGGTATTCAGCTGGACCCCGATGCCCGCGTGTTTGAACTGTCGCGGACAGAGAAATCGCTGCTGGCCATCGCCCGTGCCGTCGCGGTCAACGCCGAAGTGCTGGTGCTGGATGAGCCCACCGCCTCGCTGCCCGCCAACGACGTGCGCCACCTGTTTGGCGTGATTGAACGCCTGAAAAGCCGCAACGTCGGCATGATTTACGTGACACATCGCCTGGATGAGGTGATCGAAATTGCCGACCGTATTTGCGTGATGCGAGACGGTAAACGCGTTGCGGAAGGCGTCACGGCAGATTACAAGCTTCACGATCTGGTGGAAATGATTGTGGGCGAGGCGCTGGAGAGTAACCAGCGCCTTGCGCTGCCCGAGGCGCGGCCGCCGGTGCTGTCGCTGAACCAGCTGTGCATTGACGAAGTCGGGCCGGTTTCTTTTAGCCTGCAGCCAGGCGAGATGCTGGCGCTGGCAGGACTGCGCGGAGCCGGTCAGGAAGAGATAGGCCGAATGCTGTTTGGCCTGAAGCAGGCCACCAGCGGACAGGTTATTTTTCGCGACAACCCCTGCCACCCACGCTCTCCCCGTGAGGCGATGGCAGCGGGCATCTCACTGGTGGCAGGCGACCGCACGGGCGAAAGTCTGGTGATGTCGATGAGCGTGCGTGAAAACCTGTTTATTAACCCCTGCGCCAGCGGTCATCGGCTGATATCGCATTATGGTCGCCGCGCCGAGGTAGGCGCCAGCTGGTGGAAAGTCCAGCTGTTCGACGTGCGTCCCAAAGACGTCAACCTGGATATCAGCGCCCTGTCCGGCGGCAACCAGCAGAAAGTGGTCATGGCCCGCTGGATGCACCTCAACGCACCGCTACTGATTCTTGAAGATCCTACCGCTGGCGTGGATGTCGGCGCACGCGAAGAGATTTATCACCTGCTCAATAAAGCCCTCGCCGAAGGCGTGGCGGTGCTGGTGATTTCCAATGACCTTGAAGAAATTGCTCATATCTGCAACCGCGCGCTGGTGTTTAACCGGGGCCAGGTGGTGGGTGAGCTGAGAAATGAACAGGTTACGTTTGCAGGTTTACTGGAGCTGGCCTCGGCCAGTTCTGCTGCTCCATTAGCTACCGTCTGAACAGGCAGTCAGGAGAAACGAAATGTCTAAAACCTCGGTGAAGTCCACCGCGCTCGAACAACGGGTCAGCCTTGCTCAGCATGGCTTTGCGCCGTGGTCGATGCAGATCCTCACCCGCTACGGGCTACTGCTGTTATGCGTGCTGTTAGCGTTACTGTTTTCAGTTCTGTCCCCCACCTTCGCTTCGATGTTGACCGTACAGGCGATTCTGTCCAGTAAGGCAAAAATTGCGCTGCTGGCGCTGGCGGCCACCTTGCCAATGATCGTTGGCAAAATCGACCTCAACGTCGGTTTTGGCATCGTGCTGTGGCACATCCTGGCCATTACGCTGCAGGTGGAATATGGCTTTTCCTGGCAGATGGCGGTGCTGACGGTGCTGGTGTTGTCGGCCCTGTATGGCCTGCTTAACGGCATCCTGGTCGCGCTGGCAGACATTGACAGCTTCGTCGCCACGCTGGGCTCCGGGACGGTGCTGTATGCGATTGCGCTGTGGCACTCCGGCGGCCGACAAATTGTGGGCGATTTACCGGATGCGTTCAGCGCGCTGCACAGCACGGAAATCCTTGGCATTCCGATTGGCGCATTCTATGTGCTGGGCCTGGCGCTGGCGTTATGGCTGGTCACCGAGCATACGCCGCTGGGAAGATGCATGTATGCCGTGGGCGGTAATCCCGTCGCGGCACGCCTCAACGGCATCGCCGTTAATAAGTACGTCATTGGATCCTTTATCGCCTCCAGCGTCATTACCGGCTTCAGCGGCGTGCTGATTGCCGCAGAACAGGGCGTCGGCCAGGCCAGCGTCGGGATGGATTACCTGCTGCCTGCCTTAGTGGGCGCCTTTCTGGGCAGCACCACCATTCGTCCGGGACGGGTTAACGTTTGGGGCACCGTAGTGGGCATCGCCATTCTGGCTATTGGTATCGCCGGTATTCAGCAGTTTGGCGGCGCCTTCTGGGTTGAACCCTTATTTAACGGTGCCACGCTGTTGCTGTCGATTACGCTTGCCGGCTACGCCCAGCGTCGCCGTATGTTGAACCAAAAAGCTGTCGTGCGCAGTCAGAGCACGCCAGCAACAACACCTGACCCACAGCAAAAAACCATCACACCAGGGAACTCATTATGAAAAATCCGGTATTTGGTCTTTCTCTCGTTGCCATGCTGGTCGCCTCTCTGCCCGCTCATGCAGACAGCTACCTGGAACAGGCCACCGCGGCCGTCGCCAAAGCCACGTCCAGCGCCACCACCTGGGATGGCCCTACCACGGGGCCGAAACTGCAGGCGAACAAGAAACTGATTTTTATCGCCTCAGATATGAAAAATGGCGGCGTACAGGGGGTTCAGCAGGGGCTGAGCGAGGCGGCGAAAGTGGCGGGCTGGAAGCTGGATACGCTGGACGGTGCGGGGTCGGTGAAAGATCAGCTTGCCGCGCTGAATCAGGCTATTGCCCAGCGCCCTGACGGCATCATTATTGGCGGCTGGAACCCCAACGTCGCCAAAATGCCGCTCAAAAAAGCGGTCCAGCAAAAGATAGTGCTGATGGCCTGGCATGCGGAGCCACAGCCAGGCCCGATTAAGCAGTACGGCATTACGGATAACATTACTTCTGACTCAAATGAGGTTGCCCGCCTGGCGGCACAGTACGCGGTGGTGAAATCAGGCGGTAAAGCTCAGGTCATCATCTTTACCGACTCGCTGTACAAAATCGCGCTGGATAAAGCCAATGCGATGAAACAGGAAATTGAAAAATGCAGCGAGTGTAAGGTCATCGACTTTATTGATACGCCACTGGCCGATACCTCTAACCGTATGCCGTCACTCACCTTCAGCTTGTTACAGAAGTACGGCGACCGCTGGCAGTACTCGCTGGCGATTAACGATCTCTATTTTGACTTCATGGCACCGGCGCTGAAAACCGCAGGCAAGGGGGGCAAAAACGCGCCATACAATATCTCTGCGGGCGACGGGTCTGTCTCGGCCTTCCAGCGTATTCGCAATGGCGAAAGCCAGTCGGCAACCGTGGCGGAACCGTTAAAACTCCACGGCTGGCAGTTGCTGGATGAGTTCAACCGCGCCTTCGCTGGCCAGCCGCCTTCCGGCTATGTCACGCCTGCGCACTTAATTACTCAGGAAAATATTAGCCGGGATGGCGGACCGCAAAATAACTATGACCCCGAAAACGGTTATCAGCAGCACTATAAAACCATTTGGGGCGTGAAGTAACGGAGGCCAGCAGCATGCAGGTAGAAAAACTGTGTTCCCCTGCCATCTGGGCCGAAGGCCCGGTATGGCTGCCGCAGCACGATGCGGTGGTATTCAGCGATGTCAAAGGCAACCGCATGTACTGCTGGCAGCGCAACGGTGAGCTCAGCATCTGGCGTCATCACGCTAACTATGCCAACGGTAATGCCCGGGATGGGCAGGGACGCGTAGTTAGCTGCGAACACGGCCGCCGGGCTATCAGCCGGACCGAACTGGATGGCACGGTCAACGTGTTGATCGACAAAGTAGAGGGCAAGCGCTTTAACTCGCCCAACGATCTGGCGATCCGCGCCGATGGCACCATCTGGTTTACCGATCCGCCTTACGGGATCGTTAACGATCACGAAGGCTATCTGGCCCCGAGTCAGGTGATTGGCTGCTATCTCTACTGCTTCGATCCCGCCTCCGGGCAGCTCAGTATTGCGGCCAGCGATCTGCAACGGCCTAACGGGCTGGCGTTTTCGCCCGACGAGAGCCTGCTGTATGTTGCCGATATGTCGGTGGTGGACTTTCCAACCCTGGGGCGCCACCAGCTCCGGGTCTATCAGGTTAAAGGACGCGAGCTGTCGCCCGGCCAGTTTTTTGCCGATGTCACGCCGGGCTTCCCGGACGGATTCTGTGTCGATTCTCACGGCGACATTTACTGTAGCTGCGCAGACGGCGTGATTATTTTTAACCCCGACGGAGAGCGCAAAGGCAAAATTCCGATCCCTGAAACGGTATCCAACTGCACATTGGGTGGGCCGGATAATAATGAACTCTATATCACCGCAAACACGTCGCTCTACCGGGTAAGGCTGCCCTAAGCCGTCTGCTCAGTCAGGGATGCCGCACGCGTCAATCAGGTCAGCCTCTCTTGGGCTGACCGGCCCGTCTGTGGGCAAAATCTGGCGAATAAGCCAGAGATCACAAAAGCCGAAAATAAATATAAGATGCTGATTTTTATTGATTAATTTTTCGGTCATTTCTTTGACTGGCCCGGCTTTTCCCCATAGCATTTAGTTGAAATGACATTCCACATTATGAAATAAAGCGGTGACGCTGGGAGTATCAGTCGTATGAGAATCAGCTATCAGCAGTTGTATGAGGAGTTTCTCCGCGTACTTACAGGTCGTAACGTGCCTCAGGATAAAGCCGAAGCCTGCGCGCGCATGTTTACCGAAACCAGTCTCAACGGCGTGTATTCCCACGGCGTAAACCGCTTCCCGCGGTTTATTCAGCAGCTGGATGCTGGCCATATCGTGCCCGAGGCGGAGCCACAAAAAGTCCTGTCGCTGGGCGCGATCGAGCAGTGGGATGCGCAGCGCGCCATCGGCAACATCACCGCGCACGGGATGATGGATCGTGCTATGGCCCTGGCATCGGATCACGGTATTGGGCTGGTAGCACTGCGTAATGCCAATCACTGGATGCGCGGCGGCAGTTATGGCTGGCAGGCAGCCGAAAAGGGCTTTGTGGGCATTTGCTGGACGAACTCCATTGCCGTGATGCCGCCCTGGGGCGCGAAAAGCGGCGCTATCGGCACCAACCCGCTGATCATCGCCGTGCCAGGCGAGCCAATCACCATGGTGGATATGTCGATGTCGATGTTCTCCTACGGCATGCTGGAAGTGAACCGTCTGGCCGGTAAGAGCCTGCCGGTCGATGGCGGATTTGATGATGAAGGCAATTACACGCGCGATCCGGCCACTCTTGAGCAGAACCGTCGCATCTTACCCATGGGTTACTGGAAAGGCTCCGCGCTGTCGGTGGTGCTGGACATGCTGGCCACCCTGCTCTCCAACGGTGCCTCCGTCACCGAAGTGACACACGACAACGGCGATGAATTCGGCATCTCGCAGGTCTTTATCGCGATTGATGTTGACCGCCTTATCGACGGTGAAACCCGCCAGCACAAGCTCGACCGCATCCGGGCATCGATTATCAACGCTGAACGGGCCGACAGCGCGCAGGCCATTCGCCTGCCCGGCGATAAGTTTCCGCCGCTGCGGGCTGAAAATCAGCGACTTGGCATTCCGGTAGATGAGCGCGTCTGGGCGCGTATCCAGGCGCTGTAAGGAGGGAATCATGATTACCGGACACATCGCGAATACCGACCCGCGTCACTATCCTCCGGCGATCGCCAAAGCGATCGCCTGCCTGACCCGCTACGACCTGCTCACCCTGGCGGCGGGACGTTATCAGGACAGTGAAACCGGCTGGATTATGCAGGTACTGGATCTGCACACCGTTCCGGCCGAGGAGAACTACCCGGAAGCACACCGCCTGCACATTGATGTGCAGTACCTGGTTACGGGCGAAGAAGTCATCGGCGTCGCAACGCAGCCTGTGGATTTCGCGGTGCATCAGCCTTACGACCCGGAGCGCGACATTATTTTTTACCAGCACGTGCCGCATGAGACCCAGGTGCGCATGCTGCCGGGCACCTTTGCCGTGTTTTTTCCGCAGGATATCCACCGGCCTAATTGCGCGGTGAGCACGCCAGGACCGATTCGCAAAGTGGTGGTCAAGATCCCCACCTGCGATCTGGCGTAAGCAAGGAGAAAGGCCATGAGTCTGACATCAACTGCCGTTAACCGTGAAAAGATCCCTGCCCTGCGCTGGTTACGGATCATTCCGCCTGTCCTGATCACCTGCATCATTTCCTATATGGATCGGGTTAATATTGCCTTTGCCATGCCGGGCGGAATGGACGCCGAACTGGGCATCAGCGCCTCAATGGCCGGTCTGGCGGGCGGTATTTTCTTCATTGGTTACCTGTTTTTGCAGGTGCCAGGCGGCAAGCTGGCCGTCTACGGTAACGGCAAACGCTTTATTGGCTGGTCGCTGCTGGCCTGGGCAGTCATTTCGATACTGACCGGCATGGCAACCAGTCAGTACCAGCTGCTGGTACTGCGCTTTGCGTTAGGGATCGCCGAAGGCGGCATGCTGCCGGTGGTGCTGACGATGATCGGCAACTGGTTCCCGGATGCCGAGCGCGGCCGCGCCAATGCGATTGTGATCATGTTTGTCCCGATCGCCGGGATCATTACCGCGCCGCTCTCCGGCTGGATCATTACCGGCTGGGACTGGCGCATGCTGTTTTACGTGGAAGGTGCGTTATCGCTGGTCGTCATGGCCCTGTGGCATTTCACCATCAGCAACCGGCCGCAGGAGGCGAAGTGGATTTCTCCGGCTGAAAAGCAGTATCTGATTACGACCCTGCACAACGAGCAACTGATAATCAAAGGGCAGAACGTGCGGAACGCTTCTCTGCTTAAGGTCATGCACGAGCCCGTGATGTGGCGGCTGATTCTGGTCAATTTCTTTTATCAGACCGGCATTTACGGCTACACCCTGTGGTTGCCCACCATTCTGAAAGAACTGACCCACGGCAATGTCGAGCAGGTTGGTATGCTGGCCATACTGCCCTACGTCGGGGCGATCTTCGGCATGTTTCTGTTTTCTGTTCTTTCGGATGCAACCGGGCGGCGCAAGCTGTTTGTGGCGCTGCCACTGGCAGGTTTTGCGCTATGCATGGCGCTGTCGGTGTTGCTAAAAGCGCATATCTGGTGGTCCTACGCGGCGCTGGTGGGCTGTGGCGTGTTTATTCAGTCTGCAGCGGGCGTGTTCTGGAGTATTCCGCCGCGCCTGTTCAATGCCGAGGTCGCGGGCGGGGCACGCGGCCTGATCAACGCACTGGGCAACCTTGGCGGCTTCTGTGGGCCTTACATGGTCGGCGTGCTGATGGCGTTCTACAGCAAAGATGCCGGGGTTTACAGCCTTGCCATTTCGCTGGCGCTGGCTGCGCTGCTGGCAATGACCCTGCCTGCCCGCTGTGATTCTGCGAAACGGGAGGCGTTATGAAACGCTGGCTGGGACTGGACTGCGGCGGCACCTTTATTAAAGCCGGACTCTACGACAGGCAGGGCCGCGAGCTGGCCGTTGCGCGGCAAAACCTGCCGGTACAGGTACCAGAGCCGGGTTATGCCGAACGCGATATGACGCTGCTCTGGCAGCAGGCAGCAGCGGTCATTCGCGAAGTACTGACCCGCAGCGGTCAGGATGCCGCCGAC
The DNA here is from genome assembly GCF_000233595.1 of Pantoea ananatis PA13. Lineage (NCBI taxonomy): Bacteria > Pseudomonadati > Pseudomonadota > Gammaproteobacteria > Enterobacterales > Erwiniaceae > Pantoea > Pantoea ananatis. Next base: position 4,250,998 of record NC_017554.1, read on the forward strand.
GTCGCTGGATTAGGCATCTCTGCTCAGGGTAAAGGGCTGTTTCTGCTGGATAAAGATCGCAATCCGCTGGGAAATGGCATCTTATCCTCCGATCGTCGCGCCCTGAGCCTGGTGCAACAGTGGCAGCGGGAAGGCATGCCGCAAAAACTCTATCCTCTCACCCGGCAGACGCTCTGGACCGGCCATCCGGTGTCGCTCCTGCGCTGGCTAAAGCAGCATCAGCCGCAGCGCTACGCCGCAATCGGCAGCGTACTGATGGCCCACGACTACCTGCGTTTCTGTCTGACCGGCGAGCTGGCCTGTGAAGAAACTAACATCTCTGAATCCAATCTGTACGACATGCAGGCGGCAGACTGGTCGCCCGCGCTGGCTGAGATGCTGGATATCAGCGAGATCGTGCCGGCGTTGCCCCCGATTGTGGCATCAACGCAGATTGCCGGCTATGTAACCGCGCAGGCTGCCGCCGCATGCGGTTTGCTGCCCGGCACGCCTGTGGTCGGGGGCCTGTTTGACGTGATGTCCACCGCGCTGTGTGCGGGACTGAATGACGCAACGCGCCTGAACGCGGTGATGGGCACCTGGTCGGTGACCAGCGGCATTACCGACTGCATTAGCGATGAAGCAGACTATCCCTACGTTTACGGTCGCTATGCCATTGAAGGCCAGTATCTTATCCACGAAGCCAGCCCGACATCGGCGGCAAACCTGGAGTGGTTCTGCGAGCAGTGGGGCATCCGCGACTACCAACAATTAAATCAGTGGGTCGAGGAGCTGGAACCTGCCAGCAGCGCGCTGCTGTTTCTGCCTTTTCTGTACGGCACCAACGCCGGGGCCGACCTGCACGGCAGTTTCTTTGGTCTGCAGGCGGGCCACACGCGTGCCCACCTGGTGCAGGCCATCTACGAAGGCGTGGTGTTCTCCCACCTGACGCATCTCAACCGCATTCTGCAACGCTTTCCTCAGGTCACTGCCCTGCGTCTGAGCGGCGGCCCTACGCGCTCCGCGCCCTGGATGCAGATGTTTGCCGATGCCAGCGGCCTGCGCGTTGAAGTGCCGCAGATCAGCGAAAGCGGCTGTCTGGGCGCGGCGCTGGTGGCGTTGACCGGCACCGGTGCTTACACCTCGCTGCAGCAGGCCCAGCAGGCCCTGGCGCCGGATATCGTCACCTGGCTACCGGACAGCACACGGCATGCCCGTTATCAGCAAAAGTATCAGCGTTATCAGCATCTGATCCGCGTCCTGAGTGACGCACAAGGAGCCCTCTTATGAGCCTGCCTTTACTCCAGCTGGCGCTGGATCATACCGCGCTGGATGCGGCGCTGGAGACCGCACAGCAGCTGCATCAGCATGTCGATATCATCGAAGCCGGTACGTTGCTGTGCCTGAGCTGCGGAGTCGAAGCCGTGCGCCGTCTGCGCCAGCAGCATCCGCAAAAGACCCTGGTGGCCGACTATAAAGTGGCAGATGCCGGCGGCACGCTGGCAGACATGGCCTTCACGACGGGCGCAAGCTGGATGACGGTCATCTGTGCCGCACCGTTGGCGACGTTTGCCAGCGCGCTGGACGTGGCGCAGCAGCACCAGGGCGATATTCAAATCGAACTGTTTGGTCACTGGACGCTGGACGATGCCCGCCGCTGGCGGCAACTGGGGCTGAAACAGGCCATTTACCATCGGGGGCGGGATGCCCAGGCCAGCGGGCAGCAATGGAATCAGCATGACCTGGATACCATGAAAGCCCTGTCGGATTTGGGTTTTGCGCTCTCCATCACGGGCGGCATTACGCCTCAGGATCTTGCGCAATTTAAAGACGTTGACGTGAAAGCGTTTATCGCCGGGCGCGCCCTCAGCGATCCCGCCAGCGGCATTCAACGCGCAGCGGAATTCCATCAGGCCATTGCCAGCATTTGGGGAACAGTATGAAACGCCAGCATCCGTTAGGTATTTACGAGAAAGCCCTGCCCGCTAACCTCACCTGGCCTGAACGACTGGCGCTGGCAAAAGCCTGTGGCTTTGATTTTGTGGAAATGTCGGTAGACGAAACCGACGTGCGGCTGGAGCGCCTGACCTGGAGCAAAGAGCAGCGCCTGTCGCTGGTCAACGCCATGATTGAAACCGGCGTGACCATTCCCTCCATGTGCCTGTCGGCGCATCGCCGCTTTCCGTTTGGCAGTCACGATCCGGCGATCCGCCAGCGGGCAGACGATCTGATCGATCGCGCCATCCAACTGGCAAAGGACGTGGGGATCCGCACGATTCAGCTTGCCGGTTACGACGTCTATTACGAACCTCACGATGATGGCACCGTAGCGCGCTTTGCCGAAGGCTTGTCACGTGCGGTGCAACGCGCCGCCGCGGCGCAGGTGATGCTGGCGGTTGAGATCATGGATACCGAGTTTATGAACGCTATCAGCAAGTGGAAAGTCTGGGAGCAGCAGCAGGCTTCTCCATGGTTTTCCGTTTATCCGGACGTGGGCAATCTCAGCGCCTGGGGCAATGATGTCACCGCCGAACTGACCCTGGGTATTGATCGCATCGCCGCGATTCATTTAAAGGATACCCAACCCGTGACCGCAAGCTCGCCGGGCCAGTTTCGGGACGTCCCCTTTGGTCAGGGCTGCGTGGACTTTGTCGGCGTATTCCGCACGCTTAAGGCGCTGAACTATCGCGGATCGTTCCTGATTGAAATGTGGACGGAAAAAGCCGAGGAGCCGGTTGCCGAGATCGTGCAGGCCCGGCGCTGGATTGAACAGAAAATGCAGGAAGGAGGTTTAGTATGAGCATAGCCGCCATGAAAGAGCAGGTGCTGGCCGCCAACCTGGCGCTGCCGCGCCATCAGCTGGTGACCTTTACCTGGGGCAACGTCAGCGCTGTCGATCGCGCGCAGGGGCTGATGGCCATCAAACCCTCCGGCGTGGCGTACGACGGCATGACGGTGGACGACATCGTGGTCGTGGAACTGGAAAGCGGACGGGTGGTGGAAGGCAGTAAAAAACCCTCGTCGGATACCGCGACGCACCTGGCGCTCTACCGCGCCTTTACGGATATTGGCGGCATTGTGCATACCCATTCGCGCCACGCCACCATCTGGGCGCAGGCCGGTCAGGATCTGCCCGCCTGGGGCACAACCCATGCCGACTACTTTTACGGGGCCATACCCTGCACCCGGCTGATGACGGAGGCCGAAATAGCCCACGACTATGAACACAATACCGGCGAAGTGATTATTGAAACCTTTCGCACGCGCGGCATCAGCCCGACCGCTATTCCTGCCGTGCTGGTTAACGCGCACGGGCCCTTTGCCTGGGGAAAAGACGCCGATAACGCGGTCCACAATGCGGTGGTGCTGGAAGAGATCGCCTATATGGGCATTTTCTCCCGCCAGCTGACGCCCGGTATTACCCACATGCAACAGCCCTTACTGGACAAGCACTTTCTCAGAAAGCATGGAGCAAATGCCTATTACGGGCAGTAATCCACGGTGGTTATCTTACTCAGCAGGAGCGGTTAACTATGAACAGGTCGTTTCGTCTGACGTCCCCTGCCGACCGGCATTATGGTCCGGCGCTTTGGGCAGGGTTTTGGGGCGGCAACGTTGCCAGCTTCGTAAAATGGGGAACGGAGAATCCGTTTCCGCCCAGAACGCCTGACAGGGCGATTCCCCCTGCGGAGATGCTGCAGGATATGGGGATCAACGTCAGCAACCTGGTCTATCATTATTCCGGTCACGTGGTGAACTGGGGCATTGCCGGGGTTCACCACCTGTTCTCAATCGTCTTCGCCCTGCTCTACTGCGCCATGGCCGAGATCCTCCCGGTCGTTACGCTGGGCCAGGGCGTAGCGTTTGCCCTGCTCATTACCCTGGGCTTTCACGGCGTGATCTTGCCGATGAACGGCTGGGCACCGCCCTTGTGGCACCTGCCGTTAGCGGAAATCGCCTCGGAGACGTTGGGGCATATTCTGTGGATGTGGACGATTGAGATCTTCCGGCGCGCCATGGGCGGGAGCGTCTTTCCGCGCGCGTCCGCGTAGTGCCTGTATCCCCTCAAGTCATCATATTTGTTTAAGAACCCTCTGAAATCCCAACGGCGCACTTCTGATCCTGTGCGCCTAACTCCGTCGATCGTCGCCATTTTTCGGCAAAATTAGGCTATCAGGCAAAACCCTTTTTTTCTGGCTGCTAAATGGCGGTTGATAATCGTTAAGGCATTTTTACAATACGGCCTACGCTTAACCCTAACCGGTTCGTTCAGGCGAACGCCGTGATTGAGTAAACTGACAGGCCTGTAACGCTCATGAAAATCGTCTCAATCCAGTATCTGCGCGGCCTGGCTGCGCTACTTGTGGTGCTGGCGCACAACTCATCGCTGTTAGAAAGTCACTGGACCCGGCACATCCCCGGCGCGCTGGGCGTGGACGTATTCTTTATTATCAGCGGCTTCATCATGACTTTTATTACGCATCAGTTTAACGAAGCGCCGACGTCGTTCATGGTGAAACGCTTTTTCCGCATCTGGCCGGTCTTCTTTGTGGTTTGGCTGCTCTCGTTCGTGGTGGTTTATCACGACCGTTCGCTTCAGGATATGTCCTGTGCGCTCTACTTCTGCCTGCAGGATTACAGCAGCCCCGGGCCGACCTTTGGATTCAGCGCATTAGGTCCGCCGTGGACGCTTTCCTATGAGATCCTGTTCTACGCCGTGTTCACCGTGGCGATGTGCATAAACTATCGCTACCGTAGCTTCCTGTGTGCACTGATTTTCCTCGCCTCCAGCGTGGGCTTTCAGCTGTATTACAACGGCAGTTTTACCTTTTCCTCTCAGGTTTCGCCTGATATGGCGGTGACGCACTGGTGGCAGGCGTGGATCAAACTTATCAGCAATACCATCTGCATGGAGTTTATCTTAGGGATGATGCTGGCTGAATTAATCGTCAGACAAAAGCTCCCTGAGCTGAATCCTCAGATGCGCAGAATACTGCAGGTGGGGCTGGTACTGGCGTTTGCGACAGCGCTGATGATTGGGCCGCAGCCGTTTGGCCTGCATGGCGGTTTCTGGCTGGCGGCGGCCATTATGAGCATCACGGTGATGCTGGGTTACCGCACGGAAAGTGGTCATAACCGCACGCTGATCTTCTTTGGCGATATCTCGTATTCGCTCTATCTCATCCACTATCCGATGATGATATTGCTGATGAACAGCCTGGCGGATAAAGCCTGGACGGACAATCTGATGATTTTCATCCTCTCCATTAGCATCAGTGTGGCGCTGGCCTCCGTGATGTTTTTCTGGATTGAAAAACCCGCCATTAAGGCAGGCAAACGCGTTGCCCGCTGGTTATCAACGCCGTTGACGCTGCACAGAAGTTCGTAACCCTTTAAAAGCAGCGGCCGCCCGGGCCACTGCTTCGCCACGATCAGAAACTCTGCCAGTTATCTTCCTGCGCACCTGCACCTGCCGCCGCAAGCTGTGGACGCTTCAGCACGGGCGCGGCCGTCACGGCGGCTAAAGGCGGCTTAGCGGCGACAACCTGAGCTGAACGGATGGTAAAGGCGGCCACCAGCTGTTGCAGCGTGGTGGACTGCTCCGTTAACGAACGCGCAGCGGCAGAAGCCTGCTCCACCAGTGCGGCGTTTTGTTGGGTTACGCTGTCCATCTGATTAACCGCTTCATGTACCTGACCAATGCCCTGCGACTGTTCGCTTGCCGCCACCGCAATCTCATCGACCAGATCGTTTACCTGACGCACGGCATCGTTCATCCGGCCCATATTTTGTCCGACTTCTTCAGCCTGAGCGGCACCGGTTTCAACGTAGCGCATGGAGGACTCGATCAGTGCTTTGATCTCACGGGCAGAAGAAGAAGAGCGCTGTGCCAGATTACGCACCTCTCCGGCGACCACGGCAAAACCGCGTCCCTGCTCACCGGCACGGGCGGCTTCAACGGCCGCATTCAGCGCCAGGATGTTGGTCTGGAAGGCAACGCCTTCAATCAATGCAATAATGTCGTTGATTTTCGCTGAACTGCTTTTGATATCGGACATGGTGCTCAGCATGGTTTTGACTTTGCCCGAGCTGTCTTCCGAGATTTCACGCGCATTTTTGGACAGCTGGCTGGCGAGGCGGGTATTTTCAGCCGTCTGACGCACGGTTTCGCTCAGTTCAGACATACTGGCCGCCGTTTCCTCCAGCGACGCTGCCTGCTCTTCGGTACGCGCCGAGAGATCGTCGTTGCCGGCTGAAATCTCGGATGAGGCAGAGCCGACAGAGTGGGATGCCTGTTCAACGGACGACAACGACTGCGCCACATTGCTGACCAGATGATTATAAGCGCTGGCCGTTAAGCCAATTTCGTCGCGACGCGACTCATCTGCGCGCAGCGTCAGATCGAGGCGTTCGCTGGCGCTTTCCATGGTGGCACGAATCGCGTTGAGCTGACGACGGATGCTGAAGATGGTTTTCACCGAAAACGCGCCTAGCAGCAGGATAATCAGCAGCGAACCGCCGGACATGCCCCACAAGGTTTGTTGATAAACCTGATTGTTTTGCTGGCTGTAGGTTTTGCCAATGTCCACATTCAGCTGCAGCTGTCGCTTTAACCCCGCTATCAGATCGCGAACAGACTGGCCCACACCACTGTCTCCCTGGATCGCGCCCAACGCGATGGCATCATTTTGTGCCCGTGACCCGGCAAAAAAGGTCGGCAGCCTGGCTTCCGCTTCTTTTATCTCCGCAAAGGCTTTTTCGCTCAGGGCCTTGTCTTCAGCACTGGAAAGGTCGTGATCAAAGTAATACTGGTTTTGCTTTTTCAGATCCGCAATCACGCCAGCGATATCTTTCTCAAACTGGGCCTGCTTGCGTTGATCGGTCGCACTTTGATGGCGATAAAGCAGCAGTGTCAGGGCATTGCTGCTATCGACAAGCTTATTAAGATCGGTAATAGAAGGAATTGTATTTCTCTGCACGTAATCGAAGCGTGATTGAAATCCTGTTACCACCGTGATCGCCACCATAGCCAGAACAGCCAGTGAGGCGGCAAGGAGGGAGAAGGTCAGGAAAAGTCGCTGTGTAATGGTCATTTTTTGTTCCGCCTGGTCGTTAAAACGAAAATGCTTTGTGCATTAAATGTACGCACATAAAGACTATCGGCATGTACCTGACAAAACTGAGCGTATTCGTTTAGGTATTGTTTACATTATGTAACGGCACAGCGTGTTTAGCGGCGACAGGAGGAAAAAGTGAGATTGAGTGAGGCTTGCCCGGCGTCACACCGGGCAAGAATGAAGACTTAAAACAGTACCGAATAGTTCAGCCCAAAGGTGCGACCCCGGCCTTTGTACTGATACAGCGACGGCGAGCCATAGGTCGGGCTGTAGAACAGCGGCGCACGCTGTCCCCACACCGTGGTGTAGTCGCGATCCAGCAGGTTCTCGACGCTAAAGCTCAGCTTGCCCACCGGCAACTGGTAGCTGCCGATAAAATCAACGGTGGTATAACCGTCAATTTTATTGCCGCCGTTATCGGTTAGGTCAAACGACTGCGTGCTTTGCAGGCGCAGGCTCCAGGGATCCGGCGACCAGCCAACATAGGCGGTGGCTTTCGATGGACTGGCATAAATGACATCCCACTTTTTCCAGCCGCCATCTTTTTTGGTTTCAGACTTGACCAGGTTGAAGTTGACGCCGGTGCTCCAGTTGGTATCGGGGATAAAGTAATCCACCGCACCTTCCACGCCATAAATACGGCGCTTGTCATCGTCCACGTTAATGGTCATATCGCTGCGGTTGACCGAAATCGATTTGTCTGACAGCGAATAGTAGGCGGCTAACTGCGTGCGCAGGTCATTACCGGTGTAACGCCAGCCCAGCTCGTAAGAATCGACTTTGATGCCCTGAAGCTTCGACTGATCGACATTAACGCTGTTCAACAACTGGTAGTTGCCGTTTTGCAGACGATAGGTGCCGTTGCCGTAATACTTGCCCGGATCCGGCAGTTCAACGCCTTGCGAGAAGTTGAACCATGCCTGCTGCCGCTCGGTGATATGCATCAGGATACCGGCGTTGTACAGGACGTTGTCGTAATCCGTTGAGCCGCCTGGAATCGCATCGGCCGAACGCGCCGTGCCATTAGCAATCGCCTGCTGCTGGGCATAGCCGACAAAGTCGTCCACCTTGTTTTCGGTGTACTGATAACGTACGCCGCCACTCAAGGTGAAGGTATCGTTGATGTCGTAGCTGGACTGCAGGAAAGCCGCCAGGTTAGTAATGTCATAACCCGGATAGCGTCCGGTGGTGTAAATGCTCTGGTTGTTCAGGCCACCCGAGGCGGCCGACTGTGCCAGATCAAAGAACATCTGATTGGAACTAAAACGTTCATGATCGGCATCAACACCGTAGGTCAGCTGCAGGTTGTCGAGCGGTTTACTGGTGATTGCCAGCTTGCCGCCGTACTGGTCAGTATCCTGTTTAGAGGAAGAGAGGCTTGTCACCCGCCCGCCGGACACCGTTGGGAAGGGATAAAACGCCAGAGATTCATCACGATAGTAGACCTGACCCACCAGCTCCTGACCCAGGAAATCGGTATTAGAGTACTGCAGACTGACCAGGTGGCGCTCGGTGCCGGGAATACGGTCTGAGTTCAGTCCTTTACTGGTGTAGGCGTTACCGTTACCGGTTACCGCCGAAAAGTTTCGGCCAAGATAGAGGCCATAATCGTCATCGCCCTGGCTCTTGTAGTATTGCGTCACCAGCTGCAACTGCTGGTGATCGTCAATCTCAAGCGTGCCGGTGCCCATCACATCCAGACGATCGGAGTATTGCAGGCCCGTCTGGGTGTTATCGAGCAGAACAGAATCGCCGTTGCCGTCATACCAGCCGCCAAACTTCTGGTAGGCCACCGACAACCGTCCGGACGCGCGATCGTTCCCCCCAGAAATCGCGCCCGCCACGCGCTCATCGTGATCTTTACTGTTGTTAAACCCGGTTTTGGTGCCGGTTTCAAACTCAAACTGGGTGCCCGGCTGGCCTTTTTTGGTGACGATATTGATCAGGCCACCGGTGCTGCCCCCGCCGTACAGCGAGGTTGAACCGGAGATCACCTCGATGTGATCGATGTTAAAGGGATCGATCGAATCCAGCTGGCGGCTGTCTGTGCGCGAAGAATTCAGGCGAACGCCGTCCACCAGCACCACAATCGCGCGGCCGCGCATGTTCATGCCGTAGTTGGTTCGGCCCTGGCTACTGACGTCGAGGCCCGGCACCAGCTGCGCCAGCGCATCTTTAAACTCTTTGCCGCCCTGGACTTGTTGCTCCAGTTCGGCCCCCTCAATCACCCAAGTGGTTTGAGCCATTTCTGCCACCGTACGGTGCGTACGGCTGGCCGAAACCACCATGTCATTTTCACTGGTTTGCTGTGCGACCGCGGGCGCCATCATGGCTAACAGCAGCGGATTAAGCAGCCAGATATTCTTGTTTTTAGTCTTCATTATCGTTCCTGCGTGCGAGGTTAAGGCTTACCCCAAGGACTCGGTATAGTTTTTAGTGGACGCAGCGCCATGCTGCGGTTTTTCCCGGCTGACGCTGCGCCACTGGATCAGGGCGGGCGGCGTGCTGAGATCGAACAAATCGCGCCCCAGTGCGCGATTCAGAATACGGGCGGATCGCCATGCCATCAGGCTGAGCTGAGGCTCCGCGATACCGTGGGTTTGCATACTGGCGTTCACCGCAAAGATGTTATTTTCTTTTGGCCCGTTCCACTCAAGCGTGAAGTCCTCACGCACGCTGAACGTGCACTCATCTTTCATAGTCAGGCGGCTCATCAGGGGGGAGAGCAGTTCTGGCAGCGCAGGCCGGTAGCCGGTGGCGAAAATCACCACATCGCATTCGATAAGGTCGTAGCCCTGGTCAAGCTGATGCTGCAACTGAAGCTGCCAGCCCTGGTGATGACTGTTGAGTTCAATGACCGAGCGGCTCGGCAGCAGGTGCGCATTGCGCGGCTGACGCTGCACTTCAAAGCGATGATACAGCTCGCGATAAATCGTCAGCAGGGAATCTGCCGTGATGCCGTCCGAGGTCATCTTCTGTTCAGCCAGCATTTTCTGTCGGGCAGCCTCGTTCAGACCGACAAAGCTGGAAACGTATTCTGGCGTGAAGTACTCGTTGGCAAAAGCGGCCTCATCCAGGGCGTTAAAATTGTTGCGGCGTGATATCCAACTGACCTCAGCCGGTTCGCCCCATTCACCCCGGAAGGCGTTGAGGAACAGATCGGCACCACTCTGACCGCCGCCAATCACCGCCACACGCTTGCCGCGCAGGTCGGGTTTACGCAGGCTCATTTCGCTGGCATGGAAACAGGTGGCGCTGATGCGGTTTACGCAGGGCGGCAGGTAGGGCTGCTTGCCAATGCCCAGACAGATGTTGCGGGCATAGCTTTCCCCGCCGTTACTGCGAATCACAAAGCGTTTATTGGCCTCATCAAAATCGATGCGTTCCACCGTGTGATTAAAGCGCAGGTTGTTCATGCCCTCGGCAGCCCAGCGCAGATAGTCGGAAAACTCATCGCGCGAGACGGTACGTAACTCGGTAGTCATAAAGCGGTAAAACTTTTTACGCTTCACCAGATAGTTCACAAAGCTGAACGGGCTGGTGGGCGCGACCGCGGAGACCAGATCTTTTAAAAACGAGGTCTGCATATGGCAGTCAGGCACCAGCATACCGGGATGCCAGGCAAAATCTGGGCGGCTGTCTAAAAACTGGCTGGTAAAGCCTTCAGCTTCGTGTGCCAGCGCCGCGATACTCAGGTTAAACGGGCCAATGCCAACGCCAATAAAATCAACAGTGTTTGTCATGATTCAGTCCTTGGTAACCAGCCACAGCGGGTTTTGCAGATTTTCCAGGTAATTGGGCAACATACGGCTTCCGCCGTCCTGATCGGGCCAGGTGAGTTTTACCGGGTTCAGCACGACACGAATGATTTGTGGCTTGAAGAGTGAGAAAAGCGCAAAACGCGCCGACAGTTGCGGATGGTCCTGCATATAGTCGCTCAACACTGCGGCAAGCAGTTGGTAAAAACGTCGTTCCGGAACGCCAAGGCGCGCCATTAACGGCGAAATAAAACGCAGGACCGTGACAAAATGGCCAGTCTGCAAATCATGAATCAAATAGTCAGCACTCAGGCGTGCCGTCACATCGCGGACGTCCTGAGGCAGAGAGTCCATCTCCGGAAAATCGTCCTTTACCAGACGCATATCGCCCTGAAAATCTTTCAGCAATACGCGCTGGGGTACGCCGTCTTTCATCGCCAGCGTAATATTTTGCCCGTGTGCGATCAGCGCCACGCCATAACGGCACAGCAGGTGATACAGCGGCACCACGGCCACGCGGAACATCTGACTTAACCAGGCCTCGGCGCTCAGGCCCGAGCGGGCAATGTAGGCGCCGATAAGCGGCTGGTTGTTTTCATCGCACTCCATCAGCGTGGCCATCAGAATTGGCGTTTCGTCCGCGTGCAGCCAGCGCGACGGATTTTCACGCCAGATCACGCCCAGCATTTCCTGGTAGCGATAGGGGGCTTCGGGCAACGCGCCGTAGCCGCGATGGGAAACATAACCGGCGGCCGGCTCGCCCAGGATCACCGCCCCGCTCTGCTGCAGCGTCGTGTCGGTGGCAAAGACGTTTTGTAGCCAGCGGGAGGCCAGCGGGCCCGCCGCGATATATTTGCCCGGAATACCGCGATAGCAGGAGGTGTTGTAAATGGTAAGCGGCAGTTTGATATCCAGCCCGCCCTGACGGCTGGCGTTGGTCAAGGTGCGCAGTGACTGTTGCGCCAGCCAGCGATCGCCAAATTCACCCAGCGACAGCATATTGCCCGTGGCCAGATCCGCGACAAAATCGAGCGCGATTTTTTGCTGCCACTGCCAGGGATGCACCGGCAAAGGCAGCCAGCTGTCGTCCAGCCCCTGCGCCTGCCAGGCCTCGGTGAAACGCGTATATTCGGCGCTGTCCATCGCGGCCTGCAACAACTGCTGGATGTCCAGCTCGCTGTCGCAGCGCCAGACCATATGCTCACGCTTTACCGCCAGCCAGTGCAGGCGGAAGGTATTCATATATTCGGGTGCGTAGCGCGCCAGCGCCTCTTGTCCCCATCCGCGACGGCCTTTATTAAAGGCAAACTTGGGATGGCCGCTGAGCAGGCACTGCAGGCGGTCGGCATCCATATCAATCAGCGCATCGGCACTCATGCCCTGACGTGCCTGCATAAGCTGAAGATCGCCGCGCAGCGTGGCATAGAGATCCTGCATATGTTCCGCCACCGTGGCATCGCTCATCGACAGCACCGGCTGTAGCTGGCACAGCAGCGTCTGGGCCAGTACCGGCTCATCCGCACAGCGCAGGCTTTGTGCATCAATCCATAACCAGCCCCAGATGCCCCGCTCGGCGGTGAACTGCCATTCGGCACCCGGCAGACTGATGCAGTAACGGTTGTCGCCCTGCGGCTGAGCCTGAAAGACCTGCTCGTACTCCAGCTCGGCCAGCATTTTTGCCACCAGCTGACGGTTAACGGTTTCCCATGCGTGCGAATTCATCACAGGCCCACCTCGCTGAAGAAACGGGCGCGCTGGGTCATCACCAGGCGAGAGCGCTTGTGCGGAAAGTCGAACTCTTTCACGGTGGTATAGCCCGCGGGTTCAAGGTGACGAAACAGGCGCTGATTATCCGCCCGCGGTTCCAGCACCAGGCGCTGGGTTTGCGGATTATCCAGCAGCAGATAGTGGCTGATGCCGCGCAGCCAGCTCTGCACAAAGTGCGGCCCGCGCCACTGCGGCTCACCCACCAGCAGATGCAAACCGCGATCGTACGGCTGCCAGCTGTAGTGCCGCCCGATACGATCTTCCGCCGCCCAGTAAATTTCAAAGTAGCTGAAGGGCTCGTCATCAAAACAGCCAATCAGCGGAAAGGCATAGCTGCTGCCGAGCTGGCGTTCAAGATAGGCGGTCTGAGTGGCCAGCGATCCGCTCTGCTCCCAGAAGTAATCCACGCGCGGATCGTTCATCCAGCGGGTAAACGCTTCGGCATCCCGGGCAGGATCGGCCACGCGGAAGCTCAGCGTTCGCCGTACGCGCGGATCGTAACGGCGATACACTTCGCCATCAGGTCGCGCTGGGCGCTGGGGAAAATAGATCTCACGTTCGGCATCAAATACCATCTCGCCGGAGGCCTGCTGACGAGGCGCAGACAACCACAGCGGCAGTTGCCAGAACGTCTCGCGGTGGACGATATCGCTTTTCAGGGCCGCAAACAGCGCCAGCGCCTGAGGCTCTTCACGCCACTCTGCGAAGGGCAGCACCACGGCAGAAAGCTGCGGGGCAGCGATAAACATCTGATCCAGCGCGTCACGCAGCCAGCCTTCGGGCAGTGGACCGGCAAAATGCAGCACCGCACTGTTGTCCTGTCCCCAACCCAGATTCAGGGTTTTTCCTGACTTTTCGCAACGCAGGCCGTGGCCGCTGTGAACAATCGTTGCCTGAGACATTTAGCGCTCCTGAGACAGCAGTGGGTTGATGAAGTCGAAGTAGATCACCGACGGATCGACGATGGTGTTTTCATTGTGATCGTGCAGGTAACAGAAGAAGTTGCCCTTGACGTTCCAGTGCGGGCTTTCCAGCACGTAATCCAGGCAGCCCTTGTGCGTGACCTCGTTACGTAGCGCACTTAACGCATCGCGTACCCGCGCCATCAAATGGGTTTCACTGTCCATGCCCGCCGCGCCCAGTGCCGCCGTGACGGCAAAGGTAGAATTCACTAACAGGTAATAGGGGAAGTAGCGCAGCAGCTGCTCGCGACTAAAGACGTTTTCCGCCTGCGCTTCGCCAATCATGTCCAGCCAGCCTGCGGCGTGAGGCATAAAGGCGCTGCCCTGGCAGTCGCGATAAATCAGGCCAACCGGCAGGTCCTGCTCCATTTCCACCAGGATATTTTGCTGATGGGCTAACAGCACCAGGCCGTAATCGGCTTCGGCGGTAAACAGGGGCTTCAGCACCTGCTGACAGTAGGCGTCGACCCAGGCATGCGCAGCCTGTTTTTCGCTGATGTGCAGGCGCTGGCTCAGGCGCTTTACTGCGGCAGACAGCAGTGAGTCGCCGCCGTCCGGCGCGGACTGCGTCAGGGAAACCAGCACGTTGGTCTGGCTCTGCGGCCTGTCGACAATCAGGTTTTCACGCAGTGCGAACAGGCTCTCTTCCATAATCGTGCCCTGCGCATCGCGCAGTCCGGCCCAGCCATCTTCCTGCATCACGCGAAACGCCGGGAAGCGTGCCTGCATGTCCTGCCAGCGGTCGGTCTGCGCCAGACGCGCCAACCGCATGCCGCGTTTGACCTCTTTGACCGACAGGGTGCGGACGGAGTTTGTCAGCCGCACGCTCAGGGAAAACTTGATCATGTCGCGGCTGGTCGCGCAGTACAGCGAACGCGATGAGGTGGTGGGCAGCCAGGGCGCACCGGCTTCACCCAGGTCAGTAACCAGGCCTTTTTCCACCAGTTGCTGACACCAGGTCTGCTGGAGCAGATAGTCCGCCTGCCAGGGATGGAGCGGGAACAGCCACTGCCGATCGGTTAGCGCATGCAGTAACTGCGGCGCGTTTTCTGCCGCAAAGCGCGTCAGGCGCTGCTGCAACGTCAGCTGCAGGCTGTCACCCGCCAACTGGTCTTTATCCACCGCAAACCAGCGTAACGGAAAATGTGGCGCAAAATCAGGCAGGTAACGTTCGGCCTGCTGCTGCGTAAAAGGTTCATGTGATTTGGGTGCCGGATGGAAGGCGTGCCCGACCAGCAGGGCCTGCTCTGCTTCGGCAAAGTTCAGGGCTTTCTCACGCAGGCCTCGCCAGTCGTGGCGGGCAGCCGTTGCCTCAGCGGTATGCACATGGCTTTCCATCACGCGCTGGTAAAACGCCTCACAGCCGGGAGCGGGCAGCTGTTGCTGATGTTGCAGTTTATCGACAATCAGTCTGGCAACGGTGGCGAACGTCACCGTCTCGCTGCCACGGTGAGTGACCAGCCGGGCCGGGAAGGCAAAACGGTGATGCTGGGTAGGAGAAAAGTAAGCCACCTTAAAGTGTAGGGCCTTTTCTTCCGCCAACGGAATCACTAACTCGGCGGGTTCACCCTGGCTGAGTCGCCAGTCCTTGGTTTCACGGATCAGGGAATTCAGGAAGCACTGTGCGGCCACATCCCAGGATCCATTGTGCGTCGATTGAATCATTATCAAACAATTTCCAGGCGTTATGATAATGCGAATTCTGCCGATAACAGTTCTCATTATCAACGACAATTGTTAGAATTGGCGGAATAAATTTTACAAATACATACAACAAAGATACGGGTTAGCAACATTGTGACATCTCTTGAACTGACCGCTACGCCACAAAAAGCCTTACCTAACTGGCCTTTAGCATTAAGCGCCGGACTGCTGGGCGTCGGACAGAATGGTTTGCTGGTGGCTATCCCGATGCTGGTTGCGCAGACCAGTTTAAGTCTTTCGGTCTGGGCGGGATTGTTAACGCTCGGCTCTATGCTGTTTTTGCCCTCATCGCCGTGGTGGGGAAAACAGATTGCGCGTCTCGGCAGCAAACCGGTCGTGCTTTGGTCACTGGCCGGTTATGGCGCAAGTTTTTTGCTACTCGCTATGGGCTGCGCACTTCTTTCCACGCGGGCGGTCAGTGCTCCGATTGGATTAGGTATATTAATTATTGCCCGGGTGATTTATGGCCTGATGGTATCGGCGATGGTTCCGGCGTGCCAGGTCTGGGCGCTAAACCGTGCCGGTGAAGGCAAGCGCATGACGGCGCTGGCGACCATCAGCTCCGGTCTGAGCTGCGGCAGGCTGTTTGGCCCGCTGTGCGCTGCCGGAATGTTAGTTATTCATCCGATGGCACCGCTGGTGTTACTGGTCGTTGCGCCGTTGCTGGCGCTGGCTATGTTGTTGCCGTTGCGCGGTACCGAGCCACAGCCTGCGGTGGCGCGCAGGAATGCCCACCTGCGCATTGATTGTCTGCCCTATCTGCTGTGCGCTCTGCTGCTGGCGGCCACGGTGAGCCTGATGCAGTTGGGCTTATCCCCGGCACTGGCCAGACAGTTTACCGGTGATACCGCCGCAATCAGCCATCAGGTTGCCTGGCTGCTGAGCGTGGCGGCCATCGCCTCACTGGGCGCCCAGTTTATGGTACTGCGACCCCAGTTACTGACGCCGCTTGCGCTGTTGCTGAGCGCAGGGCTGTTGATGTCTCTGGGTCTGGCGATGATGCTGAGCACACCGCTCTGGCTGTTTTACACCGGCTGTGCCCTGCTTTCGTTTGGTGCTGCACTGGGTACGCCGGCTTATCAGCTGCTGCTAAATGACAGGCTGGCAGACGGTGCCGGTGCCGGCTGGATAGCCACCAGCCATACCTTAGGCTACGGATTGTGCGCGCTGCTGGTTCCCCTGGTGTCGCAGTCACAGGGCGCAACGGCGCTGATCGCTGCCGCATTCAGCGCTGCCCTGCTGTTCGTGGCGATGTCAGGTGTGATCTGGCGTGCACGTCGCCGCTCAACCTTATCGGCTCATTAACCAAAAGGAACGACGATGGCTGAAGCCCATAGCTACCGCCTGTTTGACGTAAAACTGGCACGCAAGCGTCATCTTTCTCCCTCAATGCTGAGCCTGGTGTTCAACGGGCCTGACGTGGCGCAGATGAAGTCTGACGCGCCCGATCAGCGGATCAAAATTTTGCTGCCGGCGGAAGATGGCAGCATGCCTGCGCTTCCCAATGATGGCGAGTGGTACCAGACCATTCTGTCGCTGCCAAAAGAGAAGCGTCCGCTGTTGCGCACCTATACGCTGCGTCATCTCGATCCTGAGCGCCAGGAGCTGACGATTGAGTTTGTCAGCCACGGTACGGAAGGCCCGGCATCGGCCTGGGCAATCAATGCTGAACCGGGTGACAGCCTGGTGATCGTTGCGCCCAATGCGGCCTGTGAATCTGACAGCGGCGGATATGAATGGACGCCGCCGGATGCGCTGCGTAATGCGTTACTGATTGCCGATGAAACCGCATTACCCGCGGCGAAAGGCATTCTGGAAAGACTGTCCCGACAGGAAAACCCGCCTCGGGTTCAGGCCTTTTTTGAAGTCCCGGATGCGGAAGATTGCGTCGATCTGCACGCCTATACCTTTGCCGACATCGTCTGGTTGCCGCGAAAACCTGCATTTGCTTCACACGGGGAATGCCTGGTTGAGGCAATAAAATCCCGGGTTAACGTTCCCGATGGCGGCCACCAGCAGGACGTGCAGGAAGAGGCAGAAGGCGAATTGCTGTGGGACCGTGCTCAGGGCCGCAACACGGAATTTTACGGTTGGGTAGCGGCCGAATCGACCGTGGTGAAGCTATTACGCCGCCACCTGATAGGGGAGCGCGGCGTCGATCGCGACGCGATTAACTTTATGGCTTACTGGGCCAAAAAGCGGGCACACTAAACACCGCCTTAGGGTTGGCGCATTCAGGGAAAAAAGGATGATTTCTGGACGTTGTTTATGCGGAACGGTCGTTTTTAAGCTGGCTCAACAACCCAGCCATTTTTACCGCTGTCACTGTTCGCTGTGCCGCCGTCAGACCGGTACCGGCCATAACCTGGCCACGCTGGTGCATGCCGATCAGTTTAGCTGGCTGGCCGGTGAAGCCGATATTAGCAGTTGGCGTCGCCCGCAGGGATACCGTAATGACTTCTGCAGGCACTGTGGCTCGACGGTGCCGAACCTGTTGCGCGGCCGCCCCCTGATCTGGCTACCGATTGGGCTGTTAGATGAAGACCTCGCGTTGCAGTGCGCAGGCGATTTCTGCCTTGAGGATGCAATGTCCTGGGACGTTCACGAGGTAAAAAACGGATATCCGCACGCGCCAGATTCGCTGGATGCCCTGCTCCTTGCGTTGAACGGTGACAAATAGCCCCTGAAGACGCGTTCCTCATCGCGATCCCTCTGTCACGAACGGGTGGCGTTTTTCAGCAGATCGAGCAGGGTAACAATTTGTGGATCCAGCGTCAGGATGTCTTTCTTAATCAGTAAGTGCAGCGGGGTGGCACGACGAACGCCGTGCTGTAAGGGCAATATTTTTAGTGTTCCCTGCGCCAGTTCATGTTCGATGCGCTCGAAGGGGATCCAGCCATAACCCACCTGGTGCACCACCGCCTCTACCGCTGCCTCAATAGTCGAAAACGACCAGTAATCGCCATTGCTGCTCTCATCCTGCACGGTGAAATGTTCCCGGTCGGCAATGCGAATCAGCGGATACTGTGCCAACCGTTCTTCATCCAGGATGCCGCCATGCTGATGCAAGGGATGGTCGCAGTGCGCCACGGCGACGAAATCCACATTCATCAACCACTCTCCCCGCCCGGCCATATCCTGGCGCTGGGTCACCACCATCACGTCGGCCTCGGCGTAATCGGTGTTGGTTTCCAGCACCTCGGTCAGGTTGATCTGAGTATGAGGATGGCATTGCTGAAAAGCCTTAAGGACGGAAAACAGTTGTCGACGCGGAAAGATGCTGTCAACCACCAGATCCAGCTTTGTTCTGACGCCGCTGCGTATTGATCCCGCAAACGCCTCCAGTGAATGAAAAGCTTTCAGTAGCGGGCGCACCTGCGCCAGCAGCAACTCGCCTGCGGGCGTCAGCACCGCCTTGCGCCCCTCTGCATGTAACAGCGTAATCCCTATGCGCTGCTGCAACATAGCAAGGTTATAGCTGACGGATGACTGACTGCGGTTGGTCAGACTCGCCGCTCTGGCAAAACTGCCCTCTCGCACCACCTTGTCCAACAGGCTCCACTGCTCCAGTGTGGTTTTATGCATAACCCATCCAATTTTTGAATCAATTTCATCATAAATTAGCGTTTTTAATTCACAAAGTGAATGGGTAAGCTGGTTTCAACCACAGAGGAGAACAAATAATGAGCAAATTCAACAAACACAATCTTGACGGTTTCATCGGTAAACATCTGGTTTATACCTATGACAATGGCTGGAATTACGAGCTGTATATTAAAAACGAAGACACCGTCGATTACCGTATTCATAGCGGCATGGTGGGCAACCGCTGGGTGAAAGACCAGCATGTCTATATTGTCTGCGTCGGTGAAGACATCTATAAAGTGTCCTGGACTGAACCGACCGGCACCAGTGTCAGCCTGATTGCCAACCTGGGCGACAAGCTGTTTCATGGCACCATCTTCTTCCCGCGCTGGGTCATGAATAATCCTGAACGCACCGTCTGCTTCCAGAACGATCATCTGGACGAAATGGCGCAGTACCGCGATGCCGGCCCGACTTATCCAATAGAAGTCATTGATGAGTTCGCGACTATCACCTTTGTCCACGATGCGGGAAAAAATAACGATGACGTGATAGCCTGCGCGGCGAGTGAATTACCTGCCAATTTCCCTGAAAATCTGAAAAAATAATTAGCTATTAAAGGGGTAACTCCCCTTTTTTTAAAAAAAAGACGCACACAGCAATTTCGAATTTATCAGAGCCGCTATTTTTCTTTTTTTAGAAATCATCGTCGACGACATATTTTCTTTCACTCATCACATTTATCCGATCCTCACGCTGTTTTATTCTGAGCCATTCGTTTTTCGCCCGTCGCGATAACAACCTGAGGCCCAGAATGAAAATCATTTTGCATGTACCTGATAAAAATCGCATTGCTCACGCCCTGGCTAATGCTGGCAATCTGCTTAAAGAAGAGGATTTTGACGGGGATATCGCCATCGTTTTTAATGGCGACGCGGCAGGTGATGTGACTGGCAGGACGATTTCAGATGCCCTTAAGAAAGCGCCGAGCGTGACGCTGTTACTCTGCAATAACGCCCTCCGGGCACAAAATATTGACGTCAGCATGCTGCCATCCCACTTTCGCGTCGTGCCCGCCGCCATAACCTACATTATTGAACAGCAGTCGCGGGGCGCTTTATACGTTCGCCCCTGAACGGCCTTCACTACAGGGGTTTACTTTTGGCCAACCACTCAATACCGCGCAGCATACCAGCCCAATAAAAGCGCGGTAAAAACCAGGCCTTTAGCCACCATGCTGCGCGGCTGGGACGGGCTGAATGGAGCGGAAAGGTCGGCAGCAGGCGGTTGCCATAACCAAACTCAGCCAGCACGACTTTGCCTTTCTCCACGGTGAGCGGACACGAACCGTAGCCATCGTAACGCGTTTGCGGGATCGCCCCGTTAACGACCTGCCTCAGGTTTTCGGCCACGACCACGATCTGTTTACGCGCCGCTGCGGCCGTCTTGGCGTTCGGCGTTGAGCAGCAATCGCCCAAAGCAAAAATATCGGGCCAGCGGCTGTGCTGCAGTGTTTCTTTATCGACATCACACCAGCCAGCAGCATCCGCCAGACCGCTTTCGGCAATAAAGTCTGGCGCAGCCTGAGGCGGGACAACATGGAGCATATCGAACGGCAGGGTGACGTCACGCGTGCTGCCGTCGGGATCGGTGAGAGTAAACGTCGCCTGCTTATTGATTCCATCAACGGCGGTAAGCGTATGTCCAAAATTGACCTGCGCCTGGTATTTCTCCAGATAGGCCTCCAGCGGCGGAACAAATTCGGGCACGCCAAAAACGACCTGACCTGCCAGGCAGAACTGAATGTTGATCTGTGCCAGACGGTCCCGTCGCAGCCAGTAATCGGCGGAGAGATAGAGCGCCTTCTGCGGCGCACCCGCGCACTTTATCGGCATCCCAGGCTGGGTAAAAATGGCTTTTCCCTGCTTCAGGTTTTGCACCAGTTCCCATGTATAGCGCGCCAAATCGTATCGGTAGTTTGACGTTACGCCGTTGCGGCCCAGGGTTTCACTCAGGCCCCTGATTTTATCCCAACGCAGCATCAGACCGCTGGCGATAATAAGATAGTCGTAACCTATTTTTTGGGCTGTCGCTGTTTCAATATATTTCAGATCAGGTGAAACATGCGTCACGGCATCGTGAATCCAGTTCACGCCCGACGGAATAACGTCACTCATGCGTTTTCGGGTTTTTTCAGCGGAAAATAATCCGGCACCCACCAGTGTCCAGGCAGGTTGATAATCATGTTCTTCCTTTGGCTCAATTAGCGTTATTTTGATGTTTTTAATGCGTTTCTTAATACTTGCGATGACGCCAATTCCAGCTGAGCCACCACCAATAACAACAAGATGCGGGTGATGGGGATTATTTTTATCATTCATGCAGGCCTCCCTTTTATTTAACCGTAGTGGATAGCAGCACAAATATAAAGCAAATCAATAGACTTTAAAGTTATAAAAAAAAACCCTTATAATATTTAGCTATATGATATAGCAAAAAGAAATAATGAGTTGACAGTCATTTTTACGACCTCTTTAATAGCGTAAAAATAACGCCAGGAATGAAAATGATCATTCAGGAATTCACCCATTTTTCAGCCCTCACGGTATGCCTGTTAGTTGTAACAGGCATCGCCGTAGGCTTTTTTCTGGCGCTGACCGGCGGCGGCGGATCGGTCATGTGCGTGCCGCTGCTGCTGTATCTGGTGAAGGTGCCCGACACGCATCGGGTCATCGGCACCAGCGCCATTGCGGTGGCGGTCAGCGCCCTGATCAATCTGTTTGCCCATAGTCGTAAAGGCAATGTCAGATGGGCAACGGGTGCGAGAATTTCAATTGTTGCGGTCTGCGGCGCACTGCTCGGAGCCGAACTGGGAAAAATCGTCAGTGGACAATACCTGCTACTGCCGTTTTCCCTTTTGATGTTCACCGTGGCGCTGATGATGCTGAGAAAACAGTCTCCTTTGCCCGGTGCCTCCGCGCCAGACAGGCACTTTGCCCCCACTATCGTCTGGGGAAGCGTACTGCTGCTGGGCATACTGGCCGGATTTATGGGCATCGGAGGAGGATTTTTAGTGGTGCCCGCGCTTGTCTGGTTGTTCCGCTTTCCCATGGTGGAGGCGATAGCAACCTCGCTGATGGTGGTGTTCGCCATGGGGATCTCGACCAGCGCAAGCTATGCCCTGGCGGGCAAAGTCTCTGTGGTGATGACAATCTACCTCATTGCTGGCGGCCTGCTGGGCGGCTTAGTCGGTGTCGCGGTGGCCAGCCGGCTGAAACACAATGCGCGCGCGATCAATGCCGTCTTTTCAGCCATGTTGATCGTGATGGCCTGCTACATGTTGCTTAAAAATCTCTGAATAAACGGGAACAGGTTATGAATATCCGCCATTTTAATGCGCAAATCGCGTTTTCCGATGCACCACTTGCAGAGGATTTCAGCCAGTTGCACCAGTTGGGCTTTGAGGTTGTGGTTAATAATCGGCCTGATGAGGAAGAAGGCCCCTTTCTGCCTCATCAGCAGGAAAAGGCGCTGGCTGAGCAACTGGGCATGGACTACGTCTATATGCCCTTCACCTTTGACACACTGAGCTGGGAAGACGTTGAGGCTTTTCATCGTCGGGTTAAACGCGGTGCAAAAATCTTTGCACACTGTCGGAGTGGTGCGCGATCGCTTAGCCTGTTTTTACTGCATGAGTTACGCGAAGGCCGGATAGATGAGGCCGAATTTCGGGCTACCTGCCAACAGTTTGGTGCCGATGCCGATAAGCCCCTGGCCTGGTATGCAAACAGGCTGCGCCATCCGCCTCATGCAGAGGTGTACCATTTCTATGAACCCGAGAGCGGAAGCCTGCAATATGTGATTGCTGACGGACAAACCCGGCGCTGCGCCATCATCGATCCGGTGCTGGACTTTGATCGCCGCTCGGGAGCGGTATCCTGTCAGCAGGCCCAACGCATACTGGATTTTATTCAGCAAAAAAACTGGCAGGTTGCGTGGGTTCTGGATACCCATCCTCATGCCGACCACTTCTCTGCCGCCGCCTGGCTGGCCGGGAAAACCGGTGCGCCTACCGGCATCGGTGAAAAGGTCACTGAGGTACAAAGGCTGTGGCAAACTCTCTATAACCTGCCCGGCCTGACGCCAGCTGAGAAAATCTGGGACACCTTATTCAGGGACGGCGAGGTGTTTTACATCGGCAATCTGCGGGGTGAAGTCATTTTATCTCCCGGCCACACGCTGGCGTCGGTGACCTATCACATCGCCGACTGTGCTTTTATCCACGACACGTTTTTTATGCCCGACAGCGGCACAGCGCGGGCTGATTTCCCCGGCGGCAGCGCTGCCGTATTATGGGACAGCCTGCAACGCATTCTGCAGTTACCTGACGACACACGTTTATTTACCGGTCATGATTATCGCCCTGACGGGCGCGACGTGCAGTTTGAAAGCACGGTACGTGAGCAGCGGGAAAACAACCCGTGGGTGGTTGATCAACATCAACAGGATTTTATTGCCCGGCGGCAGCAGCGTGATGCCACGCTCCCGCTGCCAGAACTCATGCTAATGGCCCTGCAGGTGAATATTCACGGCGGGCGATTACCTGAACCCGAGAGCGACGGCGAGCGCTATCTGAAAATCCCGCTAAACCGCTTTTAACGCATGACGTAAGCACTGCACTGGGAAGGGTGGATAATGCATATTGACCTGATTCATTTTACTCCGTGGCAAAGCCTGGTGGGTGGGCTGCTGATTGGCGCGGCGGCGGGCATGCTGGTGCTGTTTTGTGGCCGCATAGCCGGTATCAGCGGCATTCTGGGCGGTCTGCTTAATCGCCGCTCATCAGACAAGCCCTGGCGGCTGGCCTTTATTGCGGGTCTGGTCCTGTCGCCGCTGGTGTTCCAGCTGTTCAGCGCCCTGCCCACCATTGAAACTGAAGCGTCATGGGGACGTCTGGTATTCGCCGGCGTGCTGGTGGGATTGGGTGTTCGCCTGGGCTCGGGCTGCACCAGCGGTCACGGCGTATGTGGATTATCGCGGCTGTCACTGCGCTCACTGGTGGCGACGCTGGTCTTTATGTTAACCGCCATGCTGACCGTTGGCGTGATGGGCCACGGGTGAATATCAGGAGGAACAATGGCCGTTTTATTTTCTCTGCTTAGTGGGCTGTTATTTGGCACGGGCTTAATCGTCAGCGGCATGGCGAACCCGGCCAAGGTTCTGGGTTTTCTGAACATTACCCGCGCCTGGGATCCCTCTTTGGCGCTGGTGATGGGCGGCGCGATTACCGTCGGGCTGGTGGCCTTCTGGCTGGCCTCCCGACGTGAGCGTCCGGTCTTTGGCGAAACCTTTCATCTGCCCGGCCAGCGTGCGCTGGATAAAAAACTGATCGCAGGGGCTATGCTGTTCGGGATTGGCTGGGGGCTGGCTGGCATCTGCCCCGGTCCGGCGCTGGTGCTGCTCGGCGGCGGAGTGCTTAAGGGCGCAGTGTTCCTGATCGCCATGCTGGCAGGCATGCTGCTCTTTGAGTGGCTCGACAGCCGCACCGCCTCACTTTCATCACGACGTTAAGAGACAGGGATTAATGAAAACGTTCAGGATACTGCTTTCCGCACTGCTGTTGAGCAGCACGACCCAGGCGGCTACGCTGCCCGCCCCCGTCCAGCAAATTGAAAGGCAGGGCGTGGAAATCATCAAACCCTTTAAGGCACCCGGCGGGGTTCAGGGCTGGCTGGGTCAATATCAGGGAACCGGCGTCACCATTTACCTGACGCCAGATGGTCAGCATGCGATTTCGGGCTATATGTATGACGCGCAGGGCAATAACCTCAGCGAAAAAATCATCAATGATGAAATTTATTTGCCCGCCGGACGTGCCATGTGGAAGCAACTGCAGGCCATGCCGGGCATCAAGGAGGGAAGCGCTGAAGCCCGCTGTCAGGTCGTGGTCTTTGCCGATCCGTTCTGCCCCTACTGCCGGACCTTCTGGCAGCAGGTGCAGCCGCTGGTACAAAATAACTCGCTCAGCATCAAAACCCAGCTTGTCGGCATTCTCAAGCCCGAGAGCGGACGCTACGCGTCTGCCATTCTCGCGGCGGCCGATCCTGCTAAAGCCTGGCAGGATTTCGAACGCTCGCAGGGTAAAAATAAGCCGGCCTTCCCGGACAGCACGCCGCGCGCGCTGTTTGATCAGATTCAGCATAACCAGGCGCAGATGCAGGCGTTAGGGGCCAACGGCACGCCCGCTATCTACTACCTGAATCATGAACAAAAGCTGCAACAGATTGTTGGCCTGCCTGATAAACAGCAGATGGCCGATCTGGCCGCCTGTAGGTAAGCGGCGTTAACGCGCCAGAGATGAACGGTAGCGCAGCCTGGCGGGCAAGATAATCTGTTTGTCCGCAGGTTCCTGCCCCTGGATCATTTGGCTAATCACGGAAAAGCACTCCTGCGCCAGGCGCGGTACGTTCTGTTCTACGGTATCGATATGCAGTGACAGCGAATCATACAGGTAGTGATCGTCGAAACTGGCTATGTGAATATCACTCTCCAGCAGATGGTGCTGGCTCATATAGCGCAGCACCCCTTCCAGCAAACCGCAGGCGGCGGTAAACAGCGCCTTAGGTGGCCTGCCAAGACGGGCACACAGGGCCGCAAACATTTCATAGCCGCTGCTGGGATGGTAGTTGCCCTGAATAATCCATTCCGGCCGGGGACTTACTCCCGCCCGCTCCAGCCCCTGCATAAAGCCGGCCAGACGATCTTTGGTCGGCGACAGTCGTGGCTGCCCGCCCAGGAAATAAACCTCATCGGGATGAGCACGCGCCAGGCGCTCTACCAGCTCGGCGGTCGGCGTAATCGAATCGGTGATCACCAGCGGCAAACTGCTGTTATTCACGTGGCGGTCAAACAGCACGACCGGCAGCTGTTCACTCAGCTTCAGATAGTCGCTGTCGCTCTGCTGACTTGAGGCGACGATCAGGCCATCAACCTGACGCGAGACCAGGTTGTTAACCACCAGCGTTTCCTGGCTGGCATTTTCATCGGTACAGGAGATCAGCAGCTGTAGCCCGGCTTCACGGCAAAGGTTCTCTAGCGCGTGAGAGAAAACGGCGAAACCGTAGTTGGTGATCTCCGGCACCACCAGCCCTAACGTATGGCTGCGGTTTTCGCGCAGCAGACGGGCATGGATACTGGGCAGATAGTGGTGCTGTTGCGCAAGAGACATCACGCGTTCGCGCGTCTCTTCTGCCACGCGCAGCTCTTTACCGCGCCCGTTGAGCACCAGGCTGGCCGTGGCTTTTGACACCCCGGCCAGCGCAGCGATATCACTGATGGTCACGCGCTTTGTTTTTTTCACGTCGGTGCTTCGTTTAAGGAAACAAGGGCTTATTCTACCATGCAGGATCGTAACGACCAGTAGCAGGCAGTGACTTCTGCGCTGCCGCTCAGGCGTAAACGGGCAGGATGCTGCGGGAAGTAGCGACTACTCATCACGCCTTCGCCGTCATTGATAAAAATCTCGACGCTGGAGTGATCGCACAGAATATGCAGTTTGCGCGCGCTGCCGCACCAGTGACGATAAAGCCATTCGCCGTTTTCCAGACTGCGGCGTGCCAGACAAAGCGTCTCCTGATGCCAGCTCAGCCGGAGCGTATCGGCAAAGTCCAGCGTGATATCGCCGCCGGACGTCAGCACCAGCTCAAGACGTCGGGCCGCCATCTCCGGTGCGCCATCCGCAGGCCCGCGATAGCGTTGCTCGTCCAGCCGCAGCGCCTGCAGCTCGGCCACCGGCTGCTGATAAAGCCGCCCGTCCCGCTCGGTCAGCTCACGTATACAGGTCATCTGATGAATCCAGCCAAACGCCACGGTGGGCTGGCGCATTTCTTCGCCGTCCGGCACGCCCATCCAGCCCACCAGCAGCCTGCGCCCGTCCTGGGTTAACGTGGTTTGCGGGGCATAAAACTCAAAGCCGGCATCCAGTTCATTAAAGGCACCGTGCGAGTAATGCGCGTTCTCATAGTCGAGCGTACCGCTGAGCCATGCGCAGGGATGGGTATTCAGATAGCGCTTATCTTCCCGGGGAATGCCCTGCGGGCAGCAGATCAGAAACGTCGAGGCTCCTAGGGTGAACATGTCAGGGCATTCCCACATATAGCCCGCCGCGCCTAATCCGCCCAGGCCACTTCCCGCTATTTCGCCCAGGTTCTCCCAGTGGCGCAGATCGCTGGCGCGCAGTAACAGGACTTTGCCCTGTAACTGCGCGTCCTGCGCGCCCAGCACCATGTACCAGTACCCGCCATGCCGCCAGACTTTGGGGTCACGGACATGACCGGTGTAGCCTTCAGGCAGCGGGATAACCGGCCCCAGCTTGTCGAATCCGCCCTCACCGTTCTGCACGGCCAGGCACTGCCAGGCGGTACGTGAGCCGTCCTCAAATTTAACATTCCCCGTGTAACACAGGGTTAGCTCGCCATTGTTGTCCACCGCACTGCCGGAATAGCATCCGCTGCGGTCATACTCTTCATCGGGCAACAGCGCGACCGGCTCGTGTTCCCAGTGCAGTAAATCCGCTGAACGCCAGTGGCCCCAGCATTTGTGCTTGTGCTCGCAGGCCAGGGCATTCCACTGATAGAACAGATGGTACTGTCCGTTGAAGTGGATAAAGCCATTGGGATCGTTAAGCAGCCCGGTAACTGGCGCCAGGTGCCAGCCCGGATAGTGGCTGTCCTCCCGCGCCCTGGGCTGGCCTTTCATTACCGCCTTAAGCATGGCGGGGAGCAGGTTTTTCAGGGCCATTATTCAGAATCCGTTTTGTACTTGAGCAGGAAAGCGATGACAAAGGCGACACTAAAGGCGATCACCATACCAATAATATAATTCAGCAGCGAACTGGCCTGAACAATGGCCATGCCGGGTAAGCCAGTCAGCCCCACTGCGGTCATATAGACCTTAACGGAAACCACCCAGGCACCGCCGATGGCACCACCGATCAGTCCGGCAATAAACGGCTTCATAAAGCGCAGGTTGATACCAAAGATGGCGGCTTCGGTAATGCCCAGCAGGGCCGAAAAGGCTGAAGGCAAGGTAATGGCTTTGATTTTAGGATCCTTGGTTTTAAACCACACCGCCAGACAGGCACCGCCCTGCGCCACGTTGGCCATCGCCCAAATCGGCAACAGGAAATTGACGCAGATTGAAGGATTACCCAGCAAGCCCGCTTCAATGGCGTGGAAACTGTGATGCACGCCAGTAATCACGATAACGGAGTACAACCCGCCAAACAGTAATCCGGCCAGCCAGCCAGCATGAGCAATCAACGTGCTGAGCACGAAGGAGATGCCGTCACCCAAGGCACGCCCCGCCGGACCAATAATCAGCAGCGCCACAAAGCCAGAAATAATTACGGTCAGGAACGGCGTCAGAATCAGGTCGAGCGCGTCAGGGATGATGCGCCGTAACTGTTTTTCCAGCAGGCTCATAAACCACACGGCCAGCAACACCGGAAACACCGTGCCCTGGTAGCCGATCATCGCGACTTCAATCCCAAAGAAGTTCATGGTGTGGAACCCGGACGCCACGCCCCAGGCATTGGTCAGCGCCGGATGGGTCAGGATGCCGCCCAGCGTAGCCCCCAAAAACGGGTTACCGCCAAACTCACGTGCTGCCGTAAAGCCGATCAGGATCGGCAGAATAATAAACGCCGCCGAACTGCACATATCCAGCATGATATACAGGGCATTTTCCGGGTTCACCCAGCCATAAGTTTTGACCATGCCCAGCAGGCCCATGAGCAGGCCGGACGCGACAATGGCCGGAATAATTGGCACGAAAATATTCGAGAGCAAACGGGCGATGCGCTGGAAAGGATTGAGCTTGCGGGCCGCGATATCGGCGGCTTCAGATTTACTCGATTCACTGATCCCGGCTTCGGCGACAAAGGCGGCGTAGACTTTGTTGACCACCCCGGTGCCAAAAATCACCTGCAGCTGTCCGGCATTACGGAAACAGCCTTTTACCCCGTCGATTTTTCCGATCGCGCTGGTATCCGCTTTGGCGTCATCGACCAGCACCAGCCTGAGCCGGGTCGCGCAGTGCGCCGCGCTGGCAATATTCTCTTTGCCCCCCAGCAACGGCAGTAATGCACGGGAGATTTGTACGAAATCCATAAAAAACCTCTGTTTTATCGTGTGATAGTGTCGGCCCGGCTGAAACAGCCCCGCAGGGCCGACTGATCAGAACCAGGTTTCCATTTGTACGCCGAAGTTCCACTCACCGCCCGCTTCAAAGCCGCTGCTGCCAAAGGCATCGCCGCGCGCGTAGTTATCCAGTCGGTGGTCCCAGTCCATCCAGGTGGCAAAAAGGCGAATTTCCGGACGTTTGAGGAATTCACCCACGTTGCTGGCCTTCAGCGTAGGCGCAACGGTCAGTTTGTAGAAATTACCGTTGACCGCACTGCGCTGATTAAAGCCCTCTGGTCGCAGATCCATATACTGATAGGTAGCTTCGTACTGCATTTCAAAGTTCTCGGTCAGCCCCTGAATCAGGCGCATGTTGGCGGTGGCCCACTGATAGCTGTCGCCCTTGACGTAACGATCCTTACTGCTTTGCGCCAGCACCGCCGGGGCGATATGCCAGCCGCCGCCCAGCGGGGTAATCCCGTAGCTGGCCAGCCGCCAGGTATCGGCATCCGGTAACAGTGCCCCGTCTGAACCGATAGCTTTTACCTCTGCACCTAAGCCGTGACCGTACAGCACGGCCGTTTTCGCTGAACCCTCGCGCAGGCCATAGAAGCTGTCGTTATGCAGCCCCACCAGCGCATGTAACCCGGTGTTCGCGGCATCGCCCTTCACCTTCAGGCCGTTCACATCCAGCCGGTCGTCGTTATCTTTCGCCCGCATGCCGCTCAGCATCAGCTGGAATGGGCCGTAGAAGTTGTTAGCCGTCAGAATATAGTTCTGTGCGGTGTTGTCGTTGTTCTCGATATCGCCAAAGGTTCGTCCGTAAAGCGACAGATTGCTGTGAGCCTGATCGCTCCACTTCATGTCGTAAATACCTGCTCCGGTACCGGCGAGAAACACCACATCGGAGTCGATCCAGTGGATATCGAAATTATCCCGGTCAAAGCGTTTACCCGCCCAGACGGTCGTGTCTTTGAACGCGCCGGTAAAGGTCGGGAGCTGGCCCAGCTCGACAAAAGCCTGACGCAGATTGAGGTCGCTGCTGGATGCCGTCCAGTCGTTATAGGTGCGCTGGCCGTCGGCCAGCATCGCCTTGAAGCGGGTCGTTGCGCCGTTTTCCAGCGTTTGTTTATGTTCCAGATTCAGCTCTACGTAGGTATCAGGTTCGTTACCTAAGCGGCCGACGTGCCCGCCGGTTTCCCCGGCAGGCGTCACGGTCGGGCCGCCCTGAGTTTTGGTCGCCGAGCTGTTCATCAGTAGCCCGGAACGGGCATAGCCGTGAAATTCGAAGCCGTCTTCACTGCTCGCTTTCTGCTCCAGCTTCGCCGTGCGCTGTTCAACCTGCGTCGCGGTGGCCTGGCTTTTCTGCTGTGCGCGGGCAAGCTGCTGCGCCTGTTTTTCTGCGGCTTCTGCGCGATTCTCTGCCGCATTCGCCCGCTGCTCTGCGGCCTGTAACCGCTGCTCCAGTGCCGCCAGCCGTGCTTCAATACTGCTCATGCTTGGTTCTGCTGCCAGAACCGGCCCCGCGCTCAGTAGCAGCCCAACGGTTACGGCAAGTGCCTTTTTATTCATCGTTTTACATCCCAGAAAAGGTAAGGGTAGTGATGCTGTCTTTTGCTAAACCGTTTTAGTTTTCGGATGATATTCATCGATGTATTTTCAGGCAAAGTAATTTGCTAAACCGATTTTATGAATGTGAGACAGTTCGCAAAACGAAGCGGCGACGAGGCGAAAAGGGGGAATGACGTGATGAAAAAAACGCGGTCGGCAAGCAGACAACCGGATGCGTCATGACGCCTGTCCGGTTGTCTTGAGGAAGGGATCAGGCAGCCTGACGACGTAACAGCGTCAGCGGTCCCGGCCCGCTCAGAGTGAAAACGGAGATCAACGTAAAGGCCATCGCAATAGAGCCTAGCACCAGATAGGCGCCATGGAAGCCAATACTTTCATACATGTTACCCGCCAGAACCGACATGAATATCATCGCTAACTGTTTGAAGAAGCAGAAGCACACCAGATAAATGGTGGCGGAGAAGCGCACTTCAAACTGGCTGGTGATGTATTTAAAGCAGCCGACAATCAGGAAAGGGATTTCAAACATGTGCAGCGTTTTAAGAATCACCACTTCCACTGCCGTGGTGGCAAAGGAGGAACCGATAATACGCACGGACATGATCATGCCTGCCAGCAGCAGGGCGTTCTTGCCGCCAATGCGGTTAACGATCAGCGGAGCAAAAAACATGATGGACGCGTTCAGTAATTCACCCAGGGTGGTCACATAGCCAAATACCCGCGTACCCTGTTCGCCTGTGGCAAAGAATGAGGTAAAGAAGTTAGCAAACTGCTGGTCGAACACGTCATAGGTACAGGACACGCCGACGACATACAGGGATAAAAACCACAGTTTTGGCTGCCTGAACAACTCCAGCGCCAGCTTCAGGCTGAACGCCGAGTGATTCGCTCCCACCGCCTGCGCAACCGTCGCGGATGACGATGTGCTGGTACGGGAGAAGAACAGCAGCAGCGCCAGAATCACGGCACAGCCCGACCCCAGCCAGAACACAAACTGGTTATTGATGGTGAACATGATCCCGACGATGGAGGCGCACAAGGCCCATCCTACACAGCCAAACATGCGCGCCCGGCCAAATTCAAAATTGCTGCGGCGGCTGACTTTCTCAATGTACGCTTCAATCGCGGGTGCCCCGGCGTTGTAGATAAAACCCAGGTAAATACCGCCAACAATCGAGCCCGCCAGAATATTCACCTGTAATAGCGGCCCAAAAACGTAAATAAAGAAAGGTGCGAACATCACCAGCATACCGGTGATAACCCACAGCAGGTGTTTGCGCAGGCCGAGCTTATCGGACAACAGGCCAAACAGCGGCTGAAACAGCAGAGAAAACAACGAAATACTGGCAAAAATAATGCCGGTATCCCCTTTGCTGATATGGTTAATATCATGCAACCAGATGGGGAAGAACGGGAAATAGGCACCCATGATGAAAAAGTAAAAGAAGAAGAAAAAACCAAACAGCCAAAAATTCGTGTTTTTTAAATAGTACATATTGGACGTCCTTACGCGAGAGTCAGGCAGGCGCAAGCCTGCCCGCTCATTATTTTTGTTGCCCCCAGATAAACTGGTAGCTGTAACGTCCTGCACTGAGCAGGAATTCCGGTGATACCGACGGGCTCCAGGAATCGTCACCGCCGACGCCCATGTGGAAGCCATCAATATTGAGCCACGTGCCCGCCTCAGGCCGTAACAGGTGGCGATGGCAGGTTTCCATCAGCTGTGTCTGGCTGTAGCGACTGATGTTGAACTGGAAATCGCCACGCCACTGGTGCACACCATAGTTGAGTTCACGCGTGCCGCAGCGCAGGCCGTTTTCAGTGGGGAAAACATACGGGGTGTACATTTCACTCAGCGGTAAATCCCAGCGGTCGAAGCAGGCAGAGGTCAGGCGATCCGGGTAATTTTCATGCGGCCCCAGGCCTAACCAGTTCACTCGCTCGACGATCTGGGTGAGCTGACAGCTCATACCAATGCGTGCCGGATAAGGCGTGCCGCTCGCGATCTCCACGTTGACCGTCACCGCCATCTCGCCAAATCCATCAATACGGTACGCTTTACGGCTGATAAACAGCGTTTTGCCCTGGAACTGCCAGGCATGGACGGTGTTGATCACGACGGCGTCGGAGAGCGCTTCGGCGGTGCACTGCAGGGTGGTGACCTCAGACTGATAGTGCCCCGCCGCTTTCCAGCGCTCGACCCAGGCATTAGGGTCGATGCGCGTGACTTCGCTGACGCCGATATCGTTATCCAGCGGCGCACGGGTAAACTGATCGCGCAGCGGCGACAGGAGCTGCGGCTGATCGTCGATCCAGTACTGCGTGAGCACGCCCTGCTGACGGCTGAATGCCCAGCGTTGGTTGTTCACCGCCACGCTGAAGGTGTCTTCGCCGCGGCTGAGCTGTGGCGCACTCGCCGCCTGAGGCGGCAGGGCCACATTCAGGATCGCCTCCAGTGGCCACTGCTGCCAGGCGCTGATATGACCGGCTTCTGACCAGGCCGTCGGCTGAGGCTGTTCCACCCGCACCGTCAGCCAGAGCTGGCCTGCAGATTGAGGCAGCGGCACCTCCGGGAGTGCGATCTGCTGGCGGCCCTGTGGCGCGATATCCAGCGTGACTTCACCGGCGGCCAGCAGGTTGCCATCCTGAGCCACCGACCAGTGCAGGATTTCATTATCACTGTGGCGGAACAGGTATTCGCTGGTCACTTCCAGCGTGCGCTCGCTGCCCGGTAGCAGCCTGAACTGGAAGAACTGCTGCGCATGGCGGGCTTCGTAGAGCGAGGGATGGGGCGTCCGGTCGGCAAAGACCAGCCCGTTCATGCAGAACTGGCGATCATTAGGCGTATCACCAAAGTCGCCACCGTAGGCAGCCCAGGGTTCGCCGTTATCGTCATATTTTATGAGCGACTGATCGACCCAGTCCCAGACAAAACCGCCCTGCAGGCGAGGATACTGACGAAATGCCTGCCAGTATTTTGCGTAGCCACCAAGGCTGTTTCCCATGGCATGAGCATATTCACAGAGAATAAGCGGACGCTGCTCGCCTGGCATAGACAGCCATTTTTTAATGGACCATTTCGGCACGGCCGGGAAAGGTTGATCCTCATCGACCCGCGCATACATCGGACAGATAATATCGGTCGCTGCGGTATTGGCCCCGCCACCTTCGTACTGGACCGGGCGGGAAGGATCTTCACTTTTCAGCCAGCGGTAGAGCGCATCATGGTTAGCACCGTGGCCCGATTCGTTACCCAGTGACCAGATAATAATGCAGGGGTGATTACGATCGCGCTGCACCATGCGCGTGACGCGCTGGCTCATGGCGGGAAGCCAGACGGGATCGTCGCTCAGGCGATTCATCGGCACCATGCCATGCGTTTCGATGTTGGCTTCATCGACGACGTACAAGCCGTAGTGGTCACACAGGCTATACCACAGGGGATCGTTAGGGTAATGGGAGCAGCGCACCGCGTTGAAGTTATTCTGCTTCATCAGCAAAATATCCTGCACCATAGTGTCACGATCCATCACCTGACCGCGTTCAGGATGATGCTCGTGGCGGTTGGTGCCGCGGATTAGCAGTGGCTGACCGTTGAGCAGCAGCAGGCCATTTTCGATGCTGACGTGACGGAATCCCACGTCGCAGGCCTCCGCCTCAATCAGCGTACCGTCCGTCCGGTGTAACTGCACAACCGCCCGGTAGAGATGCGGCGTTTCCGCACTCCACAGCGCAGGGTTAGCAACGTTGATGCACAGCGTTGTCCGATCGCTCCACGCGCCGCGCTCGTCAATAATCGCGCTGCCCAAGGGCGACGTCGCTTCTCCGGTTAGCGTGTCACCCGCGAAGAGCTGCACGCTGACCCGTAAATCTTCATCCAGTGCTCCGGCAACCCGCACCTCAGCTTCCAGCCGCGCACGACTGAAATCGTCATTGAAATGCGTACGAATGCGCAGATCGCGAAGATGGCTGGCAGGCTTATGCAGCAGGGAAACATCGCGGAAAATACCACTCATGCGCCACATATCCTGATCTTCCAGATAGCTGCCATCGCTCCAGCGCAACACCATCACCGCCAGGCGATTTTCACCTTCGCGCAGAAATTCGCTCAGATCAAATTCAGACGGCAAGCGGCTGTCCTGCCCATAGCCCACCCAGCGTCCGTTGCACCAGAGATAGAAGGCCGAATTCACGCCGTCAAAAATAATTCGGGTTTGTCCATGTTGCAGCCAGTCTGCATCCACATTAAATGTGAGCGAATAACATCCCGTAGGGTTTTCAGCCGGAACGCGCGGGGGATCAACCGGAATGGGATAGGTAACATTGGTGTAAATCGGAACATCATAGCCCTGCATTTGCCAGACTGACGGCACGGTAATCGTCGCTGCCGCCTGCAAATCCTGGGTGCGCCAGCTATCCGGCACCGCCTCGGGCGCAGGGAAAAAGGCAAACGTCCATTCGCCGCTCAGGCTTTTTCGCTGCGCCGATGGCGCGTTGTTATGGGCCGCCTCAGCGCTGCGCCAGCTGTAAAACGGCGGATGGGCTTCCAGCCGGTTATGTTCGCTGACGCCGGGGTTTTCCCAGTCGCGCCGGGCGAGTACGGCCGCTAATGAATCTCTGTCCAGGGTCATGGCAGTCTCCTGCGTAAAATTGTTATCCGCTCACATTAAGATGACATTACGAGGCCGGAATGGGGATGTAAAGCAACGAAGGGCGAATGAGTGAACTGCCTCACAGCAAAGCGGGATCGGCAGTGAGATTTATGAGCGGGGTCGCTGTCTTGCCGGCCCCGGTCAGGATGCGCGAACGGGGAGCGCTGACAACGGGCAGATGGCCGCGGGAACAGATCAATGCGCGAAAAGGCTCGGCATGATGGGGCAACAGTAAAGCTTGCGTTGCGGTGACAGACAAAGCCCGACCACGCTTTATGCCGGCAGGCGGTTCATCCTGAGCGGCCGGGTCATCAGCGTGGACAGGGGCTGATCGCTCTGCCCGATCTGAGGTAACGGGCGCTGTCCCCTTTAGTGATGACAGGCCCGCTGGATGAGCGGCCGACCCCGTTCGGCGCTGCACCCGCTGACTGACCGGACACAGGCGAGGGTTGCCGGTCAGTGCGTCGTGGCGTTATCGGGATATTATCCTTCAATTTGGTGACGATAAGGCAACGCGGTCATCGCCCCTTTTGCCGTCGTCGCCAGCGCCCCACACTGCTGTGCGCTGCTGAGTCGTGCCGCCAGCTCGGCCTCATTAGCGGGCATCCCCTTTTCCGCCAGCCCCCATAGCAGCCCGGCGACAAACGCATCCCCTGCGCCGGTGGTGTCCACGCTCACCACAGGCAGCGTGGGATAGTGATAATGTTTACCCTGATGCCAGACTTTCACTCCGGCCTTGCCCTGGGTGACCATCAGCAGGCTAATCGCAAAGCGTTCCGCCAGCGCCTGCATGCTGTCAGCGTGTTGCGCCCCCGGAGTCAGAAAAGCCAGCTCTTCCTCAGACAGCTTGACCACATCGGCCAGCTGTAACGCCCGGTTCACACAGTCCCGCAGTTGGGCATCGTCGTGCCACAGATCGTGACGAATATTGGGATCAAAGCTCACAAAGCCACCGGCATCGCTGATCTGCTGCATGGCAGAAAAGGTGGTGGAGCGCGAAGGTTCTGCCGCCAGGGCAATTGAGCAGCAGTGAAGCCATTCACCTTGCTCAAACCTGGGGAGATCGCCTTGTTCCAGAAACAGATCTGCACTGGGGCGCACCATAAAGGTAAAAGTCCGCTCACCTTCCTGATCCAGCGCCACCACCACCGTTGAGGTGCGCTGGGCGCTGTCCAGCGTCATATAGCGGGTATCAACCTGTTCAGTCGCCAGCGTGTGCTGCATAAAGTGACCAAAAGGATCGTCCCCAACCCGGCCAATAAACCCGCTGCGGCCCTGTAAGCGGGCAATGCCCACCGCCACATTGGCGGGCGCCCCGCCTGCACACTGTATTAAATGCCCCGGCCCGTCCGGAAGCAGGTCCACCACGGCATCACCCAGACACCAGACTCGTGCTGACATACCTCTCTCCTACGCAGATAAAGCTAAATTTTACTAAACCGTTTTAGCTTAGCATTGCTCAGGCGTCATAAATGTGATTTGTGTGGGGAAAATCTCTTCGCACTGGCGGTAAAGCTGTCTTGAGCGCTGTAGTAAAGCGATACAAAGTCACCGCCACCAGGGTTAAACCAGCGCGCTGGCAACTGCTACACTCGTGAAAACTCCAAACACAAAAAGGCGAACCTCATCATGTCTGAACAACACTATCAGCCCGCTAAAGTCTGGAAGTGGGACCCGGAAGCGAAAGGTAATGGTGCCAAAACTAACCGCCCTACCGCTGGCCCAACCCATGAAAAAGCCCTGCCGGTTGGTAAGCATCCGCTGCAGCTTTACTCTCTGGGCACGCCTAACGGCCAGAAAGTCACTATTCTGCTGGAAGAGTTGCTGGCGCTGAACGTGAACGATGCAGAGTACGATGCCTGGTTAATCAATATTGGTGAAGGCGATCAGTTCAGCAGCGGTTTTGTTGAGATCAACCCCAACTCCAAAATCCCGGCACTGTGCGATCATTCAGCCACACCACCGATTCGCGTATTTGAATCCGGTAACATCCTGCTCTATCTGGCGGAAAAATACGGTTATTTCCTGCCGAAAGATCCGGCCAAACGCACCGAAACGCTGAACTGGCTGTTCTGGCTGCAAGGCTCTGCCCCTTACCTTGGCGGCGGCTTTGGTCACTTCTATCATTACGCGCCAGAAAAGATTGAATACGCCATCAACCGCTTCTCACTGGAAGCCAAACGTCAGTTTGACGTGCTGGACCGTCAGCTTGCCGACAACCGTTATCTGGCGGGTGACGATTACACCATCGCCGATATCGCCACCTGGCCGTGGTACGGCAGCATGGTGCTGTATAACCAGTACAATGCGGCAGAATTCCTCGATCTTCAGTCCTACAAAAATGTGGTGCGCTGGGCCGAAGAGATCGCCCTGCGTCCGGCCGTTATGCGCGGCCGCAAGGTGAACCGTGTGATGGGCGAACCCGCCGATCAGCTGCGCGAGCGCCATGACGCATCGGACTTTGATACGCAAACCCAAGACAAGCAAGCCTGAGGAGAAAAACGTTGAGCGCTTACGTCGTATTTATTCGTGACAACACCCTGGATCAGGATGAAATGGTGACTTACGCCGATAAAGCCGGCAAAGCCCATGGCAACCATCCCATCAAGCCTTTAGCCTTTTACGGCGATCTGGAAACCCTGGAAGGCCCCGAGGCGGAAGGTGTGGTGATTATTGAATTTCCGAGCACCGACGCCGCCCATGCCTGGTATGACAGCCCGGAATATCAGGAGGCGAAACAGCACCGCCTGAAGGGCGCGACTTATCGCGTACTGTTGGTAAAAGGCGTCGATTAATCGCTTTGCGGGCATTCCCGCCATTGCCCCGCAGTCCATCTGGCCTGCGGGGCACTCGCGCCCATCGACGCGGCTGATACGGCATGCTCGCGACCCGGGCAATAACGCCCGTGTTTTCTCCGCCAGAACCGCCTCATAACGGATTCTGCCTGCTTCGCCTAGTTAAAACGAAACAGTGAGATGGCCTGTTGTAACGTGCTGGCCTGCTGACGCTGGTGCTGCGCCACCTGTAGCGTTTCGGTCACGTGTTTGACGTTATGATTCACGCTGTCATCAATACTGTTAATGCTGTGCTGAATCTGTTCGATGCTCTGATTTTGCTGCACGCTCATCTCCGACAGCTCGTTCACCAGCTGTGACAGGCTGTCGATACTGACGTGAATCGCCTGCATGGTCTGGGCGGCCTGATCAACCTGCGCGGTGCCCTGCTCGGCGCTGGAACTAGACACATCCATGAGCTGGCGAATCTCACGGGCGGCATTTTCACACCGCAATGCCAGGCTGCGCACTTCGTTGGCCACCACGGCAAAACCCCGGCCTTCCTGACCCGCGCGGGCGGCTTCTACTGAGGCATTCAGGGACAAAATCGTCGTCTGGAACGCAATGCCGTCAATCAATTCAAGAATGGTTTTAACCCGGCCAGACTCCACGTTAATCTGCGCCATGGAGGCCATCGCCCGCTGAATATTCTGTTGACCTTTATTCGCTACCTGGCGGGTTTCATGAGCCAGATCGCAGGCCGTTTGCGCCTTATCCTTCGCCTGACTGGCGGCAACGCTGATTTGTGACATCGCGGTGGTCGCCACCTCCAGCGCCTGAGCCTGTTCATCGGTGCGCTGCGACAGGGCGGCGTTACGCGACAGCATGCTGTCGGCCTCCTGCAGCAGTTCAGCGACGCCGTGGCTGACCTGATTCAACGTACCGCGCATCGTGCTCAGCGTCTGGCTAAAGGTTTTGGCGAATGGCGTTTCACTCTGTTGATTTTCCACCGACAGCGTCAGGCAACCTGGTTCACGGTTGATGCGGGCAGCCAGTTGCGCGACCTCACTTGAAGCGCGGAGATCGGCGGCCATCTGCCGGGCGATAAGCACCAGCATCGCGGTCTGTACCACCACAAACAGCGCGTGGAAAAGCACCATATCCAGACCGGGATGGTGAAAGACCACGATGCCAAACAGATCGTGTTCCTGCAGATAGTTAAACAGGAGATGATGAACGGCGCCTGTCGCGGCGGCCACCAGCAAGGGTCGGCTGTCGCGGTAGACCAGCAATACCGACAGCAAGACAAACACCGAAAAGTGGAACTCGGTCTCGCCCTGGCCCAGTTGAATCAGCAAACCCGCAAAGCCGATGAGCGTGAAGGCCAGCCATAAGCGCGAAAATAGCGTGCCGTTTGCCAGCCATCCCACCAGCGTGGCGACCAGTGCCAGCCCGGTGCCGACCGTTATCGCTAGCCAGGTTGACTGGTACAGGCTTCCGACGATGGCTGAAATCACCACCATGATCCAACACAGCATGACAATCAGCCTGTCTGCCTGTTTTGCAATACGTTGAGGGGAAACGCCATCCCCGGAGCGGGTTAAATCTGTATTCATCGCCAGGCATCCACCAGAGGTTAAACCGCGCCTCAGACCAGAGGCGTGCTCACAGTCGATCTACGCAACGGGCGCAGACACATGAGATCGGTATCGACGCTGCCGGAAAATACTTTAATAGTGATAATGATTTACAGAAAAGTTGCGTGGGACATCACAGATGAGTTAGCGCGCTATCGCTTTGAAGCCTTTCCTGTAGAAAGGTCACAAACGCCATGAGGCGCGAGGGCTGCTGTCGCTGCGCCTGCCAGACTGCGAAGATATCGCCGTCCGGTGACCGCCATTCGGGCAACACATGCCGCAGCTCCCCGGCTGCAATGCTGTGTTTTGCATCCCACCAGGAGCGCAGCAGGATGCCATGACCATCCAGCGCCATGCGCATCGCCACCTCGCCATCGTTCGTGACCAGGTTCCCGCGGACTTTCTGACTCAGGCTCTCCGCATCGCCGACAAAACGCCACAGGGCGAAATCGCTGTCATGCTGCCTCAGTAAAATGCAGTTATGCTGCGCCAGCGCCCGGATGCTGTCCGGCAACCCGTGTTTGGCGGCGTAGGCAGGCGAGCAGCAAAGTACACGCGGGTTGTGCACCAGTTTCCGGGCGACCAGCCGTGAGTCTGGCGGTTCGCCGACGCGAATGTCGATGTCCACATGGGCATCAAGAAAATTCAGCGGCTGACTGCTGAGCTGCAGGGAAAGCGCCAGATGAGGATGCAGGGCAGCAAAGGCAGACACGCAGGGCGCGATATGGCGGCGGCCAAAACCAAACGAGGCATTAATATTCAGCGTGCCGCGCAGCTCGGCCGTTTCCCCGCTCACCGCGTCTTCCAGCGCCACCAACTGCTCCAGCAACGGACGAGCCCCTTCCAGATATCGACGGCCTTCGGGCGTCAGTTCCAGCTTGCGCGTGGTGCGGCGCAGTAACTGAACCCCCAGCCGCTGCTCCAGCAGGCTCAGGCGTTTACTGACGGCCGCCAGAGAAAGCCCCAGCGCCCGCGCGGCCGCCGTCAGGCTGCCCAATGACGCCACGCGCAGGAAAAACGCCAGATCGTCACTTGACGTCCGAGATTCTCTACTTTGATTTAACATGGGATTAACTTTAAGGCCAATTGTTTACCTCAGGTGGAGAGTTATACTGCGCTAACGCCCGGTGATAAATCAAGCTGCATCAAGACAGCATACGGAAACCTGACCGACTCACCCTACCAACCTCAGAGGTGCCCAGTGACAGAGAAGATCCATCGTATTGCCGTGATTCCCGGCGACGGCATTGGCAAAGAAGTGATGCCAGAAGGCGTGCGCGTGATGAACGTGGCGGCAGAGAAGTTCAACATTCCACTGCGCTGGGAGTGGTTCGATTATGCCAGCGCAGAATACTGGCAACAGCATGGCAAAATGCTGCCGGACGACTGGTTTGCTGAGCTGAAAACGTTCGATGCGATTTATTTTGGCGCGGTTGGCTGGCCTGATGTGGTGCCGGATCATGTTTCGCTTTGGGGATCGCTGTTGCAGTTTCGCCGTGAGTTTGATCAGTACGTGAACCTGCGTCCGGTACGCCTGATGCCCGGCGTGAAAGCACCGTTAGCCAACCGTAAGCCGGGCGATATCGATTTCTACGTGGTGCGGGAAAACACCGAAGGCGAGTATTCCAGCGTGGGCGGCACCATGTTCCCCGGCACCGAGCGGGAAGTGGTCATTCAGGAAACGGTCATGACCCGCGTGGGCGTCGATCGCATTCTGAAGTTTGCCTTCGAACTGGCCCAGCGTCGGCCCAAAAAACACCTGACCTCTGCCACTAAATCGAACGGTATCGCGATTACCATGCCCTACTGGGATAACCGCGTTCAGGCGATGGGTGAGCACTATCCCGAGATCAAGGTGGATAAATATCATATTGATATTCTTACCGCCAATTTTGTGTTGCATCCCGACTGGTTTGATGTGGTGGTTGCCAGCAATTTGTTTGGCGATATCCTGTCGGATCTCGGCCCTGCCTGCACCGGCACCATTGGCATCGCGCCGTCTGCCAATATCAATCCGGAAGGCAAATTCCCCAGCTTGTTTGAACCGGTGCACGGCTCGGCGCCCGATATCGCCGGTAAAAATATCGCCAACCCGATCGGCCAGATTTGGTGTGGTGCCATGATGCTGGAGCATCTCGGCTACAAGGAAGCCGGTGATGCCGTGCTGAACGCCATTGAGCGTACCCTGGCCGCCGGTGAACATTTAACCCGCGACCTGGGCGGCAGCGCGGATACGCAGCAGTTGGGTGCCGCTATCGCGGCGGCGCTGTAACTTAGTCTGCCAGCAGTACAACGCTGTCCGGATGCCAGCCTGACGGCAGCGGCTCAGGCCGCTGAATCGTCAGGTTGTTCAATTGCAGGTTCTCAACGCCGCGCGCAAACAGTCCCGGCAGCCCACCGGGATAGCGCTCAACGCCGTAAGCCTCGCCAGTGGTTTTATCCAGCCGGTAAGCATTATCCAGCCCCATCCCGGTGGGGGAATCGGGATTACAGGGCGGCCGCACATCGTACTGTCCCTGCACGCCCTGCGCGACAGTTTGCCGCAAATGGAGTTGATTGAGTGAAATATCACGGATCCAGCCTGGCTGGGCAGCATGCAGGTTGATCGCGCCCTCTGCCACACCGCTGAGCTGACTGAACTGGACTTGCTCAACGATCCCCGGCAGCACCGCCGGATCACGGGTCCGTACGGAGATAAAAATGGGATCGGCTTTGCCCCAGTGGCAGGCGGCAACATGATGGCAGCTAAAGGCGATCGTGCTGAAGAGGACGCGCCGTATCGCCCCACCATCCCGTGACACAATGCCGATGCCGCGGTTGGAATCAAACAGGGTGCAGCCTGAAACGGTAATGTCTTCAATATCGTCCCAGGTTTCAGTGCCGATCTTCAAGGCGCAGCTGTCGCTGCGCAGCAGGCAGTTGCTCACCGCGATTCGTCGCGCCGGACGACGCAGGCCAGCGGGCTTGAAGGTGGTTTTGATGCAAATCGCATCATCTGCCGCGCTGAAATAGCTGTTGCTGATAAAAACCGCCTCGCAGCTGTCAATGTCCAGTGCGTCGGTGTTGGGCAGCGTCATGGCGTTATCAATGGTCAGACGTTCGATATGCACATGGCGGCAGCTGACAAGGTGCACCGTCCACATCGGTGCGCGGATCAGGCTGATGTCCTGCAACCTGACCTGCTCGCAATCCTCAAACACGATCATGCGTGGCCTGTCTGCTTTTGGGACCCGGTAGCCCTGTTCGTCA
This sequence comes from Pantoea ananatis PA13, assembly GCF_000233595.1. Lineage (NCBI taxonomy): Bacteria > Pseudomonadati > Pseudomonadota > Gammaproteobacteria > Enterobacterales > Erwiniaceae > Pantoea > Pantoea ananatis. The sequence goes on from NC_017554.1 coordinate 4,293,936, forward strand.
GGCTCCGCCGCAAACCACGCTTCGGCGTCTCCCTCAATATGGCCCTGACCAGTAATTGTCAGGTTACGCTGCCCCAGCGCATACAGCAGGACGTTATGCGATTTCTCGGCACAGCTCAGGGCTTTCCACTGTTGGTAGTCCGCCAGATGTCGGCTGGCAACCAGCACTGCGCCGGCTTCAAGGTGCAGCTCAAAATCGGAAGGAAGGTTCAGGCAGCCGCTGCGATAACGCCCCGGCGGCAGCGTAAGTCGCCCACCGCCCGCCGCCGCAATCTGGTCAATCGCCTGTTGCAGGATGCGTGTATCAGGGGTTTCGCCGTCTGCGACGGGATGAAAATCGCCAAGGGAAAGATGCATCGTCCGGCCTTAGTGAATGAGAGATGAACCGGTGCGCTTACTTCACCGCACCTTCCGTTACGCCGCTGATAAACTTGCGCTGGAAAAACAGGAAAACCACGATAAGCGGCATGATAACGATCATCGCGCCAGCCATCAGCACCGGGATATCAATGGTGTTCTTATTCTGGAAAAACATCATGCCAATGGGCAAGGTTCGCAGCTCATCTTTGTTAACCAAAATCAACGGAATAAGGAATTCGTTCCACGTCCAGATAAACAACAGCAGGGCCAGCGTGGAGATCGTGGGCCAGATGGCCGGAACTAAAATCCCCCACAGGATTTTAATGCGAGGCGCGCCATCCATCACCGCCGCCTCGACTAACTCTTTAGGCACCTGCTGGAAAGCGCTGGCAATCATCAGGGTAGTAAACGGCAGCGACAGCGCAACCTGCGGCAGAATCAGGGCCAGATAGGTGTTGGTCAGCCCCATCCAGTGCAGTTCATGATAGAGCGGAATAATAAAGGCTTCACTCGGCAGCACCATGCCCAGCGCCAGCATGGCCGCCACCACTTTCTTGCCCGGAATTTTCAGTAAGGCAAAGCCAAATCCGGCCAGAATACCCAGTAAAATACTGCTCAGCACCACCGGAAACACCACCAGCACCGAGTTCATAAAGTAAACGTTAAAGTGTCCCTGCTGCCAGGCGGTGATGTAGTTTTTGACATTCAGTGAGGCGGGTAAATGAAACACGCCCTGAAACAGCTCCATCTGCGTTTTAAACGAGGTCATCAACGCCATTAAAAACGGCATGATGGTCATCAGCGCCACAATCCAGATCAGCGCACGAGAAATGATCGGTGTGCTTTTCATCAGTAACGTTCCTTCAATGCCAGATGGATCAGATAGTTAAGTCCTAACACAATGACCATACTGAATACGGCAACCGATGAGGCATAGCCGAAGTAATGCAGATCAAAGCCCTGCTTGTACATAAAGATATTGGTCACCATGGTGGAGGTGCCAGGGCCGCCCTGCGTCATTACGTACACCAGATCGAACGCCTTCAGACTGGCGATGACCGTCAGCAACAGCGCGATGCGCAGCTCCGGACGCAGTCCCGGCAGCGTAATGCGCATAAACTTCTGGCGGCGCGAGGAGCCATCCAGGTCCGCCGCTTCAAGCAGGGACGGATCCATTCTCTGCAGTCCCGCCATAAACAGCACCAGACAGAAACCAAAAAAGTACCAGGTGGCGACCATGCCGACGGCCGGCAGTGCCCAGGTAAAATCCCCGAGCCAGGACATCGCCAACTGCGGCAATCCGATGGCGCGCAGGACCTGATCGATGGGGCCAAAGGCCGGGTTGTACAGCCAGCGCCAGACTACGCCAAGAACCGCCATCGGCATGATATAAGGCAGAAAGAACAGGATGCGCAGTACACTGCGCTCGGTATTGTTTCGGGTTTCATACAGAAAGCTGCACAGCAGCAGCCCCACGCCAATCGGCAGGAGAGTATAAAACAGCATCAGAATGGCGTTATTGCCAAGGGCAATCCAGAAGACCGGATCGCTGAACATACGCAGGTAGTTACTGATGCCCGCGAAAACTGGCCGCGAGGTGCCATCCCACTCGGTAAAGCTGATTCCCAACGACGCGAGCAGCGGTAACATCAGAAACAGGCCATAAACCAGGACTGCGGGAAGAAGATAGAGAAAATTACGCCAACTGCTTTGATTCAACATAACCGTACTCGTCGTAGTCAGAGCGACATTCAGGCCCGGCAGGTTCGCTGCCGGGCAACCGGCTTAGTGTTTCAGGGTTTTCATGTAACGCTGATAGTTGTTATCGAAGTTAATCACCATCTGCTCAGCCGTCTGTCGGCCCGCCAGCAGCAGCTGAACGTTTTGATTCAGTTCGGCGTTCATGGTCGGGGTTGCCCAGTCGACATAATGGCCCAGACCGTCGTAGGCATTCAGGTTCAGCCACACCTGCCAGGCTTCGCCTAACAGCGGATTATCCGCCGGGATTTTTGCGTCTTTATTGGTACTGGCCGGCAGGAAGCCAACGTTCAGCCAGCGGTTTGCCATGCTGTCCGACACCATATAGTTAATAAATTTGGCGGCGGCATCCTGCTGGGCTTTGGTTTTCGCCATGCTGGTCATCGAGAAGGCCAGATCGGTTCCGCCGACCATCAACGGCTGCTTAACGCCGTCACCGGCTGGCATCCCGGTGAAGTGAATATCTTTGTTGTCTTTAAACTGGCCCAGATACCAGGTTCCGCTCACCAGGAACGCAGACTGACCGTTCTGGAATAACGTGGCGGCATCATCATGACCAATGCCCTGATAGCCCGGGAACAGATAACCTTTGTCCGCCCAGCCTTTCATCATGGTGGCCGCTTTTTTCAGCTTGTCATCTTTGAACGTGCCGCCCACGTCGTAAATCAAATCATCCAGTTTTTTGCGGTCGCTGCTTTCAATTTGCGCTTCCCACAGCGTACTGAGTAACTGCTGCCCCATGTTGCCGTCTAATAAACCCAGCATCATTGGCGGCGTGCCCTGCTGCTTGAGTTTTGCCATTGCGGCGTCAAGCTCGCTCAGGGTTTTCGGTACCGCAATACCGGCCTTATCCAGCAGCGCCTTGTTGTAATAGAGGCCAACCATTTCACCGAGGCTGGCCACGCCGTACAGCTTGCCGCTGCCAAACTGGCCGCTGTCAGACCAGCGGTTACGCTTGAGAATGGAGTCCGGGAATTTTTGGGTCCAGCCGTATTCGGCCGCATAGCTATCCAGCGGCAGCAGCAGTTTGTCTTTGACCAGCGATCCCATATCGCCGCCGCCCTGATTCACCTGGGCAATCTGCGGACCTTCACCTGCGGTCAGGGCCAACTTAAGAGGAATGCGCGTGTCTTCAAAGGAGTGCACGGACCGGTTGATAACGATACCGGGGTTTTGCTGGGAAAAGTCTTTAATACCTTCATCGACGGCCGCCGTTTGCTGAGGATAACTGTAGATATCCCATTCATTCAGGGTAACGGTGCTGTCGGCATGCGCAACGCTGCCCATCAGCAAGCCCGCCGCCAACAGGCTACGAACCGAAGTGCGAAAACGGAACGAACGAACTGAGGAATCAGACATCATGCTCACTTTCTCCAATACAGGATGGGCATCCTTTCTTCACAGGGTCTGCAATCCCGCAGACTGTCGCCGCATAAATCACCTTCTCACTCATAGTTACTTTAATAAAAAAATAAAGTCAAACATCCCACCTTGGGAATTGCCAGGTTGTGAGCCTGCGCAAAAAAACACGCTGACAGGGCAACGCTCAGCATAAGCGGAGAGAAATCCGCACAAATCTGGCGCGTTATCGGTGTCCGTTCGCCGCGGGCCAGCACGATAAACCAGCCTCAAAATGGCGTAATAACTTGCTGATAAAAAATATGAAAATCATATGACGCTCACATTTTTAACTTTTTATTTCCTCTGACGATTGCCGCCAGCCGGTTCACCGCCTGCGACAGAAGCCCACAGGGACTGGCCTGGTCAGCTAATAAGATCCGAGCGGAGGCGACTTCAGGATAGCGGGGCAATTATTCCATCTTGAAAACTAAGTCAGCTTTCATTACCGTGAGGTTGTTCAACTACTGACCTGTGAGAGATGACGATGGCGAATCAAGGTGTCATTCGTCCGGCCATCGAGTCGGACTATTCAGCGCTTTACCGCATCTGTCTGGAAACCGCCAATGCCGGTAAGGATGCCCGTAACCACTATTCCGATCCCGAGTATCCTGGACAGCGCTTTGCGGTGCCCTACGCCCGCTTTGCACCGGATTTTGCCTTTGTGCTGGACGTGGAAGGCGAAGTGATGGGCTATGTTGTCGCTACGCCCGATACCCGCGCCTTTGAAGCGCAGCTTGAGCAGCACTGGTGGCCTCAGCTTCAGGAAAAATACCGTGACCGCACGCCCAGCGCCCCCTATGACAGCAAAATTCTCGACAGCATCCGTCAGCCTGAACGTGCCGATGCGCAGCTGGTGACACAGTGGCCCGCGCATTTACATATCAATCTGCTGCCGCCGGTGCAGCAAGGCGGCTGGGGCCGCAGGATGATTGCACAGGAACTGGCTGCGCTACGCCAGGCCGGCGTGAAAGGCGTTCACCTTGGCGTCAGCCTGCAAAATGAACAGGTGTGCGCGTTCTATCAACGCATGGGATTCAGCCACATCCTGCGCAGCAACGCCATATATATGGGCCAGTTACTTTAAGTGAGAGAGTTTATGACCAGCCTGCGCTTACAGAACGTTAAGAAGTCCTATGACCATATCGATGTGATTCACGGCGTCGATCTCAGGGTAAACAGCGGCGAATTTGTGGTGTTCGTTGGGCCATCCGGCTGCGGTAAATCTACCCTGCTACGGATGATCGCCGGGCTGGAAGAAATTACTGACGGCACATTGCTGATTGACGATAAAGACATGACCCGTCAGCCCGCAACCGAACGCGGCATCGCCATGGTGTTTCAGTCTTATGCGCTTTATCCCAACATGACGGTGCGCGGTAATCTGGCCTATCCGCTTGAGGTGATGAAAAAGCCGAAAGCCGAGATAGCCCAGGCAATTGAACAAACCGCCGCGCGCTTGCACCTGACCGAACTGCTGGATCGCCTGCCACGGGCGCTTTCCGGGGGCCAGCGTCAGCGCGTGGCCATTGGCCGCGCCATTATTCGCCATCCGCGCATCTTCCTGTTTGATGAGCCGCTCTCCAACCTGGATGCCGAGCTGCGTCTGCAAATGCGCATCGAGATTGCCCGCCTGCACGCCTCGCTGGGCAACACCATGATTTATGTGACCCACGATCAGTCGGAGGCGATGACGCTTGCCGATCGTATCGTGGTGCTGCGCAAAGGACGGATTGAACAGGTTGGCGCGCCGTTAGCGTTATACAGCGACCCAGACAACCTGTTTGTGGCCGGTTTTATCGGCTCGCCGAAGATGAATTTCCTCCAAGCCGAAGTCACCGCCACGGGTCAGGGTGAAGTGCAGTTACGCGTGCCGGATTTGAAGATAACGCAGCTGGTGCTAAAGATTGCGGCGCCCTGCCGCGAGGGCCAGCGCGTCACCCTGGGCATTCGTCCCGAGCACATGCAGCCCGCCGCGGAAACGCCAGCCGAACGTCAGTTCAGCGGCACGCTCTCCTTTGCCGAAATGCTCGGCCACACCAATTATCTTTACCTTGATTTAGGCATTGAACAGATGCTGGTTGTTGAGGCGCGCGAGGCGCAACGGCGTGATTTAGGCGTGGAGGTCAGGCTGGGTTTATCGGCAGACCACTGCCTGCTGTTTGATGAGCAGGGGCAGCGTCTGCGTTAAACAGGATGGCGCTGCGGCGCCGTCAGGTCACGGGTTCTTCATCCGCCTGGGCAGCCAGCAGATCGAGCAGCATATTCACGGCAAAGCCTGCCGCGCCCAGCGCCCACATGCGGTTTGATTCTGTCAGAAACTGCAGCGGTGTCATCTGTGGCGTCAGCTTCAGACGATAGGCCTGAAAACTCTGGGTAATGTGGTCCAGCAGAATACGTGAAGCCATGTGCGGTTCCATCGCCAGGAACACGACGTCAGGATCGTACGCCACCGACAGATTGGCCAGGGAAATCCCCAGTTCACGTCCCGCCTCTTCCAGTGCGCTCAGCACCTCGGCCGTGGGCCGCTGATCGAGCGCCTGCAACGTTAGCGGACCGCCCGCTTCATCCTGCTGGACACGTTGCAGGATTGCCCGGGACGAGGCCACATCCTCAAGCAGACGCAGCGAGCCATCGCCGACCAGGCCGTTACCGATCTCGCCCGCTTTGCCATGTTGCCCGCGATACAGCCGGCGGTTAAGAATAATGCCTGCGCCAATGCCTTTACCGTAAGTCGCAATAACCGCTGACTGCGCGTTGCCCAGTTGGCCAAACACCAGGGTGGCCATCGCCATCGCATTGGCATCGTTTTCGATAAATACCGGCAGGGAAAAGCGTGTTTCCAGCATCTGCGCGATAGGGACATTCTCCCAGTCGAGCACTTTCGAACGAATACAGTAGCCGTTTTCGGCATCGACTAAACCGGATAAGGCCAGGCCAATCGCGCCAACCTGTTTTTCTTCCACGCCGCGTAGAAATTTAGCCAGCGCATCGCCTAGCTGTCGTGGCGTGATGGCGCCGGAAGGCATCTGCTGTTCCCCCAGCAGATTGCCGCTGAGGTCGGTCATTACGATCAGGTTACGTTCGGCGTTAAGCTGAATGCCAATGACGCTGGCGCGATCGGGATTCAGCCCCAGCAAGGTTTTAGGCCGCCCCATTGATACGCGGCGCAGCCCCAGTTCCTGCACGATGCCCTGCGCCAGCAGTCGGTTGGTCGCCTGGGAGACGGTAGACATGCTGAGTCCGCTTCGGACCTTGAGGTCAGACTGGCTGACAGGCGCATGTTCCACGATCAGTCTCAGAATGCGCGCGGTAACGTTTGGAGCAATCATAGCGTCCTCAGATTTGCCCGGGCCATCATTAATGCCCCGTCCAGAGCATCGTGTTGCGCAGCGACCAGCCGGGCCTGACTCTCCGCGCTCAGCCAGGGCTGAATCGGTGTGGCCAGCCCGCCCATGAGGGCGACGCATCCCTGACTGATGGTAGAGAGACGGCTGACCATTAAGCCAATATCGCTTGCAGTCTGCTGCAGGAGATCCACGGCATGACGATCGTCCGCGTGCGCGGCGGCGAATACATCAGGCACCACGCGCGCCCAGTCGGCGGGCATCGCTTCTCGCGTCCACATCAACATGGTTTCCGGGCTGTGGTTAAACTGTGCCATCAGGCCGTGGGTAAAGTCTGTGCTGTCAACGATGGCTTCATGGGCCAGTAATGCCAGCCGCAGCGCGCGTCGCCCCAGCTCAGCGCCGGAGCCGTGATCGGACAGCGCGAATCCCCAGCCGCCCAGCAGCGTAAACCGCTCGCCATCCCAGGCTGCGCCCTGGCTACCGGTGCCAATAATAAAAACCGCACCGGGTGCCGCCGCATGGGCGCCGGCGCAGGCGATCTCAACATCGCTGACCACCTGCACGCTCGCGCAGGCAGGCTGCCATTGCGTCAGGCGCGCCTTAACCGAGGCCACATTCGCACCGGCTAATCCTGCCACCAGCGAGGTCTGCGCCAGCGCCTGTGGCGTCAGCCCTGCCTGAGACAGCACGGCTGCCATGAGCTGCTCAACGCAGTTCAGAGCCGCATCAAACTGTGACCAGACGTTGGCAGGGCCGCCCACCGCCTGAGCCAGCACGTTGCCATTCGCGTCGGTCAACCGCGCGCGACACTGCGTACCGCCGCCATCAATACCAAGGAGATAGTGTGATTGCACGCGCTTCCTCCCGCCGTAAACGCATCTCGATTCTGTAATCTGCGAACGATAGGTGAAAAAAACTTAAATCGCAATAACAAATAAATATAGGCAAAAAACAATAACTATTTATTATTTAAAATCAATTAAATATCCAAAAATACGTATGCAAATCACACAACGCGTTATTGACATTAGTTTTTCTGTCGTAATAAGTTGGTAGCCAGTCTTTCCATCATTGCGTCCCGTCAGCGGCGTACTCACCGTTGTCAGAATTCAGGATCAGGGGTTTACCATGAAAGTAGGCATTATTGGTCTCGGCTTTCGTCTTTCTCATGTCGTTAAAGAGTTTCACAAGGCTGATACCGAATTTTCGCTGGTAGGTTATTACGATCCAGCACCGGCCGGTTTGCCGAATCTGCACAGTTTCGGCATCGATCCCGGCAAGGCGTTCGATTCCGTTGAGGCGCTGCTGCAACAGGGTGGTTTTGATTTGTTGCTGGTGGGCTCGCCTAACTTTATGCATCTTGAGCATGTCACACAGGCGCTGGCAGCAGGCTATACTGTGTTTACTGAAAAGCCTGTCGTGATTAACGAAGAACAAACAATGGCGATGGCAAAACTGGTTCAGCAGTATGGCGAAGACCGTATTCTGGTAGGGCTGGTGCTGCGTTACTCGCCGCTCTATCACGATCTGCTGGCAGCACGTGACGATCGTCGCCTGGGTGAAATCACCTCTATTGAAGCGACAGAACATATCAAGCCTTATCATGGCGCGTTCTTCCAGCGCGACTGGCGCAGGCTCGAAAAGTATGCCGGTCCTTATATTCTGGAAAAATGCTGTCACGACATCGATCTCTACCAGGGATTAATGCAGGAGCGCCCCCTTCGGGTAGCCAGCTTTGGCGGACGCAAGTCGTTCACGCCTCAGCATGCACCACAAGGTGCGATCACCGAGCAGTCTGAGATTTATCACACTAAGCCCAGCGGCTGGTCGAGTACCGACGCGGTGTTTAGCAGCGATGCCGATATTGTCGATTACCAGACCGCCCTGATTGAGTACGCCAGCGGCGCAACGCTGTCTTTTCACGCTAACCTCAACGTCCCGGACGAATTCCGCCGGTTCTGCGTGATAGGCACTGACGGCATGGCTGAAGGCGATTTTGTCCGTAACTATTTTCGCGTGCACAACGCACGCACCGGCGAAAAAGAAGTGGAAACCGCCTACAGCGGCAACGCCTATGACGGTCATTACGGTGCCGATGCCTTAATGGCGGAAGAGATCGTTAAGCACGTCAAGCAGGGAACGCCGCTAAAAGTTTCTGTTGTTGACGCACTGGAAGCCGGCCTGACGGCCATTAAGATTGATGAAGCGCGCAAAACCCGCAGCGTCATCGATCTGACCGAAAGCTGGACACGTTTTGACGCCAACCTGGGAAAAACGGGAACGCACTAGTTCCCTCCTGATAGCTCACTCCCCCGAGCCCATCAGGTTAAACATAGCTCGACGACTGGTACCCTACTTAAACCGGCCTCAGGCCGGTTTTTTTATTCCTCCACACCTGTACTTCTCCTGCCCTGCGGGCAAGCGTCGCGCGGCATCAGGCGTTTCCGCCTGCGTTTTCCATGAGGATTGACCTGTGCGGATGATTATTAAAAAAAACCGCCTGCTCTGCTGATAACTTAACTCAGGATAAGATAAAGCAGTAAACGAAGCGGCCGTTGTGACATCAGAACGACACTTTCTGCTGATAATCAGATGACGTTTATTACGCGTTTTACAAAACAACGTGCAGGGTGAATTAACGCTTTCGACGAGTAGTCACGCCAGAAAAGACCATTTAACGTTATCATTAGAGTGCATATAAATTTAAATAACGGATAACAAAAAAGTGCTGATTAATATATAAAAAACGTGTGTTGCCAGGAGAATCGCGTATATTAATCGCCGTACTTCCCTCTCGTTATGCAAAAAATAAAATTCACAGCAAACGTTAAATAGTTTCGATGAGATAATGAAAAATAGCGGATATAACCCTTATATTACTGAGCCTATTCATCACGTCACGAGTCAGGTGGCCGGTATTTGTTACCACCTCCCGAATTCGGACTGCACACAACCGACGAAAAGGATACTTAACGATGACAACATTATTTCATTGCACAACCATCTTGCAACTGAAGAAGCATTAATCATTATCCCCCTGTGTGATGCACAGTTAAAAGAATGGATTCAGCATCCCGAACGTTATTTACACCTACAGGATGCGCGGGTGCGTATTGGTATTAATTATCGCAACCTCAGGGCCCATCAGGAAAAATTACTGGAATTAATTAACGCTTATCGTTTCTGGCTTTTTGATTTTGCACCGCCTGGCGCAGACTGGCATTTAGTCGAATCCTTTCCTTTTTCCGCCATTGTCTTAAGTTATTCATTCTTTAATGACAACTATCGGAAATTTACATTTCCTTTTTTTCTTGAGTCATTAAAAGGGAAAGGCGCCGAGATTATCGTGCGCGGTTACGAACCGACGTTATCAGTAGAACAACTCGCGGCACTTAACATTAGCGGCTGGCAATTACAACGCGCGTCTGGCGATCTCATTCCCTTTACGCTTTAACCTTTCTTATCTCCTGGCACTATTGAATCATATCGGCAAGCCCCATTAACACCGTCTAAAGTATTGCCTTAGATGCGTTGTTAAGAGCTTTAAGCCAAAAAAATCAAAACTCATACCAATTTTGCTATAACATTTAACAGATATGGATCATCACGCTTCAGGGAAGAGCGAAATAAGAATGCCTTTCATCTTTTGTACTTTATGACTGACAACAATCTATCTGATTGTTTTCCTGAGTTTTCTGGCAACGAAATGAGGTCAACATTATGGGGAAAAACTCCTCATCCTTTAGCGTGGTCCGTTTTTTAACGGTGCTGTTCGCCGTGCTAACGGGTGCGTTCATGTTAATTGGTGGTATCTGGCTGGCCACGATCGGTGGTTCCTGGTACTACATCATCGGCGGTGCAGCCATGCTGCTTACCGCTTTCCTGCTGTGGCGACGTAACAGCGCTGCCCTGGTTGTCTATGCGCTCTTACTGCTGGCTACGCTGGCCTGGGGCGTTTGGGAAGTCGGCACCGACTTCTGGGCACTGGCACCGCGTACCGACGTACTGGTGATCTTTGGCGTCTGGCTGGTGTTGCCCTTTGTCTATCGCGGCTTATACCAGCCGGGTAAAGGCGCACTGGGTGCCATGGGCGTAGCGCTGGTTGCCAGTGCAGCGGTGTTAACCTATTCCGTCTTTAATGATCCGCAAGTGGTTAACGGTGCATTACCGGCAACAGCGGATAATGCGCCTCAGGCACAGCCGTTGAGCAATATTGCTGATGGTGACTGGCCGGCCTATGCGCGCGATCAGCAAGGGACGCGCTTCTCGCCGCTCAAGCAGATCAACCACGACAATGTGAAAGAACTGCAGGTTGCCTGGCAATTCCAGACCGGTGATATGAAACGCCCAAGCGATCCGGGCGAAATTACCGATGAAGTGACGCCAATCAAGATTCGCGACACGCTGTATCTTTGCACGCCACATCAGATTTTATTTGCTCTGGATGCGGCCACCGGCAAGCAAAAGTGGAAGTTTGATCCCGGCCTGAAAACCAACCCAACCTTCCAGCACGTTACCTGTCGTGGTGTGTCATACCACGAATTCCCTGCAGCGAAGGATGCGTCCAATACCCAGCCTGCGCTGTGCTCGCGTCGTATTTACCTGCCAGTCAATGACGGGCGTTTGTTCGCGCTGGATGCGGAAACCGGTGAACGCTGCCCGGCCTTTGGTAACAACGGTGAGCTGGATCTGCAGCACAAGCAGCCGGTCACAACGCCAGGCATGTATGAGCCAACCTCGCCACCGGTGATTACTGACACCACCATTGTGATGGCTGGCGCGGTAACCGATAACTTTTCAACCCGTGAACCTTCAGGCGCCATCCGTGGCTTTGATGTGAACACCGGTAAGCTGTTGTGGGTGTTCGATCCGGGCGCGAAAGATCCTAACGCAATTCCGGCGGATGAACACACGTTCACCATGAACTCCCCTAACTCGTGGGCACCTGCGGTTTACGATCCGAAGCTGGATATCGTTTACCTGCCAATGGGGGTGACCACGCCGGATATCTGGGGCGGCAACCGCACACCTGAGCAGGAACGTTATGCCAGCAGCGTGCTGGCGCTGAACGCGACGACCGGTAAGCTGGTGTGGTCATATCAGACTGTGCATCACGATCTGTGGGATATGGACCTGCCTTCGCAGCCGACGCTGGCGGATATTACCGATAAAGACGGTAATACCGTGCCGGTTATCTATGCCCCTGCCAAAACCGGGAACATCTTTGTTCTGGATCGCCGCACAGGTAAAACTGTGGTTCCGGCCCCGGAAACCCCTGTTCCGCAGGGCGCAGCTAAGGGCGACCATGTCTCAGCTACACAGCCTTACTCTGAACTGACCTTCCGTCCGAAACAGAACCTGACGGATAAGGACATGTGGGGCGCGACGATGTATGACCAACTGGTGTGCCGCGTGATTTTCAAACGTCTGCGCTACGAAGGTCCGTTCACGCCACCTTCTGAGCAGGGCACCCTGGTCTTCCCGGGCAACCTGGGCATGTTTGAATGGGGCGGCATTTCCGTTGATCCGCATCGTCAGATTGCGATTGCTAACCCAATGGCGCTGCCGTTCGTGTCTAAGCTGATCCCACGCGGTCCGGGTAATCCGGAAGAGCCACCAAAAGGCGCAACGGGCGGTTCAGGTACTGAAACCGGTATTCAGCCGCAGTACGGCGTGCCGTATGGCGTTGAACTGAATCCGTTCCTGTCACCTTTTGGTCTGCCGTGTAAACAACCTGCATGGGGTTATGTTTCTGCTGTTGACCTGAAAACCAACGAAGTGGTGTGGAAACAACGTATTGGTACCGTTCGTGACAGCTCACCTGTACCGCTGCCCTTTAAAATGGGTATGCCAATGCTGGGCGGACCGGTTGCCACCGCAGGCAAAGTGTTCTTTATTGGCGCAACGGCTGATAACTACCTGCGCGCTTACAGCACCGACACCGGTGAACTCTTGTGGCAGGCGCGCCTGCCAGCCGGTGGTCAGGCAACGCCAATGACTTATGAAGTTAACGGCAAGCAATACGTTGTGATTGCTGCCGGTGGCCATGGTTCATTCGGCACCAAGCTGGGCGATTACGTGATTGCCTATGCGCTGCCCGACCAGAAGTAATTAACACCTGAACAGAGGCGGACTCCGGTCCGCCTTTTTTTATGCCTGCTATCTGCCCTGCGCTTTTGTGCGTGGGGAGCGCCAGCTTAACCAGGCGCACAGCCCCATGACCATGCAGGTGGCCAGAAATACTGGCCGCATTCCCCACGCGCCACCAATCACCCCACCAAAAAGGGGACCACTGACCTGGCCGATATACTGCGCCGACGTCGAATAGCCGAGCATGCGCCCCACCTGCACGGCGGGAACGTGGTGACGGATAATGGCGGTAATGCAGGGCATCAGACCGCCCAGCGACATGCCCATCAGGAAACGTAACGGCAGCAGCTGCCAGGCATCGGTAATAAAAGCCTGAGGGATCAGTAACAGCGCGCAGCCAAACAGGCCAGCGCTCAGGACCCGCCAGTGCCCCACGCGGTCGGCCAGCTTGCCGACAAAGGGTGCTGAAAGAATACTGCCCAGCGCGGCTGCGGCCATCACCAGGCCGGACATCAGGGTGATGGCATGCTCCTGATGTAAAAACTGGCCGATATACAGCGTGATGACAGGCTCTATCGACATATTGGCAAACACCAGCAGCATGGCCGTTAACCACATCAGCCTGACTATCGCCCGGTCAAAGGGAGCAGCAGCCTCGCCCGGCTGAGGACAAACGCTCTGCACCTTCTTACGCGCCACGGCTGGCTCCTTCAGCAAAAAGGTGGTCGCCAGGAATGCCACAAAAATGACCGCCCCCGTCAGCCAGAACGTAGCCCGAATGCCGATCAGCGGCGGGAGTACACCGCCCAGTATGGGGCCTATAACATTACCGGCCATCATGCCGGATGCCAGCACGCCTAACGCCCATCCGGTATGCGCTTTAGGGGTTTGCGCAGCAATCAGAATGGTGGAGCCGGAAGAATAGCCCCCGAGTAATCCCGCCAGTAAACGCAGCGCCACCAGTTGCCACACAGCGGTTGCCATGCCGATCAGTGCCATGGCAAGGGCCATTCCCAGGCTCGCCCGGATCAGCATCAGCTTACGGCCGTAGCGATCGCCCAGCCTGCCCCACAGCGGCGCGGTTAACGCGGCGCTGAGAAAGGTTGCGCCATAGGCCACGCCGGACCAGCGCGCAATGGCCGCCGGGTGCTGTACGCCCAGCTGTTGAACATACAAGGGTAAAAAAGGCAGCAGCAAGGTCATGGCGACCAGGGTCGTAAACGAGCCAAAGACGCAAACCCATAAGTTACGTTTCCAGTGGTGGAATACAGGTGCCTCAGACGTGATTTCCATGCGATATCCCCATCGTGTTTAGGGACTCAGGCTAACAATGGTGACGAGACAACAACAGTCGGCGCGCGATATTTGCTGACTGGCCTGTTTTGTTGCTGTACTGCAACAATCAGCGCGCGCCCAGTTGGTCGATCAGCGTATCGCACAGCAGGTTGATGGGAGAGGCCGATGCGATGTCCTGATGCCTCAGCAGGTAACTCTGTGAGCGATCCATCTGCCACTCCGGCAGCACCTGGACAATTTGCCCCTGCGTCAGCGCCTCCTGCACCATATAGGAAGGCAGATAGGCGATGCCGTTGCCCGCCAGTGCAGCGTTCAGCAGCGCCATACTGTTATTGGCCCGAAAGCGGCTACGCACGTCTACCGCCAGACGCAGCTTATCGCGACGAAAAGGCAGTGCCGCCGTGTGCGCCGGACCGTGAAACATCAAGAGATCATGGCGGGGTAACAGGCGCGGATGCGAAATGGCAGGATGCTGCGCCAGGTAGTCAGGCGCGGCGTACAGGCCCCAGTGGATGTCGCTCAAAACACGAAAGTTGCCCTGGCGGGGCGCATGAGCACGGATAACTATCGCGATGTCTACCCCGTCGCCAAGGGTCTCATCGTTGTTATCCGTAAGGCTGAGATCGACATTGATGTGCAGATGACCGCGCAGAAACCGATTCAGCAGCGGCACGATGCACTGGCAGCCATAGGTGACGGGCGCCTGTAAGCGGACATTACCGGCAGGATTTTGGTGAGCCTGCTGCACAAAATCTTCGGCCCGGTGCATTTCGTCCAGCATACGCACGCAAAAGGGATAGTAAGCCTGGCCGAGTTCCGTCAGCGTCATCCGGCGAGTCGTACGCTGGAGCAGCCGAATGCCCAGCCGCTGTTCCAGCCCGGCAATTTCCCGGCTGATGTGGGACTTTGACACGCCGAGTACGCGTGCGGCTTCCGTAAAGCTTTTGAGTTCCACCACGCGCGCAAACAACATCATGGCGATCAGATTATCGCTGTTAGTCATCGGGTTCCTGGGACAAATCGGCCTGCTGAAGGTTATTGCACAGCCACGACGCCGTGCCTCAGGCAGTCAGAATAAAGCAACGGAAGGAAAGCGGACAGCGTGGGAGCAGGAAAAAGGACGCGAGGCAGCCCTGGCGATGCATGGACATTCCCACAAGTTCGCGGATGGGAATGTCCATACAGAGACTAACTTGCCATGGCATAAGGGAATAATAAACGATCTGGCTCTACCCGGCGCTGACGGCGAAGTTGACCCGGCGTGACCATAAAATAGTTTTTAAACGTTCGTGTGTAGGCCTGTTGGGTATCAAACCCATAGCTCATCGCCACCTGTAAAATGGCTTCGTTGCTGTTAAGCAGCGTCAGGGCCGACTCGGTCAGACGGCGCTGACGGATATACTCGGCCAGTGAGAAGCCGGTATGCTGGCGAAATAACCGTTGCAGGTGCCAACGGGAATAGCCCGCGCGGCGAGCAACTTCGTCCAGATGCAGATCGTGTCCTAAATTGCTTTCTATCCATTCCAGCAAACTACGAATAAACTCGCGCTGATTCATGGTGTTCTCCTGGTTAAAGCAGATGTGCAGGGAACACACTGTAGCGCGTTAAATTTATCCCTTAATTAGCGAAAAATTAGCGCAGAATTAGCAAAGCGGTAAAATCGCCTCTTTAGGTACAGGCATCCGGCGCGCCCCGGCCTTTTAGCAGGCTGAGCGCCCCAATAATTCTGCGCTAATAATCCAGCGCTACACTGTTGCCATTTTTCGGGAGGGCATCATCCATGCGCGTTTTGTTGGTCGAAGATGATGAAATGATCGGCGCGAATTTGCAGCAGGCGCTGGAAGCGGCAGGCTGGTCAGTTGACTGGGTACGCGATGGCGTGTATGCGCAAAACGCCTGGAGCGAAGGCGGCTACAGCTGCGTCCTGCTTGATCTTGGCTTACCCCGGGACGACGGATTGCAGGTGCTGAGACGGGCACGCGGGCGCGGGGATGCCACACCGGTCTTGATCCTTACCGCCCGCGATACGGTCGCTCAGCGCGTACAGGGCCTGGATTATGGTGCGGATGACTACCTGCTCAAGCCTTTTGATCTTCAGGAGGTCATGGCCCGCATGCGTGCGATTACCCGGCGCCATCACGGTTCCGCCGATTCGGTGCTGGGCAGCGGGGATGTTCAACTGGATATGCTGACGCGCGAAGTCCTGTACAAAGGGCAACGTGAGCAGTTAACCGCCCGGGAATATGCCCTGCTCTATGCGCTGCTGGAGCGGCCCGGTGCCATCCTGTCACGCGAGCAGTTAGAGAACCGCATCTATGGCTGGGGCGAAGAAGTCAGCAGCAATGCGGTAGACGTATTAATCCACGGCATGCGGCGCAAGCTGGATAATGATGTGATCCGCAACGTGCGCGGACTGGGTTGGCGAGTACCGGCAATATGAAAATCTTTATGCGATCGTTACGGAATAAATTACTCAGTACGTTACTGGTCATTCATTTGCTGATGATTGGCGGCGTGGCCTGGTATTTCTTTAACTGCTACGGTGAAATGGTGGGCGTCATCAAGGATGAGCAGCTCGCCAAGCTGGCCGATGCCTGGTCAGTGAATCGCGAAATCCCTCCGCTGATGCCGCTGATTGCGCCAGCGCACAAGATCAAAAGCGCCTTCGTCATTCAGCTATGGGATGCCAAAGGTCAGCTACGCTCCAGCTCCTGGCCTGAGTTGCACGCGCCGTTACAGGCCGAAAACGGCTACAAAGATGTGCAGATCGGCGGCTGCCACGACTGCGAATGGCGAATTTATACCCGCTCCGGCCAGCCCGGCAGCGAGATAAAGACCATTCAGGTGATGCTCAATCTCAGCTACATGAAAGAAATGATGGTGAGGCGGGCGCTGTCGGCGATTATTCCGCTGATTTTGATGATGCCGCTGTCATTACTGGTTATCTGGCTGGTCGTGCGCAAAATCACCCGGGATTTGCGCGTTGCCTCCCGGGAGATTGCCGCGCAGGATGCCCATCACCCACACAGCGTTTCACCGGGAAGCCTGCCTGATGAAATTCAGCCGCTGGTCGCCGCCTATAATTCGCTGCTGGATAAACTTCGTGCGGCCTGGTCTTCACAGCGCCAGTTTATGGAAGATGCCGCGCACGAATTGCGGACGCCGGTCACGGCGGTTACGTTGCAGTTGGAGAACCTGCGGCAGCATATTCAGCCTGGCGAGGCCAGTCGTCAGTTTGCACAACTGGAATCGGGCGTGACCCGCACCCGCCATCTGGTGACCCAATTGCTGAATATGTCACGCTGGGAAGATCAGTCGGTTGTCGCAAGCCTCGAAACTATCGCGCTGGAAGATGTGCTGAAAGAGAGCATTGAGCAGCTCATGGTGGTGGCAGATAAACGCGGTATCGACATTGGCTTTAGCGGCACCACGCACTACCAGTTGCAGGCCGGACGATCGGAGCTGCGAAGCCTGTTTGATAACCTGATTGGCAATGCCATGCTTCATACGCCTGAAGGCAGCCTGGTGGATGTCCTGCTGCACCGTGTTGACGGGCAAACCGTGGTAGATATCGTCGATAACGGCCCGGGCATGCCGGAGTCGTTTATTGAACGCGCGTTTGATCGCTTTGCCCGCGCCCCGGATGTTAAAGCCCAGGGGAGCGGGTTAGGCTTGTCTATTGTACGAAGCGTGGCGCACAAACATCATATCCGCGTTGCCCTGTCCAATTGCCTGAATCCGCACGGTGTACGTTGCGGTTTTCAGGTCCGCGTCACTTTTCCCTGATCCTCGCTGTTTGATTCGGAACCGGACAACGTAAACGGTTGCCTGGTTCCGTTCGCCGGAGACAATATTGTGACAAGCATCACAATATTGATGAATTGTTATGCAACACATTTTGACAAATGTGACCAAAAGCTATTTTCTATCTCTCTGTTACAGGCACGCTACGCTAACTAAAACAGGCGGCCTGAGTACATTACTGCCCAACCTTTGGGATTGATTTCCAAACAGCGCGCAAACGATTGTCTTGCGCATAAAAACCAGTGGTCAAAATATAATGAAATTTAAAACGTTAATGGCAGGCGCCCTGCTGGCAGGTTCCTTAAACGGTGCAGTGCAGGCTGCTGACAATGCTCCCCAGTACGTTTCCGACTGGTGGCATCAGAGCGTAAACGTGGTGGGCAGTTACCACACTCGCTTCGGACCGCAGTTCAATAATGACGTCTATCTGGAATATGAAGCGTTTGCGAAAAAAGACTGGTTTGATTTTTACGGCTACGTTGATCTGCCGAACTTCTTTGGCGTGGGCAACAGCAATGCTAACGGCATTTTCGACCACGGTTCGCCGCTGTTCATGGAAATTGAGCCGCGTTTCTCCATTGATAAACTGACCGGCACCAGCCTGGCCTTTGGTCCGTTTAAAGAGTGGTACTTCGCGAACAACTATATCTACGATATGGGCCGCAACAGCGCCAACCGTCAGAATACCTGGTATATGGGCCTGGGCACCGACATCGATACGCACAGCGATATCGGTCTGTCGCTTAACGTCTATGCCAAATACCAGTGGGAAAACTACGGTGCAGCGAATGAAAACAGCTGGGATGGCTATCGCTTCAAAGTGAAATATTTTGTGCCGATCACCACCCTGTGGGGCGGTAACCTTGGCTATGTAGGCTTTACCAACTTCGACTGGGGTTCAGACTTACGCGAAAAGAGTGGCCCGATTCGCACCAGCAATTCAATCGCCTCCAGCCATATCCTGTCGCTGGGTTACGATCACTGGCACTTCTCGGCCGTCGCCCGTTATTTTCATAACGGCGGTCAGTGGGGAGCGGGTCAGGAGTTAGGATTTGGTGAAAGCGCGTCTGAAATCAAGTCCACAGGCTGGGGTTACTACCTGGTCGCTGGCTATAACTTCTGATTGCTGTCGCACCGCGAAAAGAGGTGGCGGCAAACGTTGAGGCCTTCCCATAGGGAAGGCCTCGCGTCTTTACAAACTGCAGCGTATTACGCGTCGGGTTTTACCACGTTGATGCGCCATGGAATATTGAATTTATCGATAATCATGGCGAAGCCGTTAGACCAGAACGTCTCCTGCCATGGCGTAGTGACTTTCCCGCCTGCAGACAGCTTTTCAAACCATGCCTTACC
Source organism: Pantoea ananatis PA13 (assembly GCF_000233595.1). Taxonomy (NCBI): domain Bacteria; kingdom Pseudomonadati; phylum Pseudomonadota; class Gammaproteobacteria; order Enterobacterales; family Erwiniaceae; genus Pantoea; species Pantoea ananatis. The sequence continues at coordinate 4,313,345 of NC_017554.1, forward strand.
CTGCTCTGCATCATTGGTTGCCAGACTCACGGCATAGCCCGCGTGTTCTGAGGCCGGAGGCTGATGGGGATTGCCATCACTCATCATCAGCTCACCCTGACCAATGCGGAGGTGCGCATGCATAATTTTCTCAGGGGGCAACGGCGGAGCGGACCGATCGCCCACCTGTTCACCCTGCTCCGGCATATCGCCAAACGTCATTTTTTGCAGCAGTTTTCCACCCGTTGCCTGCAAATAGAATTCTATCGCTTCTTCACAGCGACCATAGAGAAACAAATAGGGACATACTTGCATTATTACCTCGATACCGGTGAGTAGAGACTTCCTTATAACGATGTAATAAGTGTAGACGACAGGTCAGGGTTGACGACGATAACCGGATAAAGATTCATCATTCGGATTATTTACCTGACGTAGGTCAGCCTTTTCTCTGTTGATTTTACAAATAAAACAGGACCAGACCTGACAACAATAAAAGCGTGATTTCCTGTCATATATTATTGTCATGGCAATAATAACAAAGCATGACCGTTGAATGATGAAATAAAAGGCCAGTTTATAACGCGTTACGATACATCACCTCTTGCGCCGTGCTGTTTATCGCCAGCAGTCATCCTGTGCACGCGCCGATCTTTCAGGCTTTGTTAAATCTGTCTGGCCCTAAAACTCAGGTTATCTAACGTAAAGGGCGAAATAACCGAACCGGCAGAAAAGATCATCAGATAATAATATTGAATCATCTGGTTCATTATTTCGCTCATCTTTTACCCACCTTATTGTTTATTAATTTCAGCACGTTCCCACTAAATATTTACCCTCCTGATGCCGATATATCAGTCCATAATCCCCTATTCAGGACTGCGTAATGTCGTTAAAAAAATCTTCACTACTGGTTTTGTCGTTCCTGTTAATTCTTTTTCTTATCAGCATATCGGTCAGCATCTGGTTACTGGCCCGGAGCAACGCGTCGTTAAATGCGGTTAATAAAGAAATCCGCGTAGTGTTATCAGTTATCGATCCTATCAACCACAGCCGAACGTTACGCGTCCGGCTGATGGAATACATGAAAGAAATTGAGAACGACGGCACGCAGGGCGGCTATTCTCTGGACAGCGTAAAAAGCGTCGCGGCTAAAGCCGATGCTGCCTTTCAGGCTTATCTGAGTGCGCCACGCATTCCGGGTGAAGAGGCCGATGCAGACCGCTATCGTCAGGCCTATCTGGCTTATCGCGATCGGGGAATTCAACCCTTGATTGAAGCGGCCGAAGCCCGCGATCAGCAGCGCTTTAAAAATCAAATTGCCAACGTAGTCCGCCTCGACCGGCAGTATGAAATCGTCCTGGATCAGGTGCTGGCACAACACGAGGCTTATGCGAAGAAACTGAATACTGACGCCCAGGGCAACTTTTCATCCGGGATCACCCTGCTCATCGTGTTTGGCTTGTTATTCCTGGCCATCATCATTGCGATACTGATCTTTGTCAGACGCTATATCTTATCGCCGCTCAATAACGCAAAAGCGCACTGCAGCGAGATTGCGGCAGGCGTGCTCGATCACCCGGTGCCGGTCAAAATCGGCTCGAAGAGCGAAATTCAGCAACTGATGAGCTCGATGGAGCAAATGCGGACGTCTCTGACGGACATTATTATCCGGGTGCGCCACTCAACCCACGCGGTGTCCTGTGCTTCACAGGAAATTGCCAGCGGTAATATCGATCTGGCGTCCCGTACCGAGCAGCAAGCTGCGGCGCTAACGGAAACGGCGGCCAGCATGGAGCAGTTAGGGGCAACCGTTAAACAGAACACGGACAACGTGTTTGAAGCCTGCCGTCTGGCTAACGAAGCGGTACAGAACGCAGAAACCGGCGAGAAGGTTTCTCAGCAGGTTATCGTTTCAATGGCCAAAATTAATGAAAGTTCGAAGAAGATCGAGGATATTACCAGCGTTATTAACAGCATTGCTTTTCAAACCAATATTCTGGCGCTGAACGCCGCCGTCGAAGCGGCGCGCGCCGGTGAGCAAGGCCGGGGTTTTGCCGTTGTCGCCGGTGAAGTGCGTAATCTCGCGCAACGCAGCGCCGTGGCGGCGAAAGAAATTGAAGGGCTGATTGCCGAATCGGTCGCGACGATTCGCGTGGGTTCTGATCAGGTCAGCCGCACGGGCGAGGCGATGAATGCGATTATTTCCTCGGTGAGCCGGGTGAACGAGCTGATGGACCACATTTCAACCGCGTCCGATGAGCAGCATCACGGTATCAGCCAGATTGAAAAGGCGGTCACTGAGATGGATGGTGTGACGCAGCAAAACGCCGCGCTGGTCCAGGAGTCGGCCGCCGCGGCTGCTTCGCTGGAAGAGCAGGCTCAGCACCTGACCCACTCCGTTTCTGCTTTCCGCCTGTCTGGCGTCTAAAACGGATTCCCGCTCGGGTGATCAGGCCTGAGCGGGAAACAGACTCTGTGCGGCGCGGCGTCAGCCTGTGAGTGCCTGGCCTTTACCGGCCCGCCAATCGTGGTGACGGCTGACCGCGCCTTTGTGCCCTGACCGGCTCTTGTGCCTTTACCTCGGCCGCCTGACGTTCTGCCCTAAAAACCGTCCCAGTCAATACTGCAATATGCGTTGCTAAAAATTCATCACTATTCCTGTCGGCAAGAATCAGGTAATTGATTATTCTGCTGCTTCACGGCTCGCGAATGGGCAACGCTTTCAAAACACATCACGGCCTGTAGCGGGAATGGCAATCATCCTGACATGAGGTTCACCTTACATGACACCAGCCTTCATCACAGGGATAGCACCGACGGCGGCATCGTCGGCCAACACCAGCTTAGCTGAGCGCATTGATGCGCTACCTTCTTCTGTCGGTTTATGGCGCTTTATCTCGCTGCTGGCGCTGGGCGGGTTCTTTGAGCTTTACGATCTGTTTGAAACCGGGTATATCAGCACTGGCTTGCTGGCGGCCGGTATCTTCCACACGGGCAGTGCCGGGATACTGGGCATTACCGATCAGGCTGCGTTTGCTTCCGCTACCTTTCTGGGGCTGTTTGTTGGCGCCAGCCTGCTCACGCCCCTTGCCGACCGCTTTGGTCGTCGACTGACCTTTATCTGTGCCCTGGCCTGGTACGGCGTATTTTCACTGCTCATGGCTTTTCAGCACAGCGCGGAGATGGTGATCCTGTGCCGCTTTCTGGTGGGGATTGGGCTGGGCGTAGAATTGGTCACCATTGATACTTATTTGAGTGAATGGGTGCCCACTCACCTGCGTAACCGGGCTTTTGCCTTTTCGTTTTTTATCCAGTTCCTGTCGGTGCCTGCCGTTGCGCTCATGTCGTGGTGGCTGATGCCGCAAAATATCCTTGGGCTGGAAGGCTGGCGCTGGGTGGTGATTGCCGGTGCGGTCTGTTCACTGGTGATCTGGTTTGTGCGCAAAAACCTGCCAGAGTCCGCGCGCTGGCTGGTGCAGCAGGGGCGCGTCGATGAGGCCCATCAGGTGATGGCGAAAATGGAAAAACGGTGCGGCATCGCCCCGGGCCTGCCGTTGACGAAGCCGTCCGTCTCAGACAAGAAACCGGAGAAGAGCCGCTTTCGGGAGATCTGGTCAGCCCGCTATCGCAAGCGCACGCTTATGTTGGTGGTCATGAACTTCTTTCAGGCGATTGGTTTTTATGGTTTTGGTAACTGGCTGCCGGCATTGCTGTCCGGTCAGGGAACGTCGATCACCCACAGCCTGCTGTATGCGTTTTTTATCACGCTTGCCTACCCGATTGGATCGCTGATTTGTGGCAGTTTTACCAGCCAGCTCGAAAACAAATGGCAAATCGTTCTCTCTTCGCTCATGACGGTGGTATTCGGTACGCTGTTTGCCCTGCAAACCAACCCGGTACTGCTGATTATTTGCGGTTTCCTGATCACCTTCTCGAATGCCTGGCTGACCTGCAGCTATCATGCCTATCAGACCGAGATTTTCCCCACGCACATCCGCGCACGGGCAGTGGGTTTCTGCTACTCGTTCAGCCGGTTATCAACCGCATTCAGCAGTCTTTTGATCGGTGTGATTTTGCAGTACGCCGGCACGCATGGCGTTATCGCGTTTATCGTGCTAAGTATGCTGATGGTGATGCTGTCGGTGGGCGTTTTCGGGCCTAAGACGCGCGGTATCAGGCTGGAACATATCTGAACATTCAGCCTTCCCCCTGCGGGGAAGGCTGAAACACTGAGGTCTACTTCCCTTCTAACACCTTGATATCTGCATTGCCCTGACGATCTTTGACCTCTTCACGCAGGGCAGCCACCTGCTTCGCCGTCACGTTATCCGCCGCATTGTTGCCCCAGCTGCGACGAATAAAGTTCACCACGTCTGCGACCTGCTGATCGTTCAGACGCCAGCCAAATGCCGGCATAGTGATGGTTGAAGGCGCGCCTTTTACTCCACGCAGTTCGCCACCAACCAGCACGATGTGAATCAGCGAGGTCGGATCGTCTGCCATCACCACAGGATTGCCCCGCAGCGCAGGATAGAAGCGTTTATAGCCGCTGCCATCGGTTTTATGGCAGGCTGCGCAGCTGTCCACATAGGTCGCGGCGCCCGTCTGACTGTCGTCGCCCTTCCATAAGGCTTTGGCCGTCGCGTCATCCACGCTAAACGCCACCTGATGCGGATCTTTGGCACCCAGCGACTTCAGATAGCGGGCGATGGCCGTGATGTCTTCATCCGTCAGGTGCTGCAGGCTGTGGTCGACAACGTCCACCATGCCGCCAAAAGCCGCCGTGTGGTCGTTACGCCCATAGCGCAGGAACTGGCGCAGGTCATCTTCACTCCAGCGGCCCAGGCCATCGCGGTTATCTCCGCGCAGATTGCTTGCGGTCCAGCCGTCAACCGGCGCACTGCTGCCCGCCAGATAATCCGTTCCCCCGGCATTGGTTAACGCCTTTTCCTGCAGGGTAAAACTACGCGGCGTATGGCAGGCACCGCAGTGGCCCAGACCTTCTACCAGGTAACGGCCGCGCGCCAACGTCGCATCCTCCTGCGCGGCAGGCTGGAACGCCTTTACATCCGGTGCAAACAGATTGCGCCAGATCGCCAGCGGCCAGCGCATTGACAGGGGCCAGGGAATATCACTCTCTTTGTTGGCCTGACTGACCGGGGCAACTCCGTGCATGAAGTAGGCATACAGCGCCTGCATGTCTTCATCGCTGACCACGGCATAAGACGGATAAGGCATAGCGGGATAGAGCGTATCGCCGTTTTTCGCGATACCGTGCCGCACGGCTTTCTGAAAGTCGTCGTAGCTGTAGTCACCAATACCGGTCGATTTATCCGGCGTGATATTGGTGGAGTAGATCGTGCCAATCGGCGTGGCCATCGGCAATCCCCCTGCAAAGGGCTTGCCGCCTTCACTGCTGTGGCAGGCTACACAGTCGCCCGCGCGCGCCAGATATTCACCGCGTTTGACCCGATCCGCCGTGCTGTCATCCGCCAGGGCGGCGAAGGCGAGGCTGCCCAACACCAGGGCTAAAATACCGTTTTTCATCACCATCTTCCTTATGCCTGCACCAGGGGACCCGGATTCTTCAGGTACTGTTCCCGAATCGCTTTCGCCGACCAGTAGGTCAGTGCGGCGACCATGCCGGTGGGGTTATATCCCAGCCCCTGCGGAAACGCTGAAGCGCCGGGAACGAACACATTCGGCACATCCCAGCTTTGCAGATAACGGTTCACCGCACTGGTATTGGGATCTTCACCCATAATCGCGCCGCCGCTGATGTGGGTCGTCTGATACACGGTCGTGTCAAAATGCGTACCAGGCTTCTTCGCCCCGCCAATGATCATTTTAGGATTCATGGCTTCGGCGATTTTATGCATTTTCCCCACCATGAACTGCGCCATCTTGATGTCGTTGTCCTGCCAGTCGAACGTCATGCGCAGCAACGGCTGGCCGTAGGCATCTTTGTAGTTCGGGTCCAGGTCCAGATAGTTAGCGCGGTAAGACTGGTGCGCACCGTGAGCATCCATGGAAAGGTGGTGCGTGTAGGTGTCCGCCACGGCGGCTTTCCACTGACTGCCCCAGTTTGGCGTGCCGGTCGGCGTGGGGAGCCCCGAGATCGGTTTGGTGCCCGCCTGGTTCACCCAGAACGGCGACCCGCCAACAAAGCCGTGCGGACCATGATCGAAATTGTCGGCATTGAAATCATCCACGGCGACGCCTGCACCGCCTGCACCGATGAAGGGATTGGTGGTGGTGTTTTTATCGAACAGCGCTTTCAACGTCGACAGGTTTTGATAGGCGAAGTTGCGCCCTACCGTACCTTCGTTGGTGATCGGGTTGTAAGGTTTACCGATGCCGGACAACAGCATCAAATGGACGTTATGGAACTGAAAGGCAGACAGAATGACCAGATCCGCCGGTTGCACCTGCTCACGGCCCTGCGCATCGACATAGGTGACACCGGTCGCACGCTGCTTATCACCCGTGAGGTTGACGCGCAGCACGTAAGAATTGTTACGCAGCTCAAACTTTGGCTCCTGACGCAGCGCAGGCAAAATATTCACATTCGGCGATGCCTTGGAATACATATAACAGGCGTAGCCGCTGCAGTAGCCGCAGAAGTTGCACGGCCCCATCTGGGCGCCGTAAGTATTGGTATAGGGACCAGAGGTGTTCGCCGACGGCAGATCGTAAGGGTGATAACCTACGGACTCGGCGGCCTGGGCGAACAGCTGAGCCGACCAGGTCCGCTTTTGCGCGGGCAGTGGAAAGTTGTCAGAGCGATCGGGCGCAAAGGGGTTACCGCCTTTGTCTTTGCCGACGACCTTGCCCTGAATACTCCAGGCACTACCGGAGGTGCCAAACACCTTTTCAGCTTTATCAAAAAACGGCTCCAGCTCCTGGTAGTCCACGCCAAAGTCCTGAATGGTCATGCCTTCAGGAATAAAGTTTTTACCGTAGCGCGCCTCATAGTGGCTACGCAGCTTCAGCTCTACGGGATCAACCCGAAAATGGACACCCGACCAGTGCAGCCCGGCGCCGCCGGTACCGGTACCGGGCAGGAAGGCCGCCAGTTGGCGGTAAGGCACGGCCGTTTGTGAGGCGTCGTGCCGAATGGTGACGGTGCTCTTAGACAGGTCCTGAAACAGCTTTTTGCGAACGTTGTAGGTCAGCTCATCAATCGACTGCGGGTAAGAACCATCCGGATAGGTATCACGATGTGGACCGCGCTCCAGCGCCAGCACGTTCAGACCTGCTTCGGTCAGCTCTTTGGCCATAATGGCGCCCGCCCAGCCAAAGCCGACAATCACGGCATCCACTTTCTTTAATTCATTTGCCATGCTCAGCTTCTCTCTCCACGAATCGACACTGACGGGAACGGATAGCGTTCACCGCGCTCTACCCAGTCCATAAAGTCGGCGCGTGCGCCAGGGAAGTTGATGAGCTTCCAGCCCACCATGCCCTGATTGCCGCCGTGGATGGGATCGCTAAAGAAGCCTTCGCGGGTGTTCTGCAATAAGTATGAGAAAAACACGTTGGCGGGCAGCTGACGGAAACCGGCTTTGCCGCTCTCCATGGCCTGTAATAATGCGTCCTGCTGCCCGGCGTCGAGTTGGGCAAACACCTTACCGTGCTGCTGCTGACTGTAATGATCGGCATCAGCCAGACCGAGACGGTAGATCTGTTGCGGCACCAGCGGCAGCTGATAGCCCATTTCTTTAGGGACGTCGGGATTGAAAGGCCCCTGCATATACCAGTTTGCTCCGGTGGCGTAAGGCGTATTCATCTGACGATCGATAAACTCAGGCACGCCTGCTTCCAGCGCGCCGGGGCCGCGTTCATCAGCAGGAATCAGGCGCGCAACGGCCGCCTTGATAAAGGCAAATTCCTCGGCGGTAAACCAAGTGGGCTGATAATCTCGGGCGGGCTGGGGTGCGGCGGGCGCTGCCGCCTGAGCGGGCGCAGAAAATGCACCAAGTGCGCTACTGCCTACCGCCACTGCGGGCGCCAGGGTGATGGTCTTCAGCAAAAAATCCCTGCGTGAATGACCCTTTTTCTGGTCTGACATGACATTGCCTCATCACCGCATCAACTGCGGTACGAAAAAGAGAAGTGAGTACGTTGTAGTGGTTTTTATCTGCGGATTTCGGGTACAACGAACTGTTACCGGTAACAATGAATATAAGTGTAACACCATTGCCAATAAACATTTAGTTTAAGGAAACAAAAAAGCACAATTTCATTAACATATATTTTGTCGATGTCATGTTCAGAAACAACAGGCTACAGACAGATAGCCGTTTAAACGTTATAAAAGCGATTACACAACAGCGGAGTACCTATGTTTAAGTCTTTCTTCCCGCGACCGGGACTGTTTTTCAGCTCGGCCGCCCTTTGGAGTTTACTGGCGATTTTTGGCTGGTTTGGCTTTGCCAGCGATTTACCGGCCCATTTTTGGCCTGCTTTTCAGGCCGCCATCAAGCAGCCCTTGCCCACGACGGTAATGCGGTTTATTGCGCCGGGTGAGTTGTGGTTTTATGCCTATTACTGGCTGATGGTGGCAATTTTCGCGATAGCCTGGCGACTAACTGACAACCATCCGTGGCAACGCTGGTCGGTATGGGGTTCGGCACTGATTATTTTTGTCACCTGGTTTGGTGTGCAGGTTGGCGTTGCCGTAAACGCCTGGTATGGCCCTTTTTATGATTTGATCCAAAAAGCGCTGACGAAAGCCGGCTCGGTTCAAATCAACGAATTTTATGCTCAGGTGATGGCCTTTTTGGGCATTGCCTTAATTGCGGTCGTTATTGGCGTGATGAATGCTTTTTTCATCAGCCATTGGGTATTCCGCTGGCGTACCGCAATGAACAATTATTATATGCACCACTGGCAGCGCTTACGCCACGTTGAAGGCGCGGCTCAGCGTGTGCAGGAAGATACCATGCGTTTTGCCACAACGCTGGAAAGCTGGGGCGTGAACTTTATCCAGGCCATTATGACCCTGGTGGCGTTTCTGCCGGTGTTGATCGCCCTGTCACATCATGTCGAAAACATTCCGATTCTGGGGAATCTCCCTTACGCGCTGGTGATTGCTGCGGTTCTCTGGTCGCTGTTCGGTACCGGTCTGCTGGCGCTGGTCGGGATTAAGCTCCCCGGTCTCGAATTTCGTAATCAACGGGTTGAAGCTGCTTATCGTAAAGAGCTGGTTTACGGCGAAGACAACGCCGACCGTGCCACACCACCCACGGTAAAAGTGCTGTTCAACAACGTGCGGGTTAACTATTTCCGTCTGTATTTTCACTATCTCTACTTCAACATCAGCCGCATTCTTTATCTTCAGGTCGATAACGTCTTTGGACTGTTTCTGTTGTTCCCGTCCATTGTAGCCGGAACGATAACGCTGGGTTTGCTTAACCAGATAACCAACGTTTTCGATCAGGTCCGCAGCTCGTTCCAGTACCTGATCACCTCGTGGTCGACGCTGGTTGAGCTGATGTCTATCTATAAACGTCTGCGTAGCTTTGAGCAGATTCTGGATGACGTGCCGCACGGTGAGATGATGCGTGACGCCTCTGAAGACGTGTCATAACCAGGCTCTTCGCCTGCGGCAGCCTCATGCCGCAGGCAAATTATCGCGAATCCAGAGTCATGAGTCGGTGCCTGCCAGGATTGTTGGCCGCGCTTCACGCAATCCAGACTGACAAGCAGAACCTGGCGACTTGCAGAGCGCAGCAGACCGGTAAACCGGTTACTGATGCGGTTTACGTCTTCCCCTTCTGCCCAGGCTCTGCTTCCCTTAGCCCGTGATGGACTTTGCCATCGGCTGTCGTCCGACCAGGCTTACGTGGTCTTACCGTCTTGCTACATCAGGGATCGTCCGAGGCCAGCCAGTCTTGCACCTGGCTATTAATGGCAGTAAATCGTCTCTCGCGTGAAATCGCGGCCGCAGCGGAGAAGCCTGCACGTTATCGCGCCCAAAAATCAGGCAAGCGTCTGCACAGCTGACAGGCTTAGTGGCGAATAACAAAGGAGTCTGATGGGGAACCTGGAAGGGAAAAGATGAAACGGCGGGCATCCACAAACGCCGCCAGGACGCCCATAGGCGTCCTGTCAGCACACAACTTCAAGCATTATTTCAGCAGTTCAGCGGTCATGTGCACGCCGTTATTGGTGTTAGCTTCGGTGATTTTATAGGAAGCACCAGCTTCTTGCGCCTGCGCAGCAATTTTCGCTTCGGTGCTGTCCAGAGTAGAACCGGTCGCTGTCACAGTTTGCGCGAAGCCTGCAACAGGAAGAACGGCAAGGGCGATAACAGCAGCAAAAGTTTTGATAGTTTTCATGATAAATTCCTCGGTCATTTTCAGTTTATTTAAGGCGTTTTGCCTTGTGTGAAAACATAATAGGCCGAATATTGATCAGAAAAAAGCAGAGGGTTTTGCTTAAGTTGTTCAATAAAACTGAAATTGAAAAGCACGTTTAGCCCTGTTAAAACACAAAAGGTTAAAAAACCAGACTGCAATAAAAAGGCAGCATATATCGCTGCCATGAGTCACATTAACCGTGATGCCTGACGCGGGAAAAGATCGTTACTGCCGCCACCAGCATCAGCGCGCTACTGGCAAGGAAAACGCCGCCTGCGCCGCGTAAGTCAAACATCCAGCCTCCCGCCGCCGCGCCCACCGTAATCGCTAACTGAATGGTTGCCACCAGTAACCCACCGCCCGATTCAGCATCGTCTGGCACCGCACGAGAAATCCACGTGGACCAGCCCGTCGGCATCGAACCAAACGCCAGGCCCCAGATCGCGACACCGCCTGCAACCAGCCAGCCAGTATGGCCAAAACTCACCAGCATCAGGGCCGTCGCGCCCATCAGCAGGGCCATTCCGCTCAGCGTCAGTGATACGCTACGTGTCACCAGATAACCGGCCAGATACGTACCCACAAAGTTAGCGATGCCAAATGCGAGCAGCACCAGAGACAGCTGGCTGAGGTCAAGCCGCGCCACGCTTTCCAGAAATGGTCGCAGATAGGTGAAAAAAGCAAAGTGGGCAGTAAACATCATGATCACCGCCAGCATTCCCCAGCGCATGACATTTATCCGTAACAACGCCAGCACACCGCCGCTGCGCGCGTTGCCTTCGGCAGGCATGGCGGGAAGGGTGAAAAACTGCCAGAGCAGGGAAGTCGCGCCCAGGCCCGCCGTAAACAGGAAGATCGCTCGCCAGCCTACCAGCCCGCCCAGATAACTACCCAGCGGGGTCGCAATAATGGTCGCCAGTGAGATACCACTAAACACGATGGAGAGTGCGCGAGGAACCTGATCGGCGGGCACCAGCCGCATGGTAATGGCGGTAGACAACGTCCAGAAGCCACCAATGGCCACTCCCAGCAGGACGCGCGCCAGCAAAATGACGGTCAGATTGGCGGCCAGTGCCACCATCAATGCGGAAACGATGAGCAGTAATGAGAAGGCCAGCATCACCACCCGGCGATCGATGCGTCGGACCAGGCTGCCTACCGTCAGACTGGTGAGAAGCGCAATCAGGGCCGTGACGGTCACTGTCTGTCCCGCCAGACCTTCCGAAACGTTCAGGCTGCGCGCTATCGGCGTCAGCAAACTAATAGGTAAAAACTCGGCGGTAATCAGGCTAAATACGCCAAACGACATCGCAAAGACGGCGCCCCACGCTGGATGAGTGGGTATGGAAACCTCATCAGCCACTTCAGTGTTGAGACTCATGTTGCTTCTCCGGAAAAAAAAGTAGTGCTGAGCATAGAGGGGATGAGCAAGACGATCTATGATGGTTACACCGTCATTTTTGATAATTCGTCTGGATTTCTGTGATGAGCCGTTACGATGAGTTGACCAGTGAGTTGCTAATGGGCATGCGCCTGTATGGCGTTAACTACCAGCGCATTGCCGTCAGCGCCCCTTTTGGCCTGCGCTTTAATGATTCTCCGGGACGGGCCCAGTTTCATTTTGTCGGGCGCGGTACGCTGCTGGTGCGTGGCGCATCCGGCGCGCTTTTCACGCTGAACAGTGGCGATGCCCTGCTGATCCCTCACGGTAAGCCGCACAGCCTGCTCTCCAGTGAGGATGCCGACTGTCAGTGCATTGACGCGATGGCGAGCAAACCGATCTGTGACAGTATCTGTGCCATTACGGCACCGGCAGATGCCTGTGAAGATGACCACAGCGTCCTGTTATTCAGCGCCAGCATGGCATTTGAACTGGGCGGCATGCAGCCGCTGATCAACACGATGCCGGACGTCATGCTGGTCAGTACGCTGCTGTCACACTATCCGGAGATTCGCCCAATGCTGGAGGCGATGGAGCGTGAATCACGAACCCGACACGCGGGTCACGCCGGGATTCTTTCGCGTCTGGCGGATGTGGTTGCGGCCCTGGTGGTGCGTGGCTGGGTAGAAAATGGCTGTGGGCAAAGTAGCGGGCTGGTGCAGGCGATGCGCGATCCGCGCCTGAGTGAGGCCATTGCCGCCATGCACCGTTCTCCGGGCGAGAACTGGACGGTAGAACGTTTAGCGCGCGAAGCCGGTAGCTCACGCTCGGTATTTGCCGAACGCTTTCTTCATGCCACCGGTATGACGCCGCTGCGCTACCTGACCGAATTGCGCATGCGACTGGCGGTTAAACGCATCGCCGACCATGGTGAGGCGCTGGAAACGGTCGCTTTCGATTTGGGCTATGGTTCACTGGCCGCTTTTAGCCGGGCCTTTAAACGAATAATCGGCCAGTCACCCGGTGCGCTGCGTGCCGGCTATGCGGGCACGCAGGCGGTCGCGTCTTAGCGAAACACGCTGATCGCTTCAACCAGCCGGTTAGCCTGATGCGTCATGCGCCCTGAGGCTTCTGCGCTTTCCTGAACGCGGGCGGCGTTTTGATGGGTAATATCGTCCAGATCTTCCACCGCCGTGCTCACTTCACTCAACGCGGTGGACTGTTCTGCTGTCGCGGCGCTGATTTGGCCGATCAGTGACGTCACGTTCTGGACCTGCTGCACAATGTCCTGCATGGTATGGCCTGCGGCACCCGCATGCTCGTTACCCGAATTGACCCGGCTGGCGCTGGTTTCAACCAGCGCTTTAATCTCGCTGGCGGCTTTTGCGCTGCGCTGTGCCAGGCTCCGCACCTCACCGGCCACCACGGCGAACCCTTTCCCCTGTTCACCCGCTCTGGCCGCCTCTACCGCCGCGTTCAGCGCCAGGATGTTGGTCTGGAAAGCAATGCTGTCGATAACGCTGGTGATACTGGCAATGCGCTGTGAGCTGTCAGCGATTTCTGCCATCATTCCCATCATCTCCTTCATGACCTCGCCGCCCTTGCTTGCCGCTTCACTGGTGTTAACAGAGAGCGAACTCACTTCCTGTGCGGTCTGCGTATTACTTTTTACCGTTGCGGTCATTTCGTTCATGGTCGCGGCCGTTTGCTGTACGTTGGCCGCCGCCTGCTCGGTGCGACGACTCAGTTCATTATTGCTACGGGCAATCGCATCACTGGCACTCAGCACATTAATGGCCTGGCCACTGACATCATCGACTAACCAGCGGAACATCAGCCCCAGCTGTCCAATGGCGCGTAGCGTCAGTCCTACCTCGTCAATGCGATCCATCTGCTCAACCTGATGGCTGGCACCGGTTGCCACACGCAGCGCCTGCCTGCACATGCGCTCGATGGGACGCGAGATCTGCTGTTCGAGCCACAGGCTGGCCAGCAACAGCAGGCAGGCCATACCGGCCGTAAAGCCCGCCAGCGCCAGTGGCGCAACGCCCAATGCCCAGACGCCCGCAACCGACAGCGGCAAGACAGCCAGTAACGCAGTGCGAATGCGCCAGCGGAGCGGCAACGTTTTTAATATCGATCCAAGACGACGCCAGCCGCTGCGTATAATCAGCCCTTTGTGAAACTGGCGGCCCCTTGCGCGTCCTTCGCGGAAATCGCGATACAGCGCTTCACACTGTTTAACCTCCTGCGCTGAGGGCTTAGTGCGTACGGACATATAGCCCTGGACCTTGCCGTCACGCACCACCGGAATGGCATTCGCCCGCACCCAGTAATGGTCTCCGTTTTTACGCCGGTTTTTAACCAGCGCGGTCCAGGGTTCACCCTGTTTTAAGGTGGCCCACATATCTGCAAAGGCTTCTGGTGGCATATCCGGATGGCGCACCATATTGTGCGGCTGCCCTTTTACCTCATCAGAGGTAAAACCACTGGCCTCAATAAAGGCGTCGTTGGCATAGGTGATATAGCTATTCAGGTCGGTCGTTGACATCAGTGTGGCATGATCGTCATAGACATATTCACGCTGGGAAACAGGTTGGTTATTGCGCATAGGAGTCCTTGCTCGTACCAGTCAGACTTACACCAGAAGTGTTAATGAGTGAGTGTTAAAAGGTAAAGATTACCTTTTTTTATGTTTTCGGCACTTGCGTAATGACTCTTTAGTGCTACGCGCAAATTTGTTGCATTTAAAAAGCCGCTTTAGGGCGGCTTTTGGTATTTATACCGCGATCATTCATTGCGAACGTAGCGGGTTGAGTACGCAGACTGGTAAGCCCGAGACAGTGTTAGGGACGTTTTGATGCAACAGATTCCCCATCCTTATTTTTTTACAGACCTGCCTAACAGGCTTTCTTCGTGTTTTATTTATCAATTCAGCGCAGGTCGACATTGCGGGTGCCGAACCACCACGTCAGTAAAAAGCCGCTAACCCAGGCGACAATCAATCCCCCCAGATAGACAGCCATGCCGGCAAAAATCCCCTGATGCGACGTCATCAGCGGCAGCGTGACCAGCCCAGACGGGCCAAATACGGTATTCATGCCCACCGGCAGCCCCAGCCATGCCACTAAGCCAATAAAGAATCCGCCGACCGCACCGCCACAGCAGGCGGTAATAAAAGGTTTGAGGCGCGGCAGCGTTACTCCGTAGATAAGCGGTTCCCCCACGCCCAGTAAGCCTGGCACGATAGCGCCTTTTATCTGGGCACGCAGCAGCGCGCCCTTTTCCGCTTTGCACCAGAGCGCCAGCGAGGCACCGACCTGACCGGCACCCGCCATGGCGAGAATCGGAAACAGTGAGTTAAATCCCTGGGTTTCCATCAGGGCAAAATAGACCGTGATAAATCCCTGATGAATGCCAAACATGACGGCGATCAGGAACAGTCCGGCCAGTAGCGCACAGCCAAACGGGTTGTTATTGAGGTGGATAAAGAGCCATGACATGCCCTTAAACAGCTCGCCGCCGACCGGCATAATCAGCAGGTATGTCAGCGCGCCCGTGATCAATAAGGTCAGCAGCGAGGTGAGAATCATATCCAGATTGTCTGGAATGATCGTGCGCAGCCGCCTTTCCAGCCAGCCACCAAACATGGCCGCCAGCAGCACCCCGATGATATTACCGCGCGGATCGATAGCCAGACCAAAAAAGCTGTCCATACCGCTGTAATAGCCGACTTTGGCATCCGGCACGTAGCCCAGAATAAACAGCGAGGCGATGATGGCCCCGTTTACGCCCGTGCCGCCGAAGGCTTTTTGCGCGTTGTAGCCAATCAGAATGCTGAGGAAGGTAAACAGCCCTTTGCCGAACACTTTCATATAGGCCACGCCCTGAATCAGCCAGCCAGGATGATCGCCAGGCGTGCTCAGGTGCAGGCTTTGCTCAATCAGGGTGGCAAACCCCAGCAGTAAACCTGCGGCAATAAAACCCGGAATGAGCGGCGTAAAAATGGTGGCGAAGCGTGCCAGGAACTGCTGCAGCGCGCCGGTCTGCCTGGCTTTTATCTGCTGTTTCTGTTCTGCCGCTACCTGGTGCAATACCGCGGCATCGCCCTGCGCCTGCGCCAGGATGGCCTGCATCCGTTCTGCCGCCGTCTGTGCCTTACCAGGACCGAGCACTATCTGCAACTGATCATCGCTGTCGATGACGCCCAGCACGCCGGGCAGGCGTTTCAGCCGGGCAATATCGGCCTGATTGTGTCTCAGCGTCAGTCGTAAACGCGTCATACAGTTGCCGCATACGACGATGTTCGCCGCGCCGCCCACTGCCTGCACGATATCGTGCAGAAGTGCATCGGTCATTTTTGCCATTAGCGCGCTCCCGAATCCTGTAATGCTTTGCGGATAAAGCCCTGGTGCTTAGCGAGCAGCGCGATCGCCTCATCGGCATTTAATCCTGCCAACACCATGAGGATGGCGGTTTTACAGTGTCCGCCACAGGCCGACAGCGCCGAGCGGGCGCTGGCTTCATCACAGTCAGTGGCCTGCATAACAATGTTAACCTGCCGCTGCACCAGCTTTTGGTTAGTGGCTTCAACATCCACCATCAGGTTGCCGTAAACCTTACCGCTACGAATCATCGCCCCGGTGGTGAGCATATTCAGCACCAGCTTCTGTGCGGTTCCGGCTTTCATGCGTGATGATCCCGTCACCACTTCAGGCCCCACTACTGGCGTCAGGGCGATATCGGCGACCTGAGCCATTTTGCTGTGTGGATTACAGGTCAGCGCTATCGTGGAGGCACCGCACTGCCGGGCATAATCCAGCGCGCCCAATACATAGGGCGTCCGTCCACTGGCAGCGATGCCGACCAGCACGTCGTAGCGGCTAAAGTGAATAACATTCAGATCCTGAGCGCCCTGTTCCACATTGTCTTCTGCGTTCTCTACCGCCTGCAAGATGGCCTGATGGCCCCCGGCAATCAGGCCAATAACCTGGTCGCGTGGCGTTCCGAAAGTTGGTGGGCATTCACTTGCATCAAGAATACCTAAACGGCCGGATGTCCCGGCACCGCAGTAAACCAGACGTCCCCCTGCGCTGAACGCCGCGCAGATTGCCTCCACCGCGCGCGCAATCTCCGGCACGATCGCCTCCACGGCCAGAGCGACTTTTTTGTCTTCCTCGTTGATGACCCGCAGCATCGCCTCTGTGCTCATTTCATCAATATGCTGGCTGGCCGGATTGCGCCCTTCCGTGATCATCTGACTGAGATCGATTTTCACACTCGTCCTCCACAGGAATAATTTATTCTGAATATTTTTAACACAACGAATGAATAATTCATCCTCTGCCCACGTTTTTTTCTGCGGTGATAAAAACGGGGTAAAAAAAAGGCCCAACCACCGTTGAGCCTTTGTCTTGCTAACCCGCTGTTAACTGGCGGTTTGCGTCCGTAACTGTAATTCGTACGCTTTAGCCTGTTCTGTATCGAACTGGTTTTCCCAGCGCGCAATGACCAGCACTGCCAGAGCATTACCCACCACGTTGAGCGCGGTGCGGGCCATATCCATAATGCGGTCCACGCCCGCAATAAACGCCAGCCCTTCCAGCGGAATACCCACGCTGCCGAGCGTTGCCAACAGCACAACAAAGGATACGCCGGGCACGCCCGCAATGCCTTTGGAGGTGACCATCAGCGTCAGCACCAGAATAATTTCGTCCGTCAGCGACAGATCAATGCCATACAGCTGAGCAATAAAGATGGCGGCGATGCTCTGATACAGCGTTGATCCATCCAGGTTAAACGAATAGCCGGTCGGAACGACAAAGCTGGTAATCGCTTTGGGCGCGCCATAGGCTTCCATTTTCTCCATGATGCGCGGCAGCACGGTTTCTGAACTGGACGTTGAGTAAGACAGGATCAGCTCATCTTTTAAAATGCGCATCAGCGTCGTAATGCGTAGCTTGCAGAAACGCGCGACCGCCCCCAGCACCACAAAGGCAAAGAAGAGGATCGCCACATATACCAGCAGCACTAACTTCGCGAGCGGCCACAGCGACGCGAAGCCAAAGTTAGCAATCGTCACGGCGATCAACGCAAACACGCCCACGGGCGCGTAACGCATGATCATATGCGTCACTTTAAACATGGTTTCTGATACACCACGGAACAGATTGACCAGCGGATCGCGCTGTTCTGACGGCAGAGCGGACAGTCCCAGCCCAAAGAGTACCGAGAAAAAGATAATCGGCAGCATTTCGCCCTTTGCCATGGAGGCAAAGATGTTCTGCGGGATCAGCGACAGGATGGTCGCCACCAGACTGTGGGTGCCTTCCTGCACCTGAGCGGTTGTGGCTTCATATTTAGAGATGTCCACCGTTGCCAGCGTAGACATATCAATGCCGGTGCCGGGCTTAAACACGTTGGCCAGGGTAATACCAACAACAATGGCAACGGTGGTAATCACTTCAAAGTACAAAATGGTTTTGAGACCAATGCGTCCCAGCTTTTTCGCATCCCCGACACCCGCAATGCCGACAATCAAGGATGAAATCACGATGGGCACGACAATCATCTTAATCAGATGAATAAAGATATCGCCCGCCGGGCTGAGAATATTATTGACTAACCATTCACGATCTTCTGGCTGATTATGCAACACGGCACCCACGATGATGCCAAGCACAAGTGCGATCAGAATCTGCCAGGCAAGGCTGATTTTAAAACCTTTCATAACGCGTAATTTCCTCAGTCAAAACCCGTTTCTCTCTACTGCGAAGGTGCAGAAGACAATACACACAGGGAAGTGAGCAAAAAGCCCGGTAAATTAGAGGGTGTTTATAGACGGCGTCCCGCATTGAAATGCGATGATTTCCATACCCATTTTCAGACGCGGTCTGAGTTGATACCTGATGATCAGGGGCGAGATAAGTACCATTTTCACTGTGGTAAATGCAACCCTTGGAGGCTTCGATTAAAACTTCACCATCTCTTAAGCATAAAATGCTGGCACAGGCGCAAATCCCTAACCTGCTGTTATGAAAAGTAAACCTTCGATAAGTTTTCGCATAGCTATTCAGGCAATGCTCAATGTCTGCGCGGTTCGTTCGCTGCTTTTTTAACCAGAGCCCTTCACAAAATGTTGCAACTTAAATCCCCATTTTTTGCAGGGAGTTAGGGTGATTTTATCCAATTCACGACGTTTTTATGTCAGCAAGGTTAACGCGTGATCTATGGCGCAAAAAAGAAACAAAACCGGTTGTCGGGCTTCACTTAACCATTGATTGACATATGATTAACATCTTCAAGGAGATTCGCCATGAGCCAACATCATATCTATCCTGTTCCAGAAAATATTGCAGCAAACGCGCTGATTACTGCCGAACAGTATCAGGCGATGTACCAGCAATCGGTTACCGATCCAGAAACATTCTGGGGGGAGCAAGGTAAAATCCTTGACTGGATAAAGCCTTACAGCAAAGTTAAAAACACGTCTTTTGCGCCTGGCAATATTTCCATTCGTTGGTATGAGGACGGCACGCTCAATCTGGCGGCGAACTGCCTGGATCGTCACCTGGCAACCCGGGGCGATCATCCTGCCATCATCTGGGAAGGTGATGATGCCAACGAAAGCAAAACAATAACCTTTCGTCAGCTTCACGCCGATGTCTGTCGCTTTGCCAACGTGCTGGAGCTGCTCGGGGTTAAAAAAGGCGATGTCGTCGCGATTTATATGCCAATGGTGCCGGAAGCCGCGGTCGCCATGCTGGCCTGCGCGCGCATTGGCGCCGTGCATTCGGTTATTTTTGGCGGCTTTTCACCGGAAGCGGTGGCAGGTCGCGTGATCGACTCCAGTGCAGCCTTAATTGTGACAGCCGATGAAGGCGTGCGCGCGGGGCGTACGATCCCACTGAAAAAAAATGTGGATGATGCGTTAAAAAATCCCAACGTAAACAGCGTGAAAAACGTCGTGGTCTTTCAACGTACTGGCAAAGACGTCGGTTGGGTTGAAGGACGTGACAGGCACTGGCACGAGCTGATGCAGAACGCCAGTACCAACCACTCTGCGGCAGAAATGCAGGCAGAAGATCCGCTGTTTATCCTGTATACCTCAGGTTCAACCGGCAAGCCGAAAGGCGTGCTGCATACGACCGGCGGCTATCTGGTTTACGCTGCGACCACCTTTAAGTTTGTTTTTGACTACCATCAGGACGATATCTACTGGTGTACGGCTGACGTAGGCTGGGTTACCGGCCACAGCTATCTGCTGTATGGCCCGCTGGCCTGCGGTGCCACGACGCTGATGTTTGAAGGCGTGCCCAACTGGCCGACGTCCGCCCGCATGGCGCAGGTGGTGGATAAGCATAAAGTCACCCTGCTCTATACCGCGCCCACGGCTATCCGCGCGCTGATGGCCGAAGGGGACAAGGCGATTGAAGGCACCGACCGTAGCAGTCTGCGTATTATGGGTTCGGTCGGTGAGCCGATTAATCCGGAAGCCTGGGAGTGGTATCACAAAAAAATCGGCAACAGCCAGTGTCCAATAGTGGATACCTGGTGGCAGACCGAAACCGGGGGGTTTATGATCACCCCGCTACCCGGCGCAACGCGGCTTAAGGCCGGTTCTGCGACCACGCCTTTCTTTGGCGTACAGCCCGCGCTGGTCGATAATGAGGGGCATCCTCAGGAAGGAGCCTGCGAAGGTAACCTGGTTATCACTGATTCCTGGCCAGGCCAGGCCCGAACGCTGTTCGGCGATCACGACCGTTTCGAACAAACCTATTTCTCTACCTTCAAAAATGCCTACTTTAGCGGTGACGGCGCGCGACGGGATGAGGACGGTTATTACTGGATCACCGGCCGCGTGGATGATGTGCTGAATGTGTCAGGGCATCGTCTGGGCACGGCAGAAATCGAATCGGCCCTGGTTTCCCACCCTAAAATTGCCGAAGCCGCTGTGGTGGGGATCCCGCACAGCATTAAGGGCCAGGCGATTTACGCCTATATCACCCTGAATCACGGCGAGGAGCCCTCACCAGAGCTTTACACCGAAGTGCGTAACTGGGTACGCAAAGAAATTGGCCCGATCGCCACGCCCGATGTGCTGCACTGGACCGACTCTCTGCCCAAAACCCGCTCCGGTAAAATCATGCGCCGTATCCTGCGGAAAATCGCCGCGGGTGATACCAGTAATTTAGGCGATACGTCAACGCTGGCCGATCCTGGCGTCGTTGAGAAACTGCTTGAAGAGAAACAGTCCATCACCATGCCGTAACAACCCGGCGGAAAGCATCAGGCTTTCCGCCACCACTTCCCTACGTAGTGTGTTTCTGTAGTCACAAAAATATAACTCATTCACGCTTTTGCGTGAGGTCCACGCCTGCATGCTTCTGGAGATAATGTGATGAATGATGCCCTGCCCGAACAGGAAAGGATCTACCAACAAATTGAACGTAATCCTCGCTTTCAGGAATTGGTACACAAGCGCCAGTCCTTTGCCCTGCTGCTGTCGTTAATTATGCTGGTGCTGTATGTCGGCTTTATTCTGCTTATTGCTTTTGCCCCTGGCTGGCTGGGCACACCTCTTCATGCCGGCACCAATGTGACACGCGGCATTCCGCTCGGCGTAGGGCTGATCGTCATCTCCTTTGTCCTGACCGGCGTGTACGTCTGGCGCGCAAACGGCGAGTTTGATCGTCTGACGAAGGCTATCCTCAGCGAGGTAAAACCATGATCCGTCTTATGCTGTGGATGCTGGCAGCGCTGCTGCCGTTTTCTGCTCTGGCCGCCGATGCCATTACGGGCGCGGTACAGAAACAGGCTGTTAACTATCAGGCGATCGTCATGTTTGTGATTTTCGTCGGCGCCACGTTGAGTATCACTTACTGGGCGTCGAAGCGAACGCGTTCGCGTAGCGATTACTACACCGCAGGCGGAAATATCACCGGCTTTCAGAATGGGCTGGCCATGGCAGGCGACTTTATGTCCGCCGCCTCTTTTCTGGGTATTTCGGCGCTGGTGTATACCTCGGGCTATGACGGCTTAATCTATTCGCTGGGCTTTCTGGTCGGCTGGCCGATGATTCTGTTTCTGATTGCAGAACGGCTGCGTAATCTGGGGCGCTATACCTTTGCCGATGTTGCCTCGTATCGCCTGAAGCAAAAACCCATACGCACCCTGTCAGCCTGCGGTTCACTGGTGGTAGTTGCTCTCTATCTGATTGCTCAGATGGTTGGGGCAGGTAAACTGATCCAGCTTCTGTTCGGCCTCAATTATCATATCGCCGTCATCCTGGTGGGGATCCTGATGGTGATGTACGTGCTGTTCGGCGGCATGCTGGCGACGACCTGGGTTCAGATCATTAAAGCCGTTCTGTTGCTGTTTGGTGCCTCGTTCATGGCCATTATGGTAATGAAAAGTACCGGTTTTAGCTTTAATACGCTGTTCACCGAAGCGATGGCTGTCCACCCGAAAGGCGCGGCCATTATGCAGCCCGGCGGGCTGGTTAAAGATCCTATTTCTGCCCTGTCGCTGGGGCTGGGGCTGATGTTTGGTACGGCGGGATTGCCGCATATTCTGATGCGCTTCTTTACCGTTGCCGACGCCAAAGAGGCACGTAAAAGCGTATTTTGGGCCACCGGTTTTATGGGGTACTTCTACTTTCTGACCTTTATTATCGGCTTCGGCGCCATACTGCTGGTCGGTGCCAACCCGGCCTTTAAAGATGCCTCCGGCGCGTTAATCGGCGGCACCAATATGGCGGCGGTACACCTGGCGAATGCGGTTGGCGGCAGCACCTTCCTGGGCTTTATTTCAGCCGTGGCATTCGCCACGATTCTGGCCGTGGTGGCTGGCTTGACGCTGGCGGGCGCTTCGGCGGTCTCTCACGATTTGTACGCCAGCGTTTACCGTAAGGGCCAGGCCAGCGAGCGCGACGAGCTGCGGGTATCGAAAATTACGGTGCTGGTGCTCGGTGTTGTGGCGATCGCCCTGGGTATTCTGTTTGAAAAACAGAACATCGCGTTTATGGTCGGCCTGGCGTTCTCGATTGCGGCCAGCTGTAACTTTCCGATTATCCTGCTTTCCATGTACTGGTCTAAACTCACCACCCGCGGCGCGATGGTCGGCGGCTGGTTAGGGCTGATCACCGCCGTGGTGCTGATGATTCTTGGCCCTACCGTCTGGGTTCAGGTGTTGGGCCATGCTTCGCCAATCTATCCGTATGAATATCCGGCCCTGTTCTCTATTACTATCGCCTTTGTGGGCACCTGGCTGTTTTCGGTTACCGATCATTCGCAACAGGGCGCAGAAGAGCGTTCACGCTTCCGGGCGCAGTTTATTCGCTCCCAGACCGGTGCCGGTATTGAGCAAGGCAAAGCGCACTAATCCCTTCTCCCGGGCATAAAAAAAGGGCAGGGTCCGCGAGGTCCCTGCCCTTTTTCTCAGGCCACTATCAGAAGCGCAGTGATGCACCCACGTATGGACCATCGACCAGGACGTTGTCTTTACGACCGCCTTTATTATTCAGCTCGATATATTGATAACCCACGCGCAGGTTAAGCAGAGAGACCGGCGTAAAGCTCACACCACCACTCGCTTCCTGGTAGCTGTCAAGATGATCGGTAAGGCCTTCCGGCGCATAATAATACTGGCCGTACAGGCCCCACATGCTGTTGAAGTTGTACTGCGCGCTGCCGCCCAGCGCCACCGCAAATCCGTCTTTCCCGTCTTCAGGATGGGTAAAAATCGCCTTTGCGGTTGGCGCCAGTCGTAGATCGCCGAAATCGACGTTGTAGCCCAGGCCAGCGCCGTAAGTGCTGCCGTCATGATCGCTACGCAACCAGTTGCCGTTCAGGAACAGGCCTGGTGAGGTCGTGCCCAAACCGACATTCAGGTTGGTGCTGTGCTCGCCAACATCGACGCTGCCCTCGATGGCCTGCGCGGCGCCGCTCAGCATAATGAAGCTCAGAGCGCTTCCGGTAACAAGTTGCTTAAACATGATTCTCTCCATGATGGGTCAAATAATTCCGCATCAAGGGTAGCAGTCTGAAACGAGGTGACAACTAAATTTGGAAAGCTTTACGTAAAAAGAGATGTCATTTTGTGCCAAAACGGACAACGCGCTGTAAGTTAAGCGGAAAAGAGCGGATGACAGGCGCATTCAGGCCTGTCATCACCGGGCTCAGTGTGCCCACATCAGGTGCCCGATGAACGGCGCCAGTATGACGGTTACTACACCAGACAGCATCATCACCAGGCTTGATACCACGCCTTCCTGCTGCCCCAGTTGATAAGCGCGTGCCGTACCGGCACCGTGCGAAGCGGCACCGAATCCGGCCCCTTTCGCCACGCCCTGTTTGATGGCGATGCGCAGGAACAGCACATCCCCTACCGCCATGCCAAATACGCCTGTCACAACCACAAACAACGCCACCAGATCGGGCTGCGCACCCATGGGTTTGGCCGCCGCCAGCGCAAAGGGCGTAGTAATGGAGCGCACGGCCAGACTTCGCTGAATAGTTTCCGGTAAATTCAGTAAGCGCGCCAGCCAGACGGAACTGCATACCGAGACTGTTGTGGCGGTTAACACACCGGCACTCAGCGATAACCAGTGGCGTTTAATCACCGCCAGATTTTCATAGACCGGCACCGCAAAGGCCAGCGTCGCGGGGCCCAACAGCCACAGTAGCCAGTGGCTTTCCGCAATATAGTTTTGCCAGCTGATATGGGTCAGCAGCAGCAGCGCCACCAGAATGAGCGGGGTCATGATCAGCGGCATCAGTAACAGTGTTGGCCAGCGGCGATACAGCCGTTTATTCAGGTAATAAATCAATAGCGTGACGGCCGCACACAGCAGGCTGATAAACAGATTACGCATCGCCGCCGCCCTGCTTACGCGCGGCCCGCGCGACCTCGAAGCGGTACAGGCGATCCACCACCAGGGCGGTCGTTGCCAGCACCAGTAGCGTACTGACCGCAATCACCACAAAAATCCGCCAGCCATCAATCTGCAACAGATCAGCGTAATTCACCACCGCCACCACCGCCGGGATAAAAAACAGCAGCATCTCTGCCAGCAGCCAGCTGGCACCGACTTTCACCCAGCGCAGCGGTAAAACGCGTAGCGCAATCAGCATTAACATCAGCAGCATGCCTACAATGTTGGCCGGCAGCGGCAGATGCAGCCAGTTCACCAGCTGCTCGCTGGCGACGAATACCGAGATAAACAGCGCCAGCTGTAGCGGTAAGCTGAGCCGTTGCAGCCTGTCGAGGTTAAGGCGCGGCAATGCCAGGGCCATCATTTTTCTCCCATATCGTTAATGCGCTCAGTATAGAATCACGAGGTACTGTGAAAAAAATGAATTAAAATTATTAAAATCATGCCAGAAAGGAATAGTTATGGACGTTCGTGCGTTGCGTTACTTTACCGAAGTGGTACGTCAGCAGAGTTTTACCCGGGCCGCGCAAAAGCTGTTTGTGACGCAGCCGACGATCAGCAAAATGGTGCGTCAGCTGGAAGAGGAGCTGGACTGCGCGCTACTGCTTCGCGATGGACGTCGCCTGCATCTCACGGACAGCGGACAAGCCGTTTATCAACGCGGACTGGCTATTTTACAGGAGTTCCATCAGCTTGAGGCAGAGATAGGCGATATCAATCAGTTGAAAACCGGCAAGCTGCGGCTCGGTATTCCCCCAATGGTCGGCATGCAGATCGCTGGTTCGGTTTCGGCGTTTCGTCGCCGGTATCCGGGCGTGGAACTCAGCATTGCTGAGTTTGGCGGCTTAACGGTTCAGGAGGCGGTGCTGGCAGGCACGCTGGATATTGCCCTGACGGCGCTCCCGGTCGATGCCGAATTACCCCTCGAAACCTTATCGCTGATGCAGCATCCGTTATGTGTCTTACTGCCCCGTCAGGAACCCTGGCTGCAACGCACCCAGCTCAGCCTGCGCGATTTGGCTCCGCATCCTTTGCTGATCTTTAATGAAGAGTTTTCGCTGAACCGCCAGTTAATGAAAGCTTTTCAGCGTCAGGAGATAACCCCTACCATTGCCGTGCGTAGCGGGCAGTGGGATTTTCTGGCCGCCATGGTGCAGGCCGGGATGGGGCTGGCAATTTTGCCGGAGCCGATATGCCAGCGGTTAGATAAACAGTCGTTACTGTGGCTGCCGCTGGAATCCGAGCTTCAGTGGCATCTGGGGCTGATCTGGCGGGAAGGCAGCTATCTGTCACGCAGCGCGCAGGCGTGGATTGCGTGTTGCCGCGAACACTGGCCCGATCAGGCACCGCGCCTCTCCGTCTAGTGCGGCAGCCCGCCCGGCCGTCGCAGAACGCAGGTGACCGGGCGGGCGCGGCGCAACAGGGAGTTTACTCTTCTTTCTCGATCAGAAGCGCTTCCAGCAGGTCCAGATCGTGCAACAATTTTTGCATCGTTTCGTTGGATATCTGCTGGGTGGCACGCAGGTGATACACTTCGGCACGTTCGGCACGCAGTGCGTTCAAACGGAAGCGACGTTCCAGGTTCTCGGCAAACAGCGCGTGCTCGAGGTCGTTTTTCCCCTCCGCACGGCGACGCAGGTTGCCGATGACACGCAGGCTGACCTCTTTCAGCAGCTCAGGATCGATATTTTCGTCGGTTTCCTTTTCGAGCCGTGCCTCCATCTTTTGCAGACTCTCGATAGCCACACCGGCCATCACCGCTCTTGCATGCTGAAGTTCGTGCCGATGGGCACTCTTATCCATCGTCTCGACGCCGCGCAGCAGCACCGGCAGAACAATGACGCCAACCAGTAACGAGAACAGAATCACGCCGGTTGCGATAAACACCAGCTCATAGCGCGCCGGGAAAGGATTGCCGTTGCTCAGGAACAGGGGAATCGACAGGACACCCGCCAGGGTGATGGCCCCGCGCACGCCCGCAAAAGAGGCAATCAGCAGTTCGCGCAAAGAGTAGCTAGAGAAAACTAACGGCTTGTTTTTTAACAGGCGCTTGCTGAAACGCTGCATGATCCACAGCCAGCCGAAACGCACCACCATTAACGCCGCATAGACCAATGCGATATCTGCAAAGATCATCCAGATATCCACGTTGGGATCCGCGTTCGCCTGTTGAATGGAATTTTCCAGGATAGAGGGCAATTGCAGGCCCAGCATCAGGAACACCATGCCGTTAAACACAAACTCCAGCATGTGCCAGACGCTATTGGCGCGCAGTCGCATGGTCAGCGGGGCCTGACGGATAATACCGGAGCGCGTGATGGTCATCCCGGCCGCGACGGCGGCTAAAATGCCGGAAACGCCCAGGTGTTCTGCAATCAGATAAGAGGCAAACGGCAGCAGCAGCAGCAGGACGATCTGTGTGGCGGCATCGTCCCCACCGCTCCAGCGGTTCAGGACACGCAGTGACTTACCGTAGAGCCAGCAGACCGCAACACCGGCAATTAAGCCGCCGACCGCCACTTTCAGGAATTCGACGCTGGCACCGCCCCAACTAAACACCATGGTGCCCATCGCCACCGCGACGGCAAATTTCAGTGAAACCAGGCCAGAGGCATCGTTCATCAAGGCTTCGCCCTGAAGTATTCCCATAATTTTCTTAGGAATGCGGCCTTCGCCGACAATGCCTGAAAGCGCCACGGCATCGGTAGGTGATAACACTGCCGCCAGGGCGAAAGCAGGGATAAGAGGAATACCGGGAACCGTCCAGTAAATCAGATAGCCAATTCCGACGACGGTAATCAGCACCAGCACCAGGGCCAGGCCAAGAATTTCCCGCCCGTAATGCAGAAACTCGCTAACCGGCGTTTTCCAGCCGTCAGCAAATAACAGCGGCGGAATAAATAAGACGAGGAACAGTTCCGGATCAAAATCCACATGCAGGCCGAAGTTAGGCCAGGCCAGTAGAGCACCGACGGCGATCTGCACCAGCGGTAGCGGGATTTGAAAAGGCAAGATACGTGCGGCGACCCCGGAGAGCGACACCACCAGTGTCATAATTAAAATAGTAAAAAAGATTTCCATGCTTTCCTTAGGCGGTTGTTATCTTCGAATCAACTATAAGTTAAAAGTGTAAAACAAACTGGCCAGGGCAGGAAAAGCAAGCCGTGCTTAAAAGACCAAAAAGCGGATAATTCCGGACGCTCCGCTGAACGTCCGGTTTGACAGTCAGATCGCCCAGCCTCCGGCATAAAAGGCGACTAACGCGGCGGCAATCACGACAGTGCCCACGTTGAGCTTACGCCACTCGCCCGCAAACAGACGGCCAACCACCAGAGTGGCGAACCCCATCATAATGCCGGTAACGATGTTACAGGTCAGAACGATAATCACCGCCGTGAGCAGGCCGGACATGGCATCAACGAAGTCACCGAAATCGATCTTGGCCACGTTGCTCAGCATCAACAGGCCGACATACATCAACGCTGGCGCGGTGGCGTAAGCCGGCACCAGGTATGCGATCGGCGACATGAACAGAATGACCAGGAACAGGAGACCCACCACGATCGCCGTCAGGCCGGTTTTACCGCCCGCCGCCGTACCGGCGGCAGACTCAATGTAGACTGCCGCTGGCGAAGCACCGACAAGGCCAGCAAACAGGCTACTGACGGAATCCGTGGTCAGCGCCCGACCACCGTTGATGATCTGCCCGTCTTTATCCAGCAGATTGGCCTGGCCCGCAACCGCGCGGATCGTGCCGGTGGCATCAAAGACCGCCGTCATCACTAGCGCCAGCACGCTGGGCAGCACCGCAGGCTGCAAGGCGCCCATGATGTCCAGGCTAAAGAGCTGTGACTCACCCTGCGCATCACGCAGGCTGGGCAGGGCAAACAGTCCCTGCCAGCGCACGGCCGGGTCGAACACCAGCCCCAGAGCAGAAATCGCGATAACGGTCAGTAAAATACCGCCAGGCACGCGGCGTTTTTCCAGGCCAAAAATGGCGGCCAGCCCCAGCAATGACATCATGACGGGGAACGACGTAAACTGGCCCAAGGCAACGGGTAACCCTGAGGCCGGATTTCTGACGACCAGCCCCACGTTGTCTGCCGCAATCAGCAGCAAAAACAGACCAATGCCGACGCCCGTTCCGTGCGCAACCCCCATTGGCAGATTGCGTAAGATCCAGGCGCGAATCCCGGTGGTGGAAATCAGGGTAAAGAGCAGGCCCATCAGGAACACGGCACCCAGCGCCACGGGTACGCTAATGTGCTGACCCAGCACAAGGCTGAAAGCGGTAAACGCCGTCAGTGAGATAGCACAGCCAATTGCCATGGGTAAATTCGCCCACAGCCCCATGATGATCGATCCCACGCTCGCCACCAGACAGGTCGCAACGAACACCGCCGTGGGTGAAAATCCCGCCTTACTGAGCATGCCGGGCACCACGATCACTGAATAAACCATGGCGAGGAACGTAGTCAGCCCGGCGACAATTTCCTGTCGCACGCTGCTGCCACGGGCCGAGATGGCGAACCAGGCATCCAGCTTTCCACCGGACGGGCGTGATTCAATTGACATAGTTGAGCCTCAAAAATTGTTGTAGTGGGATCGTGCGGTAACGGCCCTGACGTCCCTGGAAACCTGTCATCGCCAGCGGGCAGCCGGCAAAAGGCAAACGTTTACTTCGCCGCACAGAACGGGACGTCACGCTGCCCCGTTTAAAGGGGGCAGATTATCCGGCGTTTAACCGCCGTTTTTCAACCGCTGAGTGAGGATTGGTGACTATAAAGATCAGGTTGATAACATCAGGAATGCTCTTGATACCATCATTTAACATTCTGTCCGTCAGGATAAGGCGTCAATCACGAGAAGGCAGGCAAGAATGACGCCGGGCGGCGTCATCGGGCAACGTGCATCAGCCAGAAAGGTTAATCTCACCGCCTTGTTGAATAGCGCGCTGCCAGGCCGCACGCTGTTGCACGGTCGTTAACCATTTTTGCGTAGCGGGGGCATCTTTCAGTCCGGCGCGCTGGCTCAGCGCCAGAATAGGGAAACTCATCTGCACATCCGCAATGCTGAAGCGCTGACCCGCGAACCACGGCTGTGTTGAAAGGTGAGCTTCAATGACCTGCTTGTGCAATTTGAGTTGTTTATCCAGCCAGGCTTTCTGAACGCCTTTACCCAGCGCCGCGCCCACGGGGCGAAGCAACCAGGGCACCGGCGCGCTGCCAAGGCGGCCAAAAACCAGCTTCATCACCAGCAGCGGCATCAGTGAACCTTCCGCATAGTGCAGCCAGTAACGCGCCTGTAGCTGCGCCTCTTCATCAGTGAGCTGCAGCCGTTTTTCGCTGTCGTATCTTTCTTCCAGATACTCAAGGATGGCACCGGACTCGGCCACCACGCGATTGCCATCGGTGATCACGGGCGACTTCCCTAACGGATGCACTTTTTTTAAAGCGTCCGGCGCCAGCATCGTGGGTTCGCGCTGGTAGCGCTTGACCTGGTAAGGCACTTCCAGCTCTTCCAGCATCCACAGCACCCGGTGAGAGCGCGATTGTTCAAGATGGTGAACGGTGATCATCATGGTTCCCTGTGAGTGAATATGCTGCAAGTATAGACGTCACCTTGTCTTATGCAGGGAACCATCCTGCTCAGGATCGAGCAGTACCGCGCCAGAGCCCTGCTGGCCCAGCAGGTCGCCAGGGTTGCGCAGCGGGCAGTCACGCATTGATAAACACCCACAGCCAATGCAGCCATCCAGATCGTTACGCAGGCGCGTCAGCGTTTCGATGCGCTTATCCAGTTCGTCGCGCCAGTGCTGCGTCAGATTGCCCCATTCCTGAGCAGACATCCGCTTATCTGCCGGCATGTTCTCAAGGCTGTCACTGACGCTGGCGAGCGGAATACCAATGCGCTGTGCAATTTTAATAATGGCCACCCGTCGCAGCACATCACGGCTGTAACGCCGCTGGTTTCCGCTATTACGGGTGCTGAAAATCAGCCCTTTGCTTTCATAAAAGTGCAGTGCAGAAACGGCGACGCCGCTTCGGCGCGCCACTTCGCCCGGTGTCAGCACGGGTTTTGGGTAATTGCGATCTTTTTTCATTTGGCACTTTACCTCAAGTTAACTTGAGGAATTATACTCTTTTCCCATCAGAACGACACCTTCCCTTATGATGTCATGCGCCAGCGAGCGGACCCGGTTTTATCGCCGAAAGCCTGTCAATTCCGCATGAACGCTAAGGGGAAATTCACCAGAAGGATGAGGCCATGATACAAGAAGAGATCATTCATTCACTGACGCACTGGATTGACCAAAACCTGGATAAGAGCCTGTCAATTGACGAAGTCGCCGCCAAATCAGGCTATTCGAAATGGCATCTGCAACGTATGTTCCGTAGCGTGACGAAACAGACGTTGGGTGGCTATATTCGCGAACGCCGCCTGACGCTGGCCGCTGAAGCGCTGCGACAAACGCAGCGGCCAGTGTTTGATATTGCGATGCAATATGGCTATGACTCGCAACAGACATTCTCACGCGTTTTTCGTCGCCAGTTTTCACAAACGCCCACGGCTTATCGCCACGCGATGCGCCGCCAGGCCATCCAGCGTCCGCGTTTGATGCGCTTTGACTGCAGCGACACGATGACCAGCTTTACCCAGCGGACAACGGGAGAATGCTGTCCGGTTAGCTGACGCGCTCCGTGCGCCTGCCCAGGCGCACGCCGCATTTAGTGCCCCAACCTTGTCGTAAGCGCCCTCTTTTTCTGCTGCCAGATCAGACAAATTTTGTACAAAAATCAGAAATCGGATGATATAGTGTGACCCACATCACATTATGACACTTGTTGCCGACGAAAGAGCCCGACCTGACAGACTTTTCCGCCGACGTGATGTTCGCAGACAGTCAGGCGTAATCTCCGATTTTGAGGTCAAAATTGATGGCGACTTTAACCACCAGTTTTCTTGTTATGCGCTGGGAATTGCTTAGCGCGATAATGATGTTCTTTGCCAGCACGCTAAAAACCCGTCTCCGCCAGGACAGTCATCACGTCATGGCGTTTCTCTGTGGCAGCGTAGGCGTTGGGATGTCGTGCTGGTTCGTGACCGGCTTGATGGGCATCACGTTGAGTATGGAAAACGTGCACCATTTCTTTAGCGTCTCTAAAGATGTCTTTATCGACGTGATGAGTCGAGCGCCCGCTAACTGGCAAATGCCCTGATAAACTCATAAAAAACCCCGCAAAGCGGGGTTTTTTATATTGCTGTGTAGCGTCAAATTTTCTTCAACATAACAGGAATGGCAACGTCCTGTATTTCTACGTCCGGCCTCTGCGTTCCGCGACGATCCTGAATCCACATTTCACCCATCATCTTATCCAGCCCGCGATCCAGACCCGTCACCATGCCTGCGCCTGGCGTGAACGTCAGCTCGCCAAAATAAATTTGTTCATCATGGATATACCAGTCAACACGGACATAGTCGAAGTCGCTGGCCAGCGTTTTGCTTAACGCCAGGGCCTGTTGTAACGATGGCATCACCGTCGAAACGTCCAGCCCGGTATCGCGAATTTTATGGAACGCCTCACTCAGGTTGTTCACATAAAAATTCATTGAGAGCTGAGGCTGACAGCGGTTGTAAATGACCTGAAGCACATACTCAAAGTTGCCATCGCGCTTATTAAACATGTGGAACTTGTAGTCAACCGGGGCACTTTTGCCATCACCGATGTATTGCTCAACCAGAATACGTGGCTTGATATAGCGATAGTGAATCTCACGCGCTTCGTTGGCGAAGTCAGTCTTTAACCACGTGTAGCAGTTATGAATGATTTGCTGCTTCCGGAGTGCATTAGGTTCCTCCAGCACGATCTCGACCATGTTTGACGCATGATTCGGTTTGATCACCGTTCCCTTCCAACGCGTCAGATTGTTCAACGTGGTGGGATCGGTCGTGTCATGAAGCAGCGGTATCAGATATTCATTGCCGATCTTCTCAGCAATAAACTCACGCACCGAAAACTTGTCAGAGAGGCGGGCATAGAGCTGATAGTCACCATGAATGAACTTGCGATACAGCACTTTTTCATTGAACACCTTGGGCTCACGCAGGTTGGGTAGCCTTCTGAACTTACGGAAATAATAAATCCGGTCCTGATAAGTCCAGGGCATCTTCTTGATGAAGTATTGCAAACTTCTTCTGAGCTCGTGTTTTAACTTGAGCATATTTGACCTCATTTGTAGGTTTTGTAGTTGAGTGAGGAAACCTGGATTTTTTGAATCACGCCGTGTTTAAAGAAATAATTCATGACGGTCAGGGACAGGAGCTCTGATAGAAAAACGCTCCATGCGGCTCCTGTAATGCCATAGCCCTGAATCAGCCACCAGGAAAGCGGCATACTGATGATCACCAGACAAATGATTTTCTTCAGTAAATAATCAAAGCCCCCTTCCTTTACCATGTAGCGATACGCGACGGTGCCCAGCGCCGAAAAGCTGGTCGCTATCGACAGCAGGGTGATGAGATTGCCTGACTGGGTAAACGCTGGGCCATACAGCGCGATGATTATCTGTTCACCGAACAGTGCGACGATCAGCAACATCAGCAAAGACACGGCCATCACGTAGCCATTGAGCCGCGCCGTCAGCCTGATCGCTTCCTCACCGCGCGCGCGAAAAATTTCGCTAAAGCACGAGGTGATGAGTGCGACGGGAATAAAAATCCACGAGGCGGCGATGGTATTGGCTGCGGCAAACAAGCCAAGCTCCTGGGCCGATGCGATGCCAGCCAAAAACATCTGCGCGGCTTTTACCTGGACAGAGATAAAAATGCTGGAAATCGCCAGAGGCAATCCGGCATACATCAGGTAACGCAAATACAGCGTTCGCGTCTCGCGCGGCGGAAGCTGGTCCTGATGTGCCTGATAAAAGGTGTAACGTTTGATGGCGTAAGGCACCAGCGTGACCGTGATAACCGAAAGCGTTAGCCACAATGGATTGAGACGCAGCCAGGCAATGATAAAGCTCAGGGCAAAACTCATCAGCATGCCAATCGCATTCGCCACGGTATTCAGCTTTGAAGCCAATCGTGCATTGTTGTAAACGCTAAAGGTGTCCTGTGTGACAAAAACAGACGCAACAAAAGAGGCCAGTGCAAATGCCAGGAAGTTCTCCTGCATGTTGTACCAAACCCAAATTAATACTGGCCCTGAGGTGAGAAGTAATAAACCCATGCGCAACGTGCGTGCGATGCGCATTAAACGTAAACCTTTGGCCGCATTTTTGCTGACACGTTTAAACAAAATTGTTTCAGTGCCAAAGAGGGCTATGGTTTGCACCATAGCAAATAATGACGTTGAAAATGCCATCTGACCAAATAGGGTCGGACCGAAGGATTTTGCCACATATGACGTCACGAAAATGACGCCAAAGACGGAGATAATCTTTTCAGACATCATCCAGGCGGCATTAGACATTACGCTCAATTTCATCGACTGTTCCTTAGTATTACTCTACATCTACCACTTCGGTGCCCATCCCTGGGACGAATTAATAAGCGCTTAAATTTCATAGCGAAATTATAAACATCGCGCCAGTCCGGCGCAAAAATGAGAATCCAGTCTTATTTTATCGGGAGAATTCAGGAGAATTCTGATTATATCTGGACCGAATACCCTCTACTGGAAACGATTTCAAATTGAAACCAATAATGTTTCCAAAAACCATCCTCCCTGAATAAAACAGGTCAGGCGGCTTTGAATATCAAATTTACAGTCATTTTTATCTTTGGGATGCGATGAATTTATATCAAAAACCCCATACCAGGAAGGCGCGACATCCCGATAAGAATAAAATAAGATTTATCCCATGATGATATTTATTCTAAATATCTTAATTTAACCCTCGCAATTTAACGTCCGTATTTAAATACGGCACTCAATGAAATCATACAGTACCAAAGGTTAATAAAGTAATTCTCATCCATTAATTGATAAGAAAGGTAAGAGCATTTATGAGAAAGTCACGATATAGCGAAGATCAAATCACAAATGCCATTAAAGCTTCTGAATCGGGCGTTAAGGTTAAAGAGATTTGTGAAGAGCTGGGCATCTCTGAGGCAACCTTCTACAGCTGGAAGAAGAAGTTCTCTGGGCTATCCTCGGAAGAAGGCAGAAAAATCAAAGAACTGGAAGAAAAAGTACAGTTTCTGACACGCGAACTGCAAGCGCTGAACGCGGATAAGGAAATGCTACAGAGCGTATTGAAGAATTTCTTCACCACCAACGAAAAACGTCAGGCGGTCAACTTCTTACAGAGCACTTTTGATGTAGGAACCCGGCGCAGCTGCCGTTTACTGGATATTAGCCGTAGCGTTTATCATTACCCTGCCGGTTCAGATAACCGCTAATAGTGAGACAACGGCTTTATAATGGCGACATCGCTGAGATTTGTTCTTACCAGAAGAGATGAAGAGCATTTAACAGGACATTTATGGTGGTGCGCTTCGCCCAGTCCGTAATTAATGAATGGATTTGCGGTTACGCTTCCTTTTTTGCGGTAAAATTGATTCACAACAGCAAAAGTCTCTCTATCTACGCCACTTTTATACGCCAAATCTCATTTCGGTGAGATTGGCGCCCCTCTTTTTTTCATTAGCCTCCCTAAAAGAATCGAATATCCACTGGCCTCTTTGTTCAGCAAGGGTAATGTTAAGTCGGTTTATAAAGTGCTTTTTTTAGCCACCTCTGGCCCTGGGGATTTTTTCCAATCTCGCCGCGATCGTTGTCAGCATAAAAAGATAAAAACAGGCCAGAATAATCTCAGATAAACAGTTTATTGATACTTATCACTTTCAGCAGCCAATAGCACATATCCTGTACTATTGATGCCCATCGTTAAACATTAAATAAAAGCGAAGCGGGATGAACGAGCGATTTAATTAGACACTGCTGAAGTAAAGGGTGGTTTTTTATAGGGATTTATCTTAACCAAACGGCAACGCTGCGTGCTGGTTACACATAAAATTTGGCGGCCAGCCTAAACATCAGGCTCACATTCTCCTCTTTTTAGGGCGAATGACGGTCGAGCCCCGGACAAAACTGTCTGTTTTTTGTTCAAAATGCACCCTGCAGCACGTGGTAACGCCCTACAGGGATCACATTTTTTTGCAGAGCGCGCGGCGCATATAACAGATAAAGGCCAGTTACAGGGTGAGAAAAGCGCGATTACCGCGTTATTTTGCCGTGCCTGAGTCAGGCATAATCCGAAAAAGCGTGAATATCACACCGGGTAATTATCAATTATCAGGGGTAAGGCTTATCGAATGTTGATGGCAGTACCGCGTGGCTGAGGTTTAAATCGCATCGTCCAGAACAGGCCAGAAGACAGGCAAAAAAACAGCGACAAATGTGAATACAGGTTGCCCGTATTGAGTCCAGACCAATGTCCACAACGGCCCGGCGAGGATGGCAAAAACGGAGGGAGGCCTCATCAACAACAGCGATAAGCGCTGGCTGTGTTCCCTCACAGGAAAGGCGGCCTGATTTACATTTGCGGAGCGAAATGAGGCCCCAGTAGCAGTCCAGCTGGACACTGTTCAGCGCACACAAATCAGCGCCAGCAGTCGCCTCATAAACGCCTGAGTAGTTTTGGGTTTATCTGTTTTTGATAGCGGCCCGACGTGATGCCATAACGACGGGCCATTGCCAGGCCAGCTGACCACTGTTCAGCGCACACGAATCAGCGCCAGCAGTCGCCTCATAAACGCCTGAGTAGTTTTGGGTTTATCTGTTTTTGATAGCGGCCCGGCGTGATGCCATAACGACGGGCAAACGCGCGCGTCAGATGAGCCTGATCCGTTAAGCCCACGGCGGCAGCCACGCTGGCAATTGCCTCACCCTGAGCCAGCTTCTGTTTGGCCTCATACAGTCGATAAGCCATTAACATTTGCTGAGGCGTAACGTGAAAACGATCGCGGAAGGCCCGTAAAAAGTGCCAGGGCGACAACGAGGCTAACGCGGCCAGCGTCTCCAGTCTGAGCGGTTCAGCCAGATTGGCGCGCAGGTAGTCGCGCACGTCATCGAAACGGTGTCGGGCTTCAGCTTTACGCGGTGAGGACATTCGCGCCAGCGGGCGCATATACAGCAGCAGTTCAGATAATAAACTGTCGCGTGCCAGTGCCGTATCGGCCTGCCACAGCGCCGAGAGGAGTTGCGATAAAGGTTGTGCCAGACGCACATCCGTTCTGAGCGCCTCATCAAACCACCAGCCGCGATCGCCACTGAGTTCGTCCATCAACTGCGGCTGAATATAAATCATCTGATAGCGCCAGCCGTCTTCGCAGGCCGATTCACCGGTATGCAGCTCATCGGGATTCATCATCACCAGCGAATGCGCGGGCGCGATGTACTGCGTACCGCGATAGCGAAAACGTTGTGCTCCCGCCTCAATGGTGCCTATACCAAACGCTTCGTGCGTATGCGGCTCAAAGGCGTAATGAGAGATGTGCGCCTGATAAAGCTCCACACCTGGCAGGTCTGGCGATTGCTTAAACTGCGCGCGATCTTTTTCACCGGGAAATACGGCTGGAATGCCCTCCACCTCACCTCTCCTTATTCCTGCAACAAGGTCTTCTGCACCGCACCCAAACTGCAGATTGTTATCCTCTGTCGATTAGGTAACACTGCTTCACAGGCACACTCACCGGGAGCAATTATGCAGCGCGTAGTCATGGTCGTTGATATGCAAAATGGCGTGTTTGAATCGCCGCGTTTCGATCGCGCCGGGCGAGTGGCGCAGATCAACCGACTGATCAGACAGGCTGACATTACACTGTTTATTCAGCATCGCGAAGGGAACATGATTGAGGGCAGCCATGCTTTTGCGCTGCTACCCGAAATTGAACAGCCCCAGAATGCGTATTACGTTACCAAAACCGCCTGCGACAGTTTCTGGCAGACAACCCTGGCTTCGCTGCTGGCCACCTTAGCTATCACTGACTTCGTGATTTGTGGCTGTGCCACCGACTACTGTGTTGATACCACGCTCAAAGTCGGAGCAGGCTTAGGGTATCGCATCACCGTGGCCGCCGACGCGCACACCACTGCCGACAGGACCTATGCCAACGCTGAGCAGTTAATTGGTCAGCATAATGAAGTCTGGGCAGCCCTTAGCATGCCCGGTAACGTGCCGCGCGTTGTCGATACCGCCACCCTGCTGGCCGAATGGCGCTGAGGCCTGTCCGCTCAACGTCGTTTGATCGGCACACGTCTTCTTAGCCGACTATCCTCAACGCTAAGGCTGTGATTAATGGTTTATTCTGGAGGCGCCGTGCTCGACTCTTTTTCCTGGATCAATGAACCCGCAAGGTGGCAGCATCAGAACGGTATCCTGCACGTGGTTACCGACGAAAAAACGGATTTCTGGCACCAAACCTGGTATGGATTTGAACGCTTTTCCGGGCATATCTTCGCCAGGGCGGTGCAGGAGGATTTTACTTTCCAGGTCAAGATTCGTGCCGACTTTACGACGCTGTACGATCAGGCCGGACTGATGCTGATGCGCGATGCGCAGCACTGGTTGAAAGCGGGCATTGAATATAATGATGGTGCGCCCGCTATCGGCAGCGTCCTGACGCTTGGTCAGTCTGACTGGGCCACGGGCATCTTTCCCGGCGATGCGCGCGCATTCTGGTTGAGGCTGACGCGCAAAGGCGACAGCCTGAGACTGCAGTATTCAACCGACGGGCAATGCTGGCCGCTGCTGCGTTTGTGCCCCTTCCCGCCGGGCCGCGTTAACGTTGGCGTCATGTGCTGCACGCCAGAACGCGCTGGCCTGGCCGTTGCGTTTGAGGACATCTCACTGAGCCCGCCGCTGGATAAGGCACTGCACGACCTGAGCTAAAAGCCAGGCTGTCACCGCGGCAAAATCAAGGCAGAAAAACAAAAAGCCCCGGTAAGGGGCTTTTATATAGTAGAGAAGCGACGCAACGTTGCAATCAGAACGGAATGTCGTCGTCGAAATCCATCGGTGGTTCATTGTTGTTGCTGGCAGGTGCGCTTGGCTGCTGCTGCGGGCGAGACTGCGCGCCACCGCTAAACTGGTTGTTGTTCGCCTGCTGCGGTTGCTGAGGCTGGCCCCAACCGTTGTTGTTGCCCTGGCCGCCGCCTGCTGCTGGCGCGTTACCGCCCTGCTGACGTCCACCCAGCATTTGCATGGTGCCGCCGACGTTAACCACGACTTCGGTGGTGTAACGTTCCTGGCCGCCCTGATCCTGCCATTTACGGGTACGCAGCTGGCCTTCAATATAGACCTGAGAGCCTTTACGCAGGTATTCACCCGCCACTTCCGCCAGCTTGCCAAACAGCACAACACGGTGCCATTCGGTGATTTCTTTGTTTTCACCGGTCTGCTTATCGCGCCAGCTTTCCGAGGTAGCCAGCGTAATGTTGGCGACAGCGCCACCATTTGGCATGTAACGTACTTCCGGATCCTGACCCAGATTCCCGACAAGAATCACTTTGTTAACGCCACGACTGGCCATGTTGCTGTCTCCCGATGAATTTTTACGTAAGTCTAAGCGATCAATTCTAACACGTCCCGCGCCTAGTTTCCCACTTTAGAGCGGTGTTCCATTTTTATCATCCGTCTTAAAAAGGCAAAAAACTACTGGATATTTGTTCAGTCTATTTTTTGTGCCATAATGATGCGTTTCTTCTGGCCGTGTCGTAGGGCGCGGTGAGTGCTGCTAATCCGGGAAAGGTGAATGGATAAGATCGAAGTTCGTGGTGCCCGCACCCATAATTTGAAAAACATCAACCTGACGATTCCTCGCGACAAACTCATTGTGGTGACGGGCCTGTCAGGTTCCGGTAAGTCCTCTCTGGCGTTTGATACGCTGTATGCGGAAGGTCAGCGCCGCTATGTGGAGTCGCTCTCTGCCTATGCGCGCCAGTTTCTTTCTTTAATGGAGAAACCGGACGTCGATCATATCGAGGGGCTGTCACCGGCGATCTCCATTGAGCAAAAGTCCACCTCGCACAACCCGCGATCCACGGTGGGGACGATCACGGAGATTCACGACTATTTGCGTCTGCTGTTTGCCCGCGTGGGTGAACCGCGCTGTCCGGATCACGACGTGCCGCTGGCGGCACAGACGGTCAGCCAGATGGTCGATCAGGTGCTCGAGCAGCCTGAGGGCCGCCGCCTGATGCTGCTGGCGCCGGTCGTGAAAGATCGTAAAGGCGAACACACCAAAACGCTGGAGAATCTGGCGACGCAGGGCTATATCCGCGCCAGGATTGACGGCGAGGTGTGCGATCTTTCCGATCCGCCCAAGCTGGAACTGCAGAAAAAACACACCAT
Source organism: Pantoea ananatis PA13 (assembly GCF_000233595.1). Classification (NCBI taxonomy): domain Bacteria; kingdom Pseudomonadati; phylum Pseudomonadota; class Gammaproteobacteria; order Enterobacterales; family Erwiniaceae; genus Pantoea; species Pantoea ananatis. The sequence goes on from NC_017554.1 coordinate 4,353,366, forward strand.
TGAAGTCGTTATCGATCGCTTCAAAGTGCGTGAAGATCTGGCGACGCGCCTTGCCGAGTCGTTTGAAACCGCGCTTGAACTGTCTGGCGGTACGGCAATTGTTGCTGATATGGACGATGCTGATGCGGAAGAACTGCTGTTTTCGGCTAACTTTGCCTGTCCGATTTGTGGATACAGCATGAGTGAGCTGGAACCGCGCCTGTTCTCGTTCAACAACCCCGCCGGGGCCTGCCCAACCTGTGACGGTCTGGGCGTGCAGCAATATTTCGATCCCGATCGCGTGGTGCAAAATGCTGAGCTGTCGCTGGCCGGTGGCGCTATTCGCGGCTGGGATCGTCGTAATTTTTACTATTTCCAGATGCTGCGCTCACTGTCTGAACACCTTAAGTTTGATATTGAAGCGCCATTCAGCAGCCTGCCAGATAACGTTCGCAACGTAATCCTGTATGGATCCGGCAAAGAGAACATTGAGTTTAAATATATTAACGATCGGGGTGATACCTCGATTCGCCGCCATCCGTTCGAAGGCGTGCTGAACAATATGGAGCGCCGTTATAAAGAGACGGAATCCTCCGCAGTACGCGAAGAACTGGCGAAGTTTATTAGCAACCGGGCCTGCGCCAGCTGCGAAGGCACACGTCTGCGCCGCGAAGCGCGCCACGTGTATGTTGAAAACACGACGTTGCCCACTATTTCAGAGATGAGTATTGGGCACGCCATGTCATTTTTTGAAAACCTGAAACTGAGTGGCCAGCGGGCTAAAATCGCCGAGAAAGTGCTGAAAGAGATTGGCGATCGCCTGAGTTTTCTGGTCAACGTCGGCCTGAATTATCTGTCGATGTCGCGCTCCGCTGAAACGCTCTCCGGCGGTGAAGCTCAGCGTATTCGCCTGGCCAGTCAGATCGGTGCCGGCCTGGTCGGCGTTATGTACGTGCTGGATGAACCCTCCATTGGTCTGCATCAGCGTGATAACGAGCGCCTGCTTGGTACGCTGATTCACCTGCGCGATTTGGGTAACACCGTCATTGTGGTCGAGCATGACGAGGATGCGATTCGTGCCGCCGACCACGTTATTGATATCGGCCCTGGCGCTGGAGTGCACGGTGGTACGATTGTCGCGGAAGGAACCGTCGATCAGATTATGGCTGAAGAGGCCTCCCTGACCGGTCAGTTCCTCAGTGGGAAACGCGAAATCGCCGTGCCCGCTGAGCGGGTGAAAGGCGATCCGTCTAAGGTGTTGAAAATTACCGGCGCGCGGGGTAATAACCTTAAGGATGTCACCTTAACCCTGCCTGTCGGCCTGTTTACCTGTATTACCGGCGTATCCGGTTCAGGTAAATCGACGCTCATCAATGATACGCTGTTCCCAATTGCGCAGCGCGCCCTAAACGGCGCAACGATTGCCGAACCGGCACCGTACCGCGACGTAGCTGGACTGGAGCACTTCGATAAAGTTATCGATATCGACCAAAGCCCTATCGGCCGTACGCCGCGCTCCAACCCGGCCACTTATACCGGTATTTTCACGCCGGTACGTGAGCTGTTTGCCGGTGTCCCTGAGTCCCGCTCTCGCGGTTACAATCCCGGCCGCTTCAGCTTTAACGTCCGTGGCGGACGCTGTGAAGCCTGCCAGGGTGACGGCGTCATTAAAGTTGAGATGCACTTTCTGCCGGATATCTATGTGCCGTGCGATCAGTGCAAAGGCAAACGCTATAACCGTGAAACGCTGGAGATTAAATACAAAGGCAAAAGCATTCACGAAGTGCTGGAAATGACCATTGAAGAAGCCCGCGAGTTCTTTGATGCCGTTCCGGCGCTGGCGCGTAAGCTGCAAACGCTGATGGACGTAGGTTTATCCTATATCCGTCTGGGCCAGTCGGCGACGACACTCTCCGGTGGTGAAGCCCAGCGTGTGAAGCTGGCGCGTGAATTGTCGAAACGCGGTACCGGCCAGACGCTGTATATCCTGGATGAACCGACCACCGGGTTACACTTTGCCGATATTCAGCAGTTGCTGGAAGTTCTGCACCAGCTGCGCGATCAGGGCAACACGATTGTGGTGATTGAACACAATCTTGACGTGATTAAAACGGCGGACTGGATTGTCGATCTGGGCCCAGAGGGCGGCAGCGGCGGCGGCGAAATTCTGGTATCAGGTACGCCAGAAACCGTGGCGAACTGCGAGAAATCGCATACCGCGCGCTTCCTGAAGCCCTTGCTGGAAAAATAACAGAACGCCGCAACGGATAACGTTGCGGCGTTCTTTAAATGCACTCATACCTTCATTACGTCAGGCAAGCAAAGCGCGTTGGCGGGCGTTTCTGCCAGGCTCTGGCAAGCACATCAGGCAAAGCGTAAGAAGCAGCCCCCATCTGGCGAGCCCTGACACAAGACGAGACGCTGTATGACCATGCCCCTGATATCACAGGGATATGACAGTGGCTTTTAATTGCTAAAACGGCCTGGCCTCTTCATCCAGCGTTTCGAGCAAAAATGTCACCGGCCGGTACCCATCATTGCAACACACCACCGCTTTGCCCTGTCTGGACCAGTCATTCCAAAATAATGGCTCGCTGGTATGAGCCAGAGTAAACACGAACTTTTCCATACAACCCCAGGCGTCTTCACAGAGGGCATTGGGTTTGCGAAAGTCAGTAATAAATGTCTCGTCCTCTTGATGCTTAGGACATTTCTCCATTTTCGGATAGCCATACTGCTCAATTAGCGTTGGCTTCAACTCTACCGATAAAACCGTTATTTTTACTTTATGCATGCCCGCACCATTAGCTCGTTCAGGTTCTCTGACGCGCCGGAAATCGCGACTGATTCCGCTGACTATCTACATGTCTGTCCGGCGCCACCATAAAACCATACTTTACGTAATGTTTTTTGACGCGATTTGACCTGCCGGCTCTTCTTCAATCGCCTGTCCGACAACATTCCAGCTTACGGCAACAGAACCTTTCCGGGGATGATAAGCAGCCTTAGTCGTCCAGATGAACGAACGCAATAACAGACACCAGTGAAACTATCCTGCTCGTGTGCCTGGCCGTTGAGAACGCCAGGGATGGCCAGGGATGACCTCATCCTCTGTTTCCGACACGACCTTACTGAACGCCCCGGCAGCGACGTTCACATCGTTGGCCATTTTTCACGGACTGATGTTGTGATCTTCCGGCCAGGCAGGCGTAAACCAGGAGAAGGCCAATGGCGCATCGCCATCGGCGGTAGCGCTGAGTAATGGTACAGCCGTTTTTCAGGCCACCTTTGAGCGGAGGCGTGACTGACAAGCAGCACGGCTCTGGCAGGCTTTTTTTGATCGCTGTTCTGTTTACCCTGAGAAATGCAGGATCAGGCAAGATTCAGACACGTATAGGCATATACGCTTTTCAATCCCCTGACTATCCTTAATCCGTTCCTCTTTGGTACGCCCCTGGCGTCACCTTCTTGCTGCGCGCTTTACGCTGCGGCGTTGATCAAAAAATCACGACACACCTTAACTGGAGACACCATGAACATTACCCATGCGTATGCTGCTCAGGATGCAAAATCCAAACTGGCACCGTTTGATTTCAAACCGCGTGAGCTTCGTGCTCATGACGTACAGCTTGAAGTGCTGTTCTGTGGCGTTTGTCACTCTGACTTGCATCAGGCACGCAATGAGTGGAAAAACACAATTTTCCCAGTGGTACCGGGACACGAGATTGTCGGTCGCGTTACCGCTGTTGGCCCTGAGACCCAAAAATACAAAGTGGGCGATTTGGTCGGCGTCGGCTGTCTGGTGGATTCCTGCCGTAGCTGTCCGAGCTGTCAGGAAGGGCTGGAGCAGTATTGTGAAAATGGCTTTGTCGGCACCTACAACGGTGAAGATCGCTTAACAGGGGCCATTACCTATGGCGGCTACTCCACCTCAATGGTGGTGGATGAAGACTTTGTACTGCGTATTCCTGCAAATCTTGAACTGGCAGGCGTGGCACCGCTGCTGTGTGCCGGCATTACGACGTATTCGCCGCTGCGCCACTGGAACGTAGGCCCCGGTAAAAAAGTTGGCATCGTCGGTCTGGGCGGCCTGGGTCATATGGGCGTGAAAATTGCGCATGCTATGGGCGCGCATGTTGTGCTGTTCACCACCTCTCCGTCTAAAATCGAAGACGGTAAACGCCTGGGCGCGGACGAAGTGGTGATCTCAAAAGATGCCGACCAGATGGCTCAGCATGCTAACAGCTTTGATTTTATCCTGAATACCGTCGCCGCCCAGCACGACCTCAACCCGTTTATCACCCTGCTGAAGCGCGACGGGAATATGACCCTGGTTGGCGCACCTGAGCACGACCACCCGGCACCACAGGTTTTCAATCTGATCTTTAAACGCCGCAGTATTGCCGGTTCACTGATTGGCGGCATTGCAGAAACCCAGGAAATGCTGGATTTCTGTGGCGAGCATGGCATTACCTCAGATATCGAGCTGATTGCGATGAATCAGATTAACGACGCCTACGAACGTATGCTGAAAAGCGACGTAAAATACCGCTTTGTTATTGATATCAATACGCTGCGTGATGAATCAGCGGCATAACCCTGCCGTTTGCCCTTTCCCACCTCGGGAAAGGGCAGTTATCGTCCGGCATCAGCCTGCTGAAAAGAGGCGTCCACCAGATAATAGATTTGCGAATCTTTTAACGTGCCGTCCAGAAACAGCGTATTCCAGTGGGATTTATTCAGGTGTTCACTGGGGAACACATCGCTGTGCTCTTCCCGCATCAGCTCGGCCAGCGCAGGCGTCGACTTTAACGATACCGCTGGACGCCCTTTTACCTCGTGAACCATGGCAAACAGTACGCCGTTGCTTTTGATCTGCGTGGCCTTCCAGTCGCTGTGTACGCTCTGTTCGGCGCCAGGTTTGTTCATGCAATAGGTCAGTAACTCCGAATTATTCATTATCATTCCCCTTGTAAGGTGGCAACGATACGCCGGGCACCGCCGTGAATGCGATGCTCACCCAACCAAATCCCCTGCCAGGTGCCTAATACCAGCTGACCGCGCTGCACGGGCAATGTCAGCGATACGCCGAGACTGGACGATTTAATGTGCGCGGGCATATCGTCACGACCTTCATAGTCATGCTGATAAGGTGCGTCTTCCGGGACGTGGCGCATGAAATGCTGCTCCATATCACGTCGAACCGTAGGATCGCAGTTTTCATTCAACGTCAGTGAGGCTGAAGTATGTTGCAACAGCAAATGCACCAGTCCCGTTCTGATATCACGTAATCCCGTCAACTGCTGCACGATTTCGTCCGTGATCAGATGAAAACCACGAGATTTCGCGCTTAAGACCAACGTTTGTTGATGCCACATAATTTTTTCCCTGAATCTGTCAGACCATTTAAGTGTGCAGAATGTGGCGCAAAGGTAAACCCGAAGCCTGAAAATAAAAAAGCCGCCAGACAATGCTGGCGGCCAGAACCTGTGACGGCCGTAAATTACATGACCGCGGCGAACGCTTCTGCAACCTGGTGAACGTTTTTACTGTTGAGGCCAGCCACGCACATACGACCGCTGCCGACCAGATACACACCAAACTCTTCGCGCAGACGATCCACCTGCTGCGCGCTCAGGCCGGTGTAGCTGAACATGCCGCGTTGCTTTAACAGGTAGTCGAAGTGCTTGCCCGGTAATGCCGTGCTCAGCACCTGTACCAGCGCCTGACGCATATCGATAATACGCAGACGCATCGCTTCCACTTCTGCCAGCCAGTTTGCCTTTAAAGCCGCGTCGTTCAAGACACGTGCCACAACCTGCGCACCAAAATTCGGCGGGCTGGAGTAGTTGCGACGCACGGTCGCTTTTAACTGACCCAGAACTCGGCTGGACTCTTCAGCGCTGTCGCACACGATGGACAACCCACCGACGCGTTCGCCGTAGAGCGAGAAAATTTTCGAGAAGGAGTTGCTGACCAGCGCAGGCAGGCCCGCGGCAGCAACCGCACGCATCGCGTAAGCATCCTCTTCCATTCCGGCACCGAAGCCCTGATAGGCGATATCGAGAAACGGGATCAGTTCCTGCGCTTTCAACACCGCGACGGTTTCGTCCCACTGAGCATTGGTCAGGTCGGCGCCGGTTGGGTTGTGGCAGCACGGATGCAACAGCACGATGCTCTGCTTTGGTAAGGTTTTCAGCGTGTTGAGGAAGGCATCGAAACGGACACCGTTAGTTTCAGGATCGTACCAGGGATAGGTCTTCACCTCAAAACCGGCACCGCTAAAAATGGCAACATGGTTCTCCCAGGTCGGATCGCTAACCCAGACGTTTGACTGCGGAAAATAGCGCTTGAGGAAATCCGCGCCCACTTTCAGCGCGCCCGAACCGCCTAATGTCTGGATGGATGCCACATGGCCCGCTTTTAGCACCGGATGATCGGCACCAAATAACAACGGGGCAATCGCGTTGCGGTAGGTACTCAATCCTTCCATTGGCAGATAAAGCGACGCCTGCTGCGGCTCGGCACGCAACTGTTCCTCAGCATCGGCCACGGCCTGTAGCTGAGGAATGATGCCTTGCTCGTTGTAATAAAGCCCAATACTCAGGTTCACTTTATGCTCGCGCGGGTCCTGTTTAAAGGCTTCCATCAGCGACAAAATAGGGTCGCCAGCATAGGCATCAACGTTTTGGAACACGGTGCAGATCTCCATGGTTGGTCTAGAAATAAAAGGGGCCACTAAACCCTGTACCGCCCGGGGCGATGGTTCATTGCGATAATCACATTAAGCACCACCGCGCCTGCCACAGACGCGAGCAACATTGGCAGGCTGACGACAAAAAGTGACGCCAGCACGACGCAGGTATCTACCGCCATTTGCAGTTTACCGGCGCGGATATCGAAACGATCCTGTAACCACAGCGCCAGAATATTGATTCCACCCAGGCTGGCTTTGTGACGAAACAACACTATAAACCCAATCCCCATGATGACGTTACCGAACAATGCCGCATAAAAAGGATTCAGCGCGGAAAAATGCATAAACAACGGGTGCAGGTGGGTAAAAAGTGATACCAGCCCGACGGCGCTGAAGGTTTTCAGGGTAAATTCCCAGCCCATCCGTTTTACGGCCAGCCAGTAAAACGGGATGTTAATGAGAAAAAAGGCGCTGCCAAAAGACATGGGCGACAGGTAGCTGATTAAAAACGCGAGGCCTGCCGTGCTGCCGGTCAGCGCGCCCGCCTGCTTCAGCATAATCACGCCGAACGACACCATTAACGTGCCGAGCAGAATTGCAAGCGCATCTTCAAGACGAGAGTGGGGAATATGAGCGGGTTGTACAATGTTATCCATGATGCTGTCTCAGTACGGGTAATGACGCACTGATGCAATAACTGCGCCAGCCGGGCTGCGCTGGCAACAGGTTGACAGAAGATCACCGTTTTCGCCCGTCCGGGCGGGTGCTTTCGTGCAATACCGACTTATTTTATGCACAGATAGCGCAAAATCAGGCAGTTTATCGCGTTTAATCTGCACCAAAATGGCACATCATGCGCTTTTTTGGCGCGCAGCCGGTTCCGCACTCATCATCAGGCCATTCTCTTTCAGTCTGCCTAGCACGACCGACGTTTTGACATGGGAAACGCTCTGGTGCCCGGCTAAAAGCTGACTGATTAAGGCACTGAGCGAGGCTAAGTCAGCTACCGCGACTTTAAGCAGATAGTCGGCATCGCCGGTGGTTTTATAAGCATCAACAATGGCCTCTTCCCGTTCCACCATTTGATGAAAGCTCTCAACATAGTCTGCAGTATGGTTGATCAGGCGCACTTCGATTAGCCCAACCATGCCAAGACCCACGGCGTCGGGCGACAAACGCGCATGATAGCCAAGAATAAGGTTTGCCTGTTCAAGATTGATACGGCGGCGTGAGCATTGCGATGCAGAAAGACCCACTAAATCACTGAGTTCCTGATTAGTAAGGCGGCCATTGGATTGTAACAGAGTGAGGATTTTCAGATCGTAATCGTCTACATGAGTCATGCTGTTTCCATCGCGTAAAGTGTTGCTTTACTACAGATAACCCGATTATCTGCAGGCTTGTCCAACACTATTTCGCACGGCGGGGGCCGACATGCACAGATCGTGCATGTCCGCACACAGCAGCATTACTCGTCGTCGTATTGCGGCCCAGCGTAGTTATCGAAACGCGACCACTGACCGTTAAAAGTGAGGCGAACGGTACCGATGGGGCCGTTACGCTGCTTACCCAGGATGATCTCGGCAATCCCTTTAAGATCGCTGTTTTCGTGGTAGACCTCATCGCGATAGATAAACATGATCAAGTCGGCATCCTGCTCGATCGATCCGGATTCACGCAGATCGGAGTTCACCGGGCGTTTATCTGCGCGCTGCTCCAGAGAGCGGTTTAACTGGGATAAGGCCACCACCGGCACATTCAGCTCTTTTGCCAGCGCTTTGAGTGAACGCGAAATCTCCGCGATTTCCAGCGTACGGTTATCTGACAGTGCCGGGACGCGCATCAGCTGCAGGTAGTCGATCATAATCAGGCTCAGTCCACCGTTCTCACGGTAGATACGACGCGCGCGCGAACGCACTTCGGTTGGCGTCAGGCCAGAAGAATCATCGATATACATATTCTTCTTTTCCAGCAGGATGCCCATGGTGCCTGAAATCCGCGCCCAGTCTTCATCGTCGAGCTGGCCGGTACGGATACGCGTTTGATCCACGCGCGACAAGGAAGCCAGCATACGCATCATGATCTGCTCGCTGGGCATTTCCAGACTGAAGATCAGAACCGGCTTGTCCTGCAACATCGCGGCATTTTCGCACAGGTTCATGGCAAAGGTGGTTTTCCCCATAGACGGACGGGCAGCCACAATAATCAGGTCTGACCGTTGAAGCCCGGCGGTTTTCTTATTCAGGTCCTGGTAGCCGGTATCCACTCCGGTGACACCATCATGCGGCGTCTGATACAGCGACTCAATGCGAGAAACGGTCGCTTCAAGAATCTGCTCGATGTTCTTTGGGCCGTCATCTTTATTGGCCCGCGCCTCTGCAATCTTAAATACGTTCGACTCAGCAAAATCCAGCAGATCTTCACTGCTGCGCCCTTGTGGATCGTAACCGGCATCGGCGATCTGGTTTGCCACGGCGATCATTTCGCGCACCACGGCGCGTTCGCGCACGATATCGGCATAAGCGCCGATGTTCGCAGCACTGGGCGTATTTTTGGCCAGCTCAGCCAGATAGGCGAAACCGCCTGCCATTTCCAGTTCGCCCCGCGTTTCGAGCGATTCTGACAGGGTGATCAGATCGATTGGCTTACTGTTTTCCAGCAGGCGCTGCATCTCGGAAAAAATCAGACGGTGCGAGCGATTAAAGAAATCATTAGCCACGACGCGTTCGGACACATTGTCCCAGCGCTCGTTATCCAGCATTAACCCACCCAGCACCGACTGTTCCGCTTCCAGCGAATGCGGGGGCATTTTCACGCCTTCCAACTGGCGATCCTGCGTTTCGTTCGATTTGTTGGTGGGTTTATTTCCTGCCATAGTGAATGCATTACCGATCTTCTGTGGGGACGCGCAAGTATACCTCAGTTAAGGGGCGCGCCTCACCCTCATGATGAAACAATCACAGGAGTAAGAATGGCAAAGCGTATTCAGTTCAACGCACACGGCGGTCCCGAGGTCTTAAACTGGGTCGATTTTGAGCTTGCCGATCCCACCGAGCATGAAATCCAGGTAGAGAATCGCGCGATTGGCATTAACTATATTGATACCTACGTGCGCAGCGGTCTGTATCCAACGGGCCATTTTCCCTCGGGGCTGGGCACCGAGGCGGCCGGTGTCGTCACCCGCGTCGGTTCGGCCGTTACGCGCTTTACGCCCGGCGATCGCGTCGTATATTGCCAGGCGGCGCTGGGCGCTTACAGTGAACGCCACAATGTAGCTGAAGAGCGTCTGATGCTGTTACCAGACGCAATTAGCTTTGAGCAGGCAGCCGCCAGTTTCCTCAAAGGCCTGACCACACAGTATCTGCTTCGTCAGACCTACAAGGTAAAACCGGATGAAACGTTCCTGTTTCATGCGGCGGCCGGTGGGGTTGGGCTGATTGCCTGCCAATGGGCGAAAGCGCTTGGCGCACACCTGATTGGCACCGTCGGCTCTCCAGAAAAAGCGGCGCGGGCAAAAAATGCTGGCGCCTGGGCCACCATTAACTACCAGCAAGAAGATATTGCCCAGCGCGTCATGGAACTGACCGCAGGCGAAAAGGTTGGCGTGGTATATGACTCCGTGGGTAAAGCGACCTGGGAGGCCTCGCTAGACTGTCTACGCCGTCAGGGGCTGATGGTGAGCTTTGGTAATGCTTCGGGTCCGGTGACCAATATCGATCTCAGTATCCTGAACAAAAAGGGATCGTTGTTCGTTACCCGGCCCTCCCTGTTTGGTTACATCACCAATCGCCAGGAACTGGAGACAGCCAGCGCTGAGCTGTTTTCTTTGCTGGCCAGCGGTGCGATTAAGGTCGATGTGCCAGAACAGCAACAATTTGCCCTTAAAGACGCCAGTAAGGCACATCAGGTGCTGGAAAGCCGGGCCACGCACGGATCGAGCCTGTTAATTCCGTGAAATAAAAAGGGCTTCCCGCAGGAAGCCCTTCTTTTATTTTTCATTCGCACTGATGTAGGGGCAGAAGCGATGAACAGATTATGAAATCACGCGAGCCATCCTGACAGAAAATATAAGTAAAAAGTATGGTCCGCAGCCATTATCTTACCGGCAATCTCTTAACCTGTGATCTCGCCCACATTTAGTACCGGCCATCTCTTTCCAGTCGGCTGAAGCGGCGTTTGAGCCTGTTGCGTCGACGTGTGTCTTCATCAGTAAAAAAGCGGCGATAAAGCCACACCGCTGCCACCGCCAGTATGAGCCAGGGCAGAACGTGTACGATAAGCGCAAACACGCCACCGATAAACATCACCACCGTCGCGACGATCAGGGCAGCAATGACGCCTAACAGGGACACGCCGGTGAATAACAGCATCAGGAAAAAACCCAATACAAAAAGTATGTCCATTTTGGTGCTCCTCGTTATCAATAGATTATTTATTACAAGAAACGTGCCAAAGGTTAACTTTTTGATTTTAAATAAGATAACAGAATAGCCCCAGCCCAAAGATGATGAAACTCACCAAATTATGGTGTTAAAAAAACCAGCCTGATGGCTGGTTTGGCAGAACTAGGCTTCCTGAGGAATTTTGTCGGCGACCAACGCCAGCGCCGCCTCCAGCACGCGGACGTCAGCGCCAGGTTTGTGCGCATTTTCACTAAGATGACGACGCCACTGACGTGCACCAGGAATGCCCTGGAACAGGCCCAACATATGGCGCGTGACATGGCCGAGATAGGTGCCTTTCGACAGTTCTGCCTCGATATAAGGATACATCGCGCGCACCACCGCAACCGGATCGACAGCAGGACGGTCGCGGCCAAATAATTCACGATCCACCTGTGCGAGGATACCGGGGTTTTGATAGGCTTCGCGGCCCATCATGACGCCATCCAGATGCTGAAGATGCGTTTTCGCTTCTTCAAGCGTTTTAACGCCGCCGTTAATCGCAATCGTTAACTGAGGGAAATCGCGTTTTAACTGGTAAACACGTGGATAATCCAGCGGTGGGATCTCACGGTTCTCTTTCGGGCTGAGTCCGGAAAGCCAGGCTTTGCGGGCATGGATAATAAAGGTGTCACAACCACCGCGTTCGGCAACCGTGCCGATAAAGTCGGTAAGGAAAGCATAGCTGTCCTGATCGTCAATGCCGATGCGCGTTTTAACCGTTACCGGGATATCCACCACATCGCGCATCGCTTTGATGCCGTCAGCCACTAAGCCAGCTTCCGCCATCAGGCAGGCGCCAAAACGACCATTCTGTACCCGATCTGACGGGCAACCGACATTAAGGTTCACCTCATCGTAACCGCGCTGCTCTGCCAGCGCCGCACACTGCGCCAGGGCTGCGGGATCGCTGCCGCCCAACTGCAACGCGACCGGGTGCTCCTGTTCGCTGTATGCCAGATAATCGCCTTTGCCGTGAATAATCGCGCCCGTCGTGACCATCTCGGTATACAGCAGCGTGTCAGCCGTAAGCTGGCGATGGAAATAGCGACAGTGACGGTCAGTCCAGTCGAGCATGGGGGCAATGGAGAAGCGTTGGGATGAAAAAGTATCGGTCATGAAGCGCAGTCGGTCCGGTGGTTAACAGTGATGATATTCTGCGCAAGGATAGCATAAGGGCGGGCGACAAGGTATCGCCCGCCCTTAAATGGCGGAGATTAGAAATTAAATCCGAGCTGAGCCATCGCGCCCCAGGTATTGTTTTGGCCTACCGAACCCGCCAGATCCAGGTGCACAGAATTATTGAATGGTGACAGGCCGAAACCGGCTGTGGCTACGTTTTCATCAGTCGAACGCATGTCCGCGCGGTAACCAGCACGTAACTGCAGCCAGTCCAGTACACGGTATTCCGCACCGACGCCAGCGTACTGGCTGTTTTCCTGCGATTTAAAGCGATGGGTTTCAGTGAGGTCAACATCACCTGTCAGGGTAACGGGACCTTTATCCCAGGCTAAACCCGCGGTCACTAATGGGCGGATTTCGTAAGTATCGCGGTAGCCGTTGACTTCTTTCGTTTCCAGATCGCGGGAAACCAGGTTTTGTCCGGTCACGCCCAGCGTCCAGTTTTCAGCAAACACTGTCGCCATGCCGGCATCAATGTTGAAGCCACTTTCCGTGCTGCGGTAGCGGCCATCGCGTAAATCGTTTTTGTCGTAGTTATAGACGCTGGCGGAATAGTTATACAGCCAGGTTTTTTGCAGCTTGGGTGTAATGCCAATTGAAACCGGCTGACCGGCGATGGTGAATTCATGCGCAACGGCAATACCATAATCCGTATTCAGTGCAGCCAGCCCATTGGCACTGGAACCCAGCAAGTTTTGGATATTAGCCAGCCCAAAGGGACCACCAGGAATACCTGCAAAGGAGCCATCAGCAACGCCCTGCAGTATGACAATGTCACCCTCTTTCACGTTTGCGCGTACATGTGCTGTACCGTAAGCCTTAGTCACAAAAGCAAAAGGCAGGGTTTCGTTAGGGATGGTTACGGCGATCGCCACGCCCGCTGTGGCATTGGCTTTGTTACCGCGTAAGTCCCGGAGCGTATTCGCTAAGTCGCCTGACGCGGCCTGTATCTCAGGAATACGACGCAACAGCTCAAACCCCGATGCATTTTCGAACAGATCCTGATAGCGATTCACTGTGTCAGTGATGTTATCGATCTTATCGACCATCTTGTCTTTGTCGGTGATTTGCGCACCGGCACTGGGAATAATGATGCTGACATCGTCATCAGGTTTCGCTTTGGTCATCAAGGCCGGGTTGGCCAGAACGGCTGATCCGTAGGTCGACGACGCCACGCCTGTTCCACCCATGGCATCGTTACGGGCATCATACCAGGTTCCTGCGGCCAGCGCGGAAGATGAGAAAACCAGGGCATTGAACACTGCAGGAAAAACCAGAACGGAACGTGGTACGGTTAATTTTGCCATTTGCTTATCATCACCTGAAATATTGCCGTCAAAACATTAACGACTGAATAGTTTGTTAGCTCCATTGTGGAGGATTGCTAACGCTTTATTGCTGTGAATTCAGAGTAAATAGTGGCGCAATTCCGTGGATTGATTATTTTTCGATCCGATATGTGCAGTTACCGCCAGAAAAGCTTCAGGCAAATCCGGTCTGAGCCAGCACTTTATTAAGAACATTTAAACATTAGTGCTTAACTCAGTGAGATGTAAAGTAAAAGTAAAAAATATCTATAAACATTCTGAAATACACTGGTCTCAGGCGGGTTGTTGCCGGGTGATAACAGGGGTAAAAGTGGTCAAAAAGGCAGGCTCAGGGACTCCTGGCGAGGTTCAGCGTCAACATAATTATTGTGATAAGATAACATCACCTGTCCAGCGGAGAACTTTCATGTCAACCATGACGCCAGAGCAAATTATGACCCAGGCTGAGAAGCTGTGTTTACAGCGCGGTGTTCGCCTGACAACACAGCGAGCAGAAGTGCTGAGGTTGATGGCCGGACAGCCTGGCTCAATCAGTGCCTATGATCTGCTGGATCAGCTGCGAGTTAGCGAGCCACAGGCAAAACCGCCCACCGTTTATCGCGCGCTGGATTTCCTGCTGGAGCAGGGATTTATTCATCGGGTGGAATCAAATAACAGCTACGTAATGTGCCATCACTTCGAAGCGCCTGCACACACGTCGGTTATGCTGGTGTGCGATCGCTGTGCTGGCGTGACCGAAAAGCAGGCTCAGGGCGCGGAGCAGATCATCGCCTCTTTGGCTGAGGAAGCCCATTTTGTCCTCAGAAATAGCGTGATCGAAGCGCATGGCTTATGTGAGAACTGTGCTGAAGTTGAGGCGTGTGAACAGCATGAACATTGTGATCACGATCATCATACTGAAGGGAAAAAGCGCGGTAAGCGGAGCTAGTTTGCACATCCTTGTGCGGTGGCCGGCATGAGCGTACCGACCCGGGTAGGAGCGTCCCTGAAAAGCGTGATTACCAGCGGTAATCTTTGTTAGAACCTTCCCAGGCCGTTACTTCCTTCTCCGCTTCTTCTTTTGCGTAGCCGTAACGTTCCTGGATTTTACCGACCAGCTGATCGCGTTTACCTTCAATGACTTGCATGTCATCATCGGTCAGCTTGCCCCATTTCTCTTTCATTTTTCCTTTGAACTGTTTCCAGTTACCACTCGCTTCGTCTTTATTCATTGCAGACCTCCACGTTATCCTTCGGTTTCGCATTATCTTGCAGTTAAGCAAAATCACGATATAAAGCGCTGGTCATAAGCGCCATTCAAAGTTAATTGTAGTAGGTAATCTCAGGATTGCCGGAAAAAATGAAAATATTATGTATCCTGCGTCATAATTCCGCCTGAGCGTTCAGGCATTGAACCAGGTGCCATTACGCCAGTGCTTCCGCCAGACCAGCCACAAGGATAAGCCACGCAGGGCCAGGAAAACGGCGATAGCCAGCCACAAACCATGGTTGCCCAGCCAAGGCAGTGTCGTGAGCGTCAGGAAGTAACCCAGCGCAGCCACTGCCATGCTGTTACGCATTTCTCTGCCCCGCGTTGCGCCAATAAACATGCCATCCAGTAGATAGCACCAGACGCCGATCAGCGGTAACACCATCTGCCAAATCAGAAAACTATCGGCCGCCTCTTGCAGTGCACGAATAGAAGTCAGCAAAGTCACGATCTGATAGCCAAAAAAAGCATAGGCCAGCGAGAAAAACAGCGCCACTAACAGGGCCTGGCGACAGGCAGACAACCATACCTGCTGCAGTCGGCTACCGTCTTTTGCCCCGTGTGCTTCGCCAGCAAAGGCCTCGACGGCATAGGCAAAGCCGTCCAGGGCATAAGCGGTAAAAGTAATAAACATCAGAAGGATAGCATTTACCGCTACCACATCCGGGCCAATACGGGCACCCAGTACGGTCAGCGAGGCAAAGCAGAGCTGCAAGAGCAATGAGCGCAGTAAGATATCGCGGTTAAGGCGAAGAAGGCGGTGAATATCGCCACGCCAGCTGCGGGTGAGCATATCAAACCTGATACCACGGAGCTTTAATACGCGCCACACCATCGCCATACCGACCAGCAACGTCGCGTATTCTGCCAGCGCGGTGGCGGTGGCGGCACCGGCCACGCCCCAGTGCAGGCCCAGAACCAACCAAAGATCTAACAGGATATTGATGACATTCCCCACCACCAGCAGGATGACGGGTGCCCGGGCATACTGAACGCCCAGCAGCCAGCCCAGGATTACCAGGTTAGCCAGCGTTGCGGGCGCGCTGAGCCAGCGAATATGAATAAACAGGGCAGCCTGTTCCAGCACCGACGGATCCCCACCGACAAAGCGGGTCGCCAATGCGGTGACGGGATAGCGGAGGAAGATAAACAGGATGCCGACCACCAGGGCGATGATCAGTGGCTGTGTCAGCGCACGCGCCAGCGCGGTCTTATCGCCCGCACCGAATGCCTGTGCCGTTAAGCCCGTAGTGCTCATGCGTAGAAAAAGCAGCAACATGAAGACAAAGCTGGTGACGGTCGTGCCGACGGCGACGCCGCCCAGATAGATCGGACTGTCGAGATGACCAATAACGGCCGTATCGACCAGGCCGAGCAAAGGAACCGTAATATTTGACAGGATCATGGGCAGCGCTAACCGCCACAGTTTTTTATCGGTAGCCGTCAGAAAGCGCATTCGTAAATCCGTGCGATGAACCGCCGGGGTTTCAGGTCAACCCACAGCGGAAAAGTAAGGACAAGCAGGGGAATAGTAAGATTGACGAAAGCCGACAATCTTAACCGGTTTTACAGCCACTCACCGTTACGCACAATGCCCACGGCCAGACCTTCAACGGTCAGTGACTGGGCACGGGTGTCAACAACGATAGGCTCGAAATCATTGTTTTCAGGTAAGAGATGCACCACAGAACCCTGCTTTTTCCAGCGTTTTACCGTGACTTCGTCATCGATGCGCGCCACCACAACCTGACCATTGCGCACGTCCTGCGTTTTGTGTACGGCCAGCAGATCGCCATCCATGATGCCGATGTCTTTCATTGACATACCGCTTACGCGCAGCAGGAAATCGGCTGAAGGCTTGAACATGTCGGGATCCACTTTGTAATGTGTTTCAATGTGTTCCTGAGCCAGTAATGGCTCACCGGCGGCAACACGACCGATCAGCGGCAGGCCGTCTGATGGCTCTTCTTCCATTAACAAACGGATACCGCGGGACGCACCAGAGACAATTTCAATCACGCCTTTACGCGCCAGTGCTTTCAGGTGTTCTTCGGCCGCATTGGGCGAACGAAAACCGAGTTGTGCAGCAATTTCTGCACGCGTTGGCGGCATGCCTGTTTGATTAATGTGGTCGCGAATCAAGTCGTAGACCTGTTGCTGCCTGCTGGTTAATGCTTTCATCCCGCCCCCTGGTTGTTTATACAGTCGCTGTGAGTATATACAGGTATTGGTGAAATGGAAACCAAAACTCAGGTCAAAATCAGTTATTTGAGCCGAGATGGAACGCTTATCGCAAATGCGACCAAAGCAGCGTTCCCCAGACAAAAAGGGCCAGTAATATTGCGATAAAAACGGCAGCGGATCCCATGTCTTTTGCCCGCCCGGCAAGCGGATGACGCTCCTGGCCTGTGCGGTCTACCACGGCTTCTATCGCGCTGTTCAGGACTTCGACAATAATCACCAGCACGACAGAACCAATCATCAGGATGCGCGAAACAGTATCGACATCCAGCCAGCAGGCCAGGATAATCGCCACCACTGCGGCAACCGCTTCCTGACGAAAAGCGGCTTCGTGCTGCCAGGCAGCACGCAGACCTTGCCATGAATAGCCGGCCGCTTTCACAATACGGTTAAGGCCGGTGGCATTATTTGTCATAATAAAGGAACTCTTTTCAAAGGATTGACGTCAATATTGGGCAGCGCACAATTGTCGCTGTCACAGATTTTTGCTGCGCTTTCTGATAAGCTTGCGCCGCTTTGCTAACAAGAGGCTTCATATTGTCTATGTCAGGTTGGCGTATACTTTTTTATAAATTACTGAATTTACCCCTTTCGTTTCTGGTAAAGAGTAAGGCCATTCCGGCCGATCCCGTATCCGAACATGGGCTGGATCCTACCCGGCCTATTATGTATGTCCTGCCTTATGATTCAAAGGCCGATCTCCTCACTTTGCGTGCGCAGTGCATCCGGCACGATCTGCCCGATCCGCTCTCACCACTGGAGATTGACGGGGCCCTGTTGCCGCGCCATGTCTTTATTCACGACGGTCCGCGCGTGTTCCCCTATTTCGTGCCCAGCGTCGAGTCGGTAAAAATCTTCCACGAATATCTTGATCTGCACCGCAGTAATCCTGAGCTTGATATTCAGATGTTACCGGTTTCAGTTATGTTTGGTCGTGCACCTGGCCGGGAAGTGCAGGGTGAAGACAATCCACCGCATTTGCGCTTGCTTAACGGCGTACAAAAATTCTTTGCCGTGCTCTGGCATGGACGTGACAGTTTTGTGCGCTTCTCACCGACCGTCTCTCTGCGTCGTATGGCGACTGAGCACGGCACGGATAAATCCATCGCCCAGAAACTGGCCCGGGTTGCCCGTATCCACTTTGCCCGTCAGCGTCTGGCGGCTGTTGGCCCGCGCCTTCCCGCGCGCCAGGATTTGTTCAACCGCCTGCTGCAATCGAAGGCGATTGAAAAAGCGGTAGAAGACGAAGCCCGCAGTAAAAAGATTTCCCATGAGAAGGCGCAGCAGAACGCCATCGAGATGATGGAAGAGATTGCCGCCAACTTCTCCTATGAAGCCATTCGCGTGACGGACCGGGTAATGGGCTGGCTCTGGAGCCGCCTCTATCAGGGTATCAATGTGAACGGCGGTGAGCGCGTGCGTCAGTTGGCGCAGGACGGACACGAGATCGTTTATGTGCCCTGCCACCGCAGCCACATGGATTACCTGCTGCTGTCTTACGTGCTGTATCACCAGGGGCTGGTACCGCCGCACATCGCCGCCGGTATTAACCTGAATTTCTGGCCTGCCGGGCCGATTTTCCGCCGTCTGGGTGCCTTCTTTATTCGCCGTACCTTTAAGGGCAACAAGCTCTACTCCACCGTTTTCCGCGAATATCTGGGCGAGCTTTTTACCCGCGGCTATTCCGTCGAGTACTTCGTTGAAGGCGGCCGTTCACGTACTGGCCGACTGCTGGATCCTAAAACCGGGACGTTATCCATGACGCTGCAGGCCATGCTGCGCGGCGGTACGCGCCCTATCACGTTAGTGCCTATTTACATCGGCTATGAACACGTCATGGAAGTGGGAACCTACGCGAAAGAACTGCGCGGTGCCGTTAAAGAGAAAGAAGGCTTTATGCAGATGGTGCGCGGCTTGCGCAAGCTGCGTAACCTCGGCCAGGGATACGTGAATTTTGGTGAGCCGCTGCCGCTGATAAATTATCTGAACAAGCGCGTTCCTGAATGGCGGGATTCTATCGATCCCATTGAAGCCCAGCGCCCGGGTTGGTTAACCCCAACGGCGAATGATATCGCGGCCACCATCATGGTGCGAATCAATGAAGCCGGCGCGGCGAATGCCATGAACCTGTGCGTGACCGCCCTGCTTGCTTCACGTCAGCGCTCACTAACTCGCGAGCAGCTGATTGAGCAACTGGAGTGCTACACCCAGTTGCTGCGCAATGTGCCCTACTCACCGGATGCAACATTGCCAGACATGTCCGCCGAAGCCTTGCTGGACCATGCCCTTAGCATGAACAAGTTCGAGAGTGAGAAAGACAGTATTGGTGACATCATTATTCTGCCGCGCGAGCAGGCCGTGCTGATGACCTACTACCGTAATAACATTCATCATATGCTGGTGATGCCAGCGCTGATTGCGGCGATTGTGCAGCAGCACCGTAATCTGAGCGAAGCCGAACTGCTGCGTCAGGTCAGTCTGATTTACCCCATGCTGAAGAGCGAACTGTTCCTGCGCTGGAGCAATGACCAACTGCCGCAGTTGCTCACTGATTTGTGCCAGGAACTGACGCGTCAGGGGCTGATTACCATTGAAGCGGGCCTGCTGTCGTTCAATACCGCGCGTTACCGTACGCTTCAGCTGCTGGCCGCAGGTGTACGTGAGACGCTGCAGCGCTACGCCATTACTTTCTCCATCCTGAGTGCCAAGCCCACCATCAACCGTGGCACGCTGGAAAAAGAGAGCCGTACCCTGGCGCAGCGTCTGAGCGTGTTGCACGGCATTAACGCGCCGGAGTTCTTTGATAAAGCGGTGTTTTCCTCACTGGTGCTTACACTGCGTGATGAAGGCTATATCAGCGACAGTGGCGATGCAGACGTGGCGCAGACACTGGCGACCTGGCATATCCTGGCTGAGCTGGTTACCAGCGATGTACGCATGACCATTGAGAGCGCTGTCGCGCACGATTAACGAGTCAGCGACAACGAAAAAGGCGACCATTGAGGTCGCCTTTTTTATCCGCGTGCTGGCATGGCGCAACTACCCGCTTTGACCCACTTTCCAATCCACAAGCTGGCTGTGATGTCCTGTCAATGGCGTTTAAAGAAGCTGTGAAAACGGCGGCGTATTCATCAGCACGCCCAGAAACAGAACCAGTCCTACGTAGTTGTTGTTCAGAAAAGCGCGGAAACAGGCCTGGCGATCGCGCTCTGCGATCAGCTTTTGCTGATAAACAAACAGCCCGCCAGCCAGCAATAGTGTCCAGTAAAACGCCCCGTTCAGATCCAGAATCATCCCTACCCACGCCATGAGTACCAGCGTCGCCAACTGCAGCAAACCAATAATGAATTTGTCGTAGCGGCCAAACAGTATCGCCGTTGATTTAACGCCAATCTTCAAGTCATCATCGCGATCGACCATGGCATATTGCGTGTCATAGGCCACCGTCCAGCAAATGTTAGCCAGAAATACCAGCCAGCAGACAAGAGGTAAGGACTCACTAACTGCTGACCATGCCATGGGAATCGCCCAGCCAAATGCCGCGCCCAGCACCACCTGCGGCAAATGCGTATAGCGCTTCATAAACGGATAGACCCAGGCCAGTGCCAGGCCCACGATCGAGAGCATGATAGTCATCAGGTTCATGCTCAGCACCAGGGCAAAGGCAATCAGTCCTAACACCACAAATAAGTATTTGGCCTCTTTCGCGGTGACGGCACCGCTTGCCAGCGGCCGGTGCTTCGTGCGCTCGACATGACCATCGACCTTGCGATCGGCATAATCATTGATGACACAGCCTGCGGCGCGCATAACAAATACCCCGGCGACAAACACCGCCAGTATGTGTAGGGGCGGAACAGCCATCTTTGCCAACCACAGCGCCCACAATGTTGGCCACAGCAGCAGCAGAGCGCCAATCGGCTTATCAATGCGCATCAGGCGGCTGTAAGCCTGCCATTTCGTCATGTTTTGTGTGTTCTGCACAGGTCAAACCCTTAACCTTGATCACGATAGAGCGGCGAAGCCGGTAAAAACAGTTCCGTTAACAGCAGCGGTTTCCCTGACAGTCGCAGGCGCGAGCGGCGTCCCCAGAGCGCATCAACGCGGCCAGGTTCAATGAAATCGCGGGTCAGCGTTGAAGACGAGAACAGGTAACGCCCCAGCGGGCGCGTACCGAGTTGCTGTAACATCGCTTCCGGGCCGTTGAGGGTACTTTCTGGCACCAGCGTGCGCCCTGCCAGCCAAGGTTCCTCATCCCCGTAGAGAATGACTTCTCGCAGCCAGAAACGCTGATCGGCAGGGAGTAATGCCCCTTCATCGCCGAGTTCATCGGCGGAGATAAAGCCCTCACGTACAGGTTCCACCCTGACCTTCTGGCAATGCTGTTCAAAACGTCGCGTCATGGAATCCTCTTCCATTAGCCAGTCACGAAGCGGTTGCGTCAATGCGGCATCGTCCAGCGCCAGCCAGTTAAGTGAACGTAACGAACGGAGCGGGTCTTGCGTCATGGCACTTTCCCCTAAAAATTTTCAGAGAGGTAGTTTAGCGCAGAGCGATACGAGGAACACCCGTCCTGAATGCTGAGAACGTGATTACTCGCGTTTAAGCCGGTTACTGTTTGCCAGCCACAGCGTGATCACCAGCAGCAGGATGGCCGCAGAGTAGCACAGCGTATCAAAGGGATTTTTATGGTCGACGATGATCAGCCTGATGATGGCCGTAATCCCGATATAGACAAAATAGCGCAAGGGAAAATGGTAGCCCGACTGAAAGTACTTCACGATGAGTGCAATGAACTCAAAGTAGAGAAAATAAATCACAATGCCCTCAATTAGCAGGTAGGAGGACGCCTGCTCACCGGTGCTAAACAGCACATTGGCCAGATGTACCGTCTCCTTGCCCAAAAATACCATCAAAATGAAGGCCAGGATCAACAGCCCCGCGTTCAGCACCCACTGCATCAGGCGCGCAATCTTCTGTGCTGCAGGATTTTTATCACTCATGTCACGCCTCGAGAATCGAATGGAGTTCGGTTAGCGTTATCATGCTTTAGTGTGACCTAAATCACAATATAGCCGTCAGGCTTACCGCATCCGCTGCCCTCTCCGACACAACGTTGAGACGTGCCGTGTTCCCTGTCAGGCAGGGTGAATTCCGTCTCCCTAAGGCGGAATGACACAGCTGTACAGGCCGGTTTTTTGTTGCTGTGTTACTGCGGCTCACATCGGCCCGTTACGGCGGCTGATTTTCGCCGTGCCGCGGGTTGTTAAGCCTGTCATCCATTTTTCATATCCGCAGACTACATTGGCTCGGCTTTTGCGAACGACGGCGTCAGACAATGCTTTCACCGGCGTCTCTGGATAAAGGCGTTTACTGCCCTGAGCTGGCGCGTGGCTTCTGTCCTCTGGCAGTGAGCAGAGTCAGGTGGCCGCAAAAAACGCGATGCAGTACGCGAGACGTCACCAGAAAGCAGACGGCTCGCAATAAGTTAGTGTGCGCACACTATCAAAATAGATCCTGCGCAGGCGGTAATGAGACGTGAAATCAAAGCCTGTCACCGCGTCAGAAAACCTCACAGTGATCCCTGAGGGCTCAGACGCGCAAATTCAGCGGCGCAGCAAGGAGAAAACATGAAAACGATTTTGGTGATTTTGGACGGCCTGAGTCACTACGTTGCTCAACATGCTATGGGTTACCTGCATGCGGAATGCGCCCAGGACAGAGGGCATTATTACAGCCTGACCTGCGAGCTACCCTCGCTGTCACGTCCGCTGTATGAATGTATTCTGACCGGCGTTGCGCCGGTGCAGAGTGGCATCATTCATAACGACGTTAACCGTATGAGCCGCGAACGCAGTGTGTTTCACTATGCGCGCGATGCCGGACTGACCACCGCCGCCGCCGCTTACCACTGGATAAGCGAGCTGTATAACCGCACCCCTTTCGTCCCGGCACGCGATCGCCACACTGAGGCCCCGACCCTGCCTGTTCAGTTTGGTCATTTTTACGTCGATGACAGCTATCCAGACTCGCACCTGTTTGAAGATGCCGAGAGTCTTCGGTTACGTTACAACCCGGATTTCCTGCTGATTCATCCGATGAATATCGATCATGCCGGACATCAGCATGGCCTGTCTTCTGCGCAGTACCGTAACCGCGCGCGCATGGCGGATGGCTATCTGTCGCAGTGGATGCCCGGCTGGCTGGCAGAAGGCTATCAGGTCGTCGTCACGGCCGACCACGGGATGAACGACGACCGGTCGCACGGTGGCATGCTGCCAGAAGAAACGACCGTTCCGCTGTTTGTGTTTGGCGAGGGATTCTCGCTAAGGCCCGGCCTGGCGCCTCAACAAACCGAGCTTTGTGGCACCCTGTGTTCACTGCTTGATGTGCTCCATGATAAGCCAGTCCATCATGCCCTGCTGGCGGGCTCAGCATACTGAAGCTGGCGCCCTTCCCCGTGCGGCGGAAGGGTTAAGAACATGAACGTCTTAAACCCGCTCCTGTGCTGACCTGCCAGGGTCAGCAACCGGGTATCACCCGCAGCCCTCTCCGGCCAGCCCCGCGCCCACTGAACGTTTCTGCCGGTGCGATGCGCTACCGCTGACCGTTCAATCGGCCTGAAAAGGCTCGCCCGGTAAACGAAGCGGTGCGCGCAGGCCGGATTTGTCCATGCAGATCGCCAGAGTAGTCTACATTTAGAGATGTCGACGTTGCGCAGGTTGTTTAAAACACTGAAAAAAATTGCACAGCGTCCGGCAATCACGTGATCAGATTGCGTTCTCCATCAGGCTGGCAATCTGAACCGCCTGAAGCCTGATGGTTAAGGAGCCACTATACGTGTTAACCCTGCTTAACTTACTCTCTGCCGTTGCGCTTCTGGTATGGGGCACGCACATTACCCGCTCCGGAATTATGCGCGTATACGGTGCCGATTTGCGCCGGGTGCTCAGCCGCAGTGTAGAAAAGAAACCCATGGCGTTCCTGGCCGGCATTGGCGTGACCATGCTGGTACAAAGCAGCAATGCCACCACGCTGCTGGTGACCTCATTTGTGGCCCAAAACCTGGTGAGCCTGACACCGGCATTGGTGGTGATATTGGGTGCTGACGTGGGGACAGCCATTATGGCGCGCGTCCTGACGTTTGATCTCTCCTGGCTTTCACCACTGTTTATCTTTTTTGGCGTAGTGTTTTTCATCAGCCGCAAACAAACCCGCGCAGGACAGCTTGGACGTACCAGCATTGGTCTGGGGCTTATCCTGCTGGCGCTGCAGTTGATTGTCGAAGCCGCCAGGCCAATCACCCAGGCCTCGGGCGTACAGGTGCTGTTTTCCAGCTTAACGGGTGATGTGATGCTGGATGCCTTGATCGGCGCGGTCTTTGCGATTATCAGCTACTCAAGCCTGGCAGCGGTGCTGATTACGGCCACCCTGACGGCAACGGGCGTGATCGCCTTTAAGGTGGCGTTGTGCCTGGTGATTGGCGCTAACCTCGGCAGTGGTTTACTGGCCGTCATCAACGGCAGTGGCTCCAACGCGGCGGGTAAACGCGTGGCGATGGGCAGCCTGCTGTTTAAGCTGATTGGCTGCGTATTGATTCTGCCCTTTGTCGATCCGGTTGCGGTATGGCTGGACAAGCTGCCGGTGAACGACGAAGAGCTGGTGATCTTCTTTCACGTTTTCTACAACCTGATTCGCTGCGTGGTGATGGTGCCGTTCGCCGATGCCATGGCGCGTCTGTGTTGCCGACTGATTGCTGACGATGCCGAAAGCGATACCACGCTGAAACCCAGGCACCTTGACAGCAGCGCGCTGGATACACCGGCACTGGCGTTGGTTAACGCGGCGCGCGAAGCGTTGCGCATGGGCGACGTGCTGGAGCAGATGCTGGACACGTTTCTGCAAGTGGTTCGTGGAGAAGCACGCGCGGAACGTCGCGTGCGGCGGCTGGATGATGACGTCGATGTGCTCTACACCGCCATCAAACTCTATCTGGCGCGCATGCCCAAAGAGGATTTATCAGAGCAGGATTCTCGCCGTTGGGGAGAAGTGATTGAAATGTCGCTAAATCTGGAAATGGCAGGCGATATCATTGAACGCATGAGCGGCGATGTCGCCGATAAGTCTCTTGCCGCGCGGCGGACCTTTTCGCCAGAAGGCATGAAAGAGCTTGAGTCACTCTACGAACAGCTGGTTGAAAACCTGCGGCTGAGCCTGTCGGTTTTCCTCTCGCACGACGTCACCAGCGCGAAGCGGTTGCGCCGAGCCAAACACCGTTTCCGCCTGAAAATACGCCGTTATTCCCATTCACACGTCAATCGCCTGCACCAGCAGAATGTGCAGAGCATTGAAACCAGCTCACTCCATCTGGGCCTGCTGGGTGATATGAAGCGGCTAAACTCCCTGTTCTGCGCAGTGGCCTACACGGTGCTGGAACAGCCGGATGACGAAAGGGACGGGGATTAATCTACAGGGGCCATCCGGCCCCGTGATGTCGGTTGTACAGGCAAAAAACTACTTCTTTTTCTCAACAGGTTTACCCGACCAGTAACCCGCCAGCAGTGAACCGGACAGGTTATGCCAGACAGAGAACAGGGCGCCCGGCAGCGCTGCCAGAGGAGAAAAGTAAAGTTTGCCCAGCGTTGCGGCCAGTCCTGAGTTTTGCATACCGACCTCAAGCGCCAGCGTGCGGCAGGTGGACTCATCAAAGCCAAACAGTTTACCGCCCCAGTAGCCTCCCAGCAGACCAATGGCATTGTGCAGGATGACCGCTGCAATCACCATGACACCGACTGAGGCAATAAAGCCCTGGCTACCTGCCACTACGGCGCTGATGATCAGCAGAATACAGAGCATGGAAAAGGCTGGTAGATAGGGCTCGATCCGGCGCACCACGCTGTTCATGGTGTGATGGATGATCAGGCCTAACCCGATAGGGATCACGACGATCTTCACGATGCTCAGTAGCATCCCAGCGACATCAACCTGAATGTGCGTATCCACGTAAAAGCGCGTCAGCAGCGGCGTGGCAAACACGCCCACCAATGCTGACACCGACGAGATCGTCACCGACAGGGCCACATCGCCTTTAGCCAGATAGATCATGACGTTAGAAGCGGTCCCACTGGCAACGCTGCCCACCAGAATCATCCCCGCAGCGAGATCCGGCGGCATATGAAACAGCTTAGCCAGCGCCCAGGCGGCCAGCGGCATGACCAGATAGTGTAAGAAGGTGCCGGCAATAACCGGCGCCGGGCGCGTCAGCACGCGTTTAAAATCATCAATGTTCAGCGTTACGCCCATGCCAAACATAATCAGCATCAGCAGATAAGCGACCCATGGACCGATGCCAAGAAAGGTTGTGGGTGAATAGTAGGCAGCGACAGACAACAGAATTGCCCACAAAGGAAACAGACGAGTTAAGGTGGCAAGCATAAACAGATATCCTTATGAGCGAGTGAGGGACTACTGTGAAAGCACGCTGTGCCGCCTGGCGGCCTGTCGTGAAAAAGCCGGACAGAGCCCGGCTTTAACCCAGTGGCGGCTGAGCGCTTATTCAAACAAATTGTGATGCAGTGTACGCACTACGCTTTCAGCATCATTGCCCGGCACAAGGAAACAGAGATTGTAGCTGCTGGCACCGTAGCAGATCATCCGCAGGTTAAAAGGTTCGAGCACGCCGAAGACCTCTTTCCCTACGCCGCAAGCTTTCGACAATTCGTTGCCGATAATGGCCACCAGCGCCAGGTTTTCTTCCACTTCCACCCGACAGAGTGACGACAGCTCCGTCAGCAGCGCCTGGCTCAGCAGATTGTCGCCCGTTGAGGTTGATCCCGTGGTATCCAGCGTTAACGCCACGCTGACTTCCGACGTGGTGATCAGATCCACTGACACGTTGTGACGCACCAGAATATTGAACACTTCAGACAGGAAGCCCGGCGTGTGTAGCATATTCAGGCTGTGCAGCGTGACCAGGGTTTGCTTGCGGCGCAGCGCCAGCGCACGGAACAGCGGTGGATTCGCCGTCTCATTGCACACGCGCGTACCGCCCGCGGCAGGATCTTTACTGGAACCAACAAACACCGGAATGTCGCTACGCACCGCAGGCAGCAGCGTCGCAGGGTGCAGCACTTTGGCCCCAAAGGTGGCCATTTCAGCCGCTTCTTCAAAGGTGATCTCATCAATACGTTTTGCCGCAGGCACCACGCGCGGATCGGTGGTGTAGATCCCCGGCACGTCCGTCCAGATATCCACGCGCGAGGCTTTTAACGCTTCACCCAGCAAGGCAGCCGTGTAGTCACTGCCGCCGCGACCTAACGTGGTCGTGCGCCCTTTTTCTTCGCTGCCGATAAAGCCCTGGGTCACCACCAGTGACGCCGCAATACGCGGTTGCAGCTGCGCGCTAACCTGTTCAGCCAGTACGGCCACATCGGGCTCAGCACGGCCAAAACGGTCATTGGTGCGCATGACTTTGCGTACATCGAACCATTCCGCATTAACCTTGCGTTCACGCAGGATCTCAACGAACAGCAAGGTCGACATCAGTTCGCCGTGGCTGACCAGTTCGTCGGTTAAGGCGTTAGACGTGGCCAGCGCGGCCGCATCGGACAGCATGCCGATGTTATCAATGATGCGGTCGATTTCGTCGCGAATGACGTCCGGATTTTGCAGACGATCGATGATGGCGTATTGAATGCGGCGGATGTCATCGAGTTGCGCTGCACGCTGCGATGTCTCCTGGCCTTCGGCAAGAGAGACCAGCAGGTTTGTGATGCCTGCAGAGGCAGAGAGCACCACCAGCCGGGTATTGCTGTCCTGCAATACCACATCGGCGCTACGGTTCATGGCATCGAAATCGGCAACGCTGGTACCGCCAAATTTCGCTACATTCAGATTCAGAGACATTGTATGACCTCGTGTCAGGGTACGTTGCCCTCATCCGTTAACGGGTGAGAAACAGTAATTCAGCCTAAGCACAAGGAAAGAGCAGAAACGGGTAAGATCGAATAGACGAGTCACCCAGAAGCGCTCCACCTTGCAAAACGTCCGACTGTGGACGTTTCTGGTGACAACCCAGAGGATTCAGCCCCTGTAGCCGACAGTCAACACACCGTGTGTTTACCACCTCGGCGTCGCTCCCCCTGATGTGTTATCGCCGGATACGGTTCCTCCAACACACTGCCTGGGCGACGCGCCTCTTCTGGCTTGCGCACGGGTGCGCAAGTAGCGCGCATAGATTTATCGATTTCTGGCCCTGCTGTCAATGACCGCTGTGGGACAATTTTTCATGCAGAGCGCACCGGATAACAAATTTTGCCCTAATGCAGCGACTACAGTGCTTAATGGCTTCAGCAACGCCACCACTTTCTGATGTGGCACAAGGTATGCGGTCTGCTAACAGGCCATACTTTTCAGCCTTTCCCCCATGGAATCAGGCTGAAATCTTGCCGCATTATTGACCGTAAAACAGCGTGTTTTCATCATGGTGCCTTTATGGCGCAGACAAAATTTTCCTTTCAGTTGCAACTGTGGTCATACTGAAATGCTAACCGGGTACGATGCGACCCCGATGGAATGACGGTTCTTAATATCAACAAGAGTGTTGCCATGAAAAATATCAATCCGACCCAAACCGCAGCCTGGAAAGCGCTGCAAGAGCACTATGAACAGATGAAAACGGCGAAAATTGCCGACCTGTTTGCCCAGGATGCCGATCGTTTTGCTAAATTCTCAGCCACCTTTGACGACCAGATGCTGGTGGATTTTTCGAAAAACCGCATTACTCAGGAAACCCTCGATAAGCTTCAGGCACTGGCAAAAGAGACCGATTTAAGCGGTGCGATTAAGTCTATGTTCTCGGGTGAGAAGATTAACCGCACTGAAGATCGCGCCGTGCTGCACGTCGCGCTGCGTAACCGCAGTAATACGCCGATTATCGTTGATGGCAAAGATGTCATGCCTGAAGTCAACGCCGTGCTGGAAAAAATGAAAGGCTTTTCCGAACGCATTATCGGCGGTGACTGGAAAGGCTATACCGGAAAACCCATTACGGACGTTGTTAACATCGGTATCGGTGGCTCTGACCTCGGTCCCTTCATGGTGACGGAAGCGCTGCGCCCGTATAAAAATCACCTGAACATGCATTTCGTGTCTAACGTCGATGGCACCCACATTGCCGAAACGCTAAAAGATCTGAGTCCTGAAACCACGCTGTTCCTGGTCGCCTCTAAAACCTTCACCACCCAGGAAACCATGACCAACGCCCACAGTGCGCGTGACTGGTTCCTGAAAACGGCCGGCGATCAACAGCACGTTGCGAAGCACTTTGCTGCGCTCTCCACCAATGCCAAAGCGGTAGGCGAATTTGGTATTGATACGGACAACATGTTCGAATTCTGGGACTGGGTAGGCGGTCGCTATTCACTCTGGTCAGCAATTGGTCTGTCAATTATCCTTTCTATTGGCTTCGATAATTTTGAGCAGCTGCTGAGCGGCGCGCACGCCATGGATAAGCACTTCTCAACCACCCCAGCGGAGCAGAATCTTCCGGTGCTGCTGGCGCTGATCGGGATCTGGTACAACAACTTCTTCGGTGCCGAAACAGAAGCCATCCTGCCGTACGACCAATATATGCATCGCTTCGCGGCCTATTTCCAACAGGGAAATATGGAATCGAACGGTAAATACGTTGACCGTGCAGGCCAGCCTGTTACCTATCAGACAGGCCCGATTATCTGGGGCGAACCGGGTACTAACGGCCAGCACGCGTTCTACCAGCTGATTCATCAGGGCACCAAACTGGTCCCGTGCGACTTTATCGCCCCTGCTGTGAGCCACAATGCGCTTGCCGATCACCATCCTAAACTGCTGTCTAACTTCTTTGCCCAGACCGAGGCCCTGGCCTTTGGGAAATCGCGTGATGTGGTTCAGAAAGAGTTCACCGACGCCGGAAAGTCTGCCGAGTCGGTCGCGCATATTGTGCCGTTTAAAGTGTTTGAAGGTAACCGGCCTACTAACTCTATTTTGTTACGCGAAATCACGCCGTTTAGCCTGGGTGCCCTGATTGCCCTGTATGAACATAAAATCTTCACCCAGGGTGCCATTCTGAACATCTTTACCTTCGATCAGTGGGGCGTTGAGCTGGGCAAACAACTGGCAAACCGTATTCTGCCAGAGCTCGAAAATGACAGTGATATTACCAGTCATGACAGCTCCACTAATGCCTTAATTAATCGCTACAAGCGTTGGCGTTAAATTTCCACAGGCACAAAAAGGCGGCTATTTAGTCGCCTTTTTTATTCTATGATGGAGAGTGCAACCCGCTTTTTATCTGAAAAGTCGATATACGGATTGGATAATTCTTAAAATAGGCTGAGGCAAATCCGAAGTTAGCCGGGGTTAAATCATGACAATCTTATTAAAAATGGCCCTAAAACGGCACGCAACTCATTCTTACCTGTTGTTTTATAATGTTATTTAATTTAACCACACTTAAGGAAATTCCGATAATTCTTATTCCGTACCAAAGAATACTAAATAAGTAGAAACCGCTTTGCTTTCTCCGTCTTTGCAGACAAATATCCGGCCTTTCAGCATAAACCCATGCCTTTAAAATAAGTTAACGCTGAATTTACTTAATTTAGCCCGTTTACGCCCTCACAGACTGACAGGTTTTTACATTACTGAACTCTGGTATTTTGTTGCCCTATACTGGACGCGCCCGTAATGGGTCTGTCCTTCGGCTTTGCGTCAACGGTTTATGCTGTTGTGCAAAAATGTCGGATAGCAATCCTTCATTCACTCAATGTAGGTGTTGTTATGAAAAAACGCATGATTGCCGGTCTGGCATTACTTTACGTAGCCGTCTCTTCCAGTGCGTTTGCCGCGCCGGAAGAAGCTGGTGCTGCAGCGGGCGCACAGGCGGGCACCATGTCCGCAGGTACGACGACCGCTGTAGGTATCGGCGTGCTCGGCGCGTTAGTAGGACTCGGTGTTGCCGCTTCTGGCGGTGGTGACGGGGCAAATACTGGTACAACAACCACAACCACAACGGGCACCACGCGTTGATGGGTACCCTGCTCATTCGGGCTGTAGCAAGGCTGCGAACGCGCATATCACGATTCGTTTGCGCAGGTAAATGAGTCGCTATCAGGATGCCACAGCGTCGGCGGCCTGAACGAGTAAGGGTATGGGAGCTTTAAACATAACCACACTTTCGTGTGGTTATTTTTACTTTGGCATCATTTATCAGGGACACATTGTGCGCCAACTTCCGCTGCTGCTCGTTTGCCTGCTGCTGCAGGCCTGTACACAAACGCAAAAAGGACTCGAACAGACCGTGATGATGGCCATTGAAGGGCCAGAAGATGTCACCGTCACGCCTCAGCAGATTGATAATCTGCCCTATGCCAGCCTGTATGCCCGAATCAATGATGGCCAGCGCATTTTTGTCGTGCTGGGTTATAACGAAAATGGCCAGCAAAAGTGGGTCACTCGCGATCAATCGATGCTGGTCACCGCACATGGCAGGCTGATCAAAACGCTCGGCCTGCCTGACAATCTGACAGACGTCAGCAATTTACAGCAGGATCCGCTGGCTAAAGGCCTGCACCTCAGCAACGGAGACAGCTGGACGCGAATTGTTCAGTGGACCGTTCAGGGCAACGTCCATAGCGGAACCCTGAGCTCAACCTTCACGCGGGGCGATGACGAGGTGCTGGATATTGCGGGGAACCGCATTGCCTGCCGCGTCTGGCATGAGCAGCTTTATATCGACAGCCTGGATCGCGAGTGGCAAAACACGTTCTGGATCGACAACAGTAGTGGTCAGGTCGTGCAGTCCCGACAAATGCTGGCTGCCGATGCATTCCCTGTTGATATCACCATTCTGAAGCCGGCAAAATCATGAAAAACATAACACGCTTGTTGGCAGGAATGAGCCTGCTCACCACCCTGGCCACTCAGGCCGCAGGTCAGGTTACCGTGCATGCCCCCCACGATACCCAGAGCGTACAGGTTAACCAGGTGGAAAACCTGGCACAGCTGGTGACTCAGCCCGCGCTGATGGCAAAGACTGACTGGCGACGCGCCGTTATTGCCGAGCGCGGGGCAACGGCAGTCGCGCAGCAGCAGTATCAGCAAACGCTGGCGCAGTTGCGCGCCTGGCGTGCCGACAGTAGCGGAGAGCAGGCTGCGGCCATTGATGCCGTTATTCGTCAGTTAAGCGGTATCCGGGTGACCGGGCGGCAGTTCACCTCCCTGGATCCCGACTGGATCCGTCTGCATACGATGGATAACCGCCGCCTGGAAGGCAGCTACGATCTCTACCTTACCCAGCCCAGCACCAGCGTCCTGTTGTTTGGCCCCATCGCGGGTGCCGGTGCCGTGAACTGGCAGCCAGGGAAATCCGTACGGGATTACCTGAGCGAGCACCCCCGCCTGGCTGGAGCAGAACGTAATATCGCGATTGTGATTGCGCCGGACGGCACGACGCGGGAAGCGCCTGTGGCCTACTGGAATCACCGCCACGTTGAACCCGAACCCGGCAGCATCATTATGACGGGCTTCTCGTCGTGGAGCCTGCCAGGCGCGTTTAAAGACCTGAATGATCGCCTTGTTTCTGTTCTGACTCACCGGATACCAGACTGATGAAAAAACGTTATCTTCTCAGCCTGTTGGCTGTTTCTGTGGCAAGCGCCTGTCAGGCCCATGCGGAAATGTATGCCGCGCCGGTAACGCCTTCGCAGTCTGATTTTGGCGGCGTGGGCCTGATGCAGGTGCCCACCGCGCGTATGGCGAAAGAGGGCGAATTTAGCCTGAACTTCCGCGATAATGATCAGTATCGCTACTATTCTGCTTCACTGCAGCTTTTTCCCTGGCTGGAAACAACCGTACGTTATACCGATGTGCGCACCCGGCGTTACAGCGCGGTGGAAAGTTTCAGCGGCAACCAAAGCTATAAAGATAAAGCTTTCGACCTGAAGCTGCGCCTGTGGCAGGAAGGTTACTGGCTGCCGGAGGTCTCGTTTGGTACCCGCGATCTGGGCGGCACCGGCCTGTTCGACAGCGAGTACCTGGTCGCCACCAAAGCCTGGGGGCCGTTCGACTTTACGTTGGGTATGGGCTGGGGCTATCTGGGCAACAGCGGAACCGTGAAAAACCCCTTCTGTTCTTACAGCGACAGCTACTGTCAGCGCCCCGGCGTCGGTCAGGCGGGATCGATCAATGGCTCGCAGATGTTCCACGGCCCTTCGGCGGTATTTGGCGGGATAGAATACCAGACGCCCTGGCAGCCGCTGCGCCTGAAGGTGGAATACGAAGGTAACGATTACAAGGATGATTTCGCCGGACGCCTGCCGCAGCGCAGCAAGGTCAACGTCGGTGCAATCTACCGCGTCACTGACTGGGCCGATATCAATGCCAGCTATGAGCGCGGCAATACTTTTATGTTCGGCTTCACCATTCGCACCAACTTCAACGATATGCATCAGGATCATATCGACAGTCCGAAACCTGCGTACAACCCGAACCCGCAACCTAAGCTGCTGGAAACCACGGTGACAGGTAATCAGCTGTCTGAACTGAAGTACAACGCAGGCCTGGCTGGTCCAAAAATCCAGACCAAAGGCAGCACGCTGTACGTATCAGGCGAGCAAACCAAATACCGTGACACGCGTGAAGGTGTGGATCGCGCGAACCGCATCATCATGAATCATCTCCCAGACGGTATTGAGACCATAAACGTGACGGAGTCGCGTTACAACATGCCTCAGGTCACGACAGAAACCTCCGTTGCCAGCCTGCGCAACGAGCTGGGGGGTTATCCATTAGGGCATGAAAAGCCGTTACAACAGGTCCGCACAGATCCGGTTGATCCGGAGCCTACCGAGCAGGGCATGTTTATTCGCAAAGAGCGCCTGAGTTACAGCCTGTCGCCAGTACTTAACCAGTCTGTGGGCGGCCCGGAAAGTTTCTATCTGTACCAGGTTGGCGTGATGGGCAACGTCGATTACTGGCTCACCGATCACTTGCTGGTAGGCGGTAGCCTGTTTGCTAACGTTGCGAACAATTACGACAAATTTAACTACAACGGCGCACCTGCGGATTCCACGCTGCCACGCGTGCGTACGCACATTCGCGACTACGTTGAGAACAACGTTTACGTTAACGATCTGCAAGCCAACTACATGGATTATCTGGGTAACGGATTCTATGGCCAGGTCTACGGCGGCTATCTGGAAACCATGTATGGCGGCGTAGGCGGCGAAGTCCTCTATCGTCCGGTAGACAGCAACTGGGCCGTTGGCGTGGATGCTAACTATGTGCGCCAGCGTGACTGGGATGACATGATGAGATTCACCCGTTACGAAGCGCCTACCGGCAATCTTACCGGCTACTGGCGCCCCTGGTTTATGGAGAACGTCTTAGTGAAAGCCAGCGTCGGGCAGTATCTGGCGAAGGATAAAGGCGTCACGATTGATCTCTCTAAGCGCTTCGACAGTGGCGTGATGGTGGGCGTTTATGCGACAAAAACCAACGTATCATCGCAACAGTATGGCGAAGGTGACTTTACTAAAGGCTTCTACATCTCCATCCCCATGGATCTGTTTACCGTTACGCCAACCCGTGGCCGTGCGCAGATTAACTGGGTACCGCTCACCCGTGATGGTGGCCAGATGCTGGGAAGGAAGTACCAGCTGTATGACATGACCTCGGACCGTGACGCCCGGTTTAACTAAAAAAGAGGCAGCCATCAGGCTGCCTTGTTTTTTTAGTCGGCGTCGTAACCCAGATTGGGGGCCAGCCAGCGCTCCACTTCGCTTACCGACATGCGCTTACGCGCCGCATAGTCCTCAACCTGATCGCGCTGAATCTGCGCCACGGCGAAGTAGCGGCTGTCAGGGTGGCTGAAGTACCAGCCTGATACCGAGGCGCCCGGCCACATGGCAAAAGACTCCGTGAGTTTCATACCCACGTGCGTTTCCACATCCAGCAGCGCCCAGATAGTGGCTTTCTCGGTGTGTTCCGGACAGGCCGGATAGCCCGGCGCCGGGCGAATGCCCTGATAATTTTCGCGGATGAGCGCCTCATTACTGAGGTGCTCATCGGGAGCAAAACCCCAAATCGTTTTGCGTACCTGTTCGTGCAGATATTCGGCGAAGGCTTCAGCTAAGCGGTCCGCAATAGCTTTGACCATAATCTTGTTGTAGTCGTCCTGCTGCTTATCGTAAGCCTCGGCCAGCGCATCTTCTTCCAGCCCGCCCGTAACGGCAAAAGCCCCGATATAATCAGCTTTACCGCTGCTTTTCGGCGCCACAAAATCGGCCAGACAGTAGTTGGCAAAGTCAGTTTTTTCCGTTTGCTGCCGCAGATGATGGCTGATGTTCAGCAGCGTATCGCGCTGCTCATCCGCAAAGATATGAATATCGTCGCCCACGCGATTAGCCGGGAACAGGCCGACCACGCCGCGTGGCGTCAGCGCTTTTTCGTCACTCAGCTTATCCAGCATCGCGTTAGCATCGGCAAACAGTCGTTTCGCTTCATCGCCCACGACCTCATCCTCCAGGATGCGCGGGTATTTGCCAGCCAGCGACCAGGTCATAAAAAAGGGCGTCCAGTCGATGTAATTGCGCAGCACGTCAATGCCCGCGTCAACGCGCCTGACACCGACGTGCTTCGCTACGGGCGGTGTATAGCTGTCCCAGTCAATCTTCGTCGCGTTGTCGCGCGCAGCGCTGAGTGACACCGGCGGCGTGCGCGGTTTTTTACGCGCATGCTGAATACGCACGGTTTCATATTCTTTGCGGATGCGCGCAACGAAGTCATCCCTGAGCGTATCCGATAGCAGGGATGACACGACACCCACCGTGCGCGAGGCGTTTTGCACATAAACGGTGGGCCCGCTGTAGTGCTGTTCGATTTTCACAGCGGTATGGGCTTTAGACGTGGTGGCGCCGCCAATCAACAGCGGCAGCGTAAATCCCTGACGCTCCATCTCTTTCGCCATGTTGACCATTTCATCCAGCGACGGCGTGATGAGCCCAGAAAGACCAATGATGTCAGCCTTCACTTCGCGCGCGGTCTTGAGGATTTTCTCGCCCGGCACCATCACGCCGAGGTCGATAATCTCATAGTTATTGCACTGCAGGACCACGCCAACAATGTTTTTGCCAATGTCGTGGACGTCGCCTTTGACCGTTGCCAGCACCACCTTACCGTTACTGCGTCCGGCTTCTTTACTGGCCTGAATGTAGGGTTCAAGCCAGGCGACGGCCTGTTTCATCACGCGGGCCGATTTCACGACCTGCGGCAGGAACATTTTGCCTTCACCAAACAGATCCCCCACCACATTCATGCCGGACATCAGCGGCCCTTCAATCACGTCTATCGGGCGCGCGGCCTGCTGACGGGCTTCTTCCGTGTCCTGTTCAATAAACTCGGTGATGCCTTTTACCAGTGAGTATTCCAGCCGTTTCACCACGTCCCAGCCGCGCCATTCAGCCTGCTGCTTTTCATCCGCACTGTCGCTTTTATTGCGGCGGTATTTTTCCGCCAGCGCCAGTAATCGCTCAGTGCCGTCGGCGCGCCGGTTAAGGATCACGTCCTCAACGGACTCACGCAGTTCGTCAGACAGGTCGTCATAAATGGCCAACTGCCCGGCGTTCACGATTCCCATGTCCATACCGTTACGGATGGCGTAATAGAGAAACACCGCGTGAATCGCCTCACGAACCGGATCGTTGCCCCGGAACGAGAACGAGACGTTAGATACGCCACCCGAGATCATCGCATGGGGCAGTTCACGTTTAATGTCTTCGCAGGCCCCAATAAAATCCATCGCGTAGTTGTTGTGTTCGTCGATACCGGTCGCAACGGCAAAAATATTGGGATCGAAAATGATGTCCTCAGGCGGAAAACCCACCTGTTGCGTCAGGATCTGGTAGGCGCGGCGACAGATCTCAATCTTCCGCTCACGCGTATCGGCCTGCCCCACCTCATCAAAGGCCATCACCACCATGGCTGCCCCGTAGCGGCGGACAAGGCGGGCATGGTGGATAAATACGGCCTCACCTTCTTTCATTGAGACGGAGTTGACGATGCCTTTTCCCTGAATACACTGCAGCCCTTTCTCAATAACCTCCCATTTCGAGGAGTCGATCATAATGGGCACGCGGGCAATATCGGGCTCACCCGCAATCAGGTTGAGGAAACGCACCATCGCGGCTTCCGCGTCCAGCATTCCCTCATCCATATTGATATCAATAATCTGGGCACCGCTCTCAACCTGTTGTAACGCGACTTCCAGCGCCTCATGATATTTATCTTCTTTAATCAGGCGCTTAAATTTAGCAGAGCCGGTAATGTTGGTGCGTTCTCCCACGTTCACAAATAACGATTCTGCACTGATATTCAGCGGTTCAAGACCCGAAAGACGGCAGGCAACGGGCAGTTTGGGGCGCTGACGTGGCGCAACGCCTTCCACGGCCGCCGCCATGGCAGCGATGTGCTGTGGCGTGGTGCCGCAGCAACCGCCAACAATGTTCAGAAAGCCGGCGTTGGCCCATTCCCCAATCTGCTGCGCCATCACCTCTGCATCGAGATCGTATTCGCCGAAGGCGTTGGGCAAACCGGCATTGGGATGGGCAGTGACATAGCCTTCGGCGATGCGTGACAGTTCAGCGACATACTGACGTAGTTCATCCGGCCCCAGTGCGCAGTTCAGACCAAAGGATAAGGGTTCTGCATGGCGCAACGAATTATAAAAGGCTTCGGTAGTTTGTCCGGAAAGCGTGCGGCCTGAAGCATCGGTGATGGTGCCGGAGATCATCAACGGCAGCGCCACGCCAAGGGCTTCCATCTCTGCTTTCACCGCAAAGACAGCCGCTTTGGCGTTGAGCGTATCGAATACCGTTTCAATCATGATGATGTGGCAACCGCCTTCCACCAGCGCCCGGGTGGACTCACGATAGGCGTCCACCAACTGATTGAAGGTGATATTACGGAACGCCGGATCGTTAACATCGGGTGAGATCGAGCAGGTGCGGTTGGTGGGGCCCAGTACGCCCGCGACATAGCGCGGTTTATCTGGCGTTTTTGCCGTCCACGCATCTGCGCAGGTACGCGCCAGCTTCGCGGCCGCGAAGTTAATCTCTGCCGACAGGGCTTCCATCTGGTAATCCGCCATCGCAATGGAGGTGGCATTAAAGGTATTGGTTTCGAGAATATCCGCACCGGCGGCCAGATACGCATCATGGATCTCGCGGATCACCTCTGGTTTGCTTAGCACCAGCAGATCGTTATTGCCTTTGAGATCGCAGGGCCAGTCAGCAAAACGGCTGCCACGAAAATCGTGTTCGTCCAGTTTATAGCTCTGGATCATGGTGCCCATTCCACCATCTAATACCATAATGCGGTGGGCAAGTTGCTGATGCAGCGCGTCGGTTAGATTGCTCACGGTTATCTCATCCACGTCAATGCGCTGGTGAAATACCAGCCAGTCATTCTTGCATAAGGTCATGATGCCTCAAAGTAACCTTAGCGGAGATTTTCAGGGAAGTGATTATCAGGTCTGACCAGCACGTCAGCGTTTGCATTCAGGCAGATTAAAACGAAAATGGTTTCCACTATGTGAAAAGGAGAAACAGAATGGCAACGCCCGTCGCCGCGAAACGCGGAAAAAAACCCCGTGGCACCCCTGCCCCCTCAGCGCCCGCAGGCGGTCAGGTTCAGTCACTGACCCGTGGGTTAACGCTGCTGGAGT
This sequence comes from Pantoea ananatis PA13, assembly GCF_000233595.1. NCBI lineage: Bacteria > Pseudomonadati > Pseudomonadota > Gammaproteobacteria > Enterobacterales > Erwiniaceae > Pantoea > Pantoea ananatis. Next base: position 4,392,244 of record NC_017554.1, read on the forward strand.
TGATCGCTAATTCACATGGCAGCGTCGCGCTTACCGAACTCGCGCAGCAGGCCGGGTTGCCTAACTCCACAACACATCGCTTGCTGACCACTATGCAGCAGCAGGGGTTTGTGCGCCAGGAAGGCGATTTAGGCTACTGGACCATGGGGGCACATGCGTTTGTGGTTGGCAGCAGTTTTTTACAGAGCCGGAACCTGCTGGCGCTGGTCCACCCGGTGCTACGTACGCTGATGGAAAACTCGGGTGAAACGGTCAATCTGGCGGTGCTGGACCTCAGCGATTTTCAGGCGGTGATTATCGATCAGGTACAGTGTACGCAACTGATGCGCATGTCTGCACCGATCGGCGGCAAACTGCCAATGCATGCATCGGGCGCAGGTAAAGCTTTTCTGGCGCATCTCAGCGACGAGCAGGTCACCGCTCTGCTGCATCAGAAAGGCCTGCATTACTACACGCCCAATACGCTGATGTCACCTCAGAGTCTGAAAACCAATCTGGCACAGATCCGGACTCGGGGATTTTCTTTCGATGACGAAGAACATGCGCTCGGTTTGCGTTGTGTGGCGGCCCCCATTTACGATGAGCACGGCGAGCCATTTGCGGCGCTTTCCATCTCTGGGCCTATTGCCCGCATGACGGACGACCGCATCACCGAACTGGGCGCGCTGGTCATCCGCGAAGCCCGTCAGGTCACCCTGGCGTACAGTGGCCGTTAAAGAAATGCCGCCCGCCTCACCCGATAACGCCAGCGCGCCCTTCATGCTTTCTCAACCGCAGCCTTTATAAGAAACAGCCTGTGGACTGGCCAGCGCCGCCCTAAAAGGGGGCGCCCGCCGTCAGTCCAACAATCCATTACGCAAGACCGCTATATACGGCATCGCGCAACATCACGGGGAACTGACCGTTTACCCCTTCCGGCGTCGTGTTTGTCATGGCTAGTACACAGAGTTCTTTTTGGCGATCAACAAACCAGGTATGGCCGTAAGCGCCGCTCCACGACAGCGTGCCCGCTGACTGAGGCGACCCGGCCGCATCGGGATCGGCAAGCAGTGCCCAGCCCACACCAAATCCCCATCCCGGTCCCTGCGTGGCATATTTCGCGGCAACGTGTTCCTGCGTCATATAGTCAAAGCTGTCGCGCGTAATCAGCGGCGCGCCCTGCCGGCGGATCGTTTCCAGCAATTGCATGAAATCGGGGGCCGTCCCTGCCATTCCCCCGCCGGCGCACGGCCAGGCATCGGGTTTGAGAATACGGTCAGGACAGAAAATGGCTGCGCCCTCACCAAAAGGTATTCGTTGATTCTCGCCTATCGCCGTGGGCACCGGGCTGTCATCGGTGTACACCGTGGTTAAACGCGCCTCATCCCTGACGGTAAACAGCGTATCTTTCATCCCGAGCGGTTCCGTGACCGCATGACTTACCAGATCCGGCAGACGCTTACCGGTTGCCCGCACCATGATTTCGCCCAAAACATCAATGCCCAGGGAATAACGCCAGCCGCTTCCCGGTTCAAACTGCAGCGGAGTGCCTGCCAGGCGTTGTAGATTCTCTTCGATGGATAATCCCGGTTGATAGTCGATCCCATCAGACACGTTCAGGGTGTGATAAAGGGAATCAGCCGGCGCGGAATAACGGTAACGTAAACCTGACATGTGACTCAGGAGATGTCGTACCAGGATGGTTGCAGGTTTCCCCTCTTCCAGGCAGGGACGGAAATCGGGAAGCCAGCGCGTAATGTCGTCATCCAGCGTCATGTACCCTTGTTCGATCAGGCGCATTGCCGTCAGGCTCACGATGGGTTTGGTCAGCGAGGCAAGGCGGAAAATCGCATCCAGCGCCATGCCTTTCTTCTGCTCTCTGTCAGCCAGACCCGCCGCTCGCTGATACATTAATTCGCCGGCTTGGGCTACCATCACCGTACAACCGACAATGCGCTGTGCATCAATCGCCTGATCGATAACCGCATCCATAGCGGCTTCAAGTTTTGCAGAGGATGGAACACGTCCTGATGTAAAATAAATCATTATCGATTCCTTGAATAATTTCAAAAAAAATAAAAAGCGTTATTTTCATTACTTTTATACATTACAAGAAGAATATATTTTATATATTACCCACCACCTTATTTAACAAAAACCCCAAACAAGACCCACATCAAATAACATCCTTCTCACATAATAAAACATCCCATTCATTTAACTGGTCAACCAAAAGTTGACTTTGAGTCTAACTTATGGACATCCAGGGGATTTGTGATCGACCTCTTTTTTTTAAAAGAGCAGACTGATTACCATGCATTCGCACTACAAGCAAAAAATACACTGACAGATAATCAACATAGCCTTCACTGTGTTGACTTAACCACCGTCAACACTGGTTAACCAAAATAAAGTTCATTTGACATTAAACATCAGAACGGGAATCAACCCACTTATTTTAAACATTAAAACCAACCAACAATAAAAAACAAAAGGAGGAACATTATTTAAACAAAGCGTCGATTCAATTTAACCGTTTTCTCCTATTACAAATTAACTAAAAAAAAATTCTCTTCATCTTCACGATCGCATAACAACCTGAAGATGTTTTCTGACCGTTACGCTGAATTAATCAAGGGAACATTATGATGACAACAACAATACCGCCACGCAGGAAGGTGGGCACGGGCACCGCAATAGGCTATGGCATTACCGATATTTTTGGCGGTGGCTCCATGGCGCTAATTGGGACTTGGTTGCTTTTTTTCTATACGACATTTTGTGGTCTTTCGATGCTCGAGGCGAGCTCCATTTTTGCTATCGCCCGCATCATTGACGCTATTCTCAGCCCGATAATGGGCTATATCACCGATAAGTTTGGCAGCACCCGCCTCGGTAAACGTTTTGGCCGACGCCGCTTCTTTCTGCTCATCAGCGCCCCGCTGATGTTTATCTATGCGCTGGTCTGGGTCAGCGACATGAGCTACTGGTACTATCTTGGAACCTATCTCGCGGTAGAGTTACTGGTGGCGATGGTGTTAGTGCCCTGGGAAACCCTGGCGGCAGAGATGACCAACGATTTTGGCGAGAGAACCCGTATGGCGGCAATCCGCCTGACGTTTTCTCAGGTGGGCACCTTCCTCACCGCCTCAGTACCGGGCGTTATGATCCAGTATTTTGGTCAGGACTCTGCCCTGACATTCACCTACACCGGTATCCTGTTTTCATGCCTGTTTTTTATTGTGGTGCTGATTACCTGGTCCTGTACCTGGGAATCGAAAGACATGAATCCCGAAGAGTTTGAGCGACTTAACGCCGGGCCAAGTATTGGACTGATATCCCACCTGAAAAATATGTTTATCGAACTGGCCACCACCTTCAAAATCAAAATATTCAGACAGCACTTGATTATCTATATTTCATCATTTACGGCGCTGGATATTTTCATAGCGGTGTTTGTTTATTTCGTCGTATATGGCCTGAGCCTGGATGCGGCAAACGCATCAGCCTATCTTTCGATTGCCACCTCCGTATCCATTCCCGCGACGCTGCTTTTCATGTTTATGCTGGACAAGCTGAATATCAGGCCCGCCCTGGCCATGCGTATTTCTTATCTGTGTATTTTTGCTGTACTCGGTTATCTCATTTTGATGTATATCGGCCATAGCGCTGTGTCTTCCTGGTGGCTCACCACGCTGGTATTTGTTCTGTTAGGTTTTGGCCGCGCAGGGCTTTATTTTATTCCCTGGAATATTTACAGCTTTATTCCTGATGTGGATGAAATGGTCACACGTCAACGGCGTGAAGGCGTCTTTGCTGGCGTGATGACGCTGATGCGCAAAAGTACCGTGGCCGTCGCAATTATGATAGTCGGTGCCGTACTGGAGCACAGTCATTTCGTCAAAGGGCAGTTAATTCAGCCAGAAAGTGCGCTGAATGCAATTACTGGTCTGCTGGTCTTTGGCTCCGGTGGTTTATTACTCATCAGCTTATATATGACCTTCAAATTTAAACTGACCCGTGAAACGCATCGGGTTCTGGTGAAAGAAATTGATCGTCTTAAGGCCGGCGGGAATAAAGCCGACTGTACACCCGAAACCAAAGTCGTGGTGAAGGCCCTGACCGGCTACGACTATGAACAGGTGTGGCAGCAGGATAATAACGCACGCCCTTAATTCAACCAGGCCAGTTCTTGAGTGGGTTGCACGTTACGCATGGCTGATCCCATCGGATAGCAGCCCGTTCTGCCTGCGCCTGAACGTAATGAAAATACTTAATACGCCAGGGATTCCTTTATGAACACACGTTTTTTTCGCTGCATGGCCATCGCTTTGCTGCTGTGTCCCTCGCTGCTGTACGCCGCAGCCATTAATGATAATGAAGACAGTTTAAGAATTCGTTTAAAGAATGATTTTCGACGAGCAGACAAGCCGAGTGCAGGTACCGGGCGTGATATCTACGCCTGGGTACAAGGCGGGCTCATTGATGTGAACACCCGCTACTATTCTGACTTTATTGGTATCAGCGCGGGTGCCTATTACGTATACAAACTGGGGGCGAAAGACGGCTGGAGCACCCGCTACTATCTGGATGGGCACGATAGCTTTGGCGTGGCAGTCGGCGCGGTCAAGCTTAAACCCACCGATAATCTCTACTTAACCATTGGGCGGTTTGGTACCGACTATGGTTACGGCAGTCTCCCCTACCGCATTCCACTGATCGCCGATAATTCGTCCCGCACGATACAGACGATTTCTGAAGGCGTCCTGGCCCGTTTTGAGGCAACAGAAAACCTGGAATTCTGGTCAATGTGGCGTAAACGCGCCTTCTACTATGTCGATTCGGCAACCGGCGTGCGTGATGAAGGGGTGATTGACAGCGCAACAGGTAAGTACCATCCCCGCCGGGGACGCGGCTATTTGGTGGGATCATGGCACGATGCGTCGTCACGCTATTCGTTGGGGGCGTCTTATCAGCAAGATGTCTCAACCCAGGTGCAGAGCATTTTTGAAAAAACGCATACCTTTTCCAACGACCATACACTGAAGTGGGAGCTTATGGGATTTTATGGTCAGGTAGAAGGGATGAGTAAGCCTCTTAGTTACCATCACGAGACCGCCTTAATTTCCGGACGCTTAACTTACTCTTTTGATAAGGCAAGATTGTTTGGCGCCGTGGGCAAACTGACCCATGATATCGATGGGCGCATTGTCTACACCGATATTGGCTATCCCGACTCCCTGAGCATCGACCGCAACAAGGAAAACATGTTATCCGCGCAGTTTGGCGGGCAGTATTTCTTTAATCAAAACGTCGGTGTCATGCTGGGGCCAGTTATCACCAGAGGTTACGAAGACAAGCAGCGTAATACTAAAATTAACGGGCTCGGACTCATGGGAGCGGTGATGTATAACGTTACCGATGGGCCATTCAAAGGACTGAATATGTACGTGGCTGCTGACCGTGCCAGAGAGAAACGGCCCGGCAGCGCGCTGGGCGATAAACTTTATTACTGGGATGTGAAAACCGGCGTGCAATACGATTTTATGTTGAAGTAACGACGCATCCATTACGTCGCACAGGTGTTTCAAAAGTGGCATCGTATGATGTCACTTTTAATAAAAACCGCAATTAATTGTTAAATAAGGGATAAATCCCCTTTTCATCTGGTCAACCAGTTTATCTTAACGTGCGCAAAACCCTGTTACCTTACCCGTTGGGTGATATAGTTTTCGCCGGAACGGTATCTGACGGGAGCATAATTATGAGGTCTGTCTCTCAGCAGCGGCCCTATCAGCAAGTGGGTATAAAAATCCGGCAACTGATTCTGGAGACGCCTTACCGCTCGGGTCAGCGTTTGCCGCCAGAACGTGAAATTGCTGACATGCTCGACGTCAGCCGCACCGTGGTTCGCGAGGCGTTGATTATGCTGGAAATTGAAGGGCTAATCGAAGTCAGACGCGGTGCTGGTATTTATGTGGTGGAGCACAAAAATCCATTACGTATTGAAGAAGTGAACACGCATTTTTGCAACGATGCCGGCCCGTTTGAACAGCTTCAGGCACGACAGCTACTGGAAAGTAATATCGCCGAATTCGCCGCGCTTCAGGCCACGCGAGAAGATATCGTCAAAATGCGTCAGGCCCTGCTGTTAGAAGAGCGCGAACTGGCAAGCTGCTCGCTGGAAAACTCAGAGAGCGGTGACATGCATTTTCATCTTGCCATTGCCGAAGCAACGCACAACAGCATGCTGGTCGAACTGTTTCGCCAGTCATGGCAATGGCGTGAAAATAACCCTATGTGGATTCAGTTGCACAGTCACCTGGGCGATACGCTTTATCGTAAAGCATGGTTGATCGATCACCGACAGATTCTTGCTGCACTCATCAAGAAGGACGCACGCGCTGCAAAGCTGGCGATGTGGCAACATCTTGAAAACGTGAAACAGCGCCTGCTGGAGTTTTCCAATGTTGATGACCTTGATTTCGATGGTTATCTGTTTGATTCATGGCCGCTGGCAAAAACGGACGGCTGAATGCCTGCAGTAGCAGGCACACGTGACGACGTCGTCAACGTGCTGCCGTAACGGATGCAGAAACGCTGGGCATGCTGCCAGGCGATCACGTCCTCAATATGCCCCTGAGCGATGCGCTGCTGTTGTGCACGCCACCAGCTAGCCTCAAAAATTTCCGGATGCCGCTGTTGCAGTAGCGCGCCTGTGGCAGGCTCGCTGCATAATGCATAGCGGAAGGTTTCAGGAAATACGTCATCCGGCCCCACGCTGTACCAGGGCTCCGCACTGAGCTCATCTTCTTCATATCGCGCCTGAGGAACCTCACGAAAATTGAGTTCCTGCATAGGGCGGATTTCATCGTAATCATAAAACACGACGCGCCCGTGTCGGGTGATGCCAAAGTTTTTAAACAGCATGTCGCCGGGAAAGATGTTGGCGGCAGCCAACTGTTTGATCGCATTGCCATACTCTTCAATGGCGTGCTGGCGCTGGTTTTCACTGGCCTGCGCCAGGTAAAGATTCAGGGGCTGCATCCGACGTTCCAGCCAGAGGTGGCTGATGATAAGGCGATCGCCCTCAATACGTATCTTTCCGGCAATCGTGTGTTGAAATTCCTCCAGTAGCGCGGGAGCGATACGCGCGAGCGGCAACGCAAACTGTTCAAAAGCCTGTGTATCGGCCATGCGCCCCACACGGTCGTGCTCTTTGACCTGCTGATAACAGGCCCTGACCTGCATTTCGGTGACCTCTTTTTGCGGTGCAAACCGATCTTTGATGACTTTAAATACCCGATCAAAGCCCGGTAATGTGAACACCAGCATCACCATGCCACGAATACCCGGTGCAATCTCAAACGCGGCGTCGGTTTGCGCCAGCGCCTGGAGATATTCCCGATAGCTTTCCGTTTTGCCATGTTTTTGACAGCCGATAGCCATATAGCGCTCTGCCAGGGTTTTACCCGGCAATACAGGCTTGAGCCAGGCCACCAGCGCCGCCGGCAGCGGCGCATAGACCATGAAATAAGCGCGGGCAAAGCCAAACACGATGCTCGCGTCATTGACGTCCGTGAGGCAGGTATCAATCCACAGTTCGCCCTTATCGCTGCGCTGAATCGGCAACAGACAGGGAAATATGCCGTCGGGCAGGTGCAGCCGGGCAACAATCCAGGCGGTTTTGTTGCGAAAAAACAGCTCACTGCACACGTCCAGCCAGCCCTGCTCCAACTGGGCGGCGGAAAACTGCTCGCGCAAATGGCGGTGAATCCACGCTTCATCGCGCGCCCGATCCTGCCATGGCAGCGTTAAAGGCAGGTCGCGCAGTACCTGATGGAACAGCGCTTGCCAGCCCTGATGTGGTAGATAGGTCCGCGCCAGAGGGCGCGCAGGGGAAGTTTGCGTTGAGGCTGGCTGAGAGCTGAAAATAAACAGGCGTTTCGGCTGCAGTGCATTATGGCCATGCAACCGGCAGTACACCGAATTAAAGAAGCTCTCGGCAATTTCGTAGCGCGGATAGCCGGGCAACAGGGTTTCGTAATGGCTTTTAATCGTCAGCCAAAAGTCATCGTCCCAGTGTGCCGCCCCGTTCAGCACGCGCAGTTGATCGGCGACTAATGCCACGTGATGATCGTAAAGATGAATACGCGCCTTCATCGCCTGCTGTACCGCCTGCCATTCGGCCTGTTCAAAACGCTGTTGTGCGCCTGCGGTAATGTCGAGAAAACGACCATACTGCGCGTCAAAACCCTGCAGAATGGTGTGAGCAATCAGTGATTCGCGTGGCGGCATGATTCACTCCTGAAAAAGCCCGCCCGCAGATGCCGGGCGGGAAAGACACAGACTCAACTCAAAACTGATGCTCCTCGGTGGACCCTGTCAGGGCCGTCACCGATGACTTGCCGCCCTGAATCGTGTTGGTCACCTGATCGAAATAGCCTGTTCCGACCTCCTGCTGATGCGATGAAAAGCTGTAACCCCGTTCGCGCGCAGCAAACTCCGGCTGCTGAACTTTTTCCACATAGTGGCGCATACCTTCGCCCTGAGCGTAAGCGTGCGCAAGATCGAACATGTTGAACCACATGCTGTGGATGCCCGCCAGCGTAATGAACTGAAAGCGATAGCCCATGTCACTGAGCGCCTGCTGGAAGGCCGCAATGGTTTTGTCATCCAGATTCTTTTTCCAGTTAAACGAAGGCGAACAGTTGTAAGCCAGCAGCTTGCCTGGATAGCGGGCGTGAATCGCATCGGCAAAACGCTGGGCCATGGCCAAATCCGGGGTGGAGGTTTCACACCAAAGGACATCGGCGTAAGGGGCGTAAGCCAGTCCACGGCTGATTGCCTGCTCAATGCCGGCGTTGGTGCGGAAAAAACCTTCCGCCGTGCGTTCGCCGCGTATAAATGGGCGGTCGTATTCGTCACAGTCAGACGTGATCAGGTCTGCAGCATCCGCATCGGTCCGCGCCAGCAGGATCGTGGGTACGCCCATGACATCGGCAGCCAGACGCGCCGCCACCAGCTTCTGTATCGCCTCCTGGGTTGGCACCAGCACCTTACCGCCCATATGACCGCATTTCTTCACCGCCGCCAGTTGATCTTCAAAGTGCACGGCCGCCGCGCCTGCGCTGATCAATGACTTCATCAGTTCAAACGCATTCAGCACGCCACCAAAGCCCGCTTCTGCATCGGCAACAATGGGCAGAAAATAGTCGATATAGCGGCTGTCTCCCGGTTCTGTGCCGTTAGCCCACTGAATCTGATCGGCGCGCTGGAATGTCTGATTAATACGGGTGACCACCTCAGGCACGGAGTTGACCGGATAAAGCGACTGATCCGGATACATTTGCCCTGCTACGTTGGCATCAGCAGCGACCTGCCAGCCAGACAGGTAGATCGCTTCTATACCGGCCTTTGCCTGTTGCAGAGCCTGACCGCCCGTTAATGCTCCCAGACTGTTGATATAGCCTTTTTTGGCGTCGCCATTGAGCAGCGACCAGAGCTTCACCGCCCCCCGCTCTGCCAGAGTACAGGCCGGCACAACAGAGCCCCGCAGGTTAATCACTTCCTCTGCGCTGTACGGGCGGGTAATGCCCTGCCAGCGCGCGTCCTGCCACTGTTTTTCGAGTTGCTGAATATGTTGAGTACGTGTCATGGCAACGGCTCCTTAAGTCAGGGAAGCAGGCGGTAGCCTGGCAGAGTCAGAAAGGAAACCAGTTCGTCCTGAGTTGTGATCTGCGCCATCAGGCGCGCCGCTTCCTCATAACGACCTGAACTGAATGTCTTATCGCCCAGATGCATCTGTAGCGTTTGCAGCTCATCGTTCAGCAGCTGCTGGAAGAGCGCGGCCGTGACCGGCTGTCCATCGAGCAGAGATTTCTGATGGCGGATCCATTGCCAGATTGAAGTCCGGGCAATTTCTGCAGTTGCGGCATCTTCCATCAGGCCATCGATGGGGACACAGCCATTGCCGCTAATCCAGGCTTCCAGATACTGCAACGCCACCCGAATATTGGCGCGCATGCCCGCTTCCGTTCGATCGCCTTCGCAGGGTGCCAGAAGCTGCTCTGCCGTTATAGGGCTGTCATCCTGCCGCAGAATGTTGAGCTGATTGGGGCGTTCACCCAGTACCTGGTTGAAGACTGACATCGCAGTGTCTGCCAGGCCGGGATGCGCTATCCAGGTACCGTCATGTCCGTTGTTGGCTTCACGCTGTTTATCTTCAGTGACGCGCTGCAGCACCCATTCATTGCGCGCGCTGTCCTTGCTGGGTATCAGTGCTGACATCCCGCCCATGGCAAAAGCACCGCGGCGATGGCAGGTTTGGATCAGCAGTCGTGAGTAAGCATCCAGAAAGGGCTGAGCCATGGTTACAGACTGCCGGTCGGGCAGAATCCGATCGGCATGTTCGCGCAGCGTTTTGATATAGCTGAAAATATAATCCCAGCGGCCGCAGTTCAGCCCCACGATATGATCCCGCAGATTCCACAGGATCTCGTTCATCTGGAATACCGCCGGTAGCGTTTCGATCAATACGGTGGCTTTTATGGTGCCGCGAGCCAGATCAAAACGATCCTCGGCAAAGCTAAAGATATCCCGCCACCACGCAACTTCCTGCCAGCTCTCAGTTTTAGGCAGATAAAAATAGGGGCCACTGCCTTTTGCCAGTAAGGCTTCCGCGTTATGAAAAAAGTAGAGAGCAAAATCAAACAGACCACCGGGAATCGCATTGCCCTGCCAGCTAACATGTTTTTCAGACAGATGCAGTCCACGTACCCGGCACATCAATACCGCAGGATCGGCCCGTAGCTGATAGATTTTTCCGTTCTCGCTGGTATAGCGCAGCGTTCCCGCCACGGCTTCCCGTAAGGTTTGCTGTCCGTCAATGAGTTTTTCCCAGCAAGGTGCCAGCGAGTCCTCAAAGTCGGCCATAAACACCTTTACGTTAGCATTCAAGGCGTTAATCACCATTTTGCGATCGGGCGGACCGGTGATCTCAACGCGACGATCCTGTAAATCGGCCGGAATACCACGGATCGTCCACGCTCGCTCTCTTATGGAAACCGTTTCCATATCAAAGTCAGGTAACCCGCCGGAATCGTACTCTTTTTGCCGGACCTGACGTGCGGCTAACAATCTCTCACGCTGGGGTGCAAAACGCGTCACCAGTTCCTGCAGAAAAGCGATGGCGTCGGGAGTAAGCAACTGCTTTTCCGCATCGCTAAAGGGTTTACTGAAAAGTAATTCACTGTTGATAACCGAGTCTGTCATGTCTGCTCTCTCCTGTTTACAGGCGGATCAACATGGATGATCCACAGATAGGGTAATTATTGAGCTACAGGATCAGAGCATATTCATTTTAATTTTAAAATCAAAAACTATTTCCATTTTCAATAAAAAAACAACTTATCATCATGATTAATAAATGATTTATTTTATTGTTTAACAGGTAATACTTTTCACTCACGTTTTACAGACGAAAAAAAACCGTGCTGCCAGCGGCTAACACGGTTCAGTTGTCGCTAAAAAAGGATTATTCCAGCGTGGGATTCATATGGCGCAGATCAAACGGCGTAATCTGGTAGACGTAATAATTCAGCCAGTTTGAAAACAGCAGGTTTCCATGGCTACGCCAGGTGGCGCGCGGTGTAAGCTGCGGATTATCCTGTGGGAAATAGTTATAGGGTACTTCAGGATTCAGCCCGGCTTCATAGTCGCGTTGAAACTCTCCCGCCAGCGTCAGTGCATCGTACTCCGGATGCCCGGTCACAAACGCCAGCCTTTTGTCTTTGCTCGCCATCAGATACGCGCCGGTTTGTTCCGATTCAGCAAATAATTCCAGATCGGTATAATCCGTGATGAGCTGCGTCGGGAAATCAGCGTAACGTGAATGGGGAGCGAGGAAATTATCGTCGAATCCCCGCGTCAGTAAGGAATGGGGATGCAGTATCTGATGCTCAAAGACGCCCGCCAGTTTAGTCTGCCGGGTCTGTTTAGGAATGCCATATAAAATGTTTAATGCCGCCTGGACGGCCCAACAGACAAACAGCGTTGAGGTAACATGATCTTTCGCCCACTCCAGCACCTGTTTTATCTGCGGCCAGTAAGCCACATCGTTAAATTCAACCAGGCCCAGCGGCGCACCTGTCACGATTAAGCCATCGTAGTTATCGTGCTGAATATCGTTAAAATTGCAGTAGAAGTTGTTGAGATGATCGCTGGGTGTATTCCGCGACTCCCGGCTGTCGATGCGCAGTAGCTGGATATCGATCTGCAGCGGTGAGTTGGAGAGTAAGCGCAGAAACTGGTTTTCCGTCTCAATCTTCTTGGGCATGAGATTAAGAACCAGCACTTTAAGCGGACGGATCTCCTGAACACTGGCACGTGACGACGTCATCACAAAGACGTTTTCGTTACGTAAAAAATTCACTGCCGGTAATTCGTCGGGGACCCTGATTGGCATAGCTTAATCACCTCTAGTAACCATATATACGTTTAGACATCCAGACAGCCAAAGATAACCAGTTAAAGGCTAAATGTCGAGTCTGCATATCAACAGGTGAAAAAGTTTCAAGGCGCGGGGCAGAGATGTGACATCTCGCTAAGCGCGCCCCTGCGGAAAAGAAATTGAAAGCCTGTTCTGTCACTGGCTGAGGGACAGAAAACCGTACTGGCGTAAAATTTGTTGCGCGGTATCGGAACTCAGGAATGCCGCGAGCGGCCTGGCAGCGGCGGACAGCGTGGCCCAGCCGTATCGAGCCTGGACATTGTAAGTGGAAGGAATGTTAAAAACCCGAAGCTGGGAAAAACGAGCCAGGCGAGGCGCATAGCTGGCGTAGCCGATAAACAGCTCAGCATGGCCTGCATTGATAATCCACTGCGCCGCCAGGTCACCCGCAGGCACAGGCAAGCTGTCTGGTCCGCCAACCATCGCGATCGCTCTTTGCCTGAGTGCATCGCCACAACCGGGATGGCGCTGTTCGATATGGTCAAACAACTGCAGGGTGTAATCACCTGAGGGATCGCAAAGCGGCGTTGAGGTTCCCAGCCGCAAATCCTCACGGAGTAATAGCGACAGCCAGTCATCCTGTTCAATGACGCAATCACGTTTAGCCGTCAGGCAAAGCCTGTTATTTGTAAAATGGCCGGTATGATCTGCCAGGCCTTGTTGGCGCAGCTTTTCTGGATGCTGTAGGTTAGCCGACACAAACAGGTCGCATATTTCACCCTGTTCAATGCGCTGACGCAGCAGGCCGGCCGGCCCATACTGAGTATTTGCTGTTAAGCCGGATTCGGCATGGAAGGCGGTCATGAGCATCTTCCACACGTCACGCAGGCTACCTGCTGCCAGAATCTGTAGATTTCTCATGGTATGACGTCCGGTAGAACCGTTGATACCAGCGATTAGCCTGCTGCTGCATATCGATGTCGCGGAATTTATCTGGGTAGAGTTTTTTCGCCATCCACAGTTCGCCTAACCCTATGGCCTCCGGCATGGGATAGCCCCATGCCTTGGCATACTCAGGCATCAGCCATACCCGGTGATGTTTCACTGCATCAATGGTTCGCCAAAGGGGATTCTGTTGAATCTCCTTTACCACCTGTGGATAGCGGTCCTGAACGAAGATGACCTGTGGGTTCCATACGACAACCTGCTCCATGCTGACCTGCCTGAATCCCTGAATCGACGAGGCCGCCACGTTAAGGGCACCGGCATGCGCCATCATCAGGCCGGTATATTTACCCGCTCCGTAGGTGGTCAGATCGGGATTAGCCATATAGGCGCGAACACGCTGCTGCTCGGGGATATTTTTGAGACGGTCGGTGACGATCTGACGACCGGCGAATGCCGCTGAGATTAACGCTTTGGCCTGTTGCTGCCTGTTGACGACTTCCCCAATCAGCGTAATCCCCTCTTTTATACCCAGGTCGTACGCCTGATCTTCGTTTTGCATATTGGGGTTGATCTCACCCTGCTGTCCGGCGTCGTCATGGCGCAATGAAATTGCCAGGACCGGAATACCCAATGCAGAGATTTGGTCAATCATCTCTTTTGGCGCATAGTTAGTGACAAATACCACCTGTGGATGCAGCGCAACCAGCTTTTCCAAATCCACGTGGGTCAAATCACCCAGCAGCGCTTTATGCGTCAGTTCAGGTACCAGCGTCGCGTAATTGTCCCCTAGCTGCTGCTTCCAGTTAGCGAGAATCCCTACGATTTTATCTGTCGCGTTTAACTGCACCAGGAGATTCAGCGTTTGATGCTGAAGCACGACCACACGATCAACCCGATCTGGAATCGTAACGGTGCGGCCAATTTGATCGGTCACAACACGGCTGGCGTAACTGTTTAAGGCGGTAAGCGTCACTATGCCTGCAAGCATCAGGCGCTTTAATGTTGTATTCAATAAGGTTTCCCCGAAGCGTAATGCAAGAGATTATATAGCGCTTATCTGTCGCAAGGTAGCCTCTTGATGCGCATACCTGACCGCTGCTGTGCTCCTTTATCCTGTTTCCGAATCGGCGTCACCGAAACACCAGAAAGGTAAAAAGAGAACGGATGCGCTAAAACCATCAAGGCTGCGGAACTGGCCTTTAACGGAATCATGTTGACAGCTGACAGCGGGATACAGCTTCGCCCAGGTGGACAGGGCTTTGTGAACGTGTTCAGGCTGTACAGGCGAAGGTCAGATAAATCACTGTGCGGACGACTTGACGGTTTTTTAGATTACGACCTGGTCAGCGGGCATAACTGGAAAGTGCATCTCACTATGCGCTGTAAACAATCAGGCTGAAAGATATTCCAGTGTATAGTTATATTATTCCAGTATTAAATCCCTACAGATTTAACCTGCTGATATTCTCTTTTACATACTGAAAATAATGCTAGCAGGTTGATATTAATTAGAGCACAGGGCGTTAATTTTAAACTGCACATACTCTGCTAGTTTAATTTTAACGGAGCCAGACAGACTCCTTCATCAACTGAAATAAAGGGGTAATATTATGAAAATCAATAAAGTAACGTCAGCTGCTGCTGCCGTGGCATTTTCATTGATGTCTTTCGGTTGTTTTGCACAAACCGTCTCTGCCACCTCATTAACACTGGATGGCGCGGTCTCTAAAATTGCCAGACAGGCGAAACAACAAGGCGATCATTTTAGAGTTATCAGTGCAGACACCAATAATTATGCCCACGTAACCGCTGAATTATATAAATAATATCGGCGCTAAAAAAGCACGTGACCGGCTGTTTTTAAACGCATTCCGCGTTTTTAAAATAGCTGGTCTTTTTTTGTCTTTAATTAATGCTGCCCATCTTATCCAACTCAACCAGGCGATCTTCAACGATTTTAAGGCGTTTTCAAAGATGCCTACTGATAACAGCCTGTCTGCCGTGTACAAGATGACGTGCCTGTGTTTTACGTCGCTCCGCCACTGCACCAGTGCCTTGCTGCTGGTTCACCGTTGCCCGCTAAACGCCGGTAAAGGGATGCGTCCGGTCCGGAACGGCGCAGAGATGAGGGGTTATCTGCCAGATCGCAGACGTAAAAAAGCCCTGAACGTCAGTTCAGGGCTTCTTCACTTGTTTGATGCCTGGCAGTTCCCTACTCTCGCATGGGGAGACCCCACACTACCATCGGCGCTACGGCGTTTCACTTCTGAGTTCGGCATGGGGTCAGGTGGGACCACCGCGCTACAGCCGCCAGGCAAATTCTTTGTGCCGAAACGAATCTTTTACATCGTGACCGCGTTGCCATCGCTCAGCCACACCGGTCACATACTTCAGTATGCTCCCGCTGATGTCTTCGCGCTGCGCCCTGTCACGCCGCAAAATCTTTCGTTTCCGCAGATTCTTTATCCGGTAAACAATGCTGAAAATTTAAATCGTCTCTCAACCAAAACGCCTCTGGCGTTGTAAGGTTAAGCCTCACGGGTCATTAGTACCGGTAAGCTCAACGCATCGCTGCGCTTACACACCCGGCCTATCAACGTCGTCGTCTTCAACGTCCCTTCAGGAGCCTTAAAGGCTCAGGGAGAACTCATCTCGGGGCAAGTTTCGTGCTTAGATGCTTTCAGCACTTATCTTTTCCGCACTTAGCTACCGGGCAGTGCCACTGGCGTGACAACCCGGACACCAGCGGTGCGTTCACTCCGGTCCTCTCGTACTAGGAGCAACCCCCCTCAATTCTCCAGCGCCCACGGCAGATAGGGACCGAACTGTCTCACGACGTTCTAAACCCAGCTCGCGTACCACTTTAAACGGCGAACAGCCGTACCCTTGGGACCTACTTCAGCCCCAGGATGTGATGAGCCGACATCGAGGTGCCAAACACCGCCGTCGATATGAACTCTTGGGCGGTATCAGCCTGTTATCCCCGGAGTACCTTTTATCCGTTGAGCGATGGCCCTTCCATTCAGAACCACCGGATCACTATGACCTGCTTTCGCACCTGCTCGAGCCGTCACTCTCGCAGTCAAGCTGGCTTATGCCATTGCACTAACCTCCTGATGTCCGACCAGGATTAGCCAACCTTCGTGCTCCTCCGTTACGCTTTGGGAGGAGACCGCCCCAGTCAAACTACCCACCAGACACTGTCCGCAGCCCGGATTACGGGCCTACGTTAGAACACCAAACATTAAAGGGTGGTATTTCAAGGCCGGCTCCACGCAGACTGGCGTCCACGCTTCAAAGCCTCCCACCTATCCTACACATCAAGGCTCAGTGTTCAGTGTCAAGCTGTAGTAAAGGTTCACGGGGTCTTTCCGTCTTGCCGCGGGTACACTGCATCTTCACAGCGATTTCAATTTCACTGAGTCTCGGGTGGAGACAGCCTGGCCATCATTACGCCATTCGTGCAGGTCGGAACTTACCCGACAAGGAATTTCGCTACCTTAGGACCGTTATAGTTACGGCCGCCGTTTACCGGGGCTTCGATCAAGAGCTTCTCCTTGCGGATAACCCCATCAATTAACCTTCCGGCACCGGGCAGGCGTCACACCGTATACGTCCACTTTCGTGTTTGCACAGTGCTGTGTTTTTAATAAACAGTTGCAGCCAGCTGGTATCTTCGACTGGCTTCAGCTCCGGGAGCAAGTCCCTTCACCTACGCGCCAGCGTGCCTTCTCCCGAAGTTACAGCACCATTTTGCCTAGTTCCTTCACCCGAGTTCTCTCAAGCGCCTTGGTATTCTCTACCTGACCACCTGTGTCGGTTTGGGGTACGATTTTGTGTTACCTGATGCTTAGAGGCTTTTCCTGGAAGCAGGGCATTTATCACTTCAGCACCGTAGTGCCTCGTCGTCACGCCTCAGTGTAAAGTGAACCGGATTTGCCTGGAACACACACCTACACGCTTAAACCGGGACAACCGTCGCCCGGCTGATATAGCCTTCTCCGTCCCCCCTTCGCAGTAACACCAAGTACAGGAATATTAACCTGTTTCCCATCGACTACGCCTTTCGGCCTCGCCTTAGGGGTCGACTCACCCTGCTCCGATTAACGTTGAACAGGAACCCTTGGTCTTCCGGCGACAAGGTTTTTCACCTTGTTTATCGTTACTTATGTCAGCATTCGCACTTCTGATACCTCCAGCATGCCTCACAGCACACCTTCGACGGCTTACAGAACGCTCCCCTACCCAACAACACATAGTGTCGCTGCCGCAGCTTCGGTGCATGGTTTAGCCCCGTTACATCTTCCGCGCAGGCCGACTCGACCAGTGAGCTATTACGCTTTCTTTAAATGATGGCTGCTTCTAAGCCAACATCCTGGCTGTCTGGGCCTTCCCACATCGTTTCCCACTTAACCATGACTTTGGGACCTTAGCTGGCGGTCTGGGTTGTTTCCCTCTTCACGACGGACGTTAGCACCCGCCGTGTGTCTCCCGTGATAACATTCTCCGGTATTCGCAGTTTGCATCGGGTTGGTAAGCCGGGATGGCCCCCTAGCCGAAACAGTGCTCTACCCCCGGAGATGAGTTCACGAGGCGCTACCTAAATAGCTTTCGGGGAGAACCAGCTATCTCCCGGTTTGATTGGCCTTTCACCCCCAGCCACAGGTCATCCGCTAATTTTTCAACATTAGTCGGTTCGGTCCTCCAGTTAGTGTTACCCAACCTTCAACCTGCCCATGGCTAGATCACCGGGTTTCGGGTCTATACCCTGCAACTTAACGCCCAGTTAAGACTCGGTTTCCCTGCGGCTCCCCTATACGGTTAACCTTGCTACAGAATATAAGTCGCTGACCCATTATACAAAAGGTACGCAGTCACCCCCATAAAGAAGGCTCCCACTGCTTGTACGTACACGGTTTCAGGTTCTGTTTCACTCCCCTCGCCGGGGTTCTTTTCGCCTTTCCCTCACGGTACTGGTTCACTATCGGTCAGTCAGGAGTATTTAGCCTTGGAGGATGGTCCCCCCATATTCAGACAGGATACCACGTGTCCCGCCTTACTCATCGAACTCACAGCCTGTGCACCTTTGTGTACGGGAGTATCACCCTGTACCCTGCGACTTTCCAGACGCTTCCACTGATGCACAAGCTGGTGATGGTTCTGGGCTCCTCCCCGTTCGCTCGCCGCTACTGGGGGAATCTCGGTTGATTTCTTTTCCTCGGGGTACTTAGATGTTTCAGTTCCCCCGGTTCGCCTCATACAGCTATGTATTCACTGCATGATAGTGTGTCGGAACACACTGGGTTTCCCCATTCGGGTATCGCCGGTTGTAGCGGTTCATATCACCTTACCGGCGCTTATCGCAGATTAGCACGCCCTTCATCGCCTCTGACTGCCAGGGCATCCACCGTGTACGCTTAGTCGCTTAACCTCACAACCCACAGGCGTTTATCTGTTTTACCGTAACGGCTTCACAGTTAGCTTGTAAGCTGTAAGCTTTTGAGAGACTCGAACGCGTTGTACTGTGTTCCTTATTACGGAGGAACACGACAATGCGTCGTTTCAAATTTTCAGCTTGTTCCGGATTGTTAAAGAGCAGAATACTTCGCAGCACACCGTTGCCGGTACGCTCTGAAGTATTTTCAGAAAAAATACAGTAGTGAGTATGGTGGAGCTAAGCGGGATCGAACCGCTGACCTCCTGCGTGCAAGGCAGGCGCTCTCCCAGCTGAGCTATAGCCCCATACAGTTACTGCAGAGACCACTACTACCACTCAACCGAGTAAACATCCTTCATCAAGAAGGATGCCATTTCGTCTCAGGCAAGGCATGCGGAAGGGACGTTTACGTCTGTAAACGACCGCGCGCATAACGCAGCATAAGAAGAAATTTGGTAGGCCTGAGTGGACTTGAACCACCGACCTCACCCTTATCAGGGGTGCGCTCTAACCACCTGAGCTACAAGCCTGTAGAGGTTTTTTCTGCTCGTGACTTTCTATCAGACAATCTGTGTGAGCACTTCGCGGGAAAGTATCTTCAGGTAAGGAGGTGATCCAACCGCAGGTTCCCCTACGGTTACCTTGTTACGACTTCACCCCAGTCATGAATCACAAAGTGGTAAGCGCCCTCCCGAAGGTTAAGCTACCTACTTCTTTTGCAACCCACTCCCATGGTGTGACGGGCGGTGTGTACAAGGCCCGGGAACGTATTCACCGTGGCATTCTGATCCACGATTACTAGCGATTCCGACTTCACGGAGTCGAGTTGCAGACTCCGATCCGGACTACGACGCACTTTATGAGGTCCGCTTGCTCTCGCGAGGTCGCTTCTCTTTGTATGCGCCATTGTAGCACGTGTGTAGCCCTACTCGTAAGGGCCATGATGACTTGACGTCATCCCCACCTTCCTCCGGTTTATCACCGGCAGTCTCCTTTGAGTTCCCGACCGAATCGCTGGCAACAAAGGATAAGGGTTGCGCTCGTTGCGGGACTTAACCCAACATTTCACAACACGAGCTGACGACAGCCATGCAGCACCTGTCTCACGGTTCCCGAAGGCACTAAGGCATCTCTGCCAAATTCCGTGGATGTCAAGAGTAGGTAAGGTTCTTCGCGTTGCATCGAATTAAACCACATGCTCCACCGCTTGTGCGGGCCCCCGTCAATTCATTTGAGTTTTAACCTTGCGGCCGTACTCCCCAGGCGGTCGACTTAACGCGTTAGCTCCGGAAGCCACTCCTCAAGGGAACAACCTCCAAGTCGACATCGTTTACGGCGTGGACTACCAGGGTATCTAATCCTGTTTGCTCCCCACGCTTTCGCACCTGAGCGTCAGTCTTCGTCCAGGGGGCCGCCTTCGCCACCGGTATTCCTCCAGATCTCTACGCATTTCACCGCTACACCTGGAATTCTACCCCCCTCTACGAGACTCAAGCCTGCCAGTTTCAAATGCAGTTCCCAGGTTAAGCCCGGGGATTTCACATCTGACTTAACAGACCGCCTGCGTGCGCTTTACGCCCAGTAATTCCGATTAACGCTTGCACCCTCCGTATTACCGCGGCTGCTGGCACGGAGTTAGCCGGTGCTTCTTCTGCGGGTAACGTCAATCGACGCGGTTATTAACCACATCGCCTTCCTCCCCGCTGAAAGTACTTTACAACCCGAAGGCCTTCTTCATACACGCGGCATGGCTGCATCAGGCTTGCGCCCATTGTGCAATATTCCCCACTGCTGCCTCCCGTAGGAGTCTGGACCGTGTCTCAGTTCCAGTGTGGCTGGTCATCCTCTCAGACCAGCTAGGGATCGTCGCCTAGGTGGGCCGTTACCCCGCCTACTAGCTAATCCCATCTGGGTTCATCCGATAGTGAGAGGCCCGAAGGTCCCCCTCTTTGGTCTTGCGACGTTATGCGGTATTAGCCACCGTTTCCAGTGGTTATCCCCCTCTATCGGGCAGATCCCCAGACATTACTCACCCGTCCGCCACTCGTCACCCGAGAGCAAGCTCTCTGTGCTACCGTCCGACTTGCATGTGTTAGGCCTGCCGCCAGCGTTCAATCTGAGCCATGATCAAACTCTTCAATTTAAAGTTTGATTTGCTGAAACAAGTCCAGCGGTGCTCATCTGTAAAACGTCATAATGAATTTCATTATGTGTTCACTCGTGAGGCTTTGATATTTTTTACGTCCGGAGACGCTGATATCAATCCTGCGAGTGCCCACACAGATTGTCTGATAAATTGTTAAAGAGCAGTGCGAACAGCGGGTTAACCGTCTGTCGCGAGGTGGCGTATATTACGCTTTCCTCCTTCAGAGTCAACCTCTTTTTCAGAAGTTTTTCTCCGGCGGTTCAGTTGCCTGACCCTCTCAACACCGCATTCCGTAAGCCGTTGTGCCGTGTCGATGGAGGCGCATTATAGGGAGTTCTCTCTGGCTGACAAGGGCTAAATTCAATAAAAATGACTGTTCGCTGCATTCCACAGCAAAACCCCGCCTTATACGCAGTTACACACAAAGTTATCCACATTCCTGGCCGCATCAAATTTAGACGAGCATCACGCAAACGTTTTCGCTACAATGCCCCGCAACGCAATGGATGCCCCTTTTCGGGGCGTTACCTGAAGTTTTTACGCTTTTGCTGCTCTATATAGAGAAAAGTAAGCACGCAAGCTTGATGTAACGCTCTTATTTACGCGAATCAAAGCCAAGGGATAAAACCACCATGCAACAACCTCGTCCTTTACGCCGCGCCCTGCTCAGTGTTTCTGATAAAGCCGGCATCCTCGAATTTGCTCAGGCACTCTCTCAGCGCGGTGTTGAGCTGCTCTCCACAGGTGGTACCGCTCGCCTGCTCGCAGAGGCGGGACTTCCCGTCACAGAAGTGTCTGACTACACCGGCTTCCCGGAAATGATGGATGGACGCGTTAAAACACTGCACCCGAAAGTCCATGGCGGCATTTTAGGACGTCGTGGACAAGATGATGCGGTGATGGCGCAGCATGCTATCAGCCCGATTGATATGGTGGTCGTCAATCTTTATCCCTTTGCCCAAACCGTCGCAAAACCAGATTGCTCACTGGAAGACGCCGTTGAGAACATTGATATTGGCGGCCCGACAATGGTGCGCTCGGCGGCCAAGAATCACAAAGACGTGGCGATTGTCGTTAAGAGCAGCGATTATCCGGCCATTATCGCTGAGCTGGACGCCAATCAGAACTCACTGACGCTCGAAACCCGCTTCAACCTGGCAATCAAAGCGTTTGAACATACCGCCGCGTACGACAGCATGATCGCTAACTACTTCGGTACTCTGGTTCCTGCCTATCATGGTGAAACCAGCCAACCAGCCGGCCGCTTCCCGCGCACCCTCAATCTCAACTTCATTAAGAAGCAGGATATGCGCTATGGCGAGAACAGCCATCAGGACGCCGCCTTCTATATAGAAGAGAATGTGCAGGAAGCCTCGGTCGCTACCGCCAGCCAGGTGCAGGGCAAGGCACTCTCTTATAACAACATTGCGGATACCGATGCCGCGCTTGAGTGCGTGAAAGAGTTTATTGAGCCCGCCTGCGTCATTGTCAAACACGCCAATCCTTGCGGTGTTGCGGTGGGTGAGTCAATTCTGGCAGCTTATGAGCGTGCCTATCAGACTGACCCGACATCTGCCTTCGGCGGCATCATTGCCTTTAACCGCGAGCTGGATGAGGCGACAGCCCAGGCCATCATCAGCCGACAGTTTGTTGAAGTCATCATCGCTCCTGCTGCAACGGAAGCTGCGCTGAAAGTGACCGCGGCAAAACAAAACGTCCGCGTGCTGGTATGCGGTGACTGGCAGGGTCGCGTGGCTGCCCTTGATTTCAAACGGGTGAATGGCGGTCTGCTGGTTCAGGATCGCGACCTCGGTATGGTCGATGCCAGCCAGTTGCGCGTCGTCAGCAAGCGCCAACCTTCTGAGCAGGAACTGCGTGATGCCCTGTTCTGCTGGAAAGTGGCGAAATTCGTTAAGTCCAACGCCATTGTCTATGCGCGCGACAATATGACCATCGGCATAGGTGCTGGCCAGATGAGCCGCGTCTACTCTGCCAAAATTGCAGGAATTAAAGCGGGTGATGAAGGCCTGGAAGTAAAAGGGTCCGCGATGGCTTCCGATGCGTTCTTCCCGTTCCGGGATGGCATTGATGCCGCTGCTGCCGTGGGCGTAAGCTGTGTGATTCAGCCTGGCGGTTCTATCCGCGACGATGAAGTGATTGCGGCAGCGGATGAGCATGGTATTGCCATGATCTTTACCGACATGCGTCACTTCCGCCATTAATTCTGTGGAGCCTTTTATGAAAATTTTAATCATCGGTAACGGCGGACGTGAACACGCACTGGCCTGGAAAGCGGCGCAGTCGCCGCTGGCAGAAACCATTTTTGTCGCACCCGGTAATGCGGGCACCGCGCTGGAACCCGCGTTGCAGAACGTCGATATTGCCCCCACCGATATTCCCGCTTTGCTGGCCTTCGCTCAACGTGAACAGATTGATCTCACCATTGTCGGCCCTGAAGCGCCGTTAGTGGCAGGCGTGGTTGATGCGTTCCGCGAGGCCGGATTGAAAATCTTTGGTCCAACTCAGGCCGCCGCGCAATTGGAAGGGTCTAAAGCATTCACCAAGGACTTTCTTGCACGTCACAACATCCCCAGCGCCGAGTACCAAAACTTCACCGACGTCGCCCCTGCGCTGGCTTACCTGCGTGAAAAAGGTGCGCCGATTGTCATCAAAGCTGACGGGCTGGCTGCCGGTAAAGGCGTGATTGTGGCCATGACGCTGCAGGAAGCGGAAGATGCCGTGCAGGATATGCTGGCGGGTAATGCGTTTGGTGATGCCGGTCACCGTATCGTGATTGAAGAGTTTCTGGACGGCGAAGAAGCCAGCTTTATCGTGATGGTTGATGGCGAGAATGTGTTGCCAATGGCCACCAGCCAGGACCATAAACGGGTGGGCGACGGCGATACCGGGCCGAACACGGGAGGAATGGGTGCTTATTCCCCTGCCCCGGTGGTGACCGATGAAATCCACCAGCGCGTTATGGATCAGGTTATCTGGCCAACCGTACGTGGCATGGCCGCCGAAGGCAATGTCTATACGGGCTTCTTATATGCCGGGCTGATGATCGATCAGACTGGTCAGCCTAAAGTGATCGAATTCAACTGTCGCTTCGGCGATCCCGAAACACAACCCATTATGCTGCGCCTGCAGTCGGATCTGGTGGATCTGTGTCTGGCCGCCTGTGAAGGCAAGCTTGATCAAAAAGACTCACAATGGGATCCCCGCCCTTCACTGGGCGTGGTGCTGGCAGCCGGGGGCTATCCCGGCTCTTACAATAACGGCGATCAGATTCACGGTCTGCCGCTGGAAGAGGTTGCCGACGGCAAAGTTTTCCACGCCGGGACGCGCCTTGAAGAGGATCGGGTTTTGACGAACGGTGGGCGGGTTCTTTGCGTCACCGCGCTAGGCGATGATGTTGCTGCCGCACAGAAACGGGCTTACGAACTGGCTAAGCCGATTTCCTGGCAAGGCAGTTTCTGCCGACGCGACATCGGCTATCGTGCCATTAACCGTAAATAATGATCAAAGGGGCACCCAGTGCCCCTTTTTATTGCCTCAGAAATTCGCCTCATCCGGCGCATCCGCGCATTCATCTTTTTGAGTCACACGCAGCAACTGCACGCCTTCAGGCGCTTCCAGCCATGAAATCATCAAGGGTTCCGCCTTATCACGGCGGTAGTGCGTAAGCGTCTGCAGTGCATAACTGTCGAAAGCCGGCGTCACCTGCTGGCCCTCACAGGTTGTCACAACGCTTCCACCTGACCAGTGTCCTTGTTTCAGAAACACCCGCCCACTTAACAGCGCATCGCTGACTTCACGCATACGTTGTGCATCAAACTTGTAAAGCTCAACCGCATCCGGACTGACTGCCTCACGGCGCGTCGCGAGCTGGCGCTGCATAAAATTGAGATTGCCGCCTTGATCAAAGCGTAGCGTAACGTCGTCTGGCTTTTCGCCTTTCACCTGGCGTTCCACGCTGATCAGATCATCGCCGAGCCAGCGATAGTCCGTAATTTCACTTTTTTCGCTGTTGAACGGATTATAGAGCGTACGAATATGTACCGAGTGATGATCGGTATTCTTGCGCCAGATACGAACACTGCCGCGATCGGCGAGATAACCGCTGGCCGAGAAAGCCGGAATGTCGGGCGTTGAACTACACCCAATGAGAAAAGAGGAGAGAAGCAGGGCTGATAATCGCTGAAACAGCGTAGTCATGGTGGCTGGCCCCTAAACAAAAGGGGCGAAATCGCCCCTGTTTTAAAACGTTACCGCAGTGCGACGTCTTACTTAACGGCGTCTTTCAGAGCTTTACCAGACACGAATGCAGGTACGTTTGCCGCAGCGATTTTGATTTCTTTGCCAGTCTGTGGGTTACGACCGGTACGCTCAGCGCGGTGGTTCACTTTAAAAGTACCAAAACCAACCAGTTGTACAGCATCACCCTCTTTCAGAGACTCAGTGATTGCAGCCAGAGTAGATTCCAGCGCTGCCTTGGCCTGGGTTTTAGACAGGTCAGCTTTTTCTGCGATCACATCAATCAGTTGAGTCTTGTTCATAAGTTATCCTTAAAGTGTATTTATCGCTTGCTAAGCAACGAGTGCGAGGGAAAAGCCAGCTTCGGGCACTCTTCAGCCTGCACGCACCGATAGCCACAATTTTCAGCCCCCCAAATGTAGACCAGACTGGGGGCTGATGTGAAGCCTCCAGGCGCGCTAATTAAGGCCTGAAGTCACGTTTTCTCGCCTTATTGCTGAATTTTTATACCGATGTTACTAATTCCCGCCTCACGCAGGTCAGATCGCAGACCTTTTATCAATTCGAGGTCTCGCTCTTCACAATCCGCGAGCAGGCGAAAAATCTCCCATTGCAGGTCCCATTCATCGATGACAGCCTGATTTTCTCGTAGCTCTTCATCGGTCATTTCGCGACCTTCGTGAGTCATTTCCAGGATGGCAACGGTGGTGATCGAGGTCTTGCTGACTTCAATCGCATGTTCAAGCGTTTCACCGCTTAACTGCGAATGCAGCACTTCACTCAATGCCACGCAGGCATCAATGGCCGGATAGACACCGTAAACCTCAAACGCATCGCCATCGGGAATCGCCGCTTCAAGCTTTTCCAGCTGGCTGTCAAAATTGATCTTCGCATCTTTAACCGTCAGCGTTTCCCAAATCAGATCCAGAATACGGCGGTAAAGTGCAGGATCGGCAAACTCGGTTTGCTGGCAAAAAGCCACGTAGTTGGGATACATGCGCTCGCACAGGCAAGCCATAAACGTCAGGTGTTGCCAGCTTTCCAGCTTTGCCAGACGCAGATGTACAGGGTTTTGTAACATACACAGAGCTCTTATTCGTTTCGCTGGCGGCAGTGTAACCCAAAAGCGCCATACAAACAGTGTTAAAGCGCGCTTTGCCAGCGCAGAAATGCGGGTCGGCGAGATGCCACAGCATCCGCCCAGCGCGTGGGCTCCGGTAAACGGTAGCCCTGTGTGCACTTTTCTACCCATTCCAGAGCGCTGTCCAGACTGACGCGGTGTCCGGTGGCAACAAACAGCGGGTTACAGCGTGCCTTGCTGCGCCATACCCAGCCAATTTGTTCTCCTTTATCCATCAACGGCTGCCGACTGCCGGGCGTTTCATCCAGCGCCTCAACGTGCCCGCACAGACGCTTTTTCGCAACACCGATAGTGGGAACATCCACCATCAACCCAAAATGCGACGCGACACCAAGCCGGCGCGGATGTGAGATACCATGACCATCGACAAATAGCAGATCGGGCTTCTGCTCCAGCATGTCCCAGGCCGCCAGCAGGGCCGGATACTCACGGAAAGAGAGAAAGCCCGGAATGTAAGGCATGGTGGTATCAATGCGCGCGATGCGATATTCCACCAGCTTCATGGACGGATATTCAAGAATAACCAGTGCCGCACGCGTCACTGCGCCTTCCTGCTCAAAACCGACGTCTGCGCCACCAATAAAGCGTGGCGGCAGCACGTCAAAATCATCCTGCCGTACGACTTCTGCGGCCCGTTGGCGTTGCTCCGCGCGAAGAGCGGCGATATCCATTATGACGCCGAATGATACTGGCGTGACAGACGGTGCACCGCCTCAACAAATACGCCGGCATGCTCGGGTGGAACATCCTGATGGATGCCGTGTCCCAGATTGAAAACGTGGCCTTCACCCTGGCCGAATCCTTCCAGAATCGTTGCCACTTCCTGCTCAATTCGCGCCGGGGGTGCATAGAGCATGGAAGGATCCATATTGCCCTGCAAAGCAACTTTGTGGCCGACACGGCGGCGGGCTTCACTGATATCGATAGTCCAGTCCAGACCTAGTGCATCACAGCCCGTTTCAGCAATGGCTTCCAGCCACTGGCCACCATTCTTGGTAAACAAGGTGATGGGCACACGACGTCCTTCGTTCTCATGAAGCACGCTGTCGACAATTTTATGCATGTAGTAAAGCGAGAACTCACGATAGTCGTTCCCGGTTAACACGCCGCCCCAGGTGTCAAAGACCATCACCGACTGCGCACCGGCGCGGATCTGGGCATTAAGATAGAGGATGACACTGTCGGCCAGCTTATCCAGCATGGCGTGCAGCGTGGCAGGCTCGGCATACATCATTTTTTTGATCTTGGTGAAGGCTTTGCTGCTTCCCCCTTCAACCATATAGGTCGCCAGCGTCCAGGGGCTGCCTGAGAAGCCTATCAATGGTACTTCGCCGTTGAGGTTTTTACGGATGGTGCGTACCGCATTCATCACGTAACCCAGCTCCTGTTCAGGATCGGGCACCGGCAGGCGATCGACATCAGCACGGCAGGTAATCGGGTTGGAGAAGCACGGGCCTTCGCCTGTTTCGAAGTATAAACCCAGCCCCATTGCATCAGGGATGGTGAGAATATCACTGAAGAGGATCGCCGCATCCAGCTTAAAGCGACGCAGGGGTTGCAGGGTGACTTCGCAGGCCAGTTCGGCATTTTTGCACAGCGACATAAAATCGCCTGCCTGGGCGCGCGTTGCCTTATATTCCGGCAAATAACGCCCGGCTTGCCGCATCATCCATACGGGGGTGACATCTACAGGCTGGCGTAACAGGGCGCGCAAATAACGGTCGTTCTTCAGTTCACTCATCTCAGGACTCTCTCGGTATCAAGCGAGTAGTGTAGCACTCTCACGCCTCAGCGCGGCAGAGGGCCACCGTATCTTCAATTAATCGACGGGCGACGGTACCGGGCGGCGGCAGTAAAGGCAGCGCATCAAAGCGGAACCATCCGGCGTCCAGCAGCTCTTTGCCGTCATGTTGTAACTCGCCGCCATCATATTCCGCCATAAACGCCATCATCAGAGACTGCGGGAAAGGCCAGGGCTGCGAGGTGACATAGCGGACATTCCTGACACGCACGTTGCTCTCTTCCATTACCTCGCGCGCGACGGCCTGTTCAATGGTTTCGCCTACTTCGACGAAACCGGCCAGCACAGTGTAAATGTTATTACGCTGGCGCGCATGGTTAGCCAGCAGGATCTCGTCCCCCCGGCGAATGGCGACGATAATGCAGGGCGCAATCTGTGGATAGTAGCGTTCACGGCAGTGGCTGCACAGGCAGGCAAATTCACGCTTGCTGGCGTGCATCTCATGGCCGCAGTAGCCACACCAGCGGTGAGAGCGATAAAATTCGGCCAGCTGTACACCGCGCCCTGCCAACTGAAACAGTCCCGGATCTTCGTTAAGTAACTGCCGCAAAGACAGCATATCCTCCGAACGTGTTTCGCAAATCAGCCAGACATTCTCCCCCTGCCATTCGCCAATTACGCGCCCCTGATGACCCGTCAGGCCAAAATGCTGCGCATTACCGTGAGGCAGGTCTCCTTGCGGTAACCAAATTTTTTGTTCACTGCTGACAATCCACCATCCAGCGTCTACGCTTGAAATTTCGCATTGCATTTATTTCGTCATCCTTAGCGTCAACCCGCACGCTGAAGTCCCGATGTTAAGTGTGTAGATGAACAACTATACCCAAATAATTCTGGTTGCAAGACGACAACACGCTTATTTCTCCCCGGCAGGCTCGTGGAAAACAAGCGCACTTGACGCATCGCTAATCTGAAATATGAAGGTGCATAACTCATACGGAGTTAACTATGCTCAACCAGTTAGACGTTCTGACCAAACGCGTAGGTGGCAGTAATGAACTGGTCGATTCATGGCTGGCCGCTCGCCGCCAGTTACTGGTTTCTTATTACCATTTGGTCGGTATCAAGCCAAAGAAAGAGGCACTGACGCGTCTGGATGAACAGGCACTTGATAACTTTTGCCATAATCTGGTCGATTATCTTTCATCCGGCCACTTCAGCCTCTATCAACGCCTGATCGGAGAAATGGACGGTACCAGTCCGCTGTTGGCAGCAACGCAGATTTATCCCTCGCTGGAAGCCAACACCGAACAACTGATGAAGCTGTATGACGGACACCTGCAGCAGGCGATCGATGACGATAACTACGTCACCTTTCAGAATGCGCTATCGGAGGTCGGAGAAGCCTTGGAAGGACGCTTTACGCTTGAGGACAAACTCATCCAGATGGCATGGGATAATCACCTGACCCCGCCCGTGGCTAACGACAGCGAAATTGCCCGCCCCGCCTAAAACCTAATCGATTGTAAAAGACTTGTGATTAGCCAAAAGCCCCCTTATGCTGAGTGGGCTTTACGTTTAACGCCGAACGTAGTCGGTGTTTACGGTTGATACGTCATCTACGGGCGCTGTTCATGCTATCCCTTTTTCCCGGGTGAAGCCGAGCGGGCGCCGTAGCGAAATCGTTGAAACCTCATCTTGTCGGAGTGCCTAAGGGCTGAGACCGTTAATTCGGGATCCGCGGAACCTGATCAGGTTAGAACCTGCGAAGGGAACAAGAGTAAATTTATACGGTACGCCACCGAATGGTGTCAGCAGTGCCGTTACTCCTTCCGAACTCCGGACAAGCAACCTTCCCTCTTACTGGAATATTGCTATGTCTACTGCTAAAACGACCCGTCGCGAACAACGTGCTCAGGCACAGGAATTCATTGACTCTCTTCAGGGCGGCAGCGCCTTCCCTAATTCAAAACGTATCTGGCTTACCGGCAGCCGCGATGATATCCGTGTCCCAATGCGGGAAATTCAACTCAGCCCTACCCTGACCAGCGGCAGTAAAGAAGCGCCGGTTTATGAGGAGAATGAGCCCGTTCCGGTTTACGATACGGCCGGTGCCTATGGCGATCCCGCCGCACAAATCGACGTGCATCGGGGGTTGGATAAACTGCGGGCGCGCTGGATTGAAGAGCGGAATGACAGCGAAAATCTGGTGCAAATCAGCTCTGCCTACACGCAACAGCGGCTGGCCGATGACGGCCTGGATCACTTGCGTTTTGAACACCTGCCCACACCACGCCGTGCGAAGGCAGGCCACTGCGTTACCCAGCTCCATTATGCTCGTCGGGGCATAATTACGCCGGAGATGGAGTTTATCGCGCTGCGGGAAAATATGGGCCGGGAACGCATCCGCGGCGAGGTGCTGCTGCAGCAGCATCCGGGGCACAGCTTTGGCGCCCATCTGCCAGAAAATATTACCCCTGAGTTTGTGCGTCAGGAAGTGGCTGCCGGGCGCGCTATTATTCCGGCAAATATTAACCATCCCGAATCCGAACCCATGATCATCGGGCGTAACTTTCTGGTGAAAGTGAATGCCAATATCGGCAACTCAGCCGTGACCTCCTCGATTGAAGAAGAGGTTGAAAAGCTGGTGTGGTCAACGCGTTGGGGCGCCGATACCGTCATGGATCTTTCCACCGGCCGCTATATCCACGAAACCCGTGAATGGATTTTGCGTAACAGCCCGGTGCCTATCGGTACGGTACCGATCTATCAGGCGCTTGAGAAAGTTAACGGTGTGGCAGAAGATCTGAACTGGGAAATTTTCCGCGACACATTGCTGGAACAGGCCGAGCAGGGTGTGGATTATTTTACGATTCATGCAGGCGTGCTGCTGCGCTATGTGCCCATGACCGCGAAACGCCTGACTGGGATTGTCTCGCGTGGTGGTTCCATTATGGCGAAGTGGTGCCTGTCGCATCACAGAGAGAGCTTCCTGTATGAGCACTTCCGCGACATCTGTGAAATTTGTGCGGCCTACGACATCTCATTATCACTGGGTGACGGCCTGCGTCCGGGATCGATTCAGGATGCCAATGACGAAGCGCAGTTTGCGGAACTGCACACCTTAGGTGAGCTGACGAAAGTTGCCTGGGAATACGACGTGCAGGTGATGATTGAGGGCCCCGGCCATATTCCCATGCAAATGATCCGTCGCAACATGACCGAACAACTGGAACATTGCCATGAAGCGCCGTTTTACACTCTGGGCCCCCTCACCACTGATATTGCTCCGGGTTACGATCACTTTACCTCCGGCATTGGTGCCGCGATGATTGGCTGGTTCGGCTGCGCCATGCTGTGCTACGTCACGCCCAAAGAGCATTTAGGTCTGCCAAACAAGGAAGATGTTAAACAGGGCTTAATCACGTACAAGATCGCCGCGCACGCAGCCGATCTGGCCAAGGGTCATCCGGGCGCGCAAATCCGCGACAATGCGATGTCCAAAGCACGTTTTGAGTTTCGCTGGGAAGACCAGTTTAATCTTGCACTGGATCCGCATACGGCCCGGGCTTACCACGATGAAACCCTGCCGCAGGAGTCCGGTAAGGTGGCCCACTTCTGCTCTATGTGCGGCCCCAAATTTTGCTCAATGAAAATTACCCAGGAAGTGCGTGACTACGCCGCAAGGCAGGAAGCCGAAGCCCAGGCGATTGAGGTGGGGATGGCGAAAATGTCTGATCATTTTCGTGAGCGCGGCGGTGAGCTGTATCACCCTGCGACCGCAATAAAGGAGGAATAAATGGACGCCTTTCCCGCAACCGCATCACGTCTGGGGCTCTATCCGGTCGTTGACAGCGTGGAATGGATAGAGCGCCTGCTGGAAGCCGGTGTGCGAACCCTTCAGCTTCGGATCAAGGATCAGCCGGACGAGGTGGTTGAACCCATGATTATTCGGGCTATCGCCGCAGGTAAGCGCTATCAGGCACGTCTGTTTATCAATGATTACTGGCAACTGGCGATTAAACATCAGGCCTATGGCGTCCATCTGGGTCAGGAAGATTTAGAGGTCGCTAACCTGCAGCAGATCCTGCACGCAGGCTTGCGGCTGGGACTTTCAACTCATGATGATGCAGAGCTGGATCGGGCGCTGGCACTGCGCCCTTCCTATGTGGCGCTGGGGCACATCTTCCCCACCCAGACGAAGGCCATGCCCTCTTCCCCTCAGGGCGTAGCTGAACTTAAGCGCCATTTGGCCCGGCTGCACGGCATCTCAACAGTCGCGATCGGAGGCATCAGTATTGATCGTGCGCCAGAGGTCCTGGCCACCGGGGTGGGCAGTATTGCGGTGGTGAGCGCGATTACTCAGGCAGAAGACTGGCAGGAGGCCACGCGTGTTCTGCTGCGGCTTGCCGAACCCGAAACGGCGTACTAACGCGCGTCAGCGCCCAGAAATACCTGCAGCCTGTGCAAAAGGCTGTTAAAGAGTGGAAAGCCGCGCACGGCAATGAGTATTACGGCTGGCGCGGTTTTTTTATGCTCAGTAAAGTCACAGGTGTCCGGCCGGAATGGCCGGACCAGGGCCAGTTCCCTCCTCTTTCTGGCCCTGCTCCTCAACCACAGGTAAAGAGGTATGTGCCCTTGGCCGATCGTGGACACATGCCGCTATCGCCTGCTCAACGGCGCTGCCCGTTATCGCCAGTGCCCGTTCAACTTTATCGCTGGCAGGCAAGGCATAGTTCAGGCGCAGGCAGTTGCGATATTTGCCCGAGGCGGAAAACAGCGAACCCACAGCAATCTGTATCCCGGACTCCCGCAGCGTATTGTTAAGTTGCACGGCGTCAAAGGCTTCTGGCAGTTCAATCCACATCAGAAATCCCCCCTGAGGCCGCGTGACGCAGATTCCACAGGGGAAATAGTGCCGAACCCAGCAAATAAAGGTTTCGTAGTTGTGTTGGTAAACCTGACGCATCCGCCGCAGATGGGTCTGGTAATGCCCCTGATGAATAAACTCTGCAACTGCGTGCTGAGGCTGAGTCGCAGTAGACCCGGTTCCGATGTATTTCATATGCAGAACCCGATCGCGGTAGCGCCCCGGCGCCACCCAGCCTACGCGCAGACCCGGCGCCAGCGTTTTTGAAAATGAACTGCATAACAATACGCGCCCGTCTTCATCCATCGATTTAATGGATGAAGGCCGTGGATACTCCCAGGCCAACTCGCCATAGACATCGTCTTCAATAATCGCGGCGTCAAAACGTTGCGCCAAGGCCAGCAGGGCGCGCTTGCGCTTCTCTGGCATGATGAAACCAAGTGGGTTATTACAGTTGGGCACCACAACGACGGCCTTAATCGGCCACTGATCAAAGGCCAGCTCCAGCGCCTCAAGACTGATGCCCGTTACCGCATCGGTGGGGATCTCAATGGCGCGAATGCCAAAACCGCGCAGCGTTTGCATGATGCCGTGAAACGATGGTGATTCCACGGCGATGATATCGCCTGGCTGGCAGACAGCGCGAACGGAAACAGACAGGGCTTCATGGCAACCCGTCGTAATGACAATATCTTCATGGCTGAGCTGACAGCCACTGTCAATCATCAGCCGGGCGATCTGCTCTCGCAGGCAGGTCACCCCATACAGATTATCGTAATTCAGCAGAGTGCTTTCCTGCTTCTGTGCCTGCCGACTAAACGCTTTCCAGAGCGGCTTCAGGGTAGACTGTGTGAGATCCGGCATGCCGCTGCCCAACTGCAATATGTCATCTTCCAGCCGGCTGTTAAGCAGATCAAAGACCGCATCCCACTGCGTGATTTCCACCGGGCGCTGTACCGGTCGGGTCAGTGCCGGAATGGGCGGCATCGCTTTATGCGGCGCGACATAATAGCCCGAACGGGACTGCGGGATGATCAACTGTTTCTGCTCCAGCAAATAATAGGCCTGTTGCACGGTGCTAATACTGACACCGTGTTCAGCACTCAGGCTGCGCACCGAGGGCAACCGTTCGCCGTTCCGATACAGCCCCTGCGCAATGCGCTTTTCCAGCAGCATGGCTAAATGTTGATAAC
This sequence comes from Pantoea ananatis PA13, assembly GCF_000233595.1. Lineage (NCBI taxonomy): Bacteria > Pseudomonadati > Pseudomonadota > Gammaproteobacteria > Enterobacterales > Erwiniaceae > Pantoea > Pantoea ananatis. The sequence goes on from NC_017554.1 coordinate 4,426,407, forward strand.
GCGTCATTGTATGCCTTATGAAGTTTGATTGCCCCGCAAAGCGGTACAGATTAACGCTATTTCTACCATTCAGATGCGTCAACGCGCAATCTGTATGTTAAATATTTGTTCCTGGTGAGTCTGTATCGAACAGACGGTCTACGTGAAAATGTTTCTCAGATAAACAACGAGGGGCAGGATCATGGGATATGAAGAAAACCGCGCGGCTAAGCCATTTGTCATAAGACCGTTTCGGTTCTTGCGCATTGTCTGGGGGAGCATCCGACGCTGGCAATGCCAGCGGGAAACCCGCGCTATTTTGTCCAGGCTTAGCGATAGTCAGTTAAAAGACATTGGGTTAAATCGACGCGATATTCACTGATGGCTTAAAGATAAAAAAAAACCCTGCCAGAGCAGGGTTTTTTATCAGGCGTTTGACGATTACTCGTCGTTGTTACCGCCCAGACCAGCGTTCAGCAATTCAGCCAGGCTTGCAGAGGCTTCATCCGCAGTTACCTGCGGTGCAACCGGCACTTCGCCTGCCGCTTTGCGGCGCATACGATCCTGATGGTATGCATAACCGGTACCGGCAGGGATCAGACGTCCCACGATAACGTTCTCTTTCAGACCGCGCAGTTCGTCGCGCTTGCCTGCAACTGCCGCTTCGGTCAGGACACGCGTGGTTTCCTGGAACGATGCAGCAGAGATGAACGATTCGGTTGCCAGTGACGCTTTGGTAATACCCAGCAGGTCACGCATGAAGGTAGCGCCCACTTTTCCGTTCGCTTCAAGTTCACGGTTAGAGATCTTGATGCGAGAGAATTCAGCCTGCTCACCTTCCAGGAACTCGGTGCTTCCCGCGCTCATGATGGTTGCTTTACGCAGCATCTGACGAACGATGACTTCGATGTGCTTATCGTTAATCTTAACGCCTTGCAGACGGTAAACTTCCTGCACTTCGTTAGTGATGTAACGGGTAACCGCATGCACGCCACGCAAGCGCAGGATGTCATGTGGTGACTCTGGGCCATCGGAAACCACGTCACCGCGCTCAACACGTTCACCTTCGAACACGTTCAGCTGACGCCATTTCGGAATCATCTCTTCATACGGATCGCTACCATCCAGCGGAGTAATAACCAGACGACGTTTACCTTTGGTCTCTTTACCGAAGGAGATGATGCCGCTGATCTCCGCCAGGATTGCTGGCTCTTTCGGACGACGTGCTTCGAACAGGTCAGCAACGCGTGGCAGACCACCGGTAATATCCTTGGTACCGCCCGATTCCTGCGGAACACGCGCCAGGGTATCACCCGAGCTGATCTTCACGCCATCTTCAAGCTGTACAATCGCTTTACCTGGCAGGAAGTACTGAGCTGGCATATCGGTACCAGGGATCAGGACATCATTGCCGCTAGCATCAACGATTTTCAGGGCTGGACGCAGGTCTTTACCACCCGCAGTACGCTCAGCAGAATCCAGGACCACCAGCGATGACAGACCGGTCAGGTCGTCAGTCTGACGAGTAATGGTCTGACCATCGATCATATCCGTGAAGCGAATGAAACCGCCCACTTCAGTGATAACCGGCATGGTATGCGGATCCCAGTTTGCAACGGTTTCGCCCGCAGCAACCTGCTCACCATCACCTTTCGCCATGGTCGCACCGTAAGGAACTTTATAGCTCTCTTTAGTACGGCCAAATTCGTCGATCATTTTCAGTTCAACGTTACGCGAGGTGATCACCAGCTTGCCTGCCGAGTTAGTTACCGACTTGGCATTGGTCAGCTTGATGGTACCTTTGTTCTTCACCTGAATGCTGGATTCAGCAGCCGCACGTGATGCCGCACCACCGATGTGGAACGTACGCATCGTCAGCTGTGTACCCGGCTCACCGATGGACTGTGCCGCGATAACACCGATCGCTTCACCTTTGTTGATGATGTGACCACGTGCCAGGTCGCGACCATAGCAATGCGCACACACACCAAAGTCGGTTTCACAACCAACAACAGAACGCACTTTCACGCTGTCTACTGAGTTCAGTTCCAGCACGTCACACCAGTGCTCATCGAGCAGAGTGTTACGTGGAACCAGAATGTCAGCCGTACCAGGCTTCAGCACGTCTTCCGCAGTCACACGACCCAGAACACGCTCACGCAGCGGTTCTTTCACGTCGCCACCTTCGATGACCGGCGTCATCATGATGCCTTCGTGCGTGCCGCAGTCGTCTTCAGTCACAACCAGATCCTGTGCAACGTCAACCAGACGACGCGTCAGATAACCGGAGTTTGCTGTTTTCAGTGCGGTATCCGCCAGACCTTTACGTGCACCGTGCGTCGAGATGAAGTACTGGAGTACGTTCAGACCTTCACGGAAGTTTGCCGTAATCGGCGTCTCAATGATTGAGCCATCTGGCTTAGCCATCAGACCACGCATACCGGCCAGCTGACGAATCTGTGCAGCAGAACCACGCGCACCGGAGTCGGCCATCATAAAGATGCTGTTGAAGGAAACCTGGCGCTCTTCTTCACCATCGCGGTTAATCACGACTTCAGTAGAGAGGTTTTCCATCATCGCTTTAGCAACGCGTTCGTTGGCCGCAGCCCAGATATCGATCACTTTGTTATAGCGTTCGCCTGCCGTCACCAGACCAGACTGGAACTGCTCCTGGATTTCAGCCACTTCCGCTTCCGCTTCGGTGATGATTTCCACTTTCTTCTCTGGGATAACCATGTCGTCGATACCAACAGACGCACCTGAACGTGCCGCATAGGCGAAGCCGGTGTACATGGTCTGGTCAGCAAAGATAACCGTTGGTTTCAGGCCCAGGATGCGGTAACAGGTGTTCAGCATCTTGGAGATCGCTTTCTTGCCCAGCGCCTGGTTGACGATGGAGAAAGGCAGACCTTTAGGCACGATCATCCACAGGATGGCGCGACCAATCGTCGTGTCGATGATGCTGGTTTTAGAAACCCACTCATCCTGCTCGTTTTTCTCGTGCTCAGTGATACGCACTTTAACGCGAGCGTGCAGCGAAGCGAGGCCGGCGCGGTAAACGCGTTCAGCTTCTTTCGGACCGGTCAGTACCATGCCTTCGCCTTTGGCGTTAACACAGTCGCGGGTCATGTAATACAGGCCCAGTACAACGTCCTGTGAAGGAACGATGATTGGCTCGCCGTTCGCAGGTGACAGGATGTTGTTGGTAGACATCATCAGCGCACGCGCTTCCAGCTGGGCTTCCAGCGTCAGCGGTACGTGAACAGCCATCTGGTCACCATCGAAGTCGGCGTTATAAGCCGCACAAACCAGCGGGTGCAGCTGGATAGCTTTACCTTCGATCAGGACGGGCTCAAATGCCTGGATACCCAAACGGTGCAGAGTTGGTGCACGGTTCAGCAGTACCGGGTGTTCGCGGATCACTTCGTCCAGGATATCCCACACGACAGCTTCTTCACGCTCAACCATTTTCTTAGCGGCTTTGATGGTGGTGGCCAGGCCACGCAGTTCCAGCTTGCCGTAGATGAACGGTTTGAACAGCTCCAGTGCCATTTTCTTCGGCAGACCGCACTGATGCAGACGCAGGTATGGACCTACGGTGATAACAGAACGACCAGAGTAGTCAACACGCTTACCGAGCAGGTTCTGACGGAAACGACCCTGCTTACCTTTGATCATATCGGCCAAAGATTTCAGAGGACGCTTGTTAGAACCGGTGATCGCACGACCGCGACGACCGTTATCCAGCAGGGCATCAACCGCTTCCTGCAGCATACGTTTTTCGTTACGCACGATGATATCTGGCGCAGCCAGATCCAGCAGGCGTTTCAGACGGTTGTTACGGTTGATCACGCGGCGGTACAGATCGTTCAGATCCGACGTAGCGAAACGACCACCATCCAGCGGTACCAGCGGACGCAGATCTGGCGGCAGAACCGGCAGAACGGTCAGGATCATCCACTCTGGCTTGTTACCAGACTGAACGAACGCTTCCAGCAGCTTAATACGCTTGGTCAGCTTTTTACGTTTGGTCTCGGAGTTAGTTTCGTTCAGCTCTTCACGCAGCTGTTCGCACTCTTGCTCCAGATCCATGTTTTTCAGCAGTGCCTGAATCGCTTCTGCACCCATTTTCGCGTCGAATTCGTCACCGAATTCTTCCAGCGCGTCCAGGTACTGCTCTTCAGTCAGAATCTGACGTTTCTCGAGGTTGGTCATGCCACCTTCGATAACGACATAAGATTCAAAATACAGCACGCGTTCGATGTCACGCAGCGGCATATCCAGCAGCAGGCCGATACGCGAAGGCAGTGACTTCAGGAACCAGATGTGTGCGGTTGGCGAAGCCAGCTCGATGTGGCCCATGCGCTCACGACGCACTTTAGTCTGGGTCACTTCAACGCCGCACTTCTCGCAGATCACACCACGGTGTTTCAGACGCTTGTACTTACCACACAGGCATTCGTAATCTTTTACCGGCCCAAAAATACGGGCACAGAACAGACCATCGCGCTCTGGCTTGAAGGTACGATAGTTAATGGTTTCCGGCTTTTTCACTTCACCGAAAGACCAGGAACGGATCATGTCTGGCGACGCCAGCGCAATTTTGATCGCATCAAACTCTTCGGTTTTAGTTTGCGCTTTCAGAAACTTAAGTAAGTCTTTCACGGATTTGCTCCCGTCGGAGTGAGACTCAGGGGCGTCCAACCGAAATTGAACGCCCCATAACCAGTACAAATGCGAGCGCGTTAACCCTGCGCTTCCAGGCCAGGCCTGTTACTGAGGGTTACTCGTCTTCCAGCTCGATGTTGATACCCAGCGAGCGAATCTCTTTCAACAGTACGTTGAACGATTCTGGCATGCCAGGTTCCATCTGATGGTTGCCATCCACGATGTTCTTATACATCTTGGTACGGCCGTTGACGTCATCAGACTTAACGGTAAGCATTTCCTGAAGGGTATACGCAGCACCGTAAGCTTCCAGCGCCCATACTTCCATCTCACCGAAGCGCTGACCACCGAACTGTGCCTTACCACCCAGCGGCTGCTGAGTAACGAGGCTATAGGAACCGGTAGAACGTGCGTGCATCTTGTCATCAACCAGGTGGTTGAGTTTCAGCATGTACATATAGCCTACGGTTACCTGACGTTCGAACTGCTCACCAGTACGGCCATCAAACAGGGTAATCTGACCGGAAGAAGGCAGACCGCCGAGCTCTAACAGCTCTTTGATTTCGCTCTCTTTCGCACCATCAAACACCGGCGTGGCAATTGGCATACCTTTTTTCAGGTTCTCAGCCAGGCGCAGAACTTCGTCATCAGTAAAGGTGTTCAGGTCAACTTTCTGACGCACATCGGTGCCCAGATCGTAAGCACGCTGGATGAATTCGCGCAGCTTGGCGACTTCTTCCTGCTTTTTCAGCATCGCGTTGATCTTCTCGCCGATACCTTTCGCTGCCATCCCCAGGTGAGTCTCAAGGATCTGACCGATGTTCATACGCGAAGGTACGCCCAGCGGGTTCAGTACGATATCGACCGGCGTACCGTTCTCATCGTAAGGCATGTCTTCGATTGGGTTGATCTTAGAGATAACACCTTTGTTACCGTGACGACCTGCCATTTTATCACCAGGCTGAATCTGACGTTTAACAGCCAGATAAACCTTAACGATTTTCAGCACGCCAGGTGCCAGATCATCGCCTTGGGTGATTTTACGACGCTTACCTTCGAGTTTTTTCTCAAACTCGTGCTTCAGTTCGTCGTACTGCTCTGCCAGCTGCTCCAGCTGGTTTTGCTTGGCTTCGTCAGTCAGACCCAGCTCCAGCCAACGCTCACGCGGCAGCTTGTCCAGTTTGTCTGCTTCAACGCCACCGGAAATCAGGACAGACTGGATACGGCTAAACAGGCCCGCTTCCAGGATCTGCAGCTCTTCAGACAGGTCTTTCTTGGCCTGCTTCAGCTGCATTTCTTCGATTTCCAGCGCACGCTTGTCTTTTTCCACGCCATCGCGGGTGAAGACCTGAACGTCGATAACGGTACCGGAAACACCGTTCGGTACACGCAGAGAAGAGTCTTTAACGTCAGACGCTTTCTCACCGAAGATCGCACGCAGCAGCTTCTCTTCTGGCGTCAGCTGGGTTTCGCCTTTTGGCGTCACCTTACCAACCAGAATGTCACCGCCGGTCACTTCAGCACCGATATAAACGATACCGGACTCATCCAGTTTAGAGAGTGCAGCTTCGCCCACGTTCGGGATGTCAGCCGTGATCTCTTCTGGCCCCAGCTTGGTGTCACGAGACACACAGGCCAGTTCCTGAATGTGGATGGTGGTGAAGCGATCTTCCTGCACTACGCGCTCGGAGACTAAAATGGAGTCTTCGAAGTTGTAACCGTTCCACGGCATGAACGCGACGCGCATGTTCTGACCCAGCGCCAGCTCACCGAGATCGGTAGACGGGCCGTCAGCCAGCACATCACCACGTTCAACGGGCTCACCCAGAGAGACACACGGCATCTGATTGATACAGGTGTTCTGGTTAGAACGGGTGTATTTGGTCAGGTTGTAGATGTCGATACCCGCTTCGCCCGGGTACATCTCGTCTTCGTTAACTTTAATAACGATACGTGATGCATCAACGTACTGAACGGTACCACCACGTTTCGCAACAGCGGTAACACCGGAGTCAACGGCTACAGCGCGCTCCATACCGGTACCTACCAGCGGCTTATCAGCACGCAGAGTAGGAACGGCCTGACGTTGCATGTTCGCACCCATCAGGGCGCGGTTAGCATCATCGTGTTCCAGGAACGGAATCAGTGACGCACCGACAGAAACCACCTGCTGGGTGGAAACGTCCATGTAGTCAACCTGATCGCGGCTGAACAGACTTGATTCGCCTTTGCTACGGCAGGTGACCAGGTCATCAACGAACGCACCTTCTTCTGACAGATTGGTGTTCGCCTGCGCGATAACGTAGTTACCTTCTTCGATTGCAGAAAGGTAATGAATTTCATCGGAAACCACACCGTCAATAACGCGACGATAAGGGGTTTCCAGGAAACCGTACTCGTTCGTCTGCGCGTACACAGACAAGGAGTTGATCAGACCGATGTTCGGACCTTCAGGGGTTTCGATTGGGCAGACACGACCGTAGTGCGTTGGGTGTACGTCACGCACTTCGAAGCCGGCACGCTCACGGGTTAAACCGCCCGGGCCGAGAGCAGAGATACGACGCTTGTGCGTAATCTCTGACAAGGGGTTGTTCTGATCCATAAACTGAGACAGCTGGCTGGAACCAAAGAACTCTTTCACCGCCGCCGAAATTGGCTTGGCGTTGATCATGTCCTGTGGCATCAGCGTATCGAGGTCGCCCAGAGAAAGACGCTCTTTCACTGCACGCTCAACACGGACCAGACCGACGCGGAACTGGTTTTCAGCCATTTCACCGACTGAACGAATACGACGGTTACCGAGGTGGTCGATATCGTCCACTTCGCCTTTACCGTTACGGATGTCGATCAGTTTTTTCATCACTTCGATGATGTCTTCTTTGCTCAGGATACCTGAACCTTCGATCTCATCACGCAGCAATGAACGGTTGAACTTCATGCGGCCGACTGCAGAAAGATCGTAACGATCTTCAGAGAAGAACAGGTTCTCAAACAGGTTCTCTGCAGCTTCACGCGTTGGCGGCTCACCAGGACGCATCATGCGGTAGATCTCAACCAGCGCGCTCAGGCGATCGTTGGTTGGGTCAACGCGCAGCGTCTCGGAGATGTATGGGCCGTGATCCAAATCGTTGGTGAACAGCGTTTCAATGCGCTTGTGACCCGACTGGCTCAGCTTCGCCAGCAGATCCAGCGACAGTTCCATGTTGGCCGCAACGATCAGCTCACCGGTATTCTCATCGATGTAGTCTTTAGAGACCACTTTGCCCGCGATGTATTCCACAGGGACTTCGATGTGTTGGATACCGTCTTTTTCCAGCTGACGAATATGACGCGCAGTGATGCGACGCCCTTTCTCAACGTAGACCGTGCCATTCGATTCGATATCGAAGGTCGCGGTTTCACCGCGCAGGCGCTCTGGCACCAGTTCCATCTGCAGCTTGTTGTCACGAATTTCGTACACCACTTTCTCGAAGAACACGTCGAGAATTTGAGCAGTGGTGTAATGCAGTGCGCGCAGAATGATACTGGCCGGCAGCTTACGACGACGGTCAATACGGACGAAAAGGTTGTCTTTCGGGTCAAACTCGAAGTCGAGCCATGAACCACGGTAAGGGATGATACGTGCGTTATACAGCACTTTACCCGAGGAGTGGGTTTTACCCTTATCGCTGTCAAAGAACACGCCAGGACTACGATGCAGCTGAGAAACGATAACACGTTCAGTACCGTTGATAACAAAGGTACCGTTGTCAGTCATGAGTGGAATTTCACCCATGTAGACTTCTTGTTCTTTAATGTCTTTTACTGTGCCTTCTGGCGCTTCGCGCTCATAGATCACCAGACGCAGTTTCACGCGCAGCGGTGCCGAGTAGGTCACGCCACGGATCTGACACTCTTTCACGTCAAAGACAGGTTCACCTAAGCGATAGCTGACATACTGCAACTCAGAGTTGCCGCTGTAGCTCGCAATAGGGAATACAGAGCGGAATGCAGCTTCCAGTCCGTACTGACCTTCTGGATCTTGCTCGATAAACTTCTGAAACGAATCAAGCTGGATGGAAAGGAGATAAGGTATGTCCAAAACTTGCGGACGTTTACCAAAATCCTTACGAATACGTTTTTTCTCGGTATAGGAGTAAACCATAGGGTTCCTCAGCTAGCTGACAAGTCGACCCACGCTGTCCGTCCTGACAGGACAGTTCATGCAACACGATTTTGTTTGATTCACCTACTGCTCTGCAGTACGTGCAATACCTCTTTCTATCACGCTTAAATCATTTCATTGCTTCAGCGTGGGCAGGGAACCCGCACGGGAAAGCAGTATATTAAGTCGTCGATAGAGAAAGATATTGATGAGCAACAATGGACAAACAGTGCGAAACCCCATTGAGGCCCTGGAGCGCAAAAAGGCTGGTGACCAAAAAGTCACCAGCCATCAGTCTGAAACTACTCAGACTGCAACCCGAGGGTTGTCTTACTTAACTTCAACTTCAGCGCCAGCTTCTTTCAGAGCAGCTTCAAGTGCAGCTGCGTCATCTTTGCTGATGCCTTCTTTGATAACGCCAGTTGCTTCAACCAGATCTTTGGCTTCTTTCAGGCCCAGACCAGTTGCGGTACGTACGGCTTTGATTACTGCAACTTTGTTCGCGCCAACAGCTTTCAGAACGACGTCGAATTCAGTTTTCTCTTCAACAGCTTCAGCTGGGCCAGCAGCAACAGCTACAGCAGCAGCAGCAGAAACGCCGAATTTTTCTTCCATAGCAGAAACCAGCTCAACTACTTCCATTACGGACATAGCGGCAACGGCTTCCAGAATTTGGTCTTTAGTAATAGACATAACAATTGTTCCTAAGAATCAGAAAAAGTTTATACGTTAGCAAGTGCGAAGAAAAGAGAGGCCTTAAGCCGCTTCTTTTGCATCGCGAACAGCAGCCAGAGTGCGAACCAGTTTGCCGGCAGCGGCTTCTTTCATGGTCGACATCAGACGTGCCAGTGCTTCTTCGTAGGTCGGCAGAGTTGCCAGACGGTCAATATTGGCCGCCGTGATCAGCTCACCTTCAAAGGCTGCAGCTTTGACCTCGAATTTTGCATTCGCTTTCGCGAAATCTTTGAACAGACGAGCAGCAGCGCCCGGGTGTTCCATAGAATATGCAATCAGGGTCGGACCAACAAACGTGTCTTTCAGGCACTCGAACTGAGTACCTTCAACGACGCGGCGCAGCAGGGTGTTACGAACAACACGCATGTAAACGCCAGCTTCACGACCTGCTTTACGCAGTTCGGTCATTTTATCAACGGTAACGCCACGAGAATCCGCAACAACCGCTGAAAGCGCACCTTTGGCTACTTCGCTGACTTCAGCAACAATCGCTTGTTTGTCTTGAAGATTTAATGCCATTAGCTTTAGCTCCTGGATTTGACCGGGGAAGGATTTCCCCGGAACTCACTTCACTTACTCACCCGAAGGGAAATAAGCGCTAATACACGGTGAGCAGAATCCAGATAAGAAAAAATCTTTTGGTTCTGTCACCGTCTACGCAGGGGATTAAGCATTACATCCGAGGATGTTCCGCTCCTGCGGTCTTGGACGGAGGCCAGGATAAGGCCTGGCTCCAACCTAAAATTTGGGTCGTGTGTTGTCACTCAAACCGCATTGCGCTGGCTGTCTTTGCCCTCACCCGCCGCACAGTTCACTGTGCTTCAGGTCGCTGACTCGGCCACCGTCTTACCACGTTCTGAATAACCCACATCGACGTCTGCATTAATGCAGAACAACGGGCGTAAGATTCTAGGTGAATTTTTCGCCCGTTTCAAGTAGCAATTAGTTTGCTACGGCAGTCAGACCCGCCTGGTCAACGGCAACGCCGGCGCCCATGGTGGTAGAGATGCTAACTTTCTTGATGTACACGCCTTTCGCCTGTGCAGGTTTTGCTTTTTTCAGCGCAACCAGCAGAGATTCCAGGTTTTCTTTCAGTTTGTCAGCATCGAAGTCCACTTTACCGATGGTAGTGTGGATGATGCCGTTTTTGTCGTTACGATAACGAACCTGACCTGCTTTAGCGTTCTTAACCGCTTCAGCAACGTTAGGCGTTACAGTACCGACTTTCGGGTTTGGCATCAGGCCACGTGGACCCAGAACCTGGCCTAACTGGCCAACAACGCGCATTGCATCCGGAGAAGCAATAACAACGTCAAAGTTCATTTCGCCTTTCTTGATCTGATCGGCCAGGTCTTCCATACCTACCAGCTCAGCGCCAGCTGCTTTAGCAGCTTCAGCGTTTGCGCCCTGGGTGAAGACAGCTACACGTACTGAACGACCAGTACCGTGTGGCAGAACGGTCGCGCCGCGGACGTTCTGATCAGATTTACGTGCATCAATGCCGAGGTTAACAGCAACGTCAACGCTTTCGACGAACTTGGCAGTAGCCAGTTCTTTCAGTAAAGCGATTGCTTCAGCAATATCGTACTGCTTGGTCGCGTCAACTTTGTCGCGAATTACGCTCATGCGCTTGGTCAGCTTAGCCATTTCTTAGTCCTCTACAACCAGGCCCATGGAACGAGCAGTACCTTCGATTGAGCGAGTCATCGCTTCAACGTCAGAACCAGTCATGTCCGCAGCTTTAGTTTCTGCGATTTCACGTACCTGAGCACGAGTCACTTTACCGACTTTATCTTTGTTCGGCTTACCAGAACCAGACTTGATGCCTGCTGCTTTTTTCAGCAGAACGGCAGCCGGAGGCGTTTTGGTAATAAAGGTAAAAGAACGGTCGCTGTATACGGTGATAACAACTGGAGTCGGCAGACCTTTTTCCAGTGATTCTGTTTTGGCGTTAAACGCTTTACAGAATTCCATGATGTTAACACCCTGCTGACCCAGAGCTGGACCAACCGGTGGACTTGGGTTCGCCATACCAGCTGCAACCTGCAGCTTGACGTAGGCTTGTACTTTCTTAGCCATGATAATTCCTCAATTGGGTTATAGCGCCTGTAAAAGGCTCCCCGTGGTAACGATTTACACGCTGTTGCCAGCGCATAAAAACAAAAGGCGCGAAATTATAGTTAAATTTCGCGCCTGCTGCAACAGCCAAATTGTATGTCGGAAAAGGTTAGCCCTTCTCAACCTGACCGAAGTCGAGTTCTACTGGCGTTGCGCGTCCAAAGATGGAAACAGAAACCGTCAGGCGGCTCTTTTCGTAGTCCACATCTTCAACCACACCGTTAAAGTCGGCAAATGGACCATCGTTGACACGTACCATTTCGCCCGGTTCGAACAGCGTTTTCGGACGCGGCTTGTCGCCCACCTGCTGCAGGCGATTCATAATCGCATCGACTTCTTTGTCGCTAATCGGCGCAGGACGGTCAGAGGTACCGCCAATGAAGCCCATAACGCGCGGAACGCTGCGCACCAGGTGCCAGCTGGCGTCATTCATTACCATCTGTACCAGAACGTAGCCGGGGAAGAATTTGCGCTCGCTCTTGCGGCGTTGACCACCACGGATCTCAACAACTTCTTCTGTAGGAACCATGACGTCGCCAAACAGCTCTTCCATGTTGTGCAGTTTGATGTGCTCACGCAGCGACTGTGCTACGCGGCCTTCAAAACCGGAAAACGCCTGCACGACGTACCAGCGTTTCTTTGGAGCTTCAGACATCTCAGAACCTCAGGCCAGTGATAAACGATACCAGACGGACCAGAATACCATCCAGCCCCCACAAAATCAGTGACATCACGGCAGTAACCGCGGCAACGATTAACGTGGTATGCAGTGTTTCCTGGCGGGTTGGCCAGATAACTTTACGCATTTCGGTTCTTGCTTCACGTGCAAAGGCCACGGTTGCTTTGCCTTTTGTCGTCAAAAGCGCAATGCCGCCTGCTGCCGCAATCAGTACAACCACAGCTAACGCGCGCAAAGGCAGCGTCACATCGCGATAGAGGTAGTTACCTACGATCGCCGCAAGCAGTAATAAGACTACCACTACCCACTTCAGCGCTTCGAGGCCGCGCCCGCTCCCTTGAGCTTCGGTATTCGCACTCATAAACCAACCTGCCACAATAATTCAGAAACTATTCTGCCCCGCATTGCGAGGCATCCAAACCGAATGAGCTTTTGGGGCGTAACTCGGTATCCAGCGCCGCATAACAGAGCCTGTCTCAACAATGATTATGGTTCAAAATCACTGATGAGTCAGGTTCTATGAAACAGCGTACAAAAAGGGCATCAAATGATGCCCTTTCCACGTGCATTGCGTCAAATATTATCGGTAATTAAGCGATAACTTTGGCAACAACACCTGCGCCAACGGTACGGCCACCTTCGCGGATTGCGAAGCGCAGACCTTCGTCCATTGCGATTGGGTGAATCAGGGTAACAACCATTTTGATGTTGTCGCCTGGCATAACCATTTCAACGCCTTCTGGCAGCTCTACTGAACCGGTCACGTCTGTGGTACGGAAGTAGAACTGTGGACGGTAGCCCTTGAAGAACGGAGTATGGCGGCCACCTTCGTCTTTAGACAGAACGTAAACTTCTGACTCGAACTTGGTGTGTGGCTTGATTGAGCCTGGCTTCGCCAGAACCTGACCACGCTGGATGTCTTCACGCTTGATACCGCGCAGCAGAACACCACAGTTTTCGCCTGCCTGACCCTGGTCCAGCAGTTTGCGGAACATTTCAACACCGGTACAGGTTGATTTCGCGGTATCTTTGATACCAACGATTTCAACTTCGTCGCCGACTTTAACGATACCGCGCTCTACACGACCGGTTACAACAGTACCACGGCCAGAGATTGAGAATACGTCTTCGATTGGCAGCAGGAATGGCATATCGATTGCACGTACTGGATCCGGGATGTAGTTATCCAGGTGACCAGCCAGCTCAACGATCTTCTCTTCCCACTCTGGGTTGCCTTCCAGCGCTTTCAGGGCTGAACCGCGAACGATTGGTGTATCGTCGCCCGGGAAGTCGTACTGTGACAGCAGGTCACGAACTTCCATCTCAACCAGTTCCAGCAGCTCTTCGTCATCAACCATGTCACACTTGTTCAGGAACACGATGATGTAAGGAACGCCTACCTGACGACCCAGCAGGATGTGCTCACGGGTCTGCGGCATTGGGCCGTCAGTCGCAGCAACAACCAGGATCGCGCCGTCCATCTGCGCAGCACCGGTGATCATGTTTTTCACATAGTCGGCGTGGCCTGGGCAGTCAACGTGCGCATAGTGGCGAGACGGGGTTTCATACTCAACGTGTGCCGTGTTGATGGTGATACCACGTGCTTTTTCTTCCGGGGTGCTGTCGATCTGATCGAACGCACGTGCCTGGCCGCCGTTGGTTTTAGCCAGAACGGTGGTGATCGCTGCAGTCAGGGTGGTTTTACCGTGGTCAACGTGACCGATGGTGCCCACGTTTACGTGCAGTTTGTTACGTTGAAATTGCTCTTTAGCCATCGCTTGTCCCTCTAAGACACGGATATATCAAAGATATCGTCACATTAACCAGGCATTGCCTGACTGCAAGGAGTTACAGAGAAAAATCAGGAGGGAGATAAAGGAAGTGGTGCTGATACCCAGAGTCGAACTGGGGACCTCACCCTTACCAAGGGTGCGCTCTACCAACTGAGCCATATCAGCACATCTGGAGCGGGCAGCGGGAATCGAACCCGCATCATCAGCTTGGAAGGCTGAGGTAATAGCCATTATACGATGCCCGCATCCTGGAACTCGGCTACCTGTTCTTTCTGTAGCTTGTGAATAACAGAAGATGTCCTCTGTTATCCTTCGCCCGTCAGCGAAGCTGACTGACTTTGACTGAGCTTACACCCAATCTGAATTCAGGGTGAGAAGAAGCGACTCACCTGCCAGATAAACAGGTTGTTTATCTGTTTCTCAACCCGGGGGTTGAAATGGTGGTGGGAGAAGGATTCGAACCTTCGAAGTCTGTGACGGCAGATTTACAGTCTGCTCCCTTTGGCCGCTCGGGAATCCCACCTACTTGATGGTGCCGGCTACCGGAATCGAACTGGTGACCTACTGATTACAAGTCAGTTGCTCTACCAACTGAGCTAAGCCGGCATCAAGTGACGCGCATTCTAGGAAGGTCGGCAGAAGGATGCAACAAAAAAATCACTGTTTTTGTTCTATCGCTTACTATTTGTGCAAAGCATCGCAATTTACCCCTGATATGCAGAAATAACATCCAATTATTGGTTAAAATTTCTCTTCGCTCTCTTTCCGATAATGTTGCTCCCTCCCCCTGTCTCGCCCGCTTTGTTGTCTTCATCCCTCACCTTTTCTTAGGCCTCTGCCTGAAAAATGCATTAACTGCTCAGTTTTCAATCACCTCATGCGTACTTTTATCGCGACAGGACCCTACCTAAGGCCGCAGCCTTGGGTGTTATCCCCTAAAAGTTTTCAGGCGACACTGCCCGGCCTGAAGATAAGTATCAGTATCAGGCGAAAGGCAGATAAAAACGTCACGGCTGACAGACCACTTGCGGGGCGGTACGGTGCCTGAGGAGAATAAGGGCTGATAATCTGCATAAGCGTTCGTAGAGCGGCTGTGTGACTCACAGACAGCCTGTCACGCTGTCCACCGCATAGCAGGACGGGTAAGCATGAAACTCAAATGCGATAAAGAACGTCGCTGACAGCCTCTATAAGCATGGCTGACGCACTAGCGTCGCTGACAGATAAGCTATGGCTGTCCTTAATACAGCAGCACGAGACCGAAAACGCCAGGGCAGACAGTGTTCACGCAATGAAGAGCAAGCGCTGACAATCTGCATGCGCCTGTACGACACAGCGCGGCTGTCTTTCGAACAGCAGGCACGGACGTCGTGCTATAGCGCCAGCTGTGCAGCATCAAAAGGGTATATCCGGGCATATCTGATGCCATGCACCCGGCCTGAACCATGCGTCACGATGACAGCGGTGCGAAAGCCATAAAGGCCTTTGCACAAAATTGCCTGATGTCTGAAGGGCAATAAAAAGCATAACGATTAAAGATTTCAAGTCTCTGTACCGACGATTTATCAAATCTGCGGAGAGGCTTGCGAAAGCATACCGCCGTTTATTTTTTACTTCTTTTAAAAGCTATACTGGTGATACCCTCCAGCCCATTGTTCTCGTTAATAGCCCTGTGACCGGCAATTCATTTCTCTACACGGCCCGACTCGTCATCGGCGAAAATGTACAGATCGGTTTGAATCTGCAGTCAAATGTATACTTATGGATAAAACGACATCACTTACGACGCCTTATTTACAGTTCACTCGTGAACAGTGGGCGGCATTACGCGACTCGGTTCCAATGACGCTGTCAGAGGATGAGATCGCGCAATTGAAAGGGATCAATGAAGATCTTTCAATTGAGGAAGTGGCAGAAATCTACCTGCCTCTCTCACGTCTGCTTAATTTCTATATAAGTTCGAATGTTCGCCGTCAGGCCGTGCTGGAGCAATTTCTGGGAACGAACGGGCAAAAAATTCCTTATATCATCAGCATTGCGGGCAGCGTTGCGGTGGGCAAAAGCACCACTGCTCGTGTTTTGCAGGCGCTTCTGAGCCGCTGGCCCGGACACCGTAAGGTTGAGTTAATTACGACAGATGGTTTTCTTCATCCCAACGCCGTGCTGAAAGAGCGCGGCTTAATGAAGAAAAAAGGCTTTCCTCAGTCCTATGATATGCATCGGCTGGTGAAATTTGTTTCCGACCTTAAGTCGGGTGCCAGCCAGGTTACCGCTCCCGTCTACTCCCATTTAATTTATGATGTTATTCCGGATGGCGATAAGGTTGTCCAGCAACCTGATATTCTGATTCTGGAAGGCTTAAATGTGCTGCAGAGCGGCATGGATTATCCTCACGATCCACACCATGTTTTTGTTTCCGACTTTGTGGATTTTTCAATCTATGTGGATGCTGAAGAAGATCTTTTGCAGCGCTGGTATGTGAATCGTTTCCTTAAATTTCGCCAGGGCGCTTTTACCGATCCCAACTCTTATTTTCATCACTATGCTCAGCTACCTGAAGACGAAGCCGTTAATATTGCTGGCTCGTTGTGGCGGGAGATTAACTGGTTGAATCTGAAAGAAAATATTCTTCCTACACGTGAAAGAGCCAGCTTAATTATGACGAAAAGCGGTAACCACGCGGTGGAAAAACTGCGTCTCAGAAAATAACAGGTGGCGATAAAGCCTGCCAAAAAGCAGGCTTTATTTTATTTTTCAAACCGGTCGAAGAGATATTTCTCCCCCTACCCACGATTGAATTTTTCCGTCTTGTTCCAGCTGCAAACCACCCTGATTATCAATGCCACGAGCAATACCGTGCACTTCACGTTCACCAATCAGTAATTTAACCGGGCGATTGATGAAGTTGTCCAGTTCGGCCCAGCGCGTCACAAAGGGCGTTAATCCCTCCTGCTCAAATACGGGTAGTGCTTCACGCAGGCGATTAATCAGTGTTGCTGCCAGTTCATTGCGATTAATCGTCACGCCGGCTTCCTGTAAGTTAATCCAGCCCTGATTAATCTGCGCCGCTTCGGCAGTTCTCATCGCCAGATTAATTCCGGCGCCTATCACGATTTGTGCTGCATCGCCGGTTTTACCGGTTAATTCAACCAGGATCCCCGCTAACTTCCGGTCATGAAGATAAATGTCGTTAGGCCATTTTACCCGTACGTCCTGCGCACCTAACGACCTCAGCGTTTCCGCCATAATGATACCAATCACCAGGCTCAGCCCCATTGCCGCTGCCGGGCCCTGTTCCAGGCGCCAGTACATAGACATATAGAGGTTGGCACCAAAGGGTGAAAACCAGTGACGTCCGCGTCGGCCACGTCCTGCCTGCTGATATTCAGCGAGGCAGACGGATCCTGAAGGCAGAGAATGCATACGTTCGAGTAAATACTGATTAGTTGAATCAATAACCGGTATTACGGCTATATCAGCCTGAGACAGTTGCCCCAAAATCTTTTGTTCATTCAGTAACTGAAGTGGGGCTGGAAAACTGTAGCCCTTACCTGTGACGGTATATACCTCAAGGCCCCAGCTTTTTAGCGTTTGAATATGTTTATTAATCGCCGCACGGCTCATACCAAACGTTTCACCGAGTTGCTCACCCGAGTGAAACTCACCATCGGCCAGGATATCAATTAATTTAAGCGGTACGCTATGATCCTTCATGAGATGACCTCTACAGCGTTACATTCACCCTGAGCCTGAATGAAACGAACTTCTGGCTCCAGCCAGACATTAAATTTTTCACCTACCCGGGAACGTACCTTTTTTGCCAGCGCGACAATGTCGTCAGGTGTGGCATTTTCAGCATTGATTAACACTAATGCCTGCTGCTGATGCACTGCCGCACCGCCAATTCGGCTGCCTTTAAGCTGGCATTGATCGATGAGCCAGCCTGCAGCCAGTTTAATTTCACCTGTAGGCTGAGGATAATGTGGCATCGCTGGGTACTCACTCAACAGCACAGCCGCCTGCTGGCCAGTTATCACGGGATTTTTAAAAAAACTGCCCACGTTACCGGTTATTTTCGGATCCGGTAATTTACTCTGTCGCATATGACAGACCGCATGAAAAACATCCCAGGCATTTGCCGTGGCAGGGTTTAGCGTTTTTAAATCACCGTAGGTCAGGACGGGCTGCCAGTGTTTTTTCAACGAAAATCCGACAGCGATAATCGTGTAGCCTGACTGGTACTGATGTTTGAAAATACTGTCGCGATAACCAAACTGGCAATCGTCACGGCTCAAACGCTGTGTGAGACCGGTATGCAGATTTAGTACATCGACGTATTCACATACATCTTTTAACTCAACGCCATAGGCACCGATATTCTGTATCGGTGCTGATCCTACCATTCCAGGAATGAGTGCCAGATTTTCCAGACCCGAAATCCCTTTTTCCAGGGTAGTTTTTACCAGTTGGTGCCAGTTCTCGCCCGCGCCAACGTGCAGTTTCCAGCGCTCAGTCTCATCAAGGATTTCAACCCCTGCAATGCGGTTGATCACCACCACGCCTGCAAAGTCCTCAAGGAAGAGCACGTTGCTGCCCTCCCCAAGGATCAGAAAAGGTTGCTGGCTACGCTGGCTCATTTGCCAGGCTGAAAGTATGGCTTCCGGCGATTCGGTGACAATACGTGTTTTTGCGCTGACATCAAGCCCCAGCGTGTTGTCGGCTTTTAATGAGATGTACGAACTGGACATGATACGGCCTTAACGGGTTAATCTGCCGGTAGTTTACCGCATCACAACGGTAATGCGGGGGAATTTGCATGCGATGAAAGGCTTTCAACGATTTTGCGGCTCCTGAAAATCCTGATAGCGACAGAAATAAAGTGGTTGGGTGCATACCGGAAGGCTGGCAGGTAACGATTTTCACAGTTTTGTTTGAGATGATGCACAGAATGACGCAGTGCGGGAGAGGATTAAAGCAGCAAGAGCGGCGTTGCAGACCCGCGGTTGTATCGGGGTCATGATGAGACGGAATATGATGGGGGCTATCTGGCAGATCGCAGACGTAAAAAAGCCCTGAACGTCAGTTCAGGGCTTTTTCACTTGTTTGATGCCTGGCAGTTCCCTACTCTCGCATGGGGAGACCCCACACTACCATCGGCGCTACGGCGTTTCACTTCTGAGTTCGGCATGGGGTCAGGTGGGACCACCGCGCTACAGCCGCCAGGCAAATTCTTTGTGCCGAAACGAATCTTTTACATCGTGACCGCGTTGCCATCGCTCAGCCACACCGGTCACATACTTCAGTATGCTCCCGCTGATGTCTTCGCGCTGCGCCCTGTCACGCCGCAAAATCTTTCGTTTCCGCAGATTCTTTATCCGGTAAACAATGCTGAAAATTTAAATCGTCTCTCAACCAAAACGCCTCTGGCGTTGTAAGGTTAAGCCTCACGGGTCATTAGTACCGGTAAGCTCAACGCATCGCTGCGCTTACACACCCGGCCTATCAACGTCGTCGTCTTCAACGTCCCTTCAGGAGCCTTAAAGGCTCAGGGAGAACTCATCTCGGGGCAAGTTTCGTGCTTAGATGCTTTCAGCACTTATCTTTTCCGCACTTAGCTACCGGGCAGTGCCACTGGCGTGACAACCCGGACACCAGCGGTGCGTTCACTCCGGTCCTCTCGTACTAGGAGCAACCCCCCTCAATTCTCCAGCGCCCACGGCAGATAGGGACCGAACTGTCTCACGACGTTCTAAACCCAGCTCGCGTACCACTTTAAACGGCGAACAGCCGTACCCTTGGGACCTACTTCAGCCCCAGGATGTGATGAGCCGACATCGAGGTGCCAAACACCGCCGTCGATATGAACTCTTGGGCGGTATCAGCCTGTTATCCCCGGAGTACCTTTTATCCGTTGAGCGATGGCCCTTCCATTCAGAACCACCGGATCACTATGACCTGCTTTCGCACCTGCTCGAGCCGTCACTCTCGCAGTCAAGCTGGCTTATGCCATTGCACTAACCTCCTGATGTCCGACCAGGATTAGCCAACCTTCGTGCTCCTCCGTTACGCTTTGGGAGGAGACCGCCCCAGTCAAACTACCCACCAGACACTGTCCGCAGCCCGGATTACGGGCCTACGTTAGAACACCAAACATTAAAGGGTGGTATTTCAAGGCCGGCTCCACGCAGACTGGCGTCCACGCTTCAAAGCCTCCCACCTATCCTACACATCAAGGCTCAGTGTTCAGTGTCAAGCTGTAGTAAAGGTTCACGGGGTCTTTCCGTCTTGCCGCGGGTACACTGCATCTTCACAGCGATTTCAATTTCACTGAGTCTCGGGTGGAGACAGCCTGGCCATCATTACGCCATTCGTGCAGGTCGGAACTTACCCGACAAGGAATTTCGCTACCTTAGGACCGTTATAGTTACGGCCGCCGTTTACCGGGGCTTCGATCAAGAGCTTCTCCTTGCGGATAACCCCATCAATTAACCTTCCGGCACCGGGCAGGCGTCACACCGTATACGTCCACTTTCGTGTTTGCACAGTGCTGTGTTTTTAATAAACAGTTGCAGCCAGCTGGTATCTTCGACTGGCTTCAGCTCCGGGAGCAAGTCCCTTCACCTACGCGCCAGCGTGCCTTCTCCCGAAGTTACAGCACCATTTTGCCTAGTTCCTTCACCCGAGTTCTCTCAAGCGCCTTGGTATTCTCTACCTGACCACCTGTGTCGGTTTGGGGTACGATTTTGTGTTACCTGATGCTTAGAGGCTTTTCCTGGAAGCAGGGCATTTATCACTTCAGCACCGTAGTGCCTCGTCGTCACGCCTCAGTGTAAAGTGAACCGGATTTGCCTGGAACACACACCTACACGCTTAAACCGGGACAACCGTCGCCCGGCTGATATAGCCTTCTCCGTCCCCCCTTCGCAGTAACACCAAGTACAGGAATATTAACCTGTTTCCCATCGACTACGCCTTTCGGCCTCGCCTTAGGGGTCGACTCACCCTGCTCCGATTAACGTTGAACAGGAACCCTTGGTCTTCCGGCGACAAGGTTTTTCACCTTGTTTATCGTTACTTATGTCAGCATTCGCACTTCTGATACCTCCAGCATGCCTCACAGCACACCTTCGACGGCTTACAGAACGCTCCCCTACCCAACAACACATAGTGTCGCTGCCGCAGCTTCGGTGCATGGTTTAGCCCCGTTACATCTTCCGCGCAGGCCGACTCGACCAGTGAGCTATTACGCTTTCTTTAAATGATGGCTGCTTCTAAGCCAACATCCTGGCTGTCTGGGCCTTCCCACATCGTTTCCCACTTAACCATGACTTTGGGACCTTAGCTGGCGGTCTGGGTTGTTTCCCTCTTCACGACGGACGTTAGCACCCGCCGTGTGTCTCCCGTGATAACATTCTCCGGTATTCGCAGTTTGCATCGGGTTGGTAAGCCGGGATGGCCCCCTAGCCGAAACAGTGCTCTACCCCCGGAGATGAGTTCACGAGGCGCTACCTAAATAGCTTTCGGGGAGAACCAGCTATCTCCCGGTTTGATTGGCCTTTCACCCCCAGCCACAGGTCATCCGCTAATTTTTCAACATTAGTCGGTTCGGTCCTCCAGTTAGTGTTACCCAACCTTCAACCTGCCCATGGCTAGATCACCGGGTTTCGGGTCTATACCCTGCAACTTAACGCCCAGTTAAGACTCGGTTTCCCTGCGGCTCCCCTATACGGTTAACCTTGCTACAGAATATAAGTCGCTGACCCATTATACAAAAGGTACGCAGTCACCCCCATAAAGAAGGCTCCCACTGCTTGTACGTACACGGTTTCAGGTTCTGTTTCACTCCCCTCGCCGGGGTTCTTTTCGCCTTTCCCTCACGGTACTGGTTCACTATCGGTCAGTCAGGAGTATTTAGCCTTGGAGGATGGTCCCCCCATATTCAGACAGGATACCACGTGTCCCGCCTTACTCATCGAACTCACAGCCTGTGCACCTTTGTGTACGGGAGTATCACCCTGTACCCTGCGACTTTCCAGACGCTTCCACTGATGCACAAGCTGGTGATGGTTCTGGGCTCCTCCCCGTTCGCTCGCCGCTACTGGGGGAATCTCGGTTGATTTCTTTTCCTCGGGGTACTTAGATGTTTCAGTTCCCCCGGTTCGCCTCATACAGCTATGTATTCACTGCATGATAGTGTGTCGGAACACACTGGGTTTCCCCATTCGGGTATCGCCGGTTGTAGCGGTTCATATCACCTTACCGGCGCTTATCGCAGATTAGCACGCCCTTCATCGCCTCTGACTGCCAGGGCATCCACCGTGTACGCTTAGTCGCTTAACCTCACAACCCACAGGCGTTTATCTGTTTTACCGTAACGGCTTCACAGTTAGCTTGTAAGCTGTAAGCTTTTGAGAGACTCGAACGCGTTGTACTGTGTTCCTTATTACGGAGGAACACGACAATGCGTCGTTTCAAATTTTCAGCTTGTTCCGGATTGTTAAAGAGCAGAATACTTCGCAGCACACCGTTGCCGGTACGCTCTGAAGTATTTTCAGAAAAAATACAGTAGTGAGTATGGTGGAGCTAAGCGGGATCGAACCGCTGACCTCCTGCGTGCAAGGCAGGCGCTCTCCCAGCTGAGCTATAGCCCCATACAGTTACTGCAGAGACCACTACTACCACTCAACCGAGTAAACATCCTTCATCAAGAAGGATGCCATTTCGTCTCAGGCAAGGCATGCGGAAGGGACGTTTACGTCTGTAAACGACCGCGCGCATAACGCAGCATAAGAAGAAATTTGGTAGGCCTGAGTGGACTTGAACCACCGACCTCACCCTTATCAGGGGTGCGCTCTAACCACCTGAGCTACAAGCCTGTAGAGGTTTTTTCTGCTCGTGACTTTCTATCAGACAATCTGTGTGAGCACTTCGCGGGAAAGTATCTTCAGGTAAGGAGGTGATCCAACCGCAGGTTCCCCTACGGTTACCTTGTTACGACTTCACCCCAGTCATGAATCACAAAGTGGTAAGCGCCCTCCCGAAGGTTAAGCTACCTACTTCTTTTGCAACCCACTCCCATGGTGTGACGGGCGGTGTGTACAAGGCCCGGGAACGTATTCACCGTGGCATTCTGATCCACGATTACTAGCGATTCCGACTTCACGGAGTCGAGTTGCAGACTCCGATCCGGACTACGACGCACTTTATGAGGTCCGCTTGCTCTCGCGAGGTCGCTTCTCTTTGTATGCGCCATTGTAGCACGTGTGTAGCCCTACTCGTAAGGGCCATGATGACTTGACGTCATCCCCACCTTCCTCCGGTTTATCACCGGCAGTCTCCTTTGAGTTCCCGACCGAATCGCTGGCAACAAAGGATAAGGGTTGCGCTCGTTGCGGGACTTAACCCAACATTTCACAACACGAGCTGACGACAGCCATGCAGCACCTGTCTCACGGTTCCCGAAGGCACTAAGGCATCTCTGCCAAATTCCGTGGATGTCAAGAGTAGGTAAGGTTCTTCGCGTTGCATCGAATTAAACCACATGCTCCACCGCTTGTGCGGGCCCCCGTCAATTCATTTGAGTTTTAACCTTGCGGCCGTACTCCCCAGGCGGTCGACTTAACGCGTTAGCTCCGGAAGCCACTCCTCAAGGGAACAACCTCCAAGTCGACATCGTTTACGGCGTGGACTACCAGGGTATCTAATCCTGTTTGCTCCCCACGCTTTCGCACCTGAGCGTCAGTCTTCGTCCAGGGGGCCGCCTTCGCCACCGGTATTCCTCCAGATCTCTACGCATTTCACCGCTACACCTGGAATTCTACCCCCCTCTACGAGACTCAAGCCTGCCAGTTTCAAATGCAGTTCCCAGGTTAAGCCCGGGGATTTCACATCTGACTTAACAGACCGCCTGCGTGCGCTTTACGCCCAGTAATTCCGATTAACGCTTGCACCCTCCGTATTACCGCGGCTGCTGGCACGGAGTTAGCCGGTGCTTCTTCTGCGGGTAACGTCAATCGACGCGGTTATTAACCACATCGCCTTCCTCCCCGCTGAAAGTACTTTACAACCCGAAGGCCTTCTTCATACACGCGGCATGGCTGCATCAGGCTTGCGCCCATTGTGCAATATTCCCCACTGCTGCCTCCCGTAGGAGTCTGGACCGTGTCTCAGTTCCAGTGTGGCTGGTCATCCTCTCAGACCAGCTAGGGATCGTCGCCTAGGTGGGCCGTTACCCCGCCTACTAGCTAATCCCATCTGGGTTCATCCGATAGTGAGAGGCCCGAAGGTCCCCCTCTTTGGTCTTGCGACGTTATGCGGTATTAGCCACCGTTTCCAGTGGTTATCCCCCTCTATCGGGCAGATCCCCAGACATTACTCACCCGTCCGCCACTCGTCACCCGAGAGCAAGCTCTCTGTGCTACCGTCCGACTTGCATGTGTTAGGCCTGCCGCCAGCGTTCAATCTGAGCCATGATCAAACTCTTCAATTTAAGTTTGATTTGCTGAAACAAGTTCAGCGGTGCTCATCTGTAAAACGTCATAATGAATTTCATTATGTGTTCACTCGTGAGGCTTTGATATTTTTTACGTCCGGAGACGCTGATATCAATCCTGCGAGTGCCCACACAGATTGTCTGATAAATTGTTAAAGAGCAGTGCGAACAGCGGGTTAACCGTCTGTCGCGAGGTGGCGTATATTACGCTTTCCTCCTTCAGAGTCAACCTCTTTTTCAGAAGTTTTTCTCCGGCGGTTCAGTTGCCTGACCCTCTCAACACCGCATTCCGTAAGCCGTTGTGCCGTGTCGATGGAGGCGCATTATAGGGAGTTCGCGCGGCCTGACAAGGGTTAATTGCAAAAAGATTACTGTTCGTCTCAAATTTCGCCAAATCGCGTTATTTCAGTACGATTTGCCTGGTAACTGTGCAAAATCCCTGGCAAAACGCTGCACCTGTTGCCAGTCCGTGTATTCCACTTCTTTAGATGCATCCGTTTCACCGCCAGTCATCCGCATAATGAATTGAATCATGACCCGGTCAAACCAACGATAGCGCGGATAATAGAGTGCGCCAGCAAAGACGGCGCAGCAATCAGGCTGCCAGGGCGACTGTGCTAAAAACTTGACGGTATAAGCATTCGTTTCCGGCGAGCGCTTCTCAGGCTTGCGCGCCGTCAGGTTAACGGAGAAAAAGCCGCTTACGCGCTGCTGCAGTGCAAGCAGGTTGTGCTTAACAAATTCGTTTACGACAGGCTGGAAATGACCATAGCGGATTGAAGCACCAATCAACACCCGATCGTACTGCTGCCAGTCGAGTGTCTTTGCATCCTGGATATTGATGACATCGCAAGATTGCTGGCCCTTAATCTCATCAGCAATAGCCGAGGCTATTTTTTGCGTCTGACCATCGCGGGTGGAAAAGAGAATTAACGCTTTCATTATGTTCATCCTTATTCGTTATTCCCGCCAGAAGGTCGGCGTGAACAACACCAGCAACGTGAAAACCTCAAGGCGACCAAACAGCATAGTAGAAATCAAAATCCACTTAGCTACATCGTTCATTGAGGTGAAGTTATCGGCAACTACGCCCAGGCCCGGGCCAAGATTGTTTAACGTTGCCGCAACCGCAGCAAACGCTGAGAAATCATCAACGCCGGTGGCAATAATGGCCAGCATGCTGATCAGGAACACCAACGCGTATGCCGAAAAGAATCCCCATACGGCTTCGAGGATACGTTCCGGCAGCGCACGATTGCCCAGTTTGATGGTGTAAACCGCATTGGGATGGACAAGCCGCTTAAGCTCACGGTTACCCTGTTTGCACAGCAGCAGAATACGAATCACTTTTAAACCGCCGCCGGTAGAACCCGCACAGCCGCCAATAAATGCAGAACACAACAGCAACACCGGTAGAAACAGCGGCCAGCGCGCAATACTGTCCGTGGTGAATCCCGCAGTGGTTGCCATGGATACGACCTGGAAAAAGGCCTGGTTCAGCGTTTGCCAGCCACTGTCATACACATTGTGGAGCCACAGGACGATGGTGCAAATCAGCACCAGCGTCAGCTGCACCCCGATAAACATCCGGAACTCGGGATCGCGCCAGTAGGCTCGCAGATTGCGGTTACTCAGTAATGAGAAGTGTAGGCCGTAGTTACAACCGGAGATCAGCAGGAACACCGCCACGATGGTGTTGATCGTTCCACTCTGGAAATAGCCGATACTGGCATCATGCGTTGAAAAACCGCCAATGGCGATAGTGGAAAAACTGTGGCCGATTGCATCAAAGGCAGGCATCCCGGCAAACCACAGGGCCAGCGCGCAGGCAATCGTCAGCAACACATAGATGAGCCAGAGCGTCTTGGCCGTTTCCGCAATGCGCGGGCGCATTTTGTTGTCTTTCAATGGGCCAGGCATTTCAGCACGATACAACTGCATGCCACCGACGCCCAGAATCGGCAGGATAGCCACGGCCAGCACAATGATCCCCATGCCGCCAAGCCACTGCAGCATCTGGCGATAGAACAAAATGGCTTTAGGCAAGGAGTCCAACCCCACCAGCGTGGTCGCGCCCGTGGTAGTTAGTCCGGAAAAGGATTCAAAAAAAGCATCCGTAACGGACAGGTGCGGCTGTTCAGCAAAGATAAAGGGCATGGCACCGACGCTGCCCAGCACGGTCCAGAACAATACGACTATCAGAAACCCTTCGCGCGGCTTGAGTTCCGTTTTCTTCTTGCGATTCGGCCACCACAGTAACGAACCGATCACCAGGGCCATCATAAACGTCTGGCTGAAGGCGCGGCCCGCACCATCCCGATAAATCAGCGCAACGAGGCCGGGTAAAATCATCGTTACCGAGAAGAGGATCACCAGCAGACCGACAATGCGGGTAATGGCGCGAAAGTGCATTAAGCCGTTCCTTTAATCAAAGAGAAGAACATCGTGGTGTAAGCGGAAGAAGCGTTAACGCACCCCGGCTGAAGTCTGACAGGTTTTGCTTAAATCCATCAATATGTCCATAAGGCAAAGCCAGCGTCATAGTGATACGGTCAAGATACTGACTTTCAGAAATGCTCCCTTCAAAGCGCTGCACCAGGCGCTCAATATCGCTCAACTGGGCGTAATCGCACTGTAACGTGAACAGTTTTACCGGAACTTTTCGCTGGCGCTCAAGCTGTTTCAACCCTTGTTGGACACCGCCGCCATAAGCCTTAACCAGGCCCCCCGTCCCCAACATAATGCCGCCGTAGTAGCGCACGACCACTGCCGTAATTTCTCCGATATCGGCACCCATTAACTGCGCGAGCATGGGTTTACCTGCCGTCCCGGAAGGCTCACCATCATCGGAAAAGCCCAACTGCTGTGAGTCGTTGGGCGCACCCGCTACCCAGGCCCAGCAATGGTGCCGGGCCGTCGGGTGATCCTGCTTGACCTGCTGGACAAAAGCCCGCGCCGCGTCCACGCCACAGGTGTGAGCCAGCAGCGTAATAAACCGGCTTTTTTTGATCGTCTCCTCGCTGACGCTGAGCGCCTGCGCAGGAATATCAAACGCCTCCATCAGGCAAGATGCAGGTCGCGCGTCATGTTTTCGACGCGGTTCGCATGGATAATCACGTTGTCCTCAATGCGGATACCGCCATAAGGCTTAAGCGCATCCAGTGCCTGCCAGTTAAAATGCGCGCTGAATTTGCCTTCTCGCAGCGGGGCCAGCAGTGAATCAATAATATAGAAGCCTGGCTCAATGGTTAACACCATCCCAGGCTGGATAACCCGGGTGCAGCGCAGATAAGGATATTGCTCTGGCGCGGCCAGGTGCGTACCGGTTTCATCCTGCATAAAGCCCGCGACATCGTGGACCTGCAAGCCCAGCGGGTGGCCTAAACCGTGTGGCATAAAGGGGCCGGTCAAATCCTCGGCTACCAGCGCCTCTTCGCTTATCCCGTGGACCAAATCAAACTTCGTCAGCAATTTCGCAATACGTTGATGCATTTGCAGATGATAATCGGTGTAGCGCACGCCCGCTTTCAGCGTAGCAATCAACGCCAGCTCTTCCGTATTCATCGCCTCAACCATTTTGGCATACAGCGTGCCGCTTTGTGCGGCATAACTTCGCGTCAGATCGGCGGCATAGCCTTGATATTCCGCTCCGGCATCAATCAAAAAACTGTAACGCTTAGCCGGTGGCTGATGGTCCAGTTTGGTGTAGTGCAACACGGCGGCATGCTCATTCAGGGCGATAATATTGCCATAGGGCACATCGGTATCGCGATGTCCGGTTGCCGTCAGGTAAGCCTGATTGATATCAAATTCACTCAGGCCGGCAGAAAAGGCCTCTTTCGCCGCACGATGCCCGGCCACGGCAATTTTTTGCGCCTGACGCATACAGCTGAGCTCGTAATCGGTTTTTATGCTGCGATGGTAATGCAGGAAATCGATCACGCCTTTTGGATTAATATTTCCCGCCTTAATCCCTAATTGCGCCGCACGTTCGATCACCGGGCCAATGTAGGCGACGTTTTCACGTTGGGCTGGCAGAAGATCGCCGATGGCATTCGCGTTTGCCAGGCCGATAATCTCAACGTCATCGGTCCAGAAACTGTGCGGAAGTGGTTCAACGTTATGCCAGTAATCCACCGGAGAGTAAAACCACAACTTCGGTTTGTTCACACCGTCAATCCACAACCAACAGTTTGGCACCTGGGTTACGGGCACCCATGCCTTAAATTGCGGGTTAACCTTAAACGGATAAGTATGATCGTCCAGAAACACGGTGAGCAACTCGCCGGAATGGATCAGCATGGCATCCAGTTTATGACGTGCCAATACCTGCTGAGCACGTTGTTGCAAGGTCGTAATATGCGCGTGATACAAGCTTTTTAATGAATCCATTGCCGCCTCTCCAGTGTCCGGAAAAGCCGCAGTTTATCACAGCCGAAATACGGATGCCGGGTTCAGGGCGGCTGTGATCTTGTTAGCAAATAAACAAAGAGCTGTTTGCAAAAAATTAACATCGCTCCCAAACTCACGATCATCTGGTATGACCAGATCACCTTTCGCGGTTTCAGGAGACGTACATGCTCTACCAAGGCGCTAACCTCACTCTTAATCAGTTGGACGACGGCATTGTCGAGCTGGTGTTTGATGCCCCCGGCTCCGTTAATAAGCTGGATACACAAACCGTTGCCAGCCTCGGCGAAGCGATTGCTGTGCTGGAGCAACACGCCGATCTGCGCGGCGTGCTTCTGAGCTCAGCTAAACCCGCCTTTATCGTTGGGGCTGACATCACCGAATTCCTTGCGCTTTTTGACGCGCCAACGGAAAAGCTGAGCCAGTGGCTGACGTTCGCAAACAGCATTTTTAATCGTCTGGAAGATTTACCCGTTCCCACCATCGCCGCGATCGATGGCTACGCGCTGGGCGGTGGCTGTGAATGTGTTCTGGCGACGGACTTACGGGTTGCCACGCCAACCGCCCGCCTGGGCTTACCTGAAACCAAGCTGGGCATCATGCCGGGTTTTGGCGGCAGCGTTCGGCTGCCTCGCCTGTTGGGTGCTGACAGCGCGCTGGAAATCATTGCGGCAGGTAAAGATATTGATGGTATGGCTGCGCTCAGGCTGGGTCTGGTCGATGCAGTTGTCAGCCCTGATAAACTGCGCGATGCAGCGCTGACAATGCTTAAAGCGGCAGCCAGTGATGGCAGTTGGCGGGCACGTCGCGCCCCTAAATTAGCGCCGTTAAAACTCAGCCCTGTCGAGGCCGCAATGAGTTTTACGATCGCTAAAGGCATGGTCATGCAAACGGCAGGGAAACATTATCCTGCGCCGCTCACCGCCGTGAAGACGATCGAGGCCGCAGCCGCATTAGGACGTGACGATGCGTTAAAACTGGAAACGGCGGCGTTTGTTCCGTTGGCGCAATCGGATGTGGCTCGCGCGCTCGTCGGAATTTTCCTCAACGATCAGTACATTAAAGGGCTGGCAAAAAAACGCAGCAGCGAAAATGGTGCGCCGAAGCAGGCTGCCGTGCTGGGCGCCGGGATTATGGGTGGCGGCATCAGCTATCAGTCGGCGTGGAAAGGTGTGCCGGTCAAGATGAAGGATATTCATCCGCAGGCGCTGACCCTGGGCATGAACGAAGCCAGTAAGCTTCTGAACAAGCAGCTGGAGCGAGGTAAGATAGACGGGAATAAGCTGGCTGCCGTCATTGCCACCATTCAACCTACGCTGGATTATGCCGGATTTGATCAGGCCGATGTCGTGGTCGAAGCCGTGGTCGAAAATCCACAGATCAAAGCCAGTGTGCTGGCTGAAACAGAAAAGCATATGCGCAGTGATGCCATCCTGGCCTCGAATACCTCTACGATCCCCATCAGCCAGCTGGCGCAGGCACTGCAGCGTCCCGAAAACTTTTGCGGTATGCACTTCTTTAATCCGGTTCCCCGTATGCCGCTGGTAGAAGTGGTTCGCGGAGAGAAAACCAGTGAAGCGACGTTGGGTAAAGTCGTGGCATGGGCCAGCAAGATGGGCAAAACCCCTGTCGTGGTGAATGACTGTCCTGGCTTCTTCGTAAACCGTGTTCTGTTCCCTTACTTTGCCGCGTTCGGCATGTTGTTGCGTGATGGTGCGGATTTCCGCCAAATCGATAAAGTGATGGAAAAACAGTTTGGCTGGCCGATGGGCCCTTCCTGGCTGCTGGATGTCGTGGGGATTGATACCGCACATCATGCGCAAAGCGTGATGGCGGATGGTTTCCCACAGCGTATGAAAAAAGACTATCGCGATGCTATCGATATTCTGTTTGAAGCAAAACGCTTTGGTCAGAAAAACGGTAAAGGCTTCTGGCGTTGGGAAGAAGACAAAAAAGGGAAACCTAAAAAAGTCTCTGATCCCGAGGTCGATGCGCTGCTTGAACCTGCCTGCCAGCCTAAGCGGATCTTCAGTGATGAAGAAATCCTGAACCGCATGATGTTGCCAATGCTGAATGAAGTTGTCCGCTGTCTGGAAGAGAAGATTATTGCTTCACCTGCCGAGGCAGACATGGCGCTGGTGTACGGCCTGGGATTCCCGCCATTCCGTGGCGGGGCTTTCCGTTATCTCGACACGCTGGGGAACAGTAATGTCGTGGATCAGGCGAAACGCTATACGGCACTGGGCGGCCTGTATGAGCTGCCTGCCCTGCTGTCAGAAAAAGCGCGCCAACATGAAAGCTGGTACCCCGCCGTCAAACCGATTGATGAAGCCGCGTTCAGAAGCGCCTGAGGTGATAAAAAATGGAAAATGTAGTCATTATTGACGCAGTGCGCACGCCAATGGGCCGCTCGAAAGGCGGTGCCTTTCGTCACGTTCGTGCTGAAGACCTGTCAGCGCACCTTATGCGTGAACTGTTAAGTCGGCATCCGGCAGTCAATGCTGCCACCCTGGATGACATCGTCTGGGGCTGCGTACAGCAAACGCTGGAGCAAGGCTTTAATATTGCCCGCAACGCCGCGCTGCTGGCCGAAATCCCGCATGTCGTACCCGCCACAACGGTCAACCGTCTGTGTGGATCCTCAATGCAGGCCCTACACGATGCCGCACGCGCCATTATGGTGGGAGATGCACATGCCTGTTTGATCGGTGGTGTGGAGCACATGGGACATGTCCCCATGAACCATGGCGTTGATTTTCATCCCGGCTTAGGGCGTACCGTTGCGAAAGCGGCAGGAATGATGGGATTAACCGCAGAGATGCTGGCGCGCATGCACCACATTAGCCGCGAGCAGCAGGATGCATTCGCTTTGCGCTCCCATCAACGTGCCTGGCAGGCGACACAGCGCGGCGATTTCGCAAATGAAATTGTTGCGATACACGGCCACGACGCCGACGGCGTGCTGAAACGCTATGACTTTGATGAAGTGATCCGTGAAGATACCAGCCTGGAAGGCCTTGCGGCACTGCGACCTGCATTTGATCCCGTGACCGGGACGGTGACCGCAGGCACATCCTCAGCCCTGTCAGATGGGGCAGCCGCCATGCTGATTATGAGTGAAAGCCGCGCACGGGAGCTGGGGCTAAAACCACGCGCCCGTATTAAAAGTATGGCGGTGGTGGGCTGCGATCCCTCAATCATGGGCTACGGTCCGGTGCCCGCCAGCAAGCTGGCGCTGAAGCGCGCTGGGCTGCGCGTTGACGACATTGACATCTTCGAGCTTAACGAAGCCTTTGCAGCGCAGGTTCTGCCCTGCATTAAGGATTTGGGCCTGTCAGACAAACTGGATGAGAAGGTGAACTTAAATGGCGGCGCCATCGCATTGGGTCATCCACTGGGATGTTCAGGCGCACGCATCAGTACGACGTTGCTGAATATTATGGAACGCCGCGATGCGCACTTTGGTCTGGCGTCAATGTGTATTGGCCTGGGTCAGGGCATCGCCACCGTTATCGAACGCGTTTGATACGTTGGGACGTTATTGTGGGATTTACCCGCCTGTCAGGGGCGGGTTTTTTCTTGCTAAATGAAATCAGATAAAGGCAAAGGCATCGCCATACATCTGTGATTCCACTGCGCCACGCTCAGAACAGAAGCGATCGCGCGCAATTTTTGCCATTTCAAAGCGCCCGGCGATATAAATCTCATGCTCACTCAGCGTAGTAAAGTCCTGCATGACGGCCGTTAATACGGTGCCAGAACGACCCTGCCAGCCTGCTTCAGGCTGTTCTACTACCGGAATCACTTTGAGATTAGGATGCTTAATGGCCAGCGCGTCCAGTTCATCCATATCGTACAGGTGTTTCAGCTCACGGCCGCCCCAGTAAATCGCAATGTCGCGATCAGGCTGTTGGGCAAGCGCCGTCAGTAAGATGGAGCGCGCATAGGAAAAGCCCGTGCCGCCCGCAATCAGGATTAACGGTTTATCACTCTCTTCGCGCAACCATGCGTCGCCGTGGGGAATATCAACAACGATTTGCCCGTCTTGCTGGATGCGATCCATCACGGCCATCGCATACAGGTTAAGCTCCGACGCGCCGATATGCAGCTCAATGATTTCGGTTTCCATTGGCGTAGAGGCTACAGAAAACGGACGCTTATCGCGCTCATCCATCACTACCATAAGATACTGTCCTGCACGAAAGCTAAATTCCGCTTCCGGAATCAGGCGAACGCGATACACCGTGTCGGTAATCGCTTCAACTGAAGTTACTTTACAGCTTAACGTTGTCATGCGTTCCCTCTGTCGGGTCGTCTTTATGGTTATTGCGCGCCATCAACGCTGTGATGGCTGTTTAAAAATACCGAGGTCATCCCAGATAGCGTCGATACGCGCAGTGACTGCCGGATCTTTAACAATCGGCGTGCCCCACTCTCGTTGTGTCTCGCCCGGCCATTTATTCGTCGCATCCAGGCCCATTTTAGAACCCAGTCCTGACACCGGTGACGCAAAATCAAGATAATCGATTGGCGTGTTTTCTACCAATACGGTATCGCGCGCCGGGTCCATACGCGTAGTAATTGCCCAGATGACGTCGTTCCAGTCACGGGCATTAACATCGTCGTCACACACAATAACAAATTTGGTGTACATGAACTGTCTAAGAAACGACCAAACGCCAAACATTACGCGCTTGGCATGACCGGCATACTGTTTTTTAATCGTGACGACCGCCAGCCGGTAGGAGCATCCTTCGGGTGGTAAATAAAAGTCGACGATTTCCGGGAACTGCTTAATCAGAATCGGCACCAGCACTTCATTTAACGCCACGCCAAGGACAGCTGGCTCATCTGGCGGACGTCCGGTGTAGGTCGAGTGATAAATAGGCTGATGCCGCTGAGTAATATGCGTTACGGTAAAAACCGGGAAGCTATCGACTTCATTATAGTAGCCCGTATGGTCGCCATAGGGGCCTTCCGGGGCCATATCGCCGGGTTCAATGTAGCCTTCCAGCACGATTTCCGCGCTGGCAGGCACTTCCAGATCGTTGGAAATACATTTGACCACTTCGGTTTTATTCCCCCGCAGCAGGCCCGCAAAGGCATATTCTGACAGCGTGTCCGGTACCGGGGTCACCGCGCCAAGAATTGTCGCCGGATCGGCACCCAGCGCAACAGATACCGGGAAACGCTCGCCAGGATGGGCTTTCGTCCACTCCAGATAATCAAGTGCCCCGCCGCGATGAGAAAGCCAGCGCATGATAAGACGGTTTTTACCAATCACCTGCTGGCGATAAATGCCCAGGTTTTGTCGCTCTTTATGCGGACCGCGGGTTACCGTGAGCCCCCAGGTAATTAAGGGTGCTGCATCGCCTGGCCAGCATTTCATGACCGGAATCCGCGTTAGATCGACCTCGTCGCCGCTGAAGACCTCTTCCTGACAGGGTGCATTGCGCAACCTTTTGGTGGGCATATTCAGCACCTGCTTAAACTGCGGCATTTTGCTGAACAGGTCACGGAAGCCTTTTGGCGGCTCGGGTTCTTTGAGAAAGGCCAGCAGTTCGCCCACTTCTCGCAGTGCGCTGACCTCTTCCTGCCCCATACCCATCGCCACGCGCTTTGGCGTGCCAAACAGGTTGCACAGAACGGGCATGTCGTAACCCTTAGGGTTCTCAAACAATAATGCCGGGCCGCCTGCACGTAAGGTGCGGTCAGCAATTTCCGTCATTTCCAGTTCGGGGTCGATCTCGTGCGATATACGCTTAAGTTCACCACGCTGTTCAAGCAGCGCAATAAAGTCTCTTAAATCCTGATATTTCATGCGGCTTCAACTTTCCGGCCAGGGTGAATGGGCCATTATAGGGCTGATTGTGGGGATGTGTTGAGCTTTATGCGCCCCATCTTTTACCTGGCCTGTAACTTACAACGGTCAGGCTGGGTACGGCGATCGTTATTGCCCCGTGGGTTGCGAATGACTCACGTTTACTCACTTTATGCGGTGGCACTGATCATTCAGAACAATCTTAGTTTATTTTCCAGGCAACGCCGCGTTACAGGCCCCAATGCGCTATAACTCTGGCTGGAGGTTTGCTATTCTTAGCGTCCATTCATTGGGAGCAGTTATGGAATCCTGGTATTTACTCTATTGCAAACGTGGGCAGCTATTGCGTGCGAAAGAGCATCTTGAGCGGCAAGAGGTAAAATGCCTGAGTCCAATGATCGCGATGGAGAAGATCGTGCGCGGTAAGCGGACGACCGTGAGTGAGCCGCTGTTTCCAAACTATCTATTTATCGAATTTGATCCGGAAGCCATTCATACCACGACCATAAGCAGTACGCGTGGCGTCAGCCATTTTGTGCGCTTTGGTACAACACCGGCAACCGTGCCCGCCCTGGTGATTGATGCCTTGCAAACCGACGTCCCCCAGACGTTGCTCGATCCCGAAACGCCGCAAAACGGTGATGAAGTGATC
Source organism: Pantoea ananatis PA13 (assembly GCF_000233595.1). Taxonomy (NCBI): domain Bacteria; kingdom Pseudomonadati; phylum Pseudomonadota; class Gammaproteobacteria; order Enterobacterales; family Erwiniaceae; genus Pantoea; species Pantoea ananatis. The sequence continues at coordinate 4,461,898 of NC_017554.1, forward strand.
ATCACCGAAGGCACGTTCGAGGGCTTGCGTGCGATATTCTCTGAACCGGATGGCGAAGCACGCTCAATTCTGTTGCTGAATCTGCTCAACAAGCAGGTCGTACGCAGCGTGGATAACCGGCAGTTCCGTAAAGCCTAAATCAGCCCGAACAGCTTACGCGCATTGTGATCCACCTGACGTGTTAGCATCTCGACATTCTCCCCGCGCCAGTTTGCGACCTGCTGCAGGATATGCGGCAAGAAGCAGGGTTCATTTCGTCTCGACGTGGGACGGGGACGCATATCACGCGGCAGAAGGTAAGGTGCATCCGTTTCCAGTAATAACCGCTCTGCCGGAATCAGTGGCAGCATCTCACGCAACGCGATACCTCGACGCTCATCGCATACCCAGCCCGTAATCCCTACCGACAGCCCCATGTCCAGGCAAGCGGTCAGCTCCTCGCGCGTGCCGGTAAAGCAGTGAATCACTGCAGCAGGCAATTTGGGCAGCCAGGGTTCAAGAACTGCCGCAAAGCGCTCGTGGGCTTCCCGGCAGTGAAGAAACACCGGCATATTAAGCTCTGCCGCCAGTGCCAACTGAGCGTCAAACGCATACTCCTGCTGCTGGTGAGCGGACAGGTTACGATTAAAATCCAGACCGCATTCACCTATTGCCACTACGTCTTTTTTCTCTGCCAGGCGGCGCAGCGTGTTAGCAACGTCCGCTGACCATTCGCTGGCATGATGGGGATGCACGCCAGCGGTTGACCAACAATAATCCTGATGGGCCTCAGCCAGTTTCTGCGCCTGCTGACTTTCAAGTGCGTTGGTGCCGGTAATCAACATGCCGGTGACGCCCGCTTCGCGCGCGCGTGAGATCACCTTTTCCCGATCGGAGGCGAACTGCGTGCTGGTCAGGTTTACACCGATATCAAACATATTTTTTCCACTCTTTATCAATAACACCCTAAACAAAAACCGCCTGGCGGCGGTTTTTGACTTTCCTCTCCCGCCTTGCGGGTTGTGCCCAATCAGACATCAGGAATCGGCGTTATGTTCCTCATCCTCTGCCTGGCGGCCTTTTCCCACATAGTAACGTGAGAAGAATACGCCGACTTCAAACAGGCAGTACATCGGAATAGCGAGCAAAGTTTGGGAAAAAACGTCTGGTGGTGTGAGCAGCATCCCAACAACGAACGCGCCAACCAGAATATAGGGGCGTTTCTTTTTCAAATCATCGGGGTTGGTAATGCCCGTCCAGCAGAGCAGCACAATCGCGACCGGCACTTCAAATGCCACGCCAAAGGCCATGAACAGCGTCATCACGAAATCAAGATAGTTGGTAATGTCCGTTGCAATAGTGACGCCCTGGGGCGCGGTTTTGGCGAAAAAACCAAAGGCCAGCGGAAAGACGATGAAGTAAGCAAAAGCGACGCCCACGTAAAACAGCAACGTACTGGAGAACAGCAACGGCATGACCAACTTGCGTTCGTGGCGATAGAGGGCTGGCGCGACAAAGGCCCAGACCTGGTAGAGGATAACCGGAACGGCAAGGAATACCGATACGATCATGGTCAGCTTGATCGGGGTAAAAAACGGTGACGCGACATCCGTGGCGATCATGCTGGCGCCCGCGGGCATCTGATTAATGAGCGGCGACGCCACCGCATGATAGATATCATTAGCAAAGTAAATCAGCGCCAGAAAGATGACTAACACGGCAACAATACAGTTCAGCAGACGCTTACGCAGCTCAATCAAATGGCTGATCAGGGGTTGGGTATCTTCAACGGCCATTATCGCTCATCACTTGCAGAAGGAGTAGAAACTGAACCTGCCGACGGCACAGCGCTAACGGGCTTAGCCGCGGCTTGCGCATCGGCATGAGCGGGCGACTGTGCCGGTGCACTGGCATGCCCTGAGGCAGGTCGCGGCTGAACCGGGGAGGGCTCAACGCGGCTGTCGGCCGGTTGATAAGCCGCAGGTTCAGACGTCGCCAGCGGAGCCTGCACAGGTGCCTGCGCCTTATGTTCGCTGGCGGCAGGGGTAACGGGGTGCAGTGTTTCGGTGGTCGATGCAGGATGAGGAGAATGGATGGTATTGGCTTCGTCTTCGTCTCTTTCAATATCAATGCTCTGCTTGACCGAGCGTTTCATTGAATCAGCCGTTTTCCGCAGCTCTTCCATGGATTCCTTAAGCTCGGGGGACAGCGTGCCCCGGCCGGCTTCTTCCACCTTTTTCAGGCTGTCTTGCAGCTCCTGAAGCTTGAGTTCTTGCGCCAGCTCACTCTGGACATTGGCGGCCAGCGAGCGGATCGCTCTGATCCAGCCCATGACCGTTTTTACCGCAAGGGGCAGACGTTGCGGGCCAAGAACGATCAGCCCGATCACGAACACCAATACCAATTCACCAAAACCAATATCGAACACGGCTTACACCTGCTTGTCGTTCTTGACGTCATCTTTCTGAGCCGACGTTGGCTGTTTATCCGCCAGCGTTTTGGCATGGAAATCAGCATCCTGCTCTTTCGGTTGATCCTTTTTATCGTCTTCGTCGCTCATGGCTTTCTTAAACCCACGGATAGAAGAACCCAAATCCGAACCCAGATTACGTAATTTGTTGGTACCGAACAGAAGAACCACAATCACGGCAATAATTAACAACTGCCAAATACTAATACCGCCCATGAGATAGCCTCGATTTTATTGTTAAAAACTGCGGGGTCATGCACCACGAAACCCGTGTTTATTCGGGTCCGAATCAGCGACATTACCGCGTTTCTGGCGCAGGTGACAATCAGTTTGTCTTACGCCAGCCGATTAACCAACTGACAAAGCCCGCCGCCATTAATGCCGCTGGAAACAGGTCCCACTCAGGCCTGCTGAGGAGCACCGCCGTTCCGCTAATCAACAGCGTCGCGCCTACGCCAAACAGGTAACGCGCCTGCTGCTGACGTGAACGTTGGACACTTAAATCGTTCGCGAGTTTATCCACGCTGAGGCGTAATTGCTTATGCTGCCGCATACTGTCGTAAAACAATTCTGGCAGTTCTGGCAGTTTTTCTGCCCAGTAAGGGGCTTTTTCCTTTACCGCACGGATAATCGCCGGAATCCCAATTTGATCCTTAATCCAGTCCTCAAGGAAGGGTTTTGCCGTTTTCCAAAGGTCCAGTTGTGGATAGAGCTGGCGACCGATGCCTTCAACGTAAAGCAAGGTTTTTTGCAACAGCACCAGCTGCGGCTGGACTTCCATATTGAAGCGACGCGCCGTGTTAAACAGGTTCAGCAGCACATGCCCAAACGAAATTTCTGCCAGCGGTTTCTCAAAAATGGGCTCGCATACGGTACGGATAGCGAACTCAAAGTCTTCAACGTTGGTATCGGCAGGCACCCAGCCCGAATCGACATGCAGTTCCGCCACTTTGCGGTAATCGCGATTGAAGAAGGCAATAAAGTTCTCGGCCAGATAGCGCTTATCTTCTTTATTCAGCGAACCGACGATACCGCAGTCAATGCCGATATACTGAGGATCTTCAGGATGATCGTAACTGACAAAGATATTGCCCGGATGCATGTCGGCATGAAAGAAGCTGTCGCGGAAAACCTGGGTAAAGAATACCTGCACACCGCGTTCTGCTAACAGCTTCATGTTGACGCCGTGCTGCTCCAGCGTCGCCACATCAGAAATGGGAATGCCGTAAATGCGCTCCATTACCATCATGGATTCACTGCAATAGTCCGAATAGACCTCTGGCACATACAGCATGCGGCTGTTTTCAAAGTTGCGGCGAAGCTGAATGGCATTGGCGGCTTCACGCAACAGGTTTAATTCATCAAGCAGGGTCTTCTCATAATCCCGTACCACTTCAACCGGGCGCAGACGGCGGCCATCCGGCAGCAATCGTGGCACCCAGCGGGCAATGCGGTAGATGAGTTTCATGTCCGCTTTGATGACCGGCAGGATATCCGGGCGGATTACCTTGATAACGACGTTCTTGCCATTGGATTTCAGGGTTGCGGTATGTACCTGAGCGATAGAGGCTGAGGCCAGTGGAATGATATTGAAGTCATCAAACCAGGATTCAATCGGTGCGCCCATTGAGGCTTCGATCTGCGCTTTCGCTTTAACGCCATCGAAGGGGGCAACGCGGTCCTGCAGGACAGCCAGCTCATCGGCAATCACCGGGGGAAACAGGTCACGGCGCGTCGACAGCATCTGACCAAACTTGATCCAGACCGGGCCCAACTGCTCCATCGCCATACGCAAACGCACGCCAAGGAGTTCTTGCTTGTGCTGGTTGGGGATCCAGAAAATGCAGCGCCGCCATAGCCTGAGCGGAAGAGTCAGGCGCATCTGCGGAATCAGTTCATCAAGGCCGTAAGTCAAAAACACCTTAATAATAAAATATAACCGGCGGATCTCTCCAAAACTCATTTCGCCTCCAGCTGTGCCAGACGCGCATCAAGCGCCTCAAGCGAACGTTCCATCGCGCTAACCTCCTCAGAGAACCAGGCAAATTCCAGGGCGCCCGGCGCAACCCGCCACTCTTCGGTTAATGCCTGACCAAGATAGTCCTGACGCCGTTGCGTTTCTGCTTTGAAAAAACGCCATGCACGCTGCGCGCCCTGGCTCATCCCCTGAGCGGCGATATCACCGATCCAGGGAGCAAGGTATTCAGCGGGATCCAGCTCGGCCAAATCCATCAGCGCAGAAAACTGCTGAACCACCTGCAAGTCACCTTCAACCTGCAGCTCACCGCTACGAATCAAGGTCGTCAGCTGCTGGCGATCGCGTAACTTTGGCAGGGACTTAAGCTGGGTAATGACCGTGCAGTCACTGCTGTCCTGCCAGTCACTGAGCACGTCAAGCTGCTGCTCACTGAACACCAGCACCAGCGGCCAGGATAGCTCACTTAAACGCAGCATCAGTACCTTGCCGACCAGGCGCTGACGTGCGCTTTTCAGGCTACGATCGCGATACAGTATGCGGTTTAACGCCGTTTCAATACCGGCGGTCATTACAGGTGTTAAGGTCATCGCCATAATGGTTAAAATTTAAACCCACGATGCAGCGCCACAATCCCACCCGTCATGTTGGAATAGGTCGTGTTTTCGAATCCCACGTCATTCATCATCGCTTTCAGGGTTTCCTGATCGGGATGCATGCGAATTGACTCAGCAAGGTAGCGATAGCTTTCTGCGTCCTGGGCGACCAGTTGCCCAATACGGGGCAAAATATGGAACGAGTAAGCATCGTAAGCTTTGCTAAGGGGTTCGATAACAGGTTTAGAGAACTCCAGCACCAGTAAACGTCCACCTGGCTTCAGCACGCGGAACATCGAGGCCAGTGCCTTCTCTTTTTCAGTCACGTTACGCAGACCGAACGAAATAGTGATGCAGTCAAAATAGTTATCAGGAAACGGCAATGCTTCGGCGTTGGCCTGCACATAGCTGACGTTGCCTACCACGCCCAGATTACGCAGTTTTTCCCGGCCCATTTTCAGCATTGAGCTGTTAATGTCAGCCAGCACAACCTGACCGGTTTCACCCACCAGGCGCGAAAATTTCGCGGTCAGATCGCCGGTTCCACCCGCCAGATCCAGCACGCGCTGACCACGGCGCACGCCGCTGCTGTCAATGGTAAAACGCTTCCAGACTCGATGGACGCCAAACGACATTAAATCGTTCATCAGGTCATATTTTGCCGCTACGGAGTGAAACACGTCCGCGACTTTATCGGCTTTCTCGCTTTTGGCGACCGTCTGAAAGCCAAAATGGGTAGTTTCCTGCTGTGATTCATCTGCCATCGGTTTTACCTGCTCCACAAACAATACTCACTGAAGTGTATCAGAGTCATAGAGGTCAGGCACGCTGGTGACCTGCTTATTCGCGGAGGTGCCGAACCCGCTCATGACTTTCGTCTGCGTTGTCCTTGTCATTTTGCTCACTGTCGTGCTCATTCTCAGGCATGGCTTGTTCAACCAGGTGCGGGTTAATGGCGCGTTTGACTTCTACACCCAGATCGCGAAAACCTTCAGCCTGGGCGATAAGGTTGCCGCGCCCCTCTGCCAGTTTCTTCATCGCCTCGCGATAGCTGTTCTGCGCCTTATCAAGGCTGTGACCAATCCCGCTCATATCGTCTACAAACAGCCGCATTTTGTCATATAGTCTGGAGGCCCGCTCTGCAATGCGCTGTGCATTACGACTCTGGTGCTCATAGCGCCAGAGATTATTAATCGTCCGCAGCGCCACCAGCAGCGTAGTTGGGCTGACCAGCATGATGTTCTGCTGCAGGGCTTCACTGATGAGTTCGGGCTGACGATCGATAGCCAACAGGAAGGCCGGCTCAACAGGAATAAACATCAACACATAATCCAGCGAGCGTAAACCGGGCAATTGTTGATAATCTTTGCGGCCCAGCAGGCGAATGTGCCCGCGCATGGCGCTGACATGTTCCTGAATAGCCTGCTCGCGTTCCACATCGTCATCGGCATTAAAATAACGCTCGTAGGCCACCAGCGTCATTTTAGCGTCGATAACCACATCTTTTCCCTGTGGCAGGCGAACAATCACATCCGGCTGCATCCGGCTTTGCTGTTCATTCTGCATGCTGACCTGAATGTCGTACTCATAGCCCTCACGCAGCCCAGAAGCTTCCAGCACCCGGCTCAGTACCACTTCGCCCCAGTTGCCCTGAATTTTATTGTCGCCTTTGAGCGCCTTCGTGAGATTAAGCGCCTCCTGAGCCATCTGGGCATTCAACTGCTGCAACTGACGAATCTCGTGAGTGAGCGTGTGGCGCTCACGGGCTTCGGCACCGAAGCTTTCATTCACCTGGCGGCGAAACCCGTCAAGCTGCTCCCGGAGCGGCCCTATCAGGCTGTTAAGACTTTGACGATTCTGCTCATCAACCCGACGTCCACTGTTTTCAAAAATACGGTTGGCCAGATTTTCAAACTGCGCGCTGAGTCGCTGCTCGCTGTTTGTCAGCAGTCGCTGTTTTTCTTCTGCTGCAAAGCGGGTTTCTTCCAGACGAATCGTGACCTCGCGCAGCTCTGCTTCCTGCGCGCTGTTCACTTCGAGCTGATTACGAAGTTCACGGGTGAGTTGTTCGCTCTCGTTGCGCCAGTAGTCGAGCTGTTGCAGGCGCTCATTGGCCCCGCTTAACGCGCCATGAAGCTGTATCAGCTCCTGTTCACGCTGCTGCACCTGTTGCTGGAGCTGGTCGATATGCAGCTGCTGACGCTGTTGCCCCTCGTTTAGCAGGCGACGTTCTGTAGAAAAGCTGGCCAGTTGATGGCCGACCCGCATTTGCGCCAGTATCCAGCCCACACCAAGGCCAGCAAGCGCCAGGCAGATGTAGATAATGATGTGCTGATCCATATTTTCCCCGCTGGTCAGGCTAATGAAGGAAAAGGTAAATTCGCACTGTATGAATGTCCAGATATATTTGCTGGCGTTGGAAGAGGCCACGCAAAGGCTTGTGAGTGGCAGGACAGACAGGCCCGATCACGGGCCTGTCTGTTGAAACAGGGGAATTACAGTAAACGGCGCGCGGCTTCCACCACGATTTTCACCGCGTCGCTTTCCGTCTGCTTCATCGTGACGGCATCCGGAATCTCTTTTTGAGTGCGGTTGACGATCACGCCCGCTACCATCCCGGCTCTCAGCCCCTGGCTGGCACACATGGTTAACAGGGTCGCCGACTCCATCTCGTAGTTCAACACGCCCATCTGCTGCCACTCCTGCATAGAGCCCTGGAAGCTTTTTACGACACGGCCTGAAAAGGTATCGTATCGTTCCTGACCCGGGTAAAAGGTGTCAGAAGAGGCCGTAATACCGATATGGGTTTTAGCGCCACAGGCTTCCGCCGCTGCGACTAATGCCGTCGTACAAGTAAAGTCTGCTACTGCCGGAAACGCCATGGGGGCAAAATGCAGGCTGGCACCGTCCAGGCGCACTGATGCTGTGGTGACCAAAACATCGCCGACGTTGATATGGGGCTGAATCGCCCCAGTGGTTCCCACGCGCAGGAACGTACGCACGCCAAGCTGTGCCAGTTCCTCAACGGCAATCGATGTAGAAGGTCCGCCAATACCTGTCGAACACACAACAACCGGTTTGCCATCCAGCTTCGCCAGCCAGGTGGTGAACTCGCGATGGGAAGCAAGATGCTGTGCATCTTCCATCAGTCCGGCAATCTTTTTCACGCGCTCTGGATCGCCAGGAACAATGGCCAGCGTTGCCCCCTGCAGGTCAGCTTTAGTCAGGCCAAGATGGAATACGTCAGACTGTGTCATATCAGACTCCGGGTTAAGGAAAATTTTTACGCCACTTTACGTCACCGGGCGAGGTAAATATGTGACTAAATTCACTTAAGAAAATGAAAGTTACATTCCCAAAGAAAAATAAGGTGATTTAGATCACACATCCATCTCTCGCCTTGCGTATTGCTACATATGGTGATGTGGAAGCTATCGCGGGAATGTTAAAGAGAAGTGTAATTTTATTGGTTAACAGCTCTGTTACTCAATGCCCGGTGCCTGTCATGGGTGGCCAGGCTATAGTTACGTGATTGCGCCTATGCTTGCACGGAGAGAACGATGAAAACCGAAGATAATATGACACAAAAATCAGCTGCAGGCGCGTTTGCTCCGGCAGTTCAGCCCACAGCAGCGACCACCATTATTACCGACAGCGCTAACATCCATGCGGGGGAAACCTCCATTCCGAGCCAGGGTGAAAACCTGCCGGCTTTTTATGCGAAGCCGCAGTCAGCAGAAGGTCCGTTGCCGGTCGTGCTGGTGGTACAGGAAATTTTTGGCGTTCACGAACATATTCGCGACATTTGCCGTCGGCTGGCGCTGGAGGGCTATCTGGCCGTCGCGCCAGAACTGTACTTCCGTGAAGGCGATCCCAACGATTACAACGACATCCCTACCCTGTTCAAAGAGCTGGTCAGTAAAGTGCCCGACAGCCAGGTGCTGGCAGATCTCGATCACGCGGCGAACTGGGCTGCCCGTAACGGGGGAGATATTCGCCGCATGGGGATTACCGGTTTCTGCTGGGGCGGACGCATCAGCTGGCTTTATGCCGCGCACAACCCGCAACTGCGCGCCGCCGTAGCCTGGTATGGTCGCCTGGTGGGTGAAAAAACCATGAAGCAGCAAAAACATCCTATCGATATCGCCGTTGATCTAAACGCGCCCGTGCTGGGGTTGTATGGAGGTCAGGATGACGGCATTCCGCTGGAGAGCGTCGAGCAGATGCGCCAGGCACTGCACGCGGCCAATGCCAAAGCTGAGATCATTGTTTATCCCGAGGCCGGACATGCTTTTAACGCCGACTATCGTCCAAGCTATCACGCCGAATCGGCCACCGATGGCTGGGCGCGCATGTTAGCCTGGTTTGCGCAATACGGCGTTGCCCCCGCGAAGTGACTGAAAAAAGGGGCGCTCAGGCGCCCCAACATACTGACAACGTATTGACACAACACCAGGAAATCAGGCGGTTTCGCCCCGCAGGTTTCTTGCCGCTTTGACCATGTTAGCCAGCGCCTGTCGGGTTTCGCGCCAGCCGCGGGTTTTCAGGCCGCAGTCCGGATTCACCCACAGACGTTCCTCAGGGATACGCTGTGCGGCCTTGCGTAACAGATTTTCTATCCACTCGACGTCGGGTACATTGGGGGAGTGAATATCGTACACGCCGGGCCCGATTTCATTCGGATACTCAAATGCGTTGAATGCATCCAGCAAATCCATATCGGAACGTGAGGTTTCGATGGTAATCACATCCGCATCCAGTGCCGCAATGGATGCCATAATGTCGTTAAACTCGCAGTAACACATATGCGTGTGAATTTGCGTCTCGTCTTTCGCGACAGCGGCGGTTAACCGAAACGCCTCCACGGCCCAGCGCAGATAATCTGCCCAGTCGGACTGATGCAGCGGCAATCCTTCACGCAGTGCGGGCTCATCAATCTGAATAATGCCAATGCCGGCGTGTTCCAGATCCGCAACTTCATCCCGCAACGCCAGTGCAATCTGTTTGGCGATCGTTTCACGTGATACATCCTCCCGCGGGAATGACCAACAGAGAATGGTGACCGGGCCGGTCAACATACCTTTTACCGGCTTGTCAGTCAGGGACTGCGCATAGGTTGCCCACGCCACGGTAATGGCTTCAGGACGGCTGACATCACCAATAATGACCGGCGGTTTAACACAACGTGAACCGTAGCTTTGTACCCAACCATTTTGTGTGAAGACGAAGCCGTCCAGGTTCTCGCCAAAGTATTCCACCATATCGTTGCGTTCCGCCTCGCCGTGAACCAGCACGTCCAGCCCCAAACGCTCCTGCTCAGCTATCGCCTGCTTAATGTGTTCCGCGATACCGGTACGGTAATGCGCGCGATCAATCGCGCCTTTTTTGAAGTCGAGTCGTAATCCACGAATTTCAGTGGTCTGCGGGAAGGAACCGATGGTGGTGGTTGGCCAGGCGGGCAGGTTGAAACGCTGACGTTGTGTGCTGGCACGCCCGGCATAAGGGCTGGCACGTTCAGTGTCTTTGGCCTGAACATTTGTCAGACGCAGTGCGACAGCCGCGTTGTGAACGCGGCGGGAGTGCGCACGTGCCTGAACCGGTGCGCTCCATTCCTCCAGCGATGCGGGATCGTTGCGGCGAAGCGCCGTACTCAGTAGCGACAGCTCATCACATTTTTGCAAGGCAAAGGCAAACCAGCTTTTCACCTCCTCGTCCAGACGGGTCTCCACACTCAGATCAATGGGGCTGTGCAGCAACGAGCATGACGTGCCAATCCACAGGTGTTCACGTGAGGCGATCAGCGGCTGCAGGCGCTCAAACCAACGGCTGAGATCGGCACGCCAGACGTTGCGGCCATTGATCACGCCGACAGATAACACCCAGTCTGCGGGCAGTTGTTGGTTCACCTGCCGGATATCATCTTGCCCCTGCACCAGATCCACATGCAGGCCCTGCACTGGCAACGTGCGGATAATATCCAGATTCTGGCCGATACTGTCGAAGTAGGTGGTCAGCAGCAGGTTGACCTGCCCGTTTAACGCAGCGTAAGCCGCTTTGAAGGCCTCGCGCCATTCCTGTGGCAGTTCCAGCGCCAGGACGGGTTCATCAATCTGTACCCACTCAACGCCGCGCGCGTTCAGTTCGGTCAGGACCCGCTGGTAAACGGGCAGAATATCGTTCAGTAGTGACAGACGATTAAAGGGTTCTCCTTTTACCTTACCCAGCCAGAGGTAGGTTAACGGTCCTGACAACACAGGCTTAACGTTATGACCCAGCGCCAGCGCCTCGTCCACTTCATCCAGCAGTTGGGTCCAGGTTAAAGAAAACGACTGGCCTTGCGTGAATTCTGGCACGATGTAGTGATAGTTCGTGTTGAACCATTTTGTCATTTCTGCCGCCGCGGCCGGCTCACCCGTCGGTGCACGCCCCCGGCCCAGGCGGAACAGCGTATCCAGATCAATCGATCCGTCCTGATTTCGATGGCGAGCAGGCACGTTGCCCAGCATCAGGCTGGTCGTCAGAATATGATCGTACCAGGCAAAATCGCCCACCGGCACTTTATCGACGCCGGCCGCTTTTTGTTGTTGCCAGTGGCGCGCACGCAGTTCGCGACCCACCGCCTGTAATTCTTCCTGCGTGCTGTTGCCAGCCCAGTAGCTTTCAAGTGCTTTTTTCAGCTCGCGACGCAGACCAATACGTGGAAAACCGAGAGTATGATTTAAGATAGTCATTCACTATTCTCCAGAAAGTCTTCGGCTTTGGCGGGTCGCCAATGATGTTTAGCCGTCCAGATGTTTACACCGCTATATTCTGCGGGTACTGTATGTCGCTCAAGCGCAAATTATTCAGCTTCGATGTGAAGGACTCTCATGATCGAATTCAAACACCTCCGGACGCTTCAGGCTCTGCAGAATACGGGCTCGCTGGCTGCTGCTGCGGCTCAGCTTCATCAGACACAGTCGGCGTTATCACATCAGTTCAGCGATCTGGAACAGCGGCTGGGATTTCGTTTGTTTGTTCGTAAAAGTCAGCCACTGCGTTTTACCCCGCAGGGCGAAATTTTATTGCAGCTGGCAGAGCAGATACTGCCGCAAATTCAGCAGGCGCTTCAGGCCTGCCACGAACCGCATCAGACCACGCTGCGCGTCGCGATCGAATGCCACAGTTGCATTCAGTGGCTGACACCGGCTTTAGATAAGTTTCGTCAGAGCTGGCCCCAGGTGATGATGGATTTTAAATCGGGCGTAACCTTTGATCCGCAGCCCGCGCTGCAGCAGGGCGAACTGGATATTGTATTGACGTCGGATATCCTGCCGCGCTCAGGCTTGTTCTATTCACCCATGTTTGATTTCGAAGTCCGCCTGGTGCTGGCGCCAGATCACCCTCTGGCGCAGGTTGAACACATTTCACCTGAAGACCTGGCGGATGAAGTGCTAATGATTTATCCGGTACAGCGCCAGCGCCTGGATATCTGGCGCCACTTTCTGCAACCTGCGGGGATCAGTCCGGCGCTCAAGAATGTCGATAACACGCTGCTGATGATTCAAATGGTCTCGGCGCGCATGGGGATTGCTGCGCTGCCGCACTGGGTCGTCGAAAGTTTTGAAAAACAGGGCCTGGTGATCACCAAAACGCTGGGCGAAGGGTTATGGAGTCGTCTTTACGCCGCTGTGCGCGACGGCGAACAGCGCCAGCCGGTACTGGAAGCATTTATGCGGTTTGCCCGTCAGCATGCCTGCGAGCATCTGCCCTTTGTCAGGGACGCCGCGCATCCTGCGAAGGTTTTATTGCGTGAGTGACAAAGCTGCGCGATAGCAGGCAAAATCCCCTATAATGCGCAGCCTGTCGATTTACCATGAGAAGATCTCACCATGACTAACAACGATATTCTGCGCAGCGTGCGCTATATGCTCGATCTGAACGATGCCAAAATGGTGGCGATTTTTGCGCTGGCTGAATGTGAAGTGGCTCAGGCGGACATCACCAGTTGGCTGAAGAAAGATGAGGATGCGGCGTTTCGCCCCTGCCCCGATGTGGTGATGGGATATTTTCTTAACGGTTTAATTTTTCATCGCCGCGGAAAAAGTGAAGACGCGCCTGCGCCCTCCATCGAGCGCAAGATGAACAACAATATCTTTATGAAAAAGCTGCGCATCGCGTTTGATTTAAAAACTACCGACATTCCTGACGTGCTGAAAAAAGCCAACTTTACGGTCTCTCAGGCTGAGATTGGCGCGATCTTCCGCAAACCGGACCATAAAAACTACCGCGAGTGCGGTGACCAGATCCTGCGTAATTTTCTTAAAGGGCTGACGATGATTCATCGGCCCGCCACAGGTAAACCCGCTTAATCAGAAACGCTCTGACCGGAAGCAGCCCGCCTGTCATGCGGTCTGCTTCCGGTCAGGCTCAGGGGCGTTCACAGCCTGTTTCCAGCCCAGATGCCCTGCATTCCTCTCCCGCAACGGTTTACTCGCTGGCAAGGCCCGCCCCGGACTATCTTGCGCTGTTGCCTACCACCCAGCGCTTATGGACCCACAGCGACGCCATAATCACGATGGCTCCTGCGATAAAGCTTGGCCAGTGCGGTTTTTGCTGCCATATCGCCAGGTTCACCAATAAGCCGGCCGGAACGTGCATGTTATTCATAATGCCCAACGTGCCGGCATCGACCTGCGTCGCGCCGTAGTTCCACATAAAGTAGCCCAGCCCCGAAGCCGCGACGCCCAGCCAGACCAGAATGCCCCATTGCAGCGTCGTGGTAGGCAATTTATGGGGATTGCCCCAGGCTGCCCAGGCAACGATCGCAATCAGAACCGCGCCCAGATAAAACCATGAAAACGCCGTATGTTGCGGCATTGGACGGGTTTCCTGCAAACGTTTGTAGCCCACCATCCCCGCCGCGAAGCAGATATTCGCCAACTGAACCAGCAGCAGACCAAACCAGAAGTTATCGCTGACTTTGTCATAACGAATGATTGCCGCGCCAGCAACGGCCAGCAGCGCACTGAAAATGTAGCCCACGCGCAGGGGCCTTCGGCTTATCAGGTCGTAGATTAAGGTGACATACAGCGGCGTCATTACGGTGAACAGCAGGAATTCTGACACGCTCAGATACAGATAGGCTTCAAAACTCAGCAAATACATAATGCCCAGCTGCAACATCCCTACCAGCATATAGAGCAAGAGCGTCGAAGGCCGATAGCCGCGCCAGCGCAGGAACGGCAGAAACACAATGGCGGCCAGCGCCAGGCGCATCAGCACTGAAAACCAGCTGTCCACTTGCCCGGCAAGGTATTCACCGATCAGGCTAAAGGAGAATGCCCACAGAATGGTAGTAACAATCAATAAAAGCACGGTAACAACCCCGAAATAAACAGAGCGTCAGTGTAAACAATGTCCTGAATCAGAGCTGCATTATCTGGTTGACATCTGGTTATTTACCAGGCGATCAGGCAACGATCCCTCAGCCCGACTTTTATCCGCTCAGGAGAGCATGCCTGAGGTTAAAAATGGGCGAAAAAGCGCATCTGCCTGGCATTTTCGCGCCTTACTGTAATAAAACTGTAACAAATTTGTCATTCATCACAGTAACCCAGTCCGCCTCTGTCTATTCTCTGCGCGAAATGGTGCATTGCGAGCACCCTTTTTTCTTTCGACCCAACCTGCTGGGGAATCAAAACCATAATGCGCCCGGAGGGCCACCCTAATGTTAAGTATTTTTAAACCTGCACCACACCAGCCTCAGGTGGCAGAGGATCGTATCGATCCACTCTACCGCCGCCTGCGCTGGCAAATCTTTATCGGTATTTTCTTTGGCTATGCGGCTTACTACCTCGTCAGAAAGAATTTTGCCCTGGCCATGCCTTATCTGGTTGAACAGGGTTTCTCACGAGGCGATCTGGGGTTTGCGCTTTCCGGTATCTCCATCGCTTACGGCTTTTCCAAGTTTATTATGGGCTCGGTGTCCGACCGCTCTAACCCACGGGTCTTTTTACCCGCAGGATTGATCCTGGCCGCTTTCGTGATGCTGTTCATGGGGTTTGTTCCCTGGGCGACCTCCAGCATCATGGTGATGTTTGTGCTGTTGTTTATTTGTGGCTGGTTTCAGGGAATGGGCTGGCCACCCTGCGGACGCACTATGGTGCACTGGTGGTCGCAAAAGGAACGCGGCGGCATTGTCTCGGTGTGGAACTGTGCCCATAACGTCGGCGGCGGCATTCCTCCCCTGCTGTTTCTGCTGGGAATGGCCTGGTTTAACGACTGGAAGGCGGCCCTTTATATGCCGGCCTTTGGCGCCATTGTCATTGCCATCCTGGCCTTTGCCCTGATGCGGGATACGCCGCAGTCCTGCGGTCTGCCGCCCATCGAGGCCTACAAAAACGATTATCCGGCTGACTACAACGAAAGCCATGAAGAAGAGTTCACGGCGAAACAAATCTTCATGAAGTATGTTCTGCCGAATAAATTACTTTGGTATATCGCCCTGGCAAACGTGTTTGTTTATCTGCTGCGTTACGGCATTCTGGACTGGTCACCGACTTACCTCAAAGAGGTGAAACACTTCACGCTGGATAAGTCGTCCTGGGCTTACTTCTTCTATGAGTATGCGGGGATCCCTGGCACGCTACTGTGCGGCTGGATGTCCGATAAGGTGTTTCGCGGAAACCGTGGCGCGACGGGCGTGTTCTTTATGACGCTGGTGACCATCGCAACGGTGGTTTACTGGTTAAATCCACCGGGTCATCCCGGTGTGGACATGGCCTGTATGATTATTATTGGCTTCCTGATCTACGGACCGGTGATGCTGATAGGACTCCACGCGCTGGAGCTGGCGCCGAAAAAAGCCGCCGGGACGGCCGCGGGCTTTACCGGGCTGTTCGGTTATCTGGGAGGATCGGTTGCAGCCAGCGCCATTGTGGGTTACACGGTGGACTATTTTGGCTGGGATGGCGGATTTTTAGTCATGATTGTGGGCTGTGTGCTGGCAGTGATTTTGTTGCTGCTCACTATGGTCAGCGAGCATAAACACAAGCAAAAACTGGCCTAGCCGTCAGAAGGCCGGTTAACCGGCCTTCTGCTCCGGCGCACTACGATAAATACAACTTTCTGAGCGTCGCCGGCACGGCATCCTCAACATTGCTGCCAATCACTTCCAGCTCTGGCAAGGTATCTTTCAGACGCTGATGCGCATTAGCCATAATGCAGCCCTTGCCCGCCATACTCAGCATTTCGACGTCGTTCATACCATCACCAAAGGCAATACAGTCTTTCAGCGTAAAGCCTAACTGTTTTGCCACAGATTCGAGCGCGTGGCCTTTTGAGACGCCGCCCGCCATCACTTCCAGACAGGTGGGCAGTGAAAAACTGACGTTGACCCTGTCTCCCCAACGCGCTTCAATCGCCAGCTCCATTGGAATAAGGTGTTCAGGCTCTTCGCAGGTGAAAAAGACTTTGCTGATGCCGTCAGTGGGCAATATGCCCGGTTCATAAACCTGATAATGAAAATCAGATTCGCGAAAGTAATCTTTCTCTGCCGGACTGCAACGGCTGACAAACCACTCATCGTCACGATAAACATGGGTCAGCACTTCCGGATGATGGTACTGCAGGCCGAACAGGTCCTGGGCGATATCCCAATCCAGGTTATGGCTAAAAATCAGTTCGCCGGCTGGATTATGCACACGGGCACCGTTTGACGTAATCATATACGCCGGAATCCCCAGCTTGTCGCGCATTTGTCCAACATCAATGTGATGGCGGCCCGTGGCGAAAATAAAGTGAATGCCTTTTGCCACCAGCTGCTGCAACGTTTCTCGGGCATCAGGCGTGAGGCGGTGTTCGGGTGAGAGCAGTGTGCCGTCCAGGTCGGACACAACAATGTGGTACATGAAAACCTCGGGTATCTGTGTCGGTTGGCCGTAGCCGGTAATGTAAACGGATAACTAGTGATGCGATAAAAAGAAATCGACGATCCCATTCAATGCTTCGGCGCGCATGCTGTCTTTTTCAAACAGAATCTCGTGGCGTGCACCTTTAATAACCTGGGGCTTATCGCCCTCACAGGGATGACCGGCTGCCGCCATGGCGGCGCAAAACAGATCTTGTGAGCGGTTATCCACCACGCTGTCTTCGCTTGCCTGAAGTAGCAGTAGCGGCGTCGTTATCTTATCAACCTGACTGAATATGTTGCGTCCGGCATGAATGCCTTCCCGTACCCAGTGATAGGTGGGACCGCCAACACGAATCGCCGGGTCGTCCGCATAAAAACGCAGGCTGCGACGATAACGTTCATGACTGTGCGTCAGACGGTTAATGCCAAAGGGATGAGCCCGCCAGCGCCCCGTGCCTAATGCATAGCCATCGCGAACGGCAGGTCGTTTCTCTGCCCAGTCGAGGATCTTATGCGCCAGAAAAGAGGGTAACGGCAGCGCGATGCCAAACATCGGCGCAACCAGAGCCGCAGCGTGAAACGCGCCAGGCTGACGCGCCAGGAACAGGGCCAGAATTGCGCCCCCCATTGAATGCGCCAACGCATAACGTTGTTGATAATGACGGCTCACAATCTCTTTCAGATAGAGCGTTTCAAGGTCATCGACATAGTGGGAAAACTCCACCACATGACCAAGGTGCGAATCATCCAGCAGCCGATCGGATCGCCCCTGACCACGGTGATCGAGCACGATCACATCGAACCCACAGTGAAACAGATCGTAGGCCAGCTCGGGATATTTAACGTAGCTCTCAATGCGCCCGGGAACGATTACAATCACGCGCTTGTGTTGCGGTGAAATGAACCGAACGTAACGTAAGGTCAGATTCTCAACGCCGGTAAATTCACACTCTTCACGGCTGTGCCAGAAATCAAGCAGTGGGCCGGTCGCGAAGGCAGCGAAGGCCTTTTCGCGTTGCAGCCAGCTTGCTCTGTGTTGCTTCATCCGCCCTCCTGATTGCCGGAAAAAAGAGTCTGAACGGCCGCATGATGTCCATAGCCCTGCGCAGCATTCTGGCGTATTGTGTCACACTTCAGACGTGACAGGGAGTACAACCCATGACCATCGAATGGTGGCTGACTTATCTTCTTACCACCACAATTCTTAGCCTTTCACCCGGCTCTGGTGCCATTAACACCATGAGCACGGGCATCAGCCACGGTTATCGTGGTGCGGTCGCGTCTATTTCAGGCCTGCAGGTTGGTCTTGCCCTGCATATCGCCCTGGTGGGGATCGGTCTTGGGGCGCTTTTTTCCCAGTCGCTGCTGGCGTTTGAGATTTTAAAGTGGGCCGGTGCAGGCTATCTGGTCTGGTTGGGCATCCAACAGTGGCGCACTGCGGGCGCGATTGACCTCAACGCTATGTCGAAAGCCATGCCGCGTCGTCGCCTGCTCAAGCGGGCAGTAATGGTGAACCTGACGAATCCCAAAAGCATTGTGTTTCTGGCGGCGCTGTTTCCCCAGTTTATCCTGCCTCACCAGCCGCTGATGCTGCAGTATCTGGTGCTGGGCGTCACAACCGTTCTGGTGGATATCATCGTCATGATTGGCTATGCCACATTAGCCACGCGCATTGCAGGATGGATCAAAGGGCCCAGGCAGATGAAGCTAATGAACCGCATTTTCGGCGGCTTATTCATCGCGATTGGGGGACTGCTGGCCAGCGCCAGACGTATCGCCTGACCCGGCGGAGGCTGCCGCACGACAGTGACGCTGTCGGCGGCTTGCCGTAACGACTGACGTGTCCGGTAACCGGCTATCAGCGCGACAGGATCAGATGAATGCCAAAACCGGCAAACAGCACGCCCGCAACACCGTCTACCCACTTCGCAGCACGTTGATACTTATCCCGCATCCACGGCAGGGCAAAAACAGCCGCGACCAGAGAAAACCAGGCGAAGGTTTCAACGCTTATCAGGACGAACAGCCCCCAACGTTCCAGCCCCCCCACATCGTTACCGATAAACAAGGAAAAGACGCTACCAAAGTAGATAACCGCTTTGGGATTCGACAGGTTGGTCAGCAGGCCTTTAATAAAGCTCATGCCTTTCCTGGGCAGTTCGACGACAGGTTCCTGCTGCACGGGCTGTTTGTGGCGCTGACGGGCTGAGCCAATTAACTGCCAACCCATCCATAGTAGATAGAGTCCGCCACCGACCATGATGATTTGGTGTAGCCAGGCCATCTTTTGCAAAATCAGATGCAGGCCCATCAACGCTACCGCGGCCCAGATCATGACCGCCAGGGTAATGCCCAGAACGCCCAACATCGCTTCTTTGCGCGAACGGCTGGCGGCGGTTTGCGAGACAAAAAAGAAATCCGGGCCGGGACTCATCAGGGCAACAAGATGGACCAGGGCAATCGTGCCGAACAAAATCAACATGGTAACTCCTCTTTACTCTTCATCGAGATGTTCTTTAATCATCAGCAAAAACGGCTTACCGAAACGTTCCAGTTTGCGGTGCCCCACGCCGTTCACGCTGAGCATTTCTGAGGCGCTCACCGGCATCTGCTCTGCCATCTCCAGCAAGGTTGCATCGTTAAACACAACGTAGGGCGGAATATTCTCTTCGTCGGCTATCGCTTTACGCAGTTTACGCAGCTTGGCAAACAGCTTGCGGTCGTAGTTGCCGCCATACACTTTGGCCGACCCGCTGCTTTTCGGTCTGGCGGTAATCAGTCTTGGCACCGCCAGCATCAGCGGAACTTCACCGCGCAATACCGGTCGGGCCGCTTCAGTTAGCTGCAGCGCAGAATGCATGGCGATGTTTTGCGTCACCAGCCCCAGATGAATCAGCTGACGCAGGACGCTGACCCAATGCTCGTGGCTGTTTTCTTTACCCAGCCCATAAACGGGCAGCTTGTCGTGTCCCTGTTCGCGGATGCGATGATTATTGGCACCGCGCAATACTTCAACAATGTAGCCCATACCAAAGCGCTGGCCGACGCGATAAATACTGGAGAGTGCCTTTTGGGCTTCCACCAGGCCGTCATAGCGCTTTGGCGGATCGAGGCAAATATCGCAGTTCCCGCAGGGCTGCTGACGTCCTTCACCAAAGTAGTTCAGCAGCACCAAACGACGGCAGGTCTGCGCTTCGGCAAAAGCATTCATCGCATTCAGCTTGTGACGTTCAATATCCTGTAGCGGGCCAGGCTGCTTCTCTTCCAGGCATTTGCGCAGCCAGGCCATATCAGCAGGATCGTAGAGCATCATGGCTTCTGCCGGCAGGCCGTCACGTCCGGCACGTCCTGTTTCCTGATAATAGGATTCAATGTTGCGTGGAATATCAAAGTGCACCACAAAACGCACGTTCGGCTTGTTGATGCCCATCCCAAATGCCACGGTCGCCACCACGATTTGCAAATCGTCGCGCTGAAACGCTTCCTGTACGCGGGCGCGCTGGGCGCTGTCGATTCCGGCATGATATGCCCCAACGCTTAACCCCCGGCTTTGCAGACGTGCGGCGGTATCCTCAACTTTTGCCCGGCTGTTACAGTAAATAATGCCGCATTTACCGCGCTGATCCTGTACGTAACGCAGCAGCTGCTCAGTGGGTTTAAATTTTTCCACCAGCGTGTAACGAATATTGGGGCGGTCAAAACTGCTGATTTGAATCAGCGGATCCTGCATATGCAGCAGGTTAATGATATCAAGACGGGTCGTTTCGTCAGCGGTCGCTGTCAGCGCCATGACGGGCAGATCGGGAAAGCGCTGGCGCATCTGTCCCAGCGCGCCATATTCCGGTCGGAAATCATGTCCCCATTGGGAAATACAGTGCGCCTCATCAACGGCCAGCATACAGGGCTGCCAGTGCGCCAGACTGTCAAGAAAGTTGTCCATCATCAGACGTTCTGGCGCGATATAGAGCAGCTTCACGCGCCCGTTGCGGCAATCGGCCATGACAACCTGCTGCTGCTCGCGCGTCATGGTCGAGTTCAGACAGGCCGCGGCCACGCCGTTTGCCAGGAGCTGATCCACCTGATCTTTCATCAGAGAGATGAGTGGCGACACCACCAGTGTCAGCCCCTCGCGCACCAGCGCCGGAATCTGATAGCAGAGTGATTTACCGCCGCCGGTCGGCATCACCACCAGGCAATCCCGCCCGCTCAGCGCTTCATTTATGATTGTCTGCTGACCGGGACGAAACTGCTGGTAGCCGAAGGTATCCTGCAATACCTGCTGCGCCAACGCTTCCTGATTAAGAACTGCCGAGGTTGCCACTGTATTCCTGACTTAATGGTTGGTTAGAACAAATCGTTAAGGGTCACACCTACGCCTAAACGAGTCTGACGGTGGTTATAGTCAATGAGAGATTCACCATAGCCGCTAAACAGCTGGGTGTAAAAACGCACGTGCTGGGTGATGGGATAACTCCAGCCCAGCGTAGCGCCGCCGTAACCGCTATTCCAGTTATAGTTGCCTTCCACGCTGAAAATGCTGTCACCCATCGCATAGCCCACTTTCGCCCGATAGTAGCCCATGTATTTTGTAATATCCGGGTTATCGTCCGTGCTGGCGCTCTCAGAAATACGGAACCAGGGTTTGATCTCTGCGAGGAAATTACCGTTTTGCGCCATCAGGCGGGTATAAACACGGTTCCAGCTGCGTGACGTGGGATCGCTACGGCCATTGGACTGATGATTCACGCCCACTTCAACATCACGTAGCGTCCAGCCGGCAAACGAATAATCGGTCGCCCAGCCCAGGAAAATCTGCGGCTCATAGTTTGTCTCGCGGAAGGGCGACGACTCTTTTTTATTGGATAGCTGCCACCATGAGCGCTGAGTATAGGACGCGGCTAACACGGAGTTGTCACCCAGGATGCCGCGCCACAGTGGAAATGCCAGACTAAGCTGGAATTTCACTTCGTCTTTACGGGCATTCTGCGCCCAGTTATAAGAGGAAATCGCCTCTTTATTAATGTCGCTGGTGTACGTGTAAAGCAGATAGTTATTTTCGTAAGGATAAAGCACAAACGGGTTGTCATGCTGCTCCAGCAGGTTGGCAATAATGCTGCCACGAACCTGGGGTGCATCGTGAACGTGTTTGATCGTGGCTTCGTCCGCCTGCGCCAAAGCAGGAAGTAACATTGCCGCCAGCAAGGCGCGATGCTTACGCATAGGATTCTCCAATGGAAACTGCGTATTCATAAAAGCGAATGGGTGTTGTAAAAAGCAGGACATTCTACACACAAATGTGAGCGAACATCAGCGCTGATTTCCTAAACTGGAAACCCTGTCGAGCGAAGCATAGAATAAACAACTCATTAACATCTACAGTTCATTTGTCAGCTGTTCAGGACTAAACACCATGTCATCCGTGCTATTGACTCAGCAGGACGCTCGCCGCCTGGTCGGTGAAATTTTTATTTATCATATGCCGTTTAACCAGGCACTTGGTCTGGAACTGGATCACCTTGACGCCGACTACGCTGAAATCAGTTTTGTGAACAAAACCATGCTGGTCGGAAATGCCGCTCAACAGATTCTCCACGGTGGGGTCACCGCCGCCGTACTGGACGTGGCGGCAGGCATGGTGTGCGTCAGTCATGCCTTGACGCGTGAGGAAACAATCAGTGAGGAAATGCTCCGCCAGCGACTGTCTCGCATGGGAACGATTGATATGCGGGTAGACTATCTGCGTCCCGGTCGCGGCGAGCGTTTTATCGCCACCAGTCGTTTACTGCGTGCCGGCAATAAAGTCTCTGTGGCTCGGGTGGAGTTACACAATGATCAGGGCGTTTACATCGCGACCGCCACAGCCACCTATCTGACAGGTTGATCACAGAACTGAACGCGTGGCAGCGTTTGGGTACTGCCACGCGTTATCCTGCCTGAATCAAAACATAGTATTGGTGTTCGCCGACGTCGCCGGTACAGCCTGAATCACATCCCAGTGCTCGACAATTTTGCCGTTTTTCACGCGAAAAATATCCGTAACGGCCTGGCCACGATCGTGTTCACCGTTGGTGGAGTGAACATGCAGCCAGACCAAATCGCCATCGGTCGCACTTCGGACGATGCGTGCTTTTGACTGCGGGTTTTTCCTGAAATAGTCGGTAAAAAAGTTAACAAGCGGTGCCTTGCCGTTTGGCACGCCGGGATTGTGCTGACGGTAATTATCCGCGATAACCCGGGCCGCTTCAGCGACCTTGTGGTGATTAAAAAATTGATCATAGAAATGGATCACCAGTGCACGATTGGCCTCTTCCACCTTGATATCGCGGCCTTCGCCAGGTTGTGCCGCGTAAACTGCACCCGCGGTCAGGATACCTGCCGCCAGCAACAGGGTTTTCAGAAAAGCTACCATCATTATTCTCCTTGATCGTTCGTCATAGCGCTGGTCGCGAGGCACCAGATTTTGAGTACACAGGGATTGCCTGACGTCTGTCGAATGCGATACAGGGTTTCGCTCAGACACCTGGTCACAAAAATAGACTGACGTCGTGACGGATGTTACATTCGCGCAAAATGGATAACAAGAAGTCACACCAGAGTGACTTAATCACCTGAAAGTGACGCTTAGCGATGCACAGGAACCGACCCGATGCCCAAATCTTCACCCGCAACCTTTACGTATCAACAACCTTGCCCCATCCGGGATGTGCTTGACCGGATAGGCGACAAATGGAGTTTATTGATTCTCGAAGCGCTGGCCGAACAGACCTTACGTTTCAATGAACTTCACCGTCATATTGGCGATGTTGCCCGTCAGGTGCTGTCACGCAGTCTGAAACGGCTGGAAATGGATGGCTATATCCTGCGCACACTTTATCCGGAAGTGCCGCCGCGCGTTGAGTACAGCCTGACGGATTTAGGCCGTTCATTTCTCGAACCCATGCAGCAATTAATTGCATGGGCAGATAACAATCATCAGGCCATCTGCCTTTCTCGCCAGCGCGCGCTGGAGCAGGAGAAAGACTGACCCAGCATTATCGCCAGATCGGGCTACAGAGATAACGAGGACTGCGTTACCATTGCGGCCCTCTGTCACGCCGCTGTATTTCAGTGACCTCCGGTACAGTACAAATTTTCAGGATGAATTATGGATACCCAGCAAACCCGTCAGGGCATCGGCTTTGCGCTTGGCGCTTACTTTATTTGGGGCATTGCGCCCGCCTACTTCAAATTAGTGAAGGCCGTACCGGCGACTGAAATCATGACCCACAGGGTGATCTGGTCAGCACTGTTCATGTTGTTACTGATTACCCTGAGTCGCAGTTGGGGACAGGTCAGAAGCGTGCTGCGCCAGCCAAAAAAAGTGCTGCTACTGGCCCTTACGGCGGTAACGGTAGGGGGAAACTGGTTGCTGTTTATCTGGGCGGTGAACAATCAGCATATGCTTGAAGCCAGCCTGGGCTATTTTATCAACCCGTTGATTAACGTTGTGTTTGGCATGATTTTCCTGCGTGAACGTTTCCGTCGCCTGCAGTGGCTGGCGGTCGCCCTGGCGGCTGGCGGCGTGCTTCTGCAACTGTGGAAATTTGGCTCAGTGCCGGTGATTGCCTTAGGGCTGGCGTTCAGCTTCGCGTTTTATGGCCTGATGAGGAAGAAAATTCAGGTCGATGCCCAGAGCGGCATGCTGATAGAGACGCTGTGGCTGTTTCCGCTGGCCGCGCTCTATCTGTTTGGCTTTGCTGACAGCCGCACCAGCCACCTTAGCGCGAACCCCATGAGCCTGAACCTGTTACTGATCGCCGCAGGCATTGTCACCACGATTCCGCTGATGTTCTTCGCCGCGGCTTGTACCCGACTGCGCCTGTCAACGGTGGGCTTCTTTCAGTATCTGGGCCCTACGCTGATGTTCTTGCTGGCGGTGCTGTTTTATGGTGAAACTGTTACGCCAGATAAAATGGTAACCTTTGGTTTTATCTGGCTGGCTCTGCTGGTCTTTATTCTGGATGCCGTGGCGTTTTCAGCGCGGAGCCGAATGCGCAAAGCGTGAAAGAAAGCGCGCCATTGCCGGTCCGGTCAGTAAGATGGTGAATAATCGCAGGGTCTGCATCGCCATCACAAAAGCCATATCTACCCGGCTTCCGGCAGCGATAATCGCCACCGTGTCCAGCCCGCCTGGGCTGGTGGCGAGATACGCCGTCATCAGGTCAATATGCAACACGCGGGTTAACATCCATGCCAGCCCACCGCACAGCAGCATCAGGCCAAAAATGGACAGCAGCATCTGCGGCAGCGTGCTTAACGCCAGTCTGAAGATCGGCCGGGTGAAACGTAACCCCACGCTCCAGCCAATCATGGCGTACGCCAGGGCAAGCAGCCATTCTGGCATCTGAAGCACCGCCGTACCGGTTGAATGCAGGGTTGCACCGATCAGCGCAGGTATCAGTAACGCGCCAGATGGGATACGCAGCCATGGGCCAAGCCATGCGCTGCAAACCACCAGGCACATTGTCATCAGGAAACCGCTGTTAAGCGTCGGAAACCACACCAGCGAGCCGGCATGACCGCCGTCGCCCAGCCCGATCCGCGCCACCATGGCCGCCGCGCCCGCCACAAACAGCACCCGCAGATACTGCATGAACGCAACCAGCCGGACGTCCGCGCCAAATTCGCCCGCCATCGCGACCATCGCAGAGGCACCACCAGGGGAAGATCCCCATGCGCCCGTCGGGCCCGGAAGCTGGCTGAAACGCACCAGCAGAAAACCCGACAGCCCGCTGGCGGCCAGCGTCAGCAGCAGGACCGCTAACACGACTGGCCAGTCCTGCAGCAGCGGCGTCAGGATAGAAGGTGACAGGCTTTGCGCAATCATGCAGCCCAGCACCGCCTGCGACAGCAGAAATAACCGCTTGTTAATACGCAGTGTGGCACCGGACAGGCCCATGACCACGCCAACGATCATGGGTCCCAGCAACAGGGCGGCCGGCACGTGAAAATACTGGAAGATTGCGCCAAGTAATACAGATGACACTAACAGCAGCAGCCATTGCCAGCGCAACGAAAGAGCGTCCATAGAATGATTAATCAATTATGAAAATTGAGCGGCTAGAGTAGCAGAATTAAGGCGGCAGGCCAGCAAAATGGGCCGTATTAACAGCCCGTGCTGATGATTAAAGCCAGTTTTTACGCTTGAAATAGAGATAAGGTGCCAGGCCTGCAAGCATCATCAGGCAAATGGCGCCAGGATAGCCAAAGCTCCACTTCAGTTCAGGCATAAACTCAAAGTTCATGCCGTAGCTGGATGCCACCAGCGTCGGCGGCAGGAAAACCACGGATACCACCGAGAAGATCTTGATGATGCGGTTCTGCTCTATGTTGATAAAGCCCATCGCCGCCTGCATCAGGAAGTTGACCTTTTGAAACAGCGACTCATTGTGAGGCAGCAGAGATTCGATATCGCGCAGGATCTCGCGCGCCTGCTCCAGCTGATTACCCGGCAAACGGGCTTTTCGGACCAGAAAATTAAGCGCACGCTGCGTATCCATCAGACACAAGCGCACCTTCCAGCCGATATCTTCCAGCTCGGCTAAACGCGAGAGTGCCTGGTCGTATTCCTCACCCTGCTGGCCTTCCATGATGACGCGGCTGAGCTTTTCCAGTGCGCTGTAAATGTTCTCAATTTCATCTGCCAGCTGTTCGATTTTCGTCTCGAACAGATCAAGCAGCAGCTCATAGGCGTTGCCATCGATCAATGTCTGGTTACGGGCACGCATTCGATAGAGACGAAAAGCGGGAAGCTCGCGCTCGCGCAGCGTATATAAACGCCCTTCGCGGATGGTAAACGCAACGGTGGAGTTACCGGCGTGATCTTCGGCATCTTCAAAAAAGAAGAAGGAGTGAATGTGCAGGCCGTCTTCATCTTCGAAGAAACGCGCCGAGGCTTCGATATCTTCCAGTTCAGGGCGCGTTGCCAGGCTCTGGCCCAGTTCAGATTGCACGCGGTCGCGCTCGCCTTCTTCAGGCTCGACCAGGTCAACCCACACTGACGTGGTCAGTTTATCGCTTTCATCTTCCAGTTCCAGACGCGTCAGGCGACTGTTATCAAGTTTAAATGCGCTCAGCATAGCAAGACTCCCCATTGCAGACTTTATGGGACAACGCTGTCGGCCGGTCTGAATGCAGACCCGCGAACCTGAACACGGATAAAGGATAAATCAGTGCTGACTCGTGCGACGGATTAAAAAGGGAGGTCGCTGATAACCGCTAAGGCTACCAGCGTAATGAGATAGCCTTAGATGTTATTCCTGAAAACCAGGTTAATGAGCCAGCATCGACTGGGCGTGTCCAAGGCATTGTCCTCTCATGATAATAGTGCGCGCATGTTACGCTGAGACGAAAAAGTCGTCAACCAGCGCCTAGACGGTTTCCAGTTTAGCGTAGGCGGCCACCAGCCACTTGATCCCCTGGCCCTGAAACGCCACCTGCAAGCGGCTGTGTTCTCCGCTGCCTTCGAGATTCACAATAGTGCCTTCACCAAATTTGGCGTGGCGAACGCGTTGCCCCAGGGCGAATCCCGTGTCATTTTTGCTGATCGGCGTGCCCATGCGCTGATGACTGACCGGTCGCGTCACACTGGCGCGTAAACGGACTTCTTCAATACAGGCTTCAGGCAGTTCGCCAATAAAACGTGAAGGTCGATGGTAGACTTCTTTACCGTAAAGACGGCGGGTTTCCGCATAGGTCAGGGTCAGCTTCATCATGGCACGCGTGACGCCGACGTAAGCCAGGCGACGCTCTTCTTCCAGTCGCCCGCCTTCATCCAGCGCCATCTGGCTCGGGAACATGCCCTCTTCCATCCCGACAATAAACACCTGGCTAAACTCCAGGCCTTTCGCGGAGTGCAACGTCATCAGCTGCACCGCATCCTGCCATTTGTCCGCCTGGCCTTCCCCGGCTTCGAGAGCCGCATGAGAAAGGAATGCCTGCAGCGGCATCAAATCTTCGTCTTCATCCTGGTAGCTGAACTGGCGCGTTGCCGTCACCAGTTCTTCCAGGTTTTCGATACGGGCCTGGCCCTTTTCACCCTTTTCCTGCTCGTACATGATCCACAGGCCAGAATCCTTGATGACTCTGTCGGTCTGCACGTGCAGCGGCATATCCACGGTTTCGCTTGCCAGCGAATCCACTAACTCACAGAAGCGTTGCAGCGCAGAGGCCGCACGACCGGCCAGGGCGCGCGACTGAAGCAGCTCGCGCGTTGCCTGCCATAAGGTCATCTGCTTTTCCCGAGCCGTCTGACGCACCACATCCAGCGTACGGTCGCCCACACCGCGCGTTGGCGTATTCACCACGCGCTCAAAGGCGGCGTCATCGTTGCGGTTGGCCATCAGTCGCAGATAAGCCAGCGCGTCCTTGATTTCCTGACGTTCGAAAAAGCGCATACCGCCATAGATACGGTACGGCATGCTGGCCTGTAGCAGGGCTTCTTCCAGCACACGCGATTGGGCATTGCTGCGATACAGGATGGCGCAATCTGCCAGCGCATTGCCGTTTTCCATCCAGGCCTTGATACGGTTGACCACAAAGCGGGATTCATCCAGCTCGTTAAAGGCGCAGTAAACCGAAATGGGCTCACCATCGCTGCCGTCAGTCCACAGTTCTTTCCCCAGTCGGCCGTTGTTATTGGCGATCAGGGCATTCGCTGACTTCAAAATGTTGTTGGTCGAGCGGTAGTTTTGCTCCAGGCGAATGGTATCCGCGCCGGGAAAATCCTTTAAAAAGCGCTGAATGTTTTCGACCTGCGCACCGCGCCAGCCGTAAATTGACTGATCGTCGTCACCCACGATAATCACTTTGCCGCTGTCGCCCGCAAGCATGCGAATCCAGGCGTACTGAATATTGTTGGTATCCTGAAACTCATCCACCAGAATGTTACTGAAGCGCTCACGGTAATGATTCAGGATATGGGGTTTGTTTAACCACAGCTCGTGAGCACGCAGCAACAGTTCAGCAAAGTCGACCAGCCCGGCGCGATCGCATGCTTCCTGGTAGGCCTGGTATATGCGCAGCCAGGTTTGTTCGACCGGATTGCCGTAGCTTTCAATATGCTTGGGCCGCAAACCTTCATCTTTCTTGCCGTTGATGTACCACATGCCCTGACGCGCCGGCCACTGCTTCTCATCCAGGTTCATCGCCTTAATCAGGCGCTTGAGCAGGCGCAGCTGGTCTTCACTGTCGAGGATCTGGAAATCCTGCGGCAGGCCTGCGTCAAGATGATGCGCGCGCAGCAGGCGGTGTGCCAGACCGTGGAAAGTGCCTATCCACATTCCCCCCTGGCTGGTACCAATGAGCTGCTCAATACGGTGGCGCATCTCTGCGGCTGCCTTGTTGGTAAAGGTCACGGCCATAATGGAGTACGGCGAGCAGTTTTCTACCGACAGCAGCCAGGCGATGCGGTGCACCAGAACGCGTGTTTTTCCGCTGCCCGCGCCCGCCAGCACCAGCAGGTTACTGCGCGGCGCCGCAACGGCCTCGCGCTGTTTGTCATTCAAACCGTCGAGCAGTTCAGAAACGTCCATAAGCACCAATAAGTCAGAAAATGCGAAGCATAAGACTGGATAAATTTACAGCCATTATAACAGCGAGGTGAGTGATGCCAACTGGGAAATTTCAACGTGTGGCAGCAGACGGGCATCCTCGATCTGCATGAGATTACCCTCACGAAGGTTAATCCAGCAGGCCTGCATGCCAAAACGAATCGCGCCTGCCACATCGGTGGTGAGATCGTCGCCAACGTGCAGAATGTGTTCCGGGGCGATATTAAGACGTTGCGCGGCCAGCTGGTACATATCCAGCCACGGCTTAGCGCGCCCGTCTGGCCCCGCCCGGAGTGAAAACTGGAAGTAGTGTGCCAGCCCGAGTTTTTCAGGCTGCGCGTTGCCATTGGTGATTGCCACCAGCGGCACTTTCTTCGCCAGGGCGTTCAGCGTGTCATGGGTTTCAGCAGGCATATCGACCTGGCTGCGCCACTGATGGAACACATCCATAACCTGCGTCGCGCCCGCCGCGGCTTCGGATGGCGTTAACCCGGCCTGGCACATGACATGTTCTACTGAACGCCGACGCCACTCAGAGACATCATGGTAGATCTCAGGTTCGCTTGCACGTAACTGACTGCGCGAGGCGGCTACGTCTTCCGGCGTTATGGCTCGCAGCGCCGGGTGGAAAGCCTGCAGCGCAGCATGAGAGGCTTCCGTGGTTTTACGGATCACCGGATAGTTGTCGTAGAGCGTGTCGTCTAGATCGAAAGTGATCGCTTTGATGTCACGCAGAGGGCGATAAAACTTCATTCACTCTTTCCTCGTTTGGCGCGGGGATGCGCAGCATCGTACACCGATGCCAGATGCTGGAAATCAAGATGGGTGTAAATTTGGGTGGTCGACAGATTCGCATGGCCCAGTAATTCCTGCACCGCGCGCAGATCGCCACTCGACTCCAACAAATGGGTGGCAAAAGAGTGGCGCAGCTTATGGGGATGTATATGACTGGAAAGACCCTGCTTAATTCCCCACTCGGCAAAGCGTTTCTGGACGTTGCGCGCAGAGATACGAGAGCCACGGCTGGAGAGAAACAGCGCATCATCCCCAGGGTTAAACGCGGTGCGTAGCGGCAACCACTGCTGGATCCAGCTGACGGCGGTGCGACCGATCGGCACGCGCCGCTCCTTGCTGCCTTTACCTAAAACCCAAACCTCTCCCGCCTCAAGATCGACATGGCGGCAGTCCATATTGACCAGCTCGGAAAGACGTAACCCTCCGCCGTACATCACTTCCAGCATCGTACGATCGCGGATCGCCAGCGGATCGGTGAGATCAATCTCCAGCAACTGGTTAACGTCATCAACATCGATATTTTTCGGTAGATGACGACCGTTGCGCGGCGTGGCGATCCCTTTCGCCGGATTAGCCGCCAGCATGTCGCGGCTCACCTGCCAGTCAAGGAAACTGCGTAATGCGGAAAGACGTAATGCCAGACTGCTTGCAGCCAGACCTGCACGACGGCTGCGGGCGGCCATGCTACGCACCATGGCGGGATCGAGCTGTGACCACGCGCTGATTTTCATCTCATCGGCAATTGTCACCAGTACGGCAAGCTGACGCGCGTAGCTGCTCAGCGTAAGCGGGCTGAGCTGGCGTTCAACCTTCAGGTGGCGCAGAAAGCCGTCAACGGTCTCCTGCAACACGCTGCTCATGCGCGCTCCACCCAGCGTTCCAGCAGCGCAGGTATCATCTGCGAAAGGTGCTGAAGCAGTAAGGTGCCCATGCCCGACTGATAGTGCAGGCTGTCACGGCTACTGAAGATAATGATGCCAAGCTCGCCCTCGTCACCCATCAGGGACATGGCGACTGAACCAATGGCCTTTGCCTGAGGCAGCAGCAGCAGCAGTTCCGGGCCATTGATATTCCCCAGATAGTGCTGCTCATTACCGAAGCGCTGAATGCGTAACGGTTCGAAAGCCTGACGGGCCAGGCCAAGCTGCACAAAGTCAGACGGCGCACCCAGTCGCCACTTGTCGTTAAACAAGCGGATATTGGCTCCCGCCAGTCCGAGATCGCGCGCCCAGCGATGCAGGCGATTGAGCATATCCTGGAGTGAGCTGGCGGCGGCCAGGTGACTTTGCAGTGAAAGCAGACGTGAGAATAACTGTTGATTTGCGGTCGCCTGCTCCATCAGCAGCGTAATTTCTTCTTCCAGACGCTGGATGTGATTGCGCTGGCGCGCCATGTGCCATTCCACCAGCGATACGCTACCGCGAACCGGGTGCGGCACCGCCATCTGTTCCACCTGACGGGCGTTGCGCATAAAGAAATCAGGATTCTGACGCAGATAATCACTGACGGCCTGATCGTCCAGCAGGACAGTATTTTCCACCTGCTCTTCGATATTTTTCATAAGTGAATAAACCCATCGTAGACATGTGTGGCCGGACCGGTCATGTAGAGCGGCTGTCCGACGCCTTTCCAGGCGATATGTAACGTGCCGCCTGGCAAATCAACGCGTACTTTCTGACTTAAAATACCCTGCTGGATACCGCAGGCAACCGCCGCACAGGCACCGCTACCGCACGCCTGGGTTTCCCCTGCACCGCGTTCATAAACACGCAGCCGGATGTGTTCAGGGCTGATAATTTCCATAAAGCCCACGTTGACGCGTTCCGGAAAACGCTCATGGCTTTCCAGGACCGGTCCCAGAAGCTCAACCTGGGCCGTTTTCGTGCTTTCCACCTGGATTACGCAGTGAGGGTTGCCCATGGAGACGGCACCAAACATCACCGTTTGTTCCGCCACGCGTAACAGGTAAAGGTTTTCAGCTTTATTGGCGCGGAAAGGCACCTGCTGGGGTTCGAAATTCGGCTCGCCCATATTCACACGTACCAGATCGTCTGGTGTCACGCTCAGAACCATGCGACCAGCCTGGGTGCTCACGCGAATATCGCTTTTATTCGTCAGCCCTTTTAACTGAACAAAACGGGCGAAGCAGCGGGCGCCATTCCCACACTGCGCGACTTCACTCCCGTCTGCATTAAAAATGCGGTAGTGAAAGTCGAGATCGGGATCGTAAGGCGGCTCAACGACCAGCAGCTGATCGAAGCCAATCCCGAGATGGCGATCGGACAGCCGGCGGATCAATTCCGGCGAAAAAAAGACATTTTGCGTTACGGCATCCACAACCATGAAATCATTGCCGAGACCGTGCATTTTGGAGAACTGCATTTTTTGCTCCGCCGGATGCGCCATAAGTGTTATTTCATTTGTGAGCTTGAGCTTGAACCACCCGTCACCAGTCCACCTACATCCGCTTTAGACGCGTCGGCTTTCTGTTTTTGCGTGGATGCTGACGTTGGCGCAGCTTGTTTTGGCGTGTCCTGCGGCGGGAAGTAGAGCGGTCCTTTTAATCCACAGCCTGCAAGGCTTGTTAATGCCATTGTCATTGCTAACAGGCTTATCGCTTTCTTCATTCTTTATGCTCTTCATGTCCTGTGACCTGGATGCTTATCATCGCAGTTGAAGTTGGAAAAGCAACAGGAAATGCCAGCTAATCACGTGAGCGTTGTGGCAAGCCCTGAAGATAGCATCATTGCGGGCTTACCGAACTCAATGTACCTGATAGCGTGGCTGATAATCGTTATTGTCGTTATCAGGCTGTGAGGCACAGAGATCGGTGAGGACCTGATTTCTGAATGGAATGACCTGATAACGTTCACCTGTGTTCACGATTTGATAGAACTGCGGCAGGTTAAAATTGATAAAACTTGAGCCATAGGTAAAACGGTCGTGCGACGAGGAGTAAAAACGGCTGACGTCCCGCACCAGCTCTTCCTTGCTGCCTTCACAATGGTGATAGACCTCGACGCGGTTACTTTCATCCAGAATATAAATGTTGAAATCGCGATCGTCGGTAGTATCTTCAAAAAAGAACTGAATGATCCCTTCGCTGGCATAGCCGTTAACCACAGGCGGCAGTGGCGTCTGATTAGACTCGACTTTAATCGACAGGCCGTGAAGCTTGTTGTTGGAAATGGCGCCATAAAACTCAACGGCGTTTTCCAGCTTCTGAACCGATACGCCCATGCGTTCAAAGAACAACCCCCAGGTCTGGCCCGCCATACGCAGTGCTTTGAACCGCCCTGGCTCCTGACGCGTACTGGAAAGGCGCAGTTCGATGCACTCTGACACCAGCTGCTGTACGCGGGTACGAATCAATCCACGTAAATGCTGGCTGTAGCAGAACACCTCAACGGTATCAGGCGGGGAAGCGTCCTGATGCATTTTACCCAGGATGGTTTTCAGGCCTTCGATCATCGCCTGTTCGCCACTGAAGTGCAGCGTACGCACCTCATTCCACGAGTTACGGTACAGCAGGTCGATACTGCCGATTAAACACTGCTGCTGCTGACCAAAGCTGAACACATCGAGTTTGCGGAAATCGAAATGCACCACCTGGTTACGAAACGCCGAGGTGGGATCGTGCTCAAGGTTAACGATGATGGCCAGATGGCGGATTTCACACGGGCTGTAGAGCGCCTTGGGCGTGGGCGCAGGCAGACGCAGCGGGAAATGGCTGGAGACATCGTCGACCAGTTCCTGCAGGCGCGCCAGATCGCATAGCTCATTGCCCTTAATGTGCAGCCGCGTTTTGCTGGTCAGCAGTCCGTTGAACCAGGCCCAGGCGACCAGCTTGTTAAGATAGCGGTTATATTCCAGCGGCTGATGGCTGATGATTGAGCTCATGTCCGGCGACTGGTTATACAGATACCAGCCTGGCCGGTTGGCACGGCCCGGCGGCACGTGAATGAAGGTCAGGTTGGATTCGGACAGATCGGGAGAAATCTGCGGATTAACCAGCGTCACCTTGCCCGGCAAGGCCTCAAAGGCGGCGTACAATTTACGGGTCAGCACGCCGATATCCTGCGGGCTGGCGCTGACGCTTAAATTGTTGCGACGGGCAAAGCGGATAAGGTTGCGATAGCTTTGCATCATCGCATCCAGCAACTCATTGTGCGCTTCGCGCACGCGCTCGATTTTCCATTCGGCACGGTTGTCCAGAATAGCAATCTTTTCGTCGTCCCAGCCCCAGGCTTTAACCAGCTGCGACAGGATCTCACGGCGCCAGCCGCTACGCTGCGGGTGATCGTCACTGCTGAGTTTTTCGCAAACTTTTAAATAGAAGCAGCGGCGAACCAAATCAAGGCGGGGCTGATCGTCAATACTGGTGAGATAGCGTGTAACGCGTTCCAGCATCATACAGTAAGGATCAAGGCCAAAGCAGACGATTTCTCCGTCGTGCAGACGCTGCTTGATATCCATCGCCAGCAGTTTGGTATCCGGGTATTCCCAGCTATAAGCTTCCAGCAGCAACGTTTTCAACACCGCTTTATAGGGCGAATCGATACTTTTATACAGCTGCCACAGGCTGGCACCGAAATACTCTTCTGCTGATAACGTGCTGAGGCCGCCCAAATCCAGCCACTCGTTTGGCGTGAGCACGCCTTTCGCATACAGCGACATCACGTAGTCATCATAGTGATGCTCTTCTTCGCCTGGCACCATATTCCACAGAATACGTTTACCGGCCATTCTTACCGCCGTGCGGTAGAACTCATCCAGCAGCAAAATATGTTGGGTAGAACCGCAGTCTTCACCACCAAGATTGCCGCTTTCGTTGTGGCGGAAGCGGTTTTCATCAATGAGGAAAAAGCTGACTTCGATGGCCTGCGAGGCACACCATTTTTGCAGCAGCGCACATTTACGCTGCAGATTCAGGCGCTCTTCATTATCCAGCCAGGATTGATGGCAAACCCAGATATCCAAATCGGACACGCTGTTTTGCCCAACGGAAGAGGTGCTCCCCATTGAGTAGATGCCGGTGATAGGCAGTTCACCTTTAGGGGCTTCGACCAGGGAGAGTTCCTGTTTGCCCGTTAACTCTGCAAGCAGCTGCAGTTGGTTTTCATCAGGCGTGAAAACGTTGATGCCGTGGGGAACGCTACCTTCGAGGTAACCCGGCATCAGCGGATGTTGATAATGTAGTAAGATCGGAAGCAGACTGTAGACTCGCTGAAAAGCGGGCCCCATGGCAGCGAGTGCGCGATCAACGCGCAGCTGGTTAATTGCATCCAGTCTCTGTTTTAGTGTCTCAATATAGAGGTACAAGACGTTTCGCCTGGTTGTCCTGGAGTTTAAGCACCCTGTTTCCAGTCTCTGCCGCTTAATAAGAGAGATGTCGTGCAGATAATTGCTGGAAACGTGATCAATCTATCACTCGCTGGATTGACCGTAAAGAAAGTTACGCTACCTGCATTTTAGCACGGTTTCGTCTACTTTTCGCTCACTCTGCGCCTGGCCTGAGATTACTGTCTGATATATCAGGTTTAATCCGCAGGCGGTTCTTTTCAATCCGTTGAAACTGACAGCATTCCCTCAACGATGATAGGATATTCGATGAACGATCTAAATGGTTAACGGCATGTTAAACAAAATTTTCAGAATTGCTACACGACAAAGCCCACTTGCCCTGTGGCAAGCACAATATGTACAGCAACGATTGATCAGTGCCCATCCTGGCCTGCGCGTGGAGCTGGTACCTATGGTGACAAAGGGCGATATCATTCTTGATACACCGCTCGCGAAAGTGGGGGGGAAAGGGCTGTTCGTTAAAGAGCTCGAGCAGGCAATGTTAGAAAACCGTGCCGATCTGGCCGTACATTCGATGAAAGACGTGCCCGTGGCATTTCCGGAAGGCCTGGGCCTGGTCACGATTTGCCAGCGGGACGATCCGCGCGATGCGTTTGTCTCCAATCACTACGCGTCAATTGATGAACTTCCACAGGGCGCTGTCATTGGAACGTCAAGCCTGCGGCGTCAGTGCCAGATTAGCGCGCGACGTCCCGATCTGGTGATTCGCTCGCTGCGCGGGAACGTGGGCACACGATTAAGTAAGCTTGATGCTGGCGAATATGACGCCATTATTCTTGCCGCCGCCGGGTTGAATCGACTTGGCCTGGCCGATCGTATTCGCCAACCGCTGCCTGCAGATATTTCCTTACCCGCCGTGGGTCAGGGCGCAGTTGGCATCGAATGTCGGTTAGACGACAGCACGTTAATTGCGCTGTTACAGGCATTGAATCACGATGATACGGCGGTCTGTGTGAAAGCGGAACGCGCCATGAATACCCGACTTGAAGGCGGCTGCCAGGTTCCGATTGGCAGCTTTGCCGTACTTGAAGGCGACGAACTCTGGCTTCGAGGTCTGGTGGGTGCACCCGATGGGAGCGTCATGGTGAGCGGTGAACGCCGTGGGCCTCGCGATCAGGCAGAGCAAATGGGCATTTCGCTGGCAGACGAGCTGCTCAACGGTGGCGCACGTGAAATTCTGCGCGACGTTTATCAGGGGCAACCTCCCGTATGACGATTCTGGTGACGCGCCCGGAACCCGCAGCGGCGGAGTTGGTCTCGCGCCTGCACGCCCAGGGTAAACAGGCGTGGAGCCTGCCGCTGATAGAATTCGCGCCGGGTAACGATCTCCTGCAGTTACCGGCCACCCTTGCCACGTTGAAACGCGGCGATCTCGTTTTCCTCCTTTCGCAGCAGGTTATTCACTTTGCACAGCACGCCATCAAAGCATGGCCCGCTGACGTAGACTATTATGCAATTGGTCGCAGCACCGCTTTGGCTTTTCATACGATCAGCGGCCTGCAGGTGACCTACCCTCACGCGCATGAAACCAGCGAAGAGTTGATAAAACTGGCGACATTGCAGCAAATAGCGGGTAAGCATGCGCTTATCCTTCGAGGGAATCAGGGCCGCGAGCTGCTGTCAAAAACGCTGGCGGCACGTGGCGCGCAGGTCACCTATGCAGAGTGCTATCAACGTTGCCAAAAACACTATGACGGCGCCATCGAAGGCCGTCGCTGGCGCGATCGTAATATTCACACGCTGGTCGTGACCAGCGGTGAGATGCTGCATCAGCTGTATTCGCTGTTCCCCGAGGTCGATCGTGAGGAATGGCTGCTCCGCTGTCGACTAGTCGTCGTCAGCGAACGTTTGGCTTCCCTGGCCGCCGATCTTGGTTGGCAGACTATTCAGGTAGCCGATGGTGCCGATAACGATGCGCTGTTGCGCACGTTATGTTGAACTTAACAATGGGATGTGCCAGATATGACGGAACAAAAAGACACCTCCGCCGTGGTTGACGAAACCACACCAGCGGTTGATCGCCCCTCTTCTACCCAGGAAAAATCACCGCGCAATCGCAATAATGGTGGCATGGTGCTGGGAGCAGTCGCGATTGTCATCGCACTGGCGATTGGCGCAGGGTTATACCTGAACGATAAACACCAGGCCGAACTGCAGGCACAAACCAATCAGGAACTGAGTGATCAGCTGTCCACGCTGCAGAAACAGGCAAACAGCGACAAACAGCAGCTGGCCCAACAGTTGAGCGCGACAGAAAAAGCATTAGAGACCGCTCAGTCACAGCAGGCGGCATCGGCCAAAGA
The DNA here is from genome assembly GCF_000233595.1 of Pantoea ananatis PA13. Lineage (NCBI taxonomy): Bacteria > Pseudomonadati > Pseudomonadota > Gammaproteobacteria > Enterobacterales > Erwiniaceae > Pantoea > Pantoea ananatis. Next base: position 4,499,863 of record NC_017554.1, read on the forward strand.
GCTGGAAACGCTGCGTGAAAAAATGGCTTCAATTTCAGGTAATGACGTGCGCAGTTGGTTAGTGGCCCAAGCTGACTACCTGGTGAAGCTGGCCGGACGTAAATTGTGGAGCGATCAGGACGTGACCACCGCTGCAGCGCTGCTGAAAAGTGCCGATGCCAGCCTGGCAGACATGAACGATCCCAGCGTCATGAACGTGCGTCGTGCGTTAACTCAGGATATCAGTACGCTCTCCGCCATCTCCCAGGTGGATTATGACGGCATCATTTTGAAACTTAATCAGTTATCAAACGGTGTGGATAATCTGCGGCTGGCAGATAACGACAGCGATGATGCGCCTATGGACAGCGACAGCGGTGAACTTTCCAGTTCCATTCGTGAATGGCGTCAGAATCTGGTGAAGAGCTGGCATAACTTTATGGATGACTTTATTACCATCCGCCGTCGCGATAATACCGCACAGCCGCTGCTGGCACCGAATCAGGATGTTTATCTGCGTGAGAACATCCGCTCGCGCCTGCTCATTGCTGCTCAGGCCGTACCACGTCACCAGGAAGAGATTTACAAGCAGTCGCTTGAAACCGTTTCAACATGGGTGCGCGCGTGGTATGACACCAATGATGCCTCAACCAAAGCGTTTCTGGCCCAGCTGGATGAATTAAGCCAGCAGAACATCAATATGGATCTGCCCGACAGCCTGGAGAGCCAGCCGCTGCTTGAAAAGCTGATGCAAACCCGCGTTCGTAATCTGATGGCACAGCCTTCTGCCGCCGCTAATCAGCAGGGAGGCTAATCATGCTTAAGGTATTTATCCTCTTTGTTCTGCTGATTGCCGGCATTGTACTGGGGCCGATGATTGCGGGTCATCAGGGCTACGTGCTGATTCAGACCGACAACTGGAACGTTGAAACCAGCGTGACGGGCCTGTCCATCATCCTGATTATTAGCCTGCTTGTGATCCTGGCTGTGGAATGGATACTGCGCCGTTTATTTCGCACCGGCGCGCGTACCCGCGGCTGGTTCACTGGCCGTAAGCGTCGTCGTGCCCAGCGCCATACGCAAAATGCCCTGATGAAACTGGCGGAAGGGGATTTCAGACAGGTAGAGAAACTGCTGTCTAAAGACGCAGAGCATGCTGATGTGCCTGTCGCTAACTACCTGCTAGCTGCAGAAGCCGCACAACAGCGTGGCGATGAAATGCGGGCCAACCAGCACCTAGAACGGGCGGCTGAGCTGGCTGGCAATGATGTGATTCCGGTCGAAATTACCCGTACCCGCATTCAATTGGCGCGTCATGAAGATCATGCAGCGCGCCACAGCATCGATCGCCTGCTCGAAGTCGCGCCTCGTCATCCGGAAGTGCTTCGTCTGGCTGAGCAGGCATATGTACGCACCAGCGCCTGGAGCGCACTGCTGGATATTCTTCCCGCCATGGAAAAATCCGAGGTCGGGACAGAAGAGCAACGCACCCTGCTACAGCAACAGGCCTGGCTGGGCCTGATGAACCAGGCGATGGCCGATCAGGGCAGCGAGGGACTGAAGCGCTGGTGGGGCAATCTGAGCCGTAAAACTCGCCATGAGACATCATTGCAGGTAGCGATGATTGACCATTTGATTGAGTGTGACGACCACGATACCGCGCAGGACATCTTGCTGGATGGGCTTAAACGTCATTACGATGATCGTCTGGTGCTGCTGATGCCACGTATTAAGAGCGGCAACCCAGAGGCACTGGAAAAAGCCTTACGTCAGCAAATCAAACAGCATGGCGCGACGCCCCTGTTGCACAGTACCCTGGGGCAGTTGTTAATGCGCCACGGTGAATGGCAGCAGGCAGCGGAAGCACTTCAGCAGGCACTGGCTCAGCGCCCTGACGCCTTTGACTACGCGTGGCTGGCGGACGTTTACGATCGCCTTCGCCGTCCGGAAGAGGCGGCAAAAATGCGTCGTGAAGGCCTGTTGCTGACGCTGAAAAATAACCCTGATGCCTGATAGCACAGCATCGCGTTAAGTAAAAAACCGGGCTCGCCCGGTTTTTTTGTGTCTGCGCTTTCAGGCAAAAAAAAACACCTGCTAAAAGCAGGTGTAAGATCAGGTCGGTTAGACAACCGAGAGGTACCCGACTCAACGTGGTGTCTGATAACCCTGTAAGACTTTCGCGATACAGGCAGGCAGACAACAGGTACCCAAAATTGGCTCTGCGTCATTCCCAGGTTTATGTAGCCGAAGCAAACATAAGAGGTGGAATGAGCATCTACGCGTTAATTATTGCATAATCCATGCCAGTTGCTATTATTATTTTAATTATTTTTATAAATCAATCACTTAAATCTTAATGCTTTTTTTGGGGTTCTTTCTCTTTGCGATGAGCGTCGTGTTATTACGACAAACCAGAAAATGGATGTCGCATACAGGCGACAAACAAGGTAAAGACTTGTCAATCCGTGTTAAAACAGTAATTTAAGCGTCTCATTTTTGCGACAGCCATTACTATGACTCCGCTCTGACTCACTTCCGGGAGAAATGACGTGCCCGTCTGAGCGGATTTTCGCCCCTGAAAGACGACACTGCCTGCGCAACGTTGTCTCGCTGAAGGCCGGCGCAAACCGCCTTCGGCGGTGCTCATCCTCTTTTATTCAGGCGAAAAAAAACCTGTCCTTGCAGACAGGTTTCTAAAAATGGTCGGCGAGAGAGGATTACGCGCCCCTTCGGACCGTTGCGTTCGCAACGTTGTCTCGCTGACGCCCGGCGCGAATCGCCTTCGGCGGTGCTCATCCTCTTTCATTCAGGCGAAAAAAAACCTGTCTTTGCAGACAGGTTTCTAAAAATGGTCGGCGAGAGAGGATTCGAACCTCCGACCCACTGGTCCCAAACCAGTTGCGCTACCAAGCTGCGCTACTCGCCGATTTTTTTATTTTGTTTTGCCTGGTGCGAAGAGAGGGACTTGAACCCTCACGTCCGTTAAGACACTAACACCTGAAGCTAGCGCGTCTACCAATTCCGCCACCTTCGCGTATCCCAGCAAAATCTGGGGTGGCTAATGGGACTCGAACCCACGACAACTGGAATCACAATCCAGGGCTCTACCAACTGAGCTATAGCCACCACTGTACTGAATGTTGCAAGTCAAACCCACAGCATTTAAATCTTTGTTACTAACGCGGTACTCAAACCACCGAAGCTCTTACGCACAAACTAAATGGCGCGCCCGACAGGATTCGAACCTGAGACCTCTGCCTCCGGAGGGCAGCGCTCTATCCAGCTGAGCTACGGGCGCGTAGCGCCGTTGCGGATGTGCATACTAGAGATAAGCGCCCACGCTGTCTAGTGCTTTTTAAAGAAAATAGCGCGTTTGATTACGCTTTGTGCATTTCGTCGACAATTAACGCATTTATGCCGTTACTCGTGCGAAAAACCTGGCGTTAATCAGCGATCTTACAGATCGCCACGCCAGTGATAACGCAAATATTTCACCAGCTTCAACTGCCTGCGTAGGCGACTGGGCTGTTTGATTAAGCGATAAAACCATTCCAGTCCAAGCTTCTGCCAGATTACAGGCGCGCGCTTTACATGACCGGTAAACACGTCATAGGTACCGCCTACGCCCATATACAACGCCTCAGGCCAGTGCTTCTGACACTCGGCCATTAAAAGTTCCTGACGCGGAGAGCCCATCGCTACCGTTACCAGCCTGGCTCCGCTGGCCGCAACCCTGGCAAACAGTGCATCGCGTTCCGCCGGGACAAAATAGCCATCCTGTGCACCCACAATATTCACGTTCCACTGACGACGCAGTTTATCGCATGTTTCGTCCAACACTACCTGCCGACCGCCGATCAAAAACACCGGCGTTCCGTTGCGTCCGGCACGTTCCATTAAAGCTTCCCACAGATCGGCCCCTGCAATCCGCTGTACTGAGGCCTGCGGGTATTTCTTGCGGACAGAGCGTACAATGCTGATGCCATCCGGATATTTGAATTCAGCCTGCTGAATTTGAGCACGCAGCGCTGCATCCTGTTCGGCATTCAGCACTTTTTCCGCATTGATGGCCACCAGCGTGCCGCTCCGGACAGCGGAATGCGGCATCAGGAAATCCACAAATGAAGCCATGCTGTCAAAGCCGTATAGCGTGATGCCGCGAATCACATAGCGTGGCGTTTCGGAAACTGTACTCATCTCTTTTTAATTCTTCCCTTAGATCCCAGAGGTTAATCAGGATGGGCTATGAAGCGCCCGCTCACGTCGGCTGCGAATCAGGCCGACATGATCCAGTAACCAGAAAAGCAATTTCGCCATCCCCAGACAGGCGGCAAAAATAATACAGAAAAACACAACACGTGAGCCAAACGCATCCAGCCCCTCGCGCGCCAGCACAATCATGTTGAATACGGCACCGAAACAAAAGCTTTGCAGAATCGCCCCGGTATAACGATTCGATTCATTGCGTCCGCGCTTATAGAGCGTGTCGAAAGCTTTGATGATCAGCCCAACGGCCACAGCGCCTGGCGGAATGGCCCAGACGCCGCCCATCACCAGTAGCGAACCGATTAAGGTAGGCGAAATCGCCAGTCCGGAATGGTTGTTCAGTACATCCCAGGTAAAGTAATTAGCGCTGTTCAGTACTGACAGAGGACGATCGGGCCACAGCCAGGTTGGGATAAACACATAGAAATCGCGCCACATGGGCGCTAAGCCCTGAAAGTCTATCTTATGGTAATTCTCCAGCAGCAAAGCCAGGTTTTCCCATGGCGAAAACGTATCGCGCGTCAGGTACAGAAAGGTGTAAAAAGCCTCGTCGCCCATGACAGCCAGATTGTAGCGACGCAGCGCCAGCCAGAACATTCCCCCAATCGCCATCACGCCCGCAGCGGCCAGCATCCACAATGTGATCCAGCCACGTGTAATACCGATAAACAGAAATAACGCAAAAGCGATAATGATATTGGCACGCGTGCCACCAACCAGCGCGTAGGTCAGTAAGCCAAAGCTGACCGTGATGATGAGAAACAGCAGCCAGTTACGGCGCGTGGGATGCAAGAAATAGGGAATCAGCATCGCCGGGATGAAGAAATAAAAGAACCGCTTCAGTGCAACACCAGACACTTCACTGGAAAAGATCTGGTTATAGGCCGTCAGTCGGAATAACAAAAATCCGTTATGGATAAAGAACACCGTTACGGTTGCAACCGCCACCAGCGCCAGTAGCCCACCGGTCAGATGCGTTTCGACCCGATTCATTTGTAGCCAGGGCCGGGCCGGCGCTGCGGATGCTGGCCTGAGGCGCACCTTGTAACTGACAAAGTAAATAGCATAAAACGCCGTGGCCGACAGCATCGCCTGCAGCAGAAAATCCGCCGAAACCACCTGCGTATCAAACCGAAAGACCAGAATACTGGTTAGCGGAAAACCGAAGTAGAAGGTCAGTAAAAACAATAAGGTAAAAAACAGGTGGAAGTTAAACCGTTCCTGTTTAAGTTCGCGCATGTTTAGGGTCACAATGGTCACCAGTGACAGCACATACACGATCAGCAGACCACTAAATGCCATAAGACTCATGAGGGCTCTCCTTCGCAAAGGCGCAACGCTGTTCGCCAGCCTTCCAGATAGCCTGGGGCCAGGAAAGCAATGCGCTGTTTATCGCATCCCACAAGTTGCCGACGCGCCTCTGCGACGATATCAGGCGTCAGCGCATCGTCGTTGAACAAGACAGGAAGCTGCTGCGCGGTAACATCCCGCCAGAACGGATTTTTACGCGTCAGGACGAAAGGCACATTAGCCTGAATCAGCAAACATAGCGTTCCCACGCCCTGCTGCCGTTCGAACATAAAATAGCCCAAATGGCAGCGTGCCAACAGCGCCAGATAGTCGTCAAAAGCAAGATTATCCCGCAGTAACCTTACCTGCCCCTGCGGAAAGAGTCTGTCGGCGGCGTTCTGAATCTGTCCGATATACTCATCATTGTCAGGCGGATAACCCAGCGGCACGTCAATGCGCACATCTTCGCCAAACTGAGCCTTGATCGCTGCAAGCCCCTCAATATGGCGGTTACTGGCGTCACCAGAATTACCCAGCAGCACGGTAAACGTCTTGTCTGGATGGGGCGTAATGGCGACTGCAGGTAACTTTGTGGGGAAATACAGTAAAGACTGCGGTACAGACTTGTGGCGTTGCTGGTAGTGATACAGATCGCCCTGGGTGGCGAACAGGTGTGCAATGCGCCCCTGCGCAGCACGGCGCATGAAATAAAACAGCCGGAACTTCAGGCTGCGTGAATCTTCATACAAATCCGCTCCCCAGACGTGCCAGAACAGTTGAGAACGGCGTAACCTGCCGCTCAGCAACGCCAGCCAAAGCCAGGGGTTAAACTGCCCGTGGCAAAAGAAGCGTTGGTCGCGATTTTTCGCCCGCTGCAACAGCGCCTCAGCCAGCGCTTTCTTACTGCTAAAGGTTTCAATGTGCAAAGCGCCAAAACCGGTGAGGTTTTCAGGCTGCGATGTCACCACCATAAAGTGACGCGGTGCAGAAACAGGCTGCTCGATGCTCATCACGTCGTTAAAAAAACGCAACACCGTCAGATTGTGATGGGGAATATTGGATCCCAAAACGTGAATTAAAGTCATTTTTTTCGGCAGTAAAGAATAAATGCGCCACAGCAGAGCGCGAAATAGGTAACGTAGGTGAACATATAGGCTTGCGCTGCCCCACTGGCCCCCTGTAACGGGATAAGCCAGCGCGAGAACAGCGTCAGCAAAATAAACTGACTGATTTCGGTCAGCACATAAAAGCGTAATGAGGCTTTCGCGATGACCAGATAGCCGAAAACGTAGGCGCCGACTTTGAAAACATCGCCACAGAGTTGCCAGACAAACAAATCCCGCATGTCGTGAAATGCCGCGGAGAATAGCAGGCTGATGGCGATATCACGCATCATCCACACGCTCAGGCTGGCCGCCGCGACCGCCGGTAACACAAAGCGTAACGCCCGGCCGATCTCACGCGCAATATCCTTTTTGTTATCTAACCGGGCCAGTGTCGGCAGTAGCCAGACGCTAAAGGTCGCGGTGATAAACTGCAGATAAGCATCAGATATACTGGTTACGCCCTGCCATAATCCTACCTGCGCCCAGCCGTTACTGGCCGCCAGTTGATTTCGCATCATCACCCAGGCAACCGGCAGGGTGACGGCGGTGATCAGCGCCATAATCGTGTATTTTGCCAGATGACGCGCCATTTCCGGCTGCCAGGTGGGCCGCAGCCAGCCTAAGGGAAGCGGGACACGACGTTTCAGTATCACCAGCGCTGGAAAAACGAGTAACGCGGGCACCAAAGCCAGCCCGGTCAATGCGCCCGCATAGCCCCCCAGCCACCAACACAGCACGTAACCGAGCACGCCCGTTATGCTACCGCAAATCAGGGCCAGCGCATTACCGCGCGCATCACGGTAGCCTTTTATGAACGCCAGAAGCAGGTTTGCCCACGCGATACCAAACTGAAGAAAGGCAACGATACGTATCACGTTTTGATAGCGATCGTGACCAAACAGCGCAGTGCTGATGGGAGCCGCAGCCAATAAAAAGACCAGCGCCAGTAGCGCTGAGAAGCCCGTCACCATTGCCGAGGCGGTGCCGATTAGCGCGCGGAGTTGCTGGGGCTGCTGTTGATATTGTGCAACATACGTGGTGACGCCGTTAAAAATACCCGCTCCGGCCAGCACGCCTAGCACGGTGATGAGCTGGCGAAAGTTACCGGCCTGGCCCACGCCTTCCGGACCAAAGCTGATGGCCAGTAACTTGACGACCAGCAGCCCAACCGCAATTTTTACTATCGTCGATGAGGCGGTCCATAACGATGCTTTGGCTAATGACATCAGGAAAAAAAGCTCAGTAGCGAGCCGATCACGGTGCTCTGATTGTTATCCGACAGATTATAAAACAGCGGTAAACGTAACAAGCGCTCACTCTCTGCTGTAGTAAAACGATCCTCACCGGCAAAACGTGAAAAACGCTGGCCCGCGGGCGAACTGTGCAAAGGGATATAATGGAAAACGGCCAGGATTTCGGCCTCTTTAAGCCAGTTGATCAGGGCCTGACGATGCTTCTCATCACGCAGCTTTATATAAAACATATGGGCGTTGTGCTGACAATCAGCCGGGATGGAAGGCAATGTAATCTTGCCGTTTTCCGCCAGCGGCTTCAGGGCATCGTAGTAACGTTGCCACAAGCGCAAGCGCTGTTGATTAATTCGTTCAGAGGACTCCAGCTGCGCCCAGAGATAAGCCGCCTGCAGGTCAGCCATCAGATAGCTGGACCCCATATCGCGCCAGGTATATTTATCTACCTGTCCCCGGAAAAACTGACTGCGATTGGTGCCCTTTTCACGAATAATTTCTGCACGCTCCACAAGGCTGGCATCGTTAATTAACGTCGCGCCGCCTTCTCCACCTGCGGTGTAATTCTTGGTTTCGTGAAAGCTGAAACAGCCGATATGACCAATGGTGCCTAATGCCCGGCCTTTGTACCCTGACATCACGCCCTGCGCAGCATCCTCAATAACAAACAGCTTATACTGTGCCGCCAGCGCCATAATCGTATCCATTTCACAGGCAACGCCCGCATAGTGGACCGGCACGATAGCGCGGGTTTTATCGGTTATCGCCGCTTCAATCAGCGTTTCATCCATGTTCATGGTGTCGGGGCGCACATCCACGAACACAATTTTCGCGCCACGTAATACAAAGGGGTTGGCGGTTGAAACAAAGGTGTAGCTCGGCATGATCACTTCATCACCCGGCTGGATATCGATCAGCAGCGCGGCCATCTCCAGCGAAGCGGTACAGGAAGGCGTCAGTAACACTTTCGCACTACCGAAGCGCTGCTCCATCCACTGCTGACAGCGGCGAGTATAACCGCCGTCGCCACACAGCTTGCCGCTGCTCATGGCAGACTGCATATACTCGATTTCGCTTCCCACAACCGGGGGCGCATTAAAGGGAATCATGACCTCTCCTGTAAAACCAGTACGCCGTGCTTTCAAGACGCGCGCCACTGCGTAGATAAAGACGCATCGCCGTAAGATTACTGATTTGCGTGGCAACCCGCAGACGTTCGAGCTGACGCGCACGGCCCCAGTCCGCTGCAGCCAGCATCAGGCGCTGACCGATACTTTGTCCCTGCGCCTCAGGCACCACCGCCAGCAGGCCAATACGCGCATCGCCTTCGACCTCACGTAAAGAGACAAAGCCCTGAAGCGCGCCGCGTTCATCACTGGCGACAAGGCACTGGTGATCGAAGGTGCCGCGGACCGCATTTTCGATCCACTGCGCATAGAAGCGGGCACTGTCATCAGGCGCAAACCACGGCGTGCGAAAACGACTTTGACGGAAGGCCAGAGATGCGGCTTCGCGTAATGCTGGGATTTGTGTTTCCCGCGCAATACGAATGCCAGTCTGGCGTTCGGTGCGTTTGATCGTCAACGACAAATCCACTTCACCTTCCACCAGGTGAAACTGATGCTGATTTAACGCATCGATGATGTCGGTTTGTTCCGCTGACACTTTGATTTGAAACAGCGCGCAGGCGTGCCGAAGCGCGTTTTCGAGCGACAGATCCCCCCCGGTTTCCAGCCTCACGGCGTCAAAGCCGAAGAACTGGCTCTCCCAGGTGAGTGGATTAACCTTAACGTGGACAGACATAAGTTAATCGGGTCCTTGTTAACCAGAGGTTTTTAGCGCCAGACACCTTTCGTATCAACAACCCATTGCTGAGTAATGTGCGCTGCATCAACACGGCGGAATGCATGGTGATCGACCAGCATCACCAAAATATCCGCCTCCTGCAGCGCCTGCTCGGTTGAAACCAGGGTGGCCTGTGTCGCCAGGATGTCGGGAATCTGCTGAATATGCGGTTCGGTTACCCACGTGCGGCCCTGATGCCAGTCGGCAATCAGGTGCGCCACTTCCATGGCTGGGCTTTCACGCAGGTCATCAATGTTCGGTTTAAACGCCAGGCCAAAGCAGGCAATGGTCAGATCGCTGGCACGTTTTCCGGTCTGCATCAGGCAGTCTGCCAGCGCTTTTTTTACCTGGTCCAGCACCCAGTGCGGCTTGGCATCATTCACTTCGCGAGCGGTACGAATCAGGCGTGCTAAGTCCGGATTCTGCGCCACGATAAACCAGGGATCGACCGCAATGCAGTGCCCGCCGACGCCTGGCCCAGGCTGCAGGATATTGACGCGCGGATGACGATTCGCCAGTGCAATAAGCTCCCAGACGTTAATCTGCTGCGCAGCACAAATTAGTGACAGCTCATTGGCAAAGGCGATGTTTACGTCGCGGAAGCTGTTTTCTGTCAGCTTGCACATTTCAGCGGTGCGTGCAGTTGTCTCGACGCACTCGCCCTGTAAAAAAATACGATACAAATCACTCGCTCGGGCAGAACAGGCTGGCGTCATGCCGCCAATCACGCGATCGTTGCTGATCAGCTCAGTCATGATCTGACCGGGTAAAACGCGTTCGGGACAGTAGGCGACAAAGACGTCAGGATCCCCGTCGTGCTGTGGGAAACGCAAATCAGGTCGCGCCGCGGCCAGCCAGTCGGCCATCTGCTCTGTACTGCCAACCGGAGAAGTCGATTCCAGAATCACCAGATCGCCTTTTTTCAGTACCGGCGCAATCGACAGCGCAGCCGCACGCACAAAGCGTAAGTCCGGTTGGCGCTCCGCCATAAAGGGCGTGGGCACGGCGATCAAAAAAGCGTCAGCGGCTTCGGGTTGCGTCGTAGCACGTAAATCTCCACGCTCGACCGCAGCCTGAACCACCCGATCCAAATCGGGTTCGACAATATGAATGGCACCACGATTGATGGTGTCAACCGCGTGGGCATTGATATCGACGCCCACCACTTTCTTTCCCTTTGAGGCAAAAACGGCTGCGGTTGGCAGCCCAATGTAACCCAGTCCAATAACGGAAATGGTTTCAAAACTCATAAGTTGGCTCTGTTATCTTTTAAGGCTTGCAATATTCGCCCGCAGGCTTCGCCATTCCCATAAGGGTTATGGGCACGGCTCATGGTCTGCCAGGCCTCATCATCGTTAAGTAATGTACTGACCTCATTAACAATTCTTGCCGTGTCCGTACCAACCAGCTTCACCGTTCCAGCTTCGACGGCCTCTGGACGCTCGGTGGTTTCACGCATCACCAAAACGGGTTTACCCAGTGAAGGCGCTTCTTCCTGAATACCGCCAGAATCGGTGAGAATCAGCCACGCCCGGTTCATCAACCAGACAAACGGCAGATACTCCTGAGGTTCAATCAACACAATGTTATCAATGCCGCGCAGAATGCGGTTAACGGGTTCATGTACGTTAGGATTGAGATGGACCGGATAAACGATTTGCGCATGAGGATGCTGGCGCGCAATCTGGGCCAGAGCGCTACAGATGCGCTCAAAACCTTCGCCGAAGCTTTCACGACGATGACCCGTCACCAGTACCAGCTTTTTACTGTCGTCAAGAAAGGGATAGCGTGAAGCCAGCTGCGCGTTTATCTCATTATCGTCCAGCACCCGATCTCGCACCCATAGCAAGGCATCAATTACCGTATTACCGGTGACAACAATACTGTCGTCGGCGAGATTTTCATCCAGCAGGTTCTGTCGGGAACGCAGTGTGGGCGTAAAGTGTAAACGGGCAAGATGTCCCGTCAGCTTACGATTCCCCTCTTCAGGCCACGGCGAAGCCAGATCGCCCGTGCGTAAACCTGCTTCAACATGCCCGACGGGGATTTGCTGATAGAAAGCCGCCAGGCTGGCCGCCAGCGTGGTCGTCGTATCCCCGTGGACCAGCACAATATCGGGTTTGAAATCGAGCAGTACGGTATGCATGCCTTGTAAAATACGGCAGGTTATCTCCGTTAATCCCTGTTCGGGTCGCATAACGTTGAGGTCGTAGTCAGGTTGCAGCTGAAACAAGCTCAGCACCTGATCAAGCATTTCACGGTGTTGCGCAGTGACGCACAGCCGTGATTCAAAAGCAGGGTCCTGTGCCAGTGCCTGCACGAGTGGTGCCATCTTAATGGCTTCAGGTCGGGTGCCAAAAACTGTCAGAACTTTCACACTGTTTCTCTCAATCTTGTGTATCTGACATAGTACGCTGACGACGCGCTAGCGCCACGCCCGCACCAACCAGCGCACCTATCGCGCCCCACATCACCATCATAAATGCCCGGCGGGGACTGTCGCGTGAAACCGGCTCTTCCGGCGTACGCAAATAACGGTAGGTCTGGAATTTGCTGTTAAGCGTCGGGCCTGCATCCAGTGTGGTCAGCATCGCTTTATTTTGGTCGTAGCTGATATCAAAGCTCGGCCCGGTCGCTCTCAGGGTTTCTAACTGCCCCTGCAATAAAGGCTGGCCCATTAGAAACAGATCGCTGTCAGCCAGGTTTTCGCTCACCTCACGCGTCTGCTTCTCATTAATGCCCTGCTGGCTGGCAATTTTCAGCGCCTGTTCCAGCCGATGTTGCCGTCGCAGGAATACCGCATTCGCTACGTCTTCCTGACGTTTGACCTGCGCCTTAAGCTGGCTGGTCCGTGCCTGCCACGCCCCCGTTAACTCTGCATTGAGATGGCGTGCAGCGCGTTCACTGGCATAGGCAATATACTGGCGCAGCAAATTGTTCGCATCCGCAGCAGTTTCTGCCTTAAGTTTGACGCTGTCGAAAATATTTCGTGCGCTATCCGCTGGCGTAAACTGAATGTTATCAATCATATCGTCCAACAAGGCAGCATCATTGTGGGCATTGCCGCTTTTTCGCGTTTTATAATAATCGGTTTGCTGCCAAAACTCCCGGCGGGTATCCCAGGATGAGAGCTGCATCAGGAACTCCTGATACACCTCGTCCATCACGGTAGGTGACGCCGTATTTAACGTCAAAGCGTTATTGCGCATATCCAGATTGTTCAGGAACTGTTGCTGGGAATAGTAGGATCCCAGCATATTCACCGTAGGCCGCCCTGTTATCGCGGTCGTGCTCCACACCTGTTTCATCAGCAGCGTTGCTATCCAGGCTACCAATGCAAACACGACTGCACAGCCGACTATCCAGCGCTTTCCACGCCATAGGCTGCAGCCCAGGCCGCGAATATCCAGTTCGTTCTCCACAACGTTAGCGCGCATCAGAGCGTTATCCTTTGTTAAGTCTTATCAGGGTACATTTTTTCTGGCATTGCTGAGATTATTAAGGCGTCGTTTGAAGCGTCGGATCTTTCTCGCGACGCGCCATGCATGTTTCAAACAATAGCCGTAGCCCATGAAGGCAATCAAGAACAGGGCTAACATCACCCATTCAGGGATAAAGGCCAGGTATTCACCCAGCACGCCTATGCCCGCGAGCAGAGCAGCAGCAGCGGTAATCAGTACAAAAGCCTGACGAGGAGTAAAACCCGCTCGCATGATTAAGTGATGTATATGTTGGCGATCGGCAGAAAAAGGGCTCATTCCTTTGCGTAACCGACGGTACATAATCGCGACCATATCCATCAGAGGAATTGCAATCAGCCATAATGCTGTGACTGGTGTGATGGGATGGCTTAAGCCTTGCGTGGTTTCAAGCAAAATCCAGATAATCGTAAAACCAATCATGGTACTGCCTGCATCGCCCATGAATACTTTAAAACGGCGTCCCAGAAAACCAAGATTAAGTAAAATATAGGGGATCGTGGCAGCTATCATGGCAAAGCACCACATTGCGAGACTGTGCTGCCCATCAAGATAAAGAATGATCCCCATGGCGCCAAACGTCACCATGGAAAGGCCACCCAGCAGACCATCAATACCGTCAACCATGTTAAAAGCATTAATCGCTGCCCAGACGGCAAAAAGCGTCAACACATAACCAAAGGGCCCAACTATCAGTTCTACCGGGCCAATGATGAATCCCAGACTCAACAGGTACAGTTTGGCGCAAAACATCATTACCAGCGCCACAATACCCTGTACTGTTGCCCGAATCTTCACGCTGATATCAAAGCGATCGTCAAGTGCACCAACCAACACCAGTACGCCTGCACAACCCAGGTAAAGCTTAGCGTGCGGCAAGTAGTAGTCAGTGATGAAGAAGGCGAAGCAAATTCCTGCATACACGGATATTCCGCCAACCAGTGGAATAACGCCAAGATGGCGCTTGCGCATGTTTGGCTTGTCTACCAATCCAATTTTTTCTGCTACTTTGCGAGCAAGGAAAAGAAATACCAAGGAAAAGATAAAAACTAAACCAAGCTCAGTACTCATAGTGAGTAAATTCACGTTAAACGCTCTCAGCTATCATCCTGGAACTCACATTACGTCAAAAATCGCGCCTGTTACCGTTCCAGATTCCGAATTCGGCATGAAGAGGTGCACGAACGGTTAATCGTCCACCACTGCCACCGTCATTATTATTACGTCTGCCAGCATTCAATCCTATAGCCCGAAAATAAAAAACGCCACGTCAGAACGTGGCGTCGGGGCTATTTTATGACCATTTAAAGAAAAAAACGCCATCATAGTCAGATGACGCTCTAAAGGATCAAGAACGCTTCATCATATCGAAGAATTCGTCGTTGGTTTTGGTCATGGCCAACTTGTTAATCAGGAATTCCATCGCGTCGATTTCACCCATTGGATGGATAATCTTACGCAGGATCCACATTTTCTGCAGCTCTTCCTGAGAGGTTAACAGCTCTTCTTTACGGGTACCTGAACGGTTGTAGTCAATCGCCGGGAAGACACGTTTTTCGGCAATTTTACGCGAGAGATGCAGCTCCATGTTACCGGTGCCTTTAAACTCTTCGTAAATCACTTCATCCATCTTCGAACCGGTATCCACCAGTGCCGTCGCAATGATGGTCAGGCTCCCGCCCTCTTCCACATTACGTGCCGCACCGAAGAAACGCTTAGGACGATGCAGGGCGTTGGCGTCCACACCACCGGTCAGTACTTTACCGGAGGCCGGAACGACGGTGTTGTAGGCACGGGCCAGACGCGTGATGGAGTCGAGTAAAATGATGACGTCTTTTTTGTGCTCGACCAGGCGCTTGGCCTTTTCGATCACCATCTCGGCCACCTGAACGTGACGCGAAGCCGGTTCATCGAAGGTGGACGCGATCACTTCACCTTTCACCAGGCGTTGCATCTCTGTCACTTCTTCCGGACGCTCATCGATTAGCAGCACCATCAGCACACAGTCTGGATGGTTGTAAGCAATGCTCTGCGCGATATTCTGCAGCAGCATCGTTTTACCGGCTTTCGGCGGTGCCACAATCAGACCACGCTGACCACGACCAATCGGTGACGCCAGGTCCAGTACGCGAGCGGTTAAGTCTTCAGTTGAGCCATTACCCCGCTCCATACGCAGACGGCTGTTAGCGTGCAGCGGCGTGAGGTTTTCGAACAGAATCTTGTTACGCGAGTTTTCTGGTTTGTCGTAGTTAACTTCGTTAACTTTCAGCAGGGCAAAGTAGCGCTCACCTTCTTTTGGTGGACGGATTTTGCCGGCGATGGTGTCACCAGTGCGGAGGTTAAAGCGGCGAATTTGGCTGGGAGAAACGTAGATGTCATCAGGACCGGCGAGGTAGGAGCTGTCTCCAGAGCGGAGGAATCCAAATCCATCCTGCAATATCTCCAGCACACCATCACCGAAGATGTCCTCGCCGCTTTTCGCGTGCTGCTTCAGGATTGAGAAAATAATGTCCTGCTTGCGCATACGAGCCTGATTTTCCAGCCCCATATTCTCGCCGAGGGTAATCAGCTCAGAAACCGGCGTATTCTTTAATTCGGTAAGATTCATATTGATGGGTTCTTAAACTCGGGGTAATACTCGAAATGTTTGTCGTGAATGGTATGGCAGTTAGTCCATGCCTGTTCTGTTAATGACTTTTTCAACTCTTCTCAACGATCATCGTCTTGAATAATGACTGGGAGCGAGGAGACGGTCGACTTAGTCAGAGTAGAGCTAGTCGTTAGATTGCTAAACCGCTGGTAGGTACAGTATGACAGGGTCTAACAAGAGAAAACTTTGAATGCTAACTACAAGGTATGTTCATAGTGCAGTGAAAATAAGTTAGCACGCTTAAAAGCGAACGTCCAGCAGCAGGCAAAAATTTAACCACTGCCGGACGCCCGGCCCGATTACGCCAGGTTGGCGTTCAGGAACTCTTTTAACTGACCTTTGGACAATGCGCCCACTTTTGTCGCAGCGACTTCACCGTTTTTGAACAGCAGCAGCGTCGGGATGCCGCGAATGCCGTATTTAGGCGCAGTGCCTGGGTTATCGTCAATATTCAGCTTAGCGATGGTCAGTTTGCCATCATACTCTTCTGCAACTTCATCAAGGATTGGCGCGATCATTTTACAAGGACCACACCATTCAGCCCAGAAATCTACCAGTATAACGCCGTCGGCTTTTAGCACGTCGGTGTCGAAACTGTCATCGGTCAGATGAACGATTTTATCGCTGCTCATGTTTTACTCCACAAGATTGTGCCTGGCGAATTGGCGTAATATAAACCAATGTTGGTTGACTTTATTTCATCGGATACGCTTTCGTAAAGCGATAGTAAGCTGATATTCTACCACACTATGAGCAAAACACACTTAACTGAACAGAAGTTTTCCGACTTCGCCCTGCACCCTCTGGTGGTGGAAGCCCTTGATAAAAAAGGGTTTCATAACTGCACGCCTATCCAGGCGTTAGCACTGCCGTTTACGCTTTCAGGGCGTGATGTCGCAGGTCAGGCGCAAACCGGTACCGGCAAAACGATGGCGTTTTTAACGTCAACGTTTCATCATCTTCTCTCTCACCCTGCTCCAGAGGGCCGCCAGGTTAACCAACCTCGCGCTTTAATTCTGGCCCCAACCCGTGAACTTGCGGTGCAAATTCACGCCGATGCTGAACCACTGGCGGCATCAACCGGCCTTAAATTAGGTCTGGCTTACGGTGGCGATGGCTACGACAAACAGTTAAAAGTACTGGAAAACGGTGTCGACATTCTGGTGGGTACCACCGGCCGTTTAATCGATTACGCCAAGCAGAATCACGTCAATCTCGGTGCCATTCAGGTCATGGTACTGGACGAAGCCGATCGCATGTTCGATCTCGGCTTTATAAAAGATATCCGCTGGTTGTTCCGTCGCATGCCTGCTGCCACGCAACGCCTGAGCATGCTGTTCTCCGCCACGCTCTCTTACCGCGTGCGTGAGCTGGCATTCGAGCACATGAACAGCGCCGAATACGTTGAAGTTGAACCTGAGCAAAAAACCGGTCATCGCATTAAAGAAGAGCTTTTCTACCCTTCGAATGAAGAGAAAATGCGCCTGTTACAGACGCTGGTAGAAGAAGAGTGGCCTGACAGAGCAATCATTTTTGCGAATACCAAGCATCGCTGTGAAGACATTTGGGGCCATCTGGCTGCAGACGGTCACCGGGTCGGCCTGCTGACGGGTGACGTGGCACAGAAGAAGCGTTTACGTATCCTGGATGACTTTACCAAAGGCGATATTGATATTCTGGTCGCGACCGACGTTGCGGCTCGTGGCCTGCATATTCCTGCGGTGACGCACGTATTTAACTATGACCTGCCGGACGATCGCGAAGACTATGTTCACCGCATTGGCCGTACGGGACGTGCAGGCGCAAGCGGTCACTCCATCAGCCTGGCCTGTGAAGAGTACGCATTAAACCTGCCCGGTATTGAAGAGTACATTGGTCACAGCATTCCGGTGAGTAAATACAACAGCGACGCGCTGTTAACTGAATTACCGCCACCGAAACGTCTGACGCGCAATCGCTCAGGCAACGGTCAGCGTCGCGGAGGCAACAATACCGGCCGTCGCGGTGCACCCCGTCATAGCAACCGTAAACGTTCGGGTTAAGTTGACCATGCTAAGCGCATCGACTCTCTATGCTGCAATTGATTTAGGCTCTAACAGCTTTCATATGCTGGTCGTCAGCGAAGTGTCAGGAAGTATCCAGACCATCGCCAAAATCAAGCGCAAGGTGCGCCTGGCAGCAGGCCTGGATAAATCCAATTGCCTGTCCGCCGAAGCCATGGCCCGGGGCTGGCAATGTCTGCGGCTTTTCTCTGAACAGCTTCAGGATATTCCTCCCGATCAAATTCGGGTAGTGGCAACCGCCACGTTACGCATTGCTGCTAATGCGCAGGCGTTTCTTGATAAGGCGCAACAGATTCTGGGTTGCACCATCAATGTGATTAGCGGCGAAGAAGAAGCGCGTCTGATTTATCAAGGCGTAGCACATACTACCGGGGGTTCCGATCAACGCCTGGTCGTGGATATCGGCGGTGGCAGCACAGAGTTAGCCACCGGCGATGGCTCCCATGCCAACGTGTTGTTTAGCCTGCAGATGGGCTGTGTCACCTGGCTGGAGCGATTCTTTGGCGATCGCCACCTGGCTAAAGAGAATTTTGACCAGGCTGAAGAGGCTGCCAAAGCGATGCTGAAACCTGTTGCCGGAGAACTGCGCAAACAGAGCTGGCAGGTGTGCGTTGGTGCGTCCGGAACCGTTCAGGCCCTGCAGGAAATCATGGTCGCTCAAGGCATGGATGAGCGCATCACCCTGAGTAAGCTACAGCAGTTAAAACAGCGGGCCATTCAGTGCGGCAAACTTGAAGAGCTTGAAATCGAAGGCCTGACGCTGGAGCGGGCGTTAGTGTTTCCAAGCGGTTTGTCCATTCTTATTGCCATCTTTCAGGAACTCAATATTGACAGCATGACGCTGGCCGGCGGCGCGCTGCGCGAAGGGCTGGTGTACGGAATGCTGCACCTGCCTGTCGATCGCGATATTCGCAGCCGCACGCTGCAAAATGTGCAGCGCCGGTTCAATATTGATGTCTGCCAGGCAGACAGGGTCCGGCAGCTAGCGGAAAGTTTTTTTCGCCAGGTCAGTGTTCACTGGAAACTGGATCAGCGCTGTCGGGAGCTTCTGCTAAGCGCCTGTGCGATTCATGAAATCGGGCTGAGCGTCGATTTCCGTCAGGCACCGCAGCACGCGGCCTATCTGGTCCGCCACCTCGATCTTCCGGGTTTCACCCCAGCGCAGAAAAAATTGCTGGCCTGTTTACTGCAAAATCAAAGTGGCAGCATCGACCTTGCGCTACTCACGCAACAAAACGCCCTGCCGCCGCGGCTGGCCGAGCGTTTGTGCCGTCTGCTACGGCTGTCCATTATCTTCTCGACTCGGCGTCGTGATGACACGTTACCCGCCGTTCGTATGCAGGCGGATGATGAAGCACTGCACGTTACGTTACCGGCGGGCTGGCTGGAAGCACATCCTCTGCGGGCCGAGCTGCTCGAACAGGAAAGCCACTATCAGTCCTATGTTCACTGGTCGTTAACGCTTTCCTGATCCCGTCTGCGACGGATTAGCTCTTTTTCGCCTTTTCCAGCATTGCACGCAACCCGGCCACCCGACTCTGGCCGGTTTTCATGCGCTCCTCTGCACTAACCACTTTGCGCTCGGTTTCCCACACTACGTCGTCCTGCGGCAGCTCCAGCAGAAAGCGGCTGGGTTCAGGGCGGATGAGCTCACCATACTGACGGCGCTCCCGACACAAGGTAAACGTCAGCTCTTTCTGCGCGCGGGTAATGCCAACGTAGGCCAGACGGCGCTCTTCCTCAATGTTGTTCTCATCGATACTGCTCTGATGCGGCAACAGCCCTTCTTCCATGCCGACCAGAAACACGTAGGGGAACTCCAGCCCTTTTGAGGCATGAAGCGTCATCAGCTGTACCTGATCAAGCTCTTCGTCGCTCTCACCGCGCTCGATCATGTCGCGCAGCGTAAAGCGGGTGACAACCTGCGCCAGCGTCATCGGCTCATCCAGATCGCTACCCTCCAGCATTTCCGTCATCCACTGAAACAGCGTATTGACGTTTTTCATCCGCATTTCAGCGGCTTTGGGGCTGCCCGATGTCTCAAACAGCCAGCTTTCGTAATCGATGCCGCGAATCAGATCGCGCACGGCATTAACCGGTTCACGCTCACTGAGCTGGATAATGTCGTTGAGCCAGTGGGTGAAGCGCTGCAGATGTTCAAGGCCGCGCCCCGTCAGCGTTTGCCCAAGGCCCACATCAAAGCTGGCGTTAAACAGGCTTTTATTGCGGATATTGGCCCACTCACCGAGTTTTTGCAGCGTTGCCGGACCAATCTCGCGCCGTGGCGTATTCACAATACGCAAGAAAGCGCTGTCATCATCGGGATTGGTCAGCACCCGCAGATAAGCCAGCAGGTCTTTGATCTCAGGACGAGAGAAAAACGAGGTCCCGCCTGAAATGCGATAGGGAATGCGGTTCTGCATCAAGAATTTTTCGAACACGCGGGACTGATGATTACCGCGGTACAGGATCGCGTAATCTTTATACTGCGTTTTATTAATAAAGTGATGGGCAATGAGTTCGCCCGTTACCCGTTCGGCCTCATGTTCTTCGCTATTGGCACTCAGCACCTTGAGTTCACTGCCCAGACCCAGTTCAGAAAAAAGACGCTTCTCAAACACATGGGGATTATTGGCGATCAAAATATTCGCGGCTTTGAGAATACGCTGTGAAGAGCGGTAGTTTTGCTCAAGCTTGACCACCTCCAGCGCCGGAAAATCCTCATTAAGCAGGACCAGATTCTGTGGCCGGGCACCGCGCCAGGAGTAAATCGACTGATCGTCATCTCCTACCACGGTAAAACGCGCACGGGTGCCGACCAACAGCTTCACCAGTTCGTACTGACTGGTGTTTGTGTCCTGATATTCATCCACCAGCAGGTAGCGAATACGTTGTTGCCAGCGCTCGCGGACGTCCTGATTACGCTGTAGCAGAAGCGTGGGCAACAGAATGAGGTCGTCAAAATCCAGCACGTTACAGGATTTGAGATGCCGGTCATACAGGGCATAGCAATGGGCAAACACGTTATCCCGCTCCGAGCGGGCCAGCGCGGCCGCCTGCGGCGGATCGACCAGATCGTTTTTCCAGTTCGAAATGGTAGAAATGAGCTGCTGCAGTAACGTCTTGTCCTCTTCCAGCCACTCGCTGGTGAGGTCTTTGAGTAACGCCAGCTGATCCTGATCGTCGAACAGGGAAAAGTTGGACTTCATGCCCAGCGCCACATATTCGCGCTTGATGATTTCCAGACCCAGCGTGTGAAACGTGGAGATCATCAGGCCGCGCGCCTCTTTGCGCCCCAGCGTTTGCGCCACGCGCTCTTTCATTTCGCGTGAGGCTTTATTGGTGAAGGTCACGGCGGCGATATGGCGGGCCTGATAGCCACACTCACGAATCAGATGCGCGATTTTGTTGGTGATTACGCGGGTTTTTCCCGAGCCAGCGCCTGCCAGCACCAGACAGGGACCGGTAACAAATTCGACGGCTCGTTGTTGGCTGGAGTTTAAACGCATCGGGACATCGCTCTGTTGAAATAAGATACCGATTTCAAACCGCAAGCCGGCATGTACAGGCTCAGTGAACAGGTGCGGTAAACGCATCTGCGATTTGAAAAGACAGGTTTATAATGGGGGACGATTATACACAACAGAGACATTATCATGGCGAAAACTGCCGCAGCTTTACATATTCTGGTGAAACACGAGGCGCAGGCTATCGCCCTGCTGGAAAAACTGCAAAAAGGCGAAAACTTCCAGCAGCTTGCCCGCAAGCATTCTGTGTGCCCTTCTGGTCGGAACGGGGGAGATTTAGGCGAGTTTCGTCGGGGAAAAATGGTCGCGGCTTTTGATAAAGCGGTATTCACCTGCCCGTTGCTACAACCTTTCGGGCCGGTGAAAACCGCTTTTGGTTATCACATTATCAAAGTGCTCTATCGCAACTGATCACTTCTTCTTCATTTGCTGCAGGACCCGGCTGCACTGATTCTCGTCAGTATCACTGGGTGAAATCAGCGCCAACAGCGCTGCCGCAGGCCCGACCACAGCACCTAATGCCACCGCCGCCGCCCCGCGTGCCAGTAAGGGACCGGTTTTCACGCCAGCGTCCGGATGCTTGAAGGTGCCCCGAACATACAAGGGCGAGCGCAGGGTCACGATTCGGATGCCTTTACTTTCTGGATTGACTGAAAGATCCAGCCGCTCGTTGGCAAAGTTCGCGTTGCCTGACACGTTAATGACGGCATTTTCCGTATCGAACACGAACAGGTTTGGCGTGGCCAGACCGTTTTGCAGTTTAAGATCGGTGGCCGCACAGTTAATACGAACTTCATCATCACCAAACAGCTTACCGACCAGATAGTTGCCGACGTTGAGTCCGGCAATTTCCATCAGGTTGCGGCTGATCAGTCCGTCGTTCATCAGCAGTTTCAACTGACCGTTGCTGGTTGCCAGCAGGTCAGCAACGGAGTTGCCGGTGCCGGTCAGGCTGGCATCGCCGTTCAGCTGCCCAAGGCTGTTTTGCATTGCCTGTACGTCGGGGAACAGCTGACGCAGGCGAAGTTTACGGGCATGAATATCGGCCCGGCCCCGCATCGGTGAGCGATTCCCTTCCAGGCGGATGGTGCTGTTCAGATTACCGCCCGCCATACCGAAACGGAGTGGATCAAGCAGCAGGTTTCCGTTATCGAGCTGCAAATGGGTATAAAGATCGCTCAACGGTAGTGAACTGCTGTGTTCGATGCGCTTGCCGCTAAACTTCACATCCGCATCCATAACGTCCCAGCTTTTGGTGTCGAACCTGTCGTGAGGCAGAACGCGATCCGCAGGCTGTACGGTTTTTTCACCGCGTTTTGCCTTGGCCTGTTCGGTTTTCTCGCTGCCCTTGCCCGAGTTAACACCGATCAACGGGCCCAGATCCGCCATACGTAACTGATCCGATCTGAGTTCACCGACCAGTTTTGGCCGTGGCTTGCCTTGGCTGTAGGTCAGGGAGCCATGAATATCGCTGTCGCCAATATGACCATTAAATCCCTGGTAACGAAAAACGGCGCCGTCTTTGCCGGTAAATTTGGCAATCAGGCGGCCATCAGTTTCATAAGGCGGGGTATCCGGTAACAGAACGCCGGTCAGACCATAGAGGTTTGCCAACGTATCGCCAGAAAAACGTAGACGCACGTCCAGCCCGCCCAGATTCAGGGGATCCTGAACGCCGCCGGTCAGCTGTACGCGCGTGCTACCGTTCCGGACGTCTGCCTGAATCGGGAACGCTGTGGTCTGACTACGCAGGGATAACATGCCGCCAATCTTGCCCTGACCCGTGAGTTTTTCATTGTGGTAGCTGCCGCTTGCCTGCCAGCCAAAGACAAAATCACCCGCGCCTTGTTGTTTATCGTCTCCGCCCGCGATTTGTGAATAGGGCACAGGCTTGCCAAGCGGGTTAACCTTCAGCGTGACATCGGCCTGGTTAACGGCATCGCGGTAGAGAATGGTGCCCTGATCGAACAGAATATTATCGAGACGAAATGACCAGGCTGAAGGTGGCGCATTATCATCTTTGCTGTCGCTGTCAGCGAGGGTAAAGGTCCAGTTGTTTTTCTTATCGGCGGTCTGAATCAGGCGGGCATCAGGCTGCTGCAGTTTTATCCACGGGATAAAGACTTCTTTGTGCAGTAGGGCCAGCGGGGCAAGTGTGGCATCCACGCGTTGCAGGTGAATCATGGTCACGTCAGGAATATCAGGGGGATTGCCCAACATAATGTCTTCGGCGTGCAGATGAGGCCAGGGTAACCAGCCGCGCCATCCGGGTTCTTCAGGATTACGCTGCCATGCGACGCCCAAATCCCCCCGAATGGCAAAGGGACGGTTAAGTTCCGCAGACACTTTCTGATTAATAGTGGGTTTCAGGCGATTCCAGTCGAATGTTGCAATGACTATCACTACAACGACGATCAGTAATACAACAATCCCGCCAATCCAGCTTACAATTTTTCCGGCGCGTGACATTAGGCTTCCTCCCTGCTCTTTCACGGTCTCCGTTAAAGATAGTCGAGAGCGCGCGGGAAGGGATCAATCAAGCTGCACAGGAAGGCTTTCCAGTTCGGAAAAGGGAGCAGGACGAGAAAAAAAATACCCTTGAGCCGCCATCGCCGGGGACGATTTAACCTGATCCCACTCCTGTTGCGTCTCAACGCCTTCAACAATCACGCCGTTGCAGTAACGATTTATCAGCGACAACAGCATGGGAAAAAGTATCCGGCCTTCATCTGACGCACGTAAGAGAATAAAAAGTTCACGTGACAGCTTAATGTAGTCGTATTTAAGCTCGGTCAGTGCAGAGAAGTTCGCCATGCCCGAACCGAAATCATCCAGCCACAACGGCCCCAGTTCAGGCATTTGCGCGACCATCTCCTCCTGAGGCAGGACATGGTGCTCGGTCAGCTCAAAGCGAACCCAGGGTAAACGGGTAATCAGACTGCGAATCGGTACATGGTTTTGTATCAACGACAACGAAGGGCCGTCAATATTCACTGATGCCATGACGTTATTGCGACCAAAGAACGATTCCCACTGGGTGAGTAATTCTAACTGCTCCTGAACAATATCAAGGCGTTGTGCTATTTCCAGCTCAGAAAAATAGGCTTCAGGAGACAGTTTCTTCTCTGGTTCAGACGGATGTGTGATGGCCGTCAGCAGTTCAATCGCCAGCAGTTGCCCCGAAACCTTATAGATGGGCTGAAAGGTATAGCTGCGTTGACACTGTTGCCAGATGAGACGTTTTTTTTGCTGCGGGTTGATGTCAATTGAAGAAGGTAGCCATTGACTAAAATTCTCCATAACCATGGTCTTTTCCTGGTTGATAGTAAGCGCCTTCATCTGGCGGCCTGGCAGCGTTTATCGTTTAACATTCGACAACTTAGTGAAAACCCGGCCACGTTGAAGCAACGAGTCTACGCCTCTTTTAGTGCGACAATCGCCGAAACAAGCCGCTTTATCGGGTTAATTATCGCTTTACCTCACCCTAAATTAAATTAAAACGCTGTTTTAAAAAGTTGACGATGACGCTAACAAACGCGAGACTGAAGCAAATGTAAACTACAGGCCTTAAACCATGACGCATAAAAAAATCGCCGTTATCGGTGAATGCATGATTGAACTGTCCGAAAAAGGCGACAACATTAAACGCGGCTTTGGCGGTGATACGCTCAATACGGCCGTTTACCTTGCCCGACAGGTCGATCAACACAAAATCCGGGTGGATTACGTGACGGCGCTGGGAAACGATCCCTTTAGCGCACAGATGATCGCCCGCTGGCAGCAGGAAAACGTGCATACCGACCTTATCCAACGCCTTGAGGATAAAATGCCCGGTCTGTACATGATCCAGACAGACGACCAGGGCGAGCGCACATTCTGGTACTGGCGCAATGACGCGGCGGCACGCTACTGGCTTAATGGCCCTCTGGCAGAAGACATTTGCCAGCAGCTGGAACATTACGACTACCTTTATCTCAGCGGTATCAGTCTTGCTATCCTGACTGACGCCAGCCGTGCAAAGCTCATGCAGCTGCTGGCAAACTGCCGCAAAAACGGGGGCAAGGTGATTTTCGATAATAATTACCGGCCTCGCCTGTGGAAAGACAATGCCAGTACTCGCCAGGCCTATCAAAAGATGCTCGATAACACGGATATTGCCTTCCTGACGCTGGATGACGAGCATCTGTTATGGGGCGTGCAGCCTGTCGAAGACGTCATTGCCCGGGCACGTCAGGCAGGCGTTAGCGAGATCGTCATCAAGCGCGGTGCGGAATCCTGCCTGATTGCCGCGGAAGACCAGCCTGTTAGAGAGGTTCCGTCAATCATGCTGGCTAAAGAAAAGATCATTGACACCACGGCGGCGGGCGATTCGTTCAGTGCGGGCTATCTGGCTAAGCGTCTGGTTGGCGCCTCGGTCGAGGAGGCCGCCCAGCGTGGTCATCTCACTGCCAGCACGGTTATTCAGTTTCGTGGGGCGATTATTCCGCAGGAAGATATGCCTGCATAATTGCTCTGTCGCGTGGCCAGGATGAGACGAGTATCCTGGCCATGCCTGACTGTAAACGGAGTCAGTATGAATCGCATCAATCTGGTCTGCCTGGGCGTGCGTGATATGGAAAAATCCCTAGCCTTTTATAAAGGCATCGGTTTTAAAACGCAGGTGACTGAGCAGAATCCGCCCCTTGTGTTTTTCAATCATGCCGGCACCAGGCTTGAGCTTTATCCGCTGCAAAATCTGGCAAAAGATATCAATGAAAGCCATCCGCCTGCGCTGGCTGACGGCGGGTTCAACGGGATTACTTTTGCCATAAATGTTAAGTCAGAGCAGGAGGTCGATGATCTCATAGCTTTGGTACAACATCACGGCGGAACCAGGTCAAGCCGCAACAAAAAGTCCACTGGGGCGGCTACAGCGGTTATTTTCGCGATCCCGATGGCGATTACTGGGAGATTGCCTGGGCATCCTTCTGGAAGTTTAACGCTCGAAACAGGCTAATTATTGATGAAAGCGCGTAGCGCTCGCGTTCTGGCGCAGTGCAGCCCGTGCCAGACTTCCCGCTTGCACAGCGATTAACCGCGCAGCAACACATCACTTTCTTTAAATAAAAACACGATAAATATGTCCTCCGTTTCCGTCAGGGCAAAAGGAAAATCCATTCATTTCACTTAAGTCAGCCAACCCGTTTTCTTCCTGCTCTATCCTGCCCTCCTCCGTTAATGCTGGCTAATCTTAATTTATTTTTATTCCTTTAAAATTATCGGCTTAGCACCATATTCAGCATGCCAGGCATAGTCTGAATCTCGGCATTTTAGCGGTTTTGAGTTGGACGATTAGGCCAAAACAGGCCATCTTTTAAACAGCGACAGCAGGATGCTGTTTTCACGGCCGCGAACAAAACAACGACAACATCTCTCGCATCAGGACACAGCTATGAATACTGAAATCATTAATATCTGGCCTAATGGTGATGCGCCCGGTGCCAGCGATTCTCGCGCTCAGCCACAAATCGTCGATACGGCAAAAGAGTACGAACCCTACGATCGCGTGGCAACCGGCGTTCGCTGCCCGGAAATGGCTATCTGGCATCCTGTGGAATCCAACGGGATTACGCTCCTGGTCGCGCCCGGCGGTGGCTACCATCGCATCATGATTGACCGTGAAGGCAGCGCGCTGGCAACCTTTTTCACCTCTATGGGTTACACCCTGGCCGTCATGACCTATCGCCTGCCCTATGACGGACATCATGAAGGACCAGATGCTCCACTCGCCGATGCGCAGCGAGCCGTGCGCGTCCTGCGTGAGCGGGCGCAGCGTGGGCTGAACGGCAAATACATTGTTATGATGGGTTTTTCGGCTGGCGGCCACGTTGCCGCAAGTCTCGGCACGCGGTTTGCGGAGAAGATTTATCCCGTTCAGGACAACGCAGAGAATTTTTCGCCTCGTCCGGACGCTATGGTGCTGGTTTATCCTGTGATCAGTATGCGTGATGGCCTGGCCCATGAAGGCTCGCGCACCCGTTTATTAGGCGCATGGCCTGACCAGAAAGCGATTGATGCCTATTCACTCGAAACCCGGGTGCACAACCAGGTGCCGCCGACCTTGCTGATTCATGCCGCCGATGATGATGCCGTCCCGGTGAATAACAGCATGGTGTTTTTCAGCGCATTACGGGAACACAATGTTCCCGTCGAAGTGCATTTTTACCAGAAAGGCGGGCACGGTTTTGGCATCCGTGGCGTCGCGGATTTGCCCCTCGCCAGTTGGCCAATGTTAGTGACCGAATGGCTCAGGGCAAAAACCTGATGGATCAGGAGGTCGGTGGCGCTGCATCACCGGCAGCGTTACTGTCCGGCTGGCTGACGTCCCCGCCGGCCGCCGGTGCAGATGCTGTCGCAGGCAACGTCATCAGCTTATCCCAGCCCGTTTTAAGGCTCTTAACGTTGGTTTCTGATTCACCTTCCGGTTGAATCAGTACCATCATTAACTCCTGACTAAGTTGCTGCCGCAACTCCTGATTGAGCTGATCGCGCGTCAGGCCGGAGAGAAAATCCTGCCGCAGCTTTTGATACTGCTCCGGTGCAATATCTACCACTGAATTGCGCTGAGAGCGTAAACGCTGGCTAATCAGCACGTCAGTATCTGTGCGCGCGTAGGTTGTGAACAGCTTATTCAGCTCCAGAAGTTTTTGGGCCATCAGGGCATCAAACTCTTCCTGTGGCAAACCGTTATCGCGCACGGCAGCCAGCTCGCGGGCAACCAGGTTCATATTCTGTTCCAGGCTGTCATTGCGCGTATCCATATTAATGGAACACTGCGCGCGCTGGTAAAGCACCCGACAGTCAAATCCCACCTGCACACCCTGAACTTTTTTATTGCTCATCGCGCGCTGCACGTGCCAGAACAGCGCTTCGCGCGCCAGATCGCTACGCCAGTAACGCTGCAAGTTCTGTGAGTCCCGGATGGGCTGCCACGGCGTATCCCAGACAAGGGACAGGCGATCCTGCGCTAACGTGCCGCTGACCAGATTAACCGGATCGTGCGGTAAAGGAGACAAGGTGGGCATGGATGCAGGGGCGCTGCGCTTGCCTTCCAGCGGTGAAAACGCTTTGTTGATTTGTTCAGAAAGGTTGCGGCTGTCGACATTGCCGACGACATAAAGTGTCATGGCATCTGGCGTATACCACTGCTGGTAGAAACTTTTCAGCTGCGCGACGTCAACGGGGGCACGCGGTTTCTCAGCCGGATCGTGCGCTAGCAACGCCGACCCTTTCAGCCGATAGCGCCACCAGACATCCTGAGTATCCGCAGGCCAGGTTCTTACCGGATCGGAAGCGGACAGGGCTGTATCGACAACCTGATTGGTAATCGCCATATCACCCG
Organism: Pantoea ananatis PA13; assembly: GCF_000233595.1. Lineage (NCBI taxonomy): Bacteria > Pseudomonadati > Pseudomonadota > Gammaproteobacteria > Enterobacterales > Erwiniaceae > Pantoea > Pantoea ananatis. Next base: position 4,528,696 of record NC_017554.1, read on the forward strand.
CCGTGGCCGCCAGCCAGTTCAGGGCTTCTTTCAGTAACTCAGGGCGGTTATTGGGCAGGCTTAAATTGTATTGCGTGTAATCATACGATGAAATAACCGGCGGCAGAGGCCGCTGTGGATCGATACTCTGCTGCCATAATGCGCGCTGCTGATTCGTATCCAGGGCGGTATTGTGTACCAGCGCCAGGCGTGACAAAAGGTGGCTGAAACCAGTTTGCTGGGCGCTTTCCACCAGTGAACCGGTATTAACCACCATGCGTAACTCAATGCGATCGCTTGGCCGTTGCGGTGTTGCCAACAGTTGCCAGTTAAATCCGTTGTCCAGTCTTCCCTGTTGCCAGGCTGGATCAGGTTGCAGCGTTTCTGCCGGCGCACCGTAACTGGTCGCTGCCAGTACTAATCCACCAACCAAAAGCCGAATTCTGGTGCCCTGCATGTGAACCCCTACTCAAACAATTCAAAAATCGTTATCACTGGCGCGTTTAGCCGCGTTTATAAGCAAACCGGACATGGCCGATTCGCGCTGCCGATCATTAACAACAGGTTTGACCACAGGAAGACCGGGATGTCACGCAACGAAGTGAAAAACGTTGAAAAAAACAAGTGGGGTTTATTATCCAAATGCCCGCTGTCAGGGCAAGTGACAGCGGGCATTTGAGAGGATTAAATCACATTCAAAGGTTAAATCGCAGATTCTGAGGGATTTTCTGCCTTATTTTTGCCCGCCAGCGTGTCACCCAGCTGTTTTTTATCCAGCTGATCAACCCATTTTGCCACCACCACCGTGGCGACGCCGTTACCGACTAGATTGGTCAGCGCACGCGCTTCAGACATAAAGCGGTCAATACCTAAAATCAGCGCCAGGCCAGCAACCGGTAAATGTCCTACTGCTGAAAGCGTTGCCGCCAGCACAATAAACCCACTGCCCGTTACCCCGGCTGCGCCCTTGGAAGACAGCAGTAGCACGACCAGCAGCGTAATTTGATGGAAGATATCCATGTGGGCATTGGTGGCCTGGGCGATAAAGACAGCCGCCATCGTCAGGTAGATTGAGGTTCCGTCCAGGTTAAAGGAATATCCTGTTGGAATCACCAACCCCACCACTGACTTCTTACAGCCCAGCCGTTCCATCTTATCCAGCATACGTGGCAGTGCAGATTCCGATGAAGAGGTGCCCAGTACAATCAGCAGCTCTTCTTTGATGTAGGCAATGAATTTAAAGATGCTGAAGCCACCGAAGACGCGAGCGATGAGTCCCAGCACCACCACCACAAACAGAATACAGGTGATATAGAAGCAGATAATCAGCTGTCCAAGCTGGACCAGTGAACCTACGCCATATTTACCGATGGTAAAGGCCATGGCACCAAATGCCCCGATAGGCGCAAGGCGCATGATCATATTGATGATGCCAAAAATCACTTTGGAGAAGCTTTCGATCACGTTGAAAATTAACGTGCCCGTGTTGCCCAGACGATGCAGCGCAAAACCGAACAGGACGGCAAACAACAGGACCTGCAAAATGTTACCGCTGGCAAAAGCACCAATCACGCTGCCCGGAATCACATCCAGTAGGAAGGCAACGATGCCTTGCTGCTCGGCCTGCTGGGCATAAATGGCCACGGCTTTCGCATCCAGCGTCGCGGGATCAACGTTCATGCCCACACCAGGCTGTACAACGTTAACCACGATCAGACCGATAATCAGCGCAATAGTACTGACGATTTCAAAATAGAGTAGCGCAACCGCACCCGTGCGGCCGACGGCTTTCATGCTTTCCATCCCGGCGATACCGGTCACCACCGTACAGAAAATCACAGGCGCGATGATCATTTTGATCAATTTAACGAAGCCATCCCCTAACGGCTTCATTTGGGTACCTAAATCTGGATAGAAATGGCCCATAAGTACGCCGATAGCAATGGCGACCAGAACCTGGAAATAAAGGCTTTTAAATAGTTTCATAAACAGGTATCCACTAACGAATAGGGTAATGTTGTCGGATTTTTTATTGTGACTGGCTGGCGAGGCAGGCCGGGCCAGACAGTGGACAGAAAATAACACTCTGTTTACGTGATTAATACAGGGCTGCAAAGTCAGGGGAAATGATACAAGCGTAATTCTGAACTGAAACGCTTCAGCAAGGGGTTTTGTAACTAAAATTCTTGCAAAATCAAGGGATCAGAGGGTTAATCCTCCGGTTGAGGTGAAGGAACCCATTGTGCATTGAACTGCGCCAGCGGCAGGGCTTCAGAGTAGAGATAACCCTGACCAATCGTGATACCACGCGCAAGCAGCCAGTCACGCTGCTCACAGGTTTCCACCCCTTCAGCAATCACATCCAGATCGATAATATCCGCAATGGCCGCAACGATGCGCACCATGGTGTCATCTTCAGGTAAGGCGGCCACAAAGCTGCGGTCCATTTTAAGCTTATTGACTGGCAATGACTTAAACTGGTGCAGATAGTTCAGGTTGGAATAGCCCATCCCAAAGTCATCAAGCGCGACGGCAACACCGGTTTTTTGCAACATTCTCAGCAGAGAAATAGCCTGCTCGGCATCGCCAATCTGCGCGGTTTCGGTAATCTCCAGCACCAGAGAACCGGGCGCAATGCGATGCCGCTCAAGCAGAGCGTGCAGATGGCTGACGATGCTGGCATCGCGTAACTGTACGGCAGAAATATTGATACTCAGCGGCACCGTTACGCCGTGACGCTGCCAGCCCGCCAGAATGCGACAGGCTTCCTCAACGACCCAACGGCCAATGGCGGAAATCACCCCGATCTCTTCAGCACTGGCAATGAATTCTTCGGGTAAGCCATAGCTGCCGTCGGCCTGACGCATGCGTAACAGCGCTTCCGCACCGGCTAACCTGCCGGTCTGCATATCGATTTGAGGCTGCAGATAAAGGGCAAACTGTTCGTCGTGCAGGCCTTGTAAAATATCATGTTCCTGGGTCAAGCGTTTTTGCGCACGCTCGGTTAACGCGGCATCAAAAAACAGGATCTGATTTTTGCCCTGACGGCGTGCTGACATCATGGCCGAGGTCGCTCTGTCCAGCATCTCACCGGCGCCCATCGACTCGCCCTCTTCACCTAATGCCAGGCCGATGCTGGCGTTAGGCCGTAGCTGCAATTGATGCAGATTGACGGGCTGGTTTAGGCGAATCATCAGATTACGGGCCAGACGCAGGGCGCGAAACGGGTTATTGGCCGACTTCATCAACAGAACGAAATCGCTGGTTGTGGTCTGCGCTAAGACAGTGTGGTCATCAATGGTGCTGCGAATTTTCTCGACCAGCGTCAACATCAGCGTATCGCGCTGCTCGTCGCTTAATACGCCATTGGCTTCCTGCAGCGTTTCAATGCGAATGACCATCAAACTAAAAGGCTGTCTCCGGGAAGAGATAAACTGGTCCAACAGTGCTAAAAACAATGCCCGGTTAGGCAGATCGGTAACGGCAAAGTGCGTCGTTAACCGGCTCATCTCATCGTGGATGGACTCCAGCACGTGTTGATTGCGGTTATAACTGCGAATCAACATACCAATTTCATCGTCGCGATGATCGGCAGGCAGGGTGAGTTTGTGCGTCAGGATTGACTGGGGCGGTAACTCCTGGATCTCACGCGAAATTCGCCGCAGTGGATGCACCACTAACCGGTTGATGCACCAGCTGATCGAGACCGACAGTATCAACGCCAGCAGTAGGTAGGTGATGATCATCGTCGAGAGCGTGCTCAGGATAAACTGATAAACACGCGTTGAATTGGCCTGTAACACCAGATAGGCCAGCGGCTTAGGTAAGCCAGTATGTTCCACCGAATAGAGCGGTAGCGTGATTTGCACCGGCAGCTCAAACAGACGGGCCACCAGCCTGGGAATCGGCTTTTCGTTTTCAAAATTCGCGTGGAGCGCCTGAAAAGCATTGGGCAACACTACATCCGCGCGCGATAAGATGCCTGCCGGCTTAAGAGAGTGAAGAATGCGTTCGGCCTGGGGAATATCGGCTTTCAGGACGGCTTCAGACAGCGGCTTACGCACGGTATGCGCGATATTCTCCATTTGCTGGGCGTAGTCGATCCTGCGCTGCTGCACAAAATGGAACAGTTGAATAACGATAAAAATGCTGATGGTGACCGTCGCAATCAGAGAAACGGTTGCCATCTGTTTTATCGTCAGTGATCGGCTTACGCGCAAAAATTTTACTCCCGGCTCGCTAAGAGCGTAGATATCCGTCTGGAAAAGCGCGTCAAGTATATCCTATTGCAGCGTTATTTTGTGGCTTAAGGGGGCGGAAGCAGACGATTCAGAAAGGAGGAAGTAACAAAAAGAGAGTTGCCTCAGCAGCATCCCCTCAATGTGGAACCGTGAAGGAATGCTGCCGTCTGTGTTCAGGCCACGATCAACGCTTTTCCTGATAAGCCATCCAGGTCAGTAACTGCAGGCTGGCAGAAAAGTAGTTCTGCTCAGGAGACAGTTTATCACTCAGGTAGCCTGTTTCGTTGAGCACCAAATCACGTACCGCCAGCAAGCCGCCTTCCAGATGGTAAGGCGCCGCCGTATTGGCCAGCACATCAAACCAGGCCGGCGTATTCATACGACCATAGCCCTGCCAGAGTCGCTGGAAAGGCCCCAGCGCCAGGCTTTGCGGATCGTACCACCAGATATTCAGCGGCACGCGGATGGCATCGTAACTAAAGCGATTTGAATAACCCACCGCGGGCGCGACGGAGCCGTCGGCGTTCAGCGCGACCCAGTCAAGCGGCAGATCGCTGTTGCCAAAATGCATCTTACCCAGCAGCGCCATCCCGCCATCAATCAGCTTGTTCCAGACCTGCAAATGGCTGCGCTGGCCGAACTCCTGCCAGGCGACAAACAGGAAATAAGAGGGATTCAAAACCACATAGCTGTTCTTATTGAATCCCTGCGCGCCCGGCATCATTACGGTGTAGCCACCGAAGTTCGTCACATCGAGTTTGACTATCGCTCGCTGAATGCGATCCGATTCCTGCTGATAATCGCTTGCATTCCATTTTTGCGCTGCCCGTTGCAACGCCCATGCAATCAGCACATCGCCATCGGACGCGTTATTTTTATCCGCGACAGGATCCTGTGCATCAGGAATGTAGCGCCAGTAGAACAGATCGTTTTGCGGATTGCGCAGGTTCGTGCGCGTCCACTTCCAGAGTTTATCGAAGGTCGCGCGATCGTTATAAGCAACCGCCAGCAACATGCCGTAACCCTGGCCTTCAGTGTGACTGACATTATTATTTGCCGTATCAATAATGCGTCCGTCTGACTGAAGAAAGCGGCTTTTATAGGTATCCCAACCACTTGCCATCGCCTGGGTGCTGAAAAACATCATAAACAAGACCAGAATACCGGACCACACTGGCTTAACTCTCATCAGAGCACCTTATTGATATCGAAAATGCATGGTATGACCATCGTTCAGCTCCAGCACAACCGGTACGGTTTTACTGCCGCCCTGGCCCTGAAGCCAGCCAGAAAACATCCCCGCCAGGATGGCGCTCAATGCCGCCTGCCAGTGAGCGACCGACTGTGTGCTGTCGCCGACAGGCAGAGCATGATGCTTAATCAACAGGGCGTTTTCCTGCGGCTGTAACTGCACAAATCCCCAACTGAACCGGGCCAGCTGCAGGTTCACTTCTCGTTCGAAATCCTGCACCGTACGCGATTCAGGTAAAGGATAGCGTGTCGCCAGCGATTCGCCCATGCTGTGCAGAAACGCCTCCGCCTGCTCCTGGCCTGCGTTGGCGATCATTCCTTCGACCATAACGCTGACCAGATCAAACCAGCCAGGCTGATACGGGTGGGTCATCCCGCTAAATGCTTCACTCATTACTTCTCTCCGAATAAATAACGGAAATAGAGCTGCGCCGTGCTCTCGTTATAGTCACCAAAGGTGTCATAACCCAGCTGTCCGCCAATCGTGACATCTTTATCAATTTTGTAATCCGCGCCCGCATGCAGGTTATAACCTACACCGTTTTTACTGTTGCCGTCATAGAAGGCGCTTTTCACATTGCCATTGGCAGCCAGCTGCTCCAGCTGCGCCTGACGGCCCGCATCGCCCGGGAAATAAGCACTTTTATCCTGACTGTAGCTCTGGTAACCCACTGCGCCGCCAATGTTAACTTTAAGATCGTCAAACGTGCGTGAGAAGTCGACTGGGAAAGAAATCGACGCATAGTCCTGAGGGCTGAAATAACCGCCCTGACCATAGCTAAAGTAGCTGAGGTTTTTCGAGAAATTCATCCAGGACAGGCTCATGCCGACCTTTAGTTCACGATCGTCAGCATAGAAAGGACGGACATAAACACCCGCATTGGCTTGCAGGTTATTGTTACTGGCCACGTTATTCCCCACGTAGCTGTAAGCGCCTGCCCCGACAAATAATCCGGCATCGCCGTTGTCATAACTCAGAAGCGCATTGCCGCCGTTTTTGGTGACATTACCCCAACGTTTGCCGCTGGATTTGTCTTCCGCGCCAACGTAAGACAGCAGGCTGTCGGTAATAGCCCGGCGCTCACCGGTCAGAATCAGCGTCAGGAAATCCGTGAGTTTCGGCGACCATTGCACCCCTCCCACCAGCGTATTGAGATCCTGGCCCAGTGGCGTGCTGCCCAGATCGACTTTATAGCTGTCGCCCTGAAGGGCAAGATTCAGCTCCACACCGGATGCGCTTTGCGAATCAGTTGTGGCAGTCGGGACATCGTCAACTTTGGCAAGACCGGCCGCGACCACTTTGCCCTGCTCCAGCGCATTCGTGCCAAAGCGACGCCAGGCATCGCCTGCACCGCTACCCGCCGTGAGTGAAACGGGTGTCATGGTAAAGTTGAAACGCGCATCGCCAAACGGCACGGTAGAGAAGGTCAGCGGTGCTTTGGCTTCCGTTAACTGACTCAACCCTGACTCACCGTCACGCCCGCGCACCTGCACGGTGCCCTGCGCCCAGGTGCCGGTCTTTTCCTGCAACCTCTCCATCATGGCGTCAACATCGTGCAGCGTCTGAGCTTGCTGAGAGGAAACCGTGTTGGCACTGGCCAGGGTGCCCTCCTGCGCGCCCTCTGCGGATACCGGCGCAACCTGCCACGGCAGCACGGTGCCATAGCTGGACGGCGAGCGCCCCACGGGCGAGGTACTGCGATTGATAAAGGGATTGTCGGCCAGGGCCAGTCCGCCAATGGTCGGCGTGGCACCCGGCTGTGCGCCTTGCAAACCAATAATCTGACCGCGCGCCGAGCGTAGATAGCGCATGGCCTGCATGTGATCGCCATTGGCCTCGGCGACCTGCGCCAGGAGCAACTGACGCTGTGGCGTCTGGCTCGACGTCAGTCCTTTTGCCAGTTCATTGGCACGCTGCACGTTATTTTGTGCCAGCGCGACATTGATTGCGCCAACGCGCGCATCCTGGGATGGCGTATCCTGGGTCATCAAATAGTCGTAGACGACGCCCGCGTCTTTATTCATTTTGCCGTCCTGATACAGACGGGCCATGGCGAACATCAAATCACGGTTCTGCGGATCGCGCTGCAGTGCACCAATCAGCTTATCGTAGGCAGCTGCATACTGCTTCTGCTGTCGCAGCCGATCAACGTCGTTAATCAGGTAACCTTCACGTATCTCTGCCAGCTGCTTTGGTGTACTGCGTGTCTGCAGTTCGGGCAGGCTAAGAAAACGTTGTGCCTCATTGTCCAGCCCGGCCTGATTCAATACGGCTATCTGAGCGGCATAATCTCCGGCATTCCCCTGAACACCGCGCTGCATATTTCCGCGAACCACCGCCACCGCACTGTTGATATCGCCGGCCTTGGCCAGCTTTTGTGCCAGGTTCCCGGCATCAACAGGATTATCAGGCGGATTCACCGCCAGCGCTTTCAGCGTGTTTGCCGCTGCGGCATTCGATCCTTGCGCCAGATACTGGTCGGCCGTGGCCATTTGCAAATTGAAATTCACACGCTGCGCCAGTTCCCGCATATCACGGTTCTGCTCGCGGGCAGGGATACCCGCCAACAGGGAACTTGCCTGCTGCCAGGCTCCACTTTCACTGGCGTTGATAGCGCCCGCATAGCGTTCCGTGGTGCTGGCACCACTCCGCATCACCGGCTGCATGACGCCTGCCGCCAGCAGGGTATTCCCTTGCTGGCGATAAAGGCGGGCGAGGTCGAGGCGTAACCAGCCATCCTGCGGATAACGCTGGATACCTTGCTGCAGGGTGGCAATCGCGGCATTGATATTGCCTGCCGCGACCTGACGTTTCGCCTGCTGGCGAATCGGATCAACGCTGCTGCCTCGCGGCGCCACACTTTGCCTGACGCTTTCCGGCAATGAGGCCAGTAACGTATTGGCTTCAGCGCTGCGGTTCTGCTGACGCAGCACGTAGAACAATCCTTCGCGTGCGCTCCGGTTATCGGGATCGGTTTTCAGAATCGCGCGGTAAGCCTGCTCTGCCTGATCGGGCTGATTGCTGCGGCGCAAAATATCGGCACGGAATAAGCCGGCCGCAACGCCCTTCTCACCTTCGGCATGCGTCAGCGGTTCGCTCAGCGCCAGTGCCTGCGCGCTGTCGCCATTTTTAAAGGCCTGCTGGGCGCTGGCTAACTGCGCATAAAAACGCGCATCAGCAGCCTGCTTCTGGCGATCGGCGCTTTGATCGCCACCCAGTTGCGCCGCGCGCTGCAGATAATCCGCTGCGTCCTGATAACGGCCTTCTCGCTGCGCGACGTATCCCATCCCGGCCAGCGCATCCGCATCCTGCGGGTTAGCCTGTAACACTTTGCCGAAATTGCTTTCTGCCGTGTTCACGTCGCCGCTGTTAAGCGCGCTAAATCCCGCGCCTTTTTCAGCTCCGCCCACGTTCTTGCGGTAATAGTCCATTACCGCATTATCCTGGGGATGTCGCTGCTGCCAGGTCTGGTAAAGCGAGGCATCCGATGCCTGTGGACCCAGCCACAACAGCGCCTGACGAAGAGAACGATCGGCATCCTGATTGCCACTTGCCAGCGTACTCAGCAAGTCAATGCCTTCACGTCGGGTCGAGTCCTGATAAGTCAGCGCCTTGCCCAACGCCAGTTTGGCCCCCGTATCCTGAGGATGCTGGGCTGAAAACTCGCGCAACGCTTCAATCGCCTGTGGCAGCAACGTGCGATCGCCGGCCATGGTCAGATAATATTCGGCAGCCACGCTGGCGGGCGGTTCGTTGCCGCTAAAGGTATTGCGCCAGGTCTGCAAGGCCGCCGCAATATTTCCGCTTCTGGCCTGCTGACGGGCCAGCGAGAGTTGCGCCTGGGGAATCGTCTGCAACTGACGGGCATTATCCAGTTCAGCAAGGTGCGGATCGTCAGGTGAAACCTGACTGAGACGCGTGCGATACTGCATCGCTCCTGCGTTGTCACCGCTTTGTTGCGAATAGAGCGCCAGCAGATAAAGCGCCTGAGTATTGTTCGGCTCAACCATGAGCACTTTTTGCAGTGACGCTTTCGCCAGGTCGTCATGAGCCTTTTGATGCCAGTAGGCCGCCTGATCAAAGAGCGCCTGCAAGGCCGGGTTGCTGCTCTCCGCCGCCTGCAATGGCAAAGACAGCGAGAGCGCCCCGCCCAGTAACAACGCACGACAGATACCGGCACTGATTTGGTTTTTATTCATTATGATGACCCTTACTTCTTACCGGCATCGCGATTGTGTTTTGACTGTAGACGCCGCGACGCATGTCGTTTCAGCATCACCCACGCGGCACTCCCCACGATGGCGGAGAACAGCAGTGCAGCCAGCGCCATTAATACCGAATGCTGATTCGCGTACCACACCACCATCATGTACCACGGCATCTCGCCGCTGGGGAACTGTGGCCCCACCCGGAAACTCCGGATACCGTTCTCATCGGTGATAATCGCCGTATCACCGCGTACCGCCGCGTTGATGCGGGCCGAGCCTAAATCACCGTGCAGGCGCAGCAGTTGATCGTCGCTGGTCGCCACTGCCATGACCACCAGACGATCCGGATTCCACATTGAGCGGTAGCTCAGAAACCCACGCCAGGACTCATTCGAAGAGAAGTAGCGATCGGCATCCAGCGGCTGGCGATACCAGTCGCCCACCAGCCAGCTACGTAATTTTTCGAGCGCAGACGGCTCTTTAACCCCTAACGCACTGCCGTTGGCCTCGTACGGGGAGTTCGCCAGCATCGCCTGGTTAAACGCACTGTTGCCCGTCGTGCTCACTGCCAGTATGTCACTTTGCTGAACGCGAGCCAGGTTATTGCCGCCGACTGGCAGACCAAACAGAACCTGATTTTGTGCCAGCGCCACGCCGGTGGCATTTCCTGCCCTGGCAGACAGGTTTAACAGTGTTGAGATCTCCGCATCGCTTGGATTTTCAGGCAACAGCAGCGTAGTCTGCGAAAAGTCAGCCAGCCGGGAAAACGGGAAAGAAGCACCCACAAAATAGGAGAGATTGGGCAGCATACTGAAATGCCGCGTGTGGCTGAGATCAATCCAGGAATCGTCTTCGATTCGACTTTTGATATTGTTGTTCAGCAAAACGCCGCAGGGCGCATCGGCTTTAGGCTTGATGTTAAAATAAAGCGCCAACTGGTTGTCGCCATAAATCAAATAGGGATCAAGGTTAATCTGGTAATGTTCCTGACGCGCATCTCCCCCTAAGCGATGCCAGGCGCTTTCAAGTAAGCCCACTTTATTCACCGTCAGATTGCGCAAAAACGTGCCGTTCAACGTGACGTTAAGTAGCGAGTTTTTTTCGTCAATCCAGTTTTCAGACGGGAAACGGTAGTGCAAATAGAGTGGGACCGTATCGCCATCCCAGAGGAACAGGTCGGGTGCAGCGCGGAAATTCACCCGCATCGCATCGTGCCAGATGCCGGTCGCCGTCAGGCTTTGATCTTTGCGCAGCAGTTCACTCAGTCGCACGGGATGCGTCGTATTGATCCAGTGCGGCGCATCGTAAGGACTGCGCAGGACAATGGACTGCGGTTTGACCTGCATGCTGTTGCTATCGGTCGCCAGTGGCTGGGTGGTCAGACGATAAGCGGCCTGGCGCAGCTGACTTTCATCTTCGCCACTGACCAGCAGGAGCTTATAAACCGGATTACCCGGATTATCGACCATCTGCAGGGATGGACCACGACTGGCTGGGAAGGTTAGCGTACCGATCCTGTCACCAGGATGACCAAACAAGATGCCGTTTTTTTCCGGCAGATTACCGCGCACGACAGGAAAATGGATGCCACGATAATCACTCTGAATACCCAACCAGGAGGCTACCAGCACCGCCGCAGTCACCGTATCCGGCGTGACATTGTCGGCAAAGCTAAACGTCACGTCAGCCGCAGTCATACGCTGAGGATCGATAAATGGACGCGGGAAATTACGCAGGCTGGTGCCAATATTTAACTGCTGGCCTTCAAGGCTCAGCATCGTTTTAGGCAGAATAGTGACCTGGTACTGCTCTGCGCTGTCTTTTTCACACAGCAGCTTGTCCGCGTCGTTAATTTTGAAACTCAAATTGTTACTGGACACAATCATCGCTGCCGGAATGTCCAGCTGATAATCGCTTTCATCGCTGTCACCCGACCCCAGCGGCAGCGTGCCAAGCGGCTGTCCGTTTAACATCAGCTGCAATGAGGTATTGCGCGCGGCGAGCGCCTGGGAAACGCGCAGGGACAGGTTGAGACGCGCGTTGGTCACCACCTCGTCGCCCGGTAGGGTAAAAATGATGCCTGACTGCAGTTGTCCGCCAGTCAGCGTAATGCCCTGACGTTGTCCCATCTGTGCCACGTTTAGCGTGCTGCTCACCGGCTGGTTGAGCATGCTGCTGACCATTGAGGTTGTGTCGACGGAGGAAGCGGCCTGGCCTGGTCTGTAGGGCGTTTCGCCTGCGGCGGCCTCCAGGCCCGTTTCCGCATTACCGAGGCCGGCTGGCGGTGGCACGCTGGATAACGCGCTGCTGTCCTGAGTGACGGGCGAAGCGCTGCCGGCAGGCTGTGCATCCGCCGTTACGGGAACCTTTTCTCCGATCTGTGTGGCCGAATCGGCAACGGCGGCACCCTTAACGGGCGCCGTCGGGCTGGCAGATACCGTACTGTTATCAGGCGCGCCAGTCGCAACACTCGATGCCGAGCGGTTATCCGCCGCACTGCTGTCCGCAGGCGTGATCTGGCTGCTAAGCGCGGGGTCGCTGCCCGGGGCCGCGCTGTTATTCGGTGCCGCATTGTTAACCGACGCAGCGCTGTTATTCGGTGCTGCATTGTTAACCGACGCAGCACTGTTATTTGGTACCGCACTGTCGGTCGGAGCCGCGCTGTTATTCGGTACCGCACTTTCTGTCGGAGCCGCGCTGTTATTTGGTGCCGCGCTGCTGTTTGGCACCATACTGTTGTCTGCAAGGGGCGTTTCAGCCGAGGCCGGAATGACCCACAGCACCGCCGAGAGAGAACCGGCCAGCATCGACTGTATCAAGATCCTCATACTGCGCTGTCCTCTTTCGTCGCAACGTCTGGGCCGCTCTTACGCTTCTCACGACGATCTCGCCAGGTCAGCCAGAACAGTTCAAAAACCGTTCGAATGATGGTGCCCAGAGAGGTTAACGGATTGTCCTGCTTATATTCAGGCTGGATCCACGCATCGGCACGCGCCAGTACCACGCGCACCAGTTCGCGGCGACGTGCCAACGGCATGGCACCAAAGCTCAGACGAATGCTTTCTTCATCGCCCGATATTTTGGTCGCCGGGATAGTAATGGTCCCTGATTTCAGTATCAGATCGATCTCTTCAATCGTATCGTGCTCATGACGATTATCTGGCGCATCCAGATTCGCGCCGCCCATCGACAGATCGCTGGTCATCGTGCGGGATGAGATGCCGCTGGCATAGTGGATAATGGCCGGAATCTGTACCTCGATACGAATCGTTTTTCGTACCTGCTTGGTTTCGCGTGCCACGGCAATGGCTGCCATCAAAATGATTAAGCTAAAGACTGCCCACCCGACGTTGAGCGCAATCACGTAGGGATCCACGCCAAAATAGTCATGCATGGTGGCGCGCACGATGCCCGCCACAATGCCGATGCTGAGCAGAAAGGCAACGATGACGTGAGGACGAACGATATGGAAATCAAAGAATCCCTGGTCCAGTACGCCGCCCTTATCCGTCACGTTAAATTTTCCGTGTTTGGGTGAAAGCAACGTGAGGATAGTCGGGATGACCAGATGAAAGCACATGACCGTTTCATAGATTTCACCCCAGAAGGTGTAGCGAAAACGGCCATTCATGCGTGAGTTAACATACAAGGAGAGGACAAGATGCGGCAAAACGTAGGCGAAAATCAGCGACGCCGACGAATGGATGATATTCAGATTAAACAGCAGATAGGCAAGCGGCGCGGTCAGGAAGACCACTCGCGGCAGACCAAACTGGAAATGCAACATGGCATTCAGGTAGCACAGCCGCTGTTGCCATTTTAAGCCACGGCCGAACAGCGGGTTATCCACGCGAAAAATCTGCGTCATACCACGGGCCCAGCGCGTACGTTGAATAACGTGCAGCCCGAGGCGCTCGGTCGCCAGGCCAGCAGCCAGCGGAATCGCCAGAAACGCGGATCCCCAACCCAGACGCTGCATTTTCAGCGCGGTGTGCGCATCTTCGGTGACCGTTTCTACTGCGAAGCCGCCGATCTCTTCCAGGGCTGAACGACGAATTACGGCACAGGAACCACAGAAGAAGGTCGCGTTCCAGTTATCGTTACCCTGCTGAACCGGGCCATAGAACAGCGATCCCTCATTAGGAATACTGCGAGCGGCACTCAGGTTACGCTCAAACGGATCCGGCGAGTAAAAGTAGTGTGGCGTCTGCAACAGTGCCAGCTTAGGATCTTTCAAAAACGGCCCCACCGTTGCCTGCAGGAAAGTCCGGGTGGCGACGTGGTCACAGTCAAAGACGCAAATCAGCTCCCCTTTGGTAATCTTCATCGCGTGATTAAGATTACCCGCTTTAGCATGGCTGTTATCATCACGAGTGATATAGCCCACTCCCACATCGGCAGCGAAAACGGCAAATTCTCTGCGTTTACCATCATCAAGCAGGTAAACCTTAATTTTATCGCGTGGATAGTCGATGCACTGAGCAGCCAGAACCGTGTCGCGCACCACGTCGAGGCTTTCATTATATGTCGGGATATAGACATCGACCGTTGGCCATAAGTGGGTGTCTTCTGGCAAGGGTTCAATAGTACGTTTTAATGGCCATGTAGTTTGCAGGAAACCCAGGATTAAAATCAGCCAGACGTACAGCTCAGCAATATATAAGCCGATGCCAAGTATCGCTTCGATTTCAGAATTAAAATACAGGGTTTCCGTTGTTCGCCACCATATATATCGGGACGACATCAGGGCGGAAAGAATAACCATTACGACCGTTATTTTACGGCTTTTACTGACCCCCAATAAAAACACCATACCGATGCTTATCAAGCCAAAAATATACTGCTTTTGGCTATCCATTGGCGTGATAATGATCACCGCAGCAACAGGTGCAAGCACCAGCAGCAGCAGGTAAAACCCGATTTTACCCATGTTCCACCCTGAAAGAGCTGTTTTTTTAAACCCGGCCTGGCCAGGTCATTACATTTAATAGTTGCTGGTGTGAATCTGTGCCTGAACTTCGCCATTCCCTACATTGACATTCAGAATACTGGCGACGCGTTTAGCGATCAGTTCAATATCAAAGGCAGCGGCGGATGACGGGCTGAAATCATAAACAGATTGCTGTGAGGCATTCGCTTCACCCACACTTTCATCGCGATGAATCTGGCCCAAAAGATTATCGCCGAGACGTTGCTGAATAAAAGCCGTCACGTCACGATTAATATTCCGGCGATTGTCGCACTGATTCAGAACAAAATAATGTCCGTGTTTACTGTTCAGCGGCTGACCAATCAGGCGATTTTCTTCAATATGCGGTAATAACGATACTGAGGCGGTATCGGCCAACATCACGACCAGATGCATATCGGCTAAGGTCTTTATCGCTTTAAGCGCAGGGCCGGGGCCCGGCGGAAAATCCGCGACCATGACCAGACCGGGATAGTTCAGTAACGTGTCGAGGCCGCGCTTAATGAAGTGAGGATCTTTGGTCAGGTTTTCTTCAAACCGTTCGCGCTGGGATTCGGTCACGTTGCCGTAGGGCAGGACAAAAATATTTCCGCCGGTAGTCAGAATAGACTGGCTCCAGTCCGCCTGTTCCTCCGAGCGCGCAACAAAGCCGCGTCCATCGTGCAGCGGCACGCCAAAATGAAGGCGAAGGGCGTTCTGAACATCAAAATCGATTGCTAACACTTTGCTACCTGAACGGGCCAGACTCCAGGCCAGATTCGCTGCCAACGTCGTTTTCCCCACCCCACCTTTGGGCGAGCACACACAAACTAACGGCATAAGGCAATCTTCTCCAGTAGCGGTTTTAATAACGTTTCTTTTGGTAAATTTTCTGACCCACTGCTGCGCGCGCGGAAGAGCCCGCTAAAACGGCTATGATCTGTGGCAGGAACGCCAGTATTCGGCTGCGCCGTTACCTGTGGTATCCGCGTTTCTTTCTCAGTTACGGGCGAAACCCTCACCGCATCCTGTGCAACAGACTGCGCGGAGGGAGCCGGGAAGAGAGGTGAGGCAGAAGAAGGGGCAACGGGCGCCACAACGTCAACATCGGGTTCGCTATTGGTCAGGCTATCCATAATAGAATGCGAAGACACAGCAGCAGGCTGCGTGACAGGCTGAGAACGCTCCGTCACCTCAGGCATGCTGAATTCGTCACCCTGAATCGGCTGGGGCTGAGGCAGATCAATACGTTGTCCCCCACTAAAAGGCATGTGCTGGTCTTCGCTCGCCAGTTGACGAATGAGAGACCATTTGCTTTTATCCGCCGCTTCCTGCGATTGGCCTGACATATCCTGAAAGGCGATGTCGAGCGTTTTTGTCTTTTCCTTAAAACGCTGCAAGTCGTCGTAATTTTTCATAGACCCTGGCCTACAACTAAGGGGGGATTTTTCCAGGAATATATCATAATAATTTAAACACAGTGAGATAATTCTGATTACAAAACCGACGAATTCAATAAGAAAGCTTAATACTAATCACTACTCTTTAGCAAAAAATGAGTACTATTTCACATATATCCGTAAAAATTGTTGAGACCATCTTAAGTTAAATATTTTCACAGGTGATTAACATCTTAGCGATCGCTTACATCAGGATAGCCGCTGTTCCAACCCTTTGTATTTTTAGGCAAAAAAAATTTCGTTCGGTTCGGCATTTTACCGGCTGGTGTGCCTTTTCCCTGGACAGATTCCGTGTTTTCAAATTACGGCTGGTAAAGTATTACCCTGCTAATTATCGCTAATTAAAAAACCGATCGCTGTTGAAATCATTATCTTTTAGGACATTTATCTCAGGGGTCGGTTTGTTTAATCCATCCACGGGGTAAAAAAATAAAGCGACTTCATCCTGCTACAGTAGAACGCTGGCACTGAAAACGCCCCTGTTCATGTCGCTAATGTATCAATTAGGGTGAAGACCTCTCGTTTTCCCTTATGACGACCCGCTAATGATTGTGCCGGTGCGAACGCTGATGAACAGGCTTCGGACGCGCAGCAGCAGAGCCCAGGCAGGACGTTTCACCGGCAGGATGTGGCACGGAATCTGGAACGCACATCGCACGTTGCTGGACTTTCACAGGCGAAGGCGAATGAAAACGTTGTGTTGTTAAACAGACAGAATAACGAAATGAACGTACGGCGGTGATGGCGGAATCCCTGTGGTTAACCCCACGAGGATTCCGCCTGTCACTGATTAAGGCTGGCTGGCAGACTCAACTGATGCCGTTAGCTGGTTTTCATCCTGGTCAACCGCGAAGCAGGCTATCTGTTGGTCGCCATACTGCTTGAGTTGGGGCTGCAGCTGGACACAGGTGCCAAAACGACGCCGGCAGCGGGCATTGAATGCGCAACCGGGCGGTGGATTCAGCGGGCTGGGGAGTTCCCCGGTCAGCTTAATACGTTCACGACGCTCATCAGGATTGAGCCGCGGCGTGGCAGAAAGTAGCGCCTGGGTGTAAGGATGACGTGGATTGGCAAAAATCGCCTCTTTGCTGCCCTTTTCCACGCAGCGCCCCAGGTACATCACCATCACGTCATCTGCGATATGCTCGACCACGGATAAATCGTGAGAAATGAACACATAGGACAGCCCCATCTCTTGCTGCAGATCCATCATCAGATTAAGCACCTGTGCCCGTACGGACACGTCCAGTGCTGAAACCGGCTCGTCAGCAATCAGCACGTCTGGCTCAAGCATCAGGCCACGGGCAATGGCAATACGCTGACGTTGGCCACCCGAAAACATATGGGGATAACGATCGTAATGCTCGGTTTTCAATCCTACCTTGGCCATCATCTCCAGCGTTTTCTCGCGACGTTCCGCTTTACTGAGTGAAGTATTGATAACCAGCGGCTCTTCCAGGATCTGGCTGACTTTTTTGCGTGGATTCAGAGAACCATACGGATTCTGAAAGACGATCTGAATTTTCTGCCGACGCAGCTTCTGGGCGTGGGGATCGTGTTTTAACAAATCCTGACCGTGCCAGTAAAGCTGTCCTTCTGTTGGCGTTTCAATCATGGTGAGTAAACGGCCCAGTGTGGATTTACCGCAGCCAGACTCTCCGACAACCGCCAGCGTTTTACCGCGCTCCAGATTAAAAGAGACGCCATCCAGCGCTTTAACCAGGCGCTCCTGACCAAACAATCCTTTCTTCACCGGATAGTGTTTTTTCAGGTCGATAGCCTGCAGCAGATACTCGTGCTTTGTATTATCAGGACTCATAAGTTGGTCTCCCGGCATCGTCCAGCGGATAGTGACATTTGGACTGACGTCCCGGAATCGTCCGCAGTTCAGGTTCTTCTTTACGGCAGCGGTCATTGGCATAAGGGCAGCGCGGATTAAGCAGGCAGCCTGACGGACGATCGTATTTTCCAGGCACGACACCGGGTAACGAGGCCAGCCGTGCTTTGTCCGCCGCGAATTCCGGTAACGCCCTGAGCAGTGCCTGGGTGTAAGGATGACGCGGCGCTTTAAAGATATCCGTCGCTTTGCCACTTTCCACAACCTGCCCGGCGTACATCACAATAATGTGGTGTGCGGCTTCCGCTACCAGCGCCAGATCGTGAGTAATCAGGATCAGCGCCATGTTTTCCTGCCTTTGCAGATCCAGCAACAACTCAATGATCTGTGCCTGAATTGTGACGTCCAGCGCGGTTGTGGGTTCGTCAGCAATCAGCAGCTTTGGACGACAGGCGATAGCCATGGCGATCATCACGCGCTGGCTCATCCCGCCCGAAAGCTGATGAGGATAAACATCCAGACGCGAAGCGGGGTCGGGAATCCCCACCTGATTCAGGAGGTCAATTGCCCGCTGGCGGCGGGTGCTTTTATTACCGCCCTGATGCACCTTGATGGCTTCCATGATCTGGTAGCCCACGGTATAGCAGGGATTCAGGCTGGTCATCGGGTCCTGAAAAATCATTGCAACTTCGGCGCCCACTAACTGACGACGTTCTTTTTCAGAAATCCGCTTCAGATCGCGTTGATTGAACTCGAGTTTTTCCGCCATGACTTTGCCGGGAAAGTCGATCAATCCCATGATGGCCAGAGAACTCACGGATTTACCCGAGCCGGATTCGCCAACAATGCCCACAACCTGACCTTGCTCAACCTGGTAGCTGATGCGATCAACTGCCCGGAACGGTGCCTTATCGTCGCCGAAATGCACCGATAATTTATCTACATTTAATAATGCCATCTCGGTGCCTCTTTACTGCTTGAGTTTCGGGTCGAGGGCATCACGCAAACCATCGCCCATCAGGTTAAATGCCAGTACGGTAAGCAGAATGACTAATCCAGGGAACGTCACCACCCACCAGGCACTTTGCGCATACTGTAAGACGTCGGAGAGCATGGTGCCCCACTCCGGCGTTGGCGGCTGCGCACCCATTCCGAGAAAGCCCAGCGCCGCCATATCGAGAATGGCGTTGGAAAAGCCTAATGAAGCCTGAACGATCAACGGTGCCAGACAGTTAGGTAAAATGTTGACGAACATCTGACGCAACATGCCTGCCCCCGCTACACCGGAAGCCGTCACATAGTCCCGGTTCACTTCAACCAGCACCGCCGCGCGCGTCAGACGGATATAGTGGGGAAGCGCGACAAACGTTAGCGCAATGGACGCATTAACAATCGACGGGCCAAAAATGGCGACCAGCACCAGCGCCAACAGCAGGCTGGGCAGCGCCAGCATAATATCGACCAGGCGCATAATGGTGGCATCGACCGCACCGCCGATATACCCGGCCAGCAAACCAAAAATGACACCAAAAATCAGCGACAGTACGACCACCATACAGCCAACCAGCAATGACAGGCGGGCACCATACATCAGACGCGACAAAATATCGCGACCCACGTCGTCAGTGCCAAGGATATAGCTCCAGCTTCCGCCTTCCTGCCAGACAGGCGGATGCAGCAGAGCGTCACGGAACTGCTCCGCCGGCCCGTGCGGTGCCAGGACGTCAGCAAAGATGGCGATCAATAGCATTAACACGATATAAACCAGGCCCGTTACTGCGCCTTTATTACGTTTAAAATAGTGCCAGAATTCCTGAATCGGGGTCATCGGCTTGGGTGCAACATTTACGCTTGCGGGATCAACAACAGACATGATGCCCCCTTATTTCTTGTGGCGTATGCGCGGATTCACCACGCCATACAGCAGATCAACCAGCAGGTTGACCAGGATGATCAGAATAGCCGTCAGTAACACACCGCCCTGCACAACGGGATAGTCACGGCGTTGCAGCGCTTCGATTAACCAACGGCCAAGGCCCGGCCAGGAAAAAATGGTTTCAGTCAGGATTGCGCCTGCCAGCAGCGTACCGACCTGCAGGCCGATAACGGTGACAACCGGCAACATCGCATTACGCAGCGCGTGAATGACAATGACGCGCATACGCGTCAGGCCTTTCGCACGCGCCGTACGGATATAGTCTTCCCCCAGCACTTCCAGCATGGAAGAACGCGTCATACGTACGATGACCGCCAGCGGAATCGTACCCAGCACGATAGCGGGCAGAATCATGTGCATGACCGCATCTTTGAAGTCGCCAGGCTCACCCCAGATTAACGTATCGATCAGCATGAAACCGGTGAGCGGATGGCTGTCATCCAGGAACACGGTATCTGCAACACGTCCGGAAACGGGCGTGAGATTAAGCTGAACAGATACCAGCATAATCAGCATGATGCCCCACCAGAAAATCGGCATTGAGTATCCGGTCAGTGAAATGCCCACCGCGGTATGATCAAACACCGAGCCACGTTTCACCGCAGCCATGACGCCGACCGGGATCCCTACGCATACGGCAAACATCATGGCGCAGATGCCCAGCTCAAGTGTGGCTTTAAAGCGCGGAACAAATTCGGTCCACACAGGAATGCGGCTTTTCAGTGAAATGCCTAAATCCCCATGCAGAACGCCATAGATATAGTGCAGATACTGCTTCCACAGCGGTTGATCGAGCCCCATCATCGCCATCAATTCAGCATGGCGCTCAGGGGAAATACCGCGCTCGCCTGCCATGATTAGCACCGGATCGCCCGGAATCATATGCACAAACGCGAAGGTCAATAATGTAATACCGATGAACGTTGGGATGACAAGCCCCAGACGCCGGAGTATGAACTGCAGCATAGGCGTAATTCTCAGTCGTTTTCCCCTGGCCCTGGCCAGAGATAACATTGCTCATTAACCGCACCCGGCGACAGCCGGACGCGACGCAAGAAGCGCTTCTTTAATAAAAGTAATTAGCCGGAAAAAAAGAGCAGGCAACAGGCGATCGGTGGCGATCGCCTGAGGGCCGGAAAAACCGGCCCTTACTGCAATAATCCGAAAGGTTATTCCTGAATATCGACGGTTTCGAAGTGATGTTTACCTAATGGATCAACCACATAGCCGGTGACTTTCTTACTCACAGGCTCATAAACGGTTGAGTGCGCAATGATCAGTGCAGGCGCCTGATCGTGCATCACTACCTGAGCTTGCTTGTAATATTCAATACGCTTGTTGTGATCGGATTCTGCACGGGCTGGCTGGATCAGATCTTCAAACGGCTTGTAACACCAGCGGGAGTAGTTAGAACCGTCTTTGGCCGCCGCACAGCTGAACAACGTCGCGAAGAAGTTATCTGGATCCCCATTATCACCGGTCCAGCCCATCATCACGGTTTGGTGTTCGCCCGCTTTGGCGCGTTTCAGGTACTCGCCCCACTCATAGGTCACGATTTTGGCTTTAACGCCGATTTTGGCCCAGTCAGACTGAATCATCTCAGCCATGCGGCGTGCGTTCGGGTTATAAGGACGCTGAACCGGCATCGCCCACAGGTCGATTGAGAAACCGTCAGCCATACCAGCTTCTTTCAGCAGGGCTTTAGCTTTCTCCGGATCGTAGGCGTAATCTTTAACGTCGTTGTTGTAGCCCCACATTGTCGGTGGGATCAGGTTTTTCGCTGGCTGGCCCGCGCCCTGATATACCGCATCAATGATGGCTTGTTTGTTAACCGCCATAGTCAGTGCCTGACGCACTTTCACGTTATCCAGCGGCTTCTTCTCAGTATTAAACGACAGATAACCGACGTTCAGACCAGGCTGTTCCATCAGATTAATTTTGCTGTCTTTTTTCATGCTGGCGATATCAGCCGGGTTCGGATAAGGCATGATCTGACATTCGCCTTTCTGCAACTTGGCGTAGCGCACTGAGGCATCTGGAGTGATTGAGAAAACCAGCCGATCGATTTTTGGCTTGGTTCCCCAGTAATCCGGGTTAGCTTTATACAGAATACGCGAGTCTTTCTGGTACTGCTGGAGCACAAATGGGCCCGTGCCAACCGGGTTCAGGTCAACTTTCTCTGGCGTACCGGCTTTCAGCATGTTGTCGGCATATTCTTTAGACATGATGGAAGCAAAATCCATCCCCAGGTCAGCCAGGAAAGGCGCTTCAGGACGCGTCAACACGAAGCGTACGGTATGATCGTCCACTTTTTCGATTTTGCTGATCAGCTTTGGCATATCCATACCTTCAAAGTACTCATAGCTGCCGCCAGAGACGTTGTGGTACTTGTTGTTTTTATCTAACTGACGCTCAAAAGAGAACACCACGTCATCAGCGTTTAACTCACGCGTAGGTTTGAAATCTTTCGTCGTCTGCCATTTCACGCCGTTGCGTAAATGGAAGGTATAGGTTTTACCATCAGCACTGACGTCCCACTTTTCGGCCAGGCCCGGCACCAGTTCGGTCGTACCGGTTTTGAACTCAACCAGGCGATTATAGATAGGTACAGAACTGGCATCATAGGTTGTACCCGAGGTAAAGAGCTGCGGGTTAAACCCTTCCGGAGAACCTTCCGAACAATAAACCAGGGTTTTTGCCTGAACACCTGCGGCTACGGTCATGGCGACGAGGCTCAGACCGACCTTCAGCATCCTGGATTTGGCCAGGGAGTTGATCATGCTTTTGCTCCATTGTGATGTGTTGTTGTGTGCATTGCCCGACCTCTGGTTTTTTTATGCGGTTCAGGCGGTCCACCCTGCGGGTGTGATAAGAGTGAGATAGTTTGTTTGGATAATCCTGATTGATAAGCACCCATCAGAAAAATCTGTATCTGCACTGTTATTGACGCATCAATTTGTCAACAGTTGCAAAGAACGTCAATACAACGGTTACTTATTTACACAGAGTGTGAGGAATAGCAAGCAACGATAAAAAAAACCCATACAGACGCAATGCCATATAATGCACAGCGGCATGGGTTTATATGCCATGTATTCTGCTACACAGGTCATAAATGAGCAGTGATTTGCGCTAAAAAAAAACAGACATCATTTAGCGCCAAATGTTGGATATCTGAACGATTTACTGTGCGTTATGACGTTCACACAGCGAAAAATGCTGTTAACTTTGGGTTGAAAATGACCAATTTGCCATTTTGTGGCATAACCAAAACTTATCTTTTATCCCTCTGTAACCCTCTGATGAGAAGGCCTGCATAGCGATGAGACAATAAAACAGGCTGTCTGGAGCAGAAATTGATTTCAAGGAGGAATTATGGCGGTCCCGAAAAAAGTGTGACATGAGATATTCTAATAACCGAGGCGGGGCAATAGCGTCTGGAAGAGGTGTTATTTATGCCTGTGAGAAACGGCCTCCTTTTATACGAATTGCGCCGGTCAAATTGTCTGCCTGAATCGATTGCGACAGGCCCGGCTCTCCTTGGACCGTTGCGTTCGCAACGTTGTCTCGCTGACGCCCGGCGCGAATCTCCTTCGGAGGTTCTCATCCTCTTTTATTCAGGCGAAAAAAAACCTGTCTTTGCAGACAGGTTTCTTAAATATGGTCGGCGAGAGAGGATACTGCGTAAGCCCCCTTCGGGCCGTTGCGTTCGCAACGTTGTCTCGCTGCGCTCGGCGCAACCCTCCTTCGGAGGTTCTCATCCTCTTTCATTCAGGCGAAAAAAAACCTGTCTTTGCAGACAGGTTTCTTAAATATGGTCGGCGAGAGAGGATTCGAACCTCCGACCCACTGGTCCCAAACCAGTTGCGCTACCAAGCTGCGCTACTCGCCGATGGGGGCGCATGTTACTGCTCCCCCCAGGAAGCGTCAACCGCTTTTTGCGCTTTCCCGCCCAATCGCCTGGAAAGCAGGCGGCCAGCGAGTTTTATGCCTTGCCGCGAAAAATTGCCTTACCGCTATAGCGCTTTTGACGCTGTCCCGGCAGGTGCCTGACACCAGTTATTAGCCTGCTTAATCCCGCCATTTGGCGAGGTGTAACCCAGGCAGCCCATAATGGTATCAAACAGCTCGACATGACGATGGGTTTTGCCGACGCGCTGTTGCGCCTGCAGGCGTTCGAAGTTTTCACGGTTTGTCGGGTCAGCCAGATATTTATCTGACGCCCAGACCATCATAGGAACACGGAACTGCTCCGGCGGTGCCATTTCACGCGGCGTACCATGCAGATGCATATTGTCGCTGATCGATTCGCCATGGTCGGATGCATAAAACACGATCGCTTTTTTATCACGCAGCTGATCCAGAACGCTGTCCAGCATGCTGTCCACATAAAGGACGGAATTATCGTAAGCGTTGATCAGTTGCGCTTTGCTACAGGTTTCATCCACGCCCATGCATTCTGGCTGATAGCGTGCAAAACTGCGCGGATAGCGCTGTGAGTAGAGATAATGTGAGCCCTTGGTGTGCAGGACAACCAGATGCTTACCCTTCGGGTAGCGCTGCAGTGAGGCCTGTAACTCAGGCACCAGCAGCATATCATCTACTGATTTACCCTGGTTACGTGGCTCAGAACCAATCTGCTCGCGGAAAGAGAAATTATTGGCGTTGATGTTATCGTAGAACCAAACCTCACTTTGCATCGCAAACAGCTCAGAAGTGAAGCCCAGTTCTTTCATCACTGCGAACACATTTTGCTCTTTCAGTGTTCGCCCGGGATTGTCCATAGTGCCGCCTTCGCGCACAAACATACAACGCAAAGACAACTTGGTCGCGGTATCACAAGATTCGCCACGAAATGCGACCAGATTTTTCTCTTTAGAGAGTTTAGGGGTGGTGTTTCGCTCATAGCCCAGCAAGCCCATATGATCCCAGCGAGTGGTTTCGCCAATAACAAACACCACATAGGTATCATCTAACCCCGGAGGAGCAACATAAGTATATTTCTGGGCAGGATCCAGGAGTTCCTGATTTTCCAGCGTCTCGTCAATCTTGGTCCAGGTAAACAAACCCAGCGCGGCCAGCCAGTTAGAGGGGAGATATGAGTGCGCGACAATTCCGCCATAGCTTGGCAGATCGACGTTGGTCACTTCCTCATTCGCCTTTTGCAACTTGTCGAAGTAACGGATGGGTAACCACACGAGCGCAACGCAGGCCAGCATAATCAAAGTGGGTTTCAGGCGCTGTCCTGGCGTACGTAACTGCTCATTGAGCGTCATACTAAGGTTGTTGCGCCAAATCATGAACAGTGGCAGCGCGCTGACCAGCACCATCCACAGGATAAAGTGATAACCCACCACCTCTTTTGACAAATCGGTATCTGTCGTCATGACTGAGGCGACGATTCCGTAGCCAATGACCACATTGAAAAAGGCCATATAATAGCCAGCAGCAACAGAGATCAGAACAATCAGGGTGGCCAGAATCCGGTAGAACCATTTTCCGCCTAGCGATAACAACCGCATTAGGAAAAACGTCAGCACCACGATAGCGACGACCTCGGTAAACGCGGTCAGCCAGTTTGTCACGGTTGATCGGGTCAGAAAGCCATCAAATCGGCGATAAAAGATTGGTAAATTCAAAAAGATACCGAGATACAGAGCCAGCAAGAGCGACAGCTTTTGCTGTGTTAATGATTTTATGTAATTCATGAAAAATGGTGTTTCCCCGGAGCGAAGCGCTTAACTAAACGTTAATCTGACTGCCATATTTCGGCAGAGTTCGCGAATTAAGCGGGCCGGATAAATAAGAAGAGTATTCTGAACGTTTTTAGACGTCATAATGCGAAGTGGCACAGTTAACCATGCGGCAACAAATTAGACCAGAAAATAATCCCGGACAGGACGTTTCAAA
This sequence comes from Pantoea ananatis PA13, assembly GCF_000233595.1. Lineage (NCBI taxonomy): Bacteria > Pseudomonadati > Pseudomonadota > Gammaproteobacteria > Enterobacterales > Erwiniaceae > Pantoea > Pantoea ananatis. Next base: position 4,554,467 of record NC_017554.1, read on the forward strand.
AACGTCACTCAGAAAGGCGAAGAGAGAAAAAAGGGCCTGTATTCAGGCCCTTAAACGTTTAGCGAATGATATTCAGCGTGACATCAATGTTGTTGCGTGTGGCATTTGAATAGGGACAAACGATATGAGCCGCATCAACCAGTTTCTGCGCTTCGGCTTCGTCCATTTCAGGCAGGTGAATATTCAGCGTTGCTTCAATACCGAAACCATTGGGGATAGGGCCAATACCCACTTCGCCTTCAATCCATGCATCTTTTGGCATCGCAATTTTGTCACGGCCAGCAACGAACTTCATTGCGCCCAGGAAGCAAGCTGAATATCCCGCGGCAAAAAGCTGCTCCGGGTTAGTGACTTCGCCACCTGCACCGCCCATCTCTTTCGGTACACCCAGTTTCACATCCAGAACGCCGTCAGATGAAGTTGCACGACCATCACGACCACCGGTAGCCTTAGCTTTTGCACGATAAACCACTTGTTCTAAAGACATATCTGCTCTCCATTACACTATTTAATCGCTCGCGACTTATCAATAAGCACCGAGCTGCGAAGTTTGACTCGTTTCTACATCCAGATTAAAAATTTAGCGCGGCACCATGAGTTTGTCACGTAACTGGTTCAACTGCAGTTTGAGCGAATTCATTTCATCTTCGCTGCAGTCAGATGCACACTGAATCTCATCAGGAATGCTTTCAGCCTGCTGGCGCAGCGAACGCCCTGCATCCGTTAAACTCACGACGACCTGACGTTCATCCTGACGGGAACGCTGGCGATTAAGTAAGCCCGCATTTTCCAGCCGTTTCAGCAGCGGCGTCAGCGTTGCAGAATCCAGAAAGAGGCGTTCACCAATTTCTGATACGGTCAGTGAATCCTGTTGCCACAGTACCAGCATCACCAGATATTGCGGATAGGTAATATCCATCTGTGTGAGCAACTTACGGTATACTTTATGCATCGCCAGGTTGGCGGAATAAAGTGCAAAACAAAGTTGCTGATCGAGCAACAGTGGCGCAGCTTTCACTTTTTTGTCATTTTGATTACTGTTCATAGACGCAATATAAATAGCGCGCTAGTTAATTGCAAGCAATTTATGAAATGAGGTAGTGCATGCAGGATTCTCTGGAAGAACGGGCGCGTCGCTATGCCACACAAGCCCATGCCGAAACGGGTCAACGACGCAAATATACCGATGAGCCCTACATCGTGCATCCCGCTGCCGTTGTGGAACTGGTCAGAAGCATTACCGATAATCCTGTGATGCTGGCTGCCGCCTGGCTGCATGATACCGTGGAAGATACGGCGACCACCCTCAATGATATCCAGACGCATTTTGGTGACGAGGTCGCGAAGCTGGTTGAGATGCTGACCAACACGGCACCACAGAGTGCAAAGAACCGTGCGGCACGTAAAGTGGCCGATTTTCGCCATACGGCTCAGGCCAGCCCAGAGGCACAAACGATAAAGCTGGCTGACATTATTGACAATACACGTTCAATTGTTCGTTTCGATCCCCATTTCGCCCGTGTTTATCTGATTGAAAAAAGGGTGCAAATTCAATTACTCAGACAGGGCAACACAGAACTCTGGCGTCAGGCTTCTGCCAATATTGAAAATGGCATTGCGCAACTGGCTGAGGCTCCCTATAACGTGCCCGAAAAGTGGTTTGTGAAGCAAGCCGCGAAATACGGTGGGTTGAGCTAAAACCCGCCGCTGCATGTGGTCGCCTTTGAAGTAAACTGCACAGGGTAAGCCAGTCATCAGGAACCGATTATATGGTTTACAGGTTTACAGGTTTACAGGTTTACAGGTTTACAGGTTTACAGGTTTACAGGCTTACAGGCTTACAGGCTTACAGGCTTACAGGCTTACAGGCTTACAGGCTTACAGGCTTACAGGCTTACAGGAAACGATAAGCCCGACCTGGGGATCCCCAATCGATTACGATCAGCACGGCTTTCTCTTTTACAGCGATCAGAGAGGGCATATGAATGTGTAGAAAAAATCGGGTTTTTAAAAAGTAATTAGCAAGCAGGGAAACTGTCAAAAAAATGTATTTTTAAAAAAAATAAATAACTATTAAGACAGAAAGATGGTTTCATGTGATATCAGTCACGATAACTAAACGTAATGCTAGACATAAATAATTAATATAATAGGGTGGCACTATGTTTAATGAGAGTTGAAATATTATGATCATCTTAAACAGCAGCAGTGTAATATCCAAATGGTTTAATATTGATAATGTTATTGTCAATCACCTGCCTTAACGTCTTCTTTTTACAATCGCCCATCTCTTTCGACTGACAGGGTCGTAATTTATCGGGCGCATTTTCACTCATTCAGACTTTAAAAACCCTGCATTATGGGTGCGATCCGTTTACTTGCCCAAAACTGGCTATCGAAAACGCGATGCAACATACAATGCAGTCACGTTTCTTATCGGCTGAAACAGGATAAAAACATTTGCCCGGGTTTTTAATTCATTCATTAAAAAACCTACGGCATCGGCACGTCTGAATAAAAGGACATGATGATGAATAACTTTAGACACTTACCTGAGCCATTCCGTATTCGTGTTATTGAACCCGTCAAACGCACTACACGAGAGCATCGTAATGCAGCGATGATAAAAGCCGGAATGAATCCATTCTTGCTGGATAGCGAAGACGTTTTTATTGATCTTCTCACCGATAGCGGAACCGGCGCCGTTACGCAAAATATGCAGGCTGCTATGATGCGAGGCGATGAATCTTACAGTGGCAGCCGCAGTTATTACACGTTAGCGGAAGCGGTAAAAGCTATTTTTGGTTATGCCTATACTATTCCAACACATCAGGGCCGTGGCGCAGAACAAATTTATATTCCGGTATTAATAAAAAAACGGGAGCAAGAAAAAGGTCTGGACAGAACAAAAATGGTGGCCTTCTCGAACTACTTTTTTGATACTACACAGGGCCACAGCCAGATAAATGGCTGTACCGTGCGAAATGTTTATATCAAAGAGGCTTTCGATACGGCGGTTCGCCACGACTTCAAGGGCGACTTTGATCTTGAGCGCCTGGAGAAAGGCATCCAGGATGTCGGCGCGGAGAATGTGCCCTATATTGTTGCCACTATTACCTGCAATTCCGCCGGCGGGCAGCCCGTGTCGCTGGCAAACTTAAAAGCCATGTACCAGATTGCAAAAAAATATGACATTCCGGTGGTCATGGATTCAGCCCGCTTTGCTGAAAACGCGTACTTTATTCAGCAGCGGGAAAAAGCGTACAAAAACTGGACAATCGAAGCGATTACCCGGGAAAGCTATAAATATGCTGACATGCTGGCCATGTCGGCAAAAAAAGATGCGATGGTCCCCATGGGTGGCTTGTTGTCTTTCAAAGATGACAGCTTCTTTGATGTGTACACCGACTGCAGAACACTTTGCGTTGTTCAGGAAGGATTCCCCACCTATGGTGGGTTAGAAGGCGGCGCAATGGAACGCCTGGCGGTAGGCCTTTATGACGGCATGAATCAAGACTGGCTGGCTTATCGTATCAGTCAAATTCAATACCTGGTTGATGGCCTTGAATCGATTGGTGTGACTTGCCAGCAAGCCGGTGGCCATGCTGCCTTTGTCGATGCCGGAAAATTATTGCCGCACATTCCGGCGCATCAGTTCCCGGCTCAGGCACTCGCCTGCGAGTTATATAAAGTGGCCGGTATCCGGGCAGTCGAGATCGGCTCGTTTTTGCTGGGCCGCGATCCTAAATCAGGAGAACAACTGCCCTGTCCGGCCGAACTGTTGCGGTTAACCGTTCCCAGAGCCACCTACACACAAACGCATATGGACTTCATTATCGAAGCTTTTGAGCATGTGAAAGAGAATGCGAGCAACATAAAAGGATTAGCCTTTACCTATGAGCCTAAGGTTTTGCGCCATTTCACCGCAAAACTTAAAGAGATTTCATAGTCATACCTGTACAGTGAGCAGCTGTTTTGGCCACGGCTGCTCCATTACCCTGCCTGTCAGGCATAAAAATTATAACAACGATAAAAGCGAAGAATATTGTTGAGAGGACACCATGGAAGAAAATACAGATCAGAAACACTCCGCCTTTTGGGGCGTGATGGTTATCGCTGGAACCGTAATCGGTGGTGGGATGTTTGCACTCCCTGTCGATCTTGCGGGCGCGTGGTTCTTCTGGGGCGCTTTCATCTTGATCATCGCCTGGTTTTCCATGCTTCATTCCGGTCTGCTGTTACTGGAAGCTAACCTGAACTATCCAACAGGCTCAAGCTTCAATACATTGACCAAAGATCTGCTGGGTAAAAGATGGAATGTAATAAGCGGTATTACCGTTGCTTTTGTGTTGTATATACTGACTTACGCTTATATCTCCGCTAACGGCGCGATTATTAGCGAAACCCTGTCCATGCATTCCAGCATGACGATACCTTCACGTGTTATCGGCATCGGTACAGCGGTTTTCGTTGCCAGCGTGTTATGGATTAGCTCTCTGGCAGCCAGCAGAATCACCTCGCTCTTTTTGGGTATTAAAATCTTAGCCTTCGTCATTGTTTTTGGCTCTTTATTTTTCAAAGTTGATTTTTCAATCCTTAGCGATGTTAGCGGTATCAGTGAAAGCAATCGTTATTTTCCCTATATATTTATGGCCGTTCCGGTTTGCCTTGCCTCTTTTGGCTTTCACGGTAATATCCCCAGCCTGATCATTTGTTATGGAAAACGAAAAGATAAGCTGGTTAAAAGCATTGTTCTTGGTTCACTGCTGGCGCTGTTTATCTATCTTTTTTGGCTGTATTGCACCATGGGGAATATCCCACGTGAAAAATTCAAAGAAATCATTTCTTCGGGCGGAAATGTTGACGCGCTGGTGAAGTCTTTTATGGGAACGCATCCTGGCGGCGTCATTGAATTTTTCTTACTGGTTTTTTCTAATCTCGCCGTGGCCAGCTCTTTCTTTGGGGTCACGTTGGGGTTGTTCGACTATCTGGCGGATCTGTTTAAAATCGATAATTCCCACTTTGGACGATTTAAAACGGTGCTGTTAACCTTTCTACCTCCCAGCATCTTATATTTGCTCTTCCCGAATGGTTTTATTTACGGTATCGGTGGCGCAGGATTGTGCGCAACAATCTGGGCAGTTATCGTCCCTGCCCTGCTGGCATTAAAATCGAGAAAACGCTTTCCCGATAAAACATTCACTGTCTGGGGCGGAAAGGTTATTCCGGCTGTGGTCATTTTATTTGGTGTTATCGTCATCATCTGCTGGTTTGGCAATGTGCTTAACATCTTGCCAAAGTTTAGCTGACCGACAGGACGGACTGGAAACGGGTTTAACGAAGCCTGTCAACAGGGAGAGGTATTGAACGGCCGGTCACTCACGTGACCGGCGCCAACAAAAGCCGGGATACGACTTAGTGACTTAATCGAGTAACTGACGCCCAAGGTAAGGATTGGCGTGAAGTAATTTCATCAATTTTTGTGCAGTTGCGGAAGGACGCGTACGCTGGGCTTCCCAGCTTTTAACCGAAGAAACGCTAACGCCCATAATCCTGGCAAACTCATCTACCTGCATTCCTGCCATTTCGCGTAAACGCTGTGGCTCTGGCACGGCTGGCTGACGCTGAGTTTGCAGCGCTACAGGGCTGTTATCACGTGTCAAAACAATCTGCTCAAGGCTGCTGAGCAATTCAAACATTGGGTCTTTTAACTCCATAGAGAACTCCTTAAAACTCACTATGAATCACGTGAAAGAAGGTACAAGAACCTGAAATCAGGCTCAGAAACCGGATTAAGCAAGCTGCATCCCTTAAGAGTTTGTTTTTATTGTAAGAAAACCCTTATGGGACACAGCCTGACCTGCATTGCTGTTAAACATGTCAACACAATGCCACAAATGCCGGGAGACTAAGTATGGATAGATACCTGACAATTTGCAGCGCAAATTAAACATTTTTTTTAACTTTACAATTCTGAAAAATGGTTAAGCAACTTAACCTTTTGAAGCGATTGGTTTTGTTACCACAGCGTCTGTCAACAGCGCTGGTCGCGTTTTCTCTATGGCCGGCAATCAGGTGATGAACTGGCCAGGATAACCGCACCGGCTCTGTGAGTTGGTTGCAAAATATGCGCCAGACTTTCATTTTTTGAACATATACAGGCTGGAGTATGCTGTCAGCCATCACGCCTTTCTTGCTTCCAAAATAAAAAAACACTTGCCAGGCCTGACGTAGGTGGCGCCGGAAGCGCTAAAAAGGGAGTCAGCTTTATCATCGAAGGACAACATGACGTTTTAATTATAGTGAACACGATAATTTGTGCGATTCGTGCCAGTGATTGCGTTCATGCAGGCGTTTGCACCACTTTAATGCAGACGAACAATTTTAGGGCAACTCGTTAATGGACGTTTAACGTTAACGATTCAGATGGAACATCTGTGTCGCTAGAAACATAAGATGGAATTAATTATTTATGACCTATACTTACGGATCCGTTAGCTTCCCTTCGCGCGGGCTCGTTATCGGTGCAAAAAAGCCCGAGTCGCGGATGCGCTGGCCTTCTTTTCTGACACCATAAGCCTGTAACATCATCTTAAACACGCTTAAGGCAAACTTTCTTACAGGTTATGGCCTTACATCGCGCTTTCGCATTGTGTGGCCGTTATCCTTTGTTCTATTCTTTAGGCCACTGCTTATCCGGACATCAGCCAGTTTTACCGACAGGAGTTGAACCCATGGCTTCAGGCATTTCCCGTATCCTGGCACGCAGCGGCATTTTGCTGACTGGCGTGCTTCTTGTGCTGCAACTTACCGCATGTGGTGATAAAGAGGGCGAACAGCGCAAAGCGTTTATCGATTTTCTGCAAAATACCGTTATGCGTAGCGGTGAACATCTACCCAGCCTGAGTGAAAATCAGAAACAAAGTTTTGGCCCTTTCACCGGTGATTACGCCATTCTTTATGGCTTCTCGCAGCAGGCGAACAAAGCTGTGGATCAGGGGATGCGTCCGGTGGTGGATGAACTTTCTGCTATTCATGTGCCGCAGGACTATCTGAGCCGCCACGACTCACTGGCCCAGGCCGACAGCGCGTTGACGGTGGCTACCCAGCAACTGGAAACCGCAAAAATGCAGGCAGATAAAAGTAAAAGCGCGCTTAAGCAAAACGACGACCTGAAAAAAGTCTTCGATACCGCGTATGACAAAGTGGTGACGCAGCCTGCTGGCCAGTTGATCCCATTGCTACCCAAACTGCAGGCACTTAGCCAGGATGCTGTAAAGACAGGTGAGTTTTTGCAGGCTCAGGGAACACGCGTCAGTTTCAATAACGGTGGCGTTCAGTTCCCAACTCAGGAACAGGCGACGCAATATAATGACTTAATGACGAGCTTATCAGCTAATGTGCAAGCGCTGAGCCAGGCTAAAAATGCAGTACAGGGTAATTTGCAATAATCTGCGTGCAGGGACGTGTCATTCACCGCCTAACCTGAGCCACGTGAAATCATGATTCCGCATTCAAACGGGCCTGATCAAAATGTGATCCGGCCCGTTTTTCATTAAATTAAATTGTGATCTTAGTCTCATTTATCAAACAAAGCTCAACGCCATAAATGTGATCGCAATCACTATAAATCGATTTTGATGGCTAAAAATCCGTCGTCTTCTCACCGTAATGGCTCATTTCTGTGATAAAAGTCACTTAATAACCCCCCATCCCCCCGACATAAATGTGACATAAATCACACTAAGCCTCGTGCACTACGCAGTCCACTATTCGCGTGATAAAGTCCGCCTGCATACAGTAATACTGACGGCTCATCGCCGTAGTGGCTAAACAAAAACAAACGCGCGCTCCTGTTGCAGCGCGTCTCAACAAGGGGTGGGCTTATGTCCTCATCAGTAAAGGTCAAAGTACAAAGCTTTGGTCGCTTTTTGAGTAATATGGTGATGCCTAACATTGGCGCATTTATCGCCTGGGGTATTATCACCGCGCTGTTTATTCCAACAGGATGGATCCCTAACGAAACGCTGGCGAAACTGGTCGCCCCAATGATCACTTACCTGCTGCCACTCCTGATCGGTTATACCGGTGGACGCCTGGTCGGTGGCGATCGCGGTGGGGTGGTTGGCGCAATCACTACGATGGGGGTAATTGTCGGTGCTGATATGCCGATGTTCCTCGGCTCAATGATTGCGGGCCCACTTGGCGGCTGGGCGATCAAATCCTTTGACCGTATGGTTGACGGTAAAATCAAAAGCGGCTTTGAGATGCTGGTGAACAACTTCTCTGCCGGTATTATCGGTATGCTGTTGGCCATGCTGGCTTTTATGGCGATTGGTCCGCTGGTTGAAGGTCTGTCACACATTCTTGCCACGGGCGTTAACCTGATGGTGCAGAACAACCTGCTGCCATTGACGTCAATCTTCGTTGAACCTGCAAAAATCCTGTTCCTGAACAACGCGATTAACCACGGGATTTTCTCACCTCTGGGTATTCAGCAGGCAAGTGAAGCAGGGAAATCAATTTTCTTCCTGATCGAAGCCAACCCGGGTCCGGGGATGGGCGTGCTGATGGCCTATATGTTTTTTGGTCGCGGCAGTGCTAAACAGTCTGCTGGCGGTGCGGCGATCATCCACTTCCTGGGCGGCATTCACGAGATCTACTTCCCTTACGTGCTGATGGCACCACGCCTGCTGCTGGCCGTCATCCTTGGCGGAATGACCGGTGTCTTTACGCTGACCGTACTGCACGGTGGTCTGGTATCGCCTGCTTCACCAGGTTCTATCCTGGCCGTATTGGCCATGACGCCAAAAGGAGCTTACTTTGCCAATATCGCCGCCATCTTTGCTGCATTTGCGGTGTCGTTTGTGATTTCTGCCATTTTGTTGAAGACCAGCAAAGTGAAAGAAGATGACGATATCGAAGCGGCGACGCAGCGTATGCGTGATATGAAAGCGCAGTCAAAAGGTCAGAGTCTGACAGGTGCGCCGGTTGCGAGCGACGCGATGAGCGTAGATCTGGACCATGTGCGTAAAATCATTGTGGCCTGCGATGCAGGTATGGGCTCAAGCGCCATGGGCGCTGGTGTCCTGCGTAAGAAGGTCCATGATGCAGGTCTGAGTAACGTGTCGGTCACCAACAGCGCGATTAATGCCTTACCGGGTGACGTTGATCTGGTGATTACCCATCGCGATCTTACTGAACGAGCCATCCGTCAGGCGCCTCATGCCCAGCACATTTCCTTAAATAACTTCCTGGATAGTGCACTTTATAGCACGCTGACCGAGCGCCTGGTGGCGGCTAATCGCAGTGAAGCTAACCGAGAAGCCGTACAGAAGACGCTGGGTGACAGCTACGATGACAGCCATGCCAACCTGTTTAAACTCGGCCAGAGCAACGTTTTCCTGGGGCTGAGTGCCAGCAATAAAGAGCAGGCGATTCGCTTTGCCGGTGAGCAGTTAGTCAAAGGCGGCTACGTAGAACCCGAATACATTGATGCCATGCTGGCGCGCGAAAAGCTGACGCCAACCTATCTTGGCGAGTCGATTGCTGTGCCGCACGGTACCGTTGAAGCGAAAGACCGTGTACTGAAAACGGGTGTGGTTTTCTGCCAGTACCCTGCCGGCGTTCAGTTTGGCGAGGAACCTGATGAAGTGGCACGTTTGGTGATTGGTATAGCTGCCCGCAATAACGAGCACATTCAGGTGATTACCAGCCTGACGAACGCGCTCGATGATGAGCAGGTCATTGAACAACTGGCACGTACAGAAAGCGTACAGGATGTTCTGGATCTGTTATCAGGCAAACCCGCTGTAGCATAACCGGGTCCGACATTTCCCTGGGGCGGTTGTGCCCGTCCCATTTTTTGGGGGCGGACATGCCCGCCCCATCGTTATTTGATATGGGTCAATTTTATGAAAGCGTTACATTTTGGAGCAGGCAACATCGGTCGTGGCTTTATCGGCAAACTGCTGGCAGATGCCGGTATTGAGCTGATTTTTGCAGATGTGAATCAGGCAGTGCTGGATGCCCTTAATGCACGTCATGAATATCCCGTGCATGTGGTAGGTGAACAGGCCAAAGTTGAAGTGGTTAAGGGCGTCAGCGCCGTGAACAGCACCAGCGACGACATTACTGGACTGATCGCGGATGTCGATCTCGTTACCACTGCCGTTGGTCCGCAAATCCTTGAGCGCATCGCTGCCAGCGTGGCAAAAGGTCTGGCCAAACGCAGTGATAACGGCAATGTTCGGCCGTTAAATATTATCGCCTGTGAAAATATGGTGCGTGGAACCAGCCAGCTTAAGCAGCACGTGCTACAGGCGCTGCCTTCTGAATATCATGTCTGGCTCGAACAACACGTTGGCTTTGTGGATTCAGCAGTAGACCGTATTGTTCCCCCTTCTGAAGCAGGCAGTCAGGATCCGCTGGAAGTCACGGTGGAAACCTTCAGCGAATGGATTGTGGACAAAACCCAGTTTAAAGGCGAATTGCCCACCATTCCGGGCATGGAACTGACCGATAACCTGATGGCCTTTGTGGAACGTAAACTTTTCACCCTGAATACCGGCCACGCAATTACAGCCTATCTGGGGCAACAGGCGGGGCACCAGACTATTCGCGATGCCATTCTCGATGAGAATATTCGCGCGGTCGTCCAGGGTGCGATGGAAGAAAGTGGCGCGGTACTAATTAGACGCTACGGCTTCGAAGCAGACAAGCATGCTGCTTATATTCAAAAAATTCTTAGCCGCTTTGAAAATCCCTATCTGAAAGATGACGTTGAACGCGTAGGTCGTCAGCCAATCCGCAAGCTGAGCGCAGGCGACCGCCTGATTAAACCGACACTCGGCACGCTGGAATATGGCCTGCCGCATGCCAACCTGGTTCAGGGCATTGCTGCTGCAATGCATTATCATAGCGATCAGGATCCCCAGGCGCAGGAGTTAGCCGCGCTGCTGGCGGAAAAAGGTCCGCAGGCAACCTTAGCGCAGGTTTCAGGACTGGATGCTGAGAGTGAAATAATAAAAGAGGCCGTGAGTGCCTGGCACGCCATGGCATAATAGCCCCATGTTAGCGACCCAGATCGGGGGCAATAAACGGGCCCCCGACAGCAGCACTACACTGATGCAGGCAAGAATGGAAGAAAAGCAGGCTTTTGAAAACCGGGTGCTTGAACGCCTGAACGCTGGACGCTCGGTGAGAAGCTTTTTGTTCGCCGCTGTCGAGTTGTTAGCTGAAGCCGTCAATGTGCTGGTGCTGCAGGTATTCCGTAAAGATGACTACGCGGTGAAATACGCCGTAGAGCCCTTGCTGCTGGGTGACGGTCCGTTAGGTGAGCTCTCCGTCAGGCTCAAGCTGATCTATGGCCTTGGCGTGATTAGTCGGCATGAATATGAAGACTGTGAGTTACTGCTGGCGCTGCGTGAAGAACTCAATCATGACGCGGGCGATTACCGTTTTACTGATGATGAAATTCTGGGACCCTTTGGTGAATTGCACTGCGTGGCGGCCTGGCCCCCCGTTCCCACATTTCATGCTGAAGATGCAGCACTACAGGCGATGCAGCAGCAACGTTATCTGCAGATGGTACGCTCCACTATGGTCCTGTCACTCACCGAACTGATTTCCCGCATTAGTATGAAACAGGCGTTTAAAAAGTCAGTCAGCTAAATCCCGCCGGGAGCCTCAAGGCTCCCCTTTTTACGCTAACCACCGAGAATCTACGTTAAATTTGGTGTATCCTTAGCCTGTTTTCCTCAACGAGTTGTTGTCATGAAAGAGCAAGAAAAAAACGAAATTAAACGTCTCAGCGATCAACTTGACGCGCTGAATCGTAAAGAGCCTCAGTTACTCGAATCAGGTGATGCTGAAAAGCTGGGCGCGTTGCTGAAAGAGAAAGAAACGCTGGTAACGGAAATTGAGCGCCTTCGCAGTCAGCGTGACGTTAAGCTGAGCCAGGAAGCGCAAAAACTGCAAAAATTGCCGTTCAGCCGCGAAATTACGAAAAAAGAGCAGGCAAATTTAGGCGCATTGAAGAAAAGCGTGCGCGGCCTGGTGGTGGTGCATCCTATGACCGCGCTGGGACGAGAAATGGGGCTTAGCGTTATGACCGGATTTGCTAAAAACGCCTTTTGATCATGTTTCAGGCAGCGGCCCGATCGCTGTTTTGCTGGCCAGTAGCAGTCCCAACCTGCTCTGCCAGCGTATCCAGCAGCGTATAACGACGGCGGTATTCCGCACGCTTCTTACTGGCAATCTCTTCCAGCGTTTTACGCGGCAGCGCCAGCGGCAGCATAAAGACGCCGTCAGCACGCTCCTTTCCGTTGATCGTCAGCCAGAAATCGCTGTAGCTGGCATGGAATTTATCCTCTTTACTCTGGCGATAACGCAGGCTGCGAAAAACATGCGTTTCATCCCCTACCGCCGCTATTTTCCTGACACCACATTGCTGAGATAAAATAAAGACGACTTCCATCAATAAGCGTTTAGGAAATAAACCATGTGCCGCTTTGGTTGCATCACGAATAACATCATTACTGATACTTTTACGCGGTCCCTGTAAGCCACCGATTAAGAGTGTGCGCGCGTTTTCCTCGTTCAAGATCGTGAATGAAAGTGAGGCTAAGCCTTCTCCCTGATAACGCAAGACTAAGGTTATTTCACCTTCACGATCGTAATAACCTGAGCTACAGGCAATGACAAAATCTTCATCATTTTTACCCTTCAGCCTGGCCAGCACGCTCTCTTCGCAACTTTGTAAAACCTGGCGAAGTTGAAGATTATCCAGACTGCTCATTAAATGATAATGATCGAGAATAGCCTGGGCGCGTGCAGCTACACCCATTCCGGCACGCAGATAAGGGCGATGTAACTTCGCGGGTAAGACTCCCTGCACACGCATTAATTGCGAAAACCGGGGTAACTCTGAGAGCTGCTGTAAATAGCGCAATGTGGTCACGGGCGCAATCAGCGTCCTTAAGGCAAATTTAAAACGGAACTGACGGCTTAGCCAACGTTTATTTGGCACGTACTTTCCGCTGACCAATTGAAAAAACAGAGAGGCATACGAATCAGCAACCGGCTCGTGTGTAGTATAAATAGACATGGCATAAGTTCTTATTAGTTTGATAGTGGCGCTGATGATAAAACGAGCGACATCAACGACAGGTTAATGACTCAAATTGTTAAAAACTTACCGGGATAAACTGACGCTTCGTTTAATTCTGGTTTAACTGACTTCGAACGTCGGGCTTTAAAGGTGGGAAGCGGTGCGGGCAGCGCAGCATCAGCTATCGCAATGGCAATGGCAATGGCAATGGCAACATTCAGACCGGAAAAGGACGAAAACCTGATGTTCAGGCGAAAAAAAACCGGCAGAACAGGTTCTGCCGGTCAGGTCTCTTGGGTTATCGCTTACTTAGCCGATGCAAAGCGGGCTGCCGCTTCGTCCCAGTTAACCACGTTCCAGAACGCTTTGATGTAGTCCGGGCGCTTGTTCTGATACTTCAGGTAGTAGGCGTGTTCCCACACATCCAAACCAATGATCGGATAGCCAGAAACGCCAGCGACGGCCTCGCCCATCAGTGGGTTATCCTGGTTAGCAGTGGAAACCACGGCCAGTTTGTCGCCTTTTTTAACCAGCCAGGCCCAACCTGAACCGAAACGGGTGGTCGCCGCTTTCTCAAACTCTTCCTGGAATTTCTCAACGCTACCAAAATCTTTCTCAATAGCCGCCTTCAGTTCGCCCTGAAGGGTCGTGCCGGTTTTCAGGCCTTTCCAGAACAGACTGTGGTTAGCATGACCACCTGCGTTGTTGCGCAGCGGGCCTTTTTTGTCTGCTGGCAGCTGATCCAGCTTAGTGATCAGTTCATCAACGGGCAGATCAGCAAATTCAGTGCCTTCCAGCGCCGCATTGGCGTTGTTGACATAGGTCTGATGATGTTTGGTGTGATGGATTTCCATCGTCTGCTTGTCAAAGTGCGGTTCCAGTGCGTCGTAGGCGTAAGGCAGGGATGGCAGTGAATAACTCATGTTCTTCCTCTCCATTTAGTGTTTGAGCAGCACGACAATGTCGGCACGTGCCGCGTAAGCAGTCTTATCATTATAGTTAAATTCATGATCGGTAAAAGCGTAATCAATGCCCTATTAAACATAAGGTTTTGAAAAAACATGCAAAGACTGCGCATTTTTCGTTTGATGCTGACCGCAAAACGGGCTTCGCGCAGGCGCAGTCAGCAAGCCCGTGACGGCCTGATAACCGCTTCTGCAGGCACTCATTCGCGCTGCTCAGCATTTACATCAGCCGCTGTGGATGAGTGTAAATGGTCGCCCGGCCCGGCTTACTGAAACCGACAAGGGTAAGGTTGCAGCGTTCTGCAACCTCAACAGCCAGTCGGGTCGCAGCGGAGACGGCAAACAGAATCTCCACGCCGCACATTGCAGATTTCTGCACCATCTCATAGCTGGCGCGACTGGAAACTAACAGGGCGCCCTCGCCCCAGGCGGCCTGACTGCGATAGCCCAACAGCTTATCCAGCGCCACATGACGACCGACGTCCTCGCAGCCGTGAATCAGCACACCATCAGGCTGTATCCAGGCCGCTGCATGGGTACAGCCCGTTTTTTGCCCCACTGGCTGAAACTGGTTAAGTTGCCCCAGTGCGCGATCCAGATGCGCTAACGTAAACCGCTGGGTGAACGGCAACGGCGTAAGCGGCTTACCAATCTGGTCCAGTTGCTCAACCCCGCAAACGCCACAGCCGGTCCGCCCCGCCAGGGCCCGTCGCTGCGCTTTCAGCGCCATAAAACGACGGCTGGATAGCTCAATCTGTACCTCAATGCCATTGCAACCCGCGACCACATCCATACCGAAGATATCTGCCGGCGCATCGATAATGCCTTCAGAGAGAGAAAAACCGATGGCAAAAGCCTCCAGGTCTTTGGGCGTTGTCATCATCACGACGTGGGAAATGCCGTTATAAACCAGCGCCACGGGAACCTCTTCCGCTAGCCAGTCAGCCCGGGAGTGATGTAAATCGTCACGTTGCCACACCAGAGTTTCACGCAGACCGGCATTCCCGATTACATCAGCATCACTTCTCGCCTCGTTTTTATTCACTTTTTTCTGATCCTGGCTGATTCCGCAATGATTGAAAGGTAATAGTATTCCGTTATGCTGAATAGTGCCTATTCTGAACCTACTGACAGAGAGCAACAAGCGCATGGCACCCTGATAGCATAAAGCGTGAAATGGCGCGCGGCTGGCCCGGCATGCTCGATGTCTATCTGTATGAAATCATCCAGCCTCGGGAAAAATACATTTCATCCACAAGGGCGGGATTTGGACTGCTATGATCAGCCTGTCGGGAACATTGATGAGATCCTGAAATGCTGCAATCTTCTGACTGACGACGAGTCCTGTCATGATGGAGATAACCGCAACAGAAAAAACGTAAAACCGGCGACAAAGCCACCGTCCGAATGGCCTGAGCCACGACTGAAAACCTATTCTTGCTGGTGTCGTGAATCGCGTAATCAGCCAACAAAACAGGAAAATGCCCTCTATGAGCATCCGCATTATCCCGCAAGATCAGTTGGAGAAGAGCGAAAAAAATCCAGCGGAGACAATCCCGCCGTTACTTTTCCCCCAGTTGAAGCGTTTATACAGCCGCCGCGCCGCGCGACTGCGTGATCTGGCCGCTAAAAATCCACTGGGCGATTATTTACGCTTTGCCGCCGTCATAGCCCAGGCGCAGGAAATTGTGCTGTATGACCATCCGCTGCAGATGAATCTTCATGCCCGCCTGGTACAGAGTGCTCAGGAAGGCAAACCGCCGCTGGATATTCATACTTTACCGCGGGATACGCACTGGCACCGCCTGTTGCATTCGCTGATTGCGGAACTTAAACCCGAGATGAGCGGCCAGGCGCTGGCAGTGCTGGAGAACCTGGAAAAAGCCTCTGCCAGCGAGCTGGAAACGATGGCCAGCGCACTCTTTGCGGGCGAGTATGCTCAGGTCAGTAGCGACAAAGCGCCTTTTATCTGGGCGTCACTGTCAATTTACTGGGCGCAAATGGCGGCGTTGATACCGGGTAAAGCACAGGCAGAGATGGGCAATCAACGCCAGTACTGCCCGGTGTGCAACAGCATGCCCGTTGCCAGCATGGTTCATATGGGCACCGACGAAGGCGCACGTTACCTGCATTGCAATCTGTGCGAAAGTGAGTGGTACGTGGTGCGTAGCAAGTGCACAAACTGCGAACAATCCCGCGATCTTCACTACTGGTCGCTGGACAGTGAACATGCAGCAGTAAAAGCTGAAAGCTGTGGTGACTGTGGTAGCTATCTGAAAATCTTGTACCAGCAAAAGAATCCGGCAATTGAACCCGTCGCGGACGATCTCGCTTCTTTGGTGCTGGATGCCCGTATGGAGCAGGAAGGCTTTACACGAAGCAGTCTGAATCCCTTTATGTTCCCTGGTGAATAGCTATTGCTAAAAAACCTCGCTAAACGGAGCTACGCAATGAAACTGATTGGCAGCTATACCAGCCCTTTTGTACGCAAGATATCTATCATCATGCTGGAAAAAGGCATGATGTTTGAATTCGTTAATGCTTCGCCTTACAGCGATGACAGCCACGTTCCGCAATATAATCCGTTGGGAAAAGTGCCTGCACTGGTCGCGGAGGACGATCAGATCTGGTTCGATTCCAGCATCATCGCTGAGTACCTGGAACAGCGCAGCCCGACGCCTGCTTTATTACCTGACACTTCCCTCGCATCGTTAAACGTTCGTCAGCTCGAGAAGTTAGCTGACGGTATCAGTGACGCGGCGCTGGTGATTGTGCGTGAGCAGTTACGTCCGGGCGATATGCAGTCAGAAGAGGTTTTACTGCGTAATCGTGAAAAGATTCAGCGTGGCCTGGACAGCCTGGAAGCCTCCGTGAACGAAGGAAAATGGATCAACACTGGCGCACTTAACCTGGCGGATATTGCGACGGGCTGCATGATCGGTTATCTGAATTTCCGTCGCGTCGTGCCGAACTGGTGCGTTGGCCGCCCGGCGTTAGTCAAGCTGGCAGAAAACCTGTTTCAGCGCGAAAGCTTTGCCCGAACCACGCCGCCCGCATCCTGATCACTCGGCGCAGCAAGTTGCCCGCCAGGATGCCGGTCGCCGGGTTTCTGAAGGGCCAGCGGCGTTATGCGTATTCTGAAGCGGTGAGAGGCACGCCGCGAAGGATGCAGAGCAAATCTGCATAAACGTGCAATCAGAAACGGTAACCCACCCCCAGATTAACGCCGTTAACAGCGCGTTGCTCTCCTTCAACCCGGGTGCGGGAACCTTCGTAACCCAGGGTTACAGACAGATAATCAACCGGGTTAATGATAATACCGGCCCCGTAAGCCAACGCATTGGTCGTCTCCGAAAACTGGATGTCCTGAGGCATTCCCTGAGAATCATAGCCGTGATACTGGCGGCTCATCGCGGCATGGGAAAAGCCGGCCTGCGCATAAACACTGACCCGTTGATTCAGACGATATGCCGGCCCCGCCAGTAAAGAATAATATTTTGCGCTTACGTGATCGGACGTATGGCGCTGAAAAAAAGAACTGTTGCTGTCCTCACTGTTCTCCAGAGTGGTGAAAGAGGCCACTACGCTAACCGGCGAGTCCCACTCATAACGATATTGCAGATTCACACCGGGCATATTTTTAAAATCTTCAACTTTACTCTGCGCATAGCCTACAGACAGCGTTTGACTTGCCACTGCGGGCACCGCACCACTCAGCAGCGCACAGAAAATAGCGGAAATAATCACCTTGTTCATACGACAGTCCTGATAATAAAAAACAGGTGGCGCATCGCACCCTGTTAATTCTCTGATACAGACAGCCTTATCCTTTCAAGACAGGGCTGTGAGTTCAGTATTATTCAGCCCTGTCTCATCCGAAATGAAACAGCCTGTTTGCGCCAGATATTTTCTTTTTAAGCCTTGCCACTCACGGGAAAAACATCATTAGATCGCGGTAAACCTGCGAAATTAACGGTTATCTGGCGGAACGGGACCTTAACAAAAACACCTTATTCCCACAATAAATAAAGGGATAATATCGACGGAATTCAGGACCGATTGACGATTGATTGATGTTACGTCCCAGTAGTCAGAGAAGGTAGCGGTAATCAGGGGATGAACCCGGTAAGAATAAGCATCGCCGCGCCTTGCATTGCTGCAGCGAGTCCGCTATATCTTTCGCTCAGGCCCTGTCCTGAAGCGGCCCGGCGCGCGCGGGCCGTAAGCCAAGGTAAAAGGCAGTTCATTACCACGCTCAGTTTTTTTATTTACGCTCCGGCCTCGTCATGGGCTGTGAGACCTGGCAGCCCATTGCCTCAGACAGACGAAAACCGGACAAATCACTATCATGCGATCACACTTCAGAATGGCCTTGTGCTGCCTCCTGGTCGGTAATATCACACAGGCCTGGGCTGAGGAGCTGACGCTGGGCGCCCAGGGCGAGGCGAACTTTACGCCTTATCGCCAGTACAAAACGCAGTTTTCAGGTCTGCCTTATGTAGGATATGACAACAACCATGTCTATATTGACGGCACCGAAGTCGGCGCCTATTTGATCAAAGATGACACCACACAGCTAAAGGCGCGCTGGTGGTATCTGGATAACGAATTCGATCCCGGCCAGTCATCTGACCCGGCGCTTCGACAGCTAGACATCCGCCACAGCACCATGATGGGCGGCATCAGCTATCAAAAGATAACCCCCGTCGGTGCTTTCAGAACGGAACTCTCTGCGGATACGCTGAATGAAAGCCGGGGATTACTGGGAACGGTCGCATGGGCGGGCCAGGTGTCGTTCATGCAGTTGGACGTTTATCCGCAGGTTGGGGTGGACTGGCTGAATAAGCAGCAGGCAAGCTATTACTACGGCGTGAACGCTCAGGAATCCGAGCGCAGCGGTTTACCTTCCTGGCGTCATCAGGGCATTACGCCGTGGCTTGCTTTGGCGTTTGACTGGCACCCGGTTACGCCGTTGCATATTTATCTTCAGCCCAAAGTCACCTTCCTGACTGGCGCACTTCGCGACAGTCCGATGACGGATCAACAGTATTACTGGACGCTTTCTTCAGGCGTTACCTGGACATTTTAAAGCGGGCATTCGGGCTGTGCCGCCACGATGCCTGGCGGCTTGAGATAGACTCGCGGATAGCGCCGCCTGTGCCGGTAACCGGCTGCAGCGCCTGAATATAAACATGCTCTACAGATGAGATTTCACATATCGCCCTGTCGATGGGCAACGTACCTCGATTATTCAGGACGGGACACACAGAATAAAAAAGGGACGATTTCTCGTCCCTTTTCAACATCGTCGAGGCCGGTTACTGCAGTAGCGAAATATCAGCGACCTGCAGGAACAGTTCGCGCAGTTTCGACAGCAGCGTCAGACGGTTAATCCGCACCGCCTCGTCTTCCGCATTAACCATCACTTTATCGAAGAAGTTGTCTACGGCTTCGCGCAGCTGCGCCAGCTCAATTAACGCATCCTGATAGCGACCTTCTGCAAAGTAAGGCTGCAGTTTACTGCTCAGAGCGGTCACGAAGGTGGCCAGCTGAATCTCTTCATTCTCTTTTAACAACGACGCCTGCACGCTGTCATTCAGCGGTTCGGTCGATTTAGCCAGAATGTTAGAGACGCGCTTATTGGCAGCGGCCAGCGCGGCAGCCTCATCCAGCGTGCGGAAGTGTGAGACCGCCTTCATGCGGGCATCAAAGTCGGCCGGACGGGTTGGACGACGTGCCAGTACCGCCTGCAGCGTATCAATGCTGTGGCCTTCTTCCTGATACCAGCTGCGGAAGCGACCCAACATAAAGTCGATGACGTCATTAACCGCATTGGCATTGCTCAGCTTGCTGCCATACAGGCGCACGGCTTCTTCGGTCAGCGTTTGCAGATCGAGTGGCAGATTTTTTTCTACGATAATGCGCAGCACGCCCAGCGCGGCACGACGCAGTGCAAAGGGATCTTTATCGCCCTTTGGATGCTGACCAATACCAAAAATCCCGGCCAGCGTGTCCATTTTATCGGCAATCGCCAGCGCACAGGCAACCGGGCTGGACGGCAAATCGTCCCCTGCGAAACGCGGCTGGTACTGCTCGTTCAGCGCCACCGCAACATCTTCGGCTTCGCCGTCATGACGCGCATAGTGCATGCCCATCACGCCTTGCGTGTCGGTGAACTCAAACACCATATTGGTCATCAGGTCGCATTTGGACAGCAGGCCCGCGCGCGTGGCGTGATTCACATCAGCACCAATCTGCGCTGCGACCCAACCGGCAAGGGCCTGAATACGATCGGTTTTGTCACGCAGCGAACCCAGCTCTTTCTGGAACAGCACGGTTTCGAGGCGCGGCAGGTGATCTTCAAGGCGCTTTTTGCGGTCGGTATCAAAAAAGAATTCGGCATCCGCCAGACGCGGGCGTACAACCTTCTCATTACCGGAAATGATCTGCTGCGGATCGCTGGACTCAATGTTGGTCACAAAAATGAAGTTTGGTAGCAGGTTGCCTTCCGCATCATAAACCGGGAAGTACTTCTGATCGCCTTTCATGGTGTAAACCAGCGCTTCAGACGGCACCTTAAGGAATTTTTCCTCAAAGGTGGCGGTCAATACGACCGGCCATTCCACCAGCGATGTCACCTCTTCCAGCAGGCTGTCGCTGAGGTCAGCGACCCCACCTAAACGACGCGCCGCGGCTTCTGCATCGGCTTTAATCATGGCCTTGCGAACCTGATAGTCAGCAATGACCTGACCGCGCTTTTCAAGCACATCCGGATACTGATCGGCGTTCTCCAGCGTGATCTCACTTTCGCCCATGAAGCGGTGACCACGAATAACGCGATCTGACTTAATGCCAAGGATCGTGGCGGGAATCAGTTCATCGCCCAGCAGCAGGGTGACGGTATGCACCGGACGCACAAACTGCACGTCGCTGTCGCCCCAGCGCATCAGTTTAGGTACTGGCAGTTTACTCAGAGCAGTGGCAACCATTCCTGGCAGCAATGCCTGAGCAGCCTCACCTTTAACCTGGGCACGATAAACCAGCCATTCGCCTTTGTCGGTGCTCAGGCGTTCAGCCTGCTCAACCGTAATACCGTTACCGCGTGCCCAGCCTTCCGCTGCTTTAGTGGCATTGCCTTCTGCATCGAAGGCCGCCGCGACCGCAGGCCCACGCTTTTCTACTTCACGATCGGGCTGGGAGGCACTCAGGCTGGCGATTTTCAACGCCAGACGGCGCGGGGCAGCAAACCAGCTTACCTCGCCATGGTTCAGATTAGCCGCATCCAGCTCGGCAGTCACCTGAGCAGCAAAGGCTTCCGCCAGGCTGCGTAATGCTTTCGGTGGCAGCTCTTCGGTGCCGATTTCCACCAGGAACGTTTTGTCAGTCATGGCTGCCTCTTACTTTTTGTTATTGCACATCGGGAAGCCCAGCGCTTCGCGAGAAGCGTAATAGGCTTCAGCCACGGCTTTAGTCAGGGTGCGGATACGCAGAATGTAGCGCTGACGCTCCGTCACCGAGATCGCTTTACGCGCGTCCAGCAGGTTAAAGCTGTGTGCGGCTTTCAGAATGCGCTCGTAAGCAGGCAGCGGAAGAGGTTTTTCCAACGCCAGTAGCTGCTGCGCTTCTTTCTCATACTGCTCAAAACAGGTGAAGAGAAAATCCACGTCGGCGTATTCAAAGTTGTAGGTAGACTGCTCGACTTCGTTCTGGTGGAACACGTCGCCGTAGGTTGTTTTACCTAACGGACCGTCGCTCCAGACCAGATCGTAAACGCTGTCAACGCCCTGGATGTACATCGCGAGGCGCTCAAGACCGTAGGTGATCTCACCGGTAACCGGTTTGCACTCCAGGCCACCTACCTGCTGAAAATAGGTAAACTGCGTCACTTCCATGCCGTTAAGCCACACTTCCCAGCCGAGTCCCCAGGCACCCAGCGTAGGGTTTTCCCAGTTATCTTCGACAAAGCGAATATCGTGCACCGTGGGATCCATACCCAGCTCTTTCAGCGACCCAAGGTACAGCTCCTGAATGTTGTCCGGCGATGGCTTGATGATCACCTGAAACTGGTAATAGTGCTGTAAGCGGTTCGGGTTTTCGCCGTAGCGGCCGTCGGTAGGACGGCGGGACGGCTGCACATAGGCGGCGGCAATCGGCTCCGGGCCAAGTGCGCGCAGGCAGGTCATTGGGTGTGAAGTACCAGCGCCCACTTCCATGTCCAGTGGTTGAACAATGGTGCAGCCCTGGCGCGCCCAGTAATCCTGCAATGTCAGGATCAGGCCCTGAAAGGTCTTGGTATCAAACTTTTGCATGATGAGTTCGCACGCGGTTCGGCTAGATAAAAAAAGAGTGCGACAGTATACCCTTTGACCGCGCGATGTGCAGCCGGAAATCCTGCCGCGCAGCCTGGAGAGTGGATTTTAGGATGACGTTCAGCGCCACAGCGATGCTGAACGGCAAAATTAACCTGTGCCGTTTGGCTTTTTTCATGCGATCTTGCGCACAGAGGGTTCTGAATCCCTGTCGGCGCGCTTGTTGACTGCAACGCGACTGGCTACGCTTTGCACCGGGACGCACTGCGCCAGAGGAAACCATGTCGCAAAAGATTTACTGGATAGATAATTTGCGGGCAATTGCCTGCCTGATGGTCATCGTCATCCATACCACCACCTGGTATCTGGCCGGGCCGATGGCGATAAAAGGTCACTGGTGGGACATCGCCAACCTACTCAACTCAACGTCACGCATCTGTGTGCCGCTGTTTTTTATGATTTCCGGCTACCTGTTCTTTGGCGAACGCAGCGCACAACCCCGTCATCTATGGCGACTCGTCGGATGCCTGCTGTTTTACAGCGCCGTCGCGCTGGTCTATATCAGCCTGCTAACGCCCATCGGTGAAGGCCGTTCAATATTGAAAATGCTACAGAAACCGGTGTTTTATCATCTGTGGTTTTTCTTCGCGCTGATCGGCATTTACCTGCTATCGCCCTTAATTCAGGTCAAAAGCGTGCGCCCCCGCTATGTGGCGGTGCTGGTGCTGGTTGTGGCGGTGCTGGCTAATCCCAATACCATGGATCAGTCATGGGGGCGGTTTCACTGGTTACCGATCAACCTCTATCTGAGCGGAGACAGTATTTATTACCTGCTCTACGCGCTGTTGGGGCGTGCTATCGGCACCATGGAAACAGACAGGCGCGGCGTAACTGCGCTGGCGGTCTTGGCCTTCCTGGCCTGCGTGACCGGTATTATGTTGGGCACTAAACGGGCATTAATCGTCAACGGCGCATTTAACGATACCTGGTATCTCTATTGTGGACCGCTGGTGTTTATTGCGGCCATCAGCGCCCTGCTGGTGTTCAAAAATGCCTTTAATCAACGCACCCTGCCTGGCCTGGCGACGATTTCGCGCTACTCGCTGCCCATCTACGGTTTTCACGCGCTGTTTATCCATTTCATCCGTACAAATCACTATGACGATATGACGCGTCCCTGGTTGGATCTGCCCGCCGTCTTTATGGTCACCCTGGCAGGCAGCCTGCTTCTGGCGATGCTGCTCAGTCGGCTGGACAGGCGCCACTGGGTAACCTGAGGCTAGGTTGTCAGGTTCCAGCCCCGCGCACGCCACAGTTCAGGCAGCGCCGCCATATCCGTAAACACCGTGACCAGCGGGTGATCCAGTTCCGGGTTGTGCGCGTCGGCACAGTAGTAGAACACTGGCATGCCAGCGGCGATTCCGGCCCGCGCGCCCGCTTCAGAATCATCCACTAAAATACAACGCTCAACAGGCACTCGCATTTGCTCTGCGGCGTGAAACATCAGCTCAGGCTCGGGTTTCCAGTGACCAATGTCGTAACCGCTGTAAAGGCGCTCGGCAAAGTAGTCCAGCATGCCGGTTAATCCCAGCGAGTGCTGCATCTTCTTGACCGTACCGTTGGATACCACGCACACCGGGACGTTCATCTGCGCCACCAACGCCTTCGCCCCGGCTATCGGCTTCAACTCCAGATCGAAAAGTCGGGCAACTTCACTCCGGTAGGCGGGTTCAAGTTCGTCCAGCGGTAATCTGACCCCATGCGACTCGCTAACGTCACGGATGATGTCATACAGTTTCACCCCTTTGTACTTTTCGAACATCTCCTGTAAGGAGAGCGTAATACCGTAACGGGCAAAGGTGGTGACGTAAGCGCGTGTACAAAGCACTTCGCTGTCTACCAGGGTACCATCACAATCGAAAAAGACGCATTCTGCTGACATCTGACTCCATCCTTTTAGTTGGGTGCCCCTACACTCTACCCTAAGCCTGACGCGTTGTGATAATGGCAATCGGTTGCGAAAAATCATTGTATTGCCCGGGCAAAATCGCCAGGATACGCGCCGGTGAAATTTTCTTCCGGATAAACGGCATGAACAAACAAAGCCTTTTTCAGCGCGTATTTAAATTGCAGGAACACGGTACAACGGTTCGTACCGAGGTCATTGCTGGCGTTACCACGTTTTTGACCATGGTATACATCGTTTTTGTAAACCCACAAATTTTGGGTGTGGCAGGGATGAACGCCCAGGCGGTGTTCGTAACGACCTGTCTTATTGCCGCATTCGGCAGCATCCTGATGGGCCTGTTCGCCAATCTTCCGGTCGCACTGGCACCGGCAATGGGCCTCAATGCCTTTTTTGCCTTCGTCGTCGTGGGTGCTATGGGTTACTCGTGGCAGGTCGGTATGGGCGCCATCTTTTGGGGCGCGCTGGGGTTGCTTATCCTGACGCTGCTGCGTATTCGCTACTGGATGATCGCCAATATTCCACTTAGCCTGCGCGTGGGCATTACCGCCGGCATTGGCCTGTTTATTGCCATGATGGGCCTGAAAAACGCCGGCATCATTGTGGCCAACCCGGATACGCTGGTCACTGTGGGCAACCTCAGCTCGCATAACGTGCTGCTGGGTGCTCTGGGTTTCTTTATTATCGCCATTCTGGCGTCACGCAATATTCACGCCGCCGTGCTGATTTCGATGATCGTCACCACGGCGATTGGCTGGATGCTGGGCGACGTGAAGTTTGTGGGTCTGTTCTCTGCGCCTCCGTCCATCACCTCTGTGGTCGGTCAGGTCGATATCAAAGGCGCGTTCAATATTGGCATGGCCGGCATCATCTTCTCTTTTATGCTGGTCAATCTGTTTGACTCATCAGGTACGCTGATTGGCGTCACCGATAAAGCCGGCCTGGTCGATGAAAAAGGGACTTTCCCACGGATGAAACAGGCGCTCTATGTCGACAGCATCAGTTCCGTTACTGGCGCGCTGGCAGGGACCTCTTCCGTTACGGCCTATATTGAAAGTACGTCTGGCGTCGCCGTTGGTGGTCGTACCGGACTGATGGCGGTCGTCACCGGCCTTCTGTTCCTGCTGGTCACATTTTTATCACCGCTGGCAGCCATGGTTCCGGCCTATGCCGCAGCGGGCGCGCTGATCTACGTTGGCGTGCTGATGACCGCCAGCCTGTCGCGGGTTAAATGGGACGATCTGACGGAGGCCGTTCCCGCTTTTGTTACGGCCGCGATGATGCCGTTTAGCTTCTCTATTACTGAAGGCATCGCGCTGGGCTTTATTGCTTACTGTGTCATGAAACTTGGCACCGGGCGCTGGCGTGAAATCAGCCCCTGCGTGGTGATTGTCGCGTTACTGTTTGTGCTTAAAATCGCGTTTATCGACGCGCACTGAGCGCCCTGGAAAGTCGTGCGCTGGCGGCCTGTTACTGGGTCAGTATGAGGCCAGCGCGCGTCCATGCAGCGTCGTCAGACGCATCATTTTTGTCCCGTCATCCGGCTTATCTACCGCGATATCACGCAGTGCAGACCACTGGCCGCCGCCGGTGATTTCCCATAAGTACAGGCGCCGCACATGGGGTGATAAAGCACAGGACCACACCAGCGTGGGCTCCGCATCGCACAGAATCTGCAGGTCGGTGGGCAGCGTTGTACGCAGGCGCCCGGCGCCGGGCAATAGCTGTAGCGAACGCAGCCCTTCTTCACCTGCGCCCTGCAGTTTCATTACGCTGTGGCGCAGCGTCCAGATCTGCGTCACGGCCTCAGGCACATCTTGCTGAGCATTGATCCAGGCGATTTCTCCTGAACTTAACCCCTGCACCATCAGCGCCTGCGTCTGACGACTGTGTGCCCGCACGATATCCATATCCAGGCCGACCTGACTGCGCTCTTCAGCCAGCAGGACGCCCACGGTATTCCCCGCGTAGGCAATATTGAAGTCAGGAAGATCGCGATCCGCAAAGGCCGGGCGGCCGTTATGACGCTTAACGATGGGCGGAAGACGATGAAGGCCGTAAATACGCTGCATGAGCTGTGCCAGCAAGATACGGGCTGCCAGAAATCGCCCTCGACGTTTATCCGCAAGATGCTGCGCGCTGTCGATGATGTCCTGCGGGATGGCGCTATCAGCCACCAACTGCCCGGGATTGCCTGTCCAACGAACAAAATGACCCGCCATCTGTCTCTCCATGAAAATGGTCAAATAATCATCAACCCCATTATAAGCGCTTTCTCAGGCTACCGCATACAGCTTGCCCTTTTTTCAGAAAAGCAGCAGGCTGGAGCCCTCACTACAGGCAGAAGTCACCAGCAGAAACGGGCGTTACGAAAAAGTCGTAACGCGCTGGGATATCAGACGAACTGGCAGGCTTGCTCAAGACTCAAGCGGGGCAAACGGGGAGGAAGTTTATCCGGGATGCCATAGCCCAGATTAATTAACAGATTCGCCTGCCAGGTGGTATCGGCAAAAAAGGCATCGTTAACTTTTAGCGGATCGAAGCCCGACATGGGTCCCGCATCCAGCCCCAGCGCTCGGGCTGCCAGAATTAGATAGCCTGCCTGTAAGCTACTGTTGCGAAACGCCGTCTCTTTGACTAAATCTGGCGTGTTAGTAAACCAGTTACGCGCATCGGCATGTTGAAACAGCATCGTCAGATGCTGATAAAACTCGCTGTCCCAGGCAATAATAACGGTGACCGGTGCGCTCATTGTTTTCTCAAGATTGCCGGACGCCAGCGCCGGTTTCAGCTTTTCTTTCCCCTCGGCTGAGGTGACAAAAACGAAGCGTCCCGGGGAGCAGTTTGCTGAAGTTGGGGCCAGGGCAACGAGCTGGTAGAGCTGTTCCAGCAGGGCCTGTTCGACCGGTTTTTGCTGCCAGTGATTATGGGTGCGGGCGTGGTAAAAAAGGGTGTCTAGCGCGGCATTATCAAGCGATGTAGTCATATAACTCTCCAGGGAAAACATCCAGTATTCGACCTATACGGTGAGTTCACGTTTTTGGATGCGTTTCAGCCCGTCTCATTGCGTGATGTGCTTGTCGACGTCCAGCTGAAAACACGGCGTCATAACATCCAACTCTACAATAATCTACGCCACAACAACCAATAAGCAACACATGACGCGTTGGCCCGTAAACGGCGACGGCTTCGTTTTACCGGGCCGCTTACGGGCCATGTGCAGTGTTATTTGCCGATACAGAAACTGGAGAAAATTCGCCCCAGCAAATCGTCTGACGTAAATTCACCAGTGATTTCGCTAAGCGCCTGCTGCGCAAGACGCAGTTCTTCTGCCAGCAACTCGCCAGCCCAGGCACCCAACAGTTGGGATTTGCCCTGTTCAAGATGCGTAGCGGCAAGCTCCAGTGCCTGCAAATGGCGGCGACGAGCCAGGAAACCGCCTTCCATATTATCGGCAAAGCCCATGGTCTGTTTCAGATGGTCACGCAGTGTATCCAGGCCTTCGCTGGTTCGGGCTGACAGCCTGATGAGCGCGTGGCCATTCGCGTTGGTCAGTCCCCGTGCTTCACCGGTGATGTCCGCCTTATTGCGTACGACGGTAATCGGCAACTGAGGCGGGAGACGCGCGACAAAATCTGGCCAGATCTCCGCGGGCTCGGTTGCGTCCGTCGTTGTGCCGTCCACCATAAACAGCACCCTGTCGGCCTGTTCGATTTCATGCCAGGCGCGTTCAATACCAATACGTTCCACTTCATCGCTGGCCTCACGCAACCCTGCGGTATCAATGATATGCAACGGCATACCGTCAATATGAATATGCTCACGCAGCACATCGCGCGTTGTGCCGGCAATATCCGTCACGATGGCCGCCTCACGACCGGCAAGCGCATTCAGCAGGCTGGATTTTCCTGCGTTGGGGCGGCCGGCAATCACCACCTTCATGCCTTCGCGCAACAGGCTGCCCTGTTTGGCTTCGGCACGCACGGCATCAAGATCGCTGATGACCGTATTCAACTGCCCTTCGATTTTGCCGTCAGACAGAAAATCGATCTCCTCATCGGGGAAATCAATGGCCGCCTCAACATAGATACGCAGGTGCGTCAGGGCTTCTACAAGATGATTAATGCGAACAGAGAAGGCTCCCTGCAGCGAGTTGACCGCCGAGCGTGCCGCCTGTTCTGAGCTGGCATCAATCAGGTCGGCGATCGCTTCTGCCTGGGCTAAATCGAGTTTATCGTTAAGGAAAGCCCGCTCAGAGAATTCGCCCGGTTGGGCAATGCGCAGGCCAGGCAGCGCCACAATACGTTTCAGCAGCAGATCCAGAATCACCGGACCGCCATGGCCCTGTAACTCCAGCACGTCTTCACCGGTAAAAGAGTGAGGGCCGGGAAACCATAGCGCGATTCCCTGATCCAGCACGCTACCGTCACTATCGTTAAACGATAAATAGTCGGCGTAACGCGGTTTGGGCAGTTTACCCAGTATCTGCTGGGCAACCTCTGCGGCTCGCGGACCGGAAATGCGCAAAATGCCAACGCCGCCCCGTCCGGGCGGGGTTGCCTGAGCAACAATGGTATCGCTATGGCTCATAAATTCTCTCTCACTACAAAAAACAAAGGCGGTCGCTTTGACCGCCTGAGCATAACCGTATTTATCGCGGGAAACCTCCCGCGACGGTCTTACGCTTTCTTCTTGTCGCGACTGTGTAAGCCACGTTTTTCCAGGCCGCGATAAATCAGCTGCTGCTGGAGAATGGTTACCAGGTTACTGACGATGTAGTACAGCACCAGACCTGACGGGAACCACAGGAAGAACACGGTGAAAATCACAGGCATATACGTCATGATCTTCTGCTGCATCGGATCGGTCACGGTGGTCGGTGACATCTTCTGAATGAAGAACATGGTGATACCCATCAGAATCGGCAGGATATAGTACGGATCCTGTGCTGACAGATCGTGGATCCACAATATAAACGGCGCATGACGCAGTTCTACCGAGCCAGACAGCATGTAGTACAGGGCAAGGAAGATAGGCATCTGAATGACCAGCGGCAAGCAGCCACCCAGCGGATTCACTTTTTCTGCCTTATACAGCGCCATCATCTCCTGGCTCTGCTTCTGCTTATCGTCACCTAAACGCTCACGCATCGCCTGAATCTTCGGCTGCAGCATGCGCATTTTCGCCATCGAGGTGTACTGCGCTTTTGTCAGCGGGTACATGATGCCACGCACGATGAACGTGATAATGATGATGGAGAAGCCCCAGTTACCGATAAAGCTGTGAATGAACTTCAACAGTTTAAACAGTGGCTGAGAGATGAACCATAACCAACCGTAGTCAACCGTCAGGTCAAGGTGAGGCGCAATCGCGGCCATCTTGTCCTGAATTTCCGGCCCTACCCACAGCGTGGCATCCAGCGTTTGTTGCGCACCTGGTGCGACGGTTACCGGCGCAGATTTATAGCCGATTGCAGCAACGCCATTACCCAGATTGCTGGTATAAAGCGTGTTTGTCCCCTGCGTGCGCGGTACCCATGCGGTCGCGAAATACTGCTGCAACATTGCCACCCAGCCATTGCTGGTGGTGGTATTGAGGTTTTCGTTATCGGCGATGGTATCGAACTTAATCTTTTCGTATTTCGATTCGCTGGTGGAGTAAGCCGTTCCGCGGAAGGTGTGCAACGCAAAGTTGTTGCTGCCGGTATCACGGTGCTTAGGCAAATCGATCGTCTGTTTTAACTGACCAAACATCGACAATTCCAGCGGCTGCTGGCTGGTATTGTTAATGTTGTAGTCAACGTTAACCGCATAGTCGCCACGCTTGAACACGAATGTCTTGGTGTAAACAACGCCGTTTTCAGCGGTGAACGTCATCGGAACACGCAGTTCGCTCTGACCCTCAGCCAGTTCGAAGTGATCCTGAGCCGTGTTATACAGCGGACGCGCACCATTATTCGGGTTGTCCGGACCATTACGGCCGGTTAAACCACTTTGCGCCTGGTAAACAAACGACGGTGTGGTTTCCAGCAGCTCAAACGGCTTGTCAGAACCCAACTTATCCGGGTAAGTCAGCAGTTGAGCCTGGTCAACATCGCCACCGCGGGTGTTGATCGTTAATGACAGGACATCAGTCTTAACGGTGATCGTTTTACCCTGGCCGCTGGCCGGTACACCCTGGCCTGCAGCATCACCGGCTGCACTGTTTGTGTTCTGCGTGGTCTGGGTCTGCAAAGGCTTCGGAGCATGGTCCGTCTGCCAGGCTTGCCAGATCATGAAAGACACGAACAGAAAAGCGATGAGAAAGAGATTGCGTTGCGAATCCATCGTTAATGTTCTCTGGTATCAAAGGTTTTTGGCGGCACAGGATCGTCACCACCCGGGTTCAAAGGGTGGCATTTTAATACGCGTTTTAAAGTCAACCAACTGCCTTTTATCAACCCAAACCTGCGCAAGGCCTCAATTCCGTATTGAGAGCAGGTCGGATGAAACCGACAGTGTGGCCCCAGTAATGGACTGATGCCGCGTTGATAGACGCGTATCAGGACGATCAGGAACCGCGCGCCAGGCGACAGTGACGACGCCATAATTTCTCCAACGCTTCCGCCAACATACGGTTATCGAGATCGGCAACACCCTTCTTCGCAACCACCACAAAGTCCATCGACGGCAATTCATGTTGACGCAGGCGAAAGCTTTCGCGGGTCAATCGCTTGATCCGGTTGCGTTCGTGAGCGCGTTTCACATGTTTTTTCGCGACGGTCAGACCGATGCGGGGATACCCCAGCGCGTTAAGGCGGCCGAGAATAGTAATTTGCGGCGTGCCAGCCCGTTGTGGCTGCTGAAAGACGAAAGTGAAATGAGTGGGAGTTAACAAACGTAACTCCCTGGGAAATGCGAGCTTACCCATCAGGGTTAGCTTTATTACTTAGAAACGGTCAGACGAGCGCGGCCTTTAGCACGACGACGTGCCAGAACCTGACGACCATTTTTAGTAGCCATACGAGCACGGAAGCCGTGTGAACGGTTGCGCTTCAGTACGGACGGTTGAAAAGTGCGTTTCATGGCGATTTCTACCTAAACTTGAAAATTTTCACTGGGTGACGCGTTTCCGGACCAAAAAACAGACCGACGCCTCAATGTGTCTTTAATAAAGAGGCGGGATTGTAATAATTGTACAGTCCCGAGTCAATTTACTTCGCTTGTCGCGGTACCAGATAACCCGGATACAGCCCGCTGAGTCCGGGCATTGAGCTTTACGCGACAACGCCGGGGGAAGAATTATACGGGGTCTGCGTTAAAGCGCAAGGATCGCGCAGGATCTTATTGCGATCGACCTGCCGCAGGCGCAGACAAAAACGAGAGATCGTCCGAAAAATTGAATCATTCAGCGCGATCCCAGGTGGTTTTTTCTGCCACAGGCGTAGACTTTCCTTCGCGTTCATGTCCTGTGGATAAAAAGGATAAAAACTGTGTAGAAAGGGAAGATCTCTGTCGCGCTTTGCGCTATGATCCGCCCTTCCTCTGACGATCCTCTAATGATTGCAGGATGGAAAACCGCT